>NZ_CP150279.1:0-4800000 GCF_045040715.1 Paenibacillus sp. FSL H7-0942 | reverse complement strand
ACCACAATTGCTGGTGAAGGATAGCCGATTTGCGATGGCTGTTTTGGCAGATTTCTTTTTTGACTCGCCAAGCCAGAAGATGAATATGATTGGTGTAACGGGAACGAACGGAAAAACAACGACCACCTATTTGATTGAAAAAATCATGAGTGATTACGGACGCAAGACGGGATTGATCGGTACTATTCAAATGCGGTATGACGGTCGCACCTACCCGATGTCAGGAACAACACCAGAGGCGCTTGATCTGCAGCGTAGTCTGCATGATATGGTTCAGAAGGGTACGGACTGCTGTGTTATGGAAGTTTCTTCTCACGCATTGGAACAAGGGCGAGTAAAGGGAACAAATTTCCGTACTGCGGTATTCACTAACTTGACGCAAGATCATTTGGACTACCACCATTCCATGGAGGAATATCGCGGGGCCAAAGGATTGTTCTTCGCACGACTGGGTAACGGTTATACGGAAGATGCTTCACGGCGTAAATTCGCTGTTATCAATGCAGATGATCCGGCTGCGGCTTATTTCATCTCTGTGACTGCGGCTGAAGTGATTACATATGGCATGGGTGAAAAGGCGGATGTACGCGCATCCCAAATCTCAATCACGTCTCAGGGAACTTCTTTCCACGTGGATACATTTGCAGGCAGCACGGATATTCGCTTGCGCATGGTAGGCAAATTCAATGTGTACAATGCAATGGCAGCCATCTCTGCAGCGCTGGTGGAAGGTATTCCGCTGGAAGAGATCAAGCGCAGTCTGGAGACGGTTCCGGGCGTGGATGGACGTGTTGAAGGAGTGGACGAAGGACAGCCATTTGCTGTTATTGTCGATTATGCCCATACACCGGATGGACTGGAGAATGTGCTGCGGACGGTGAAAGAATTTGCCGAAGGGCGTGTAATCTGCGTGTTTGGTTGTGGTGGTGACAGGGACCGTACGAAACGTCCTCTCATGGGGAAAATTGCTGCGAATTATAGTGATTTTGTACTGGTTACTTCCGATAATCCACGGACAGAAGATCCGGATCTGATTCTCAAAGACATTGAACAGGGCCTGATTGAAGAATCCGTTCCTGCTGAACGTTATACGATGATTGTGGATCGGCGCCAGGCGATTCATGAAGCTATTGAAATGGCAAGCCCAGCCGATGTAGTATTGATTGCGGGCAAGGGTCACGAGACCTATCAGATTATCGGCACAACCAAAACCGATTTTGATGACCGAATCATAGCCAAAGAAGCGATAAGGGGCAAATCCAATTGATAAAAAGAACATTGGCACAATTGGCCGAGATGTGTGGAGGAACATTAAGTGACGTTGCCGCTCATGGCAATGTAATGGTCGAAGGGGTGTTTACCGATTCGCGTAAACCTCTTGAAGGCAGTTTGTTTATCCCGCTAGTGGGTGAAAGGTTTGACGGACACGAATTTGTGCAAACCTGTTTAGAGAAGGGGGCTGCAGGGGCGATCTGGCAAAAGGATCATGGTATTCCGCCACAAGGAGCTGTCATTGTTGTTGACGACACACTTGTCGCACTGCAAGCACTCGCATCTGCTTATCTAACGGAGAATAAAGCGGCTGTAGTCGGCATTACAGGCAGCAACGGCAAGACAACAACAAAGGACATCGTGGATGCCATTCTCTCAACGACGTTCAAAGTGCATAAGACGCAAGGCAACTTCAATAATCACATTGGTTTACCACTGACTGTACTAAGCATGGACCCGGATACCGAGATTATCATTTTGGAGATGGGTATGAGTGGTCGCGGGGAAATTAACGATCTGTCGGTTATTGCGCAGCCTGATGTAGCGGTCATTACCAATATTGGTGAATCACATCTGCTTCAGCTGGGGTCCAGACTGGAGATAGCCAGAGCCAAAGCCGAGATTGCCGCGGGATTGAAGCCTGGCGGGTTACTGATCTACAACGGAGACGAGCCTTTAATTGCACAAGTCCTTGAAGAACCCGCAACGAAACAACCCGATGGATTGCAGCGGTTTACATTTGGTCTGCAAACCGATAATGATGACTATCCTACCGGACTTATGAATGCGCAGAACGGGGTAGTTTTCACTACCAAACAGTCTGGAGAACATGCTTTTACGCTACCTCTGCTAGGAACGCATAATGTCGTTAACTGTCTGGCTGCTTTGGCAGTAGCCCGTCATTTTAAAGTGACGACGGAGCAGATTGCCGCGGGATTGTCTCGCTTGAAACTGACAGGCATGCGTATTGAGGTTACGCAAGGCCTTAGTGGTCTAACCCTGCTGAATGATGCATACAATGCAAGTCCAACCTCCATGAAGGCCGCAATCGATGTACTAGAAGGTCTGAAAGGATACCGCATGAAAGTGGCTGTGCTTGGTGATATGCTTGAACTCGGTCCCCAAGAGCAGGATCTGCATTACGGAATCGGAGAGTATATCACATCGGCCAAAATGGACATGGTGCTGGTATATGGTCCGCTATCAGCCAAGATTGCTGAAGGAGCAAGCAAGCATATGCCTACAGAGGCTGTGCATGCTTTTATAGATAAAGAAGAAATGACCCGTTATCTACTGGAGAAACTACATCCCAGAGACGTTGTTTTGTTCAAAGCCTCAAGAGGCATGAAGCTGGAGGACGTGGTCGAAGCACTACAAATAGCACCATTACAGAATCGAGTAGACTAGAGGGGTGAACCCATGGATTTTCAGGTATTACTGTTAACAATCGGCGTTTCATTTATTCTGGCGGTGATTGCCGCACCGCTCCTGATTCCGCTGTTACGCCGGATGAAATTCGGACAGCAAGTTAGGGAAGATGGGCCTCAGAGCCATTTGAAAAAAAGCGGAACACCTACAATGGGTGGAGTCGTCATTTTAGTTGCGTTCACATTGGCCTTTTTGAAATTTTCGGCAGTCAAGAATACAGACTTTTATGTCTTGCTCGTGGCTACGCTGGGATTCGGGCTCATTGGCTTCCTGGATGATTACATCAAAATTGTATTCAAACGTTCGCTGGGACTGACGGCCAGACAAAAAATGCTGGGCCAATTGTTCTTCAGTGCAGTGATGTGTTTCTTGCTGATCCAGAATGGACACAGCACAGCCATCTCTATTCCGGGAACGTCATTCTCGTTTGACTGGACCGGATGGTTCTATTATCCTTTTGTCGTATTCATGATGCTTGCCATTACCAATGCGGTTAACTTTACCGACGGTCTGGATGGTTTGCTGTCAGGGGTAAGTGCGATTGCCTTTGGTGCGTTTGCCATTGTGGCGATGCAAGCTACATCAATGCCTGCAGCAGTGTGTGCAGCAGCGATGATCGGAGCCGTACTCGGTTTTCTGGTATACAATGCACATCCGGCCAAAGTGTTTATGGGAGACACCGGTTCTCTCGGGATTGGCGGTGCGATTGGTGCGGTAGCCATTGTAACCAAAACAGAGCTTCTATTTGTCATCATTGGCGGTATTTTTGTTATCGAGATCCTGTCTGTCATCATTCAAGTGGTATCTTTCAAGACTCGTGGCAAGCGTGTATTCAAAATGAGCCCCATTCACCATCACTTTGAATTAAGTGGTTGGTCAGAATGGCGGGTTGTTATTACCTTTTGGGCGGTAGGCGCAATTTTGGCCGCTCTTGGACTTTATCTCAACAAGGGGTTGTAGATCATGAACCATCCTGAATCATATCGCGGACAACAAGTAGTCGTGCTCGGATTGGCCAAAAGCGGCGTACAGGTCGCCAAGGTGCTGGATCGCGCCGGAGCGAAGGTTACAGTAAATGATAAAAAAGAGAGAGATCAATGTCCCGAAGCTTCCGAATTGGAGGCTTTGGGAATTTCTGTTGTATGCGGAGGGCATCCGGATGATCTGATTCACAGTGGTGTGAAGCTGGTTGTCAAAAACCCGGGTATCCCATACCATGCTGCTCCTGTGCAGCAAGCTTTGGCATTGGGCATTGAAGTGGTGACCGAAGTAGAGGTTGCTTATCATCTATGTGCTGCACCCATGATCGGGATTACGGGTTCGAACGGCAAAACAACAACAACCACTTGGGTGGGGGAAATGTTGGAACATGCCGGCCTCAACCCGATCGTTGCCGGTAATATCGGAACACCTCTCTGTGAAGCGGCAGAGCAAGCTTCTCCAGATAACTGGATGGTTGTTGAACTTAGCAGTTTCCAGCTCAAAGGAACGGTTGATTTCCGTCCCCGGATTGCCAGCTTGCTTAACGTTGCAGAGACGCATCTGGACTATCATGGGGATCTGGATGATTATGTGGCTTCCAAAGCGAAACTGTTCGCGAATCAGCAGCCTGACGACGTGGCCATTCTGAATTGGGATGATGCGGTATGTCGTGGTCTGGTTCCTTACATCAAAGGCAGATTGCTTCCCTTCTCAATGATTGAGAAGTTGGATGTAGGTGTGTATGCAGATCCTCCTTATGTGGATGGAGAAGAGGATGATGTGAAGCGTCAGATTATCTACGCGGATGAAAAGGGAAATCACCACACCATTATTGACATCGAGAACATTGGCATCGCTGGACAATTCAATGTGGAAAATGCAATGGCCGCTGTGGCCATTGCCGTAGCGGCAGGAGCTGATCCTGCAGTGCTGGCTGCTCCGCTTGCAGATTTCAAGGCGGTTGAACACCGACTTGAATACGTTCTAGAGCATAATGGCTCTGCGTACTACAACAACTCCAAAGCGACCAATTCGAAAGCTACGGTTATGGCCCTGAATTCGTTCAAGGAACCGGTCGTATTAATTGCTGGCGGGTTGGATCGCGGGTCAGACATGATGGAGTTGTTACCCTTGTTCCAGGAACGGGTAAAAGCTGTCGTTGCAATTGGAGAGACACGGACAAAAATTGCCAAGGTCGCGGAACTTGCCGGATTAAAGCAAATTAAGGTCGTCGATAATGAGGAGGACGCTGCCCGGACGTTAACCGTTGCTGTGCAGGAAGCATCGAAGCTTGCAAGTGCCGGTGATGTCGTTTTGTTATCCCCGGCATGTGCAAGTTGGGACATGTTTGCTTCCTATGAAGAGCGGGGACGCATTTTTAAAGAGGCGGCGCATAACTTGTAAGTAGGGGGGTGGAAAAGCCCCTACTTCCATGCAAGGGGTGGCCTCCTGATGAAACAGACGCGACCGGCACCAGATATTTGGTTGCTGATTTGTATTTTGGCATTGCTTGCCATCGGCATTATTATGGTATATAGTGCGGGCTCGGTGCTTGCCTTTCATGACTATGGCGATTCATTTTATTTTGTAAAAAGACAGGCCCTGTTTGCGGTGCTTGGGCTTGTGGCCATGTTCGTAACTGCTAATGTAGACTACCGGGTGTGGAGGAAATATGCCAAGCCTATATTGATTGCCTGTTTTATTATGCTCATTGCGGTGCTCATTCCTGGAATCGGTGTGGTTCGCGGTGGTGCACGAAGTTGGCTGGGCATTGGTTCGTTCGGTATTCAGCCCTCAGAATTCATGAAGCTGGGCATGATTCTGTTTCTCGCTCACTGGCTGAGCAAGGAACCGGGCAAAATCAAAACCTTCACAACGGGGCTTCTGCCACCGCTGGGATTGATCGGTTTGGCTTTTGGGATTATTATGCTGCAACCTGATTTGGGGACTGGCACCGTAATGATGGGCGCAGCGATGCTTATTATTTTCACAGCCGGAGCGCGAATGAAACATCTGAGCTTGCTTGCTCTTGGCGGCGTAGCGGGGTTTGCAGCTTTGATTGCAGCAGCACCCTATCGGTTGCAGCGTATCACAGCGTTTTTGGACCCGTGGTCCGATCCGCTGGGTGCCGGATATCAGATCATTCAATCCTTATACGCAATTGGTCCTGGTGGACTGGCGGGATTGGGACTGGGTATGAGCCGGCAGAAGTACAGTTATGTACCTGAACCGCAAACGGACTTTATTTTTAGTATTTTGGCCGAAGAACTCGGCTTTATAGGTGGAATGATTGTATTATTGTTGTTTCTGGTGCTGGTGTGGAGAGGGATGCGTGTAGCCATGACCGTTCCGGATGCCTTCGGCAGTCTGCTTGGTGTTGGTATCGTAGGTATGGTCGCCGTACAGGTCATTATTAACATTGGTGTTGTCATTGGCATGATGCCTGTTACGGGCATTACATTGCCTCTGATCAGTTACGGCGGATCATCATTGACCCTCATGCTCACAGCACTGGGCATTTTAGTGAATTTATCCCGTTATGCGAGGTGACTATGCGATGCGAGTCGTTCTAAGCGGTGGCGGTACGGGTGGACATATCTATCCGGCCGTTGCCATAGCAAGACAATGCGAGGCGGAGAATCCGGACTCGACATTTCTATACATCGGAGGAACCAGAGGGCTGGAAAGTAAACTGGTTCCCCAAGAAAATATTCCTTTTAAATCCATTGATATTACGGGTTTTCGACGGAAATTGTCCATCGAAAACCTGAAAACGGTCATGCGTTTCATTCAAGGTGTACGCAAGTCCAAAAAAATGCTGAAGGAATTCAAACCGGATGTTGTGATTGGTACAGGTGGATATGTGTGTGGACCTGTGGTGTATGCAGCAACAAAACTGGGGATTCCGAGTATAATTCATGAACAGAACGCCATCCCTGGTCTGACGAACAAATTTTTGATGCGTTATGTGGACACGGTTGCCGTTAGCTTTGAAGGTTCTGAAAAATCGTTTTCCGGCGCAAAAAAGGTGATCTACACCGGTAATCCGCGAGCGACTACGGTAGCTCAGGCTAGCCGTGATCGTGGTTTTGCAACGTTAGGTGTACCGATGAACAGCCGTGTTGTTCTTGTGGTTGGTGGCAGTCGCGGGGCAAAAGCAATCAATCAGGCCATGGTGGACATGGCTCCAATGCTGGAACAACTGGATGATGTACATGTCGTTTACGTGACAGGGGATACCTATTTTGATGAAACGCGTGAAGCCATTCGCAGCTCATTGGGTACGATGCCAAACCACCTGCATGTCTTGCCTTACGTGCATAATATGCCTGAGGTGCTTGCCTGCACATCCTTGATTGTAAACCGCGCAGGTGCATCATTCCTTGCGGAGATTACATCACTGGGTATTCCTTCGATCCTGATTCCGTCACCTAACGTGACTAATAATCATCAGGAAGCCAATGCACGCACGCTTGAGGGTGGAGGTGCATCACTCACGATGCTGGAGAAGGATCTTACAGGCAAAGTCCTGTATGAAGCCATCGCCAAGATTATGAATGATGAATCGGGACGCAAACGAATGGCTGAAGCCTCCCGGAAACTGGGGAAACCCGATGCAGCTGAAGTGCTTGTTCATGAAATTCAGCGTCTTGCTGCACGCCGATAAAGTGTGATTGTGGGCGATTGTCACACACAAGACGGGGCTGACATAAGATACCGTATAAATCGTGACCATCGTTCCATGGCGCCAGAACACGGTCTGTAACAACAGAACATACCGTGCTCATCGGTTTTGAAGCAAAGGAGGAAGCAAACATGCATCAGTGGATATCGTTACTATCCCAGAATAATGTTGGCAGAGTTCTTGAAAACGAATCGCTAGCCAAATACACCACATGGAAGATCGGCGGTCCTGCGGATGCACTGGTCATTCCCGAGAATAAAGAGCAGATGATGAATCTCGTTCAATTGCTTCACACGTATCAGATTCCGTGGATGCAACTTGGGCGGGGCTCAAACATGCTGGTGTCAGACAAAGGAATACGTGGTGTGGTGGTGAAACCAGGCGAGGGCTTTGATTATGCCGAATTTCACGAAGGCGGTGTAACCGCCGGAGCGGCGCATTCTTTTGTAAAACTCAGTGTGGTTGCTGTCAAAAAGGAATGGACCGGTCTGGAATTCGGCAGCGGTATCCCCGGCACTGTCGGTGGAGCCGTATACATGAATGCAGGCGCGCATGGATCGGATGTGTCACGGATATTCAAATTCGCTGAGATTGTACTGGAGACAGGGGAATTGGTACGTTACAGCAAGGAGGACATGGATTTTGCCTACCGCCACTCTGTTCTGCATGATCGGAGAGGCATCGTGCTGGAAGCTACATTTGAACTCCAGCATGGAGAGCGCAACGTCATTTCGGAAACGATGGCGGCTTATAAAGACCGCCGGCGCCGCACACAGCCACTGCAGATGGCATGTGCAGGTAGTGTATTCCGAAATCCACCGGGTGATCATGCAGCCCGCCTGATTGAAGCAGCAGGGCTGAAAGGAATGACCCAGGGAGGCGCACAGGTATCCACCATGCATGCCAATTTCATTGTTAATACAGGCCAAGCAACAGCAGAGGACGTTATCACCCTAATGCAGCAGATACAGAGCACTATATCATCTCAAAACGGTATTAACCTGGTACCGGAAGTCTTCGTAGTGGGTGAGCGGTAAACCCCGGAGGTGATACATTGGACAAATTGGTGATTGAAGGCGGGAAACCCCTCTCAGGATCCATACGCATCCATGGAGCAAAAAATGCCGCTTTACCGATTATGGCCGCAAGTTTGTTGGCAGATGGAGAAGTTACACTGCATAACGTTCCACACTTGCTGGACATTGAAGTGATGCTGTATATCCTGGAACGGCTTGGATGCACGTGTCGGCATGAACAGGGAACAGTGACGATTAATACCTCGTCTATCCGGTCATATGATGTGCCAGAAGATCTAATGAAGCAGATGCGCTCTTCCATTTTTTTGATGGGACCATTGCTGGCTAAGTTTGGGCAAGTGTCAGTGTATCAGCCAGGAGGCTGTGCCATTGGAGAACGCAAAATTGATCTTCACCTCCGGGGCCTGGAAGCGCTCGGAGCTTTGATTGAAGAGCAGGACCAACAGATTATCTGTCATGGGCACAATCTGGTGGGTACAGATATTCATTTGGATTTCCCGAGTGTGGGAGCGACGGAGAATATCATGATGGCAGCCGTTATGGCTAAAGGGACGACAACCATCTGCAACGCCGCAAGAGAACCTGAAATCCAGGACCTGCAACACTTTTTGAATGCTATGGGTGCAAGCATTATTGGTGCAGGAACGGATACAATCACGATCAATGGCGTTGAGAGACTGAAACCTTGTTCCTATGAGATTATACCGGATCGAATCGTTGCCGGAACCGTAATGATTGCAGCAGCAGCAACACGAGGCAATGTTACGCTTACACACTGCAATCCTGCTCATCTTACTTCACTTATACATGTATTGAAGCGCACTGGTGTTCAAATCACAGTTTGCAATGATATAATGACGGTGAGCTGTATGAGCCGTCCCAAATCAGTAGACCGTATTGTGACTTCTCCGTATCCTTCGTTTCCGACAGATTTGCAATCGCAAATCATGGTGCTGCTCAGTCTGGCAGACGGATTCAGTGTGATGAAGGAAACGGTATTCGAGGGCCGGTTCAAACATGTGGATGAACTGAATGTGATGGGGGCTGATATTTCAGTCGATCTGAACGCAGCATTTATCCGTGGTGTTCCCCGTCTGTACGGGGCTACAGTGGAAGCAACCGATCTTCGTGCAGGTGCAGCTCTGGTCATTGCTGGTCTGGCTGCTCAAGGCAAAACGGTTGTGGAGCAAGTGCATCATATTGACCGGGGCTACGATCAGATCGAGAAGTTATTCCAAAGTCTTGGAGCATCGGTTGAGCGACAGTCGCCCGTTTCGAAACAGTTGGATTTTGCCAATTAACGTCCTTGGCGTCCCCTTCTTGAAGGGAGGGGACCTGAGGCTTTGTGGAGCGCTACTTATGCCTAAAAGTCAAATTCCGGTTCTGAAGAAGAATCGGCCAAAAGGAAACACAAGCCGCAAAATTGTAATTATTCTCTTATTATTATTTATTGTATTGCTGGCTGTATTATTCTTTCGTTCTTCCATGAGTCGGATTTCGGCAATTGAAATTACGGGTAATGTATATACAGCAACTTCAGAACTGCTGGAGAAAAGCGGACTGAAAGAAGGCGAACAATTTTTTGGGACAAGTACTGCCGAGGTTATTGAGCGTCTCAAGACCATCAAGGCGATTTCCACCGTTACCGTGGACAAAAAGTTTCCGGGGATTATCCATATCAAGGTTCAGGAATATGCCACGGTTGCTTATGAGCTTGGTTCTGACGGTACGCTAAAAGCGATATTAGCCAGTGGGACAAGCTTGACAGTTCCGGCAACAATTGGTGTTGCTGTGGAGAAGCCCATATTGACCCAATGGAAGGCTGATGATCCACTTAAAGCCAAGCTGAGCCAGACACTGGCTAAAATTCCGAATGAATTGACGACGGATATTTCGGAAATTATTCCGAATCCAACGCCTTCATTTCCGGATCAGATTCGGATGTATACCAAATCGCAGTTTGAAGTGATTACAACCGTCTCTCTTTTATCGGATAAAGTGGAGTATCTGAATCAGGTGATTGAGACCGAACGGCCTGGGAAAATCACCATGCTTGAGGCAGATACCTATGTCCCTTTCATCCCGGATGACTTGGAAGATGATGCTGAACCAGGAGCAAGCCCCTGATCTTTGCCATCATGAGGCTGGACTGAATATGAAAGCCTAGGCAGGTCGGGGTTTGACCCCGTCAGAGCAATGAAACTTGTTCTTTCTGAGATGAAGAAAAAATGATACACTTGAACTTATGGCACATGAGTTGCCTCCTTCTTTTTTCTTCAATGTTTTATGTCTGGCAACCAGATTTTGACACCCAAAAACATTGTAGAAAAAAGAGGGAAAGCCTGAAGTGTGTTGAATATGTTTTAAGAGTGTTTAAATTCGAACGTAATTTACTATTGGAGTCAGGAGGTGCCACAGACTTGAGCAACAATGACATCATTGTTAGTTTGGACATCGGTACATCCAAAATTCGCGCTATTATTGGGGAAATGAATAATGGAACCTTTAATATTATAGGAGTTGGATCTGCCGACTCGGAGGGAATTCGCAAAGGTGTAATCGTAGATATCGATCAGACGGTGCAGTCGATTCGCAACGCAGTGGATCATGCAGAACGTATGGTAGGTATTCAAATATCCGAAGTGTATGTTGGAATCTCGGGAAATCATATCGGACTGATGAGCAGTCACGGCGTCGTGGCTGTGTCTAACGAGGATCGTGAAATCGGAGAAGAAGACATGGAACGGGTGTTGAAAGCAGCCGAAGTCATTGCAGTTCCGCCGGAACGGGAAATTATTGATGTTGTCGCCAAGCAATATGTTGTAGATGGCTTGGAGGGCATACAGGACCCCCGTGGTATGATTGGTGTTCGTCTGGAAGTTGAAGCAACGATCATTACGGGTGCAAAAACCGCGATACATAATCTTTTGCGCTGCGTGGAAAAAGCGGGTCTGAAAGTAAGCGATCTGGTTCTCATGTCGCTTGGAGCGGGTCAACTGGCTTTGTCCAAAGATGAAAAAACGATGGGTTCAGTGCTTGTTGATATTGGAGCAGGTGCAACAACCATCGCCATTTTTGAAGAAGACAGTCTTGTTGCAACATCAACGTTGCCTATAGGTGGGGAATTCGTAACAAATGATATCGCCTATGGCTTACGCACGTTAACGGATCAGGCGGAGAAGGTGAAACTGAAATATGGCTGCGCCTGGTTGGATGATGCTGCTGCGGATGTGATGTTCAAAGTCACCCGAATTGGCAGTAATGTAGACAAGGAGTTTTCACAGGAGGATCTGGCAGCAATTATTGAACCTAGGGTTCAAGAAATATTCCAGATGATATCCCAAGAAGTGAAGCGTCTTGGTTACAACGAGCTTCCTGGAGGTTATATACTAACGGGAGGTACGGTCTCTATGCCGGGGGTTCTGCAGGTCGCTCAGCATGAGCTTGCTGCTTCGGTACGAGTTGCAGTTCCGGATTATATTGGTGTGCGTGACCCCGGGTTTACAAGCGGAGTCGGCATATTGCACAGTGTAATTCGCAGTTTGCGCATTCGTCCCTCGATCAATAACGGCGGTGGAAATAACAACAACAATAATAACAACAAGAAACCCACCAACCGTCCGAAGCCAAATACGGCACAGGAATCGGAGCAAAAACCCGGTCTGTTCGAGCGGCTGAAGAATATGTTCAGCGAATTTATATAACAGGTTGGATCCATTTCATACATTCTTGAAGCCGTCTGAATGCGCCGGTACTAAAATAAACGCTTTCGTTCGTCGATATATGAAATTGATTCGGTTCAAATCAAAAATTGGACGGGCCATCCATGCACATTGAGGGGGAGATGGAATAATATGTTGGAATTTGATTTCGAGATGGAGAGCTTGGCTCAAATTAAAGTCATCGGTGTAGGCGGCGGCGGAAGCAATGCAGTCAACCGTATGATTGAAAATGGTGTACAAGGTGTTGAATTTATTACGGTAAATACGGATGCTCAGGCGTTACACCTGGCGAAATCCGAGCATAAATTGCAAATCGGTGATAAATTGACTCGTGGTCTTGGTGCTGGCGCCAACCCGGATGTAGGTAAAAAAGCAGCGGAAGAGTCCCGCGATCTGATCATGAACACGTTGAAAGGTGCAGACATGGTATTTGTTACAGCCGGTATGGGCGGTGGTACAGGTACAGGTGCGGCTCCGGTTATTGCCGAAATCGCTAAAGAGTGTGGTGCACTTACCGTTGGTGTCGTAACTCGTCCATTTACTTTTGAAGGACGCAAGCGTTCCAGCCATGCAGAGCAAGGTATTGAAGCTCTCAAGGAAAAAGTCGACACACTGATCGTGATTCCTAATGATCGTTTGCTCGAAATCGTGGACAAAAAGACTCCTATGCTTGAAGCATTCCGTCAAGCGGATAACGTACTTCGTCAAGCTGTACAAGGTATCTCTGATTTGATCGCTGTACCGGGTCTAATCAACCTTGACTTTGCTGACGTCAAAACGATTATGCACGAACGTGGTTCAGCCCTTATGGGGATTGGTGAATCAACTGGTGAGAATCGTGCCGCAGAAGCAGCACGGAAAGCCATTATGAGTCCTTTGTTGGAAACTTCTATTGAAGGTGCTCGCGGTGTAATCATGAATATTACGGGTGGCGTTAATCTGTCCCTGTATGAAGTGAACGAAGCGGCAGAGATCGTAACTTCTGCTTCCGACCCGGAAGTGAATATGATCTTTGGTGCCATCATTGACGAAGACCTGAAAGAGGAGATTAAGGTTACGGTTATTGCAACCGGTTTTGAAGATAAACCTGCTCCACCACCACCAGGACGTAAGCCAGCTCCAGCAACAGCGGAGACGACGGATACGCGTTCGCCGAACCTGCGTCCTTTCGGAAATCAGCCGAGCAATGATCAGCTGGACATTCCGACATTTTTACGCAATCGTTCACGCAATAATAACAACGATTAATACGCAAATCAATTTATTGGAAACCCGGTACTCCTTATGGAGCGACCGGGTTTTTCTGTTTATTTAGATATCATAGCATACAGCAATGAACAAATTCTGAACAAAGGGCCTGAGCAATTCCGACAAAAAAAGTTGGAACCACACCCCCATGATTAGACAGACTTTGAACAGGGGGCTCCGTATACTTGTGAATATGCTCATGAATATCAGGATATCGGGTACCGGTATTTCGATATGTTGCGCGCAGGCAGGTGAAGACTTTGGTTGTTTATGTGGATCTAATTTTTTTGACAAACCTGTGTATTGACGGTGCACTCATCGGAATGACCGCCTGGATGCGCAAGACAAAGCTGGTGTGGTGGCGATGGTTGCTGTCAGCCATTGTGGGTGCATTATACGTGGTCATGATGTTTGTACCGGAGTTTGATTTTATGTTCACCTTTCTGATCAAGTTCGGGTTCTCGCTGGTCATGCTTACGATTGCTTTTGGTTTTAAAGGTCTGCAGGCTTTTGCGAGGACGCTCGGTACCTTCTATGTGATTAATTTTGTCGCTGCCGGAGGTATTCTGGGTGTGCATTACATGCTTCAGAGCTCCGGTGAGTTGTTTAACGGCATTTGGTTCACGGCTTCTGGCGGTATGTCATTTGATCTGAAAATTGCTTTCTGGTTCACGTTTATCGTATTTTTTTCTATCCTGTTTTTATTCAAAGCTGTGCAGAGCTCAAAACGGAAAACGGATCGCATGACGACCTATTTGGGTAAAGTTGAGGTCTGCATCGATGAGGTAGTCATTTCTTGTACAGGCCTTCTGGATACGGGCAATCAACTCACAGATCCCTTATCGCGCATGCCGGTCATGGTAATGGAGGTTTCGTTATGGCAAGACATGTTACCCGCTTCATGGAAGGGTAGACTCAAGGACGAGGCGCCGGACAACCTTATTCTGGAGCTTGATCAGGAAAGTTTTCAGTGGCAGGATCGACTGCGGCTGGTGCCTTATCGGGGCATTAACAAAGGGACTGCGTTTATGCTGGCAATGAAGCCGGACCGGGTGAAGGTGACGATGGAGGAAACATGTTATGAGACGACAAGGGTACTTATTGGGCTGGATGGAGGTGTTTTGTCGTCGGATGGGAAATACCAGGCCGTGATTCATCCTGAACTTGTGCAAGACGCTGCTTCTGCGCAGTCTACGGCTCTCTCTGCGGGAGCAACAGAAAAGCCGCTGAATGTGGTATAGGAGGAACGTACATGCTTGTGAAATGGAAACTGGTGGCGCAGCTGCAATATTACCGTCTGTTATTTTTATTGGGACTCAAAAGTGAAGAGATTTATTATATTGGGGGAAGTGAGGCACTTCCGCCGCCTTTGACAAGGGAAGAGGAAGAATTTTTGCTGCAAAAATTATCCTCGGGAGACTCGGCCATTCGCGCGATGCTTATTGAGCGCAACCTGCGTCTGGTGGTGTACATTGCACGAAAATTTGAAAACACAGGAATCAATATTGAGGATTTGGTCTCCATTGGAGCGATCGGATTGATCAAGGCAGTTAATACATTTGACCCGGAAAAGAAAATCAAACTGGCAACCTATGCTTCACGTTGTATCGAAAATGAAATTTTAATGTACCTGAGACGTAATAGTAAGATCCGAACTGAAGTTTCTTTTGATGAACCGCTCAACATTGATTGGGATGGAAATGAACTATTATTATCCGATGTATTGGGTACTGAAAACGATACAATCTATCGGAATATTGAAGAGCAGGTAGACCGGAAACTTTTGCACAAGGCACTGGAAAAATTAACGGAGCGCGAGCGAATGATTATGGAGCTTCGTTTTGGCCTGACGGATGGGGAAGAAAAGACACAAAAAGATGTAGCCGATCTTCTCGGAATCTCCCAATCCTACATCTCTCGACTCGAAAAAAGAATCATTAAAAGACTCCGCAAGGAGTTTAATAAAATGGTCTGAAATACATCATTGGTCAGAATGGGTATTACTGGCAAGGGTGCCAAGTACGAATAAAAAAGCCTGCCCCGGAGATAATGTACATTAATGTTTCTCCTTGGGAGGTAAATCACGATGACCCGAAACAAAGTCGAGATTTGTGGCGTGGACACCGCAAAATTGCCTGTCCTCACCAACACTGAAATGCGGGAATTGTTTCATTCCCTTCAGCAACACCATGATCGCTCAGCAAGAGAGAAATTAGTGAATGGCAACCTGCGTCTGGTACTCAGTGTCATTCAGCGTTTTAACAATCGGGGGGAGTTTGTCGATGATCTGTTCCAGGTTGGTTGCATCGGCCTGATGAAAGCCATTGATAATTTTGATTTATCCCAGAATGTCAAATTTTCAACCTACGCGGTGCCGATGATTATCGGTGAAATCCGTCGATACCTGCGTGATAATAACCCAATTCGGGTATCTCGCTCCTTGAGGGACATTGCTTATAAAGCACTTCAGGTCCGTGACAGCCTGACGAATAAAAACTCCCGGGAACCGACGATATTCGAAATTGCGGAAGTACTGAATGTGCCGAAGGAAGATGTTGTTTTTGCATTGGACGCCATTCAGGACCCGGTCTCGCTCTTCGAACCGATTTATCATGATGGTGGAGATCCGATCTATGTTATGGATCAGATCAGCGATGACAGAAACAAAGATGTGTCATGGATCGAGGAAATTGCACTTCGTGAAGCGATGCATCGTCTTGGTCAGCGGGAAAAAATGATTCTGTCGATGCGGTTTTTCGAAGGGAAAACCCAGATGGAAGTGGCTGATGAAATTGGCATTTCCCAGGCTCAGGTATCACGTCTGGAGAAATCAGCGATACAGCAGATGCAAAAACATGTAAAGTCATAACACGATGCAAAGGCAGAAGGACGATCAATCGGGGCAGTGTATACCGTTGGTCGTCTTTTTGTTTTGGACCGTTTCCACATTTGATGAAAAACAGGACATTTTTCGCCCCTGAAACATATATTGTATAGAAGCGTGAAGAACGGGCAGAAGAGGAATAACAGGGGGCGGGAATGAATGAAAGTAAATACGAGCGAAGTAGCGGCACGAGGCATGAAAATCTCGGACTTTCAAACAAAGGATGTCATTAACATTACGGATGGTAAACGCCTCGGTCAGATCAGTGATTTGGAGCTGGATCTGAAGCAGGGACGAATTGAAGCGATTGTTGTGCCGGGGTACAGCCGTTTTATGGGTCTTTTTGGCGGGGGAACGGATCTGGTGATTCCCTGGAGAAACATTGTGAAGATTGGTTCAGATGTGATACTGGTGAAGATGGATGAGGTGAAGGAAAATACGTATGACGAGCGTGATCGCGAAGCGCGCCTGTATGATGAACAGCAGCATAACCGCACAGAGCGAGTGGAACGCATTGAACGGTCGGAACGTAATCAGCGTCGAACGATATAAATGAGACAGAATGTGGCTCATTTGGTACACTGGAAGTGGTGAGGTGAGATAATGGAACCCTTTGTATTGGATAAAGAATTACTTGAACGGACCAAGAACCCAAATTCAGATTTCGGTCCTGATCCGTTATTATTATATGTTGAGCCCTGGACACAGCAATTTGAACAGCTGTCAGTCGGGTTTACGACGAGACATGGTGGAGTTGGAAAAGTTCCGTATGCCACGCTCAATTGTGCTTATCATGTGGGGGATGATCCTGAAGTTGTACTTAACAACCGCAGGCTTGTAACCGAGAAGCTTGGCTTTGCAGCAGAAGCATGGACCTGTGGAGAGCAGGTGCATGGCAAACATGTGGCTGTAATTACCGCTGAAGATCGGAGCAGAGGATTACTTGATCGTCAATCTGCGTTGCAGGATACGGATGGATTGGTCACGAATGTGCCTGGTGTGCTGCTGACTTCTTTCTACGCAGACTGTGTTCCGCTTTATTTCTATGACCCTGTGCAGCAGGCGGTAGGTCTTGCTCATGCCGGCTGGAAAGGTACAGTCGCGGGTATCGCTGTATCCATGGTGGAGACGATGGAACGGGAGTATGGCAGCCGTAGGCAGGACATTCGAGCTGCAATCGGTCCGTCGATTGGGGATTGCTGTTATGAAGTGGATGAGGCGGTCATGCAGCATGTACGGGTTTGGTTTGATGATTCCCCGGTTAATGATAAATACAAGGATTCTGCTTCTAAACAAGCATATCGAGCCGTGAATAACGGTAAAACGATGTTAAACTTGAAAGAATGTAATCGACACATTATGATGAAAGCAGGAATAATGCCGGATCATATCGAATGTACAACATGGTGTACAAGTTGTCATCCCGAACTATTTTTCTCCTATCGGAAGGAAAATGGTGTTACGGGGCGGATGGCGAGCTGGATTGGGCTGGAAGAGAGGTGACCCTCTGTGTCATTGGAGGAGCGTATTCAACAGGTAAATCAGAAGATCGAGGACGCATGTCGGCGCAGTAACCGTCATCGTGATGATGTGAATGTGATTGCGGTCACGAAATATGTCTCACTTGAAACAACGGGATCGGTGCTGGATCATGGTCTTGAGCATATCGGAGAAAACCGGTGGCAGGATGCACAGGCCAAATGGGAAGCTTTTGGTCAGCAGGGTACCTGGCACTTTATCGGTCATTTGCAGACAAACAAGGTGAAAGACGTGATTGGCAAGTTTCGTTACATCCATTCACTGGATCGTTTGTCATTGGCGAAGGAGTTGGATAAAAAAGCAGCTTCACTTGGCATCCAAGTGGAAACGTTTTTGCAGGTGAATATTTCGGGTGAAGAGAGCAAGTATGGCTTACAGCCTGAACAGGCAAGTTCTTTTTTGCGTGATATTCGTTCGTTCAACAATCTCAAGGTCGTTGGCCTGATGACCATGGCACCTCATGAGGAAGATCCGGAGCTGACGCGTCCCGTATTTCGTGGATTGCGTGAGCTGAGAGATCAACTGAATGGACAAGCCCTTACAGCAGAACCATTGACTGAACTGTCGATGGGGATGTCCAATGATTTTGAAGTGGCCATTGAAGAAGGTGCAACCTGGGTACGGCTAGGATCGATTCTCGTAGGAAAAGAGGAGGGTTCACGATGGGCGTAATGAATAAATTTATGAATTTCCTCGGACTTCAGGAAGAGGAAGAGATTGTGGAACGTGAACGAATGGCTGCGCAGGAGGAAAATGAGGCTGAACATCAGGAAGCTGAAACCTCCAGTCTCGATAAACGTAGAAACCAAAGGGGGAATAATGTGGTGAGCATTCATTCCCAGAAAAATGTTAAAGTTGTCCTGTATGAACCGCGTTCTTATGACGAGGCTCAGGAAATTGCCGACCATCTGCGTTCGCATCGTACCGTTGTGGTGAACTTGCAACGAATTCGCCAGGACCAAGCGCTGCGCGTTATTGATTTTTTGAGTGGCACGGTATATGCATTGGGTGGCGGTATTTCCAAAATCGGCGGAAACATTTTTCTCTGTACGCCAGATACGGTTGAAATTCAGGGATCAATTACGGAAATACTGGCTGACAGCGAGCAAGATTATAACAGAATGAGGTGAGCCGTTTTTGGAGTCGTTAGTTAATATTTTGGGTTTTGCATATCAAATTTACTTTTACATGGTCATCGTCTACATATTGATGTCATGGCTTCCCAACGCACGGGAAAGCTTTATCGGTGAATGGCTGGGCAAATTAGTGGAACCATATCTAAGTCCGTTTCGCCGATTTATACCGCCTTTGTTCGGTGTGCTGGATATTTCCCCGATTGTGGCGTTGCTTGTTCTTCGACTTGCGCTTGTTGGGTTGATCTCTATACTTGGATATTTTGCATAATAGGGTAGGGTGACATAGATGAGCGGTGAAATTTACGAACATTTTAGCCATGATGAGCGGGATTTTGTAGATAAGGCTTCGGATTGGGTTGAGCAGGCGGGTAAGTATCATGACATGAAGCTAACTGACTTTCTTGATCCAAGACAGGTTTTTATATTACAGACTCTTGCCAATCGCCGTAACGACGTTCAGATTCGTCTGGATGGTGGTTACGAGGCTGCTGAACGCAAGCGTGCGCTGGTTGCACCTGATTATATGTATCTGGATGATGAGGATATGGGTATGCAGGTGCTCAGTATTACGTCTGATGATCAGAAAATCTCGGAGCTGGAGCATGGGGACTATATGGGTTCCCTGCTCGGGCTTGGGATGAAACGTGGAAAGATCGGGGATATCCAAGTGCTGGAGGACGGTTGCCATACAGTGGTGGCGGCGGAAACCGGCGCTTTTTTATCGCTTCAACTGAATCAGGTGCATCGGTTACATGTGTTCACAGAGTTACTTCCTTTGGATCAGATGCGATGGTCAGAGAGTAAACTGGAGACGATGGACATTACGGTCGCTTCGCTTCGTTTGGATGGAATCTGCGCAGATGTGTATCGGCTTAGTCGCAGTAAAGTGCTGGCTCCGATCAAAGCTGGTCGCTGCCGTGTGAACTGGAAAGTTGAGGAAGATCCCTCCAAATCGCTAAAAGCGGGTGATGTCGTATCCATTCAGGGATTTGGCCGCTTCAAGGTTATGGAACAGGATGGGATGACCAAAAAAGGGCGTTGCCGAGTGAAAATCGGCAAATTTGCCTGAGTCTGTTGCAGGAAAATCCGCTTTCTTGTCGAAATGTTTATCATAAAGGTGTAGAAAATACGCGGTGTATCCGATAAACATTAAGTCAAAGCTTTACATGAACGTTGGAGGATGCAATTCTGATCCTGCATTCCGTATACGTTGCCAAGGTTAGGCATCAACGATACGGCCCCTTGGGTGGTACCCATATGCTGCAAACCTTCTCTGGACGGGAAGGAACTTTAACAGGAGGTGGACAGCATGCCATTAACGCCGCTGGACATACACAACAAGGAATTTTCCCGACGTTTGCGCGGGTATGACGAGGATGAAGTCAATGAATTCCTGGATCAAGTCATCAAAGATTACGAAGGCGTCATTCGCGAGAACAAAGAGCTGAGCAATCAGTTGCTGTCCGTTCAGGAGAAACTGGATCATTTTTCTACAATTGAAGAGACGCTTAGCAAAACGATTATCATTGCGCAGGAAGCTGCTGATGATGTGAAGGGTAATGCGAAGAAAGAAGCGCAGTTGATCGTGAAGGAAGCAGAGAAAAATGCAGACCGGATCGTGAACGAATCGTTGGGCAAATCTCGCAAAATTGCTTTGGAAGTGGAAGAACTGAAAAAGCAGGCCTCGATTTATCGTGCCCGTTTCCGTACGCTTGTTGAAGCGCAGCTTGAACTGTTGACTCAGGATGGTTGGGAAGTGCTGGAGAGCCGGGAGCAGGAAGTGCGTGACCGTGAGCGGGAGATGAAAGAAATTTATTAGTCTTTCGCCTGGTTGACTTTTGTCTGCAAAGAGGCTATAACTATATTCATAATGAATAGTGATTCCATGACGGGTTCAGTACGTTATGATCTCATCCCTCAGAGAGTTGGTGGTTGGTGCAAACCAATGGATGAGTTATAGCCGAATATCTCCCCGGAGAAGTGACGCTGAAGCGGTAATTATGATTGCCGTGTGTAAGCCGAACCGTAAGCCGTACGTTATAACGGCACCCTGCAGTAGTTTAGCGGGGCATAAGCGCTGTTGATGACAGAGCATACTCAGGCTTGCCTGGATGTGGTTTGTGATGAACAGAATTAGGGTGGTAACGCGAGTATAGCCTCGTCCCTTTCCAGGGACGGGGCTTTTTTGTGTCCAAAAAAGGCGAACGTCCATGAGGCTCGAAGGGACCTCAAGGAGAGAGCCACCTGCCGGGGGAGCGAAGCACCCGGCACACGGGTTTTGCCAAGGCGAACGCCCATGAGGTCCGCAGGGACCTCAAGGAGAGAGCCCACCCGCCGGGAAAGCAAAGCGCCCGGCACACGGGTTCGCTAAGGCGAACGTCCCTGAGGCCCGAAAGGACCTCAGGGAGAGAGCCACCTGCCGGGGGAGCGAAGCACCCGGCACACGGGTTTCGCTAAGGCGAACGCCCATGAGGCCCGCAGGGACCTCAAGGAGAGAGCCGCCCGCCGGGAAAGCGAAGCACCCGGCAACACCCGCCTCGCGGTAAGGCCATGTGGCGTTCACGCAGGGAACAGCCGCATAATGGCCGCCACTACGCACATCCACCCCTCGCCCATAACCGCCACCGATCCGCCAACGACAACCCATCCCGGGTGTCCAGAGGGCGGAGCGCCTATGGGGTCCCCCTTGGCAAGGGGGATTTAGGGGGATTGAAACGCTTTTTGTGGACGGTCCACAATCCAACCAAAGAAAGGGAAGATAATGATCATGCAACGAGTTGACGTCAAAGAGAAGGCACGTGCCAGAGAATTACGCGTGTTAGATAAATGGAAAACGGAGAATACATTCAAAAGATCCATCGAAAACCGGGAGGGCAAGCCAAACTTCGTATTTTATGAAGGGCCACCTACAGCGAACGGTAAACCACATATCGGTCACGTACTGGGACGGGTAATCAAGGATTTTGTTGGACGGTATAACACGATGAAGGGTTACCGTGTTGTTCGTAAAGCGGGTTGGGATACACATGGTCTGCCTGTAGAACTGGGTGTACAGAAGAAGCTCGGTATCTCCCACAAGTGGGAAATCGAAGATTACGGCGTGGAGAAATTCATTAACGAATGTAAAGCGAGCGTATTCGAATACGAGCAACAATGGCGTGATCTGACAGAAGGTATCGGATATTGGACGGATATGAATAACCCGTATATCACCCTTGATAACAACTACATCGAGAGTGTATGGAATATCCTGGCGACGATCCACGAGAAAGGACTGCTGTATCGTGGTCATCGTGTGAGCCCGTATTGCCCATCTTGTCAGACAACACTGAGTTCCCATGAAGTTGCACAAGGGTACAAAGACGTCAAAGATCTGAGTGCTACAGCGAAATTCAAACTGAATGACAGCGGAGAATTTGTACTGGCTTGGACGACAACACCTTGGACACTGCCTTCACACGTTGCACTTGCCGTGAATCCGGATATGGACTACTCCCGTGTTCGTCAAGGTGATGAAGTGTACATCATGGCAACCAATCTGGTTGAAAAAGTGATGAAAGATACCAAAGGTGAGTATGAGATCATTGGTGCACTGAAAGGTGCCGATTTGGTTGGCAAAACGTATGATCCTCCGTTCAACTACGTACAGGCTGAGAAAGCCAACATCATTCTGGGTGCAAGCTTTGTAACGGATGCAAGTGGTACGGGTATCGTACACATGGCTCCTGCCCATGGTGAAGATGACTACCGTGTATGCCGTGAGAATGGGATCAGCTTTGTGAACATGGTGGACTTGGAAGGTAAATTTGTCGCTGAGGTTACTGACTTTGCCGGACGTTTTGTGAAGGATTGTGATATTGATATCGTGCGATATCTGTCTGAGCATGGACGTTTGTTCAGCAAAGAAAAATATGAGCACAGCTATCCATTCTGCTGGCGTTGTGATACACCACTTCTGTACTATGCGATGGACAGCTGGTTTATCCAAACGACAGCGATCAAGGACCAATTGATTGCCAACAACAGTGAAGTGGATTGGTACCCAGGTCACGTTCGTGAAGGTCGCTTCGGGAAATTCCTTGAGGATCTGGTGGATTGGAATATCAGCCGTGATCGTTATTGGGGAACTCCGCTGAACATCTGGGTGTGTGAGGAGACTGGCGAACAATTTGCACCACACAGCATTGCAGAATTGCGTGCTCGTGCGGTAGGTGATGTGCCAGAGAATCTTGAATTGCATAAACCATATGTGGATGACGTTAAAGTCATGAGCTCTTGTGGCAAATATGAGATGAAACGTACACCGGAAGTGATCGATGTCTGGTTCGACAGCGGCTCCATGCCGTTTGCCCAGCAGCACTATCCATTTGAAAATAAAGAAGTTTTCGAACAGCAGTACCCTGCGGATATGATCTGTGAAGGGATTGACCAGACACGTGGCTGGTTCTACAGCTTGCTGGCGGTTTCCACCCTTTTGACAGGCAAAGCGCCTTACAAAGCGGTTATGGCTACAGGACACGTTCTTGACGAGAACGGACAGAAGATGTCCAAATCCAAAGGTAACGTTATCGATCCTTGGGAAGTAATTGAAGAATACGGTACAGATGCATTCCGCTGGGCTTTGTTGTCTGACAGTGCACCGTGGAACAGCAAACGTTTCTCCAAAGGTATCGTAGGGGAAGCCAAATCCAAAATGGTGGATACGCTGGTCAACACCCATGCATTCCTGACGCTTTATGCTACAATTGATGGATTTGATCCACAGGAGCACCCGTTTCAACTGTCCGCACACAAGCTGGATCGCTGGATTCTGTCGAGACTGAACAGCCTGATCTTGGTTGTAGAAAAAGCGCTGCTGGTTAACGACTATCTGAACTCTTCCAAAGCGATTGAAGCATTTGTTGATGAGTTGAGTAACTGGTACATCCGTCGTTCCCGTGACCGTTTCTGGGGAAGTGGCCTGACAGACGATAAATTGGACGCTTACCGCACATTGACTGAGGTACTGGTGACTACTGCGAAGTTGGTTGCTCCGTTCACACCGATGCTGGCAGAAGACATCTATCTGAACCTTGCAACAGGTGAGAGTGTGCACATGGAAGACTATCCGGTAGCTAATGAAGCGCTGATTGATGCAGGACTGGAACAGGATATGGAGACGGCTCGCCGCGTGGTTGAACTTGCCCGTAACGTTCGTAACGAAACAGGCATCAAGACACGTCAGCCACTGTCCGAATTGATCGTTTCTTTGGATAAAGGGTTTGACCTGGCAAGTTATGAAGAGATCATCAAGGAAGAGATCAATGTAAAAGGAATCCGTACGGAGCATAATGACGCGGAATTCGTTGACTTTACATTGAAGCTGAACCTGAAGGTCGCAGGTAAGAAATACGGTAAAAACGTAGGGTTCCTGCAAAACTTCTTCAAAGGAATGTCAGCCGATGAGACGCGTAAAGTGGTTTCGGAAGGTGTACTGAACATCGTTTCACCGGAAGGCGAAGAGCTGCAAGTGACGAACGAAGAATTATTGGTTGATAAACAGGCCAAATCAGGTTTTGCTTCTGCATCAGGTTACGGTCTGACGGTTGCACTCAACACCGAAATCACGCCAGCATTGGAACAGGAAGGCTGGGTCCGTGAAGTGGTTCGTGCTGTACAGGATACCCGGAAACGACTGGACCTGCCGATTGAGAAAAGAGTACGTTTGACACTGGATGTGGATGCATCCCTTCAGGAAGCTATTCAGGCATTTGATGATGTGTTGCGTGAAAATGTTCTCGTAACCGAAGTTACATTTGGCTCGAATGAATCCATGGAACGCGTTGAAGCCGGAGGCAAATCGATCGGTATTTACATCGAAGCGTAATTCGGAGCATGTCCCATTCAATTAGGACAGAATATAGAGTATAAACAAACGAGCCGCAGAGGCAGGGACATATTCCCTGGTTCTGGGCTCGTTTGTTTTTTAGGCAATAAGGCAATGATTCTATAGTGCAGTCAATCTATATTGATCAAAGGAACTGACCAAAACATGAGCGAACATGACAAGCAAACCGCATCCACTTCACAACAAACAACATCAGATAATCTGAATTCCCATGACAAAATTGAAGAGTTACATACCCTGACAAACCGTCTGGCGAATGAACTGGAACGTTCACGAATTGCGCAATACACAGAATTGCTGAACAGGCCATGGAAATTGATTGGTCTTAACCTGTTGTCAGGAGCCGCACGAGGTGTGGGGATTGCGATTGGGTTTACCTTTTTCGCAGCAACGATCATTTACGTTTTGCAGCTACTTGGGGCGCTCAATCTTCCCATTGTTGGAGATTACATCGCTGATATTGTGCGCATTGTCCAGCGTCAGCTTGATATGAACACTTACTAAGCGATTAGTAATTAAAGGTGAAAGATATCAAAGTACATTTAGTAAATGTCATCCGTCTCCATATCCGGTTCTAACAGACCCTCGCCCTCACGGTTCTCCAGGTACTGACGATATTGCCTATTGCGCACGATGGAGACGTCATGACCATAGATGTCCGTGGCAACAAAACTTTCGTACGCTTCAACGCAGCCTTCCACTTCATCGGTAGCTTCAATCGCCATAACATCATAGCTGTCGATATCGCGTCCTTCAGCCATGGCTGGTGAGTTCGATGTGCCCCAACTTTCAACAATCTGCCAAGTGTCTTCACCATCGAAGCCATTTTGATCATCACGCTCGTCCAGACTGGTTCGACCAAATGCCGGGGCAAGGAATTCTTCCTCTACAGGGCGGTTCTCAGAGACAACGGTTTCTGGTTGATGTTTTTTGCAGTATTTGGTGTAGGGGACAGCTTCCATGCGTTCATAAGGGATGGGTTGCTGACAGACCGCACACGTACCGTAATGTCCTTCTTCGATGGAGTGCAGTGCAGAATCGATTCGTTCCAATTGGAATTCATCATGTTCCAGCAGGGAAATATCTTTCTCGCGTTCATACACCTCCGTGGCTATGTCACCAGGATGATTATCAATTGGTGATAATTCACCTGTCTGTAGTTTAAGGGAGTCTCCAAGGCCATAATGCTCGTTTTCCGACAGTCTATGTTCAATATCGCGCTTATCGGACATCAGTTGGGAACGTAAAAATTGCAGTTGTTCGTTAGTAAAATGTGACATGATTTTCCCCTTTCTGCTTTCATGCTGGAATCCGGATTTTGACTCTATTGTAGGATGTGCCATTGAGGGCAAGATTACAGAAGGGAAATGTTATCGTTTTTGCCATAAGCATTGCGATGTAGCGCGTCGTGGACGATTTCCAAACAGCTGTGCTACAATAAACAAGTCTGGCGTAAGCCTGGTATCGTTTGGAAAAGACAAGAACGGAGTGACAAACAAACGTGGTGTATTATATCCTCGCTTTTATCGTATTTTTATTGGATCAGGGAACCAAGTATCTGATTGCAACCCGGATGGAACTCAGAGAAGAAATTCCCGTCATTGGCAATTTCTTTGTTATCACATCACATCGTAACTCAGGAGCAGCATTTGGCATTCTGCAAGACCAGCGTTGGTTCTTTATCGTGGTTACGTTGATTGTGGTCGTCGCCTTGATTTGGTATTTGCAAAAGGTAAAAGATACCCCGCACAAATTGCTGCCTGTGGCGCTTAGTTTGGTGCTTGGTGGAGCAATTGGCAACTTCCTTGACCGGGCATTGACCGGAGAAGTTGTAGATTTTGTGCAACTTAATTTTGGAAGTTATACGTTTCCCATTTTTAACATCGCCGATTCGGCAATCTGCATCGGTGTAGGGTTGATCATTGTGGAGACGTTGCTTGAAGGACGGCGCGAAAAAGCAGCCGCGAAGATTGAAGGGAATGAACATCATGAGTAATCCGAATAAGGAACAGATTAACGACGAAGAACTAATGAATGGCAATGAACGTATGGAATGGACCGTTGCCGCTGAACATAAAAAAGAACGAATTGACAAATATATTACGGAAGCCGTGGATAACGTATCTCGCTCCCAGGTTCAATTGTGGATCGGAGACGGAATGGTTACGGTAAATGGTGCTGTAGTCAAAGCCAATGCCAAGTTATCCGAAGGGGATCTGGTTGAGTTACAGATTCCAGAACCAGCTGCTGTGGAGATCGTTGCCGAAGATATTCCGCTGGAAGTGGTATATGAGGACAGCGACCTGATCGTGATCAACAAACAGCGTGGTCTTGTGGTGCACCCGGCACCAGGACACACGTCGGGTACCCTCGTTAATGCACTTATGCATCACTGCAAAGACCTCTCGGGTATTAATGGGGAGTTACGCCCGGGTATTGTGCATCGGATCGATAAGGATACATCCGGCCTGATTATGGCTGCCAAGAACGATCGTGCTCATGCATCACTGGCTGCTCAGTTGAAGGAACATACGGTGAACAGACGGTATATTGCGCTTGTTCATGGTCATCTTAATCATGATCAAGGGACCATTGATGCACCGATTGGCCGGGATACCAATGACCGCAAAATGTATACGGTCACAGAACGTAACAGTAAACATGCCGTTACGCATTTTACCGTTACAGAGCGGATTAATGATTACACCTTGCTGGAATTGAAACTGGAGACAGGACGTACTCACCAGATTCGGGTTCACATGAAATTTATTGGTCACCCACTTGTAGGAGATCCAACTTATGGACGGAATAAAGGCATCAAAATGCAAGGACAGGCTCTTCATGCGGCCATTCTTGGATTTGTGCATCCAACAACGGGAGAATACCTTGAATTTTCAGCTCCGATTCCGCAAGATATGGAAGACGTGCTTGCCTCGCTACGCAGTCGTTAACAGCTCCAAGAAAGTACAAATGTTCGGATACTTTGTCCATGGCTTTGATCACGCAAATGCTTCATATTAAAGTGTAGAAATTTGCGTCAAATGAGGAGATGAACAACGTTATGAGTATCGATAAATACCAAGAAACTTACATTCAGACTAATTTTGCCGACCGTATCGGTGGCTCCAACTATGGTAAAGACACGAACATTTATAAATTCGAGAAAATCAAACGTGCCAAAGCTTCGGCCAAAAAAGATTTTCCCGATGTGGAACTGATTGACCTTGGTGTAGGTGAACCGGACGAAATGGCGGATGCAGGCATTGTAGCTGCACTTGCAGAAGAAGCTTCCAGACCTGAGAACCGTGGTTATGCCGACAATGGTATTCCTGAATTCAAAGCTGCTGCTGCTTCCTACCTGAAAAACGTATTCAACGTAGAAGGTATCGATGCAGATACTGAGATCGTGCACTCCATTGGTTCAAAACCGGCTTTGGCGATGATGCCTTCATGCTTCATCAATCCGGGTGATGTGACGATCATGACCGTTCCAGGTTACCCGGTTATGGGTACACATACGAAGTATCTGGGTGGAGAAGTGTTCAACATCCAGTTGACGAAAGAGAACAACTTCTTGCCTGATCTGACGGCTATCCCGGAAGACATCGCAAAACGTGCGAAGTTGCTCTACCTGAACTATCCGAACAACCCAACAGGCGCAAGCGCGACGGTGGAGTTCTTCACTGAAGTCGTTGAATGGGCTAAGAAATATAATGTTGTGGTTGTACATGATGCTCCATATGCAGCATTGACGTATGATGGCAAAAAACCATTCAGCTTTCTCTCGGTACCTGGTGCGAAGGATGTCGGCGTAGAGCTGCACTCTCTGTCCAAGTCTTACAACATGACAGGTTGGAGAATCGGATTTGTAGCGGGTAACCCGCTTGTAGTCAAAGCATTCAGCGACGTGAAGGACAACAATGACTCCGGTCAGTTCATCGCGATTCAAAAGGCTGCTGCTTATGGATTGAATCACCCTGAAATTACGGAAAAAATTGCAGAGAAATATTCCCGTCGTCATGACATGCTCGTTGCCGCATTGAACGATTTGGGCTTCCAGGCTGAAAAACCTAAAGGTTCATTCTTCCTGTATGTAGAAGCACCAAAAGGTGTGGTTGGCGGACGTCGCTTCGAATCCGGCGAAGATTTCTCCCAATTCCTGATTCGTGAGAAACTGATCTCATCCGTACCTTGGGATGATGCGGGTAACTTTGTTCGTTTCTCTGTAACCTTTGAAGCGAAGGGTGAAGAGGAAGAGAAACGTGTTATTGCTGAGATCAAACGTCGTCTGAGCGACGTACAATTTGAATTTTAATCGCATCACCCAATAGTTAAATCATGTACTAACGAAGAGACCGGAAACGGTCTCTTTTTTTATGCCCATATTAGAATTTTTTCATTTACTCCCTTTACAAAATTATACAAGCAACATATGATTAGATCTTTACGTTATTTGTTATATACAGAAGTTGTTGTTGAAGGGAGTTATTACAATTGTTATCATCACGAACAAGTACGGTGTCCTCACCGGCTACAGGAACAGGCAGTACAGTGTCAGGATTATTCAGATTGTTAAGACCCAAACAGTGGACTAAAAATCTGCTGTTATTTGCTGCGTTACTATTTTCTTTTGAGGAGATTCGGACTGAAACCATTCTTGCGACGTTGCTTGGTTTTATTCTATTTAGCCTTGTTGCAGGCTGTGTGTATATTTTAAATGACTTTGTAGACCGGGACAGGGATCGACAGCATCCGGTGAAAAGGTATCGTCCTATGGCTTCTGGGCAGGTGAATCCGAGTCATGCTTTGTTGTTTGGCATTATTCTATTAATCCTTTCCGTAGGAACGGCCTTCATGATGAACCCTCTATTCGGGGTGTTATGTATCGTCTATTTCCTGTTGAATGTATCGTATTCATTTGTGCTGAAACATCTCGTTATCCTGGATATGATGACCATTGCAGCCGGCTTTGTACTTCGTGCCATTGCAGGTGGTGTGCTGATCCATGTGCCATTCACACCGTGGTTTTTGATCTGTACAATGCTGTTGTCGTTGTTTTTGGCCATTGGAAAACGCAGAAATGAACTCACGTTGCTTGAGGGAAACACGGGATCACATCGTAAGGTTTTAGATAACTACTCCATTACGTTACTGGATCAATTCAATACAATTGTGACGACAGCTACGATTATCAGTTATTCCCTGTTCACATTCACTTCAGATCGAACCATTCATCTCATGTGGACGATTCCATTGGTCATTTACGGCATGTTCCGTTACCTGTATCTGATCCACATGAAAAACCAGGGAGGTTCGCCCGATCGTGTGCTGTTTGAGGACAAGCCTATATTAATTACGGTTATGTTGTATGTGATAAGTGTTGTTACAATCTTTGCAATCTTTGAATAAAGGCTGAGGGGGATCAGGGTGAAAAGCACGAAAGTCGCAATTTTTGATATTGATAAAACGATCATACGCAGTGATTCCATGTTTCAATTTGTGCATTACGGTGTTCGCCGTTACCCGTGGCAGGTATGGAGATTACCTGTCATTGCATTACATACCGTGTTATTCAAGGCAGGCTTCATGACGGTTGAACAAGTCAAACGATCCTACTTTCAAGAAATTGAGCGTATGTCTGAAAAAGATCTCGAACATTTCTTTGATACTCGCTTGCGTACGTCCATTTTTGCCGAGGCCAGTGTAGAGATGCAACATCGCAAAGAAGCAGGGTATCATGTCTTGCTGGTAACTGCATCTCCGCATGCCTATATGAAATACTTTAATAATTTTCCCTGGGTGGATCATGTAATTGGAACTGAACTTGTCCGTCATGAGAATGGTTACACATGCAGAGTTGATGGCAGCAATTGCAAAGGGGAAGAGAAGGTACGCCGAATTCAGGCTTATCTGAGTGAAAAGAATATGGTCATTGATTATGACCAGTCATGTTCCTACTCGGACTCCTTATCCGACCTTCCCGTCATGCAACTTGTGAGTCAACGATACTTTATTAACAAGCGTGTTCCGGACATGGAGGCATTAACGTGGGGGAAATAAAATCGCGTCATACTGGTAAATGGTTAATGCTCGTTTCCGCTTTTCTGACAGCAACGGGTCAATTGTTCTGGAAATGGGGACTAACCGAGTGGATTTACCTGGGTGTAGGTTTTCTGTGTTATGGACTTGGAGCGATTTTGATGATTAAAGCTTTTGCTCTGGAAAAACTCTCAGTTGCTTATCCTCTGATGTGTGCCAGCTATGTATTTGCCTTAATCTATGGGTATTTTTTGCTTGGGGAAGAAATTACGGTGCAGAAGCTGGCAGCAGTTGTGTTGCTTGGAATCGGGGTGACACTAACCAGTGTTGATCGATAGCTGGATGGTTGCCGTATTAATTGTCATGACGTTGTGTGGTGCACTGGGTGGGGCCGGACTGAAAGCTTATGCTTCCAGTCGCAATCGTCTGCATGTACTCATGGGACTTGGATTCTACGGAACGGGCGCGTTGCTGAATATTGTATTGCTGAAGTTTCTTCCATTAACCGTAGTGTTGCCTGCAAACGCATTAACATATGTGTGGACTCTTATCATAGCTCGGCTGATATTTAAAGAGACCGTGGGCCCTTTACGCTGGATAGGCGTGGCATGTATTATGGGTGGCCTATGTTTATTGGTATTTTAGAACTTAATTAATCAGGATGTGAAATGAAAGCATGAACTTTTTAGATTACTTATTTTATAATCGCAGAGCCAACTGGACAGCTTTTTACCTGTTTGCGGGATTTGCTCTGTTCTATGGTTTAATGAACGGCTCGTATGTTCTGTACATTGAAAATAATGCAGAGGTGCTTGGGGCGTATACCCCATTTAATACAACGCTGTTTCCAATCAATTTATTCAACTTTGATCCTTCAATGTATTATGGGGACAACAGTTCTTCAGTGATCCATCCGCTGATTTCCTTTCTCGCTGTCACCCTTGCGGCTGTAGCGAAACTGCTGGGAGGCAACTGGTTCTTTCTAATCCTGCAATCGCTGGTGAATGCGGGTTCGGTGGTGCTGGCGTATCTGTTCCTGAGTCAAAAAGAAGATAAACCGACCATCGTACCGCTACTGTTTGCCTTATTGTTTGGTTTCAGTTCCTACTTAATGTTTACTGCATTGATCCCGGATTCGTATCCTTATGTACAGTTCGTTATTCTGTTGTCGGTGGTTTACATGCAGTATACTCGTGAGCGTCAGGACGTACGTTATGTACCCAATGCATTGCTTACATCGATTAACTTTGGACTAACCTCGACCAATATCGTACCATTTGCTGCTGCCACATTCTTCAATATGCATGCATGGCGCAATAAGGCGAATTTGAAAAAATACATCGGTATCATGGCATTAGCGGTTCTGATCATCGTCGTATTAACTGGCGTCCAGTACGTTGCCTTTGGAGGTCGCAGCTGGGTTAGTAACTGGCTGATGGGCATTCAAAATGGTGGAACCAGCTATGCAACGCCATTCCAGTTCGCTGTTCACTGGAAAGCATTGAACATGTTAACTATTAATCCGATGCTGACACCGAAAATGCATTTACTGGACCCGGGCATGGCGGCCTTTGTTACGGATCTATCCCGTTCCAATCCAATCTATGTGCAGATGACAGGTATCTTTATTTTACTACTGGCATTCATGGGCTTCATTAAGGGCATTCGTGAACGTGAAGTATGGACCCTTGTGCCATATATTCTGTTTGCCTTTTTGCTTCATGTCGTCGTGGGCTTTGGTCTGGCTGTATTTCAATACGATATGTACCTGTATGCGGGGCACTATCTGTTTGTGTTCTTCCTGTTGGGTGGAGGTTTTGTGATCAGCCTTCGTCCGGGATTGGGGAAAAAAGTGGTTATAGGCTTGATCATGTTATGTGTTATCGTCACGGCAAGTAACAACATCTATCGCCATGTAGAAACATTAACAACAATCAAACAATCCTATGATCAGTTGGAACAGGAACGCTCAGTGAATTAATCAAATAGTAAATGTATCGATTCATATAATGAAACGAGAAAAGGCCATTGGATGGAAAGTCCAATGGCCTTTTCTTAATTAGTGTTGAGCAAATGAGTTAAGCAATAATTTTGGTCTTCTTGGCATTCTCGGCTGAACGTTTGGTGAGACTGCTGAGTGGACGTTTCAAAGCGAGAGCAACAATGAGACTCAGCGCGATGAACATACACAACCACAGAATATCCTTGATGGCAGTAGACCACAATATGCCGCCGACCGACTCACGCAGCAGACTGATCGCATACGTGAAGGGCATGAACGGATTCAATGCTTGGAAAAAGGGTGATGTCATGCTGATTGGGAACGTACCGCCGGAGCTGGAGAACTGGAACACCATGAAGATAATGGCGATCCCTTTTCCGATATTTCCAAATACGGACAGCAGGGTGTACGTTATGGTGACAAATACGGCACTCACCAGCATGGCAAACAGGACAAACCACAGTTTATCTGCAACATAGGTACCCAGGATTAAGATATCTCCCAGGGTGACACATATCGCCTGAAGTAACCCAATGGTCAGAAAAGTAGCGAGACGTCCAAGATATAACTCATATCCCCGGAACTTGCCCCCTGGATTTTCAGCTTCGGCACGAAGCAGAGAAATCAACAGTGTTGAGCCAACCCACAAGGACAGCACGCCATAAAATGGTGACATGGCCGATCCATAATTCGGAATTGGGTAAAGCTGTTTTTCCTTAATTTGCACCGGACTTGCAAGGAAAGCACTCTCTTCTTCAATATCGCCGCGCAAAAGTTTGGCGAGCTCCGCAAACTGGTTATTACCTTCGACCTCCCGAAGTTTGTCAGCAGCCTTGCTGATGGCACTTTCCAATGCTGGCAGATCATCACGTACAAGCGTGGCAATACGATGTACTCCTTTTTCGACCTCCGGAAGCTGGTTCTGGACAAAATCGGATGCCTTGCCTATCTGTTTCTCGGCAGTAGGCAGATCATTACGAACAAAATCAGCCGCTTCGTTCAGTTTGTTTCCCAGCTTGGGCAGATCGTTTCGAATTAATGAAGACACTGTGTTCAGAGCTTGGATAAAACCTTCACTTTTGTTCGCGAGTGTTTCTGATATCTCATGGATCTTAGATTGTATTTGAGGCAGTTCGCTCTGGATTTTTGTCAACTCGGCCTGCCCAAACGTAATTCCTTCTTTGGCTGATGCAAGAATGTCCGCAATATCCGGAATACGATCTTTTGCTCTTTGCAGAGTTTCTGCTGAAGTGGAGAGGGTAGACCTGAGCTTATCCGCACCAGCTGCAAGTGCAGGCGATATTTCACTTTCATAGGTGTTTAAGATATTGCCACTCCCGCTGCTGATGTCCTTCGAGAGAGTATTTAACTGAGCGATGACGTCTGTTGGTGGAGTTGTATTACGACGCATGGCATCACTGATGATACCAGCCAAGCGGATCTGCAACTGAAGTTTATCTGAAATGGAGTTCAGTTGTGTAATTTTATTGGCAAGTGGTTGGTCTGGGAGCAAGTTATTGATATTGCCCAGTAGTTCTGCCATACTGTCCACGAGTTTTACCCCAATCCCTAAACGTGAAGCAATCCGGTCGAGATCTTCTACTGTAGGAAGGTTATTAAGATCCGAATTTTGCAATTGTGCAAATACGTCTCCTGCAGCGTTAGTAATCTGCTGCACCAGCAGTAGATTTTGGCGGATCGTCGGGCCAATAGTCTGAAACGCTTCTTCACTGGAATCCACAAACTGATCTAATCCCTCTGCAAGCTCAATCCCGTTGCCGGCGATTTGTGATACTTTGTCCAAATCTTGCTCTGCTGCCGTTACGATAGACAGAGCTTTGTTCTTTTTATCCAGCGCCGTTTGGATGACATCTGATACCTCACCAAAGTTTTCATCCACTTCTCGAATGCGTTCTACCGCTTTTTGTATATCCGGTATCCGCCCTTGAATAGCCAGCACTTCGGAAGCCGCATCATTAATTTGTGGCCAATACTCCTGCACCTTGAGCACATAATGTGCTGCTTGATTGATTTCAGGCAGTTTTTTCTCGATTTCAACGATCTTTTGAGCATTTTTTACAATCTCGGGCATGGCTTTTTCTACTTCCAGAACCTTTTGACCTGCGGCTTGAATAGCCGGAAGATTTTTCTCCAACGTAAAAATGCCATTCTCCATTTTGCGTAATGTTGGAAGCTGGGAATTAATCTCAACCCCGGCTTCATTCAATTTGGTTAGAACGGCCTCACTGACGGCTTCAGTGAAATTTTCATTGATTTGTGTTGTTATAGCAGATACACCAGAGCCTGTGATTTTAGGAGCAATGGCATTCACCTTTTCATTAACGGTATAGATTACCTCTGGACGTTCCAGCTTTCCGTCAACGATACCTGTAATTTTGGACGAAAAGTCTCCGGGAATGAGCAGGCTGGCATAATATTCTCCTGTATGTACCCCCCGACTAGCCTCAGCTCGATCTACAAAAGTCCAGCCCAGCTTTTTGTTATTTTTGAGGCTGGTTACCAGTTCGTCTCCAATATTAACATGAGTTCCTTCAACAGTCGCACCAGCGTCCTCGCTTGTCACTGCAATTTTGATCCCCTGGGTATTACTGTATGGGTCCCAGACGGACTTCACGTTGACCCAGTCATACACCCCGGGAAGTAGAATAATAGCCACAATTAAAAATATACCTGTGGGAACCTTCAGAATATGCAACCAGTCTGTTTTGTAAACGTGCCATATGTGACGCATGACTTCCTCCTAAATGTACATAAATGTAGGGATTAACTTATTTCTATGACTCATATTTGTGAATCGTATGTATATCGGCATTATTGCAGTATCTAATAATGGGTTCATGTTTATAAACTGTACCCATTTCACTTGGTACTAATTCAGAGCCTTCATATATTGCGTAAAATGAAACTCACTGTCTGTTCTAAAAAGAAGTGTTTTATCTCTTTTGAGTACAGTACGAGGTTTATTTTGGTTATATCAAATTTCTCATTTGCCTATGGATAAATATGCAGAAATGTTGTATAATTATGAATAACCAATGAGATGTATTGTGCATGGATGTTTTTCAGCCTAACTGCTGATTCTAAGAAGAACGTAGCAGAGGGTTTTCACCTGCGATGGTGAGGTGTTGACAGGGGGTTGTCTTTCTGTCATAATTCATGAAGACAAACGGACATATTGATTACAGAACCCTGTGAGGTCCTGCAATATGAACGACATGAATAGCACCTTTAAATCAGTCCCGTGAGACTGGCAAGGTAACGTGAACGATACATCGTTTTTTTGCTGCGGCAAATGAAGCGATGCATCCCCGAGAGTAAACTTTCTTCAGAGCGGTCTGAAGTTCGGAGACTCCTTGCCAATAAACACGGCAAGGAGTCTTTTTTTTCTCCTCGTCACGGGGCCATGATGCTGAAGGGAAATCCTGAGGAGGCTGAACGCATGAGCACAGAGACACATGTCATTATGGATGAGACGGCGATCCGCCGCGCATTAACACGGATTGCCCATGAGATATTGGAGAAAAACAAAGGAATCGACGATTGTGTGTTGGTCGGTATCCGTACACGCGGGGTTTACCTTGCAGAACGGATTGCCGCCAAGATTGAAGAAATCGAGGGCGCCAAAGTCCCCTGGGGAGAGCTGGATGTGACTCCTTACCGCGATGACCGCTTGGACGAAAATAAAGCGAATCGCAAGGAAATGTTGATTATGACACCTGAATCACTTTCGATCCATAACAAAAAGGTGATTTTGTTCGATGATGTGCTCTATACCGGACGGACGATTCGCGCAGCGATGGATGCCCTGATGGACTGTGGAAGACCGCAGAACATTCAGCTGGCTGTACTCGCAGACCGCGGACACCGGGAACTTCCAATTCGACCTGATTTTATCGGCAAGAATGTGCCGACTTCCAAATCAGAGGAGATCGAAGTTGCACTCATGGAAACGGACGGACAGGATGAAGTCAAAATCACTCAGAACCGGGGGGAGCAAGCATAATGATTACACAGACAGCATTGAGAGACCGAAGCTTGCTTGGACTGAAGGAACTTAGTCGAGGAGAAATCGAGTCCATTCTGAACAGAGCGGCTCACTGGGAAGCACAGAAAGAGAAACTGGTTCCTGTACTGGAATCACGCTTTGTTGCGAACATGTTCTTCGAGAACAGCACACGTACCCGCTTCTCCTTCGAAATGGCAGAGAAACGCCTGGGCGCACAAGTGCTGAACTTTACGGCAGCCGCATCCAGTGTGGAAAAAGGAGAGTCCATCTACGATACGGTACGAACACTTGAGTCGATGGGCATTGATGCAGGCGTGATCCGGTTGAAACCGGCAGGCGTTCTGCAACAACTGGCTCAGAAAGTGAATGTACCACTCGTAAACGCCGGAGACGGCAACAATGAGCATCCTACACAAGCACTGCTGGACCTCTACACGATGAGGAAAGCATTTGGCGAACTGAAGGGCTTGCGTGTCTCCATCATAGGTGACATTCTGCATAGCCGTGTAGCTCGTTCCAACCTGTGGGCACTGCAAAAGTTTGGTGCAGATGTACACTTCTGTGCACCGCAAACGATGCAGGCACCGGAACTCGCAGAGCATGCTTCTTATGTCGGTCTTGAAGAAGCGCTGGATGCAGATGTAGTCATGATGCTTCGTGTTCAACTGGAACGTCATCAACATGGCTTAATTACTTCAGCTGAGGATTATCGCGAACACTACGGATTGACGGAAGAACGGGCATCACGCCTAAAACCAAGCACCATTATCATGCACCCTGCTCCAGTGAATCGCAACGTCGAGGTAGATGACGCGGTTGTGGAAAGTGAAGCATCGCGGATCTTCCCGCAGATGGCAAACGGCGTTCCAATCCGCATGGCGGTTATGGAACGTGCGATGAAACTGTAACAGGGTCTGGCTGTAGGTCATAGGCTGACGGTACGGTAGTTCTTATAGAGCAATAAGAGAGTACACGATAAAGAAAATCAACCGGCTTGCCTGGTAAGCCGGACAGAACCGAAGCGGAGGGCAATTATGCTACAGATTATAAAAAACGCAAACGTCTTGAACCAACAAGGGGAACTTGAACGGAAAACCATCATTATAGATGAAGGTAAAATTAAAAAGATCGCTGGTCTGGAAGACCAAGCCGTTCTGGATGCCGAAAAGTCAGCGCAAAGTGTGACAGACGCATCAGGCAAACTGGTCATTCCGGGATTGATCGATATGCACGTGCATCTGCGTGAACCTGGATTCGAGCACAAAGAGACGATCGAGACAGGTGCCCGTTCAGCAGCACAAGGTGGTTTTACAACAATCGCTTGCATGCCGAACACGAGACCAGTTACAGATACAGCTGAAGTTGTGAAGCTGGTACTGGATAAAGCCAAAGAAGCTGATCTGGTTAAAGTGTTGCCTTATGCAGCCATTACAAAAAATGAACTGGGTCGTGAACTTACCGATTTTGCCGCATTAAAAGAAGCAGGCGCTATTGGATTCACAGATGACGGTGTAGGCGTACAAAACGCTCAAATGATGAAAGATGCCATGAGCCTCGCAGCAAGAATGGATATGCCAGTGATCGCTCACTGTGAAGATGACTCACTGGTTGTTGGTGGATATGTGACGGAAGGTGAGTTTTCGAAGCGCCACGGCATCAAAGGCATTCCAAATGAATCCGAAGCCATTCACGTTGGCCGTGATATCCTACTGGCAGAAGCAACGGGAGTCCATTATCACGTTTGCCACGTAAGTACAGAGCAATCGGTTCGCTTGATTCGTCTAGCGAAGTCCATCGGCATTAAAGTAACTGCTGAGGTATGTCCACACCATCTGGTGTTGTCGGATGAAGATATCCCAGGCATGGACGCCAACTGGAAAATGAACCCGCCGCTACGCTCACCACGCGATGTGCAGGCTTGTATCGAAGGTTTGCTAGACGGCACGCTGGATATGATCGTAACTGATCACGCGCCACACAGTGAAGAAGAGAAAGCCAAAGGCATGGAGCTGGCACCTTTCGGAATCGTAGGATTCGAAACAGCCTTCCCGCTGCTGTACACCAAGTTTGTGGAAACAGGATTGTGGAGCTTGGATTTCCTGGTGAAACGCATGACAGCTGATCCGGCACGTGTATTCCGACTGGATACAGGCAAACTGGAAGAGGGAGCACCAGCCGATATCACGATGATTGACCTGAACGAGGAAAAAGCAGTTGATCCTGCAACGTTTGCAACCAAAGGAAGAAACACACCATTCACAGGTTGGAAGCTTAAAGGCTGGGCCGTACAAACTTGGGTGGATGGCAAAAGCGTGTGGCATAACACGGTACAACAGTAAAACGGTAATTTAGTAAATTGATAAATTAGTAACGCTATATCTTTAACTCTTTAAATCAGCAACAGTAATTCTTAACTCTTAAATCAACAAGTCATTATAACTCTAAATTTACAACTTCTACACAGTAACATCTTTTCAACTAACTCGAGGCAAATTATGCCGAGAGTCTAACATACGAAACAAAGCAAAGTTGAATGTCATGATTTTGAACTTGGACACCAACGTAACTGCGGAGCGGACAGAAAAGACCCGAAGAAGCAAAGCGTTCGCCTTTATCACCGGATTACATCATTTAAAAAATGATAAAAAGTAATCCGGGGATAACAGCGATCAAAGGGTTTTCTGTCAGCGGAGCCGCACGAAGTTTCCAGAAAGTTCAACCCCAATGCATTCAACGTTGATAAACACAGAGGAGTGAAATGGGATGCAGGCACAGGCAAGATTATTGTTGGAAGACGGCACACTGTTCACCGGGAAAGCATTTGGTGCTGAAGGTGAAACTACAGGTGAGGTCGTTTTTAATACGGGAATTACAGGCTATCAAGAGGTGCTTTCGGATCCTTCCTATTGCGGTCAAATCGTAACCATGACGTATCCGCTGATCGGAAACTACGGCATTACGCGTGATGACTTTGAGTCGATTCGTCCATACGTACACGGTTTTGTTGTGCGTCGTCATGAGCCAACGCCGAGTAACTGGCGTGCGGAATACAGCGTAGACAATCTGCTCAAGGAATACGGCATCGTAGGAATCAGCGAAATTGATACACGCATGTTGACTCGCCGGATTCGTCACCACGGCACAATGAAGGGAATTCTCACAACAGGATCGAAGCCTGTGGAAGAACTGCTGGAGATGATGGGAGACACCACCATTGCCGAGCTGCGTAACCAGGTGCCTATGACTTCTACAGAGCATGTCTACAACAGCCCGGGAACGGCTGAGCGTATTGTGCTCGTGGATTACGGTGCGAAAACAGGAATCTTGCGCGAACTCAGCAAACGTAACTGTGACGTTGTTGTTGTTCCACACGATGTAACAGCAGACGAGATTCGTCGCCTGAACCCGGACGGCATTCAACTGTCCAACGGCCCTGGGGACCCGAAAGACGTACCTCACGCGGTTAACATGATCAGTGAATTGCTTGGCGAATACCCGATCTTCGGTATCTGCCTGGGTCACCAGTTGTTCGCACTTGCAGCAGGAGCAGACACGGAAAAACTTAAGTTTGGACATCGCGGAGGAAACCACCCGGTGAAAGAACTGGAGAGCGGACGTTGCTTCATCACATCCCAGAACCATGGATTTACCGTAAACGAAGAGTCTGTGAAGAGTACAGACCTGGAAGTTACACATATCAACAATAACGATAAGACCATTGAAGGTCTGAAACATAAATCATTCCCGGCCTTCTCGGTTCAATATCACCCAGAAGCAGCCCCGGGACCTTACGATAACAGCTATCTGTTTGACCGCTTCATCGAGATGATTCGCGAGCACAAAATCACTAACCCGCAAAAGCCGCGTCAAGCCGTATTGGCAGCCGCAGTGAAAGGAGCACAATAACATGCCGATTAACAAAGATCTCAAAAAAATCCTGGTGATTGGTTCCGGTCCAATCGTCATCGGTCAAGCGGCCGAGTTCGACTATGCCGGTACACAAGCTTGCCAGGCTCTGAAAGAAGAAGGCGTGGAAGTTGTACTTATCAACAGCAACCCGGCGACCATTATGACGGATACAAACATGGCTGACAAAGTCTACATTGAGCCAATTACACTGGATTTTGTAACCCAAATCATTCGTCAAGAGCGTCCAGATGGCTTGTTGCCAACACTGGGTGGTCAAACAGGTCTGAACATGGCTGTAGAGCTGGCTCGTGCTGGCGTGCTGGAACGTGAAAATGTGAAATTGCTCGGAACACAGCTGACATCCATCGAGAAAGCGGAAGATCGTGATCTGTTCCGTGACCTGATGCGTGAATTGGAACAACCTGTACCAGAGAGTGTCATCGTAACGACACTTGAAGAATCACTTGAATTTGCGAATGAGATTGGTTATCCAATCATCGTGCGTCCAGCCTATACACTGGGCGGAACTGGCGGCGGAATCTGTGCGAACGAAGAAGAACTGCGTGAGACGGTGGCAGCGGGAATTCGTTACAGCCCGATTGGGCAATGTCTGGTCGAGAAGAGCATTGCAGGTATGAAAGAAGTCGAGTATGAGGTTATGCGAGACAAAAACGATAACTGTATCGTTGTCTGCAACATGGAAAACTTTGACCCGGTAGGTATTCATACAGGTGATAGTATCGTCGTAGCACCAAGCCAAACATTGTCGGACCGTGAATATCAAATGCTGCGTTCAGCTTCCTTGAAAATCATCCGTGCCCTGAATATCGAGGGTGGATGTAACGTACAGTTTGCACTGGACCCACACAGCTTCCAATACTATGTTATCGAAGTAAATCCACGGGTAAGCCGTTCATCAGCTCTGGCTTCCAAAGCAACGGGTTATCCGATTGCAAAAATGGCTGCCAAAATTGCGATGGGTTACACGTTGGATGAAATTGTGAACCCGGTAACAGGCCAAACGTATGCTTGCTTCGAGCCTACGCTGGATTATATCGTGAGCAAAATCCCACGCTGGCCGTTCGACAAGTTCATCTCGGCGAACCGTAAACTGGGAACTCAGATGAAAGCAACAGGCGAAGTAATGGCTATTGGCCGGACATTCGAAGAGTCGATTCACAAAGCAGTTCGTTCCTTGGAAATTGGCGTACATCGCCTCTACCTGAAGGATGCCGAAACGCTGGACGAAGCTACCCTGAACGAGCGTCTAATCAAAGCAGATGATGAGCGTATCTTCCTGATTGCCGAAGCATTCCGCAGAGGATATACGTTGCAACAGCTACAGGATCTGACCAAGATTGACTGGTGGTTCCTGGACAAAATCGAAGGTCTGATCGCATTCGAAGATCGCATTCGCGAAGAATCCGAATTGTCTTCCGACATTCTGTATCAAGCGAAACGCCTTGGATTCACAGACCGTGCCATTGCTGAACTGCGTGCGCAAGGTCAACCAGGAGGCACATTAACAACTGAAGCGGAAGTTAGAACTCGTCGGGAAGCAGAGAACCTGCGCCCAGTGTACAAAATGGTAGATACATGTGCGGCTGAGTTCGAAGCAACAACGCCATATTACTACTCAACTTACGAGACAGAAAATGAAGTTATCCCTTCAGACAAGAAAAAAGTTGTGGTACTGGGTTCAGGACCAATCCGGATCGGTCAAGGGATTGAGTTTGACTACTCTACTGTACACGCAGTATGGGCATTGCAAAAAGCAGGCTATGAAGCTGTCATTATCAATAATAACCCGGAGACGGTGTCTACGGACTTTAATACATCGGATCGCCTGTACTTTGAACCGCTCTTCTTCGAAGATGTCATGAACGTGATTGAACAGGAGAAACCAGTAGGGGTTATCGTACAGTTCGGTGGTCAAACGGCCATCAACCTGGCAGCACCACTGCGTAATGCAGGTGTAACCATTCTCGGAACGGATCTGGAAAGCATCGATGAGGCGGAGGACCGCAAGAAGTTCGAGCGTCTGCTCTCCCGTCTGGAGATTGCACAGCCAAAAGGTAAAACAGTCATTTCCGTTGATGATGCGGTAGAAACAGCTCAAAGTCTGGGCTACCCTGTCTTGGTTCGTCCTTCTTATGTACTCGGCGGTCGTGCGATGGAGATTGTATACTCCGATGCTGAATTGCTGACATACATGGAACAGGCGGTTAAAATCAATCCAGAGCATCCGGTCCTGATCGACCGTTACATGATGGGTAAAGAAGTTGAGGTTGACGCCATCTGTGATGGTGAAACGGTATTGATTCCGGGAATCATGGAACATATCGAGCGTGCAGGGGTTCACTCTGGTGACTCCATCGCGGTATATCCTCCTCAACATCTGTCCCAGGATTTGAAAGAGAAAATTGTAGAGATTACAATCAAAATTGCGAAAGAACTGAAAACGGTAGGTTTGGTCAACATCCAGTTTGTTATCCATGATGGCCAAGTGTACATTATCGAGGTAAACCCGCGTTCATCCCGTACCGTACCATTCCTGAGCAAAGTAACCAACATTCCGATGGCGAACTTGGCAACACAAGCCATTCTGGGTGTGAAACTAAAAGATCTTGGTTATGTTGACGGGCTGTGGCCTGAATCGGATCATGTATCGGTTAAAGTTCCGGTCTTCTCCTTCGCGAAGCTGCGTCGTGTAGAACCAACCCTCGGACCTGAGATGAAGTCTACAGGTGAGGTTATGGGCCGTGACCCGAATTACGCTAAAGCGTTGTTCAAAGGTCTCATCGGTGCAGGAATGAAAATTCCGGCAACCGGAGCGATTGTTGTAACTGTAGCAGACAAAGACAAGGACGAAGCGGTTCCTTTGCTCGAAGGTTTCTACAGACTGGGTTACAAAATCATGGCAACTGGCGGAACAGCAGCTGCGCTTGAAGCAGCGAACATTCCGGTAACGACTGTGAACAAATTAAGTGAAGGTTCGCCGAACATTCTGGATATGATCCGTAGCGGTGAAGCAAACTTTGTCTTCAACACACTCACCAAAGGCAAAACACCGCAACGTGACGGATTCCGAATTCGTCGTGAAGCGGTAGAGAACGGCATTGTATGTATGACTTCACTGGATACGATTCGTGCGCTGCTGATCATGCTGCAAACGATCAACTTCTCTTCGGAAGCAATGCCTGTCTCTGTAAAATAAATAAGTCTCTGATGAAGGACATCAGTCAGCCTGCGGGCTGGCGGGATGTCCTTTATATCGGGCAAAAACGGAAAAAATGAGCAAGTGGAGGGGAGCGCTGGTGATGAATCAAGCGAGTTTCAATGAAATGGCTGGCCGTCTGATGGTGGCACTGGATTATCCTGGAGCGGAAGAAGCTCAAGAATTGGTACAAGCTCTTGAGGGCATTCCCTGTTATCTCAAGGTGGGTATGCAGCTGTTCTACGCAGCAGGACCTGACTTTATTCGGGAGCTGAAATCCAAAGGGTACTCCGTTTTTCTGGATGTGAAAATGCATGACATTCCCAACACCGTTCGTGGCGGAGCTGAGAGTATCACACGTCTTGGCGTAGACATGTTCAATGTACATGCAGCGGGTGGAGCCCTTATGATGCGTGCTGCACGTGAAGGTGCTGAGGCAGCAATCGCTGCCGATCCTTCCCTTAGCAAGCCCGAGATCATTGCAGTCACCCAACTCACCAGTACAAGTCTGGAAACGATGAATAACGAGATTGGCATCCCGGGAAGTGTGGAAGCTGCGGTGGTCCGTTATGCAGGACTAGCCCAAGAGGCCGGACTGGATGGAGTTGTTGCTTCTCCACTGGAAGTGCCCGCAATTCGGGCAACGTGTGGCAGTGCTTTTCACACCGTTACTCCAGGAATTCGTCCAGCGGGTAGTGGTCTGGGAGATCAGACACGCGTCTTGACCCCAGGTGAAGCCATCGCCAGAGGCAGTCATTACATTGTTGTAGGCAGACCCATTACAGGCGCTCCCAATCCGCGAGAAGCGGTAGAAACCATTTTGAAGGAGATGTTGAACGCATGATCGAACTGAATGAGATTCCGAATCATATTGCTTCCCAACTTTTGAAAATTAAAGCCGTGGCGTTACGTCCGCAGCAGCCATTTACATGGACATCCGGCATCAAATCACCAATATACTGTGATAACCGCTTAACGATGTCCTATCCGGAGATTCGCAACGATATCGCTGAAGCATTTGCAACAATCATTCGGAACCAGTATCCGGATGCAGAAGTCATCGCAGGTACAGCAACCGCAGGTATTCCGCATGCTGCCTGGGTGGCTCAGAAGCTGAATCTGCCGATGGCTTACATTCGCGATAAAGCGAAAGGACACGGCAAGGAGAACCTGATCGAAGGTCTGATTACCGAAGGACAGAAAGTGGTTGTCATCGAAGATCTGATCTCTACAGGTGGAAGCTCGATCAAAGCAGCAGAAGCTGTACGCGTTGCAGGTGCAACACCTCTCGCCGTGCTTGCCATTTTCAGCTACCAGCTGGATAAAGGTGTTAAAGCATTTGAAGATGCTGGAATTCCACTTCAGACGTTGTCCAATTACACGGCGCTGATGGATGTGGCTTTGGCTCAGGGAACGATTCAGGAGAGTGACTTTGAGTTGCTTAAATCCTGGCGTGAAGATCCTTCTTCATTTGGTAAATAATATCATTGATACCTCGAAAACATGTTCAGGAATGAACGGTATCAAAATTGTAATGATTGCCGTCATAGCGGCAAAACCATCGAATATGCAAGAGGCATCCCGCACTTTGGGGTGCTTTTTTTGTTTGTTCATCAAAATATTAACTTTTTCACTCTACCGTTGTAAAAAGCTTGTAACTTTTAGTTGGGATCGGTCGTTTATAATTCAGTGTAGGATGGAACAGATTTCTAATTTTAGGTTTTTTGAAGAAATGAACGGGATTTCAAGAAAGGATGAGCGTGATTGCTGGCATGAAGAATTTATTTCTCAGAAAAAGACCTGCCAAGAGCCAGTCAGGCGATGAACATCAACAGGGGGAAACACCGTTGGAGGCATCGACGGAGTCGGGGGAAAATACATACAACAATGAACATGATTACCCGACGAGTAAACCTCCGTTACCTGAAAGTGAAATCGCTTCAGATGAAGTGGCTGCAGCTGCTGTCATCACTGTTGATGAACCCCAGAAGAAGATCAAACCAAAGAAGGATACGCTGCCTCCATATGATGGACCTGTACTGGAGGTGCGTAACGTGCATCGCAGTTTCCAGACAGGCAGTCGCATTATCCATGTGCTCAAAGGCATTGATATGGAAGTGAATCCGCAACAACTGGTCATGTTGAAGGGGCGATCGGGCTCAGGCAAAACAACACTGCTGAATATGCTCGGTGGACTGGATCAGCCTTCAAGTGGAGACATTCTGTTCTCTGGCCAGCCTCTTCAGGATTGGGGAGACCGGCGGCGGACCGCTTTGCGGCGCAAAGAGATCGGTTTTATTTTTCAGGCGTATGCACTCATGCCCTTATTATCTGCTTGGGAAAATGTAGAACTGTCGCTGCGCATGGCGGACGTTCCGCGAGCGGAGTGGAAGGACAGGGTTGGTCACTGTCTGGATCTGGTTGGACTATCCAAACGGGTGAAGCACCGACCTTTCGAGATGTCCGGGGGAGAGCAGCAGCGGGTGGCTATAGCCAAGGCGATTGCCCATAGACCCAGATTGTTGCTTGCGGATGAACCTACAGCTGAACTGGATTCCAAGATGGGCGCTCAGGTCATGGCCGTATTCCGCAATATTATTGAAGTAGAACAAGTAACAATATGTATGACTACACACGATCCTACAATTTTGGAGGTTGCGGACCATGTTTATGAAATGGCGGACGGCAGATTTATCAAGTAAAGGGGCCGCTCCGAAGAGGGGGAAACGCGCAGCGATTATTGTACTCGGTGCGATAATGGTTGCAACGATGTCCGGCTGCTCATTGCTGCCGTCAGAAACAGAGGAAGAAGTGCTTCCGCCTATTACACCACCAACGATCTCCAAGAAACCGGAATATGAAGTCCGGACGGAAACGTTGGAGAAAAAAGTAAGTGGCAGCGGCAAGATGATGAGTCAGCGGGAAGAGAAGGTGTACTTCACGCTTGATGGCATGCATGTCAAAGAGTTAAATGTTAAACCAGGGGATAAAGTGAAAAAGGGTCAACTTCTTGCTGTCCTCGATGTGGAGAGTGTAGAAAAGGAGATCCGTGGCAAGAAACTGGCTATTCGCAAATCCGAAGTTCAAATGAAGGAAACACTCCGCAAGAAGGATGAGATGGACCCGGTAGAGTTCGAAGAATCAACGATTGCGTTTGAAGAACTACGCCAGGAACTCGCTGATCTGGAGGAACAACTGGGCAAAGCCACGTTGACCGCTCCGTTTGGCGGCACCGTTATTGCAGTGCAGGTAGAGAAGGGTGCAACCGTGAAAGCGTATGATCCGATTGCTACGATTGCGGATACATCGAATCTGGTTGTGGCAGCTACCTTTGCCAAGGAAGATCTGGAGAAGTTCTCGGCCGGTATGAAGGCAGAAGTAGATATTAATGGAGCTGGTAAAGTCGCTGGCAAAATTAAAGTTATGCCTATCGCGGAAGCATCGGGAAGCGGCAGTGGCGAAGGGACGGGTGAAGGCGGTACGCCTCCAACCAAGGAAACGCTGGATAAGTATGTCATCGTTACACTTGCAAAAATGCCAAAAGGCGTCGAACGTGGCACACCACTATCGGTCTCGATTGTAACGCAGCGTACCGAGAACGCGATTGTGATTCCTGTATCCGCTTTACGCTCCATCGGTTCAAGAACGTATGTACAAGTGGTGGAGAGTGATGGCAGCAAGCGTGAAGTGGACGTTGAAGTTGGACAGCAGACATCGACAGATGTCGAGATTCTGAAAGGTCTGACCGTAGGTCAGAAAGTAGTGGGACGCTAATGGGGCTGCCATTGCTTCGGTTGCTGTTCCGCAAAATGTGGAACACGCGCTGGATGACCTTCAGCACACTGATCGGATTGATTGTGGCGGTAGCGTTCACCGTCAGTATTCCAATGTATGCCGATGGTGCGTTGAAACGGGTCGTCGCGCAAACGCTGCAGGATAACAGTGAAGGGTTGCCAGCCGGTTCGTTGCTGATGAGTTATCAGGCACCTGGTGGCGTGAAGACAGACACACGGGGTCTGGATGAAGTAGATCGTTATATTCGTGAGGATGTCCCTCGCGACATCGGGTTTCCTTTTCATACTTATGTGAATTCGAGATCCATTCGCAGCACAGAAGTGAGCCCGGAAGATCCAACCAAAGTGGATGCCAGCAGGGCGCGCAGTATGAGTCTGGGCACGATGAGTGGACTGGATGCACAGGTGAATTACTCTGCCGGGGTGAAACCTGGAAACCAGGTCAAAGATGACACGATCGAGGCAGTCATGTTGGAAGAGGGTATGTACCGTAACGACCTGCATATCGGTGACATTCTGGAATATCCAGTGTATAGCGGTCTTGATATCACGTTACGTGTGAAGATTACGGGTTCCTTCAAGGCAGATGATCCGAACAGCCCTTACTGGGTACAAGGATTTGACGGCATGATGAATGGACTATATGTGGATGAATCGGTTTTTAATGATGTTTTACTGAAGGAAAAAGGGATTCCACTTCAAAATTCACGTTGGTATTATGCCTTTGATCTGAAAGAAATTCAAACCAGCCAGTTATCAGGTCTGACTTCCATGCTGGAAAGGCTGGATATCGATCTGTACCAGCGGCTGAAAGATACAAAAGTGGACATCACCTTTGGTGATCTGCTTAAGCAGTTCCGCAGTCAGAGTCTGCAACTGCAGACCATGTTGTTTACCTTGGCAGCACCGATGATTGCGATGGTCTTTTATTTTATTGCGATGAACGCCAGACAGTCATTACAGAAGCAAGAGAGTGATATTGCGGTATTGCGTAGCCGTGGAGCTTCAGCTCGGCAGATCTTCTCTCTTTACTTGCTTGAAGGTATATTCCTGGGCGTTATTGCGTTGATTATTGGACCGTTTCTCGGTTGGTTTATGGCCAAGAGTATTGGTTCAGCAAGTGGCTTTCTCTCGTTCGTAGATCGGAAGTCTATTCCGATCGGTGTATCAAAAGAAGCTATTCTCCTGGGAGTAGCAGCGGTCCTTGTAGCGATCATCGCATCACTTATCCCTGCGATAACTTATGCACGGGCAACCATTGTATCTGCCAAACGGCGGCAAGCACGAACAGACCGTGCTCCAGTATGGCAGCGCTGGTTCCTGGACGTTGTGTTGCTGGGTCTGGCTGGATATGGATACTACCTGTTCTATGAACGTCAGATGTTGACCTTCCAGACCGGAATGACAACCGATCAGTTGCAGGTACAGCCGTTTCTATTCTTTGTACCCGCACTCGCGATCTTTGCGCTTGGACTATTCTTCCTGCGCTTGTTCCCGTGGATATTAAAGCTTATTCAGTTGATCGGTCGCAAGTTTCTCCCGGTCCCGTTGTATCTGACATTAACGCAGTTATCGCGTTCATCTTCTTCATATTATCCGCTGATGATCCTCCTTGTACTGACACTGGGACTTGGGGTGTACAACTCGGCTGCAGCTCGGACGATTGATCTGAATTCCACTGAGCGTACCTTGTACCGTTATGGTTCTGATGTGATTATGCAGACTGTATGGGAAGGAACACCTGAGGTTAAACCCGGTGGTTCCGGACAGAACGGCGGTACGGGTGGAGGTCAACAAGGTGGCGGTAATGGAGGAGGAGGTTCTGCTGGTGGTGGTTCCGGCGGAGGCAATGGCGGTGGAGGTGCTCCAGGTGGTGGTGGCGGTTCTTCGCAGCCATCCAAAGTCATCTACTCCGAACCTCCATTTGAAGTGTTCCGCAGATTAGACGGGGTTGAACATGCAGCACGCGTGCTACAGACCAAAGGCAATATTATCGTCTCTGGTAAATCGGGCGGACAGGGGATGCTGGTCGGAATTGATAATGTGGACTTTGCTCAAGTGGCATGGTTCCGCAACGATCTGTTCCCGGCACATCCCTACAAGTACCTTGACTTGCTTGGTAAATATGAAGGGGCTGTATTGATCTCTTCCAAATTTGCTGACAAGTTCAAACTCAAAACTGGAGACCTCGTCTCCATGGGTGTACAGGGACAGGCGATTGAATTCGTCGTGTTTGGGATCATACCTTACTGGCCAGCGCAGTATCCGGATCAGATGCCATTTTTCGTGGCGAATCTGGATTATATCTATGATCAGGTGCCTTTGATTCCTTATGAGGTGTGGCTGAAAATGGAACCGGATGCCAAAGTGGCTCCACTAATGGAGAAACTTGCAGCAGAAGGCATTGAGTTATCATCTGTACGTGACGTCCGCACAGAATTGGTATCTCAGGCTAAACATCCGTCTCGAGGTGGCGTATTCGGGATACTGAGCCTTGGATTCCTGGTATCGGTTATTATCTCGTTGATCGGATACGTGCTGTACTGGTTCTTCAACCTGTCCGGACGTGTTGTGCAGTTTGGTGTATTACGGGCCATGGGGTTATCCCGGGCACAACTAAGCGGCATGTTGCTGCTGGAGCAGGTGTTCACAGCAGGTCTATCGATCCTGCTAGGTATTGGGATTGGTCAGGTATCCAGTCGTTTATTCCTGCCATTCCTGCAAACGACGGATAATGTATCTGCCCAGGTACCTCCGTTCCGGATTGTGTTTGAACAGCAAGATATGTTGCAACTGTATGGGGTCACCGTAGTGATGCTGGTCATTGGTGCAACGATGTTGCTCTGGCAGATTCGCAGATTGCGAGTTCACCAGGCAGTCAAAATGGGAGAGGAGAGGTGAACGTGATCCAATGCGAAGGACTTGTCAAAATTTTTAAATCCAGCGATGTGGAAGTCGTTGCCCTTCAGGGTCTCAACCTGACTGTCAATCAAGGTGAAATGATGGCCATCATCGGGAACAGCGGTAGCGGTAAATCCACGCTGCTGAATATTCTGGGCGGACTTGATCGTCCTACAGCTGGTACGGCTGTTGTGGGAGACTGGGATTTGCTGAAAATGACAGATGCCCAATTGGTCGAATACAAACGTCATACGGTAGGTTTTATTTGGCAAAATAACGGTCGTAACTTGCTGCCTTATCTCACTGCACTGGAAAATGTGGAGACTCCCATGATTCTGGGAGGCAAGCGTGATCGTGCTTACGCGAAACAGTTGCTCGAATGGGTAGGCCTTAAGGATCGGATGCATAACAAATTGCATCAATTGTCAGGAGGAGAGCAACAACGGGTAGCGATTGCGATCTCATTATCCAATCGTCCCAAAATTCTGCTTGCAGATGAACCAACCGGTTCGGTCGATTCCGAGACATGTGATACAATCATGGGCATTTTCCGAAGAATGAACAAGGAACTTGGCGTTACGATTGTCATCGTTACCCATGACTTGACGCTTGCTGGTAAGGTAGACCGGATCGTTGCGATTCGGGATGGCTTGACCAGTACCGAGTTTGTGAAGCGCAACCCGAATCTGGATGATGAACACAGCTTGTCCGAGGCGGGTATGCCGGACATTCACGAAGCATTTGTCATTATTGACCGTGCAGGGCGACTTCAGGTGCCTAAGGAGTATCTGGAGGCCTTATCCATTGATAACCGGGCTACATTGGAATTTGACGGTGAACGCATTGTTATTACACCGCCAAGATAATTAAGAGGGGGAACTGGGATATGAAGAACAGTATGTGGGGAAAACGTGTTTTAGCCGTCATGGCTACAGCAACGCTGGCAATGCCGCTGATTGCCGGTTGTACGGCAAGTGAGGCCAAGGATACGGAGCAGCGCGTATTGCGTGTGGCTACGATGTGGGGCGGACAGGATGACAGTTACTTCCGTCAGCAATTTACCGATGCTTTTGAATTGACACATCCTAATGTAACCATCGAAATTGTAGCTGCTGTTGATCAGAGCAGTATGTATGGGTATGGCAACACGGAAGAACAGCCGGAAGTCCCGGATACGATGGAGAGTCTGAAAAAGATTATGACTGGGGATAACCCGGTTGACGTTATCGTGGCCGATACCGCCACAGTGAAATCATTAATACAGGAGAATCTAGTGAAACAGCTGGACCCACTGATGCAGGAAGATAAATTTGATACCAGTGATATCGTGCCTAGTGTACTGGAGGGAATTAAGGACCTTGGGGATCAGAGCATCTATGCATTGACACCAACGTTCTCCTCATCGGCTTTGTTCTATAACAAGGGTATGTTTGAAAAAGCAGGCGTGGAACCGCCAACGGACAACATGACATGGGACGATATTTTCAATCTGGGTACCCGTCTAACGAAAGGTGAAGGTAAAGATCATGTATTTGGTTTCACCTTCACGACATATCAGGGTGGTTCGCCTTACTACTCCATGCAGCAGTACTACAGCGCGTTGCAGCTGAAGACGTTTGATGACAAAGCAGAGAAGATGACAGTAGATTCTCCTCAATGGGAGAAAGTGTGGAGCACCATCAGCAAACTTGCGATTGACAAAGTTATCCCTAAAGGAGACGAACCGCAGGATCAGAATCCGAGTGGACGTTATGATCCAATACAGGGTGACCTGTTCCTGAGCGGCAAGGCAGCCATGGCTATTGGTGATTACAGCTATATTAATCAATTAATTGATGCCAATAAAAATGCGGATAAAATGAAAGACTTTACGAAAGTGGATTGGGATGTGGTAACACCTCCAGTTCACCCGGAAGCTCCTGAAATTGGAGGTAGCATCTACCTGAGCAACCTCATGGCGATTAATAGTGCGGCTCAGAACCCGGATGATGCGTGGGAACTGATCAAGTACATGAACAGTGAGGACTGGGCTAAGATTAAAGCACGCAGCAGCTATGAGATGGTATCACGGAAGAGTTTCATTAAGCCCAAAGACGGCCTGGATTATAACATTCAAGCATTCTATTCGCTGAAGCCGATTCCGCCAACAAATACCAATCTGGATAAAATGTATCAAAAATCCCCAGGTTTATGGCAAGTCAATGAAAAAGGTATGGAATATTTCAACCAGGTACTAGAGAACAAAAAGACACCAAAAGAAGCACTTGGTGAGTGGGCAGCTAAAGGAAACGAGATGCTGGAGAAATTGAAAAAGGATCCTAAAGCTACGTTTCAATGAGATTTGATGTAGTAGTCATACCATAAGTTAAGGATAGCCGCTGAAGATTTTAATCTTTGGCGGCTATTTTTATGAAAATGGGGTATTCTACAAAAAGCAGGAATAAATGACGACTCCGGAAAGGACGAGCGGTATGCACTGGGTATATTTCAGCAAGTTGTATGCAACCAAATTTCAGGCAGGATGTCTGGCCAAACGTATGGAGCAGGATGGATGGATTTACGGTCATAATGAACCAGCAGAAGTAGAAGTTTATCGATCACGTAAAGGACGTTATGGTGTGCGTTTTATTCCCTGACATTACCCCTTGACTTATTGGGATAGAATGGTGTATATTAATTAAGTCGCTGTTTTAATATTTCTTACTGACGCGGGGTGGAGCAGCCCGGTAGCTCGTCGGGCTCATAACCCGAAGGCCGCAGGTTCAAATCCTGCCCCCGCAATTTAGTTTCACTTGGATGATTCACAGCCATCATCTGCACGTTATACATTATGTCTAGGGCCCTTAGCTCAGTTGGTTAGAGCGGTCGGCTCATAACCGATTGGTCACAGGTTCGAGTCCTGTAGGGCCCATACTCTTAAAACCCTTGCCTAGCAAGGGTTTTTTTCTGTCTACATGTAAGCTTTGGAGGAAAAAGTATCTTGTTAATGGTGTCTTTCTAGTATGCCCTTTTTTTCCAATCACGATGTATGTCCATGCCATATCTCAAATCTCGCATATACTACCTTATCCCAACCCATAGGAGGTAGATTTCATGAGTCAATTTCTTGATGCAAGAACATCTCAGAATGCGAGTTTGGCTAACTCTATTGCAATACCAATCCTGGTTATTAATACACCACAATTATTCGGTCAGATTGGTCTGCAAACAGCAGGAGCAGGGGCAAACCCACGGGTACAATTCAAAGGAACGGTGTCTGTGCAACTTCCTTTGGCACTCGTTGGTGTAACTATTACAATTGTTAGGGGGACTTTGGCTACGGACCCTGTGATCTATTCCGCAACGTCTACGTTTAGCTTGAGTGTCCTTGCACCTCAGATTATTACGTTCTCTGCAGATGACTTCAACCCGCCTATCACACCTCAATTGACGTACACTGCATTTATCAGTTCCAACTTGCTCGGTACGATCCGTGTAGGCCCTGAGAACTTTGATGGAGCTGTATATTCCGACTAATGTTGAGCGTCCTTGCCTAAGTAAACTAGATCAATAGTCTTCTTAATTGAAAGGCCTCAAGGACCTGCCCTAAAAAGCAGGTTTTTTTCCTGTTGAAGGGGAAAACTGAACTTCATCGAGTAGGTAGGGTTCTATGATATAATGCATTACAGAGATTGAATGGTATTGGACATCAAATAATACGTGATCATCTGAGAAACGTATGAAATTAGTGATAGAAAGCAGGTTTCCGTTTAATGACGTCAAATGAAAGTCAACGTTTTCGTTACAGTGAAGCTCCGGTCTGGGATTGGCAGAGAGCTTATTATGAACAGAAGGGGCTACAAGCTTGGACAGAGAACCAAGTCCCTCAATATATTACGAGTAATCCGATGATTGCCACGGCGTATGCAGAGATGATCTTTGGCTTTCTTCAGGACCTTTCGAACAAAGGAAAGATTAACGAGACCGTAACCATTCTTGAACTTGGAGCGGGTGTAGGGCGTTTGGCACATCAAGTTCTCCTGAAATTGCTTGAGTTAAAGGAATTTGCTGGAATACCTTTACCGCCTTTCAGATATGTGATGACGGATCTCGTAGCGGAGAATGTGCTGGGTTGGCAGGAGCATCCATCCATGCAATCCTTTATTCAACAAGGTATATTGGATTTTGCGCGTTTTGACGCTGTAGCGGATACGGAATTGAATCTGGTCGTTGCAGGCACGGTTATTCAGCCCGGTGATCTGAAACAACCGTTGTTGTTGATTGCTAATTACTTTTTTGACAGCATTCCACAGGAATTAATCTACATTGGGGATGGCGAGATCTATGAGTGTGATCTGCTTGTACAGTCTCCGGATCGTCGTCTTGATCTTGAGCCCGCTGAGATGCTGAAGAACATGACACTGAGTTATGAGTATCGCCGAGCGCCGGAATACAGTGCGGATAACTATCCATATCAGGAGCTTATTACATTGTACAAAGAGGAACTGGAGGATTCGCACATTCTTTTCCCTGCAATCGGGTTGTCCTGTCTCGAACGGTTGAACAAGCTGTCACAGTCAGGTTATGTGTTGATTACCGCTGATAAAGGGGATCATCGCCTGGATAACTGGAAGTTCGCAGAGCCACCAGAATTTGTTCTTCACGGGAGTTTTTCTCTAACGGCTAACTACCATGCCATTCAATATGTTCTTGAACAGCAGGGCGCTCATACACGATTCACAACACATCATTATAAAGATCTGAATGTTGGGTGTATGTTGATGGTGGACGAACCCATAAGTTATGTGAACACACGTCTGGCCTACCATCGATTTGTTGAACGTTTTGGCCCGGATGACTTTTTCAGCATGAAACAATGGGTAGACTCTCGAATAGAGAGTATGGAGTTAAAGCATATTTTGCCGTTTTGGCGTCTGGGCGGGTATGATGCGGAGTTCTTGATTCACAGTGCGACGCACATTTCCAGTCTTCTTCCTGATGCAAGTGATGAGGAAATGCTTGATATTCAGTCTGGTATTCATACGATGTGGTCGTCCTACTATGTGATGGAGCAGCAAGGAGGTCTCGCATTTCTGGCAGGGCAGCTGTTATATGAGATGTATATGTATGAGGATGCAAAACGGTTTCTGGAGATATCATTGGTTGCAGATCCGAGTAACCATAATCCAGCCGTCTTATACGATTTGGCTGTGTGCTGTTATGAACTTGAACTGGAAGAAGAAACCCTGTCATATACGCATAAAGTATTGGCTCTGGAACCTGATCATGAAGAGGCGGCAACCTTGCTCCAGAGTTTCGAGTTGATCTGAACGGAACAATTTTAGTTTGTCTCCTGTATGTCTAGAAATAGTGATGGTTGTATATAAAATTGAAACCTAATTGGGTTGTAATCGTATTAATGGGATATTCAACCAATCATCTGTTTAAGCAGAAAAGGAGACAGAGTTATGAAGAAAATGTTATCCGTTGCATTATATCCACTTGCTTGGGTGCTGGGGGCACTGAGTATCTTATCTGTAAATGAAAACAGTGTCCTTTTGGTGAAAGATATCGCTACAGATCGAAGCTATGATGGGCAGGCTATATATGATAGTATTGAACGTAGAAATGCCTAACTACATATCATTGAACTGTAAAGGTAATTGTGTCGTCGTGCAATAACATGAGAACCAATTACTCTTGAAGCGAAGTACGGTGAGCAGGAGTTCTGTCCTGTCCGTACAACCTTTAAGCCGGTTTCGTACCTTATTCAGGTATGAACCGGCTTTTATTTATGAATGGGGGATACCAGATGAAGATTATTATTGGACAACCGAGGCTGGAACAGGATTTGCTGCAGCTTGAAGCCGAACTCAAGCAACACCCTGATGCGGATATATTGTTTTTTCCTGAAGGTTATCTGAACCAGAATGTTGAGGAAGCTTGCCGCCTGGCGGCTGAATATGGAACCATGATTGTATCAGGTCATCGCAGGTTGGACGAACGCCCGAAGGACCGATCGATCATCATCAGTACGGCTGGAGAGATTGTATTGGAGAAAGCTAAATATACACCTGCTGAGACGGCTCAGGAACAGGGTTGGGTAATAAGCACTTTGTTGTGTGATGAGCTGGTCCTGCAAGGATTTCGAAATGAGAATATAGGGAATGTGGACATTGTGATGCATTCCATTGGTGTGGGCATGTTCAGTGAAGAGCAGTACAGTGAGTGGGTCGAAGAGGCTCGGCAGATCGCCTTGAAGCATCAATGTATTGTCATGGGGACAAGCCATGCGGATGGTTCGTACCGTGATACCGAGATATCCATTCCAATCGCGTATTGTATAACACCTGATGGAGAGGTTGTTCTGGCATCCCGAAGTGATACACGTACTTTTACAATCCTTCTGGACAGAGGAAATACAGACCCTTCACCTCAGGAGTCAAAAGAAAAACAACTGAAAATCTCCATCGCCCATTCGGTTAAATCAACGGGTATGAATCCCGGATGAATGGGCTGTTGAACTTGCCGATTCGCCCGGTCACTTGCACGGAATACGCATATGTTATGGCATACCTTGAAATTCAAAGGAGGCCAATCAAATGAGTCAAGTTGGATACGGTTGTTGTAATGCTGGTGGCGGATGGACTTCTACAAGTGCAATTCTTGTGCTTTTTATCCTGCTCGTGATCATCACAAAATCTTTCTGGCTGTAAGTCACGTATAGAAACGTGCAAACAGTGGGCTCCGCTGAGACTTCAGCGGGGCTTTTCCTGTTTATAAGAAGCAACATATGCCATCCAAGACATTTGACAACTGAAAACAATGTGCTTAAAATCACATAAGAGACTATTAACAGAGATTGAAGGGATAGCAATGCCGTTTATTCGCTTTAAAGGATTCACAGGTCCTCAGCTAGAGGAAGTTGTACCCCAAATTACAGAGCAGATGGCCCTAATTACTCATATTCCAAGGGAGAGAATGAAGGCAGAGCGTCATGATGTACAAGCGCTGACACCTTCTCCGGCTTCTATAGAGATTCTGATGTTTCAACGTGACCAGGAGATTCATAATCGGATTGCATCGTCGGTGCAAGCTATTTTGGAAGAAGCATATATGCCGGATGTGCACATTTTCTTCAATATATTGTCACCTACTTTGTATTATAAAAAAGGCAAGCCGCTTACAGATTATCGATTGGATTGAGATTATGAGGGACGAGCAGAATGTTGCTCGTCTCTTTTGATTTACATATTTTTCGTATGTTTAGCAATGGGTTGGTTTCTGTGAACTCTGCTCAACGATAATGAGCATATCGCAGATACAATAAACAAGGCCCCACCGATAAGGTATACCCACCGAACGCCCAGTTGATCGGCGACTAGACCAAAGATGACTATGGATACACTCATAACCGTGGATATCAGGACGCCATGGGTGGCGTATACCTTGGTTAGGGATTCGACAGGTACACTGTTCTGAAGCGCTGTCTGCTGAGCCACATCACGAATCTGATGAACTGGACCCATGAGTATACATAACACCAGAGCGAGCCACGGCAGGTTGTTTAGACCATAAACGACGGTCAGCAGGCTGAAGAGAAGAGAACCCATGGTCATACTAGCGATTAGATGTTTCTGAATACGTTTGGCCAGTGCAAGAGCCAGAATACCTCCAAGCATGGTTCCAGCAGCGTAACTCGAGTTCATGAGTCCCCACCAACCTTCTCCTCGTCCCAGAGCTTCTTTTGCAAAGGCCAGCGTAACAGCTCCGATCCAGATGGAACCCGCAAGTGCTTGGGCAATGTCCATAAGCGTAATCAGTCGTAAGGATGGGTTCTTCCAAAGAATACTCCAACCTTCCCTCAATACATTCCGCGATACAGCAGATTTCTGAGGTTGTTCTACATTCCGTGTGAGCGAGCCCATGGCAATCATAAAGATCAGAACGGCCCAGGACAGGCTTGTAGCTGCCCAGAAGGTCTGAGACGCTCCCCAGTTCATCACGGCGAATCCCGTCATGGCGTAACCGACAATGGTTACAGTCTGATTGGAGAAAGATAGTAGGCTATTTGCTTTTATAAGGTCTTCACCTTGAACCAATCGTGGCGTTAAAGTCTTCAGTAACGGAGTTTCCCATCCGTCCAAGAAGGATAGTACAATCACTCCGAGCAATAGAAGCGGCAGTTGTGAAATCAAGTGATTCAACGAAATGGCTATACAGGTCATGATTAATGTTTTGGCTATGGAAATGCTGATCAATAGTCTGGAGAATGGGAAACGGTTCACAAGTAATGGCAAAGTGAGACCGGCTATTATGCGTGCAATGATCTGAATAAGTGGAAACATTGCAGCAGAGAGTACCGATCCAGTGAGACCGTATATAAATGTAGTAATGACTATGATATATATGACATTAATAAGCGAGAGCAGCGTTTTGGCGGCCCAGTACGGATAAAATGCGATGTTCATGCCAATGATGTCCTTTCCGAAACGATATATCTATATTACGGGCATTGTCATCATTGCACCACAAACAAAGTTATCATTTTCCCGTCATTTCATCACAAAAAAACTGCCCAACAGGGCAGTCATCTTCTAATGCCTATAGTTCATGCCATAGCAAGTGTGAAGGCGATAAGCAACATCAGCAGGCTGGTCGTTCTGACCATAGTCATATAAGGCCTGCTGGGTTCGGCTTCGCCCCGGGAAATCCAGCCATAGCGCAGATACCAGCCGAATTTTGGGAAACAGAGATTGATGATACAGAGTACCATGAATATAAAAAAGAGGGTTCTCATACCCATCTTCCTTTCTCACTTACATAACGGATCTCATCTTAACGTTTGCGTCTGGTAAAAAAGACTACAATCAAAATGATAATGATGATAATTAACAGAAATTTCATGTATGTTCCTCCTGATGAGTAGTTAGGTTATTGTGGAATTAGTTATCAACTATTACCCAAGAACCACATGGCTTGAATAACTGTGTTACAATTAAAATATATTGATTTAATATCAACACATTCCGATTGGTTAGTTTTCTCTCCTTATAATGTACGATTGCAGAATATATAAACATTAATGTGTGTGAGATGAAGGAGGAAGGCATGAGCCAACATAATCAACTCTCATTACAATGGGAATTTATCATCTCGAAAGTGAAATCCTCCGTGACGGTGGTCGATGCTACCTTGCCTGAGCTTCCGCTCATGTATGTAAACGAACACTTTACCCAACTGACAGGATACACGTATGAAGAGTCTGTCGGACACAATTGCCGATTTTTGCAAGGGCAGGATACAGACCCCGAAACGGTAATGCAGATTCGTGATGCATTAAAGAAACAACAATCCATTAAGATTGACATTTTAAATTATACAAAAAATGGTCAGAAGTTCTGGAACGAACTGAATATTGATCCGATCTTTAATGAATCGGGAGAATGTTTATATTTTGTAGGCATTCAATACGATATTTCAGAACGGAAGTATGCTGAACAGCAGTTGAAGTTTGCAACTTCCATGGCTGAGATGAACAGCAGAGGGCAATTGGAATTCATCGGCAAGCTGAATCACGAGCTTCGTACCCCGCTCAACGGCATTATGGGCATGATCGAACTTGCCAGTATGGGTGAAACTACGGATGAGCAGAAAGAATATCTGGAGCTTGCACGTCAATCAGGTGAGGCGCTACTTAACATCATTAACAATAGCCTGGATATGGCGAAACTGGGCAGAGGCAAAATGGATGTTGAAACCATTGAGTTTCAACCATTGAAGCTGATTCAACAGATTGTGAAGACACATGAACCTGCGGCACAGAATAAACACATACGTTTGCTCTGTCATGCTGACTTGAATGTTCCTGATGTGCTTATCGGTGATCCGCTAAGACTTCGGCAGGTACTGGATAATTTGCTGAGTAATGCAATTAAGTTCACGGAACAAGGTGAAGTGCAGTTACAGGTGGATGTGAGGCAACAACTGATGGATACCGTTGTATTGGTATTCTCTGTGCGTGATACGGGAATTGGCATTCCTCAGCATCAGATCGAACCATTGTTTGATGCATTTACCCAGACCGACATCTCCCATGCGCGCCGATTTGGCGGAAGCGGTCTTGGTCTGACCATCTGCAAAGAACTGCTGGAACTGATGAATGGTCAGATTTCGGTGGAGAGTACAGAGGGGAAAGGTACACAGTTTGAGGTGACACTGCCCTTGCTGCGCCAACAGGCCATTCCCAATGTAGGATAATCAATCAAGCAGAACAGCCGGGCGGTCTCGGCTGTTTTTTTATTGTATTGGATTGTTTTACGAACGAGCGTTCTGTTATAATGCAAGTGTTGAATGGGGGAGACACAGCATGAGTAAGAGACGCACAAGAAGTAAACGCAAAGGTAAACAAGGTTTCAAAAAGCAGGTTCTGACGCTGGTAGCAATGCTGCTGGTAGCCCTCTATGCCTGGGCTGGGGGCGAATGGCCCGAGGAGATACCTAATGGGACTGATAAAAGTGTAGACCATACCATTACGTTCCCTTCAGAGCGTTATCCCGAAACAGCCAACCATATTAAAGCTGCTATCAAGGCAGGGCATTCGGATGTATGCACCATTAATCGTAATGGAGCGGAAGGCAATCGGGATCTATCACTTAAGGGTGTTCCGGTCAAAAAAGGTAAGGATCGTGACGAGTGGCCCATGGCGATGTGTGCTGAGGGAGGAACAGGTGCAGATATCCAGTACATTACCCCGAAGGATAATCGTGGTGCAGGTTCATGGGTAGGGAATCAGTTAAGTACATATCCGGATGGAACACGAGTGAAGTTTGTAGTGAAGTAACAACAGGATATGGTTGGGCAGAAATAAGGATTGTAAGGCCTTTGTTGTGAGGTCAGTGGTAGCGTGGTACAGGATAAGTAGAAGAGAAAAACCAGACGTGCATGCGTCTGGTTTTTTTGGTGTAAAGTGCTGGCATAAATAGATCTAGTTAACGTATCTATACGGGAACTGGAGTTTCTAGGATTACAGAGCCGACTAAACGAGTTGCATTCCGCTTAAATGATGAGACCGGATGCTTAACAGACGCGTAACATGTTCCACCTCATCAAACGGTATCCACAGACTGCCGTGGACCGTACGTAAGGAAAGAATGGATGTATCAGCGGTACGCTCGGGAAATCCGGTTACCGTCTGACCGCTTGTATTACGAACCATGATCTGTTGCTTGCGCCGGATGGCAATTTCTACCTCTTTTTTCATAAGTCATTGCTCCTGATTATGAGATGTTAAATCCATATGTCAATGTTTTCAATGGTTAATTTGTCTTCTTTATCTAGTCTATCAGAACTAGGCATAGATTTCCAGAAGAGAAATCAACAATCTTCTAGGTGATTTGTCTTAGCTGTGGATGATCCGTTTTTGAATGGGGATTACGGGGTTATATTAGGGTAAAAGGAGGGGAACGGAATGACACAATTGATTATTGGACTGGCCCGTACCGAGAACGAGGCTATAATTATGCTGAATAAGGTCAAAGAGGAAGGGATTAAGGATAAATATTTAGGAGCGGTGGCGAAGGAACAGCTTAATCTGGAGCTGGTGAGCGAAAAGACGGGGCTGCCCAAACCTTTGAAGGGTGCCGGAACAGATGGTGCCTTTGGCGCTCTGAAAGGCATATTGGCTGGTCTGGGGAAGCGAATGGATCAGACGATGTCGATCGGAAATGCAGTCCGTAGACTCGCTGGTAATGAGATTGGGAGTGAGACCGATGATTTGGTGCTTACACTGACTGAAGCGGGGATCTCGGAGGAGGATGCGCGGTATTACGAAGATTGGCTGTTAAAGGACCATATCTTGGTTATCGTGGAGTGCAGTGAGGAAGAAGCGGCTCGTGTTCGACCTATTTTACTTTTTTAGTTTAATTTAAGGCTGATTTTAGGTTTCTTTAATGTTGGGGAGGTATTCTTATCTCACACCTCCCTTAATATAGATTGGTTTACCGGAAGTCCGGGACCGCAACTCGGACTTTCTAGGCACTGTGAGCTGACGCTTGCAGTGCCTGTTTCATTTATATAAGTTGAACTAAAGATTATTTACACTGACACTCCGATGACAGAATAACCTTCTAATCGCTGTTATCCCCAGATTTTTTCGATTCCCTCTTCTCAAGGGAAAATCTGGTGATAAAGGCGAACGCTTCGCTTTTTCAGTTTTTCTGTCCTCTCCGTTATCGTGTAAATCATTAGATAAACTTATAGAGTTAGATTATTTTTAATAAAAGTGTTGCAAAGTTAATTAGTTCATGGTAAGATATTTCTTGTCGCCAAGAAATACATAATCCTGCCGGGGTGGCGGAATTGGCAGACGCACAGGACTTAAAATCCTGCGGTAGGTGACTACCGTACCGGTTCGATCCCGGTCCTCGGCATCTTAAAAAGAAAGATCGTATGACGCTTGTTAACCAAGCTGCATGCGATCTTTTTTTATGTTCTTTAAGATGAATGTCATGTCATAGCTGACCACTTCACCATGCAGTTCATAAACCTAAACGCAGCATAATACATATCAGAAGGTACATTTATCTGACTTTTATGAAGAGACGGAACAATGGTGTATACTATCCGTAGGCATATATTACCTTTACCTTGCTGAACGATATAGGTTCAACTACACATTTACACGATAACGGAGAGGACAGCTGTTGTTCTGTCATCGGAGTGCCCGTGTAAATAAACATATTTGAACTTATGTAGAGTCACAAAACCAATAAAACAATCTTATGGACGGAGGACTCAAGTTTATGTTGAAACAGCTTAAGCCATACAAGGTCTTACAGGAGCGCAGAATCGAAGAACTGAAATCGGATGCGTATCTGTTGGAACATCAGAAATCCGGAGCCAAAATTGTACTTTTGTCCAATCAGGATGACAACAAAGTATTCAGTATCGGTTTCCGCACACCTCCGGAAGATGATACAGGGGTAGCCCATATCCTCGAACACTCCGTGCTCTGTGGGTCCAAGAAATTTCCGGCCAAGGATTCTTTTGTTGAGTTGCTGAAAGGTTCATTGAATACATTCCTTAACGCCATGACGTATCCCGATAAGACGATCTACCCGATCGCGAGTCGTAATGACCATGATTTCCATAACCTGATGGATATATATCTGGATGCGGTATTGAATACGAATATTTATGAGAATGAAAAGATATTTTTGCAAGAGGGCTGGAACTACAATCTGACCTCTGCAGATGATGAGTTAACCTACAACGGAGTTGTATATAACGAGATGAAGGGTGCCTTTTCTTCACCGGAACGAATGGTGCGCAGAGAAGTGCTGAACTCCCTTTTCCCGGATACTACGTACTCCTCCGAGTCTGGCGGGTTCCCGGAAGCTATCCTGGATCTGACTTATCAGGGGTTGCTGGATTTCCACACGAGATACTATCATCCTTCCAACAGTTACATCTATCTCTACGGCGATATGGACATGGAAGAGAAGCTGCAATGGCTGGATGAAAACTATCTGAGTGCATATGATCGAATTGAGATTGATTCGGCCATTCAACTTCAACCTGCCTTTGCAGAACGGGTAGACACGGTTAAGACTTACTCTGCGGGAAGTACGGAATCGGAAGTGGATAACAGCTTCTTAACCTATAACGCGGTGATCGGCACAAGTCTGGATAAGGAACTGAACATCTCGTTCCAAATTTTGTTATATGCACTGCTGAACGCTCCGGGAGCGGTACTGAAGCAGGCGTTGCTGGATAAGGGCATTGCGAAGGACGTCTACGGTTCCTATGATGACAGTCTGTATCAACCTGTATTCACTGTGGGACTGAAGAAGAGCAATCTGTCTAGCAAAGAGGATTTCCTGGGAACGGTCAAAGAAGTGCTTGAGCGTGTGGTAAAAGAAGGTTTTGATCCTAAAGCGCTACTCGCAGGGATTAACTCATATGAGTTCAATCACAGGGAAGCGGACTACGGCAGAATGCCGAAAGGCCTGATCTACGGATTCTCCTCCCTGCAGAGCTGGTTGTACGATGAAGAAGCACCTTTCACCCATTTGGAGGCCAATGACGTATTTGCTGAACTGCGGACAAAAATGAACGAAGGTTACTTCGAGCAACTGATTGAGAAATATATTTTGCAGAACACACATACTTCCTTTGTAGCCCTGACACCGGACAAAGGGTTGAACTCACGCAAAGAAGAAGCGTTGAAAGAACGTCTGAAAACTATTCAGGCTGGTCTTAGTGAGGAAGAAGTTCAGACGTTGATTCAGAAAACGGAAGCACTCGCCGAGTATCAGAATACACCTTCAACCAAAGAACAGCAGCAGGTCATTCCGACGTTATCAATTGAAGATATTGAACCGAAGGCCTCTACGTTGCATCAAACGGTGAACCAGGTCGACGGCACAACTATTCTCCATCATAACCTTTACACCAACGGAATTGGTTATCTGAGACTGCTGTTTGATATCAAAGAAGTGCCACGTCATCTTCTGCCGTATGCAGGATTGCTGAAAAATGTGCTGGGTTACGTGGATACTCAAAACTACTCGTTCAATGAACTGTCCAATGAAATCCATATCCATTCGGGTGGTATTCATAGCGGGATAGGATCTTATGCTAACGCGCATAAGCACAATGAATTCAAGGCTACCTATGAGTTCAACGCCAAAGTGTTGTATGACAAGCTTGGATTTGCCTTTGATATGATCAAAGAAATTGTGTTCACATCCCAATTCGATAATTCGAAGCGGTTGTATGAGATCATCTCTCAGATGAAAGGTAATCTGCAACGTAATCTGATCAATAGCGGACACTCTGCGGGAATTGGCCGGTCTTCGTCCAAACATTCAGCGGTCGCGGATTTCAGAGAAGCTGTGAGTGGTATTGCCTTTTACCAGTGGCTTGAGGATCTTCAGGCGAATTTTGAGGATAGAAAAGAAGAGTTATCTTCCAGTCTGCAAGAGTTGACGGGGTATATATTCAGACCGGAGAACTTGCTTGTTAGTTACACTGCCGATGAGCAGGGATATGAAGGACTGGAGCAACAGGTATCTGATCTGAAAGCGAAGCTGTTCACACATGAGGTTGCCAAGGAAGAATTTACATTCACACCGGCTACTCATAAGGAAGGATTCCGTTCTCCTTCAGAGGTGCAGTACGTGGTGCAAACGGGCAATTATATCAACAAAGGATATCAATACACCGGTTCACTACGGGTCTTGCAGGGAATCCTGTCTTTGGATTACTTGTGGACGAATATCCGCGCCAAAGGCGGAGCTTATGGCTGCATGTCAGGCTTCAGACGGAACGGAGACAGCTACGTTGCATCGTATCGTGATCCGAACCTGGATAAAACGTACAAAGTATATGAAGAAATACCACAGTATTTGAACGATTTCCGGGCAGACGAGCGGGAGATGACGCGTTATATCATTGGTGCGATCCAGGATCTCGATACGCCGAGAACGCCTTATGGCGAAGGAGCATTCTCGCTGGAGTGTTATCTGTCGAATGTGACTGAAGCGGATCTACAACAGGAACGTGACGAAGTGTTAAGCACGAAGGAAAGCGACATTATCGGTTTTGCTGAGCTTTTATCGGCCATACTTGAACAGCAACAGCGCTGCGTAATTGGTAATGAGAACAAGATTGAGGAACAGAAGCAAATGTTTGACGAAACGCTGGATTTAATTAAAAACTAAGCGTTAGTCTCGTTTATTCCACGATCCAATAAGCGTCAAACGCGAAAGGCACTTTTATGAGCTGGTTCAACAGCTTATAGAAGTGCCTTTTCTAGTGGGGAGGGACTGTCTCCATCTCATATGATATGAGAATGTGTGACACGCTGCGTTGTTCAAGTGACAGCAAGCATGTTGTATATTTTCAGGGTCCGCAGATCTTCCTTTGAGATTTTTAATTCATTATATAACTCCTGATTCTCGGGCAGCGGGGTTCTGGAGAATAACATTTTGAGCGCGATAGGCATGAAAGGTCTGAAGGAGACACCAGCCATCAGTCCCCATTTTTTCTCCGATTCCTGAAAAGACGCCAGAATATTAATGTATAGGTTCTCCAGCGGTGTGGCCTGATTTTTCAAAATCAGCGTGGTGAGTGTATCATAATGCTCGGTGTGGCCCCAATACATATTCTCGCATTCTTGGTAGTTCTCAAAATCCTTCACATTCATATACATCACGGTGCGATAACGGTTGGCATCCGACTGAGCCATCATGTCAATGACACAACGAATGAGACTGTTGTTACGCCCATCATAGAAGTAAGAATAGAAACGTGTAGAGTTCTTGAAAAAGCTGGACGGGACCGCATTCATCAGGGGAGATGCATGCCTTGGTTCTTGGTACAAGAGTTGCTCCACCTGAATGTTGAGCGCGTTTGCAATATGATGTAACGTGACGAGATCAAGTGTAATATCTCCGCTCTCATATTTGGATAGCGTGCCTTTGCTTTTGAAGATCTGATCCGCAAGCTGTTGAATGGTCAGCCCCCGCCACTTCCGAAAGTTTCGTATTTTCTTGCCAACTTCCTGATTGATATTGTTCATAACCGGTTCTCCTTATGCCAATGTTTCTTGAGAGTACGTGAAAATGATGAAAGTCATTCATAAAAATGATGTTATATGAGAAATATATCACTTTTTCACGGAAATACCTATTTTGGAGAAACAATAATCTTCATTTGTTTCGTCAGAATAGATTGTATTGCATTTGATGCAATTCCTGCGTCATGAAATAATAGGTGTAATACGACATGAAACGACAATGAAAAGTAAAGCAGATAGAGGAGCAGAAGCTATGAAATATAACTTTGATGAGATTATTGATCGCACAGGAACAAATGCCATGAATACGGATGGTTTCCGTCAATATATTTTTAACGCGTCAGAAGATATGACTTTTCCATTCAAGGATGAAGAATTTATTCGCATGTGGATTGCAGATATGGAATTTGCCACACCTCCAGAGATTCTGGATGCAGTTAAGGAGCGTCTGGACCGTAGAATCATGGGTTACTCTCAGGTATTTGATCCGGCATACTATGAAGCTGTTTCGAATTGGATGAAGAGATATTATGACTGGTCCTTCCCGAAGGAACATTTGGAGACCTCGAACGGGATCATTCCCGCTTTATATGAATTGGTGGAATATATCTGTCAATCGGATGAGAAAGTACTGATCGTGACCCCATCCTATGGTTTCTTCAAGTCAGCTGCGGAGCATAACAATCTTGAACTGGTATGTTCGGATATGATCAACGAGCAGGGGCGTTACTCGATTGATTTTGAGGATTTTGAAGCCAAGGCCAAGGACGAAAAAGTAAGGGTATGTATTTTCTGTAACCCCCATAATCCGTCTGGACGTGTCTGGACAACCGAAGAGTTACAGCGTGTGGGTGAAATCTGCCTGAGGAACAATGTATGGGTCATTTCAGATGAAATTCACTGTGATCTGCTGCGGACTGGAAAAAGACATACGCCACTTGCAAAGCTGTTCCCGGATACGGATCGAATCATTACATGCATGTCTCCGAGCAAAACATTCAACATGGCTGGTCTGATGTTCTCCAATGTCATCATTCCGAATAAGGCACTTCGAGACATCTGGCAGGCACGCCATTATGGTTTCAAAAACCCACTGAGCATCGCTGCCACTCAAGCGGCTTACGAAACGGGTGATGAATGGCTGAAACAATTAAAAGGTTATCTCGACGCCAATTTCGCCTGTGTAGAACAGTATGTGAAGCAGCATCTGCCACGGGCTGTTTTTCACATCCCGGAAGCCACGTATCTGGCCTGGATCGATATTTCGGCATATGCTCCCCAAAATGTAAGATTACCTTTATTCTTCGCTGAGCAAGCGGGTGTATTGCTCGAAGATGGTCATATGTTTGTAGCCAATGGTGAGGGTTGCATTCGGTTGAATCTGGCTTGTCCCCGTTCTGTCCTTCAGGAAGGGTTACGAAGAATCAGCAGTGTGCTTGTGAAAGAAGTCGAAGAGGTACCCGTACAAGTATAAAGTCATCAAGTCACCACGCAATAGCGAGGTGACTTTTTTGTATGAGTATACTGAATGTAGCAAGAATACGATTTATTTCGAGGTGAACGTATACCCTGATGTGCAATTCTGGTCTGCTGTCCCCGGTTATGTTAAAATGGTGGATAGTCTATGAGTTGCATGACATGCGGCTCTCAGAAGGTAGAGCCCAGTAGTTGGGCTGAACGAAACTGCATTCATCAGGGGAAAGGAGCCTATACATATGTTTGGAAACGATTGGGACAAGGTGCTTCAGGAAGAGACGGAAGCTGAATATTTTAACAAGATTCGTTACACTCTCGCCGCTGAGTACAAAACACAGACGGTCTTTCCGCCCAAAGAAGACCTGTTCTCCGCATTGAAGCTGACGCCATATCATCAGGTTAAGGCTGTTATTATTGGTCAAGACCCTTATCACGGAGCGGGTCAGGCTCATGGATTGAGCTTTTCGGTTAGACCGGGGGTGCGCGTACCGCCTTCTCTGAAAAATATATATAAGGAACTTCAGGCTGATCTGGACCTGCCGATTCCGAATCATGGATCTTTGGTCCATTGGGCACAGCAGGGAGTCTTGCTATTAAATGCTGTTCTGACGGTTCGTGAAGGTCAGCCTAACTCTCATCAGGCACTAGGGTGGCAGACATTTACGGATGCTGTCATTCGTGCGCTGAATGAACGTTCAGAGCCGATGGTATATATGCTGTGGGGCAGTCATGCCCAGAAGAAAGGTGCATTTATTAACAGGGACAAGCATCTGGTGCTGGAGTCTACACATCCCAGTCCGCTGGCTGCGCATCGTGGATTCCTCGGCAGTCGTCCCTTTTCCAAAGCCAATGATTTCTTGACCTCCAAAGGTATTGAACCGATTGATTGGAAGATACCTGAAAACTAGACAGATGGAGGTGAGAACATTGCGACATTGGATAGGACGAAAAGTAGCGGTATATCGTGCAACAGGCATACGGGAGCCATTGAAGGGAACGCTGGTTGAGTGGGATGAAGAAGCGGAATGTGTGCGGATCGGACCGAAACGGATTAAGGTATCGTTTGACAATATCGCAATGATCAGACCTCTTCCCGAAGAGAGTCTTCCCTTAAAGAAAGCACGTTCTGAAGTGCACAAGGTTGGATATGTGATGAAAAAGGCGATTCAGTTCGAAAATGCGATCTATTTCAAGTCGCAGGTTATGATTTGGCGCCGGGCCAAAATTGTAGCGTTATCCACGACGATTCTGCGTCATGACGAGGATCAGGTTGAACTTGCAGATGGTCGGGTTCTTCGTAAAGACAAGCATATGTTTGTCGTACGTTCACGCCGTGGGATACGTTAGTTATACGAAGATTTAATATTCATTTCATGCAAAGATCATACGGATTTAATGTTTGGTCTGTATATTAGGTAGTAACAACCCCTTCTAAATTGATGTGTATTGAAATGGGAGCCCGACCGGCTGCAAACGGTCGGGTATTTTTTTGTCCATTGGTTCTGTTAACCTGTTGTACGTTGTACATACCCATAACATTCATGTTATATATTATTAAAATAGATCATGAGAAGGAGTGAGACCCAATGAAACGTATAGCTGTTTTTGCAGGCTCCAATCCGGGAAATCACCCCGATTATACAGAGAAGGCTATTCAACTGGGCAAACAGATTGCTGATAGTGGTTATGCACTGGTCTATGGTGGTTCTTGCATGGGCTTGATGGGTGCAGTAGCCGATGCTGCTCTTGAGCAAGGGGGAGAGGTAATCGGGGTTATGCCTACTGGATTGTTCCGGGGCGAGGTTGTTCATGGAGGGCTCACACAACTGATTGAAGTGGGAACCATGCATGAACGGAAGGCTACGATGGCTGAATTATCCGATGGATTCATTGCACTTCCCGGAGGTATGGGTACATTTGAAGAACTATTCGAGGTGCTGTGCTGGGCACAGATCGGTATTCATCGTAAGCCTGTCGGTTTATTGAATGTCAACGGGTATTATGGACCGCTGATGAAGATGGTAGAACACAGCGTACAGGAAGGATTTTCCAATACTTCCCATCTCAGTCTATGGAGTCTGGAAGCTGATCCGGCTGAACTGATCAAACAAATGTCATCCTATATTCCTGCAGAGCTGACTCAGAAGTGGTCACAACTCAACGGGAAATGAGTGCATAAGAAGACGGGCCTGAACCTACTCGTTCCTCGGGAGAATTTTCGATCTGCCCAAGCAAGTTGCGCTATCGGACATAGTCTATAGTGTACTTCGATGAAGAGGGGAGTGTCACTGATGAGCGAACTCAAAGGTACAGGTTACGGATATTGCGGAGGCTTCGGTGGTGGAGCATGGACATCAACAGGTGCAATTCTGGTATTGTTCATTCTGTTAGTTATTATCTCTCGCACATTCATTCTGTAATTCGGTCAAATCCCGGGACGGGGATCATGCTGCAGAGGCAGCGCCCGAATAAAAAATGACCTTTCCAAAGAGACGCCGGTATATCCCGGCGTTTCAGGGGAACGGTTTTTTGACGTTTCCAGCATACGTTAAGTAATTGAAAAAGCAAAAACCTGCCCCTGAATAAGGTCAGAAGCAGGAGAGAGCCTCCTGAGCCATTAGCTGCACAACAAGCAGCTTACACCACAACAGCAGTTTGATCCGGATTACTTAACGATTTCCAGGCGATATATAGCCCGATGGCGGCTGCAATTAAGGAGAGTATTGCTGCAACAATAGCCAGCTGATCCAGTGTGTTGGGTGAACTGGAGTTAAGAGAACGCTGATTAGCCGTCTTACCGGATTTGTTTTTGATATGGACAGATGTTCTGGAAAGCCTGGAAGCCGACTGTAACTGGGATGTGTGAGGACGCGTAGGTATCGATTTTTTCTTTGAGGGATTCAATAGTCAACCTCCTTATAACGGAGTTCAGTGCTTCCATCGTTCATACTATGTTATGTCGATTTTCAGATTGAGTTCGCAAAAATGAGTGAATCCCCAGCCCGTTAGATGTTGAACCCGTTCGCTAGTATCAGCGAAGCAGGTAACCCATTATACGCTCTGTTAATACAGGTCTAACAAACGGTGTTTATAGTAAGGATCATAGAGTGAAGCTTGAACACAGGAGGCGCTGGAATGAGGAACATGGAGATTATTGCCCATCGCGGTGCATCTGCCGTATGCCCGGAGAATACGATGAGCGCTTTTGAACGGAGTCTGGAGCTTGGAGCAACAGGCATTGAAACCGATGTGCAGATGACGAGTGATGGCAGACTGGTACTGATTCATGATGAGACGTTAAGCCGAACTGGCGGCGCAGAAGGCTGGGTTAAGGATACGACTTACGATCAATTGCGCACACGGGATGCGGGGTCCTGGTTCCATGCTGATTTTACCGGGGAACGTATTCCTTCTCTGGAGGAATTATTCAAGCTGGTACAGGGGAAAGGAACACTGCTTAATCTGGAATTGAAAAATGGTATTGTGAGTTATAAAGGGATGGAAGAGAAGGTCATACAGGCGATCCGGGATTGGAATCTGGAGCAACAGGTTGTGCTGTCGAGCTTCAATCATGCTTCGCTCGTGAGATGTAAACGTCTTGCCCCGGAGATTCGTACAGCACTTCTATATATGGAAAAGTTATATCGTCCCTATGATTATGCCGCCAAACTCGAAGCTACCGGCCTTCATCCCTACAAGCTGGCAGTCACACAAGAAGATGTTGCTGCTGCACTGGCACATGGCGTTGTTACCTATCCATTTACGGTGAATGATCCTGCCGAGATGCAGGCCATGATTGATATGGGTGTGCAAGGGATAATTACCGATGTTCCGGATGTCCTGGCATCCTTACTTACGGTACATGCCCGTTAAACGAGTCTGTATTTTACATGTTCTACATATGCAATGATAAGGCTGTGTTCGAGCTTTTTGGCTCTTGCGCAGCCTTTTTGCGTGTGAAATTGTGTGCAAATATTCATATATGCAATAAACATGTCCTATTTGTCCATTGCCAGAGCCGGTGGATTCACTTACAATGGTCTATGGGAATGAGAATCAATATCATTAAAGTTTGGTATTTATAGAGAGGTGATTGTTATGTACATAGGTTTGAGCAGCTCCACTCATAACGAGGGTGGGCGCGTATGAGTTCACAAGCTTCACCAGAAAAACATAATCCGGATTCACCCACAGCGAAGATACACACTCGTCCGTGGGCGGCCACACTTATTCTTACAGGGGGAGTTTTGCTACTCGCTCTGGGTATGGCGTTGTCCATTTCTTTTGGCGCTGCTGATATTAAGCTTAGTGTAGTCTGGAAGGCTATCTTTGATTTCAATCCTGAGTTGACTCCACATCAGATCATATGGGAGATTCGATTACCACGTATCCTTGGAGGAGCAATGGTAGGTGCATGTTTCGCTGTAGCTGGTGCGATCATGCAGGGCATGACTCGTAACCCGCTGGCCGATTCAGGTCTGCTTGGGTTAAATGCAGGAGCTGGATTTGCACTTGCAGTTTGTTTTGCCTTCTTCCCTGGCTTGCCATTTATGTATATCATCATGTATTCCTTCCTTGGAGCAGGGCTTGGTGTCCTGTTGGTGTATGGTTTTGGTGCAGCTTCCAAATCGGGTCTTACACCACTACGCCTTGTGCTTGCAGGTGCGGCTGTATCAGCGATGTTGTCGGCACTCAGTGAAGGGATTGCATTATATTTCAGGATTGGACAAGATCTGGCTTTCTGGACAGCGGGTGGTGTAGCCGGAACGAAGTGGTCTCAACTTGAGGTCATGTTCCCCTGGGTACTCGCGGCACTGATCGCAGGTCTTCTCATCTCCCGTTCCATTACTCTGCTTAGTCTCGGAGAAGATATTGCGGTGGGCTTGGGGCAACGTACTGGGCTGATCAAGCTCATAGGCCTGATTGTTGTACTGATTCTCGCGGGTACGGCTGTATCCGTGGTGGGTGCGGTCGGTTTTGTTGGACTCATTATTCCCCATCTCACGCGGAAGTTGGTTGGGGTCGATTATCGCTGGATTATTCCATGTTCCGCTGTGATGGGCAGTCTGTTGCTTGTATTTGCGGATCTGGCTGCACGTATGATTAACCCGCCGTACGAGACGCCAATTGGCGCATTGGTTGCCCTCATCGGGGTACCATTCTTCCTGTATCTGGCGCGTAAAGAAAGGAGGACTCTGTAACGATGGAATCCTCAACAATAGTTGGAGCAGAGCGCAAGAAGAGAACCAAGAGCACGATTGTCCTCATTGTGCTTGCCCTATTAATTATTACGGCTTTTGTGGTGAGCATGAACACAGGTTTTACCAAGCTTTCGCCGCTTGAGGTGATGCGAACCCTGTTTGGTGGAGGCACGGCGAAACAGGAATTGATCCTGTTTGAATTCCGTCTGCCACGTATTGTGATTTCGGTGCTGGTCGGGGCCGGACTTGCGTTATCTGGTTGTATTTTGCAGGGCGTATCTCGGAATGCGTTGGCAGATCCGGGGATCCTCGGGATTAACGCAGGTGCTGGTCTGGTCGTCATGTTATTTGTTTCCTTTTTCCCAACAACGACAGCAGCGCCGGTATTTCTTTTGCCAATTCTGGCCCTGATCGGTTCCGGTTTTGCTGCATTTCTGATCTACATTCTCTCTTACAAAAAAGGAGAGGGTATCCTGCCTACGCGTATGTTGCTTACAGGGATCGGGGTAGCGGCGGGAATCAGTTCTGCCATGATTGTGCTTACATTACGACTTAGTCCGGAAAAATATCAATTTGTAGCTACTTGGATGGCAGGTAGCATCTGGGGTTCGAACTGGAAATTTGTAACGGCATTGCTTCCGTTTCTAATCATTCTTGTACCGCTTGTTCTGTATAAGGCACGTGTACTGAACGTACTGAATCTGGGGGACCAGACGGCAAGCGGACTCGGGACTCCGGTTGAGCGTGAGCGACTGATCTTGCTTGCGGCTGCGGTAGGGCTTGCCGGTTCTTGTGTATCTGTGAGTGGGGGGATCGGTTTTGTTGGTCTGATCGGACCGCATTTGGCGCGTCGTCTGGTGGGTCCAAAACATCAATTCCTGTTACCCGCGTCTGCACTGATCGGTTCATTGCTCGTACTGGTTGCAGATACGCTGGGTCGTGTCATCCTGCAGCCTTCGGAGATTCCTGCGGGGATTCTGGTTGCCATTATTGGTGCGCCATACTTCCTGTATCTCTTAAGCAAGACGAAATAGAACGTAATCATCATTGTGTGATTGCATAAGGAGGACTTCAGTCCATGCTTCGCCGTTTCTTTGCCTATTATAGGCCTTACAAAAAGCTCTTTATTCTTGACTTCAGTTGTGCGATTTTAGTCGCCCTGCTGGAGCTGGCTTTTCCACTAGCGGTCAACCGGGTAGTCGATGATCTGCTGCCAGGCGGCCGCTGGGACTGGATTCTATGGGCGTGTCTGGCATTGCTTGGCATCTACTTATTGAATTCATTCCTGAACTTCGTGGTTACCTATTGGGGACATAAGCTGGGGATTAACATTGAGACGGATATGCGTAAAAGTCTGTTTAATCATGTGCAGAAGTTATCGTTCCGTTTCTTCGATAATACAAAAACAGGACATCTTGTGTCCCGCATGACTAACGATCTGATGGATATCGGTGAGATTGCCCATCATGGTCCAGAGGATGTATTTATTGCGGTCATGACACTGATTGGTGCATTCAGCATCATGATGAGCATTAACGGAAATCTGGCGGTGTTAACCTTTATTATCGTGCCGCTGATTATCTATCTGTCGCTCTACTTTGGTAGCAAAATGTCCAAGGCATTCAGTCGAATGTTCGGAGATATTGCGGACTTCAACGCTCGTGTAGAGAACAATATTACAGGTATCCGTGTTGTTCAGGCTTTTGCTAATGAAGAGCATGAAAAAGCACAATTTGCTGTGAACAACGGTCGTTTCCGTCAGACCAAACTAATCGCATACAAAATCATGGCCTGGAACTCCTCTGTCAGTTATATGCTGATGAAGCTGGTATCCCTCTTTGTCCTGGTATGCGGAACTTGGTTTGTCATTCAAGGCAGTATGACCTACGGTCAGTTCATTGCATTTATTATGTTGTCCAATGTGTTCCTGACACCGATCCAGAAGATCAACTCGGTTATTGAGACGTATCCAAAAGGGATTGCAGGCTTCAAACGTTATACGGAGTTGCTTGATATGGAACCGGATGTGGAAGATCGTCCAGGAGCCGTTACGGTATCCCATTTGCGTGGAGATATCCGTTATGAGCAAGTGACCTTTGGTTATTCGGATCAGGAGCCTGTGCTCAAAGGTATTGATCTAAATGTACATGCAGGTGAAACGGTAGCCCTTGTCGGTCCATCGGGGGCAGGTAAAACAACGCTATGCAGTCTGCTGCCACGGTTCTATGATGTGCTGGAAGGTCGCATCACGATCGATGGGCAGGAGATACAGGACATGACGCTGGATTCCTTGCGCAGCCAGATCGGTATTGTACAACAGGATGTATTCCTCTTCGATGGAACCATTCGCGAGAATATTGCCTACGGTAAGCTGGATGCATCCGAAGAAGAAATCTGGATGGCTGCCAGACGTGCACAGATGGAACCATTAATTCAGTCCATGCCGGAAGGGCTGGATACGTTAATTGGTGAACGTGGTGTGAAGCTGTCCGGTGGACAGAAACAGCGTTTGTCCATTGCCCGTATGTTCCTGAAAAACCCACCAATTCTGATCCTGGACGAAGCCACATCCGCTCTGGATACAGAAACGGAAGCAGCCATTCAACAATCGCTGGCTGAGTTGTCCGAAGGCCGGACCACCCTGGTTATCGCCCACCGATTGGCTACGATCAAAAATGCAGACCGCATTATTGTCGTTGCCGAACAAGGCATTACGGAGCAGGGACGTCATGAAGAATTACTCGCTGCAGGTGGGGTGTACAGCCGCCTTCACTATGCGCAGTTTGGCGCGTAACCTATCCTATCCTATGTGGATGTAACAATGTAAATATGAGAAGTAACGCCATCGTTCTTGACTTGGAAGGAGTCAGGACGGTGGCGTTATTTTCTTTTTTATGATTAGGTGTGGGTCAGGGGTACTGTGCTCTTATCTACCTGTGATCATGGATATGGAAACGGGTAATATAGTAAAGAGAACGCTTAACGTGTAGGATATGTTCATCATCTTGCAAGATGTAGGAGGTACACGATATGCAGTTGAACGATATGCTGAAAATTCTTATAACCTGTCTATTATTTATTCTGATTTGGTGGCTACTGACTCAAGGGATTCGCAAACTTTCCAGTACTCGTGCGGGGTCCGGTTTCCAACGCTGGGGTGGATGGTCCATTGGACTTTTCATTGTTGGCGCGGTGCCACTCGGTTTTTCACTATACACAGAGATCTTTGATAAGCGCCTGGATGCCAACATCGGGTTGGGGCTTGCCATGTTTTTTGTATGGGCTTATTGTGTGATCTTGTTGTGTGCGGCGTTGGTGGTATGGGGAAGGTACGTGTATAAAGGAAGGAAGGGAAATTAATTCCGTAGACAGGTCGTTGGCTGCTCAGCGCCTGGTTGAGCTGTGGACTGATCAGCATTTTTAAAGGAACAGTTCCGTATTTATATAAAAAAACATTTAAGTTGTATTATGTATTAATTTATATTATATGGATTAAAGTTATTATTTGTAATTAATAAAAAACCTTAATAAAAGGAGTATTATAGATATAGCAACTTGAAACTGCGAGCCGTAATAATGAGCAGTATACCTATGATAAAGAAGCCGGTCGTTTGACGATGCAGTCAGACAAGGAAATCAATGCTATCAGCAGTGAGTATCAATATGAAACCCCAAGTCACGCAGGGCACGAAACAAGTGGGTTATGAGTACAAGGCTGACAATCTGCTGGTAGAGCGTTCCGAAAATGGTGTGAGCATCCGTTAGTACTATGATGATGAAGCTCAGATCATCGCTGAGGCCGAGGTACGTAACGGCACACCAGAACAGAAAGCAAACTATATTCGTGCAGCCAAGATGAAAGCCATTGCATATGCAGATGGTAGAAAGGCATATGTCCAAACGAACGGACACGGGGATATAACCGACTGCGTGATGCCAATGGTGTCCTGCTGAACAAGTATGAGTATGATGTCTGGAGCAATTTAGGAATCGAAAGAAGAGAAGGTACGCAACCCATTCCTGTACTCCGGTGAGCTGTGGGATGATACAACGCAGGTGTAGTATTTGCGGGAGAGATGGTACGATCCAAACACCGGAAGGTTTACAATGAGGATTCGTATGAGAGTGAACTGAACGATCCGTTGAGCTTGAATTTGTACGCATATGTGAAGAATAATCCAGTATTCTGTTTTTTTACGAGGTTAATTTAAAATATGGGAATCAGTAATAAATCGGTTTTAAAGGCCACCTTCTTAATCAAGAATGAAGGTGGCCTTTGGTATTACACCATATTTACGAGGAGAAATTGTTATGTCTCATGTCGCCAATGTTGTCGTCAATTATTTCGCTGTGCAGCTCTTTTGTCTTGTTCACATGATGAGGATTAACAGCGACTTAAATCTCTTGTCCTTGCAAGGAGGGGCTAACGGGAACGAGTAGTTTCCAGTAGATAGGTTTTTTGTCGTTGGAACACCTATCCTGTCTTCTAGCCTTAGGACAAATTGACCGATATTGTCTAAGGTTGTCTTGATTCCACGTGGTAATATTTGTATGATAAAAGGGTGTCAACATTAGTGTGCTGTGTAGGTGAGTGACAAATAATTTATATTTAAAATGCAAGCAAAACTTTGTATTCTCGGGAAGGAAGCAAAAATGAACATTAACATCCATAATTGCAATAATATTGACTCGGGTAATATACATATTGAAAATGGAAGACTGAACATCAAATATGCTATCAATGGCACTGGGAAATCAACGATTGCTCAAGCCATATCTTTACATGTTTCAGGGCAGTCACTCAAAGACTTACGCCCGTTTAAATATCTGAATGATGGAGAAGACGATCATAATCCAAGTGTTATGATATCTGATACCCTTCAAAGGGTAGCTGTTTTTAATGAGAAGTATATTGAAACCTATGCTTATCAAAAGGATGAGTTAGTAGCAAATAGTTTTGAGATATTTGTGAAGACGCCCAAATATGAAGAGCATATGCGAGCAATCTCTGAATTAATCTCAGGCATACAAACTGCTTTTCGTGACGATCCAGAACTTGATGCCCTAATTAATGATTTGACAACCTTTATTGAGGGCTTTGGTAAAACACAAAATGGATATTCAAAAACAAGCGAACTGGGCAAAACTATCGGAAAAGGTAATAAACTAGAAAATGTGCCTTCTGAACTTGCTCCATATGCTCCATATTTAAGAACCGTCGGAGTGAATTTGAAATGGTTGAAGTGGCAAACCGAAGGGAAAGACTACTTGGAGATTACTGATAAATGTCCTTATTGCGTATCCACTATTTCAACGCCTAAAGAAACAATTTTAAAAGTAAGTCAAGAGTATGATACTAAATATCTTTCTGCGTTAAGTAAACTGCTTGATGTGTTTACTTCTTTAGAAGCTTATTTTTCAGAATCCACAAAAGAAGCCGTTCAAATTATATCAAGAAATGCTACTGGTATAACACCAGAGCAAGTTGAATTCCTTAAACGCTTAAAAGAAGAAGTAATTACATTAAGAGATAAATTAATAGGTCTAAAGAACCTAGGTTTTGCTTCATTAAGCAATGTGGATCGTGTAGCTGATGCATTGCGTGAAAATAAAATTGAATTAGCCTTTTACCCTCAGTTAGAGAGTGACTATACAAAATCTAAAATAGAAACAATTAATGCTTCACTAAACGATGTAATTACTGTTGCAGGCCAGTTACAAGGACAGGTTGCTCAGCAGAAAATAGAAATAAGAAAGACTATAGAAAAACATAGTAAAGAAATAAATGGGTTTCTTGAATCCGCAGGTTATCAATACAAAGTTTCAATTGTTCAATCAACAGGAGAAACTTATCGGTTAATTTTGACTTTTACAGATCAAAGTAGTGGTATTCAAAATGTTAAAGACCATTTAAGTTATGGAGAGCGGAATGCTTTCGCCTTGGTATTGTTTATGTATCAAACGCTCAAAGAGAATACAGATTTCATTATATTGGATGACCCTATATCTTCTTTTGACAACAATAAAAAATTTGCAATTATTTCTATGCTTTTTAGAGGTGCAAATTCATTTCAGGGAAAAACCGTATTAATGTTAACTCATGATTTCGAGCCAATCATTGATATTGTTTGTACTCTGCGACATATCTTCTCACCTGCAGCAAAAGCATACTTCATTTCAAATATTAACGGAACGCTAGATGAAAAAGGTATTACAAATGCAGATGTCAAATCTTTTGTGTCAGTATGTGAAAGTAATATTGCTGATTCCTCTGATATAGTTCATAAACTAATATATTTAAGGCGACTTCTTGAAATCAATAATCAGAAGGATGCAGCTTGGGAATTGCTTTCCAATATATTTCACAAAGGAAGGGAAGTTCCTAAAACCAAAAATGAAGATGAAAATCTCAGAGATATGACTGCTGACGAACTTGTACAATCAACCGCAATGGTTAAAGAGTACATCCCTGAATTTGATTATCCAACTGTATATGCACGTACCCAAAGCATTACTGAAATGGTTGCATTATATCGTTCATCTGCTAGTGGTTATGAAAAGGTTCAAATCTATAGAATGTTGAAAGATGGTGAAATGGAGCGCGGGAGTGCAATGAAAAAATATGTTGACGAAACATTTCATGTTCAAAACGACTATTTATTTCAACTAAACCCAAGAGAATACAAAGTTGTACCACAATACATTCTCAACTATTGTGATAATGAAATTAGTGAAATTGAAGAATGTTTGATTCAACCAGTTTTGTGATTTTAAAAGATGAGGGGCTTTTTGGACACTACTAACCTCGCTATGAAGTTAATTAAATAACAAGATTTTCACCAAAGGAAAATTCTAAAACGGAGGGAAAAGTAGTATGGGTTTTATTTTTACTCTTCTTGGTGGATTCACAGCCTTTAGATTATGGGAAGAACATATGGTTTTATCTATTATTGTAATTGTGTTGAGTCTTTACCAAGCATCAACACTATTTAACATGAATCGAAACATTGAAACTGTATGGGAAACACTTCTTAACATGATTGCTTCTTTTGCTATATTAGCGATATTCATCATATCATTCTTTATTTGACTATAGGAGGCAATGTAATATGTCAGTTACGTCGGAAATACTAGAGGAATTAAGGTATACTGTGACACACTACAAAAGGAATCTTAGGGAAGCAGAATCTAAAGAGAATATTTTGACCGGCTGGTTAAGCCTAGAAAGCAAAGACAAGTCAGTTCTTTACAATATTAAAAATGAAAGATATATAAAAGAAACACTCGAAAATAGAGCTGAACAGCATTACAATGAAGCGCATCGTTTATTCGACAGACACAAAGATGATTTTGAGCCTAATGAGCTGAAAGAAGCCGAAGCGTTGATGAATAAGCTTGAAGAGTTTTCGAATTAGTGTTTCTACAATTAAAAAAGGATTTAAGGGACAAGAATATATCAACACGATGCCGCTAATATTAGTGGCATTTTTAGAGAGTAATGAGCTAAGTGAAGCTGTTATTAAAGTCGCTAGTATTTGCGGCTTTTTGTTTTGTATACCTTGGGTTGCTGGCTGGGGTTTCTGAAATGAGCATTCTGAAAGTTAAATCTGCAAGCTCATTATCAAATATTCCTTCGCTTAAATGTCTAAAGACAAGAACATAATACGATATTTTTCTGGGGATAGTAATACGAAAGGAGGGTTAAATAATTGAAAACAACAAATATAAGAAGAACAAATGGTGGAGATCTTGCCACTGAGGGAATGTTGTTTTGTGCAACACCAGATCAATCAAACTTCATCCCTTATGGAACGGTTTGGGAACAATCTACACTACGCTTTAAAATCGAAAAATTTAGTACTGCGATTACGAGTAGTGCACAAACCAATGATATAACTAACGCATTTAACGCTTGGTCTGCTGTTGTACCATTAACTTTTATTGATGTTACAGGCACAACACAAATTGCTGACTTTAATATAGGATTTTATGTTAAAGATCATGGTGATGGAGCGGCTTTTGATGGTACTGGCCGGACAGTTGGAGGCAAGGTTGTAAATACCTTAGCACATGCTTTTTATCCATCCGTTGGGAAGATTCATTTTGATGATGATGATAATTGGACTACATTTAACTTATTTGTTGTTGCGCTGCATGAAATCGGACATGCATTAGGGCTAGAACATTCTTCGATTCCAAATACAGTTATGAACAAATATTACAATGCGGCGATGATTAATTTATCAAACGATGATATCTCCGGAATTAGGTTTGTGTACAAAAAGCATATCTGGGTTGCATCGTTATACAGAGATATTCTAGGTCGTCGATTTGATGTTGAAGGACTTGATGGATGGATTAAAGCACTCTACAAAGGTAAGGGTATAATTGATATCTCACGTGGCTTCGTTTATTCGGAAGAATCCTCAAATATAGAAATTAGTAAGCTCTATCACTTAATTCTCGAACGTGAAGCTGAACCAGCAGGATTAGCTTCTTGGGCGAAAGAATACCGAACAGCAATGAGTTTACAACAGATTATGATTCACTTTTTTAATAGTCCTGAATACAAAAACAATTACCCTGAAAACAACATTTTTATTAATTCCTTATATACAAAGCTGCTAGATAGAGAACCTGATCCGTCAGGCAAAGAATTTTGGATGCAAAAAATGATAAATGGAATGTCACGGTCTGAAGTAGCAGCGGGTTTTATTAAATCGGAAGAATATTGTAGAAAGCTATCTAAAAGCATGTATCAACATTTTCTTAGAAGGGAACCTGAAGAAGCTGGGTGGAAAGTTTGGACTGACCAATTACAGAATGGATTGTATTATCAAGAATTAGTCGTCGGATTTGTTACATCTAAGGAATATCAACAAAATACACAGGGTTGGTGGAACTGAGATCTATCCTTACGCCTAAACATATATGAAGCTTTCAAGAAAGAAACGTCAACAAAACAACAAAGAAGAAGTCGCTATTATAGCGGCTTTTTAATTTATCGTTACAGAGAAGAGGGGCTTAACTTATTTCGGAACTTGAGCACAAAGAAGCTCTGACTCAGGTGGACCTATTAGAAGATGAAAATAGTCCTGATGAAGCAAGCTATATTCAGTACTACGTTTAAGATTATGTAAGCAGTAAAGCATTTTATTTTCTTGTGCACGGCAGGTTAGTAAAATGGTAGAGTTATCTAAATTAGAATCATGATGGAGATCAAATTGCTAGAAATGAATTGTCCAGATTGAGTTTTCGAAGCCGTTAATCTGAAAAGATCGACGGTTTTTGTGTTTTACAGTGAACCGTCAGGAATATGAAGGGAAATATACGGAAAACGGTACAAGTTCAAGTGTCCAGGGACAAGGATATATCCCTTAGAAAGTAAAAATGTGTTAATTTATATCCATATCATCTAAAATAGTTCATTATTTATAACTGTTTTTCCGATATACAGAGTATAAAAGAGAGGGGATATAAAATTAGACAAATATAGATTAATGCAGATTTTACATTCTTTAATGTTTGTAATACTTTGAAAACTCAATAAAGTCGAGGGCAATCCACTTTCTAGCTTGTATTATTAAGTGATTATGGTTAAATAATATATCCGGTAACACCAAATTTATTACAGGTTTGATATCAGTATCACTTATTAAGGTCGGAGGAAAAAGTTATGAAACACATACATAATAAATTTTTTGAAGAAAATCCGAATGAACATAGTAATTTAGATGAGCATAAGGCATTATTATTCTTGGAGAACGAAAAACTTCTACAAAATTTTATAAACTCATATGGTGAGGAATTTAAACAAATAACAGGTGAGCATGACGCAGAGACAGCTGTTAGAAAGAGATTAAACGAAGTTGGTGAAATTCTGCTTGAAAGATATCCTGTATTCAGCAATGATACATTAGTTGATGACATTATTTGTACATTTATAGAGAATGCAGACCAAGAAACAAAAAGTAAGCTTAAACAGATATACTTTGGTAAAAAACTAACCACAGATGATGCTAATGCAATAGCACATAATTCCGATCCGAACTACGATGGTTTATTAATTACATCCAACCTTAGATTCGATACTGTTTTAATGCTTCTCTCTGATATTTTTGCTGCTCTTTGTACTTTAAGAGTTCATATAGATGATGATCTTTCTCTATCGAGATTGTTAGTGATGAAATTAAGAGCTTTAGTAGATTTAAATGAGATCAGTATTGGTTTAGAAACTCAATTGCCTAATAAAAAGCATAGAGACTATTTTCAATTTGTGTACTGGAAGACCTTTGGTTCTGCACAGACTTTTGTGGTTGGGCATGAAGTTGCGCACCATTTGCTTAATCACACGAGTGGGAGTGAACCTTGGAAATTTTCAGGGTTCCCATCACAGAACATTTATCATGATTCAGAATTTTCAGCTGACGACTTAGCTTTAGATTTAATGTTTAATGTAGGAATTGATTATAAAGAAATTGACATAGATTTTGATTGTTTGATGGGTCCGATTATAAACATGATATTAATTTCAATGCAAGCTATTGATCCAACTGAACCAAGTGAACAACACCCTGCACCGTTAGACCGACTTAAAAGGATACTAGATTATTCCAAAGAAACATTCTCAACAATGCAATACGATCTTATACGTTCGAACACAAGAGAACTCCTTGAACTAATAAATGCAATTAATCATTTTTGGGACAAAAGATGGTGGGATGATTTAGATCTTATAGTCTACAAAAAAAGAAAGTCTAAGGAAAATTTGAAGTTGGATTCCAATTAATTAATCAAAATTTTGAGCCATTAATCTGATAATGATTAATGGTTTTCTGTTAGAAGCAGGCTAGAGGTTATATTCTTGATTATACTATCACAGGAAATTATTAGATCTTAAAGTCCTAAACGAACTCCCTGCTGTAGAATTAGCCTGAGCAATCGCCACATTTCGTTCTAACTCTTCAGCTAGCTGCTGACGATATCTTTGACATGATGAACAGAGAGTAATCAATGCCCAGGGCGAGAGCAAACATCACCGCAAGCCTAATGGAGAAGGATATAAGAAAGGTTACCCAAACGTTCAACCAACGAAAAACGATAGCTCAGAATAGGATGGGGATATAATAATGCTCACATGGTTCTTTCAAGGTTAGTCAACTAAGAACTGGCTGGCCTCTTTAGTTAATCTAAAGTCATCTGTTCACTAGGTGTTAACTTTGGAGTACACAAAAGTACATTGTGGGGCGCACAAACCATAACAAAAGAAATCATGTCTTGCGAATAAATTGACTTTTTGTGCCAACAACAACTATACTATTATTGTTGGCACAAAAAGTGAGGTGAAGCAATGTCCGCCAAGAAGATGGGACGTCCGCTATCTGACAATCCCAAAAGCGAAACTATCAAAATTCGTGTTGATCAGGAAATTATGAACAAGCTCGATATTTCGGCTGAGAAGCTGAATACGAATCGATCAGACATCGTTCGCAAAGGGATTGAGAAGATTTACGACGAACTCCAAAAATAAAAAAGGAAGCAGCGCTAGTCCCACGAAGAACACGCTGCTTCCTATCCCGCAATCACTTGTTGAATGAGCGACTGCATAAATATCCTACCATGTGCAGAACGTTCATTCAAGTGAGGTGCGAATTGATATACAGGAGGATGCACATGAATTCGATATTAGAAGCATTATATAATGGACGACTTCGACCGGATGAGATGATGATGCCGACACATCCTGAATACCAAGCGTTAGGACGGCAGATTGCAGCTCTGACAGAGCAGTGGAAGAATCGATTAAGCGAGGAAGAATTCCGTGAGCTTGAACAGTTATTTGACTTGTGTGGCAGATGTGAGGGCATGCATACGGAAGCAGCGTTTGCACAAGGTTTTCGCCTGGGTGCCAATATGTTGATTGAAGTCATGAGTCAGCGTGAGGAATCGGTGTTGGAATTTAACTAAGTTTAACGATGTGAGCAGAGATTCGGTTTACTTTTACAGCTAAATTCTCAGGAAATGACGTGCATCCAACATACTTATTTTGCATCATAAAATTGTATCAAAAATTTAGTATAACAAAGCCCTCGAATCCTCTCTGCATTCAGCAGCAGGGTTCAAGGGCTTCACTTAAACATAGAGTTAACAATTTATATATAGGGAAAGAACCTGTTAAACCAATTGTTCCTTAATCCGCAATATTCCCCGCCATCTTCAGACGACGTGCAATCTCTTTGAAGTCTTCTTGCGATATACCTGGTGCGAATTCTTCCTCGACCGCAGGGGCTTCTGGAATCGGGAATCCTTCAGGTATCCCTTGGATGACTTCAAGAGGTTGTCCATCTTCGGGGTGAGTTCCTTTCCAGATCTGACCGATCGTGTTGAAATCTTTATCACTATAGGTGTACAGCTTGGTGTGTACCCCTTTTTCTTCATATTTGCGAGCCTCGTTGAAGGCTTTGTTGTTCAGTGAAGGAATAGGAACCAGCTTGGTCACATTTACGCCAGTTGCAATCTCAAGCGCCTTTGCATAAGCAACCACATGCACACCACCGCGAACAAGCAGGTAACCAACCACTTCCCGGGCGGCCGGATGATCCGTCATTTCATACACTTTCATTTTATGGGTACGGGCGCCACATTCTAGGAAGAAGTTATGCAGCAGGTCCTCGACCAAGTTGCCACTGTTGAAGACGTTTGCTCCCGTCCAGGGATTACCCATAGAGTCGAAAGGCATTGCGCCTTGTGCTCCTGCAAGATAGTGATACGACAGACGAGCATCCTTCACGGAACCTAGCGGTGTATCGTCCGGTTCTTTGTATTCTGTAGAACCCCGCAGACAGTGATTGATGCCATGAGACACGAGCTCAACATGACCCAATTCTTCGGCCGTAATACTCATGACCAGGTCATAAAAGGGCTTCAACTTTTCTTTGGATCGAAAATTAAACGATTGATAGAGGTAGTTGTTCAACGTTGACATTTCTCCGAATTTGCCGCCGAGTAATTCTTGTATGGCTGCCGCAGCATTCGGATCTGGCTTCTCGACATTGGGAATCTCAATTAGGATTTCATCCAAGCGTTTGAACATTCGGGTGTAACCTCCTCAAATTGGTATTGCAGATCGTGTAGAATTTCAGATCGTTAAGTCACTCTGTCATGGCCTATTACACGTCTATTGGTTTTTTTAAACAAAAAATCAACCAAATGGGACTTAAGCATCGCATAACGCATGCCTAAACTCTTCTCCCATTTGTTATTTCCAATATGGTGAATTTTATGTATAATCAAACATTCAAACGAGTCTTCACGTACAAGAGAAGAGAGTCATGAATCCATAAAGGAGTAAGAGATGAACAAGCGTTGGATACAAAAAGTTGGGATTGTAATGTTTCTAATGATTCAGATGTACATAAGCAGCGAGCCTGCCACAGCATATGTCGTTACAAACGAAGTTCAGGTGGATGAAGAAACACGGCAGTTACTTGAAAAGAAATACGGATTGGATCGTCCTCAGGAACCACAGACTCAACAACACGTTCTCTCGGGTGACTGGGGAATGAGTTTCCGGACGGAGCCTCCTGATTCGTTTGACCGACTTGTTCATGTGGTTCCTTTTTCCCTACGGCCACTGGCATGGATCTTTCGTTTATTCGTGTAAAATGAAACCCGGACGGGCAATATAACAGAAACATATTGTCCCAAGGAGTGAGTGAAATGAGAATGCTCATCGTTACCGTCATGTCGGTAGTTCTGAGCTTAGCCGGAATTACATCAGGCACAGGCGCCGCCATCCCTGATTATGCGAAGTGGGGAATTATTGCGGTCAAAGAAACACAGACCAAGTATAATGTGGATATTTTGGACTATAAGCATATCGGTCGCACCTCTCTAACAGCGGATCAATCACGGGAACAGTTCAAGCTATGGGTTCGTGCTAAAGACGGCAAGCAATTCGCAGTTTATGTGAATGTCGATTTTAATCCATCTACACAGCAATTAAAGAAAGTACAATTTTCGGAATCGGATCGACACTGATCCGTTGCTGAACTGGGTCAGTACAAGTCATGTTTTCATATTAGCTATACTATGGGTTGAACCAGACTGCCTTAATTATTAAGGCAGTCTGGTTTTTTTATTTTACAAAATCCTTTTTTTACTATTGAATAAAGAACTTATGTTCGCATATAATATAAAATACAAACAAACGTTCTTATCGGAGGGATGATTATGCTAGGGAAATATATTGGCCAGATGGTGGAGCTTGTCTACATGGATCGTGCAGGGCAGATAACGCAGCGACAGATTCGAATTAACAGTGTACGTGGCGGGATGATTAGAGCATCAGCGGGAAAAGAAGGCTCACCCCGAACCTTTCTGGAGCAAGGTATTCTGGCATGGCGTCCTGTTAAGGACCTTAATGGGGAGGTAAAGTATGCTGAACGACTTTGAACGCAAGATTTTACGTATTATGGTGAACTATGCAGGACAACGGCGCAGGCTGCCGCGTATGGATGAACTGGAGACCAAGACGGGACGAAGCAAAGCTTACATTCATGAGTCATTGCTGGAGCTTGAACGCACCGGGCACATCGCGTGGGAGAACCGATCTAGTCTTGAAGGGATACAGATTTTGCAGGCATGGGAACAGGCACAACAGCCGATTCGCAAAAGCCAACCTTCCGGTGATTCCGTAAAATATTTTACGGACTATTAATTCTAATAAGAAAACGCCAACCCGGATATCCGGATCGGCGCTTACTGTGTCACACATACGACATGTGCATCTATTTAGAAATGGGGAAGTTGGTCCAGGTTGTTGGTTGGGTCACCGTCGGCATCGCCGCGAATGTACATTTCGCCATCCTTGCCTTTAAATACATTCACACCGGCAATAGCGCCAGCCTTTACTTCTGCAAGTGCCTGCTGATAATCCAGTACACGTCCTGCTGAAGTCTGAAAGGCTGTCAGGTCACCGTCACCATTTTTCTGTACTGCTGTGAAACTCTCGCGTGTTGTTTGATCCATGATGTCACACTCTCCTTATATGACGAGATAGGAATCTGCTTACCTGATTAGCCTATCCGAATTCATCGGAAGTATGCACCATATGCTGATAAGACCAGCCAACGTCGAGGTATTACAGGCTCTTTCTCATACGAACATGCAGAATATCTGCATCATAAAAAGGTTCTTCCGAAATCACTTCATAACCCAGTTTTTCATAGAATTTCTGTGCCTGACACTGCGCATCCAGTACAGAATAGGATAAGCCGAGTTCACGTGCCAGCTCCTCCATCGCGAGCAGAAGCACACGTCCATAACCAAATGAACGATGAGATTCAAGCACTGCGATCCGCTGCATTTTGGCCGTATCCTTGCTGTAATAGATCAGACGTCCTGTGGCTACAGCTTGGCCATCCGTACTTAACAATACATGATGCACATCCGGGCTGATGACATCATATTGATCAATCTCAATCTCGGCAGGCACCTGTTGCTCGATCACAAAAACGTGATGGCGAATTCCCAGGGCTTGCTCCAGTTGTTCTTCTGTCGATACATAACTAATCTCAGCTGCCAATTCCATTCCTTCTTTCTGCTCTTGCGCGACATATCAGACTGAATTATACAAAAAAATGTTTTTCCTGTATAGTGAAGTCTGGAACATATTGGGAGAGGAGGGGGTAGTGATGGGCATGACAGGCATCATGGTAATTACATTACTAATGTCGGCGGGAATGATTACTCTGTTGTATTTCGTTACGAAGAAAGCATACTCACGCAAGTGGGATGAAGACGAGTAATTCACCTGTTAACCTTCACGGCAAGACTTCACTGCTTCCTCGCGGAGAATACACATCTTGAATTACGGATTTGGAGTATACGTCCAGCCAAACGGGCAGAGATTCATCATTTTCATTGGGCTGTTGTAATTGTTGGAATTGTACCGTATGTTCATCCCTCTCCAAGCCGCAACCTGTAACGGTAGTAATGAGAATCATAAGCCCAGCAAAGAGAAAGAAGCATTTGGTAAATGTATATTTATTGGATTTTGACCGTTTTGTTAAGTTTCTCATAGGGAATTCACCTCGTTGTGTAAATGGTAATCTTTCCTTTATTGTGCACCATTTCGGATGAATTATAACCAAATAAATCATTGACAATGAACACGGTTACTTGATATGATACTGTTACTTGATTGGGAAACAATTATATATCATGATCTGTTAGCTCAGCTAAAGATAGTAGTATGACCGTAATGGATACATCTTAATTATTACAGGGCGATAGCTCAGCGGGAGAGCATTATCTTGACAGGGTAAGGGTCGTGGGTTCGATCCCCACTCGTCCTATATTTAAAATTAAAGGCAACTTCTTTTGAGAATTATATCTCAAGAGGAGTTGTTTTTTTATATAATAATATGGCTACCTCCAATAATATGTGTAGGTGGTTTTTGTTGATAATAAATATACTTAATGGTACAATTTGGATAAAATTAAGCAGTTAAAGTAGTTACGACTATCGATAAAAATAATACAGAAAAAAGATATGGTGGTTGATGGAATGGGACAAATAAAGCGTGTTGCGGCACTATATCGAGTGTCCACAAAAGGTCAGATGGACGGGAACGATATTCCAATGCAACAACGAGCATGCAGGAAGATGGTAGAGAAACAAGAGGGATGGAAGCTAGTTAAGGAATATACCGAAAAAGGGGTATCAGGTTTTAAAGTACCTGCCTCGAAGCGTGATATTATCCAAAAGGCTAAAGAGGATGCAGAGAATGGTTTATTCGATGTCTTGTTGGTATTTATGTTTGATAGGCTTGGAAGAAAAGATGATGAGACTCCCTTTGTACTTGAGTGGTTTGTAAACAAAGGGGTAGAAATGTGGTCTGTAATAGAAGGTCAGCAAAAAATTGAAGCATACACCGATCGGATGGTCAACTACTTAAGATTTTGGCAGTCAAGCGATGAAAGTAGGAAGACCTCTGAACGAGTCAACGAAAAACATATACAGATGGTCGAAGATGGTATTTTTAGGGGAGGAGGTATTCCCTACGGGTATAAAAGTGTTGATTCCGGTAATGTAAATAAAAAAGGAAAAGCACTGCAAAAACTGTGCAAGCACGAAGAAGAGTCAAAGATCGTACAAGAAATATTCCGACTAGTGCTTGAAGAAGGTTACGGACAATTAAGAATAGCTAAACTTCTAAACGAAAAAAATGTTCCGACAAGAAAAGCAAAACAATGGGGTGCTCCTACTGTAAACGTTATACTTAAGAATCCAATTTACAAAGGAGTAATGAGATACAGAAAAGAAAAAGGAGACGATATATTTTCAAAACCAATCCCTGAATTAATGATAGTTTCAGAAGAGGATTGGAATAGTGTACAGGATATAAGGGATAAAAAGAACCCTAAGAATCCAAAAAGAAATGAAAATTCCATTCCCATAAGCACTAAAGGAAGTTTACTTTTAACTGGAATAGCCAGATGCGGTTGTTGTAATTCTAGATTGACCACGACTACATTTGTAAATAAATACAAAGCAGCTAATGGAGAAATAGTCAGATACAATCAGAATAAAAGTTACCGTTGTAGTGGAAAATTGCAAGGAAAGACGGATTGTAACGGACAGGCAACATTTTCTTCAAAGAAGGTAGAGAGACAAGTCTTAGAAAGAGTGGATGTATACTTAAGTCAACTCAGAACAATAGATTTCCAATCAAAAATTGAATCATTAAAAAAGAAGGTTTCTAACGAAGAAGAGGAAAAAATAAAAACAATGCAAAATTTACTGGAAGAGAACTACGAGGAGCTTGTGACATTAAACGCTGAGGTTCCAAAATCTATAATGGGTAAGAGCGCATTCAAACCAGAAATGCTCAATGGTCTTATCGAGAAAAAAGAAAACGAAATTCAGAAAACTACTGAAGACATTAAGGGAATAGAGCAATTGTTATCCTCCAAAAAAATGGAGATATCAGAGATGGAGGCTCTAAAAGATGATCTCCCAGTTTGGGGGGAGATATTTACAAATGCATCTACAGAAAAGAAGAAAATGATGTTAAGCACATTGCTAGAGGTGGTCTACATTAGCAAAGATAAAATATTGGTTGAAATCAAGGGTGGAATAAAAGAATTACTCGGTCATCTATACAGAGAGAGTAAGGATATCAAGAGCTCACTTATTTGACAGGGTAGGGGTCAGTGGTTCGAGCCCACTACAGATCATACACGAGAAGCCTTACGATGTAAGGCTTCTTTTCTTTTTTTTCACATACAAACATGAGACGTTTCCGAGTGCTTCATTTTTCTCTCTTTTTAAACAAAACTTAAATAAAACATAAATTCAGCGTAAGGTTCGTCTTCTATACTTGGTTCTGAGGTCAACATAGAACAGGAGAAGGAGAGAACTTATGAATTATTCAAACCCATTTACATCAAAGTTAGCCAGAGTAGGGATCGCGGGTACACTGGCTTTAATACTGGCAGCAAGCCCACTTGCCAACATGGGGGTTGTTGCCGCGGAAGCAGGCCCAGCACCTGTATCTACGAAGATATATAACACACCTAAAGACTCTTTAGAGCAGACGCCGATTCAATACCAGATTCAGGCTCGATTAAATGAGAAGGACATGACGATCCAGGGGAGCGAGAAGGTAACGTATCGCAACACAAGCAAGGATGCACTCCAACAGCTGGTCCTTCATACATATGCTGACGCAAACCTTTCCAAGTCTACACAGGCGAGCATGTACCAACAGCATAATGAGAAGATTAGTGAAGATCACCCGGAGAAGACAGCGGAGGACTTTCTGGGTGGCATCGATATTCAGGCTGTAAGCGCAGATAGCCAATCGCTGGACTTCCATAAGGAAAACCAAGCGTTGACCGTGCAGTTGAAAAAGCCCGTACAACCAGGCGAATCAGTATCATTCCAACTGGAGTTTCAGTTGAATATACCCTATGGCTCACAGCGAGTTTCCTACTACAAGGACATGATCAATGGTGCACACTGGTTCCCGGTGATGTCTGTATATGACGAGGTTAAGCATCAATGGAACAAGGCGCCGTATAGTCGAACATTTGAGAGCGATTATTACACCTCATCGGACTTTGAAGTTCAATTCAATGTTCCTGATGAGTATCAGGTAGCCATGCCGGGCACGATCACCACTCAAGACAGTACAGAACATGGTCGTAAGATTGTGTCTGCTGTGGCCGAGAATACAAGGGAGTTTGTATTCTTTGCTAGTCCAAACCTTCAATTGGAGAGTGTTACCCGTAACGGTCTGACGGTGGAATACTACTATTATAACGATGATCCATCCAAGAAAAAGATAGTTGACCGGTACATTAATCAGGCATTCAAGGTCATCGATTTTTATAGTGAGAAATATGGCAAGTATCCCTATCCAGAGTTCCGAATTGTCGAGACGTATGTACAAGGCGTTGCCGTGGAGTACGCGAGGCTCATCCAGATGGGACAGATTCAAAATGGTGCTATTCCAGAAGAAGACACAACATTTATTCATGAAATAGCACATCAGTGGTTCCATGCATTGATCGGTAATAACTCGGAGACAGAATCCTTCCTGGATGAAGGCTTTGCCGATTTCTCCATGGTGTATTTTGCCGAGAAACAGGGAGACAAGCTAAATGGGTTCAGATCCATACAGTTTGATACTGCGCCCGTAGATATGGCGATTGCGTCAACAAACGATGAAGCTGGGGATTTGGCCGGTTTGGTGTATTATCAGAAGGGAAGACAAGCGATCTATCAGCTTTACCGTTCCGTCGGTGAAGAGAAATTTGACGAGTTGATGAGGACATATTTCAAACGCTACGTGTACCAAAATGCAACGGTAGAGGGGCTGCTTCAAACCATTGAAGATGTGCTTGGTAAAGAAGTACGTTCAGAAATGCAGATGGCCCTATATCAGCCTGATTTTGTCTTAAAGCCGGAATACCAATTATCACAGGAAGAGACCGCCGCCTATGTGCATGATGTCTTACAAGTGCAATATCAGGCTGTCATGGGCATGATCCCTGATCTGCCTTATGAAGTGATGAATCGATTGATGGACAAAGCCCTTCAAGGCGAGGAATTAACCATTGTGCTCAGCGATCAGGTGAGTGAACTTGCAACTAAACAGCAGGAAGATATGGTTAATCAGTTGACCGGATTCCTTGATATGACTGGTATGAGATACGACATTATAAGGGATCGCAAGGAACTGAAGCAAAAGATGAAAAAAGAGATCGGCAACAGCAACCTTATTGTCATTGGCAACGCCAAGTCAAACGGATTGGTGCAGGCTTTAAAATTTAACATTATTGATCGAACGAAACAGACGGGTTTTCCTTGGAAAAATACCATGAATCAATCTCTCGCCGCGGGTGCATATGTTATCAAACATCCCTATAACCAGAATCGATTGATGCTTCATTATTTCTGGAATGAGGATCATCTGAGTGATGCGGCATTTGAAGCTTTTAAGCTGAAAATACAGGAGTCTATCGGATTCACTAACGACTTTTACCAGTACTATGTATTGGATAACCAAGGCAAGGAGAAATCCAATAAAAAAGTTGCGAATCCCATATCTTCACTTTTTGCGGAGTAATAAGTAATTGGTTTTGCAGTTTCTTCGTTCAAACAGGTTAGCCAATTTGTATTGGTTAGCCTGTTTATGTTTTATATGAAAACCAGACTTAGAATAATAGGCTGCAAGATGGGCATAATGCTTTAACAGAAAGGCAACTTCATGAATATACTTATCGGGAGAAAACAATAGGAGGGATTAATATGAAGGATCAACATTATCCGGGCGTACCAATGAAAGGGACAGTTGCTGATTACAACTGTAAAGGAAATAAAGGAATGAACAAAATGAAAGCGTATTCATATAATGCTAGAATTTGTCCTATCATTTGTATTACTCAGGAGCCGACTGCGAATGAGGGTAATGTTGTTGATTTTTCAATCCTATTAAGGGACACTTCGGATGTTTTATATTCGCGACCGGTAATTGGTAATACCTTGTTCACAAAGGAGTTGAGTTCCCATGTCTATGACTGAAAATATTGCTCAGACAGCACTCGACGCAGCGATGAAGGCAAACAGGGCCGTTGCGCCTTATGATTATTGCGATGCAGAAACCAGACGAATGTACACGCCTCAATTTGATAAAAAAATGGACAATCCTATGTATACCGCTGCAATGGCGGGCCTTCAATCAATCTATTGGTTTCGGGCGATCAAAGTAAAGGGGCTTATCCCTGATGCAAAAGCAGATTATTATGCTACGTATTCTACCAACCATAATCACATCGGAGGAATTGGACTAGCCTACTCGAACAGCCCGACAGGACCATGGACCAAACACGGACAGGTGTATCTCGATACTGTGGTTGGGAATTCGACGGAAACTCCATTTGTGATCTGGAACGATGAAGAACAATTGTTCTTTATGTATTATCAACAAAACGGACTGGGGATCAATCAATCAACGGCACTTGCGACCTCTGTAGACATGATTAACTGGACAAGAGTGGGTTTGATTTTGGACAAACCTCCCGGGTTCCCAGGTGATGGTCATACCGGATATTTCTCGTGTTTCAGAAATGGTGGCAAATGGATCGGTTTCTCAGTGATGGGCGGTGGGGACTTTGGTCGTAAATGTATCTGGCATTCGCATGACGGACGTAGCTGGTTAGCTGATCCAAGACCATTAATGGGTGGGAATGATGCCACTTTAAGTGCAGGAGAAAACATTTCGAGACCCAATGCTGGTGTATTTATGTACAAAGGGAGCATGTGGTGGCTGGGCATGTTATCGGCTTATGCTTCCGGTGGGGTTACGACTGTAGCTCGGCCTGCCATTGCCAAGATCAGCGCAGACTTTCGTCAACTGCTGGACAAACCTACAGATATATATTTTCCGGCATTGACTTGGGAAACGACCAACATGCAATCCTTGATGGTGTCCGTTATGGACGGTGTAGTGTACGTGTATTATAATACCGATCATAATATCGGTGTAGCCTATTCGGTGGGGGTGTAAAGATGATTATACGTGATGCAGCGGGTCAGATCGTGCCCTTTGGAAAGGTCCACAAACAGCTTGTGGCCGATTTTCTTTACGGAACGTTACCGGATTGGGTGGAGGTGGTGGGCAACCCTACGTTTGAGCCTTTGCCCGACAGAGGAACCATAACCGTTACAACACCGACAACAGCAGGAGCCACGGCAGAGTTGAAAATGAAACATCTGATTGACAGCTCGAAAGTAACCGCAATTGCAATCACTTTGGAAGCGCTACAATTAAACGGGAACATTGGAATCTCAGTTCAGGTTGGCATTAAATCAAAGGATAGCAAGGCCGGAATCACCTTTTTTCAAAACGTAAATCAGAAGTATGGTATGGTCCGTGCCTATAAAGCAGATGGAACGTACACGGATTTTAATCAAAATATGGTGTTCTTCACCACACATGGCGTAGCAGGAGATGAAGCACAGAACCGTAAGAATCTCACTGTGCTGCTCTGTACAGGGTTACAGTTCTCAGCTGGGTTCGAGAGACCGTCCGTATGGCTTGGTGCGGATGATCAATATGGCGGTGTTGCTGCTGACCTTAGCGGTGGGTTGTTCCAACATGGAGAACTGCAATGTCTGTTAAAACTGACTACAAGTAAGGCCGAGGCTAAGTATTTCAAATGTGCACAGATGAAAGTGGATATCTGGAGTAATTAATCAAACTGGGATGATGTCTGAAGATGAACAAGGTGCATGATTTGTATTGGAATGACGACGAGAATAGATAGATTATCTGCATGGATCAATAAAAAGACATACGTGCAGTAATTTGGTACCTAAACACGGACACTTTGAAAATGAAGTGCAGTGTTTGGGTACCATTTTTATTTAGAGAATGAAGTCAGGCCAAGTTTATTGGATACAAGCGAACAACTCAGAAAGTGCTCTGACTCTATGTTTGGGCTGTCCGGGCTTAGAGATGAATTATTCTCCAAACGTGTTTTAAACTATATTTTTTTATATTAACTATTTACATACACAATTAAATTGTGTACAATGTAATTGTTAGCGATACAACAGAAGTCAAAATTAAGTCAAAATAAATCTAATCAACTAAAGGAGTTTTCACAAATGAAAACATTATATGAAACAACAGTCATCAATACAGGTGGACGTCAAGGCATCGTACAATCCCCAGATAACGTGTTTATGTTGGATGTTGCTGCACCACCTGAACTCGGAGGACAAGTGACGACAGCTACCAATCCGGAGCAGTTGTTTGCAGCAGGGTATAGTGCTTGTTTTAACTCCGCACTGGAGTTTCAATTGAAGAAACACAAAGTTGAGATTGAAAGAAGTACCGTAGCTGCAACGGTAATGTTGGTGACGGACTCTGAGGATAACGGCGTGAAGCTTCAAGTAGATTTGGAAGTTAAAATCCTTGGTCTGGATGAGGAGACAGCACAGAAGTTTGTGAAACTTGCCCACGACTACTGCCCATATTCCAAAGGAATCAAAGGAAACGTGAATGTTAACGTGGAACTGGCGTAATCACTGATACTAGTTGTTGTTGATAAGAAGCCTCCGAGAAATCGGAGGTTTTTTTGGTGTTTTATGCATAAAAATCAATTTCACACTCAATTGTGGGTTATAATGGTATTAAGTTTACACAAAACTGCTGAAAGGGGAATGTACTTATGATGGATTTTAGCAAACCACCCCATGGCTCTGAGACCGATACCCACCGTCAGCGTCATCAGGAGAATGAACAGAAATACCTGTCCGGAGGCAAGAGCATTTGGTATGAAATCAGCAACTGGCTCATTCTCGGAGGTATCCTCCTTGTCATATTTTTATTATTTAAATACGTTTTTTAAATAGACACACAACCGGGCGAATCCCCATATGATGCATTACATCAGTAAGCACTTGGGGAAATGGGGAATCCGGGATGGCAAAAGCAAAGGGTAAGAAAGCTCCCGCATTAAAGAGTGATAAAATACGTGTATCCATGAAGTTGGTCACATCGGATGTATGCGAGAGATGTAAGACACCATGTACACGAGGCATGGATTACGCTGCACGTATGAGAATTGAAGGGGCTTTAGGCAAGGGCGTTCCCTGTATATTGACCCGCCATACTTCTTCATAAACTCTTCGTATAATCCCGTATATATAACAATTATAGATCAGGGGCATCCTTTAATGAGGATCGCCTCTTTTTGTGCATTCCAAGGGGTGGAAAAAATTCTGGATAAAAAATGAAAAATGATGAAAAACAGCGCAACTTTGTGGATGAATCTGCAGTATAAATGTACAACAGCTAGCAGCAGGGGAGGGAATATTGACGGGATGAAATGGAAACGAATATTGCTTTGTGTCACGGTATTCTCCTTGCTCGGCGGGTCTTTATTGTTTGCAGATTCGGTGAACGAGAAGATTCGTGTTCTCATTAACGGCAAGGAAGCAGCTGATGGAGGTTATCTCATTGATGGAACGACCTATGTACCTGTCAGGGAAGCCGGAGGCGTCGTCAAATGGGACAGCAGTAACAAGAGAGTAACGGTGATCAAACCGAATGTACATATTTTTCTCTTCAAGGGAGACACTGTATTTGGCAACGTTAACGTAGGTAAGCTGAAATTTAATGTATTTTCACAAGTGGACAGTCTGACAGCAGATGTAGCTGCCGTGAAAGTAACAATCACTAACCCGAGCGGTCAGGTGAAGGATATCCAGTCCCAGGAGCTTACAACCCAGAAGGATAACTTCTGGTTCCGCACATATGATTTTACGTACGATTTCAGTCGTGCCGGCAAGTATCAGGTCGGCTTTCATATTAAAGAAAATGCAAACAGCAGCTACGTCCTGGTAGCGGAGAAAATCATTACAGCGCTGAACGATTGAAGCGAAAATTACCCTGTGAGTTAAATTGACCTGGGTCATTGAACATGTTACGATATGCAAGGTTACACAATTTCTATTTATAAAGCGAGGTATTTCAATGAGCGATCACACACATGAACACGGCGATGGCTGCGGATGCGGGCAAGACCACGACCACGACCACGAGCATGAAGAAGTCCTTCTCACATTAACAGACGAGAACGGCCAAGACGTGGAGATGGTTTTGGTGGAGACGTTTGACGTGGAGAAGCATGTTTATGCGCTCCTGCTGGAACGTAACAATCCTGAAGCTGACGGCATCATCCTGCGTATGGAAGAAGAAGACGAGGAAATGGTGCTCTACAATATTGAAGACGAAGAAGAGTGGAACCGCGTTGAAGCGGCTTACAACGAACTCGTTGCATCACAAGAATAGTCATTCTTTTGGAACATAACATGAAGGCTCCTTGATCTCAGGGGGCCTTTTGTTTGTTTTTTAAGAGGTATACGAGCATTTACACCACCGGTTTGAACGACGAAATAGACGGGAAAATGCAAACTCGCTTGTCCCATAAAATAAAAAAGGACCAAGCTAGGGCTTGGTCCTTTAAGTTTATCCCATGCACAGCGCAAGGGGGGTGTTTTAGAAAATGGCATCGGCTTCCACGATCACTTTAACGTTGGTTACGCTGCGATCTTCGGGTCCTTTGACGGGTAATCCAACTTCGACATGATCGATGATGTAGTCGATATTTTCCTGGGTGATAACCTCACCCGGCAACAGGATCGGAATGCCTGGCGGATAGACATAGATGAATTCCGAGATAATACGTCCTGCGGATTCCTTAAACGGAATCACTTCGGTATCACCGTAGAATGCATCACGTGGAGTAAGCATCAACTGTGGAATATCCGGAACTTTTACGACCAGTTCATGTGCCGGGTTCACTTGATAATAGGTACGGGAGAGATCCTGCAGAGCGTTCAGCAAGATATCCACACTGTTATCCGTATCTCCTGGCGTAATGAGACACAGAATATTGTACATATCACTAAGTTCAACCTCGATGTTGTAATGTTCACGCAGCCAGTTCTCTGTCTCATACCCTGTAATGCCCAGATGGCGAACATGGATCGTTACTTTGGTTGGATCATAGTTGAAGGTCGCTTCTGTACCTAGCAGCTCTCTACCGAAGCAATACAGGCCATCCATATCGTTAATCGAACGTCTGGCAAATTCAGCTAGTTCAATCGCCTTCTGTGCAATCTCACGACCGTGGAGAGCCAGGTTACGTCTTGATGTATCGAGTGAAGCAAGCAAAATGTATGAAGTTGATGTTGAGGTGAGCAGACTCAGGATCGTCTGTACACGCTGTGGATTCACGAACCCGTTCTTTGTGTTCAAGTTGAGTACGGAACTCTGTGTCATGGAGCCACCAAGCTTGTGAACACTGGTTGCAGCCATATCGGCACCTGCTGCCATCGCAGACAACGGCAGATCCTCATGGAAATGAATGAGCACACCATGTGCTTCATCAACAAGTACAGGGACTTGGTAGCTGTGTGCCAACTCAACAATCTCTTTCAGATCGGTAACCACGCCGTAATAGGTCGGGTTAATTACAAGCAATGCCTTGGCATCTGGATGACGCTCAAGTGCGCGACGGATAGACTGTGTAGTCACTCCATGGTCAATGCCCAGATTGGCATCTTGTGAAGGAGAAACAAATACGGGTTTGGCGCCTGAGAAAATAATGGCGGACAGAACCGATTTATGCACATTACGGGGCACAATAATTTTGTCACCCGGTGAACATACAGACAGAATCATGGTCATAATGGCACTGCTTGTGCCTTGTACACTAAAATAGGTATAATCGGCTCCGAAGGCATCTGCTGCCAAAATCTGTGCTTCCTGAATGACACCGGTTGGCTGATGCAGGTCATCCAACGGTGCGATGTTAATCAAATCTATGGAGAAGGCATTATCGCCAATAAATTCACGGAATTCGGTATCCGCTCCCAATCCTTTTTTATGGCCCGGAATATGAAACTGTACCGGATTGAGTGCCGCATGATTTTTTAAAGCGGTAAACAGCGGCGTACGGTGGTGATTCATCAGTGCTGTCACAACCCTTCCTAATAAAATTGGTAAACAAAGATGAGTATAGCAAATTAAGAACCGAATGCAACAGTATAAATCGACAATTTTTTAATTTGCCGAGATTTGGGCACATTCCCCACGGTTACACTAAGGATAGGGAATAGGCAAATGAACACCGAAAGGGGAAAAAGAATGCAAACCGATACAAAACCAGCCAAAATTTTGCGATCACCATTTTTTATCGCGATGTGGCTGACACTTTTTCTAGTTGAAATTATCAAAGGGGCTCTGTTGGTAGCTGTTTTGCCCGTGTATATGGACAATATTCTGGGTCTGTCCGCAGGCGTTATTGGTGTGGCATTTGCTCTTCAATATCTGGGAGATAATCTGTTCCGTGCACCTTCCGGCTGGGCAGCAGAACGGATCGGGTTCCGCGCAACGATGGTTACAGCATTAATCTGTACCTTAATCGCTGTTATTATGATCCTTTTTCTCAAAAGTGCCGTTGGACTGGCCATGGCCTGTCTGATTCTTGGCATTGGTACGTCACCGCTCTGGCCTTGCGCCATGACAGGGGTGACGGCGATGTCAGGCCCACAGAACAAGAATGGTACAGCAATGGGGGCGCTGGAGATGGCTGCTCTGGGTGGTACAGGACTTGGACCTATAGGCATGAACTGGCTGCTGGAGCGCACGCATCATGATTATAGAACTATATTCCTCGTGCTGATGGGTTGTGCCATTCTCGTTATTCTGGTGGCCATGATTCTTCCTGGACGTGTCATTGTTGAAGGAGAGCATGCCGAGCAAGCAGCGAAGAATAGTGATGTGAAATATCCAGCCAAACCGAATTTGCTGACGCCGTTCATCCGGCTGCAAAAGAGTGTGAAGGGCACACTGCAACGGGTACGCAGCACGCTTAATGTTAATCCACTGGTGTATCCTGCCTTGTTTATGCAGTCGTTTGTCATCGGGCTGCTCAGTCCAGTAATCACGCTATATACACGCACAGACCTGCACATCTCACCAAATCTTTACAGTTTGTTGCTGATTGCGGGTGGTGGAATAACCGTTATTGCCTTGCTGCCTGTTGGTAAAATGGTAGACAGGTTTGGCACGAAACCGTTCCTGAACGTTGGTTTTTTGATGGCGGCAGCGAGTCTGTTCGCATTCTCCTCTATAACATCCATTCCGGTGGTGTTTGGTGTTGTCATGCTGGTGGGCATCAGTTATGCCATGATTCTGCCCGCCTGGAATGCTTTTGTAGCCACACTGATTCCCAAAGGAGAGCGGGGAGCGATCTGGGGATTTTTCCTTACATTGCAGGGATCAGGCATGGTTGTAGGCCCTATTGTTTCCGGACTGCTGTGGGACCACGTTAGCCATCCGGCTCCATTCATTGGCAGTGCCATCGTCATGGCAGGACTTGCCGTTGTGCACTTTGTGTTATCCCGCAATCCGTTTCGCACCGCTCCGGCCAAATAAGCAAAAGAAAAGGGAGTTCCACCAACCATCTTGGTTGTGGAGCTCCCTTTTTCGCGTCCGTTATATCACGATAATCGGGGGCTTGCCCCTGTGCGTCTGCGGAAAGCTGCAATCCGGCGGTCCTTTCGGTGAAAAATAGTCAAATAACCAAGTACCCTTACATAAAATGAAGTATAAAATAGGGTAAGCCGATTGAGTAGAAGCGATTGAAGACGAGGGCCGGAGTTGATCCGGTACAGATGGAGGGAGTGCCGTGAATAAGAGTTATGAAGTTGAATATTGCAATCTGGAGCTGCGGTTCAACCGTCGGCATATCCAAAATTTGATCAGAGACCTTATTCGTGAGGGATATTCACTATATTGGAGCGAGGACGAATCCTTTTTTATCCTGTCAGTCCGGACCGGTCGCAAGCTGGTAAAGCTCCGCTTTCAACAGACACGCACGGGGAACTACAAGATGACTGGAGATTATATCATTAAGGATGCAAAACTTGCAGAGTGGCTGGAGAAGCTGATTGGAGATACACGCGGGCATGCAGTTGTGAAGCGGTTCAAGGATCAGCAGATGACCGTGGAGAACATTTTATTCGGCGAAGTCATTCGGCTTGTGGAAGTGTCCGGGTTCAAACAACGTGTCATTTTTCAAAAGGAACCTGCGCCGACGGCGGAAGAGATGGAAGAAATGTTCCTCTCGCGTGAAGGCGAGGAAAGGCTCATGTTGTTGCGCATGGAAGTGGACGATGAACTGGAACGCCTGCATACGGCAGTTCAGCTGAATAATACAGAAAAGGCAAACGCCTGCCGCGAAGCATTGAAACAGTTGTCCGGACATCTGTTAATGCTGGAAGGTTGATGAATATCGCTTTTGAAAGTCATCTACATTAGAGCCCCGGCGCAAGCCAGGGCTCTATTTTTGTGCCTGACGGGCATCACGGACGACAGGGGTTGATGATGGAATATTGCGAGCTTTCAATCCAGGCATCAAATTCATCCAATCCTTTGGTGAGCAACAGGTTGGCTTCAAAAGAAGTGATGGGTACTGCCCACAGTAATGCTATCGTTTCATGACCCACATGAATCTGTTCGAGGGATTCTTTCTCTCCCCGCAATTCATCAATGAGAAAGGCAGTCGCATTCCATCGGGCTGGTGCTAATTCGCTTGATTCCATCACACGGGGAACCGTTGAATCCGGCACGTTTTCGATGTGATGGGAGATCAGATCGACCAGGTAGGTGTTGACACGCTCCACCTCTTCACCGCCAAGATCCGGTTGCAGCGCAAGCATCCATTCAGCAGCTACAATCTCTCCTGAGGGCCGTGTTGCCTGAGACAACCCAACCGTCACGAATCTTGCGATGCCAGATTGAATTGTGGCAGGAAAATAATAGATTTCTACATGAATGTTTCTTTCTGGCTTCGAAAGAACGATCCTGAGCTCTGGCACCCCCCATTCATTCATATACGCCCCCAGAAGAAATGTTCTTCGAATATCCAGGGAAAACCGTTCCTCTTTTGAGAGCTGCTCTAAGGCCATTATGTACACTCCTCCTTTTTGTTCGAATTTCATTGGATATAATTATAACATTGTACAATACAATATTGGATTAATAGGATTACTTTGGCATGATCTATTGTATTCACGGTTCTATTTATGAAAATACGATGAACACCTCAGCAGATTGGGGTGTTTTCTCGTTGCGTACCTGTACCACGGGGTTCACTTCTATACATAAAACCGTTAAAATGGGAGTATTGTTGAGAATTTATTTCAATAAAATTAATTGGAGCAAAGGATGGAGGACCAGATGACAAAACAACAAATTGGCGTAATTGGCCTGGCTGTCATGGGCAAAAATTTGGCCCTTAACATTGAAAGCAAAGGTTTCTCAGTATCGGTATATAACCGTTCCCCGGAGAAAACCAATGATCTTCTGAAAGAAGCTGAAGGTAAAAACCTGACAGGCTCATTCTCCATTGAAGAGTTCGTAGCATCCCTGGAATCCCCGCGCAAAATTTTGATCATGGTACAAGCCGGTAAAGCGACCGACGCTACCATTGAACAACTGCTTCCTCACCTGGATGAGGGCGACATCATCATTGATGGAGGGAACGCATACTTCCCTGACACGCAACGTCGCAGCAAAGAGTTGGAAGACAAAGGCATTCGCTTCATCGGTACAGGTGTATCCGGTGGTGAAGAAGGCGCACTGAAAGGCCCTTCCATCATGCCTGGTGGACAGGAAAGTGCTTATAAACTGGTTGAACCGATCCTGACGGCGATCTCAGCCAAAGTCGGTGACGATCCATGTTGTACATATATTGGACCTGATGGTGCCGGACACTATGTGAAAATGGTGCATAACGGTATTGAGTACGGAGATATGCAGTTGATTGGTGAAGCGTACCACTTGCTCAAATCCGTATTAAACGTTTCTGTTGAAGAGCTGCATGCGATCTTTACGGAATGGAATCAAGGAGAGTTGGATAGCTACCTGATCGAAATCACGGCAGATATCTTCTCCAAATACGATCCTGAAACGGGCAAACCGATGGTTGACGTCATTCTGGACGCGGCTGGACAAAAAGGAACAGGTAAATGGACAAGCCAAAGCGCGCTGGATCTCGGCGTTCCATTGTCCATGATTACGGAATCCGTATTCTCCCGTTTCCTGTCTGCGATGAAGGACGAGCGTGTAGCAGCTAGCAAAATCCTGAATGGACCAGCAACTGAAGAGTTCTCCGGTGACAAAAAAGCGTTCATCGAGAGCGTTCGTAAAGCCCTCTTCGCAAGTAAAATCGTATCCTACGCACAAGGATTTGCACAAATGCGTGCAGCTTCCGACGAGTATGGCTGGGATCTGAAATACGGCAACATTGCCATGATCTTCCGCGGTGGCTGCATCATCCGTTCGCAGTTCCTGCAAAACATCAAGGAAGCTTATGATAAAGACGCAGCACTGAAAAACTTGCTCTTGGATCCTTACTTCCAAAACATCGTTGAGTCTTATCAAGGCGCATGGCGTGAAGTTGTAGCGGCGGCTGTAAAACAAGGTGTTCCGGTACCTGGCTTCTCCAGCGCTCTTTCTTACTACGACAGCTACCGTACAGAGCGTTTGCCAGCAAACTTGCTGCAAGCTCAACGTGACTACTTCGGTGCTCACACGTTCAAACGTGTGGACAAAGAAGGTAGCTTCCACCACAACTGGATGGAGTAGTACCACATATACAAGTCTATTAGATTTGGTCAAAGCGCCCTTAAGCAGGAGCTATGGCCTGCTAAGAGGCTCAAAAGAGGTTTGGCGTTCCGGTGATTGCCGGTTAACGCTAGGCCTCTTTTTTACTTTGTTATACAGTAATAGTGTTGATGGAGAAGATATGTAGCTGGTTCTAGACCTAATGAACAGGAGACACTCTATTTTTGTAAAATGAGCCGGTTCTATTTTTTAACGAACTCAGATGGCCCTATTTCAATAATTCGCAGTGAGATGTCGAGGTTTTGACGGTGATTTTTTGAAATAAGTTTACTGAGATTCGTTAGAAGTTTAACTGCGACTATTTTAGGTAAATAAGCTCATTGGTGTTCGTTAAGTTACTAGTTGGTCACTGATTGAAAACGTTTGGGGGCTCAAAACTGTTTGAGGGTGATCTGACGTAGGCTTAGATGCCGGGAGTTACTTAATCTGTCTTGGAAGTACTTGCGGATGGTCGAAAGGAAGTCAGTGAGGAGATGGTCTTTCCCAGTCCGCAGGGCTGTGTTATGATAGGACAAAAGTGCTCACGAATTGCTTGAATTAAAGGAGTGTACACCTTGAGCAAGTCTAACAATATTATTCTCATCGGTATGATGGGAACCGGCAAATCAACCGTCGCTGACATGCTTGCACGCGAGCTTGGTTATCGATTGATTGATGTAGACGCCGCGGTGGAAAAAGAGGAAGGCTGTACGATTCCGGAATTGTTCACTGGCAAGGGAGAGACGTATTTCCGTGATGCCGAGAGCCGCATGTTATGCTCGGTGCTGGAGAAGAAGTCACAGGTCATAGCGACCGGAGGTGGCGTGGTGCTGCGTTCGGATAATTGTGACGTGATGTTGAAGAATGGTTGGGTTGTTGCCTTGACTGCTGATCCGGCAGTGATTGTAGAGCGTGTTAGTGGCTGTGACAATCGCCCACTCCTCGCAGGCAATGCAGAGGAACGCATTCAGGCAATTATGGAAGAACGGAAAGACGCATATCGGTTCGCACATTATACGGTGGATACAACCGAGTTATCCGCTGCTGAAGTGACTCGTTTAATTTTAGCGCATTACCGCGTCTAAGCTTGTTATCATCGAAGTTTGATGGGTGATAGGTGGTGGCAGATATAACAAAACGGGCCATATAGGCCCGTTTCTAGGAGTGGAGCAGAGCTGAGGTCACAAGGTTACAAATGACTTCGCTTCTCTCCGAGCTTCTCTAGTCTTCCTGTTGCCACTGAAGCATACCGCCGACCATGTTTGTACAGCCTTCATATCCCAGTTGCTGCAGATATTCACATGCACGCTCACTGCGGTAACCGCTACGACAGATGATCACGATCTCGCCTGATTTCTCAATCTCAGACAGACGGTCCGGAATCTGTCCAAGCGGAATATGCTTGGCTCCTTCGATCATGCCTTGCGCGACTTCATCGTCCTCACGGACGTCTATCATCTGCAACTTCTCTCCCGCCTGTAAACGGCGGCGCAGCTCAGACGTTTCAATTTCAGCTATTTGTGTCATATTCAGGTCCTCTTTTCTGTATGGACTTAACGCTATAATGATACCCAAGCGATGCACGGAATGTCAATTTGGCCACAATATAATCAATGAAGGAGAATTTCATCCATGGACGTTATTGTTAAACCAACCCCCACTCTGAACGGGGAAATCGGGGCTCTGTCCTCTAAAAACTACACGACTCGCTATTTGCTGGCTGCTGCGCTGGCGGAAGGCACAAGTACCATTCATTTCCCGGCACACAGTGAAGACAGTGACGCCATGCGCAGATGTATTCGTGATCTGGGGGCAGTACTTGAAGAAGACGACAGCAAGATTGTGATCCAGGGTTTTGGCAGTCATCCCCGTGATGTGCGTGAATTAAATGTTGGGAATGCGGGTGCTGTACTTCGTTTCCTGATGGGCGTTACAGCGCTCTGCCCTGAAGTTACTTTTGTGAATACGTACCCGGATTCGCTGGGCAAACGTCCACATGATGACCTGATCGATGCGCTTGGTCAATTGGGTGTAGATGTACAGCATGAACAAGGACGCCTGCCGATTACAATCAAGGGTGGCAATGCCAAGGGTGGACACATTCGTGTATCCGGCTCCGTCAGCTCCCAATATCTGAGTGCGTTGTTGTTTGTAACTCCGTTGCTTGCAGAAGACAGCACCATTGAAGTACTGAATGACCTGAAGTCCAAGGTCGTTATCGGACAGACGCTGGAAGTGCTGGAGCAGGCAGGTATCGTTATCCATGCAAGTGATGATTATATGTCCTTCCGTGTACCAGGTGGACAGGCTTACCAACCAACGACCTACACAGTTCAAGGGGATTATCCCGGCTCAGCAGCGGTTCTTGCCGCAGCAGCGGTTACACAGTCCGATGTGAAAATTCTGCGCCTGATGGAGCAGAGCAAACAGGGTGAACGTGCCATCGTTGACGTGCTGCGCATGATGGAAGTGCCATTGACACATGAGAACGATGTTGTACATGTTCAAGGTAATGGCAGACTGAAAGCGATCGAATTCGACGGGGATGCCGCGACGGATGCCGTTTTGGCTATGGTAGCCGCAGCTGTGTTTGCGGAAGGCACGTCACGGTTCTATAATGTAGAGAACCTGCGTTACAAGGAATGTGACCGAATCACCGATTATTTGAACGAACTGCGGAAGGCAGGAGCGAACGTTGAAGAGCGTCAAGCTGAGATTATCGTTCATGGACGTCCAGAAGGCGTTGAAGGCGGCGTTGAGATTAACGCTCACTACGATCATCGCGTAATTATGGCGCTCACTGTTGTTGGTCTGCGTTCCAAGGAGCCGCTTCGTATTCGGGATGCACACCATGTAGCCAAGTCTTATCCGCAATATTTCGATCATTTGCAGGCGCTTGGCGCCTCGGTTCAATGGGTAAAAGAGTAAATAACTGAAAACCTGTTTTTTTTGAACACGCACTTTAATCAGAAAAGGATGGTGCTTGAACATGGAATTTAACAACCCTACTCGTGAAGAAATTGGACAACTTTTGCGCAAGGCAGGCAACATCGCAGTCGTCGGCTTATCAGACAAATCAGATCGCACTTCCTATATGGTGGCAGAAGCCATGCAGAGCAGAGGTTATCGCATCATCCCGGTTAATCCACAGGTGCAAGGTGAAATCCTGGGAGAGACGGTATATGCTACACTCGCGGATATCCCAGAGCCGGTAGACATTGTCAATGTGTTTCGTCGCGAAGAGTTTTGCGCGGATGTCGCTCGTGACGCCGCTGCCATCAAAGCAAATGTTCTATGGTTGCAGCTTGGCATCCATAGTGATGAAGCGGTCCAGATTGCTGCAGAGAACGGCATGACAGCGGTAACGAATCGTTGTATCAAGGTAGAGGATTCCATCGTTCTGCGCGGCGCTGGACGCGGCTGAGAGGCTCGTTCACCTGTGATCGGATGATCTCCTGATCTGTCCCAATTGAATGAACATAGGATGAATCCCGTTAACTTGAAGTTGACGGGATTTTTTCTGTTCTATTTTTGACGTATTAATTACCAATTGGTTACTGTTTTGCTTTGACAAAACGTTGCGTAAAGCTTACCATCTAGGATAGAAAGGAGAGGTCGCCATGAATTGGCTCGGATCCTTGCAGCAGCTCGGACGAGCGGTAATGCTGCCTACAATGGTCCTGCCCGCCGCCGCAATTTTGCTCAGTGTTGGCAGTCTGCCTTGGGACGCCTGGGGATTGGATATTGTCGGTGAAGTGTCTACCGTGGCCGGACACGGTATTTTTTATTTCTTACCGTATCTGTTCGCTGTCGGTGTAGCACTGGGACTCTCCAACCAGGCCGGACAAGCGGGACTTGCTGCTCTGGCTGGTATCGTGATATATGATCAGGTGACTCGGAACTTCGGGGATGGCACCGTTCAGCCCGCTTCCTTAATCGGAATCATACTCGGCGCGCTTGCCGGTGGGATGCATAATCGGTTTAAAAGCATTAAACTGCCTGAAATTTTACAATTTTTTGGAGGTTCAAGGTTTGTTTTGCTCATTGTCGGACTCTGTTCGGCATTGTTCTCCTGTTTTATGTTATGGCTCGCTCCGATCCTACAGCATGGACTGAACGGCATTGCTACCTGGGAATACAGTCTCGGGGGTTTTGGACTATTCATCTACGGAGTGTTATACAGGGTGCTGGTTGCTTTTGGGCTTCATCACCTGCTTAACAATGTGTTTTGGTTCCAGTTAGGGACGTTTGAAACGCCTGATGGTAACATTGTGCAAGGGGATTTGCCCCGATTTTTTGCAGGTGATCCAACAGCAGGATTCTTTATGGCGGGTTTGTTTCCCATCATGATGTTTGCCATTCCGGCAATAGCCTTTGCTATTATTCAGGAAGCCAGGGAAGATCTGAAACCAAAAATCAAGAAAACTTTTCTGACATCGGCACTCGTTTGTTTTCTAACCGGGGTATCGGAACAGATTGAGTTTGCTTTTTTGTTCGCAGCACCTTATCTGTTCATCGTGCATGCAGTGATGTCCGGCGTTGCCATGTGGATTAGTTACTGGCTTGATATCCGGCATGGATTTTCTTACTCCGCAGGTATTATTGATTACATACTCAATTTCCATCTATCGGAGAATGCTTGGAAGCTCATTCCGATTGGCATACTATATGGGCTGGTTTACTACTTCCTGTTCCGATGGGCGATTCGTACGTTCAAGATTCCAACACCAGGACGTGAAGAGGGCTCCATGCTGGAAGATTGGGTAGGTAACATTCCTTATCAGGCACCTTTAATCCTCGAGGCATTGGGTGGGAAGAGTAACATTGTACAGGTTGAAGCATGTATTACACGTCTTCGCCTGACTGTGCATGATGACCGCCTGATCGACACGGGTGCCATGAAGAGTATGGGGTCTGCTGGACTGATCAAGCTGGGTGGCGGTAACGTACAGGTGGTATTCGGTACCTACTCGGAATTGATTCGGGAAGAAATCGCGAAGCTGCTGGAAAGAGATCTGCAACAGGTTCTGTTCTGTGCTCCCGTTCAGGGCAAAATGCTCCCGATTGAAGAGGTGCCGGATCAGATCTTTGCAGCCAAGCTTGTCGGTGATGGTGTAGCCTTTGTTCCGGAAAAGGGAGAGCTGGTCTCACCCGTGTACGGAACGATTATGCACTTGTACCCGACCATGCATGCCTTGGGTATATCTACCCGTGAGGGGCTTGAAGTGTTACTGCATATCGGCATCGATACCTCTCAGTTGAAAGGCCATTTTGAAGCTTTTGTTCAGGAGGGCGATACGGTGGAGCCGGGGCAGTTGTTGATCAAGTTTGATCTGGCAGTACTCCGCGAGCAAGCGGCGTCACTAACAACACCAATGGTAATTACGAATCCAGATCGTGTAAAATCATGGAGTTTTGCTCCATTTAAGCAAGTTAAGAAAGGTCAGGCATCCGTTATGTCCGTGGTGCTCTATGACAGGAACGTTGGAGGGGTAGAATGAAGATACAAGGCATCAACGGAGCTGCAGGCATAGCCATCGGCAAAGCATTTGTCCTGCCCAGTTGGGAATGGGATCTGCCGGATCAGAAGATGGATTCGGTGGATCTCGCCCAAGAGTTCGAACGGCTGTATGAGGGCATACGGACATCAAAGGATGAGATCGAATATATCAAAAATGAGTTCAAGGAAGTTGTTGGTCCAGAGGAGTCCAGTATCTTTGATGCACATCTGGCAATCCTAGAAGATCCGGTATTCATGAACGAAATTCGCGGCATTATTGAGCGTCAATATAAGGCAGCAGAAGTGGCGGTCAAAGAAGCCATAGACCATTTTGTCACGATGTTTGACTTGCTGGAAGACGAGTATATGAAGGAGCGGGCCATTGACATCAAGGATGTGGGTAACCGTCTGCTCAAGCATTTGCTCGGTGCACCGGAGATTACACTTCCTTCCGATACCCAGCCGTATGTACTTGTTGCCAAAGAACTGTCGCCATCTCAACTGGCGCATCTGAATCCCACCCATGTGCTAGGTATTGTGACCTTGATTGGAGGGAAAACATCACATTCCGCGATTATGGCTCGTGCCCTTGGCATTCCTCTCGTTTCCGGTCTGGAAGCGAGTCTTGGCATGCCAGTAGAGACAGGGGATATGCTTGTGGTGGATGGTGACAATGGCTTGGTATTTACGGACCCGGATCGCAAGACAATTGAACGGTATACCATGCTTCGCAGCAAACAACTGAAGAAAAAGGAACAACTTCAAGTCCTTGCTACCGTGGATGCCGTAACCAAAGATGGGGCCGTTTTGCACTTGGCTTCCAATATCAGTTCGGTGAAGGAATTGGACCTTGCTTTGAAACAAGGTGCCAAAGGTGTGGGCTTGTTCCGAACAGAATTCTTGTATATGGACCGTGCTACTTTCCCGGGTGAGCAAGAACAGTATGAGGTGTACCGTCTTGTGGCAGAGAAAACAGCAGGACAATCCGTTGTTATTCGTACACTGGATATCGGTGGTGACAAGCAACTCGATTACTTTGAATTGCCGGAGGAAGACAATCCGTTTCTGGGTTACCGTGCCATTCGGATTAGTCTCGACCGCAAGGATCTGTTCAAAACACAGCTTACAGCCATTCTGCGTGCCAGCGCGGCCGGAAATGTCAAAATTATGTACCCTATGATCTCTTCGGTGGAAGAACTTCAGCAGGCCAATGAGATTCTTCGTGAGGCGATGTCCGATCTGGACGAGCGGGGATTATCATACGACCCTCACATTCAGGTGGGAATTATGATCGAAGTTCCTGCAGCGGTGATGATTGCTGATCTGCTCGCAGAGGAAGCTGATTTCTTCAGTATTGGTACGAACGACCTGGTTCAATATGTACTTGCAGTAGATCGAATGAATGAGCAGATTGCTCATATGTATCACCCCTATCATCCGGCTGTTCTGCGGATGCTTCGTGCGACAGCAGATGCGGCTCATACGGCTGGAATTGATGTCAGTGTGTGCGGAGAGATGGCAGGGGACGAACGTGCCATTCCGCTTTGGTTGGAGCTTGGCATTCGCCACTTGAGTATGTCTCCACAATCCTTGTTACGTGTGAAGCACAGAGTGCTGAACACAACAGCATCGACCGCCAAAGAAGAAGCGCGAAAGTGCTTCGCCTTACGGACCAGCGGAGATATTGAGGAGCGACTACAAGTCTTTAATGACTCTACGGGAAGTCCAGATGAACAAAGTGGTTCGAACGCATCGTAATTAGGGAAAATGGATATAAATACCTTTAAGTTAATATATTTACATTTGTGATAATTATTTGTCGGAAACCTTGTTATATAAAATAACCCCACTGTGCATGAGAGCACAATGGGGTTATTTTTACTTGTCAGCGAGTGCATCACAGAATGCCTTGCCATAAGGGGGAAGGTCAGGCGGACGACGTGCTGAGATGATATGTCCATCAACAACAACGGCTTCATCTTTCCAGATGGCACCTGCATTTTCCATGTCATCCCGAATGCCTGGTGTAGAGGTTACTGTAACTCCGTCCAGAATTTTGGCAGAAATCAGCACCCAGCCGGCATGACAGATCTGTCCAATCGGTTTCCGGTCTGCATTCATTTCCTTTACAAGCTCCAGTACTTTGGGATAACGACGCAGCTTGTCTGGTGCCCAGCCGCCTGGCACGAGAATGCCATCGTAATCTGAACTGTCGAGTTCATCGAAACTGTATTCGGCTTCAGCAGGCACACCATATTTGCCAATATAGGTTTTTCCTTTTTTCTCTCCAGCAAGATGTACTTCTGCACCTTCTTCACGAACCCGATGTACAGGGTACCACAATTCTAAATCCTCGAATTCTTCATCGACCAGAGCGATGACTTTTTTGCCGGTTAATCTCATGTCCATCTCTCCTTTTTGTGGTGATTAGGTCTGTTGCGTCTTTAATTGTAACAGATTCTCCAAGGGACTTCATGGAAGTGCATATTCAGTTTGGAGGAAGCGATTACAAGTCAGTAACTGCCTGCATTCGACAACCTTCATCTGGAGGGAGTGGTAATTTGTGCAACCTTTCGTTTATAGCAGGATTTGAGCCGAAATAGGTCGAATGGTACTTATATAGAGTATAGAACGAATGAGGTGATGGTGGTGCGCAAGTCGTGCAGATGTGGACATGTAATGGAGTTGGAATTAAGAACAGTGGTGTACGCCAAAAAAGTGGAGATTCGAAACGTACCCGTATTTGCGTGTACAGACTGTGTATCATATGAAGTGCTTCCGCCGGTCAAGCCGGACTTAACAGAATGCATTAACACATTGGGTGAACAGCCCGTGAAGCAAGACGTATCTTTTGGTGAACGTAATGAACTGGCAGACCTGTTTCATGAGCTACTGCTGGCCTGGCCGGATGCGACTGATCGGGAGATGGAATATCGAATGCAGCAAGCAGTGGAGGAGCGTATCAATCTGCTGCTGGACATTATGGGTTACGCAACGAAGTCTGGTGATGCAGCGTGGATGGAGACCACGGAGCGTAGATTAAGTCAATTATCCGGATTTGTGTGGCAGGAGTACTTCTCAAATGCTGTCTAATTTTGACGTGTAAAATGCTTGTTTTCATGAAAATTGGCTTTTTCGCGCACTTTTTGTTAAGATATCGAAGAGTGAAAACGCTCAACATAGCGGTATTCCTGGTAAAGGGGGATGTATATCTAATGGCTGACATGACTAAAATGACAAGTATTGAACAGCTAAACTCCGCAGTGGAGGCTACCAAGGATCAACCCTTGCTTCTGTTTAAGCATAGCACGCGCTGTCCGATCAGCTCAAACGCTTATCAGGAGATGAACGATTATTTGCTTAACAATGCCAATGAACAAGTGAAATATGGCATCATCTATGTTGTGGAAGATCGCGCGGTATCCAATGAAGCAGCAGACAAGCTGGGTGTTAAGCATGAATCTCCACAGGCGATCCTGATTAAAAAGGGAATTCCTGTATGGCATACTTCCCATTCAGATATTACTAGAACCACACTTACGAATGTTTTGAGTGAGTCCTAAAGCCTATTTTAATTGATTAATGCAAAAATTTGTCGTAATATAAATCTTAATGAAAATGGTATGAAAATTTACTGGTAATGGAGAGAAGTACTGTGACGGTAACCATTTATGATGTGGCACGTGAAGCTGGAGTGTCTATGGCAACGGTATCACGGGTAGTTAATAATAACCCTAATGTCAAACCGCAAACGCGGAAAAAAGTATATGAAGCCATCGAGCGGTTGGGATATCGTCCGAATGCGGTAGCCAGAGGTCTGGCAAGCAAGAAGACAACCACGGTCGGGGTTGTTATTCCGGATATTTCGAACTCAACCTTCGCGGAGATTGCCCGCGGAATTGAAGATATTGCGAATATGTATCACTACAATATTATTTTGTGTAATGCAGACAAGAAGAAAGAAAAAGAAATTCGTGTTATTAACACGTTGCTCGAAAAACAAGTAGACGGACTGCTCTTCATGGGCGGAACAGTAACGGACGAACACATTCAGGCGTTCCAGTCTGCGGCTGTGCCGATCGTACTTTGTGCAACGAGTGATGAGAAGGGCACATTCCCTTCGGTGGATATTGACCATGAGGCGGCTGCGTTTGACGCGGTAAACACCCTGATTCGTCATGGACACAAGGAAATTGCGATGATCAGTGGTACACTGCAAGATCCGGCGAATGGATATGCCCGTTTCCAAGGTTACAAAAAAGCACTGGAAGCAGCGGGGATTGAATACCAGGAGGATCTTGTTCGAATCGGTAACTATCGATATGAATCCGGTGTGGAAGCAATGAAATATTTCCTTGGACTCAAGAAAAAACCATCAGCTATCTTTGCTGCTACCGATGAAATGGCCATTGGTGCCATTCACAGCATTCAGGATGACGGTCTGAAAGTACCGGATGACTTCTCCATTATTAGTGTGGATAACATCCGTATGGCTTCCATGGTGCGTCCTCAGTTGACAACAGTGGCTCAGCCAATGTACGACCTTGGCGCAGTAGCGATGCGTTTGCTGACCAAGTTGATGAAGAAAGAAAATGTGGAGAACCCACGGGTTATTTTGCCGCATGAAACGATTCTTCGTCTGTCTGTAAGTCATGCAGATGTAGTTTAATCGGGATTATATACAGTAAGGGAGAAGTCATTGTTCTCTCTACATAGTGGATATGCGAAAGCTCCGGAGACGGAGCTTTTGTGCTGAATGAGGTTAAAAGTGAAAACAGGAGGTATTCGGAAGATGCGTGAAACGATTGGGATTATCGGAGCGATGGATGAGGAAGTCGAGCTTCTGCTGGCAGGCATGAAGCAGCTTGAGACGGTCAAACAAACCGGGATTACATACATTGCAGGCGAGTGGCTGGGCAAGCAAATTGTTGTGTGCAAATCCGGCGTAGGTAAAGTAAATGCAGCGGTTACAACGCAGATCTTGATTGATCGTTTTCAGGTTAATCGGATTATCTTCACAGGTGTTGCGGGTGCAGTTAACCCGGAGTTGAACATTGGAGATATGGTTATATCGTCTGTATGTGTTCAGCACGACATGGATGTAACGCCACTGGGGTTTGCACGCGGGGTTATTCCTTACCAGGAGACATCTGCATTCCCTGCCGAGGCTTCGCTTATTACACTGGCTGAAGAAGCGTGTAAAGCTCAGGGAGCCAATTATCTGGTCGGTAAAGTGTTATCTGGAGACCAATTTATTGCGAATAAAGATACGGTTAACATGTTATATACTGAAATGGACGGTGCATGTGCCGAGATGGAAGGGGCAGCAGTTGCCCAGGTCTGTTACATGAATCGAGTACCGTTTGTTGTCCTGCGTGGGATGTCAGATAAAGCGGATGGTTCTGCGCATGTTAACTTTGCTGAATTTACCGTGGAATCTTCTCAGCGTTCACACCGTATTGTGGAGCATATGTTAGAAAATATGTAATGGCATAAATTACGATTGCAATGCCAACCCAAAATCAATGAAAAACCGCCTTTTGATTAGCTGTTCCATGAAGTATGGAGCAACGCTGCGAGAGGCGGTTTTTGTTATGTATATCGTTTGGAACAGATCATTGCATTAGTACATAAACCGGTGGCGGAAACGCACACGATCAAACTGTTCTTCCGATGTTATGGGTACATGACTTCCGATTCGTACCATCAAACAGTTCGCAGGATGTGAACAGATTTCGGGGTCGTCTGTTGCATACCAGGTCATGTCGATCGTTTGCATCAGCCTCTCCATCATTTTGCGATAATCCCATACGTTTAGTCCGCTGCCCTTCAGATCCCAATGCCAATAATATTCTGTCGTGAAAATAATGTAGTTCTCCATGTGTTTATCTTCCAGAGCTGTGAGCAACATCTCACGTCCAATGCCAAGCGAGCGATAGTTGTCCGCAACCTCAATTGCCCCAAGCTCAATCAGATCAGTCATGTTGCCCTCGGACCAGCGTTCACACTCATCCGCATAGTGAAAGGTTACATAGCCGATAATGGTTTCATTTTCGTGTGCAATGATAATTCGCCCTTCAGGCAATGCTGCGATCTCGGCCAGAGCTTCCTGCTGCTCCGTTGGGCGCCGAAAGGCATCCAGATCTGGATGGAAGGCAAGACGGGTTATCTCCTCGGCTTGCACGGGGCCTTCAACAGTAATTCGGTGGCCGGACTTGAAGATGGAACGCATATGATGTTCTTTGATATGTTCCATGGTTCATGCTCCTCTCTTTCCTACTTTTAGAGGTTGTTCTTCAAAAAGAACGCTATAGCAAAAATCCAAAAAATTGAAAAGCCATAGACGACAATTGAAAAGATTTGCTATAATTGCGTAGACAAAAAATGTTCACAATTCAATACAGTATAGTTAACATCTGTTTGGCCGAGCAAGTACATGATGAGAAGTTCTCTCTACTAATGTAAGCGCTAACTGGAAGTTCAGTCAACACAAAGGCAATGAGAAGTGACCCCTAACGGGAATCGAAATGTCGAGTTGAAGGAGGCTGGCAAGCATGAGTCAAGCACATGGTGAGATGCTGCAAACGGTTGTGTCTGAATCTAATCTGGGCGATTACACGGAGGCGAGAAGCCGGTTCGATTGGGAATCGGTGGAAAGGCACTTTACGTGGCACGCCAGCGGAAAAGTAAACATGGCGCATGAAGCGATTGATCGTCATGTACTGGAAGGAAGGGGCGGGAAAACCGCTTTATTGTATAGCGATGCTTCACGCGAAGAGTCCTATACTTTTGCTGATCTGAGTGAACAGTCGAGTCGGTTCGGGAACGTTCTCCGCAAATATGGCATAGTCAAAGGGGAACGGGTGTTTATTTTTATGCCTCGAAGTCCTGAGCTGTATTTTAGTCTCCTGGGCATATTGAAAGCTGGAGCCATCGCGGGCCCGTTGTTCGAAGCTTTTATGGAAACGGCTGTGAAGGATCGGCTGGAGGATAGCGGAGCAGTAGCGCTCGTCACCACTCCGGAATTGCTAAAACGCATCAAACGTTCCGAATTGCCCGAGCTCAAACATATATTTATTGTGGGTGGGGGCGCGCAGACTGAGGAAGGACTCATCGATTTTGATGCAGAGATGTCAGCCGCTTCGGATGAGATGGAAGTAGAGTGGCTGAATCGTGAGGATGGTTTGCTTATTCACTATACCTCAGGCTCTACGGGTAAACCCAAAGGGGTGTACCATGTTCAAAATGCTATGATTCAGCACTATTATACAGGTAAGGTTGTCTTGGATTTACGCGAGGATGATGTATACTGGTGCACTGCTGACCCTGGTTGGGTGACAGGCACTTCTTACGGTATCTTTGCTCCATGGCTCAACGGAGTGACCAATGTGATACGGGGTGGTCGTTTCAGTCCTCAAGATTGGTACAGCACCATCCAGAAGAACAAAGTCACGATCTGGTACAGTGCACCAACGGCCTTTCGTATGCTGATGGGAGCGGGAGAAGAGACCATTGCCCAGCATGATCTGAGCAGTCTGCGTCATGTCATGTCTGTTGGTGAACCGCTCAATCCGGAGGTTGTTCGTTGGGGATGGAAAGCCTATGGTCAGCGGATTCATGATACATGGTGGATGACGGAAACAGGTGCACAGCTAATCTGTAACTATCCCGGAATGCCGATTAAGCCTGGCTCCATGGGACGTCCGTTGCCTGGAATCGAAGCAGCGATTATTGATGATCGCGGGCAGGAATTACCGCCGTACAGTATGGGTAATCTGGCCATACGGGCACCTTGGCCATCCATGATGGCGAAGATCTGGAATAACCCGGTGAAATACGAGGAGTATTTCAGGCTTACGGGTTGGTATGTATCCGGTGATTCCGCTTATATGGATGAAGAAGGATATTTCTGGTTCCAGGGACGTATTGATGATGTGATTAATTCGTCAGGCGAGCGTATTGGCCCCTTTGAGGTCGAGAGCAAGCTCGTGGAGCATCCTGCGGTAGCAGAGGCGGGTGTAATCGGTAAGCCGGATGTGACACGTGGGGAGATCATCAAGGCCTTTGTGGCGCTTCGTGAAGGATATGAGGCGACACCGGAGCTGAAAGAAGAGATCTATCGTTTTGTCAAAGAGGGCCTGTCTGCCCACGCTGCTCCGCGTGAGATTGAGTTCAAGGATAAACTGCCCAAGACACGTTCCGGCAAGATCATGCGCCGTGTGCTGAAGGCCTGGGAGCTTGATCTGCCAACAGGAGATCTATCCACCATTGAAGACTAACGCGATAATGCTAGGATCATCAATGTGGTGCTATCGATACCGATACATTGAGTAGTGGGGAGAAGTTAATACTCTACGAAGCCAAATACAGTGACTCTACCCATTAAAATGGATTGTAAAAGCCTGCTTTATGCCAATGGCATGAAGCAGGCTTTTTGGCTGCTGTAAATACAAATAAAAAGCCGCACACTCAGATACAGTCTGAGGATGCGGCTTGTTTTGGAACGCTATGCCTGAATCAGGGTTGAAAATGTAGGGCTGCAGAAGGCTCGGATTCACCCGCACTGTTGCTGGCAGATACCTTGAACCATCCACTGGTCGATGCGGGTACTCCATAATCCATGGTATTTCCCGCTGTTGTTCCAATTTTGGTGTAAGGAGCCGAGCCTGTTTCACTGTAATATACAGTATAACTATCTGCGTTTGGACTGGACGCCCATTGAATACGCAGTCCTTGCGTGAGGGCAGATACGCTGACTTGACCAGGTGTGCCTGGGGCTGTCGTTGTTGTATTATCGGTCTGCGTTTCTCCCGGCGTAACGACTGTACCTGGAACTTCAATCGGTTCATCAATCTCTTCTTCCACAGGAGGAGCTACACCAGCACTATTTACTGTAGCGCTAGGAGCAGATTCTCTGCCGGCAACATCCACTGCCGTTACATAGAAGGCGAAGTTACCGCCTTGCGCTGCATATGCAGAGAATGATCTGGATTCACCAGTCAGGACAACCTGACCCTGGTTCTGGAATCCTCCACCGTTTACAGAACGGTACAGACGATAACCCACGACATCATTTTCAGGTGTGGCATTAAATGTAATGACAGCTCTGTCACCTGAGGTTGAGATGCGTACGTTGCTTGGTGCATCAGGAGCTTTTCCGTTATCTGTCCTTGGATCAATCTGTGTTGGCATGTCTGCACCAGCATCTTCAGGAAGATAATAAGCAAGTGACTCATGTCGACTCATACGTGAGAATGCATTTTGCAATTCTTTGATGAGATCCGAGATTGGTTTTTTACGCTTGATTACTGTTTTTTCCTTCAACATGTCCGAAGGTGTTCCGTCACGCGGAATATAGTTTACACCATTGTAAGTAATGTACTTGGCTTTGGCTACACCGTCATCGCTATCCTTCGGAACAAACTTGCTGTTGAAAATATCCGTAACAAATTTATCAGTCATGGATGTTGGCAACTTGCCACTGTATGCAGACACCGTGCGCGTTTCGATGCCAGACGGTTTTTTGAACGAATCCGTAACGAACAGATCTTTTTGCGTATCGATCACTTCGTTCAGGATTTTCGACCATAGTTGCTGCGCACGTTTTCTCTGTGATTTACTTTCCAGCGTATTCACGGGCTGTTTGTATCCAACCCACACGCCAAGTGTGACATCTGGTGTATAACCTTCAAACCACACATCTGCGTAGTTTTGAGTGGAACCCGTTTTACCTACGATTGGCACACTCTTGGAATATTTGTAATTTTCACGTACTTTATCTGCCGTTCCTTCTGTAATAACGGTCCGCAGCATATCGGTCATCAGGTATGCTGTCTGCTCCGAGAAGGCTTGGACAGGTTCAGTATCGTGTTTATAAACGATGTTTCCTTTGGAATCTACAATTTTGCTAATCATGTAAGAATCGTTATATACACCATTATTGGCGATAGCACCATAGGCACTGGTTAATTCTTCAACGGTTACACCGTATTGGAGACCACCGAGAACACCGGTCTGAGCCTGATAGTCTTCCTTCTGAATGGTGGTAATCCCCAGTTTCTTGGCGAAGGTCCAAGCCTTCTCGATCCCTACTTCTTCATTAAACAACTTCAGAGCCGGTATATTAAGAGAATAATTCAGTGCTCTGCGGGCAGTGACGAGTCCCTGATACCGGTTGTTGGCATTCTTGGCAATGTGGTATCCGCTCGGACCATTTTTGAGAATGATCGGTGAGTCATCAATAATTGAAGCTGGCTGAACAAGACCTTCATCTAGCGCAGGAAGATAAGCGGCTATAGGTTTCATCGTTGAACCTGGCTGGCGTATCATCTGCGTTGCGTAGTTCATCTGTTCATCCTGGAAATCCCGTCCCTCAATCATCCCTAGAATTGCACCGGTTTTGTGATTAATCAGCATAGCAGCAGTTTGTTCTTTTCCTTTGACAGGATCATCTGCTGAGAAATTGCTGTCATCTTCCGCAATGGTACGCATCGTTTTGTAGATACTTTTGTTGATGGTCGTGTATATACGATATCCACCTGTCCGCAGTTGCGTCTGAGCTTCCTCTAATAATGCACTGCTTTCCTTCTGAGGTGTGTCTGCATCCGTAGCTTTGTCTGTAGATTCAGCTGTGTCGGAATTCAACTGTTTCATCAAAATCTGTGCAGCTTGTCGTTCTGTTTCCATCATAAGATATGGATAAGTGTTGTAAGCCTTGATGGTCTTCGGAGCGAGAGAGCTTTTGATATCAAAAGCAAGAGCTTTGTCATACTCGGTCTGATTGATTTTGCCCAGTTCAAGCATACGGCGTAGTACCAGATGCTGACGGTTGATTGCGCGGTCAAAATTCTCCTCTACAAAATCACCTTTACCGTTAAAAGCGGAGTAAGAGGAGGGGAGTTGTGGCAATCCAGCAAGATAAGCAGCTTGAGCGATGTTGATTTTTTCCAGATCGTTAATATTGAACAATCCTTTGGCTGCCGCTTTGATTCCGTAAACGTTGTATCCGCTGGAACCATTACCAAAAGGAACTTTGTTCAGATAGGCAGTCATGATCTCGTCTTTGGTCAGGAAACGTTCGAGTCGGAGTGAGAGCAAAATTTCTTTCACTTTCCGATCTTCCGTGCGATCCAGATTCAAAAACACACGACGCGCCAATTGTTGAGTCAGTGTACTACCGCCGGTTTGTACTGATTCTTTCAGCACTTTCTGTTTCACGGCACGTAGGGTTCCGCTCATGTCTACACCTTTATGTTCGTAAAAATGATTGTCTTCAATCGAAATGACAGCATCAATAACCTTCTGTGGGATCTGGTCCGTAGTGACCGGACGCCTGTCTTCTTCCGTACGTAATTGACCGATCGGACTGCCGTCGGCAAAGTAAGCAAAGCCTGTGATGGAGTTTTCGCTGACTTTTTGTTCAATCAGGGCCCTTGAACGGACAGGCTCGTCTTTCACAATGGAACTGACGTATCCCATCAAAGCACCGCCTACAAATAGTGCCCCCATAAATCCAAGGACAACCATCCATTTGACGAAACTTCCCAGTCTGCGGGCAAAGCTGCGTTTGCGTACAGGCTGTTCATCGGGCTTTTTCTTATTAACATCAACCATTCAGTGTCTTCCTCCTTTTAACAGCACTTATTATAGCATAAAAAGGCGGGTTTGCATGCCTGAGAAATACAAGTAATGGTCGAAATTTGCCATTCTGCCATGCATTATGCTATATATCATACGATATTGAAGCACATTTCATGAGTTGTAAGCCAAAATAAGCAGGCCACCTCCATGCTGAGGTGCATAGGGTGACCTGAATGATTAGTCGTATTGGAGCTTCTACATTAGGTTTTGAAGCGTTGAATCAGCTCTAATAATTCCTGGGTAAGATTAGCCAGTGAGGCAGACGCCGCCGTAATCTCTTCCATGGATGCGAGTTGTTCCTCAGAGGCAGAGGCAACACGAGTTGCATGATCTGCTGTCTCATGACCAATGGTTTTGAGTTGCACTAACGTGGCATCAACCTGCTGTGATCCAGCCGACATCTGCTGGGCAATGGCTGAGACATGCTCAATCTGCTCATTAACATCTGAAATCTGTGATGAAATCGAGAGGAATAGTTCACCACTCTCATTAATCACTTCCGCTATATGGCTCACCTCGGCATTCCCTTGTTCCATATTTTCAACGAGAGAAAGGACCTCTTGCTGAACGCTATGAATTAACGCTGCAATCTGCGCTGCTGATACTCTGGATTGTTCAGCCAGATTACGAATCTCGGAAGCAACAACACCGAACCCGCGCCCGTGTTCACCTGCTCGCGATGCTTCAATGGAAGCATTAAGTGCAAGTAGGTTGGTTTGACGGCTAACTTCCGTGATCATGCCTGTAATATGGCCAATCTCTTCCGAACGTTGGCGGAAATTCTCCAGTGCGGTCATCGACGTCTGCACAGAAGAAGTGGCACTATCGACCATACGCATAGCGGACTGAATCTTATCGGTTCCGATGGTTGTTCGTTCGGCCACAGTTCGCGATGAATCGGATACATCGGAGGCGGCCTTTGCAATTCTTCCGATCCCTGCAGATATTTCATTCATGGAACAGGAGGACTCTTGCAGCTCCTGCACCTGTTTACCTGCTTTATCTGCAAGTTCGACTCCTGTTAATGCAATCAGTTCGGCTGCTTTACCTGTTTCTTCGGCACCTGCGGTCAATTGTTGAGAGGTGGAGCCGACAGATAAAGCATGTTCGGATATAACCGATATGGTATGACGTAGGGTATCCATCATCTGATTCATATGACCCGCCATGATGCCAAATTCATCTTTGGATCGTACAGGTAACTTTTGTGTTAAATCCCCGCCAGCCAGCTGTCCAGCGACGATATTAACTTGATTCAACTGTTTAACAATGGAGATGATGGTGTAGGTAACCACACTTGCAAGCAGAAGTACTGCCATTGCGGCAATCAGTATGGACCAGTTCAAGCTGTCATAGAAGGGTTGAAGGATATGGCTCTTTGGCAGCGCCGATACAAGGTACCAGTTTGAATCTGTTCCTTGTAACCTGGCAGGCTCGGCAATAAATAGTTCTTCACCTACTTCAGGGTCTGTAGCGTAAAACTGAGACTCGCCAGACTGTATACGCTGAATGACTGTCTTCATTTCAGATGGAATTACGGCTCCTTCATGAGCCAGCTCCGGTTTGGAGCCGTGTGCAGCAATCTGTCCTTCGCTAGTAATAAGCATGGCATAACCCTGATCCGGATTAAGTGATGCTATATTTTGCTGAAAACGATCAATGGTAAAGTCGGCCCCCACAATGCCCAGAAAAGTTTTGTTTTCATCTAATAGAGGGAGGACAATCGAAACGAGCAGTGTTTCTTTTCCGCCAACCGTGTAGGTCACAGGCTCGGACCAATAGATGGATTTGGTTTTCTTTGGTTGCTGATAGTAAGTACTAGTTTCACCGCTTCCCTCATAAGTAGGCATAGGTTCAAAATGCAGGGAGTTGCCATCACGTATAACGTATGGAACGAATCGACCCGTAGCATCATCATATTCTTTTTTGTTGATGTGCTCCGCATCGTTTCCATCAAAGGCATTTGGTTCCCAGCCCGTATAAAAGCCAAAAACTTTCTCGTCCTTCTTCAGATATTGTTCAAGGAGTCTGACGACTTCTTCACGGTTGAGTGATCCGTTCTGAGCTGCATCCAATAACGTGGTACTCATGGTGTCCAACGTGTTTTTCACCTGATTAATGTCAGTCATAAATTCATTCGTAGCCCGGTTTGCTGCCTGTCCAGCAACGGTTTCGCCGTACTGGAGGCTTTTGTCGTAAATGGATTTGGTATTAAATGCAATCAGGGCTCCAATACAACAGAGTAATACGATCCCGAGTAAAAGTCCAAGCTTAACAGCGAGCTTGCGATTGCGAAAAAAATGCATGTTTTAATCCCCCTCGATGTCATTCTTGTGATGTATATATGGATGTGTGCTTCTCCTGAAGGGAGTCTATATTTTATATCGTTATTTACGTTCCTATAATGAAGATAATTAAAAAAAAGCATAGAAAAACAGCTGTCGAGAAAATCTCGACAGCTGTTTGGGTTGAAACTTTAATGTGATTGCAACGATTAACGGTTGTAGAACTCGACGATTTGTTTTTCATCGATGTCTTGGGACAATTCAGCACGCTCAGGCAAGCGGATGAATTTACCTTCTACAGCTGCTTCGTTGTATTCAACGTATGCTGGAAGATGCGAACGGCCTTCCAAAGCTTCTTTAATGGAAGAAAGAGCGCGGCTCTTCTCACGCAAGCCGATTACATCACCAGTGCTTACTTGGTAAGAAGCGATATCGACTTTTTTGCCGTTTACAGTTACGTGACCGTGTGCTACCAACTGACGCGCTCCAGCGCGGGAGTTAGCAAACCCAAGGCGGTAAACGAGGTTGTCAAGGCGGCACTCAAGCAAGAACATGAAGTTCTCACCGGCAATACCTTGCATTTTTTGAGCTTTAGAGAACAGTGTGCGGAATTGCTTCTCGCCCAAACCGTACATGTGGCGCAATTTTTGTTTTTCTTGCAATTGCATACCGTAGTTGCTGATTTTTCTGCGTTGGTTAGCTCCGTGCTGACCTGGAGGGAAAGGGCGTTTCAATTCTTTGCCTGTTCCGCTAAGGGAAATGCCGAGGCGACGGCTCAATTTAAATTTAGGACCAGTGTAACGTGCCATGTTTAAAGTAGCTCCTTTTTAGTTAAAGTTCATATTAGGGCTCTGTTTGCGCTCCAATTTGTTGATGCGGGCTTGGCCTCGCATAGAACGATCAGGAAAGTTCAGCCGCTGTCCTGAAAGCAACAAAAAGAATGAGGGTGACACAACCGGTAATGCCCAAATTTAAAGACCCATTAGTAGTCTTCATCAACAATTTATATTACAGTTTAAGAGAAACAAAGTCAAGCGTAGAATAAAAGCAAAAAAACGTCTAAATTTGTCGATAGGTCATTGGGCCTAAAATAATGGGACAATTTTCTGAAATATGGATGCAAAAAAGCTTTAAACAGAGTAAAATAGATTGTATCTTAACTTTAAATCATCTTTATGTAACAAGGTTATCGCAACAAATTTGCAGGTTTGCGATAACGTCTGCAGATTAATGCATCCTGGTGGATGCAAAAACGGTGCAAAGGAGCGCCTGACATGTTAGAACATCTAAGAAGTTTACCTGCCAGCTTGAATTCACGAAGTTCGGGCGATTCCGCATCTTTTGCCGCTCCTCATTCTCATGAAGAGCATGTGTTGTGGATGCAAAAAATGGATATCACACCTTTTGATTTTTCATATTTAGGTAGCTTGCTAGAGCAGGCATACAGTGACTGGAACTCCAAAGTGGGTTCAAGGCTGGCCAGAACATCAACCTTTTACAGCGTGTGGAACACGGAAGGTGATTGCATAGGATACGATAGCGATCATGAAGCTGATCCGGGCGTAAATGCACGCAGGCTGGTATTGGAATGTTTGGATAAGAGACAGGCCCTGTCCCTTAAAGGGACAAGCGAACACGGACAATATCTTATAATAACACATCCCTTATTCTCCAGAACTAACAAGGATATGTTTGCCGTATTCACCGCTGTGATCTATGAATCCAATGGATATGAAACGTCTGAAGCTGTGGTTCAATCTGAGGCATTGCATTATCACACCTGCTTTTACCGAAGATTCGAATACATATTTATGACGGACCTGTTACATGCTCATGAACAAACAGCTCGTGAGGAACACCGGAGGTCCATTCTCTTTCAGATTGTTCAGCGAATGCATGACAAAATGGATGTCGAGGCCATATTGGATGAGGTATTTGACAGTATGGACTACTTGTACCCGGCCACTTATATCAAATTGTATATGTCTCAGGATCAGAACAACTCTGATCCACGGATTAAACCGTTGCTTGTCCACGAGCGAGGAGAAGATATTTGTGTGCGTTCATTTATGGAAGGTAAGCTGATCGTTGCTCGCTCAGATGATGCAGAGAACCGCATTGTAGATATAGGGATTCCGCTGAAAGGCAAACAAGGCATATACGGTGTGTTCCATATCGAAATGAATGAAGAGATTATGGAAGAATCGGACTTGCAATTGATTACGATGATGGTAGACACTGCAGGAACGGCCTTTGAGAACGCCAAGCTGCATGAACAATCCAATATGTTAATTCAGGAACTTCGTTTAATTAATGATCTTACACAGCGGTTGAACAAAAGCCTGCATCTTTCCGAGATCTATCAACTATCCGAGCAAGAGTTAAAGGAAATATTCCAGGCTGAAACGTGTTGCATTCTTCAACTCAATGACAGTACCAATGACTTCGAAGTCATGTCATCTAACGTGAAAGATGTTTTTCACCAATCCTTTTCTGTAGACTACGGTATCGCAGGTTTGGTCTATCGAACAGAGGAACCGCTCATTATAGCCAATTATGCGCAATTTGATAAAGTGTCCTCCTTTTTCATGGAAGATACGGGATCCATGTCACTGATTGCATCACCGATCAGAGTCAATGGTGAAGTGAAGGGTGCCATTTTGCTGGGACACAGTAGAGAGCACTACTTTTCATATGATAACTATAGGCTCTTGCAGATGTTATCCATTCATATCGGGCTTGCCCTGTCAAATGCCACGCTGCATGCCGAGGTTCGGCGCTTGGCTAATCTGGATATGTTGACAGGTCTGTACGTGAGGCATTATCTGGACAGTGTGATTCACGAGCGACAGGCTCATGAATTCTGTGGCTCCCTCATTGTGGTGGATATTGATCAGTTCAAACAGGTGAATGACACGTTCGGACACCAGACGGGGGATCAAGTATTGAAGCAAGTGAGTGAGATCGTCACCAGCTCTGTTCGCTCGGAGGATGTATGTGCCAGATGGGGTGGAGAAGAACTGGCGATCTATATGCCACAGGTGAGTGTAAGGCAGGCGTTAGATTATGCGGAAGTGATTCGAAAGAGAGTCGCAGAAGAGACCAGACCGCCCGTTACGGTATCCAGTGGCATCGCAGAGTGGAATTGGATGGATGAAAAGGTCAGTGTAGAGTCCTTGTTTTATCGGGCTGATATGGCTTTGTACAGCGCCAAGAATGGTGGTCGGAACAGAATCGTTGTAGAGGAACAGGAAGTAACACGTTAAGAGAGAACAATTCCAAGCGGAGTCGTTCTCTTTTTTTTGTGCATCGCAGATCAAGATGTGTATAGAAGGAAGTATAAGCATATACGGGCGGGGCAATCTATGGACAAAGTTCACGGAAGGGTGAAGATAGACATGTTTAACCGCCATTCGGTACGTACATTATGGTTATTTGTGAGCATCGTGATTATTGGTGTTCCGGGTTGTGGATTAATGCAGCGAGATCAAACGCCTGAGGAGGTTTTTTCCTTGGCTTTATCGGGGATAGCGGGAAAAGAAACGTTGAGTTTTGAAGGAGAGGCAGGACTTCGAAGGGAGAACAGTGGGCTGTTCGAGAATCAGTTCAAGTTTGAAGGCAAGCTGGAGAATCATGATCGTCTGACCCTTCAGACCCGATTACCTGGAGAAGTAACTGCTGTGGGGACAGGCATTCAAACAACTGCCGTAAAAAATAATGGACAGCCCAGTGGGTTTAGCGCCTCTTTCGAGCGGAAACAAGGGCAATGGATGGCATTGTCAGCGCAGCATGAGCCGCTGCGTGGGTCTCTTTCTCGTTTTAACCCAATTGCCCAATTGGAGAAGATCGATGGGATGCACAAAACCATTCAATCGGAGTATGGCGCTGGTCGTCGAACCAGAACATTACGGATTGAACTTGCACCGGAAGACGCCAAATCATGGGCTGTAGCCCAGCTAAACGACGAGATGAACGCCATTCGGGCAGAATATATGCATAAGGCAGCTACGGTGAAAGGGGCGCGTAAGGAGAAGCTTGAGAAGGATCTGGAGAAAGTTTGGAAACAGGGCGAAACAACGATGCAACAGATGATGAAACAAGCGAGCGTGCAGACGGTATATCATCTCACGGTAGATCGGAAGAGCAGTCTGCCTCTTCGCTTATCCTCTGAAAGTCAGATGAGTTACACGGACAACAACCGTAAAAGTAACAAAGAAGCCCTTGTCACCGATGTGAACTTCAAGTCATATCAATAAACGAAGTGAGGGACTGCCTGCTGACGGGATGACTGTTCGCGTGCTACAATAGTATCGTAATTTACCGTTGTTCAATTCAAGTATGGCAGATGACAGGAGGATTTTACCAAGATGAAAGACCCAAGAATTCAAAAGCTTGCAGCAAACCTGGTGGGCTATTCAGTAGATGTACAGCCTGGTGAAAATGTATTGGTTGAGATGATTGGATCGGAACGTGATCTGATTAACGCCATTATTGAAGAGGTAGGCAAAAAAGGTGGTAACGTCTTTGTACAGTTGACTGATAAAACCGTACAGCGTGCGATGCTGAAAAATGCCACAGAAGAAATGATGAAAACATGGGCAGAGATTGATCTGAACCGTATGAAACAGATGGATTGTTATATCGGTATTCGTGCGGGAGAAAATGTGAATGATCTGTCCGATGTGCCGGAAGAAAAAATGAAAATGTACAATTCATTGTACTCCCACCCGGTACATAGTGAACAACGTGTCAAACATACGAAATGGGTTGTACTGCGTTACCCTAACGCAAGTATGGCGCAACTCGCCAATACAAGTACAGAAGCGTTCGAAGATTTCTACTTCGACGTATGTAACCTGGATTACGCCAAAATGGACAAAGCGCAGGACTCGCTTGCTAACCTGATGAAGCGGACGGACAAAGTTCGTATCACCGGACCAGGAACAGAGCTGAGCTTCTCCATTAAAGATATCGGTGCAGAGAAATGTTCTGGCCAAAAAAATATCCCGGATGGCGAAGTGTACAGCGCCCCTGTGCGTAATTCCGTGAACGGAACGATTAGTTATAACTCGCCAACCTTGTACAATGGAGTGACTTTTGAAAATATCAAGTTCACGTTCAAGGATGGCAAAATTGTTGAAGCGACAAGTAACGATACAGAGCGTTTGAATGAAATCCTGAATTCGGATGAGGGTGCTCGTCATATTGGTGAATTCGCGATTGGATTTAACCCGCATATTCTTCATCCGATGAAAGATATCCTGTTCGATGAAAAAATCGCAGGCAGCTTGCACTTTACGCCAGGTCAGGCGTATGAAGAAACCGACAATGGCAACCGCTCGTCCATCCACTGGGATCTCGTATTGATCCAGCGTCCGGATTATGGCGGCGGGGAGATTTATTTTGACGATGTGCTGATTCGTAAAGACGGTATCTTTGTCATTCCTGAGCTGGAATGCCTGAATCCGGACCGTTTGAAGTAGGAACAGGATTTTGCTGTTGCTAGGAAAGCGGATTCACGGTATCATGTAGTGGTAATTAATAGATGATACCAATAGTAAAAAGACGGAGGGATTCCTATGTCGAGTAATAACGCGGCTGTAGTAGAAATTGCTCAAACAGCAGGCAAGTTTACTTCTTCAATCGTGCTTCATTCGGAGAACAAGTATATCGATGTGAAAAGTATTCTCGGATTGTTTACAACGCTGATCAGCACGCACAGCTATGAACTGCATGTTCATGGTCCAGATGCAGTTGAAGCGAAAGCAGCCATGTCAGAAGTATTTGCCAAGCATGGACTGAATGTAAGCATCGCATCTGAGTAATAGCTCTCAAGAAGCACCTTTGCCTTTTTTGGCAGGGGTGTTTTTTGGCATGGAATGCGCTGAATGCACATTTGGAGGTGACTGGAACAGGAGGATTAAGCTTCAACAAAAGGCTTAACTTTGCGGGCTTATTTTGGTCAGGTTCTTGTATTAGCTCTTCATTTCGTCTAATATTAGAGGTAGAACGTCTTTACGCGATTTTTGGGACATAGGGGGGAAAAATGCATGACTTCATCTGATCTGCAGGACCAGCTGAGTTTGAAAGCGATCAGTCTTCTTCAAGAAGATGCAGATAAAATACAGAAGCTTATTGAAGTACAGATGGAGAATCTGGCTACCCGCTACTGCCCTCTCTATGAGGAAGTATTGGATACACAGATGTATGGGTTCTCCAAAGAAGTTGATTTTGCTGTTCGTGCAGGGCTCCTTCCAGAAGGTGCAGGTAAGCAGCTGGTTAGCGCGCTTGAGCGGAATTTGGCAATTTTATATGAAGCCTTGAACAAGAAGAATGAGCAATAGCCTGCAAATGCGCGGGTCAGAATAGAAGGCATGCAGGCGTTTATGCATGCTTTTTTTGTGCGTCTGAACGGGGTGGGGATGCAAGCCAGCCGGAAGGCGTATACAAACAAAGAGACAGCACCGAATGTAAATTCGGGCTGCCTCTTGTGGCTTGTATATTTTAATCATGGCTACGTGAGGGCCTAGTTACACCAGGAAGAAGGATACACCGAGTATGATATATACCACGAGCAGGAGTAAACCTTCGTACCAATTCGTTGAACCATCTTGGGTAATGGACTTTGCAATAAATACGGATACGCCGATGGCGACCAGTTCAATCGTTGTAAATACGATATCCATGGTTCTGCCTGTGAAGTAGCTGACAAAAATCAGTACAGGAGCAACGAAGAGTGCGATCTGCAAGCTGCTGCCAACCGCAATTTCAACGGCGGCTCCAATTTTATTTTTCATGGCAAGCATGATGGCTGCACTGTGTTCGGCCGCATTACCGATGATGGCCACAAGGAATGCACCGACAAACAGTTCGCTAAGTCCAAATTCCGAAGTGAAGACTTCAAGCGTGCCCACCAGCCATTCACTGACGAAAGCAACCATGACTGTTGCGAGCACCAGGTAGAGAATAGATTTTTTCTTGGACCATGCTGGAGCATGCTCATGAGGTAGCTCTTCATCGCGATCCTCAGTGACGTCTGCGAGGTAGTTCTTATGTGTCACCATGGAGAATAGCAACCACGCAATATACGCGAGGATGAGCAATCCGGCCACGATGAGACTAAGTGTATTGGTGTCTTTCTGTGTAATGGAATGTGTATTGAGAAAGACTGCCGGAATAAACAGGGCAATAATGGCAACAATCATCAGGGAACCATTCAGACCTGCAAGTGAAACATTATAATTCTGAATTTTGAACTTGAGTCCTCCGGCAAAAATACTTAACCCGAGCACTAATAGCAGATTTCCGATGATAGAACCTGTCAGACTAGCTTTGACCATGTCGAAGAGTCCCTCTTTGACGAGGAAAATGGCGATGATCAATTCGGCAGCATTGCCGAAGGTGGCATTCAAGAATCCACCCAGTCGCTGTCCGGCGTAGTGGGCTACATTTTCGGTGGCTTTGCCTAAAAAACCGGCCACAAAAATAACCGAAATGGCTGATATCACGAACTGTAGAATCGAATCCCATTTCAAGTAGTGGGCGATGGCACTGAGTGCAAAGAACGCAATCAGCAAAATGGATGAAATCCGGTTTCTCACAACAAACACCTCGGTTATAAATTATTTTGTTTTTGAATTACACTGTAAATCGCTTATGAGATTATTTTCATATTTCAATATAACCAAATGGTGGTAGGTTGTAAACGCATCTTTTTGAGTTTAATTTGCTTTTTGGGGTGGAAAGGATTTAAAATACGAGTAACGAAGTGAAGGAGGATGTGGCATGGCAGAACAACTTCAACTGGAGAGCGGAAACATCCGGATTGCCGATGACGTGGTTGCAAAAATTGCCGGAATGGCTGCAATGGAAACACCCGGAATTGCCGCAATGTCTGGAGGATTGTCAGAGGGCTGGGCGAAGCGACTCAGCGGTAAAAACGTACAGAAAGGCGTGAGCGTTGAGGTCGGCCAGCTGGAAGCAGCCATTGACCTGCGCATCATCGTCCTGTACGAAACTCCGATTCATGAAGTTTCCCGTATGCTTCAGCAGAATGTAAGAGAAGCGGTAGAGACCATGACCGGATTACGCGTGGTTGAAGTCAATGTAAAGGTAGAAGGCGTATCTTTCAAAGGCGACGATCTGTAGAAATCGCAATCCGCAATGGAGGACAGAACGATATTGACCTGTTCTTCATCTTGATAGACAGAATTGTACCGAGTACACAGAAAAAGGCTGCGCATCCATTAGGTGCACAGCCTTTTTTGTGTTGTTTTTTATCGAATCCGACGGATGGACTCCCGTGAACGAAGAGCAGGAGAGGTACGAGTCTGTGTCTGTACAGTTACGGACTTCGTTTTCTCTTCCTTGATCACGTCCAGATTGTTGGTGCGTGAGATACTGAGCAGAATGCCCATGGCAACCATCATCACAAAGAGTGAGGTACCCCCATAACTGATAAACGGAAGCGTGACCCCCGTCACCGGAATGGTCTGAGTTACACCACCGATGTTGATAAATGCCTGAATCGCGATTAGTCCCATGATACCTATGCCGACCAATGTTCCGAATGGATCGGGACAGCGGAGAGAGACAATAATTCCTCGCCAGATGAAGTACAGGTAAACCAGCAGGAATAATGCACTTCCGATGAATCCGAGTTCTTCCCCAATTACGGAGAAAATAAAGTCATTATACGCGTTTGGCAAATAATGCAACTTCATCGTACCTTGTCCAATCCCGGAACCTGTTATGCCGCCATCACCAATGGCAACAAGAGAACGGTAGAGGTTAAGACTTCCGCCATTAATATCGGACATTGGATCAAGGAAAGCCTGAATACGTCCGATCTTGTAGTTCTGCTCCGCAGTGACTGCTGTTGTAGCAGTCGTTGTGTCGGAAGGAGACATGGAAGAAAACAGGGAATTCGCTCCGAACGCCAGTGCCCCACCGAGTACAACCAGGAGAATCGAACCCAGGATATGTTTCATACTGGCTCCACCGGCATAGATCAAGAGACCACAGGTGGACACCAGAATGAAGGTGGTACCGAAGTCTGGTTGCAGCATAATCAGCCCTGCGATGAATCCAACGATGAACAAGACGGGAACGTACCCTGTCTTGAAAACCCTGAATTTCTCACCTTTTTTGGTAATAAGAGCAGAGAGATAGAGAATGATAGCAATTTTCGCGAACTCTGCAGGCTGAAGACTGAAACCAAAAATGTGAATCCAGCTTCGTGCACCGTTCAATACTGCACCTGAGATCAAAACAATCACCAGCATGACCGTAGTGAGCAGGAAAAAGGGTGCATAGAGCTTTTTGTACTTGTTGAAGCGGATATTCATGGCAAAAAACATGCCAAATAGACCGATAATCGCCCACATAAGTTGTTTTTTCGTGAAGTAAAGGGCATCATTGTTAAATTTATCGCTTGCGATTGCAATGCTGGAACTGGAGCTGAATACCATCACCAGTCCAAAGCCCACCAACAATAAAGTGAGGATTAGCAGTTGAAAATCCGGCGTGCCTCTCTTCGTTTTCGTTTGGGCCGTTTGTTGATTCATCGTTTGGCCCAGCCTATGCTTCCAGCAGTTCTTTAAGCTGCTGTAATTTTTGGGCTGCCAGCTTCACGACTGGTTGCGGAACGGAAGAGTCATAATCCAGGCCGTGAGGGAAAGTGGCTTTGCCAAGGTATACTGCTTCAACAGCAAGAACGGTATCCGGTTTTTCCAATTTGCCTTCCACAGCGCGGGTATTAATGCGTACAAAGTATTCTGAGTTGGTTTGTTCATCTTCAATTTTGTAGTCATATGTAGCACGGTAATATTCCCATTGCCACCGGACAAATCCGACTTTCTCGGCGCTCTCATCCAGGTATGCCAAGTCGCTCTTCAAGCCATCCAAGCCTGTATTCTCAAAAATCATAAGCGTTTGATCCTCCTCATAAGCTTCCGAGTATAATTTCTCGAGTATTTCTCTAGTTCATGATAGTATGTTTCCCCTTCCCGTGCAAGCTTTCCAAAGGCGTTTCGTATCGGTTTTCTTCCAATTCTGCTACAATATACAGCAATAGGTTTGAAGAGGAAGGTTCGGGCTTGATATAAGTCCCGTTTAAGATTGAAAGGGTGGAGAGACATGACTAATAATATATGGTGGGAAGATCTGCAGATCCACATGGTGGAATGGCGGCGTCACCTTCATCGCAATCCAGAGGTTTCCTTTCATGAGGAGAAGACATCCTCTTTTGTAGCGGATATGTTGGAGAGTTTTGGCGTGGACGTGAGGCGTCATGTTGGTGGTCACGGGGTCATCGGTACCATTCGTGGGGACAAGCCGGGTCCTGTCGTCATGCTGCGAGCTGATATGGACGCACTGCCGATTCAGGATGAGAAGAATATCGAGTATGCGTCACAACAAGCAGGAGCGATGCATGCATGCGGCCACGATGGTCATATCTCGATCTTGCTCGGTACGGCATTGTATTTCAGCCGTCACAAGCAGGAGATCCAAGGCGAGATTCGCTTTTTGTTCCAGCCAGCAGAAGAACTGCTTCCGGGTGGTGCAGTTCAGGTCATTGCGGATGGTGCGCTTGAAGGCGTGGATGTCATATATGGCATTCATCTGTGGACCCCGCTGCCTGTAGGTATTGTTGCCAGTAAAGCAGGACCGATGATGGCGGCGGCGGACGATTTTTACATTGAGATCAAAGGCAAAGGTGGACATGGCGGGATGCCACAATCCACGATAGATAGTCTTATCGCCGGTTCTGCGCTTGTGATGCAGCTTCAGACCGTTGTCAGTCGTTCGGTTGATCCATTGCAACCCGCAGTGCTGACCATTGGTACAATGCAGGCGGGCTCGGCTCAGAACGTAATTGCAGAGCAATGCAAAATGAGCGGTACGGTAAGAACATTTGATGAAGAGACCCGAAACGGGATGAAAGAGCGTGTGCTTACCATGGTAGCCCAGACAGGGGCAGCTTATGGCGCAGAGACGCAAGTGAAATATATTATGGGATATCCGCCTGTGGTGAACGATGAACAGGAGACAGAACGTTTCTTCAGAGAAGCTACAGAATTATTTGGGGCAGAACGAGTGCAAGCTTCCCCGATGCTGATGCCAGCGGAAGATTTTGCGTATTATCTGCAGAAGGTTCCAGGGTGCTTTATGTTTGTTGGAGCAGGCAACCCGGATAAAAATGCGATCTATCCGCATCATCATCCGATGTTTGATTTTGATGAAGACGCAATGCAGACGGCCGTTAGATTGTTCATAGCTATGGCTAAGGGTTACACAGCCGAATGACTTTAGATGCAGTTGGGCATCCTGTTCATACCGAGGTATGGGCAGGATGTTTTTTTGTGGATTTTATAGATGTTGTCCAAAAGTCCACTTTTCGGTACTGAAAACTAGACTTTTGGAACGTGCACTTAAAGTGGTTCATTTTCGGAAGCTGCCGGAACTGGACTTTTTTGTGATAGGAGGAAGGCACCAAATGGAAGGAACAGAACATATGGTAAGCACAGATGCTTGTATAGTTCAGCGAGATTTTACAGTTTTGCTGGAAGTTGGCCACCCCGGATTCGAAAGAGCAAGAGAGCAGCTTGGGATGTATTCAGAACTAGTTAAGACACCGGCAGCGTTCCATACTTACCGAATCACTCCGTTATCGCTCTGGAATGCGGCTGCGCTGGGATGGAATGCAGATCAGGTCATCGCAAGTTTGGAGCTGGTATCCCGCTGGAACGTGCCTGCTGCACTTATACAGGATGTTCGGAGAATCATGGATCAGTATGGCAAATTAAAACTGCATTCCGAAGCAGATCACACTAGAATGCGTCTTTACAGTGAGGATGAGCGGTTGCTGGATGAATTAAGTGGATTGAAATCGATAGCTGCCTTTCGCATGGAACGTAAGGACGCTCATGAACTTCTGCTCCCAGGAGAACAGCGAGGGTTATTAAAAAGGGAATTAACACGATTGGGTTACCCCGTACTTGATTACGTAGGATATCGGGAGGGAACCAAGCTTTCATTTGATTGGCGGTCTAATGATCCGGGGGACCACTCTGAGCGGTTTGCGCTGCGTTCTTACCAGAGAGAGGCTGTGGATGCATTCGAAGGCAGTGAGGGCATGGGAGGAAGCGGTTTACTCGTACTTCCTTGCGGGGCAGGAAAAACGGTCATTGGCATGGCCGTGCTGGAGCGGCTTCAATGTGAATGCCTTATTTTGACGTCCAATACAACGTCTGTGCGACAGTGGATTCAGGAAATTCAAGACAAAACCACGATTACCAGCGAACAGATCGGTGAGTATTCCGGTCAGAAAAAACAGGTGAAGCCTGTGACTGTAGCTACATATCAGATTCTTACACACCGGAAATCAAAGGATGCTGATTTTACCCACATCAAACTGCTCAGTGAGCGGCAATGGGGGCTGATCATATATGATGAAGTACATTTGCTGCCAGCACCAGTGTTTCGTGCAACTGCGGATATTCAAGCTACGCGAAGGCTGGGATTGACGGCCACCTTGGTTCGAGAGGATGGCTGTGAACAGGATGTGTTTTCGTTGATTGGTCCAAAGCTCTATGATATGCCGTGGAAACAACTGGAGCAGCAAGGGTGGATTGCTGATGTACAATGTCAGGAGATACGTATCCCGTTTTCCCCGGAACTAAGATCAAATTATCTGCAAGCCGAGGTTAAACATCAATTTCGATTGGCTGCCGAGAATCCGGCGAAGGTACATGTAGTTAAGCGTTTGCTGGAACGTCATCGGGATTTGCCTGCGCTAGTGATTGGACAATATCTGGATCAACTTGAGTTGATTGCCCGGGAAATTGAAGCACCTTTGATCTCGGGTACCATGTCACAACAAGAGCGAATCAAGTGGTTTGCCGCTTTTCGACGTGGAGATATTAAAACAATTGTGGTATCCAAGGTTGCCAATTTTGCTGTGGATTTGCCTGATGCTGCTGTTGCGCTTGAGATATCGGGGAGCTTCGGGTCAAGGCAGGAAGAGGCACAGCGTTTGGGGAGAATTCTGAGACCAAAAGCTGGAGAAAACAAAGCATATTTCTATGCGTTGGTATCAGAGGATAGTAAGGAACAGGAGTTTGCATTAAACCGTCAGATGTTCTTGGTGGAGCAGGGATATGAATATGCCATTGTGCACGAGAACGAATAGTCCATTTATACTCGCGAAAAGAGGAGGGATTGGGATATGTCTTCATTTGAACCAATAGATGAGCCTGTGGTACTGAACCTTAATTCATGGTCAAAGCTTGCTTTGGTGGAACAAAAAGTGCTTGGTGCAATTTTTCACAAACATGCCGGTCAGCCTTTTTCCTCCCTCCTGCCGCGAGAACAGTGGGCCATCGAAGGACTAAGTGTCGCAGAAGCCAATTCTTCATTCGCCAGCCTTAGGCAGCAAAAATGGATTGAATCTGTATATAAGAGTTGGGGGGAGCGATTATTCTATATTCCTGCTTCGCTGATGGAGACATTGACGATTGCTTACGCACAAAGAGTGGGCATAACCGTTGAACAGATGGCACAGCATGCTCAAGTACTACAGGAGGGAAAGCCGGATATTGCTGCAGAGCTGCTTCATCTGATCGCGTGGATCGAAAGAGAAGGACTTCCTTTGACAGGGAAGGGCACTATACATAAGAAAAGTGTTCAAAAATTAAGTGCGATCACGGTATTATCTTCGACAGACTTTGAAGGTCTGGGTATCCGATATGAACATTCGGATTTGTATCCGACCCACGTAGCGATCCTTCTCGATCTACTGCTCAGTCTGAATCTGGCTCAGAAGTCAGATGGACGAATTCAGATTGTAGATCATCGATTACAAACATGGTTGAAGCTCTCGTGGAGACAGATGCATCGGGAAATATATCAAGCGTGTATGGAAAGATACGGAGAAGCTGAACCCGCGTTGCAGCATTTCCGTTATCAATTGGCATTGTTTGCTCCAGAAAAAAACATATGGTGCCATATAGAGAATTCGGAATTGAAACCACGGATCAGGGGCTGGCTATACGCACTGGCTGGCTGGGGTTATGGTGAAGTAGGAGAAGATCAGTCGGGAGCGCTGGCATTCCGTTGGCTGATCGAACCGCATAGCCTGTTATATCGAGAACAAGAGATGGTAAGTGAGGCGGAGCCGTGTGGATTTTACATGCAGCCTGATTTCGAAGTGTTGGTACCGCCGGAAGCAGGGCCTGATGTAATCTGGATGCTGGAGCAATACGCAGAACGGGTGACGCGTGATCGAATGTCCATCTACCGTTTGACAAGAGAACGATTCATTTCGGCCATAGCCAGAGGGTATGCATTACATGAAGTGATAGAGCTTCTGGATCAATATGCGCTGACAGGCATACCAGAGAATGTACGTATTGCGTTAGCAGATTGGGGCAAGGAGACGGATGTTGCACCATTGACTGTAGATAGAAGTATGGAGGTAATGGAGGAAAGTACAGGCTCCGCAGATGATCCGAAGTTATTAGAAAAAGATGTGTTGAGCGGTGTATATTCTTCTTTCTACACACCCGATAATCAAGGTCTGGTTGATGTCCCTGCATCTCTGCATGGGTTGGAGCGTGATCATTCTGTCATTGAGAAGAAGTTCTCTCTGTTGGGATTTGAGGAGATACCGGAGACCTGGTACAAGGAGTGGCGTCGATATCATAGTTCAACCGCCCGACAGATTGCTGCCAAAGCCATTGAGTGGCAGACCAAGCTGGGGATACAACAGGAAAATCGTACGCAATACCTCATTCCACATCAGGTAGAGGGTCATGAACAATGGACTTTAAGCGGTTGGTGCATGTTGGATTCAAGTGAAAATACATCAGAGACGGAATGGCGTACATTCTCCCCGTCAGAGTGGGATACAATGCGTCTTATCCTGCCAGATGATGTCATAACCTGACTATTTCACGTGAATATCAGGTTGAAAGGCGAATTTTCGAGTTCCCCCTATTTCTAATTGCAGGAAAAACTCTTCTTAACTATTCATGGATATGCTATGATGAGGTAGTCTACGTTAAGTAGAACTTTATATATAGATAGGATGAATATTTCATGAGCGTAGCGGAAATGAACACGGTCGATATGGCCCAAGTGTTAACGGGCGCATATGAACTGGGCGACATGATTAACCAATCTGCCGAAGTATCGGATTATTTATATTGGAAGCAGCAAGTCGAGACTACCCCTGAGATTCAGATGGGGATTCGGAAGCTGAATGCCAAGAAGGAATTGTTTGAAGAAACACAGCGTTTCGGTCATTTTCACCCGGATTATCATGCAGCAAAAGACCAGGTGAAGGCTCTGGAACAGGAGTTGGAAAATTTCGAGGCGGTAATCCGCTTCAAACAGGCAGAGAAGTCCCTGGATGATATGTTATTCCAGATGTCAGAGACCATTGCATTTGCAGTGTCAACGACCATTAAGGTACCGAGCAATGATCCGAATCCGAAGGGCGGCTGCGGTAGTGGCGGCAAGTGTGGTTGCAGTTAAGTAATCATTATAGAAGGGCGGGGAACGATGATGTTTGCGGAAAGGACAGGATTCATTATTTGGGTCAGTGATTTGAAAGCTGCCCGTAATCTCGAAAAATATGGCACCGTGCATTATATCTCCCGCCGTATGCATTATGTAGTCATGTATGTTAATGCAGAACGGGCAGATGATACGATGAAAAATGTGAAGCGACTTTCCTATGTGCGCAAGATCGAACGCTCGTATCGTAATGAGATCAAAACCGAGTATGCCAGCAAAACGATGGACAAAACGAGCTTTTACGGAATATAGACGAGAAACTGGAGGGACCCTTTGGGGTCGCTCTTTTCTTGAATTATACACAAATTGGCTATTGTGAAAAAAAGTTAAACTTACGCCTTGAGGTTGCGGGACTAATGTTGTAATATATTTGGTAATAAATAGATAGAAAGTCCTATCTGGTGGAGAGTGATTCCCATGCGTGATAAGGTGATGCAACGTTGGAGCACCTACGAGCCGTTTTTCGTGGCTCTTGGAGACAAGAAAGTGGCCGACATCGTCATTACCCATCATGCCAAGATGCGGTATGCAGACCGTATTGAGCCTGCACGTAGTGATGATGACCATATTGCGGCGTGGTTATGGGAGTGTCTGAAGCAGGACCGTATAACACCATACTACCGTAATGAACAGGACGTCTACCTGATTGATGAGGATCTGGTGGTGGTCGCCGAATTTTCCGAACTTGAAGGAGAATATGATATTGCGGGCAACCCGCTGCACAAAATGATTGTAGTTACGTTTCTGGGACGTATGTCGGAGACCATTGAATTAAGGGACCTGAAGTCATATTATTCATGGTTAAGACATTCAAGAAGAATGACGCTGGTCAAAAATAGCCGCAAGCATAAGTAGGTTGAGTAGATTCAATATGTTGAAATCATAGATTCAAAGATTATCGCATGCAGACAAGCTGCATGCTTTTTTTGTTGCCAAGCGGGAAATCGGCTACAATGTAGAGAGTGTAATCGAAGAGGGGCGAAGATATGAATTTTCACCAATTGCATATTTTTTATACGGTAGCAGAGAAGGGGAGTTTCTCGGCGGCTGCACAAGCATTACATATGACTCAACCGGCAGTAACGATGCAGATTCAATCATTGGAGGACTATTTTGGCACCAAGTTATTGCATCGTTCCACCAAAAAAATAGAATTATCCGAGGCTGGCCGAACTTTATTACCTCATGCAAAACGGAGTGTAGAGTTGGTCAGACAGACGGACGAAGCGATGTCGGCGTTTACTCAGATGTTACAGGGCAGACTCCAGCTGGGAGCCAGCTTAACGATCGGGGAATATGTGCTTCCACGCATGCTCGGACCATTTGCACTTCAATATCCGGATATTTCAATTGTCATGAAAGTGATGAATACAACGCAAATTATGGATGATATATTGAAGCACCAGCTTAATTTTGGTCTGATTGAAGCGCCAGTGCACCACCCGGACATGATTGTGGAGCCTGTCATGCAGGACGAGCTGAAACTGATTGTACCTGCCGGACATGATTTGGCTAAGCGTAGCAAAGTGAATATTGAGGATGTAATGAATTATCCTTTTGTGCTGCGTGAGAAGGGCTCGGGTACTCGTCAGGTGATGGAAGACCAATTGCAAAAGAAAAAGATTGATCCACAGGATATGAATGTAGTGATGGAACTTGGCAGTACAGGAGCGGTAAAATCGGCCGTGGAGGCAGGGGTAGGTATTACGATGTTATCTCCTTCTTCGGTGCAGCATGAACTGGCTCTGGGACTTGTTCATATTGTGGATATCCGCGGACTCGAATTCAAAAGGCAGTTCTATGCCATCCATCTAAAATCGTCCTTGTTGCCCCTGTCAGCAGTCGCTTTCCTGAATTATCTGCGTCAGCAGGAGCAGCCTAAGTCGGTACATAAGACGGGGAAGGCATAATCGTTGGCAACATCAATGGTAGATAAGATTGAATCATAATCAATTTTAAACAAAGGAGCTGTTGATCATGGATCAGCGCCAAGGACGCTGTGATCTTCATACGCATAGTCAGGCTTCCGATGGAATGCAGCCACCTGCTGATAATGTGAAGCTTGCCAAACAAAAAGGGCTATCTGCGGTTGCCCTGACGGACCATGATACAGTAGCTGGTGTAGCGGAAGCACAGCAAGCGGGAAAAGAGTACGATATTGATGTTGTTGCCGGAGTGGAGATCAGCACCCGGGCTGGTGGGAAAGATATTCATGTGCTTGGGTATTATGTGAATACAGAGGATGAGCAGTTCCTGCAACGGTTGCGCGGATTACGAGAAGCGCGAGATGAGCGGAATCTTCTGATTATCGCCAAGCTGCAAGAACTCGGGCTTGATATAAGCTGGCAGGAGGTACTGGATGAGCTAGGACGACCGTTAGAGCCGGATGAGAGTATTGGAAGACCTCATATGGCCGATGTGCTGGTGAAGAAGGGATATGCTGTCGACATGCGGGATGCATTCGATCGATATCTTGCTGAAGGCAAGCCTGGCTTCGTGTCTGTACCCCGCGTTGCACCAGAGGATGCTTGCGAGTGGATCAGAGCCGCAGGTGGAGCCGCTGTGATTGCCCATCCGGGTCTCTATAACGATGATGAATTGGTGCGACGTATCATCGAAGACTCTCATCCAGATGGCATTGAGGTGTTTCATTCGGACCATGGCCCGGAAGAGGAACGCAGGTATGCTGAGATGGCCAGGGAGTATGATCTTATTGAGACTGGTGGATCGGATTATCATGGCAAACGGCAAGGTGTTGTTTTCCACGGGGATCTTGGTAGCAAGACCGTAACGGTTGATGTGTTGGAAAGGCTGAAGGCAGCTGCTTCACAGCAAAAGGGAGAGTAAGCGAGACGTCGCAACGCTCTATCTGACTATAATAAATTCTGTATTACTGGATACATTTAAGATCGAAGGAGTAAAGGACATGCAAGCATGATAGGGCTGAACCTTCATGTTTCCATGTCCTTTTTTGTGTTAAAAAGAGTCTATGTAATGGAATAGTTTACCCAAGCGCCACGTGTAGCCCCGAGACGTTCGAATAATTGCTGGGCTCGCTCATTGGTCACTGCTGTGATCCAAGACATATATGCACATCCATGGTCACGCGTATATTGCTGACAGTGTGCGAATAATTTAGCTTCTGCTTCGCCCTCTCTAAATGTTTCCGTAACAAATAGGTCGTTCATAATGGCGACACGCTCTGCTTTCATCGTGCTGTAGGTAAAGAACAGGGTGGAAAATCCGATAAGCTTCCCGTCCTCTACTGCCACAAATTGAGCACCGATCTTCTGATTAAGCAGGTTGTTGATCAAAAGCTGGATGGATTGATCACCAGGCCAGGGGTTGTTGTAGAATCCCACCACATAGTCATGCATTAATGCCATCAGGGGTTTCAGATCATCAGGTTGAGTTTCTCTGATATGTATGGTCACGGTACACTTCCTTTAACTACAAATTTTATTAATCACAATTGAATTATTATACTTATAAGTGAATTAATATTCAAAGAAAAATCCCCTGAACCGATAATGGTCAGGGGATTTTTCTAATGTTACTGTTACATCTATATAAGTTGAACTAATCATTTACACGATAACGGAGAGGACAGAAAAAACCTGAAAAAGCGAAGCGTGCGCCTTTATCACCGGATTTTCCCTTGAGAAAAGGGATCGAAAAAATCTGGGGATAACAGCGATTGGAAGGTTGTTCTGTCATCGTAGTGTCAGTGTAAATAATCTTTAGTTCAACTTACTATCCATTTTTAATGGTGGATGGCAGACTTTTGATCAATTCATCATTTGGCGTGACAAACAACGTCTTCTGATGATCATAGATCACAAAACCAGGCTTCGCACCACTTGGTTTGCGCACATGACGGATAAACGTGTAATCCACAGGTACACTGCTGGACTCCTTGGCTTGGCTGAAGTAGGCAGCAAGCTGTGCTGCTTCTTCCAATGTAGCTTCACCAAAGTCCGTACTGCGAATAACGACATGTGAACCTGGAATGTCTTTGGTATGCAACCAGGTGTCGTTGGAAGAAGCGAGACGGTTGGTCACGTACTCATTCTGCAGGTTGTTTTTGCCCACAAGAATATCAATTCCCTCCGAGGAGGTGAACTGGTGTACGGTTGGACGGTCACTTTTCTTCTTCTTTTTACCCTTTTTATTACGGTCACGAAGGTATCCTTGCTGTACAAGCTCGTCCCGTATTTCCTCAATATCGTTCATCGATGCAATGGAGAGCTGCTGTAACAGGTTATCGAGGTAGTCAATCTCGTCTTTGGTTTTGCCAAGCTGCTCATGAATGACAGCCAGACTGTTCTTGTATTTGTTATACCGCTTGAAATAACGTTGTGCGTTGTCAGATGGTGTAAGCAGTGGATCAAGCTGAATGGTAATGTTGGCTTGGTCTTCATCGTAGAAGTTCACAAGCTCCACGCTCTTGTCCCCTTTGTGGACCTGATGCAGGGAGGCAAACAGCAACTCACCCCATAGTCTGAACTTGTCCGCATCGTCCGCTTCCAGCAGATCCTTGTTCAGGTTGTCCAGCTTTTTGATGTTTTTGCTTCGCTCATTCTGCAGAAAACGGAGCAGATCACTTACTCTCTGTTTAACCGTGTCTCGTTCAGCCTTATCTCCGTAATAATCTTCCATGCACTTGCTCATCGTGTCATAGGTTTTCTCCAAATCCTGAATGCTCTGAAGATGAACGGCTGAGAAAATCATTTTGCCTTTGGCGTTCATTCCGGTTACAGGTGTGTAGATATGATCTCTGACAGGTCCCATCACGGCTTCAAAAGCGTTCCAGAGTGCACCAGCCTCAACTCGGCTTTCACCCTCAACCACAGCTGGAGTGCTCAGGGTGCCTTCAGCAGCAATTCCACGAGTAGCAATCTCTCCCGCAATTAACGGGCTAAGACCGCTAAAGGAGTTCACAAGCCAGCGTGATGCATCTTCTTCAGCGGCATGATAGCTGTCCTCGAATGCTGTACGACTCACTTCGAGCGGATTACTTTTATGTTGCTCGGGTGGGGCAGTATACGCGAATCCAGGCATGATTACCCGGTAGCTACTGATGGACGGAGTCACATGATGAATGCCATCCAGAATCGTTCCTGTAACGGGATCAAGCAAAATAATATTACTGTGACGCCCCATCAATTCAATGATGATCCGTTTAACCGAAACATCCCCCAGTTCGTCGCGCTGGCGCACATTGATGTGGATAATACGCTCCATGCCAATCTGACGGATCTCCTCAATGATTGCACCTTCACAGTGCTTACGGAGCAACATGCAGAACATGGGTGCTTCCGTAGGGTTAAGAAATGTCTTTTCCGTATAATGCACACGAGGATAGGTTGGGCTTGCCGAAACAAGCAATTTACTATTTCCGCGCTGAGCACGCAGGGTGAGAACTACGTCATGGCCATTCGGCTGATGGATTTTGCTGATACGTCCACCAATGCAGCCTTGCATTTCATGAACAATGGCCCGTGTTACGATGCCGTCCAATGCCATTTTTTCCACTTCCTCTCTCTATCGAGCATCTGCATTTATCATGCCAAATGCTTCATCTATATAACTGAAACGTGCAACCAGGTATGTAAAAAAACAAGGACTGGCTACAGATTCTTCGTTGCTTGCCTGTTTAACGCTGGAATTGGTACTGCGCAGAACATCGCAGACTTTTATTTTAGCCTATTCTGTCCATCAGGGAAAGGATTCACCTTCCGGGTGCTAATCACAGACCTGTCCGAATACATATAGAGCAGGTAGTTTGTCCGGCATAGTGTACAGCCTGTCGACCAGCGCGCCGGTGAGTCATGTGAGCTTATTTTGCAGATGAAATACAGACTGGGAGGGAAACTTGAAGCATGGAACATACCAAGTGGCATCAACTTAGTGATGAAGAGCTTCGTAACACTCTTGGCGTCAGCCCGCAGGAAGGATTGACGGATGAAGCTGTAGCAGAGAAGAGGAAAGTGGTCGGTTCGAATGAGCTGAGCGAGGGGAAACGCATTTCTCCAATTACATTGCTCTTGAATCAGTTCAAGGATTTTATGGTGCTGGTGTTGATGGGAGCAACGTTGGTATCCGGATTACTGGGTGAGTATCTGGATGCGGTAACGATTGTGGCTATTATCGTACTGAATGCAATTCTGGGGTTTGTACAGGAATTCCGGGCTGAACGATCTCTTCGTGCATTGAAACAGTTGTCTGCACCTCTTGCCAAAGTGCTTCGTTCAGGCCAGGAAGTACACCTTGCCGCCAAACAACTTGTCCCCGGGGATATTATTATGGTGGAGAGTGGGGACCGCATACCCGCTGATGTGCGCTGGCTGCAAACGAACAGTCTGGATGTCGAGGAGTCGGCACTTACCGGGGAATCGGTTCCTGTAAGCAAACATTGCCTTCCGATTGCGGACGAGGACGTTCCGCTGGGTGATCAGAAGAATATTGGTTTTATGGGTACCATGGTCACTCGTGGTACAGCCAAAGGTGTGGTTATCCGTACGGGGATGGAGACGGAGATGGGCAAAATCGCCGATCTGATCCAGAATACGGAGGAGCAGGAAACACCGTTACAGCACAGGCTGGAACAACTGGGCAAAATTCTGATTTTTGTCGCATTGGGATTAACTGTTATGGTTGTCGTCGCAGGTATATTGCACGGACAACCAGCCGTTGGCATGTTTCTGGCAGGGGTCAGCCTCGCGGTGGCTGCCATACCGGAGGGCCTGCCGGCCATTGTAACCATTGCACTCGCACTAGGCGTGCAGCGTATGATCAAACGTAAAGCCATTGTACGCAAACTGCCTTCTGTCGAAACTCTGGGCTGTGCATCCGTAATCTGTTCGGATAAGACTGGCACGCTCACCCAGAACAAGATGACGGTAACGGATGTGTGGTTGGAGGGACGTAACATCAAGGTTACCGGGGATGGTTATGCACCTGAAGGGCAGATGCTGGAGAACGGTCGTACGGTGGAACTGAAGAGCGACCAGTCCCTGCGCAGAATGCTTCAGATCAGCGCGCTTTGCAACAATGCGAGTATTGTGGAAAGTGCTGCAAGCGAGGTGGGGAGCAAGAAAAAGGGCAAGGATACCAAAAAGGAAAGCAAGAAAAACACAAAAAAAGGTGACCTCCAAGAAGAAACCGTTCAACGAGATAATGTATTCTGGGAGCTGAAAGGCGATCCGACGGAAGGGGCACTCGTCACACTGGCCTCCAAAATGGGGCTTACTCCTGCCGGACTCAAAGAGTTGTATGCCCGCCAGCAGGAATTCCCGTTTGATTCGGAGCGAAAACGCATGTCGGTCCTGGTTCATCATCAGGGGGGCCGAATGATCTATACCAAAGGTGCACCGGATGTGTTGATCGGACACTGTAGTTATATTTTGTGGGAAGGCAAGGTTGTACCTTTCACTGGAACACTGCGACAGAAAGTAATGGCAGCAAATGAGAGCATGGCCGGAGCAGCACTACGTGTCCTCGGAATGGCCTACCGTGAAGTGCGGCCGGAAGAAAAAGTGGCTGACGAACACGCCGCCGAAAGTCAGCTAGTTTTCGTAGGACTTGCAGGTATGATTGATCCGCCGCGTCGTGAAGTGCGAGATGCGATTGCCACATGCCGCAAGGCGGGGATACGAACTGTCATGATCACAGGTGATCATGGAACAACGGCAGAAGCCATTGCTCATCAACTCGGGATTCTTCCTCGTGGAGGTGCCTCCTTAAGTGGTCAGCAGCTGGCAGGCATGACAGACGATCAACTGGATAAACAGGTAGAGGGCATATATGTTTTCTCAAGGGTAAGTCCTGAACACAAGCTTCGGATCGTAAAATCGTTACAGCGCAAAGGGCATGTCGTCGCCATGACGGGTGATGGAGTCAATGATGCTCCAGCTATTAAAGCGGCAGACATCGGGATCGCGATGGGCATTACGGGTACAGATGTCACGAAGGAAGCTTCGGCGCTGATTCTGAGTGATGATAACTTTTCAACCATTGTGGCTGCCATTGAAGAAGGCCGTAATATTTATGAGAACATTCGCAAGTTTATCCGTTATTTGCTGGCATCAAACGTGGGCGAAATATTGACAATGTTCTTTGCAATGATGATGGGCCTGCCGCTGCCACTCGTGCCTATTCAGATTCTGTGGGTTAACCTCGTTACGGATGGTTTGCCTGCAATGGCACTGGGGGTAGATCAGCCTGAGAAAGATTTGATGGAACACAAACCCCGTGGCGCCAAGGAAAACATTTTTGCCCGCAGACTGGGTTGGAAAATCGTCAGTCGTGGTGTTTTGATTGGATTATGCACACTCGGAGCGTTCTGGCTTACCCTTCAGGCTGCGCCGGATAATCCGGGTCAACTGATCAAGGCACAGTCTGTGGCTTTTGCTACACTCGTTTTGGCGCAGCTTATTCATGTCTTTGATTGCCGTAGTTCGCGGTCCATCTTCCATCGGAATCCTTTACAGAACAAATATCTGGTTCTTGCGGTGATTTCATCGGTTGTACTGATGCTGGTTGTCATGTACGTTGAACCATTGCAGCCGATCTTCAAAACCGTACCTCTGGGATTGCGTGAATGGGCGCTCTGTATCGTTGCTGCAGGCATTCCAACGTTCCTTATGGGCGCAGGCAGCGTCTGGGGTGGTCGTCGTAACCGCCGCCGTATGGGTGGTACTGGCCGCTTCGTACCGAAAAGTACAAAGTTTTCAGCATAAAATCAATACCTTTTTCTTACCTATTTCGGTATGCTATCCTCAAAATGATTCAAAGCGGAAGCTTTGGCATTTTGCAGGATAGCTTTTTTCTGTAAATGTTGAATATGAATTTCTATGGTAATCCTGTAGAAGAGCAAGAATATAGCTTTGGCAGCAGACTGCCAAAAGGAGTGGGCAAGATTATGGAATTTACGAAAATGCATGGACTTGGTAACGATTTTATCGTTGTATTTGGTGAAAAGGAGCTTCCGGCAGATGCGGCAGAGTTGGCTGTGAAATGGTGCAACCGTTTCTTTGGCATCGGTGCGGACGGTCTGGTTTATATACTGCCTTCGGAGAAGGCGGACTTTCAGATGCGTATCATGAATTCGGACGGTTCGGAAGCAGAACAGTGCGGTAATGCCATTCGCTGTGTATCCAAATACGTATACGATCATGGTCACGTGAGCCAGGAGCAGATCACCATTGAAACGATTGGTGCAGGGGTACAACCTGTGAGTCTCAACATTCGTGATGGTAAAGTGGAAACGGTACGTGTCGACATGGGTGAGCCGATCCTGAACGGTCTTCAAGTGCCTACAACGGTGGATGCCAACCCAGTGGTTGATCACTACATTGAAGCGAATGGACATGCGTTCAAATTCACTGCCGTATCCATGGGTAACCCGCATGCGGTTATCTATGTAGATGACGCTGTGAATTTTGACCTCACGACTTGGGGACCACTTCTTGAAGTGCATCCGATGTTCCCAAAAAAAATCAATGTGGAATTCGCCACAGTTCGTGACCGTGGATATGTGGACATGCGTGTATGGGAACGCGGAGCGGGTCCAACACTAGCTTGTGGAACCGGAGCTTGTGCGACACTGGTATCCTCTGTCCTGAATGGACATACAGATCGTACAGCAGTCATCAGCCTCAAGGGTGGGGATCTCCACATTGAGTGGAATGAAGCTGACAATCATGTGTACATGACTGGACCTGCTGAAGTTGTTTTTAAAGGAATCACTTCATAAAAAGTGAAAGGTTTAACCAAAGGGGCCTGCGGGCCTCTTTTTTTGTCAAAAAGGATAGGTCGTGTCTCCTGTACAGAGACATATTGGGGGCTGTATGGCAAGAAAGTCCATATGAGCTGGATACTCATCAAAAACCTGTGTTTTTCTTCGTTTTTTAGCGTTTTTTGTGTTACATTAGTATGTAAATGATCACAGCTAGGCGGGGGGAAATGGGATGAAGGCGGATTTGCGCAAAGTTATGCAGGAACGGGTTCTCGTTGGAGATGGGGCCATGGGAACATTTCTGTACCAAATGGGGTTCCCGGTGGGGATTTCATATGAAGAATTAAACTTGATTTCACCTGAAGTAGTGGCGGATGTACATCGCCGTTATCGGGATGCAGGTACAGAAATATTTGAAACAAATACGTATTCTGCCAATTACGACAAGTTGTCCAAGTTCGGTCTGGAGTCCAAGGTGGAGGACGTGAACCGTGCCGGCGTACGCATCGCCAAAGAGGTAGCTGGAGATACCGGTTATGTGCTTGGTGCAGTTGGTTCCATTCGAGGTGGCAAGCGGACGAACGTGTCAACGAGTGAACTGAAACGCTTTTATCAACAACAGATCTCTGCACTGCTAGATGAAGGCGTGGATGGCATTTTGCTTGAGACCTTCTATGATATCGAGGAAATGGATATTGCCCTTTTGCAAGCGCGCAAGCTAAGTGATCTGCCCGTAATTGGACAGTTCGCGGTAGAGGATGTAGGACACACACTGGACGGATATACAATGCCTGAAGCCTTCCGGATTATGCGGGAGCAGGGCGCGGATGTCATTGGTTTTAACTGTCGCTCAGGTCCAAACGGGATTATGCGTGCCATGGAAACCGTCTCGGGACGAATTGGTATTCCAATGTCCGTCTACCCGAACGCGGGTGCAGCAGATTATGTAGATGGTGAGTTCCGTTATGGTGCGACTCCGGAGTACTTTGGTCAGACGGCAGTGCAATTTGCTGAACTGGGCGCTCGTATTATCGGTGGTTGCTGTGGTACGACACCTGATCATATCACCGCTATGAAAGAGGCGCTTGCTGACTATGTGCCTTCGCCTATTCTGGAGCCTGATCCGTCAGAATCCAAACCGCGTATTGTGTTGCATGAAAATGTGGATGAGCGTTCCGGACGTGGCGGACAGCCTACGATCGTTGACCTGGTCAAGCATCGTCACACCGTTATTGTTGAACTTGACCCGCCGCGGGACTTGGACATTGCCAAGTTCATGAAAGGTGCCGAGACATTAAAAGCAGCCGGAGCCGATGCCCTGACACTGGCCGATAATTCACTCGCGGTTACACGCATGAGCAACATGGCGCTGGGTCACCTCGTTCAGGATCGCACGGGCCTTCGTCCACTTGTGCACATTGCCTGCCGTGACCGGAACCTAATTGGAACACAGTCCCACATGATGGGTTTTGATGCTCTGGGCATTAATCATGTATTGGCTGTTACAGGAGATCCTGCAAGATTTGGTGATCTGCCGGGTTCAAGCTCGGTATACGATCTGACTTCTTTTGAAATCATACGCATGATCAAACAGTTGAACGATGGAGTGGCTTTCTCAGGTAAACCGCTGAAGCAAAGAGCTGGTTTTGTAATTGGAGCGGCATTTAATCCTAATGTGAAATATTTGGAGAAAGCTGTACAACGTCTGGAGAAGAAAATTGCCTCTGGCGCTGATTACATCATGACACAACCGATCTATGATCCTGAGTTGATTGTAGCGATGCACGAAGCGACCAAACATCTGGATGTGCCCATTTTTGTAGGTGTAATGCCGCTGGCGAGTGGACGGAATGCAGAGTATCTGCACAACGAGGTTCCCGGAATTCAGCTCTCGGATGAAGTGCGTTCCCGTATGGCCGGTCTGGAAGGCGAAGAAGGCCGTGCGATGGGAGTAAAAATTGCCAAAGAACTGCTGGACGTAGCAACAGCGCATTTCAAAGGCATCTATCTCATGACACCGTTTATGTTCTACGGCATGACGGCCGAACTGACTCAATACGTATGGGAGAAGTCGGAGCATCAATGTCCTACTTGTTTCAACCCTAATAATCAATTACAATAGTAAAACGGATGTGATGCCGATGTCATTCAGTATGACCGGATACGGTCAATCCGCCTTTCATTTTGGCGGCTATAAGGTACAATTAGAGATCAAATCTGTTAATCATCGTTATTGCGAAGTGATGATGCGTCTGCCAAGAGAGTGGACGTATTATGAAGACGGTTTGAGGAAGATCGTACAGAGTCGTTTGAAACGTGGGCGGATTGATGTTTATGTAATGAAAGAAAAAGAGGAAGACCAGGCTCTTCCCGCTGTTCTGAATGAACAGACGGTCAGGGCCTATCTGCAGGCTGCAGAGCAACTGGAGACCCAATATGGATTGCAGGGCAAACCAAGTATTGTGGATATGCTTGGGCTGCCGGACGTCATGGTTCATTCGGATGGGACAAGTTCCATTCCCGAAGAGCAGAAGGACGAATGGGAGCGAGTTCTGCAGGAAGGATTGAAAGAGGCTCTGTCCAGCCTTGAACAGATGCGCGCTCGCGAGGGTCTTCATCTGGCCAGTGATCTGGAACGGCGGATTACCCGTCTGGAGTCACTGCATACCGAAATGCTTGATCTTGCACCGACTGTGGTAAGTGATTATCGCAACAAGCTAAGACAAAGGCTTACGGAAATGCAGGAAGAAGGCTCTTTCCCTTTTGATGAGCATAAATTGGGTATGGAAATTGCAATGTTTGCCGATCGTTCTAACATAGAAGAGGAGCTTACGCGTCTACAGAGTCACTTTGGACAGAGCAGGGAACTGCTGAAGAGTGATGAGCCCGTAGGTCGTAAGTTGGACTTTCTAATTCAAGAGATGAATCGGGAAGTCAATACGATTGGATCAAAAGCCAACCATTTGGCTCTGGTGAATCGTGTTGTCGAGATGAAGGCGGAGCTGGAGAAGATTCGTGAGCAAGCTGCGAATATCGAATGAACGGCCACATTTCGGCAAAAGAGTCGCATGTATAGGGGGAAGAACCTGATTATGGCAATCAAACTCATTAACATTGGATTCGGTAACATCGTATCGGCGAACCGGATTATATCCATCGTGAGTCCGGAATCGGCGCCGATCAAGAGAATTATACAAGAGGCAAGAGATCGTCACATGCTGATTGATGCAACGTACGGAAGACGTACTCGTGCCGTAATTATTACGGATAGCGATCATGTCATTTTGTCTGCAGTTCAGCCTGAGACGGTCGCCCATCGTCTTTCTTCGAAAGATGATGATAACGACGAATAAAATGGAGTGTAATATGTCTAAGGGATTACTGGTAGTGTTGTCCGGCCCATCTGGGGTCGGGAAGGGTACTGTATGCAGCGCTTTGCGCAAACGGGTGCCGGAATTGATCTATTCCGTATCGGCAACAACCCGTCAGCCTCGTCTTGGTGAAGAACATGGTGTGAACTATTTCTTCAGAAGTCATGAAGAGTTCCAGAACATGATTGCTGAAGATCAATTGTTGGAACATGCGGAGTATGTTGGTAATTATTACGGAACACCGCGTGATTTTGTGGAGAAAACGATTAACGAAGGCCGCGACATCATTCTGGAGATTGAGGTTCAAGGCGCGTTAAAAGTGAAAGAGAAATTCCCGGAAGGCATCTTTGTTTTCCTGCTTCCTCCTTCATTGGACGAGCTGAAAGATCGCATTCAGGGCCGTGGTACCGAAAGCCAAGCGACCATTGATCACCGGATGTCCGTGGCGGTTGATGAGATCAGTCTGCTGGAGCAGTATGATTACGCTGTTGTTAATGATGAAATTGATTTGGCGTGCAAGAGAATAGAAAGCATCATAATCGCCGAACATTGTAAGATCAATAAATAATCCCTTTTGCCGCTGCAGAATGCGATATAAGTGGGGCAGTTGTCATATCATATACTGAAGCACTCCTTCTCGGAATGCCCGGGTGTGAAGACATGCCACATCAGTTCTGTCAGGCGGCAACTTGCGATTATACTAATGCGAAGAGGTGTTTGTTAATATGCTGTATCCTTCTATTGATGAAATGATGAACAAAGTCGACAGCAAGTATTCCCTTGTTGTTGCTGCTTCCCGCCGGGCTAGACAGCTACGTGAAGGTGAAAAAACGGATTTAAGAGGTGCGAGATCCCATAAACAAGTTGGCGTTGCACTGGAAGAAATCTATGGAGACCTGCTCGTTGTCATCAAAGGACAGGACGAAGAAGAAGAGTAAGCCGCCTGCGGCTGCTCTTCAACTGCATACGGCGTAAGCCGGATTAATTGACAACCGCGAGGTTGTTATTTTTTTACGAATAAGCATATTTTAACGGAATCTTACTTAGGACGTGTCTCAAAACTCGCTGAAGTGCATCTTTTACCGCCTTTTCGCCCCCTGCTGCGTCACTTTCCCTTGACGTGCCCCGGCACGCCTGCGGAAAACTTCCTTGCTTGGAACGAAAATTCGGGAAAATCTGCTTCCTTCGGAGTTTTCAGACGCGCCCTAGACGTCGTATAAATATCGGGGGAAATAAACATGTTGAACGGTAAAAAAATCGTGCTTGGTGTGACTGGCGGCATAGCCGCTTACAAAGCGGCAACATTATGCAGCAGACTGGTGCAAAAGGGAGCGGATGTTCATGTGATTATGACAGCTTCCGCTACACAGTTTATTACCGAATTGACGCTGCAAACGTTGACCCGAAACACCGTATATACCGATACATTTGATGAGCGTGAGCCAGCAGTCGTATCTCATATTCATCTGGCCGATCTGGCTGATCTTGTTCTGGTTGCTCCGGCTACAGCGAATGTGATTGCCAAGATGGCGCATGGCATGGCAGATGATATGCTCTCAACGACGTTGCTTGCCACGACAGCCCCTGTCATGATTGCACCAGCGATGAATGTACATATGTATGATCATCCAGCTGTAAAGCATAATATGAACCTGCTTGTTGAACGGGGCGCCATGATGATTGAACCGGGTGAAGGTTTGCTTGCGTGTGGATATGTGGGCAAGGGACGTCTGGAAGAACCGGAGAGCATTGTGGATGTGGTAGAACGTTTCTTTGAACAGCAAGAATCTGCAGACATTAGTCGGCAGGGACAAGCTTCATTGTTACAAGGCAAGAAGGTTGTCGTTACGGCTGGAGGTACGATTGAGCGCATTGACCCAGTACGATACATTACGAACGATTCATCTGGCAAAATGGGATTTGCCATAGCCGCAGCTGCGCGTGATCTGGGGGCAGATGTGAAATTGGTTATGGGCAGTACCCAATCCAAGCCACCGGAGAACGTGGAGTTGATCCCTGTACAGTCTGCACAGGATATGTATGAAGCGGTAACACGCGAGTGGGACGATGCTGATATCGTGGTTAAGGCGGCGGCAGTTGCCGATTATCGTCCAAAGGAAGTTTACACCGAGAAGATCAAGAAGAAAGGCGACACGTTGTCGCTCGAACTTGTTAAAAATATAGATATTCTTGAAACACTGGGCAAACAGAAAACCCATCAGTTTTTGATTGGTTTTGCTGCGGAGACTCAGTCAGTTGAGATGTATGCACGTGAGAAATTGGAACGGAAAAACTGTGATCTGATCGTAGCCAATGATGTAACCCGCACGGGTGCAGGATTTGGAACAGACACCAACGCGGTACATATCTATGACCGGGAAGGTTTGGTGGAGGAGCTTCCAGTGATAGCCAAGGACGATGTGGCTCATCGGTTGCTCCGGATTGCGGCGGAGCGCATTGCCGGGAGGAATTAGGATATGGAGATTGCCAAGGTCATAGTCGATGTTCCCGTGAAGGAAACAGACCGGCCGTTTGATTACCTGGTACCTGAATCGATGAGAGAATGGATCGAGATTGGCAGCCGGGTGGGTGTGCCTTTTGGTCATCGGACGGTGCAGGGATTCGTGATTGATCTTGTGCCGCGTACCGGAGAGGAAACATTCAAACTTAAGCAGATTCAGGAGTTACTGGACATTGTTCCCCCGTTGTCAAAGGATTTGGTTGAGTTGGCCGAATGGATGAGTGGACGTTATGCCAGTAACCGGATTTTGTCATTGCAGGTCATGGTGCCGACGGCATTGAAAGGGAAAGCAGAGCGATACATCTCGCTGGGAGATGCACTTGATGGACAGATGGCGGGTGCACAACCGGATGATGAGGTGTTATTTGTTTGGGGAGAAGAGTCTACGACCGAGAAAGTACAGCAGGATATCATCCGTTTTGTCAAAAGTCGGGGTCAGGTACCGCTGCAACAACTGAGTCGAAAATATCCCAATCATGCTGCACTAATTAAGAAATTATTGCTTGGTGGCGTGCTGCTGGAAAGTCAGGCCATCAAGGACAAGTTAAATAAAAAAACGATGAAGTCCGTTGATCTGGCTGTAGATATTGCTGCTGCTCAGGAAGCACTTGCTTCATTCCCGGCGAAAGCACAGCGGCAGAAGGAGATTCTGACTTTTTTGCTGGAAATGAAAGAACTGCTGCCCATGCCGATGAAAGAAGTGTTATCTACACTACAGGTATCGGCCGCAACGATTAAAGGGCTTGAGGAAAAGGGATTGATTGTCACCGAGGACGTTGAGGTCTTCCGTGACCCTTATCAGGGCAGGACGTTCAAAGCGACTGAACCGCTGGTTCTGACCGATGAGCAAAAACTTGTCTACGACAATATCAATGGCCGATTGCAGGAACAACGCCATGGGGTGTTTTTGTTACATGGTGTTACGGGAAGTGGCAAGACGGAAGTCTATCTTCAAACCATTCAACAATGCATCGAACAGGATCGGCAGGCTATCGTACTGGTGCCCGAGATTGCGCTCACACCACAGATGGTAGAACGTTTTAAAGGGCGATTTGGAGACCAAGTTGCTGTTATGCACAGTCGTCTGTCTGGCGGTGAACGTTATGATGAATGGCGCAAGATTCGTGAGGGTCAGGTGAAGGTTGCAATTGGAGCACGTTCAGCTGTATTTGCTCCATTCAGTCGGCTTGGGTTGATCATTATGGATGAAGAACACGAGACTTCCTACAAACAGGAGGAAACTCCGAAATATCATGCTCGTGATGTAGCGGTAAAAAGAGCACAGCAGCATCAGGCGGTGGTTGTTCTTGGTTCAGCGACACCTTCGCTGGAAAGTTATTATGCAGCACGCTCGCAGAGTAATGATGATTTTGCACCACTCTTGCTGGAGATGCCAACGCGGGCACTGGGTAACAAGCTGCCTGAAGTGCGGATCGTTGATATGCGTGAAGAGTTGAAGGATGGAAACCGCTCCATGTTCAGCAGGGCTTTGCACAAAGGGCTGGAGGAACGCTTGGAACGTGGTGAACAGACGGTGCTTCTGCTGAATCGCCGTGGTTATTCGACCTTTGTTATGTGCCGAAGTTGTGGATATGTGGCAGGTTGTCCTGAATGTGATATTTCATTGACGTATCATCAGCGCTCGAATAATCTCCGTTGTCATTACTGCGGGTATGCGGAAGCGGCTCCGGAAGTGTGTCCGGACTGTGGAAGTGAGCATATTCGATACTTTGGTACAGGTACACAGCGAGTCGAGGAAGAGCTTGCCAAGCTCTTCCCGGGTATTCGGGTCATTCGGATGGATGTGGATACAACAACGGAAAAAGGGGCTCACGAGAAGCTACTGAAGCAGTTTCGTGAGAAAAAGGCGGATGTATTGCTGGGCACCCAGATGGTTGCGAAGGGTCTTGATTTCCCGGATGTAACCCTGGTTGGCGTGATAACAGCGGACTCAGCGTTGAATTTACCTGATTTCCGTGCTGCGGAAAAAACGTTTCAGTTATTAACACAGGTAGCTGGCCGAGCGGGCCGGCACCAATTGCCTGGTGAAGTGTTTGTTCAGTCCTATACGCCGGAACACTACTCAATCGGGCATGCGAGTCAGCATGACTATGTGTCGTTTGTACGTGAGGAATTGCTGCATCGTCGCAATTTGCAATATCCGCCATACTGTCGCCTGATTCTGGTGACCTTTTCGCATGAGCAGCTTCCGGTATTGATTCGTCTTGCCGAGAACTACACGCGGATACTGAAAGAGAAGGCTAATGCAGCCGGATGGCTCGGCAGTCTGGATCGATTCAGCAATGATGCCTTTGATGTACTAGGGCCGGTAGCGTCTCCGATTCCTCGTATCAAGAATAGATACAGATTCCAATGTATGATAAAATGGCGGGGGGATGTAGACGCCATAGGACTTGCTCTGGCTACGGCCCGGCGCATGGACGATGATGTTCAGGCGCAAAAATTGCTTATTAGTCTGGATGTAGACCCGCAAATGTTAATGTAAGCATTTTGCAGCAATGCGGATGTAAACAAGCGGTATAAACATAGATTAAAATGAATACCCCAAAAATACAGATATCGTCCTGAAATTATGATGAGGATTAGGAAGGTGCTTACAACATGTCGATTCGCATTATTGTGCAAGAACCAGATGAGGTGCTCCACAAGAGAGCCAAAGAAGTAACCAAAATTACACCAAATGTACAAAAATTGCTGGATGATATGGCTGATACCATGTACGATGCGGAAGGTGTGGGTCTTGCTGCGCCACAGGTTGGTATTTTGAAACGTCTGATTGTTATCGACGCAGGTGATGAGCAAGGGCTGATCAAGATGATTAACCCGGAGATCATTGCAAGTGAGGGAGAACAATTTGGACCGGAAGGTTGTCTGAGTATCCCTGGAATTAATGGTGATGTTCGCCGTTTCGAGACCGTTACAGTTAAAGGTCTGGATCGTGAAGGTAAAGAGCTGATTATTACGGGTAGTGGCTTGCTGTCCCGTGCATTCCAGCATGAGATTGATCATCTGGATGGCGTACTCTTTACGGATGTCGCCGAGAAAGTGTACGAAATTGCAGCCGACCAAACGGGACCGCGTCGTAATTAAGGAGTGATCGATTTGAATATTGTTTTTATGGGAACACCTGAATTTGCAGTTCCTTCTCTCGATATGCTGATTGCAGAGGGGTACAATGTGGTGGGTGTGGTGACTCAGCCTGATAAACCACAGGGACGCAAAAAAGTACTTACGCCAACACCGGTTAAGGCCGCGGCAGAACGCCACGGTCTGCCGGTGTTTCAACCTGTTAAATTGCGTGATCCGGAAGCGGTAGCCCGCTTGGCTGAATGGAAGCCGGATCTGATCGTAACCGCGGCCTTTGGACAGATTCTGCCCAAAGCCGTGCTGGATATGCCTGTTCGCGGTTGTGTGAACGTGCATGGCTCTCTTTTACCGAAATATCGGGGAGGAGCACCGATTCAACGTTCCATTATTAACGGGGAATCCGTGACAGGAGTCACATTGATGTATATGGCTGAAGGCCTGGACACCGGAGATATGATCTCGCGTGTGGAACTGCCAATTACGGATGAAGATACATCAGGATCGATGTTTGATAAATTAAGTGAGGCTGGTTCCAAACTGCTTCAGGCAGAAATGCCACGATTGATTGCAGGCGAGACAACAGCGGTCCCTCAGGATGATGCCGAGGCTTCATATGCTCGCAATCTGACTCGGGATGACGAGAAAATGGACTGGAGTCGTACTTCACGTGAACTGTTCAATCAGATTCGTGGTCTTGTGCCGTTCTCCGGTGCATTTACGATGTGGGATGATCAGGTCTTCAAAGTCTGGGCTGCGGCTAATCCCGATCAGGTGGACCTGGCAACTTCTTCGGATGCTGGACAAGCAGTGCCGGGAACGGTGCTGCAATTGAACAAGGCAGGGATTGAAGTCCGCACAGGCAATGGGTCTCTCTGGTTGACTGAAGTGCAGCCAGCAGGTAAAAAGGTGATGCAGGCCGCTGACTTTGCTCGCGGTGGTACACTGAAAACTGGAACGGTGCTGCGATGAGCGGGAACATACCAGGTCGTTCGTCAGGAAAAGGCCAGAAAGCTAATGGGAATTCATCCGGACGTGAAGGAAACCGTCGTCCGAATTCGGGTAAATCGGGTGGTGCATCGCGCTCCCAGCAACCCAAAACATCTGCTCGTACATTGGCAGTCAAGGTTCTGAGTGCTGTTGAGCAAGATGGAGCATACAGTAATCTGGAGTTGAACCGCCGTCTGAAAGAGGCGGATTTAAGCCCCGCAGATGCTGGACTAGCTACCGAATTGGTGTATGGAACAATCGCCAGATTGAATACACTTGATTATTTTCTGGAACGTTACGTCGCCAAAGGAGTATCCAAACTGCAACCATGGGTTCGTAGCCTGCTGCGAATCAGCGTCTATCAGATGATATACCTGGATCGTATTCCGGAGCATGCCGTGGTGAGCGAAGCGGTTAATCTGGCGAAGAAACTGGGCCATCAGGGAATCTCGGGTATGGTGAATGGAGTGCTCCGCAATATGATCCGCAATCGGGATGAACTTCGTATTCCAGAACATCTGCCCGCTGCAGAACGTATTTCACTGGAGCATTCCCACCCGTTATGGATGGTTGAACGCTGGATTGCCCAGTACGGCGAAGAGACAGCGGAAGCGATCTGTCGTGCGAATAATGAGCCGCCAGCGGTGAGTGTCCGGGTCAACACAACAATGACCACACGGGAGAAACTGATGCATGAGATGACCAGTACAGGTGCAGTCGTTGAAGCTTCTCAGCTGAGTTCCGATGGAATTCTTGTACGTAGTGGCGGAACCATGGCTCTAACGTCCTGGTATCGGGACGGGTTGTTCTCTGTACAGGACGAAAGTTCCATGCTTGTCGCTGAAGCAGTTGCGCCAGAAGTAGACCAACTTGTATTGGATTGCTGCGCAGCTCCAGGTGGTAAAACAGCTCACATGGCGGAGAAAATGCAGGATCGCGGTCGTATTGTCGCGAATGATGTACATGCTCACAAGCGCCAGCTGATCCTGGATCAGGCGGAGCGTCTCGGTCTGACTTGTATCGATGCTGTAACTGGAGATGCGCTAGACCTGAATGAACGGTACCCGGAAGCGTCGTTTGACCGCATTTTGCTGGATGCACCATGTTCAGGTCTGGGTGTTATTCGCCGCAAGCCTGATGTGAAATGGACCAAAACCGTAAAAGATATCGAAGATATCGCAGGCTTGCAACGTGAATTGCTTGATCAGGTTGCGCCGTTGTTAAAACCAGGTGGTATTCTGGTGTATAGCACGTGTACGATTGAGCCTGCTGAGAATGAGGATATGGTTGCAGACTTCTTGAATCGACATCCGGAATACAGCCCAGCAGAAGCATTCGTCTGGTCTGAATCGGAGATAGCGAACTTGAAGGTTGTGAACGGTGGTATTCAGATTTTGCCACAATACGCTCACAGCGACGGATTTTTCATCGCACGGTTGACAAAAACAGCGGAATAACAGTTTAATAGAGCACGGAAGTATGACCGCCGAGGGGAACTTCGGCGGATTTCTTTGTGATGAGACTTCGATATAATTGTCAGAGAATGTGGTGACAGGGTGCGATGGCGGCATTGAGATGTTATAATGCATGAAGTACCGATATCAAGGGTATACATGGATGTAACGTGGTCTTTGTGATAGAATAGGACGAATGGAACGAAAAGAAGGAAGCCAACGAAAAGAAAAGAAGGAATAGGTGTTGACAACAAAATGAAACCTTTTATATATGATTATTCTCTGGAACAACTGCAGCAATGGGCTGTTGAGAATGGGGAGCCGGCGTTTCGCGGTGGCCAAATCTTTGACTGGATTTATGTAAAACGCGTGAATGATTTCAGTGAAATGACCAATCTGTCCAAGCCATTGCGTGAAAAACTGACAGAGCAATTTGAATTTGTAACGCTTAAGGAAATTACCAAGTTTGAATCCAAAGATGGAACGGTTAAATTCCTCTTTGGTCTTCATGATGATCATGCCATTGAGACAGTAATCATGAAGCATAACTACGGGAACAGCATCTGTGTAACCACACAGGTTGGTTGTCGTATTGGTTGTACGTTCTGTGCATCCACATTGGGTGGTCTCAAGCGTAACCTTACGGCTGGGGAGATTGTTGCCCAGGTTGTGCAGGCTCAGAAAATTCTGGATGAACGCAACGAGCGTGTCAGCAGCATCGTAATCATGGGTTCGGGTGAACCTTTTGAAAACTATGAAGCTACGATGACTTTCCTGCGCATTATGATTCATGAAAAAGGGCTGAACATCGGTCAGCGTCACATCACGGTATCCACGAGCGGAATCGTTCCGAACATCTACAAGTTTGCAGATGAAGATACACAGATTAACCTCGCCATTTCGATCCATGCACCAAATGATGCACTGCGTTCGAAATTGATGCCGGTTAACCGTCGTTTTCCTTTTGAAGACGTGATGGAGTCCCTTCGTTATTATCTGGCCAAAACAGGTCGGAGAATTACGTTCGAGTATGCACTTATTGGTGGGGTAAACGACCAGCCAGAGCATGCAGCAGAACTGGCAAGTGTGCTTAAGAACATGTTGTGCCACGTGAATCTGATTCCGGTTAACCATGTACCTGAACGCAAATACGTAAGAACATCGAGAAGCGACATTTTCAATTTTCAGAAGATTCTCTCGGAACAGGGTGTTAATGTAACCATTCGTCGTGAACAGGGACATGATATTGCTGCCGCTTGCGGTCAGCTTCGTGCAAAGCATATGGAGTTGAGGTGAGAACGTTTTGATCAAAACAGTTCATGTGAGCCATATCGGACGAGTGCGTTCGGTGAATGAAGATTCAGCCTGGATTCGTAATCTCGATACAGGATATATTCTGGGTATTGTTGCCGATGGCATGGGTGGACATCTTGCAGGGGATACGGCAAGCCGCTTGGCAGTAGAGACGTTGGTGAAAGATCTGGGAACACTGGAACCAGGTCTGTCACATGCGTCTCTGTCTGCGGCTCTCAGCGATGCTATTTTGCATGCCAACGAAGTTATCTTCCGCACGGCATCAACAGATGACAAGTATCACAACATGGGAACAACGGTGGTTGCGGCTTTATTGAACGATACGGAAGGTGTTATTGGACACATCGGTGATAGCAGAGCCTACAAAATTGCGAACAAAGCTGTGATCCAGCTAACCGAGGACCATACACTGGTGAATGAATTGTTCAAAAATGGTCAGATTAGCAAAGAGGATGTGTCCCATCATCCACGTCGCAACGTACTAACTCGTGCGCTTGGAACAGATGCCGAGGTGAAGGTAGATCTGGATACCGTCAAGCTGGAGGAAGGCGAAGTTCTTCTCCTGTGCAGTGATGGTCTCAGTAACCTGGTCAGCAATGAGCAGATTATTCAGGTTGCCGGCAATCTGGAACTGGCATTGGAAGATCGTGCAGACCGACTGCTTCAGTTGGCTTTACTTGCTGGGGGAGACGACAACATCACGCTTGCTTTGTTCGAGTTGCAGAGGGAAGGTTCCGTGGATACGGAAACGGGGTGTGAGTCATGATTGGGCACCAACTAGGGGGACGCTATGAAGTGATTGAGCGTGTCGGCGGTGGCGGCATGGCTCTTGTGTACAAAGCCCAGGATCTTCTCTTGAACCGGAATGTAGCGATCAAAGTCCTTAGACAACAGTTTGTGCATGACGAAGAGTTTATTCGCCGTTTCCGCAGGGAAGCACAGTCGGCAGCATCGCTGTCTCATCCGAATGTAGTTAGCATTTATGACGTGGGGCAGGAAGATGACGTTCATTATATTGTCATGGAGTACGTGGAAGGCAAAAACTTGAATGAAATTATTAAAGAACGTGCCCCTCTGCAGGTGGACGAATCGGTGCGAATCGCTTCCCAGATTGCAGATGCTCTTGATCATGCACATCATAATCAAATCATTCATCGGGATATCAAACCCCACAATATATTAATTGGCCGGAATGGCCGCGTGAAAGTAACGGATTTCGGGATTGCCCGTGCGGTTACATCTACAACGATTACGCAGACGGGTTCTGTAGTTGGTTCTGTACATTATTTCTCACCGGAGCATGCCAAAGGCATCGTTACTGGTGAAAAATCGGACTTATATTCTCTTGGGATCGTACTTTACCAGATGCTTACCGGGCAACTTCCGTTTCTGGGTGAAAGTCCAATCAGTGTGGCATTGAAGCATTTGCAGGAAGAGTTCGATGAACCACGCAAATTCAATCCATTGATTCCGCAAAGTGTAGAAAATGTCATCTTAAAATCCATGCGTAAAAATCCGCAGGAACGTTATCAGTCGGCCAAAGAAATGCAGACCGATCTGGAAACTTGCCTGATGCCGGAGAGACGTAATGAAACGAAGATTGATTTTCCGGATGAGGATGATATAGATCAGACTCGCGTTATGCCAGCCATCAAGCCTGAACCGCGCGGAGTTACATCGACGGGTGCGGTGCCAGTGATGGAGTCTAACGAAGAAACTGGCAAGGGTAAGGCAAAATCGAAGAGTTGGAAGAAGCCAGCTCTACTCATCTCATTAACCGTTCTTATTCTAATCGCCATGGTGGGCGTTGTATGGTATGTCAAGGGTATGCTGGTTGTACCTGAAGTAACCGTGCCTAACGTGATCACCCAGACGGAAGAAAAAGCTCGGGAAATGCTTGAGGAGAAAGGACTCGTCGTCAGTGATGAGGTCATCCGTCTGTATCAGGAAGGTGTCGAACCCGGTATCGTCTATGAACAGAGCAGAAAAGAAGGCGATGTTGTCAAAGAAGGTTCCGAGGTCCAGATCAGTGTTGGTGCAGAAAAAGAACTTTTAAAGATGATTGATGTCAAACAAGTAACTTATGATGAGGCTGTCAAGAAGTTGACTGCGCTTGGCATTAAGGAAGATCAGATTCAGCGGAAAGACGAGTTCTCCAATGATGTGGCTTCAGGTTCTGTTATTTCCCAGACACCGGGTGTCAATGAGGAATTTGATCCAGAGACAGTTCAGATTGAGTTAACCGTAAGTAAAGGCACTGAAACGGTCAAAATGCCTGATCTGAAAAATCTTACCCGCAGTGAAGCCGAGGAAAAACTTAAATCTGCTGGACTTGAGCTTGCTCAGGTACAGGAAGAACAAAGTTATACGGTAGAAAAGGGCAAAGTGACGCAGCAATGGCCTGTGGAAGCGGGCGCAGATGTGAGTCCTGGCGATAAGATTACGATCTTTATCAGCACGGGGTATCCACCTGAAGCGCTGCAATATCCTTTTGATATCAATGTATCACCCAAAGAAGAGGGCAAAAACAGTAAAATCCGTATCACATATGAAGATGCACGTGGCAAGAATCAGGAATGGGGAACTCGCACCGTGAACTCAACCCAGATCTTGACCATTCCACTTGTACTCGCTCCAAATGAAAATGGGGCTGTGTCCGTCTATCGTGATGGACAGTTCCTGGATACGTATCTTGTCTCCTACAGTGAAGCCAAAAACGGAACAGTTAACGTACCTTCCATTGACCCGGAACAAAGCACTGAGACGCCGCCAGAAAATGAGCCTGATCCAGGTGAAGGTAGCGTTGATGAGGGAAGCGTTGATTCCAATCAGGAAGGTGAACCTGAGTCCACACCGGCAGACGGTGAGGGTGAAAGCGTAGATGAGGACACTTCTGCCATGAATAATGGTAAGGGGCACGGCAAGGAAAAAGAGAAGAAAAAGGAAGTCATTAACGCATCAAGCCGTCCATAAGGGCGGCTTATGCTGGCGTCTGGAGTAAATGTACCACCATCTAAAGGAGGGCGTCGGAGCTATGCCAGAAGGTATCATCGTTAAAGCGCTAAGCGGTTACTATTATGTCATGCCAGTGGAAGACAACGGGGTTCCTTCGGTTGAAGGTTCCGCCGTTCAATGTCGAGCCAGAGGTATCTTCAGAAAGCGGGGAACATCACCGCTTGTAGGTGACCGCGTCAGCTACATGTTGACTGAGAACGGAGAAGGAACGGTTGATGAAATTCGGAAGCGTGAGACGGAACTTATCCGTCCTCCTGTAGCCAATGTAAGTTTGGCTGTTCTCGTGTTCTCTGTGAAGGAACCGGATATGAACCTGAACCTGTTGGACAAGTTCCTTGTTCACATCGAGCAGGCGGGGCTGGATGCACTCATTGTGTTGACCAAACTGGATTTGGCTGATCCAGCCAAAGACACTGTTGCTGAAGTGAAAGCATTGTATGAGCAGGTTGGTTATGAAGTGATCTCCACAAGTTCACGTACCGGTGAAGGCAGTGAATTGCTCAGAGACCGACTGGCTGGTAAGATCAGCGTATTCTCCGGACAATCCGGTGTAGGCAAGTCTTCGATGTTAAATGCATTGATGCCGGGCCTGACGCTGGAGACAAATGCGATCAGCATGCGTCTAGGACGAGGGAAACACACCACCAGGCACGTGGAGCTTATTCCGTTGGATAATGGTGGATTTGTTGCGGATACGCCGGGATTCAGCCAACTGGACTTTCTGGAGATCGGTGTGGAGGAACTCTCCACTTGTTTCCGGGAATTCGCCCAGTTTGCAGATCAGTGCAAATTCCGAGGTTGTACCCATACACATGAACCAGGCTGTCGTGTGCTTGCGGCCAAGGAAGAAGGTCTGATCTCCGAAAGCCGATATCAGCACTATGTGCTGTTCCTGACCGAAATGAAAGATAAGAAGCGGAGGTATTAACATGATTAAAATTGCCCCATCGATATTATCAGCTGATTTTGCCCGCCTTGGTGCGGAAGTTGCAGAAGCTCAAGCTGCAGGAGGAGACTGGATTCATGTTGACGTTATGGACGGTCATTTCGTCCCTAATATTACGCTTGGACCTGCGATTGTGAAGGCAATCGCTCCACATACAAGCTTGCCGCTCGATGTGCATTTGATGATTGAGAATCCGGAGCGTTATGTTGAGGAATTTGCCAAAGCGGGTGCAGCGGTAATTACCGTTCATGCTGAGGCTTGTGTGCATTTGCACCGCGTTATTCATTTAATTAAGGAGCAAGGAGTGAAGGCAGGAGTTGCCCTTAATCCGGGAACGCCAGCGTCTGCCATTCTCGAAGTTCTGGATGATGTGGACATGGTTCTTGTCATGACGGTCAATCCTGGCTTTGGCGGACAGGCATTCATCTCGGGTACGATGAACAAAATCAAGCAGATTCGTACTTGGTTAAACGAAAAGGGACGCCATGATGTACATATCGAAGTAGATGGCGGAATTGCTGCCGATACAGCCCCGCTTGTGGTGGAAGCTGGAGCAGATGTGCTCGTTGCCGGGAGTGCCGTATTTGGCCGTGAGGATCGTGCTGCCGCGATTACTGAAATACGCCGTAGCTACGGAGGCTGATCTATGAACCTCAAGGAGACACTGTGGACGATGGCTGCGAGTCTCGTGACGGGACTTGTGCTTGCTTTGTTTGCGGTTATTCAATCCCCGTTTAATGCCATCACGTCATTAATCGGGGTAGGCGTTGTTATTATGTATTTCCGCAAATTTGATCGTACGGGACATCGGGTTACTTTTGTCATTTTCGGCATACTGTATTATTTACTGAGTGTTTTCATGATCGCTGCCTATCAATATATTCCTGTCCAAACGTAAATGACCTGATCTTCGGGCTTGTCATTGTGGAATAGGGATCGAAGGTTCCGCATAAATATGGTTACATGAGCAGGTTTCTCATGTAGCCTTTTTTGTCGTGTTTGAGGTAAAGAAGGCCTGAAGCATAGGATACGGCGGACGCATGAGCATGATGGGGAGGGTGAATTATGAAATTTTACACATTCAAACTGCCGAAGTTTTTGGGAGGGTTTGTAAAGGCGATTCTTAATACGTTTCAAAAGCACTGATCCGATTGATAAGGTAACAGGGAATACCGCCGCTTTGGCTCAGGCTTATCTGGAATTCGTACCTGCGAAGCGCCATGCGGCGGCCATTCACATGTTAATGAGCGTATTCAAGAATCCCTTTTTTGAATACCAAAAAAGCACCTGCAAGGAACAAGGTGCTTTTTGCTTACCCGATTTATAGTAGCTTTGCGTGATTATACGCGAGTCACTTTACCGGCTTTCAGTGCACGGGTGCTTACGTATACACGTTTTGGTTTGCCGTCAACGAGAATGCGGACCTTCTGAACGTTTACGCCCCAAGTACGACGGTTACGGTTGTTAGCGTGGGATACGTGGTTACCGGTGCCCGGTTTCTTACCTGTCACATAACATTTGCGAGACATAGATTACACCTCCTATCCTAAAATAACCAGTTGCCTTCAGAAACGAAAAGTCATTCCATAAGGACTAAATTGTTCTTCCTGATCATAAAGATCAGGTTTCAGTAGCTAATGGCGTTGTTTAAGCCGGCATGAACCGGATCATTTCCATTACTTAACCTGCATAAAACAATACTTGAATATAATATCATAATTAAAAAAGCTTCGTCAACTGATCCAAAAACTTTATTTATTTCTCCTGTCTAATATAGTACAATGTTGAGTAGTCCATAATACAGTGGTGAACAGGCTGTTGCCGCGAGGAAGTCGGAGAATAAACCGTACTTAGAGGTCGGTGGTCTGCTTTTTTGGCAACGCTGTGAGCTGCGGCATTCCATCATTGGCACCAGTCTCCATGCGGCATTCATGCCGGCTCTTGATACCGGTGCATATCCGTATGCCCCGAAGTTAGGGGTGCAGAGAGTGCAGGATATTGGTAGCCCGGCCGCCCAGACCGTTAATCCGGCTGACATGTTGTATTGTATGCCTGTGCCGGACAAGGTATGGACGAAGAATAACGCAGTCCGCGTTAGCGCATGAACAGACCAGACACATCTTGGTGCAAGGTGTTCGTGTATCAAGCTAGGAAGGGGAATTCTCACTTGAGTATACGTTCTTTAAATGGAACAGATTTCACCGCAATGGTACTTGCCGGAGCGGAACAACTTGGACAGCATGCAGAGCACGTCAATTCCCTGAATGTTTTCCCTGTGCCGGATGGTGACACGGGAACGAACATGAATTTGACAATGAGTGCAGGAGTCGCAGAGATTAAAAGAAAAAGTTCTGCCTCCATCGGCGAAGCTGCCGGTATTCTATCGAAAGGCCTGCTTATGGGCGCACGGGGGAATTCAGGAGTTATTCTGTCGCAATTGTTCCGTGGTTTTAGTCGTTCAGCTGCTCCCTATGAGGAACTGAATACGCTCCAATTTGCAGCAGCCCTGCAGAACGGTGTTGACGCAGCTTACAAAGCAGTCGTAAAGCCCGTTGAAGGGACCATTCTTACCGTAGCCAAGGAAGCGGCGAAACATGCCAACTACTACGCAAGACGGACGAATGATATTACTGAATTAATGAATGAAGTTTTGTTAAAAGCAAAAGAAGCACTGGCAATGACTCCGGAATTACTGCCTGTACTGAAACAGGTTGGTGTTGTGGATTCAGGTGGTCAGGGGCTTGTATATATCTACGAGGGCTTTATGGAAGTATTGCTGCAAAGTGACGGAGGGAGTCGTACTTCACTGAACAAAGAAGTAACCCCATCCGTGGCAGCATCTGCTTTGAAACCGGCTGCACCGACAGCAGTGGATATCAAGAAGCCTGCACAGCAGGTGATTGCACCGGAGATGCCATTGTCTGCTCAGGCGAGACTGGAAACGGAAGATATTGAATTCCTGTATGATATGGAATTCTTCATTAATCGTGAGCTTGGAGAGAACGCAGGAGTGGCATTTGATGACGAAGCATTCCGGAAAGCGTTGTCAGTTAATGGGGATTCGATCATCATCATTGCCGATGATGAAGTCATCAAAGTTCATGTCCATTCCAAGACACCAGGCGATGTATTAAACTTGGCGCTGCATTATGGTGAGATTACACAGATTCATATTCTCAATATGCGTGAACAGCATCGGGATCTCCTGACAGCAGGCATGGACATTGCTCCATCACCTGAATTGTTTGCAGAGATTCCACCTGAGGCAGCGCGCAGTATGGAAGAGGCTGTGCTTCCTGCAGATGAGATGGCACCGTATGGTTTTATTGCGGTATCCTCCGGTGACGGTATTGCAGAGATTTTCCAAAGTCTTGGTGTTGATGTTGTTCTGTCCGGTGGACAGACGATGAATCCGAGTACTGAGGATTTTGTAAAAGCCGTTCGTTCCATTGCTGCGGAGCAGGTATTTATACTCCCGAATAACTCGAATATTGTACTGGCTGCCGAGCAGGCTCGTGAATTGCTTGAAGATGAGCGCCGGATTACGGTTATTCCAAGCAAGACCATTCCACAGGGAATGGCTGCTGCTTTTGCTTTCCAAGAAGATGAGTCTGCGGAAACAAACCGTGACCAAATGTTGGAGGCCATCAGCCGGGTACAGTCCGGTCAAGTGACTCATGCGGTTCGTGATACGCAATATGATGAATTAGATATTAAGGCGGGGCACTATATCGGTATTCATAACTCCAAAATTGTAGCGACGGATGAAACCATGCTTCAAGCATGTGAAGGTCTGCTCAAACAGATGATGGAGAGTGGAGATGAAGTGGTGACGATCCTTGAAGGGGAAGAAGCTGACCCTGAGGTTACTGCTGCCCTCGCTGCATGGCTTGAAGTACAGTATCCTGATGCTGAGGTAGAGGTACATCTTGGAGGACAGCCTGTGTATTATTATTTGTTCTCCGTAGAGTCCTAATAGCACTCTAGCGAAGAGGAGGAGAGTCATGAGCCACAAGGTTACGATAGTAACAGACAGTACGGCAGATATTCCCGAAGAACTCATTCGCAAATACGGGATTCATATTGTTCCGCTACGTGTTCTATTCGGTGAAGAGACCTATGCAGATGGCGTTGATCTGACTTCGGAACAGTTCTACGAAAAGTTGAAGAAGGTATCTGTGTTGCCTACAACCTCACAGCCATCTCCAACCGATTTCATGGATGTGTACCAAGCATTGCTTGATGAGAACCCGGAACGCCCGATTGTATCGATCCACCTGTCATCCGGCATGAGTGGTACCTATCAATCGGCCATGCTTGGCAAGTCTTTGCTGGAGCGTGAGGGTGACATCACCGTGCTGGATTCGAAGTCAGCTTCGTATGGATACGGTCTAATGGTAGTACAGGCTGCTGAACTTGCCGAACAGGGCAAGTCAGCAGTCGAAATCGCTGCTGCCATTGAAGGGATGCAACAATCTCGCAAGTTGTTCTTTCTTGTAGATACTTTGGAGTATCTGCAAAAGGGCGGTCGGATTGGCAAAGCTTCAGCCATCTTGGGAACGTTGCTTAACATTAAGCCGATCCTGTCTATTGATGAAGAAGGCGTTATCTACGCAGTTGAGAAAGTCAGAGGTCATAAAAAAGCAATGGCACGCATTATTGAGCTGTTCCAGAAGGATCTTGCAGGCAAACGGGTGAACCTGGCGGTAGGTCATACCGCTGACCCGGGATCAGCGATCGCTTGTGCAGAGCAGCTGCGGGGTCATTTTACACTGAATGAAGTGATCTATACCAATATTGGAGCCGTAATAGGCAGTCATGTTGGACCTGGTGTCATTGCGATCTTTATGTGGCCTGTTCCGGAATGAGGGATTAGACATGAAATTGGAAGAAATATCAGTTAAGCAAATTAACGGCGTGAGTGCTCTCAAAGAGGGAGAGCTTCACGCCTTTGGCATCTCTACTGTTAAAGACCTGCTTGAATATTATCCGTTCCGTTACGAGGATTATCGTCTGCGTTCACTTAGTGAAGTGAAGGATGGGGACAAGATTACGGTCCAGGGGCAGGTAATGGGTATTCCTGTATTACAACGATACGGTAAAAAGTCCCGTCTTACCTGTAAGATCATGACGGAAGAGTGGATGATTACAGCCACCTGGTTCAACCGCCATTTCCTCAAAGAACAACTTACCCCCAATCGGGAGATTGTGATTACGGGAAAATGGGAACAAAAACGCATGCAGATGACCGTGACTGACTCGGAGTTCCCCGATAAAGGCGATGGGCGTTCAGGTACACTCCAACCTGTATATTCGGTAACTGGCAAGCTGACGCAACAATGGATGCGGAAAACGATCAATCAGGGGTTAATCCAATTCGGAGATATGATTCCTGAGATTCTGCCTCAGTCCTTGATGAAGAAATACAGCTTGATGCCTCGTAAACAAGCGATTGCGGGAATTCATCGTCCACAGGACAACCGGGAAGGTCAGCAGGCCAGACAGCGGATGGTGTATGAAGAGCTGTTTCTGTTCCAGTTGAAAATGCAGGCGTATCGCGCGCTCAACCGAAATCGCATGGATGGTGTAGTGCATACCACGGACAATACGACGATTCGTGAGTTTGTACGCAGTTTACCTTTTGAACTGACAGATGCTCAGAAAAAGGTGGAGCTTGAAATTCTGCATGATATGCGTTCGCCCTATGCAATGAATCGGTTATTGCAGGGTGATGTAGGCTCGGGTAAAACGGTTATTGCGGCAATTGCACTATACACGACTGTTCGATCTGGGTTCCAAGGGGCTCTGATGGTGCCTACAGAGATTCTGGCGGAGCAGCATATGCGCTCACTGCAAAAGCTGTTTGAACCGTTTGGGGTAACCGTAGGGCTGTTAACGGGCAGTGTAAATGGACGCAAACGCAAAGATCTGATCGCCTCGTTGCAAATGGGCATGATTGATATCGTGGTGGGTACACACGCCCTGATTCAGGAAGATGTTTTCTTCCGTGATCTGGGTCTTGTGGTGACGGACGAGCAGCATCGCTTCGGGGTGAATCAGCGCAGCGTTTTACGACGCAAAGGATATAATCCGGATGTGTTAACGATGACGGCTACGCCAATTCCGCGGACACTTGCGATTACGGCTTTTGGGGATATTGAAGTATCCACGATCTCGGAACGTCCGAAGGGACGGATTCCCATCTCTACGTATTGGGTTAAACACGATATGATGGAGCGGGTGCTCGGTTTTATCTCCAGAGAAGTGGATCAGGGCCGTCAGGCCTATCTGATCTGTCCGCTCATTGAAGAGTCGGAGAAGCTGGATGTGCAGAATGCCATTGATTTACATGTGCAGATGCAGCAGAACTTTCCGGAATATCGTGTAGGTCTGCTGCATGGCCGGATGACGGCTGCGGAGAAAGAAGAGATGATGCGGGACTTCTACAGCAATGATATTCAGTTGCTTGTCTCCACCACCGTTGTCGAGGTTGGGGTCGATGTGCCAAATGCCACGTTGATGGTCATTATGGACGCGGACCGCTTCGGTCTCTCCCAGCTGCATCAGCTTCGTGGTCGGGTCGGTCGTGGTGCGCATGCTTCCTATTGTGTACTCATTGCTGATCCCAAGACGGAGGTTGGACAGGAACGCATGAAGGTCATGACGGAAACGGAGGATGGATTCGAGGTATCCCGGCGGGATCTGGATCTCCGGGGTCCGGGGGATTTCTTTGGTACCAAACAGAGCGGATTACCCGAGTTCCGTCTTGCCGATATGGTTGCCGATTTTGCTGTGCTCGAACAAGCCAGAGATGACGTGACCCACTTAATTGAGGATGCGACCTTCTGGACCTCCATGGACTATGCACCTCTGCGTGATTTCCTACAGCAACAGCAAGTATTCAAGGGTGATTTGATTGACTAGAGCTTGCCATAATAGCGAGTTTTTCGTATTACCTTTGTAAAAAAAGACAAGTGTACAAGCCCTCCCGACATATGAATAAGAAGTGAGTTCATTCTTTTGGGAGGTGCTATGTGTTTTGGGTTATCAACAATATGGAATTAGTCCGCAGCTGGTGGAGCGGATCAAATTAAAGATGAAAAATCCCGCTGTCAAAGAGCGTATCAAAAAGTTGATTGATGGCGTGACCAAGTCTGATTTGCAAGATAAGGGCAAGGTCAGAAGGTTGGTCAAGTCTTCGGCAGTTATTATGAATGAGAATTTCTCTCCGGCGCAGGAGGAGCAGTTTGTTGCTTTTGTGCTCGCGCAGAAGATTGATCCGAACAATACGTTTCATTTGATTAAGCTGTGGGGGATGTTTAGGTAGGGATTCGATGTAATGTTGGGTGGGATAAAACATTCGTTTACACGAGAGCACTACGATGACAGAATAACCTTCCGAGCGCTGTTATCCCCGGATTTTCTGATTGACCCTTTCCAAGGGTAAAATCCGGTGATAAAGGCGCACGCTTCGCTTCTTTAGGTTATTTCTGTCCTCTCCGTTATTGTGTAAATTGATTTATTTTACAAAACCAAATTACATCGAATGTTTATGAAGTAATTTTAGATGGGGTGTTCCATAAGTCAGGAAGATGACTTATGGAACGCCCTTTTGATTGTTATAACTAGAGACAAGCCTTGTGGCATTACTTGGTTGAACATTCGTTGTAGTTATCGAAATGACCCATGACCTGGCTTGTGTTACCGCAAAAACAAAATTTTTCATTGAGTAGTTTTGTTGGTTAAATCAAGCATCTTAGTACAGTGATGGGTGGAGTATGAGGCTTATATTTAATATGAATCCAAATTTATCCTTTAACAATACATAACCGTAATATCTAAAAATACTGTACCTCAACCCATAAACAAAATGTACCATTCCTCCAACTATAATGAGTGAGTACCGAATTGTAAGCGATTACAAATAGGGGAGGGTTAACATTGACTTTGACTAGAGGTTTCAAGCAGAAGATTAGCGGTAAAGTGATTGCCGTCATCACCGTGGTCAGTCTGACATGGGGGTCCTGGGGAGCGACGCCACTATCAGCATCTACGACAAGTACTTTAAAGTTCCAAACTCAGCAGGGAGGTGTCTTTGACGGGATGCCATTATTTGATGGCGTGCCAGAGCATCTGGATGCATACGTAGACACCTATTTCGAATACACTGGCCTCGAAGGCCCAGCCGTTTATGTGACGGGTTCGCGAAACCATTACACATTGAAGCAGGGGAAACATGCGGGCAAGGTCATTCCCGGTGCGTTATCTGCTGCAGATAATGTTCAGGGTGTCTCGACCGATTTCCCTGCTCTGATCGGCATGGGACAGAGCTGGAACAAAGAGCTTTTGTCCGATATCGGTGAAGTGATGGGGAATGAGAAAATCAGCAAATTAAAGGTCAAGCAGGGCGAATCCAACATTCATGGGGGCAATGATCCTTCCCTCAGCGTGGCGTTCAGTGTGGTCAGTGATATGCGTATCAATCCACTTAGCGGTCGCTTCGATGAAGGGTTCTCTGAAGATCCCAATATGGCCGGAGTCTTGATCGACAAGATGGCTTCGGGTCTTAGCGGAATTGATCAGTCCACCAGCGAAGATGGATTCTGGATGAGGGCAGCGGTGGGGACAAAGCATTACTCCGTATATAACGCTCAGTGGTTCAGGCAGACAGCGAATAACAGTGCAAGCGCGCGTTCATTGTTTGAGTACCAAACCAGAGCCGCGCTCCCTGGATTTGAATCAGGTGCGCTGGCGGGCACAATGACATCTTATGGCCGGACTAACGGCATTCCAAACATCCTTTCCCCGCTACAATTATTAGCCAATTTGGACGCCAAATATGGCGTATACAGCTCGCCCGATTTCAATGGAGATGCAATTGTATCCAACGCGAACCAACTCGGAAATGGATATGACGACCGCTATGCCGTGGACCGCGGTCATGCAACCGTTCTCATGGCGCTTGCTCAGGCGAATGCGGGTCGGCCGTCAGGGACGACACCTGCGGATGTGACCGATCTGGTGGCGCTCGTAGAGCAAGGGGAATATGGAATCACCGAGGAAGAACTTATAGAAGCAGCCAGACCACATGTAAACCAGCTGGTACGTTTGGGGATTTTTAATGAAACTGATGAGCAGGGCATACCGAAAAACTATCCTTTTGCCCAGGAAGCAAGGGATGTCAGGACGTCTCCGCCTTCCGATTATAACCAAGTGAACCATCAGGAAATAGCACTTCAAGCGGCACAGGAGAGCGTTGTTTTGTTGAAAAATGATGGCACACTTCCGCTGGAAAAAGGAAATGACGCTGCTGTTTCTGGGGTGTATGCCGACGCACGCTTCAAGACGACGTATTCAGTTGGCGCGACACCTGCGCTGGAAAACGCCGGTGAATCTCCACTGCTCTCAATCATTAAAATGAATGGCAGCAATAACGTAAACTATGCCCCAGGAAATGAAGTCATTGCACTAACCTCTAAAGCGAATCAACAAACGGTCACAGCGGACGTGTATAGTCCAAATGCAGGCACGGAGGGAGCTCAGCTCATCACAACGTCGGATGCCCCAGATGAGACCAGTTTCTCCCACTTGTTCCGAGTGTACGATTGGGGTCAGGCGGGTTCAAGTTTATTGTCGCTGTATAACCAGCGTTGGGTGACTTCCCCTGCGACAAATCATGCAGCAGTTGGCAATACGGATCGTACCAGCCTCAATCTGACGAACAATGATTGGAACCTTCCTGAGATGATGGGTGATACGAGTGCCATACCCCCAACATTACGAATGGAAACGAACGAGGATGGCTCAATGTCTATTGTTACCAATGGGTACCGTACAGGATTCTCTGGTGACTTTACCAACTGGTATTATGCCAACGGACGTTTTATCAAGGTAGATGATACTGGTAAGCTCGTGACTACATCATCTCCACTGGGAAGCAAGGATAATGCTGCGAATCGCCCGGACGAGGTGAAGTTTGAGAAGGCCGTGGTGAAGAACGTGGGCGAAGAGGCGGTAGCAAGAGCCACGGAAGACGATTACGCCATCGTCTTTGTCGGAGCAATTCCACGACATAGCGCAGGAGAAGGTAACGACCGGTCTACCCTCGATATGGGCGAGGCAGATTATGAACTGGTCGACAAAGTATCTGCTGCCTTTGCAACCCAGGGTAAGAAAACCGTTGTCGTGGTTAAATCGAGCTTCCCTGTAAACATGGAGCGCATTCAGAACAACCCTAACGTCTCGGCGATCGTTTACCAGCCATATGGCGGTCAATACGATTCGTATGCTCTGGCCCAGGTATTGTACGGAGATTACGCGCCGACAGGCCGCCTGACGTCCACATGGTATGCAGGCATGGATGCTTTTCCATCTATTAGTTCTTATGTCGTACCAGAAGGGAATTCTACTGGTCTTGACGACATCGACCCCCGATTTACGGTTGATATGACGAATGCAGACCCCATTGAATCTGAGTTGACTTATATGTATACAGATGCCAAGGTGACCTATCCGTTTGGTTACGGGTTATCATATGCTGATTTTACGTACGATTCCCTGACCGTACCGTCTTCTGTAACGGGAGATGAACCATTCACGGTGTCGGTCCGCGTAACCAATACAGGAGACGTAGCCACTTCCGAGGTTGTGCAGCTGTACACCCGTAACAGCAACTCTGCATACGGCGCACATGCACCTAAAAAGAAGCTGGTTTCATTTGAGAAGATTCATCTCACTCCGGGTGAAACAAAAGAAGTCCTGTTGCAAGTTGATCCACAAACGTTGGCATTATGGGATGTGAATCGGAGTGAATGGATTGTTGAACAGGGCAGTTATGAATTCATGATTGGGACCTCGGCAGCGGATGCAGACGTGCAAGTATCGAAGGCATTAAGCATTGGTGATAAGTCGATTGCGACCTTACCTCTTACCCAACCCATAAATGTATTTGACCATGCGTTTGCTTCAAATGAAGTCGTTTACCACGAAGTGTCCAAGGAACGCACGGCAGCTCAATTAAAAGCCAAAGCGATTGTTGGAGGTTATTACGCAGTTCGGTCCAAACAAAATGGATCGTGGATCGCGTTGCCTAAGGCTGACCTGACAGGTGCACAGAAGGTTAAGGCAACTGTCGCATCTAATGTGCAAGGTGGCACGATCTCGTTGCATGCGGATGCACTCGATACCGCACCGCTTGCTGTATGGAACGTACCGGTGACAGAACCTATCTCCTACAAGATTAGCAATGCTAACGTAACGGTCAAGGAATTAGGGTACGTTGACGTAGATGCGGATATTTCTGCTGCCGTGAGCGGCGTACATGATCTGTATCTGGTGTTTCATGAATCGGATCTTCGGATTGACAGTTTGTCATTTACGTTGAAAGAGCCGGGAACAAATCCAGGAAATCCAGGAACAAATCCAGGAACAAATCCTGATTCGCCAAGCACGCCTGGATCAGGTAGTGTTGGAACTCCTGTTAAGCCACCAGCATCCGGGTCCGAGACTGAAGGCGAAACGGATTCGGAGGGCAATGTTTCTGCTGTCGTGACCGTGCAAACGGGGGATGTTGCTGATCAAGCTAAGGCAGCAAGTATCCGTTCATCTGGCATCCGGGTTATCGGCGATCCATGGAATGTATCCATCAAAGATAAGCAGAACACGTATGTCATTGCAGCGCTGCCTGTTAACGATGTCGTAGCTGCAAACTCCACAACAATCGCATACGTTGGGGAAGGAGGACAACTTACGCCGGTGCCTGGCGTGTTGACCAAAGACACAAACGGAAACAAGGTATGGAAAGTACTGCTAAACCAAGGAGGAACGTACGTTGCGATTCACTCGCTCCGCGAATTTGTTGATGTTAAGCCTTCAGCCTGGTATGCCAAAGATATAGCCAAAGCCAACAGCTTGCTGTTGATCAATGGCGTATCGGAACGCCGCATGCAACCCCAAGGAACGACAACATCAGCCCAAACGTTGATGGCTGCATTGAATGCGTTAGGAATTGAGCCGGGGGGAGCGGCAGCAAACAAGAAATGGTTTGATCCGATTTTGCGAGCCTCCAAGGAATATGGCCTGATGGAAGAAGGGCAGTACCTGCCAAATGCCCCAATGTCACGTGAGGACATGGCAATGGTGCTCGTTCGTGCGTTGAACTTGTCTGGAGTGGATACGAAACTGCCGGAAGCAGAGGTTGAATCATGGCTGGAAGATTTTAAGGATCAGGTCCAGCTGACACCAAATAACCGGGCAGTCATGGCAACGGCCATTCAGCTTGGTATATTCCAAGGTACGCCGGATAAACTGTTACAACCACAGAGCACCCTTACACGGGCACAACTTGCAACTGTTATTGTCCGTGTGCATGACCGGATAATAGAACGGCTGGATCACTAAGAACCAGAACAACGAAAACAAGGAACTGGGCCATCATACATGGCCTGGTTCCTTGTTGTTTGCGGTGAAGGATTTGTGTTGCTTTCGGTATTCCTCTGGAGTCCAACCGGTCAATTTTTTAAACACCCGAAAAAAATATTTTGGATTGTCGTAACCCAACTGTTTGGCAACCCGGTAGATTTTATCGTCTGTGCTCGTTAAGAGCTGCTTGGCTTGCCTGATCCGTAGTCTGTTTACGTAATCAGTAAAGTTCTCGGATGTCTTTTCTTTAAATAAATGACTGAGGTAACTCGGGTTCAGGTAGAACAGGGACGATACCCATTCCAGCGTTAAATCCTTGGTATAGTGATTATCGATATATGTCCTGACGTTGTCGATCACTTGATCTGATGCATAGGGGTTGTCTTCCTTAAGCAGAAGAGCTGTTCCCGTCAGCACCTTTACCATGTAATGCCTAATGCACTCCATATCGAACGAGACGTTCAGGACGGCCTCCAAGCTGGAAGAGGCGCTACTGTTACCTCCGTTCTGGATATAGTTACTCAGCAGCCGTTTGGTTTCCGTGATAATGTCTCTGCACTGCTCTTTCAGGTGGGCAAGCAAAGCGTCAGGCTGGCGTATGTAGAAAGCAAAGAAATCGGTGATGAGCTCTTCCACCTTCGGCACATTCCCGCTCTCTATAAAAAATAACAGTTCATATGTTCGAGCCCACTTCAGTTGATGTAAAGGAAATTGCTCCCGTGAAAATACGTAACATTTGCCAAAATCGGTAATGGCTCGTTCGTCCAACGCAAGGATCGTTTGATGATGAGCTTCTCGGACCCCACCAATGCCTGTATGAGGCAAGCTGATCCCCACACAACAATCCGTAGTTTCAGATTTGGTCAAAATGATACTCGCAGTTTGTTCCGCCATTTTCTGCAAATCAAGCTGGCCTGAGCAATCCAGATCATGCATCAGGAAAAACAGTACTTGATCCGTTTGTGGATGAGGAATGTACAGGCCATTCGAAAAGGTAGGTAGTTGCTGTGCTGTAAGCGGTTGAGGACCATAAATCGTCAATAAAATGAACTGGTCAGATGCCATGATGGCGGCAAATTCCGCAGAGCGGAACACAGGTGTTTTGATGGAAGAATGGGGAGCCAGCACATAATTCAGGAAGGCTTGCATGTCTGCATCCCTTTTCATCTGCTCCGTTTCTACTTCTCTTAGAACGACTTCCCGCTGAAGAGAGCGCTCCTGTTCGATGGCATGGATGGCTTGGTGAAGCGTACCGTGGATCTCATCCCGGCTAAAAGGCTTCAGCAGGTAATTTACAACTTTCGCAGAGATGGCCTCCTGCATATAATCAAAATCGGCATGTCCGCTAATGACAATTAACTTGATACGCGGATATTGCTGGCATACTGTCCTGATCAACAGCTTGCCGTCGACCTCAGGCATGCGCATGTCCGTAAAGATAATGTCCGGCTTGAACGATTCAATCAAAGCCAAGGCATCTGCCCCGTTATCTGCTTCGCCTAAGAGTTCAAGCGAGTGCTCAAAAGTCCCGATTTTTTTCAACAAACCTTTGCGGATCAAGGGTTCATCGTCCACAACGATATACGTGTACATCTCTTGGTCACCTCTTTTCCCAATTGGCCGGAATTTCGAGTGTAATTCGAGTTCCTGTATTCAAATCGGTATGAAACGAAAGGCCGTAACCCTCTCCGTAATACAAAGCAATTCGTGAATGCACGTTTTTGATGCCGATGCTTTGTTTATGCCTTTGACCAACGGCGACGAATTCAGGTGGCTGCTGGAGCAATTGTCGAAGTTCTTCCGCTTGTGTTGAGGACATGCCCACGCCATCGTCCCAGATCTCGAACACGATGCTGTCCCCCTGAAACAAACCGGTAATGGTAACGGAACCCTTCCCACGTTTGTTCTCCAACCCGTGATAGATGGCATTTTCCACGAGTGGTTGCAACAGAAGTTTCAGCATGCGACGACTCCGAATTTCCGGGTCTACATTAAGGTTGAACGCGAACTTGTCACCATACCGAATCTGCTGGATGGCCATGTAGTTTTCTACATGTTGAAGTTCTTCGCTGACCGCGACCAGCTCGCTGTCCGTTTTGATGCTGTAGCGGAACATGTCCCCGAGTGACTTGGTCATCACCACAATACTCTCAACTTCTTCGATCTCGGCAATGCTATTAATCGACTCCAGCGTATTGTAGAGGAAATGGGAGTTGATTTGTGCTTCCAATGCCTTCATCTGGGAGTCCAGCATGAGGATTTTATTCTGGTAACTCTCTCGGATATGTGTATCGATATCTTTCATCATTTTGTTGAACTCATGGTAAAGGATGCCTATTTCATCGACTTGCCTCGTTACTTGAGGCTTGATGGTCACAAAACGATGAGATTTGGTTTTGCGCATCAGCTTGGTCAATTCGATGATGGGTTTGGTGATCAGGTTGGACAAGAAAAAGGAAAGTAGAAGGAAAATGACTGCACAGCTTACGGCCACGTATAACAGCAACTTTTGTGAGATGTTGTACTCCTCATACAGCCGATCCATAGAGATGTTGGCAATCACGTTCCAATTGCGGCCGGGAACTTTCTGGATTACCGTCATCATGTTATCTTGGATTGATTTGTACTGTGAACTGTTTCCGACTTGATGCGTTGCCGCAGCCAGAGTATCGGAGAGAGGAGTGCCAACTCTACTTCCGTCGCTGGAGTACAGGATCTCGCCAGCGTCGTTCGCCAGATATAGATTGGACAAGCTTGGTGCCGGATTACGTTTTAGACCGTCAAAAATGTTCATACTGCAATCCAGCATAAACACGCCTAGGAACTCGTTGTTGTTGGGATCGTAGAGGGCTCTGGAGAAGCCAATGGATTCCTTGGCGTTAATGATGTAAGGTTTGACGCCAACTTCACCAATATACAAATCGCCTTTGCGCTGGATCGTATCCAGATACCATTCATCGCGAAGTGCGACATAATCGAGGCGTAGGTCTGTGCCGCTACTGCCATAGCTTATCCATTTGCCATCAGGTGTGAAAAGGTACAAACCATTGATGTAATTGTAACCAAGCAGAATGTTTTCAAAGATCAATTTCAATTTGCTGCGAATCATGAAGATTTCATATTGATCGTTGGTACCGTTCAACTTGATTAGTTCATCACTCACAGTGCTGTAAGCGGTTGCATTGGAAGACTGCTGAAGGAGTGTGACAGAGATCCGGTCGATGTTCTGCAAAATTTCCTCCATGCTCTTGACCGAATTGCCTATAGTTGTCGACGTCACGAGAGAGGTCTGCTCATTCACCAGCTTCGTGTAACTGCGATAGGAACTGACAGAAACAACGATAATTGGCACGATTGATACGAGGACGAGGACCAGAAAAAGTTTAGTTTTGATGTTGAACAGAATCATACGTGCTCCTCCCGCCATTTGTCAATTCTAAAAATAGTGCACCATACGAGCCAAAGCAAATGCACTTTTGCCCACCGTATGATGAGAATGTGCACAAAGCAAGAATAAACATGAATTGGGGGAATGACAAGATGAAAAATAGAAAACGATTGTTGCCTTTAACTTTGGTACTCCTCATGATGTTTCTGAGCGCATGCAGCTCCGGTAGTCAGGAGGGGAGCGGTACGGATACCAATAACGGGAGTTCAGATGAGTCAGGAAAGCCAATTACGTTGACGATGATGCTTTCGGGAAACAAGGCATCCGAGGGAGAGGATTTCGAACTGGAGACCTTGCCGCGTCTAGTCAAAGAGAAGTTCCCGAACATTAACTTGGAAGTACAAAAGTTACCTGATGATCAATACAATACATCTGTTCGAACCAAGCTTGCGGCTGGACAGGGACCGGACATTTTCTGGATTTTCCCGAAAAATGCGGCTGGCGGTGTCATTGATTTTGCAAAGGCTGGTTTCGCTGCAGATCTGTCAGATCTGAAGTTCTGGGACAACATCAGCCAAGGAGCGAAGGAAGATATGTCCTATGAGGGTAAACCTTACGGGGTGGCCGAAGGACTGGACTTCCTCGGCGTTTACTACAACAAGGAGTTGTTACAGCAGGCAGGATATTCCGAGTTTCCGAAGGATTGGCCTTCGTTTCTGGATTTGTGTCAAAAGTTGCAGGCAGCGGGCGTAACACCAATTGCGATGGGTGACAAGGACCCTTGGATGATCCAATTCGGTATGTATCCGATTGCAGCCAATGTCGTGTATCCGAATGAGCTGGATTTTGATGTCAAACTGCAGAACGGCGAAAAATCGCTGACTGATCCAAAGTGGGTTCAAACGATATCGAAATACAAAGAGCTCTATGATAACAACTACGTCGTTAATAACTCGCTTGGTATTGGTAGTGCCCAATCTGCGCAGTTGTTTATCGACGGGAAAGCAGCCATGACCTTTACGGGAACATGGGATTATGCCTCCATGACGTCCAAAGGCGCTACCGATTTTACTCGCGGATTCGCTTCATTGCCAGGTAACGAGCCGGAACAGCCGGTGTTTGTATCTGCTGCAACATCTGCCGGATACGCTTTGAACGCCAAATCGACAAACCTGGATGCAGCCAAGGAAGTACTGAACTACCTGTTTGATGGTGAATCCGATCTGTTCAAAGCATTTGTGGAAGCCAACAGTTCCATCAGCGTCTATAAGGACGTAGAACTTGAAAACGAATTGTTTAAGGAAGTGAATGACAACTATCAACAAACTGGTAATTCCGTCTACTTCAGCAACCAGATGTGGCCAGCCGGAGTATCGGACGTCATGCAGGCAAAGTTTGCCGAAATTATTGCTGGACAGAAAACAACACCAGAAGATGTGGCAAACGCCATGGAAACCAAGTTCAGAGAGCTGTGGAAAAACTAGAACAAAACGATGCTGTCTGCTGTAAAGGGGAGAATGATTGTCCTTCTTCCCTTGCCGCAGGCCCCTTGGAAAGGATGGAGCAGGATGAGCTCTACTGTAATGAAAAAGTCCATGTACTGGTTTGCTTTGCCGGCATTGATCTTCTACCTGACCTTCTGGATCTTCCCGATCCTGCGGTTGTTCCAGTACAGTATAACGGACTATAACGGGTACGCCCAAGCCTATAACTATATCGGTTTCGACAACTATAAGGAATTGTTTCGGAGCGACATCCTAGGCATTTCTTTAAAAAATACACTGATCTATACGTTTGTCACCGTCATAGCTGGCAATATCATCGGTTTGGCAATGGCTTTGCTGTTAAACATGAAAATAAGAGGAACCGGGATTTACCGTTCCCTGGCGTATATTCCCACATTGTTCAGTGCGATCGTCGTCGGATTTTTGTGGAGTTACGTCTATATGCCGGATTACGGGCTGATTTCTTCCTTTCTCGATAAACTAGGTATCGCAAATGAACTGAATTTCCTGGGTGATTACTCGACCGCACTGTATTCTATTATCTTCGTGGAAATCTGGAAGACGATCGGAACGACAATGATTATCTTCCTTGCAGGACTACAGACTGTTCCTAGTGACCTTTTGGAAGCCGGACGGATTGATGGTTGCGGCTCCTGGAGATTGCTGCGACATGTGAAGATTCCATTACTGGCAACAGCGATTACAATCAACGTGACGTTAAGTTTGATCAATGGACTCAAAGCGTTCGACTTCCCGTTTATCATGACGAATGGCGGTCCCGGCACGGCTACCAACACGCTGATTTATACCATCTACAAGATGGCATTTACCGAACAGCTCTTTGGTAAAGCTTCGGCTCTAGGCGTTATTTCCTTTGCCGTGATTATCGTCATTACCGCTGTTTTTGTCCTGAAAATGAACAAACGGGAGGTGTCGGCATGACGCTTCGTAAAGTTTTGGGGAAAGGATCCGTTCAGGTCGTTGTGCTGTTGGTGATGGCGTTAAACCTGATTCCGTTAATTATTGCCTTTTCGACATCACTCCGAGATCCAAGCAACAACACAAATCCGCTGGTCCTGTTCCGGGAGATGTCCTTTGCAAGTTACAAGGCTGCCTTCGACCGCATGCACTTTCCGGAAGCGCTATGGAACAGCGTGGTGTTAACCGGCGTATCGGTCGTGTTCGTTGTCCTGTTTGCGGCAATGGCGTCCTACCCGATGGCCCGTTTGAAAACAAAGCTAAGTAAGTTCATGTATTTGTTTTTTTTGTCCGGACTTGTGGTACCTGCGCAAATGGTATTGATACCGATCGTGCAAATGATTAATGCGCTTCATATCCCAACGAATCAATATACGCCTATTTTCATGTTCATTACGTGCAGTCTGCCGTTTTCAACTTTCCTGTACACGGGCTTCATTCGAAGCGGTGTGCCTGAGGAGGTAGAAGAAGCGGCGCACATCGACGGGGCGGGATTATTCCAACGGTTCTGGACCGTCGTGTTCCCCTTACTCATTCCGGTAACGGTATCGGTCATTATTACACAAGGTGTCTGGATCTGGAACGATTATTTCTTCAATATGATCTTTATTTCCAGCGCAGGAGATTCACCGTTACCGCTGGCCATGCTTGGATTTTTGGGCGATCAGCAAAATCCCACGCAGTGGAATGTCCTGTTTGCAGCGTGCTTTCTGTGCGCGCTACCGTTGCTGCTGGCGTTTCTGTTCCTGCAAAAATATTTTATCGGTGGTATGACCGTTGGGGCGGTCAAAGGATAAGGAGGGCACTGCAATGAGTGAAAAAGTGATAAACACAGCCTGGCTGGAAAAAGCGCAGGGTCTGATGCCGGAGCTTCGCCAGCAAAAGGTCTATCCGGAACATATCGTGAGCGCAGTTCCGGATGCGTCAGCTTTTCAGGGATGGCGTATCGAACCACTCGGCTTAGCAGAACAACTATCTGATCAAGTGTTGTGCAAGGGAGACCGTGTTACGCTGGATTTCGGGGAGCATCTCGTCGGTTATCTGACCTTGTCGCTTCTTAACGAGCGCAGTAATGCAGATGCACCTCTCAGGTTGAAGCTCACATTTGGAGAAATGCCCTGTGAGGTCGGTGATGATTTTGCAGAATATTCGGGTTGGCTTAGCCGTTCATGGCTTCAAGATGAGATCGTGAATGTGGACGTGTTACCTGGCACGCTAACACTGGACCGTCGGTATGCCTTTCGGTATCTGAAAATCGAGGTGGTAGAAACTTCGATCCGTTACGATATTCGAATTAACGATATATATTGCTTGACGGTGACTTCAGCAGACACAGGGGCAGTACCTCAATTGCCTGAAGGTATCGACACGGAGCTGCTGGAAATAGATCGCTTGTCCGTGAAGACACTCCGGGATTGCATGCAGACGGTATTCGAAGATGGACCGAAGCGCGATCGACGTTTATGGATCGGAGATCTTCGCCTTCAGGCCCTCGTCAATTATGAAACATTCGGCTGTAATGATCTCGTCAAGCGCTGTCTCTATCTCTTTGCCGGAACAAGATTGGAGGGAGGCCAAGTAGGAGCCTGTTTGTACGAACAACCGGAACCGTACGTGGACGACATTTACCTATATGACTATGCGTTGTTCTTTATTGCGACATTATGGGACTATTTTGAAGCTACGAAGGACAGGGAAACGTTGGAAGAACTTTGGCCGGTGGCTCGAGAACAGATTGAGATTGGGCTTAAACGACTTGATGAGCGGGGCATCGTAAGGGATGACGATACATGGTATTGTTTTCTAGACTGGCATGAAGAATTAAATAAACAGGCCGGTGCTCAGGCAGTTCTCATCTATAGTATGAAAAGGGGAAGGTCGATTGCCAAAGAACTAGAGCTGCCGGAGTATGAGGAATGGATTAACGCACACATCAAAGACGCTGAGCAAGCAGCCCTCGCACATCTGTGGGATGGTGAGCAGGGCTTTTTCGTCAGTGGTGAGAAAAGACAGATATCCTGGGCATCGCAAGTATGGATGGTACTGGCTGAGATCATGGATGCTCCAGCGGCCCGGCAATTACTTGATCGGTTAATGAGTAACGAAGAAGCTATTGGCATGACCACGCCGTACATGGTTCATCATTATGTTGATGCATTGCTTATGTGCGGGGAAGAGGAGAAGGCACTGGAGCAGATCCGAAGGTATTGGGGCGGTATGCTGAAGGATGGAGCGGACACCTTCTGGGAGCTCTACAACCCGGACGACAAAACGTATTCTCCTTATGGTAGCAATTTGGTCAACAGTTATTGCCATGCTTGGAGCTGCACACCAAGTTATTTTATCAGGCGAAATTTTTCATGAATTTTGGACTTGAGGTCAACCAGGTACGTCTGGTTGGCCTTTTTGGATTAGTTCCAGAATTAAACTTAGAGCCAGCCATGCCTATTGTTTTTATTTATCTGTTTTTGTTCGTACCGTTAAAAGAACGAGTGGCTATTAATGAAGCGATAAATACGAATATTAAAATAAAGTTATATGGGTTTCCTTTAAGGTTGTAGACTTGAACGATGAGTGTCAGAGTTGAGATGCTTAAGATTATTCGCAGGACAATCGCCGATGAGCGATCGGGAACGATTGGAATAATATGACAACTTATTATAACATAGGTTTTTCTGGAGTCGGACATTTCCATAGAAGTTAAGGGACGAACTATGGTGTGCTTGGTGCAATATAGTTGATGTATTTTCACAGGATGGACTTTGCTTTCCTCCGGGGGGAGCGGTAAACTGTTGCATACGAGCCTATGGATTAATGTCCTGGATTTTAAGTCAAAAGGCGTGGCTGTGCTGATATGCATTTTATTTTTCAAACAGATGTGGAGGAAGTACGATTGGAAATGTTTACGATGCTGCTGGGTTTATTTGAACGGGCGGCGCTGTTGATTATATTTTTATTCTTTCTGTCGAGGGTGCCGAGATTTAGGCAGATTCTGCAAAAGGGGAAATTAAGGTGGCAGGAGTCTATTGCGGTTACCTTGTTATTCTGTGCTTTTGCCATCTTCGGGACATATACGGGCATTAATGTTGAAGGTTCACTGGTGAATGTGCGGATCATCGCCGTGTTATCGGGTGGTATTTTGTTCGGAGCGCCTGTGGGTATTATTACGGGGATTGTCTCCGGGGTGCATCGGTATCTGATTGATATGGATGGAGTCACAGCTATACCGTGTCTAATCACGAGTATCCTGGCAGGTCTGGTCTCCGGATATATACATAAGTACACGCCCAAACCCAAGCGATGGATTATCGGTATTGGTGCCGGAATGATCTGTGAAGCGCTCACGATGTTATTAATCCTGCTATTTTCCTATCCCGATCCACTGGGTGCTGATATTGTGTCGCAGATTGCGCTTCCTATGATTCTGGGTGAAGTCAACATTGGGCTGATTGTGCTCTTGGTGCAGAGTGTTGAAGGGGAAAAGGAAATGATTGCAGCTCGTCAGGCGAAGCTGGCACTGGAGATTGCAAACAAAACCTTGCCTTATTTCCGTTCGATTGATGAGGATTCTCTGCGTAAAATCTGCCGGATTATTCAGGAGGATATTCAGGCCGATGCGGTTGCAATTACGGATACCCGGAATGTACTGGCGTATGTAGGATTTGGTGAGGAACGATATCATATCGGTAATGAGATTATAAGTGAGATGACCAAGAAGACGATATCCAGCGGGGAGATTACGATCAGTAATGATGTGATTGATGAAAAAACACCCGATATCCACTCGCTGTTAATCATTCCGCTCAAAGAACGAGGAGACATTACAGGTGCGCTGAAAATTTATTATCGCAAAGCGTACAAAATTACGTATCCATTACAAACAATGGCTGTAGGTCTATCGCAGATCATCTCAACCCAGATGGAAGTATCGCGGGTAGAAGAGATCAAGGCTGCTGCCAACAAAGCGGAGCTACGTGCGTTACAGACAACCATTCATCCTCATTTTCTGTTTAATGCGCTAAATGCGATTGCTTCGTCCATCCGAACCAAACCGGATCGAGCGCGGGAGCTGATTGTGAATCTATCGGGGTACATGCGTTACAATCTGGAGCTGTCGGATGAGTTAATTGATATTCATAAGGAACTGGAGCAGGTCCGTAATTATGTAGAGATTGAGAAAGCTCGCTTTGGTAGCCGACTTAACGTGATCTATGACATTGATGAGGTCGCGGTGCATATTCCGAGTCTTGTTATCCAGCCGCTCGTCGAAAATGCAATTATTCATGGCATTCTCAAGGTCAAAGGACCTGGGACTGTTCGAATTCGGGTACAGGATTATCCGGAGTTTGTGCGAATCAGTGTCAGTGATACAGGAGCAGGAATCAGTGCAGATATAATTGAACGTGTTTACCATGACCGCATGCCTGGTAACCAGATCGGGCTATATAATGTGCATCGCCGGGTCAAGCTTATCTACGGACAAGGTGTAACCATTACAAGGCTGGAACAAGGAACGGATATTTTATTTGATGTGCCCAAAGGAGATGTCGTAACAAGGTGATGATGGATCAATGAGAGCTCTTATTGTGGAAGACGAGATTCTGGCGAGTGAGGAATTGAATTATTTAATCCAGGAACATAGTCAGATTGAAGTGGTGGACCGCCTTGAAGACGGGCTAGATGTACTGAAATTTTTACAGGAACAAGAAGTAGATGTCATTTTCCTTGATATCAATATTCCCTCGCTGGACGGTATGATGCTGGCCCATCATATTGGGAAATTTGCAACGAAACCCTACATTGTATTTACTACGGCGTATAAGGAACATGCAGCGGAAGCCTTTGAGTTGGAGGCGTTTGATTATATTCTGAAACCGTATGACGAGAAACGAATTGCTGCAATGCTCCATAAGCTGGAACTTGCATTCAAACGTGATTATGCGCCGGTGGAGCAACATGATGAGGATGGACCAGCCCCTACGGCGGACGGATCTGCTGCGCATGGTGAACTGGTACGAGAACGAGATACGAATTCCCATACAGACAGAAGAATTAATCTGCTGCGGAATGACAATATTATTGTTACGGATACGGCAGATATCTACTATGCGGAAGCACAAGAGAAAGTGACGAAGGTATATACCAAAAATGGGGAGTTCACCATGCCAGTGAGCATATCGGATTTTCACAGCCGTCTGCCACAGGATACGTTCTTTCGCTGCCACCGTTCGTACGTCGTAAATCTGTCGCAAATCCGTGAAATTGTACCTTGGTTCAACAATACGTATCTGCTCCGTCTGCGCGATTTGGAAGCTGAAGTGCCCGTGAGTCGCGGGAAGGTCAAAGAATTCAGGCAACTCATGCGCATCTAGAAGCATTTCATTCCGCATCTGATGCAACTCATGCTCAAAACGGTGTGATGAATCCCCTTTCATGTATGATTAGCTTGTGAACGCATTCATGTATATGACATCGGCAAAGGGGAGATCACGATGAAAGCAACCATTTCATCCGTTTCATCAACACCTGAATCAACATCTGCACCTACAAAAATGAATCGCTGGCTTATTGTTTTGGGGACCATCATTGTACAAATGGGTCTTGGAACCATCTATACTTGGAGTTTATTTAATCAACCGTTGTCTGATCGTTTCGGATGGGACGTCAGCTCGGTCGCGATAACTTTTTCAATTACCAGTTTTGCTTTGGCATTTGCCACATTGTTTGCAGGCCGGTTGCAGGAACGTTGGGGTCTTCAGCGCCTGATCCGTGTAGCCGGGGTTGTGCTTGGGCTGGGTCTTATTCTGAGTTCCCAAGTCACCTCGTTAACACTGCTGTACATTTTGGCTGGATTTGTTGTTGGTTTTGCAGACGGTACGGCGTACATTACGTCGCTGTCTAATCTGATCAAATGGTTCCCGGAGCGTAAAGGTCTGATCTCGGGGATCTCGGTCGGCGCCTTTGGTACCGGTAGTTTATTGTTCAAATATGTGAACACAGCATTGATTGGTGCCGTTGGTCCTGCTCAGGCATTTATGTACTGGGGTATTATCGTTCTGGTTCTGGTGGTTGCGGGATCATTCCTGATCCGTGAAGCGGTTGTTCGTGAACAGGCTCCTACAAGCAAGGAAGGATCCAAACAAGTCGTAGCACGTCATGATTACACGGTGAAAGAGATGCTGCGTACAAAAGAAGCGTATATGCTGTTTGTTATTTTCTTCACGGCGTGTATGAGCGGTCTGTACCTGATTGGTATTGTTAAAGATATCGGTGTACAGCTTGCAGGTCTTGATGTAGCTACCGCTGCGAACGCAGTGGCCATGGTTGCAATCTTTAACACGGCAGGACGTATTATTCTTGGTGCGCTGTCGGATAAAGTAGGACGAATGAAAGTCATCGCTGGTGCGCTGCTGGTTACAGCCGTAGCTGTCATGACACTTAGTCTGGTTCCACTGACCTTCGGGATCTTCTTCGCCTGTGTGGCGGCCGTTGCATTCTGCTTTGGCGGTAACATTACGGTATTCCCGGCGATTGTGGCCGATTACTTCGGACTGAAAAATCAAAGCAAAAACTATGGTGTGATCTATCAGGGATTTGGATTTGGTGCCTTGGCAGGATCATTCATCAGCGCCCTGCTGGGCGGATTCCATCTAACCTTCATCGTGATTGCTGTACTCTGCGCTGTCTCGCTGTTGCTCGCACTGATCATCACCCCTCCAGGTGAAGGTCGTCGTGCTCGTCAACGTGAAAAACAGATGAACCTTAACCCTTCATCCCGGGCAAGCTAATAACATGCACTGGAAGTACGGAACTGAGGATATTTCTTCATCTTAAAAAGCAAATTAAAAAACAAAGTAAACAAAGCGGTCTCCAGTAGAGGCCGCTTTTTGGTATCTACAGTGGCCAGATTGCTGACTTGTTGGCCTATCGGACCATCTGGCTGCCTGCAAGCGTGGTGCCTTGTGTGCATTCCATCATTCGCATCTGTTATACTCTAGGTGAATTCAACAAGACCAAGACAAGTTATGTACCCCAGAGGAGGCATATCATGAAGTTCATTAAATACACACAACCTGATTTTGATGATTATTATGCATTGGTTTCCAATATGGAAGTAATGAAACAGATTACAGAACATGCAATACCGGAGCAAGAGGCGAGAACGCAATTTGAGTCCATGCTGGAGTTTAATGAGCGTTCCACTTGCGGACATTACCGAGTATATAGTGAAGATGGTGCCGGTGTGGCGTATGCCAAATTGATTCCGGATCAGGAGGACCCGACCAAGGCTGAGATAGGTTACATGATCCTGCCTGAACATTGGGGCAAAGGTCAAGGCACATCCATAGCGTCACGGTTGATTATTCAGGCACAAGCCGCAGGGATTGGATCCCTCTATGCAGTTATCGATCCGGGTAACGCTGCTTCCCGCCGGATCTTGACCAGACAGAACTTTGTATCCACCTGGACGGGTGATTACGATGGTCTTCCTGGGGAGATTTTGGAGTTGAATCTTCAAACGAAGCGGTAAAGGAACTATTCTGAGGGTAATCAGATAATATAGGGCATTTTGCATGAGATGGCTGGAACTCATTATCACCATGGTGCATGGGTTCACCCATGTACATTTCATGCAAGATGCTTATATAGAGATGTGGAGGAGATGACATATGAGCAATTCAACCATGGAACGTCTGAATGCATTGCTGCCGGAGTGGCTGGAGACCAGTCGTTTGCACACCGGGCAGGGTAAGGTGGCTTCTTATATCCCGGAGCTTGTCAAAGCCTCTCAGGATGAGCTTGGTATACATATCATGGACGCCGAAGGGAACTATGTGTCGGCAGGGGATTGCGGTGTCCCATTTACAATGCAAAGTATCTCCAAAGTATTTACCCTTATTCTGGCCTTAATGGACCATGGTGAAGAAGCAGTCTTCTTTAATGTAGGAAAAGAACCCACAGGCGACGATTATGATTCGATGATCAAGCTTGAATTGGTTGAACCCGGTATTCCATTTAATCCACTGATTAATGCGGGTGCGATTACGGTGTCCTCGCTTGTTGGAGGAGACTGTAAGGAAGAGAAATCACGCCGCATTCTGGAGTTTTTCCGCAAACTGGCGAATAATGATCAGCTGGGCTATAACGAAGAGGTATTCCAGTCCGAATCGGAGAGTGGTCATATGAATCGTTCACTTGGCTACTTTTTGAAGCACAACGGGGTCATTAAGGATGACGTTGAAGACGTGCTTGCCGTGTATTTCCGTCATTGCTCCATTGAAGTGACGTGTGCAGATCTGTCTCGAATGTCACTCGTTCTGGCCTATAATGGAACAGATCCAATTACGGGAGAAGAACTCATCCCTCGTCGCTATGTTCAGATTGCCAAAACCTTCATGACCACCTGTGGTATGTATAATGCATCAGGCGAATTTGCCATCGAGGTCGGCTTGCCCGCCAAAAGTGGAGTATCCGGTGGAATTCTGACCCTTGTACCGGGACAATTCGGCATAGGTCTTGTTGGCCCGGCTCTGAATCGCAAAGGCAACAGTATTGCCGGTGTGCATCTGCTCGAGCGTCTGTCCAAGGAATTCGACTGGAGCTTTTTCTAAGAAGTTTTTCAGAAAAAAAGCTTTACCCTTATATGCAGCCGATGAATCACGTATCTGATATTTTGCTTCTTTAGAACGAAGTGAATGGTCTGGGTATGTCTCGTCGGCTGCTTTTGGTATTCACCTGGAAGTGTAGGAAGACAGTCCTGCATGGCAACGACTATGCTGCATCTATCATAGATTATCCGCAACATGGGGGCGGGTATATACGCCTTCAGTCATCGGCTAGGGCCACATCTGTAATGAGGTTCATCTGAATATCCCGGGACCCATCTTCCATCAGCAGTCTGAGGGTACGAGCCGGACGGTCCAGTCGAAGTACTTGACCAGTATAACGGATATCGTCATGTTCGTGAAACACGGTAATGGTGACCCTATCTCCAAGCATCATCGAGTTACTGAGCAAACGGGACATTTCTTCCGCGGCCTGGGCATCCAGGGATGGGCGGGTACGAGGAGCTAGTTGTTCCTGATGAAGAATGTAGGCTTCCCGGTGTTCGGGGAGCATCATGCGTGAGGACTCGAAGATACCGTTTTGCTGCAATTTTTTACTCATTTATAATGACCTCCAATTTTATGAGAACGTTCATGGGCTTGCGCGGACGAGCAGAGGGAGGATGCCCGCATGATGGCGGTATCTCCGTACCTGCGCTTGATATCATCCGTGGCACGTTCCAATTCTCTTTTGCGTTCGCGGTCATCAAACCAGGACAGTTGCACTTCGGAATCGGGTACAAGTCCGGTCAATGACACGCTGATGCGGCGGATGGGTAATCCGTCCCAATGGCGCAGGAACAGAGCTGCTGCCGCATCGTATACTTCATCCGTAATGTTGGTGGGTTCATTCACCTTCATCTGGCGGGAGAAACCGGTTGGTCGATCATAATCCTGTCCGCGACATCCAACCGAGACCACATGGCCCATGAGTGATTTGTCCCGGGAACGTCGACTGACGAGTTCCGCCAGTTCAAGCAGTACCACTTTGATATCTTCCCAGGAGTCATAGTCCCGGGGCAGCGTCATCTGATGTCCGATTCCCTGCTGCTGATGAGCATATGTCCCGGGTTTGACCGGGGAATCGTCAATACCGCGGGCGATACGCCACAGTACCTCGCCATTCACACCCCAACGTTCTCTCAGTCGGGACAGTGGGGTCTGGGCCAGATCACCGATGGTGTGAACCCCCATCTTGTAGAGATGCTGCGCCATGCGGGAACCAACCATGAACATGTCTCGTACAGGCTTCTGCCAGATGGTGGACGGCAGATCTTTGCGAGGCAACGTGCAGATTCCGCCAGGGACTTTTTTGGCATATAGATCACAGGCCATCTTACTAACGACCTTGGTATCACTGATACCGATTCGAATGTACACACCCGTCTCATCCATCACCCTCGATTGAATGCTGCGCGCAATCGTCTCGGGGCTGCCGAACAGATCCAGGCTTCCGGTGACATCGAGGAACTGTTCATCAATACTATAGGGTTCCACCAGATCGGTGTAAGACTGAAGGATACGCGTAATATGAAGGGACACCCGAATGTACTCGGCCATCCGGGGGCGAACAACAACAACATCTGGACATTTGGCGAGCGCTTCGCCCAGTCGTTCTGCTGTCGTAATTCCATAGGACTTGGCGAGTGGACAGGCCGCAAGAATAATACCCGAACGGCGCGCCGGATCTCCCGCGACTACGAGGGGGCGGTCCTTGTATTCGGGATGTGCAGACTTCTCCACACTGGCATAGAATGACTGGCAGTCTGCCAGCATGATGACACGTCTGTCTTGGCGGGGCATAAGACTTCTCTCCTTATTCGTGATGCTAAGCTCTTATGTTAAGAAGCAATTATTTTCATTTGAACATCGATAATTAACAGTTTATTTACAGTATGGAACAAGTGTTCTTGTTTTATAAGCATATCCGACAATTCGAAATGCGGCAACCGGAATTATTTTGCAAATTGGACACAATTATGGGTTAGCCATATTAGAGGCAGAAATTAGGAAATAAGATGTGCTTTTTTACATTTAATGTGAGAGATCCATGACCTACGGTTGATGACCGGGCGTTCATTTGGGTTTTTGTAAAAGGGTTATAAATGGGCACAGTCCTATAGAGGGGGACTGACGTCCTTTTTTGATTTTCTGCATTTTTCAGAAAACCTTGATGTGACGCGGAATATCGCTGATGCGTTATCGGACTATAGTATCAATTTTGTAATCTTTATGGTTAATACTGTAAAAAGGTCCGCAACTTTAACATATGACTCGCGTTTAATGGGGTATGTGTTCAAACGTAAAACGATGCCTGTACCCGCGTTGCACATAACAATAAAGGTTCCAGAAGTGCAAGATCAGCAGGCATCTAATCCATGCAATTCGAGCAATTATTAGTGTTTGGGAATCAGAGGTATCCCAGAGGCTTCCGAGTGGTAGTTGATGGACCTTTTTACGAATCATGGGCAGAATGTTCCATTTCATGTTTGCTTCCATCAGCCTAGTTACAAATACAGAGTCTTAGCGCTATAGTGAGAACTACACCGCTGACATCTCTACCAAGCGGACATCCGAAGCGGAATGATTCCTATGCTTCATGTTGGACCATTCGGTGTTGAAGCAGGATGCATAATAGAGAGGTGAGCAATCTAAAGACATGAGCAGACAAAGACGAAGACGCTGGTTATTAACGGTGTTGACGGGAGCAGTGGTGGTGACTGGCGGGATATTTGCTGGATGGCACTATATGCAACCCAAGCTCGTTACGTACACAGCGGAGAACGGCACGGAGATGAAATTCAAGACCGATGGAGACCGGTTCATGGAATACGGGCCAGATGGAACGTGGAGGGAGATGTTCGTCAAAGGTGTCAACCTGGGCGCAACTTCACCGGGGCATTACCCGGGAGAATTCCCGCTGACCAAAGAGGATTACTTGCGGTGGTTCCAGCAGATCGAGGATCTGGGAGCCAATGTAATCCGGGTATACACGGTTCACGAACCGATTTTCTACTCCGCATTAGTCGAATATAACCGCGGCCGGGAGCAACCGTTATATTTTATACAGGGCATATGGTCGCCTGAAGAAGAGTTAATTGAGAAGCAGGATGCCTATGCGGCGCATATTGAGCAGACGTTCAAGCAGGAGATTGAAAAGGCCGTATCTGCTGTCTATGGCGATGCGGACATTCCTGCCAAGCAGGGAGAGTCCAGCGGCAAATACAAGACGAATGCTGGAAAATATCTGATGGCCTGGCATGTGGGTACGGAATGGGACCCGGCGATGGTAGACAACACAAACGCAAAACATGCGGACGTGCCGCAGTACAAGGGAGTTCATTTCTCGGCGAGTCCAGAAGCGTCACCGTTCGAGAACTGGCTCGCAGAACTGCTGGATCATACAGCGGTCCTGGAGAAGAAGTATGGATGGGAGCATCCGATGACTTTCACCAACTGGGTAACGACCGATGTGCTGGATCATCCCGGCGAGCCGCTGTATGAAGAGGATCTCGTCAGTGTGGATGCCCGACATATTCAGCCGGAGGCGTGGCAGGGAGGTTATTTTGCAGCCTACCATGTGTACCCGTATTACCCGGATCTGTTCCATATCGATAAAACACTCCAAACCATCAAGGATGAGAACGGTGAGTACAACACGTACAAAAGTTATCTGCGCAAGCTGAAAGCCGAGTTTTCCGATATGCCTGTAATGATTACAGAGTATGGCGTACCCTCTTCTCTTGGTATTTCCCATCTGGGTATGGGAGGACGGAATCAGGGTGGACATAACGAAGTAGAGCAGGGAGATATTGACGCGTCACTGACGCAGGATATCTATGATGAAGGATACTCGGGAGCGATTGTGTTCATGTGGCAGGATGAATGGTTCAAAAAAACATGGAACACGATGCCACTGGAAATCCCGGCTGATCGCCGTGCATATTGGCTGAACGTACTGACAAACGAGAAGATGTTTGGTCTGCTTGCCATGGACCCGGGTAAACAGGAACAGTTGACCATCGACGGATCACTGGATGACTGGGATGATCTGAAGGTCGAAGAGGTCACGACCTGGCAGGGCCAAGTGGACGGCATTCAGGAAATGAAGATGACTCATGATGAAGCCTATCTGTATATTGGGCTGACCTTGGATCAACCGTTTGACCCGGAGAAGACAGTGCTGCGAATTGGCACAGATACACTTGCTGGAGGCAGTCAGCCTGACAAGTTACTCCCGGGCCGGACGCTCAGTGATGGTCTTGAGACGGTGATTACACTGGGGCAAGATGAAGAATCACAGGTGGGGATTGCCAAGGATTATGACTTTAATCAGCGCCTGTACGGCAAGGATGGATACGACATGCTGCCAGATCAGCAGTCAGACTCCGCAGATCCGTTCCACCCATGGAATCTGGCAGTCAGCCTGAGGATGACACCGCCGGATACCCGATCTGCTCAACCGTTCATGAATGAAAAGGTCGGAACATTGAAACGGGGAACGACAGCTCCCGGTCAGTCAGATACGGATTCATTAACGGCATGGCAGTATAACGGCAATCAGGTGGAGATGCGAATTCCCTGGATGCTGCTTGGGTTCGGTGATCCGAGTTCGCTGCAAGCGATCGACTATGGACCGCTCAAGAATGGACGTGAGTTCTCCACAGTTGCTGTGGAAGGCGTTACCCTCATTCCGTGGTTAACGGACCGCGCCACGAAGAAAGTATCTTGGCCTGGGGGTGAACAGACGACCCTGGATCTGAAGACATTGCCGGTATATAGCTGGCAGCCTTGGGAGCAGGTGCAGTATAGTGAACGCCTGAAGCTAAGCTACGAAAAAATGAAGAAGAGTTATGAAAAAATTCCTAGTTTTCAGATCGAATAAATAAGTATAAAGGAGGACCTTTTCACATGTTTCCAAGTTTGGCTTTGGCCTATCTGTTTTTGTACATCTGTATCGCACTTGTTGTTGTAGGCGTCATCGTATTGTTTGCCATGAAAATGTCCCACAATGGCAAACGACGCAAGACGGCGTTTTATGAATTGAAGCAGCGTGACTATTTCACCTATCTGCAAACAGCCTTGACCGAGAATAGTCCGCTCAGATTGCCACCAGGCAAACTGGCTCCGCTGGAACGCAGAGTCATTCAGGACAGACTGATTGAATGGATCGACCAGTTCAAGGGTGAGTATCGCGACAAATTAATCGCACTGTGCCGTGAAGCAGGATTCGTAGAGCATGATCTGAAGGAACTGGGCCGTCTGCGTTATGGTCGCCAGATTGATGCGGCTTATCGCTTGGGTGGCATGCGTTGTCCCGAAGCCGTTCCGGGTTTGATGGAATTGCTGAAGGATGAGAAACCAGGCCCGATGGCCATTATGATTGGTCGATCCATCTCCAGATGTACGACTCGGCAAGGTGAACTGAAAGACATGCTCGCTTTGCTGTTAACCAAAGGTAAGTCCATTCACCATCTGGCAGCAGATATTCTGCTCGAAACGAGTCTGGATACGAGCAGAGTTCTAATTGAATTGCTGGAAGACCGGAATCCTGATTTTGTCAAAGTCGGACTGGTTGCCATGTGGGGACAGGCTGTACCTGAAGTGATGCCTGCACTCGACAGACTGGTAGGCGCAGAACATCAGGATGTACGTGCCGAGGCGGTGAAGCTGTATCTTAGCGCAAGTCCGGCACTCCGGGATGAGACAATCCTGAAGCTGATCCAGGACCCCGATCCGGAAGTTCGCGCCGAAGTGGTACAAGCGCTTGGTTACAAGCATGCATCTGGCAGCATTCCATTGCTGCGCAAAGCGCTTCGGGATGAAGACTGGAGAGTTCGATATAACAGTGCGGAGAGTCTGAGCAAGCTCGGTGAACCGGGATTCGAAGCGCTGTGTCAGGCTGCGGTGCAAGGTACAGTTGCTGAGCGCGAGATTGCGATGCAGCAGATTGAGAGTACCATGCAGCATACGAGAACCGATGACAGAGCTGTAGAGCAGATGATTGCACATAACAAAAAAAGACTGCTGTACGATCGCTATTTTGGCCCTGTACGAGAGAACAGAACCAGCAAGAAACGTACAGGTGTCGCTACGGTAGGAGGGGATTACACTGCTTAGGGATCTACTATTAATCTACGGCATGGTCGCAATCTACTATGTTGTTTTTGTAAATACGCTCTATTTTTCCATTCTGGCCTTATCGTTCCGTAACATCTGGACGATCTTCCGGCGGTCGCATTATTCCAAATACAATACATTGTCAGGCTCGGAACTGGTACCTTCCGTTTCTCTGCTGGTACCGGCATACAACGAGGAACTGACGATTATTGAAAATGTGAACTGCCTGATGACGCTGAATTATCCAACGTATGAAGTCATTGTTGTGAATGATGGCTCCAGTGATGCGACACTGAATATCCTGTTGAAAGAATATCGTCTGAAGCCAGTACCCAATACGAAGATTCGGGGCAAGATCGCCTGTCAGAAAATTCGTGGGATCTACCATAACCCGGAGTTCCCGGATCTGTATGTCATTGACAAGGAAAACGGCGGTAAGGCCGATTCCCTCAATGCCGGGATCAACCTGTCTCATTATCCGTTGATCTCTTCCATCGATGCCGATTCTTTGCTGGAGAAGGATGCCCTCATTCGCATGGCACGCATGTATATGGAGAATCCGGAAGAGACAGTAGCCATCGGTGGAGATGTAAGGATCGCCAATGGCTGCAAAATTGAAAACGGGGCAGTGCAAGATGTATCGCTGCCACGCAAGATCTGGCCCATGTTCCAGTCGATCGAATATCTCAAAGCCTTCCTGGGCGGACGGATTGGCTGGAGTCACATGAACGGTCTGATCATTGTCTCCGGTGCCTTCGGCATGTTCCGTAAGGACGCTGTTATCGCCGTAGGTGGATACCGGGATGGTTATCCTGGGGAAGACATGAACATCATCATCAAACTTCACCGTTACATGCTGGAAAACAAATTGAAGTATCGCATTGCCTTCTGCCCTGAGGCCGTGTGCTGGACGCAGGCACCGGATTCCTACCGGATCTTGTCCAGTCAGCGCAAGCGCTGGGGCCGCGGGAATCTGAAGAACATGATAGAGAATCGTGGCATGTTGTTCAATCCAAAATATAAGGTTATGGGTATGGTGACCATGCCATATAACGTCCTTTTTGAAGCGCTCAACCCGTATTTCCGGATTACCGGACTTCTGGCTCTCGCTGGATATGTGCTTCTGGATATGACGCAATGGCCGATTCTGGTTCTGTTCGGACTGCTGAACTTTGTGAGTGGTTATCTGCTGAGTGTAGGCGCACTTGTCCTGGAGGAGATTGCTTTCAAACGTTACAACAAACTCTCCGATCTGGTCAAAATGCTCGTCTACTCCGCGCTGAAATTCGTGGGTTACCACCAGCTCGGCGTACTGTGGAGATTACAGGGACATGTGCAGTTCATGCAAAACAACAACTCATGGGGTACCATGACACGTCAAAGCTGGTCCGAGGATGAGAAGAAAACAAGCGAAGCCGCTTGATTAAAGAATAATCAAAGCAATTATATGTCCAACTAGACATTTACACGATAACGGAGAGGGCAGAAAAAGCCTGAAGAAGAGAAGCGTGCGCCTAAAAGCTTTCCGAAAGAAAGCTGCATCGAAAGCATACGCTTATTCCCGGATTTCCCCTTGTATAAAGGAATCAAAAAATCTGGGGATAACAGTGATCGAAAGGCTGTTCTGTCATCGGAGTGTCAGTGTAAATAATATTTTTTGGACTTATAGATAATCGAGGAGAAGGGTGGAAAAGAACATGCCAAATACGGCGACATTGCAGCGTGAGGCTGCCGTTAATGTGTACCGAAGTGTAGAACAGGGATTGAAGGAAACGGGTGCCGAAACATGCGGCTTAATGTTCATCCATTGTGCAGGAAACTCTCAACCTGAGCAGCAGGTCAGGACACATCTGGAACAAACGAGTGAGTCTGCCTTCCAGGTGTGGAAGGATGGGGCTACCCAAGCGATTGCCGTCCTGCTGCCAGGTTTGTCACTGGATGAAGTTCATTATGAAGGACTTCGGATCAAACATGAGTTGCAAGAGACTGTACCCGGTGCCGATCCACAGATTACACTGGCCAGTTTCCCGGAAGGGGAGCGCCCTTCGAAGGCAACTATTCAGCATATGGCTGAGTCCTCGAAGCTCGTAGATTCGTCGGAGATTCATATCTACACGCTGGACAATACGGCGGACGAGCCGGAACGAATTTTGATTGTGGACAACGATCCGACGGTACGCGAATTCCTGCAATTGCGGTTGAAGATGCAGGGATACGAAACCTATGAAGCCGTTGATGGACTGGCTGCACTGGAGTTGATCGAGAAAGTCACACCAGATCTGGTGCTCACCGAACTGAATCTGTATGGCATCGATGGTCTGCCGTTCATCCATCATATTCAGAATCTGGAGATGGAGCAGCCACCCAAAATTGTCGTGTTGACCGAGCAACGTGTCGAGCAGACGATTAGTCAATGTTTCCGCAGCGGAGTCGATGATTACATGACTAAACCGTTCTCGCCTGTAGAGCTGGATGCCCGAATCAGACGCTGCCTGCATTAGAAGACGGCTTGAATAAGCTGATTGTGTGAAGTGCAAAGTAAGAGCTTTTTTACACTATGAATCAGATAGATTAGAGCAACATTTAGAGCACAGACACTCATCTATTTATATGGATTTTAAGCACCACCAAATACACTGCCCGGAGGGAATATCATGGAGAATCAACAATTCCACACATTACTGAATGCGATTGAAAATAAAGAAGCTGTACTCGGCGTCGTCGGGCTCGGTTACGTAGGACTTCCACTTGCCGTGGAAATGGTCAATCAAGGTTTCACGGTAATCGGAATTGATCTGGATGCGTCCAAAGTAGAAAGTATCTATCAAGGAGATTCCTATATTCACGATATTTCGTCTGATGAGTTGAAAAAAGTAATGCAAAGCGGTCGTTTCCAGCCAACGACAGATTACAGCATGCTGCGTGTGATCGACGCCCTCAGTATCTGCGTACCGACACCTCTTAGTGAGAATCAGGACCCGGATACGTCTTACATCGAGACGGTTGTGGATCAGATCAAACTGCACATGAAACCAGGCATGCTGATTACGCTGGAGAGCACCACTTATCCAGGTACAACCGAAGAACTGATCCAGCAGCAGCTGGACAAGATCGGACAAGAAGCAGGTAAAGACTATTTCCTCTGCTTCTCGCCTGAGCGTGTGGACCCGTCGAACGGACGTTTCACAACATTTAATACGCCGAAAGTAATCGGGGGCACAACTGAAGCTTGCTTGAAGCTCGGAACAGCGCTATATGGAAAATATGTAGAAACCGTAGTACCGGTATCCTCACCAAAAGTGGCTGAGATGTCCAAACTGCTGGAGAACACATTCCGCAGTGTAAACATTGCCTTTGTAAATGAAATGGCGATGATGTGTGACCGTATGGGCATCGATATCTGGGAAGTTATTGACGCGGCGGCGACGAAACCATTTGGTTTCATGCCATTCTATCCAGGCCCAGGCATCGGTGGACACTGCATCCCGCTTGATCCGATGTACCTGTCATGGAAGGCCAAAGGCTTCCGTTTCTATAGCAAATTCATTGAGCTGGCGCAATCCACCAATGACAACATGCCATATTATGTATTGAACAAAACGTCAACAATTCTGAACGAATACGCTAAATCCGTACGTAAATCCAATATTCTGCTCCTTGGCATGTCGTACAAGCCGAATATTGCCGACCTGCGTGAATCACCAGGACTGGAAGTATATGAACTGTTCAAGGAAAGTGGAGCTAACGTTAGCTACTACGATCCACATGCGGATTCCTTCCAGGACAAACATGGCGAGACCGTACACAGTGAAGCGTTCAATCTGGAGCAGTTCAAGAAGTACGATTGCATCGTGCTGATCACCAACCACAGCGATTTGCCTTACTTTGATATTGCCGAGATGGGTGTGCCGATTCTGGATACACGTAATGCGTTCCGTTCGTACACACATCCGCATATCTACAAAATTGGTCACTCGGTACAGCATCCTGTGCTTGAACCAAGTGAAGCGTTGCTCGTCTGAGGAAATATATGAGGCAACGGGGCAAGCTGGTGGGTATGGCGAAATGGGCTATTCTGGCTGTGGTGTTGTGCCTGCTGCTTCTGTCCTGGATGTTCAAATGGTTCTCGGCAGAGGAACACAAAGCGACCTGGCTGTGGGACGCGTCCATTATTGCAGAGCAGACACCTGAGATTATTGCTTTCTCCAAAGAACAGGGCGTTGATACCATCTTCCTGCAAATCCAGGATGAGTTGCCTGACGCAACATACCGCAAATTCATTGCGGCTGCCCGACAGGCTGAGATTGAAGTGCATGGACTTAACGGTCATGCAGACTGGGCCTATGAGGAGAAGCGGGATGAAGGACTTGATTTTATCGAGCGAGTAAGAGCATATAATGCAGCTTCGGCCAAGAATGAACGCTTCGAAGGCATTCAACTGGATGTGGAGCCGTATCAGTTGAAGCGCTGGGAGAACGAGGAGAGCAGCGTCATTGCAGAGTGGCAGAACAACATGAAGGCCTGGACAAAAGCCGGCGAGGATGCCGGACTGTACATGAGCGCTGCCATTCCTTTCTGGCTTGATGCCCGTCAGTCGGCTGAAGGAGGTACATTCAGTCGCTGGGTGATCTCCCACTTTGATGCGGTGGCCATTATGGCTTACCGGGATAGTGGGCAGCAGATGTATGATCTGTCCAAGGAAGAACTGGACGAAGCGGATGATCTCGGCAAGAAAGTCTGGATTGGAGCGGAACTCGCGGATACACACGAGGGTGATCACCTGACCTTTTTCCGTAAACCGGTTAGCAATATGAATGAAGAGATGGCAAAGGTGTTTGATCTCGGTACCTCTCATTCTTCTTTTGCAGGTGTGGCTGTGCATCATTATGAAGCATGGTATGCCAAGGAGAACGGTATTCCGCTTGCGCGCAAGGATGAAAAGAAGGAATAGCGTTAGGTCAACGTAAAAAAGTTTCTAGTTTCAGGTAGTACGTGTAGTCAAGACTATAGTATAGAAAGAAGGCAAGTCCCGGGTAGATGGGGCTTGCCTTTTTGGTGGTGGATTTCGTAATGGGTTTGGCAGCACTATGATGTGCAGGATATGAAACTCAGGAGTCCGTTGTACTTTGGTAGAGGCAACATCTTACACACAGCACACAAGGCGTGGTGCATGAGGCATGGAGTATAGGCTGAGGAGGGAAAGTCGCTCCCTCATTCTTTCGTGCTCTCCGCTGTGCGATAGCGATTGGGCGGCAGACCGACTTGCTTTTTGAACGCTTTGGAGAAGGAGAACAAGTCCGGGTAACCTACGGAATGAGCCACTTCAGTTAAGCTTAGCGGCGTCTGCACGAGCAGACGTTTGGCCTGATTCATTTTCAATTGCTGGATATATTGCACAGGGGACAGGCCATAGGCTTTGCGGAACTGTTTGGCAAAATGGGTTCGATCCACACCCGCATGAGCGGACACGCCTTCCACGGAGATGCCACCTGCAAAATGGATGTCCATGTATTCCTTGCCTTTCTGGAGCCAAGGTGTGGCTGAACCCGGTTGCAATCCTTTAGTTGCGGGGGAGCGGGCTATCCGGTCAAAAAGGTTTAGAAACCGGGTGAGTCGTCCCAGATCACTCGCTCCGTCCTGCGGTTTTCGAACATCCTCCATGAATGAGCGCATGGCACTTGCAGTCTCCGGGGTAAGTACACCTGAACGGTATGGTGAGTCGGGTGTAAGTCCAATTCGGGAAAGCAGTTCGGCTGCATGTGCGCCGTCAAAGGCAATAAATATTTTCTGCAACGTATCCTCGGGGTCCGTCCAGTACTCATGGGTAACATGTGGAAACAGACAGAACGCATCCCTGGCTCGAAGGGCATGACGCTGTCCGTTCTGTATGAATGTACCTTCCCCCTCCAGCACAAACAGCAAATAATAATAAGGTGTAGTGCGCGGGCCAATATGATAGTTGGTCTTGGCTATATTGCGGCCGATGCGGATCGGCCAGGCGCCACCAGCTTTCTCGAATTCAGATGGAGTGAAGAAAATAATATCCAAAAACTCATGGTGGTCCTCCTTCATGCTCTCGGTCATCAGGAACACCTCTTTATTGTATAAGTATCGTTTGTACATTCCAAAAGTTTCGCTTACAGATGTAGTTCAAAAAGTCCACTTTTGATTACGAATCATGCCTAGTGGCATCATCAACATCGAATATGGCATTCAGCCGAAATGTCCGTTGCTCACGTAGCTCTATCTACGCTCTGCTACTCCATTTCTAACTTCATTCCATCTTCTCGGTACTGAAAACCGGACTTTTTGAACACGCATTTAAACCAATTATACAGGTGGGTTTTATATATATTCAAGATCAGGAAGACCTAAATCTGAGAAAAGACCACAAAATGACAAAATAAAATTGCCGCGAAATGACATTGCTCACAGACAAATCAATTGTTATGATGTCCATACCTATTAAACCAAGTTAATTAATCGGCATTTGGATACCTACTTTGAAAATGAGTTAGAAATTAGGCACACTTTAAAAATAAGTTTTAAACGAGTGCAAACGTAGTGGAGGGGACGAAATCGATTCTGAAGAAACGTAGTGTTCACCTTTATCTCCGGATTTCCCCTTAGAAAAGGGAATCAAAAAAATCTGGAGATAACAGTGATCGGAAGAACGATTCGTAACCGGAACGGCCAAGTGGCAGAACAGTGATCTTAATTTTTAACATGAGACTTTATTTATTCATAGAAGGGATTGACTTTTGTGAGCGAACAGGAAGATATGAAGTTTGGATGGTTTTTGCCTACAGCAGGGGATGGTAAGTATGTAGGGGTTGCTCCGGAGCGGGAACCGAGTCTGGATTATCTGGTTGATGTGGCACAGACGGCGGAGAAGGCAGGATTCGAATTTGTACTGATTCCTACAGGGGGAGCCTGTCTGGACGCGTGGGTGGTCGGCTCAGCTGTGATGAGTCACACGAAGACATTGCGTCCACTTGTGGCCATTCGCCCGGGTTTGGTTACACCCGTACTCGCTGCACGAATGGGAGCGGCACTGGATCAGCTCTCTGGTGGTCGCGCCATGATCAATGTGGTGACAGGCAGTTCTGTTCGAGATCTGGAGGAACTCGGCGATCCACTGGCACATGCGCATGATGAACGGTATGTGCGGGCGAGCGAGTATATGGAAGTCATGAAGCGTTCATGGACCCAATCGACGGGACTGAATTTGACGGAGTTTGCCGGAAGTGGTTCAAAATCTGGCGCAGATGCACCCAGTGATCCCAATCCTGAATTCAACGGCCAGTATTACAATTTCAAAGGACCGGTAGGCATGCCGGAGACGGTGCAAAATCCACATCCACCGTTCTATCTAGGAGGAAGTTCACCGATTGCGAAAAAGGTCGCTGTTGAACATGCGGATACGTTCCTCATGTGGGGTGAACCCCATGACTGGATTCAGGAGCAGATCGAAGAGATTGAGGTCATTCGTCAGCAGGTGAAAGAGGAAACGGGACAAGATCGTCAGCTCCGTTACGGCATGCGTGCTCAGGTACTCATTCGGGATACCGAAGAAGAAGCATGGGCAGCGGCTTGGGAGATTATTAGCAAAGTACCACCAGAAGCGATTGAGAAAGCCAAAGCCGCTTTTGCCGAGACGGATGCAACCAACCAACGCAGACAGAACGAGTTACGTGAACTGTCCGAGAAGCAGCAGTTTGTCGTAGGACCCAACCTGTGGACAGGCTTGTCCGTTGTGCGTTCCGGCGGTGCGATTCTCATTGTAGGTTCAGCCGAACAGGTCGCAGAGCGTTTGATGGAATATGGAGATCTGGGTGTGACAACCTTCATTCTGTCCGGTTACCCGCATCTGGAAGAGGCCGAAATTTTCGGCCGGACTGTGATGCCCATCATTCGTGAGAAATGGAAAACAAGACAGAAGCAGCACTCAGTTACTACCAATTAAGTAAGTTAACTTTTTTTACACTTTAACGGAGAGGGCAGAACCCATCTGAAGAAGCGAAGCTAAAAGCTTTCTGAAAGAAAGCTACTTCGTAAGCATCATCTCGCCTTTATCCCCGGATTTTTCCTTTTATAAAAAGGAATCAAATAAATCTGGGGATAACAGCGATCGGAAGGTTATTCTGTCATCGGAGTGGTCAGTATAAACATTCTTTAGTAAAATATCAAGCATCCTCAGGAGGTCGTCTTTCATGAAAAAAAATAAAAAATTGATCCTGCCGCTTGTCAGTATGCTGGTGATGTCCATCCTGCTGTCAGCTTGCGGCGGTGGGGATAACGCGTCATCTGGAGAGAACGGCTCCTCGGGTTCAGGTAAAGTTACGATCAGCTTCATGCACTGGCGTGGAGAAGATTCCGAAGCACTCAACAAGACTATTGACGCATTTGAAAAAGAAAACCCGAACATTAAAGTGGAGATGCAGACACTGCCCTCCGATCAATATCAGTCCACCGTACAATCCAAAATCAGTGACGGTTCGGTAGGAGATGTATTTGCTTCCTTCCCGGGTGCACAGTTCGAAGCCTTCACCAAAGCCGGATTGTTCACGGATCTGACTGGATCCTCGTTCTTGTCGGCCTACAATTCGAAGCTGATTGAATCAGGACAGCACGATGGCAAGCAATATGCAATTCCGTACCAACTCGTATACAACGATCCAATCTATAATGTAAAACTTTTTGAACAATACGGCCTGACGCCACCAACCGATTGGGAAGGCTTCCTGGCCCTTTGCCAGAAGCTGAAAGACAATGGTATCATTCCGATTGCTTTTGCCGGAGCTGACATAGGCCCAGGGCAATTCATGAATACGATGGTGATGAACAATGCACCGAGTGACGACATTTTTACCAAAGTAGAAGCGGGCGAAGCCAAACTGACGGATGAGTTTTGGGTGAAAACATTGACTCAAATCAAGGAACTGAACGATAAAGGTTACTTCCAACAGGATGCACTGGGTACCAAAGACCCTGCGGCGGGCGCACTGTTTATTCAAGAGAAAGCAGCGATGCTGGCAAGTGGATCATATCAGTTGGCTCAGAACAAGCAGCAGAATCCTAATCTGGAGCAAAAACTGCTTGCACCAATTACGGTAAGTGCAGATCAAGCGAAGTATGAAGGAGTGCATACCACTACGTTCATGCTCGCGGTGAACAGCAAGTCAAAACATCCGGAAGAAGCGAAGAAGTTCCTCGAATTCCTGAGCAATCCCGATGTAGCGAGTGACTATGCCAACCAGACGGGACAGAATGTAACGGTGAATGATGTGAAGTACGATACGCCTGAGCTTCAGGTAGCCGGAGAATGGGCGAGCAAAAAGACCGTGTTCCAGCCACGGTTCACCATCCTGAACGGAGACAATCAAAAAGCAGTAACCAACTCCATCCAGGCTGTACTGAGCGGCACTTCTCCGGAAGAAGCAGCACAGCAGGCACAAGCGATCATTGATCAGCATATCGGGAAATAAACGATGAAAAACCGTCTTCAGCTATCCCTATTTCTGATCCCCGGGTTGTTGCTGTACGTTGGATTGTTCGTATTTCCTACATTGACGGGGCTGTTCTATTCCTTTACGGACTGGGATGGGGTATCCCCGTCGTATGCATTTGTAGGGCTGGATAATTACAAGGACAGTCTCAGCAGCATCGTATTCCGCAAAGCCTTTGGCAACAACGTGGAGTTCATGTTAACAGTTGTTATTGCACAAACCTTTATATCACTTGTCTTGGCGCTGCTCCTGGTACGCAATACCAAGACACGCATTGTGCTTCGGGCATTGTATTTCCTGCCTGCGATTCTGTCCTCCGTATCGGTTGGACTGATCTGGGCATTTATGTATGATCCATCCATTGGATTGATCAACTATGGACTGAATGAAGCGGGTATGAGCAGCATCGCTCGCAACTGGATTGGTGATCCCAAGATCGCCATCTATTCCATCGCTGCGGTGCAAGTCTGGGCCCACGCTGGCCAGATGATGATTGTATTTATCGCGGGTCTGCAAGGCATTCCGGCAGAACTGTATGAAGCGGCTCGTATGGATGGCGGCAGCAAATGGCAGGTATTCCGTACCGTGACCTGGCCACTGCTGGCACCTTCGGCAACGATTGTTGTGGCCTATACGACGATTCAGTCGTTCAAGGCATTTGACCTCATTTTCACAATGACGGACGGAGGGCCGAACTACGCAACTGAAATTTTGACAACATATATCTATCATACCGCCTTTGGCAGCTATTCATTTGGTCTGGCTTCTGCCGGTTCCATGATCTTCCTGGTGTTGCTCGCGCTCTTGACGCTGTTGCAGTTCAAGGCACTACGTGCCGACCGGGTAAGTTATTGAGGTTGATGTTGGAGCATTCATCCTGCAATCGAGGCAGAAGGGAGTTCACATGTTTTTAAAATGGTTCAATCGCCTGATCTTATTGGTGTACGCGCTGCTGATTCTGGTGCCGCTGTACTTTGTGTTTGTATCCTCGTTCAAAACAAGCAGCAATTTCTTCACCAGTCCATTCAGCTGGCCGGACCCGTTTACGTGGGATAACATCACTGGCATGTTCCGCAATCAGCCGATGTGGCAATATTTCGGAAACAGTCTGGTCGTGACGCTTGGTACGGTTGCCATTGAGTTATTGCTGAGTAGCATGATTGCTTACGCCATTGTCCGCTGGGGCGGCAGTGTAGGCAAAATTGTATTTGCTCTGTTCGTAGCAGGGTTGATCGTTCCTTCCCAAGTGAGTATGCTGCCGATCTATTCTCTCACGCGTACACTCGGGTGGTCGGACAGTCTCACGGGATTGATTGTCGTATCCGCGGCAATGCTGATGCCTGTCTCAGTATTTATGCTGACAGGTTTCATGCGCATGCTCAATTCGGAGATTCTGGAAGCAGGCAGTATGGATGGAGCAAGTGAATGGAGACTCTATACCCGGATTGCACTGCCACTGGCTACACCTTCGCTGGCGGCAACGGCTACGTTCCTGCTCGTCATGGTCTGGAATGATTTGCTTATTCCGATGCTGATGCTCAGCAGTAAGTCCAAGCTCACTTTACCGCTCGCACTTATGCAGTTCCGCGGGGAATACGTGACGAACTACCCGATGATGCTTACAGGTGTGCTGGTAACGGCCATTCCGATGATCGTGCTGTTCCTTCTGCTCCAGCGTTACTTTGTAGCAGGTCTGACAGCGGGTTCACTCAAGGGGTGAGGTATCGCAGAAATCGGAAGGAAAAGCTTATTTTGCATTGATTTCTGGAGCATTCTGCATAATAATGATTTAGTGTCAGAATGACTACATAGAGATCAAGGGAGCTATAAGTGATGAGCAAACTGGAAGTATTGCGGAATCCCAAGCAGCGCAAGCTGCTGTTTAGTGCCGGCATGAGCTGGCTGTTTGATGCGATGGAAGTTGGTATGATCTCCTTTATCGTGGCTGCACTTGCCAAGGAATGGAGTCTCAGTCCCGGACAAGTCGGCGTGCTTACGAGTATTAACTCGATCGGTATGGCGCTAGGAGCTTTGCTTGCAGGTGCACTTGCGGACCGTTTTGGACGGAAGGCCATTCTGATGTGGACCTTGTTAATCTTTACGATTGCAAGCGGTCTGTCTGCACTTGCGACCGGATTTGCTGTATTGTGTGCACTGCGTCTGGTTGCGGGTATCGGACTTGGCGGAGAGTTGCCAGTGGCATCTACACTGGTATCGGAGTCGATGCCTACAGCGGAACGGGGACGTGCCGTTGTATTATTGGAAAGTTTCTGGGCAGGGGGCTGGATTGTATCCGCGCTCATTGCGAACTTTGTTATCCCGGAGTACGGATGGAGAATTGCTTTTGCCATTGGTGCGCTTCCGGCGTTCTACGCACTGTATCTGCGTCGTGCTATTCAGGACCCGCCGCGGTACAAGAATCATACCAAGCTTCATAAAATCACGTTCCGCGAGAAAGTGGCTACCGTCTGGTCAGCACCACATCGCCGTACAACGTTGATGCTCTGGATTTTGTGGTTTACCGTCATTTTCTCTTATTATGGAATGTTTCTGTGGCTACCTTCGGTTGTGATGGCAAAAGGATTCACGTTGGTTAAAAGTTTCCAATACGTGCTGATCATGACGATTGCACAGTTGCCAGGTTACTTCACCGCTGCGTACTTTATTGAACGTTACGGTCGCAAGTTCGTACTGGTTGTGTATCTTACCTTGACTGCATTCAGTGCGATTGCGTTTGGATTGGCTACAACGGAAGCTACGATCCTGACCGCAGGAATCTGTCTTTCCTTCTTCAATCTGGGAGCTTGGGGTGGTCTGTACGCCTACAGCCCGGAATTGTATCCAACTTCCGTTCGTTCGACAGGTGTTGGCCTTGCCACATCGGTTGGCCGAATCGGTGGCGTACTGGCTCCATTAATGGTCGGTATGCTGGTTCAACGCGAAGTGGCAATCAGCCTGATTTTCACGATTTTCTTCGTGACAATCCTCATTGGCGCAGCGGCTGTACTGTTCTGGGGCCGGGAAACGAAGGGTCAGGAACTTGCTGAGTAATTGTCAATAAATACAACGCAACTTTTGTACGGGTCTGCCAGCCTACGAAAATGCCGGGTTGGACAAGCGTTGTAAGGTTGATAGAAGAAGGGGTATGACCATGGTGTGACCATGGGCTCATGCCTCTTTTTGTTATGTTCAGCGTCGTTTTTTCACTGCGTCATCGGTCCGATAGACTTCATTTTTTCTATATCCTATAATGACACTCGGGATGTCCAACCGTGAGGATTCAGGAGAAAGATGTGGGATCTGGATTCAGAAAAGTGGAGGTTAATGGAATGATGAAGAATAATATTGGAATGGATCAAGCGAATGAAATCAATGAAAAGAATATGATAAGTGAATTAGATAGCGTAAGTGAGATGACAGAGATGAAGGGGGGAAGCCATATGAACAGTAATGAACGGACTACAGTTGATAGCACGAATGAGGGGCTGAATCCATTAACGTTTGCTGACAACATGGAACCTATCACTGTCAGTCGGAAAGTCACTCATGGGAAGGGTAACATGGCTGGCAAAAGAGCAGGGCGGGTCAGTATGCTTCTCGGTGCCTGCGCATTGACTCTGGGCTTGACCGTGGCAGCTCCTTCTGCGGGAGCACAGAAGCTGGAACAGGGCGTTCGCAGCGAGCATGTGCTGCAATTGCAGGAGCAATTAAGCGATCTGGGGTACTTTGACGCCGGAATGACTGGATATTATGGTACCATCACCAAAGGTGCTGTCCGCAAGTTCCAGCAGGCGCAGGGACTGAGTGCAGATGGAGTTGCAGGTCCGGCGACACTGAACAGGCTGAATAAAAAGGCCAAAGCCGAAGGCGAGACGTTACGCCAGTTGGCGAAGCTGATCCACGGTGAAGCGCGCGGAGAATCTTTTGAAGGGCAAGTCGCTGTAGGAGCGGTTGTGTTGAATCGGGTACATTCGAGTGAATTCCCGTCATCTATTTCGAAGGTTATTTTCCAGAAAGGGCAATTCACGGCTATAGATGATGGGCAGTTTAATACCAAGCCAACCCAGACCTCTTACAGGGCTGCTCGTAAGGCATTGAATGGCGCTGATCCGACGAACGGAGCGCTGTATTATTACAATCCGAAGATTGCCACTTCGGTGTGGAGTAAGAGCAGGCCGACGCTGCTGACCATTGGGCAGCATGATTTTACAAGATGAGTTTAAGTAGAGATATGTAGTGTAATATTTGAAATGATAATGGTGAACCTCGGCCGTACGCTGCTGAATGCAGACGTGTACCGGGGTTTGTTTTATATTTTGGTTGTGTAGGCGAGGAGTGGCTACTCATCCTTTAACCGCCATTGATACAAAATAACAGACACAATCGTTAATACAACCGTCCATATCAAAATAATGAGGAGGGGTTTAAATAGGTCTCCAAATGTAAAGCCTGCGTTGGGTATATTTAGCAAAGTCACAAGTTGAATGCTTGGTATATAATCCAGCATTTTAAAAATCGGGAAATCTCCAAACAAGATTGTTGCAACAGGAGGAGCAGAAAATACCATTGCTGCAGGAATGATTGATAATGAAGCTTCAAGGACCGTTTTAGAGAATAAACCACATATCGTTCCTACTGCTGTGTATAGAATTATTGAAAGAATGATTGCAATTGCAAATGCCCATATACTAGGTGGCTCATAGCCTAATATAAACGTAGCAATAGCCAGAACAATAGCAGACATGACAAAGACTAAGGTGCTTTTACCAACTAATACATCCATCGTTGTGGCTGGAGTCATCATTAATGATCGTAAGGTGTTACGTTCCTTTTCTTCCGCGATCAAACATGCTTGTGCGAAAGAGGTTAAGAGCACAAACGAAATATTTAGAAGAAAACCTATTGCCCCAGGGAAAGAAGGGCCTGCAGTGCGAAAAAGAAATGCGAATAGAATCGGAACAAGCAACATGATGGAAATGCCATAATTGCGTGAAAACTCTTTGTAGTCCTTTACAAATATTGCTCGCGCACGTTTTAACGAGATACTCATAACAGTTCACCTCCTGTCACTTTAATAAAGATATCGCCTAAACTTGGCTCTTTCGATTCCAATCGCTCGATTAAGCCTCTCTTCATCCAATCGGCAATTTGCTCAGCCGTTCCTTCATTCATCGGGAGCTCGTAGGTTTCCCCGTTTACCAATTCTACACAAACGACGTTTTCCCGATGCTGTTTTCTAAGCGCCTTAGGCGAGCCAATAGCTTGGATTTCACCTTGATACAAAATCGCTACACGGTCACATAACAATTCTGCTTCTGACATATCGTGTGTCGTTAGAAAAATTGTTGTCCCTTTCTCATTTAAGTAGCGTAGCCCTTTATAAATATGTGTGGAGTTTACCGGATCCAAAGCTGAAGTAGGTTCATCTAAAAATAATAATTCCGGCTCATGGATAATTGCGCATGCCAGCATAACACGCTGACGCATCCCTTTCGATAAGTGGATGACTTTCTTTTTGCGTTCTTCGCTTAAGTTTACAAACTGCAATACTGTATCGATCGAAGTTTTAGGAAGGTCATATAATTGGCGATACAACTCTAGATTTTCATCTATCGATAATCTTTCATATAGACCACTGTTATCTGACAAAATACCAAAGCGCATCTTCTGTGCAGACTGATGCATCATCTCCACTGGCTGGTTAAATACAGTTGCCTGTCCACTTGTCGGATTTAATTGCGCAGTTAAAATCTTAATTAAAGTTGTTTTTCCAGAACCACTTGGACCTAGAAAACCTAAAATTTCACCTTTTGGAATTGAAAAAGATACTTCTGATAATGCATTCTTATTTTTAAATCTTTTTCGAATACGTTCTACTCGGATAACATCCATGCATATCACTTCCTTGGAGTTGATGACTTAAGCATATAAAGATTACATGCCTCCAACCATCGAAATCCGCCGAAATGTAGCTGTCAACGGCTGAACGGTACCATTAGTTGCTGGATTGAATCGATATTTCCCTGGAAATCAAATGTTAAGATGTGTTTTTAATTCTTGTAATTTTGAACGAGATAACGGAACAATCGCATCTTGTCCTGTATTTAATCGCAAGCTGTAGCTATTTTTCGTCCATGTAATAATCTCTCTTACCTTCTGTAGATTAACAATATAGGATCGATGACATCTAAAAAATCCGAAGTTAAACAATTTCTGCTCGAGCTCGGTCAGCGTCAGCGCACAGATAAAACTTTCTCCACCTACATGGACAAGAACTGAACCATCCATACTTTCTATGTAATCAATTTCAGGCGGGTTAAATAAAATTACTTTGTCATTTTTTTTCGTATAAATCTTCTGCAGGGTTATATTGGCTCGATCTTGTTCCTGCACTGCTTGTTTATCCTCTTCTGAATCACGAATATCCAATAGATGAAATCCGGATTCATTCAGACGATAAATTGAATCACAGGAAATCATGGCATCCTCTAGATTAGAAGTTAAAATTAAAATCTGTATTTGTTTCGAAAGATCATCTAAAATCCGTTTAAACTGGCGCCGGTCTTGTTCTTCCAAATAAAAATAGGGCTCCTCCAGTACGAGTGTAGGCTGATGTGCAAAATAAACGCGCAGCAACGTCACATACATCCTTTTTGATGGACTTAGATTCTTGATTTTTACCTTCCGTTCTTCTTTCAAAGCGAAATAATCCAATAACATAGTGGCACGATCATTCCGCTCTGTTACGTTGATCAGAAAAGTGATTAATTCTTCCACCGTTAATTGTGTATACTCGTTTTGTTGAGCTCGAAGTATGTAATATTGGGAACGATCCTGTAGTTGATTCATTAAAATCTGTTTTCGCTTCAAGTCTGTTATAATGCCAATTGATTGGTTACATGCCATATTTAATTCGATTTTGGGTAAAAATAGTTCCCCATCATGATACACTGGTTGAAATTGCATCTTGTCCTCCTGGTCATCACTGCTTTTGGATAATATGTAACAATTATAATGTTGAAGTAATTTTTTGTCAGCTTCAATTGAGATAATTTAGATCCTCGATCAGGCATATGAATAATGAGCCTCCAGAAATCGGTTGGACGTAGCAGCATTGCATACGAAAAGCGATTGGATACCATGGATATATAAACAAAAAACCACTCCAAATGAATGAACTGCACTCCAATTGTTAGACACAACTACCAATTGGAGGTGCAGTTCAATGAATTAGGGTGGTTTTTAGAGTAGTAGTTTTGTCATAATGTGCGATGGGGCTGTGTTTACACTACTCTTGAACAGCAAAAGGAATTTTCAACAAAGTGGGCTCTACAATGGTTTTTCCAGTATCGTAGTCATAGACTTTGTTGAACACAAGTTCAATGGATTCCAACTTATCAGGATCATCGGTATATACCAAACCGTAATTCGTATTATCAATAACTACGCCATCATACTGATTATAGACATATGACTTTCTCATAAAATTGCGATCTGCGGAGATCGGCTTTCCCGTGTTTGGATGAACGGAGTTTAAGCCGTAAAAACCGATATTCTGATCGGTTGTATTTTCCACAGTGTAGAGGATATTGATATAAGTGATCTTGGAACCGATATCTTCTCGATTTAGAATGGAAATGTTTTTCTGTGAATCCTCAGGAATGTCACTAGCCTCTAATAATTGGGCATGAACAATATGAATGGTTAGTGGGCCACGTTCAAAACGTGTATTCAGAGGCACAGACTTTAGTAATTTCAGATTCCCGCCATAATCAAATATTCCTGTATCGCCAGGTTTGGATAGGATCGGTGACACAACACTTTCAAATAGCCTGTTCTGAAGACTGCTGGCGGCCTGCTCGAATTGATCGAGTTCTGGCTCCCATCCATTATAATTGCGTTCGGACCGGAAAGGTTCTAAACCGGTTTCCATGACTTGTCCAGGAGAAGCATCCATAGGCTGTATTTGATTGATTTCTAGTTGTGTAGAAGTGGCATGATTTGAGCTACCTGAGCTACCCAGAAGTGCGATAGCGAGCAGTAATTGAACAATAAACATAGGATGAGACACCCTTTCTCTCTAAAATAAAATTAAATAAGTTCATCAACCCACCTAGTTGTTATCTGAAAATAATATGGCCTGATATGATATTGGTGGAATAGATTTACGGTCAAAGTAATAATAATCATAGCAAAATGGCGCATTGAGATAATGAGAATAACGACCTAACTTCAGGTAATAGAAGATTGACGAGTGGATATAGTGATTTAGATATAAGGACCCATGCGACAAAGTGGGGATTTCTGTTCGGTAAGGACCAGGGTCGGTTATGAGTGGATACATAGAACCATTTTAGAAGAATAACAATGAAATTTATCGGAGGAACAGATCGAACAGATTCTACAGGCTGGATCGGTTGTGTTAGAATATAGGAATTATGGAAGTTGGAGGGTTGAAGTGGGGATACATAAAGAGTTAAGTCAAATTAGAGCTGAAAACCAATCCACTACAAAACAAAATGTCCTTTCAATTGTAAGTGCGATAACGATCGGAGTGATTTTAGGTTTAGCGGCAAAGCTTGTGGATGCTCAGGGGATTAACCCCATATTTGACGATATTGGTGGGCGTCTAGGTATTTGGATTTTTGTTGCCACACTCATATCGGTTATTAGTTATTCTCCTAAACTAGCAGCAGTTAAGGTATTCTTCTTTTTTGTGTCGCTACTAACTGTTTATTATCTATACACCGTGTTTTTTCTACATTTCGTTCCAATGAAAGAAATTATTTTTTGGGGGATGTGTGCAGTAGTATCTCCGGTGTGTGCTTATGTGATGTGGTATGCCCGAGGCAATGGAACTGTATCTAGTCTAGTGTTATCCCTTCCAATCACAGCTCTACTGTCCGAAGGGTATCAATTGCGCGATGCTTACTTGCCCGAGCATACTCATTACTACTTGATCCCAATACTTATGGGAATATATCTAATCATGGTCATTATTTTATTATTTATTGTTCCTACGAAAAGACTTAAATTTTTGATTATACTACCAATATCTATAATAATGTCTTTCATCATCATATATTTTGATGTTCTAGGGCGGTTATTCGGTGGCTTGAACGGAGTGTTATAGATCACTTTGGCAGATTGTCATACAAATGCGACAGTCTTTTTTACAATAGTATATTTGCTTGTGTCAAAGTCTGGTTCGTCCTGTGTTGCCATAACAGGATTAATATTTGAAAAGATGAGAGCTACTGCAAAAATGGTGACCATAATCTTCTTGAAATTCAAAATAATTCTTCATTTTCTCTAGATGTAATTTATTATGATCTCTTATTTTGCTAATTTAGTATTTGCTATATCTTGACTATAAAGGAGGATTTATTATGAAGAGAGTATCGTTTTTTTTTGCTTTTTTTTCTTCTATTGACAGCATCCGCTTGTTCAAACAAAGTCACTTCATATACAGGAGAGAGTGAGAATTGGAGTGTCTCATGTACCGTTCAAAGTAATAGCTCTGTAGCAAGTTATGAATATGAAATTAGGTACTTAGGAGATAATCCTTCAGTAATTAAAAAAGTTAAAACCAAATTTATGAGCAAAAATATTCATTCTACAGGGGAAGTTCCTTTTAATACTGTAATCAGAGGAAAAGCTGAAGGGATGTCCCCATTTTTGGATGAGGATGAATTTATAGTTCAGATGGATTGGGAAGGAAAATCGGAAAAGATAGTGGTTACCAAATGATGGTGATAATAAGCGGAAATATTAATAGAATTACAAACTACAGGCTAAAGTGAGGTGAATAAAATGAAATTTCTAAAGGGAGTATTGATTGTAATTGCACTAATAGTTGTAGCTTCAGTCACATGGTATGGCTCCTATAAGAATGATATGAAGGATCTTGAAGATGGTTTAAGAACGTATTTAATCGTTGAAAAGGGTATGGATGAACATGAGATTATTAGCATCACCGCTCGTCGAAGTAAAATGCCACAGTATCCTGTAGTCGTCAAATTGGAGGATAACCCACAGGAATATGTCTACACCTACAGAGAAACGAAATGGGTACAACTATGGCCTGATCCATAATTCTTCAATGGTATGTCCGATATTATCCGGTTTTATGGAATATTACGTCCTTTGGATGGGTTAGGCCTTATGTGTTGGATATGCAAGGATAAGTTGCAAGGTCCGGGTTTCAGCTCGCTTTATCAATCTTGGGGTAGCAAACTCTCAGATCATCTTTAATCTGAAAGCAACTGCATCCGGGGCCAAGATGGAAAGAGGGTAAATGGTACGTTGCTAAATAGAAGGAGGGTCATATTTGAGAAAAGGATTATTTATAGGTTTATTATTGATTACAGTAATCATTCTGGTGTTTTTTATGATGAAAGATCCGGTTCCCGTAGAAACTAGCAGGCATGTAAAATCTGTTGAACTAAAAGGTAATGTGTGCTTAGTTACCGTCAATAACCCTCAAAAGTCTACAGAGAGTACTCAAACAGAACAGTTCGAAAGTCAGTCATGCACAAATTTAAAAGAAGGAGATGCAATAAGCTACCAATCTCTAAATCAAGGTAAGTATCTACACATCGTTTCAATTAATAAAGAACTAACAAGAGATCCTCTGTCAGGCTCAATAACTAAGAAGTTTGAGGAGGGTGGAAATATGTATATCTCCGTTGAATTACCTGGTGTAGGGGAAGAAATCTTCTTAATAGATAAATCGGACTGGAGAACAGTCAACATTAAATCGGATATTACTTTTTACTTGGATATTTGGGGACTTCCTATTCATTTAATTTAAGTCTATTGTTCAACCAATACATATCTGAAGACTCACCAGTTGCTTTTACTACATGGGGGAATATGTCGAGGGACAAAATGTGGTCATTTAAAATTCGCTAATTTAAATTTAAAGATAAGTAAGATGTTCAAATATGATAATAAAATGGATCAATAAAGAAGGTAGTACTCTTGCAGTTCAGGTTTTTGATATATGAATAAAGTTAGGAGGATCATATATGGACAAAACGAATATTATGGCTGAATTTATCATTACAGGAGATCATTTCGAACCGAAGTTAATCACAGAACAGATTGGAATTGAACCATCTGGAACCTATATAAAAGGAGAAAAGATTGATGATAGAGATTTGTATCGAAAGGAAACCTGTTGGTTTTTGGAGACGGACTATCAGGAATCTTTTGATATCAATCAGCAATTGAATCACATACTCAATCTTTTGGAGCCACATATAGAAAAGTTGAAAACCTTGAGAATGAAGAATAATTTGAATTTTCGGTTTAGCTTCTCGATTAGGATTATGCATAATGAGACCCCTGCGATTACTATTGAGAAAAAGGCAATTGGTATAGCCTATGATTTGAACGCAGAGTTTGATTTTGATTTGTATATTCTGTAGCAATGGAAACAAGTCATTCTGAAAATACATACAGAGGACAAGTACCCAATTATCTGACCTTGAGAGTGGTGTTCTTTTTTTAAATAATCGCATGGAACTTGGAAAAAAATCAATCTTTCAATTATATTCATATATAGACAAAAGGGAAATGATTAAATGAATATTGGAGATATTGAGAAATTAGCGGATAGGTTACCTACAGAAGTTTTACTGTCTTTGTTCAGGAATGCTTTAAAAGATTTTGAAAATAAGATTCTTGATAAAAAAGTTTTTTTGTTAATCCTGTCCGAATTAACAGATCGACAAATCATGACTTATGAGCTTTTAGAGGATAAAACTAGAAATGAGATAGATGTCTTAATGAGGAAGTTATGGAATACTAATTCCTACGAAGATGTAGATATCATACTCTCTATTGTTGTTAACCTTGGTTTGAAGAATTGTTTTATTAAAATTAAAGAGTCTATAAGTAAAGAAGATAATATAGATTTGATAATTTTAAACGAGATTAAAGAGACGATTATGGAGGTTGGAGATCATATTTCAAATCCATACTATGACTTAGAAAGGTTTAAATCATCTAAAAGTGAGTTTTAGCTCATAAGATGGTAACCTGTGATATAAATTTATAGTTTTAATTTTGGTTCGTATCATTACTCATTCGAAGATGCCATTAAACATTTTGATGGCTCTTTTTTTGTGACAGTAGGGCAGTTTATTTAGAATATGTGTACATCTACAGAGAAGAGCAATGGATACAACTCCTGATCCATAATACCCAGATGAATTGATGATCACTTTCTTGATAGGAATAACTGGTTACTGGACGCCCATTCATCCACCTTTCTCTTCTCTACTTTACCTAATAGTACTTCAAGCGATGAATATCCTTGAAACCTAATACGAATTTACAAAGTATATATAAAGAAGGATATAATTAGTTACCATTTATAAATTTGTACTCGGTTACATCCATAGAGGGGAGGACAGATATGCCATTTATTGGGGGAATCATTTTAATTTTTATCCTAGCATTTATTCTATGGTCATTAATGTTCCCGCTATTCAATAAAATAGGTAGTAGAATTCTGAAGAAATACAATAAATTCAAACAAGAGGAGAATGGTGATGAAAAATTCAAAGACGTTTAGGGTAGGGGCAATTGCGGTTGCATTAGTTATTATTGTGGGAGTGCTAATGGTGACCTTCTTTTTAACACGAATTCCTAATGGATATGTTGGGGTCGTTTATTCACCAAATGGAGGCGTAAAAGATAGCACACTGAGTCAAGGGTGGAAACTCGTTGGAGCGTTTGATAAAGTGACGAAATATCCGATCCGAATTCAAACGGTGGAATACAGAGATATTCAGATTGCTACTTCTGACGGGAAAAACATCACAATCGATTTTGCTTACAACTACCAAGTAGAACCAAGTAAAGTATCTTCTATCTTTAATACATTTGGGCCAATTAGCATTCAAGAAATTGAGGATACATATCTCAAAACACGTTTCCGTGACGCAGCTCGTAAAGGTATCTCCAAGTTTACAGTCATTGATGTTTATGGTGAAAAGTCATCCGAAGCAGGAGTAGACGTGCAACAACGTTTTTCTGATGACGTTAAAGAATTAGGCTTTATTGTATCCAACGTTACTGTAGGTGTTCCTCAACCTGATGCTAAGACGCAGGAAGCAATCGATAAGCGTGTTGAAGCTTCTCAAGAACTGGAACGTAAAACGACTGAACTGGAGATCGCCAAGAAAGAAGCAGATCGCAAGCGCGTGGAAGCGCAAGGTAATGCAGACAAACTATTGATCGAAGCAGAAGGTCAAGCTAAAGCAAACAAAGAGCTTCAACAATCATTATCGAGTCAACTCGTTGAATATGAAACCATTAAGAAATGGGATGGAGCCCTTCCATATGTAAGTGGGTCAAATACGCCAATGATTCAATTGCCGACTACAAAAACTGAGCAAAATAGCGGCGGGGGGAGCGTATCTCCCTAATAGCGGTTTGAAATGCATCCCTTGCTTTCTCACCAATTGAATGTGTTGAATTCTAATGAACAAGCCAGTCCAATCGTGGGCTGACTTGTTCATTTTAAGTCTTTTCAAAGGTACCATGAGGGATTTAGTTAAGCCTTGGCATTGGATTCGCCTGTCCAATCCTGTACAATGGATAACGACAAAAACAACGGTAGATTAAGGATGGATCAGCACGATGAGAATTATCATATCACCAGCTAAAAAGATGAAGATTGATACCGATCTTATGGCTATCGCACAGATGCCGCAGTTTATAAACGAGTCAGAACAGCTATTGAGTCTGCTTCAAAAGTTATCCTATGACGAACTCAAAGCGATGTGGAAGTGTAACGATGCAATCGCCGAACAGAACGTGGAGCGGATTCAGAATATGAATATAAAAGCAAATCTGACACCAGCAATCTATGCCTATGAGGGCATTCAGTATCAGTATATGGCTCCAGGTGTTTTTCAAAATGAGGAACTGGCGTATCTTCAGCAGCATTTACGCATATTATCCGGTTTTTATGGCATGTTACGGCCTTTGGATGGGGTTACCCCTTATCGGTTGGAGATGCAGGGCAAGTTGCAAGGTCCAGGCTTCAAATCGCTCTATCAATTCTGGGGTAGCAAACTCGCAGATCAGCTTCAATCAGAAAGCAACTACATCCTAAATCTGGCTTCCAAAGAGTATAGCAAAAATATTTTACCTTTTCTGAGCGAGGAAACCCGTTTCATTACTTGTGTATTCGGACAAATGGTCAATGGGAAGCTTGTTGAAAAGGCAACCTGGGCTAAGATGGCCAGAGGTGAAATGGTACGTTATATGGCAGAGCATAAGATTACAGAGGTGAAGGACGTAAGAAACTTTGATCGGTTGAACTTCACTTTTTCAGAAGAACGATCCGACGAGAGTACGTATGTATTCATACAAGCAGAGGGCAAGTAGCCTGCTATGCAACGGTGGGTTCCTATACAAAGTCGGCCCTTTAATATCACAAAGAGAAAAGACGCAGGGGGATGTATATCCCTGCGCCTGATCAAGAATCAAATCCATGTCCAAAGCTGATGAGCTTTTGGGCTTATTTCCCGTATTCCTCATGATAGAACCAGGATAGCCAATTCCTCCAATATTCATATTACATCCTTCCTGTTAACGAACATTAATCCAAGCGGTCCACTGTGTTGGAATATTAATGGAATAGACCGTTCCTACAAATTGTCCCCCTGTAGTAGGCGCTTCATAAACCCAAGAATAGGCCCAAGCATCTACGACACGGTCACCGTCCAGATCAATAGCTTCAGACCAGTTGTTTGTCATTGTATTGCCGGCGAGTGTGCCGTAGTGACTGCTGTCATAACCGATCTGGAAAGTAATACACTGAATCCAAGCCCCACCATGATCATTGGTTGTGGACAGTGGGTTGTTATTGAAGCCGTAAATTTCTTGACCGCCATTAGGAGATACGACACCGTATACATTAATGTGAGATACTTTCGGAGCAGGCGCAAACAGAACTGGACCACCCACATTATCAGCCTTCTGCGATTCAAATTCAGCCTTAGCCGCTTTCACAGCTTCACGGAATTCTTTGGAATTAATAATTTCTTCCTTTGTCATAGGTTTGGCTTGAGTCACATCACCGTCTGCATAGGCAGCTACATTAAATGAAAGCATTAGAACAAGAATAAGAGCTAAACTAATCAATTTTCTCATAGCAATAAATTCCACCTTTCTTGTTATGGGTATTCTTTTACAAGAACATGCGGTTACGACAAATAGACCTACTTGCAGCTTAAAGCCTCTTGCCCTCCTCTCTTTTAAAGATGATTCTTCTCCTTTTTTCTTTACTAAAAAGAAATTAAGGAGGTAGAACTCTACAGGCTAGAAAACTCTATGAAGTAGGAATGTATATGTAAAATGAATGCCTGCCAATGATTATGTGTTGCAGACAAAATGTAAAACTCATTTATACGCATTGATATCTTAGTTATGTTAGGCTCTGATACCCATCTTGTTAATATAAGATTCCAAAATAAATATTTAAATTGTAATATATTCCATTTATACAAACATATAGTACACCTAATCATCCGCACGAGTCAAGTTTCTTCATTAATACTATGATTTGTTAAAGTTTTCGGCTTGTCGTAGTAAAATGCCACAGTATCCTGTAGTCGTAAAAGAAAAACCCTCTGGAACATGTATACACCTACATAGAGATCGTATGGGGCTGAGGGACGGATATAAATCATTCTGAGCGTGGATTCATGCAGTGAAATCAGGAGGTTAGCCGGATGTAATTGCCATTAAAATTCTGCTAACATAGTCCTATCATATCTTAGATGAGCGGTGAAAACGGATGAGTACAATTAAGGTGACTCCTGAGCAACTACATCATGTATCCAATCAGGTGGATCAGGCCAGACAACAGTTGGAGCATATTCGCAGTGAACTGACGAGACAGATCATGTTCGTTCAGATGATGTGGATGGGGGCGACGCAGGAGCGATTCTACTATGAGTTTGAACAGTCGCGCCCCATATTGGATAAAGCACTGGAGAGTATGGTGGGCATCTCCAAGGAACTCAAGGAGATCGCCATGCGGTTTGAGAATGCTGATGCTCAGAAGGTGAGTCTTGGAAGTGCTGTTGACGCTGTGGGTGCGGGAGTAATGATGAAGACCTTGGGTAATGATGCGAGTACGGAGGATAAAGGCTACCGGATGGCGCAAGTCAATGTGTATGGGAAGCTGATGTGGATGCCTGTGAACGAGAATGGTGTTACGGATCAGGCAGCCCTTCAGGCATATAAGAAGGATCAGGGGCATTTGGATATCAATCGGATGCAAGCTACGGATGCTGAAGCGCCAGGAGAAGATATTTATGCGATGCAGATCAAAGCCTTTGAAAATGGAATTCATCCCTTCACAGGCGAGCCTGTATCCGATAAATATGCTCAGATGATGTTGACTTCTCTGAAGTTCAGCCAGCTATTTATGGCATTTCAGATGGTTCGTGGGAGTATGCCGGGTGGCAAAGGGCCGTTTCGCTTGCCTGCCTCTGATCCGGCTGTGGCGAAGATTAAAAAGAATCTGGAAGCGAGGAAAGCGAATGAGCAGAAGAAGGGTTCTGAGGGCAAGGGACAAGCAACTAAGACAGTAATAAGTGAACATGTAAGTGATGCGGAGAAATTGCAAAGGCCATATGCTCACCTAGTAAACGTTGATGGATTTAAGAGAGGTAGCAGACCTGGAGTATCTGGCGGTCATAATATGGACAAATTTAATGGGGCCTTACAAGAAGACGCAAATAAGTATGGACTGAGTGTTAAAAAGGATTATTTTATAGGTGAACCCAAGAAGCACAATGTCGAGGGGATTTACGAGGTAGAGTATCAAATTCCGTCCTTGAAACGAAGTGAATCAGATAAAAGTATTTTTGAACCGATAACGGACCCAAATGGAAATGTGCTTGGGAAGAGAGTGAATGATCCCAAAACAGTATATGATCCTAATATAATTTCTAATGAAAAAATGTATAATTGGGGAAAAGCAGCATTAGAGCCACAGATACAGGCTGGAAACGTGAAAAACGGGATAGTTAAAGGAGAACTAAATGGGCTGAAATTTGTGGGGTTCGTAGATGAAAAAGGGAACATAAAGAACTTTTATCCTGCTTTTTAATTAATATCGAAGGAGAGATATGATGTACAAAATTTTGACAACAAAAGCTGAAATAGATAGATTAGTCGAATCTTATTTCTGGATTATTGATTTTCCAAGAGCTTTAACATACTTCGGAGATCATGAGAGACATGGTTATGGTTCAGGTCCACTGGAGGTACAATTTTCATCCTATCATATGCCAGAGGAGGAAGAGTATATTGGTGATCAGAAAGTGTGTTTTATTGGAGAGCCTCCAGCATACGATGAAGATGTAATGGCAGTGATGGAGCATGATGAATTCTATAACTATTTGATGATTTACAGTGAGAAGTACGTGGAGGAGCACCCAGAAGCTAAACCGGAAATTTATAAATTATTAGAACTGGTTAAAAAAAGATTGGGTTTACATTCTTAACTCACTGATTGTGAATCATAAATCATTTGCGAGGAACAACGAAAGTTCGTTTATCTTATACGTCCATAGTATTCATAGTCCAAATATTGGCTGTACAGTTGGGAAGATATGCAAGCACTAAAAACGTTACCGTATGACCCCGATTGATGTTATAAAAATTCGAAAGCTCTTCCCACCTGAACGTTGTGAGGATTGAGCTTTTTTGTATGCAGAAAATAACCAAAGAAGGTGACATGACAGCAAATAAAGGTGCTGAATAAATTATTGTGGGCTATATTGATATGATTACATCCGCCTGTCCATTGTAATAAAAAGATTGGAGATACGAACATGATTAAATATAGGTATACAATCGAATATAAAGAAGATTTCAACGAAGTTATCTTGGACTTAGGCATCGATTCATCGTTAAAGAATGGTTATCTAATTAGTAATTCTTTGGGCTCGGATATATTTGGAGACTTCGCAACGATCCAGGAAGAGATCGGAAACTTAATCGAATTACTGAAAGGGGAAATAACGTTATACGAAGGTGGAGGGAATGTGAACTTAATAAGATCTGACCAGTCTTTTACAACTTTTGAAGATATCTTTGCAGAAGAAGATGAAGAGGACAGTATATGTGAAATTGAGACGTTAGAATATGTAAAGATACTATTGTTATGGGCAAAAGAGAACTTTCAGTATAAAAGCCAGCGAGGCGTTATCTTGAAAGAAGAAGGGCAAGTAGCATTAGAGTGGTTAAACGAAAAATATATTGAGGTTTTAGTTTTGGGTCAAAAGATCGAGCGTATCAACAATTTGAAATTGATTGAATGAATGGTATGAACAATAGATCTGTAATATTTTGCGGAGAAAAGTGAAACTTTTCATTGCTCAAAAGTTACTGCAGTATAGCGAATTCGGAAAAACGTGTGCGAGTCAACGGTTAATACTATATCAAGTAAGTAATTAATAGATCCATTACATATACCTAGTTTGTTTCACTCAATGCGCGTAAGAACCAATTCATCTGCAATACTCAATGAGTTTCCCAATGGAATAACATCAAGAACGCGAAATTCACAATATAAGGAATATTAAAAGACAAAAAAGCCTAACCCCTCAGTATCTTGAACGAGGAATTTGGCTTATGGTCTTCAGCTTAAACAGTCGCGTCCGATGGGTGATTAAAATAATGATTTATTTATCCATGTATAAGTAATGAATTTTAACATTTGCCCATTCATTTCAAATTCTTTATCGCTAGTTTCTGTATGCTCGAATCCGTTTTGCTCTAAAACTTTTTGAGATGCTATATTGTTGGTGGTTGTTTTTGCCTTAACTTCTTTTATATCTAAATCAACTATTGTATTGAGTAATAATTTTAATGCTTTTTTAGCAACACCTTTTCCAGTGTGGATTTGTCCCACTCTATAGCCGAGAAATCCTATTTTATCGGAATCAATATCAACTAAATTTATTCTTCCAAGAATAGAGTTATTTTCGTTTTTTATTAAATAAAAAAAGGAGAGTCCTTTGACTTGTTCATCAAGCAGAGATGCATTCCTTACTTTAAAAACCTCAGGTATGTAATAATCATCTCCTCGAGACGGTACCATTTCCTCGAAAAAAATTCTGTTTTCAATTTCGAATTCATACAAGTCTTCAATATCTGTATCTTTTAACTTCTCAATTATTATATTCATGAACCCTTTCCTCCAATCAACTTGAATGCTAAATACTACGAATCTGCTTATGTAAACTATAATTTGTACTACGATAGTTTGTTCTAGTTCTGTATTTTGGTTATTTTAATTAATATGGAATTTATTTCAACTTTTTTTTGTATAGCAAGTGTAACATCCTATTTTGTTATTCAACATTATGGGCGATTAATGGATATTTAAATCCCTAGTAAATTTGAGTAATATTGGGATCAATATTATGGAAACTTGGGCGCTGAAATGTGGGCTTATATTAAGGGGCTTCTGGAACAAAACATGAGCAATTATATGAACGACGAATCTGCGGTTTTACAATTACCCGATGATGATGTACTGACTTCCCAATTGACTACAAGGAAATGGTCAATGACCAGAAAAAACGCGGTCAAGTCACCAGATAGAGCTGACGCATATGTTCTGACTTTTAGCGAATATTTAACAGAAGCCCTCAGTGTCTATAATGCTTCCGACCATAGCTGGATTGTCATTAAAAAGATAAAGTTCTTTGGATCCTTGAGTAGGGTGCTATAACTATAGAACAGAGATTGGTAGAAAAGCTGTCTTCTTACTAACCTAAAGAGAGGGCGGGGATTTTTCACATCCTCGCCCTTGCTGATATTGTTAAATTTACATTTCCTTATAAATTGTTCCTTTGTACTGTGCCTCCCAGTATGATCCATCGGGATAATTTACTTTTATAACAGTACTAGATCTAGTAAGAACACCACCATAATCGCCTTCATAATAAGTAGCTCTAAGTGGAACCATATCTTTTGTATAACTAGAAGTTGGGAATTTGAGAAAAACTTCCACTTCTCTTTGGAGTAATCCTTGGATCTCGATTTTAGGATGCAGAGAATTAGTTGACACTGAGTTTCCAGTCTCTAAAGCAAAGGCCGACAAGGGTAAAGTGCAGAATGCGGCAATAGCGGCTAATAAGATCTTTTTCTTCATTTTTTTCATCTCCTCATTTATTTTGGATTTCATTACAATTATATAATATATTTACATGTGAATATGTAACATATTTAACAAATGTTTCTCTCTGGGTGTTTATTCTGATAAAAGTATTACTTCCGCAGTATCCGAAAGTCGTTTATACGGAATAAGGATACATGATACCGGTAAGTTGGGGGTATGACGAATAGGTTGAATAAAGTCATATCAGAATAAGGACTTCCTTATGAGGTTATTTCAATCATCAATGGATCATCTTCTTAGGATGAACATTATGGAAACTTGGGCGCTGAAATGTGGGATTATATCAAGGGGCTTCTGGAACAAAACATGAGCAATTATTTGAAAAACGAGTCCGCAGTTTTACAATTACCCGATGATGATGTACTGATTTATGAATTGACTACAAGAAAATGGTCAATGACCAGTAAAGGGAAAATACTACTTGAAAGCAAGAAGGAAATGAAAAAACGTGGTCTCAAGTCACCGGATAGAGCTGACGCATATGTTCTGACCTTCGGTGAATATTTGATGGGAACCCCTCAGTCTATTAGGCTTCCAACAATAGGAGGTGTATCAATAAAAAGATAACAAGAAACTTTGAAATCATATTAAGAGGGAGGGTGATTATAAAGTAACTTGAATCTTCAATAAAACTGATCTGCTGCGGGCAAGACGGCAAACGCTACGATTCTTATAGAGAAACAACGCTGGGTGTACAAAAGATATGACTTCTATACACAACAGTTGGAAAGGGCGCAGCGGCTAATCAAAGACGAAGAAGCCTGTAAAGCCGTTGATTACAGATACATTCAAGGTTATTCACACAAAGAAACGATACTCTTCTTCCGGCGCGCTCTCAGTGATAGTACAATCAAGCGCAAGATCGATGAGGGGCTGGAGAGTGTCTCAAATACCTTGAAGCTAATCGGCTTTTTTGAGCAAGATGATGCAGAATACTAAAAGAGAAGCTGACGATTAATCGTCAGCTTCTCTTTTTTGCACTGTTATCCTTTAATGAAATCTTGCAGTTCGCTCTTAAAGAATTCCAATTTTCCTGGAGTGTTGTTTAACACTAATTCAGTCAGTTCCATTCCATGAACTATTTTATTGTAGTGTAAAGAGTAGCTTTCAAATAAGCGTTCTAACACTTCACTTCCAACGACATCTTTTAATACATTTGTAGAACCTTTTTTAGGGAATAATTTATTGTCATCGATTGATAATAATAAATGGTCGATTTTGCTCTTTATTAGATCTGGATCTGCAGTAGCTATTGACGAATTTCGATTAATGATTTCAGAAAGCTCATGATAACAGTCTAAAAAGTAGTTCTCGTACTCTCGTCGTCCCAAGATAATTATACTATCTCCATAGCTTTCTCTTAATGTGAGAAGTTTTTCGTCGGTTTTGTTATCTGCATCAATAATTATTTTATAAGGTATTGGACTCTCTGATATGCCACTTAGAATTAAGTCAAGTTTACCTTTATACTCTCGCATAGAAGAATTCTTAGTGAAATAATTACCAGTTCCCTTCATATTTAATACTCTGTAATTATAACCGATCTGTTTTAAGCCGAAATGAGAGAGGATCATCGGAATTACAAGTTCTTCAGTTTGTCCTTCTACAAATATTACTTTATCAGACAAAGCATAGTCGCTATTGTTGACACCAATGTCGGATAATACTTCTTGGATATGGCCTAGTTGTGTGAAGACACTTTCTCCATTTAATTTGCTAACATGGACTAAACGTTTTTCAACCGGGTAATTTATCAAAATAGGAGAATGAGTAGTGAATATGTATTGGTGCTCACTGTTATCACATACTAAATCATAAATTGCTTTCTCAGCAGAAGGGTGTAGGAATACTTGTGGCTCATCAAATAGAACTATACTATTATTTTTTGTAAACAGAACACATAACAATAATAGAACATGGGTATAACCACTACCACATTGTGATAAGGGAATTGGTGCTTGCATACCTTCAAAAAAAATACTTATATGAGTTTGATCGTTTTCATTCACTGGAGTGCTAATGTAAGAAGCGTCATTAAATATTTGTATGAAAGTTTCGTTTATTTTAGTGAAAATTCTGGGAGCATTATTATTTAACGTATAAAGTAAAGCATTAAGATTTGTTCCTTCGATATGTAAAGAGTTTTGTAAATTAATTCTCTCCGTTTGCTGCACATATCTTGATCCATTTATATATATAACCTTGTCTTTCAACAATTTGTGAATATTTTTAAGAAAAGTAGGAATTCCAGCTAGGTCATATTTTTGATTTTTGTTGAAGACTTTATATCTAAGATCTTGATCACTTGTAGAAGAGTAATAAAATGGTATGATTGCGTCATCAACAATTCTTTCAACTTTTTCTATAAATGATTGATTGGATTTAATATCGAATTGATAACTCAATCTTAAATGATTTAAATTTAATAGTATATGTTCTTCAAATACATCATTATTCAATAACGATTTTTCTTCATTCGATAAATTGATGTCCATCACTAAGTTTACTGTATCAAATTCACTATTTAGATTATCTACCAATTCACCATGAGTAACTTTATATATTGCTTCAATGAAAGCAGATTTTCCTGTGTTATTTTTACCTGCGAAAGCATTAAGAGTATAGTTCAAATCAATGTTGTCTGAGTCTTTGATACTTTTGTAATTTTTAATACGTACACTAAGTATTTTCATTATGTATACCTCTATTCTTTTTTCTATTAAATATAACAATACCATTATAGTCTATCTTAGCATGTAATTAAGAGAGGGGATTATTGACTCGAATGTGAACCGAGCATGACCTCATCTTGAGACCATGTTGAACCCCACATGACTATTTTTCCGTGATACATTAGGAGCATAGAAAAAGGCGCGAATGAAACGCACAGCTGCACATGCTGCATATGACTAAGGCGTTCCTCTTCTCGCTTTTTCTAATATTATGAAAAGATAAACCGATAAATAATTAGAAGAGGAGTGATAAAATGAGTGAGAATGATTCAGATATCAAACCAGAAGAAGCTATATTGAAAAAAATGAAAGATTTAGTAAAAAGTAGAGATAGAATTGAATTTGTCTCTATTCTTGCTAGAATGTCATTTATTCTTATGGCTTTTTTGTCAATATTTTCAATTGTATTCAGTGTTTATTTAATGGAAAAACCACTCAAGGATATCATACCTTTATCTATGATAGTGGTCGTAAGTTTAATAGCATTAATAATTCAACCATTTTTAATCAATAAAAATAAAATAGAAGACCAAATAATGGGAATTGAAAATGAAATGGATCTTCGAAATATTGGGGTTGAGTCGTTAGAAAAAAGGGCTGAGAAACAGTTTAGGATTCATCAAACTGAACTAAAAAGGTACTATGATTTATCACTTAACCAGAGTAGATGGATATTTTGGGTAGGGTTAATATGTCTACTTGCTGGTGTAGCTATAATTACTGTCACATTATTGTTTCTCTTTGAGGGTAATAACAATGAACTAATAATCTCAGTTACTGGTGGAGTAGCTGGCATGCTTACAAATTTTATAGGTGTTATCTTCTTGAAAATGTATTCTGAAACTGTTAAGTCACTTAGTACTTTTCACGAGAGATTAGTAACTACGCACCACCTTCACTTTAGTAATTTTCTTATCTCCAAAATTTTTGACGATCCCTTAAGAAATGAAGCATGGGCTAAATTGGCACTATCACTAACAAAAGAAAGTAACGAGATTTCATTTGATAGTGTCAGGAATAAGGAGAAAAGCACAGATTAACTGCAAAAAATATGCGGTTCGCTGTTTGACTTGTAAAGTATAGGCTCTGTATAATGGTCTCATTCTTCCTCTATTGTTACAAAGTACGTATGAATTTAAAGCAAAGAGCGCAGTTTTTTTGCTGCGGACGGTACGGACGCCAATTCTTTAAAAGCATCATATGAATCGCCAAAATCGTACATATAACAGCCAAAGTCGTTCCTTCACTGGATCGGCTTTTTTTATTGGAGGAATTGAAGCGATCAGCAGAAGACGGAAGAAGTTACGCATTCGCCCTAACAAGCAGCCGGAGAAATGCAATGGTTGTGTATGGGGCAGATGGGATGGAGTGAAGCAGTTTTGTCTTAAACTACCTGATTGTTGTGTGAGAAAGGGAAAACCTTCCTAAACGTCGAAAGTGGACGTAAGAAAGGGGGAGTGACATGGAACATAGTTTTGTTGATGGGTTTTACTCATTCGTTAGAAAGCGAGCTAAGGAGTTCCCATGTTTGGGCTGTATGGGTTATAACAATGAGCCGAAAACAAGAAAATTCATCAGTTCTACAAAGGCGGAAGTAACCTTGGAATGTCGAGATTGTAGTGGTGAACGGGTGGTAACTATAATAATGAGGGATTAACAGTAAGAAATTCGCCATTGTGCGGCCTTTTCTTTTGCTTTTATAAAATAAGGTGAAACTCTAAAAATGTTTGCTACCAAAATGTCCCAAAGACGTATAGCATAGTGAACTTAGTTGTGTCTATAAATCTAGCGGATAAGGGGCGTTATCGTATGAGTGACTGGATCAAGCAAGCGGCGGGAAAAGCAAAAGACCAAGCTGAAGTAAATGACGCTTTGTTCAAAAAAGTTAAATTAATTGAGAGTAACTTCACTGATTATTCAATGCAACTTTGGTTGAAGTTTGATGAAGTGTTCAAAGAAATTAAAGCTGAATTTGGTGATAATGCTAAAATTCATGCTAATGGTAACCAATTGAGAATTACCATAGGTGACGTTGAAATAAATGGTATCGCTAAGTATGGAGAATACTTCGGTGGATATTATGGAGATGCTCAACTCACATACTCTTCTAAAAGCGCAACCTCCTCCAAAGAATTACCCGTTACTGAACTATCATTGAAAGGGCCTGATAACCCTACTTGGGTGTATAACAAGCCTGTTAGAGACAAACTTTTCGGGCGTGATGAAGTGGAAGAAATATTCAAAACTGCAATGTGGCAATACTTAGATTAATCATTGGCACCCATCGTGGTGCTTTTTCTTTTGGTTTCATATGACAGAATATAAGCCGGTTTAAGCTTCTTGAAATAGGAACATACGTTTGGCATAATCGGTTCGTTGAAGAGCGGATAACAGCGTCTGATTGAGCAAACACATACATATGAAAGTCAGCCCAACGTTGAAAACAACTCAACACAAATATTCTTTGTTTGCACACTAAAAATTAAGTAAAATGTTTTTGAGGGGAGGGATAAAATGGAAGCGATCGGCGACACTCTTCATTTGGATCATGGAGACTTTGGAGAAATTGAAAGAATTAAAGCACAGAACCCTGGAACAGATTATTTGTATGCGTTGAATTCAAGAAGTCTAGCATTAACGGGTATCAATGTGAAGACGATTAAACATCTCAAAACCAATGATGAGATTAAAGAACTTCATGGTAAACTATTCAGGATCTTGGAAGATGCGTTGCAAAGTCAGTAAACATAGAGGTTACAGGGACGAGTCGTTATGCTTGTCCCTCCTTACCAACTGCCTGATTTTGTAAGACAGTGTTTCAGAAATAGTTAGGGGTGTTCAGATGAATAAGAAGTCTATTATATTGATTGCTACAGGAATTATTATTATATGGGCTGGTTTTGGGTGGGGTATAAACACTTGGATTAACCCAAGTTACCGCGGGACATTTGGCGATATGTTTGGAGCTGTCAATTCATTATTCTCAGGGCTTGCCTTTGCTGGACTGATTTACACAATTGCAGTACAAAGACAAGAACTGCAGGCACAAAGTAAGTCAATAGATATGCAAACAGATGAAATGAAAATACAAGTATCAGCTATTAAAATGCAGACCGAGGAACTCTCGCTTCAAAGAGCAGCTGTTCAAATGCAAACAGAAGAGATCAGGATGCAGAGAGAAGAAGCAGCTCGCTCTGCTAATCAACTTGAGGGACAAAAAAACTTGTTGAATCTTCAGATGGCTATGAGTGTAGTAAATGAGTTGATTAAAACGAAGAATATTAGGAAACGGGATATATCCTATGATTCGCAAAAAGGGGCTGATGCAATTCATTACATGACAAAAGTTAATCTTCATTTTTGGAAAGACAGGAGAGCTGTGAAATTATATCTCGAACTATTTTATTTCATCCTAAAATTTATAGAAGATTATGATCTTGAGGACAAACAAAAGAAAATACTTAGAGATTTGTTAATTGTGGAGACGACTGATGATGAGGTTGAAATTTTTTATATCGAGGCAGCATCAGACGAAGATAAATTAAAGTTGCTTAAGGTGAGTGGATTTGATCGCGATAAATTGAATAGAGAATAAACTGATTTAGCTTCCTATGAGATGGTAGCTTTTACTGATTTATAGAGGAGGTAAAGGACGTGAACATCAGAATCGTTGCGATCGATCAGATAAATGCACAGTCTATAACTCTGACTCAGCTTCATAGTCATGAGGAGGAAGATTAAATCCGTAGTAACCTCGTACAAAACGAATGATATTATTTATCCATAGAAGTATGAAGAACTTTAGGAGGTCAGGAAACTTTTCCTGCCTTCTATTTTTATGTCTGGAGGTGAAACATTGAAATGGTATCATAAAGCCATGTTTTCATTTGCGAATTCGGTTCTTCCAGCTACAGTAAAGCGTCAGATGATGGGTATTGGCAGGATGACCTCACCAAGATCGTCAAACGGATGGGATATATTCAATTGGCTCCCGAAAAAGTACCAGAGTGCTCATAATATTGATCTGACCAAACTACAGAATCACACAGCAGAGGAACTACTTGAGATTCTTGTGTCTGTTCATCCCGATATTTCGCATGCGCTCTACAATTTTTTGCGTATGGGTGACACTCCACTTACATTTACAGCAAAGAAGCAGAGTGGTAGTGACGATAAAAATGGGCAGAGATCGTTAGATGAAATCAAGAACTTACTGGATTCTCCACTTCATTCACCTGGTTATCAGCATGGAAGGTCGCTAGATAAGCTTGATACAATTCAGCGGATGATGATCATGGTACGTGGGGCTTGTGCTGGTGAAGTAGTTCTAAACGAGCGCTGTAATGATGTGATTGATATCATACCTGTTGACCCTGCGACGATTTGGTTCAGGAGAGAAGAGGGAACAAATCGGCTTGTCCCTTGGCAATACATTAAGAATCCACATTCTAGTGTTGGCGAAAAATAGTTTGGCTAGTATAAGAGGATCGATACGCCGACAATCATTTATAAAAGTTCGATCTTATAGCTAATGATCCTTACGGACGAACACCTATAAAAAATTTGAAAGATGCATTCATTAATATGGTACTATTTTTGGATTTTCTTCCAGTATGAAAGGACATGGCCTCGGGTATGTAAAACTCGAGCCGAACCACTTTGATGGTTAAGGCATTATTACATCCGTCCGATTCAAAAGATAATCTGTACTGGTCTGATGATAGTCAGCCAACTTAATCACTATAGCCGTTGAAATGTCCCACTCGCCTCATTCATAGTTGCTATATATGCGACTATAGCAAGATAAGCTTCATTTGGTGTTTGAGGCATGGTTTAACTTTAATTTTGACTCAATAAAATACTAGCGCATTTCCCGCTAAATTCACATCTCACCTCATACCTTGATATACAATCTGTTTGAGGTGACCATACCATGAAGGATAACATGTCAAACCTGATCGAGGATTTGTTTCACGGGAACTTGCGGTTGGACGAATCGATTCACCCTGAGCACACTGAGTATCAAGAGATCAATCGCCAGATATCGGACCTGATGCAGGATTACAAAACACAGCTTACCGAGAACGAATATGATGCTTTGGAACAACTGGTAGACCTGATCGGACAATCCACGTCCATGTATGTGGAAGCAGCGTTTGAGCAAGGTTTTCGCACAGGCGGCAGACTGATGATTGAAGTTTTAGCTAAACCGTGAGTATTTACCTACTTCATAAGCCAGCGGCAGACAATACACAGCAATTCAAAAATCCCCTCCTCCGTTACCACCGCTTAGGCGGAATGGGGAAGGGGATTTTGCATTTAATTACTCTATTATTTTACTAACTACCACTTACCGTGCACCAATATTCGTACCCACTGGCGTACCCGAGCCGATCAGATCACTGCCGCCCGCAAGCTTCAGGAAATTGCCCAAGACAGGTGTTCCGTCCGCGCTACGTGTTACCGAAGGCACGAGGGAGACAAAGTCGGCTGCGCTGGCGAGCAGGCCTTTGGCGTTCTCGCTTTTTTTATTCTTCCACCAGACGTTAGTGCTGCTGACGTCGGTTCCGCTTGTTTTGTCACTGGCGCCGCCTTGGAAGGACAGGTTGTTGGTGAAGATGTGGGTGCCAACATCAAAGGCAAAGTTGCTTTGCCCATTGTTCCAGGAGGTGTTGTTTTTCATCTGGATCGAACCGGGATTGCTGTTGTAGGTGAAGCCATGCTTTTTGTTATTAAACGCAATGCTGTTCTCGACGATATGATTCACTGCAATCTTCTCTCCGCCCAGCTTGAAGCCGTTACCGTCACTGTTGGAGGTAGAAGTGCCGTCTGCGGTTGCGCCATTGGCGTAGGCGATGCTGTTACGGATCGTGACTGCGCCAATGGCGCCTGTGTCCGTTTTGCTATACAGATCCCAGCCATCATCCACGTTATAGGCCGCAATACAACCGTCGAAGACATTGCCCGGGCCAACGGTCAATTTGGCTGCAAAACCGTCTGCATCCTCGCCGTCATCCGGGTCATAGTTGTTGTGGGAGTAGGAACGAATCACTTCATTATATGCAGGCCATTCACTCTTGGCGGCTGTGGAAGCATAACGTCCCATTTGAATACCCGTATCCCGATTGTGATGAGCTTCGATCTGCTCCAGACGGTTGTAACTGCCTCCGATGAAGATGCCGTTATCGCCTGCACCCTTCACCTCAAGCCCTTTGACGAACCAGTAGTCTCCGAACATTTGCAGTCCACGATTGGTGGAAGCGAAGGTTTGGGCTGAGAAATCAAATACCGGTTTTTCCGATCCATACGCCACCAGGTTTTTACGTTGTCCGGATGTACCGCTATTGCCACGCTCAATGGTAATAGTCTGAGAAAAGCTGTAGTTGCCGCCGCGCAGATAGATGGTCTTGCCTGGGGCGATCTGGGTCAATGCGTTAGCGAGTGACGTAGGGCTGTTCAGTGTTCCCGGATTGCTGGCTGAGCCGCCAGGAGACACATACAGATCACCAGCAGCAAGTGCGATATTCGAAGTCGCCACCGATTCGGAGGGATTTTGCAAGCTGCTCTCGATCAGCTCTTCAGCACCAGCCGATCCACCACCAATCAATAATAGAGGGAACGCGGCGCTCAGACAGATATGGGCCATTTTGGATTTGAGGGAGCGTTCCTTCAGAGAACGTGCAGATCGTGCAGATACATGAGTGGATGTGGATGGGAATAATTTCATTACGTAAGCCTCCTTGGTTAATTGGGAATAGAATGAAGAGCATGTGGTAGCCGTGTACCAGACCGTTACCTATGAGATAGGTCATGCCGGCTGGTTAGATGTAATCTCTAGGATACAGCTTTATGGTAAATGTTGTAAGCGTTATCATCAATAATCATCTGATCAGATGGAGGTACATGCAGGCAGGTCAGGCCTGCAAGCTTCCAATGCCTGTAATATCACGTGAATTATGTAATCTTTCCATTGGGTGATAGCTCTCATTTAACGAAGAATCATCTGAAATGAACGTAGAGAAGTACGCTTTTCCATCCTCAGAGTACCAGTTTTACTTATGATCCACTCCTATGAACTTCTTTTAATTTAAAATACATAGTTGCATGCATCCTGAAGTGGAGATTACACTCAAGCTAGTCATGAAAAAGCCCTGATAGCAGCTGCAACTGGCAACTTGACGATCAGGGCTATGTTTAATTCAGAACGTAATCTGCTTACTCAACATACTCGAATGTACTAACAGTGTCAGACTCAGCGATCCAAACGCTGTCCATCCACCTTAATAACCGTCCGTCTCACGACTGCGTTTCTCTGCTTGCTCGACACTTGGTTCATGTTTCGGTTGGACTGTGGCACTATCATCGGTTGGTACAGAGGTTAACCCTTCAGAGACGCGCCGACCGTAATCCGCATCCGCTTGGGTGAAATAAGAGATCATGCGCTCCCGGATATCCGGTTTGCATTGTGCCAACGCGCCGACCATGTTGCTGATTAGCTCATCCCGCTCCCAATCCTCGAATGCCCGGTACGTATCACCCGCTTGTCCAAAGTCATTGGTGCGCTCAATCTTCTCACGAACAAGTTGGCCTTCCACTAGTGGTTCATGTTCCTTGCCACGTGGGGCTGCTTCCTTTAAGCCACCAAGCGACGAAGGTTCGTAATTTACATGTGGATTCTGACCCGGCGCACGATCCACTTGATACTGCATCTGTCCGCCGCTCTGATTCGTGGCTACCCGATTTTTCGGTGCATTCACAGGCAGTTGCAGATAGTTCGCACCCACCCGGTGACGCTGGGTATCCGAATAGGAGAAGGTGCGTCCTTGCAGCAGTTTGTCATCTGAGAAATCCAGCCCGTCCACCAAGACACCTGTGCCGAACGCCGCTTGCTCCACTTCATTGAAATAATCTTCGGGATTACGATTCAACGTCATTTTGCCCACAGGTAGAAAAGGGAACTGATCCTGCGGCCATAGCTTGGTTGGGTCCAGCGGGTCGAAGTCCAACTCTGGATGCTCGCCATCTTCCATCACTTGAACGCACAGCTCCCATTCGGGATACTCCCCTTTTTCAATAGCGTGATACAGGTCCAATGTCGCATGATTGAAGTTCTGTCCTTGAATCTCGATCGCGTCTTTTTGCAGCAGGTTGCGTATCCCTTGATTGAGCGGTTCCCAGTGGTATTTGATGAGTACGCCCGTGCCTTCCTGATTGATCCATTTGTATGTATTAACACCCGACCCTTGCATCTGCCGATAATTCGCTGGAATGCCCCATGGAGAGAAGAGGAATGTCACCATATGGGTAGCTTCAGGACTTAGCGATACAAAGTCGAAAAACCGCTCCATATCCTGTGCATTGGTCAACGGGTCTGGCTTGAAGGCGTGTACCATATCCGGGAATTTGAGCGGGTCACGAATGAAAAAGATTTTCAGATTGTTACCCACCAGATCCCAGTTGCCATCTTCGGTATAGAATTTTACAGCAAATCCGCGCGGGTCCCGCAGGGTCTCCGGTGAATGTCCACCATGTATAACGGTAGAGAAGCGAACGAACACGGGCGTTAGTTTGCCTTTTTCCTGAAATAGACGTGCACGTGTGTACTTCGATACTGGTTCATCCCCGGCCGTTCCATACGCTTCAAATACGCCATGAGCACCAGCACCGCGGGCATGGACCACACGTTCCGGAATACGTTCACGGTCGAAGTGAGTAATTTTTTCGAGAAAATAATAGTTCTCCAGCGTAGTCGGTCCCCGGCTGCCAACGGTTCGTACATTCTGATTGTCCGTAATGGGATGACCTTGTCGATCCGTTAATGTCTCAGGGTCTTTGTCTGAGGAATGCTCTGATTGTGAAGACTGATGATTCATGGAGTGGAGCACCGCCTTTCCTTAAAGTGGATTCCTGTATATATTTTCCCTGAAAATTGGTTCTATACATTAAACCTCGCAAATAATCTCGTAAAAAAAGCTTGTCACCCGCTTCATCGCGTGAGATAATTAACTTTTGCCCTGCGGCCTTTTTTGAACGGAAAATGAAAGAGGACCGCGTCTAAGAATGGAGGCTGACCTAGGATTGTCTACACAACGTTATCCTTTTGCATATGATCCGGCTGAACCTTTTGTATCCCGTCTCGGGGAATGGGTTGCCGATGTTTTTTACGATATTTTGCCAGAGTTCGGCTTCGAGGTACGGGATGAACAGATTTTTATGGCGTACCAGCTCGAACGGGCCTATGGAGATAAAAAGACCATTATGGCGGAGGCTGGTGTCGGAACAGGCAAGACGTTAGTCTATCTGCTCTACGCGGTCTGTTATGCACGTTATACGGGCAAACCGGCGGTGATCGCCTGTGCCGATGAGTCCTTGATTGAACAGCTTGTGAAGCCCGGCGGAGATATTGCGAAGCTGGCTGCACATCTGGACTTGGAAGTGGACGCACGTCTGGGCAAATCACCGGACCAATACGTCTGTCTGAACAAATTAAGTGCAATGCGTTTTGCGGATGAGGATGCGCCTGTTATTGAAGAAGTGCATGAGAGTCTGCCGGATTTTGTGAATACCCCGGGTACACTTCAGGCCTTCCATCCGTATGGTGACCGTAAACAGTATCCACATCTGAATGATCGTCAGTGGAACAAAATCAACTGGGATCCGTTCCAGGATTGTTTTGTTTGTCCAAAAAGACAACGCTGCGGCCTGACGCTGTCGCGTGACCATTACCGTCGTTCCAAAGACATCATCATCTGTTCCCATGATTATTACATGGAGCATGTGTGGACGTATGATGCGCGCAAACGCGAGGGACAATTACCACTGCTGCCTGATCACAGCTCAGTTGTATTTGATGAAGGACATTTGCTGGAAGAAGCAGCCCTGAACGCACTGAGCTACAAGCTGAAACACCGCATCTTTGAGGAACTCGTCACTCGCCTGTTAGAAGGAGAGATTCGTGAATCCCTCGCCGAGTGTGTAGATGAAGCGATTGAGAGCAGTGAGCGACTGTTTGCGTTGCTGGATACGTATACGGTCGCGATCCCTGGTTCGGAACGGAAAGAAGTTCGGGTAGAGCCGCCACTGCTACGTGAGATTGAACGTCTGACGAGTGTGCTGGATGCAATCGGCGAAGAACTGGTATTTGAGAGCGGATTGTTCTCGCTGGATGGTTACCAGATGCGTGTCGTGGAAGAACATCTCGATATGATTCAGTCTGCGCTTGCCTTGTTCCGCAAGGAAGATGGTTACATCTGTTGGGCGGAAGAGAGCGAGGATGAGACGACCTTATCGATCATGCCGCGCACCGTGAAGGAAATGCTGAACGAGCGTGTGTTCAACACAGGTATTCCAATCGTGTTCTCCTCCGCCACGTTATCTGTGGACAGTTCATTCCGTTATGTGGCGGACAGCCTGGGCATTGATGATTTTGTATCATTCTCGGTGGCTTCCCCATATGATTATGCGGACAAAATGAAGATGAAGATTACAGATGAAGCTGTACCAGGTCACCCGGAGAACGAAAATCGCATGCGTGATGCGGTGTCGTTACTTCAGGAGAGCGGGGGACGTGCGCTGGTTCTGTTCCGTACGATGGAAGAGCTACGTGCGTTCAAGCAGGACATCGTTCATGTACCTGAAGCAGAAGGTTTGCGCTTTATGTATGAGGGCGATCGGGAGATCAGTGATCTGATCGCGGCGTTCCAGCAGGATGAGGAAAGTGTGCTGTGCTCCGTTAATCTGTGGGAAGGTCTGGACGTTCCAGGTCCGTCATTATCCAATGTCATGATCTGGTCGCTTCCGTATCCACCACAGGACCCTGTCTTCAATGCAAAACGCAGTGCGTCGGCAGCACCATACGAAGAGATTGATCTTCCGTATATGCTCTTGCGTGTGAAGCAAGGTCTCGGACGTCTGATTCGGACAAGCACCGATTCCGGTTCTGCGGTCATTCTCGATGAATCGCTGTATACCAAAAAGGAAGCCAAAGACCGCATTGCGGCCCTGCTTCCCGAAGGTGTGGAATGGACTACCCTGACACACTAACCAGCTTACGTTAAATGTTCTTACTTTGTTTTTGATGATAAGGTTTCTTGCCAAAATAAGTTCTTGTTCTCTGCGGATTCACCATCCGTATGTGAGCAAGAGCTTATTTTTTTATTTTGATGGTTCCTTCAATGTACTTCGCTTCCCTTTTTTCAAGGGATTTTCCCTCGCTCCTCGCTACCAATCGCTTCAACATTCTAACGAACCTACCGCACCTTATTAGGGTGATCATTAAGCGATGTGAATTCTAACGAATCTCAGTAACGTTATCCCGGCGAAAATAGCTTTTAAGCCTGAATCGACCGAATTTGGAGGAATAACGTCGCTGTGATTCGTTACACGTCAAACCCACGCAAAGAGGAGCGAATAGCGTGTGTCAGGTTCATTAGAACCAATGACCAATGAGCGCTAATAAGGGAGGGCCTCTGTCATGCTCATGACTTATGGGAGATGGAAGCCCCTTTTTGATGTGTACAGATTTATGCTGTGTTAAAAAATACCCATGCTCAGATACCGTTCCCCGGTATCCGGCGCAATGCAGAGCACCCGGTGCCCCGGCCCCAGTTCCTTCGCAATGCGAAGGGAGGCCCACACCGAAGCGCCAGAGGAAGGGCCGAGCAACAGCCCTTCCCGGGCAGCAAGCTGCCGCATCGTATCCAGTGCGTCCTCATCGGACACCTGGATGATGGCATCCCACACGTCGGTATTCAGGATGTCCGGAATGAACCCCGGACTTGTACCGACGAGCTTGTGTGGTCCGGGCTCGCCACCGGACAACACCGGAGAACCTTTGGGCTCCACCGCATAGATGCGGATGTCAGGTAACTGCTTACGCAGTTCCTCCCCGGTGCCGGTAATGGTTCCACCAGTTCCCGCCGTAGCGATGAAGGCATCCAGCTTGCCTTCCATCTGCTGCATAATCTCGGGAGCCGTCGTGATCCGGTGAATGTCCGGGTTCGCCTGATTCTCGAACTGCTGCGGAATGAAACTTCCTGGAATGTCTGCTTGAAGTTCTTTCGCTTTGCGAATTGCACCAGGCATCCGCTCCGCAGCAGGGGTGAGTACCACATCTGCGCCGTAGGCTTTCAGAATGTTGATGCGTTCCTTGGACATATTGTCCGGCATAATCAGAATGGCTTTATATCCTTTGGCGGCGGCATTCATCGCAAGACCAATCCCGGTATTGCCGCTCGTCGGTTCAATAATGGTAGCACCAGGGAGCAAGTGTCCCGCAAGTTCAGCCTGAACGATCAGGTTGTAGGCGGCACGGTCTTTGACGCTGCCACTTGGGTTGAAGTATTCCAGCTTCACATATACGTCAGCGGAGTCGCTACCTGTGAGTCGGTTTAGTTTAACAGCAGGTGTATGGCCGATCAGTTCTGTTACATCTGCGGCAATGCCTGTATGTGCGGGTGTTTGTTTAATCGAATGTGTATTCAAATCCATGAAGTACAACTCCTTGATTGATAAGACGTTGAGAGTATATCCGGTTGAAATCAATTCATGCCTTATTGGAATGGTTGGATATCTCTTCTCCATCTTAATGAACGTAACCTTCCGTGGTCAACTTGTTTTGCTGGGGAATGGGTTCTATATTGTTAGAGTTGTATCAGGTCTGCGCCAAGTCCATCTGCAGATGCCGACTGAGTTCTTTTTTGACTTCATTGCGTGCGAATGTCCACAGCATATAGAACCGTTGCCAATACCCTCTGCACATATACAGAGTTTCGATACCCTCGGCTTCCCGTTTCTCTTCCAGTACTTTGACACCGCGTGTTCTCATCTGTTTACGAAGGGCCAACATCTCCTTGAGCACATTGTTCTGAATGCGGGTCAGCGACAGAATGTAGACTTCGGGCATCTTCAGCAGCAACGTATCCAGTGTGTGAATATCTCGTTCAAGTACATCCAGCAAAAGCGTACGCACAACCAGACCTTTAATCAGACGATGGTCTTCATCCGCAGGGGATGGGGCGGAAGTTGAGGATGTCATATGTTCACTTCCTTAACCTTTAATTGGAATTTTATATTTACAGAACATGTGTTCCTATATTATAATCAATATATGTAATGGAGATACACAATACAACCGAGAAATATTGGAAGCACACATTATCGCATTTTTCTAAAGGTACAGATAGTGAGTGAGGCTAGGGATTTAGGGACAAGCCTGCTCCAAAATAAGGTATAATTTATGGGTTTTGCAGGAAACCTAAGGCCATAAACCAAATAAGCCTTATGCAATGCAGTCTGCTACAGAAGTAATTACAAGCAATGAATTGCGATCATGATTCAAGGATGCCTTGCCTTAACACAATGGCACCAGGTCAACGAGTAGAAGCAGTTTTATTTTAGCGAAAATGAGCAACAAAAAAGCCCCTGCCTTGGGCGGCGGGGCCTATGGAATACTGCCGATTCAGCGGCAGGTTTGATGATGTGTTCAGAAATTAAGCAAGATATTGAGGCTTTTCGTAGAACGCCTCTTTTTCAAGGATGACCTTATAAGGTCTTTCCTTGCCCTTCAGGGAGGGCCCAATGGTAGTTAGCGGTACGGCCGGCTTGTGGAAACGATCTTCTTCCTTGGGTTCCGGAACCGGTCGTGATGATTCGGGCGCAGAACTGAGGCGTACCTTTTTTTCGCTGCCCCAGCGCTTGCTTATTTTTTTCGTTTCCGGTTTCATTCCGGTTCGCCTCCTAACAAATCGTTGATGGCGTTGAACAGTTGACGATTCTGTAGGTCAATCTGCTGAAATACCGCCTCATCCGCTTCAATATGTCCAATAATGTGAACGGTGATTACATACCTCTTGGCTACAGGATAGCATAGCAGATACTCTTTCTCAAGGTAATCATCATACAGGTTAATCTTGATTTTATTCTCCCGGTAAGAATCAATCACCAGAATGCGCTTGGGATCATCCGGTTGTTTGTCGTCGTTAGCGGACAAGTCATACTTTCTCCCCGGTTCTCCAACATTACCACATAATTGCTCAATGTAACCACTGTCATCTGTACGGTATATGGCTGTGCCACGTACAGCGAATGGAGGATGAGAGACAAAGGCAGTACGCAAGGCATCGCTCATTCGCTCCAGCATCTTGGCATCTGCTTTGCGGGTACGCAGCAATTCCCTAAAGAACCGCAGCAACTTAAGCAGTTGTAACCTTGCTTCTCCCTCAGTGCGTTTATGCTCCTCAATGATGTTCTCCAATTCTGGATCACTCCAGCGTCCTTGTTCCTCAATACTGTCTGCGATTTTGGAACATGCCACGGACACGGCTGGTGCCCACTTTCCGTCGGAACGGATTTCATATACGAGTGGATTTAATCCCAGCAGATCTGTGGGCATACGCAATCCTTCGACCTTGGTTGTGTCCTTGATGTCTGTAATATCCTCAGGAAGAATGAAAAAAATACGTTTTCGTCCCAGACGACCCATAAACAGACCCATTTCCAGCATTGTATTATCCCGGACTGACGCGTAGTACTTCCCGCGAATTTTGGATATATCATCCGGATGAAAAATAAAAATGGCAAAGTCAGTCGTACGGACCTCTACTTCCAGATCGTCCATGGTATAGCTGCTTGGATTAAAAACCCCGGAATACCAAGGGGTAACTTCGGCTGAAAAACGTAAGTTTTCGTGTACTGCGGCTGCAATCGGCTTCGCTTCCAGCGAGCAGCCAATAAAGACTCTTGGCTTTAACGTTTTCATCAATCCGCCTCGCTTAAACGGTAGTGGGATTCAATTGTTATATTATACCATAAACAGCAGAGTAAGTCTGGAAACGTCTGAACTGGACAAAGAATAAGCCGATTACGTTTGCTATAGTGTATGTGTGAAAGGAAAATGATTCCTTTAAAAAGCGCAAGAAAATAAAAAAAGGCCCCAATTTGTCACAGTTGGGTGACTGACAGTTATTTTTGGAAGCTTTGGTCATAGAATAAAGGAGCAGGTTGCACCATTAGCAAGCATTGCTTATCCTGGTGTTGCCGTATGACTGCTGGAGCAGTCCAAAGGCTACTTTATGCCTGTTTTTGAGGGGTCTACTGTTTAGACCCGGTCACGTTGGTGTTATATAATAGAAGAACAAGCAAGTTAGCTTTGGTGTTTAAACTGAATGAACTTGCAACTGCTGTAAGTTGGATTTACAATTTACACAGGAACGAAGAGTGCAGAACCCATCTGTAGAAGCGAAGCGTTCGCCTGAAAGCTTTTTGAATGAAAGCAGCTTCGGAAGCATAAGCGATCACCGGATTTTCCCCAGAGGGAAAATGGAATTCCAAAAATCCGGGGATAACCGCGATCAAAAGAGGGTACTGTAATCCAAGTGTAAGTGTACAATTAAATGTTCAAGCTTATGCATTGTAGTTATTTTTCAGTTTAACTGAGCACAGCTAACCACAACAGAACAGAAAGGATCAGGATACCATGAGTTCCCGAAGGACAATCTCCCCAAGGACGATCTGGAAACGTTACGATCTCTCATACACATAGCGCCCCTTGTAGAGTACACCAACCGGTTCAAAAAAACGGCTGACTCTGCGAAAGAGGGGATTGGAATGAATATTCGAAGGACGTACACGATGATTTCTTCCAGGCTTACCTTTTGCAGGGTACGGTCGGTCTAAAAAACCAACCTACAAACTGCGAGGGAACCTGAATGAAGAGAACATCGTTAACCTTACAACACGTTAAAACAGAGGCGATCAAATTCGCCATTATGCTACTCGGTACATTTATTTTAGCTTTTGCTTATTATCACATTAACTTTCAGAATCATTTATCGGAGGGCGGATTTGTTGGTCTGGCCCTGCTCGGAAAATACGCAACAGGCTTATCACCTGCTATCGGTATGTTGTTACTGGACATTCCGGTCATGATCCTGGCTTGGTTCCTTAAAGGCTGGAAATTCATGATTCAGGCATTGCTTGGCGTCGGTGCATTTTCCCTATTCTATGACGGCTTTGAACGATACTCCACACTGGTATTGTCGTTTAACGGAAATCTGTGGATTCCGGCAGTTCTATCCGGTATATTGACAGGGGTAGGCGCTGGGATCGTGCTTCGATTCGGTGGAGCGACAGGTGGAGACGATATTCTCGCCGTGCTGGTTAGCCGCTGGAAGGGATGGAAGCTGGGAACAGTTTTCTTTGTCAGCGATGCTTTTGTATTGGGATTGTCGCTTTTCTTTCTTCCGGTAAAAGAAACTTTATATACGATTCTGGCCGTATGGATTGCCAGCAAAGTCATCACGTACGTTGTTAGTGTTCCGGCTCGCGGAACCGTGGTTACAACTTCGGCTGTGAAATTGCCGATGCCATCGGCTGCAGCCAAGGCAGTTAACGCTGCTGCTATTTCACAACGGACTACGGTGGCTAGAGGTGTATCCAATTAACCATACGTTTCAGAACAACCATAACCTGTATGCACATTCAGGTCTTGATAGTTAAAGTTCATACAAAATCCCTTTTGACTGCTCTTCAGTAGCAAAAGGGATTTTGTTGTTTTCCGATTCATTCAGGGCTTGATCGAAGAAGCAATCTGACCATCCTGATTATGGATAATCGCTCGAATATTTTGTTTGCTACTCAGTTCTTTGGCCTTATCTACAGCTTCTGCCTTAGTATCGAATGTCGACAGATAGGTAGACTTTCCTTCTTCCTTGATCGCCCAACCGGAGTCGGTAGGCACGACATGGATGTTGTCATGACTTTTGGACGAAGAGACGGGCTCGGAATGACGACGATCTGTGGAAGACGACTTTTTAGAGTTGGAGTTATCGGAAGAAGATGTGGAGTCCGATTTCGAACTTTCCGGTGCGGGATGGTTCTCATCCCATTCTTCTGCCTTAGCTGTCGCTATGGCAATCGAGCGCCCTTCCTCATACCCGTCATCGAGCAGAGCATTGGCAATCTCAATTGCTTTATGTCTAACACGTGGCTCCAGGTTCTTCATGGATACCGGATAATCCTGTTTGTTCCAAGGCATATGAACCCCTCCTATACAGTAATGGATTAGTTGTATATTACCCTGTGAGGGGAGGGATAAACGATGAACAGCCGAGGTCGTAAGTGCATTTACCGATGATCTATATAAATTGAAATAAACATTTACACGAAACGGAGAGGACAGAAAAAACCTGAAGAAACGAAGTGTTCGCCTTTATCCCCGAATTTACCCCTTTATAAAAGGAATCAAAAAATCTGGGGATAACAGCGATCGGAAGGTTGTTCTGTCATCGGAGTGTCCATTGTAAACATTCTTTATTTAAACTTATATAAAAGGATCTCGTTCCTATACTTTTGCAAGCCAGAGGAGTATAATGCTGTCCATGAAAGAAATAAGTTCAATAACAGGAATATAAAGGAGTACATACATATGTTTAGTCTTAGTCTGGCAATCCCTATGCTGTTCACCATGCTGATTCATGCCGCAGACAGCTTGTCATACGCGCTCCGCCTCGGTGGATTACGCACCCGCAGAATCGCGTTGGCCATTTCATTGGCAGGTATCTTGTTGTTGGTTTCTCGAACCTCGAATATGGCCCAGGGTCCGATGGTAGGTAATCTAGTGGATACTGCAACACGTGGAGCCAATCCACACTTTGCGGCGCAGCTGCACTGGTTAATGGGTGCGGCAACAATTGGAACGGCATTAGCCATATTGTGTTTTCCAACCATGGTGAAGCTCTCATCAAGAATGGTTGTACATTTTGAAGCAGCCGGTTCCATCCCTGCGATGGTTCGCGGTATGCTGAAGCGAAGCAAGATTAGAAATGCAACGTATTACATCACCCCGCCATCCTGGAAGATGGCCAAACGATTAGTACAACATGGGATGCCAAGACGGTTAATGCTGCTTAATGTAGCGGTAACCGCAATCTATACCACGGGTGTCCTGTCCAGCTTATACGCAGCGTACCTTTACCCAGGGCAGGCTGTAGCTGCATCCCAATCAACCGGGTTAATTAACGGAATAGCGACTATTTTGTTAACCATCCTGATTGATCCGCGGATTTCCCTGCTCAGTGACAAATCATTACGTGGCGAGATCCGTTTGGATCGCATGAATCAGATCTATGGATGCATGCTCGTATCCCGTTTATTCGGTACTCTGTTGGCACAGTTGTTATTAATTCCATTTGCGTATTGGATCGGTTGGATCGTAAGTATGATGTGACGACTTCTTTCCTGAATTGTAGCCAGGCACTCTCTTGTACATCTTTTGAAACAGCAAATGAGAGGGTGCCTGTGCAAAATGAATTGACGGAGTATTTGTGCTGTGATATTATTAGACCGAATAGTCGGTTTAATTTATGGGGGTTTTTCCAATCGAAGTTAAACGAAGAAAAGATGTTACCCAGATAAAGAAAGACATTGCACGTAATACCAAGGAACTGTTTGCCCAAAAGGGATATAGTGCAACTTCCATGGAAGACATATGTACGATTAACAATCGGAGTAAAGGCAGCATCTATTATCATTTCAAAAGCAAAGAAGAGTTATTCATGTATCTAATCAAGCTTAACAATGAAGATTGGATGGATGCTTGGCTGGACAAAGAATCCGGGTATAAGACTGCCATAGACAAATTGTACGGACTTGCTGATCATTACGTGGATGATTTGGCTAACCCGCTGAATCACGCCATTAACGAGTTTGTCTCAGGTCAGGTCGTCAGTCAGGAGATGCTTGATGAGATGCTTTCCCTGATCCGAATTCCGTATGCGACATACGAGTCCATTATTACTAAAGGGATGGAAGATGGAGAGTTAAAACCGGATGACCCACAGGATGTAATGCACATCATCTACGGTCTGTTTAGCGGATTGACTACACTCTATTATGAGAAGGACCTGACGGATATTCGTCGTATTTACCACAAAGGCATGGCCGGTCTGCTGGCAGGCATTCAACAACGTTAACCATGAAAAGCTGATGTAAAGTCAGTTTTTCTTTTTAAATATTAATAAACCGGACAGTCGGTTTAAAAGAGGAGATGGAGAATGAACTCATTGTTCAGGAATAAAGCTTTTTTAATCGTGACAGGGTCTGATCTGCTACAAAATCTGGCGATATGGATCCGGAATATGGCGATCCTCTATTATGTGATGGATCGAACTCAGGGAAGTCCAATAGCCGTCTCGCTGATTACCGTGCTTGAATATGCCCCGATTTTTGTTTTCTCCATCATAGGCGGTGCACTTGCTGATCGCTGGAATCCCAAACGTACGATGATACTGGGGGATATTCTGAGCGCGTTGTCTATTGTCATGATTATCGGTGTTTTATCTTCCGGGTATTGGCAGATTCTATACGTAGCCACGTTTGTATCCTCTATCGTTAGCCAGTTTTCTCAACCATCCTCTCTAAAGATTGTGAGGCGAAATGTAAAGGGAGAACATTTGCAATCTGCAATTGCTATTACACAGAGTGGTCAATCGTTGTTTTTAATTCTGGGACCAATCGTCGGAACGTTTATATACACTGCAATGGGAATTCAGGCATCCATGTACGCATTACTCATTCTGTTCCTCATCTCTGCGCTTCTACTCACATTTCTGCCTAAAGACGCCACTCAGCGGGAAACAAATACCTCATTATTAGCGGATATCAGAGAGGGCTGGAAATATGTTGCTCGATCTCGCTCGTTAAAAATGCTTAGTCTGGTATTCATCTGTATAGGGCTTTCGGCGGGTCTCATCAGTCCACTTGGAATATTTCTGATCACTGAACGTCTGGGACTTGAAGCAACGTCGTTACAGTTTTTATCTGGTGCGTCCGGAGTAGGTTTATTGATTGGAGGAGGTATTGCGGCTGCTGTAAGTGCTAAGCTGAACCAGACCTTAACTCTGCTTGTAGGTGTGCTGTGTCTGGCTGTAGCCACGATGGGGGAAGTGTTATCCAGTTGGTTCTGGCTGACCCTTTTGATCAGCTTCTTAAGCTCAATCAGTATGGCATTCATCAACGTCATCATCTCCACATACTTGGTCACTCGGATAGATGAGCATTTGATCGGGAGAGTGAATGGCACCATCACACCTTTATTCATAGGAAGTATGCTTCTTGGATCTTCGATGGCAGGTGTACTGATGAACAGCACATCCATTTTTATCGTCTACGCAATCTCGGTTACCGTGATGATCCTGGGTATTGTTCCAGCGATGCGAATTCAATTTCGTAATGATCAGATGGCTCCTGCCAATCAATTGAATTCGGAAATCTCTTCGAGCCAAACCTAATCAATGCATTCTTGTGCAACAATAGTTCGTCTATGAAAACAAAAATGTACAACAAAAAAGCAGCGGGATCATCCCACTGCTCTTTTTGTATTTGTATTATAACTTATTGGAAAAGGACGGCGTACTCACCGTATCCTTCTTTTTGCAAGTCTTCTTTGGGCACAAAACGAAGTGCCGCAGAGTTGATGCAATAACGCATTCCACCTGCTTCGGCAGGACCATCGTTGAACAGGTGACCCAGATGGGAATCGCCCTCACGACTTCTCACTTCGGTACGAATCATGAAGTGGCTGAGATCGGTTTTTTCCTTCACGTTGTGGTCACGCAATGGACGTGTGAAGCTCGGCCAGCCGCAGCCGGAGTCGTATTTGTCGGTAGAACTGAACAATGGCTCGCCAGATACGATGTCCACATAGATACCATCACCGTGGTGATCCCAGAATTCGTTATGGAATGCAGGCTCGGTCGCGCTGTTCTGCGTAACTTCATATTGAATCGGCGTCAAACGCTCTTTCAGCCCGTCTTTATCCACGTTACCGGTCCAGTTACGTTCGATGAAATCTACACGTCCAGAACCTTTGCTGTAGCGTTTGTAATGGGCAGGGTTCTTCCGGTGATAATTTTGATGATGTTCTTCCGCTTCATAGAACGGTTTGGCTGGCAAAATGGGTGTGAAGATTGGTTTGTCAAAACGTCCGCTTTGTCCCAGCTCCGCTTTGGAAGTTTCCGCAATCTTGCGCTGTTCTTCGCTGTGATAGAAGATGGCCGTCTGATAGGAAGATCCACGGTCATGGAATTGCCCGCCTGTATCCGTAGGATCAATCTGCTGCCAGAACAGTTCAACCAGTTTCTTATAAGGGAAGATGGCAGGGTCAAACGTAATTTGCACAGCCTCTACATGTCCTGTTGTCTCCGAGCAGACCTCTTCATATGTTGGATTCTCGGTATGTCCTCCTGTATAACCCGATACGATCTTATGAATACCGGGCAGTTCTTCAAAGGGGGATACCATACACCAGAAGCATCCGCCTGCAAAAGTTGCTAACTCACTTGAATGTTGTTCCATGCTATAGTCACTCCATTTCTGATGAAGATTTAGCGCTCGTGTTCGAGCTCCAGCAATCTACCGTTTTATTAAACTTGTTACACAAGCATTAGGCTTGCTCTTCTATTATATCCTGAATTGGCAAGCCAACCAAGCCGGAATGAAAACAAGCTGAATCTGAACGGTTTGCGAACTCTGAATTCAGGCTTTGTTGCGTGACCGAAAGCGAAATAAGAGCAATACAATGGCCATGAACACCAGATATCCGGCAAGGATGGCCAAGCTCAGCCAGATTGAGGTTTCAGCTTGTGCACCTGCATAGGCAAATACAAAAATCGCTGGCATTTTCCCAATGGCCGTGGCAAGCATGAAGACCCAGAATGGCGTGTACGTTATACCTGCGTAAATATTAACGGCCATCTGAGGCACGATCGGCAACAGTCGCATCGACATGACACCCATGAACGGATGTGCTTCCATCCATGTGGTAAAACGGTTCAGACCCCGAATACGTTCGAGGTACGATCTCGCCTGATGTCTGAAGATGGTTCTTGCTCCGCCGTAAACGAGCATGGCTGCAAGTGTGGTGCCAAGCCAGCATATCCAGGCTGCTGTGGTGGTACCGTAACTGTAACCAAAGGCGATAATAACAAACTTATAAGGAATTACAGGCACAAGAGCAAACAATGTTGCCATGGCGAGTAACAGCGGAATGGACTGATGAAGATCGGTCCAGGCCAGCAGTTCATATCTGTAAATAAACGTGACTCCTGCAAGTAAAACATATAACAGAAGCCATAACCATTTTCGCAAAATCCCAAACGCTCCTTTCAGATCAGGCAGGTCTGGTCGTGTCCCGATCTGTACTGCTGTTCCTCCTAAGTTTACCACGTTCGCCCATTGTCTGAACAATTCGTGCGAAGTGTGCTGCAATCACTGGCAAGTTGCTGTCCGAAGGGTTACACTATAGGACGTGGAAATATAGAACCGAACTGAAGGTGGAATGATCATCATGGAAACAACCCAACGTAAACGAGTTGCAATTATCGGCCTCGGCGATATTGCACGTAAAGTATATTTGCCGCTGTTAACAGCTCATCCGAACGTGGAGATTGTAGGCATTATGAACCGATCTCCGGAGCCGGTCAAAGCCGTTCAGGAGGCGTATCGATTAGAACGGGGAACAACGGATCTGAAGGAACTGTTGTCCTGGGATCTGGATGCGGTGTTTGTACATACAGCAACGGAAGCGCACTTTGACATTGTCATGCAATGTCTGGAACAGGGATTAGCCGTGTACGTAGACAAACCGTTATCCTATACGATTCGGGAGTCGGAAGAGATGACTGCTTTTGCCGAGGCACAAGGGCTGCTACTCGCAGTAGGCTTCAACCGCAGATTCGCACCGATGTACCAAAAAGCGAAAGAATGGATGCAGGGTGGAAAAGGTTTTGAATCCTTGACAGTGACCAAACATCGTACAGGCATTCAGGATCGTCCTGCGGCAGAAACTATCTATGATGATCTCATCCATATACTGGATCTGATGTTGTGGTACTCGGATCATAATGTGGAGTTGCTTCATCAATGGATTCGGAAGAATGATCTGGACAGACTGCTGCATGCAACCGGAACGGCCAAGCTGGGCAGAACAGCCTACGGTCGATTCGATATGGTGCGTGAAGCTGGGGCAGATCTGGAGAAGATCGAATTGCATGGTGGTGGACGATCTGTTGAAGTGGTGAACATGGACACGATCAGCTACATGGAACAGGGGAGTCTGGAAACCAAAGAAACGTTCGGGAGCTGGGACACCGTGTTAGCACGCAGAGGTTTTAGCGGAGCAGTTGACAATTTCCTGGCTTGTCTGGACTCACCTGATGATTGCCTGATCAGTGCAAGTCATGTCATGGACAGTCATGAACTGGCGGAACAATTGATTCGCAAATAATTGCAGAATACACATACGGAGGAATACAAGTTATGGATGAATATGAAAAGGAACGTAATAAACAGATCGAGGAAGCTGTTGTAGAAACCTATAAACAGGAAGAAGAGATGATGATCCTCGTATTTGCCCAGTGGTGTGTCAATAATGGTTTGGACCCGGAAGAGATGTACCGGCAAGCCTACCCGGATCAGCAGAGCAACGAGCGTTTGCAGCAGGTGCAGAAGCTGATTGTATCCAAGGAGGAAGCCGGTGAGATTCCGGATGATACGGTACTTGGCGTGTTGTCCATGTTTGGCAATGAAGATCTGGCGATGGTTGTATCCGAGGCCATAGCCGCGCGCAAATAAGTTCAACTTACGTATACTAATATGATTACATCTGTTCCCGGTGAATGACGCGGAATTCCTTCGGGGACATGCCGAACCGGGAACGGAATACCCGATGAAAATAGGTATAGTTGTTAAAGCCGGATGACTCAGACACTTGCTCCAGAGTCATTGGACTGAAAATAATCCGTTCCCTGGCCATGTTCAGCCGTACGTCAAGTGTGTATTGCATGATGCTTTTGCCAAACGCTTCTTTGAAGAGATGTACACCCCGTGAGACACTAATGCCAATATGTGTTGCCACATCATCGAGCTTGAATAAAGAGGAAGCGTTTTCTTCAATGTAGTTTTTGATCTCATAAGCCACATAATTGGTGTTGGTTATCGTTGGATGCTCCGCGAGCAGACGATCCACTTCGAGACATAAAATTCGCATATAATAACTTGAAATTTCCGGATAAGGATTGGAGATGCGGCGCTGTTCCAGTACGAGCTGTCGAAACAGGACCAAAAGACTTTCCGTCAGTTCGACTTTGATCCGGGTTGGCCTTTTGTGACGTTTCCACCACTCATCCACCCAGGAACCATTAAAGAAGATGTGATAGTCACCACTCTCCACCAGTCGTTCTCCCATCGGATTGGTTTCATTGTCTATTCTCAGCTCATAGGGTTCATCAGGATCAAAAAGAAGCAGATCGCCCGCATCCACCAGGGACATGTCCCCGTCTATGCGTGCACGGCAACGTCCGTCTGTTTGCAGTCTTAACAGGTAGTTCTTCACACCTTCAGGCTGCACCATAGCGTAGGGTTTACGATGAAATGAAAAGCCTGCTGTAAGAACTTGGCAGGATTGATCTGTCGGCATGGGCATACTCCTTGCAATTTGAAAATTATGACCAGATAGTTCATGTTTCAATCATATTATTCATTTTAATTGAAGCTGAAACGGAATACCATAGTATTAGATTTAAGGAACAGGAAACATCCAACAAAACATATGTATCTCAACCATTCAAACGCAGATTTTCACCATGCGTAAGGAGATGAACGTCACAGTGGAGAAAATGAAAGCAGGCATCATCGGGTGTGGTAACATCAGCGCCATCTACTTGGAAAATCTCAAAAACAACCCGGTCATTGAAGTCGTGGCTGTTGCGGATTTGATTCGTGAACGCGCTCAGGAACGGGCAGATGAATTTAATATCGCAAACGTTTACAATGTAGATGAGTTGCTGCAAAATAACGAAATTGAACTTGTGTTGAACCTTACGGTTCCTGGCAGTCACGCCATGACCGATCTGGCTGCACTCGAAGCAGGCAAACATGTGTATGCCGAGAAGCCGCTGGCAATTTCTCTTGAGGATGGTCGCAAGGTTGTTGAGTTGGCTGAGGAAAAGGGATTGTATGTTGGCTCTGCACCGGATACCTTCCTTGGTTCAGGCATACAGACAGCTCGTAAAGCCATTGAGGATGGGCTGATTGGCAAGCCGGTTGCAGCGACTTCATTCTTCATGGGTGGAGGACCAGAAGCTTGGCATCCTAATCCGGAGTTCTTTTATGTTGCAGGTGGCGGACCGATGTTTGATATGGGACCCTACTACCTGACCGCTCTGATTACGCTGCTTGGACCGATACGCAGAATCAGCGCCTCGGCAGGCATACAGATTGCAGATCGCAAGATTGGCTCCGGACCGAAGGAAGGTACAGCGCTACAAGTAGAGACGCCTACTCACTTGGCAGGAACCATTGATTTCGCAGAAGGAGCCATTGCAACCATGATCACCAGTTTCGATATTCGCGGAGCTTCGGATCTGCCACGTATTGAAATCTATGGTACAGAAGGTACGCTTAGTGTACCGGACCCCAATTATTTTAACGGGGAAGTGAAGGTTCGCAGATACGGTCAAGACACTTGGGAGACGGTCAAACCAGTCTTCGAAAGTGGACAAAACGAACGAGGCATCGGCGTAACCGAAATGGTTGAATCCATTCGTGCCGGAAGGGAACACAAAGCCAGTGGCAAGCTAGCTTATCACGTACTGGAAGCCATGCATTCATTCCAGCGTTCTTCACTTGAAGGCAAGCACATACATCTGGAGAGCAGCTATGATTCTTTTGCAGTAACTCGCACAGTTCAAACTGAGATTGAAACCGTGGAATCCCACTAGTCTGAGTAAAAGTGTTCGAAGCTTGATGCTCTTACAAGTGGTGAAGAATAACCAGTATTCTTACGTTCAATTTCAGGATAGAAACACTCTCGATTTTCCACACTAATCAAACAGGCATGTGATCTGAACGGTAATTGTATACAGTTCAATATTCATGAATTCAGCAATCATACGATATCTAATCCAGGGAGGAATCGCACTTGAAACTCGGCGTATTTTTGGTACTATTCGGAGGACGTAAATTGGAGGATGCTCTTGATTATGTAGCATCCAAGGGATTAAAAGCAGTAGAGATCGGAACAGGCGGACATCCAGGCAATGCACATTGTAAGCCAGATGAGTTGTTAAGCAATCCTACAGCCTTGAAAAACTTCAAAAATGCAGTGGAATCACGTGGTTTGACGATCAGTGCACTTAGCTGTCACGGTAACCCGCTACATCCGCAAAAGGATATTGCCAAAGGATTTCACGATGATTTTGTTAAATCGGTAGAACTGGCTGAGAAGCTGGAAGTACCTGTAGTGAATACATTCTCCGGTTGTCCGGGAGACCATGAGGATGCCAAATATCCGAACTGGCCTGTTGCACCATGGCCAAATGACTTCCAGGAGATCCTGAAGTGGCAGTGGGAGAACAAAGTGATCCCTTACTGGACAGAGTGGGGTAAATTTGCAGCAGATCGTAACGTAAAAGTTGGATTGGAGCTGCACGGTGGATTCTCCGTTCATACACCAGCAACCTTGCTGAGACTGCGTGAAGCAGCAGGTGAAGTGATCGGAGCCAATCTGGACCCAAGTCACATGTGGTGGCAAGGTATTGATCCGGTTCAGGCAATTCACATCTTGGGACGTGAAGGAGCTATCCATCACTTCCATGCAAAAGATACAACGATTGATCCGGTCAACGTGAACAAACACGGTGTAACGGATATGCAGGACTATACCAATATGCTGGATCGGGCTTGGCAGTTCCGCTCGGTCGGTTATGGACATGATAACAAGACTTGGGCAGATATTATGAGTGCCTTGCGTCTGGTCGGATATGATTATGTAGTAAGTATTGAGCACGAAGACGGTCTGATGTCGGTTGAAGAAGGATTCTCTAAAGCCGTGCAAAATCTCCAGCAAGTATTGATCGAAGAACCGCTGGGCGACATGTGGTGGGTTTAGAGCTACACTAGGGGGAAATTGAATATGATCAACGTCACCATTTGGAATGAATTTGTCCATGAGAAAATTCACGATGAAGTAAGGGAAGTCTACCCGGATGGTCTGCATCGAGCACTGGCTGACGGACTTGGCGGCGAAGGCTTTGCTATTCGTACAGCTACACTTGATCAGCCTGAACATGGATTAAGTGATGAAGTGCTGAATTCCACAGATGTGCTCATATGGTGGGGACATATGGCACATGATCGCGTAAGCGATGAGATCTCACAGAAGGTTGCGCAGCGAGTGCTGAACGGGATGGGAATGATTGTGCTCCATTCAGGTCATTTCTCCAAACCATTCAAAGCGCTGATGGGAACAAGCTGCGATCTGAAGTGGCGTGTAGCTGACGAGCAGGAAATTGTATGGTGTGTTAACCCATCTCATCCGATTGCGGATGGCATCGAAGGCAAGATTGTATTGGAAAAAGAAGAGATGTACGGTGAATTCTTCGATATTCCAGTACCGGATGAACTGGTGTTTGTGAGCAACTTCCAGGGTGGGGAAGTATTCCGGAGCGGATGTACGTTCCGGCGTGGTGAAGGTAAAATCTTTTATTTCCGACCAGGTCATGAGACGTATCCGACCTATTACAAACCGGAAATATTAAGAGTGATCAGCAATGCTGTGAAATGGGCATATCCTGCCCGCAGCTTTAAGCCGGAATTTGGCAAGAGCGAACCTGTAAGACCATTTGGTGGCGTGCTGGTCTAATTCACTAACTCAATCGTGTAATGGAAATTATAAGTTTTATACAAAAAGAACCCTTCTCCGAGTCATTGATGACTGTGGCAGCTGGGTTCTTTTTGGGTAAGATAGTACTATGGGGAAGTTATACGATATTTCCCATGGTGACGACGTAGCGTGTAATGTATACTGGGATGTATGATCCATTTTGGATGATATGCTTCTAAAATTTAAACTTTTTAGTTGCAGGCGTTTTCTTTGAAGCTTAAATATGTTATTATGAAATATACTAACAAAATGTAAGTTGATTTGAGTGATCTCTAAAGAGGTGATTAATGTGGAAGGTCAAGACTTGCGGATGTGTCCGCGTTTTGAGACGGCGTTTTCTTTTTTGGGCAAGCGCTGGAATGGTTTAATTATTCAAACATTGATGAGTGGTTCGAAGCGATTCAAGGATATCTCCAATCTGATTCCATCCATGAGTGATAAGATGTTATCCGAACGGATGAAAGATCTGGAGAGTGAAGGTATTCTGGTTCGTCACGTCTATCCCGAGACGCCAGTTCGTATTGAATATGAACTGACGGATAAAGGTAGAGCGCTCCAGCCTGTCATGAATCAAATTCAAGACTGGGCTGAGCAGTGGGTTGACTAAAGAATAACCAATATCACCCACTTTTGTTGCATGAATGACATAGACTCCTGATTTCTGTGGAAATCAGGGGTTTTTGTCTTAAGTACTATGTTGTTCGGCGTTTTTCTCTTGGGCTATGCACATGTTGTCATGAGTTGTAGTATAATCTATAGAAAATGGCCACAGACGGCCGGAGCGAAGGAGGCCCACTTGTCATGAGAGAAGAAAGCTTATCCCGTGAAGTACGCTACGGCAAAAAAGATATTGCAGAACTTGAGAGCGCATCCATTCAGGTCCATCTAATTTACAAAAAAGCTGCAGAGTTGTTTAAGCGCACAGCATATTCCCGTTCGGTTAAGGATGATCTTGCCGAAGTGAATACGCATTCTGTGAACAGCGATGGTCCGAGATTAGCTCCGGCGGTGCTGCAAAAATGGATTCAAACGTCCAGGGGCTGGAAGTGTATCGGATGTGAGCTGGGACAACCTGATTCAACGATGTCTCAGATGGAAGAAACTATGCATGGTAAGCAATTGGCTTTAGATGTGGGAGAAGGTCGGTTGGTTCAGGCAGAAATGCTGATTCAGGCGGTTGTCTGGTCTCAATATGAGAAGATTCGAATGTTTGCACCATGGCTTGGTGATGAACCCTTTTATAGCGTGCAGGAGCTGGATGTCATTGCCCGTTATATTGTGCCTACCTATTTCTCGGAACGGCCTTTGCATGAGCAAGGCAAGGTATTTAAGGTCCATCAACAATATGGGCAGATTCCGTTGTATCAGGAGTATGTAGACGCACCTTCATGTTGCGTGCAGGTTGACGGTGGATTGCTTGAAGGGCGATTGCTGACAGGTGTATACGTATCTGAGGAGCAGTTCTTCGGGCTTAATCCATATCTGAAAGATGGCGATGGAGGACGGACATACATGCAGGCTAGTGTCCAATGATAACGTAACCAATGAGAACATAAAAATGATATAGATTGGAGAGCCTGTGTGCAGGCTCTCTTTCTTGTACAAGCCTTATTTGCAGGCGGTAGCCTATAAAAGTAACGGCTTTGACACTTTTTTTTGCCGAAGGTTGTGCCATAATAGAGGTTATGGACAACAGGGTGAATGATTTTACGCAGGGTGGTGTTACCTACATGATGAAGAAAATCCCCGGTTACATAGGTGTATGTTTGCTCCTACTGGCGATCTTGGCTGGTTGTAGTGAGACACAGCCTTCCGAGCAGCCAATTGTCAAAGAGACAGAAACAGCGAATACAATCACAGTGGCTGTAGATGGCAGTACGTTTTTGCCTGATGCAACAAAGTCCATTAAGCGAGATTTTAGTGAGGGTTTGACACTCAAAAAAGCATTACTCAATAGCGGACTGGTAGATTTTACGGCAGATGGCAAACGGATTCAATCCGTCGGAGAAGTTTCTCTGGATTCTTCGCTGAGCTGGGCTGTCAAATTAAATGGCAAGGATATTGAGCAGCAAGATTGGGACATGGAGCTTCATGCCAAAGATGAAGTGATCATTTACGTGAAAGCCGCTGACAGTGGGGGGGATGGCGTTGCATATCAGACAACGTTACTCAAGGTTAGCGGTGGAAACATTATGCCAACCCTTAATCGTCAATATGCCGGCGTCTACGTTCAAGAGTGCACAGTTCGCGATGTGTTGAAGTCCAGCGGCATTGTAAGAATGTCGGAGAATAACAAATTTGTCGTTTCGGTCGAGAATGTCACGCCTCGTATGAATGAGCGGTGGGTCATTATGGTGAATGACAAAGAATTAATGGAAAATGGTCTGGACATGAAATTGAATCCACGTGATGCGGTTAAGCTTGAATTAACCAATGCATCCTAAGTATACCAAGAAGCCCAATCTCTTTTTAGAGAACTGGGCTTTTTTTCATTGAAATATATAAGCAAGATCCGATCAGCATAGTCAAGTATTAAATACGACAGATCTCGTTCGGGCAAAGCTCACAGTGACAGATTCCTTGTAGCATCTTCAGATCTTTGATGACAATCATGCCATTGTCATATTCAATCCCGTCTTTCTTACGCAGGTCGCTTAACATGCGGTTTACACTTTCACGAGTGGCTCCAATCATATTGGACAGGTCCGTGTGAGTAATTTTTTTGTGAATAATGACATGCTCTCCATGAGGCTCACCATACGAATTCGACAACCGAATGAGGGTGGAGCAGAGTGCACCCGGTTTGCCGTATAACATGAGATCCCGGAATTTGGTCTGTGTCAACCGGTGGTGGATGCCCATCCATTTCATGAAGTCGATCGCAAAGTCACAATGCTGGCAGATTAACATCTCCAGGTCTTTATGCTCCAGTACACCGATCTCACTATCCTCTAATACTTCCGCAGAGAAGCTGTGTTTAGAGCCAAAGAAGGGATCAGCCTGCCCAATCATATCACCGGATTGATACATGTACATGATCAGTTCCTTGCCTTCATCCGTGGATTTGGTGATCTGGGCACGGCCCCGTTTCATATAATAAAGTTTGTCAGAGATGTCGCCTTCCCAGTACAGATGTGTACCTTCCGGATAGGTTCTATCTTTCATGGTAACCAGCAGATGGTTGAAATTTGCTTCCGAGAAACAGTTAGTATTACCGCGCTTTTCCAGTACAGTTGTTAGTTCTCTCATAAGTCTATCTCCCCTTTATGTCCATCGGACGACCTTCTGTAGTAAGCAGTAGCCTCCGAGGTTCGCCGCAAACCGTTGCCGTCCTGATCAGGGTCATCTCGGCCGGGAGGAAGGACGGTACAAATTGCGGTGGTTCAATTTTTAAGTTCAGTATATACCTAATCTTACCGTTTGAGGGGGAAGGAAAGGGGGCAAAAATGACGAAATTTCAAACATTGTGATAAAATTCACTTTTAATGGAGAGGATGAATTTTACAGCCCTATATTTTAAATAAGAAGTAAAAATGGTCGTGTGAAGGACACTACAAAACTTAAATTAAATTTGTTATACTTTGTGAAAAAAATCACATAATTAAGTTTATTGTCATGTTACGATGTGAATGTAAACGAGAGAGACAAACTAATACGAACCTTTAGGAGGATGAGGGAGATGGCTGTAAAGAACGAAGTCGCCCCAGCAAAAGAACCGACAGCAGGTCAGTATATTCAAACGTTAATCGACAAAGCGAATAAAGCACACGCCGCATTCATGAAGATGGACCAGAAGCAGATTGACCGGATTGTGCAAGCAATGGCGCTTGCGGGTCTGGATAAACACATGATGCTCGCCAAGATGGCCGTAGAAGAAACTGGCCGCGGAGTATATGAGGATAAAATCACCAAAAATATATTTGCAACAGAATATGTGTACCACAGTATCAAGTACGATAAAACCGTAGGTGTGATTGAAGATAACGAGTATGAAAGCTTCCAAAAAATTGCGGAGCCGGTCGGCATCATCATGGGTATTACACCAGTTACCAACCCAACATCAACGACGATGTTTAAAGCATTGATTTCCATCAAGACGCGTAACCCGATCATCTTTGGTTTTCACCCATCTGCACAGAATTGTAGCCGGGAAGCTGCCAAAATCCTGCTGGAAGCGGCTGTGAAACATGGTGCACCAGCAGATTGCATTCAGTGGATTGATGATCCTTCCATGGATCGTACAAACGAACTGATGAATCACAATGATGTGGCTCTCATTCTGGCAACAGGCGGATCAGGCATGGTACGTGCAGCGTACAGCTGTGGTAAACCTGCACTGGGCGTAGGACCGGGTAACGTACCTTGCTTTATCGAGAAAAGCGCGGATATCAATCAGGCAGTAACGGATTTGATCCTGTCCAAGTCTTTCGATAACGGCATGATCTGTGCTTCTGAACAAGCGGTCATCATTGAAGAACCGATCTTCGATCAAGTGAAGAAAAAAATGATTGCAAATGGCTGTTACTTTGTTAACAAAGATGAAGCAGCAAAATTGACAGCAGGTGCGATTAATGCCGAGAAATGTGCGGTGAACCCGGCGATTGTTGGTCAATCTGCGGTGAGTATTGCGAAGTTGTGCGGTATTGAAGTTCCGGCAGGCACCAAAATTCTCGTGGCCGAGATTGAAGGGGTAGGTACCAAATTCCCATTGTCGGCTGAGAAATTAAGCCCGGTACTGGCTTGTTACAAAGTTAAAACGGCAGCAGAGGGCATTGAACGTGCAGCAGAAGTGGTTGCTTTTGGCGGCATGGGTCACTCCTCGGTTATCCACTCCACAAATGAAGAAGTGATCAGCAAATTCGCAGATCGTTTGCAAACTGGACGGATTATTGTGAACTCACCATCCACACATGGTGCCATCGGGGATATCTACAACACAAACATGCCGTCATTGACACTGGGATGCGGATCATACGGACGTAACTCGACTTCTTCCAATGTAACCGCTGTGAACTTAATCAATGTGAAAAGGGTGGCTCGCCGTACCGTGAATATGCAATGGTTCAAAGTGCCGAACAAAGTCTACTTCGAAAAAGGGGCAACGCAGTATCTTGCCAAAATGCCTGACATCACACGTGTGGCGATTATTACGGATGCCATGATGGTGAAGCTTGGATATGTTGAAAAGGTAGAACACTATCTGCGTCAACGCCAAATGCCGGTAGCCATCGAAGTATTCTCCGATGTTGAGCCAGATCCATCCACAACAACGGTAGACCGCGGAACCGAAATGATGCGCCGCTTCCAACCAGACTGCATTATCGCACTCGGCGGTGGATCACCGATGGATGCTGCCAAAGCCATGTGGTTGTTCTATGAATACCCGGACACGGACTTCAACGATCTGAAACAAAAATTCATGGATATCCGCAAACGGATCTACAAATATCCACGTCTCGGCGTAAAAGCGAAATTTGTAGCGATCCCAACCACATCAGGTACAGGTTCTGAAGTGACATCGTTCGCGGTTATCACAGATAAAAATCAAGGTAACACCAAATATCCATTGGCCGACTATGAGCTGACACCAGACGTAGCGATTGTCGATCCGGAGTTCGTGTACTCCCTGCCGAGAACAGCCGTTGCCGATACAGGTATGGACGTACTGACGCATGCGATTGAAGCTTATGTATCTGTTATGGCAAATGATTACACGGATGGACTTGCGATCAAAGCAATCCAACTGGTATTCCAATACCTGGAGCAATCGGCACTGCAAGGAGATAAACTGGCACGTGAGAAAATGCATAATGCTTCCACGATTGCAGGTATGGCGTTTGCCAACGCATTCCTGGGCATCAACCACAGCTTGGCGCACAAATGGGGCGGTCAGTATCACACCGCACACGGACGCACAAATGCAATCCTGATGCCACACGTCATTCGTTACAACGCAAAAAAACCGACCAAATTTGCATCGTTCCCGAAATATTCGCACTTTGTAGCGGATGAGCGGTATGCCGAAATTGCCCGTATCTTGGGATTGCCTGCTCGCACAACAGAAGAAGGCGTAACCAGTCTCATCAATGCGATTCGCAAACTGAACAAAACATTGGGCATTGAAGAATCGTTCCAGGAAATTGGATTTGATGCCAAAGACTTTGAAGCACATGTCGATTATCTGGCAGACCGTGCCTTCGAAGACCAATGTACAACCGCCAATCCGAAGTTGCCGCTGGTAACTGAACTGGCTGATGTATACCGCAACGCTTTCTACGGAAAGTTTGAATAATAAATTTAGAACAAAGCGTGCTTTACGGCAAGAAGATCAGGGTTCCCCGAGAGGGGAGCCCCGATTGCCGTCTTTCACACAATAACGAGAGGGCAGAAAAACAGAAGAGCGAGCATCTGTTTTTCAGGATTTATTCTAAGATTTGGTTTGCTCCGAGCGTAGAGGAGCAAAAGGGTTCTAGAGAGGTTACACGTAATCCGTGATGTGGCTGTTTGAGCCAGATGTTCACTCATTAACGGAGTGGGCAGAAAAACAGAAGAGCGAGCATCTGTTTTTCAGGATTTATTCTAAGATTTGGTTTGCTCCGAGCATAGAGGAGCAACGGGTTCTATAGAGGTTACACGGAATCCGTGACGTGGCTGTTTGAGCCGGATGTTCACACATTAACGGAGTGGGCAGAAAAACAGAAGAGCGAGCATCTGTTTTTCAGGATTTATTCTAAGATTTGGTTTGCTCCGAGCATAGAGGAGCAACGGGTTCTATAGAGGTTACACGGAATCCGTGATGTGGCTGTTTGAGCCAGATGTTCACACAATAACGGAGTGGGCAGAAAAAACTGAAGAAGCGGAGCGTTCGCCTTTATCCCCGGATTTTCCCCTTTGAAATATAAAATTGAAAAAATCCGGGGATAACAGCGATCGGAAGTTGTTCTGCCCGCGCAGTGGCTAAGTGTGAAATTTACAGGGGGCAATGGGACACAGCGCAGGTGAAGTGAGTTAGTTCACTGGCTTTGTGACAAAAATCACAGATGATGAAAGCCCCAAGTCGTATACTGAAAATGTAAGAAAAACATTCATCCCGCGGTTCCGGTTCCCAAGTAGAGAGAACATGTTCCGGTTTATGTGAAACAATTCACATTAATCGCGGCTCTGGGCACACAATGCTACGAATGAAGCAAGATGTTATGTGTCCAGAAATCCAAATTAGTGGAGGGATTACGATGTCGGTGATTGAAAAAGATGTCAAACAACAAACAGGCTGGAGAAACTTTACCAAAGGAACATGGACCAAATCCGTAGATGTGAATGATTTTCTGGCACACAACTTGTCTCCGTATTACGGTGACGAAGCATTTCTCGCAGGTGCAACCCAGAATACCAAAGAATTGTGGGAGATCGTATCTGATCTGACCAAAAAAGAACGGGATAACGGCGGTGTCCTTGACGTTGACGTGAACACACCAGGTACTATTGTTTCTCACCAACCCGGTTATCTGGATCAATCCAAAGAGCAGATTGTCGGCGTTCAGACCGATGCTCCGTTCAAACGTTCCATTCAACCAACAGGCGGAATTCGCATGATGATTGACGCATGTGAGGCATATGGCTTTGAAATGCCACAGGGCGTCATTGATATATTTACAAACATTCGCAAAACACATAACCAAGGTGTATTCGATGCTTATACTTCCGACATGCGTGCAGCGCGTAAAGCAGGAATTATTACAGGTCTGCCAGATGCTTACGGCCGTGGCCGGATCATCGGTGACTATCGTCGTGTAGCTTTGTACGGGGTAGACTTCCTGATTCGTAACAAAAAAGGCGAACTGAATGCACTCGAAGTTGATGTTATTGATGAAGATGTCATTCGTCTGCGGGAAGAATTGTCTGAACAGATTCGTGCATTGCAAGAATTGAAACAATTGGGCGATATGCACGGGTTCGATATTTCCTTGCCAGCGACAACAGCAAAAGAAGCATTCCAATGGTTGTACTTCGGTTATCTGGCTGCGATCAAAGAACAGAACGGTGCTGCGATGTCACTCGGACGTGTATCTTCTTTCCTGGATATCTACATTGAACGTGACCTGCAAGAAGGGATTTTGTCCGAAGAACAGGCTCAGGAATTGGTTGACCATTTCGTAATGAAACTGCGGATTGTCAAATTCCTGCGTACACCGGATTACAACGAACTGTTCAGTGGAGATCCAACATGGGTGACTGAGTCCATCGGTGGTATGTCCGTGAATGGTGAAACACGTGTAACCAAAAACAGCTTCCGTTTCCTGCATACACTGCACAACCTGGGTCCTGCACCAGAACCAAACTTGACTGTTCTCTGGTCAACGAAACTTCCAGAAGCTTTCAAAGATTATTGCAGTAAAGTATCCATCGAAACCAGCTCAATCCAGTATGAAAATGATGATCTGATGCGTCCGATCTACGGTGACGATTACGGTATTGCTTGCTGTGTGTCGGCGATGAAGATCGGGAAACAAATGCAATTCTTCGGCGCTCGTGCCAACCTGGCAAAAGCTCTCCTGTATGCGATCAACGGTGGTCGTGACGAGAAATCCGGAGCACAAGTTGGACCTGAGTATCCTGCCATTACTAGCGAAGTGCTGGATTACAATGAGGTTATGAAACGCTTCAAACCAATGATGGAGTGGCTGGCTAAGCTGTATATGAACACCCTCAACGTCATTCACTACATGCACGATAAATACAGCTATGAGCGTATCGAAATGGCATTGCATGACCGTGACATTGTACGTACGATGGCTTGTGGTATCGCTGGTCTGTCAGTTACAGCAGATTCACTGAGTGCAATCAAATATGCCAAAGTAAAACCAATTCGTAACGAACAAGGCATCGCTGTTGATTTCGAAATCGAAGGAGACTTCCCTTGTTACGGTAACAATGAAGACAGCGTAGACAGCATTGCTGTTGAACTGGTCGAGAACTTCATGGGCATGATTCGCAAGCACAAAGCTTACCGTAACGCAGTTCCAACACAATCCGTTCTGACGATCACTTCCAACGTGGTATATGGTAAGAAAACAGGGACTACACCGGATGGTCGTAAAGCAGGTGAACCATTTGCTCCAGGTGCAAACCCAATGCATGGTCGTGACAAAAAAGGTGCACTGGCATCCCTTGGCTCGGTAGCCAAATTGCCTTATGAACACAGTCTTGACGGGATTTCCAATACCTTCTCCATCGTGCCAAAAGCATTGGGTAAAGAGGAGACTACACGTAAATCCAATCTGACTGCGATGATGGATGGTTACTTCGGTCAAAACGCTCATCACCTGAACGTTAACGTATTTGATCGTCAGCAATTGATTGATGCGATGGATCACCCGGAAAACTATCCACAACTGACTATACGGGTATCCGGATATGCCGTTAACTTCATTAAATTGACTCGTGAACAACAGTTGGATGTCATCAACCGTACGTTCCATGGCTCGATGTAAGTAATTTGCTAGTAGAAGACCGCTAGAGCAAGGTATTCCAAATCATATTAAACGCACAGCGGATGCGGATACAGAAAGGAAGAGGCAGCATGGTTAACGGACATATTCATTCACTCGAAACTTTCGGGACGGTTGACGGCCCAGGCATCCGCTTTGTGCTTTTTATGCAAGGATGTCTACTCAAATGTCAATATTGCCACAACCCTGATACTTGGGCGCTGGATGGTGGAAAAGAAATGACGCTTGAGGAGGTACTGGCTGAAATTGAGCCTTACCTGTCTTACTACCGCAGCTCCGGAGGCGGGCTCACGATATCTGGCGGAGAACCAACGTTACAGGCCCACTTTGTAGCCGAGATCTTCAAGGAAGTGAAGCGGCGCTGGGGATTGCATACGACACTGGATAGCAACGGTTTTAACGAACCGGAACGGATTCACGATCTGTTGGATCACACAGACCTGGTTCTGCTGGACCTCAAACATATTGATGATGAGAAACATATCAAGTTGACAGGCAAATCCAACGAGAGAACGTTGAAAACGGCCAAGTGGTTATCGGAGCAAGGTCGGAAAATGTGGATACGCCACGTGTATGTGCCTGGCATTCATAACGAGGAAGAGGATCTGCTTAACCTCGGACGGTTTATTGGAACATTAAATGGCGTCGAAAAGTTCGAAATTCTTCCATACCATCAGATGGGGATCTACAAATGGGAGGCGCTCGGTAAAGTATATCCACTGGATGGAGTTCCTTCACCAAGTGAAGAAGAAGTGGAGCGGGCGTATCGCCTGATCGAACAAGGTCGCCAGGAAACAGCTGGCATGGCTTGTTCAGGTAAGTAATCTGACCTTTATATAATAAAAACAATCAACCAAGCAGTCCTTGCGAACATGTTTCGCAGGGGCTGTTTTTTGTCCAGTGAAGGATTTTATCCCTCCATTGATGAATTGTCATCCTTACGATGTAAGCTCCGGCTTTTTATAATCAGAGTGTAAAGCCAAACGCTCAATATCTTGAGGAGGGTCAACCAGATGAAAAAAAGAATGACATTACTGCTTTCATTATTGCTTATCACTTCATGGACTTTGGCGGGATGTGCAAGCTCAAGTAACGAGCCACAGCAAGGCGCGGGCAATACACCTGTGGAGGAAACAAGTAAGGAACCGGTTGAAATGCTTCTCCGCCACACGCAGGTGGGAGCCGACAAACAGAAAAGACTGGCCATTCTGCAGGATGTTGTGGACAAAGTTGAGGGAGAGATACCCAATCTGACCTTTACGCTGGATGGCGTCGAATCCGATGTGAATCGTAAGGAAAAGCTTCGCGGGGAGATGGCGGCAGGTAACCCGCCGGATATATTTGAACTGTTCGGTAGCCCGGATTCCAAAGTTTATGCCAAGGAAGGTATGCTGCTTGATCTGACTCCGATCTTGCAAGAGCTGGGCATTCAAGACCAGTTTACATCCCTTGAACCGTTTACGTATGAAGGCAAAGTATATGGACTGCCGATTGGCGGTTCGGGCGAAGGTTTTTTCTATAATAAAGAGTACTTCGAACAAAAAGGATGGAAAGCCCCAACTACCATGGCTGAACTGGACAATATACTGGCTGAGATCAAGGCTGATGGCAAAGTGCCGCTTGCTTCCGCATCTAAGGCGGGCTGGGTGCCGCTTATGTTAACCAACCATCTGTGGTCCCGGTATGCCGGGCCGGAGATTACCGCAAAGTTTGCAACAGGTGAAGCGAAGTGGACCGATCCGGGTGTTGTGCAAGGTTTTGCCAAACATAAGGAATGGGTGGATAAGGGTTATTTCAAAAAAGGTGAACTGGGCTTTGAGTATGCCGAATATACCACGCAATTTACAAGTGGAGAAGTGGTATTAATGTATGACGGAACATGGAAATCATCTGTATTTAAGGAAGGTCAGAGCGGTGAATCGCTCATTGGCAAGGTTGGATTCTTCAATATGCCTCCGGTAGAGAACGGAGCAGGTGATCAGACGTCTTTGATGCGGGATGTGAACAATGGATACGGATTCTCGGCAGCAGTGGCGGATGACCCGCAGAAGCTGGACGCAGTGAAAGCTTTTATCAAAAATTTCTACAATGAAGATATGCAGATCCGCGGCCTTGTGGAAGACGGTGTGTTGCCTGCCATGAAGCTGGACGAGAAAGTGCTGACCGATAGCATTACCGATGATCTGATGAAAGAAATTGTGGCTGTGCTTAATGCGTCCAAGACGTCGTTCCCAGCATTTGATGCACTCGTTCAGGCCGATGTGACAACAGAGATCAGTAATCTGCAAATCCAGAAGTTGATTGGTGGGCAGACCACACCAGAGAAAATGGCAGAAGAGTTGCAAAAGGTGCAAGAGGAAGCAAACGCCTCAGTGGAATAAACCAATTCAAGTCGAAACTGCGATCGTTGAAGTGACTGAAGGAGGCTGACTATGAATACTTCACTCCGCAGCCCGTTAATCTATACGTTGTTTGTAATGCCAGCCCTAATTCTGTTTGTAATGTTCTTTCTATACCCTATTGGTAGCTCCCTGTATTACAGTCTGACGAGTTGGAATGGGGTATCGGCTGAGCCACGTTTTGTGGGTTTATCCAACTATGTGAAGGCACTGACCGATGAACGTTTTTGGATTTCCACACGGAATAACGGCTTTTTCATCGGATTTTCGGTACTGATTCAGGTACCCCTAATCGTCCTATTTTCGCTTCTGATTGCCAATGTAAAAAGGCTGAAAGGTCTGTATAAAACCGCTGTTTTTTTACCATCCATCATGTCGACAGCCGTTATCGGTATTTTATGGGGATTCATCTATGAACCGAATATCGGGCTATTAAACAAAATGCTTCATGTGCTGGGAATCGATCCAATCTACTGGTTATCGGATAACCGATTTGCCATGTTGTCCATTTTGGTGACCAATGCCTGGCAGTGGACGGGATTTTACATTGTCATGGTGCTGGCTGCCATACTGGCGATTCCCCGTGATCTGGATGAAGCGGCTGCAATCGATGGGGCAACGGCGGTACAACGTGCAATGCGAATTACGTTGCCGCTGATCCGGCCGATCATTTCGGTGGTGATCATGTTGTCCATCGCAGGTGCCATGAAAGCAGCCGACATCGTGATTGTCATGACCAAAGGTGGGCCCGCTGGGTCCACTGAGGTTCTGGCGACATATATGATCAAATATGCAATTACCAACTTCAAATATGGTTATGGTAATACCATTGCAGTGCTGATCTTTGCTCTGACGCTTGTGCTCACTGCGGTGTATCAACTGCTGGTGGCGAGGCGGGGCGAGAAGGTGGAATATTGATGGCGAAAAGCATAAAAAGCAGTATACCTCATGTGTTGTTAATGTTGTATTTAATCGCGATTTTGTTTCCCTTTTTATTTGTGATTTTCTCTTCCTTCAAGCAGGATAACAATGAAATCGCCCTGAATCCATTCGGTTTGCCTACAACATGGGAGTTTAACAATTACGTGGAGGCTTGGGTGAATGCCAAGATTGGTACGTATTTCTGGAACAGCCTGTACATTTCGGTTTTATCGTCGGCGTGTACGATTGTCCTCGGCGCCATGTTTGCTTTTGCCGTAACCCGGATGAGACACCGGAGATGGAGCCTGTTTCTGTACAGTTTGATTCTGGCGGGCATGCTTATTCCCAACAATGCACTTATGCTTCCGATCTATCTGCTTGTTCGCAAAATGGGCATATTGGATACACATCTGGCATTGATCGTGCCCTATGTGGCCAATGCGATCCCCTTTACAATTATTATCCTGGCGGCTTTTATGCGTTCTCTGCCTGGGGAAATTGAGGAAGCGGCGGTCATGGACGGCTTGAGGGCCCCGGGTATCTTTGCTAAAATAGTGATACCTCTTACAGTTCCAGCCATTGTTACGGTTTTTATCGTTAATTTCCTCGGCAACTGGAACGAATTTTTACTCGCCAACTATTTTTTATCCACCGATAAATTGCGTACGCTGCCAGTGGGCATGGTCCAGTTTCGGGATCAATATCAGATGAATTATGCTCAGATGTCGGCAGGTATTGTATACAGCGTTGTACCTGTACTTGTGATCTACGCTATACTCCAGGAGAAAATTATAGAAGGAGTAACTGCAGGTGGTGTCAAAGGTTAATACCATGAACCAGTGAATAGGGAGAACGGGATATGAACTTGCGAATGAAGCTGGCTTTGGCATTTCTGCTGCTGATTATTGTACCGATGTGTGCGCTGGGCATTGGCATGTTTCTGGTCACATCACATACGATTGAGAAAAAATACAATCAACAGGCCGAATATGCGCTTCAGGCCATCAGCTACAATATCGAGAATGTATTTCAGCAGATTAATAATGTGACCGACAACGGGATAGCGACATCGGTTTTTCAAATGGCGTTGAATGCCAAAGATCCGACCAAGCAGGATCTGGGAACCGGTAATCAGTTATCCCTGAATGCCAGCCAGCGCAATTTCCGTTCCCTTCTATATAATTATCCGTTCATTAGTTATGCCTTTTTATATGATTTGCGTTCGTCCGAGAACAACCAGATTGTCTCCATTTTCACCAAAGAAAATTTTCAAGCCCTTCCTTTTCAGCAATTCAAAGTGCATCCCTTATTCAACGAAATTCAGCAACTTAATGGCGTGCCTAAATGGCTCGCACCTCTGGAATATCCCGAATTAACCGGGGTAGAGCCTGTCTTCACCCAGATCAGACTGGTCAAAGAACTCAGTTATTTTCAAAATATCGGCGTGCTTGTTGTTCAGATCAAAAAAGGAGAGATCGACCGGATCTTCCGTCACCTGCAAATCAGCGATTCGGCACAGGATACATCATTCCTGTTAATTAATGAAGAAGGGCTGATTGTCTATGATCCTGCAGGTATATATAACGGTGAGAACATGCAAAACCTTGGTGCTGAATCCAGCCGTTACGGTCCTGGCTTTAGTAGCGTCAGAACGGTCTTTGACGGCAAGGAGAGCATCATTTCACAATATCATCTGAAGAACTATAACTGGAGTCTCGTCAGTGTGACTTCATGGGAAGCCTTATCTGCGGAAACCAATGCCTTTGCAGGTTGGTCTGTCATCATTATTCTGTCATGTCTGCTCGCAGCGATGATCTTTAATCTTTTTTTCATGAATCGCATTACGGGTAACATTGCTGTACTTGTAAGGTTTATGCGTCGTGTGGATGATGGTGATTTTAATGCAAGGGTGGAAGGAAAAGGGTTCGATGAAATGCAGCTGCTTGCGCAAGGGTTCAATGAACTATTGGATCGGATCGGGGGATTATTCCGTCGTGTTCGTGCAGAGCAAGAGCAGAAGGCCCAAGCGGAACTACGTGTATTACAGGCCCAGATCAAACCTCATTTTCTGTTTAACACATTGGAATCCATTAATGGATTAGCGCTGCGTGGGGAGGGCCGTAAAGTAAGCGAGATGGTGACCAGACTTGGCAATATGCTTCGTATCAGCATTCAGGATCAGGAGGAGATTCCGCTGGGTGAGGAAATAAGACATTTGCAGAGTTATCTGGAGATTCAACAGTACAGGTTCAGTGATTTGTTCACCTATGAGATTGACATTCCACCCCATCTATACAGCTCAATTCTGCTTAAGCTTACCCTTCAGCCTCTGGTGGAAAATAGCATTCAACATGGGTTTGAGGGGATCACCTATCCAGGTGTACTGCGGATAAGCGCATATGCAGAACGGGGTCATCTGGTGTTATGTGTTGAGGATAATGGGATCGGTATTCCCCAGGAAATGCTCGCACGATTTGAGTATATGGCAGAAGATCCACCGGAAGATATGCTCGCGGAAGGGGCGGAATCATTATCGTCCATAACGGAACGCAGGGGATTGGGATTACGAAGTGTGGCAGATCGAATTCGTATTCAATACGGGGCCGGGTATGGCATATTTATATGTTCAGCACCGGGGTATGGCACAGTTATTCGATGCATCATTCCATTATATGAGCAGGAGGAAGCCGGATGAATCTGACTGCAATGCTGGTCGACGATGAGCTGCCGATTCTGGAGAATCTGAACTACATTTTACCCTGGGAAGAGATGGGGATTGAAATCACAGGTACAGCGAGAAGTGGTGTAGAAGCGCTGGGGAAAGTAACAGAAAGTCATCCGGACATTCTCTTGTGTGATATTCGAATGCCGTCTATGGATGGATTGGAACTTATTCGTTTGCTGCGAGAGCAGGGTGAAACGTGTGAGATTATTTTGCTGACCGGGTATCAGCAGTTTGAATATGCTCGAACTGCTATCAAGTATAACGTACATGAATACATATGTAAGCCCATTGATTATTTGAATCTGGAACATAAACTGCGTGAACTTGCCGGACAGATCCAGAAGAGACGTCTGGAAAACGAATCGCAACGTTATCGCAGCCAAGAGATGGAAAGCTGGATCAGACACAAACAGTTGATTGACCTGTTGCGAGGAGAAGCACCGTTGAAGGTTGCCTATCCTGCCTCTGTTCCTGAATTCATAACAACTGCTACACCGTATACGTTGCTGCTGGTGGATGCGGTCGGTTATTTTCGCCATTCTATCGGCTGGTCCGAGCTTCAGCACCAACGATGGCATGAGACCTTAAGTTCCAGACTTAGGGAAGTAGCAGAGAGAATTGAGGGGGACTGTCAGATTCTTTCGACTCGCAAAGGGGAGTGGTGCATCTTGCTGGAGGCATCAGGTGAGTGGAAACGTCGCTCAGAGGAACTGGCCCATCAACTGTGTCTCGAATTAAATGCGATATTGTCCTTGGATTCAAGTGTGAAGGTCAGTGTTGTTCAGGGTGCTGTGCCCGTGAACCTGGAAAGTGAAATTCTGGAGCGATACCGGCATTGTCAAAAAATACTGATGTCCCATTCGGAGAGTGAAGACAAGGTGCTGAAGGCGAGTTGTCCCGAAACCACCTTATCGTATGATCATACGGCCTCCAAAGGGGCTAACTCATGGATTACAAGAGAAGATCTGGAGCTTGTTACTCGGTGGATTCGTCAAGGGAACAAGCAGGGGTTATGTGATGTATTGGAGCGGCTTAAACAGCAAATGGGGAATTCAGGACAATCCTTCAACAGGATAGATGAAACCAATCTTCGGTTTATGCTTGTACACATGCTTCGGGAACTGCGTGAAATACAGGCCCTCGCTGAAGAGCACGAAGTGAACTTTTGGAATGCACTGCAAGGAGCTGTATCCATGAGGGAACTCCTTGAACTTGCAGAGGTCGTTACCCATGCCTCTCAGGGCAAACAAACGCAACCACGTCCTTCTGTATCGGAACTGATCCTCTCTGCATGTGAGTATATGGACGCACGGCTGCAACAGGACTTGGGAATAGATGAAGTCTCAGATTGGCTTGGAATCAGCCCGGGATACTTTTGCCAGCTATTTAAAACCCAAATGGGTGTTACTTTTGTGGAATATATGACGCAGAAACGGATGGAAAGTGCCGCTTTATTGTTGAGTACAACCGAATGGAGCATAACAGCGATTGGGGAAGCAACAGGGTTCAAGGAGCGCCGTTACTTCTCCAAGGTGTTTCATAAACACTTTCACATGAAACCCTCAGAGTACAGGCAGAGTAAACAATTGGGTTTGTAGTACCAAGGGAAACGGGAGGAGAGGTCGAATGAAACCCTTGAATGATCTGACATTGGAGCAAAAGGTAGGACAATTGTTGATGTGTGGATTTCACAGTCAGCACGCAGATGAACAGATTACTCGTTTAATCCGTGACTATCACGTCGGGGGTGTCATTTATTTCCGGCGTAATGTCGAAAGTGTAGATCAATTGACACGGCTATCCGCCGAACTGCAAGAGATGGCTGCTGAAGCAGGGGCTCTACCACTCATGATTTCGGTGGACCAGGAAGGTGGCATGGTTGCACGGATTGACCAAGAGGGAATGACCCAAGTGCCGGGTAATATGGCGCTTGGTGCGACAGGCAATGCGGAATATACTCTGGAGTGTGCTCAAATTCTGGGTCGTGAGTTAAAAAACATCGGTATTGATATGAACCTTGCGCCAGTGGTCGACGTGAATAACAACCCGCTTAACCCGGTTATCGGTGTGCGTTCGTATGGTGAACATGCTGAAAGTGTGGCCGCTCATGGCGTAGCAGCCATCACCGGATATCAATCACAGGGCATAGCTGCTACTGCCAAACATTTTCCTGGACATGGAGATACCGCTGTAGATTCTCATCTTGGTATGGTTACGGTACCTCATGATCGAAACAGGCTGGAACAGATGGAGTTGTTACCGTTCCGTAAGGCGATTGAGGCCGGAGTTGATGCTATTATGACAGCTCATGTGATGTTCCCTTCGATTGAGCCCGAGCCCATTCCGGCTACGTTGTCACATAAGGTGTTAACGGGTCTGCTACGTGAGGAAATGGGTTTTGAAGGCATTATTATTACAGACTGTCTTGAAATGCATGCAATATCCAAACCCTATGGGGTAGCTGAAGCTGCTATTCGTGCTGTGGAGGCAGGAGCAGATCTGATTCTGGTGAGTCATACCTTGCAAGATCAGGTTGCTGCGCTGGAAGCCATTGTGGAAGCAGTTCGAACGGGCCGGATCTCGGAAGAGGTTATTCATCAGGCGGTTGAACGCATTATGACATGGAAAAAAAAGCGCTGTGGCCAGCAGAATGATCATCTGGTTTCGCCGAAAGCGAGTGAAACGGTCGAAGCAACCGATGTTGAACCTGTTGATTGCACTAAACCCACTGAGCCCAACGAATTGACGTTGTTCAAGATTGCTTCAAGCAGTATTACCATCGTTCATAATGATGGGCTGTTGCCGTTGGACCCAGAGAAGGGCGTATATGTCATCTGGCCTGAGGTTGTGCAACGGACAGAGGTGGATGAACCATGGTCCCATACAGAATCGTTGGGTATGGCGTTATCGCAGCTGCGAGGCAGAGTTCGTGAGCACAAAATTACAACGCAGCCCACTTATGATGAAACAGATCGGATATTGGCTGATGTGTCAGATAGTGAACAAGTTATCGTATGTACGTACACATCGGCAGGTCATCTTCCGAAAGGGCAACAGTTTTTGGTTGAAAAGCTTAGTGAAAATCATTCGCTGATTGTAATTGCTCTGCGCAATCCATATGATCTGCTGGAGATTTCGAGGCCGGGAAGTTATGTGTGTACGTATGAGAATACACCTGCAGTTGTTCGGGTACTGTCCCATGTGTTAACCGGTGGACTGCAGCCAACAGGAAGTCTGCCTGTCCGTTTGCGCTAGACCTATTTAATCCTTACATCTCTCTGCGATATGGTGCTGATTGACCATCTCCTGGAGAGATTTTTTTGTTGGAATTTTCTATTGGTTAATTTTGGGATATGAATGCCAAAAAGATAATTGATAGATAACTATTTTCATAGTATTTTCCTTCTATTAAAAGTTTACAATTCTCCTCTTAACTTTTTAGCAACTTTTCCCGGTTCCAAGCGTCTAATAATATGACTTTTTGAGGGGGATATTTATAAAATGGGAGCAGAAGGAGCCAAAGACAAAGAATGAATTTGAAGAAGAAATTGTCCATACTTACCGCTTTTGCTGTGTTTCAGGCGTTTGCAGTGATTCCTGCCAATGCACAATCAGCAGATCAGAGCGATACTACATCAGTGAATACAGCCAAAGTTAAATCCGTGGAGGTTGTGAAGAAAGAACAGACCATCGCGGAATCCGAAGTGAAATCCGGAACAAACACTCCAACATCAAATAATGAAACAACTGAAGAAGTGAACCCTCCTGAGACAGATGTTCCTACAGGAACAGACGCGACTCCTGTTGAGCCGGTAATTGAACCTATGGACGAAGAAGGTACAGCTGAGGAAACACCAGCACCTGCACCAGTAGAAGTGGAGCAACCATCTACAGGCGGTTCATCTGTTGCTGGAGGCCGGGGTGGAGACCTCACTCTTTATATGAACAGTAATAAAATGATGCAAGATGGCAAAACATATCTTGCTGGACAGCCGATGGCTGTAAAAAATGGTGTATCCTATGTAGCGATCCGTGCTCTCGTTGATCGGGTTGGCTATGATGTCAAATATGATAACACAACTAAAGAAACGATCATTATTAGTGGTGAAGATGAGCTGCGTTTCAAAACAAATAGCAAGATCTATACCGTTAATGGTGTGTCCAGAACGATGAAGGGCGCGGCTTATCAACAAAAAAATACGTTCATGGTGCCGTTGACTTCAATTACACAGGCTCTGGACATTACGTATAAAGTAAATCAATCTGCCAAAACGGTTGTATTGAATCTGAGTACCAAACCGGTGGCAAGCTTCACGGTACAAAAAGAGGTCTTTGCCGGAGACCAGGTAACCTACACAACCAGATCCAGCTCTCCCAAGGGACTCAGCATTGTAGATGAGCGTTGGACAGGCCGTCAGGATTCATTCGACCAACCAGGTGTATACACAGTAACCTATGCGGTCCAGGATTCAAGTGGTCAATGGAGCGATCCGTATTCGGTTACTATTAAGGTTGAAAGACCGAATTTGCCACCTGTGGCAATGTTTACGACAGATAAAGAAGAATACAAAATGGGTGAGAAAATCACTTATATTGATCAAAGCACAGATGATGAGAATGCAATTGTAAAAACCGAATGGGATAACAATGCACTTGCATTCTTTGTTCCAGGACCGAAGACCGTAACGATTACAGTTACCGATAAACATGGTGCTAGCAATAGCTATACCAAGATGATCAATATTACGGGAGAAACACTTTATAGTGTGACTGACTTTAATCAATTGTTCACACCAGTCGGTGAGAAGTTCACTTTTGACGGTGGTGGAGTACCGGCATTGGAGAAAGTACCTTTCACTTATTATGATGAACCAAGTCTGCTGATCCGCAGTAACAGCCCGGAAACCGTGAATACGGAAGGCATTGTGTACAAGGAATCTTCCTTTGGACAGACACGCTTCATGATTCACCATGTGAACAACACGGGCAAAAGCGTAAAAATGTATGTTGTAGCGACAAACAACAATGCATACACGGCATCCATTGACCAGCAAAACATGGGTTTTGCAGGACCGTCTCCTTTTGCAACGGTAGCTGGAAAGCTGTCGATTGACCGTTGGTTCCAGTCGATGCAGAATGGTACCGGACAAAAGAAAGTGTACATCCAGCCAGGAGAAAGCAAGCTTATTCTTAATGATCTGAGCGTTCTTCCGATGAAACAGGGACAAGTCATTTCCTTGTATTCGGATGTATTCAGTGACTATGAACTGGATTACAACATTATCATGATCGAAGAAAACAAGGACCCGATGGAAGTGTTATCGAGCCTGCCGGTTCTGGATCGTGATGGAGTTCACAACCGTGGTACCTATCCAAATGCAACACGGATCATTACGTATGATCAAGAAGTAGGGTCGAAACCTGCACGTCTTCCACTTGGAGACAATGCAAGTGATCCAAACCTTGTAGGAACGGACCCTATGGCTTTCACTGAAGCGTCCAACGCGGGTAACTTCGGTGTATTGTACAAAATTACATTGAATAATGTTGCTCCGCGCACGTTGATTTCATTCAACCCTCGTGGAGGCAGATATTCAGGTGTGGCACTCGTGAATGGACAGGTCGTTCAGATTTCCACAGGTAAATCTGTAACTGCACCTAATGAGCAAAGTGTTATGTATCGCACAGGTTCGTACGGCGAGAGTGTAACTATTCTCTTCTCGGCGGCACCAGGAAGTAACTTGCCTGTTAACCTGCTGTTCACGCCGCTTCCGGCTGAAAAGTAATACCATGAACATGCACGGACGGTTTGGAGTGAAAGCTTATATCATATATACCCGTTCACCCCAAAAGTCGCCCGAACGATTGATCATCTGAACCGTCAGGAAGGGACTCCATCAAAATGTAATGTCATTAGCTCAAGCTAGACTAATGGCAATGCATGTGCATGGAGTCCTTTTTATGTGATGTTAAAATGACTTAACCCGGTGTCTTCGTTGACTCTAATCGTAATTTGATGCATTATTAGAGGTATACAAGAAAGCAAAAGTTTTTGCTTTTGCCGAATAAACTGTCGCTCTATGAATGATGCAAAATGCTCGTATGACAGGAGGTGCTTTAGATCATGCTGTCGACAGAACAGATTATTTCAACCATGTCCTCACAGGGGCTTCGCATTACCGATCAGCGGAAAACACTGGCCCGGTTATTTGCTGAGTCTCCCGGGTATCTTACACCCAAGGACGTCTATGAATATATGGGTAAGACATACAGCGGACTGAGTTTTGACACAGTATATCGTAATTTGCGGGTGATGCAGGAACTGGGTGTACTGGAACAGGTCATCTTCGAAGATGGCGTTAAATTCAAAGCGCACTGTAGTGAAGATCATCATCACCATCATATGATCTGTCTGAAGTGTCAGAAGACATATCCTATTATTTTTTGCCCGATGCAGCTTGCGGATGCGCCTGAGCAATTTCAGGTTGTGGACCACAAGTTCGAGGTATTTGGATATTGCAAGGACTGTGCTGAGCATGCTCCGGCCAAAGCGGCATCGGGACATACGCACGCTCATGGGAAGCACTGACCATGAAGTTATCGCGCAGAATTGCTCAGGCACCCATTCGGGTGTACCGCAACTATATCTCTCCATTAACACCGCCAACATGTCGGTTCTATCCGAGCTGTTCGGCTTACGCCATGGAGGCGATTGAAGTGCACGGTGCGCTCAAAGGTTCGTTGTTAACAGCGAAACGTATTGCCAAATGTCACCCGTTTCATCCAGGCGGTGTAGATCTGGTGCCACCAAAGGCGGAGAAATCCATGATGGTATCAGAGTAACGATGTAGCTTGAAGTATTCGGGTGGCCTGGAAGCAGGCCAGGATTGAACTTGAGTATGCTGTCCACTTGACAAAGGGGTCCGCATTTCAGTATATTTTTCCTATATGATTTCCAGTGAAGGGATAAGTACAGACACACCCCCAGTGCAGAGAGCCGGATGAGCTGAGAACCGGTCTGGGAGGAGGATGGAATATGGTCCCGGAGGAACCTCTTTCGAGCGTGCAGACAGTGATTTCAGAGCTGCTGTCGTAAGGCTGAGGCGTGATCCAGCGTTAATGGGCGGTCGAAGGACCGACAGAGCCTGTGTTTTGTGAAAAACATGGGGAATTTGGGTGGTAACACGTGAGAGCAACTCTCGTCCCATAGGGGCGGGAGTTTTTTGTGTTCTTTTTTAGTTGTTTTGGACGAAGGGATCACATGAAGCAGGAACATTTGAAGGAGGAGAAGTCATTCATGGCTGACCAAAAAACATTTTATCTGACAACCCCGATTTATTATCCGAGTGACAAATTGCATATTGGGCATGCGTATACAACTGTGGCGGGAGATGCGATGGTTCGTTACAAGCGTCTACGCGGTTATGATGCTCATTATCTGACAGGAACCGATGAACATGGCCAGAAGATTGAGCGCAAGGCACAAGAGAAAGGACAAACACCGCAAGCTTTTATCGACGATATCGTTGTGGGGATCAAGGAACTGTGGAACAAGTTGGACATTTCCAATGACGACTTTATCCGTACAACCGAAGAGCGTCACAAAACCATTGTTCAGGATATCTTTGACCGTTTGCTGAAACAGGGAGATATCTACAAAGGTGAGTACGAAGGCTGGTACAGCATTCCGGATGAGACGTATTACACAGAGACTCAACTGGTGGATGTAGAGAAAAATGAGAAGGGTGAGATTATCTCGGCCAAGAGCCCGGATAGCGGACACCCGGTTGAATTGGTCAAAGAAGAATCTTACTTCTTCCGTATGAGCAAATATGCAGATCGTTTGTTGAAATATTATGAAGAGAACCCGGGCTTTATTCAGCCGGAATCCCGTAAGAACGAGATGATCAACAACTTCATCAAGCCAGGTCTTGAAGATTTGGCCGTATCGCGGACTACATTTGAATGGGGCGTCAAAGTTAAAGACGATCCAAAACACGTGGTTTATGTGTGGATTGATGCGTTGTCCAACTATATTACAGCACTGGGCTACGGTTCATCCGATGCATCCCTGTATAACAAGTTCTGGCCTGCGGATGTTCATCTAGTAGGGAAAGAAATTGTTCGTTTCCATACGATCTACTGGCCAATTATGTTGATGGCGCTGGACTTGCCTTTGCCGAAGAAAGTGTTTGCACATGGCTGGTTGTTGATGAAGGACGGCAAGATGTCCAAATCAAAAGGCAATGTCGTTGATCCAGTGACTCTGATTGACCGTTACGGTCTCGATGCACTGCGTTATTACCTGCTGCGTGAAGTACCGTTTGGTTCCGATGGTACCTTTACACCAGAGAGCTTCGTAGAACGTGTTAACTCCGACCTCGCAAACGATCTGGGTAACTTGTTGAACCGTACCGTTGCCATGGTAGACAAATATTTTGAAGGCAAAGCCCCTGCGTTTGCATCGAATGTAACGGAATTTGATGCTTCGCTGGAAGAAGCAGGCCATGCTACGGTGGAAAAAGTGGAACAGGCGATGGAAAACCTGCAGTTTTCCGTAGCACTGACAGCGATCAGCCAGTTTGTCAGCCGCACCAACAAATATATTGACGAGACGCAGCCATGGGCGCTGGCTCGTGATGAAGCAAAACGTGATGAATTGGCATCCGTTATGGCTCACCTGATCGAAAGCTTGCGAATTGCTTCGATTCTGTTGCAACCGTTCCTGACACGTGCTCCTCATAAAATCTGGGCACAGCTCGGCATTCAGGAAGGTGAACTTACGGCTTGGGATACAGCCAAGCAATGGGGTCTGGTTCCAGCTGGAAACGCATTGCAAAAAGGTGATCCAATCTTCCCGCGTTTGGATTCCGAACAGGAAATTGCTTATATCTCCGAAGCAATGACTGGTGGCCAAAAAGCGGCACAGCCTGAAGTAAGTCAAGCAAATGCTGGAGCTTCAGCAGCTGTTGAACCTGTAACTGCACCTGAAGGTACCGAAGAGATCGGTATTGACGATTTTGCCAAAGTTGAACTGCGTGTCGCGCAAGTCATTGCCTGCGAACCGGTCAAAAAAGCGGATAAGTTGCTGAAATTGCAGCTCGATCTGGGTTATGAGCAGCGCCAGGTTGTATCTGGAATTGCGAAGTTCTATTCGCCAGAAGAGATGGTTGGACGCAAAGTCATCTGTGTGACCAACCTCAAACCGGTGAAACTTCGTGGTGAACTGTCTCAGGGAATGATCCTTGCAGCATCGCATGGCGACCAGCTTACACTTGCTACAGTACCAGACAACATGCCTAATGGCGCACAAGTGAAATAAGAATTTAGTTATGAAATTGATTCAAATTCTGTCATAAAAATGACTCAAGGTGGCCCGATGTAATTCGGGCCCCTTTTTTTGTTGATATAAATCGCATCTTAAGGGAAGAGAACAAGCATATACTGTTATGAACTCCGTACTTCAGGAAAGAATGAATAGGACGGGATAGCTTGACAAGTAGGTTCAGGTTACCTATAATTCTTTCAGTAATGTTTACGATTAAGAGATGCGGAGTGAATCATAATGACATTTTATAAAGTGCAACATCAAGCTCAGGATAACCGGATAGGGAAGACGAGCAAAAGAGGCAACATGAAGTTACTGTGGACGGGTTTGCTTATTCTCACTTTGCTGGTATTGTCAGCGTGTGGGCAGGATAGTTCCAATAATGCGAAGATTGTGGAAGGCAAGGTAAACGTCGTGACGACATTTTATCCTGTATATGCTTTTACGACTGCAATTGGTGGTGAGGATGCCAATGTTATTAACCTGCTGCCAACGGGAGTAGAGCCACATGACTGGACTCCGAAGAGTCAGGATATCGTTAATACGTCCAAGGCACAGCTGTTTCTCTATAATGGAGCTGGACTGGAAGGATGGGTTCCGAATTTCCTGAAGTCGCTGAATAGCGATACACAGGTGAAGTCTGTTGCCGTCAGTGAAGGTGTTAAGCTGTTAACTGCTGAGGGTGATGATGGGCACGGTCACGGCGAAGAGCACGAAGACGAGCATGCAGATGAACATACTGATGAGGCTGCAAGTGAAGATGTCGCTGATCATCATATTGATCCACATACGTGGGTTAGTCCGAAATCAGCCATGATCATGGCTGAAAACATCAAAAATAGTCTGGTCGAGGCAGATCCTGATCACAAAGCAGGTTACGAACAACGTTATGAAGAGCTTCGTACCAAGCTTGAGACGCTGGATCAGCGTTTTACAGATGAATTGGCTAACGTACCAAACAACGAAATTGTTGTCTCGCACCAAGCGTTTGGCTACCTTGCACGTGATTATGGATTAACCCAGCATGCCATTATGGGACTTTCCCCGGATGCTGAACCGACAGGACAGGATATTGTGAAGCTTGCGAAACTCGTTAAAGATGAAGGCATTAAATACATTTTCTTCGAAGAGCTGGTATCTGACAAATTGGCGAAAACATTGGCAAGTGAAGCAGGAGTGGAGACCATGGTCCTTAATCCGGTTGAGGGATTGACCAAGGAGCAGGCAACAAACGGGGATGATTATTTCACCCTCATGGAGAAAAATTTGCAAAATCTGCTGATCGCATTAAAATAAGATATAATGAAGAATTCAGAGCGAAGAGTCTTTACCGTTCACGGTGAAGGCTCTTAGGACGCTATGGGATTCTTATATATAATGAAGGGCGGCTTTGCCATGCAGCAAATCATGCCACTATGTCATGATCCAATTATAGAGATCGAGAAACTATCATTTTCCTATGGGGACCAGCGAGTGATTGAGAATCTCGATTTTATGGCCCAGGAACGGGACTTTGTCGGGATTATCGGTTCCAATGGGGCTGGTAAAACGACATTGCTGCGCATGCTGGTAGGACTTCTTCCTCCTGCGCAGGGAGATATCAAACTATTCGGACAGTCGATCCGGAGGTTCAAGGACTGGGACCGAATCGGGTATGTGCCTCAAAAGAATGCATTTAACCCGTTGTTCCCTGCGACCGTTCGTGAAGTGGTCATGTCAGGCTTGTATAATAACAAAAACATGTTCCGTCGTATGTCTCGCAAATGTCAGCAACAGTGCACGGATGCGATGCAGGTCATGCGGATCGAGGATCTGGCGAACAAACGTATTGGTCAATTGTCCGGCGGACAGCAGCAGCGTGTATTTTTGGCACGAGCGCTTATCAATCACCCGGATCTGTTGATTCTGGATGAACCTACCGTAGGTATTGATGCTGAATCACAGGCCAGTTTCTTTGAACTGATTACCCATATGCATGAACATCACCGAATGACTTTTCTAATGGTGTCTCATGATATGGATCGGATGGAGAGTTATCTGGGCTCTGAAGCTGTGGTAACGAATGGCAAAATTAATTTTCATGTCCGTCATTCGCATGAGGTACAGGATTGTGCTGAGACCAATCTGCAACATACCACTGCACAGGTACGCTAGCCGTATTCCATTAGATTAGAGTAAGGCCGAAGGAGTCGTGTTTGTTTTGGAAATATTAATGAGTGATTTTTTTCAGCGTGCCCTGGCGGGTGGGTTGTTAATTGGCATTACCGCTCCGTTAATCGGACTGTTCCTCGTCTTACGGCGGTTATCCATGATTGGAGACACCTTGTCTCATGTGACCATTGCCGGTGTTGCACTTGGATTCCTGATTGAAGTGTATCCCATTGCGGTAGGCTTGATATTTGCCGTGCTTGCTTCATTTGCGATAGAGAAATTGCGCAAAGCGTACAAGAGTTACGCCGAATTATCGATTGCCATTATCATGTCCGGTGGCGTGGCCCTTGCTTCCTTGTTCTTCACGCTGGGCAAAGGATATAATGCAGATGTCATGAGTTATTTGTTCGGCAGTATATATACGTTAGACGCTACGGATCTGAAGCTTGTAGGTGTGGTTACGCTGATCGTGGTGATTGTAGTGGCATTGTTACATAAGGAATTTTTCCTGCTTAGCTTTGAGGAAGATGCGGCAGCGGTTACAGGGTTGCCTGTGAGAATTCTGAACATGTTGATCACTGTGATGACAGCACTTGTCATAAGCACGGCGATCAAGATTGTCGGTGCGCTTCTGGTGTCAGCGCTATTGACGATTCCGGTAGCAGTCAGCCTGTTGATGGCCCGAAGTTTCAAATCCGCTATTATTTTGTCCGTGGTGATTGGCGAAATTGCCGTAGTCCTTGGACTGGTTGTAGCAGGTATCTGGAACCTCGCACCTGGAGCAACGATTGTATTATTGCTGATCATGATGCTGATTCTGACGATGATTGGAAAAAAAGGGTTCCGAGCCTGACGACTGAACGAGAAAGCACGTGAGCCCGGGGAAGGGAGACATCCGCTTCATGCCTGATGTTAATGTATGGATGGCTTTTGTAGCAGGTTTAGTCTCATTTATATCACCATGTTGTCTTCCGCTGTATCCATCATACCTCTCCTACATTACAGGTATGACGGTGCAACAATTGAAGGATGACCGCAATCAGCGCGAAGTCCGCTTTAAGACCATGACGCATACGCTGGCATTTATTTTAGGCTTCTCGGCTGTATTTTATTCGCTTGGCCTGGGTGCAGGACTGTTTGGCCAATTTTTCAATGATAACCGTGAACTGATTCGGCAATTGTCTGCGATTTTGATTATGCTTATGGGGTTGTTTTTGCTTGGTGTGTTCAAGCCACAGTTTCTGATGAAGGAACGCAAGCTGGATATGAAATGGAAACCAGCAGGCTATCTGGGCTCTTTTATATTTGGTATCGGTTTCTCAGCAGGGTGGTCGCCGTGTATTGGCCCTATTCTAACAGCAATCATTGCTATGGCTGCAAGTGAGCCCACAACCTGGCTGGCGCTGATTACAGGTTATACGGCAGGGTTTGCAATCCCGTTCTTCATTTTGGCCTTTTTCATTGGTTCGACACGTTGGATCTTACGGTATTCCAATGTCATGATGAAAGTTGGGGGAGCATTAATGTTGTTCCTTGGGGTATTGCTTTTTACAGATCAGATGACGAAGATTACGATCTGGTTGCAGCAGATTACACCAGACTGGATGATCATTTAAGCGGATGAACTGAATTTGAATTAAAAAATGCATGACAAAGCAGGCTACATGTCACCAGAGTCACTCTGGGTCATGTAACCTGCTTTTTAATCGTTTGTTAGGAATGCTTTTAACTGAATATGATTTTGGGCAATCCTGTTGTTCGTTTAGGTGAAGTAATCAATACTGGCTAGTGGGAAATGTTCAAAGATCCGTTCCGTAATGAATTCGCGCAGCGCATCTTGCTGGTCATCCTTATACACATACTTGTACTGACCCCAGCGGCCCCATTTCATCTTACGTTTCTCGATATCCATCTCCAGCTTGGTTTTAGGATAACGTTTCTCAATGGTTGCTTTGGCCGTTTTGGTAAAACGGTGCTGGATCATCTCAAAGGTAAGATCCTTGGTTGCTTCCTCTGGAAGCGTATCTGCCAGCTTCTGCAACAGATCCGAGTATCCTTCTTCCCAGCCTTCATACCACATGATCGGAGCGATAATGAATCCCAGGGGATAACCGGCGTGTGCAATTTTGCCAGCAGCTTCAATGCGTTCCTCAAATCTGGAGGTAGCCGGTTCAAAGTTTTTGATGACATAATCCGAATTGACACTAAACCGGATACGGGTGTGGCCGTTATGTTTAAGGTTCAGCAACGGATCAACGTGATGATATTTGGTTACAAATCGCAAGCGCCCATATTCTTCTTCCGCCATAAAACGAATCAGGTCACTTAAATTCTCCGTGATATGCTCGAGTCCTACGGGATCAGACGTACAGGCAGCTTCAAATCGTGTAATTTCAGGCGCGCGTTCTTCAATGTATCCTTTGGCAGCCTGAATGATCTCCTCGGTATTGACATAGACACGGACATAAGGTTTCGCACCAAGTGTAGTTTGAAGATAACAATAATGGCAGTGCCCCATACAGCCTGTAGAGATGGGAATGGCATATTCCGCTGAAGGTTTCGACTGGTCAAACTTGAGTGTTTTGCGCACACCGACGACCAGAGTACGCTTTGCCATCCGATATTTTTCTTGTTCGGTTTCACCCGGCAAGTTTGTGATTCGGTTATGGGATGTGGTCATCTGATAAGGTATGTTTTTGGATGTCACCCATTCCATAATCCGTTTGCCCTTATCATATTCCAACGCACCGGGTTCAAAATACACCAAATCGGGAATAAAGGGTTTAGTACCTTTTGCTTTACGAACTGGCGGTGAGGCTACACTTGTACTCACGAAATCACTCCTTTCGATGCGGAACTTTGCTTAGTTTGCCTCATTTGGGGAGAAGTCACGCCTGCCAATTACTTGTGTAACAGCGCGCTCCGAACTGTACAGGACTTGCCAATGCGTATTGATAACATGTATCATTATAAGATAGGGACCAGGCACGAATAGGGGCCGGTCAGAGAGAAAAGAGGGAAGCAGATGCCAACGCCCAGTATGGAAGATTATTTGGAGCGTATATACAAATTAATTGATGAAAAGGGCTATGCTCGTGTGTCTGATATAGCTGAAGGACTGGAAGTACATCCTTCATCGGTGACGAAGATGATCCAAAAGCTGGACAAAGACGAGTACCTGATCTATGAAAAGTACCGCGGACTGGTGCTTACGCCAAAAGGCAAAAAGATGGGCAAACGTTTGATGGAGCGCCATCATCTGCTTGAACAATTTTTGACAACGATTGGTGTTCAGGAACAAAATATCTACAATGATGTTGAAGGCATTGAACATCATCTGAGCTGGGACTCCATTACATGCATCGAGTCCTTGGTTGAATACTTCCGTCAGGATGAGAGTCGGTTGCGTGACCTCAAAAACCTTCAGGACGTCATGAGTAATACGGAGTCTTAAGTTTCAGCAGTGGAATACACATGGTGATCTACAATGAATTGTATCCTGTGATCAAAGGATGCTTCTTGCCGTTTCAATGGCAGGAAGCATTTTTTTGTGTGCAATCACACCATAATTTGGTGATTTTCGCAACTAAACGAACGGTAGGAGCGTCTATTAAACTAGTAGAATTTACCGCAAATTTATAATGATTTTGGAGGATTGCACTAATGAACGTTCGTAAAGGATTGATGCTGCTGCTCATTTTTGTACTTGGATTACAGACAGCAGGCATGACGGCACAAGCAGCCGGGCAGAAGGAAATCGCTATTTTTCTAGACGGAAACCGTTTGGAATCGGATGTATCACCCTACATCTTGCCCAAAGTAAATGTAACGATGGTGCCTCTGCGTGTTATTAGCGAAGGACTGGGTGCGTCTGTTCTATGGTCTCAAGCCACTCGTACCGTGACCATTCAGAAATCCGATTCGGTCATCTCTATGACAAGCGGACGCCAACAGGCGACTGTGGATAACGCTGTAGTTGGTCTGGATGCATCGGTTGAATTGAAACAAGGTCGGGTCATGGTACCCATTCGTTTCGTCAGTGAGAACCTGGGCATTCGAGTGAACTGGAATCAGTCAGCCCAGACTATTGATCTGTACACAGGAGACGAATCAGGCCCAACTCCTGAACCAACCCCGGCAACCCCAGCGGAGCCTGGAGGCACGGGCACTGTACCAGCTTCTGAAGAGATGCGGGGAGCCTGGATTTCCACTGTGAATGGAGACTGGCCTACATCCGGTGCCAAGGGAAATGTAGAGAAGCAAAAACAGGAGTATACAAAACAGCTAGATACGTTGCAAGGTATGGGCATTAATGCCGTATTTGTCCAAGTGAGAGCTAATGGGGATGCCATCTATCCTTCAGGTCTGGTACCTTGGAACAGCGTATTGACAGGAACACAAGGTAAAGATCCTGGTTATGATCCCCTCGCCTTTATGGTTGAGGAAGCACACAAACGGGGCCTGGAGTTCCACGCCTGGTTTAATCCGTTCAGAGCAACGAACTCAGCGAGTACGTCAAACTTGGCTGCAAACCACATCTCCAAGCTTCATCCAGACTGGATTGTGAATGCGTCTGGCAAAATGTACATTAACCCGGGTATCCCGGAAGCCAGACAGCATATTATCGATACGATCATGGAAGTGGTCAATCAGTATGATATTGATGGCGTACATCTGGATGATTATTTCTATCCGTCCAATGTGACTTTTAATGATGATGCAGCCTTCAAAACCTATAACACATTGAATACCAAAGACCGTGCTGAATGGCGTCGGGACAATATCAATCAGTTCGTTAAGCAGCTCGGGCAGAGCATTCACAGCGTGAAAGCTAACGTTGAATATGGAATTAGTCCATTTGGTGTGTGGCGTAACAAATCTGTTGATCTGACAGGTTCTGATACCAAAGCAGGAGTAACCGCGTATGACAGCATGAATGCAGATGTGCGGACATGGATTAATCAGGAGTGGATTGACTATGTTGCTCCTCAGGTATATTGGAGTATGACATTGAACGTAGCCCGATACGACAAAGTTGTCGACTGGTGGGCGAATGAAGTGGCTAACACAAATGTAAAATTGTATATCGGTCACTCTCCTTATAAGTTAGGTACGCCAGAGATCGGCTGGCAGACATCACAGGAGATCATCGATCAGCTGAACTACAACAAGAAGTATTCTTCGGTTAAAGGGGATATATTCTTCAGTTCACAGTACCTGACGAAGAACCCTCTCGGCTTGATTGCCAGATTAAAAGCCTACTATGGTCTATAAAACATTTTAACAATACAGTGATAAGACAAACCCTTGTTCTCATAGAGTGGCAGTAGAAACGTGGCTGCCTGGAGAACGGGGGTTTTTTGTTATGTTAATTAACGCGGTGTTTGAAGGTGGAGGCGTCAAAGGGATCTCGCTTGCAGGTGCTGTGCAGGGTGCTCAAGACTGCGGCATTCAGTTTAATCGAGTGGCAGGCACATCATCCGGTTCCATTGTAGCTGCTCTGCTAGCGGCCGGTTACAGGGCCGAAGAGATGAAAGTCATTATTGAGAATACCCCCTTTGTTTCATTGCTGCGTCGTTCCCCCATATTTAATACCCGATGGATCGGACCCGCGGCAAGGCTGTTCTTGAAGAAAGGACTATATTCGGGAGAAGCGCTGGAATCATGGATTCGCAAGATGTTGGAGCAGAAAGGGATTCGCACATTCGCTGACTTGCCACAAGGTAAGTTGCTTATTACCGCATCCGATATATCCAATGGGACCATTCTGGTGTTGCCAGACGATATTCGGCGGTTCGGCATTGACCCTGCGAAGCTGGATGTTGCAAAGGCGGTTCGTATGAGTTGCAGTATCCCGTATTTTTTCGATCCGGTAGTCATACGCAAATCACCAGTATTCTCCAAAGGACTTCCTTTTCAAGATCAGTTTGTGTATGTCGTGGATGGTGGATTGCTTAGCAATTTTCCGTTGTGGCTCTTCGATGGTGATCGTTCCGAACGAGGAGGAGACGTCATTCCGGTTGTCGGATTCAAAATGGTGGGGAAGACGGAAGTGGAACCTGCCCGGATTAAAGGACCGCTAAGCATGCTTCAGGCCCTTGTAGAGACGATGCTCACAGCACATGATGAACGCTACATCGAACAGATTAACCGGTTTCGCACAGTGAAGATACCAACGCTTGGCATTAAACCGACGCAATTTCATTTATCGTTACAGGATAGCACAGCCTTATATCGATCAGGCGCAACCGCAGGGAACGAGTTTTTCAATGGGTGGAATATGAAAATGTATGATGAACAGCTGGACAAACAAAGAAAAGAATTGCGCAAGAAACAGGCAGAAGCTCCACCTCTGATTCCTGTATAAACGTGAAAAAAGCAATTCTCCGCATGTTGGGAGAATTGCTTTTTTGGTTGTTCAGTACCTTTTAGTGAAATTTCGGTATATCTTCATCGCTTTTCCCTTTTTGTCCCTGAATCACTTGGAAAGGATAATCCTTGCGTTTCTTTGAAGAGCCGCTGCTCTTTCTGGCACTGGACTGTGCATTGACTTTTGCCATGGTTCGTGCCGATGGCTTAATCTTTGGTGATTTGGTTTTGCTTGCCCAGCGACGAGGCGGATATTTGTACAGCAGGAATACGGCTCCGAACACGACCAGAGGAATAATGATCCTGGATGGACTAGCGTTCCCCAGCCAAGTCAAGACTCCAACAGCAGCTAGTGCGATGAACGTCCAAAATAAGATTGCCTGCTTGTTCATATCATTCACCCTTTCACAGGATCGAGTGTTGCAACAGGTACTTCTGACGTAGCAGAGACATTGGCAAGCTTGGCATCCAACTCACGCATGCGGTTAAACGAAGCAATGGATACTTCTACCTGTTCGTTGGTCGGCTCTTTTGTTGTCAGCAATTGCAGCCACAATCCCGGGTATCCGAGATAACGCAGTACAGGAATATCACGTACTGAATTCGTGAGCTTTAACAGTTCAAAAGAAATGCCTAGCACAACTGGCAATAACAACAGACGCTGACCCATCCGTTCCCAGAGGTTATCGTACGTGAAGAGGGAGTATAGAAACACTCCAATAATGACAGTCAACATAATGAAACTGCTTCCGCAGCGGTAGTGCAGTCGGCTGTACTTTTGCACGTTCTCCGGTGTCAGTTCTTCACCAGCTTCATGTGCGCTGATTACTTTGTGTTCCGCTCCATGATACTGGAAGAGACGTTTAATCATCGGCGTCTGTGAGATTAACCACAGATAAGCGAGTAACAGGATCAGCTTAATGCCGCCTTCCAGTAAATTATGCAAAAACTGATTGTCGAATGCATTTTTGAATAGAAAATTCTCGATAACAACAGGAAGCAATGTGAGCACAACTTTACCAAAAAGGAATGAAAGGATGGCAACGGCGGTCACACCAATGATCATGCTAAGGCTCCAGCCCGAACCTTCTTTCTCTTTTTGATTGGCTTTCTCTTCCGGTTCCAGTTCATCATCAGCATAGGCGTCAGCAGAATAATTGAGATGTCTGCTACCTTTGACACTTGAATCTATAATGCTGACAATTCCGCGTAATAAAGGAATCCGCCGCAATTTCGTGACCCAGGACTTGTCTTGCTTGGGAACTTCCAGATACGTAATTTCGCCGTCTTTTCTACGAACAGCTGTAACGTTGACATGTTTCCCACCGAACATTACGCCTTCAATGACAGCTTGCCCCCCATAGCTGACAGGCTTGGATTGTTGAGGCAAATTATTCACCTTCCTATTCTGTTCTAGGCCTTCGCGATCAAAGGCAGTTTAATAACCCTATTGTATCGAATTTTGAGACCAATTTCTAGTTTGTGAGTCAAACCTTGAAGGATGTTGTTAAGATTGTCCTGTTTTGAACATACTACCTCGTAGAATCGGAGCGGAAATTCGAGGCATAATGCGGGATTATCAACTGAATGAAGGAGAATATCGATGACAGAACGTAAGCATGAAGATACATCACAAGATGAAGGTCAACGTAAGAAAGAACGGCAGCCAAAAGACAAGGGCAGGCGCCCTACCCAGAGGCAAGGTCAAGCACACTACTATACGAAGCCATTTTCCTTTGCATTAGAGCTTGGCTTCTTTGCCGGTTTTATCTGGGGTGGGCTACATTGGCTATTCTATCTGTTGCATTTTACGATTGTACCTGTCGGATTTCTGGCCGAGCCTTTTTTCAAACATGAATATATATATACCGCAGCAGGACATTTGACAGGCTGGCTGTTTTTTATCGTCTTTTCCATCTTGGCATCCTTACTCTACACGTTCACGATTAGAAAACTGAAAGGACCGTTACCCGGCATGGTATATGGAATCGTCTGGTGGCTGATTCTCTTTATACTGGTCGGACCAAAACTGGGGATGATGAAACCTTTGAACGGTTTAACGTGGGATTCAATCATCACGGAACTCTGTTTCTTTTTGTTATGGGGGCTGTTCATTGGTTACACGGTAGCCATGGAGTACACGGACGAACGCAAACGCGAGCCGGAGCAAGCGGGGGCATAGCGCAAAAAAGCTTCTCAATCCGGCAATGGCTGTGTTAAAATAGCAGATGGTTATTTGCAGAGAGGGTGGAGCAGCGATGAAACGAATTATTGTGATCAATGGTCCGAACCTGAACATGCTTGGTGTACGCGAACCGGGCATCTATGGAACGCTTAGTCTGAAGGATATTGAGGACAAAATTCGCAGACAGGCTGATGAAATTGGCGTCTCCATCGCTTTTTATCAATCGAACCATGAAGGGGACATCATTGACCGCATTCATGCAGCGATGGGTGAGGCAGACGGAATAATACTGAATGCCGGAGCATTTACCCATTATAGCTATGCTATACGTGATGCAATCAATGCTGTAAAAGTCCCTACAGTGGAAGTACATCTATCCAACATTCATGCACGCGAAGCGTTCAGACATCATTCAGTGATTGCAGCGGAAACAATCGGGCAGATTGCCGGATTTGGCGAAGTAAGCTATGAACTGGGATTGCTGGCTCTTGTGCGTCATCTGGACAAACAAACCTGAGCCGGGAACCCGGGAATGTGAGAGAAAGAAGGGTTACCGATGGAAAACAAACGAGTAAATAAGTTGCGTGAAGCCATGCGTGAGCATGAACTCACTGCAATGCTGATTACAAACCCGATTAACCGTCGTTATATGACGGGTTTTACAGGCTCGGCGGGATATGTGCTAATTACGGAACAGGATGCATATCTGCTGACTGATTTCCGTTATATGTCACAAGCGCCTCAACAAGCCAAAGGATTCACCGTTGTGGAGCATGGAGCCAAGCCGATGGATACAGTGCGTGAACTACTGGCATCCGCAAATATCAAAGAAGTGGGCTTCGAGCAGGATAGTGTCACATTTGGCACGCATTCCGCTTATGCTGAAGCACTTCAATCTATCGAACTGAAAGCTGTATCCGGGATCGTGGAACAACTTCGTATGTTCAAGGATGAAGATGAGATCGCGGTTATGCAGAGAGCAGCAGATCTGGCGGATGCCACGTTCAGCCACGTTTTGCAGTTTGCAAAACCAGGTATGACGGAGCGTGAAGTGGATCTGGAGATGGAGTTTTTCATGCGCAAGCATGGAGCAACGTCCTCTTCGTTTGACACCATTGTAGCATCGGGTGAACGTTCTGCTATGCCTCACGGTGTAGCGAGCAGCAAGGTCATCGGACAAAATGAGTTAATTACATTTGACTTTGGTGCACTTTTGGACGGATACTGTTCAGATCTGACACGTACCATTGCAACAGGTACACCTGTACCTGAACTGCGCAAAATTTATGACATTGTACTGGAAGCTCAGTTACATACGCTGGAGAACCTGAAACCGGGCATGACCGGACGGGAAGCAGATGCATTGGCTCGTGATATCATTGCAGGTCACGGATATGGAGATCAATTCGGACACAGCACAGGCCACGGTCTGGGTATGGAAGTTCACGAAGCTCCTCGCTTGTCCAAGCTTAGCGACGATGTATTGAAACCGGGTATGGTCGTTACCGTTGAACCGGGTATATATATTGACGGGCTTGGCGGCGTGCGTATCGAGGATGACGTAGTGATTACCGAGACGGGTATTCATATTCTCACGAAGTCGGACAAGAAGTTCACCGTAATCGGCTAAATTACAGCCACAGGGATATAAGACGATTTTTAATGTGTTATTTAAATTGAAAATAAGAAATTTCACCATAACAGAGAGTGCAGAACCAATCTGAAGAAGCGAAGCGTTCGCCTTTATCACCGGATTTTCCCATTGATAATGGGATCAAAAAAATCTGGGGATAACAGCGATCAGAGGATGGTACTGCAATCGAAGTGAACGAGGTGGCCATTCTTGGGCTCATTTTACATATAACATTAACCCATCGTCTTATATCACCTACTTTTTAACCATATCAGGAGGGATTTTTTGTGATTTCAGTAAACGATTTTAAAACAGGCTTGACCGTGCAAGTAGATAACGATATCTATACCGTACTTGATTTCCAACACGTTAAACCAGGTAAAGGCGCTGCCTTTGTACGTTCCAAATTGAAAAACCTGCGTAACGGTAACACTGTTGAAAAAACATTCCGTGCAGGCGAAACGATTGGTCGTGCCATTATTGAAAACCGTGGCGTATCCTACCTGTATGCAAGCGGTACAGAGCACACGTTCATGGATAACGAAACATATGATCAGTTCACATTGACTAGTGAACAACTGGAATGGGAATTGAACTTCCTGAAAGAAAACATGGTCGTTAAGATTGTTAGCTACCAAGGTGAAATTCTCGGAATTGACTTGCCAACAAGCGTTGAGTTGAAAGTCATCGAGACTGAGCCAAGTGTTAAAGGTAACACTGCACAAGGCGCTACCAAAAATGCAAAAGTGGAAACAGGCTTGAACGTACAGGTTCCTTTGTTCATTAACGAAGGTGACGTTCTCCTGATTGACACACGTGAAGGTAAATACTCTTCCCGTGCGTAACTTTCACAGCTTGTAAGCTAAAAAAGGTTATTAACAACCCTTTGCCATTCCTTTGGCAGAGGGTTTTTTCGAAAAAAGATTAGCCTATCAGGCGCTTTCGTAATATACTGGGTTAAAGTCATTTCTCGTAGAGAATAATGACGATGGACATTAATTATGCATACTGCACAAGGTAGGGAGTGGATTTGCGTTGTCATTGTACGTCATGAAATTTGGGGGTAGCTCGGTCGGAGATACAGAACGCATGAAGCGTGTGGCCGGACGTGTTGTAGAAAAAGCTGATGAAGGACATCGGTGTGTAGTTGTGGTTTCGGCCATGGGGGATACAACAGATGATTTGATTGATCAGGCAAAACAACTGAATAGTGAACTGCCTGCTCGTGAGATGGATATGCTCTTAACGACAGGAGAACAGATTTCGATCTCTTTGTTATCGATGGCTATTCAAGCGCTTGGACGTAAGGCAGTATCGTTTACGGGCTGGCAAGCGGGATTCCGCACAGAGCCGGTTCACGGAAAAGCACGTATTCATGATATTCAACCTGACCGTGTGAATGCAGCACTTGCCGAGGGCAACATTGTTATTGTTGCAGGCTTCCAGGGCATGACGGAAGACGGCGAGATCACAACGCTCGGTCGTGGTGGTTCGGATACAACAGCTGTAGCGCTGGCGGCAGCGATTAAGGCTGATGCGTGTGAGATCTATACGGATGTAGACGGAATCTATTCTACGGACCCGCGGATCGTTAAGGTTGCGCGCAAGCTGAAGGAAATATCGTATGACGAAATGCTAGAACTTGCTAATTTGGGAGCAGCGGTGTTGCATCCGCGTGCAGTAGAGTACGCGAAGCATTCCGGTGTACCTTTAATCGTAAGATCCAGCTTTAACCATAATGAAGGAACGGTTGTGAAGGAGGAAGCAGCAATGGAACAAGGCGTAGTGGTTAGTGGTATTGCCTATGACAAAAACGTGGCTCGCATCAGTATTCTGGGTGTGCCGGATGTACCAGGAGTTCTGGCCGAAGTATTTGGTGCGCTTGCATCCAATCAGCTGGATGTGGACATTATCGTTCAGAGCGGAGTGATGGATGGCAAAGCGGACTTCTCGTTCTCTGTGGCGCTGTCTGATCGTGAGAACGCATTACGTGTCATTGAAGGCCTTCACAGCCGCTTGCCTTACCGTGAAGTTACATCTGAGGAGAACCTCGTTAAAATCTCCATTGTTGGCGCAGGCATGGTCAGTCATCCTGGTGTAGCTGCGAAGATGTTCAAAGTCATTTCGGCTGAAGGCGTGAGTATCAAGATGGTGAGCACTTCCGAGATCAAAGTATCTTGTGTTATTGACGGAGATAAGCTGCATGACGTCATTAAGGCATTGCATACAGCATATGATCTCGACACTGCCGAGCAAGCCGTTATCGGTGGACCTCAAGATCGCAGATAAGTATCTTCAATATATGTAAATTAGCAAAGGTGTACTGTTGCCAACGGGCAGCAGTACACCTTATTTGTTTTTCTCATGGCAATTCTCACATCAACTTGAACATCTTTCCCCCGCGTATGCCTCTATAAGGCTGCATGCGGTTCCCCTCCCCCATCTCGGGAACACAATCCAGCAGGTTTAATTGAGAACAATACGAAATATCATGAACTCTGCCTAACTTTTCAAGCCTCCGCCCGCTAACAGACCCCTGGACCAACTCCGGGATGCTCTCACTACGTTGGGATACCGCCTGATGAAGCACTATGCCGAGATCGTTAAGTTGGAGGGGAGAACAGGATTGACGGTGCAGTTCATCGATGATACATCCAGCACACAAGCCGTCCTCCAGAGCAAATTCATCCTGGTTCCCCGCACATAACAGCAATACATCTCGTTGAAGTTCACATAGAGCTGCTGCAACAGCCTGCACATTGAGAAATGAACCAGCGAATACATGTTTCCCCTTGGAAGCCTTGATCAAAGCTCGTGTTCCATCGGTTGTGGTTAGAATGATTGTTTTATCTGCAATGCCTGCAGTCATATATTCATAGGGGGAATTCCCCACTTCGAATCCGGTGATTTTTTTGTCAAAACGCTCCCCGCCTCGAATGCAATCTTTCACTTCCATTTGTTTGGCTTGTGGAACGGTCTCTACGGCAATCACAGCCGAAGCGTCATACGCCAGAGCCGTAACAATCGTACTGGTCGTACACAATACATCAATGACAACTGCACTTCGCCCTGCAATATCAATGGTACGTACTTCATTCACATTGCCAACGACATCAACTCGCACTCCCCACAACTCCTTTCTGGTATCTGGGGATCGGTAGTTCTGTTTTGAACCGGAATGGAACTTACCTATCTGCAATTACTATATGCATGCACATCTAGACGGGTGCCTAGAACAGAAGGTGCATCTATGGTTTCAACTCTCAACCGCATTCTGAAGAATTGATAGATTTCAGCGTCATAAATTAAATGTACAGGCATAAACTTGAGATATGAACAAGCGCCAGAAGTGTGAACCAAATGATCTCAAGGTTGGAGGAGCCTACTCATGAAGGTGAACTGGAGGGAACTTTTTCCGGAACCGATCCGAACCATTCTTGGAAGAATGCCACCCGCTCTATTGGAACAAGTGGAGGAAGTACGTATTCGTGAAGGCAGACCCCTGGAGATTAATGCAGGCAACACATACCACTTCCTGACACCTCAAGGTTGTCCGACCGGGAATCCTGAAGAAGCGTATGTTCCTCAGAAAGAAGTGACGCACAGGTTGCTGGACCTGATCAGTAACCATTCACTTTATACATTGGAAGAGGAACTGCGCAAAGGGTTCATCACCATACCTGGGGGACATCGAATCGGGCTTGCTGGACGAACGGTACTAAGCGGTGGGCGTGTCGAATACTTGCGTGACATCAACGGGTTTAACGTTCGCGTAGCCCGTGAGGTACATGGAGTGGCTGATCGTATCCTTCCTTATCTTCTCGATATGAAGAGCGGACAGGTCCTGCACACGTTGATCCTATCACCACCACAACAAGGGAAAACGACGTTGCTGCGAGATCTGGCGAGACAAATTAGTAGTGGTACAAAGCTTACAGGGGGAACTGAACTGGTTCAGGGAATACGTCCACGTCTGAAAGTGGGCATTGTGGATGAAAGGTCCGAAATCGCTGGTAGCTACAAAGGAGTACCTGGCTTCGACGTAGGTCCCCGAACAGATGTGATGGACGGTTGTCCGAAGGCTGAGGGCATGATGATGATGCTTCGCTCCATGTCGCCCGATGTCCTGATTGTGGACGAGATCGGTCGTCCGGAGGATGCCGAGGCTGTGATGGAAGCCCTGCATGCAGGAGTCTCAGTGATTGCGACTGCGCATGGCCGTGACCTATCGGAGCTGTCGGCCAGACCCGCCCTCAGAACCTTAATTACGGAGCAGATGTTTCAACGTTATGTCCAGCTGCAACGGACGAGCCGGGGCATGACCTTTCGGCTGGCTGATGGCAAAATGCGTGGGTTGCAGCTGACCGGGGCAGGAGGTGAAGCCTTTGGTTAACATGTTTGGTGCGGTAATTATTCTGTTAGCCAGCACCCTCGCCGGATTTTACAAGGCCAGACAGTATGCATTAAGACCGAGACAGTTGCGAGAACTCATTGCAGCCCTCCAGCGACTAATGACGGAGATTAACTATGGGCTCACTCCACTTCCCGATGCCATGGGGAAGATGGGAGCACAGACCAAAGAACCTGTAAAGACGTTGTTTCTTCATGCAGCTACACAGATGGAACCTCCTCATGGACTCACTGCCCGGGAAAGTCTGCAGTCAGGCGTGGATCTGGCGTGGGGAAGATCGGCCATGAAGGCTGACGAGAAGGAAGTGATGCTGCAATTAAGCTTCAGCCTTGGCACAAGTGACCGTCAGGATCAGACCAAACATATATCGTTAGCCATTCAACAACTAATGCATGAGGAATCCCGCGCCCAGGCCGATCAAATGAAATATGAACGAATGAGCCGAAGCCTCGGGATGCTTGTCGGAGCGTTAATCGTCATTCTGATCTTCTGAAATAGCCGGGATAGTGAGGTGCCAAGGTCATGAATCTAGAAGTGAACGCAATCTTTCAAATTGCGGGTATCGGAATCATCATCGCCATGATTCACACGGTACTGAAACAAATGGGAAAGGAAGATATGGCTCACTGGGTGACCGTAATCGGATTTGTCGTTGTATTGTTCATGGTGGTCCGTATGCTGGACAGCCTGCTACAAGAGATCAAATCGATATTTCTTTTTCAATGAAAAACGGTCATGAAGCCGGATGGTGGTGACCTGTGGAAATTATCCAAGTTGTAGGTTTGGCGCTCATCGCAACAGTGCTCATTCTGGTCATTAAGGAACAGAAACCGATGTTTGCCTTTCTGATTGCTGCCGCGACCGGCATTGTCATCTTCATGTTGTTGATTGGCAAAATCGGAGCAGTCATCGAAGTGTTGAAGCGGCTTGCCGAGAATTCAGGCATGGAAAGTATTTATCTGAAAACGGTGCTGAAAATTATTGGCATAGCGTACATCGCTGAATTTGGCGCACAGATTGTCAGGGATGCAGGTCAAGAAAGCATTGCGTCCAAGATCGAATTGGCTGGTAAGGTACTGATCCTTGTACTTGCTATACCGATCATCAGCATTATTATCGAAACCGTCATGAAGCTGATGCCGGTGTAGAAAGGGCGTGCGGACTTCATATGAAATCAATGCATCTTAAGCCGCAGTGGCGCCTTACGGTTGTGCTGATGCTCTGTTTTCTGTTTGGTATCCTGGGACAGGTTACTGCAACCTCGCCTTCCGGTGAGTGGATGGAGCAGCAGGCCGATCACCTTCCCAAGGATCAGGTGGAGAAATACTGGGATCAACTGATGCAACAATACGGTGGTTTCTTCCCGGATGGGAAGACCCCTTCCTTCATGGATATGTTAATCCCCGGCAATGAAGGGTTCAGCCTGAAATCGGTGTTTGTAGCGATAGGAACCTTCATGCTGCATGAAATTTTATATAATGGCAAACTTCTGGTCACGATTGTGATGTTAAGTGTACTCAGCATGATTCTGGAGACACTTCAGACCGCATTTGAGAAAAATAATATTAGCAAAATCGCCTATTCCATCTGTTATATGGTCATCATCATTATTGCGATTAACAGCTTCAGTGTGGCGATTGGATACGCCAAGGATGCCATAACCGGCATGATCAACTTCATGATGGCCATGGTTCCCTTGTTATTCACACTGCTTGCGTCCATGGGTAATGTCATCACCGTCTCGGTGACACATCCACTCATCATTTTCATGATTCATCTGGTGAGTACGTTGATTCACTTGCTGGTATTCCCGTTACTCTTCTTCTCAGCTGTTCTGCATCTCGTCAGTTCATTGTCTGACAAGTACAAGCTGACACAGCTGGCAGACCTCCTGCGCAATATTAGTGTGGCACTGCTGGGTATCCTGCTGACGATGTTTTTGGGTGTAATCTCGGTTCAGGGAGCATCGGGCTCCGTAGCGGATGGAGTTAGCCTGAAGGCCGCCAAATACATCGCAGGCAACTTTGTCCCTGTCGTGGGCAGAACATTTGCGGATGCGACGGATACGGTAATTACAGCTTCTTTACTTGTCAAAAATGCAATTGGACTCACCGGAGTGATCATCATTTTGTTTCTATGTGCCTTTCCGGCACTCAAGATTCTGGCTCTTGCCTTGATATACAACGTAACTGGTGCCATTATGCAACCGCTAGGAGACACCCCGATTGTAGGATGCCTCCAGGCCATCGGCAAGAGCATGATCTACGTATTTGCGGCGCTGGCAGCCGTCGGGCTGATGTTTTTCCTGGCCATTACCATCTTGCTGACCGCGGGCAATCTGACTGTCATGATGCGCTGAATGTATGTTGGCAAGAAAGGGGGTGGAAAGGATGGGGTGGCTGAGCAACTGGCTCCAGGATTTGATTATGATCGTTCTGCTGGCGACTTTTGTGGATATGTTGTTGCCCAATCGATCCATGGAACGTTATGTCAAGCTTGTGCTGAGCCTTCTCATCCTGCTGACCCTTTTATCACCCATAACCAAGCTGCTCAAAAGTGATCCGGTTGGCGAACTGAAACGGGCAATGTCTGCAATGGATGCTCCATCGAATGGGAATGCGACACTCGAACAGATATTAGCTCAGGGCAAACGGCTACAATCCAATGAACAGGAACAATCCTTACAATGGACAGCCAAAGAACTGGCTAATGTCATGAAAGGTCAGATTGAAGAAACAACAGGAGCCAAGGTGCGGTCCGTAGAGGTACAGCTGACCATGAGTAAATTTGAAACGGAGATGGAAGCTGCCTCATCAGTCGAACTGCCTGTGATCCAGCGTGTGTTGGTCGAGATGGCCGGAGAGGGTGTAGAAGGAGAAGTGAAGGCAGGGCAGCAAGAAGTCGCTGCTAACACACAACCCATATTTGGAACAGACACAGAAGTCGAGAAGGATAAATCACATCAAATACAGCAGCCCATCCAGATCGGTCAGATTGAAGTGCCTGATGTTCAGATTGATGTGAGTAGAGGGCAACGTGATGGAAATGAAGCGTCTTCGGAGCCTGTTATACGTGATCAAGCAGATGAGACGAAGCAGCAAGGTGAGACATCCACAAGGTCCGAATATGCGGTGCAGATTATTACATTGTTGACTGAAAAGTGGGATGTTGATGCAAACAACGTTCAAGTGACAGAACCAAAAAGTGCTGAAGTGCTCTGAGAAGGAGGGTGTCCGATGAAACAATGGTTCAAAAAGATGGAAACCTGGATGGGTGGCGGAGAGGGTGGGGCAAGGCGAAGTCAAACCTTCCGCTGGCTGATTATCCTGGGTTTGATCGGGGTGGGAATCATGCTGTTCAATTCCTTCGTCAATGTCAAAAAAATTGATTCCGAAAATATCGGTCGGGAACCACCGGACCCGGCAACATCCATGGCATCCATACAGAGTGATCCGTCGGAACAGAATCCTTTTCAGGCGATCGAAATTGCATTTGAAGACAAAATCAAAGGTGTGCTGGAAAACATTGTTGGTGTGGGAACGGTTGATGTGATGGTTACCGTGGATTCCACAGAAGAATTGGTCGTTCAGCGGAACGTGAAGGATTCTCAGCAACTTACCGAAGAAACCGATGCTAGCGGGGGCAAACGGCATATGACGCAATATACCCGTGATGGCGAGATTATTACTTACGAAATAGCAGGGGATCAGACACCTATAGTGACCAAAAAGCTCAAACCGCAGATCCGTGGGGTGCTTGTGGTTGCGAGGGGTGCAGAGAACAAGGTTGTGAAGGACCTGATAACCGATGCTGTGGAAAAAGGACTGAATGTGGCAGCCTACCGGATTTCGGTTGTACCGCGCAAACAAGACTAATCTGATGTGTTGAATCACAAGATTCAATTCTCATAAGATTGAAGCCAATTTGAGGAGGAAGTTCTAATGAATAACAAACGTCAAACGGTATGGCTCGTTTCCATGCTGAGTCTGATGGTCATTTTGTCCGCGTATTATCTGTTCACTGAGGATTCCGGTCCAGTCAACGCGCCGGTGGCTGACAGTCAGCAAGTGGATGGAATCAAGCAGGGGGAAGCAAAGGAGACGGCAGGCATTCTTGATCCTACAGAAGGTTTGGTTGTAAATGAAGTGGTGAATAGCGGCGAAGTTGAAAGTGATCCAAGTGCGGTTGGCGCTGTGGAGGAACCATCGGCTACGGAAGGTAAAGAAGCTGGAAATACAGAGAAAACACCTGCTGTCGAACCAGGCGAAAATAAGGGTGAGACAGGTAAAGAAACCAACAAAGAGACCGACAAAGGCGCAACAACTACACCGGAGACAGACGGTCAGGCAGGCGGCACTGCAACCAAGACAGATGAGGAAGTCCTCAAGGAAATGGAAGAGCAGAATACGACAGCATCTGCGAGCAGCCAGTTCCAGAACTACCAGTGGCAACGTGAGGAAAGCAACAATCGTAAGTATGAGGAACTGATGACCGTGGCAGGTGATCTGAGCAAAACGCCAGAGGAGAATGCCAAAGCAACCGAGCAACTCCGTACACTGGAAGAAAAAGAAGCTAAAATCACTGGCATTGAGGAGACGCTCTCTCAACAGTACGCTAATGCGATCGTTCAAGAAGATTCCGACAAGTATAAGGTTGTGGTCCTCAGTGACAAACTGGATGTAAAACAGGCGGTATCCATTGTGGATCTGGTCATGAAAGAATTGGCGGTTTCACAGAACAAAATCAGCGTGCAATACGTCACAGAACAGTAATCCAAATCATGGAAATGCAGTCCCGGGAGCTGGTTGCACTCTCGGGCTCTTTCCATTTTTAATGATTATGATATAATACATAAAGCCATATGACCGTCCTAGTGAGACTGGCATGATGCCGAAGGAGTGAATAATGGAAATGTTTAAATTGAGTGAAATCAAAGAACTGATTAAACTGGTAGATGAAAGTTCCGTTCAAGAGTTGGAAATTGAAAATGAAGGATCACGGTTATCAATCCGCAAACCGGGCAAAACGGAGTATGTTCAAGCAACTGCTGTGCAACCGCAAATGATTGCTGCTCCGCAAGTACAGCCGGCAGCAGTGGTAAGTGAAGCTGCACCGCAGGTCGATACTACAAGTCATTTACATAAAATTGTATCTCCGATGGTAGGTACTTTTTACAGAGCTTCCTCGCCGGAAGCGGGTCCTTTTGTGAGCGCTGGTGATAAAGTTGTTGAGAAAACAACGGTATGTATCATCGAAGCTATGAAGCTGATGAACGAGCTTGATGCGGACATCAAGGGAGAAATCGTTGAAGTGCTGGTTGAGAACGGACAGCTGGTCGAGTATGGGCAGCCCCTTTTCCTGGTGAAACCGGAATAACCGTTATAGCTGGTTAACAGCTAACCGCATGAGCTTCGAAGGAGGACAAAACGAAATGAAATTTCAAAAAATACTGATTGCGAACCGTGGAGAGATTGCGGTACGTATTATTCGTGCCTGCCGTGAAATCGGTATCTCAACGGTAGCCGTCTACTCGGAAGCGGACAAGGATTCTCTGCATGTTCGTCTTGCAGATGAGGCTTATTGTATCGGACCGACACTGTCTAAGGACAGTTACCTCAACTTCACAAACCTGATGAGTGTAGCTACGCTGACGGAATGTGATGCAATCCACCCTGGATACGGTTTTTTGGCGGAGAATGCTGATTTTGCGGAAATTTGTGAGTCTTGCAATATTACATTCATCGGGCCTTCACCCGAAGCCATTACCAAAATGGGAGACAAGGCTGTTGCCAAACAGACGATGAAAGATGCAGGAGTACCTGTTATTCCTGGATCAGACGGCCTTGTTGAAAATATGGATGAAGCCATCATGATTGCTAGAGATATCGGATATCCTATTATTATCAAAGCTACTGCTGGTGGCGGAGGTAAGGGAATTCGTATTGCCGAAGATGAAGAAACGCTGATTAAGCAGATTACCGCTGCTCAGCAGGAAGCACAAAAGGCATTTGGCAATGCAGGTGTATATCTGGAGAAATTCCTGACAGGTATGAAACACGTGGAAATTCAGATCATTGCTGATAAACACGGAAATGCAGCACATTTGGGAGAGCGTGATTGTTCGGTTCAGCGTCGTCGCCAGAAATTGGTAGAAGAAGCTCCGTGTCCGATTCTCTCCGAAGATGTGCGCACACTGATGGGTGAAGCTGCGGTACGGGCTGCCCTTGCTGTGGATTACTCGGGAGCGGGTACATTGGAGTTCCTGCTCAGCCCGAATGGCGAGTTCTATTTCATGGAGATGAATACGCGTATTCAGGTAGAGCACCCGGTGACTGAGATGGTTACTGGCGTGGATCTGATCCGTGAGATGATCTCGGTAGCTGAAGGCAACCCACTCTCATTCCGTCAGGAAGACGTGGTTATCAATGGCTGGTCCATTGAATGTCGTATCAATGCAGAAGATCCGGACCGTAACTTTATGCCATCACCAGGCAAAATCGGATTCTACCTTGCACCGGGAGGACCTGGCGTTCGTGTAGATAGTGCTGCTTATCCGGGTTATACCATTTCACCTTTCTATGACTCCATGATCGCAAAATTGATCGTGTGGGGAGCGAATCGTGAAGAGGCGATTGCCAAGATGAAACGTGCGCTTGGGGAATTTGCGATTGAAGGCATATCTACAACTATTCCTTTCCATCAGAAATTGCTGGAGCACCCAACGTTCATTCGCGGTGACTTTGATATCAAATTTCTTGAGGAAAACGAGATTTAAAAGGTATATTGGGCTTGTTTGTCATAATGTAGCCCAAATGATATAGTATGAATAATAAGAGCGCATGTCTCCTGCAAAGGATAAGCCCGCACCTCGCGGATGTTTGCAGGAGTTCCGGTAAAGCCGGACCGGAAGGGTTCTGAAGGTTGATTAACCTGAGTCCAGCGCCCTGACGGATGGCCGCAAACTTATCTCGCGAAAGGTGTGTTGAACAGTTATGAGTACACTACCGACTGAATTTGAACGAACGGATATCGGTGAAATCCAGATCGCACCTGAAGTTATTGAAGTGATTGCTGGATTGGCGACCCTTGAAGTGAAAGGTGTTGCAGGCATGAGTGGCGGATTCGCTGGCGGATTTGCTGAATTGCTTGGTCGCAAAAACCTTTCCAAAGGCGTTAAAGTTGAAGTGGGCCAACGTGAAGCTGCAGTTGATGTTTCCGTAATTATCGAGTACGGATACCGTCTGCCACAAGTAGCTACGGAGATTCAACAGAACGTGAAACGTTCCATCGAGAACATGACAGGATTGAATGTGAATGAAGTGAATGTGCACATTCATGACGTTCAGTTCAAGAGCACCGAGAAAGTGGAAGAGATCGACCTGAACAGTCAGCGCGTAAAATAAAAGAAGACAGATTCCCCCGGCATCATCTGCCGGGGGTTATCCCGTCTTGGACAGGTCTTCATTATAGCGAAAGCTAGATGAGGATCTGATTTTTTGCTAGTGAACAGGTTAAGTAATGTTAGTGAGCAAGGGAGGCTGTGCAGTTCGTGGCTAAAATACTGGATCGGCTTCTGTTGTTTATATACAGCATAAGCGTTGGAGCAATATCGGCAGCCGTCATTCTTCTGATTAGCGGTGTGCTGCCTTACGAATTGAATTACCAGCAGGAACAAAACGTTATTGTTGCGTCGGTTATTGCAGCAGCGATTTTGTTTATCCTGAGTTTGCGATTTTTCTACATCTCGGTTCGGCGTGAGCGTGCATCGTTGCCGTCTGTAGATCAACGTACTGAGTTTGGTGATGTACAGATTTCGATGGAGACGATTGAGAATCTCTGTTTGAAGGCAACTTCCCGTTTCCGGGGAGTACGTGATGTCAAGGCACGCATACGTGTGGTTGAGTCAGGACTGGAGATTATGATCCGTGCAGTAGTGGATGGTGAGACACCTATTCCTGCGCTGACTTCTGATCTGCAAAAGGCGATACATGATCATGTACAAGAGATTACGGGCATCCCGGTTTCTTTTGTCACGGTGTATATCGCTAATGTAACCCAGTCGCCTAACTACAAGAGTCGAGTGGAATGAGGTGAGTTTCACTGATGCTGTGGAAAGAGATTTGGGATAGTCACAGAGGCCGAATTACCGGAATTATCGGCGGCATCTTTTTTGGATTTCTTTATGTATGGATCGGTTTTTGGGATATGTTGTTCTTTGCACTCTTGGTGTTCATCGGTTATACGTTAGGCAGACGAAGCGATTCGAAGCTGGGTTCGTCTATTCCCTGGAGGGAGTGGGGGCAATGGCTGGGCGATCGCTGGCGTCCGTTTAAGTGACCTACCTGAACCCTGCAATATGTTTCTTCCGAAAATAGAACTGTAGTTTAGGTTGCCCGTTTTTTGGAGGATACGTATTGCAGGTTTTTTTGTGAAAAGGGATAACAATAACAATACCGTGGAAGTCATCGATCAATCCAATACAGGATTTGATGAGATGGTTGCATGGATTATAAAATAAGCATGATGACGCTCCAGACGGAGCGCTGCAGGAGGCAGGACATGAAAAGACGTTTGGCAAGGGAAATTGCAGTACAAAGTCTGTATCAGATGGAAATGAATGAGGTAGGTGCAGCAGAAGCTGTGAACATGTTAATCAATGAAGCTGCTGAAGATAATGAAACCGAAGTAGTTATTCGCGATGCAGATGTAATGCGTACTTATGTTACTGAGATTGTACAAGGAGCCTGGAACAATAAGGAAGCCATTGACGGGCTGCTTGTGGATTATTTGAAAGGTTGGCAGATCAGCCGTCTATCACGTGTAGATCGCCAGATTCTACGACTGTCAACGTATGAAATGGTGTTTCGTGATGACATTCCGGCAAAGGTATCGGTCAATGAAGCGATTGAACTGTCCAAATATTTTGGTACAGAAGAATCCGGCAAGTTCGTCAATGGTGTACTTGGACGCATGATTCAGGAAGTTGACGCGATTAAAGCAAAATTATCTTAAGTTATGATTAATTATAGTGTGTGTTCAAAAAGACCGGTTTTCAGTATCCTTCGTAATCAAAAGCGGGCTTTTTGAACAACCTCTAAATTTATATTCACATAAGGGAGAGAGAGTACAATGACAGCATCTATTATTAACGGTAAAGAAGTATCCCAAGAGATCCGCGCAAGCATGACAACAGAAGTAAAACAGCTTAGCGAACAGGGGGTAGTACCTGGTCTGGCTGTTGTGCTCGTCGGGGAAGATCCGGCATCCCAAGTATATGTGCGTAATAAAGAAAAAGCATGTCACGACCTCGGTTTCTACTCCGAAGTGCATCGCTTGGATGCAGATACGTCCCAAGAAGATCTGCTTGCGCTGGTGGACAAGCTGAACAATCAACAATCCATTAACGGAATTTTGGTTCAACTTCCACTACCGAAACACATCGAAGAGAAAGCGGTCATTGATGCGATTGCCGTGGATAAAGACGTAGACGGATTCCATCCAGTCAATGTTGGTAATCTCGTAATTGGAGACGATAGTCTGCTTCCATGTACCCCAGCGGGTGTAATTGAACTGATCAAACGTACTGGACTGGAAATGTCCGGTAAACATGCAGTGGTTATCGGAAGAAGCAACATCGTTGGCAAACCGGTATCGCTGTTGCTCCAACGTGAGAATGCGACGGTAACCATGTGTCATTCCCGTACAGCCAACATGAAAGAAATTACACGTCAGGCGGACATTTTAGTTGTAGCCATCGGCCGTGCTAATTTTGTGGATGCTGATTTTGTGAAACCAGGTGCTGTTGTTATCGATGTCGGCATGAACCGTTTGGAGAATGGCAAACTGGCAGGAGACGTTGATTTCGAGAGTGTGAAAGAAGTTTCTGGTCCAATTACACCCGTTCCTGGCGGTGTTGGTCCGATGACAATCACAATGCTGATGCAAAATACATTGATCGCTGCCAAGCGCGCTCACGGATTGGCCTAGGGTTTTGTCTGTGGCAGATCAAAAGATCTACTCCATCAAAGACCTGAACCGATACATCCGGATGAAACTGGAATCGGATCAGGTCCTGTCGGACGTCTGGCTGCGCGGGGAGATTTCGAATTTCACACATCACTCCAGCGGCCATATGTATTTTACATTGAAGGACAAGGACAGCCGGATCAAGTCAATTATGTTTGCGTCCCATAACCAGCGATTACCCTTTGTACCGAAGGAGGGTGCAAGGGTTATTGCCCGTGGTAATGTCTCGGTGTATGAACGGGATGGGCAGTATCAATTCTATGCTACCCATATGCAGCCGGACGGAATTGGAAGTCTGTATCTGGCTTACGAACAGCTGAAGAAAAAGCTTGAGGATGAAGGGTTATTTTCACCTTCTCGAAAAAGACAGATCCCTCGTTATCCACAGACCATCGGGGTTGTAACTTCACCGACAGGAGCGGCGGTGCGAGACATTATGATCACACTCCAGCGCAGATACCCTTCTGCCAAAGTTGTTTTATATCCTGTTCTGGTTCAAGGGAAGGGTGCAGCACCTTCCATTGTCAAAGCGATTGGCAACCTGAACCGGATGGGAGAAGCCGATGTACTTATCGTTGGACGCGGAGGCGGTTCACTGGAGGAGTTGTGGGCCTTTAACGAGGAGATTGTGGCAAGAGCAATAATTGCTTCGGATATTCCTGTCATTTCTGCGGTTGGGCACGAAACGGACTTCACTATTGCTGATTTTGCAGCCGATTTGCGTGCGGCTACACCTACAGCAGCTGCTGAATTAGCTGTACCTAATAGAGCTGAGTTGCTTGATCAGATCGGACAACGTCAGCGCCAGTTACAGCACAGCTTACGTCAGCGTGCTGTACATAAACGTGAACGGCTCGCAAGATTACAGCGTTCGCCAGTGCTGGTGCATCCAAGACGTACCTTGATGCAGCACACGGAACGACTGGATATGATGCACCAACGTCTTTTGAGAACAGTCGATACACGTATGAAATGGACAGGAGAGAAGCAGGAGCGTCTGCGGGCAGCACTGCAACGATTCAATCCTCGTGAGCAGGTCAATGTAGCACGCCGTGAGAATGCGGCAGCACGCAGACAACTGGAACTTGCGATCAGGTCTATAGCCAGATCGAAGCAGCAACAGTGGAAATCATCTGTGCGGCATCTGGATGCGCTTAGCCCACTCAAAGTCATGTCACGGGGATACAGCCTTGTCTATGACGAGCAGGAACAGCGATTGATCAAGTCAACGAAAGATGTACAGCCTGGAGATTCAATTAAGATTAAATTAACAGACGGACAGCTGGACTGTCAGGTTTGGGGAATGAAGGAGGACGACAATACCCATGGCGAATGAACCGGAATTGAATTTTGAAGAGGCAATGGCGGCATTGGAAGACATCGTAGGTCAGCTGGAACATGGTGATGTTCCGTTGGAACAGGCCATCGATCTGTTTCAACGCGGGATGAAACTTTCGCAACTTTGCGGTCTTAAGCTGGAACAAGTGGAACGCAAGATCGAGATGATCGTAGAAGAAGATGGAGAGCTTCGCAAGAAGCCTTTCGGAACTGCTGACGATGAGAGCGGTGAAGTCCATGAGTAATCGTCCTTCGTTTCAAGTGTACCTCGAAGAGGTCACAGCTGCGGTGACAGAAGCGTTGAAACACACGCTTCCCGATCACTGGGATGTACCCCAATCGTTGACGGATGCGATGCAGTACTCACTCATGGCCGGAGGCAAACGCCTTCGTCCTCTTCTGGTCGTTGCTGCGGCGGAAGCCTTCGGTGCACAGCGTACAGCTGCAATGCCGGTAGCCTGCGCCGTGGAGATGGTTCATACGTATTCACTGATCCACGACGACCTGCCTGCTATGGATAATGATGATTACCGCAGGGGAAAATTAACGAATCATAAGGTATATGGTGAGGCAACAGCCATATTGGCAGGCGATGCGCTGTTAACCCATGCTTTTTATAGCATTGTTCAAGCTGGACGCCGTAGCGGTGTAGCGGCAGATGCGTTGCTGTCCATCGTAGAGGACATGTCCGAACTTGCTGGAGCAAGAGGTATGGTCGGCGGCCAAGTCGCGGATATGGAAGGCGAGCAAGGCATGACCGATCTTTCACAGCTCCAATATATCCATTTGCACAAAACGGGTGATCTGATTGTTTTCTCACTCATTGCTGGAGCACGAATTGGTGGAGCAACGGAAGGACAATTGGAAGCCTTACGTGTGTTTGGCCGTGATCTGGGGCTGGCATTTCAGATTCAGGATGATATTCTCGACCTGACGGGTGACGAGCAGAAGATGGGCAAGAAAACACAGAGCGATGTGAATCAACAGAAGGTAACATATCCTTATTTTATTGGCATGGAGGCTTCTGTAGATGAAGTGAAATCCCTTACCCAATCTGCAAAAGACGCACTTGAAAGAGCCGAGTTACCTGATGCATCCAGATTGTTGGAAATTGCAGATTACCTGATGAGTCGTGACCATTAGATTCTGACGGAGCGGTCTGTTTCAAAATCTATGTAACCGTGTAATGAATGTAATGTTCTTTTTCCGAGTGGATGGAAAAAGTCTGTCCCGAGTGGATGCGTGAATACATATGGAGAAGAATTTTAAATAACTTGCTGGCGAGAATGCTCGTTATCGGGAGTATAGTGCAGTAAATTATGATTCTTGTTCTTTTATGTTATAATGATTTAATGTCATTTGATTCATAATGTATATATCGATTTACAACAATAACTAAACAATCTAGGAAAGCGGGGAGATTCTCGTGCTGCTTCCACAAATTAAACAACCCAGTGATCTAAAGTCGATGTCTCAGGATGATCTTGCCCTTTTGTCGGCAGAGATCCGGCAGTTTCTGATTGAGAAACTGTCTGTTACAGGTGGGCATCTCGCACCCAACTTAGGCGTGGTTGAGCTCACGGTAGCCCTGCATTACTGTTATAACAGTCCAGCAGACAAAATGATTTTTGATGTAGGGCATCAGGCTTATGTGCATAAAGTCCTGACAGGACGTATGGATCGCTTTGATACATTGCGTCAACATAACGGTCTGTGCGGGTTTGTCAAACGCAACGAAAGTGAACATGATGTATGGGAAGCTGGACACAGCAGTACTTCATTGTCCGCTGCGATGGGGATGGCCCTTGCACGTGATCTGAAAGGTGAGGACAACCAAGTCATCGCGATGATTGGTGATGGAGCGCTTACAGGTGGTATGGCTTTTGAGGCTCTCAATCATATTGGTCATGAGCAGAGAAAACTGATGGTTATTCTGAATGATAATGAAATGTCCATTGCTCCAAACGTTGGGGCCATGCATAAATATTTGAGCAAGATTCGTTCGGATCGTCATTATCTGAAAGCAAAAGATGATGTCGAGGGGATGCTTAAAAAAATTCCAGCTATTGGGGACCGTTTGGCCAAATCGGCAAGCTGGATCAAAGATAGTGTCAAATATATGATGGTACCAGGTGTTCTTTTCGAAGAACTGGGCTTCACGTATTTGGGACCGATTGATGGGCACGATATTCCCAAATTGATCGAAACCTTCAAACAGGCAGATAACGTTGATGGTCCTGTACTCGTTCACGTGCTCACGACCAAAGGCAAAGGTTATCAGCCAGCAGAAGCCGATTCGCACAAGTGGCACGGGATTTCTCCGTACAAAATTGAATCCGGTCAAGTGCTGAAGGCAGTCGGAAAACCGATGTACACGGAAGTGTTTGGTCAAACGTTAATTGATCTTGCGAAGCAGGATAAGCGGGTCGTAGCGGTAACGCCAGCAATGCCTACAGGATCAGGTCTTATTCCGTTCAGTAAGGAATTTCCCGATCGCATGATTGACGTAGGTATTGCAGAACAGCACGCGGCGACCATGTGTGCTGCACTGGCTATGGAAGGTTTGAAGCCGGTCTTTGCCGTGTATTCTACGTTTATGCAACGTGCTTATGATCAGATTGTACATGATATTTGCCGTCATAACGCCAACGTGATGTTTGCTATTGACCGTGCGGGGTTTGTTGGTCCGGATGGGGAAACACATCAAGGGGTATACGATGTGGCATTTATGCGCCATATTCCAAATATCGTTCTGATGATGCCAAAAGACGAAAATGAATTGCGTCATATGATGAAAACGGCGCTTGATTATAATGAAGGTCCAATTGCTTACCGTTATCCACGAAACAATGTGGTCGGTGTACCTTTGGATGATGTACTTGTTCCGATTCCAATCGGATCATGGGAGCAACTGCGTCCATCCGAGGGATATGCTGTCATCGCTTCAGGTTCGATGGTGCAGCTTGCAGAAGAAGCAGCAGAGATGGTGAAGCGGGAAGGTATCACAGCAGGCGTAATCAACGCTCGCTTCCTGAAACCTCTTGACGAGCAAATGTTGCGTGATTTAGCTGTTCGAGGCACCAAATTGATTGTACTTGAAGAAACATCTCAAGCAGGTAGCATGGGTAGTGCAGTTCTGGAGTTTTATGCAGAGCAGGGACTGCATGATGTTCATGTACAATTGATGGGGATTCCGGATCGCTTCATCGAGCATGGCAGTATTAAGGAACAACGTGAGGAAGTGGGTCTTACCGTTGAAAATGTATGTGCTGAACTGCGCAAGATGGCTGTTCAATCATCTTACGGCATACCCAAAACACGTTTTCCTTCGTAAATTTACATGATAGGAGACAGACATGTCACTCCCGAAAGAACGAATTGATGTTCTGCTGGTTGAGCAGGGCTATTATGAAAGTCGTGAGAAGGCAAAAGCTGCAATCATGGCTGGACTGGTATATGCCAATAATGAGCCGATCGAAAAGGCGGGCATGAAAATTCCAAGGGAAGCCGAGCTGAAAGTTAAAGGCTCGGTACATCCCTACGTCGGCAGAGGCGGATTGAAGCTCGAAAAAGCGATCCGTCATTTCGACCTTGATATGAATGGACTTGTCATGCTCGACATTGGTTCATCCACCGGTGGATTTACGGATTGTGCACTTCAGCATGGCGCATCTCACGTCTACGCTATTGATGTGGGCTATAATCAGCTCGACTGGTCTTTGCGTAATGATGAGCGAGTTACTGTTATGGAACGAACTAATTTCCGCTATGTGACTCCTGAAGATCTGACGGGACCCGTGCCGAACTTTGCGAGCATTGATGTGTCGTTCATTTCACTGCGAATCATATTGCCGCCACTTCTGGCTCTTTTGAAACAACCTGCAGATATCGTTGCATTGATTAAACCTCAATTTGAGGCAGGGCGTGAAAAAGTAGGCAAGTCCGGTGTGGTACGTGATACGAAGGTACACAAGGATGTATTGCAGACAATGCTTCATTTCTCCAGTCAACTTGGTTTACATCTGCAGAGTTTAACTTTTTCACCGATAACCGGTGGAGAAGGTAATATAGAATTTCTCGCACATTGGCGTCTGGAAGCACCAGAGGCAACACAACCAGAGATCGATCCAGCTTCACTTGACGCACTTGCGGAGCAAGTTGCAAAGGAAGCAGCTCATACATTTACGGGAAACTCATCATAAGATGGGTTTCTTTTCGCTGGAAAGGTGATTGACGTAAAGGGAAATCATTACTGAACCTCGAATATGTCTTCGAGGTGAGCGATAATGGATGGTCAATATGACACAATCTTTATAGGTGTACTTGCTGTCTGTTTGATCTTGTGGCTGTTCTTTGGCTTGCGTAATTGGGTGAACCGACCGACGCCGGTAAGCTTGTCTGGAATGCAACTGAACGTGAAGATTCAAGATTCCCCGGCCTTGGATTTGCTTGAAGCACAGGGCTACGAAGTTATCGGTGGCAAAATGAAAGTCCCTCTGGCTTTTGAGGCCAATGAATCCGTTTATTACAGCAGATTATTCATTGATTATGTTGCAGAACGTGAGGATCTCAGATACCTCGTGAAAACGTCTCGTCGCAGACAGCCAATCGATATGACCGGCCCTGCGCTAAGGGATCGCTTCCTCAATTATCTGTTGTTATATCCTGGCTGTGAAGGATTGCTGTATGTTGACGTGGAGGATTCCGATATTAAGTTAATCAGGCTCATGGACTATCAGGAAGATGTGTATGACGGGGATGATCTGGACTAATATAAAAGAATGAACATTGCAGGGCAAAGTCTGCGGCGAATTACAAATGCTGCTTTATTGCAATACATCTAACTGGAGGCATATATGAAAGGACAAAGGCACATCAAGATTCGTGAAATCATTAGTCAAAATGAAATTGAGACCCAGGATGATCTGGTTGAAGCACTGCGCAAATCAGGTTTTCAGGTGACTCAAGCGACGGTATCTCGGGATATCAAGGAACTTCTGTTAATCAAGATTCCGATGGATGACGGAAGATACAAGTACTCTTTACCGACAGATCAACGATATAATCCGATTCAAAAGTTGAAGCGTGCACTCGTTGACAACTTCTTGCACATTGATCACACAAACAATCTGGTTGTGATGAAATGTTTGCCCGGAACAGCCAACTCCATTGCAGCTTTGCTTGATAATATTGAGTGGAATGAAGTCATGGGCACGATCTGTGGAGATGACACCATTCTGATTATCTGCCGGACTGAAGGTAACAGTGTGACCGTTATTGAGCGAATCATGGGTTATATTGCTTAAAGTGCGTGTTCAAAAAGATTGGTTTTCAGTACCGAGAAGATGGGATGAAGCTAGAAATGGAGTAGCGGGGCGTAGGGAAACTACGTGAGCAACTGCAATGTTTCCGAAGGAAACATACTTCGTAAGCATCCCACTTATTTCGGCTGAATTCCATATTCGATGCTGATGATGCCACCAGGCATCCTTCGTAATCAAAAGCGGACTTTTTGAACAACCTCTTGAATCAATGGTTCAAAAACATAATATCTGAGTTAGTCATCCGGAGGTGTTTTTGCAGATGTTAGTTACGTTATCGATTCGTAATCTGGCTGTGGTGGAAGAAGTGGACGTTGTATTCCATCCGGGATTCCATGTACTTTCAGGGGAAACGGGTGCAGGTAAGTCGATTATTATAGATGCACTTGGCTTAATTGCTGGTGGACGAAGTTCAGCTGATTTGATCCGGTACGGTTGTGATAAGGCAGAGATGGAAGCCTTGTTCGAGATGGAGCAGAGTCATCCGGTATGGCAGACATTAGAGAAGCTGGGTATCCATTGTGAGCCTGAAGAGCATCTGGTTATTCGACGTGAACTGAACACGCAGGGGAAAAGTACGTCCCGCATTAATGGGCAATTGGTCAATCTGACCATGCTACGGGAAGTAGGCGAGAAGCTGATCAATATTCATGGACAACATGAACATCAGAGTTTGCTACGCGCTGAGAGCCATCTGGGGCTTCTCGATACTTATGGCTCGGAAGTCATCGGACCGATCAAAGCAAAGTACCAGGAGCGCTACAGCAAGTTTATCACGGCGGAAAAAGAACTGCGTGCCCTTCAGGAGTCCAGTCAGCGGGCATATCAACTCTTGGACATGTATCGCTTTCAGCTTGAGGAGATCGCAGCAGCAAGCCTTACACAAGGCGAGGATGAATTACTCGGGGAAGAACGGGTCAAACTATCCCATAGTGAGAAAATGATGGACAGTGTTGCTGGTGCATATGATCTGCTCAGTGGTCAACGCGGACTTGAAGCTGTGAGCATTGCTCTTTCAAGAATTGAAGACATTTCTGGATATGATAGCAAAGGACTGCAACCAATCGTAGAACAGCTACAATCTGCATTTTATCAATTGGAAGATGCGACATTTCAGTTAAGGGATTACCGGGAGAAGATTGAATTTAATCCGGCAAGGCTGGAAGAAGTGGAGCAAAGGCTGAATCTGATTTCTGGCCTCAGACGGAAATACGGGGACAGTGTTGAACTTATTCTGAGTTATTATGATCAGATTAGCCATGAAACCGACCAACTGGAGAACAAGGACGAACGGCTGGAGAAATTGCGAGCTGAACGTGACAAAATGCTTAACCTTGTGATGGAGTCTGCTGAAGAGCTCAGCAAGGTTCGCAAACAATGCGCCGAGGAACTTGCTGCACAGGTGGAAAGCGAACTCAAGGATCTGCAAATGGAGCGGACTACACTGCGTGTTCAAATTACTCCTTTCGAAGATCCAAAGGGGATTGAATGGAATGGACGTCGTATTCGTCTGAATCGTCATGGTGCGGACAATGCGGAATTCCTAATCTCACCAAACCCGGGCGAGCCATTACGACCACTTGGCAAAATTGCTTCAGGTGGTGAGTTGTCGAGAATGATGCTGGCGATGAAGAGTATCTTTGCGCGACATGACCGGATACCTGTGTTGATTTTTGATGAAGTTGATACCGGAGTTAGCGGTAGAGCAGCTCAATCCATTGCGGAAAAACTGTTCCGTTTGTCTTCGACTTGTCAGGTTTTCTCAATAACTCACTTACCACAAGTGGCTTGTATGGCAGATCATCAGTATCTCATTGAGAAACATGTCTACGATGGACGGACAATGACGCAGGTGGAATCGCTGTCAGACGAAGGCAGAGTGAAGGAATTGGCACGTATGCTGGGCGGCGTGGAAATTACAGAAAAAACGCTGCATCACGCACAGGAAATGCTGAATTTGGCGGAAGCCAAAAAAGGGTGAAACGGACGGCTGGCGTAATGATTGACAGTAATAAAAGCCTGGGGGCGAGGTTATCTTATAGGTACGCAATTGGCGACCACCTTTCGTCAAGCGAAAGAAGCAAAGGGAGTGTGACAGCCATTGAATTCCCCCCTCAGGAAGAAATTGCTAGGTCTTTTATTTGCCTTCTTTCTTTGTGTGATTAGCCAGGCCATTCAGCCTGTGCAAAGTTATGCTTCACTGCCGGATGAATTGCAGGTGTTTGCTGGCAGGCAAGCGGATGTCCGGCTCGCTGTACCTGCTGCTTCAAGCGCCGTTGTAGATCGTCCTGATATCGTTGGTTTGGATGATCAGGCAGCGATGCATGTTACCAGGCAACAACCTTTGCATCTTCACCCTCAACAGACGGGACATGCCAAATTAACGTTGAAGTTGTGGGGTAAAATTCCGGTCAAAACAGTCCATGTGAATGTGATACCGGATTTGCGTGTTGTACCCGGGGGACAAACGATTGGCGTCAAGGTTAAATCGGCAGGCATTCTGGTGGTTGGACATCATCTGGTCCGTTCCGGTCAGGATGAGCGTGTATCGCCCGGAGAAACAGCGGGCATTAAGCTCGGAGATCTGATTACGCATATGGATGGAAAACGTCTGGATGGCGTAGCAGGTGTCTCTGAAGCCGTTGAACTTGCAGGGAAAAGTAAAAAAGGTATTGATGTTGTGTTAAAACGTGGTAAGGAAACGGTGAAGACACGATTAACTCCGGCGTATGACTCCGAGGATCAAGCGTGGAGGCTTGGATTGTACATTCGTGATTCTGCAGCCGGTGTTGGCACACTTACCTTCTATGCTCCCGATCAGGGCGTATATGGCGCACTGGGCCATGTCATTACAGATATGAACACACAGACATCTATTGTTGTGGGTAGTGGTCAGATTGTTCAGTCCAATGTAACGTCAATTTCGAAGAGCGAGACCGGTGATCCGGGTGAAAAACGTGCTCATTTCCTCAAGGAAAGCAAAATTTTGGGCAATATTGAACGTAATACGGCTTTTGGTATCTTTGGTAAAATGTCTGGAAATCCTGAGCACAGTTTGTATTCGAAAGGCATTCCCGTCGCTTTTTCTCATGAAGTAAAGGAAGGACCGGCCGAAATACTTACCGTGGTTGACGGTCAACAAGTTGAACGCTTCTCCATTGACATTGTTCATGTGGCAGATCAAACTGAACCAGCAACAAAAGGTCTGGTACTTCGAATTACGGACCCGAAACTGCTGGATAAGACCGGAGGTATCGTTCAAGGGATGAGTGGCAGCCCCATTGTACAAAATGGTAAATTGATCGGTGCAGTTACTCATGTATTCGTGAATGATCCAAAATCGGGTTACGGTTGCTTCATTGAATGGATGTTACAAGATGCTGGCGTTATGATGAAAAAGGAAAACGATAAGAACCTCAAGGCTGGCTAAACAGCCCTGAGGTTCTTTTTTGTCGAAAGCAAACATAATATATCGGATAATGAAATAAATTATTTATTATATAGGATCAAGAAAAAAAAATAAAGAAAAATAATTTTCGACAGGAGGAATTTAACTGGCTGTGTCGAAAATTAAACGTGTAAGGAAATGTACGAAACGATGTTTAATTTAAAGGAGGATACCGTTTTGCAAAAAATTGAGGTATTGCTGGCCGATGATAATCGTGAATTTACGAATTTGCTTGCCGAATATATATCTGAGCAGGAAGATATGGAAGTAACCGGTATTGCATACAATGGAGAAGAAGTACTGCAATTGCTGGAGCAAACTCGGGATGTGCCGGATGTATTGATTCTGGATATTATCATGCCTCACCTGGACGGACTGGGTGTGCTTGAGCGCTTGCGCGACCTGAACCTGTCTCCACAGCCTAAAGTCATTATGCTTACGGCATTCGGACAAGAGAATATCACACAGCGTGCCGTGCAACTCGGAGCTTCTTATTATATTCTTAAGCCGTTTGACATGGAAGTGCTTGCGAATCGTGTGCGTCAACTGGTGGGAACACAGACGGCGATGTCCACAAGCAGCGGATCATCCATGTTCATGAAATCATCCAATGTTGTGCCAATGGGCAAACACAAAAATCTGGATGCAAATATTACGTCCATCATACATGAAATCGGCGTTCCTGCGCATATTAAAGGATATCAGTATTTGCGCGAAGCGATTACGATGGTGTATAACAATATCGAAATTTTGGGAGCCATCACAAAAACACTGTATCCGGCGATTGCCGAAAAATTCAAAACCACGCCGTCCCGCGTCGAACGTGCCATCCGTCATGCCATTGAAGTGGCATGGACTCGCGGTAACATCGACAGCATCAGCCACTTGTTTGGTTATACGATCAACATCAGCAAGTCTAAACCGACGAACTCCGAGTTCATCGCGATGGTTGCTGACAAGCTGAGAATTGAGCATAAGGTAAGCTGAAAGGGTCAGGAGTAGTGAGCTGGCAAGTATAGTTTGGATTCAAATTTGATTCTAGCCAAATGGATTTTTGGCGGCCTATATCTGAATTCGTTCATTTCATGCCGATAAACTTCTGTAATATATGCCAACGAATACCGTCATTTATTGGATTAAAGATATCCAGTAAATGACGGTATTTTTGCATAACGAAATAACACAGAACATGATGATGAAATTTAGTGTTGCATGATTGCTTCAAAATTTTGAGATCAAGCATTAAAATAAGCTCACTATAGCAAAGTTTAGAAAAGGAAATATTTCATAAACTTTTACTCTCAGTTAACGCTTTTTCAAGTAGAAAGTGGTACGATGTGACCATTGACAAAGACCTACATATATATTTGAAAAGTTCGGATATGATGCTACGAACAGAGGAGTAGAATAGTATGTTTACGCAAATAGGCCAGATTGCTGAACCAATTCCTGTAGTACAATCTGATACAAAATGTGATATCGTCTATCATCTTTTCAAGTCCAATCCTAGTCTGGAAGGTATAGCTGTTATGGGGGAGAAGGATGTGTCATTAATGATGCGGCCCCGATTCTTTCAGCAGATTGGCACCCAGTATGGCTATAATCTGTATATGGGACGTCCTGTAGAACTGGTGATGAATACGCAGGCACTGGTCGTGGATTATTCGGAACAGATTACAGATGTCAGTGTTCTAGCCATGGATCGAGATGAAGGGGATATATATGATCTTGTGTTGGTCACGTCAGGAGAAAGTTTCTTTGGAGCTGTGAGTATTCGGCGTTTGCTACTCGCTGTTGCTGATGTACGGGCTGAAATGGCGATTTTTATGAACCCGCTGACTGGTCTTCCTGGTAATCATATCATAGATGAAAGGCTGTCTCAGGCTCTTCAGATGGACCAATTTAGCGTACTGTACGTTGATCTCGATCAATTCAAATCCTACAATGATAGCTACGGCTTCAAAATGGGGGATCAGCTTATTCAGGCGACAGCTAACTTGCTTCGCAAGCTATTTGTTCCCCCTGAAGCTTTTCTTGGACATATCGGTGGTGATGATTTTATTACGATCCTGAATCACCATGATTACAAATATATTAGTGAGGAAGTCATCTCAGGTTTTGAGGAAATGAAAAAGACATTTTACAACGAACATGATTGGCATCATCAATATGTTTTGGGGGAAGGACGTTCCGGGCTAAATCGGCTCATTCCTCTCGTGTCGGTATCCATCGCCGTTGTAACCAATAGCAAGCGAAAATATGAAAACATAGATCAGATAATTGATGAGGCCACACGCATCAAAAAAGGTTGTAAAGCGATTGCTGGAAGTATCATCTGTGCAAATGATACTGCCGGTACTTCGTGCTAGACATAAAATTACGAGAACGTAGAGGACAGAGAGAACCTGAAGATGTGGGTCTAAAAGCTTTCTGTAAGAAAGCTTCTTCGGAAGCTGAGGCTTCGCCTCTATACCCATAACGTTAAAATACAGAAAAACCGCTACTTATCAGGAGTTAGTCACCTGTAATAGCGGTTCTATCATTGGATGCGAGTCAAAGGTTGTGTAGCAAACGAGCCACTTTAATCTTTAAGCTCATTATGTATACATAAAATTATGTTTGATCAATGCGTACTCAGATTCGAATATCGACAGATGGATATGAAGCAGCAGGAGATGTAGAAGCCGTAGTTTGCGGACCATTTCCTGATTCCTGATCTGTGGTTCCGTCATCTGAAGGGTGCTCCTTATTTCCCGTTTTCTTTCCTTCATTTACTTCCTGATCTTCTTCTCCAGATGTTGCAGAGATAGGTGGTTGTACTCCTTTTATAGGTGCGGGCTGATGGATCTCTTCTACCAGTTCCCCAATCTTCTGATTGACCTTATTTAACTGGGAGTTGATGTCCTGGACGGTCTCTCGCTTTGCTTGAAAGACGGTGCGTTCTGAATTTTCCAACATCATTGATTTGCCTAGATCGAGATCATTTGCGGGAGGATTGATCTCGAGAACAAGTCGGTCAAAGCGGGTTTCTCCTTCGGTGGTCTGAATGTAGCCCTGCATGCGATCACGCAAACCGACCAGCTTACCCAATTGATCATAAGTCTGACTATGCTTGATCAGATGATCGAGTGAAGGGGCTTGTGCCTCGTCGGTTGGTTTGGGTTGTTGCTGTTGAGCCTTTTCGGGCTGTCTTAATTTGTTCTTTTCTTGCAATTCTTCAGCTTTAATTTGGGCAATCTGGCTGTCGATCTGGGAAATGGAGCTTGTTAAGGATTTTATTCGCTGAGCTTTGGTTTTGGTATCCAACTCGTCATTGGTTTTTACACCTTGCATTTCTTCATTGAGCCGGATTTTCTGCTGCATGAGTCCCTGAATTTCTTTATCCCGATTGGAGACTTGATTCCCGGGAGTGAAACTGCTTTTGGTTGCAGATGAGATTGAATTCATATCCTCTGTTCTCCTTCTACGCTTTATCATGGTTCTATTTACATATATCGGATGTTAAGAGAAGGATTTGAATAGCTCTTGTTTCCTCGCAATGTATTCATTTTGCGTCGGTTGTATTGCGTACTTCATCATAATAATTGATAATGGTTATCAATAAGCGAGTGGAAGTTCAGACACAATCTATGTAGACGGAGATGGGTTAGCAAAATGTGGAATGATTATTATATCCTCTGGAACTATGCTGCGGTGAGTATAACAGATATCCGTTACATGGAATTAGAGGCATATGAAGAGATGAAATACAAATTTCCGACAAGTACCTTTGTACTCACCATTCAGGGTGATGCTGGAGTGACGATTGACAATCAAACATATGAAGTGAGTCGCTTTTATATTTTCCATGGGGGAAAAGGGAGTAAGTTGGTGATTCAAGCAGGCGAATCCGGATTGCGCCTATATTACTTGATGTACAAAGCAAACCTGCCTAGTGGAGGGAGAAATGATCTGGGAAGGTTAATGGAGCGTATCAATCCGTTCCAAATGAACTATGGCTTTACCCCCGATATGCCAACCATTCTATATGAGCAATGGAAAAAGATGCACTTTTTGTGGGATCAAAAGAACCCTATTCAGCACTTTCAGGCCAAGAGTTTGTTCTATGCATTTGTGGAGCAGATCTCATCACAGATTCCTCGTGTATCCAATCGCTATCCAAGTATGTTGGATCAGGTCAGCAAAGTCATTGAAATTGTAGAGTCTTCGTACACCCAGCCACTTACACTTCATGTTTTGGCAGAAATGATTGGCACCAGCCCAAGAAGTTTGTCACGCAAGTTCAAGCAGTCGACTGGAACCAGTCCCATCGATTATCTGATTCAGTTTCGTTTGTTCAAAGCCAAAGAGATGTTGCTGCAAACGGACGCCACATTGGATGAGATCGCTGTAGGAATCGGTTATCCGGATGGATATTATTTGGGGCGTATGTTCAAGAAAAATACAGGTCTTTCTCCTTTGCAATTTAAAGAAAAGACCTCAGCACCCCTATATTGGCCTGATCTGACATCAGGTGTGGCGCGAAATGACATTTTCAGAGGTGGAAGTGGAAGGTATGTTTATACTGATGGTGATAATCATTATCAATATAAACACGGAGGGTCATTAAATATGAACAGACAGACAAGAACGGGAATGCTGCTTAGCATTTTACTAAGTCTTACGTTACTGCTAAGTGCCTGCTCAACAGGTGTTGCCAGTAATTCAAGCGGGGATGCATCCAGAAGCAATAGTACGTCAAGTTCCACGAAGACAGTAACAGCGGAGAATCAAAGCAAATCATCGGAACCCCGCACAGTCTCAACGGTTAAGGGAGACATTACAATCCCTGCTGAACCTAAACGGATTGTGGTTGACTTGTATCTGGGAAGTCTGATTGCCCTGGGGATCAAGCCTGTGGGTACACCCGAGATGAACCTGAAGAATCCTTATTTTATCAAATCACTTGAGGGTGTGCAGAATATTGGTGAATATGAAACCATTTCTCTCGAAAAGGTGTTGGAACTTGAACCGGATCTCATTGTGACAGGTAATCCTGATTTATTTGATTCCTTTAGCAAAATTGCACCTACCTTGGTTGTACCTTATGGTGAATTGAAAAATACCCACGAAGAAATTACCTATTTCGGTGAAGTGTTAAATAAAGAAAAAGAATCTGAGGCATGGTTAGCCGATTATGATGCAAGAATTGCAGATGCCAAGAAACGTGTTAGTGAGGCAATTGATCCGCAGGCCGAGGTGTCGGTCATGCAGTTCTATGATAAAGCACCGTTGGCCTTTGGTGATAATTTTGGTCGGGGAGGTCAGGCAGTCTACAGCGCGCTTGGTTTGAATCCTCCTGCAGATAAAAAAGAGATCTTAATGAAGGATCAACTGGTTGAAGTTTCATCGGAAGCGATTCCTGAATTTGCCGGAGACTATATCATTCTAACAGCAGATAATCTGACCCTGGAAGAGTTGAAATCGAAACCGGTCTGGAGTTCACTGGATGCGGTTAAAAATGATCGTGTGTTTATCTGGAGCCCGGATCGTTCATGGTACTTTGACCCGATTGCAACATTGGATCAAACAGAGGAATTGGCCGCGTGGTTTAAGGAGATCTCTGAACCAAATTAAGTCTAACAAGTGATTGATGAGATGAAATCCAATTCCATTCTAAATTTCAGTTGATAATGAAAATTATTATCATTTATAATAAAGGTACTTTAGTGAACCTCTGCTAGGCATATGTTATCGGATGTGTGGCAGAATGATGACCTTCTAAGGCTTTTGTTCCGGATGAGGTTGGGATTGGAGAGTATTCGATGCAATTAGACGAACAGATGAAATGCTGGAATCATGCCGCTGTTAAGGTTCTGGATATACGCCGAATCGTTATGGAGGCAGGGGCACAACTGAGTTCTTACACACTTCCGGCAAACGGTTTTATATATACGATTCGAGGATCAGCTGTGCTTCAGTTGGATGGACAAACATACAAGGCAGAGCGGTTCTACATGCTTCATGGGGCCAAAGGATCTTCACTGGATATCCAAACCAACGAAGATTTCGAATATATTCTGCTCTATTACAGAGCATTCCTTGCCTTTCCTGGTTATCGTAAAAAGTGGTTATTGGCACAGCCGGAAGTTGCACCGTTCTCTTTGCAATATGGATTTGCACCGAGTAATCCGCTGGGGTTGTTACGTTACCTTGATGAGCTTGAAGGTGCATGGAGTCAATCTGGCAGTCTGGATCTGCTTCATACAAAAAGTTTATTTTACCAGTTCATTCATGAAATGATGGTTCAATTGGCAGAGCAGGAGATCAAAACAGAGCTTGCTGACCCGGTGAAACAAACACTTCGTTATATACAGAATCATTATAGGGAACAGGTCACGCTTGATTTCCTGGCTGAACAATTCAACTACAGTTCCCGACATTTATCCATGCAATTCAAACGACAGACGGGTTACAGTCCCATTGATTATTTAATTCAGACTCGAATCGCCAAGGCTCGAAATCTGCTTGTACGATCTGATGCAACGCTGAGTGAAATTGCAGCAGAAGTGGGTTATTCGGATGTGTATTATTTTAGTCGTATCTTCAAAAAACATGTGGGGATCTCTCCGATTCAGTATCAAAGAAAGATAAGAGAAGAAGCGAGAGCAGAGGATCGTCCATTGGTAATCTCTGAATCGTCCATTGGCCGAAGATGGAAGTCGGGATATATTGATTATGAGAATCATTATCAATATATAGACGGAGGGTCTACACCAATGAAAAGAAGAAAAACAAGTTCCAGTATGATTATGGTTGCATTATTAAGCATAACGATGCTCCTCGCAGCCTGCTCTTCAGGTACAGCAACAACACCAGCAGCTGGCGAAGGAACGGGTGCCAGTTCCAATAACAGCAGTACGGCAGTATCATCAGACACAGGAAGCCAGACGAACAAAGACAATGAAACACGCACGGTCTCAACGGTTAAGGGCGACGTAGTTGTTCCAGCGAATCCGAAACGGGTTGTTGTACTATATCTCCAGGGAGACGTCGTTGCGCTTGGAATTAAGCCAATTGCTACATCTGAAGTATTCAACGGGGCTGCCTACAAGAGTGAGCTTGAAGGTGTAAATTCACTAGGTACCTGGTTCGAACCGAATCCTGAAGCTGTCATTGATCTTGATCCGGATCTGATCATTGTTCCTTCAGAAGAGACGTATACGTTGTTAAAAGATATCGCACCTACGGTATATATTCCATACGAGAAAATGACAACAGAAGAAAGACTCCAGAGTATAGCGAGTATTTTTGGCAAAGAACAGGAAGCTGAGACATTAATCAATAATCTCAATAGCAAAGTCGAAGAGAGTAAGCAAACACTAGCAGACGCAGGCATATTAGACAAAACGGTTTCCATTGTGGAGGGCGGTTTGAAAGGTATGGTCGTTGTAGAGAGCAAGCAATATGGCCGAGGATCTCAGGCATTATATGAATACTTGGGGATGAAAGCACCTGAAGTGGTACAAAAGAAAATTGATGTAGTTTCGGAAGCGGGAGGCTCCAATTTATCCATGGAAGTACTGCCTGAGTATATCGGGGACTACGTGTTTCGTTCGGTGTATGAAGGGGCAGATAACCTTACGGATGATCCAATATGGAGTAGCATCCCGGCTGTTAAAGAAGGTCGCCTAATTGAGATTGATTTTGATTTCTTCTACTATTCGGATATCTATTCAATTAATAAACAACTTGATTTTGTTGTTGAAAAGTTGTTGGCGGCTCCAAGAGCGCAATAGTAAAGCGCGGATTTGTTCGTAAAATTTTTGTACAAGAAATGTTTGTTTTTTAGCCATTGTATTTTGATAAGATTACCATTACACTAGGATTTAAGTGATAATGAGAATCGATATCAAATACTCGATGTTCTGGATCGAATTAACGGAGGTATTTTTAATATGAATCAGCAGTTGGAACTTTATGATGTAACCATTATCGGCGGTGGCCCTGCGGGCATGTACTCTGCCTTTTATAGCGGCATGCGAGATATGAAGACCAAGTTGATTGAGGCACGTGACAGATTGGGAGGTCGCATGCTCTTTTATCCGGAGAAAATGATCTGGGATGTCGGGGGTGTGACGCCAATTCTATGTGAAGATCTGATCAAACAATTGGAAGAACAGGCAAGAACTTTTGAGCCAACCCTCGTATTTGAACAACAGATCGAAGGATTCGAGCGTCAACCTGATGGCACAATTCTGTTAACTTCTGCAACAGGTGAGCAACACTGGACACGTACCGTCATTATGGCAATCGGATATGGTATATATAAAATGGCCAAACTGGAGCTTGAAGGTGCAGACCGTTACGAGGTTAGCAATCTCCACTATACCGTGCAAGAACTGGAGCCATTCCGTGGTAAACGTGTGTTGATCTCGGGTGGAGGCGACTCTGCTGTGGACTGGGCGAATGAACTGGAAGCCCTGGCAGAGCAAGTTACGGTTGTGCATCGTCGTGACCGCTTTGGCGGGTTGGAGCGTAATGTACTGCGTATGAGAGAATCCTCTGTAGATGTCCGTACACCATATGCGGTAGAGACACTGCATAGTATGAGTGGTGATGTGATTGAACAGGTGACCATCTCACACGTGGATACAGGTGAAACTGAACTGCTTGAAGTCGATGCTGTCATTGTAAACCATGGCATGAAGAGTGACTTTGGTCCAATCCGGGATTGGGGACTTGATCTTGGCGAATGGCATGTCACTACAACGGAGAGATTACAAACCAATGTTCCCGGCGTATTTGGCGCAGGTGATTTTGTAGATTATGGTAGCAAATTGTACCTGATTGCAGGTACTTTCACTGATGCAGCCCTAGCGGTAAACAGTGCGAAGCTTTACATGGACCCTGAAGCGGAGAAAGTGGCTTATGTTTCTTCCCATAACAGTCGCTTTAAGGAGAAAAATAAAGCACTTGGTGTTGTAGAAGAATAAAGGTCTGCATTTGCATACGTTAAGATGACTTCGGGTTAATTTAATCCCGAAGTCATCTTTTTTGCATAAAATGGTTAATAAGAAGGCATAATTTCACCAGACACAACGGCTAACGAATTGAATATACACTATCAAATGTCTATAATAAGCCTGAGAAACTGTAGAATAACATCAAGAAATAATAACTAGATCAGAGTGGAGTGCAGCGTATGAAAAAGGGATCACAGCCACAACGAGGTTTCGCCTTCATCCAGCGGTGGTTCAAACGATCTGATAAAAAAAAGATCAAATGGTCTGAAATGTATCTCGCACTGGCTGGCACGCTTCATCGCTTGTTGGTTGAAGGGCGGCGTGAACGTTCTGCAGCCAAACGGCTGCATCAGGACTTGCCAATTAACGTGTTGGGCGAGATGAAGCTAGAGCCAGGGGATATTGTGTACACGCCAAGCTCGGAATCGACGTATTACGCCGGGCATATGGGCATTATCGGTCTCGACGGCAAGGTGTATCATGTGCACCCTTATGGGCCTGTATTTGCTGATTCATTAGAGTGGTATCTGACGCGATTTTATGAAGGAGATCGTTTCATTGTATTCCGTTCCAGATTGAATGAGGCAGGAATGAAAGCAGCCGGGTGGGTACACGACCATTACAAGCAGGTAAAATTCTACCGTTTGCAGACCAATCTGCGCAGTATTGAGCGCAATTACTGCTCCAAGTTTATATATCAGGCCTATCAGTTCACATCGGGACTGGATCTGTGGAGCCGCAAATTTACCCGAATGAATCAGGGTTATATCTATCCATTTCGAATTGAGCGTTCATCAGAGCTGGACGTTCTGGGAACTTTTTATAAATAAGGCTGGAACCGACTAAAATACTGTTCTTCCGAAAAAAAGGAGAGCAGGTTCTGTCGGTTTTTTTTATATGTGTAGAGATTAAAAACAGGAAAAACGCTCAAAACGTCGAATAGATTATGAGATAGGCACGCACAACTTGGAATCGTATACATAAAAAAAGACGAGATGATTTTTAGCCCAGAGTAAAAAAATGACTACGAAGTAGACGAACAAGAAAGAGTGAAGCGAGATGAAATGGCCGGGTTTCTTACAACGATTCCGACCGAACAAAAACGTGGTTAAGCTATCGGACTATATCCCAAAAAAGGAAAGGAGGCACTACTGTTCCATATGCAAGAAAAACGTTAAATCGGTCGTGCATTATGCCGCGCCACAGGGAAATGTTTCAGGTGTATGCAGTTCTTGTAAGTCTTTAGCGGATGAACGTGGAATGTTTCCCATTTAATAAGAAGAGATGCGCTCAGGAAATAAGAATTTTTTGATTTATGCGCGTTTTTGTAGTACATTAGCAAATGTATTCGAAGGAGGATTCTAATGTACTCAGGTAGACAAGACGATACTTTATACATCATGACCTACACCTTAAACAGCGGTATCAAGGGTACGGTTCCACTGTCTAATAAGCAGATTATTGAGTGGCTGGATTGCTACAGAAATGAGAAGCGCTTCGTGACCGAAATCGGCAAGGAGTTTTTTGGATTGAATGCAGGATTGGTAGCAGACTTCAAGGTTCAAAATCATTTATCGGATTATCAGCAGACCATTATGCCTACACAGCAGCAGGATAACCTGGAACGCTTGTCCAGTGCTTATAAATCAACCGAGTTATTAATGAAGATTGATTGTAAATGTGGCACGGCTTATGTGACGGAATCCCCATACAAGCGCACAAAATGGTACTGTACAAAGTGTAAAGAAATTGTATTTTTGGATGCCAAAAAAGGAATGGTGGAAACGTCGCGTGGTGACGCTTACTACATGACCAACAAATATTTTGTTTCCCGGGACTAGCGGGAAGTGACTCTGGAAGCATCGCTGCGAAGCGGTGCTTTTTTGTACGAATGTTTGCTCTATAACAAAAAAAGCCCCAAGGGGCCTTTTTGGAAGATATCTAAGATCGATCTTTTAGGAATTATGATGAGCATTCAACTTTGTGAGGAGGAATGAAGCAGCAACGACAGCGTGGCTCGTAAGCTTCTGAATCGCCAATCATGACAACCGGACCCAAGGTAACAGGCTCCCCATTGACGATACGTTGCGTAAAGGCTGCATCTGGGCTGCCACATACCGCACAGAAAGCCGAGAGTTTCTCAATGTCATCTGCCATGGCAAGCAAACCACCGACATATCCGAATTCCTTACCACGGTAATCCATATTAAGTCCGTCCACAATGACATGTTTGCCACAATACGCTAACTCCGAGACAAGTTCCATAATGGCACTGCTGAAAAATTGTACTTCATCAAATGCAACAACATCAGCATCTATGGTTTGGTTCAAGATCATTTCTACGGATTCCGGGGTTAATTGCCGGGGAATGGAATGGGCAGGGAGTCGATAACCAATTCGGCTTACGATCTCGTCCTGGGCAAACCGATTATCCTCGGCTGGTTTGTAGGCCACAACCTTTTTACGGCCAAATTGTATTAATTTCTGACAACGGCGAATGAGTTCACCGGATTTTTCACTGAACATGGGTCCAGTAATTACGGTAATACGTCCTGTTTGCACGGTGCTGCTACTCCTCTCACATACGGGATTCAACAAAAAAAGCGACCTTTACAGAGTACCACAAAATCTTTGGAAAGAGCCAGAACTAATCTGCGCAGCTTTGTGTTACTATATGGAATGTTAAGGTATTGGTTACGGCAGCTAGTTAACAGGAGTTGTGAAAAGAGGTGTTTTAGTATGAGTGAAGCATTATCATCACTTCAAGAGCGATATGAAAGCCTGAAAGAACAGGGATCTCTAGATGAAGCGGCGCAGGCGTTATTTGCAGAACTGCTCGCAGAAGCGGAGAGACTGCAGGCAAGTAACCTTACCTTGCGTAGAACGATCTTGAAGTCTTCTTCCAAAGAATCACGTATGTCTACCAAACTGCGGGATGCCTTATACGAATGACCCGGAGATTACTCCGGGTCCTCTTCTGTCTTTAATTTGCGAGGGAATAGAATACCTGCTGTAATTCTGGCAATCATGGCAAAGGTGAGACCAATGCCTGCAAACATGTAGATTACGGTAAAGGCTTTGCTGAATCCGGTGGTTGGCACAAATTCAGGATGTCCCACCGTAGTCAGGGTAACCGCACAGAAGTATAACGCATCGATCCAGTGCAGACCTTCAACACGAGTGTAAAATAAAGTGCCTGATAGCAACGTTGCTGCCGTTAATGCGAACAGAGCCAGAAACTTAGGGTCTTTGAACGCATGGAAAATGCCTTTGAGCAATCGTTGTAACGTGATTAGAAATGATACCATGATGATCCATCCTGTCTATGTAAAGTAGGCGGTGTGTTGTATAAACACACAAAAAGCCCGGACTCATGGAGTCCTTCCGGGCGTCTCTGCTTTTTCGGGTACACTTTTGGACCGGAAACGGGGACCTACATAATTACGCTTGCGGTCACGGAACAAGATCCAGCCTCCCAGAAAACTCATACCTGCGGCAAAAAGGACAAGTCCACCGCCAAAGGAAAGCCACTGGAATCCTGGTGAAATCAGTTCGTTCCCGTGCTCGGCATAATATAGGAACAGGGCATCTTTCATCATCAGAAAACCCTTCATAGCCATTAACCCGGGGATGACCAGAACAACAATTGCCAAAAATCGCGCAAAGACCAATCTTGTATTCATGAGCATTATACCCTTTCTGCCAAAGTCGACATTAAATAAAGGTTACGCTTACAGATCATACCTGATTCCATCATAGCTTGGAATGCATAGGCTGTCCATGTGTGATTGGTTCAAACTTTGAGTTGACCGCTCAAGGAGAGTACAATGGCATATAGAGGGTATAAGCTAAACCATGATTTAAGCCATCATAAATTATATTGAAATTTGATTCATAGAGGAGAGCATGAGAGATGCCAATTACATGTGATGTTGCAATTCTTGGAGGAGGAACCGGTGGATATGTAGCCGCGATCCGGGCTGCACAGCTGGGAAAACAGGTTGTTATCATTGAGAAGGACAAGCTTGGCGGTACCTGTCTGCATCGTGGCTGTATTCCGAGTAAGGCTTTGCTGAAAAGTGCGGAAGTATACGCCGAAATCCAGGAGAGCGAGACGTATGGTATCGAGACAGCTGGAGCTACACTTGTATTTCCCAAAGTACAGGCGCGCAAGGATGCAATTGTCGAACAGCTCCACCAGGGCGTTCAGTATTTGATGAAAAAAAATAAAATCCAGGTTGTACACGCGAAAGGTCGCGTCATCGGACCATCCATCTTCTCACCGCAGAGCGGAGCAGTCGCTGTAGAGTTCGAAGATGGCGAGATGGATACGGTTGTACCAACCAATCTCATCATTGCCACTGGTTCGCGTCCTCGTGTGCTGCCGGGCCTGGAACCGGACGGCAAATTCATAATGAGCAGCGACGAAGCACTGCGTATGGATGAACTTCCTACATCACTCGTCATTGTCGGTGGGGGTGTGATTGGACTGGAGTGGGCATCCATGCTGAATGACTTTGGCGTAGACATCACAGTAGTAGAAGCAGCTGCTCACGTGTTGCCTGCCGAGGATGAGGATGTTGCCAGAGAAATGCAGCGATTGCTCGGCCAACGAGGTGTTCGTTTCCTGACAGGTGCCACTGTTCTAACGGAAACATATAACACGGATCAAGAGGGCATCCAGATTGATGTGCAGCTTGGTGACGATAAGCAGGAAACGCTGAGAGCGGAGAAAATGCTCGTGTCGGTTGGACGTCAAGCTAATGTCGAAAATATCGGACTCGAAAATACAGATATCAAATTGGAGCGTGGATTCATCGCTGTGAACAAACAGTTACAGACCGGTGAAGGTCACATCTACGCCATTGGTGACTGCATCGGCGGTTTGCAGCTTGCACATGCCGCAAGTCATGAAGGCATTCTCGCTGTCGATCATCTGGCAGGCGAAACGGTACATGCCGTAGAATCCCATCGCATCCCGCGGTGTGTGTATACACGTCCGGAAGCAGCAAGCATCGGATTCACCGAGCGAGAAGCCAAAGAACGTGGCTATGAACTTAAAACAGGCAAGTTCCCATTTTCGGCCATTGGCAAATCGCTCATTCACGGAAGTCGGGATGGATTCGTGAAGGTGATCGCAGATGCCAAGACGAATGATATATTGGGGGTACATATGATTGGCACCCATGTGACGGAATTAATCGCTGAGGCTTCTCTGGCTCAGATGCTGGATGCCACACCTTGGGAAGTTGGACAAACCATTCATCCGCACCCTTCTCTGTCAGAAATTATGGGTGAAGCCATGTTGGCGGTCGATGGAAAGGCCATTGGAATGTAAGCCAAACAAGCTTATGAGAAAGGTCCTTTCCTTTTTTGGGTAAAAGGGATTATAATAAGGTTAAGCCAAGTCTTAGTACCAGGTTATAAGATCGGGTAGTAAGAGTGGCACAGGTTCTGATTAAAAGGAGGTACCTCATATGAGTTCACAAGGTACTGCAGACGCGGTCCACCGGCATCAACAGCTGGGACTTAGCGATGGTGAAGTATTGGATATGTACAAATACATGCTGCTCGCGCGCAAGTTTGACGAGCGTTGCTTGCTCTTGCAACGGGCTGGCAAAATTAACTTTCACGTATCCGGTGTAGGACAGGAAGCTGCGCAAGTAGGCGCTGCTTTTGGTCTGGATCGGGATCACGATTATTATTTACCTTATTACCGCGATTACGGCTTTGTACTGGCGGTAGGCATGACTCCGCGTGAGTTGATGCTGTCTGCTTTTGCAAAAGCGGAAGATCCGAATAGTGGCGGTCGGCAAATGCCCGGTCACTTCGGTCACAAAAAGCTGAGGATTGTGACGGGTTCCAGCCCGGTTACAACACAGGTTCCGCACGCTGTTGGATTTGCACTGGCTGCCAAAATGAAGAAGCAAGAATTTGTTTCTTTTGTTACGTTTGGCGAAGGATCAAGCAATCAGGGTGACTTCCACGAGGGAGCCAACTTTGCAGGTGTGCATAAATTGCCTGTCATTATTATGTGTGAGAACAATCAATATGCAATTTCGGTACCGATTCACAAACAGTTAAGCGGCAAAATATCCGATCGAGCACAAGGATACGGGTTCCCCGGACTGCGTGTAGATGGTAACGATGCATTAGAAGTATATGCTGCAGTGAAGGAAGCGCGTCGCCGTGCCATAGCCGGGGAAGGCCCGACATTGATTGAAGCGATGATGTATCGGTTGTCACCTCACTCCACCTCCGATAATGATCTGGCTTACCGGACCAAAGAGGAAGTTGAGGAGAACTGGAAGAAAGATGGCGTTCCTCGCATGAAGAACTACTTGATCGATTGTGGCATCTGGGACGAAGCCCGGGATGCGGATCTGGCTTCCCAGCTTGCGCTGGAAATGAAAGAAGCAACTGAATATGCAGACAACGCGCCATATCCTAAACCTGAGGACACTCTGACGCACGTTTATGCGGACAGCGAAGAAGGGGGACGGTAAGTATGGCAGTGATGGAATATATTGATGCAATCCGTCTCGCAATGAAAGAAGAGATGGAACGGGATGAGAATGTTTTTATCCTTGGTGAAGACGTAGGTCTCAAAGGTGGTGTGTTTACCACAACTAAAGGGCTGCAAGATCAGTTTGGTGAAATGCGAGTGATGGACACACCTTTGTCTGAATCTGCTATTGCAGGTGTTGCCATTGGTGCAGCGATGTATGGCATGAAGCCGATTGCCGAGATGCAATATTCGGACTTCATGTTGCCGGCAACCAACCAGATCATTAGTGAAGCGGCGAAGATCCGCTATCGTTCCAACAATGACTGGAGTTGTCCGATTGTTATCCGTGCGCCGATTGGTGGCGGGATCTTCGGTGGGTTATATCACTCCCAATGTCCGGAATCGATTTTCTTTGGTACACCTGGTCTGAAAATTATAGCTCCCTACTCGGCATACGATGCTAAGGGACTGCTCAAGGCCGCTATTCGCGACCCGGACCCGGTACTCTTTTTTGAAAATAAAAAATGCTACAAACTTATCAAGGAAGATGTGCCTGAAGATGATTACATCGTTCCGATTGGTAAAGCCAACGTACTTCGTGAGGGTGCGGATATTACGGTGATCGGTTACAGTCAGCCGCTGCATTTTGTCATGCAGGCTGCTGAGGAGCTGGAGCGTGAAGAAGGCATTACAGCACACGTTCTGGATCTGCGCACATTGCAACCGTTGGATCGTGAAGCGATTATTGCTTCCGCTCGTCTGACAGGCAAAGTGTTGATCGTACACGAAGATAACAAAACGGGTGGCGTAGGCGCCGAAGTTGCAGCTATTATTAGTGAGGAATGTCTATTTGAACTGGATGCACCGATTCAGCGTCTCTGCGGACCTGATGTGCCGGCCATGCCAATTAGCCCAACATTGGAGAAATTCTACATGCTGAGCAAAGACAAAGCCAAAGCAGCAATGCGTACACTTGCCGAGTTTTAATTTCGTTTTTTGGATCGTTTAAAAGTAAAGTTTGGAGTGATAATCAAATGGCTGAACGTATGAAATGGATCGAGGTCATTATGCCGCAATTGGCGGAATCGCTGGTCTCGGCTACCATAGGCAAATGGTTGAAAAAACCGGGCGACCGTGTGGAACAGTACGAGCCGATCTGTGAAGTAATCACGGATAAAGTCAATGCCGAGATTCCATCCACTGTAGATGGAATTATGGGTGATCTTTTGGTGGAAGAGGGCACAACGATTGCTGTTGGTGAAGCAATCTGCCGCATGCAGGTCGCAGCTTCTGACGAAGAAGCGGCTGAGCAAGTAACACAAGTATCGCAGCAACAGGAGCAAGTGCAGCAACATGCGAGCCACACTCCTCTTGCCGCGTCAAATACAGCAGGACATGATCCTAACCATCCGATGCGTAATCGATATTCCCCGGCAGTGCAATCCTTGGCAGCAGAGCATGGCTTGAACTTGCAAAGCATCCAAGGCAGCGGTGCCGGTGGTCGTATTACCCGTAAAGATGTGCTGACATTTGTTGCACAGGGAGGTAACGCGGCTGGATCGTCTGCACCAGCAACATCTCCTGCAGCACAGCATACACCTTCTGGTGTGCCGTCTGCTTCACCATTCAGCGGAGTGAATCGTGGAAATGGTGAAATGGGTTTAACCGCTGGAGAAGCGATCTCAGCGTCCGATGCAGGTGTTCCTGTGAGACTTTCAGGCATTCATCTAACCGAAAGCCCGAAAATTCCACAGATCGAAGTGGAAGGTGGCGGCCAGGGAAGATCGGAGTATTTCATCGATGTTACGCCTGTGCGTAATGCCATTGCCCGGAATATGCGTCAAAGCGTATCGGAAATCCCGCATGCATGGACGATGATTGAAGTAGACGTAACGAATCTCGTGATGCTTCGCAATAAACTCAAGGATGAGTTCAAGCGTAAGGAAGGCATCAATCTGACATATCTGTCCTTCATGATGAAGGGAGTCGTTAACGCGATTAAAGACTACCCAATCATGAACTCGGTATGGGCAGTGGACAAAATTATCGTCAAACGGGACATCAACTTGTCCATGGCGGTAGGAACCGAAGATTCCGTACTGACACCGGTAATCAAACATGCCGATCAGCGAAATATCGCAGGTCTGGCCCGTGAAGTGGATGAGCTGGCTCGCAAAACACGTGAGGGTACGTTGAAGCTGGACCATATGCAGGGTGGTACGTTCACAGTGAACAACACAGGTTCATTCGGATCAATCCTGTCCCAGCCGATCATTAACTATCCGCAAGCAGCGATTCTTACATTTGAGTCGATTGTCAAGAAACCAGTGGTTATTAATGATATGATTGCTGTTCGCTCGATGGCTAACCTGTGTCTGTCGCTGGATCACCGAATCCTGGATGGCGTAATCAGCGGACGTTTCTTGCAACGTGTCAAAGAAAACCTTGAAGGATATACCATGGAGACCAAGGTGTATTAAGTAAATAGTTGTCGGGAAAGTGTATGTGCCGGAGGCCGTGCACTTTTCCTGCTGTCTACGGACAGGTGCTCAATTGTACACTGAACCTGAAGCAGAAGGGTGTGGGGAATCATGAGCAAGCCGCTGGATGTTGCATACATACCAATGCTTGATTATGAAGAGGCTTGGAACCGCCAGAAAGCGATTGTGCAGCGATTGGACGAGGGCGAGGGAGCGGAGCAGATGCTGCTCTTACAGCATCCGCCAACGTATACGATCGGTTCACAAAATCATCCGGAGCATCTGCTTCTCAGTCCGGAAGAGTTGCGAGAGCAAGGGATCTCTTTGTTTCAAATTGACCGCGGCGGTGATATTACTTATCATGGCCCGGGCCAGTTGGTAGGTTACCCGTTATTGATTCTTGGTCGGGATGAGGACCTGGATCTACACGGATATTTACGGAAACTTGAGCAGGTGCTTATGGATTATCTCGTAGACCAGGGTATCGAAGCTGGGCGTAAAGAGGGTTACACGGGTGTATGGATTGGCGATATGAAGATTGCTGCAATCGGAATCAAGTTTAATCGTTGCAAACACCGCCGTGGTTTCGTGACAAGTCACGGATTTGCTTTTAACATCACCTCAGGCATTCAACATGCTGGTTTTCAGGGGATTGTTCCTTGTGGGATTGAACAGTATGGCGTTACCTCACTGGAGGATATAACGGGCAAGTCTTATACAGTGGAGCAAGTAGCACGAGAGATTGTTCCGTACTTTAATCGCATTTTTCCATATCAAATCAATTGGATTAGCGAAAAAGAAGCCCTTCAACGTCTGTAAACAGGTCGTCGAAAGGCTTTAGGTTGCTATCCAAACAGCAACGGTTCGAGAGCTATGAAAAGGGTGGACCCGATCATGGCGATCAGCATGAGATAGATGATGATTTTGAACCATTTCTTTTTTTGCATGGATGAGAGAACTCCTTTCACCATAAAGTGTATGTTCAAAAAGACTGGTTTTCAGTACCAAGAAGATGGGATGAAGCTAGAAATGGAGTAGCGGAGCGTAGGGAAAACTATGTGAGCAACCACAATGTTTCCAAAGGAAACATACTTCGTAAGCCTCCCGCTTATTTCGGCTGAATTCCATATTCGATGCTGATGATGCCGCCAGGCATCCTTCATAATCAAAAGCAGACTTTTTGAACAACCTCATAAAATAAACAAGCCATAGTAATTGTATTGTACCGTATCTACGAGAGGGAGGAAAGTCCTATGATTAAACAACAACGTGTTATCGATCAGTTCATGGAACTGGTGCAGATTGATAGTGAAACGAAAAATGAACAGAACATCTCCAAGGTGTTAAAAGAACAGTTTACAGATCTCGGGCTTCATGTCTATGAGGATGATACCATGGAGGAAACCGGACATGGCGCCGGAAACCTCGTCATTACTTGGGAAGCTGAAGGAACTGAAGGGGTTGCACCGATCTTTTTCACATGTCATATGGACACCGTGACGCCGGGACAGGGAATCAAGCCTGAACTGGGTGAAGATGGCTGGATCCGCAGTGATGGAACAACGATCCTGGGAGCAGATGACAAAGCAGGGATTGCGGCATTGTTTGAAGCGATTCGTGTGATCCAGGAAAACAAGATTCCACATGGTAAAATTCAATTTGTCATTACGGTCGGCGAAGAGTCTGGCCTGGTGGGCGCACGTGCAATGAATCCGAAGGATATCGATGCCGAGTTCGGTTATGCCCTGGATTCTAATGGAGCTGTAGGCACGATCTGTGTTGCTGCACCAGCCAGAGCTGAAATTCAAATGAGCATCTATGGTAAGTCCGCACATGCGGGCGTGAACCCGGAAGACGGGATCAGCGCCATTCAGGTTGCCGCAAAAGCTATTGCTGCGATGACACTGGGCAGAATTGATGATGAGACGACAGCGAACATCGGTAAATTCCAAGGTGGATCAGCACTCAACGTGGTATGTGACTTTGTACAGCTTGAAGCGGAAGCTCGCAGTATTGTGCAGGAGAAAGTTGAATTGCAGGTTGCACAGATGCGTGACGCGTTGGAAACGACATGTCGCAAATACGGTGCAACAGCTGAATTCAGAAGTGAGATCCTTTACCCTGCATTTGGCTTCCATGATGAACACGAAGTTGTACAACTTGCACAGCGTGCCATCCGCAGTATTGGGCTGGAGACAAGTACGTTTGCTTCCGGTGGCGGCAGTGATGCCAATATCTTTAACGGATTCGACCTTCCGACAGTGAATCTGGCGGTAGGGTATGAAGATATTCATACAACCAAAGAACGTATTCGTGCCGAAGACATTGTGAAGTTATCCCAGGTAGTCGTAGCTATTATTCAGGAAACGGCAGCTGACAAGAAATAATATAGAGCACATGTTACCTCACATGTTGTTAGACAAAAGTCCGAACCCGGTTTGTACGGATTCGGACTTTTTGTGAATTCATGTTATATTTCAAGTGAGAAGACTCGTTAATTTAGGATCAATTTGAAATCAATGACTCATTCATTTGCGTCCAGCGAGGAGATCGATTAACTTGGCATCCGGGCCCCACTCGCGCAACCATTGTTTGAGTATGAGCTGTACTTGCCGGGCTTGTCCTACCACGTGTACGGATTGAGGCGTCAAATAACTTTTCATTGAAAGTCCCCCTGATTCGTTTATATTTGCTGTGAGAGTTCTATACGCTCACCATATGCCCAAAATCAGAGATATATACATTAACCGAATATAAAATCCAACGATATGGAGTTGAAGAACTAATGAAACCAAACCAATCTGCCCAATCCATCCACGCGGCGCAACCTGCCAATCCAAAACTAGATGAAGTGACCGTATCCACTAAGCCAATCTTCGAAGGCAAAGTGATTTCACTTCAAGTCGATACCGTTAAACTGCCGAACGGCCAGACGGCTACACGTGAGATAATCCGGCACCCTGGAGCGGTAGCTGTACTCGCTCTGAATGGGGATCGCATGCTTGTTGTGGATCAGTATCGTCAGGCAATGGGACGCACCGAAGTGGAGATTCCTGCGGGAAAACTGGACCCGGGAGAAGAGCCAGAAGTGGCAGCAGCACGTGAATTGCGAGAAGAGACGGGATATGTGGCGAAGTCGCTACGTCATTTGCGTTCGTTTTACACGTCACCGGGGTTCGCAGATGAGATCATTCATCTTTACATCGCTGAAGAGTTGGAAGCAGGGGACATGGCGCTGGACGAAGATGAATTCCTTGAAGTTGCCGAAATAACTCTGGAGGAAGCTTATGCGCTTATGGACGAGAACCGGATTAGCGATGCCAAAACGATGATGGCCGTGTACGCGTGGGACCTTTACAGAACGACAGGACGGTTCTAAGGATGCAAGATCAACTGGAAACGTCCACGATGTGGGAGCCCTGTTATACAGACCTGCATATCCACATCGGACGAACCTCACGTGGGGAAGCCGTGAAAATCAGCGGCAGTCGTGATCTGACATTTGAGAATATTGCCCGGGAAGCATCGGATCGCAAAGGAATTCATTTGCTTGGTGTTATTGATTGTCATTCTCCGGTTGTACAGATGGATATCGAGCAATTGCTGGAGAGTGGCACCATGTCCGAGATTGAGGGCGGCGGTATTGCCTACCAGGACACCACCATTCTGCTGGGTACAGAGATTGAGTTGCGCGAGCCTGGAATGCGTGAGTTCCATATGCTGGCGTACTTCCGTGATTTGAAAACGATGAAGTCCTTCACGGACTGGATGAAACGTTATATGAAAAATGTGAACCTCAGTTCTCAGCGTGTCTACGTGCCCGCTCTAGAGATGCAGGCCGAGATTAAGGCACGTGGTGGGCTTATTGTGCCTGCACATGTGTTTACACCGCATAAAGGCATCTATGGCAGTACGGCGCCCCGTATGAGCGATGTACTGGATACCCGTCTCGTGGATGCGGTAGAGCTGGGTTTAAGCTCTGATTCATCCATGGCTAGTCATATTCGGGAATTGGATCATGTACCGTTTCTGACCAATTCGGATGCTCATTCACTCGGTAAGATTGGACGGGAGTATAACGAACTGCAAGTTGCTGCCCCTTCTTTTGATGAATTCCGTATGGCACTTCAAGGAGAAGCCGGCAGGAAAATTGCGGCCAATTATGGACTGAATCCAAGGCTGGGAAAATATCATCGTACCTACTGTGCAGCATGTGGCAGTATTATGGACGAGCAAGCGATGTCAGCAGAGCGTTGTCCGTACTGTGGCAGTCTGAAGTTGGTGCAGGGGGTGCTGGATCGCATCCTGGCGATCTCTGATCGGGAGAGTCCTCATGTTCCTGCAAACAGACCGGCGTATCATTATCAGGTGCCACTGGAGTTCATCCCCGGACTTGGCAAAGCCAAACTGCGCCAACTACTGGACCATTTTGGTACGGAAATGAACGTACTTCATTGCACCAGTGAGGAAGAACTTGCTGCGGTTGTTGGGCCTGTGCTGGCAGGCCTGATTGTGGCTGCACGAAACGGACAACTGGAGCTGTCCTCCGGAGGTGGCGGTACGTACGGAAAGGTTGCTGTTCAGGAAAAAGCTTCGGAGTGACCCGTGTAAATACTCCTAGGTTCAACTGATAAAGCTTCACTTCACGTAGAGCCAATCTGGACAAGAAGTCATACAGGTGCATTCCGGTTCATAAGAATGACTATGAGGATGTAAATGAGAATCCTTGCAGCATGATACCGGAAAGGGGACTCGTACCTGTATGCGCTCTTCCTACTTTACATTTAAAGGTCAGACTTCGTTATATGTATTCGTGGCCGTCTTGTTTCTGGTCGGCGTCATTTTTGGCGCGCTCATGGTGAACGCATTGTCTCTTGAGCAACGTCAGGATCTGGAGGGTTATCTCGGCAATTTCTTCATGACCGTGCAGCACAGCGCACAAGTGACTGAGACCGGGACATATTGGGACATTGCCATGCTTCATCTGAAATGGGTAGGTCTGATCTTTATTCTGGGTTTATCCGTCGTCGGACTGCCCGGTATACTGGTTCTGGATTTTTTGAAAGGTGTGCTCATTGGATTCACAGTGGGGTACCTTGTTGGACAGTATTCCTGGAAAGGGCTGCTGTTTGCACTGGTGTCCGTGGCACCGCATAATCTATTTGTTATTCCGATCCTCCTGATCTGCAGTGTAGCGGCGATGACGTTTTCGTTATACATCATTCGCAATCGTGTTTTGATGCAGCGAACACCGGGTCGACAAAGGCCGTTTGCTTCATATATAGTGTTAACTTTGGTTATGGCTGCATTGCTGCTCGGCGTGGCGTCTTTTGAAACATGGGTTACACCTGCAATGATGCGTTGGGTCACGCCAATGTTACTACCGGCCTAACGTGCACCGTATAGTGTAAAATGTTGACTTTAATTACGCACTCCCCCTATAATGAAAAGAGTGGGTTAAGTTGCAGTGTGCAGTGATTTCCTAGGGGGAGGGAGAAAATGGAAGCACGGATTGATAAAATTAAGCAGCAACTACAGTCCCAAGGATATAAATTAACGCCCCAGCGGGAAGCCACCTTAAGAGTACTTCTTGAGAATGAAGAAGATCATCTGAGTGCAGAAGATGTATTCATGCTCGTTAAAGAAAAGGCTCCCGAAATCGGTCTGGCAACCGTGTACCGTACCCTCGAACTGCTGAGTGAGCTGCATGTTGTAGAGAAAATCAACTTCGGCGACGGTGTAGCGCGTTATGATCTGCGCGGAGATACATCCAAGCATCACCATCATCACTTAATCTGTGTTCAATGCGGAAGTATGGATGAAATACGTGAAGACTGGCTTGGACCGCTTGAAGAGCGTTTGGAGCGGGAATTCAACTTTTCGGTAGTAGATCACCGACTGGACTTTCATGGAATTTGTTATCGTTGCAAAGCTAAAAATGAACAGAAACCCAAAGATGAAGAATAACATAGCATATCTTCAAGCTCTCACCGGCGGTTTTGACGGGAGAGCTTTTTTGGCACCGGACATGATCTGGAGTTTCGCCCAAATGGCATAAACCTGTGTTTATGGACATACCCTGATTCAAGGACAATACCGGATTCGAATCAGGAGGGGACGCGCCCATGATTATATCAGTGCGGAGAGGGCTCCGTTTTATTCGATTTATTATATTTTTTGCCGCATTAGTTTATCTGTTCTATCATGTTCTGGACCTGTTTAATGGCTGGATCTCACCTGTGGATCAGTATCAGATGCCAACTGGCAATGCAATCAAAGTATTTCAGGAAACGGATTGGCCGGGTAATGGAGAAGGACGTCCTACGATGGCAGAGCGTCTCCGTTTGTTCTATTGGTACGGGGAGTAGCTTCGAACAGCCAGGGATGCAAATACGGGAGCAGTCTGCCAGAGCGGCAGATCTGTCAGTTGAGGAGCGTTGTACATGAAACAGACGATACATGCCTATGCCTTATACTTGGAAGATGATAAAGGGATGTCGAGCAGCACGCTTGAATCGTATCTCCGAGACGTGGACAAGTTCATTGAATTTGCTGATAAGGAATATGGCATACGCGAAGCCGATCAGGTCAGACGCACACATGTCGTCCTGTTTGCAGGTCAGCTCAAACAGGCAGGACGTGCCAATGCAACCATTGCCCGCAGCATCGTATCTCTGCGCTCCTACTTTCATTTTTTGATGCGGCGGGGTGATATTATACAGGACCCTACGTTTGATGTGGAAGCTCCCAAGGCGGACAAGACGCCACCACAGGTGTTAAGTATCCAGGAGATCGAACAACTGCTGACAGCGCCTGATATTCGTTCACCGCAGGGTGTGAGAGATCGAGCGATGCTTGAACTGTTATACGCTACAGGCATTAGGGTCTCGGAACTGATTGCCCTTGACATTCGGGATGTACAGCCAGGCATGCGCTTTATACGATGCGGTGGGGCGGGCAAGGAACGTATCCTTCCCATCGGTGCACCAGCTGCAGATTGGGCAAGTGTATATGTGGAGGAATTCCGCAACAAGTTGCTCAAAACCGATTCGGACGAGCAGGCACTATTCGTGAATGTATCTGGTAGACGTTTAACCCGGCAGGGCTTCTGGAAGCTGCTCAAAAAAGCGGCGGTGGATGCAGGAATCTCGGAAGAAATTACGCCGCATACCCTTCGTCATTCGTTTGCAGCACACCTGATTGCCAATGGGGCGGATACACGTGCGGTTCAAGACATGCTGGGTCACGTGGAGCAGCCTGGACAACAATATGGCAATCATGGTCGCAAAACCATGAAAGAGATCTATGAAACCCATCATCCGAGGGCAAGATAGATTTTGACGCATGACATTCACAAATAAATGCGGAACATTGGGCCGATTTAGGATAAAATAAATTGAATACATCCAAACGCCGTTATACATAAGACGGATCGTTTCAACTCAAGGAGGAACATACATCGCATGACAGCATTAAACCAACAAATGATTTCGGAAGCAGCATCTTATATTCAAAGCAAAAGCTCCATCAAGCCGGAAGTCGGTTTGATTTTGGGTTCAGGTCTTGGCGTACTGGCAGAACTGATTGAAGATGGCGTAAGTATCGCTTATCAGGATATTCCGCATTTTCCAGTGTCCACAGTAGAAGGACATGAAGGTGAACTATTGGTCGGAACCATTAAAGGTCGTCCAGTCGTGATGATGAAAGGCCGTTTCCATATGTACGAAGGATATGGTCCGGAATTGACTGCTTTCCCGGTACGTGTTATGAAAGAACTGGGTGTAAGTAGCCTTCTTGTAACCAATGCTGCAGGCGGCGTGAATACGTCGTATGAAGCTGGAGACTTGATGCTGATCTCGGATCACTTGAATCTCACTGGCAAAAATCCACTGATCGGACCAAATGACGCTGCACTCGGCGTGCGTTTCCCGGATCTGTCCGAAGCATATAGTCGCCGTTTGCGCGCACTGGCGAAGGATACGGCTGCATCACAAGGTTTTAACTTACGTGAAGGGGTATACGCAGGTATGCTCGGTCCGAACTACGAGACACCGGCAGAGATCAAAATGCTGCGTACATTGGGCTCAGACGCAGTGGGCATGTCCACTGTATCTGAAGTAATTGTGGCACGCCATGCAGGCCTGGAAGTGCTCGGTATTTCCTGTATCAGCAACATGGCTGCCGGAATTCTGGACCAGCCGCTGTCACATGATGAGGTTATGGAGACGACGGAACGTGTGCGTGAGTCGTTCCTGGCGCTGGTAGTGGCAGTTATTCCACAAATGTAAGCAAGATTTGAGTAGATAAGGTTACCTCTTTGGATGAGAAATCATCGGGGGGTAACCTTTTTTTGTTGTGTTGAACGTACGGTTACTCATTCGTTGAGTGCAGTGCGTTTTTTTGGCTATGACCACATTTTCAATAAAAGTTCGGGAAATCATGCTTTACATGGAATAATTTACTGGAAACGGGCCGACAATGATTAGCAGTACATGCATGGAACATGCAGTAAGCAAGTCATTTGAGGAGGTAACCTTGTGAAGAAAAGAATAATGGCATCGTTCATGACCCTTTGTATCCTGCTGTCCCTTATGGCATCAACAGCATTGGCTGAAGAAACACCGAAGGCAGCGGGAGGAACTGATCTGGCCCCGTCGGCGCGCTCTGCGATCTTAATGGATGCAGACACGGGAACGGTCATTTATGAGAAAAACAGTCATGATCAGCTGCCTCCCGCGAGCATTACAAAGATTATGACCATGTTGCTTACGATCGAAGCGATCGACTCAGGCAAGCTGAAGCTGACGGACAAAGTAAGAACGAGCGAATATGCAGCTTCCATGGGCGGTTCGCAGATCTTTCTGGAGCCTGGGGAAGAAATGACGGTCGACGATATGTTAAAAGGGATCGCGATGGCTTCGGGCAATGATGCCTCGGTAGCTATGGCTGAGAAGATCGCTGGCTCGGAAGAAGCCTTTGTACAGCTGATGAATGAGCGTGCGAAGGAGCTTGGCATGAAGGATACTCATTTTGCCAACTGTAACGGCCTCCCGGTCGATAATCATTATTCTTCCGCCCATGACATTGCCGTCATGAGCCGTGAACTGCTGAAGCATTCCGGGATTACGAAGTACACCGGTGCATATCAGGATTACCTTCGCAAAGATACGGAAAAGCCATTCTGGCTGGTGAACACAAACAAGCTGGTTCGTTTTTATGAAGGGGCAGACGGTTTGAAAACAGGTTACACATCCGAAGCGAAATTCTGCTTGTCCGCAACAGCGTCCAAGGATGGACTGCGTGTCGTTTCCGTGGTACTCGGTGAACCAAATACCAAAACGCGGAACAGCGAAGTATCTTCGATGTTTGACTATGCGTTTAGTCAATATACGATGAAGGCTCTCTACAAGGCAGGGGATCTGCTGGGTAGTCTGAAGATCGAAAAAGGTGAAGTTGCCGAATTGCCTCTGAATGCCACGCAAAATTATAGTGTGCTGATGCGCAAAGGAGCCAAATCCAATGACATCCGGCATGAATTGTTGGTTGCCAAAGAATTGAAAGCTCCGATCAAGGCTGGACAAAGTATAGGTAAACTGGTGGTTTACCAAGGCAACGACGTCATTAAGGAGTTCGACATTCAGGCTCCGCAGGATGTGAATAAGGCTGGCTGGTGGAAGCTGTTCAAGCGGACAACGTCCAAACTTTTTGACTAAACGGCGATTTCCGCGAGGTGCACGCATCCTTCAAACATATTTTGTAGTTAAATAGGGGTTTTCTTCTAGTTTTGTCGGGGGGCAGGAAAAGCCTTCGGAAGCGTAGAAATCCTTGTTCTAAGACAGGGAGGAGAGTGAGCAAACGTGAACTTGCATGTGGAAATGGAACACCATCGCGGGATTCTGATTGTACGATTATCCGGGGAGCTGGATCACCATACAGCTGACATGGTACGGATGCAAATGGATGAAGCCATCCAGCGGAGACAAAGCGAGCATCTCGTACTCAGCCTGAAAGATCTGCAATTTATGGACAGTTCGGGTCTAGGTGTCATTTTGGGAAGATACAAGCTCATTAAGAATAAAGGTGGCAAGATGGTGGTCTGTGACGTCAATTCGCCAGTGTACCGTTTGCTGGAAATGTCGGGTCTGTTCAAGATTATGCCGATATACGAAAATGAGGGAACTGCTCTCTCAGGTCTGGAGGTCGTCTCATGAATGAAGGAACAGGGACAAATTTCATGAATCTGCAATTCGCGGCCAAGTCAGAGAATGAGTCGTTTGCACGGGTAACCGTTGCTGCGTTTATCTCCCAGCTTGATCCAACGATGGACGAGCTCAGTGACCTGAAGACGGTCATTTCGGAAGCCGTGACCAACAGCATCATCCACGGATACAACAACAACTCCGAGGGTGTGGTGTCCATTCAGGCGGAGATTCGGGAAGACATGATTACCATTATTGTGGAAGACCGCGGTGAAGGAATCGAAGATCTTGAACTGGCCAAGCAGCCGCTATATACGTCCAAACCCGAACTTGAGCGGTCGGGCATGGGCTTCACCATTATGGAAAACTTTATGGATGAATTCGAAGTCAGCAGTGAGCCCGGCAGAGGCACCTCCATCAAGATGAAAAAAAGGATTGAATCCAAGAAAGCATTGTATAATTAGGGGTTGGTGTTCTTATGGATGCTGAAGTGAAACCATCTTCACAGACCTATTTGGACGATGCCGAGGTCAAACGGCTGATTGCGCTCAGTCAGTCGGGTGACCATGTCTCACGGGATACGCTGGTGAACTGCAACATCAGACTCGTCTGGTCCGTCGTACAGCGTTTTATGAACAGGGGATATGATCCGGAAGATCTGTTCCAGATTGGTTGTATCGGTCTGCTCAAGTCAGTGGACAAATTCGATCTCAGTTATGACGTGAAGTTCTCAACCTACGCGGTACCGATGATCATCGGAGAAATCCAGCGATTCCTGCGGGATGACGGTACCCTTAAGGTCAGTCGTTCACTGAAAGAGATGGCGAATAAAGTCCGCAAAAAAAGGGACGAACTGTCCAAACATCTGGATCGTTTACCAACGATTAAGGAAGTTGCCGCAGAGCTGGGGGTAACCCCGGAGGAAGTCGTATTTGCCCAGGAAGCGAACAAACCACCGACCTCCATCCATGAGACGGTATTTGAGAATGACGGTGATCCCATTACGTTAATGGATCAGATTGCCGACGAGTCTCAGGAACGTTGGTTTGACAAGCTGGCCCTGAACGAAGCCATCGGTGGTCTCAGCGAGCGGGAGCGATTAATCGTTTATCTTCGGTATTACCGGGATCAGACCCAGTCCGAGGTTGCCAGCAGGTTGGGTATATCTCAGGTGCAGGTATCACGTCTGGAGAAAAAAATACTGCAATCCATCCGCGACCAGATCGCGCAGTGATTCTGGGATTGCAACAACAATATTGGCGCATATACACCAATATACGACAACTAACAACCTTCTATCGCGCAATATGGCGAGGGAGGTTATTTGTTGTTAATACGGGGAGATCTCAAACGATTGGACTGCATGACCAGCATCATGCCAAGAATACATGCCATACCAATCCATTGATAGAAGCCAAAAGGTTCATGGAGCCATATGACGGTTGTTCCAACAGCAGCAAGGGGCTCTGCGCTCCCGAGCAGGCTAGTTTCCTTGGGTGTAAGACTTTTGAGACTCGCAATGTAAAACCAAAAAGCAATCATGGTTCCAAAAAGGATCGTAAATATCAAATAACCGTAGGTTTCAAACGTGATGTTAGCAAAATTCATTTTCCAGGGTGGGTGAATAAAACTCATTCCCAAACCACCGATGATCATAGCCCAGCCGACCACAACAAGTGAATCGAACTTTTTAATCAGTTGCACGGCATACATCGTATAAAATGCAGCTGAAACCCCAGATAACAGCCCCCATATCACTGCAAGCGAGGAGACAGATAACTGCGTAAGCGAGCCATTCGTCAGCAGGAGAAAACACCCACTGAGAGCCAGAACGGCGCATGCAAGGTCATTGCGTGTGAGGACAGACTGCTTACGGAGTGCGATGTAAATCATGATCATGACAGGGGACAGGTACTGTAGGAGTGTAGCCACCGCTGAATTGCCGTGTTTAATGGATGCCATGTACGTATACTGAACGGCAAGCATGCCCACCAATCCAAAAATGATCATCTGCCCAGCGGTTTTTTTATTTCTCCATACATCAAAAATCTGAAATCGTCCATGTGTAAACGATTGAATAACCAGTAAAAGTAACCCGGCAATCAACAATCGTACAGTGACATACCAATTGACCTCAATTCCATCCAGTTGAAACAGTTTTTGAGATACCGTACCCCCAATGCCCCAGCAGATGGCTCCCGTCAGAACGAGTACGATGCCTGAAATTTTGGGTTTTGCAGAAGTTGTCATTCTTGTTCGCCTCACCTTAAATATAAGAATAGTGTTATATTAAGGAGAAACGCGATACATTTATATCAATATTACACTTAAAAATATAACTATATTGAGATGAGGGCCATGCAGAAGATCGAATTTATCATTGATCAACATTTGAAAGAAATGACGCAACACCGTACCGATACATTATCTATAGCTTGTTATGAGACAACCATTGTTCAAAATGTTCACAGACATATTCCTCTCCACTGGCATGATGAATTGCAGTTTGTTGCCGTTCTTCAGGGTACGGCGTTGTTTCATATCAACGATCAAAAGATGATTTTGTCCAAAGGTGACGGGATTTTTATCAACAGTGGAATAATGCATATGGCCGAAGATCACGGGATGAGCGAGAACTGCATTTATTTATGTCTGAATTTGTCCCCACACGTTATCATGCCTGCGGATTTGTATATAAAGTACGTAACAGCAACTAATTTGCCTTTTCTGTATATCGAAAGAGCTAACGCTTGGGGAGAACAGATCCTGGATGTTATTTCACGGATTAGAAAAGAGTTAGTGCACCAAGTTCCTTTTTACGAAGTGAATGTTGCTTCTGCGGTGCTTAATATGTGGAAACTGCTGATTATGAACGGATATTCTCTTGAACATGATACATCAGAGATGAGCAGAAACAACCGAATGAAAGACATGTTGCAATGGATTAATCTCAATTATGCCGATCCAATTAAGCTTGAAGATATTGCAAAGGCTGGACAGTTAAGTCGATCGGAGACATGCCGTTATTTCAAGCAAATCCTGAAAACCACACCCATGCAATATGTGATAGAGTACCGCATCCAAAGAAGCATTGAACTATTGCAATCCTCCAAGCGTAGCATCACCGAAATTGCCTATGAGGTCGGTTTTAACAGCACGAGTTATTACATTAACCAATTCCGGAAAACAATGAATTCAACCCCTTTACGATTTAGAAGGGAATTGAACAAAAGAGACAAAGAAAATAATTCTTGAATTATTGTTCATGATCCGTGAACCTATCTACCAATACCGAAGAGTCGCCCATACGGCGACTTTTTTTGATATGTAAAATAATGCTTCACACTCAGTTGCGCTTCAAATCCCCAAATTTCTAAAATTAATATCCAGAAGCTACCTTCACAAGTCATGGAATTTTGAGCAAAATAACCCCAAAAAGCTCATCTTTCAATTCCCTTCCTGCCACCTCCCCAGCATATTTATTTCAAACGTTTGGAAACGGGAGGACGAGGGGTAGCGGAGGGATGGAATCGGTCGAAAGGAGCGAAGCGTGAGGGTTCATCTAAGGATACATAAGCAACGCAGGCGGCAGATTAGACCTGAAGAAGCGAAGCGTGCGCCTTTGTCTCCAAATTTCTACACAACTGTAGTCTAGACGGTCCCAGAAGACAACTCCAAAGTCATAGAATTTGAGCAAAATAACCCCAAAAAGCTCATCTTTCAATTCCCTTCCTGCCACCTCCCCAGCATATTTATTTCAAACGTTTGGAAACGGGAGGACGATGGGCAGCGGAGGGATGGAATCGGTCAAAAGGAGCGAAGCGTTCGCCTTTAGCACCGGATTTCCTCCTTGAAAAGGAGAGTTCAAGAAATCCGGGGATAACAGCGACCAATGACCGATCCATCCCGCAGCGTCAACTAAACATTCCACCTTTTTTCCAACCAGTTTGTAATAAATTTGCACATTCTTCAAATACTAACCTAAATTACGCAGTAAAGGAGTGCTATGGATGTCCCAGACACCCACTCCAATGGTCTATATTCGTCTGCGCAGCCGTATTCGCATCCAGAGGGGCAGAGCAGTCAAGCTTGGAGATATTGCACATGTACTGACCTCTTCTGAAGACCAGGAGGGCAGGCTACTGGAGCTTGAACTGCTGCGCCCTGGACCGGAGGATGGCAATCTGATCCTCATTGATATATTGCAGATTATTCCCCGAATTCGGAACATCTTGCCGGAGGTAAGTGTGGAACTGATTGGATCAGGCCATACGTTGGTTGAAGTCATTGCAGGAAATGGTCAACCTTCCAAGTCTCTGTTCATATTGGTTTGGCTGCTGCTGTTCTTCGGATCAGCCTTAACCATTATGAATTTTCATGCCGATGTGAACATGCAGGAAGTACAGATTCGTATTGTGGAGATGCTTACTGGGCATCGGGACGAACATCCCTATCTGTTCCAAGTGGCGTATTCCATTGGCATTGGATTTGGAATGGCAGTATTTTTTAATCATTTGTTCAAGAAAAAGTGGAATGAGGAGCCTACTCCGCTGGAAGTGGAGATGTTCCTATACCAGCAAAATGTAGATAAATATGTGGTGATTGAAGAAAGCGAACGGATGCACGAGCAGGAACGCAGGGAGATGAATGCGGATGAGCGTTCTTAATGGAGCAATCAGCATTGTATTGGGTATTGCAGGGGGGATTGCCGTAGGGAGCGGCGTAATTGCGCTCATTCTGGTGCTCGATATGATTCCAAGGTTGGCTCAACTTACGCAATCGTATGACAAAACTCACTGGTACGAAGGGGCGCTAATTGGTGGTTCACTGCTCGGGACGGTGGCGGACTTCTGGCATTGGAAAATGCATGGGGTGCTGCTGCTCAGCCCGATCGTTGGTTTGTTCTGTGGCGTGTTCATCGGTCTGCTCGCCGCAGCGCTCACTGAGGTACTCAATGTACTGCCCGTGCTAGCCAAACGATTGGGCATGAAACCTTATTTGTTTGGATTACTGCTCGCCATGATTTTGGGCAAAATGACAGGTTCCCTGTTTGATTTTTTCATATATCAGCGGTAACTCGTGGCCATAGGAGGATGGAAGATGGATGAACGAACGGAGCACACAGGCCAGGAAAATAGTGAAGGTATAACGGAAGAGATGTTACACAAGTCTGCTTATGAGATTCAGAAGGAAGAAGAGGAGAAAGCGTACAATAAGAAAAAACAAAATGAGATGTCCGACAGCATTGAGGAATCCGTACAATATTGGCAGGAAAACGATGATATCTCCCCACGCATGAGTGAGAATAGATATACACTGCAACAGGTACTGGGGCTTGGAGAATCGTTCGACGTGAATATGAGGGAAATGGTCCTAGGTGGTAAGCACGTTGGATTGCTGATGATCACCGGCTTCGCCAAGGATGAGATTTTGCTTGAAGTCTTGAAAAGATTAACCTATCTCACGCCGGATGACGTCTCAGGACATGCACTCAAATCCTATTTTGAATGTTACATTCCCCACATTCAGGTGGAAAAAGTCGAGAAGATGAGTGCTGTCATCAACAAGGTCCTTACCGGTATGAGCGCAATGTTCGTTGAAGGAGATCGCTCGGTCTTAATTATGGATACCCGGAGTTACCCGGTTCGTTCACCAGAAGAACCTTCATTGGAAAGGGTGGTCCGCGGTTCCAGAGACGGCTTTACCGAAACGCTCTTGACCAACGTGACCTTAGTGCGTCGCAGAATACGCGACCCTGGACTGAAATTTGAGATCATGCAGGTGGGGCGGAGAACACAAACCGATGTCTGCGTGGTGTACATTGACGATATTGTGGATAAAGTGCAGGTGGATTCAGTCCGGGAAAAAATTCAACGAGTGGATATCGATGGTATTCCCGCCGCCGATAAACAGCTGGAAGAAGCGATTATCAACAAGGGATGGAATCCGTTCCCACTCGTTCGTTATTCGGAACGACCAGATGTTACAGCTTCTCATTTGCTGGAAGGACGAGTCGTCATTTTCGTAGACACTTCCCCCAGTGTGATGATTCTACCAACGACCTTTTTCGACCTATGTGAGCATGCGGAGGAGAACAGACAGACGGCCTTGATGGGAACATATTTACGATGGGTGCGTTTTGCAGGGATTCTCATCTCGTTGTTTTTATTACCGCTGTGGTTGCTCATGGTTATTGATCCTTCGATTAAACCGATGGGACTGGACTTCATTGGTCCACAGGAAAATGTAAAGCTACCGCTAATTCTACAGTTTCTCCTGATCGAACTTGGCGTCGATTTATTACGGATGGCAGCGGTTCATACGCCTACACCTCTGGCATCGGCCATGGGCTTAATCGCGGCCATTCTAGTCGGGGATATCGCGGTGAAAACAGGATACTTTGTTAATGAGGTTGTGCTCTATATGGCCATCGCAGCCATCGGAATGTTTGCCACGCCGAGTTACGAGCTGGGGCTCGCCAACAGGCTAGTCAGGTTGTTTCTGCTCATTGCAGTAGCGATATTTAAGGTTCCGGGGTTGGTCGTGGGCTGTACATTACTCATATTGGCACTCACCGTTCACCGGTCGTACAATTCTTCGTATCTCTGGCCTTTTATACCGTTTAATGCAAAGGCCTTGGGCAACTTTTTATTCCGGCTTCCGCTGCTGGAAAATAAAAAACGTCCATCATTCAATAAAACCCGTGACAACACCAAAATGTCCGATGATCCGGACGGGGAATTGCAAAAAAGTAAAAAACACAAATGATCTTCCGAAAAATCCATTCATCTCGCTGCCTAATTTGATATACTGGTGTAAAATCATTGGAATATCAATTGTTCCAGTATATAAAAAGTGAGGAATGCAGATTATGTATTTACATGGTACAAGTAAAATAAATGCGCAAGGACATCTGGAGATTGGCGGAGTTGATGCAACAGATCTGAAAGAACAATTTGGAACACCCCTGTACGTTGTGGACGAGCAATTGGTTCGCGAGCGTTGCAGAGAGTACATGGAAGCATTCCGTGCTTCCGGATTGGGCTTCCAGGTTGCTTACGCAAGTAAAGCATTCTGTGTAATGGCGATGTGTGCCCTTGCAGCTGAAGAAGGACTTTCCCTGGATGTTGTATCTGACGGTGAACTGTTTACTGCACTGCAAGCAGGATTCCCGGCTGAGCGCATTCACTTCCACGGTAACAACAAAACGCTGGAAGAGATCGAAATGGCTCTTGATGCAGAGATTGGATGTTTTGTTGTTGATAACTTCAATGAATTGCATCTGTTGCAGGCTGTAGCAGCGGACAAAAATCGTAAAGTAAACATTTTGCTTCGTGTGACGCCTGGTGTTGAGGCACATACGCATGAATATATTTCCACAGGTCAAACGGATTCCAAATTTGGATTTGATATCGGTAATGGTACAGCATTTGAAGCGATTGACTTGGCTTCCAAGCAGTCTAACCTGGTATTGCTCGGTGTGCATTCCCACATCGGTTCCCAGATCTTCGAAGTTGAAGGCTTCCAGATGGCTGTTCAACGTGTTGCTGAATTTGCAGCAAGCGTATATGAGCGTCTTAACGTTGCATTCAAAGTGGTTAACCTTGGTGGTGGATTCGGAATCCGTTATATCGATGGAGATACGCCACTTGAAGTTGCGCAATACGTAAAGGCTATTACAGATGCCGTTAAAAATCATTTTGCTCAAATCGGCTATGCCGTACCTGAGATCTGGGTTGAGCCAGGCCGCAGCATCGTGGGTGAAGCGGGAACAACGCTGTATACCGTTGGAACTAGCAAAGACATTCCAGGCGTGCGTAAATACGTTGCCGTTGATGGTGGTATGACCGATAACCCACGTCCTGCTTTGTATGAATCCAAGTATGAAGCTGTGCTTGCCAATCGTGCGAATGAGGCTGCTCAGGAAACAGTATCTGTTGCGGGTAAATGTTGCGAGAGTGGCGATATGTTGATCTGGGATCTGGACCTGCCAAAAGTGGAAAGTGGCGACCTACTCGCTGTAGCTTGCACAGGTGCGTATAACTACTCCATGGCGAGCAACTACAACCGGATTCGTCGTCCAGCCGTTGTCTTTGTCAAAGACGGTCAAGGGGATGTCGTGGTACGCCGTGAGACGTATCAAGATATCATCCAGAATGACCTGGTACCTGCGCGCATTGGAAAACAGCCAGTTACTCGCTAATTCGTCAAAAGATAATGCGTTTCTGCATTATTCAAGATATAGGGATTTTGCAGTTGAAGCAGATGAAAAAGGAACTTCCTTTTTCGTCTGCTTTTTGCGTATTGGAGCTAAATCATGAAAAAAGTTGCCGTTTTTTTTGCGATCCAGACATTTTCGGTGTACACTAAGAAAAGTGCTGTAATGCTTGGCCCAGGGTCATGCGTTCTGGCACCATTAACGATGGTCAATACGAAAGGAGTCATTTACATATGGCGAAACAAGCGAAAATTAAATTGGCAAACGGCGGAGAAGTTCTGATCGATCTGTTCGATCAAGAAGCTCCAAACACAGTAGCAAACTTTGAGAAACTGGCTAACTCCGGTTTCTACAATGGTCTTACTTTCCACCGCGTTATCCCGGGCTTTGTAGCTCAAGGCGGATGCCCTAACGGTTCCGGTGCAGGTGGCCCAGGTTACACAATCAACTGTGAAATTAACCCGAACAAACATGAGCGCGGAACACTTGCTATGGCACATGCTGGCCGTAACACAGGTGGAAGCCAGTTCTACATCTGCTACCAACCGCAACCACATTTGGATGGACAACATACTGTATTTGGTAAAGTAACTAAAGGTATGGAGTTCGTGGACGCTTTAGAAGGTAAAGACAAAATGGAAACTGTTGAAGTTGTAGAAGCTTAATACCTTCACCTTAACTGGGTCCAACATGAAGTGCTTCTTTTATAGAAGCACTTTTTTTATTTTTTTTACATACTTGAAATCGATAATTAGAAAGGATGAATATAACCTTGGATATGGTTACTCAGCTAAGCTTGTTAAAACAAATTTATAGTGAGCGCACGTTGTGGGATGAAGAACTGCAGGCATCGCGCCATGTCGTTCCGGATAGTCTATCGGTAAAGGATCGAGAAGCGCTTGAGGCAGCCGGGCATGAACCGAATCGCTTTGTACGTCCGCAACATGATGAAACGATTACTGAGCTGAAAAAAGTTGCGAATCAATGGACGATCAATGATGCAGCGCAGGCCTTTGTATCCTCTTTGTGGTCAGCACCCATGATCTGGCGTTCGTTGCTTACGGGCAAGCTAATTGCGAGCAGTATGCCAAGTCATGAACATACGCCATATCCATCTTCAAACACTTGTAAGATCTGCGGATTAAGTGTAGATCAAGCAACCGACACAACGCTGCAATGGTATTGGCGGATGACCAATGGAACCCCGTTGGACGGTGATCCTTTTGGATATGTGTTGGCACTTCGAGAGCTGGCTACTGCGCAGGAGCTTCCAATACCCAATGAGTACGACCGCTGGACATTCCGTGCGGTGTTAACGGTGCTGCGCGAATTACCTCCCAAAACACGTTACAGCAAGGCAGCAGTAGCGCTCAAGAAGGAACGTCTTTTGCCTACACAGAAGGAATATGCCTACCGTGATTTACTTGAGACGTTAGCTCTGATTGGCATATTGGATACGCCGGAACATCCTGGAATGATCACGGAATTCACCTCTTACATGCAGCGTGACGCACGCCCCAATGTGCGGGTTGAAGTGCAGGCCCCTCTGGCGTGGTGGGACTCATCTGTCGGAATTAATGAGAACAACCTGAACAAGATATTTCATGATTTTGATCTGAATAACATATCACTTGCGGATAAGCCTGATGAGAGTCCAGCTGTAAAGGACACGATCTTAGGGGCATTGGAGAAGAAGAGAAGTGTTCGCGGAAAAGTACCAAAGGCATCTCCTGATGCAGGTACCGGGGAGGTACAGTCTGGCGATGTGTATGCTGTTCGGGTCCGGGAAGGTGTATGGGTGACTGTATATTGTCATGAAGTCAGAGACAAGCGCGTCATTGTCGAATATCTGGATGGAGTCTTCCCAGAGATGCCGGGAAAAGCAGATTTGCATGGGACGTTTCGACCGAGAGCGAATGGACGCTGGAAATGCTCGGCTATTGCGATTGATTCCACAAGTTGGGTCAGAAGGGTGGCAAGAGAGTTCCCGCTTCCGACTTCGCCCCTGCAAGAACCTGATCGCACTCCATTCCATAATGCCAAAGAATTAAAGCATATGGCGAGCTGGTGTTTTCCTGATATGTAGAATGATACGATGGGTGTGAAATGGGCCTCCAAGCAAAAACCGTGCCTCCTTGAGAGGAAGCGGTTTTTGTTGTTTCTTAGCTTATTAAAAGTTAGTATGTGACAAAAAGGAACAAAAAACAATTGATTTTTTGGCATTAAAGTGCTAACATCCAAGTAATAACGAAAGCAATCCTTCAGGGCAGGGTGCAATTCCCTACCGGCGGTGATGCAGGAAGTGTAAGGACCTATGTGTCCAGCACTTGATGCAAAGTCCGTGACCTGTCTGCCATTGGCAGATGGCTGATCTGGTGTAATTCCAGAACCGACAGTATAGTCTGGATGGGAGAAGGAGAGGTGCAGACCTAACAGGTTTGCATTCAGCAGGAGTATTGCTGCACAGTCACGATTTGTGATGTCTTGCACTGTGCAGGGAAGATCCGGTTACGCCGGACAGTTCCATACATATGCCGCACTATAAAAGCTCTTTACCTGTAATTAATGTTCATTAAGGTATGTGTCTATTTTCACTTGCCCGAAATGAAGTTTTGGGCAAAGTGTTGGCGTGCTGTATCCATTTCACTCCTGCTGGTGACATTTGTCTCTCATCATCCCCATCGAACTGATTGTTCGACGGGGATTTTTTAATAAACAAGACTTTAAACCGCGGGGTGAACGGATTTGGAAATGATCAATGATGAATTTTATATGGCACTGGCATTGGATATGGCGGAACGAGCACAGGGACAGACGGGGATTAATCCGGTTGTTGGATGTGTGGTTGTGAAAGAAGGCCGTATTGTAGGCCTGGGGAGCCATCTGAAACGTGGAACCGGTCATGCAGAGGTGCATGCACTTAACATGGCAGGCAGTGATGCAGAGGGAAGTACGGTATACGTTACACTTGAGCCTTGTAGTCATTATGGCAAGACGCCACCTTGTAGTGAACGCCTGATTCATGAAAAGGTGAAACGTGTTGTGGTATGTTGTGAAGATCCAAATCCGCAAGTATCCGGCAGGGGTATAAGCATGCTTCGTCAACAAGGCATTGAAGTTGAAGTTGGCGTACTGCGTGAGCGAGGAAGACGCATGAATGAAAAATTCATTAAGTTTATTACAACGGGTCTACCTTTTGTGACACTGAAAACGGCTACTACTTTGGATGGCAAAATTGCTACTCGCAGCGGAGACAGCAAGTGGATCTCTAACGAGCCCGCTCGTGAGATTGTGCATGCCCTTCGTCATCGTCACCAGGGAATTATGGTTGGCGTCGACACGGTAATCGCCGATAATCCGGAACTTACAACCCGTTTGCAAGTCGAAGGCATTAGTCCAGTGCGCATTGTAGTGGATTCCAAGTTACGTCTCCCCGTAGGTGCCAAAATGGTTAAGGATGGTCTTGCTCCAACATGGGTGCTGACAACAGACGAAGCCAGTCCTGAAGTTGCTGAACGTTTGGAAGCCTACGGCGTCGAGATTATACGCTGTGGTCCTGGACCACGTGTGGATCTGTTAAACGGTCTTAGCAAGTTGGGTGAGCGTGACATTGGTTCAATTTTGCTTGAAGGTGGAGGCACCTTGAATGGAGCCATGCTGGAGGCAAGGTTGGTCGATCGACTGCTCATGTTTATCGCTCCGAAGATTGTAGGCGGTTATGATACACCTGGAAGCTTCCGCTTCGAGGGTGTGGAACGTATGAATCAGGCGATTCAATTGAATCAGTTGGAGATCGAACAAGTTGGAGATAATATCAGCATTGGCGGTATTCCGGTGTGGCCTGAATAAATAAATGGATTTGAAAGTAGAAAGTTAGGTTCTTTATAACTTGAAAAAGGGAGGCGGCAGCATGTTTACCGGTTTGGTGGAAGAAGTCGGTCAGATCCGGCGTATTGGTCGGAAAGGCGAAGCGATGGTCCTGAATATCGGAGCTTCCGCCATCATGGACGATCTGAAGATTGGTGATAGTGTAGCAGTGAACGGCGTGTGCTTAACTGCGACAACGCTCGAAGGTGGAGGTTTTACCGCCGATGTAATGCCTGAAACCTATCGCCATACCAATCTCAGTCAGCTGCAATCTGGCAGTAAAGTTAATCTGGAGCGGGCCATGCAATCAGGCGGTCGTTTTGGCGGACATATCGTTCAGGGCCATGTTGATGGTACTGGAGTGATTGGCAGTATAACACGTGATCAGAATGCAATTGTGTTTGAGATCAAGCCTGATGATCACCAGTTGTTCAAATATCTGATCCCTAAAGGATCGGTTACACTGGATGGCATTAGCTTGACCGTTGTCCATACATCGGATACCGCATTCACGGTTTCCATTATCCCGCATACCATTGGTGAAACTGTACTAAATGTGAAAAAGACAGGGGATACCATTAATATCGAATGCGATATTTTGGGCAAATATGTGGATCATCTGCTCCAGTATGGGAGAGGACATCGGGAGACGGGTGCTGGCAAGCCGCGCAGTATCAGTGAAGATTTTCTCTCCAATCACGGATTTGCATAAATAGAGAACAGAAATTAACTGGAGGTGGACCAATGTCAGAACAATCCATTCTGGACACAATAGAAGAAGCCATATATGATCTCATGCGTGGTAAACCCGTCATTGTTGTGGATGATGAAGATCGGGAGAATGAAGGCGATTTTATCGCTTTGGCCGAAAAGGCGACGCCTGAAGTCATTAATTTCATGATTACTGAAGGTAGAGGTCTGGTCTGTGTTCCGATTACACAACAACGTGCGGACGAACTTAACCTGAAACCGATGGTTCAACAAAATACGGATTTCCATGGAACAGCCTTCACCGTCTCTGTGGATCACAAAGATACAACAACAGGTATCTCGGCACATGAACGCTCTATTACCGTGAAAGGTCTAATCGATCCTGAGGCGAAAGCCGGGGACTTCCGTAAGCCTGGTCACATGTTCCCTCTGATTGCAAAAGACGGCGGTGTACTTCGTCGTGCCGGACATACGGAAGCGGCTGTAGATCTCGCTATCATGTGTGGTTCCTACCCTGCTGGCGTTATTTGTGAAGTGATTAAGGAAGATGGCACGATGGCCAGACTTCCGGATCTGCAGGAGATTGCCCGCAAGCATGATCTGAAGCTGATCAGTATTCAGGACATGATTCGTTACCGTAACGAAAAAGAGCAGCTGGTTCAACGTGAAGTGGCTGTGCGTATGCCAACGGACTTTGGTGAGTTTCAAGCGGTGGCTTATACAAATGCTGTGGACAATAAGGAACATGTGGCTCTGGTCAAAGGAGAAATTGATGGTTCGAAACCTGTGCTTGTACGTGTGCACTCTGAATGTTTGACAGGTGATGTATTCCATTCGCATCGTTGTGACTGTGGTCCGCAGTTTGATGCGGCACTCAAACAGATCCATGAGGAAGGCAATGGCGTACTGCTTTATATGAGACAGGAAGGTCGGGGTATTGGCCTGATCAACAAACTCAAAGCCTATAAGTTGCAAGAGGAAGGTATGGATACTGTTGATGCAAACCTGAGTTTGGGTTTTGCTGCTGACTTGCGTGATTACGGAATTGGCGCTCAAATTCTGAAAGACCTTGGGGTTCGTCAGATCAGACTGTTAACTAACAACCCTCGTAAAATTAAAGGCCTTGAAGGATATGGACTTGAAGTCGTAGAGCGTGTCGCGATCCAGATGGAGGAGAACGAGGACAATACGGTGTATCTTCATACCAAGCAAGCCAAGCTGGGGCATATGCTCAAGTTTGATGATATCGAGCAGAACGAACAGTAAATATATTTTAGATGAACAACGTTCACCATGTAATTTATGGAAGAGATTACTTAGGGATTTCCGTTACTTACATTACATTATACCGTTAGGGAGATGACTTGAATGCCACAATTTTTTGAAGGACATTTAGTATCAGAAGGATCCAGATATGGAGTTGTCGTTGGACGTTTTAACGAATTCATTACCAGTAAATTGCTTAGCGCAGCACTCGATGCGTTCAAACGCCACGGCGTGCAGGATGATGAAGTGGATGTAGCCTGGGTTCCAGGTGCGTTCGAAATCCCTTTGATTGCGCAGAAAATGGCGGAGAGCGGCAAGTATGATGCGGTGATTACCCTGGGAACCGTTATTCGTGGATCAACTACGCATTACGATTATGTGTGCAACGAGATGGCTAAAGGGGTAGCAGCAATTAACCTGAAAACTGGCGTGCCTACGATCTTTGGACTGGTTACAACAGAAAATATTGAACAAGCGATTGAACGTGCCGGAACCAAGGCGGGTAACAAAGGTTGGGATGCAGCTACGGCGGCAATTGAGATGGCAAACTTGACGAAACAGCTAAAATAGTGCTTATTTAATAGTAGTGCCCTGCTTTGCGCAGACGAACACGGGAAACCGGATTCGGACGGCTTAGCAGGGTTTTGTATTTTTCTGGCGGGAGGATTCGTCTAGTGACGGTAGTTACATACAAACTGGAGACTTTTGAAGGCCCTTTGGATCTGCTGCTTCATCTGATTGATAAGGCTGAAATTCATATCCAGGATATTCCCATCAGCGATATTACCGATCAATACATGGCGTATCTGCATTCGATGCAGGAACTGGAACTGGATATTACGAGTGAATTTCTGGTCATGGCAGCAACATTGCTGGCGATCAAGAGCAAACTTTTATTGCCCAAACCACCGGTCATTGAGGACTTCGAGGATTATGATTTTATGGAAGAAGAAGATTATGATCCACGTGCAGAGCTGATTGCACGTCTGATAGAATATCGCAAATACAAGGGAATTGCGCGTCATCTTCATGAACGGGAGTGGGAACGCAGCCTTATATTTTCCAAAGAGCCCGAGGATCTGCGCCCCTATATGCCCGTAGAAGCCCAATCGAATCCGGTTGAGGGTTTACACACCTCTGACCTGATTGCAGCCTTTCAGAAGGCGCTACGTAAGGCTGAGAAGCGCACAACTGTAACTCGAATCAAACGGGATGAGATTTCGGTTAAAGACCGGATACGGGATGTCATCGGCGCTTTGGAAAGTATGGGGCCGGGAGGCAGACTGTTATTCTCCAAGTTGATGGATGAACATATCTATCGCCATGAGATTGTTGTCACTTTTCTGGCGGTGCTGGAACTGATGAAGATGAAGCAGATTGTCTGTTATCAGGAACGGATGTTTGAGGATATCGTTATGGAGTGGAGAGGGGAAACAAAGAATCATGGATTTTCCGAAATTGAAATCGATTATTGAAGGCCTGCTGTTTTTGTCCGGAGAAGAAGGTCTGAGTATCAAACAAATCGCCGAGATCGTCGACCAGCGAGTGGAGCTTGTAACGGACGCGATTGAGGAGATGATTCATGAATTTTCACAGCAGGGACGAGGTGTACAGATTCTCAAGATCGCTGGTGTAGTTCAGTTGGGCACCTTGCCTGACCACGCTGTATATTTCGAGAAACTGGCATACTCTCCCGCGCGTACGTCCTTATCCCAAGCGGCTCTGGAGACCCTGGCTATTGTAGCGTACCGGCAGCCCATTACACGGGTAGAGATTGAGGAAATCCGCGGTGTAAAATCGGAGCGGGCCATTCATACGCTTGTGAATAAGGATCTAATTATTGAAGTGGGACGAGCCGAGGCGATCGGACGACCAATTCTGTACGGAACGACCAAGTCATTCCTGGATTATTTCGGATTAGCTTCAATCAAAGACCTTCCGGAACCAGGTTTGTTCGAAGATTCGGAAAACCTGGAAGAAGAGACACAACTGTTATTCAACAAACTGGATTTGCAACAACTGGAACCGGAAAGTGCTGATCCGGCGGATGATCTAAGTCATATCGACAACGAAGACGATAATAACGATTCTTCACTCTAATTTGCAAGCTCATACTAACCGACACCCATCAGTGGAGTCGGTTTTTTTGTGCATTATTTTAGATAAACGATGTGTAAAACATTTTCCAAACAAATATGAAATGGGATTTTTAGGTCAGACGTGAATTTTTTCCTATTCAGAGTGCCATACTAGACGAGAAAAGAATTGAGGGCTTGGAGGTAAGGCCTGTGTGGATTTGGCTTGGAGGAATCGGTTTGTTGTTCGCATTGCTGATTGCCGCAGTCCTCATCTCAAATGTTCATGTACATTTTACATTCAGTAAACATAAAAGTGATGATTACGCCAATATTAATGTTCGTCTTCTCTATGGAATTGTGCGGATTAACTATGAGATCCCGAGTATTGTTTTTCGCAATATGAAGGAAGGTTTTCTGGTCAAGACCGAACAATCCATGAATCATTCGAGAGGCGAGGCCCAGGGAAGCGAGCGGGTCAACAAACGCAAAGTCAAAAAGTGGGCTAAAGATGTAAAAATTATGCTTAGGGCAACGGACGCGCTCAAGCTGTGGCTGAAGCAAACACTTACACGCGTACATATGACCCAACTGTCCTGGGCTACCCACATCGGCGTTGGTGATGCAGCATATACAGCGGTGCTGACGGGCTGGGTGTGGAGTATCAAGTCCATTATTATTGGTTTTCTCACCTATCAGATCCGCTTTGATGAAACTCCTGTGCTTCAGGTTATGCCGGTATGGTCCGATGAAATGGAATTTAGAACAGAACTTGATTTCAGAGTGAAAATTCGGATTACAGCCGTTCTGATCGCTGGAGTTACACTACTCACCCGTGTGCTTCAAGTCGAAGGCGGATGGCGGATGTGGTTCAAGCTTCTTCAGGAACAGCGCCGCAGGCATAAGGAGAAGCAAAAGAAGAAACTTAGTGGGACAACAGTATAAAAACCCATCATAGTCGGTCTGTTTTTGGGAATGTAAGGTTGGGATTTGGTGAGTGTATTTAAAATGCTTATTACATAAGTCCCTTCAAGTTTGGGGATGATATGGTTAGATCAAACCTAGCTTACATTGAAACTGGAGGGAATTTAAATGTCAGATCATCCAATTCAAGGCTTAATGGAAACCGCAATGGAAAATATCAAGGCCATGGTGGATGTCAATACAATTGTTGGCGATGCAGTCGAAACACCAGATGGTACCGTGATTCTGCCAATCAGTAAGGTGGGATTCGGTTTTGCTGCCGGTGGTAGTGATTTTCACGTTAATGGAGAAAGTAGTGGCAAAAGTGGTGCTACGGGTACCTCTGCTGAACATGCGAGTTCAGCTAAAGTTGCTTCTCCGTTTGGTGGCGGTAGTGGGGGCGGTGTATCCATACGTCCTATTGCGTTCCTGGTGGTAGGTAAACAGGGGGTACACATTGTACCACTTGATAACTCCACACATCTGTTTGAGAAACTCATTGACTCCACCCCTTATGTTCTGGACCGTATTCAAGGCATGTTCCAACGGAATACAACACCAACGAATACTACAGGTGTACCGGTTACACCAGATCCATCAACGTACAGCTGAATCATTTCGTTATGATCCCTCCCGCATCCAAGCGTGAGGGATTTTTGCTGTTTGTATAGCGAATGGTGAGTGTTTTTTCGGACGTTTCCGTATCGTATGAGACTTATATCTGTGATCCGCCTAACCTAGACATGAAATAGGTTATTGAAGGGGGAACGTTAATGCACAGAGACACCGTTTTTATGGTTTTGTTTGGCTGGCTGCTATCGGCAGTCGTGTATTTAGTAGGAGGAATTGATCACCTGTTTATTGCCGTGACCATCTTTGTGGGGCTGGATTACATCACAGGGGTGCTGTCTGCATGGTATAGGAAGGAGTTATCCAGCAGGGTTGGATGGTGGGGGCTTGCTCGTAAGTCATTGACATTTGTTTTTGTCATTATTGCACATCAACTGGATATGGTTGCAGGCAATTCCAATGATTTTATGCGAGATGCAATGTTAATGTTCATCATTGGTACCGAAGGAATCAGTATTTTGGAGAACATGGGGAAACTGGGCCTGCCTGTACCGAAGTTTATCACTTCAGCACTCTTTAAGCTTCGAGGCAATGAAGATCAAGTTGAAGATAAGGAGAAGATGTCATGATACAGATCACCAAGGATTACATACCTGTTAATAAATACAGTCGGGCCGGACTTAAATTAAAAGCGAAACGTGGAATTGTGATGCATTATACGGCATCTCCCGGAGCGCCCGCGAAGAACATTAGCAAATACTTTGCAAGTTTGGCACAGCAGGATTCCAATAAAGCAGTGAAAGGTCGTTATGCAAGCGCACACTTCTCGGTAGATCGAACTTCCATATATAACAGTCTACCGGATGATGAACTGGCCTACCACTGCGGGAGTGCAACATACACGAAGGAAGCGCTAGCCAAACTTGGGACATATCCGAACAATAGTACAGTGGGCATTGAGATGTGCATTGAAAAGGATGGCAGTATTCATGAAGATACATTTAATAACGTTGTAGACCTCGCGGTATACCTAATCAGGGAACGGGGCTTTCCACCCGTCTTCTTCACACATAAAGAAGTGGTTGGATGGAAGGAATGCCCGCTGCCATGGATTAAACAACCAGGTGAATATGAAAGATTTAAGCAAGCAGTACATATAAAATTAAACCCACTACAAGAAGTAGCAGTCACGGAGGATGATGATATGAATACGGTTCTGGATTATGCACAATGGGCCTGGAATGAACTTGATCAGTACATTGGAGATGCCTACAACGACAAGGTGATTGAAGATTGGGCATGGGTAGAGAAGGTACGCAAGAAGAAGTTAACCTATGGAGAGTTGCTGTTACTGAAGGTTTTAATTGATGAGCGTAGACGTAACAAGTCCTGACCCAAAGTACATCTCAGATAGAGGTTATGCCTGTCTGCTGGTTAACCAGGAGTTAAAGTGTGCCGGATCTTTCAAAAAATAAAAATGTTGTATAATCACGATATGATCAGGATACTCAAGTTCATATTGGGTCTGAATCGAGGATTCATCGACGACTCCAATAACAGCGAGTTGATTTGTTTCGATCACATGTGTTGGTGTGGGTGAGCTCATACAACCATCCTTTCGTTTATTAAGTCAGAGTCAACAGGGGCGATGGAGATGTCCATGGTCCCTAGATGACCTATACGAGGCAGGATGGGGAAGGTTAAACTGATCCGTTTCAAAAAAAGGTTCAAATTCAAAAAAAACCAGAACCCCACGTCGAATGTGATGTGGGGTTCTGGTTATGTAACTACTCTTTTGAGAACGTGTCCAGGGCCTCATCTGTAAGATGGAGTTCTGCGAAAGCCCTGCATATCTTTTGGAAAGATCTAATGGTATTTGTCTCATACAACATCTCAATGGGATCAAAACCTAACATGACAAGCGAATCCACAAGTTCTGTCTGATCTACTTCTGTATGGTGGAGCGCTTCAAGCATGGTTTCAATAACTGCTAAAAATAAAATGGCTTTATTCACTGTCTCGATTGGTGTCCCCTCCTTCGTAATACTACTAGAATAAGCAGAGGAGGACAGAAAATAACGAGAAATTCCAATTTCTCAGTGATGAATCTATTCAATCTAAAAGTGTGGAGAGAATAACTGGTTGTTGTAAATTAAAATCTGATGATAAGCTCTCCTTTGTATGTAAGATTAAGCTTTTTCGTTTACTTCGTGGAGAATGGAATCAATTAATTCATCATCAATCAGAGTGCTAGCTTTTTCGAGTGCCAATAGAATACCTTGCGGTTGTTCAAAAAAGACTGTAGAGAGAATAGGGGCAACTTCATCTAAATTAATCTTCTCAGCTTTGACCATACTGATCAAGGCAACAACGATCTCATGTCCCTCCACGTTACCTTCCATAAATCTTGTTCGTAAATGAGTTGCTACTATTTCGGTCTTTGACTGCGAGTACGCCATTACATTTCCCTCCAACGGTTTGAATATCTTAGCAGAGCTCCTCTTCATGCAAGTTTAAACCAGGTTAGATTAGGAGTTATCTTAACAATAATAAGGCAGATAGTTTAAATTATCAACAGCTACTAAGTCAATAAAATCGGATTTGGAATCACAGTTTTATCCAGCAAAAAAGACCCGGAGAGGGTCATTTTTTGGGTCTGCCTTCCCAATAATCAGGAAATCCGTTGTAATCCCATGCGTTCAGATTTTCGCAGTCGGCTTGAATGGTAACATCTGCTCCGGAACCAAAGTCAACACCTACGGTTTGCAGTTCTTTGGCCTTAATAACCAGTACCTTGCCGGGTGCACCTGCACACACCAAAGCAAGCTTCCACGGTGTCTGTTGGTAGATATGTTCCATTTGTTTGGATGCTGTGCTCACATGAGACCACGAGGGGCAGTCCACCGTTCCCACGATGCTTGTCCACCCGTATCTCCGCTCCAGAACTTCTCGATATTGCTCGGCCTTGGCTCCGCAGATCAGAATAGGCATGGTCTTGAATGTTTCGTAGAATAACTTGAATCGGGCGATGTAATTATTCTCAAAAGCATAGAAGGTCTCTCTGGGCTCAACTTTGTAATATGCAAGGCACATATCGAATAACGGCTTGAAATACCAGTGATCTGTCTGGATCAGATGTCCGACGTAATCCGCTTTTCGCAGGCAGTGTACGATAATTTCTCTCGCACTTGCATTGGGTAAGGTTATCCCGCAATAGGTAGGGTCGTTCAACCAGCCGTAATGAGACTTAATGAAATCCATAGTCAGAACGGTATCGTGGGCCAGAATGGTGTTGGAAGCATCCCCAAATCGTACAGAAGCATGGGCTTCTCCATCAGAGGCCATTTGGAACCAGTTGTGGATTAATTCTACACTCCCCAGCATGCAGGTCACCTTCTTTCCATGTGTGAATAATGGTTTCTTTGGTATACATATTCATCAACTCCTTCTGTACTAGAATAGGAAAAATGCTTCGTTCTCTCTCTTCTTTTGATGAATCACTCCTTTTTGGTTCAATGTGCGAAGGTTATTGAGCAACAGTCTAGACTATGTAAAAAGGGAGAGGGGATGGACTGTGAAAAACGTATTTATAGGTAGTCCTGTACGAAACCGGGCTTGGATTATGGAACGGCACTTGCAATCACTTGAGCAACAAGCAGTGCAGAAGCATTATATGTACATCCTGAATGATAGTGAAGATCAGACGGAGCATATCCTTGATTGTCATCAGATTCCTTATCTGACTCATAATCTGGGGAGAACATATGGTCATATACGTGGACAATATTCCTATCACCACCTGGCGTTGTTGAGGAATATGCTTCTGGATGAGTTTCTGAAATCGGACTGTGATTATCTGTTCTCAATTGATACGGATATCATCATTCCTGAGGGTAGCCTACGGCAGTTAATGGATAATGACAAAGATATATGCGCAATGCTTATACGGAATCACCCAAAATTGAAGGCTCATAATGCAATGAGCGGCGGAAAACATATACCTGAATTCAAAGCGGGTTTGTTCCCGGTAGAACTGACAGGTGCCGTATATTTGATTAAGCGTGAAGTGATCGAAGCTGGGGTTCGTTATGGTTCCCATCCAACAGGTGAAGATGCACCATTCTGTGAGCAAGCTAGAAGATTGGGATTTCAATTGTTTGTAGATACTCGGTTGCGTCCCGTTCATGCCTATGCGGAAGGGGTGGAGTTGATTGCTCAATTTGCTGCTTCGTAGAAAACAACGAGAAAATCCGGTTTTTGAAAGTATAGAAATGACCATTGTTTACCCGCCTGCACTTGACTGGAACCTCTTGTTCCAACGTCCGCAGCAATTGATGACCGCCTTCTCTAATATTCCAGGTATACGGGCTATATTTATCAATGAAGAAACGTACAGAAAGCAGACCCGCCCGATTGAAAAGTTAAATGAGAATCTGTTCCTTGTGCAGAAAGGTGTGAACTACGATCACCTGGTGAAAGGAAAGAAGGTACTCTGGTTCTCGAATCCAGGTCAGTACAATTATTCGGATGGACGGAAGTTTGATTTTACCGTATTTGATTACCTTGATAATTCGGCTGATGAGTTTGCTGTGTGGAAATCCTACATCCCGAAATGTTTTGACCGTGCAGATCTTATTGCGACGACTGCGAAGGTGATGTACGAGGCACATAAACATGACGGCAAACCAATCTTTATGTGCCCTAACGGGGCAGATTACCAACATTTTGAGAAAGCGCGGACAATTCTGCCCAAACCGGCCGACTTCCCCGATGTTCATGATGGGCAAAAGATTGTGGGTTTCCACGGTGCAATGGCATCGTGGGTGGATTATTCGCTGATTACCGCTATTGCAGATAAAGGTTATCGTGTTGTTTTGATTGGAAACAATGCCCTCTATCAAAAAAATATTGTGCATCCCAATGTGACTTGTCTTCCGCACAAAGATTATAAAGTGCTTCCCGCCTACATTGCTCAATTCGATGTTTGTATCGTGCCATTTAAGTTGACAGAGATGATCCGTGGCTGCGATCCGATCAAGTATTATGAATATTTGTCTGCGGGCAAACCTGTGTTGACAACGCGTATGGAGGAAATTGTTCATAAGTACAGCGATGTAACTTACTTTATGAATCAGCATAATTGTGGATTGATGTTGGAGAAAGCGATTCGTGAGAATAGTGCTTCCAAAATTGCGGCAAGAGTAAGGGTGGCTAAGTCTAATAGTTGGGATGGCAGGGCAATGGATGCCGTGAAGATGATTAATCAGGTCATAGGAGGTATGAAAAATGAAAAAGATATTTAAACGAATGTTTGGTAGCCAATCGACTACACCGACAATTGAGCTTGAAGAAATAGAGATTGACGCGACGGAGTTCAATGTTACGACATACACCCCAAACACGGATACAACGATTGTATATCTGCCTGCGATCGATTTCCATAGTGAACGATTCGGGCGTCGACCACAACGGCTGTTAAAAGCACTCGCGGAAGTAGGCTACAATGTAATATATATCAACTCCAGTGATGAGTTCTATCAGGTTGATGCCTTGGAGTATCCATATCCGGAGCTTCCAAACTTTGTCGTAGCCCGTGTGGGCCAGAATGTCCGTACGCTGTTTCAGGGTGATCGCGTGATCTACTGGGTGAACGATAGCCGGCTGGCAAGTTCTGTCGAGACAGCATATCCTGATCTAGTCGTATTTGATTCGTTGACTGATCCGGATCAGTACGAGAAGCACAAACACAAGATGGAAGCTGTTGCTGACGTTGTCTTCATTACACCCGAGAGAATCTATGAGCATGGCAAATATTGCTCGCATGTTCATCTGGTTACTGCCGATGAATTTGAGATCAAGGAACGTGCAGAACAGGTAGCGCAAATTATAGATGCTTTGCCAAACAGAATGGCCCCTCTAATGTAGGGGTCTTTTCTTTGATCGTATATAGACCTTTCCTTTTGCAAAGATGACGGGGCTAATCGTGCTTCAATATATTTCGTTTACATTATCGTTAGGGATTGAAGATAGCGTTCTACACTATAAAAAGCAGAGACGGCGAACAGCCAGACGGGTTAAACGAAATGGATCTCCCGATCATCAAGTCCTTTAACCTGATCCCGGCTTAAGCAAGTCTCCGTAGCTAAAAATACATACTATCCTAAGGAGTGGACTGTTCAATGGCTAAAAAAATGATTATCAAAGGTGTAGGTACGTTTATGGCTAAACGCCTTCCAAAAGATCCGATGGGCGAAATTGAGGTAGTTACCCTGGGCACCCTGCAAGATCTGAAAATTGACCTTAACGTGGAGCTTGAGGACATCTTTGGTGGTGACGGTCTGTTCGCCATTGATGTACTGGTGAAGTCGAAATCGATCGAAGTATCGGCAACAGATGCTAAATTCGATCTGGATGCGATCCAGCTGATGATGGGTTCAACGGTACAAGAGCAAGTGAAGTCTTATGTATGGGTGCTGAATGAGCAGTCTACAGTGGCTGCAGGCGTTTCCAATTCTGGATTTGCGGAAGCCAAACCGAAGCATGTAAGTGATATCTATGGAAGTAACGGTGACATTACGGTTCGTCTCAAAGATTCCAACACGTTGCTGAAACAACTCACTACTAAAGGAACAGCCGTGGAACCCAATGCGTTCTTCTACGACGAAGCGAACGGTGTAGTCATCCTGAATGCGTTCCATATCGGTAAAGAGATTGTGTTGAACTACAAGCGAGATCAAATTGTAGACATGGTTGATCTGTTGGTTGACGAAGTACCATTCCCAATCTCTGTCGTTCATCACGGGACGTTCCAGCAAAAAGATGGTTCGTATGCAGGTGTTGAAACCGAGCTGTACATGTGCCGTGCAAAAGGTACATTCAGCATCAATGCCCAGCGCGCTGCCGCTTCTGCATCTGCAATCTCTTTGCAGATTCTTGACCCTGAACGTGCTGATGGAAAAATCGGCAGTATCAAACGCTTCAGCGCACCAAGCAAGATCTAATATCTAAATAAAGTTGATTGCTCCTGGCAAGGTATCAAACGGCATCTGTGTCCTCCCCTTCACAGAGCCTTGCCTTGCCAGGTTTTTTATTATATGGGGGAGAATGTCCTGGGGAGGTCTTTAAATTCATGGAAACAGAACAAGAAAAAGCCGAGCGTGAGCTTGCGGAAAAGCTGAATGAGGAAGCGGCGAAACGAATCAAAGATGATCCGGAAAACAAACGGGTGACTCCGGAGGAAGTGGAAGCTGCTGAGCGTGCATTCTTTGAAGATGATGAGATTATTACGCTGAGGGATCGACGGAAATATCGTATTCCGCCATGTAACCTGAAGGATGCCCGCCGTCTGATGAAGTTGCTAAAAACGGTGAATATCGATGCCATTATTCTTAACTTCATTCCGACTGAGAATGATGAACTGGATGAAAAGCGGCAGCAGGATTTATTTGATGTATTGGCAATGGCATTCAAAAACTATCCACATATCGTGACCAAAGATGAGCATGGTGAGTATACCATCAATCGAGAGTATCTGGATGAGTACCTTGATCTGAACACAGCTCGCAAAGTCATTGATATGCTCATTGGACTCAATGGTTTAAAAAAGTAGAACGCACCGAGGGGGAGTCTTTGGAGGGAACCGAAATCCGTGATACGGAAACACAGGAACCTGTTCACTGGGGAGAAATCTTCTTCACCCTCCATAAACACTGTGGGCTGAACAAGTGGGAGATTTGGGAGTACACACTCCCTCAGGTTGCGGAGCTGTGCAAGTCAGCCGAGAAATATATTCAATTTGAGGTTGAGCTTATGACAGCACCTCTTCGCATGTTCGGTGGCGGTGGGGGCGAGGAAGTCGAAGAAGATGGGACCGTCAGACGTAAAAGAACCTTCAATGACGAGGATTACGCAGAGATATCAGAAGATGATATCGGTATGCTTGCACAAGCGCTCGGAGGATAAGAGAGAGATATCCCGTTTTGCCTAAATGAAGGTAGAACGGGATTTATGCATAAAGGCGGTGATTCTTTTGACTGAAACAGAAGGACAAGGAGATAAACATTCCTTAACACAAGAAATATTAACGGATAAGGATCAATTAACTGGACAAAACGCAGCACTGAAAGAGAGTTCCCCTTCAGGCGTTAGCACACTGATTAGACGAGTGGAGACAATCAGAAGTGATATGCAGTCGCAAATGATTGAAACACTGACGACCGATTTGGAGCACTTTTATCGTGGAGCGTTCAGTGAAATGAAGGATGTATCTGCAGCTGGCTCACAGGGGTTGATAGACTCCGTGATGAATACGATGAAATATATTTCAGCAGGTGAAACCAAGGGGTATTCAACAACATTACTCAAGAAATCCCTTGACTCGTCGCAGCAGATGGATCAACAGATAAGCCGGGCCGACCAAAATTTGGAGCTTAGATCGTCTGGGACTACAAATGGCAGTGGGCAATTCACACAAACCGGAACGGTCAAAAATCTGCAACGAATTGCACTGAAACATGGTATGGATCAGGAAGATGTAGGTCTTGCCTATCGTATTGGTTCTCGTAATTATGATCATTCATCTGAAGCTGTCGCGTTTGCTGAAGAAGTAGCCAAGCTGCATTCAGTGGGCAATATGGATGTAGAACAGACGGCAACAGGTCTGGAAGCTGTTACTCCGGCATGGGGAAGCAGTAGCTTTGATCTGTCCCAAGTCACAGACATGATGATCAGAGCTTCAACGATGTTGGATATTGGCATTCAGGACTTGATGGATATGATGCGTCAGACCCTTCCAATGGTCGGTAACCCTGATGGAACGCTTGCACAAGAGGATGCATTAGCCAACTGGATTAGTAAGGCTGGATTGTTGGTTCAGTCAAAAGGAGATCATCCTCAGCAGGGCTTTGCATCGAATCGAGTTAGATTCGATCTTCTTGCTGAACAAGTGAAGGCTACGGATGCAAACGCGTCGGTCCATCAGCGCACTGGTAGTAGAGACAACCTTCAATTCCGACAACGAGAGATCGAAATCGCATTTCAGATTGCAACACATGAGGCGATGCAAGGGTTGAAAGAGGAATTTGCCGAGCTGGGCGATTATCTTATCGCAGTCATGCGGTTAATTGGTGATCGTACGGGTGGCATTGTTGATCATATGGAATTGCTTAACCGAATTATGGATGAAGTCGGAGTTCAGGTTGCGTGGGATAAGTTCGGTGAAGTGATGAATGAAGGCGATCAGAAGCGATACAGTGCTACAAATGCGGATCCAGGGAAAGTCGAAAATACGGGGAGCGATGTTCCCGAGCCACTTCGAGTCACGGATGTGCAACGTGCTGGTGTAGCGCAAGAAATGGGCAGACAGCAGAGTCGTCTGCAGACGCTGGAACATCGCAGAACAGAAATTCAAAGTAGGGCCGCCTCCAAGCAAGATGATGTACTTCAGGCACGGACTAACCGAGATCATCAACATAAAATGTACAATCAGGCTATACAAAATGGGGATACAGCGACTTCTTCCATTCATGCAGAAAAACGTGACGAAGCTGAGAAGCGAGTCAAAACGTATAGTCGAGAACTTCTTCTGTTGCGAGAAGAAATGCATTCACTCGATATTCAGATTGCAAAGACGAAGCGAAGTCTTGAGTTTCTTGGGCGAGAGCTGGATGACACGAGTAGAGCAATGATGCAACTTGAACACCAAGCTAGAGTTTTGATGATGGCGATGGATGACATGGACCTGGATGCAGTTGAACTACGAAACAAGTTGTATTTCCTTAATGCTGAGTTTACATACGGTTCAACCGATGTTCAGCGCTACGAATCCGAGATCCAGAAGCTGCGTAAACAGTCAACTCTATTGAATGACGCTCTCTCCACATTGAGAACCGAAGTCAATGAGTTAAATGCTTCTTTTAGACAAGGCATGATCGATGCTACAGCATACATATCCAAACTGAAGGAACTTGAACAGGTTCAGCTAGCGAGTATGATGAGTGGTCCAGGAGGATTGTTAGTTGTTCCAGGTGCAGGAAGTGGTGGATCCCCTGTTAAGGATGACAAGGAAGATTCAGCAAACAAACCTTTTTTAGAGAGACATCAAGATTTTATCAATGACGTAATTAAGGATATGGCTAAGTCAAAGATTGAGGAAGTTATGGATTTTGGTTCAGACAAGAAGAAGAAGGACAAGCCCAAGCGACGAGGGATTAAACAGAGATTCGAAGATATGAAAGAAGTCGGTAGTAAAAAAGCATTTTTTAACGGTCATGCACCTATTCGTGACAAGGACGGGAACGTACTCAGAGGACCGGATAAGCCAGATGGAACCCCTGGAGATATCCTTACCCAGCGTGATATTACGAGCGAGCGTAAGAAAAACGGAGACATTCCAGGGAAATTAGCAAAGCTCGGCAAGTTCGGTAAGTCTATACTGAAACCCCTAAAAGCCGTTCCTTATCTTGGTGCTGCCATGACTGCTGTGGATGTAGTGTCCGGTCTTGTTGATCCGCTGAGTAATATGGGTAAGTCAGAAGCGGAGAAGCAAAGTATTCGTGCAACAAATAAAGAGGAACTGGCCAAGGATTTTAAAGATATGGAGCAGTCTTCAGTTGTAGGTAAAGTGTGGAAAGGTCTTAACCTTGGAATGGATGCAGTTGTTAAGGGAGGAATCAGCAGCCTATTTGGAAACAATGCTACCAATAACAAGTTCGGGGATTACTGGAAGGGATTTAAGGCGGTATGGAGTGAAGACGGCGGAGATGCAGTTGAGAAGAAACTGGGCAAGGAATACAACTACAAGCAGGAGAAAAAAGAAGCCCAGATTCAAATGGATAAAGAGTCTGGAAAACCGCCTGGGGACAACAAACAACAACCGCAGATACAATACATTCAACCTCAAATGCAGTATATTCCTGCTGTGGGCGGAATAGGTACCATTGCTAACGGCTATACGCCTCAGCCACAGAGCAATGGTATTGATGAAATGATCGCCAAGATTAATCGGCAGCTTAACAAGTCGACAAGTGATAACGAAACCAATTACCAAGTCACTCGATCCCGTCTATTGATTAGTGGTGTTCGCGAAGATTCTGGTCAGATGCGCGCGCTAATGGAGAAATATTTGCAAGAGAATATCAAGTTCTTCGATAAGGCTATTGCAAGTTTACAGAAGACGTACGACAAGATGGCTGAAGGTAAGGATAAAGATGAACTGGGCCTAGAGATCAATGAGAAGAAGCAGCAGAAGGCACAATCAGAGCTTGAACTGAATGGTGTCAAAAACAGCCAAATTGATGAGCTTAGACGCAAGATGAATGATCAGTTTGAGTTGACGCAGTTGGATTATGATAAACGAATGTATGATCTCCTGGCGGCTAATGGAGGTAAGGAAGATGCACCAGAATTAATTGCATTGAACAAATCGCGTGCATCTGAAATGAACTCACAAATAAGTTCGATCAAGCAAGATTGGAAGAATCTGTTGAATAGTGGTGTGTTTAAACCGGGCTCGGATGAATATATGCAGATTTTTAAACAAATCCAGGCATTGGGTGTAGAACAGTCCAAAAATTTGTATGAAATTAGCAAAAAAATGGATAAACCGATTTCTTCATTCAACATTCCAGCAGGTCTTAAGGTCATGGATTACTTTGACTACATGACGACGAACAATACGCATAAAAGTGTGATGGTTGGCTCGGGGGATGTTACGGTTCATGTAAACATCGATAATATGACAGGCAGCACAAAAGATGTGGAGAGACTTACATCTACGTTGGACAAGACACTACGGCAGAACAGTCCTGGTATTGCAAACCGAATGGCCAGCAATGTTGGTGCGGGAATGGGAACTAATCATATCCCTAAATATAGTAGATAAGGAGGAAATCTGATATGACTCAGCAAAATCCGTTTGGCTTAGTTAATGACCGGTATAAAAGAAAGCTGTATGTAGATACAGGCATGAAGTTCGAGCCAGTAAACGGAAGAATTATTGATCCGTACTCATCACCTTCGCCCAATCCGCAAGTGAGGGAAATTAAAATGATTAATGCTCCCTCGCATTTTCATCAGATGGGCGTGTCTTCGTACAAGGCGATCATTAACATCCTGTTTAAAGATAAGCAATCCTATCACGACTACGCGATGTACGTAGGCTGGACACACAAATTTTATGATGAGAAGGGTAATATCTATGTTGGTGTTGTAGAGTCCATCAAAGTCGACCCTATTTTCTACCATCAGGATACGATGGATAAAGATCAGAAGGGGTACAAGGTCGAATTGACCATGACCCTGATCAAAAAAGATGGATATGACCGTAAGAGTGCAATACAGTTTCAGGATTTACAGACGACAGGAGGCAAGGACCACTGGGCAAGAGATTCCATTGAACGCTTGGCTGATTTGGGACTGACGGTTGTAACACAATTGGATGGCACACCCATTCTATTTTTCAGACCGGAAAACTTTATAACCAGAGCAGAGTTTGTTACTTTCCTGATGCGAACCAAGCGTCTGCTGGAACGAACAATTCGAGAGTAGGGTGACCTACTCTCTTTTCTGTCTATTCTAAAGATAGGAGGTGTTTATCATACGAAAATGGGTTGATGTAAACGAAGGGGACTGGTTCTATAACGATGTTATGGAAGCCACGAATATGGTTTTGGAAGATGGTGAAGTCTTTGTGGCCGGGATCAACTATAACAAGTTTGAGGAAGGCAAGCCTTTTGTATATGAGGAAATCAAAGGGAAAGCGGGGCAAACCTCATTTAGTCTGCCTGTGCTGATTAAACCAACAGATGACAATCCACTGTATGTGTTTATTGATGGTGTTCAAACGATCTACCAAACGGCTGAAACCAATAGTAAAGGATTAACCGATGTAGAGTTGTATACCGGTGTGACAGCAGGACAGGTGGTGTCCTTCTGTAGTTATGGTGAACCGTTGCTGGACAGTGCTTGGAAAAGGCCACCCGTGTCCTGGACTGGCGATCTGCCGAGAGCTGTACTTAGCGCAGCGACGACCTATTTCTACGATCCATTTAGTCGTAATCATCAGGAATATTTGTATGCAGCAGGCCAACCGCTTCGCAGACTCAGTATTCCTTCCGAAGTATGGGCAGACACCATGGGAGATGCAGAGGCGGTAACCAAAATTGCAACAAAGGCTATTGGTTACCGAACGGATGTATATTGTGTCAGCCCAGGGGGATCGGTGTTTCTTCCTTTTAATCTGAACGGTGTCACTTGCAAGTTCAATTATTGGACGAAGAATAACAAATTCAAGAGTGAAGATATCAAAGCGACAACACTCAAACCGGCCTACAACAATTGTTTCTTTCCTAATGCCATTATACAGCGGGGAGAAGCATTTCATCTGATTAACAAGTTGCGCAAAGTGTTCTATGCCAGATTTACGGACATGGAAGCACCAACGACGGAGATTAATCAGCCTATTACGGCATTTCAGGGTCAACGGGTGTTTAGGCTTAATGGCAATTATCCGGCAGGTAAAAAGAAACTTAAAATTACAGTGAAATTTAAAGACGAAAAAAAAGATAACGTCCCAGAAACACCGGCTTATTCGGAAATTGACAACCACACGGTTGTATTTAATCAACCTTTTTCAGAAGGCGACGAAGTGACATTCTATTATCTCAAAGATGTGAGCGAAAGGTTTGCAGATGTCGGCAAAGCTTCAGCCATTTATTATCAAACCAAAGGTGAGCGGGTAGAACAGTCCAAGGATGCTTTCTGGAAAATAGCCGTCTCGGAAATGGAAGACGAAACATTTGCGAACAATGATCCACTAATTAATGGAATTCCTATCAAGAAAAAGATGGATGGTGCAGCAGTAGTCACGGATATGGGGAGACCTGTAAATGGCACAGACGAGGAAGAGATATGGTTCCTTGGCAATTCCGCTATGACACGGGCTGAAGCTGCTGCTTTCCTGGACCGATTCATGAAATGGACCATCGAGCGATTCAAGTAAGGGGGAGATTACAATATGATTCCAATTTCGGATGAGGTTATAAATGTGCTGTCCCAACGTCTGAAGCTGGGGGAAGGAGCACTTCCCAATATCCGTGTCGAAGTAGATCGGCTGGCCTTTATCCCGGGACGGACAGAAGAGTTCAGGCATATCGTAACCGAGCAGATACCCATCATCAGTACAGAATCCGTTTGGGTAGATGAGTCGAGTAATGGTATATATAACGGTTCTACTCAAGCGAATGCTCAGGAGATTTGTTTTCCGATCAAAGGTAAAACGCTGATTACCACTCCTGTTACAGATGAATTTGGTGCTCCTCGTAATAGCGCGTCAAAAATTCACCGAGGCATCGATTTGTCGGAGAAGATCGGAACGCCAATTTTGGCTGCATGGGCCGGAAAAGTAGTCCGAACATCCTTGAATAAAACAGAAGGTGCCGGTAATGCCGTAAATATAAGACATGATAATGGTGTTATCACCAAATATTTTCATCTGAAAGAAATTCTCTGTTCGGTGGATGATGAAGTAGCTCAAGGGGCTGTCATTGGAACGCTGGGCAATACAGGTGGCGTGTATACCGGTGGTCATAAGGTGTCTGCGGCAGAACGTGCGGCGGGCAAGGGAAAACATCTGCATTTTGAAATTTGGGAAGGAGTCAATCCAACAACGAGAACCGGAGAGGGCGGCAAGCCAGTTGATCCTAGATTATATCTGAGCGGACAGCGCAAACTGCATGGAAATGCGAAAACAACATTTACTGATGTAAAGCCGGTTCAAGTCGAGGGATATCCCGGAGAGATTAAACTGAATGAGAAGTTCGACAAGCGAAACTGGCATGAGAAAGACGTTTATACAACCGGATTGAAATTTTCGGATTATGCCAAGATTGAATCGGGCTGGACTATGTTTGATTCAGGAGGCAAGTTACTGTATACGTTTGAAGGCAAAGCCGCCGTAGCTGAATTTGAGATTAACGTGACAAAACTGAGTATGCCCACGCAAGGGCTGCTTAGTATTGGAATGGGGACTAATTTTAGTGAAGCAGAAGGGGATTCTTTCGCGGTGGTGATTGATAGTAAAACGTATGCCTATGTGAATAAGTTTAACGGGGCATATGATCTGACCAAACTGACGGAATTGAATAATATTGTGATCCCTGCAAAAGCCAAGAGTATCAAGATTAAGGTGACGTATGGGGGCAAACAAAACCCCACTGTCCCAACCGGGTCTGTTCCTGCTTCGAGTAAGAAGTATAAAAAATTCGCCATTGATTATATTCGCATACAAGAGTTGTTACCTGCTCCGTTGAAGAATCAAAAGAGTGAAGAAGGGCTCGATCCGTCTAAAGGATATTATCAAACGAACAGCTACGGAGATTTTATCAATAATAGAAGGACAGAGACGGATGTTATTCAGGTCGGGTCTTTTGTCTATATGGACACGCAGGTTCTTCCCAATATCATTAGTGCCGAAATCGATGATCAGTTTGATTCTGAAGCCAGGGAAGCACGGCTGACCATCTCCAATCCGAGAGGATTCTTCTCCCCGGATTATAATCCTGCTCATTTTCCTGAGCTTGGGGGTGTGCCGTCTCCATGGTCTTATTTCGCAAACGGATTCCATATCGGGGTGCTGAGTGAAAATACACCGATACGCATATATATGGGATATGGTCAGCACATGATGCGGGTATTTACGGGACTGATTGACAAGGTGGACATCAATGGCGAAGGCTCCACGCTGGAGATTACGGCCCGAGATATGTACAAGCGCATTATCGAGAAAGTCATTTCCGAGAAAAAAGCTTATCCAGAAGTAGATGAGATTGATAATGTGCCAGATCCGGTGCCGCCTGCAGCAGTTGGCACGGACCGGACATCATCCATAATTCAGGCCGCACAGGCCCAAGCTGCAGCGTATGGTGTACCTGATCATAAGTTTTTGCTTGCGATATGCAGGCACGAGACCGTTCTCGGAACACAAGGTAAGGGTAAAGATGAGAACGGTAGCTTTATTCTTGGATATGGCTGTCCTAGTAAAAGCGAGTGCAATCCCCTTTACAAGGGAATTCAGGAGCAAATGAAGCGCGGAGCAGAACGGATGTCCAAAGCACTAGCTTCCAGAGGTAAAAAAGTGACTTCAAAAGCCGATGTACTTTATTTCCACAATGGTGGAGACATTGCTCCCATGACCTGGAGTCAAGATCGGGAGAATTGGGTGGACAAGGTATGGACCTATTATCAGGAGATGCTCGCAGATCCGGCAAGCTGGACCATTACAGCAACCTCCACTCCGGCAGTTACACCAACACCCGCTCAGCCTGTAGAATTTGAAAAGCCGGCTTGGGTCAAATCAACCGTTGTACTAGATCTGGTTAAACATGCAGGTATGGTGGGTTGGAGGGCAACCAGTGAGGATCGCTCTTATCCTGACTACGTGATTGACGAGACCTATCTGATTGAAGTGAATCAAAAGACGGGCAGGGTCATTGTCCCCGTACCGGGTCAGGAAGGTGAGTTTGAAGTCAAGGATGCAAGTACAGTGCTGACACCGAATGGATGGCTTAATCCATTTATTGAGGAGTATGGCAGGACGTTTGAGCAATGGTCTGCCAAAGTTACGGAAGCTGTTCAGGAGGTGATCTCGGAGATTCCGTATCGAAGCTACTGTGACCGTTATGGTACATACCGACTGGAACGCCTGAATTATGACAAACCTGTCGTGGCAGAGTTTTCCGAGAATGACAATCTGATCTCCATTACCAAATCCACGGATTGGTCCAGAGGAAGAAGTCACATCGTTGTTATCGACTCGAATGATAGTCAGAGCAGTTTCGTAGACAAGGAGATTTTGCTCGAACTCAAAGGAGAAATCCGAACCATGGTGCTGGCCGTTCCTTGGGCGAAGACGGTTGAAGCCAAAAGACAGGTGGCAGAGCGAGCTTTTTTTGACATGAAACGGATGTGCCGTACGCTTCAGGTATCCATTCCTGCGAATCCTGCGCTTGATCTGCTCGACAACGTCATTGTGACGGATAAAACGACCACCACACGAGCTGTATATACGATTAAAAGTATTAAAACCAGTTATTCGGTCGACCGTGGCATGTTACAGGTCATTGATATGATGTGGGCAAGAAAGGGAGTGATGGTGTAATGGCCGGCATTGTGAATGAAAATATTGTATTTCCCGTGCTTGATCTAATCCACCGGGAGCTTCGCAAATATAGCAGTATCTCCAATTCGAATGTTTCTCCTCTTGAAGGTGAACCTTCCGTTACATTATATCGGGAGCACATGCAGGACCCGGACAGGGTGACTGGAGCAGACCTTTTGTATGAATCGGCATGGAAGGTTTCGATCTGGATGAAGTTTGGCTCAGAGGATGAGGAAGACTTTCCTTCAGGAGTGGGCTATTCCCACCCGGATTATGATTATTACAAGTATTTCAGGCTAACGCAGGTGACGGCCCGTACATATGATCCGAGTGGAGAGTCGATGTTCACTTACAATATTGGTCTAAATTATGATGACGAAGGACGCTTAACTGGAACGAGCGTAAGTCGTATATAACATGTAGGAGGTGGTTCCATGGCATTTAATGTATCTTACATCGCGGGTGGCGTCATCGACAAAGTGCGCGAGCTGCCGTACCCACACTTCAGTAAAAAGACGATCCCGTTCATTCGGGGACAGATGTTGGACATTCCGGCGGCGAAGACCACCAAGTCTGATACATTCACCTTGGCGTATGACACAGAGTTCCTGAGCATTGCGTTTGCTGCGAGCCACTACTGTGTCGGCGATTACTGGGAGCTGATGATCGGGACGGAGAAGGTATGTCATACCATCTATACGAAGGAACTTCCCGAATCAGTTTCCATGGGTAACAGTTTCGGAATTGTCTACCCGATTCCGGCGGGAACGCCCATCACGTTTGACTTCTACAACGCGGTGGCTGAAGCCAAGTCGGTCTGGTACAACATCAAATTTTTGAGATAAGGAGGGTGACGATGGCACTGCAAAAACCGCAGACGAACTTTGCCGCTTATATTGACGGAGAGTCGGAAGCACAAAAATTGATCAACACGCTGGCCGATGAAATCGTAGGTGCTGATATTCCCAGAGTAGAGGGCGGGATTGACGCCAATCGCTGGGAGAAGGTATACGAGGCAGAGCAAGATTATTGGGTAACATATACTCCTAAAACTCGGCCTAATATTCAAGGGAAGTACCTTCATACAGATGGTAACTTGTATGACGTCGTTAAAATTCCTGACTACAGTAAACTTAAGTTTAAAGATGGAACACCAGCTGTTGAAGATGATGGTTTTCTTTATGAAGTGAGTTCGGTATATTGGGATCCAATTGTCGAAGGTGGTAGTCGTCCCACAGTTAGAGAAAAGGATTACGGTAATTACAAGACAGGCAGAAAGATTCAAGTTGTTCAGTTTTCTTATACAAATAAGACAGGAGCTAATATTTTTGTAGACGTTCCTAATCAGCTAGCTACATTGGTAACAGATCTCACTAAACCTGATGGTGTTACTGCCTACATTGTAAAGCAGAAGCAAACGCTTAGTACAGGTGACGTAGTTTACTTGGACGACTGGAATGAATTTGAGTTAGTTACGGAACTACCTGATGACTGGAACTACGGTCTTAAGACGGCATATCAGTGGGAATACGTTAGGAATTTTGACTATTACGGTAATTGGACTACGTTGAAATCTAGTATTGCAGAACCCGCCAAATCAAAATACACGTTTACTGAGCGTTATTATACTGCGGATCCCGTTCATGATGTGCCTTCTAGAGTAGTGGTTAAAGGTACGCCAACTGTACCAACTGGAATTCCTGTGCGAGAGTACTCTGTAATGTTGGAGCAGCCAACGAATGATTGGAACTATATTAATATTTATTATGGTGAAGAGTTTGAAGGTACAAACACAAGTGGAGATTCAACGACCACATACAGAGGAGCTTGTGACCCATCTACGGTCAAACCGGGGTTAACACCTACGGTTACAGATCAAGCCAAGGCACAGGCCATTTATGAGATGTGGAACACAGATACGATTGTCAAAACATTCATCGCACCGTCCACGAAGTGGAAGCTGGATTATGACGGCAAGACAGAGATCGTAAGCCCGGCGGCTCGCTTTTTCCACGGACGACATTCTACAACATCATGGTTGCCTAACAAAAAACGCAGACCGGATTACCTGGTAGCTTACACTTTATCGGTAAACAATGATCGAGTTGTTCTTGTTCTGGAAGGTGATCCTTCACCGAATATTCACAGCTATTACCGCAGTTTTGGATACATAGGCAAGATCGTTCCGTTCAATGATTACGACCATGGAGGAAACTTTGGTGTCACCGTTGGCATGGGTGATCTGCGAACAGATATGACAGGTTATACGAAAAATGATATTCTCACGGATCTTAATCCGGATATCTATGCCAAATACGGTGAGTACACTTCAAATGGTATGGACTCCATGTCCATGTTGAAGACACGCAGTAATGTCTTGTTCCAGCGGTATTACCCGGCATTTATTTCGCATCTTCCGAACTATCCTTCTGTGGGTAAACTTCCCCCGGGCCTCTCGAAATTGATTGTAGATACGGATGGGTTCCAGAAATCTCTCTGGACAGGAAAGTATCACGCAAGCCCAATCTACCTTGTGCATCAGGCAGAAGGATATCGGGGTTATATGGACGGTGTAGTTGCGATATACGACCATAATTTGGTCAATCGCGATGAATTAATCGTAGATACAGAAATTCTGAAAGATCCTTCCAAACCTGCGTTGGGTACGTGGACAGAGGTTTACAAGTTTTTCAGTATCAAGAGTCCGTTGAATCTATTCAAGCATTCCCCATCACCAGATGTAATTACGATTGCATTTTTGAAAGAGATAAAATAAGGAGGATTACATAATGGCAAATTTTAAATATGTAGAAACAATCACTACTTCACAGGACGTGTTGACAAAACTGAAAGAGGAAGTTACAGGGTTTAAGAGTTTCCCATTTGAATCCACTGCAGGCGAGTCTCAGGAACAAAATCTGTGGGAAGTATTTTACGAAGAAAAGGACAGTAGTGACCGTATTCAGGAACTTATTCTTCGCGGGATCATGACCATTGGAACACAAGCAACACCGATTACTAAACATTTCTATGTTAGTTTCATTAATCATGCTCTGGTACCACGCGTCGTTGCACCAGTTCCAGCCTATGAGGAGCATAGTACGTTGACTGTTCAGCTGCTTGAAGGATTGGAAGGCAGCGAACCAACTACACTACCAGTTACCACTCGCCCTACATTCAAGCTAACAGGACATCCGGTACTCTACCAATGGGCACTGGAAAACTATACACCAACGGATCGGAATAAAGAAAAACCTGTATACATGTATGTAAATGTCATGAACAATCGTTTGGCGATGGTTCTCGTTGCGGACCCAGCAGTAAACTTCCTTGATTACAAAAAATCCTTCCTGTATGCAGGTGCATTGAAACCGTTCAAATACAACCTGAATGACGTAGACGGAAATGTAATGCTGACAGCTGGAGCAGTAATCGAAGAACCAGATATCTCTCAGATTGCAACAACAGGAACGTATTACTACGGTCAATATACTTCTGCAGGTAACAACACACTTCAGATGTTGAAAACCAAATCGGGTATTGAATTCCAGCAGCACTATCCTTCCTTTATTACTCAAGCTCCACCGAAGGGGAAAGCTTATCAAGATCCGGAATTGGGGGATACGGGGTTGGAACTGGAGCCTCAAGGCTTCCAGGCGTCCAAATGGACATCCAAATATCACTTGTCTCCGATCTACGTGGTTCACCCTTACGAGGGCTACCGCGGTCAATTCGATAACTGCATCGCGGTTACGAAGCATAATATCCTTCACCTGGATGAGTTAATTATTGATGTGGAAGGCAAGTCCTGGGACCAAGAAGTGTATCGTTACTTCGATACCGATACAGCGCAGAATTTCATGAATCTGTCTGCCAACCAACGTATGGGTGTGGCTATTCTGAAGGAAGTCCGTTATACGGCGTAAGTTAAACTGAATCAAAGCTGAGTCGTATAGATTCAGTGAGAGGGAACTTTCTGAGACTCCACTCAGGGGTTCCCTTTTTTTAGTTGGAAGGGGGCAGTGACGTGAGTCAAGTAGTCAATAAGTTTGATTTCACCGTTATAGATTACACGACAACTCAGTACGGTTACCTGTTTACAGTCGGAACTACAGGAAGCAGGCCTGAGGATTATCGATTTATATACATGCCTTACAGCCGGTATCCAAGTGTCCTGATGCTTGATTTTTACATGGCAAGATCGATCTCACATGGATTTAATCATCAACTTGTGGAAGCGATTCGCAAGGATCTGGAAGGAGAAGAACGATTTATTGTCCTAAGTGAAGCTAAACAGGATAAAGAAGGACTTCTGCACAGTTCCATGGAAGGATCGAGCTCAGGTACCAAGCAAGGCGATGTCATGGAATTTTCGTTTGAAATGCAGCGGTCTGCGTTAATTGAAGCTTTGGAGATGGATCATCAAGATGAGGGCCACAGACCCGGAGGTTTAAAGGACTCATTCATTCCTGAAGATATGTCAGAGGGCTGGCGCGTAGATAACGATAAAGAGCTAAAGATTGTCCGTAATTTGGGTTTAACTCGTAACTTTGTTAAGAATCTGGATAAGCTGGAGCCTGGAAAAATCAGTTTCAGGGTTAGTGAATTTGGGATGATTGCGGACTATGCAGATAGTGCAGAGCAAGATAACAGCTCTGAACTGGTGATTAAACAATTGATACACTCTGTTCGAAACGATAAACCGGATATGGATGTGGCAGAGGTTTTCGAGAAAGTGGAGAAGATCATTGGACGCCGGGCACAAAATGACTTTTTGTTAGAAGCCATTCAAGACCACTTCAGAAGTACAGAACTGGAGAGAAGCCTTCAATCCCGGAAGGTAAGCAAACAAGACGTGGAAATTCTATATCAGGATCTGCTAGGTTTACGTGATGTTCATAAAGAAACATTTGCTGAACAAGCTACCATGATTGGGAAAAGGGTAGATGATCATCAGCAATTATCCATTCTCTCTGATATGTCAACTGCTTATATTCGTCGATTTCAGGAAATAAAGTATATGCACCTTGATCGCACGTTGCCGTTAGCCCAAAGAGTGTATAACACTTCACAATTGACACTCATGCGGACACTGGGAACAGCTATGCGAGCAGCAACGTTTGGCGGAACGACTACAGGCAAAATTGTTCAAGCAATTAGAGACATCGATGAGAATATGTTTCTTTCACAACTGAATCAGGCTACGCGGGTAATTGAGAATGAAATGACAAATCATGAGAATGTATTTGCCAAACTGAAGGATCGTCAGTACCCCACAGTTCTGCATACCGAAATGAGAAGTACGCGAGAAGTCGACAAGCAACTATACTTTCATGATGATCTCAGTCATAGCAGCCGTGACCAACATCGAAATGCATTAGTCTTTCGTCCGAGTGATACCCTGTGGCATCCGCTCCAAGCTCACAGAATTATAGACAAACATCCGGCAACTACAGCATCCGGTATCATTTTGGCATCCAGAGATATAGGGACTATTACGGATGTGGAACGACAGTTTCCTTGGGCTGTTCGAGATCAAGCAGAAGATATGAACGTCATAGGTGATTTGACTACGGGGCAAAGAGTTTATGTGGAGAAAATGTATATTGAGCATAAGCGTCCTAAGGCACGACGAATTTATGTGGTTCATAGTGAGGTGGACCGTCATGCAGAACAGGCTTATCGTGAAAGTAAGGAGCACGGTTTTGTTTTCAGAGATTTGCAGGAGAGCAGAAGGATCAGTAAGGTTCCTGGGTATGTAGAGAAGGAGAGTAGGTTAGGCAAACGAGTGACTGCAGAGGCTCTTGAAATACTCAACAAGCAATCACTTGGTGAAAGGGAAAGCAAGTTCGATAGCTATATTGAGGACAAGTTCCATACTGCAAAAACAGAAAAAAGGAATTTGTTCATCCCGAACAGCGAGGAAGGCGCAGAAAGAAAAGCATCCTTTGAAAGTTATACGGCTGGTTCAACAACGGCAGAAAGAGCGTTGGCTCATGATTTGTGGTTACCTGAGTCTGAGGACCATTTGGCTGACAAAGAATTATTACGTTCTACCATGCTCGAAAAGCTAAATTTGTATGGAAAGAACGATGAACAGAAGTATGTACATCTGACTGACAAACCACTTGTATCACATAGAGAGTCTAAAAAGCTACACCTGGAAACAATCCTGCAATCCATCCGAGATAATAGCCGACCAACCATGATTCGGGATGAGCTTTTGGACAATTTGGTTGGTGGAGGATGGTTGGGGAATAAAGCATACCCTGGATATCTGGACGAGGAATTTATCGTAGGGGAGATCTTGGAGAACAGTCCGGCAGTCATCCTGGAAATGATGATGGAAGCTGTGAATAATGCAGACGCTTCGGTTTATTTTGATGAACCGTTTTTGGCTGGGGTTAGAGAGCGGGTAGATGCGTTAATCGATTGTGGGATCTTAACAGCTGATAAAGAAGGAAGCAGATCAGGCATCATTTCCTTTAATTTCGAAGGTGTGAAGGAATCTCAGCTTGGTGATATAGGGACGGAACTCTCAGAAGCATCCAAAGATTTGAGCATAACAGTACTTGAGGATGAATCTCCATCGGCTGAACTGAACAGACGTAATTCTACTCTAGAGACAGACGTTTTCGAGGGAGTGAAAGTAAAGGAAGATCAGCATGGCGAAATTACGGAAGTCATTTACGGCGCAGATTTTAATGCAAGACCGGCTATTATTGAGTTTGAAGATTCATTAGGTTACCTGAATCCTGGAGGGGGATTATTCCCGGATGACCCAGCGTATGAAGGAAGTCAAGTTGAACGCAGAGGACAAACCTTTGATGAGTACGGGATAGGCGCAAAATATAAACGGGACGGAATGGCTCTCGACCATCATATCGTGAGTTCCAACATGAACCGTGAGAGTGTGATTCATACCGAATTTAATATGGGCGGGGTTTCCCGGTATCGATATGGAATAATTGATGATGAATACACCATGGGTGGCACGAACTTACGCCAGATGCTTTTGAACAGCGAATATGCTATTGGAACGTCAAAGACTCGTGAGGGATACTCGTATGATCAACAACTTATGGCTACTAATCCAATAAGAGAAGGTTTAATCAGTGGTGAGTACTCCATAGGCACAGCCAAGATCAGACAGTTGTATTTGAATGAGAGCTATTCTATTGGCATGATTGAACCACGTCAGGCAGCTATTGATATAGATCACTCACTGGCGACTTTGGAATGGAGATCTGCGCTGCTCAGCGAGGATTATTCCATAAGCAGCTCGAAATATCGAGATGGAGTAGCTGAGATTGGATATACGCTTGGTTCATCGTGGGCAAGAGAAGGTGCGATGGATATTGAGTTTAACGAAGGTATGCGGCAAGCTTGGGAATCCACGTTGGTAAATATTACTCCTGAAGCGATTAGGGTAGATCGATATGGATCGGTGCAAGATGAGATATCTCTAGCCACTACTGTAATGAAATCTGCGAATCTTGACGATATGCTGACGGCTCATTCAATCATGCGCAAAGGACAATTGAACGTTGAAATCATTTCGGATAACATGAACAGATTATCCCTCATGCTTGAAGATAACCATTTTACAAGAATCGTGAAAGAGGCATCAGTTCATGAAATTGAGAGTGAAGTTGTCAAGTTACGCTTGAGTGAATTGCATGGTGAGGGTTGGTACGGTGGTAAAGGTATCAGAGATACTGACTTGGTCGAACTGATCTATGATTCGATAAAGAGTAAAAAGGATTCAGCACTGGATCATGATGTGATTCTTGCATACAAGCATACTCATGACGCTTACCTTCATGAGACAACTGATAGCACGATTGAAAAGATTGCTAATCTTGAAGAACAACTTATAGCGGATAAACCGCAAAATGGTTACCTTGACCTCACGTTACCACTAGGCGGTACAAATCTGAAATATGCAGATGTTCCAGTGGAATCTGTGGGTGGGACGGGGCTCACTTATGGAGATATACCTGTAGAGATTGTTGGCGGAACAAATCTGAAGTACGGTGATGTTCCGGTTAAGATTGTTGGTGGAACAAACTTGAAGTATGGAACAACAGAGATTGTACTCTCAGCGGACAAACCCCAGTACGGCAATATGGAAGAGAATCTGCTCGCCGACAAACCGCAATATGCATATTTGGAAGAGAACATGTACGGTCTGAAAAATGCCAAAGAATCCACTATTGATGAGCAAATTCATGCGTTTAAAAACGGTAATGAAGCTGATTTGATCCAAACGCTTGAGTTAAATAAAGAGGATAGGTCAGCATTCCTTCATGACAACCTTTTGGGGGTAAAAGCTGAAAGATGGGCGCATACCCATGAGACGATCAATGATGTAGTGAAACTGCGAAATGGATCGTTGGATCAGGACATGTTCTACGGAAACAAGGAATTTAATGAATCCATTTTGGACATGGAACTGGTTGGCTTCCAATATAAACAGCTAGACCTGATCCGAAGCGAATATGCTTACCTTAAAACGAGAGACGTTCATATTGAAGATAATTCGTTCATGAGCTCCAGAAGTTCTTATGACGCGTATAACCATCAATTGGATTCTGGAATGAACTTGTTAAGAAGCACGACTCTGGATTGGGAGCAGTTCGCAGCGGAGAAAATAGATCGATATGGTCATTCACATGAAATGGAAAGTGGCGTTGGGGGTGAGCGAGCTGGTGAGCATTTCGATGGGATATACGGGACCACGCTTCAGAGGTTTGCATTCTCAGGAGACGAGTTAAGTTACGGAAATAGTCTGCCATACACAAGTTACGTTGTTAATGACGGCCAGAGCTTTGGCAGTAAGTTAATAGACCCGGGTTATCTTAGTGAAGATGTTTTTAAAGGGATAACTGAGGAACGTGAATCCAGCATAGAAAGAGAGTGGCCGACTGGAACAGCAAACGCCAGATTGTCTGAAATTGAAGATCCTGATTCTCTCATGGCTTCATTTGAAGAACGCTGTTCTCAAGTCATCACAGGTTTTATTTTCGCTGAAAGACCTGAGAAACGAGCAGAGTATCTGGAACAGTTGCACGTGTTTCTTCCCGAGAGAACAGCTCATCTTATGGAAATGTATCACGAAGCCAAGATGGAACCACGTGAGAGCTTCACACTGAATGATCATCCGGTGGCTGAACGGGAATCCGCTGATGCTTACATTCCGATGATGGACACCATGGCACAGGGTCTCATATTCGATTACTCGGAAGATCTGCTCGATCGAGGGATGGATCCTGAAGATTGGGAAGGTGGTTTGGGTGTGCCGGAGGACTATGATCCGAATGATCCATTTAATGTGTACTATCCGTATTCCATGGATATGGATGCGCTGGAATTATCCCAGTCTGACGATTGGACTAAATTCGGTCAAGGCGATTGGGATCGGGATCAATTGCTTGGAAAGTTTTATTCTAAGGCAGATACGAAGGACATCAGTGGATGGTACCGCAATAATTTCCTGGCTGAGACGTATAAGTTCTCCATTGATTTCAAGGTGGATGCAAGTACGGATGGGAATGGCGCAGGAATTATTTTCAAATACTTCGATGAAAATAATTATTGGATGTTTATGGTTCACGGAGGAGATAGCGATAACAGTCTGGATATGAGAACGCCGATGCAGCTATATAAAATCGTTGCTGGCAATCCAACTGCAGTGGGTTCTCCGATGCAACCCTTTAAGTGGGAGAAGGAAAAATGGTATACATTGTCCGTGTCGGTCATGAAAAATAAACTCCAGATCTACACAGATTCGAAATTGCAATATGATCTGACGGGCACCGATTAACTCGGTGCTCTTTTTGTCGTATAGAGAGATTGGGAGGTGATTGGTATGGGTCATACATTTGGTTTGTTCTCCAAGTCACAGAAAGGTGTATTGTTCGCCAATATGAGAGCGAAGATTGCGGACGAAAGTTACGGCAACCCCAATAACCCTGCGTATTTACCGCAGAGTCCCAATGCACCGAGGAGTGAAACGGACCGGCATGGTGAAGAAAATAATCCTATTCTGGGTGATCCAGGTTACGGTCAGATAGGACGATGGCAGACGGTTCAATTGGATGCACTGGAAAATAGTATTGATCAAATCATTGAGCAATATCTGAAAGATAAGTCGTGGTATGCGAGTGTACGATGCCGTGAAGCACTGTGGAATATGTATCGCAGGATTGAATGGTGGGTAGAACAGCAGCAGCCTCCAGATAAAACACAATATCAGCGAGTACTGCAGATGATTAAAGATTGTATTCACAAGATTCTTGAAAATGCTCAGAAGCCTGGCGGTAGTCATCATGGTGTATCATTGCCCGTTTGTCCGGCACCCTACTACCATCATTTTAGTGGGAATTACTTTAATCATTTTGATGCAACCGTATATGAGATTCCACTCTTTTCAATGAAAAAGGACGTCCCGTTCTCGAATAAATTCCCTGATTTCTTCAGATATGTATCATCGACGGAGGATCAGGAATGGGTAGCTGTCCACTCCGTAGGCCGAAATGAACAATCTGGATCAGAGATGATCTTAAAACTGGATTTAGGGCTTCTGGAGATTGGCAACTCATCCAAAATCACATTTAACTGGCGTGTGAAGCGTTATGGACAGATCAGGTTCAAGTACCTGGCTAGTGCCAAGCGCGGTAATGGCATGCTGTTCTATATTAATGGGCAGCAAGTTGGGGGCGAATGGAGCGAGAATAGCGGATGGCAGGAAGCGGCTTTTACGTTGCAGCCAGGACAGATGTACAAGTTCGACTGGTTAATTCGCAAAATGAGACCTGAAGTATGGCAGAACAATGGCATCTATATTAAGGATGTTGAAGTCGTTGAGATTGTGGATACACGTAAGCCGCCTGCTCCGAAAGATTACGATCTGGATGGTGAGGACGTATATGAGTATGGAAACTGGGTTGTAAGATCACCGCAAAGTGTGGCACAGGCCCATTTTAAAGGACAGTTCATTACGGATGATTTGCGTAAGAAAACCATGACGATGGATCTGGATAACGAATGTGATGGAACGGTTTCATTTGCTTACAAGATGGGGGTGGATGAAGAGCCGTATCCCGATCATGATTATCAGTTGTTTTTTGATGATAAAATGCTTGAACGCACTCAGCGCGGGGATGGAGATCATGGCAGTTATGCTACATCAGTGCATGGTGTGGAGTGGAGACTGAATGGGGAATATTCAGAAACGGAGACTAACCAGGCTAAAATCGAATATGAAATTGTTGCAGGGCCGGATACGACCGTGGACTTGAGAGGTTCGCTCGAAGTAACTTGTCCTCCGCGAGAGATTGATCATTGGGAACCGTTTCACTATGGACAAGGAATTGGAAAATATCAATGGTTAATGTCGGGAAATCCGAGATGGATCCGTAAAGAAGATATTTTACGTTTGGATGAACCAACGGAAGGGAATATGATAGCACAGACAGAGGTGATATTAGATCATGAGGGGTGGTTTGTATTCAGTTACGCGCATTTGCTTAGACCTACTGAAGCTTTTGAAGTAAAAGTTAACGGAATGTTAGTACATTATACGTCCATGCAAAGTGCCAGGGAACTAGTGCGTATTCCATTAGAGGCTGGACACAACATCATAGAGTTTCATATTCAAGATAGATTGACAGAGGAGCCATTTAAGTATCAGAAGAATCATTTGTTCACCTATGGTAATAACACGGGTAATACATACCGTACAACGTCACCGCTAGGTTCATATGTTGATGTGACACGTGGATGGGATGTAACCGATGCTGGAGCATCTACACAAACAAATGGAGATACAATTACATACAGCGCAGAGCTCAATCCTGGTGCCAAATTAAAAATTAAAGAGCACATGCGAATCTATCCTGCAATGGATTCCAATTATGACCCAGATAAAGGGACTTCAAGAGACATCGAAATATTTGGAGAATTATTTAATAAAAAGGATGTGTATAAACCGTCTTTGAAATTTATTGGTGGTTGGAAATGGAAAGATATCAAACCTCCGCAATATAACCCTGACAATCCCCCTGATCCAATCCCGGTTGGAGATGGTGTAATGTGGGCGCAGGGACATAACCAAAATTTTATTTGTGAATTTACAGCTTCAATGAATAACTCTGGATATATATGCTGGCAGTATGGTGGCGACTTTGATACGGGGGAGAAGTTGGAACTACAAATAGATGGCATCAGCGTATGGACAGGAAGTCAATCCAACGGTGATAAAGGTACAGATTGTATGTATCCCCTCCCTGCTGGTAATCATATATTCCGCTGGATATACCAGGATGGGAAGGCATATACTCCTAGTGCGAGAAGTTCAGGAGGCTCCGGAGGCTCTGGAAATACCGGTGGAGATGGTACAGCAAATGAGCAAATAAGAGATGTAGTCACCGATCCTTTTGGACAAAGCTGTTTTCCAGCAGGTACTCAAACTCACAAAATTCAATATGGGCAAGTCCCATATGACGGAAACTCAGCACAGTCTAGCCAGTGGGGATGGAAGAACGATGGATTAATTTATAGTGATAATGGTATGCAGGGTATTAAAGTGCTGGATGAAGGTAAGACAGTCACACGGTATTTTAAAGCTCCACCTACTGGAAGTATCTTATACAATGAGCAAATTACCGTTTATCCGGTGAAAAATAAAAAAGTTCAAGGTCTAAGAAAAATTATTCCAACTATCATTCCAAGTTCAGGAGTAAGATATCCTAAATTTTTGGGAACATCTTATTGTTCTATAAACGTTAAAGGTACAGAGCCAGGAGATAATAATTCTGATTTTGATAGTAAATACACGAAAAAAATAGAAATTTCTTTTCATTGTGAAGGAAAATTCAGACTTAACTATAAATTTATTAGTTACCTTGTAGACAAGAACCCAAGAGCTAAACTTAGAGTATATTTCTATCCTGAAGGTCAGTCAAAACAAAAAAAGCTAATCCATGAAGAGAATAACAACAGAGGATACAATAGTACCACTGTTGATTATGACAGTTTCACCAATGAATTTTGGGAAAAATCGGCAGCATCCTATCAATCTGATGTAATTAATGTACCCCGACCAGGTAGGTATACAGTAAGTATTGGAGTTACGGATACCTATCCAGATAATGATCAAAACAAGCAAAATGTCCGCTATCATGCGACTATTGGTAATTTGCAGATACATACTGAAGACCCTTACAGTAAAAATGAAAATAGTTTGATTGGGTATCCCGATTATGATTATGAAACGAAAGTACAAGCAGTAATATGGGATTTAACACTAGATATGCAAGCGGGAAGTGCCACTTATAATTTATTAAACGGAGAGCCTAGAAAATTTACAGACAGCTTTAAAACTTTAACACCTGGTCATACCTATCGAATTGAGTACACCCTTCATAAAAAAAGGGGTGAAACTACGGCTTCTGGATTGGATGCTGGTGGATTCACTCTCAGCGGAGGTAGCTTTTTAGAGACATGGGATGCTTTCTGCGGAGACGCTCAGGGATTACTGTATGGAGAAGGAGAGTCTCCACATCCAAGTGAAGACTCATGGAATCCGCCCGGACCAGTTACGACTGCGCCAGATGGTGGAAGTCATGCCTGGCTCGATGTAATTCGTTTATATAAAAATACAAGTAGAGCTTGTTCCGGAACGAAAATTGTCATCGAAACTCTTGAAGAAGGCCAAGTAATTGATACTCGACCATTCACAAATGAAGATGACCAAATCATTTCTATTGAGGTAGAAAATACATCAGATCAGAAGAAAAGTTATGAGGTTCGCATTCGATTTGAACAGGGCTGCCCGGGAGATGGAGCGATGATCTGGGGCGGATCGATGCAACTTGACGATATTAGCAAATTAGATCCATCCTGGGCTGAGGTGACTCACTTTGAAGTTTGGAATAACAAACCAATCTGGATGGGCGGCTGCGATAACAGTAATATGCGCGTAAAAATTACCCGCGAGGATGGAAAAGTGTTATGGGATGAAAAGTATTACGGGGATGGGTATCGTGGCTTCGAACTGAATGATCTGGCTCCCAAGCCTTATAGCAAGTATAAGGTGGAGATTACAATAGATCAGAAGGGGCAAATCAGCGATTGGACAGGAAAACGATATCTAACCACCTTCCGGGTGCATGACTTCAAAGCCTACGAAAGATGGGTGTGGGTACCTGAGCCATTTGATTGTCAGCTCGATTTCTTCATTGACGATGAGCTGATCAAAACATTCACCCAAGAGGGTGGATACTATACATTTTCACATCCAGTGCCCAAAGGCAAACATGAATTCAAATGGGTGTTCACGTCACTTCAGGAAGTGGGTACGCGTAGTTACGAATATGCTAATCTGGACTGGATGGAGCTGACCAACTGGATATGTGATGACGTCTATGTCATTCCTTACTGCGAAGGTGGTGGTGGAGATAAGTGTGTTGAAGCGCTTATTAAATGTTTGCTGGAAGTTTGGAAAGCAAGGCCCAAGATGTGTGTGATCGGTAAACGTATCTGGCTATTCACGTAAAGAAAGGAGGTTCTGTATGGGTGTTGTGAGGTTGAAAGAGTCAGGCAGGATTTATGAGGATGCGTTCGTAAGCTCCAACCTGGATTCCAAATGGGAAGTACTCCCTAACGATGCTACTCGCTATGAAGCGGGTAGTGGCAGCCTGGTGCTCAAACATGGTCAAGATCCGCTGTATATGTTCTATAAACCTTTGACAGATATGAAGCAATTCGTCATGGATGTGAAGAACAGTTACAATCCCGATACAGAGGGATGTTACGGTGGAGTTATCGTGTTTGTAGATGAACATAACTACATGGAGATTGAAGAGTTTTTGGATATGTCCTTGCCAAAGCCTTTGCTTAAGACTTACCCGTGGATACGTTTGATTCGAGATTATAACTATTATACGGCGTATTGGTCGGATGATGGGGTGATTTGGAACATCATTGGTTCTGTAGAACTGGTGGGAGTCCCTAAAATTGGTCTTTATCTGAAGGGTGAAGGGGATCACCCCATGCATATTCAGTATATTCGAATCAACAAAGGAACATCTATTACCGTAGACAATCTAACCAAAGGAACTGTGGTTGATCTAATCGATCAGAATGGTGTTGTGCTTGAGTCCAGGGTATGCCGATCTGAAGAAACGGTTGTACATTTTAACATGGATCCATATTCATATCCGTTTGAGGGCAATTTTGGGATTAGGCTTCCGGATGGAAATCGGTTTCAGGCCATGGATTCTATAAAGTTATACAGGGGAGACCTAATGTATTTTGAGGTTACACCAGATTTATATTACAAAGAATCAAATCCTGAAACAGGAGAAGATTTCGATGTGCTTCTCTATCCCAACACGGATCGGTTTCTAGGCTATTTAACGGCAGGTGGTTCTGCTACACAAGAAGTTCGAATGTTTGCCAAGAACCCCATGATTTCAGGAGACTTTAAAAATGTAACCTTTGCGCTCACAAACGGGACGGATAAAGTGCAGATTGCGCCTGATGTTGAAGGCATTCCTGGGTCTTTCAGCTACTCGATCACCGCGTTTACCATTCTACCAGGAGCGTCCTATCCATTCTGGCTGCGAATGGAAAGGGAAGAATCTCAAGACAGGTATGCTTCCCAGGTCAAATTTTCGCTACAGATGTATTCGACATACATATGACTTAATCGTATTGGAGTAATTACGTATAGATCATGTAAGGCATGAATGGAGGTGGTCAAATGTCAGTAAGAATTAACCAGTCTCATCGATCATCCGCCAAGAGTCATAAGGAATTAAGTGATATTGGGGTCCGTACGCATGATGAGATTGATTCCTATCTTGCAGAGTTGGAAGAAGCCAGAGGGTCTGCGCTCAGTCTAGGTGACCGAATCACACTCGTAGAAGAATCTGCACACGATAGCCGAGATGCAGTAAAAGATCATGAGCAGAGATTAGGCGATGTCGAGACTAAGGTTACTTCAAACAGCTCACGATTGGATGATGTTCAGCAGGATATTCTGACGGCAAGAGCAGATGTCAATACCATTTCCAAGAGTCAGGATGACCATGAGAAGAGATTGAGTCTTGCGGAGACGGAGATAAAAGAAGCACGTGGAGCAGAGGCATCCATAGATCATCGATTTGACACGTTGGAGAAAGCGATTGAAGTTGTAGCGAAGCAACCCATTCAGGATCTCAGTGTTACCAACCCCACGTACCTAGATGCAAATAACAGTGTCCAAGTTACGATTAATGCAGGACGAGCCAGTATCAACAAGGTTATTGTAGATCAATTTACCCAGACATTCAGCATTCCAGACATTGTGGCAAATACGACATATTATATTTTTCTTCATGAAAATGGGCAGTACTCTTACAGTTCAGATCAAGAAGAGCCCAAGGATGCCATGATCATTGGTGGACTCGATGTTGGAGTTTCTCCAACAACTTCACTCACGGCTTTGGATTTCAGGTATTTCTTAACAAAGGGATCTGTTGAAAATGACATGTCAGCATTGGGAATTCGTGTAGATGATCTGGAAAAAACCGTTGGTGAGCAAACCACAACAATTGTTACACATCATACGGCGATCAAAGCGATGGAAGCCCAATTAGAAGCAACTGCTAAAGAAGTTGTGGTTTCAAGAGAAGACAAAAATGGAGTCGTCTATGATGCTCTCAAGGACAGACTCGACAACATGCAGAGTCGTCTTGAACTCGCTGAGAGTCGAGGCACTATGGAGCATCAATCCGTATTCCATTTCACTTCTGCTCCTAACAGCAGGTTGTCGACGACTAGAGATTTTCAAGTGCCCAGATATGTGATTGGTTCAAATTCTGCAGAGGTATTTCTGGATGGAATACGCATGGATGCAGGAGACGATTACATTGAATATAATGATACGCTTATACGGTTTACTTTTGATGTGCCCAAAGAAGCCCGAGTAACTGTCATTGGTCGTGGGTCAATTATTAACACCACTTCGGTAACCGAATATACCTATTATCCAGATGGAAAAGTGCATACGGAGAAGATTGATGGAGGGATCAACCGCACCATTGAGCACTTCTATAGCCCGGATGGAAATCTGGAACGACAGGAGGTTACTGAGAGTAACGGACAGATCAAGTCCATTGAGTATCAGCGTGACATTACGGGTAGAGTACTGCGCGAAATCAACAATGGTGCAGAGTATTATGTGCTTCAAGGAGGTGCTACCTTCGATGACACGGACATCCGGAGGAGACTTGTCTTTCTTGAAGGAAGTACACTTGAGCTGGATGTCATATATAACTACTTCTCTAATGGTGACATTGAGTCAGAAGAAGTGTTCTCATTAGAATTGACTCCACAGCTATTGAAGAAAACATCGTTTACTTACAATGCAGACGGTACCGTTAAGACTGAGACCTTGATCTATGATGGCCAAGGAGTTCAGAAGGGATTTGAATATGATGCTAGCGGTAACATCAAACAAGTAAAAATTAGAAAGGTTGTGATTTGACGTGACGAGGACCGTGCAGGATGTGAAGTTTGCACTACATACCATCATGGATAAATTAGTGGGCAATCACTTAGAGCCATTCAGTACAGAGGAAATTGAAATTCTAATCTTTGCTTTTGAAAGCAATATTCTGTTTGATAATGTGGCTCATAAGTTTCTGCCTTCACTTAAAGGGCTACCTGAAATTCATGAGGCTGCTAGTGGTGTGGAGACAGAGGATGGAGCTGGGGACAAAGAGCAGTCTTATCAAGAGAATTTCATAACAGAGAGAAGTGACATGGTGAAAACAGTCTTGTTAACCGTACTTAAAGAGAACATCTTTCACGAAATGAAAATCCGATTTGGTGCTTAAGGAGGTGGGATAGTTGGCTGAAAATATTTTGTTAGGTGCCCTGCGTCGCTATGAGTTTTATTCTTATTCTTCTAATTTGATTGCAGAGCTTTACAAAACAGTTAGTCAAGATTTATATGGGGATATACATTGGAACTGGACTTATGAACCATCTAATGAATATTCAATTCCAAGGAGTTGGACTCATCCTAGTAGGAGTGATGCAAATCTGGGCACTCTTACGGCTCAAAATATAAAAGATCCAAGTATGTTCTTCACAATTAGTATGAATGTTTCTAGGTTTTATACACCCAATTACAGCAGAGATTGCACTAGGAGTTATATGCTTAGAACAGGTTTGAGAAATAATGGTTCGATTGTGAAACCTGATCTTTATACCAATGTAGGAGCTGTAACCGAAATTCCTCTGAATACTTGTATTAACGAAGCGTATTCAAATTTATCTAATGCTCCTAATGTTTACTGGAAGTGGACTCTATTCACTAATTTTAATTACATCTATTTATTTGGTGAGGCACAAAATTACATTGGCGATGCAGCCTATCCTGTTAGATTATATCTTGGCAGAATGAAGCCTTTTGAGGAAGAAGATCCACTTGTGGCAAATGACTTTGTGGGAATTTTTGGTCATTATCCAGTTGGGATGAATATTGCTGGTGTTGAATTGAAGCATAATACAGGCAGAGGCTACGTGAGGACATCAAGAAATGGTACAAGTAATGCGTTATATCATTTCTCAACGAGTTCTCAAGTTCCTTCTCCGGGTTTAGGTGGAAGGTACTTTATCTCTCCTTTTTATGTCTGGCATGGAACGGAAGGAGTAAGGGGAGAGTTCTTCGGTATACGTACTGCCGTACTAAGAAATTCGAGTATGTACCCGGATGGTTCAATTCTTGACCTGGGGGATGAGCGCTATTATGTATTCCATGTGAATGTTCAGCAGCATCCGGCAACTCATCAGGGATTTTTTGCAACTAATGGAGCTTACTACAATGGTCAACCCTACTTCTTCGATTCAGCGTTACTTCTCGGTGGCGGACAACGGGTGTTGCTATTCGAGATCGAGAAGGAGGTGTAGTGCATGACCATGATTCGCAGACACGAGTTTACCAGTACGCTAAGCTTATTTACTTCAACGCTTGTTAACACATTGAAAGATGCACTCGATCCTTACTGGGATACCATACATACGGCCGAAACGACTTATGCCAACTGGGGAAATGCGCTGCTTACCAATAAAAAAAATACATCCATGCGATTTACCATGTGTGTGATTGCACACGCCAGGGGAGTCAACATTCGCTGGGGACTGAAGAACCTGGGAAGCAATTTGGCATCACCAGATCTATTCGTAAATTCGCCAGTGGACACGGATAAATTCATGACGGAAACGCCATTCTTGTGTCATAACGTGCAGTACAATGTGAACTATAAGTGGTCTGTAATAACGAATGAGGATATTCTGTTTATCCATGGAGAGAGTCTGAACTACCCGGAACGAGCTTACCCAGTACGAATATTCCTAGGTAAATGCGAGCCATTAGAGCAAGAAGACCCGGCGATTGCCAATAAATTTTATGGCGTTTTCCCACATATGCCTTTATCTGCTTCGGATAACAACACATCAGATCAATATGATACGCCGAGAGGTGTCGTTATGACTTCACGGAATGGAACGGAGTACGCACTGTACAATTTTGGGACAGAGTCCATCCCTTCTCCAGGTGTAGGTTCAAGATACTATGTTACGCCTTTCATGGTCTATCATCCATCTGAAGGAGCTAGGGGTGAATTCAAGGGTATGCGTTCCATTGTATTTAAAAACAGTGCGCAGCACCCGGACGGATCGATCCTCGATCTTGGCAATGATGGCAAGTATTACGTCTTTCATGTCGTAGATCAGGATTATCCGAATACAGACTATGGACGTTATTACTACAATTCGAACCTAGCTCCTGTGTATTCAAGGCCGAAGTTCTTCCATGGTGCCAGACTGCTTGGTGGTGGACAAAGAGCGTTACTTTTCCAAATATAGGAGGTGTTTATGAGGAATGGCTAATTTCACAGGCAAAGTTAAGATGAATGAATTATTCGCAAATATTGTTCAAGGCTTTAAAACGATTGCGGGATCTCCCTGGTCCATTTTTTACGAGACAGCGAGTGTAATCGTGCTGAAATCGGTGGGCACAACAGGTTCAGATAAACTGTTTTTTAGACTTGAGGTTGGAAACACGAAGGGAACTACGGGAAACAAATTGACCGTGAGTGTGGCTGAAGATGTGATGGCAACAGATGGTAGTATTCCTTTGGGCAGAGCCGAAGTGAATAAGGACTTCCTATGTCATACAAGTGCCGTTGATACGAATCTATTAATCGATTACCAAGTTTCAGTACAACCAAACCGTATTATTATTTATTTGCAGGGGGATGTGAACTCGGTTACCGGTATATCCAATCTGGGTTACTTCGGAATTCTGAACAGGTATGCCACAGAGACGGATTCCTCGAGTTTGAGTGTTGGCCTCAGCTACAACGGGGATAACGGTATCCGGACGTTGCGTGATAAAGATAAACAGATGGTGAATAACATTTATGATGCTTACTCTGCCATGCTTCCTGTTAATCCAGGGTGGGGGTCTCTTTATCATCTTGCTCCAGTTATTATGTGTAATGGTGTGGAAGGCCCTAGAGGCGAACTTATTGATATTTATGCGGTACCTTCTGCCGGAGTTTCCCATGGAGATGAGATCAAAGTGGGCACTAAAACATATAAGGTATACTCGCTGTCGATTGGTGGACAGAGCTTCTTATCAGGCGCTACGGTTGCTGTCCTGATGAATTAAGGTGGTGATGGACATGACTATACTTCAAGGGAAAGTTGTAGGGACCGCCGAGAGCGGTTCTCTCTATACCCAGAGTAAGGCGGCAGTTCTCCATGGCATTGGATACGATCTTGATGCTGTTCCGTTAACCATTGAAGGTAAGGAAATAGTCTATTTATTAGGAACGTTATCCACTACGGCTGAATTAATTGACATCTACCGTTGGGGTACATGGAGGATGCTGGACAACCATAATGATCAATTGATTGGATACGTTACGGATAAATATATTTATGGGCCACGAACCAGAGTGGGAGTTCCTGATGAAAAAAATATGATACTCAAGCATAAATTTTTGACCCAGTCCAGTGGAGTAGGTTTAATTCGTGATACCATAAGAGGCCTCAAAGTGAAACAAAATTATGCGGGGCTCGATTGGTGTATTAAGGTCAAGATTCCTGTCCAGCAGGCTGGGTTAGTGGGGAAAACGTGGGGGGATTGGTCCTACAGCGGAAGTGGCAACACATCTGATAGTCATCTTCGTCCACGACGGTATCCGGATACACATATTCCTAGAAGGAGGGAAGGCTCTTGAACAGGACATGGAAACTGATGGAGGAGATGAGAAAAGTGCTATTGCCGGTATCGTTTGCCCAAAGAGTAGAGTATGTTGGCGGTGGGGCGAAGGCAATGATTGATATTCCCATGGAACATCCTCGATTCATGATCAAAACGATTAGGGTCATTCCGTCCAGAGAGACGAATGTGGAAGTTCATGTTTTGAACAGTGCGGGTCCACATCCAGAGGTTCTCTATTTCAACAATGCCCAATACTCGACGGGAAATTTTATGGAAGGGATTTACGATATGATCGATTTGCCATATGAGGACGTAGATGGGACTTCAACACTTCACTTGTCGTTAAAAAATCTGGGTACAGATGTGGCCAACTTCGATATTGAGGTCGTTGGTTTGACTACAAGGTGAGAGGAGGACCACCACATGGATATTGTTTCATACAGCAAAGCTGCCAAAGTAGAACGTGAAGTTAAACAAGCCAGGGATTCTTATGCCTCACTTGATAGCAGATTGGACGCAGTGTCAGTAGGGAACGTGGTCTCGGTCAGACTCAAAACAGAACTTCCAACCGTAGGTGAAGCAGGAAGATTGTATTTGGTACGCCAAGACTCAAGCAATCAAAATGAATCAACGACCTATACATACATCGGTGGGAAATATGTAAAGGTGGGTGGTGATCGAGTTTCGAACCATCCTGAGAATGGAGTGATTAATCTTAATGGTGCCAAAACGGTGATCTATAGCCATCCTGATACACACAGTGCTGATATGTTAACAGATGGAAGTCATAACGTTATCATGACTCTGAACGAACGTGAAAAGTTGTCCAACATCGAGCTTGAGGCCAATCATTACACACATCCTGACACACACAGTGCCGATATGATCAGCGATGGAGAAACCCATGTGAGCATGACTTGGGGTGAACGAAAACGCCTGAATGTCATTGATCCGTGGGAATCGATCAGCGATTTGGTAGATTATACGGATGTGGTTACATATTTTGCTTTTGACAATCAGGGAAGAGTTATTCGACAAGTCGTTACAGACAACTACACCGAGCAGCTTGTTAGAGAACCTGTACTTACCATGCCGGCTTCTCCAGAAGGTTATGCACAGGATGATTCCTTCTTGGTCATTTCGATTGGTGAGATATATCGATATGATGGTCTAGACTTCGTGCAGCTTCCTACTTTGGTTGATGTCATCTATCAGTATGATGATGAGGGAAGATTGGTGGCCAAGTCCATCACCAGGTTGGGAACAACACCTGTTCAAACTAACTTCCAATATATATATGACTCATACGGCAATCGTATAGCGGTTAAGAAATACTAATACGGAAGGATAGCATATGCTGTCCTTTTTTTCTTTTAACAACGAAATAGTTTGTGTATCCCATATCTGCATTGAAGATTAGCATTAACATTTAACTGGTCAAGACGTATAGAGAAAGTAGTATGAGAACGTAATTATTCCGGGAGGTAGTATACGATGAATATTGAACTTACTGCTCATTTCTATTTCAAGGGAAGTGGGAAGAAAAAAACGGTGAACTGGATAGAAGATAATCCTAGATTACAACAGAAAGAGAAAGATTCGGATAAGGTCGTACGCGAAATCCCGTTAACTGGGGATGAGGTTAAGCAAGAATATCGCCGACTATTCACCAAACACAAGAACGAGGGGAAATCGATCACGTTGGAAGATACAGACGATGTGGTTCATATCATTGATCTTACCGATGTGCGAAATATTGAATTGACCTCTAAGGAGGGGAATACAGATGCTGTACAGGCTGACCTTTGCACTGAATGATGAGGAAATTGTCACTACGGAGATGACATCGGATAAGGAGGATCTGGTTGGAGCTACGGAAGAAGCATTTGATTTGATCGAAAAAGACTATGGTGCCAATGTCGTTTTGAATCTGGTTGCGTTTAGCCTGCTCAAAATAGAGCTTACCAATGAAATGATAAATTAAGCGTAAAAGCTAACTAATGTTAGCTTTTCAGCACCAAGTGTTAGTTTATTTGAATAATTATAAAATATAGTTAATAAAGTGATATACCCCAAGCCTAGTTCTGGGGTCTATTCCTTTTTCATGAAAAGTTGATAGTGACTTGATTTAATGCATCCATTGAAACTTGTCTTGTACAAGCAGTTTTGATTAAACTAGGTTGAATTCATATGTTCAGGGGCAGTAGAAGGGGTCAGGATGATTGGCAAGGAGGGATGGGACATTGAGATAAAAGACTTGGAAAGAGAGCTCGCAAAGTTGGCATCCAGAATAAGAAAAGATTTTACTGAGCGCGGGCCGGTAGATACCAGAGTCTCTATCATGAATCATTTTATCATCTTAAAGTTTACAGCAAAATTCACCAAGCCTGAAGCATTCATGCTGGAACATATGCAATCACACTCAAGTCAAATTTTCGCCGAATACAAGATGAAGCTAGCACATATGATGAGAGAAGATTTCAACCCCGTTTTCTCCTATATCAACATGGGTCTGAAGATCGAAGACATCGAAACAACATTTTTTGGTCATGATTTTGCAGAGCAGATTACAGTCTTCAAGATGAACAAGGATGTTGAAGTGCTGCTGAAAAATGATGAGATTAACATGCCTTAAGATCTATTAACTAACGTTTGAATACTGGACAGGTTCTTAGGAACTAATTTTGTTGTTGACAATATCCTACATATTTCCTTATACTACCCTTATGGCGATCGAATAGATTAATAATCTTGACGAAGCCTATAACCTTGTTAAAGAACTTGAAGGCCATATCTTCGGTAATTGGGACGAAATAGATGTCAGACCAAGACCGACACATTCCACCATTTTGGTATTTTCCAGTGGTGCGCTCTGTGTTGGTCTTTTTGTTTGTAAAAAATGCTGCTTTACCTTTCACCGTATACTTCGTATATAGTCAGTAAAAGGCAGATAAGCGAACGAAATAAATAAATGTTGCGAACATTAGTTCGTATTTGTTATTCTGAATGTAATAGGATGGGAATGGGGAGGCGGATCAAAGGGAGATTTCTTGATTGTTTGTGTGTAATTAGGCTCATTAGCTTCAATTGTGTGTAACAAGACTACATATGGTATATGAGATTTCGGGAGCAAAAGCGGGAATGTAGAGTAAGATCATGCTGGATAACGACTAGATTGTGAAGAAAGAATACGATTACTGATAATTAAATAGTTAATGGGGGAAATGAATAATGTCTGCTACAACTGCTATGGGTTTTGATGATTTATTTGAGATTGGGGATATAGACATGTTCCTGAATAAAGCTCAGGAGAAGTGTCGTCACAAGCTTAGAGGTAAAACATTTGCCGGGATGGAGAAAGAAGATGTGACCCAGGAGATTATGATCAAATTAGTTAACTCCCTGGACAAGTATGATGCAGAAAAGGCCAAAATGTCGACGTTTGTTGATCATCTTATCGAAAATAAAATTAAGGACATGTACCGCAAGTGTATGTCTGAGAAAAATCTCAGTGTGGTTAATGCTGTACAGATCATGTGCACGGATCAGGGTGGTGGCGATGAATCGGAAAGCTCAGACATCGCATTAGCGCTTGGTCATGCGGGGTTTGCTTATGAGAATTTTGAGTTTGTAACAGATATTATGGAAAATATGAGGCTGAACGAACGTGAGAAACAAATCTTTAAGCTTCGGACTTCGGGGTATGAATTTGTAGAGATTGCAGGAATGCTAGGTGTATCCAAGGCACGTATATCCCAGTTATGGAAAGCGATTCGTGAGAAATACGAAGCATTGTAGTCATAAGTGGCAATTAATAGCCTAAGTTAGATGAAGATAGATTCAGTAACCTACATAGAACAGAGAGAGCACCCTTAACTGGGTGCTTTTTTATGTCGTATAGAGAGATTAGTACAGAAAGAAAGGCGGAACAAGGATGCTTAGTGTGGTGGTTTTAGGATTTTCTGTGGAACGTCTAGAGGGGTATTCGGATATCGCTTGGGCAAGTCATGATTCTTCGACAGCTTCTGATTTAAGCAACAGGGAGTATGCCTTGATCATTGAGAAAGTAGTGGTACGGGCTGATGCTGTCTTGGTTAATCTGGGTATGGATCATTTGACCTCTACTGATATTGTGATCATGCATCATGCTAATATACATAAAAAACCGATCTTGGGTGTAGGTTTCAGGCCATTGGAGCCTGTCATCGAAGATTTTGTCTCCAAACGAGTGGCTGATCTGGACGTGGCTGTACATCATATGCGGACGAACTATATGGTCTTAAGCAGCGGAACCAATACTTCATCTACGGCTCCAATTTAACTGCCGCTCCGATAACACGTATAGAGAATGTAAGGGCAAGAATATTCGCTAGACTTTAACTAATGGAGGAATAATTCAATGACTCATATGATCAAAGCAAAAGATGATAAATTAACGGAAGAAATCGTAGCCAGTATGATTGGAAAGTATATCCACGCGCCGACCAATATGCATGAAATCCAGACGCCAACCGGCGCAACAACGAAAGCCAACGTATGGTTTGCTGGTCGTGTAGCTGGTTACGAAAAAGCCGTTATTGGATTCAACTACGAAGAGGGTACCTTTCATGAAGAACTACAGACATTTTATAACGTTCATTTAACGGATGGTATGGGGTACATTCTGACAAGTGCTTACGAATTGGAGATTCATGAACTGACCGAAGAGGAGTTTAATCAACTCATTGAAGAGAAAAAGGAAGAGGAACAAGACTCATCTGGTGAAGAGCAATGAAGGTGTTAAACTACGCCTCGGATTTAGCTGTAAAAACGTTTGTGTCCGCTAGCGCTACAGGTGTGGAAGAATTAATCAACGCATGGATGTTATCCAAACCACACACGTTCGTTACCGGACTGGAGTTTACCTCCACCGTTGATCCATCCAGTAACACGTTGGAATTTGCAGCAATCATTGTATATCAGCCAAGTGAACAAGACCAATCCTAACGTATGTATGAGATTATTCCTTCTATAATATAGAGCTTTCAGTAAGGAGGTGGGCGAATCTGTTGCTTACTTTAGAAAGAGTAATAGGTATTGTTGTTGCGGTGGTGGTATTAGCTTCACAATACCAAGCAACGGAAGCAGAGCAGGTAAAGCCAATGAAGCAGGGAAAACAACAGAAACAGCAGAAACAAGTTAAATCGGTTGCTCCTGAGCACATACAAATGACGGATATGCTTGAGCAGTATATAGAACTCCACCATGAGAAAACAGTGAGCCGGACAAAGCTGCTGAAGTATGTGAGGTGGGTAGTTCAATATTCGAAGGATACGGATATCGATTCCGTCTGGATTCTGGCAATGATGTGGCAAGAGAGCCGGATGTTAGAGGAAAGTGTATCATCTCATGGAGCGATTGGTTTACTTCAGATTCTTCCGAGCACAGCGAAAACGTTTGGAGTTAGCAAACAGGAGCTACATCAGCCTGAAACGAATATCAGGACAAGCATTATATACTTGGAATATCTTATGGATAAGTACGACGGAAATCTTCGTACGGCAACCATTGCGTACAATCAGGGGGAGGGCAATGTAGATAAGGGAAAGGCTCGCCCCTGGTACTACAATCAAGTGAAGGAACATCATAACAAGATGCTTGGAATAATCAAAAAAGGTCAATAAACATCATTTAACAATAGAGTTTGAATACTATAAGATCGGTTATCAATTTTACATAGGGAGATCCAAATGGGAAAATTTCCAGAACATATTAGCACGAATTTGCAGGTAGATAAGAAGCACTACACAATGGATGACGTAGAAAATATTGAACGTTGTAAGCTCGATGAGCATTTCCTCGGGGATTGTATTTTGGTCAATGAGAACTTGATTTGGCATTCTGTTCATAAGTATATTGGAAAGCCCGAAATGATTATTAAGAATCATTGTGTGGAGAAGGATGATATTCTTCAACTGGGCCGTCTGGGATTCATCAAAGCGGTTAAAGCATTTGATACGGGGCGTGGCGTAAAATTCAGTTCGTTTAGTGTTACTGCGATTGTCAGAGAAATCAGATGTTTTCTGAGAGATAGTGCAAGCATTATTCGTCCAACTCGCACAGCTACGGAATTAATTAACCGAATCAATCGACTTGAGCACGATATGGGCTACCTCCCACCAGCACATGAAATCGCATTGTTGCTTGATGAGGAAGAAGAGAAGATCAATAAAGCACTTCAAGTGGGTAAAGGTGTGAAATACCTGGATGAGCCTGTAGGTGCTGATGATCAACAAACTCAATCCGTGACGTTGATGGATACCATCTATAGCGGGGAGAATATTGAAGAAGATATTTTGGACAAGTTATACGTTGATGCGGTTATTGATTCGGTCAAGCGCAAGCTTAGTGAGAAAGAAGTGACTGTACTGAAGCATCGTGTTGAAGGGTTTAATCAAACCCAGACCGCAGATATGGAAGACATTAGCCAGATGAGAGTCTCTAGAATTATGCGAAAAGTAGCTAAAATGCTGGATAAAAAGGATCAGGCTTGATTGTCGTCTAAGCACTTCATATCTTATATAATGTCTCATACATAACGTCCCTCCCGCATCCAAGCGTGAGGGATTTTTGCTGTTTTTGCCCTATGGGACATACTCCAAGTTGTCCGGACATAAGATAGTACAAGATTCCAAGTGACCCGGAGGAATGAATTGATGCGAAAAATAACGAAAGTCATTGCATGCATGCTTATCCCTGTCTTCTTGCTGTCTTCATTAGGGGCAACTCAAGCCCAGGCAACGATTCAAGGTCCGTCTACACATGCGCAAAGCGCTGCTCTCATTGATGTCACATCAGGCAGGATCTTATACAGCAAGGATGGGGATAAAGAACTGCGAATTGCCAGCTTGACCAAAATCATGACAGCGATCGTAGCGATCGAACACAGCAAGCTGGATGATAAAGTGAAAGTGTCTCCCACGGCTTTTGCCAAAGAAGGATCTTCTCTCTATCTCAAGTTAGGTGAAGAGATGACGCTTGAAAACATGTTGTACGGGCTCATGCTCCGTTCAGGCAATGACGCGGCCTCTGCGATCGCAGAACATGTCGGTGGATCGGAAGAAGGCTTTGTCCTGTTAATGAACAAAAAGGCGGAGCAAATCGGTCTGACGCATTCTCATTTTATGAACCCTCATGGACTGGATGCAGAAGGTCACTATTCAACAGCTAACGACTTGGCACGATTAACGGCATATGCATTGCACAATCCGGTGTTCAAACGCATCGTAGCCACGGAGGACAAATCCGCACCGAACCCCAATGAAAGCTGGGAATACTCTTGGCACAATAAAAATAAAATGTTGCGGATGTATGAAGGTGCGGATGGAGTGAAAACCGGCTACACAAAAAAAGCTTTCAGATGTTTGGTCAGTTCCGCTACACGTAACGGACAGCAGCTCGCCGCAGTAACGCTGAACGATGGAAACGATTGGAACGATCATGCTCGGATGTTAGATTTCGGGTTTGAGTACTTCCCGTTGGTAGAGGTCGCGAAGCAAGAACAGCCTGTGCAAAATACAGATGTTGTTACGGGCCGGGGATTTTGGTACCCACTGGCTGAGAGTGAGAAAAGTTCATTGACCAAGAAATTGATACTACACGAAAATAGAGGACAGTCGGAAAAGGAAGACAAGAAAAAAGCGACAGATCCTTCGTTTGGATTGGCAGGTCGCATTGATATGCAGCTTGACGGCAAACTTGTTGGCTCAATTCCCGTGTATCGCAAAGGCAGTTATATTCCTCCTGAACCGAAGACAGAAGATGCAACGCTGGGTGGAATCGGTGATGTCTCTTCCTGGGCAGCTGCATGGCGCGCCGTGTTAAGCCATCTGTTGTCTCCTTAGCTAAATCGCCATTGAAGGGAGGATATAATCCATGATTAATCTAATTTGGCTGCTCATGATTTTAATCGGATTTGTTTTTGCAGCCGTCAACGGCAATATCGAAGTGGTCACGCAAGCCGCTTTTGATGGGGCGGCAACGGGAGTCACGGTCTGTTTTGGACTGATTAGTGTGCTTGTGTTCTGGATGGGCATGATGAAAATGGCTGAAGATGCGGGTCTCCTGGCTCGGATTGCCAAGCTGCTCGGTCCGGTTGTGGGCTTCCTGTTCCCCGATGTGCCCAAAAATCATCCGGCGATGGGTTATATTCTCTCCAATATGAGTGCCAATTTGCTGGGACTAGGAAATGCGGCTACACCGATGGGAATCAAAGCCATGCAACAGCTGCAGGAGCTTAATCCGGACAAACAAACCGCTTCTCCTGCGATGTGCACCTTACTGGCTCTGAATACGGCTAGCATTACCATTATTCCGACAACGCTGATCGCCATCCGCTTAAACTATCATTCCGCCAATGCAACAGAGATTGTGGGAACAACATTGATGGCTACCATTATCGCTACACTTGCTGCTATAATCGCCGATCGCTGGTATCGAAACAGGGCTTTACACAAACCGCCGCGCATACAGAAAAGTGGCAATCCCGGCATGAAAGGATGAGCACCTTTGTTAACCTTCATCAACTGGATTTCCGTCTGGGCCATCCCGGTTATTATCGCGTTTGTTCCATTATATGCGTTTACCAAAAAGGTCCCGGTTTACGAATCCTTTGTTGATGGGGCCAAGGATGGTTTCTCCACTGCAATCAGTATTATTCCACATCTCGTGGGCATGATGGTCGCAATCAGCGTATTTCGTGCCTCGGGTGCACTGGATTTTGTGATTAGTCTGTTTGCTCCGCTGGTGTCCTGGATGGGTGTTCCGGGCGAAGTGTTACCACTCGGAATACTGCGTCCTTTAACGGGGACAGGCTCTCTGGCGTTTACAACCGATCTGATCAAAACCCATGGCCCTGACTCCATGATTGGACGTATGGCATCTACGATTCAGGGGAGTACAGACACCACGTTATATGTGCTGACTGTTTATTTTGGGGCTGTAGGCATACGTAACGGTCGATATGCACTCAAAGTAGGGTTGTTTTCCGATGTCGTTGGTTTTATTGCTGCCCTCGCCATTTGTTTGCTCGTTTTTGGTTAAAAGATATCTCCTTTCCTTCCGATATATTAGATATGCTAGAATAATAGCGGAGGAGAGTGAGACATGCAGAAGAGTTGGAAACGAATGCTCCGTGTCGGAATGTCAGGCGTGCTTGCTATTGCAATGCTCGCAGGGTCAACGGGGCTGGCGGCAGCTCAAGCCGTTCAGACGATACATTTTACAGGTTACTTCGATAAACAGCTGCGTGCACAAATGGCAGTCACAGCGGATTCTTTTCCAGTCGTGAATGTACGTTTGGTCAAGCAGGATGAACCCGATATGGTATATTATGATGTTGGTACCTCAATATTGATCTCGAAGGATGAAGTGCTCACGAATTATCATGTCGTTCAGAGTTTTGCTGAACTGTCTGATGGTGATGAAGGTACACTGACTGTTGCAAGTCCGGGTTCCCTTAGCAAGCCTGTAAAGGCGAAGATTATTAAGACAGATCCGGTCACAGACATGGCACTGCTGAAGCTGGACAAGGAAATAGACGCCCAACCGGTCGCATTTGCAAATGCAAGGGATAACCAGGTTGTCTATACGATTGGATTCCCCAAAAATCCTGCTGGTGATCTTGTCATCCTGGATGAAGATTTTCCTTCAACCTTCAATACGATAGCCAAAAGCAGAGTGTTTAGTTCCCAAGCTTTGGACGTCCCAGGTAAAAAGGGAATCGGCAGTATTGTGAAATCCATGGCCCAAGGTAATTCAGGTGGCCCTGTTCTGGATCAGAACAACCGGGTAATTGGTATGATGACATTTGTGTACGGTGGACGTACCTATTATATTACTTCCAAGACATTGCAGACTTTCATTAAAGAGAGTACCACACCTGCCAAAAAACAGGTTGCAGTTGCCGGCAAAGTTTCCAATTAAATGATTTGAGGAAAAGGCTTATCTTTACGCCATCTGTGTTCAACAGGTCGTGTAAAGGTAGGCTTTTTTTTGCGGCAATCTGGGGGAGGAAGGTAGCCAGAAATGGATATTCGTGTCTCCAGTTTACAAAATCCATGGATTATCCTTGTGATTTCCTTGCGTGATGGGTATCATTAGTGTGAGGTGACATGACAAACATGGAAAGATTACAAAAAATTATCGCACAGGCAGGCATTGCATCCCGCCGCAAGAGCGAGGAACTAATCCTGTCCGGCAAAGTAGAAGTTAACGGGGAGGTCGTAACCGAACTGGGTACAAAAGCGAACCCCGAAGAGGATATGATTACGGTTAATGGAAAACCGATCCGTAGTGAGAAAAAAGTGTACTTGATGTTAAACAAGCCAAAAGGCGTAATCACAAGTGCATCTGACCCGGAAGGTCGGAAAATTGTATCCGACTACCTGAAAGGTGTCAAGGAACGCGTATATCCTGTAGGTCGTCTGGATTATGACACAGAGGGCTTATTGATCCTTACCAATGATGGTGAGTTTGCACATTTGCTGACGCATCCTAAGCATCACGTACCCAAAACGTATCATGCAACGGTTAAAGGTGTGCCACATGGTACAGCTTTGGAGAAATTAAAGACAGGCATTATGCTGGATGACGGCATGACTGCTCCTGCAGAGGTAGAGTACAAAGATGTGGATACAGCGGCTAATGAGTCGGTCATTTCCATTACGATCTATGAAGGACGTAACCGTCAGGTTAGACGTATGTTCGAGGCAATCAACCATCCGGTAACCCGCCTGAAACGGATTTCGTTTGGTGGTATTTTGCTACAAAACTTGAAACGTGGTCTGACACGTCATCTGACCAAAGAGGAAGTCAACAACCTGATTACCCTCGCACAATCAGAGCCAGCCAAAAAAATGAAAAAAAGGTAATGTGAGGACACATAATTTTCATAAAACCGCCGCAGTTTTGTGACGAAATTCGCTATAATTGTTCATAGGATGTTCACAGTTGTCTTATACCAATAAGATGCGAATGCTACAGTCACTTAAAAGGGGAGCAGCACATGGGGAAATCAAGAAGAACGGTGCAAATCGTCATTTTGTTATTGATCCTGGTGTTGGGCGGATATGCGATTACCACATCGGTATCCGGCTCGAATGGCAAGCCAAAGGAAGGGGACAAATCTCCTTCTTTTGAACTGCTGGGCCTGGATGGTCAAGTTCATACGTCTGATGAGTACAAAGGAAAAGCGATGGTGATCAATTTCTGGGGCACATGGTGTGAACCTTGTGTTAAAGAAATGCCTGCACTTCAGGCCCAAGCTGACAAATGGAAGGACCAGGGAGTACAATTTGTCGGGATTAATGTTGGAGAAGACCAGATGACCGTGGATAATTTTGTACGGCAGGTTGGCGTTACGTTTCCAATCATGCTTGACCGGGACAAAAACTCGGTTCGTGATTTTGGGATCTCTCCCATGCCAACGACATTTTTTGTATCCGACACGGGCAAAATCTCTACCATTCATATCGGGCAACTTGATTTGGACACACTTGACGCTCAAATTTCGCAACTGGCGAAGCAGCCCTGACAGGAGGTCTATTCGTGTTCCAAAATACCAAATGTGAGTGCGGACACCAGAATCCGGTAGGCACTGTACTATGTGAAGCATGTGGGAAACCGCTGCTGGAGTCTGAAGCTAAATCGGATGAAGTGCTGGAAATGCGTTATGATGGCATGGCGCGCCGTTCACAGCGTAGTAATCCTAATATCATTGACCGCATATGGAACTTTTTTTCTTCCGTTAAAATTGCCGTCTATATGATTGTTTTTACGCTTGTAGGTTCTATGCTTGGCACGATCTATCCGCAAGAAAGTACATTTCTGAATATCGATCCCTCCGTGTACTACAAAGAAACATACGGTCAGTTGGGTCATATCTATTATCTGTTGGGTTTATCCCATACATATGAATCCTGGTGGTTTATTCTACTGCTGGTGCTGATTGGGGCATCATTGGTGATATGCAGTCTGGATCGCGTCCTACCGCTCTACAAAGCACTGAATAAACAGAGAATACGTAAGCATACGCAATTTTTGACAAGACAGCGTCTCGTGTACCAAGGTACCATCGAAGAGGCACCAGAAGACTGGATTAAGAAAGCGGTTACGCCGTTGAAAAAGAAAGGATACCGCGTGCACACCCAGGGGGATGCATTACTCGCCGAGAAACAGCGATTCAGTCGATGGGGCCCATATGTCATCCATATTGGACTCATTATATTTTTGCTGGCGGTGCTCGCACGAGGTCTTCCAGGTCTGAATTTGGACGAGCACGTCGCTTTTCCTGAAGGTGAGATCAAAAAGATCCCGAATACATCGATGTATCTGCAAAATGAACAGTTTAATGTTGAATTCTACAGTGAGGACGAAGTACCCGAGCAATTCCGTAACCTGAACAAGACCGTTCCAAAACTGTTTGAAACAAAAGTTGTTTTGTATGAATGTACAGCAGATTGTTCGGATCTCTCGAAGAAACCTCAGTTAGCTGAGGTAGCCAGACATGATGTACGCGTGAATCATCCATTGAATTATAACGGTCTGAAAGCATATCAGTTTGATTATGATCTAACACCCACCATTCGGTCCGTAACGCCTGATCTGGTCAATACAAAGACGGGTGAAGTATATGGGCCAATTAAGATCGATATGGTAGATACCCAAAGAACATTTGAAGCTGGTCCTTATAAGCTCACGGTAAAAGAAAAGTTTATGGACTTTGGATTGGATGAGAATGGTCAGCCCAAATCAAAATCGCCTTCACCTAATGCACCTGCTTTTCTCTTTCTCATCAAGGGACCGGATCTGCCCGAAGAGGGGATACAATATCTGTACTTTGCGAAGCAGATTGATAAACAACGGTTTCAACAAGATGCGATTAACCAACAGTTGATTGGAGCTGAGATTCCTTTACAGCTGGAAGTAGACAGCATGGACAAGGTCGATATTATTCAGTCCGTAAGTTATCTCAATATAAGAGTGGATAAGGCAATGCCTTTTGTGTGGGTAGGAGCCGGTATTGTTATGTTGGGTCTGGTCATGGGTTTTTATTGGCATCATCGCCGCATCTGGATTCGTTTTGATGATAAACAGCTCACCTTGGGTGGACATACCAACAAAAACTGGTTTGGCTTCAGGCGTGAAGTTGCGGCCGTCTTGAAACAGATGAATTTGGAAGTGGAAGAGAAGTCGTTGGATAACGGGGGGAATCAGGCATGAGATTATTGGATTTCAGCAGCGACGCATTTATCGTATCTTTCTTTCTCTATTGTGCTGCATTCTTGTTATATGCTGTCGCGGTCATGGGCAAAAAATGGAGTAATCGTGATCCTCTGGACCATATGAATCGCTGGGGTAAAAGAGCTTTCATCGCTTCGACTGTCGCCTTGGCGGCTCATATCGTATTTTTTGTAACCCGATGGGCTGGGGCAGGTCATATCCCGGTTAGTAACATGTATGAGTTCATGTCTTTTCTGTCCATGATGATTATGGTTGCATTTATTGTTGTATATGCCATATACCGCAAGTCATTACTGGGTTTGTTTGCGTTACCACTTACCATTATTATTATGGCGTATGCCGCTGTATTTCCTCAGGAGGTACAGCCATTAATCCCGGCGCTTCAGTCCATCTGGCTGAAAATTCACGTGACGTTGGCCGCGCTTGGTGAAGCATTCTTCGCCGTGGGTTTTGCCGCAGGGTTCATGTATTTGCTCCGTACTGTTGATTTCAGTGGTAAAGACAAGTCTTCAAGACGTCAACGAGGATGGGTTGAATTCACCCTAGTTACGATCGTTGTAGTCATCGGATTCATAGGAACGGTATTTGCCTTTCGTACAGCTGGTTACGAGGCGGTTTTTGTACAGAAAACGGTCAGCATTGACACAGAGGTACAGGAAAATAGTACAATAGAGAAAGTGATTTATCGCATGCCTCCGATTTTTGCACCATATAATAGCGAAGTGGAGAGCATGACACCGTTTCTTGGCATGAAAAAACCTTTACTTGAGACGCCTTCCTGGATGAACGGGGTAAATGCCGGGCGCAAGCTGAATACGGTGGTTTGGTCACTTATTGTAGGTCTGATCCTGTATGGAATTGTACGACTTCTTGTGCGCAGACCACTTGGACAAGCGTTACAGCCAATGATGGATGGAATCGATGCTGATGATCTGGATGAGATAAGTTATCGCGCGATTGCCATTGGTTTTCCGATATTTACGCTGGGAGCATTAATTTTTGCCATGATCTGGGCTCAGATTGCCTGGAGTCGCTTTTGGGGTTGGGACCCCAAAGAGGTGTGGGCATTGATTACATGGCTATATTATAGTGTGTATCTGCATTTGCGTTTATCCAGAGGTTGGCAAGGTCAGAAGTCTGCATGGCTTGCAGTTCTTGGCTTCCTGGTGGTTATGTTTACGCTGGTTGGAGTGAATCTGATCATTGCCGGATTACATTCTTATGCTGGAGCTGACTAGGACAGACTCGTATTGCAAAGGTTGAGTTTAGAAGCGGGAAACACAAATGTACCTTTTTATTGAAGGGTATTCAAATATTGTTCGCCAGATCGAACATAATAGAAGTGATGAGGAGTTATTGCAAAGGGGCTGGAGAGGCATGGCTGAACATGAGAATCGTATACTGGTCGTGGATGACGAAGAGAGAATCCGCAGGCTTTTGAAAATGTATCTTGAAAAAGAAGGTTATGAAATCGATGAAGCTGAGGATGGGGAAACTGCACTGCGTAAAGCAACAGCAGGGGACTACGGGCTGATTTTGCTTGATGTGATGTTGCCGGGTATGGATGGAGTTGAAGTGTGTACTCGTCTTCGTCAGGTGAAATCAACGCCGGTTTTGATGCTCACTGCAAAAGGTGAAGAGATTAACCGGGTTCAGGGCTTCGAAGTTGGCGCTGATGATTATGTTGTAAAACCATTCAGCCCGCGTGAAGTGATTTATCGCGTCAAAGCGATTTTGCGTCGAGCTTCCGCGACAGCTTATCTCTCCAAGGAGAGCAATTCGAGTAACAACATCGTGTTCCCGCATCTAGTTATTGAGCATGACGCCCACCGGGTAACCGCTGGTGGCGAAGAGATTAGTCTTACACCAAAAGAATATGAATTGCTGCACTACCTGGCAACATCTCCCGACAAAGTTTTCTCCAGAGAAGAATTGCTCAAAGATGTATGGAATTACGAATTCTTTGGCGATCTTCGTACCGTGGATACGCACGTGAAGCGTCTTCGCGAGAAACTTAACAAGGTATCGCCTGAATCGGCGGCCATGATTACGACGGTGTGGGGTGTGGGCTATAAACTGGAAGTACCGAAGTAGTTTTAGTTTCTGGAGATCACTGGTCGGGAAGTTATGGATCACTATTATCTGCCTTGTGGGTTGTGTACTTATAGCGCTGGGTCTCTTTTTGCTGCCCTACATTGATACGAACTTTGCAGAATCCGAATCCAGAGATATTAAGCGGTTGTTCACCTATATCTGTATTATCGGATTCAGTTTAACCACGTTTTTTGCATTGTTTCTATTCACCAAAATAACGCAGCCTATGCAGCAATTGATTCAGGCAGCCAATGCGATTCGCAAAGGGAACTACGGAACACGTCTCTCCCTGGTAACGAGTGATGAGATTGGTGAACTTGCCAACACATTTAATCATATGGCTGCCCAACTGGAAGATAATATTCGAAACCTTAACCATGAGAAGGAACATTTGGCGAGTGTGCTTCGCAGCATGACTGATGCTGTTGTTACATTCGATGGTGAAGGCAAAGTTATTCTGACGAATCCGCCTGGAGAGAAGATCATGCAGACATGGTATGATCTCGATTGGGCGAAAATGGACGAAGGACAAGAATCCGAGCAGTCTGACAAGACTTCGCGGGATGTACCTGAGCCCCTTCTTCCTTTGTTCAGAATGGTGATGGAGCAAGGCGGGGACCAGAACTCCAATGTTCACGTACAGCAAGGTGTCTGGTCTGTTCAGATGGCACCGTTGTACGCTGACAGTGTTGTCAGAGGGGCTGTGGCTGTTTTAAGAGATGTAACAGAAGAAGTGCGTCTGGAGAAAATGCGGCGTGATTTCGTGGCTAACGTATCTCATGAGATACGAACTCCGCTATCCATGATGCAAGGCTACAGTGAAGCCCTTTTGGACGGTATGGCAACCTCACCGGAAGAGAGCGAAGAACTGATCCAAGTCATTCATGATGAGTCTCTACGGATGGGCAGATTGGTTAAAGACTTGCTTGATCTTGCGCGGATGGAAGCTGGACACACGGACATGGTGATGAAGGAAGTTGACCTCGGAGAACTACTTGAACGTGTATATCGGAAGTTCTCTGTGCGTTCAAAAGAACAGGGAATTCAACTGCAATTTAAGTTCGAACAACCAACCATTGAACTTCAACAGGCAGATGAGGATCGACTTGAGCAAGTATTTACGAATTTGCTGGATAATGCGTTTAGACATACACCTACTGGCAAAAATGTAATGATCTCAGCCGAGCGGGTCACTTATCTTCGTGCTCCATTTGTCAGAGTTTCTGTGAAGGATCAGGGAGTAGGTATCCCTTCATCCGACTTGCCATTTATTTTCGAACGATTCTACAAAGCAGACAAGGCTCGTGTTCGGGGAGAAAGTGTAGGTACGGGGCTTGGTTTAGCGATTGTGAAAAATATTGTTGATGCGCATCAAGGCATGATTACCGTCAATAGTGTGCTTGGCGAAGGAACAGAGTTTATTTTGCAATTTCCTTTGGATTCATCGAAATAGCCTGAATTTCATACAAAAAGTGCGGAAACACCCTCTTATGGAGGGTGTTTTTTTGTTGAAGACTACCGTTTAATCTTGTTCAACGTGGAACAAGAATGGTCTTTTTTTGACTAAAAAGAGTGTCCAAGATAATTTTCCTTCCTATGTGACATAAGCTTGAAAAGCAAGCAAGATAGAGGAGGATTGAGTTAAGCATGTCCGATGATCGAAAAAGGGTCAATATTAAAGCTTTCCTGGAAGGCAGATCTTTTAGAGCAGGCTCTCCGTTTATTCCAATAACCACAAGCGAACTGGAGCAGTTTGAATCCATACTGCGTTCTTTGGCTGTGGCTATTCCTGCTGCAATTAGTCAGCCGACTTCAGCCAATATACTGTCATTACAGAATGGATTACGCCAGTTACTTACTTTTGTAAATCAATCCGGATTTCGTGCCGGAGTAAAGGCTGAATTACAAGCCGTATTGGAATTAACGATTGCAGGTTCAGAGGTTGTCCCTGTTCCTCTTATTAATCTCGCAGGTAACTTGCAAAACTTACTGGATGACTTGTTAAGTGTGACGCTGCTTCTGGAAGTACCTCCTGCAGAAAAAGATAAACTTGTGGGATTAATTCGATCGATCTCCATATCGCTAAGCCGTGCGACGACAACTCTTGGAACTGGAGGGATTACCGGACCAGCCGGCCCACAGGGAGTGCCAGGAGTCCCGGGGGTACCAGGTGTCCCAGGAGTCCCTGGGGTGAAAGGGGCTACTGGCACACCGGGAGGACTTGGACCAGTAGGACCGGTTGGCCCAGTTGGTCCACAGGGAGCACAGGGTCCGGCAGGAGCACCAGGTGTGGGTTTGAACAATATTACTGCATTTGATCCTGCACTGGGACCAACTTATGCTCAGGGCCAAGTAGTAAGCTACGAGGGTAGTCTTTATGTTGCCAATGTAAATGGTCCTTTGGGTACACCCGGAAGTTCTCCAGACTACACTCTTTTGCTGTCGGGAGGAACGACTGGAGTAACGGGAGCAACCGGAGCTGGTTTGACAGGAGCCGTGGCATTTAATCCAGCGCTCGCCCCGGGTTATCCAGCAGGTCAAGTCATTACGTATAACGGTAGTACTTACATTACGAGTGTAGCTGGTCCTCTAGGAACACCAGGATCTTCATCGGATTACACATTAATCGCTGCTGCGGGGGCGACTGGTGCAACTGGAGCCACAGGTGCAGGATTAAGTGGCATCGTGCCATTCGATCCCGCATTAGCACCAACATATCCAGCTGGACAGATCGTCACGTTTGGTGGCAGTACTTATATTACAAATGTCGCTTCGCCAACGGGTACGCCAGGAAGTTCTCCAGATTATACGCTGTTAGCAGGATCAGGAGTTACAGGTGTGACCGGAGCTACGGGCATCGGTCTCAATGGTGCGGTTCCGTTTGACCCTGCAGTAGCTCCAACATACCCAGCCGGCCAGGTCGTTACCTTTAATGGCAGCACGTATATAACGACTGTGGCTTCTCCTATGGGTACGCCAGGTACTTCGCCAGACTATACATTGCTTTCAGGTGCAGGACCTACAGGAGCCACAGGTGCATCAGGTGTAACGGGAGCAACAGGCGTAGGTTTAAGTGGTATCGTGCCATTCGATCCAGCGGTAGCCCCGACGTATCCAGCCGGTCAAGTCGTAACGTTTAACGGCAGTACGTATATTGCAAATGTGGCATCACCGACCGGAACGCCGGGGACTTCACCGGATTACACATTGCTTGCGGGCGCAGGAGCAACGGGAGTTACAGGAGCAACCGGCATTGGTGGAACGGGAAGTACCGGAGCTACAGGAGCATCGGGCGTAACAGGAGCGACTGGTGTGACCGGTGCAACTGGAGTTGGAGTAACAGGAAGTACCGGAGTCACAGGGGCATCAGGTGTAACGGGAGCGACAGGCGTAGGTTTAAGTGGTATCGTGCCATTCGATCCAGCGGTAGCCCCAACGTATCCAGTGGGTCAGGTTGTAACGTTTAACGGCAGTACGTATATAACTAATGTCGCGTCACCAACCGGAACGCCGGGGACTTCACCGGATTACACATTGCTTGCGGGCGCAGGAGCAACGGGAGTTACAGGAGCAACCGGCATTGGTGGAACGGGAAGTACCGGAGCTACAGGAGCATCGGGCGTAACAGGAGCGACTGGTGTGACCGGTGCAACTGGCGTTGGAGTAACTGGAAGTACCGGAGTCACAGGGGCATCAGGAGTAACGGGAGCGACAGGTGTAGGTTTAAGTGGTATCGTGCCATTCGATCCAGCCGTAGCCCCGACGTATCCAGCGGGTCAAGTCGTAACGTTTAACGGCAGTACGTATATTGCAAATGTGGCATCACCAACCGGAACGCCGGGGACTTCACCAGATTACACGTTGATTGCTGGCGCAGGAGCAACGGGAGTGACAGGAGCAACCGGCATTGGTGGAACGGGAAGTACCGGAGCTACAGGAGCATCGGGCGTAACAGGAGCGACTGGTGTAGGTTTAAGTGGTATTGTACCATTCGATCCAGCCGTAGCCCCAACGTATCCAGCGGGTCAGGTTGTAACGTTCAACGGCAGTACGTATATTGCGAATGTGGCATCACCAACCGGAACGCCGGGGACTTCACCAGATTACACATTGCTTGCGGGCGCGGGAGCAACGGGAGTTACAGGAGCAACCGGCATTGGCGGAACGGGAAGTACCGGAGTCACAGGAGCATCAGGGGTAACGGGAGCAACAGGCGTAGGTTTAAGTGGTATCGTGCCATTCGATCCAGCCGTAGCCCCGACGTATCCAGCGGGTCAGGTTGTAACGTTCAACGGCAGTACGTATATTGCAAATGTGGCATCGCCAACGGGAACGCCGGGGACTTCGCCAGACTACACGTTGATCGCTGGAGCAGGAGCGACAGGTGTGACGGGTGCAACTGGAGTTGGAGTAACGGGAAGTACTGGTGAAACAGGAGCGACTGGTCTTGTAGGGTTGACTGGGGCGACGGGGATCACAGGAGCCACGGGACTAAGCGTAACGGGATCTACAGGAATAACTGGAGGAACCGGGGCAACTGGTGAAACAGGAGCGACTGGTCTCACAGGGTTGACTGGGGCGACGGGAATTACAGGAGCCACGGGATTAAGCGTAACAGGAGAAACTGGAGGAACTGGGGCAACTGGTGAAACAGGAGCGACCGGTGTTGCAGGGTTGACTGGGGCGACGGGAATTACAGGAGCCACGGGATTAAGCATAACAGGAGTAACTGGAGGAACTGGGGCAACTGGTGAAACAGGAGCGACTGGTGTTGCAGGGTTGACTGGGGCGACGGGAATTACAGGAGCCACGGGATTAAGCGTAACAGGAGTAACTGGGGCAACTGGTGAAACAGGAGCGACTGGTCTTGTAGGGTTGACTGGGGCGACGGGAATTACAGGAGCCACAGGAGTAAGTGTAACAGGTAGTACTGGTGCTACAGGGGAAACAGGATCAACAGGCGTAACGGGATTGACTGGCGCAACGGGAGTAAGCGTAACAGGTGTGACAGGAGCAACGGGAGTCGGCATAACCGGAAGTACCGGAGCAACTGGTGTCACGGGGGAGACCGGAGTCACAGGTATAACCGGTGCAACGGGAGTCGGCGTAACGGGAAGTACCGGAGCAACTGGTGTTACGGGGGAAACCGGAGCTACAGGTATAACGGGAGCCACGGGAATCAGCGTAACGGGGAGCACCGGGGCAACTGGTGCGACGGGGGAAACCGGAGCCACAGGTATAACAGGAGCAACTGGAGCCGGCGTAACGGGAAGTACCGGGGCAACTGGTGTTACGGGGGAAACCGGAGCGACAGGTATAACGGGAGCCACGGGAATCGGCGTAACGGGGAGCACCGGGGCAACTGGTGCGACGGGGGAAACAGGAGCCACAGGTATAACAGGAGCAACGGGAGTCGGCGTAACGGGAAGTACTGGAGTAACTGGTGTCACTGGTGAAACCGGAGCGACAGGTATAACAGGAGCAACGGGAGTCGGCGTAACGGGAAGTACCGGGGCAACTGGTGCGACTGGGGGAACAGGAACCACAGGTATAACAGGAGCAACGGGAGTCGGCGTAACGGGAAGTACAGGAGTTACTGGTGCGACGGGGGAAACCGGAGTCACAGGTATAACGGGAGCAACAGGAGTCGGCATAACGGGAAGTACCGGAGCAACAGGCGCGACTGGGGGAACAGGAGCCACAGGTATAACGGGAGCAACGGGAGTGGGCGTAACCGGAAGTACAGGAGTTACCGGAGCAACAGGTGCAACCGGAACATCTGTAACATCTAACTCGGCTTTTGCTGAGAACACTAATGGTACGATTGTTGTAATATTGGGTGGTACACTCGTTCCATTACCGAATAACCAAAATATTGGCACAGGTATAACCGTCAATGGGACAAATGACACCTTCACACTGACCAACGCAGGTCGCTACTATATCTCATACAAAATAAATCTGACAGCTGCACTTGCTATCCAATCTAGGGTTTTACTTAACGGTGCAGCAATTCCAGCGAGTGTAGTATCTCCAGTACTTTCTCTCAGTCAGCTGCAGTCTGACTTTATGGTTACCGTTACCGCTGGTTCAACAATACAGTTACAATTATTCGGGCTTGTTGGCGCAGCCGTTCTGTCTCCTCCGGGGTCTACACTAAACATTATTCAGTTAAGTTAATAGTTCGATTCGTATTAGACTATTTCCATTGACCAAAAGAAGCGGAGTTCATATGGGGGTGATGGGCACCCCTTTTCCAATTCCACAAATATTTTGTTTGCAAACTTCATCACCGATATTTCAGCGGGTACAGTCATACAATTCCTTACGACAAAAAAGACGGGAACCACTAGGGTCCCGTCTTTCCTTTTACATTTAGAAATATATTTGATTATTCCAGAACAATTTCAACAGCAGTATTGATTTCAGGCAGTGCAGCAAGCTGCACAAGCACATCTTTTGGAACAGCTTTATCTACGGTCAGAATCATGATTGCTGCACCACCAATAATTTTACGTCCAACCTGCATGGATGCGATGTTGACATCGTTTTGTCCAAGCAGAGTTCCTACACGTCCGATAATACCTGGTTTATCGTTGTGGGAGATCAAAATTTGATGACTTTCCGGTGCGATATCTACCGGGAATTTGTCCAGACGAACAATACGTTCTCCATAACCTGCAAGCAATGTACCTGCTACACGACGTTCCTCAGCATCCTGAGTTGTAACCAATGTTACGGTAATCAGGTTAGTAAATCCTTTAGTTGTTGAGGTTTGGCTTACAACCACATTTAGATCACGGATTTTGGCCAGATGCATGGAGTTAACGATGTTGGCTTCCCCACCCAAATGTCTGGCGAGAATCCCTTTCACAATGTAACGTGTGAGAGGAGAAGTATCTACTTCAGAAAGTTCACCAGCATAGTCGATCCGAATCTCCTGCACTGCATTTTGTGTAATCTGTGCTGCAAAACTACCCAACGTTTCACCCAGTTTGAAATACGGCTGCAATTTGTTCATCACGGTTGGTGCAACAGCCGGCATGTTAACTGCGTTTTTAAACGGTTCGTTACGCAAAATGTGAAGCACCTGTTCCGACACATCGATAGCCACGTTCTCTTGCGCTTCTACTGTGGACGCACCAAGGTGAGGCGTAACGATAATGCTTGGGTGATTCAGGAACGGGTGATCAGCGGCTGGCGGCTCGCTTTCGAATACGTCAAATGCTGCACCAGCAACAATACCTTGATCAATGGCTTCGACAAGTGCCATCTCGTCAACTACACCACCACGAGCACAGTTGATGATACGCATGCCTTTTTTCATCACTTCGAATTGTGGACGTGAAATCATATGCCGTGTTTCCGGTGTTAATGGTGTGTGAACGGTCATGAAGTCCGCATTGCGAATGATATCATCTACACTAGCCAGCTTCACTTGCAGCTTCTCGGCACGCTCCTCCGTGAGGAACGGGTCGTAAGCAAGAATGTCCATTCCAAATGCTTTGGCGCGCTTGGCAACTTCACTACCGATCCGTCCCATACCCAGTACACCGAGCGTTTTATTTCTTAATTCCACACCCAGGAAGGTTTTACGATCCCACGTACCCTGAATAGTCTTGGCATATGCCTGAGGAATGTGTCGTGCCAATGCCATCATCATGGCAAACGTGTGCTCACAGGTTGTGATGGTATTGCCATCAGGTGCATTAATAACGATGATACCGCGCTGTGTAGCAGCTTCCAGATCAATGTTATCTACACCAACACCTGCACGTCCGATTACCTTAAGGTTGGTACCAGCCGTCATAATACGATCTGTAACACGAGTCTGGCTGCGAACCAAGAGGGCATCATATTCACCAATAATGGCAACAAGTTCATCTTCACTAAGACCGGTTTTCTTCTCAACAACAACATCATTTGCATCCACCAGTTGCTGGATCCCCAGATCACTGATTGGGTCCGACACTAACACTTTGTACATGGTTTCTTCCTCCTTAGGTATGTGTATCTATATCGTCAAGGTCTGACCTCAGCGAAGAGGTATTCCTTAAAACCAGATTGATTCTTCCGCCCAACAACGCGGTGTCGCAGCAGAGGGGGAAGGTGAAGCAAATAGAGTGATCCCACAGATATCCTTTAAAATAAATCAAAAAACTCTCAATCCACATACTGCTTGCGCAATAAGGGACGAGAGTTGTCGTGGTACCACCCTAATTCACCGCCGTTTCGCAACGACAGTCTTAGCGGTCAATGAAGACCGAAGAGGATAACGGGTCTAAACCGATTGCACCTACTCCAATTTCAATGCAATAACTCAGGAGCGCTCAAGACCATTTGCCTGCCACCGATTCACACCTACCATCGGCTCTCTGTAAGACGAAGCAACGTCTTTTTTCCATCATCGTGTTTAACGTGACTAATTTTTCATAATGTATCATGGCTGACATGAGCATGTCAATAGGCTTAAATGTTTTAAAATGTTTTGCAGATGTCTTTAGATTCACACATAAACAGAGTCACCATAAGTAATACAATAGTTAATATACCTATCACAAGAAGATGGAAAGTAAGCTGTTTGGTGAACTGAATTTTACTGCTTTAATGAAGTAATGGCACGGACATATAACCAGGACTTGGGGCAGGCCTTGAACCTAATTGGTTTTTTGGCTATCATTTAGTATACTATCCGATTGGACAACGTAATTGTTATCCATCAAATTTAACTCAAGAGGACAGACGCATCCGATGAAAAAATTCAAGTTTCCCAAGTTCAAGATTCAGAAGGCTGAGCCACAGCAGCTTACCGAGCGTTTGCTTTTAATCAATCTATACTTTACACAAGGTCTGACACTGATTATCGGAGTTGTGTGGATCTTATTGCAGAAACGAAACTTGTTAGATGTACTCGCATGGCCTGACAATTACCAATTTATATGGTGGGGTCTGGGTCTTGCAGGAATAATGCTTGTTATGGACTTGGTACTGTCGTATGTTATACCTCAGGAAAGCATGGATGACGGTGGAATTAACGAGATGTTGTTCCGTGGGCGTCCGATCTGGCACATTGTATGTATAGCAGCCATTGTTGCTGTGTGTGAGGAATTATTATTCCGTGGAGCCATCCAACATGCCATCGGTCCTTACTGGACAAGTATTTTATTTGCAGTTATCCATATTCGTTATTTGCGCCACTGGATTCCAACAGGCTGGGTGTTTGTCTCAAGTTATGGATTGGGTTGGATTTACTTGCAGTCCGGCACATTATGGGCGCCTATATTATGTCACTTTATTATTGATTTGGTGTCCGGATTAGCGATACGTTTTCGGAGGGGATCATGAATCAGCCATTAAGTAGAATGAAGACATATGGCAGTCAGCGCCATCGTCAATCGGATAAAAAAGAGAAATCCGAGCATCAGGTGGCTTCTCAAGTAAGCATCGTTGCTGAAACGGCAGCAGCTGCTGAGGTTGGCGGAATCACACCAATTACTTCCGTTTCTTTACCTAGATCACAGCGCAAGCCCTATACAGAAAAACTGGAAAGTCCAGTACTTCCTCAAAGGGCACCATCACGCTCCAAAAAAACGCCAAATTCAACGGAAGAATCGATCCCCGAAGCGGGTTCGCTTCCTACACGGACAGAATTACATCCTTCACGTCGGTTAAAATTGAGCAAGAGGTTTGTCAATTCACTCATTTTTATTTTTGTCATGTTAACGATTAGTCTGGTTTGGTGGGGGGTTGAAGGGGCACCCGCTCTGAATACGTTCCTTCCCTTGCCGTGGTAATACTTTTACTCGCAGGTTTAATCATTTTGATGGGAGTTTTACTACTTTTTCATATGTGGCGTGAAGCCCATATTCATCAAATGATTGAAGAAGAGGTTGAAGTGCCTCATCTGCCAACATCCTTTGACGGGGCTATGATTTTGTATGTATCCGACACGCACAAGCGCAAGTTGAAGCAGAATGATCTGGCAAACGTTAAAAACAAGGTGGACTGGGTTCTCATCGGCGGGGATGTTGCGGAAAAAGGAATCTCATGGTCTTTAGTTAGACATAACATGAAAATTTTATCGAACATTGCTCCTTCATTTACGGTGTATGGCAACCATGACAAGAGGGCTGGTACCGCTCAACTTGCGCGAATCCTTCGAGAATCGGACGTTAAGCTCCTGCAGGATAATGTGGAATATCTGCAAAGGGGCAACGACAGATTGAGCCTGATCGGCATAGACTATCGTTCCAAACAGGGCGATGTATTACTACAACAGATTGGTAACCGTTTATGCAAAATTGCTATCGTTCATGATCCTTTGCAGGCTCTTCGCTTGGAAGAAAATGCAGATCTTATTTTAAGCGGTCATACACATGGCGGACAATTGGTTTTGCCATTTTTCGGACCTGTGTTCCTGAGCAAAGCGTATCGTCCCGTATCGAACGGGTGGTACTCCCTGAAGCGAAGTCCGGAGGACATTCACCAAGAAGGCAAAATGCTTGTTAGCAGAGGATACGGTACAAATCATCTTCCTCTCCGACTAAGTTGTCCTGCGGAGATGCATATCATCACGTTAAGAGTGCCCGCGGAAAAAGCACTCACATAAAACAGCCTTGATCCAATGGATCAGGGCTGTTTTATTTTAATGCGCAAAATTACAATTTAACGAGCTTCCAATTCAATTGCACGCGGATCAACAAAGGAATAACCTTTCTTTTCGAGCTTGGTCAGCAACTCATCCAATGCTTCAACCGTCCATGGCAACTCATGCATCAAAATATTGCTTCCGGGATTTAACTGGTCCAGTACATTTTGAATGACTTTTTCCGGTTTGTCTTTGGTGCTTTTATCCCAATCGAGAGAACCATTAGACCAAGTCATATATAACATGCCATTTTTCTTCACAGCAGCCTTCAGTGCATCATTTCCCGAACCAAAAGGTGGACGGAAGAATTGCGGTTCCTCACCAATGGTATCCTTCACTATTTTTTGGACATCTGTAACCTGTTTTGCCGCCTCAGCGTTGGACATTTTTTTGAGATCCTCATGATCCCAGGCATGATTGCCTACAATCTGACCCCGATCATGTATGAGTTTGAGTAATTCCGGATGGCTTTTCACCCGATATCCATTGACGAAAAATATCGCTTTAGCGTTATGTTTATCTAAAGTGTCGATCAGTGAAGTAATCATTTTTTCTTCTTTGGGTCCATCATCAAAAGTTAACAAGACCACTTTGCTTGGGCTCGCTTCATCGTTTGGTTTAATATAATAATTTTCATTCATATGATACGTCTTTTCCACTTTCTCTTCTGTAGAAACCTTCTCCGAAGATTCAGGTTCTTCTTCTGTCACAGTTGAATCTTCCGTTGAAGACTCGGGCACACCAGTTCCGGGTTCTCCTGTTTCAGTTGGGTTAGAGTTACCTTGCTCTTCTTGAACTGTGGTAGTTGATTCGCCCGCTGGTGTGGAATTATCAGATGTTTTTTCTTCCGCTGTCCCACAAGCTGACAACAGCAAACTTGCAGCAATGATCAATGCGGCGGTATGTCTAAACATGATTTCAACTCGCTTTCCTGTAATTATACGGAATGAGATCGCTCACTACCGCAAACACTAAATATGATTTTAACACTTGAAGGAGGTTGGTGTAATGAAGGCTTCATCCTTTTTTTGGGGCATTGTCATTGGTGTTGCAGCCAGTTCATGGCTGTCCAAAGGCAAATTGCCCATGATGTCATCGGGTTCATCAAGAAATATGATGGATCAGGCAAAACATAAGATGATGGAAATGACTTTCCCGGGTATGGACGGGTTCACAAGCAAGCAAAATCAACATGGTGAATCCCACAAAAATCCGGCAGCAAAGACCGCAAGAGCGATCACACCGCAGGAAAAAGAAGCGAATATGAGCATGCTCAAAGATTTTATTCGCACCAATCCCGATGTGAAGCATGAAGTTGAGCAAATTTTAAGCCAAACAAACACAACAGTACCGGGTTTATAAACCAAAACCTCCAATTAGAATCATCCACAGTCTTGATTTGCTGTGGAATGATTCTTTTTTTGTCGATTTTACTTCGTGCATTTAGAGGTATAAAATGATAACATAACTACATAGATTTATTTTCAGCACATATTGTTTTGTGCTTCATAATCTGTTATAAGACTTGCTTATAAAGGGGAGATCCTGTATGAAAATAGAACGACTAAGTCACGATAAGATACGGATTTTCCTGACCTTTGACGATCTGAGCGAGCGCGGAATACAAAAAGAAGATATGTGGCAGGAAATACCTAAGGTTCATGAACTGTTCACTGAAATGATGGATCAGGCCTATTCCGAACTTGGATTTGATGCCACAGGTCCACTCGCTGTCGAAGTATTCGCACTTCCCGCTCAAGGGATGGTTGTCATTGTCACACGTGGAAAATATGATCCGCAACAATATGGTTTAGGTCATGAAGATGATCTTCCTGAAGAAGTATATGAAATGGAAGTTACACTCGAGCAAAGCGATTCCATTGTTTATGCATTCAAGGACTTTGAAGTGCTCATTGAAGCTGCACATATGTTGCGTCAGCATGTTACGGATGCTGGGAGACTTTATTCCTATAAAGACAAGTGGTTCTTGCATTTGGAGCCAGATGAGGTAGATTCCACCAAACATGCGGCATTGATTGCCTTGCTTGCTGAATTTGGCGAAGGCTCCTCAGTTACTCCAGCAGTCATGGAAGAGTATGGTAAGGTTGTTATTCCTGCACAAGCGATTGATGTTATCTGCACCCACTTCAAACGCCAGGATTAATCTCTAGTTGTAATCGCGTCTTTAGTCAGAGGAGGGAATTTCGGTGCTTTTGTTTTCGGTCTTAGCGGCAGCAGTTGCTCCGGGTCTCGCCTTGTTAACATACTTTTACCTGAAAGACCGTTATGATTATGAGCCACTTCATATGGTATTGCGTGTTTTCCTCATGGGGATTCTGATGGTACTGCCTGTGATGATTATTCAGCGTGGCATGATGATGTGGCTCGGGGATAATCCTTATCTTGAGGCCATTATGATCTCAGGTGGTGTGGAGGAATTCGTTAAATGGTTCGTACTTTATCATATCATCTATAATCACACCGAATTTGATGAGCCGTATGACGGGATATTATATGCAGTCGCTGTTTCACTTGGATTTGCCACTGTTGAGAATGTGTTGTATGCCTTTGCGGGGAATGCATCCGTCTCAGCCATGTTCCTTCGGGCACTGCTCCCTGTTTCAGGGCACGCTATGTTTGCGGTAATCATGGGTTATTATATGGGTAAAGCCAAGTTTATCGGTGGTAAGAAAAAGCGGTGGTATCTGGTTCTTTCTCTGGTGTTACCTTTTTTCTGGCATGCATTGTACGATGTCATCATGAACACCATGGTGAATCATTGGTTGTGGTTTATAGCGCCGCTAATGGCGGGCCTGTGGTATGGGGCAATGGGTAAAATCACACGAGCTAATAACCGTTCTCCTTTTCGTTTTGTGAAGCGGGAGGAAGAGGTTAAATTATAAAAATACGGACACACTGGTGGACATAAAGCGCATATTGCGCCTATGACTCCGGTGTGTTTTTATTTTTACATATAAACTCCCGGGGAATGACCGACAGAAACGGAGATCGTTGTGATGAGAATTAAAATTAAAATCAGATGCAAACAATGCGGTGAACGATTTACATTACGAGGCAAGAAAGATCGGGGCCGGATTGAGACGGGATTCAAGCAGTGCCTATGTGATAACAGAGACCAGTTCGAAATTGAAGAAGAGGGCATGGCAACTGGGATTCAGCTGAATTAAAAGGAGGACCCAAACGCTACTTTAGCAGCCTGCTTGTGTAAGGACTGGAAATCGCATGCATAAGAGATCTTTCTTCGATCCACAATAGAGGTAGTGGTTTAGAAGAAAGGAGACTCTACCGATGTATAAACGATTAAGTTCAGTTATGTTTCCGATATTTGCGGTTCTGCTGGTCGGTGCGCTCGTGTGGGGCTATCAGGAGAATCAGGAGAAGAATGCAATTCTGATCAAGGCAGAGAATCAATATCAGCGTGCATTTCACGATTTATCTTTTCATATGGACAAATTGCATTCGGAGATTGGCAACACCTTGGCGGTTCACTCTACATCACAGGGGATGCATCGCAAAGGTCTGATGAATGTATGGCGACTCACCAGTGAAGCGCAGAATGAGATCAACCAACTGCCACTCACCATGCTACCATTTAACGAGACAGAGGAGTTTCTCTCGCGTATTTCCAACTTTGCCTATCGGGCGTCGATGCGTGACTTGACGAACGAACCGCTAAGTGAGAAGGAAATGGGCAACCTGAAAAAGCTGTATCAGAATTCATCCGAGATTACCAAGAATCTGCAGGATGTGCAGCAGAAAGTCCTGACGGACCGATTGCGCTGGATGGATGCAGAGACTGCCATGGCAACACAAGAGCAAACCATGGACAACACGATCGTTGATGGTTTTCGTACTGTAAACAAAAAGGTACAGGAATACCCGGAGCTTGATTGGGGTCCTTCCGTATCCAACATCTATGCCAAACGATCAGTCAAGAAACTGGACGGCTTGCCGGTGACCAAAGAACAGATTCAGAGCAAGGCTGCAAAATTCTCTGATGCGGATCGTAGCAAAATCCAAGTGCAGGAGAACGGCAAAGGAACAGACTGGGAGTCCTACACTGCCACGATTGATCATGCCAACAATGGCAAACTGATGATGGATTTCACCCGTAATGGCGGAATGCTGATCTCTTACAGTGATACGCGTCCAATCGGAACCAAAAAAGTGTCTCGTCAGAATGCCATGGCTAAAGCAGATCAATTTCTAATGAACAAAGGCTATAAGGATATGAAGGCTGTAAACTACGATGAATATGGTAATCTGGGTAACCTTACTTATGTGCGTAAGCAAGGGGACACCTTGATTTATCCCGAGAAAATGTCAGTTCGTGTAGGTTTGGATACAGGCGAAGTAACCGGATTCCAGGCGAGTGACTTTGTTTACGAACATAATGACATGCGCAAAATTCCGAAAGCAACTCTTACGGAGCAACAGGCGCGGAAAAAGCTTAATTCGGAGTTCGAAGAAAATTATGTTCGCAAATCCCTGATTGAGAATGATTACAGCAAAGAAGTATTGTGTTATGAATTCGGAGGGAAAATTAACGGTTCTCGTTACCGGATATACATTAATGCGAATACAGGAATAGAAGAAGCGGTTGAAGAGATCAAACCGGTCAATGCAACCTCATAAAAAGATGGATAATTTGAATTTGAAGTTGAGCGAATAACTGCGGCAGACCACGATGTGGTCTGTTTTTTTCTTGTTCAATGTGAGAAAGGTCATGGTATAATAGTCCTTGTACATACGAAGATAAATACATAAAGTGGCGGTGAACAGCTTGTTTCCGAAAATAAATGAAATTTTATACATCCAGATTGCTTCTGCAGATGAAAAAGAGGAACACAAAGAGTACAAATCACGCATTGCAGATATGGATGACAGCAGTTTTCTGATTGAGGTCCCAATGCAACAAGGAAGCAGCCGTCTGAAAAGGCTCTTTTTCGGAGATGAATTGTCCATTTCATATATTACGGAGGATGGGATCCGGCATTATTTTAATACCTATATCACGGGATTTGAGGAAGATGTGGTCCGTCTTGTCCGTATCCGCAAACCGCTTCCGAGCGATATATCCAAAATACAACGGCGTAGCTTTCTTCGTGTTCATGCAAACCTCGAATTGGCCATCCAGAGTGAAGATCTGACCCGTGCTGTCGGATTGACTGAAGATATTGGCGGTGGTGGATTGTCCATCTACGGCGAAACAGGTTTCTCAATAGCTGAAGGTCAAAAATTGAAATGCTGGTTGCTGGTTCCCTACCGGAATTCAACCATTGAACATGTGAATTTTGAAGCTGAAGTTGTGCGGATCAAAACCCTGGAAACCGGCAGACAGCTATGCATGCTCAAATTTATGCAGATTTCAGATTCGGAGCGCCAGAAAATTATCAAGTTTTGTTTTGAGCGGCAACTTGACTATCGCACGAAATAGGAATGTTGTGGCATAAAGAGAGGGAACTGCGGGTACCGTAATGAAAAAAACGGAGGTATTGCCTTGAATCGTCGTCATGCAACCCGCAGATATGAACGACTTTATTATGTTTTCTCCAGGCGAATGGAACGAAAGGTTACGATTCTGATTACAGTCCTTCTAATCCTGCTTGTGGTATATCAATTGCTGCTGTTGGTACCAGGCTTCAAAAAGAATTTGACCACCATTGACCGCCTGGAAGGAACGCCAATTGAAGTGCAAACGATGAATGATTACAAACGTCGTTGATTTGTCTGTTTTTGCATCCATGTGTAGAGTGTGGTATAATTTTCACGATGCAGGCAATGCCTGTTTTTTTATTGAGGTTTATCGTTTGAGGAGGAATGCCCCGTTGGCAAGCCAGAACACATCAGAGAACGGGAAAATGAACGTTGCAATTGACGGACCTGCCGGTGCCGGGAAAAGCACGGTGGCCCGATTGGTTGCAGAGGCGCTCGCGTATGTATACGTCGACACAGGCGCAATGTACCGTGCGGTAACCTTGCATATGCTTCGGAAAGGTATTACACCGGAAGATGTGACACAGGTACTTCAGGAAGCCCAAAAGCTGGTCATTGATTTACAACCGGATCCCGACGGACAGAAAGTGTTCTGTAATGGGGAAGAAGTAACCTCGGAAATCCGCTCCCGTGAAGTGACGGGAATCGTGTCCCGATATGCGCAAATCGAGGGGCTGCGTACGCAATTAGTGGATACTCAGCGGCAAATGGCTTTGCGCAAGGGCGTCGTCATGGATGGACGCGATATCGGAACGACAGTACTGCCCGATGCGGAAGTGAAAATCTTCATGACTGCCAGTGTGGAAGAGCGTGCGCTTCGCCGCTTCAAAGAACTGGACCCCTCTGAAGGACTGACGTTGCAACAGCTGGAGCGAGACATTGCCACCCGTGACAGATTGGATGAGAATCGGGAAATTTCCCCATTGCGTTGTGCTGAGGATGCTATTGTCCTTGATACAACGGAGATGAACATTCATGAAGTGGTTGACAAAATCGTATCTTATTGCACAATGGTCAGAGGAGAGATCGGTCTATGATTTACACATTTTGCAGCACATTACTGCGGATCATTTATACCATTCTTTTCCGCTTGGAGGCCGTTGGACGGGAGAATATTCCGAAAGAAGGCGGCGTACTTTTATGTTCCAATCATATTAGTAACTTCGATCCTCCAACCGTTGGTATCAAACTTCGCCGTCAGGTACGTTTCATGGCCAAAAGCGAATTGTTTGAAATTCCGGTACTCGGCCGAATTATTAAAGCCGTGGGCGCTTTCCCCGTTAAACGTGGAGGTGTCAGCAAGGAATCCATCAAAACCTCACTCAATATTTTGCGTGATGGTCAAGTGCTTGGAATCTTCCCCTCGGGAAGCCGTCACAATGATGGAGGTATCGGCAAAAAAGGGGCAGCGAGTTTTGCTCTCCGCAGTGGCGCTACAGTTATTCCTACTGCTATTATCGGTAACTACAAAGTTTTTCGTAAGATGAAAGTTGTATATGGAGCACCAGTAAGTTTGGACGAGTTCAAGGAAGACCCATCTGGAGAAGCTCTGGAGAAGGCGACTGAAAAGATTATGTCCAAGATTAACGAGATGGTGCAAACGGGCGTGCCAAGCAAGTAATGGCTTCGTCGGTAGCTGAGTGCATGTTTCCATATTTTTGAGGGAGACTAAAGTTTGAGCACTCAGTGATGAAAGTGTTTTGAACTCTGCTACAGGCAGGTTTGAATATAATGGGGTTTTTGAATTGAGGAGGGTATTTGACATGTCGGAAGAAATGAAAAATCAAGAAGCAACCCAAGATGAGTTGGATCAATTCGTTTCCTTGAAAAAAGGAGATACCGTAAAAGGAACCATCGTCAAATTGGAAGATAACCAAGCCTATGTGAGCATTGGATATAAATATGACGGTGTCATTCCAATTCGTGAACTGTCTTCATTACATGTTGACAGCGCGTCTGACGCAGTAGAAGTTGGACAAGAAGTTGAAGCTAAAGTTCTTAGCATCGACGACGAGAAAGAAAAACTCGTTCTGTCCAAACGTGCAATCGACAGCGAAAACGCGTGGGATCAATTGCAAAAGCATTTTGAAGACCAAGACGTATTCGAAGTTGTTGTAGGTGATGTTGTTAAAGGCGGTCTGGTAGCTGACGTGGGCGTACGTGGATTTATCCCGGCTTCCATGGTTGAACGCCATTTCGTTGAAGACTTCAGCGACTACAAAGGACGCACACTGCGTGTTAAAGTGAAAGAGATCGACCGTGAGAACAACAAAGTGATCCTTTCCCAAAAAGACGTACTGGAGCAAGAATTCGAAGCAAACAAAGCTACAGTAATGGCTGGTTTGCAAGAAGGTCAAGTGATCGAAGGTACAGTACAACGTTTGACTCAATTCGGTGCATTTGTTGATGTGGGCGGAGTTGATGGTTTGGTTCACGTATCCGAGCTGGCTTGGACACACGTTGAAAAACCATCCGACGTACTGTCTGAAGGTGATAAAGTTAGTGTGAAAGTGCTGAAAGTTGACCCTGAAAAAGGCAAAATCAGCCTGAGCATGAAAGCTGTTCAACCAGGTCCTTGGGAAACAGCAAGCGAAAAATTCAATTCCAGCGATATCGTAACAGGTGTTGTAAAACGTCTGGTAGACTTCGGTGCATTTGTTGAAATCGCTCCTGGTGTTGAGGGACTTGTGCATATCTCGCAAATCTCCCACAAGCACATCGGCACTCCTCATGAAGTGCTGAAAGAAGGACAAGAAGTTCAAGTTAAAATCTTGGACATGAACCCTTCTGAGCAACGTGTAAGCTTGAGCATCAAAGAAACAGAAGAAGCTCCAGCTCAACCACAAAAATCAGAAAGACCTTCAAGAAACAACGCTCCGCGTGAAGAAATCAACAATCCAAACGTTTCCTTGAACAATCAAGGTATGAGCACTACGCTTGGCGAACTGTTTGGAGACAAACTCAGCAAATTCAAATAAGTTAACAATGCATGGTTCTAAGTTATATACTGCATATTTTGCTGAATAACAAAAGCAAGATCGGCGAGCCCAAGGCGGGTTCGCCGATTGTTTTTATTGCGAGTAATTTGGCATGAAACGTTAGCCAAGATATATCTTTTTTGCTATGATGAGTATCGTAAGTATGGACAGGAGGAGTGGAATGTATGGCAAGACCCGTTGTGGCAATTGTCGGACGACCGAACGTGGGTAAATCCACCATTTTTAATCGGATCATCGGCGACAGACTGGCCATTGTGGAAGACAAGCCGGGCATTACCCGTGACCGTATATATGGAATCGGTGAATGGAACGGTAAACCATTTAGTATCATTGATACAGGTGGTATCGAAATTGATGGTGAAGATGTAATCTTAAAATCGATTCGGATGCAAGCAGAGCTCGCTATTGAAGAAGCGGATGTTATTGTATTCATGTGTGATGCAAAAGCAGGTATTACGCAATCGGATGAAGAGGTAGCAGAGATGCTCTACCGCTCAGGCAAGCCTATTGTTGTAGCCGTTAACAAAGTGGATAATATCGGACGAAGTGAGCTCATTTATGAGTTTTATGGATTTGGTTTCGGTGATCCTATTGGCGTATCCGGAAGTCACGGTACAGGTGTAGGTGATTTGCTTGATGCAATAGTGGAGAAGTTGCCAGAACTTGAGGAAGAGACTTACGATGAAGATGTCATTCGTGTAGCTCTGATCGGACGTCCTAATGTGGGTAAATCTTCACTGGTGAACGCTATTCTGGGTGAAGAGCGTGTCATTGTAAGTGACGTTGCTGGAACGACCCGGGATGCGATTGATACACCTTTTGAAAAAGACGGCCAACGTTACGTGCTGATTGATACAGCAGGTATGCGTAAGCGTGGTAAAGTATATGAAACAACTGAGAAATACAGTGTAATGCGTGCGATGCGTGCGATTGAGCGTGCAGATGTTGTTCTGATTGTCATTAATGGTGAAGAAGGCATTATTGAACAGGACAAGCATATTGCAGGATATGCATTCGAAGCTGGTAAAGCGTCATTGTTTGTTGTGAACAAATGGGACGTGGTAGAGAAGCATGACAAAACGATGAAAGAGTTTGAGAGAAAAATTCGGGATCACTTCCTGTTTATGACTTATGCTCCAGTCGTATTCTTGTCAGCCCTCACAAAACAACGCTTACAAAAATTGTTACCGGTTGTGAAAAGGGTAGCAGATCAACACTCGTTACGTGTACAAACACATCTACTTAACGATGTGGTGTCTGATGCGGTTGCAATTAACCCTCCGCCAACGGATAAAGGACGGAGAATGAGAATTAACTATGTGACTCAGGTTGCCGTTAAGCCACCGACCATGGTTGTTTTTGTGAACGATCCGGAATTGATGCACTTCTCATATGAGCGCTACCTGGAGAATAAAATCCGTGCAGCGTTTGACTTCGAAGGAACACCAATTCGCATATTTACTCGGAAGAAGTCCGACGAAAGTTAGGGGAGAAGTGTGTGATTTTACAAATCGCAGCGATTGTACTGAGTTATCTGCTCGGTTCGATCAGCTTTAGTGTCCTCCTTGCCAAAGCGATACGGGGGATCGATATTCGTCAGCACGGAAGTGGAAACGCGGGAGCTACCAATACATTGCGTATTTTGGGTAAAGGACCGGCAATTGCTGTTCTGTTACTTGATGTACTTAAGGGTGTTGCAGCTGTATGGATTGGAATCTGGCTGAGCGACGGTTCTGCCTGGATTCCTGCACTCAGTGGTATAGCAGCCATTGCAGGACATAACTGGCCGCTTTACTTCCATTTTCGTGGAGGAAAAGGCGTTGCCACAGCCATTGGTGTTCTGGTGAGTCTTGCTTTCCTGCCTGCGTTATGTGCTGGGGTGATCGCCATTCTGTCTATTGTATTGACACGCTATGTTTCATTGGGGTCTCTGATTTTTGTAGCATTTACACCCATCTTTATCATGGTATTACCCGGATATTCAATGAATATCTTCTGGGGGAGTCTGATTATTTGTCTGTTTGCGTTCTGGAGACATCGTACCAATATTGCGAAGCTCGCCAAAGGACAGGAAAATAAATTGGGATCGAAAAACCCTGGAGGGGGTAAACGAGTTGTCTAAAAAAGTTGCTGTTCTAGTCGCTGGGAGCTGGGGAACAGCTCTGGCCAGTGTACTCGCCGCCAATCAGTTGGATGTGATGATGTGGACACGTGGTGAAGACCAGGCTAACGAAATCAATAACAAGCACACTAATACTCGCTATCTTCCGGATGCGGAGCTTTCACCACGGATTCAAGCAACAACTGATATGGAAGCTGCGGTGGAAGGTGCTATAGCTGTGTTAATTGTTGCGCCTTCATCAGCCATGCGTGCAGTTACGAACCAGCTTAAGGCTTATTACAAGCCTGAGATGTTAGTTATTCATGCAACCAAAGGTTTTGAGACAGAAAGCCTCAAACGGATGTCCACAGTCATTTCAGAAGAGCTTGAATGTGAAGAAGGACGTGTGGTTGTTCTTTCTGGCCCAAGCCATGCGGAAGAAGTGGTGAAGCGTTGTCCAACGACAGTGGTTGTAGCTTCACTGGATAAGGCATCTGCCGAGTCTGCCCAAGCTTTGTTTATGAATGCTTATTTCCGGGTTTACACGAATCGGGATATGATCGGTGTTGAGTTGGCGGGTGCATTCAAAAATATCATTGCTCTTGGTGCAGGTATGTCGGATGGTCTTCAATTTGGTGATAATGCCAAAGCCGCTTTGCTAACACGTGGTCTGGCAGAGATCACACGTATTGGTGTTGAGATGGGAGCAAATCCGCTAACGTTTTCGGGACTTGCCGGAATCGGGGATCTGGTTGTAACGGCTACAAGTCAGCACAGTCGGAACTGGAGAGCAGGTTCCATGTTGGGCCAGGGACAGAAGCTGGATGATGTTCTGAAGTCCATGGGCATGGTGGTAGAAGGCATTCGAACTACGCAAGCTGCCTATTTCATCTCACAAAAATACGGAGTGCAAATGCCAATTGCGGATCAGTTATATCACGTTTTATTCCAGGAGAGACAGCCGCGTGATGCGGTTGAAGCCTTGATGGGACGTGACCCGAAGACTGAAATGGAAGTCATGAAACTTGAAACCTGGGAGCAATGGCATTCCTGATTGTAATCAGCCTAAACGTACCTTGTGAAATAAGAAGCTTATTCACCTTTTCTGTAGCAGACTCATACTATACACATGAGTATTGCCGGAGGAGGGGAGACGAATGGGTAACAACATTTCCAAAGATGCACTGAATGCAATCAACAAGAAAACGGGTAAAACGATAACGGAAGGTGCCGTTAAGAAATTGGCAAGCACGGTGAAACCAACGACGATTCAGAATGAAGTTCAGTTGCGCCAATTGATCAAACAAGTATCCGCCATGGCGAAAGTTCCGGTATCTGAGGATACGGTTAAGGATATTGTGAGTGCGGTCAAGAAAAGCGGATTGAATCCGAGCAGTATGGAATCGTTAATGAAAATGATGATGAAAAAATAATAGATCACACCTGCTTGTGCAGGTGATCCAGTAAGACAAAAAGACGAGTCGGCTTCTGCCGGCTTGCTTTTTTGTCTTTTTTTTGGAAAGTTGAGCTGAATTTCGTGTTATAATGGTTGCAATTGTCACAGTGTCAGTGATGAATAATGGACTGAAGGGGAGACTGCTGGATTATGAGCGCAATGGACAAGATGTGGCTGTCATTGGTGGCCATCCTCATTATGGGACTATCTGTATTCCTGATTACGTTTGCTCGTGCCAAAACAAAAGGTATTGTACGGGGGATTCTTTCTCTGATTGCATTTTTGATTATGCTGATTGGCTTTTTCGGTGGAATCGCTTCTCTGACCTGATTTCCCATGCCTGAAAGATAACATCCGCATAAGCACATCATAAGAACTGACACAATGAACACGGATGAGGGGAGTGTGAGCCTATGGGGCCGCATGATACGGAGGGTCGGACAGAGCGTTATCCGGAATTACACGCGGCTTTGCTGGAAACGGCCAAAGCCTGGAACACACAGCCACAGACATGGTTACTTGGAGGAAGTTGTGGGTTGCTGCTTCAAGGGGTGGAGTTGCAACAGGCTCCGAGAGATATTGATATCTATGCGGATGTTGCTGCTGCTAAAGAACTTCACCGTAGCGCTCCGGGGGGAATGCTTGACGAGCCTACAGTGGATAAGACAGGACCGTATGCTTCTCTGCTGAGCCACTATCAGGTGGGTGAATGTGCGCTGGAACTGGTTGGTGGTTTCGAAATATGGGCTCGCAAAAGTTGGTACCGTATTGAGATTGAACATGTACTTGCTCCGCATGCACCAGTAGCACAAGTGGGTTCATATAGCCTGCGACTGATGCCGCTTGCGCATGAGCTTTTGTTTAATCTGCTACGAGGTCGTGAAGATCGTTATGTCCCCATTGCGAAACAGATGCGCGAGCAGCCAGATGCACATCAACCTATAATGATGCTGTTAAGTCAACAGAATGTCTGGACAAGCCGCTTCAGAGCCGAAGTGGAAGAGCTTGTTGGCTTTACATGGCCCCAGTAGGTTGAGGGAGGAAAATGATGGACTATAAAGTTACTTTTTTACCTATGAACAAATCGATAGCGCTCAAACCAGGGGCAACACTTCTGCATGCAGCACGACGTGCTGGAGTCAAGATTACGACCCGATGTGATGGCAAAGCGGCTTGCCTGATGTGCAAAGTGAACGTGGATGAAGAACATCGGACGGAACTGTATCCACCAACAGATGCAGAAAAGCGCAAGCTGGGTTCACTGTTGGAAGCAGGTACACGACTGTCCTGTCAGGCCAAGGTGTGTGGATCTCTATCGGTTCATGTTCCAGAGGACCCGCTGAAGGCAGCCATTCGGAAACAACTGGAACGTCAACAACAGGAAGACGACTGGTTCTGAGTGTTATAACATTGATTCTCTAATGAGTTATTCAAGGAGGACACGAATGATTAGGAACAAGCCAAAATGTGTGGAAGGAAGCGGATGGCAGCGTCTGAAACATCAGACGGGCGGTCTGCTGTTATTCCTGTTGTTTGCTTTTACAGCAAGTGGTTGTATGTATCCATCCCAGAGCAATTCAGACCCTAAGATAGCCTATCGGGAAAGCGTGAGCCGCATCCAGAGTGCGGTCGAGGCATTTCAGCAAGATGAGGGGATTTTGCCAATCATTAATGCAGATATGGAAACGCCAAAATATGAAAAGTTCAGAGTGGATCTGCCCAAGTTGAAACAACTGGGGTATCTGGATGAAATACCGGGGACTGCTTTTGAAAGTGGTGGGAGCGCTTACTTCCTTATTCAGGACGAAGAAGTGAATCCGACCATTAAAGTGATGGATCTTCTGACCGTACAGAAAGTAAACGATGTGCAACGAATGGTTAATCAATATAAGTCCGTACATAACAATAAGCTGCCAAGCGGGGAAGAACTGTATCCGGGGTTATATGTTGTGAATATGGAGCAGGCTGCTCAGGCAGGTACTCCTTCCATTACGCTGAATAGTGTATATTCAGGTCAGGCGTTACCGTTTATGATGGATGACGAAGGCAAGGTCTATGTAGATTATGCTTTTGATATTATGCAGGCAGTGGAAAAGTCTGACGTGTCTCCAGCAGAGACTGAAGATGTTCGGGATTTGCTGGTGGAACACTCCTACTTCGTACCTGTAAAATCGGTTTTCTACGCTTGGAAAAATAATGCGCCGGTTGCCCAGCCCATAAAATAAGCATGGTTGCAATTCAAATGATTTAGCTGTATGACCACCATGGCTCTAATGGTTCAAAAAGAGATATTCCAAATAAGGGATATCTCTTTTTTCTTTTGTCAATATGAGCAATAACCGTCATAAAAGCTTCGCGGATCACATAAAGTAGATTGAAATAAAGACGCGCAGTCCGAGATCGGGGGATTCTCCTAATGTCATCACCTTAAGATAAAAAAACAAAAATACGCGTCATATTGCCGCATACGGATACATAAGATGATACTAGTCCAATTGCATGTACGAGTTAACGCCGCTCTCGCCGGTTTCATCAGAATGCAACGTTCGGCGGCGGACGACTTCCGGGCACTCACAAAGGCGGCTCTACCGTTGCAGGGATTTCAGTCTTCTGATTGAAAAAACGAAGCGGATGCTCTTTAGCATTTTTCCTTCGGAGTAATTTAGGGAGGGGATTTCATTGGAGAAAGTGGACATTTTTAAGGACATAGCTGAGCGGACCGGAGGGGATATTTATCTCGGGGTTGTCGGCGCAGTCCGGACGGGAAAATCAACATTTATTAAACGATTCATGGAAACGATCGTATTGCCTAACATCGCAAGCGAGGCTGATCGTGCCCGTGCAGTGGATGAACTTCCACAGAGTGCAGCAGGTAAAACCATCATGACTACCGAACCAAAATTCGTACCAAATAACGCAGTCCAGATTAAGGTGGCAGAAGGACTCGATGTCAATGTGCGCCTTGTGGATTGTGTAGGTTACGCGGTGGAAGGAGCCAAGGGATACGAGGATGAGAATGGTCCACGCATGATCTCCACGCCTTGGTTCGAGGAACCAATTCCGTTCCAGGAAGCTGCCGAGATTGGTACTCGCAAAGTCATTCAGGAGCATTCCACACTGGGTGTTGTGGTAACAACAGACGGCACAATCGCCGAAATTGCCCGCAGTTCCTATGTGGAATCCGAAGAACGGGTCATTGCAGAATTAAAAGAAGTGGGTAAACCGTTTGTCCTGGTCATCAACTCTACTCGTCCTCGCAGTGAAGAAGCCCTGCAATTGCGCAGTGAGCTTGCTGCCAAATACGACATTCCGGTGATGACACTCAGTGCAGCGACGATGACGGAAGATGATGTGACGGGTGTACTTCGTGAAGTGCTCTATGAGTTCCCTGTGCATGAAGTGAATGTAAACTTGCCGAGCTGGGTTATGGTACTCAATGAGACTCACTGGCTGCGTAGCAACTACGAAAATTCCGTACGGGATACCGTTAAGGACATTCGCAGACTTCGTGACGTGGATCGGGTTGTCGCTCAGTTCATGGAATATGAATTCATTGATCGCGCAGGCCTGAGTGGCATGAATATGGGGCAGGGTGTAGCCGAGATTGACCTGTACGCGCCGGATGAACTGTATGATCAAATTCTCGTGGAAGTGGTTGGAATCGAGATTCGCGGTAAGGATCATCTGCTGCAATTAATGCAGGAATTCTCGCATGCGAAGAGAGAATACGACCGCTTCGCAGAAGCGCTGGAGATGGTCAAAACGACCGGATACGGCATTGCTGCTCCATCTCTTGCCGAGATGGCTCTGGATGAACCTGAGCTCATTCGTCAGGGCACCAAATTTGGCGTACGTCTGAAAGCAACGGCACCGTCCATTCATATGATCCGGGTTGATGTGGAATCAGAGTTCGCTCCAATCATCGGTACGGAGAAACAAAGTGAGGAACTGGTGAGATACCTGATGCAGGACTTCGAGAACGATCCGATCAAGGTATGGGATTCAGACATGTTTGGTCGTTCGCTGCATTCCATCGTGCGAGAAGGGATCCAGGGCAAGATTGCCATGATGCCGGATAATGCAAGATACAAATTGCAAGAGACGCTGGGAAGAATCATTAACGAAGGTTCGGGCGGCTTGATCGCTATCATTCTGTAAGACATCAAAAGACCGTAAGGGGGCATCCCCTCGCGGTCTTTTTTACGTGGTTTCTTTATTTTGGATGAAATGGATAGGAAGAATAGTACTTTCGAAAAAACTTAGCGAGTTTTAGCTTTAAATTGCTAAAACCCATTTACATACTAGGGATTAGCCGTTATATTAATATTCAACTATTGTGATCGAGATCACAGAGAGTGGACAGGGGGATACAGAGATGAAAAGAAAAGAGACTAAATGGGTATGGTTGAGTGTGTTATTAGTATTTACATTGGCGCTGTCCGCTTGCGGAATCAAAAAAGAACCGGCAGCCACTCCGGCTTCGGGCGCATCAGATGATACACCAAAAACGGAAGCAGTTACAGGCCCTCTAAGCGGCAAACGGATCGCACTTATTATGGAGTTTAATACAGGTACTTTCTCGCAGCAATATGTACAGGGTGTAAAAGAAGAAATCGAAAAATTCGGTGGAGAACTGACAACGTTTGTTGCCGATAATGACAAAGCAAAAATGGTATCCTTGCTTGATAGCGCTATTAACCAGAAATTTGATGCCATTCTCACGGATCATGGGGATTCCCTATTAGAGCCAGGCGTGAAGAAGGCAGTAGAACAGAATATTCCAGTGGTCGTGTTTGACGCAGCTATCAGTGTTCCAGGAGCCACAGTCCTGTCGCAGGATGACCAGAAGATGGCTGAACTGACGCTGGAGCAAATGAAAAAAGATATCAATGGACAAGGTAATATTGTCAAAGTATGGGTAGCTGGTTTTGCACCTATGGAACGCCGTCAGATTGCATACGGTGAATTCATGAAAGCAAATCCGGACATCAAGGAAATAGCTACATTTGGTTCTGCACAGAATCCTGCGCTGGATACTCAAGCCAAAATGGAAGCTATTCTCAAGCAGTATCCAAAAGGTGAGATTACAGCTGTATGGACTGCATGGGATGAGTTCGCCAAAGGTGCAGCGCGCGCGATTCAACAAGCTGGACGTGATGAGATCAAAGTGTATGGTATTGATATGAGTGACGAGGACCTGCAAATGATTCAGGACCCGAAAAATCCTTGGGTTGCTTCTGCGGCTGTGGATCCAACGGATATTGGTCGCGTCCAAGTACGTTATGCTTATCAAAAACTGAACGGGGACGAGACGGAAGATGCAGTTGTTCTTAACCCGGTCTATGTTCAACGTGAAGCTCTGCCAGATAAACAAATCTCCACTTCGGAGCTGTCTGAGTTCGTTGAAGGTTGGGGTGGCAGCACACAAGGAATCAAGGACTGGATGAGTGAATACGGAATTACTGCTAAATAAGCAGCGTAAGGGAAGCGCGCCGCAAGGCGCGCTTTTTCCACCATAATGAAGATGTGCAAGTCTGGATGAGAAATGGGATACTCCCGTATGGGAACGATTGGAGGTTAACATCATGAGCACTGCACCGATTCTGCTTCAAATGGAACATATCCACAAGCAGTTTTCAGGTATTCCTGCACTGAAGGATGTGGATTTCTCTGTAAAAGGTGGGGAGATTCATGCGCTGCTGGGTGCCAATGGTGCCGGTAAAAGCACGTTAATGAAAATTCTGTCCGGTGCCTATCCATTGGATCAGGGTACGATTCAGTTGAGTGGACAAGCGCTACATTTAAGTTCTCCGGGAGACGCAAAGGCAAGTGGGATTCACTGTGTCTATCAGGAAGTGGATGCGGCACTGGTGCCACAGCTGACGGCTGCGGAGAACATTATGTTGGATCAGTTGGCTTCATCTGCTGGAGGTTGGTGGAAAAGTCCACGGAAGCTGCAACAGCGCGCGGTTGAGGCATTGAAGCAATTAGGGGCGGACATATCCGTTCACCAAAAAGTGGCCGATCTGACACTTGCAGAAAAACAGATGATTTTGCTGGCACGGATTTTGATTCAGGATGCCAAGGTCATCATTTTTGACGAGCCTACTGCACCGCTGAGTCAGGAAGAAACGGATGCATTTTTCCGTATTGTTCATCTCCTGAAGGATCGGGGCGTAGCCTGTATTTTCATTACCCATCGTCTTGCTGAAGTGACGGGTCACTGTGATCGCGTTACGGTCATGAGAGATGGACAACATGTATTTACCGGTGAAGCAAAAGGACTGACGATCAACGATTTGGTTACACAGATGCTGGGCAAACCATTCGAAGAAGAGTTTCCGAAGACAGAAGCGCCCGTGGGGGAACTGCTGTTGGAGGCGCGTGGGCTTCGTCGTGGAGTGAAAGTTAGAGGTGTTAACCTTTCTGTAAGCCGAGGTGAAGTCCTCGCTGTGGTGGGTCTGGTAGGCGCGGGTAAAACGGAAAGCTCTCGTTTGCTGATTGGTGCAGATCGGCTGGAGGGAGGCGAGATCCGGCTTAACAACCGAAATCTCCGCCTGTCTCAGCCTGCGGATGCGGCGGCTCTGGGGATTGTTTCTGTACCGGAGGAGCGACGTAAACAAGGAATCCTGATTCGGGAGAACGTGGAACGGAATTTAAGTCTGCCTTTGCTAAGCCGTCTTAGTACATTAGGTTTCGTAAGCCGCAAGCGGGAACTTCTGAATGCAGAGTCATTGGTGAAACAGCTTGGAATTAAAACATCGTCCGTGAAACAGGAAGTGAAATATCTAAGCGGTGGTAACCAGCAGAAGGTAGCCATTGGTAAATGGCTTAATGCGGATGCGGATGTATTTATATTTGATGAGCCAACCAAAGGCGTAGATATTGGGGCAAAAAGTGACATTTTCCGCATCATTAATGAACTGGCTTTGGCGGGCAAGGGTGTAATCTATTTCACTTGTGAACTGGATGAAGGCATGGGAATTGGTGACCGAATCGCTGTCATGTGCGAGGGTGTTATCGTAAAAGAGTTCAAACGAGGCGAGACTAACCAAGAACAGCTGCTATACTATGCAAGCGGTGGACAAGAGGTGCAATCATGAAGGATAAATCACTGGATTTTGCGTTCCGTTACGGGGCGATTATAGTCATAATAGGTGTTATCGCATTTTTCGGCATTAAATTGCCTTATTTCTTTACGTACAGTAACTTGACCGATATTTTGGGCTCGATCTCTATCGTTACTTTTGTAGCGATCGGTGTTACGTTATCTCTCATTGTTGATGGATTTGATCTCTCGGTTGGGGCGACTGTCTCATTAACTACCGTCGTTACTGCTTCGTTAATGATTTGGTATCAACAACCACTTGCGATCGTCATTATCGTGCCATTGATTATCGGCGCTGTTATTGGTTTACTTAACGCTTTGCTCATTGTAAAATTGCGTATTCCAGATTTGCTCGCAACCCTTGCCACGATGTACATTATCGGAGGTATTCACAAAACGTATGCACAGGGCTATACCATTTACAATCACATGCAGTTCCCTGATGGGAGCAAAGCTGCGGGAGAGATGGACCCGACATTCCTGCTAATAGGGCAGGGTAAATGGCTTGGTATGCCGATATCGGTTATCATGCTACTTATTGCGGTAATAGGTGTGCATATCTTTTTGACGTATACGAAATATGGGCGCCAGATGTACATTACAGGTGGTAATGAGGAAGCTGCACGGTTGTCTGGAATCAAGGTGAAAAAGGTGCGTACACTCGCCTATGTAGCCGCTGGAGTGTTTGCAGCAATCGGGGGTATCATCTATGCTTCCAAAGTAGGATCCGGGCAAATTGATGCGGGATCACCGTTGTTAATGGAATCCGTAGCTGCAGTATTTGTCGGTTTCTCTGTGTTTGGTGCGGGTAAACCAAATGTCATCGGAACCTTCATTGGTTCGGTTCTGATTGGTGTACTTGTGAACGGTTTAACGATGATGAACGTACAGTATTTCACACATGATATTGTAAAAGGTGGGGTTCTCGTGCTTGCCCTGGCGGTTACATTTTACGTCTTAAACCGCAACCGGACTTGAAATTGTGGGCTGTCTGTATTAGTATGAAATTTGTTCGGCGTCTGAAATGCCAGTGGTTTCAGACGACATTCTGCCGAAAATGACTGTTGACCGTAGGCGGAGATTTGTGTTCAGCGCTCAAGATGTACGTAGATTTTTTGCGTATGAACGTATATTTCGCTATAAAACGGAAACACAGTATAACATTCAGGACATTGATACAGGAGGTGAAAAACAAATGAACAAATCAGACTTGATTACACACGTATCTGAAGCGACTGAATTGTCCAAGAAAGATGTAACGAAAGCGGTTGATGCCGTATTCGAAGCAATCTCTGAGGCTCTTCAAAGCGGAGATAAAGTACAATTGGTTGGTTTTGGGAACTTCGAAGTTCGCGAGCGCTCTGCACGTAAAGGACGCAACCCGCAAACAGGTGAAGAAATCGAAATTCCTGCGAGCAAAATTCCTGCATTCAAACCAGGTAAAGCGCTCAAAGACGGAATTAAATAAGATTTCTACATATTCCATATGTCGACAAAAAGACCGTGACTTGTTCACGGCCTTTTCTTTTGCCCTTTAACGATGATTCTTGCGGTTCATTCGTATAAGGCGCAGGTTGACAAATGAAACAATCTTAATCATCATTAACGCTATCGAACTAAAGAAGGGGACATGCGTGATGGATCATCCAACCGGCAATGATTATATTGTAATTAAGGCAGAGGAAAATGGTGTCCAGGTGATCGGATTAACCCGAGGTCAGGATACACGTTTTCACCACACCGAGAAATTGGACAAAGGTGAAGTGATGTTTGCCCAATTTACCACCCATACTTCAGCTATTAAAATCCGGGGCAAAGCCACGCTGATTACCAAGCATGGACAGATTGAATCGGAGTAATGGACAGATTGAATACATTCAAATGAAGATTGCAGGCATAGCCTGCTTTTTTTCATTGTACAATGAGGTATGAGCCTTTACCGGACAGACTACACTAACAGGTAAAGGCAGGGAGGCGTATATGAAACCGCGGATGATTGTTACTGCTTCAATGCTGGCAACGGTTGCGGCGGTCTTTCTGCTTGTTGCGATACAAACCTTACATATGCGTACATGGGGCGGGGACAACGTACAGCCTGCCTCTGCATCACATCATCCAGTTCAGCTAACGAATGATAATCTGGTTGATGTGCTAAGCTCCATGCAACTATCAACTCCCATTGCAAGAGTGGAATGGAAACAGTCCATTTTGACACTGGACCTCAAAGTTAAAGGAACGGGTACAAGTTACACTGAAATCTATGAGAACATGGCAGCTGTGGCGGATCTGGGCTTTCGGAGTCTGGATAACGTGGATCAGGTGCTGCTACGCGTGATGGCAGAAGATGAATGGATGCATAAACGACATCTGTTACTTGCTGCTGATATTCGGCGTGGAGAGTGGCCTCTGTATGCGATTGAAACATTAAGGAACTGGAAAAGTGCGGCCTTTTCAGATGAATTGAAGGACTGGTTTCATTTGATGGAGACCGAACTCTGGAAGAAGCAATTCGAAATGACAAGTCAGGGGTAATAGAATAGCAGGATTCAGTGCGTGCCCGTTCAACATATGCTATAATATATAAGATTGTAGTGCAGAAATGGTTTAACAATGTTAAGGCTCGGAGGCTGAGAATGAATTCATATCGCGTACCCCAACTAGCAAAGAAATATACGGATTACGACATGATTCGACAACATACGGAAATCCCATCATTTCCGGATAGCCGAGCACGTCTGTTGCAGGTATTTGTGGGCCGCACAGACGAAAAGGTGCATCAAGAGTTATATGCTCTTGCAACTTCGCTCGTTCAGTTGGCCATGGATACGCATGATCGTATCGATACCATTTCCGGTGAGCGGAAAGAGCAGGAGATGCGTTCACGTCAGTTGAATGTACTCGCCGGGGATTATTTAAGTAGCCGTTTTTATCAATTGCTTGCCCAAGCGGGCAGAATTGAAATGATTGGCAAACTCAGTGGTGCTGTATCCGGAGTGAACGCACGCAAGATGACGCTGTATGAACGGATGAAGAAGCTTCTCGTTTCGGCTGACGAATACTTGCGTGAAACGGTACAGCTGAGAATGCAGCTGTTTCTTTCATTTACAGGCATGATTCAACATAACGAAGAGTTTTTATGGAACAGCCTGTTGACCGAATTCAGCTCCTGCGAAACGATCGTGGAAGAACTGAAACGGATGAATGACGCAAAACAATATCTTCACAGCTATGCATACTGGCACATATACGAGCATGGTAATGACGATGAGCGCAATGTGTTGCGTCAGTCTGAACCGGATGCACGTGCATGGAACACTATGGTGCTGAAGCATAGGGTTGGCGAGGTTTTGCTGGACAAGCTTCGCGAGTGTACACACCGCATTCAACTGTTGTTGCAAGACGAGGAAGGGCGGATGGGCTTGCAGGAGATACATGCAATTCTAGAGCCTTACTTGGCATATTTGCAGCCTTCACATGCGGCAGTAAGGGAAGATTGAGGGGGAGACAGACGAATGGGGAGCGGAGAGACCAAACCGAAAGAAGAATATGTCCATTCGGTTTTTCAGAGTATAGCCGGAAAATATGATGTCATGAATGATATTTTAAGTTTCCGCAGGCATAAGGCTTGGCGTAAATTCACCATGAAAAAGATGAATATGTCCAAAGGCGATACCGGTCTTGATTTGTGCTGCGGCACATGTGACTGGACGCTTGCTATGGCAGAGGCAAGTGAAACGGGGCACATGCATGGACTTGATTTCAGTAGCAACATGCTGGAGGTCGGCCAGACAAAGATCAATGCGGTGCAACGTCAAAAGCAGATTACCCTGACACAGGGAAATGCCATGTCACTTCCTTATGAAGACAATTCGTTTGATTATGTGACGATCGGGTTCGGGCTGCGTAATGTACCTGATCTCAGACAAGTGTTGTCTGAGATGAAACGTGTAGTCAAACCCGGTGGTATGGTTGTGTGTCTGGAATTGTCCAAGCCAACATGGCAGCCGTTCAAAGGCATTTATTATTTTTATTTTGAGAAGGTTTTACCGAATCTTGCCAAAGTGTTTGCTAAAAGTTTTGAGCAGTACAAATGGCTGCCGGACTCACTGGCCATTTTCCCGGGAAGGCAGGAACTGGCAGACATTTTTGCAGAAACTGGATTACAACAAGTGCAGGCCTACCCTCTGACCGGAGGTATCGCGGCACTGCATATTGGAACCAAGGAGAATCAGCATGTTTAGGAAAATTCGCATCTTTTTAGAAATGATCAAGATTGAACACACGCTTTTTGCTTTACCTTTTGCATTTATGGGGGCGATCCTCGGCTCCATGGTAGTGAATGATACCTTCCCAAGCTGGATGCAGATCATGTGGGTATTGCTTGCGATGGTCGGCGCACGTAGTGCGGCTTTTGGTTTGAACCGAATTATCGACCAAGCGATTGATAGCAAAAACCCGCGTACCGCGATGAGAGCCATCCCGGCAGGACTGTTGAAAAATGGGGAAGTTGTTATATTTGTCATTATCTCATTTATATTGTTATTCTGGGCCTCATCCAATCTTAATGTATTATCGATGCAGCTGTTACCTATTGCTGTGTTTATGTTGGTACTGTATTCGTACACCAAACGATTCACATGGTTATGCCACATTGTTCTCGGAATGACGATTGGTTTGGCACCACTTGGTGGCTGGGTAGCTGTAACAGGAACGATGGATTGGACAGCGATTGTGCTGTACGTTACGATTGTGTTCTGGACAGCGGGCTTTGATATTATCTATGCATGTCAGGATCTGGAATTCGATCAGGGAGAGGGTCTTCACTCCATACCTTCCCGTTTTGGCCTGGTTAAATCCTTGCAGATCGCTAAGTTCTTCCATGTGATTACTGCAATTGGTTTTCTTGCGTTATTGTTGATGACAGATCTGAGCTGGTGGTATGGCGCAGGCATGTTGGTGACGTATGGAATTCTATTCTATCAACACTATATTGTATCGCCTAATGATATGAGCCGTGTTCAAACGGCGTTTTTTACCATGAACAGTTTGCTTAGTTTAATTGTATTTACGTTCACTCTGATTGATCTGGCGGTGAAATAAATGGTGCAGCAGCCGGACAATAAACGACTGGTTGTCGGAATTACCGGAGCGAGTGGCAGCATATATGGCATTCGATTAATTGAAACGCTGCTTGATTTGGAATATAACGTTCATCTGGTCATATCCAATGCAGGGTGGCGTGTACTGAAAGAAGAATTGGACTGGGATGTGACGAATCGGGACGCGGTGCTGGAAGAAAAATTCGGCAACCGTGCCGGTTCTCTGATCTATCATCCTGTGAGTGATATAGGGGCCTCCATTGCAAGTGGTTCTTATCTGGCCGACGGCATGATTATCATGCCATGTTCGATGGGAACTCTTTCGTCCATCGCGCAGGGATCGTCGGATAATCTGATGTCTCGCGCAGCGGATGTTATGATGAAAGAGGGAAGAACATTGATTCTCGTACCACGTGAGACGCCTCTTCATGCAATCCATCTGGAGAACATGCTGAAGCTTTCTCGTCTTGGTGTACGAATGATACCGGCTATGCCTGCTTTTTATTACAAACCTCAGACTATGGATGAGTTGATTCTGTTTTTAGTGGGTAAAGTGCTGGATAGCTTGCGCATCCCACATCAACTGTTTACAAGATGGGGAGAACCGGATGAACGGGGATAACGACTGAGTTCGATACAAGGCTGTTTTTTGCCAAAGTGTTGCTCGGTTTATTTGTCCCCCGAATCCCGGGGTATTGGTGAGCACTGATGGTGAGTCTTCATGAACCACAGTCTTGACCCATGCTCCGGCAACTTCTGTATTTTGTTTCAGAACAAGTCGCAGAGTTTAATTTTCGGGTGTTGGCTATGACATTCGGAGAAGAAAAACACGTTAGATTACCTTATAGAACAACACAAGCAAGAACGGTAAGCCGGGTTTCTCGTAATGCCTGCAGGCCCGACTTGCTGGAGGGGAAGGTAAGCATGAATTTATGGACTGACAATACGCTGATACGGGTGAACGAATGAAACTATTGGATATTTTCGGGTTGTTAAAAAAGGACATGGATTACATTGAGAAAGAGTTGTATCGCAGTGTTCGAGGAGAACAGAAGCTGCTGAGTGAAACGTCACTTCATTTGCTCAAAGCAGGAGGAAAACGGTTGCGGCCCGTTTTTGTGTTACTTGGTGGGAAATTTGGTACATACGACATTGAACGTCTGAAGCTGGTTGCGGTTCCGCTGGAACTCATCCATTCGGCATCCCTCGTTCATGATGATGTCATTGATAATGCGGAGACACGCCGAGGCAAACCCACGGTGAAGTCAAAATGGGATAACCGGATTGCCATGTACACTGGAGACTATATCTACGGTAAGGCACTTGAAATGACTGCCGGATTATCCGATCCAGCGATTCATCGTATTCTTGCCAAAGCTATGGTACAAATGTCCATTGGTGAGATGGAGCAAATTCGCGACTTTTTCAATACGGGACAAAGTGTTCGTAACTATCTGCTGCGGATTCGCCGCAAAACAGCACTTCTGATTGCAGTTAGCTGTCAGTTAGGGGCATTGGCTACACGTGCGCCTGAGCATGTATCTTCCCTGCTGTATACGTACGGATACAATGTGGGGATGGCCTTCCAGATTCAAGATGATGTACTTGATCTGGTAGGTACCGAGAAACAACTTGGGAAGCCACCTGGCAGTGACATGAAGCAAGGAAATATTACTCTTCCTGTACTTTATGCCCTGGAAGAATCCGATCTGCGGGAACCTTTGCTTAAGGAGATTTCCCGTGTCCAGCATGAAGAAGGACGGGCAAGTGCATCGGATGCAATTGGAATGATTCGACAAAGTCAAGGAATTGCTAAAGCAGAAGCCCTTGCTGACCGATATATGAAGAAAGCGCTCGATGCTCTCGATCAGCTACCTAACATCAAGACGACCAAAAACCTGCGTGATATCGCTCATTTTGTGGTTAAACGTACGCATTAAACAATGTATGACCTTCGACTCTCAGATTACTCATACCCAAAGTTGAACAGAACTGTGAGATTCCTCATTGGGAGGATTTGGACATGTATGTTACAATCAGAGGGATTGCGTTTACATAGTGATTAACTTTGAACCGTGAGTGAGGAGTGAGCTGATGGATCGTACATTTTTGATGGTGAAGCCGGATGGTGTGCAGCGTGGATTGATCGGTCGAATTATTAGCCGTCTGGAAGACAAAGGATTTAAGTTGGTGGCAGGCAAATTGGTGCAGATGTCTGAGGATCAGGCAAAACGCCATTATGCTGAACATGAGGGTAAACCATTTTTCGATGATCTGGTTCGTTTTATCACATCGGGGCCTGTATTTGCCATGGTGTGGGAAGGCGACGATATTGTGGCGCTTGCGCGCATCGTCATCGGAAAAACCAATGTGAAGGAAGCAGCTCCGGGTACCATTCGCGGAGACTTCGCCAGCCACACACCACATAATCTGATTCATGGGGCAGATTCACCGGAAAGTGCTTCCCGTGAAGCAGCAAATTTCTTTGCTTCAGATGAACTGGTGGTATACGACAAGAGCATCGCAGCCTGGTTGTAATTATTAGCCAAAAGGGTGATACACGATGCTGGAGCAAGAACAACTACTAGACCCGGATTACACCGGATTCATTCGTAAAATCAAAGAGAGCACAGGCATTGATCTTGCTCAATACAAGGAAGGCCAGATGAAAAGAAGGCTGACCACACTTCGCAACAAAAACGGGTTTCATACATTTTCTAACTTTTTTGAAGCTATGCAGAAAGATAAATCATTGTTTTACGAATTCCTTGATCGTATGACGATTAACGTGTCGGAATTCTGGCGTAATCCCAATCGTTGGGAAGTGCTGCGGGACGAGATCCTGCCTGAGCTGCTGGGGTCCAAGCGTCGTGCTAAAGTTTGGAGTGCGGCCTGTTCAACAGGTGAAGAACCTTATACACTTGCCATGATTCTGGACACGATGGGCATTTTGAAGGACAGCTCCATTACGGCAAGTGATCTGGATGAAGGTGCATTGGCCAAAGCCAAGGAAGGGCGTTATATGGAACGCTCGCTTAAGGATGTGCCAAAGGAAACGGCGAACCGTTACTTCAAGCAGGATGGCTTGGTATACCGTATTGATGAGCAACTCAAAAATTCGATCAAGTTCATGAAACAAAATTTGCTGGTGGACCGTTTTGACGATGGGTACGATCTGATTGTGTGCCGAAATGTCATGATCTATTTTACCGAGGAAGCCAAAAACCTGTTGTATCACAAATTTGCAGCAAGTTTGCGTCCAGGCGGTATTTTGTTTGTGGGTAGTACGGAGCAGATCTTCTCCCCGGGACAATATGGTCTGGAGACAGCAGAGACATTCTTCTATCGGAAAAAATAATGATAATGGTTGTTGAGCCGTCTGAAGCACATGTACATGTGTTCAGGCGGTTATTTGTATACCAAGTACAAGAAAGAGCCGACTTTCTTGTCAAAGCCGGTCAGCTATACTATAATAAGCAAAGAAATTATGGGATTTTAGCAATGTGAAGTTTAACAGTTTAAAGGGGGAACGTATTATGAGTTTACGCTATTTAACCGCAGGGGAGACGCACGGACCCCAATTGACCGCTATTATTGAAGGATTGCCAAGTAATTTGACGATTGATTTTGAAGAACTGAATTTCCAGCTTCACCGCCGCCAAAAGGGATATGGCCGTGGACGCCGGATGCAGATCGAGAAGGATCAGGCGAATTTTGTTGGTGGTATCCGTCACGGATATACAACAGGTGCTCCGGTAGCGCTGGTTGTTCAAAATAACGACTGGAAACATTGGCAGAATATTATGAATATTGAGCCGATTGAAGGCAGTGACGAAGAGAAACGTCGCGTTCATCGTCCTCGTCCCGGACACGCTGATCTGAACGGTGGACTCAAGTATAATCTTAAAGACTTGCGTAACGTACTGGAGCGCTCCAGTGCACGTGAGACAACGGTACGTGTGGCATGTGGTGCCATTGCACGTCAATTCCTGGCTGAATTCGGAATCAAGGTAGCTGGACGTGTACTTCGCATTGGAGAGATCGAAGCTCCGTATCAGGACCTTCCGATTGATGAACTGATCGCAGTAACAGAAGCTTCCTCTGTACGTGTTACGGATGCTGAGACAGAGAAGAAGATGGAAGCCTACATCGACCAGATTAAACAAGAAGGCGATTCCATCGGAGGAATAGTGGAATGTATCGTTGAAGGTGTACCTATTGGTCTTGGTAGTTATGTTCAATACGATCGCAAACTGGATGCACGAATCGCTCAAGGCGTAATGTCCATTAATGCATTCAAAGGTGTAGAGATTGGTATCGGTTTCGAAGCCGGAGTTATTCGGGGATCACAGGTGCATGATGAAATCATGCATACGGATGAACGCGGCTACCACCGGGCAACCAACCGTCTGGGTGGATTCGAAGGTGGTATGACAAACGGTATGCCAGTCGTTGTACGTGGTGTGATGAAGCCGATCCCAACGTTGTATAAGCCATTGCAAAGTGTTGATATTGATACAAAAGAAGCATTTACGGCTCAGGTTGAGCGCTCGGACGCTTGTGCTGTACCAGCAGCGAGTGTGGTTATGGAGCATGTTGTAGCGTGGGAAATCGCCAAAGCATTCCTGGAGAAATTCGGCGGGGATTCCATGGAAGAGATCCGTGCCAATGTTGCTAGTTATAACGCTCAACTGGAGAATTACTAATATGCGTCAGCTGACGGTACAGTTGGAGGAACGCTCATATCCGATTCTGATTGGCAGCGGTCTATTGGCACAAGCCCCTCAATATTTTGAGCAATATGGGTTGACCAAAAAAAGTCCGTTACTCATCATTACAGATGAAAATGTAGCTCCCAAATACTTGTCAGGTTTGGAGCAAACGCTGCGTACGGCTGGTTATACAGTCGTATCGGCGGTTGTACCCTCTGGTGAAACATCGAAATCCCTTTCGGTGTACCAGGATATGATGACCGTTGCGATCGAAGGCAAACTGGATCGGAGTTCTGCGATTCTGGCCTTAGGTGGTGGTGTCGTAGGTGATCTGGCTGGTTTTGTTGCCGCTACATATATGCGTGGAATCAAGTTTGTTCAAGTACCTACAACGATTTTGGCGCATGACAGCAGTGTAGGCGGCAAGGTGGCTGTCAATCATCCGCTGGCCAAAAATATGATTGGTGCATTCCACCAGCCCGAGCTAGTGCTCTATGATGTGGACACACTTCAATCCTTGCCGCCACGAGATGTATCGGCAGGGTTGTCAGAGATGCTGAAGCACGGGCTAATCCGTGATGAGGCTTTTGCACATTGGTGTGAGGAACATGCGGAAGAACTGCTTGCGCTTAATCCGGAAGCACTTGGATACGGCTTGGAACGTGGATGTGGCATTAAGGCGGAGATTGTATCCAGAGACGAACGTGAAAATGGAGAACGTGCGTTGTTGAACCTGGGACATACGATTGGTCATGCCATTGAAGCGATTGCCGGTTATCGAGAATTTCTGCACGGAGAAGCGATCTCGATCGGTATGGCTGGTTCAGCATTGCTTGGCGAGAAGCTTGGTGCGCCAGCAGGGCTCTATGAAGATACGGTCCGCATGTTGCGTTCACTTCGCCTTCCAACAACGATGCCTGCGCATCTCGACACGGATGCATTAATGGAAGCGATGATGCATGACAAAAAGTTCCGTGAAGGTCATATGGTGTTTATCATTCCTTATCGGATCGGGGCTGCAAGAATCGTGAAGGACGTACCTGTGTCGACAGTTCGGGACGTCATTGAAATGCTCAGGAAGGGAGAATAACAGCGATGGTCACACGGGGAATTCGCGGGGCTACAACAGTCACGCAGAACAACGAAGAACAGATTTTGAAGGAAACGGCAGTATTGTTGCAGGAGATCGTGGATCGCAATGAGATCCAACCGGAAGATATCTGCAGTGTGTGGATTACGTTAACTGGGGATCTGGATGCTGCTTTCCCGGCAAAAGCTATTCGCCAACTGGATGGCTGGGAACTCGTACCACTAATGTGTGCACTGGAGGTTCCTGTTAAAGGTGCCTTGGCGCAGTGCATTCGTTTCATGGTGCATGTCAATACAAACAAAGCTCAGAATGAAATCAACCATGTGTATCTGAACGGTGCACAGGCATTACGTCCCGATTTGGCAGCACCTTCCGGCTCTTAAGTAGTGGGTTGTCAAACCGATCATAATGATGTATAGTGAGAACCAGTTGAGTAGAGTTGAGATTGAGCTGAGAGCAGCTGAGCTAGTGGAGTATATAGCAGAGTCCAGTGGGTGGTAACCGGGGCAACAGAAACCGGTCAACTGATTCACGGTACGTCGTGCTACGGAATAGGTAACAGGAACAGGGAAAACAAACGTGTCATAGGACATCTTTGTTTTGATATATTTTGGTACAAACACAATCAAGGCACTCTCCTATATTTTACGAAATATTGGAATGAGTAGTTGAAGTGTTATAACTGATATATTTTCCCGAATTGGATGATGTGAGATGCATCAATTCAGCGACCTGTGAATAATCCGACAGCGAAGTATAGGGACTTGTTATTTATGAAGCATCACCCTGTTAAATACAGCTTATAACCAAACCTCTACCTGATGGTAGAGGTTTTTTTGTACATATAACCTTTTCTTCTACCTAAATCTGAAAGGACGTGATCTGATGATAACGCCAAACGTTAATCAAGTACTGAAAATGTCGAATGAGTATAATCTGATTCCGGTAGTCAAACGGATTCTGGCAGATATGGAGACTCCGATTCGAATATTCCGCCGTTATGCTGACAACGACCGGGCATTCCTGTTGGAAAGTGTAGAGGGCGGTATCCAATGGGCGAGATACTCGTTCATCGGTACAGATCCGTTCCTGATGATTTCGGCCAAGAAGGGCCGTATTGTTGTAGAAGAAGCAGGGAAGACTCGTGAATTGCCAGGTAAACCGATCGAAGAACTGAAAGCACTGCTGCGTAAGTACCGCAGTCCAAAAGATGATGAACTGCCACCATTCACAGGTGGGGCAATTGGTTTCTTCGGATATGACCTGCTGTCCTATTATGAGAAACTTCCAGCTCACGCGCTGGATGACCTGAATATGGATGACATTCGCTTTATGTTCTGTGACCAGATTATCGTGTTTGACCATGTGAAGCAGCAGATGCTGCTCGTTGGTAATGTACACGTCAAGGACGGTGCAACGGATGACGAGATACGTCAAGCGTATGCAGTGACTTCGGAGAAGCTGGAGCAGGCGGCAGAACGTTTGCAACAGCAAGGACCAGGGGAGAACCTGAATCCGCGTTCCATTCCGGGAGACGTGGAACTGGGGGATATTCGCTCCAACCTCACGAAGGAGCAATTTATCGGTAATGTAGAGCAAGCCAAAGATTACATTCGCGCAGGTGATATTTTTCAAGTGGTATTATCCCAGCGTTTCCACATTGATACGGAAGTTTCTCCGCTTCACGTGTATCGTGTGCTTCGGACCCTGAATCCATCACCTTATATGTACTACCTCAAAATGGATGATGAGATTATCGTGGGTACTTCGCCAGAAGCGCTGGTCAAGGTGGACGGGAATCGTGTGGAGACACGACCGATTGCAGGTACACGTCCAAGGGGGGCAACAGAAGCGGAAGATCGTGCACTCGCTGCTGATCTGCTCCAAGATGAGAAGGAACGCGCGGAGCATCTGATGCTGGTTGATCTGGGTCGTAACGATCTGGGCCGGGTATCCAGCTTCGGCAGTGTGAAGTGTGACATGTTCATGGAGATTGAACGGTATTCTCACGTTATGCACATGGTATCCAACGTTACGGGCGAGCTTAGAGAAGACAAGGATTTCTTCGATGCGTTTCTCTCATGCTTGCCAGCGGGTACCGTATCCGGAGCACCGAAACTGCGTGCAATGGAGATTATCGCGGAACTGGAGAAAGAGGCACGTGGTGCTTATGCAGGAGCAATCGGATACCTCGGTTTCTCAGGTAACATGGACTCCTGTATTACAATTCGTACGATTATTTTCAAAAAAGGAAAAGCATATGTACAGGCCGGAGCGGGAATCGTATGGGATTCTGTGCCTGAGAATGAGTATGAGGAAACGGTTAACAAAGCTAAAGCATTGCTCAAGGCGATTCGAACAGCAGAAGCAATGTTTCCTGCCAAAGAAAAGGACAGCACGTTGAGACTGGCGAATGCAGACTACTTTGTCACACCAGCGGCCGCTAAGAACTGAGAGAGGAGAGACCGGAGATGAACATAAACCCAATAATGAATGAGAACCCTGTAACCCCTATTGCTGAGATTACTCGTGAGGAAGGCATGAAAAATGGCCTGGCGAAGATTCTAGAGGGCAGCCATCTGGAGCAAGCCGAAGCAAGAGATTTGATGTACTCGATCATGAGAGGTGAGGCAACGCCGGCTCAAATCGGAGGTTTGCTGATGGCGCTACGGATGAAGGGTGAAACGGTAGATGAGATCACCGGTTTTGCTGAAGCCATGCGTGGTCAGGGCGGACGAATTCTAACGGATGGCAGCGGCTTGCTGGACACTTGTGGAACAGGTGGATCGGGTATTCACAAATTCAACATTTCCACAGCATCCGCGATCATTGCTTCGGCCGTCTCGGTTCGGGTCGCCAAACATGGCAACCGTTCAGCTTCAGGCAAAGCGGGTAGTGCAGATGTATTAGAGGCACTCGGTGTAAATATCCATCTCAACGGTGAGCAGGCCAGACAATGTCTGGATGATATCGGAATCTGCTTCTGTTTTGCCCAGGTATATCACCCTTCCATGCGACATGCAGCAGGACCAAGAAAAGAGCTGGGGGTTCGTACCATTTTCAATATGCTCGGACCGTTAACGAATCCTGCGGGAGCAGATCGCCAACTGCTTGGCCTGTATGATCGTTCCCGGACGCCGATGATTGCTGAAGTACTGAATCGTCTTGGTCTCAAAAGAGCGTTGGTTGTGGCCAGCCATGATGGTCTGGATGAAATCAGTATCTCGGCACCAACTCAGGTATCTGAACTTCGCAATGGTGAAGTGCACACCTATGATATTGATCCACGTGATATGGGTTTGTCTCTACATCCGCTTGAAGCGGTACTTGGAGGAGATGCGGCACAGAATGCCGAAATTATTAAGAGGATCTTCCAAGGTGAGCAGAGTGCCTATCGTGATGTCGTTCTGTTGAATGCCGGAGCGTGCATCTATGTATCCGGTCTTGCAGATAGCATTGCTGAAGGGGTGACACTTGCCGCAGAAGCGGTAGATTCGGGCAAAGCTGCCGGGAAGCTTGAACAGTTAATTCATACAACGGAGGCGTACAGTCATGTATCTTGATCGAATCGTTGCAACCAAACATAAAGAAGTTGAAGTTCTTGCACAGACATTTCGCATGGATGAAGCTATCCAAAAAATCGAACAACTACCCGCAACTCGGGGGTTTGAAAAAGCATTATCAAGCGGACGCAATCGCAAACTCGGCCTTATTGCTGAAGTGAAGAAGGCTTCGCCATCCAAAGGGTTAATTCGTCCGGATTTTCATCCGGTAGAGATTGCTACTGCTTATGAGCGAGCGGGTGCAGACTGCATCTCCGTATTAACAGATGTGTCATATTTTCAAGGCAGCAACGAGTACTTGCAGGCTATCCATCAAGCAGTGAACATTCCGCTATTGCGCAAGGATTTTATTATAGATGAACGACAGATTGCCGAGGCAAGATTACTGGGTGCGGATGCGATACTGCTGATTGCCAGCATTCTGACACCTGAACAGATTCGTCAATATCTGGAATTCGCCAAAGGTTTGGGGCTGGATGCCTTGATTGAAGTCCATGATCGAACAGAACTGGAGCAGGTATTGGAGATTCCGCAGGCAACACTTGTGGGCATCAACAATCGTAATTTGAAAACATTCGAAACCAGCCTGAACACGACACTGGATTTGATGGAATTGATTCCAAGTAGCGTTACCTTGATTAGCGAAAGTGGTATTGACGGACCAGAATCAACAGTACCTCTGATCCAGGCCGGTGTTCATGGTATTCTCGTAGGTGAGCATCTCATGCGCAAGGATGATGTCGAGGCGGCTGTATATGATCTGATGGGACCCAAATGATGAATACTTCCATACACGATGGCACAGGCGACAGTATGTCAGAACTGAGAAACCCGCTGCCAGCGGCCGTAAAAATATGTGGACTTCAGGACGTTGAAGTGCTAAAATCGATGATAAACTTGCCTGTGGATTACATTGGTGTTGTTTTTGCCAAATCACGCCGCCGAATCGAACCCGAGCAGGCTGCTGCATTAAGAACGGTGTTGTTCGAATGGTCTACCTATGATCGGCCGAAGCTTGCGGGTGTATTTGTGAATCCTACGCTCGAAGAACTGGAACACATTATGGACATTGCTCAGCTGGATGTTATTCAACTGCATGGACAGGAGACTGCGGAATTTTGCCAGCAGGTGAAGCAGCGGTGGAATGCCGCAGTGTTCAAAGTTTTTTCTTTTCCCAAAGATGAAACGGGACCGGAAGCTGATGATGCAGCCATAAGGGCTCTTGATACTTATGATAAATACGTGGATGCGATATTGCTTGATACCCATGATCCTCTATATGGAGGGGGCTCCGGGAAAACGTTTGCCTGGGAGCGAATCCCTGCCTATGCTGAATGGGCAAAAAGTCGCGGAATTGCTCTGTTCGTTGCAGGAGGTTTGCAGCCGGACAATGTACAACAACTAATACAGACATATACACCTTTCGGCGTCGATGTATCCAGCGGCGTGGAGACTGAAGGTGTGAAGGATATTGCCAAAATTACAGCATTCGTAGAAAGGGTGAAGCAGGCATGACACATCAATTGCCGGATCAACACGGGCGTTTCGGTCACTTCGGAGGCCGCTTTGTACCTGAGACACTAATGAACGCACTCATAGAGTTGGAGGAGGCATATAGCCACTTCTCTGAAGATGAGGAATTCAACAAGGAACTGAACTATCTGCTAAGCGAGTATTCTGGACGTGAAACGCCATTGTACCATGCAGAGCAATTGTCACGCCGATTGGGCGGGCCGAAAATTTATCTGAAACGTGAAGATCTCAATCATACAGGCGCGCACAAAATTAATAACGCCATTGGACAAGGTTTGCTTGCCAAACGGATGGGCAAAAAGAAAGTTATTGCCGAAACGGGTGCAGGTCAACATGGCGTTGCAACGGCAACCGTAGCCGCATTGCTTGGATTGGAATGCAAAGTATTTATGGGCGAAGAAGATACAGAGCGTCAACAGTTAAACGTATTTCGGATGAAGCTGCTCGGAGCAGAAGTGATTCCGGTGACGTCGGGAACACGGACACTGAAGGATGCTGGTAATGAAGCGCTTCGCTACTGGGTCAGCAATGTGGAGGATACATTCTATGTGCTCGGATCAGTGGTTGGTCCTCATCCATATCCGATGATGGTGCGGAATTTCCAACGTGTGATTGGTGATGAGACCCGTCGTCAGATTCAGGAGATCGAAGGGCGTTTGCCGGATGTAATTGTAGCCGCTGTTGGTGGAGGAAGTAATGCGATTGGTATGTTCTATCCATTTATCGGTGATCAGGATGTGAAACTTGTTGGTGTTGAAGCCGCAGGCAAAGGGGTCGAAACCGAGTATCATGCTGCAACGATGACCAAAGGTACGCATGGTGTATTCCAAGGATCTATGAGTTACCTGTTGCAGGATGAGTATGGACAGGTTCAGCCAGCGCATTCCATCTCGGCCGGACTTGATTATCCGGGTGTTGGTCCGGAACATTCCTATCTCAAGGATATTGAACGGGCAAAATATGTACCGATCACGGATCAGGAAGCACTGGATGCCCTGCAACTCCTATGTCGGACGGAAGGAATCATTCCTGCTCTGGAGTCTGCACATGCGGTAGCTCAAGTTGTCAAACTGGCGCCTGAACTTACAGCAGATGATATTGTAGTCATTTGTCTGTCGGGACGTGGAGACAAGGATGTTGAATCGATCATGAAATACACGGGAGGTGACTTGGGATGAATCTGATGGACGAGACCTTCCAGCAATTGAAGGAACAGAATCGTACGGCACTTATTCCATTTTTAACCGTGGGAGACCCGGATGTGGACACAACGATTGATATCATCAAGGAGCTTGAACAGGCTGGAGCGGATATTTTGGAACTGGGTGTTCCCTATTCCGATCCGCTTGCAGATGGCCCAGTCATTCAGCGCGCTTCCGAACGTGCGCTGAAAAGCCAGATTACTATTCGTACTGTGATGGAAACCGCTGCAAAAGCTCGTAAGGCAGGTGTGAAACTGCCGTTTGTACTGTTCACCTATTATAATCCGGTATTGCAGACAGGCCTGGATGTATTCTTTGATGAATTGGTCAAACACGATATTAGTGGCATGATCATTCCGGACCTGCCGATTGAGGAAGCGGAAGAGATGCGAGAACGCGCAAATCGTGCTGGTGTGCATCTGGTGCCGCTTGTTGCACCTACATCTAATGCCCGGATTGAGCGGATTGTAACGGGCGCGAGTGGCTTTATCTATTGTGTATCATCCCTTGGGGTAACCGGAGAGAGAGCTTCTTTCTTTGATGGCGTAGAGAGCTTTATTGAGACGGTGAAAAGTCTGACAGACCTCCCAGTAGCGGTAGGTTTTGGTATCTCCAGTCATGAGCAGGTGGCACATTTCTCCCGTATATGCGATGGCGTTGTAGTAGGTAGTGCCATCGTTCGTCAGGTGGAAGATGCGATTCCTCTGCTTGAAAATCCGGATACGCGTGCAGCGGGACTGTTGCAAATTCGCAACTTTGTGGCACAATTAAAGGGATAGAGATGTCCTGAAAGGACATCTTTTGGACACATGAGGTGCACGCTGATTCGTGTCTAACATTATTTCAATAACAGGAGGCGGTCGGGTTGAAACCGAAATCCCAGATTGTCAATCTGCCTGTGTACCAGCCGGGCAAACCGATTGAAGAAGTGAAACGTGAACTGGGGCTTGAACAAGTCATCAAGCTGGCCTCCAACGAAAACCCTTACGGCAGTTCTCCTGCCGCCCTGGAAGCCATTACGAAAGAAATGACGAATATAAGCATATACCCAGACGGTAGCTCGGTTGAGCTGACGGGAGTTCTTGCCAAGCATCTTGGCGTTGAACGGAACAACTTAATATTTGGTTGTGGTTCCGATGAGATTATTGCTTTGATCACGAGAGCTTTCTTCTTGCCGGGTGACGAGACCATCATGGCAGATCAGACATTTTCTGTATATAAAAGCAATGCAGATATTGAGGGTGCCGTGTCCATCGAAGTGCCTCTGAAAGATGGCACGCATGATCTGAGCGCGATGCTCGCGCAAATTAACGACAAAACCAAAGCAGTATGGGTGTGTAATCCAAATAATCCGACAGGTACGATTATCTCCGAGCAGGAACTTACAGCCTTTATGGACCGTGTGCCTGCTCATGTGATGGTCATACTGGACGAAGCTTATTATGAATTCGTAACCGATGAAGCATACCCGCAAAGTATACCATTGATCGAACGGTATCCGAACTTGGTCATCCTGCGGACATTCTCCAAAATTTACGGTTTGGCTTCGCTTCGGATCGGATATGGTATTGCACGTCCCGAAATTATTGATTTGATTAACCGTGTACGTGAACCGTTTAACACCTCCCGTTTTGGACAGGTTGCGGCAAAAGCTGCACTACTGGATCAGGATTTTGTTCAAGAGTGCTCGAAGCGGAATGCAACGGATCGGGATTACCTGCAAAATGAATTTACACGGCTCGGGTTGTCGTATTTCCCTTCACAGGGTAATTTCATTATGGTTGACCTGAATATGCCTTCGGCAATTGCGTTCCAATCCTTGCTCAAAAAAGGCATTATCGTTCGCTCAGGATTCCACGTATACCCAACTTACATTCGTGTGTCCGTCGGAACATCAGAACAGAACCGTGCATTTGTCACGGCACTGGAGAACACGCTGGCTGAGAAGGCGGTAGCACGCCCTTAATACTGGCGATGAAAGAGTGAGGACCCATGAAACTAAAAATTGCAATGATTGGTGTAGGACTCATCGGCGGTTCACTGGCACTCTGCTTCAAAGGCAAGCCAGGTGTAACCGTGATGGGCTACGCCCACTTGGATGAACTGAAGGACAAGTACATAGCGAGCGGTGTAGTGGATGATGCTACGCTCTCTCTGGAAGAAGCGGTAGAGGATGCCGACTTTATTTTTTTGTGCGTTCCCGTAGGTTTGCTTGAATCCTATTTCGAAAAGCTCTCCAAGCTGCCATTGAAAAAAGGATGTATCATCACGGACGTAGGAAGCACTAAAGCTTCCATTGCCGCTTGTGCCGAGCATGTGCGGTTGACTGACGCTTACTTCATTGGTGGTCATCCTATGGCAGGGTCGGAGCGTGCAGGCGTAGATGCGGCCTCAGCTGTATTGTTTGAGAATGCATACTATGTCTTAACCCCTTCAGAACATGTACCTGAGGAAGCCTACAGCAGGCTGTCTGAGCTGCTTGCGTATACGCGGGCACAGATCGTGCGTGTGGAGCCTCTGCTCCATGATGACATCGTGGGGGCGATTAGTCATCTGCCACATGTTATTGCTGTTGCGCTGGTGAATCAGGTGCGTGAATATAATGAGTCGAATCCACTGTATAAAATGCTGGCTGCAGGTGGTTTCCGGGATATTACCCGGATTGCGTCTAGTGACGCGATTGTGTGGAGAGATATCTTGCTTAGCAACCGTGATGTACTGCTGGGCTTGCTTAAGGACTGGAATAGCCAGATGACGGCCTTTACGGATATGCTGGAACATAAGAACGGTGAAGGTATAGAGGAGGCATTCCGTCAGGCCCGCGAGTTTCGCAGTATATTACCAGAACGACGCAAAGGCATGATTTCGCCGTTATTTGATCTGTATACTGATGTTCAGGATGCACCGGGTATGATCGGTAAGATCGCAACTGAGCTTGGGGCGAATGACATCAACTTGAGCAACTTGGAGATTATCGAAAACCGGGTGGATGTGCCGGGCATTATGCGTCTGTCTTTCCGTCAGGAAGAAGACATGGAACGAGCCAAGACGTTATTGGATTCCTTAGGCTATCAAGTGTGGATATAAGACGAGAAAGAGGGCGAAAGCCCTCTTTTTTGTGAGGTTATATTGGAGTTGTTATTTGATTTTCAGTCACACAAAAAAAGGATTTATTATCCTGATTTACCGAAAGATATAATTAATTCAAACAATTTTACTGAAAGTGTTGACAAAATGAAAACGTATACATATAATAAGGGTACAGTATGGTTTCTCTCCACTCCTATCCAATAACTGTATTGCTCCACGTGAGCAATGGCCGCTTATGTAAGCGGTCTTTTTTTTGTCTAAAAAAGTTATGGGAAAGGCATTGATATGTAAATAGTTACAATTGAACTTGCATCCTCTATTTACATCTCCCTCCTTAATCTGTTAGGATACCTTAGATCCAATAAATATCACATTTTTGTAACCTTTTCGGTGTATCGTCCGTCTATATAAGCAAGGGTTACCAAAAAGGCTCAAAATGAAGTCATGAACGTGAAAATGACCGCATATGAATGACAGGTCGGGTTTTGTGGATGCCAATGGATTTGCCAGGATGATGCAGACCGTTGTACAATAAATACTGTTAATGTAGAAACGTTGGGGAAATTGCCATTACATAGGGGAATTTGGCGGGAAGGCCAGTTATGGCGCTGAACGCTTTTTATATGCGGTGAGAACCGCAACTTTTTTGTGCCTGTTCGGTAATACATGGATAGAGTCGAACGGGGAGAAGCACATGGATGGGCGAGGAGGGGTCGCACTCAAATGACGGATTCCCAGTTGATTCGAGAGATCAAGGAAGGTAACCTGGAGTTATATTCCGAGCTGATGAGTCGTTATCAGCGTAAAATACTGGCTTTCGTATATCATATGTTGAAAAGTTCCAATATGGAGCTGCTTGCGGAAGATCTCTGTTCTGAGACTTTCTATAAGGCGTTCCGCAGTCTGCACTCTTTCCGTGAGGTGGATGCCTCATTCTCAACCTGGTTATATACCATTGCGAGAAATACGGTACTGAGTGAGCTTCGCAAACAGCGCAGCGGAAATGTCCCACTTGAAGAGAGCGGGATTGTTCCCGTTGCTCCTTCGGAGAATACACCGGAGTATGCTGTACTACGCAGCGAGCGGGTGATGCTGGTTAGGGATGCGATTAACAATTTGCCGGAGAAGCAGCGTTCTGCGATTATACTCCGTGAGTATGATCAACTAGACTACCAAGAGATTGCGAATATTCTTGGGCAGAGCGTCAGTTCTGTGAAATCGCTATTATTCAGAGCAAGATCAAGCGTAAAAACTCAATTGGAACCTTATTTCTTCGAACCGGTGTACGAGCCATATGAAGGGATGAAGAACCGATGAATTGCAATGAAGCCCAGGAACTGTTTGCACTGGTCTGGGACTTGCCGGAAACTCATCCTCAGCGGATTGCATTTCATGCTCATCTCGCTGGTTGTGAAGAGTGCTCCGAGCAGTTTGAGGTCTGGGAAGAAGCTCAGATATTGCTGCACAGCATTCCGGTTCCAGTGACAGAACAACAAGCAGAGAGAGTGAACCGTAACGTTATGGACCGGATCTACGCGGAGTCTCCATGGTTACTGCCGGAAGAGGTAAAGGTTAATCGTTTCTCTGCTGTGATCCGCAAGCATATGTCTTTGTGGATTGCCGCGTTCCTGGCTATTTTTTTATGCAGCTTTCTGTATATGGCAATGTTTAAGCCAGACGTATCAGAAGCTGAGCAAACCAAAGTTGTTACTACGGGTATCCTGGAGACAGGGGTTGCCGGAAGCGGACCATCGTCCTCTGGCATGTATCAGTACAACATGACTGGAGCGGACAGAGGAAGTATCATAGAACCTTTTGTTGTGAGCATGGGACCTGCTTATCCGCAGTATTGGATGGCCCTCTCTTTACTTGCAATAGGAATGGCGTTATTTTCTCTTGGACGTATGCATCGAACAACGAATAAACGCAAACAAGGTGCGAGTGCATAGGTAATAACCTTTCGTTCGCCGTGTGGAGAAATGAGGGATGTAAGTGCGAATCGGACTTATTCGTCACGGTCTTACAGACTGGAATGCGGCGGGCCGTATACAGGGTCAGACGGATATTCCTCTGAATGGAGAAGGTCGTGAACAGGCAGAGCGCCTGGGAAGACGTCTGCTGACGGAAGAATACCAATGGGACTATATCATCACAAGTGGATTATCGCGGGCACAGGAAACAGGGGAGATTATCTCCAAGCTGTTGAATGTACCTTTGCTTGAGCCGGACGCACGGTTGAAAGAAAGGGCTTTTGGTCAGATTGAAGGTCTGACTTCAGAAGAACGGGTTGCCCGTTGGGGCCAAGCCTGGGAGACATTGGACTTGGGACAGGAGCAGATAGCGGATATCCAGATTCGTGCACTGGCGTTTCTGGAAGATCTATGGTCTGCCTATTCGGACCAAAACGTACTCATTGTCACTCACGGAGCTTTCTTAGCCAACTTGTTAACAGCTTTGTTTAAAGATCGGTATACAGAACGCATTGGAAACCTGTCACTGACGATCCTGGAAAAGGAACGTGATGACTGGAGTCCGCTGTTGTATAATTGCACACGACATCTGTCTTTGGACACAGCGAAACAACCTGAGTAATCCAACTTGGGTTGTTTTTTTTGCGTTTTATGGGGAAATAAAGACTTTATATGATTTCAAACCTCTCATTTTTCTTCTGATTGACCAACTCGGGGCATAGTATGGTTTAAAACATAAAAGATTTCCAAAAAGAGGTTTAGATTATGGGAATTCCGTCAACGATGTTTACAAAACCAAACTATTTCAGGCTCTGAATCAGTAGTCGAAGTAGTTAACGGGCGAGGCGATGGACCCATGAATCTAGCGGATATGCTTACTTTTGCCGATATTGGCCAGCTTAATCGAATAGCAGACTATTACCAATGTGAATGCAAGCCCAATTCCAAACATGAACTCATCCAGAGTATTCTCACTACATTGGGCAGCAGACCCTTTTTTGAGCAGCAGGTACGTCAACTGAATCAAGCAGATCAGCGCTTTTTGAACAACTTGTTGTTTGATCCTCGCCAGTATTATGGTATGGAAGAACTCATTGCCATAGCCCGTCAATCGATGGACAAAAAGGAGAGTGAGGCTGGCGCGAGTCCACGTGATCTCATCGTTCGCTTCAATAAGAGTGGATGGTTGTTCAATGGGACAACGCAGCAGACCAGGTATTTGTATCAAGTACCCCAGGATCTGAAATTAAGATTCAGGGATGTGTTATCCACACATCTGCGAGCAGGGATTACCAAAACAACGGAGCCACCCATGTATCGGGATGAGTATCATCTCTTAGCGGATGATCTCAAGTTGTTCCTGCAGTTTGTCCAGCAACACGAAATTGCCCTTAACGCTGAAGGCATGATGTACCGTCGCTCTCAACAGCAGATTATGGAGCATCTGCACATTAGTGAGGAATTGGTGGGCAAAGGTGGATGGAGATTCGGATATGGCCGTTCCTTCAAGGATTACCCGGATCGTTTCGCACTTCTGTACGACTATGCATTTCACCATCGGCTGGTTCGTGAGGAGCAAGGCACGCTGAAGTTATCACCAGCTGGAGAAGACAAGCTGGGAGCTGAGAAAACAGCCGAAATGATACAGCTATTTAGGTTTTGGTTAAGATTGTATAAAGGTGCTATTCCCAATCTGTCCTCTATTGTGTATTGGACAGGCGAATGTGCCCAAGAATGGTCAACCGCCGAGTCGCTGTTTCGTCAGATCGGTCCGTTCATTCAGCCGTTTTACTATGATACGGCCGAGGCCATTTATGATAACAGAATTGTTAAAATGATGTTGCATCTTGGCATGGTCCGTATTGGGGAACATGAGGAAGGCAGGACTATACAAATGACAGCCTGGGGCACACGTCTTGCTGCATCCTGTCGCTCCATCTCCGGAGACATTACACCTATTTTGTTTGACAAGTGAAGGACAAGTTGCTAAAATCACTCCCAAATTAAGGAGTGATAATAATGATAATTCCATACAAAGGTCTACAACCTCAGTTACACCCTTCGGTATATATGGCTGAAGGTGCGAAACTGATCGGTGATTTGAGAATGGGAGAAGAGTCTTCCGTCTGGTTCAATGCAGTCCTTCGGGCTGATTTGGCTCCTATTATCATTGGAAAGCGCTGTAATATTCAAGATAACGTTGTCGGGCATGTCAATACTGATCAACCTTTGATTGTGGGAGATGATGTCTCAGTAGGACATACAGCGATCATTCATGGTTGTTGTATTGGAACAGGATCATTAATCGGCATGGGAGCCATTCTGCTGAATGGAGCCGATATTGGCGAATATACGCTGATTGGAGCCGGTTCTGTTGTTACTGAGAATAGTAAAATTCCGCCCTATACTCTTGCTTTGGGGACACCTGCCAAAGTGATACGTGAGCTGACTGATGCCGATCTGGAGCGGATGTCCAGAACTTCACTGGGTTATGTTACCAAAGGAGAAGAATATAGGAGCTCTTAAATCCGTTTTGGAGGTGCATCCTATTGGATAAAATGAAAGTTACGTATGAAGTCATGTTGGGGCTGGCAGCTGAGATGGTTTGGGACGAAGCGCTTCGCAAACAGCGCAGCGAGAAGCTCTATTTGGAAATCGATAAAGCGTTAGCTACCGGAGACGAAGTAGCTTTCCGGAGTCTGACGGATGAACTGAGGACCATAAACTGATTAGCAAAATAGTTCCTTTCTGAGATAAAAGGGAATGCGCAGATGCGTGTTTCCTTTTTTGATATGTGTAATTCCGAAATGAATGTCTGGATTTATAAGATATAGTCATATATAATATGGGAATAAAATGGATAGAGAGGGGATATAGGGAATTGAAATTCAGTGAGATGACTCAAGACAGCTGGGCTGAACTGCAACTCTATCTGGATACATGCCTTATTCCATACACAGCTCTTAGCGGTGAGCAGTCGCCAGTTGAAGCTACCGAGGCGTTGGAGCGGCTGAGAGATTTTCTGGATCTGGTCGAAATTCCTTTCAAAGGGAGAATCATGACTTATCCAGCCTTTCATTATGCTAATTCGGAATTGTCAATGACATTAAATTCCTTGTCCGAACAGCTTAAATCCTCAGGATTCAAATATGTGGTTATTATGTCATCGGATGGTCATTTGGATGGCGTGGAAATTCCAGCTGCTGATCTGGTTTTGAGTCGGACCTTCTTAACTCATGAGGTCGGAGAAGAAGGGATTGCGAGATTTGTAGGGGAAAAGATACGAGAGTTGTGGAAAAAATAGTTTTTAGCGACAAATGTGACAATTTTACAACATTTTTTTAATAACGCTTACAATTGAACCTTAAAAATGTGTGACAAATTCTTGACGGTGTTCTAGGGCTACTATATGATTATGTATGTTCTAGTAAGTCGTGGAATTTATGAAAATGAAAACGTTTGAGAGAGTTGGCTGAAAAAGGGGGTTGGAGACAGTATGAGCAGTGAGCATGACCACGAAGCTTCATTGAAATTGCCAAGCCGCATGGAGATGTCACGCAGGCAGTTTTTGACGTACACGCTTGGTGGAGCTACAGCCTACATGGCCGCCGGTGCAATCCTTCCTATGGTCCGTTTTGCGGTGGACCCGATTTTGCAACATAAGGGAGAAGGCACCTCTGTCAAAGTAGCTGAAATCAGCAAAATTACGAATGAGCCTCAAGAATTCACCTTTGAACTTAAACAACAAGATGGTTGGTATCTGAGTAATGCATCGTTAGTGGCGTGGATTCGCAAAGACGAGCAGGGTAAAATTTATGCACTCTCACCTATCTGTAAACATCTGGGATGTACGGTAGGCTGGAATAGTGACAAGCAATACCCTGACGAGTATCATTGCCCCTGCCATGGCGCGCACTATGACAAGGAAGGAAAGAATCTTGCCGTAGCCCCCAAACCGCTGGATGAGTACGTAGTCAAGGAAGAGCAGGGTTGGGTATATCTGGGCGACATTGTTCCGAACACCCGAGTGAATTAGGAGGCGTGAACGCAGATGTTTAAAAATGTCTATGACTGGATTGACGAGCGTCTTGACATCACGCCAATCTGGCGGGACGTTGCGGATCATGAAGTTCCAGAGCATGTAAATCCGGCTCATCACTTTTCCGCATTCGTGTACTGCTTTGGTGGCTTGACGTTCTTTATTACTGTTATTCAGATTCTGTCAGGCATGTTCCTGACCATGTATTATGTACCTGATATTATCAATGCCTACGCTAGTGTGGAGTACCTGCAGACCAAAGTAGCCTTCGGCCAAATTGTTCGCGGCATGCACCACTGGGGAGCCAGTCTGGTTATCGTAATGATGTTCTTACATACGATGCGTGTGTTCTTTACAGGCTCTTACAAGGCACCGCGTGAAATGAACTGGGTTGTTGGCATGCTGATCTTTTTCGTCATGTTGGGCCTGGGGCTGACAGGGTACTTGTTGCCATGGGATAACAAAGCCTATTTTGCAACAAAAGTAACACTGGAGATTGCCAATACGGTTCCTTGGCTGGGACCGATTATTAAAGAATTCCTGCAAGGCGGTACGATTGTTGGTGCACAGACACTAACCCGATTCTTTGCCCTGCACGTATTCTTCCTCCCCGCTGTGCTTCTGGTGCTTCTGGTCGGACACTTTATCATGATCCGCAGACAGGGCATTTCGGGACCACTATAAACTGAGAAGGGAGGAATCGCAATGGCTCACGGACATAAGAAGGATGATGAGGAAAAGGTTATCTTTGTCGGTGATTCACGGGTCCGTAAAGGGGCGGGATTTATTACCCCTCCTGATTACACTGCGTATCCCGGCAAATCAGAAGCCTTTATCCCCAACTTCCTGCTGAAAGAATGGATGGTTGGTGTCGTTGTATTGGTGGGGATTCTGGTTCTCACGATCTCAGAACCTGCACCTTTAGGCTATCCGGCCAATCCGAGCGCATCCGTAATTCCTATGCCGGACTGGTACTTCCTTTTTCTGTATCAGTACTTGAAGTATCCATACGCATCGGGCGATTACGTTCTGCTCGGGGTACTGGGGGTCAGCGGAGTTGCTTTTGGAGCTTTGCTACTGGCACCATTCCTGGATACAGGCAAGGAGCGGCGTTTCTATAAACGCCCAATTGCTTCATCACTGATGATTTTGTCGGTCATTTCTGTATTCTACCTGACAAATGTAGCATGGACGCACTACGAGCATGAGTTGGAAGCAAGTGGACAGAAACCTGAACATATTCAACGTGAAGAAGAAGCGCTGGAGAGGCGTGAACAGGGGCTCCCACCCGTTTCCAATGCACCTGGACAGCAAGAAGAAGTTGCGATCGTGGAACAGGATGATCCTGCAATGGAAACGTACAAGAAGGCTGGATGTATTGGTTGCCATGCGGCTGATATGAAGGGCGCAACTGGACCTTCGCTTCGAGGCATAGGTGACAAGCACAGCCAGGAAGAGATTCTGACCATTATCAAAGAAGGTTACAATGCAATGCAACCTCAGTACAATAATGCTATTGCTCAAGGTGTCACGGATGAAGAGATCACTCATCTGACCGAATGGCTTGCGAAACAGAAAGCAGAACAGTAAAATCGAAATAACCAATGAAACCTGATCGTTTATGCGGTCAGGTTTTTTGAAGTGTTTTTTTGGACAGCACTGTATCGTGCACAATATTGATGAAGGAAGGGGCAGGGAATGTGGCTTTATCGTATTTCTGGAGTAGGGAATTTCTAACCAATCGTTATTTCCTGTGGCTATTATTTTGGTGTAATGCGGTAGGAACGGTATACGGATACATCTGGTACGGAGAGCAAATGAAATTGACGCTGGCTGAGCAACCGGTGTGGCAGATCGTATTTGTGCCGGATAGCCCAACAGCGAGTTTGTTTTTTACTTTAGCGTTGTTATGGGTGTTGTACCCACCGCGGTCCATCATTATCAAACGGATCGGACATGTGATTCAGGCGCTTGCCGTGGTTACATCTGTGAAATATGGCGTGTGGGCCGTATCCATTATTTTCGCTGGCTGGATGCAAGGTGGTACACAGCACTGGCAAGACTGGATGTTGATTGCTTCGCATAGTGCGATGGCCATAGAAGCTCTGATTTTTGTACGCTTTTTCGGCTTCCGCTGGACTTCCCTTGTCGTTGCAGGTCTCTGGACGCTGTTGAACGATACGATGGATTATACATATGATATTTACCCTTGGTTACCCGCATCCCTCTATGATCATGTAGATGGTGTGCGTAATTTCACATTCGGACTGACACTGGTAAGCATTCTGTGCGCGTGGCTGGCCTTAAGACAGGCGAAACGAACCTGATATCCGATCTTGAGCTTGTTCTAATGAACTGTCCCCCGCCATACATTGGTGGTGGGAGGGATGTCCATGAAGAGAACGTTTGGGATCAAAACTGGCTTACTGGTGGTATCGTTCATGGCTCTAATGCTGTGGACGAACTTAGCATATCGTGTATCCGCGCAAAGTGAAGCATTGAATTCGAATTCAGATCAGCAAGTGTCCACAAGCAGTTCAATTGCACAACTGAATGAGGAAGCAGCCATATTGTATCGTCAGGCGCTCGAGAATAATATTGAAGAAGTGCGCGGAAGCATTCTGCGTATCAGTAAAAGTCTGGAGCATATCTCCTTTGAGGGACAAACAACAGTCGAGGGCATTCACGCCTTGTCCGAAACCATAGTTGAAGTGAAACAAGCCGTTGTGAAGGTGAAAAATGACGATGCTTCTCTTCAGCAGTCCTCAGCCAAGCTTAGACTTGCAGCAGATAGTCTCGCGAATCCAACCAAGCCTTTATGGCTTCAATATTATAAAATCGTGAAAAACGATCTGGACGCTTTATCCGCTGCTACAAATCAAGGGCAAACTGCGGCCGTACTGGCAAACCGCTACACCGTTCTGGAGGAGCATTATGAGACGATTCGTCCTGCCGCACTGATTCGCCGTGAACCGTATGAAATTGCTCAGATAGACGCCTGGTTATCTCATACCAAAGGGCTTACCGCTGCCAAGCAACCTGATCTGGCTCAATTAAAGAGCATGGTTGGCCATGGGGAGGAACTGGTGAACAAGTTGTTTGGTCGCGAGAAGGACGAGAGTGCCTTTGTACCGTTTGTACAGGGTCCCGATCGCAGGGCAGCCGGGCTGCTCATTAGTTCAGTCATTGTGGCGACGTTAAGTTACGCCGGATATCGTAAATATCGTGCGCAGCAGCAGGGGATTTTTCCTTTTCGGCGCTAATCGGATATGAACTTGATCCTGATCTATAAGTGGTATATAAAAAAAAGACCTCTTTCCGCATGAATAGCCACGCTAACGGCTCTTCATGTAAAAGAGGTTTTCTTGTAGTTTCTGTGTTATATCAGCTTTCTTTGAAACCTTCGCCATGTACATCGTGAACATCGCTGATGATGACAAAAGCTCTCGGGTCAATGGAACGTACAATGGTCTGCAATCGCCTGAACTCTTGCCTGGAGATCACGCAGTAGGCCATGTGTTTGGCCTGTTTAGAGTACGCGCCAATGGCTGGAATGAGAGTAACGCCACGATCCATATCCCGTGTGATCTGATCCGCAATCTCGGGTGCATGGTCACTAATGATCATAAATGCCCGGGCAGAATATGCACCTTCCTGAATAAAGTCGATGACTTTGGAGGCGATGAATACAGCTACAAGCGTATACAGAATTTTTTCTTTGGGGATGTAGATGAGAGAGAGCCCGATAATGACAAAGTCGATGCCCAGTAATACTCGGCCCATGCTCCATCCATACTTGCGGTTGAGAATACGGGCAATGATGTCTGAACCGCCCGTCGTTCCGCCCCAACGGAATACAATGCCAAGGCCGGCTCCAAGGGTGACACCTGCATATAGGGCTGCGAGCAGGAGGTCATTCTCGGTATGTAATGGTTCAATCCAGCCCAGATGAATCAACTTCTCAAACAACCATAGAAAAACGGTCAGTGCCCCGATTCCGATACCCGTATAGATCATCTGTCTGCCGCCCAAAATTTTGAGCCCAATCAGAAAGAGGGGAACATTCAGAATCAAGGTTGTAAGTGAAGGTGAGATGCCAAAAGCGTAATTGATCAGCACCGTAACCCCGGTGAGGCCACCTTCCATAAGCTGGTTGGGGATAATGAAATAGAGGAGCCCAAAGGCATATAAGGCTGTACCCAGTACGATGGGAAGAACCAGTTTAACTTGTATCCAGGTTTTGGCAGTGCTCATAAGATCCCTCGCTGTAGATAAATTAGAATGAAGAAGCAATCATTCCCATCTAGTATACCTGTTTATTGATTCTTTAAAAATGATTTGTCGCTGATGATGGTGGAAGTGAATCTAAATAACTGATATTATTAGGAACAAATACGACATCATTTCAAAGGAGAATCCGTTCTCATGGAGAAAAGCATCGCAGAAATGCAGCGTGAGGTTGATCAGTATATCTCCCAGTTCAAGGAGGGGTATTTCAGTCCTCTGGCCATGTTGGCCCGGATGTCTGAAGAGGTTGGGGAGCTCGCCAGGGAAGTGAATCATGAATTCGGCGAGAAGCCGAAGAAATCTTCCGAAGCAGCCAATTCCATTGAACTTGAGCTTGGAGATATTTTATTTATCACGATTTGTTTTGCGAACTCACTGGGAATTGATCTGGCTGAGGCGCACGATAAAGTCATGCATAAATTTAACACCCGCGATGCCAATCGGTGGACTCCCAAAAACACCGATTAGGCGTAGATTACATATGCTGTACCATCACCCGATCGGGGAGGGTCAGCTTAATGATGAAACCGGAAGAATATATGCAGCAGGCTTACCGCTGTATATTGCAAAATGATTTTGAGCAGGCGATTCGTTGGTTCGAGTCAGCCATTCACGCTCATCCAAAACATGCGGAGTTATATTATCGCTGTTCCATTACACACGCCCGCAGCAAACATCTGGTTCCAGCGCTTGAATATGCACGCAAGTCGGTTGAATTGTCGCCAGGAACAGAAGAGTATATTTTACATCTGCAGACGTTGGAAGCAAAACAATTGACCTCCAGAGCGAAGTTGCTGTTGGAGCAGGCCGGTATTGCAACACAGGAGCGCTATGTGGAAGCGTCTACGCTTCTGGAAGAAGCGGTCAAACTTGATCCGCTCTCAGTGGAAGCTCATGTTATGCTTGCGCTGGCTTACAGTGATTTGAATGAATTTGACTATGCAATTCAGGCGCTGCGTGAGGCAATTTTGCTGGATCCGCAGAATGGGCAACTGCATCAGATGTTACAGGAAATCAAGCAACGTATGAAATCCATTCAATAAGAATTCATTTTGCAAAGATTTCTTTCGAGTTGAAATGGATTCTACGATATGATCCAACATAGTGAGGAGATGCAGTCAATATGAGTGAAGTAATCAGAGTTGCCGTGATCGGAGCGGCTGGCCGTATGGGCCGTGAAGTTGTGAAATTGGTACTTCAGGACCCGGAATTGGAGCTTGCAGCGGCTGTCAACCGCTCCGGAGCAGGCACGGATGTAGGAACCCTTGTTGGTTTGCCAGAGTGTGGGGTGCTGGTGACTGATGATATCGAAATGGCTTTTGCCGAAACAAAACCTCAGGTTATGGTTGATTTTACAGTACCACAATTTGCGTTTGCACATACTGAGATCGCGATCCGTCATGGAGTCAGACCTGTCATGGGTGTTACCGGCTTCACGCCGGAGCAGATCGAACAGTTGGACAAGCAGTGCCAGGATAAAGGAATTGGAGGGCTTATTGCCCCTAACTTCTCGATTGGTGCCATTTTGATGATGCGATTCGCAGCACAAGCTGCCAAACATATGCCAAATGTGGAGATCATCGAATATCACGGAGATCAGAAGCTGGATGCTCCTTCAGGAACTGCGATCAAAACAGCGGAACTGATTGCTGCCAATCGGGAAGAACTTCGTCAAGGTAATCCAAATGAGGAAGAAACGATTGAAGGATCACGAGGCGGGTATTACAATGGTTTCCGAATTCACAGTGTACGATTGCCTGGTGTATTCGCGCAGCAGGAAGTTGTTTTCGGAGACTATGGACAGTCACTCAAAATTCGGCATGACTCCTATGAGCGCGCAGGTTATATGCCTGGTGTTAAGATTGGTGTGCAAAAGGTTATGGAGTATACAGGAATGATCTACGGATTTGACCACTTTATCGACTAAAGGAGATTGTCATGTTGAAAATAGCATTTATCGCCCATGATCGTAAAAAAGAAGAGATGGTTAACTTCGTGACGGCATATGAGCCTGTTTTTACGGACCATCAATTATATTCTACAGGAACAACAGGCCTTCGTATTATGGAAGGAACGTCTCTGAAGATTCATCGATTCGAATCAGGCCCATTGGGCGGAGATCAGCAGATCGGAGCATTGGTTGCGCAAAATGAGATGGATCTGATTATTTTCTTGCGCGATCCATTGATGGCACAACCTCACGAGCCGGATATTAATGCGTTGCTACGTCTTTGTGATGTGCAGGGAATTCCACTTGCCACCAATATCGCAACTGCTGAGATTCTGGTTAAGGCTCTGGATCGTGGCGATTTTGCCTGGAGAGAGCTGGTACATAAGTACAAGCCGGAGGCTGGATTGAATTCAGGTGATTCCGAATGAGTCTGGATATTCTCATCTTTGGAGCACATGCAGACGACGCGGAGATTGGTATGGGTGGAACGATTGCCAAACATACCGCTGCCGGCTTGAAAGTAGGCGTGTGTGATCTGACTCGTGCTGAGATGTCTTCCAACGGAACAGTAGAGCGCAGAACCGAGGAAGCGGAGCAAGCCTCCCGCGTCCTCGGTCTTTCGTGTCGAACGAATCTGGGGCTTCCTGATCGTGGCTTATATCTTACATCTGAACATGTACAGGCGGTGACGGCTGAGATACGGCGTCATGCCCCTCGGATGGTGTTTGCTCCGTATTGGGAAGATCGTCATCCGGATCATGTCAATTGCAGTAAGCTTGTGCAGGAGGCTGTATTTAACGCCAAGCTTCGCAACTACTTGCCGGACATGCCTGCCGTGCAGGTGAAGGAACTTTATTTTTACTTTATTAATGACATCGGGCCTACGGATTTGATTGTTGATATTACGGAACACTATGAGCAAAAAGAAGCATCATTGCTCTCTTATCGTTCCCAATTCGAACTGGGAGACGGAGCGGTCTCAACGCCATTGAATCAAGGGTATATTGAACGTGTAAGAGCCCGCGATTCCTTGCTCGGACAACGCAGTCTCATCCCGTTTGCAGAAGGTTTTGCTACAATTACACCTTACGTGGTTCATCAATTTGGCCCGGGTGCCCAATAAGCGATTTCACATTTTACGTTTAATGAAACGAAGGGTTTCATTATTCCATTGCATTATATCAACCTGCATGAAGCGGGAGATCAAAGGAGCGTCCACAGGATGGATAAAAAGCTAAAAATCGGCATCACCTGTTATCCGTCCCTCGGCGGGTCTGGCGTTGTCGCAACGGAACTGGGCAAATTACTTGCCGAACAGGGGCATCAGGTTCATTTTATTGCCAACAGTATCCCGTTCAGACTGGGTACGTTCCAGAAAAATATTTTTTATCACGAAGTTGAAGTAAATGATTATTATGTTTTCCGTTACCCTCCGTATGACCTGTCACTGGCAACAAAGATGGCTCAGGTGGCTAAGTCACAGCAGCTGGATCTGCTGCATGTTCATTATGCCGTGCCACACGCAGTATGTGCCTTTCTGGCGAAACAAATGGTAGGGGACGGCCTTAAAGTGGTTACCACGTTACATGGAACGGATATTACGGTTCTGGCTCAGGATGAATCTCTGAAGGATCTGATCCGTCTAGCCATTAATGAAAGTGACGCGGTTACTGCCGTATCACAAGATTTGATTCGAGAAACGGTCGAATTGCTGGATATTCAGCGTCCAATCGATCTAACCTATAATTTTATTGACAAACGGATATATTATCCGCGGGATGCTGCCAGTCTGCGAAGAGACTTTGCTACGCCTGACGAAAAAATATTAATGCACATCTCCAATTTCCGACCGGTGAAGAGAACTCAGGATGTGGTAGAGGTCTTCCGTCAGGTACAGGAGCAGGTTCCTGCCAAACTGTTATTTGTTGGTGAAGGACCTGATTTGCCGAAGATGCAATGGAAGATTAATGATCTCGGCTTGAATGATAAAGTTCATTTCCTTGGCAAACAGGATGACATTGCTCAGGTCATCTCCATGGCGGACGTGTTGATGCTTCCATCGGAGAAGGAAAGTTTCGGACTTGTGGCGCTCGAAGCAATGGCTTGTGGCGTACCCACGATCGGTTCACAGGCCGGAGGAATTCCGGAACTGGTCTTACATGGTAAGACGGGTTATTTATCCGCGATCGGGGATACACAATCCATGGCCGAGAACACCATCCGTTTGTTGACGGACGATCGTTTGGCTGCTGAGTTCAGGGAAGCATGTCTTCAGCGCGCGCATCACGACTTTTGCAATGATGCTATTCGGCATGAATATGAACAGATATATTACCGGGTGTTGGGAAGGGAAGTTCCGAATCTGAAGCCGGTTTGCGGTTAATCATTCTTTGACGAAATCATACTGTGCATACCACAACAGGCAAGAGAAGAGGTGATATGTGGTGGTTCAATGGACACAGGTAGATCGTGAAATGGCAATGCAAAGTGAGAATGTACTCACAACATTAAACAAACATGGCTACAAGGCATATTGGGTAGGTGGTTGCGTTCGTGACGAATTGCTGGAACGTGTTGTGGACGATATGGATATCACGACATCTGCTTCTCCTGAGCAAGTCATGGAACTGTTTGACGATTGTATTCCTACAGGTTTGCAACACGGTACGGTTACCGTTCGTTCAGGCGGTTATTACTTTGAAGTGACCACATTTCGAACAGAATCCGAATATCAGGATAACCGCAGACCTGCTGCGGTTCAATTTGTTCAGGATATCAAGGAAGACTTACAGCGGCGCGACTTCACGATGAACGCTCTTGCTATGGACGTCACTGGGACAATCGTTGACCCGTTCGGTGGACAGGCAGATATCAAGGAAGAGCGAGTCAGATGTGTGGGTTCTGCGATGGAACGATTTGGTGAAGATGCACTGCGGATGCTCCGCTGTGTCCGGTTTGCTTCCGTATTTGATTTCAAAATTGCCCATAACACGTGGGAGGGTCTTGTAAGGCAGAAAGACCTGCTTCAACATATAGCAATGGAACGGGTACGTACCGAGATGGTAAAAATGATGTCTGGACCGCATCCTTTAAGAGGGTTGGAGCTGTTATACAGAAGTGATTCCCTTGCGCATATCAAAGCGCCGGTAAGCTCGACCCGATTTAACAAGATGTTGTTATCCAATCTGGAACAATTGTCAGGTCAGCATGTGTTGCTTCGTTGGTCACTCATCCTGATTGCTGGCGGTTATAGCAAGGATGAAGCAGATGTATTATTACGTCAGTGGACATTTTCCAATGAACATCGTTCTCGTATAACAGGGGTCCTTCAGGTGGAACAGTTGATTCATACTTCCGTGCAGGAGCCGAAGGATACGGTCAGTCTCCGTTCCGATTGGATCGTTACTGTTCTGGCTTGTGGCGTTCAGGCGGCGGATGATTGGCTTCGAATACAGTCTACACTGCCAGCAGGATGGCGGAATCAGTCCGAACCGGCAGAAATGCAGGTTGTATTAGTACAAGAGCTTGCAGCCGAATGGAGTCAATCGATTCCTGTGCATGACTTGAAAGAGTTGGATATTACAGGGGAACAAGTGTTACAAATGGTGCAGCGCAAAGGCGGGCCTTGGCTGGGGCAACTAATGAAACATTTGTTACGAGAAACGGCGATTGGAACGATAGCGAATCAGCATGAAGCACTAAGTGCAGAAGTGAAGCGGGTGGTTCAAGATGACCAAACATGAAGATCTGTTACATATGTTATTAAATGCAGAAGGACGATTCGTATCGGGTGAAGAGATCAGCCGTAATCTGTCCATCAGTCGGACCGCTGTGTGGAAACATGTGAACAAGTTGCGAGACATGGGTTATGAGTTTGAAGCGGTATCCCGCAAAGGATACCGTCTGTTAACGAAGCCGGATAGCATTGACGCTACTGGGCTCCAATTGGCCCTGGATACAACCATATTTGGCCGTAAGGCTGTTTTGTTGGCTTCGACCCTGTCTACGCAAGGGGATGTTCTCAAGCTAGCTGAGCAAGGGCAGGCAGAAGGCGCTGTGGTCATTGCGGAAGAACAAACAGGAGGAAGAGGACGTTTCGGTCGACAGTGGTTCTCTCCTCCGGGTAAAGGAATCTGGATGAGTGTCCTGTTACGCCCTGATCTACCACTTCAGCATACGCCCCAGCTAACTTTATTAACAGGAGTGGCTGTATGTCGTGCCGTTCGAGCTTGTTCAGGAGCTGATGCGGGCATCAAATGGCCAAATGATGTGTTGATTGACGGACGCAAGGTATGTGGCATATTGCTTGAATCTACGGTAGAAGATCATGAAGTCAGATACTGTATCGCAGGTATAGGCGTTGACGTGAACTTTGATCCCGAGGATTATCCGGAAGATCTGACCACAATCGCTACTTCGCTCAAGATGGAGACGGGTCAATCCGTTGATCGCACCAAACTAACGGCTGCCATTTTGACGGAGCTTGAACAGTTGTATTTTTTGTATCAAAAAGAAGGATTTGGCGTGATCTCAGCTCTATGGGAGGCCCTGTCCGTATCGATGAATCGAGAGATTACAGTGACGAATCCTCATGGTGTCATTGAAGGGAAGGCAATTGGTCTTGACCCTTCTGGTGCACTTATCGTGGAGAAGCACGATGGAGAACATACACTAATCATCTCTGGTGAGATTTCCTGGAAATCATAAACAATTTGTCGAATTTTCACTGGTAAAATGAACATAAGACGTGAAGTTTGAGCAGAACTTTGGTATACTGTGTTCGTGAGGCGATATCGGCTAATGCAGACCGAATTGCACTCCCGTAACAGTAACCTTTGTTCTGCTTTGATGTGTTTTATATAAGCAGACCGCAGTGCAAGAATGAAATACGTTTAAGTGAGTTGTTGGATTCTGCTCTGAGCCGAAGAGGACCGAGACAGAAGGGACGATCGCAAGTGACTCTTTTTTGACTTTTCGGGACTTTTTAGTGGAAAACTAAAAGGTTTTTTTGTTGCGTTTATTTGAAAAGAAGAAAGGAGCCATGAAAAAAAATGGCGAACAAACAAGCGTTGAATATTGTGAAAATGAAAAAATATAAGCAGGATGGCGTGCCGCTTACCATGATCACGGCTTACGATTATCCAACAGCGCTCCTAGCAGAGGAAGCAGGTATTGATCTGATCCTGGTTGGTGATTCACTCGGCAATGTAGTACTGGGTTATAATTCGACGCTTCCGGTGACCATCGACGACATGGTATACCACACACGTTCCGTAGTGCGCGGTGCTGAGAAGACATTTATTGTGGCTGATATGCCTTTTATGACCTATCATGGCAGCGTGGATGAGACGCTTAAGGGTGTCCGTCGACTGATGCAAGAGGGGCATGCCCATGCGGTTAAAATGGAAGGCGGAGTCGAGATAGCGGACACCGTCAGAGCAGTCGTGCAAGCAGGCGTGCCTGTTCTTGGACATATCGGACTGACACCTCAATCGGTTAATCAGATTGGTGGTTACCGCATTCAGGGCAAGGATGCAGCGGATGCGAAACGTCTGATGGACGAAGCCAAAGCCTTGGAAGCTGCAGGTGCGTTTGGCATTGTGCTTGAACTGGTTACGGAAGAAGTTGCACGGGCGATCTCGGAGGAACTGTCCATCCCTACCATCGGAATTGGAGCAGGACGAGGCTGTGATGGTCAGGTACTGGTATTCCACGATGTGGTTCAATATGCCTCTCCGTATACGCCCAAACGATTTGTCAAAACCTATGGAGATGTGGGTACATTAATCAGAACCAGCATCGAAGCTTACGTGAAAGAAGTGAAAGATCGTTCGTTCCCGGCCGAAGAGCATGTATTCAATGCGGCGGATGGTGTTCTGGATCAACTGTACGGCGGACAACGCAAGGAAAAGGTGGGGAGTAACTCATGAAAGTATTACGGACAATCGCAGAGTTAAGACAGGAACTAAGCTTGAAACGTCAAGCGATTCGGTCCAGTGCGTCTGTTGTAGGTCTTGTACCAACAATGGGTTATCTTCATCAAGGTCATGCAAGCTTGATGAAGATAGCCAGACAACAGAGCGATATCGTGGTATTAAGCATATTTGTTAATCCAATTCAATTTGGCCCTAATGAAGATTTTGACAGCTATCCGCGGGATGAAGCCAGAGATGTGGAAACAGCAGGCTCACAAGGAGTGGATATCGTATTTATTCCCTCTGTTGAAGAGATGTATCCACAGGCAACGCAAACGACCGTATCTGTCTCAAAACTGACGGAGCGCTTATGTGGCGCTTCACGTCCAGGACATTTTGACGGAGTAACAACTGTAGTCTCCAAGCTCTTCAACATCGTACAGCCACAGCGTGCATTTTTTGGAATGAAAGACGCTCAGCAGGTTGCGGTCATTCAACAGATGGTGAATGATTTGAATATGCCTGTAGAAATTGTACCCTGTCCGATTGTTCGCGAAGAGGATGGTCTTGCTCTCAGTTCACGTAATGTCTATCTTAGCGCAGAACAGCGTACACAGGCCTTGGTTCTGTCGAAGGCACTGCGTGCAGCTCAGGAAGCCGCAGATACAGGTGTAGCTACTACAGCCGCAGATATCCGTCATATTCTGCGCGAGCACATTGCAACCTCACCGCTTGCCGTTATCGACTACGCCGAGATTCAGGCTTTTCCAAGTCTGGAGCCGCTCACAGATCAGGAAGAAGTTCAAGGCCGTGACGATCTGCTCATTGCACTTGCGGTGAAATTCGGAAAAACAAGATTGATTGACAATATAAGGTTGCAAAAATCGGAGGTACTGTCCCATGTTTAGAACACTGATGAAATCCAAAATTCACCGGGCTACGGTAACGGAAGCCAACTTGAACTATGTGGGTAGCATTACCATAGATGAAGACTTGATGGAAACATCCGACTTGATGGAAAACGAGAAAGTGCAAATTGTGAACAACAACAATGGTGCACGTCTGGAAACATATGTGATTCCAGGACCACGCGGAAGCGGGGTCATATGTCTTAACGGCGCAGCTGCACGTCTGGTACAGCCTGGAGATAACGTCATTATCATTTCTTACGCCATGATGTCGCAAGAAGAGGCAAATACTCACAAACCAACCGTTGTATTTGTAGATGGGCAGAATAAACCTGTACAAACGATGAAACAGGAAGTCCACGCAACAATTATGTAATCGACTGGTAAGGAGAATGAAATCGGCCCTTGAAGCAAAAAATGAGTACAGGTCACTGCACTAATCCATTTTTTCAAGGGTGGGGATGCATCGATGTTCCAGCATGTTTTCGCAGAAATGAACGACATGTTAGATGAAATTATCAAGAGCTATCCTTCCGCTGAAGGCCTGAACAAACAAGAATTGCTGCAAAAGTGGAACTTGCTTAAGCGGATGAGTGACGGAATGCTGGATGAATGGCTGATGTTTGAAGAAAAGATGAGCCAGGTGAGGGAGCGGGAGATGGATAAGCCTGCTTCCCTTGAACCGGAACAGGAAGCTGTTACCGCTTTGCCTGAACTCCATCTGGAATGTTTCAGTCGAGGTCAGGGTTATTTCAAATTACAGATGTATCCGCAGGCGATCATGCAATTCTCCCGGGTTGTGACCGACCATCCGGAGAGTGCATTAACTCGTTTTTACCTGGCGCTGGCGTATCTGAATCTGGAACAAATGGCGGAAGCCGGAACACATTTACAGCAGATCATGTACCTTAAAGGTTCACCTCGCTTGAAAGGGCTTGTGTGTAACGCCCTAGGCTGTATTCAAGTCAAGCTTGCGAATCCCGAAGCTGCATGTTCACTCTTTGCACAGGCCCTTCAGTATGACCCGACATTGACCGAACCACTGTACAACATGGAAGCATGCAGGTTGAACAGGGGAAAATTGCAATATGCTAATCAGCTGACGACCCTTCATTAAGCGGGAATTCGGCGACAAAAAAACGGTGTTCCCTCCTTTGGCATAGCGGCGGGGACACCGCTTTTTTGTCAGTTAATTTTCAAATCCCCTTTTTTTTGCTATGCTGTAACATAGACTGGAATGGAAGGGACCGTACATTGCAATGAAATTTGCCGTATTGGATTTCGAAACAACCGGCACGCAGTCCGACGGTGAGATTATACAGGCCGGACTTGCCATCATAGACCATGACTACAGCATAACTCAAATATATAGTTCTTATGTGAACCCTGGTGTACCGATTCCCCCGTTTATTTCGGGGTTGACGGGTATTACCGATGCAGATGTGGCGGACGCTCCTTCACTCGAAGAGATGATGATGGAGATGGTTCCGCTGCTTAATGATGTGGTGCTTGTTGGACACAACGTCGCTTTTGATTTTCACTTTTTGCAGAATGCTCTTGACCGTTGCGGTTATTTGCCGTTCACTGGCCGCATTCTGGACACGATTGATTTTCTGAAGATCACATTCCCATCACTGGGTTCTTATCAACTCGGTTATGTGTCTTCCGAATTTGGATTTCAACATGATCGCCCTCACCAGGCAGACAGTGATGCACTGGCGACAGCCTATGTGCTACTCAAGTGTCTGGATGAGTTAAAGGAATTACCGCTCATAACGATTCAGCGCCTCAGTGACCTGTTTGCACCAGAAGACAGTGACTTGGGTTGGTTTTTGGACGGAATGCGCAGTGAGAAGGAAGCAGAGCCGATTCAGGACCTGGACGGACATACCTATTATCGTCAGCTTGCTCTTAATGTAAGTGATTGGACCGATATTGGTGCACCACGCGATGAGCGGGAGGCTAACCCCCTCGATGGTGTAAGCTTCGAACAGTTTATGGACCAGGTTCGGGAGAATCTGAAGGATACACTGGATCATTACGAAGAGCGTGAAGCGCAGACTCAGATGTTCAGCAGTGTAAGGCAAGCCTTGGATGAAGAGAAACATCTCTTGATCGAAGCTGGAACGGGTACCGGTAAATCTCTAGGGTATCTGTTGCCTGCTATTTATGAAAGTGTGAAGCAAGAACAGAAAGTTATGGTTAGCACGCATACGATCAATCTGCAGGAGCAATTGAGAGAGCGGGACATTCCGATGCTGACTCAAGTGGTTCCGTTCCCGTTTAAGGCTGCTGTATTCAAAGGACGTGGACATTACCTGTGCCTGCGCAAATTTGAACACAAAATCAATAAACGTGAATTCGCCACACCGAAAGAGGATTATTTCACAGCTGCTCAGATGATCGTCTGGCTTACGCAGACCGAAACCGGAGATGATGAGGAACTTAACCTTAGCGGACGCGGAGGGGACTTCTGGGAGACCGTACAGAGTGAATCCGAATCATGTCTGGGAAGATCCTGTCCATGGTTCCGTAAATGCTTCTACCATCGTGCCAAACATGAAGCAGGGTTGTCTGATATCGTAATCACCAATCACTCCAAATTATTTACGGATGTGAAAGCCGCGCATCAGCTGCTGCCAGCCTATGAGAGTCTTGTGATCGATGAGGCACATCATCTGGAGGATGTCGCTGGTAAACATCTTGGAATGCATATGAAATATTTCACCTTGGTTCATACACTGACCCGCCTATTTAAAGACAGTCGTAATGGTCAGCTACCTATGCTTCGTTCGCAGTTTTCCGGGCATGAAAATTCGGTGCAATGGGGCTCCATGGTGGATCAGATGTTCCCGCTCGCTCTTGAAGTTAAGGAGCTGTGGGATCGTATGAGCGATGCCTTGTTTGGTCTCTTGCCTGAACGAAGTGATGCTTCACCGGGAGAGACGGGGCAATTTTCACTGCGTCTGAAAGCATCTCAGAAACCTGCAAAATGGCAGGAGTTGCAGGATCTGGAGAACCAGATCTATGTGACTCTGGGCGATTTGGTTCGCAAAGGGGACAAATTGCTGCTTGAAGTGAAAGAGGATCAGGATGATTATCAATCGGATAGTCTGATCACGGACATTACAGGATTGCTGAAAGATCTGACCACATTGAAGGAGAATCTACGTTTCTTCATGCGTATGGATGACGCCAAAACGGTGTACTGGATGGAAGCCAGCGGTCAGTTCCGCAGTAAATCTCTTCAGCTGTATGCCGTACCTGTAGATGTCAGTGCCCAACTTAAGGATTTATTTTTTGACAAAAAGAAAAGTGTTGTTCTTACATCGGCAACGCTCTCGGTAGATAAGTCATTCCAGTTCATGATTGAGCAGCTTGGCTTACAAGAAGCCTCTGAGAATAATCGGCTGTTAACGTCGATGCTGCCATCACCTTTCAACTATCGCGATCAGGCACTTCTGGTGATTCCGCGTGATTTCCCGAGTGTGAAGGGAAGTGTGGGTGATGCGCACTTTGTTAATATGCTGGTGCAATCACTTGCAGAGACGGCAATTGCTACGCGTGGACGCATGATGGTTCTGTTTACTTCATACAAGATGTTGCGACAGGTCTATGATCCGCTGAAGGAGGCACTGTCTGGCAACGACATCTCGTTGCTTGGGCAAGGCGTTGACAGTGGAAGTCGTTCCAAATTGACTCGCAGGTTTCAAGATGCCAAAGCAACGGTACTTCTGGGCACAAGTAGCTTCTGGGAGGGTGTAGATATCCCGGGAGAGGCGCTAACCTGTCTCGCTATTGTGCGACTGCCGTTCCAGCCACCGAATCATCCGTTGGTGGAAGCCAAGAGTGAGTTGCTTCAGGAACAGAAGAAAAATCCGTTCATGAAACTGTCCGTGCCACAAGCGGTCATTCGTTTCAAGCAGGGATTTGGCCGATTGGTGCGTACAGCAAAGGACAGAGGAATTGTCATTGTTTATGATACACGGGTAATTGAAGCGTATTATGGTAAATTCTTTTTGTATTCATTACCTGGTCCCAAAATGGAGCATATGCTCACGGAGCAGATGGTTCCACGAATTACCGAGTGGTTGGAAAAACCTGCTAATGAACAAAAATAATGGTTGTTTTGTTCGTTATATCATTGCATGACACTATCGTTTGGCGTTAAACTTTATTAGATATTTCCGTATCCAATTAAAGCAGTTGCACGTAAGAACTTATAACCTAAATTACAAGGAGCATTCTGTATAAAATGTCACGTTTATCTTTGAGTTTTATACAGAATGCTCATCTTTTCATCTATTATTTTTTTATCGTGGCCTTGGTAAGGGGGAGCAAGAATGAAATCGGATAAAATTTCGGAAGCAGTGGTAAGACGTCTGCCTGTTTACTTGCGTTATTTGAACGAGTTGCATCAGCGTGAGGTGGCTACTGTTTCTTCTCAAGAGCTTGGACAGAGGCTGGATCTGAATCCGGCACAAATTCGTAAAGACCTGGCTTACTTCGGTGATTTTGGTCGTAAAGGGATCGGGTATGATGTATCCTATTTGATCGAGAAAATTCGTCACATTCTCAAAATTGATCAGCAAATTAATGTAGCTCTGGTAGGCGCGGGTAACCTCGGACAGGCCTTGTCCAACTACAACGCATATCTGAAAGACAACATGAAGATTGTTGCTGTATTTGATGCATATGGACCGAAGATTGGTAGTCAAATCAACAGTTTGACGGTAAAACCAATGGATGAATTGACGGAAGCGGTTAAAACGGAAAATATCCGCATCGGCATTATCACGGTTCCGGATACGGAAGCCCAAAATGTAGCCGATCAGCTTATTGAATCAGGAATTGAAGCGATCCTTAATTTTGCACCAACCATTCTAAAAACACCGCCGCATATCCGGATTCACCATGCTGACTTTACAACGGATCTGCTTAGTTTGGCCTATTACTTGGAGACTGGAAAGGACGACGAGGAAGATGACAACAAATAGATGGGTAATTCACAACGGCAAATTTGCCGTTAATGAAGGCGGCACAACATGGAACGTGGTCCACGGATACATGGTTGTTGAGGATGACAAGATTGTGCATATTGGTGAGACATTGCCGGATGGAGACAAAAATAGTACCAAAGTGGATGGAAAAGGACTGTTCTTCCTGCCGGGTCTGATCAATACGCATGGTCATGCAGCGATGTCGTTGCTCAGAGGGCACGGAGACGATCTTGCGTTGCAAGTATGGTTGCAGGAAAAAATGTGGCCGATGGAAGCGAAAATGACTTCAGAAGATGTATATTGGGGAACTTCGCTATCGGTGCTTGAAATGTTAAAAGGAGGAACTACAGCTTTCTTGGACATGTACGATCACATGGATCAAGTTGCCAAAGTTGTGGAGCAATCCGGCGTTAGAGCAGCACTGGCACGTGGTGTAATCGGGCTGTGCTCGGAAGAAGAACAATTGCGGAAGCTGGAGGAGTCGGCTGCGTTTGCACGTGAGTGGAATGGACAGGCAGATGGTCGCATTACAACCGTAATCTCGCCACATGCACCATATACATGCCCTCCTGACTACATAGAGAAGCTTGTGCAGGTCGCGAACGACCTAAACCTTCCCCTTCATACACATATGTCGGAAACGCTTCGTGAAGTCGAGCAGAACGTGGCTGATTATGGACTGCGTCCTGTGGCACATCTGGAGAAACTGGGCTTTTTCTCCCGTCCATCCCTGGTTGCACATGCGGTGCATCTGAATGACGAAGAGATTGAAATTTTGGCCCGACATGATGTGGCTGTATCCCATAACCCGGGAAGTAACCTGAAACTCGCTTCCGGTGTTGCGCGGGTACCTGCGTTGCTGAAAGCAGGAGTTACCGTGTCACTCGGAACAGACGGACCGGCAAGCAACAACAACCTGGATATGTTCGAGGAAATGAGACTGGCTGCATTGATCCACAAAGGTGTATCTGGTGACCCAACGGCAGTGCCAGCAGGCGAAGCGTTATTACTTGGAACGTCATACGGTGCCAAATCCATCTTCTTGAACAATACCGGAGCACTCCAGGTCGGCATGAAGGCTGACTTTATCGCCTTGGACATTGAACAGGCACATTTCTATCCACATACAGACCTGATCTCACATACCATCTATTCGGCTTCTGCCAAGGATGTTGAGCACGTATGGGTGGATGGGAAACAAGTGGTGAAACATGGCGAATGTCTGACGCTGGATGAAGAACGCATTTTGCGTGAGTCTCAATTGGCATTTGATGGTCTGCTTGCTCGTTAATTGCAGGACAGCATCATAGGGAAAGGAAGTTCGGCTTTTGAAGAAAAAAAAGAAGTGGATATGGATTTCGCTGCTTGCACTGGTTCTGATTCTGTTTGGACTTCAACGTTATTACGTCCATGTCACGCAGGACCAACGCAAGGAAGAAGCGCTCGCCATACAAGCAGCACAGGAGCAACTGGGCATTACATCCTATGATGAATTGCGCAAGTACATCTGGGGAGACAAAGAAGGCTCTGACAACATCTACTGGACCCTGATCGGCAAAATCAAGGATAACCAGGATGTTATGGTCTGGGTTAAATTCGATGCAAACAATCAACCGGTTAAGGGTGCAAACGCTGTACACAGTGAGCTGCTGCAGAATGGCATGTCCGAAGCGCAGATACGCAATCGCTTCAGTTCTGAAGTTCCTGCCGGTGAGATTAAACGAATCATGCCCGGAGTTGTGAATGGAATATATGTGTGGCAAGTGTATTATAAAGACGGTACGCATAACCACTATCGTTTTTATCGTTTTAGCAACGGAGAACAGGTGGACCTGGTCTACACACTCCCGAACAGCTAGAACAAGATAGAGTGAGATAACTAGAGAATTAAAGAAATGAAAGAACCGGCAGACGGATATCCGACTGAACCGGTTCTTTGTGTTGTCTGTAAACATATTTGATTTAAATAGTTAAAATTAATAATTTATTCATATTTTCGCCTTCGAAATTGTATATACGATGTGATATACTCAGATATGTACTCAAAGTTACATTCAAAAACAAATAATCCTGTCGAAATTCTCGCAGGAGTCAATGTGCACATATTCGTATATACCAATAAGCCAGTAGGTTGGGCCAAATTCTGGGAGGGGTAATTCACTTGAAGCTAAAAGTATTGCCTATTGCTATAACTGCCGTCATTTCAACCGTTGTGTTGTTTGGAGGTTGGTTTGTATATCGTCAGGTGGCTGTGCAGAATCCGATTGAAAAAATGGTAACCCAGTACGATGGAGTCAATGACGTTCAATTAACTATTAACCGCAATGACGTACAATTGAAACTGGATCTGCAACCTGATGTTGATTTGGGCAGACTGGTACAATATATTCACAAAGAAGGACAGACCCTGATTGGAACACGCTCACTAAAGTTGGATGTTGTGGATCATTCCAGTGAAGCACTGGAAAGTTGGTGGGGGGATGCGATGTTCACCGTAGCTCAGGCGATGGAGAACAAGCAATACACCGAGATTACACCAACGTTGTCAAAGATGGCGACGAATGGAATTAAGGTAAATACAGCGATGGATGACAACAATGTATATGTCAGTCTCAGAGACGGAGATGCCAGCAAGTTTATTATTCTGCCGCGTGTGCCCGGTCAGATAGGAGTGTGGCCTAATGCCTAAGTGGACAAAAGAAGTTGCCATCGGATTTTTTCCCGTATTGATTATTTTCCTTGCTTTTACTGGTGTTAATATTGTTCCAATTCTGATTGCAGCGGTGCTTGTCGGAGCTTTGCTGTTCATGATGCAAATGCGTGGCGGGATTACAGTAGGCGCTGCACAGGAACGCAAACGGAAGAAAAAAGGACCTTCCAAGCTTACTTTTGAAGAAATTGGCGGACAAGACAGTGCGAAGCAGGAACTGCGTGAAGCGCTTGACTTTCTCATCAAACATGAAGAAATCCGGAAGTTCGGGATTCGCCCGTTAAAAGGGATCTTGCTGACGGGCCCTCCAGGGACAGGGAAAACGTTGATGGCCAAGGCTGCTGCCCATTACACCGATTCTATTTTTGTAGCAGCATCGGGTAGTGAGTTCGTGGAAATGTATGTTGGTGTGGGTGCCAGCAGAATTCGGGATTTGTTCAAGGACGCGAGAACCCGTGCCACCAAGGAAAATAAGGAAAACGCTATTATCTTTATCGATGAAATCGATGTCATCGGGGGGAAACGTGAGGGTGGTCAACAGCGTGAATATGATCAGACCCTGAATCAGCTCCTGACGGAAATGGATGGAATCTATTCTTCCGATACGCCAAGAATTCTGGTTATCGCTGCAACGAACCGCAAAGAGATGCTGGATAGCGCTCTGACTCGACCGGGACGTTTTGACCGCCACATTCAAGTGGACTTGCCTGACAAAAAGGGCAGAAAGCATATTCTGGAACTGCATGCGGTGAACAAACCTTTGTTGAAGGAAGTTAATCTGGGGAAAACAGCGGAAGAATCATATGGTTTCTCCGGTGCACAGCTCGAAAGTGTGATGAACGAAGCAGCAATATACGCCATGAGAGACGGGCTGTTAAACATCGAACAGCGGCATTTGTCCCTGGCTATTGATAAAGTCATGATGGGTGAGAAGACAGACCGTGAGTCGAGCGTGGAAGAGAAGAAAAGGGTCGCCATTCACGAGTTGGGACATGCCATTATGGCTGAACTCGTTCGTCCAGGCAGTGTTAGTCAGGTGGCACTTAGTCCGCGTGGTCAGGCGCTGGGATATGTACGTCATAACCCGCAACAGGAACAGTTCCTCTATACGAAGCGCTTCCTGGAAGAGCAGATTATGATTGCACTCGGAGGAGCAGCTGCGGAGGAAATGTACTACGGTGGTCGTTCCACAGGGTCACGCAATGACTTTGATCAGGCAACCAATGTTGTACAGACGATGATGGCTTCGGGGTTGACTTCACTTGGGATTGTGAACATGGATATGGTCACAACCGAGGAACTGATGCGAGAGAATAAATTGATTCTGCAAGAACTGATGGAACAGACAAAGCAGTTGCTTGAAGAACAACGGACAATTTTCGACAATTCACTCGACATCTTGATTCGTGAGGAAGTTTTGTCTGGCGAACAATTTCGTTGTCAATTTCGTGACAGTGCCCTTCTACCAGCATAATTTATTTATGCTGGTTATTTTTTTTTACATTTCACTCGTGCTAAGATATTATTATATGTTGGGTCGAAATTTGTAATTTTCGGCGAACAGGGTACAATAGAGAAATAGAGAACCGAAAGGATGGAGCAGAACCATGTTTTTCAAAAAAATAGGAGTTGTCGGCGGCGGAACGATGGGACAAGGTATTTCCCAGATGCTCGCAGCCAAAGGACTTGATGTGCTTCTCGTGGAGCATACAACACAAAAGCTGGATCATGCATATGACATGATCGAAACCAATCTGGATAAACAACTGGAGAAATGGGCGATTACAAAAGCGGAGAAGAAATTGATTCTTTCCCGTATTACCAAGGTAGCTCATTTAGCTGAACTTGGAACTTGCGACATGGTCATTGAGACAATTTCAGAGGATCTGGATGCGAAAAAAGCAGTATTCAGCCAACTGGACCAAGTTTGTCCAAGCAATGTCATTCTGGCAAGTAATACATCCACGCTGAGTTTGACCGAGCTTGCAAGCTCGACCAAATACCCAGAGCGTGTTATTGGTATGCACTTTATTCACCCGGTATCCCGGGTTGATCTTGTAGAGATTATTCGTGGACTGAAAACTTCGGATACAACATTCGAAGAGACCAGACGTTTTGTTGAAGAAGTAGCGGACAAAAAAGGAGTCATGATTTATGAATCCCCTGGATTCGTAACTTCCCGTCTGATCTGCCTGCTGATTAACGAAGCGTTGCATGTATTGCAAGAAGGTGTTGCATCTGCTGAAGATATCGATGATGCAATGCGTATCGGATACAACTTCCAACATGGACCACTCGAAATGGCTGACCGTTTCGGATTGGATTCTGTTGAAGCTGCACTCGAAAGAATGTTCCGTGAATTCGGAGAATTGAAATATCGTCCTTCGACAGTCCTGAAGAAAATGGTGCGTGCAGGACACCTGGGTGCCAAAACAGGCGAAGGATTCTTCAAGTACGACAAGGATGGTGACCGACTGTGAAAGTACTCGTAATTAATGCGGGGAGTTCCTCGCTCAAATATCAACTGTATAATATGACTGACGAATCTGTACTGGCTAAAGGTTTGGTAGAACGGATCGGAATGGATTCCTCCATCCTGACACACAAACCGACAGGCCGTGAGGATGTTACAGAAGTTAGTGAGATTCTGGAGCATACAACAGCGATCCGTAAAGTCATTGATATTTTGACTCACAAAGAAAATGGTGTACTGGATTCTGTAAGTGAAATTCAAGCTGTTGGACACCGTGTTGTTCACGGTGGTGAAGCATTTAAAGAATCTGCATTGGTAGATGATGCTGCCAAAGCTGAAATTCGTCGTTTGTTCGACTTGGCTCCACTTCATAACCCTGCAGCAATGATGGGTATTCGTGCGGCTGAATTAAATATGCCTGGTGTGCCACAGGTAATGGTCTTCGATACGGCGTTCCATCAAACGATGCCGGAAAAAGCTTACCTGTATGCTATTCCGCGTGTACTTTACAAAAAATATAAAGTACGTCGCTACGGCGCACATGGTACTTCCCATGATTTCGTAAGCAAGGCAGCTGCTGAATATCTGGATCGTCCAGTGGAAGATCTGAAAATTATCACTTGTCACGTCGGTAACGGTGGTAGTGTAACAGCAGTTCAAGGTGGCGTATCCGTTGATACTTCGATGGGTATGACTCCGCTTGAGGGACTGATGATGGGAACGCGTTCTGGTGACCTTGACCCAGCCATCGTACCTTATGTAATGAACAAGGAAGAACTGAGCGTAAGCGAAGTGAACTCCATGTTGAACAAACACAGTGGATTGCTTGCGATCTCCGGAATCAGCAGTGACATGCGTGAGATTACGGAAGGTATGGAGAATGGCGATGCCAACTCCACGCTTGCTTTTGAAATGTACGAATACCGTCTGCGTAAATACATCGGCTCATATGCAGCTGCAATGAACGGTGTAGACGTGATTGTCTTTACGGCTGGTGTAGGTGAGAACTCCGTTGTACTTCGCCAAAAAGTATGTGAGCAACTCACTTATCTGGGTGTTGAACTGGATGAAGCGTTGAATGCCATTCGTTCTGGCGAACCACGCCGGATCACAACAGCGAACTCCAAAGTGGAAGTTCTCGTTGTGCCAACAAACGAAGAATTGGTAATTGCACGTGATACACACCGAATCGTATTGAATTCTCAGTAATCTAACTGTAAAGTAAATATAGAATGACAAGGAAGTGCAGAGGACAGGCATAAGCCTGCCCGCTGCATTTTCAAATTCAGGAACCAAGGGGAGATATGGGCATGAATACGAATTGTGTAATTCGTAATGTGAACGAGCATGTGGGCGAAACCGTAACAATCGGTGCCTGGATTAACAACAAACGTTCCAGCGGTAAAATTCAGTTTTTGCAGCTGCGTGATGGAACCGGATATATCCAAGGGGTTGTTGTGAAAAGTGAAGTTAGTGAAGAGATCTGGAACAATGCCAAGAGCCTGACTCAAGAAAGCTCTTTGTATGTTACAGGTATTATTCGTGAAGAACCTCGCAGTGCGTCCGGTTACGAGATGACTGTTACAGGGGTTGAAATCATTCACCTGACTGAAAACTATCCAATCACGCCTAAAGAGCATGGTGTTGATTTCTTGATGGACCATCGTCATCTGTGGCTTCGTTCTACGAAGCAACGTGCTGTTATGGTGATTCGGGCAGAGATTATTCGAGCTGTTCAGCAGTTCTTTGATGGTAACGGATTCACACAAGTTGATCCTCCAATTTTGACACCATCGTCTGCGGAAGGAACAACGAACCTGTTCCACATCAAATACTTTGATGAAGATGCTTATCTGACACAAAGTGGTCAATTGTATATGGAAGCCGCAGCCATGGCGCTGGGTAAGGTATATTCATTTGGTCCAACATTCCGCGCAGAGAAGTCCAAAACACGTCGTCACTTGATTGAGTTCTGGATGATTGAGCCGGAAATGGCATTTGTAGATCACGAGGAAAGTTTGCGCGTACAAGAGAAATTTATCGCTCATGTCGTTCAATCCGTGGTTAAAAACTGCCGTGCAGAACTGGAATCTATCGGTCGTGACGTATCCAAACTCGAAGGCATCGTAGCTCCATTCCCGCGTATTACGTATGATGAAGCGATTGAATTCCTGCATGGACAAGGCTTTGATATTCCTTGGGGAGAAGACTTTGGTGCACCACACGAAACAGCTATTGCTGAGAAGTACAATACACCTGTCTTTATCACGCATTACCCTGCTGGAATCAAGGCTTTCTATATGAAACCAGATCCAAATCGTCCTGAAGTTGTTCTCTGTGCGGATATGATTGCACCAGAAGGCTACGGAGAGATTATTGGCGGTTCGCAGCGTATCGATGATCCGGAATTGATGCAACAACGTTTTGAGGAGCACAATCTCTCGGATGAAGCTTACCAATGGTATCTGGATTTGCGTAAATATGGATCGGTTCCTCACTCCGGTTTCGGTCTGGGATTGGAGCGGACGGTAGCATGGATCTGTGGATTGGATCATGTACGTGAAACAATCGCATTCCCACGTATGCTCTATCGTCTGTACCCTTAATGCTTAACCGAGGAGCGTCTATGGAAGACACCACATCCAAAGCTTGGTTGGATGGAGCAGCTTATGGCATGACTTCGGGTACAGCCCATCTGCCGTATGCCTTGTTACGTTTTTATCACCAGCTTGGCCTATCAGATGTAGAAGTGCTTCTTCTGATTCAACTGCTAGGGTTCCGTCAGGCAGAGTTCAATGAGTTTCCCACGCTTGAAGAGCTTGCGGCGCGCATGGGACTTGCACCTGAAGGCATTGCCAGAATGTTGCAACGTCTGATGAGGGATGGGTATATTGCTATTGACGAGCACCGTGACGAAGAACGGGACATCCAGTACGAGCGATATGATTTACATGGATTATATGCCAAGCTTGCAAAGTGCACTGCTGAAGAAGTAGCCGCATTCCGTGCGGAGCAGCAGAGTAACAATACAGCACGTCAAGATTCGAACAGTGTTCAAAAAGAAGAGGAAGAACGGAACATGTTCTCCATCTTTGAAAAAGAATTTGGACGTCCGCTCTCTCCAATGGAGTGCGAGACGATATCCGGCTGGTTGGATCAGGACCGTTATCAAGAGGAATTGATTCTAATGGCTCTGAAGGAAGCGGTTTTTGCAGGCAAAGTACATTTCCGGTATATCGATCGAATACTGCTTGAGTGGAGTCGCAATCGTGTTAAGACCGTTCAAGACGCGAAGGCGTACACGCAGCGGTTTCGTAATGGTGGACGTTAATTCCAGCGTAGGCAGGGACAAGAAACAGGCCAGAAGTCATTCTGTGCCTGTTTTTTTTGGATTAAAGATTGGATGAGTGATCAGCAACATCAACCTTTCAGGCAATGATTTCATTTTGTTTTACAAAAATTTGATAGATCACGCAGGGGTTAACGCACAAGCTGTCGTCTATTGTATTGGAGAGGAGGGGAGAGTTATTGATGAAGCGCGCGTAATCGAACAAATCCGTCAAGGAGATACATCCCAGATGCGTACTCTGATTGATAAGTATAGCCAGCATGTATACCATGTGGCCTATTCCGTACTCAGGAACGATCAGGAAGCACAGGATGCAGCTCAGGAGGCGTTCATACAGATGTATAAGTCTCTCCCCGACTACCGTTCTGAAGGTTTCAAAACGTGGTTAACCCGAATTGCCTTTCACAAAGCGATTGATGCCAAACGCAAGCTGGGCAGACGAACTGCTGAGGATCTGGGTGGAGAAGAAAAAATAATCAATATGCCCGGACGGGATGAAGACGTTCTTACCCGTCTCGTTCGTGAAGAGCGTCAGGATAAACTTCGCGAACGAATTAATCAGTTGCCTGCTCAGCATCGTGACATTATCACTGCGTATTATCTAAGCGAAAAAAATTATGAGCAGATTGCCAGTGATGCACAGGTGGCTGTGAAGACTGTGGAATCCCGCTTGTATCGTGCCCGGCAGTGGATTCGAAAACATTGGAAGGAGGATGAATGGCGTGAGTAAACAGGAGAAATATACCACTGCGCAATGGACCGATTATATTGAAGGCCATATGAGTGAAACTCAAGCAAACCAAATGGAACAGCTTCTGATGGAAGATCCGGATGCGATGGACATCTATCTGGAAGCGCTTGGTATCCACGGAGAACTGCCTCCGTTACATGACCCAACAGGGTTTGCGGATTCAGTCATGCATCGGATTGAGGGCATTCAATCACCCAAGGTACAACGCAAATCCCGTGCTGGACGAAACCGGCGCTGGCTTGATCATAAAGTGTTCCATTACGCGGTAGCAGCCTGTTTGACATTGATCTTCCTCTCGTCTGGACTTTTTGACAAGGTAGCACCATATCACAAGTTCCAGGATGGCGACCACAGAGGGTCTTTTACCGAGAAATGGACGGAGGCAGCCACTTCATGGCTGGATAACTTCAAGCCTAAACCATAAATAGTTTCGCATTGCCTGAAAAGAAAGGATGACGACTGTGCACTCAGATCGTAACAAATTACTCGCATTTCTATTAAACTTGATACCCGGTCTTGGTTTTATGTATTGGGGACGGCCTACCAGAGCTGTGGTCTATCCATTACTCTTTTTTGGAACAGGCATTGGCTTCATCATGTTGGCGTTGTTGACTGATGAAAAGGAATTGATGATTGTCGGGTTCCTGGGAGCCATATTCTTCTGGTGTATCAGCATGCTGGATATGATTATCGTTCTACTCCGTGCCCCTTCATTGCACGAAGTTCATTACCAAGGTTATGGGGCACATTACGGTGGTCTCCATCAAGGCGCCGCTTACCAGAAAGCATATGCTGGCCAGGAAGAGCCTCTTGGACAGATGGATCAGGAGGAGCCACATCAGGATCATGGTGGAGTGTATGGTATGCCCGAGGGGCCCTATGGTCAACCCATGTACCGAAAAGGCAGTGAGGGTGAACGGTTCTTCACCATTTTGCTCTCATTTGTTCCGGGATTGGGCCACCTTCATCTGGGATTGTTGCATCGCGGTTTGTCGTTCTTGATGGCGTTCTTTGGTTCATTTGCCATGATGGTTTTTGTAGCTTCGATCACGAATGAATCGGTATTTTTGATGTTCCTACTCATACTGCCTGTAATATGGGTATACTGCATGTTTGACGCGGTGCAGCATGTCCACCGTAAGCAGGCTGGTGAGATATTGCAGGATCGGACATTATTCGAAGAATTGGAGATGGGCAGAGTAGCCGGACGACGTAGCAAAGTGCTTGCAACGCTGCTATCCGCTTTTCCAGGTGCAGGTCATCTCTATCTGGGATTGCAGAAAAGAGGCATGCAATTGATGTTCCTGTTCCTGGGCAGCATCTATGTTCTGGACCTGCTTCACTTATCGGTGTTTCTGTTCATGATTCCGTTGATCTGGTTCTACAGCTTCTTTGACGGGCTCCAGTGCTCCAGTCGTTATGGACGCGAGCCTTTGGTTGATCAACCGATCTTCAAGGACTGGGCCCGCCATCAGCGTCTGATTGGATTCGGGATCGCCGCGCTGGGTCTATATTACCTGACGATCCGTCTTGTCATTCCACAGCTGAATGAGCTCTTCCCTAATGCATTTATGACGTATGAGATACGTTCCTATTTAAACACCGTCATCGTATCCTTGCTGCTCATTTTTGGCGGTTTGAAACTGCTGTTTGGCAAGCAGAGGGGGACGGGTATCCATAGTGCTGCTCAAGGAAATGATGAGGGAGCAGACAGCCTCTTTTTATTCAAGGATCGGGATGATCGACTGTAGAGTGACCTAAAGATTATTTACACTGACACTACGATGACAGAGCAACCTTCTAATCGCTGTTATCCAACAACATAAAAACACGCCAAGGGCTATGTATATCAGCCTCTGGCGTGTTTTTGGTTGTGCAGCTTTGATTTTGAACAAATGATTGCTATCTCGTGGCGCCCTTCAACAGAAGTTGACGGTACATCACTTCGAACAAGAACTCAAACGCTTCCAGATGACGTTTCGCTTCAAAAGCATCCTTGCCCCACGCATATATGCCGTGGTTACGCAGCAAAATTCCTGGTACGTTGGCATCAAGTACACCTGGCACCAATTCAGCGATAGATGGAATATCTGCAAAGTTAGGCAGGACGGGTACACGAATCTCCGCATTTTCTTCCCAAATGTTGAAAGCCTTGATCAATTCGATTCCTTGAATCGGCACGTGTCCATCTGCTCCAAAGAATTCACTGATCAGGTTGTTAAACACAGTATGCACGTGGAATACAGCACCACAACCCGTCAAACGATAGATTTCACAGTGAATCAACGTTTCGGCACTTGGTTTCAACGTTGTTGTTTCAATTGCTTTGCCGTGTTTGTCCACAAAAAGAAAGTCTTCCGGAGTGCGAAGAGATTTGTCTTTGCCTGAGGCGGTAACCGCAAAATAAAATTGCTCCGGGTCAAAGTCTCCTACACGCATAGACAGATTGCCACTTGTTCCGGGGAACCAGTTACGACCGGCAAACAACGCTTTAATATCAGCCAGTTCTTCAAGGACCTGACGTTTGTGTTCCAATGTAATCTTTTCAAAGCCCATCGTTTACAGCACTCCTTGTGTTTGCTTCTGTTTCATATCTTCGATGATATCGTAAAAGGTAACGAATGGCACATGGTCCACACCAAGTTCAATACATTTATTCGTCAAAATGGAGCGGGAGTAGACGAGATCGGCAATTTTGGCACCCTCAAAATCTGTGAGACTGTCTCCAATAAGGATTCGATTGTATTGTTCTTCCGGGAAGGTACGAATGACTGTTGTTTTGCACATGCCGCAGCCATTCTCACAAGGAGGCTGGCAGGGATTCGGCCATTCAATCTTAATGGTTTCACCCGAGAAGTCAGCTCCGTTGCAATAGACATGATCCTGCGGGATATGAAATGGTGCGAGTAACGGTTCAATGAAAAAGTCCATACCACCGCTGGTCACATTGAATTCGATATCTTCGCTGCGAACGTAGTCAAGAAACTCGCTGAATCCTTCACGGATCCCCGCTTGTCCAAGCACAAATTCCACAATTTCATCTTTCTGCGATGCAGGCAACAGAGCAAACATGGCTCCAACACCTTCACGCAGCGAGATTTTTTGCTCAATTGTATCTTTCATAATCGCTTCAATGCCCTCAGGCTTGAAATGTTTCATGATTGCGACAATATTGTCCGAGAGCGTAATCGTACCGTCAAAGTCACAGAAAATGACTGTTTTTTTATCACTTCTCATCGTTCGCCACCCCACAGATCCAATGCACTTTTTAGCTCCGGATGCTCGGTTGCATACTGCGCGAGTGGAATGGAACGTTGAGCTGCCTCAATGGCTTGCAGGAATGCACGTCCGCCTGCCTCAGTGCCCATAGGATGTCCATGAATACCGCCACCAGCATTAACGATGACATCCGTGCCAAAGTCGCGCAAAATGAGCGGTACAAGGCCTGGATGGATACCGGCTGAAGGCACTGGCATACTGGTTCGTACTGGCAGATCGGCTGTCAGTAATTGCTCCGTGATCGCCATATTTTCTTCCTTCGGCATCGTAACCGAACCATAAGGAGAAGGGAAGAGCACCAGATCGGCACCTGCAAGACGCATCAACTGACCAAGTACAACCGAAGCCGACATGCCGTAATGTGGTGAAGGATACAGTGCTCCCGCAAGAGCAGGATGAGCCATAATTGGCACATTGATGTCAGGATCACTGCTGAGTTCATGCAGCACATCATATCCGTAAGACAATACGTTGAATAACAGGGCATTGGCTCCTGCACCAATAGCGCGTTCAGCTTGTTGCTTCAGACGAGATGTAGGTCCTGTAAGATTGGTTGCATACAGAAGTTTCTTGCCGGTCTCCTGGCGTGCCTGTTCGGCAGCTTTCATGCAGACCTCGACTCTTTTTTCGATAGGTGTCAATTTATTTTCGAACAGAATCTCATCGTCCTTGATCAGATCAACGCCCCCAAGGGCCTGACGAATAAATTGTTCACGCAGTTCATCTGCATCCAGTCCGATAACTGACTTAAAGATACTCATTAACAGTGGACGATCATGCACACCAAGCAGATCACGAACACCATTCAGTCCAAACTTGGGTCCCGGGAATGCACTCAGGAAGCCATCCGAGAAACCAAGCTTTGTTAATTTGATCCGGCCATCCATTGAGATTTTGCCAAAGACCGTCACGAGCAGGGCAGGGATATCACGGCTGAAGTTAACATCAGGATATCCGATGGTAATATCGGCGTAACGCTCACCCGCAGCCATTCCTTCAGCTTCATTTACTTCTACGTTGATTACTTCACCCAGATGTTTCTGCATCGCTTCACGCTGGGCTTGCGGCAACTCAGTCCAGCTACCCACGGTCATGCCAATCGCGATAGACTGAGCCTTCTTGCGAAAGTCTGCATGATCATCATGCAGACGATATGTGGCTGTGCACATGTTATTCATTTTAAATCCCCTTCCAAAGCAGCTCCCATCTCCCGTGAGCGCTCTGCACAGCGGTTGACGGCTGCGATTACATTTTCAAAGAAATCTCCTTCGTCCAGCGTCTTCAGTGCTGCTTGTGTCGCCCCTCCCGGGGAAGTCACATCACTACGAAGTTTCATCGGTTCCAAACCGGTTTGTTGTACCATACGTGACGCGCCCAGCACCGTCTGAACAGTGAGATCACGAGATTGCTGGCTGGATAAGCCACCACGAATACCTGCGGCAATCATGGCCTCCATTAGATAGTATACATAAGCAGGGCCGCTTCCGGAAATCCCAGTGAGTACTTCAAGTTTATCTTCAGGTACGATGGTCACGATACCAACCGCTTCAAACATGGTCATCACCGTACTGCGCTGTTCATCCGTAATCTCCGCAGAGAAGGCAAGCCCGGTAGCGCCAAGTCCAATGGTACTGGATGTATTTGGCATGGTTCTCGCGATCGGTTGTTTACGACCAAGCAAGGACTGCATCGTGCGGATTGATAATCCGGCAATGACAGATACGATCAGTTGATCAGGTGATAACAGCGGACCAAGCTCGCGCAGCGCTGCGGCAGCATCTTTGGGTTTCATACAGAGTACAATGACCGGAGTGGAGGCAAGGTGATCCAAGGATTGCGAGGCAGTTCCGGTATGTACAGCATAACGGGTGCTGAGCTCCTCCTGACGTTTCTGGTTGCTGCGGTTCAGCATCGTAATATCCTGAGGACGAACGACTAGGCGGGAGATCAGTCCGCGCACGATGGCTTCAGCCATCGCGCCTGCTCCGTGGAAAGTAATCTTCTGTTGTAGTAACGTCTGTTGCTCTTGACTCATATTTATCGTTCCTCCTATATAACTGGTGCTGGGATATTATTGACGAATCTGTCCATTGCCTGTAATCCGATATTTGGTTGATGTCAGTGCTGGTAGTCCCATCGGTCCACGTGCATGCAGTTTCTGGGTACTGATTCCGATTTCGGCTCCATAGCCAAATTCAAATCCATCGGTGAAACGTGTGGACGCATTGTGATAGACGGCTGCTGCATCCACATCATGCATAAAGCGCTCTGCATGGGCTGTATCCCGGGTTACGATACACTCGGAATGTTTGGTTCCGTAATGTGCGATGTGCTGCATCGCTTCATCCAGGTTCTCGACCACCCGGATATTTAAAATATAGTCGTTGTACTCGGTCGCATAGTCTTCCTCGGTTGCCTCAAGGGCAGAAGGAACAAGACGGCGCACCGTGTCGCAACCTTTTAAGACCACATTGGCCTCACGGAATTGCTCGGCAAGAGCAGGCAGATGCTCTTCCGCGTATGCGGTATGCAGAAGCAACGTTTCCATGGAGTTACATACGGATGGACGTTGTGCCTTGGCATTGATGGCAATTTCGGCTGCCATAACTGGATCGGCTGATTCATCCACATAGGTATGGCAAATGCCCGCTCCAGTTTCGATGACAGGTACCGTTGCGTTGGCAACCACATTACGAATGAGGGAAGCTCCTCCGCGTGGAATGATGACGTCCAGCAGTCCGTTCAACTTGAGCATCTCATCTACGGAAGCACGATCTGCATCTTCAACCAATTGCAAAGCATCAGCAGGCATGTCTGTCGTTGTGAGTGCCTGATGCAGCACCTCCACAATTTTACGATTGGAGGACAGGGCAGAGGAGCCGCCGCGCAGAAGCACTGCATTACCTGTTTTAAGACATAATCCGGCTGCGTCTACAGTTACATTAGGACGAGCTTCGTAGATGATGCCAATCAGGCCAATCGGCACTCTTAATTTTTCAACATGTAATCCGTTTGGACGGGTAAATGTCTCTAACACTTCGCCGACTGGATCAGGCAGATCTGCAATCTGACGTAACCCTTCAGCTATGCCTGCGATCCGCTCCTTATTAAGGGCGAGTCGATCCAGCATGGATTCCGGCGTGCCTTGTTCTCTGCCGCGTTCCAGATCTTCGGCGTTTGCCGTAATGATGGAATCCGTCTCCTTAATCAAAGCATCTGCCATGACACGCAGGGCCGTATTTTTCTGTTCTGTATTCAATCGGTTCAGCTGTGGAACCGCGGCTTGGGCTTTGCTGGCTTTTTCTCTGACTTCACTCATCGTAATTCCTCCTCATATATATAGTTGAGTATTCCAACCACTATATTGCTTCAAGTTTATTTTAACGTAATCCATTCGTCTCTATGAATAACTTCAAGTCTGTGGATGCTAGCGAGTTGTTTCATCACTTCGCCACTGGGAAGTCCGGCAATGAGTCGAAGCTGGTCATCATCATAATTGACAATACCGCGACCGAGCAAGGTTTCATCCATACCAATGACCTCTACGACGTCTCCGGCATGGAAAGTTCCCAGTACCCGCTTGACCCCTACAGGTAGAAGACTGTGCCCCCCATGGACAAGGGCTTCTTCAGCACCATCATCCACAACGACTGTTCCCAGCGGAGTAGACATGAAGCCAAGCCACTGCTTTTTACGGGATAACGAAGCGAGTCGTGTCTCAAAGTAAGTTCCTTTGCCCGTGCCATCAACCGCCTTCTGCATATCTCCGGGTTCTTTCACACTTCCCACGAATACAGGTACGCCTCCACGTGTAGCAACCTTGGCTGCATCAACTTTGGATCGCATTCCGCCTGTGCCAACCGCCGAACCTGAACCGCCGGCAAAAGCATAGATCTCAGCCGTGATTTCGGGAATACGGTCGTAACGCACGGCAGAAGGATCTTTGCGCGGATCTGCGGTGTACAAGCCGTTGGTATCGGTAAGAATGATCAGATGCTGAGCCTTCACCAGGTTTGCAACCAATGCGGACAACAGATCGTTATCACCAAACTTCAATTCGTCTACCGACACCGTATCATTCTCATTAAAAATCGGAATCACTCGCTGTTTAAGCAACTCTTCTACGGTCATACCTGCGTTACCCATGCGTTTACGACTGTGAAAGTCTGTACGAGTTAACAGAATTTGCGCCGTAGTAACGCGGTGCGCTGCAAAAGCCTGTTGATATGCCTGCATCAGTAATGCCTGCCCAACGGCCGCTGCGGCTTGTTTCTCATGTAGCAGTTTGGGGCGCTGAGGATAACCGATCTCCCGGAATCCGGCCGCTACCGCTCCTGAGGTGACCAAAAGCACTTCATGACCCTGATCAGCCAATGCTGCAATTTCTCCGGCAAAAAAAGTGATCGAACTGCGATCCAGACCGCCTTCTTCCGTTGTAAGCGAGCTGCTTCCAATCTTAACTACAATACGTGAAGTCATGGTTTCACTTCCTTAAACATGATTAATAAGTGCTTCTGGAGCAGTCTTTAGCGGGTACAAAAAAAACTCCCGCCCTTTAGTTAAAAAGGACGAAAGTTTGTTACTTCCGCGGTACCACCTTTATTGATGATTAGATCATCCGGCTTCATGCCCTGTAACAGAAGGCACTGTCCTGCACGTAACAGGCCGCTCAGGGGTAGGTTTCAGAGAAGAGCCGCGGTAAATTCTTTCAGCAGGGTGGAATTTACTCTCTGGGCGCGACTGATATTCTCTTACTGGTCCCGTCATCACGTTTCGTTCAATATTTCTTATAACATACCATGGAAACTTGGCATATGCAAAGGGGTTATGGTCCTGTAAATTACTTAAATAAATTCAGCTTGCCAATCCGCTGGGCAGCTTCGCGTAATCGGTTTTCATCACTTAACAGTCCCGCGCGCACATAGCCTTCACCATGCGAACCAAAACCAATACCTGGGGCTACGGCTACCTTGGCTTCTCGCAGTAACAAGTCTGCAAATGAAGCGGAGGTATAACCGGCAGGTACAGGTAACCAGCTGAAGAATGAACCCGCTGGTTTCGAAGCTTGCCAGCCAATTGAGGAAAGAGCGTCATAAAATGCATTGCGACGCGATTCGTAGCGTGAAACCAGTGAGGCAACACATTCCTGTGAGCCAGTAAGTGCTTCCGTTGCCGCAGCCTGAATTCCACCGAAGAGACTGACATAGATATGATCCTGAAGCAGATTGATCTTAGAGACAATCTCTGCATTGCCGAGTGCGAATCCAACACGCCATCCAGCCATATTGTACGTTTTGGATAACGTATAGAACTCAATGCCCACTTCTTTGGCACCAGGGGCTTGCAGGAAACTTACGGGACGATGTCCGTCGAATCCAATTGCACCGTAAGCAAAGTCGCTGGCAATGACGATTTGATTTTGAATGGCAAATTCAACCGTATCTTCGTAGAACGAAAGGGGTGCCGTTGCTGACGTTGGGTTGTTGGGATAGTTCAGGAACATCAGCTTGGCCTTCTCCCGATCTTCGGCTGTAACAGCTTCATAATCTGGCAGGAATGTGTTGGACTCCATTAAAGGCATAAATGACATGTTTGCTTTGGCGAGTGCAACACCAGACCAGTAATCCGGGTAGCCGGGATCTGGAACGAGAACGGTGTCCCCGGGGTTAAGCAGGACCTGAGGTAACTGAACCAATCCGGTTTTTCCTCCGAACAGAATGGCGACTTCAGTCTCGGGGTTCAGATCAACGTTGTAATCTTCCTTATAACGTTTGGCGACGGCTTCCTTCAGGAAAGAGTACCCTCTAAAAGGGGAGTATTTGTGGTAGAGGGGATTCTCAGCCGACTCTTGCAGTGTTTTCACAATATGAGGTGGTGTAGGTGTATCCGGGTTCCCCTGACCCAGATTGATCACGTCATGTCCACTTGCGATTTCACGATTTACATTTTGAACAAGGGTAGCAAAAAATTGCGTTGGCAGCTGTGTCATCACATCAGAAGTCGGTATCTTAAAAGCTGAACGAGCAGTTATATGGTCTGATTGGGTCATTATATTCATCACTCCGGTTTATTAAAAATGGCAAATAGTTCTCATTAATTTATCACGCCAATCCCGAGCTGTATAGAGGGAAATGCACTTGAATATACAGTACATAGGGGCAAAGAGCGGAGTATTGTACAAAACTGAAAGTGCTCATTTAGTTTTGTCCATTGAGCTGAGAGAAGCCATGTTTTATGATAATATCCGATAATGATAATCAATATCATTAATTTCTAGCACAACGCACATGATATAGGGGGAGAAATAGAAATGAAAAAGGGCATACGAAATACGGGAGTGTTATTAACGATCACATGGTTATCCATCCTGCTACTGGCTTGTGGAAATCAGGCTGCAACACCTGCTGCTGGCGCAGATGATTCCAAAGCAGCCACAGAAACCACAGAGACCCAAACTGCAACGGAAGAGACGAATGAGGGCGAGACCCGGATATTCAAAGACTGGACTGGCCACGAAGTTGAGATTCCTGTAAATCCGAAGCGAGTTATCTATCATGGAGAAGTTACAGGGGATCTGCTCGCGCTTGGTGTTGTTCCTGTCGGCATACTTCGTCAAGAGGGAACCGTATTTGATGATCAGGTTGCTCAGGCAGAAGATGTAGGATTTCCGATCAGTGTGGAAAAGGCGTTAGACCTGAATCCCGATCTGATTATTTTTTCCAACAGTGACGAGGCTCAATATGATCAGATCGCAAAGGTCGCACCCACGGTTACATTTGATTCATTTGGTTTAATAGAAGATCGCATGCGTATCCTTGGCGATTTGTTGAATAAGAAGCAAGAAGCGGAGGATTGGATTACGGCTCATCAAAAAGCGACGGAAGAGATGTGGACGCAACTTCATGAGAACGGATTAAAAGAAGAGGAGACCGCTTCGGTATTCACCATGTATCCCGGGAATCGTCTGTTTGTCATGGCAGGTGCAGGATTGCCACAGTTGTTATACGGAAAAGACGGGCTGAAGCCAACCGCGGAAATTCAGAAAGTATTGGATGAAGACATGGGATTTGTAGAGATTTCGACTGAAAAATTATCTGAATTTGCCGGTGATCGGATATTTATTCTGGATCCTGTGACCGACGATGCGAAACAATCCACCAAGGAATTGCTGGATAGTACAATCTGGAAGAACCTGCCTGCGGTGAAAGAAGGAAAAGTATATCGTTTTAATATCGTAAAAGCTTCTAGTGATGCTCTTTCGAGGGAGTGGCTGTTACAAGAGCTGCCAAAACAGATGATCCAATAATGGTGACGAGCTAGTGAGGCAGCAGTAACACCTTTGAGTAATGCAGTTATAAAAAAAGTAAAAGGGGCCTTCAACATTTCGTTGAACGCTCTTTTTTTCTGATTAAACTCATATCTGGATTATTGACCATCGCTCGCTTATAATCAGACCATACAGAATGATTGATAATTATTCTCATTTTAGAAAAACGAGGTGAACCGACATGCAGGCTTTGGATGCCGATGGGGGAGCGTTGTTCTTTTCAGCATTCATGTTTCGGCTGGATCATCTGGTACGTCGAATTGAACTACCTGAACAGGTGATGCTGGAAGTTGCTTGCGAGAAACATGCCTTCCTGATCTGTGAAGAAGGGGATGGGCGTTTATATATTGGGCATGAACAGTTTCCGTTTACTACGGGATGTATTTATCCGCTTTCTCCGGGAGAGGGGTACCAGATTGAACATCGTAATAACTCGGAATTGAAATATATCATAATGGCTTTTGATGTTATTCATGTGTTGACGGGTGATCCCGAACTCTTTACCCGCGCTGTATTTGAGCACAGAAACCAATTGAATGGTTATCCCTATGCTCCGTTAAGTGGGCTGCTGGAGCAAATGTATGTCATTCGGAATTATAAAACAGATGCTGAATACAGTCATCTGAATGCACAGTTCCAAAAATGGATGGAGATGATCATTACCCGGTACACCTCTCCAAAGACGGAACAGAGTATGGAGGCAAGACTACACAGTACGATTCAGTATGTGGACGACCATTATGCTGAAGAAATCACTGTACAGAAACTGGCACGACTTGCGGAGATCAGACCTGTACAATATACGACCCTTTTCAGACAACTCACGGGTCACAAGCCGCTCGATTATGTGAATCATGTACGCATCAAACATGCCAAGGACTGGCTTCGCAAATCAGATGAACCACTTCGGGATATTGCGAGTCGCGTGGGGTTTAAGGATGAGTATTATTTCAGCAGGCGTTTTCGCCAAATGACCGGATTATCTCCTCGTCAATATGAGAGATCGATTCAGCAGCAGACATTAGTACAAGATTGGTTGGGTCATGATGTGAATATTCCAGTAAACCCGGAGCGAATTATGTATTACGGAGATTCCGCTGGGGATATGCTGATGTTGGGCATTCAGTTGCTGGAAGATCGGACATATGACGCGGTCGCTCCGGTTAATGTGGAAGCCGCTGTTATCATGAAGCCGGATTTGATTATTTTTGATAGCAGCAATGAACAGCAGTATGAACAACTTTACCGGATTGCACCGACGCTTGCTTACAATTCACATGCCACGTTGGAAGAACGAATGCGCAGATTGGGCAGCTGGTTTGGCAGACAACCGCAGGCTGAACAATGGCTAACATCCTATGCGGAGCGTACTGAGCAGATGTGGGAGAAGATCCATACTGTGATTGAAGAGGGGGAAACGGCATCCGTATTTACATACCATCGGGGTGCACGATTATTTGTTATGGGCAATATCGGTCTGGCGCCTATGTTATATCATCCAATGGGATTCAGTCCAGTTACCAAAGTGAAGGAAGCACTTGCGGCAGGTAGAGCCTATAAGGAAATTTCGGCTGAAGCGGTACGTCAGTACGCGGGAGATCATGTGTTTGTTATGCTGCCTGAGGAAGTTGTGGCAAGACAGGCTACAGAGTGGCTGATGAAAAGTCCCAGTTGGCAGGCCCTTCCGGCTGTGCAGAATGGACGGGTATATCCTGTGGAGGAGTCAACATGGAATGTGGGTGATGCGCTCACGAGTGATCGATTGTTGACCCTGCTCCCTGAGTTGTTGTGTGCAGGTTCATAACAAAAACAGGCTTGCAGTCCTCAGGAGGATCAAGCTATGATAGCAGGTATTACGGTTCAGAGGAGTGCTTGTCATGACAGAAAAACAACAGGGAGAAATGCGTGTAGCCCTGATTCAGGGCGATATTCAGCTCGGAGACCCTGAGGCCAATCATAAACATATGCAGATGTTGCTTAAGCGTGCGGTAGAACAATATCCGGATCTGGGGCTGGCTGTGTTACCTGAGATGTGGAATACCGGATACGCTTTGACTCAAATTCATGAACTCGCTGACCCGGAAGGCCAGAAATCTCGGGAATGGCTGTCTGCTTTTGCTCAAAAACATCAAATTTCCATCGTTGGCGGTTCGATTGCCGAGAAACGGGATGGTCAAATATACAATACAATGTACGCTTATGATCGTGAAGGAAAACAGGTAACACGATACGATAAATTACATTTGTTCCGTCTGATGGACGAGGAGAAATATTTACAGCCTGGTGCGGAACCTGAAATTTTTGAATTGCAGAACGGTCTTACAGCGGGTGCTTCGATCTGTTATGACATCCGGTTCCCGGAGCTTGCCCGCACCCTTGCTTTGAATGGTGCCAAGGCATTGATTGTACCGGCCGAATGGCCGAACCCTCGTTTGCACCACTGGCGTACGTTGCTTACCGCACGAGCGATTGAGAATCAGATGTATGTGATCGCATGTAACCGTGTAGGTAAAGGGGGAGAGACCGAATTTTTCGGACATTCCCTCATCATTGATCCTTGGGGTGAGATTGTGGCTGAAGGTGGCGAAGGGGAAGAGATCGTGACCGGAATTATTCGTCCATCTCTGGTAGATGAGGTTCGCGGACGTATTCCCGTATTTGAAGACCGTCGACCTGGCGTTTATTTTGGCGGAAAATAAAAACTGAAATAAAATTCTTCAGAAAAAGTGTTTATTCTTCCAGGACGCGGGTAATGATAACTATCCCGTTACCAAGGAGATGATCAATCAATGGACAACCATGTGAAAGATACGCTCAGGAGACTGGAACAGGATAACACAAGGGAAGATCACTTAAGGGCATTCTTAGAGAATGGAGCAGGAGGGCTATCACCCCCTGATTCAACTGTTCAGGACGAAGGCCGTGTAATGAATCAGCAAAACAGGCTGACAAGCGATCGTAATTTGCGTAAATAAACCGCCAGACATGAAGTTTTCTTATGTACGTTTCTACGTTAACATTATAAATTAGCATTGTAGCTAAACAACTTAACAAGCAACATTGTACTGTAACCAGTTACTGTGATTGCAATGTAAGAACTCTATCCTGCGGATGCGGGAAACGAGTATATAACAAAGGCTTGGCCCATAAGGGTCAAGCCTTTGTTTTGTTTCAGTATGAAATGTACCCATACCCATAGGAGAAATTTTTTAGTCTCCCTTTGACAGTTCGGTCACGGTTTGTTGAAACGTATGGATGAATGCTTCGGCTGCCTTCGACAGCACTCTTCCTTGACGATAAGCCACAACAAGTGTTCTGCTAGGAGTAGGCTCAGCAAGTGGCACATACACAGGCACGAACTCACTGCGCGGCGCACGGGCGATAAAGCGTGGAACCAGTGTAATGCCCATACCAGTGGCGACCAGCGACTGAACGGTTTCAATATTTGTGCTCTCAAACACAACTTGGGGATCAAAACCAGCCTGCTCACAGAGATCAAATGTAAGTTTGCGGAAGCCCTGCCCTTTTTTCAACACAACAAAGGGTTCATCCCGAAGCTCTTCAATTCGCACAGGAAGCGGATGTTCCGGATCTGCCCTGCGTGCCAAAGGGTGATTCGGGGGAACTGCCAGATCAATCTTTTCCTCTCCAATGGCAACATAGGCGAGACTTGGCTCTTGTAAAGGAAGAGATAACAGACTGAGATCTGCTTTGCCACTTGCTGTCAATTTCTCAAGCGTAAGCCCGGAGTCTTCCAATAAGGTAACCTCAATCTCGGGATAAGCTTGTTGGAACGCAGGAAGCACGTGTGGGAGCAGGTGTGATCCCGTGATCGGCATGCTGCCTACAACGACTTTACCTTTGCGAAGCTGGGAGATATCGGACATTTCCTGACGCAATAGCTCCACAGCATCTACGATCTTCTGGGCTTGCTCGACAAACGTAACACCCGCATGGGTTAACTCCACGGTACTTGTATTACGCTGAAACAGTAGCACACCCAATTCTTTTTCCAATTTGGATAATTGCTGGCTTAATGAAGGCTGGGCAATATGTAGCTTCTCTGCTGCCCGGGAGAAATTGCGTTCGGCCGCAATTTGCAGCGTATATTGAAGTTGTCTGAATTCCATCGTCATCGGTCATTCCTTTCGTTATGCCACCATTATATCATTACAGATGAAGAAATCATTAATTTCGCTTAACCGCTTGCACTCCGTCAGAAGAGTTGCTATACTGATTTTGAAAACGCTTAATAAGAACCACTTACCCGGGTAAAACAAAATCAACGTTTTCATGTGTACCAGTTTCAAGTGTTAGCACAGAACCATTTCAAATGTTCATATTCTTTTTCGTTCATATAATTGAATAACATTCATCCAACGATGGCGTGTTACTGTTCGGCAGGCAAGACCTAGATTGGGTGGGAAGAGTTTCTCTTTTCCTACCCTTTTTAGGTCTTTTTTTGTTCCCATCAAGAAACGGAGGTGCACCATGAATTACAAACAATTAGCCCAATCGATTATGGAGCTGGTCGGTGGCAATGATAATATCAACACGTTAATTCATTGCTCTACCAGGCTCAGACTTACCCTGAAGAATCCGGATATGGCGAAGACCCAAGAAATTAAGAGCCTTGATGGTGTTATTGGCGCAGTGAATAGCGGCGGACAATATCAGGTTATTATCGGTAATGACGTCGCGTACGTCTACAATGAACTTGCCAAGATGATGGATACTCGGCAATCAAACGAAATTCAGGAGAAACAAAAAGCGGATTATAGCCCCAAAGGACTGTTTAATACTTTTGCCAGTGTCATTGCAGGCATTTTCCAACCTATTATCCCAGCCATTGCTGCCTCGGGCATGCTTAAGGCACTTTTGCTACTGGCGACCGTGACCGGCCTGATGTCTAAAGAGAGCCAGACATATACCGTTTTGAGTGTCATGTCTGATGCTGCCTTTTACTTTCTTCCGATTCTACTGGCCTATTCCAGTGCAAATAGATTTAAAACGAACCCCTTTGTTGCCGTTCTGTTTGGTGGAATCATGTTACACCCGAATATGATTGGTCTGCTTGGCGGTGAAGATCCGGTGTCCTTTATTGGCATACCTGTTGCATCCGTTCAATATGCGACATCCGTGGTACCGATTATTTTAACGGTCTGGTTCATGTCTTACATTGAAAAGTTCGCGGACAAGATCTCACCAGGACCGGTCAAAATTTTCCTTAAACCTTTGATTGTTATTCTCATTGTTGCTCCAGTTGCCCTGATTGTACTTGGACCTCTGGGGATGTATCTCGGAACGGGAATGTCCAACCTGATCTATTGGATTCAGGATAAGATTGGATGGTTGACCGTTGTCATTATGGCTATACTGATGCCTCTGATTGTCATGTTTGGTATGCATAAAGTATTTTATCCCATTATTTTCGCAGCCTTGGCTTCACCTGGATATGAAACACTGGTGCTGGTCGCGATGCTGGCATCCAATATGGCGCAGGGAGCAGGCGCACTGGCGGTGTCATTCAAAACCAAAGACATCAAGCTGAAACAAGTCGCTTTGTCTGCAGGAATTTCAGGTGTATTCGGTATCACGGAACCTGCTCTCTACGGTGTACATTTAAGGCTCAAGAAAACGCTGTTTGCCTGCATGATCGGCGCCGGAGTCGCTGGGTTGTTCGCAGGTATTGTGAATCTCAAGGCATATGCTGCCGTGGGTCCGGGGATTGCATCTATGCCTATGTTTATCAGTGAAGATCATATGAATATTATCTATGCGATCATTACCATGCTGATCTCTGCCATTGTCGCGTTTGTCGCTGTATATGTCATTGGATTTCAGGATGTTGTTCCAACAGCAGTGTCGATAGCAGGCAGTCCTACAAACAAAGCGAGAGGCGAATCTGAAATCCAGCCATCCAAAGGGATCAAATCGAAAAAGATCGTTTTTGCTCCACTGGAAGGTAAAGTACTGCCATTAAGAGAGGTGAAGGACGAGGCCTTCTCGCAAGAAGCTATGGGACAAGGTATGGCCATTCAGCCAAATGTTGGCAAGGTGTTTGCCCCGTTTGATGGTACCGTTGAGACGGTGTTCCGTACCAAACATTCCATCGGTCTGAGATCGGTAGAGGGGGTAGAAATTCTGATTCATGTCGGATTGGATACGGTGAAACTGAAAGGCCAGCATTTTGATGTAAAAGTGAACGAAGGAGAACAGGTCTCTCATGGTCAGCTCCTGATTGAATTTGATCTTGAAGCTATACAAGCCGCAGGTTATGACACCACGACCCCTGTAATTGTGACCAATTCCTCGGATTATCTGGAGGTGCTGGGCAATGAATCTGCGGCGACAACAGGACCGGGGAAACCATTAATTACGGTGTTATAACTCGCTGAAATATGAATGAAAGGCAGGCAGCCTGATATGGAAGTCATAAAAATACTGAATTCGAGCATTGTTCTTGCCAGACGTGTTGAGGATGACAAGGAAATTATTGTGATGGGAAAGGGCATCGGCTACAGGAGCAAACCGGGAGATGTCGTGGGCGAGGATGAGATCGAGAAGATCTATGTCCTTGAAAATGAAACGATCTCTTCGGATCTCACCGCCCTGATGAAGGAAACGCCAAAAGAATATTTGATTCTGGCTGATGAAATCATCTCTCACGCCAAACATACATTGTCCCGCCATCTGAGTGATCATCTCTATGTCGCCTTAACAGATCACCTGTATATGGCCATGAAGCGATTCAAGGACAATATGACGATCCAGAACCGAATGTTGTGGGAAGTGAAAAAGTTCTATCCGCAGGAGTTCAGTATCGGGTTGCATGGTCTGTCTCTCATTCAAAAACAGCTTGGACTCTCCCTGCCTGAAGAGGAAGCGGCGAATATTGCCTTTCATCTCGTTAATGCGCAGCAGAATGATGACAATATGAATCAGGTCATGATGATGACCAATACCGTCAAGGATGTACTCAATATTATCAAAATTCACTATCACGTGGAGCTGGATACACACAGCATCAACTATTCACGCTTTTTGACCCATTTGCAGTTTTTCATTCAACGGCTTTTTGAACATAAAACGTTAAACACGCAGGATCATGAGCTCTTTGAGCAGATCGCGAATAAATATCCGCAGGAGGAAGCCTGCGTACTGCTAATCAAGGATTATATTGAAGCTCGGTTTGAACATACGATCTCCAATGAAGAGATGATGTATTTGATTATTCATATCAATCGGGTCATGAGTCGCAATTGAGCAAGAATCAAAGAGTTACAGAGATAATCCAAGGAGGAATACACAATGACCAATACAACAAGAACGTTTCCAGAAGATTTTCTATGGGGAGGAGCGATTGCTGCCAATCAGGCAGAAGGAGCGTGGAATGTGGATGGCAAAGGTCTGTCTACAGCCGACATTGCTATCTATCGAAAAGGTGTAGCCAAGAGTGAGTATAAAAAGCATAATGCGATCAATGAAGAACAGATCAAAACTGCGATGGAGTCTACCTCGGACAGAGAATATCCGAAACGCAGAGGCATTGATTTTTACCACCGCTATGAGGAGGATCTGGCCCTGTTTGGGGAGATGGGTCTCAAAACGTTGCGCTTATCTATTGCTTGGACCCGAATTTTCCCGAATGGCAACGAAACAGAGCCGAATGAAGCCGGTTTGCAGTTCTATGACCGCGTTATTGATGGCATGCTGAAACAAGGGATTGAACCATTAATTACGTTGTCGCATTATGAGATGCCGATGTATCTGGTGAATCACCATGGTGGATGGACGGATCGGAAAGTTGTCGAGTATTTTGTTCACTTTTGCAAAACCGTGTTTACCCGTTATAAGGACAAAGTGAAGTATTGGATTACATTTAATGAAATTGACAGCATTGTTCGTCATCCGTTTACGAGTGGTGGTATTGTTCCGGAGCGTTTCGAAAATGTGGAGCAGGCCGTATATCAGGGGTTGCACCATCAATTTGTAGCGAGTGCGCTCGCAGTGAAATACTGTCATGAGATCATTCCCGGTTCCCAGATTGGATGTATGCTTACCAAACTGACAACGTACGCTCATACATGTAATCCCGAAGACGTACTTGTTGCTTCCCGGGATAATCAATTCAATCTTATGTTTACGGATGTACAGGTGCGTGGAGCGTATCCGTACTTTACGAAGAGGTTTTTTGCCGAAAAAGGGATTAACCTGGATATGCTTGAGGGGGATGAAGAGATTCTGAAAGTACACACTGTGGACTTTATCTCATTCAGTTATTATATGTCCCTGGTATCAAGTGTGGATGGCGACCGATTGGAGCAGGTGAGTGGCAATACAACTGGAGGGGTGAAGAACCCGTATCTGCAAACGAATGATTGGGGCTGGCAGATTGACCCGGTAGGTCTGCGCATCTCACTGAATGAACTGTATAGTCGTTACGAGGTGCCTTTGTTTATCGTTGAAAATGGAATTGGGGCGGTAGACACGATTGAAGCTGATGGTAGCATTCAGGATGATTATCGTATTGATTACTTCCGCTCTCACATGGAACAGATGCATGAAGCGATTCTGGACGGTGTTGAACTTCTGGGCTATACCAGTTGGGGAGTAATTGATCTGATTAGTTATTCTTCTTCAGAGATGGAGAAACGATATGGCTTTATTTATGTAGATCAGGATAATGACGGCAATGGAACACTGGAGAGAAAACGCAAGAAGAGTTTCTATTGGTACAAAGATGTGATTGCAAAAAACGGTTTGTAATACAGTAGTCGGACAAGCACTCTCTATAGAAGGCGTTGATATGATAATTTTCATTTTATAACAGAAACTAGCAAAGCAGCTCTGGATTCAGGGCTGTTTTTTTATGTTCTAGATAAAAAGCATTGACAGCGAAGCAGCGGAAACGTAGTATAAGACTTATCTGATAATGATAATTGTTATCAATTGAAACCTCTGCGACGAGCAGTGGTTTATTTGTCTTTCTCTCATTATAGGTTAAACCTATTACATCTATAGATATTATATCTTGGAACAATGAAGGACAGGGTGATATATTTATGTCATTCAAGAGCTTCACTTTTTAAAGAAAACAGAGGCTCTTCCAAGGACCGAACTTATAATGAGGTGAAAATGATGAGTAAAAAAACGATGTTTGAGAAAATTTGGGAAAATCACGTAATTCATCAAGAAGAAGGCAAACCAAGCATTCTGTATATCGATCTGCATCTGGTGCACGAAGTAACTTCTCCACAGGCATTTGAAGGTCTTCGTCTCAGCGGACGTAAAGTTCGTCGCCCTGAACTGACATTTGCAACAATGGACCACAACGTTCCAACGAAAGACCGTTTCAACATTACAGATCCTATCTCCAAACAACAAATTGATACACTTTCGCAAAACTGCCGTGATTTCGGCGTGAAATTGTATGATCTGGACACGATTGATCAAGGCGTTGTACACGTTATGGGACCTGAACTGGGTCTGACTCACCCGGGTAAAACGATTGTATGTGGTGACAGTCACACGTCCACACACGGTGCGTTTGGCGCACTGGCATTCGGAATCGGAACAAGTGAAGTTGAGCATGTTATGGCAACTCAATGTTTGCAACAAGCAAAAGCCAAAACGATGGAAGTTCGTTTTGTCGGCAAACGTAACCCGGGTGTAACCGCGAAAGATATGATCCTCGCAGTCATCGCCAAATACGGTACAGACTTTGCAACAGGTTATGTTATTGAGTACACAGGCGAATCCATCCGTGAGTTGAGCATGGAAGAGCGTATGACGGTCTGCAACATGTCCATCGAAGGTGGAGCAAGAGCAGGATTGATCGCTCCGGATGAAACAACATTTGAATATCTGCGTGGACGTGAATACGTACCAGTGGATGCCAAATTCGACGAAGCTGTAGCAGGTTGGAAACAGCTTGTAACCGATGAAGGTGCCGAGTTCGACCATATGGTTGAAATCGATGTGGAGACATTGATTCCGCAAGTAACTTGGGGAACAAGCCCTGGCATGGGAACCGACATTTCTTCGAAAGTTCCTGTTCCGGCTGAACTGCCTACAGAAAACGAACGTAAAGCGGCTGAAAAAGCGCTTGAATATATGGGACTTGAACCGGGAACACCAATCGCCGAGATTCCAATTGATTATGTATTTATCGGTTCTTGCACCAATGGACGGATCGAAGATCTGCGTGCAGCAGCACAAGTGGCTAAAGGTCACACGGTATCCAGTCAGGTTACAGCAATTGTTGTACCAGGCTCAGGACGTGTTAAAATTCAGGCTGAACAAGAAGGTTTGGATAAAATCTTTACGGAAGCTGGATTTGAATGGCGTGATGCGGGATGCAGTATGTGTCTGGCAATGAACCCGGATGTATTGAAGCCAGGTCAACGTTGTGCTTCGACGTCCAACCGTAACTTTGAAGGACGCCAAGGACGCGGAGGACGTACGCATCTGGTATCTCCGGCAATGGCAGCAGCAGCAGCGGTTAAGGGCCACTTTGTGGACGTACGGGACTGGAATTTCAAAACAGAAGCAGCGATCTAATCTATAACAGACAGAAGGGAGAACGTTTAATATGGAAGAATTCAAAACATTACAAGGCATCGTTGCACCGGTAGACCGGGTCAATGTAGATACAGACGCAATCATTCCGAAACAGTTCCTGAAACGGATTGAACGTACCGGATTTGGACAATTTTTGTTCTATGAATGGCGTTTTGATGAAGAGGGCAACAATAATGCTTCCTTCGAAATGAACAAACCTCGTTATGAAGGGGCATCCATCCTGATCTCACGCGCCAATTTTGGCTGTGGATCATCCCGTGAGCATGCGCCATGGGCGATTTTGGACTATGGATTCCGTTGTGTCATCGCTCCATCTTATGCAGACATCTTCTATAATAACTGCTTTAAGAACGGAATCTTGCCAATCAAGTTGTCAGAAGAGCAAGTTGAAGACTTGTTCCAACGTACAGCGACACATGAAGGCTATGAGATGAATGTAAATCTGGAAAACAAAACGATTACTGATGCATACGGACTGCATATCGATTTTGATCTGGATGAGCACCGTCGTCAATTCCTGTTGCAAGGATTGGATGATATCGGTCTGACTCTTCAACATGATGATGAAATCGCTGCTTATGAACAACGCCACGCGGCAAAACTGTTCGGTTAATCGTTAAAGTATCGCATAGCAAAAAGCTTCTGCCTCGCCCAAGGGACCTTGTTCCCATCGGTGAGACAGAAGCTTTTTGTAGTTTCAGAAGTAAATTAGCTTAATAAGTCAGCTATACATAGAACTCCTGATTTTTCTTGACCGAATACTTCAACAGATACAATAACAGCTGACTAAATAGAGAACCTAAAAATCGATTATTGAGGTAACTCCAAAGGGTCGTTTTTTGTATTTTGAAAATAGACATAGATATAACAAGCCAAATGCACGAAATTCACAAGTGACCATACCATAAGCCATATGATTGGAGTTGATAGGGTAGTCCAGATGCCAAACCAAGGCAGCACACGTCCTCCGCCGATAAACGTAACCAGGTGGGACAGAGATAAGAGAATTAGAACTGGGATCAGTCTTCCGACCGTGATCAGAATCAATTTTCTGATCGTTAGGCGTTGGTTGCTCCGACGTATGCGAGAATAGCCGTGGATGCCCCATGCAAGCGTAGCGATGATCAGCGCAATCATGATCATTTCCATATTCCGACCGTTTACAAAAGAGGTTTGGGGTTCCTGCCCCCTCATAATATCCGCTATTCCATCAATAAATGCCGAGTAATTCACATAAGCGTTTATACCAGAATTAAACATTACGGCAATGCCCATTTGCTCGTTCAAATAAACCTGTTCTTCGGACTTGTAGGTCCAGAAAATGCCGCTGTGGGAGATCGTTTGGCCGTTAGACGCATCTTGGTTTGCAAGCCAGCCCATGCCGTACGGACCGATCGCTCCTGAGGCATGATATTGTTTCATCAGCACAGGGGAAACGAGGCGGCCATTATATTGGGAAAGCATCCATAGGGACATGTCCTCTGCGGTTGAAACGATGCCGGCGGGGCCCTCAATGAACCAAAGCGTTTCGGATTGACTTATAGCGCGTCCCAAGCTCAGGTAATGTCCTAGCGGGATAGTATTATTCTCATAGAATTGCTGCGTTGTATTGACACTGAAGGTATGATTCATTCCTAACGGTTCAAAAATATGTTTTTTCAGATAATCCGAAAAGCGCTCTCCGCTAACACTTTCCACGAGGTTCGCCAGCAGCACGTAATTGGGATTATGATAGCTGTAGGCTGTTCCGGGGATATGGGCAAGTTGAACCATGTTTAATAATTGGTTCGCTTCAGCCAGTGATTGGAATTGCGGAGTCTTTGTCATATCGGGATTAATCTTGTCATTGAGACCACTCGTCTGATTCAGTAAATGACGGACCGTGATATCAAGAACGTGGGGGTCCTGTGGAGAAAGCTCTGGAAAATAGGAAGCGTAAGTCGCATCCAAGTCGATCTGACCCTTGTCCACCAGCTGCAGAACGGCTAATGCAGTAAAGGACTTGCTTAGTGAAGCAATGGGAAAAGGGGTGTTGCCCGTAACCTTCTGGCCGTCCGCCAATGTCCCGTAGCCTTTTGCGTAAAAGACCTCATCGTTATTGGCAATCGCCAGTGAAGCAGCCTTAATGTAATTGGCCTTCATGCTCCGATTCATATATTCGTCGATCTCCTGCAGCACTTCTGTCCTGTTTCTGGCTTCATCGGCGGATAAGGGGGACGCCCACGCGGTACATAACAACAAACAGCTAATTGTGATATACATTCTTTTTTTCAGTTTTAGCATGATAACACTCCTTGAATTCAAGATAAGGAGATGTTATCAGATCATTTTCAACTATTTATCAACTTGGGTCCGAATACTTGCCGTGACGCTTCCACCTCCGTTAGGACCGTTTGCAATCTGAAGACTACCTTCATGTTTTTCGCAAAACACCTTGCAAACGTAAAGGCCCAGCCCGCGATGTTCGCTCGCATCCCATACTTCGCCTCGGTAAAAAGGGAGTATAGCCTTACTCAGGGCTTCGTCAGAGAAACCAGTACCGTCCTCTGAGACGGTAATCTTCATAATGCCTCCCTGAACGTCATAATGGACGTTCACTTGACTGGCTGCGTATCTCGCCCCATTAGCCACTATATTCTCGAAAATCTGCATGACGAGATAGGGATCTACATGTACTGAGGGATTATCATATTCCACGGATGAGACGAAACGTATACCGAACTGTTTCGCGATTTGTTCAGCGCTGCCATCCAGCAAAGCCGTCAATGAAATCGTATCCATCGATTGGATGTTCAACGGCACATCCTCCAGCCTCTGAATGGAGTTCATGGCCTCTGCATAACTCTCCAGACGCAAGATGTGAAGGTTCATAGTATGGATCAAGTCCAGCACCTTTTCTTCTGACAACTTCTTCTCAGGAAGATAGGTGGAGAGAAGCTCGGCGTTTCCTTTTAACACGGACAGGGGTGTTCTCAGATCATGGGCAAAAATAGCATTGATCTGCTTGCGCTCTTCAACCGAACGCCAAAGTGTCTTAAGGTTTTTTTCCAATTGTGAGCGCATGTTTTCAAATAGCGCGATCAGCTCGCCCATCTCATCCTGGCTGTCATAGGAAATGCGGAAGTCTAGATCGTTGGCCGAAATGTTCTTGGATGCTCGTTTTAATAGCTCCAGCGGACGTTTTAGCTTCCATCTGTAAAATAGAACGGCCATGGTGACAATACCAGTCGCTACGGTGAGCAGAACCGCCGTGACGAGGGAGGGCATCACCCAATCCGTTTCTCCGAAACGCAGCCGCAGGTTCTCCGCCCAAGCAAACTCCAAAGTTATAACGGCAAGCACGGCAATGAGTGTGACCACACACAACAGCATAAAAGATTGTAGCAAGGACAATCGCTTTAAAAACAGGAGTCTAGTCATGAACTTGGCCATTTGTACCCTACTCCCCAAACGGTCTCGATTTGATTATCACAGCCGTATTCCTTTAATTTGTAGCGAATTCGCCGGATATGCTCTGCGATGACATTACTGTCACCTTGCTCGTCCATGCCCCAAATCTTTTCGTATATGCGTTCCTTTCCAAACACCATATCAGGATGCGTGGACAGCAATTCGACAATATCAAACTCTTTTTTGGGCAGTGAAATTCGTTTATCCAGGTAGTAGAGCTCTCTGGCCGTATAATCAATGACCAATTCATTGTTAAACCTTACCGAAGATTTAGTTTGGATTCGTTGTTCCCTGCGTATATGTGCTTCGACCCTGGCGCCCAACTCGCGAATGCTGAAAGGTTTCAGGATATAGTCATCGCCTCCGGCACGAAATCCCGCTATTTTATCAGCATCTTCGATTCGAGCCGTTAAGAATAAGATCGGGCAAGAGACAAAGTCGCGAATTTTTTCACATAATTGAAGGCCGTTCTGTTCAGGCATGTTGATATCTAACAAAACGAGATCGGGTTGTTTTTCCACTTTCCGCAGCGCTTCACGGCTGTCCTTGGCCGTCATCACGGAATAACCGTTAATTTCAAAATAATCAGTCAGTAGCTTTCGAAGATCTGCTTCATCGTCCACGATCAGTATTTTAGGCATCAAGGCTCAGTCTCCTGTATTCAAGTATTTGAACTCAGCATAGCAAAAATGGATGAGAAATGTAATTTTCATATAATTTCGGGTACTGGACGAATGGAGGAAGTAACCTTTTTGCTACTCAGTTTCCGACTAAATATGACAACGTTGTAACCGGATGATCAGACAATATCTGATAAACTGATTAGTAGATTATGGAAGGTTACATATTGTCATTGATGTTACGCTGCAGAGAATCAGGTCGGATGTTCAAAAGACAAAAAGAATGGTGGATGAGGTATGAAAAAATGGTCGGCAGCAGTCGTTTTTCTTCTGTTCCTATGTTTATTCCCAATCATGGCCCATGCAGACACCACGCCCTCGATTGTACTCGACGGTGTAACCATTAACCAGCAGACGGGTGCACCTGCAGAGAATATTGGGAAAACGGTCATGGTTCCAATTCGAATTGTATCCGAGAACCTGGGTTATAAGGTGAAGTGGGAGAAGGAAACTCAGTCAGTCCAGGTTCAAAAAGGAAACAGCATGATTCAAATGACAGCTGGCAAAGATGCAGCTACAGTGAATGGAAACGTGGTGAACTTGGATTCGCCCCCACTGATCAAACAGGGAACTACGCTTGTTCCGTTACGCTTTGTTGGGGAAGGCATGGGTCTGCGTGTTGGCTGGGACAATGGAACCAAGACAGTAAGCCTATTTAGTATTCCTCCCGTAGTTGAAACGGAAGGTGACAGTGACCCCGTCGAGGCACCTGTCCCGGATGGTTTGACAGAGCTTCAAGGCATCAGCTTCAGCGGAGATCGCTTGATTGTAGCAACAAACGGTAATATTAGCCCCAAAGTATCCAGTATTGGTGGGCCAGACCGAATTATTGTTGATCTGCCTTCAGCGACATTTTCTGAGGAATTCATTCAGGGACAAGCCTCTAACCCGGATGGGAGTGGACAGATTCTCGTTACGGATTCATCCATAGTTTCCAAAGTTCGGTATGCCATGTTCAGTAAATCGCCTTCTACCGTGCGTGTCGTTCTGGATATGAATCAGACGGCTACAGCCAAATGGTCTGTTGGAGATAACGATGTCTTGCTCGTTGACCTGACAGCCACGAGTGGAGAACCGACAAGCCAACCGGCAGTACCTACCAATGATGGCAAAACGATTGTGGTCATTGATCCGGGACATGGTGGTCGTCAATCGGGTGCAGTGAGTTTGTCAGGAGCTTATGAGAAGGATTTCAATCTGGCTGTAGGACTGAAGGTACAGGCAACCCTTCAAAAATACCCAAATATTCAAACGGTCATTACACGCCAGGATGATACAGAACTTTCGCTCAAACAGCGTGTGGATATTGCTGAATTGAATCAGGCAGATGTTTTTGTATCCATTCATGGAAACAAATTCACTACACCGGTACCAAACGGCATTGAAACGCTCTACAGTCGTAAAGAAAGCAAAACTTTGGCTGACACTCTTCACAAATATGTGTTACCGGTAACAGGACTCAAGGATCGTGGGGTTAAAACGGCTAGTCTGCATGTGACGCGTGAAACAACCATGCCTGCTGTGTTACTTGAACTTGGTTTTTTAAGTAACCCTACAGATGAAGCAGTCATGCTCACGGAAGAATACCAAGACAAATGTGCACAGGCGATTGTGGACGGAATTGTTGAATTTTTGGGACTGTAAATTGAATTGTGCGCAAATATGAAGGTTAGGGTATTACGTTGTTTAGAGATGTATATTTAATAAATAAGGAAAAAACAAGACATTAAAATGTAAAAAAAGCTTGATCTGACAACGTTTTTTTTCTGTTATGTTGGAATATATTCGCAACTTTTGAGAGCGAGGGGCGTCTAATAGGTGTCTGGTAATGCCCAAACGGTCAGTCGGAGTTGGAAAATGACAACATGCGGCAAAAAAATATGAGAATGGTAGGGGTGAAGGATGAAGAAGTTCGGTTTTTTGGTACTGTTATTTGTCTTTGGGCTCGTATTCCCGGGCTATAGTCACGCAGCAACAGACACGAAAATTATCCTAGACGGAAAAGAAATCGTACAGCCATCGGATACAAAAGCGGAAATTATCAACAGCAAGGTGATGGTTCCGATCCGGGTTGTGTCCGAAAATCTTGGATATAGCGTGGAGTGGAAGCAGCAAACTCAAACAGTGACTATTAGCAAAGACAACACTGCCATGCAGATGATTGTTGGACAGAAGACGGCAACGGTGAACGGCAGTAACGTAAACTTGGATGCCCCGCCACTCGTGAAAAATGGTACTACGCTCGTACCTCTCCGATTTATTGGTGAGGAAATGGGTCTTAAGGTGGGTTGGAACAATACCACGAAGACGGTAACATTAGTTACCCAGAATTCAGGTTCCGGAAACGGGACAACCACACCTCCGAACTCTGGCAATGAAGGCGGAGGATCGGATCAAGAAGGTCTTGTACTGGTGAACGGCATCAGCTTCAGCGACAACCGCTTCATGATTGCAACAAGCGGAAGTACGAAGCCGAACGTCTTCACGATGACAGGACCAGATCGAATCGTTATAGACTTGCCGAATACCGCATTTGCTGATTCGTTCAGTGAAGGACAGGCTCTAGACAGCAACCAGAATGGACAACTCGTCGTTAGCGGCTATCCGGATGTGTCGAAGATTCGTTACTCGTTATACAGCAACAGTCCATCTACAATTCGTTTTGTAATCGATTTGTCCAGTTCAAAAGGGTACAGTGTGCAAAATGATTCCGGACTGGTTATGATTAACCTCGACAATCAAAGTGGTACACCTGCCCCTCCAGTTGGTAATAATGGAAAAAAAGTTGTCGTTATCGATGCAGGTCACGGAGATCAGGATCCTGGGGCAATCGGTGTAACTGGTAAACGTGAAAAAGACTTCAATCTGGCAATGGCTCTGAAAGTGGAAGCCTTGTTGAAAAAAGAATCCAAAATTGACGTTGTGTTAACGCGCAGCGATGATACATTTTTGGCATTGAAAGAACGTGTGAAGATTGCACAAGACATAAAAGCGGATATTTTCATCTCCATTCATGCTAACAGTGGCCCTACTGCTGCGAACGGTGTAGAGACATTCTATACACGCTCCAACAGCAAAGCACTTGCTACAGTGATGCACAAGTATCTTTTACAGTCTTCCGGACTAAAAGATCGTGGAGTGAAAACGGCAAGTCTCCATGTGACCCGTGAAACGACAATGCCAGCAGTTTTGCTGGAAGGTGGATTCCTTAGCAATAAGAGCGACGAAGCAGCCCTGTTCACTGAGAGTTTCCAGAACAGTGTTGCCAAAGGGATTGTTGCAGGAATCAAGGAGTATCTGGGAATTAAATAAGGGACAAGCCCTTATGTTGAGGAGGCGGAGTTAGAATGAACAAGAAAATATGGATTGCAGCCTTGCTGGTAACGGTTATGGCAGTTGCTGCTGGATGTGGAAGCAAGCCAACAGCTGCTCCGAATCAGACGCAAGGCGCAGGAACTGAAAACAATGTAACCGAGGTTGAAGGCGAAACAATTACTGAACCGGTAACTGCTGAGCCTGAAGAGAATACAACACCTACAGAATCGACGGAAGGCAGTTCGGAGGAAGAGACTACAACTACTCCGCCAAGCGAAACGTCTACGGAGAAGCCGGCAACTTCCGAAAGTAATGAAAAGAAAACGATCACTGTATTCTATACGGATGAAGAAGAACTGGAGTTGCACAAAGCTTCGGCAGAGATTTCATACGCATCGGATGATGCCAAATATAAAGCGGCCTTTGAATCACTGCAACAGAGCAAAGACGCTAAACTGGTTCCGCTGTGGTCTAAAGAAATTGAATTGAAGTCTGTTCAGTTCAAGGATGGAGCTCTTACGCTGGATATTCATATGCCAGATACGGCACGTCTTGGAGCAGGTGGAGAGTCTTATGCACTGGATGCTCTAAAACAAACGTTCTTCCAGTTTGATGAAGTAAAATCACTTGATTTACTGGTGGATGGTCAGCAGACGGAGAGTCTGATGGGCCATGTGGATCTTGAACATCCAATGACAAGATCCGAATAGGCTGTACAGCATGCTGTTGTACCGGGAATCCACGGAATATGGGTCGTTTTACATGAGAGAGGGGAATCATAGGTGACTTTTAAATATAACCATACATCACACTCTAAAAAAGTAGTATCAGCCGTGCTTGCAGGCATGATGGCCCTTAGCGCCGGCGGAGCTGCCATGGCAGCAGAATCAACAGAAACGGGGCAGGGTCAGACTGCTGCAATAACAAATACGGCTGCACCAACTGGTTTGTTCAGTGACATCAAGGTCGGATACTGGGCTGAGAAACATGTGTACAAACTGGCATATCAAGGTATTCTTCTCGGTAACAACGGCCTGTTCCGTCCAGGAGACGCGGTAACACAGCAAGAAGCTGTAACAATGGCAATCCGTTTTATGAATCAAGAGGGCCAGTTGAATACCGACACGGCTGCGGCATTACCGACAAACATGGAAGTGGGAAATTATTTCAAGCCATATGTCGCGCTGGCACTTCAACTGGGACTGATTGACAAAACGGAAGAATCAACGGTGGATGTATCCAAGACCTCCTGGGGTCAAAAGCCGGCTTCACGGGAATGGATTACAAAATTGTTAATCCGTTCATTGGATAAGGATGCTGAAGCGAAGGCACAAAACAATCAATCTACCGGATTTGCTGATAATGCAAGTATTTCCGAAAGTGGTAAAGGTTATGTCAATCTGGCTGTTAGCTTGGATCTGGCCAAAGGTGTGGAAGGCAACAAATTCAATCCAACTGGTTCCGTAACCCGTGCTCAACTGGCTACCTTCTTCAGTCGTGGTGAATCATTAACGGATACAACGTACCCGAACACAACCACGGGTTATGTGACAGGATTGAAAGATGGGCAGATCACGCTGGTTGTGGACGGCAAAGCCGTTAACTTCACAGTGAACAGCAGTACGCCTTACTTTACGAAAGACAGTGAGACTCGTGCTTCCGCCACAGATGTGAAGCTGTATACAAAAGTTATGGTTGTAGGTTCTGCAGGTGGGGCTTCCTATGTGGAAGTTGTTGATGCTACACCGCAGGTGGAAAGTGTTGAAGGTACATTTGCACGTTCATTGTCTGGTAATAAAATTGGTATCTTTGTGGGCGAGAATTACGAAACGTACAGTTATGATGAGGCAACTGCATTCATCGATCAGAATGGTAATGCAATCAAACTGTCCGATATTACGGCAGATAGCATCATCGAAGTACAGCGTGAGACGTTCTCGACTGACAAAAAAACAGTTGCTATTCGTGTGAAATCCGGCATTGTTAACAAGAGTGACAATGGCGTAATTGCTGAAGTATCCACTTCTGGCAAAACGATCAAACTTGTCAATGCAGCGGGTGCTACAGAACAGTTTGCGTACAATGACAATCTGCTTATCACATATCAAAACCGTATCATGTCAGTGGCTGATCTCAAAGCCGGCAGTGCCGTGAAATACACCGTAAAGGACAGTGTTTTGCAAACTATCACATTGTCTCAAGGTGTGGAGCAATCTGTGCGCGGAACATTGGTTGAGATCGGTGGCAACCAGTCCACGTTAACGTTCAAACGTGAAGGGGGTTCCCTTGAGGCGAAACTGCTGACTGAAAAGCCGGAAGTTATTATTAATGGTATTCAGGATGCGACGCTAAATGATCTCATCACGGATGCAACGAACGGGGATCAGGTGGAGTTGTCATTGAACTCTGACGATCAGGTAACACGTATTCAGGTGATTGGACGTCAAATGGAACCTATGAACGGAGTAACGGTTGTATCTTACAACAGCAAAACAAAGGTACTTACCGTACTGGACAACAACAAAAAACCGTTTGTATTTACATTGGACGAAAAAACCAAACTGGACTACAATACGACCAAACCTACACTCGCTGGTCTGGAGTCGATTTTGAATGATGGTCGCAAATTGGATCTGACCTATGTGGGAACACGTGCGTTGTCCGTTAAAGTGATTTACAAGTATGAAGGTACGATCAACAACATTGATACTTCTGGCAAGAAAATCAGTTTGTTGTCTGGTAATCAGACGATTACAGTGCCTTATACTACCGCACCTACGGTTGAGATCTATAACAAATCGGGCGCAAGTCTGGGAGATTTGAAGATTGGTGACAAAGTGACCGTAACGCTTGGAGCAAATCAGGATGTAGTGCAGAAGGTTGCACTGAACACTGTGGCTCAATTCGAAGTGGTTGCCTTGGAAGCAAATAGTCGTATTCGAGTAAAATCCGATCTGTTGACAAGTCAGTTCTACGTGGATCAAGCCGTACTGACAGGAGAGAGTGGTCAGACGATCACGCCTTCACAACTGACAGCAGGCAACCTGATTAATGTAACGTTTGAAGGAGCTACGCCAAAAGCGGTTCAAGTCGTGAAGCGTACGCTGGCTGAAGTTACAGCGGTGGATGCTTCATCTGTAACGCTCAAACAGTTTAACGGCCAGACTGAAACCGTGCCTGTTAGCGGTTCGGTTAAAGTCGTAAAATCTGGCTCCACATTAACTTCACTGACGAGTCTTACGGTCGGAGATCGTGTGGAAATGACAAAAGATACGGATAATTCCACACGTTTCAGAGTACTAACTGTCATGAGCAAACAATTCTGGTCTTATGATGGCGTTGGTAACCAGATTTTGGTTAAACGGGAAACGACAGCAGACACAAACTATCGTTTTGCACTCGGATCAAGTGTATTTGTTCACCAGGGTGACAATACTTTAAGCGTGCAATCTCTCAGAGATAATGATAATATTGTATTGTATCTTCTGAACAATGTTATTCTGGAGATTCAAAAACAGTAATCGTTTCTTTTCGAGGATCAAAAGAATGACCGTCTTGATACGGGATCTTTCCCGCATCAAGACGTTTTTTTTGCAAGCTTTTTGAGGTCCCCGCAAAGTACTCGGATGAAGCTTCGAAGTAAGGCTCCGCAGAGTGGAGTCATTTTGTGGGAGGTAGCTCTTCATGAATGCAGCGACGGTTAGACATATACTCGAAACTATGGAAGCAATGTTTCCTGATGCACATTGCGAATTAAATCACAGCAATGCATTTGAATTGACGGTAGCTGTCCTTTTGTCTGCCCAGTGCACCGATGAAACGGTGAACAAGGTAACCGCAGATCTGTTCCAGAAGTACAGAAGCCCAGCAGATTATCTGGCAGTTCCTCTCGAAGAGTTGGAACAGGATATTCGGCGAATCGGTTTGTACCGGAACAAGGCCAAGCATATTCAGAACATGTGCCGAATTTTAATAGAGCAGTATGGCGGTGATGTACCGCAGGAACATGATCAGCTTGTGACGCTACCAGGTGTCGGGCGGAAAACCGCGAATGTAGTTGTTTCCAATGCGTTTGGAGTACCGGCAATTGCGGTAGATACTCATGTTGAACGTGTATCCAAGCGGCTGGCGCTTGCAGGTTGGGATGACTCCGTACTTGAAGTCGAAAAGAAACTAATGAAGCGCGTACCCCGGGACGAGTGGACTTTAACTCACCACCGGTTTATATTTTTTGGACGCTACCATTGCAAGGCACAGAACCCTGCGTGTCATATCTGTCCATTGCTGGACATATGCAGGGAAGGGAAAAAACGTATGAAAACGTCCCAAATCAGGAAAGATAAGGAACGTGTCACCACCCGAAAACGAAAAATAAATTAATGAGCAGAAAAGGATGAATAATCATGAAATGCATTTCCGTGTACACTGACAATTTTGAGGCCTTCTCCGATATCTTTGAACAAATCGTTGAACAGGAAATGGCTGAAAATGAAGAAAAAGAAGTAGAAGGCATCACAGTAAGCCACTCTGGCGACGTGCCTGAACATTATCTGGAGCGTATGTCCGTTAAACCCGAAGTTGTTGTTATGAGAGACAAAGGCAGAGACATTACAATTCTGCAACATGGACAAGTATTTGAAATCTTGCTGCCTTCCATGGAGAACGCAGTTTCATAAGAAGTGATTACACTATTGTTTCTGTTGTATTAATGTCATGAGGATCGTTGTGGTTAAGGTGATCACATCGCATTCATGCAACAGACACTTGGCGTAAGCATTTGCTAAATACCGTGTATAAAACGTATTACAGATAAAACCGACTTGTTCGGTTTTATTTTTTTTAGATTATAGAACTTATACGTCCATTTATGTATATTCAATTCCAACCGTTCAAATTCAAACTTGATAATGTTAAAATAAATGTTGTAAAAGAGATAGACGTCGAAACGGATGTCAAATTAGAGGAGCCAGGGGGAAGGCCAGTCATGTCCAGAACAGATTACCCAAAAGAAATGGCCAAACCTCTGCTTCCGCTGCGTGAAGCGATGGAGCAGACAGGGGACCATACAGCTGTACAGGCTATAACGGATTTAATCAGCAAGGCGGAAATGAAACATCTGACGATTGCGTTCTGTGGTCATTTCTCTGCAGGCAAATCGAGTCTCATCAACAGTTTATGCGGTAAGCGGGTGCTGCCTTCAAGTCCCGTGCCAACAAGTGCAAATGTGGTATCCATACGTAATGGTAAGCCAAGAGCGCTTATTTATACTACTCCAAACGTAAGCGCTGACAATGGAACAGGAACACTTGAAGTTTCTCCAGAGGAATTGGAGGCGTATTGCAAAAATGGTGGAGCTTATAGCTCAATTGAGGTATGGGATGATATTCCTCTGCTGAAAGATGATGCTGTCCTGCTGGATACACCAGGTGTGGATTCAACAGATCGCGGACATAGTCTCGCAACCCATTCAGCGCTCCATCTGGCGGATGTGGTGTTCTATGTCATGGACTATAACCATGTCCAGTCCGAGACCAACCTTTCATTTGCCAAGAGTCTGTCGGATTGGGGCAAACCGTTGTTTTTGATCGTGAACCAGATCGACAAGCATCGGGAGCGTGAGCTCTCTTTTGACCAATATACCGAAGGTGTCGAAGCTATATTTGCGGCCTGGGAAGTCAGATATGACGGACTGTTGTTTACTTCCCTCCGCGACAAGCAGCATCGCTACAACCAGTGGGATGTGCTTCCGGAACTCATTGGACACATGATGCAAGAGAAGGAAGCGTTAATTACGCACAGTTTGGCAAGTTCGGCCAGTCATGTAACGGAGCAACACTTGACGAGAGAAGCCGAGAAACGTGAAGACGAAGAGAATTCCCTGCTGGATGAGATTGGTGGCAAGGAAGGAATTGAACGCTTGGAACGAGAGCTGGAGCTTCTTGATCAACAAGCAGCAGACATTCGTACCGGGCCTGCGCGAGTGCGTGAGAAATTCCGGGCAGAGCTTGAACCTCTTCTGGCAAATGCAAATCTTACTCCTGCGGATATTCGTACGTCGGCTGCTGCCTATTTGGAGAGCCGCAAACCAGGTTTCAGGGTAGGTTTATTGTTCTCAGGTGGCAAAACCGAGCAGGAGAAACAACGCCGTGCTTCTGAGCTGGTCAGACTGTTACAGGATCAGGCTTCCGGACAAGTTGAGGTACATATTCGTACAATGCTTAGACAGCTGGGTGAATCCCATCAGCTATGGGGAGCGGAGTGGGAGCAGTCGCTCAATACGGAACTGCCTGCTGTAGATGAGGCACTGCTGGAGATGAAACGCAGTGCGAGTGCAGAGGTATCTCCAGAGTATGTGATTCAGTTCAGTAAAGATGTGCGGGGCGAGATTGAGGCCCGCTATCGCAGGTCGGCCATGATGCTGGCCGACCGCATGCTGGAGGCGTTGGGCGCGCGAGGCGAAGCCGCGCTCCAGGCTCTGGACGCCAGCCGCGCAGCGCTGCTGGCGCAATCCGCGGCGGCGGCGCGCTACACGGCGCTCCAGCGCAGCGCCGCCGCAGAGGCTGCAGGGCTGCGCAGCCTGCTGCCCGATGCGGCCCCCTCCCCTCCGGGCTATTGCCGGAGGTGAAGGGCCCGCACGTGCCCGCGGTGCCTGAACCGGGCGAAGCTCCCGGTTCGCATGCGGGCACGTCAACGTCTGTGGCTGCGCAGCCACAGACGCCAGAGGCACCGCCAGCGCAGCGCGCAGTCGCGGCGGCGGTGCCTGGGCCATCGTCGGCGGCTGGCGCTGAACGCCGCCGACGCCTGGACGCAGCAGCGGCACGGCTCGAAGCCGCTGCTGCGCTGGTAGAGCCGTACCCCGCCATGGGGTCGGCGGTACGGGATCTGCGTGCACGCGCGGCTTCGCTTGCGGGCGGCACGTTCACTTTGGCGCTGTTCGGAGCATTCAGCGCCGGCAAATCCTCCTTCGCCAACGCGTTGCTGGGCGAAGCTGTACTACCCGTCTCGCCGCATCCAACAACAGCGGCGATTAACCGAATCATGGCTCCTGCCGGGGGCGCGGAGCATGGAACAGCCCGGGTCCGGATGAAGACCCGGGACGCCTTCCAGGAAGACCTCGGCTATTCCTTCCGATTGCTCGGACTGGGTGAGCCTGGAGCGGAGTGGCAGAAGCGAGTACGTTCCCTCTCGCCACAGGATGTGCATCCGGCGGGGCGCCCGCATTACAGCTTTTTGCAGGCAGCTGCAGCCGGTTGGGAAGAAACAGCGGACCAGTTAGGTCAGGATGTGCTGGTGGATCTGGACGGTTATCGTAACTTTGTCGCAAACGAGAAGAAGTCCTGTTTTGTAGACAGTATCGATCTCTATTACAGTTGCGATGTGACTGAACAAGGCATTGTACTGGTAGACACACCAGGAGCGGACTCCGTGAATGCTCGTCATACGGGTGTAACCTTCAATTATATGAAGAATGCGGATGCACTCATTTTTGTAACGTATTACAACCATGCTTTCTCACAAGGAGATCGACAGTTCCTGAATCAGTTGGGACGTGTTAAAGATAGTTCTGCCATGGATCAGATGTTCTTTGTTGTGAATGCCAGTGACTTGTCTTCCTCTGAGGAAGAACTGGAGCAGGTTCTCGATCATGTGAGTACCCAACTGCGCAGTAATGGAATTCGGGCACCACGACTCTTCCCGGTATCCAGCATACTGGCGATGGAAGGCAAGATGGAAGGGGATTCGAAGCTGCTTGAGCAATCTGGTTTTAACTGTTTTGAGGAAGAGTTCAACCAATTTGCAGGCAGAGAATTAGCCGATCTTGCTGTAGGTGGAGCTTCCGAAGAGATGGCACGTGTGATTCAGCGGCTGAAGAATCGTGCAGAGGATGCGGCTCAGGGTGAAGAAGTATTGCAGCAGCGGCGGGATGAACTAGGGACTATTCAGGGACAGTCACGTCAGCGCATACAGCAACTTGCAGCAAGATCCATGAAGGAAGAACTGTCACAGGAAACAGCAGAATTACTCTTCCATGTGCGGCAGCGGCTTGCCTATCGCCTTGGTCTATTCATGGCAGAAGCATTCCATCCATCCGTACTTCGGGAGGATCGGGGCAATCTGAAGATGGCTTTTGCAGCCTGTGGACGTGAACTGTTACGTATGATTGCCATTGAACTGGAGCAGGAACTGCTTGCTACCACCCTCAGACTTGAACAGGCGGGTCAGACCTGGCTGATGAAGCAAGTTACGGAATGTATAGATGAGGTGAGGCAGTTATCAGGGGGCGTGGATGTGTCACTGCCACTGAACGAACGCTGGAGTACACCTGTGCTTGAAGAAGTTCGTCTGGAAGAACCGTCTGGATGGAAAAGCTATTTGAATTATTTCCGCAATCCGAAACAGTTTTTCGAAGGAGATGGACGTCAGCGATTACAGGAGGCACTTGATCCTGTCCTCAAACAGATGATCATTGAAGTTCTTCCTGCTGCGCAAGACAAACTGATTCAGTTTTATGACAACCAGATTTGTCAATCCTTGCAACACCAATCCCGTCAGTTGGAAGAACGTCTGGACGAGGCGGTAAGTGGAATTCAAGATACACTGGAGAGCGGAATTCCGGCGGAGCAATGGACCAGCTTGTCTAACCAACTGGAACAGATTGAACGCAGTTAAAATCACGGCATAACGCGTATTCTCTGGAAGTCTTTGTAAAACAAAATGAATGATACAGCAACACATTGAAAATGTTGCGAAAATCAACCCAAAAGGGCCCCTGCCGAAAAGGCATATAGGGAGCCTTTTTTTGGTACGAACAACCTGAAATAAAGAGAATATTCAAACATTTGATTGAAAGGTGGGTATTTACCTTCGTTAATGCGTCAATAAGCTGAAAGCAGGCAGAATATGGTCTGTTATTCGCTTTGCCGCGAATGGGGTACGGTGATAAACTTCATAAATGTTCATAGTATTTTTGAACGACATAAGAGGAGGAGAAACATGGATGTTCTTAGGCAACTGCAAACCTTTTTTTGGGAAAAGCGAACGTATTTATTTGTATCAATCTTGTTCCTCGCCTTAGCGACCGCACTTGGGTTGGTGTATCCGTACATGCTGAGGATACTGATTGATGACATCATTGTTCCGCGAACTTTTGAAGACGTTCCCATAATTGCCTTGACTGTGTTAGGTGTAGTTATTTTGAAAGCGGGAATGCAGTTTTTACACGGTTTTTATGGAGGACGCTTGGGTAACTTCCTGGCGTACAGACTTCGTAATGCATGTTACGAAAAGCTTCAATTTTTATCCTTCCGTTATTATGATACGGCCAAGACAGGTGATCTGATGTCCCGCCTCACGGGAGATTTGGAAGCCATCCGTAACTTTATCGGATTTGGTTTCGCCCAGATTCTTAACATGGTTTTCATGGTCGTATTTGGCGCAATCATGATGATGACCATGAGTTGGCAGCTTACGTTGTTCACGCTCATATGCATCCCATTACTTGCCTTCGTTGCGCTGAGATTCGAATCCAAAATTCACCCTGCGTTTCAGGAGATGCGGCTGGCGCTCAGTTCACTGACAACAGCGGTACAGGAGAATATTACTGGCGTACGTACGGTAAAATCCTTTGCACGTGAGCCTTATGAAGTGGAGAAATTCTCCATACGTAATGAGCGTTACAAAACAAATCAGATTCATGCCGCAACATTGTGGAGTCGCTATTTTCCGATCATGGAGATTCTTGCTTCGGTGAGTATCGTGCTGTTGCTGGTGATCGGTGGAAGAATGGTTATACAGAAGACGCTGACACTCGGTGAACTCGTTGCCTTTTTCAGTTTGATCTGGTACATAATCGGTCCAATGTGGAACCTTGGGTTCCATATCAACAACTATACGCAATCCAAAGCTTCAGGTGAACGGGTGCTCGAACTGCTCAATACGCCAGTGGACGTGGAAGAAACGCAAGATCCGGTCATTGTGGAGGCAGACCAAGTGAACGGCCATGTGACATTTGAATCCGTTACCTTTGCCTACGGCAACAAAATGCCAGCAGTAACCGATATTAATTTTGACGCTGCACCCGGTTCTGTAATCGGTTTCCTCGGGGGAACAGGGTCAGGTAAATCGACCATCATTCAGCTTCTGATGCGTGCCTATAACGTCAACTCGGGAACGATCAAGCTAGATGGCAAAAACATTAAAGACATAGGTATTCGCAGTTTGCGGAGTCAGATCGCTTCTGTTTTCCAGGAAACATTCCTGTTCTCATCCAGCATTCGCAATAATATTTCCTACGGGCTTAAGAACGTCACCATGGATGAGATCATCCGTGCAGCGAAGCTGGCCAAGGCTCATGACTTCATTATGGAGTTCCCGGACGGATATGACACGGTGGTTGGTGAGCGCGGCATGGGATTATCGGGTGGACAGAAACAGCGGATTGCGATTGCAAGGGCTTTGCTGAAAAATCCAAAAATTCTGGTACTTGATGATGCAACCAGCGCCGTGGACATGGAGACAGAACACGAGATTCAGTCCGGTTTCCAGGAAGTTATGCGCGGCAGAACGACATTTATTATTGCACACCGGATATCTTCACTACGACATGCAGATGAGATTCTGGTGCTCGATGAAGGCCGCGTGGTACAACGTGGCAAACATACCGAACTCATTGAAGTGCCTGGACCATATCAGGATGTTTATAAAATTCAATATGCAGATTATATTGCCCGCGGTAAGCGGGAGGCTGGGGAGCAGGTGAATTCATGAGTGCCGAAACGATAGCAGACAGGCGCGAGGCAAAAGTGGCCTCTGAGAAGAAACTGAATGAACGATTTGTGTATCAGGATGATGAAATTATTGAAAAACCGTTTAACTGGAAAGAATTTGGACGTTTATTTGCATACATGAAACCTTATGCGAAACAACTGTTACCACTCGTTATTCTAATGATGATCTTGGGTACCATTACAAAATTGTCCGTACCTTTTCTGATCAGTCTGGCGATTGACCGTGCCATCGCACCGGCAACGGGGTTGCCAAGCATGACTATGCTTTATCTTATTGCAGGCTCCATATTTGTGTTGTATCTCATCCAGTGGGCTGCCAATACGTACCGGATCAAATTGACAAACATTATCGGACAGCGTGTTATTTATGACCTTCGCTCGGATCTGTTCAAGCATATCCAGAAGCTGTCCTTTAACTTCTTTGACAAAAGACCGGCAGGTTCCGTACTGGTACGTGTTACGAATGATATTAACTCCCTTCAGGATCTATTCACTAACGGTGCAGTTAACGTCATGATCGACTGCGTACAGTTGCTCGGGATCATTGTGATCTTGCTGTTGATTAACTGGAAACTGGGTCTTGCCGTGATCATTACGGTGCCAATCATGTTTATCATCTCGACCAAACTGCGGGTGCTGATCCGTCGGGCTTGGCAGGATGTGCGCATGAAGAACTCTCGGATAAACTCCCACTTGAATGAATCCATTCAGGGGATTCGAGTGACTCAGGCTTACACACAGGAAAAAGAGAACATGAAATATTTTGACAACATGAACCTGTCCAGCAAAAAGTCATGGGATAGAGCATCAGCGATGAACCAGGGCTTTGGACCGCTGATTGAGATTACCGGCGGATTCGGTACGTTAATCCTTTTCTGGTTTGGTGCTTACCTGATTCAGGAAGGTCAGTTGACCGTGGGATTACTTGTCGCTTTTGCCAACTATGTCGGCAACTTCTGGGACCCAATCAACCGTCTGGGACAGATGTACAATCAGTTGCTGGTTGCAATGGCATCATCGGAGCGTATCTTCGAATTCATGGATGAAAAACCAAGTATTGCGGATAAACCAGGTGCCAAGCCACTTCCTTCTATTAAAGGAGATATCGCATTCGAAAATGTGGTGTTCGAATACGAGAAGGGCAGACAGGCGCTAAAAGGGATCAGCTTCTCAGCGGCTGCGGGACAATCGATTGCACTTGTTGGTCATACGGGCTCAGGTAAAAGTACGATCATCAATCTGATCAGTCGTTTCTATGATATATCCGGCGGACGTCTCACCATTGACGGACAGGATGTGCGGGATGTAACGGTAGAGAGTTTACGCAGCCAGATCAGCATTGTATTACAGGATACCTTCATCTTCTCGGGTACGATTCGTGACAATATTCGATTTGGACGACTGGACGCAACGAATGAAGAGGTGGAGGACGCAGCCAAAGCAGTCAATGCACATGAGTTCATCATGAAGCTGCCTGGCGGATATGATACTGAAGTAGAGGAACGCGGGAACGTATTATCCATGGGACAGCGACAACTGTTATCCTTTGCCCGTGCGCTGCTTGCTGATCCACGCATACTGATCCTGGATGAAGCTACAGCCAGTATTGACACGGAGACAGAGCTTAAAATCCAGGAAGCGTTGAAGGTGCTGTTGCAGGGAAGAACGTCCTTTATGGTCGCTCACCGTCTCTCAACCATCCGGAATGCAGATAACATTATCGTCCTGGATCATGGTGAAATTAAAGAAGAGGGTAACCATGAGCAGCTTATCCAAAAACAAGGCGTGTATAATGGATTAATTGAAGCTCAATACAGATTTTTGTGATGAAACCTTCGGACGCCTGTGAAGCGTCTGAACACATATGAACTTATAACACTCTGGCGTTCTATAGCCTGATCTTTCAATAATAAGCGCATCTTATTCATTGAAGACAGGTTGGAGGATAGCCGGAGTGTTTTTTTTATTCGTTAGTGTGGTATGTTATATTTTTGAAGAATGAAATCAATACAATCGTTCATGGCTGGAGGGAGATCAATGCAGATGGACAACAACGAAATAAATTCAAAGCATTTGGATCACCTGGATCATATGAATTTTAGGCTCCTTCACGTGAATTATACAAGTGATCCTGCGACGGAGTGGCTTCTGAGGAAACACTTCATTGAAACATACATGTTATTATTTGTAGCCAGTGGGCAAGGGTGGTTAAAGATAGATGGCAGTTTCATCGAATTGAAGGCGGGCGGACTGTATGTAGGCTTCCCGGGGCAACTGGTTGAGGCAAATGTGCATTCGTTGGATGAAAGAGGCGTGTATCACATGAGTTTTGATGTCATGTACGCACTGGAGCAGGAGGGTGGAACAGCCCTTGAAATGATGAAGCAACTTTTACGTAATGAAGTAAATGGCGAGGTCAGCTCATCTTCACCCGTTGCTGTTGGCGTGATCTGTCAGATGATTTACCACCACACGTTGAAGAAGGATGGTTTGCAAAGGTACTATGGTCAGATTCGTTTTCAGGAACTGTTGTATACCATGTTTTACGACGTGGCCTTTACCGAAAAGACGGACCTGGCTTCACCAATTGAACATGTCAAAGGCTACATGGAGCAGAATTATTCGAAGAGATTAACCATTGAGGAATTAGCAAATGTGGCACGAATGAGCCCTCGACATTTCATGCGTTTATTCAAGAAAAGGTATGGTTACAGTCCAGTGGACTATCTAACGCTATACCGAATTAAACAAGCCCAGATCTTAATGAGAAATGATCACAGTTATCGACTCAAGGATGTGGCATCGTACGTGGGTTATCAGGATGAGACGTATTTCCGGCGTAAATTCAAGCAAATCTCTGGCATTCCACCAGCAGCGTTTATACGTAATAGCAAACAAAAAATTGCTGCAGTTCATTCTGTGAGCATTGGTATACTGCTTGCATTGCAGATCATTCCCTGTGCCGCGCCGGCAAGTCATCCATGGACATACTATTACCGACGTAAATATGAAACGGACAAAGTTATGCCACTCGCAGAGAGTGAGACCACTTGGCTGGAACAGCTTCGATTAGTTAAACCTGATTATATTATTACGATTGGGACGGAGTCTGAGGATTTGCAAAGTCAGCTTCAATCCATTGCTCCTGTGTGTGACCTCCCTTGGGGAAAAGGCGATTGGAGAGAACATTTGAGATATGTTGCAAGCTTTTTGGACAGGTCTGATATTGCAGAGGTGTGGCTTCAAAGATATGAAGAGAAGGCAACGACCATAAAGGATCAGCTTGAGGATTTCATACGAAAAGACAGATTAGTTGTACTCAAAGTTTATGGTGAAGCGTTGCAGATGTTAGGCCCAAGGAGCATTGCTTCCGTTTTTTACGTTGATATGCAAATGGAGGGTCCCGAAGGAGTTGAGACTTATTGGGAACGGGGCACAGTAACCATTAAGGAGTTATCTGTTCTCAACGTGGAAAGAATATTATTGATTGTGGGTGATGATGAGACATCCAGGCAGACATGGTCTGCTGTACGTAAGTCTGAAGAATGGCTTGAGTTGTTAGCGGTACAGAATGGCAGAATGGATATGCTTTTGTCGAGCGTCCTGCTGGACTACACTGCGTTTACTCATGAGCTTATGTTGGATGAAATATTAAAGTTATGGCAAGATCGTCCATAGCAAAAAGTCTGAATAGTCAATATCATACCTGAACATATTTTAATATACTTACTCCTATATCAAATGATAATGATAATTATTATTAATTAGACGTTGTCATAACTAAATGCCATATAGGGGGTACATAAAGAATGAGATTCAGATGGTTAACGGTACTATGCACCATTATGTTGGTGCTCATTATTGCGGCTTGCGGTACAGCGGGGAAAGATGAGGCCACGAGCGAAGGTCAGAAGACTGGTTCTGCCAATACATCCACAACAGAAACAAGTCAGGTAAAAAAAGTGACGACAAAGATGGGAGAAATTGAAATCCCGGTAGAACCACAAAGAGTAGTGGGTCTGTCCCTTGTATATCCGGAGTTTTTGTATGCACTTGGCATCGTACCTGTTGCTGTGCAGAACTATCACGAGGATCATCCTTCTTATTTGGAAGAGCCATTCGCGAATACCATGAAAATGGGCATCGCACGAACGCCGAATTTTGAAGCGGTTATGGAGACAATGCCTGATTTGATTATAGCTCCTGACTGGTGGTCCGAAAAGGATTATGATCAGCTTTCTCTGATTGCACCGACTGTACTTCTTCCACAACGTGATGATTGGCGGGACGAATTGCGTGATATTGCCAAAATTCTGGACAAAGAAGAACAGGCAGAAAAGGTTATTGAAGATTTGGTAGCGAAGGAAAAAGTTGCAGCCGACAAATTAAACGAGATGATCGGAGAAGAAACAGTTCTCTATATTCGAGTCATGGAAAAAGAAATCGTCCTTCACGGGGAGAACCTTGACCGTGGAAACTTCGTGCACAAGCGTCTGGGTATGAATCCGCTCCCGAATTTCCCGAAAGATCAAGTTGCCATGTCCGTATCCATGGAAGTGTTGCCTGAATACGATGCAGATCACTTGATCGTTCAACTGGATGACGATAAGAATCCTGAAATTAAGAAGAAATTTGAAGAGATGTTGGCAACTTCACTATGGAAAAATCTGAAAGCAGTCAAAAATGATCATGTGTACATGGTTGGTGGTAAAGAATGGCTCAATCTGGGGATGTCTCCACTGGCTGATCAGTATGTTATTGATGACATTGTAGCTGTTTTTGAAGAGAAAAATAAATAAGGCAAACGGTTCATGTTACACATATCTCTAAATTCACTACTAAATAACAGGATGTGTCCAAAATGAATGAAGAAGATATCTATGATGTAACCATCATTGGAGGCGGACCGGCAGGATTATATGCGGCCTTTTATGCCGGGATGCGTGATATGAGAGTTAAGATCATTGACGGCAAAGACCAACTTGGTGGTTTTCTGCATACCTATTCCGAAAAAACTATTTGGGATGTGGGTGGCCTGCCACCAATGAAGTGTTCAAAGTTGATTGAGTATCTGGTTCAGCAGGCGAATACCTTTAATCCAACGGTTGAATTGAATTGCATAGTAGATCGGTTCGCTCGACTGGACAACGATATTTTGGCTCTGTATACTGCTGAAGGCGACATACACTATACGCGTACAATCATTGTCGCAGTAGGCCGCGGTATCGCAGAAATTCAGAAATTGGAGCTTCAGGAGCCGATTCAATATGAGCATGAGAATCTTCATTACACCGTGCAAAATCCAGAACATTTTTCCGGGAAGCGTGTGCTCATTTCAGGAGGAGGCAACAGTGCAGTAGATTGGGCAATTGAACTTGCTCAACTTGCACGGAGCGTAGTGGTCGTCCACCGAAAAAATGAGTTTCGTGCAATGGAACGCAATGTTAGCGAGATGAACAATGTAACGGATGTCAGAACACCATATAGCATCACACGGCTTCATAATCATGGTGAACGTATCCATCAGGTTGTAATTACGCATATGGAGAGTCAGGAAAATGTATTGTTAGATGTGGATGAAGTCGTAGTTAGTCATGGATATAAAAGCAATTTAAGTGATCTTGCCAGTTGTGGCTTAGAAATGGACGATGGAATGGTTCTAATGAGCCAACATGCGAATACGAACCTCCCGGGTATTTTTGCTGCAGGGGATTGTGCAACTCACGATAGCAAAGTCAGACTTATTGCCGGAGCCTTCAACGATGCGATTTTAGCTGTAAATAGTGCGAAACAATATATGACGCCAGACGCACCCAAAATGGCCTATGTTTCTTCCCATAATGAAATCTTCAGAGAAAAAAATCGACAAATCCCAAGTCTTTAAACTTGGGATTTGTTTGCGTATTTCGATTCGTTGGAGTATTAAAATCTGCTCTTTTAACATTTCCTTAATTTTGGGAGGAATGGAAGGAGTATCGAATCTGTGAGCAGTAATTGTAAAATTTGATCGAAAAAACACAAAAAATCTTGTAGAATTCACAAGAAAAATAGGGAGCACTCTTGCAATCTTTAACCAAAACCCCGAAAATAGAGAGACAGATATAGAAGATTTCTCTTTGGGAGGATTGGAAAGAACATGTGGGGTGCTCCTTTTACGGCTCAAGCCAAAAAAATGCTGCTACTAGGCAGTGGAGAATTGGGAAAAGAGGTCGTTATTGAGGCCCAACGACTGGGAGTAGAGACGATCGCTGTTGATCGTTATGAGAACGCACCTGCAATGCAGGTCGCGCACCGGTCTTACTGCATCGACATGCTGGATGCCGAAGCTTTGAAACAATTGATCCGTAAAGAAAAACCTCATTACATCGTACCTGAGATTGAAGCTATTGCAACAGAAGCTTTACTGGAGCTTGAGGAAGAGGGATTTTGTGTAGTACCTACTGCCCGAGCTGCACGTCTAACGATGGATCGCGAAGGCATCCGTCGGCTTGCAGCCGAACAATTGAAACTTCCGACAGCTGATTACCTTTTTGCGGACAACCTGAAACAACTTCAGGAAGCCGTACGTGAGCTTGGCACACCTTGTGTCATTAAACCATTGATGAGTTCTTCCGGCAAAGGGCAGAGTGTATGCCGAACACCGGGCGACGTGGAGGATTGCTGGAACATTGCTCTCTCGGGGGCTCGTGGCAAATCCGTTCGTGTTATCGTGGAGAGCTTTGTGCAATTTGACAGTGAGATTACATTACTCACCGTTAGGTCTGTATCAGGCACCGTATTTTGTCCTCCGATTGGCCATATTCAGAAGGATGGGGATTATGTCGAATCCTGGCAGCCTCATGCAATGACTCCTGAGCAATGGCAGCAAGCTTGTCATATTGCCAAATCCGTCACAGATGAACTTGGCGGGTATGGACTGTTTGGAGTGGAATTGTTCCTCACATCGGATGGTGTTGTGTTCAGCGAGGTATCTCCTCGTCCACATGACACAGGTATGGTTACAATGGTGACGCAAGACAGTTCCGAGTTTGCGCTGCATGTGCGTGCAATTCTTGGTTTTCCGGTCACAGGTGTACATCTGTTGACACCGGGAGCTTCAGCAACGCTGAAGGCTAATGATGAAGCATCTGACTTTACTGTAGGCGGGATTGAAGAAGCACTGGCTCTTCCTCGTACTCAGATTCGTGTATTTGGCAAACCTGAGACCAAAGTAGGACGCCGAATGGCTGTAGCCTTAAGTGCTGGTCAAGATGTGGAAGAAGCTCGTAAAACAGCGGTGCAAGCCGCTAATATGCTGAAAGTGGAGGTAAATCATGTCCAATAATGTTGAGGCCCCTGTACTGATGATCCGAGAGTGTGAGCTACGAGATGCTGAAGCGGTAACGGGACTGATGCGAGAGGTCAGCTATCCGACAACAACCAATGTCATGAAAGAACGTATTGAATGTTTGGAAACCAATCCAAACGCATGCATGCTTGTTGCCGAAGTGGATGAACAAATTATTGGTGTGATTGGCTTGCAATGTGTGCAAAGTCATGCCTATCCAGAACCTGCCGCACAAATTACTTCCCTGATTGTAGGTCAAGAACATCGTGGTGGTGGGATTGCCCGTCGTCTGATGGCTCGTGCCGAAGATTGGGGCAGACAGCAAGGTGGTAAACAACTGTTTGTCACGGGTGCAAACCGTGAAGTGACTTCAACAACGTACTCTTTTTATGAGCACATTGGTTTTCAGAAGAGAGGGTATCGGTTCAGTAAAGTTCTTCTATAGTACAAATAAAGTTTCTTCTATTGCATGGAAATTCTCATGATATCCTGATCTGCACATTCTTGTGTGGTGAATGATAAATAGATGGTGAAGCGACATTCGACTAGCATTTGTAGTCCGAATGTCTTTTTTTTTTGGCTAAAAAATGACAAAAAAGTTACTTTTCCATATTTTATAGGTTCACAATCTCCTGTTGAATTGATATACTGCTAGAGTATTAATTACAAAGTTGTAATAACTAATCTTAAGGAGATGAATGAATTTGAAAAAGAAATGGATGAAAACTGTCGTAACGAGTAGTCTGACAGCCGTACTGGCCGTAGGGGTAATGCTTCCTGCTTCCGCGTCTGCTGCAGATTCAACATATAAGACTATCACAACGTACAAAATTACAAGCACAGACAGCTTGAAAGCTTACATTGAGAAATGGCTCAAACAAAATGGATACACCGTATCCGAGGGGCAAATTGTAGAGAAACCTGCTACGCAGCCTGATCAAACGACGAAACCTGCTGAGCCGACAACAAAACCAACTCAACCAACAACAAAACCTGCTGAGCCTACAACTAAGCCTGAGCAACCGACTAAACCAACACAACCAGCTCAAGAAGAAAAACCGGAAACTACACCGGCTAAAGATCCTTCAAACACGGGTAACACAGGTAATACAGGTAACAATACAAGTAATAATGGTAGCGAAAGCACACAATCCGACTTTGCTACTCAAGTTGTAAAACTTGTGAACGCTGAGCGTGCTAAATCAGGTCTGAACGCTCTGACTTCAGATGCACTTCTGGACAAAGTAGCTGTTGCTAAAGTAAAAGATATGAGTAACAATAACTATTTTGATCACCAGTCACCTACGTATGGTTCTCCGTTTGATATGATGAAACAATTCGGAGTAACTTACAGCTATGCAGGTGAGAACATTGCCCAAGGACAAAAAACACCACAGGAAGTGGTTACAGCTTGGATGAATAGTGAAGGTCACCGTGCCAATATTCTGAGCAAAAACTTTACGCATATCGGTGTAGGTTTCTACAACGGATACTGGGCACAAGAGTTTATCGGTAAGTAATCGATTTATAATGAAGAAAGTATGATTTTCTTTTCCACAAGGTTATGCCAGTACACAGTTCATATCTGTGTATGGCATAACCTTTTTTCCGTAAAATGACATATAAAAAATGAATTCTGCGAATGCAGCGCCAAAGTTTGCAAATTAACGACAGAACATTTATGTTATTTAGGAATAGCATCATCAGGGCGTGTCTGAAAACTCCGAAGTAATCGGATTTTCAGACACGCCTTAATGTAAAGTCATTATAAATTATAAAATTATAAAGCACCCGAACTGGTGTACATGAGTGGAGATGTGATGATGAAAAAGAAAAAAAGCCTGGATTCAGCACCCTGGATCTGGAGAACTGTCAGTACAGTATCCATCTTGGCAACTTTGTTGTTGTTATTTGGATTTGGTTACGCCATAAAAGACGTGATTTTCCCCGAGGGAGATTCGGCATTAACTACAGGCCAGGAGGCAACTGCTCCATCTAAGGAGATTGAGGGGGAACCGGCTGTCGTGGAAGATGGCAAGATTCGGATGGCCGTCATCGGTGATTCTCTGGCAAGAGGCACGGGCGATGATGAAGGACTCGGTTTTGTGAGACGTGCAGGGAATCTGCTTAAAGATAAAGGATATGACGTTCAGGTTCTTAATAATCTGGGTGTAAACGGTTTGAGAACAGATGCTTTATTGGGAAAACTCGATGAGCAAGGCGTACGTTACGTCTTACAACAATCCAATTTTATCTTGCTCTCGATCGGCGCAAATGATTTGTTCCAGGGAGGACAAGTTCTACAGGGGGAAGATCCGCCAACAGCAGAGCAGCTGGCAGCGGCTTTGCCGGAAACGTCGAAGCGCCTTCAAGAGATATTGAAGAAAGTAAAAGAAATTAATCCCGATGCGCAGATTGCGTACATAGGGTTGTACAATCCATTTGGCGATGTGAAGGAACTGGAGAAGCCAGGTAATGCAGTGGTGGCTGCATGGAACGATGCTGCACTGGCTATTTTGAACAATGAGGACAAGATGACACTGGTCCCTACATTCGATTTGTTTGAAAATCATCTGGGGGAGTATCTCTCGTCAGATCATTTCCATCCCAACGGACAAGGTTATGAGCAAATTGCAGTTCGGATTGCACAGGAATTCCAGGCAGATACACCGGCAGAAGGGAGCGGAAATTAAATGGCAGAGCAGCAGTATGATTCCGTCCTATCCGTACAGAATCTGAAAAAGCGGATCGGACGCAAATGGATCATTAAGGACGTTACATTTGACGTAAAACCTGGTGAAATCTTCGGATTTCTCGGTCCCAACGGTGCCGGCAAAACAACTACGATACGGATGCTGGTCGATCTGATTAAACCAACAGAAGGAAAAATTAAAGTCTGTGGTTATGATGTGAATCGGGACCCTGAGCGTGCTTTGAAGTATGTAGGCTCCATTGTTGAAAATCCGGAGGTATATACATATCTGACAGGGTGGGAGAACCTGGAGCATTTCGCTCGCATGCAACCAGGTGTGGACAATGAACGAATTCAGGAAGTTGTAGATATTGTGCGTCTGGATCAGCGGATTCACGATAAAGTCAGAACGTACTCATTGGGTATGCGTCAACGGCTCGGTATTGCACAAGCGCTGCTTGGGCGACCGCGTCTGCTTATTCTGGATGAACCGACAAATGGTCTTGATCCAAAAGGGATTAAGGAACTTCGTGTCTTTATTAAGCAACTTGCCAGCGAAGGTATGGCTGTATTTGTCAGCAGTCACTTGTTAAGTGAGATCCAGCTTCTCTGTGACAGAGTAGCCATTATCAGTGCTGGGCGTGTGCTTGCTGTTGGAGGTGTAAGCGAACTGATTGAAGATCATTCGAAGTTGGCTATATGGCATGTTTCACCACTGGAGCAAGGCAAAAAAATGTTGCAGGATGCAGGCATTGCTCTGGTAGGTCGACCTGCGGATGTGATGGATGATACCATTGTTGCGGGCCTTGGTCCCAACGCTGTGGTTGCCGAGATGCACGAAGATCGAATTCCTGATATGGTGCAACAGATGGTTCAAGCTGGTATACAGGTTGAAGGGGTACAGCGGATTCAGCCTACGCTTGAGCAACTATTCTTAAAAATGACAGAAGGTGAATCCATTGAGTAATATCATGCCGCTGATCCGCAATGAAACGATTAAGATGGTGAAGAAAAAACGGCTTTATATTATATTTATTGTACTTGCGGTCCTCGTACCGATGTTTACGTATGCCCAGATGAAATCTGCGGAGAATAATCGCGACAAGTTTGGCGGCGATTGGCGTCTTGAACTGCAACAGGCCATCACAGACAATCAAAATTCGCTCGGTAGCGATCGGGTACCTGAAGAGTACAAAAAATATAGAACCGTATATATCCAGCAGATGCAGTATTATCTTGAGAATGACATCAATCCCAAAGAACCGGGCGGTGTCACCTTTACGCGGGAGTTCATGAACAACGCGGTTGGATTGTTTATTCCACTGTTAATCATGGCTATTGCTTCAGATCTTGTTTCTGGTGAACGTACGACAGGTACGATTAAAATGCTTTTAACGCGTCCGGTTAGACGCTGGAAAGTGCTTTTGAGTAAATTAATTACGCTGATTATGTTTGTTTCGATCATAGTGGTATCAGCCTACATTATATGTTATGTCATATCGGGTGCGGTCTTTGGTTATAAAGGCTTCAACATGCCAATCTTCACAGGATTCAAAGTTGTGGGAACAGATGTCGATATGTCGGCAGTGCATGCTGTAGACCAGTGGCTGTATATGCTTATGCAGGCAGGACTAATCTGGTTTGTGAGTGTAATTGTGGCTATGCTTGCATTTATGGTATCCGTGCTTGTGCGCAGTACTGCTGCAAGTATTGTTATCATGATGGCCGCTTTGATTGCAGGAACAATCTTGACCAGTATGGCAGCGTCCTGGCAGACCGCGAAGTATTTGTTCATGGTTAACCTCGAACTTCCGAATTATTTGTCTGGCGGGTTACCTCCAATCGAGGGTATGAATTTAGGTTTTTCCCTTATTGTGCTTAGTGTTTGGGGCATTGCTTCACTCATTGTGTCATTCCTTGTCTTTACGAAACGGGATATCTTGAATTAAAATGGACAAGGATAAGAAAACATCTGTTTGCATTTTAGGCATTTTTTTAGTTGCAAGTTAAGAAGGGGGAGCATGAATGGTCGAGCAAATCGATATGTCGGCAGGTTCGACAGGCGGAGGACAGGGGTCTTCAGGCTACGACGCGGACGACATTCAAGTACTTGAAGGGTTGGTAGCGGTACGGAAACGGCCGGGGATGTACATCGGCAGCACCAGCACTTCAGGTTTACATCATTTGGTATGGGAAATTGTCGACAACGCTGTCGACGAACATCTCGCCAAATTCTGCTCCAAAATCGATATCACGCTGCATAAGGACGGTTCTATTACGGTTCAGGATAACGGAAGGGGAATTCCGACAGGTATACATAAAACAGGGATTCCTACTCCCCAGGTCGTGTTTACGATTTTGCACGCAGGCGGAAAGTTCGGTGGATCAGGATACAAAAAATCAGGCGGTTTGCACGGTGTAGGTGCGTCAGTTACTAACGCATTGTCCGAGTGGCTTGAAGTCGAGATTTTCCGTGATGGCAAGATTCATCGTCAGCGATTCGAGTATTGGAAGGACAAAAAAGGGATTGAACATGTCGGTGAACCGGTCTCCGGTCTCGAAGTGTTAGGCAATACCAATCGGACAGGTACAAAAGTTACATTTAAACCGGATATTCGGGTGTTCCAGAGCGGTATTCAATTTAATTATGATACATTGGCAGAACGTCTTCAGGAGATTGCTTTTCTGAATTCGGGTCTGAGAATTGTGCTCAAGGATGAACGTTCGGGCAATCAGGATGAATACATGTATGAAGGTGGAGCAAGCCAGTTTGTTGCTTTTCTTAACGAAAATAAAGATGTGCTGCATGATGTTATTCACTTCTATGCGGAGAAGGATGACATTGAAGTCGAAGTGGCAATCCAGTATAACGCGGGTTATACCGAAACGCTGGCTTCGTTCGTGAACTCGATCTCTACTCGGGGTGGCGGTACACATGAGACCGGATTCAGGGCTGCGTATACTCGTGTAATGAATGACTACGCGCGCCGTACCAGCATGATCAAGGAAAAAGATAAAAACCTTGAAGGCAATGATTTGCGTGAAGGTATGATGGCCGTCATCAGTGTCAAGATGTCAGAGGTTGAGTTCGTAGGTCAGACCAAGGATCAGCTCGGCAGCGCTTCCGCTCGAAGTGCAGTGGATTCGGTCGTGTCCGAGAATATTCAACGGTTCCTGGAAGAAAACCCGCAGGTAGCGCAAACGTTAATTCGCAAAGCGGTCCAAGCCTCCAGAGCCAGAGAAGCAGCACGCAAAGCACGTGATGATATGCGCACAGGCAAGAAACGTAGCGAAAGTTCCAACCTGAACGGCAAACTAACGCCGGCGCAATCAAAGGATTTTACCCGAAATGAGTTATTTATTGTCGAAGGGGATTCCGCAGGTGGTTCTGCCAAACAGGGACGTGACTCGAAGATTCAGGCTATTCTGCCGCTCAAGGGAAAACCGCTCAATCCGGAAAAATCAAAGCTGGCCGACATTCTCAAAAATGAAGAATACCGCGCCATTACAGCGGCGATCGGGGCGGGCATAGGAACCGAATTTGCAGTTGAAGACAGCAATTATTCCAAAATTATCATTATGACCGATGCGGATACGGACGGCGCACATATTCAGGTGTTGCTGTTGACCTTCTTTTATCGTTATATGAAGCCTTTAATTGATGCAGGCAAAGTATATATTGCTCAGCCGCCATTGTACAAACTTACTCGTAAGTCTGGTAAGCTTGCGAGTGTTCGATATGCATGGACGGATGAAGAACTGGCTAATTATATGAAGGAATTCGGTAATAATGTTGAGCTTCAACGTTATAAAGGTCTTGGTGAGATGAATCCGGATCAACTGTGGGAGACAACAATGAATCCGGAAACTCGTGCGATGCTGAAGGTACAGATTGTTGATGCAGCAAAAGCAGAACGTCGTGTATCTACGCTCATGGGTGATAAGGTTGATCCGCGGAAACGCTGGATTGTAGAGAACGTCGACTTTACAGAGTACGAAGAATAGAAGGTGCTTGGAATGAGTCCATCAGAACAATTTATGCCGGCCTTTCTCGAAGAGGTCGTTGGGGACCGTTTCGGTCGCTACTCCAAATATATTATTCAGGATCGAGCCATTCCGGATGTCCGGGATGGGTTGAAGCCAGTACAACGGCGTATTTTATACGCCATGTACGATTCAGGTAATACGCCTGACAAGACTTACCGCAAGTCTGCCAAAACCGTTGGGGACGTAATGGGTAATTATCATCCACATGGTGACTCCTCCATCTATGAGGGCATGGTGCGGATGGCTCAGCCATGGAAAATGGGCCATATGCTCGTGGACGGTCATGGTAACTGGGGATCACAGGATGATGACCCGGCAGCGGCGATGCGGTATACGGAGGCCCGTTTGTCGCCCATCGCGATGGAGATGCTTCGCGATATCGAGAAACGGACGGTTCTGTTTAAGGATAATTTTGATAATACGGCCAAAGAACCGGTTGTATTGCCATCCCGTTATCCGAACTTGCTGGTTAATGGTGTCAGCGGTATTTCCTCCGGATTTGCAACGGAGATTCCTCCACACAATTTGCGTGAAGTCATTGATGCTTCGATCGCTGTGATGGAGAAACCGTCGATTGAGCTGGACGAAATCATGATGTTTATGAAGGGTCCTGACTTTCCAACAGGCGGATTGATTATGGGCGGTGACGGCATTCTGGATGCTTATCGCACAGGTAAAGGACGGATCTATATCCGGTCCAAAACCGAGATTGAAAACATGCGCGGTGGCAAACAGCAGATCGTCATTACCGAAATTCCTTATCAGGTCGTGAAATCTCGTCTGGTTACAGCGATGGAGAACATCCGACTTGAGAAGAAGGTTGAAGGTATTGCCGAAGTGCGTGATGAGAGCGGACGTGAAGGTCTGCGAATCGTGGTTGAGTTGAAAAAAGAAGCGGACGCACAAGGTATTTTGGCTTATTTGCTGAAGAAAACCGACCTGCAGGTCACCTATAATTTCAATATGGTTGCGATTGTGAATAAAGCACCTCATCAATTAGGATTGAAATCGATCCTCGAGGCTTACATTGCCCATCAGCGGGAGGTTGTAACCTTCCGTACCCGGTTTGAGCTGGAGAAGGCGCAAGACCGTGCGCATGTGCTCGAGGGCTTGGTAAAAGCACTTAACATCCTTGATGAGGTCATTGCGGCCATCAAAGCGTCGAAGAACCGTCAGGATGCCCAAAACAACCTGATGTGGATGTTTGGATTCACGGAACGCCAAGCAGATTCCATCCTTACGTTGCAATTGTACCGTTTGACGAATCTGGAGATCAATTCTCTGGAGAAGGAACTCGGTGAACTGATGAAAAAGATTGCACAATTACAATCCATTCTGGATAGTGACCGCAAACTCATCGGAGTCATCCGCAAGGAATTGATGGAGATTCGTGAGAAATATGGCATAGACCGTCGTTCTGCGATCCAGGGTGAAGTGGAAGAACTTAAGGTTAATCTCGAAGTACTTGTGAATGCGGAAGATGTATTTGTTACGTTATCCAAAGAGGGATATGTGAAACGTACAGGCATGCAGTCCTTTACACGTTCTGGTGGTGAACGGAGCGGAAGTGGTGTGAAAGACGGCGATTATATCGCTCAGGTTCTGGAAGTAAATACGCTTGAGAACTTGCTTGTCTTTACGAGGAAAGGTCAGTACTTCCTGTTACCTGTTCACCAGGTACCTGAATTCAAGTGGAAAGATCCAGGCACAGCCATTGTGAATGTCATTCCTCTTGCGAAAGATGACCGTATTGCAAGTGTGCTTGCTGTAAAATCCTTTGAAGAGCCAAATCACAGTCTGGTCTTCGTTACGCGAAGAGGACAGGTGAAACGAACGGAGCTGAAGGATTACGTTACCAAACGTTCCGGTGCAGTTGCGGCTTGTAAAGTGGGCAAGGACGATGAAGTGTTATCTGTACATTTAAGTACAGGTGGTCAAGATATTATGTTGATTACAAAAGAAGCCATGGCGATTCGTTTCCGAGAGGATGAGGTTAATCCAATGGGACGTGTATCCGGTGGTGTTCGTGGTATTCAGTTAAGAGATACAGATGAAGTTGTACTGGCTTTATGGGTAGAAGGAGATGAAGGTGAAGTTGCCGTGTTGTCCGATCTGGGATATGGTAAACGATCATTACTTCTGGATTACGCTATACAGAGCCGTGGAGGCAAAGGGCTTGCCACATTTGAGTTCAAAGAAGGCAAACGTGTGAAACCGAATGGTAGCCGTATTGTCGGAGCGTTTTATTGCAAAGAGCAACGTAAGATCACTGTAATGACCAAAGAAGGCCAAGTGTTCCCGATCTCTTCGGAAGGTGTTCCGATTACAGAGCGCAAACATATTGGCAAGCTAATCGTTCATGTGGACAAACAAGACGAGATCGTTGAACTTCTAAGGGATTTCAATGAGAATCAACCAGCATCATCTTCATAAAAACAAACAAACGAGACTTTTCGCAGAACAGCTAATCCTGTCATGCGAGGAGTCTTTTTTTGTTGTTCGAAGGCGGATTAGAAGAGGGCATTCATGCGAAGTTTAACAACCTTCGTCGATTACGGTCGATCGCTAGGAAATTGAAAAAAGGCAGCAGGAATGCGGCTTTGGAGCGCGAAAACTTAAGCAGGTGAAGTGATAACCGGTTGCAGAGAGGAGCGATGGAAGATGTATAATTCCGATTTTGCCAAGTGCTGGTCCAGGTTGACCAAAGATTATAAATTGCATATGGATCAAGAGCTGGCACCCTCATTAACGGAGGCTCAGCTGGCTGTTTTGGAGGTACTTGAAGACCATCAGAAGATGAAACCTTCGGATCTGATTCCTTATCTGTCAACTACGCCAGCTGCTGTAACCATGCTGCTCGATCGAATGGAGAAGAATGATCTGATTCGCAGGAATCGGGATAATCAGGATCGACGCATTGTGTGGGTATCTCTATCAGAGAAAGGAAGAATGGAGACAGAGCGGGGAATTACCATCCGTAATGAATTCATGAACTCTGTTCTCAGTAACATTTCGATGCACAATCAACAATTGCTGGTATATCTGTTAGGCAAAATGACAACACCCAAGACCAAAGAGCCTGCCTTATCTACTTCGGTATGATACCATGCTGATTCTTCTGAATAACCATAGGAATGCCTGCTCGTTTCATGCAGGAGCCCTATGGTTATTTTATTTACAAATTACATATGCTACACACTGTGTCCAGGTTAGTTGGGTAAAGGCATGGATGTAACACAGTTAGTATGTCCTAATATTATTTTTGTGAATTCATATGTAAAGAGTTGACTATGTAAATATTTTTGTTATAATAAATAATTGTTCCCCTGATATTTCGTGTACGAAATATTATATTCCAAAAGTAAAAGGGTGAAACAATGACTGATACGTATGAAGTATTCTATATTATTAATTCGTTCCGCCAAGTGAATCAAATGCTTTTTCGAGCATTTTGGAATGAAAACAAGGAGATCGAGCTGACTTCGATCCAGTTTATGGTGTTATCCATCCTGAGGGAGCGTCCTTCCATTGGCATCAATGAAGTGGCTGAGCTATGCCATATGGGCAGTAGTTCCATGAGCGCTGTTGTGGAGCGGCTCGTCAAAGGCGAGTATATCGTTCGGACACGTTCGGATGCTGACCGCCGATCCGTTAAGCTTCAGATTACGGATAAAGGGGAACAGGCCCAACAGGAAACGCACCATTTGTGGATGGAAAGAGTGTCACCCATTCTGGATATATCGAAGGAAGACCTTGAGCACCTACTTAGAATTCATAGTCAAATGATTGAAAAGTTAGAAGGAAGAGAGATGAACAACATATGAGTACGACTACTGCTGCAGCTCCATCCTCAGCGATGGACAACATCAAGAAAGGCCCGATTGTAGCGGCATTGTTAATTGGTGCCTTTGTGGCATTCCTGAACCAAACCCTGATGAACGTAGCGCTTCCTAAAATCATGGAAGACCTCGCGATCAATGCAAACAAAGCCCAATGGTTAACTACGGGTTATATGCTTGTGAACGGTGTACTGATTCCGATTACGGCATATCTGATTGCCAAATTTTCAACACGTCAAATTTTTATTACAGCCATGACTCTCTTTACCATAGGTACATTAGTCTGTGGTCTTAGTCCAACCTTCACCATTCTGATGGTAGGTCGTGTCATTCAAGCGGCAGGTGCAGGTATCCTGATGCCTCTGATGACCGTTGTATTCCTGACCATCTTCCCAATCGAGAAACGCGGTCAGGCCATGGGAACCATGGGGATTGCGATGATTCTGGCTCCTGCGATTGGTCCTACACTTTCAGGTTATGTGGTTGAGCATTATTCCTGGAGATTGTTGTTCTACATCATCTTGCCATTCTCTATTATTGCAACGGCAATTGGTATTGCTTTTGTCAAAAACGTAACACGTCAGTCCAGACCTAAACTGGATTATCCAGGCGTAATTTTATCTACACTTGGTTTTGGTAGTTTGCTCTACGGATTCAGTGATGCGGGTACCGATGGATGGGGCAGTGCAATTGTCATTGGATGTCTCGTCGTAGGTGCGATATCCCTGATTCTGTTCGTTATTCGTCAACTGACAACAGATCATCCGCTCCTTGAGTTCCGTATTTTCAAGTACAACATGTATACATTAACAACGATTATCAATATGCTCGTGACCATGGCGATGTTTGCAGGTATGATCCTGCTCCCTATTTTCCTGCAAAACATTCGTGGATTCTCACCAATTGAATCAGGACTTCTGATGATGCCTGGTGCGATATTGATGGGGATTATGTCCCCAATTACAGGTCGCATATTTGATAAAGTGGGCGCACGCTGGCTTTCGGTTGCAGGTCTTGCCATTACGGCAATTACAACTTTTGGACTGAGTCGTCTGGCAATCGATACTACCTACGGCTACATGATGTTTATCTACACGGCTCGTATGTTCGGTATGTCGATGCTGATGATGCCAATCCAGACAGCAGGTCTGAATCAACTGCCTCAACGTCTGAACGCGCATGGTACAGCGATGTCCAATACATTGCGTACAGTTGCCGGTGCGATTGGTACAGCCATTCTGGTTACTATCATGAGTAGTAAGCTCAAAACACATCTGGCGGATGCAGTGGCTGCTGGCCAAGTTGACCCTAATAATAAGACAGCGATGTTAGCAGCTACAGCAGATGCAACGATTTACGGCGTTAACTATGCATTCATCGTGGCTACCGGAATGACCGTGGTTGCTTTGATCATGGCGTTCTTTATTCGGAAAACAAAACCAGCTGTTGAGCCTGTTACTGTAGAACAGGAAAAAGCGACGGCTACAGCATAACGAATATCAGATAAAACCAAAAAGAGAACTCTAACAGTCGAAGGGGTAACCCTAACTGCCTGAGTTCTCTTTTTTTGGTGTGCGCGATAGGAGGAGAGTACTTTATTATTCGGGCTGGATCGTTGGATCGATAAGAAATACAGGATCGGGCTCATGACCGAACTGTTTGAGATTAATGGTTCCGTTCAGTTGAAACTCCACACCTTCGCTAATCAGTTCTGTTTCCTGCATCATGCGCGAGTGTTCGTCCGGTATGGAGATTTCTCCTTTTGCATTGACGACACGGTGCCAGGGCAGACGTTCCTTGCGGCTCATCGAGTGCAGAATACGTACGACTTGTCTCGCGGCTCTTGGACTCCCGGCATGGGCTGCAATCTGACCGTAAGTCATCACTTTACCTTCGGGAATCGCCGCGATGATCGCAACGACTTGTTTGGTAAACGGGGTCATCATGATGTCTCCTCTCTGTATTTTAGTTATACAGCTGAAAATATAAGAAAACGTGTCGTTCAGATACAGAATCTGAACGACACGTTGTATGGACAGATGTAACCTGATCCTGTGCACTTATAGAGGTTGTTCGATAAAACCGCTTTTGATCCCATCTTATCGGTATTGAAAACCAGTCTTTTTGAACACGTATTTATTGAGATTGTCCAAAAGCTTTTTGGTACACAGCGTCTGGCCATTCTGCCCAGGGGAATTCTCTTGCAGGCAAAGATTGCAGAATAACTTCTTCCTTAGTAACTGGATGAGGAAAAGCAGCAATCGCAGACCATAGAGCAATCTGTTGCCCGGGTTTATTCACGCTTGCGCCGTACTTCTGATCCCCGTACAGAGGGCAGCCGATTTCTTTCATTTGCACTCGAATCTGATGAGATCTGCCGGTGTGCAGTTCGATATGGACGAGGCTGTAACGGTCTGTCTCGCCGATAACACGGTAATCCAGAACGGCATCCTTACCGCCAGCCGTACCTTTAGGTACCACAGTAACGGTATTTGTACGTGCATCTTTCAGGAGCGTGTGTTTTAACGTTCCCTGCTGTGCAGGCAACTTGCCGTGTACAACAGCCGCATATATTTTACGGAAATGACGTCCCCGCACAGTCTCGGACAATCTCGAAGCTGCTTTAGAAGTCTTGGCAAAAATCATTGCCCCTCCAACAGGACGATCAAGTCGGTGTACTAACCCGAGATAAACATTGCCAGGTTTGTTGTATCGTTCTTTCAGATCCTGCTTAAGCAATGTAAGCAAATCCGGATCACCTGATGAATCTTCCTGTGTAGGTACATTGACCGGCTTCGTAATGCCTAACAGATGGTTGTCTTCGAACAGAATCGGAATTGCATCGTGATCATGCCGATGTTCTGACATGATTAAGACTCCCAACGGCCCAGAATACCACAAGGCAGATCAAGACCACTACGTGTGATCGGCAGACCAATTTCACCTGCAGTAATTTCACCACCGTACTGAGCAGACATCGTCATGGTCAACATGTTGCGCAGAACCGTAGAGGAAATGCCCGTAGTGTAGGAGTTAACCAGCATGAATAATGGATTATCCGACAAGATCGTCATACATGACTTCAGGAAAGGATATAGGTTCTCTTCCAGTTTCCATGTCTCTCCATTAGGGCCACGGCCATATGAAGGAGGGTCCATAATAATGGCGTCGTAACGATTTCCGCGACGTTGTTCCCGTTGTACAAATTTGAATACATCATCTGTAATAAAACGAACAGGGCGATCAGCCAGTCCGGATAATTGAACATTTTCCTTGGCCCATTGAACCATGCCTTTAGCTGCATCCACATGCACAACAGATGCGCCTGCATAAGCAGCAGCTACCGTTGCTCCGCCTGTATAGGCAAACAGGTTCAAGACAGAAATAGGGCGTCCTGCATTGGAGATTTTATCCATCATCCAGCTCCAGTTGGCGGCTTGTTCAGGGAACAGACCAGTGTGCTTAAAGCTGGTAGGTTTAATGTGGAATTTCAGGTTTTCGTATCCGATCGTCCAACGCTCGGGAATGGGCTTTTTCATATCCCAGTTACCGCCACCGGAAGAGCTGCGATGATAGTGACCATGCACCTGACGCCATTCATTGGTTTCTTGCTCAAGGGGCCAGATAATCTGTGGATCGGGTCTGCGTAAAATCACATCTCCCCAACGCTCCAGTTTCTCGCCGCCTCCTGTATCGATTACTTCATAGTCCTTCCAATTCTTAGCTACGTACATAATGATTTATCCATCCTTCAAAAGTCATTTGGATACTATTGTACAACAAAAAAGGGCTTGTACGCCAGTTGGGGGACGGGAGTGCGCCATATACTGAAAAACAAAGATAACCAAAAATTTAATTTGACAATGATAATCATTATCACATATGATTTTGTTAATCAAAAATTCATTCTTTCTTCATAGAGAGAATATAACATGATCAAATAAAGTGAGGGAAAAATAGATGGCTAAATTGTTAGTGGCTTATGCGAGCATGACAGGAAATACAGAAGAAATTGCAGAACTGATTGTGGAAGGAATTACACAGGGAGGCCACGAGGCAGACCTGAAATCCGTAACGGATTGTAATGCATCTGATGTATTGGACTATGACGGATTCATGATCGGTGTGTACACCTGGGGAGACGGGGAGTTGCCAGATGAATTCCTTGATTTCTATGAGGAGCTGGATGAGCTTGACCTGAGTGGTAAGAGAGCTGCGGTGTTTGGTAGTGGTGACACCTCGTATGAGCAGTTCTGCGGTGCAGTTGATCTGGCGGCTGCCAAGCTGCAGGAGCGTGGGGCGGAGGTATCTCCAGAGATGTTGAAAATTGAATATAGTCCGCTTGAGCAGGAGAAAGAAACATGCCGTGACTTTGGCAAACGCTTCGCTGCTGCCGGATTACAGGTGTCCTAAAGATCATGTTAAGACATAATGTTCAGGCAGCGATGCCAGTCGGAAGGAATGATCTTCCTGGACGTCTGCTTGAAGATTACAGATTGGAAGAAATGCTGCGCAGCCCACATCGATTCATCCGCCCTGAACCAGTGTCTGAGCAGCGTCTTCCACTTCAATGGAGGCACCGTGTACAATATGCGGTGAGCCATGCGGTCAATGCTTTTTACAGTCTCGACCCCGATGTTCGCAAAGAGGTACCCGTACAGTATTTACTTGAGAAGTGGTGGCCCAGAAAGACGGATGGTTTCGAATCTGTTCTCCATTACTGGGATGTGAAGAACAAGATTACGGATGAATTGTCACTCGCCATTGCAATGAACGATGATTTGAAGCATCCAGCCATTCTTTTTGAACAGTGGAGAACGGAGTTACCTTCATTATCCATGCATTTATCGATGATATTTCAGGCGGCCTGGCAACCCGAAGGCTGGGATTCGCTGCTTATTCAGAAATATATGGTTGTCCATGATCCAAACGTAGTTGAGGCGTTTCAGCATATGGTCAGTGCATTCTGCTGGGAAGCCTTCGGAAAATTACCGGGTATGATCGAGATATACTGTTTGTTGGAAGGACGCAAAATAAGGTACATCCCTGGACGCCAGTCTCTGATACGTTCCATGGACTACATTCGCTTGATACGTGACAGCATGCCGCAAGCAGAAGTGGTGGAGTCAGAACAGTTTACGACGCGTGATAAAGCGCGCATACACGAAGAGGTAGATCGCTGGAGAACGGAAGCTATTGAACCGAAGAAAACATGGTTGATGTGAAGACAGTTGAAGGATAACAATATATCATGCAGATAGAGGAGGGAAAGTTGCCATGTCTACCGGTCTAGGTCAAGATATAAGCAGCGGCAAGAGACGTGCAGGAACTTGCGAATTCAGTCCGTTGCCAGTACCCCAGTCGGTTATACGAAAGTTGCTTGATGAAGCAGATCCTTCATTATATGTAATGAGTTCAGAACCTTGGAGGTTTATGTTGTTTGCAGGCGAAGGACGACAGCTTTATCTGGAAGCGGTCAGACAGAGCTATCCACCCCATCTGGCTGATCGCTACGGCGATTGGGCTACATATCAATACACGGAAGCAATTCCAACCCATCTGGTTGTCGTGGCGCCTAGAAATGCCCGTGAGGATGATCTTCTGCCGGCCAAAGCCTGGAGCAAACGCTTTAGTATTCTGGCTGCGGAACAGGGGTTGAATGCGGTCTGGAAGATCAATGATTATCAACAACATCCTGTGTTTATGAATTTAATGGGTTTGACAAGTGAAGAGAAGGTGCTGGGGGTATTCCATATCGGTTACGGAGACCAGCCTGCATTGCGGGATATGGATGCAAGCAGACCAGCCTCTGAACTGATGACGGTATATGACCATCTGGTCTAAAAAATGATTCATTAGTTCTCTTATTTGCTGGTGTTGAATAGAAAATCACGAACGAGCTGACGATTCGTCTGATCTTTGTTGTAGACGGAGAACAACCGATTGGATACGGTAAGGACATTGCCAAAAAAGAATCGTTCGAATTGGGTCTGTCTGCCCCCGAATGAACCAGATCCAAGCTCCCAGATTAGGCGGAACAGAGCGTTGCGTTCGTGAGAAGCCATATCGTTCCCTTTCAGATATATATTCAGTGAAGGAGCGATATCGGATTGAAACTCTTCTTCCTGAGGGATCATAATCATCCCGCTCGAACCCAAGAGTTGCAGAATTTCAATCATCTCAGGATAAAGTTTCGGAAAGAGGAGATTGGCTGCCATCAATGGTTTGGGTGCAGGTAATACAAATCCTCTTCCGTCTGGTATTGCACCTGCCTCCGCGGCCAAGGCCAATGCTTTTAACGATTCAAGACCTGCGAACACACGTGCAGATTTCTCTATAACATGTGCTTCCGTATTCAGCTCCAGCGTATCCGTGAGAAGCTGGATTGTACCGAGAACAAATTCCGTCTTGGCAATATAACGACACAATACCTGATGACCTGCGTGAATATGAAAGTTACTACCACTGAAGAGACGCGAGGACATTTCCTCACTTCCTGCAAAAAATATTCGTTCATGCGGAACGAGCACCCTGTCAAAGATGACGATATTGTCCATTTCTTCATATCTGGAACTCAGGGGATAATTAGTGTGGGATTCGGCTGCGTAGGTATCCCTGCATACCAGACTGATTCCTGGAAGATCATTGGGGACAGCAAAAGAGAATGCAAATGGATTTTCGTCATCAAATGGGGCGGGTGAAGGTGACGGATAGACAAATATCTCATCCGAAGTGGCAGCTTGTGTAGCCATCATGAATGCACCGCTAATAATGAGACCTTCCTCGGTGCGATCCACGACCTTTGCGGCAATAGCATCTTCAGTAGCATCCAATTGCCCTGAGATTTTGCTGGCATATGGCTGAATGAAGGCATGGGATAACGTGATATCATGATCACGGCAGTACGCATAATAATTTTTGAGATTTTCTGCATATTGGGGAGATAGTTCGTTCAGGAGATCGGCACCTGTGTAAAAGGACATTATGGCTGTATTCATGTAATCGGGTGAGCGACCAAGAAAGCCATGATGCACATTTGCCCAGATATTCATCCCTTCCCGTCGTTTACGGAGGTCGTCGGCACTGGTTGGAGGCAGGAAGGATATGCCCACAGGTTTGCCGTCTGCCGGGGAGGCATACGTCATCGTTTCTGCAAATTTAGGATCAGATTGTAGATCATACATGTACATCTGAGTCTCCATTAAACCAGCAAATGCTACATGTTCAGAGCGTTTTCCAGTAATAAGGTTACCTTTGTACCAGCAAGGGACGGACTGTGCATCAATTCGTTCGCGATACTGTGTGCCACTTTTAACAGGCATTGTTATTCACCTCTTGGTTCTAATCGTTCATGGGCATACTGACTTCTTACGTAGTGTACGTAGGTCATCTGTCCAATGTGCATTGAAGAGGTGAGAAGGATTTTTACAGAATAGGGCTTGATAATAATTATCATTCTTGTTACAATAGACAAAGAAAAAAGGAACCGGTAAGGGCTCCTTTAAGTGGATCAATTGAAATTACTTATTTTACTTCAAAAGTCTTGCAGTCTGTTTCAGCAGACTGACTTGCTTCTTTGGAACTGTGACTCACAATGTAGATCGAAGAAGCGTTACATTTGTTCTCTTGAGCCCAGTGACGACAGGAATTAACTTCACACAATACGTCTTTTGCCATGATTGTTAACCTCACTTTAATTGGATTACAGTCGTTGGTATAAAGAATCCGGATATAACAAGTTGCCGCTTGTTAATCTGGAAAATTTTTGCTCTCGTGAAATTCGGAGGGCTTTTTTGCATTATACACAACGATGCACACTTAGAATAGCAAATTTAATTGAAGCTTGCAACCAAATGCCCCCATCTGTGGCAAAATAGTGGACGTGCTGTGGTTATATTTGCAAAAAGGCAGTAGTATGTTATTATTTAATAGTAATAATTACGATTAAATGCCTAATTGATTCTATATAAATTGAACTAAACATTTACACGAAACCATAAATGAAGGAGCATGTGAATACATGAGCAAAATAAACCATATGAACCGGATTCCCCGCGCGAAAGGGATCGATATGGCTGCTTTTTACACGCCAAAAGAGTGTAGACGCAAAGCCCAGCATATTGTATTTTCCGCTGAAAATGAACGCATCATTAATGAATTTGTCACCATTCTGGGCATGAAAGAGAAGTTCAGAGAGCATGATGTATCAATCCCCAACAAAATGGTCATGTTCGGGCCTCCCGGTACGGGAAAAACATTAACGGCATCACATCTGGCGGAGCGCCTTGATCTGCCATTGGTTCTTGTGAGATTAGATGCGATCATTCATAGCCATCTTGGTGAGACGGGGAGTAACGTACGTAAGTTATTCGAATATGCACGAATGAATCCCTGTGTGTTATTTCTGGATGAATTTGATGCCATAGGCCGGACACGTGAGAGCAACGATGAAGTGAAAGAGATGGCTCGTGTCGTCAATACGTTGTTGCAATGTCTGGACGAATTCAATGGGGACAGTATTCTGGTGGCTGCGACGAATCTGGAAACCCAGCTGGATCACGCCATCTGGCGGCGGTTTGATACGAAGATGACCTACGGTATGCCTGATGATTCGAGTCGCAAATTGTATATCAGCAAATTGGTAGGGGCATTTGAACAGGAGACTCGGCTGGAAGATTACATATGTGAACGCTTGACTGGGTGCAGTTATGCGGATATAGAGCAGATCGTTCTGAAAGCAAAGCGGAAAGCAATCATTGCCAGTAGTGCACTTCATAAGCAACTGATCTCGGATGCTTACGATGAATACAGACCACGTGTATTAGAGTGTTGATTGCTTCCGTTCTGGATAAAGCAACAAAGAACAACGTTGAACTAGCCCAGTCTCCTGAATGGAGTTCTGGGCTAATTGTCATGTTAGCGAGGTGCATTATACTTTAACGGCTGCTCCGTATGCTTTTTCTGTATTCATGGCTTCTTGTGTTGCGGTCCAGCGTGGCAGGCTTAATCTGAACATGCTGCCTTCCGGGCTGCTGGAGACAAGTGTCAGTTCACCGCCCTGTTCCTGAGCGAGTAGGCGGCTATATGTTAATCCTAGACCCAGACCGCGGTTACGACGTTTTTTGAGTTCTCCACGATAGAACCGTTCGAAGATTTTGGGTTGTTCTTCGGCTGCGATGCCTGTGCCGTGGTCTTTAACATCAACGTACAGCATCTGTTCTTCTGTACTTAGATAAATGTTGAAGACAGCCTTCTGTTCAGGAGCTGTGGCATGAAGTGCGTTATTGAGTAAATTGACAATGATCTGCTGAATGCGAAGAGCATCCCCCATGGTAAAAAAGTTAATCGGAGGTGCATGCAGCTGAACCTCTGGCATTTTGTCCTCGTACGCAATCTTCCACTGATAGATGATCTCACCGACCAACAGTTTCAGATCCGTCCGTTCCTTGCGAACGGCAACACTTCCTGCAGCCATGGCGTTATAGTCAAGCAAATCTGCGACCATTCGCTCCATGCGTTCAGATTCCTTCAAAGCGATATCCAAAAATTCTTTACCTTCCTGTGGACTCACAACATCGTCACGTACTGCCATAACGAGCCCCTTGATGGAAGTTACCGGTGTCTTGAGTTCATGACTTACCCCTGCCAGCGAAAGTGTACGCCATTCTTCAAGTTGCTGGAGACGAGTGGCCATATCGCGAAATGAATTTACAAGTTCATTGATCTCACGTTCTCGTGTATTCAAGTCAAGACTCACATCATAATTGCCACCTCGAATCTGTTCAGCGGCATAGGCGACCTGACGAATCGGTCTGGATAACTTTTTGGACAGGAGATAGATTGTAAACCATCCACAGAGGATTAGTCCTCCGAGGATTAGAGCCACGAGCCATATCGTCTCTGGACCAAATGTAATGGATTGTTTGGATTGCATGACCCACACTTTGCCCAAGGTTTGATCGCCCTCGGATATGTTGACCGTTACACCTGCATATTTATTGTTTCGCGGTTCAAGATAGTCGTCTGACAGTCGATAATGCACATCTTTTTGCTCCATTTTAGGCTGGGAAAAGATCAATTGATTGTTATTGTCCAAGATCATGACACAAAAATAATTATCTGTGTTGAATAGTTTCTCTCGCTTGGTTACCAGTCTGTCCAGATCGGGTGGAACTCGAAGCATATTATTCTCACTGGTCACTCGATCGGCAATCTCCAGACCAAGCAGTTCTGCGGTTTTGAGGCTTTTCTCAATGGAAGTTGTTCGAATCCAGTAGAGTGCCCCTGCCGCAATAATCGTGAAACCAATGCATAAAATGAGAAAATATCGCAGTGTCCAGTGTGACAGAATGGATATCGTGCGTTTGGGTTTCTTCTGTTTCAGTTGGCGATCCAAAATTGATACCCCATTCCTCGCAACGTCCGAATTTCTCCCGTCTCTGGCGACCAGTGGGAGAGGGCTTGACGTAGTCGTTTAATCGATAGATCCACAGCACGATCACTGCCATCATAGTCCATCCCCCATACCTGTTCAATAAGATGATCTCTGGTAAATGTACGATTCGGATAATCGGACAGGAAGAACAGTAACGACAGGTCACGAGGTGTGAGTGCAACCTCTGCCCCGTTCAGCAGCACCTGCTTGGCAGCAAGATCAATGACGAGATTTCCAAAAGAACGCTTCTCTTCGCCACCTGAGGTCCAATGTGGATTACGGCGCAACACCGCATTAACTCTGGCAACCACTTCTTCCGGTACAAAAGGTTTGCTCATATAATCGTCAGCACCGGCATTTAGTCCGTTGAGACGGTCTGAAATGTCATCCAGTGCAGTTAGCATGATCACGGGACAAGCACTTTTTTTACGAATAATTCGCAGCAGATCCCATCCGTCCATTCCTGGCAGCATCACATCAAGTAATACAAGGGAAGGCGTTACGGTATCAAAAAGGGTAAGTGCAGTCGGTCCATCTGCTGCATGATGAACTTCAAATTCTGCTTTTCTCAGATAAGCGGCCAATACTCGTGCAATAGCTTGCTCATCCTCGACGATAAGTATGGATTTCAAAAAAAGCGTTCTCCTTTCGCTTTGTAAACTTGTACTGATTTTACATGAGCAAGAGCGTAAAGCCAATCCTGTATTACGAATTTCAAAAAAATATGTGACTTGTCTTATCTTGACTTCTTCCTGACACATTCAATTGATATGATTCACTCCAAGAAGCAACCTAAACAATCATGTACTGGAGGAAACATAGAGATGAACAAGAAAGCAAAAGCATGGCTTATTACAGGTGTAGCGGCGGTTGCCGTAATCGGTGGCGGTGGTTACTATATCACAAACAGTTACTTGGGGAACAACGTGGAGATTGAGCAGGTGCTTCCTGCGAGCACAGCGACTTCCACCACAGCTGTAGATAGCACAGGAACGGTTGTAGCCAATGAAACTGCTGGAGCAGAGCAACTGAACGGAGACTGGAGCATCAGCGAAGGTTCCAAAGTATACTTCTCCGTAACCACATCACAGGAGACCGTTAACTTTGTGGACGATAAGGTAACAGGCAATTGGACCATCAATGTTGACGATGCTGCTCAGATGAAGGCAGAAGGACAGATCGAGATGGACGGAATTGATTCCGGGAATGGACAACGTGATGGTCACGTGAAGCAAGCCGATTTCTTCGACGTTGCTACATATCCACAAGCTACATTTACAGCGACTTCATTTGAAGGGGTACCTGCGGAATGGCCTGTCGGTCAAACGGTTGATATCAAAATGAATGGTACCATTACGGTTAAAGGTATTGAAAAAGAAGTAACTTTTGATGGCAAAGCTGCTTATGAGAATAATGCAGTCTTGTTGTCGGCAACATCCATGGTAACGTTCGAAGATTTCGGAATGGAAAATCCGCACTCCGTTGTGCTCTCGACTGAAAATGATATCCAGGTACAACTTGAGTTGAAACTTTCTAAATAAGTGTAACAATGATCATATACCTGAAAATCTGTTCTGTTCTGCCTTACGGTAGACGGACAGATTTTTTTGTTTTTCTTACAAAATAGTGTGATTAATATAACTCAAATGTAACTGTCACAGGATCATATTGTTAAAATAACTGCTGTTTCCTTTGGAAAATGCCGTGTTACCCATCACTATTAAGCGCTTACAATGAGGAGGAATCATAACATTCATTGATCCATGCACAATCAAACACAAAAAGGGGGAGATCAAGAGTGAACAAAAGGTACATAAGCGGGTGTCTGGTATTACTAATGCTGTTCTGTGATCTGGGGTTGATGGTTCGTCCAGCGGCTGCAGAAGATGCAAAAGTGAACGTGGCACTTAACAAGGTGGTTACGGTAAGAGAGGAAGATCTAGTGAATGAGGGGCAAAAAGAAAAGGCGGTAGATGGTGATGTGAATACTCACTGGAGTGCGAGCTCACCTACTTCTGAGAGTAATCCTCATTGGTTGACTATAGACCTAGGTGCGCCATATGATCTATCTGGAGCGGAATTGACTTGGAAGGACAAAGACCAAGTTGTAAAATATTTGATTGAAGTATCTGATGATGGTAACAACTGGTCAACTGTTGTGGACCAAACGACTAACGAAATAAAACAGACTGTTGCCAGTGAAGAGTTCCAGACCAATACACCTGTCCAGTATTTGAAGGTTACAATTCCGTACTATGCGGGAGCAAATTGGTGGCCCGGGATATCCGAGCTTAAAGTCTGGGGAAAAGAGGAAAAAATTGATCCAGCAACCATTACAAGTTACGATCCCGTTAAGGTCAATACAGTAGCTGGGGTTGCACCTGTTCTGCCAACAAAAGTGACAGCGAAGTATCCGAACGACAAATCTGGTTCGGTTCCAGTGGAATGGGAAAGTATCGACCCTTCAGAGTACGCACATGCGGGTAGCTTTACCGTGACGGGTGCAGTATATGGAGCCCCTGTTCAACCGGAGGCCACTGTAACAGTTGGAGGATATCGGACGGATTACGTTAGAGGAGTGGATATTTCCACGTTAACCGCCATTGAGGCTAATGGAGGGAAGTATCTGGATAGTAATGGCACTGAAAGGGACTTGCTTGATATCCTGAAGGATCGCGGTGTCAATTATGTGCGTCTTCGTCTGTGGAATGATCCACAGAAATCAGGGGGCTACAACGATAAGGACGATGTCATTCGTTTGGCCGAGCGCGTGAAGAAAAAAGGTATGAAAATCCTGCTGGATTTCCACTACTCGGATGAGTGGGCGCACCCGGGTCAGCAGCTTCGTCCCAAAGCTTGGGAAGGCCTTTCGCATGAAGAGCTGAAGCAGGCCGTATACAACTATACGTATGAAGTTGTAAGTGAGATGAAAGCCGCAGACGCTATGCCTGATATGGTACAGATTGGTAATGAGATCAACAGTGGTGTTCTGAACGGCTTGAGCAGCGACGTGGATTTTAAGCAAAATGTTGCCTTGCTGAAAAGCGGAATTGATGCTGTACGTGCAGTAGAAGGAGAGATCACCAATAACGCTGATAAGGTTCAAATCATGATTCATCTCGCAGAAGGCGGCAAGGCGGATACGTTCGACTGGTATTTCAGTGAGCTGGAGAAAGGCGAACTGAAGTACGATATCATCGGACTTTCCTATTATCCGTTCTGGCATGGAACATTTGCCGATGTGCAGAACACCATGAATAAAGTATCTGACAAGTTCAAAAAAGACGTGATTATTGCCGAGACATCGTATCCATTCTCATATAAAAACGGGGATGCACACGGCAATATCATTGGATCGGATGAAGCGCTTCATGTTGGGGGAGCAACATTCCCTGCAACGGTACAGGGGCAATATGATGCTATTGCTGGCATTATGGATATGATTGCTGACGTGCCGGAAAACCGCGGAGCAGGCTTCTTCTATTGGGAGCCCGCATGGATTGCCGCCAATGTAGGCTGGATTGATTCCGAGGGAGATGCATGGGAAAATCATGCCATGTTCGACTATGATGAATTTCCGGGGAATGGTGGATACTCCTACGAAGGACGTGCCTTGCCATCACTGGATGTGTACAAACGCGGATTGGAGCTTCTGCCCGCAGACCGCCAGCAACTGGATGCGGTACTTACACGAGCCAAATCATTGGTACAGACTGATTTTACTCTGGATAGCTGGGTGACTCTGGCTCCGGCAATCTCGGCAGCGAATGATGTATACCAACAGGCATACACGCCGGGTGGGGTAACTCAATTAGATACAGATGCAGCGACAACAGCATTGGAACGTGTGATGCAGCAGATGCAGGTTATCACCCCGCAGCTTGACGAGCTCAGAGCTAAAATAGCGGAAGCGCGTACGTATCAGCAGGCTGACTGGTCTGCGGCCACTTGGGCGGTATTGACCAAAGCGCTGGAAGGCGCTGATCAGATCTTGAATGATCCAAGAGCAACACAGACGGATGCGAATACAGCGGTTAAACGTTTGCATGATGCCATTCAAGGTCTATCCAATGTGGACAAAACACAACTGCACCAGTACATTCAACAAATGCAGCAACAGACTAAATCTTCCTATACACGCCGGAGCTGGTCTGTATTGGAACAGTCTTTGCAGGCAGCGATTCAGGTCCGAGATAACAATGCTGTTGTCCAGTCTGAGGTGAATTCAGCACTAAGTACGTTGAAACAAGCCTTTACTAATCTAGTCTCTCTGGAGGCTTTAACAACGGGCAAAACGGCAACGGCTTCAAGTAGTGCAGGGACAGGAGGCAATCAAGCCAACTCTCCTGAAGGTGCAATTGACAACAATCCGAACACTTCATGGGGAACAGACCAGAGTAAGGATAGCTGGTGGCAAGTGGATTTGGGTCAGGTTGCTAACCTCCGTAAAATCGAAATGTCGATGTGGAGTGGTGGTATCAAATATACGATTGAAGTGTCCAACGATAACAAAAATTTTGTGAAAGTAGTGGACACCACAAGTGATGTTGTTGTATCGACCGCACCTAGCCATGTACTTCCAGAAGGCACGGAGGGCCGTTACATTCGGGTAACGATTAAAACAGGTCCCACATGGGTAGGATTCATGGAATTTGAAGCATACGGTACGTTCCCAGCGGACAAATCTGCACTGCAAACTACTGTAGATACCGCTGAGAAATTAAAACAAACCGAATACACGACATCAAGCTGGAATGTATTCAGTAAGGCACTTTCTGAAGCGAAGGCATTCATTCTGGATGTTGAATCTTCAACGCAAGATGTAAGCAATGCGGATCGTGCGTTACAAGATGCTGTGAGTAAGCTTGTACGTCAAGATGTAACACCTGGCCCTGGCCAGCCATCACAACCTTCCAACCCGGGAACAGCTCCTTCAACGGGGAATCCGGCTGTAACACTACCGGTTGAACCTGGTAATCCGCCAGTTAAGGGTCTAATAACGGTAAAAGGAACAGCAACCGGGAATGACAAGTATTCGATTCGTCCAGATGTATCTCAATTAACCCAGGTACTGCAATCCATGGATGCAGGAAATCGTACGTTGAAACTGCTTGCAGATGTACCCGACACAGCCAAGACAGTCACATTCCAGTTGGCTGCAAGTCAACTGGCGGAATGGATTCGTTCCGAGGAAGTGAAATCCCTGGATGTAGTTGTAGGACAGACTACCGTTCGTGTTCCTCTGAGATCACTCCCGCTAACTATTGCGGAGACTGAGGGAACGTTCGACATCGTAGTAGCAAAAGGATCGACAGATACATTGTCCACATCGCAAAAAGCAGCGATAGGTAATCATGCAATTGTTGATGTGAATCTGTTAATGAACAATAAGCCATTGCAATGGACAAACAGAGCAGTTGAAGTTGCTCTATCCAATGTGGAGCAACCTGAGAAGAATGATGTAGTGATGGTTGTACATTCCATATCTCCAAGTGGAGAAATGAAACCTGTTACGTATTCCAAGTACGATGATAAGACCAAAACGCTGGCGTTCAAACCGCTGGAATCCGGCAGTTATGTCATTGAAGAAGTTGAAGTGCCATTACATGATTTGCAAAATCACAATTGGGCAATCCAAGAGGTACAGAACCTCTACGGTAAAGGGATTATTTCGGGGATGAGCGCAACTCGTTTTGCCCCGCAAGGTGAACTGACCAGAGCACAATTTTTGCAAATGATTGTTAAAGGTATTGGTGATGCACGGCAGCCGGATCCATCTATTTCAGTCCCAACGGATGTGAAGGAAGGGCAGTGGTATGCCGATTCAGTACGACTTGGAATGGAAATGGAAATAATTCAAGGCCGGGCAGATGGAAGCTTTGGAGCGAATGAACGTATTTCACGAGAAGAAATGGCCGTTATGCTGAACAGAGCACTGAAGGTTGTGCAGCGTGAGGGTGCGACCAATTCTGTACAAGGAAATATGGTGTTTGTAGACAACGCCGAGATCGCAGCATACGCCAAAGAAGCTGTAGCCTCAATGCAACAACTTGAGCTACTAAATGGCATGCCTGATGGTACGTTTGCTCCGAAAGAAACAGCAAACCGTGCACAAGGGGCTGTTGCAGTCGCCAGACTGATGGAACAACTGTATTAGAGGTAGTTCAAAACGTCCGTTTTTTATTATGAAGGATGATGCTTGGTGGCATTATCAACACTCATGAATAGAAAATAACAAAGCAGGTAAAGAGATCGGATCATATGATTCGGTCTCTTTATTTTTTGCGGAAAAAATGAGGTTCAGACTTCATCCCTTTCTCTAAATAGGCATATAAACAATTTGTTAATGTCGTATTGACAATATCGAATTCATTTGTTATCATTTCGATAATATCAAAACGACAATATTGAAGAAATGGGGAATGAGCTATGTTTGGATTCCGATTTGCGAAATTTCAACCCAGTGAATATGTCATGAAGGTGAAAAATGGTGAGGTACAGCGTCAAGGTGTAGGATTGTCTTTCTATTATTATGAGCCGACCACATCGGTAGTGGTTCTACCCGTATCCTCGGTGGATGTACCGTTTATGTTCGAAGAGATTACGGCGGATTATCAGACGGTTACTGTGCAGGGGCAATTAAGTTATCGCATTGTGGATTATTTGAAAATAACCCAGAGCCTGAATTACACGTACAATTTGCGCAAAAATCGGTATATCTCCGACGACCCCGGCAAGCTGGATCAACGGGTGATCACCACAGCGAAAGTACTAACCAAGAAACATCTTGAGCAAATGCCGCTGAAAGAAGCTATTCAATCCAGTGAACGGCTGGCAAGCAGCATGAAACGCGAGGTTGTGCAAAGTGAAGAGTTGGAGAAATTGGGCGTTGAGTTGATGAGTCTATCGATTCTGGCCATTCTGCCTAATAAAGAGACGATGCGTGCATTGGAAGCACAGGCGCGGGAAGAGATTTTGCGTCAGGCAGATGAAGCGCTCTATGTACGTCGGAATGCATCGATTGAACAGGAAAGACGAGTGAAAGAGAACGAACTGAACACCGAAATTGCCGTAGAGACGAAGAAACAGCAAATTCGTGAGACCCAATTGCAGACAGAACGCTCGGTGAAACAGAAACAAAACGAGATGGAGCAGGAGCAGCTTCAGTTCAATACAGCGATGGAGGAACGTAAGCAGCAACTGATTGAGTTAACTATTGCTAATCACAATGCCGAGGCAGATGCCAAAGCGTATGAGATTGCTGCCGTGATGAACTCATTGCAAAATGTACAGCCCAATGTACTGCAAGCAATGGCGAATATGGGCATGAATTCTGATAAGCTGATCGCACTCGCGTTCCAGGAACTGGCTGAGAATGCAGGCAAGATTGGGCAGCTTAATATCTCGCCGGATCTGTTGCAAGGATTAATGTCTCCTGTGCCGGGCAGAGATCAAGGAGGACGAGCGAGATGAGGCTAGGAAGAAGAGAGCAAGCAGAGCAAGCAGGGAAATCAGTACGTCAGCAGGCCACCGCGGATGATCGAATGAGCGAACACAAGCTGATTCTGGTGAAGCGCCGGACCAGACTGGAAGAGCTGGTGGTTCGATATAACACGGTGCAGCAAGCTCAGTTCTATATTGAACGTCTGGGTGCAGACTTCAGTGATTATATGGAGGAAGACCGTCGTTATCGGCTATCTGTGCAGCAGGCACAGCAGCAACTGGGTCAATTGGGCCGCGTTCAGACGATTGATCGGGAACATGTACCCAACTTTATCTTTGGAGAGCAAGATATCGTGGTCGTGGTTGGACAGGATGGGCTTGTAGCCAACACCCTCAAATACGTAACCGAGCAGCCGCTCATCGGTGTGAATCCGGACCCGATGCGTTGGGATGGCGTGTTATTACCTTTTACCGTGGAAGATCTAAGCTTCATTGTTCCTGATGTCATTCGAAAGCAACGAACCTTGAAAGAAGTCACTCTCGCCAAAGTGGAACTCAATGATGGACAGTATCTATATGGTGTGAATGATCTGTTCATTGGTCGGAAGACGCATGTATCGGCTCGTTATGAAGTGCGTTTGGGTTCATCCACAGAACAACAATCTTCTAGTGGCATCATTGTATCCACAGGCATGGGATCGACAGGCTGGTTCAAAAGTGTGCTGGCCGGAGCCACCGGAATTGTAGGGTCCGCTGCATGGCAGAACATGAATTCCGAAGCGGAGGTCGCTACAGCATCGGCATCCATTCATGGGAGCAGGCAAGAGCTGAATCATTTTAACTGGGATGCGCCGTACTTATATTTTTCAGTACGTGAACCTTTTCCGAGCCGGACGACTGCGGCCAATCTCGTGTTTGGACAGATCCATTCAAAGCAACCACTGCACATTGTATCCCAGATGCCGGAGGACGGTGTTATTTTCAGCGATGGGGTCGAGCAGGATTTTCTTGAGTTTAATTCAGGGGTAGAAGCCATCATTGGTTTGGCAGAGAAGAGGGGACGTCTCGTGGTCTAAACCTTTATTTTCAAGCCGTTTCCGACTAGAATGGGTAACTAGATGTGATACACTGACGTCAGGAAACGGAAAGAGGGTTAACGATGCAGTCGATATTGTTGGTTGAAGATGATGCCAAGTTAGCAGGATTACTGGCGGCTTATCTGACCCGAAATGGATTCCAGGTACAGGTCACAGATGATTTTCGTCATGTACTGGATGAATTTGTGGAAGTGAAGCCGGACCTTGTGCTGATGGATGTGAATTTGCCTCAATATGATGGATACTACTGGTGCAGGCAGATACGCACACATTCCATATGTCCCATTTTATTCATATCGGCTCGTGATAGTGGTATGGATCAGATTATGGCGTTGGAACATGGAGCGGATGATTATATTACAAAACCTTTTCAATATGAAGTTGTTCTTGCCAAAGTCCGTAGTCAGCTGCGCAGAGCCTATGGTTCTTACGCTGCTGTTCAACAGGAAGTGAAGGTGAAGAACGGTCCCATGATCCTTTATCCTGAGCGATTTGTATTGGAATATGATGAGCGTTCTACCGAGCTGACACAGAAGGAAGCGATACTGGTGGAAGCGCTGATGGCGAAGGCAGGGCGAGTTGTCAGCCGAGAAAAATTGTTAGAACAAATGTGGGAAGATCAGCATTTTATCGATGATAATACGTTGAATGTCTATATTACACGTGTTCGCCGGAAGTTGAAGGAGCTGGGTGCAGAAGAGATTTTGGAGACGGTTCGCGGAGCGGGTTATCGTGTGTTGGATCTGGATTCGTCCGCACAGGGAAAAGGGAAATGAGACTTTTCCTAAAAGACCACCAGATGTTAGTTGGATTTTATGTGTTACAGATGCTGCTGGTTCCGTGTGTCTACTGGCTCTCTGGTGAGGGCCGTCCGATGAAGATTGTTCTCTATGGCATGCTGATCAGTACTGTTGTGCTGTTGGTCTATCTGATCATACGTTACTTCCAGCTGCGAGCGTATTATCGTCTGCTTGAACAACCACGAAAACTGGTAAACGAACCTTTCCAAACGCTTGGAAATTCGGTCGTGGCGGAAGCCATCCAGCAATTGTTACATGAACTGGAGCGTAATCGGCAGAACGAGATGGGGCAGTTACGTACTAGCAAGGAACAGCAGGTGGTATTCATGAATCGCTGGGTTCATCAGATGAAGACCCCGTTGTCCATTATCCAACTGACCTTGGAAGATGTGGACGATGAGACGGCTGGTAGTATTCAGGATGAGCTGGATAAGCTGCGCAAAGGACTTGAAATGGTCTTGCATTCATCAAGGCTTGAACAGTTCGAAGGGGATTTTCGTGTGGAGCTGTTGTCTCTGCATGAGGTGCTTCGGAGTAGCATTGCAGAGAACCGACGTTTGTTTATTCGCAGAGGCATTACGCCGGATATCCGTATGGAGGGTGAACTTCAGATCTACAGTGACTCCAAGTGGCTGCGGTTCATGTTCACCCAGATTTTGACCAATGCCGTGAACTATTCCGATAGCAAATCAGACAAAAAAGTGATCATTACCGGCTATAAACAGGAAGAGCGTACGATCTTGGACATTCAGGATGAGGGAATCGGCATCTCTTCCGAGGATATTCATCGCGTGTTCAATCCCTATTTTACAGGTGAACGGGGCAGGCAATACCACGAATCTACGGGAATGGGATTATATCTGGTCCGTGAGATCAGTGCCCGCCTGGATAACCGTGTCGAGTTGTTTTCGGAGCCGAATGAGGGAACGTTGGTCAGATTCAGCTGGATTCATTCGAAATATCCCAACTAAAAAGTGCTTTGCCCATGGGCGAGGTGCTTTTTTTAATGCACAGAAGTGTGATAGAGAAGGCAGGGGAACAGAACCTTAAACGCATTGTAAGGGAAGTTTAAGGTAATTCGATAGCACCGTTACGGGAGGTCAGTTAGGATAAGAATAGAATTAACGTATAAAGAATGACGGATTAGGAGGGAATTACGCATGGAAATGTTACAGGTATCAGGACTGAACAAAGTATATCAGGGCAAAGTGCAGACTCAAGCCCTTAGTGATATTCATCTGACAATCAAGCAAGGTGAGTTTGTGGGTATTATGGGCCCGTCGGGCAGTGGCAAAACCACATTGTTAAACATGGTCTCCACCATTGATGAACCCAGCTCGGGCAAGGTGCTGATTAATGGCATGAACCCGTTTGATATGAAAAAGAAAGAACTTGCCATGTTCCGGCGTCGGGAACTCGGATTTGTCTTTCAGGATTTCAATCTGTTGGACACGCTGACTGTTGCTGAGAATATTGTACTTCCATTGACACTGGACAAGGTCAAGCTGAAGGAGATGGAGAGCAGACTACATCGCATTACAGCCAAGCTCGGGATTGATCACATTCTGGATAAACGAGTTTACGAAATCTCGGGCGGACAGCGACAGCGCACAGCCATTGCGAGATCCATGATTAATATGCCTTCGATTGTTTTGGCGGATGAACCCACTGGCGCATTGGATTCTACGTCATCCCAAGCGGTCATGGAGTCACTTGAACAGATTAACCAGCAGGAGAAAACGACCATTATGTTGGTCACACATGACCCGCTTGCGGCAAGTTATTGTAACCGCATCGTGTTCATCAAGGACGGAAAACTGGCAGCCGAGGTACACCGCGGAGATAATCGACAGACGTTCTTCCAGCGGATTATTGATACTTTATCCTTCTGGGGAGGGAATTCACATGAGCTTTCCTCAGTTCGCGTTTAACAACATCCGCCGGAATGGGCGAGCGTATATTGCTTTTTTTCTTAGCAGTGTGTTTATGGTCATGATATTCTTCGCTTATGCGGTATTTATCTATCATCCATATGTGACAGAGTTGCCAATGGGTGACACAACCGCTACGGGGATGCAGATCGCTTCAATTATCGTGTATGTGTTTGCATTTTTCTTTGTTATGTATTCCATCAGTGCTTTTCTCAAATCACGGAACAAAGAGTTTGGCATTCTGACCATACTTGGTGCAGAACCCGCACAGATTCGGAGATTGGTCATTTTGGAAAACATGTTGATCGGCTGCCTGTCCATTATTGCCGGTATTGGCGGAGGTATGTTGTTGTCCAAGTTGTTCCTGATGTTAACCACTCGTTTTATCGGGATGGATGATCTGCCCTTTTATTTTCCCGTGAAAGCGATTCTGATTACGATCGGGGCCTTTCTGTTATTATTTTTCTGCATTTCACTTTTCACATTGGTTTTTATCGGAAACAAACGGACGTTAGAACTTTTGACGGGAACCAACAAACCTAAAAAAGAGCCCAAAGCTTCATGGTTCTTCTCACTTCTGGGTTTTGCATTACTTACAGTAGGTTTTGTGGTACTCCGTAACGGGTTAAATGGCGGAACAATCATGCTTGCAGCAGTAACAGGGATAGCCGGGACGTATTTTTTCTATTCACAACTTTCCGTGCTCATCATCCGTTTATTGAAGCGTAATCGTAAAACCGTATGGCATGGTACACGTCTGTTGTGGATCTCAGAGATGAGTTATAAAATGAAGGATAATGCCCGCATGCTCTTTATGGTGACCGTGGTGATTGCGATTGCTTCAATGAGTGCAGTTGTAATTTTGTCACTAGATCAAGAGAACCGGGAGCAGTTTACAAACAACGATTTTGCAATCAAATACAATGTGTACACTCCTTCGGATCAAATGGATATGAGCTATATTGATTCGACACTTGAAGCAGCAGGCTTGAGTTATCAGCAAGTGTATCTGGAGTACTTCTGGTCTGATGCGGATCAGAGTGCTGTCTCGGTTATGCCGCTCAGTCATTACAACCGATTCAATGCGATCCAAGGAAAAAAGACGTTCCAATTGGATTCAGCATCAGCATTGTTCGTAGATTCACGTAATGAGAAGGATCAGGATCAGATCGATCGAAACAGGTTTCGCAATTATGCGGAAGGAGAAACCTTGACTCTGAATCTGGAGGATGGCTCATTGCAAGCAAGAGTTACAGCTACGGATGTAGAGCCACGTTTCGCAACCTTGATCTATTCTACAGGTGTAGTCGTTCTCCCAGATGAGAAGTTTGAAGAGATCACACAACAGTTCAATGCAAATAGGTTATCAGGCAAAGTTCTGTACCAGATTCCGGCATGGGGTCATGCTGTACCTGACCGGCACTCCTCGGAAGCCATGGTTAGCGATCAGCTACTGTCGTCCGCAGATACCATTCGAAGCGATAATGCTTCGGATGAGAATTACTCCGGATTTCTGACCACTCGATATGGAGATTTTGAGAGATACAGACAGGGTACAGCACTCTTTACCTTTCTGGGCATATTTATCGGATTAATCTTCTCGATCTCTTCTGCAAGCTTTCTGTATTTCAGACTGCATACCGATCTTGAAGCGGATGGAAAGATGGTGCATTCTCTTTCGAAAATGGGTCTCAGTTTCCAAGAGATGAAACGATCATCCACCGTTCAGATTGCTATTCTGTTCTTTTTACCGATCGGGGTAGCTATCATTGAAACTTTGGTCGTAGTTAAGCCATTTCTTACTGAATTCGGTATTACCAATTATACGATGCCGGTGTTGACTGTATTTGGTGCCTTTGTACTTGCACAGACGTTTTATTTCATCATTATACGTTCGAGATATATCGCTTCTCTGCGCAAAATGATGGTGTAACCATCTTAGAAACAAACGGTCATGAGGACCGACCCATGATTTGTTCATTGCCCGCATTTCTTGATTCAGATCAAGGAAACGCGGGCTTTCTTGCGATAAGATGAATGTATTCACAGATTATATTATCGAGGAGGACGATTATCATGAGTATCACGTCATTGCAAGAAGTCAAAACATTCAGTGAGGACCGTTTCACGAAACGAGTTTTATTCCAACAGGGTGGTGGAGTGACCTTTGTCCTTCATTTTCTGCCAGGTCAGCAGCTTCCCGTTCATAAACATCCGGGCACAGACGTTATTTTGCTGGTAGTCGAAGGCACAGGCACACTTATTCTGGATGGAAAAGAACAAGAGGTGAAACAAGAGGATGTAATTCATTGCGGCGGTGAAGTGGAGTTTGCATTCCATAATACAGGAGATCAGGAGGTCCGTTTGTTCGTGGTGTTAAACAAAGTGCCAGCAGCATCCTATGCAAAGAACATCTAACATCTAATATCAAGGAATCGATATAATGATTCACTGATCGGCACTAATATAAGGGAAACTCTATTCTGGAGTTTCCTTATTTGTTTTTTTCAAGAATACCTTGACCAAGTGTGGCTTCCATCGCAAAATAAAAAGCATACTTGGGTCTGAGAACATCAGATCTTAGTACGCTTCTTCGTATTCCACCAGCAATTTGTTCATTCATTCGGTCTGTAGTCATTCTGCCTAGAAGTATCCCAGCATTTCCTTGGCTTCATTTGACATCAGCTGTGGAGACCATTGTGGCTCCCACACGACTTGAACATCAATATCATTCTTATTTGTATTTTCCTGCAAAACCCATTTCACCGCTCCGACAATTGTATCATGCAGCGGGCAACCTGGTGTAGTCAGCGTCATTCGTACATGAACCCGTTCAGGCTCTTCCCTTACTTCATAGACCAGACCTAGGTCAACGATATTGACACCTAATTCAGGGTCATACACTTCCTTGAGACATTCTAGCAAATGCGTGGTTTGTTCCATCATGTTCACTCTCCAGTCCACCTTATTTATGTTAACGTCTGAATACCAAAGCAATATTTGTTATATAAATGATGGAGACAAGAGACAGTATCGTTCCTCCAACCATCATGACCTCAGCCAGATTAATCAGAATTCCACTGACAAGCAAAAGGCTTCCAGCGACCATGGCGAGCATACCCCAATTGACATACCGTTCATTCAACATACCTGCCATCAGCGGTGTTCCGGGTCTGCCGGCCTGCTTGCCATATTTGTGGGTCCACCATAGAAAAGGCACGATTTTGGAGGCATAACCAAGTATGGTGAGAGACACCCAGCCCCCGAGATATACCCATCCAGACAGCAGAACAACACGTGGATGGAGCAGCAACTCAGTCCCTTGCGAGGAATAGATCAGTAGTGCAACAGCATATACAGCAAACGCACGGCTTACATACACAGACCAGCGAATGCCCGGACCTGGGTTACTTTTGTGCCGTTTCTCCTGAATTTGCTCCAAGTGATACACATAGAAGAGAAGGGCGGCGGTTAGAAGTAAGAGCGCAAGCCAGAGCAATCCTCCCTTGATACCTGTCAGAAATGCGACAACACCTGTAACTACAGCTGCATTCCACAGAACCAAGACCACTTTTTGCAGTCGAATGGAATAATCGTGGGACAGGTAGAACATCGGAAGCATTTTGTAACTGAAGCCGGTAATTAACATGCCAAACCAGCCTAGTGTTCCCATCCAGATATGTGCACCGAATAATCGTTCATGCAGACTATTCCAATCACCAAAGGCAAAATTCAGACCCATCAGCATACCGGAAAGCCCGGTTAGAACCAGATAAAGACAGGAACAAGCTGCACTGATCGTTACCGGATTCCACTGTGAGGCACGGAAGAGGGTAACGGCCATATTCCATCCGAACAACAGAATGCCCGAGAGCGCGAGTGTAGCAGAACCCGCAATCCAGATGACATCTGCACGGATGAAGCCGTATAACATGCCCACGATTCCGATACTGAACAAGAAATAATGACAATAACCAAGAAACAGACTGTAGATATTGGATTGCAAAATAACATGTATCAACTGATAAACGGCACCCATAGCCAGCATGGTTGCCCACCCGAGCACAAACAGATGGGCATGAAACCAGCCTTCGGGTCCTCTGAGTTCATCACCAAGCCAGCCTGTCAGCGAGAGCAGGGAGAATGCGTGATACATTACAAATCCAAAGATGCCCGTGATGATAAAAAGAAACGGCAACCTGGACATGGCCTTTGCCTCCTTACCCTTTTTCAATTCTCACTTTGGCCGTACCATCGGCTTGATCCTCAACCGTGAAGGGGCAACCGAGATTGTTTAACTCTTCAATCAAGAAGACTGGCACACGGTCATTATGAATCAGTACGACTTCCCCAGGATTGCAACGTTCCAGTGCGGCAAGTGTTCGCATCATGGGTTGTGGCGGTTCCAATCCGCGATTGTCCAGTATAACGGTGGGCGTCTGTAGAGATTCAAAGTTTTCAATCGCAACAGCTTGCTCCTCCGGATGGCCTTTGCATGAAGCTGATTCTTCGTCTGAACCGGGCTCAGAATCGACTTCCGATCCAGATAAAACCATTGCAGATAATGCTTTGGCACCGGTTTTATTTTTTTTGTGCACAAACGTGGTAACCCAGTGATCTGAACCTTTTCGTTCCGATGTGCTGGAGTATCCTTTCATCTTGAGAATACCGAGCAGGGGCGTTGGTTTGAATGGAGCATGGAGTACAAAGACATCTTCATGTCGAAGGCCTTTGACCGTGTCCATGATCAGTTGAAACGGCTCTAACTTTTTACTTAGATGAGGACGCACATCCAATTCAACAATATGGACATCAGATGGAGACATGTGCGTTCACATCCGATCCTGCACTAGCTACATCCGCCTGCTGTACCAACTGCAGAGATGATTCATACAGGGCGGCCATTCCACCGTACAGCGCATAGAAGAATGACTCCGGCGCATCGAGGGAGAAGGACAGATAGGCTTTGGGGTCCATGCCGAGCAAACGCTCAAAAAGTCTTGCACTGTCATAGGCGTAAAAACAGAAATGAGTATATTCGAACACAGGCATTTTTTCGTAAATGGTGATAATCTCTTGCGCATATTCCGCTTGCTCACGCTGTGCCAATTGAACCATGGTTGTGGCGTCTTCCAGCCGTAGCGTGATGCGAAGTGTAGTATCGTCAATGATTTCAACGTGCGCCATAGCCGTTCAGCTCCAATCTATAATTTACTGATTTTGACTTGGAAGGTTGTAGGACCCTGCTCAATATACTCCCAGTTGAAGCCATCGGGATGTGTGGATTGAAACTGGAATCGAAGAGGCTTTGGATCGTGATCGTTAATAAGCAACATGGATTCCTGTGGTCGCAAATGATCAAACGTTTCGAAAATAACTTTATGTTTCAAATGCGGTGGATACTCCGTGGCATTAATGGTTGCTGCGTATGTGTTCATGTGTCATTCCTCCAAATAGGGATAGTGTGGTGTTGCAATTTGATTATAGAAAACGTGAAGAGGGGGCTGTGTGAGCCTGCTCACACATTTTTTAATGTCATAGTCTCGCCTTATTTGAGTCAGAATCCTGTATGGAAATATTGCCATGGGCAAGCCAAAGCTAACAATATCCTGATAAGCATATTGCTAATTGTGAATGCGAAAGAGACCTTAACATTGATTACGGTCGTTAAGGTCTCTTTGTGCACACACAGTTTAATGTAATAGCGTGGGAGAAAACAGTGTAGCTGGGTGCAGGGTGGTCACGTATCCCTTTGTTCCTTCAAAGCTTGCAAATCATGAATGATGATCCGGCTGCGATCCACTTCGAGCAAATTCTCTTTTGTAAGCTGGTTTAAAAGCCGATTCGCTGTTTCCCTTGTAGTTCCAATGGAGTTGGCAAACTCCTGATGTGTCATGGGCAGGTTGATGATAATCTGGTCTCCATGCGTCTGTCCGTGCTGATCTGCGAGCATGAGTAGGAAGGAAAGTACACGATTGCGTACATCCTGACCAGAGAGCACCTGCAATTTATCCTGTAATTCTCTTATTTTGTCACCGAGCACACGCATAATTTTGATCGCAATTGAAGGTGTACTCAGCATTAATCGTTCGAAAAGTCGGACAGGTATGGCTAGTAGTTCGGTAGGGGTAATGGCTTCTGCGGTAGCCGGGTAAGGGTGCGCATTAAAAAAGCCGGTGTGTGGGAACATATCTCCTGTTTTGAGGAAAGAGACAATCTGTTCATGCCCGTTCTCATCGGTTTTATAAGCCTTTACAATGCCAGTACGGATAAAAAAGACAGCTTCTTTTTCGCTTCCTTCGCTGAAAATAACCGATTTCTTCTGAATGCTTCTGGAAATGGCGATATCTTCGACTTGCTTTAATTCCTCGGGGCTAAGGTCCTGGAAGATGGGGAACTGTTGTAGAAACTCTGCTGTTGTATCTTTGTTTACCCTACTCATGAGAATCTCTCCTCTCTGTGTTCATAGTTCTGAACGACGACATCATTTTATCATAACGTGATTTTTGAACACATCAGGTGATATAGATCACCGTAAAGCCACATCACTGTTTTTGATTACTCAACCTGGGTTAATGGAATGATAGAATATGATTGAACAAGAGAGGGGTCGGCCTGGATGTGGACTGCATTCATGTGGGGCGGCATCTCTGCCTCAGCGGTTGTCATTGGCGCACTCGCAGCCTTGTTTCTGAAGATTCCCAAACGAGTCATTGGATGGATCATGGCTTTTGGGACAGGAACATTAATAGGTGCAGCGACCTTCGAACTTCTCGGAGATGCGCTGAATGATGGAGGAATTATACCTACCGCCATTGGATTTACGGCGGGTGCCGTCGTGTATACCCTGTTTGACCTGCTCGTTTCTGCAAAGGGAGGAGCAGGGCGTAAACGTTCGGCAAAGTCGGGAGACTCGAATCAAAGCGGGCTTGGGATCTTTGCAGGCACGGTAATGGATGCTATCCCGGAATCTATCATGCTTGGAGCCAGCTTGCTCGCCGGAAACGGTGTCAGTGTGGTTCTGGTAGTATCAATCTTTGTCAGCAACATCCCTGAAGGTCTGTCCAGTACGGTTGGACTACAAGGCAAGTACAGTCGTGGCAAAATCATATTGATGTGGCTGAGTGTATTGTTGATCTCCGCGCTTGCAGCACTGGGCGGATATCTGTTTCTGGAACAGCTTCCAGAGGAGATGGGTGCAGCGATTGGTGCATTTGCAGGTGGTGGAATCATTGCCATGATCTGCTCGACGATGATGCCGGAAGCCTTTGAAGAGGGTGGGCCAATTGTGGGTTTGATTGCATCTATGGGATTGCTTGTGTCGCTGTTGCTGGATCTGTAGATGACAGAACAAGCTTCCGATCTATTGGTTGAATTTATATAAAAAGAGTATCCGAACAGAGTGGTTTCTGATCGGATACTCTTTTTTGCCAAAACAGCTTCCTCGCATCCACAAGCTTTCTTACCCAGTTCATTGGCTTCGGGCAGGCGATTCAATTTTTTCCCTAAGCTGCTCCAATTGCAGAATAAGGATGCAGTTTCCTGTAACCTGAAGCAGTCCCTGAGTTTGCATCATGGCAAGTTTACGACTAAGTGTTTCGGGTGTGATCCCGAGTAACAGAGCCATATCTTTTTTGAATACAGGCAAGCGGATCTCATGTTTTGCATGATTTCGGGTATGGAAATACAAAAGCAACTTGGCAATCTTCTGTTCCGTTGTCATCGCACTTAGCGAGCTGTTCCATTCATCTGTTTCACGGAGCAGCTTGGTAATGGCAAGCAGGAAATGATAAGCAAGCTTCGGATCGTGTTCAAGTAATTGGTCAAAGTCATGCTTGCTGATAGAGCAGATGGCCGAAGGCTCCAGAACTTCGGCGTTTGCGACATGTGGTTTTTGGTGTAACAGGGAATCTTGTCCGAAGAAATCACCGGGAAACAGAAACCGAATAATATGTTCCTTGCCATTTTCATTGTATTTGGATAACTTCACACCTCCCTGATGAACCACATAAAGCGTATCTGAGCGTTCTCCCTCCTGGACGACAACTTCGCCTTTGTTATATTTGCGGGTATGTAGAAGGGAGATCAACAAGACAGCTTCGGATGGATCAAGATGCTGGAACAGAGATACTTTGGAGAAACAGGCATCCTTCGCTTCGTGTGTACAGATCATCGTTTAATCACCTCGAATGGTTCAGGATAGGTATAGCCATTATCTATTGTCATGTCTCAGTGAGACATCGCGGGTCCACCATGATCAGTTCCATCCTTGGTCACACGCAGAACAGCGGCAGCTCCTTTGGCTACATGGTTGAACTGATGGGTTACAATCGCATAATCACCTTCTTCGGTCACGGTGAACTCTACGACAGCTCCACCACTTGCGGGAAGCATAACCGTCTGTATTCCATACTGGATGTTGCGTGGATTCCCATCGGTATACACACGGTCCATAATGGTACCCACAACGTGGAAGGATGAGACTTCATTGGGTCCTGCATTACTGACATAGACTCGCACCGTATCTCCTACTTTGGCTAACAGGGGATGTTTTATTAATCCATAATCATTGCCGTTAAATACGACATAATCCGGTTCCCCGTTCAAAAAAGCTTCATAATCATGCTCTTTATACCATTCACTCTGAACAAGAGTATACTCACGATCAACCAAGTGATCGGAAGGGTATCCTGCTTTGGGATCAACAATAATCATGCCGTACATCCCGTTGGCGATATGGGCAAGAACCGGTTTGGTTCCACAGTGATACATGAATACACCGGGTGAGGAGGTTGGATAGGTGAACGTACCTTCCTTGCCTGGCATAACATCAATAAATTTGCTGCTGGGAGCAGCATGTACAGCGTGAAAATCCATGGAGTGAGGCAGGCTGGAATCTTTATTTTTCAACGTGAACACCAAGGTATCTCCCTCGGTCACTCGTAGGACGGGTCCGGGAACGGTACCATTAAATGTCCAAGCGTTGTATATCACTCCTTCTGAGATTTCGACATCTGTAACCTGGGCCGTCATTTCAATATATACCGTAGTACCTTCTCTGCGAATGATCGGGTCCACCGGGGGTTGACTGATCGCAGAGGAGGAGGAGACTTCATCGTGGTGAACAGGTTTAACCGTATCGGTTGAACTACAGTGAGAGAGAGTTGCTGTGAATATAGCAAATACGAGTGACCATTTGTATACATTCAGTAAGGAGAACATAGTTGCACAACCTTTACTCAAGTGATGTTTTTCACAATCTAAAAAGCAGGTTTTCTTTCATTTCAGTAGTTATTTAGTTATAGATTACGTTATTGAGGTGGAGACGGGTGTGATGAGGCACACACTTGGGTATGTCGTATTAGAGGCATTTCCAACAATCTGTCTTCAATTGTTGTGCTGAGCAACGGAGTTTCATATAATTTTAGAGAGATGGATTGGTAAATGTTGAGTATTTTGACGCTGTGTATGTCGTAGTTTCAGAAGAAAGGTGGATACAGGATGAAACGTTTCGAAGATGAAGGTGCGTATAAGTATAGTTTCTATTCGGTCCTTCGACGGGGAGAGCGGATTGATGTGAAATGTCCCAAATGCGGTGGGCACGCTTCGATTGATCAACGGAATGGTCAAATGGGGTGGAAGTGTTACGAATGTTACGCTCAAGCTTTTGAAGAACCAGTATATCAATATAAAGCCAAGGGGAATTGTGCTGTATGTGAACGTTGATTTAACGTGGAAGTCACAGACGAGAAGAAGACGTCTCACCGATCGACGTATGTGGAATGTCCGCATTGTAGTTCTGTTAATCAGGTTGAATTACACGCCAAGCCGACATACCAAAGGTGTTTTTCCGAGATTTGTGCAGGGAAAGATCCTGTGTTCGGGCTGGAATTATACTTCCTGGATAATTTCAGAGGAAAAATAATATGGGCTGTGAATCGGGAGCATCTGAATTATCTCATCGCTTATGTCTCCGCAGATCTGCGTGTAAAATACGGCAATATGCCTATACGAACGGCTTCACATAGTATTCCTTCTTATATCAAGGATTCTAAGAACAGGGATGTGGTTGTGCGTACACTGTCGAAGCTTCAGCACAAGACTGGATGAGACTGAAATTGAAGCGTTAAAGCCGCAAGGAGAGAAGACATGAAACTACGAGTTAAACTTACTATTTTTGCAGTCATTCTGGGTATGTTGATGATTCCGGCTTATTTTATTTTACAGACATTTGGTGTATTTCAAAAAGAGACAGTATTATCTGACTATGCTCTGGCCGTTGATGTTAATGGGAAGTCCTACGGGGCCTGGCCGCTGATTAACAGTTTTGCAGCGATGGACAAAGAGGAAGATAACCGTCAGTTTTATTACCGAATTGATATGAATCATATCCAATACCTGTTTAATCTGGCCTATAAGGAGTATGATGTGAAGCCAGGCGGGGACAATCCGTATCTGGCTGGTACTGTAAACTATCAACGTACAGATCACAACTATGTACAGACCGAGAGACAGTATGAGAACGCCAATGATTTCACAACGGTTTTGAATCTGTATGATCAGGATGGGCAGGTGATCTACACCTACAATAACACCGGCAAGGGAGATAAACAGCTGGTAGAATCCATCATTCATCAGGGAATGAGCCGTAATAGTGGCGGTAGTAGCGAAGCTGCCCGCGATCCGTATATCAATATTACGGCGTTATTCCGTGACAAGCTGAACATCGATGTGAAACTGACGGTGGATGAGGAACACAAAGTGGTTACCATTCGAATGAACAAATCGGAGGCGAGATGATGAATGAGTATGGTGTACAACAGGGACCTGCTTATCTGGAAGGATTAATTAGGAAGGAAGAGAACATAAAGTCCGATGAAGTGGAGTGGAAAGGCAAACTTCAAATGAGTGATGGTCATGATAAATTCCATATTTTTTATTATGGTGACTTGACTGAAGATGATCTGATTACCTGGCATGATTCGACACCTCTTCTTGTATATGCGGAGCATACGGTCACGGGTGAGCGCTATCTGCTCATTGATACCGCCAAGCACGGCTATGATGCTATGTTATGTGAGACCTATTCGGAAGACGCACTACATGACAGACCCCTTCGTCCTTACCTGGATGTTGAAGGTGAGGACATATTTGAAGTAGAGTTGACGGCTTACTACAATGTGCCTTGGGATGAAGAGTTTGGCGAAGATGTAGATGAAAATGGTGCATATGAACTGATTACGGGAGAGCGCATGCATTTTGATCAGGTCAAGCGTGATGGATATGATGCCTTTGCCGTTCGCATTCTGAATCGTAAAGGAGTATGGACTGAAATTGTACAGGAAGAACTGGCTTAGATCCTGAAAACGAATGAACCAAACTGAGATGGGAGATGTCGACAAATGTATATTGTATCCCGTGTACTTAAGCCGGTTCCAACAGAGGAACTGGATCACTTTGAACAACAGCACGGCATCTCGCTACCTTTATCATACCGCACCTGGATTGAGCACTACGGGGAAGGTACATATACGGGGTGGATGAATGTGCAGAGACCGGACCCAGAAGTGTTGAAGCCTTTTGTTGAATATGATTTTTGGATACATACGGATGATTCGCCTATAAGTCAGCATCAACTTGAGCAGTGCATCTCCATCGGCAGTTCTGTAGATGGAGATTTCCTTGCTGTTCATCCGGAAGTTGAGGGGCTGTTGTGGCTACCGCGTCATGATGAAAATATCACCTTATGGACATGCTCGGAGACTGAATTTGGCGAAACGCTGGACCGGATCTATTGTGGGTATTACCATCAGGATAAACCAATAACGCCACTTTACTTTGAGCCGTGGAATGAGCTGCGGAAACATACGTTTTACCATTTTTCAGGGACGGAACAGGGAAGCTCCATGAAGGAACTCGCCGATACATGCAAAACAGAATTTAAGTGGGATGCTGTGTTGGAGAATGAGTACATGTGCAAGATGTTCATGGTGTCGATGGGAGGATATTTACGATTTAACTATGCAGCTGGGAGAGAAGTTGCCCTGTTCTATGAAGAAAAGAATGGTGCGGAGGAGGCGACGGATAACGAAATCAGTATGTTCTTGCAGGCACATCATTGTACGGCATATGAATAGGGGCAGAGTGGAGGGACACCTATGAGTTGGTTAAAGGAAGACATTGCGGAACAATGGCGCAATGAAGGCAAGCGTTATGCAAGGGATGTCAATGCATTTGTCCGGAGAAGTATGCAGGGAGAGCAACCGGATGAATCCGAGTTGGAGGTAGACTCCAGAAGCGGAATGAGTACTGAAGTATTCCATATGGTGGGACAGGCCAATCTCCATGGTGATGTGGAGGTGCTTCGACATGAGCTACCCGCAGCGACGTGGCCATTGAACGAGGCGTTTCAGGCTTCCATGCAAGCGGTCAAAGTTGTAGGTTATCTGAACGAGGAAACGATTGTATGTAATACGGGGATTTTCACGGAGAATAGTCAGATATATACGATGGATCAGCACGGATGGCAGTTGATCTCTCCATATACTTTTGCAGGTTGCTCATCGGATGGACTTGACTTTGCGCTTGCAGGACCGGATGGGATTCGTATCATTCGTCAGCCAGATCGCAAGTTGGAAGGACAGGAGATAGCGACATATCGATGGGAAGATATTCAAGCCCGGATACAGTCGGCATTACCTCGGATTGAATCACTTGCGGACTGTGAGCATCCCGAACGGACACTTGAAGGACTTATACCTATGGATGAAGGCAGAGCACTACTTATACACTCAAGATACGGGATATATCTTGTAACGCAAGATCAGGTGACCTTGCTTCATCCCGATCTGGCAGAGATTGAAGAGTATGAGCTAGAGGATACACAGATAGATATGGGACATGCAGCTGTATCAAGGGATGGTAGATGGATTGCCTATGGCAGCCAAGGAAGCAATCATATGGTGATGGACCGTCGGCTGAGCAAGACATACTCTCTCTATCCAGAATCGAGCTACCCTCATTATGCAGCATTCACCAGTGATAACCAGACCGTCTGGTTTAACGCATGTCATTTCTATAACGGGGTCACGATACAGGTCCAGCTGAAATCAATTGCAGGCAACGAAACGAAGGAAGATTGGCCAGTGATGGATGAGAATGCACGTGTGTATGCAGCGGTGGAAATAGAGGCAGGCATGGTGCTTGGGGATGCATATGGTTATCTATATTGTGTAAATGGCGAGGGTAAGGAAGTATGGCGTCATTTTGTGGGAAGTACCATCTATTCTCTCGCCGTATCACCAGAGCGATCCAAACTTGCAGTTGGCACATATGGTGGCATGCTGCATGTGCTCGATCTTTGTTCCAAAGAAATGGACGAGTACGGGATCGGTACAGGCACTCTTCGTGAGTTGGAGCGGTATGTGTTGTGGCGTGGAGAAGAACCTCTGCGCTGGTGAGGTAGCATTTTGACCTAGTAGGGGTGAAGGGATGGAACGTGAAGAGGCTGTAACGTTATTAAAATGTCACTCCTTTTCTTATGATGATCTGAGTCATCCCAAGATGGAGAACGGTTTTATTGGCAGTCTGCGGCCTTTCCGTGGACATTTGATTAAGGAGAATTTTCATGAGTTGATGGAGATACTGCGTGTTCTGGCGTCCGAACTTGCACGGCCTTCACTGGATCGGGAAGTCATGGCATGTCTATGGGGAATTACTCATATGGCCCGTGCTTGGGCCGTTGAACCCGAAGGCATGCTTCGCAGCAACAACCTCATTTCCGACGAACAGGTGACATTGATGGAACAATGGCTTAATTTGTTATCTTACGTAGTCATGATTCTAATTGAAGGCGGCGGAGAGGAAGAAGCGTTTTGGGAATATCATCAGTATCTACAAGAAGAGAAGAACTGAGTTAGGGGAGGTGTGGTGAGATTGGAGCCGAATGTATCATTAAACGTGCTAATGGACGAGCTGAATCACTTGTTAGATGAGAGAATACAGGATCAAGAGATTCGGCAATTGTTTGAAGAATATCAACATCGGGAAGGTGCATCCGAGGAAAGTCTGGATCTATTCGAAAAGGAGTATGGCGTCCGGCTGCCTGGCGATTTTCGTGCCTTTTACCAAAGGAAAGACGGTAGTGGCTACGGGTTGCATGTACTGTACCCGGGTGATGCCGAGACGGGCCGATGTACACCCTTTTATCTGATGTCATTGGAAGAGATTCGAGAGACCAAACAATACTTCTGTGAAGTGGATGAGAAGCTTGAAGAGTATTATTCTGCCGAAGAGATCAGCCAGCTGGACCCGGAGATCAAACCATACCTTTTCCATAAACCATGGATTCCTTTTGCAACAATTGCAGGTGGTTCACTGTATCTGATGCTCGATTTTGATCCAACGGCGGAAGGCACGTATGGGCAGATTATTATGTACGTGCACGATCCGGACTTTGTTTATTACCTTACACCTACCTTCACGGATCTCCTCAGCATGTCGAACCGTAATCTGAAGATGATGGATGAGATCACCTATTAAAATCCTGCACGAGTAGACAATTCCTTCAATAATAAAGAAGCTGCCGAAGCAGCTCCTTTATCTGAACAAGTACTTTGAATGAGTCTAATGATTACCACTGGAAGAAACGATGTCCGTGAAATCCTCCGCCTGGAGGTCCTCCGTGTCCACCTGGACCACCCGGCCCGCCTCCATGAGGTCCGCCTGGATAGCCACCTCCGTGAGGTCCACCGGGATAGCCACCTCCTGGGAAATGACCAGGGTGTCCACCGGGGTAACCACCGCCGGGATATCCACCATGCCACCAAGCACCACCGATCGGATATGGTAGTGGAACAGGAACGATGGGCGGGTATGGATAGGGATAAGGGTAAGGATACGGTGAGGGTGGCGGAGGTGGTGGATAATAAGGGTAAGGATAACCCGCAGGTTGCGGGGATGACACTGAACCAGGGCCGTATGCCATGTAACAAGCCTCCAATGATTGGATTGATGATATCAGCCTATGCCACAGTGGTTTCAGATGATACAGCAGATTGAAGATTAATGAATAATGAGTAATGAGGGGGAACATATGGTAGCCGTAGCTTTTCACACTGATCCAAGAGGAACGGCCTATGAACTGTTGATTGACGAATTGATCGAGAAGGCAGATCGTTTTATGCTGGTAGACAGACAAAGGTACGAAGAGAACGAGATACCTGAAGTAGTTCGTGTGTTAGAGAGATTGGAGCCCTATCTTGTGGAACGAGCTACGATGGAAGAGATGATGCTGAAAAGCGGAGCCTATTATTCCGAAGGCACCTATTATACATATCGCTGTACGCCGGAATCGGGTCACGTGCTCAAAGAAGAAGCCAATCGTTTTCATGATTGGTGTTATCCGTCATTGCCGGACGATCTTTGCTTTATGACAGAAGACGGAAATGATTATTTTTTCTCTGTGGCCCATGAGCATATGTACGGCATGAGGATCACATACAAAGAAGCGAGTGAACTTATGGAGCGGATTCCGGGGTTGTTCTTTGATTTGGACCGTCATAAGGAAATTGATCATCTCCTGGACGATGCGATCAGACATCAGACCGATAAGCTGGATATCAGCTTACATGGTTTAAGTGAGCTTCCCGAACGAATTCGGGAGTTGAAGCACTTGAAGGAGTTGACGATTTTTGAGCAGAATCTGTACTCACTCCCTGCAGGTCTGTTTGAACTTACTTCATTGGAAAGATTGGTCATTACAACGCTGGATCTGGAGCGTATTCCGGCAGAGATCGGGAAACTGAAGCAACTTCAAGAGTTAAGAATTTATTGTGGCAGTCCTTTTGAATCTGCACCTGGTTGGAGGCCCAAACCACAAACTGAGTTGGGATTAAATTGTATCCCGCCTGAGATTGGTGAATTAAGTGAGCTGAAGTATCTGGAGATAGTATATTCTGGTATACGTGAACTCCCCCCGGAGTTGGAAAAACTGAAGAATCTGCGTGCTATACTGGTGACAAATGCACTGATTGAAGGAACTCCGGATGTTGTCACAAGAATGCACTGGCTGGAGTATGTAGACTTAATGAATATTCCATTTGGCACCCATTGGGAAGAAGTCTGGGAAATGAAAAAGAACATGTAATAAATAGAGCCCTGCTCGGGATGTCCGAGTCAGGGATATTTGTTATGCGATGAAAACTTGGAGGAAATGGGCTCACGTATCTGGGCGCTGGGCATAAGCTGGCATATAGGTTATGACCTAAACCGAGAGCGAAGGGCAGGCGTTTTATTTTGGCAACCTCATACATGGATTACACTTTACCAACCACCGAATTTACTTACGATTTGAGCAATAATCCGTTATTCAAGAAGGATGAGAACAACTATATTAACGCTCTTTCCATCAAGCAGTTAAACACACTGGGCAATGCTTCTTTACTGGATATTTTCCTCAACACGGGCAATGTGGTTGAACCACATACGCATCAGAATGCAACGGAGTTGGTATACTGCATCAGCGGTGCGGCAGTTGTTTCCCTCATTAATCCATTTACCAACGAGCTTCTTCATTTCCCGATTACTCCGGGGCAGGTGGCTAACGTTCCTCAAGGCTGGTGGCACTATGAAGTGGCCACTGCAGATCACACGCACTTACTCGCAATCTTTGATGCACCGGTTCCTGAAGCGATATTTGGCTCAGACACCTTACGTCTTACACCTGCAAAACTTTTGGCTTATACGTACTGTCTGGATGAGAAAAAAGTTCAAGAAGCACTTGCTCCCATTCAAAAAACAGTGATTATTGGCCCGCCGGCAGATTGCCAGCCTTCAATTGCTCCTGCCTCTAACAGTGCTCCAAATGTGAATCATCAGCCTTACGTAATGCCTAATGTACAACCCAATGTACAGCCAAACATGCAACCAAACACACAACCCAATGTACAACCAAACATGCAGCCCAATACACAGCCAAACAACCAACCAAACATGCAACCTTACGTGAACCGTCTTCCGTACTGGGGCACTTGGGTTGATCCACGTATTATTCATGAGCCGGGCTGTCCGTATTATAGAGAGCTTCCTATGAATACGAATAATCAAGAGGACAGATGACGGTCATGAGGCGAGGTTTATCTAATACACATAAGTATTTCAGTTAAATTAGGTATAACAAAAGAAGCGTCCGCAAAGGAGCGCTTCTTTTGTTGATTAAAGGTGTCTTCAAACCTGCTGAAAGCCGATGCATACCTGAACGAGTCCGGAGCATGGAGTGCTAACGAATCGTAGGCGTCTTAATCAAGGGTTTGAAGCGTGCCCAGAAATCTAAAGAATCTGAGACACGTTATATCAGAATAAACAGCCGTATGAAGTGTTTTTATCGGGGGATTTTGGGAAATAACGAGTCTGAGGTTCCTTACAATTTTAAATGAGGACCTAGAGGCCAAATAAGATGTCCTGAGTTCCTAAGAGAATTTTCAACTAACATTTACACGATAACGGAGAGGGCAGAAATAACTTGAAGAAGCGGAGCGTTCGCCTAAAAGCTTTCTAAAAGAAAGCTACATCGAAAGCATACGCTATCACCGGATTTTCCCTATGAAAAAATGGAATAAAAAAATCTGGGGATAACAGCGATCGTAGAGTTATTCTGCCATCGGAGTGCCAGTGTAAATATATTCATTAGTTGAACTTATATATGATTTAATTTACGATGTGTAATTTCGTCCCAAGCCAAGCTCCGTCAATAATTGACGATAAGCAATCGAAGTACGGTCTGCGGGAATATGGGCCTCGGCATGCAGATCAAGGGGCAGATCCTCCGGTTTCTGTGACTCGACCATCTCGCGGTCTTCTTCAAATACCTGCAAGTTGAACTTGATTGTGTCTTCAATCGGAGCGTCTTTGTCAAAGTTGCGTGTGATTGGACAGAATAAACGTGTATAACGGGCAGAGATTGGCGAAGCACAATTCAGAATATTCAGCTTGTCGTCTCCTGGGAAATGTACCGTAAGAGAAGCCGCAAAAGGTGGGAACACTCGAAACTCGCGCAGCCATTGGAAACCTTCAGGTGCAACAAGATCTTGCCCTTTGCCATAGTTACTTACAGTACTCCAATACTCGGCCAGTAACTCATTACCTTCGCGTTTCACTTTGTATTGGGGGACTTCTGTGTTGTTTCGGTCACCAAACGTTTCGGTATGCACATAGGCAAAATGGGATACATCCAGGAATCCCTCCATTTGTCGTCCAGAGGAACCAGCAATGTCAAAGTTGGGTGGCAAAATATTGATATAATCCGGATCATCCCATCCAGGGAAGGAGGGGATCTGTTCTTCCGTTCCCGCCAAAGTGGTCCAGATCAAGCCATAACGTTCGACTGCCGGGTACACGATAAGTTTGAGCTTAGGCGAGATCTTGGAGCTTGGGTGCGCAGGTACTGCGGTACATTTTCCTTCACAATTATAACGGAAACCATGATAAGGGCAGACAATCTCGCCATTTTCTACCCAGCCTTTACTAAGTGGAGCCCCCCGGTGAAAACAAAGATCCTTGGCTACCACAACCTGATCATTACTGCGGTAGAGAACCAGCTTCACATCGAGTAATTGAGCAGCCAGGGGTTTGTCTGTTACTTCGGTTGCTTGGGCTACCGGGTACCAATATTGGGATAATACATGCCAGTCTTCAGCAGTGAACGTACACCCTCTAGGTAATTCGGAAGTCATCGTATGGTTTGCGTTGGAAGTTATCATAGGAAACACTCCTTGCTGATATGGATAAACGATTCTCTTTTTAATGTCAGAAAAGTTAACTTCATTAGCCGTATGTTACTACTCTTTTGGTCAAAATATCAATATATCCAACCTGCTTTTGGTTAAAATCACAAACGCTACAGCAAAAACCGTACATGAATACGGAAAAACGCGGATTTTTCTTACGTTAGAAGTTAATTGTAAAAAGAGAACAACCTTTCAGTATGTTTTTCCATTACTGATTATTAACTCCATGGAGGTTGTCCTACCATCAGAATTCAGTGTGAATATTCGTTAGTTGAGCAACTATTCTTGTGGGCATAAAAAGATTTTCGCAAAGAATGTCACAGATCCCGGCCGTCATTTGTCTACAGTATGTAAACCAAATGACGGAGGCGAATGAGAAATGAATTTAAGAACGAATTACAGAGTAGCGAGTCCAGGTGCTTTTAAAGCGATGATGGCAATGGAGCAATATATATCCGGGCAATTTGAAAATAAAGTATTGTATGAGCTGTTAAAAATCCGAGTGTCCCAGATTAATGGCTGCGCCTTTTGTCTCGATATGCATGCCAAAGATCTGATGAAACTGGGAGATTACGCGGATCATATTCTTTTGCTAAGTGTGTGGCGTGAAGGGGCTTTCTTCACGGATCAAGAACGTGTTATGCTGGAGCTGGCTGAAGCGGTGACCCGAATCTCGGAACACGGTGTACCCCTTGCGTTGTACGATAAGGTTCGTGAACATTTCAGTGAATCCGAACTGGTGGATCTGATCCTAGCCATTAACACGATTAATAACTGGAACCGGATTGCGATCACAACTGGGATGTATCCGGGTTGCTTTAACTAAAAAATACACGCACCATGCCAGAGGAGGCTTCTTATGAATTCTAATTTCCACGCCAATGAGCCAGAAGTGTCTTCTCTGGATGTTGGTGAGTTGTATATTCGTTATAAAAAATATGCATTTTCAATAGCTTACCGCATGCTGGGCAGTGTGGCAGAAGCTGAAGATATTGTGCAGGATTGTTTTGCGGGGATTCAGAGCACGTCTGCTCAGGATATTCGTAATCCCAAGTCCTACATCGCCAGATTGGTGGTGAACCGAAGCTTGAATCTGCTAAATTCCGCCCGTAATCAGCGGGAAAGTTATGTTGGTGAGTGGCTGCCAGAGCCGATGGGTGACAGTGAAGAGGCGAACATGCCAGAGGAAACGATGGAGAAAAAAGAGCTGATCTCCTACGCCTATCTGGTCATGTTGGAGCGTCTATCGCCCATGGAACGGGCTGTTTTTGTCCTTCGTGAAGCGTTCCGATATGATTATTCCGAAATAGCAGATTGGCTGGGCAAAACGGAGAGTAACTGCCGTCAAATCTTTAGCCGTGCCAGACGAAATCTGCCCGAAAGACTTCCGCCGATCGAGCAGAGTGATACGGATATGATAGCCAAAGGTGAATTGCTGAGCCGTTTTACAACGGCTTTCCTTCGTTATGACGTCTCTGCCATGCTGGAGTTACTGGCAGATCAGCCTGTATTTACAGCAGATGGCGGTGGCGTTGTGCATACCGTTATGAGAACAATGAATGTGCACAAAGGTGTGCTTGCACTCCTGACCTCACGGCGAGTCCTTACGCGATTACGTGAGAGAGAATGGGTACCGATGTGGATCAATGGCGAACTTCAACTCGCGTTGATGAAAGAAGGGCAGTTGTCCGAGGTACTCTGTTTGGAGCTGGACGCTTCCGGAGAGCGGATTGAGGGTGTGTATCTCGTCGTCAATCCGAACAAACTTACATCAATAGTGACTTAAACTCTTTGATCCAAACGTAACGACTTGATATATAAACTTAAAAGCGACAACCTCTGTCACGAGGATTGCCGCTTTTTTGGCATTCACATTTTGCGATTCAGCATCCGATTATTCCCGGGCAAATTGTTGTTGAACAGGTTCAATGATTGCTCTGACTTCAGGTGTAAGCTCATCATTGTTCTGATTGAGAACCAGTAAAATCTTTTCCATAGTGTCCAGAAGAACACTCTGCGTATCGGGCTCCCGGTAAGCCAAAGCTTTCTCGTAAGCCTGTTTCACCACAGGGTCCATGGTGCGAATTTCTTCATCCGTGTACCAATCATAAGCAGGTGTGTTGTCACTTCCGTAAAACAGATAATCCACAAATAACCCTTGCTTCACTGCTGATGTGCGATTGGAATTCGGGAAGTTGTTCAAAAAGGCTTCTTTCTCCAATACACGCTGGATTAATTCGTTCCAAGAGATGATAATGCCCCCATCTGAAGTTGTCATTTGGTTGGACTCGGTAGCCATAATATTAATGTATGCAGCAATATCAGCCTTAACAAAAGGCTTGAACTTTTGATATATCTCATAATTGATGATGGGGTAATACAAGCCTTCACTGGTTTCCAGTTTGAACCCGAGATCTGAAGCTTCCTGCAGAAGTTTCTTCACGGTCGGATCTTTAATTTCTTTGAGCAGACGACTATATGTAAGCTTCTGTTCGTAACCAAGTTGTTCATGGGCTTGAGATATGGCCTGTTGAAATTGTTCCGTATACATTTGGTAGTCCATATTAGCCAATTTCACGTTCTGCATGTTCTCCAGTTGCAGCGTCATTAGTGTGGCCTGCCAAGGGTCGACTTTATTGATATGATTCATCAGGTATTTACGCGCTTTAACCAGACTTTCTGTGGACTTCACTGCTTCTGTTCGATAGGTTTGGAATTGATGATACACCGCTTTGGAAGCGGGGACAGGTGCAGCTAGTGTTGTTGAAGGTGTGAGTATTGCGCCAATGGCAGTACAGCCGAGAGCCATAGCCAGTAAACCAAGTTTAGCAGGTTGCTTCCATCTCATTTGTATACCTCCCCATTAATGAAGAAAAAGCCATTTGAATTCTCGTATAACGGCATTTCACCCTATTTATATGTATGATCCGTAAGTTGAAAATGTACGGGTTTGTCTTTGATTAAACCAGTTTCTGGTAAGCGAATCAAGTGTCTTCAGTAGGAAAATGATTACAAATAATGAAAGAACAGCCCCTAAAACCCGAAAGGGTTAAGAGACTGTTCTGGGGAAGCGGATTTTATTTTCTAATTAATGAAGTGGTTTATTGTTAATAGGCATCTGAGGTGCCCCGGTTGCTGGAATGTATGCCTGAAGCATCTGTTGTGTATCACTTGGAGTGAGTTGAGGTACTTGGTAATAGGCGTTTTTATTCTGGAACATGAAAATTTCATAGGCCATCTCAATAAAATGCTGGATCTGCGAAGCGATGACTCGGCGAACCGTTCCATTTGTGATCTCGCTACAGGACATGCCGAGCAGACTCGCATGTGACTTGATCAGTCCCAGCATATGACCGCTAATCCCGGCATCCTTTACATCGGCCAAGCTCTGGTTTGGCTTTTTCGGTGCTGAGGGCTTAAGGCCATATACCGGTGGTACCATGTTGGGGATCATGTAGGTAGCTGTCTCTTGATGAGGCTTCTGTCCGGATGCAAAACACTCTGCTGTCAGATTGTACTGGGATAATATGAAGTTGTACTGCCGGTCGAGAATGCCAATCAGTTCCTGGCTCTGCACAAATGTACGAAAGATCATGTATTGATCCAGCACGTTAATGGTGGAGGACAGAATCTCATGCACATCGAACATCTCATGGCCGCCATGATTCATGTTAGGGGTGACATTTGGATTAGCATTCAATGTAGGTTGTACTAAATTTTGAGGGTGCATCGAATTTGGATTCATTGTAAATTTGATTCTCCTTTGGTAAATGGTATGATTCTATATAAGTTGAACGAAAGAATATTTACACTTGCCACTCCGATGACAGAACAACCTTCCGATCGCTGTTATCCCCAGATTTTTAATTCGATTTTACAAAGGTGAAAATCCGGTGATAAGCTTATGCTTCCGAAGTAGCTTTCTTGTAGAAAGCTTTTAGCGAACGCTTCGCTTCTGTAGTTTGTTTCTGTCCTCTGAGTTCTTGTGCAAATGTATAGTTCAACTTCTATAGTATGCTTGGAGAGTAGTGAATTTATGTAATATGTTAGGAGTATACGCACAAACAGGAATAGGTATGGTGGTGGTTAAGATGGAAGAGACCAATTGGGGTGTAGCAAAGGATTTGTTCGTCAAACATTATGGGAGCGCTATACAGATGCATCGAGAAGGCGTGTATGCGGACTATAAGCGATGGGACGTACCCCAAGAGTTAGAAGAACAATGGATAGGAGAGCGAATTCAACAATTAAGTTCCGAGTTGTCTATTATGAATTGGGATGCGGTGGATGAGCTTGCGTTGATTGCCAAACATCGGACAGAACCCAGTATTATTATGGCAATAACAGCATTTGCATCGAGACAATTGAAGAGTGCGGACAGTATGGTTCGTCTCGTGTACGCTGAACGTCTGATTGAGCTGATTAAACGGTATGAATCCTCTCTGCCGATGGACAAGTTACGGGAAACCTATCAATTGACGATGGACTTGCTGGTCGATGTGGCGACGAAACCGTTGGTGCTTGATCCAGGCCATGAATTACAGCAGTATGGATTAAAGGATAAACGAGGATTGAATTTGCGTGTTGAAAAGAATAAAGAAGAAATCATCCGCTATTTTCGAAACTAATTGAATTTTATCAAGTGAGGTCAGAATCATTGAGAAAACTGAATTATATTCGCATATTTATTTTCCTTAGTGTGGTTACTATAGTAACGCTTGGCTTGTACTACGTAGCCGCAGATTGGCTGGATCAGCGTTATTTCCGCTTCCTGATCTGGAATCTGTTCTTGGGCTGGATTCCTTTTGTGTTCTCTTATGCAGCCTATCTTCTAAGTGATGTGAAATGGAAAGGTGCCGCATGGCTTGCAGTTGCAAGTGGTCTGCTGTGGTTGTTATTTTTCCCGAACTCTTCTTACATTGTTACGGATCTGGTTCATCTGACAGCGAGAAGTTCCCGGTATTATGGTGGGAACGGGGTGGACTACACGTATTGGTACGATTTAAGTGTTCTATTAATGTTTGTCTGGACTGGACTCCTGCTTGGATTCCTGTCGATGTATCAGCTTCAGGAAGTGATCTATCACCGAATTGGACGCTGGGCATCCTGGATCTTTGTACTGGTTGGCAGTGCTTTGGGAAGTTACGGGGTATTGCTTGGACGTGTATATCGACTGAATAGCTGGGATGCACTGACGAATCGCGAGACGCTGATTGAACTTATGCACGAAAGTTTAAGTCGCCCTTCTCTTGCGTTTTGTTTGTTTTTTGGTACGTTTATCACTACAATCTATGCCACATTGTACTATCTGATTAATACGAGGTCTCCCCGTGAAACGAAGAAGATTACAGGAAGTCCCGAGTCGGACCTGCAAGCGTTACGCTAATTCATGTTGCCTCGAGACATGCAGCTAGATAGACTTACGGTAAAACGAGTGGAACAAGTTATTGAACAGCACTTGAGCATGCTTTGTCAAACTTAATCTTACGTTGTATGAAGAAGGGTTATTTCCTTTTATAAGGGAGTAATCCTTCTTTTTATGAAAATTTGGCAGGTATGCAGGATATGACGAAGAATTAAGAATGAGAATGTAATGAATACATAGACAAGTAGGTGAACAACAAAATGTTGAATGCGGTAGAGCTGACAACAAAAGTAGAAGAAGTAATGGAAAGCATTAATTTTTCGGGTGTTGTATTACTCCAGCAAGCCGGGAAAACCCTTTTGAATATGAAACGTGGTTATGCGAATCGCAGTGAAGAACTTGCCAATCAGGTGGACACACGCTTTGGAATTGCATCAGGATGTAAGGTCTTCACGGCAGTGAGTATATGCCAACTAATTGAAGCGGGCAAGTTGTCTGCGGATTCCAAGCTTACGGATGTGTTGGATGTGGAGTTTCCACTGTGGGACAAAGGGATCACCATCCAGCAGTTGTTAACACACACGTCAGGCATTCCGGATTATTTCGATGAAGAAGTGATGGATGACTTTTCAGAATTATGGAAAGACAGACCCGTCTACGCGATGCGGCGTTTAAGTGACTTTCTGCCCATGTTTCAGCATCTGCCAATGAAGTCTGCTCCGGGTGAACGTTTTCATTATAATAATGCGGGTTTTATTGTGCTGGGGCTTGTCGTGGAACAACATTCAGGATTGTCGTTTACAGATTATGTGGAAGAGCACATTTTCAAAAGGTGTGGCATGAAGGACTCCGGTTATTTCGTAACAGATCAGCTTCCGCGTAACACAGCTTTAGGGTATATCGATCATGAAGATGGCTCTTGGAATACTAATATGTTCTCCATTCCTGTCAAAGGTGGATCAGATGGTGGAGCCTATGTTACGGCACCGGATATGATTCGATTTTGGGGTGCTTTGCTGGGTAACCAATTGTTGAATGAAGAGGCGACACAGCAGTTATTAACTCCACATGCTCATCAAGAGGATGAAGAGTATTATGGGCAGGGTATCTGGATTGACCGTAAAGAGGAAGACATTTTCAAATTTCATGTCATGGGGTTTGATCCAGGAGTGTCGTTCATGTCTTCCGTGTATCGGGACTATGATCTACAACTGGTTGTGGTCTCTAATCAACAGTCTGGTCCGTATCCAATAACAATTGCTATCGAAGAAGCTTTGGCATGACGAATAACCCTCAACCTATGGTCAGGTTATGGCCACAAGGTAGAGGGTTCATTTATGAGACAAGATAAAAAGAATGCCTGCGTTTATAACATTTTCCATAGCTCAGGGGCGATTAATCGAGGGAAAACATCCAGCGGAGGTTTCTCTTTCTTTCGTTTGTCATTGGTTAACACCGTAACAAGTTCGAGCTCTGGGACAATATATACATACTGACCACCAAATCCTCGCGCGTAATAATAATGGAGATTGGGTTGGTCGTCTTCAGCAGCAATATTTTCGGAGTCAGACCTTTCGTTCGGATAGACATCCACCCACCAATGCCAAGCATAACTGCCGTGATTCGGTGGAGTGACTGTAATGAAAGGTTGCGTCGAACGGGATATGAGATCACTTGAAATGAGAGACTCACCCTCCCACATCCCTTGTTGTAGAAACAGCTGACCAAATTTCAACAGATCTACGGGTAACATTTTAAGACCGAATCCGCCGGTATGTACACCTTGAGGGTCACTTTCCCATTCGTAATCCTTAATTCCCAGCGGGCCAAAAAGATAACGCTCTGCGAACTCTGCTACGTTCATACCTGCATTTTGCATCAGGATGGCGGATAGGATCTGTGATACTCCTGAGTTGTACTCCATATATGTACCCGGTACATGGCTTAAGCGTTGTTCCAACGCAAAATCTACCCAATGATCGGTGCGGGTCATGCGAGGGAATGAATTCTGCCCGCCGAACTCGTCCCAGTTGAATCCGGCTGTCATCGTGAGCAGTTGTTCCAGTGTGATCGAAGGTTTACGCGGATCAGGATCGGATGTCAACTGTGGAAAGAAGGTGGAGATTGGGGTTGATGCCTCTGGCAACAAACCTTTATCCATCGCTATACAGATGAGCGCGGATAGCACACTCTTGGTACATGAATTGATTTTTGCAATATCAGTCGCAGCCTCTTGGTTGCGGTAGTGTTCGTACATAATCTCACCGCGTACGCTGACGAGGCAACTTCGCAGATCCAGCTGCGGAACGATCTGTTGTAACTTGGATGACAGTGATGAAGGATTCATAGTGTCCTTTCTGTACGGTTGATTTGTTATAGGATTTTGTAGAAATAGGTGTCCATTATCTTAGCATACTCACGAGGTAGGGCTCAACAAGCGCTACATTATTATGTCAAAGCAAGCATGCAAAATGCGATATCCTATGAAAGCTATAAGAATCACATGCGAATATCGCATAAATTCCCAGCATTGTCTGTCAATCTTATATAATTGTCATGAGAAGAGTACCAGACATGTATAAGAGAAAGGGGTCTGTGATGTGGGAAATATAATAGAAGAATTATATTACGGTAACCTGAGACCAGAGGAGAATATTGTTCCTAAAGATTCGGAGTATCGTTCTATTCATAAGGAGATTACAGCTTATATCGAAAAATTTCAGAAAAAGCTCTCGGAGGATGACTTTAAACAACTCGAGGTATTGTTTGATATGATGGATCAAGTTCATTCTATACATTCAAAAGAGGCTTTTGCCAGTGGTTTCAAAATTGGGACGTTGATTATGATCGAGAGTGGATACTCAAGCTAATATTCTGGTTTTTCACAATTTGTGGTTACATAGTTAACCTCTTTCCTATGAAGATATGGAAGAGGTTTTTACTATTATGAATATGCTAAATATAGGAAAAATATCATATGAAACATGAACTATGTTAGTGCGTATTAAGGTTAGAAATGGTAAAATATCAATGCCTAGACATGGAATAAGTAGATTAAAGACAATTAAATATAGGAAATAGTGTAGAATCAGTGTTTTAGCAAAAAAACTTTATAGTAAATTATAGTAATCTAATACTGAATTGAGGAATTGAACATGGCGATTATTGACGTAATTAAGTATGATGGCTCACCTGATGTGTTTGCTTGGAAACATCCCGAGACTGAACTGGGAACATGGACTCAGTTAATTGTGAATCAATCTCAACAAGCAATTCTTTTCAAGGATGGAAGAGCACTTGATATGTTTGGACCCGGAAGGCATACGTTGAGTACTGCAAATATCCCAATCTTGAACCGACTCGTTAACCTTCCGTTCGGAGGGAAGTCACCTTTTGCAGCAGAAGTATGGTATGTCAATCAAGTAAGCGCATTGGACGTTAAATGGGGAACGGCGAATCCGATTCAGATCCAGGATCCCAAGTATAATATTATTGTTCCCGTAAGAACATTTGGACAAATGGGAATTAAAATTTCGGATTCACGAAAATTTTTGGTCAAGCTTGTGGGAACACTGCCTGAGTTTAACCAAGCTAATATGATTAATTACTTCCGTGGGTTGATTATCATGAATATTAACTCCATGTTGTCATCATATCTAATACATAGAAAAGTAAGTGTTTTGGAGATCAATGCATATATCGCCGAGATATCACGACATTTTGCAGATACGGTAGCTTCTACTTTTGAAGAATTTGGTATTGAGTTAATCAACCTGTATATTCACAATGTTAATCTGCCTGAAGAAGACCCTTCAGTCATTCGATTAAGAGAAGCGTTGGCACGCAAAGCTGAGATGGATATTATTGGGTACACATATCAGCAAGAACGTTCGTTTGATACGCTTGAAGGTGCAGCGAAGAATGAAGGAAGCATGCAGTCAGACATTATGGGCGCAGGGCTTGGTATGGGCATGGGGGTTGGTCTGGGTGGTTCTTTCAGTGGCGAGATGTCCCAGATGTCTAAAGTGATGTCTACGAAGGAAACGCCTGCAGTAAGTATATGTAAGCAGTGCCATCATCCGAATCAGGAGAACAGCTCTTTTTGCAGCAAATGTGGCAATTCATTAGCCGAAAAATCGGTAGCAACAACAGATTGCAACAATTGTGGACATGCCTTGCCAAAGGGAACCAAATTCTGTCCTAACTGTGGTGACAAATACCATGCATGTCCTTCATGTGGGGCGGATAATGCGGAGAACGCATTGGAATGTATCCAATGTCATCAACCGATGCCTAGCCCATGCCCAAATTGTAACCATATGAATTCCGGTCATACAAAATTCTGTGGCAACTGTGGCACAAGTTTAAGCTTGAAATGTAGTCGGTGCCAACATGAAGTAAAACCCGGCCAGAAGTTCTGTCTCGATTGCGGAAACAATCTGCAAGAAGGAGGACAGGCATAGTGATGGTAAAACGGAGCAATCTCTTGATTTTGGATGTCGTCTATTTAATATGCATGTTAGTATCGTCAATCGTTTCTTTTACGCTGTTTAATCACGCGCTTCTGTCGTTTTCTTTTTGGATGAATCTCGTTGCTTCTTATGTAGCGATTACGGCTATTTGGATCTACGCGCGGTTCATCATGCAAAATATGGATCGGTTTAAACGGTTTGTTCCAGGTTACACAGCTTTAGGTGTAGTATTGGGTATTTATCTGATTTGTGTGATGATCTACACGTTGTTAACAGGTTCAGCAGATCATGCGCTTCGCTGGTTCGTATTGTTACACACGTTAACGATTGCGATCGCAATTATTTTGTGCGGAATCATTATGATCTATATTCAAAGTGCGCGCCGTCATGAAACAGATGAACATACAAAAATCGCAAACTTACAATTAATCGAAAAAGCCTTACAGCAATTGCTTCATACCATGGTGCAATATTCCGTCCTAACTGTGGAAGAGGAGCGCAAAACCGTTCAGTCATTAATTGAACTTGTAAAGTATAGTGACCCAATCACTCCGGATTCACTTGAGAAAAATGACCGTCAGATCTTGTTGGACATTGAATTGATGAACAGTGAGCTTGCAAATCAGTACGAAGCAGGGGAATTGGTAAATAGTGAACGTTTTGCTTCGCAACTATCCCAGTTAAAGTTCCGTTTGAAAGAGCGCAATCAACAGATCATGACAAGCAAATCATAAATTGCAGGAGGAGAAACTTTGAAAAAGAAATTTGGGATTATATTCATTATAATTTCATGTATAGCAATTCTGTTCTCTTTAGTCGAACTATCCGAGGGAACGGATGTGGCAATTATCAATGCATTTGTACTTTTTGTAAGTGGGATTGTTCTGCTTGTTATAGGAATTAAAATGTGTGGTCGACCTAAATTTCAACTTAAAGCCGATCAACATTATGTTGACGATTCTAGTAGTAATGTGCAATATGACGGAGGTAACTATCACGAGGAGTATGAAGAAGTCGAGGAATCTCAAGAACCTTTATCCTTAATATGTTCAGGGTGTGGAGCTAGAGTAAAGGTATATCCTACTTCGTCTGCGGATTGTGAATATTGCGGAACAACGATGAGAATCTCGTAAACCGTGTAGCGGACTAAATGACTTCTTTTACGGATACTTGTAATATACACTGCTAGGTAGAGTGTGATGTTTTAAGGAGGAAACGCGGTGAAGAAATTTTTTGGCATTTTATTCATTATCCTTTCGTCTGTGACGATCCTGTTATCTTTAATATTAATATCCGAGGGAACAGAAACAGCCATTATCAGTACGATAATTCTTTTTATCCCTGGGGTTATCGTACTTGTTACGGGCATTAAAATGTGTGGTCGACCTAAATCTCGTTCTAACACTGATCAATACCATCACAATTCTAATGATAATCAATATTACGAAGATCAGCATAATGAGAAATATGAAGATAGAGAAGATGAACCTCAAGAATCTGTATCCGTGAATTGTTCAGGGTGTGGAGCCAAGGTAAAGGTATATCCTGCTTTGTCTGCGGATTGTGAGTATTGTGGAACGACAATGAGGATCTCTTAGTCGTAGCTAACATAAATAGACTTTAACAGTTTTAGCGGACGGATACTTGTAGTGTGTCGGTTAGGCGTAGAGTTTGTTTGGGAGGAATCAAATTGAGGAAGTTTTTCGGGCTCATTTTTATGGTGTATGCAATTGGCACACCCATTGCTTTTTTCAATGCAGACAATCACAAAAGTGGGGATCTATTTGGCATAATTGGAGTTATTATTATTGAATTTTTATTTTTGTTTTTTGGTATTAAATTGCTTAGGAAAAAACGTGTTAAGAAAAAGCGTGTCCCGGAACGAAAGTTTTATGGAGGAGACTATGGAGGTCATCTTGATCGCGAAAATGTGAATCCGCATACTTATTCAAGTTACAATAGCAATACCGTTAGTTACAGTAGTCATAATACAATTAACTATACAGAGATCAATTTCTCGGATAAGGAAAACACTGAAGAGAAAGTCGAAGAAAAAGTTGAAGAGCCACAAAGGCCTGTTTCAGTGAGTTGCCCGGGGTGTGGGGCGAAGGCAAAAGTGCTTCCTAAACAATCAACGGATTGCGAGTATTGCGGAACAACAGTTGTAGCAAATTAGAACGGTTCAGAATGGATACGAGAAAGGATTAAGCCTGATTCCTATGGAGTCAGGCTTTTAATCTCCTCAATTTAGAATCTCTAAAAGACCCTCAAACGATCAAATACGTCATATAATTCCACGTGAATCACCTTAATGTGGTCCTTTTAATGAAACGTTTCGAATTTCACATTTATAATTAAGCCACATTATATTCAGTATTTGTAAGCGTTCTATTTTCTTGTTTACGGAAATGGGAAAATTATGATAACATGTACACGAAACGTTTCGAATTCATTTGAAGGGAGAAAATCATGAAAAAAGTAAAACAATTCAGCTTCATTTTAACTTTTTGTTTGTTAGCTAATCTAGCTTTAACTCCTATGGCTTCAGCAGGTGACTCAAGCAATTTAATTGGATTTCGAGCAGAATTGAAAGCGATTGCATATAAGACCTATACGTTTTTTGAGGACTATACGGATCAAAATACTGGCTTGACTTACGATGAAGTACGGCACACTGAAAACGGGATAGAAGAAGCTAAACGTACCTCGCCCACAAACATCGCAATGTATATGATGAGTACCGTTTCAGCGCAACAATTGGGCATTATTTCAAAGAAAGAAGCTGTACATCGCCTGCAAACAACTATAAATTCCCTCGAGAAGTTAGAAAAGTGGAACGGCCTATTTTATAACTGGTATAACACGGATGACGGTTCGGTGAAGAAAGATTGGGGCCAATTTATTTCCCAAGTCGATAATGGCTGGTTATCCGCTGGTTTAATTGTTGTTGGGCAAGCCTATGAAGAACTTCAGGGGGGAACAAGCAAGTTGGTTGAAAATATGAATTATACTCCGCTATATGATCCTGAAGTCGGCCAATTCCGCGGCGGTTATGATGTGGCTAAAGGCGCGCTGACGGACCACCATTATGGGATGTTTTATACGGAACCACGTGTAGGCAGCTATATTGCTATTGGGAAAGGTGATGTTCCTCAAGATCATTGGTGGAAGATGTATCGCACATTACCTCAAGAATGGGATTGGCAAGCTCAGATTCCTCAAGGCAAATCCGTTAAGTACGATGGAGTGGATGTGTTTGAAGGAAGTTATGTATACAAGGATAAAAAGTTCGTGCCAAGCTGGGGAGGCAGTATGTTTGAAGCTCTTATGCCCGGTATGGTCATAAAGGAAAAAGACCTGGGTACTCAAGCTTTGGGATTGAACAACCAGCGTCATGTCGAATTGCAGATCGAATACGCCAAAGAAAAAGGGTATGCCGCATGGGGCTTCTCACCTTCTGCCACTCCGACAGGTTACAGTGAGTTTGCAGCAACACCGTTAGGTACCTCAGGTTACAAAGATGGAGCAACGGTAACAGCACACGCAACATTCCTTGCTTTGGATTATGCCCCTGAAGCAGTTCGAAAGAACATTAAAGCTTTAAAGAACTTCAAAATGTTTGGCAAATATGGGTTCTATGACTCAGTCAATATTGAAACGGGAGAACTTGCAAAAGCTTATCTGGCACTGGATCAAGGGATGATTATGGTGTCGATCGCCAATTATCTTCAAGATGGCGTTATCCGCGATTATTTTCACAGTGATGTGATAGGGCAGACGCCAGAAGAATTATTGAAAAAAGAAGTGTTTTCCATTCAATGAAGGGCTGCTTTAGATTAGAGCAAGATCACTAACGAAATGGGACGAAGATTAAAAGATGGGCGGAACGAAGCAGGGTATCAGCATGCTTCGTTCCGTTTTGCGTTTACAATGGCGATTTTAAGACTTACGTTGTGGGGCATAAGCACAAAGAAAGACGCGTACGCCTTCAGTGATGATATGTTTATTTTGTTCCTCATCTAATGTCCCGATTTTTCCCGGTTGATTGAATACCAATAAAAACGTTAATGCAGCGAAGTGCTTTGCAGCCATTTTAGGATCAATCACATGAAGCAGTCCGTTTTGTCCAAACTCTGAAAACCTCCTGATAATCCCCTCTTCAGTTGCGTTATCCAGCCTATCAAAAAACGAGTCTGGCAGGTTGGCAGCTTCCACCATAACCAGACGGATCAAAGCCTTGTAATCGGACGAACCGTTTGCAGAAGCTACGATTTGTTCACAAAATAAAATAAGCGCCTGCTCAAGATCTTCGAATTTCAAGAGGTGGTCTGAAATCCCTTGCTCAATCATGACAAGAACCGCCGAACTGGATTCTTCCACAACGGCAAGCAGTAGGTTCTGTTTGTCGCCATAATAATCATAAACTGTCCGTTTGGAAACTCCCGCTTTAGTTGCGACCGCATCGACGCTGGAACGATCAAACCCGTCTGAAAGAAACAGATCTCGTGCCGCCGCAATAATTTTAGCTCGTTTGTCTGAAGAGCCTTTGCGGATTTTCTTGTTTTCCGTATGATCCATTCTTACGTTTTCCCCCTTATATGTATATTTAAGAAATGGATTAGAGTCTGCTTTACAAACTACACTGTACGGTGTAGTGTAACAAATGTAGCGTATCAAATCAATGATCAAGGAGGTTTTTATTCATGAATACCATACCGTCTGTTGTTGACGTTCTCATTGTCGGGGCCGGACCCACAGGGCTTACACTTGCCTGCGACCTTGCCCGTCGAAACGTCAACCATCGTATTATTGAACGAAGCACCGTGTATAACGTTGCATCTCGCGCCAAAGGAATCCAGCCTCGCTCGCTTGAAGTCATCGATGATTTGGAAGCCGTTCACTACATTGTTGATACAGGTGTTGTGGACTTGCCTGTTCGTTATTATACCGCAGATGGCAGAAGTGTGGACAAGCCGACTATTACCGTTGCAGCCAGCGCCGAACTTGAGACACCCTATCGTGATCCGGTCTGGATTGCTCAATTTGATGTGGAAAAAGCGTTGCGCGACCGATATGCAATGCTTGGCGGTCAAGTTGAGTTGGGCATGGAAGCTGTAGGGCTTGTTCAGGATGTGGATGGTGTATCGGTAACGGTGAATACAGCACAAGGAGAAGAGCAAATTCGTGCTCGTTATGTAGTCGGCGCTGACGGGGGCAAAAGCAATATCCGCAAATTTATACACTTACCGTTGGTTGGGGAAACACATGATCATGAGCGATGGTATCTTGGCGATGTACGATTGGAAGGGTTAGATCGTGACCATATCCATATCTGGACTTCTTCGGAGGGGATGGTCGGGGTGACGCCGCTGCCAAAATCCGATATTTGGCAACTGCAGGCTACAATTCCGGCAGACATTGATGAACCAGAGCAACCGTCGCTAGAGGTGTATCAAGCCATGTTTGACCGTCGCGCCGGGTCCGGACGTGTTCGGCTTACGGATGCTTCTTGGTTGTCCATCTACCGGGTCAACGTTCGTATGGTTGAATGTTACCGAAACAACCGGGTCTTTCTTGCCGGTGATGCTGCTCATGTTCATTCTCCGGCCGGTGGTCAAGGCATGAATACGGGAATACAGGACGCATACAACCTCGGCTGGAAGCTGGCGGCTGTCATACACGGAGCAGACACCGCCTTACTCGACACCTACGATGAGGAGCGCCGCCCAGTGGCTCAGGCTGTGCTCAAAGACAGCACTAAGAAGATGGGAGGCGTTATAAGAACGGCGACTGAAGGCGGAGGGTTGTCCCAATCCTTGAGCACCATATCCGACGATCTGACGAGCGGGCTTCTCATTTCCTATCGTTCAAGTTCGCTTACCCGTCCGTCTGCTCGAACAAATGCTACCCGCTTACTTCCTGGAGATCGTGCTCCTAATGCTACTGGACTACAAGGCACCGGGTTTGCAGGAAGTGTCTTTGACCTCTTGCGCGGCCCACACTGGACGCTTTTGGCTTTTGCAAACTACATCGATCCTTCTTTGAAGAACTTCACCAACGATGCACTCCATTTGCATTATATCTTTCCATCGAAGGTGGAGGAGGCGGAAGGCATAATAGACACTGCCGGGAATGCTTATCGAATTTACGATGTCGCAATTAAAGAACATGTATTGATTCGTCCTGACGGTTACATCGCCTTGCGCACCTCCATTGATGATACCGCATCGATCCTGAATTACTTGAATTTGTGTGGCTTATCATAGGATCGAGCGACCCAAGGTTCTGCCCGAGTCACATCGTCTTATTGAAAATAGAGTGCAAGAAATTCTATTCATGCAAAAAAGGGTCTTGCCATTTTCATAACAGGACCCTTTTTGAGTAAACTAAAAATCCCTCAAACGATCAAATACCTCATATAAATCCTCGTGATTGACCTTAACCAAATCATCTTGACGCAGTTCCAAATGCTGCTGTAATTGCTCCAGCAACTCCGTTAGAACAACATAAATCTCTTCCCGCTCAACAGTTTCAATAAAGCCGGTCTTGGCATCCATCTTGTTGAAGGTCTGTGTGTAGTTCTCAACCATGGAGACGAGCTGTTTGTGTATAGCTTCCTGATTGTTCAAATCTTGACTTAATTGCCGGATTTCCTTCAAGCACTGCTTGTACAATTGAGCTGCTTTTTTGGCGTGTGCCGCCTTGATGTGGTCCCGTCCATCCCAATCCCGAAATGGATTGTTCAGGTTCTCTTCAAGCCATTCCGGTTTGCGTGCTTTGGTGATTTCCATATCAAGTCCGGCAGCAACGGATTTTTTATATCTTGTTTTGATCGATTTGGCTGCATCGGCAGGCAGGCTGGTTAGCCACAGCGTAGCCAAATGTGGAAGTTGCTCTGGATCAGGGAATTCTTCACCATTGAAGCCGAACAGGTCATATGTAGTGAATATCTGCAAATTTGCCAAATGCTGAATCGACTCTATATGGGATACATTGCCGGGCTTACCCCACAGTCGCAACTCTGAAAGCTCAGGATAATACTGCACAAGTGGCTTCAGATTGAGCTCCGTGATATCTCTGATATACAGACCTTCAAGTCGTGAGATACCCGTAACCTGTGGCAGGCCCGATGGAACATTGAGAGTGATGCATCTACCGTCTTCATAAGCCAAGATACGCAGATCAGGAGACAACTCTCCTGTGAAATTCAGACTTTTCATCTTTGTGTTCAAAATTAATTCCTTCAACCCACTGACATCCACAATAAGTCTGGTCAGGTGGCTCTTGCTGATATCGAGCATCGTTTGACCATGATGTATGATATGAAGTTCATTAATGAGCGGGTTGTCCTCTATAAATGGAAAGATTGATTCCGTATATCCATCCATTTCAATATGTGTCAGACAAGGTAGCTTTGCGAGTTCGGCTACATCTTCAGAAGATGTAGGGCTGAAATCGCGGAGTGTACTCGTACTGCGCCGCATTACACGATCGCCAATCATCACTTCTTCGTCATCATCCGCAGCTTGTTTGAACTGCGCTCTTCGGATCGCATCGATACCTTCCCATTCACGCTGGAGATAGAGACTTTCTCCGATCGGCCAGCCTCCGCCATACGTATTTGTTTCCTCGGTGTAGAGAGGAGGGATGTTGCCTGCAAGCACATACTGTGAAGGAACATTAGCACTCACGAAACTATGGGCAAGTCGGTCATTCCAGAAATAGAAATTACAGATCAGCGGTTTCATCTGATGAAGATGCATTTCATTAGGCAGTTGATCACCAGTCCAATCCAACTGAAGGACGGAGGCAAGCGTGTCAGAAGTTTTACCCTCTGTTTCTTTCAGTCCAGTTACCTGGCAGGCTGTATATTGTTGTAATTTTTCGACGTACACGCAGTACACATCTCCAACATTGGGGATCATGTTATGCTCCTTTCGTTCTGCATCAATCGATGCTAAGCTACTTGTAAACTAAGTATTCTGCAGAACTAATAATAGATGAATTATATCAAAGTCATTCAGAGACTACCATTTTGGATAGAGTCGAATAGGCTTGAATACTTTTATAAAAAGGAACGATGTCTATGGATACAAGTATGAGCCGCAACAAAAAACTGGGTGAGTTTTTGAAATCACGGAGGAGCCACATTCAACCGGAACAAGTTGGATTGTCAGGATCTCATGGACAGCGAAGAACACCCGGTCTACGGCGGGAAGAAGTGGCAGTATTGGCTGGTGTCAGTGCAACGTATTACACGTGGCTCGAACAGGGTAGAGAGTTGGCGGCTTCACGAGAAGTGATGCAGAGTATAGCGAATGCGCTCCGTTTAACCCTGGAAGAGAAGAGTCATCTGTTTGACTTATGGGACCCTAATACGGAACATGAATTCCTTGCTTCGTATTCGCAACTGGAGCCAGGGTGGCAGAGCATTATTGGCCAGTTGACTCATCCTTCATTTATTACCAATGAACGTTCTGAGGTACTTGCCTGGAATGAAGCTGCAGACACGAACCTCTTCAACTTCTCGTCGATGAATGTGAATGAGCGTTTAATGATGCGGATTTTATTTCTGGATACAGCGCTCAGGGAGCGTATGCACAACTGGGAGGAATTCGCGCGGCACTCGGTAGCCGTATTCCGTACGTATTATGACAAGTATCCGAGTGACCCCGAATTTAGCAGAATCGTGAAACAATTGAGTGAAGAAAGTATAGACTTCCGAACGATCTGGAACCTGCACCAAGTTGAACTCAAACAAGTCAATCGTGTCCTGCTTGAAACGACGGATCGGGCAGATGGCGTTGTGCATGCATACGATATCTTTTCCATGAATAATCTGAACAGCCAATCAGGCATTCATTGTTGTATTTACGTTCCTGCTGCCATATAGAAAGTTAATCAAACTGGTAATTTCTTTACTAGCATAAACAGAGTGTGGTTGGGGTCTCGGAAGTGAAATAGAATGAACTCAAGTTCATACGTATCTAGTTAACGTTTCTATTTCAAGATGAAAAGAGGGAGCCACATGCTCAAAACAAGAACACTGGGAAATGATAAATTACGAATATCTGCGCTCGGCCTAGGTGTGATGATGATGCCGGATAATGACGAATCTGTACATACCATTCAGGGTGCGCTGGATGCAGGAGTCACCATGTTTGATACGGCGGATCTGTACGGAGCGTATGAAAAACAGCGATTTGGTGGGAATGAAAAACTGCTTGGACGCGCGCTTCAAGGTCGAAGGTCCAAAGCAATCGTTGCCACCAAATTTGGTATAACACACACGCAGGGCCCCAAGGGAGATCCGGCCTACATCAAAAAATCAGTAGATGCGAGTCTCTACAACCTGGGAATGGATTATATCGATCTGTATTATCAACATCGTCCTGATCCGAATACACCCATTGAAGAGACCATAGGCACGCTTGCCGATCTGGTTCAACAGGGGAAGATTCGATATATTGGTTTGTCCGAAGCGCCAGTAGCGATCATTCGGCGTGCACATGCTGTTCATCCGATTACAGCGTTGCAGACCGAATATTCATTATGGAGTCGAGAGCTTGAGGATGAGATTATGCCTGTCCTGCATGAATTGAACATTGGCTTGGTTCCATACAGCCCTTTGGGGCGGGGCTTCCTGACAGGTCAGATCCGTTCTATAGACGATCTGCCGGAAGATGATTATCGTCGTCACTATCCGCGTTTCCAAGGTGAGAACTTTCAGAAAAATCTGGAGGTTGTTGGATTGATCCAACAGATGGCTAAGCAAAAAGGGTGTACGGTCTCTCAACTTGCTCTGGCTTGGTTGCTTGGAAAGGGAGAACATATCGTTCCGATCCCAGGGACTCGCAATCTGGAAAGAGTTCACGAGAACTTAGGGGCGCTACAGGTTTCGCTTACGGATGATGAGATGAACCAGATAGATCACATATCTCCACAAGGCATTGCAGCCGGAGGCAGATTCCCTGGTCAAGTCTAGTTTGTTTATACAAGATTCTAAGAAACCTTAAAGTTCAGGATTAAAAACAATATATAACATGTGTCAACGGTATTATCTTTCTATTCTCCGGCATACAGTACAACAATGAGATGTATGCCCAAGGAGGAGAAATGATCGTATGATGAATCCGATTTTACAAGCCCCGAATGTTCCGCTGGCAGCCGATTCCAATGCGGTTGTCAATTATCAGAGGGATTCACGCAACTATGTAACCCAGTTGTTTGGAGAACAGCTGCCGACCATTGCAAATGGGTTCTTCAACGTGTACTTAAGCAAAGGAATCATTGTGCAACCACACTGGCACACCAATGTCACGGAGATGGTTGTGGTCATCACAGGTGAAATTACAGCGTCAGTCTTTAATCCGTTTACGCGTGAACGATTGACATATCGTCTGAAACCAGGTCAGGTTGTTGTATTTCCGAAAGGCTGGTTTCACTGGTTTGTGGCTGAGACAGATGATGTATATGTATTAACTATCTTTGATCAACCAACGCCTGATATTGTATTTGGAGCGGATTTCTTGGCAGCTACACCGCCGGAAGTGGCTCACCGCGCGTACTGTTTGGATGAAGAGGCATATGCGAGAGCTGTTGCTTCCATTAAAAATGATGCGATTCTGGGCCCTCCAATAGGGTGTGATACGCAGGTTTCTGATCAATCGACTTCACCTTCCAAGACGTCCGTGTCACCATCCAATAAGCTGAAATCTTAAGTCAAGATTCCTTATTCATTATCAAAGTACACAGCCTGTAACTGGAGAATATTAGTTGCAGGCTTTTTGATGTGTCGATGTAATAATCGTATGAAGTCCATGGAGGGGTTGGTATTATATTAGAAAAAATTCAAAATGCCTGAGTCAGTGGGTTACGTTCTCTGTTAGTATAGTATGAACATCCAACAAAAACGGAGGACTCATAGAATGAACATGTCAGAAATGAAAACGCTTGAAACTGCAATGAGTTATGCACCTATTTTGATGTTTGACAGAGCCGAACCCTTTTATCCTGATTTTGTTGGCATTTCTGTGTTGCATCAATCTGGGCCTTCACCATCGTTCAGAAGGGACATTAAGTTTCCGACCGAGGTAGTACAATATGTAATTGAATATGCAATCTGGTGGGATTATGAGATTGGACATCTGTATGAAATGGAGCATGTATGGGTTTATGTGGGTCATGACGGAGACGTAGTAGACTGTGAAGCCAGTTTTCATGGGAAGGTGCTGCGCGGATTATTGAAGGAACGGGTCAATGTGGTTGGACATCATGTATGTCTGTACTCACAGCCTGGCAAACATGCTTTCTCACCACTTCCGGTTGTATTTGAGTTATTGCCAAATCTGTATAGTGCAGCAGGTGCCGAAGCTGGATGTGATGGGCTACTTGTGAATGAGTTGTTTCAAGATTATTTTGAAACAAATGAACAGATCGATGCTCAGGTGGAGCGTTATCTACAGACCAAAGCGTTTGTACCTACTATGGAGTTCGAAGAATATTTACTAAAACCGGAGATGTTCATGACGTGGGATAATCTGTTTGGTATTATTCCGCACAGGATTAAGGACCGCCTAATGGAACTGGAGCAGCTATATAACACATAAATAATTAGTTTTAAACGGGTTTTATGTTAATTTAAAGTGTATTTTCTCGCTTCAGAACCAAACTTTGTTGATTCGGGTTTGGTTTTTTTTATGGGAAAATAGACTCACTATGAGTATGTATTTATTAGACTTAGGTCTTGAAATGTTGAGTGTGTACAGAAAAAATACATAATTTTTTTTGTGGAAAATGATATTTGTTAGACGTAAGAACTATATAACTTCTTGTATAAATAAAAGAAGATCATGTCACATGAAATTTTGTATGGAGATGTATGTGTAAGTCAATGCAGAATGTTGATTATACGTATATATGTAAATGAAAAAAACAATTTAATAGGTAAAAAGTATAATTTATATTAAAAAGAAGATTCTTTATATCTGAAATAAAAATTCATAATAGTGCAAATTTATAGAAATAAAAATCTCCTATTCAGTTTTAATATATTTATGTCGAAATAGATCGTAAGTTGTCTGGAGCGCGACCAAGAGAAGGGTTTACCAAGCGTTATATACATAACTGGACACTACGATGCCTAGGAGGAGATTACATGAAGTGGTTTGGAAATTTGAAAACAGCAACAAAGATTATCTCAGCGTTTTTAGTTGTGTCGATAATCCTTGCGGCGCTTGGCGTCTACTCTGTAGTAACATTGAGAAGTACGAATGAACGAATGCAAGAGATGTATAACAACAATCTAATCTCTGTGAAAGAATTATCCTCTGCTCAGATTGATTATCAAAGAATGCGTGTGAACGTGCGTGATTTGAGCTTCGAAACCGTTGAAACCGAAAAAACTCGGATCACGGAGAACATCGCTTCGATCCGTCAGAGTGTGAATGATCGCCTGACCATCTATCGTCCGCTTGCAACAACCCCTGAAGAAATAGAGTTACTCCGTAATTTTGATGCGGAATATCCAGGATATTTAACAATGTTTGAACGAGCAACTAATCTGGCTGTCGCAGATGATCAAAGTGCCTTTAATACCTTCCTTAAATCTGAGCTTAAACCACAAGGAGACAGGATTGTAGAACTCCTTACCAATTTGATCGACCTTAATGAAAGTATGGCTGAACAGGCGAATATACAATCTCAGGCTGCCTATTCACAAGCATTTAAAGTAACGATAATTCTTGTGGTTCTGTCCGTACTCTTCAGTATTCTCATTGGATATATCATCTCTCGCTCCATTTCGAAGCCGCTCATGGCTATGCTGGGTCTAGCTACGGAAGTTGCCAACGGAAATCTCACCCTTAAGTCGGACATATCCAGCAAAGATGAAGTGGGTCAACTAGCCGCGGCACTGAATCGGATGGTCGATAATCTGAAAGAGTTAATTAACAATATCGTGATGAACTCCCAAAGTGTTGCAGCTTCTTCGGAACAGATCTCAGCCAGCACACAGGAAATTGCGAGCACCAGCACAAGCCAATCCAGTGAGGCGGGAAATATCTCCGAATTGTTCAAGGAGCTTTCACTAGCCATTAACTCCGTCGCTGCAAGTGCAGAAGAAGCGGCTGAACTGTCCAACGATACGGTGAAGACTGCTCGTGAAGGTGGACTTGTTGTACAGACTTCATTGGAAGGTATGCAAGCTGTTAATACAAAAATGACCAAGCTTGAAGATGATTCTCGTAAAATCGGTGACATCATTGAAGTGATTGACGATATTGCTGAGCAGACCAATCTGCTAGCGCTGAATGCTGCAATTGAAGCGGCACGTGCCGGAGAACAAGGACGAGGATTCGCCGTAGTAGCAGATGAAGTCCGGAAGCTTGCCGAACGAAGTGGCGAGGCGACCAAAGAAATTACAGCCATCATCAAAGCAATGCAGGAAAATACGAGACAAAGTGTACAGGCTGTAGCAGCCAGTGTTGAGCAGTCTTCCATGACTGGACAGGCGTTTGATCAGATCATTGATATGGTCAATAACTCCTCACAGAAAGTAAACGAAATTGCTGCAGCATGTGAAGAGGAAGCAGCCCAAGCCGCAGAGGTGATGAGCTCTGTTGAATCCATTTCGGCTTCCAGTGAGGAATCCGCTGCAGCGTCTGAAGAGACGGCGGCAACATGCCAATCTCTGGCACGTCTGGCGGAAGAGCTGGCAAATTCTGCAGCAGCCTTCAAAACAAATTAATAAAATTGAATTGAGGGTGAATTGATGTCTTCACTTCAGAAGGAACAATATATTGAACTGTCTGTAGGTGCAGAGACTTGCGCCATTCGAATCGAAGAAATTCACGAAATTATTAAAATGCTTAGCATCACAGATATTCCATTTAGCCGTCCAGAGATCAAAGGGGTAGTTAATCTGCGCGGCAAGGTTGTATGTGTAATGAGCCTTCGTAATCTGCTGGGTATGCCGGATGAACCGGACACCAGAGCGACGCGTATTATCGTAGTTCGACATCAGGAAGAATATATTGGTTTGATCGTGGATCGCGTGAACAAGGTAACCACATATTCCGAAATACATCCGCCAACCGGCGGATATGGTCGTAACCGTGAAGGTTTATTCCATGGTGTGGGTCAACAGGAAGACAAGCTTGTGGGCATTTTGAAACTGGACGAAATATTGGGCGGTTAGGGAGGAATACACGAATGATGGATTTGTCTGCCTACCGTGACATCTTTATCGAAGAACTGAATGATCAACTGGAACGTATGGATCAGTCTTTATTGGCATTGGAGCTTTCACCTTCTGTAGAACTGGTTCAGACGCTGTTTCGGGCAGCCCATACCATCAAGGGATCGGCATCCACTATGGATTTCCGTGAATTAAGCGACCTTACGCATGAAGTGGAGTATGCTCTTGAATGGGTCCGGGAGAAAAAACCGGAGATGACTTCGGAGCTAATTGATACGTTGTTCCGCTCTTTGGACGCCATGAAGGTGCTTCGTGATCAGTACATCCGTGGGGAAGCCTATGCAGACTTTCGAGCGGTAGTACGAGAAATAAAGGATTTAATTCAGACCCCGGCAGTAGTAGGGCAACTTAAAGTACCTCAATTGCAACCAGCAGAATCGATTGTGGCACAGGTGGCTATAGTGTCAGGCAAGCAGTTATTGTCCATTCATATCGTGCTGGAGCAGAAGTGCATGATGAAAGCGGCCAGATATCATATTTTACGACAACGTATCGAGGACATCTGTGGTACGGTTATCGCTACTTCGCTCATGGAGAGTCAACCGGGCGCGCAGAATGAAGATGATCATTATGGTCAGTTCATCATCATCGTAGCAACGTCGAAGGACCCACAGCAGCTTAAGGCAGAGCTGTCTTCAGATTCGGATATTCATATGCTGGAGATTGATCCATATCTGCTGGAATCCAATGAGGTTGCAGCGACTTCTGCACCACTTGAATTAATCTCTGAAACAGAGCAAACGAAACAAAGCTTTCCTACCGTGAATACAACTGGGCCGGATGAGAAAGTGAAAGCTGCTCAACCTACAGTTCGTGTGAGTGTTGAACGTCTGGACCATTTGATGAATTTGGTCGGTGAACTGTTAATTGATCAGACATCCCTTGCAGATCTGAGTGGATCGGGTGCGCGTAAGGAGTCTTCAACACTCATCCGGACTATTAGTGGTGTATCCGATCATATGGGCAGGGTGATCAAGGAACTTCAAGAAGGTGTAATGAAGACACGGATGTTACCTATTGATCAACTATTCAGTCGCTTCCCGAGATTGGTTCGTGACCTTTCGCAGAAGCTGGGTAAAGACCTGGAACTGGTTATTCAAGGTGGAGAGACGGAGCTTGACCGGATGATTATTGAAGAACTAAGTGACCCGCTGATCCATCTCATCCGCAACAGTGCAGATCATGGCATTGAAAGTGCAGAGGTTCGAGCGGAGCTCGACAAGCCGTCCAAAGGACGAATTACCTTAACTTCATTTCATGAAGAAAATCATGTTGTTATTCGTTATTCGGATGATGGCAAAGGTATCGATGGTGAGAAGATTAAAGCTTCCGCCTTGGGCAAAGGTATCATTAGTGAGGAACAGGCTGCACGTCTAACAACACAGGAATCTGTCCATCTCATATTTGAGCCCGGTTTCTCCACAGCTTCTTCTGTCAGTGAAGTATCAGGGCGCGGTGTTGGAATGGACATCGTGCGTAGTCAGATCGGGCGCCTCAACGGTATCATTGATATTGACACAGAGGTTGGTGTTGGTACCACGTTTACGATTCGTCTACCCCTTACTTTGGCGATTATTAAAGGTCTGTTAGTCAGAGTGTCGGGCCGTGTGCTGATCTTGCCGATGTATAATGTTGCTGAGATTGTTCGAATTTCACCTGAAGATATTCAGATGATCCAGGGGCAACAAGCGATCCTGAATCATGGACGAATTGTACCTTTTCACCGACTGTGCGACAGGCTCAACTATCCACGAACGGACCGTAAATCCAAAACCATTCCATTGGTGATCGTGCGATCTGTTGATAAAATTGCAGCTTACGCAGTAGATGAGATCATCGGGAATCAGGAAGTTGTTATTAAGACACTCGGTACGTATCTGGGAGCGATGAACCATCTATCTGGAGCAACGATCCTCGGTAATGGTAAGGTTGCCCTTATATTGGACGCGTCCTATCTGGTGAGTCTTTAATCGTTAGATAACACAAATATTATGCAGGCCAAAGAGCCTCATTATCCATAACTGGATGGTGGGGCTCTTTGTTGTACTTTTTGGCATTATACCACTCAGGATTTGAAAATGAGATCCATAAACCGGTTGGCAGCTAGAGAAATCGGCATATTGCGTTTGGTCATAATCCCCACATGGGAAGGGGGGAGCGGGACATCAAGCTGAATTTCGAAGAGAGAACCTTCCTCCAGCTCTTTGGATATAAATTCACGTGTAACATAGGAAATCCCCAGTCCTCGACGCGCAAACTCAATCAACAGATCAACACTACCGACCTCAATCTCAGGTTTCAACGTGTAATTATAGCTGTTAAACAACTCGGTTATAGCCATCCGAACCCGGCTGTTTCGGGAGAAGAGAATCAGTTGATGCTCCAGAAGCATCTCAAGTGTCATGACTTTCCCCTTCAACTGAGCATAACGTTCCCCGGCTACAAAACAGTCCTTCAACTGAATACTTTCCCTGACTTCTAGCTGTGGATCAACAATGGGCATCCGAACAACACCAAGATCAATCTTGCCTTCTTTCAGAAAGGTAATCACTTCCGGCGTGGTTCCATGACTCAGATGTAGCTTGATGTTAGGGTACAAGGTGTGGAATTCCTCTAGATACGCCAGCATGTAATGCTTGAACAGGGAGTCACTGCCACCAATCCGGAGTTCACCATTGTCGAGATTCTTCAGTGCGGCCATTTTTTCTTCCGCAAGTGAGATCAGAATCTGGGATTGTTCAATATAGGAGTATAGACTGGCACCTTCCTGTGTCAACGCTACACCCTTGGAATTTCGATAAAACAAGGTAAGACCAAAGCTCTCTTCCAATTGCTTAATGGCATGACTGACGCTGGGTTGAGTGATATATAGTGCTTTCGCAGCCTGTGTCAAACTTCCCGTTTTGGCGGCCCAATAAAAGACTTTATATAGTTCGTAATTTGTAGTCATAGATGTGGTCTATAGCTCCTGTGAAATATATTAATTACTTGTATAGCTATAAAACGTATTATAGTGTAACTACAACAAAGAAACCAGAGTTACTTGGAAGGAGAACGGTAAGATGGAACCAACTACCATTGTTTTATTTGGTGCTACTGGCGATTTAGCCAAAAGAAAAATATATCCTGCCTTATATAACTTATATCTTGAGCAGAAGCTTCCTGAAACCTTCTCATTGATTGGTCTGGGGCGTAGAGATTGGTCTGATGAATTCTTTCAGGCACAAGTGGAAAAATCACTTAATGAATTTTCCAGACGCCAGGCTGATCCTGAAGTTGTGAAGTCATTTGTGAAAGCTTTCCGCTACAGTGTATTGAATATAAGCCATAAGGAAGATTATATAAAGCTGTTGGGATTAGTTGAACAAAGAGAAGCTGAACTTGGCATTCCGTCCAATCGCTTGTTTTATCTCTCGGTTGGTCCGGAATTTTTCGAACCGATTGCCGAGAACATTCAAGAAAGTGGACTGGGTTCCACAGAGGGATGGAAACGCCTCGTTATCGAGAAGCCATTTGGTCACGATCTACAGTCTGCGAGAGACCTTAATCGCAAATTAAGCGAATCGTTCACGGAGGAAGAGATTTATCGGATTGACCACTATTTGGGCAAACCGATGGTACAGCGTCTGGAGACGTTGCATCAGAGTAACCCAATCATGAAGGCGTTATGGAACAACCGTTACATCTCCAATGTGCAAATTACGGCAAATGAGACTGTAGGTGTCGAAGAACGTGCATCCTATTATGATCATGTTGGTGCAGTGCGAGACATGTTCCAGAATCATATGTTGCAATTGCTCATGATGATGGCGATTCAGCTTCCATACAACAGTACTTCCGAAAAAGTTGGATTGAAGAAAAAACACATTATGGAATCGATCCAGCCGTTACAAAAACAAACTGTGGGCGCAAACATCATCCGTGGACAGTATGCAGAAGGCAACATTCAAGGTAAACCGGTAAATGCTTATACTGCTGAACCGGGTGTAGCCGAGAATACGATGAATGACACATTCATTGCTGCCAAATTGCAAATTGATGATTTCTTCTGGCGTGGTGTTCCGTTTTACATTCGCACGGGTAAAAGAATGAAGGAGAAATCAACACGTATCGTGATTGAATTCAAAGAACCTTCAGGACAGACAAATGTGCTGAAAAACAAAGGTTCCAAGCCAAACCTGCTCGTCATTGAGATGAGTCCGGATCAGAGCATGACATTGCAACTTAATGCAAGTGATCCTGAGAATAAAGGTGAATTCAAACCGGTTCACATCGATCTTTCTCCGGATAAAGGTGACCTCGCGGAAGCTTACGAGAATCTGATTCGTGATGCTTTGCTGGGTGATCCAACCTTCTTTGCCCACTGGGATGAAGTAGAATTGTCATGGGCGTGGGTGCAGCCAATTCTGGATGCATTCCAGGAAAATTTGTTACCACTTCACCTGTATCCTGCGGGTAGCTATGGACCGGTTGAATCAGATGTTATGCTTGAAGAAGAAGGTCACCACTGGTGGTTTGATGAGCCGGCGGATCAGGAGTCTGTAGTTACAAATAGCATACCCTTGGCGGTTAATGCGAATCTCTAAACCAAAATAAAAAATATATCTGGAGGTAATTTAATCATGAAATTTTTTATCGATACAGCTAACGTGGAAGATATCCAAAAAGCATACAAAATCGGCGTATTGTCTGGCGTAACAACAAACCCATCTTTGGTAGCTAAAGAAGGCGTGAAATTCGAAGATCGTATTGAAGAAATCTTGCGTTTGGTACCTGAAGTGGAGTCCGTTTCTGCGGAAGTGACACCAGATGCCCTTACTGCTGAAGAAATGATCGCACAAGCAGACGAATTGATCAAAATTAACAACAGTGACAAAAACATCACGATCAAATTGCCAATGACACTTGCAGGACTTGAAGCTTGCCGTTACTTGACCAAAAAAGGCGTGAAAACCAACGTAACGTTGATCTTCACTGTGAACCAGGCGCTTCTGGCTGCTCGTGCTGGTGCGACATATGTATCCCCATTCCTGGGACGTCTTGATGATATCTCCGAGGATGGCGTACAATTGGTTACCAAAATTGCTGAATTGTTCCGTACACATAACCTGGATGCACAGATTATTGCGGCTTCTGTAAGACATCCGGATCACGTTACACGTGTAGCAATGGCGGGAGCGCATATTGCTACTGTTCCATTCTCCGTCATTGAACAAATCTCCAAACACCCACTGACAGATCAAGGTATGGACAAATTTGCAGCTGACTGGAAAAAAACAGTACAATAATCACTGAACATATATTCGTTTCAACTTACAATAAAACTATATAAATCATGGAGCATTGGGAGGACATAATGAGTAAACAACAGATTGGTGTTATTGGATTGGCAGTAATGGGTAAAAACCTGGCTTTGAATATTGAAAGCAAAGGTTTCTCGGTATCGGTATTTAACCGTTCCCCGGAGAAAACGAACGATCTTCTGAAAGAAGCAGAAGGTAAAAACCTGACAGGTGCGTTCACTATTGAAGAATTCGTGGAATCCCTGGAGTCTCCGCGTAAAATTCTGATCATGGTGCAAGCAGGTAAAGCAACAGATGCAACGATCGAGCAACTGCTTCCTCATCTGGATCAAGGCGACATTATTATCGATGGAGGTAATGCTTACTTCCCTGACACACAACGTCGCAGTAAAGAACTGGAAGAAAAAGGTTTCCGCTTCATCGGAGCAGGTGTATCCGGTGGTGAAGAAGGCGCACTGAAAGGCCCGGCAATCATGCCCGGCGGTCAGGAAAGTGCTTATCAGTTGGTAGAACCGATCCTTACAGCGATCTCTGCCAAAGTTGGCGATGACGCTTGCAGCACATATATCGGACCAGACGGTGCCGGACACTATGTGAAAATGGTGCATAACGGTATCGAGTACGGAGATATGCAGTTGATTGGTGAAGCTTATCACTTGCTCAAATCCGTATTGAACGTTTCCGTTGAAGAGTTGCATGAGATCTTCACCGAGTGGAATCAAGGGGAGCTGGATAGCTACCTGATCGAAATTACGGCAGATATTTTCTCCAAATACGATCCAGAAACAGGCAAACCAATGGTTGACGTTATTCTGGACGCGGCTGGACAAAAAGGAACAGGTAAATGGACAAGCCAAAGTGCGCTGGATCTCGGCGTTCCATTGTCCATGATTACGGAATCCGTATTCTCCCGTTTCCTCTCTGCGATGAAGGACGAGCGTGTAGCAGCTAGCAAAATCCTGAATGGACCAGCGACTGAAGCGTTCTCCGGCGACAAAAAAGCGTTCATCGAGAACGTGCGTAAAGCATTGTTTGCAAGTAAAATCGTATCCTATGCACAAGGATTTGCACAAATGCGTGCAGCTTCCGATGAATACGGCTGGGATCTGAAATACGGTAACATTGCCATGATCTTCCGTGGTGGTTGCATCATCCGTTCGCAGTTCTTGCAAAACATTAAAGAAGCATATGACAAAGATGCAGAACTCAAAAACCTGCTCTTGGATCCTTACTTCCAAAACATCGTTGAATCTTATCAAGGTGCATGGCGTGAAGTTATAGCGGCTGCTGTAAAACAAGGTATTCCAGTACCTGGATTCTCCAGCGCACTGTCTTACTACGACAGCTACCGTACAGAGCGTTTGCCAGCAAACTTGCTGCAAGCTCAACGTGACTACTTCGGTGCTCACACATTCAAACGTGTTGACAAAGAAGGTTCATTCCACTTCCAGTGGATGGACACTAACGAGTAATTTTAATTTCGAAAATATAGCATTCCTGCAGTTGTCCTTGAATTTAATTATTCAGGGCGGCAGCGGGAATGCTTTTTCTCGTTAATGGTTCGAATTTGAATATCATCAAATTGTAATAAAATGTACGAATCTGGGTTTGGCAAACAGATGATCTGACCCTTCAACTACGTTATACTTGTTCAGACGGACCTGTGTCCGTAATGAAAATTCAGAATACAACTTATTGACGTGGAGGTTAGACCGGGCATGTTTGTATTAGCGGGTATATTGTTTTTGGTCGTATACGGTTTATTAGTGTTCTACATAGGTTGGAGCGGTTGGAGTTGGATGAAACCAGTTGTGTCCGCCAGATTTCGATGGTTTTATATTATAGCGCTTGTATTCCTTGCCGTTTCCTTCATTTTGGCACGGGTATTTGGAAGCATTTCGTTCCTTGGTATCATCGGTTCTTACTGGCTGGCAATCTTCTCGTTGTTATTGTTGATCCTGCCCGTCGTCCACCTCACGATGTGGTTGCTGAGATTAACCCGTATTCCAAGACATCACACACAGAAATGGGCGGGAGTTGTTACGCTGGTGCTGTTAGTGTCCACATTGGGTTACGGAATTTTCAACGCTTACAGCCCTGTAGTGAGAACATATAATATCCAGATTGATAAAAAAGTAGAAGGTGTAGACAAGCTCAACATTGTCATGGCTGCCGATATGCACTTCGGACTTCTATCTGGCCCTGCACATGCCAAACGCATGGTGGAGGAAATTAATGCACTGAAGCCGGATCTGGTGCTGTATCCTGGAGATATTATTGATGACAATCTGGATATGTACCTCAATAGCGGAATTGCCGATATTATCAGTGACATTCAGGCTCCATACGGCGTCTATGCTTCACTCGGGAATCACGATAAGTTCGATGGTCCGATTGAAGATCTGATTGCTGCGCTGGAGAAGAGCAACATGCAAGTTTTGTACGATGACAAGATCGTGCTGAATGACAAGATCACCCTCATTGGTCGGAAAGACCGAACAGAGAAGGATCGGGCAGAAGTAGCTACGTTAATGCAAGGTACTGACTTGAACCAACCGGTACTTATGATGGATCACCAGCCGTATGATCTGGATATTGCGGAGCAGAATAATGTAGATCTGGTCGTATCTGGTCACACCCATCGTGGTCAGATTGCACCGGCTCAGTTCATTACACAAGCGATCTACGAGAATGATTGGGGTTATCTGCAAAAGGGCTCTATGCACTCCATCGTAACGTCAGGATTTGGATTCTGGGGACCTCCAATTCGTACTAGTAGTCGTTCGGAGATTGTACAGATTAATGTTACGTTCCAGCAATAATACGGTGGGCCCTTCGAGAGAAGGGTCTTTTTTGTTCGAAGCAAGTGATCAAGTGATGCTTATTGGTTGATTTCGTTTGAATCTGCTCCAAAATGTTAATACTAAAGCATATGCACCCTTAAACGTGGAAGCTTAGGGAAAAGACTCATGTAAGGGAATGAAGTGGAATAGCAATAGTAGGATTTTTGGGTTGACACCGTTTTCAGGTTATGATAAATTATATCCGAGGCTTGTTACCGGTAATGCGGGCAAAACCACTATGGAAATGATTTTATTATTTCTGTTTTGGTTTTGCCCTTTTTTATTCCTCAAAAAAAACCAGGTGGGTCCATAATGATTATTAAACAGATATTTAATAACAATATTGTCAGTACCGTGGATGACAAAAATCAGGAACTACTGATCCTCGGCCGGGGTATCGGATTTAAGTTCAAAGCAGGCGATGAGATTGATGAAGAGCGGATTGAGAAGGTATTTCGTCTTCAGGATGCATCGATTTATGAGAAATTCAAATCCATCGTAGCTGAAGTGCCGATTGAGATTCTGCAGGCAACAGATGATATTGTGACACTGGCACGAACGCAATTGAACAAAACCATCAGTGACGGGATCTATGTCTCGCTATCTGATCACATTCACTTTGCTGTTCAGCGCTTGGAAAAAGGAATGATTACTCGAAATCCACTTTCTTGGGAAGTTCAGCACTTCTATAAGGCGGAGTATGATGTGGCCAGAGAAGCACTGACCTTGCTGAAGGAAAGACTGGATATTGAGTTTCCCAAAGATGAAATCTGTAATATTGCCTTACATTTCATCAATGCGGAAGTCAATGATTCCATGAACGATGTCACCCATCTGATGCAGCTGTTGCAGGAGATCATGAATATCATCAAATATCACTTCAACGTCGAATTGGATGAAGATAGCGTCAATTATTTCCGCTTCATCACCCATTTGAAATATTTCTGTCAGCGTGTCATTACACATTCTTCACATGATGATGCTGAGGAGTATTTATATGAAGTGGTTCGGAAAAACTATCCGGAGACATTCAAATGTATTGGCAAGATCGAGACTTTTATCCATAAGAACTATCAGTATGACATGACTCACTCTGAGCAGTTATATCTAACGCTCCATCTGGAACGTTTGATGAAAACCAAGCGGGACGAAAAGTCCACGCAATAGAATCAAATTACAACTGGATATCCTATGGGCTTGTTACTGTTCAATCAGGCAATACCCGAATGAGATGGCGCCATCCATATGCGCTAGATTCGTTCGGGTATTTTTTATTGGAAAAATGAGGAGGAAAACATCATGAAACATCAGGATACGGCGCAGGAAATCATTAAAGCCGTTGGGGGAACAAACAATATTAACTCAGTTTATCACTGCGTCACACGTTTGCGCTTTGATCTAAAAGACAACGAGAAAGTTGATAACGGCTCACTCAAGAAACTGGATAAGGTCATGGGAACGAATATTTCCGGCGATCAATTCCAGGTCATTATCGGTAATGATGTGGCAAAAGTATTCGATGCCATGGTGAGGGAAAATCCAGCAATCCAGCAAACTACAGAAAAGAAAGAGCCAAAGTCGGATAAAAAACAAAATGTCGTGCTGAAAATTTTTGAAACAATCGCAGGTGTCTTTGCTCCAATGCTTCCAGCGATTACTGCGGCAGGTATGCTCAAAGGATTACTTGCACTATTCGTGTCCGTAGGTTGGATGTCTGCCGGAACGGATACGTATCGTATTCTTTCAGCCATTGGTGACGGCGTATTCCACTACCTGCCTTTACTGATTGCAGTCAGCGCTGCTCGTAAATTCGGCAGTAACCCGTTTGTTGCGATTGCACTAGGTACGGCACTCATGTATCCAGACATGACAGCATTGTTATCAAGCGGTGAATCGGTTGGATTCTTGGGAATCCCGGTTACAGCAGTAAGTTATGCTTCATCGGTTATCCCGATTCTTCTTGCAGTATGGTTGATGTCCTATGTTGAGAAATGGGTTGACCGTGTTATCCCTGCTGCACTCAAACTATTGCTTGTGCCGTTGATTACCTTACTTGTTATGGTTCCGGTAACGCTGATTGCGATCGGTCCATTGGGTACATTTGTAGGTAGCGGATTGTCTGGCGGCATCAACTGGCTGCTGAATGAAGGCGGATTGATTGCAGGTATTGTTCTTGGCGGCGCGATGGCGCTCATTATTATGACAGGAATGCACTATGCACTTGTGCCGATCATCCTGAGTAATATCGCTACACTGGGCTTTGATAAATTCTTGCCATTGACCTTTATCTCCAATATGGGTCAGGCTGGTGCAACACTCGGCGTATTCTTCCGGGCAAAAGATAAAAAACTCAAAACGGTGGCATTGTCCACGAGCTTTACCGCACTCATGGGTGTAACGGAGCCAGCTATGTACGGCGTAAATATGAAATACAAAAAACCATTTGCCGCAGCCATGATTGGTAGTGCAGTGGGTGGCGGATTCGCCCTTGCTTTTGGCGCGAAAGCTTACGTTCTTGCGGGTAATGGTGGTCTCCCAGGACTTCCTTCCCTGATCGGACAGACCTTCTGGTATTCCTTTGGGGGTATGATTTTGGCCTTTATCGTGGGTGCGATCATGTCTACGATATTTGGTATCAAGGAAGAAGAAGGAGACGCAGAGGCGTTGGCTCAATTCTCACCGGGTGCTTCTACAGCAGCAGCGAAAGTTGTTTCCAACGATGCTACAACCGTAAATGTGGACGACATGGGCGATCCAACACCAACGAGTGATGCAGTAGCTGTTGCACCGATGACAGGTAAATCCATCCCGCTCAAAGAAGTCAATGATCCAACATTTGGTGATGAATTGATGGGTAAAGGTGTGGCATTTGTTCCAACGGTGGGTGAATTGGTTTCTCCAGTGACAGGTACCATCATGAATGTGTTCAAAACAAAACATGCAATCGTTGTCCGCAGTGATAACGGAATGGAATTGTTGATTCATGTTGGAATTAACACGGTGAAGCTGCGTGGACAGTATTTTGATGCACATGTTGCTACAGGAGCACGTGTACAGGCTGGAGACAAATTACTCACGTTTGAACTGGCCGAGATTGCAAAAGAATACGATATTACAACCGCTATGGTTGTTACCAATACGGCTGATTACAAGCAGGTTCTACCTGTGAAATTGGGCGAAATCACGATGGGTGAAGACGTCTTGAAAGCTGAGATCTAAACTGTCCGTCTTAGGACTAACAATATCAACAAAAGAAGGAGAGATACGAATGATTAATCGACAAGGGTTTCCGAAAGGTTTTCTATGGGGCGGCGCTATTGCCGCCAACCAGGCTGAAGGTGGATTCGATGCTGGTGGCAAAGGATGGTCGACAGCCGACATGGTTCCTTATTTTGAGAAAAAGGACTACACCAACCTTAGAGAACTGATGCATGTTACCAGTGCAACGGTTGAGAAAGCAATGGCACATCACAGTGCAGAAGGTTATCCGAAGCGTTACGGGATTGATTTTTACCACCGTTTCAAAGAGGATATTGCGCTGTTCGCTGAGCTAGGCTTCAAGACATTCCGTCTGTCCATTAACTGGCCGCGTATTTTTCCGAATGGTTATGATGCCGAGCCGAATGAAGAGGGACTGCGCTTCTATGACGAAGTGTTCGATGAACTCCGTAAATACGATATCGAACCACTTGTAACCCTCTCGCATTATGAGATGCCTATGGCACTTGTCCTGAAATATAACGGCTGGGCTGGTCGCGAAGTGATTGGACATTTTGTGAGATATGCGGAAACGGTGATGACCCGATACAAGGACAAGGTTAAATACTGGTTGACGTTTAATGAGATTAACACAACCATTATTGAACCGTTCACAGGCGGCGGTATTATTGAAGACCGAGTTGAGAACACGATGCAGGCTTCTTATCAGGCACTTCATCATCAATTTGTAGCCAGCAGCCTGGTGACAGAGAGAGCACGTCAGATTAACCCGAACTTCCAGATCGGATGTATGCTTGCGCGTATGATTCACTACCCGGCGACGTCGAAGCCAGAGGATGTGCTGCAAGCACAGATCGATAATCAGCTGAACCTGTTGCATACAGATGTACAAGTTCGTGGTAGTTATCCAACGTTTATGGCTCGGTACTGGTCAGAGAACGGGATTACCATTGCCATGGAACCAGGAGATGAGCAGATCCTGCGTGAGCACACGGTTGATTTCATCTCATTCAGTTATTACACATCCTTGGTGTCCGCAGTGAACCCGGAGGAATATGGAGTAACTGGAGGTAACCTGTACAGTACGATCAAGAACCCGAATCTGGAGCGTACAGAGTGGGGCTGGCAGCTTGATCCGATCGGCCTACGCGTTGCACTGAAAGAGCTGTATGACCGTTATCAACTGCCATTGTTTGTGGTAGAGAACGGCCTTGGTGCCAAAGATACCGTTGAAGCAGACGGTTCCATCAACGATGATTACCGGATTGATTATCTGAGAAAACATATTACACAAATGAAAGAAGCCGTTATGGACGGAGTGGACCTGATGGGATATACCAACTGGGGAGCGATTGATATCATCAGTGCATCCACTTCGGAAATGTCCAAACGTTATGGCGTGATCTACGTGGATCAGGATGACAACGGACAAGGCACATTGAATCGTTATAAGAAAAAGAGCTTTGGCTGGTACCAAAAAGTCATTGCCTCGAATGGTGAGAACTTGGAATAGATTAATCTATATAGGCACTCCGGGCGTAGCTGGTATTACGGCGCCGGGGCGCCTTTTTAATATGATCAGGTAGAATTCTCATCAACGCTATTGGCATTTCAAGGTAAAAAAGATGACTACATAACATTCTGGATGGTATACTGTGTTCGTATTGGGGGAGGGATAACCATGAAGAAGCCTATTATTGCTGTAGATATGGATGACACGATATGTCATCTGGTCAAGCGGGCTATATATCACAACAACCTCAACTTCCCGACCCATCCGTTGCGCTATGAGGATATGATTCATTGGGATACATCCCATTTGCGTCATCCAGAGAGCACGCATGATGTATTTTATGGTCGGCCGGGTCTGTTCGAGGAATTGGAATTGTACGACGAGTATGTTGTAGATGAGATGCGAAAGCTGAACGATGCTTATGATGTTATTGTTGTGACGGCAGCAGAACCAAGAACAGTCGTTGAGAAGTGGAACTGGCTTCAGCAGCATATGCCTTTTATAACCGCAGAACAGTTTATTACATGCAAAAGAAAAAACCTGCTCGCTTTTGATTTGCTCATTGATGATGGAGCACATAACCTGATTCCCGCGCATGAGGACGGCAAAAAGGTCATCTGTATCCCACATCCATGGAATATACAGGAGCGTGAGCGATACAACTTTCCGTTGATGTCTTCATGGAAAGAGGCCAAGGCATACATAGATGAAGTGTTACAGGTTGTTGGTGTCTGAAAGTAAATCTTATTGTCCAGAGTGCTGTGCTCTGGATTTTTTGCGATAGGCGAGAGGTGTTTCGCCTGTTATTTTTTTGAATGCAGCATAGAATGAATCCATATCCCGATATCCAACCAGCTCTGCAATCAGGCTGACTTTGTGCTGTGAACTCTTAAGCAGTTCACAGCTTTTTTGTATACGGAGGTGTTGCAGGTGGCCGCTAAAGTTCTGTCCGGTATGTCGCAGAAACATTCGCCCAATTTGCTTCTCGCTCCAGCCCGATACACGTACCAGATCAGACATTCGAATACGGTTGCTCACGTGTTCCTTGATATAGTGAAGGATGTAATCAAAACCGGTGGAATGATGCTCTTCATCATGATCCTTTTGATAAAGTTGTCTGTAGGTCATCAATACCAACTGGCTTACCAAGGTGTATAACATGGTAGACGAACCGATTCCCGGAACGGAGGATTCACGGTACAGCTTCACCATTAGTTCTTCAATCCGGTCGTTGTGATCCACAACGGATATATAAGGAACCTGATTTTGTTCCAGATCCATCAGATGTTGAATGATTTCTTTTTCCTGAATGATTGCTGTCAGCGTGTGGATCAATTCAGCATTAAATAAGCAATTATATATAATTAACGGATGCTCGGTTACGTTGGTGCTGACAGGACGAAAGACATGAGGAACGCCGACAGGAATGACAAACAGCATCCCCTTTGTCACCGGAATGACATCTTCACCGATATGATGAAAGCCCTTTCCTTCGGCAACGTAGCTATATTCAATAAAATCATGTGCGTGAAAAGGAAGCACAAAATCTTCAGAGCAACGATTGACAAAAAGTTGCAAATGATTATGCAGAAAGTATTCACTTTTCATGAGTTGTACAGATGAATTCACAAGCAACCTCCTCGCACAGATGGCTGAATCACCGGATGAAATAGTCCTGATTACCGGGTATTTAGGGCAACAGGATCGATATAATTATATCGTAACCCCGAATGGGAAGCCAAGATGGAAAGGACGATCTGCTAATGTTCAACGTTAGTCACCTTCGCTGTGAGTATAGAATCAACCCGATAGGCCTTGATGTCAAATCACCGAGATTAAGCTGGCAGTTACAGTCTGATCGTCGGAACTGCATGCAATCCGCATACCAGATCCAGCTATCCCTGTCAGAAGATTTTGATGAGATTGCATGGGATTCTGGCAAGATAAGCACGGATCAATCCATACATGTGGAATTAAACCATTTTCAGCCTTCCCCGCAAACGCGATACTATTACCGGATTCAGGCATGGGATGATGCAGGAAATGATTCGGGCTGGTCCGAAACGGCTTATTTCGAGATGGGACTTATGGATAGTCATAACAAGTGGCAAGCAGAATGGATCACAGCTAAACCATCAGATGATGGAGATACGTCATGCTCGCGTATGCGCAAGCAGTTTAATGTGAAACAACCTGTTACTTCTGCCCGCATATATGTTACAGCACTTGGATTATACGAGTTGCATATGAACAACACAAGAGTAGGAGAAGATTATTTTACACCTGGTTGGACCTCTTATCGTAAGCGATTACAATATCAAACCTATGATGTTACCCACCTGCTTCAGGATGGACAGAATACTTTAGGTGCTAATCTGGGAGATGGCTGGTACCGAGGATATCTTGGCTGGAACAAAGAACGGGAGATATTTGGTTCAACGTCCGCATTGCTGCTGGAACTGCATATGAAATACGCAGATGGATCAGAGGAATGTATTATATCCAATGGGGATTGGACCGCTGCTCCTAGTGCCATTCGTATGTCGGACATCTATATGGGGGAGACGTATGATGCACAAATGGAGTCCGACTGGTCGGATTCATCTCAGACGAATTGGTCACCCGTGAACGTACTGGATCATCCCAAAGATATCATCGTTGCTCAGGAGAACGTACCCGTTACCCAAGTAGAACAGCTACAGCCAATCGCCTTGTTAACAACCCCACAGGGAGATCGTGTAGTAGACATGGGGCAGAATATGGTGGGATGGGTGAGATTCAGCATTCAAGGTGAGGCGGGTCAGACGGTTGAGCTGCACCATGCTGAGATATTGGATCATGAAGGCAACTTTTACACCGATAATCTTCGCGCCGCCAAGCAGTGTATTCGCTACACGTGCAAGGGGGATGGCGTGGAATCATTTGAACCACATTTTACGTTCCAAGGGTTCCGCTATGTGAAGCTGGTTGGCTTTCCGGAACACGTTCGTCTGGATGAATTCACCGGAATAGTACTGCACTCGAATATGGAGCAAACAGGTCAGTTCTCATGCTCCAGTCCGCTGGTAAACCAACTGCATCACAATATATTGTGGGGGCAAAAGGGGAATTTCCTTGATGTGCCGACAGACTGTCCACAGAGGGATGAACGGCTCGGATGGACCGGGGATGCACAGATGTTTGTCCGCACGTCCTCCTACCTGATGAATACGGCTCCCTTCTTCACCAAATGGCTGCGGGATCTGGAAGCGGATCAGGGAGAAGATGGAGGTATTCCATTCTTCGTTCCAGATCTGAGAGGTTCCACCTCAGAAGGGTGGGGAGACACCAGTCATTCTTCCGCCGCTTGGGGGGATGCAGCAGTTATCTGTCCTTGGACCATCTATGAGATGTATGGGGATGCCAGATTATTGGCCGAACAATATGAGAGTATGAAGCAGTGGATCGAGTATATTCATGTGCAGGGTGACAATCCGTATCTGTGGAACACGGGATTCCACTTTGGCGATTGGCTGGGACTGGACTCCAAGCCTGATAGTTATGTTGGCGCAACGGACACGGATTATGTGGCATCTGCCTTCTATGCCTATTCGGTTTCGTTAACTCAAAAAGCGGCTGAGGTCCTTGGAAAGACAGATGATGCTGAATATTTCAAGGAGTTGCACACAAACATTGTTCATGCGTTTAGAAATGAATTCGTGACTCCAGCTGGGAAAATTGCTGTTCCTACGCAAACAGCACATGTTCTTGCGCTTCAATTTGACCTGCTGGACGCGACTGCCCGCACTCGTGCTGTTGATCAATTGGCAAAACTCGTGAAAGAGGCGGGCAATCATCTTACTACAGGTTTCGTGGGCACACCTTATCTGAATCCGGTATTGAGTGATGCAGGTCTTCACGACCTGGCTTATACATTACTTTTTCAAGAGGATTATCCGTCCTGGCTATATCAGGTGACTCAAGGCGCAACGACCGTCTGGGAACATTGGGATGGGATAAAAGAGGATGGCAGTCTCTGGAGTGCTGATATGAACTCATTTAACCACTATGCGTACGGAGCGATTGGAGAATGGTTGTATCGTTACGTTGCCGGCATTCGGTCCGATGAACATCAGCCAGGATTCCGAATGGTGCATATCGAGCCGCAACCCGGACCTGGACTGGATTGGGTGGAAGCGAGTCTGGAGACGATGTATGGTCATGTTGCTTCAAGCTGGCACCGGTTGGCGGATGGTAAAATGGATATACGGGTGCATATTCCCGCCAACACGAGAGGTACGGTACGTCTTCCTGGAGCAGGTGCACAGATCGTTCTGGAACAAGGGAAACCGTTGGATCAGTTGGATCAGATAAGTGGAGTTCAGGATATTCAAAACATTGGAGACGATGTTGAAGTCACACTTGGATCTGGAAGTTACCAATTTACGTACAAAGACACGGATGCGAAAAAGGATCGGGATGTTCAGGAGGCTACATTGACAGAGTCCGTATAATGATAGAATAAGTGGTAAGATGTACACTTGAAGAGGATCTGCACACACGCAGGTCCTTTTTCGAACTTGTTGAGAGTAAATTTGTAGTATTTGAACAATGAAAGGAGCATGACCATGGCAAAACCTGCATTCAAAGATGCACCTTTACGTAGTGAAATAGAGGATTTGGCTAAGCAACAGGATCACCACACATTGGCCTGTTGGGCTGCGGAGTGTGCGGCACGTGTCTTGTATATATTTGAGAAGAAGACGGAGGATCTCCGCGCACGTGATGCCATTGATGCAGGAAGAGGTTGGATCCGTGGAGAGATTGCCATGGTTGATGCACGAAAGGCGGCTTTTGCAGCTCATGCTGCTGCACGGGAAGCCGATCATGTCGCTGCCTCTGCTGCCTCTCGTGCGGCGGGACACGCAGCTGCAACGGCCCATGTCAAAGGCCATGCGGTACATGCCGCAACCTATGCAGTGAAAGCTATCTTTTATGACTCTCTGATGGAAGAACAAGAACGTCGTGTCTTGGAAGAGAGAACGTGGCAATATCAATATCTGTTGGGAGGGTGTAATGATAATGGGGAAAGAACACGTTAGATTAATTAAACCATCACGAGCATATAAGGAAGCGTATTTGGCATTTTATGAAGACTGGGTCAGAAGTGGAGAATTGATGGTACCTTGGGTCATTTCCAAAGATCCTTATGCGTTCGATGAGATGTTGGCATTTTTGCAACGCAATGAACAAGGGATCGACATCCCGGAGGGCTGGGTCAAAGACAGTACATATTGGCTGGTCACGGAGAGTCAACAAATCGTGGGTGCTGTGAATATAAGGCATGAGCTTAACGATAAATTGTTCAACAGTGGAGGACATATTGGATATGGTATTCGTCCAGGAGAGCGGCACAATGGCTATGGTTCCGAAATTCTCAGGCTTTCTTTGGAGAAAACGAGAGAGCTTGGAATCACCAAAGTATTGATCGTATGTGATGCGGTTAATGAGCCTTCCAGAAGGGTTATCCTTCGAAATGGTGGCATTCGGGATGAAGACTATGTGGAGTCCAATGGCAACGTTGTTGAACGATTCTGGATAGAGAATGTCGAATAATGCAGAATAATGATGAAATAAAACGAAAATAATATGGATTATGATTGTATTACCCTCGTGTGCTGATTAAAATGAAGCATAGAATCTGGATTGCGGCCGGAAACTATCATCCCATATCAGGCACAAGTGAGGTTATCTTTATGAATCAACCGGTTAATCGGCCCCGGCGTATTGAGTATCTGGATCTCTATCGTGCTTTTGCCATCATGGCAGTAGTAGCTATTCATGCAACTTCAACAGCAGTTGCGCATTACCCCAAGCATACATTAGATCATGATGTGTATTATTTCTGGAACACGTTTTTGCAATTTGCCGTTCCAGCGTTTCTGTTTCTGTCATCCCTAGTCTTGTTCTACAACTACAACTCCAAGGTGAATGAAAAGGGTTGGATGCTCGCTTTTTATAAGAAGCGTTTATTTAATGTATTTGTACCCTATGTGGTGTGGTCCCTTATCTACTTTGCCATTAAACAGTTGCTTGCGGGCAAAGAACCTTTGACCCATGGTGTTCAATTTGCCAAACAATTAGTGATGGGAACCGCTCATACGCACTTGTACTTTTTTCTGATTATTCTTCAATTCTATATCGTTTTTCCATGGCTTCTGTCCCTTATACGCCATCGTTTGTTTAATCGGTACTTGCCATTATTCTTTATTGCTGGCCAAGCGATCTTCTATGCACTACATTTGCAGTTTCACTTCGAACGGACAGGAAGTTTGTTACCCAGTTATCTGATCGTGATTGGATTTGGCGCATGGGTTGGGTTGAACTTTGAGTGGGCATTGAGCAAACTGTATACTCACCGTTATGTGCTCATAGCTGCGTTGTTAGGTGGAGGTGCCATTTTTATATATGGTAATGCTTATATCAAAACCACTTTTGCTGCATACCCGCTTATTACCTATACCGTGCTGTTCCTGTTCCGTAATCTGTTTACCTTGTCAGCCTGCTTGCTCCTGTTGATCTTTAGTGAACGAATCGGCACAGGAAAACATACCGAGGTTCGTAAAGCTACTCGTATTCTGGACTCCTTGGGTACAGTTGCGTTCGGTGTATTTTTAATGCATCCACTCGTATTGCTCTTCTGGAGACGTGAATTCACAGATGACCTGGCTCGCCACTTCAGCGTGGGCATCATACTATCTTATATTGTGGCGCTCCTGATCTCATGGATCTGTGCGATGGGTTTGCGCCGGATGAAGTGGGGATGGGTACTGATTGGACGTTAAGTTAAAATAAACATATTTCATTTAAGATAAGAGTTTTCAAGCCCTCACCCGTTGAGGGAATCACTTGAAACCTCTTTTTTATTTGCCCTAAAGAAGGTATTATAGAGTTTAATGTCCATAAAATTGAATTAATGGAATGAACACCACCTTGTCAGGAGTGATCAAATGAAATTGGTGATTATTTTTGGTCCGCAGGCTGTGGGCAAAATGACGGTTGGGCAAGAACTGGAGAAGATAACAAAGCTTAAATTGTTTCATAACCATATGACGATTGAATTGGTGTCTCCTTTCTTCAGCTATGGCACACCACAAGGCAAAAGACTGGTAAGTCTGTTCCGTCAGGAGATTTTCGAAGAAGTGGCAAAGAGTGACCTGCCGGGTTTAATTTTCACATTTGTGTGGGCATTTGACCTGAAGCAAGACGGAGAGTACATTCGTCAAATCAGCGAGTTATTCGAATCTAATGGAGGACAGGTCTGTTATGTGGAACTGGAGGCTGATGCATCAGAAAGACTGGAGCGTAACAAGAGTCCGCATCGGCTGCTGCATAAGCCAACAAAGCGAGACATCGCGTGGTCTGAGCGAGATTTGCTTGATACGATGAAGCTATATCGATTGAATTCGGAACCGGGAGAAATCAAGCATGAGCACTACATACGGATTGATAACACCCACAAGAGTCCGGATGAAGTGGCCCAGTTAATCCAGGAACGCTTTAATTTGTAATCTGAGAAACGTCTAACTTAGCAGATAAGTTACTTTATATGAGAGGGGCACTACATCATGTACTTTGTTATATTTTTGCTCATAGGACTTGTTCTATGTTATCTGATCCCATTCGGTCCGATTTTGGCTGGGGGCATTGTTTTCGCACTTGTGATAGATCATTACCGTCAGACGATGCATATGCGTGAAGATATCCGGGATATTAAGAATCACCTGGGCCTAATGAACAAAGGCGAGGCGCAGGAGTACGAAATGGATAAAGAATACACTCAAGTCGATCGTTTGGATTCAGAAGAAATGGACATGATTAATCGAAAAATTGAAGCAGACCTGGAGAAAGACAACAAAAACAATAAACCGTGAATTCCTGTAAAATAATTCTTGATTTGCTCACTCCTGTGAGTATATTTACCTAGATCAGGAGTCATGCTAATTCGATATTAACTTTTTGTTGCACTGTGTAGAAATTTGTAATAATATGAGGGAAGCGCGTACAACATATCGGGTTGTAACTGTTGAATCAGGCAAAGCCGTATACCTTGAGAAAAGGGATTGGTTTGTCTTTTTCTGTATATTGGAGTGATAAAGTGAAAATCGAGAAGGTGCTGAACAATAATGCTGTAGTTGCAATGAATGACGAGCAGGAAGTTATTATCATTGGCCGGGGGATTGCTTATCAGAAGCGGGCGGGTGATATGGTTTCCGAGCAGCATATCGACAAGATATTTACTTTACAGAATGAAGATATTCAGGAAAACTTCAAGGCATTAATCTCAAGCATTCCTCTGGAATACATGAAAGTATCCGAGGAAATCATCGCTTACGCCAAATTAAAACTTGGCAAGAAATTAAATGAGAGCATTTACTTACATCTCACAGACCATATTCACTTTGCCATTGAGCGGTATCGCAAGAATCTGCCTATACGCAACGGCTTAATCTGGGAGACAAAGCAGTTATACAAAGAGGAATATGAAGTCGGAATGGAAGCGCTCAATATGATCTGTGATCAATTTGGTGTGATCTTGCCCGAGGACGAAGCCGGTTTTATGGCACTTCACTTTGTCAATGCAGCTTTGAACGAAGAAATGCCCAACATCAAGAGTATGACGCAGGTCATGCAGGAAATCTTGACAATCATCAAGTATCATTTCAAGATTGATTTTGATGAGAACTCACTGACATTTTATCGCTTTGTGACGCATTTGAAGTTTTTCGCCCAACGTTTGGTTAAGGGAAAACATTACAAGAGCAACAACGATGATGAATTGTTCCTGATGATTCAGAAAAAGTATCCAGCAGCGCACAAGTGCTCGGAGAAAATCAAGAAATTCATTGAAAGCAACTACACGTATCAACTAACTGACGAAGAATTGATGTACTTAACGATTCATATTGAGAGAGTTGTGAATGCAACTTCTGAATAATCCCATAGATCAGCTTGCAGGGTTGCAACCACTAGGGCAAAACCTGAACGCTTGAATGACTGAACATACCGTTAACCGGGTGTTCCATACATTCAGTGTTCAGGTTTTTTTATTCTCTCCAATATGCTTTGAATCCGTGTCTAGCCAGAAAGGAAGAAAAGACTTCATGAAACACGAGCAATTAGCCAAAGACATTCTGTCTGGCGTTGGTGGAAAACAGAACATTAACAGCGTGGTGCACTGTGCGACCAGACTTCGTTTCAAATTAAAAAATGACAATAATGCCAAAACAGACGAACTCAAAAATCTGCCTGGAATCATAACGGTAATGCAAAGCGGGGGGCAATACCAGGTAGTTGTGGGTAACGAAGTGTCTGATGTTTATAAAGCCTTGTTACAGGTGGGTAATATGAATGCGGATGAACCGGTCTCAAGTGATTCAGAATCTTCCGGTAAAAAGGAGAGTCTCTTGGGTCAGTTTATTGACTTGATCTCAGGTGTCTTTACACCAATTCTCGGATTGCTAGCTGCAACAGGGATGATCAAAGGTTTCCTGTCCATGTTTACTTCTCTCGAATGGCTGGACCCGGCTTCAGGAACATATCAATTGTTGAATGCTGCAGGAGACTGTCTGTTCTACTTCTTCCCGATCTTCCTGGGTTACACAGCTATGAAAAAATTCGGTGGATCTCCATTCCTCGGGATGGCCATCGGAGCATCACTAGTATATCCGACCTTATCTGGTCTTAGTGGTGGGGAACCGCTCTATACGCTGTTTGCAGGCACATTGTTTGAATCACCGATTCATATCACGTTCCTGGGTATTCCCGTTATCTTGATGAGTTATTCCTCATCCGTCATTCCGATTATTATTGCTGCTTATTTTGGAGCAAAGGTAGAAGCGTTCTTCAAAAAGATCATTCCATCTGTTGTGAGAACGTTCCTCACGCCATTCTTTACAATTCTGATTGTTGTCCCTGTAACATTCCTCTTGATTGGTCCAATTGCGACATGGGCAAGTCAGCTGATTGGTGCCGGGGTATCGGGCATCTATGACTTGAGTCCGTTGGTAACCGGTATTGTTGTTGGTGGATTGTGGCAAGTGTTGGTGATCTTCGGGTTACACTGGGGTATCGTACCAATCATGCTGCTTAATCTGTCCACACTGAAAGCAGATCCGATTCTGGCTATGATGTTTGCTGCTTCCTTTGCTCAGATTGGTGCCGTTCTTGGCGTTATGCTTAAAACGAAAAATACCAAACTCAAATCACTGGGTGTTCCTGCCTTTGTGTCCGGGATTTTTGGTGTAACTGAGCCTGCTATTTATGGTCTTACTTTGCCATTGAAGAAACCATTTATTATGAGTTGTATTGCTTCTGCAACCGCTGGTGGTATTATTGGCTTCGCTGGCTCCAAAATGTTTGTATTTGCTTCAGGAATCTTTGGTGTTCCAGCGCTGATTAGTCCCACAGAGGGAATCAACTATGAATTCTGGATGGCCATGATTGCCACTATCATTGCTTTTGTACTAGGTTTTGTTCTCGTTTATTTTGTAGGATTCAAAGATCCTGCTAATCCAGAGGCTGCCAAACAGGCTCCAGAGCCAGTAAAAGAAGAGAAGGCTGCACTTGAGCCTAATCCAAACAATCGCTACGAAATTGCCAGCCCGATGACGGGTGAGGTGGTTCCTTTGCAAGAAATTAATGATGCTACATTTGCTGGTGAACATATGGGTAAAGGGATCGCTATTCGCCCAACCAGTGGGAGAGTTGTATCCCCGATTAATGGTGTGGTACAGACGATTTATCGTACCAAACATGCAATTGGTCTTGTAGATGATCAAGGTGTAGAGATTCTGATCCATATCGGTCAGGATACAGTACAGCTCAAAGGTCAACATTTCACTGCACATGTGAAAGATGGGGATCGTGTGAGTGTTGGCGATCTGATCGTTGAATTTGATCTGCAGGCCATTATTGAGGCGGGTTATGAGACCGTAACACCGATTATTGTAACGAATACGGCTGATTATTTGGACGTGGTTGCAACAACAAGTCGTGAAGTGCAAGAAAAGGATAAATTGGTTACGGTTATAGGTTAATTCTGCTTTAGTGCGAATTTTATTAATCTGAACATTAGCTTTATAGAGACCACTTTGATGTTTTCGAAGTGGTCTCTTTTTTTCATTTTCGGTCACTAAAATGTATTTGTGAAATTAATAAAAATAAGTGTTGCAAACGTAGTTCAGATGTACTATGATGAGTTCAAGAAGTAAGCGCATACATTGATCGGGTTGTAACTGTTCAATCAGGCAATGCCGACCACCCTCAGTTCAGAGGGTATGGAATGTAACTTACTTTCGTTTTCCAAATAATTAAATACCAATGTGTACAGCCTTACAGGGTTGCAACCGTTAAGGGCAAAACCTGAATTGCTGAATAACACGACTGATTTCCGGACGATCCGGTATGTTGTGTATGTTCAGTGGTTCAGGTTTTATTTGTTTCAAAAGTCATGGGGAGTCTACTTAGAGAGGGAGAATTACAATGAGCAACTACGATCAATTAGCTAAGGACATTCTGTCACGTGTAGGTGGTCGCGAGAACGTAAACAGTGTATTCCATTGCGTAACAAGACTGCGGTTCAAACTGAAAAATGAAAGCGTAGCCAAAACGGAAGAACTTAAAAATCTGCCAGGTGTTATTACCGTCATGCAAAGTGGTGGACAATATCAAGTTGTTATCGGCAACGAAGTGCCGGATGTATATAAAGCAGTCGTTAAAGTAGGGAATTTCCCAAGTGAAGGACAAGTGGAAGAGGAAACGGACAACTCAGGCAAAAAAGTAGGGTTGTTCAGCCGATTTATCGACATGATCTCCGGTGTGTTCACACCACTACTCGGTTTGCTGGCTGCCACAGGTATGATCAAAGGTTTTAACGAGATGTTTGTAGCCTTTGGCTGGATAACTCAGGATTCCGGAACGTATCAATTATTGAAAGCAACGGGGGACTGTCTGTTCTACTTCTTCCCGATCTTCCTGGGTTACACTGCAATCAAGAAGTTTGGCGGTTCACCGTTCCTGGGTATGGCGATAGGTGCATCTCTTGTTTATCCGACATTGGGCGGTCTTAAGGCAGGAGATCCACTGTACACCTTGTTTACAGGTACATTGTTTGAATCACCTATCCACATTACGTTCCTGGGTATGCCGGTTATCTTGATGGACTACGCTTCATCGGTTATCCCAATCATTATAGCGACATTTGTTGCTGTAAAACTAGAAAGATTCTTCAAGAACGTTATTCCGAAAGTGGTAAGCACATTCCTTGTTCCCTTTTTCACCTTGCTTGTAATTGTTCCAGCGACTTTTTTGGTCATTGGTCCAATCTCCACATGGGCAGGACAATTGATTGGCGCGGGAGCTACTAATATTTATGAATTAAGTCCTATTGTTACAGGATTGATTATCGGTGGACTATGGCAAGTGTTTGTATTATTCGGACTTCACTGGGGACTGGTTCCGGTTGCATTATTGAATCTTAGTACGTCAGGCGCTGATCCGGTTATCGCAATGTCATTTGCTGCTTCTTTTGCTCAAATCGGTGCTGTACTTGCCGTATTACTCAAAACAAAAAATACGAAAATAAAAACACTCAGTGTACCAGCATTTATCTCCGGTATATTTGGAGTAACAGAGCCTGCGATCTATGGTGTTACGCTTCCATTGAAAAAACCTTTTATTATGAGTTGTATTGCTGGGGGGATTGGAGGCGGTATTCTCGGTTATGCAGGTTCGAAGATATACATGATTGGCGGACTTGGCGTATTCGGTTATCCAACTTTTATTAATAAAGAAACAGGATTAGACTTCGCGTTCTACATGGCTATAGTTGCTTCATTGATTGCATTCGTTCTTGGTTTCGTATTGACGTATGTGGTTGGATTCAAAGATCCGGTAGAAAAAGTAGCTGCACCTGCACCAGTACTTGATCCAAATCCGAACAGCAGATACGAAATTGTAAGCCCAATGGCTGGTGAAGTTGTTGCACTGAACGAAATTAATGACGTAACGTTTGCAGGAGAGCACATGGGTAAAGGGATTGCAATTCGTCCAACCAGTGGTAGAGTGGTATCTCCAATCACAGGTGTCGTTCAAACCGTATATCGTACCAAACACGCCATTGGTCTTGTAAGCGATGATGGTGTAGAGATGCTGATCCATATTGGACAGGATACGGTCAAGCTGAAAGGTCAACATTTTACAACCCATGTGAAAGATGGAGACCGTGTTAACGCAGGTGACCTGATTGTTGAGTTTGATCTGCAAGCGATTAAGGATGCAGGATATGAGACGGTTACACCGATCATTGTCACTAATACTTCAAATTATCTGGACGTTGTAGGAACAAAAGATGCATCCGTTCATGAGAAAGATAAATTGATCACGGTATTAAGCTAATTCTAACTAAGGATGGTTAAGGAGGAACTCCTCGATGAATGAAAAGTTTACAGCCTTCCCGGAGAATTTTCTCTGGGGAGGAGCAACCGCAGCGAATCAATTGGAAGGTGCTTATCTGGAAGGTGGCAAAGGTTTAACAACGGTAGATCTGATTCCGATTGGTGCCAATCGATGGAATATTGCTCTGGGTAACCTGGATTCGTATGAACCAAAAACAGGGGAATTCTATCCTTCACATGAAGCCATTGACTTCTATCATCGATATAAGGAAGATATTGCGTTATTTGCAGAAATGGGATTTAAGTGCCTCAGGCTTTCCATAGCCTGGGCACGGATTTTCCCTAATGGTGATGAAGCGGAGCCAAACGAAGCAGGCTTGCAATTTTATGATGATGTCTTTGATGAGTTATTAAAATACAACATTGAACCTGTCGTGACGATCTGCCATTTCGATGTACCTGTACATCTGGTCGAGTCTTACGGCGGTTGGAAGAATCGTAAGATGATTGGTTTCTTTGAGAAATATGCGACGACGCTTTTCAATCGATACAAGAATAAAGTGAAATACTGGATGACGTTTAATGAAATCAATATGTTGCTGCATCTCCCGTACATTGGAGCGGGTATTGTTCTGCAGGATGGTGAAAACAAAGATCAGGTTCTGTATCAGGCAGCACATCATGAATTGGTAGCGAGTGCACTTGCTGTTAAGGCTTGTCATGAGATCATTCCGGGTGCACAGATTGGTTGTATGTTAGCCGCTGGAATGGTGTATCCATACAGCTCTAATCCGGATGATGTATGGAAAGCCATGGAGAAAGATCGCGAATCATTCTTCTTCATCGACGTGCAGTCGAAGGGAGCATATCCGGGTTATACAAAAAGATTTTTCAGGGAAAATGACATTCAGATTGAAATGCAACCTGAAGATGCAGAGATCTTGATGCAGAACACAGTCGACTATATCGGTTTTAGCTATTACGCAAGCCGGTGCACCAGTACGGACCCTGAGATTTTGAAAGATTCGACAGAAGGCAATGTATTTGGTTCAGTAAAGAACCCTTATCTGCAAGCTTCCGAGTGGGGGTGGACCATTGATCCTAAGGGGCTTCGAATTACGCTTAATCAACTGCATGACCGCTATGGCAAACCTTTGTTTATCGTAGAAAATGGACTTGGAGCAACCGATGTGTTGTTAGACAATGACTCCGTAGAAGATGATTATCGCATCGAATATTTGAATAGTCATTTTGCCGAGATGGCTGAAGCGATTCAAGACGGTGTAGAGCTCATAGGTTACACAAGCTGGGGACCGATCGACCTGGTCAGTGCGGGTACCGGAGAGATGAAGAAACGTTACGGCTATATCTATGTAGACAGAAATAATGATGGTACGGGCACACTTCGCAGACTGAAAAAGAAGAGTTTTCACTGGTACAAAGATGTCATTGCGAGTAATGGCGCACAATATTTCTGATACAAGATGTCCGACGCTATAGAATAAACAAAGAGCAGTCTCGTTATTATGGGATTGCTCTTTGTTTATGAGGGGATGAATTTGACCCATGATGTGGCTTTCAGATATAATAAAGAAATGAAGAGAATCTTGTCACTTAAGAAGGGAGGAGCATCCACTCATGAAGAAAAAATCACTTGCGTTTATATCTTCGGGATATGGATACTCCACTGCTGTCTTTTTCTAGAATCTATTCCAAGGGTGAAGTCTGCCCAAAATCGGAAGAAAACTAGGAAATAACGCAGAAAAATCTTAAGAATGATGAGGTAATCCAAATGAATATTGACAAAATTACTAGAAAAAATCCAGAAAATATGCCAGCTCCTGTAGGTCAGTACACGCATATTACAAGAATCCCGAGGAATGCAGAGTTATTTGTGACTTCGGGTCAAATTGGAGCAGATCAGAATGGACTCTTTCCAGAGAGTCTGAATGAGCAAGTCACTAATACATTTAATAATATTAAAACAGTGCTCGAATCTGAGCGCTTAGATGCTGAACATATTATCAAAGTGAACGTATGGGCAACCGAGGAAATCGATTGGGATTTCTTATATGCCGAGTGGGGACAATTATTTAGTACGGATTATCCTGCAATGACGATTGGATATATTACGGCGTTAGGTCTACCAGAGATTAAAATTGAAATAGAGCTTTGGGCAGCAAAAGTGTAACATCGAATACTTTTTAACCGAACGAAGGAGCATCTTACTTACAGATGTCCCTTCGTTTTTTATTTGTGAAAAATGGAAAGGATATGCCTGTGTGCAATCATGAGCGATAGTAGGTGGTGTATTATGGCACCTGCAAGCTCTGATAAGCATTCAGTCGACCATATGTCCAGTAGATCCCGGAGCCTGATACCGGATCAGAAGCGAAACACAGCGCGTCCCGAATCTGAGCATTTGTTTTCCCTTGTGCAGCGAGAAGTGCAGCCACTCCAGCCACATGAGGGGTAGCCATGGATGTCCCGCTAAGGTAGGCATAGGAACCACCCAGGTATGTGGATAGAATGGTATCACCCGGTGCAGCCATATCCACCCAGGAACCATAGTTGGAGAAATTGGATTTGAGATCGGAAGGGTTGGTTGAAGCGACAGCAATCACATTGGGATACGATGCGGGTACGATTGGGAATGAAGTGTTATCGTTACCGGCTGCGGCAATAATCACAGCTCCTCGATCCCAAGCATACTGTACGGCAGCTTGAAGGAAAGCATTTCCCATCGGCCCACCAAGGCTCAGGTTAACAACCTTTACACCGTTGTTGGCAGCAAAGACAAGCCCATTACCGACATTACCTATCGTTCCTTGCCCCTTGTTATCCAGTACCCGGAGCGGAACGATGGATGCGAGTGGAGCAGCGCCTGCGATGCCCACACCATTGTTGGTAACGGAGGCAGCGATCCCAGCTACATGGGTGCCGTGGCCGTTCCCGTCCTCAGGAATGTTATCATAATCAACATAATCATAACCGGGGAGGAGCTTGGAGGCCAATTCTGGATGATTCAGCTGTACACCGGTATCGATAATGGCGATTTTGACAGAGCTGTTACTCTGCGTAATATCCCATGCAGCGGGTGCATTGATTTTGGACAGGTTATACTGATAAGGAAAGAAAGGGTCATTAGGAGTGAAGGAAGCCTCAACGAGGTAATTCGGCTCTGCATGTTCAATAAGCTCATGATCTTTGTAATGTTTCAGCATCCGGTGCATTTTTTTGCGGGATTCCACACGGTACCATCCTAAATCTTCATAGGTCTCAGCGACCTTACATCTCCCTTTTTTGTGAAGGGTATGCATCTCATCCTCGGTTGTACCTTCCTTGAATTTGACGAAGAGCTGCTTGGGAGCGTGCGGATGAAACTTGCTCTCGGCAAGTTGGTCCAGATAACGATACATGAACCCGATTACTAGCAAAATGAAAACAAAAATACCTAACCATAACCACATGAGCGTTTATCCCTCCAATATGATTTGTGACACGCCTTATCGTATGCGAACTCTATCAGACTGCGCGGGCACTCTTGCAATTTGGATAGTAGTGTAGATAGATTGATAGGAAGGGATAAATTCGGTAAGATGATATGAAGAGAGCCGCTTTGGCATGAACAAGATTTAAGGCAGGGCCGAGAGGTAACTCCTAAATACAGAGGATAAGGAATGTGGTTTTATTGACACAACTTCAGAGTATACCGACAGTCACACCAGTTCAGGTACACCAGATTCATGACGCCATTGATTTTGCCATGCGTGTACGCAGAGAAGTGTTTCCGATGATGGATCATACGAAATTGCCTGTGGACTTCGAGCAGTTCAGAGAACATTATCTGCACTCCGATGGTTCGATCTTTCTTGTTGCAATGATGGAGGATGCGGGCATCGTCGGTTCTATTGGAATATTACCTTATGATGGACGTATCGAAGCTGTGGAAGGTCGATATGCAGCTCGATCGGCTGCCGAAATAGTAAAATGTTATGTAGATCCCGCGTATCGTAGGTTTGGCATTGGCTCGATGTTGATGAACGAACTGGAGAGCGTGGTAAAGGATATGCACTATACGACGCTGTATTTGCATACACATCGCTTCTTGGCAGGAGCCGTAGATTTCTGGAAACGCCAAGGGTTTACGGTTATTGCTGAGCAGGATGATGATTGGCAAACCGTACATATGGACAAGTTGGCATGTAAGTAACCATTGTAACAGAATCGAAATTCTGACCACATTTTGGAAAAATTGATTGATGATACTATAACTCTTGTATACAACAACATAGACATATACGAGATACATGATGGGGGCATAAGAAGATGCAAGAAATGAAGCGAAAAATTGTTTTTATTGATATTGATGGCACATTGGTCGACGATGACGGAAGTATTCCGTTGTCAGCACAGAAGGCTTGTAAACAGGCCAGAGAGAACGGACATCTGCTCTATTTATGTACAGGCCGATCCAAAGCAGAAATTTATGATTCCATCTGGGATGTCGGATTCGATGGTCTGATTGGTGCAGGTGGGGGTTATGTGGAGTTTGGCAAGGACGTGTTATATCACAAAAGGGTAACAGCGGAAGATGTTCGACATATGGTCGATTTTTTCAATGAAAACGGCATTGACTTTTACCTTGAATCCAATTCGGCATTGTATGCGAGTAGCAATCTTCAACCTCACCTGGAACGCCGTATCTATGGTGATGTGGAGAATGACCCTGTAGCCAGAGAGAAGAAGGAGCTAAAGCCGCACCCGTTTATTGCCGGATTAACGTATGGTGAGGCCGACCTGTACAAGGATGATGTGAACAAAGTATGTTTCTTGGAGAGCTCAGCCATCCCGTTTGAGCGGATCAAGCAAGAGTTTGAAGGGAAATTCGAAGTCATTCAGTGCACTGTGCCAATCTTTGGTGAAGGGAGTGGTGAACTGATGATCCCTGGCATTCATAAAGCCATTGCGATCGCCGATCTGCTGAAGCATCTGGGCATGTCCCAAGAAGATACATTTGCCATCGGTGATGGCATGAATGATGCTGAGATGTTGGAATTTTGTAACATCGGAATTGCCATGGGTAATGCAAAGCCAGGTCTGAAAGCCATTGCAGATGATATTACTGGAACAGTCGAGGAAGATGGATTGTATCATAGTTTTGTGAAGTATGGATTGATCACTTGATAAAGAAGACAAGGTGAGAGAGATCAAAACGGTTAATATGTACACCCTTTGTCCCAAACCTTATTTTAGACCCTGCATATATTATTGCAGGGTCTTTTTTTGGTTTAAACAGATCAATTTATATTTTTACAAAAGGATTCTAATCAAACCATAACATCTAAGTGAAGGAGAGAATCGAAATGGCCATTCTATCAACCGGACCTATCGAGAATAATGCCGTCAGTGATGTACGGCCAACACAACAAGTTACCGTTAAAATTGATAACAGGAATTCTCTGGATGGATCCGTTGTTTTGATACAAGGGTATAATCTGACCTCTACGAGGACTTTATATGTCAGCGAGCAGATTTCAATTGATCCGGATCAGGTAGTGACAAGAACTTATTTTGCCAATCTTGATGCATTTGAATTTGTCTTTACAGTTGAAGGTGTAGCTATAGAGCAGACAGAGATTTCCGTGTGGGGCAAAAATGAAACCGGCCAGCTTGTTGCTGCACATCGATTAGTTTCTTCCGAACTTGAAATAGAGGGGGATAATACGTCAGTCAACCGCATATATGTAGCCAATTTTAATAGTAACGATGTTTCCGTCATTAATGGCGCTACGAATACGGTGATTGCTACCATTCCTGTGGGGACGAATCCTGCAGGGATTGATGTCAATCCATTAACGAGTCGTATTTATGTTGCAAACAGAAGCAGTAATACCATTTCCGTCATTAATAGTATAACCAACGCAGTGATTGCTTCTGTTCCGGTTGGGAGCGAGCCAAGTGACGTAGGGGTCGATATAGCGACCAATGCTATTTATACGGCAAATTTTAATTCATTGGACACAACTGAAGATATAACCGTCATTGATGGATTAACTAACACGGTGATTGATGCGATCACTATTCCGGGGCTCAATTTTTTAACTGGAGTAGGTGTCAATTCCTTAACCAATCGCATCTATGCAGCTAATTTTAATTCTGATACGGTGTCTGTGGTCGATGGAGAAACGAATACGGTGATTGCTACAATCCCCGTTCAGGTCAATCCATTCCGTGTAGGTGTCAATCTAGCCACCAACCGTATTTATGTATCGAATTTAACCAGTAATACGGTTTCCGTTATTGATGGATTGACGAATACCGTCATTGATACCATTCCGGTCGGCGTTACGCCAGCTGAAGTAGCGGTTAATACCTCCACAAACGCCATTTACGTACCCAATCGAGACACGGATAATGTTTCAGTAATTAGTGGATTAACAAATACCGTGATTACTACTGTTCCGGTCGGGAATAATCCAAACGGAGCGGGCGCCAATCCGTTAACTAATCGAGTTTATATAAGCAATCAAGATGACAATACCATTTCTGTGATCGATGGCGAAACAAATACGGTGATTGCTACTATTCCGGTGGGGGCACGTCCGTTCGCAGTAGGTGTAAATCCGTAGAAAGGTGAGGGGATTTGGATGAAAGAAGTTATAACGGCATCAGACTTAATGGAGCAGCTGATCACCATGAACAAAGAAAATTCTGTATGCCAAGTTAGGATTCCAGGTAAGGGGAATCGTGAGTCTTGAATGATCAGATCAGAATGGAACAGGCATCTCCTCAATGGGGGTGTCTATTTGCATTAAGGAGCCCAAAAAGAATGACGAATTTTTTTCCGTTCATAGAAATAGATGCCCCTCCTTTTGACTTTGTTATTGCATAACTCCTAATGAAAGTTTAATATAAATTTTGAAAACAAGGAATTTATTGGTTTTTGTTTGTCGAAGTGCATGAAATATAAAGTTGATACATGGAGGATGCTGGATGAGTAATGTAGCTCTGTTGTTTCCTGGGCAAGGTTCTCAGATGGTTGGGATGGGTAGAGACTTTTGGAATAACTTCGATGTGGCTAAGAAGTTATTTGAAGAAGCCAGTGACGCCATTTCTTTCGATTTGAGAAAGTTATGTTTTGAAGGTAGCATGGATGATTTGACAATGACGATGAATGCTCAGCCTGCACTTTTGACTGTTAGTGTCATAGCATATCAGGTGTATATGCAAGAAATAGGGATGGAACCCGCTTATTTGGCTGGGCATAGTTTGGGAGAATATTCGGCTCTGGTCTGCGCAGGTGTTCTCTCATTTCATGACGCCATTAAACTGGTAAGACAACGGGGTATCATTATGCACAATGCAGACCCGGATCAGAAAGGTACCATGGCCGCCATTTCAGGTATTCATTTAGATACACTTCAAAACATATGTGAACAAGTTTCCACGATCGAGCGCCCTGCTTGTGTGGCTTGTGTGAACGCTAACCAGCAGTTTGTCATTTCGGGACATCGGCACTCTATACAAGAAATTATTAAAAGGACAGAAGCCCTGAGAACGAAACATTCGTATATCAATGTAAGTGGTCCCTATCATTCTCCCATGATGCAAACCGCAGCAGAACAATTCAAAGTTGAATTGGATCAATATCAATATGCCCATGCAAAATACCCGGTTATTTCCAACGTTACAGCAGCACCCTATGAGTCTGATCGATCTGTCGTGGATTATTTAACCATGCAGATGACGATGCCTGTAAGATGGTCAGAGTCTATGCTCTATCTGGTTGCAAATGGGGTTACTGAAGTTATAGAGTTGGGTTCTAAACATGTGTTAGTTAGTCTTATGAGTAAAATAACGAAGCGTATTGTACCGTACTCGCTAAGTCAGCCTTCTGATTTACTAATGCTTACAAATACACAAGAAAGGAAAAATAAGCGGTTAACGATTCGTAAAAAGTTGTTATCAGAACTAATAGTAACCGCACTCATTTCAAGGAATTATAACCCAGATTCGATATCATACACCCAAACGGTTGAGCCATTATTTCACCAATTACAACGGGCAAAGGAACAAGTAAACAACAATGAATATGAACTTAGTGAAGAAGAGATAAATGATGCTCTACAGGTATGTCATTCCATTATTATAGCAAAAAATATTCCATTGGATGGAACCGCGTTGATTGATGCAATCTAGTACTCGATCTGTGCTTTTGCAAGATCTATATTACAGCAACAGACTGCCTTTTTATAAGGTAGTCTTTTTGTCCTTTAATGCATCTGAACTTGTTGAAGCTTCAGATATTTGGTAATAAATATGTCAATAACCCACAAATCAATCTCTATTTTTTACCATATAGTAACAATAAACTGATTGATTTTACATATATTTCTATGGTAAAATTTTGCTTGAAATATGTGTAAATAATTAGATAAGCATGTTAGAGATGATTCATTTGGAGGAGAGATATGTATACTAATCAGTTTCAAACACTAGTGGATATTATCCGCGACAGAGGTAAAATAACCGACCGCGGTATTCGTTTTATCGATGCGGACAAACGTGAAACTTTTATATCTTATCATCAATTATTTACTGAGGCACAAGGGTATTTAGGTTATCTACAAGCCATCGGAATTAAACCTAAACAAGAGATTATTTTTCAGATTCAAGAAAACAAACGGTTTTTAGTCGCATTCTGGGCTTGTATACTCGGTGGAATGATCCCTATCCCTGTAAGTATTGGTGAAGATGAAGAACAAAACTTGAAAGTATGCCGTATTTGGAATTTGCTAAATAACCCTTTCATGATTGCATCTGAGAAGGTGCTGGATAAAATGAAGAGATTTGTTTTGGAACATGACATGCTTGATTTCCATCATCAATTAGAAGTCAGAACGGATCTGATCCAAGATACCATATATCATTATGAATCTATTAATAATATAGTTGAACCTCAGTCTGATGACTTGGCATTTATTCAATTTTCTTCTGGATCAACCGGTGATCCCAAAGGCGTTATGCTCACCCATCGAAACCTGATTTATAATACTTGTGCTGCTATTAATGGCACACAAATTAGTTCAAACGATAGTTTTCTCTCCTGGATGCCCCTTACCCATGATATGGGTTTGATTGGATTTCATCTCGTACCCCTCGTGGCAGGAATTCATCAGTACTTGCTCCCAACGGAATTATTTATTCGCAAACCGATTCTATGGATGAAAAAAGTAAATGAACACAAAGCAACCATACTGTCTTCTCCTAACTTTGGTTATAAATACTTCCTGAATTTCTTTCGCGAAGACAAAGCGGAGGGATGGGATCTGTCATCTGTCAGAGTCATTTATAATGGGGCGGAACCTATATTACCCGAAGTGTGTGATGAATTCCTAAATGTATTGTCAGCATATCAATTAAAGAAAACAGCCATGTTTACCGTATATGGATTAGCAGAGGCCTCTGTTGCCGTCTCCTTTCCCAAGGTAGAAGAAGAATTTACTGCGGTGTACGTTCACCGGGATCATCTGAACTTAGGGGAGCGTGTCATCGAAGTCGAGAAACATGCTGAACATGTGGCATCATTTGTTGCCGTTGGCGAAGCAATTGATTATTGCCATGTTAGAATTTGCGATGAGGAAATGAACAGTGTTCCCGATTTGGTTATTGGAAAAATTCAAATCAAGGGGGATAACGTCACCCAAGGTTATTATAATAATTCACTAGCAACGGAGAAGTTATTAACGCACGACGGATGGGTGAATACAGGAGATCTGGGTTTTATCATGAACGGAAAACTGGTTGTAACAGGGCGGGAAAAAGACATTATCTTTATCAATGGTAAAAATGTATATCCCCATGACATTGAACGTGTCGCCATACAATTAGATGATATTGAACTCGGAAGAGTTGCTGCTTGTGGTGTGTATGATTCGAATAGTCAAAGTGAAGAAATTATTGTGTTTGTCGTGTACAAAAAAAAGATCGAACACTTCTTGACGCTTGTTAAAGAAATCAAAAGACATCTATATAAACATGGGGGATGGAGTGTCAAAGAGGTACTGCCCATCAAAAAATTACCCAAAACAACAAGTGGGAAAATCCAGCGGTATCAGTTAGCCAAGCAGTATGAAGCAGGCAAATTCTCAACAGAATCTGCATTCATCCATGACTGGATCAAGAATGACAATGACAAGGCAAAAGAAAAGGCTGCTGTTTCGATTCGAGTCATAGAACGTGAATTAACTTCACTATTTTCTGAAGTGCTGGTTGGGAAAAAGGTTGAACTTGAGGATAGCTATTTTGATATGGGTGCAACTTCATTACAGCTGGCCCAAATCGCTGAACGTATAGAACAAAAATACGGAGAAGAGCTTGCTGTTACGGACCTCTTTACCTATCCCTCGATAACTGAATTGGCAGCATATCTGGCTAGAGGCTACAGCGAGACCATGCAAGTCAACAAAACTCAAGAGGATCATACGCCATCCAAAGATATTGCTATTATCGGTATGTCTTTGAATCTCCCTGGTGCATCAAATGCAAGCGATTTTTGGCGTGTTTTGGAAAATGGAACGCATAACATTCGGGACTACCCGGAAAGTCGGATAAAAGACGCAGCGGATTATATACAATCCATGCGAAGTGAAATGAGCGAAGTTCAATGGATCAAGGGTGGTTACTTGGATCAGATTGATCAATTCGACTATTCTTTCTTTGGCATAACCCCAAAAACTGCACAATTTATGGACCCGAATCAAAGGATGTTCTTGCAAACGGCATGGCATACGATTGAAGACGCTGGGTATGCAGGGGAAGGAATCAATGGAAGAAATGTGGGCGTGTACGTGGGGTATTCCAAAGTTGGGTATGATTACGAACGGCTCGTGACAGCGAGTTACCCCGCAGAACTCAAAAATTATATCATTGGAAATTTACCATCTGTACTGGCGAGCAGAATTGCATATTTCTTGAATTTAAAAGGCCCGGCCTTAACAATTGATACCGCTTGTTCCTCCTCACTTGTTGCTGTTCACATGGCATGTAAAGGATTGCTCGCTGGAGACTGTGAAATGGCAATCGCAGGCGGCATTCGAACGGCATTAATACCAATAAGTATCGGACTGGATATGGAATCTCCAGATGCATTGACGAGAACGTTTAGCGAAGATGCCAACGGCACGGGATTTGGCGAAGGTGTTGGGTCGGTCATGTTGAAGCCAATGCAGCAAGCGATTAAGGATGGGGATCATATCTATGGTGTGATTAAGGGAAGTGCGATTAATCAGGATGGCAAGACGGTAGGAATCACAGCACCTAACCCGGAGTCACAGACCAATGTGATCGAACAGGCATGGAAAGAAGCCGGCATTTCTCCTGATACGCTTAACTTCATTGAAGCACATGGAACAGGGACAAAATTAGGTGATCCGGTTGAGTTCAATGCTTTGCGTAAAGCTTTTGAGAAATATACGGATCGGAAACAATTTTGTGCAATCGGATCTGCCAAAGCTAATATTGGACATGGTTTTGAAGCGGCGGGGATCGCTGGATTAATTAAATCTATTCTTATGTCTCAACATAGAAAGATTCCACCATTGGTTCACTTTGACAAGCCTAATCCCCTGCTTAAGTTTGAAGCTTCACCTTTTTATGTGAATCAGGAATTAATGGCTTTTGGTGAAAAAGAGGGTCCATTACGATGCGGGGTTAGTTCTTTTGGTTTCAGTGGTACCAATGCACATGTGGTTCTCGAAGAATATGTTCCTTCCCCAACCGTAGATAAAAGAATGTCCCAAGAGCCTCATCTATTTGTTCTGTCTGCTGCCACGGAACGGGCGCTGGATGAATTGGTTAGAACGTATCATGAATATCTAACCGATCACACGGATGTTTCCATTCAACAAATCTGTTATACAGCCAGTACGGGAAGGGCTAATCTGGATTATCGGCTTGCCATCGTAGTCACGAGTACACAAGAATTACATGAAAAATTGAAACGAATTGCAAGCGGAGAGGGTAAACTGCCAAATGTTTATTTTGGTTATGCCAAAAAAGACAAAACGCTTGTTAGCGATCATCTCTATGTTCAGGGAAAGGCAGAATCTTTAAATGAACTCGGTCAGTTATTTACACTGGGGGCAGTGATTGATTGGGAAAGGTTTTATAATCATGAAGTCATTCGGAAAATTCCATTACCTCTATATCCATTTGAGCAGAAGCGCTGTTGGATTGAAGTCAAACATACGATACCAGCGGGACATAGGTCAGAGAGGAATGAGGTTCAAATGGAGATGAATACAAACGATATTGAATTAAAGATTAAAACAAGCATCAGTCGTGCATCTGGTTTGAAGTTGGAAGAGCTGGATCATCAAGCTCATTTTCTCCAAATGGGATTGGATTCCATTATTCTTGTGCAAATTCAGAAGGAAATCTCAGAGCTGTTCCGTTTGAATATCCCGATGGAAATGTTTTTTGAAACCCTTACAAATATTAATTCCTTAGTTAAGTATGTGTCAGAGAATATAAAACAACATGATGTATCTGAGAACATAAAAAATGAAACCGATCAGGAGCGTACTGAACAACAAAATCTGGCATCTGTGAACAATATAAACACGGCAAAATCATCAGGGAATGTGTCGGAACAAATTGTGATGTCTGCCATTCAGCTTATGGAGTCCCAATTAAAAAGTTTGAATGTGCTGTTAGGCGAGCAAATGAATGCTGATCAATCGCCTCTTTTGGAAATGAAACATCATGAAACCCAAAAAGTTCAAGCTTCACCGGTAATGAATGAAATCAATAAAACCAATGAACCCAAAAAGATCCAACCGGATTCGGAATCGAAGGAAGCCAAACCTTTTATACCCTATCAATCGTTGAAAATTCATGAAGAGAGCGGATTATCACCGCTTCAGAACCAGTATGTTGAACAATTTATAGCCAAGTATACCGCAAGAACCAAAGGCTCCAAATTAAAAACAGGCCAAACACGTTTGGTTCATGCGAATAATCGCAATGTATCCGGATTTCGCTCGTATTGGAAGGAAATGGTGTATCCCATCATTTCAACGCGTGCAGAGGGATCTAAGTTATGGGATCTGGATGGGAATGAGTATTTGGATCTGACGATGGGATTTGGAGTAAATCTATTTGGTCATAATCCAGCATTTATTCAAAATGTAATAGCAGACAGCCTCCAGGAACAATTGCCTCCATTGGGCCCTATGTCAGACTTGGCAGGAGATGTCGCAGCTAAAATTTGCGAGCTAACGGGTGTAGAGCGTGTCGCATTTTATAATTCAGGAACAGAAGCTGTCATGGTTGCACTTCGTTTAGCGAGGGCAGCAACGGGGCGTTCCAAAGTTGTATTATTTTCAGGATCTTACCACGGTACACATGATGGCGTGTTGGGTGTAGCGAATCCTGGGGATGCTTTATCGTCTGCGCTGCCTATGGCTCCTGGTATTGTAAATAGCGCTATAGATGATTTGATTATTCTTAATTATAACCATCCGCAATCCCTGGATATGATTCAGAACCTGGGTGATGAATTGGCTGCTGTACTTGTAGAGCCGGTGCAAAGTCGAAGACCTGATATGCAGCCAACACAATTCTTACGGGAACTTAGAGAGATCACGAAACAGTTTGGCATTGCACTTATTTTCGATGAAGTTATCACTGGATTTAGAATTGGTCTGGGTGGAGCACAGGATTGGTTTGGGGTTCAAGCAGATTTGGTTACGTATGGGAAAGTGGTCGGTGGCGGGCTGCCTATTGGCATAGTCGCGGGTAAAGCTGAATTTATGAATCCGGTAGATGGTGGAACCTGGAACTTTGGTGATGATTCTTACCCTTCCGACGCAGATAAGAAAACGTTTGTCGGTGGAACCTTCTGTACACACCCTCTTACGATGAGAGTGATGTTAACGGTACTACAGTATCTTCAATCTGAAGCAGAAACCTTATATAAGGAATTAAATGAAAAAACAGATTATCTTGTTAATGAATTAAATACGTTTTTCAAAACAGCGAATGTACCGATGCAAATGGTGAACTATGGATCTTTATTTCGATTTATATCATTTGGAGATATGGAATTATTCTTCTACCATTTAATTTATAAAGGTTTATATATTTGGGAAGGTCGTAACTGTTTTATATCAACTGTGCATTCCATGGGTGACATGGATATGATAATCAGAATTGTGAAAGAGACGATCCATGAACTACGCGAGTGGGGGTTTATCCCTGGTGAATCGCCTGTTTCGGAATATCCGCTCTCTTTAGAGCAAAAACAATTATTGTTAACTTCATTACATGGGGAAGATGCGAATGCTGCATTAAATCAGAGTGTTATTTTAAAAATGACAGGTGGAATAAAGCCTTCCACACTGGATCAGGCCGTGAATCAGATCGCACAGCGTCATGAAGCTCTGAGAACAGTCATTCATGCCGATCGTGAAACACAACAAATCATATCCGAAATGGAACTTCAATGTACATGGTTGGATTTCTCAGCATATGCGGGTGAGGATCAAGAACGGGAAATTTCCAATTGGTTATCTGCCGATGCAAATGAAGCCTTCGATTTACAGTCTGGGGAGCCTCTATTTAGAATCACCTTGCTTAAAAAGGCAACTGATCAATACCTTATGGTGCTGACATTTCATCATATTGTTGTAGATGGCTGGTCGATTGCTGTATTCATTCAAGAGTTGGAACATACCTATTCTGCTCTGGTCCGAGGAGTTTCGGTTCAATTACCTGAAGCCACTCCATTCCGTGAGTATTTAAGATGGCAACGACTTGAACATGAAAAAGGCTCATTTACCGAAGGGATTCAGTTCTGGAAAGAACAATTTTCCTTATCCTATCCCAACGTTACACTTCCAACGGCACCGTCCGATGATGTGCCCAAGGGATATGACGGTGAAAGATATTCTATTAAGCTAGATCATCAATTAACAGAGTCATTGCGAACGTTAAGCATCAATAATAAGAGCAGTTTGTTTGTAACAATGTTTGCAGCGTTTCATTTATATTTACATCAACTAACAGGGCAGTCTCACCTTGTCATCGGCGTGCCTACAGCGGGTCAGTCTCATATGCAAAAAAATGCACTGATTGGCAACTGTGTCAACATTGTACCTGTTCATCATGCCTTGTTAACGAAGCAATCCGTTGTAGACCATGTCCTTGAGCTCAAGGAAACGCTGGCTCTAGTCATGAAGCATCAGCATGTTCCATTGACCCTCGTATCCGAACAGCTTGCTCATATGACTGCACCGGATACCCGGATTTTATTTAATATGGACAGAACGATTCATCATCTTCAATTTGAAAATATCAAGACTGAATTCATGTCGTATCCGATCAAACATATTTCTTACGATTTGTTTCTTAATATTACGGATGTTAGCCATGAATTGTACCTTGATTTTGATTACAATACCGATCTTATTGGACCTGAGATGATGAAACTGTGGTCTGAAGGATTTAAGGGTTTGCTGCAAAAAATGGTGAGTCATCCAGAGGCTGAAATTTCGTCTTTGACGTTGTTCTCATCCGAGCAACAGGACCAATTACAGGAAATATATAATCGGTTTGTTACGGAGCGTCTTCCTCACGTTAATCATGCAGCCATATTCGAGTCTCCAGTCAATGACGTGGAGAAAAAGCTGGCTTTGATCTGGGAGGACGTATTATCCCTCGATCAAGTGGGGAGACATGATCACTTTTTTGATCTCGGAGGTAACTCGCTCAAGGCGACAGTAATGCTATCCAAGGTACATGAGCAGTTTCAACACAAAATTTCAATCGTTCAATTCTTCCAAAACCAACGTCTGAAGCAGCTTGCCAGTCTGATTACAGGCGAGAACGAGGAAACATTCATTCCGATTAAGGCATTGGACGTCAAGGAATTCTATGAGACATCATCTGCACAACAGCGGATCTACTTTTTGGATCAATTTGAGCCGAATAGTGTGTTTCAGAACATGTGCGGCCATATTACGGTCACAGGAAATATCGATGAAGCTAAATTGATTTCGTCATTGGAACAAATCGTGCACCGTCACGAAGCTTTTCGCACCAGTTTCCATCTGATGGATGGAGAGCTTTACCAGCGTATTGCTCCAACGATTGATTTTGAAGTGAAACGATCTCAGGAAAGCTCTGCTTCATTCGAACAACATGTTAAGACGTTTGCCAAACCATTTGATTGCTCCAAAGCGCCGTTAATACGTGCCGAATTCATTCGTATAGACGATGATCATGCAGAGATCCTCATTGAGATGCATCATATTATATCGGACGGATATTCCGTTGGTATTCTTGCGAATGAATTGATTGATGCGTATGACGGAAGAAGCATGTCGGACATTGAGGTTGAATACAAAGACTTTGCAGCTTGGGAGAAAGAATTTCTGGCGGGGGAGTCGTATAAGCAGCAAGAAAAATATTGGCTGGATCAATTCAAAGGAGAACTCCCGAACCTTAATCTGCCTACTGATTTTGTTCGGACACCTCATTTGACTTCGGCAGGTTCAAGATTGTCATTTGTGTTGGATCAGCATTTGAAGCAGTCGCTGGAAAAGCTTGCGAAACAAACGGGAACTACGATGTTTATGGTGTTATTGGCAGCGTATAATGTGCTGCTTCATCAATACACAGCACAAGAAGATATGATTGTAGGCACGCCAACATCAGGAAGAAACCATCCGGATGTCGAGAATATGATAGGTGTCTTTATCCAGACGGTAGCGATTCGCTCACAGCCGGTGGGGAATAAGTCGTTTCGATCCTATCTCGAAGAAATTAAAAAACAATCCCTGGATGCATTGGATAACCAGGACTATCTTTTTGACAATCTTGTAGAGAAATTAAACACACATCGGGATACCACTGGGACAGCACTTTTTAATACGATGTATATCTTCTTAAATACCGCGTTGAATCAACGGCAAGAACAGGATTGCAGCTTTAAAGTTAGAGAATTAAATGTCGGTGTATCGTTGTATGATCTGATGTTCATCGTTGAGGATGATAACGAGTGTCTGGAAATGCACTTTAATTACAAGACGGAGCTGTTTGAACGGGATACCATCGACAGAATGAAAACACATCTGTTCAACATCCTCAGAGACATTGTGATCGAACCTGATATTGCCTTGTCCGATATTCAAATGCTGTCTGAACCTGAGCAGAACGTTCTTTTATATGACTTTAATGATACCAACATAGAATATTCCCGGGATCAGACCATACAGGAGTTATTCGAAGCACAGGTGGAACGGACACCTGATCAATTGGCTGTTAGTTTTGGAAATGAGCGATGGACGTATCGTCAATTGAATGAACGGGCGAATCAGTTGGCATTTACGCTTAGAGCTGAGGGAGTGCAGCAGGATCAATTTGTAGGTATTCTGACAGATCGTTCGATTGATATGATCGTTGGCATCTTTGGCATTCTAAAAGCAGGTGGGGCGTATGTACCGATTGATCCGGATTCTCCTGAAGAGCGTATCCGGTACATCCTGCATGATTCGGGGGCAACACTATTAGTCACGCAAACCCATCTCAAGCAGTTGGTATCATTCAATGGCCAAATCATGGATTTGAACGATAAAGAAACCTACGCAGCTAATCTGTCGAATCTGGAACCCGCAGGGAATTCCGAGCAGTTGGCTTATGTGATCTATACTTCAGGCACAACAGGCATGCCAAAAGGTGTGATGATCGAACATCGTCAGGTTCATCACTTGGTTAAAGCGTTGTACAGTCAAGTTATAGATGATCAGCATAGCGGTTTGCATGTCGCTTTACTTGCGCCTTACTATTTCGATGCATCTGTGAAGCAGATATTTGGCGCACTGCTGTCAGGACATGCCTTGTTTATTGTAGACAAGGACACGGTACTGGATGGACAAGATTTAATGAATTATTATCAGCACCACCAAATTGATTTGACGGACGGTACGCCTGCACACCTGAAATTACTATTGAAGGCAAAAAACGTTCAAGGCATATCGCTAAAATATATGCTCATTGGCGGTGAAGCTCTCTCTCAGCAAAGTGTAAATGAAATCACATCATTATTTGCTCTGAATCATATAACGCCTCCAACCATAATTAATGTGTACGGTCCAACAGAATGTTGTGTGGATGTTGCGACATACCGTGTACTTCCAGAACACCTGGATACAGCGAATCAACGAGCTCACCTACCGATTGGTCGAACATTAGGAAATAATCGCCTGTATGTATTGAACAAACATGGCAAAGTTCAGCCTGTAGGCGTCGTAGGGGAATTATGTATCTCTGGTGATGGGGTTGGTAGAGGATACTTGAATTTACCTGAGCTGACAGCAGAAAAATTTGTACGTGATCCGTTTGTCCAGGGAGCGACAATGTACAAAACGGGAGATTTGGTGAGATGGCTTCCCGATGGCCATATCGAGTATCTGGGAAGAATGGATCACCAAATTAAAATTCGCGGATATCGGATCGAAGTAGGAGAAGTAGAAGCAGCACTGTTAGATCTAGAGTGTGTGAAAGAAGTTATCGTCGTTGCACATGAGGATGATCACGGGGACAAATCATTATGTGCATACTTTACAGCGGATTCCACGCTGACGGTGGGAGAGTTAAAACAAAGCCTCTCTAAGGTGTTGCCGAATTACATGGTACCAGCCTACTTTATACAATTGGATCACATGCCTCTGACATCGAACGGGAAAATCGATCGCAAATCGCTTCCGAGTCCAGAAGAAAACATACAAACGGGAAGTGAATATATAGAACCCCGAACTGGGGTGGAAAAACAGTTGCTGCCTATTTGGCAGGATGTGCTTGCCGTGAAAAAAATCAGTGTAAAAGACAGTTTTTTTGATGTAGGAGGCAACTCTTTACGTGCGACTAAGCTGGCCGCCAAAATCAATCAAAAGCTGAATATCCACATATCGGTAAGAAACGTCTTTGAATGGCAGACCATTGAACAGATGGCTCAATCTATTGAACAAATGGAACAGGAAGTATCAGTGTCCATTCCTCAAGTGGAGGAAAAAGAATATTATCCTATTTCTTCGGCGCAAATGAGAATGTACATTATGAGCATCAAAGCTGGCAAGGAACTCATGTACAACATGTCAGGTATGTTTATGTTGGAAGGATCGCTTGATCGGACCAGATTGGAAGAAGCATTCCAACAATTGATTCATCGTCATGAATCGCTTCGGACTGGATTCAAAGTCATACACGGAGAACCGAAACAGATCGTATACCCTAAAATTAACTTTGGAATTGAATTGATCGAGTCAACGGAAGAAGAGATCGAAGATCGAATTGAACAGTTTGTTCGCGCATTTGATCTCGGGCAAGCACCTCTTATGAGGGTGGGACTTATTGAATTTCAGCAGGAGCGTCATGTATTGCTGGTAGATCTCCACCATATCATTGCAGACGGACTATCTGTACATCTTCTGATGACTGAACTTAGCCAGTTCTATAAGGGAGAGGAGCTATCTCCTCTTCGAATTCAATACAAGGACTATGCTGAATGGCAGCAAATGCAACTTCATAGTGAGCGGATGAAAAAGCAGGAGAAGTATTGGCTTAATGTGTTTGGTGAGAGTATCCCGCTATTGGATCTGCCAACAGACTATGAGAGACCTGAAACGCTAAGCTATACGGGAGATGTATTGGGCATTGTTTTGCAGGAAGACATCCTTCCAGGCTTAAGGAACATGGAAGTACGGACAGGAACAACGTTATATATGATTCTATTAGCAGCCTATACGATTCTATTATCTAAATACAGCGGTCAAGAAGATATCATTGTAGGCACGCCGATTGCAGGAAGGACACATGCTGAGCTGGAGCCGGTTATGGGGATGTTTGTGAATACACTGGCTATTCGAAATTATCCTGCCGCGGATAAAACATTCACGGAGTATCTGCTGGAAGTGAAAGAAAATATGTTGAACGCTTATGAGAATCAGGATTATCCGTTTGAAGAATTGATTGAGAAAGTAAATGTAACCAAAGATACTCGGCGGAATCCGTTGTTTGACACCATGTTTGTATTGCAGAATACAGATGCTTCAGAGATTCAGATGGATGGAGTAACCTGTAAGCCTTATGCTCCAAATACGAGAGTATCCAAATTCGATTTAACGTTGTATGTTAACGAATTGCAACACAAGTTAGAAGTGGCCTTTGAATACAGTACGATTTTATTTGAGAAAACAACGATTGAAGCGATGTCACAAAATCTATTGGTCATATTAACAACCATTGCCAACGACCCTCATATTGAAATCAAGAAGATTCAATTGGTTGAAGAATTAATAGATGGGGATACGCTGGCTGATCTAATTGAAGTAGATTTCTTCTAAGCTAACCTAAAAATATAAAGTGATCGGGGTGCCGTATGTCTATTTTTAAGAAACAGGAATCGTATTGGGCAAGCCGATTTGAAGATGATGATCACCTTGTTCATTTGCCTTATTGCAAGACAACCTCCAAACACCCAGACGATACGCAGCACCAGAATGATATATATAAGTCTTTGTCAGCCGATGTTTCATATAAAATCAAGTCCATGTCGCGAAATGCTCCTATGGCGATATATACGATCTTATTAACGGGAGTTCAGTGTCTGTCATATAAATACACGAATGAAACCAAGATGATTATTGGTATACCAACGATGGAAGAAAAGAACACTGATCTATCGCTCTCGAATAAGGTTCTTGTCTTAAAAAATAATATCAATCAAGCGATGTCATTCAAATCCTTATTTAATCAAGTGAAGACCAGTTTAACCGAAGCCATTCAGCATCAACGAATCCCTTTCAGAAAAATGGTTGAACGTTTAAATGTTCAGTATGATTCGAACCATGTACCTCTAATTCATACCTTGGTTTCGTTGAATGAAATTCATCCTGCCCTTGATGAAAATAACGTAAAAGCGGCGACAATGTTCCACTTTGATCTGGAGAACGACTCCATTCAGTTAAGATTAGTTTATGATGATGATCGTTATGATCGCGATTATATGGTTCAAATTGTAGAGCATCTTGACCAATTGTTTTCCATTGTGCTGAACCAACCTGATCTGGAGTTAAGTCATGTCGATATGTTATCGGAGTTTCATCGAAACAAGCTGTTATATGACTTTAACGATACAAGGGTTGAGTATCCACAGAACAAGACGATGCATCAATTATTTGAAGAACAGGTGGAGCGAACACCGGACCATCCGGCAGTTGTATTTGAGAATAGACAGTTAACGTACAGAGAGTTAAATCAAAAATCCAACCAATTGGCCCGATTGCTTCAAGCTAAGGGGGTGCAGGCGGGTCAGTTCGTTGGCATTATGGCAGAGCGCTCACTTGAGATGATCATAGGTTTATTCGGTATTCTAAAAGCTGGCGGGGCATATGTCCCAATCGATCCGGAATATCCGGCAGACCGTATTAACTATATCCTTGAGGATTCAAAAGTGGCTTGGTTGCTGCATCAAAGTCATATACAGGAACCTGAACATTTTGCAGGGACATGTGTCATTCTGGATTCTGAAATAAATCACTATGAGGATCATTTAAATTTGGACGATGGAGCGATCTCCAGTGATTTGGCATATATGATCTACACGTCTGGAACAACAGGTCATCCCAAAGGCGTAAAGATTGAACATGCCAGCATTGTGAATTCCCTGCAATGGAAATCGGATTTTTATCATTTTACCGGAGATGATCGGGTATTAATGCTGAATCCTTTCGTTTTTGATTCATTTATTACTCATTTCTTTGGTCCGATGATATCTGGCTCGACAGTGTATTTGTTAAACCAGCAACAGTGTAAAGATGCTATAGCCATCAATACGATGGTCAAAAAACAGCAAATCACGCACATCCAAAGTCCACCCAGTTTCTTGATGACGCTATTGGAACAAGTAAGCGCGGAAGATTGGGCATCCATGAAAAATGTGGTGGCTGCGGGAGAGAAGATTGTTCCTGCCTTAATACACAAATTGCAGCGCATCAATCCACGCATCGAAGTGTGTAATGAATACGGTCCAACTGAAAATAGTGTTGTATCCACAGTTCTGTCGATCAAGTCGGCAGGTCAAAATATCTCAATTGGGAAGCCTATTGCGAACAATAGAGTCTACATTTTAGGAGAACAGAATGAATTACAGCCTATAGGTGTTCAGGGAGAGTTATGTGTAGCGGGAGCAGGGCTATCCAGAGGTTACTTGAACCGTCCAGATCTGACTGCGGAGAAATTCGTGGATGATCCATTTGTTTCGGGAGCGAAAATGTACAAGACGGGTGACTTCGCAAGATGGCTGCCCGATGGGAACATAGAGTATATAGGAAGGGTGGATCATCAAGAGAAAATTCGTGGACACCGGATTGAACTTGGTGAAGTGGAGACGGCTCTTCTAAATAGTACCCAGATAAAAGAGGCCATCGTCATAGCCAGAGAAGATGAAACGGGAACCAAACAATTATGTGCGTACCTGGTAGGAGAGGATGCAATCACGATTGGGGAACTGCGGGAGGCGCTGTCCCAGCAACTGCCAAACTACATGATTCCGTCCTATTTTGTACAGCTGGATCAGATGCCGCTCACGTCTAACGGGAAAATCGATCGCAAAGCTTTGCCTGCTCCCCAAGAATATATGTTGAAGGGCATGGAGTACGAAGCACCCCGAACGATGGTGGAACAACAACTTGTATCGATCTGGGAAGAGGTACTTGGGGTTGAGAACATTGGGATTTTGGATAATTTCTTCGAGCTTGGAGGAGATTCGATTAAATCCATTCAAGTCTCTTCGAGGTTATATCAAGCAGGTTACCAGGTGCAGATGGATCATCTGTTTAAAAATCCAACCATAGCAAGCTTGATTCCCTATGTTCAACCCATAAGTACCCTGTCAGAACAGGGAATCATCACTGGAAAAGTGATGCTGACTCCAATCCAGCATTGGTTTTTTGAGCAATATAAGGTGGACGCCCATCATTATAATCAGTCCGTGATGTTGTATCGGAAAGAAGGTTTTCATGAAGTTACACTTCGCCGTGTATTCGATAAATTGAGTGAGCATCATGATGCACTTCGTACAGTATATCGCCTTACAGAACAGGGTTATGAAGCGTGGAATGAAGGGTTGGCAAGGGAATCCTTATATACACTTGAAGTGATGGACTTCAAGTCATTAGCAGATCCGTCTCAAGAAATCGAGAAGAAGGCAAATGAAATGCAAAGCACGTTTACGTTGGAACGTGGACCCTTGATGAAGCTGGGCGTATTTCAATGTGCAGACGGAGATCATTTACTCATCGTTATTCATCACCTCGTCATCGACGGGGTTTCATGGCGAATTTTGATCGAAGACCTATCGAGAGGATATGAACAATTAAGTGAGGGAGAATCCATTCAACTACCGCAAAAAACGGCTTCCTTCCAATTATGGGCAGAACAGCTCCAGTTGTATGCGAACAGTGATGCGATAACGCAAGAGCTAGCCTATTGGAATGAAATTGAACAAGCAACCTATAAACCGTTACCTACAGATTTCGAAGCGGATCATGCACTGGAAAAAGACAGTGAAGAGATCACCATGGAATGGTCAGTGGCAGAAACGGAACAATTATTAAAACAAGCGAATCGTGCTTATAAAACGGAAATTAACGATTTGCTGCTCAATGCACTAGGCATGTCTATTCACCAATGGACGGGCATGGATAAAGTGCTGGTCAATCTGGAGGGACATGGAAGAGAACAAATTTTACCGGATCTCGATATTACACGAACGATCGGATGGTTTACGAGCCAGTATCCGGTTGTACTTGATATGGAAGCAAGTTCAAATATGTCTCTTTTCATCAAAACAAACAAAGAAATGATTCGTCAAATCCCTAAAAAAGGGATTGGTTATGGTATTTTACGATATTTAAGTGCACATCAGCAAGAAACGCCCTTTACCTTGAATCCTGAAATTAGCTTTAACTATTTGGGTCAATTTGATCAGGATCTTCAGAATAGTGGGATGCAGATCTCTCCCTATCCAGGCGGAGCAACAGCAAGCGACAATCACAGAAGAAATGTTCTTATCGATATGAATGCCTTAATTGTGGAAGGCAAATTGACGTTATCCCTTCGGTATAGTCGCACACAATATCAAAAAGAAACGATGGAGCGAATGGTAACATATTTTAGAGATCATCTGCAAGAAATCGTGATGCATTGTGTGACAAAAGAGAAGCCGGAATGTACACCAAGTGATCTAACGTTAAAAGGAATTACGATTGAAGAATTAGAAGGATTTGTTCAAGAATCGGAACACATTGGTGAAATCGAAGATATATATGCTTTGTCACCGATGCAAAATGGGATGTTCTTTCATCATTTGCTTCATTCAAAATCGGAAGCGTATTTCCTTCAAACTACGCTGGATCTTCATGGTCCGTTAGACATGGAAGCATTTACGAAGAGTCTGGATCAGTTGATGCAGCGTAATTCGATTCTCAGAACAAATTTTCATAGCAAATGGAATAATGGACCTCTGCAAGTGGTATACCGTCATAAACGGAATGGGCTAACATACGAAGATTTGCGTGAGATGAATAAAGAAGATCGTGAAGCATACGTGGCAGACTATACAAGAGCAGATAAAATAAAAGGTTTCGACCTGTCTCAGGATGTGTTAATGCGTATCTCGATCTTGCAAACGCATGACCAAACCTATCGTTTCATTTGGAATTATCATCATATTTTAATGGATGGCTGGTGCCTGTCTCTTGTAATCCAGGAGTTGTTTGATGGATACTTTGCTATTCAGGAACAACGAAAACTGGAGGCAAAGAGTACGATTCCATACAAACACTATATTGAATGGCTGGACAACCAAGATCATGAAGAGTCCCTGAAATACTGGCGTGACTATTTGCAAGGTTATGATGAGCAGACCACTTTGCCAAAAGAACATTCGATTACGAAGAGTGATGAATATCATTCAGAGCATATGATTTGTACATTAAGTCAAGAATTAACCGGACAAATCGCACAAGTGGCCAGTCAGAATCAGGTGACGCTGAATACGTTTATGCAAACAGCCTGGGGAATGTTGCTACAGATATATAATGGCAGTGAGGATGTTGTATTCGGAAGCGTGGTGTCGGGCAGACCTGCGGCGATTGTTGGAGTTGAGCGAATCATTGGTTTATTCATCAATACCATTCCTGTACGCATTCAGACTCAAGGTAGCGAGACATTTGCAGCGATTATGAAGCGGAATCAGGAACATGCTGTCGCTTCGCATCCACATGACACGTATCCGTTATACGAGATTCAAGCGGAAACATCGCAAAAGCAACATTTGATTGATCATATCCTGATATTCGAAAATTATCCTGTACAGGGCATTATGGAACAGTTTGGGGATCAGGAGGAGACAGCTCTTCGGATTACGAATGTAGAAGCAGATGAACAAACGAACTATGACTTTAACCTGATTATTAAACCAGGCCAATCCATGAAATGCATGTTCTATTACAATGCTAACGTCTATGATCGGGCAAACGTAGAGCGGATTCAAGGTCACTTGATTCGGATGCTGGAGCAGGTGGTTGACAATCCTCATATCCCTATCCATGAAATCGACGTGACCACAACACAGGAGAAAACGCAAATTTTGGAACAGTTTAATGACTCTATGGCTGAATATCCAATGGACAAGACGATTCATGGACTGTTTGAGGAACAAGTGGCAAGAACTCCTGAACACGTTGCGGTTGTATTTGAGGATCAACATTTGACCTATCAAGGGCTGAACGAGAAAGCCAACCAATTGGCAAGAACGTTGAAGGCTAAAGGCATTCAAAATGATCAGTTAATCGGGATCATCGCTGATCGTTCGTTAGACATGGTTGTAGGAATCCTTGCGATTTTGAAAGCGGGTGGCGCATACGTGCCGATTGATCCTGAATATCCGGAGGATCGTATAAACTACATGCTTGAGGATTCGGGTGTACATGTATTATTAATGCAAAGTCATTTGCAAGAACGCATCTCTTTTGCAGGAGAGGTCGTTTGCCTGGATCTACTTGAGTCCTATCATGAAGATCATTCCAATTTGGGAATGACTGCTGCACCAACAGGCCTGGCATATGTAATTTATACCTCAGGAACGACAGGTAAACCAAAAGGGACATGTATTGAACATAAAAATGTGGTGCGATTGTTATTCAATAGTAAAAATTTGTTTGATTTTAATGCATCAGATACATGGACATTATTCCATTCCTTTTGTTTTGATTTTTCGGTATGGGAAATGTACGGGGCATTGCTCTATGGCGGAAAACTGGTTATCGTACCTCAAATGACGGCAAAAAGTCCGGAACAATTTCTACAATTGTTAAAAAACGAGCAAGTGACGATATTGAATCAAACGCCAACGTATTTCTATCATCTTCTTCAGGAAGAACTGGCAGGTCATGCAACAGATCTGAAATTAAGAAAAGTGATTTTTGGAGGAGAAGCCCTCAATCCCGTGTTATTGAAGGAATGGAAGCTGAAATATCCATTTATCCAGTTAATTAATATGTATGGGATAACCGAAACAACGGTTCATGTAACGTATAAGGAAATAACCGACATTGAAATACATGCTGGAAAGAGCAATATTGGAAAACCAATCCCAACGTTGCAGACCTATATTTTGGATAAACATCAACGCATTCAACCGATCGGTGTTCAGGGAGAATTAGTTGTAGCAGGTGAGGGGCTTGCCAGAGGTTATCTGAACCGGCCTGATTTAACCGCAGAGAAATTTGTTGATCATCCCTGGATTACAAAAGGGAAAATGTATCGCACAGGAGATGCCGCAAGATGGCTGCCGGATGGAAATATTGAATATCTGGGACGAATCGATCATCAAGTGAAAATTCGCGGTTACCGAATTGAGCTTGGCGAAGTGGAAACTGCGCTCTTGCAAATAGACTCCATTCAGGAAGCAGTCGTTATTGCCCGTGAGCATAAGGATGGTTCGAAGCAGTTGTGTGCGTATTGGAAAGGCGACAGCTCACTGACAGCGAAGAAAATCAGAATGGCATTATCTCATGAAATTCCGGATTATATGATCCCGTCTTATTTTGTTCAATTAGAGCATATACCGTTAACTTCCAATGGGAAGGTTGACCGTAAGGCATTGCCATCTCCACAAGAACATATGCAAAAAGGGACCGAGTATATGGCGCCGCAGAACGCTGTAGAACAAGCGATCGTCGCTGCCTGGGAAGCTGTGCTTGGTGTTCAAAAGGTTAGCACATCAGATCATTTCTTTGAACTCGGGGGCGATTCGATTAAATGTATTCAAGTTTCCTCACGACTGCTTCAAGCAGGATATAAAGTGGAAATGAAGCATTTCTTCACCTATCCGACAGTAGCGGAGTTGAGTGAACACGTTACATCCGTGAGCACTATTTCTGAACAAGGGGAAGTTACGGGACAAGTGATGCTGACACCTGTTCAGCGCTGGTTCTTTGATCAACATATGGTGGATGCACATCATTACAATCAGGAAATGATGTTCTTTCGTGAAAAAGGGTTTGATGTTCGTTTTATTCACAGCATCATGGATAAGATCGTGAAACAGCATGATGCTCTCCGCATCCTTTATCGACAAGCTCCTGAGGGCGGATATGGAGCGTGGAATCGAGGGGCAGACGAAGAAGGATTATACAGCCTTGAAATCGTTGACCTCAAAACAGAAGCAGATCCTGCATCGTTCATTGAAAATAAAGCAAAAGAAATTCAGAGTGGTATGGATCTGTCTCACGGACCTTTGATCAAACTTGGGTTTTTCCAATGTGCTGAAGGGGATCACCTGCTTATTGCCATTCATCATTTGTTGGTAGACGGGGTTTCATGGCGTATTTTATATGAAGATATTCAGACAGGGCAAGACCAGTTCTTAAGAGGTGAAGAAATCCGGCTTCCTCAAAAAACGACCTCGTTTAAACAATGGGCAGAACAATTGTCTACGTTTGCAGACAGCCCGGCGATGAAGCAAGAGAATCCATACTGGAGTCGTGTGGAGCAGGCCCAGCTAAGCCCGCTGCCTAAAGATATGGATTGTGATGAGACGATTGGCAAAGATAGTGAAACGATCACCATTCATTGGACAGCTGCGGAAACCGAGCAATTATTAAAGCAAACACATCATGCGTACCATACGGAAATTAATGATATATTGCTAACCGCATTAGGAATGGCTGTTCATGATTGGACAGGCATGGGAGAAATCCTCGTAAATCTGGAAGGGCATGGTAGAGAAGACATCCTGCCAGAGCTGGACATTACGCGTACAGTGGGATGGTTTACGAGCATGTACCCCGTTATGATTACGATGGAGTCCGGGGCTGACTTATCAAGGAAGATTAAGACCGTTAAGGAAGGACTGCGTCAGATTCCAACCAAAGGCATTGGTTACGGGATTTCGAGGTATTTGTCACATGGAGATGAAGAATTCAAGTTAGAGAAAAATCCCGAAATTAGTTTCAACTATATGGGACAGGTGAATCAGGATTCGGGCCAAGATGGTATTAAATTCTCGCATTATTCCAGCGGGCCATCTGTAAGTGAAAACAACAAGAGACCTTTTGTTCTAAATATCAATGGCATTGTTACAGAGGGGCGGTTGTCGTTGTCCATTAACTATAGTTCAAAACAATATCGCCGGGAAACGATGGAGCAATTGGCTTGTCTCTATAAGGAAGGTCTTAATAGAGTCGTTGAACATTGTGTAAGGAAGGAACAAACCGAGCTTACGCCAAGTGATATTTCATGCAAGTCATTAACCATTGATCAATTGGATCAAATCGTGGAACACACTGGGCACATCGGTCGAATCGAAAATGTGTACCCACTTACACCATTACAGAAGGAAATGTTGTACGAAAGTGAACGGAATCCAATTTCGGGCGCTTACTTTGTACAAATCATGTTTGATATGCGTGGAGATTTGGATGTTACCTCTTTTGCGCAAAGTTTGGATCAATTAATGCAAAGGCATGCGATATTAAGAACTAATTTTTACAGTGATTTCGTGGATATCCCTCTTCAAATCGTGTATCAAGAGAAGAAATTTGAATTTAACTATGAAGTTGTAGCTGGCACAAGTGAGCTGCAACGTAAAACGTATGTTGACGAGTATATCGAGCAGGACAAGGCAAGAGGATTTGACTTACAACGAGATTCGCTAATCCGTATGTCTGTTTTGAGAATAGAGCCTGAGGAATACCGCGTCATATGGAGTTTTCACCATATTTTGATGGACGGCTGGTGTATGTCTCTTGTAAGCAAAGAGATATTTGAAAATTATTTTGCGATTCGGGAAAATAGAAAGCCTCAATTGACTCTATTAACCCCATATAGTCAATTCATTGAATGGCTGGAACAGCAAGATCATCAAGGTGCAATAACGTATTGGAGTCATTACCTGGATGGTTATGAAGGACAAACGAAACTGCCTGGAGAAAAAATCAAACCGAAACATGAAAGACAGGATTCCAGAACGTTAAACTGTTATTTGGATGATCTACTAATCGAGCAAATGAAACAGATTGCGGAACAGCAGCATGTAACTCTCCATACGTTAATGCAGACGGTCTGGGGTGTATTGTTGCAACAATACAATGAGAGCAACGATGTTGTATTCGGAAGTGTTGTATCGGGCAGACCGCCTGTCATTCCTGGGATCGAAAGCATGATTGGATTATTTATTAATGCGATTCCTGTTCGTATCCAGGCTAAGGCAGATGAGTCATTTATATCTCTAATGAAAAGGAATCAGGCACAAGCTGTGGAGTCACATGCATATGATACGTATTCGTTATATGATATTCAAAATCTGACCAAGCAAAAACAATCTCTGATTAATCATGTTGTTGTGTATCAGAACTTCCCGGTAGAGAACCGAATGGAGAGTCTGGGTCAGAAAGGTGAAACACCGCTTGAGATTATGAATGTTGGGGGTACAGAACACAATAGTTTTGATTTTACCTTGATTGTCAAACCCCATGAAAATATGAAAATCATTTTGATGTACAATGCCAATGTGTATGACCCATCTACCGTTGAACAGATTCAAAAACACTTTATTTCCATGATTCAACAGGTGGTAAGTAACCCGGAAGTTAAAATAAACGAACTTGCGTTGAGTACGTCGAACAGTTATTAATGCACAAGTAATGGGCCGCTCCAAAAGTGAGTTTCCTCCTCACTCAAAGCGCTAACGAATCTGACGCGTCTTAAGAGGTAGATTCGATGTGAATGGCAAACTTAAACGAACCTCAGTAACGTTATTTCGTCATATCAAGGTGTTAGAACCTAAAAAACGACCCAATCGACGAAATAACGTCTCTGTGATTCGTTACACTACAGACCTGTGCAAATCAGAGTGAATAGCGTGTGCCAGGTTCATTAGAATAAATTAACGTTAATAAGGGGTGTCCTCAGTCATGCTCATGACTTATGGGACGCCCCTTTTTATGCTCCGTTAATGAAGAAACTGGAAAATTACTGTAGATGGAGAAATGAAGTCTCTTACGTGGTCGGATCAACATTGTGATCGACCTTTTAACAATTCCTCCCTTCTAACCGATATATAATAAGTACATCTATGTAATCAGAAAGTGAAAGGAGTGCAGAACATGGATATTGCAGCATTATCAATGGCGATGAGCCAAGCTTCAGTAGTGCAGTCGGCAAGCTTGCAAGTGATGTCGATTACAAAAGACATGGCACAACAGCAAGGCCAGCAGATGGCGGAAATGTTGAAGTCAATGCCTGCTCCTCATCCCAATCTGGGTAGAAGTCTCGATCTTTCGGTTTAGTTGAAATTACAGCATGTGTTCTTATGTAACTCCCATTGCAGCAAGCAAAACCCAAACAGCTCCAATTCAAATGAATTGAAGCCGTTTGGGTTGTTTTATTTTAAATACTCATTCCGAAATTATGATCTTTATATTACGAGCTTCTCAGTGAAGCTTTGACAAGCTTGGCAATCTGCCTTCAAAGGGCAGTGTATCCTTCAATGTCCATAACTCATCGTAACTGGAAATCTGAAGATCGGCTTTGGACAAGTCCTGATTGCCTGATCCCGGATTACGATATCCGATGCAACGCATGCCTGCACTTTTGGCGGCGTGAACACCATTGCGCGAGTCCTCGATCACCAGACAATTTGAAGGGGATGCACCAATCATCTCAGCGGTGGTCAGGAAAATATCTGGTGCCGGCTTGCCGTTTGTAACTTCCTCACCTGTCATTCGAATCTCAAAGTATTGTCCAAGTCCGGTTTTGTCCATGATCAGATCAATCAGTGCACGTGGAGAGGAAGAAGCAACGGCTATTGGTACGTGTTGCTCATGCAGCCAGCTTAACCAGTTTTCTACGGAAGGCATTGCCGTTAAGTTGGGATGGGCGAGCATCGTTTGCATCACATTATGCTGATGATAAGCAAATACTTCTTCTAGCGTAGCGGTCAGTTGATGTTTGTCCAATACTTGTTGCCACATGGATTCCAGCGTAACGCGAACATAAGTGTGGTGTTCTTCTTCCGTCATCACTGTTCCAAAATGGGCAAAGGAGCTACGCTCAATCTCGAAATAAAAACGGCATTGACTTCTACCTTGAATCCAATTCGGCTCTGTATGCGAGTAGCAATCTTCAACCTCACCTGGAACGCCGCATCTATGGTGATGTGGAAAATGACCCTGTAGCCAGAGAGAAGAAGGAGCTGAAACCGCACCCGTTTATTGCCGGATTAACGTATGGAGAGGCCGACCTGTATAAGGATGATGTGAACAGTGTATGTTTCCTGGAGAGCCTAGCCCTCCCGTTTGAGCGGATCAAACAAGAGTTTGAAGGAAAATTCGAAGTCATTCAGTGCACTGTGCCGATCTTTGGTGAAGGAAGTGGTGAACTGATGATCCCTGGCATTCACAAAGCGATTGCGATCGCCGATCTGCTGAAGTATTTAGGCATGTCCCAAGAAGATACATTCGCCATCGGTGATGGCATGAATGATGCCGAGATGTTGGAATTTTGTAATATCGGAATTGCCATGGGGAATGCAAAGCCTGGACTGAAAGCCATTGCAGATGTTATTACTGGAACAGTAGAGGAAGATGGATTGTATCATAGTTTTGTGAAGTATGGATTGATTGAAGGGTAAGTTGATTCACTAATGAACAGCTAATAAAAAGAGAGCAACCTAGTTGCTCTCGAATTTTAGTAATCGGACCATGAATATATCTGTCCATTGTAGAAGGTTACGTAGGTATTTCCATAGACCCAAATATCAATAGAACCTAATGAACTAGTAGAGTTACTGGTGCTGTTTGGACTCCCCCAAGAAAGTAACACTTGATTAAACGTCATCCCTAATTTGATCTTTTGCTGACTAATAAGTTTCCAGACGTTTGAAGACCAGCCTGGGTAATCTTTTTTAGGGTCACTGTCATAGAACAACCCATTAATAAATTCATTTGGATCGTCTGTAACAGGCAACTTGAACGTAATCGACTTCCCACTAGCTCTTTTGGCTTTCACAATTACATTATTTTTTTTAATATCAACGGAAAGAATTTTTATTTTTTCTAAATGATAAAGCGGATTTGAAGAAGGTAAATTATTTTTGTTAGCCCAATATTCGCCCCCCTTAAAAGCGATATGTATGAAATATTCGTAATCAAAATAATAACAAAAATTCGAAAATCCAATGTCCTTATATATGTATTCTGTGACGGTCTTTCCATTTGCTGATTGTATAGTTACTTCCGTGAGTTGATAAAGTTGGGTCATGCTGACGATCCAGCCAGGTTGATCTAGTGCATATGAGTATACTTTTGATCCAAAAACGGAACGATATGCTTTGGGAACACTAAGGACTCCGTTCATTAATTTCTTAGTCCGTGTTGCTCCGTCCTCGTCTCCCCATATAAATGCTACCATTAAATTATCTTCATTCCTGCCTGAGTAACCGGAAATCTTTAGAAACTTCTCGAATGATATGTAGGTTATTCCTTTGTACAATATGGTATCTTTCTTACTTACTTGTTCTTTCTTTAGTTTGGTTTTGACTTCAAATCCATTTCCTACAGCAATAAGTGAACCGATTTGTTTGAACATTTTGATGGGTATGTATATGGTACCATTATCCGCGAGATATGCTTGATCTTTGGAACTCGCAAGCTTTCCATCAATAAATATAGTGTATTCAATATCACGGTAGGACTCAGTTAGGGGATTACCAGCCGCTAACGTGTAAGGCGGAAGTAATAAGAACAGTAAACTAAAACTAATAAAAATACAGATCAATTCCTTAAAACCCTTCATTACAAGTCTCTCCTTTAATTTTTTTTACCTTAAGACTATAGCATGAAGCTAACAGCCATAACAGGTAATTATTTGCTTGATCTGCTTTGTTCAACATTTTCTCATCACTGTCCGACTTATAATAAGTACATCTATGTGATCAGACAGCGAAAGAAGTGTAGAACTTGGATATTGCAGCTTTATCAATGGCGATGAGCCGAGCGTCAGTAGTGCAGTCGGCAAGCTTGCAAGTGATGTCGATTACAAAAGACATGGCACAGCAGCAAGGCCAGCAGATGGCAGAAATGTTGAAGTCAATGCCTGCTCCTCATCCCAATCTGGGTGGAAGTCTCGATCTTTCGGTTTAGTTGAAATTACAGTATGTGTCCTCATGTAATACCCATTGCAGCAAGCAAAACCCAAACAGCTCCAATTCGAATGAATTGAAGCCGTTTGGGTTGTTTTTTTTCTAAATACATTCCGAAATTATGATCTTTTTATTACGATCTTCTCAGCGAAACTTTGACAAGCTTGGCAATCTGCCTTCAAAGGGCAGCGTATCCTTCAATGTCCATAACTCATCGTAACTGGAAATCTGAAGATCGGCTTTGGACAAGTCCTGATTGCCTGATCCCGGATTACGATATCCGATGCAACGCATGCCTGCACTTTTGGCGGCGTGGACACCATTGCGCGAGTCCTCGATCACCAGACAATTCGAAGGGGATGCACCAATCATCTCAGCTGTGGTCAGGAAAATATCTGGTGCCGGCTTGCCGTTTGTAACTTCCTCACCTGTCATTCGCACCTCAAAGTATTGCTCAAGTCCGGTTTTGTCCATGATCAGATCGATCAGTGCACGTGGAGAGGAAGAAGCTACAGCTATGGGTATGTGCTGCTCATGCAGCCAACTTAACCAGCGTTCCACGGAAGGCATCGCCGTCAGATTCGGATGGGCGAGCATCGTTTGCATCACATTATGCTGATGATAAGTAAATATTTCTTCCAGCGTAGCTGTCAGCTGATGTTTGTCCAGTACTTGCTGCCACATGGATTCCAGCGTAACTCCAACATAGGTATGATGTTCTTCATCAGTCACCCTTGCTCCAAAATGGGAAAATGAGCTGCGCTCAATCTCAAAATAAATCGGTTCGCTGTCAATTAGTACACCATCCATATCAAAAATGACCGCTTGAATGATGTCATCATTGGGTGCTCCCAGTCCGTTAGATTCTTTGTTTGCTGCCATGTTGTATTCCTCCTCCAGGATTGTGTATACATATATCTCTAATGTAGTCCTTTCATGGTTAACTTTCCACTTTAGAAACTGGAACCGCTGGATTGCAGCACAACTTTAATGGCATGTGAAGAGGCTTGAAGTGTGCGTCCCTGAATATCGCAGCCAAGTGTGCGGAATGCCTCTTCGTAATCCTCCAACGGGAAGGAGTGGGTGATGATTTTTTTTGCCGGAATAATCCCTTGTTCAATCATATAATGTGCGGTAGCAAATGTCCCCAGAGAATCGATGGAACCAATAATTTTCAGACTGCGGTCCACAACTTCCTTGGGATTGAATGATGTGTTTCCATCTCTCAGACCAACCAGCATCAGGTAACCGCCACTGGCGAGCTGGGAAAGCACTTGTGTGCCCACAACACCTGTTGTATCCACGATCATATCGACCTGATGGGTTGCGGGTGACAGCGATTCTATTGCATTTTCAAAGGATGAATGAACTTCCCAACGATCAGGTGCAATGGAACCGGCAATGGCTAAGCGTTCCTCAGAGATGTCGACCAGACAGCCGGTAACCCCTTTGGAAGCGAGCGCGTAGCTGTACAGAATGCCAATCGGGCCTGCGCCTAGGATAATTGTTCTGAAATTCGGCAGTAGATGAATCTGATTAATCCCCGTCAGCATACAGCTGAGTGGTTCCGTCAAAGTTGCTTCTTCATAGCTCACATGATCCTTCAATTTGTACAAAAAACGATCCTCGGTCACATAATAATCTGTAAATGTTCCGTCAGCACTCACACCTGTCTCGGTAACAGACTTGTGTGTGCAATGATTTTGTCTGCCTGTTCTGCACATGTCACACTGTCCGCAATAGTAGGTAGGATCGATCACAACACGGTCGCCCGGCTGTAATGTCGTTACCGCAGAGCCAACATCAATGACTTCCCCGGCAGACTCATGACCGAGAATGACAGAAGGAACTGCATGATATTTGCCGCTTACAATACCGAGATCGGTACCACATACACCTGTCGCCCGAATACGAACCAACACCTGATTATCTCTTGTAATTTCCGGAACAGGCCGGTCCTCAAGCGCCACATCCCAAGCCGATTTGTATACCAATGCAAGCATGATATAACCTCCTTATAATTATATAAAATATAAAAATAGCGATTCATCTTAAAATAGTTTTTTCAAGATACGAAAGTAGTGAAGGGACGAAATCGATTCTGGAGAAGCGAAGTGTTCGCCTCAAAGCTTTCTGAAAGAAAGCTGCTTCGGAAGCATATGCTATCAATGGATTTTTCCCTTGGGAAAGGGAAATCAAGAAAATCCGTGGATAACAGCGATCATAAGAACGATTCGTAACCGAAACGACCACTTCGAACAGTTGCATTGAAATGTTTTAATTAACGCTGGCGAGCACTGAATCCAGCCGCTCTACAATCTCAACCAGTTCGTCTTCGGTTGTGGTAAGGGAAGGCCGGACCTTAACAACGTTGCCGAAGCCATATCTTGAACTTCTCAAGATCAGATGCTCATCTGTAAAAGCGCGGTCAACAATGGCATTGGTTTTGAGCGTATCCGGTTCATTACCGTCACCTACAATCTCGAGCCCCCACATTAACCCGACACCACGAGCTTCACCGATACTTGGGTATTTCATTGCCAATTCTTGCAGCAATTCACCCAAAATTTCACCTTTACGTTTCACCGCATCCAGGAATCCGGGTTCGGATACCACTTCCAAGGTGGATTTGGCAGCAGTTACGGAGATCAAATTGCTTCCTGAGGTGAAGGAGTGTTCGTGCTTTTCGAGCACATTCAACCGGGATTGCATTAATACCGCAGCAACAGGTACGCCGATCCCGCCAAGACCTTTTGCAAGGGTAATCATATCAGGCTGGATATCAAACAGTTCGCTGGCGAACATGGTTCCGGTACGACCGATGCCTGTCTGTACTTCGTCGGCAATAAGAATAATATTGTACTCATCACACAGTTTACGCAGTCGTTTGAAATATCCGGCAGGAGGAATGATATTGCCGCCATTCCCGAGAATAGGTTCAATAATCATGCAGGCGACTGAGCCGGAACTGGCATATTCTATGGCATCAGAGATGGCTTCAACACATTGATAGGCGCAGTCTCCGCTTGAAGATTTGAAGGGGCAGCGATAACAGTATGGGGCAGGTACATGGACAGCGTTAGCCACAGCCGAATTGGGGAACCGTTTCCGCCGGAAGGCATTTCCCGAAATTCCGGTGGCAAATTGGGTCTGCCCATGATGGGATAGATACAGGCTGATGATGTCTGTTGATTCGGTATACTTCTGTGCAATTTTGGTTGCACATTCGTTGGCAGTTGAACCAGTGATATCCCGCATCCATCCGGCATTAATGTCGTTTGGAGCATATTCGATTAAGTGATCAAGTACTTCATTTACGTACGGTTCGGTGAAGGAGGAAGACATATGCGTCAGATTGCCGACTTGTTCCTGAATTTTGCTGACTACATGTGGGTGATTATAGCCCAGTGACAGATTGAATGTTCCCGACACGCCATCCAGGTATTCAACACCTGAATCGTCAATCAACTTAATCCCTTTTCCGGCTATGAAGCGGTTGTTGGTTAAAGTTTGCATACGATTTCCTCCAATATAATGGTGTACTAGCTCGAACGAAGCTCAACAATCCCGGATGATGCGGGCATCACCTCCCTTAAGAAACGATGTTTACATTTCCTTGCTATGTTGTGCGAGAGCAGCACGTACTGCATTATTTTTTACAGTCCATAGATGAGAGACCATCAATGTGAGCAGCAGAATCAGACAGAATCCGGCCAAAATCCAGATTGTATTAACGACAGGCCCTGTACTCATACTCCATCCAGTCACATACTGCAAGATGGCACCTCCAATACCACCCGATGCGATCAGGATACTGGTTGTCCGCTCGGTCATACCGGGAATCAGAACATTTGCGTAGACCAGTGCGATACAGAACAGCCCTGACATGAACAGACCGGTTCCGAAGATCAGCACATACGTTGCCCACTGTCCAGTTACAAATACCATAGCGACAGTAAACAAAAGCGTGCCAACCGTGCTCCAGATCAGGAATGGCATATAGTTGACGGCTTCCGCTATTTTCCCGGAGAAAAGACGACCGATGATCATCGCAATCCACAGGATGGAGACACTCAGCGATGCGACAGATTCCTGAAGGTGCAATCGTTCTACGAGAATGGAGGGCAGGAAGTTCATCAATCCCAGTTCCAATCCCATGTAGATGAAAAAGAAGATGACGAAGATTGTGAGCAGACCCAGATGTTTTCTCGAATATTGGGCTTTACCTGCTGCATGTGCCACTGTATTCTCGCCAGCCTGTTCCAGATACAGTGCGGCTGGCCGGGGCATAGTGATCCACAGTAGCATGAGAACTAGTGACAACACGGCCACTGTATAAAAAGTAAGATGCCACAGATCTATCCAGATGAATAAAGCAGCGACAGCCGGGATGAGAAGTGCTCCAAGAGCAAAGAAGACATCCAGCTTGGACATGGCGACCGCCTTTTGATTCTCAGTGAATTCGATCGTGAATGCACCTACAGAGGGTTCGATGATACCTGAACCGAAACCTACGATAATCGTGAGAAGAAGAACTACAGACCAGGATGGCAAAAAACCGAGTAATATATAGGCGGCTACAATACAGATCAGGGCAAGGGTCAGCATCGCTTTTCTTCCGATACGGGCCGTCAGGGCAGGAGCTACAATTACACCGACAAGAAATCCAAGAAACTGCAGAAATAACAAAAATCCGCCATCACTGTAACCGCGCTCATAATGTGACAATAAAACAGGGAGAAGTGCACCGAGCACAACGCTGGTTATGCCGATTAACAGATAAAAACCGCAGCTTAGAGCGAATATTCTTTTCAAAAGCCCGCCTCCTAGTTGGGTAAAAATTTTATATTATGTAATTAATGTTTATTTTATATATAACTTATACCATAATTGTCCAAATGTACATGCTTTTTGTTGTAAAATAATGTTAAATTTTGATGAAAAGAAATATTTCTCGTGCTAAGTTTTTTCTAAAACGATTTCGTGTCGAAAGGGTAGATATGATTCAATCCATATGACCTTTTAACAGGGTTTGGCATCTGTATTGATCGAGAATAGTAAAACGTGCATATATAAAAAAACGTTCCCTGTCTAGGTAGACGGGAAACGTTCTAATTAATTTTTCTATATGATGCACCTGGCTTCCACGTATCGTTATTAAGCAGTCTGTACAAAGAAAATTCCATCGAATGGTGCGTGAGCAGACGCGGGACCCCTTCGCAAAAATAAATAACCATTTGCATCGGGAAGACCCAATATATCCCGATAGGGCTCAGGAAAATCTCCGGAATATATTTGACACACCAGTTGATGTTCCTCTAGCAAATGGTCAATTCCTTTCACACCGTTTGATAAAGTGGGAGAGAAAAATGAAAATGCAGGAAACGCCTGATCGTCTAACTCCATTTCAATCAAACGTACGCCGCTTAACGGAATGGGTGGAACGGGACATACGGAAGTGAGTGGATGCGAAGATACCGAGACATAAGTGCATCCGGCAACAATATTCTCGTTCCATTCCAGTTCATCTCCCGTATAGGTTACCTGATCCAGAAAATATTCGGAGGCGGAGTAGGTCGAGAAGACCGAGATATATTTATCTTGTGGTAAAGAAGGGATATGGACCTGCTGTGAAAGTGTATTGCAATTGATGGAGAACAGATGTAATAAAGGCTGCCCCTCAGGGTTGAGCGGCCAGTCGGAAACGTACGCAGTTTCTCCACCAATCCACATGCCAGAGTCTTGGTTTGGATTATCGGGGTCAACTGTAAATCGAGTAACTTTGTACATGAGAAACTCCTTCCAGAGTGTAATTTGGCTCTCCTATGTAACTTGTATGTGTTTTTATATAACCATTCATTGCTTCGTTTCAGTATAAATGAGATGATGTGGAATGAAAATCAGTACAAGGTACTAACTCATTCCACGAAGCGAAGAACGTACCAGCTTTCAAAGAACCAGTGGCAATACTATAGATGAGAAGCGGTGACACATGTTAATTAACAAATACATAAGTGAAACGGGATTCTGCTCCCGCAGGGAAACGAACCGTTTAATTGCGGCCGGACGAATAACGATCAATGGCAGGGTATGTGAAAAAGGGGCGGAAGTTGAACCTCACGATGTGGTACTCATTGATGGCAAGCAGATTCCTCGTAATGACAGCGAACCTGTCTACATTGCTCTGAACAAGCCCATCGGTATTGTCTGCACAGCAGCAGAACATGTGGAGGGGAACATCATTCAATATATGAATTATCCTTCTCGCATATTTGCGATAGGCAGGCTGGATAAGGCATCTGAGGGGTTAATTTTGCTTACGAATGACGGAGGCATTGTGAACAAGATGATGCGTTCGGAGCATAATCATGATAAAGAATATGTAGTGACTGTAGACAAACCCATAACCGACGAATTTGTAAAGTCCATGTCGGATGGCGTTGAGATTCTGGATGTGGTGACCAAGCCCTGCGAAGTGTATAGACAAAGTGACAATGTATTTCGTATTATTCTGACACAAGGTCTCAACCTGCAGATCCGCAGAATGTGCAAAGCCTTGGGGTACCGAGTCCTCAAGCTGGAGCGTGTGCGAATTATGAATATTACGCTGGATCAACTGGAGCGGGGGCAATGGCGTCATCTGGAGCAAGAGGAACTGGAGATTCTGCTGTCTCAATTAAATGAGATAAAATGAATGACTTCTGCTGCATGTTAACGGTGGTCAACCATGATGTCCAGTCATATCAGTAAAAAATGAAGCAAACACTAACCCCTATGTGGATTAGTGTTTTTGTTGTTAAGCTTGTGTCCTTTTTGTTCTGAAATGTAAGAGCCAAATAGGGTTAAGAACGCACCGAGTACAATCACCCAGGTTATCTGCTCTTGAAGAATCAGTGCAGATGACACAACAGTAATGACAGGCACCAGATAGATATATACGCTCGTTTGGATAGCTCCGAGAAGATTCACAGCCCGGTTCCAGGTCACGAAACACAGCGCGGAGGCACCCAGACCGAGGTAGAGGAAATTGGAGAGATTGGTCATGTTCGTGAAGCGCCCGAGTTCCCAATGGAATTCGAACAGGAATAGAGCTGGCAGCATGAAGATCAGGCCATAGAAGAACACTTTGCGAGTTGTACCAATGGTGTGATAACGAAGCTCGCCAATTTTCCGCATTAACACAGAGTAGATCGCCCATACCGCAGGTGCTATGAAAGCAAGCAGGTCACCTATCGGATTCAGTTGCAGAATGAAACTGCCGTTCAGTGCGATGAGTAGGATGCCGCTCAAGGCAATCCCGAATCCGATAATGAAGCGGCGAGTTAACTTCTCACCATCTAAGAAGAAGTGTGCGAGCACGGCAGTGAAGAACGGGGCGATGGAGACAATAACACCCACGTTGGAAGCTGTTGTGTACACCAGAGCAATATTTTCAATAAGAAAATATAAGGTTACTCCACATAGTCCTGCTCCTATAAATAACCATTCTTCTCTGAATGAGACGATCCGCAGTGAACGTGGATAAATCAATAACAGTACCAAATATCCGATCAGGAAACGGAAAAATAGAATCTCCACTGGAGTAAAGTCAATCAGCAGAACTTTGGTCGAGACAAACGTAGTTCCCCAGATCAGTATAGTAAACAAAGCGAGTAGATGTCCGGTAGAGGCTTTAGTATTTTGATGACCAAGATGACTTGTCATATGATGTTAGTGGTGGTTCGTTTCAACTCGGAATCATGATTGAAGATACGTCTATATTGCTTGGGTGTCAGGCCAATCAGTTTTTTGAAAAAATTCGTAAAATGGCTCTGGTCACTGAATCCTGTCTGTGCAGCTACTTCAATCGGCAGCAGACCTTGTTCCAGCAGACGTTTGGCTTGATTAATGCGAATTGTTTCCAGATAACGATAAGGTGATATCCCTTTCTGACGGGTGAATAAACGCAGCAGGTGGTACTTGCTCATCTCCGTCAAATCGGCTAACTCGTTCAGCGAAATGCTTTCCATGTAATGAGCTTCTATGTAATCACATATGCGTCTGATCTCCAAGGTCACATCCTGTGTGGAAACAGGTGATTCAGCATCCGAATAATCTCGTAGCAATTGATCCAGTAGTAAGAGTAACAATTCTTCTTTGCAAAAATCGGATTGCTCTTCCAGAATCATCTGATGCAGCTCGTGCAGGGACCCCACAAGTTCACTCTGGTAGAGAACCGGGGATGTAAACCGTGGCAAGTAAGCTTGTCCAGTAATCTCTCTCACATACTCTCGCATAACCTCAGGCTGGACGTTGATACAGCGATAATCGAGGGTTCTGCCATCGACCTGTTCGCAGGCATGAGGATCATGTGGATTAAAGACAATCATATCTCCGCTATTCAGAATGTATTCTTCGTTGTTACAGACGAGGTGTCGCTTGCCTTGCTCAATGAATCCTATGACGTAATAGTCATGAAAATGATTGGGAAACTTCTGCATAATGCCTTCGAATTGATAAGCTTCTAGCTGTAGATCGGTATCAAATACCACAGTCCGGACTTCCCGAGTCATGATGCACCTTCTTTCTGGTATGTTAACGTCATTATAGGTTGCAAAGAAGGAATTTTCTTGAACGATATTGCTATTGCTCAAAGTGTTTGGTCGGACAGATATCTCTAAAAACAAAATACCCGCAATCCCGCGGAGGGAAAGCGAGCCCTTTGCTAAGTATAGTTGATTCATGAGTTCAAACCTATATATATGAGACAAAAAAATGTCTGGAACAATAAGGTATTGTTCTTAGTTTAACGTAGCCAGTGCTTCAGGTGTAAAAGGGTGAATTTCAGATGCGCGGCCTTCCTGTACTTTAACTGCCCATGCCGGGTCACCAAGAAGCGCACGTCCCACAGCTACCAGATCAAATTCCCGTTGCTCATATCGCTTCATAAGTTCGCTCATACCTGGATGTGCTGCTTTATCTACTCCTGCTTCAGGCTCATCTGGCATACCCACAGAACCGACTGTAATAGTGGTTTGACCACTCAGTTTTCTTACCCAACCTGCAAATCCAAGATCAGATCCGTCGAACTCGGGCTCCCAGAAGCGTCGTGTCGAGCAGTGGAAGATATCTACACCTGCGTCAACTAACAAACGAAGGAATTGTTCCAATTGTTCGGGGGTGTCGAACAGTCTGGCTTGATAATCATTCATCTTCCATTGGGAAACCCGCATCGCAATAGGAAAATCAGGACCTACCGCAGCACGAACTGCCATTACAAGTTCAACCGCGAATTGAGTTCGTTTCTGTAGGTCACCGCCATAGCGGTCCGTTCTCCTATTCGTTGTTTTCCAGAAAAACTGATCGATCAGAAAACCGTGTGCACCGTAAAGCTCAATTCCGTCAAAACCGATGCGTTGCGCATTAACTGCTGCATCAGCATAAGCTTGAATCACCGTTGCGATCTCTGCCTCCGTCATAGGTGCACTTACCTGATTACCCTCCATATCGAGACCTGATGGACTAAGCGACGGGGCTTCCGGGTGAGGCTAGATCCTGAAGGACGGACAATGCCCATATGTAAAATCTGCGGAAAAATCTTGCCGCCAGCTTCATGGACTTGTTCGACCACTTCAGCCCACCCTTGAAGAGCTGCTTCTCCATACATATGAGGGATTCTAGGCTCACTTGATGCAGATGGATGCTCAATGGTTGCACCTTCGGTAATAATAAGTCCAACACCATGCTCGGCACGCCGACGATAATATGCAGCTACATCGGGACCTGGCACACCATCCGGGGAGAAGGCACGAGCCATGGGGGACATGACGATTCGCGAGGACAGGGTTAGTTTTTGAACCGTATATGGTTGAAACAAACGCTCCGTAGAAATAACGCTATGTTGTTGATTACTCAAAATAAGCACCTCCATTATTATGTACCTCTCAGTGGGTACGAGTGTAATATTAGCAATCCCTAAATACTCGCTCAACCAACAGATTGATCATTTTGTTGCTTAAGCGAAAGACTTCGAAAATTGTATGATGACTTGGCAATCCGAAATCCCTTTTTACTTGTTGAATAAACAGCACTTATCTATAATAGAAGAACCTATCCAACGATCTTTAGTACAAAGGAGTATTAGGAAATGTCAGGTGTAGTATCTTCCAATTCTAACGATCCGCGTGTAATCCGTACTCGTCAATTAATTCTTGATGCGTTTATAAACCAATTGAATATTAAAAATTTCAACAGTATTACGATTCAAAACATTACAGAACAAGCCACAATTAACAGGGCTACATTCTACGCCCATTTTCAGGATAAATATGCACTGCTTGAAGCCTTTTTAGCGGATGCTTTTATGGAATATGTGACGAAAAGAGTGGACCCGGATGCCCGGTTATCAGCCGAAACCATACAGCAACTTATATTTTCATTATGTGATTATCACGTCTCAAGTAATGGTTGCATCAAAAAATATGAGACAGTTGCACCAATTATTGAAGAGAACATCAAGACTCAACTGGAGCAATTCCTTCTTGAATTATTGAGCAAAGTAGCGGGTGATGTAGATCCCAAAACGCTGAAAATTACGGCAACCACGCTAAGTTGGTCGATCTATGGCATGACATATCGATGGAATATTGAAGGCGGGCAGGAATCTCCGGCTGAATTAGCCAACAGAGTGGTCCCTTATATGATGGGTGGATTGGAATTGTTGAATTAACTTTATTTAACGAAATTGCATTACTATTCGAATGGACATAGGAGGAAAAACAAGATGTTTGAACATTTGGTTGTTTTTAAATTTAACGATAAAACCACACTAGCTAAACAGCAGGAATGGGTGGATCAGTTGCTCGCGTTACAGGAACAAATACCGGGGATTGTCGGGCTGACCGCAGGGATCAATGCAACGGAAGAAACGGATCGTATCCAAGGTTACACGATTGGATTGAGAGTGACGTTTGAAGATCAGGAGGCATTGCGCGCCTATGGTCCACATCCTGCTCATCAGGCATTTGTAGCTTCCCTCGATGGTTGGGTGGAAGATGTAATTGTAGTTGACTATGCTATATAAAGGCGCGAAATCAGAGGTTTAACGAATATAGGAGTTGAAGATTCCCATGTGTTTAATTTTATTTGCTTACAACATGCATCCAAAGTATCCGCTTATATTGGGATCAAATAGGGATGAATTCTATCACAGACCTACGGCTCAAGCACACTATTGGGAAGATCATCCTCATATATTGGCTGGCCGGGATTTGTCGAAAATGGGAACCTGGATGGGCGTAACCACAGAGGGGCGTCTGGCTGCTATCACGAATTATCGTGATCCGAATGAAGATGTACATGCCAAGGGCTCAAGAGGAGATCTGGTTGCTGATTTTTTAAAGGGAACGTCCACACCCAAGCAATATATGCAACATGCGGAGCAAAGCCGAAATGATTATCCTGGCTACAATTTGTTAGTGGGTGATCTTGACGACCTCTATTATTATTCTAATGTAGGTAATGTTGTGATGAAGTTGAAACCGGGAATATACGGGATTAGTAATCACTTGATTAATACGGATTGGCCCAAGGTGAAGCGTGGAAAAGAAGGGCTGGAGAAAATCATCCAAGGGGAGGACAAAGCTACCCTGACAGAACAAATGTTAGGTTTGTTGCAAATGGCAGACCCTTCAGTGGATGAGCTTCTCCCTCATACAGGTGTTCCATTGGAATGGGAACGTTTGCTTTCTCCCATCTTCGTTAAAAGTGAAAAATTTGACTATGGGACCAGAGCTTCATCCGTTGTTCTGATGAACAGAGAAGAAGTGTTTTTTACGGAGAGGGTTCACCAGAACGGAGAGGTAATGGAGCAACGTTTTAACATTAAACCTCTTAACTCGACAAGCTGAGAATATGAAAGAAATGATGTTCAAACATTATGCATTTACATGAATCACTGAAGTTAAATCCAAAGTTCATGTTTCTTTTCTTCTGAGTTAAAGAGTATTTTCGTTTCTCTATGTCAACTAATATAACACGATATAAATGGTTTGAGAGTACCTTTTGTATAACACGCCCAATTTTAGTTGGGCTCTTTATCTCTTATCACAATTCTATGTTATGAATCATGGAACTTCCTTGAATAGTTTATATAATGTGAATCAACATAACATGATTTTGCAGCGGTTCTGTTGATTCTAATTTCAGGGGGGCAACGTGGGATGAAAGAAACCAAAAAGATGAGAGTTTTTTCATTGGGAATTCAGCACGTACTCGCGATGTATGCGGGAGCAATTCTGGTGCCTTTGCTTGTGGGCAGAGCACTAAATCTGACTGCAGAGCAGTTGGCGTATCTGGTATCCATTGACCTGTTAACGTGTGGGATTGCAACATGGCTTCAGGCTCGGAAAGGGAAGTACTTGGGTATTGGTTTGCCAGCGGTGCTCGGAAGTTCTTTTGTAGCGGTGACACCGATGATTGCGATTGGATCGCAATACGGAATTCCTGCCATATATGGGTCGATCATCGCAGCCGGGTTATTTATCGTCATCTTTGCCGTATTTTTCAGCAAAATCGTCAAATTGTTTCCGCCAGTTGTGATCGGTACAGTGGTAACCATCATCGGTCTTGCGCTGATTCCAACGGGAATTAAAAACATGGCGGGTGGAGCAAACAGTGAGAATTTCGGAAGTTTGGACAATTTGGCGCTTTCCTTTGGTGTATTACTGTTCATTCTAATCCTGAATCGATATGCTCGCGGTTTTGTTAAATCCCTGGCTGTTCTCCTTGGTATTATCGTTGGGACCCTCATCGCAGCCATTATGGGAAAAGTGAATTTTGCCTCTGTACAGGAAGCCTCCTGGTTCCATTTACCTCAACCCTTTTACTTTGGATGGCCTACCTTTGAAATTGGCCCAATCATTACAATGATTATTGTAGGTACGGTGGTTATCATCGAATCAACAGGTGTATTTATGGCTTTGAGCAAAATCTGTGATCAACCGATCAACGAAAAAGATCTGGCACGGGGATATCGCGCAGAAGGTCTCGCGTTTGTCCTGGGCGGCATCTTTAATGCCTTTCCATACAATACATTTGCACAGAATGTTGGTTTGGTTCAGCTCTCCAAAGTGAAAACGACCAATGTTGTTGTTGCAGCCGGAGGTATTCTGGTCTTTCTGGGACTCATTCCGAAAGTAGCTGCTTTTGCAACCATTATTCCAAGTGCTGTCCTCGGAGGAGCGACTGTTGTCTTGTTTGGAATGGTTGTCTCATCCGGGATCAAAATGCTGCAAAACGTCGATTTTGGCAAACAATCCAATCTATTGATCGTGGCTTGCTCCGTTTCACTTGGGCTCGGTGTTACTGCTGTACCCGATCTGTTTGCCCAGCTTCCTCAAAGTATTCGGATTATTGTTAGCGATGGTATTATCACAGGAAGTTTGTCAGCGATCCTGCTTAATGTCTTCTTTAACCTTGCTTTGAAAAAAGAGAACTTGCCAATACAGCCTGTACAGGCTCAAGAAGCACACACGTAATCCTTGTAATAACAGACGTGTCATCTAGTAGTAAGTAAGTGGAATAGATCCAAGACGGTTTTCTGGGAAGTGGAGTGAAAGGGAATGACCCCACTTGTCAAAGAAACCTCTTGGATTTTTTTGTGCTTACGATTCATGAGGAATGCAAAAGACATGCAAATATGCTAAAGTTTCATCAAGAACATTTTAGATGTTCGTTTAAGTCAACAACCTCTTGAATTGAATTTCCATGCGACTACATAAATGAGCATTGGTTCACAAGGCTACAATATAACCAAGGGATATCCCTGGTGCAGAAAAGGAGTTGTGATCACCATGCAACAAGAAACGTTGAACAAAGGGTGGAACTTGGAGAATAGTTATGCGCAGTTACCGCAACCCTTTTTTACAAGTCAGGGCGCAGTGCCTGTTGAATCACCAAAGCTGATCATTTTCAATAGATTGCTTGCATCCAGCTTGGGACTGGATGTGGAGTCTCTTGACAGTGATGAAGGAGCGCAAATTTTTGCAGGTAATTCGATCCCTGAAGGAGCCGAGCCTTTGGCTCAGGCCTATGCAGGGCATCAATTTGGCAATTTTAACATGCTTGGAGATGGACGTGCTTTGCTGCTGGGTGAACAGATTACGCCACAGGGCGAGCGAGTGGATATCCAGCTCAAAGGATCAGGAAGAACACCGTACTCTCGTGGAGGAGATGGACGTGCTGCTGTTGGGCCCATGTTACGAGAGTATATTATTAGTGAAGCGATGTATGCACTGGGTATTCCAACGACACGCAGTCTGGCTGTGGTGTCTACAGGAGAAAACATTATCCGCGAAACAGAGCGGCCGGGTGCCATTTTAACCCGGGTGGCTTCCAGTCACATCCGGGTAGCAACCTTCCAGTATGCAGCCAGATGGGGGTCTATCGACGATCTTCGGGCATTGGCTGATTATACGTTGCATCGACATTTTCCTGAGGTTGCTAAAGCTGAGAATCGCTATCTTCTGCTCCTTCAGGAAGTGATTAAGCGGCAGGCGGCTCTCATTGCCCAGTGGCAGCGTGTTGGTTTCATTCATGGCGTGATGAACACAGATAACATGGCCATTAGTGGTGAGACCATCGATTATGGTCCATGCGCCTTTATGGATGCTTATAATCCTTCAACCGTATTCAGCTCCATTGACAGGCAAGGTCGCTATGCTTATGGTAATCAACCGTATATTGCCGGGTGGAATTTGGCTCGCTTTGCTGAGACGCTTCTGCCGTTGTTGCATGAAGATGAAGAACAGGCCGTGCAACTCGCTCAGGATGCCATCGCACAATTTTCTGAATTGTACCATCATCATTGGCTCAAGGGAATGCGTGCCAAACTGGGTTTGTTGGATGAAGAGGCTGAAGATGAAGCGTTGATCAAGGAGCTTCTTGAACTTATGGAGAAGCATAGTGCAGATTACACCAATACGTTCCTGGCATTGACCTTTGATACATTGGAAGGGACAGCTTTGTTTGGCACGCCAGAATTTGCTGAATGGCATGAGCGGTGGCAAGCAAGATTGGACAGACAGCAAGGGGAGAAGGAAGTCTCTGGGCAGTTGATGCGAACAAACAATCCAGCTGTCATTCCTCGCAATCATCGGGTTGAAGAAGCGCTTGAGCGAGCAGAGAATCATGGAGATCTTAGCGTGATGGAGAAGCTTTTGGCAGTTCTTTCAGATCCGTTTGCACACTCACCTGAACAGGCTGAATATGCCGAACTACCTGCACAATGTAATACTTCGTATCAGACTTTTTGTGGGACCTGATTGAACAGTAGGAATAAATATAAAGAGGCTGCCTTGGGCAGCTTTTTCATTTTTCATTCTGTCATCGACGTTACTTTATAGAGGCAGGTGCATTCATGTCCAACATGTTAAGCAAACAACAATTGGCAGACTTCCTTTTACAGCTTTTAGAGCGTACATCTTTCCCTAGGGAACAGATGCAGAACTATGTTAACCGCTTGTTTGAGAGCTTTAAATGGGATGGGGTGCCCTATGTAGAGAGTGGAGAAGATGCGTATATCGTTCGAATATACGAACGTGGTCTCGTCTCATTAGAAAAACGGGTGAAACAGCCGGATGAAGTCATCTATTGGTTGCTGGAAGATATTATTTTCACCGCGACGCATGTAGGGTTGTTGGAAAGACATGGCGTGGATAATAAAGAAACGCATTTGAACTACACAAATGAAGTGATGAAGGAACTGAACAGGGGTGTTCAGGAAGCTTTCCAGCAGATCGGTGATCCGTATTTACATTGGTATCAGACGAGTAAACGTCAGGAGTTAGAGGGCATGACATAAAAAAAGTGAGGTGTGTTACATGAGCGAGCATGATATTAATGATGTATGGTATGACTATGCTGTGTTATTTGTCGAAAAAAAGAATGAATCTGAACAGGGCTGGGCATCGTTGACTTCGAACGAGCAGGACATTGCTGCTTTATGGCTATTAGAGGCGGATGTCTTTAATGGCGGTTTTATACAGTTTTTCTGCAACTGGGGGGAAGAGGTATACCGTTACGCGTTGCGGGCATTACATATCATTGGTGCGACTCAAGTCGTGGAGATTATAACGTCAGCATACGGCTGTATTGAGCATCTGAAAGAGGATGAAAGGCTTACCGAACTGTGGGATATTCCTAAATTCCTGACAAAGGAACAAGAGCAGCACTTAGATGCGCTGGATCAGCAGTTTTGGAACAATGAGGATCAGATCGCGGAGAAAGCCTATGGTTATTATCACGGAAAATTGAACATGATGATCATATAATCTGGTTTCAACTATGCAACCGTTGTTCTGTTCAAAGATTAATACTTGGTCTTGCAATGACTGAAACGTTCGGCTATACTTGCTATAAATTGAATACATGAATCACGTTGATAGAGCGCAGTAGCGGCTTTGTCCCTGTTACAGAAAGTCAGGGGTTGATGGAACCTGATACATACAAGGGCTGCGAATTACACTCTGGAGTACTTGGGTAATGCCAAGCGGATGGGCAAACGATATATTGCCAAAAGTGGTATGGATAACGTGTTAAGGTCACGTGTTATCCATGCAATTTGGGTGGTACCACGGTTATGATAATCGTCCCTGTGTCTTAATGAAGACAAGGAGGCGATTTTTTTGTGTCCAAAAAAGCCGTTCCAGCGTGTAATTTCGTAATTTAACGTTGATCATGACTGAATCTTGAGGATAGAAAAGGGGTTATACACATGATGAATATTATTGATGAACTACAGTGGCGTGACGCCATTAACCAGCAGACGGATGCAGAGGGACTGCGTGAGTTGACTGAAACCAAATCAATCTCATTGTACTGCGGCGTTGACCCTACGGGGGATAGCATGCATATCGGACATCTCATTCCATTCATGATGCTGAAACGTTTTCAACTGGCAGGACACCGTCCAGTCATTCTGATTGGTGGAGCTACAGGAACGATTGGTGACCCAAGTGGTCGGCAGGCAGAACGTTCTTTGCAAACGATGGAGCAAGTGCAGGAGAATGTGGATGCACTGACAGCGCAGATGAAGAAATTGTTCGTAACAGACGGTGATAATCAGGTTCGCATGGTGAACAACTACGATTGGACACACAAAATCAATGTCATTGAATTCTTGCGTGACTACGGCAAAAACTTTAACCTCAACACAATGTTGGCTAAGGATGTCGTTGCGAGCAGACTGGAAGGCGGAATCTCGTTCACCGAGTTTTCCTACCAGATCCTTCAATCACTCGACTACCTGCACCTGTTCCAGAACGAAGATGTACAGCTTCAAATCGGCGGTTCGGATCAATGGGGGAATATCACGAGTGGTCTTGATCTGATTCGTAAAAAAGAAGGATCAGAAGCGAAGGCGTACGGTCTGACCATTCCACTCATGCTCAAATCCGACGGTACGAAATTCGGTAAAACAGCTGGCGGCGCAATCTGGCTTGACCCGAACAAAACAACACCATTTGAGTTCTACCAGTTCTGGGCGAATACAGATGACCGTGATGTGATCAAATACTTGAAATACTTTACCTTCCTGAGCAAAGAAGAAATTGAAGCTTTGGCTGAAAAGGTAGAGACAGAGCCGCACAGACGTGAAGCACAGAAAGCACTCGCGGAAGAAATGACAAAATTCGTTCACGGCGAAGAAATGCTAGAACAGGCTAAACGTATTACAGCGGCGCTGTTCAGTGGTGATATCCGTTCCCTGACAGCAGATGAAATCGAGCAGGGTTTCAAGGAAATGCCAACATTCGAAACGGACGGCGAAGCGAAAAATATCGTCGACTGGCTCGTAGATCTGGGGTTGGAGCCATCCAAACGCCAGGCCCGTGAGGATGTCACTAAAGGCGCTATCTCCATGAACGGTGAGAAAATCACGGAGCTTGAATTCACAGTGTCGGCAGAGCATGCCATCGGCGGTAAATTCATCATTATCCGTAAAGGTAAGAAGAACTACAGCCTGGTGAAGTTGAAGTAAACAAATAATAAGAAAAGGTCGTTTGATTGGGTATCTTAACTGTCAGCGGCCTTTTCTATGTTGATTAAACTTTGTTTAAAACAAAATAAAATTGGGGGAGCTTATTATATTACTTATTTTCGCGATCATTTTTCTTTTATGTGTGATAGCAGCATTTATATTAACAATTGTATATTATAAAAAGAATATTATAAATAAAACAAACAAAATCCACTTAATAATTACAGGAAAGTTAAAAATTAATAATGAAAATAAGGTTGATAAAACTCAAATAAAAAAGTTTAGAAATGAGTTAATGCTGATTATGCTTAATTCTCTAATCATTGATAAATGGAGTAAACTGTTTATACATTTATTTATTCTAGTTTTCTCATTTACAATGATATTAGTTTCAATGGATTTTACTCCCAATAATATTGTAGAAAAACAATTTATAGGAATATTGGTGATCGTAGTATTTATAGGAATAGGGATCTTTATCGAAAGGCGTATTGGGAGATTTTATAATCAAGGTTTTTATTTTTTAAAGGTGCTTATCGTATTAAACTATCCACTGGTCACTTTCCAGAGTTATTTGGATAATATTAATATAATAGGGTTGTTTGTAACAGTAATAATTACTATTGGTTATACCTCTGCATTAATTAAAAATAGTATTGAGATTTTCAACTCTCTATTATTTCAATATTTTAATTTCATTGTGGTATTAATTTTATTAAATTTATTAATTATAGGTTTATGTTTCGGGTTGTATTATTTAAATTATAATGAAGTTTTTCAGTTCTATAGTGAATATGAAGTTAAAAAAATAAACGATGGTGGTCTTAAATACATCTCTTATGTTATATATGTAGGCATCTCTCCATTTTTTTCATTTCCTGGTCAAATTAATCTCAACCATGAAATAATACATTTCGTTCCACTCATAGAATACTTATTGGGTTATTTATTTAATCTTTCAATAGTAGCTTTCTTTATTTCATATTCAATCTCTAAGTATTTTGAGAGACGAAATTCAAATATGAGTGATATTACTCCCAAAAAGTTAGAGAATAACAGCATTAGCTTAGAACAAAATTAGTAATAAGAAGTTTGAAAGTAGTTACGATTTCGTTAAAGACGGCTAAACAGAATGTCAGGTATGAAAAAAAAGTCTGAATGCAATGTCGCATGACATTTGCATTCAGACTTTTTGGGCAAAATAAAAACCTATCTTATTGATTAACGATCGCTGTGATTTCTTCATCCAGATCAAGTCGCACATTCTCACGGTACGCCCGGATGTTGTATTCACTGTGCAGGTAACGAAGAATCGCTTCAATCATATTGGACTCCACCAGATATTGACTACGGCCTTGAATCCAAACTTCAGCGGAATAACCTGTATCTTCTTCCCAGCTCAGTTCTACATTCACATCGGTTGGACGTACACCCTTACGTTCTGCCATATGAATACAGATTGCATTCACAATTTCATCCATGCTCAGAACCATAGAGATTAGTACCGTCCGTTTCTGTTACGGTCATCATCACGATCATTGCGACGGTCATAACGACCATCCGCTGCAGGTTTGCGACGATTGGAGATGGCTCTGAAGAGTGCCATAGCCAGCATAACAATCAACATAATTGCTGCAACGTTCACGAGCAATCCAAGGATGTTACCCAGAGCGCCCATGCCACCGAACAATCCGCCAAACATCATACCAGCAAGACCACCAAGCATCATGCCTTTCATGAATCCGCCGCCACCGCCGAAGAATCCGCCACGGTTCGTTGTAGCTGCTCCATTGCTGGAGTTGTTATTCGTATTCGATTTGCTTACATTGCTGTCGGATTTCTTAGGTGTATTGCTATAACTTTTCGTACCGGATTTGAATCCGCCACCACGTCTTGCATCCGCAGAATCCGGATTCGTTACTCCCACTGTTGCGAACAATAATGTAAAGGCCATAAATACCATCATTAGATGTTTAACTCCGAATTTTTTCTTCATTGTAAAGATCGTAACCCCCCGATTAATTTGTTTGAATCGCCCAAAAATGGGCCTTACTCATGTAATACGGTCAACTTGCAGGAACGTTTCAAATTTTATTAAATTTCTGAAACGCTAGGACTTGGGTCTTGAATTGCAGCTTGGCCATCAAGCAATTGGGTAACCCAATTACACCACTCCAGGCCTGTTTGTGCGTGCATTAACCCTTTTTGTACCAGGATGTAGCTTCCAAAATCTCGGTTGCCTACACGAAGATTATCCTGAGGTATACGTGACTTCAGATCCTCGAAATAACGTATGCGTTCCATAAACCAGCTTTTACGCTCGTTAAGAATGCGTCTCATGCTTCCGTCTTCCGCTATGCCAACACACAAAATACGCAAATTAAATTCATCGCGTGTAACAGGTGCGGTAACAGGAGTAATCATCCATTCCAAGAGCTTTTCAATGCCTTTTTCCGTAACTGCGTACATTTTCTTGTCCGGTTTGTCAGACTGTTGTACCCAGCGGGAGGCCAATAACTCATCGTTTTCCATCTTGGACAGGAGTGGATAGATCTGGCTGTGTTTCGCCTGCCAATGAGGCTGGATTTTCAGCATCAGATCATAGCCCGATGACTCCTCGCGGGTAAGCAGCCCGAGTAATCCGTAGGAAAGTATGTTCATGCACATGTCTCCTTAATATTAGGGCTAGGTCAGAGAGAACAATCGTTTTTACTTTCTTTGACCGCTTTCATAAAAAGTGTACACTGAAACTGTATGGTTTGACAACCTGACAGAACAACTGCCTTAATTTAGACAAAAAAAGTGCGAACCATAAGGTCCGCACTCCAAACCATTTAGAGAGATGCCTGTTGTCCATACCCCTCAGCGACAAGATCAAGCTCACCTGTGGCAGAATCGATAACCATGCCGTGGACGGGTACATTGGGAGGAAGTAAAGGATGCTTCTTGATCACTTCCACAGTATGTTTTACCCCTTCTTCGACGCTGTCAAACCCGCGCAACCATTTTTGCAAACGGATGCCAGAGTTCTCCAGGGTTGTCATGACTTCTTCCGATACGCCACGCTCAACCATATGTCCAATCATGGTCTCAGCGTGAAGGGAAGCCATACCACATTCCGTATGCCCCACTACCAGGACTTCATCTGCACCCAGTTCATAGATGGCGACAAGTACACTACGCATTACGCTTCCGAAAGGCTGAGAGATAATTGCGCCTGCGTTTTTGATGATTTTCACATCACCGTTTTTCAAGTTCATAGCCTTGGGCAGCAATTCCACCAGACGTGTATCCATACAAGTGATGATAACCATCTTTTTGGTTGGAAACTTGCCAGCCGTATACTTTTCGTATTCTTTAGTCTCGACAAATGATTTGTTGTAAGTCAAAATCTCTTGAATGTTGTTCATGTCCATTGCCTCCTGTTATCCAATACGACGAGCACGGCCACTTGCATATGATGCAGCTTGTCCTACACGCCTTTGCTTTAAATAGTATTTCACGGTCAGCAGATGGCATTACTCCAACCCTTTAGAGGTTGTTCAAAAAGTCCACTTTTGATTACAAATCATGCCTGAGGGCATCATCAGCATCGAAGTTGAACGCCATTTCTATCTTCGCGGTAATGAAATCCAGACTTTTTGAACACGTATCTTTAGGAGAATAATGCAATTTTCATCTGTTAAAAGTTGATTATACGCAATGCAAAAAGTATCATCAATAGGGTATAACATTTTTTTTGAAGAGGTGAACGATAACAATGGATAAACAAACACAGGAACATTTGGAATCCTTCCGTAATCTGGCTCGTAAAATTAAGAGCTATCATGAAGCCATTGGTTTGCTTCACTGGGATCTGCGCACAGGTGCGCCGAAAAAAGGCGTTCCGACTCGTTCGGAGACGCTGGGTATGTTGTCCACCGAAGCATTCAAGCTGCAAACCTCGGCTGACATGAAGACTTACCTGGATGCATTAACGACTCCAGCAGTATTGGAACAGCTCGAAGATATAGATCGTCGTCTGGTTGAAGATTGCAAGAAAGAATATGATCGCAGTCAATCCGTACCACCTGAGAAAGTACAAGCTTATACCGTGCTAACAGCCAAGTCGGAAACGGCATGGGAAGATGCCAAGCATAATAGTGATTTTGCAGGATTCTCACCTTATCTCACAGATATCGTTAAGCTCAAACAGGAGTTTATTGATTATTGGGGTGTGAAGGATACACGTTATGATACGCTGCTTGATATGTATGAACCAGATCTGACGGTTGAGAAAGTGGACGCTGTGTTCGCCCGCCTCAAAGCACGTTTGGTGCCTTTGCAAGAGAAGATTAATGCTTCAGAAAACAAGCCAAATACAGAGTTCCTGAATCAGTTGTTTGACACCAAACAGCAGGAAAAATTCAGTCTGTTCATCCTGGAACAAATGGGCTATGACTTTGAAGCTGGACGATTGGACGAGAGTGTTCATCCTTTTGCAACGGGTCTTAACCCGGGTGATGTGCGGATCACAACACATTATCTGCAAGATGATGTAGCAAGCGCAATCTTCAGTTCACTGCATGAGGGCGGACATGCCCTGTACGAGCAAAATATTGATGACAGTCTGGCGGGTACCCTTCTTGCCGAAGGAACGTCCATGGGGATTCATGAGTCCCAGTCCCGTCTTTGGGAAAACATGATTGGTCGCAGCCTGCCATTCTGGACACGTTATTACAAAGATTTGCAGCAGCATTTCCCGCAACTGAGCGAGGTTGAACTGGAAGATTTCTATCGTGCAATCAACCGGGTGGAGAGTTCACTCATTCGGATCGAAGCGGATGAACTGACCTATAACCTGCATATTATTATCCGATATGAGATCGAGAAAATGTTATTCAACGATGGTCTGGAAGTGAAAGACCTGCCAGAGACCTGGAATGCAAAATACAAGGAATACCTAGGTATTATGCCAACGAATGATGGAGACGGTGTTCTTCAGGATGTTCACTGGTCTGGTGGTGACTTTGGTTACTTTGCTTCGTATTCTCTGGGTAATATGTATGCAGCTCAAATTCTACATACATTGCGCAAGGAAATGCCGGAGTTTGATACCCTCATTGCCGAAGGTAATCTGATTCCAATTAAGGAATGGCTTACAGACAAGATCTACCGGTATGGTAGAAGTCGCGCACCTTCCGAATTAATTGTTGCCATAACGGGTGAAGAATTGAACCCGGATTATCTGGCTGATTACCTGGAAGCCAAATATGCCGAGATTTACAAGCTGTAGGTATCCCCGTAAATAACATACTGAATAACATTTCGAAGAGCTGAAGAGTCGGGCAACATTGCCCGGCTCTTTTTTGCATTTAAGTTCTTAACCTTTTGTTGGGCATCGGCATATCCATAATAGAGAGAAACTGCTGAAACCAGTGAAGGAGGGAAACAACATGAAATACACGCCATGGTTCGTCCGGGGCATCGTTATTCTGCTGATTATCATTGTGGCGCTCACCAGCTGTAATAAGGAAGAGAATGAAGCCAAGATTACGATTGGCGAAGTGACTCGTTCGGTATTTTACGCACCGGAGTATGTGGCTGTGGCTCAAGGTTTTTTTGAAGAGCAGGGACTTGAGGTGGATATTCAAACGACTGCTGGTGGTGACAAAACGATGGCGGCATTACTCGCAGGTTCGGTGGATATCGCACTGGTAGGGGCGGAGACGTCCATATATGTCTATCAGCAGGGAGCGGAAGATCCGGTCATTAACTTTGCCCAGCTCACCCAGACGGATGGTACATTTCTGTTCGCTCGTAACACAGAAGGTAGCTTCGATTGGGAGCAACTGAGGGATTCCACATTTCTCGGTCAACGCAAAGGCGGCATGCCGCAAATGGCAGGGGAGTTCGCACTGAACAAACATGGCATTGATCCGCAAAGTGATCTGGAGCTGATTCAAAATGTGGACTTTGCCAACATTGCGTCTGCTTTCGCTTCAGGCACGGGAGATTATGTTCAACTGTTTGAACCCCAGGCATCCATCTTTGAACAAGAAGGTCGGGGTAAGGTTGTTGCATCGTTTGGCACAGAAGGTGGTCTTCTGCCTTACACCGTCTTCATGACGAAACAGAGTTATCTTCACGACAATAAGGATATCGTACAGAAGTTTACGAATGGTCTACACAAAGCGCAGGCATGGGTGGATTCCCATACGGCTGAAGAGATTGCTGAAGTCATTTCTCCTTTTTTCAAAGACATCGATCCAGCCATTTTGGTAAGTAGTGTGAACCGTTATAAGGAACAGGGCAGCTATGCAACGGATCCGATCATTGATGAGGAAGAGTGGAACAATCTGCTTGATGTCATGAGTGCCGCCGGAGAGTTGAAAGAACGTGTGGATTTGAATGCCATTGTGGATAATGCCTATGCGGAAGAAGCTACGAAATCAAAGTAATGGGGTATTCAGGAAAGGAAGTGAGCAGAATGCCTGAATCCGAAAGTGTGATCCGACTGGAGGGGATCTCTCAAGTATACGTCAGCGAGCGGGAAGCTTCCTTGGTGCTTGAGGACTTGAGTCTGGAGATCCAAAAAGGAGAGTTCGTCAGTCTGGTTGGACCGAGTGGATGCGGTAAAACGACATTGTTGTCGATCATCGCCGGGCTGCTCACACCCACCCGAGGAGAGGTTAAGGTTAAAGGCAAACTCGTTGGCGGCCCCTCAGCACAGATTGGTTATATGCTTCAACAGGACTATCTGTTTCCGTGGCGGACCATTCTGGATAATGCATTAATCGGTCTTGAACTGACAGGCAGACTTGATGAACGGAGCCGTGAGCGTGTACGGGAACTGCTGGTAAGTATGGGGTTGGCAGGAACGGAGAATCAGTACCCTTCAGAGCTTTCAGGAGGCATGAGACAGCGAGTAGCCCTGGTGCGCACGCTGGCAACCGATCCGGGGATTTTATTGTTGGATGAACCATTCTCAGCACTTGATTATCAAACCAAGTTGCAATTGGAGGATCTGGTCTCGGACACGTTAAAACAATTTGGCAAAACATCTGTTCTCGTCACCCATGATTTGTCTGAAGCCATTGCGGTCAGTGACCGCGTCATTGTACTGGATCGCAATCCGGGCCGCATCCGTCGTGAATTTATCATTCCCGATGGAATTCGTAAATCTCAGCCGTTTCATGCCAGGGAGCAAGAAGGATTTAATGCGTTGTTTCAGGCATTGTGGAGTGAACTGGATCAGTCCGGGGGAGGTGAGGAAGACGCGTGAATCCAATGAATCCGAAGCAGGAAAAGCGTGACGAATGGATGGGGCAGCTGCATCGGAATCATATTCAGCAGGTGGCCAGATGGCGACATCAAGTGCTTGCCGTACAGTTATCTATGTTAGTATGTATGTTTTTGCTATGGGAAGTGGCAGGCAGACTCCGTTGGATTGATGTACTGTTATTCAGTTATCCGAGTAAGGTTTTTGCCCAGATTGGCAAGGACATCGCTAGTGGCGAGTTGTGGGCACATGTTGGGGTAACCGTAGGGGAAACGGCAGTTGGTTTTTTACTGGGAACACTGGTGGGAACCTTGCTTGCGGTTTTAATTTGGTGGTCTCCTTTTTTGTCCAAAGTGCTGGACCCCTATATGGTTGTATTCAACAGTATGCCAAAGGTAGCACTTGGCCCAATCTTTATTGTGATGTTCGGCGCGGGTTTTACAGCGATTGTTATGACCACATTGTCCATCACGGTCATTATCACGACACTAGTGGTGTATAACAGCTTCAATGAAGTCGATCCCAATTATATTAAAGTCATTCGTACGTTTGGTGGAGAACGTTCCGAGATTTTTACCAAAGTTGTATTACCTGCTTCTTTTCCGGCGATTGTATCCACTTTGAAAGTGAACGTGGGCATGGCTTGGGTGGGTGTAATTGTGGGTGAGTTTCTGGTCGCCAAACAAGGGCTAGGTTATCTAATTATCTACGGATTTCAGGTATTCAACTTCACACTTGTATTATCGAGTCTGTTAATTATTGCCGCAGTTGCAACAGCCATGTACCAACTTGTTGTCTATGCAGAACGCAAAATGCTGGCTGGCCGCAGGTGATTCTGAAGTGTTTTACTCGTAATGTGACCGGGTATGATATGTATACAATTTCACAAGGGGTGTCACGTTGCCCGATACCGTAAAATCAAGTACCATATTTAGTATGATTATTCCGCGCAGATCCGGAATGAATGCGATGATTGGAGAAGAGGGCCTTGAGGTTCTGTCGCAACGATCTAACTTGCCAGCGTCCCTCATTCGGGGCGTGTTGCTGTGACCGGCATGCATGCGCATGTCGGTTGATGTCGTCTAGTTTACTTTTGGATGAGACATACTAGTCATGATAAATGAATGAGGCGACGAGCTGGCTAAGAATTTTTTTGCAGCTTAGAGGAGATGGAATGTTAAATGGGTTTTAGGGTAATTAAAACTGCAATCGCCGCATTAATGGCTGTATTGATTGCAGACTGGTGTCGCTTGCCGGGACCAACATCAGCGGGATTGCTTGCCATTCTTGGTGTGGATGTAACGAGAAAACGAAGTATTCGCACCATATCGGCGAGGTTCTTTGCTTCCGTAGTTGGACTTTTATTTGCAAGTGTACTTTTTCACTTTCTAGGCTTCCATTATTGGGTGCTGGCGGTATACATATTGATCGCATTCCCGGCTATTGTCCGGGTAGGCTTCAAAGAAGGTATTGTTACAGGTTCTGTTGTGGTGTTTCGGGTGTTTGGCGGCGGGGAGATGGACGTGCATGTCATCCTCGTACAGATTGCTTTGTTGTTAATTGGTCTTGGTTCCGCAATGGCGGTTAACCTGGCTTACATGCCGGCAGCAGATCCACAGATGCTGCGCATTCGCAAACGAATCGATGAACTCTTCTCGAAGATTTTCAAGGAATTTGCGGCCACGCTGCGTAATCCCAATGAAGCATGGGCAGGGAGAGAGCTGATTGAAGCAGATAAAGCGATACTTGGCGGTATTGATGCTGCCAAACGTTCTCTGGAGAATCAGGTGATTCATCCGAATGAGGAATGGAGCGTCTACTTCTATATGCGCAAAACGCAGTTGGACTCCATCCAGCACATGATGCATCTCGTGTCCCAGATCTATCAGAAGATGCCACATGCGGAGATGGTATCGGAGCTGTTCGATCAGCTTAGTCAGGACGTACTCACTGAATCCTACACGGGACGAACTGAAAAACTTCTTGCAGATGTGCAAGAAGAATTCAAACGTATGGAGCTGCCGGATACAAGGGAAGAATTCGAGATTCGTTCTGCAATTCTCCAGCTGTGCCGCGAACTCGCGCTGTATCTGAAAGTCGCGAAGAAGGACAAAGCACCGTCCCCAATCTCGGACCGGTCCCAATCTACAAACGAATAATAGAAAATAGTTGTCACCCTAGACGAATGCCCTGCATACACTTGTAGTGAATGATTGTATGGAGGAGGTTTAAAGATGTCATTGAGTCATAAACATCAATGTAGAGAGATTATCACGAAGGCGATCTGCGGCAAAGGTCGTAAGTTCTCTACCGTAACACATACCGTGACTCCGCCAAATGGTCCGACAAGTATTTTGGGGGCTTGGATTATCAACCACCAATATGAAGCCGTATCAGCGGGTGACGGAATTGAAGTTATTGGTACTTACGATATCAACATTTGGTATTCCTACGACAAGAACTCTCAGACGGATGTAGCCAAAGAAACGGTCTCGTATGTAGAACATGTGCCTTTGTCCTATCTGGACCCGAAACACCGGACTTCCACAGTGGAGGTATCTGCGGATGCAACGCAGGAACCTAGCTGTGTGGAAGCCACAGTATCAGCAGGTGGAAGCAGTGTAATTATCCGGGTAGAACGGGAATTCGCTGTGGAACTCGTTGCCGAAACCAAAGTTTGTGTGAAGGTCTGCACAGATGGTTGCGGTGACTACGAAGACAAGGACTATGACTTTGGCAGTGCCGATGGAGATTATGACGATCTCGATCCCGATCTGCTCGACGATGAGCTGTGAGTTTGACGCCTGTATTTGATAACCTAAGGTATCATATGCGCCAGAAGGCGCGGTGAAGAGGGCGTAAGCCCTCTTTCTTCTTAAATATTAAAAAATGGGTGGTAACGAGCCTCGCAATGTGCCTGGAATACCTTTCACGGGAAGGCTCCGCATTGCGGGGTTATTTTTATTTTAGTTGCATGATCCGGGAGGGGGGACGTAATGAATGTGATGGAACAAGCGGAGGAAGCGCTGCGCCGATATGAAAGGATGACATCTGGAGAACGTGCAGAACGGTTGAAACAGGCAGGCATTGAAGTATTGTCACTGCACGATCGGCGCAAACGTGAACCAGGCTTGCGTGTACGCTATGACGTAGAGATAAGCTGTCTGCAGGCGATCCGGATCAAACGCAAGGATACTAGTGGCATGGGAGGGGCGCAGGAAACTCTGTTGGAGCGTGAAGCGAGTTCAACCTTATTCAAGCGCATAGAACGACTCGCGATCAAAACGCTGTATACGCTAGGGCTGGATCATGGAGCTGTTCGAATGGAATCCTCAGGGAATGGCGGCTGTGCAGTGATTTCGATTGAACCGTGTCCCTGGAAAGGGGTGACCAACCTTGCTGCTACCTATAGGGAAAGCTGGAAGCAGCATCAGGAACTGCTGGATGAGGAAGTGAGTCACAGACCCACTCCAATACTCGGCATGGACCCGGAGTTTCTTCTGGTGCAGATGCCGGAATCCAAAATCGTACCCGCCTCCAGATTTCTTGAACGTACAGGAATGGCAGGCTGTGATTCCGTGACGATTGGTGGACGGCGCATATATCCGGTTGCCGAACTGCGACCGGCTCCCAGCTCCGAACCACGAGAACTGCTGGCTCATCTGATGAGGGCATTCGCAGCCGCTTCCCGCAGCATCAGTGACCACTCGCTCATATGGCAGGCAGGAGGGATGCCACAACGTGGGTTACCTTTGGGTGGTCATATTCATTTTAGCGGGGTGAATCTTACCGGGGAACTGCTTCGTGCACTGGACAATTATCTGGCATTGCCACTGGCATTTCTGCAAGACCCCCGTGGATCGGGAAGACGACCCCGTTATGGAGCACTTGGTGATTTTCGTCTGAAATCCTATGGTGGGTTTGAGTATCGTACGTTACCCAGCTTTCTTGTGTCGCCCCTTGTTGCGAAAGGTGTTGTGGCCTTGGCAGGTCTGATCGCGAGCGGGTATACTCAATTACGGCAGCGTCCGTTGGCGAAAGCTGAGGTTCATACCGCTTTTTATGAAGGAAAGCGCGAAGTTATTAAGGAACACATCCCAGCACTCGTAGATGATCTGAAGAGGTTGGATGGATATGCACGTTATGAACGGTATGCGTCTCCGTTAATCCTTCAATTAAAACTGGGAAGAACTTGGGATGAGAGCCGCGATATTCGCAAACTCTGGAATATTCGGGCAGGTTCATGAAGTACGGACGTTTTTTTGATATAATAAGAAACAAGTCTTTTTAAGTACGTGTTCAAAAAGAACGGTTTTCAGTACCGAGAAGATGGGATGAAGCTAGAAATGGAGTAGCGGAGCGTAGGAAAACTACGTGAGCAACGGACATTTCGGCTGAATGCCATATTCGAAGCTGATGATGCCACTAGGCATCCTTCGTAATCAAAAGCGGACTTTTTGAACAACCTTTATAAGTTATAGCTACGGAAGATATGGAGCAGCAACCCTTGAAGGAAGTGGCGATTAGCCAACACATAAGGCGGAGGCGCAAACACAGTGCCTGACCGTCTTATTGTCCTTCCAGGATGCGTTTCTTCCTGACATTATAGGAACGGGATGGAGGATATTCATCATGGCTCAGTATACGCCAATGATTCAACAATATTTGCAAGTGAAGGCAGAAGCACAAGATGCTTTTCTATTTTTTAGACTGGGTGACTTCTATGAACTGTTCTTCGAGGATGCGATTAATGCTTCCCGTGAACTTGAGATCACGCTGACCGCACGCAACGGAGGCACGGATGATAAAATTCCGATGTGTGGTGTACCTTATCATTCGGCTGACAATTACATACAGCGTCTGATTGAAAAAGGATATAAAGTTGCGATATGTGAACAGATGGAAGATGCAAGTGTAACCAAAGGCATGGTACGACGTGAAATTGTACGTGTGGTTACACCGGGAACGGTAATGGAAGGCAAGACACTCGGTGACAAGTCCAACAACTACATGGTGTGTCTTACAGGTAATCAAAATACGCTGGCGCTCGCGGCCTGTGATCTGTCAACGGGTGAGTTGTATGTGACATCCGTACCCTATTCCAAGGAATGGCTCAAGGATGAAATCGGCATCTACGAACCATCGGAGCTGGTGGGGGATGCAGCGCTGCTTGAAACGGTAGAAGCCGAGGCGTCTCCAATCGGTCGTCCTGTGGTCTACACGTCGTGGACAAAGAATAAGGAAGATCTGGTCCGTCAGCAGTTTGGCGAGGCTGTCTGGGCAAGATTAGAGCCTGAACGTCAAGCGTGCATTGCACGTCTTTTCTCCTATCTGAGTGAGACACAGAAACGTTCTCTGGGGCAGTTAACTCAAATCTCAACGTATGAGCCAGATCATTACATGATCTTGGACCCGTTTACCCGCCGGAACTTGGAATTGGTGGAAACCGTGCGTGAACGCTCCAAAAAAGGTTCATTACTCTGGTTGCTTGATCGGACCGAGACGTCCATGGGTGCAAGAATGCTCCGTCGCTGGGTCGACAAGCCATTGTTGCAAAAAGGGAAGATTAATGAGCGTCTGGAAGCGGTAGATACGCTGTACAACCAGTTTATATTGCGTGAAGACCTGCGGGCAGAACTCAAAGACATCTATGATCTGGAGCGTTTGGTAGGCCGGATTGCGTTTGGTAATGCCAATGGTCGTGACCTGAATGCGCTCAAATCATCGCTGGAGAAAATTCCAGGACTTCGTCAACATTGCGCAGGATCATCTTCCGCAACATTGCAGCATATTGCCGAAACGATGGATGATTGCAATGATCTGCGTGAAGCCGTCGGGCATGCCATTGTGGACGAGCCGCCGGTATCGGTAAGGGACGGAGGTCTGATTCGTGAAGGGTACCATGAACGTCTGGATGAATTGCGTGAGGCTTCAGTTAACGGGAAACAGTGGATTGCGGAGCTGGAAGCGCGAGAGCGTGAGGCGACAGGCATTCGATCGCTGAAGATTGGATATAACAAAGTGTTTGGTTATTATATCGAGATCACCAAGTCCAATCTGTCCTCGCTGCCAGAGGGACGTTATGAACGTAAACAGACACTTGCCAATGCAGAACGTTACATTACGCCGGAGTTGAAGGAAAAAGAGACGCTGATTCTCGAAGCTCAGGACAAAATGGTTGATATTGAGTATGGGCTGTTCGCAGAGTTGCGCGAGCGGCTGAACAAAGAGATTGCAAGATTGCAGAAGCTGGCCGAACAGGTTGCAGAGATTGATGTATATCAATCTTTTGCGGTGATTAGCGCTGAGCGTAACTTTGTACGGCCTACGCTGACCGACGGTTATGACCTGGTTGTGGAAGAAGGACGCCATCCGGTCGTTGAGGCGGTCATGCGAGACGGCGCATTTATTGCCAATCACACGGCAATGACCAAGGAAGAGGCACGTATTCTGCTGATTACTGGACCAAATATGGCTGGTAAGAGTACGTATATGCGACAGGTCGCTTTAATCTCCATTTTGGCGCAAGTAGGTTGTTTTGTACCTGCGGGTCAGGCGGAAGTGCCGATCATGGATCGCATTTTCACACGGATCGGTGCCGCGGATGATCTCATTGGCGGACAAAGCACATTCATGGTGGAGATGGCCGACATTCAGGTCATGACGGACAAAGCTACACCACGCAGTCTGATTATTATCGATGAATTGGGACGGGGAACGTCAACCAGCGAAGGTATGGCAATTGCACAGTCTGTTATTGAATATGTACATGATATTATTGGCTGTAAAGCTCTTGTATCAACTCATTTCCATGAACTTGCTCATCTGGAGGAGAGTCTGGACAAGCTGGCCAACTACTCGATGGCGGTACAAGAGAGCGGTGACAAAGTTAATTTCCTGCGCAAATTGATTGCCGGGGCAGCCAGCAGCAGTTATGGTATCTATTGTGCACGCCTTGCAGGTCTGCCTGATAGCATTATTGAGCGGGCGAATGGACTATTGCATGGGTTCGAACATGCGGCCGCGCAAGTAGCTGTGGGCAGTGAATATATCGGGAATGAGAAGCAGGAAGCAGGCCTGAACGTAAAAGGTGTAGAATTTCAGCACACGGATTCAGCACCATTGATCCGTGAGCATGAGATTGTGGAGAGTGCAGAGTACACACCTTCTATTGAAGATTCGGTTGGGAAGCAACATGCCAAGAAATCAAACAGCAAAGGACAGTCCAGCGCAAACCATTCGGATGTGGTTCAACTGTCCATCTTTGGAGATGATGAGCCGAATGTGGCAACAAAACCGGATGTAGTTGCGGTGGATAAACCAGCGCGAGAATTCATCCGTACGATGAAAGATATCGATGTCATGAATATGACGCCTCTTCAGGCGATGCAGATATTGAATGATCTCAAATTGAAGGCACAGCAATTATCCTGAGTATAAGGGAGGGGAAAACCTGTGGCGAAAATACATGTGCTTGATGAACATATTGCCAACCAGATCGCGGCGGGTGAAGTGGTCGAACGGCCTGCTTCAGTTGTCAAAGAGTTGCTCGAAAACTCGGTGGATGCAGGCGCCACCAAAATTGAAGTGACGGTGGAAGAGGGCGGACTCCTCAGTATTCGTGTCAAAGACAATGGTACAGGTATTGAGCCAGAGGACATGGAAACCGCCTTTTATCGTCATGCGACCAGCAAAATAGCCCATGGCCGAGATCTGTTTCAGATCACAAGTCTTGGATTCCGTGGCGAAGCCTTGGCGAGTATTGCCGCCGTGTCCAAGGTAGAGGTATTGTCGGCAAGTGACAATGATGGGCGGGGGCGCCGCATCGTAATTGAAGGCGGGAACCTTCGCACTCATGAAGACGCAACCTCACCCCAAGGTACAGATTTTGCAGTGAGAGAACTATTTTACAATACACCTGCCAGACTCAAATATATGAAAACGATCCAGACGGAACTGGGACATATATCAGATGTCCTTTACCGGATGGCGATGTCTCATCCAAACATTTCGTTCCGACTGCGCCATAATGAGAATGTGCTGCTTCAGACGTTGGGCAACGGCGATCTGCTACAAGTGGTTGCAGCGATCTATGGGACAAGTGCTGCCAAAGCGATGCTTCCCATCCAGGGAGAAAGTCTGGATTACCGGGTGAGCGGGCTGATCAGCCTGCCAGAATGGACACGAGCGAATCGTAATGGTATGTCAACGATTGTTAATGGGAGATTTGTTCGCAATTACGGTCTCAATCAGGCGATTCTCAAAGCCTACCATACCTTGCTGCCGATCAATCGCTTCCCACTTGTCGTGGTGCAGTTGGAGATGCACCCCTCTCTTGTGGATGTGAACGTGCATCCGGCGAAGTTGGAGGTTCGCTTTAGCAAGGAACCAGAACTGTATGAATTCATAGAGACGACGTTGCGGGGGATACTCCGGCAGGAGGTACTGATTCCACAGGTCAAAAAACAGCAGATTCGACGTGGAGACGATAGTTCCTTTATTCAGGAACAATTCCTCTTTCCACGCGGTCCGCTGAAAGATGCATCTGATGCAGAAGGATATGGGCAACAAGGTCCACTCGGGAAACCTACTGTTGCACAGCTGAAGTTAACTGCGGAAGATGATGATCTGGATTTGGATGCTCCGGCGGATGTGTCTACAGCACAGTTGGTATCTGAACAGGGTCACTCAGTGCCGTTGCCCGAAGCTCCACCTGAGTTTACACAGCCCCCGGAGCAGTTAGAAAGTTGGAACGGGGATATTTTGCAGAAGATTGCCAGTTATGACGGGGGGCAGACATCCGCTAACGTGCAAGACGGCACTAAGGATGTAAGTACAAGTTCAAATACAAGTTCTACCGAAACTGTTCCCAAATCTGACCTCTCTTCTCAAAATGGTGGGGATCGTGGAGCAACAGAGAAACCGCTGGCTGAAGGCAAACCAGCTACGTATCGCTCCGATTCCGTATATTCACCGGTTAGGGAAGCACGTTCATCGTATAATCCGTCTTCAGTTCCGAGAAGTGAACGGACGTGGAAAACTTCAGGTCTACCTGATGCGACCAGACTTGCCGTTGCCATTAAATCGGATGCATCCATGCCTGAATTTCCGGAGCTGAGTCTGATCGGACAGCATCATGGTACGTATTTGATCGCGCAAAATGACCAAGGTTTATATTTGATTGATCAGCATGCCGCTCATGAACGCGTAAATTATGAGTACTATTACGAGAAGTTTGGTAACCCTGCCCAGGCCTCACAAGAGTTACTGCTGCCTATTACGTTGGAGTTCACACCTTCGGAGACGGAAAAACTGAAAACAAGGCTGGCCTGGTTCGAACAGGCGGGTGTATATTTGGAGCATTTCGGTGGACAGACGTTCCGCGTGCGTTCCCATCCGTTCTGGTTCCCCAAAGGGGACGAGAAAGACATTATCGAAGAAATGTCCGAGTGGGTGTTGAGTGAACGCAGCATAGATGTCGCCAAGATGCGAGAAGCTGCATCGATCATGTGCTCCTGCAAGGCGTCCATCAAAGCGAACCAAAAGCTGACCGATCAGGAAGCAGAGGTGCTAATTCAGCGTCTGGGTTCATGTCGTCAGCCCTACACTTGTCCACATGGGCGGCCGATTGTGATTTCATTTTCAACATATGATCTGGAAAAATTGTTCAAACGTGTTATGTAGCTATTTAGGAGGAATCTATGTATATTACAACCGGTGAAAAGGAAGCGGCTTTACTTGTGGAGCGGGCCCGAAACCTTGCTGAAACAACAGGGGGTACTTACGTGCGCCGTAATAAAATGTCTCTGCCCATGATGATTGAACACTATGAGGCGGAGGAGGTTCTGGTTGTACTCCAGGGTAAAGTGCGTCTATTTCGGAAGGATTCACCGTTGCTGGAGTTCCACCCCAGCATGGGATTTGTTCGTGCCAAACGTATATTGCGAGGAGAACCTGATCCACTGCTGGAGGCGGGGGCGGTGAATGAAGGGGATACCATCATCGATTGTACAGCCGGACTGGGCACGGATGCACTGGTGTTCTCGGTTGCAGTGGGCAAAAGTGGACGGGTGATTGCATGTGAGAGCTCTCTTCCGCTATATACACTATTAGTGGAGGGGATGTCTCAATATGAGACGATCAAGCCAGCGGTAAATGAAGCTTTCCGGCGTATTGAGCTGCATCATGCGAATCATCTTGAGTTGTTGCGTTCCATGCCGGATCGAAGCTGTGATACCGTATATTTTGACCCCATGTTCCGTGAACCGATGATGGATTCAAGTGCTATACAGCCCTTGCGAGATTATGCAAATGCTCACGCGCTGGATGAACAGAGCATTATGGAAGCGAAACGGGTTGCCCGTAAACGGGTAGTCATGAAAGAAAAGCGCGGCAGCGCGGAGTTTGACAGGCTCGGATTTGAAATACTTGATCGGGCGAATGCAAAAACCCTGTACGGAGTGATTAATGTTGAAAGTGGAAGTTAAACCAAAACCTAAACTGCTTGTGTTGGTTGGACCAACAGCAGTAGGCAAAACAAGAATGAGCATCGAGCTTGCCCAAGCTTTCAATTGTGAGATTATCTCAGGAGATTCGATGCAGGTATATCGTGAAATGGATATCGGAACTGCCAAGATTACCTCTGAAGAAATGAAGGGTGTACCCCATCATCTCATTGATATCCATGAACCGGAGTATCCGTATTCTGTGGCCGAGTTTCAGGAGAGTTGCACACGATTGATTAGTGAAATCCACGAACGCGGTAAAATGCCTTTTATTGTAGGGGGCACCGGTCTGTATGTGGAATCGGTATGTTACGGCTTTCAATTTTCCGATAGTGGTTCGGACGAAGCGTTCAGGGAGCAACAATTCAGCTATGCGGAGTTAAATGGAGCTCAAGCCCTTCATGATCGATTGAGGGAAGTTGATCCCGTTAGTGCGGATCGTCTGCATCCGAATGACCAACGGCGGATTGTACGTGCGCTTGAGATCCATCATCTCACAGGCGAGAAGTGGTCTGATCAGCTGGCAGTACAGAAGAAAGAGTCGCCTTATGACCTTCTTATTGTTGGTTTGACAATGGATCGGCAGAAGTTGTACGCCCGGGTAGAAGAGCGGATTGATCTGATGATCGAACAAGGTCTGGTGGATGAAGTGAAGTCCCTGTTGGAACGCGGAGTAGCCAGAGGTCACATTTCCATGCAAGGGCTGGGGTATAAGGAGATTGCAGCGTTCCTGCAAGGGGAAGTGAGTTGGGAAGCTGCGGTTGAGTGGTTGAAGAGGGATACACGTCGGTTTGCCAAACGGCAGCTTTCCTGGTTCCGCCATATGAAGGATATTGAATGGGTGGACATGACGGATACCCGGGATTTTGAAGGGAAATACAAGCAGATAAGTGAATTGATTACACAAAAATTTGATTGATTTAAGCGAATATTAGTATTCTTCTGACAGGCATCGATTAGGTCAAGATATGTAAACCTCTACCTTCTGGTCATCAAAAGGATAGAGGTTTTTACTTATCACTAGAACAGATGGTAGAGATTAAACATTCGCCAAACAACGAATAAATGTGCTTTAAAATGAAGAATTTGTCCCTCTTTTGCAAAACAGACAAGCGGTGTATAATGGATAAGTCTTCTATTTGTTCACCTCGCTAAGAATGGGGGTAAAATAGCAGACAAGGGGTTTTTGTGGATTATATGAAACTGTTCATGATATAATAGCACGAAAGCTACTCAGCGATATTGAATATTACTTGAACACGAATTCAAATGAACCAATGGGGGTACGGCTAATGAACAAGTCCATCAACATCCAAGATACGTTCTTGAACCAACTGCGGAAAGAAAATATTCCTGCTACGGTCTATCTGACCAACGGCTTCCAAATCCGCGGGACGATCAAGGCATTTGACAATTTTACGATCGTCATTGACAGCGACGGACGCCAGCAAATGGTCTACAAGCATGCCATCTCCACGTTCACGCCGCAACGCAGCGTATCGCTGATGCAGCAAGATAACAGCGGCGAAGCTTAAAAAAATTACGAAACCTTTTCACCAACCATTTCGTCTACAAGTATAGGTATTGAAACAGAGCAACCTGAATAAAGGGTTGTTCTTTTCATTCCGGGCGAAAAATGTTTAATATATGCCTGAGCCTACAGACGATTAGAAATTATGCAACCGAAAGGGAGTCAGGAGGTAACATGCCAAACGATCCGTTGTCGAGGTCTAACAATCGCAACAACAATAATAAGTCACCCAAAAAAGCGAAGCCAAAGACCTCTAAAAAGAAAAAAATTACGGGTAAACGTGTTGGATGGACACTGTTTTTCACAATGGCAATCGCCATATTCTGTGCACTTGGCGGATATTTATTTATTATGGTGAGTGGTGAAAATCTGCTCAAAGCCAATAAGGACAAAACCACAATTAATGAAACTTCAAAAGTATATGATCGCAATGGCCAATTAATGGGGGAACTATCCATTCAGAAGCTGGAACCCGTCAAAGAAGATGATATTCCTGAGCTGGTGAAGCAAGCCTTTGTTGCGACCGAGGATAAACGATTCTACGATCACCAAGGCGTGGATATCTGGTCCATTGGGCGTGCAGCGGTTAAGGATGTCATGGCTCGTTCCATGGTGGAAGGTGGTAGTACACTAACCCAACAGCTTGCCAAGAACATGTTCTTGTCCCGTGACAAAACGTTCTTCCGTAAAGCAACGGAAGTATCGATTGCCATGGCATTAGAGCGCAAGTACACAAAAGACGAAATCCTGACGATGTATCTGAACCGGATTTTCTTCGGTCATCAGCGTTACGGGATTAAAGCGGCATCTGAATTTTACTTTGGAGAAAAAGATCTGAATAAACTTGAATTGTGGGAAATTGCCACACTCGCAGCGATGCCCAAGGGGCCTTCTGCCTACAATCCGGTGAGCAATCCGAACGATTCCAAGGCACGTCGTGGCGTTGTTCTCCAGCTAATGCATGATCAAGGCTACATTACGAAGGAAGAGATGGATAAAGCTAAAGAGGTAGATTATAACTACAAGCGACCAGAGAAAGACAGGAAGTACCAAGGTTTTATAGATTATGTGCTCCGTGAAGCTGAACGTGTAACAGGCAAAACGGAAGATGATCTAAATATCGGTGGATACAAAATCTATACAACTATGGATGCTCAGGCTCAAACAGCCATGGAAACGGCCTTCACAGATGATAGTCTGTTCGAAGCAAGTAAAGACGATCAACAGGTCCAAGGCTCCATGGTTATCATGAACCACGAGAATGGCAGTCTCGTTGCCCTCCTGGGTGGACGGGATTATCAGACTAAAGGTTATAGCCGTGTAACGCAGAGTCGAAGACAACCAGGTTCAGCTTTTAAACCGATTGTGTCTTATGCACCGGCGCTTGAATCAGGAAATTACAGTGCCAACTCGTCGCTGAGTAATGCGAAGCAATGTTTTGGTAACTACTGTCCTGGTAACTTGCATGGATATTCTTCAACGATCAGTATGACGGAAGCCATTACGAAGTCGGAAAATATTCCTGCGGTTTGGCTGCTTGATAAAATAGGTGTTAACACAGGCATTAATTTTGCCAAGAGTGTAGGCATACAGCTGACAGATGAAGACAAAAACTTGGCGATTGCCCTCGGTGGTCTAAGTAAAGGTACAAATACACTGGAAATGGCGCAAGCCTATAGTGCATTTGCCAACCTCGGAGAATACCGACAAGCCTATGCGATTAAAGAAATCAAGGATAGCGCAGGCAAAACCACTTATAAACATGATAACTCGGACACAACGCGTGTCATGAGTGAGCAAAATGCGTATCAGCTTACACAGATGCTGCAGAACGTCGTTAATGACGGTACGGGACGTTCAGCACGTCTGGATCGTCCGGTAGCGGGTAAAACAGGAACAGTTCAAAGTGGTATCTCTGGCAATAGTGCCAACCGTGATGTATGGTTTGTTGGATACACCCCGGAATGGACTGCCGCTGTCTGGATGGGCTATGACAATCCGGATGCCAATCATATGCTTAAGAACAGCAGTAAGTTGTCGGCAGCTTTCTTTGCCAAAGTCATGGGAGATGCTTTAAAAGGCGTTCCAGTGAAGCAATTCAAAGCACCAGCTGGAGGGCAGGCACCTCCGCCAGTAGAAGAACCAGAAAAGCCGGCTCTGTCCGTTAGTGGGCTGAGTGGATCATACGATCCAAATGCACAAACCGTCTCCCTGAGTTGGACTGGAACGGGTGACGCGAGTACGCAATATCGAATTTATCGGAAAGAAACATCTGAAGCCCAGTTCACTCATCTCATTGATGCAATAGGAGCGACCAATGCACAAGATTTAAGTGCGTTGCCTGGTCTAACCTATGAGTACTATGTGACAGCTTACGACTTGGCATCAGGACTTGAGACGGATCCTTCCAACACCATCTCCTTGATGATTGAAGCGCAGGAAGTACCGCCGGAGGAACCTGATCCTGGTATAGACCCTGGAACAGAGATAGATCCTGAGCAGCCAGGTACGGAGAATCCGGACAATGGTACACCGGATAATGGCAACTCGAACGGTAATAACGGTAACGGTAATGGTAATGGAAATGAAAATGGCAATAATGGTAATGGTAATGGTAATGGTAATGGTAATAACGGAAACAATGGCAACGGTGGTAATAACGGCGGAAACGGTCAACCTGGGGAAGGAAATACGACCCCACCTGGTCAGGGCACAACAGATCCTGGCGGAAATGGTGAAGGTTCCGATGACGGGGGCGTAACAACGCCGGGCGAAGTTGTAACTCCGGACAGCGGAACAAGTGGGGATACTGGAGGGACAGATGCACCTGCAGATTCCCAAGCTGGCACCGGCGGCTAAGCCAATGAATCACTAAATAGCTACATTATAGCTACATTGAAAAAACTGCTTCCTGGGAAACCGGTGAAGCAGTTTTTTTTGTGTTATACAAAACCAACTCTAATGGAAACCGATTTGATGAATAGGTGGGACAAAGCTTGATTTTGAGTGTAAACCTTAAATATGGTAAGCTGTAACTATTCGTAATACGTTGTGCAAGGGCGGGCCCAGAGCGCTGGAATCCATCAGGCGGACGTTATTACATTGTTCACCAATAACATCAGAGCAGGTCACGGACCTGTAGTCGGCAAAGAGGGGTTCGTATGAAACGGAAATTCGGGGATCGCGCGAACTGGCGCCGGATTACGAACCGACAATTCACATGCCGGTTCGTTCAATCCAAAATTTTCACAGGTTATATTACGTTGTACACTATACAGGATTTGAAAGAACCTCTGTGGAAAACTTATGGAGGCAGTACCTTCTGTATCGCAGATAAAGGTTATTCCTGGCTGCAATACTATCCGAAGGGAGAGCACTTTGTAGTTACGGCGATGTTTGACGATCAGGAACGGATTGTAGAGTGGTACATTGATACATGTCGTAGTCAGGGGATAACCGATCAGGGTGTTCCTTGGTTTGATGACCTGTATCTGGATGTCGTTGTACTGAAAGATGGAGAAGTTTTTTTGCTGGATGAAGATGAGCTTGAAGATGCACTGTCACGAAAACATATTACAACGGGTGATTATGACTTGGCTAACAAGACGGCTAAGGAATTGCTGCATGCCATTGATGCACATGTATTCCCATACTTTCAGTTATCACTGAAGCATAGGCCGAGTTTATTTGAGAACGGAGAGTTTCGAAAAAACATTCAGATTTGAGACATCTAATTATCCGTAGAATTCTTCATGATCCTTCTAATATTGGAGCACCTGATAGAATACATTAATAATCAGGAGAGTTCAGCCCGATAAAATAGAGGTGATGGCGAATGAACGGACGGGTCATGGCTGCAGGAGAGCAACCAGGAGGCAGACCATCCAGACAAATTAATATTGTGTTGCGTAACCAGGAACCTCAGATGTTGGTCAAAGATGAAGCAGCGGCATTACAGGCAGCCAAGAGTATAACCAAACATGCGCACTTCCAGGAGATACAGGGTGAATTGGAGCAACTGGTTGGACTTGAAAATATCAAAGACTTGGTGTTTGAGATCTATGCTTTCCTACAGATTGCTCAGATGCGTACCGAAGCAGGCTTACTTAGTGGTGCGCACGTGTATCATATGATCTTCAAAGGCAATCCCGGAACCGGTAAGACCACCGTGGCGAGGATCGTTGCCAAACTCTTTCAGAAGATGGGTGTGTTGAGTAAAGGTCATCTTATTGAAGTAGAGCGTGCGGATCTGGTTGGAGAATATATCGGTCACACGGCGCAGAAAACAAGAGATCTGGTCAAGAAGGCACTCGGTGGAATATTGTTCATTGATGAAGCTTACAGTTTGGCCCGCGGGGGAGAGAAGGATTTTGGCAAGGAAGCAATCGATACGCTTGTAAAATCAATGGAAGATAACAAAAATCAGTTTATTCTCATATTGGCTGGTTATTCAGATGAGATTGATTTTTTTCTTCAGACCAATCCCGGATTACCTTCCCGCTTTCCCATTCAAGTGGAGTTTCCAGACTATAGCATTGATCAGTTGATTCAAATCTCTGAGATTATGGCCAAAGAGCGTGACTATATTCTAATGCCACAGACCATACTCAAGCTAAAACAACATTTGCTTCAGGAAAAAAATGATTCGCTGCATGCGTTCAGTAACGCCAGATACGTTCGTAATGCCATTGAGCGTTCGATCAGGCATCAGGCAGTTCGTTTGTTGGAACAATACTCGGAAGGCAGTCCAGGAAAACTGGAGCTGATGACAATCCGTACAGAGGATTTGAACTTTGAGCGAAAGTAAGCGATAATATAGTTTTTACACCAGCCGGCCGGGCCAACCGGTTCGGCTTAAGGCATGCCATGGCATATTCGTGGCAATGTATATCAACGGATTAATTTAGTAATTAGAGGGAGTGAACATATATATGACAAATGGCACGCATGATACAGATATGGTCAAAAAAGATCGCGCCGTCTTGGTGAGTCTTGTTACGGATGATGTAAAACGTACAGGTATCAACCCTGAGTACTCTTTAGAAGAACTGGTGAAACTTGCCGAGACAGCTGGAGTGGAAGTGCTAAGTGTACTTTCTCAGAACAGGGAAAAACGTGATACCAAATGGTTCATTGGTAAAGGTAAGGTGGAAGAGCTCCGTGCGATTGCAGAGGAACTGGGAGCAACTACAGCTATATTTGATCAGGAATTGTCAGGTGCACAGGTTCGTAATCTGGAAGAAACCCTCGATCTCAAAATTATTGACCGTACCCAATTGATTTTGGACATCTTTGCACAACGGGCAAACACTAGAGAAGGTATTATTCAAGTGGAATTGGCTCAACATAGCTATTTGCTGCCACGGTTGTCGGGTCATGGAAAGAACCTGTCCAGACTCGGGGGCGGAATCGGAACAAGAGGCCCGGGGGAAAGCAAACTGGAGACAGACCGCCGTCACATTCGTGGTCGTATCGATGATCTGAAGCGTCATCTGGATGAATTGACTCGTCATCGCAAATTGCATCGTGAACGCCGTAAAAAAACAGGTATTGTCCAGGTAGCCCTTGTTGGTTATACCAATGCTGGCAAATCAACCTTGCTCAAGCAGTTGACGGCTGCAGATGTGTATATTCAAGATCAGCTATTCGCTACATTGGATCCCACTTCACGTACGATGGAACTTCCAAGTGGAAAAGAAATCGTACTTACCGACACGGTTGGATTTATTCAAAATCTACCGCATGATCTGATTGCAGCATTCCGGGCAACGTTGGAGGAAGTGAATGAGGCAGACCTGATCCTGCATGTTGTGGACGCCTCATCAGCTATGCGTGAAGATCAGATGCGGACGGTTAATACGATTCTGCAAGAACTTGGTTCAGGGGACAAGCCGCAGTTAGTCCTGTATAACAAAAAAGATGCGTGCACACCAGAGCAGCTTGAGATGCTTCCATTGGATAAAGACCATATTAAAGTAAGCGCATTAGACTCGGAGGATCTGCTTAAAATCCGTGAATTCATTCAGACAGAGCTGACAGGTGATACGAAGCGCTTCCGTATTCCGGCAGAACGTGGTGATCTTACGTCGGTACTCTATAAAATTGGTGATGTAGTGGATACCAGCTTTGAAGAGAGTGATGTGATTTATGAAGTTGAATTGCAAAAAGGTGAATATGAGAAATTTGGTTATATGCTTGAAGAATTCATTGAATTGTAATATTCATGACATATTGATGTGATAAGTTACACGATAATGGATATTCGACGTCAGATTCGTGCTATGAAGGGGAATGAAGTAAGATGGTAAGCTTTGATTCAGAAATATCTGAACTTCAACGTCAAGTGGAGCGTCAGATTGAAGGACAACTGCAACAGATTGATCGGATCACAGATCACAATCAATGGAAGGTGATTCATGCTTTCCAACAGCGAAAAGTAAGTGATTTTCATTTTGCAGGTTCAACAGGTTATGCCTATAACGATCGTGGGCGTGAAGTACTTGATGAAGTATATGCTGATGTATTCGGCGCGGAAGCCGCGTTGGTGCGTCCTCATTTTGCTTCAGGTACTCATACGATTAGTACAGCTCTCTTTGGAGTTTTGCGTCCAGGTGACGAATTATTGTACATCACGGGTAAGCCTTACGACACATTGCATAAAGTTATTGGCGAACCCGGTGATGGTACAGGTTCATTACGCGATTTTGGCATCGGTTACCGTGAGACGGCCTTAACTGATGAAGGTGGAGTGGACTGGGCAGCAGTTGAAAAAAGCATTACACCGGCTACAAAAGTCATTGGGATTCAACGTTCACGTGGTTATGACTGGCGCTCATCCTTCTGTGTTGCTGAGATTGCTGACATGGTTACGCGTGTTAAAGAGCTTAAGGAAGATGTCATCGTATTCGTAGACAATTGTTACGGTGAATTCACGGAGGAACGTGAACCGACAGAAGTCGGAGTTGATCTGATGGCCGGATCACTGATCAAGAATCCTGGTGGAGGCATTGCGGAAACCGGTGGATACATATGTGGGAAGGAACAATACGTACAGTTGGCAGCTTATCGTCTGACAGCCCCTGGAATTGGGGGAGAGGTGGGAGCAATGCTGGGGACAACACGTGGCATCTACCAAGGACTTTACATGGCACCGACAATTGTAGGACAAGCTATCAAAGGAAGTACGTTTGCTGCTGCGATGTTTGCTGAATCCGGATTTGTAACCAAACCCGCCTGGAATGAAGCTCGCACAGATCTGATCCAGGCTGTTAAGTTTAGCTCTGCCGAGCATCTGATCGCCTTCGTGCAGGGGATTCAGCGTGCAGCAGCTGTGGATAGCCATGTGGTTCCTGAACCGTGGGATATGCCTGGTTATGAGCACCCTGTCATTATGGCGGCAGGTACGTTCATTCAGGGTGGAAGTCTGGAATTATCAGCCGACGCGCCTATTCGGGAGCCGTATATCGGGTATATGCAAGGCGGATTAACGTACTCTCATGTCAAATATGGCGTTTTGATGGCGTTACAGACTATGAAAGATCGTAAATTATTGTGAGTTTATCTAACATGTCATTGACACTTGGTAATAACTAAATGTACAATAGGGTGAAGAATAGATGACTGGAAGGTTGATGAACATGGGTGATGAAATCCGCAGAAATATGGCCTTATTCCCAATTGGTATTGTAATGAAACTTACGGATCTGTCTGCACGTCAGATTCGTTACTATGAGCAGCACAGCTTGATCGTTCCTGCGAGAACGTCAGGTAATCAACGGTTATTCTCTTTTAATGACGTAGAGAGATTGCTAGAGATCAAGGCTTTGATTGAAAAAGGAGTTAACATCGCGGGCATCAAACAAGTGATGAATCCTGTTTCAAAAGAATCCGAGGAAGCTACAGTTATCACGCCAGATACTGAAGTTAAACGCAGAGAGCTGTCCGATACGCAGTTGCACCGCTTGCTGAAGCAGCAGCTTGTATCAGGTAAGAGACCAGGACAAGTATCTCTCATTCAGGGAGAGCTTTCCCGATTCTTTAATAAAAACTAAATTCGCATAACTTGGCGAGTGAGGGGAAAACATACACTTTTGGTGTGAGACTCCTTGACCCGTGGAACTTTCTAATGTACAAATATAACAGGCAAGCCAAATACGCAGATAAGAAAGGGAGAGGTTATAGTGAGTTATACAAAAGAAGACATTCTCCGCATTTCGAAAGAAGAAAACGTACGATTCATTCGATTGCAATTTACTGATTTGCTTGGAGCTATCAAAAACGTTGAGATTCCTGTGAGTCAGTTGACTAAGGCTCTGGATAACAAAATGATGTTCGATGGATCTTCCATTGAAGGTTATGTACGTATTGAAGAGTCCGACATGTACCTCTATCCAGATCTAGATTCTTGGCTTATTTTCCCATGGGTTGCAGAGAACCGTGTTGCACGTCTGATTTGCGACGTATATCTTCCGGATGGTAATCCGTTCCCAGGAGATCCACGTGGCATCTTGAAACGAAACCTGAAGGAAGCCCAAGATATGGGATTCACTTCCTTTAACGTTGGTCCTGAACCCGAGTTCTTCTTGTTCAAAACAGACGAAAAAGGAAACCCGACTAACGAACTGAATGACCAAGGTGGTTATTTCGACCTTGCGCCTACGGATCTTGGTGAAAACTGTCGTCGTGACATCGTTATCACACTTGAAGAAATGGGCTTTGAGATCGAAGCTTCCCACCATGAGGTAGCTCCAGGTCAGCATGAGATCGACTTCAAATATGCTGATGCTCTGAAAGCTGCTGACCAGATCCAAACGTTCAAACTCGTTGTTAAAACGATTGCACGTCAGCATGGTTTACATGCTACATTCATGCCGAAACCACTGTTTGGTATGAACGGATCCGGTATGCACTGTAACCAATCCTTGTTCAAAGGCAATGAGAACGCATTTGTTGATGAGTCGGACGAGTTGGGTCTGAGCAAAACTGCTCGTCACTTCATGGCTGGAACTCTGAAGCACGCACGTGCGTTTGCAGCAATTACTAACCCAACTGTGAACTCATACAAACGTCTTGTACCAGGTTATGAAGCACCTTGTTATGTAGCATGGTCTGCTAGTAACCGTAGCCCAATGATTCGAATTCCAGCTTCCCGTGGTCTGAGTACACGTGTTGAGGTTCGTAACCCGGATCCGGCTGCTAACCCTTACCTGGCTTTGTCTGTTCTGTTAAAAGCAGGTCTGGACGGAATCAAACGTGAGCTTTCCTTACCAACTCCAATTGACCGTAACATCTACATCATGTCAGAAGAAGAGCGTGTGGAAGAAGGCATTCCAAGCTTGCCAGCTGACCTGAAAGAAGCATTGAATGAATTGATCCGTAGCGAAGTCATCTGTGATGCTCTCGGCGACCACGCCTTGGCTCACTTCTATGAGCTGAAAGAAATTGAGTGGGATATGTATAGAACACAAGTCCACCAATGGGAACGCGATCAATATATTACGTTGTACTAATCGAAAAAACCTTGTAACTACGGGGTTTTGAAGGAATGAACCGGGGGACGTTTGGAGGGAATTGCACTTCTATTGAGGTTGCGTCCCCTAAACGTCCCCCGGTTTTTGATTTTCTGATCCAAAAATACGGGAAGTGTACTCTTCATATTTATCAATGTTACGCTTCACTAGCTTTTTAGAAATATGAGCATACACATCGGATGTAATTTGCACACTGCCATGCCCAAGCTGCTCTTGTACAAATTTTATGTCGGCCCCAGCTTCAAGCATGATCACAGCATAGGTATGTCTCAAGGAGTGGATCGTTAAATCCTCACTTAAACCCGCTTTTCTCAAAATCCTCTTTGAAGCATTAAAAAGACTAGATTTAGGCATCGGACTACCATCATTCCTGCACAAGACGAGATTTAAATCGTGTCTGTACATGGAATCCCCTAAATTGATCTTATTTTGATTCTGCCATGAAGCATGATACCTCAAATCATTTATGATTCCGTTACTTACACTAATGGTGCGGGTAGAATTTCCGGTTTTTGTATCTCCGAAAAGTTCGTCCTCGTCTTCAGCTTGAAAATCGAGTGTTACATCAACACGGATCATCTTTTCTTTGAAATTGAAATCCGACCACTTTAGAGCGGCAGCTTCGCCTTTTCGTAACCCCGTTTCAATAAGCACTTTGAAGAAAATCCAATAAATGTACCCATACCCTCGAGCCGTATGAAGAAATTTGGGGATGTCTTCTGAATCAATGAATTGGATCGTCTTCTTTTTGTGCGCTCCTTTAATAATTGAGCCTTTACATGGATTGCGTAATATTTTTCCTTGAATCAGTGCATGTTCCATGGCTGAGTATACAGTGGAGTTGATGATCTCAACCGTACGTTTGCTGAGTCCCTTTTTAAATAGAGAGTCTAAAAAGACCTGATACATATCTGGTTTTAAATCTTTGAGCATCAGACGCTTAAAATAAGGTTTGATATGGGTATTAAGGTTGTTTTCATGTAGTTTGATCGTATTCTTTCGTACAACTTCTTTTTTGTAGTTATTTATCCAATTTCGAATGTAATCGACCAAAGGAATGTCGCTCTGTTCGAACCCTTGCTTTAGCTGCCTTAAAAATTCAGCAGCAGCTAGTTCAGCCTCTGGTTTAGTTCGAAAACCAGCCTCGGATTTCTCTTTTTGTTGTTGAGTGAACGGATCGGTGTACTTTAACCGATACCTCCAGGCGTAAGTTAATCAATTTTGAGCAGAGTAGTGAAATGTTCTGGGTTAAAGATGAAAAAGGAGAAAGAGCTTCGAATTAAAGTCGGAAAAGATATTTTAAAAAAATCATCAAAAAACGAGCCTTCGGTAACTAAGGCTCGTTTGTGCAGGAGTCATATTTGGCTCCAATAACTATGTTTGGATTAGTGCAGAGGTTTCTTGCGGAAAAGTAACTAAAACAATTCTACCCTATTTCACAGGATTTGACCATACTTTAGCTTTAAAGTTCGAGACCAGAACTTGTACCGATTGCCGAAAAGGAAATGATCTGATTACCGATTAGATAAGTATTTAACTACTTGTCACTGCTCTAATTCATTAAGCTAGCGGGCAGTTTAGTTTAAGATTAACTGCGGCGAACCATATCATCGCTAGTGATAAAGCAGAGAATTGAACTGGATATCGCATCGGCAACGCTGAGTTTGCAGGAAGGAGCTTAAAGTATTCACGTACTCGATACATGTGGAGTGTCTAATATTGATGGTCCGTAAGGAATAGATGAGATGTGACAGTTTAGCTCAAACGACTTAATTGTATAGTGTTGACACTTCGCCCACTTGGAGTAATATGTTACTATTGAGATAGCATTCTATTTCCAATGAAGACATATTTTAGTTTGAATGTTATCTATGAAGGGGAGACACTATGACAATGTTCGAGATATGTTCTATACAAAGTCTATTTTATGAACAACGGCGGTTGTTTGTATAGAGCTAATAATATAAGTAACCGCTTAAATCCGGATAGTGATAATTGTTATAGTGTAGACTTTACTACCTTAAAATTCAACTATTTTAAGGAGCGGCTATCATGAGATATGTAAATGCCGACATCATCTTTCCAGAAGAATTACTAAATGAAATACAAAAGTATATTAACGGTGGATTGGTTTACGTCCCTAAATCAAAAGGTTTGCGTAAAAAATTGGAGTGAAAATTCAGGCAGTAGAAAAATTTTAATCTTAGAAATGATGAAATCCGGCGAAAGTTTCTCGATGGTGGCACTATCGAGAAACTTTCAGATCGATTTTTCTTTTCAAGCGATACTATTAAAAAGATCGTTATACAAAATAATAGTTTAACAAAAGTCGCATTGGAAGAAATTCTAATGTGACTTTTTTGTGTATATTATGGTTTAAATTGTTTACTACATATTTTCAAGCTTTTACTATCGTTATAATAACATATAAGAGAAGTAGTTGGTTTACTTCATAAAACTGTAGGGGGATAACAAATGAATGATTTTTTTAGATTTGATACTGATGAAGAACGGCGGGCGTTATTAATCAGAGCAAGGAAAGTCGCTTTATCTGCAATTCGAAAGTATGACTTAGAATGGGATAACATCCAGTTTATTCAACTATCCGATACGATCACCTATAAAATTGAAACCAGTACAGATAACAATTATTTACTTCGCATTCATTCGGACCGATTAAGCAGAGAGGAAATTCGTTCGGAGCTCCTACTGTTACAAGCCCTGAACAAATCGAAAGATCTAACTGTACCAGAAGGGATGGCAAATTGTGATAGTATTTATGTATTGGACATCGAAACAGAGATAGGATATAGGCGCCCTTATGTAACGATGATGCGGTGGATAGAAGGTGAAAAAGCAGTAGGTGAATTTACAGATAATCAAGCATATAATATGGGTGTATTGATGAGCAGGCTCCATGCAGCGGCAAAGGATTTCAATCCACCTTCTGATTTTGTAAGACCTACTTGGGGAGTAGAAAGTTTTAAACGTGAAATGGCTAAGTTGGAACGTTATTATGAACGTTTTTTATCCGAAGAGGGGTGGAAGCTGTATCAAGATGCAGCTGAGAAGGTTGTATCCCAACTTACCACGATGCATCCAAGTGAACATAACTATGGGCTCATTCATGCTGATTTACATACCGGTAATATGGTTTTTAGAGATAATCAACCCTATCCGATTGATTTTGGAAGATGTGGGTACGGATATTATCTCTATGATATGGCAGGTACCATATTGGAGCTTTGGCCAAAACATCGATGGATGCTTGTCCAAGGTTATGAGAGTATTAGGAAGTTGGAAACGGACTATATTCGGGATCTGGAATGTTTTTTTGTCATGTTCATGATCGAGAACACCTGCCATCACTCCTCTGATCCAAGAGAAACAACCAGTTTAATCGATGAACAAAAGTATGCCCAAGCATACATAAGAGAATATTTAAATGGTAATCCATTTTTATTCGAAGTGATCGAGCCTGTAAATGTGGATTAATACTAACCGATACCGGGCTAAAATAATGATATCTTATGGTGATGATTTACAATAGGTCGCTGTTTAGAGTGTTTGTTCGTATCATCAAGTTTTAAAAACGTGAGCTATGACTTCGAGTTTATATAAGATCTACTTGTGTACTTAGCGCTGAAACTTTTCTGTTTATTATGAAGATTTATGCTTATTCATGAAGTTTGTCCGATCCAATTGTTCTTCAGCTTCTCTAGTTCCCCTTCATTTTCGGGGTGTATTTTGACGGAGCTGTTTGGGTCGTTTCGTGATTTTTTAAACTGGCATTGAGTTGGAATGAAGGCGACTCGAATTGGTGGGTCGTCTTTTTTCTTTTCTAGGGGCTTGATGGTTTGCGCCGAATGTTCAGTTCAGCGAGATGCCAAAAACGGTTGAGGCATTATGGAAGATCGAGCTTTTATATGGAAAGCATCCGTCCTATACGGAGCGTCCAGAATGGGTAGCTGTAGGAATGATGGGAAAACTTCTGATAAGAGATGATGGCACATGTCGAGAGAACGGGTACTGTATAGAACGTTATTTCTTTTTTTGTGTATGTAAAACCGCCTTACAGCGAGCGCAAGTTAATCAAAGTATCGAACAGAGCAGTAAAATGTTGTTGTTGAAAGATGTAAAAAGGAAAATCTTCGAATTAGTAACGGAAAAGATATTTTACAAGATAAATCAAAAAACGAGCCTTTGTATATAAGGCTCGTTTGTGCAGGAGTCATATTTGGCTCCGAAAGTTATGTTTAGTCTACTACATTTGTTTTATCGCTGAGAAAGTAACTATAACAATTCTACCCTATTTCAGAGAATTTGACCATACTTTAGCTTTATAGTTCATGTCCTTAGTTCGAGACCAGAACTTATACCTTGTACCAAGTGTCGGAATAGAGATGTGTCTAATCATTGTGCGTTTAACTGAAAATATCATTTAGTATCCTAGCGCATGAGAAGTTACATATTATTATATAGCAACTGCAACGCTGAGATAGGGAGTCAGATATTAAAAACGAAATATAGTACTGAAAATAGCTGTTGAGCAAAGGGGATTATACTGGTTAAAGCTATCATCATAAATATTATTTAAAAACTTTAAGGTATATAAGAGAAATTATACCAAATTTATGTCATAATATTTTTGAGTTGGAAATACAATACTTGATTCTGTGAACAAGAGGTGAGAGCAACTATGAAAAATAGAAACATAACAGGTATTGTATTGGCTATAATCTATTGCATTGTTCTTTACTTTATTTTAACAGATTCTCCGCCTGGCGAAGCTCCAAATAATCCGTTCTGGGTTTATTTGTTTATTCCAATTGGTGCTATTGTGATTACATCTTTGTTTGATTACGTAATCAAATTCGATTTTTTTAGAAAAAAGAAAGATTAGAATTGAATGGAGGACTAAAATGATACAAACAATGAAAATTGCTAAAACATTTTAGCCGGAGTCATGCTTTCTACATCTATCTCAATTCCAGCATTCGCTCAAGATCAGGCAAATTCTTTCCCAGCACTTCAAGTGGAAAATAGCCTTTTAGAACTAGTCGAAAGTACAACCGATAATTCCATCACTTTTAAAGACGGTTCTACATTAATTCAATATGACAGCTATTATATTGCAACAGATTTAAATGGTAAAGATAAGTTAAAAATTACAAAAGTTGATGAGACTAAAGTAAAGTATGAAAATCTTCAAACTGGCGAAGTGAATTATGCTACAAACGAAATAAAACCTATTCACGAAGATCTCAGTTTCTCGCCACAAGCATTAGCAGACGGTTATGTATATAAAGGCAAAGTAGAAAATTCCACAGAGATAATATATGCAACTGCTTCTGCAATAGCAGGTATACTTGCTTCCTTTATAGGAGGACCTGTAGGTGGTAGAATAGCGGGCATACTTGTAAGCATCGGTGGTTATTATGTTTCTAAGGATGCACCCAGAGCCTATTGGGTAACAAAAACATATACTAGAGATGTTAAGCATAGTGATTTTAATGCGACTTTATTCATCAGGAAAGACCATCATTATTACAAATATCATGATTATACCGATTTTATTGATACCGCTTCGACAATCCAGACTTGCCAACCTTTTGGTTGTGGTCCAGTAAACGAGTATTAATTCTTTTATGTTGTGGGATAGAAAAAGCCGATTAAAGTTAAAATGTACCCTATAAGATGGACACTTTGAAAAAAGCCCATCTTATAGGGTATTTTGTTTATAATGAAAAAAAAGAGGTTGGAGCGGAAATGTTACGACGAAAAGATTACTGACAAAGAAAGAACAAGAACTGCTAAAACGGAATCCAAATGTAATCGCTGTTAGCGAAAAGGCGATTACGTACACCGATGAATTTAAGCGCCATTTCATTGCACAAAATGAACAGGGGAAACTGCCACGAGACATTTTTGAAGAAGCAGGCTTAGATGTTGAATGTATTGGTTTGGAGCGTGTTCGTTCTTCCGGAAAACGTTGACGTGCTTCGTATCGTGAAGCGGGTGTAGAAGGCTTACAGGATACACGTAAAACAAATTCAGGTCGCCCATAGGAACGTGAATTAACATTAGAACAAAAGATTGAACGATTAGAAGCAAAAAATCAATTGTTACGAGCGGAAAATGAACTGCTAAAAAAACTCGATCTACTCGAAAGGCAGATGTTGAAAAAGAAATAAAAGTGGCACCAGAGCTGAAGTTTGAACTCATTTATCGGACGATCAGAACGTATAAAATGAAACGGTTAATCAGCTATCTATGCGATGTTATGGAAGTACCACGTTCTGGATACTACAATTGCTTCTCTGAAAAATCAGTGCAGAAGCGTGTAGCTAAAGCCAAAACAGATAAGATTGTAAAGGCGTATCATTTTCGTGGACGAAAAAAAGGAGCACACCAAATCAAAATGACGTTAGAAAATCAGTACAAAATGACGTTCAACTTGAAGCGGATTCGCCGGATCATGAAGAAATTTGAGATCATCTGTCCCATTCGAAAGTCTAATCCAGCCCGTAGAATGGCAAAAGCAACGAAAGAACATCGCACTTGTCCAAACGAATTACAGCGCAATTTTAAGCCAGGCGAGGCGGGAAAGGTGTTATTAAGCGATATCACATATTTAACGTAAAAAGTCAATAAACGTGCGTATTTATCGACGATTAAAGACGCACAGACGAATGAAATTTTAGCGTATGAAGTTTCTTCTTCGTTAAGTATAGGAATTGCGCTAAACACGCTTCGTAAATTACAGAAGCATCGCCATTTAACCAAAGATGCGTTGATCCATTCTGATCAAGGCTTTCATTATACGAAACCACAATTCCAATCCGTAGTGAAGAAAATGGGATTAAGACAATCCATGTCACGTCGAGGCAATTGTTGGGATAATGCTCCCCAAGAATCGTTCTTTGGGCATTTTAAGGATGAAACGAATATCAAAGATTGCGAAACATTAGAAGAAGTAAAACGAGAAATTAAGAGTTATATGACGTACTACAATCATTATCGAGGGCAATGGAATTTGAAAAAGCTGCCGCCTGTAAAATACAGACAGCAGCTTCAACAAGTTGCCTAGTTTTTTTTCAAAATGTCCTTTACAAAGGGTACACTTTAGAATTCAGAAGCCTTCTTTTAGTATTGTTATATTTAATATACGTGAATTTTATTGTGATGACAAAATTACTCCATTTTCGTTACGTAACCTTCATAGTTCCTTAATATAATCCGTTTGAGTAGGTAGTAGATGCTAGATTGAGTACTCCATACCAAACTCCATCAGCATAAGTATATGTCTTTGGAACATACTTCGCATCTCCATACTTATTGTTAGCATCTGAATATCTCACATATTTTTGCGTCGCCTGAATCGTAACACTTTGTGCAGTTACAGAACCTTGAACAGAAGATGAGGCAGAAGCAAGTGATGCTGGAACAGCAATACTTGCTACTATAGCAGTGAGCGCTCCAATTGTGGCTAGTTTCTTTTTCATGTAAATACCTCCTAAATTTTTTTGAATGAATTATAAAACTTTACTTTCTAAAAATACCATATAATTCTATGTAAAATTATGATATATATTACATTGTGATTTGTATTTCACCCCCTACAGATCTACTAACGTAACTTCCAAAAATTCCTCCAACTGATTAAATAGTATATCCAATCTAAACAGATTTGGACGATCATGAAATGCAGCGGATGAGTGAGATACTAGATGACTTTTTTTAATAGAAGTAGTACAAGTTGATTTGATATTATTTAACCCTTTCTTCGAAGACAGCTCTCAGGAGTAGTTGTTGGATTAAAATCTGCTCGTTGTGAAGTTGTGACCGGGAATGGATAAATCATCTGAAAGCAAATTGCCAAAACATGTCCCCTGATTCTTCTTCACTTGCCCACGTAACATTTTTGTGTTTATCTGTGACCAAGGCTTACCTTTATAACAAACATATTCGTTCGTCGATTTAGATAATCGCAAAACTCACTTTTCATTAATATTAAACTGTCTGAAGCAAAAGATTTAAATCAAACTTCCTTTTAATTCTGATAGCCATGAAATAGAAAGGAATACTAGCATTCACTCATTTAAAATTCCAACCATCGTTCAAATACATACAAATGGATGTTTCATTTGTATGTTGAAAGTTTCATATAGAAGAGGTATACTTTAATTAAATTTTAAACAATTTAATTTTAAATAATTAATTGGAGATGTTAATATGGATCAGGCAAAACAACTTGTGACAGAACAACGTACATTTTTTTATACAGGACAAACTAAAAATATCGAGTATCGGATTAATGCACTTCAACAGCTTAGAAAGGGAATTGAAAAGTATCAGCAACGGATTCAAGATGCACTTCGGGCAGATTTGAACAAATCAGAGGCGGAAGCTTACGGTTCCGAGATTCGCATTGTTCTGGGTGAACTGGATTTTGCATTAGAACACCTGCAGGAATGGGCTGTACCAAAACAAGTCCCAACCAATTCGGCTATGCCGGATGGGGTGAGTACCATTTACCCTGAACCATACGGAGTGGCTCTTATTATTGCACCTTGGAACTATCCTTTCCAACTGGCCTTTGGTCCACTGATTGGAGCAATTGCAGCCGGTAACTGTGCAGTTATCAAGCCTTCTGAATTAACACCAGCCGTATCTCGTCTGACGTATGATCTGATTCAGGAGATCTTCCCTCAGGAGTATATTGCGGTTATGGAAGGGGAAGTCGAGGCTAGCACAGCATTGTTGAAAGAGAAGTTTGATTATATTTTCTTCACAGGCAGTACGGGGGTTGGTCGCATTGTTATGAAGGCAGCAGCGGAGCATTTAACTCCTGTAACCCTGGAGCTAGGGGGCAAGAGTCCTGCTATTGTCCACAGTGATGCAGATCTGAAGCTGGTGGCCCAGCGTATTGTTCGTGGAAAGTTCCTGAATGCAGGGCAAACTTGCGTTGCTCCGGATTACTTGCTTGTGCATGAACAAGTTCATGATGAATTGATCAATCTGATTGGCGCAGAGATCAAAGATAAATTTGGGGACGATGTGTTACAGAACTCTGATTTCCCGCATATTGTCAACGCGCGTAATTTTGATCGGTTGTCGAAATTCCTCACAGATGGCAAAACACTAATTGGTGGGCGTTCTGTACGTGAGCAGTTGCTTATTGAGCCGACGGTAATTGGTGATGTGAACTGGGAATCAGCTGTCATGCAAGAAGAGATCTTCGGTCCGATTCTTCCTGTATTTACGTACAGTGACCTGAATCCTATGCTGGATGAGATTGTTCGCCGGCCAAAACCATTGGCGCTATATCTCTTCACACAGGATGAGCAGCTGCAGGATCAGGTTCTGAATCAAGTATCCTTCGGTGGGGGATGTATTAATGACACACTTTCTCATATGACTTCACACTACCTCCCGTTTGGTGGTGTAGGAGAGAGCGGTATGGGCTCATATCACGGACAACAGAGCTTTGATGTGTTCTCGCATCACAAGAGTGTTCTGAAACGCAGTGAATAATTAGCCGCTAAAATAACATAAACATGAAAAAAAGAGGTTGTCCTGTTGATCAGGATAACCTCTTTCGTATTTCATTACATCTAGTTTTGTTACTCAAGTTAAATATTAATGAATATCTCGGAAAAGGCCAATGACTTTACCCAGAATACTAACATGTTTCAAACGTAAAGGTTCGAAGGTCGCATTCTCCGGTTGAAGGCGAATATGATCTTTCTCTTTATAGAACGTTTTCACTGTAGCTTCATCGTCTTCAGTCATTGCAACGACGATATCACCGTTATCAGCAGTTTGCTGTTGACGGACAATAACGTAATCTCCGTTAACGATTCCAGCTTCCACCATGCTATCTCCGACTACCGAAAGCATAAACACTTTCTGTTCGCCTACATAATGTGTAGGAAGAGGGAAGTAGTCTTCAATGTTCTCGGTTGCAGTGATTGGAACCCCTGCTGTAACCTTACCAACAACAGGAATACGTGCAACGCTATGAGCAAATTGATGAGAATGCTCAGATTCTTCTTGGCTCAAAAGCTCAATGGCTCTTGGCTTGGTAGGGTCGCGTCGGATCAAACCTTTTTTCTCCAAACGATCCAAATGTCCATGTACTGTTGAGCTGGAAGCCAGTCCAACCGCTTCACCAATTTCCCGTACGGAAGGAGGATACCCCTTCAACCGGACTTCATTTCGTATAAACTCCAGAATAGCCTGCTGCCTGCTGGATATCTTCGACATACCGTATCAACCCCATTTTAGTAACGTTTGGGAAAATTATAACATAGAACCTCCGTTCGTACAAACATAAGTTCTAAATAAAATAGCATTAAATCAGTGTTTTTTAACTTATAGAACAGAAATTGTCCAAAAGTCAGAGCATAATACTGCAAATGTTTTGTAAAAGGACTTGAAATAAGATATTTCTCCTTCAAAAAAGAAGCGAACAATTGTTCTAAAAATCTATTGAACAAAACAAGTGTTCGTGTTATATTGATTCCAACAGATAGGAACAAACGTTTGGAGGCGGGTATTTAATGAGATATTCTACTTATCAAAGCATTTATGAACCAATGAATTCGGAACTGGTGAAGTCTAACATAGGGAACTACAAGAAGGTTTTAGCGCGTTTCAAGATTTCTTCATGGATGTTAAAGGTAGTCATTACCTCTATGATTATATTTATTGGATGCAGCACCGTTTTAACTGTATTTGCCGGCAATGAGAATGCTGTTCTGCCTGGAGGAAAGATAGCTGTTTCACAAGGGGAAACATTATGGAGTATTTCTTTGGAACATAAACCGACGAATATGGATACACGTATATATATAGAAGCAATTAAGAAAGTGAATCAACTTCATACAACTTCCATCCAAGTGGGACAAGTACTAGCTCTACCGCAATTTGCAGAATAAAATGCACATCAATGAGTGTTAGCGCGTGTCAGCTTGACAAGCAGCCTTTATAATGGCAAAGTTAATATGACTTTGTATTTTTGGAGGGGACAAGCTTGGATATAGATAGTCTGGTAGCACGCATTAACGAATTGGCTCGTAAGCAAAAGTCCACTGGATTGTCGGAGGAAGAGCTTGCTGAACGTGCCGAGCTAAGAGAGATTTATTTGAGTAATATTCGCAGCAATTTCAGACAACAACTGGATACCATTGAGATTGTTGATGATGAGAATGACAAAGGCCACCAAGGCAAACTCAAACACTAACGAAACCTAATGATATCATTATGATATTTAGGTTTCTTCCTGTTATTTTGAGTGTGCAATTTATAGGGGGAAATGTTGGTTTGCAATTATGTAAGCCGATACAAAGACACATAAGGGGGATTCTCATGTCGCGTTCGTTCGAGAGAACGGTTAAGAAAAATTCCAAGCAGTTAAATCAGCAACGCAAAAAAAGTGGTCAACCAATCACAGGTACACCAGGTGAAGAAGTCTTTAAGGGACGCAGTCTTTTGTTCCCTATATTTTTGATTGGTCTCGCCTTTTTGTATCTGTTTATGAGCACGTTCCTTGTGCAAGCTCCAATGACAACTTGGGACTGGGTGACCATGCTGCTTTACGTATTTTTGGCAGTCATCTTCATGCTTCGACGTCCATACATCAAGATTAGCAGTAATCGGATTATAACGACGAAGGGTAATCGTGAACGTTCAATTGGGGTTGACGATATCGTCAAATTCAGAATTGAACCAGGTACAGTTGTTATCGAACATAACAGTCGCGGGAAAAGATGGGTGTTCACCAAGTTATTGAACCGTTACGATACAGATGCGATTGCAGAACGTTTGCTGAAGTTTGCAAAAGCACACCAGATCACCGTGGAAACCGTCGAAAAGTAATTATTGCATAAAGGGGTAGATGATCGGAATGGCGTTAAAAGCGATTTTGTTCGACCTAGATGATACTTTATTATGGGATGACCGTAGTGTTCGAGAAGCTTTTCATGAGACTTGTCTAATCGCAGCGAAAGAGACTGGGGTTAAACCAGAAGAACTTGAAGAAGCTGTTCGTAATGAGGCACGTGGACTGTATGAATCATATGAAACCTTTCCTTTTACTAAAATGATTGGAATCAATCCGTTTGAAGGCCTTTGGGCTAACTTTACTGGTGGGGATCAACCTGAGTTCCGTCAGTTGGAACAACTTGCTCCAGTTTACCGTAAAGAATCATGGCGTCGTGGCTTGTTGAAGTTGAGTATAGATCGGGAAGATCTTGCTGAACAACTGGCCGCACAGTTTGGAGTAGAACGGAGATCCAGACCTCATGTATACGAAGAAACGATGGATACCTTGCGTCAGTTACAAGGAAAGTACAAACTGTTGTTGTTAACAAACGGTTGTCCTGCTTTGCAACAAGAGAAGTTGGATGGTGTACCTGAATTGACTCCTTTCTTTGATGAGATTATTATCTCGGGTAACTTCGGAAAAGGAAAACCAGATCCGTCGATATTTGAACATGCTTTGAGTAAACTGGGTGTTAAACCCGAAGAGAGCATGATGGTTGGAGACAAGTTAACGACTGATATTCGTGGTGCTTTATCATCTGGCATCCAATCCGTATGGATTAACCGTGAGCATAAGACCAACAATGAAGAGTATGCGCCAGACCATGAAATAACACATTTATCGGAATTAAATCAGCTTATTGCTAAGTTCTAAGCGGAATCAGTTATAACATCTTTCCTCAGCACCCTGAAACATTGGAAGCTTCAATGAACGATGATGTCGTTCTTGAAGTTACCAATGCTTTTTTATTTGAGCTAGTTGAGTAAATTACCTTGTTAAAAGAGATCTCCATTTTTTTTACTAAAAGTTATTGAAATTAGGGGGAAGCTGGATTAGAATATAACTAACATACTAGTATGACTAGTATTTAGATTGTCATAAAGCAATTTCTTTTTGACTTACTTCATTAAATGGAAGCAGGGAGTTATTGCTTATTATTTTGATTTATTGTAAGCGCTTAATATTTTAGAGTATCTTCTTCCGATTTGGAAATCACACCACTTAGTAAGTGCTAATGAATGATGTGAAGCACCTTGGATTGTGTGATTCTACATAATACACCAAATTGATATCGCTTACATTTAGCAATTATCTATTTGGTAGTGGGGGTGAAGTTAAAGGAGTTGTTGTCTTCTACAAGAGGAGAAACGATGGAGATTGTACATGAATTACTCTTACTTATCAAGTCCTGGATCGGAGTGAAAACACATGGAGTCTGAAACCGCTAAAACAACGTTAACCATGACATCTTTACGTAAAGAGAGCAGATTACGAACGGCAGCAACCTTGTTTCGCAAAGACTGGCAGCTGTATTCACTATTAATCCTTCCCATCATCTATCTCCTTATTTTCAAATATGGGCCGATGATTGGTAATGTGATTGCGTTCAGACGTTTTGTTCCCGGGGGAAGTATATTTGGAGAAACGTGGGTTGGATTAAGATACTTCAAAATGTTCATTGAGGACCCTACCTTCTGGAGAGTATTTGGTAATACGCTGATGTTGGGCGGACTTGCATTGCTCTTTACATTCCCGGTTCCAATCATTTTTGCTTTGATGCTTAACGAAGTGAAGAGTAAACGATTCAAAAAGTTTGTACAGACCGCGTCATATCTGCCTCATTTTCTGTCCATCGTTATCGTTGCGGGTATGATCCTGCAGCTGACAGCAGTGAATGGTTCCATTAATGGACTGGTGGCTTTCTTCACCGGAGACAATATTCCTTTTATGCAGCGGGCTGAATGGTTCAGAACAATCTATATCACTTCTGAGGTATGGCAGGGTATGGGTTGGGGGGCAATTCTGTATCTGGCTGCACTGACAACCATTGATGATTCTTTGTATGAAGCTGCGCGTATCGATGGTGCCAATCGGTGGAAGCAAACGATTCATGTAACGTTACCAGGGATCTTGCCAACGATTGTGACGTTATTGATTTTGAACATGGGTAATTTCCTAGCAGTTGGATTTGAAAAAATCTTACTCTTGTACAATCCGCTTATCTACGAGACATCTGATGTGATCTCCACTTACCTGTATCGGGTGGGACTGGAATCCAGTAACTTCAGTTATGCTACCGCAATTGGCTTGTTCGAATCGCTGATCGGTCTGATTCTGGTGTTCTCCGTAAATGCCATTTCACGCAGACTGACACAAAGAAGCTTATGGTAAAGGAGGAGCACCATGCAGGAATCCAGATCTTACAAGGTATTTAAAGTATTCAATGTCATCTTTCTGCTGTTCGTGGTATTTATAACGCTCTATCCATTCTTAAATGTCGTGGCACAATCCTTCAGTAGTGAGTCCTATATTAATTCGGGTAAGGTTAGTTTGTTCCCAAGAGGATTCAATGTGGAGACATACAAGACCATCTCACGTGACAGCATGTTCTGGACGAATTATAAAAATACGATTATCTACACTGTAGTAGGTACGTTAATCTCCATGTTTATGACGACTATTTTCGCATATGCCCTGTCCAAAAAGAGGTTGATGGGTCGCAAGTTTCTGACGATGTTCGCCGTATTCACGATGTTCTTCAGTGGTGGATTGATTCCAAACTATGTGTTGATTAATTCCCTTGGGTTCAACAACACCATGTGGGCACTTGTTGTTCCTGGCGCAATTAGCATATACAACATGCTGATCATGAAGTCATTTTTTGAAAATATGCCTGAAGAACTGGAGGAAGCTGCCTCCATTGACGGTTTGAACACCTACGGGATCTTGTTACGCATTATATTGCCGCTTAGTAAAGCCGTTATGGCAACCATGGTGCTGTTCTACGCAGTAGGTCATTGGAATTCCTGGTTCCCAGCCTTTCTGTATTTGGACAAAAAAGAACTGTTCCCTGTCACCATTTATTTGCGCAATATGATTGCAGGAGCGACAAGTGGGGCATCTGCCGGTGCAACCTCAGCTGATAACCTGACACAGATTGCTGCCAATATTAAGTCAGTAACGATGGTATTAACCATCTTGCCGATACTCACCATCTATCCATTTGTCCAAAGATACTTTGTAACCGGTATCATGTTAGGGTCTGTTAAACAGTAATACCTAGCAGCTATATAAATTGAACTAAAGATGATTTACACGGAACACTCCGATGACAGAATAACCTTTCAATTGCTGTTATCCCCAGATTTTTTCGATTCCCTTTTTAAAAGGGAAAATCCGGTGATAGCATATGCTTCCGATGCAGCTTTCTTTCAGAAAGCTTGTAGGCGAGCGCTTCGCTTTTATTGATTAAAAAGTTTTAAGTCAAGGTCAACCTAAACCAAATTCAGGGGGATAACCTAAATGAATCAAAAGCCACGTAAGTTTGTTGGTAAAATGGTGTTGGCATCAATGATGACCGTTGTTCTGGCAGCATGTAGCAGCGGTAATGGAGCAGGAGGTGACGTCACAGAAGTTCAAACCAAGGCAGCGATGGAGACGTACAATGTAGGGGATACATTCAAGGCGACTGAGCCGTTTAATCTATCGATACTGTATAGTGATCAACCTACCTATCCGTACAAAAAAGACTGGTTGCTTTTCGAAAAGATGACTGAAATGACTGGTGTTACACTTGAGCCAACGATTGTTCCTATGAGTGACTATTCTCAGAAGAGATCTCTTCTAATCAGTTCTGGTGATGCACCGCTGGTTATTCCAAAGACCTATCCTGGTGAAGAATCTGCTTTTGTATCTTCCGGTGCGATTCTGCCCGTTAGTGATTATATTGATTTGATGCCCAACTTCAAGGATAAAGTGGAAAAATGGGGATTGGAAGAAGAAATCGAAGGACTTCGACAGGAAGATGGCAAGTATTATGTACTCCCGGGTCTGCATGAAGAAGTATGGCCAGATTATACATTAATCGTAAGAACAGATGTTTTTGAAGAAAATAACATTGCGATCCCAACCACATGGGATGAACTGTATGACGCTGCAAAGAAACTCAAAGAGCTGTACCCGGATTCCGTTCCGTTCTCGGACCGTTTCAAATTTAATAGCACATTAGGTATTGCGGCTACCGGCTTTGGTACCAAGGCTGGATGGGGTTTTGGTAACGGATTGACGTATAAGGAAGATCAGGATGAATTTGTGTACACGGCTACTACGCCGGAGTATAAGGAAATGCTAACGTACTTTAACAAGTTGGTATCCGAAGGATTGCTGGACAAAGAAAGTTTCACACAGGATGATGATCAGGCTGTACAGAAATTTGTATCCGGCAAATCATTCATGATTAATGGTAATTCCCAAACGGTAGTGCTGCACCGAAATGATATGAACAAAACGCTGGGAGAAGGTAAATACTCTGTTGCGAAGATTACAGTTCCTGGTGGGCCAAAAGGGCAATTAATGTCTGGCTCAAGACTTGAAAACGGTGTCATGATATCCGGGAAAATTCAAAAAAGCGAAAACTTCAAAGCCATTATGCAATTTGTGGATTGGTTATACTACAGTGATGAGGGTCAAGAGTTTGCCAAATGGGGCGTTGAAGGCGAAACATTTACCAAAGAGGGCGGAAAACGTGAATTGGTAGAAGATGTGAACTACAATGGCTTGAATCCTAAAGGCACGAAGGATCTGCGTATTGACTTTGGTTTCTCTGGTGGAGTATTTGCCTACGGTGGTACGACAGATCTGCTGCAATCGATGTTTAGTGAAGAAGAGTTGAAATTCCAGCAAGACATGAAGGATACCAAGGAAGTGATCCCGGCAGAACCACCAATTCCTTACTCTTCAGAGGACCGTGAACGGGTGACACTTCTGAGTACACCACTGAAAGATTATTCGGATCAAAATACACTTAAATTTATCTTGGGTGAACGGGACTTGTCTGAATTCGATACGTTTGCCAAAGAGCTGGATAGTCAAGGATTATCTAATTATCTGAAGCTGGCAAATGACACGTACAAAGCCTACAAAGAAAACAAGCAATAATATAGTTGATGTTGGCCAGATTACCGTTTCACACCGATATATAAGTGGAACGGTAATTTGTGCTAAGATGAATGAATACGGCTGATAGAAAGAGGTCTAGGCATGTCACTTAATCAAAAAATTAGAGGCTCGACCCGGGCATATTCATATAACCTGTTAAAAGAACGAATTCTTCACCTGGAACTTAAGCCGGGTACCAAGATTTCAGAGAAAGAGATTGCAGATGAACTGCAGGTGAGCAGAACACCCGTGAGAGAAGCATTCATGAAGCTTGCTGAAGAAGAACTGCTGGACATTATTCCCCAGAGTGGAACGATCGTCTCTCATATTAATCTGGAGCATGTGGAAGAAGGCAGGTTTATGCGGGAGAAGATGGAGAAGGAAATCGTGACTTTGGCTTGTGTTTCTTTTCCAGAAGAGTTCAGATTTCGACTTGAAACCAACATTGCAATGCAGGAAGTCTGTATAGGGAAAAACAATTTCTATCGACTTTTTGAACTGGATGAAGAGTTTCATCAGATTTTGTTCCAGGGCACGGGTAAGCTAAGAACATGGAAAATGTTGCAACAACTGAATATTCCGTTTAATCGGTTGCGTTTATTACGTCTAGCGGAGGACTCCAACCTGGAGGTCATTATCTCCCAGCACAAAGAGATTTATCGTCTTATCACAGAGCGTCAGACCGAGCAAGCTGTTCAGGTGATGGAAGCTCATCTTAGACTCGTTGTTATTGAACAGGAATCGATAAGGGCGAAATACCCGCATTATTTTGTATAATGCACCGATGTTGTATACTACTCTCCATATGCATATGCGAAAACCCCTGTTCAATTGAACAGGGGTTTTGGTTAAGCAAGTTGTAACACGAGAGTGTTAGGCTTGTTTGATAAATGTAGGATCAGGGTATGGATCTGCAATCCAGCCATCTTTTTCGATGAACAGACGTACAGCAATAATTTGTTTGTTCTCCATTAATGTGAAGAAGTGCGGTGTATTCTCAGGTACAGAGATAACGTCTCCTGGAGACAGTTCTACATTAAAGTAGCCCACATCATCTGTAGCTTTGATAACAAAGATTCCTTTACCAGCAACAATTGCACGAATCTCATCTTCAGCGTGGGTGTGAATTTCTTCGAACTTGGCGAGCTTTTCTTCGATATCTGGTGTTTGTTCGGACAGCGTGATGACATCCCAGATCTGGTATCCGCGACGTGCAGCCAAATCTCTGATTTCATAATCGTAAGTTTCCAAAACCTCGGTTTTCTGTTCATCAGTTAATCCAAAGTTATTTTGCAGATCAGTGTTCAGTTTGGAAGCGTCCCACTTCTCATATAATACTTCGTATTTGTTTAAGAAATTTCGAACATTTTCGTCACCAGTGATGCGTTCGTTCGTATTTCGGATAACAATTTCAGCCATGTTCTTTCCCTCTTTTCCACTTGGTTTAATTGAATTATATCGGATTGCTTTGTTTTTGTCGATTCTCAAATTCCGTTCATATTCGTGCAAACCCGCCATCTTTCGGGACCAAACCCGATCTTTCACATTAAGTTAGTTTCTGTTAAACTAAGATCTAACGTTTTGCGGGGGTGAAGATATTGGATAAGATTAGTCTACACGATGCATTAAAACAACGAATATTAATCCTCGACGGTGCAATGGGGACCATGATTCAACAAGTTGATCTGACTGGCGAAGATTTTGGCGGCGAAGATCTGGATGGATGTAATGAAATGTTAGTGCTTACTCGTCCAGAACTGATCCAGCGCATTCATGAAGAATATCTGGAGGCGGGCGCCGATTTAATTGAAACCAATACATTTGGTGCCACATCCGTTGTGCTTGCTGAGTACGATATTCAGGATCGGGCACGCGAGATCAACCTGGAAGCAGCCAGAATTGCGAAAGCTGCGGTTGATCGTTTCTCTACACCTGAATCTCCACGTTATGTGGTAGGTGCGATGGGACCAACAACCAAAACACTGTCTGTAACTGGGGGAGTAACGTTCCAGGAACTTATCGACAGTTATTTGGAGCAAGCGCTTGCTTTAATAGAGGGAGGCGTTGATGCGCTACTACTCGAAACCTCACAGGATACCCTCAATGTAAAAGCAGGCAGCATTGGAATTCAGCAGGCCTTCGAACAGAGTGGTGTTACACTGCCCCTGATGATATCAGGAACGATTGAACCGATGGGAACGACCCTTGCAGGTCAGAACATCGAATCCTTTTATATATCCTTAGAACACCTTAACCCAATTTCGGTAGGACTAAACTGTGCTACAGGTCCTGAGTTCATGCGTGATCACATTCGCTCGCTTTCCGGAATGGCATCGGTTGCCGTTAGTTGTTACCCGAACGCGGGTCTTCCGGATGAGAATGGTAATTACCATGAGTCACCAGACTCGCTTGCTCAGAAGATTGGTGCTTTTGCCGAACAGGGCTGGTTGAATATTGCTGGTGGATGTTGCGGGACAACCCCTGCACATATTCGAGCGATGCGCGACACACTTGCCCAGTACCCCCCAAGAGAAATGAACGGAACACATCCACCGGCTTTATCTGGTATAGAACCGATCTACATCGAACAGGACAATCGTCCATACATGGTTGGTGAGCGTACGAATGTGCTGGGATCACGTAAATTCAAACGACTCATTGTAGAAGGTAAATATGAAGAAGCCTCGGAAATTGCTCGTGCTCAAGTGAAAAATGGAGCGCACATTGTTGACGTGTGTGTACAAGATCCGGACCGCGAAGAGTCTGAAGACATGGTGAAGTTCCTTGAATTGGTTGTAAAAAAAGTGAAGGTTCCTCTCATGATTGATACGACAGATGCTTCAGTAATTGATCTGGCCCTCCAGTACTCGCAAGGTAAAGCGATAATTAACTCCATTAACCTTGAGGATGGCGAAGAGAAATTTGAGCTGATCACACCGTTGCTTCATAAATATGGTGGTGCAGTAGTTGTCGGAACGATTGACGAACGGGGTCAGGCGATTAGTCGGGAAGACAAGCTTGACGTAGCCAAACGCTCTTACGATTTGCTGGTGAACAAATATGGCCTCAAACCAGAAGACCTGATTTTTGATACGTTGGTGTTCCCAGTTGGTACCGGAGATGAACAGTACATCGGTTCAGCCAAAGAAACTATTGAAGGTATAAGAGTGATTAAGGAAGCGATGCCAGAATGTCATACGATCCTCGGGATCAGTAACATTTCATTCGGACTGCCTGAAGCGGGCCGTGAGGTGCTGAACTCAGTATTCTTATATGAATGTACCAAAGCAGGTCTTGACTATGCGATCGTGAACACAGAGAAACTGGAGCGTTATGCCTCCATTCCTGAAGAAGAACGCAGACTCTCCGAAGAGCTTTTATATAACACGAATGATGACACTCTGGCGGCGTTCGTAGCGGCGTTCCGTAACAAGAAGGTTGAGAAGAAGGAAAAAATCTCGAACCTTTCATTAGAAGAGCGTCTCGCTTCATATGTAGTCGAAGGAAGTAAAGAAGGATTGCTACCAGATCTCGAACAGGCACTTGCCAAATATACAGCACTTCAAGTAATTAACGGTCCACTGATGCGAGGGATGGAGGAAGTAGGTCGTCTCTTTAACAACAATGAGTTGATTGTAGCTGAGGTGTTGCAGAGTGCAGAGGTTATGAAGGCTTCTGTAGCATATTTGGAGCAATTCATGGAGAAGAACGAAACTTCGGTTAAAGGCAAGATCATTCTGGCCACGGTCAAGGGCGATGTGCATGACATCGGTAAGAACCTGGTTGAGATCATCCTGTCCAATAACGGTTACCGGATCATTAATTTGGGTATAAAAGTACCACCAGAACGTATCATTGAGGCATACCGAGAAGAAAAAGTCGATGCGATCGGCCTCTCGGGTCTACTGGTAAAATCAGCGCAACAGATGATTCTTACCGCTCAGGATTTGCGAACAGCAGGTATTGATGTACCTATTATGGTTGGCGGCGCGGCGCTAACACGCAAATTCACCAAAAATCGTATCCGTCCTGAATATAACGGAATGGTTGTATATGCCAAAGATGCGATGGATGGTCTGGATCTGGCGAACAAATTGATGAATCCTGTTTCACGTGAAGTGATGCAACTGGAGATGGAAGCTGAGAAAGAGGCTGATGCTTCAGGTGCTGTAGCTGTTCAGGCTCTTCCAGAGCTTACGCGAGTGGAGCGTTCGGATATTGCTGTAGATCATCCGGTTCTTGTCCCGCCTGATCTGGATCGGCATACGATGCGTAACTATCCTTTATCACATATCCTGCCATACGTGAACATGCAGATGTTGCTTGGACATCATCTGGGGTTGCGCGGTTCAGTAGAACAACTGCTTGCTTCAGGTGATAAGAAGGCTACCGACCTGAAAGCAGTCGTGGATGATATCATGCAAGAGGCTGTTCGTGACGGGATTATTCAGGCGCATGCCATGTATCGTTTCTTCCCGGCTCAGTCCAGCGGTAACAGCGTCATCATCTATGATCCAAAGGACACCAGTAATGTTTTGCATACATTTACGTTCCCACGTCAAAAAGTCGAGCCGTTCCTGTGCTTGTCCGACTTCCTGAAACCTGTTGAATCCGGTCAGATGGATTACGTTGGTTTCATGGTTGTTACGGCTGGACACGGTGTGCGTGAACTATCCACGGCGTGGAAAGATCAAGGGGATTACCTTCGCTCGCATGCTCTGCAATCCGTAGCGCTTGAAGTAGCAGAGGGATTAGCTGAGCGTGTGCATCATATGATGAGAGATATATGGGGATTCCCGGATTCTGCCCAGATGACCATGAAGCAACGTCATGGTGCACGCTATCAAGGGATCAGAGTATCTTTTGGATATCCGGCTTGTCCGGATCTGGAAGACCAAGGGCCGCTGTTCAAGTTGCTACAGCCTGAGGATATCGGTGTGGAATTGACGGAAGGTTTCATGATGGAACCTGAAGCTTCCGTATCAGCGATGGTATTCAGCCATCCGCAAGCTAAGTATTTTAATGTAGAGAAGGCATAAATTCAGTAGAGTGTCAGGCAAAGCCCTCCGCATTGTCGGAGGTTTTTTGCTGGCAACAGAAAGAGGTGCGATCCAGAATGGAACTATATTTCCTGGGAACTAATGCTGGTGTACCTACGCTTCAACGGAATGTAACTTCCATTGGGCTACGCATGTTGGATGAGCGCAGAGCTTTGTGGTTGTTTGACTGCGGGGAAGGAACGCAGCACCAGATTTTAAGTTCTCCGCTTAAACTGAGCAAATTGGAGAAAATATTCATTACTCACCTGCATGGTGATCATGTATTTGGACTTCCAGGACTGCTTTCGAGCAGAGCCTATCAAGGTGGCACCACACCATTAACCGTATATGGTCCGCCAGGTACGGAACGAATGATCAGTACAACAATGGAGCTGAGCCAATCCCGGGTTAACTATGATCTGAATATCGTGGAACATACGGGCGGCGTCCTGTTCGAGGATGACAGTTTTATCGTGGAAGCTGCTTTGCTTGAGCATCGGATTGATAGTTATGGATACCGGATCACCGAAAAAGATCGTCCAGGAAGCCTGGATCCAGCCAAACTGGCGGAATATGGTCTGAAACCAGGCCCATTGTTCGGCCGACTGAAACGTGGAGAAATCATTACGTTGGATAACGGTGATTCGCTTCGTCCAGAAGATGTATTGGGAGCGCCAAAACGTGGTATGGTGATCACCATATTGGGTGATACACGTCCATGTGACAACGTACAGCCACTTTCCATCAATGCAGATGTACTTGTACATGAAGCTACATTCATGCATGATCTGGCCGATACAGCGCATGAGTACTATCATAGTACTTCTAAACAAGCGGCAGAAGCGGCTAGAGCAGCCAATGTAGGGCAACTAATCATGACTCACTTCAGTTCACGCTATAAGGATGAGGATCAACTTCAACCACTTTTGGAAGAGGCGCAGTCCGTATTCCCGAATACCAGACTTGCAAACGAACACCAGCTTATTCCTGTCGTGCATCGCAAGCAAGAATCTTAACCCTGATTGCGAACCAGTGCACGGCTAAACACGTCATATAAAGATCCGGGTAATTGCACGGGACTGAGGGAGAGGAACTCCCGCGGTCCCTTTTGCAATCTGGTCAGAAAGCGTGTAGGATGGGCAATATGAAGAGGGAAATGATTCAAATTATTTTCCGGGAAAGCGCAGGAAATGACAAGCTTGTACAGAAGACGCGCGAGTTAAACCGTCGGTGTTCGATCCGGTTCGACTTGTTGCGTACATATGTCAGCAAGCCATTATTTTTTGCCTGAATACATAGGTTCGCGTTCAAGTTCGAGGTAAATTGATTAAGGACATGAAACGTTAATGGAATGAAGAAAGGAAGTGCTGTGTGTGATTAAGGCCTATCTGATTGACTTGGATGGTACGCTCTATCATGGCAGACATCGTATCGAAGGAGCCGATCAGCTTATTCGAACACTGCAAGAGCTAGGAAAGCCGTATTTATTCGTAACAAATAATTCTTCCCGTACCCCACAAGGTGTGGCAGATCATCTGAACGGGATGGGCATACCTGCCGACGCGTCTCAAGTATGTACTTCTGCTGTGGCGGCTGCTGAATATGTTGCTGAAGAGTCCCCGGGTGCAAAAGTGGCATGTATTGGAGAAGCAGGACTGCTGCAAGCCATAGAAGAAGCAGGACTACAGCTTACGGAAGATGCACCAGATTACGTCATACAGGGGATTGATCGTGAATTTTCCTATCATAAACTGACTAAGGCGCTAAGGTGGATTAATGCGGGATCAAAATTCATCATGACCAACCCGGATCTGCAGCTTCCTTCCGATGATGGACTGACACCTGGGGCGGGGACTATTGGAGCTGCAATTGAAGCTGCGACCGGAGTTCATCCTACAGTTATAGGCAAGCCATCGAGTGTTATAATGAAATCAGCCATTAGCCGGTTAAACCTGGCGTCTCATGAAGTGGCAGTGATCGGAGATAATATGCGAACCGATATTGCAGCTGGAGTGGCAGCAGGGTGTGAGACGCTGTTGGTACTAACCGGTGTGACAACACGGGATAATATGGATGGACACATTCAAGCAGCGAAGGCTCGACCTGATCATGTGTTTGAAGATTTGCATAAATTGATGGAGTGGCTGTCGCAAGAGGCAGACCAAGCTTCCAAAAAGGGGTAATGTACGATGCCGGAACTACCGGAAATGGAAAATTACCGGACCTTGCTGTCCGAGAAAATACTTGATCTACTGATTACAGGTGTTGTAATTAACCGCGATAAAACGATAAATACGGAGCCTGATCTGTTTATCAATGAACTTACAGGTAATCGCATCATATTTGTTGAGCGCCGAGCGAAGCATCTGATTTTCCACTTGGCTAATGGCAAACGCCTGGTACTGCACCTCATGTTGGGTGGTATGATTTTCTGGGGCACGGAAGAAGAACGTCCTGATCGTTCCACGCAAGTGGAAATTCAGTTTGGCGATCACATTTTATTCTTTATCGGACTGCGCTTGGGTTATTTACATCTGCTTACTTCAAAAGAAACCGAAGAGGCGATGTCTGATCTTGGACCTGAACCTTTGGATCGACGGATGAATGTGGAACGTTTTGCTTCCCTGTTGAAAGGTCGCCGGGGTACGCTCAAGACAACATTGGTAAACCAACATATTATTGCGGGGATTGGCAATTGTTATTCGGATGAGATTGCTTTTGCTGCCGGTCTAAGACCAAGCTCCAAAACGCAGAGCATCGCGACTTCACCAGAGTTGACGGAGCGTTTGTTCCATTCGATGCAGTCCGTGTTGCGTGAAGCAGCTTCTGAGGGCGGTTATATGGAAATGCCGCTGATGCAAGGGGATACGAAGACAGGAAGTTTTGACGAGCAATGTCGCGTATACGATCGGGAAGGCGAGACTTGTCCGCGCTGCGGGGGAACGATTGAACGAGTGGAAATTACGGGCAAGAAGGCGTTCTTCTGTCCGAAATGCCAGCATGAGGCCTAAAACCGGTATCGGGGCACATGTCAGCACCAGAGGCGGATTTCTTCAGGCAGCCAAGAGAGCGTATGAGATGGGGGCAACGGCGTTTCAGTATTTTCCGAAGAACCCGCGTAGTCTCAGCCTGAAAAGTCTGGACCTCAAGGATGCTGAGCAGTGCAGGGATTGGTGTGAACAGCAGGGACTTGCTTCGATTGCACATTCACCCTATCCCACGAATCCGGCGTTGGGCATGACCCGTGGAGAGGCGGGGTTTCATGCTACAATAGCTTCTATTCGCAATGATCTTGAAATTTCGAATGCTTGCGGTTCTGTTGGGACGGTGGTCCATTTTGGACATATCAAAACAAACGATCCGCTGGAGGGTTATCAGAACCTCATTCATTGTCTGGATACCGCCTTGGAGAATTGGAATGGACACTCAAAGGTGCTGATTGAAAATCAGGCAGGTGATCATGGCCCGATGGGCACGACAATGGAAGAAATGATACAGATTCGCAAATTAAGCCGTTATCCGGAGCATATTGCTTTTTGTTTTGACACATGCCATGCTTTTGCTTCAGGTTTGTGGTCGTCAGGCAACGAAGCGGCGATGCTCGATAAGGGCAGGATGCTCGGGTATTGGGATAATGTTGCTGCTGTCCATTTTAATGATTCCAAATATGCGTCTGGTTTGTGTAAGGATAGACATGCGAGGATCGGACAGGGATATATCGGCAATGAATCAATGAAAGAATTGTTAAAGGCGCCTGAGTTCCAAAATGCGGTTGTTGTGCTCGAGACAGAAACGGGCGAAGATGGAACGCACCGTGATGATATAGCGCTCATGCGTTCCTGGTTATAATGGGGAGAGGAGCGATTGTATGCATGTTTTTTTGGATGACTATCGGGCATGTCCGAAAGGATTTGTTCTGGCAACGAATGCAGAAGAGTGCCTGATGCTGCTAAGAGAAGGTGACGTGGACATTTTGTCTCTGGATTATGAGCTTGGTCCAGATTCGCCCAATGGCGGTGAGGTCGCGGCATCTATTGTACGAGAAGGTTTATTTCCGCGCGAGATCTATTTGCATACGTCCAGTATGTTTGGGAAACGCCAGATGTACGAGATGTTATATAGCAATAAACCCGATTCGGTAACCATTCATAATGGACCAATGACGGGTGAGGTCATGCTGCGTGTTGCCGCGGGAGAAGAAAGTTAATGAAGCCAATTACATCCAAAATGTTAATGCGTAGTGTTTGGGAAGGCATGCCACAGGCTGTATTTATATATACCCCTTTATGTGGGACATGTGCGGCAGCACGGCGTATGTTAGAGGTCGTTGAGCACATGCTGCCAGAAGGTATTTTATTCGAAATGAACATTCATGACATTCCTGAACTTGTACAACAATTTCAAATTTCAAGCGTTCCAGCAGTGATGCTTTTTGACGGCCAGCAAGATGTTCCAAAAATGGTTTATCGGATGAGCTCTGTGGAGCATTTGCTCTCGGAGATCCGGAAGGCGGTGCTGAAATGAGTATAATCTCGATGGAACATGTTTCACTTAGACGAGAAGAGAATCAGATTTTGGATGACGTACATTTGCGCATCGAACAAGGAGAACATTGGGTTATTCTGGGTCGGAATGGTTCTGGCAAAACAACGTTATTGGAAATGATGAACGGATATATGTTTCCAAGCCAGGGACGTATTGAAGTACTCGGTAATCTGTATGGACAATGTGACGTCAGGGAAGTTCGTAAGGAAATCGGTTATATCAGCCAAACGTTGATTGAGAAACTCACACCAAGAGATCCGGTATGGGAGGTCGTCGCTACAGGAGCTTATGCTTTTTTGCGTTTTTATCAGACAATTCCGGATGAAGTAAAAGCAAAGGCAATGAGTTTGCTGGATGACATGGATTTTGCCAACCTGGCTAACAACCCGCTTGGAACGTTATCCCAAGGGGAGCGCAAAAAAGTCATGCTCGCTCGTTCATTAATGGCCGAGCCAAAATTGCTGATTATGGACGAGCCTTGTGCCGGCCTAGATTTATATGAACGTGAGAAAATGCTGGCTGAGATTGATCGTCTGCGCCAGCGTAACATTACAGTTGTGTATGTAACACATCATGTTGAAGAGATCGTACCTTTATTTACACATGTGGCCTTGATCCGCGATGGACGTATTGCGGCAGCCGGCCCCAAACATGAAGTTTTGACACAAGATACAATTAAGCATACGTACGATGTTCCGGTCGATATCCAGTGGGATAATGGTCGTCCGTGGATACGCGTACGTTCTGGAGGGTAACACAATTTGAGTACACAATCGTCTTGGGAAGAAGGCAACTTCTCCCGTTTTATCTGCACAGCCAATCATGGCTTTGCCCCTTATGCTCAGGAAGAGTTGCGCCGTACGTTTGGTGCGGTGAAGAGCACGGTACTCGTACCAGGAGAAATATTGCTTGCGGGTTTGCCTGTAGCCGAGGAAGAAGTTGCAGATAAGCTGTGGGCAGAGTATCCAACGTTTTTACGTCATATTCAACCTGTTCAGTTTCAGGAGAATACTGAAGATTCGGAGCAGTCTATTGAGAAATTGATTGCATTTGTGTTGAATCATAAGGAACTGACCGGTACTCCTGTCGTGCTGCAGGTACGGAAGACAGAAGGGGCCTTTTGGCAAGAAAATGCAGCCTCATTGAAGCAACTGCTAACTGAAAAGCTGGATGAGTTAGGCTGTGAATGGGTTGTACGTGATGCTGAATATGTCATTTCTGTATTTGCAACGAATGATATGTTGTATGCTGGCATATCCAGACCTGAACAGAACTTGTCAGACTGGAGCGGGGGAGCCGTACGTTTTCAAAAAGAAGATGGGCAGATCTCGCGGGCCAAATTCAAATTGCTTGAAGCCGAGCAAACGTTTGGCATTGACTTTACTTCATTTCATAAAGCACTTGATATCGGTGCAGCACCAGGTGGATGGACCTCCTTCCTGCTTGAACGTGGGCTTGAAGTAACGGCGGTAGATCCGGCGAAGATGGATGCAACGCTGCTGGCATCACCAAAACTGACTTTCTTGAAAAAGAATGCAGGGGATGTGCGCTTCCGCGAAGGAGAATTCGACCTGCTCGTATGTGATATGAGTTGGAGTCCGAAGCTGATGAGCCGACTTGTATCGGATCTTCTATATAGCCTGCAACCCGGAGGAACAGCGATTGTTACCGTGAAGTTATTGCATAAAAAACCGCTAGCGCTCATTAAAGATGTTATTGATACGTTTGAGCGTTCGCGGATGCAGATTCAACGTTCCAAGCAGTTGTTCCATAACCGAGAAGAAATTACACTTTATATGGTCAAATATTAAGAGATCTAGCTTTGATTAAAGTAGCTAAAGGCATTATGAAATTGATTCGATTAAGCTCATTAAATTTTGTGCTTTACAATCTATTCCTGCCTGTACTATAATGATACCAATATTAACCATAACAAACCTGAGGGAAAGCATCCCGAAGTGAACGAAACCGGATATCCGGTCTGTTCTTCTTCGGTGAAGCTTTCCCTTTTTTGTTGTGTATTGAAGGAGGAATTGGTATGAGACATCCGGCCAGGCTGGAACGCGGAAGCCTGCTGGGAGGTAGATATCGTATCGTATCCATTCTGGGAACAGGCGGAATGAGCCATGTATACGAGGCGGAGGATCTGAAGTTGCCGGGCAAGATATGGGCAATTAAAGAAAGCGTAACGATTATGCCATATGAAGGCAGTATGGAGACGGAGGCCGCTCTTCTGACATCACTTCGCCATCCAAGATTGCCGCAAATTGTTGATTTTTTTGTCCCGGATGAAGATGGGTACACGTACTTGGTGATGGAATACATCGACGGGTTAACGCTCAGTGAGTATTTCAAGCAGTGTCGTGGGAAGATCCCGATGGAGCAGTTGACGGAGCTTGTACTTCAATTGCTCGATGTGTTGAGTTATTTGCATAATCTGAATCCACCTGTGATCTATAGGGATCTGAAACCATCAAACATCATGATCACGCCGGAACATGAAGTAAGATTAATTGATTTTGGCATCGCCAGAAGTTACAAACCGCAAAGTGCTGAAGATACCGTTAAGTTGGGAACAGCTGGTTTCGCCGCTCCAGAACAATATGGCTCGGGTCAGACTGATGCGCGTTCAGATCTATACGGACTCGGAGCATTGCTGCTGTATCTTATGACAAGTGGGGCCTATACGGAATGGATTCAGGGTGTGGAAAGCTCTATCCGGAGTGATGTTCCACGGACTTACATCCCTGTGGCAAGGAGACTGTTGAGATATAATGCCGAGGAGCGATTCCAATCTGCCGATGAGGTACGGAAAGAACTGCTCCGAATACCCGGTGGAATAACGCCTGGTGGAGATGCAACCATGACCTTGAATGGCGGAACAAGAGTTATTGCCTTGACTGGTGCTTCATCTGGTGTAGGGGTTACGCACACTGCTATAGCTATCAGTCATTATCTCGAAAGGCAAAACTTCAAAGTAGCTGTGATTGAAATGTCACCTCGCTCTCAATCCTTTGCAAGGATTCAACAAATCGCTCAAGCGGGTAAACCGGTGCCAGCAGGCAGACAGTTTGCAGTCGATGGTGTGCATTATTGGAAACAATCCGGGCGAGCGGATATTTTGTCTTTGCTTGGGGGGAGTTATCAGTTCATCGTGATGGATCTCGGTAGTGGTCAGGATCAGAACCGGCTGGAAGAATTCCTGCGTGCAGATCTACCTATTGTTATAGGCTCAGGTGCCGAATGGAGACAGGCGGAGATTGGTGCTTTTGTTCGATCACATCATCGGTATCCACGAGAGAAATGGATATATTGTCTGCCCCTGGCAGCAAGTGAGGCTGTTCAGCGCATTCGTAAAGCTCTGGATACATCGAGTGTATATGGTCTGCCGTTACATATTGATCCTTTTGACAAGGACGCACAGATGGATAAAGTGTTTTCACATATTTTAATGCATATGATGGCACAGCAGCCCAAGAAACGTTCATTCTTTTCAAGAAGGAAAGTACATGATTAGAAGATTACGAAAGGAGAGCCTCTTTTGTCTAAATTAAGAAAACAAAGCCGTCAACTGATCTATGCCGGACTTATCGGAGCAGGAGCTGTAGGGTTGGTGTTTGGAGGATATGTTATTTACAATGTCAAAACGATGGGGGATGTCAGGTCAGCTGTAGAAGCCCGTTATTTATCGGCATATGAGGAAAAGGAAGCTGAATTAAAGCAACAATGGGATTCGGGAGCACAAGGATGGGTTACGATTCGGGATATTGAAGCAGGTGAACCGATATTACCGGAGGATCTGAAGCTCATTGCTGTTCCGGATGCACAAGCACCGCGAAACCTCTGGTCCAGTACGAAGCAGATGGAAGGCCAAGTGGCCAAAATAGAGTTGAAAAAAGGAACAGCCATTACCACCGAGATGGTGTATGAGGATGTACCGGCTCCGCCTGATTTAAGAAATCGAGAGCTGCAAGTTGTATTACTGCCGTCCTCACTTGTTAAGGGAGATATTATTGATGTTCGTATCCAATTCCCTACCGGACAAGACTATGTTCTCTTATCGAAGAAAAAAGTGGAACGACTCAATGCAGCTACCTTATGGATTACGATGACGGAGGAAGAGATTCTGTCACTCTCAAGTGCAATTGTAGATGCCTATTTACATAAAGCTTCAATCTATGCCTTAACCTATGTAGAACCACAGTTTCAGACACCTGCAATCGCGACGTATCCTGCCAATTCAGAAGTGTTAAAACTGCTGGAGAGTGATCCGAATATTGTTCGACGAGCTGAACAGGAATTATCCAGACAGGTGCGAAGTATGCTTGAAAGTTCACTGGCCGCCTCCATGACAGCACCGTCAAAAGGGGTTGAACAGGATGTGGCACAATCCTCAGTTACATATAACAGTCGTCCATCAGCCAATAATCCGGCAACGTCGGATGGAGTGATGTGGAATGATGGTTCAGGAAACGGAGCAGGAGCTAATTCTGGAAGCGTAAATGATCCTGCTGATGCTTCACAAACAGAACAACAGAGCTTGCTAACGGGTGGAGAATAGAGCGAAATCCGAGGTTTAATTTAGAATAATTCAGTTAACAGGGAGTTTAAGAAAAAGAAAGGAGTTGTAACATCTATGCATACATGGATCTTTGCGGGTTTATGTGAGAAGAATGATCTGATGTTATATCTTTGCAAGATACTGGCTTCGACAGGCAACAAGGTTTTGCTCGTAGATGGAACCTTACAGCAGAAGTATGGGTACGGTGTAGGTGACAGTCAGCAGTCTTTGCGAATTACGGAATTTGAAGGATTTGATATCGCTTGTCATTTTGTTACTTCAGCAGCAGTAGAGAATCATCTTGAAGTAAATGGCGAGCGATTGGATAGTTATGACTATGTGTTATATGACATGGAGACCTCACATTTTGCTTCACGTAATCTCTGGCTAACCGCTGATGTAAGAGTCTGGGTGAGTGATTATGAGCGTTACAATCTGGAACGTGGCAAGGGCTGGTTGAAGCGGTTGCTTGAAGAACAGTCATTACCTGGTGAGCTGTCATTTCAGCGGCTCTTAATTAACGGGGTTGACTGCAAGCTTGAAGCTCGTTATCTATGGGCGTATCTGGAAGGCAGTCCATTTGTGTGGACAGGAGAATCCTTAGTGCTTCCGTGGGATGAGTTAACAGCTGCGGTTAAGCTTGAGAATGAGCATCATCGCCGAGTTCATCTTGGACCTCTGTCACGAAATTACAAAAAATCGTTGTGTCGCGTGGTCGAGCAGTTAACAGGTTGGGAAAGTGTTCGCAGTCGCCGTGCGATGAAAGAAGCAGAGAGGATGAGAGCATGAGCACAATTACCTTTTGGAGCCCTTTTGCAGGAACAGGTTGCACTTCAAGCACATTAATTAGTGCTTATGCGATGGCACTTCACTACAGGACAAGAGTGTTACTTGTTAATGCAGGCCTTGCCGGAACTGGCACAGAAGCTGCTCTACCATCCAAAGATACGGATCCAGCGGATTTTATGTTCTCCTTCGAAGAGGGTGGCTGGGATGCGATTGAACGGCTGCATTCGAGCGGCAGTCTGAATAAGCACAATCTCAGAGATTATACCAAGCCACTTCTGAAGGAAAGACTTGATTTCCTAACCGGAAGAATTGATGAGATGGAACGTTCCCCGCAGGAACATGGTGAGACAGTGAAAAAGCTGCTAAATGTAGCTAACGAGTATTATGATCTGGTTCTTCTGGATGCAGATCATGCTGGTGTTGATTCACAGCTCAAGCTGCAACAGGCGGACTATGTTGTAATTAATCTCGATCAAAATATGCGAAATCTGGAGTTGTTCTTTGAAGAGATCCTACCAGAACGAATGAACAATAAGAATATACATGTCGTCATTAACAAATACGATTTGCATTCCCGTGCAACGCTTTCCAATATTAAGCGACAGTTCAGATATAAAGGCACGATATCTGCGATACCGTACACAACCGGATACCTGGATGCAATGAATCGGCGAGATGTCGCTAGATACTTGCAGTTGGAAAGTTTGACTGAGGATAAGGATATTCGTAAAGGGAGTTTTGCTGCAAGCATGAGCGAACTCGCTCGCCTGATTATGGACGGTGCAGGTATGCGCACAGTTCTGAAGAGGCTGGAAAGGGGAGCCTGAACCTCCGATGCTCTGGAATACCATATGGATAAGTTTGATTTTGATTCTGTGCCTGACTTATATCTGGTTCAAGTATAGAACGTTTCTTCGTGAAAAGAATGCTCGTGTGCCTGAACAGGAATCATTCACGATTGACATGTTGATTGAGAAGGTGAAGAACTCACTTCATGAGCTTAGTCATAGTCAGCTCGCGGATGCGGGTCTCCATGAAGAAGAATATCGTCGAAGAATTAATCAGCGTGCCGAGATGAGAAAAGCACTGAAGGGCTGTGTCTCAGGCAGTATCAGCGACAAAACGTATGTCAAAAATCTGATAGGGGATCTCCTGACCCGAAGCATAGGGCTGAACAAATCAAATGTGGATGAAGTTATTTTGTTTGCAGAACCAGATTTGCTGACGATCCAGGACCGATTCGAAATTGTATTTTATCTGTACCGACAGCAATTCGGTGTGGATGCACTCTCCCGAATGATTGATACCTACGATCTTGGCAGACTGAGAATGGAGGAAGGTACGGACGATGGAGGAAGTTATTATATCTCTGAGGAGGATATTCAGTATGTGTTCGAGTGCGAATATCGAGAGCTTGGATTCAGAGAAAAGACGGATATCATCGTTCAACGTATCTACCAACATTATAAAGGATTCTCGGTTGTTGATGAGATAAGGGACCAACGTATTGACGGTGTTAGTGGTGGTGTCAGCGGTATGCTTGATGCTGTTCATAATATGGGACTTCGAAAACCGGCATCATGGAATGATTTGCTGGATCAAGGACTGGAGGATAATGCACATGAAGAACCACTTAGCGGCATGGAAAGTGTCTGGATTTTCTATAAAGGTAAGTCCATTCATCTATCCTTTCTGTCCTTCGGCAGTATTCGTGAACTGAAAAGGGTATGCCAGAATATATACAAATACAATTACCCCGGACAGTTGTCGGAAGCAAGTGGATACAAGGTGAACGAGATGAAAGACGGCTCCCGTGTCGTTGTTGTTAGACCTCCTTTTGCAGAATCATGGGCGTTCTTCGTGCGGAAGTTCGATATTCCGAATGCTGCACTTGAACAATTGATTACGGGTAACAACGCAGATCTGCCAATTACATTGCTTCAATACCTGATGAAAGGAAGCCGGATCACAGCTGTAACCGGGGCGCAGGGTTCTGGTAAAACAACGTTGCTTATGGCTATGGTCAAACACATCTATGCATCGTACACCCTTCGGGTGCAGGAGATGGCGTTTGAACTTCAATTAAGACGGATCTATAGTCGGCGTAATATTTTGAGTTTCCGAGAGACTGAACACATTTCAGGTCAACAAGGGCTTGATTTGCAGAAAAAAACGGATGGTACCGTCAATATTCTCGGTGAGGTGGCGAGTGATGAGGTGGCCGCATGGATGATTCAAATGTCTCAAGTTGCCAGTCTGTTCACCCTGTTTACCCACCATGCCAAAACGTTTCGTGATCTGGTCTTCTCCCTCCGTAATTCCTTGCTCAAGACAGGTATGTTCCAGCATGAGCATATTGCTGAGGAGCAGGTTGTGAGTGTCATCAATTTCGATGTTCATATGAAGAAAGATGCTGAGGGACGAAGATATATCGAACGAATTACGGAATGTCTTCCTCGTGCGAATCAAGGTGATAGCGTGGAAGAGAGGGCAGGTTTTACATTTCATAATGTTGTGGAGTACAGAGATGGAGCGTATGTTGCAACAGCTCCAATCTCCTCTGGAAGCATGGTGGATATGCGAGAACAGATGACATTAAAGGATGCCGAGAAGTTTGAACAGTTTATGAAGCAACACTGGGGTGATCAGCATGACAATTAAATGGATTTTGCTCCTCGTATTAAGTATTTGTGCAGGGGGTTTGCTGATTACACTTCTGGTTTTAAGTATGTTACGTCACAGAGGAGGTGGTTCAACAAGTCAATCCGGCGTGATTTTTGTTCCTAGCGGGAAGGGATTCAAAGGACTGGGATCAATCTTGTTGCAGTCCTACCGTCTTGGAATGAAAGTGCCATTGCTATCAGCTTATATTCTACAGGTGCAGAAACGTATTTCATTCCGCCATGTTGGGGATGAGCCCTCACTTCGCAGGCTGACGATGACAGTGGTTCTAATTATTCTTGGAGGTTATGGCGGCATAAGTGTCATTCTGTTTCTTCTGCAGCCGGGTATCGCTTTTGTAATACTGTCCGTGCTCTGTGCTGTGGTACTAAACAGCCTGGTATTGGATATGTGCCTTAGTCGTATGGAGAAAAGGTTGCTGGTGCAGATGTTAGATCTCTTTGCAGATGTAAGGCATCGGTATCATCAGCATGGCATGGTTGAGGAAGCGCTCTATGAAGCTGCTGAGGCGGGTACAGGAGAAGCCGCGGAACAGGTAAGACTGATCTACGAAGCTCTGACTTCTCCAGATCCGAATGAAGCACTTGAGCGTTATTATGAAGTGGCTCCCAACCGTTTTCTCAAAGGATTCGCCGGCGTTTCCTATATGGTCATGGAGTTCGGGGATAAGGACAGGGCACAAGGCTCTATTTATCTTAATGGACTTGGTAACCTGACTCAGGAGATCCATCTGGAGATTTTACGGCGTGATAAATTGGATTACCTGCTCAAAGGACTTAATATCATCGCGCTAGCTCCGGTATTGTTCACCGCTCCAATAGAACGCTGGGCCAGAGTCAGTTTTCCAACGATGGATGAATTTTATCGCAGCAAAATCGGTTTTGTAACTAAAATATCGATCTATGTCATCATCATCCTTGCTTATTTGCTTCTGCAAAGACTCCAGCAATACGATGAGACCCGTTATCGGTCAGGGCATAAGCATTCATGGTTGGATCAGTTTCTGTACAAGCAAATCTTCATACGGAAATTGGCGATGTTGTTTGCAGCGAAACCTGGCAGTGCACAGTACAGTCAAACGATACGGCTCATGAGGGAGAGCAGTTCAGAGTTGAAATACGAATGGCTTGCCATTCGACGAGTGTTGTTATTCGCAGGTTGTTTGGTCCTTACAATGGGTTGCATCTTGCTGTTGCACCAGGTTGAACGTAACCACATCTTGTATGATCCAATCCGCGATGATCGAATGTTTGGTGCAATGGCTGAAACGGATCTCAGGAAAGCTGAGGAAAAAACAGCGTTGGATCAATCCGTGCTGGAAAGTGTAGAAATGAACCGAGGAGCTACATACGAAGAAGTCTCCAAAGCGTTACAGCAGTTATCTCCAGTTCAGTTAGACCATGATACCCAGAATGAGACCATCACGCGCATTATGCAGAAACTTGAGGTGTATAACAAGCAATATGTACGCTGGTGGGAAATGATTATAGCCATTCTCATGGGTGCAGCGGGGTACTACATGCCCGTATGGCTCATGTTATTTCAGCGGAAAATGCGAAGGTTGGATATGCGACATGAAATCTATCAATTCCAGACAGTGATTTCCATTTTGCGTGAGATGGACCGTATGTCAGTTGAAGAGATATTGGAATGGCTTAATCGATTTGCCGTCATTTTCAAGCGCCCGCTGCAAAAATGTTTGTTGCATTTTGAACATGGACCAGAGCTTGCACTTGAACAATTAAAGGAAGAGGCGGGCTTGCCCGAGTTCCAGCGACTGGTTGATAAATTGCAGCTTGCCCTTGGAAAAATCTCAATACGTGAAGCCTTCGATGATCTTGAGAGCATGATGGCATTCTATTTTGAACAACGCAAGCAGGAATACAGCAAAATGATAGATGTCAAAGCATCATGGGGCAGAACCATCGGATTTACACCTATGTACGCCCTTATCTTTTTGTATCTGGTTATTCCATTGGTCGGTATGAGTTTCTTACAGATGAGTATTTATTATGAGCAAATTCAGAAACTGTAGCACAATTCATCTGTGTGACAGTCTGAAATAGTCTAATAACTTATAACTTGGGAGGATTTATCATGAACAATGCATCAAGCGCTTTAAAGGTGGCAGCAGGGATATTCTTAACAATCGCTTTGATCACAATTGTAGTTCTGTTGTTTATTTCGGCTCAGGAGGCAACCAAGACGGCCCAGAACAATTTTGCTGATATCCAAACCGAGTTGTCTCAGGCCGCATTTACGGTGTATGACGGAACAACCATCAGTGGATCTCAGGTAACCAACGCACTACGTAAATATGCGGACAAGGAACAGTTTGGTATTAAAGTGATTACGGGTAAAAATGTAGCTGGTCAATGGTACGGTAATCAGTTGAATATTTCTCAGGATCTCAATAATGCGGATTATGGCTCTGTTATTGGACCTGAAGATAAGGTGGGTATTATTAACCAAACCATGAGTGAAAAAGACAATCAGTATGTCAATCCAAGTGGTAAATTCAAAGCGATTATCGTGAAAGACCGATCGAACGTGGTAAGAGGGCTGATCTTCCAGCAATCCTGACAGGAGTTGGTTTAACATGTCCCGGAATACACAGCATCTCATGTTGTTTTGTACGGCGGTTGTCCTGTTTGTGACAGCCTGCCTGTACGGGCAACAGAATGTTAAGATTTTATCAACTTCATTGAATAACAGAGTACAGACAACAGCAGGTATGGAAGGTCGGCTGACAACAACATTGCATACCACCAAACCGGATCAGTATAAGGGCGCAGAAGTATTGCATACCGTGAGACAGATGACAGGCACAGGCATTCCTGTGGAGGTAGACGGAACTTCGTATGTGATTGATCCACTTGTCAGCAAAACAGCGACGATTCCTGTCCAGCTCGATGCCACCTACAGACCAGAGTTTATACGAAATGAAACTGGAGAACTGCTCAAGATTGTTTTTTGGAAGGAGGCGAGTGTGAATTGATTAATGCCGCATCCAAGCTGCTTGCCGTATTGCTCGCAGTCCTTTTGCTCTATGTGTACCCAGCTGCTGAAACAGCCGATCGGCAGGATGATATAGCACGTATGACGGCTGTTCAGAATGTAACACGTTTTGTTGATGCTGTCCGAACAAAAGGGTATATTTCACCTCGAATGTTGGCTGAGTTTGAGGAGAAACTGGCCCAGACGGGCAATGTGTATGAGGTGTCGATGGAACATTTACATAAGAAATATGTACCTCACTATATAGACCCGATGGACAATAACAGTTTTAACGGGACCTATGAGGTTGTGCAGGATGGATATTATTCGGCTCAGATTCGAGAAAGACTATTCCCATCCTCAGGTGTGATACCGGTTGATGATCCTGGCCGAAGATATACGTTGACGACAGGGGATTTTTTCACCGTGACACTCCAAAATACAAATCGTACACCTTCCATGCTCATTCGTGAATGGTTGAGTGGTACGGCTCAGGCTTCAGCAGTATTTGTAACATACGGAGGTATGGTCCTCAATGAAGATTACTGAGCTATCCATTGTATTTGTGCTGATCTTTTTCCCGCTCTTCTGGATCATCTCACTCCATACCCAAGATGCCGAGGAGGCTCAATATCTTGGCCAACGATACAGATCTGTACTTCAAACTGCAGTCATGGATGCAGGTGCAGTGATGCATCAGAATGAGAAACAAAATGATGAAGCAGGTTATGATTCAACCAAGTTTGTTAAAGCGGACAAAGAGCTTGCCTTGTTAACATTTACGCAGACGATGGCTTTGAATATGGGGATTCAGGATGATCCCGCAGCTATTCGAAACATGTTTAATTACATTCCTGCCTTAGTTATTCTGGATTATGACGGCTATTATATGTTGTCCACAGAAACAGAGTTGACAGGTAACCGTGAAGATTCTTTAAGGCAAGTGTGGAGCCCCAAGAAACCTTATACATATTCAGATTCAAATGGTAGCAGTATTAACTTTACACTGGACGACTACGTATATGCCTATGACGCAAGTGCAGGGAAATGGATTGAGGGATTTCAAAAAGAACTGGCTTCAAGCACACAGATTCCTTTACTTCAGAATACCAGCGTATTTGAACAAGTTAGACAAAGCCGGATTGTGACTACTGTGCAGGATGATCTGGCTGATGTGATTAACCGCCATAATGAGTTTGCCAGAAAGAACGGTATTTCCTATACGTTTACGATGCCCCTGATTGCGCAGGAAGATTGGTACAACTCCATTAACGATACAGGGATTATGGCCTTTATCCAAGGTATAGGTGTGGGTGACCAGAAGATCAACAACTACGCAATCGGTGGAGGCAGACTCGTGAAGAAAACGGCCATCGTAGGTGGGGTAGATCCTTTAACGGGTATCAAGTACTATTATCCCTCCACTTGTGGTAATGGTTACCGTGCTGAAGAGGTGTTTACAGACGCAAGACAAGCAGCTGCACAAGGCTATTTCGAATATAAATGCTCTAATCGTTAGGGTAGCCTGTATGACAAAATTATGTAAGAGGTTCCTGAACTGTTTACATTACTTTCAGAAAAGACGGGACCTGTGCTAGAATAGGGTTTCGGAACAATAATAAAAGTAATGTCTAATAGATAGGAGCAACCTCATCTTATGAGTTTATTGTCAGTAGAGAACGTAAGTCACAATTTTGGAGATCGCACGTTATTTAAAAATGTATCGTTTCGTTTACTTGCCGGAGAGCGTGTAGGACTTGTTGGTGCCAATGGTGTGGGTAAATCCACATTAATGAACATCCTTACCGGTAAATTGCTTAAAGATAGTGGAAAAGTGGAATGGACACCTAAGGTCCGTTATGGATATCTGGATCAGCACACGAAGCTTACCCCAGGCAAAACCATTCGTGACGTTCTTAAAGATGCATTCCTTCCGTTGCTTGAATTAGAAAAAGAAATGATGAATATAACGGACCAGATGGCAGATGCAGATCCAGATAAGCTGGAGCAGTTGCTGGAAGAGATGGGCGATATTCAGGAACAACTGGAACAGGGCGATTTTTATCTGATTGACGTAAAAGTGGAAGAGATGGCCAATGGTCTTGGTTTGTCCGCAATTGGTCTTGATCGGGATGTCGCAGCTCTAAGTGGTGGGCAACGTACCAAGGTGCTTCTTGCCAAGCTTCTGCTTGAGAAACCTACAGCCCTTTTGCTGGATGAGCCGACCAACTATCTGGATGTAGAGCACATTGAATGGTTGTCACGTTACCTGAAGGACTACCCTCATGCGTTCCTCTTAATCTCCCATGACACGGAATTCATGAATGAAGTAGTAAATGTCATTTATCATTTGGAATTTGCCAAATTAACGAGATATGCAGCGAACTATAACAAGTTCCTTGAGATGGCTGATATGAATAAAGCCCAGCATATTGATGCGTACGAGAAGCAGCAAGAGTACATCAAGAAGCAGGAAGATTTCATTCAGCGTAACAAGGCACGTGCTTCAACTTCAGGTCGAGCGAAGAGCCGGGAGAAACAGCTGGACAGAATTGAACGTATTGATCGTCCAGATGAAGCGGCCAAACCAACGTTCAAATTCAAGGATGCCCGTGCGAGTAGCAAAACGGTCTTTGAGGGCATTGATTTTGAAATTGGATATACGTATCCTTTGCTGCCTAAGATGACAATGACAATTGAACGTGGTGAGAAAATTGCCATCGTAGGTTGTAATGGTGTGGGTAAATCGACGCTGCTGAAAACCATCTTGGGCAAAATATCTCCACTCAGTGGAAAGACCTTTTTGGGAGATTATCTCGAAACGGCCTATTTTGAGCAGGAAGTTCGTGCTGGAAATATCACGCCGATTGAGGATGTCTGGAATGAGTTTTCACATTTGACCCAGAATGAGGTCCGGGGTCATCTCGCTCGCTGCGGGTTGAAAAATGAGCACATTACCCGTCCGCTTAACATGCTGAGTGGTGGAGAGCAAGCCAAGGTTCGTCTATGCAAACTCTTGATGCGTGAAAGCAACTGGATTCTATTCGATGAGCCGACGAACCATTTGGATGTCACAGCTAAAGCTGAGTTACAGCGTGCCTTGCAAGAATTCAAGGGAACGGTGTTGCTGGTATCTCATGAACCTGATTTCTACGAGGGTTGGGTTACCAAAACATGGAATGTTGAAGAATGGTCTGAGAAAAACTAGACAATTCAAGCAACGCTTAATAGAAATGAACGGTGACAAAAAAATCCGTCTATGGTAATATAGGCTACAACTTCATATGAACACTAGGGGGGCCGCACGATGTGGCTGAGATGGAAGAATGCGATTCCGGACCCTTTGCACCTGATCTGGATCATACCAGCGTAGGGAAGTGGCGAGCGCGTTTAAGTGAATGACGTGAGCAAACGGCAATTCGGAAGGATTTCAACCGTCTGCTTAACGAATTGAAACATGCAGTTGCGTGTATAACGTTATGGCTATAAGGTCTATAGCTTTATTGCACGAAATGAACTGTATGTATCAGTCAGTCATCTGGTCCTATAATTAATACGCAGCCACTCCCCTACGGGAGTGGCTTTTTTGTGTTTTCATAGCATTCACACATGGAAGGGGATGAACAGTACGGTAAGTTCTCATGAACATGTTCACGAATCATTTGAATTGCATGTTGTATCTACGGGTGTAGGGAATCAAGCATCTTTTGTAAAAGCTGCAAAGGACGTTTGGCCATGGGTGGACTACATCCATATACGAGAGAAACAACTCTCGTGGCAAGACAAGATCGGTTGGGCTGAAAGTCTGCGTAGCGTTGGCGTTCCATCTTGTCGCATCGTTATCAATGGTTCAGAACTGCCACCACAGAATGACATCTATGGCGGTGTACATTGGGGGCAAGATGCGATACGTAACTATAACCCTGCTGTAATAAGCAATGTGCAGCGACTTCGTTTGGGCGTATCTGTTCATTCAATCGATGAGGCAAAAATCGCTGAAGAACGGGGAGCCGATTACCTTTTCTTCGGGAATGTCTACTCAACCAACAGTAAGCCTGATCTTGAACCAAGAGGATTATATGCTCTGGCTGAAGTGTGCTCTGGTGTCTCCATTCCTGTCATGGCGATTGGAGGCATCGAACCGGGAAACATTCACGCTATTCGCTCTGCAGGCGCACAGGGAGTCGCTGTGATCTCGAATGTATGGGCGAGCGATTCCCCGGATCGGGCGGCTGAATCATTAAGGCAGGCTATCGTTGCTACAGAAAGTTTGAGCCGCTGAATCAAGGAGATGAGAGGATGAAAAAGATCATTACTGATAGACCGGATAAGATTTATGCAGAAACGATTATTGTAGGCGGAGGCGTTGTTGGATGTGCCATTGCGTATGAGCTTGCTTCCTGTGGACAGGATGTGCTGTTACTGGAGCGTTCGGCGATTGCAGGAGGGACTTCTTGCGCAGCGGCTGGGATGCTGGCAGCAGACAGTGAGGATTTTGCTCATCCTTTGATGGCTAAGCTTGCCAGACAGAGCAGGCAGTTACTTATCGAGCAACAGGTGCTAATGGCTACACTCAGTGAGGTAGAGACTGGACTGCAACGCCAGGGATTCCTAACTCCTTTTCGTTCATACAGTGAATTAAGTAGTTATAAGGACAATCGGAAGTCTGCGTTGTCTGCTTCTGCTGATGAGGTGTGGTGGGACCGTTCCGTTGTACAACATGAGGCATCATGGCTTAACAGAGATACGTATGGAGCCTACTACAGACCTTACGAGAGTGAGATTCTTCCAGTCCATCTAACGAAGGCATATGCTGAATCCGCTCAAGCATTGGGAGCACGGGTTATGGAGGACATACAGGATATACGTGTGCAAGCAAACGAACACGGCGTGCAGGGAATCACCACATCGATCGGTGAGATGAAATGCAAACATGTCATTATAGCGGCTGGATTACAGAGTGAAGAGTTGATGAGACATGTGAATCTGAGCTTGCCTGTGTGGTCGGTAAAAGGTGAAATAGCCGCCGTTCAGTTCTCAGATGAACATGCTGGGTACAGACCTGACAGAACGGTGTATGCAGAGGATATCTATATTGTTCCCAAAGCCAATGGCGAAGTTTGGCTTGGGGCAACCAGTCTGCCAGGTAGAACGGATTTGAACGTTTCTGTACAGGGTGTTCAGAAGCTGCTAACAGCGGCTACCCACTGGGTGCCTGGGATGAAGGAAGCACAATTTATACGAGCGTGGGCAGGCGTAAGACCGGCAACTCCCGATGGACTGCCTTATATAGGTGCTTGCGAAAGTGTTCCAGGGCTGTTTGCCGCCTTTGGACATTACCGTAACGGTATTTTGCTCAGTGCGATAACAGGCAGACTAATCGCTGAATTGCTCGCGGGTAAAAGCTCAGAAGAGCTCGGAATTGAGGCGCTGAGCCCTGAGCGATTGAACAGAAAGGGAGTGGTGCAGTGAATATCATCGTTAATGGTCAACGGATGGAGATTGAAGACAGATTGAATCGTGTGGATAAACTGCTTCAATCTTTTGATCTGCAAGTCAAGACTGTAGTTGTAGAGCTGAATAAGCATATTTTAACCCGCGAGTACCATGAAACGACGGCATTAAGAGAAGGCGATCGAATTGAGATTGTACATTTTGTAGGAGGCGGTTGATGATGTTGAACATTGGTAAATATACGTTTGAGTCCAGATTGTTGCTCGGAACAGGCAAGTTTTCCGATCTGGAAGTGCAAAGTCAGGCTGTGGAAGCATCTGAAACGGAAGTTTTAACCTTTGCTGTTCGTCGTCTGAATCTGGAGGAACGTAATCAGAAGCATTTCCTGGATACGTTGGATTTGAACAAATACACACTTCTTCCGAATACGGCGGGGGCTTCCACTGCGGAAGAGGCGGTGCGGATTGCCGAGCTTGCGCGGGCTTCAGGACTTTGTGATATGATAAAAGTCGAAGTCATCGGAGATGGAATGACGTTACTCCCAGATCCGATTGAAACGTACAAGGCTTGCGAAATTTTGCTGGAAAAGGGCTTCACGGTATTGCCTTATATTTCGGATGATGTCATTCTGGCCAAAAGGCTACAATTACTTGGCGTACATGCTGTAATGCCTGGCGCTTCTCCCATCGGAGCTGGTAGAGGTATCATCAATCCCTATAACCTTGAGATCATCATTGAGCAGGCCGTTGTACCTGTAATTGTTGATGCAGGATTACGCTCCCCAAAAGATGCTGCTTATGCGATGGAACTTGGGGCCGATGGCGTATTGTTAAATACAGCCGTATCCGGATCAGGGGATCCAGTGAGCATGGCTAAAGCGATGCGATTGGGGGTAGAAGCGGGTAGATTGGCATATGAGGCAGGCATGATTCCCGTAAAGCGTTATGCAGTAGCCAGTAGTCCGGTGGAAGGAATGGTTCATACATGACAGATCAATTAACATCTTCCGAGCAGGCCGATCGTTATTCCAGACAGGAACGGTACGCGCCACTTGGTAAGGAAGGCCAGGCTAGATTAAAGGGCAGCAGAGTTTTAATTGTAGGCGCTGGCGCACTTGGAACAGGAATTGCAGAAACGTTAGTTCGTTCAGGAGTCGGACACTTAACGATTGTGGATCGTGATTATGTGGAGTGGAGTAACCTGCAGCGGCAGCAATTATATGTAGAACAGGACGCGATGGAGCGGATACCGAAGGCAATGGCGGCGGAAAAACGTTTATCTGCCATTAATTCCACGGTTCATGTGGAAGGGAAAGTGTTGGACGTCAGAGTAGATGAGTTGGAAGAACTCGTTCAGCATACAGACTTGATCATGGATGCAACGGATAACTTTGATACCCGACTACTTATTAATGATATGGCACAGAAGCACGGTATTCCCTGGATTTATGGTGGATGCGTAGGTAGTTATGGTATTACCTATACGTTTATGCCCGGAGATACGCCATGTTTAAATTGTTTGCTGGGTGAAGTCCCTCTGGGTGGAGATACTTGTGATACGTCTGGCATCATACCTCAAGCGGTACAGATGGTAACGGCGAATCAGACCGCAGAAGCGATGAAGTTACTTAGTGGCAATGCAAATGCATTGAGACGTAAGTTATTGTCATTTGACCTGTGGAGGAACGAATACATATCCATCAATGTGGATGGTGCGAAAAAGCAAGACTGTCCTTCCTGCGGTACTTCGGCAACGTATCCATATCTTTCTGCGTCCAATCTGGAGAAAACAGATGTGTTGTGTGGCAGGGACACCGTTCAGATCCGACCTGCACGGCGCATGAATCTGGATCTTCAACAAACAGCGGAACGTCTGGATAGACTTCAAGAAGGAAAAGTGGAATCCAATCCGTTTCTGGTTTCTTTTACAACAGGAGTCCATAGAATGGTTATTTTCCAAGATGGACGTGTCCTCGTACACGGAACAAAAGACACAGCTGAAGCACGTACGCTCGTCCATCGCTACTTTGGTTAAAGCAAGAAAGAAGCAAAGTCTGTTCCCTTAAGGGAATGGACTTTTTCATTTTACGGCATGCTATCTGTACCAACCATTGCTGCGAGCAGTGGGGATAGAGACAGGCCGGGTGAAAAAGAGTGAAAACAGCCATTTTGCTGATTGGAGCAGGAGAGCAGGTCAGCCTTATTCAGGATGTTTTATGTAGCGAAGGGTATGAGGTGCAACGAATGGAGTGGTCTGAACTAAACCAATCCTTCGAGCCTTCGTTGTTGCATATTAACCTGATCATCCTGGTAGACCGGGAAGAGGGGACGAAACATTGTGGCAAGGATCAGAAATTAGAATTAAAACGATGGTTAGATAAAGGTCAGGTTATACCTCTACTGGTTATTACTTCAATTGCATCTCCTCAGTTCATCGTGGAATGGCTGGATTATGGAGCTAATGACGTGATGGAGGAACCGATCCACATGACCGTAATGCTTGCCAGAATACGAAACTTATTGCGTGTTTTTGCGAATGCAACACCAGAGGGCGAAGAAGTAATTGTAGTTCATGATCTTAAAGTGAATTTGCGTTCAAGACGGGTAAATCGTGCGGGTGAATACCTGACATTAACACCAAAAGAGTACGAATTGCTGGAATTTCTGGCCCTGCATGTGAATGAAGCATGTACTCGGAGTGATATTTTGCGGGAAGTATGGGGATATGAGTATGCGATGGATACCAACGTTGTGGATGTGTATATCAAACATCTGAGGGTTAAGGTGGATAAGGGAAGAAGTGTGAAACTGATTCATACTGTGCGTGGGATCGGTTATATGTTGCATGATAAAAATTAGATTACTAGGTTAGTTCCATGAATCACCAGTTTAAAGTGTGGCAAAAAGAGGGTAAAAATAAAAGACCGGATAATACCCCCGGTCCTTACTCATTAGCTATGATGTGAATCTAAAGTACACGACGAGCTTTAACATACGTTCTCTTCCAAGTACCAGAGTCCAGATCAGAGAGGGTTACGCCTGGAGATCCGTACGTATGCAGAATCTTACCATTTCCCGCATAAACGCCTACGTGAGTGACATTGGAACCGGTAGAACGGCTACCGCTGGAGAAGAATACCAGATCTCCGACACGGAGATTAGCTTTAGACACAGCTTTACCTTCTTTGGATTGGTTCACGGAAGTGCGCGGCAAATCTACACCATACTTTTTGAAAATATATTTCATAAAAGAAGAGCAATCAAAAACTTTGGTTGTTGAGGTTGAAGCACCAAATTTATATGGAGTTCCAGTAAATTGTTTACCATAGTTAACAATCTGTTGACCTGTGGATACAGAAGCAGTTGCTGCCTGTGCAACAGGTGCGTTAGTCATTAATACAGCTCCAAAACCTAGTGTAGCGCACAACCCGACGGTTACGGCCTTTTGGACAAAGATGTTTGTTTTCATGTTAGTTAGTACCTCCAAAATTCGTTTTCGTTAAGTTGCTAGAGCGAGTATAACAGCTTTGTAACAGCCTAGAAATTGGATAGGGGAGTGTAATCCCTTGCACCACAATGGTTTGGGTATGTTTATTAAAATATGATTAAAAATGTCAAAAAATTAATCATTGACGAATGAAGAATAATGATGAAACAACAAAGACCCTTGAATATCAAGGGTCTTTGTTATATGTGAACCTATTTTCTTCATTGAATCACTGGTTACAAAAACGTAACAAATAACTATAAAGCATTCGAATAGATTCAATCTTTGCTCTGAATAATCAGTAATAAGCCGCTATCAATAGTGACTGTACCGGAGGAGCCTAAGAGTTGGTTGCTAACACCCAAGGATTGTCCCATGCGAATGGTGGCTTGATCTAGCGGATACATAAAACCATCTAGAGTTATTCCTGTAACTTCATGAGTCAAGGGGAGCAGAGAAACATATTTATAGTCACGGTGCTCAACCACGGCTTTAGATGTGGTCAGTGTCATGTAGTTGTGCTTGTCCTGAATGGCACAGGAGATATGATGCTGCATCGCGCGAACCATGATATGTACATTGGCGAGTGTGTGATCCATACGTGTACCTGTAGCACCTAACATTAAGATGTGAGAAGGTTCGTAATCTAGCGCTGTCTCAAAAGCCATTTCTGTATCAGTAAGATCTTTATGAACAGGGTCACATGTAATGAATCGAATGCTATTGTTACTTACAATGATACGTTCCTCTTCATTAATGGAGTCGAAGTCTCCAACTGCAATGTGTGGCTGAATGCCGTGTTCAATTAAAAATAATGCACCGCGATCGGCCGCGATGATCATATCATCTTCCCGTATTTCCTGAAGTAATTCTACAGATAAGTTTCCGCCTGTAAAAATAATAATCCGTTTCGCCGTCATTTTATTTCATCCTTCCTAATTCAAAGAAAAATAGTTCATAGTCCAAATCTAATGTTGGAACCTGTACAAATATATTCACCAAACCAGTATAATCCACAAAATGTGGTTGCACAATTTCAGTGCTCGCGGATACAATGGGTAGAGCGACATGGAGATGACTTGAAAAGTGAGGTTTGAACAGGTTGGACTTACACATTTTTGAAGTATTCAGCATTATAGGCACTATCGCATTTGCAATGTCCGGTGCCTTCGTGGCAATGGAAGAGGAGTATGACATTCTGGGTGTACTAGTGCTTGGACTTGTCACGGCATTCGGAGGCGGGATTATCCGGAATGTACTCATAGGTATACCTGTAACGACACTATGGAGTCAGGGATCACTTATTATGTTAGCCTTAGTATCTGTAGCAATTGCGTTTATATTACCTCTCAAGTGGATTAGTCACTGGAAGCGAACAGAGGCGTTGTTTGATGCAATCGGACTCGCAGCATTTGCAATTCAAGGGGCGCTGTACGCGGCGAACATGGGACATCCCATTAGCGCAGTTATCGTTGCAGCAGTGATGACCGGTATTGGTGGGGGCGTTATTCGTGATGTGCTTGCTGGACGTAAACCGCTTGTATTGCGTGACGAAATCTATGCTGTATGGGCAATGACAGCCGGATTTGTTATAGGTATGGGTTGGTTAACAACGAATGCTGGATTATTATTTTGTTTCGCGGCCGTTGTGTTCTTCCGGATGTGCTCTGTACATTATAAATGGAAACTGCCACGTCGTTCGCTCGTACCATCTGAGACCGGAAACGTCAGTCCTCAGCCGGAGAACATTGTGACACAGCCAACATCGTCGGTACTTCAAGGTACGTTAAGCAAGGGGGATTAATATGATTAATGTTTTGTTTGTATGTCTGGGCAATATATGTAGATCACCAATGGCTGAAGCCGTTTTGCGTCACAAAGTCCTGGAGAAGGGGCTTGAACACCAGATTCGTGTGGACTCAGCGGGTACAGGGGACTGGCATGTTGGTAAACCTCCGCATGAAGGGACGCGAAAATTGCTGGATTCGTACCAGATTTCTTATGCCAACATGGCAGCAAGACAGTTCGCTAGCGAAGATTTTACTCAATTTGATTATATTGTGTGTATGGACAATTCCAATGCAGATAATGTGCGCAACGTTCCAGGCGGAGCTGAGGCGGACATCATCAAGTTCATGGACATGCTTCCTAAGGAAAAACTCAGAGAAGTACCTGACCCATATCACACAGGCAATTTTGAAGAGGTGTACGAGCTGGTTAACGCAGGTTGCGATGTTCTGTTGAGTAAGATTGAAGCGGAACATTCCTTAGCCTAAAAAGCAAACAAAATTCATGCTTAATTTGTAATTCGACAAAGAAGCAGGATTAGAGCACTTAAAGCAAGCAGGATATCCTGCTTCTTTTTCAGGTTACAATTGTAAGCGGTATCATTAAAATGAAAAACAATAGCGGCATTTCAGCCGCCTGTTAAAGTGGTCCTTTTATCTTTCCTGGAGAAAATAAAGTAATGCTTCGGGCAATTCCTTCTGCCAAAAACCCCATTGGTGTTTTCCGTCTTTCTCCTGGTAGGAGACGAGGGCACCACGTTTTTCCAGCAATTCTCGAGTATCCCGGTTTAATTGAACAAAATCATACGTACCCGTGTCTGCCTCAAAATCAGTTTCCTGCAAACCAACAATCATCCAGATCGAGAGCCAAGACAGATCTTCAGCTGCGGCATAGATTTCCTGTGAAGCAGAGTAGAAGGCGCCAGACATGCTGATCACACGTGTGAACAGATCCGGATATAACAGAGCAAGATGAAGCGAAACACTGCCACCGAGCGAGTCTCCGGCAAGAATGCGTTCCTGCGGAGATGGACGCACAGGATATTTCTCTTCTATATAGGGAATAATCTCTTGAGCGAAGCAAGCGGTATATGCCTTGAACCGATCTCCAAATGGGGCATATTCCTGCGTTCTCACAGACACATCGACCTGAACCCCTACAATAATGAAAGGTTCGGCTCCTTCGTCCAGAATAATTTGGTTAGCTGTTGTAGCAATTCGTCCGAAATTAAAAAATTCTTCGCCATCCTGACAATAAACGACAGGGTAGCTAAGCAATTCGTTATAGCCCGGAGGAAGGTAAATACGGAGCGTTCGCTTCTCTCCGAGATAGCGACTTTCAATCTCTTCCTTCACAATCGTGCGTTTCAAATAGCGGGAATCCGTCATAAAACGTCACCTTTCTCGGTTAATTTTTTGCATTCGACTGCGCAATACGGTAAGATTACCCTTGTGCGGGGTTAGGTCAAACACGCAATCATGTATTATGCTGTTATACCAATATTAATCCCCTGTTATACATACAATCCGGTAGGAAACATAAAAAAATTACGGATTTCTTTGACGTATGGAGTGAAACAGGTGTATAATAATATTATAACAGCGGAACTTGATATTCAAATTTTTTGTTGAGGTGAAGAAAAAAATGAGCAAGGTTCCTTATGAAGTGTATACAGAGGATGTAGAAGCTCTGTCCGTGCTGTCTCCTGACGGCGAAATTGTTAACAAAGACATGATGCCTACACTTTCCGATGATCAATTAAAAGAAATTATGTACCGCATGGTATTTACCCGTACTTGGGATGACCGTGCAGTAAACCTGGGCCGTCAAGGTCGTCTTGGTTTCTATGCTCCAGTATCTGGTCAAGAAGCGACAATGGTTGGTAGTGAATTTGCAATTGAAAAAGAAGACTTTGTATGTCCTGGCTATCGTGACATTCCGCAACTCGTATGGCACGGACTTCCTCTTTATCAAGCATTCTTGTACTCCCGTGGACACCAACATGGTGGACAAATTCCAGATGGCGTTAATGTATTGATGCCACAAATCATCATTGGTGCACAAATTCTGCATGCAATGGGTATCGCTATGGGTTACAAATTGAAGAAACAAAAACAAGTTGTTATCACGTATACAGGTGATGGCGGTTCTTCTGAAGGTGACTTCTATGAAGGTCTGAACTACGCTGGTGTATACAAACTGCCTGTTATCTTCTTTGTACAAAACAATGGTTATGCCATCACTACTCCTTTTGCTAAACAAACTGCAGCTCTTTCCATCGCTCACAAAGCGGTAGCAGCAGGTATCAAAGGTGTTAAAGTTGACGGTATGGACATCTTCGCTGTTATCAAAGCTGTTCAGGAAGCTGCTGAGCGTGGACGTAACGGAGAAGGCGCAACATTGATCGAAGCAGTAACTTACCGTTTCCGTCCTCACTCCCTTTCGGATGATGCTTCCAAGTATCGTACAAAAGAAGAAGAGGCAGAATGGTCTGCTAAAGATCCTATCGCACGTTTCGCTAAATATCTGGAGAAAAAAGGTCTTTGGACTGAAGAAGATACAGCACGTGTGAAAGAAGAAGCAAAAGCTAAAGTAAATGAAGAGATCAAAAAAGCGGAAAAAACCGAGAAAATGACGATTTCAGGCTTGATCGACAGCATGTTCGAACAAACGCCTAAGCACTTGGAAGAGCAAAAAGCTGATTTCCAATAAGTTTTTTCCGATAAAGCATAAACATCCGCGACTTTAATGTCCCGGTATACATGTACGAATTCAAATGTGAACTGTCAATGTTTAAGGAGGAAATGAAGCAAATGGCACAAATGAACATGAAAGAAGCAATCCGTGATGCGCTTCGCGTGGAGTTGAAACGTGATCCTAACGTTCTGCTTTTCGGTGAAGACGTAGGTAATGTAGGCGGCGTTTTCCGTGTAACGGAAGGTCTGCAAAAAGAGTTTGGCGAAGAGCGTGTATTTGATACACCACTGGCTGAGTCCGCTATTGGTGGTCTGGCTGTAGGTCTGGGTGTACAAGGCTTCCGTCCGGTTGCTGAGATCCAATTCGTTGGTTTTATCTTCGAAGCCCTTGACCAAATGGTAGTGCAAGCTGCTCGTATGCGTTTCCGCTCCGGTGGAAAATACAATTCTCCAATCGTATTCCGTACACCATTCGGTGGCGGCGTAAAAGCGGCAGAATTGCATACAGATTCCCTGGAAGGTCTGCTCACGCAAACACCAGGTATCAAAGTCGTAATTCCTTCTAACCCTTACGATGCAAAAGGTCTGATGATCGCTTCTATTCGCGATAACGATCCTGTATTCTTCATGGAGCACTTGAACTTGTACCATGCTTTCCGTGCAGAAGTGCCTGAAGAAGATTACGTTGTTGAATTGGGCAAAGCGAACGTTGTTCGTGAAGGTTCCGATGTAACGATTATTACTTACGGTATGATGGTTCACACTTCTGTGAAAGCAGCAGATGAACTCGAAAAACAAGGAATCAAAGTTGAAGTTATCGACCTTCGTACGGTTAGCCCGATCGACATCGATACTATCGTTGCTTCCGTTAAGAAAACAAACCGTGCAATTGTTGTACAGGAAGCTCAAAAGAGCGCAGGTGTTGCAGCTGAAGTCATTGCCCAAATCAATGAAAAAGCAATCCTGCACTTGGAAGCACCGGTTCTGCGTGTAGCTGGTCCGGATACTGTATATCCTTTTGCACAAATCGAAGATTCTTGGCTGCCTAACCCAGCGCGTATCGTTGCTGCGGTTAACAAAGTCGTAAATTTCTAATTTAATCATCTGACATGCCGCAAGGCGCAGTATGGTGATTCACACCGCAGCGCAAGCTGCACTGTAAACAGCCATTAGCCCCTTGAGTAACAGTTATTTGCATTAGCAGTAACAGTTGTTTCTTGGAGTTAAGGGTTGTTTTCAGGATTGAGCACATAATCAAGGAGGTTTTTCAGTTGGCTAAATTTGAATACAAATTCCCTGAATTGGGCGAAGGCCTACACGAAGGCGAAATCATCAAGATGCACATCAAAGTCGGTGACAAAGTAACTGACGACGATATCATCATGGAAGTACAGAACGACAAAGCGGTTGTAGAAGTACCTTGTCCGGTTAACGGAACAGTTACAGAAGTATTCGCTAAAGACGGTCAAATCTGCCATGTTGGCGAAGTTGTAGCCATCATCGATGCAGAAGGCGAACTTCCTGAGCAAGACGACGCTCCTGCTGGCGATCAAGGCGAGCAAGAGAAAGATGCAGCTCAAGGCGGAGCTGACACAAGCGGTTCTTCTGCAGCAGCTTCCAGCTCGGATGCAGCTAAAGAAGGCGGCAACAACAGCGTTCCGGCAGTACCTGCCAAAGACGTTCTGGCAACACCAAGCGTACGCAAATTTGCTCGCGAACAAGGTGTAGACATCGCTCAGGTTAACGGCACTGGCAACAACGGTAAAGTAACCAAAGAAGATGTTGAATCCTTCAAAAATGGTGGCGGTTCTTCCGCAGCAGCATCTTCCGAAGCTCCGGCACAAGAAGAGAAGAAATCCGCAGCACCAGCAGCGGTTGCAGCTGATCAACACGTTGAAGAAGAGCGCGTACCATTCAAAGGTATCCGTAAAGCGATCTCTAATGCAATGGTTAAATCGGCATACACAGCACCTCACGTTACAATCATGGACGAAGTGGACGTAACTGAGTTGGTTGCTTTCCGTACTCGTATGAAACCAATTGCAGAGAAAAAAGGAACAAAAGTTACTTATCTGCCATTCATCGTTAAAGCACTGGTTGCGGCTTCCCGCCAATTCCCGGCTCTGAACGCTATGATTGATGAAGAAGCTAACGAAATTGTTTACAAAAAATACTACAACATCGGTATTGCTACAGATACAGATAACGGCTTGATCGTTCCTGTTATCAAAGATGCTGATCGTAAATCCATCTGGATGATCGCTGATTCTATCCGTGATCTGGCAGCTCGTGGCCGCGACGGTAAATTGAGCGCGAACGAAATGAGAGGAAGCACAATCTCCATCAGTAACATCGGTTCTGCTGGCGGTATGTTCTTCACTCCAATCATCAACTTCCCAGAAGTTGCTATTCTCGGAACAGGACGCATCAGCGAAAAAGCAGTGATCAAAAACGGCGAAGTAGTTGCAGCGCCTGTAATGGCTCTTTCCCTGAGCTTTGACCACCGTATCATCGATGGCGCAACAGCACAAAACTTTATGAATTACATTAAACAGCTGCTCGCTAACCCTGAGCTGCTTGTTATGGAGGTGTAAGATATGGTAGTAGGCGACGCTTCTCTCAATATCGACACATTAGTAATTGGTGCGGGTCCTGGCGGCTATGTAGCTGCCATCCGCGCTGCTCAACTGGGCCAAAGCGTATTGATCGTAGACAAATCCGAACTGGGCGGTGTTTGTTTGAACCGTGGATGTATTCCATCCAAAGCCCTGATCTCTGCTGCACACCAATATGAGTCTGCACTTCACGGTGAAGCTTTTGGTATCTCTGCTGAGAACGTAAAAGTGGACTTCAGCAAAACTCAAGAGTTCAAAAACGGCGTTGTTAAGAAAATGACTGGCGGCGTAGCTGGTTTGCTCAAAGGCAACAAAGTAGAAGTTTTCAACGGTGAGTGCATGTTCATCAACGAAAACGAAGCTCGTGTATTCAATGACCACGAGTCTCCACGTTACAAATTTAAAAATGCTATTATCGCAACAGGTTCCCGTCCAATCGAACTGAAACCTTTCCCGTTTGGCGGACGCATTCTGTCTTCGACAGAAGCTTTGAACTTGCCTGAAGTACCAAAAAGCATGATCGTTATCGGTGGTGGATATATTGGTGCTGAGCTTGGCCAAATGTACTCCAAATTCGGTGCAAAAGTAACAATCATCGAAGGTTTGGATACAGTACTGCCAGGTTTCGATAAAGACATGACTAGCCTCGTTGCTAAAAACATGAAGAAAACAGGCATCGAAATCGTAACGGGTGCAAAAGCCGAGAGTGCTGAGCAAACGGATAAAGATGTAACTGTGAAGTACTCTGTAAATGGTGAGTCCAAAGAAGTAACTGCAGATTACCTGCTGGTAACAGTTGGACGTCGTCCAAACACAGATGGAGAACTGGGTCTCGACATGATTGGTGTTGACGTTGACGAGCGTGGATTTGTCAAAGTTGACCACCAAGGTCGTACCAGCATTCCTCACATCTTCGCTATCGGTGACATCGTATCTGGCTTGGCTCTGGCACACAAAGCTTCTTATGAAGGTAAAGTGGCTGCTGAAGCAATCGCAGGACAACCATCTGTAGTTGACTACAAATGTATGCCAGCTGTTGTGTTCACAGATCCAGAGTGTTCCAGCGTAGGTTACACTGAAAAAGAAGCTAAAGAAAAAGGTTACAAAGTAAAAGCAGGCAAATTCCCTTATGCGGGTAACGGCCGTGCTGTATCTTTGAACCACGCTGAAGGCTTCGTGAAAATCGTAGCTGACGAAGAAAGCGGCCTCGTATTGGGTTGCCAAATCGTAGGTCTGGAAGCTTCCAACCTGATTGCTGAGCTTGGTTTGGCAATTGAGATGGGTGCTACATTGGAAGATCTGGCTCTCACAATTCACGCTCACCCAACTTTGGGCGAAATCGTGATGGAAGCTGCGGAATTGGTTATGGGTCACCCGATCCACATCATCTCCCGTTAAGATCATCTAAGTTTCGGATCCGTCCGGCATTATACGTAAATCAGAAGAGACGAATGACGCTAACGCGTTATTCGTCTCTTTTTTCTGAGTAAGAGCCGAGAAATTTAAGATACTCGTGTATGTGATATGATAAAAAGTTAAACGCTCATAAGTTTCAGTGAATTGATTTCTTCCAACAACTCAATTGTGGTACACTGTTGTAATGATCAGTCATGATGTGGCTCCAAGCTAATCATGGTCTATGTAATTAGTATTGAAGTTAAACTAATCTTTTACACGAGAACGTAGAGGACTGAAAGAACCTGAAGAAGCGGAGCTAAAAGCTTTCTGAAGGAAAGCTGCATCGGAAGCATACGCTTCGCCTTTATCCCCGGATTTTACCTTTGGAAAAGGAAATTAAAAAAAATCAGGGAATAACAGCGATCAGAAGGTTGTTCTGTCATCGGAGTGGTAAGTGTAAATAATTTTTAGTTTAGTACGAATAAAAGTGCGAGGAGATTGCAACATGAAAAACTATCTCGATTTATTACAGGATATTCTGAACAACGGTGTGCATAAAGGAGACCGTACCGGAACAGGAACACAATCTGTATTCGGCAGACAGCTCCGTTATGATCTCTCCAAAGGATTTCCGCTGGTAACAACCAAACGAATTCATCTCAAATCGGTTATTCATGAACTGTTATGGTTTTTGAGTGGCGATACCAATATATCTTATTTGAAAGAAAACGGTGTGAAGATCTGGGACGACTGGGCGGATGAAAATGGAGATCTGGGACCGGTATATGGCTCGCAGTGGCGCACATGGGAAGCTCCAAACGGAGAAAAAATTGACCAGATTGCTGCAGTAATTGATTCGATTAAAAATAATCCGGATTCACGCCGTCATCTTGTCAGCGCATGGAATGTGGCTGAGATCAATCATATGAAACTTCCGCCTTGTCATTTCGCGTTTCAGTTTTACGTTGCAGAGGGTAAATTATCATGTATGCTAACGATGCGTTCCGTGGATACGTTCCTCGGGTTGCCGTTTAACATCGCGAGTTATGCGCTCTTGACTCATATGATTGCGCAGCAATGTGATCTTGAGGTGGGGGAATTCATCTGGTCTGGAGGGGATGTTCACATCTACTCTAACCATGTGGACCAGGTCAAAACGCAGCTGGAGCGTGAACCCTATGCTTTACCTAAGCTGGTAATCAAGCGTAAACCGGACTCTATTTTCGATTATAAGTTTGAAGACTTTGAGTTTGAGAACTACCAGCATCATCCGGGCATTAAAGCTCCAATTGCAGTCTAATTACATGTTCAACCTCTATAAGAGACTTGGATTGAAGGAGTGTATTACCCTTGAGTATTGAATTGGTATGGGCAATGGGGGAGAACGGTGTGATTGGATTAAATAATTCGATTCCATGGCGTTTACCCAAGGATATGGCCTTTTTCAAACAACGTACGCTGAACAAAACCATTATCATGGGACGTAATACGTGGGAATCTTTTGGTGGTAAGCCGCTTCCTCAGCGTCGTAATATCGTAGTGACAAGAGATCTGAACTACAAGGTGGAACAGGCTGAAATCGTACATACGATTGAAGAGGGGCTGAGTGTAACCAAAGGTGAGGAACTGTGCGTAATTGGGGGTTCCCAAGTGTATCGTGAGTTCCTGCCACTTGCAGATCGTCTTGTGGTGACCAAAATTCATGAGAATTTTGAGGGAGATACGTTTTTCCCTGAAGTGGATTGGTCCGAATGGGAACTGATTGAACAGATTGAAGGCGAACAGGATGAAAAAAATGTTCATGCGTATACATTTGAATTTTACGAACGTAAACGGTAAATGTGGCAAAAGAAATTCCTGACTTCGGTCGCATTTGTATGATGAGAGGCGCTGATTGCGAAATATTCGTGAACAGCGTCTTTTCTTTATAAAAAAAATGAGTCACTTGTTTAAACTGGTATACATATAACATTAATATAACATGAGTAATTGGTATTTATGTATATTATACATACGACCAAGCATTAAACAGTAAAAAAGTGTAAAAGTTTTGAGGTTTTAACGTTGTGAATCCCTAAAACAGGTCTGATACTCGGAATTGAGAACGATTTATAGCAAAATATGTTGAATTTGATGACAAATTATCTGACATTCACTTAACGTTTCGACCTTTTATTTCTTTAACACACACCAGATTTCGCAGTTCAAAACCACATTTAACACCAAAATAAGGGTATTGACCATGGGTAGACTTGAAAGATATGATGTATAAAATACAAATAATTATGCGGATAATCCATTTAATATTCAGCACAGTAAATGCTACTATAATTGAAATATCTTCGAGAAGATTTTGTGATACAATAGACAAAAACTCAAGTAATGAGTAATCCATTTCATATAGAACCATGCACATGAAGGGATTAAGACAAGAACGGATGGGGGAAAACGTAAGATGTCTACACCTACTGGATTTATGGAATACAAACGTCAACTGCCAACAGATCGTGAGCCAGCGGAGCGGATTAAGGATTGGGAAGAATTTCATAAACACATGGCTGAAGAAGAGCTCAGAACACAAGGTGCACGATGCATGGATTGTGGTACCCCGTATTGCCATACAGGTATAGATATGATTGGTGGCACGTCAGGTTGCCCCGTGCATAACCTGATTCCAGAATGGAATAATCTTGTATATCGCGGACTGTGGAGAGAAGCACTTGAGCGCCTTCACAAAACGAATAATTTCCCAGAGTTTACAGGTCGCGTCTGTCCAGCTCCTTGTGAAGGATCATGTACAGTTGGCTTAATCGGTCAGCCTGTAACCATCAAAACGATTGAAGAAGCAATTATTGAAAAAGGTTTCGAAGAAGGATGGGTCGTTCCCCAACCTCCTGAAAAACGTACGGGTAAACGTGTAGCTGTGGTAGGCTCAGGTCCAGCGGGATTAGCTACTGCGGCTCAGTTGAATAAAGCAGGACACTCGGTAACCGTATATGAGCGTTCGGACCGTGTCGGCGGATTGCTGATGTACGGTATCCCAACGATGAAATTGGATAAAAACGTAGTTCAACGTCGTGTTGATCTGCTCGAAGCAGAAGGCATTCAATTCATTACGAACACCGAGATTGGTAAAGATATTGCAGCACAACAACTGGTGGATGAATATGACGCTGTTGTATTGTGCGGTGGTGCAACGAAGCCGCGTGAATTCAATATTGAAGGCAGCGACTTGAAAGGCGTTCATTACGCAATGGATTTCCTGAATGGCAGCATTAAGAGTTATCTGGACTCCAACTTGGAAGATGGTCAATATCTGTCCGCTAAAGATAAAGATATTATCGTCATTGGTGGCGGTGATACAGGATCTGACTGTGTGGCTACATCGCTGCGCCATGGTTGTCGTACGATCACTCAATTCGGTACGCATACACAAGCGCCTATGGAGCGTGATCGCATTAACAACCCTTGGCCGCAATTCCCGAACGTATACACACTTGATTATGCGCAAGAGGAAGCCAAAGCGTTGTTTGGTCAAGATCCGCGTGAGTTCTCCATCATGACAACAAAATTTGTTGGAGACGATGAGGGGAACCTCAAAGAATTGCATACAGTACAGATCGAGCGTATTGTGGATGAGACTGGTCGCAAGATTTATCAGCCGATTCCAGGTACAGAGCGTGTATTCCCGGCTCAGATGGCCATGATTGCCATTGGTTTTGATGGACCAGAACAAACGTTGGTAGAGCAACTGGGACTTGCAACAGATCGTCGCACAAACGTTAAGGCACGTTACGGCAAATACAACACCAATGTAGATAAAGTATTTGCAGCAGGTGACATGCGTCGTGGTCAAAGCTTGGTTGTATGGGCAATTAATGAAGGCCGTGAGGCTGCTCGTGAAGTGGACAAATACTTGATGGGTGCTTCGGTTCTGGTGTAAAAGTATAGAATAAGTTATCAATGACAACCTTCGCGATCAGCGAGGGTTGTTTGCTGTTATTTTAACCAATTTGACTACATATTTCATGTAAGTGTGAGCAATATCATTGCTTTTTAAGTGATAAAGATTTATTATTATATTATAATTATTATAAATAAGGATTAACTGAAACCATGAATCCGTACGATAAAAGTAAATTTCAATGAATATAAATCGGAGGTGCGACCTGCTATGGCAAGTAACCGGGACAAGTCCATTTCAGAACAGATCTTTCACATTAAAAATCAATTGGTTGAAAAAGGATATAAGTTAACACAACAACGGGAAGTTACTGTACGTGTATTGCTTGAACATGAAAAGGATCATTTTAGCGCAGAGGAAGTATTTCTGCTGGTTAAGGAGCAGTTCCCTGAGATTGGATTGGCTACCGTATACCGCACTCTCGAACTGCTGAGTGACCTTCAGGTCGTTGAAAAGATTAACTTTGGTGACGGCGCTGCGCGCTTTGATCTGCGAAGTACAGACGGTTCCCATCACCACCATCATTTGATCTGTACAGAATGTGGTAAAGTGGAAGAGATTATGGAAGATGGTCTGCTTCGTTTGGAACAACAAATCGAGCGTCAGTATGGCTTTGCTGTTACGGATCATCGTCTGGATTTCCAAGGAGTATGCAAAGAGTGCAGACAAAAGCATGTATTAAAGGAACAGGCAGCAGGATAATTCATTTCGGGAAGGTGCTCCCGAATCCAAAATCTGATATAATGAGTTTCAGAAGCAAGGGGCTTCCGTCGGCGGAATGCCCCTTTTTGCCGTCATGCGGACGGTGAAGGAGGAGAGATGGACGGATGAAGACACTGGTTATAGCGGAAAAACCCGACATGGGTCGAACCATTGCCGCCGTCATAGAACCAAAGGCCAAGAACAATCGCACGTATCTGGAGGGTGAACATTACATCATCACTTGGGCGATAGGGCATTTGCTTGGACTGGCTGAACCGGATGCCTATGATACAAAGTACAAACGCTGGAATATAGCGGACCTCCCGATCATACCCGATCAGTTCAAGATTGTACCCAATCCGAGGACTAAAGATCAGCTTAAAATGATTGGAGAACTGGCAAAACGGGCTTCAGCGATCGTTAATGCTTGCGATGCAGGGAGAGAAGGTCAGTACATTTTCGCCCTCATACAACAGCAATTGAAGCTGCGTCAGCCTGTAAAGCGTTTATGGATATCGGATTTGACGGCAGAGAGCATTAGACGTGGTTTTGATGGTCTGAAGGATGCCTCTGAATTTGAAAATCTGACCCATGCTGCTCGCGCCAGAAGTGAAGCCGATTGGCTGATCGGGATGAATGCCTCACGGGCGTTTACAACCCGCCATAATGCATTGTTGTCTGTAGGCCGTGTGCAGACGCCGGTACTCGCGTTAATCTACGATCGTGAAATCGAGATTGAAGCGTTCCAGTCACAGACCTTTTATGAAGTAGCCGCCTGGTTTCGGCAGGAAGGTGTTGAGTACCGGGGACTGCGTCAGGGAGATAAGTTGACCGATGCGGAGGCAGCAGAGGCCATTGCAGCCAGTGTGAAGGGCAAGACAGGGCAGATTACCAAATACGAAGCGAAGCAGACGAAGGAGTATCCGTATCGTTTGTATGACCTGACCCTTTTACAGCGTGAAGCCAATGCCAAGTTTGGATATGGTGCCAAAAAAACACTGGATATCGCACAGGCCTTGTATGAAAAACACAAGGTGATTTCGTATCCGCGGACAAACTCCAACTATGTTACAGAACAGAATATTGAAGGTATGCACAAAACACTAAACCTGCTTAAAAATGGTACCTATAGTGAGCTTGCGCAGGGGGCCAAGCCGGAGCTTGTTCATAAGAATAATAAAGGGGTATGTAATCCGAGCAGGGTTGAGGATCACCATGCGATCCTACCTACTTTGAAGCGACCAGGTACCTTATCCAAGGATGAGCAGAACATCTATGATTTGATTGTCAGACGTTTCTTGTCTCATTTTTATCCTCCGGCAGAGTATAAGCAACATACCGTGCTCACCGAAGTGGAGAAACATCAGTTTAAGACATCTGTCAAAGAGCTGTTGTCCCTCGGATGGAAAGTGGTTCTCGGTTCTGGAGATCAGGAACAGGGCGGTGCAGGCAAGAAGAAGAGTAAGAAAAACGGCAATGAGGAAGAGGAAGCTGAAGAGTGGACGGACAAGGCTTTTGCTGTACAACCTGAATTGCCTGTTCAATGTACGAAGAGTGAGTTTAAGGAGAAGGCGACCCAGCCTCCCAAAAGTTATACCGAGGGAACATTGCTGAAAGCGATGGAGAGTGCAGGCAAGCAGATCGAGAATGAAGAGCTGCGAGATGCGATGAAAGATAGTGGTCTGGGTACTCCGGCAACACGTGCGGCTACAATTGAACGCCTCAAAAACGTAGGTTACATTACGCTGCAAGGGAAGAAAATGCAGTTAACGCTCAAAGGCAGAACAGCTATTGAGTTGATTCGTCGCGCGGGTGTAGATCTGTTAACTTCACCTGAGATGACCGGGCAATGGGAAAGAAGGTTATATCAGATTTCCAAAGGTGAGGCGGGTCAGGACAAGTTCATGGAGAACGTCAAGAAATTCACCTTGTCCATCATTGAGAAAGTGCGTGTACAAGCCCCAGCACCAGCAGATGCTTTTGGAGAAGATTCACGGGCAGGCAGGGGGAAAGGCAAGGGAGCCAGAACCCAGGCAGGCAATACAAGGACATCAGCCAAGACGGCTAGTGGCGGTTCAACTGTAAAAACGTCCCGTCAGACTACGGTATCTTCGTCCAGAGCTGGCACTGGGAAAAGCACGACCACCAAGGCGCCGTCCTCAAGTGCGAGCCCATCTGGAGTGAGAGAGTTACTGGCACCTTGCCCTTCTCCCGGCTGCTCGGGTCAGATTATAGAGGGCAAGAAGGGTTATGGATGCTCACGTTTCAAGGAAGGCTGTTCATTTGTGGTCTGGAAAGAGTATGCAGGCAAGAAAATCACCAGTACGATGTTAAAATCGCTGATTGAGAAGGGCAGTACACAAGTACTATCGTTCAAACGAAAAGACGGGAGTACGGTGAAAGCGCGTATTATTTTGCAGGACGTAGTAACAGGCAAATTATCTGGTGAGAAACAGGATGCTTGATCTTAGTTAACAGTTAACATACAGCAAAAGGACCCTTATCCAAGGGTCCTTTTCTGTTGCTGCTGTTGTATATTTTCGTGTATGACTTTTGGTACCTCTTCCAGTGCAGTGATGGTATACATCGACGTTTCCGGATTAGGCTGAAGTTCTACGATATTGTATTGCCATTCATTCGGTTGTTTGATATAAATGCTGTGAATTCCGGCTTTTACCGCAGGCATAATATCTGTGCGTAGTGAGTTGCCAATCATCCATGTTGCACGACGATCAAACGGACCATTAGACAGAATGCCTTCCAGTGCCTCGACGTTTTTGTGTTGTCGGATATAGATCCGATCATCAAAATAAGCCGAGAGTTTCATCTGATCAATCTTGCGCTGCTGAATCACGGTTTCGCCGCCGGTATATAAGTAGAGGGAGTGTCCAGCACCCTTGAGGTTCTCAAGCGTTTCAACCATATGAGGGTAGGGTTCAACCTCCTGATCGTACACACTCATACCCAACTTGCTCAGATAAGATTCTTCTCTGGGAGAGGTTAATCTGGTGAACTTGCCGGAGAAATAACGATAGGTATCAATCAGGGATTGCGGGAAATGATGACTCGCAAAACCAAGCTTGTTCACTCCGGTTACATCGATCTCCAGCTGTTTTTCCCGAATCTCTTGTGTTGTCAGAGAATGTCCATCAAACCACTCTTGCATATTCTCAAAGAATTCTCCCAAAATCAGGTTGAAGTATTTGTTGCAATATACGAGTGTATCATCAAGGTCAAACAAAATATGTTGTTTCATTATTTTCATGATCTAACTCACTCCTTGTAGCCAGTAAATCCACAATGGTTCAACTAAATTAAATGCGAATATAGGATTCCAGGAACATATTCAATTCAGATACGCCATCCGGCCGAATACTGTATTTCTCTTTACGGTTACTTCCGAGCAGATGGGTCCGTAGCAGACCTGCGATGCGTAGCGCCATAACCTGGTCTTTGACCGTGTCTTCGTCTTTACCCAATTCTTCACACATCTCAGCGAGGGATTTGGGTTCATCCGATACGTAACGAAGCAGGCGAAGTCTTTCGGGATCAGCCAGCGCATGGGTGAAACGTAAAAGACATGTTGGTGGCTGGTCTTCGTTCTCTTCAGGTGCATCTACGGGATACTGCATGATCATCATACCCTCATAGAAGCAGTACATATTAATAGGACGATTGTGCACCGTTGGGAAGAGGATGACTTCGTTCAGTCCAGGCATCGGTTCAACAAGAACGCCCGCTGTAGCATATTCAATAAGCAGTTCAGAGCCCATTTTATCAAGCAAAATGCGTTTTTCTTCGGCATCTTCTTCTAGCCACACACGCTGATCTTCGCTCATATTTTGACAGTAGTGTTCATCCCATAGTCGCAATAATGGGACATAACTGTTCCGAATGCGCGTAGATTCTTCTATTGTAAGAGCCGGCAGAAGAGGAGACACACGTGCAAACAGGTCTTCCGCTGTCATTCCGGCAAGCATGTCCAGGAAATCACGATTCTCCGATGTATCATTTTGATAGGCTGCCCATGCAAACAAAACATCAAAATCATCAAAAGGCCAAGTGGCAGCAGGTGCGAGCGCAGCTCGTACATTGGAACTTAGTTTGCCTTCCACTTCCAGAATCCATTCAGGACCAATATCCAGATGCTGAATCCATTTTTTCGTGACATAAACCAGAAAGCTGTTGAGCATTTCATATATCGGTGAAACATCAATTTTCACATGATAAGCCATATTGTTGCAGAATCCTCCCGTCACATCTAAATGTACGCAGCGACTTAAGTACGATTAGTGCGTGTTCAAAAAGTCTGGTTTTCAGTACCAAGAAGATGGAAATGGAGTAGCGGAACGTAGGAAAACTACGTGAGCAACGGACATTTCGGCTAATTTCATCTTCGAAGCTGATGATGCCACTAGGCATGAGTCGTAATCAAAAGTGAACTTTTTGAACAACCTCTATTATGGCTTGTTTTGCAGGGCGTTGTCCACTATAATGTTCAAGTCCGGGGCAAAGCCCTGATTCAAGAATAGCAGTTTAAAACCATATGTATAACATACAAAAGTCGTCAGCGATGGCGATTTTTCTTTGTGTGCTCGCAGGAGGAATGAATTCGTGTCATCGATTACTCGTCCCAAACTATCACACTCGACAGCGAACTATCTCATTTTGATTACGGTTATTGTGGTGGCGGGAATAAGTCAGGGGCTTTTGCTGCCTGTGCTTTCGATTTTTTTGGAGCAAAAAGGGGTTTCACCAGGTTTAAACGGATTAAACGCCGCCGCATTGTACATTGGCTCTTTTGCCATGACTCTCGTTGCGGAGAGACTACTGGGTGCATTCGGTTTCAAAAAGTTGATTGTAGGTGGCCTGATATTAGTCATGGTCCCTTTAATACTATTTCCGTATTTACCAGATATTAAAATATGGTTCATATTGCGTCTGATCGTTGGAATAGGAGACAGCGCACTTCATTATGCGGCTCAGCTCTGGGTGCTACTTGTTACCGCTCCTGAAAAGCGTGGACGCTACATATCACTATATGGCATGTCCTACGGGCTGGGATTCAGTATTGGTCCGCTGGGAATTAAGCTGCTTGGCTTCGGTGATGCTGTCCCTTTCTGGGTCTTGTTCATCTGTATAGCAGCAGTGCTTATACTGGTATTAATGAAGCTTCCGGATACAAAACCGGAAAAAGCAGAGCATGGCCAACTGCCGGAACGTCGATTCCGTCGTAGTCTGGCATGGGCTTGGTATGCACTTTTACCAGCACTCTTATACGGATATATGGAAGCAGGTATGAATAGTAACTTCCCCGTGTATGGGCTGCGTATTGGATTTGATACCAATCAGATTTCGTCGTTGCTTCCTTTTATCGGGATTGGAGGTTTGTTCCTTCAATTACCTCTCGGAATGTTGAGTGACCGATATGGGCGGAAGAAGATATTGATGTTTGCGGGCATCAGCGGGGGAATCATCTTCATGCTGGTTCCAGTCGCAGGTACGCATTTCTGGTGGACGCTTGTATTGTTAACAATCGCAGGTGGCCTGGTCGGCTCCTTTTTCTCATTAGGGCTGGCCTATGCCGCAGACATTTTGCCTAAGGTGTTGCTGCCTGCAGCCAACGTTGTGGCATCCTTTCATTTCACGATTGGAAGTATTATTGGACCGAATCTGGGTGGTCAGATGATCAACTGGATTTCACCCGGAAGCATGTTCACCTTGCTCGGAATCATGTACCTTCTTTTCGGCGTGGCAGGTATATTATTTCGTCGTAAACCTGAGTTCGAATCTGTGTTAAAATAGAAGCTGGTGTTCGCATGGAAATTGATGTCCATTTCCGAGTACACTAGTGGTAGGGAAAAACATGGACAAGAGGAGACATCGCGATGATCAGAGTAGAGAACTTGAGTAAATCCGTTGGCGTGGACCGCGTTCCCGTTCTGCGGGATATTCGATTTGATATGCAACAGGGTGAAATGATAGCTGTAGTTGGCTCAAGCGGTAGCGGTAAAAGCATGTTGCTTAAATGTTTGGCCATGATGGAAAAATGGGATTCCGGCCGGTTTACGGTGGATGGCGCCGAGATTTTGAAAGAAGGCTGGTCCGGAAAACGGAAAATCAAACGGGAATGGGCATACTTGGAACAAAATCCAGAATTATATCCTAGACGTACGGCTCTTAAAAATGTATTAATCGGACGATCAGGTCAGACTCCTGTATGGAGAATGGTAACCGGTATGGTACGTTCCGATGATTATATGGGTGCTATGGATTATCTCGAAGGATTGGGATTACTTGATAAAGCACATCAAATAGCAGAGAAGCTCAGTGGTGGCGAGAAGCAGCGTGTTGCTATTGCAAGAGCACTTGCTCACGGTGCCAAAGTCGTTTTGGCGGATGAACCAGTGATTGGTCTTGACCCTCACACAGCAGATTCGGTGCTGGAAACGCTGCGCAAATTATGTGAAGAAGAACGTGCAACAGTCATTGCAGTACTGCCTATTGAACTTGCTGAGAAACATGCCACACGGATCTGGGGATTGGCAGAAGGCAAGATTGCTTTTGATATTCGTGGACGAAGACTGACACAGCAAGAAAAAAACCAGATTTAAACTATTGAAAAGAGTGATGAGATTGTTTAATTCACGGTGGGGACGCTTTGTAGCAGCAGGAACTATGGCAATTATGCTTGGTTCTGTTCTAAGCGGATGCACAGTCATAAGTGACCCCAAGGGTTTGATGAGAAAACCAATGATGTCCACCGATAAGGAGAAACTGTACAACGTGGTTCAGGTTAAACTGCCGCCAGAGAGTACATTGATTCGTCCCAAGGATATGAATAATACCAGCATGATTCGGGTGGAAGACCTGAATGGGGATGGAACTCGGGAAGCGATTGTTTTTTATGAGACACCAAATGAGAATGTGCGAATCCATGGCATGATTTTGGAAGAGCAGGGAGGCACATGGGTTAAAAAACTTACATTTGATGTGCCGGGAAATGAGTTGCAATCCTTTAAAGTATTGGATATTACGAATGACGGAAATCCGGATATTATTCTTGGTGTAAGCCTGCAGGAGCAGAAAGCCCTGACTGCATATTCCTACAAGGGCGGGGCACTGGAGCAGGTCTTGGGTGGAGTTCCGTATAATCAATATATCATTGATGATGCGCAAGGGAACACGCTGGATTTGAGCGGAGATGGTAAAAGTGATTTTGTTATCATTTCGCTGAACAACAGCGGTTTTGCAACGATTGCGTTATACCAGTACGAAGATGGCAGCTTCAAGGAAGTTGATCGGGTGCAGACCGATTATACCGTTAAAGAAGTTTATAATGCTCTGGGCGGAGAGATTGCCAAAGGACAGATGGGCATTGTACTGGATGCCGAGCTGGATGATCGGAGTTCCTTCTCGCAAATTATGTATGTTAAAGATAACAAGTTAGTCAATGCTTTCAAATCACCGGATCAAACGTATAGAGATGACAAAATTTTAAGCGGTGATGTTGATAATGATGGTATTATTGAGTTTGGGCTCAAAGAGACTCCAAAAGGTTGGGAGCATTACGTATTTGACTCTCGGTTGTGGTTTTACACCTATTATCAGTGGGATGGCAAAGATAGCAAGAAATTTGTCTCATTCCAATTCCGAGATGATGCTGATTTATTCCATCTAAATCTCAAGCCAGAGTGGTACGGTAAGATTACTATTGACACCAAATCGGAGAAGGAAAAATATATTCGATTTAAAATGATTGATACGGACGAAACCGTAGCAGAGATCAAATATTTCACCCTTTCCAAGTGGGAACAGGAGAAGGGTAAAAGCTGGAAGGAAATTACACGTACCAAAGATCGGGTTATTGCTTCACGGGTAGCACAATCAGAGGCGGGTAAAGATGCACTGAGCAATACTTCTCAGCTGAATAGAAAGGGAGAACTTAATGAGTAAAGTACTTATTCTTGAGGATGAAGAATCCATCCGCAGTTTTATAGTGATTAATTTAAAGAGAAACGGATTCGAAGTGCTTGAAGCGGGTGACGGTCATGAAGCGCTTCGCATACTGCAGACAGTACCGGATATTGATCTGGCTCTGCTGGATGTCATGGTACCAGGTATTGATGGATTCGAGGTGTGTCGACGGATCCGTGAAACCAATGAACGTCTGGGCATCATCTTTTTGACCGCCAAAGTTCAGGAACAGGATAAAGTGTACGCACTCTCAGTTGGTGCAGATGATCACGTCAGCAAGCCTTTCAGCCCAACAGAGTTGATTGCACGTATTCAGTCATTGTTACGCCGCGTGAATGTGCATCGGGAAACTGCGGCAAAGGTTACGTTCCAGTCCGGGCCATTTTCACTGGACCTGATCTCGAAGCAATTCAAAAAACAGAATGAAGCCATTGAGTTGACTCCAACGGAGTTTTCCTTGATTCAGTTTTTCCTGGAAAAAGAAAATACACCGCTCAGCCGCGATGTATTGTTAGATCACGTATGGGGAAAAGAGTACATGGGTGATCCAAAAATTGTGGATGTCAACATTCGTCGTTTGCGTCAAAAAATTGAGAACAATCCTTCCGAGCCCGAATACCTGCAGACTGTATGGGGTCACGGGTACAAATGGAAGGGCCGGGAGCAATGATTAAAAAAGGCATTACTCGGCAGATCGTACTACATTATTTCTTTGTAGTTTTTCTCGCTCTGCTGTTGGTCGAATTCGTATTTATGTTGGCAGTTCAAAGGTATTATTATGAGAGTATCTACAATACGATTAGTACCCACATTTCTAATTCAAAGGACTTTTTCGAGCCGATCGCTCGTGAGAATACTACGGAGGATGGCAATAATCTGTCTAGACTCCTTGTGAACTTGGCATTGTCCAATACTGAATTGGAAATTTTGGATCTGAACGGGCGCGTATTGGCGAGTTCGACTGCTTTTGAATCTGACCGTGCTGTGCTACAAACCAGTGATATTATGCAGGCTCTGAATGGGGATATGGGACGCTGGATTGGAAGACAACCAGGTACTGGAGAATCTGTCATGGCCGTTTCACACAAGTTTGATCTGGGCGGCGAAAATACTTATGTTATTCGATATCTGACTTCACTTGAAGATGTGAATTCAAAGCTGTTGAATATGGGACTACTCGCCGCTGCCGTTGGTGTTGGCGTGCTTGCTATAGTGTTGATCATTAGTATTGGTATGGCAAATTCCATTGTACGTCCAATTAACAACATCACCGCAGTATCTGCTCAAATGGCCAGAGGGCGGCTGGATGTCAGGGTTAAGGGAAATTATAAGCACGAACTGGGCGAATTGGCATCAACACTTAACTTCATGGCACATGAGATTGTTCGGAGTAATCAGATCAAAGATGATTTTATCTCTTCGATCTCACATGAATTAAGAACACCTCTGACCAGTATTAAGGGCTGGAGCGAGACACTGGATTCAGGCGGTTATGATCCGGAAGAAACCCGTATCGGTATGGGTATTATCTCCAAGGAAACCGAACGACTGATTGGACTTGTTGAAGAGATGCTGGATTTCTCCAAATTGCAGCAGAATCAGATGAAGCTGGTCAAAGGAACCGTCAACATTCGTGAAATTGTACAGGAAACGATGTTGAATGTTTGGGCCAAAGCGGAACAAAAACAGGTCCATCTCAAGTTGGAGACGGACGAGACTCGTGCTTATAATGTCCATGGAGACGGTAACAGACTGAAACAAGTCTTCCTGAATGTTGTGGATAATGCGATCAAATTTTCACATGAGAATTCCTGGATCTTCTTGTCCGTCAAAGAGGAGAATGGTCAGATCATTGCAGCTGTTCAGGACACCGGTATCGGAATTAGTGAAGAACATTTAATTAAAGTACGGGACCGTTTCTTCCAAGTGAATCATCAAAATGGGGGAACGGGACTAGGTCTTGCGATTACGCAAGAATTGGTAGAACTGCATGAGGGAACGATCACGATGCAAAGTGAACTCGGATCGGGTACAACCGTTACGGTTACGTTACCGGCTGTGGCTGAGGAGATGGGTCCAGAAGAGTCTGTAACCGCGTCTGGTGATGCTGAAGTCACAGATGAGCGAACAGCTAGTAATGCAAGCGATACAAAATCAGATCTAGAAAAGTCTTAAGGTTTTAAAAGATAAGAGATTTTTCTGCCTGATGATCGAGCATGCACGCTCCATAACACTCATATCAATACCAAAAAAGGCGAGCCATCCGAGGCTCGCCTTTCTTATATTATTTATTTAATTATGAAGAAAGTTCACCAGCGCGCAGGCGCCCACTTTTTTCATATACTTCTTTCAATATACGGACAGGTTGCGTACGGACAGCCGGCTTGGCAGAGACGATCTCGTTAGGCCCAACGACAACAATTTCATCCGCCGTACCCTTCACAATTGCACCGTCTTTGATAATCGCACCTTCACCGATGATAGCACGTTCGATGTGAACACCACGACCTATGCGTGCGTTAGGCATAACAACACTGTCTTTAACCTCAGAGCCTTTACCCACTTCTGCACCGCAGAAGATAACGGAACGTTCTGAACGACCTTCGATTGCACAAGAGTCGTGAATCATGGAAGTAACATGTTCGATCTTTGTATGTCTTGCTTTGTAAGCACTTGGCTTGGAGCGCCAGTCGCGAGTAAACATCGGCCAGTTTTCTTTTTGCAGACTCCAGTCTTCCTCGTTGTGTAACAGATCCATATGTGCATCCCATAGGCTCTTAACCGTACCTACATCTTTCCAATAACCATTAAAGTTATAGACAAAGAGGGGATTATTTTCGTTCAACATTTGAGGAATCACATCTTTACCGAAGTCATGGCTGGATTCAGGATTAGCGGCATCTTCCAACAGATGGCGTTTCAGATAATCCCATTTGAACATGTAAATGCCCATTGAAGCCAGATTACTTTTTGGTTCAGCCGGTTTCTCGGCAAACTCGGTTACACGCAAATCAGCATCGGCAGCCATGATCCCAAAGCGATGTGCTTCATCCCATGGAACTTCCATAACTGAAATCGTTGCTGCGGCATTATTGGCTTGATGAGCCTCCAACATATCGCGATAATTCATATGATAAATATGGTCACCCGACAAAATTAGAACATTTTCGGGGTTTTGTTGATCAATATAGTCGATATTTTTATAAATAGCATCCGCCGTTCCCAAGTATTCGTCATTTCCTGTATGATAAGATGGAAGCAAGGATATTCCTGCCTCACTTGAGTTGCCATGTCCCCATGGTTCTCCTCCACCGATGTGATCGTGTAAAGATTCCGCTTGGTACTGCGTCAATACTCCTACAGTATCGATCCCTGAGTTTACGCAGTTACTGAGAGGAAAATCGATGATCCGGTAGTGCCCGCCAAACGGTACAGCGGGTTTTGCGATACTCGAGGTTAAAGGGGCTAATCGCTTCCCTTCTCCTCCCGCCAACAGCATAGCGATGCAATCTTTATTAAACATAATCGTTTCCCTCCCAAAATATTGTGCATTGTAGTACATCATTAACGCAAAGTAGAGCAGATGAAACGATTGTTACTGTAAAAATTCAGAAAAAAGACAACATTTTCTAAACCACCGCATTTTTCTTTTCAACTTGGCTAGACTGGGGTAATGGTTACTGTTATATCTATTTTCTTGAGAAGAAGGTGATCTCTTGGCCATTCAACCGTTAGCACACCCGGACATATTGCCGGAGCATATTTATTTATTTCATGAAGGTAACCTTCATCACAGTTATCGAATGTTGGGCGCGCAGCCTGAGACTTGCGATGGCCTTCGGGGGTATCGCTTTACCGTATGGGCACCAAATGCCGTAGAAGTAGGACTGGCTCTGGACCGCAATGAATGGAAAGGCGAAAAGGAACCTTTATATAAGATACCCGAATCAGGATTTTGGAGTCGTTTTTTTCCGGAAATCAGCGAAGGAACTTTATACAAGTTCCGTATATTAACGGAAGATGGAACAGAATTGCTCAAAGCGGACCCATATGCGTTTCAAGCAGAGGTTCGACCTCAGACAGCCTCTGTCACCAGTTCAATCGAAGGGTACAAATGGAATGATGGAGCCTGGAGACGCAAACAACGTGCCATGTATAACAAACCTCTACATATTTACGAAATGCACATGGGAACCTGGAAGCGCAAAGAAGACGGAAGCCTCTATAGTTATCGCGAGATGGCTGATTTGCTTGTTCCTTACTTATTAGAAATGAAATATACACATGTTGAAATGATGCCTCTCAGTGAGCATCCATATGACCTTTCGTGGGGCTACCAAAACACAGGGTTTTATGCGCCAACCAGTCGTTATGGGCATCCAAAAGATCTGATGTATCTAGTGGATACACTACATCAGGCAGGGATTGGCGTATTGCTGGATTGGGTACCTGCACATTTTGCCAAAGACGCTCATGGGTTGCGTATGTTTGATGGTACGCCTTTGTATGAGTATGCAGATCCGATGTTAGCAGAGAAGCCAGGCTGGGGCACACTTAGCTTTGACTACTCGAAACCTGAGATTCGTTCATTTCTGATCTCCAATGCATTATATTGGATGGAGATGTATCATTTTGACGGACTCCGTGTTGATGCGGTTACGAGTATGCTTCGGCTTGATTTTGAGAAGCAGCCAGGACAATATCGTACTAATGATGAAGGTGGTCTTGAGAACAAGGAAGCTGTAGCCTTTTTGCAGCAGCTGAATGAGACAGTGTTCAAATATTTCCCTTATGCATTGATGATGGCTGAAGAATCCAGTGCATGGCCTATGGTGACTTTACCTGTAGATGAAGGTGGTCTGGGTTTCAACTACAAATGGAACATGGGCTGGATGAACGATACGCTTGATTACATGGAATCTGATTTTCATGAGCGTCCTTCCAAACATCATTTGCTGACTTTCCCGGTCGTATACTCCTTTGCTGAAAATTATGTGCTACCTCTGTCTCATGACGAGGTTGTTCATGGCAAAAAGTCGCTCCTCGACAAGATGCCAGGAACTTATGAGCAGAAATTTGCCGGCATGCGTGCTTTTCTGGGCTATTTTATGACTTTCCCAGGGAAAAAGCTGTTGTTTATGGGTGGAGACTTTGGCCAGTTCATCGAATGGAAAGATGAGGATCAACTGGATTGGTTCTTACTGGATTATGACAGTCACCGCAATTTGCATAAGTTTGAGCGTGAGCTGTCTAACCTGTACTTGAGTGAAAAAGCTTTGTGGGAGCTTGATCATTCCCTAGACGGTTATGAATGGATCACTCCGGATGATCAGGACCAGAGTGTCATTTCATACGTACGCAAAGGAAAAAAACCTGCGGATACACTCCTTGTGCTCATTAACTTTCAGCCGGTCAAGCGGGAGCGTTACCGGATTGGTGTCATGCGTCCCGGTATGTATACCGAAGTACTGAACAGTGACCATTCCGTTTACGGCGGTTCAGGCATTACTAATGATATGCAACTGCCTACCGAAAAGATTCCTTTTCATGGGCATCCGCATAGTCTCGAATTGGTATTGCCTCCGCTTAGTATCGTGATTCTAAAAAAGAACACACGTCGGAAAACGGATGAATCACCTGCGAGTATAACTTCCGTCAGTTCAAAAACGAAGAATAACAATGAAAGCAACACGCTCAAACCGAAGAGGAGGACAAAGGCATGAATATTCTATTTGCTGCTGCTGAAGTACATCCATTTATCAAAACAGGAGGCCTTGCTGACGTAATCGGTGCTCTCCCGTTTGCTTTGAAGAAGAGCGGGGCAGATGTGCGGGTGATTATGCCTAAGTACAAGGGGATTCCCGATGAGTATAAAGACGCGTTACAGCCCGTAATTACAACGGATGTGCCTCTTGGCTGGCGCAGACCCTATTGTGGAATAGAAATGCTGGTTCATGATGGGATTCCAGTCTATTTTGTGGATAATGAGTATTATTTTGGGCGTGATGGAGTGTACGGTTATATGGATGATGGCGAGCGTTTCGCCTTCTTCAACCGTGCAGTGCTCGAAGTATTGCCACAGATTGAGTTCAAGCCTGACGTGTTGCACAGTCATGACTGGCATGCAGGAATGATTCCTTTGGTGCTTGAAGCCCATTACAGACATGATTCATTCTACAGTGATATTCGTACGGTATTCACCATACATAACTTGTTGTACCAAGGGGTATTCCCGCATGAGTTATTCAGTGATATCCTTGAGCTGGACGATCGATATTTCACCGTGGATGGAGCCGAATATTACGGTAACGTCAATTTCTTGAAGGCTGGAATTGTCTACGCTGACCATGTAACAACCGTTAGTCCAACTTACGCACAGGAAGTGAAAACATCTTATTACGGATACGGTCTGGACGGACTGCTTAGTTCACTTGGAGATCGATTCAGCGGGATTGTAAATGGCATTGATACCAAGAGCTACAACCCGGCTACAGACACCAAGATCCCGGTGAAATACAGAACAAGTCTGTCCAAGAAAACGGAAAACAAAATTGAGCTGCAAAAGGAACTTGGACTTCCTGTTCGTCCTGATGTACCTCTTATGGTCATGGTCACAAGGCTTGTGGATTCCAAAGGACTTGACTTGGTCTGCCGTATCCTGGATGAATTGTTGTATTATGATGATATTCAATTCGCTGTACTTGGAACAGGGGAGCAGTCCTATGAACATTGGTTCCGTGAAGCCGCGAATCGTTATCCACTTAAAATGTCTGCACAGATCAAGTTCAACGACGGATTATCCCGTCGGTTTTATGCAGGCAGTGATATCTTCCTGATGCCGTCCAGATTCGAACCGTGTGGTATTAGTCAGTTACTGGCTCTGCGGTACGGTAGTGTGCCTCTCGTAAGGGAAACAGGCGGTCTGAACGATACTGTGCAGGCATATAACGAGTTTACTGGAGAAGGTAATGGTTTCTCATTCACAAGCTTTAACGCTCATGACATGATGAGTACCATTCGGCGTGCTGAGGAGATCTACAAACAGCCAGAACACTGGAAGAAAATTGTGAAAAATGCAATGGGCGGAGAATACAGCTGGAATGTCTCAGCTGAAGAATATATGGATATCTATCGTCGGATCACACTTGACCCTGTAAATTGATGTAGTCTTGAATGAGTCACAGCACATGATGCTGTGGCTTTTTCTCATCCAAAAAAACACTTCCAAAGTTCAGAATGAAGTATCATCTGAGACGGTGGAAGTGTTTTTCTTTTCTTTTATATGACTGTTCAGAATTTAAATCTCAGTAGTGTTAGATGGTCGCCGGATTAAGCTGTCTGTACAAAATGCGATACCCATAGGGGTCAAGCTTAATGTTCATCATTCCATCGGCTGGAAACACAGGCTCTTCAGTTAATGCATCTTTCCAGTCTTTTGTTTCCATGGGATGAGAAAGCGTTCGATCTTGAGGTGTATTGTTCATCCATACGGTAAAGTGAAGGTTGTCATCCACACGCTCGTACACGATACAGGGATCATTGTGATCCGCCTTGAGGAATCGGAAGCGTCCTTTGCGCAGGGCTTCATTGCTTTTGCGTAGATCGATCATCAGACGATAGAAATCATACAATTCTCTGTCTTGCTTGTCCGGGTCCCATTCCATACATTTTCGACAATCCGGGTCAGCATCACCACTAATCCCAACTTCGTCGCCGTAGAAGATACAAGGTGTACCGATATAGGTGAAAAGAAATACAACCGACAACTTTAAACGGCGTTTGTCTTCTCCTAACCGGCTGAGCAGTCGTGGGGTATCGTGGCTGCACAGCATATTAAAGATCACTTCGTTGGTTTGTTGCGGATAGCGCATAATAAGTGAACCCATCTCGTTGGCAAAGTTATAACCGTCCATTGAACCACAGAAGAACTGAAGCACTTTGTCGGCAAATGGATAATTCATGACGGAATCGAATTGATCTCCCATAAGCCAGGTCAAGGAGTCGCTCCATACTTCACCAACAATATAGGCTTCAGGGTTCGCTGCCTTAACAATCTTGCGAAAATCACGCCAGAAATGGTTGTCCACCTCATTTGCTACATCCAGACGCCACCCATCCAGCTTAATTTCCTTGATCCAGTATTCAGCTACATCGAGTAGATATGCCTTAACCTCAGGGTTGGCTGTATTGAACTTGGGCATGTTGCCATAGAACCCAAATGTATCGTAGGTTGGTATACCATCCTTGATCTGAACCGGATATTCATTGATGTGGAACCAGTCGGCATACTTAGAGTTTTTTCCATTCTGGAGAACGTCTTGAAAAGGAGGGAAGTCTTCGCTGCAATGATTAAACACCGCGTCAAGCATGACACGTATACCCAGGCGATGACATTCTTCTGTCAATTGTTTAAGCAGGGCATTATCACCGAAATGGGGGTCGACTTTTTTATAATCAATCGTGTCGTATTTGTGGTAGGAATTGGCCTGGAATAACGGGGTAAAGTAAATGGCATTCACGCCAAGTTCAGTTAGGTCATACAGATGATCCAGCACACCTTGCAGATCTCCACCAAAATAATTGTCCAACTCGGGTTTGCCACCCCAGTCATGCGTTTCTTTTGGATTCAGCTTGGGATCTCCGTTAGCAAACCGTTCCGTCATGATCTGATAAAAGACGGCTTCTTTGGCCCACTCGGGCACCTTAAACACATCAATTTCATGTATATACGAGAACTCATAATATCCTCCAGTTGGATAGGGGGTCTCATAATGAATTCCGTTATCCGCAAGAAAAACATCTTCTGAACCGGCAGTTATCCGAAATATATAGGTGAGACGTTTGAATTGTGGCTTGACGGCAGCCTCCCAATAATCAAACATGTTATCCGAAGCAGCCTTCTCCAATTGAATTTCCTTGTACGTTCCATTCCAATCGTACTTATCTCCGGTCAGTGCAGTCACGTATTGCACATCATTACGTTTGGTTCGTACGCGCAGATGTATGGTAGACGAATTATAAGCATAAGCCCATTTGTCACGAGGAACATGATACATGGCTTCGAGCAGCATGACAGCACCTCCTGAATATAGGATAAGTTATGAAAACCGGTCTTTAGAACACGCACTTATAGTTATAATTAACCAAGTTAGCCAGCAAACGAATCACATTTACTGTAATAAAATGTATTATTTTCATCGTTTTCAAAGGTTTCTTTCACAGCATTTCCAGCTTTGTGCTGAATATACTTACAGCTAATTTAGAAAAAAGGGTGCCCTGAACAGCTTGGAATTCAAGATTGTTCAGGGCACCCCTATATAACATGTTGAAAGTGAATTTTAGCGAATAGCTTGCTCGAACTCCGTGCGGATGGTTTGAAGCAGCTCTGGCTGGCTCAGTACGTCATAGGCTGTTGTTGCAAGTGCCTTGGCTCCCAGAATCATGCCATCCAGCGCGCGCTCCTGTAATGCAAGGTCACGGAAGGCTATGGAGTGCAGGGTATGAACCTCATCCACAACACGAATGTAAGGATGGATCGCAGGACATTTCAGGGAAACGTTACCGATGTCCATAGAGCCGTGATCATTACCACTCACAATCTCTTCTTGCGTGATACCAAGTTCCATCAGATTTTGACTAAACGCAGCTGAGAATGCTTCATTGGTAACCATCTCATCATAGGACGTTTCATAGTTGGATGTTACCAGCTTGCAACCTGTCTGGAGAGCAGAACCTTCAGCGATCTGAATCACACGTTCTGTGAGGATATTCAGTTCTTTGCGAGTTGCTGCCCGTACATAAAATTGCGCAGAAGCATAGTCAGGAATGATATTTGCTGCCTGACCTCCGTTGTTGATCACACCATGAATCCGAACGGTGCTTTTCACTTGTTGACGGAATGCATTAATCCCGTTGAACGTTTGAATGACAGCATCAAGTGCATTAATACCTTCGTGCGGACTTGCAGCGGCATGTGAAGATCGGCCATGGAATTCAAATTGCACAGCATCAATAGCCAGCGAGCTGCCTGACTTTTCGTGGGCATAATATGGATGCGCCATGAGAGCGACGTCACAGTCATCGAACAAACCTGCTTCAGCCATCGGAACTTTGGCACCACGTGTCTCTTCAGCGGGGGTACCAAACACTTTAATGGTTCCACCTACTTCATCCAGAATAGATTTTAGCCCAACAGCGGCCCCAAGACTCATCATACAGATTAGATGGTGACCACAAGCGTGACCGATCTCCGGCAAGGCGTCATATTCGCACAATAAAGCAATGGTAGGGCCGGGTTTGGCGGCTGAATAGGTTCCGATAAAGGCTGTCTCCAGACCGAGGATTGGAGCCTCTACAGTGAAACCGTGGAAGAGCAGTTCTTCTTTCAAACGGGCAGAAGCGAGATACTCTTCATTTCCCAGTTCGGGGTTGGCACCGATATATGATGAAATGGCTTTAAAACGGGAAGCATATTGATCAATAACCGTCAGAATTTGTGATTTGTTAGCTGTCATTAGTAAACTCCTTATGCAAAAATAAAAATAATTCATTGATTATATCATGTTTGCTTTATTTTTTCAGAAACAAGTCAAGATTTGTATTGTCAAAATGCATTGCATAATCATGCATTGTACTTTATAATGACTCAGTCATCAACATGAGAAGCATACAAAGTATTGTAAGGGGAGAGAAAAAGGTTGAAATTAATAAGTCGTTACACCATGATGCTGTTGACCTTTGTTATTCTGCTGACGACTGCCGTTCCTGTGGCACTTGCAAGTGGAACTACAGATAATTCAAGCAGTAAAAAGCTGGTGCTCGGTACAAGTGCCGATTTTGCACCATATGAATTCCATAAAGTGATTAATGGCAAAGATGAAATCGTCGGCTTCGATATTGAGATCGCCAAAGAGATTGCCAAAGATCTTGGCGCTGAGCTTGTGATTGAGGATATGGGCTTCGACGGTCTTCTGCCTTCATTGCAGAGCGGGCGTGTTGATCTGGTGATTTCAGGTATGACGCCGACGGATGAGCGGAAGAAAAGTATCGATTTTTCCGACACCTATTATAAATCAAAACAAGTGATTATGGTTCGGAATGTGGATAAAGACAAATATCCAACCATGGCAGAACTTGAAAATGCGAAGATTGGCGTTCAGAAAGGCTCCATTCAGGAAACGATCGGACAGAGTATTCCAGGAGCGAAGCTTACTGCGCTGGATAAAATCTCGGATATCGTGCTTCAACTGCAAACAAAACGCATTGACGCGGCAATCGTTGAAGATACCGTTGCTGTAGGTTATCTGGACGATATCATTGGACTTGCTGCTGCTGTTCCGGACGAAGAGCAAGCAGAAGCGGCAATCGGGATTCGTAAAGGTAATACCGAGCTGCTAGCTGCAGTAAATGGAACACTGGAGCGACTGAAAAGCGAAGATAAAATCAATCAGATGGTGACGGACGCCAGCCTCTTGATGGCGGATAAAGCGAACAAATCACAAAATATTTTCCAAGTATTCTGGGAGTACAAAAGTTTCTATGCTACAGGTGTAGGATACACACTTCTGTTGTCTGCACTTGGGGTTATCTTCGGGGTAATTATTGGATTGATCATCTGTTTGTTCCGTTTGCATGACGCTGCAATCTTGCGCTGGATCGGTACGGCTTACGTTGAAGTGATCCGTGGCACACCGATGTTGGTACAGTTGATGATTATTTACTATGGTTTTTCCCTGAGCTTTGGCATTAACTTCACTGCACTTCAGGCAGGTATCATTACACTTTCAATCAATAGTGGTGCCTATCTGGCGGAGATTTTCCGTGCAGGTATCCAAGGTGTGGATCGTGGTCAGTTGGAGGCAGCGCGTTCATTAGGTATGGGAAGAGGCGCCGCGATGCGTTATATCATATTGCCACAAGCCTTCAAAGCTGTATTACCAGCGATCGGTAATGAATTCATAACTATCATCAAAGAATCCTCCATTATCTCCGTTATCGGTATGGTGGATATTATGTATCAGGCAAGTGTAGTCAAGAACATTACGTACCAAGGGTTGAGTCCATTTTTGATTGCAGCAGCCATCTACTTTGTAATGACGTTCATTTTGTCCAAGCTGCTGGGACGACTGGAAAGGAAGTTGAGTGCAAGTGATAGACGTTAGACAATTACACAAATCTTATGGAAATAACGATGTGCTTAAGGGCATTAACGTGACGATTGGCAAAGGTGAGGTTGTCGTGGTCATCGGTCCTTCCGGTTCAGGTAAAAGTACTTTCTTACGTTGTCTGAATCTGCTGGAACAGCCTACCTCAGGAGAGATTGATTTTGAAGGCGTGTCAATCACGGACCCCAAGCATAACATTAACGCAACTCGTGAGAAAATGGGCATGGTGTTCCAGCACTTCAACCTGTTCCCACACAAAACGGTACAGCAAAACATCACGATTGCTCCGATTAAAGTGAAGAAACAATCCACTCAGGAAGCGGAGAAAATTGCCTCTGATCTGCTTAACACCGTGGGCTTGTACGATAAAAAAGATACATTCCCGAATCAGCTGTCTGGTGGACAGAAACAGCGGATCGCCATTGCTAGAGCATTGGCCATGCAGCCGCATGTGATGCTGTTTGACGAGCCTACGTCGGCACTGGACCCTGAGATGGTCGGCGAAGTGCTGGATGTCATGAAACGTCTTGCAGAAGGCGGAATGACGATGGTCATCGTAACCCATGAGATGGGTTTCGCACGTGAAGTGGGAGACCGCATCTTGTTCATGGATGGCGGGGTTATTGTGGAAGAGGGAACACCTGATGAGGTGTTTGGAGCACCCAAAAATTCACGTACACGTGATTTTCTTGCGAAAGTACTCTAAACGATGTGATCAAATAGCGTTACTGACTTCGAGTCGGTAACGCTATTTTTTATGGATAATAATGACGTATGGATTCGGAAAAGTAACTATTCTGTTACCAAATATAAAGGAATCGGGTCAACCAAACTTTCTGAATTAACCAGTATTCTTACAAATGCTTACATGCTAAAAACCATTTGGTAAGAATTACTACAAGTTCAGGTTACAAAATTGTGATATATTGAACTCTGCCGAAACTTCCGGATAGGGAGTGCGGGGGATGTAACGATGCAGATTGTGCAGGGGGAAGATCTACAGCACACTGCTTGGGGTGAATTGGGTACATAACGTTTCAAATGTAACGAAGAACCTATAGGGTGGGCTCCTCATCCGAATCCGACAACTAACTTCGCAGGCACAATGAGGGAGGAAGACCATGATTAACAAGAAACGTATAGCCAAAACAGCAGTAGCATTAATGACAACAGCAATGCTCATTCAAGCCGTTCCGGCTCACGCCGATTCAGTTCATGTGGCCAAAGAAGGGGATACCTTCTACACCTTATCAAAACAATATGGAGTAGCACTCAACACGTTAATTAAAGCAAACAACGACATTTCGGCTTACAACATTTATGGTGGTTTGAAAATTACGATTCCCGGTAAGGCAAACAATGTAGCAGCCGCTGCGGCAACGGAGAGCAAGACCCAAGCGAAGACTGTTACTACAGCAAGCTTGGACGTCAACGCAGATAACAAAGTTGTTCAAGCCTGGGGTAAAACATTCGATTACAGCAAAGCTGTGAACGTAAAAGCAACGGCATACTCTGCAGATCCGTCTGAAAATGGAGGCTGGGGTGCAGTCGATTATTTCGGAAATGACCTTGAACTGGGTACGATTGCAGTTGATCCAAGTGTAATTCCACTTGGAACCAAAGTACTGGTAACTGGTCACAGCCATCCAGGATTGCCAAAACAGGCTTTTGTAGCCACAGCGCGGGATGTGGGCGGTGCAATCAAAGGTCACCGGATTGATATCTTTATCCCGGGTAGCAAACAGTCTGTAAGCTCATTTGGTTTTCAGGATATCGAGCTGTACATTCTGAAGTAGAGAGAAAAGAACATTTAAAATGAATTCAAACAGGGTGTCTGCCAGTCGCTAATTCGCGATTGAACAGCACCCTTTTAATATTCTCATTTATTTCTACCACGGTCATCTTAATCTTTGGCCTTGGGCAATCCCAGCATTTCGTCCAAGGTGACCAGTTCATATCCCCGATTACGTAGTTCCTCAATAATTTCAGGCAAAGCCTCAATCGTGCCGTTCAGGTTTGACCCTACACCGCCTCCAGCATGTTGCAGAACGATGGAGCCGGGTTTTACGGCAGAAAGAATGTTATCTTTCACCTGTTCCTTTGAAAGGCCTTTCCAGTCCAGGGAGTCTACGTTCCAGTTCACAATGCTATAGTGTTGTTTGGCAGCCCATCTCAGCTGTTCTTCATTAATGTCTCCATAAGGTGGCCGAATCATCTTGGGCGTATATCCTGCCAAACGTTGGATAATATCCCCGGTATGTAAAATTTGTTTGCGAAAGGCATTCATCGACAGTTTACTGAATTCAGGATGATTGTAGCTGTGATTACCAACCATATGCCCTTCCTTAACGATGCGTTTCACCAGATCCGGATGTTTCTCAGCACGACTACCCACGATGAAGAATGTAGCTCTGACATTGTATTTCTTCAATACATCCAGTACTTGTGGAGTAAATCGTGGATCAGGTACATCATCAAAAGTCAGTGCAACCTTCTTGGTTGAAGGACCATTGGTTTTGAACGTATCGGCATATTTTTGACGTAATTGTCCCAATGTCAGTTGTTCTTCTTCCGCAGAATCCGAACCTGATACTGATTCACTTGGTGGGCTTGAAACATCCCGCGATGAAACTGGAGCATGAGATCCCCCGAGAAAAATAACGATAACCATCAGCATAATGAGGCGTACGCGCATAATAAACGGCCTCCTTTTCCAAAATGACGTTCTCCTTGGTATGCCCGGGGGTTCCATAAAATATGCGTAGTGTGAGAAGTTTCATTGCGGATTTATCTTATGACAGCCATAATTCCTCCATACATAACATATAGAAAAGGATAGGTGGATGGGTATGAGTACATATGATTTGAAATCCATACGTTTACAGGTGATTGAAGCAGGAGAAGATAAGGTTTTTCTCGTTACCGGAGGAAAGGCGCATATTGGCGCCGTAGCCACGTTCTACGTGGATCATGAGCGCGTAAGCGGGACGACAGTCCATATTCCTGGGCATAAAGAACAAGAGCTGTGTGAGCGGCTTGCCCGAAAGGCTGCCTTGCAGCTGAAAGTAACCGTTACGGTGATCATGGGTATCCATTTTGATTCCATCACGCGGATGCAGATCGACGAAATCGTGCAGACTGCAGAGAGGTTGATGGAGGATCATCTGAATAAAGATAAACGATCTTCCTGACATAAGAGCCATCGAATGTTTTGATTTTATTTGCTAAAATTGAAACGAGTTGTAGATTGTTACGTATGTATGTTTATATACGATGTAATATCGACTAGGAGGAATAACATAATGTCCATTTTCAAACGTTTGCGTGATCTAACTATGTCTAACATCAACGCCATTATTGACAAGGCGGAAGATCCAATCAAGATGACGGACCAATATATCCGTGACATGCAAGAGGATCTGGAAGATGCGGAGAAAGCAGTGGCTCAACAGATCGCCATTGAGAAGAAATTCAAGCAGTTATTCGAAGAGCAGGAAGCTCTTGTGAAGAAACGTGAAGAGCAGGCGCATACGGCGGCACGTGCTCAGAATCTAGATTTGGCTCGACGTGCCCTGGAAGAGAAAAAGGCTGCTGAAGAGAAGATGGCTGAGTACAAAACCAGCTATGACCAAAACAAGGCTTCTGCAGATAACCTGCGTGGCAAGCTTGACGAAATGCGTAAGCAGTTGACTCAAATGAAGAACAAACGTGAAACACTGGTAGCCCGTTACAATGCAGCAAAAGCCCAAACGGAAATCAACAAAGCGTTGAATGGGTTTGGCTCTGATACTGCAAGTGCTGGTATGAAGCGTATGGAAGAGAAAATGATGCAGATGGAAGCACAGGCCGAAGCAAGTAACGAAATGTCTTCCAAAGGAAAATCTTTGGATGAAGAGTTCGAGAAGTTGGGTAAAGATCAGGCTGTTGAAGATGAACTCGCAGCATTGATGAAACAGTACGATAATAAGAACTAATACCTTGGTTGTCAGCAGGGTTAACCAGCGGAGGAGAAGAGTATTTCTCCTTCGCTTTTAAATGCGGTTCATGTTGATATGTGGGGGCTGTGTAAATGGATTTGAACATTTTGGCGATGCTGGTCTGGACCGGATCTGGTTCGGTTTTGCTGTTTGTCCTGATGTATATTGATTCACTGTTCACGAAATATAAGGATTTTGCTGAAGTTAAGGCTGGCAATATGGCCGTTACTACACGCATGGTTATGAAATTATTTGCACAAGGATATGTACTCGCTACGTCCATTTCTACGGCCGGTCACCTGGGAGAAGCACTGCTGGTCTCCGTTGTATCCTTTATCATTTTGTTGATTCTGGAGAGTGTTGTACACTTTATGATTCGCAAATGGGCCAATCTGGATCTGGATACGGGAATTCAGCAAGGGAAGACAGGGTACGGATTGTTCTCTGGCGCTTTACATATCGTGGGCGCACTGATTATTGCAGCTTGTTTATAAGATAAGGAACAGGAGTAATTCTCATGAGTGTATGGAAACGAATTAAAGGAATACTAACGAAACCTGAACCACCGCAGGCAGAGAAAACGATGCTTCAGCTTGCACCTGGTGATATCTGTGAGGTTTCTCTGGTCACTTATGAAGTCGTTGGTCGGGTACAAAATCGTGCTCGAAATGCAGTTGTGCTCACGCTACAGGATGGTACCGCATTTCGATATTTGCATATCGAAGAACGGGAACTCACACGTTACGCCCTATATACACCAATTGATGGCAGGCTTGATGCGCCTGATGAGGTGCCTACATTGCTGGACCTGGATGGACGCGCATATCATCTGGAGGAAGAGTATGGAGGCATGGTATCAACGGCAGGTAGAACTCCATATGGCCAGGCTGGAGAACAATTGGTATGGCAGTATCAGTCGGATGATAATATGCTTCTTCGCGTGGAGTGGCAAGACAGAAGATTTACACTGTATGAGGGTGAGTCCATTCTTCCTGCGGATATCAAAGTGATTCGTTCGAGCTAGGAGAGGTTCCAATGAAAAAACGCTTGGCACATGGATTAAAATTAATGCTGGTCCTCAGCCTTGTCATGTCTCTGTTGTCCGCGTGCGGAGCAGCACCTTCTGTTCAGGACACCTATCCGCTTGAATCGGTTAACGGCAGTGGTAACTCAACGTCCTATGTGTACCGGGCTTCGGACCGTACCGTTCCGGAAGTGGCTCAGGAATTGTCTGACCAGCGGCAACCGGATCAGATCTCGGCAGAGAACACAGAGCGTATGTTCCTCGTGTATCAGGACGAGTATTATCACCTGCAACAAGACCCGAACAAGCCGGAGGATACCTTGGTTGAGGTGGACTCCAAGGAATATGTTCGGCAGAACTACGATTCATCTTTTTTACAAGGTTACCTCACCGCTACATTAATTGGTAATTTGTTCGATTCTTTTGGCGGGCGAGGTTATGGCAACTATCGGGGATACACCAATAAAGATACGTATAAACCGAGTGCAGGATCTTATCGTGCACCAACAAGTAATGACAAGAAGCTTGCTCCACCTATTACTGTTGATCGGAAAGGTACGATTACAAGGCGCGGAAGCGATAAAGATTCAAGCGTGGGATCTGGCGGAGGATTATTCAACCGCAACAAGGATCAGAGCAAGGGAACCATTGATCGCAACAAGAGCAGTGGTGGGCTGTTTGATTCACCTAAGAAATCCTACAAAAAACCAAAAACCAGAGTGGGCGGCGGCCGAATTAAGAGGCGAAGATAATGATTTAATTATAAGCTTGGCTGCCCAACATATAGTTCAATCCAAAAAGAACAGGAAAAGGTATGACGGATTTATCTCTATCCGCGCATTTACCTTGGAGCTGTTCTTTTTTCTTTACGACTTGCGAACATGATTGGACTTGTGTACGCGGGGAATCGTTGTAGCAGGTTGTTTGCGAATCCAGCGGATAAATGGAATCATTCGTTCATCCTGTCTCAAGGATTGCAGATCAGTGAGACCAAGGGTTACAATGTCGCGATTGGTGTATAGCGAATGAATCTGTTTGTGACAGGGGATGCACAGGTTGGCCGTTGGTAGAAATGTTCCGCCCATTTCTTTGGGTGTCAGATGATGAACGGTCGTGTTCACAGGTTCTCTTCCGCATAATTCACATCGATTACTTATGATCATCGCCTCCCTTTGTCACTTATATTATGGGCAGACAAGATGCCTTTCATGTTGAATATAGATCAAGGAATGTTACACCTGTAAGAAATAAGATTTTGTCACAGGATTCAATAAGTGATGTACTTGTTATCTTACAATATTCGGGCTACACTTTCTTAAAGGATGATAGTCTTTAGGAGGTAAGAATACTTTTGAAATTGAACTCACATTCACATGATATGACAACTGCCAAATTCAATCGTACAGCTGTACAGGTACCGGATGCCCAGGCCAAAATAGCTGCAAGAGTTACTGTAGGCTCCATAGAGAAAGTTCATCTTGAATCTGCTCATGGCCGCACACTTGCAGAGACGATTCAGGCACCCCATCCGTATCCATTCTTCCGGAGATCGGGTATGGATGGATTCGCGATTATAAGTACAGATACCATAGATGCATCGAGTGATCATCAAGTTTGGTTTCGAGTAATTGATGAAATTCCTTGCGGCTACACTTCGGATCACACCATTGTTTCAGGTACGACGGCTCGCATCATGACCGGTGCACAGGTTCCGGAAGGTGCGGATGCGGTGGTCATGATGGAGATGACTGAGAGCAAGGTAGAGGACGGAGAACAGTGGATTGCATTGAAACGGCACATATTGTCGGGTGCTAACATCACCCCAATCGGACTGGAAGTCCAAGAGGGACAGCAACTGCTCGAAGCAGGAACGATCATCAGGGCAGGAGAGCAGTCCGTGTTAGCTACTTTTGGCATAGCAGAAGTTCCTGTATTTCAACGTCCAAAGGTGGCGATATTCGCAACCGGCACGGAATTGCTTGATGTAGATGAGCCATTACAACCAGGTCGGATTCGGAATAGCAACAGTTACATGCTGCGCTCTCTGGTTGTAGAGGCAGGTGGAGAGCCTGTGATGTACGGTTCTATTGCAGACGATGTGAATACGGCAAGGGCCAAACTGGAAGAAGCCATTCAAGATAATGATATCGTAGTGACCACAGGCGGTGTATCCGTTGGGGATTATGATATTATGGGCGAACTTGTGCTGGAAGAACATGTGGAGATGTTGTTTAACAAAGTGACGATGCGACCAGGCAGTGTGACCACAGCTGCTATATATAAAGATAAATTGCTTTTTGCACTTTCGGGTAACCCCGGGGCTTGTTTTGTAGGTTTTGGTCTGTTTGTTCGTCCAACCATTCGTTCCATGCAGGCGGATGCTCATCCTTATATGGAAGAATGGACTGCGATCTTGGAAGAAGAGTACACCAAAGTTAATAATTTTACACGTTTCGTACGTGGACGCACAGAGATCCGCAACGGCATGGTGTACGCAATACCGGCTGCCGCCCGTGTAGATGAATCTAGCGTGATGATCACCATTAAGGACAGTGATTGCCTGATTGTTGTTCCACCTGAGAAAAAAGGCATTCCTGCGGGTGAGCAGGTACGCATTCTCAAACTGCCCTCAGGTCATGTGAGGTAGTGGTAGATGACTACAATGAGTGATACAAAGCCACATATCATACAGATTGTTGGATACAAAAACACAGGCAAGACAACCCTGACAGCCGCGCTGATCGGGCACTTTTCTTCTATGGGACTTAAAGTAGCAGCAATTAAGCATGATGGACATGACCATTTTGAGATGGATCAAGAAGGAACGGATTCTTATCGATTTGGAGAGTCTGGGGCTTCGGCGGTGGTTATCATGTCAGAGAAACGTACTGCGATTATGGAGCGACAGGCAACCAAGCTAGAGGATATGCTGAGCTATCTATCGGATTATGATTGGATTGTTGTTGAAGGATTCAAGGATGCTTCTTATCCCAAATTTGTGATGGTTCGAGAAGAGAAAGATCTGACCTTGGTTGATCAGCTTGAAGGGGTAGTGGGTATAATCTCATGGCTACCTTCAGAGCAGTTTATTGAGCAGAGCACCGTAAGCAGAGATATAACATGGTACTCGGTTCAAGAAACGGAGGATATAGCCAAAGCGTTGATACAGATGGTTGAGAGCGAGTAAAGGCAGAATCGTGAATTCGAAGCGTAGAAACGTCAAGAAGTGGGATATTATGATCGCTGGATATGATTGATTGTACAGAGAGCGTGATTGATCGACTTCGGATATAACGTAATTTTTATTATGTAAACTAAATTGTTTCTACTTATGCTCTTCTCCTTGAATAATGCAAAAAAACCAAAAAGCAGCAGACCTTTCTCGGATCGAAATCCTTGATGCGGTTTGCTGCTTTTATTATGTTCGGGATGTTACATCCCTTCGTCGGTACGACGTTCAATGGCTTCGGACATCGTTTTGTCGGTAAGGTGAGCATAGATCTCGGTCGTTTCCGTAGAAGCGTGTCCAAGCTGCTCCTTCGTTTTGTAAATATCATTTTGTAAATAATAGTCGGTTGCGAATGAATGGCGTAATTTGTGCACGGTCAAGAATGGTTTGCCAAAACGTTTGGCGTATTTCATGATCATCGCCTGGATCGCCCTTTTGGTCATTCGACTGCCTTCTGAATCTCCGTTACGCAAAGCAATGAACAGACCTTTCTCCCGCTTGGGCGTGCGGTAACGTGATTGCCGCAGGTTCATATAAGTTGCGAGTTCGTCCTTGGCCTGTTCCCTGAAATAAACGGGTGTTTTGTACGTCTCATCATTGTTACCTTTGCGATAAACATACAGGAGTTTGTTGTTCAGATCGAGATCATCGACGTTCAGGTTCACAACTTCCGACACTCGTAAACCTGAATTTAGAATCAGGCTGGCAATGCAGGCGTCCCGTTCTTTGTTGAGCTCATGGGAATAGAGTGCCTGCTTGTTCTTCTCCATATCAACAGCGTAACCTTCAAGGATATAGCCGATAAATTCCAGCAGTTCCTCTTCCTCCAGGATTTTACCTTTGAGTTTGGCAGCGGTGTCCTTGGGTTTATGGGTACGCTTGATCTCGATTTTGGCCATAATGTTCCGCTTCAGCAAAGGATAAAAGTCTTCATCTTCCGCAATTTGGCTCAGGTAATGAAAAAGGGAGCGAAGGGAAGAGAGCTTGCGGGAGACGGTAATTCTGGAATTGGTTCCTTCCCGTTTGGTTGTAAGAAATAACCGATAGGCGGTAACCGAATCCATGCGAAGGACTTCCAGTTCAGTCAAGGTAACTTCTTTATTAGATCTTGCCTCGGATAGCCCCTCTGCTCGCAACCATCCGAAGAAAGCTTCGTAATCTCTCAGATATTCGAGCAGGGTAGAGGGGGACAGGTCAGGCAGTTTGTAGTCCATGAATTGCTGAACGAACCAAGGCATGGAAGGTAGTTTGTCATCCAGCTTGCGTCGATCAATCTCTTTTTGCACGTTGGTCAAGTTCGACACCTCCATGTGAAAAACATATAAAATGAATATTCAATTTAATAGTATTCTATGCTCTAGTGTACCATAATTTACATGCTCACAGCTTGTTCACCAAAGCAGGCAGTAAGTAGGGTATGCTTCCTTGCCCTTCGGCGCGTAAACCTTTAAAGTAATTAGTATACGTAGAGCAGAGGAGGTGAACCGGATGAATATGAAAATAGAACTGGTTCCCCGGGACCGCAGTCAGGTGATTCGGCATTTAATGCAATTTTATCTATATGATTTTACCAAATACCTGAATATTGATGTGGACAGTAACGGCATTTTTCCGGAATATCCCGGTCTGGAGGCATTCTGGGCAGAAGAGGACCGCAAGTTTCCTTTTTTGATTACAAGTGATGGGGCACCTGCAGGGTTTGCTCTGGTGGAGAAATTGGAGCCTGGTAGTAAGGATAATGACTACTATTTGACTGAGTTTTTTGTGATGCAAAAATATCGGCGCAGTGGGGTGGGCACTCGGGCAGCCTATGAATTGTTTAAACGTTTTCCTGGCAGATGGAAAGTAACTCAGGTTCGGAACAATGTTATTGCGCAGGCGTTCTGGCGAAAAATTATAGGGGAATATACGGGAGGACGCTTTCGAGAGAAGTTCCATCCGGAACTGGGTAATCCAAGCCAGTATTTTGTAACCTGATTCCTATCGGGGTTTACCTACATATACAGCATTCTGCTTGAATGCTGAAATAAAGAATCTGATGAAGGAGTGAGTGACATGAACGTACCCACATTCCATCTCGATGGACAGACAGCACTGGTGACAGGTGCAGGGAGAGGGATCGGAAAAGCAATTGCGATTGGACTTGCCCAGTCAGGCAGTGACGTTGTACTTGTATCCCGAACGATGAAAGAAATTGAGGAGACAGCAGCCTACATCTATGAACAGACAGGGCGTAAAGCGCTCGCTCTGACTGCGGATGTGACATCAAAAGAACAAATGGAAGAGACGTTTCAAGAGGCAATCTCGGAGATGGGTAGTCTGGACATTCTGGTGAATAACGCAGGTATGAACATACGGACACCAGCACTTGAAGTAACGGACGAACAGTGGGAGACCATCATGCAGACAAACTTAAAATCGGCTTTCTTCGCTTCGCAATTGGCGGGTCTGCATATGAAAGAACGTGGGACTGGGAAGATCATTAACATCTCTTCGGTAGGCGGTCACACGGCTTTACGGACAGGGGTTGTATATGGTGCAACCAAAGCTGCTTTAATTCATATGACCAAAGTGCTCGCACTGGAATGGGGCAAGTATGGAATCCGTGTCAATTCAGTAGGGCCATGGTATTTCCGAACACCTCTGACTGAAAAACTGCTGGATGATCCGCAGTATTTGCAGGAAATTGTAAGCCGTACACCGCTTCAGCGAGTGGGAGAACTGGAAGAAGTGGTAGGGCCGGTTGTATTCCTGGCATCAGATGCAGCGGGATACATAACGGGTCAGACGTTATTGGTTGACGGTGGAATGTCCATTTATGGATTTTAAATAAATGAAGTTGGTTACATTTTGGAAAAGTGGGTGGCATAACCCACTCATGGGTAATAACATAGGGAAAGTTAATCAGTATTTCTATTTATCTGTACCCAATTCACTGAACTTGGAGGAAGATAACCATGGAAACGCGCAAGTACGGTAATACTGGCATGAACGTAAGTACACTTGGATTTGGCGGAGCGGAAATAGGCAAAAATGTATCCAAAACGGATGTAGCGACATTGCTGAATAGTGCCCTGGATGCTGGATTAAACGTGATAGACACGGCTGAATGTTACGGTGACAGCGAGGAATTAATCGGCGAGGTGTTGTCATATCGGCGTGATGACTACTATTTGTTCACCAAATGTGGACATGCTGCCGGGATCGAAGGCCCGGATTGGGATGCCAAAGTACTGGAGCAAACGATTGACCGTAGTCTGAAACGGCTGAAAACGGACTATGTGGATGTTATCCATTTGCATAGCTGCTCCGAAGAAGTACTCCGACAAGGAGCAGTGATCGAAGTACTACAGCGTACCAAGGAAGCAGGAAAAACCAGATTTATCGGATACAGTGGGGATACAACAGATGCGCTATATGCGATTCAGACCGGAGTATTTGACAGCCTGGAGACTTCATTAAATATCGCAGATCAGGAAGCAATTGATCTTACGTTGCCTGAGGCAAGAAAAAGAAACATGGGTGTCATCGCCAAAAGACCAATTGCCAATGCGGCCTGGACGTATGATACACTTTCAGAAGAGGCTTATCCATTTATATACTGGAAGCGCTTAAGTGAACTGAACTATGGTTTTCTGGGTGAAGATGCCCAGGTAGCGGTGGAAACAGCACTGCGTTTTACACTAAGTACCGAAGGTGTAGACACAGCTATTGTAGGAACAGCCAAGCCCAATCGCTGGCAGCAAAATGCTGATCTTGTGGCTAAAGGGCAACTCCCACAGGAATTGTATGATGAAATTAGAGCACGATGGAAAGAAATCGCCGGAGCAGATTGGACTGGCCGGACTTAAATCAGAAATATTAGCGAAGCCGCCATATGGCGGCTTTTTTATGACCAACATAAAATATTTTCAACATATGAAAAATTCACAACAACTTTCGGATCAGGGGCTGCAAAAAAATTTAGGGAATAATGTCTATACGTCAGCTTAGTTCAAAACGGGTGACAAAGGATGAAAGAGGAAAAATCCCAGGAAATATCCCTTCTTATAAGCGACTAAATTTATAAAAAACGACGAAGATATTGAGAAAATACGAAAAATGGGCAGTCCGCGTTCGAGATAATAGAAATAAAGACTTAATTTATAATATTTCAACATATGAAAAATTCACAATAGAAAGATCATTTTCTCACCTTAGTTACTATCGCTCATACAGCCACATTGACACACCCCAAGTTTAAAAGGAAAACCATTCTAAGCGATTGAAGTCAACCACTTTTTTTAGGGATAAAGATGCAGTGGATTATCGGAATAATCTGGTCGTGTTCTAATGATGTGCTCTTGAAAGGCCGATATAAATATGAGTAGATTGATCTACATAAGACAGGAGAGTGAAGATTAATGTTAAAAAAGAAGTGGCTAATAATGCCACTGATCGTTGTATCATTGTTTTTTTCCCAATCCTCATTTGCGGCAAATACATTTTCTGATGTGCAGGGCAAAAAATATGAATGGGCTGCTGAATCTATTGATTTGATGGTCAAAAAAGGCGTTATTAGCGGTTATAAGGATGGAAGTTTCAAGCCAGGCAACACGATAACCAAAGCAGAGTTTGTACATATGTTTCATAAGCTTTTCCCAGAAATTAATTATTCAGATGGAAAATCCTCAGAGTTTGTAGATGCACGTAAACATTGGGCAAACAAAGATTTTGCAGCTATATTCAATGGAGATTACGTGTGGAGTTTTTTTGAAGGTTTAGATGGGCAATACCCAGACTATAAATTTTCTATTAAACCTGATAAACCTTTAACTCGCTGGGATATTATGATGATCTCTTCTATTAGAACTAATTTCACCGATCAGACCCTTCACCCAGAAATTGAAGATGTAGTTTCTGCAGCTTCAAACTATAAGGATATTAAAGTTCGTCCTGCAAGTTACTATGATAATTTCTCGGTTAACTATCCGGTGATTTACATTGATCAGGATGAAGGAGAATACTATTATGATGGTGATTCTCAAGATTTTAAGGCAGAAGCGTTTTACACACTGACTAATATGGACATTATTACTGCGAATAACGGATACCTTCGTCCGAAAGATTTTGTGACACGTGCTGAAGCAGCAACCATTTTACATCGTCTGTACGAAGCAACACAAAATTAATTATTGATGCGAGTTTGATTAGATATACCCAATGGAAAAACCTCTCACAATATTTACATGTGGAAGGTTTTTCTTTTTTTGATTTGTATAATAAGAAGTTTTCCATATAACGGAGACAACAAATAATTACAAGTCAATACATCCGAAAAACATATTAATTATTATGTAAACTAATAATAATTCTTTTTGGTAATACAGACATAAAACCTCCATGACCTGTAAATCGTAAGGGGATAAGGCAGAAGGAGGAACTTCATGAAAAGTCAGCAACACCGTAAAAACGACGACGAAAAACTAAGTTGGGTCAGCCTATCCTTGTTTGGCGCGGGTTGCACACTGGGAACGGGATTTTTTCTGGGAACCAGTCTAGCGATTCATTGGGCCGGCATATCCGTACTTATATTGTTGGTGCTGGCGGCGGCAGGTACTTACTTTGTATTTGGTGCGCTGGCACAGATGACGGCAGATGATCCAAAGGAAGGCGCTTTTCGAACGTATGCGGGCGAAGCATTCGGACCTTGGGCTGGTTTTGGTAGTGGATGGATGTACTGGTTCTCTGAAATGCTCATCATGGGCAGCTCATTAACGGCACTTGGGCTGTTCTCTCAATTCTGGTTTCCCAAGTTTCCGCTATGGGCATTTGTTGCGATCTATGCCGCTATAGGTCTGTTCATTGCTGCACTGGGAGCGAAGGGATTAACCAAAACGGAGAATATTCTTGCTGTAATCAAACTTGCTGCAACGGTTGCATTTATAGCTATAGCAGGAGCGGCTTGTCTGGGTTGGTTACCTGTAAAAGTCACACCCGAGCAATTGAAGAATGAATGGTTCCCGCATGGAGGTAAAGGCGTATGGACCGGTTTCATCTATGCATTCTTTGCTTTTGCCGGGATCGAGGTTATGGGTTTGATGGCAGCTAACCTGAAAGAACCAAAAGATGCAGTGAAATCAGGTCGAGTAATGCTATTGACGGTGAGTACACTCTATGTGATTTCAATTGCGTTGATCCTGTTGCTTGTGCCTTCAGTTCAGTTAACTCCAGATGAAAGTCCGCTTGTCAAAGCCATGTCCACCATTGGATTAACCGTTGTGGTCCACATACTCAACGGAATTCTGATTATAGCCGGATTCTCGACGATGGTGGCTTCGTTATATGCCATTACGTCTATGTTGGTGAAACTCGCGGAAGATGGAGATGCACCAAAGCTGTTCACAAAGACCTGGGGGAAAAAGGACATGCCACTTCAGGCATTGTGTTGCACAGCGGCTGGATTAGTCCTGTCTACGTTGATGGCATTATGGATGCCCAAGAGTTTGTTTGAATATGTGACGACAGCAGGTAGTCTGGTATTAATGTATACATGGCTGCTCATCTGCATCACGTACATTAAAAAAATGAAGCCCGTGAAGTGGAATCGCATCAAAGTATGGATTGCCATAGTATTAATTGTAGCTGCTGTGGCTGGGACAGCGATGGAAAAAGCCAGCAGAACGGGTCTGCTGGCAAGTGTGGGACTTCTGGTGTTCCTTGGCATCATCACGTATGTTGTTCATAAGGTACGTGGCTCGAAAGCATCGCAGTCAGCACCATCCAAACCATAAGCAACTCTCAGCAACTTTCGTGGAGGTCGTACAACGGATTAATGAGTGCTTTAAGATTATTTCGTCAACTTGCCTAAGGCTTGCTTCATCCGCATGAATGGACATTTGGAAGGTGTCTGCTCATCATCAGGCAGGAAATACTGTTTCCATTCCAGATTATCCTGCTGACCATACCACATCAGCGAAGGGTGAGCAGGTACAGCATCATACGCAGCGAGACGTTTGCGAATTAAGGTTTTCATTTTACGGCCAAGAGGGGTGTTGTCATTAATGGATTCGAATACCCACCGTGGTTGAAAAGCAAACATGAGATAAGGAAAATGCCGGCTGGCTCGGAGTTCATGTGCAGGAGTTGCACAGAAACAAAAGTAAGGCTCTCCGCCAAAGCAAAACTCCCATGATGAATCATGAGGATCGGTTGAAATATGTTCCGGCCACGGCTCGGTATCGTGTGAACTTACCCGATTAAGCATTTGCCAGAATAACGTCTGATATTGTTCTACCGTTGTATGATCTTTCAGATCACTTGGTGTCTCACAGATCACGACCATCGAAGCGTAATGACCGGTGTCTCTGGAGACAGGACCATATTGTCTAAGCAGATCGGCCATATCTTCGGCAGCATGTTCAGATCGGGGGTCACACGTAAATCCGTACCTCAAATGTCCTGACAGAAATCCCATTCGTCCAGGTACACATGGATACGTATTATTTTCATCGGCGATCATTTTACCAAATTGCGAATAAGCGTCCTGCTGCCAAGATGGAAGACGCTCAAACAAGGTGTTTATTTCGTCGGCACTATACAGCTCCGCCATTGATTCCCAACTCCATTCCACATGATACCGTTACAGTATTAATGTCGGGGAAGTTGGGTGACTGTCCAGCCTGATTTTGTTGTCAGAAAAATATGGAACGTACAGCTTCGTACCCAAAATACAAACCAAATCCGATCAGGCAGATTCCCGAAATGATAGAGATCCAGCGCAATACATTCTCACTGCTATGTTTGTGGAATCGACTGGCCATGCCAGCCATAATGACATCCCACACCAGAATACCAATGAATATGCCTGAACTGTAGAGCAGCAAATGAGCAGTATCCGTATGCTTCACAGTTGTCGCGAGAATAGAGCCATAGATCCCCAGCCAAAATAATATATTCAGTGGATTGGACAGGGCCATCAAAAATCCGGAAATAAAAGATTTTCGAACAGTTGCTTCCGCAGTAGATGTACCTTGAATGCCTTGCTTTAGCTTCGAGAGCGTTTCCACTCCCGTGTAAATCAGAATAAAACTGCCAAATGACCAGAGAAAAGAGCGCATGAACGGCGTGTCCAGAAAATGGGCAACTCCAAAATAAATCAGCAGCATATACACCAAATCTGCAAACATAGCTCCGAGTCCTAGAATCCAAGCATGCATGAATCCGTGGCGGGCTCCACGGTCGAGTTGGGCGGCGTTAATCGGACCGATTGGAGCGGACAATGATATTCCCAGAATGATATAACTGAACAGTACAGACATAAACACGTTCACTCCTTAACGGGTTCGATGAATTGTACCAGTTGTCACAGAAAATGGGTACAAGTCATCGTATTCCCGCAAGGAGTGAATTAGAACAAACCACTTTTATCATATCGCTTTAAGGCGTTGTTATTCTGTTAAAGTTCCACATCCAATTGAATTGGGGTGCAGTTGTATCCGTTGCATGAGCTTTCTTCACAAGGACAGGCGGAGAGCCCAATTGTGAGATCCATTAATGCCTCCATCTCGATATAATCACCTGCACGAGAATCGGGAGCTACAACATCAATCTTGCCTTCACTGTCTACAACGGACTTCATAAACAGGTTAAACGGATAGTGTTGGTCTGGTGGTAGAATCCCGAAGGGTTCCAGTGCCGTGTTCAGATTGTGATAACAACTGGCGTGATCCTTTTTGTCGTATAACACCTCATACATCTCTGGACGACAAGCAGAGTTGAAGAAATCATGGACCCCAACGGTGTCACGGACAATCTTGAGTAAAGGTTGATACTGATTGGAATATACAAATTGTCCTGGTTTAATTCGATAAGTACGCAATACGTCCATTGTCACGCCGGGATCCAAGCGATGGTTAGCATCCGTAGCATCATATGCCACAAAATCAATGACTTGCTGTCCCTCCAGATCCGTTATGCGTAGTAAAGAACCCTTGCTTACTTTCAGGGCATATCCCGTTTTGGCTGGGATACGATAAGACTGTTTATGGCGCTGATTTGTATTCATCCGTCACATTCCTCCGCTACTTTTTGCTTTCAGTATGCGGAGCAGATGAAGCTTTCATGCACTGTTATGGCGCCGTACTCTACTCAGGCAGGAACATCCAATGGTGAATTTAAACACAAACCACATTATATGCCTTTATGCTGGGAACAGTGGATTACCTCTCATTCCGATCCAGAGGTCTGATTGTTCAAGCTGACCAGCGAGATGCAGCAACCAATCTTCGCGTCCCTTGGTTGCCATCACTTGAACGCCCATTGGCAACCCTTCAGGTGTCATATGCAGAGGTACACTTATCGCAGGCTGGCCTGTCAGATTTGCAAGCTGGGTGAACGGTGTATACGTAAGACTTGGCTCAAACATTTCATAGATGAGTTGCTGCTGCTGGGTCTTGTCCAATTCACTAATTCGCATCAGATTACGGATCTGTTCGTCATGAGGCGTTAATTCACCAATCTTAGGCGCAGGAAAAGCATTAACAGGTGTGACGTAGAAGTCATAACGCTCAAACAAGGTGGACATCTGGGCTGCAGCTACATCCCATTCAGCTAAGCTATGTACAAACTCCGCAGCGGATACCTTTTTGCCAGCTTCAGCCAGAACCCATGATTCAATCTCCATATCATCGGAGGTCAGAGCCCGGCCCATGGATCGTTCCATGGAAGAGATCATCGCAGCCATCTCACCACTGTTCATCATGTAATAGTTCTCCATCAACCGAACTCCGTTGACGGGACTCAGTTTTTCTTCAACATGATGACCTTGTTCTTCCAACCAGCGCACGAGCTTGTATACAGACTCTTTGGCTTCTGCGCTGACAGGTGTACCCACGGGTGAATCCGTTGTGTATGCAATTTTCAGTTTGCGTTGATGTGGATAGCTCATATCAGCCAAGTAACTGCCTGGAAAGAGTGGAGCATGGAACGCAGCTTCGGGCTGAATGACTTGTAACGTATCAAGCAATGCAGCACTGTCCCGAACCGAGCGAGAGAGGGCAAAATCAATCGATGCGCCTTGCCATTGACGACCAACTCCCGGTCCTACAGGTGTGCGCCCGCGGGTTGGCTTTAACCCAAACAATCCGCTAAAGGAAGCCGGGATACGAATCGAACCTCCTCCGTCACTGGCTCCGGCAAGAGGAACAATACCCGAAGCTACAGCAGCAGCGGCACCACCACTTGAACCACCTGGGGAGTGATTGATATTCCATGGATTGCGAGTGGGACCATGAAGACGGGGCTCGGTAATATTTTTTAAACCAAATTCAGGCGTATTGGTATGTCCTATGAAGATAAAGCCTGCATCACGGAGTCGAGTGACAAAATTGGAATTGCGTAATGCACGATGCTCGCTGAACAAACGGGAGCCTGAAGTCAGAAATTCACCTTCCAAGGATTGCGAGATATCTTTCAGGAGCAGGGGAACACCGGCAAAAGGTTGTTCTCCAGGTCGAACCAAACCGGCTTCCTCCCGTGCACGAGATTCATATGTACGAATAACCGCATTAAGTTGCGGATTCACTTCTTCAAGGCGTGCAAACGCCGCTTCAAGCATTTCAACCGGGGATACTTCCCGGGATCGGATCAGTTCAGCCAAACCTACGGCGTCGTAGGAGGTATATGAGAATGAAGACATTATGATCGTTCCTCTCTGAATATATTTCATCTGTTTATTCCATATGTCATCGTACCACCGGATTAGACAAAAGACAAAAGATAGAAGAGACGTAGTGCGATGATATGCATACTCGTTATGAGGTTGGAGGGAAAAGAGGGGGATTTGCATTTGCGAAATAGAGATAAAGCAAAGGGTTAATAGCTCATATTGCTAATTGAGAAAATGAACGAGTAATATCGAGTCATGGAAATAAAAAACCACTGCTCATCTAATTTGATGTGCAATGGTTTTATTTTATATTTGACTATTTGTTTATATGTGAACCTCAGATATATCCACTTACTCTGTACGCAGCTTCGGTGCAGCATCGGCCGCAGTTGATGATCTTTCCTGCTGTCTGGAAATGGCGAAGAGGGCCACCCAGATCAGGATAAAACCAAGCAGCTGCTCCCATGTAATCAGTGTACGGAAAGCAATCCAGTTCACCAACACACCAGCCATCGGGAAGCTAAGTTCTGCGAGTGTTGCAACAGAGGCTTTGGTTGACGACAGACCTTTGTAATACAACAGAAGACTGAGCAAACCTGGTAACAATGCCTGACCGAGAATGTTGAGGATGACAGCAGTCTGTTCACCCGTTCCGGACGGAAACGTCCATGCCGCACCTTCGTTCCACGTCATAAAGATCAGGAGCGGGAGAGCAACGACAAAGCGCAGGGAGGTGACGGTTTCGTAACGCGCCTGACCCAGCATCAATCGTCCCATAACGGTTGAACCTCCCCATAGGGCAGCAGCCCCAAGGGATAACAAGCTTCCAGCATGAATCCAGTTGTCCCAGTTACCTAATGGCAATGTGAATCCAAATGTAAGCAGGTACGTTCCTGCTAATGCAATGAAGAACAATCCACCGAAGCGACGTGGTAACGTTTCTTTTAGTAACAGTTTAGCCAGCACGATAGCGAAGAGTGGTTGCATTTTTTGCAATAAAAGTACCGTATTCGGATCGTTATGTGTTAGTGCCATGGTGAACAATACCGTTGCGAGTGCTGATCCTCCCCATGAGATAAAAATCACGGCAATCCAGTGGCGAGCGTGCAGGTTTTTCAGATCAGCCCGAAATTTCCACAGTACGGGAATGGCAATAAGACTGACGATGATATGTTCCACCAGTACAATCTGCGTGGATGTCATCGTATTTAGCAAAATAATGCGGAAGAGTGGGTCGACACCCCATAAGGCGGCGCCGAGAACTACAAGCCAGAATCCGGTATTACTTCGTTCCTTGCGGTAAACAGGTGATGCTGCTGATGTCTTTTCCATATTCAGGACTCCTTCGTCAGAACACGGAATCTTCAGTTGGCAAAATCGACAAAAGCCCCCGTTTTGGTATATACCAAATAAACGGGGGCTCATCCAAGGACATGCGTCAGGAAAGAGGCCTTCCCGTGAACGGCATGTCAATGTGTTGATCTTCTCTCATCCGGACTGTACCGTCGGCCTTGGATTCACACCAAGTCAGTCGCTGAATGTCCTTCGTTAAGAACAATTAGCGAGTCGCGGGCTGGTTCCGAAGAACATCACCGCCGGTTGGGAATTGCACCCTACCCCGAAGATCCTATTCAATTATATAGTGTGTTGAACAAGCTGTAACATTAATAAGTTCATCTTATTCCTGTAAGCGCTAGCAGTTCAAGCATTTTTTTTAGAAAACGATTTTCCAACTTCCTTGCTGTCTGCGAAGAAGCACGATCTGACCTGCGTGATACGCATCATGGAGTACCCAGCGAGCTAGTTCGTGTGCCCATTTCTCTTCGGAATCCATATATGCGGCTTCAAGATCTGACTCTTGTAGTGCAGCCAATTGATCTCGCAACTGTTGGGCTAATCGAGTTGTACCCTGTAGCAGTGTATTCCATCCGGCTGCGTCCGTTGGATCTCCAGGATTCCCAAATGTGTATTCATTGGAGTCAACAGCAGGAAGGGTAGGCTCCTTACCTTGCATGCGACATAATAAGCGATGGTTGTAATAATACATATGGTTAACCAACTGCCAGATGCTTAATCCCCCTGAGGGTGGAATCCAAGCTGCTTGTTCTGCTGTAAGACCCTCCAAGGATTTCGACAAAGGTACAATCCAATTACATTGATCCCAAGTATCATCCTTTTGAATAAGTAACACATCTAGTGCTGTTGTTTTTGTCATTGCCTTTTCCTCCTTGCGTATAATTGTGATAGGTGATGTAACTAGCTAAAACTGATTAATGAGGTTACACTTAATATAACACATCAAAGATGAGTTGTAACCTTCTTTGTTTAATTAGATGGTTACAATAAACGGAGGTATATATGGACAGGTTATGGACCGATTTTGTAAACAGCGATTATCACGACTGGCGTGGGGGAGATCGATCGGAGGACAGACTTGGGAAGGCGAACTGGCAGCAAGATTTTCTGGAACGATGGCAACTCCACGCTTCTGTCCCTGCATCTCCAGAAGAGGAGTTGTCGATGAGAAATTTCAGGAATGAATTGATAGCTCTTGGAGCCCGCTTATCTTCTGGAGCATCATTAACGGATATAGAAAAACAATGGTTGAACGGCGTTATGGAAGCAGGGCATGTGAGAAGAACATTGACTACAATTGATCAGGAACTGAAACTCCAACTGGTAGCTGTAGAAGCACATTGGAGTCAGGTTATGGCTGAGGTAGCTGCTGACTTTGCTTTGACTTTGGTAGAGGGAGAAGGCGGCAGGATCCGGATCTGTGATAATTCGGATTGTCGCTGGATGTTCTATGATGATACCCGAAGCAGAACACAGAAGTACTGTGATGATAAGATGTGTGGCAATCTGATGAAGGTCAGAAGATTTCGGGCGAAACGTAAATCCCAAAATTGATAAATACTAACAATAACTATATAATGTATATATACTAGCGAAAAAATAGTCAGAAGTAGTACAGATTCGTAAGCAGGATGTGATCGTCTTTCAAACCAAAATAGATGGGAGATGTTTCTTATGCGGACAAGTTATCTGTTGAAAAATGGCTGTGTGTTGTCGATGGATGCTAAAATTGGACAGTATAAGAGGGCGGACGTTCTGATTCAGGATTCACTGATCATGGCGGTTCAGCCCGACCTGGATATTCCGGATGCGGAGATCATTGATGCTTCATCGATGATTATTATGCCTGGGCTGGTGGACACGCATCGGCATATGTGGGAATCACTTGTCAAAACAGTGGGAACCAACTGGTCGTTACCAGTTTATTTGCAAAATCTCTATTATGGTGCGATGGGAAGCAAGCTCCGCCCACAAGATAGTTATATTGCCAACCTGCTCGGTTCCTTGGAAGCGCTTAACGCAGGAGTGACGACAGTAATGGATTGGAGCATGCCATATTCCCCTGACCATACGGATGAACTGATTCGTGGACTTCAGGATGCTGGCATTCGGGCGGTATTTGCTCACGGAGTACCTGGTGAGACGGACTACTGGAATCGGGATAGTCAACTCACGTATTCGAATAATGATGTGAGAAGAGTCAAAGAACGTTATTTTTCATCACGGGATCAATTGCTTACTTATGGGCTTGCCATTCGTGGTCCGGAGTTCAGTCATTGGGATACAACCGTGAAAGAGATCGAGCTAGCACAAGAACTGGATGCGATCTGTTCCATGCATGCCGGATTTGGCAGTTGGGGATCTGCGGATCGCTCGATCAGTCACTTGTACGAAGCGGGACTCTTAAGTCCACGGGTGAATATCGTTCATGGTAACACCATGGGCATGGATGAATACAAAATGCTGGCAGATAGCGGCGCTTCCTTGTCGGTCACACCTGAGGTTGAAATGATGATGGGTCATGGATATCCGGCCACCGGCTATTTTCTTGAACATGGGGGAACACCTACACTTGGTGTAGATGTGGTGACGTCTACAGGCGGAGATATGTTCTCGCAGATGAAGTTCGCACTTCAAGCTGAACGATCCAGAGCCAATGAACAACTTTTGCAGCAGGGTGAGATGCCTGGTGAGTTGAACTTGCAGTCCAGCCAAGTGCTGAGATTTGCAACTTCAGCTGGTGCCCAAGCGTTGGGATTGGAGCAGAAGGTGGGTACGTTGACCCCAGGGAAAGAAGCGGATCTGATCATGATTCGTACCACCGATCTGAATATGTTCCCCGTTCATGATCCAATCGGCGCTGTCGTGCAATTTGCCAATCCATCCAATGTGGATACGGTCTTTGTGGCAGGTAGACTCGTGAAGCGAGAGGGTAAGCTGTTGAATGTTGATCTGGATGCGATTCGTCATGCGGCCATGCAGAGCAAAGATTATTTGTTAACCCAATACAGGATGTCAGATGCAGAGAGAATTGCTTTCTCATAATTTACTTTTTCATAAAAACCTGAAATGAAGTCAGTTCGTATTTTTATATACACCTCTACCTATAGTAAAAAATAAAGGGCCGCATAATGATATGTGGCTCTTTTACATGCCTTCATATCGTGGAATTAGACAGGATAAGGTAGGAAGATACAGCGGAAAAAGACGAAAAGAGCTCTCTTTTTCTTAACTTCAGATAACAAGGTACCAGAGATGTTTTTCGCGGAAAAATAGGCTCATAAAAACTGCGCATAATATAAATTATACGCAGTTTTGTTTTAAATCCATTTTCATATTCATCCACGTGCAACAGATCATGATAAATTTCGCGATAAAAGAACAAAATAAGTGATCTACAAAAATAAATTTAACCAAGCAACGCGATAACGTGTAGAATTCGATAGGTTTTTATAGGTGATCGATAAGATAGAACAAACGACTTTTTCATAGAACAGATGGGAAGCCATCCAATCGCTGCTACATCCATAGCACATTCAAGATTCATGACGAGAGGAACATGACTATGCGTGAGAACAAACAACGATCTTCATTATTTCGTAAAAAACCAATTGCCTCAGCGGGTGATAACGGCAGTGCATTGAAACGGGCGCTTGGTCCGCTGGACTTAACCACACTTGGGGTGGGTGCCATTATCGGCACAGGGATTTTTGTGTTGACTGGTGTAGCTGCCGCAACGTATGCCGGCCCGGGCCTTGTACTGTCATTTTTGCTGGCAGGTATCATATGTGCATTCGCGGCATTGTGTTACTCGGAATTTGCATCAAGCATACCGGCATCGGGTAGTGCATACACGTATAGCTATACGGCTTTTGGTGAAGTTATTGCCTGGATTCTGGGATGGGATCTGATATTGGAGTATGGTTTTGCGAGTGCGGCGGTAGCCAGTGGATGGTCTGGATACTTTCAAACGTTGTTGTCCGGATTCGGGCTGGAGTTACCACATGCTCTTACGAGTGCGTTCAGCCCGGAAAAGGGAACTTATTTTGACATCACAGCTGCGGTCATTACGTTAATTATCACTTTTCTGCTTACCCGAGGGGTGAAGGAGGCGGCTCGTGCGAATGGCATCATGGTAGCGATTAAAATTATCGTGGTGCTGATCTTCATTGGTGTAGGTGTTTTCTATGTAGAGCCAACTAACTGGCAACCATTCTTGCCTTTTGGTATCTCGGGTGTAACTGCGGGAGCAGCGACGGTATTTTTTGCCTACATCGGATTTGATGCGGTCTCCACAGCGGCAGAAGAAGTTAAGCAGCCACAACGGGATTTGCCGATTGGAATTATTGCGTCACTGGCAATCTGTACCGTTCTCTACATCGTTGTATCGTTGATCCTCACAGGGATTGTGCCTTATAACATGTTGAATGTAAGTGATCCAGTTGCGTTTGCATTTGAATTTGTTCAATTGAAGGGATTGTCCTGGATTGTATCTCTTGGAGCGATTGCCGGCATTACGACCGTATTGCTAGTCATGATGTATGGTCAGACACGTCTGCTCTATTCCATGTCTCGTGACGGACTGCTGTCACCTGTCTTCTCCAAAGTTAGTGGCAAGAGTCAGACACCTGCGGTAGGGACATGGGTTGCAGGCATTATCGTGGCTCTGTTCTCCGGGTTCATCTCGTTGGGACATTTGGCGGAGCTTACGAACATCGGAACGTTGTTTGCTTTTGCAGTTGTAAGTCTGGGCATTATTGTGTTGCGTAAAAATAACCCGGATCTCAAACGCGGATTCCGCGTTCCACTTGTGCCGCTGATTCCGATTCTGAGTGCCTTGGGTTGTGTATACTTAATGACACGCCTTGCAGCGCTGACATGGATTACGTTTTTTGTTTGGTTGATCATCGGATTAATTATCTACTTTGCGTATGGAAGGCATTACAGTCATCTGAATCCGGCGCGCCGGATCTCGAGTGCTTTCAGAGCAAAGGATAAATAGATTAGTTGAGAACGTCTTTAACCGAGAACATCTTTATTTTTCCTCATTTCGTATCGCTTAGGCGAAGCGGGATGGGGATTTTTTTATCTAGAAAGATAAAGGATGATAACAGCAGGGGAAGGTTGGGATTTTCTTCATATATGGGTAAGTAATAAGGGACGTGACGAACTTAATCACGGGGGCGGGGTTGCGGCTAAGCCAAATATGAAATATATTTGGGGATGTGACATGCCATCAGACATAAGAGAGGGGATGTATCATGAACACACCATTACATACGAATTCAGATCATCAAAATGCAGCTTTTGGATTTGCATTAGCTGACTCATCCGTACTTGCAGAGGCACAATTAGTTGTTTCACAATCAGGAGGTGCAGATGACCTACAGTTAGATATTGATCCGCAGCGTCTTCTGAAGGATGGACGTAAGGTATCTGTCATTGCACAACAGTTGGACTCACCGGTCAATCGTCAGGATGCCAATATCATCTATGGTCAGGAGCTGGCATACGTGCAGTATGCTGTTAACCTGAAAACGGATAGCACGATCTCCATTGCTTCTATTGAAGGCGTTGAACAGTCTGTTAATCTTGGTTGGGCAGCATTTACAGAGGGGGAATACGAACTTCGAATCTCCCTGCATATGAAAACACCTCGTATTGCTGAAGGTACACTCGAACCTGAACAACTTGCAATGGTTAAGTATGCGCAAGTTATCACCGTATATATATCGCTTTTCCCGGCAGAAGCAGCGTCGTTGAGTTCACCAACTCAAGCTGTGTGGAGCAGAAACCATCATGTATTTGACTCCTACGGCAGAGGGGGATTCATTCTCGCTGATCTGCCTCGACTCGCTGAACGTGTAGGGGAACTGATGGGACCGGGTAACCATAATCTGATCGAACAATTTGCTGAAGGAAACTTGTCGGATACGTTGCTGGAAGAGGGGATGATGGCGATCGCCTGGGGCGTGACTCCGTGGTGTTATTCACTCTATTCTGCACCAGATGAGCAGTCGGCTGGAATACTTGCCGTGGACAAGCTGGGCGATGAACCTGAACGGCAAGGGATCTACCGTATTGATCCGTCCATTCAACAATTAAGTATCGTACCTGCGAATGAGCTGGCTTATTGGCCTGCCTGCGTTCAGAACGATTGGCCTGTTATTGATGTGGCGGGTGAAGGCGAGACGTTGCACATGGATTTGTATACTCAGATCTGTGAATCCGTGAATGGGCTGCATGAGAATCCATTGCCATCGTTTGTACTTACCCGTAGTCAAGGCAAACCCGAAACGATCATTCCGCTGATTGACGTTGTCATTGTGGATGAAGCGTAGAGCACTGTTCAACTTATAAAGAACCGAATCGAGGTGACGTAGACAGATGATGACCGAGGAGATTCAGGAGCAATATGCGGACGAGCTTGAAGCTTTTCACATATGGATGAAGGACGCCGGATATACAGGCCATACGGTAAAATCATACACGGGTGACGTGGTGGAATTCCTGGTCTCCATTCAAGGGAAGTCACTGGAGCAGGTCAAAAAGCTGCATGTGTTGTCTTTTCTGTCCCGCGCTCGGGAGCGTGGGGTTAGTGATGCCACGAGAAATCGCAAACATGCGGCGGTGAACTGTTTTTACAAGTCCCTCATTGAACTTGAATTGTTAACGAATAATCCGGCGTTTGGGATCAAAAAATCCAAAACCGAAAAAAACCGTGCCCCCGTTTTCCTTGATGAAAGTGGGCTGACACGTTTTCTGGAGTCGGTAGAAGGCAAGTATCGTACACGTAATCTGGCTGTTTTTCTATTGATGGGATATATGGGATTACGGGTTGGAGAAGTACATGCGTTGGATTGCAAAGACTATAATGCGGAGCGGCGTACTTTAGATGTATTTGGTAAAGGTCGTAAATGGCGCTCGCTTCCTGTACCAGAGACCGTGGCAAAAGTATTATCTCAAGCGATGGCTGAGCGTCTCGATCCTTGGCGGCCAAAAGAGGAAGCGTTATTTGTCTCGCAGAAAGGGAAGAGACTGTCGATTCGCAGCATCCAGCTCATATCCACAGAAACCTTTGAACGTTTCCAGCAGGAATCACCAGTCAATCAACGTCAAAACTACTCCAGTCATAAGCTGCGTCACTCCTTCGCGACCATGATGTTACGGCGTGGAGCCGATCTGCGTACCGTGCAGGAGCTACTTGGTCATGCATCGATTCAAACAACAACCGTGTACACTCACGTAACCAGCCGGGAGAAAGAAGAGGCTATGGCTCTGTTGGACGTTAAACTTCCGACATATTAGAAGAAAAAAGCCAATATTTAATCCGAAAAGTAGTCTGTCCAAGTGACAGGCTTTTTTTGTTATTGATTTGGATGGTGGATATTTAAACATAATTAATATTATGTAAACTAGTAACTGAAATCTAAATAGTTATCTAAATAGAAGTCAAACCAAAGAACCATTCGCTTCTTCTCTCTGGAAGAAACAAATGGCCCTTTTGGCTAAGACAGATATCTTAATTTACAACTTTTAACGTGCTGAATCGTTCACGATATGAATGATTGCGCGATGGAATTACTCGAGTCCAGCGATCTGTTCTTTTAATTTGTTAGCAGAAGCCTGGAAAGCCACTTTCTCGGATTCATTCAGCGGAAGAGGCAGAATTTCGCGCACACCGTTGCGATCGACAACACATGGAACGCCCAGATAAACATCCGATACACCATTGTAGTCTTCAAGGTAAGTGGATACGTTCAGAACGGAGCCTTCGTTGCCGAGAATTGCAGCTACAATGCGGTCCAGAGCAAGGGCGATTGCATAGGAAGTCGCTCCTTTGGCATTAATAATCTCATACGCTGCATTTTTGGTACGGTCGAAGATATCCTGTTGTGTTTCTTCATCCAATTCCAGATCTGTTCCTGCAACGTTAGCCAGGCTCCATACCGGTACTTCGGAATCTCCATGCTCACCAATAATGTGTGCGTGAATACTACGCGGGTCGATCCCTTTATTTTTACCAATCAGGTAACGGAAACGTGCGCTATCGAGCAATGTACCTGAACCGATGACACGGGAGGCAGGCCACCCACTTTGTTTCCATGAAGTATAGGACAAAATATCTACAGGATTGGTTGCAATCAGCAAAATACCATGAGAATTCACTTCAGTAATGCGCTCAATAATATCTTTGAAAATGCTTGCATTTTTCTTCAGCAGATCAATCCGGGTTTCGCCCGGCTTCTGGGAAGCACCGGCTGTAATAATAATGATATCTGCATCTTTGCAGTCGGAATAATCGCCAGCCCATACTTTCACGCCTCCCGTAAATGGAAGACCGTGGTTCATATCCAGCATTTCGCCGGTTGCTTTATCATGATTCACATCCACAAATACCAACTCGGACGAACGCTGTCTCAACATTAGCGTGTATCCCGTTGTTGTTCCCACCGCACCCATGCCTACAATCACGACACGACTTGGTTTCAGAGCTGCACTATTTGTCATGTTCAATATCCTCTCCTTTTTGGGTTATACTCCCATCCATATTAAGGGATTAGAGAATATAAAGCGAGTGTTGTCTATAAAATAGTTCACATTTCATGTCTTTTTACCAATTATTCCGTCGAAAAACAGTTTAGGATGAAATTAATGGTAATAATTGTGCGACCTATAGCCTAGAGTATGAGCTGGAAAAAGGGAGCGGGCCGACCATGAGTGGGCAATGAGCCTTTTACATAAGGTTTGTGGTAGAATAGGAGCAGTGGATTCTGATGAATCGTAAATAAAAACGCCATAGGACAGGCATGCGCGCCTGTATATTGGATGAGAGAGGTGGAACCCACTTGCGTTTGCAATGGATTAAAATCGCGCAGACAGCATTGCTGTCTATAGGTATAGCAGCTGTATTGACTGCATGCACCGACTCAGATCAACCTCCGGTAGCAGAACCTCCGCAGCAGCAGGAGGACGCCGGGAATACAGGGCAGACGTTAACTGTCGTTCCCCCTGTGAATAGTACAGAATCTGCAGACATGGCCAAGTACCAGATACAGACCCGTTTGACCGATTTTCAGTTGCTCAATGACAACGGAGGATTGGCGTGGGGGGTGACGCGGAATGCGCTGCGCCTGTACTACACTCAGGATCAGGGAAAGACCTGGACCAATATTTCACCTTCGGAAAATGTACAATTTCCGGCTAACCCTAAATATGGACAAAGCATTTATTTTGTAGATCGTGCGCACGGTTGGATTGTTCGTGAAGGTATGGGTGGAACAGATACCATGGTGCTTCGCACCAACAATGGGGGCGTAACTTGGAGCCTGTCTTCTCTGTCCAAGACGGATAAAGTGACTGCGATCTCATTTGTATCTCCTGAGAAAGGCTGGATTCTCACCACGGTCGATACCGCTATTGGTAAACAGGACAAGAAACTTTACTTTACCGAGGACGGTGGAATTACCTGGAATCGGATGTCTTCCAGTGATGAAGATGGCAAACAGGAAGCAGAAGAGATTTCCAAACGTGGATACACCACGGGCATGACTTTCTCGGATCCAAAACACGGTTTCTTAACAGCGCTGGAGTTCGGCACACCGAAGTTGTATGTAACATCAGACGGCGGAGAGAACTGGAATACTGGACCATCCTTCTTTGATCGAAACAAATTCAACGGGTGTGGTAATTTCAGTGTTAGTTCACCAGAATTTTTTGGACGTGAAGCGCAATCAGCCTGGATGTCAATGTCCTGTTCTCAAGGCGAGAGCACGACATTTAATGGATTCTTTACCACCGATGGAGGAAAGAGCTGGAAGCTGTCCAATTTCACTTTAAACAAACAAACGGGTCCGAATCGTAACCTTTCACCAGTATTTCTGAACGCATCGGAAGGTTGGGCGATGCAAAAGGGCATAACCTACCACACCAAGGATGCGGGCAAAACGTGGAGCGCTCTTCCTGCAAGCAGTGTACTGGAGAAAATTCTCGAAGACTATCCGGAGATTGTGAAGATGCAGATGGTTACCCCCAAGCTTGGCTGGATATTGGTTGAAAATACAGATGCCAAAAGATCGTTGTTATTGCAAACGGTAGATGGCGGTGTACATTGGAAAGTACTTTAAACGTAGAGTGTTATCGATGTGAATAGATAGGAGAAAGGAGAGGAGCCTACGGGTTCCTTTTCTTTTTTTGCTTAGTTTGTGAAATAAATCACAAATAAATCCACTAGAAGGTGATATATTTAACTCAACAAGAGAAGGAGTGATGAAGATGAGAACCAACGGTCAAACTCAAATCACGCAGGCGGATGAATTAACCAGATATATGCTTCAATTATGTTACACATGTGACGATGCCAATCGTTGTACAACAGAGGAAGCAGTGAAGGCTTGCATGGCAGAACACGCACAGGCAGACCAGCCCGAACCAGCCGAAGGTGGAGATGTAACTCGCGGGTATATGGATCTAATGTACGCTTAGGCTAATGATACACGGATCAATCACGGAGAACGCTCCTGCGGGAGGGTTCTTTTTGATTTGGAGAGAAATGTATACGCTTTAAACTCACTTCGCAAATATTGCAGCATGGGTTATTATAGAAATAATTAAGGTAAATTACTCAAAATGTGGAATTAAAGAAGCGCGCTAGAAATTGTTGCTGTAAAGAGTTCGAAATATATTTCAAAAAAACAAAGGAAGGTGAAATTAATGCAGCTCAGTGCAACATTTGACCCAGAAAAAAAATACAGATATCTGCTAACTAGAGAGTGGGATGTTACTCTACCTAAACTATTGTACATAATGTTGAATCCTAGTACTGCAGATGAAGTTTCTGAGGATCAAACTTCAAGACAGTGTCTATATTTTGCAAACAAATTTCAATATGGTTCATTTGAAGTAGTTAATCTTTATAGTCTGATATCAACTGATCCTAAAGGACTGAAACAATCATTAGTAGATCCTATAGGACATAAAACTGATCAATATATTATTGAAGCATCACTGAGAGCTAACAGAGTGATTATAGCGTGGGGTGAAAAACACTTTTTTAATCAAAGAGATAAACAAGTGATAGAAATGTTAAGAAGCAAAGACATTAATTTGTACTGTTTGAAAATGGCTAAGTCTGGTCATCCGAGACATCCTTCAAGGCTTGCACATGATATAGAAGATTTAATTTTATTTTAAGGGATTATTATATGTAGCCTTTGTGTATGAGTATATGATTCAACTGTATTTGAATGGGGTTCAACCTCTAAACTATTAGTCTGGACGAGTGTTATGCAACTTGTAGAACAGGGGAAGCTTGATTTGGATACCGATATTCAGGACTATTTGCCGGAAGGATTTGCATACATCTCATTTTGAACCTGGTTTATGTGATTCTAGCTGTGGCGTATCTTGTCTTGTTGTTCTACAAACTGCTGAAAAGAAGCTATAGTAAAAAGCAAAAGGCGGTATACATCATGTCTGGCATGTCGGCTTTCCTATTTGCTGCTTTTATTATGGGATGGGACTTGTACTTTTAGAGCGGAATTATCGACGAGAACATGATCAAAAAGGGCATGTAATTGTAGAAAGGATAAAACTATGAATATTCAAGATCTCCCAATTGAAATAAAAGAACATATAGGGGAAGTCCAGAAAATCACTTTTCCTAAGCAAGGTCATACTTCTACTGTGGCTATACTGGATACGTTTGATCAAAAGTACATCATCAAGAAGACAGAAAACGATCTTTATAATGAATGGTTATCCGATGAATATAAGGTACTCCAATACCTTTACCGTACGGGACTCCCTGTTCCAAAGGTATATTCATTTCATATTGAGGACACATCGAGATGGCTTCTGATGGATTACATTGATGGAATAAGTTTAAGAGAATTTCTCTCTAAGATGCCTGACCTCCAAAGTAAAGAAAAAGCGATTTTTAACTTTGGGCTTTGTTTAAAGAAAATACATGAATGCTCTTGTCCTGTTGAATTATTGAACAATAACACTCCTTGGTTAGATACAATGCTTAATAAAGCAGAATATAATCTAACTCACTTTGCTGTAAACGGCTCAGCAGAACTACTTCAACAGTTGAAAGAAGGAAGACCAAAACCAATAGAGAACACTTTCATCCATGGAGATTTTACTATAGATAATGTGCTAGTTAATGATTGCAATATTGTTGGAGTTATTGACTGGGCAGGAGCAGCTTATGGCGACCCAAGATATGATGTAGCGTTAGCCATTAGACCGAAACATAATGCTTTTGATAATGAAAGAGATAGAGAAATATTTTATAACGGGTATGGAAAGTTAAGAATAACGGATGAAGAATATAATTATTTTGAAGACGGGATATATAACTTCTTTTAGTCTGGCTATAAATTGTTCTTTCAGATTAAAAAATGTTCCGTTTCAGTCATTGACTCTTGATCTGTTGAATGCATTAGAGAAGTAAGTTCACACGAACACAACCGCACGGACTATCCGCATTGCAACTAGCGATTGGGCTTAATTCGGAGGAAGTCGTGAACTCAAGACCGGCATACGATAACTTTAAGCAAAGGGATGAAATCTTATGGAATCTTCGGAAATCTTCAATATAGTTGAGTTAACTCTAGAGGGTTTGAAGAAAAGATTAGATAGTAATAATTCATTATTAATACAAGGTTCAACTGGTTATAGTGAGCCTGCAAGATTTACGTTCTATCCGGGTTCATCAAATCAGGAGATCGATTCTTTATTTGAAGAGTTAAATTTAGTTATACCTTGGGACTATAAAGCTTTTTTACTAAATCATAATGGAGCAGATCTATTCGTGCATCCCTTTTATGGAGGGGGGATCCAATTGTATAGCTTAAACATGATTCGACAGGTATACATTGATTATGATTATGTTAGCATGATACCGCAGGGTTGGATTCCAATAGGTTCGGATAATGGAGATATGCTTTTTATAAATACGAATGAATGCATTGATAGATTTTCTAGCTATTTGTATTGGACTGAAATGTTGTTCGTTGATAGCGCAATTAAGGTAAATATGAATTTTGAGAGATGGTTTGAAAGACTGATTATATGTAATGGTGCGCATTTCTGGAATTGGAATAATGAAAATTCTGAACGTTATTATAGGCATTTACAAGGACACATTGAAAATGTGAATAACTATGATGGCAAGAACTATACGCTCGCTTTGTCAAAGAAGGATTAATGACTCCGTATTAGAATAAAGAACTTCAATTAATATCCAATCTCTCTAGAAGGAGTCGAATAAATGAGCCCTCCAAAACATATCTTATCTGCCGCTGCAATCGTGATAAACGAACAAAATGAATTATTACTTATTAGAGGACCACGAAGAGGATGGGAAATGCCAGGCGGTCAAGTAGAAGAAGGAGAATCCCTAAGTCAAGCTGCGATCAGAGAAACGAAAGAGGAGTCTGGAATCGACATTGAAATCATCAAATTCTGTGGAATATTTCAAAATATCGAAAATTCAATATGCAACACATTATTTCTAGCCAAACCAATAGGAGGAGAATTAATCACATCAACGGAGAGTTTAGAGTCTGGTTTCTTTCCGATCGAAGAAGCCATTTTAAAAGTCGAATGGAAAAACTTCAGAGAAAGAATAGAGTATTGCTTAAAACCTGAGATGCAACCTTTTTGCATTGAGTTCAGTGATAAGAATAATATTTAAAAGTTTCCGGAAAGGAAGTTCAATCAATGAAACGAGTCGATGTAAATCGTCGGAGGGAGAGAAGAGATATCAAGACCAGACGAAATCTCTGAGATTGCATGGTTGGATATAACACAGGCAGATGAGCTTATGCCTTACTATAAGAACGGCTTTAAAAGCTTACTTAATGGCAATGAGATTACATATTTCAACGAAGGTAACAAGTGATGTTCTGAATGTGGTGTATAAAGGAGACTATCAGATGAACAAGTACAGTGTTTATGAAACAAACAGCTTTTATTGGGATACAAAAGGGAATGACTTTTTGAGTGCAATCGTGCTTCCACATTATGGAGCATTTATCTCAGAAGAAAAACACCAACTTTTTGGTGATGTCTCAGGATTAAAGATACTAGAGGTGGGCTGTGGAAATGGTCAATCCTTGCAGTATCATGGAGACCGTAAAGCTGGCGAACTATGGGGTATCGATATTTCCCAGAAACAGATAGAAAAGACACAACAACACTTGAGGACAAACGGTATTTCTGCAACATTGATATGTTCACCCATGGAAGAGGAGTGTGGTATTCCTACGAATTATTTTGACGCTGTGTTTTCGATTTATGCCATAGGTTGGACAACCGATCTTCAAGGTACTTTCAGCCGAATCGCTTCTTATTTAAAGAAAGATGGTATTTTTATTTTCAGTTGGTCTCATCCAATTCATAGATGTGTCGTTGAAGAAAATGATAGATTTGTCTTCAATAAGCCATATTCTGATGAATCGTGGTATGCGATATCTCCTGATTTTTGTCAGGGTGAATTAACCTTGGCTGATCGTCAACTATCAACCTATGTCAATGCGTTAGCGAAAGCGGGATTTGTCATTGAACAAATGATAGAAGAATCCGATGAGGATATCATGCAATTACATAATAATAGCGATAGTCTCCTTAAAAGAGCAAAGATGTTACCTGTATCCTTTGTGATTAAAGCAAGAAAACGGTGATTAACTGAAATGAATCGGAAAGTGGGCTATGTTTAAATATCAAATGGATACTGCTACCTATGTATCGCTATTATTTATGGGTTGAAAGCAGATCAATGGAGAACGTAATAAATCAAATTTTATTTTAAAGAACTGGTGTGTTGAATGAACATTTAAAAGACATCTTGATGAGACGAAGGAGGTCACGAATTGTTTCTCAATGTATTACTTTGGTTGATTATTTTCTGGGTGATCTCCCTTTATTTCAGTTTTCCTAAGAAAGATCGCATGTACACAGTCAATGTGCCGAGCACATATTACATTCAATCTTCAAATCAGTTGGATATTCAGAAAAACTACGAATGCGCTGCATTTTCCAGTGCGTTTGTCTTGAGACATTTCGGTTTGGAGTCCAACGGAACAAAGCTATATGAAACCTATCCTCGCAAATTACTGGATGGGACGGTATATCCCAAAGCGGTCGTTGTTTTTTTCAGAAAACTAGGATATCAGGCAATGTACTTACGAGGAAATGTGAATACGTTGAAAAAACAGATCAGCCAGGGTGTGCCTGTTATTTTATTTATTAGAGTACATCCCAAACAACGTTATTTGCATTTTGTTCCCGTCGTTGGCTATGATGAAACACATTTTTACTTGGCAGAATCGTTAGACCACAAGATTAATTGTGATGAAGAATATTACAATCGAAAAATCAGCATAAGTGAACTCAACGTGTTATGGAGGTCGTGGTTACCTTTTTCTCAAAACTCCTATATCGTCGTCCATCCGACGCAGATTTAAGACGGCTCTCTTTCAATGGGCATGATTTTATTAGCTTTAAACGAACTAATCGGCATTATTCGGAACGTCTGCGTTGTTAAATCATGAAACTCATGCCCAAATGGCATGAGTTTTTTTGAACAAATATCGTTACGTAAACCAACTCAACTCAATTAATGGTTATCAACAATTAAGATCAACCGTATGGGCGGTGTGATATCCATTTTATTGTTTCTTCTGGGAATTAGCTGAGTTTTTTACTAAAATGGTTGTTCGTCCACGCATCTATTCATCTACATACGTACGTTAAACTATGTCTATAGGGAGGTGTCCACACTGTGAGTCATTCAGAAGTGAAGAAACGTGTGAAGAGAAAAAAGGCAACATGCCATCCGTGTAAAGTTAAAAGAAAAGACCGCCGATTAAAAGTGGTTAAAAAGTTCGTTCAAGTAAAATGTCCGCCTCCAGAAGTGAATATATCTACCCCTACTGTTGTTGGACCAACAGGACCCCAAGGTATACAAGGCGTACAGGGCGTACAAGGTATTCCAGGTAAACAAGGGGTTGAAGGGCCAACTGGAGCTCAAGGACCAGCAGGGGGGCCACCTGGACCACAAGGGCCTCAGGGACAGCCTGGTCCTGCTGGAGCGGTAGGTTCTCAAGGTCCGGTCGGGCCTGCTGGACCTATGGGAGCACAGGGGATTCCGGGAGAAGCAGGGGCCGTAGGGCCACAAGGTCCGCAGGGTAATCCTGGGCCTGCCGGGGCAATTGGGCCTCAAGGTGTTGCTGGAGCTGTTGGGCCGACGGGTGCGACAGGAGCTGCAGGAGCAGTAGGCCCGGCAGGCCCAGCCGGTGCAGCAGGAGCGGTAGGCCCTGCTGGGCCAGCCGGTGCAGCAGGAGCAGTAGGTCCGGCAGGGCCAGCCGGTGCAGCAGGAGCAGTAGGCCCGACTGGTGCTACAGGAGTAGCGGGTCCAGCTGGAGCCACGGGAGGTACAGGTGCAACAGGAGCAGCCGGAAGCGTACTGGGATTTGCTGACTTTTTCGCACTGATGCCACCTGATAATGCAGCAACGGTTGCTCCCGGTACTGATGTAAGCTTTCCTCAGGATGGGCCGACAAGTGGAACAACTATCGCACGTACGGGGCCTAGTTCATTCAATCTGGCAGCCATTGGTACGTATCAGATTTTGTTCCAGGTGAGCATCAATGAAGCCGGTCAATTAATCTTAACTCTCAATGGGGCAGATTTGGCTCCTACTGTAGTTGGGCGAGCAACGGGAACGTCTCAGATTGTGGGTATGGCTTTGGTGCAGACAACCGTGATTAATTCTATTCTGACCGTGCGGAACCCGGCTGGTAATGCTACAGCATTAACAATCACGCCACTTGCGGGCGGAACTAGACCTGTATCCGCACATCTTGTGATCACACAATTAGCATGAGTCCGTTAACAGGCTAGCAAACTCTCCTCAACTTTATTAAATATGCATCCACAACGGTAACATGGGTTTGCTTGAACTGAGATAGCAGTGCTTTACCTGAGGCTGTTATCTCAGTTGGAGCGGATAATGGTACAAGAGTAACTACATATCGGATACCCTTTTTGTTTTTGAGGAATGGTGAAAACGTCACTACTAATTATTTTTTCAGTTGATAATATGATAAAATATTGGAAAAACATCAGAGGTGAGTGCATGAAGAATGGACACTGGAGAAAAATTACATGGGTTGTTGCGGCATTATTATTAATCATGGTCACGGCTTGCAGCAATAGCAAATTCAATCCAAACGAATTTTCAGAACAGGATCTGGCTGTGACGAAGACCGACAGTGAGGATAAGATTACGTATGGAATGAGTCAGGAAGAGGCGGAGAAAATTCTCGGTGAGGGAACATCAACCGGTGTGGGTCAATCCTATCAATACAATAACGGGATCACGATTGGTTATAGGGATGCCAAAGTCGTTAGTATCATCTTGAATAAGGACTCGAAAGGGTACTTTAAGACGGCTCGCGGGGCAGAGGCGGGGATGACACATCAAGAGATTCTCGATCTGTATGGCAAGGAACATGTTCTGGTCGAATCTGAACGTAATATTGATTATGCCTATCATATTCAGAAGGAAACATTCCTGGATGAGAAGTCGCTGCAAGCGGAAAAAGATGATCTGGCTATCTATCGTGCATCGTTTATGCTGACAAAAGAGGGACAGGTTAATCAGGTTATATTGTCGGATCAACGATTTGCAACAACCTTTAAGTAAAACAGGGCTGCTAGTTAAGCAATGTATTAGATAATGAAATAGTACTTATTTTCGTATAAAGCAACCCTTCGGTATTCTGCCGGAGGGTTTTTCCCTTCACATCGTTTGATTTCAATCCCGATAACAAGTTCCATGTTTACGTGCATATACATTACAGGAGACGGGTCAAGATTCCGGCTGTCCTAAGTTGTATGAACGGAGGGAGAGACATGGGCATTGAATCATCCTGGATGTTTGATTTGTTTGGAACCGTCTTTCCGGTTGTATTTGTTCTGATTATAGGTATAGTCCTTCTGTCGATGGGAAAGGAGGTATGGAGGTGGGGACGCAACAACTCGGAGCCGCTATTAACCGTGCCTTCACGAATCACCAGCAGACGGATGAAGATGAGTCAGTCGCAATCTGAACCGGGGAGTACAGCACGAACGTTATACTACGTCACCTTTGAAGTCGAAAGTGGAGATCGGCTCGAATTCAAAGTCAATGGCGAAGAGTATGGTTTGTGTGCTGAGGGGGATGAAGGACGGCTCTCGTTCAAAGGAACGCGTTATGTAGGCTTCGAGCGATATAATCGCGTATATTCTGAACGCCTACGGGGTTAAACTGAGCAGCTTGCGCCAGAATGGCGTGAGCTTTTTTTGATTATTTGCTGGACAAGCGTTTCTTAATGGGCCTAACGTGTTTTTATATAAGAAGAGGCGTAATGAGATTATGATCAAAGGATCATTACCATAGAGGAGGCAATCAATATGTCATTTACAGATCAGGTCGTTGTTGTAACCGGGGCCGCTCAGGGAATAGGACGAAGTGTGGCTGAGGCTTATGCAGTCGCTGGCGCCAAAGTTGTACTTGCTGACTACAAGGAAGCAGAAGGGGCGGCAGCGGCAGCTTCCATTCGTAATGAAGGCGGAGAAGCCATCTTTGTCCAATGTGATGTTCGGAGCGAGCAGGATATTACGAATCTTTTTCGTACAACCGTGGAAGAATTCAAGCAAATTGATGTTTTGGTGAATAATGCAGGACTCGCCAAGTGGAAGTCACCCTATGAGCTGACGCTGGAAGAATGGGACGATGTACTCAATACCAATGTGAGAAGTTGCTTTTTGGCGAGTCGGGAAGCAGCCAAACATATGAAAAGCAATGAACATGGGGGTGCCATTATCAATATGGCTTCTACTCGTGCACTGATGTCTGAGCCGGATACCGAAGCTTATGCCGCATCCAAAGGAGCGATTGTAGCTCTGACGCATGCGCTGGCGGTCTCACTGGGCAAGGACCAAATTCGGGTCAATTGTATCAGTCCGGGATGGATTGAGACAGGAGACGTGGAAAAACTGAAAAAGGAGGATCATGAACAGCATCCCTCCGGTCGTGTGGGTGTTCCTTCGGATATCTCCCGTGCTTGTTTATATTTATCTGACCCAAGCAATACCTTTGTCACAGGGACCAACCTCGTTATTGATGGAGGCATGACCCGAAAAATGATATATGAGGACTAGAACCGGGATTAAGCCGGGCGAGCCCTAAGCTGTCCCAACTTCAGAGTGATAAGCCCAAGTTAAGCACTTGGGCTTATTTGTTTTTAATAACTCGGTTGCTATAATAAATGTGATTTTACAACAGTAGAGGAATGGAGGGAGTATATGTTCGGGAAACAATCCCGGAAGGTATTTTGGCTGTTACTGCTGATCGGAGGGATGATAATGATAGGGAATGAGTCACCTGCTGAAGCAGACGGCGCAGATATACGGGCGGCCTGGGTATGGCAGGCACAGTCTGTTAGCAACGGAGATGAGCTGTTGGCCAATGCAGCTAAACATAAGATAAACAGGCTGTACGTGAATGTAGACATGACGCTATCCAAGGAGGTATACCAGACGTTTATAGCCAAAGCAAGCCGTGCAGGTATTGCGGTTGAAGCGCTGGGAGGCGATCCATCCTGGGCACTCAGTGGCCGTGAAGGCCCCATGCTCAGATTAGCGTCTTGGGTAAGTGATTACAATCAAGCTGCTGAGCCCAACGAACAATTTGATGCCATACATCTGGATATCAAGCCCTATGTGTTACCAGCCTGGAAAGAAGATGCTAAGCCACTGGTACAATCCTGGGTAGCCAATATGAATCTGTTATTTGAGCAAGTGAGACAGGATGGCGCAGTTGCAGTGAATATTGACCTGCCATTTTGGCTGGATTCCTATACCGTCACAGGAAATAGAGTTTCTGAGGATGCAGATAACGAACCATTGTCACGTTGGTTCATTGAACAAGTGGAGCATGTCACTTTACTCGCTTACCGTGATAACGCGCAAGGGAACAATGGTATCATACGTTTGATTGAACAGGAAATGAACTGGGCCGATGCCAGCAATGTGAGCGTCACGGTTGGGTTGAACACCAAGCCCATGCCTGGCGAGGAGTTCACGTCATTTGCCGGGAAAGGTGCAGCACAACTGGAAAGTGTTATTGAAGAAGTTGCCTCCGCATTCGGCGAGCATAGTTCCTACGCAGGTTCTGCAGTACATGACATCGTATACTGGGGACAACTGGAGCCGTCGGAACTGCCATCACCGGAGATTCCATCCAATCAGCCTGAGATTCGGGGAACGTATATCTGGGAGGCCTCTCAGGTGACGAATGACGGGGGAGAGCACATCCTAGCGTTTGCTAGAGAGCAGAATATTAACTGGTTGTATGTCCGGTTGGACCTGGATCAACCCTACTCCAGTTACCGCAGTTTTGTGAAACGGGCAAAAGCGCAGGGCATTGAGATCCATGCGATGGGTGGACACCCGATCTGGGGCAAGGAGGAGAATCGTCCACGGATTAAGCGCTTGATTGATTATGTGAAAAACTATAATGCTGAATCCGAGCCGGATGAACGATTTGAAGGCATCCATCTGGATATTGAGCCTTACACATTGCCGGAGTGGGAGAATAGTCGGGACACCCTGTTGACCGAATGGGCTGCCAACATTACATTTTTCCAGGAAGAAACAAAGAAGGACAGTGATCTCGAAACAAGCGCAGACCTTGCTGTATGGCTGGATAGCTTCGCGTTGCCAGGAAAGGAAACATCTGTGGCTGAATTTATGATCCGTACACTCGATCATGTGTCGCTGATGGCTTTCCGTAACAACGCCGAAGGTTCCAATGGGATTGCTGCTGTTGTGAGTCAGGAGATGGAGATTGCGGATCGTTTGGGTAAAAGGTTGATGATTTCGGTCGAAATGAAGCAGAACCACGAAGGTCCTCATATTTCTTTTTATGAAAAAGGGGCAGCGGAGATGGAACTTCAGCTTGCCAAGCTTCCGGATCTGCTGGCCGAATATCAGGCTTACCAAGGCAACATTGTTCATGCCTATGATTATTGGATTGAAGCCAAGCCTTAAACAGGCAAGTATTATAAGAAACGAGTTGCTTCGGGACTTCACCTTGGGTGAGGTTCCGGGCTTTTTTTATGGAAAAAAGATGGAATCGTGTCACCGAATGGGCTCCTGCACAATACGATGTACGGTGATGAACAGCTGAAACAAGGGAGGAAACAGACTATGGCTGTTATTAAAGCCAACTCAGAGGACGTCAAGCTGCTGGCTAGGCTCATGAGGGCAGAGGCTGAAGGTGACGGCGATCAGGGTATGTTGCTTGTGGGCAATGTAGGTGTGAACCGGGTGCTGGTGGATTGTCTGGACTTTAAGGATATTCGCGATATCAATCGTATGGTATTCCAGAATCCAGGAGGCTACGAGTCAACACAGAAGGGGTACTTTTACCAACGGGCAAGACAGTCCGAGATTCGTCTCGCACAACGGGTGATCAATGGAGAGCGCATCTGGCCAGCGAGCAATTCATTGTGGTTTTTCCGACCTGTGGGCGACTGCCCACCAACGTGGTATGACCAGCAAAATACAGGACGTTTCAAAGCGCATTGTTTCTTCAGTCCGACAGGCGATGACTGTCCGGAAGTATATTAAATTTTGGGAGGAATCACCATGATTAATCAGCCTTATCAACCAACAACTCAAACACTGGGGCAGCAAGCAAATTCTATGATGGGTCAACAAGCCAATTCTCAGGTTCAAGGTACGTCTTACAAAATCGGTAACGGAATGCCTGCCATGTCACCAACGCCAGGGATGGTATCACCAAGCTCCACAAGTGTACCGCCACTCGTATCCAGTGGAAGCCCAATGACACCAACGGGTGCAGTGATTACAACAACTGCTCCACAGTTTGAGCAGTCATACATTGAGAATATTTTACGTTTGAACCTTGGGAAATTCGGTACGTTCTACATGACATATGAAGGCAACAAAGAATGGAACGCTCGTATATTCCAAGGTATCATTGAAGCAGCGGGACGTGACCATATTATCATCAGTGACCCAAAGACAGGTAGACGAATCATGCTGTTGATGGTCAACTTCGACTATGCTACATTTGATGAGCCGTTGTTGTATCAATATCCGGGCGTGGTAGGCAATTACCCGCAAGCTCCAAGCAGATAATCATTGGCACTTCATCATGTTGATTGATAACTGACATGTCACATGTCTAACACATACTGATTTATTTCGCTGTCCTGAATGTGGAGGTAATCCGCAGACAGGACAGCTTTTACATAAACATATATACGAAGGTTACTATAGGTTTAAAGTCATACGTAACCTTTTGGCGATAACATGGCACTTATACATGAATAGAACAAGCAGCATGCTTATATGAAGGGAGTCCATAGCATTGAATTCATGGATTGAAGGAGCGATGAAGGGTGAACCCGAAGCTTACGCACAACTGATGTCTCAATATCGCGGGATGGCTCTTGCTGTTGCCTACAATCGTTTAGGAGATACATTTTGGGCTGAAGATGTCGTACAGGAGGCATTTACTGAAGCCTTTGGCAATCTGTCCAAGCTGGAAGCTCCTGAGGCTTTTCCCGGGTGGTTCAAGGTAATCGTGGAGAGGCAGTGTTATCGCTGGCTAAGACGCAAGCAGCATACCATGATCCCAGTTCAGGAGCTGGAGCATGTATTCCATGAAGAGGATCAGGCGCATAATCCGGAAAAACAAGCGGTGCAAAACGAAATGCATCGTACGCTGCGTGATTCTATTGCAATATTGCCATCATCGATGCGGATTGCTGTTGAACTGTTTTATTTGGAAGGATACTCGCTCAAGGAAATATCGGATTTCCTCGGGGTCAAGGTACCTGCATTAAAGAAAAGATTGTTCGATGCCCGATCCAAACTCAAGCGCTCTATGCCTGTAAGGGATCTGGTGTCTGTATTCAGTGACTTGTATGAAGGAGGAAAAGGATTGTTACACATTATGAATGGGGATCACGCTGCCAATCGTTTAAGAGAGAGTGGAATTCAGGGAGACATCCTGGTATGGAGAGAGTTGTATACTTTCGGCCCGGTAGCCAAAGAGATGGGAGATACGAAGGAGCGGCAGAATCGGGCATCCGTGTTAGAGCAGCAGTTGGGCATTCCACAGGCGGAATACTTGAAGATTGAGGAACTTGAACGCAAGTTACATTCGTTTCAACAATACAAGGAAATTGTCTTATGGTTCGAATACGATCTCTATGATCAGACGATGTTATCTTATCTATTGCATTATTTCAAAGGACAAGCACTCCAGAATACAAAACTGAATCTGCTCTGTATTGACTCGTATCCAGAGATCGAGCATTTTAGAGGACTGGGACAGCTTACCTCCACACAGATTGAACGTCTGTCCGGCAGTTGGCATGTGATTGAGAAAAACGAGTTACAAGCCGGTGCACAGTTCTGGCAAGCCTATACGTCGACTGATTTCCGGTATCATCTGGATTACCTGCAGGCAGATACTTCTGCGCTACCCTTTGCGAAAGCTGCCTTTAAGGCACATTTGTCCCGTCTGCCATCTGTATCGAACGGTCTGGGACTCATTGAACAGACAACACTGGAGACCATAAGAGCAGGTGTGGAGCATCCGTATCCATTATTTCGCGAGGTAGGGGACAAGCTGCATATTCTTGGGATGGGTGATCTTGAATACTGGGCACATCTGAAGCGGATGACAGAAGGACCTCATGCCCTTCTTCAGATGACCGGTGCAACCACTTTCCCTAATTTCAAGCAGCATGATGAAAAATTCCGTGACGGAGTCCTGTCGCTAACGGAGCTGGGAATTCAGGTGTTGAATGAAGAAGTCGATTGGGCGCTGCTGAAGCAGGATGAATTCTGGATCGGTGGATTGCATAACCCAAGCGGGAAACTAGCCAGATGGCGTTGGAATACCGCTTCAGAAACTGTAGTGGAGATTGAGTCGACATCGTAATTAACGGATAGAATCTGAGGAAATAACGTATTACAAAAAGAGAGTATCCAGCCATGCGGAAGCATGAGCGAGGATGCTCTCTTTGGTTTGGTTCTGGTAGATCATTGTTTGTGAAATGTTAAAAAAACAGCGTAATCGAGACTTTTGTTAAAGAAAAAAGGCGTTTGTGCCATTTCGTTGTCATAGGACACGGATTGACTGTGTAGTTTAGAATTATATAATAAAAGAAGCATATCTTTTTTATTCGACAGAACAAGGTGGAGGTGGAAGCATTGGGAAGTTGAAATTGCATATGAGCGGCAGAATGGCAAATATCCTACATTTTCGAAGGAGGTGGACCTATTTGCCGAAGAATGACGGCGAATAGGATGAAAATTTGAGTGACCCCTTACCGAGTATTTTAAATTTAGTAATCATTGGTTTACTTGTATTAATGAATGGTTTCTTTGTGTCGGCGGAATTTGCGATGGTGAAAGTTCGTGGAAGCCGGATTGAGGCTTTGGTGGAAACAGGCAACAAAAATGCCATCTATGCTTCCAATATCGTACGTAATCTGGATGCATATCTATCAGCTTGCCAACTAGGTATAACTTTGGCTTCACTGGGACTCGGGTGGCTGGGAGAACCGGCAATTGCACATCTGTTAGAGCCCATGTTTACCGCATTTGGACTGGGACCAGTCTACGTTCATGGAATCTCTATTGCCATTGCATTTGTGATTATTACGATCTTGCACATTGTACTGGGAGAACTTGCTCCCAAAACGATGGCGATTCGAAAGTCTGAGACGATCACGTTGTGGTCTGCGGCTTTGCTAACGTTCTTCTACAAGTTAATGTATCCATTCATATGGGCACTGAACGGTATGGCTAACGGCTTGTTGAGACTGTTCCGAATGGCACCAGCTTCGGAGATTGACTCGGCACATAGCGAAGATGAAATACGTATTCTGATGAAAGAAAGCAATAAGAGCGGTTTAATTGACAACACTGAATTAGCACTTGTTGATAATATATTTGATTTTACGGATACAACCGCCCGTGAAATTATGATTCCGCGGACGGAAATGATCTGTCTGAATGCCAATGAGTCCATGCTGGAGAATCTGGAGATTGCCAGTGAGAGTATGCGAACAAGGTATCCGGTATATAATGGAGACAAGGATCATATTATCGGCTTTATTCACATTAAGGATCTGATGCGATCCCAACTTACGGATACCATCTCCGTGATCCGGCCCATCCTGGCTGTGCCAGATACCACGCTGATCAGTGATCTGCTCAAGCGTATGCAGCGTAGCAAGACACAGATTGCGATTCTGATTGATGAATACGGGGGAACCTCCGGGCTTGTCACACTTGAAGATATCATGGAAGAGATCGTAGGCGAGATTCAGGATGAATTCGACCATGAGCGTCCTGTCATTGAACAAGTGGATGAGATGGAATACTCTATTGATGGATTGATGCTGATTGAAGAAGTCAGCGAACGATTCGGACTGGAGATGGATCGTGCCGATTACGATACCATCGGGGGCTGGCTGTACTCCAGAGTAGATGCCATTCCACCTGAGGTTGGTCAATCGGTTGAGTATGGGGGTTATGTATTTGTCATTCAAGAGACAGAACATAAGCGGATTTCCCGAGTAAATGTGATTAAGCTGGAACTGTTGGTTGAAGAAGAAGGAGCGTAGCCGGATCCAAATTGTAACAAATGAAGCTGTATGGTGACGTAATGGTCATCGTACAGCTTCTTTGCATGCTCATGATTCTTTGGGTGCATGAATGACAATATCGGCGTAACGATTCTCCGTGACCAAGCTGTTCTCGATAGAAATTCGCTTATAAGTGACGTAAACATTCTCTCCCGGAGCCAGATCATGCTGGATATTCAGCTTTTTTCGAGTGGATTGGGTTGTTGTCGGTGTCTTAATGGTGATGATGGTGTACATAGGCGTATCGACAAAAGTAACCTCGTAAGAATTGAAGTCCCCCACCTTAGTGGTGGATAATACCGGATTTTGCTTATACTGGGTCAGGTGATCATTCACCATGCCAAGTGTTACGGGTAACACATAAAACAGAAGTACCAGAGGCAGAAGGGAGAAAGCAATCCCGAAAACACGTAAAAATTTGACATGGGAAAGGGTCCGTCCGCTCTGCTTGAGGAAAAGAAAAGCAAGGATGGGGGACAGTACAAGTCCCCAGATCATAAAGGGCAATACATAGCGGTCAATCCCCATGCTTATCCAGCTTTCCCGAGCTGTAGCCAAGAAATATATTAAGGTCCCTGCGGTAAGCGCACTCACCAAGATAACAAGCCAACGTTTGAACGAGCCGGAAACTTCGATATGTAGTTGATTCGGATTGGAGCTGTGACGATGCCTTCTGGATTTGAATTGAAATTTACTCAAGTTATACACCTCATTTGCAAATCTTGTTGGTTCATATGGTTTCGTGTATCCATTACCCAATACATACGGGCTGGAATAATTTAGGTTTCAACTATGCTGGAGATGTATGCAAAGATAAAAGACGCTGCCGACAGAAACATCGGAGCGTCTAATTTTTTTTTGAAACCTGTCACCCGATCCGTCCGTTTATACCCTTACACAAAATCAAGTATGGAAGCGGAGGATGGATCAATATGCGGGAAATGAAAACGAAGAGTGCAGCATCTATACTAAAAATAACCCTTGTTGCCTTGTTAATGGTGCCAACAATTCTGGCTATACCTACGTCCGAACCAGCCGTTGCAAGCCCGATGATCAACGTGTCCTCTGGTGCCCTTACAGCTCCGCCACCGCCAGAACCATCCATCCATTCGCTTGCTACCACTCGAGAACTTGGACATATCTATCAAGCGGTCGGTGCAGTCATTCCGGGGGGGGGACTATCGGCTATCGTCAATACCAAGACCATGACATATACAGCAATGAAGACACTTTCCGTAGATTATCGACTTGAGCGCTGGACAGGAACAGCATGGGTAACTTTTAAAATGAGTTCCAACAATGCAACGAATACAAACTTACTGAATGCTACATCGGATTGGACCGTTATGCCAGGATATTATTATCGCGTTACCAGTATTCATACAGCGTATGATGGAAGTACCACGGAAACAAGCAAACATGTCTCTGGCACCGTGTTATTTTGATCTTATCGACGGGTGCTGCCTGGAAACTTCTGCTCTTGAAAATCATTGGCAATAGCAGTCATTTCTTCTTCCGAAAGGGTGCCAAACAGACTCATATTGTTGGAACCCATCATCCACTGAAAAGAGTTATAGGGTGGGCCGATATACATCAGTGCTTCCGAGCCATCTGCCAGCTTTACGGTGCTCATATCACGAAGCATGGCCCCTTCAATTTTCTCCCCAGGCATGACATGGACATAATCAAACTGGATAATCTCATCCTCTATGCTCTTGCCTTCACTGGTATATTGAACTCTCATTTGTGTGGACTCATAATAATCGTCTGGATTCACAGGGTTTTCAGTATCGATCACGAGTTCGAATTTGACCTTGTTGAATCTCTCGGGAATGGCATTGGATAACAGAAAGTCACCCATGAACCCTTCGCGTGCGATCTCTTCCGTAACAAGTACTGGACGAAACAGATGGCTCGATAACTCATACGAAGGTGTATTAAGAGCTTCTTCTTCTTGTACTTTAAGAATGTCGTCTAAGCTGGTTTCTGGTGGTGGAGGCGTTTTGGCTGTTGACGGATCAGCCCCCAATTGGGTCGTACGATCCTCAATGATAATGGATTTCATGCCATTACCCCAATCCTTGATGGATTGCACAAAAGGGGATACTGCTTGCGTACCGGATGGCAGGCTGAAAATAACGGCTCCGATGGTCACGGACGCAGCTACGACGACTGAAAGTCGCAAGGTACGTATTCTTTTTTTACGTAAACCGATTCTGTTAATTTCCCTGTTTACCTTCTGCCAGGATTGCTGCATGGCTTCGGTATGGGAGGCGGAAGGGGCAGAGACGGCCTGATGGAAAGCTTCATCAAAAGCCAGGTCAAACGCAGCGTCGAAATATTCGTCTTCCAGCTCTGAATCGAATCGCTCCACGTTTTTATCGGACTTGCCTTTGCTCAATGCTTCCACCCCATTCCTTATGTAATTTCTTCTTGATACTGCCACGGGCTCTGAACAAACGTTGCTTCACAATGTCTTCGGAGGTATCCAGCAGTTCGGCCATCTCTCGGTAGGAGAGACCTTTTTTCCACCGTAACTCCACCAATACACGATATTCCGGTTTGAGCTGTCTGAGATAATATTCAATGGACTCTTCCATCATCTGCGTTTCTACCATGCTTTCCACGGAAGCTGCCGTCTGATTCATTGTCTCCATATCTATAAAAACACTATCCGTATCCAATTGGTTACGGTTATTTTTATTTTTTCTCAGATAATTAATAGCTGTGTTCCGTGTGACAACCTTGAGCCAGGCTTTCAGTTTGACCTCGTCTTCAAAGATGGGTTTGTTTTTAATGATTTTGATAAAAGCTTCCTGAATAATATCTTCTGCTGCAGCACGCTCCTTGATGATATAAACGATAAGACCATGTACCATATTATAATATTCATAATACACTTCTTCTTGAAGTGCAGAGCCTAAATTATGGAAATCCGAGGCTAGTAATAACTGGAGCCGATTGGCCATGATGTTCTCCTTTCTGGTGAACAGTCCACAAACATTGGTATCATTACATTTTACAACATAATATGGAAACGGTACAATGGGAGGTTGGTCCGGGAAAAACCAGATGAGGGAAGTATGCATAACATGCGGGAAAGTTTGCTGAAAATTAATAAAAGGCCGTCTCGCCAACCATGAATACATGGTTGCAAGACAGCCTTTTCGACTGTTCAGTGAAAATACATTAGTAGGAGATAACTCTCCGTGATCAGTTAAAACGCCCAGTCTCCCTTAAGGAAGATGGCTTCACGTTCGCCGTTTGCTGTGATACCGTAAATGTCCGTCTCGGGAGAGCCCATCATGAAGTCCACATGGGTGATGCTGGTGTTCATACCACGGGCTGCAAGCTCTTCAGGAGACATCGTTTTGCCACCTTCGATATTGAATGCATAGGAACTGCCAATCGCAAGATGGCACGACGCATTCTCATCATACAATGTAGTGTAATACAGGATGCCACTCTCAGAGATCGGTGAATGGAAGGGAACCAAAGCGACTTCGCCGAGGTAATGAGATCCTTCATCCATGGAAATGAGTCTTTCCAGCGTATCCTGACCTTCTTCAGCATGAAAATCAATGATACGTCCGTTCTCAAATGTGAGTGAAAAACGATCAATGATACTGCCGCCATAGCTGAGCGGTTTGGTGCTGGACACTTTGCCATTAACGCCATGTTTGGCTGGAGCGGTGAATACTTCCTCTGTCGGGATATTCGCGACAAAAGGGGTGCCTTGCTCATTCACGCTACCTGCCTGCGCCCAGATATGACCTTCTGGAAGCTCGACAGTAAGATCCGTCCCTGGGGAGAGGAAGTGCAATGCTTGGTACTTCTTGTTATTCAGTGCAACGGCTTTGGTCTCCAGTCGTTCAATGTGCTGTTCCCAAGCCGCTACAGGGTCTTCCAGATCGGCTCTCACCGCAGCGAAAATGGCTTCCCACAACTGGCTAACCTGCTCAGATGCCGGGAGATCCGGGAATACTTTGGCTGCCCAATCGGGGGAAGGACAAGCCACACCCGTCCAGCTCATTTTATCCGCCTGTTGATACTGACGGTACTTGGCCATCGCCTGACCATATGTACGCTGATGGGTGGAAATCCGCTCCGGGTCAATACCTTTCATCAGGTCTGGGCTGGATGACAATACGGTCAGGAAGGCTGCATTATTGGCTGCCAGTTCTTCAAGCTCCGCTGCATGCCATTTCGGCGGCTCTTGGAAGGATTCCTCAGGGGCCATCTCAAACCGCAATCGATTGACGGTTTCATCTCCGTATTTTACAATCACCTGCTTGGCTCCAGCTTCATATCCCTTACGTACCAGCAAACGTACAAATTCAGCGGTATCAATCATCGCAGAGATGACAAATACTTGTCCTGGCTGCACGTTAGCACCTACTCTTACAGCCAGTTCAGCGTAACGATCCAGTTTTTGTTCAAAACTTAACATATGAGTTCCCTCCAATTGTGGAATTTTTGACCTGTTGACGCAGGAAAAGAGAGGAGTAATCTCCTCTCTCCTAAATCACATCAAACGGGATTAGAATGCCCAGTTTCCTTGCAGGAAGATCGGCTCTTCCGCGCCTTCGGAGGTCACACCGTGGATGTTCATTTCTCCGGATCCAATCATGAAGTCTACATGAGTGAGGCTGGAGTTCATGCCACGTTCAATCAGCTCTTCTTTGGACATCGTTTTACCACCTTCCAGACAGAAGGCATAGGCATTACCAATCGCCAAATGGTTGGAGGCATTTTCATCAAACAAAGTATTGTAGAACAAAATATTGGTATCGGAAATTGGGGACTGATGTGGAACGAGGGCTACTTCACCCAGATAGTGTGCGCCATCATCTATCTCGATCAGGTTTTTGAGTGCATCGAGACCTTGATCGGCGGTATAGTCAACAATTCGGCCGTTCTCGAATGTTAGTGAGAAACCGTCAATCAGGTTGCCGCCGTAGCTCAGTGGTTTCGTGCTGCGCACTGTACCGTTAACACCCGTTTTCAGCGGAGCCGTGAATACTTCTTCCGTAGGCATATTGGCAATAAAGACATGTCCTTGCTCATTCACACTTCCACCGGATACCCAGATATGGCCTTCTGGAAGTTCAATGGTCAAGTCTGTGCCTGGAGCTGTATAGTGAAGCTTCTTGTATTTTTTGTTGTTCAACAGATCAGCGCGGGAATCCAGGTTTTGCAAATGGGTTTTCCATTCGGCAACAGCATCCTGCTCACCGATCCGTACCGTTTTGAAAATGACATCCCACAGGCGGTCCACTTGTTGCGCTTCTGGCAGATCCGGGAACACTTTAGCTGCCCATTCCGGAGAAGGAACGGCCACGATAGACCAGCTGAATTTATCAGCCATCTGATAAGAACGATATTTTTCGAGCGCTTTGCCGCGCACTTTTTGGCTGGTAATAATGCGTTCCTGCGCTACACCGTTCAGCAGATCCGGATTTTCAGCGATGACGTGCAGAATAGCTGCACCTTCTTCAACCAGTTCAGTCATTTCAGCTGCAAACCATTTCGGTTCAATGGAGAAAGCTTCATCAGGTGCAAGATCGTAATGAAGACGTGTAACGGTTTCATCACTCCAGTTTACTTTGACCAATTTCGCACCTTTACCGTAGGCTGCTTTGACAATCAGTCGTACAAAATGTGCTGCCGAGATTGGAGCGTTAACCACGAGCGTTTGTCCAGGATGGACATTGACACCGACTTGTACAGCCAGTTCAGCATATTGCTGCAGATTCGTTTCAAAAGTATTCATGCTATTTTTTCCTCCAATGTGATAATAATATCGTAGCTTGTTGGCTATTATAGTCCTCATTACAACTATGTAAGGACTCAGAATGGTTCCTTCATTGAATAAGGTATACGTTGCTACGTTATATATTGTACAATTAACCAATAATAATTACCAAACTAGGTTTACCAGAAATGTTGGAGACCGACTGTAGATGAAAGATTAAAGGAGAGAATGATTGTGAATATTGAAATTATAAGTACTGAAATGCGCCGTGAAGGTGAAAAAGGATACGTGGGAAATACCGTTTACCGCACAGAAGGCGAAAAGTCAGTATATGAGATTACCTTCATGAGCAAGAACGGAAAAGATTGGGACTATAGCTTGCATTTCACGGAGCAATCCGGTGATGAAGAAGAGTTACTGCGTATGGACGAGTTGCTTGAGAATGATGACGATCTGTATAATCAATTGCTCGATGCTGCTTTGGAGGCATTTCCAGCTTAACTGGCTGAGATGTTCTTGTTCTATTGTGTTGTGTCGATGACTATACTAGACGGTGTATGCCCAAAACAGGGTGTATACCGTCTATTTTATTGGAAATGTTGAATAGATGATCCAGAAAAGGGAAGTCTACGAGATGAATGGAACCAGAGAGACAATCCGCCTAATGGGAGGTAACCGTGAATGGCATCTGACAATCTGATTACAGAAGGGTTGACGGGACTTGAAGAAGTCGCGCCCGATATTCTCAGTCTACGTACACTATTCGTTAATGTCGTGTTCATCGGAGAGCCAAGAAGCAGGAACTGGGTCCTCGTGGACACCGGAATGGCGAGGTTCACAGATCATATTGTTCAGGTTGCAACAGAACGATTTCAAGGTCCGCCGTCTGCGATCATATTGACGCATGGTCACTTCGACCATGTAGGAACCGTTATTGAGCTGGAACAATTCTGGGGTGTGCCAGTGTATGCTCATCCGCTTGAAATTCCCTATTTAACGGGATTAAAAGATTACCCGCCAGCGGACCCTTCTGTAGGTGGAGGTTTAATGTCCAGGTTGTCATTCGCTTATCCCAATGAGGCAATCAATCTGGATGATCGGATATTCAGTCTACCCAAAGATCATTCCGTTCCAGGTCTATCAGGATGGGAATGGGTGCACACGCCAGGTCATACGCCTGGACATGTGTCGCTGTTTCGGGAAGCGGACCGTTTGTTAATTGCGGGAGATGCAATCATCACAGTGAAGCAGGAATCGCTGTGGAGTGTGTTGCTTCAGGACAAACAGTTGCATGGCCCGCCTTCCTATTTTACAACCGATTGGCAGGCTGCTCATCAATCTGTACAGCATATAAGGCATCTGGAGCCGAAACTTGCGATTACCGGGCATGGGCATGCCTTGAGCGGAGATATGCTGAGTGAATCCTTGAAGCGGCTTGATCTGGACTTTGAAGAGAGCACTGTGCCGGATCACGGCAAATATGTGGATTAATTGAACCATCATATGAAAGACAGCAGAGACAGCCGTAACGTATTGCAGCTGTCTTTTTCCTGTCTTTTTTGTCTTTCTATCATGAATTTGTTCTCTATCATAGATTGGTATTTTGCGCTCGGGCATGATATAGTCGAGCCGTATAATATAACCTTAGTATGCAGGAGGTACATATAACGATGACACAGCAAAATGCAGCATTTGAAGAACAATTTGGAGGGATTCCGGCCGTTTGGCTTCGTTTTAATCAGTTTGAAGCGGCAGTTATTCCAAGTGTGGGTGCCAACCTCGTTGCTTTCCGTGATACAGAAAAGGGTTTTCGTTACTTGAGAGAACCGAATCAGGACCAGATGGATGAGTTTATGGCTGCACCTGCGGTCTATGGAATTCCGATTCTTTCTCCACCGAACCGTTATGAGGATGGACGCTTCCCCTGGAATGGTAAAGTCTATCAATTGCCTGTGAACGAACCGGCCACAGGTAACCATTTGCATGGATTTTTGCATGATGCCGAGTGGAAGGTTGAGGGATACGGTTCGGATCAGCTGGAGAGTTATGTGTTGCTTAGCCAGGATGTGAAAGAAGGGCATACATTCCATCAGTACCTGCCGTTTACGTTTACGGTGACGCTTCGTTACTCTTTGAGCAGCCAAGGACTTCAGCAACAATTGATCGTCCGCAACAACGGGACTGAATATATGCCGAATTTGTTTGCATTCCACACGGCGATTGCTGTACCTTTTGCACCGGATAGTCAAGCCTCGGATTACACGGCCAAAGTTACGATTGGACAACGTCGTGAATTGAATGAGCGTTCCCTGCCAACAGGACAATTTCAACCGCTTACAACTGAGGAAGAACAATTGAAGAAAGACGGGGTTAGTCCGTTCTTTGCTGCCATGGATAATCATTACACTGCGGAGCCGCAGAATGGACGTAACTATATGGAACTTACGGATCACCGTACTGGAGACAAACTGGTATACGATGTGGGTACCTCCTACAAGCACTGGATGATCTGGAACAATAACATGGGTGGCGAATTCTTCTGTCCTGAACCACAGATGAACCTGGTTAACGCTCCTAATGTTGAAGGCATACCTGCAGAAGAAATCGGATTGATCGGTTTGGAACCAGGTGAACTATTCGAACAGAGCAGCCGATTGTATCCAATTGCGTCACAAAAATAATTCACGCTCATTTTGCGATACGCTTACAATTTTGTCGAAAAGGTGAAAACCTGCTCGCAAATCATGTATAATATGACGAGATACACAAGCTTTGTAGAGACCCAAACCATCTTTTTGGAGGAGGACAAGCAAGTGGAATACCGCATTGAGAGAGATACGTTAGGCGAAATGAAAGTACCAGCCGACAGGCTGTGGGGAGCTCAGACGCAGCGCAGCAAGGAGAACTTCCCGATTGGCAATGAACATATGCCGATGGAAGTTATCCGTGCCCTTGCCATTTTGAAAAAAAGTGCTGCGGCCAGTAACCATAAATTAGGTAAATTATCTGCGGCTAAATCCGATGCTATTGCTTATGCAGCAGACGAGATTATTGCAGGCCGAATTGATGACCATTTCCCACTGGTAGTATGGCAGACGGGGAGCGGAACACAATCCAATATGAACGTGAACGAAGTGATTGCCAATCTGGGGAACCAACTGCTGGAGCAAAAGGGCAAGGAAGAGCGTCTGCATCCAAATGATGATGTGAATATGTCCCAGAGCTCCAACGATACATTCCCGACGGCTCTGCATGTTGCAGGTGTTCTGGCTGTTGAGGATCAACTCTTGCCGGCCATTGCGGTATTAAAAGCCACTTTTGCAGACAAGTCGGAGGCATTCAAGGATATTATCAAGATTGGACGTACTCACCTCCAGGATGCAACACCAATTACGCTTGGTCAGGAGATCAGTGGTTGGGAAGCCATGCTGGGCAAGAGTGAGCGTATGATCCGTGAAAGTGTACAGTATCTGAAGGAGCTTGCAATTGGCGGTACAGCTGTCGGAACGGGCATTAATGCGCATCCGGACTTTGGGGACTTCACTGCCAAGGAGATTGGCAAACATACGGGGAAAGATTTTGTATCTGCACCAAACAAATTCCACGCACTTACAAGTCATGATGAAGTTGTGTATGCGCACGGTGCCGTTAAAGCGCTTGCAGCTGATTTGATGAAAATTGCCAATGATGTCCGCTGGTTGGCCAGTGGCCCTCGTAGTGGATTGGGCGAAATCCGTATTCCTGAGAATGAGCCAGGCAGCTCCATTATGCCGGGTAAAGTCAACCCAACTCAGAGCGAGGCTATCACTATGGTGGTTACGCAGGTCATGGGTAATGATGCAGCGATTGGTTTCGCGGCAAGTCAGGGTAATTTTGAACTGAATGTATTCAAACCGGTTATCATCTATAACTTCTTGCAATCGGTGCAACTCCTGGCGGACTCCATTATTGCGTTTAATGACAAGTGTGCCGTGGGCATCGAGCCTAATTTGGATCAGATTGAACATAATCTGAACAATTCGCTTATGCTGGTTACAGCGCTTAACCCGCATATTGGTTATGAGAATGCAGCCAAAATCGCGAAACTTGCGCATAAAGAAGGTTTGTCCTTGAAACAGGCGACGTTACAAACGGGCCTGCTTACCGAAGAGCAATTTGATCAATATGTCGATCCGGCTAAAATGATCGCTCCAAAGGCCTAAAATCAGCCAAAATGAGCAATATAGATCACTGAAGAGGACGACCTGCACAAGCAGGTCGTTTTTCTTATGATTACCGATGAACTTAAAGCTTGTCAGACTATACGTATACATATAAACTACATATGCACCAGTTTTAATTTAATTATGGGATTCGTATATATTTGGAGGTTTCCGCGTTGTCAAAAACGAGAAGATTTACGATACGCTCCAAAATTTTATTGGGCTATCTTGTGGTTGTGCTTTTGTTTGGAGCTGTTCTGTTAGTGCTTACGGCCCAAATTAATGTGTTACAGAAGGAAAATGATTTTATCTCCCATCATGATCTGGAAGTGCATAATCTGACCAACGCGATTGAAAAAAATGTCTTGAACATGGAGACAGGACAGCGTGGATTCATGATTACAGGCAATGAAAGTTACTTGGAGCCTTATTCCCAAGGCCTATCCCAGTGGAGTTCCAACTATGATCAGTTGAATGCTCTCATTAGTGATAATCCTTCACAGCAGCAGAGTCTGCAAAGCATTAAAGCGCATATTACACGCTGGATTGAGATTGCCGGGGAGCCGTCGGTGGACTTGAAAAAGCAAGGGGATCAAGCGAAAGTTGTTGCATTCTTTCAATCTGATCCGGGTAAAACTGAAATTGATCTGCTGCGCTCTCAACTTACAACCTTCCGTAATACAGAGATCGCTCTGACCGAGGCGAGGGTTACTGAACTTGCCAGACGTAGCTCCACACTGCTGACGATTATGTACACGCTGTGGGGTATTATTGCAGCATTATCCATTGCAGCCGCGATTGTGATATCCGGAAATATCGTCAAAACGTTGCGAGATGTTATGCAGACCATCAGTGATATCTCCAAAGGTGGAAACCTGAAGCAACGAATTCAGGTGCGGACACATGATGAAGTGGGAGACCTGGGCCACGAAACCAACAAATTACTGGATGAAGTACAGGAACAGAATCGGGTCAAGGACCAGATTACAGGCATTGCCACACTCTTACAGAACCCGACCAATCTGGAAGGATTGTCCCGCTTGTTCCTGAACGAGCTTGCCATGTTGTTTGAAGTTCCCTATAGCGTCTTATATTACTGGAAAGACAATCGACTGCTGCGTGTGGCTGCATATGCTGGGGATGGAGAGAAAGAACGTTCGCTCGGTAAAGTGTCGCTTGCTCCAGGTGAGGGGCTTGTAGGTCAAAGTGCTGTGGAGAAGCGAGTTCTACGTATGAATGATCTGCCCCAGAACTATATCCGAATCTCTTCGGGTCTTGGGTATACATCTGCCACATCACTTACTGTAGTACCGGTCCTCTTCGAAGGCAGAACGATTGCGGTAATCGAGCTTGCTTCAATGAAGCCGTTGCAAGAGAATGACATGAAGCTGATGCAAGAACTGACGGATATTTTTAGTGTTTCCCTACACTCGACCGTCACTCGCATGGAATTACAGCAATTATATGATGAGTCACAAGTTCTGAATGAAGAATTACAGGCACAATCAGAGAAACTTCAGGCTCAGACCGAAGAAATGTTGTCTCAGACGGAGGAATTGCAAATGCAGACCGAAGAGCTTCATATGCTGAACGATCGTCTGGAAGTACAGAAGAGTGTTGCAGAGACATCAGCCAATGAACTTTCGGTTGTGGCGGATCAGTTACGCACGAGCTCGGGGTACAAATCCGAATTCTTGGCGAACATGTCCCATGAACTGCGGACACCGCTCAACAGCATGTTGATTTTATCTGAGATATTGTCTGAAAATAAAAATCAACACTTGAATAGTGAAGAGCAGAACTATGCTTCAGTCATTCACAAATCAGGAAAAGACCTGCTGAATCTGATCAATGATATTCTGGATCTATCCAAGGTGGAAGCTGGACAGATGGAAGTGGATTTCGATGATGTCTATCTGGGCAGTGTTCCTGAAGTTATGAACCAGTATTTCCTGAAAACAGCGGAACAGAAAAAAATAGATTTCCGAATTCAGCTCCAAAGTCCTTTACCGGAAACGATCGTGACGGATGAGATGAGATTGCATCAGATTCTCCGAAACCTGCTCTCGAACGCATTCAAGTTCACCAGTGAGGGTGAAGTTGCCTTAACCATCTCCAAAATGAGTCTGGCTCATCCTGAATTGAAAGATCAAGAGACCGACGTGATTGCTTTTTCCATCAGTGATACAGGGATCGGAATTGCGGATAACAAACTCGTGCAGATCTTCGATGCTTTCAAACAGGCGGATGGAGCTACAGCACGTAAATACGGGGGAACCGGACTTGGCCTGTCTATCTCTCAATCGCTTGCGAATTTGCTGGGGGGTTCAATCTCGGCTACAAGTCGTGAAGGACATGGCAGTGTGTTCACGCTGTTCCTGCCACTGCGAAGAGATGAACCTGAGACTATGAATGCATCGCGGTTGTTCCTGAATGAGGTGGCTACCACTACACCTGAGATCAATAAGCTTCCTTCAATCACTTCCGGACAATCGGATGTTTTATTGACACCTCTGGAAGAAGCGTTGCTCAGCGGACGCCAAGTACTTGTCGTTGATGATGATATACGTAATGTATATGCCCTGGCTAACGCCCTTGAGCAATACGGTATGAATGTCATTTCAGCGCAGAACGGGTACGAGTGTCTGGAATTGTTGGAGCGTGGAGGAGTCAAACCTGATATCATCATGATGGATATTATGATGCCGGAACTTGATGGTTATGAGACAACTCGCCAGATCCGTGAACGACTTGGTCTGACTCAGCTTCCGATTATTGCGCTGACAGCCAAGGCCATGAAAGAGGATCGGGAGAAATGTATTGCAGCAGGTGCTTCGGACTATCTCAGCAAGCCATTGAATATCAAAGATGTATTATCCCGTATGAAATTATGGATGAATCACGAAACCATGGAAATCTGATCTAAAAACCTATGCCGATTACAGGAAAGTGCGCTGTAATTAGGTCATAGGTTTTATTTTTTTGCCGTGTAAGCTTTATTCAGAAAAATGATGTTATAATACTTAACAACAAATAAAAGTTGAACGCATAAATATGGATTTAATTAGAAAAACAATGCGAAATTTAGTTTCGTTAACCAGAATGACATAACATTGTGTTATATATATGGGAGGTAGTGTCCATGCAACTTACGGTTAAAGAGGCTTTACAGGTGTACCCGTTGTCAGAGGCCAAACTGGTTGCGGGTGGAGAAGGGACTTCACGGATGATGAAATCCGTTAATGTCATGGACGCTCCTGATATCGCGGATTGGATCAAATCCGGAGAAATGTTGTTCACCACCGCTTTTATTATGAAAGACAGTGAGACGGATGCACTACGTTTGATGCGACGTTTGAATGAACGCGGCTGCGCAGGACTCGGCATCAAGCTGGGACGTTTCTGGCAGTCCATTCCCCAAGGTATTGTCGAGGAAGCTGATCGACTTCGTTTGCCACTGCTTGAGCTCCCCTTTCAATTCACCTTCTCCGACCAGATGAATGCCTTGTTCAAGGCTGAACATGAACGTAGCAACCGTTTGTTGCATGAGGTTGTGCAAAAGCAGAAAAAATTAATGCAGTTTGCGCTGCAACAGCAGCCACATCGGAATGTGTTTGCCGAACTTGCCACGGTGCTGAACTATCCGCTTGCCGTCATTGGTTCACGTGGGCATGTGCTGTATGGTAGTGAAGGCATTGCAGGGGATGCTGTAACCCAAGGCTGGCCTTGGAAATCTGTCATGCACCGGGTGAAATGGAATCAGGGAAGTTGTCATCGCGTACCCATCAAGCAAAATGATGAAGAGTACGGGTCGTTGCTTGTGTTTACGGATTCAGCCCTATCGCTTCGAGCAGAGGAAGAGCTGTTTCAACAGGCTGCCGATGTGCTGGCATTTTATATGGATATGACTTATCGCGAGCATATTAATCCGACCGTGCAAGATGAGATGCGTACACTGCTTTCACAGTATCTGGATAACAAAATGACTGTTCAGGAATTGACCACTTTGAGTGAAAACAAAGGTGTACATCTGTTCCAGGGAACCTATCAGTGCGTATTGATTACACTTGAGCCGACTCTGTTTGCCGAGGGAAAGCTACTTAAACAGATTCATCGTGAGTTGCAATACAATCCGCTGATGCAATTCACGGCCTCACAGCATTTTCAGATTGAGGATGGCATTCTGTCCATCTACACCTGTCCAACAGGGCGAGATTATGGAGAAGAGCTGTCAAGTTTTCTCTTGAGCCGTTTCGGTGATGTTCTGGCAGCGCAAGAAGCAAAAGGGGCACCGGCTCCGCGTTTCTGGATCAGCAAAATGAAACATGAGCCCAAATCGCTCCGTGAAGCATACCAGGAGTGTCTGGATACACGACAACTGGCTCGTCGGTTCGGCATGAAAGACCGTGCGTTGCAATTTGAAATGCTCGAATTTGCCTATGTGTTCCAACACGTACCGGATAACATCATGGAGAACTACTGCAATAAAGTACTCGAACCACTACTTGCCAGGGATGGTGATCCCAATCAGGTGCTGATGAATACATTGGAGTCCTTTATCGAGAATGATGGGCTGATCAATGAAGCTGCCAAGCAACTGTTTGTGCATCGCAACACGGTCACTTATCGGATGGAGAAAGTTGGCAGCTTGCTGCAAATGGACTTTAAGAAAACGAATGATCTGCTTAAATTAAAGCTGGTATTCACCTTCCGCAAGTTCGTGCGGGACAAAGCAGTTGCAAGACCGCACAATGCCCAACTCTAGACCACACATTGTGCAGCATGACAATGCTACCGGGTTAGACCCCCAAGAACCGCATTCCCTTGATGGAGTGCGGTTTATTCATGTTTGAGGACAACAAAAGCTGATCTTCCCGTGCACAGCAAACAAATCACAACTCTGATGTTATGTTATATTACAAAATTGCGTAAATATTATTGTCGCGACATTGAACGGCACTTAGAATGAAGAACAATAATCCACAACAGACCGGAGGTTCTAACATGAGCGACTTAATTAAACTTGTTAACAACTGGTCTATCACACAGTTTGTGCATGCGTTTGGCGGCTTATTTGAGGAATCACCATGGGTGGCTGAGCGTGCCGGGCTTTCACGACCTTTTGATTCATTTGAACAGATGATGAAAGTGATGAAAAACGTGGTTCAGGCATCGGATGAACAGGTGAAGTTGCAGTTGCTTCGAAATCACCCGGATCTTGGAGCGCGAATCAGCATGAGCAGCAACTCCGTTCAGGAGCAGGTTGGTGCAGGACTTGATTCACTCTCACAAGAGCAACACAACGAACTTCAACAATTAAACAAAGCATATACAAGCCAATTTGGCTTTCCTTTCATATTAGCCGTAAAAGGCCATACCGCAAGCTCCATCCTCGAATCCATGAGGCAACGTCATCGCCGAGGCAGGGAAGAAGAATTCGAGACTGCATTGAAGGAAGTATTCAAGATAGCGGGCATTCGTTTGGAGCAGTGGCTTGCACAGATCGGTCATGAACATGAGTTCGTGAGCAAGCGAGCCGTAGTGCAGCAGCGGACGATGTATTACGGCAAAGGGGATGTGTGGATGTACCGTTCCTACGCCAAACCGTTGACGGGTATACAGTCCATTCCGGAATCTCCTTTTATGGGACGCAGCAATATTCTGTTTGGATTGAACATCAAGGTGGCTGTCCAGGGGGATGAATTCTTGCCTTCTTTTGCAGAAGGGGATAATTCGCTGGTGGTTGCAACCGATTCGATGAAAAATTTCATTCTCAAACATGCAGCGGATTACACAGGAGCGACGGTGGAAGGATTTCTTGCGCGGGTAAGTCGGCGTTTCCTGGAGACGTATCCGCAGATGAGCAAGGTTCAGATGACAGCGGACCAGATTCCGTTTGAAGATATACCCATTGGATTAGAAGGAAGTTATCGACCGAGTGCGCTCGTATTTCGTTATTCGCAGAATGATCGGGCGACAGCTGCCGTGGAAGCAGAACGATCAGGAGACTCGATTGAACTCAGCAACCATTTCAGTGGTGTAGCCGATCTGAGACTGATCAAGGTCAAAGGCAGTGAATTTGCCGGATTCATGCAGGATGAATATACCACTCTTCCAGAGACATGGGATCGACCGTTATTTATTTTCCTGAATATCAATTGGCGTTATGAAGATCCGAGAGATGGCATGGACGATCAGCGTGGACGGTATGTAGCGGCGGAACAGGTCAGAGATTTGGCTGCTGCGGTATTTCATGAGTGTCGATCCGCTTCCATTCAACATCTGATCTACCAGATTGGACGAAGGTTGTTAAGTCGATTTGAGCAACTGAGTGAGGTTTCATTTGAGTCGAACAATCGGACATGGGAGACAGTGCTGGAGGAAGTGAAAGAGGGAGAAGGCAAAGTGTTTACCGAGCCGAGACCGCCATATGGATTCCAGGGTTTCTCGATGACAAGGGATGATCTGGGAACAGACGGCCGTGACTCCAGGAAAGCAGGTGACGTCTAATGGCGCTGTCTGATGGACGAATTACAACTCATGTGCTGGATACATCCAAAGGTGTGCCTGCTGCGGGTGTTCAGATCGAGCTGTATACCCTGAAGAGGGATGGGGAGCAGGAAAGCAAGACAAAAGTGGCTGAATCGGTGACCAATGCGGATGGACGTTTGGATGCACCGCTGCTGGATGGAGGCAAGTTGGAGCCAGCCATATATGAGCTTCAATTCCATGTCGAGAGTTATTACGCACAGCGTTCGTTGGAGGAGCTAGGCCAGGCATTATGGACGATTGTTCCGATTCGTTTTGCCGTATCAGATGCATCAAGCCATTACCATATTCCATTATTGATTGCTCCAGGAGGTTACAGTACATACCGGGGAAGCTGAACATGCACACATCCGGTTCTGATTCAGGAGGAGGGTCATCCACATGACAACATTTGATACCATCATCCGGGGGGCCCGGGTGGTGCTGAGAGATCGGGTAGAACAACTGGATATTGGTATAACTGGTGAAAAAATAACGGAACTATCCACGCGGCTGACCGCTGGTGAAGCAACTTGCATCATAGAAGCTGAGGGGCTTACAGTGATGCCGGGTGTCGTGGACATTCATGTACACTTCAATGAACCCGGACTCGCCAGTTGGGAGGGATTTCGATCGGGTTCGGCAGCTCTTGCCGCAGGGGGAATCACGACCTATGTCGATATGCCGCTTAACGGTGTACCACCAACCACAAGGCCGGAAGCATGGGAGATGAAAAAGAAAGCAGCTGCCGACCAATCCTATGTTGATTATGCCTTCTGGGGAGGTTTGGTTCCCGGCAATCGTGAGGAACTTGCTCCACTGGCAGGGTTGGGTGCTGCCGGATTCAAGGCATTTATGTCCGAGCCAGGTGGAGATGGGGAAGATATTTTTGCCAGAGCCGATGACCATACGCTATTGGACGGGATGCATGAACTTGCCAAATTAAACCGTGTGCTGGCACTTCATGCAGAGGACGAAGGCATGGTTGCCGAACTCGGCGTGAAAAGCATTGCAGAGGGAAGGACTGGACCGATGGACTATGTCCAGTCCCGTCCTGTGGAAGCCGAAGTCGTCGCGGTTGCGCGGGCATTGAGATACGGTGAACAGACCGGGTGTGCGCTGCATTTTGTGCATATTAGTACCCGGGAAGCCCTGGATCTAATTGCAGAAGCAAAACGGCGTGGGCAGGATGTGACTTCGGAGACATGCCCTCATTATCTGACGCTGATCGATCAGGATGTGGTCCGATTGGGTGCTGTAGCAAAATGTGCTCCACCGCTTCGCAGCTCTTCCGAACAGGAGCAATTATGGGATGCACTGACGTCAGGATTAATTGATGTTATTGCCTCAGACCATTCTCCATGTCCGCCATCCATGAAACAATCCGATAACTTTTTTGAAATCTGGGGCGGTATATCCGGAGCGCAAAGCACACTGCTGATTATGTTGGAGGACGGACATCTTCAGCGTAATATCAACCTCCCGTTGCTCGGAAGAGTGCTCTCCCTGCAGCCTGCCAGAAGGCTTGGTCTGGAGAGTAAAGGGGAGATTGCAATTGGCAAAGATGCAGATCTGGTCCTGATTGACTGGGAGAGAAGCACAAGCCTGAACACAGAGGATCTGCTCTATACGCATAAACAGAGCCCTTATGTGGGACGTACATTTAACTGTCAGATTGCAGACGTATTTTGCCGTGGGCAGCGTGTTTACAACTCGGAATCCGGATTATCTCCTGTGCCTCTCGGGCAACACATTACGGCTTACTCTTCTAGTCCTATCGAAGCGGGAACGGAGGAGACGTCATGACAGAGTCTGGAGTATACCGGTCATCCGGTACAAATAATGCACCTCTTCCTTTGCCGGATGTGGAACAGGTGGAGCTGCAAGCCATGCTTGACTGGCTGTCGACATATGGCGCGGATGCACAGGGCGGCGTTACAAGACTGTTGTATGACTCGGCTTGGTGTGAAGCACAAGGTGCCCTTGCAGCAAAAATGCAGGAGAAAGGGCTGTCTCCCGAATTTGACCAGTCCGGTAATCTGTATGGCACACTCAAGAGTGAGGGTAAGGAATCAGCGACTGGTGCTGAAGAATTGCCGATTGTGACCGGATCACATATTGATACGGTGGTTTATGGCGGCAAATATGATGGTGCTTACGGTGTGGTGGCGGGAGTCCTGGCATTGGAGTATTTGCAGAAGCATTTCGGAGCACCGAAGCGCACACTTCAAGTGGTATCGTTATGCGAAGAAGAAGGAAGTCGATTCCCTTTTGCGTATTGGGGTTCACGCAGTATAACAGGCATAACGGCTCTGGAAGACGTAGAACATTTGAAGGATCAAGACGGCGTTACCTTTACACAAGCGATCCGGGATGCGGGTTTTGGACCCGATAGTGCATATAGACCTGCCGCGAAAAATTACGGTGCCTTTATTGAGCTTCACATTGAGCAAGGTCAGGTTCTGGAACGTCTTGGACATTCGATTGGAGTTGTATCCGATATCGTAGGTCAGAAGCGGTTCAGTATTACCGTAAGCGGGGAAGCGAATCACGCAGGAACGACGCCGATGTCCTGGCGCAAAGACGCACTTGCCGGAGCAGCCGAGATGATTACTGTGGTAAGGAGTGTCGCATTGGATGCAGGAGAACCGCTTGTAGCCACGGTTGGGCGAATCACGGCCGATCCGGGTGTTGGGAATGTAGTTGCAGCACGGGCGGTGTTTTCACTCGATATCCGTCATATCCGGCAGGAGAGTATTGATCGCTGCTGGCAGGATATGCTCCAGGCATTTAGTCGTATCGCAGCCGAGCAGCAGCTTGTACTGGACTGGGAAGAGCATCTATCCGTCACACCTATTCCCATGAACGCACAGATGATCTCAGACATTCAGGATACCTGTGAGCAGGAGCAGTTGTCCTACTGGTTAATGCCAAGCGGCGCGGGACATGATTCGCAGATTTTTCAGCCGGCTTGTCCGACGGCCATGATCTTTGTGCCGAGTCAGGACGGTATTAGTCATAATCCACTTGAATATACAGCTGAAGCAGACCTGATGCACGGTTTTCAGGTTCTGGTCCGGCTACTCTATAAATACGGTTACGGGAGTTGAATGCAGATGTCCAACTATAAAGAGTTATCTCCGTCCTTGCGGACCATTATGACCCCGGGACCCGTTGAGGTTGATCCGCGTGTGCTAAGAGCATTATCCTTTCCGATCCTGGGGCAGTTTGACCCAGAGTTCACATCTTTGATGAATGAGACGATGGCGATGCTACGTGAGCTATATATGACAGATAACGAGTGGTGTTATCCAGTAGATGGCACATCCCGTTCAGGCATTGAAGCTGTGTTGGTCAGTCTAATTCAGCCTGGTGACAAAGTTCTCGTCCCGATCTACGGACGGTTCGGACATCTACTTGTTGAAATCTCGGAACGCTGTGGTGCCGAGGTTGTCTTTTTCGAAACGGAATGGGGAACGGTATTTGATCCGGAAGAGGTGATCAAGGCGATCCATACCCATAAACCAAGTCTGGTTGCGATGGTTCACGGTGAGACTTCTACCGGACAGATGCAGCCCCTTGCCGAGATTGGCAAAGCCTGTCGTGATCTTGATATTTTACTCGTTGTGGATGCTGTGGCTACCATTGGTGGGACTCCGGTGGAGACGGATGCGTGGCATCTGGATGCGGTAATGGGTGGTACGCAGAAATGCCTGTCTGTTCCTTCAGGGATGGCACCTCTCACATACAACAGTCGAGTGGAGCAGAAACTGATGAGCCGCAAAACAGTTGAACGCGGACTGCGAGATGCAACCAGTGCGAGGGCAGAAGGCCGCACGATTGCCAGCAATTATTTTGACCTGAGCCAATTGCAGGATTACTGGAGTTCAGCACGGTTGAACCACCATACAGAAGCTACCTCCATGCTCTACGGTCTTCACGAAGGTTTGCGTATTCTGCTGCAAGAAGGATTGGAGGCAAGGTTCCAGAGACATCTGGTGAATGAACGTGCGTTGGTCGCTGGAATTCAGGGAATGGGACTACAGTTGTATGGGGATATGTCCAGTAAACTTCCGGTAGTCACCTGTATCACGATTCCGGAGGGGATTGATGGTGAATCGGTGCGCAGCATGTTGCTGAACGATTTCAGCATTGAGATAGCCAGTTCATTTGGACCGTTGAAAGGACAGATCTGGCGGATTGGTACAATGGGATTCAGCTGCCAACGCAAAAACGTACTTCATGTGCTCGGAGCGCTGGAAGCTGTTCTATTACGTCATCGTCACATATTACCTGCCGGTGAAGCGGTGCAGGCCGCATTGGATGTGTATGCAGGGAAGGAGGGTGCCTTATGTTAAACCAGATGCCAATCTCCAGAGAGGTTATGGTCACCTCTCCTCATTATCTAGCGAGTGCAGTTGGAAGTTCTATCCTCCAGCAGGGCGGTAATGCTTATGATGCTGCTGTTGCGGTCAGTGCAGCTCTGGGTGTGGTATATCCGCATATGACCGGACTTGGAGGGGACGCCTTCTTCCTGATTCATGATGGAACGAGCGGTGAGATTACCGCTTATAACGGAAGTGGCCGCTCAGCCGCAGGCATTCATGCGGATACGTTCAAAGCGATGGGCATGAATGCCATCCCTCAGCGCGGTGTGCTTAGTGCCATCACGGTTCCGGGAATGGTGGATGCCTGGTGGGAAGTCTGGTCCCGGTACGGTAAGTTACCGTGGGAGCAGTTGCTTGAACCTGCCGCACAGTATGCGGAAAAAGGATGCCCTGTATCCCGGAATCTCCGCCTGTGGATGGAAAGGGATGAAGATTTCATTATGGGCCATACACCGCTGCGAGCGGTATTTGCGCCTTTGGGTACACTTTTGCAGGAAGGTGAACTGCTGATCCAGCCTGATCTTGCTGCCTCCATTCGTCTGATTCAGACGGAAGGGCGAGATACTTTTTATACAGGAGAACTCGCGGATCGTCTGACTTCAGCTATTCGTGAGGATGGGGGCATGCTTGCCCCAGCAGACTTTGCAGGCCATCGGGGCGAGTGGGTGAAACCGGTCAGTACGGGGTATCGTGGCTATGAAGTTCATCAGATGCCGCCCAACTCGCAGGGATTCTCGATGCTGATGATGTTAAATATGCTGGAGCATACGGATCTGTCCTCTGTAGCACGTACCTCACCGGAATTCTATCATCTGATGGCGGAAGTGGTGAAAAAGGCGTTTCGTGATCGTGACCGTTATCTGACGGACCCGGATTTCAGGGACATTCCGCTTGATCTTCTGTTGTCCAAGAGTTACGGAGACCATTTGTGGAATGAGATTCAGTCTGCTCCACCTGTGGCACAGCCTTTTTTGTCCAAAACGATAGGTCAGGACACGGCATATGCAGCGGTGGTTGATAGCGAAGGCAATGCCGTTTCATTCATCCAAAGCCTGTATTTTGACTTCGGTGCAGCCTATGTTCCAGGGGATACGGGGGTTATCATGCAGAACCGGGGGTCGTTTTTCTCCCTAGATCCGAGAGATGCCAACGTACTGGAACCGAACAAACGCTCATTCCATACCCTCATGCCGGGCCTTGTTACACGAGATGGAAAACCATATATGCTCGTGGGTACACAGGGAGGAGAAGGGCAGCCGCAGACACAATTATCGGTGCTTACCGGAGTGATTGATTACGGGCTCAACATTCAGGAAGCGATCAGCCTGCCGCGTTGGGTGTACGGACGTACCTGGGGCGAAGAAGGCGATACGATGCGTGTGGAGAACCGATATCATGATGACGTATGTGCAACCCTTGCCCAGTGGGGACATAACGTTGAAGCCAGAGCGCCGTGGGACGGAATTATGGGACAGTCGCAAGGCATTGTCATTCGTGAGGACGGCATGATTAGCGGCGCGGCAGACCCTAGGGGCGATGGTATGGCTATTGGATGGTAACAGACAGTGAGCGGAAGGTTAATCTGTCATTGGAGTGAAAGTGTAAATATGTATGAGTTGTACTATATAGACAGACACAGATAGGGGAGATTGGCATGGGAACGATCCTGCTGAAAGGCGCACAGCTTGTGACGATGAATGCAGAAGAGGAAGTGTTCATCGGAGATCTGTTGATCGAGGATAACAAAATCAAGGAGATCGCAGCGCACATCGACGTGCAAGCTGACCAAGTCATTGATGCTCGCGGCAAAGTACTGTTACCAGGCTTTATCCAGACGCATATTCATCTATGTCAGACCTTGTTCCGTGGACGTGCGGATGATCTGGAACTGATGGATTGGCTCCGTCAACGCATCTGGCCGCTGGAAGCAGCACATGATGAGGAGTCCGTGTATTATTCGGCAATGCTCGGTTTGGGCGAATTGATCTCCAGCGGAACCACGACCATTTTGGATATGGAGACGGTACATCACACGGACTCGGCGTTTCAGGCGATGGCACAGAGCGGCATCCGGGTCATCTCTGGCAAAGTGATGATGGATCATGGGGACGAGGTTCCGGAACCCCTACGTGAGGATACAGCAACTTCGCTGCAACAGAGTGTGGATCTGCTGGAGAAATGGAACGGGTTTGGCGGAGGTCGCATTCAATATGCTTTCTGTCCACGCTTCGTTGTATCGTGTACCGAAGAATTGCTGGTAGAGGTGCGCGACCTGTCGAATAAATATCATGTCAAAGTCCACACCCATGCCTCCGAGAATCGCGGAGAGATCGAACTGGTAGAACACGAACGCGGGATGCGTAACATCGTATACCTCGATCATATCGGTCTGGCAACCCCTAGACTGGTGCTTGCTCATTGTGTATGGCTGAGTGAGGAAGAGAAGGAGATCATCCGCAAGCGCGGTGTCAAAGTCACTCACTGTCCAGGATCAAATATGAAGCTTTCCTCCGGGGTAGCGGATATTCCTGATCTGCTGAATCGACAGATCGCGGTTGGAATCGGGGCAGATGGCGCCGCATGCAACAACAATCTGGATATGTTTCAGGAGATGCGCCTCACGGCCCTAATGCAGAAGATTCCTCATGGTCCAACGGTGATGGATGCCCGGACCGTATTGCGTATGGCTACCATGGGCGGTGCAGAGGTGCTTGGCTTGTCGAAGGAAATTGGCAGTCTCGAAGTGGGCAAAAAGGCAGATATGTTGCTGCTGGATCTGGATGATTTCCACACGTACCCTTCCTATGAGACGGATGTCTATTCCCGTGTGGTCTATTCTGCAACACGAAGTTGTGTGGACACCGTTATTATCGATGGCAGCATTGTCCTCAAGAATCGTAAGATCCAGACGATTGATCGTGGCATTGTGCTGCGTGAGTCGGATAAGAGTATTTCGAGATTGATGAAACGTATCTGATCGAAGGAAGTTTATGCAATTCCAGAAAGGATGGAGACCGCTATGGAAATGCATGATCTGTGTGCAATTGCAGCCCGTGAAACGCGCTGCGTGCTCGCAACAGCGATTAAGGTAGAGGGTCATGCTTACCGTAAGCAGGGAGTCTCTATGCTGTTGACTGAGGATGGCAAAATGGTTGGCAGTATCAGTCCGGGATGTCTGGAGAGTGATCTTCAGGCCCGGGTGAGCCATGTGCTGGATACGAAGCAGATGGAATTCGCGGAATACGACATGCGTCCCGAGGATGATCTGTCCTGGGGTGAGACGATTGGCTGCGGCGGACTCGTTGTTGTGTTGCTTGAACCCGTGTGTGGTGAACTCCGATATACGTTGCAGAAGATGCAAGAGTGTTTTCAATCCGGCGCTGCAACAGCGTTAACCCGAACGTTCCAAGATGGTTACACAAGGGTTCAATATGGCTGGAAACGGATTGAACCAACGGGTACTCGGCGCCAGCCAATCTTGCGTCCTTCGCTCGTCCCACCTCATGATCGCGTGACGAACAATAATCCAGCTTCATTGCAGGTTGATGTACAACACAGCAGTGGTAATATCAAGCATGAATATATGGCATCAAAACAATATTCTCCCGACATACCTCGCCTTACGCTTGTGCCTGAAGTGGTACCTGTTTTGTCAAACGAATCTCACTCTTCCCATCTATCCGGTGATTCACAACATATCTCTGAGTCTGATGCTGAAATAGCGACAAACAACGCGGTTTCAACGAATCCCTGGGACCTCCCGCAGCAACTTACTTCGCTGTACACGCCTAAACCTCGCCTGATTATCATCGGAGCCGGGAATGATGTTATTCCTGTTGCCAGACTCGCCCAATCCGCAGGATTCCGAGTAGTTGTAGCCGATTGGCGAGAGTCCTTATGCACCTCGGAAAGGTTCCCTGAAGCTGAACTTGTACTTGGTTTCCCACGTGAGATTATGCCTCTGTTAAACGTAAACAACGGAGATTATTTGATTTTAATGAGTCACAATTTTCCCCGCGAACGTGAACTGTTGGAGATGGTAGTGGACTGTGAGTACGCGTATCTTGGCATCATGGGTTCCAAAACACGAACAGCCCGTCTGCTGGATGGCTTACCACCGTTGAAATATGTGCATTCTCCCGTTGGTTTGAGCATCGGAGCAGACGGTCCCGAACAGATCGCCATCAGCATTGCAGCGGAATTGATCGCATGTAAACATAAGGTTTCTTCCTTGAGTTCTGAGGTGCAGAGGGGGAGCGTTGCACATGCGAATGACGGGCATAGTTCTGGCAGCAGGTAAGAGTCGTCGCCTTGGTCGGGATAAACTCTCGGTTGTCATGCCTGACGGAAGGTCACTGGCTGCATGGTCATTGGAAGCTGCGTTGAATTCGGAGTTGGATCAAGTGGTCTGTGTGGTCAAACCGGAAGATTCGCTGGCATGGCTACCTGTAAAATGGTTTGATTCTGCTACGTATGCCTACCATCCCACAGCGAGACTTCGAATTGTGGTCTGTGCTGACTATGCCTGCGGCATGGCCAATTCTCTTCATTCTGGCGTATTGTCGGCCATGCAGTACAAACCGGAGGGCATCCTCATGCTTCTGGGGGATCAGCCTTTATTAAAAACGCAGGATATTAATCGGGTGACTACAGAACTGGCTACCCATAAGTTATGTGACTATGTCACAGCTACCGACGGTGAGGGAGGCAAGCCGCCCGTTGCTTTTCGCTCCCATATGTTCGGTCCTCTGTTGTCCTTGCATGGAGATGAGGGGGCACGTAAGATTATGCGCAGCGCTAACTATTCAGGTGTACATGTGCCACTGTCTGAGACTAGTTTCTGGGATGCAGATACAGAACCGGAATTGGAACGCATTCTGAGTCATGTATATGAATCACAGCAGACAGACTAAATAACAGGAGAAGATTATTAACTATGTATAATTTAATTACATGATCAGGTCAGCCAGGCAGTCTGGTTGGCCTATTTGTCTTCTTTTCAAGTATGGTGAAAGAGAGCCAATGTTAGCTTTCGATAGATCATGATGCATCAAGCACAAATAGAACGCAGGTTTTATACATTTATCCAAAACGATGTAAAGGTAATTGACGTTGCTGCTGAACTCTCATATGATTTGAAGAATTATTTGGATCAGACGATTGAATTTCCTGCCCAAGGAAGAGAGAGAAAGGGGATGCAGCGATGGTAACACCGGCATACGGTTCTGGAGCCATGCCATCGGTATGGCAACCTGAGAACCTGCAAGAACTGCAAACGTTGAGAAGTAGACTCAAGGGGATATGTTGTTTCTCGGCAGGTGGAACATTGCTACGAACCCAGTGGGAGGGTGGCTTGGTTCCAGTGCCTGAACACATGATTAGTCTGGCTCGTATTCCAGGAATGAGCGGTATATCTATTCGTGGAGATGAGATGGTCATTGGCGCGATGACCCGATTAAAGGAATGTGCTGCACAAGCGTTGCTGCATCAACTGCCGATCCTGCAAGAAGCGGTGAATGCAATTGCTGCTCCTTCCATTCGAAATGTGGCAACCATTGGCGGGAACATTGTGTCCGGAGTAGGGGATACGCTGCCTGCTTTGCTTGTATATGATGCGGAGCTGCACTGGTTGACAGACAGCGGCATTGAGATCCGTAGTGTGTCTTCCTGGCTTCAGGGTGGACGGGATGGCAGCCGTAATCCAGGTGATGTATTAATCTCGATTCAAATCCCGATGAGACCGTCATCTATGTTCGATGTGAACAGTGAGCACAGACCTGCTGCACGAGAAGTTTCCTTTTACCGCAAGCTGGGTCGACGGGAGACGTTCAGTGCTTCGCTGGTGACGGTTGCGTTATACGGTGAGATTGATTTGGATAACCGCTGGACCAAGATTGCGATTGCGGCTGGTGGAGGCTCAGGCATGGCGATGCGACTTCTGGAGTCGGAACAACGGCTTTTTGGTAGCGAAGCTTCTGTCATGCAAGCGGCAACTCTTGCAGCTGCTGTGGCAAGCGAATTTACGACTTATGGTGATGCATTTGCAACGGAACATTATCGCAAGCAGACCGCAGCCAACATGCTTGGCGCCGGGCTATGGGAGGCACTTCACGAATAGATTGATGGGATCAAGCAAAGGGGGAGAGGCATCATGCTGCTGAATCGGAAACAGAGCGGGAAACGCTGGCACCTGCGGCCAGATGGAGCACCCAAAGTAACAGGGCAGCTTCAATATCTGACGGATATGACGTTACCTGACATGATCCATGGCAGAGTATTGCGAAGCGAATATCCTTATGCTCGCATATTGTCTATAGATACTTCGGAAGCTGAGGCGTTGGAAGGTGTCTATGCAGTTCTGACCTTCAAAGATGTGCCTGGTCTGAATCGTTTTGGTATTGCGACCCCGGATCAGCCCGTGTTCTGCGAGGATATTGTGCGTTATGTTGGTGACGCCATTGCAGCAGTTGCTGCGGATTCTCCGGAACGTGCGGCACTTGCGCTGGACGCGATTCGCGTAGAGTATGAGGAACTCACTCCGCTGAATAGTACAGACGCTGCATTGGCTCCCGGCGCACCAGAGCTGCATGAGCATGGTCCAGGTAATGTGCTGCATCGGACGGAGATTAAACGCGGAGATGCTGAGCAAGCCTTTGCCACGTGTGATCATATCGTGACAGAGACGTATTATACGCCTCGTCAGATGCATGCGTACATGGAGACAGAAGGTGGCCTGTTTGTCCCGGATGAAGAGGGAAGGCTGAATGTATACGCGGCAACGCAACACGGTTATAAAGACCGGATGCAACTTGCGCGCATTATTGGTTGCTCTGAAGAAGATATCCGGGTGGTGTCTTCACCGATTGGTGGTTCGTTTGGCGGAAAAGATGAACTAAACGTACAGCCCTATGGTGCACTACTGGCCTTGAGATGCGGACGTCCTGTGAAAATGCATAATTCTCGTAAAGAATCCGTGCGTGCAGGACTGAAACGTCACCCAATGAAGATTGAAATGCAGACCGGCATGAGTCGAGAAGGCATCATCCAAGCGCATCGTGTCCGTATAACAGCAGATACCGGAGCGTACGCCACACTTGGTGCACCCGTACTGAACTTCTGTACCGAGCATTGCCTTGGACCGTACGCTATTCCAAATGTGGATGTGGAAGGCGTATCTGTATATACGAATAACGGGCTGTCAGGTGAGTTTCGCGGATTTGGCGGGAATCAGGCGATTTTTGCCATGGAAGGCCAGATGGATCGACTTGCAGCAATCATGAACATGGACCCTTGGGAGTTCCGCAGACGTAATATGAGGGAAAAGAATGATCCTGGACCACTGAATCAACGCATTCTGGTTACGGATGGACTGTCCCAAGTGTGGGAGGCATTGGATCGCTCCGAACTGTGGCAAAAACATCAGAGTCCCCCGGCAGATCCTGCTCTGCCGCCGTGGATCAAACGCGGAGTCGGAGCAGCCATCGCCATGCATGGTGCAGGGCTGGGTTATGGCATTCCAGATCCTGCGGGAGGCCGCCTGTCCCTGAACAACGAAGGCAAGATTGAGGTGGCGTTCAGCTACGAGGAATTTGGTCAGGGGCTCATTGCAACGCTGGAAATTATGTTATGTGATCTGTTCCAATGCAGTACATCGGATCTCAGTATTATCATCGGCGATACGGATCGTGTGCCCCACAGCGGATCAAGTACAGCTTCACGTTCAACAACGATGGCATGGATGGCTCTTCAACGCTTGCAGACTCCATTTCGTTCCCGTGTTCTCGCTGTCGCGTCTGAAATGTCAGGCGTTCCGGCAGATGAACTGTTAACAGGACCTGGTGGTATATGGCGCAAAGGCCAGCTTCCTGCCGAAAGTTCAGAAGTAGAAACAGATGTGCAAAGAACAGGAAAGAGCGAGAAGAAAGTAGCATTGGCGCTGGAAGGCGTAAATCAAACGTCTGAAGAAGCAGGAAAACTAGAGAAGGCTGAAAGAACTAAAGTGGCTGATATCGTTGCTGGAGGGACTGAAAGTGATCAAACTGCTGAAAGTAGTTATTTAGGTGCATCTCAATACCTGGCGAAACAGGGAGTTTCATCAGGCTTAGTGATCTCGTATGCCGAACTCGCGACGCAGGGCGAAGCCGATGAATGGATTTTTGATACAAAGTTTGATTACCCAACTACGCCAGACAACGTGGTAGGCGGGCATTATTTGTATACGTATGCGGCGGTTGCGGCAGAGGTGGAAGTAAATACTTTGACCGGAGAAACCAAGCTTCTTGATACGCGCCATGTTGTAGCGGCAGGCCCGGTTATCAACCCGATGGGTTATATCGGACAGATTGAAGGTGGCAGTGTCATGGCCCTTGGATTCACGTTGACCGAGGATGCGGTCATGCAGGACAGCCGTTATGTAACCACCAACCTCGACACGTATCTGATCCCAACCATTCAGGATATTCATACCAATCTGGAGGTTGAGGCTATTGAAGACTTACCCGAAGGTGATGCGTTTGGTCCTAGGGGGATCGGTGAGATAGGCTCCGTTGCGCTTGCGCCGGCCATAACAGCTGCAATTCACCAGGCGACAAGCGTATGGGTTAACCGTCTTCCTGTACCGAGGGAACAACTGGTCAGACCTTTAAATGTACCTTTGCAGGAAGGAGTGAGTCCATCATGAGTAAACCACTTGAGAATCACTGGACAGCCGTTGTGAATGGCGAACAGAAACATCTGGAGATCGCGCAAACGACCCGACTTGTCGATGTGCTTCGGACTCATTTGCAACTAACGGGTACCAAAGTTTCCTGCGAAGTTGGTCGCTGCGGCGCATGTATGGTTCTGATGGATGGAGAACCCGTGAATTCCTGTCTTGTCATGGCTTATCAATGTGAAGGAAGTGACATTATGACGATTGAAGGTCTGCACGGCGAGGAGAAAGGCACTCTGCATCCAATTCAACAGGCTTTTGTAGAGGAAGGTGGTTTTCAGTGCGGCTACTGTACTCCAGGCATGGTGATCTCAACCAAGGCATTACTGGATGCACATCCTGAGCCTTCTCAAGAACAGATTGAAACAGGATTATGTGGAAATCTGTGTCGTTGTACCGGCTACGGTGGCATTATTCGGGCGGTACGCAAGGCAGGGGAACGCTGTGTGGTAAAAGAAACGTCTGCCGAGGAAACCGTAAGTTGAGGCGGGATCTAGGCCGAAGATATAAGCAAGGACAATTGAAGAAACATACGTGAAAAAGCATCCGAATAGGAATGCTTTTTTTTGTTGTTTATCAGTTTTTCTTTCAAGTACACATCTAATGTGAGATGAAGTTTCATACGCTAAATTGATTGGATTATGAACCGTTTTCGTCAATTATCAAGTCGGAAGAGAGAAAGGAGATATAATGTTCAAAGTACTGGTACAAAAGAATTTCAAACATTCTCATTCACCATATATTTACAAATATTGGTGTGCATGCTATGTTTAAAATGAAAGCGCCATCATGAATGGGTTCATTGACATTTCATTATCATATTTCACTTGGGAAGGAAGATGGAATTGATGAAAAATTTGCTCAAAAAGGCAACCGCAATGATGCTGGCATTGGTCCTACTGCTTGGATTAATGACAGCGCCCGTTCATGCAGACACACCATTGTTCACCATCGAAAGCGAAGATGCGCAGCTCACCCCGGATCTTCAAGTGGTTACTTCAATCTATGGGCAACCCAAGCCCGGATTCTCAGGGGCCGGATTTGTCTGGATGCAGAACTCTGGCACATTAACCTTCACAGTGACTGTCCCGGAAACCGGCATGTACGCGATCTCCACACGATATATGCAGGAGCTCAGTGCAGATGGCAGGTCACAAAATTTAATCGTAAATGGTGTTACGAAAGGGGCGTTCATGCTACCTTACACGACAACATGGTCAGACTTCGATTTTGGGTTTCACAAGCTGAATCAGGGTGCCAACACGATTGAGCTGAAGGCTGGCTGGGGCTTCGCGTATTTTGATACTTTTACAGTGGATCATGCTGATCTGGATCCCCTGAATGTGCAGCCAGTTCTCACTGATCCTGAAGCTACACCGGAAACTCAAATTTTGATGAATTATTTAACGGAGGTATACGGAAACAACATTATTTCTGGTCAGCAAGAGATCTACGGAGGAGGGAATGACGGAGATTCGGAGCTTGAATTCGAGTGGATTCATGATCTGACTGGAAAGTATCCGGCTATCCGTGGCTTTGATCTGATGAACTATAATCCGTTGTATGGTTGGGAGGACGGTACAACTGATCGCATGATTGATTGGGTGAATAACCGTGAAGGTATTGCAACCGCTTCCTGGCATATCAATGTACCTCGTAATTTCAATACGTATGAGCTTGGGGACTTTGTGGATTGGAAAGAGGCGACCTACAAGCCAACAGAAACGAATTTTAATACAGCCAATGCGGTAATTCCCGGTACCAAAGAGTATCAATACGTGATGATGACCATCGAGGATCTGGCAGAACAATTACTGATTTTGCAAGATAACGATGTGCCGGTGCTTTTCCGTCCGTATCATGAAGCAGAAGGCAACGGCGGGCTGAACGGGGAAGGTGCATGGTTCTGGTGGGCTTCGGCAGGCGCAGAAGTGTACAAAGAGCTATGGGATCTGCTGTATACCGAACTGACCGAGACGTATGGCTTGCATAATCTGATCTGGACCTACAACAGCTACGTATACAGCACTTCTCCTGCCTGGTATCCGGGCGATGATCAGGTAGATCTCGTCGGATATGATAAATACAATACGATCTACAACCGTTATGACGGTTTGTCCGGCGTACCGAATGAAGATGCGATTACCTCGATTTTCTATAAGCTTGTTGAGTTGACGAACGGTACCAAAATGGTAGCCATGACGGAGAACGACACGATCCCAAGCGTGAAAAATCTGACCGAGGAGAAATCAGGATGGCTGTACTTCTGTCCTTGGTATGGCGAACATCTGATGAGTTCTGCTTTTAATTACCCGGCAACATTGAAAACGCTTTATCAAAGTGATTATGTCATTACGTTGGATGAGCTGCCAAATCTAAAGGTTAACAATCCCAACCCCAGTGCATCCATCACACCTGGAAACGTTGAATTTGACAAATACACCCCCAATCAAAGCGATAAAACCGTAACCGTGAATGCAAACGGCAATACGCTAACTGCTCTCCGGGCAGGCAATAATGCGTTGACCGCAACGACAGATTATACCTTGAACGGAAGCACATTGCTGTTGAAAAAAGCTTATCTGGCAACCCTGCCAGTTGGTGAGCATTCGATTGTTCTGGATTTTAATCAAGGCCAGGACCCTGTGTTAAAAGTCAAAATTGTGGATTCAACACCGGGTACAAATGCTGTGATTTCTCCTGTGAATGCAACATTTGATAAAGCGACGAATCCCGCACAGGATATTTCCGTATCTCTCACCTTAAACGGCCGTCAGCTTACAGGCATCACAAAGGGGAATGTTACACTTGTATCAGGTCAGAATTATACAGCATCCAGCTCTGCTGTTGTTCTGAACAAATCCTATCTTGCTACACTACCGCTGGGCCAGAACGTATTGACCTTTCACTTCAATGGAGGAAATAACGCTGTGCTAACGGTGAACGTAGTAGACAGTACCGTTACTGTGCCAGCAGGGGATTTGACGATTCAATCTTTTAACGGCAATACAAGTGCATCCACTAACGGCGTCTCACCCAAGTTCAAATTGGTCAACTCAGGCAATTCGGATATTCCGTTAAGTGATGTAAAACTTCGGTATTACTATACAATTGATGGGGAGGAAGCTCAGAGTTTCTGGTCCGACTGGGCCAGTATGGGCAGTGCGAATGTAACGAGCAATTTCGTTAAACTGGCGACTCCAGTTGCCGGAGCGGATCATTATCTTGAAGTGGGTTTTACAAGTGCGGCGGGATCACTGAATGCGGGCCAGAGCGCAGAGATTCAAACACGCTTTTCCAAAAATAATTGGTCGAATTACACTCAGACTAACGATTACTCGTTCAAGGCAACCGGTAGTCAGTTCGCAAACCATGATAAGGTTACCGGGTATGTGAACGGTCAGCTGGTATGGGGAATTGAGCCGTAAAGGTAGATAGCACGTTTAATAGGCTGGATCAGGGGTTGAACCTCTGATTCAGCCTTTTTATGGTGTAGACGGTGTACACCGATTAAACGGAATGTTCTTTTTCATTTTTAGTATGTGACGATGTATCCATGTCTGTTAATATGCGATCTATTATCTTTTTCGTATGGCCCATGATGAATTGAAGAAGTACACCTGCACAACATACGGTTATCAACGTTCCAAGCCCGATTGGCCCACTGAGCAGAAACGCCAGAATTAAAAATACAAGGTAAATGAACGTTCTCGATACAAATAAGGGCGTTTGAGTGATTTCATGCAAGATTAATGTTAAGCGGTCAATCGGAATGGGTGCAAAATTGGTCTGTAAATAAATTGCCGTGCCGATACTTATGATCACTAAACCAATGACAAAAGTCATTAATTTGCTGTACCAAACTTCGGGTGTGATCAAGGAATCAGATACATAAAGCCAGATATCAATCCCGACACCAGTAATGAATGCGGTGACGAGTCCTAAAAACTCGGGTTTTTGCTGCTTCAAAAGCGAATTACATCCAATTAATAGGAAAGCAATGATGACCTCCCAGCTACCTACACTTAGCCCTACATGATGTGACAGCCCTACCAGAAGTGCATCAAACGGTGAGGTGCCCAGTTCAGATTGGATGGTAAGGGAGATGCCAAGTGTTAAGATGAGAATACCTGCGACAAAAAGTACATATTTCAAATTCATTCAACCTCTTTTTCAATATTATGTTGCAAATACAACAAAATTGAGCTAAATTCAATGTAACCCTTTTTTAGTGCATTTGCAACAAACGATTAACTTGTTAAAGGAATGTGAATATAGATGACGATTCGTATAGAGAGATGTACCATTGAACATGTATGTGAACTGCAGGAGATTAGTTATGAGACGTTTAATGAAACGTTTAAAGCGCAAAATTCACCCGAAAACATGAAAGCTTATCTGGAAAAGGCGTTTAATCGGGAGCGATTAGAAACTGAACTGTCCATAGCGGATTCACAATTTCTTTTTATTTATGTCAACCACAAAGTGGCAGGGTACATGAAGGTAAATATCAATGATGCTCAGTCTGAGAATATGGGTGTGGAATCTCTTGAGATCGAGCGTGTGTACATCAAGAAAGAGTTCCAAAAACATGGCTTGGGTAAGGTACTGCTCCATAAAGCCATAGAGATGGCAACAGAACAACACAAAACGAATATCTGGTTAGGCGTGTGGGAGAAAAATGAAAATGCCATTGCATTTTATGAAAAGGTGGGTTTTGTACAGACAGGAGCCCATGCTTTTTACATGGGAGATGAGAAACAGATTGATTTTATAATGACCAAAAAGATATTGTAACTGGATCATCGAGTGAAAAGCTTGGGAGAAAAATGCTATTGAGCAGAATTCTTTCAGGCTTTTTTATGTTTTGTCAGAACCGTTGAATCATAAAATGAAGAAATTGGCCAAGGTTAATACATAACAAATATTATGTAAACTTATTATTTTCGATGACCTTCATAAGCTGCATCTATGGCTTTAGTAAAAGTTAAAGGCCTGATTAATACATAACTGGTAGTTTAATTTTGCTCAATAATCGTGAAGGTAATAGGCTGATCTTAAGAATCATCATTACAATTTATTAGTTTATTTCTACGTTTGGATAGTCAGCCGAAAATCGTTTTCGTTCGTAGTTTGTTAGATAGCTTTACGTTCTTAATAATCAGTATATAAGTTATATATACCTCATGTTAAAAGAACTTTTTGCTCATTAATCAGGCTTGTTAATTCACCATGTTGAACTATTTAGTTTTTTGTGCGGAAAATGGAAAATAAAATTAATATTTCAAGTAAGAAATCAGGAGGATTGGACTCTTAAAACCAGCCGAAAAAAGGAGCGAAATCGATCAATATATTAATTGGATAAATAAGGTATAAATCGTTAAAAAGGCGGTATTACGCCGATTATAGATCAATTTCATATGGATTTTCGATGGATTTAGTACCGCTTTCACGTTATGCTTTTGGAAATTGGAAAGGAAGTGGGAAAAATGGAACGCGAACTGGCGTTGGAAATTGTCAGAGTAACAGAATTGGCTGCGTTAGCTTCAGCACCCTGGATGGGACGAGGCGACAAGAACAGTGCAGATGAAGCGGCTACTTTGGCCATGCGCGCCATGTTCGATTCCGTGTCCATTCGCGGCACGGTGGTAATCGGTGAAGGAGAAATGGATGAAGCACCCATGTTGTACATCGGCGAGGAAGTAGGCAACGCTGAGGGCCCTGAGGTTGACGTGGCTGTAGACCCGCTCGAAGGTACAGAAATCGTGGCCAAAGGACTAAACAACGCTCTATCGGTTATTGCAGTGGCGGGAAAAGGTAACCTGCTCCACGCACCGGACATGTATATGGAGAAACTGGCGGTAGGGCCTGCGCTTGTAGGCAAGGTCAGCATTGAAGACCCGGTTGAAGTCACACTGGAGAAAGCCGCTGCCGCATTGAACAAAAACATCTCGGACCTCACTGTGATGATTCTGGATCGTGTACGACATGAGAATACCATCAAGACGCTACGCAAGGTTGGCGTACGGATCAAGTTTCTCAGTGACGGTGATGTTGCGGGTGCGATGGCACCGGCCTTCCCGGAGGCGGGCATTGATCTGTATGTCGGATCTGGAGGAGCGCCAGAAGGTGTGCTGGCTGCCGCAGCGCTATCTTGCCTTGGGGGTGAGATCCAAGGTCGTCTGATGCCTGCCAACGCAGACGAATTCCAGCGCTGCTTGCAGATGGGGATCGATAATCCCTATAAAGTGTTAACGATGCAGGATATGATCGGCACGGAGGATGTCATTTTTGCCGCAACGGGTGTGACGCCAGGTGAGATCTTGGGAGGGGTACGATATCTTGCGGATGATCGTGCCGAGACGGATTCGATCGTTATGCGTGCCAAAACCAAAACAATTCGGTTTATTCGTTCCCAACACTTCCTGCCGAACAAAGAAGTGTTGCACAAAGTAAGACAGCTCCAATCCACGCCAGAACCCTCGGATCGCATTCCGAGTCATGCGAAAACGATGGAGCAAGCTGAGTTTAGTCAATCCTCCGTTGATCTTGGCGTTACAACGACGTTGTGAGCTGCACTCCCCATAATTGAACAAACAGGATCAACTGAAATCGTTGTATTTAAGGTTGATAAGTAACTTGAACCCCTAAGATTACAGAGCATGAAGTTAATGAAAGTACCATCTCTGGCAAGATAATAATGAGGGCTTGGATTAACCCAAACCCTCATTATTTTTTTGTGTTAAAAGCATTGACAACGGTTACATGGCATGAGAAAATGTACGCGCGTACATAAATATCGATTTTTAATTATTACATCATTAATAGGTGAGCTAGAAGGGGGTGAAATTCATGGCATCTCGTAAAGAAGTGGCTGATCTTGCGGGTGTTTCCGAGGCGACGGTCTCCCGGGTGCTTAATGGGGTAGGTCCTATTAAAGAAGAGACACGCCGCAAGGTTCTTGAAGCTTCCGAACAGTTAGGCTATGTGCCCAGCGCGCTTGCTCGCAGTTTTGCCAGAAGTAAAAGCGGAAACCTTGGCGTGGTATTACCTTATGTTCCGAAGGCGCATCTGTTCTCGGCGTATTTCTTCTCGGAAATGCTGAGTGGGATTGGTAGCAAAGCCAGAGACAATAGCATGGACCTGTTGGTTATGTTCCGAACACCCGGTGAAGTGATGAATTATACGGATCTGTTCCGGCGTCAGAAAGTGGATGCCTGCATTATCCTTGGTGCCAGAGATGATCATGAAGAACTGGCGGCCATGCAGCAACTTCATCAGGAAGGACACCCATTCTGTGTCATGAATCAGCATTTTGAGGGCCAATCGTTCACGGAAGTGGATGCGGATCATGTGGAAGGAAGCAGACTTGCCATACGTCATCTTACGGATCAGGGGTATCGCAAAATCGCTTTTCTCAATGGTCCAGACAGCTATTCCAACAGCCAGGAGCGAATGGAAGGCGTTTGTCTTGGCCTGCAAGAAGCAGGTATGGAGCTGGAGCCGAGTCTATTGCTTAAAGGGAATTATAGTAGAAGAAGTGGCATTGAGGCGGCAGCGATTGTAGCAGATCGCCTACATGAGATTGATGCTGTATTTGCGGCCAATGACCGGATGGCCATTGGTGTCATGCATGGTTTACGTGAGCGGGGAATAGGGCCTGCGGATTTTCCTGCATTTGTGGGTTATGACGACTCCGATGCCGCCGAGATGGCGGTTCCGCCGCTGAGCAGCGTCAGGGTTCCATTTTTTGAGATGGGTGAACTTGCAGTATCGAAGCTTATGCATGGGTCTGTGGGTGATACACATGAAGCGAATAACTCTGTTGTAGCGGTACCCAAATCTGCGAGAGCGTTGTTGCCTACCGAACTGATTATCCGTGCTTCTTCTATCCGTCAATAGTTTATTGGTACACATATTGAAAGACTTTTTATTATTCCAAAGGAGGAAATGATCATGTCAAATCGTCTTCGTGTCGGAATGGTTGGATACAAGTTTATGGGGAAGGCCCACAGTAATGCCTATCGCAGTCTGCCGATGTTTTTCCCGTCTGCTCCGTTGCAGCCTGAGATGTCTGTGATCTGTGGACGTAACGAGCAAGGAGTTCAAGAGGCGGCGAATCAGTTCGGCTGGTCAGAAAGTGTGACTGATTGGCGTGAACTAGTGAAGCGGGATGATATCGATCTGATTGATATTAACGCGCCAAGTGATGCCCATAAGGAAATTGCGTTGGAAGCAGCTCGTCAGGGCAAACATCTGTTTTGTGAGAAACCACTGGCCCTGTCGCTTGCAGATTCGCGCGAGATGCTTCAGGCAGCAGAGGATGCTGGAGTCGCACATATGGTCGGGTTCAACTACCGTTTCTCACCAGCGGTGCAATTAGCGAAGGATCTGGTGGAGAGCGGACGACTGGGTAAGATCTATCATTTCCGTGCTTTTTTCTTGCAGGACTGGATCATGGATCCTTCGTTCCCGCTGGTATGGCGTTTACAAAAAGAAGTGGCTGGCTCCGGTTCCCATGGGGATCTGGGCGCGCACTTAATCGATCTGGCTCGTTTCCTTGTTGGTGAATTTCAGGAAGTCATCGGCATGAGCGAAACCTTCATCAAAGAAAGACCACTTGCAGCAGAGATGACCGGGCTGAGTGCAAAGGGCAGTTCGAATGCGGATGCACCGAAAGGAGAAGTGACCGTCGACGACGCTACGTTGTTCCTGGCAAGATTCGCAGGAGGTGCGCTGGGCAGCTTCGAGGCTACACGTTTTGCAGCGGGGCATCGCAGTACGAACTCGTTTGAGATTAACGGCAGTCTCGGCAGTGTACGATTTGATTTTGAGCGGATGAACGAACTGGAAGTGTATTTCACAAAGGATGAAGAGGACGTACAGGGATTCCGCCGTGTACTGGCAACCGATCCGGCACATAAATATGCTGAAGCTTGGTGGCCTGCTGGACATACGATTGGATTTGAGCACACGTTCACCCATGAAATGCTGGAGCTGGTGACAGCGATCTCTGAAGGACGCCAACCATCACCGAGTTTCCACGATGGGGTCGCTTGTCAGGCTGTACTGGAAGCGGTAGAACGTTCGGTAACAGAACGGCGATGGGTGACGCTTGAAGAGATGTGAGCAAGCAAGACAGTGACGTCAGAAATAAGGTTGAACACATAAAACTAGGCGAAAGCGAGTGAATAAACGATGAGTAAAGCACTGATTGTATGGGGCGGCTGGGATGGACATGAACCGGAGCAGGTAGCAGCGATTTTTGAGCGTATTTTGAAGGAAGAACAGTTTGAGGTTGAGGTCTCAAATACGTTGGAGTCTTATGCGGATGCAGAGAAGCTGCTGGGTCTGGATCTGATTGTGCCTTTGTGGACAATGGGACAGATTGAGCAAGAACTCGTCAATAACGTATCAGCGGCTGTTCAGAGCGGTGTGGGCTTGGCTGGTCTTCATGGCGGGATGTGTGATGCCTTCCGAAATAACGTAGACTGGCAGTTTATGACGGGTGGACAATGGGTTGCTCATCCAGGCAATGATGGTGTGGAGTATATGGTAAACATGAAGCGTGGCTCTAGCCCGTTATTGGATCATATTGAAGATTTTCAGGTGAAAAGTGAACAGTACTACCTGCACGTAGACCCGGCAGTGGAAGTGCTGGCAACAACTCGTTTCCCAGTGGTGGCTGGTCCGCATGCGGCGAATGGTCCTGTAGATATGCCTGTTGTCTGGACGAAACGCTGGGGCGCAGGGCGGGTATTCTACAACTCCCTGGGACACCATGCAGACATTGTAGACATGAAACCCGTGACTGAAATGATGCGCAGTGGTTTTAAATGGACAGCAGCAGGCAAAGAGCTTGCCAAGAGTCGAGTAAGTTCAGCAACCGAAGTGTACACAGGTATGGCGGACAACCAGAACTAATGAGATTATAGTTTGATTGCAAACGTAACTTCAGTGTTAACCATTCATCCTTAATGGATAAACCATTTCTGATCCACGGCGAAGGGAGCCCCAGGTATGAAAACAATGAAAGTAGGCATTATTGGCTGCGGTAAAATCAGCGGTATTTATATGGAAAACTGTCACCGGTTCGAGGTGCTGGAACTTGTTGCTGTTGCGGATCTCGACCGTAAACGTGCCGAGGAGCAGGCAGCAGCCTATAACGTGCCTAACGTATACAGCGTCGACGAAATCTTGGCTGATCCCGAGATTGAGCTGATCATCAACCTGACGATTCCTTCCGTTCATGCGGATGTATGCTTGCGGGCGCTTGAATCTGGCAAACATGTGTATGTAGAAAAACCGCTCGCTGTTACCCGTGAAGAAGGGCAGGCCGTGCTCGAAACAGCGAAGCGTAAAGGATTGCTCGTGGGTTGTGCACCAGAAACGTTCTTTGGTTCAGGTATCCAGACTTCACTTCAATTGGTGGAAGAAGGGGTAATCGGCAAGCCGGTGGCGGCGACCGCATTTATGATGAGCCGTGGTCATGAGCATTGGCACCCAGATCCGGAGTTTTATTACGCGTCAGGCGGTGGGCCAATGTTTGACATGGGTCCGTACTATCTCACCGCATTGGTTCAACTAATGGGACCGATCAAGTCGATCGCAGGTATGACAGGTAAAGCCATGGAAGAACGGACGATTACGAGTGAGAAAAAGAGGGGTCAGACGGTTCCCGTCGAAATTCCAACTCACGTTACCGGTCTGTTACAGTTTGAACAGGGAGCCATTGGCACACTGATTACAAGTTTTGACGTATTTGGCGGAAGTGCATTGCCACCGATTGAGATATATGGCACGCACGGTACATTGCAGGTACCTGACCCCAACACCTTTGGTGGTCCGGTTCGTTATCGCTTGCTGGGTGAACATGAATGGACGGAAGTTCCGCTTCTCCCAGGATATCAGGAAAATACACGCGGCATCGGTGTGGCAGATATGGCCTATGCAGCACATAGTGGACGTGCACACCGTGCGAGTGGGGAACTGGCATACCACGTACTTGAGGCCATGTGGGCATTCCACGATTCATCGGATGAACAGACGTTCTACCAGATGAAAAGTTCATGTCAGCGCCCGGCTGCGTTGCCGGTGGACCTGCCATTGTATACATTGGATAAATAAGATAGCCATTATGCTTTATATCATGACGAACAGCCCTTTTCCTTCGAACAAGGAAAGGGGCTGTTTTTTATTAAATCAAAAAAAATTGGGATAACAGCGATCGGAAGGTTGTTCTGTTATTGGAGTGTCCAGTGTAAATATTCTTTAGTTCAATTTGTATAGCCGATTAAGGCTCAAATCCCGCCTGACTGATCCAGATCTCATCCTCGGCAAAATAGTCTTTCATCCGCTGAACTACAGTCTGATACGCATCTGGATGATACCAATGCTCCATCCCCACTTGCTGATAGAGCGACTCCATGCCGAGTCGCCGGGTTCGCTTGCCCTCGCTGCCATCGCCCATGAAATAATCGTCAATGCATACACGCTGAACCAGAGGTCTCAAGATGGCTGCAAACTGTTCACTGCTGGGTAATACGGGAGCAATCGCAACCTGCGTGGGTATTCCGGCATCCCGCAACTGTTCCAGTGCACGTAATCGGCCTGCAATTGGGGGAGCGGAAGGACTGAAATGCTTGCGCATATCGTCCAGATCCGTCTCTACCGTCATGCTGACCCGAACCCGGTCACCTAACTGCTGTAGCAGATCTATATCCCGGGTAACGAGTGGACTGCGGGTCTGGACTAATACGAAATCTGGAGGATGCTGTACCATCGTTTCAAGTAATGAACGCGTGATACACTCCTTGTATTCGGCGGGTTGATACGGGTCGGTACTGGATGACATGAACAGAGTAACTTTCCCTTTGGTCAGGGCACGCTGCAACTCTTTGGCGAACACCCGGGAGGCCTCTTGTTTCACATCCACCCAGCTCCCCCAATCCTCTTTACGAAATAGGGAGACAGGCATCTGTCTGACATAACAATAAGAACAACCGAAGGCGCAGCCTGTGTAAGGATTCAGTGTATGTGTATATCCATTAAGGAACCCTGTCCCCTTGTTGAGTAACGTTTTGGGGACTTTGTAAGTAAGATTCGTCTTCATAAGTTCTCATGCCTTTCGCGGTAGTGTGCAGGTGTGAGACCTGTGTGTTTGCGAAATACAGTAATGAAATAAGCTGAGTTAGGTATACCGACATGGCGGCCAATATCGGTGACGGTAAGTCCGGTATGTTCAAGCAACTTCCGGGCTTCGGTAATTCGTTTATCCTGAATATATTGAACCGGTGTACGGCCTGTAATCCGCTTGAACACACGATGCAGATGATAAGGACTGCCATGACTTACAGAGGCAAGGACATCCAAGGTTAGAGGTTCGGCGTAATGATGTTCGATGTAATCCGTGATCCCGTATATCCACTCCTGATCAGGTACCCGCTCGCCTGTAGGTTTACAACGTTTGCAGGGTCTGAACTTTCGTGCCAATGCTTCTTCAACATGTTGAAATATCAGCACATTTTCAGCTTTGGGTGCTCTGGACTTACAGGAAGGTCGGCAAAAGATACCCGTTGTCTGCACACCGTAAAAGAACGTTCCATCATAAGAATTATCGTTGTGGATGATGGCGTGCCAGTATTTTTCATCTATAGATTCGGGCAGTATGCGATCTTGATCTCGACTTTCCACGGTGATCACCTCATCTCTAATTATACCCTTGATTCGAAGGGATTGACGAAGTTCTAACTTAAAAAGCAAGATATCAATATTTGGAGATAAAGTACCTTCCTTCAATCTGAACGAAATATGAGCTACAATATACAAGATGGAGTGGTTTAGAACTCAAATGAAATTTATAGATGAAAGAGGTAGGTAGGCATGGTTCGTTTTGGCGTAGTGGGTACCAACTGGATTACAGAAAGGCTTCTGGAAGCTGCAGCACAGGTTGAAGGATTCAAATTAACCGCCGTGTATTCAAGAACTGAAGATAAGGCTAACGCATTTGCAGATAAATATGATGTTGAACACCGCTTCACCGATCTGGAAGAGTTGGCGGCAAGTGATGTGATTGATGCAGTCTACATCGCAACACCGAATACGGTTCATGCGGAGCAGGCTGAGCTTTTTCTGAGAAACGGTAAACATGTATTGTGCGAGAAACCTCTGGCTGCAAATAGCGCCGAAGTTCGGAGTATGATCGATACAGCACGAGAACACGAGGTTCTGCTCATGGAAGCGATGAAATCGACCCTTGTTCCCCAGTTCAAAATAGTGCAGAAGAGCCTGCATAAAATCGGTCCTGTCCGCAAATATGTAGCAGGATACTCTCAGTATTCTTCGCGTTACGACAAGTACAAAGAGGGGATCGTCCTGAATGCGTTCAAGCCTGAACTCGCCAATGGGGCGTTAATGGATCTCGGTGTGTATTGTCTATATCCATTGATTACGTTGTTCGGTGAACCTAACCGGGTTCAATCCCAAGCGATGATGCTGGAATCTGGCGTGGATGGACAAGGTAGTGTGCTGCTGGACTATGATGGGATGGATGCGGTCGTTACATACTCCAAAATCTCCAACTCTCATTTACCAAGCGAAATCATGGGTGAGCTGGGCAGCATCATCATTGACAAGATTGGCTCACCGGAACATGCAGAGATACGTTACAATGACGGTACGGTGGAGCAGCTCACAGTCGAACAAAACCATCCGGCGATGTATTATGAAGTGGAGGAGTTCGTGAATCTGGTTGAGCAGGGCCAAAAGGAGTCTGACATGAACACGTATGAACGCTCTTATGTGACGATGCAGGTTATGGATCAGATTCGGAAGCAGATTGGGCTTGTGTTCCCTAACGATTGATTCAAGCGCAGGAAAGGAAGCTGAGACGAGATGAGCAGAGATGAGCAGAGCAACAGTAGAGAAGAGAAGAATAACAGCAGAGAAGATCAGCACTCCAATGATTCTGGAGGTTTGGAACTGTCACAGATCGTTTTCATAGGAAGAACCTTCGAAGAATATATGAAGATGTTCAACCTGACGGTGGACGAGATTAATGGCAAGTCTATTCTGGATTGTCCGGGTGGAGCGTGTTCGTTCAGTAGCCAGGCGCGCAAGTTGGGTGCTGATCCCGTGGCCGTAGATATTGCCTACGAATACGAGATCGACGAGCTTGAAGTAAAGGGATTTCAGGACATTGAGCATACGATGAAACAGATGGAACCCGTGCAAGGGATATATGTGTGGGATCAATTTGGATCAATCCAGGGGTTAAAGGAAGAACGAACTCGTGCCATCGCAGATATGAGAATGTTTCCTGACCGTTATGTGGCGTCTGTGCTCCCGGATCTACCCTTTGCCGATGAACAATTCGATCTGACGTTATCCGCCCATTTCCTGTTTACGTATGCGGATCGATTGGATGTTGATTTTCATGTTGCAACCATAATGGAGTTGCTGCGTGTGACCAAACAAGAGGTTCGCATTTTTCCAACAGTGGATCTGTCTGGTGAACGTTACAAGCACATGGATGAATTAAAATTAATACTCGAAGAGCGTGGATGCACGGTATCCGAAGAACCAACTTCATATGAGTTTCAACGGAATGCTCACACCATGCTTCAAATTGTTAAACATAATCGAACATGATAGGAGGTTTTTTGGATGAATAAAGTACTTATACTTGGGGGTACACGTTTTTTCGGTAAACGTCTCGTGGATCACTTGCTGTGGGAAGGGAAGTCTCAGATCACAGTCGCAACTCGTGGTAAAACGGATGTTGACTTTGGATCCGAAGTAAACCGAATCAAGATGGATCGTGAAGACCCGGAATCTCTGGCAGAGGTTGCACAGACAGACATGTGGGATGTCGTGTACGACAATATCTGTTATTCCCCAGATGCGGCGAAAGCGGCATGTGAAGCTTTTGCAGGACGCACCAAAAGATACGTTCTGACATCCACACTCTCGGTGTACGGTGATCCCAGACCTGGATTTAAGGAAACGGATTTTGACCCGTATACATATCCATTGCAGTATGGAAGTGCAGAGGATTTTTCGTATGGAGAAGGCAAACGGCTTGCGGAGGCTGTATTTTTCCAGGAAGCGAATTTCCCGGTTGTGGCGATGCGCATTCCCATTGTACTCGGGATTGATGATTATACGAGAAGACTTCATTTTCATATTGAACATGTGCAAAAAGGAAAACCGATCGGCATGCCAAATCCGGATGCAGAGATTGGATTTATCAATTCCACAGAAGCGGCAAGATTTCTCGCTTGGCTTGGACATTCGTCCATTACCGGTCCGGTGAATGCAGCTTCCAAGGGTGCGATTACGCTGTCAGCCATGATACATCTGATCGAGACGGTCACGGGTATGCAGTCCCAGATCCTCACGGAAACGGTGAAAGAGGACATGTCACCCTTCGGAATTGAGCAATCATGGACGATGGAGACGACCAAGGCAGAACAAGCGGGATATACGTTCGAAGCTCTGATGGACTGGTTCCCGGGACTTGTTCGTGAGGTCGCTCTTGCATTACAGTCTGAGCGGTAGAAATATCGGCATGTATGGAACTGAAGGAAACGACGAGCCTGAATGAAACAGACGAACCAAACGGCTCGAACGAAGGATCTTTTCAACGAATGAATGTAAAACAGGGTGCAGCCAGAGCATAATCTCCGGTGCACCCTGTTCATGTTTTATATTTTTCGAATTTGAACAGGACCTAATCTAGATAAGTGGGACTAATCATTTACACGATAATATTTAGTCAACTCACGTGCTTAACTCTATTCTTGCTCACGTGGAGCAGCAGCTGAAGCACGTATGCGCAGTTCTGACGGTAGAATGACGGTTTGGGCTTCGGAAGGGGCTTTTCCCTCAATTCGGTCAATCAGCATCTGTACGCCTTGAAACCCAAAGTCATATGCTGGCTGTGCAGCTACAGTCAGAAAAGGATCAAAAGCAGAAGCCAGATCCAGATCGTCGAAACACACAACAGAAATGTCTTCTGGTACACGCAGTCCCCGTTTGCGCAAAAGCCGAATGACCCCAATCGCCAGCATGTTGTTGGCGGCAAAAATGGCTGTTGGTTGATCCGGTTGAGAGAGCAGTCGATCAAGTCCCTCTTCATCGCTGAAATCCCGGTACCCGGTTCGAAGGACAAGCTCGGGATCGATATCAGCTCCGGCCTCACGCAAACCCGCTACATAACCTTCCTCCCGCAGTCTGGCGGTAGAAACCTCCGAAGAACCATTGACCAGTGCAATGCGCCGGTGCCCCAATTGCACCAGATATCGGATCAGCTCAATCGCGCCTTCCCGGCTATCTCCGGCAATCATATCTGACGTAATGCCAGGTACGGTGCGGTCCAGAAAGACAAACGGAATGTGACGTTCCTGCAGCTGTTTCAGATGAGGAAGAGAACGATCCCCCGCAGGGGCATAGAGTACACCATCCACACGAGTAGACAGAATCGCATCAACGTAATCCTTTTCCTTCTTGTAATCCTCGTCACTATTGCCGAATAAAAGACGGTACCCACGAAGATGGGCTGCATCTTCAGCACCACGCGCCAGTGTTGTATAAAAAGGGTTGGTAATATCCGTAATGAGCAGGGAGAGCATCTGGGTTCGTTGAAGCACAAGGCTGCGCGCATTGGAGTTCGGGATGTAACCCAGTTCGTCGATCACCTGTTGCACACGTTCACGTGTCGCGGAACTTATGCGGCCTGTATGATTAATGACCTTGGAGACCGTCATGGCGGAGACGTTGGCTTTTTTGGCAATATCGTAAATGGTAATCATTGGAATCTAACCTTTCCGCAACATAGTCTTACCATTCTATAGGATAATGTCAATTGACAGCAAGATAGGCTCGTGCTATGTTAGGGTTACCGATAACCCTAAAGGGTTCTGAACGTCTTTACTACATAAACCATTTCGTTGAATTTGCTCATGCACGTTCCATTTTCTTGAATAGAGGAACTACATACATAGCTAATTAATGAAATGGTTTATTGTTATTTTTTAAACATGTAAACGTATTCAAACTAAAATAAGGCTCTTGGCAATCTGTGTATGCAGCTCTTGCGTGCCACCCGGGTATCGGTTGTATTTCCGTCATTATTTCATTCCAATCAATGCATATGGATCAGACAGAAGGCTACTCAATTCAACCCAAATTCTATAAAACGAATTGAAGGAGGACATTCCAGTATGACACATCAGGATTATCGTTATAAACAGGCTTTCCCCAAGATTGGTATTCGTCCCACGATTGATGGAAGACGCAAGGGTGTTCGGGAGTCACTGGAAGAACAAACGATGCGGATGGCGACATCTGTTGCGGAACTGCTTGCAGCAGAACTACGTTATCCTGACGGGTCCGCAGTGGAGTGTGTTGTGGCTGAGACCTGTATTGGCGGAGTGGCTGAAGCGGCCGCAGCATCAGAACTATTCAGCCGTTCCAACGTTGGCGTAACGATCACCGTGACACCATGCTGGTGTTATGGTACGGAAACGATGGATATGTCACCATCCATTCCTACAGCCATCTGGGGTTTTAACGGGACTGAACGTCCGGGTGCAGTATATCTGGCAGCGGTACTCTCTGCCCATGCACAGAAGGGGATTCCGGCCTTTGGGATCTATGGAGAAGATGTGCAGGACGGCGGAGATACAACAATTCCCGATGACGTGCGTGAGAAATTGCTCCGGTTCAGCCGTGCAGGTCTTGCAGCCGCGACCTTGAAAGGGCAAGCCTATCTGTCTATTGGATCAGTATCCATGGGGATTGCAGGTTCGATTGTGAACGATTCATTTTTCCAAGAGTATCTGGGCATGCGTAATGAATACGTGGATATGAGTGAACTCACTCGTCGTATCGAAGAAGAAATCTACGACCCCGAGGAGTATAAGCTCGCACTGGCCTGGGTGAAGGAGAATTGTAGCGAGGGTCCGGACAACAACGCTGCCCATCTGCAAACGGATCGCAAACGCAAAGAGTACGAATGGGAAACCGTTGTGAAAATGACCCAAATTGTGCGTGACTTGATGGCGGGCAACCCAAGATTGGCAGAGCTTGGTTTTACAGAGGAATCGATGGGCCACCACGCGATTGTATCCGGCTTCCAGGGACAACGGCAGTGGACAGATCATTCACCTAACGGAGATTTTCTGGAGTCGATATTAAACTCTTCCTTTGACTGGAATGGCAAACGTGCGCCTTATCTGGTTGCAACGGAGAATGACAGCCTGAACGGGGTATCGATGTTATTCGGTTCGCTGCTGACGCATACGGCGCAGATCTTTGCTGATGTGCGTACGTATTGGAGTCCGGATTCAGTACAGCGTGTGACGGGGCACCAGTTGGAAGGAAACGCAAAGGATGGCATTCTGCATCTAATCAACTCTGGTTCGGCAGCCTTGGATGGCACTGGACAACAGTCCAGAGATGGTAAGCCTGTACTCAAGCCATTCTGGGAAATTACAGATGAGGAAGTTCAGGACTGCCTGAAAGCAACATCATGGAGACCGGCATCCGTAGAGTATTTCCGCGGGGGCGGCTATTCAGCGGATTTTCTGACCAAAGGTGGCATGCCTGTAACGATGACACGTCTGAATCTGGTCAAAGGACTGGGACCAGTGTTGCAAATCGCTCAGGGTTACACGGTCGATCTGCCTGAAGATGTGCATGATACGCTGGATCAGCGGACAGATCCAACCTGGCCATCCACCTGGTTTGCACCTGTTCTAACCGGAGCGGGAGCGTTTACTTCCGTATACGAAGTCATGAATCAATGGGGCGCCAACCATGGCTCCATCTCGTATGGACACATCGGTGCTGATCTGATTACGCTTGCTTCCATGCTTCGCATTCCGGTAAATATGCATAATGTACCTGAAACGGAAATTTTCCGTCCGCGTGCATGGGGATTGTTCGGCACAAGTGAGCCGGAGAGTGCAGACTACCGTGCTTGCAGTGTGTTTGGCCCGTTGTATCGTTAAAATAAAGTTCCATTCCTGTCAAACGCCATGTTCCTTGTGAGATGAGGTAACATGGCTTTCTCTTGAAAGCTGTGCTCAGAACTCGAATACGGCTTATCGCGAAGAGTTAAGGAGGCTTGAAAGAATGGGCAATCAAGCAACACATGTGCTTGCTGCCGATTACGGCGCCGGTAGTGGACGCGTAGTCCGGGGTTCTTTTGATGGAAACAGACTCTCGTTACAAGAAGTGCATCGATTCAACAACGAACCCGTGCAGCTGGGGGACGGATTGTATTGGGATTTCTTGCGACTTTTTCATGAATTAAAACAAGGCATTGTGAAAGGGACGCAAGGCGTCTCTCCATCGGTCCGTTCTATAGCAGTGGATACGTGGGGAGTGGACTATGGTCTGGTGGATGGTGCGGGCAGGTTGTGCTCGAACCCACGTCACTATCGGGAAGCACGCAATGCACAGTGGATGGAAGAAGTTCTGCACATGGTGAAAGATGAAGAACTGTATGCCATGTCCGGCGTTTTGCCGCAGCAGATCAATACAGTATTTCAACTGCTAGGCAGTGTACGAGAGCAGGCCGAAGGTTTGCGTACGGATGTGCGCATGTTATTTATGCCGGATTTATTTCACTATTATCTATCCGGTCAGCAGGCTTGTGAGTATACGATTGCAAGTACTAGCGGGCTGTTGCATGCAGGCGAGGCGCGTTGGAATGAACATCTGATCGGGCGTCTCGGTATACCGGAAACATTATTTCCAAAACTCGTTCAACCGGGTACCGTGCTGGGTGATTTAACAAATGAGTTGTGCGAAGAGTTACGGACTGGACCGATGCAGGTAGTCTCTGTGGGTTCACATGATACGGCATCTGCCTTGGCAGCAATACCTGCGAATGATTCGGATTTCGCTTTTATCAGCTGTGGTACCTGGTCTCTTATGGGGGTGGAGCGTGATACACCTGTATTGGATGACCGAAGTCGTGCATTGGGATTCACCAATGAAGGGACGGTAAGTGGAAAAGTACGCACCCTGAAAAATCGTTCAGGCTTGTGGCTGCTACAGGAATGCAAACGGCAATGGGAGCAGGAGAATCAACTTTTTACACATGAAGAACTGATTCAACTGGCTACCTTGGCAACGCCACATCAAAGTTATGTATCGCCGGGAGATGGCGTATATTTGGCCCCAGGGAATATGGCCGAACGAATACGGCAACAATGCAGTCTCACCGGACAGACTGTGCCTGAAACGACTGGAGCGATTGTACGCTGCATTCTGGAAAGTCTGGCACTGGAATTCAGACAGACGCTGGATGAACTGCAGTTGGTTACAGGTACAAGACCTCGTGTCATTCATATGGTTGGTGGTGGTGTACACAATCGACTATTATGCCAGTTTACAGCTAATGCAGCCGGTGTCCCGGTAGTGGCAGGCCCGGCAGAGGCGACTTCAGCCGGGAATTGCATGCTGCAATTCCTTGCGCATGGAGAAGTGAGTAGCTTGGCCGAGGTACGGGAGGTCATGGCTGCTTCCTTTTCCCCCGAGACCTATGAGCCTGAGGATACAGAGCTGTGGCAGGAAGCTTATGAAAACTACCAAAGTCTGAATCAAATCAAAAGGTAATGAACAGATTCAATGCAATGAGCATTGACGCAAAATGCTAAAAAGAAAAGTATGAGGAGTGGTGAGCAACATGTCTGAACAGCAAGTAAGGGAAGAGTTGACGAAGTATGCACGTAGAGCAGTTGCCCAAGGGTTGGTGGTAGGACCCGGTGGGAATCTGAGCGCTCGCTCTGGGGGAACGATGTTGTTGTCTCCGAGTGGTTATGCACTTGAGGATCTGGAGCCTGACGAATGGATCGCCATTGATATCGAGACAGGAGAGACTCGTGCGGGATCAACACGTCCATCTTCCGAAGTATTGATGCATCTGTACAGTTATCGTGTGAATCCTGATATCCAAGCCATTGTGCATACGCATCCGGCATATACGATCGCACTTAGTCTCGTTTTCGATGAATTGCCACACTTGTTCCCTGATCAGTCCGCTTTGGTAGGTGATATCGGATTTGTTCCATACGTTCTGCCAACGACGAAGCTTCTTGCCGATGCAGTCTCAGCAAAGGTAGAAGAACATACGGCACTCATTCTCGTCAATCACGGATTGGTTACGACCGGTAAAAACCTCCGCGAAGCCTATTACCGCACCCAAGTGGTGGAAGAAAGCGCAAAGGTATATATGATCGCCAAGGCAGCGGGGGAACCCAAAGTGTTAACTGCTGAAGAATATAAGGAAATTCAATCGCTTGAAAGTGAAGCCTACCGTGTGCAGTTACTGCAACAACTCAAGTCCTGATACCTGATTTGAGTATTAATGATTACATTCGTGATCTTAAAAGATTGCTACGTTAAGGGCAGATTGCATCCTCCAGATAAACGCTGGAATAAAGGATGTGAAATGCTCTTTTTTAATTTTAATTTTGAATTGAAAAGGTGCACAGTATAGTTGAGGGAATAATTCGCACTATTTTGATGAGAATTGTTGAAATTGTGATGTCTGCAAGGTATACTAACGTTAATCATCAGTGAGTAACAACTACGAAGAAGATAAAAAAACAATTAAGTATCTAAGAGGGGTGAGATCAGTGGGTCCTGAGCTAAACGAAATGGAGTTGGAATACGAACTGCTAAAGCAGCTTCGAGACGCTAATGCTCCCATCGGGGCCAGTACGTTGGTTCATACTTTGGGCAAAACGTATGGTCTGAGTCAGGCAACCATCGGAAGAAGACTTATGGAGATGGATGTTGAAGGTTTTACAGTTCTGGAAGGTCGCAAGGGAAGAACTTTGACCGAACAGGGTCTGGATCGAATGAAGACATTGGAAAAAGATTTGCAGCAACAAAGCGTGAACTCACAGTTAATTCAGATGCTGAACCATTCCGGGGAAAAGGCTCTGTTAGATGTTCTCGTTGCCAGAAGGGCACTTGAGCGGGAGATCGCTTCCTTGGCAGCACAACGTGCCTCGAAAGAATACATAGTACTGTTGCAAGCATCTATTGCCAACCAGCATGAATTGCTCTCCAAGAATATTATACCATACGAGGAGGACCGGGAGTTTCACAGATTGCTGGCTTATGCTGCGCAAAACCAAATTCTTCTGCATGCGGTTGAACTGGTATGGGAGACAAGCCGCGATTTTCTGGAAACAGCGTATATTCGCCGGAGAGTAGGAAGTGAATTAGTTGTAGATCATCAGCAGATTCTGGATGCTATTGTAGCTGGCTCTCCGGAGCAGGCTGAAGCGGCAATGGTGAATCATATCAACCAAATGATCGATGATGTCAAACGTTATTTCGCCATGCAAAACCAATAACATTCCTTAGAAACAGACCCGGTGATAAAGGAGTTGAGCTTGTGGACACAATCTACCGTTTAGGCATAGATATCGGAGGTACTTTCACGGATGCGCTGGTGATGGACCATCAGGGCAGGGTGATTGCGGCGCTGAAGACGCCATCGATTGCAGTAGCTCCGGAACAGGCGATTTTTAACGCACTTGATCAGTTGAAGGCGAGTGGCGTGAATATTCATGAGATTGATCTGTTTGTGCATGGAACAACGCTTGGCGTCAACACGTTGATTGAGCGAAATGGCGCAGTTACAGGTCTGCTGGTCACTAAAGGATTCCGTGACATTCTTGAAATCCGCCGGTTGCGACTTGAGGATACAACCAATCTGTATGGTGACAAGACCGATGCTCTGGTACCGAGACATCGCGTTAAGGAAGTCGATGAACGGGTCATTGCGAGTGGAGGCATACTCCAGCCACTGAATGAGGAACAACTGTTGCAATCGGTGGATGAGCTGGTGGAGGATGGCGTTACCGCTTTGGCGATTAGTTTTTTACATGCTTATGTGAATCCTGCTCATGAGCAGCTTGCAGAAGATCTGATCAGGGAACGTTATCCGCAACTGTTCATCTGCCGAAGCAGCGCCATCTGGCCACAACAGCGTGAGTTCGAACGAACACTCGCAACGGCCATGAACGCTTATGTAGGTGAACGGATGGGGTCTTACTTCCTGCGTCTGCAAGAAGGGATTCAGGCATACGGCCTCAAAGCCAACTTGCTGTCGACCATGTCCAACGGTGGAATTATGACGGCTGCCAGAGCGGCTAATGAGCCGGTACGTACGCTTCTGTCCGGGCCTGCTTCCGGTGTAATGGCCGCGACCCATATTGCTGAACGAGCGGGCATTCATCAGGTCATCACATTTGACATGGGTGGGACAAGCGTTGATGTCGCCCTTATTGACAAAGAACCGAGTTATTCTTCTGAGAACAAGGTTGGAGATTTTCCTGTCATCATTCCCGCTGTTGATGTAACGGCTATAGGAGCAGGTGGTGGTTCAATTGCTTGGCTTGATTCCGTAGGCGTACTCAAGGTTGGACCGCGCAGCGCGGGAGCCAATCCCGGTCCGGCATGTTATCAGCGCGGGGGAGAAGAGCCGACAACCACAGATGCCTATCTACAGCTCGGTATCCTGCATGCTGACCGTTTCCTTGGCGGACAAATGAGTCTGTATCCAGAACTTGCAGAGCGTACTCTGGGCAATCTGGGAGAGAAGCTTGGACTGAATGCCGAACAGACTGCACAAGCCATTCTTGATGTGGCAACTGCCAATATGTACGCCCAGTTTTCTCCCCTCATGGCTCGCAAGGGCGTTGATCCCCGCGATTTTACGTTGCTCGCATATGGTGGAGCCGGCCCGATGCATGCTTTTCTGATGGCACGTGAGGTAGGTATCGGCAGAGTGCTGATCCCGCCATCTCCGGGAACATTGTGTGCCATGGGCTGCACGGTTGCCAATCTCCGCAATGATTTCGTTCATACGTTACACAAAAGTACCCAGACTCTGGAGTCTGGTGAATTAAGCTCTCTTTTTGCTGAATTGGAAAACCTGGGACGTAGCTGGGTAGATGAGGAAGCCCGTGGTGGTGTCACGCTGGACAATATTTATTGCCTGTACAGTGCGGATATGCGATATGAGGGACAGGCCTTTGATCTTGAGGTCACGCTGACATTGGAAGAAATTGAAGATCCCAAGAAGGCAGGGATTAAATTCCATACGTCTTACCAAAACGTGTTTGGCATTAGTCAGCCAGAGGCAGAGGTCATGTTTGTAAGTCTCAGAGCAACTATTGTTGGTGTTTTACCTACCCATAACACGGTAGATCCGGCAAATTTGCCATTTGATGAGAGTGTAGCGGAAGAAAGGCTCATCACCTTTGACCATGTACAGCAGATTGCCAAGGTACTGAAAAGGGGACAAATTCCATCGGTGGATGCCCCCATCCCCGGGCCCATTATTGTGGAGGAATATGATACAACGATCTTTATTCCGCCAGGATATAAGGTATACCGGGATGTGCATGGGAACGTGATTGGGGAGGTGGAAGCATGATCGGCGACAAGGTCTTTCTTGAGATTTTTAACAACCGAATTCAAGCTGCCGTGGAAGAAATGGCAAATGTTGTTCTGCGCACAGGATTCACCGCTTTTGTCAAAGAAACCGGCGATTTTGGAACCTACCTCTTATCTCCATCCGGGGAAACGTTCGGATCGCCGCTGGAGACGGGTTACAATCTGTCCCTGGGCATCCCTGCTGCTACGACCATTAACAGTATAGAAGACTGGAAAGAAGGGGATCTCGTCATATGTAATGATCCTTATTCCACCAAAGGCATGGTCACACACCTTCCAGACATTCATCTCATCAAGCCTTATTTTCACGAAGGGCGAATCATTGCTTACGGCATGTGCTTTGTCCATTCATCCGATGTGGGCGGCAAGGTACCGGGGAGCGTATCTCCCAGCGCCTACGATATTCATATGGAAGGCATTCGAATTGCACCAGTCAAGCTGTATGAAGCTGGTGTTCTCAACGAGCAGATCCTGCGAATGTTTATGGACAACAGCCGAATTCCGGAGCAAAATCTCGGTGATCTCAAAGCGCTTATGGCTGCATTGAATCGGGGAGAGCAACGGCTTGAGGAACTCATTGCACGATATGGCGTGGGAAAAATCCAGCAGGGCATCGAACATTTGCTGGAATATGCCGAGCTGAAGGCACGTGTTATCGTGCAAGATATCCCGGACGGTTCCTATGACTTCTGGGACTATCTGGAGAAAGGACCAGGGGGATATCCTATTCGGTTGCGTTGCAAGATGACGATTGCAGGTAGTGACATTCATCTGGACTTTAGCGGCACCGATCCTCAGGTTAGGGCTTCATTCAACATTCCTACCCACAACCAACAGGGCCATTACATGCTGGTGCCCGCACTCATTCGTTATTTCCGTACGCTCGATCCGACCATTCCTTGGAATTCGGGCATGATTCGTATGGTGCGAAATTACGCGCCGCCTGCTTCCGTACTAAACCCGGAGCCGATGGCAGCAGTTGGGGCACGTGCTGCGACCTTTATCCGGCTGATGGACGTTATCACGGGAGCACTGGGGAAAGCTCAGGGCAGTATGGTTCCCGCGGCAGGAGCTGGACAAGCCTGCATCGTCATGATGGCGATGACAGATGCATCCGATGGCAAGAAAAAGGTGGGCGTAATTCAGCCGATCTGCGGAGGTTCGGGAGCTAGGCCGATGAAAGACGGCATTGATGGCATGGATTTTGCGGTCGGTCATCTTCGGAATATTCCTGCGGAAACGGTGGAATCCGAGATGCCTGTGTTGATTGAGCATTATGGTCTTCGTGCTGACTCGGCGGGTGCAGGAACCTTCCGTGGCGGAAGCGGAATTGATTTATGTGTCAGAATTCTAACACCGGATACCGTGATGACGGCCAGAAACATGGAGCGTATGGAGTTCCAGCCCTGGGGCAGGCTCGGTGGTGGCGTAGGTTCACATGGAGAAGCGATTCTTAATGCTGGACGTGCAAGTGAGCATCATCTGGGAAGAATTGATGAGCTGCTGCTTCAACCTGGAGAAACGGTTACGTTCCTGTCGCAAGGCGGAGGCGGATATGGTGATCCACTTGAACGTGAACCACGCCTAGTTCTGGAGGATGTAAGAAGTGGGCTGGTATCCCCGGAGAAAGCTCTTGAGTTATATGGTGTTGTGATTGACGGCCTGGAGCTGAACGAGAGCGATACCGAACAAATGCGAGCCAAGCGACCACGGCAGCAGGAGGAATTCGCCTTTGGCAAGGCGCGGGAGCAATTTGAAGACATATGGAGCGATGAGATGCAGGTAACACTGAATCAGGCCTTGCTGAATGCTCCGCTTGCACTAAGAGACTACCTGAAGCGTCAGACCATGGGCGTTGTAGAGGAGAAGTATAAGGATTCCCTATCTGTAGATCCACGGGAGATATCCGACATTATGGAAGGTTTACGCCAGCAAATAGGGTTGCATTGATCAAGTGTATGGAGACTATCTAGTTCTGTCTTATCGGTAAAACCAACTACATGGATGGGGGAATTTGCATGTTCAAATCCAACAAAAAACGCTTTCTCAGCCTCGCCTCTCTGACACTGGCCGGTACATTGGTGCTTTCCGCCTGCGGTGGAGCAGGCAGCTCAAGTAATACTGCCGGAGAGAGCGACTCTTCAGGAGTAAGCGGAGACAAAGTTAAGCTGACGATGTTTATCTGGGCTGGCTCCAATCAGGATGTCGTTCCGAAAGAAGTGGTTGCCGAGTATGTGAAAGAACATCCCAACGTTGAAGTCACCTTTGAGGAATCCTCCAATTCGGTAATGTACCCCAAGATGGTCGCAGGCAAGCAGGCTGATGCCAACAATCCGATTGTTAACTTCGGTTACTTCAATGCAGATGCGACGGCAAAAGGCTTGAATGATGACATGTGGGAGCCACTGGATACCAGCATCGTGACCAATATTAAGGATATTCCCGAGTCCTTCCACAAGCCAGACAATAAAGGTGTGGTCTGGGGCGTTTCGAGCTTCGCCCTGGTATATAACAAAGATCTGGTGAAAACGCCACCTACCAGCTGGAACGATCTATGGGATAACGAGGAGTTCAAAGGAAAAACTGCGCTCTGGGACTACATGTTCTATTCATATATCTCCCCACTTATTGCTACCAAAGGTCAAGAGATTGGCGCATCCTATGAAAATCCCGAGCCAGCCTTCCAGTTCTGGGCAGATCGCAGTGACCAGATTGGCACATTGGTTTCATCCAATGATCAGCTGAAGGCACTGCTGGAGTCAGGTGATGCGCTCATTGCCCCATTCAGTGCACAGGTTGCACAGACATGGATTGATGGTGGTTCTCCACTTGCCGTAGCTTATCCGAGTGAAGGTGCCATCTCCTTCCCGTACACACTTCAGGTAGTGAAGGGCTCAACACCTGAGCAAGCACGTGTTGCAAATGAAATTATTAACGAGTTGTTGAGCGCCGAGGCGCTGTCACAATATGCAGAAGCAACGGGTACGCCGGTAACCAGTACGACAGCTGCAGTTCCGGACAAGTACAAGGATGATCCTTCATTCTCCGTCGAAACGCAAAGTAACGGCATTAATCCAGATTGGGATGTGCTTGCACAGAACAGTTCTTCTTGGAAAGAACTATGGGATCGACTCGTGAAAACAAAGCTTCAATAAAAGGATTGTTGCCAGGTACACTACGATTCCGGGTCTTGTTATGAACCTGGAATGGATGGGAGGGAATCAGAGATGAGCAGCGGACAAGAGACCATATCCATTGAAACAAGGGAAGTCACGAAGACTTATGGTGAGCGAGCCGCCGTTGATCAAGTAACACTCCAAGTGAAAAAGGGCGAATTCGTTTCCTTGCTTGGTCCGAGTGGCTGTGGCAAAACAACACTGCTGCGCATGCTTGGCGGACTTGAGCAACCGGATCAGGGCACCATTATGCTGGGAGGTCGGGATGTTACTGGCATCCCGGCTTATGGACGCAATAGCAATATGATTTTTCAGCAGCTTGCGCTGTTCCCTCATATGGATGTATTCAACAACATTGCCTATGGGCTAAAGGTGAAGAAGTTACCAAAAGCCGATATCCAACGGCAGGTAGGTGAAATGCTTGATCTAGTCCAGCTCGGAGACTATGGCAGACGTGCTGTATCCGAGCTGTCCGGGGGGCAGGCCCAACGCGTCGCCATTGCTCGCGCACTGATCAACAGACCCGAAGTGCTGCTGCTTGATGAACCTCTCTCTGCATTGGACATGCAGCTGCGTCTCGATATGCAGCGTGAACTGAAACGCATCCAGCGTGAATTCGGCGGAACGTTTATCTTTGTAACGCATGATCAGAGCGAAGCCATGAATATGTCTGACCGAATTGGCGTTATGCGCGATGGAAGGCTGCTGCAATACGCAACCCCTGATGAAATCTATGAAAGACCGACCGATAGTTTCGTGGCCAAGTTTATTGGAGATACCAATCTCTTTGAGACGGAAGTACTGGGACATGATGTGAATGGAATTCGGGTGGAATGCTTCGGCAAGCCATTGCTGGTGAAAGTCAGTGATGGCAATGCTGTACCGAAAGCGGGAGCACGACATTCCTTATCAATCCGCAATGAGTATATTCGACTTGGAGAAGATGCAACTCATTGCCTGAACAAGCTGGATGGACACGTGATTGAAGCGGTGTATGGCGGAGCAAATATTCGATACAACGTGCAGATTGCTGAGGGTTTTCTAATTCAGGCCAGTGTGCTGCATCAGCGGGGAACCTCACGTTATAGTCCAGGTGAGCCAATACAGATTGGCTTTGATCCAGAGGACGCGCTCTTGTTATCCGAACCCATTGATGACCGTGTACAGGGGGCAAGAATATGAACCGGATCGCGGAACGGATCGTGAATCTGTATTCCTTTGGAAACCGCACATGGGTAACCCGGTTACTGCTTCTGTTGCCTGCGCTTGCTCTGATGGGCATCGTGTATCTGGGTGGGTTGCTGATCTTTGGCAGATATAGCTTTGATATGTATGAGAATGGAAAGCTTATTCGGGGCTGGGATTTAGGAGCTTATCGTGCGTTTCTGTCCGACCCTTATTATTGGAAGCTGATTGGCACAACGTTTCGCATTGCCTTCAAGGTTACGCTATGGAGTCTTCTGCTTGCCTATCCGCTGGCCTATTGCATTGCGGGTCTAAAGAAGCCTGGCATGAAGCAATTGTTGCTGCTGCTCACGTTTCTTCCGCTACTGGTCAGTGCCGTTGTGCGTTCTTACGGATGGCAGCTTTTGTTGTCCAAACAGGGCTTCATGAACTGGCTGTTCATCCGTCTGGGGCTAACCGAGGAAGGATTCAGCATGATATACAACGAGACAGGTGTTGTCGTGGCCCTTGTCCATATTTTCCTGCCATTTATGGTCTTTCCGATTCTAAATGTACTGTCCCAAAGTGACGCTTCCTTAAAGGCAGCTGCTCAGGATCTGGGGGCGGGCAGCTGGAGAACGTTCCTGACCATTACCCTGCCTTTATCGGCAAGAGGCATTGCAAGCGGGGTGCAGATTGTGTTCACGCTATGTCTCACCGCATTCACCACACCTCAGCTGATCGGCGGGGGAAGAGTCATGACACTTCCGGTATTTATATATCAGCGAACCTTGGACACCAACTGGCCGATGGCTGCGGTTGCCAGCCTGTTTTTACTTGTGTCTTCCATTGTTGTTTCGTTGCTTGTGAATAAAGGAGCAGAAACGTTGATGTTCCGTCGTTCCCGCAAGGGAGGTCAGGCGTATGGTTAAGTCGAACAGGGGCACCAAGCTGTTACTCTACATCTTTGTGGGTGCCGTAGCGATTTATTTGCTGCTGCCACTGCTGATGATTATGTTGACATCTGTAGGCTCAGGTTCAGCCAGCAAATTTCCCCCGGAAGGTCTCACCTTGAAGTGGTATGCCAATCTGAGTGAGCAAACCCAGTTTCTCGATGCATTCAAGAACAGCCTTATTGCTTCTACAGGGGCGGTTCTGCTGGCTTTGATTACAGGTACGCTTGCTGCGTTAGCAATCGTGCAATACCCTTTCCCGGGCTCTGGTATCTTAAGGGCATTTTTTGTATCTCCAATGGTTATGCCAAAAATTACGCTGGGTATTGCATACCTGATTTTATTCTCAAAAATGCATATTGCAGGCGGACTGTTTGCACTTATTTTGGGTGAAGCGGTCATTGTGCTGCCATTTGTGCTCACTATTGTTGGCAGTGCGTTAGCCAATCTGCACCCGGCTCATCGGGAAGCTGCCGCGGACCTTGGTGCTGGGCCGATACGCATTTTTTTCACAATTACGCTGCCACAGCTCCGACTATCCCTGCTTTTGTCAGGGTCAATCGCTTTTGTCTTCACTTTTGATCAGGTAGAGGCTGCTCTGTTGCTGCTCCGTCAGGACAGCTACACGTTGCCAATACAACTATTCCTGTATATGGAGAAATGGCAGGACCCAACGATAGCCGTGGTGTCTGTTGTATTGATCGCGTTTGCGCTGGCTCTGTTTATGACGATTAAACTAGTGTTGCGCTCTGTACCAGGACTTGAAAGTTTGTTTGGTCGCAGGAAAACAAAAGGAGGACTGGATCAAAATGAATAATTCACAGCATCTATCCCATAGCTCAGGTCTTAACTGGGACCGGGCGGAAGAAGTGATGAAAACTCAAGGGCTAAGCGCCCTGATCGCAACAACTCCAGAGAACATTCACTATGTCATCGGGTCCCAGCTACGCGCAAGCAACTGGACCATGCAGATTTATGCGGTTTTACCTGCCGACAGATCTGCAAAGCCTTGTATCGTCATTCCAACGAATCGGTTAGGCGTTGTAGCTCAGTTCGGTATTACGGGGGTAGATATATTTGCCTACAGTGATTTCTTTGTGGAAGGTTCAATTGAAGGCAAACCTTCCACTGACGACATTGATCTCTTTTATTCTCTTCTGCAAACGACGGTTATTCATCCGGGTCCTGTTGAAGCACTCAAGGCAGCATTAGCACAGCTTGAGATCGAAGATCAGCCGATTGGAATCGATGAGATGCGGATCGCTCCCGATATTCTGGCTAGAATCAGGGAGGAGCTTCCTGAAAGGCCGGTGGTTTCCGCATATAAACTGTTCCGACAAATCCGCCTGGTTAAGACACCTTTCGAAATCGAGCAACTGCGCCAGGCTGCTCAATTAAACGAACGGATTGAGCAGGAGCTGATTGACCTGATTGCCGCAGGTGTTCATGAGAAGCAACTTGCGGATCATTATCGTCTGGCTGTGATGCGAGCAGGTGGAACTCCGGCAATGACAGCGGTAGGGGCAGGGCCACGCAGCGCATTACCACTCATCGAAAATTATTTTCATACGATTGAGGTTGGAGATCAGGTCCGTTTCGATCTTTGCCTGCAGCTGGAAGGATACTGGGGAGATACGGGCCGCACGGTTGTTGCAGGGGAGCCTACCGCTTGGATGAAAAAACATTTTGCTGCGGTCAAAAGTGGATGGGAGACGGCACTTGAAACGGTGCGCCCTGGCGTCAAGGCGTCGGAAGTATTCCATGCGGCAGTATCTCGCGTACAGCGTGAAGGGATTCCACATTACCGACGTCAGCATGTCGGACATGCCATCGGGTTGGAACTGTACGACGATATAACCCTCTCCCCTGGGGACCAGCGTATACTGGAGCCCGGTATGGTGTTATGTGTTGAGGTACCATATTACGAGCTAGGTGCTGGTGGATTCCAAATCGAAGATACAATTGTTGTAACGCCAGATGGTTATGATTTTTTAACCCATATGGAGCGGAATTTGTTCACTAAATAACGATAGATGGAAGGCTTCGCTGACCGGCGATCAGACCACAGTCGATCCAAGAAGCTTTCTTACTGGGAAAGTTGGAACATCCATGATTCAGCAGGGAACTAAGACGTTTCGTAACATTAGCCTTGCGCTGTTCGCCGGAGGTTTTGTCACTTTTGCTTTGCTCTACAGCCTCCAGCCCCTGATGCCTGAGATTAGCAACGCATTCTCCATTACGCCGGCACACGCCAGTCTTACGTTATCCGTTACAACGATCGCCATGGCACTGACGATGCTGTTCATCGGGTCCTTGTCTGATTCTGTGGGCCGACGCTTTATAATGACAGCTGCACTGGTGATATCTTCTGTTATTGCTTTGCTCAGCGCATTCAGCCCGGGATATACGGAGCTTCTTCTACTTCGTATTCTCCAGGGTGTGGCACTCGCGGGGTTGCCAGCGATAGCTATGACATATTTGTCAGAAGAAATTGAACCTAGAAGTCTTGGTTATGCTATGGGCCTATATATAAGTGGCAATTCGATAGGAGGCATGGCCGGCCGTTTCATCAGCGGTGTGGTGACAGATTGGTTCAGTTGGCGCGCTGCTGTGGGTTTCATTGGTATTCTTGGACTGTGTGCAGCCGTTATTTTTTGGCTTGTCATCCCGCCATCCCGTCATTTTGTCAAAGCTGCACCCGGATTCAAAAATCCAATACCTCTTTTGTGGTCACAATGTCGCAATCCAAGGCTGTTATGCCTGTATGGACTCGGTTTTCTCCTGATGGGGGGATTCGTGACCCTGTTCAACTATATCGGTTTTGAATTAACGGGTGAACCCTATCATCTTAGCCAGTCTATCGTTGGAAGTCTTTTTGTGGTATATCTGATGGGCACGGTAAGCAGCACCTGGATGGGCAGGCTGGCAGATCGGTACGGCAGGTCACATGTGCTTGGAATCGCGCTGGGAATTATTCTGGCTGGTGCAGTCTGTACCGTTCATCCAGCGCTTTGGGTCAAAATTATCGGACTCGCCCTGTTTGCCTTTGGTTTCTTTGGCGGTCATTCCATCGCAAGCAGCTGGGTTGGACTCGTGGCCAATCAGCACAAATCCCAGGCCAATGCGTTGTATTTATTTTTCTACTATCTTGGTTCAAGCGTAAGTGGAACAGGAGGTGGACTGCTTTACAGTCATCTTGGATGGATAGGCATTGTGGGGATGATCGGTGTGTACGTTTTGATCGGTTTTGTCTTGTGTAATTTGCTTGTTCACAGGTTGAAGGGACAGGCTACATAAATCAACTTTTTCCGACAGCTATTGCATATCCTGAAATACCGAGTATAATACTTGGTAAATAGACGAAAAGGGGATGCAATAAACGATGAAAACACATGCTGAATTGAACTCACTTCTTGTTGACGATTATCTGGATCTCCTGAACATTGCGAAACAGCTAGGTGATGACGAATGGAAAGATGCTATTCTGCAAGCATTGAAGGAAGAAGTCGATGCGAATCATCATCTGGATTCCAAAGAGGTAAGACAGGATTTATGGATTCAATTTGAAGGCATTAATGAACAAATGCATGATCTGTTAATGCAATTGAAGCATGCCGACAGTCCTGAGGAAAAAGAACAGATTATTGAAATGATCTGGGGATTGAAAGTAGACCGTCATGCGATCACACGTAAACTTGAAACCATGAGCCGTGCCAGTGCTGGACATCAGTAAGCTCTAGGTTGATTATACATTGAAAACCCGCGTGTTTCCTGGGATTATCCCCTAGGTCGCACGCGGGTTTTGTTTTTGCTTTATTGTTTACTACACTTTAGTGAGTGTTCAAAAAGGTCGGTTTTCAGTACCGAGAAGATGGGATGAAGCTAGAAATGGAGTAGCGGAGCGTAGGGAAAACTACGTGAGCAACGGACATTTCGGCTGAATTCCATATTCGATGCTGATGATGCCATTAGGCATCCTTCGTAATCAAAAGCGGACTTTTTGAACTACTTCTATTAAAACTGTTTTGCGAAAGTGCGTGCTTGTTCGATAGCCTGTTGCTTGATCTCATCTGCACGATCTTTATATTGATTATGCCCCTCAACAAAAATGCCATCAAGCTTCGGCACACCTAGGAATGACATGATAATGCTTAAGTAACGATGACCGGATTCCATCTGAGCCGCTGGGCCTTCGGAATAAATGCCGCCACGGGCCTGAATATGCAGTGCTTTTTTATCAGACAGCAGTCCGACAGGACCTTGTTCGGTATAACGAAATGTTTTGCCAGCTACGCAGATCGAGTCCACATAAGCCTTCAGAATAGGAGGGAACGAGAAATTCCACATCGGGGTTACAAAAACATATTTATCTGCTGAGGCAAATTGATCCGATAGTTCATTCAAACGGCTTACTTTGGTCTGTTCTTCGGCAGTCAGATCACTGCCCGATTGCAGTTTGCCCCAACCACTGAAGACATCCGCATCGATATGGGGGATATCCGAGCGATACAGATCGAGGTGAACAACCTCATCAGAAGGGTGACTTTCACGATACGCATCAATAAATGCTTTGCCCGTAGCCATGCTGAAGGAGGTTTCATGATCGTGAGGATGGGCAGTAATATACAATAAGGTAGACATGTAATTCTTCCTCTCTGTGCGATTCATGGGGGAACCGATGTTTGTTAGTAATAAAGCGACCGCAGTAGTATGCATCGTTTCCCCATTTTTATACGTCAGAAAGGGATATGAATGAATGGATCGATCATGATACTGAATTGGATGTTATATGGTGACCGGATACTCAATCCATGTATAATATACAGGACGAGTATTTATTTTCCAAAGACAATAGGATGAGTGAGATGAGCGCACATGGGAATGGACCTGGAGAAGCAACGATTAAGCATTGAAGCAGCGAAATTGTATTATCAGTCCGATTATAGCCAGCAGGATATTGCCGCAAGGTTGGGCGTGTCGCGTCCAACCGTATCAAGGTTACTTCAGTACGCCAAAGATCGTGGATATGTCCGGATTGAAATTATGGACCCGCTGGAGGATATCGACATCATTGCCGGAGAACTTAAGTCAAAATATGATCTGGATACGGCACTTGTGTGTTTTACCCCGTTGAAGAGTGATGAGGAAATACAGAAGCATATCAGCAAAAGAGCAGCAGACTACCTTCAAGAGACGGTTCAGGATGCAGATATTATCGGGGTGACTTGGGGAACAACCATGCATGCTGTAGCACGCCAGCTTCGTCCCAAGCAGGTTAAAGGTGTTGAAGTCGTACAATTGAAGGGGGGCGTAAGCCACTCCCATGTCAATACGTATGCCGCTGAGATTGTTCATTTGTTCGCTGAGGCATTCCATACGGTACCAAGGTATCTGCCGCTGCCTGTTATTTTCGACAACATTGAAGTAAAAAACATGGTAGAAGCGGATCGACATATCGGCAGAATCGTGGAACTTGGCAGACAGGCCAACATTGCTTTGTTTACCGTGGGTACTGTGAAAGAAGATGCATTATTGTTCAGGCTCGGTTACTTCAATGAAGAAGAGCAACAATTGCTGATGAACTCCGGTGCAGGTGACATTTGTTCACGCTTTTTCGACGCGGAAGGTCAGTTGATCAGTGAAGAGATTAACAGCAGAACCGTTGGAATTGATCTAGCCGAGTTGAGAAATAAGGAAAAATCAATCCTTGTCGCCGGAGGACAACGCAAAATTGAAGCCATTCACGCCGCGCTCAAAGGTCATTACGCTAATATTCTGGTCACGGATCAGTACACAGCGCAGGCATTACTTCGATTTTAATTTCAAATGGATATGGATGACAACATCTGCCATGCAAAAAGGGCGGATGTTTTGCTTTTTTAGGAAGAAAATATAACGAAGAAGAAATGTAAGTGTAACTGTGAACAAAAGTTCAAGTTGATTTTTACATATGTTCATGTTAGTGTAAGTGTATAGAAAATACTAGTTCAGATAAGGGAGAGATTCAATTGACTACACCACAATTAGCGAAAATGATCGACCATACGTTGCTTCGTGCGGACGCAACGCAAAGTGAAATGGCCAAGTTAACCGAAGAAGCGAAGCAATACCAGTTTGCTTCCGTATGTGTTAATCCAGGCTGGGTTGCTTATGCTGCTGAGCAGTTGCAGGGTACTGGCGTAGATATCTGCACCGTTATTGGTTTCCCTCTGGGAGCATCTACATCGGAGACAAAAGCTTTCGAAACGAAAGATGCGATAGCTAAAGGTGCAACTGAAGTCGATACGGTCATCAACATCAGTGCTTTGAAAGATGGCAATGATGATTACGTTGAACAAGATATTCGTGTTGTCGTTGAAGCGGCTGCGGGTAAAGCTTTGGTGAAAGTTATTATTGAAGCTTGTCTGTTGACGGATGAAGAGAAAGTACGTGCTTGTCAGGCAGCTGTGCGAGCTGGAGCTGATTTTGTTAAAACTTCTACAGGTTTCTCCACAGGTGGAGCAACGCCAGAGGATATCGCTTTGATGCGTCGTACTGTAGGTCCTGATGTTGGCGTTAAAGCTTCCGGTGGCGTACGTAGCCTGGAAGATATGCAAAAAATGATCGAAGCGGGTGCAACTCGTATCGGTGCAAGTTCTGGCGTGAAGATTATGCAGGGTGGTCAGTCTACATCTTCTTATTAAGCAAAAGCATCTTATCAAGAAAAAGCTTAATAAATAAAAGTAATGTTATATTCTCTGTACTTGGGCGTTCGACTCAGGTACAGGGAATACAACTTACACTTATATTTTAATTAACTGAACTTATTGTAAGCGCTTCATAAGTTTTCTGAAAGATTACTGATAAGAATGCTTAAGAGCCCTTTGAGCTGAATTTTCACATCCGGCTTAACTACCTTCAAAGGAGAAATCAAATGAAATTTCTAATTGCCATTATCGGCTTACTCGTTGTTTTTGGACTGGCTTATATCGCAAGCAACGGCAAAAAGCAGATACGTTACCGGCCGCTGGCTATCATGATTGTTTTGCAAGTTATACTAGCTTATGCTCTGTTGAATACAGGAGTGGGTACTTTTTTAATTGGCGGTTTCGCGACCGTATTTAAAAGTTTACTCGACTATGCGAATGAAGGTATCGCATTTGTATTTGGGGGTTTAACTACCGTAGGTGCAGAGAGCGGGGGGGCGCCGTTCTTCCTCAGCGTATTGATGCCGATTGTTGTCATCTCGGCACTCATTGGGATACTGCAGTATATCCGAATCTTGCCTTTTGTTATAAAATATATTGGTCTGGTATTAAGCAAAATCAACGGAATGGGCAGACTGGAATCATATAACGCGGTTGCTTCGGCTGTATTGGGGCAATCTGAAGTGTTCATTTCTGTGAAAAAACAAATTGGGTTGTTGCCAAAACATCGGCTGTACACCTTGTGTGCTTCGGCGATGTCCACGGTATCGATGTCGATTGTTGGTGCTTATATGACCATGATCGAGCCGAAATATGTGGTTACAGCTCTTGTACTGAACCTGTTTGGCGGTTTTATCATTGCTTCTATTGTGAATCCTTATGAGGTTACAGAGGAAGAAGATATATTGGAAGTACAGGAAGAGGAGAAACAGTCCTTCTTCGAAATGCTCGGCGAATACATCCTGGATGGATTCAAAGTTGCTATCATCGTAGCTGCGATGTTAATCGGTTTTGTTGCCTTGATCGCACTTGTTAACGGAATTTTCAGCGCGGTGCTTGGCATTTCGTTCCAGGAGCTACTTGGTTATGTGTTTGCACCATTTGCCTTTATCATGGGTGTTCCATGGAAAGAAGCGATTCAGGCAGGAAGTATTATGGCAACCAAAATGGTGTCCAACGAATTCGTAGCTATGCTTAATTTGAAGGAGACTGCAATGTCTGCCAGAACAACGGGTATCGTATCTGTCTTCCTCGTGTCGTTCGCCAACTTCTCCTCCATCGGTATCATTGCTGGTGCGGTGAAGGGACTCCATGAGAAGCAAGGTAATGTGGTCGCCCGCTTCGGTCTGAAACTGCTTTACGGTGCTTCGCTTGTCAGCGTGCTGTCAGCGATCATTACTGGACTGTTCTTGTAAACCGGATTATTGGAAGGAGTGCTTAGGTTATGTCAACATTCAAAAGAGTACATCTGATCGTTATGGATTCTGTAGGGATCGGCGAAGCGCCGGATGCAGCAGAATTTGATGATTTTGATGTAGATACCTTCGGTCACATTGCACGTGAACGCGAAGGTCTGAAAATGCCTCACATGGCCAGTCTCGGACTGTCCAACATCAAAGAAATCGAGGGTGTCCCTGTAGCGGATGCACCTAAAGCGTATTACACCAAGATGCAGGAAGCATCCAGAGGCAAAGACACAATGACAGGTCACTGGGAGCTGATGGGTCTTTACATTGATACACCTTTCCGTGTGTTCGAGAATGGTTTTCCCGATGAGTTGATTCAGCGCATTGAAGAGAAAACGGGCCGCAAGGTGATCGGTAACAAACCGGCCAGCGGCACGGAAATTCTGGATGAGCTGGGTGCAGAGCATGTTGAAACTGGTGCGCTCATCGTATATACATCCGCGGATTCGGTTCTGCAAATTGCAGCACATGAGGACGTTGTTCCACTGAAAGAACTGTATGAGATCTGTGAGTTTTGTCGTGAAATTACATTTGAAGATCCGTATATGCTCGGCCGCATTATTGCACGTCCATTTGTAGGTGAAGCGGGTAACTGGAAACGTACTGCAAATCGTCATGACTATGCGCTTAAACCTTTTGGTCGTACTGTTATGAATGAACTGCAAGATAGCGGATTTGATGTGATTGCTTTGGGTAAAATCGCAGATATCTATGATGGCGAAGGTGTAACCAAGGCTGTTCGTACCGTCTCTAACATGGATGGCATGGACAAGTTGTCTGAAACAATGGATGAAGAGTTCACTGGACTCAGCTTCCTGAACCTGGTTGATTTTGATGCCCTGTACGGTCACCGTCGTGATCCGCAAGGTTATGCTCAGGCACTTGAAGACTATGATGCACGGCTGCCAGAGATTTTTGCCAAAATGACCAATGATGATCTGTTGCTGATCACAGCTGACCATGGTAACGATCCAACCTACCGCGGTACAGACCATACACGTGAATATGTACCACTGCTTGCCTACTCTCCGCGCTTCAGCGAGGGCAAAAAGCTTGATCTGCGCAGCACATTTGCTGACCTTGGCGCAACCGTAGCCGAGAACTTTGGAGTGAAAATGCCGGAATACGGCACCAGCTTCCTGAAAGATTTGAAATAAGTTTTTCAAAACTGGATAGGGGAGGTCGGAGTAGCTTGCCTGCTCCGGTCCTGCCATCATAATAGACTAATTTGTATAACTGGAGGAGATTCATTCATGAGTACACATATTGGAGCAAAACCCGGGGATATTGCAGAAACGATCCTTTTGCCAGGTGACCCTTTGCGCGCGAAATATATCGCAGATACGTACCTTGAAGATGTTGTATGTTACAACGAGGTTCGTGGAATGCTCGGTTACACAGGTACATATCAAGGACACCGCATTTCGGTGCAAGGTTCAGGGATGGGAATTCCGTCCTTCGCAATCTATGCTAACGAATTGATCAGCGAATATGGCGTGAAAAACCTGATTCGTGTGGGTACTTGTGGCGGTATGCAGGAGCATGTACGTGTACGTGACGTCATCCTTGCACAGGCAGCATGTACAGATTCCAGCATGAACAAACACGTGTTTGGTGGATATGACTTCTCACCAATCGCTACGTTCTCCCTGCTGAAAGAAGCATATGACCGTGCAACAGCTAAAGGTATGAAGATTCACGTCGGTAACGTATTCAGCTCCGATTCTTTCTACCGCGATGACCGTTCCGTAACCGAGAAGTTGATGAAACACGGCGTACTCGGCGTAGAGATGGAAACAACAGCATTGTACACTATCGCTGCCAAGTTTGGTGTTAACGCACTGACCATCCTGACAGTAAGTGACCACTTGCTGACAGGCGAAGAAACATCTGCCGAAGAGCGTCAAAAAACGTTCAACGACATGATGGTAGTTGCCCTGGACACAGCAATCACACTGTAATTGTTGCATTTTATATTCGTAATCATTTGAGTTTAATCGAAACTTTTGTTTTAAGCACAGAGTGAAGGACCCGGAATCGATTCTGAAAAGCAAAGCGTTCGCAGGAACGATCCGGAGCCGGAACGGTCCCAGTACAAAGTGTTCTATACAAATCATTTACCCGAGGAGAGATCATCATGAGAATGGTAGACATTATTGCTAAGAAACGCGACGGAAAAGAACTGACAACAGCTGAGATTGATTTTGTTGTTCAAGGTTACACACAAGGAGAGATCCCAGACTATCAAGTCAGCGCTTGGGCGATGGCGGTATTCTTCAAAGATATGACAGACAAGGAACGCGCCGATCTGACAATGTCGATGGTGAATTCCGGTGAAACGATCGACCTGTCCGCTATCGAAGGCATCAAAGTAGACAAGCACTCCACAGGAGGAGTGGGCGATACAACAACACTGGTACTTGCTCCGCTTGTTGCTGCGCTTGATGTACCTGTTGCCAAAATGTCCGGACGTGGACTTGGTCACACGGGTGGTACAACAGACAAGCTGGAATCCGTTGCTGGTTTCCACGTAGAGCTTGAAAAAGAAGAGTTCATTCGTCTCGTAAACGAACATAAGGTTGCAGTTATCGGACAGAGTGGTAACTTAACGCCTGCAGACAAAAAGCTCTATGCACTGCGTGACGTAACAGCTACCGTTAACTCCATTCCACTGATCGCCAGTTCCATCATGAGCAAGAAAATTGCAGCAGGTGCAGATGCAATCGTTTTGGATGTTAAAACGGGTGCTGGTGCATTCATGAAAACAACAGAAGATGCCAAAGAATTGGCACATGCCATGGTAAGCATCGGTAACAATGTTGGCCGTAAAACGATGGCTGTTATCTCCGATATGTCCCAACCACTGGGTCTGGCGATTGGTAACGCACTTGAAGTGAAAGAAGCCATCCTCACCCTGCAAGGTAAAGGTCCAAAAGATCTGGAAGAACTGTGTCTGGCACTTGGACGTCAGATGGTATTCCTTGCTGGCAAAGCAGATTCATTGGAGCACGCTGAGGAGAAATTGAAAGAAGTGATCCAGAACGGTAAAGCACTGGAGAAATTCAAAGATTTCTTGGCAAACCAAGGCGGAGACGCTTCGGTTGTGGATCATCCAGATCGTTTGCCACAAGCACAATATTTGGTTGAAGTGCCAGCAGACAAAGACGGCTATGTTGCCGGAATCGTTGCTGACGAAATCGGAACTGCAGCAATGCTACTCGGCGCAGGCCGTGCAACAAAAGAGTCTGAGATCGATCTCGCGGTTGGTCTGATGCTGAACAAAAAAGTGGGTGACCCAGTCAAAGCGGGTGAGTCCCTTGTAACGATCCATGCCAATCGTGAAGACGTAGCAGACGTCATCGCGAAGATCAAAGAAAACATTACAATTGCGGATTATGCCGATGCTCCTGTATTGGTTCATGATATCGTAACGGAATAATACAATCAGAGAAGACGAGATGTAATCTCGTATCTGACTGAACATGAAAGCCCCGAAGCGATGTAATCCATAGCTTTGGGGCTTTTTGTCGTTTAAAATTACGCTGTTAGTTATTGCGAGCAACTATGGGCTCTTTATTTTCTCATACGCCATCACCGAATCTGCGTTGGTATAAATATAAGGCGTGGATGGCTCGGCTACAGGTGTCACCTTTGTGGCGCGAATTTCAATCGTATCCTTACCGTTCACCTGTGCAGAGCCAATGCTGCCATCAATTTGCACCCAGCTGTCTGTAGGGAAGCTATCCGCTTCGGGGATGTGAATCATTACGCCGAAGGGAGCCGCATCCGCGGGGCAACACATGACGAGAAATCGTCCTAGTGCAAAATGTGATTCATGATCCATGCTTTTGTTCCGATAAACGAACCCGGTTAAGGAGATATCTTTGCCTGCAAATTGTCGCTGGAACATATCAATCGTGCCGAGGGTTTCAGAGAAAATTTCAGGATAGACTCGAATGACCTGTTCTCCATACAACTTCTCCGCCAGTTCAGCGAATTCACGGCTATACTCGTCTGGGGGAATGAATTGTACTTTGGTAGCCGCAGCAGCCTGAACAGCTGTTGGTTGTTGTGTGAAATCTTGTACTTTCAATTGCGTTGCTGGATCAGGTAAGGGCTCTTTTCGACGAATCTCGGGAGGAGCATAGGTGAGAGACATGCCTTTCTGACTGGCCATGGAGCTGCCGAGAGCCCGGTCAGGTAACAGAAATCCCAGTAACAAGGGGATAGCAATCAGACCATATACCATTAAGCTACGAAGGAACCCCGAGGGTGGTGGATGTTCACAGTTGCAATGAACCTCGTTTCTGCCGAACAGTCCGTGCCATGCCATGATAACGGCAATAAACAATAAGGGAACAGGGCAACATAATAGCAGTTTTTGCATGGTAGGAGCCAAATAATAATGAAGCGAATCACTTGAATTCAACTGAATAATGTACACTGCCACCCCGCCGATCCAGCCTGCACGGATCAGGTTATGCCATTGGATGACGTGTGACCTTGGAACAGGGACTTTTGTCATCGTATAGATAGTGTGGTTCATATATCATCACCTCATCTCTATTAATCGTCGTGATGAAAGTTCATGTGATTAACCATTCAGGCCATGAAGTATGTTGCTCAACCTTTATACCAGTAGGTTAATCAACCACGAGCCGGCAAAGACAAGCGTGATAATGGCTAGACTTAGACCAATAACAAACCGGGTACGGAAGGTGGAGAGCAGCATCAGGGTGCTTTTGAAATCCAGCATTGGACCAAGAACAAGGAAGGATACCAACGGCCCCAGTGCAAACGTATGTGAGAACGCAGAAGCCATAAAAGCATCAGAAGTGGAGCAGAGAGACAGCACATAAGCAAAGCCCATCATGAACACGTAAGAGGCAACAGGACCATTGCCAAGTGAGATCAGATCGCTGCGGCTAATGAATGTCTGGATGCAGGCTGTAATCAAGGCACCGATCACCAGATATTTGCTCATATCGACAAATTCATCTCCGGCGTGAATGAAGAAGCTACGCCAGTTTTTTACATGGTTATGGTCATGAGCGTTTGCGTGTGCATGAGCATGAGGTTGCGCCATTTTAAACCCGGGATGTGTCTTGACCTCTGTCACTGCGATCTTTGGCATCCGAAGGGGATTTCGACGAACAAACACATACACGAGCATGCCTATGGAAGCTGCTACGGCAAAGGCCAGCCCCATACGGGCAATGGTAATCTCAGGATGGGAGGGAAAGGCAAGCAAGGTTGCGGTAAATACGATGGGATTGACTACGGGACCACTCAGGATGAACGTCACTGCAATATAGGCTGGCATGCCTTTGTGCATCAACCTTCTCACTACCGGGATCATGCCGCATTCACAGATGGGAAAAATAATACCGAGTAGCCCTGCGACCAGCACGCCGCCGATCGGATTCTTGGGCGTGAGTTTGCGGACCATTTCTTCGGATACAAACCATTGCATGAGCGAGGATAATAGCACACCCATGAGCAGAAAAGGTGCGGCCTCAAGGAAAATACCTATGAATACGGTTTTCATATTTTGCAAAGCTTCACTGTTCCATGCTTCCTTCAAGTCCGGAGCCATTGTGATCAACACGGGAACAAGAAATGCACAAGGGATCAGGAAGGACAGGAGCTTCAGATTGGCTGCCATTTTCATGAAACAGACCTCCACAACTAGGACTTTGCTAAAATATATGCTTGTACGTGCGGCAACATACATCATTCCTATGTTCTAATCAACATTTTTACGATTAATCAAGATTCTTCATCGATATGTAGAACTGGCGTGAACTGAAAGATCCTTTTCCTGCATGGAGTTGACAAAAGAAAGAGCATCAGCTAATATCATTAAATAGTAATAATTACGATTAAATAAGAGGAGGCAACAATCATGAGAGTCATTGTAACTTTAGCCTGCACCGAGTGCGGGGACCGCAACTACACAACAACCAAGAACAAACGTAACCATCCGGAGAGACTGGAGATGAAGAAGTACTCCCCACGTTTGAAGAAAATGACGATCCACCGGGAAACCAGGTAAATTTTTTTGTTATTTTTAAATCGTAATATTTACGAAAAGAGGGAATGGCATGATACTATCCTCCATGCGTGATGTTGTATTTGGATATGGCAAAGAGCCGGTCATTGATCAACTGTCGCTGGATATCCATGTGGGAGAGTTCATAGGCATCACAGGTCCCAATGGTTCTGCCAAAACGACCCTGTTAAAGCTGCTACTAGGGCTATTAAAGCCCTGGAGCGGCACGATACATATGAATCCGCAGTTGAAACGTGGGAACAAGTCCAATATTGGTTATGTGCCCCAGCAGGTGGCATCGTTCAATAGTGGATTTCCCAGTACGGTGAATGAACTGGTCCGGTCCGGGTGTTACACCAGGCTGGGACTATTCCGAAGCTTCACAGCAGAGCAGGTTGCCATCGTTGAACGCAGTCTGCGTGAAGTTGGCATGTGGGAATATCGGAATACACGCGTCGGTGAGCTGTCTGGTGGACAGAAGCAGCGGATCTGTATTGCAAGAGCTATGGCTGGGCAACCGCAGGTTCTGGTACTGGATGAGCCAACAACGGGAATGGACCGCCACAGCCGTGAAGGATTTTACAATCTGATGCGCCACTATGTTGATGCTCATGGGATAACGATTATTATGGTTACTCATGGACTGGAAGAGATGGGGAATCGATTGGATCGAACGATTACTTTGGAGCAGCAAGAAAGTGAGGAATGGCAGTGTTTGAGTACGAATTCATGCAACGTGCCTTCTGGGCAGGTGGACTGATTGGAGTCATCGCTCCAATTCTGGGGGTCTATCTGATGCTCAGGCGGCAGGTCCTTATGGCAGACACGTTATCCCATGTCTCACTCGCAGGGGTTGCGCTCGGTTCGGTCATGAATCTTAACCCCGTGATCTGCGGATTCATCATTGCAATTATCGGTGCATTACTGGTTGAACAACTACGGCGAAGCTACCGAACCTACAGCGAGGTACCTGTGGCGATCATCATGACTTCAGGACTGGCTCTTGCTGTAGTGTTGATGAGTCTTAAAACCAATCTGTCCAAGACATTCAGCTCATACTTATTCGGATCTATTGTCGCGGTTAGCGATATACAGTTGTGGATGATGGCAGGTGTATGTGTCATTGGTTTACTTTTTTTCATCTTACTCCGGAGACCGCTCTATAGCTTTACCTTTGATGAAGAGACTGCTTCCATTGGGGGCGTTCAGGTAAGAGGTTTATCGTTTGCATTTGCCATTCTGACAGGAATGACTGTAGCTTCAGCCATGCCGATCGTCGGTGTGTTGCTGGTGTCTGCTCTCATTGTATTACCTGCTGCCTTGGCATTGAGAGTGTCTCGCAGTTTCACAGCAGCGATTATTGTCGCGGTAATTACAGGATTAATCGGTATTTTTAGCGGGCTCACAACATCTTACCATCTAAATACACCACCGGGAGGAACAATTGCACTCATCCTGTTGGTTATCCTATTGACTGGAATATCAGCGCAAAAGCTGATTGCACGATATAACCGCAAGCGTCACCGCAAAGAAACGAAATCACAGCACGTCATTCTGGTCAACCATTCTAGGAGGAATACATCACATGAAATTCAGTAAAAAAGCAACGCTCGGATTGTTGTTCAGTCTCACACTTATCGTCGCAGGCTGCGGGCAAAAATCCGCTTCTGATGCAAATACAGCTTCGACAGGCACTTCCGTTCCAGTCAAGACGGAAACCGCAAAATTAAACGTGCAGGTCAGCTTCTACCCGATGTACGAGTTCACCAAAAATGTGGCAGGTGATCTGGCCAATGTGCATACACTCGTTCCAGCAGGAATGGAGCCTCATGATTGGGAGCCCACACCACAAGATATTGCCAGCATTGAAAAAGCGGATGTGCTTGTATACAATGGTGCGGGCATGGAATCTTGGATTGATCAGGTCACCGGAAGTCTGAGCAATGCTTCACTCATTCAAGTGGAAGCGAGCAAAGGAATTAACCTGCTTGAAGGTGGAGAGCATGATCACCATCATGAAGATTCCGATGGAACGGATACGCATGACCATGCCAATGAATCCGCTGGGGAAGCACATGATCACGATCAAGCGGATGAAGCGACTACTGAACAACACGACCATGATCATGACGCAGAGGCAGAAGCAGGACATGATCACGGTGGACTCGACCCCCACGTATGGCTGTCACCTGCATTGGCTGTAAAGGAAGTGCGGAATATTGAAGCAGGTTTGGCGCAGGCTGCCCCGGAACATGCTGAACAGTTCCAGCAGAATGCAGATGCTTACATTACTCAATTGGGGTCACTGGATCAGGACTTCAAGGCGGCTGTGACGGATAGCAAACGCAAGGATTTCATCACACAACACGCTGCATTTGGCTACCTTGCCAAGGAATATGGATTACAACAGGTGCCCATCGCAGGATTGTCTCCTGAGCAAGAACCTTCGGCAGCACAGATGGCATCTGTCATTGATTTTGCAAAAGAGCATCAGGTGAAAACGATTTTCTTCGAAACACTGGTTTCATCCAAAGTGTCTGAGACAATCGCAAGTGAAGTGGGGGCCAAGACGGCTGTATTGAATCCGATTGAGGGACTCACCGAGGAAGAAATTGCGGCGGGAATGGACTACATTAGCGTGATGAGACAGAATCTGGAGGCTCTGAAACTGGCACTAAACGAATAATTTAAAATCAGTTTGATGCCTGTCACCGAAAAAGGTACAATAATACAACATGCTGAGGAATGGATCGCCATTCCTTTGCCTTTTTGCAAAGCAGAGAGCACAGTGATGTGCTCTCTCTTTGTTGAATAAGGTGACCGGATCAAGGAGAACAGGAGGACGCATTGCATGAATTTAAATGAGGAACATGAAGTGCTGTTAAGTGAACAGCCTGCCCATCTGTGGAGACGGCGTAAGCTGGAGCTGATGCACTGGACGGAACGTGATAAACATACAGTATCCGCGAAGAAAACAGAGATTTGGAACGGTGTTGAAGTTGATGTCGAACTCGTGAAGGCATTGTCCATACTTCAGAGTGCGGGCGTGAGGACGGAATTTTCATGTGCAGGGGTGAGTCCGCTTGATGAACCTGTCGATCATTCCCTTTATGCTTATGTTACCCTGATACAAAGTGAGGTAGCAGATCAATTCGTGCACTATGCCCTCCGTCGGATGCGGAATCGACTGCTCGTTACGCTAGAGGCCGAAAAGGGCCGCTATGATCTATCTTCTTTTTTCATTGGACACAATCGGAGCTTCTGCTGGTGGATGGAGCACTGTGCCTTACAGTTCGGAAGCCGAAACGAATCGAGTGAAAAAAGCGTAGTATAAAGGATAGGCTTGTTTACTTGATTGTTTACTTTAAGGTAAAGGAGGTATACACGATTGAATAAGTGGGTCAAAACGATACTTTTTCTACTAGGCTCCGTCTTTCTTACACGATTCATCCCATTTTCGTCCTTGTTCCGTAACCTGGATACGATGATTCACGAATTCGGTCATGCACTAATGACACTGATATTGTCCGGTAAAGTGCTGCGCATTGAATTGTACGCTGATCATAGTGGTGTAACTTACTCTTCCATGCTGACGCCAGGCAGATCGATCCTGGTTTCTCTGGCGGGATATATCAGTGCATCACTGTTCGCCTTGCTGTTGTTTTACTTATACCGCAAAGGCTTGCACATGTGGGGACTTGGTATTATGACGGCTGTCGCTCTGGTGTCGCTCCTGTTATATGTAAGAGGAGAGTTCGGCATGTTATGGCTGACCGGGTTCATCGTACTGAACGTTGTCATTATGATTTTTGGTGCCAAGATCGTGAAGTACTATTATCTGTTACTGGCGTTTCTTACGCTGGAAGAGTCGGTTGTTAGTGCTGTATACGTTGGATTTATGTCCTGGACTCAGCCTTCACGGGCAGGGGATGCAGCGAATCTCGCTCAACAGACATTCCTTCCCGCGCTGTTTTGGGGCACGCTGTTTGCTTTGTTTGCACTGTGGTGTGCCAAGGGAGCACTCGGTCTCTTTTTCCGCAAAGAAGGTACTTCGGGATCGTCACGGTCTCGGGGATTACGAAGAGCGTAATGGATATAAAGTTATATCAAAGCAAAGAAGGCACTTCCTTTCTTCATAAAAGGATAGTGCCTTTTGTTGTTGGACTTACTTCTTATATTCAAGCCTGATATTAAAGATATTGAACCTAATCTCCAAGATTATCCCATAACACATAAAAGTAATAAATCTCTTCCATAATCGCCTTATCATCCTCTGCCGCAACGCCGCCCTTGATCCGAGCAAGCGTGCCCAGAATATCATATATCGTTTCACGTTCCACACTGAACTGAATGCGGTTGACGACTTTATCCCAGGCCTTCATTGCGTAATTAACTTGAGACTTGGCTTCAGTCCATTTTTTACCCTCAACCTGTTTCTCTAACGTTTGTATAGATTCAAGCAAGCGATCATCGTTGCCAAAGGGCTTTTTGAGAAAGGCTCCGCTAGCCATAATCGCAACGAATACAAGAATGAGGAAGATCGGAAGCACATATAACAGCCAGAAACGCGTTTTCATTCAACCGCCTCCTTGATGTAAAGAGTTTAGAAAGGCCCCTCATAATCGCCCATGTCGATTTTTTCGGTGATCTTATCCTTGAACAGATCAACATACAATTTGTCATTAGGCAATATGGCGGCAAAAGCAATATCCTGTATCGTGATCTTTTGTTTCTTAAGCTGTTCACTGAGCCAATTAATATCTTTGTGTCTTTCCTCCAGATTTTGCTTAATCAGCAGGCCATCAATGATAATCTCAGTCATCAGCTTACTCTTTGGAGGATGCATATGCATGTCTTTGGCGGTTACAGGCTGATTCTCAGGTTTCAAAACAACCGAGAGGCTGCCATCCGGTTCCAGAATCGCATAATCCAGCGTCGTAATATCAAATACATCCTTTTGCCGCAGCATCATGGTCAATTCGTCAAATTTGACTCGCATTTTACTCAGGTTCTGTTCGAGAATTTTACCGTTCTGGATGATCAATGTGGGGTCTGAGTCCATTAATTTGGAGATGGTGCGATTCTTCAGCGTAATATACTGAAAGATGATCGTAATGATTGTGAAAATGGTCAAGGCCACAAAATGAATCCACGCCTTGGACGAGAGATCGGTTGCAAACGTACCCGCAATGGAACCGATTGTAATACCGTTAATGTAATCAAAATACGTCAAGTTACCCATCTGCTGTTTGCCCAGCACCCTTGTATAGATGATCAGGGTCAGAAAGGCAATAATAGACCGTACGGCAACAACCCATGTTTCTTCCATCATATATGTATCACCTTCCTTTAGTTCACCGTAGCTGTATTAAGAGCTAGTTTGAAAAGTTTGCTTTGAACACGCATTATAACAAGCTTTTCCTACGCTGGAGGATCTTATGCTTGAACGCAAAAAACCGAAACCTGGGTATGTATCCCAAGCTTCGGTTTCATTAAATACCTATATTAGTTGAACTGATTCATTTACACGTTAATCGTTATACACCTGAATAGGCCATAAATCCGCCATCTACCGGAATGACTGTGCCAGTGACAAAGCCGGATTGTCTTTCATCCGCAAGCCACATTAATGTGCCAAGCAGGTCTTCCGGTTTGCCAAAGCGGCGCATGGGTGTATGAGCAATAATTTTACTGGAACGCTCCGTAGGTGAGCCGTCTGGTTGCAGTAATAGATTACGGTTCTGCTCGGTCAAGAAAAACCCGGGTGCAATAGCGTTGACACGAATACCGGATTCGGCCAGATGAACGGCGAGCCACTGCGTGAAGTTGTTAATGGCTGCCTTCGCAGCGCTGTACGCTGGAACTTTCGTCATGGGCGATGGGGCGCTCATGGAAGAAATGTTTATGACAGTAGCGGGAACATCACGCTCTATCATATGTTTTGCAAAGATTTGAGTAGGAATGAGAGAACCGACAAAATTCAAATCCATCACCTGACGAAATCCCTCTACACTTACATCGAAAAATGTAGTGACATCGCTCTTTTCCAGATCTTCCAATCTGAAAATTTCATTGGTGGTGTTGGCACTGGCGTTATTGCCACCGGCGCCATTGATCAGAATATCACATGGTCCGAGCTGTTCCAGCACCGCATCTGCCGCTGCTTGCACACTATCGGCCTGGGTTACGTCACAGGCAATAGCAATCGCTTTGCCACCGGCAGCTTCTATCGCAGATACAACTTCCTGTCCCTTGGACACCGTGCGGTTCAGGATGGCTACACTTGCACCGTGCCGAGCGAGTTCTTCCGCCATGGAGCGGCATAATACTCCAGCACCTCCGGTGATTACAGCCGTTCTGCCTTCGAGACGAGATGAGCGTTCATATTGGTGTTCACTCATGCTTTTGCCCTCCTTTGCAGGGAATCCCAGACGCCCCAGAGATACATGATCCCCAAAGCCCGGTCATAGAGTCCATAACCAGGTCGGCACTGTTCTCCCCAGAGGTGACGACCATGGTCGGGTCTTGCATAACCTTCATAACCGATATCGTGATAAGCCTCAACAACCCCCGCAATATCGACGCTTCCATCTTGACTGCGATGTGACGTTTCAATAAAGTCGCCGTTTTCGTAGATTTTTACATTACGAATGTGGGCAAATGGAATCCGATCCTTGAACTCGTGTATCATCCCGATAATGTCATTATCAGCATTCGCTCCCAAAGAGCCACTGCATAGTGTCACGCTGTTGTAAGGGCTATCATAAAGATTCAAATATTTCCGAACATTCTCCTGACTTGTAATAATCTTTGGTAATCCAAAGATTGGCCATGGCGGGTCATCCGGATGGATGGCCATTCGAATCCCCAGCCGTTCGGCTGTAGGCATAATCTCTTGCAGGAAATAACGTGCGTGCTCCCACATATGATCCTCGGTTACATCCTTGTAGGCTTCGAACAGACCTGTTAAATACTGCAATCGTTCCGGTTCCCAACCTGGCATGGTGAGTGCGGAGTTTTCCGTAATGCGTCGAACGAGTTCTAGAGGTTCTATATCTGCGAGTTTACTGTGCTCATAGAAGAGGGCAGTTGAGCCATCCTCCATTTCCTTGTGCATATCCGTGCGAAGCCAGTCGAAGATCGGCATAAAGTTGTAACAGATGACCTTCACACCAACTTGAGCCAGTTTCTCCATTGTTTTAATATAGTTCGCAATGTATTTATCCCTTGATGGCAGGCCCAACTTGATATCCTCATGGATGTTCACACTCTCAACGACATCCAGATGTAACCCGGCCTTGTCTGCTGCTGTTTTGACAGCGAGTATTTTGTCCATCGGCCATTCCTCGCCAGCAGGAACATCGTGCAGTGCCCACACAATACCTTCAACACCCGGAATCTGCCGGATATGATCCAGCGTTACCGTATCATTGCCTTCGCCGAACCAGCGAAAAACCATTCTCATCACGTTCACCTCATCATGAATAGTAGGAAAAAAATTCAGTCATTGAAAATAGGACGGATATGTATCCTGCAGGACGGCCAAATCGGTGACAGTTAAATGCAAATGTTCCTGCATCAGTCGCTCTGCTGTGTCGGCATCATGCTGCTGAATGGCCTTGACCATAGACCGGTGCTGTTCAATCAGGTGATCCCACTGGTGGTCCGAGGACAGGCGTAACATGCGACTTCGATTCAAATGTACATTCATCTGCTGGATAACAGTCCAGGTGTTGCTTTTGTTGCAGCCTGCAAAAAGAGTGCTATGGAATTCCTCATCCAATTGGAACATTCGTTCATCATCCGGTTTGACCCTGCATTCCTGTTGCCAAGCAAGGTTCTGTTCAAGAGCGATCATCTGTTCGTTCGGAAAGTTCTCGCAGGCGAGCCTGATTACGGCTCGTTCGAGCTGTTCACGCATGAACCGTGCTTCCTCAACGAGATCGACCTGAATCAGAGAGACGTATGTGCCACGCTGTGGATACACTTCCAGCAGACCTTCCTGTGCAAGCCTTACAAAACTTTCTCGAACAGGTGTCCGGCTTACCTGGAACTCCAGCGAAATTTCCTTCTCAGAAATAGCTGTTCCCGGAGGCATTTTCAGACTCAAAATGAGTTGTTTCAGCGTGAAGTAAACGACATCTCGCGTTGAGTAAGATTGCTTATTATTCATGGAAGACATATTGCTCGCAACAGGCAACAAACCGGCTCTGGATGATAACTTTGGGGTATATTCCACAACTTCAACTCCTTCAATGACATACTACCATACTTGTATGGTAGTATGGAAGCGCTTTATAAGCATTATATTAAATTTAGTTGATGGTTTACTTGCAGTTCAAGTGATTAAAGAGTACAATTCAATCATTAGGTTCGAATGTTTAAACCAACAGACATCAAATAGAGAAATATACGTAGAAATAATGAAGAAGAAATAGTATAGAGGTGAAACCATGGGACAAAAAGCAATTAGCGTTTTTCAAACCTGTATTCCGTTATTTCAGGTCTTAAGTGACAACCATCGTCAATCCATTTTGCTGACACTTACCGAGAAGGGCAGAATGACGGTGAATGAAATTACCGAACAATCCAGCCTATCCCGGCCAGCCATATCTCATCATCTCAAGCTGTTGTTAGAGAAAGGGCTTATATCTGTGGAACAGAAGGGGACGCAGCGTTATTATTCGGCTTCATTGAATGCATCGGTGGAATTGCTGAAGGAACTGGTAGCTGCTTTGGAAGAAGAGTGTCTGTAGAGTAATAGTGATCAAACATGCTTTTGCATGTGTCTTATAGGTTCGTAAGTTTAAACGCTTGATCAATAATGAATAGAGGAGTATGTATATATGACAACGACGATACAGGAAGTAACCAGTCATGAAGTTGAACAGATTTTGGAGCAGCAACGACAGTTCTTTCGTTCCGGGGCCACAAGATCGGCAGAAGCTCGAATTGCACGTCTGACCCAACTGAAGCAGGCCATTCAAAAGTACGAATCCAGACTGACAGAAGCTCTCTATCAGGATTTGGGCAAAAGTGAGTTCGAATCCTACACAACCGAGATCGGATTTATGATGGATAGCATCACACACACCATTCGTAAAGTGAATAAATGGGTGAAACCCGTTAAAGTGAAAACGCAAATGGCACTCCTTGGTTCGAAAAGTTATATCATACCCGAACCCTACGGGGCGGTTCTGATTATCGGACCGTTTAATTATCCTTTTCAACTCTTAATCGAACCATTGGTTGTTGCTATTGCAGCAGGTAATACAGCCGTGCTCAAAGCGTCAGAGAATACACCTGCGGTGTCCGCTGTTGTACGTGAAATGATTGCGAGTGTGTTCGAACCGGCATACGTACAAGTTCTTGATGGTGCAAAAGATACAACAACAGCGCTGATTAACGCGCCATTCGACTATATCTTTTTTACAGGCAGTGTACCGGTTGGCAAGATTGTGATGGAGGCAGCTGCCAAAAATCTCGTTCCCGTTACGTTAGAACTGGGAGGCAAAAGTCCGGTCATCGTGGATGAACAGGCGGATATCAAAGTAGCAGCTGAGCGCATTATATGGGGCAAACTGCTCAATACAGGACAGACCTGTATCGCACCAGATTATTTACTTGTGCATGAGCGCGTGAAGGAACCGTTAATTACAGAGATGAAGGCAGCAATCGTGTCTTTCTTTGGTTCGGATATCCAGCACAACAAGGACTATGGGCGAATCGTGAACAAGGGACATTTTAAACGTCTGACGACTTTGATTGAGCGGGATCAGGCCAAAGTGATATATGGGGGAGCTTCGGATGAGGAAGATCGCTTCATTGAACCTACACTGATTGATGCGGAGTCCTGGGATGCAGCAACGATGGAAGATGAGATTTTTGGACCGATTCTGCCGATCATTAGTTATCGTAACCTGGATGAAGCCATTGTAGAAATCGTAAAGCGGCCGAAACCGCTCGCCTTATATCTGTTTACTTCCGACACCCGGGTTCAGGACAAAGTGCTGCGCGAAGTTTCTTTTGGAGGCGGCTGCATTAACGATACCATCACGCATGTAGCGAATCCGCGTCTGCCGTTTGGCGGTGTTGGTCATTCCGGTGTTGGCTCGTATCATGGGCAGTACAGCTTCGAAACCTTCTCTCATCTCAAAAGTGTACTGAAAAAAAGCACCAAGTTGAATCTGCCGATTCTGTATCCACCTTATGATAACAAGCTGAAGTTGATTAAGCGTTTGTTGAAATGAAAAATAAGAAAGACAAACAGCCTGCTACTGGACTTCATTCCAGAGCAGGCTGTTCCTGTCGGTAACGGGAGGGTGACATGCCGGACCAGCGCTTGAATTGACGACTGAAATGGGCAATATCCTTATAACCAAGCATGACAGCAATATTTTGAACGGACAGCTTCGGGTTGCCCAGAAGAAGCTTCGCTTCATGCAAAACCAACTGGGATAATACAGCACGAGGAGACTGACCGAACACCTCCTTGAACACGCGATTACAGTGAGAAGAACTGATGCCCAGCTCTGCTGCAATATCATCAATGCCATAGTGACCGTTGGACTCGTGTCCCTGTTTGAATTGCTGACTCATCAGGCCTTGCAACCGATTACGAATCTGGTGGGCGAGTTCGATCTTCTCGTGTCCGTCGGTAAACCAGTGAGCTGCCTCTTTCGAGACCGCCTCCCACAGATGGCCAAATAGTTCAAATACCGCAGATTGCAGCTGCATACGCTGTACCATCGTATTTGCTGTTTCATCATCCGCAGATGACATCAATTTGCGCAAAACCGGCTCAATCTGCTGTGTAACCGGACTATCCGCACTGAATCGCACTTGTTTGATGCGCGCCAGCAACGATAGGAACAACTGATCATCAATGTCAAAATGCATGCAAAAATACGTGAATCCCTTGCCGTTATGGCTCTGGCTGGAATGAATGCTTCCCGGAGGAATCAGGAGCAGTTCGCCAGCCTTTTGAATGTATAGGGTACCATTCACCATCATGCGTTGCTCGCCTTCCGTGACATAATTCAATTCATATTGAGGGTGCTCATGTGCCGGATAATCCCAGTCCACACCTACACTTCGTAAATGAATGGCGAACAGATTGACCGTTGTTTGCACATCTGGATAAAAAACTTCATGGACACTTTCTCCCAAAGTAGGAGGCAAATACGTTGAAGACATGGAAGATCCTCCTTCATAAGAGGTTGTTCAAAAAATGTGATTTTGATTACGCACGTATATCAAATGGAATGTTTTTTTGTAACCGCTTTAATCTATTATAGTCTATCAGCTTGATTTGGGTAAATATCCGATTGATTTGATCATGGTCGGAGGTGGAACCACGTGTTAGGATGGGGCTAATGAAAACGTATGCAACCATTCTGAGAGGGGTTATGATTCATGAATACGTCCAAATCCATCTTTTATAATGCACATCACGCACCGATTGGTGCTTTTGCGAGTTTTACACTGGGTTACAAAGGAGCCAAAGGCGGGCTGGGTCTTGAACTCGGCAAGCCGGCTGACCAGAATGTATATATTGGATTACAATCTCGCGATGGCGACAATTATCAGGCGCTTCCTTTTTATGAAGCTTCCGAGGATGAGAGCAGCCGCTATGATGTAGAGAAGTTGGAGAATGGGGACACTGCGTCGACAACAGCGACCAAAGTTCCACAACCTCTTATTACGGCTTTTCGCGATGAAGATATTACCCGTGAATTTACCTCAGGTACGGATACGTGGACTGCTGGAGATCTGACGTTCCGTATCTACTCGCCTGTACGTCCAGTACCTGATCCAACGAATGGGGATCGTGAAGAATTAATGGATGCACTCGTACCTGCCGTATTGGTTGAGATGACGATTGACAATACGGAAGGTCAACAACCCCGCAAAGCCTACTTTGGCTATCAGGGCAATGATCCGTACTCTGCGATGCGTCTGATTGGAGGACCGGAAGGTGGCTCCATCACAGGTGTGGGACAAGGTCGACTTACAGCGATTATGTCAGCAGATGATGGACTGTGGCCCGCACGCGGATTTACGCTGGAGAAACTGTTGCAGGAGAAACATCGGGAGAATCTGGCATTTGGACTTGGCTCAACCGCTGCACTACTGATGGAGGTGCCGGCTGGAGAGAAACGTACGTATCAATTCGCAGTATGTTTCTATCGCGGGGGCATTGTGACGACCGGCATGGACACAACGTATTGGTATACGCGCTATTTCTCCGATATTCAGGCAGCAGGAGAGTATGCACTACAACGCTTTAGTGAGTTGACTGCATCCTGTGGAGAGGTTGAACAGCGCCTTGGATCGGCTGCTTTGACCGAAGATCAATCATTCATGCTTGCTCATTCCATTCACAGCTATTATGCGAGTACTCAACTGCTGGATGCCGATGGTGAGCCACTCTGGGTGGTGAACGAAGGGGAGTATCGGATGATGAACACACTTGATCTGACGGCTGATCAGTTGTACTTCGAGCTTGCCTTGAATCCATGGACGGTGCGTAATGAGCTGGAGTGGTTTGTGAAACGATACAGTTATACGGATCAGGTTCGTTTCCCGGGGGAAGAGAAGTTATATCCGGGCGGAATTACCTTTACCCATGATATTGGTGTTGCCAATGTGTTCTCACGCCCTGGACACTCGGCATATGAGTTGGTTGGCATTGACGACTGTTTCTCACAGATGAGCCACGAGGAGCTGGTGAACTGGCTCTGCTGCGCGACAGTATACATTGAACAGACACAGGATCAAGCTTTTGTGAAAAACATGTTGCCTGTTATCGAGGATTGCTTCGAAAGCATGCTTAATCGTGACCATCCCGACGCAGAGCAGCGTAACGGTCTGATGGGTCTGGATAGCAGTCGTACCCAAGGTGGAGCGGAGATTACAACTTACGACAGCCTGGATGTGTCACTTGGTCAGTCTCGCAATAATATCTATCTGGCGGGTAAATGTTGGGCGGTCTATGTTGCATTGGAGAAGCTGTTCGTAACTGAGAAGTTGGCCGATCTGTCCCATCAAGCTGGGCTTCAAGCGGATCGCTGCGCTGCCAGTATTGCTGCACAGTTGACTGATGGTGGCTACATACCAGCTGTTATTGCAGAAAATAATGATTCTCGAATCATTCCGGCGATTGAAGGTTTGGTGTTCCCGTACTTTACAGGCTGTGAAGCAGCACTGGATGTCAATGGTCGTTTTGGACCTTATCTGAAAGCACTCCAAACTCATCTGAAGACGGTTCTTGTACCGGGAACATGTCTGTTCGAAGATGGAGGCTGGAAACTGTCCTCAACAAGTAATAACTCGTGGCTGAGCAAAATCTATTTGTCCCAGTTTATCGCTAGAGAGCTGCTGGGTGTGGAATGGAATGAGACAGGCAAGGCAGCAGACGCGGCTCATGTCAACTGGCTGCTGCATCCGGAGGAATCCTACTGGTGCTGGAGTGACCAGATCCTGTCTGGTGTGGCGGTTGGCAGCAAGTACTATCCGCGTGGTGTAACGTCGATTCTATGGCTACTCGAAGGAAAAGGGAATCACCTTGGGCAGATCTATGCCAGCAAGGAGGCGGTACAATGAGCCAATCCGTCGTTCAATCTGCTTTGTCGGGTCCACAGTACGATGCGTGGCTGGGGTATCACTCTGAATTGCCAAGAGCGAATGAGTTTAACCAAAAGACGGCTCCTGCATGGAGCAAACTGATACTGGCGGAAGAGAACCACGGAGTGATCACAACAGCTCTGACCGAACTTTCACGGGGACTGGAGAGGTTATATGGCGTGAAACCGTCGGTCAGTCATCTGTCTGATGCTCAGGAAAATGAACGGGACAATCTCGCTTCCGCTCCCGCAATACGAATCGGCACTTGGACAGGGAGCGATTCCGTGGCTGGGTTGTTCAGCGAGACAGAGCGTTCAACTGTTCAAGGGGAAGGGTACATCATTCGTGAGAACGAGACCGAGGGTGTACTGGTCATTGGGTCAGAGACTCCCCAAGGTGTGCTGTATGGTGCATTCCATCTGCTTCGAGAGCTGACAATGGATCAAGGGAGTGCACATAAGGCGGATGACGCTGTGAATAAGTGGATCTTCATTACAGAACAGCCAACCAATGCGCTACGGATAATTAATCAGTGGGATAACGTGGACGGCAGCATTGAGCGTGGTTACGCAGGAGACTCCATTTTCTATGATAACGGGGAATTTACGCTGGACTTGGTACGCATCCGGGATTACGCACGTTTACTCGCTTCCACGGGAATCAATGCCATATCGATCAACAACGTCAATGTACACCGCCGTGAGAGTCTGTTTCTGACGGAACGTTATCTTAGTGATGTGGCGAAGGTTGCCGCTGAATTCAGAGCGTATGGCATTCGATTGTTCCTGAGCGCCAACTACGCAAGTCCAATTGAGATTGGTGGATTGCGTACGGCTGATCCGCTGGATGCGCAGGTACGGGAATGGTGGAATATTCAAACGGCCAAGGTGTACGCAGCGATTCCGGACTTTGGCGGTTACCTGATCAAGGCAGACTCCGAGAATCGTCCGGGACCATTCACGTATAACCGTGATCATGCCGATGGTGCGAACATGCTGGCTGAAGCCCTTCGGCCATTCGGTGGATTGGTCATCTGGCGTTGCTTTGTCTATAACTGCAAGCAGGACTGGCGGGATCGTTCTACTGACCGTGCACGTGCAGCCTATGACCACTTTACGCCGCTGGACGGGCGTTTTGCTGAAAATGTCATTTTGCAGATCAAAAACGGGCCGATGGACTTTCAGGTGAGAGAGGCGGTATCCCCGCTGTTCGGTGCCATGGAAAATACAAATCAGGTGATTGAATTTCAGATTACACAGGAGTATACGGGGCAACAACGTCATCTCTGTTATCTGGTTCCCCAGTGGAAAGAAGTATTGGACTTTGACACATACGCCAAAGGCGAAGGTTCAGAGATCAAGCGAATCGCGGACGGTTCTCTGTATAAACGACCATATAGTGGCTTCGCCGCAGTATCCAATATTGGTGCAGATGCCTGTTGGACAGGACATCCACTCGCGCAGGCGAATCTATATGGATACGGAAGACTTGCGTGGAATCCGGAGCTGTCCGCCGAAGAGATTGCTGATGAGTGGGTGAGACTCACATTTGGACATGAAGACGAAGTTGTGCGGCAGGTTACGGGTATGCTTTTGACTTCACTAGATATCTATGAGAATTATACGGCGCCTCTCGGTGTGGGTTGGATGGTTAATCCGGAACATCATTACGGGCCGAATGTAGATGGATACGAGTATTCCAAATGGGGAACGTATCACTTTGCCGATTGTCATGGCATTGGTGTAGATCGAACCGTGAACAGCGGTACAGGATACACTTCACAGTATCACCCTGAGAATGCTGATCGCTATGAGTCTGTAGACACCTGTCCGGATGAGCTGATCTTATTTTTCCATCACGTGCCGTACACACATGTTCTGCATTCGGGTAAAACGGTCATTCAGCATATTTATGATACACACTTTGAAGGTGTTGCGCAGGCGCAGGCGTTAGCCGAGACATGGAGAGGGCTGGAGGGCAAAATCGACCCGGTTATTTTCAGTAAAGTTGCTTCATTACAGGACAACCAGGCCGAACATGCCAAGGAATGGCGGGACATGATCAATACGTACTTCTATCGCAAGAGCGGCATTGCGGATGAACAAGGTCGAACTATCTATTGATTGGTGATGTGAAGAAAGAAGATACCTTGTTTTCTTTGATGTACAATAGACAGCATGGACATACATGAGGAGGAGAACCGTATGGAACAATATCAACTGCCTGAGACCATGAAGGCCGCTGTCATGACAGAGCCAGGACACATTATTATTAAGGAACAACCCGTCCCGCAACCGTCAGCGGATGAGGTGTTAATCCAGGTGATGGCTGTCGGGGTATGTGGCTCGGATGTGCATTATTTTGAACATGGACGCATTGGCAGATTTGTGGTGGAGAAACCGATCATTTTGGGACATGAGTGTGCGGGGATCATTGCTGCTGTTGGCTCGAACGTATCCCGTCTCAAAACAGGGGATCGGGTTGCTATTGAGCCTGGGGTGACTTGCGGACGTTGCACGGCATGCAAAGAAGGTCGTTATAATCTGTGTCCGGATGTACAATTTCTAGCGACCCCTCCGGTGGATGGGGCATTTGTACAATACATGGTGGTACGTGAAGATATGGTATTCCCGATCCCGGATCATCTGTCTTATGAGGAAGCAGCTATGAACGAGCCATTCTCTGTTGGTATTCACGCTGCACGCCGCAGCAAGTTGGCTCCGGGTACAACCCTGGCGATTATGGGTATGGGTCCCGTTGGACTCATGGCTGTGGCTGCTGCCAAATCTTTCGGTGTAGAGAAGATCATTGTAACGGATCTGGAGGAAGTTAGGCTGGAAGCAGCTCGCCGCATGGGTGCCACACATACCATTAATGTGCGGAATGAAGATGCGCTGGCTGTGATTCGCGAGTTAACAGGTGGTGTGGGTGTGGATACCGCATGGGAAACAGCGGGGAATCCAAAGGCGTTACAATCTGCTCTGTATTCACTTCGACGTGGAGGCAAACTTGCGATTGTGGGCCTGCCTGCACAGGACGAGATCGCACTCAATGTTCCCTTTATTGCGGACAATGAAGTTGATATCTATGGCATATTCCGTTATGCCAATACGTATCCGGCAGGAATTGAATTTCTGAGCTCCGGCCAGCATGACGTGATGTCTCTGATTACAGATCGTTATTCACTCGAAGAGACACAGCAAGCGATGGAGCGTGCATTACACAATAAAAGCGGCAGTCTGAAGGTCATGGTATATCCGAACGGTATGTAAGAACAACCTGGAAGAGTCCTGCGGTTCAGGACTCTTTTTTTTGTTTTTTTGCAAAAAAGTATGGGTCAAGCTCCCATAACATGGTATAATTCATGAAGATTTTAATATATAAATGGATACACACCATATTGGTGAATAAGTACTTAGCGAAAGGAACTGAAGGTTGTGAGAGTACATGAATTTATGATACACGCTGATTTTCATCGGGATGATTTGATGTCGGTATCTTCTCAAGCGTCACGTTTTTCCTCGGATATTATTTTGTCGTATATGGAGTCTGAGCATGAGCATCGTGTAGATGTCAAAAGCCTGCTTGGAATGGCGTTACTACCCATTCGATATGGTAGTGTTGTCAGATTACAGACAAGAGGCAGGGATGAACTGGAGGCTTTGGAGTACATGTTGAATGTACTGGAGAAAGGGACGGCTTGACACCTGATTAGGTGCAAAATCACAGATATCATATTTTTTTTAGCTATTCCTCAAAACCTGCTGGTACTTTGTCCAAAAAAAGAGTATAATAAAATGTAGTTTGATTCTAAAGAAGTACCCATATTAAAGGAGTGTAAATAGATTATGCCAAAAGTTGACATCCATCCAAAGACACAACTCGTAATTTTTTACGATGCAAGTGCTGATTTCAAATTCCTGAGTTCTTCCACGAAGTTCTCTAACGAAACTATGGAATGGGAAGACGGTAACTCTTACCCAGTAATCCGTGTGGACACTAGTTCCGCATCCCACCCATTCTTCACTGGTAAACAAAGAAACGTGGATATCGGTGGCCGTGTTGATAAATTTAACCGTAAATACAACATCACCAAATAAGTTTGTCCATACATTACAAAAAAACCTCGGGATTTGTCCTGAGGTTTTTTTGTGTACATATTCAGGGTAAAGGCTAGTGAATTTTACTTGAAATTAATATTTGTAACTATATAAATTGAGATAAACATTTACACAAAACGGAGAGGACAGAAAGAACCTGAAGAAGCGGAGCTAAAAGCTTTCTATGGAAAGCTACTTCGTAAGCATAAACTCGCCTTTATCCCCGGATTTAACCTTTATAGAAGGAATCAAAAAAATCTGGGGATAACAGCGATCGGAAGGTTGTTCTGTCATCGAAGTGACCAGTGTAAATATTCCTTAGTTCAATTTATATAGAAATATCAATTCATAAAAATTAATTCAACCAATTATTGCGCTTACAACACATTCGGATGTACACTAGGAAACGAGTACGAACATATTGGAGGAGGAAATAGAGATGAGCAGCATCACACATATGGTAACGTTTACACTTTACGCGGGTAAAGATACACTGGAGGCCGAAGCCTTTTTGAAGGAAAGTTCGGATGCACTGGCTGTCATTCCTGGCGTAGAGCAATTTCAGGTTCTGAAACAGGTAAGTGAGAAGAATGAGTTTGACTACAGTTTCTCGATGGTCTTTGCAGATCAGGCTGCGTATGATGCATACAACAATCACCCGGTTCACCGTCAATATGTAGAAGAGCGTTGGGAAAAGGAAGTCAGTCGCTTCCAGGAAATTGATCTTGTTCAACATCATAATTAATAGTCTCCACATATAGGAAAAAAGTTGAACTATCATATACAGCATTGAACAATGCTGTATATCTCTCTGAATAACGCGGTAATTAATGAACAAAAGTAACTTATTCCGAAATCGTTTTCGGGCAAGTGAATTTAAGGAGGTTTTCGCTGTTATGCAATTGGATCTCTCAGGAAAAACGGCTCTGGTTACAGGCGCAACCGGACAGCTGGGGAGAGTCATCGCCCGCACGTTGGCAGCCTGTGGCGCCAATCTGGCTCTACATTACATAAATAATGATACCAAGGCTCGGGAGCTTCAAGGTGAGATTGAAGCACTCGGTCGTCAGGCTGTTATTGTACAGGGAGATATTACAAAGCAGGATACAGCATTTCGGATGCGTGATGAGATTCAGTCTGTCCTCGGCGGAGTGGATATCGTTGTTGCCAATGCAGTCATTCAATATGAATGGACAACGGTGTTGGAGCAGTCGCCTGAAGATTACTTGAGCCAGTTTGAATCCTGTGTCATGCAGAGTGTGTATCTTGCCAAAGCTTTCATTCCACATATGCAAGATATCAGAGCCGGTCGGTTCATTGGCATCAATACGGAATGTGCCATGCAAAATTTCGCTCACCAATCGGCCTATACCGCTGGTAAGCGTGGAATGGATGGCGTATATCGCGTACTTGCCAAGGAGGTTGGTGAGTATCAGATTACCGTAAACCAGGTTGCACCTGGATGGACAATTAGTGAACGTGATCGGTCCAGTGAGCCTGGACATGATGAGGCATATACGCGTACCGTGCCGCTGAAGCGCAGGGGTGAAGATCAGGAAATCGCCAATGCGGTAGCTTTTCTCGCTTCGGATCTGTCCTCATTTATCACAGGTGCCTATATCCCGGTAAGTGGTGGCAATGTGATGCCTGCTATCTAGTGTCTGATTTGGATTTGGGAATTCACATGAAATAACAATAAACGTAGTTTAACCGTAATCCGTTTGTCATTCGACAAGCGGATTTTTTGGCATTTTGCTAATAATGAAATAACGGTTCAAGGGGGTGTTTTTTGTTTCATATATCCAGACATACATATTGAGTTGGTTCGGGTTTCAGAAGATTGGGGTATAAGAATAGGTATATTAACCGAGTGGAAACATAATCAAAATGAGCAATTAAAGGAGACTCACCTATTATGAAAAAAACAGTAGCGGACGTTCTGGTTGAATCCTTATTGAACGCTGGCATCAAACGCATATATGGCATTGTTGGAGACTCCTTGAATGCGGTACTCGACTCCATCCGTCGTTCGGGCAAGATCGAATGGATTCATGTACGTCATGAAGAAGTAGCTGCATTTGCTGCTGGGGCGGACGCTCAGGTCAGTGGAAGTATCGCTGTCTGCGCAGGTAGTAGTGGTCCTGGTAATATGCATCTGATCAATGGTCTGTACGATTGTCACCGCAATCGTGTTCCTGTACTCGCCATCGCTGCACATATCCCAAGTGACGAGATTGGCAGTGAATATTTTCAGGCGACCCATCCGGAGTATCTGTTCCAGGAATGTAGCGATTATTGTGAAGTCATTACAACAGCAAAACAGATGCCGCGTTCTCTGACGATGGCCATTCAGACAGCGGTCGCACGGTCAGGTGTGTCCGTCGTTGTATTGCCGGGGGATGTAGCAGGACTTGAAGCAGCGGATCTGCCTGTGCCTGAGCATGTGTATCATGCAACCAATCCAGTGGTACATCCTTCTGAGCCAGAACTCGTGAAACTGGCGGAATATCTGAATGAAGGCAAAAAAATCACGATGTTGTGCGGTGCAGGCTGCGCGGGCGCTCGGGAACCCCTCATGCAGCTCTGTGATCGATTGAAATCCCCGATGGTTATTGCGCTAAGAGGCAAGGAATACTTGGAATATGACAATCCCTATTCCGTGGGCCTTACGGGATTAATCGGGTATTCGTCGGGTTATCATGCGATGATGGACTGTGATGTACTATTGATGCTAGGAACGGATTTCCCATATCGTCAATTCTATCCCGAAGATGCGAAAGTTCTTCAGGTTGACATTCAATCTTCCCATCTGGGTCGGCGCACGAAGCTGGATTACGGCGTATGTGGGGATGTGAAAGCGACCATTGAAACTTTGCTTCCTTATCTAACAGAAGAACACAGTGACAAACATCTGCGTAAAAGTGTGGATCGTTATGTGAAAGTACGCAAAGATCTGGACGAGCTGGCCGTTGGAAAACCGGGTAAAAAGCCTATCCATCCGCAGTACCTGACCAAGGTCATTAGTGATGCCGCAGCTGAAAATGCCATCTTCACCTGTGATGTCGGTACTCCGACAGTATGGGCGGCCCGTTATATCGAGATGTCTCGTAATCGCAGACTGCTCGGTTCATTCAGTCATGGTACGATGGCAAACGCTTTGCCACAGGCCATTGGTGCTCAGGTCGCTGATCCGGGCAGACAAGTCATCTCGTTGTCGGGTGATGGCGGTATTACGATGCTGATGGGTGATCTGTTGACATTGAAACAGCATAATCTGCCGATTAAAGTTGTGGTGTTTAATAATGGAGCACTCGGTTTTGTTGAGCTGGAGATGAAAGCTGCCGGATTCCTGGAATCGGGAACAGAGCTTGTCAATCCCAACTTTGCGATGGTTGCTCAAGCCATGGGCATGGAAGGTATTCGGGTTGAGGATCCGGATGAACTCGAAGGAGCTGTGCAGCGTGCGCTTCAGCATGATGGTCCTGTGTTGATTGACGTGGTGGTGAATCGTCAGGAATTGTCCTTACCTCCGAAGATTGATATCAAACAGGCGGAAGGATTCACCTTATGGATGATGAAAGCCGTGCTCAATGGACGCGGTGACGAAATTATTGAATTGGCAAAAACGAATTTGCTGCGTTAAAGTGTTTTGATAAGCGGATATGCACCGTTTGAAGTTATAGAGATACCGACTTAAAAAGTATTGTATATGTAAAAGAGGAGCATGCAACAAGACGTAATAGTTGTGTGCTCCTTCAATTAAAATGCTGAAAAAGTGACAGGTCATATAGTATGAATACATATTATATGATTTGTTTTTATGTCGAAAGTCTATTAGAATAGGTAAAGTCAGGAAGGTTTTATGCCATTTTTGACCTACATATTGCATCATTGCATGTAAGTACGTTTCATATCGTATTCATCGATCCAATCACAAGATGACACACACACATGGAGGAGATCAACATGAGTCACGCAGGAAAAGTAGCCATTATTACTGGAGCAGGAAGTGGATTGGGCCAAGCAGCAGCATTGAAGCTGGCTGAGAAGGGTGCATCCATTGTCGTTGTGGATCTTGTCGAAGAGACAGGTCTTGAGACGGTTAAGCAGATTGAGAAGCTGGGAAGTAAAGCTATTTTTGTACAAGCAGATGTAAGTAAAGCACCTGAAGTTGAGAATTATGTGAAAAAAACAGTCGAAGAGTTCGGACGAATCGACATGTTCTTTAATAATGCAGGTATTGCAGGTCCTGGTATTAAGCTGATTGAACATACGATTGAGCAGTTTGACCAGATCATTGATATTAACCTGAGAAGTGTATTCTACGGGTTGAAGTATGTAATTACTGAAATGCTCAAAACAGGTGGGGGTTCCATTCTGAACACGGCCTCCACAGCCGGTATTGTTGGTGTACCCGCAGTTGCACCATACGCAGCAACCAAACATGGCGTAGTGGGCTTGACCCGTACAGCTGCAATTGAATATGGAAAGGACAACATTCGTGTAAATGCGATTGCGCCAGGTACTATTGAGACACCGATGGTTGTTCAGTTCGGTAAAGATAACCCTGAAGTGTTCAAAGCAACGGTTGACAGCATTCCATCTGGACGTCTTGGTAGACCGGAAGAGATCGCGAACTTGGTTTCCTTCCTGCTTGGAGATGAAGCGCCTTATATCAATGGTGCAGTATATCCGATCGATGGTGCAGTTACGGCCCAATAAAGAGTTCTGTTTATTGGTAATAGAATAGCCGTTAAAATGGTTAAAGAGAGGCCACTGTATGCATACAGTGCCTCTCTTTTTGGTTTGTCTTTTATACTACGAATTCATATCAGGCAACGTTGTGCGATGTATTGATTTGTGTACTTTTGAGAGGTGCTGAACGATACGAGCCTATAACGATGATGACGGCAACAGCAACCCCGACAGCGCCAATCCAGGTAATGGATGATAATGAAACGCTGCTGACCGCGATTCCGCCAATACCTGCGCCGGCAGCCATGGCTAATTGCATGACCGAACTATTCAGACTTAGCATAATGCCAGAGGATTCCGGAGCCATGGTGACCAGGTTATATTGCTGAGTTGGACCCGAAGACCAGGCGGCAAAAGACCACAAAATCAGAACAAGGAAGACAGCGAGATGAGAGCTTGCCGTTATATTTAACAGGACCAGACTTACGATATGCAATGTCATGCCTGTGATCAACGTACGTTTGACACCCAAACGGTCAGCACTGAACCCTCCAACTTTTGAACCGATCAGACTTGCTATGCCAAATGCGAGTAAAGCTGAACTGAGTAGTGCTTCGCTCATTCCTGAAACGGATACAAGGTAAGGTGAAATGTACGTGTAGGCAATGGAATAACCACCTAACCAGAAAAATGTCACCAGCAGTGCCAGTACAATTCGTGGCTGTTTGAGCAAAGACAGTTGTTTCTTCAGCGGAACAGGCGCTTCTGCTTTGGAAGGCGGAATGGCGGCCGCAATTACCAGCATGGCGAGAACGCCAAGAACAGCGATACCGGCAAAAACAAGCTTCCAATCCCAAGATGCAGCTACAAGCCTTCCGAGCGGAACGCCAATGATCAAAGAAGCCGTAAATCCAGTGATTACTGTGGCGATTGCACTAGCTTGTTTGCCCTCAGCCGCTATTTGAGAACCAACCGTTAATGCCGTGACAACAACAACACCCGCGCCTAAAGCCATCAACACTCGTGCTGCGACGAACAGTCCATAGCCCGGCAACAGGTAAGCAAGAACATTAGCCACAACGAATAGACCGAGGAAGTATAACAACAGCTTGCGACGGTCCCAGCGCGAAGTCAGTGCAATAATGACAGGTGTACCGAGAGCATATACGAGTGAAAAAATCGTAATAAGCTGTCCGGCGGCGATTAAAGAGATATTCATCGTATCTGCAATACGATCCAAAATGCCGGCAATGACATATTCGGACGTTCCCACAAGGAAACTGACCAAGGCAAGAACATAGATTTTGAGCGTAGAAGACATGGAAACATAACCTCTTTCTGATCATTATTGTATTTTTAGAAATATAGAAATAAAGACGATAGAACAAGACATGAATGCTCTGAATGCAACCCATCTGCGCGAATGGTAATGTTACAACCTAGATAATGAATATTGGAATAAGCGTAAACTTAGGTGACCTGGTTTTACTAATAAATATTGTGTGTTGTTTCAATATTTCTAATTATATAGAAATATGACTCAAATTTTTTATTTATTTAGCAGATAGGGAACAAACTTTTGTGCGGTCTCCGTGTTCAGGCTGTAGTAGATATACGTACCTTTCTTTTGCGATGTAAGCAGACCGCAATCGGACAGCTGTTTCAGGTGATGAGACAGAGTCGATAGGGCAACCGTAATAAGGCGGCTCTCCAGATCGGCAGGACACAGGTTGCTTTCGCCCGATAAAATCTGAATGATCTTGTAGCGTGTTTGTTCGCCCAGCGCTTTATGAATTTTGACAACTTGTTCAATCTCATTCGAGTTTGATTGCATAATGATCGGTCCTTTCGTCTTTATTTCTTATTTCTAGTAATATAGAAATAACAGTAGCATATGTCGTTTGAAAAGTAAACTCTCGGACGAAGATTCCACACTTTCTACTGCGTCTGTGTTAACAGCCGAAAGTCTGGAGTAACTTCTCCCGAGAGTTATGTGAGTTGTATATTACCGATCCAGAGAATCAACATAGTCTTTGGCTTCCTTCAACGAAAGACCTCTGGCTTCACGCAGTCGTTTGATCGCCATAATTTTTTTCCCTTGTTGTATAAGTGTAAGCAGTTCCTGATCCAGATCCGTTTGGGCTGGTTGGCTTGTGTGGGAAGGAGATGCTTCCTTCGGCGACAAGGTGTAATTGAAGTCGGAGCGCGTGCCTGTGGTTGAACCATTCTCCAGACGCTCGACATCTCTTTTCAATTCATTCAATTGGCGTTGCAGGCTGGTGACTCTGACCAGTAACACAAAGATCAGAAGCAGCAAAACGATCCATACCAAGGTGTTCATTTCCATGATGTCATGTGCCTCACTTTCATTTATTCATATTTAGCCATTATTTTAGTTGAACCGGGATTTCCTTGACACCACGAACATTCATACCTGGTCTCCATTCCAGTTCATTCACATCTGCCTGAAGCTGTATATTTGGAAAACGATTCAGAAGTGTGCTGACTGCAATCTCACCTTCCAGACGAGCAAGCGGTGCTCCCAAGCAGAGATGAATGCCTTTGCCAAAAGCCAGATGCGAACTCTTCTCGCGTGTGATATCGAAAATATCAGCATCCTTAAACTGCTGTTCGTCCCGGTTGGCGGAATCAAGCGCAACAATGACAAGATCACCTTGAGCGATACGTTGTCCACGGAATTCAATATCTTCCAGAGCCCAGCGGGATGTGCTGAACTCCACCGGTCCGTTATAGCGAAGCATCTCTTCAATGGCATTGTGAATAAGCTCGGGCTGGTTGATCAGCAGTTCGCGTTGCTCCGGATGCTCCAGCAGGGCGAGAATCCCATTTCCAATCAGATTCACGGTTGTTTCATGACCGGCAATAATTAATAAGGAGACAACGCCAAGCAGTTCTCGTTCAGTTAACTGCTGCCCGGATTCTTCCGCAATGACGAGCTGGCTGATCAGATCAGTGCCGGGATCTTGGCGAACTTTCGCAAACCAGGCCGTCAGGTAATCCGTAAACTCCCTGGCATGCTGCTCAAACATCTCGGCGCTCTCGGCTATGGAAGCATCAATTATCGTATTGGACCAGATGCGGAATTTGTCACGATCCTCAAGAGGAACTCCCAGAATTTCACTAATGACAATGATGGGCAACGGGAAGGCAAAGTCATCGATCAGATTCATTTTTTCCTGTGACGGGAGGTTGTCCAGCAGTTCATCAGCAATGTCCTTAATATGGCTCCGCATGTCTGCGACCAGTTTGGGTGTGAATGCTTTCTGCACAAGTCCCCGAAGACGTTTATGATCCGGCGGATCGGAGAACAACATATTATTGGAGAAGATGCTTTGATTGTCAGCGCCGTAACGTCGGACCATATCTTTGCTGAAGCGAGGATCTTTCAGGATATGAACTGCATCCTCGTATCGCGTAATAATCCAGCCGAATTCCCCGTGAGGAAACATGAGTCTGAAAAAAGGCTCCTCTTTTCTTAACTTTTCATACACCGGGTAAGGGTTATGCGTGAATTCTTTGGTAAAAAACGCTGGCTTTGAGGACTCGTTTGGTTCATTTGGGTTCAAATGCAAAATCTCCTCTCATATTCCTGCATAATACCTGCACCCTCTATATATTCAATACACAAGCTTTTGAAACCTTGTTTTTTCTTCATATGGATGATAGAGCAGGAAAATAGAGGAAGATGGAAGAAGACATGGTAGAGAGAATCGGTTATTATGCTTGGTAAAAATGAAAATGAGGTGAACGCTGACATGTCTTACGCACAACTTCCTTTACATCATCACCAGATTCCGGCAAGTCGAATTGTTCTTGGCTGTATGCGGTTTGGTGGTGAATGGGATGGTCTTCCCATTACTTCAGATCTTGTTGTGGAAGGTCATCGAGCGGTAGAAGCAGCTCTCGAAATAGGCATTAATCACTTTGATCTGGCGGATATTTACACACGTGGTAAGGCAGAGCATGTCTTGGGGCGAGTTTTATCCGAAACTCCCGGCTTGCGTGAACAGATCATTATACAGTCGAAATGTGGTATACGTCTTGTGGGTGATGATGAAGGACCGCAGCGTTATGACACCTCAGGTGCACATATTCTGGCGAGTGTGGACGGTATCCTGGAACGGCTCGGAATCGATTATCTGGATATTTTGCTGTTACATCGTCCTGATCCACTTGCCCATCCGCAAGAGATTGGAGAAGCACTGGCTGAGCTGCATCATTCCGGTAAAGTGCGCCATTTTGGTGTGTCTAACATGGGTTCTGAACAGATTCGTCTTCTTCAGCTTCATAGTAAAGTACCTCTGATTGTGAACCAACTGGAGATGAGTCTGGACAAAATCGGATTCGTAGAAGCCGGTGTGACAGTTAATCGGCCCCAAGCCAGAGACAACGTGTTTCCCTATGGCACGATGGAATATTGTCAGGCAGAGCATATTCAACTGCAGGCTTGGGGTCCACTTGCTCAAGGGCGATTTACTGGCAGGATAGTTGAGGGACAGCGCGGGGAGATTGAGCATACGGCTCAACTGGTTAATCGAATGGCCAAGGAGCGTGGGGTGACACCGGAGTCTATTGTACTGGCTTGGTTAATGAAGCATCCAGCAGGGATTCAACCTGTCATTGGTTCGATTCGACCAGAACGTATTCTGGCCTGTCGTGATGCAACGAATATTGAACTTACCCGTTATGATTGGTACGAGCTGTATTCGTCTTCGTGTGGGCGTAGAATGTAAGTAGAGACTTCTGAGAGATTGGTTAGTTTCGATTAAAATTCATAGATGTTGGGTGAAATTTGAACATATAAGAAGACACAGGCTGCTATGGCCTGTGTTTTCTTTGTGATATTCAGCTTCATTTGGTTGAAACACATGATCGAAAGTGTAATGAATCCTAAGGTCATATGGACTACAATGCGTTTGCATGGGTAATAAGCATGCTGATTCGGATCAGAAACCATTGTGTTGGCACGGCTGTAAGGATGTTTCACCTTCATATTTGCGCTAGAGGCTATGTCCATGGACTTAGGAAGAGTGCTGATAAGAAGGACGTTTCAACCATTTTTTTCGTTTTACAGGGTAGTTACTGGAGTGCTGTGATAAAATGATAGGAATAAGAACATACGATCTGTTTACGTGAGAGGAGACACCTTGACGATGGAGATGCTTAAACCACCCGCCGAGACATTATACGAGGTTGAATTACGCGCGCTGCGAGAGGAAGATCAGGGGAAACGTCCCCCGAACTGGCTGTTATCTCCCGCCTATGTGCGCGATTTTATTATTGGCAGGGATAAGCCTGCATTATTAAATGGAGAAGAGATCACGATTACCCGCAAATTCTATGGCAATGACGTGTTAATTGAACGTGCAGTGGTTACTCTGGCAGGCAATCGAGGATTAATGCTCGTGGGAGAACCCGGGACAGCCAAGACCATGCTTAGCGAACTGCTGACCGCAGCAATCTCCGGAACCAGTCTGAATACGATTCAGGGTACGGCAGGAACGACGGAAGATATGATCAAGTATTCCTGGAATTACGCCATGTTGCTTGATAAAGGCCCTTCGGAAGCTGCGCTTGTGCCATCACCGTTATATAACGGCATGAAGAAAGGCATTCTTACCCGTTTTGAAGAGATTACACGTTGTCCCGCGGAAGCGCAGGATAGTCTGATCAGTATTCTCAGTGACAAGGTCATGAGCATTCCTGAACTGGATGGTGGTGTATTGTTTGCCCAACCGGGATTTAACGTTATTGCTACAGCCAATATTCGGGATAAAGGTGTTAACGAAATGAGTGGTGCATTGAAACGTCGGTTCAATTTTGAAACGATCAAGCCCATTCATAACGTAAAGATGGAAGCCAAAATCATTGAATCCCAGGCACGAAGCCTGTTATTACATAGTGGAATTGATATTGAAATTAACCCGGATGTGGTTGAATTGCTGGCTACAACATTCATGGAACTGCGCACTGGCATGACACGGGAAGGATACAAGCTCGATACCCCTCAAGCATCCATGAGTACGGCGGAAGCGGTGTCTGTCTATGTTCAGAGTGCGATGACTTCCTATTATTACGAAGATAAAGCTATTGGGCTGGATCGGTTGGTGCAGAACATGCTGGGGACCATTGCAAAGGAAAACGACAAGGATCTGTCCATTCTCAAAACCTATTTCTCCAAGGTCGTAAAAGAGCGTTCCAGAGAAGAGGGAATGTGGAAGGACTACTATGAGGAGAGAAAATGGATCGGTTAAGAGCAGTACTGGACCCTGATGTTGATCAGTTACAATCCTTGTTCGAGTCCCAAGTATATAACCTGATTAATCATACGGTTTATTATCCAATACGACACCATAGCCCTGCATGTTCGTATCACTTGTTACGATTAATTGAGGAGTACAAGCCGGATATCATTTTGATTGAAGGACCGGAGAGTGGTAATCCATTAATTTCGGTGCTGAGTGATGAGGCAACGGTACCTCCTGTCAGTCTGTACTATACCTACGAGAGTGAATTGGAGAGAGAAGCCTGCTATTATCCGATGCTTCGTTATTCGCCTGAATATGTAGCTTTGAAAGAAGCAAAACGGCTGGATATTCCGGCGAAGTTTATTGATCTGGACTATCAACACTTCTCTACTCGTGCATCCAAATCTGACCAGACAGAACAAAAGGAGATCTCCATCCAGGACGAAACCTTGCTTGCGGGGTCTGATTTCATTAACCGATTATGCCAAAAAACAAACTGCCGCAGTTTTGATGAATTGTGGGAAAAGGTGTTTGAAATTGGCGGTCTGGAGAAATCCACTCGGGCATTCGTGCAGGATGTATTCACGTATTGTACCTTATCCCGAATGTGTTATTCCACGGAACGATTACAGTCTTCAGGTGATCTGGCAAGAGAAGCACATATGAGACAACGTATTAATCAAGCGGTGCAGGAGCATGACCGTGTGCTTGTCATTACCGGTGGATTTCATACGTATGGACTGTTGATGTCAGAGAAACATGAATCCCAATTGGAACGGCCAGAAATGGATAAACGGCATACAGACCAACGTTTGGATGGACAAGGTAAACCAGGAACGTCTCAACAAAGTGCGGTTAATCCAGATACGGTTCACCAACAAATGTACCCAATGGTCTATACCTTTGCTGAAGCGGATCGGCTTAATGGATATGCGAGCGGCATGCCTTATGTAAATTATTACGATCAGATCTGGAACCAGCTGCTTCGCAAAAAGAGTACACCGTATAATCTAACGGCTCTGGACTTGTTATCTCGGCTGATGCGCCAATTACGGGATGGACACGAGCATGTATCAACGAGTGACGCAATTGAGGCATACAGTATGATTCAAGGTCTTGCCGGGCTTCGTGGTAAAAGGGAAGGCGGCGTCTATGAGTTGATGGATGCAGCACTCTCTTCCTTTGTGAAGGGTGAGCTTACCTTGGCGACTGATAAACCGCTGCAAGAGCTGCAACAGTTATTGACAGGAGACGTCATTGGAAGCGTGGCTCCCAATTCATTCAGTATTCCCATCGTGGAGGACTTCAAGGCTCGTTGTACAGAGTACAAACTGCAGATTCGTACAACAGGTCAACACAAGAAAGTGCTGGATCTGTATGCGAAACCGGAGCATCGTCAGATAAGCCAATTGATTCAATGCATCACCTATCTGGTTCCGGAATTCGCGAAACGGCAATCGGGGCCGGACTGGATCGCAGAGCGTGATATGAATCTTGTTCGCGAAACCTGGGTTTATATGTACTCATCCCGCATTGAAGCCAGATTGATAGAGAACTCTCTCTATGGTGGAACACTTGCCGGGGCGGCTACACGCAAAATGGAAGAACAGATGCAGGAAGTACCGGATCATCATAGCGGTGAACTTGCCCGACTCATGCTTCAAGCGCTGCTCATGGGACTTCAGGACACTGCGATGAAACTCTATGAACAGGTCCGCTCAGCGCTGAGAACGGACGGGAATTTTATATCCTTATGTAATAGTCTGCATGTCTTGAACCGAATTCATCAGCACCGCAGGTTGCTGGGATTATCTGACGAGCAACATCTCCCTGACCTGGTATCCGAAGCTTATAGAAACGCCGTGGACAAGTTGTTACAGCTCTCCAGAGCCAATCCGGATGAACATGAAGCTATTATTCAGGGATTGAAGCTGCTAGCCATGCTCGCGGAGTCATCAGAGGGGTATTTTCAGGATGAGACATTCCGAATACATCTGAATGAGCTTCTGTCGGATCAGCAGCTTCCGGCTCAGCTGGAGGGTGTGTGTGTGGCTATTTCCTCAGGGCTAGGTGACAGGCCCAGGGATGAGATTGTTGATCGTGCTCGCGGGTATATCCATGGTACACCGGATCAGACCCGTCAAACGGCACTTTTTTTACAGGGAGTATTCACTGTAGCACGTGACGCTTTTTTATATGAAGATCAGCTGTTGTCTGAGTTGAATTATCTGATTGAACAGCTGTCATACGACGACTTCATCAGTATGGTACCGGAATTGCGGTTGGCATTCACCTACTTTACACCAATGGAGACGGGCTTGATTGCGGAGCGGTTGGCGAGTCTGCATCAGGTTGAACCAGAGGAGATGTTGAGGCCTGCGGTCGATGAGCAGATGCTGATTCAGTCCAAGACGTGGGATGAAGCGCTTCGAAAGGAGTTTGCCGCATGGAAGCTAATATGAATGAAGCGAATCGGACAACGGAAGGAACCGGAGAAATCAATGAAAGTTCCAATCCAGATGGAAGCAACCGAGGGGATCAACATTCTGCTGAAACCTTAAATCGATGGCGTCTGATTCTCGGTGAATCCGCCGAAGAAGGGTTGTGTAATACAGACCAATACACTTCGGCTGAATTTCAATATACGGAAATCGATGAGATTCTGGGGTATCTGTATAACCGTGAATACGGTGAAGAACAAGGTTACCGAAAAGAGGGAGGACGCGGTGCGTCTAACCTGACTGTACCAAAATGGCTGCACAAGGTAAGGGATCTATTCCCCAAACCAACGGTAGAAATATTGGAAAAACAGGCGCTTGATCGTTATGGGCTGACAGAATTGTTAACGGACAAAAAGCTGCTTGAATCCCTTGAACCCAACATGAATCTGCTCAAGAATATTATGCAGTTCAAAGGACGGATGAAAGGTGAGGTATTAAAGAGCGCCAAGGATATCGTGCGAACTGTGGTTGAAGAGCTCCGCAGCAAGCTGGAATCGCAGACCCGAGCGAGTATCATGGGCAAGCGCAGTCGCTATACCTCCAGTTCAGTGCGATCCTTACGCAATCTGAATTTCAAGCGAACCATCACCAAGAATTTGAAGAATTACGATAAAAACAAGCGCAGGTTTGTGATTGATCGTCTGTATTTCGACGGGAATATTCAGCCCCATAACAAGTGGAACATCATCATTGGTGTGGACGAGAGTGGCAGTATGCTGGATTCAGTCATCTACAGTTCGGTGATGGCCAGCATCTTCTACCGCTTGAATGCGCTGCGCACGAAATTATTCATATTTGATACGCAGGTTGTTGACCTGAGCGATAGACTGGAAGACCCCGTAGACGTGCTCATGAATGTACAGCTCGGTGGGGGGACACATATTACCAAAGCGTTGCGATATGGAGAGACGTTAATCGATAATCCAGGCAAAACCATCTTTATTCTGGTAAGTGATCTGGAGGAAGGGTACCCGATCGCGCAAATGTATAAAGCCTGTAAAGATATTATCGATGCAGGATGCAAGCTACTGGTTCTCACCGCGCTCGATTTTAACGGGGATTCAGTCTATAACAAACATGCCGCACAGACATTAACCAATATGGGGGCACATGTAGCAGCAATTACGCCTAACGAACTCGCGGATTGGATTGGCGAGATCATCACTTAAATTCAAGGAGGAATGTGTAATGCTTACCGCAGACCGCGCAGTTGAAACTTTGGTGGAAAAATTCGCAGTAACCTGTTCAAACGAGTATTCATTAAAAACAGATCGAAGCTCCGAAATTATCGATTATGTATTGGGAACGACAGACAAGTTTCCGGATATGATGGGAAATTCGAGTCATTATGTGTATCAAACGATTGATCTGCTCATGAAGCTTGCCAAAAAAGACGATGGAGATATCTTTTACCGTGCCGGGGCTATTGTGATATATCTGGAATCCAATTATTCCAAAAGAAATTCTTGGAGAACGGATGCCTTTACTGTCTGTATGGGAAATGACTCCGAAGCCTACGGATTAAGCGGGAAGAGCAAAAGTGCTGATCGTATGGATGGATTGTTGTCCCGGTTGGAGAAGATCAAACAGTTTGCAGGCGAGAACGAAATTCTGACTGAATTAAAGAGTAAATTAAAGCGTGCCCAGTGGCTTTTTGATTCCAAAAAAGCGGACAGTCAAGGGGACTACCGGGATGTAATTAATGCTTTAATGCTGCTGCAATTATATTCAAGACTCAGTGACACGGCTTCTCATCTTGCAGAGGTTCAATCTTCTGTTCAATCGTTACCAGTGTTGTTTCAACTAATGGCTAATGATGCAGATAAGTTGCGGGACGAGTTACATACGTTGATTGAACCTGTAGTGGTCAGTAATATTCAAGGAAAGCATAACGGATCTTCCCAAGAATTGAAGGATGAATTCCTCAAGGAGAAGCGTAGTCAGCTCATAGTTGAACTGTATCCCAATACGTCTTTCTCTTCAAAAGAGCAATGTTCAAACACAGTATTCCATCAAACTATGGTACTTGTGAGTGGTGCCTTGTTGTACCTGATTAACATTAGTGGAGGTAAACAACGGTTCCTTGATACAAATAGTGAGATTGGGCATGTTTTGCTTCACACAGTACATCAATTACATGAGATTTATCCACTTGAAGTTCGCCGTTACTTGCTGAGTATGGACCCTAGAGCCAAGAGTCCAAATGATCTGCTTGCTGGACTTGTGCCTCTGGATGAACCTTATCAGTTGGTTGAAATGTTGCGGGACGAGCTTAATTCGTACACGGTATCTTGGAACATGTTACAATCCGCGATCGCGAATCGTCCTGAACAAGCGATTCGAGCATACGAGATTATCAAACCGCCATTCCTCAAACTCTGCATTCAGAAATTCATGGAGGATCAAGGATTGACATTGCCTAATGCGGAGGGGTCACTGGAGCAAGCGGTATTTAACGCTCTTCGGCATCCTTTGGACGGGGGACGTCAAGGACTTGCGATTGCAAGATACTTAAGTGGGGAAAACACCCTGGAGGAATATTGGGAGGACCCAAATAGTCGCGGGTTGTTTAATCAACTGAATCGGGATAAGAAGCGTGTTCACAACCTCATTAGTATTAGTTTTCTGCCCTTGGATTCGGAGGCGATGCGCAGGTTTGCAATCTTGACTACTCATCCCGATTGGACACTGGATATTATCTCGGACATGTACAATTCATACGCTTTTAGTGGAGAGCAGCTGCTTCAACGTTACGGGCAAGACCCTGAGGTGCAACGTGAGAAATTGCTAACCAGCCTGATCTCACTTAATGGCATGACCGACTACAGATACAAATCGATGCCGCATGACGAATACCGCCGAATCATTGAGCAGAATCTGGACTATGCACTGACACAGTACAAGAAACTGCCAACAGATACACGCATTTTAATTCTGGAGATTACCTTTGAACAGCGTGATGAGTTATCGAAGAAAATATTGGCCGAAGCGATTCGTGCCGGATTGCAGGATTCTTCCAAAAAGGCCAACGGCGTGGCGTTAGCGGAATTCAACCGAATTCCTGATCAGGACTTGTATACGCTCGTATACCTCTCGGAGAAAAAAGTGGGAATCAAAGAAATGGCTCTAACCGCAATCCGCAGTCTGGAAAACAGCAAGGAACTGTACGGTGAGCTTTTGAAGAAAGAGAAGTCCGATGAGTGGAAGAGCTTGATCCAAATTCTGCTGGATACCGCAGATCTAAGTCCAGAGTATGCCCATGCTGCACTCGCTGATCAGGCGGATGCCAAAAAGTTGTCGAGACTGAGTTGGTTGTCCTTGAAAGATCTCCCTTCACTGATACGTATTGAAGACAATCAGCCTTTAGATGAGCGGATTAAACAGTATGCTTTGGTCCAATCATTGGATCATACATCCGGTCCTAATGAACGGTTGAATGAATTACGAGATTACGTAAGTGAGGCATCGCTCGCTCGTTTTGCAAGTGAACTGCTTCAGGTCTGGATTCAGGAAGGTGCTCCTGCAAAAGAGAAATGGGTGATGTATGTATCAGCACTCTTTGGCGATATTCAGATTGTGAATATTTTAGCTCCGCAAATTAAGGAATGGACAGAAAACAGCCGCGGCGCGATTGCAGCAGATGCTGTGAAAGTGCTCGCTTATCTGAAAGATCCATCTGCTCTTATGGCGATTGACAAGATCAAACGTGGCGTGAAGAACCGTCAGGTGAAAGGTGCAGCAGAAGAAGCGTTGCAACTTGCAGCCGATAATTTGGGACTTACCTCGGAACAACTCGAAGATCGGCTGGTCACCACACTTGGTTTTGATGAAAAAGGAACCATGCAGCTGAGTTACGGAGAGCGTTCCTTCCTGGTTAAGGTCAATGGAGACTTACAAGTCGTTGTCTTAAATGAAGAAACGGGCAAATCCGTGAAGAGTCTGCCTGCTCCTGCACAGAAAGATGATCCTGAATTGGCAGCGCAGTCCAAGGCACGTTTCACACAACTGAAAAAAGATCTCAAATCCATGGTTAACATTCAGGCGCAGCGTCTGGAAGAGTCATTGTCCAAGCAACGTCTGTGGTCTGCCGATGAGTGGAAAGCATTGTTTGTACAAAATGTAATCATGCAAAAATTTGCTGTTGGTCTGATCTGGGGAACGTATGAGGATGGCGCTCTGATCAGCACGTTCCGTTATATGGAGGATGGCACCTTCAATTCTGTGGATGAAGATGAGGTTGATCTGCCTTCAGGTGCGCAGGTGGGACTTATACACCCGCTGGAACTGGATCAGGCGACGCTTGAAGGTTGGACAACGCAGTTGGAGGATTACGAGATCAAGCAGCCATTCGAGCAATTAAATCGTGAGATTCACCAACCAGAAGATGAGGATAAAACGAAGAATGAATACGATCATCTGCCCGAGTCTGATTTTTCACCAACGGCTTTCCCCAAAGCACTGGAGAAATACGGTTGGATCAAAGGACCGGCACAGGACGGCGGCTGGTATCATGAATTTTATAAAGAGTACGGAGATCTTGTTGCAGAATTGCAATTCAGTGGTACGAGCATCACGTATTACGAGGGATTGGATGACATTACCCTGGAATCCCTTCATTTCTTCAAACCGAATAACAAGCAATATTATTATTATGGTGACAATAAACCCATTGCTCTAGGCAACGTTCCAGGTCGCGTGTTCAGTGAAACGATCTACGACATTCTGAGAGCAACGGGGCGTTGATGACGTGAAAGGATTCAAGGAAAAATTCCGGATTTTTTCGAAGCTGTGTACGGAGGATTATTTGATTCGGTATGCCAACAAGGGGTTGTACAAAAGGTCTTTGAAAGAGTTGGACAATGGTGTAAGTGTAACGTACACATGGAATGCATCATCTGTGAGTTGTCAGCTCAGTGACGGGACACAATGTACGCTTGAAAATACGCTGGATCATTGGGAATGCTCCTGCCCGGCCGATCATATCTGCAAGCATGTGCTTATTGCAATTCTGTATGATCAACGGGAATATACGGCAGAGGATTCAATGAATGCAGACGAGAAGCATGCGCTGGATAAGGACTCAGGGATATCGGATAATGATCCGTTGGACGTACCAAAAAACGTATCAGTAACAGAATCAGCATCAAACTTAGTATCAAATGTGGATGATCCAAGCGAAATTCCGCATACGGTGTCACGTGAGATCGAGTCTCGCTTCCGCTGGATGACGGAGTCTGAACTTCCCGTGTTAATTAAATCGTATAGTTCTTCCATGATTGAGGAAGTTGTTTTCCGACTGAGATACCCAGAGGAAATTAAGATCATTGAAGATTCACTTCTTACGGTTCATCTGACCACCCAGAATATCGAGGTGTCTTTTACGGAGGAACCGAATCTTGCAAAAGCACTATGTAAGGTGAAGCAGACAGCCGGGAAAATGGCCAAGCTTGAAGCTTTGTTACGGTACCGGAACTTTAAAGGTCTGGATGATAGGGATGCATTAAGTGGACGGGTGTACGAGGCCAAGTTCTCTCTTCAGACAGTGCAGGAATGTCGGGTTATGCTGGCAGGATTGTTGAAGACGGGACTGGCCCGCCTTCCTCAGTCCTATATGGCACAACTGGAGACATTGGCAATTGCAGCTCATAGTGGCAACCTGCCTGACATAGAACGCAGTTTACGAGGGATTCAAGGAGAACTACAGTTGTTTTTCAACAGACATATACGTTTCTCCATGCAATCCATGTTGGATCGGGTAAGCAAGCTGTATCTTGCACTCCAGGTTCTTGAAGAAGAAAAGGTGTCTGCCATTCAGCAGAGTCAGCTCATTGGCAGTTTTCGAAGTAAATACTATACGGTGCCTTCACTTCATCTGTATGGACTGGGAGCTGACGCGTGGGAGACACGATCCGGTTTCCGTGGAATCACCTATTATTTCTATTGTTTCGATGATGAGGAAATCTACACCTATAGCGATGTACGTGCTGTATATTATGATGATCAGCAGTTCTCGTATACAGAGCATTATGGTGCATTCACACCATGGCTGCCTAATCTGACCTTTCGCCAGTTCGTCGGTGAAGAAGTTCAATTCTATTCAGTAAAAGTGAATGAAGAACGCCGGATCTCTTCCGGGGAAGGTGCCAAGCTTGCGATTTTGCCACGAACGGGTGTGGAAACGTTGAATATGGGCAAAACCATGCAAGACGTAACGTCAGTACTTCAAGAGGAATCGCGATCATTCGACTTGTTTGCTGCTCCCAAAGAACGATTGGCAGTGATCAAAGTTGCTCGAATCGTGGACCATAACTTTGTCAAACAAACGCAGGAGCTTGTCCTGACGGTTGAGAATACCGAAGGGGAAAGACTGGCACTCACTCTCCCGTATTCATCTGACTGGCAGGCGATGATCCAAAGACTGGAGTCAGGATATGGTTCCCAATCGCTTGAACACTTCTATGCCTTTGCGCGTGTGGAACCAAAACGGATTAGCCCAATCAGTTTCCTGAAAGGCAAAACGGTGCTCAGTCTGAAACTGGATATCGGTAATGGGAGGATGGGCAGACTTGGAAGAATATAATCAGTTTATGCAGAAAATTAACGGCTGGTCAGAAGAGTTGCTGCTGCGCGGGTTATCTCAGTTTACGATCCGAGATATTGAGGTACTTGAGCAGCTCACAGCGGAATCCTTGCGGTTGCAGATGAGTTTCCTGCATGAGTTGTTGAATCACCTCATCAAGGAAGGGCGTAGCGTGGCTCTTGGACAAGGTCATGAAGAGTTGCTGTTATCTCAGTATTGTCGTCTTACCCAATATGTACAGCTCAGTGTACAAGAAGAGGCGTGATATTGGTTAGTAATCGAAGCGAAGGCACATGAAGCGATATGATGTAGTAAATAAGATGTATTATAGGATATAAGAAGATTTGCAGAAGACCACAAGGTCACTGCAAATCTTTTTTTATCGTGGAGTAAGTAAAAGTCATTTGCCAAACGAATATAGGTAGGAAGCACGGATCAACACGAGCACTCGTGATCATATGAGCATGGAAGGGAGGGGACATCTAATCGTGGAAGAAGAACAGATACGGAAGGCAGTAGCGAATCGTGATCCTGAAGCCATGGAATGGGTGATGAACCACTACGCAGGTTTGTTATGGAAGATTGCTCATTCCATCCTACATCATGCATCGACAGAAGAGATTGAAGAATGCGTAGCAGATACATTTTTTGCTTTTTGGCAGAATCCGGATGCATTCCAGTCTGGGCGAAGTAGCCTGAAAAATTACCTTGCAACAATCACAAAACATAAAGCGATTGATCGCTACCGGAAACTTAATCGAAGAACTGAGCTTACATATGAAGAGGAGATTCATTCGGTGCAAACGGATGATTTGTTGGTTCAGATGGTCAGTAAAGAGACATATACGGAACTTAATCAAATGATTGAATCTTTTCCAGAACCGGAACGGGAGATTATGAAACGTCGGTTTTACGAAGGACAGAGACCCCATGAGATATCGGAAGCATTGTCCCTACACGTTAGGCAAGTCCATAACAAGCTTTATCGCTCCAGGCAACGATTGAGGACATGGTGGATGAACAGGAAATAAAGGAGGCGATCCAATGCAAGAATCCGAGAAAGAATTCACTGAGCAGAACCTCTTTAATATTAAAAAGTTGTTCTATGATAAATTGGCGATGAATGAACCACAAACCCTTACGAGATCAGATTCATCATTTTATCCACCTATATTATATCCATCCGCTCCATCCGCACAGACAAAGAAGTCCATGAATAAAAGAAAAAGGTATCGCAAAGCCATCTATATTCCTGTAACCGCTGCGTTATCGTTATGTCTTGTTACAGGGGCAGCTGCATCGGTGGGCATCATTGATCTGTCTACTGTTCTTCATTTTCTAGGTGCAGATCGGATTGGCATTCTTCAGCCTGTTCATCAGGTGAGTGAAGATCAAGGGATTCGAATGGAGGTTATAGGTGCTGTCAGGGACGGAGATACAACGGAAATCTATGTTTCATTGTCGGATCTGACGGGTCATCGCATTGACGATACACTGGATGTATATGATTACAGGATAACCGGAGGTAATGCAAACAACGCTCAGATTATTCATTATGATGATGCGAATCAAACGGCTATTGTCCGATTCCTCATTCAAGGAAAAGTCAGCAAAAATCGAATTACAGTTCAGATTAATACGCTGATGTCGGGTACATCTCTTCAAGAGGGTTACAACGTACAAGTGGACTGGAAGCAGTTGTTACAAGAAAAGCAAAACAATAGTTATGAAATCATGGAGCGAGATCGTATAAGTGGCTTGGGAGGTACAACCGATATTCAATTGGAAACCGATCCAATTCCCGTACTGCATCAGGATGTAACGAATGTCCCCGTTGAGGGTATTGATTGGATGCATATTTCCAATATAGGTTTTGTGGAGGGCAAGTTACACATTCAGATTAATCCGAATAATGAGATTGGCGAGTATAATCATGGATATTTCTACTTCACGGATGAGCAAGGTCGAAAGCTCGATATACCTGAATATTCCATTAGCTATGGACATTATATGAAAGATGGGGTCGGGTACGGAGGAGATTATGAGGAGTTTGTGTATGATCTGTCTGCTGTTGACGATTTAGATAAGCTGAGACTTCAAGGCAGCTTTACGAGTATTAGTGAAGTTGTGCGAGGAAATTGGAAAACTACTTTTAACTTGAGTCAAAATGCTTTGAGTAAAACAGGAAACATTCAGCTTGATACAAATGGAGGCTTACAGGCAAATGTTACTCTTTCCCCGGTTGGTGTCACACTTACAGGTGAGGCACTGAGTATGATTCGGATGGAGGATCTGAGTATTGAAGTGCACCTGAAGGATGGTACAAAGTTGACTGGCGAATCCGGTTTCCTCCAGCTGGATCAGGATCTCATTAAGTGGATTTCCCCTAAGACCATTCCGGTGAATGATGTGAGCTACCTGCTAATCAATGGAGAAAAAGTGACTTTGTAAGAAGAATATTTAAAAGGTGAATCAAAGAATCGGGGAATAAGTGCAATCAGAAGGTTGTTCTGTCATCGGAGTGGTAAGTGTGAATATTCTTTAGTTCAACTTATATAAAATGAATTACATGTCATATCCCGATTTATGACGCATACCATTAGGCGAATGCGGTCATAAGGGAGGAAACTGAGATGTCCATGAGCGAACCGCTGTTAACGCAGATTGTGAATCAACATATTCCGGCTGGTGCAACGGTCGTCACTATTGATAAACCTGTTCAACATCCAGCGATCTATGCGGCCGATCTTACCGGTGACGGTATGCCGGAGATTGCTGCAGTCTATCAGTTGAATGGTGAGCTGTATTTGCTCATTCTGAAATTTGTTCAAGGACATTGGATCAAGATGGCACTAATTAAGGGATTGGGGTATGGAGTGACTTTAATGACCGCAGCCCCTGTAACTTCAACGGCTAGGAACAATCTCATTATCGGTTGGCGGATTGGTTCTATCTGGTCTAAGCTTGCCGTATATGAGTGGACGGAATCCGGGCTCAAAGATCTGGCGCCTGACGATCTATACTATAGCTATGCAGAGATTATAGATATGCCTGGTCCGCATGGCCGAGATGGGAAAGTGGAGATTGCACTCTGGATACATGACACAGGGGAAGCCTATCGTGTGGAGATTATACGATGGCAGAATGGGAAATGGGTTCCTGCACCGGACGTATATGCAACCTATTATCCCAAAGTGGTGCAATATTACGAGCAACTAACCCAACAATATCCTGATTATATCTTTTACTGGTATTACCTTGCGGATGCTCAGTACCACGCGGGCCAGTATCCGGCAGCTCTCGCTTCAGTTCAGAAGGCACTCAGCTTCCCGGAAGCGTATCCTTCCAGAGAGGTACTACAAGAGTTGGAAAAGAAAATTAAGCAGGCGATGGTCCCTATAAGCCATGCCCGGGTAACGACATGGTTATATCCAATCTCCGTTCGAACCACGAGTGGGACGCGTTGGGGGTATATGGATGCACAAGGCCACATTCGGCTTGAGCCGGTACTGGATGACGCGCAAGAGTTTCAGCCCAATGGATTGGCTGTGGTTGTGAAGGGTGGTCGTGCCGGCGTTATTAACCTTCAGGGACAGTATGTCGTTCAACCTGTATACGATTCCATCAATTCCTTTTCCGAAGAACGGGCGATAACAATTGATTCTCAAGGATTTAAGATGATTAATGAACAAGGTACAGTCCTGACCAAACGGGCGTACCCGTATATCTCGAATATGAACGACGGTCGAGCATTATTTTACGATTCTAATCCTGGTCAGGCAGATGGATCGGTGAGTCGGTATGGTTATTTGGATGCGTCGGGCAATGAGGTGATACCTGCACAGTTCGCTTCTGCGAATGATTTTCAAGATGGCAAAGCGGTCGTGCAGATTAAGGACAATGAATATGCACTCATTAATCGCAATGGTCATCGGCTCGCAACGTATCCATATGCCTATGTGGGACCACTAGGGGATGGACTGCTTGCTTTTCAAAAAGAAACCTCGGGCAAATATGGGTACATCGACGAACGGGGTAATATTCGTATTCAGCCCAAATTTTCATCGGCATTTCCTTTTAACAACGGGCAAGCGATCGTTAATACAGCAGAGGACTACAAATCGATCTACGGTGTTATTAATACGCAAGGATCGTTTATCATTCAACCCGCCTATAATGACATCCGCGAACTAGGCGAGCATCGTTATGCGCTGGGGCAAGCGATTAACCCGGAGCAACCTTATATCGGCTCAGTGTATGCGATTGCAGATACCAACGGTAGAAGGCTTACGGAGTTCCTATATCGCGAAGTAGGCAATTACAAAAACGGCCTTGCTTCCGCATCGGATGGAAGACAGACCTATCTGTTGGATTTGAGTGGAAGACCTGCCGCTGGGTATCCCCATGTAGAAGGTTCGGGTACGCTGGAGGTCGTGGCACCAGATCTGATTAAGGCCTATGTAGACCAGCGTTTATCGTATGTGAATCGGGCAGGACAGATCATCTGGCGGCAAAATACAATCGTTCCACTTCATCCACCGTACCGTGTACGCGAAGAGAAGTACAAACCAAACAGGGACTACCTCGTATATTATCCGCAGGTGGAGGGATTAACGAACCAAGCGGAGCAAATTGCGCTGAATGCCAAGTTGAAGCAACTCTCTCAGGTTAAACCGATCCCTGCCGATCAGCAGCTGGATTATACGTATACAGGTGATTTTGATGTTACGTTTTATCAGCAACAATTGCTGCAACTGCAACTCACAGGTTATAACTACCCGGCGGGTGCAGCGCATGGTATGCCTACGATGATCTATGCGATCATTAATCTGACAAATGGTCAGTTGTATGAGCTAAAGGATTTATTTAAACCGAATAGTGACTATGTAAAAGTGTTGAGCCAGATTGTGGGGGATCAGATCAAAAATGATCCTCAATACTCGTATGTGTTTCCGGACACCTATACGGGGATTAGTGGGGAGCAGCCGTTTTTTGTCACAGCGGATGCTCTTCATCTCTACTTCAACCCGTATGATATCGCACCCTATGCGGCAGGGTTTCCAACGTTTACGATTCCTTTTGTCCAGATCAAGGATATCATTAATACAGAAGGTTCGTTCTGGAAAGCTTTCCATGAGTGATTGAGGGTACAGCCAACATTTTAACGAAAATATACGCTAGGGACGTTAAGGCACAAAGACAGCGGATTTTTCCTGCTTTAAGCAAATGTCCGCTGATGCTTAGCTTATATAACAGTCAAAATGTTGGCGCTACCCCATATAGAACTACTATAAATCAATCATTCCATCCTTTACATACATCAATCCACTCTGAATAACTAGAGTATTTTTCTAATTGTTCTATTGTAAGTTCAATAGCACTATTGCTACTCCCGCAAGCTGGATAGATTGTCTCAAAACGTTTTAGAGATATGTCTAGATAAACAGAAACATCATTTTTAATAGCAAATGGACAAACACCTCCAATGGCATGACCAACCATATCAATGGCTTCATCAGGAGAAAGCATTTTTGCTTTTGTTTTGAAATACTCTTTGAATTTTTTGTTATCCACTTTTGCATCCCCGGCAGCAACTACTAAAACAGCTTGTCCATTCACCATAAAAGAAAGTGTTTTTGCGATTCTCTCTGGCTCACAACCTAATGCAGTTGCAGCCAAATCCACGGTTGCACTAGATACTTCAAATTCGATAATTTCAGAATCCATACCATATTGTTTAAAAAAATCTTTTACTTTTTCAATTGCCATAATCATCACACCTCATTTTTAAATATTTTCTAGAAGATTATAGATGAAACTTGCCTATGTTCTTGGGTAAAAAATCATGTTGTAAATGACACATGGTTCTTGATAGGGATTATTATAGGAATGAAAAACATTAGCACGAAAGCGGAGTGCTTGATTTTCTTTTAGAACAATTTTTTTTGTGTTGACTACCAGCTCTAACATACCTTGTACCACAAAAACATATTCTTCCACACCATCAAGGTGCCTTTCAGATGGATGGTGACATCCAGGATCAAATTCGATATAAAATATTTCAACGTTACGGGTAGGGTCAAAAGGAAAAACAGGAAATGCTCTCATTTTTCCATCATTTTCAATGATAGCGTCTTTGGACCGTGTATCAACCACATTGCACTCATCTTCTAGCTCTTCCAATAATAAAGATAAAGGAACTTTTAAGCCCACTGCGATTTTCCAAAGAGTTGTAATCGTTGGTGAAGACTGTCCTCTTTCAATCTGTCCAAGCATAGGCTTACTTACATCAGTAAGTTTAGAAACATCTTCAAGTGTAAGATTTCTCGTTGCTCGTATTTCTTTTAACCGTTCTCCAATAGTTAATACTGGCGATTGCATTGCATCACTCCTTTTGTATGTTATAGCATTATAAAATTTAATATAACATACTTATAGTTGAGTTCAATAGGCGGCAGTTAAATGATGTAAGTAACTACTTCACATATTTATCCATACGAAATGGAAAATATTACGGGAGTTACAGATCAAAGAAGTCATATTTATCTATACAATCAAAAACGAAAACTTTCTCCAACAACAATTTTCTTTGCTTGGCGAGAATGTAAATACTTCACCAGTCATTCTCAAGTTACGCGACGAGGTCATATGTCCAATAGGGCTTATAAGATGCTGTGAGACAACAATAATCCGTGATGAGGTATTATTGCTCCGTGAAGAGGTAGTGATCATTCAGGGCTCTATGAGATATTAATGTGCGTATATAGCACTGAGCTATATTGAGAATGATTATTAATATCAGGAGGGGTGAGATGAACAACACATCTGAAGTGTCGGGACTAATGCAAGTAACGAAGGAGCGCAAAGGTCTGCTGATTACAGCAAGTATCTTCTCGACCCTGTCGAGTCTGTTGCAGATTGTTCCTTTTGTCGGAGTGTATAAGATCGTCGAGGAACTGCTAACGCATGCGGGGCAACCCTCTGCCATGGACAAAGATCTGTTGATCTATTGGGGGATCGTCGCATTCGTAGCCCTCATTGCAGGGCTTGTTGCGCTCTATATCGGGGGGATGTGCTCACACATTGCTGCGTTCAACATTTTGTACCAGCTCAGAGTGAGACTTGCGGAACATGTTGCCAAAGTACCCATGGGGTATCACACCCAGACGGCAACCGGTGAGCTGAAGAAGATCATCGAAGTCAGTGTGGAGAAAATTGAGAAGTTTATCGCTCATCAGTTGCCGGATCTGGTAAGTGCGATCGTTATTCCACTGATGCTCTTGGGATATCTGTTCTGGCTCGATTATCGCATGGCGCTGACGCTTTTGGTTCCGATTGGAATCGGGTTCTGGCTCCAAAGTCGCCTTTTCCGCAGCGAAAAAGGCCGTCAGGCTTATCGTGATTTTCAACTTGCCATCGAAGAGATGAATGCGACGGGTGTTGAATACGTGAGAGGTATGCCGGCGGTGAAAGTATTTGGCATTACAGCTGATTCGTTTCTAACGTTTAAACAGGCGGTGACGCGGTACCGGGATATTTCGTTGAAAATAACTGATTTGTGTAAAACATCCTACGGGCTGTTTTTTGTAATCATGATCTCGTTATTTACCTTCATCGTTCCGGTGGGTATTCTGCTGTCGAGTGGAAATGAAGGCAATCAGTCGTTTGCGATCACGTTTATTCTGTTTCTAATCATTACCCCGAGTCTATCTGCTCCGTTATTGAAGTTAATGTATCTGGGTAGTGGGATGCGAGAGATTGTGGAAGGACAGAAACGGATAGAATCGGTGTTTGCCGAGCCGGTTGTACAAGAACCTGAGTTGCCCAAAGTTCCGGATACATATGAGGTTGCCTTTCGGCAGGTATCTTTTGCTTATGAACGTAAGGAGAGCGAAGCATATAAACCTGTACTTGATCGGGTTGATTTTGTAGCCAACGCAGGAGAGATGACCGCACTTGTCGGACCTTCTGGTGGGGGGAAGTCAACCATTGCGAATCTATTGCTTCGTTTCTGGGATGTGCAGGAAGGTGAGATTACGATTGGTGGAATTCCGATTCAGGAGATGGGTACGGAGAAACTGATGGATACCGTGTCCTTTGTATTTCAGGATGTACATCTGTTCTACGATACAATTGAAGAAAATATTCGGATGGGCAATACATCAGCTTCACGACAGGACGTTATAGCTGCGGCTCAAACTGCTTGCTGTCATGAATTCATTGAGAAACTGGATGCCGGATATGACACCAAAATCGGAGAAGGCGGTACGTATCTATCTGGCGGTGAAGCACAGCGAATTGCAATTGCACGAGCACTGCTTAAAAATGCTCCCATTCTGGTCTTGGATGAAGCGACGGCCTACGCGGATGCAGAGAATGAGCACAAGATACAGCAAGGTCTGGCCCAATTGGTTCAAGGCAAAACGGTACTGATTATTGCTCATCGTCTAACAACGATTCGTGCAGCAGAGCAAATTCTTGTGATCCGGCAAGGGACAATTGCTGAGCGTGGGACACATGATCAATTGCGTGCATTAGGCGGAGTATATGAGCACATGTGGCAGGCCCATATCAGTGCGGCTTCCTGGAAGCTTGGAGGTGCAGGACGATGAAGAATTATTTATACAATATATCTGGGGGTAACCCGCGTAGTCTGCTACCTTCGGTAATTGCAGCGATTCTGGACGGGATTGCAAAGATTGTTCCTGCCGCGCTGCTTGTGGATATATTCAATACGATCTATAAGTCTTTCGCTGAACCAGACAAAGGACTGGATATCAACCGAATGTGGGTTGTATGCTGCATCCTGTTTTCCTGGCTTCTGGTGGAGTATGTGGCTTATGCTTCGCTCTATGACAAGACCTATCGGGCAGCATACAGCCTCGCGGCCTCAGGAAGGTTAAAGCTGGCCGAACATATTCGCCATCTGTCGCTAGGATTCTTCGGAAAACGTGATCCTGGGGATCTGACGAACCTGATCCTGAGTGATTATGGTCAGGTCGAGCATACGATTTCTCACAATCTGTCGCAGCTGATCAGCGCGATTGTGCTTCCGGTACTTGCTTTTGGCGGACTTCAGTTGGTGGATTGGAGAATGGCCGTAGCCATGTTTGTTGCGGTTCCCTTAGGTGTGGCTCTGTTATGGCTTACGGATTCGATTCAGGCACGACTGAGTGAGAACCATGTTCGAGCCAAAAACGAAGCCGCCAGTCGGCTACAGGAGTATCTGAGCGGTATTCGTGAGATTAAGGCCCACAATATGGGGGGCAAACGTTTTGAACGGCTACGTCGTTCTTTTGACGAATTGAAATCAGCTTCCATTCGGTTAGAAGGTATTATGGGACCGATGATCATGGGCGCGATGTTGCTTGCACGATCAGGGATGACATGGATGATTCTAGTGGGCAGTTATTTGCTTGCTGGTGAGTTGTCCCTACCGGTATTTCTGTTATTTTTGCTGGTAGGTACAAAGGTATTCGAACCGTTAACGGTTGTACTGATGAGTTATGGGGAGATGCGGTACTCTGCATATAGTGCAAGACGCATTATGGATGTGCAGCAGGAGGCCCCGATGGCAGGAACGGGAGATGTACAGCCCAATCAGGCGATTTCATTCGACCAGGTGACCTTTGGATATGATGACCGGCAGCCGGTCTTGAAAGACTTGTCCTTTACGATTGAGCCGCATACCATTACTGCCTTGGTTGGCCCATCCGGTAGTGGTAAGAGTACAGTCACACGTCTCATTGCCCGCTTCTGGGATGTACAGCAAGGCACCATTCGCATTGGTGGCAGACCCGTTGATCAGATGGACCCCGAGAAGCTGTTGCAGGATATCTCTGTGGTCTTCCAGGACGTGTATCTGTTTCAGGATACGATTGGCAACAACATTCGTGTAGGAAAGAAAGACGCTTCGCAATTCGAGATTGAGGAAGCAGCACGCAGAGCTTGTTGTCATGAGTTTATCTCCAGTCTGCCTCAAGGGTACGATACGCTCATTGGCGAGGGTGGATCGACGTTATCTGGTGGGGAGAAGCAACGTGTCTCCATTGCACGTGCTTTGTTGAAAAATGCATCGATCGTTTTGCTTGACGAAGCCACCGCTTCACTTGATCCGGAGAACGAAGCCGCAGTGCAGCAAGCGATTAATGAGCTAGTCGCGGACAAGACGGTTATTTTGATTGCACACCGACTAAAGACCATTCAGAATGCCGATCAGATCCTTGTATTGGACCAAGGTCAGCTCGTAGAGCAAGGAACTCATGCGCATTTGTTAGATCACTCAGGCATCTACGCTCGGTTGTGGCAATTACAACAGGATGCAGAAGGCTGGCAGGTAAAAGTAAACGTATAATAATGAGTTCGATGAGATAGATAAAGTAACTGAAGCAAATAAGCCTAATGTGGCTAATGAACTGACATAAAAGGAGAATGACAACGATGTTTAAACGAATTCCTGTATGGATTGCACTATGCTGTATGCTCACCTTGGCGGCCTGTGGAACGACCCAGACCACCAGTGAAGTGGCCAGCTCCCCAGAGGGGACTGCACAAGCAACGACCAAATTGATTACCAACCCAAATGGAGAAGAGATTACGATCCCTTTGAATCCAGAGCGCATTGTTGATCTATCCGGCTCTACAGAAGAGTTACTGATTATTGGGAAAACACCTGTGGCCACGATGAGTGCGGATTACGGTAACCCGGAGGAAATCACACCAACCATTAAGGATCAACTGAGTGCAGATACTGTTAATCTGGGCTGGTATGGTTCACCGTTCAGCATTGAAGCTATAGCGGGTGCTAATCCGGACCTGATTATTCTGGGGAAGGATTTCAACACGGATCAATATGAAACTTTATCCAAAATTGCACCTACAATTGCATTACCTTATTCCTATTATGATTGGAGAGAACGTCTGACATTCTTGGCAGATACGTTTGGAGAAGAAAGCAAGAAAGATGAATATCTGGCCAAGTATGATGCGAAATCTGCAGAGTGGAAACAAAAGCTGGGGGCGACTGTACATGGTGAATCCTTTGCCGTAATTGAGACATATCCAAACAACCTGGTCATCTATTCCAATAAAGGGGCAGCTGAGATGTTATACGGTGAATGGGGCCAGAAGCGCACAGAGGGTATCCCTGATCCAGAGGGCTGGGGCGGTAAACAGATCGCACTGGAGGCTCTGGCTACCGTTAATCCGGATCGTCTGTTATTGATGGAGAATAGTGAGAACAAGATGGTCGATAGTAAGGTGTGGAATAACATGAACGCAGTGAAGAATGAAAAGATCTATAAAATCTCTAATGTCGATAATTATAATTATTCGTACACAGCGATGGGGAGAATGGAGCTTATGGACCGTTTGGGTACGATGATTCTGGAAGGTCAGAAGTAGTCGTTGGATTAGAGCAATTGAAACGATAGATTAAATTTAACATTTAACAGAACCTAATAAAGCCTATGTTAATTGTGGAATTGTGTATTTTGTTCGAAATCATGTAACTTGAGCGGTTCTGGCTGCGTTTAGACATTGGGGTGATCTGATGTTGGTGAACGTGGTTCAACGGTACATGGTATTAGGACTTATATTTATAGGTATAAGCTTGACTGCATATCTCGTTCTTGAAAGGGTTGAAGGGTACCATATTACAACGACAGAGTATTACGGCTTACGCAATGCAGGGGGAGTAATATATATTCTTTCGCTTATCCTGGGATTCGGTCACTATTTAGTCGCTTTTTATGTTGTTATTATTAGCCCGATCTCATGGCTGCTGCGGAAATATGTATGCTTTCCTATGGTGAGAACTTTCATCTATATGATTGGGTTTGGATGGGGCGGGCTGTGGGTTTTTGATCTCATGTACAGTCCATATTTCGTGAATGGATACCATCTGAACCGAATGACATCGATATGGATATTTGCCATCGCGGGGTTAGTTTATGCCATTGTGGAGAATAAGATTTGGCGAAGAGAGCAGATGCAGAACGAACAGAAGGCTACTTAACAAATATTGAGTAGCCTTCTTGGTTTACATAATTATTATGGTGTTTTCATTGGGGGCTCAGAGGCCAAATACAATATTTAGAAAGGATTATGTAAGAGTAAATAGTGAACATGTACAGCAGTAAGTTAATTCGATAGTTTGTTATAAAATTCACAAAGGATGCAATTAAAATGAAATAGGAGTTTTAGCGTAAAAAGGTAAAATTTTCTGTTATACTATTTGGGTTGTGTACATAAAGTTAGATATTTTAATGAAGGGAGTTCATGAAGTAAATTAGCCGTTTAGTTTAAAATTGTAGTTTGGAGGAAAGCATTTTGTATAAAGCAGGTTTTTGGATTAGATTAGGAGCAGGTGTATTGGATAGTCTTATTATTTCAATTCCGTTAGTAATTATTGCAGGTGTGCTGACGGGCAACTTTGATACGGATGAGCCGATTGCCAAACTGCTTAGTGCGTTATACTCAATTTTATTACCAGTTTACTGGTATGGTCGAACCATAGGCAAACGTATATGTGGAATTCGAATCCGCCAATACGATACACACGAACCGCCAAAAATTGGTACGATGCTGATGCGAGTTGTTGTAGCTGGACTTGTGTACGTATTAACTTTGGGTATCGGAGTTATTGTGAGTGCTTTTATGGTCGGTATGCGTGAGGATCGACGTGCGATTCATGACTTCGTAGCAGGAACAGAAGTAGTTTGGGATTAATTCGAAGATTATAAAGAATTGCTGTACAGGGGTAAAAATCACTGTGCAGCTTTTAAATCATTAGTACTGTTTCACAAAACTCGTATTTTGTACATATGTACTAGCTAAACAACTAATCCTAATGCTGTTATTATTTTTTTTTTTGTGAAAATTATCTCAATCCGTAAATCTCTCGATACATTCTTTCTTTCATCAACTTCATTCTTTCTTCTCTAGCTTCACGTACAGGCAAATACTTCATCCTCATTTTTTCAGTTAAAAGTTGTTCTTCAGAACATCCCTGTTGCAACTCAAGCCTTAAATCATCAAAAATTGTGAGATCATATTTTATATTCATGAATGAATTCATATCAGGAAATAAATCCCTAAATTGTAGGTCGTCAGAGAAAATTTGTTTTTTCTCATTTGACAACTTTTTGTAGATTGATGGTTTTAACCACCAATAATCTGAATATACTAAGACTTTTTCTACAAAATCCAGAAATGTTAAATTATCACCATTCATCAATTTCGCGATATCTTCTGTTTTTTGCTTCTTCATAATGATAAAATGAGTACACTCCTGATATGGAATTACCGTTACATAAATTTCTATAGGATCATCTTCCCCTTTAACAATCCACCCAATTTTTGTACTTATAGCAACTGGAATTTGAAATTCAAGTCTTTTGTATGCTACATAAATAGGCACTTCTGAACCCGTAAACTCGGTAAGTGTATAGGCATCATCCTCATCACTCATAGTTTCAATAAATTCCATTATTTCTGCCTGAATTTTTTGCAATGTACTTAATCTGTATTTGATTTTTTCTTCAGCTTTATCCAATTGAGCTATAATATTATTTTTGAAATTCGAAGAAATCTTTGCTAAAAAATTATTTTCTAGTCTATTTACCAATTGAGGGCGAATGACGTTAATTAATTCCTCATGGAACAAATCATAGCTTATAGATCGATAACATTGACGGAATATATCTTTTTCCGAAATTATCGAATGATGATCTAATCGATTAAAAATTAAACCATCATGGTAGGAGCAAAAACCTTTAAATGTCGATGCATCATGTATTCCTATACTATCAGTATAAAAATCTTTATCTGGGTACTGACGCAAAGATTTAGGTGAAAATAAATGATATTCCTCTGCAATTTGGCCAAGAGACACTTTCTCTGATATTGTATGAGAATTTATTGTATAGGTATCACATTCCGGATACATACAACTGGATCTTGTATTCTTCTTATAATTATTCACATTTTTTTCGATTTGATTGTCGAACAGAATATCTTCTCTTTTCTCCATGATTTAAAGAACCCCTTTTTAAAAAAAATTGTAAATATTTCATGCTAGAAAAAAAGCAGATCGTTTATAAGCTACTTCATAAACAGATTTACCATGAATCTGAATTCGAAAAAACACGCTCACAGCATCCTTAGTCTAATCTAAACTGTGATAAGTGTTAATGGAACAAGTCCGCACATCTTGTGAAGCATAGTCTTAAGAAAACAGAAAATCACAAAGCCATGCAGGGCTGTTAACACCTGTATGGCTTTGTGTACAATAGTCATAAATCCTTGTTATCTTAGATCAGGTCAGACTGTTGCAGTAATCTTTTAAGAATGGTGGCTGTCTCGGCTCTTGTGATCGACTGCAATGGTGCAATCGTATTAGAACCGCGACCAGTCACAATTCCAGTGTGGATACTGGCTGCGGCTGCTTCCTTCGCCCATTCGGCTACTTGTACTGCATCTGCGAAGCTGGACAATTGCTGCACTGCATTAGCAGGTACCTGGCTGTCCAGTCCTGTAACTTTCATGGCTCATGCGATCAGAGTCATCGCTTCCTGACGGGTAATCTGCTCTTGAGGACGGAATGTGCCGTCCTCATAGCCACTGATCAGACCATAGTCAGAAGCGGTCTTCACGACATCTGCATACCAGTCTGTCTCGTTCAAATCGTGGAAGCTATTGCTCCCTTCACCTGGCTTCAGACCAAGAGCGCGTACGACGATGGCTGCAAATTCGGCGCGTGTAATGCTGCGATCTGGTTCGAACGTGCTGTCCGTTACGCCCCTCACGATCATACGTGAGCCCATATCGTTCACTGCTGTATTACTCCAGTGGTTTGCCACATCCGTGAAAACTTAAGGGTAGTACACAATACCATATGCACTATTGGTCAAGCTGTTAATCTGCGCATAGTACACGCCGTTCTTTGTTGTAATCTTCGTTGGTACATGACGAGCGTTGCCATCTTTATTAATGGCGACGCCTGTTGTCATTTGGTCAGGAGCAATGTTAGTTGGAAGAGCAAGGTACGCTCTACTTAGCTACTAAATTCATTTACGGGTGTAGTGTTACCTTTATAGCTAGCGATTACGTTGAATTCCACAGGTGTTCCGACTAGCGTGTATCCACCTTGCTGTGCAACGGACTTCGCTGCTTCAACCGTAGTCGGATCCACTTGAGCAATTTCTACTTGAAGTTGATGCTCTCAAGAGAGTCGTTACTATTCAATTTAAGCCTGCTCAGCCACGCTTTCAATCTGAATCTGACTTGCTGGTAGTGTGTACGTGGCAACTATTAGCCTTTAATCGGAGAAAATTTTAAGTATCGGTTGTTAGCTGTACAATATTCTTGAAGTGATAATTTCTCTTCTCATTTAGTTTATTTAATTTAATTCGGACCACCTAAGATAGAACACTATGATTATCAAATAAATTAAACAATTGCTGATTTTTCAGATCGTACTCTTTAGTTGACTTTTGCACCTGAACTTGTGCATGTGTTCATAGTATGATGATTGAACAAAATGAACGATTTTTTTCTATGCTCACTAATCTATTCTCCTCTGCCACAGCTGATTAGTGAGTGGCAAATGTGACTATCTGTATCTATTTCCCTTGTACTTCTTCTCATTTCATATGGTCTAATATGCCAGATGTATAATGATATTTCTGCAATTGAGTACTGGCTGGTAACCCCCCCCATTTTTGGACATAGCATCCAATCCAAGGTATTGGAGCGTACTAAATTATTCATTTTAACTTGTAGAATTCATAAGCAATTGTTGTTGCCTTTCACCTAGCATTAATTTATCAAGCTAAATGAGTCCTGAAATTAAGTGGTCCACACTTCTATACTAATTTATTGCTTAAATAGTAGCATCCATCAAATTTGCAATAACTTTATCTTTCAATATTGATCTACTAAGTTAAGAATTGAACTTAAAGTTTAGACAGATTGTCTTCTTACGAATGCATTACAGAGGAACTGTCGTACTTGGCTTGACAATCCGTCCAAAATAAAAGTTCAAATTGCATAGGAGAAATCTGGGAGTTAATAAAACTCTTTCTCTGCTTTCATTTTTGTTACTGTTTCATTAATTCCATTTTTTATATCAACCCATAATTTAATATTATCTAAACTTATATTAAAATTAGTCTGAGTTTTATGATATGGGAATTGATTAAGAGTTTGTAGATTTATTAGAGCTGGATTGAATCCAGCATATAAAACATCTATAAAAATGTCTTTGTATTTTGAACAGAATTCAACAATGTTGCGCTCGTCAGAATTTATTTCCAACATTTTAATGTTAGAATCATATTTACTATCTTGTAGAAATGAATATATAGTTATTGAAGCAGGATGAGTTAGCTCACAAAGATCTTTATAACAATTAGTTATTTTTCTCTGGAGAGACTTGTTTTTTAGCATTGCTTTAATACTGATATACTCTGAATCGTTTTTAGCTTCAAATTCTCCCCATTTCTTTGCTTCAGAAAAATGTAATAGAGCATTTTCAAGATCTTCCGAAACAAAAATTTGATCGGGTAATCTCTTTTGAACAGCCAATCTGATCATTTTGTAATTGTCCGCCAATGTTTTTGAAATGGTATGTAAGCTATGGTAGCTATCACCTGCCGCCACAAGTAACCCTCTAAGTGCTGCTGCGAATGCTAAGAAATTGTTGTTATCTACTGCTATACTAACTCCTTGAAGCCATTTGTAATTTCTAATTAAACTGATACTGGAACACATATGTACACGTTGTAAAAGTTCTGTCCAATAAACATAGTTTGTGAAATTCCCTTTGTTTTGTAAGAGTTCTATTGTAACAAGTTCTTTATAAAATGAATTGTCAAGATAAGAGTAAGATTTTTTGACTTGATTGAAAGACTTGAACATGGATTCCATACATTCCTCATATTTACTTACTTTACAATTGAATAACAAGTCTAAGTTCCCCATAGAATTCTCCCCAGTTCATTATTAAAAGTAGGACTACGTTATTAGAGTGAAGAGTAATTTAATCTCAGAACTTTAATAGAACTGCATCTATCTACTACCTGACCAAACAAGTAGATATTACATAACACATTTCGACACTAGGGATTGATTCCCTGCATTCAAGCTGCGATTTTTTTCCGGAATTTAGTCGGGAAAATGTCGAGTTTGTTTTGGGAACGTTCCTCGTTATAAACTGAATTCGTTATTTGATGGGACAATCTGAAAATTGGTATCTAATAACAAAGTAGCAGTATAGATCCCATTGAAGAGTTCTATACTGCCTATTACTAATCTTCTTTCTACTTAAATTACTGCTTTGGTTTGATATTGAATATTTTATTAAAGGTTTGAGCACTATTTGTAACGTACTCTTCCAACTTTACTAAAAGTGTAGCGGTGAATTTTGAGCCATCTTCTTCTTCAAGCCAGTCAAATCTCAAATCAAAGTGAGGGTGTTCATTAGCATAATCATAGAATGCCTTTACAGAAAGTTTATTTGCCCTTGGCAATTTAGCAAGGTATAGACGGGAACCCACTGGCAAAATTTTTATGTCACCTAAATTCTTAAACTGTTCTTTGAGATTTGGTGGAAGCTTCTAAAAATGCTCCTCAATCTTCTTTAGAACATGAATCTCGCTTTCTTCCTTACTTTTGTTGAAACTTACGCCTAACTGTGCATAATCCTCTCTATACTTTGAATCAATATCGTAATCCTCTGACATGAAATGTATCTGCATCGCTCGAGCGTACTCTTTACCAAATTTATCGATGTTGGAAAGATTGATATAGTCTTCAAGCATCGGTTTCAAGTAATATCTATTAATTGAGTACAGGTCAGGCTCGTTTTGCAGGAGCGCATTGACTATATGAGAAGAACTCTTTAATACTCCATCGTATAAAGATCGACTATATGCTAATTGTTTGCATTCCATTTTCTCAATAATATCTTTAATGTTTTTTTGAAATCATTTCCATTGTAACTACTAAATCGCTTATTAATTGCAATACCCGATTCGCCTCTGCACTCATAACTATCACTCTCCTCAACTAATCCCAACATTATTTGGATCAGGGTTCTACTTCATTTGGTAGCTGAATAGTAATTTGAAGATAGCAAATATTACTTAAAAAAACTCTTTATCAATTAATTAATGGTCATTTGTATTTATTCACTTCAAGGATTGGGAACCATCATTTTGCGTGCGTAGGCTCACTGGCATACAAAAATAATCCCCAACGCAATAAACACGATTAAAGGCGGTTAAATAAACTACTCATCAATCTCGAAAACCTCTTACTGACTCCGTAATGCTTCGCTCAGCCTCTTGATCATATGACTCAGCTATACTTCTAAGGACTACAGCAAACCGATGAAAACCATAATCTTCAATTTCCTCAGCCCGTTGCCTATAACCATTAGCTAATTCTCTTTCCGCTTCTCCAGTTGGGTCTACCCAATGTGCGCCACGAGAATTTAGCTCACTTATACGAAATCCTTGTCTTATGTGTTCAGCATCTTTTTCATTAAGAGCTTCTGCAACATTCTGGTCGATCCACAGCCCATTAGAATCCTGAGGAGAATATATAAGTACATTTCCTAGATGTAATAAGGCAACTTCAAGATGACCAGTTTCCGCACATGTTTCTTTAGTTTGCTTCAACCAAGCATTAAAATTTTCAATTGAAAACTTCCCATCACGATCTGTACCTGGTACAGTTTTCCACACTCCCAACAGTCGATATGCATTCTCAGCAAGTGCCTTTTGATTGTCAGAAGGCTCTTGGTCTACGGACTTCTCATTATTTGACCGATAAATTAAGCGAATTACTTCACAGAAGAAATCCGAATTTGATGCAAGTCGATTTTCCAGTACTCTTGGCTGAGCATTATTGTACTTATTCAAAAGTGGCAAATAGGACCATTCTATTTGGAATAGTTCTTCTTCATTCGTATCGGGATCATCTTGAAGCACCTTTATTAAATCTACAATATTATGAGTATCTGCAGAATAACCTTCATTTGATGAAACTGCTGAATTGAGAGCTTTAATGATATTAGTTTTTTCCAGTGGTTGTTGGTAGTAAAGCATCCCACTTAAAAATTCTACTGCAGAATTTGGTCTGCCATAATCAATTAATTTTTCTACAGCGATCCTGAAATCACCAGAATCTCTTTGATACAAGTTAGTATCTACCCTGCTCCAGTATTCCACTTCATGATCGATTAGTAATGCTTCTGCTCGTATCCAAGTCTCCTCCATAAAAGGGAGCAACGAAAAAAATTGGCCTATTTGAGCTGGGGTCCATTCAAATTTACTAATAGTATCAACCCATTTCGATCCACCGCTGCAGTAACGACCCCAAACAAATGAGGCTGCAAATTGTGATAGAGTTTTGTCATTAACAGTTAATAGATCTGGAAGAATGACAGAATCTGCTGATTCAACTCCAATCATTCCTAGGGAAAATCCCACATTAGATGGTGATTCTACTGTTTTAACAAATTGTAGTAATGCACTTATTCCACCAAACTCTAAGATTTCAGTTATTGCTTGTTGACGACGATTTTCAAGTTGCTGGTGTTGTACTTCCCAATCTCCTTTTTCTTCGAATTGATTAGTGTTACGTAATTTGAATAAGATACGATGGAGATTTAAAGGATTTATTGGAGCAAGTAATTTGGTGACCTCTTCAATTTTTGCAACCATATCAGGTTTAAGTGCCCATTCCGCATCTGAAAATCGTTTATGCTTTAATACGATTGTTGTCAACTCATTCCAAATATCTAATCGTTCATCTTCCTCTCTCTTTGTTATGTCTTGAGAAGATAGATGCTCAATCAATTGGTCAAGAGACTTCTGCGGTAAGTGATTAAGCTTGCGAACAAGTTTTACAAGCCTACCCAAATTATTTTTTGCTATATCGACAGACATCTCAGCATAATTTGAAACTTGTTTCCAATAGTCTTCTCTATTCACGACATCATTCCAGTCGTCAGGAATTATTTTACGCCAATTAGGTTTTCGAGAACCTGTAGAAGTCTGTTGCTGATTAGGAAGCAACTTTAGCAAAAGAGCCCACCCGACTTCTGGGACTTCTCTCGTTAGTGTCTTAATAGCAACTTTTCGTTTATCTATAGATGCTGTCGTTTGTGGAAACCATGGAAGAAAAATATTTGATAGAGAATTTAAAGGTCCATTTGCGGAATTTCCACTTAAGTCATTGTTAATAGCAAGTTCACCAAGGATTACTGAAATACGAACTAAAAGTTCTTTGTTCCAGGCAAGAGTTTCTAATGCTCTAAGTAATCCCGTAAGATAATTCCCTCGATTTATCCTCAAATCCTCCTGTGAAAATTTATCAAAGGGGCAGGGTGATTGTTGTAAAGCAGTTTCAACAGCGTTAATAAATTCTTCAGGTGCTGCCTCCGCAAATAAAGGTAGCAATTCATTCAAACTCCCCCATAAAACCCAATCAGCATTCTTAAAGGTTTCACGAACTGTCAAAATAGAAGTTATTTGGGGTTTGTTTAATGAACAGTTTATTAAATATTCAGGGTAGCTTCCAAGAAGTGAAAGAGTTTCAGCTATACCCCTTCGTAAATACGGTGAATACCTTGGGACGTTTCCATAAGGAGAATGAGCATATTTGGGATCACGCTCAGTAAGGACAGTTAGAGCGAATGTATAGAATCTCTCCAAATCATCATCAAGGATTAGTGGTCCTAAATCCCTCCATAATTTTTCTCTTCTCGAAACAGTCCATATGCCCTTGTTTAATGCTACTGGACTTTCTGATTCATGGATGATAGGCCTTAGTTGCTCCGAAATTGTTTTGGAATACTCCCCTCTAATGAGTTGACCAATCACTTCAATATCCGCGTCATTCTTTTCATTCCACGAGCCCAGAAAGTTCGCAATTATCAAGCCATCTGAAAATTCACTGTGGTTCCAATCTGGCTCTACAGTTAGTATTGGTTTAACCAAATCATCAGGAATTTTCCTTTCCACTGGTTCCTGAAAAGCCGAAAGAATATTTTTCGGAATAGTGTCCAAGGTTATGGATCCAGCATTTTCACTTTTATATGTTATGTCTTGCTCTATTAGAGCCAATAAATCTTCTGAACGGTTTTCAGAATACTGTCCGATTAGTGAATGTAACAGAGATAGAATTACACCTTTAATGTCCAAGTCGTAAATCAACAAGTGAAAGGACTTCATAAATTGCCACAGCTGTTCATCTGTCAGTTCAATATCTTGGTTAGCCTTGTTTAGGTGAAATTTAAATACATCTAATTTTTCTCTTTGCTGATTGCTGGTGAATTTCCCTAATGTTACTCTCTTTATAAAATCATCAGCATCTTTTGCAAATTCAGCTTGTCTAAGTAGCCCCCGTACATGAACGGTGTCCGTAGCATTAAGCGGTCCAGTGATAAGAGCTATTGCATCTGTATCCCGGTTAAAAACTTCTATATTGTTAAAATCATTCCATGCTGATTGAATGACTTCCCCAAAAACAATATCACCTTTGGTTATTTTTACGTAATGTTTAATTTGACCTAACAGTTTTGCTTGTCTATCGCTATAAGATTGTTTTACATAGATAATTAAATCATCCGTATCAAAGTTTTGATATTTCCCTTGAAGCTTTATTTCAGTAATTGGCCAAGTTGGTAGACAAGGCGAAAATCCTCCTGTTAACATCAATACAACAAAAGATGCCTGAACACGATTTTCAAAATGAACACCTCCACCACCGGTAGAGTATGCATTACTTAGTTCTTTCCCTAAATTCAAGTTCTCACCTCTATAAGTATCACGATTTATTGTTCTGGTTACAATCTGGGCTTTTTCCTAATCAACACTCATACTATTAAATATTTTACAAGGAATCATCGTCAGTGGCCCAGAACATATATGGTGTATTTTTAATTTTGGCTTTCCGTCTACGACGCCTCACTGCTGATGCGTACAAAAATCAACAACACTGTGTTTATAACAATTTTTTCATCGCTACTAATCTTTTAATGATTTCCATGTGTGAGGTTCTATATTTTTCTAAACCCTTTTTAGCTTGCTTAGCTAATCCGTGTAACTGATCATACTCCTCTCTAGCGATCACATGGTCTTCTAAATAGCGTACATTTGACTCTAACCATCTTATTGTTTTGCTCTTACCCATTATATCGAATGCAAATTTGTCAGCTTCTAACTCTGCATAGTACACTTCACCACGTGCCATAGCTTCAGCCCGTTCCTGACCAGTATAACCTTTCAAGTGATTCAACTTTATGTGACCCAATTCATGATAGAAAGTGCAAAGTAAATGGTTTTTATTTATTTTAATATCATTAAGCACAATAAATGATTTATCTATAAACTGATCACCATCTTCAATTGTTGCTCCTACAAAACTAAACCTGTACATTGCGAACGCATGTACGAATTCTTTTGCATACATAACAACGATATCCTCGTCGTACCAAAAATAACTATAAGGTCGACTATGCCCATCTTTAAATGTTACAGTCATCTCTTTGTCAAAATTAAAGACTGGTTCCATTTTCGACACCTCATCAATTGTGTGTAAAATCTGCTTTTTCTATAGTTGGAGTGCTGCTAAGTTGATTGGTATGCTTTTATTACATGAGGTTATGTTAATATACTTGGTTTGGAGATCTTAATAATTATGCCTTCATGATCGGCTTCAAAACTTACACCAAGTGCTTCCCATAGATCAACAATAACTTTTGCCAAAGGTAAAAAGTCCTTCATACCTTTCCAGTCAGGATAATTACTGTAGAGTTGCTCTAATTCCTCACTGAAACGAATAAGATATGGAGTGTAATACTCCATTTGCATATGCTCTAAGTATTCCTGCAATTTGAGTCCATGAACTCTTCCTAAAAGATTCCCTGTAATATTTATCAATAGATTCGATTGTTCTTGTATTTTGATAAATACCTTATATGAGTCTCCATCCATAACATATTCATGAAAAGTGTTACCCATTGTCTCTACTAAAGATAAGGCCAGTCTTCGTACATCATCTCTTAAACTGGCACTTTCAGTGAATGAGCTAATTGCCAGCCGGTCTGCAATAAATTCCATCCACATAAATTCACCTAACTTACATGCGATGGTCATACTATCATCTGTACGAGTGATCTCAAATGGCTCATATGAATGGAATCTCATGCTATTGTCGTGAACATGCCCTAATTCGTGATGAAGTGTATGAACCGCCAAATTTTTATATTTCTCATTCTCTTGGTTAAATAATGCCCAGAATAGAGGGGAATCTAAAAAAACCATATATTTCTGCTGAGTACTCTCATCATAACCTTGGCTATTGCTGAACCAAATGAGGTTTCAGTGAATCCCTGCTGAACGTTCTTTAAGCGTTGGAATGAAAGATATCCTTTTTAAACTCACTTGTGTATACAACTGAATCGAGATATTTTATATTTAATTCCGAAGTTAGATGAAGGACAAGGTTATATATAGATTTTGTTGCATCCTCTCTTTGCTGTTGATCCAGATCATTTATTCTCAAATCAATCTCAAACATTCTTCCACCACGTTTCCTAAAAGGTGTATCGTCAATATTAGTTCGTTCCACTACTTTGTGTATTCTGAAGTTGAGGCGATGACAGTAGAGTTGAAAAAAGTCATCATACGCATGACCGAGTAATGAAGGTTTTTTTGCTTAACAATGGAGCCCGTAGTGGAAGTTCACCTAATTGAAGGAAGTTGTTGTCCAGTAGACGAACGAGTAGTTTTAATGTTGGAATCGTGCGATACAGTTCTTTCATTGTTTTATTGTATTTTAGTAAAGATGTGGTAGCTATAGATAGCCCCCTCCTTATACGTAACATAACTCCTAATAAAAGGTATTGTGGCTTGCCAGGTACCCATAAGGAGCAAGATGGCACCTGCAGCAAACCACGCATGGCTACCGCTAATATTTATCTCATGACTTCCTTGGCTTAGGTTTAATTTGGTCCCAGAGATTTGGATTAATGCCACGGCTTCTTCGTAATTTCTTGCCTAGATATGAGTACCATTCATTTATATTTAGCGTATCGGCAGGTGATTTTCTCGATACTAGTTTTACATAGGAGGGATAGGTAATTAGTAATTTGGCAACCATGCGTTTAAACTGTATATACTTTGTGCTAGTTTTTCCAGGACCGAAATTATCATTAAAATCATGGAAAATCTCTGTTCCTCCGTGGACGTACTCCGATCTTAATGTGTACATTTCATTTGTTAGTAAAGCACAGTCAGCTGGATTTAAGTCAGTCAACTTAGTTAAGTTCGGCATTAAGAAGGATAAAGAATAACGTTTAGGCACTCTTTCCGCCAACAATACAGTTTCGCAAGCAATTACGAGGTTCATAATCGGAGAGCCTAATCTTTCAAAGAAATCTTTACGTTCTTCAGATTCAATCGCTTTCTTGAAAAACTTATACCCATTAAGGAACTTATAACTCAATTCGTTAGGGGTTGTTCTCCTCAAGAAGCATTGATAGAGAGAATCGAATAATTTAACATTCTTCTTATCCAGTAGCCAGTCCAAATTAATATTACAATGGGCATTGATCATAAATGGCACAGTCCCGAGTTGCCATTCCATTCTCCCAAATATCATCATGTGATCTGTCTTATTTTCCCTATATCGGTGTGAAAACGGAGGGATCTCGTCCTGACGGTTAAGACTCCAATAAATGGCTTGGAGAAAGGAGATGGAAAAAAAAGCTTGTCTCTGAATGTCGTTTCTAACATATTCGTTATGATCTCGAATACGTATTGCTAGGATGGGATGTTCGAAAAAACCAGGAGACTTTCGAATCAAATGTTCAATGTGCGATTGAAACTTCATAGTTGAGTATCTACAGAGTTTCCTAAGTGTTTCTGTCTTTTCATTAAAATCGCCAGATATAAATCTAAAGTCTTTATACCGAACGGAACAGGTTAGGTATGCATTCCTAAGAGGGATCAGAATCCAGTGGTCTATACGATTAACCCCTAAGTGTTGGGTCAACGCATGCAGTAACGCTTGTATATCTTGCGTACTATAACTAGACTTTTGCCTGATAGAAGGCTCCGACACATATCCACAGAGGAAGTTCTCAGTCAGCTCCAAAGAAATTCGATTTGCAAAGTCTGGATGAGTAAATAAAAAATCGATTAAGTTTTTTAGTGGAGTGTCCCCTCCATAACTCATTTCATTTGGAACTTTACGTTTGCTGTAGTGTAAAAAGCCGAGTATCATTTTATTTATCTTCGCCATGAGCTGCCCTCTACCATTCTATATTTTGTATAATTGTAACATTTCTTGTTTGGAAAACATATTGATGGATTGTGACTGGATTGGTGTTTAGCTTTATTTCTTGAGTAAGCGTGAAATTTTAATCTCCGTGTTAGAGTCAAGGAGCTTGATATACTTTCTACCGTGATTTGATGAGAACCCAACCTCTTCTACTTTGTCTATCCACTTGGTCCCTGACCGTATTACAGAGAAGATATCATACACCCTTTCTTCCGTATATAACGGAAGTTTGTCATCTTTAAACTCGCTTAAGCAGCTGTATTTGGCTTCGATTGTAATTTTAGCCGCGACACCATAAAGGTCGTATAAAGACTGTATGGATCTGATGTATAGCACGTGTAATTGGACTGTACCTTTTAATGGCTACCCGTAATCGTTTGTGCGAATACTTTATTTGATCAGTTTTTTTGAATATTTTTATGCTTATTCCTTTATTTACATCCTGTCCTCTAGCCTCAAAACAATGAAACGTTCCCTTCCCAAATTCATTTGGGATCTCTATGTTTACGTGCCCCAACCTTTCTTCTGATTACCTATTGATTGCTTAGGACTTCTCGTACTTCATCAATGGTATCAAGCAATCTACTTTGTAATGGAATTTGGGGGTTCGGCATGATCAACGACCATATGGATAAATCCTCTCATGATACATATTTTAGATAAACTTGTGTTAAATCTACGGGTGATCTTTCTCATAGAGGCTTTCTTTTAACGATGGGTATTTCTCGCGTCATTTGTAGCCGAAGTCTTTGTGAGTGAAAAGTAATTTTTTAGTGTTAGCGATAACGGCTTCAAAAACTCATTTTCTATACATATGTCTCGACTGTTTTTTGGAGGCATTTATGTTCATCACTTGATTACTCATGTTCAGCATCGTAACTTTTTGTGGTATATATGATATCATTGGTTGAATATCTTGCTTAGCAGTTTCATGTTGATTCGGGCAATTGTTAGTCAACAACGGTTCTCTGTTTTGCAAATGGTAATAGCTGCACTTATCAAAATTTTATTTGAAAGCGACATCTGGAAACGAGCGATCTCTCATTTCCTCAATTTCTTTCCAAGAAGGTAAATTAACTTCTTTACTCCTCTTTCCTGCTATTTCTAACCAGTTACAGAATTCTTACTGAACGCATGACCAGTTTTTCAACAATAGTAGTTATTCTTCAACTTTAAATTGGTTTCAATAGGTGAATGGATGTTTCTCCACATAAAAGGGTTGTTTAATGAATCTAAAGTTTATTCAAATTTGTGATCAAATTTGGAATATGTCAATACTCATATACTTAAAAGACCCCATGAACTTGGGATCTTCTATGCAAAATGATTAACTTGTTAGAGCATTCTATGCTAATTTGAAATTTCTTGATGTATATGAATAATAGATAAAGTTTATATGATTCATACTGCATCCAATAATCACTGAGAGTATAACCATTCATTCACCAACTCATTTGCAACATAAAGCAAACTATTGGCTAGTTCGGAGATATATACACCATGTTGTTCAGGATCATCTTCAAAAAAGCGATTAAGAGTATGTGCAGATATTGCACAAGCTATTGGAGAATAATTTTCATCGAGTTCATTAGTAGACCAGATTTTACTTCTATTTTCGTTAGGGAAGGATTCAAAGTAATCTGCAATAGCACTTAAGTCATTATGAAATGCACCTTCATTACGTGTTACTCTTAAAGCATTTTCCTTGAATTGTGTAGCTTTTTTAGAATTTAAAATATGAACACATTCTTTAAATCTTTCATTATTGCTATAACTTTTTGACTGTGTTACATCTTTTTTTATACAATTATAATTATGTAAGGATTCGAATAGGAAGCCAATATTCATCATCAGTGTAACAGATAACTCATGTGTCAGTGCTGGTGTCCGACCATTTCTCCCTTCAACTATCCTTCTTATGAATCCGTACTTTTCTAAGCCAATTATTATTGCTATTAGGTGTAATTCTTTAATTTCTCCCAACTTCTTTATAGTTTCATTTTTTCTTAAGAACTCTCGATCCAATTGAGTCATCTAGACACCTCCTATAATTATATCGGCAAAAGTTAAGAATTTATTACTTATTAAATGAGATGTTTTTTGAATCTAATTATAAGACCCTTCGTCTATTGAGGACCTAGTCAATTAGGTAGGTAAAATCTAAAAAAACTATAGTAACTTTGTTAAAGAAAAACCTTTTTGCGCTTAACCTAGTAACGTTGCTTCAACCTTATACATAAGCAGATAAGAAAAGTTATAACGGTTTATTAGCTAAGGTTTCAATTAGTTCTTTCGGTGATTTATTCGCCCTTGGCTATAGAAATAGCTGTAGGAATTAACAGCATCCGAGTAAGTCATGTACTAGCTCCTCAGTAAGATGGGTTGCCTCAAAACCCATCGTCATTAGGTCACTATAAAATATAATTTTTAAGCTTCTCCCTCAATGAAACTAGCCGAAGTAAGTATGTTACCACGTCAACATCGTTATAATAAACACCTCCTTCACCTGTTTCATTTACCTGTTAGGCAATAATAGTTATAACCCATTGAGATAAACCTCCATATTCAATTTGTAATAAAAATAACAAATAAATACGGCTGTCATATGACTTGGTAAAATGTTCCCAAAAAAAAGATCGTACTTTAAATATTTCATAAATCGAGAATCACACAATGTAACACGTTTTTCACTTATTTGATAAACTTAAAAATTTATATATCGTGTGTAACACGAGATTGAAATAGCAATGTGACTGCAACTGAAATAAGGTCACGGTCGCCGTCGCCGTATAGAAGATCATCCGATGAATTGCGTCAGGTTGAATCCCAAGGTTCTCAAGAGGTAGACCAGCTTTATCTCCTACACGACGTGTGGTCTGGCGTACGGCAACTCGCATAGAGGCACAATTTGGAATTCCCTCAAAAAGGGAGTCCGATCCTGATAATATAACTCTTAGTAGGTCATAGGTAAAAACATTTGCACCTCCTGCCCCAGTGTTATCATCAACTCCTAGAATTTTCCCGATTTTATTATCCTGAATGCCGCGGAGATATCTGTTGTACTGGTAGCAGCGAGCATCTGTGACCAAGACAGTGTTGCCATTGTATTGTCGTCCTATATTGTTGGTAAGATCAGGTCACTCAATCGGAAAACCTTGAAAGTACACTAAGTCGGTAATAGTAGATAAATCGATAGAAGTAATCCACTGTTTCGCGAATCCAATCAAAGCATCGGAATTAGCAATTGCAAGGGTTACTTCGTTGTTTATAAAGTGTAGTCGTTCAGCTTCAATCCGGCTAGAACTGAAGAGTTGGAGTAATCGTTCGCCATTTATGATGATACCGCCGCCATTACCGCGTACGTCTTGGTTGGATTCTGATTTCTGGGACATGTGATTCATCCTTTTGTGAGTTTTCGATTAATTGGATTTCTTTAAGCTCATTTTTGGTTCTGTTTTTTGCGATTTTCATTTTCTTTGCTTCTAAAGGCAGTCCTAATTATTGAAATCGTTTTTCACTTTCATCTGCCCAATCATAAACAGCAAGTAGTTCTTCTTTGAACTCAGGTCGAGGCACTTTCGCTCCACAACCGAGACAGGCCATTTTAGTTGGACATACAGCATCTATAGTACAGATCCCTCCAACTACCCTAGACATAGTCCCAACTTTCTCACGATAATCATTATATAATTCCTGTAGTTCCTCTCGGCCTCTAAGAACCCCTTTTTGAATATCTATATAGGAAATCCAATTTTCATGAAGAGAAGTAATCGATTCAGTAATTTGCTGATCTGTAGGAGCAGAATAGTAAGAAGTCACCTCAATATCTTTTTGATGTAAAAGAGTCTTCACGATATCCAAAGGAATCTTTTCCGTTTGTACTGCATGAGTTGCGAAAGCATGCCTTAAAAGATGTACCTTTATTATAACTTGTTTACCCTCTACTGTTTGGATGATTATGCCATGTAATAGGAAACGAATAATGGCAGTAAGTGAATTCACATGAATATGTTTAAATTGATACTGAAAAATAAACTTTTTCTTTGAGATCAGATGTTTCCTACTTTCTATATCAAAATCTACTTCAGGTAACAAGTCAGAGTCATAAGAAGATTTTAACATCTTCAGTATCTCATTCATAAATTTGAATACTTCCTCTGGGACATAAAAGTTCTCTGGTTCTTCCCTACCCTTCGGAATCAAACGTAAAATATAATTAGTCCTAGGAGGGCTTACGCTTCTATCTACAGTAACTACACAACAGTCCTTATCATAACTGATCTGAAGCACCTCGTTTATTCTAGCTCCTGAGGATGTAATAATATCTAGCGCAAATTTTGCAAACATGCAGGCGACATATATAGGTTCAATATTAATAAGGAGCTTGTTCGTTGTCTTCATAGTCCGAGTTATGTCAAAGCCTTGGATAAGTACACCTGGATTTCTTACAAAAAATGGCGAGGGAAGTTTCTCACCTTTTTCTACTTCATAACCCCAATGATCAAGAAAATTTGTTAAGTTCTTTTTACGTTCTTCAGAAATTTGCCCCGGAGCAAGATTGCCCAAAACTCTATGTTTAAGGAGTTCTAAAAACTACGGTCCCTCGCCTTCCGATCCATCTTCTAGCTTCTCAGCCTTTACAAACTCAAGTACACAATTTTCATCTTTGAACTCTCTATACGTTTTAGGTTCACCACGGTTTTTACCAAAGGCTTTAATATCTCTAAGGAGAAAATACCAAGTTTCTCCTACATGTTCTGATTCATCGTAGTTAAATTCTATAGGTAGAGATAATTTCTCCTCTCTAGCCTTCATAATAGCTTTACGGAAGGCCTCTCGTAATCGAATCACTTGATTCCACCTAAGGTGTCCTTCAGCTCTTATTGCAGGTAGTAGAGGTGTTATCGCTGAAGTGTCAATTTTCCGTTTAGTCTTTGCATTAGTAACTGCTTTTTTACGAGCACTAAAGTCTCGATTGTCATAAGGAAGATTAGGAAGTTGGTATACAGAAAGGGTAATTTGTTTTTCATGGCTGAATTTGGTCCCTAACCATTTGTCAAGATTAAAATTAAACGTATTATAGCCTGCCAAAAGGGATTGGCGTTGTCGGTCAGTGTGATCAGAGCAGATTTCTCCCACTAAGTAGGATTCTACGTGTGACGTAAGAAATTCATTCATAGACAAAAGTTTAAAATGGCTAAATATATCTCGGAAGCGAGCGTTTAACGAACTTGTAATATTAAAAATTGATTGAGGAGTTAGTTGTCGATCCGATAGGCATAAAATTGCCAGTGCAAAGTGATTCGCCCAGGGATGATCAGCGCAATGACGCAAAAAATATTTAATGTTCTTATCATCAACTTTGTCCCAAAAGTAGCCTCTTCTATCAATTTTTCTATAATCACATCTGCAGTCACTACATTTCCATCCCTTCAAAGAAATCATTCAACCATGGTTGTTTCCCTTCGTTATTAAGTTTTAAATCAATTGACTCACTTGGTTCGCTATGTGAGTGGACTTTAGCTAATTCTAAATACTCTTTTTCTCGTTTCATAAAGTTTGCTTGAAGCTTCATATGCAGGTCTCGAAATTTTTGTTCATCGTGATAATGATCATATACGTTTAAAGTTTCAGTATCCCGCCATTTCATATACTCAACAAGCTGCTTTTTCTTGTCCTCAATCTGGGCAGTTGTATTAGATTGTTCGTAAATTCCCCGTAGCATAGAGGTTACAAACCAGTGTCTAGCTTTATGTGGATTAAGCCTTATTCCGGATTTCTTTGTAATCAATGTCCAATTAGAGTAAAAAGCCGAGTAAGTATATGGAGTTCCTCTAGTTGATAAAAATAAAGGTTCTTGGGCAGGCAAGCTATCAAACTTTGTTTGTGTTTTCGCAAACTGACGACGTTCTGAGTTTACATATCTAATCAATAATTTTAATGTTTCTGGAGAAATTCGAATAAACTTGATTCGCCTTTTATAGCTACCTTTGTTGGTTGCGGCAAATTCATGTAAGTCCGTTCGTTGTCTATAGTCTCCAACAGTAAGTTCAAGTATCTCAGATATTCGCGCGCCTATTTCAAACATGAAGCGAGTAATAACCTCATCTCTTAACTTCCAAATTTGTGAACCTCCAGCTTTATAAATGCGATAGGGCAAATCCCAATCACGTATGATCTCCGGAACCCACTCTTCATTTATAATCTTAAAATATGAATCCGTTTGTTTTCTAAAAGAAGTTTGCAATTCAGTACCAGCTTCTTTATGCACCCTTGGTCTATTCTTTCTTTCACCATGTTGATCCGAATTATTTCGACTAAACTCTAAGCCAACTAACGGATTAGCATAGGCATAGTTCTTTAGACGTATCATGCTCTTATAGAACCCTTTAATTGCTGAAAGAAAAAGTTGTACCGTTTTAGAACTCTTTTTTGTGAGATACACACCTTCATATCCATCTCTAGAACGTATTTTGCAATTCATCTGGTCTAGTAAATATTGTCTTACAGCTTCATTAACAGCTTGAGGTTCATCATTCCAGGAGACCTTTTCTTCTTCAACCAATAAAAAAATGGTTCTAACGTATTTAGATAAGTAAATACAGAGCTTTCACTGATTCTTTTAACTTGGTCATGATAAAACTCTGTTAGCGGTATAAATGCCTCTTTCGTATCATCAAAAACAATAAGACGATATTTACTCTTTACGACCTCTGGACAATATACATGAAAAAAAGAAGTTATATTTTATCACTCCTTTAGTTGTTGTTTACATATCAAAAAGGACTACTCCGTTTCATCAATACGGAATGCCCACATAATGTGTAACACTATATGAAATTACAGTACATATTTAGCCCAGTCAATAAAACTTATAATTTAATATTACATAGCATTTTGTACATATGTATATAGGCCTTTCTTATATATAAGTGAGTTTTACTTTCTTTGTAGGTATATTTACTCCATCCAAACATTCCTGCACTAGCCGGAACCTGCCTGCTATTCGTAGCGAACCCCCAATTAATGAAAGTCGAGAAACGGTACAAGCAAAAATACACCCCCTAGAATTTCATCGGCTAAACTCAGGGGTTTTTCCAATGTCTATTAGGGGGTGCACTTCATTTTCAAATGATGAAACTAAATTCTTCATCCTTTTCTTGCGACATTCTTGATATCTAAAGCTGGCGTTTTTTTGTTTAGCGCGCTTCATGCATTAGTTCTAGTAGCTTCTCCCCTCCCATTTTATATGTAGCATCAATGTTTAATTGTCTATTCCATCAAATCTGTTACTGCACCTCTTGAAGCAGAGGAAACTAATTTAGCATATTTGGCAAGTACACCGGATTTCACTTTCAGTGGCGGTTGTACCCAAGCTTGCGCTCGAGCGGCCAACTCTTCTTCTGGCACTTCAACCTTAATTTCCTGAATGTCGCTATCGATGGTGATAATATCTCCATTTTGGAGCAAAGAGATCGGTCCACCTACTTGTGCCTCAGGGGATACATGCCCGACTACAAATCCATGCGAGCCACCCGAGAACCTACCATCTGTTATGAGAGCAACTTTCCCACCGAGACCTTTTCCTACAATGAGTGCTGTAACGGAAAGCATCTCAGGCATACCTGGTCCACCCTTCGGTCCACAATAGCGTATGACCAATACGTCCCCTTCTTGAATTTCATCATTCATGATCGCTTCTGTCGCTTCATCTTCGCTATCGTACACCTTTGTCGGCCCGGAAAACTGTTGTATCTTCATGCCTGACATTTTGGCAACAGCGCCTTCAGGAGCTAGGTTTCCTCGAAGCACAACCAGTGGTCCATTTGGTTTAAGCGGATTATTGAGTGGACGTATAATCTCTTGATCATTCTGAAGTGGAGCAGCTTCCGCTAAATTCTCCGCCAACGTTTTACCAGTTACGGTGAGGCAATCCCCATGAAGTAATCCCTCAGCGAGCAATAGCTTCATTACCCCGGAAACACCACCAATATCATTCAAATCCTGCATGACATACTGACCACTTGGCTTCAGATCTGCCAAATGAGGAACACGCAAGCGAATTCGTTCAAAATCATCCAAGGTTAAATCCACTTCTACGGAGTGCGCAATAGCTAGCAGATGGAGAAATGCGTTGGTTGATCCCCCTAGAGCCATAACAACGGTGATCGCATTCTCAAATGCTTTCTTCGTCATAATGTCTCTTGGGTAGATTTCCTGTTCAAGAAGTGAGATGACCTGCTTACCGGCTGCTTCGCATTCCAATGCTTTATCCGCTGAGATAGCTGATGTCGAAGAAGAACCAGGCAAACACATACCCATTGCTTCTGCAGCTGCGGCCATCGTATTAGCGGTATACATCCCCCCACAAGCCCCTGGACCTGGACAAACACTGCATTCGACCTTATGCAATTGTTCGTCTGTTATTTTTCCATCTTGATATTGCCCAACGGCTTCAAAAGCTGAAACGATATCCACTTTTTTACCGTCGAGATTACCAGGTTGAATGGTTCCTCCATATACATAAACAGAAGGAATATTCATCCGTCCAATAGCCATCAAACATGCAGGCGTATTTTTGTCACACCCACCGATTGCAACAACGCCGTCAAAACGCTCGGCTCCGGTCACAATTTCAATCGAATCAGCTATAGCTTCCCGACTTGGTAGCGAGAACAACATCCCGCCATGCCCCATCGAGATCCCATCAGAAACGGTAATCGTATTAAAAATTAGTGGAGCACCGCCGTTATTACGTGCGCCCCGCTTAGCTTGCACCGCTAAATCATTGATGTGCATATTACACGGTGTTACTTCACTCCACGTACTTGCTATTCCGATCATTGGCTTTTTAAAATCCTCATCTTGAAATCCAACTGCACGCAGCATCGCTCTGTTCGGTACCCGGTTAGCACCTTCACTGATTACCTTGCTTCGAATGCGAAGATCTTTTTTATTTTCCATGTTTCTTCCCTCATTTCAAAGTATTTCGTTCAGTTCCTGCATCGGTCGAATAAAATTTTGTTTCATTAAATTATGGGCATCGTTGCTATTTTTGCCTTCAAAAGCTTTAATAATCTGATCATGTTCTTCAACTGAAGCTAGTGTAGCCGTAATAGGTTGTTTTAAAAATACGTATTTAAATCGCCTAATGTGAATCTGAAGAGATGTATTAAATGTAGCTACATAAGGATTATCTGAGAGCTCCACAATATAATTATGAAATTGCTCATCCACCTCCATAGCCTGATAAACTTGGCCATTCTTAATGGAACTTGCAAATTCCAAATTTAGTGATCTTAGTTTCTCAATCTGTTCTGGAACAATAATTTTGGCGGTAATTTCAGCAGCTAAGGCCTGAAGAGCAGCCATCGTTGAATACATCTTAAAAATATCGTTTTTCTCAATATTCGTTACTTTTGTTTCTTTTCCTGGATGCATGGACACGAGGCCTTGAACTTCGAGTAACTGAAATGCCTCCCGAATCGGTGTCCTGCTGACTCCAAGCGATTCAGCCATTTCCGCATCAATAAGCTTTTCACCTGGTTGCAGTGTTCCATCAATGATCCATCGCTGAATCTGAGAAAACGCTCTTTCTTTTGCGGACATACGGACTGGTAAGGAAAAATCTTTAGGTATTGGCATTGTTTTCATCCTCAATACAATTATTCTTATATGCAATATATCGCATACACGATCGAGAAGCAATTATTATTTCATTTACTCGCTCAATTAAGTTTATCCAGATAACTACCTGTTTTTATTGAGAGTCTGAGACAAAAAAGAGAACTATAATTTAAGAGTCTTTCTTTGAGAAATGTTACATAAGTAATATATTTTAATGTGAATGTTCTTATATAAAATATTTGGTACTAATGAGGGCTTATGTACTTTTTACTTAAGTACACATCTAATCGGCAATCGGACGATGTTCTTGTCCATTACGGTAATCGGTACAAGTTCTTGTCCTTGGCTTGGGACAAGAACTTGGTTCCTTAAATCAAATAAGCCGCTAAAATAGCGACTTTGAATGGAACAATGTTTGTGTCCCGCGACATTTGGTGATTCTATAATCTTGCCTTCTGGTCATCAGTAAGTTATATTTTCGGATAGTTGAACACCTACCGTCAGCTCAACGACTTGAGCATACTCGATGTGTCGTTTTCTCAAGGATTTGTAAGTGCTATTCTAAAACCAAGATCATCTATTTTAAAATTGGGCATGCTTTTCCTTCTACTCGTAGAACCACAATTGTTCTCCACTTCAGCCCAACTGCCTCCCCTGAAAACTCTATAGTTCCCATATCGTTCAGCATCATATAGATCCCAGCACCATTCCCAGACGTTACCGATCAAGTCATAAAGTCCCCATGGATTAGGAAGCAACTGTCCTACTTTATGAACAGATCCATTGGAATTTCCTTGATACCATGCAATATGATCAATTCTTGCATACCGATATCCCGTTGATCCTGCTTTACACGCATACTGCCATTCAGCGTCTGACAGTAATCGAAATCCATTCGCTATTTTGTTAAATATTGTGTTCTCACTTTCGTTTGTAACTGTGTAACATTCCATCCTGCCAAGCTTTCTCGATAACTCATTACAGAAAGTAATAGCATCCATCCACGAAACTTCCGTAATTGGCAGCTTACTCACAATCGGCTCTATTTCTTCTTCATGCATGACAAAATGATATAACTGCTGTGTTACTGGATACTTCATTACATGGAATGGCTCTATAGCTTCAGTCCACGTTATAGTCTTTTTACTACTTCCTGGGTTAGATAAAGTGTAATCAGTGCTAAGCCATTTATCTGTATTAAGAAAATCGCTTAGTTCAATTGATCCGCCTTCTATGGGTACCATCAAATCCATTATTTCTTTTAGAAAACGTGCCTTGTCACTTCCGTACTTTTCCATATCTTATCCCCCCCCTATTCTAACTTACCGCCAACCAAATTCGACCCAGAAACTGTATTATCCTGCTTAATAGTTGCTAACGACGATAAACTCGTCGATACTTTTAGTGTGGTTCACCGCGTCTAATCTTGAAAGTATTCTATCCGTTAGTTGAATAAAGCAACCAATCACAATGATCGGCTGCTTTTTTTTGTTTTATTGAGCTAACGTTTCCCGTTAGCTTAGTCCACAATAGCTAAAGGTGTTTGGTACAGTTATATAATTGGCATGCCCACTTTTTGTTAGTGTGTGTAAGAATGGTTATAGAAGTATTATCTATATACGTTTTTTGGAAATGTTGTGGCAAAAGATGTTGTAATGACAGCCCAATCCATGCTCCATGACTTATAACTAATATTCTTTTATCAACATATTCTTTAATCAGTTTCTCGAGAAAAGTTAGACCTCGCTTTGCGACCACTTTGAAATCTTCCATACCAAGATTTTGCTCACGCCAATTTGCTCCCCAACGAGTGATACGCTCTTCCTCGGTGGTGCCCTCAATTAGCCCGCAATTAATCTCTCTAATACGTTCATCAGTGAATACGGGTACTCCTAAACATTGCTGAATAATTTCGGCAGTTTGCCTAGCTCTCGTAAGATTACTGGAGAATATAACATCCCACTCTTCGCTTGAAAGTCTTTTTGCCAGTGCAGTTGCTTGCGCTATTCCTTCTTCGTTTAGCGGTATATCAGATATTCCTTGAGCCTTGCTAAGAGTATTCCATTCAGTAACCCCATGTCTAATAAGACCTATTGTGGTCGCCATACCTCCCCCCTTAATGACTACAATTTTCCCATCATTGCCTAAACAAATAGTACCACATATTGGAACTATACTGCCCGTTAGTTTAATGAATTGAAGGGCAAGATGACGATTAAATACAGGCCTAATCGGTAATCGGACTATATTCTTGTCTTTTCCGACAATCGGTACAAGTTCTTGTCCTTGGCTCGGGACAAGAACTTGTACCGATAAAATAAAAAGCCGCTAAAATAGCGACTTTAATGAGACCATGTTCTTGTCCCTCGACAGCAATATTACGGTTGAACGCAAAGACCGCTTCTCTGGCTTTCTCAAAAACTCCATCGCTCTTCCTGCATGATCTCGCTCGATTACCTTGTATACACGGGACGGTGGATAGGAAGAAAGGATGGGATCGTCCTTCCATAAGGAACCATCGATGGGCATTCTGGAATGGACGCCAACCTCCTTCCAATGCTGTTCTACGTCCGCAGGCTTTTGAATGCCTTCCAGCCCTTAGTTTCGGGCTAGATGTTTTTGTTTGTCAGTAAAAAGTATTTTCGTATAACTTCCCCGTATGCGCATCAAGCACTTCGGGCGTCCGCTCGTGCTCGCTACCAATCATTCGATACACTAGTTCGTACGGGGCCTCTTCCGCCCTAGCATTGTGCATCCGTTCCCATTGCAGACGCAGCTTGGCCTGTGCCGTCCATCGGAGGATAGCTGTATGGTAATCAAATGAAGGCACGGTCTCCAGCTTCTTTAACTGTTCTGGCCTTATGGAGGGGGACATCAAACTTTTGACCCTCCCATTAGAGCGGTCAACAGCTAGTTGATAGCATTCATCCCTGACAGATACGTCTTGAACATATACACCAAAGCGAATGATTTCCAAACGATCTTCGTCGTCGGTCTCTTCAGTTAGAAGCTTGAGATACGGCAACATTTCGGTTGCTAGTCCTCGGACATAGTCCATAGCTACTTCTATACATGCGTCTCGATCCCAGGTTAATGGAGCTAGTTGATCTGACTTACCATGCGAAACAAAGTCAATCAGTTGTCCGGATTGGCTGTCTACTCGCGCCTTGACTGCTCCCTCCATCTGATCAGCCCAATAGGCCTTCCAAGACCGGTCATTCTTGGCTGGACGCTCTTCATTCTGTTGCTTCCACACCATCAACTTGGTGTTCGAGCCAATATTTTCGTCTTGTACTAACTGAAATTGGTCGTTGTCTACCCCAATCCACTCTTCTAGGCTTCGTGCGGGCGGGAACTCACCTGGCCACTCGTCCAGAGTTCTTGGGTCAGAGGGGACAGCTTCTGCCCTATAGGCTGTCGGAACTTCCTCCTGTGATGATGCAGTATAGATTAGCCCTCTACTTCGGGGGGCGTAAACAAGATGGACCTGATCGTCACCATCCGTGTACACGGCTTTGTCCAATACGCAATATTCCACATGTAGCAAAAAATTCGCCTTCATACACGCCATCTGTTCCTCTTCTGGTGTGATCATGGTTGGGAGTGCTGGCCCTGGAACGGTTCCATAGTACCTAAATCCGACCACGCGACCGCTGGGATGAACCATAATCAGGCATCCCGTCTCAGGAAGCGGTAGCCCCATCGCCTTCTGCTGTCGTGTGTACACAAACATCCCTTCCATCCACTCCATCTCACAATACGGAAAATCACGCAGTGCGCCGGGATAATGATCTTCCAGGAATTGCTCTGCCTGCTGTTTGAGCTCCTCCTCAGATATCCGTGTCTCGTTGTCCAATGAGGCCCAGGAAATGGCATAGTCTAGCAAGTTGCCGCCCCTGGAGAGCGTGGCAGAAACGGCGTCATCACTCCCCGTTTTAACCCATAAGAATCCCGCTTCTCCCTTCCCTGTTCCCCTCCCGGTGTTCTCTTGATAGTCGTTGACGATCAGATCATAATCCGGTGAAACGGCAAACTGGTGCTCTGCCTGTTGTCTTAACTGCAGGCGTAATGTATCCAGGTCTCGTTCGAGAAAATCTTGAGCCATTTCGTTGCGCAAATGTTCCAGCCCCTTCCGTAATTGTGTTTTTACAGTACCTAATGGCATATCCAGGAGATGGGCGATTTGCTGCTGGGTCAGGTCCTTCTTATATTTTAAGAACAGGAGCTGACGCAGCTTCGGATTCAGACTGGCCAATGCACGCTCCAGATCCAGGGTTTGATCGATATCATTAACGACCAATGGCTCTTGCGCCTGCGGGTCTTCGCTCAGGTGAACACGCTTGGATTTCTTCAAATGATTGAGCGCCCGGTTCACCACAATTCTGGTAAGCCAGCTCTCAAACGCTTCGGCTTGTTGCAGCGTTTGCAGTGACTCATAAGCCTTAACCAGGGCATCCTGAACGATATCCTCCGCATCTTTGGACTCCCGTACATAATGGCGAGCCACTCGGTGCAGCTTATCCGTTCGATCCTTTATAAGAGAAACGAAGGCATCGTGATCTCCGTTTTGTGCGGCGTTGAGTTGTTGCTGTGCATCGATCATTGTCGTTCACCTCCTGTTATATAGACAGCTAACTCGGGGGTTTGGATTTAATTAATGTAACATTATTCTGGAACTGACCGATCAAGTGACCACCCGCATGCGGCAAGCACGGGTGCCAAAGAGTACGTCACTCTTGGCGTGTTCCTGCTGAAGCTCCTTCATCCACTGAAGCAGTTCTTCCAGCCCGGTAAGGGTATTGGAGAACTCACAGTCCTTTCACCGTTCGATTCCCCGGTAGTCGATGGCGCGAGCGACATGGATTTCTTTCGCAATATCCTCATGGGTTCCACGCCCTTGAACGTACACCCAAATCATTAATCTTCCATTATCCATCCACTAATTTGGCCTTCCTGATCGGTATTCTCTATCTCGATATCTGCATTCCACCATTGTTCCTTGATTCCTTCCTTCTGCAGCTCCAGCTCTACATTGGTCATTTTGGTTTTGACGATCGTTAGCGTTCCGCGGCGCTGTTCTTGCTCTAATGCTTTATAAAGGTTTTCAGTCAGATGCGGCTTTGAATTCTTCAAAAAATCATCTTTAGCATTGAACGGTACGTACACCTTCAGAAACTCCGGAATCACTTTCTGAATCTCCGTCTGCATTTCTTCCGTTGGCACTTCTACCTCTTCGGATTGCTTCTCTTCTGCTGCTTGTTCATTCGGGGTGTACTGCCGAACGGGCCGTTTCTCCGGATTGACAGGCTGCTGCTTCGCGGCAGCCTGTTCTTGTTCAATGCGATTCCCTTCAAAGATCGATCCAATAAGTAGTGCAATCATGCCTAATGCAATAATGGCACCAAGCCATTCTTCACTGGCCCCTTCATGACCGATCCCCCTCGCTGCTCGAAGGATGTAACGGAATGCTCTGTACCCGGTTTTTCTGCTGTCTAGAACGTATAGATGTGGAATCGCCATGATCTGCTTCCTGATACTCTGTACTTCTGCCCCCAAGCGATTCCACCTCTCTGGATGTTCGGAACTTCTCAGGCTGCGGTCTTCTTTGGCCTTGTCCTGGTTCTTTATTTGGGCGTTGTACACCAGGAGTCGTATGAAGAGGTACGGTCTGCGGAGCTTGCCCACGGTTAGCCGAACTATTCGGTGGCCGCGAGTCTATCGCTGAATCTTCCTGCGGTAAAGATGCAAATAATGAATCTTCATTTCCAGAATATCTATGGTCGCCAGATAACGACTCCGATTCATTCCGGAAATTCCCGCTCCCACTGAAACTATCATTGAATCTAGTAGGTTCATCATAGTTAACGTTCGCTGATCCTACTCCGCCATGTAATGGAGCAACGTTTCCAGCCCCAGCACCCATACCCTGAACAGTTCCAGGCGTTTGTCCATTAGCGGCCCGTAGTCTTTGACGCATGAAGGCTGGTATAGTCAAGTCTCCAGCTTCAGTGCCGCCCTTCGTATCGTTTAAAGATACGGTTGGTGGTATAGATCCTGGATGCCCACTACTCGTGGAAGTGGCCGCTACTTCTGATAAGGCGCTTCCAGCAGCTCCAGACATTACCCCCGCCATTACTTTAGGGCTCACGCAGCTTCCACTAGCTCTTAGTGGTGGCGGTTCTCCTAAACTTTCTGATTGAAGTGGTGCGTTATCGTCAAGATCGTTATCGGTATCGGCACTATCCGTGACATCGTTATCCGAAGCATTCAGACTTTCATTCTCTAATGCTGCTGCACTACTTGTATCTCTGCCACTGCTCTCCATACTATCTACAACTGCTGTTAGTTGGTTGTCCGCCCGAATATATCTCTTGTTTATAGTTGTTCCCAAATAAGTGCATATGCTGATTATTTAGATATACACCTAATCGGCAATCGTTCTATGTTCTTGTCCATTTCGGTAATTGGTACAAGTTCTTGTCCTCAGCAGCTAGTTTAGTCCAATTTTAATACCTAGCCACGCGTATTTCTCCCCTCTTAATTTGTTAGTTGTCCATAACAATGTGAACATTTTCATGTATTATAGTGCTAAAAAGGTTTTAAGTCCATGCGTGCATTGTTTAGATATACATCTAATCGGCAATCGGACTGTGTTCTTGTCAATTTCGGCAATCTGTACAAGTTCTTGTCCTTAGCTTGGGACAAGAACTTGTACAGATAAAATAAAAAAGCCGCTAAAATAGCGACTTCAATGGGAATATGTTCTTGTTCCTCGACAAAACGATCGAAACATTATGAGGCGTCGCACTCCCAAAAATTTAATACTTCCACACTCAGCCAAGAATCTAATAATTCACTATTCCAATCAGTTTCATCATATAATTTCTCCATCTCTTTTATAGTTCTTTTGTCATTGGGATATCGATTGTCATTCATTAATTCTCCTTCTATAAAATCGTTTAATTGTGCCGCTGTAGATTTGTAATTAAATATAAGATTGAGATACTCTGCCCATTGCCCCTGATGGTAATTTTTTTGTCTCACGTAATAAATAGAATAAAACCAATGCGCATCATTTAGCACATTGGTCTGGCACAAACATTATCTCAATAAGGTTTGCTTAAAATTTCTTTTAATTAAATAGTTCATTCTCAATTATAAAGTCAGAATAAAATAGTAGTAAAGCGTACATATTAGCGTACATAGAATTTCAAATGAGTTTTTTACCGTATGCTCTGAAATAATTATCTTCACGTTGGTCAATCTCAAAGGAGTTTATCCATCCTTTTTCCTTCATTCCCTCTAAAATCGCCTGGTTTGTTTCACTTCGTTCTAATTTTGGTCTTTTTCCATCAAACAACCCAATAAAGTCATGCATGAGCAGTAAATCAAAGCATTTTTGTGCTTGTTTAATTGATAAATGGATCAAAGCTGCAATTAGAAGTTTAAATTTACTTTCCTCCTCTATTTGGTCAGTTTCTATAAGCAAGACAAAAAGACTAAATGGGATAATACTTTCAGAAGCTAGAGTAATTATACTTCCTATATTGGTGATGCACATTTCAAAAATATCCTTCTTAAACTCAACCCCGTTTAATTCGTAATTCCTAATCAAAAACGCGATATCGCTGACGTTCAAGTTGTTACTAATGATGTACTGTTGAACGCACTCTGAGTACATAGCTTCCTGTAATGATATCGGTTGGTCTGTATACTCTAAAAGATGGATCTTATTTTTATCCTCAATTTCGTTATTTTGTAGTAAGATTAACAGCTCTGCTAAATTGAAATTGACTTCTGAAATGATTTCAAAAGTATATTTCTCGATATTATTTAATATGAATAGTAAAACATTATCTGAATAATGCTCCCTCATAAACTGTAGATTTTCATCATTCATCTCAATAATTGAATGTTTGATAAGAATATCTATTCTAGTATCAGGGAGATCTTCATAGGTCATCTTATTAATTACATGTCCGTAACCAGCCAAAAGCATCTCATATTTTTCATCGAATAGATTGTTATTTTTTATAATCGATTCATAAAGAAGTTGTGTTTTTTCTTCTCCATAACTTGAACTAACATCCTCATAATCTAATGCTAATGGAGAAGGGTCTTGATTGATAAATGATATAAAATCATCAGTACATTGATTTCCTTTCTCAAAGTAATATCTAAGAATGTTATGCATTGAATATGCTATTTTTTTACCGTTAATTGATAGGTCCCAGAGTTCTTTCTCTTCAAGATCATCAATGTCCATTATAGGGGTTTCTAAGAAGATCAAATATGTTCTTCTTTGCTCAACAGGTATTTCTGTATGATTTAAAATCTCAAGTGCAGCATCCTCACTATCTATTATTTTTCCAAAACCTTCGAAGAGAAAAACATCTAGGTAAGTAGAAATATTGCCCCGGATGTACTTAGCAAGACTTTCCTCTGGCCTTGAGGTAATCAAAGTAAAGTTTTTATGCTTCAAATCCTCTTCATTTTGTTCTCCATACACATTCTGAAGTATATTAAAAATCATATTCATATTTATCTCATAAAGGTTATTTACGTAAACTTCTTTGAATAATTGTGGATTGGATCGACCATAATCAATTTTTTTTAATCTTACATTTAATAGTTTGAACTTTTTTATTAAAAGATCTGAGTTTATTTCCCCAATAGCTAGGAAGTTTTCGTTATTTGAAATATATGAAGTAAGGATGCCACCATTGTTTACTGCTCTGACCTCGTAATTAGTTGAATAGTATAAGGTACCTAAAGCATAATACTTGGTCTCCTGTTCAGAGAAAAAAGAGCTATTTAAGAGTTCTTTAAAAAGTAAAGGCCAAGCTCGATTCGCTTCTTTGATGAAAAGATCATTTTCACGTTCATCCCCTATAAATTGTTGTATAAAATCAAGTCTAGATTTCTCCTTTAGTTGATTAATGAATCTTTGTAGATATTCATGTTTTTCAAGTAACAAGTAATCTAATAAATCAAAATTCAAAATTTCTTCTTGGTCAAAATCAGTCAATTTTAAACGTGATGTAATAAGACATTTATTTTTCAATGGATAAGTGAAATCTTTTGGTATTTCATCCGTTATGCTGCGAAGAAAAATCTTATCATTACGACTTAGACTGTTTTCGTAAAAATATGTCATGTAGTCTGGATACGTCTCATCAATATATCCATTTCTTATAAGGCACTTTATTAGCAAAAAATAGGGACTTGATTTAACATCAATGAAAAGTTCATCTTCACCGACTTCATTTGTGAAATTCACTGCAAATATTTCATTTATATTAGCTTTACTCACAATCTCCTTTAGTTTTTTGTCTTTAATCACACGAAGTAGATTCTGAATATATTGAATTTCATCATGAAGCTTTTCATTTGCTTCTTTTATTTTATTTTCTACTTTCTCTTTTCTCGCAGTGTATTCAACATTCTTCTCTAGGTTCTTATAATGTTGTTCGAAAGCATAATGACCACGATAATTAGTAGTTTTATAAACGTTGTCAGGGGAGATTTTCAATGCTTTAAGGAAATCCCTTCTTGAGGGAAATTGAGACTCCGATTTCCCATCAATATCCAACTTGTCCGTGTTAAGATAGAGTGCATCTAATTCATCTAAGTTATTGACTAATTCGTCCTCAGATGAACTTATTTTTTGTTGAAGTAAAAGAAGTCTTTCTTCTAACTCATGAATTTCCCCTTCAATGAATGTTTTCTTACTTATAAATAATGTATATACGAATCCCCTATTCAATTGCAACTCACTAAAGTCTTGGGGAAACAGATTTTTATAGGTAATCATCGCCAGCAGTCTATCTGGACTCAGTTCTGTCGACTGAATCCTTTCATGATATATGACATATTCATTGTATATATTTTTCAGCAACCTCATATCGTCAATATATAAAGAGATACCCTGAAGGAAATTAATATCAAAATGTTGAAGAAGTGCTCCTTCTTTAAAATGATCTAAAAATTGGTCATATGAGTTTGATCCATCCACTACGGGCACAATAGGTAATAGAAAATCAAAGAATTTAGTTCTATCCTTTGACGTGAACATATCATCTCTTAGTAGGTAGACAAACCAGAATACATTCTCCGATTTATTATTTAATAACGTGTTTATTTCTCGAAGTTTCTCAAAAATTTTGTTGTCATTGAACCTGTCCATATCTTCAAAAATGAAAACTTGATAATCGGAGTTTTCAAAAAGATAAAGCACTTCATTAAGATATTTATCGAAATAAGAATCATCTTGATTCGAAAAAATTTCTATTTCGTTTCCCTGTACGGTTAGTTTTCGAAATACATTTTTGTTGTATTGGATTCTCATTACATAGTAAATTAGATAAGAAACGATACTAATGACAGCAAGCAGTGCAAAGAAGGAAAATACGTCATTTGTTGTGTACTTCAATAGAGATTTTAGCCAAGGTGTATTTAAACCGCCTACATATGTGTCCCATTTTTTATTGTTGAATAAGAAAATCAACAAAGATACTAATGTAGCAATAGTAAGGGTTCCTAACCATAGACGCGAGGATCGCAACCGTCGTTTCACTTTGAACTGAGTTTGTGGTATCTTCTCAGATGGAACTTGATGAATTAACTGATTTATTATCTTTCCCTCTAATTCTGAATCTTTTATCGTATTTCCATCTTCTTCGTTTCCGTCTTTAACTACATTTGTTTTTTCAAAGTGAGCGAGTGAGATATGTAAAAATTTATGATTGCTTTTCTCTTTCTTGTAAGTCTCAATAACGCTGCTTTTCCCGGCACTGTATGGACCTGTTATAGCTATATTTCTTAAACCATTGAGTTTGTCAAATACAAAGTCTAAGGCTTCTCTATACACTTTTATGTCTGCATTCCCCGTGGGAGTTAACTTTTGAAACTTATAATTGTTAGAATCCGTACTCATGAGATTAGTGATCTCCTTCACATTTCATATAATTCATGTAAATAACATTTCCTCTTTCCCAGTCTAATTTTACCATAGAATGATAGGTGTTACTCTAAAACACGAAGTTTCAAAAGCTACGTACAGAAAGTTATGTGCTACTGTAATTGGATTACGAGTACATGAAGCATACAAGACAACTTACACTTGAAGTAGAGTACTCCCTTGTGTTTCTCTTTAAAGTTCTCCTAACTTTGTCTGAGGACTTATCAATTTAGCAGATATAGAACGAGAAAAGACGCCTGTTACTAGCAGACGTCTTTTGTTCCAGAGATAAACCCTAAATGGAGGTCACGATTAATGAGCAATCTTTTCTCCAAAGAGATCTGTTTTAACAATGTGGCCGTTTACATCGCTTGAACATATAGGGCAGTAGACATTCCAATCATCCCCAACCTGTAAGTAATAATTGCCAAAAGCGTATTTTAACAGTCTAACTTTTGTCTTAACGTGTTGCCTGTTTAAGTCTCGACAAGTATTATTCACCCATATTTCATTACAAACATCGCAAATATATGTTTGTTTGAAATTTTGATCCCTACATGTTGCAATTTCCCCACAGCTCGGGCATATATGTTTCAAGTTCTCAAAATAGTGGAAAAATCTTTTCATATAGATTTGAAGGCCTTCCAAATTACCGGGAACGGCATGAAAATGGCTGAGCGAATAAAGCTTTCTTGCGTCGACATTCCAATTGCTAGTCCGTTTATCCATATGAACAACGGATGCGCTTTTCATGACGATTTTGTTTTTGGAAATACCTAAATATCTCCGACCAGAACGCTCTAGATCATGCTCAAGCACTTTTTTACCCATATCCACGTAAGGCTTATACTTTGCATCCAATGTGTGCGCATGCCATAAGTCTGACATTTGAGTCTTGAAAAGCAAAAGATAATCAGGCTTTACCAGCTTGCTGCTTTCATGCGGTAGCTCACACTCATAATATAGCCAGACGACTTTATCCTCATACGTAAACATATCGCGCCACCCGCTCAATGTACGTTTCTTTTCAAAATGAGAAATGAGTGATTCAGCCACATCCTTACAGACGAATTTCACTCTATTCAACTCACGGATCAATTGAAGGAGTACCCATACTTCATACAAATGAGGTGAATTGGTGAGCGATTTTTCAAACTCAAGTTCCTTTGAAGTCAATATTGGTGCCAACATTCCAACCCTTTCATAAACTTCATATACTGCACGGTATTGTGGATGGCTTGCAAATAGATGTGTCCATTCAGGCTCCAGTTCTTCGACATTAAATAATTCGCTTGTTAAATAATGATTAATGACTGCTTCGAACTGTATCCAAATTACATATCTATCTTCCAACAGGTCTATATCCTTCTTAATTTGCTGCTTACGTTTTTCCAGGGTTTCAAGAACTTTGTTATCTTTCTCATGGCTAGATTTCAATCCCACAATCCCATGTCTAATCTCCATCAGTTGGTGCAACATGGAGGATTCTGTTGTTTTTTCCTGCTCGATTCGGTCATTTACACGTTCAAGCATCCACTTAATCATGCGGTGCTCGGGAACATGAACCTCCTTCAATGACACTCTGGCAGAAATTTTATCCCGAAACGGAAACATCGCTTGTTCAAGGATAGATTTCGCATCCCACCTTTTCAACTGACGAACATGCCTCTTGTCACGCGTCGAATATAGAATTTCGGAAGGGCTTTCTTCTATTTGCTCTAGCCACCGTGCCCATTCACTCATTAAGATCTGCAGATTCTCGATTGGAAACAAAGGTACCTGGAGTTCGCGGATAATATTACGATCTTCATTCTGACCAGGCTGGTAGACTAGCTCTTCAAATAGCTTTTTTATCTCCAGTTGCATTATTCGGTATTGCTCTGCTGACAATAAGCTCGGAATAACCCTGACCTCTTCCGAAGCGAGAAGACTTCTATCTTTCCGGTACGCGAGTATCTTCCACTCTCCGCAGGCATTTGAACCCAAAATTGCTTCTTTTGTTGTCTCGTAGCCGTTTTCCATCCATCCTTTGCGCACGTCGTACCATAGATCTTTCTCATGGATAGATTCAAACAAATTGAATTCATTCCCCCACGTGTCTTTAGCTATGACATAATCAGCCCCAGCAACCTTAACTCCGATTCGCAGCAAACTTTTTTGTTCCCGGCTATATTCTTTCATTACATACGTCTTCTGTTCCCGATCCAATTGCTCATAAATTTGGACGGTTGCCTCATCGTACCGGATCTCGCCAGTTGGTAACAGTCGCTTATTTTCTTGGACTTCTACTTTATACAATTTCATATGTAATCACCAAAAACGGACGATTCGTTTATTTTCAAGCATTTTGCCCAACTTTTTCGCAGAACGCGGATAATTCAACAGTGACTGGTGGAAGTTTGACACGATACTCATCGATTGATCGTCCCGCTGAGAAACTTCAATTCTCGGCAGAATTTTCGTCATGATCAACTGATCATAATATTTCTCAAGGAGTGACTTAGTTAGCTTTTGGTTCGGTACGTGATCTAAGTACAGCCCAATCTGTTTCTTCCCGCGGCTGTTTAATGACGCATTGGTAATTGACTCAAGCTGGTGTGAGATATCCACTAAAGCTTGTGCTTCTTTTTCAAACGCATGTTTAATGTGATAGAAGGAATCAAACTGCTCTAAGCTCACGTCGATGTATCCAGACTTCTTATTTTCATTCAGTTTTTTCTCAATTTCCACTTTTTCTTTAGCATCAATATGATCAACCTCAATAACAAAGCTTCGGTCAATCACCTTTGGGCTGAGTGACTTAACGGTGTGATCCATATTGATTGTTCCGACAAAACGGACATTTTGGGGGATCTCAAACCGGTAAGGGAAACGTTCGATTAGTTCTTGGGCAGCAAACAACTGTTCACGGTTCAGACCATCATCCCCATGCTCAATAATTTCTTTTGCCTGCAGATAAAAGCGCTTGTTATAGAGCTGGATATATTGCTTCTTTTGTTCTCGGATACTGAGAAACTCTGAAAAATAATGCTCAACGTGAGCAAGATTCATCTCATCTAGACAAATTAAGTGAAGATGGTCCTCCTCCCTCGCGGCATCGGCCAATGCCTCCATAAAAGGAGTAGCGACAAACGATTTATCGATTGGATTAAAATACCCAATCAGGTCTTGCGTATCTGTCCACCCCGACTGGATCGGAATAATTTTAGCTTTCGCACCTTTGATGGCATTTGCCGTTCCCGTAACAAGACTAGACTTTCCTGTTCCCGAAGGACCACTCAAAATGACCAGAGTGTTTGTCTGTAATGCTCGCAAAAACATCTCGATGGTTACCTCATCGTATACGAGATCATCTTCTGAATTATGATAAAGTAACGATTGCAGCATCTCGACCGCTTTTTCCGATTCCCATGGATACAACTGCTGTTCTAGTTCCTCTTCATTATCGTTTTCAAGCTGCATATGTCGATCGATTTTATCCAATAGTTGCATCCACTGGATCTGCTTTTCGCTTAATTCTTTCAGTCTCTGATTGTAGGTTTCCTCTTTTTCTTGAAGCTGTTTGAACTGACTCTCTAGTTTGGTATATTTAGATATGTACTCCTGATCTAGAATATCTTGACGATCAAAAAATTTTGTTGAGATCGTTTTTTCCACATCATTACCAAAAATCTCTTCTGTAGCATGTGCTAGCAACGTGTTTCCCAAGCGGTTTAAATGATCAAGAAATGATTCTTGTACATTTCTATATGTTGAGAGTTTAATTTTTAGCAATTCATCAAGATGCTTTTGGTGCAACTGGATTTCATAACTTGCTTCAAACAAAGCTCCCTTTACGAGGGGCTCTTGAAACTGTTTTGGTGAAATAACGGATGACATTTTCCACTTTTTTTCCGGCTCCAACGGATTCGAACAACGCCTATATCCTCCCTCGGGGGTAGGTTCCATTACGAACGCATCTACAGCGAGCATATTATTTTTGGTTGTCCCATATGATTCCACTTCAAATACGATCGTTTCACCAAACAGTTCGTTTTTTAAACGCAGAACCAGTGTGCCAACACTCGCAATATATGCATTGTCTTCGTTACTCTCGTAAAGGGCTTTATGACGTTTAATGTCCTCAATGAATTCTTTGGCATCTGCACTTAACCATTCCCCAAAAGTCTTTGTTGTTATCCCCATGACTATCTCTCCTGACACTGATCTAGAGGTCGCGTGCCTCAAAATCTTTCTTTATTAGGTCTTTAGCATTACGCACCTAATAATCAATTCGACTTATGTGCAACATTATCCTTCTGAAATTTCGACAAATTGGGAGGCACATCTGACTCTCTCTAAATGTGGCTATTAGCTCTCTGTAGGTTTTTTTTATTTGTATCTATATCTTCTATATGTAATATTATGTGCGAAAAATTTGAGAAGAAACAATTCTGGCTAGCTAATTCATCTAGGTCTTGTCTTAGAATTGAAATTAATTCTAAGATGTTGAAACCAAGCAACCGATATAATAAAAAAGTTAAGGAGATGCTTCCATGTCCAAAACAATAAAGAGCTGGTTTAAGCTTCAAAATGATAAGACCTCTAAAAAAATCCAATATCTAAGAGCAGTTCTACTGCGCAAAACTGCTACTAAAAAATTTAGAATTGATCCTTCCAGAATTGGGGAACTAGGGGAGCATAAAATAAATATTCAACTGGATCAGCTGCCCAAAGATACAAAATACATAAGCCATATTATGATCATGAACCCCAAATTAAGAACAGGGCACTCTCAGATAGACCATGTTGTTATTTCGCCTTTTGTCTATTCGTTATTGAAACCAAGAACTACAATGGTGAAATCAAAGGCTCCCATAAAGATAAATATTGGTTACTCCCAACCCAAATCTTCTCTTTATCACCATTAGATCCCAAACTTATTAAGTCCTTCGATATCAGTCGCTTGATTATAGTCGTAGACGATCCCCACACTATACTTCGCTCTAGTCAATGCAACGTATAGTTTTGAACGACTCGTGGGAGGTAATTCAAACTGATTATTTTTGATCCATCTTATAAAGGGTTGCGTTGGGTAAATTAATACTCTTTCGAATGTAAGACCCTTAGATTCGCCAAAATTAACACACTTGTAATCTGTATTTACAGTTTTTCTAACACTATCTCTTAATTGAACTGGGTTGTAACTTTGTAGATAATGTTTAACATCTTGTTTTCTTACTAGAAAGATCCCGTCATGTCCTGTCACTTCATGCTGGTTTGATTGGCATGGATTATATTCAGGAAATAACTTTGAAGAATAATTACAAATCAAAACATTATTTCTATGGGATACATTCAACGAGTCTTCATCAATTTCACAATCTATCCTTCGACATTCGGTTTGAATAAACTCTTTGATGAGCCCTTCTCTATACCGATCATACTTTCTTTCAATGTGGGTTAGATATGTTACCTGACGAGGATCGCCTACGAACAGTATGCTTGAATCGCTCTTCAATAGTAACTTTACAATCTCCAAGTCATACCCCGCTAAATCTTGAATTTCATCGATAAAGATATGTGAGTAGATGCTGCTTAATCTCTTAAAAACAGCGCCATCGCTTGTTTCGTTACATCTAATAACAAATTTTGAAATCTTATCCGAGTAAATTTTTGAGTCGCTTGTAAAGTAATGTTGTTTAAAGTGAGTATTTTCTCCAAAATAAACTCTACGTGTACCCTGAGCATATCTCAAAGCCGATGGTTGATTTACTAGAAGCATTCCTCGAATTGGCTCATCATATAAACCACCTTGATAAGGTCTAATACCATGCTGAAGCAAGGTGGAAAACCACGTTTGAATTGTAACGTGCGATGGAATGCACCCATTCAAAGCAACAAACTTTTTACGGATTTCGGCTTCATTTGCTTGAGTATAAGTGGTAATAAGTACTTTCCCATCACGATGATTTAATGCTTCATTTACAAGAAAAGTTGTCTTACCAGAACCAGCAGCTGCGATAACCAGCTTATTAGTCTTCATACTTGATCACCTTATTGCATCTGCGATGTATTCAGGAAATACCACAGATTCAGCCGTTTCAAAGATTTTCAATGCACACTCAGTTTTATGAGACTTCATATATTTATGCATCTCATCAATATCTAAAGATTCTGTTCCAAAAATAGTATTGAGTTTGCTCAACTTATTAACCTTCAACAGTTTTGGTTCTAATGTATTATAATTAAAAGGGTTCTTCCCAATATGTAAGTCGCCTTCATCTTCAATCGGATCAAAACAAATTTTAATACCTTCTTTTGCGTTATCCCCCAGATAGTCACTGTACTTTCTTTTAACAGCCTCTACGTTTCCATCATTATCTGTAACTACTGTTACAGGTTTATTAAGCAATACTGAGATCTCTAAGAATCGCAAAAAAGATGTGCCTACCGAAATAACATCAATTTCGTCTTGAATAGGTAATTTTCCTTCGTTTGAAATCATGTATGCTTTTTGAACTACCAGTTCATCAGAATCTCCTTCTACCAAAATTGCCTTTTTACAAAGGATGAGCCGAAGGGTATCATAGCCTGCTACCTTCTGGAAGAATCCCCTGGTGTCTTTCTTTAGATCATTCAACTTTATTGCCTTCTTGTCATTTAAAAATATCAAGTTATCTAACCCTAATTTATTAGCTACGAAACTACTATGTGTAGAAATAATAATTTGTTTATCCTGTTGATTCTCTGCGATTTTATTAATAAATTGGTTCAACTTAGTGTGGGATAGGTGGTTTTCTGGTTCTTCAACTAAAATGACTGCAGCTTCTCTTGTTCTCCTATGGCTTAAAGCCAACTCAGTTTTAACAATGCATTGCTCGCCTTTTCCAACAAAGTGAAAAGGCACGTCATCAAGATAAGTAACCAGACTATTTTCCCAAGCATTTTTAGAAAGTAGCTCAACAGAAAGTTCAACCTTCTTTCCTGTCAGCACTGCGGTTTCTTGAATTTTTGTATTAATAGCCTGAATGGACTCCGAACACATGAAATTATCTCGCATTTTTCTATGGGCTTGGGAAATATCAACTATATCTTCGGGCTCAAGATTATCTCTAACAATTCTGGAAATATAAACATCAGAGCCATTTTGGTACCGATTACTCGATGAATCAATCATCGCAGACTTCAGTGGGATGCTTTTTGGCGTTATTCTCTCTCTCTAGCAAATGTAGACCAAAACAAATCGTAATATTCAATTGGAAGAGTCTTTACATCTCCCTTATTTACTAAATGTTCATACTCCGCTTGATACTTTTCATCGAAGCAAATTTTAAGTGCAATCCCGCTCTCCTTAACATGATTGCTATTACCGTTACCTTCAAACAACGCTATACCATCACCACTCAAAAATACTTCAATCAATATGTATGGTAGCTCATGACTTTGTCTTTGCTCCAATTTCGTTAAGTATTCACTAACAATTCTATTGTTGAAATAATATTGTGTTAGCTCATTTTTGATTTGTCTACCATTAAGGAGCCCCGTGAGCGCTAAATGAATAGCTTCAAGAATGGTACTTTTCCCTGCCTCATTGTTGCCAACTAGGATGTTCATTCCTTCACTAAGTTCTAAGACGAATTCCCCGTAAAAACTCTTAAAGTTTTGGATTTTCACCTTTTTAATTTTCATTTGAATTTCCCCCACTTAACCGATCTAAATAAGCTACTACCAAATGAGATATGCTTATCATTAGCTCAGCTTCGTACTGGTCAACAGGAATAGCAGGTAGATTTCCGTTGTCTTTTATTTTTGAGTTGCGATGATGTCCAACCTTATTTAGGTAGGTCGATACTCCGGTTAATAATCCAGTAATTCCATCTCTTTTTTGCTCCGTAATATCACTTAGGAACCCCTCCCAGACTTTCGAGCTGTATGGTCCCCCTCTTCCATTGCCAACGTCAGTATACGATTCTATTACTGAGAGACATTGCCGAAGGGCATCGTAGGTCTTACCTCGTTTCATATGCTCACGAGCATCATCAAGAAGTTCATATGCTTGAATCCAACTTGTGTCTTTTAACAATACTGCTGGAAGGCTTACTCCGTATTTAGTGGAATACCCATAATAATTTATGAACCGAATCCAATCAGACTCTGATATCTTTATTTGTTGGTTTCCAGTTATCGGAATGATTTTGTTTCCGCTCTCCATGACTTCTACAATCGCCTTTACATCAATTGTGAAATACAGGTCACCAGAACGAATCTCTTCTATGGTAGAGATATCGTTTGAGTCAAATATCCAATCCCATTCTCTATAACCAGAGCCTTGATTGAACACACGAATATTAGGTTGGACTTGACCCACAGCTTTCTTTAAGAAAGTAGAGTTAACTTTTGCTGATACCTGAATATCCAAAATGTTTTGAAGTCTGTGTGTTTGATCCGACATCTGAATGTCAATAAACTGGATGCTTTCTGAGATTCTTAAGTCGAAATCAAACTTTATGTATGTATTGTTGTTCAGATGATTAGAGTGCATAGATGATTCAAACAAATTAATTGTATACATGAATGAACTATCTCCTTCTGTTAAAAAATTTTAAGTGTATAGACCTCTTCCTCCGAACATGAACCACAATAAAAATGATTTTCAAACCCCAAAATCACTGTAGGGATGGGTCTGCCTAATGTGCCAGAAATACAAAATCTATGCTGCCCTTGACCTGTACTGTAGTGACCGCATTTATATTTGTATAAATAAATCGGAAACATACGATCCGGTTCTTCTTTCATTAGTTGATTAACATATGGACAATGCTTGGGATTCGATTTGTCTGTATCTTTGTGCTTATCTAGATCTACTAAGCCTTGAAGAAATAATGAGCACCCCTTCAAGGGATCTTTATAAAAATGGCAATTACCAGGATGAAGATACAGGCTGACTGATTTGCCCTTTAAATCAAAGTCCTTTACTCGAACTCTGATTTTATCTAGATTGAAATAGTAATCCAACTCGTCTCTAATTAGCTTCATAGACTTATTGATCCGTCTTCTTCTAAAGAATTTTTTTGTATTGCCGTTCTATTTCGTTTAATCTCAAAAGTGAGCGTACTTAACTTCGTCTATGGCCCCCTCCTAAAACACCTACTATGAAGGTAACCTCTTACCGAATAATCTACCGTTAAACTCAGCTCAGATCTCTTTTCATCTATGATTTTAAATGATGTTCCTTAGCTTTTGTTTCGATTTGTACATCTCTAAAGCAATTTTTTTTGGTGCCTGTCCAAGTAGTCAACATACACAGATTTCCTCTTAAAGTTTGAAGCTATATTTTGTGTTTATCTACCTCCAGAGCACCTAAACACGCCCATTTACTGACAATCGAAGCGGATCTCCCTGTTTAACTGTTTACCGGCCCTGTTTCAGTCATTTGAATCCTATGAGTTAAAATAAAATTATTCCTACTATGAAAACAAGTCAATTATTTTTAGGAACATCTTCTTTGGTAATTAACATCAAGGATTCTTTAGTTATATGTTCCGTCAACTTAGACAGCCTTTTCGAGTGATTCAGCGTTATATCATCAAACAGATTCCGAACAAGACGGCCATTTGCAAATTGATCATCTTTTTCATTTAATTTACTTTGTAACACATTACGGACTTCTTCCATAGCCTCCTCTTGGACAATATAATCATTTTGGTTGCACGTATAAATGAATATTCGAACAAGCTCATCAAGTGAATAATCACTAAATGAAATAAAAGTATTGAATCTTGACTTTAAACCTGGATTGGATTCAAAAAACTTCTCCATCAAACTTGTATACCCAGCTACGATTACAACTAGATCATTGCGATAATCTTCAAGAGCTTTTGTTAACTCGGTAAGACTTTCTCTACCATAACTATCGCTATGATCATTCTCTGTTATGCTATAAGCTTCATCAATAAATAGCACACCGCCCTTTGCACGATTTATTAACCTTTTTACCTTCATTGCTGTTTGTCCTTGATACTCAGCAATTAAATCAGTCCTGCTCGCTTCAATGAAGTGACCTTTACTTAGTAATCCGATAGATTTATACATCCTCCCAAAAATACGAGCCACTGTAGTTTTAGCTGTACCAGGATTCCCAAGAAAAGCCATATGCAAAGTTTTGTTAGACTTCTTCAATCCGTTTTTCACACGTAAATGTTGTATCTGATTATAATCAATCAAATCACGAACTTGTTGTTTCACATTCTCAAGACCGACCAATTCATTTAATTGGATAAGGAACGCATCTAATGAAACATTGGATGACTCTTTAAAGTCCTGAAAGAGTTCATCAATTTTTGATGCTCCAAGATATTTATATAACAACTCAACAATTTGTTCTTGCTTTTGTTCCAAGTTAGGAAAAGATTGTCTTTTAGTTAAGACGCCTAAGTTTTTGATTAGTTCTAGAATTGCTTTATCATTTTGTTCATAAGTTATTTCTCGAACTAATTGTTCAAACGTAGATGTTTGTCCTAATAAAACATCTACTTGCTTAGTTTCTTTAATCAGCTGGTGTTTATAATTCTCTGAAATCATCATAACACCCCATTTAATATCAAAAGTACTAGAATACATAGTATAGCAATACTAGTAAATGAAATAGCTTGGGTAATCTTCAACGCTTTTGATAAGCTTTTTGTGAAGAGACTAAGCTCTGCAATTTCATTATAGGCCTTTGATAATTCAGATTTAAGATATGCAGACATGCTTTCTGCTTTTTGATCGATTCCAGCGTTCAGTTCCTTAATTGCATTTTCAAAATTTATCTTATTGGTTGAAACTTCGTTAGTAGTTGAGACCAGTCTGGCAACGAGCTCAGAATTGTTTCGACTGACTTTTTCAGATAAGATCTGGATATCATTTTGAATTAATTGTTTTAAATCACCAAGTTTCTCTCCATGAATAACAATTTCTTTATTTAGAGCTGCGATGTTAGTCTTATTATCAGTAATTATTACTTCGATTTCAGATATATCTTCATTTTGATTTGAAAAGAGCTGTTTCACTGTTTGAAATTGTTCAACTTGAATTTCTTTAAAGTAATTAAAATTTTCTTGAAAAACTGACAGTGAAGACAACAATGATTTCATTTCATCGTTCAACTCAACTAATGTCAGGTCTTGAGTTTCAATCTTGATCTCGATGACTTTAAGGTTACTTTGCATTGTCGAAAGTTCACCAAAAATTGTATCAACATCAGTTAAATGTTCTATCTTCTCGATCTTTTCCTTGAATTTTTTCAGAACTTGAAGTACTTGTTTTTGTTGCTCTATGATTTGTGTGATCTCTATTTGATTTTCTTTAACGCCGTTTATTCCTTTTAAAGCTTTTGCATTAGCCTCTTCAGCTGCTTTCAGTGAGATTAAAATCCCCTGAATATATTCTTTATCTAATGCGGAAAATGTGTCATAAATAGTGTTAAACTCTTGAATTGTTTTAACAAGAATTTGCTTCTGCTTAATCATTTTATCCTGTATTTTTTCAGTAAGCGAATTTAGGTCACTACCTGTTACCTTATAATCAAACAACCCGAATAACCCTTTCGAAGTCGGGACACTGGGCAAAATTTCTGAATTAGGAAAACTCTTGCTAAATGCCTTCAATTTATTTTTCTTTTCATTGAAAATATTGGTTTTGGTAATCAAAGCTCCTGTAAGTTCGTTATTTGAACTTTGCTCTTTCTGCTTTATATTTGACACGTCTCATCACCTCAAAGTAAATCTTCTAAATCATTTTGCATTTGCACTAAAGCACTCTGATTCTTACTAATACTGTCCTGGTTTTTAGAATCTTTACCCTTATTATCTCCAAATATCTTAATAAGCGATGTTTGCATTGTGTCTTTCGCTAATGCATGGTTCTCTGAAATTCCGCTCATAACATTTCCTTTCAATACTTGTACATGGTTTTCAGCTACAAAAAGTTGCACATGTTGAAGATTTATAATTTCATTTTTGCTCTCTATGATTCGTTGTTCATTCTCTTCTTTTAACTTTTTGGAGATAAACTTATCGATCAAATTTAAAACTATTGCTCCCACTAATCCAGAAACTAAACTTGAGAAAAATAATCCAATCATATTTGCAAGAGAACCAATCAGTGGTAACTCAATTTGCATTCCAGGAATTGTTAACAGTATTTTTTCAAAGATCTCTCCTAAGAAAATCGCACTGCCGCCAACTAATCCGACTGTTACTATTTTTCCGACTTGTGCTACCTTAACGCTGAATGGTTTGTCCTTATTCTCTTTATCACGAAGATAATGAATCGCATCAATCACAGAAGAGATTCCTTGCTTGATTAAACTTGCCAATTTCTTAAAAACACTTACTATAGGACCGAAAAATTCAGATATAATTGTGCCGATTAATGTTGAAGCTCCTGTTTGAAAAACATTGAGAATTTTGGAAAAGAAAGATTTCATCGATTCCCTCATTTCAGATAAAAATCTATTAAATGACTTAGATTTCACTTTGAAGAAACGGATTAAACCGTTCATGATTTCTTTCAACAATGTAAAAAGTGCTGAGATAGCCATTGTCTTTAAAGCATCTTTTCCAGCTTTTTTTCCAACTTCTTTTGTTGCATTCATTCGAATATCTTTATTAATTGCTTTTCTTGCTTCTTTATCAGATTTCATCATACGATCGCTATCAGCAGCAAGCTTATCGTTCAAGCGTTTATTATTTTCTTCTTTTTGCCAACGTTTTTCAGCTTCTGACTTATTTGACTCATCAACCTTTTTATTTGTCTTTTCGTTTTGTTCAATAAGTGACTTTTCCCTAGTTTCACGGGTTTCTAAATACTCTTTATTGCTCTTTGCACCTTTGCTTTTATTTAATGATTCGTTTGTTGGTTTTAGATTTTCTCCTTTATTAGCAAGGTCAGCTACATCTAAATTAGCTTGTTTCCTTCTTTGATTTTCAAACAACTCTTTTCTTGAAATAACATGATCTAAATTCGCTTTTTCTTCATGTTTAAAGTGTTTTCCTGTGTATTCATCCTTTAAATTTCCAGCTAGTTGCTGCTCTTTCATTGCTTTATTGGCATCTTTGTATCGTTGATCTTGCATAACTGAGTCAGCAATATCTTTATACTGTACAGAATGCTCTCTATCATATTTTTGAATTAATGTCTCATTAGTCATGTCGAGACCAATTTGATTTCCGAATTGTTTCCAAACTTCATCAAGAATTATTTCTCCTAAAGAATCGGGATCGGATATGTTCTCTCTATCTTTCTCCAGTAACTCTAAATCAGAAAAGCTTTCTTCTAACTGTTTTGACAAGAAACTGTCAACTTCTTTAAGATCAAAGTCAGTTCCAGTAGTATCGATTTCAATATTTTGATTTGCATTTTTATTAGCCACAGGTTCAAACAATCCTTCCAAATAAGATATTGATTAATTTATTAAATCGGTTTCTCACGAATCAGGCTGACCGATGATTTAAGCCATTGATTTAAAAGATCATTTGGATAAGTGTCGGATATCAAACTCATAAGCTGATATTCAACCGAACCAATGGTGCAAGGAAACCCAGGGATTGGCGGATGAGATAAAACGGAATCTGCGACAATAAATAAGCCGACTTTATATTTGAATATACCAACATCATCAAGCAGCAGAGTACGCCACTCTTTATACAAGCCTTGTCCCCTAGCTAGGCCTTTTAAATGAACTTTCCAGCGATTGAGAGGGTTATTACTTCGCCCAACATACACTGGTACGATGCCTTCTATCTCAGAAACAATATATAAGATATAAATAGTATCTTTAAATCTACCTTTAACTACTAATTGTTCTATTTGTTTTAGAATAATTGCTTGATCTAGATTCACGTTTCCTGGCGAAAAAGAAATATATACAGTTGATGGTTAACCAGCCATTGTTTTAGCAGATCCTTTTTAGTTAACATTCGTGCACTCCAAGTATGTATTAGTGAGTGGAACAATCGAAATTCGTGAGGAAACAAAACAATAAGTGGTTCAAAGAAAATGGAGAGCAAGCGCTCTCCATGGAGTAGTCTAGATTTCAATATTTAACGTGTTAATGCTTGAAGTAAATTTCATGAATGCAGACAAACCTTTAATAGCCTGTACAGGAATGTACGTAATTCCGTTAATGGCTTTTGGAGCTGTACTTAGTGTAGAAGACTTACCATTGTAAAATGCCGTTTTACTGCCAAGCCTTAACGTAACTTTATACTTATCTTTGGTTAAACCGATCGTTCCACTCCCAGCTTTGTATGTAAATGAGGCACCTAGAGCTTTTGAAATGTCACGCAGTGGAACCAAGTTACTTTCTTCATATTGTAGAGGCTTGTTCGCAAAGTCTACTTTCTTATCGTTTACATAAACTTTTAAAGATGATTGTGTGTATTGAGGCTTAGTTTCTTTTGGTTTTGTAGATTTTGATGATGACGATGAACTAGAGCTGCTGGATGATGAGCTACTCGAACTACTAGATGACTTTGAACTTGAGGAAGAACTGCCGCCATGATAATGATATTCTCCATATTCTAGTCCCTATTTGGCACAATTGGTCCAACATGTATGACCACCATTTGCATCGGTTCTCCCTGGATGAGCTAACACACTTGATGTACCTGATAAAAGCAAAAGAGATACTATAGAACTAACCAGCAACTTTTTTTCGCGATTAACACCCTCCAACTGGTACTATTTTCCTAAGTATCATATCATACAATATCTGATAAATAAATATATGGTTACCATTTTCGTGAATTAAATTATCTTTAGAATTCAATAAAAGAATATTCATCAAAGCTCTACTGTTAGGAGCTCTAATAACCTTTAGATTTCTGGAATGGATATGCCATTAACCTTTATCTATCAAAGGTTTAGACACTTTATTAATTCTGAGATAAATCTTGCAGTGCCCGCCTAAGATTGGACAGAATTGATCTTCCTTTTAAGAATCGACTGGCGTTTGTCTAATCACTAAGATGGAAATGCCTTGGACGGCTGCCAAGTTTGTGGACTTCGCAAAACGGCAATATCTACGCAATTAAGTTCATAGAGATTACATTCCATTCTACTCTTACACGCTCAACAATAATGGCACTTTAAGATTGTAATCCCTTTCAGTACGCTCTACCGTTAGTATATCCGCCCGTTGTTTAATGAATTCAAGGGCAAGATGACGATTAGATACACGCCTAATCGGCAACAGGAACATGTTCTTGTCCTCAACAGCTATTTTCAGTCCGATATTTCGCCTTTTTAATACCGAGAAACCGTGTTTATCCTCTCATCTTGTCAGTTGTCACATTACATTTTAAACATTTTCATGTATTATGGTACTTAATAAAGCTTTAAGTGCAAGTAATCAATGTTTAGATGTGCATCTAATCGGTAATCGGACTATGTTCTTGTCCATTCCGGCAATCGGTACAAGTTCTTGTCCTTGGCTCGGGACAAGAACTTGTACCGATAGAATAAAAAAGCCGCTAAATTAGAGACTTCAATGGGTATATGTTCTTGTCCCTCGACAATAATCCTCTAAAAACTGAGCCCTACTCTGTTCAGATATTTTATTTTTCCCAAATGAGGAGATGAATACGGTTTTGAACTAACCTGCCCGTTAGCTTAATGAAACAGATCAATATTTTCATCGACATGGTACCAGGTTCTTAACTTTTCCAGCAAATACTAAGTTCTTGCGTTAGGTCCGAAAAACCTATTCTGGATACAGAAAAATCGTTATTTAAGCGAAGTTATATATTTATGTGGCGTTTATCTCGCCATGAAAGTTCCATCATGATACTACTTAAATATCTACCTAATCCGAAATGACACAATTTTCTTGTCCCTCGACAATAAAAAGTCGCTAAGCAGTTTGATTATAACCTGCCCTATCCTCGGTTTTATTGAGCTATCGTTTCCCGAATCTTTAGATTGCAACTTCTTCCATAACTCGCCTCAATTTCTTTAGACAATACATTTGTTTGTTCCCCTAGATATCTCAACTCGTTAGTCAGAACTGTTGTATCGTCGCCTAACCGAGCCATAACTGATACACTTACAACATTTCGAACATCAACATCATTACTTAAAGCCATTTGTTCAATAAAACCCACAAGTATTTTTTCCTCACTTTTGGTTAATTCATGGTTAATTTAAGTGTGAACAACATTTTTATAATGTAACGTTATCTCTGTCCTCTTTAAGCAAGGTTAGTCTCACTCAACTCTTCGACTTATTTGTTAAACTATCCTGCCCTTATGATACGGTTCGGCGTATTATCTGTAGAGCGAAATCGAAGGCACCCAGTAGGGTGCCTTCGATGTTCTAACTGTCTCTCTTTGGCAAGTTGGATAAACGAACTCAAATCCATCAACCAACCTTGTTGGGACACTCGTTCATAGTAAAGAACGTGCAAGTGCTGCAACAGAGCCGCGGAAATCGGGTCTGCCGTCAGCCGTCCACAAAAGCGCTGTCACAAATGTATGGCGATTCGGATCGTACAGCGGATCTCCTATAATGTTCTTGTACGTTCTTGCGTGAAACACAAATAGCGTCTCTTCGTCGTCCTCTGACACCGTGAAGGAATTATGACCGGGACCATACATTGAGATACTCTCATCTGTCGAGAGAACCGCTGTTTGAGACTTGCGCCATGAGGTGGCATCGAGCAAATCAGCATCCGCATCGGCTTCAAGTAAGCCCATGCAATAATTGAAATCGGTGGCGCTAGCCGAGTAAGAGAGGAATACCCGATTACCCTTGCGAAGAAATGCCGCGCCTTCGTTCACTTTATAACCAATGATCTCCCAGTCATATTCCGGCATCGAAATCATCGTTTGCGACCCAGTCAGCGTCCACGGATTGCTCATTTTAGATATATACAGATTAGAGTTACCTCCGATGTTCGGATCCTTTTGTGCCCATACGTAATAACGGCTGCCATTATGCTCAAAGGTAGTGGCATCGAGGGCGAAGCTTTCCCATTCGGTACGAACCTGCCCTCTTTCCATCCAACTGCCTTCGAGCGGATTGTCATTTTCATTCTCTAGCACGTACATCCGATGGTCGAACAAGCCTTCATTCGTTTCCGTCGTGTATGCGGCAGCGAAATACACGTACCATTTGTCATCAATAAAATGCAGTTCGGGTGCCCAAATATTGGCACTAAGGATACCAGTCTCGCGCTTTCTCCAGATCACTACAGGAGTTGATGTAACAAGCTTCTCAAGGTTCTGGGCTCTACGGATTTCAATCCGATCATACTCCGGAACGGATGCTACGAAGTAATAATAACCATCCGAATGTCTGTAAATAAAAGGATCAGCTCTCTGTTCAATTAATGGTTGAATGTCGTGTGACGCTCGTTGTTGGATTCCCATCTTATCACCTGTTTCATCATAATATAGATTACCCTTTAACAGCGCCTGCAGTCATACCGTCTATGAAATATTTCTGAAAAGCAATGAATAGTATGAAAATTGGAATGATGGAGAAGAAGGAGCCCACGATCAATAAGTCATAGTTATTGCCATAAGGAGTTAACAACGTTTTCAAACCGATTGGAAGTGTATATTTACTCTGATCTCCCAACACCATGAATGGCCACAATAGATTATTCCAGCTATTCATACCATTCAATATGGCCATTGCTGCAAACGATGGCTTCATAATCGGCATAATTAGTCTGAAATAAATCGCATACTCGTTTGCGCCATCAACCCGCCCAGATTGAATAATCTCTTTGGGTATGCTTCGTAGATATTGCCTGAAGAAAAATATTGTCGCGGCATTGGCTATACCGGGCAGAATGATTGCCGAATAGCTATTCACCATTCCCAAATCATTAATTAGGCTGTACAAAGGAACCAGCAGTATTTCGAAAGGCACCATCATAATGAGCAAAACACATATAAAGAGGAAGTTCTTACCTTTAAAAGGATATGCTGCAAAACCATATGCAACAAATGCGCTTACAAAAAGTGTTAAAACCACTTGAACGATTGTTAAAATCATACTGTTCCAAAACCACACAAAATAATCATGTTCTCCAGTAAACAGAAAGATGAAATTATCAAAACTCATGATTTCAAAATCCAAACTTAGGTTAAGACCATATCTAACTAATGATTCACCTGGTTTAAAGGAAGATAGGGCCACTGCGTAGAATGGGATCATAATTATAACGAATAGTATAATGAATAAACAAATAATTACTATTCTAGAGATGAAATCACTCCTCGTCTGACTTCTGCCCACTTTAATCCTCCTCCTTTTTGAACATTCCACTAAATTTCAACTGCGTTAAATTGATAACCATAGCAATGACTAACAGAACGATACCAACTGCAGCTGCGTAACCCAGCTTATTCTGCTCAATCCCTTGTCTATACAGATATCCAACAATGGTTAAGCCAATATTTTGGGGTGATTTGTTACCGTTGAACATCATCAGGCTCTCGGTAAACATTGCTAAACCTGCATAAACACTAATTGTGGTAACATATACCGTGGTCGGCTTCAATAATGGCATTGTGATCGTTCTAAACTTCTGCCAAGCAGATGCACCGTCAATTGAAGCAGCCTCATAATATTCATTGTCAATGCTTTTCAAACCCGATAGATAGTAAAGCATATTAACGCCTGTCCATCTCCAACATGCGAGGATTAACAGTGCTGCCATACTCCAATTTCCGTCTTTCAAAAATTTGATAGGCTCTACACCAAATAGACCTAGGAAACTGTTCATTAATGAACCTTCCATCTCACCGAATGTAAGGCGGAAAATGGTACCCGCAACTGCGACAGATGTCAATGCAGGGAGAAAGAAAGAAGATTTAAAAAACTCTCTTCCCATCATTAACTTACTGTTGATCATAACGGCGAATAACATGGGAAAAGGAATCAACAGCACTAAGGTTCCTAACATGTACACAACGCTATTTTTAATAGATGTCAAAAACACTTTATCAGTAAGTAATTTCGAATAATTTGCTTCACCAATCCATTTAGGATCCTGTCCCAGCATCCTATCTTGAAAGCTCATTACGAATGAATTTACAAGCGGAAAAAACCAGAATATCAAAAATATGAGTATAAATGGCAATACAAAAACATAAGGTGCAACTTTTTGAGAGTATACAAATTTCTTTATCATATTCTCAATCTCCCTTGACTATGGTTAAACCTGCCGACCACTGTACCTGCCGACAGGTTTAATCAAATCATTTACTTATTATATTTATTTCAATTCTTGTTCAATTGCTGCTTGTGCTTCATCCAACGCTTCCTTCACGTCTTGGCCATCTTCAAAGATAGCATTCAAAGTAACCGTATTGAATATATTGCCGATGGTTGGTGAAGCTTTAACGGACTTAATCGCTCTAATTTCGTCTTTGATTTCATTCAAAGTATCAAATGCATTTGTTTTAAAGTATTGGACGTATTCATTTTCAGGGTTTTTCGTAACTGCATCATCTTTCCATACTTCCATGTTGATTGGGTCAAATCCAAGTGTATTCCAGATTTCTGTAGTAGCTTCTTTCGAAAGCTTAGCAAAGGCTACAAATTCTTTTGCCAACTGAACGTCTTTACCATTCTTAGTAACAACTGTGCCAGTACCGCCTAAGCCAACGGAACGAGGATTACCTTCTTCGAATACAGGCAATGGAGCTATTGCATACTTACCTTTAAGGTCTTTCATTTCGTTTACAAAGCGGGACATGTACCACTCAGGCATCAATGCACTTGCGTAGTTGCCTTTGTTATATTCACCTTTTGCTTCTTCTGTGTCGGGTTGTCCGCCAGGGATCGTATGAATAACATTGTTTTTCTGCAGATCGACTAACATTTCATACGCTTTAATCATTTCAGGCGAGTTCACTTTTGGATTACCATTTTCATCTGTAAAATCGGCATTTTGCTGAGCTAGTAGCAGCGATGCTTGCCACGAAGCTGATGTATCAGCAGTACCTAAGTACTTGCCAGTCTTTTCGTAAACCTTGATACCTGCTTGTTTGTAATCTTCCCACGTTTTGATTGTCTTGTAGTCAACACCTGCTTGTTCGAGAATTTCAGTGTTGTAGAAAGCAAGCGTAGCACCTACGTGATAATCAAAGCCATAAACCTGATCAGCTTTGGAGTAAATCTCGACACGTGAAGAAACAACAACGTCTTTGTATGGTGCAAATACATCATTCAAAGATTCCAGGGGAACGTTGTCACCTTCCAAGAATTTAGGGAATTGACCAAGCTCAATATCCGCGATATCAGGAGCACCTTTTCCGCTTGTAACTGCCAATAAGAGCTTGTTGTGCATATCATCGTAAGGCATAACCGTTACATTCAACTTAATCTGTTTGTCTGGGTTCTGTTGGTTCCATAACCCCAGCATTTTATCCAAATGCTTGCCGTGCAAATCTGCGAATGTCCAAAATGATAATTCTGTTGCATTCTCACCGGCATTAGCGCCTAATTGCTGTGTTTCCGTTTTTGAACCAGAAGGATTACCACATGCAGTAAAAACAAGTGACATAATCAGGAGAGTAACGATGGAGATTAAAGCACTACGTTTTTTCATTTGTTCGTCATCCTCTCTTTTTTGTTATGCATTTGAAAAGTCGGCTGACTAGTTAGTTCTGTTAATTTAAGCGGTTACAATCCATCTTGGCACCACCATCCTTAACATAATTCTAACCTTTCAAAGAAAAGACCCCTTCGCAACAATTTCTCAGATTCCATATTGTAAGCGCTTTACATGCCGTATTATAATATATATGAAATAAGCTTTATATAACCAATTGATTATAAAATCATAAAGTTTATGGGGAGATGCTACTCTTTGAAAAAGCTGGCGCTCTACAAACAAATTCGAGAAAACATTATACAGAAAATTAAATCAGGGCAGCTTCGGCCAACGGACCGCATTCCTTCTGAACAAGAACTAATGGACGAATTCAGAGTAAGTAAAATAACCGTCAGGAACGCCCTAACCCTACTAGCTGACGAAGGATTAATTATACGCGTACAAGGCAAAGGCTCATTCGTCTCTTCTAGTCTTGTTGTTTCTAGCATCAATTTCTCGCCATCCCCAAGCAGCGCGTGCTCCATGCCGCTCATCGGCTTCATCATTCCGACGATGAGAACCCGTGTCATTCAGAAGCTCGTTGACTACACGGAACACTTCCTACAAGAAGCCTGCCTCAGCATGGTACTAAGCATCACGCGCGAGTCCTCCTCTATCGAATCAAACGTCATTCGTACACTAACGGAGCTCGGTGTGAAGGGATTGATCGTTTTTCCAACAGAAGATGAGAAGTATAACGAATCATTACTGCGTCTGTCGCTCGATAAATTCCCGTGTGTGTTCATCGACCGCTATCTGCGCAACATTGAGACGTACACCATTACATCCGACAATTACGGCGGTGCGTATAAAGCTGTATCCCATTTGTTATCCAAGAGTCATCAGCAGATTGCGCTCATCTCACCTGAAAATGCCAATACAGCCGTCGAGGATCGCACGCTCGGCTTTGAGCAGGCGTACACAGATCAAGGCATCTCGATTGACAAGAGCTTGTGGTGTCACATCCCTCTCGACATTCTACGCAGCGAGCAAGCATTGGACTATGTAAGCAACTTCTTGCAGAACCACAGTGGAATTTCGGCAGCCTTTTCCTTGACCGAAGAAACAGCACGCCTTACATCCGCCGCTATCAGTCTTCTGAACGTTCACTCAAATATCGACTTGCTATCTTTTGATAATCCACATCTTTCAGGCGTAGCTTATGTGCAGCAGGATGAACAGGAAATGGCACGAACAGCCGTAAAGCTGTTACGTGAACAAATGGATGATATCTATTCTCCTAAGAACGCCGTTATTCCCGTGCAACTCATCTTCCCTTGACACGACAAACGTTGCAGCCTACACAATGATCTTGTCTTCAGCTTGGGACAAGACTTGGTTCCTAAAAACAAAAAAAGGCACCTCTGTGGAGAGATACCTTTAGCTATATTATCCGCAAGACATGTTTCTGGCTGAGCAACGGATAAACATTGAATAATGCTGCAGATTTCAAACACCATAAATAAATTTAGTTGTCATTGTATACAGCCTCCCTTTTTCGCAGTACCACTACGATATCTGTCTGAGGTACAAATAAATTATAATTCGTTACATGCACTTGTCTCGTTTCGGTTACTGATTCTATCTTTAATTCAGGAGGAAGACAGCGCTCTATGTGAGTAATTAATGTATCTTTGGTAAATCTCCAAATTACACCATCAATTGAAGAGTTCGCCATATAACCACCGTCCGTTACAGAACCTGAAAGAGACTTGAGAACAACCGGGTCCGCAATAATGATAGATCCACCGTCACGTAACAGTCTGCAGCTCTCTATGAAGGCTTTTTTGTGATAGCGAATGTGATGAAAGCTTCTTGCAAACAAAATCATATCGCAACTATGATCAGGTAAAGAAGTTGGTTTATCAATGAAAGCATGGATATAAGAATTAAACCTTCCCCACTTCTTTCCAAGTTTTAGAGCATTTATATTCGGATCCATGTTGAGAAAACGAACATCCTTCTGCTTGCGAAGATACTTGTTCAATAAACCTGTACCACAGCCCACCTGAAGAACATCGCCCTTTAAAGGGGGTAAAACTTTGTAAACATTACGAGGAATAGGAAAATTTTGAACGTACATGGCCAATTCGTAGAAAATCGGATAACGCTCTTGCAATCGAACCAATTTACTGGTGTAGAAAGGATTCCGCTTTTTGTGACGTTTAAAGTCCCATTTGTTCAAATAGTAGACAGGGGTTAACAGCAAGAACAGAATAATAAAGACACTTTGGACGCTATAAATTCCAAGTTTACTAAAACGATCATTGGAATTATGAGACATCATTTGTTTAGAAGTATTCAAAATGATCACTCCCCTCTCACAACGCTATAAATGGTGTAGAACCTCTTTAACATAATAAACGAGTATTTTTTGACTCCTTCACCCCCGTCCATTTGAAGCTGACAAAAGAAGAGCCGTTTACGATGATGCATCACATGTGTTTCAACCACTGGATTTGAAAGAACAGGTTCCGTTATATATTATGAACTGTCTGTATAAGCCGTTTTTGGAGAAATCATTTTTTCGTGGAGGCCTCAATTGGACAATGTTTGTCGAGCGGCGTAACGAATTTCGCAACGTATTCTAACAAATGTTACATCAACAGGAGGCTGATGCTACGCCTTAATTAGCTGCTGCTCAATATCAATCATAGTCGTCTTGGTTTGGAATGGTACAATGTTCTTATCCCTCGTCTGAGCATCGAAAAAGCCGCCCACAGGCGACCTTTTGAGCAAGAATACGATTTTCAATTTGAAGTATGATCATCAGGACGATGGATCATATAGGTATGCAACATGTTCTTCGATCCAATCAATTTGCCTGAATCCATAGCCGGCCATCGTTTGCTGCACATCCAGCACCTCTAATTCCGGTGCCTACCAAGGCGTTTTTTTCGTTTCCATCGGTCGTCCCCTCTTTCTGCAAAAACTGGAACCAAGATGCGAGCACCCTTACATAACTTGTGCGATACAAACTTTTAAGATACGATATGTATCTTTGTGAAAATTATAAGACACAATACGTATCTAAGTAAACAACTATTTCATCCCTTTCTATGGGTTAAGTATTTCCCTGTAGCGCTACTGACCCAAGTTAAAGCCCACTCTCCTCTAGATAGCTTTTTTATTTTGATACTCATCTAATCGTTAATCGGACTATTTTCTTGTCCCTCGACAGGAAAAGAAGTTCCCTACTAAAACTCGTCGACACGCGCTTCACGCACTCAACTGGATAAAGCCATTAGGATATATGTGTGTCAACAAAATTCTAATTAAACATAAAGCCTTCTCTCCGAAGGAAAGAAGGCTTTATGTTTAATTAAGATAAATTTATTAATTCAATCAGTATACTGCTGAAGTATTCTTTGTTCAGCAGAGATTTTCTCCAAGTTTGAGTGAAACAACTGATCCTCCTCCTATCAAAAAAGCAGCCCCGTCAGGAGCTGCCTCATGTATTATGCCTTATATTGTAATCTTATCTGTTTCCGCTAACCAGCTAACTTACTCCGCACCCGGATAAGGATTGATCTTCTGGATCGTTCCATCTTCGTTGTAGTTCAGCTCCGAATATTTAACGCAGCGCTTGTGGTTGACGCCTTCCGACAGGGAGCTGTCGTGATAGAACAGATACCACTTGTCTTCAACTTGCACAATGGAGTGATGGGTTGTCCAGCCGATAACCGGAGAGAGAATCTCGCCCTTGAACGTGAATGGTCCCATCGGGTTCTTGCCGATCGCATATACGAGCTTATGCGTGGTTCCTGTAGAGTAGGACAGGTAGTAATAGCCGTTATATTTATGCACCCATGGGCCTTCAAAATATCTCCGTTCCTCATCCCCAGCCAGAATCGGATTCCCGTCTTCATCGACAATCGATATCTCGGCAGGCTTGCCTTGGAAGGACAGCATGTCGTCGCTAAGCAGTGCAACTTGCGGTCCAAGCGCCGGCTGGTCAGGAGCAGGTCCTTCTGCATCTGGCACGAAGCTGCCAGTCTGCCATTTCTCCAACTGGCCACCCCAGAGTCCGCCGAAATAGATGTATGACTGATTGTCGTCATCCACCAGTACGGCCGGATCGATACTGAAGCTGCCTTCCATATAATTCGGTTGCGGCATGAATGGGCCTGCCGGAGACTCTGATGTTGCCACACCCAGACGGAAGATGTCGTCATGATCCCGTGCCGGGAAAAACAGGTAATAGGTATTGTTCTTATAAGCGGCATCCGGTGCCCAGAGCTGCTTGGAGGCCCACGGAATATCTCTCAGATGCAACGCTTCGCCGTGATCAACCACCGGGGAATCGAAGTTGTTCATCGAGAGGACATGATAGTCTTCCATTTTATACTGGTCGCCGTTATCGTTGCTCGGCTCGTCATGATCGAGGTCATGGGAAGGATAGATGTAGATTTTGCCCTCGTAGACATGGGCGGACGGGTCAGCAGTGAAGATGTGGGTTACGAGCGGTTGGTGGGGCTTAGGTAGTTGTTGTTGATTCATAAGGCATCTCCTTTGGTATTGGAATAATAAAATACTTCATGTACGGGATTACGGTAATTCATTGATTGCACCCTCAGAATTAAAAGCAAGCGTTTACAACCTCTAATGTTATTGTATAAGCCCCGCTTATTCTTTCCTAGTACACATAATAAAGATCTTCCCCCGAAAAAATGTACAATTCCCGCCCATCTCATAATTCTTATATTCTACAATGAAGTGATGTTTTTTGCGTTGTCTTGTCATCGGTACAATTTCTTGTCTTTGGCTCGGGACAAGAAATTGTACCGAAAAACAAAAAAGCCGCTAAATTAGCGGCTTCTCCATCTCTTTCAAGCGTTTCTTAGCACAAAATATATGCCTAGTTCTCAAGCTCATCTACTTGGTTACAACTGTATGTTATGACCTGCTGAAATCATCACCAATGTTAAAACAGAATGGTATCGGGGGTAACCCCCTCAGGATACTCTTCTTCCCATACGTTTTTCTCTACATAGGCCTGGTACCACATCTCTGCAATTACATCCGGATCATTAATTGCGCCGGTACCTGACTCCTTGATCAATAAACCTAATGAGCGGTGGCCCACAAAAATCCCTTGAGCAGACAATGAAGTATGAAGATTAGCAACATAATTGCGTAACCCTGCAAGAGCAATACCGATATTCCCCATCATGGACACAGGGTACATGGCGGATAATCCTGAGGTAAAGAGCAAGGCTCCCTCTTTCCTAGCGAGCATATCAGGGAGAACAGCATTGACGACATGGATGGCACTAACCACATTCGCCTCAAATGCATCCCTGGCGTTCTCCGCCGTTAACTCCAATACAGAAGTGGGAGGATAATTGCCTGCTGTTGGACTGAATTCCAACACATCAATCTGACCATACTTTTCTTTCATGTTGGTCATAGCCTGTTCAATCTGTTCCTTGTTAAAAATATCTGCTACGAAATAAGATGCCTCGATACCATCCGCTTTCAGTTCCTCCACCATATCTTGCAGTTTTGCAGCATTTCTTGCAACTAATGCCACTTGGAAGCCGCGCTTGCCAAAGCTCTTCGCAATAGATAATCCTAATCCCTTACCTGCACCAACAATCGCCAGTGTTTTCATTTATGATTCTCCTTTTATGAATGAGTTAGTGAGTTCAATTGACAGTTGTAATTGTAAAACGTACAATTAAAAGACTCAATGGTCGATATAATTCAATGTGTTAAATAAACATCACTTTTGATAAATCTGACTATTATTTATGGAGGGGAAGCACGAATTGGGTAAAGATAAAGTGGATCTGCGCATTCTCAAAACGCGGAAAGCCATTAAAGAAGCGTTTCTGAGATTAGTACAAACCAAAGGCTATGAACGAATTACTGTGCAGGACATTGCCAAAGAAGCGATGATAAATCGCAACACATTTTATTTGCACTATGTAGATAAACCTCAATTCATGGAGAAGTTATTTCAGGAAAACGTGGAGAGTTTAAATGCTTGCTTAAGCCTGGAAGTGAGTTCAATTCATGAGATGGATAAAGATATGTTTGCTACCATGTTAAAAACGATTTTCGACGATATTGAAGCCAATATGATATTTTTTAAGACAATGATCACTCAAAATATTTATCCAAACTTCTCCGTTTACTTGAAAGAGGCTTTTAAAACGATCATTTTTTCGGGAATCGGCGATCATCGCCACGATGAGAAGATAAAAATTGGCATCGAATACATGATATCTGGATTGGTAGGAGTAATTTGTCTCTGGATAGTTGAACCGGAGAACTACAGGGTAGATAACTTTATCGAGCAACTGAGTGAAATTCACTATTCTAACATGGTTGACTTGCTGAAGGATACTTGATAATAAACTAGTATGATCTGAACAGAAAGGCTATTCTTGCCGAATCTGATCTGGCTCGACTCCCTGCTTAGATTTGTCAGAACTAGGCAGGCATAGAATAATGTTTGTAGCCGAGAGAGTTCAGGTTGGTAGGATGGCCCGCCTGTTTCACCATACTTTGAATCAACTTGCTTAATGGGTAATTACCACCACTACAAAGCAGAATATCCCCGTTAAGTATAAATTCTCACTTACATACAATTGATTTCATTAAACCGAAGATTATTTATAATCCATATTTTGTAAAATTAATCTTAATCCAAAATAGCAAATAATCGGTTGCTTCCTTTATGATGTTGAGCTTGAATGCAGCAAGTGTCTTTTTGTACTTATGAAATTTGCATTCACGATCTTAGGTGGAACCCCTAAGCACATATTCGCGTCCCGATGTTGGCGCAGATTGATTGGCCTTTACCAGAAAAAAACTTATTTTAAAAAAAACGTTATTCCACGCGAATTCTTAAATTCATGTGCTTTTTTCTTGCCACATGATCTTCATCATGATGCTATTTAGATAGATACCTAATCCGTAATGACACAATGTTCTTGTCCCTCGACAGTTTTTTTATAAATTCCCCTTTCTTGCTTTTTTTAGCGATGTCACTCTTCGATCGAATTCATAATAACTTTAAGCCTTGCGAAGCATTTGTCTCTCGCTTAGATGTGAAAGCATATCCTTCGTCATGGCCTTCAAGTCGTAGCGAGCATGAAATCCCCATTCTGTTTTCGCTGCCGTTGCATCAATGGAATGCGGCCAGCTATCGGCAATCGCCTGTCTCTTCGGATCAACGTCATAATCGAGGATAAAGCCGGGAAGCTCATCCCGAATCGCTGCAGCGATCGCCTCCGGATCCACGCTCATTGCGGTGACATTAAATGAATTTCGGTGTATCAACCGGGAAGAATCCGCTTCCATCAAATCGATGATTGCGTTCAGGGCATCCGGCATATACATCATGTCCATGTTTGAGTCCTTGGCGATATAAGATGTATACCGGCCAGCCGTCACGGCTGCGTAATAAATTTCCACGGCGTAATCCGTCGTTCCTCCGCCGGGAGGCGTCATATAAGATATCAAACCCGGGAATCGCAGCCCCCTAGTATCCAGACCGTATTTGTGAAAATAATAATCACAAAGCAGTTCGCCGGACACTTTGTTCACGCCGTACATCGTATTGGGCCTCTGAATCGTATCCTGAGGGGTATTGTCTTTCGGAGTCAAAGGGCCAAAAGATCCTATGGAGCTTGGAGTGAAAAATTGGCAGCCGAGCTCCCTGGATATTTCAAGTGCATTCATCAATCCGCCCATATTCAAATTCCAGGCAAGCAGCGGTTTCTCCTCTGCGGTAGCCGACAGCAGCGCAGCCAAATGGATGACGGTATCAACTTCGTACCGCTTGGCGATTTCGAACATCGCCTTATCATTCGTCACGTCCAGCAGCTCGAATGGCCCCGATCGGGTAATTTCGTGGGCTGATGACCTGAGATCCGTAGCAATGACGTGATCCGCACCATAAATTTCACGTAATTTAACAACTAACTCAGAACCGATTTGGCCCAGTGCTCCGGTCACCAAAATCTTGTTCATAAGACATTCCTCCCGAAATGTACTCCCGCGAATGAGCTAAATCAGCTTCATTTCCTTGCCAACTTTCTCATAAACGGAGATCACCTGGTCGAGCATCTCCTTGGTATGGGCAGCTGTCGGCATGTTGCGTATTCTTCCGGTTCCTTTCGGAACCGTCGGAAACAGGATTGCCTTGGCGTAAACGCCTTCTTCATAAAGCCGTTTGCTGAATTTTTGGGTGGTTACTTCATCGCCAATGATACAAGGTGTGATCGGCGTTTCGCTTTGGCCTACATCATATCCAAGCCGGCTCAAGCCATTTTTCAAATCATTGCCGTTCTCCCACAGCTTCTCGATCAGCTCTTTGTCATTCATCAAAATGTCGACAGAAGCGCTGCAAGAAGCGATTGCAGCCGGAGGTAGCGATGTCGAGAACAGAAACGGACGGCTTCTCAGCTTCAACCATTCGATCAGTTGTTTTTTACCCGCCACATAACCGCCGACAACGCCGATCGCCTTGGAAAGAGTACCAATTTGAAAGTCAATGTGGTCGGACAATCCAAAATGCTTCACGGTTCCCGCACCTGCTCCGAGAACGCCCGAACCGTGGGCATCATCCACATAAGTAATCAGATCGAATTCTTCTGCTATTTTCACGATTTCAGGCAGCTTTGCTATATCACCATCCATGGAGAAAACCCCGTCGGTGATGACCATAATTTTATGGTACTGACCGGATTCCTTGGCATCTTTCGCCTGCTGTCTTAAATCATTCATATCCGAATGCTTAAAGCGAATCACCTTGGCTCTCGACAGGCGGCAGCCATCAATAATCGAAGCGTGGTTCAGCTCATCTGATAAAATCGCATCATGCTGGTCCATTACCGCGGATATAGCAGCCATATTGCAGTTAAATCCCGATTGATACACGATAACGGCTTCCGTTTTTTTGAAACGGGCCAGTTTTTCTTCAAGCTCAATATGAAGATCCATCGTACCATTAATTGTTCTCACAGCCCCTGCGCCTGCCCCGTATGTCTGCGACGCCTTAACTGAAGCATCAATCAGGCGGTGATCTGTTGCCAGTCCCAAATAGTTATTGGAAGACAAATTGATTAAGGACTTTCCGTCGATACGAATAACAGGACCATTTGCACCCTGCAGCGTATCGATGACGTTATATAGACCTTTAGTCTTTAGATCTTCGATGTTCGAACTTAAAAATTGGTCCAATGCTTGACTTGACATTCCATTCCCTCCTCGATATACGAATGTCCTCGTACAGGAGACACATAATTCTCCGGGAAAAACCTGTTATAAAAAGGGTTAGATTGATTTTAATGTATCATCTTTTTATTTTTTTGTACACATGTGGCGGACAAAAAAATAAAAATATCCGCAAAAAAAACATAGCGATTGCTTCCCCCATTCCCGGAAGCAATCGCTACTAAATCTTTGCTATACTTTTTGTTACATTCTATACTAATTCATCATGTATTAAACTATTATTATGCAATGAGAAACTCTATTTCAACCTGTGAGGTGATTTGATGAACAAGATTTTAGCGATCTCGATTTTGGGAATGGGTTTAACAGGTGCTGTTTTAATCGTCTCAATTGCTCTGTTGTTTAACCCCCCAATAGGAAGTGTGTTGAAGATGGTTACTGCTGCTTCAACATTATCTTTTATTATATTTGCTGTTTCTGCTTTGATATTTCGTCGGCGATTAGATGATGAAAATAGTGAGTAGTATATTTATACTTCCTCGATTTAGGACGAATGCTTCACAGTTGCAATCCTAACAATGTTTCTGCTTATCTTCAGAAAATAATGAAACATGCATTCCCCCCTACAAGCACCCATGCCAGAAAATAGAATCTTCTGTTTTAAAATATATAGAAGCAGTGGCTTTATATACCTTATTTTTCCATAAAAGTCCAATATAGTTGTACCGTTCTTCCTGTTCGATCCGTTGTTTCTCTGTGTAGAGCGTTTGAATGGTTCTACAAAGTCACTTCTACTAAGCTTACAGCATGTAAGCTACTCAGCATCACCAAAATTATCGATCGGACTGTGAAAAATAAAAACGTCACTTTGCCGGGCAACACCCACTGTTTTCCCTTTATATCCAGGTACGTGATCGCTGACCTGCACTTGGGGCGTCCTAGTCTACGGAGGAGCCCTTTTTCGTGATTTAAATACTCATACGTAAACTATACAAAAAAGGATCGTTAGCATTTCTGCAACGATCCCTGTTGTCAGTCCGCTAGTTGAAATCAGCAGATGATCAATTTGATGCCTTATTAAGTTTGATTAAGCTAACGTTTCTCGTTAGCTTAATCTCGACAATAGATCGCTTTCTTTGTAACGATCTCTCTTAAGCTTTTAGATTCTATAGGATAGCAGTGGAATTAATCTTTAGCTTACTCGAATAACTCTCTGAGCATCCTATCCTTGTTATTCACAAACTCTTTCATAATCATATAATGGTCGGTTTCTTCCAATACTTGGACTTCGATACCATCTGGCTTTAGATTGTAAATAATCGAATCTGGATATGCCATAAGGATTGGGGAATGGGTCGCAATTATAAATTGAGAGTTTTGCAAAACAAGTTCATGGATTCGTGTCAGCATCGCCATTTGGCGAAGGGGAGACAGTGCAGCCTCAGGCTCATCCAGTATATATAATCCATTCTCTCCGAACCGATGAATGAAAGTGGAAAAGAACGACTCTCCGTGCGATTGCTCATGCAAGGACTTGCCACCGTACGAATCTTTAATAGGGCGAATAGGGCGACCGAATGAAGGCTGACTGTCCAACTCATCGATCGTTGTGGCTAAATTATAATAACTTTCTGCCCGGAAAAAGAAGCCATCCCTCGGGCGTCGCGGACCTTTAATCAATTGTATATATTCATATAAGTTCGAGTGAGTAGCCTGGGTTGAGAAGGAAAAGTTGATCGTCCCACCCTCCGGGTTAAATCCCCATGCGACAGCAATGGACTCCATCAGTGTTGATTTGCCCATTCCATTTTCACCTACGATATAGGTTACCTTGGGGTGGAAATCAAGAGTATTTAGGTTTCGAATGACTGCCAAATCAAAGGGGTAACGATTATAGGTGGGTACTTGTTGCCGCTTAAGCTGAATTTGTCGTAAATAGGGATGCTGTATATTAATATAGTTCACTCCCTTTTAAAACTTTGATCGTTATGCTTACCTTTTTTTTGGAAAACACTGACTGATGTTTGTCTCAAGCTTTAGTTTACTCCATCAAACAAATAATACCACATACCGAAAATAACCTGTCCGTAAATCGATATCCGGTAAACATTCACCTCTCTCCACTGCTTTGATCTAAACCTTAAATTTTTCTCGCATAAAACATCCACAGTGCAAAAAATACGATTAAAACAAATAATAAGCAAGTTAGTAAGGTATAGAATATCAAGGGATTAAAGAAACCGGCGATCACGGAGGCAATGCCCATACCAATGAGAATGATTGCTGTGCTGAGTGTGCCGGCTCTCTGGAGTATCATTACACTCCGCTCGTCATTCTCCTCAATATACTGCTTCTTCAGCTCGGCTTCATTATTACTGGCTTTTATATACCTGACTAGGAAAAAAGCGACGGCCACTTCAACCCCGATAAAAGCGCCTGTGTGAAATCCCTTTATAAAACTAGGTAAATCGGGTAGTCCACCTCGGTAAAATATAAGTCCTACATAGATCAATAGGGTAGCAGCGGCTACCAGTGACAGTACGTTTTTGCGAGTTTTTATTTTAATCTTGTACTTGTCCATTTACATTTCCTCCACTTCGCTGAAATCAAAAACATCTTCAATGGCGAGTCCAAAAAAATTGGCAATTTTGTAAGCAAGAATAAGGGAAGCCGTGTATTTTCCCCTTTCAAGAGAGGTAATGGTTTGCCGGGTAACACCAACAATTCGTCCCAGCTCTTCCTGTGACAGCTTATGTTGCTTACGCAGTTCTGCAATTCTTGTCTTCAAGTGATCACGTCCTTGCAATGTTTACTTTTCATTTTTAGCATAGTTCACTTTGCATTTTTACTTACCTCTGAATGCAAAACAAGCTAAGCCCCTCTTTGTAAAAGGAGGGCTTGGCTCGGTTGATTTTTGATTATATAAGATGCCAGAAGAGTTTACTTAAACAGAGCAAATGGTTGAAGCGCTTGGTGTTACCCCTATAGAAACGTATGTAGGCCGTGACTTAATGTTTGTATTGGAAAGTGAAAAAGCGGTTCAAACTGCTACACCTGATCTCTGGAACCATAGATGGTATACTCGTACACTATTTATTCGGGTCTCGGTGCCACTTATCATCTCCCATTATTCTATCAACAATATGATGGGCTCCCCAAGCAGCCGCCATCTCTAACCCTTCACATTCTTCGCGAGTAGAAGGTCTAATCTCTCCCAAATGATATATTTCATACCCTCCTGATATCCTATCAATGATACAGGCAGGTGGGGGCCACGCCTCTTCTTCATTCGGGAACGGACGATTCTCAACGACCGGCCAATCACCTGATTTCAGTACATCATCATATACACCCACGATAAATTGGTATTCCTCTTCTTGAGGTATCTCTTCTATCGTGTCACTTATCACATTATAGATTGCAATGCTGGCATCTTTAAGCCTTCTCCCAAAGGCAAACTTACCGTTAGGCAGAGGTATAGCGTAGATATCACCCAATTTTATTCGTTTACGTCTCTTATTTTTCACGGTTTTCCAAACTCCTTCGTTGAGGTTTTAAGTTAGTATTTTTCAAGTTCTGTCTTTAAATCCTCAATTAGTATATCGACTTCTAATACAGCAGAATCAGCATTATTTAAGAATATTGAAGGTTTAAAACCCTCTTTTTTTAAATTGGGTAGAAAATCGTCTATGAACTCGTACAAATCCATACTTTTACTTGAGTAAATTTCCCAACCATCAGTTGCACAGTATTCCGCGAATTCTTTCTTAGGCCAAAATGGAAGTAATTTATTACCTTTATCATCTTCAGTAACTGACCAACCATTCTCATAAAGCCCCCACACTTCTTCTGAATCCACTACTTTTTTGATGAAGTATTCATAACGAATATTTGCAGGGAGATTGATGACTGATTCAAATTCTTTCTGATTCATATTTCCTCCTAATGATGTTGTCCTTCGACAAGAGTTGCAGCCGATGAACTACAGTATCAAGTCTAAATTTAAACGACCGATTCCCAGGTAGAAATATTGGGAATCGGTCGTAAGCCTATTTTAGAGTATGAGATTTCAGGTCCGGTTTGCCCAGCATCTGTTCCATCTGATCTTCATTCGCTGTATCCGAAATCGCAAATTACTGTTCTTATTACTGTTCTTTATACACGCGTACATAATCCACTTGCATCGTCGCCGGGATATCGGAGGCGTTCGGGGTACGGCCGCCGTCAAAGTTTCCACCGATTGCCAAGTTCATAATGAGGTAGAACGGCTCATCAAAAGGTGCATTGGGATTATTCGGTGCAGTTGCGGAATACCACTGCTCGTTAGTGACTTTATAGTAAAACTTGCCGTCTACATACCATTTAATGTTGTCCTCTTCCCAGACTACCGAGTATACATGATAATCATTGGCAAAAGTTTGCCCCGCCGGGAAGTGATAATCGCCGCCCGAATACTGGTTCCCGGGCCATTGTCCACCAAAGTGTATAGTACCGCTTACTGATCCAGGCAGACGGCCTCTCGCTTCCATAACATCAATTTCTCCTGATGCAGCCCAAGTGCCGTATACCGAATCTTTTGGAAGCATCCACAGTGCTGGCCATACACCATCACCTGTAGGAAGCTTGGCACGAAAATCGACTCTGCCGTATTTCAAGGACAGTTTATCCTTGGTGTTAATCTTTCCCGAAGAATACTGTGCATACCGATTCGGGTCTTGGGGGAAAGATTTGCTGTCGTTCATGGCTTTGATATTCAGCTTTCCATCCTGTACATATACATTTTGGGTGCTGTTTGTGTAGTGCTGCAGTTCTGCATTTCCCCATCCCCAAGTACCGGGATCGTTGTTAAGATAATATCCTGTTTCATAGTTCCATTTACTTGTATCCAGCGTAGTTCCGTTGAATTCATCCTGCCAAATGAGGTTCATGCCCGCGATTGCCGGGTCGGTTGGCGTTCCGATCGAGATATCCTCTTGATCAGATACATCCGGACGCGGGGCATTTGGATTGCCGATGAAGGTATAGTTGACGAAGTTGTTGCCAATATTTCCACCCGCCTGTCCGTTCAGCGGATATCCGATACGGATCTGCATATTTTCTTGGATTGGCTGGAACCAAAGACCATAGATATAATCGGACCAGTAACCCCACTGATTGGCATCGGACATATTGTTATACCCATTACCGGAGTATGCAAATTTGCTCTGGCTGGAGTTACTCAAATCCACCCATTGCCCATTGATGTTAATCTGGTATACGAAGTTGCCTAGTTCCTTGGCGATTGGCGCGCCCCCATCAATTTTGGGAAGCGGAACCCCAATGGAACCATTCGCATCTGCTGTGAAGGTTGTTCCTTCGTATGGCGTAATGACATATGAATTTCTTGTAGGTTCATTAAACGTAATGGTATAAACAAGATTAGTCGAAGAAGTCTTTGATTCTAATTTGACATTGATCGACTCCGTTACGTTAAACCAGTACCCACCTCCGCCATCAGTGAAATGGCCAAAATTGTGATCGTAGATCCAGCCGCTGGCTGCGTTATTGTCAATATCAATCCAAGTGTTGCTGTTTACAGGTTTGACATACACCTTCAAATCATCCGCAACAGCTTCATAAGTGACCGCAGGATTATTGTTGAACGTTGGATATGTAAAGCCTGCACCGCCTGTGAAACTTGCTGTGATTTGTGGACCTTGTGTCGCATTCATCGCTGTGATAGTTGTTTTGTTGATGTTTTGGAATACAAGTTGATACTCCAGTTTAACACCATTCGCTTTGGAGTACAGTTGGATCTCCGTTGTTGCGGAGAGGGTGAACCAATAACCATTGAAGCCGCCATCGCTCCAGTGCCCCCAGTTTTGGTTATAGATATAACCGCCTGCCTGGTCGATATCAACCCAGTTGTTGCCCACTTTTACATTAACGCCTACATCACTGTAAACATCATTCCATGTCGCGGAGCCTCCATTGAACTTAGGCATAACAAATCCGTAGCTGGCCTTGCCAACCCCCGATTTTGAAATAACAGGCCCGTCTACTGGTGAGAAGTACTCCATTGAGGTTACGGTAGTTCCCGCTGCCTGAACCTTTGAAGGTGGCAGTATGCCAATACTAGCCAGCATCACAACCACAAGGAACATACCGAGTACCTTTTTCATAAACCGTTTCGCCGCAAAGTGAGATGGTTTCATGATAGTCCTCCTTTAATAAAATATTAGCTTCTCCCAATCCATGCGCATTAAGGAAATCGCTTACATGAAGGGGTATCTTTATTCTATCGAATAGATTAATTCGCTGAAAAGGTACAATTGTTTTTGTGGTATCCCATTTTTTTGGCTTTTGATTCAATCTGCCTTCTGCCGCATCATCTGTCGGTACTCTGTGGGTTGGATCTGCATCACAAGTCGGAACGCGCGTGTAAAGCTTTTATAGCTTTCATAGCCAACCATAGCAGCCACCTCCACAATTTTATGATCGGTTTCGGCGAGAAGCCGCCGCGCTTTATCCAGACGCACATCTCGTAGGTATTCAGCAAAACCTTTACCAATATTCTTCTTAAACAGATTTGAAAAATAAGCATAATTAAGCGATACATGATTGGATACCATCGCGAGGTCCAGCGGTTTGTGGTAACTCTCGTGTATAAAACGAATGGCTTCATTTAGATCCTGCGAATGGCGATAGCTGCACTTATAGTCATAATATAACTGATTCAACCGAAGCAGCTGCTGTTGCAGTGCTTGTATATACTCACGCATCCCTTGATAATCAAAGAGATTACGCAATGATTCAAGGTCCAGCACTTCTTCCCCCATATAAGGGTGGATAACTCGTTCGTATTCCTCCATCATCTGAACGGTGGCGGCGCAGAGCTGTTGGGTATAGCGAATAGGATAACGTTGCAGCACCTTTTTGTGAAATATTGCAGAAATACCCTGAGTAATTGTTCCGCTGTTATCTGTTCCAACCGACTGGAACAGTTCATATAAGTCTTCATAGGGAAGTTGCCACTGCTGTTCCATATGCTCAATATGTGCTGGGAAGATACTGTACTGATCAGGAAACAGATAACTGTGGCGATAGAGCTCAAGCACTTGGGAATAGCTGTCTGGTAGTTCCTTTAACCCCTGAATCGGGTTAGTCATGGCTGTTATGACATTGATCTTTCCTTCCTTGAGCGCTGCAGGCAAAACACTTGGATCTATGGACGCATCCACCGCAAGGATCAGGTATGGGCGATGTTGCAGGCAAATACAACCTTGTCTGCCAAACACACGATAAGCAATGGCTTCCATACTATGAGCGTTGCTGGCTCCGGGCTGGTTCATGCAAACTTCTTCCCGCAGCAGGGCTAGACGATAATTACGCCATAACGCATCATTTTGTTCCTCAATCTGAAGAATCCATGCGTCATCACTTAATGCACCCTGCATAAACATTCTTAATTCTTTACGATCGGTCTCTTGGGCGAGACGGGATACAAGCTGCATATTATGCGTAAGTGCCTGCCGTGTCTGGATCTCTTGCCATACATGCTCCAGGGAATGTTGCAGATCCTCTCGCTTCAAAGGTTTGAGCAAGTAACCCCTTGCCCCAAGCCCGATCGCTTTTTGGACATATGTAAAATCACTATAACCGCTGATAATGAGGTATTCCACATCCATGTATTCCTCTTTGGTTTGAGCCATGAGAGTCAACCCATCCATATCCGGCATCATAATATCGGTAATAACGATGTGAATGCAATGCTGCCGCAATAGGGACAGCGCCTCAATCCCGCTCGAGGCACAGTATATGTTGTTCAGCTCCAGAGGAAATTGATGCAGCATGGCCTGCAGGCCGTCTCGAATGTGTTTTTGATCGTCCACAATCAGGATATTAATCATGCTCTACCACCCTCCAAGATTTACATTTTCCCAAGGCAAGCGTATCGTTACGCAGGTATATGCACCTTGCACACTATCAATCCAAAGACCGCAATTCTTGCCATAATGAAGCTGCAATCGCTTATTCACGTTTTCCAAACCAAGTCCGCTCCTGCTTGTAACCATCGGTGTATCCGATTCGCTCCTCAGTAATGCCTGAAGACGGTGTAACATCTCAGGCTCTAACCCCTTTCCGTCATCTCTTATGTTAATGAAAAGCAGACCGTCATTCTCCACAGAAAAGGTAATCTCTATAGTTACCCTGCCGCCTGAAGGTGCCCCGTGATGAACTACATTTTCAACGATAGGCTGCATACACATCTTGGGAATGGCGTAGCGAAGTATCTCCTGAGGAAGATCCGCCGTCATAACGATACTGCCGCCTTCCATAAAGTTGATAAATTCAATATAATTTTGGATATTGGCAAGCTCCTCACGAAAAGCAACAGTATCGCTGCGCCACTGCATGCTGTAACGTAGCTGGGAGCCCAACGACACCAATGAATTGGCTATAGCAGGCTGCCTCTGTACCTCTGCCACCATACGGATCGATTCCAGGGCGTTATATAAAAAATGAGAATTAATCTGCGAATGCAGGGAATGCAACTGTGCGTTTTTGGCAATTAACTGTTTATCCACGACCTGTGTCATTAGACGTTTGACCTCATGTAACATTTTATTGTAATTCACCGCCACCTCATCGATTTCATCCCCTCTTTCGTTCTCATCAAGGCCTGTATCAATCATTGCATCCAGCTCGCCTTTCCGTACCTGACGCATGGATACCAGTACGCTGTCCAACCGCCGGAAAATACGCCGCGTCGTTTGGGATACGAGTAGCATAATCAGCAGCAATACACATAATGTAATCGTTACCACAAATGCATACCAACTGCGCGGCCCCTTCATCAATGCCTGATGGGAAGCAATCTCGACCACATAAGTGTTCAACGGAGCGATGTATCGATACAATGCATAGAAGCTCTGACCACCCACCTTAACCAGAAGTGGGTTTTCCTGCGGCACTATATCCAGCTGGTGATAAATACTGCCAAGGATCTCCTCCATCCCCTGCCCGTACTTCTCAGAAAACTCATGCTGGGGATTGTAAACATACTGGGGAGGATCACTTGCGTTCATCAATACCGAAAAGAAGTCCCCCTTGCTCTCCTGGAGCAGGTCGCTGAAAAACATGCTGTGCGGGACTCGCACTTCCATAATACTAGGGCGCTTTTGTTCCTGCCCTTGAAGGCGAACCAGACGATAGTAGGATAAAGTGTGTTCACCATCCCTAAAAGAAAATAAACGGTAAGCCGCACCACCTTCGTCCCGTAGCTTTATCCAATAATCCTGCGGCCAAAATTTCTTATAATGATAGATTTCAGGCCAGATTTCATACAAGTTTGGGTTATCAACGTAAAAGCTAAGCTCACTGATCATCGCATTGCTTTGAATGATATTAAGCATTTGCTCAAACTGGTTCTGCTTAAACTTCACCAGACGCAGTCCATCCACAAGCATATTGGAATGAATAAAATCCACAAATGACTTTTGAGTAAGGGCTGTATTGGAAGCGTTCTCAATCATGTCCATTCGTCTGCGCAATTGTTCATTCAGCCATGAAACGTGGCTGTTGCCCGTTGCCATAGCATCCTTATATAGCTGGGTTTCTTGCATGCGGATATACACAAAGGATATCAAAATAACAGGTATGGCAATCATCAGGCTAAATGCCAGAAACAGCTTTTGGGATATACGGGCATTGCGATATAGCTTCCTCAATCTCGTTAGTAGGTATTTCATTCTAATGTATTCACCACCTTTGTTATACCATATATTACTAGTTAGCTGATAATTAACAATGTAGTAGGAATGGTTATCTGGCTATCTTGGCTTTCCGCAGTTCCAGTTCAGCTTGGCGATATTCCATCACCTGGTTAAAGCCGTAGTTCACACGACGTATCAGAAAATTCTCAAAAATTTTGTCAAAGGCAGCTTCATCCTTCGCTGTAATCAGTTCTGGCAGTACTTCTTCCCAATTCTGAGAAATACGTGACCAGGCTAACGCTATATCGGAATCCCCTATAGGATCTAGTCCCTTATAGATGCCGCTGTCCAGGTCGGCCTGTTGGTTGGCGAACTCCTCCATTTGCTTAATGGATGGGGCATTCTCTGGTCTCCACTTGTTAACGAAAGCAGGGTTTCGCAGCATCCAGTAGGTATCCATAATGCCATATTCCTTTTCCAGCCGCTCCCTATCCGTGTCATGCAACTGAACCATTGCCGCTGTCAACTGCGGTTTGCCGTTCTTCATCTCCCAGGTTTCACCTTCTTTGCCCAAAAATAAATCCCTTTGGCCTTCTTCGCTGGCCAGATAGGTCAAAAATCGAATGGCCCGTTCAGGGTTTTCCGTGGATCTGCTAATCATCGTAACCATCCAGCCATCCATGCTGCCGGGAAACAGTTTGGCGGATTCCCCCCTGCTGCTCCGGGGTCCATCTACAGCGATATAGTATGAACTCTGATTCGTAAGGACTTCCAATTTCGAATTGAGGTCCGATATGTCTGTCCATTCCCGAATCATCATAAAATATTGGGCATGGTTGGTTTTTTCCTGCACCTGCGCACTGGAGTCGACCAGAAAATCAACATTAATCAGGCCCTGCTCGTAAGCGGTACGAAATGTTTTCAGCCACTCCATATAATCGGGATCTGTCATTCGGTCGTATACTTTACCGTTCTGTTCATGGGGGATCGCAAGCAGATTTTGCAAATATTCGGTCAACCCATAGGATGCATTCCCCTGTGCCCAAAACGGACTGATCAGCTGACCTTTATAAACAGAATATTGATTCTTCAGCAGTTGCAATGCATTTAAAAAACCTTTTGGTGTGGTAAGGTCCGGTTTGTCCATCGACTCATACAGATCTTTACGTACGAGAAAGGTTTGGTTCGCTCCCGTCAAGCCGGTTGAACGCATCTGTTCGGGACTGTACGCATCATTGGGAATGATATAGGTATGGCCGTCTTCCTGCCGATACCATTGTAGAGCACCATCACCTGCTACCTTGTAAAAGTAAGGATCATACTGGTCGGCTAGCTCATCCAGGGCATAGACGAGATTACTCTCCCGAAGTTTGTTAACCGCACTCTCCCAGGAGCCGATGGTTATCAGATCCGGCAGACTACCGGTCGTCAACATTCGTGATAACATCTCGCTTGGTTCACCAGTTGATACTTCAAATTCGATATTGACCCCTGTTTTTTGGGTGACATATTTGGAAGTCAGGCTCTCACCCCAAGTGTGCCCGTACCATTCGGCTCCAACGAACCACGTTAGATTCACGGGGGTGGTATCCAGCTTCCATGACGGTTCTTCCAGATTCAGATTAAGGCTCTGTATCTGCTCCGTGAAGTCAGCCTTTGTCGAAGCACCCTTATCTTCCGATTGCTCTGACTCAGAACAAGCAGACAAGCCTGACATCAGACTCATCATCAACAAGGCTAAAATAAAAGGACTTCGAAACATAAACACCTGAGCGCCTCCTTTCTATACTGGCCATCTCCATCCCCATCTGCACCAGCATTCATACTAGTGGTGGTACAACCGATTTTACTACCCTTGGATTAAAATGGAAATGGTTTAGTGGACGATTCGCAGATGATCCGCAACATTCCCCCTAACGAAACATAACTTGTAATAAATCAATGGAAGGGAGACCAATTCGTGTATTTAATCTGGATACTTATTGTCGGTGGGCTAATTGGCTGGTTAAGTGGAAATCTGATTGGACGGGACGTGCCGGGAGGCGTACTTGGAAATATCATTGCTGGCTTTGTTGGATCGTGGTTAGGGTATGAACTGTTGGGACCGAGGGGGCCTGTGGTGGGTGGATTTCATATCATACCCGCGATCGTCGGGTCAATCATTGCTCTCTTGATTTTCTATGCTCTGGCGCGCGCTGGAGCGTTTCGAAGACGTTAAAAAGGCGGAGACGACAAGTTTTACCCAATTGATTGGGTATTGACGTAAAGCTTCTTTCGCCACCGTTGCATCATCTTCTTCACAAAGCGTAGTTTCCACCCGGTAGTCGAATAAAGCCGCCGATCCTGTTGATCGGCGGCCTCCTTTGGTTTTATGGAAATTAGAAACCACCTCTAGAATGAATGATTTGTCCGGTGATCCATTGAGAATCGTCGCTTGCGAGAAAAGCAATCAGACGGGATACATCTTCAGGAAGACCGATCCTGCCCATCGGAAATCCCGGTAGCAAAGATTTTTTCACTTCTTCCGACATCCAACCCGTATCGGTAGGACCGGGATCAACCGCATTCACAGTAATGTGAAACGGAGCCAGTTCAGCAGATAGACATTCGGTAAAGGTGGAGACAGCGCCTTTTGTTGCGGCATAAGCGAGATTGCCAGGCATCGGCCCCTTACCTTGACCGGACGTGAGGTTGATGATCCGGCCGCCGCAAAGGTCCTGATGGACGGCCAGTTCAACCTCCAGCATACGCGCAAATTCGGCCGATAGCATGAATGTACCTCGAATGTTCATTGCACAGTGCGCATCGATCAATGATGCATTTAATTGACGGAAATCAGCTGCTACACTGTAGGTAGCGTTGTTGACGAGAATGGTCGGCAGCCCGAGAGCCGATCGGCATGCATCAAGCAGTTGCGCTGGAGAATTGGGATCGGTAAGATCGACCTCCATATGCGCTGCCTTAACGCCATAGGAGCGAAGTTCTTCGGCAAAGAGATCCGGCCAGTTTTTGTCAGCATCCCCCGGATTCTCTGTTTTATCGTAATCGTACAGATGGGTATAGAACACATTAGCGCCTTCTTGTGCCAACGTGCGGCAGACAGCGGTTCCAATACCTCCGGGGCGGCTTGTGCCTGTCACAATAGCGGTTTTTCCGTATAGTTTGGTCATTTTATTACCTCCGTTTAATAAGGGAGGGAGAAAACCATTTTTCATTGGAGATGGAATTATCCTAGGTATAACAAAAAGCGGATACATCAAGTATCCGCGCCCGGGTTTGATTCAAACGGTTCCTCGCGTCCCTTGAATGATTGCGGATCGGCATCACAAACCAGGCGTGTGGTTATAACCAAAACACCAAGTCGTGCGATCCAGTTTAGATAACCATTACAAGGAAGTCCACATTGTCCGACGAGTCCCCTTTCCTATATCTCCACTTCAAATATTACGAGTCAGACTCAATTACTGTCAAGACAAATACATGGGATTACAGTTCCTGTGAAAATGGTTGGGTGGTCAAGCATCCTGCTAACCTGCAGACTGTTCACTTTTTTGAATGTAACTTTATATTCGATTTTTACAACTTCAATTCATATCGTATATCAGGTAAATTCTCTTCATTTTCTTGTCCTCTACCAGTAATTTCAAATCCATTATTCTCATAAAATCTTTGGGCATTTTTATTCACTTCAAATGTATATAAAGTTAATTTTCCATTTGCTTGTGCTTTTGCTTTATTAAGCAAGGTTCGCCCTATTCCATTCCCTTGATAATCAATATGAATATAAAGTTGGCTTATCTCAGTTTCACTATAGGCAATCATTCCAACTACTTTTTCATCAATTAACGCTAAATCTATTTGATACTGTTTAGATAGTATATGATTTAAAAAATATAGATGGTTTTCGAAGCTATGGGTTTCAGCCTGACCAATTGCCCGTTCCTTACTATCTCTCCACATTTTCACTGTATGTTCAGCATACTTGGGATTATAGTTAGATATTTTAATTTCAAGTTTGTTCATTAATATACCGCCTTAAATAGAAAGATTTTCAAACGATGCAGTAATGACTTGAAAAATATCTTCTTGATCCAAGATTTCCGTTCTATTGTAAGTAATAATTCCTGATGAGAAATCAATGTCATCAGTGTTCTATGGCCACCAGTTACCTCTGCCTACCAGTCTATTATATGCGTTCATTAATTCTGATCAGTAATTTCTTTAAGATTTGCTTCTCCTCGTCATTAAGGGCTTGAACGATTTCATCCTCCACTTTTTGAAATGAGTTATTGAAGTCTTCAATCAAGTCAACCGCTTTTGGTAATACGTAAATATTTTTTTGCCGTTCATTATTGGCCGGGATTTTACGTTCGATGAAACCTTTTTGCTCTAGACCTTGAAGCATGCTTGTAACGCTTGCCCCACGCAGATGAAACCGATCTGCAAGATCCTTTTGAATAATATGATTATCTTGATTCTCATAAATATAATCGATTACTTTTCCTTGTTGAGAACTTAATCCTAGCTCTTTTATACTCTCATCCGCTCTTTTCTTTAATTTAAGCCCGATAATTTGAAACAAATCCATATAAGGCGTATCTTCTCGGGAATGCATGACCGTCCATCGTCCCCTCTGTAATTGTTAGGAATCTAATTGTAAGTAGCTAAAATATACAGTGATCCCAGTAGGCTTGTCAAACAATTGTTAGACTATTGACTGTTAGATATCTAACAGTTATACTGCGAAGTGTTCAGTTACAAACACATTAGGAGGAGTTATGATGGAGAAATTAAATCAGAATGCTGGGTTAGAAGAAATTACGGCGATTACAAATGTACGAATCTTTGATGGATATCAAATTATTGCTCCCAGACATATTGTCATTAAAGGGGTGTCCATTATTTCAGTGGGCGGAGACATCCCAAGCGACGCAACAATTATCGATGGAGAAAATGCGACATTAATACCCGGCCTGGTTGATGCACATGTCCATACCTCAATTGGCGGATTACGAGATGCCTTAAAATTCGGTGTTACAACAGAACTCGAAATGAACGGCGATTTTACTAAAAGAGGGCGCGAAATTCAGCTAAAAAATGTGGATGACATTGCAGACGTCCGATCTGCTGGTACGGCGATTACCGCTCCTGGTGGGCACCCAGATGAACTGCTGCCTGATGGAGATGAAATACCTGAATTCGTATTAAAGGAACTAGAGAAGCTATCGGAGGAAGACCGGGAAGCAATGTTAGCCGCCTACGCTCACGATCACGACGAAATACCTCAAGTGACGACGGTTGATGAAGCGATCAAACATGTGCATACCCAAGTGGAGAATGGATCCGACTATATTAAGATCATGATTGAAGAGGGAACGGTTATGGGTGCACCCGGCCTGCCTGTTCTAAGTGATGAGATTCTAAAAACAGCCGTTACTGAAGCCCACAAGTTCGATAAGTTGGTCATTGCCCACGTTTTGACGGCTCTTTCATCGAAAGCTGCCATCGATTTTGGAGTCGACGGTTTGGGCCACTTGTTTATCGACAGACCCGAGTACACGTCCGAATTGGTCAAATCCATAGCTGATTCTGGAGCTTTTGTTACACCGTGCTTGGTGTTAAATTCATCGATTATTGGTAATCCGGCATCGGAATTGGCTAGTGATCCACGAGTTCATTCAAAATTAAGTCCGGATTGGATCGATATTTTGAACTCAAGCTTCAATACATTCCCACAAGGCAATATGGAGAACAGCTTTAAAAATGTGATGGATCTTCACCGTGCCGGAGTTGATATTCTTGTAGGGACGGATGTCGCACCGGTACCCGTTCCGAACCTTGGTGGCCTTGCTCATGGGGCCAGTGTTCACCACGAAATGCAGCTGCTGGTGAAGGCTGGGTTCACTCCGATCGAAGCTCTTCAGTCGGCTACTTCCAAACCGGCCCGTTGCTTTGGTCTACATGATCGTGGCCGGATTACCGAAGGTGCACGTGCTGATCTTATTCTCATAAACGGTGATCCGATCACTAATATTTCAGATACCTTGTCAATCAAATCTGTGTGGTTCAATGGTTCGCAAAAACTAGGCTAAAACTAGTAGTTTATATTTCCTAATTGTAAAATCACTAAGAAGAGGGATTGCAAAATGCAGTCCCTCTTCGACTTTAATCTATTTTTCCAAATCTTAATTTTTTGGAACGATGCCCAGATCAATGAGAGGTAATTATGCTTTTGGAATTGCCCCTATTTGTTGAAGCAAGCCAAGCATATCGGGTTGACCATACTCTTCAATAATTTGGCCATTAGAGATCCGATAAAAATTCATTGCATTTACTTCGATTTTTTTGCTCGTTGGTGGAAACCCGAGAAACTCTCCGTCTTGTGTGCCCTTCATGACAAAATGAGCTGCTACTAGATCCTCTTCTGCTACCAGCTCCTTAACAGTCCATTGTATATCGGAAAAACCAGATCTCATCATATGAATTATGGAGAGATAACCACTTGGACCATTCATTGGTTCTTTTTGCATAGGTACATAAAAAACAGCATCTGGAGCAATCAATTCTTCAGCAAGTTCCTTGCTTGCCGTATTAATGAAGTTCGTGAAACGATACATCAATTGTTTGTTTTCTGTAATCGTCATATTTAAACCCCTTTCTATTTTCGTGAGCATATGCCTTCATTAAAATTTTATCTCTACTTTAGATAATTGGTAAGTAGGCACCTTAATGTTGCATAGGAACCTTTTTGTAACTAGTATTTTATCTTTAGGTTGCAGAGCCAATAAACTGATCTCTAAATGCTGTCTCCAAGAATTCAAGAACGTTAACATATGATTCAAAAAATAGTCACTCAGTTGCATAAACTCTCTTGCAAACTCCCTCCTCCTTTCATTTGATTTTTCATCGACAGAATTATAATATAAGCAATGTATTGATTTTGAAAGTAGGCACCTTTTTGTTATATAGGAAACTAATAGTAACTATTGGAGGCGATAATACAGTGATTTCAAAAAAAGAGTTGCCGTTGTGTCCCGTCGCAACGACAGTTGGATTGATAGGTAACAAGTGGAAGTTATTGGTTATGAGGGATCTTTTGAAGGGAACTCATCGATTCGGAGAACTTCGTAAAAGTATCCCGGAGATCAGTCAAAAGGTTCTCACTGAAAATTTACGTTCAATGGAAGAGGATGGAATTGTCATTCGTACTGTTTTTGCAGAAGTCCCTCCGAGAGTCGAATACAGCTTAAGTGATTTAGGAAATTCACTGAAGCCAATTATATTCTCTATGGAAACATGGGGGCTCGGGTACCAGAAACTCAATGATGAACTTCCAAACGATATTGATCAGAGTGAATGATGTCAAATTGTTACTCCACGGTCATTTCAAAATAGAATAAATTCCTCTACATCTTCAAGTTAAGTCAATGGAGGACTCATGCGTCCTCCATTAATTCGTATGAGAGAGTTGATCTTCGAACACCAGTTTCTGCAATATTTCTATTGCATGAAGAAAAAACGGACAAGATCCTCATTAAATGAATGGCTATTTAAAATCAAAATGGATATGCGCTGTTTTTGGATACATGAATAATTTCAGATGGAAACCTTGCCTTAAAATATTTTTCGACTTTCAGATGAATGCTTTTCTCGTACCATCTGTCCCAACCGTTCGCCTCAAATAATTGTGGCATCCCTAACCGCTTAGATCTCATCCCCATTTGACCATCACCAATCAATAGCGTATCAATCCAAATTCGATCAGTTATGCCTTGTAACATGTTAGCGAAATTAGGTGAAAAAGGTAGCACAGGGGAAATAGATACTTGTGTATGTATCCCTGCATCATTTATCTTTTTCAAGGCTTTAACTCGTAAATCTATTCCAGGAGCATAGGGCGAAAAAATTCGTTTCACGTCTTCGCGATCTGTCTCGATTGTCATTGAAACCATAATTCGACATTTTCCTTTTAATTTCAGCAGTATATCAAGGTCTCTGGCAACCAGGGGGCTTCTAGTTTGAATTTGAAGTGAATCTGGTGGGTTTTTATCCATTTCTTCCAATAGGCTTCTTGTAATGTTTGCCTTCTGCTCTACAGGTTGATAAGGATCTGTGGCTGATGACATGAATATACTTATGGGTTTATTTTTACGTCTTAGAAGAGAGACTTCTTTTAGATAGTTTTCTGCTGCATTTTTCTTGACATCCACCCACGATCCCCAAGGAATATCCTTAAACTTTTGAATAGGCATTTCTCTGACGTAACAGTATTCGCAAGCAAATGCACAACCCGTATAGGGATTTAGTGAATGAGTAAAACCAATATCTAGATAACCTTTTACTTCACTTAATATTTTCTTAGACACAATGTCTTTGATTTCAATTGGCATGACGCTACCATCCCCTCAATTACTTTTACGCCCACTTCTCCTCTTGCGTTTTATCTTAAAATTTCTCATGCTACTTGAAAAGTAGGCACCTTTTGATTAGATAGGAACCAGAATGTATTTATTGGGTGTTAACAACAAAACAACCGTTTCAAGAACGGTTGTTTTGTTGTCATGAAACATTAAACTAGTGTTCTAGTCCCAGATTTTAATGTCCGGATACTCGGATTACTCTACTGCTCCAGTGGCGCCGATTCGAAGATCAACTTCCACATCAAAATGTGCTCGAGATAGTTCTTTCCCCCAGTCGGCCTGTGCTTCCTTGTATAAGGGATACTGATATGCCCTGGCATAAAAACCATACCCGAAAGGGTCGATATTATAGTTTTGGCACTTTTTAATAAGCGCCTCCATGTTTTTTTTCATTTCCTTGCTTAATTTATTTGCCATTTCCTCGGAATTTCCCAAAAGCTCAAATTCAAGAAACTTTTCAGTTATGCTGACGATCGACTTCACTTTAATGTTGAATTGAAATCTGCCTTTTTCATGAGAGGATTTTGTTTTTACTGATATGTCACCTAAAGAAAAACTCACTTTGTCGATGTTAAATGGCAGGGTTTGTTGCAAATCATCAACAGGAAAAGTGAGACTGACCCCTGGTTTAGCCTCATTTTTCAAAATGTGAAGAAGTGACGTCTCCTGATAGGTCAAGGAAGTTCTGTACTCCCCTTTTCGGGATAACAGAGTTGTTCCTTTTAGCATGATTTTATTATTTTCGATCTTGATTTCGGAGATGGAAGGTGTCGTCGCTCGATCATATAATTGTCTATGTAGTTCCTGTGCGGTTGTTTTTACTGTAGCTGAACTTCTGCTTCCTGAATCGACAATCGCTTTTATAAATAAAGGTAACGGCGGTTGATCTTTGGCTTGAAAATTGAAAATATCCGCAATAGAACCGTCAAAAGCAACGATGCGGTCGGTAATCGTATTGCGAGGATCGCGGAACATGACATCAAGTACTTTAAACCAATCCTTATATTGGAGTAATTGTTTCCCTACAATGATGACTTGATAATTACGTCCCGCAAGCGAACCCGGAAATTGGGCATCCTGCTGATTTTTAGACTGTCTTAAACCTTCTGCTACTCCGCCCCCTTCACGGCTTTTCTTTTGAATGTCCTTACTGAATACAGGGGCAGATATATAATAATGGAGCTTTTTATCTTTGACATCCAGTCCAAGAGCCAAAGGAACCGTTGCGTCTTCTAAATTGGTTTTGTCATTAACACAACCTGCGAGCGCAACCAATAAAATACAGGACACACCCGAGATAATGAATTTCCCGCCCCATCTCATGTGCGTTGCCCCCCTCCCATTTTTTTGCGGATTGTTACATACAGAAGAACGCCTGCAGGCAGAACAAACTCCATCATAAATCCAATGTAATTGAGTATGTAGTTTACTTGGGCAGATTCGATAAAGCTGGGCCGATAGAGGAAAAAGCTAATCTCAATGACAATACACCACATTGCAAGATGGTATCTTTCCTGCCCTTTTCCTACCAGCGACGCGGAGCACCTCGAGACAAGATACATGGAGGGAATCCATATGCAAGAGAAAACGAACAGATAAAATGCGATAAATACCACTTCTACGCGCTCAATAAACTGAAATTCAATGGACTTCATAATGCTAATTACGGGGTCATTATACTCCCCGATCTCATCAGGACTAAAGTACACGTAACAAATCAGGGTGATTCCCAAATAAACGATGCAAGTGAGCGTATTGGAGATGATCATGGCAGGTAATGCTTTTTCTTTGTTTACTAGTTGGGGATAGAGAAACAAAACCAGGCCGATGCCGAGCATCGGATAGATCATAAATTGGATGGATGAAAGAACTGGGAACCACCCCTCTTTAAAGATGGGCAATAAATAGAGCCAATGGGCACGACTTAGCGTAGACACATAAATGAACGGAATCCAAATGGAGAGTATGGTGACTATTTCGCTGTACCGCCCGATGGCCTGAAAGCCATGCTGCGCAATCTGAAATGTGGGGATGAGCAGTAGCAGGACTAGAATATAAATATACGTGCTTGGCAATAACCATAATTTAATGACAAGTGAAGCAATCATATAACCGTCATACGCCAGAAGCAAATAATAGGACATAAATATTAAAGCAGCTAATTTTGCTGCCCACACGCCGATATAACGCTGAATCAATTCGAGAATTGAACTGTTTGGACTATATTTCATCAACTTGACGATCGCTACGGAGGCTAACGTTGCCAGCCCCCAGCCCAAGAAAATAACCATCCAGCCATCTGTCCCCGCATGCCTCGCCAGCTCTCTTGGAATAGACAAAAAAGCAACACTGATTTGGAAAGAAGAAATAATAAGAATGAATTGAAGCATCGTTACCGGGCGTAATGACTTCATGTTCTATTTATTCTCCTTCCATCCTCTGCTTTTCCCCTGTCTTTTTGACTGGCGTGAATTCGTGCTTGCGGGGCGGTTGTTCATCATCCACAAAGGTACCCGCAATATGGTATCCTTCCAATCCATGGCCCTAAATGGAGCTATAGGTGTGCTATAGGAGGTACCGAGTGAGTTTAGTGTTATTAGTCGACCGATGAAGCTCATCATGCCCACGACCAGTCCAACAAACCCGAACCAGGTAGCTAGTATCATCAACATGAACCGCATGATGCGTACAGCTGCCATCATGTCTTGATTGGGAATAATAAAAGATGAAATAGCTGTAAAAGCCACCACGATAACCATTACATTGCTGATCAACCCTGCCTCCACAACTGCCTGTCCAATGACAATACCACCGACGATTCCTACTGTTTGTCCTACTGGAGCTGGAAGGCGAACTCCTGCTTCCCTTAACATCTCAAGTGTTATTTCCATAATAATTGCCTCTACAAATGGTGGGAACGGAACTTGCCCCCGTGACTCACCAAGCGTTAATAGGAGCTTCAAAGGAATAATCTCAAAATGAAACGAAATGACGGATATAAAAATTCCAGGCAAAAAAATAGCGATGAAAAAGGCAAAAATGCGCAATATTCTGAGGAATGACGAAATGGACCATCGGGAACTGTAATCATCAACCGTCTGAAAAAAAGACATGAATGTAGCTGGCGCAACCAGAACACTTGGCGACCCATCGACTACAACGACACAACGGCCTTGCAGTATTTGAGAAGCAGCCGTATCCGGTCTTTCTGTCGTAATCATTTGGGGAAGTAACGCAAGAGGTTGGTCCTCAATAAATTCAGCCAATTCTCCGGTGTTAATGATGGCATCCACATCAATGGATTGAATCCGTTCTTCCAGCGCTTTAATGATGTCCGGCTGGGTCACATCTTCCAAATAAAGCAAATATACTGGCGTTTGTCCCCGCTGTCCAACAATATACCGTTTCACCTTTAACTCTTTGTCCGCAATATAACGACGGATCATGGCTATATTTTGAGAACCTGTCTCTATAAATCCTTGATGAGCCCCTTTCAGTGAGGGCTCCTGCTGAGGATCCTCAATAGCGCGTTGCGGGAATCCTTTTGTATCTAATGCGTATGCAGTACTTCTTCCTTCAATAAATAACACGCTGTAGCCGAGTATAATGGAAAGTCTGAGCTCTTCCCACTTGGCGTGAGGTTTTACATAACCCACTGTTGTAATGAAATCTCCAGAAGGATTTCCGGTTTCTAGTTGAAGCGGAGCAAGAACATTTTGATTAAGTGACGCTTTATCTGTCAATTCTTCCATATAGATTATTGCGGCTAGTTCTCCGGTCTGTTTTATGCTTAACTTTCGGATGATTAAGTCGGGAGTGTTTGTAAAGATTTCTTCAATTCTACCCAAGGATTCGTTCAAACTTTTGGTGATATTCTCCTCATTCGTGTTCGTGGCAGATTGTTCATTCACTTCCCTTACCTCCCTCCCTTCTTACAGCAACATTTCCTTATTATGACGAATATTCTCCTTGATATACATCGCGGATTGTTCTTCGGTACACATTGCAATTTGAAGTCAACGTTTCATCATGGGAAAAAGTTTTCTGCCTTTTTATTTATCTTTTTCGTAATTCCCGGTTTGCCGAAAGATCTGCTCGTATTGGTTGCCGCAACCATAAGTTAGACTCTTATTTTCTATGTTCATTTGAGCAAATCAGTAATATCAACGTTCATATGTTCAGTAAGCATTAAGGTTACATCTACTTTCACTTTGCTCCATAATAATGTCATTTTATGAATGTAACCTCTCACCGAATAATCTACCGTTAAACTCAGCTCAGATCTCACTTCATCTATGATTTTTATATGATGTTCCTTTAGCCTTTGCTTTGATTTGTACATTTCTAAAGCTATTTTCTTTTGGGTACCGTCCAGGTAGTCAACATACACAGATTTCATTTTGAAGTTTGAAGCGTATATTTTATGCTTATCTACCTCCAGAGCACCTAACAGATAAGGGAGCTCCACTACCCTCTTTACGAGTGAAAGTTCCTCGAAAGTCTGTCGCACTTTACACGCCTCCTTCTTCAAGTTTTACAGCGACCAATTGATCAAAATCGACCCATTCAAATCCATTCTCCATTTCAATTTTGATTTTCTTTCCAAAGGTACTGACTGAAGTGACGATCCCGTGTATATACCGATTGCCTGACTCAGTAAATATTGCAAAGGTGGCTTGCAATGTATAATTGAGCGACATATCTATATTTTGTGTAATAATCTCCCACTCATCTTCATGGATCAGCGGTTTCGTTAGATAATGAACTTGAGTACGATGCTGTATAATCCGTTCTTTATGTTGTGGAAGCATCATGCGGCTCGATTCCCATAATCCATTGGCCTCCAGTTTTTTGCTCATTTATAATGCCCCCCAATTTTAGATGCTCGATCGATCGCTTGACCCGCAGCCGTAATGGAGCTTGCTCGTAGAATGGCAATGTCGCCAAATCGATCCTTAATGTCGTCCATCACCTGATCAATGGCCCGTTTCTGTTCTTGATCATCAAAAAAAGATAGTTGATATGTATCCGCGTTGGATAATTGAGACAGGGATACGCCTACACGGCGCACAGGTTGCCCATCCCAGTGTTGATGAAATATGCGTTTGGCTATCTTGCATACATCAACGGTTATGTTTGTAGGATCAGACAGTTTAACCTGCCTGTGAAAACCAGTGGGGTGGTCAAAATCCGCTCCAGACACACTTACGGACACGACACTACCCATCAGTCCCTTTTGGCGGGCTCTTCTGCATACTTCTGTGCAGATATCGAGAATAACCACTTCGATCTCCCAAGCCTCTGTGAAATCTCTAGGCAAGGTCATTCCGTTTCCGATATCTTTTTGTGTACTGTGCGTGTTGACGGTTACCGGCGAATTGTCGAGTCCATTTGCGACTCGCCAGATGACTTCTCCATTAACGCCCCACTTACTTCTTAATTTGGAAAGAGGCGTATTCGCCAAGTCTCTAATGGTTCGGATCCCCATCTTCCACAGATGTTTTTCCATTCTTGAGCCTATCCCCCACATATCGCGGATGGGCTTATCTCCAATATGGAGGTGTAACTCCTCTTTTTTTAAGTGGAAAATGCCCCCCTCTGCTTTTTTAGCGATTATATCGCAGCATAATTTACTGATGATTTTGTTTTCACCAATGCCAGCTCTCGCGTAAACGCCTGTTTCATTATAGATTTTGTCTTGAATTTGCTTGGCCAAATCGACTGGATCATTACCGAATAGATGCATAGACCCTGTAAAATCAGCGAATAATTCGTCTATACTGTACGGTTCGACCAGATCGGTGAACTCTTCAATAATGGACATGATTTGAGTGGATACTTCGATATATTCTTGCATGTGTGGTCTCACAATGATCAGTTCAGGGCACTTCTGAAGAGACTGCCAGAGTGGTTCCGCGGTAGACACACCCTTCGCCTTGGCTAGTGGACAAGCGGCAAGGATAATTCCAGAGCGTCTTGCGGGGTCTCCCGCAACAGCTAATGGTCTATTTTTGTATTGAGGCATTTTTGCCTTTTCGACTGAAGCATAAAACGACTGCATGTCGATGAGCATAATAGTTCGCTGCTTAGCCAACACTGAAATCACTCCTGTACATTTGAGAACGTATGTTTGTATATATTATAGACCGAACACACGTTCTTTATGCAAGAGGTAAATATTTATAATTAGCTTTTGAAAACCCTTGGACACCATAATGAACTGTAGACTGGATATTGTCAGCCACTTTAGCCATCCAAATAATTAATTTTTAGTTTTATTATTGATGCACAAAAAACCAAGTACTTGTCTCACAAAGTGATAAGTACTTGGTCTATTTGATAGAATTTAAAGATTGGATCATCTTTCGTTCGATTGCAAATTATATTTCCTAATTCAATCTTTCCCCGTTGGATTCAATCACCTTTTTATACCAGTGGAAACTGTCCTTTTTACTTCTTTTCAGGGTACCTCTGCCCTTGTTATCCTTATCTACATAAATGAATCCGTAGCGTTTCTCCATTTCGCCAGTTGAGGCACTAACGATGTCGATGCAACCCCAAGCCGTGTAGCCGATAAGATTAACGCCATCGAGGATAGCTTCTCTCATTTGTTCGATATGATCTCGCAGGAAATTGATCCTGTACGTATCATGGATAGAGCCATCCTCTTCGATGACATCAACCGCTCCCAGACCATTTTCAACGATCATTACAGGGATTCTATACCGATCGTACACATGATTGAGTACGTAACGAAGTCCAACTGGATCGATTTGCCATCCCCAATCATTTGCCTTCAAATAAGGATTTTTGAATCCACCAAAGACATTCCCCTGGGTCTCATCACCTTCTGGGCGGGTACCCACTACATGAGACTTGTAGTAGCTGAAGCTATAGAAATCAACACAGCCTTGTTTTAGCACTTCTACGTCCTCTTCTGCCATCTCAATCTGAATATTGTTCTCATTAAAATATCTCTTGGCAAAGTCAGGGTATTCCCCTCTAACTTGCACGTCGCTGCTCAGCATATTGTTAATCTGATCCATTCTCAGAGCCTTCAACATATCTTCCGGTTTACATGTACTTCCGTAACCATGACTATAATTAATCATGCAACCGATTTGGAACGCCGGATTAATCTCATGAGCAAGCTTGACTGCTTTTGCACTTGCTATAAATTGATGATGTAAAGCCTGGAATCTTAATTGCGTACTATCCACAACCGTATTGTTAAATACCCCACTATCATCAACTAATAATGCCCCTGCTATATATGCTCCTGCTGGAACAATTAAACTATTGATCTCATTAAATGTAATCCAGTACTTCACGACATCCTTGTAACGGGTGAAAATGGTCTCACAATACCGTACGTAGCAATCGATCATTTCTCTGGAAGCCCAAGCATTGAATTTCTCAGTTAGCGCAAACGGAGCTTCGTAATGTGAGATCGTAACGATAGGTTCAATATTATACTTTTTCAGTTCACTGAACACCTTGTCGTAAAATTGAAGTCCTGCTTCATTTGGCGTTACATCGTCCCCGTTGGGGAATATTCTGGACCAAGCAATGGACATTCTGAAGCATCGAAAGCCCATCTCTGCAAACAGACGGATATCTTCTTTGTAATGATGGTAAAAGTCTACTGCCTCATGGGAAGGATAGTTTACACCCTCCTCAATGTGTTTAGTGATCCGTCTTGGAATAGTATGCGTTCCACCCGTCATCATATCTGCTGTACTTGCTTTTTTACCATCAATGTTCCAGGCACCCTCGTATTGATTCGCCGCTGTTGCGCCGCCCCACATAAAAGAGTCTGGGAATACGGTTGTGTTCTTCATTGGAAATTCCTCCTTATATGATCTTAATTAGTTTTTCCCCGATCGTAATCGATGGTTTATCTATACCAATTACATCTGTAAAGTCATCTGAATTCGTAACAATAATAGGTGTAGTCAGATCATAACCTTTGGCGGCTATTGCATCTGTATCGAATTCGATAAGTAAATCCCCAGCTTTTACTTCATCACCTTCTTGTACATGCACCTTGAAATGTTCACCTTTCAGCTTCACCGTGTTCATGCCGATATGAACGAGGAGTTCAGCGCCATTATTCGAGCTAATACCCATTGCGTGGAAGGTAGGGAATACCGCGGATATGACACCATCGGCTGGTGAAACAAGCTTTCCAATTGTAGGTTCAATGGCGATCCCTTTTCCCATAGCTCCAGTTGCAAAGGCTTCGTCCTTTATTGTTGATAACTCTAGAACTCGACCAGTCATTGGTGCTGTGAGTACATGTTCAGAAACACTAACAACAGGCACACGGTTTGTTGAAGATGAATTGGCTGGTGTTCGTTGATCCTCTCCATCCTCAGGCACATCTTCAAATCCTAAAATAAGCGTCATCAAGAAGGTAACAACAAAGCCAATGACCAGACCAATTGCTGCATGGATTAGGTTCCATGGATTATCAGTGATAAATGCTGGTAACGTAGCCAAGCCGGCAATGCCTAGAGCAGATCGAGCTACACCGAACAAGCCAACGTATATTCCGCCTACAATACCACCAATGACAACAGCGATCAGTGGTTTTTTTAACCGTAGATTTACACCAAACAATGCAGGTTCGCTAATTCCTAACAGCGCAGTTACGCTAGTAGAGTAAGCAACTTGTTTAAATGCTTTATTTTTGGTTCTTAATGCGACCGCGAGCGCAGCTGCACCTTGAGCAATATTGTGTACGAGCATACCTGGGCCAACAATGCCATCGGTTTTTGTCTGTGCATAAGCAGTGAGGACAACGGGTCCCAAACTATAGTGCATCCCCGTCAGAATCAGGAATGGGAATGCCCCGCCGATAATACCAGACACTAACCATCCTGCGTGTGTATTGACATAGGATACAGCAGAAGCAAGATAGTTACCGGCAATTGCACCCAATGGTCCTAGAATAATTAATGTTAGAGGCGCCATAACAAGGATTACAACTAAAGGTTTCAAAATGGATTTGATCACGGAAGGAGAATACTTTTCAGCAAATCGTTCCACATATGACAGGATCCATACGGCTAGAATAATTGGAATAACGGAAGAAGAATACGTCGCTTGTGTGACAGGCAGACCCAAGAACGTAACAGGCTCACCTGCAGACATTAACGCCGAAAAGCTAGGATGTAACAAGATACCCGCAATGGTTAACGCAAAACCCACATTAGCTTTAAGTTTAACAGCAGCACTCCAGGCGAGTAGCATTGGCAAGAAGTAATAAGCCGCATCCCCGACGAAAGTCATAATCGTATTAAATTGACCGTCAAGGTCAACGAGATCAAAGGTTTTCAAAATAAGAAGAACTGCCTTAATCATGGCACAACCGATCATCGCCGGTAGGATGGGTGTAAAGATTCCGGAAATCGTGTCCAGAACAGTAGAGACTTTTCCTTTTTTCACAGTTGGAGCATCATTCTTGCTTGTAAAGTTCCCTAGCTGCGCAAGGGCTTTATAGACGTTGTTGACCTCATTACCAATAATGACCTGATACTGACCTCCACTACTGGCAACGCCCACAACTCCTTGTACGTTTTTCAGTGCTTCGTTGTTTGCAATCGACTCGTCTTTTAAGTTAAAGCGCAGCCTGGTAGCACAGTGTGTAACACTTTCAATGTTTTTTTCACCACCAACAAGTTTTAGAATGTCGGTAGCCGTTTGTTCATGTTTCATTTTTGTTCCCCCTTCAATGTATTATTCTACAAAAAAAGACCTAGAGTTCTATCGAATATAGATATGCTCTATACACGATGGAACTCTAGGTCTTGCCTGCATCACCAGTAACAATCCTAGTATAGTCATTATGGAGCGATGATGGGTCAATCCCTTTCTTCATCAGTCACCCTTTTGATATGAACAGTTAAATACACCAATTCGTCTTCGGTTAATTCTTTCCCATAGTCTACCCGAATCAACTGCGCAATTCTTAGACTACATTGGTACTCTAGCTTATATTTTTCTTTAATAATATTGAGGAAATCGTTATCATTACTTTTCATCACCGTATTGTTAAACAGACGATAGGCAAAAAACTTTAGATGCGTGATCAGTCTGGAGTAGTGAAGGGAGCTTTCGTTAAAGTGAATTTTGAACTGATAACGAATAATATTTAAGACCTTTTGAATCAATTGTGTCATCTTCATGGTATCTTCCATTTCAGATCCTAGTTCTGCATTGACGATATGAAGCGCAATAAAGCCGGCCTCATCTTCAGGCAACGTAATGTTGAATTCTTGATTAATCATATCCAAAGCCTTCAAAGCCACTCGATACTCATTGGCGTAGAATGCTTTAATTTCAGACAATAACGCATTGTTGAAGTTCATTCCCTGTTTATAGCGTGATACGGCGAAGTTAATATGGTCTGTTAGCGTCAAATATATATTTTCATTCAGCTCTTTATCCAAGGACTGCTTGGCATATTGAATAATACTATCAGACACACGGATGTACTCCATCGGAATCTGCGCGAGCAGGGCATATAATTTTCCAGTTACATTTTTGGACTTCAGGAAAAATTCTTTCTCAATCTTCTCTGTGTCCACATCGTCTCCTTTTTTCTTCTGAAAACCAATGCCACTTCCTAGAAGCATCATCTCCTGGCGTCTTTCATTTACAGCGCAGACGACATTATTATTAATAATTCGCGTGATTTTCATACGAATCTCCTTTTAAAATGAAACGTTAACAGAATTTAGCAAATAAAAAAGACCATTAATAGTGCACACATGGTAATTATACTCTACATGTTTGCATATTAATCGGTCTTGCCTGCTGATCAGTAACAATCCTGATTATATTCATTATTTACTTGTACGATTATCTTAGTGGAAGGCGTTAAATTTGTCAATATGGTCATTTAAGTACTGATGGGGCATTTGCCTGAATAAAACAAGAGGATATCTCCCCTATCCTAGCTTACTTAATTAACTTATTTACAGTGATCATCAGTTCATCCAAAACTTTGTGATCGCCTTCTGAAATGCGTTCAATGACACAGCTCTTCATATGATGTTCCAAAAGCTGCTTTCCTACGCCATTCAACGCGGATTGAATGGAGGCAATTTGGTGCAACACGTCATCACAATACGTATCCTTCTCAATCATTCCTTTTACTCCACGCACTTGCCCTTCAATCCGATTCAACCGGCTAATTAATTTTCGCTTTGTACTCTCCGAATGATGGCTTTTCCGCTCGTTTGAAGATGTATGGTCACATGAGGCGTCCTCAAGTATCGTATCATCCATGTAGATCAACTCCTTTATTACACATTACCATCCCCCCCTACCCTATGTAAAGGGAGCAAGAAGTATCATGGTACGTGCTAAGAGAACGGCTTGTCATCAACCAAGATTGAATCGGTTGGGCAACCATCTACTGCATCTTGTAAGCATATTATACCCTCCACTCCTACAACGATATATCAGTCAAAGGTATTTTTTTATTAAGAATAACCCCAGTCGGAAGTTGACCGGGGTCATAACAGTTACTTAACTAACTCACTGATTTCAGTTAGATTTTCGGCAAAGCCTACAAAAACCTTATCTCCAATGACAATGGTTGGAACAACCTGTTTGCCAGTCAACTTCCAGACTTCCTCAGCGTACTTGGCATCTTCCTCACAATTGTAATCCGTATAGGGAATCTCATGCTCTTTAAAGTAACGTTTAGCATAATTGCAATCGCTACAGGTTGGGATTGAATAAATATGAATGGATTCCGTCATGCCCAATTACTCTCCCTTGTATTTCAATATATATTACGCTCCGACGTTATATCCTTTTTTACGGATCGCTTCTTCAATTTCAGCGATTTGAACTTTAGAATCGTCAAATCGAACTTCTACTGTTCCCTGTTCAAAATTAACGTGGCCTTCAGCGCCAAGAGCGCTAATTGCACTTTCAATTTTAGATACACAAGAACGGCAAGACATACCTTGAATTTTTACAGTTGCTTCTTTCACTGTTTTCACCCCCTTTCAAGCGTCATAGACTTCAAGTTTTCCAGTGTCATTCGATTAACGAATTTGCTGAACTTTTCTTTGCCTTTTGCATGCATCTTATAATAATCAATAATTGCGGTAACGAAAGGAATAAGCTGATCCTCCGTTAATCCGGAATGTAGCAGCTTGGCGAAGGAGGGTTTAAGCCCCTTCGACTCGCCACCAACATAAACATTGAACTTATCGCGCATCTTTACGATCCCAATATCCTTAATCAACGGTTCACTTGTGCCTAAGGCGCATCCAGCATATCCAATCTTGAGTGGTGTAGGCGTATCGATACCGGAAATGGCCTGATTTAAATTTTTGGCTGTTTCCATGCCTGCTTCTTCTGCACCTCTACAAAAGTTGCAAGCGATCAGACTTTTGGTTACAAATCCTGCAGGGTTTATTTCAAGACCGTGATCCTCAAGTTCATTTGTGATCTGATCTCGTTGTTCAATCGATACTTCTGTGTAGAGTTGCTTAAAGGGTGTCATTTCCACTTTTGAATCTGGACCAATAATCTCACCAATTTTAACTAGTTGCTCCGGAGTGAATAAGCTTCCACCAAGTTGGATTGCTGGACTAATCGCTATTTTAATTTTATCTCCCATGCGCATACCTCTCTACTCACTTTATATCTACTACAAAAGGTACTGTAAAGACTTCCCCATCATGCTGGAATTGGCCCCAGATTTTATAGATTCCGCTATGCGGGAAGGAGGTCATAAATTCCGCTTTTGGACCTGTTGCCTTTTCCTCTGTTGGATGAACATGCAGATATTGCTCTGCATCCTCAGAAAGGATAACAACATGACCTACAGCACCGAGGTATTGTTCAAGATTATTAATCCCTTCGTTCGTTGACGCATCCATGATATTAAAGGTCAGATTTACGTCGTTGTTGGCCTTTTTGGTACTCAATGAAAGTTCGATTTTTTTACCATCCACTTCTTTTACAAGGTTGGAATCCGCTTGAACAGGCTTTTGGGCTTTTTCTTGTCCCCCAACGTTCACCCATTCACTGAGTGCAGTACTCACTCCACCTTTTGGAACAAAGTCGGCAAGGATTTTGTATTCGCCACCGGCTGGAAATGAAGTTTCAATCGCAAACTTTCCATCGCCTTTATAATCAGGATGAATGTGATTAAAGTAAGAAAGATCTTTACTCACTACGATAAGGTGCATTCGTTTTTCGTGACCCATTTCAAATTCATTAACCGGATTACCATCGACGTCCGTGATTTGGATTGTCAGATGCGAATTTTCATTGGCCTTCACATCTGATGCAAAGGAGAACGAGGCTTTAAGGATACTTGCTGTTGAATCAGCATGAGGCCCTGCATGATCATGACTCGCACCTTCAGTTTCAGAATTCTTCTCAGTATGATTCATACCACCATGTCCATCTGTATGTGCACTTTCTTTAGGGGTTCCGCAAGCAGACAACACACCGAAAGCTAAAACACCGGTTAACATTAGCATGATTTTTTTACTCCTCATCATCATTATGTTCGCTCCTATTCTAGTACTTTGACTAGTGACGTACTTTTACGCGTTGCAATCGCAGGGCGTTTAGAACGACGGATACCGAACTCAAGGCCATCGCTGCGCCTGCAACCCATGGGGCTAACAGACCGATAGCTGCAATAGGGATGCCTAAAGTGTTGTAACCAAGTGCCCAGAACAAGTTTTGCTTAATGTTGTTCATGGTCTTACGACTCATGTAGATAGCATCAGGAATACTGGATAGATCGCCGCGCATGAGCGTTACATCAGCCGCTTCCATCGCTACATCTGTCCCCGTACCAATCGCCATACCAATATCTGCAGTTGCCAAAGCCGGTGCATCGTTGATACCATCGCCAACCATGGCCACTTTTTTACCTTGAGATTGCAGTTTTTTCACTTCTTCCGCTTTTCCTTCCGGCAAGACCTCTGCACGAACGTGGTCAATACCTACTTGAGCAGCGATGGCTTTTGCCGTCCGTTCATTGTCACCTGTAATCATAATGACCTGAATGCCCATTTCTTTCAGACGGCTCACTGCAGCTTTCGAAGTTTCTTTAATCGTGTCTGCTACAGCGACCATACCTGCATATTGACCATCAATGGCAACCAGCATCGCAGTTTTCCCCGCTTCTTCCAAACGTGACATCGAATGATAAGCTGCTTTTGCATCGATATTATACTTTTCCATCAGTCGACGTGTACCCACGAGTAGTTGTTTACCTTGAACCATTGCCTGGATTCCGAAACCCGGAAATGCTTCAAAGGATTGTGTTCCTGGTAGTTCGATATTTCGTTCCTGGATGCCTACAACGATGGCTTCTGCAAGTGGATGCTCAGAATTTTTCTCTGCAGCTCCAACAAGTTTCAGGAATTCATTTTCATTGCCAAGAGCGACGACGTCAGTCAATTCAGGTTTACCTTTTGTAACAGTACCGGTTTTATCCAGAAGGATCGCATCAATTTTATGCGTCTGCTCCAGATGCTCTCCGCCTTTGAACAACACCCCTAGTTCAGCCGAACGACCAGACCCCGCCATAATGGATGTTGGGGTTGCAAGTCCAAGTGCACATGGACATGCGATAACAAGAATCGCAATTGCTTTTTCTAACGAACCTGCAAAATCGCCTGGTGTAACCCAGAAGTACCAAACCACGAAAGCAACTATTGCAATTCCTACAACGATCGGGACGAATATGCCCGAGATCACATCGGCTACCCGCTGAATTGGTGCTTTTGATCCCTGAGCTTCTTCAACAACCTTAATAATTTGTGCAAGAGCGGTTTCTTTACCTACTTTGGTTGCTTTGATCCGAAGAATACCGTTTTTATTAATCGTAGCTCCAATCACAGCATCTCCGACTTGTTTCTCTACTGGAAGGCTTTCGCCCGTAAGCATGGATTCATCTACAGATGAGATCCCTTCCAGCACCTCTCCGTCTACAGGTACTTTATCTCCTGGACGAATAAGGACAACATCTCCTACAATGACTTCATCCACTGGAATGGTAAGTTCTTTGCCATCCCGAACCACTAATGCCGTCTTCGCCTGTAGACTCATCAGTGATTTAATAGCCTCTGATGTTCGGCCTTTCGCAAGTGACTCAAACAATTTACCCATAAGAACCAATGTAATAAGGACCGCACTCGTTTCATAATAGAGGGATGGACCATGATGCATCCCGTCAGCCATACTTGACCATTGAATGGTTAAATACAAACTATAGAAGTAGGCTGCAGAGGTACCAAGTGATACCAACACATCCATGTTGGCACTCCCGTTTCGGAGAGCCTTATACGCACCTACATAGAACTGTCTACCAATATAAAATTGTACTGGTGTAGCCAGGATTAGTTGGAACCACGGATTCATAAACAATTCCGGCACATAGATCCATGAAGTGAACGAGAAGTGACCTACCATAGTCCACAACAGCGGCAAGGAAAGAATCGCCGAAATCAGTAATTTCCGTTTTTGATTACTCAGTTCTTTCGCACGATGGTCACTTGCACCACCACTGGAACCGTCTGCCTTCACGATCGCCGTATAACCAAGTTTTTTCACCTTGTTTTTCATGTCTTCGATGGAAACTTCACCAGGGGAAAATTCAACTCGGGCCGTTTCCATGGCGAAGTTTACTGAAGCGTTAGTCACGCCGGGCAACTTGTTCAGGCCCTTTTCAATTTTGTTCGCACATGCTGCACAGGTCATACCTTCAAGATTGAACTGCGCAACCTCTGATACGGAACCATATCCAAGTTTTTTGATTTTTTCCTCAAGTTCTTTCATTTCCACTTTCGTGGGATCATACGTTACACTTGCCTTTTCCAAAGCAAAGTTAACATTTGCTGATGTGACCCCGTCCATTTTACCGAGGCCTTTTTCGATTTTGTTTGCACATGCTGCACAGGTCATTCCTGTAATTTGTATACTCGACTGTTTTGTCTGAGCCTCTGCTGTTGCCACAATAACTCACTCCCCTCATCGTCCATTACTTACGCTACTTCGTAGCCTTGCTCTTCAATAACTTCTTTAATTTGCTCCAAGGAGACTTGATTTTCATCATACGTCGCTTCAACCGAATCATCACTGAGGTTCACCTTGCCACTCACTCCAATTTCTTTCAGAGCACCTTCGATGGAGTTTACACAATGTTGGCAGCTCATACCTTGTACATTCAAAACAATGTTTTTCATCTTATTTCGTCCCTTCTTGTGGGTGATTTTTTGGTTTAGTTTGACCTAAACGATGGGCTAAACTCTCGAGGCCAGTTTTTCAGGTCTCATCAAGCTCTTGTACAATACAATACCCCCCTACCCTATATTAGTCAACATATTTTTATACCCCCACACCCTATATCGACTGTCTTTCTCGTTAGATCAATGAATTATGGAGAGAAGAATCGATTATTTATACGCTGATCGGTAATCGGACCATGTTCTTGTCCAGGACTTGGGAAAAAACTTGTACCGATAAAATAAAAAAGCCGCTAAAATAGCGACTTCAATGGGATCATGATTTTGTCTCTCGATATAAAATTCCCTTATCTATTGTTGGATGCTACTCCATCGGCTTACATCACATTGTCCATAATGATTATCACCCACAGCAACCATCGTACCATCCGATTTCAGTCCAATCGTATGGGCACACCCCGCCGAAACAGCTCGAATATCGTGCCAGCCACGTACATCGCATTGGTGATGTTTATTCGAACCCACCGCAACCATTGTACCGTCAGACTTAAGACCAACGGTATGATAACTCCCCGCTGAAACTGCCACAATATCGCGCCAACTGCTTACGTTGCATTCACCATCATTATTTCTTCCCACAGCCACTACCGTGCCATCCGATTTAAGTCCAACCGTATGAAGATACCCCGCCGAAACAGCCAATATGTCGCTCCAGTCGTTTATGCTACATTGGTTATACTTATTGTTACCAACCGCTGTTACCGTACCGTCTATTTTTAGACCAACTGTATGCCAGTCACCTGTCGTGACCGATACAATATCACGCCAGCTGCTCACGTTGCATTCCCCTTCATTATTTCGCCCCACCGCAACCACAGTGCCATCTGATTTAACCCCAACCGTACGGCACCAACCTGCCGAAATGGTTACAATATCGCGCCATTCGCTTACATTACATTGGTCATGCTTATTCCAACCTATAGCAGTTACCGTACCATCAGATTTAAGACCAACGGTATGTGCATTACCGGTGTTCGTAGCCATATGAACATTACCAGCAGCGACTGCGACAATATGGCACCAATCGCTTACCTTACATTGACCGTATTTATGATCACCCACAGCTATTACTGTTCCGTCAGATTTAAGAGCAACGGTATGACGACGACCTGCCGCTATGGTACAGTTACATAACCGTTTCGTCTCAAACACTGTTTCCTTACGTGAAATGTAGTCCATATCTTCCTCCTCTTCACAAATTGAAGGCAAATTTACATTTCCTCTACGTTGTTAGATCGCACTGCTACAAAAGAAAGGCTCGTACAGGCAGGGTATTATTACTTCCCTGCCCAATACGAGCGTCTACGTCCAATTGCACTCAAACGGTTGCTCCGAATGTGTACTTTAGCAATCGTTTCATTTCATGTGGCGATAGTCTAATAGATCCTTCAAATTTGAGATTTTCTGCAACAGCTGTTCCCCGACATTGGTTTCCCTCACCAGTTTCCGTGCCAGTTCTTTGTCCACCAATCTTTTTAGAGATAACACGTCCGTTCCGTTACATAAGACATCTTCTTTTGAGTTAAATTTCTTATGGGCGACAAGTTGCATGCCAAAGGAATTGTACAACAAGGTATATCCGGCAATGCCCGTTGTGGATTGATAGGCTTTGGAAAAACCGCCGTCAATCACGATCATTTTCCCATTTGCTTTTACAGGGTTCTCTCCACTAATTTCTTTGACTGGCGTGTGCCCGTTAATGACATGTCCATGATCTGGATTCAAATCAAACTCCTGCAAGATTTTTCGACAGATCTCTTCATTTTCACGTAAATGGTAGTAAGGATTCTTTCTCTCCTTATGTGCTTCTTTATCTTGGATAAAATACCGTTCAAAAGTGGTCATTTCTCTCTTTCCAAAGAGCGAGGAGCATTCTCCTGTCCAGATGTACCATACCATATCCGTCGCCAGATCTTCTGTCTCTTCCGGATGCGCAAAGGCGTAACGTAAATAGTCTTCAAAAACATCAAGCAATTGACGGCCCGCATATGTCTTGTCTTCAATCTGCATTTCTTCCATATTTCCTTCTTCATCCAAAGGAATACAGCCGTGGATTAACAAATTCCCGTTGTAGTTTAAATAAAGGCTACCCTTTTTCATGAGAAAATTCATATGTCTGGCCATCTTTTCGGAATGCTGAACGGAAAACAACAGCTTTTCCATCACTTGGCGTTCTTCCTCCAGCAATTGTTCAGGTTTCTGCGGATTTACGGTTGCGAAACAGGTGTTTTCCAGCAGGTATGTTTTACCGCAGATGTTGATTTCATTGTTGTCGTAATCAATCTGCTCCAGCAAAAGTCTTTCAGACATATTAAAGTATGGGCGTCTCTTGATAATCGGGATTTCAAGTTTAAATTGAATCATGGCAATGGCTTGGTGAATTTTGGTGATCTGCAGAATCTCCTGCTCCGATACATTATGGCCAGCCTGTAGCTTAGGTCTGAAGGACGGATTGTCCTCGTAATATTTCTCCGCCAGGTTTAGCAGTGGGCGCAGATTGATTCCGTATACATCTTCAATGATGTCCAGATTATCGTATCTGGCGCAGATCCGAATAATATTCGCAAGGCAGACCAGGGAACCTGCGTAGGCTCCGATCCAGAGGACATCATGGTTCCCCCACTGTATGTCTACAGAATGGTAGTTGATCAGCGTATCCATAATTTTATCGGGGTACGGCCCCCGGTCATAGATATCTCCAACCACATGAAGATGGTCAACGACCAGGCGCTGTGTCGTATAAGCAAGTCCGATAATGAGATTGTCCGCCTGGCCCAAGGATATAATTTGCCGATATATTTCCTCGTAATAAGGATTCTTATTGTTGGTCGAATCCGTCTTGTATAAAAGCTCTTCTACAATATATACATATTGCTCCGGCAGAGCTTTACGCAATTTTGAGCGTGTATACTTGGAAGAGGCATAAGAAATAAGCTTAAGCATGTGTTCAATTGTTAGTCTATACCACTGGTTCAAAGCCTGTTTATTGCTCAGTTCCCCTATAACCAGCTGTATTTTTTCTTCCGGGTAATAAACTAACGCCGCAAAATCATTGATTTCTTGTTCCGTCCATACCTCCCGGAATAATTCTTTGATTTTCTCTTTGACGGTACCCGAACCGTTTCTTAGTACATGCTGAAAAGCGTGGAACTCCCCATGCAAATCACTGACAAAATGCTCGGTTCCCTTTGGGAGATTGGAGATCGCTTCAAGGTTGATGATCTCTGTTATGATTTTTTCTTCCGTATCATATTTCTCGGCCAATAAATCTAGAAACTGCTCATCCAAAACAGATGTCCCCCCTTCAAGGAAGTATGGTGTTGTATAGCCGGGTCCAAAAGCTTTAGACCTATATAAAATTACACTCTATACTTGGCATTGATTATATGGTGATTATCAGCATTGCCTTCCCCCATCATACTCCAGTTCATCATATATGAACAAATTTCATTGAATGGATTTGAATGAACAATGTCTGTAGTTATTTTAGGAATAAAAAAGCTGCTAATATAGCGACTTTCAATGAGAGCATGTTCTTGTTTCTCGACATTTTTTTACTAACTGCTATTTTACACAATGAAAAATAAACGATCTATTTTCCGAATTTGCTTGTTTAAATTCCCAATCACCATATGTTTTAATTTTTGAAAAACCAATTTGTTTCAGCGACTCATCAAGTTCTTCTTGATTTCGAAACCTCAGCTGCATTTTTTCATGAACTAACACTTTTTCTGTTTTGGTATTTTTTACTATTTCATAGAAAGTGTAAATATCTCCCTCAAACCCTTCATATTCTGTATAAATTTCTAAAGGATCTCCGCTTAGTCTCTCTTTAGCTAAGTCAGGAGTTTTGTCCTTCTCCCATTCTTCCCATACTTTTACCAAAGGGTTTCTTGTATCAAAAATAAAGTGACCCCCGATTTTTATGTTGACTGTCAACTGTGTAATTTAAAGTAATCCCTTTTATAACAATCCTTCAATAGAATTACACCTTATTTTCTGTGTAATTAGCATACTACGATGTATAATTGCTTCTTTCATTCGCACACATGAGAACTAGTGTTCCTTATAACTATACAGAACATTTGTTCTAATATAAAGATGAATTTTTATACAATTGTAGGACAACAAACTTATACATACGAAAAACTAGCTAATGCTATGTCAAGTCAAGCTTTCTCATATTCAGCTTATTGCTGTAAATAGAGCACCAGCATACGGTGATAATGTACTGTAGATTTTAAAATAACGGCTGGCCTCAACCATCAAACATGCTAGAAGGGCGGTGGGAGAACTGTTTTTAGTACGAGGTTTGTCCCCAGGGGCTGTCACGTTCTCCCGGCTACTTCCAGCATAAAATAGCTATTAAAAAAAGCCAACCAGAATCTCTGGTTGACCAAATAATTCGAAGGACTGTCCCATAAGTCATGAATAACAGTGGACATTCCTTACTAGTGTTATTTATTTATGTTATTTGCTCTGATTTGCACAGGTCTGAGCTGTAACGAATCACGGAAACCCTATTTCGTCGATTGGGTCGATTTTTAGGTCCTGACGCCATATTATGACGGAATAACGTTTACTGATGGAGTTAGAATAAAAAGTGGTACGGCAGATTTGTTTCCTGTGAAGCAAGGATTGTTAGTGACTGACGTTACTGCACGTATCAACCTTGTCACAAGGCATGTTTGCATATAACATGAAGTCCCTCCCAACGATAGCACTGCTAAATAAAAGCCTGATTCAGAGGTGGCTGTGTTTTTACTCTAGACTATCTCGTGAGCCCAGGTTCGTGATTCCGTACACGAACAGATTCGGGAGTTACGACGACGTGATGATTAAGTTGCAGTAGACCGCACCCTTCCAGTCTCGGGTCTTGTGCGAGTGATACGGTTCGTTTGATTAGCTGAGCATAGATTTCCGGTTCTGTGAATTTTCTTCTATATTTGGTTTCAAGAAAATTAATGAGCAGAGCGGCAGCGCCAGCCACATGTGGTGAGGCCATTGAGGTTCCTCTTAATTGTGCATACTTAGGCTGAGTATAAGTCGACCAGATGCCGTCACCAGGCGCAACAAGATCCACCTGATCATTGGTATTGGTGAAGCCAGGGAAAGTGCCGTTCAAACTAATGGCTCCTACGCATACAGCCTCTGGGTAAGCGCCGGGGTAACCGACTTCGTCTTCTGCTGCACCAGATCCATTGCCTTCATTGCCTGCTGCGCAGACAACCAAGATATCGTTATCAACGGCAGCCTTCACGGCATCGTGCAGAGCTGGATCGTCGTCTGGTCCACCGAGGGACATATTAATGACGCGAACGCGCTGCCTATTGTCTGGACCGCCACGCCACTTTATACAGAATTGAATTGCTTTTACGATGTCCTCGTTAGTGGCGCCGAAGTCCACGCCTCCAGCTCTATTAATCCGCTGCATAACTTTGGCGATCAGCAGCTTCACTTTAGGCGCTACACCGATAACACCGTTTCCATTCTCTACAGCCGCGATCGTACCTGCAACATGTGTGCCGTGACCGCTGAAGTCAGTGACATCACTATCTCCTCCTTCAGAAGCAACGAAGTTGCGTGTTGCTACAATATTGCTGCTCAAATCGGCATGTTGTACATTACAACCACTGTCGATTACCGCGACAACAACATCTTCGCCTTTGCGGCTTTCTTCCCAGATATGTTCTGCTTTTATCATCTGAACACCAGCAGGCATCTCGTGAATCGTTTCTTCTTGTGCTAATACTTCATACTTAGGTATTCGAAAGTCAGTCATATGGACATCTCCTTAGTAGATTTAGTGAAATTGACTAAACGTTGAGAAATCGATTTTCGATGCAAGCTCCGGCATGTCAATGAACGGATTGCGATTACCCTGTATACGGAATATCGCTTGATTGCGGTGCTTCTCATACAGCAGATTCGGTGGAAACTGCTTGTGCCAGTCCAGCAAGACTTGAACGTTAAACTTGCTTCTAAACTCCGGTTTGATCTGATCACCATGCCTCATCAAGAAATAAAGAGTGGCTCTCGCTACGAATCCTTTTCCATATTCAGGCTCGAATTCACCTCCTGTTCGTGCATCTCCGCCTGTTTCCATACCGCAATGGTCTCTTGTCGAGTCATTGGTCATAATCCGTTCCGGGTTAAAATTTGGGAAGTCCTCATAGACCTTGTTGCCGCGATAGCTGTTGCAGCCGATCTCACAATAAAAGAGGTGATGGAGGTCACCTCTCATCGGTTCGCGTTTATTGAAATAGGATTGTGGAACAACATGCTCAATATTAAGCGGTAAGCCGCCTTCACTCGTTACATCCTGCTGCTGAAGGAATTCTTGATCTTCTTTTAATACGGAAACCGGGTCGGCTTCTTTTCCGGAGTATATGCTTCGAAAAGTCCCATCGGAGTGTAAATCTACCCAGGTTTTCAGGTGCTGACCGCTGCTTCCGTAGTTGGGCTGATTCTCGTGCGTATGGGTTAACAGCTCGTTAAGCGAACGAAATAATGTCTTTGAATCGGTAGTAGACAGATCAACACTGTTGTAATACTGTTGGATATCTGTCTGATCTTGTGCGGCATCATAATATTCACGATCATTCAGTCCTATACGTTCAAGATTAGTTTCAAGTAGCTTGATGCTGCTATCCATGCCTGTTAGTAAATGACGGATATCATCAATCTGAACTGTCGTTTGTGTATCAGACATCATCCTTTGATCCAATGCATAAACCTCCTAATTTTGGGTTGATTTCTTATGTGCCATGAAGTAGCATGGTCGATTTTAGATTTTACTATACGCAGAAAAAAGTTCCGGTAAATGATGAGCATCAATTACGTACAGAGATTCTAACAATGGAAAATGTCGAACACTAAGAAATGGATGTTTATTTTTTGATACAACTAACTTTACCAACGGAGCTTCCGGGCTAAAGATATGGAAAAAGCTTTGCAGGATGCACTGCACAAGGCTGAAGGCTTGCGGTTTGACTTCAATCATCCGCAAAAGATAGATTGGATCTCAGAACAGCAGGTTCGACAAAGAAAGACATTTTCCCCAACATATTTTGAAAAAGATTCCGGGATATCTTATAAAAAGTAAATCGTTATCAATGTCAGCAGAAAATAAAGTATTAGACTGGATATCTTTATTCCACACGGCTTTTCGAATTGTAATACCATCAGACTCCATTGAATAAGTTTTTAGACTGACCCTAGAAATTGAAACAGCGACAGCAAAGGACGAGAAAATAAAGCCCTAGACTGTCGCTGTTTTATTGAACTAAAGTTACCCGTTAGCGTAAAATCGTTTCTTGATTTCTCCAAAAAAATAATTAGGCATTTACCCTTATGTCCATTTGCCTATAAACCGCATAAGATGCCTTTAACTAAAGAAGAGGAGTAATCAAATGAACTATTACAGCCTAAATCAAAATTCTTTATATTACGCTAATGCAACCCAATCATTACCACTTCAATATGAAGTATTATTTCAACAACCAAATTACTATTACAACCCATGTAGAGCTGGGAACTGCATATGCTTTAATCAGTTGCATCCTTACCATCCTTACCATGCTTATCCTTCCTATTACGATAATCGTTTCTATACGTTTCCAACCTATCTTGTCAATGCAATAGACTACCACTTTGCCAGACAACAAGGTGAACACGTCTATCTGGTAAGAAGTGGCGAGTTAATCAAGATGGACAGCAATACACTCAGACCTGTCGGAAGAGACTCGGGATGGGAAAATGCGACACTCATGGCAGCATCAGGTGAACACGTCTATCTGGTAAGAAGTGGCGAGTTAATCAAGATGGACGCTAATACGCTTAGACCTGTCGGAAGAGACTCGGGATGGGATAATGCGACACTCATGGCAGCATCAGGTGAACACGTCTATCTGGTAAGAAGTGGCGAGTTAATCAAGATGGACGCCAATACGCTTAGACCTGTCGGAAGAGACTCGGGATGGGAAAATGCGACACTCATGGCAGCATCAGGTGAACACGTCTATCTGGTAAGAAGTGGCCAGTTAATTAAAATGGACGCTAATACGCTTAGACCTGTCGGAAGAGACACAGGATGGGATAATGCGACACTCATTGCAGCATCAGGTGAACACGTCTATCTGATTAGAAGTGGCGAGTTAATTAAAATGGACGCTAATACGCTTAGACCTGTCGGAAGGGACACAGGATGGGAAAATGCGACACTCATGGCAGCATCAGGTGAACACGTCTATCTCGTTAGAAGTGGCGAGTTAATCAAGATGGACGCCAATACGCTCAGACTTGTCGGAAGAGACTCGGGCTGGGATAATGCGAAGCTCATGTCGGCGACTCTTTCTGCCCTTGTAACCCCTCCACCAGCTGAGGAGTTGGGACCGGGCATACACAGAAACCTAATCAGAAAAATAAGTTATGATGAACCATATTCTACAACCTGTTATGAGGATGTTCTTGGACAGCAAGTTCCTTATCCTTGCTTTGGAATGAAAACAAAAGTCATTGAAGTATTTCTTGAAACCAGATATCCTCCAGAAGCTACACCTGTACAAAAAGCTGAAATAATTGCATGCGCAGTGATTGCAACTGAAGCTGCTTATGCGGCCTTTATATCAGCTTATTCTGCAACTACTGCTGCGACTGTTGGTGGGGGAATCATTGCTGGTGTAGCCGCTGGGATTGCAGCAGCTGAAATTGCTGGAAGGGTATCATTTGACGAATGCAAACGAAAAAATTTACCTCATGACATAGCTAGTAGAACTGGTATTGGCATCGTACAGGAGAAATACGACCAATAAGTTAGTCGAATCAATTAACGAAACCATAACGATTAATATAGTTTAAGCACGTTACCTAAACGATAAGCAGACGATCGTTCTGGTCGGCTGCCTTTCACTATCGTTACCCGTTAGATCAACGAGGATGCCGTGTCATTCCGGCAGCCTCATCCAATTAATTATTAAGCGATAGTTGCACGTTAGTGAAGTACAATCCTTGAAAATATGCTCATAAAACTAATACGCAGCACTCCCTAGAGATTTAGAAATGACGGATTGTCAAACCAAGTGCGACAGTTCCTCTGTGAAAGATTCGTGAGCAGTTCTCTAATCCAAACATTTTCGTGGTCTGTGATTAATTAAATCTAGTGAACGGGCGAGATCTTCATCCTCCACTTTAGCGAGATCGGTGCCTTTAGGGAAAAACTCTCGAAGCAAACCGTTCGCATTTTTTTCATTTGCACTGCGTTGCCAAGACGAATAGGGATCTGCAAAATAAACGGGTAAGTCATGGGTGGTTTTCAGGTTGGCATAGCAAGCAAACTCCTTACCTCGGTCAGCCGTGGCTGTGAGGAAGGTAGCTGTAGGGTACTGTGAGATGGCTACACCGAGCGCAATTTCCATAGACAATGCCGTACCATCCGGCATGAGAATAGCCGTATACAAGCGTGTTTTTCGTTCAATCAACGTCACTACGCACCCTTTACTTTTCCCGCGATCCGATACGACGGTGTCCAGTTCCCAGTGTCCAAACGTTTCACGAAAACGGACCTCTTTTGGACGATCCGAAATGGATCTGCCGATAGCGAATGTACCGCGAGTTTCTGTGGGTTTTTGACGCTTCCCGTTGTGTCGGAGGATCTTTAACGTTGCCTTGAACCAGCCGACCTGCGTAGATCCAGTGATAGATGGTTTTGAAGGAGACCACAGGCAGACCTTTGGTGCGGCAACGTTCTGTGATTTGTCCTGGAGACCACGTTGCCTTGAGTTTTTCACCCAAGGAAGTACCCAGAGCGTCTGACCATTTACCGGGAGAGACAGACGCCATACGCCGTTCGCTGATAGGCCCTTTGAGCGTGTTCAGCCTGATAGGGTTGTGATGAAACCGTGCGCTCCAACTCACGGCAAATGGTCGAAGGATGCCTACCCAGTTCTTTCGCGATAGCTCGTGAACTTTTTCCTTGCTGGTGGACTTTTGGAGAGTGATCGCCGAGCAGAGCTTCCATGTAAAGATGTTGTCTATCGGTTCTTGAATCAATCTTCTTTTGCGTGGCGGCGATTTTTGCAAACGTTAAGTCTTCGGATCGTACGCCATTTTGAATCGCTCATTTCCTCCAAACGGGTGCGTGTATTTATCGTTGATGATTCAGTACTCACCCGGAACCGGAGTAAAAAAGCAGAGCTGCTGGCACGTGTGTTTGACCACTCTACAGGCAAATTTTCTAAAGGATACACCATGCTCACGCTCGACTGGTCGGACGGCTTTAGCTTTGCTTCGCTGGATTTTGTAATGCTGTCTTCTGCGAAATTCGCCAATCGCTTATGTGAAATGGCTTGCCAGCTTTCGAGACGTAGCCACGGATACAAACGCCGGAGCGAGGCTTTTTCCCGGAAGCCAGATGCGGTTGTGGGCTTGCTAGATCAGGCTTTAACAGCGGGCTTCACGCGGACTATGTGTTGATGGACAGCTGGTTTACGCAAGCCCCACTGCTTCGGAAGTTCAGGGACAGAGGTCTGCCTGTGATTGGGATGGTGAAAAAAATGAAGCAGCGATATCTCATGTCGGGACAGCGAATGACACTGGGAGAAGTGTTTTAAACCCTGCCAAAATCAAGTGCAAAAGACATCAAAGGCTCCGTGGTCGTGCATACTTCATACGGTCTGCCGGTGAAGCTGGTCTTTGTGCGTAACCGGAATAAAAAGCGGGAATGACTTGCCATTTTAAGCACAGACATCACGCTGGATGATGCCGAAATCGTACGAATCTACGGCATGCGTTGGAGCATTGAAACCTTTTTTAAAGTCACAAAAAGCTATTTAAAACTGGGAACGGAATTTCAAGGGTGTTCTTTCGACTTTCGACCAATTGATTAGCCATACGACGGTTGTATTCAGCCGTTATTTGGCGATGGAATACGAACGGCGTGAATCCAGTGATGACCGTACACTCGGTGGACTCTTTTTTCTATTTGCCGATGAAGTTCGCGATCTGGACTTCCAGACCGCGCTTCAGCAACTGATGAGATTATTTCTTGAAATGGCAAAGGAAAAAACGAAAAAGAACAAAACGACCGTTTTTTGTCAACTACAAGAATGGATCTCCGGTTTACCCAGCTATATCAAGGGTTTGTTTGGAGATTTGAGCTGCGAAAGTTGAGTGATTTATTTAAACCTTCAGCAACAATAAGCTTAGCATCAAGAGCTACTTAGGCTCATTGACGATTTAATCACCTGAGAACTAATAATTACAAGAGTACGGTATTAACTAAATAATCGTGAAATTTCCTTGACGAATAATTTGAGTGAAATTTCACAATGCTAGTACTGTTCAAAAAAAATTATTAACGAATGGAGCATTAACAAATGGGAGGCCAATTTATTGTTGCGGTTAAGCCACAATTGAATATTAGTAAAAAAGAAAATGGATTGGTTAGTTCGGAATCTGTTCGAGGGAATGAATTAATGAATATCATCTTCTCGGAGGGAAAATTCTTGAACCTATATTTTCTATGGCCATAAGCTCCTGATGCTCTATGAACAGTATTACATCTTCTGATATTTCCAGGTACTACAACGTAGTAGTCATTGAGGATAAAATGAGGAATTTGCCGAACGTATTCGCAATGAGAGCTCTGTAGAAACTGCTTTTATTAAACCCGATGCAGAACCAGCTGATGCGCTTACTGTGTTTGAATGTACAAGCATGAGGAGGTGAAGCACAACAACCGGTTATGGTGCCCTTCTGGCGGGTAGCGGTAAGAGTCAACAGTATAAAGATCAATTTAGCTGTACATCAAGTGCTTCGCAAATTGTCGTAGAAGTACTCGGATGTTTACAAGAGAATTTTCGTGCAAAAAACAAAGAATTATTGACCTGTTCCAAAGTAAGAGATCTTCTTAGAAATAAGTGGTCTCCTCAACAGGATGCTCTTTCATTTCCACGAACTCATTGAATAGGAAATCGACCAGATATGCGTCAGTTAATAGCAAATATTCACTAAACTAAAGAATATTTCATTGAAGGTATATTCTTTAGAAATGACATTAGTAGATCTCCCAAGTATAAATGATGATGTTATTGGGAGGTTATTTTAAAAAATCGAAAAGACTAAAGTTACTATGATTGGAGTGACAACATGAAAACTTATTCTTTTTCTCAAAAAGCCTCTACCCCAGACCTAGGGCTCTATTTGATAAAAACAAGTAAGGAGAAATACTTAGATGCATTTATTACACCTTTTCGACCTATAGTTGTTGTCAATGACACAGAACAACCAGGTTCAAGAATTGAGTTCGTACCGATGCCATGGCAAAACGAAAATACATTCTGTTTACGAAGTCATATAAAATATTTTGTAACTGTAGATAATGAGGATGCATTTCTAAGAACTAGTGACATTGTAATCGGCACAGCTCAAACTTTTGAAATTGTTTACCATACAATTAGCGGTAAAGACAAAATTTCTTTTTACTCACACGGTAAACATAAATATGTTAGAGTGGACAATAATATGCTGAGAGCTGATGTAGAAACACTTGATGAAAGTGAACATTTCGAATTCATAAAAATAACTTAAGGGGGCTTGGTATTATCCCCTCAAGGTAGACAGTGAAAAAAGAGATCATGTTAGAATGATCTCAACACTGAAAACCGGAGGGGCTTTTTGTTATGCCAGCGAAAAAAGGCCAAACCTTTAATCGATATAGTGAAGAAATGAGAAAAAGGCTGTTCGTCTGCGAGTGGAAGAAGGTTAGGCGTATAGTCGAAACAAGGAGAAGTTTGGAATTAAGAGCGACAGTCAGATTATCACATGGATCCTAAAAGCCAAAACGGAGAGAGTTTTAAGGATTACCAGGGAACTGAATCCAATAACACTTATCAAGTGTATTTTACGGATGGAGTTTTAATTCATCTATCTCATTAACCTTCATACACGAAAATGTCTAGGCTGGAAGTCTGTTTACGAAGTTCGTAACCGAAATATCACACTTGGTTTGGCAATCCGTTATACAGTAGAATGCCCCTTAAGGACTTTGGGTTTTTGTTGCTCGAAAATTTGCTCTAGTCTGCGCTCCAAATCCATCACTTTTCTAGTTAAATGCATATTTTGCTCTAGAACCATTTTCATTTCTTTATCTAATTTTAGATTTTCTTTCCGAAGTGCGCTGAGTCTTTCTTCTTGAATGGTCGATTTCTTTGGTTTAAGTTGTGGATTTTTGCAAGGAAAAATTCATCGTCTTTTCCCCAATGGTTAATCTGGTCGTATACTAATGGAATCATAAATAATATCTCCCCACTTTCAGCAGCGTTTTACTGTGCTCAAGAGTTTGATGTCTCGTACATAAGCTATACGGTTTTATTTTCACTCTGTGAACCAAAAACTTCCCTAGTTGCTTCTATAAAAGATAACATGATTGGTGAAAGCCACTTGTCTTTATGCCACAACATCTGTGTATATACCTGCAAGTCCGGAATTTGCCAGGGGAGGACAACAAGTTCTCCGCGTTCAACTTCAGATTCCGCGACGATCTCAGGAAGAAAGGCAATACCGATTCCTGAAATTGCACATTGTTTAATGGCTTCAGCACTTTGAAACTCTAAATATGTAATGTTATCAATGCCCTCTTTCTCAAATGACCGATCAAACATCGTCCGATAGGGACAACCCTTCTCATTTGTCAGGAACACTTCATCATGAAAATCTTCCAATTGCAGCACAGTTCGTTTGGCGAGTGGATGATCTGGAGCAGCTAACAATCGGAAATGTTCTTCCAGCAAAGGTTCCACGGAAAGTCCACTCGAGCGAATAGGTTCATCCAACATATAAACAATATCCGTGGTCCCCTCAAAGAGCGTTTGCTTGAGCTCTTGATTCGGAACTGAGCGGAAAATTAAGCGAACTCCCGGATGCTGCGAACGAAACCGTTGGAAGACAGGTGGAAGCCGATAGGAGCAAATAACCTCATTCGCACTTATCGTTAAGGTTCCACTTAGTTTTTCATTATCATGGACAGCACTACGAGCCTCGTCCATTTTTTCGAGAACGCCTTGGGCGTGTGTTAAAAAGCGTTTACCCGCAGTTGTGAGCGCGAGTTGCTTGCCCAACCGATCAAAGAGGCGAACACCTAGCTCATCTTCCAATGCTTTAATTTGCATCGTGACGTTAGAAGGAACGTAGCTCAGCACTTCTGCTGCCCGCGTGAAATTCAATGTTTTTGCAACCGTACAAAACGTATTCAGTTGACGCAATTCCATCCGATGATCCCTCCTTCATCTTTCAATTTTATTGAATACTATCTTGAATTCTATTCACTTTTATTGAGAGTATCACAGCTCTATACTGAGTACAAGAGATCACAGTGAACCTGTGGTGTTTCATTTTGAAGGGAGCAATTATACGATGGATTATGAAATTTTTAATTTGGGTGATGTACTCTTACAATCAGGAGTGACGTTACCAAACGCTTATCTCGCTTATCAAACTTATGGAAAATTAAATGAACAGAAAGATAATGTTGTTGTCTATCCAACGGCTTTTGGAGATCAGCATGTTCAGAATGAATGGCTCATTGGCAGCGGGATGGCACTGGATCCAGAGAAATATTTTATTATCGTTCCTAATTTGCTGGGCAATGGGCTCTCTTCCTCTCCCAGTAACACGCCTCCTCCATTCGATCGGGCTAACTTTCCACAGGTAACCATCTATGACAACGTTCGATTCCAGCAACAACTGCTGACCGAAAAATTCGGTATTGAAAAGATTGCTCTCGTCGTCGGGTGGTCGATGGGCGGCATTCAGGCATTTCAATGGGGGGCAAGTTACCCGGAGATGGTTGAACGAATTGCACCTTTCGGAGGCATCGCCAAACCTTGGCCTCACACATTTGTGGTCCTGGAAGGCGTGAAAGCTTCACTGCTATCCGCAGTCGGCTTCGACTCAAGTAAATTAAACCAACTAAGTTCTACAGACATGCGTGCCGTTGGTCGGGTGTATGCGGGATGGGGACTATCACATGCGTTTTATAGAGAAGAGCTATACCGTGAGATGGGATTTGACATATTGGAGGATTTTGTAGCTGGTGTCTGGGAAAATAGCTTTATGAATATGGATCCGCATAATGTTCTGGCCATGTTATGGACAGGTCAACATGCAGATATCAGTGCAAACCCCTCCTATAACGGAGACTTTGATAAAGCACTTCAGAGCATAAAAGCTTTTGCCTGTATCATGCCGGGAAGCACGGATCTCTTCTGCACAGCGGAAGATAATGAATACGAAGCTAAGCGTATACCTAATGCGGTCTTGAAACCGATCCAATCGATCTGGGGCCATTTTGCCGGTCGTGGAATCAACAGTGCCGATAATCAATTTATTGATGACAATCTAAAACACTTGTTGTCACTTAGCACTAATGAATAGATCGTCACTTGCATTGGGAATTCAGTGAAGAGAAGCGTTGATCTTTCGGAGGGAGAGCTCCCCCCCAAGCAGTGGTGTTGTTGAGTGATGATGTAGAAATTAAGGAACCAGCAATAATGAAGTTGAGGACCTTATTCCGATCTTTCTTTTGCATCCTCTGCCAGTCTCATCTCTATGTCTTTCATCTTTAATTCCACCGGATAACTCACTCTGGTTGGCATTACAAACACACCTCCAAGATGATCTTGAAGGTGTGTTTGATTAATACATATTCCTAATGATTATAACTACAATTAAGTAAGTACAGTCATCGCCTCTCTTGTGAATGGAACCAGATCATCAGTACGTCCTTCTTGAATTTTCTTAACCCATTCAGGGTCGACCAGAAGAGCACGGCCTACAGCAACCAGATCAAACTCATCATTCTGAAGTCGTTGTACCAATCCTTCGATACTGGCGTTACTTGCGCCTTTACCTTCTGTGAACAGACTTGTAAAGTCACCATCAAGACCAATCGATCCAACAGTGATTGTCGGTTTACCAGTCAGTTTTTTGGTCCAACCAGCAAAATTCAGATCAGACCCTTCGAATTCCGGCTCCCAGAAACGGCGTGTGGAACAGTGGAAGATATCGACTCCAGCTTGAACCAACGGTGCGAGAAGCTGCTCCAGTAATTCCGGTGTTTCAGCCAATTTAGCCTGATAATCATCTGTCTTCCACTGAGACAAACGCAGTACAATAGGGAATTCCGATCCCACTACTTTACGGCAAGCCTCAATCACTTCAACTGCAAAACGTGTGCGAGCCATCATATCTCCACCGTAACGATCCGTACGAGAGTTGGTTTTCTCATACAGGAATTGGTCGATCAGATAGCCGTGTGCTCCATGGATTTCAACACCATCGAACCCAACGCGTTTCGCTTCTGAGGCTGCTTGTGCGAATTCCTGAACGATTGTAGCAATCTCAGCTTCCGAATAATCATTAACATGACCTTTGGCTCCCATATGCCAGATCTGTGGAATAATTCGACCACCAGCATCATGTACTTCAGATACAACATGTGCCCAACCATTCATTGCAGCTTCACCATAAAAGTGCGGCACATTGGCTTGATTGGATGCATCCGGATGATTAATTATTGTCCCTTCTGTCACAATAAGCCCCACTGCGTTCTCTGCTCTGCGGCGGTAATAGCCCGCAACATTCGAACCCGGGATACCTTCCGGAGAAAATTGACGCGTCATCGGCGCCATCACGATCCGATTGGATAACTTCAAGTGACCTAACTCTATAGGTTGGAACAATGCTTCTACGGATTGAGAATAATTCATAATAACCTCCACATATTTCGTTTTTTTTATATAAATTGACCTAGGAGATGTTAAACAGCAATCAGCCTGGTTAACAGCTAGACGTTATTTCCAAATGAATCAATACACGATTTTTCTCGAAAAGCCCCACCTCCTTCAAGCTTTCGTGGTGTATTAATCCGCCTTCAATTATTTTTGACTTCGTAGTCAAGAATTTCACAAAAAAAAGATCAAGACATGATCATGCCAAATGAAGTACGCAGAACCGTCTCGATCTGTTCACGGGATGAACCTGATTTCTCCATAACTCTCACACCAAGAATAGTGTTATTTAGATAAGATGCTAGCTCTATACTCGTATACCGGTTGGAAATTAACTGTTGATTCTGGCCACTACTTATGATCTTCTCTAATACCAGTTGAATCTCTTCTGCCATGAGCTCAGCTTCGCGTGTGACCTGCTCGTCATCTGTTCCGAATTCGAGTGATGCATTCACAATTAGACACCCTTGGCAGCTAGTTTCATCGTCTAAAAGGGAATATCGTAAGGTATCCAGTTTATCAACGGGAGACGAATCCAGGGCTTCAATCTCTTTCAGTTTCGCTATAACCTGTTCACGGTAAATTGCCAGCGCCTTCAGAAACAACGATCGCTTGTCTTTAAAAACACAGTACAAACTTTGCTTTTTGACTCCTGTAGTACGCGTAAGGTCCTCATAAGAAGTTGCTTTGAAGCCTTGATTCCAGAACACTTCCATAGACTGGTGTAATACACGATCGACATCAAATTCTCTTGGTCTGCTCATGGGATTAATGTATCAGTTATTGACCACGCAGTCAAGAACTGATCATTTTACATCCTAATCTCTACGGTATTTTCCTGCAGGTCCATTGAATGCGGTCTAACTCTTCCGGTAAGCAATCTTGTGAAAAGCATTGATATAACGAAACAGTGCTTCACCATCATCAGGCACATGCGTACTTGTATCCAGTGGCAGCATCATTGCCTGATATGGCTCTGGCACCATTCTATATTGATGGACATAGGAGGTTAGGATGAACCCGTTGCGTTGCCAGAACTGAATGCGTTCCTGATGAGCCTCCGTTGTCCCGAACTCCGCCTCGATAATCATACCTTTGATCCGGTGTTCCCTTAAGGCCCAGGCTCTGAGTTGCTCTAGCATCCAGGTCCCTATGCCCCACCCACGCAACTTCTGTTCAACCGCGAGGTAATCGATGATCAGGATGCGGTCCGCAACCTTCCCCTCCAGTCCAGTAACAGCCATCGCAACCACTTCTCCATGATGCACGCCCGTGTGTAAATAACCAATCCTTCGGTCCAGCATACTGCGCAGAATCGCTTTTGTCTTAGCGCCGCTTTGAAAAGCCTCATGATAGATTCGCTCCATCCGCGCCCACAATGCTTCATCCCACTCCTCTATAGTCGTAAACTCTAATTCCAGCATCTCATTCGCCTCCAGCTTTAATTCAGATTTATCGTGATTCAAGACATGTAAGAGATAATCCTTCCGGTTTAATGGATTATGATCGTATCTTGTACATGAAGGCACTTCACCATCGAAGGGCTGATAGCCATAAAATTCGGACGGGTTCGACCTCTTTATTCTGCGATTCTGAAGACTGTAGCATGTCTTTAATCTTAAAAGTTTATGTTTTTATCGTTCGCATACCTGGCGTATATTCACAAAATTCATCTACCCTGCCCATTAACGTAATGAAGGCTGCCGGCTAACACAGGCAGCTTCATTTTCGTCGTATATTGAATTATAATTTCTACGTTAGCGCAATAAAGCATTAACTTTTAATATCTTCTTTAGCCTTTTGTTTATATCGAATTATGGAAAGAGGTAAATTAACTACTCCAAGAATAAAAGAAGAGCCAATAGATATCCATTGAGATATTGAAGGATAATTCGGTTTTCCGTCTCCTACAGGTCCTATTTTGGGTTGGTGGCTATCCCACAAAACATATAAGAGACCAACAGCAGGTAACAATATGCAAATTACACTTGCAACTATATGTAACACATACTTGTTCAATCCTACCCCTCCATTTATTGTATTCATGTCTTGAACTCTGTTTATATTATAACGTTATCTAAAACGGGAAATTACACTAACCTACTCCTTAGTTTAACAAAAATTTTTCTCCTTTAAGATATTTCCTAAAATAGTTTTCAATAACTGATGGAAAATTTGGCGCTAAGGATTGTTGTTCATTTGGATTTAGAGAATGGAATGCGAGAGTCCTAATGAATGACCAAATAAAAAATGCTTCTAATAACTCGACATAATTTTCTTCCAGTTGATTTACTTTGCTATACGATGAAATAAAATAAATAAAAGCCATAGCCACAATTCGAAAAATCTATAGGTTGAGGAGTATCCTCATAAAAAACATAGTTACTCTCATGAAGGTCAGAATGAATAACTCCCCAGTTACTTGGCAAACGTTTATAATTTTGTATCACATCTGCTATTTTATGTGCTGACTCTTCCACATGAACAAACACTTCACTTGAGATAAGCTCTAAATTTACTAACCGTTTTAATTGATTAAGTGAGCCGTCATTAAGAGAGCTAATTTTCAGTTTCATTACTTGTTGGCTCTCTTTGAAGTACGCTTCCATGAATCCAATAGTCACCATGATTGTATTTTCTCTAAGATCAGTTAAGATTTCTGTTACCAGATCACCTTGAAGATCTCTAACAGGTACAGGTACGACGAGATTTGTATCTTTAACCAGAGCTTCAAGCCAAATAAGCTCTGATGCGATATTCCCTTTTGATTGAATGGAAATCGTTGAGATATGGATTTTGATAAGAAACTTTTGATTAACATTGTTGGCCTGAACTTGAAATGTTAATTCCACCCATATATCCACTAAAATCGATTATAATTAACTTATATTCAAGTCGATTACCTACCCTAAGTTAAAAGGATATCATACGCAAAAAGACATAGTGATGCATCGCATATGCTCTAAAGGTTATAGAGTTTTCAAATACACACTTATGTATAAGAGGAGGCGAAAGATATGACGATAATGCCTGTTATAGTAATGATCTTTGTATTTGTACCTTCCATTATACTCATGATAAGCATGCCTTATTTAACAAGAGAGACGATTAGTTTTGGGGTCACTGTCAGCGCTGTACAATTTCACAGCGAACCTCTGCGCCAGATGCGGAAGTTATATGTTAGGATTAGTGCTACCTTGCATACCATCCTATTCATTGTTTGTATCATCTGCTTAATATACGGTGATGAACATTCCAAGCAACAAAGTTGGATCATTGTCACTTATTCACTCGCCATGGTCGTAATCTCCCTAGTCATAAACATTAGCTATCATTTCAAAATGAAAAGTTTACTACCTATGCTGCCTATTGCTCTGGAACCATCGATCATAGCAGTGGACACTGGTTTTCGGAAAAGAAACATTAACTTGTCTAGTAACTGGTTCCTCATCCATGTTTTCATTATTGTTGTTGGTATTGTAACTGTGCTACTCAACTACGACCTAATTCCTGATCAGATTCCGATCCATTACAACAGCAGTTGGAACGTAGACGGCTATGCAGCTAAATCTTTGTGTTCATATTTGAGAATTGGAGTATTCGCAGAGTGAAGCAGCAGGTTCAACCCACTGATCCGAACCGATCCATCAGACAAGACGTAACTTTCCGCCGTACTTGGTCAGGTTTTATGATTACAGCAAGCTTCTTAATAGTTATCCTGTTGTCCGTCGTGCAACTAAATATGATATCTCTGCTTAACATCAATTTCGCTATTCCCATTGTCCTAATCATAATAGCCTTTATTATCCTATACGCCTTAGCATTATCGTTCTGGGCTGGTCAGGGCGGAAGCCGCTTGGAGCAATCGGCAGATCGCTCCAATTTCAGACCTGTCCATGATGATGATAAATGGCTATTAGGTATGATTTATTGCAATCGCAAGGATTCAAACCTAATCGTCGAGAAAAGGTTCGGAGTCGGCTGGGGATTAAATTTCGGTCACCCAGTATGCTGGCTAATTTTGCTCGGAATTATCGTACTGTTAGTTGTGGTGTAACCAGGCTTGGAGGTTAGTACTCGCCTCAACCGGTATATAGATGTATGGGGAAACCGTCGATAAGCTTGACGAGATCGTGTCTACGGCTTCATTCGCTGTGAACTTAATCCCATCACATCAAGCTTTGGTGCAGTTGGACCTACTATCATTGGGTTAATGAGTTATGAATTATAAAACAAAGAAAGCAGCTGATCACTTGGGTCAGCTGCTTTCTTATTGTTATAGAAGGTTTTATACATCGTTAAGAGGCATGTAACAAACGAAGATGATACAAGTGTTTATTTATTGCAAAGATTTTTTCGTTTGTTTTCTTTTAGATAGAGAGTTATCAAGCAACGTTGTTACGATGCCAATCACAAGGGCAAGCGCACCGATCCATGGGATGTAGTTCAACAAACTGTGGTTGACAGCAATACCCCCGATACCAGCTCCGGCAGCCATTCCAACTTGTCCAATCGCGCTATGCAAACTAAGTACAATGCCTGAAGCAGCGGGAGCGAGACTTATAAGCTGAAATTGGATCGGCGTACCTGAGGACCAGGCTGCTATTGCCCAGAAAATAAGTAATATATATAGAAGAAATATGGATTGGCCTATAAACGGGAACAACAGTAATGCAGTGGCGTGGAGTATCATTCCACCAGCTAGGGTACGGAATGTACCCCATTTATCTGTACTGAGTCCTCCTATTTTGGAACCAATAGCACTAGCGATACCAAATATAAACAGGGCTACCGTTACACCTTGATCACTCATGCTAAATATATCAAGGAGATACGGTGAAATGTACGTAAATAAAATGGAATATGAGCCTAACCACACGAACGTAATCAGTAACGCTGCTGCGATACGCGGTTGCATGATGAATTTAAACTGATCACGCAAAGGAACAACTTCTTCAGCAACTACTTTGGGTATGATCAGCAGCGCTAGGAATAAGAGAATAAGTCCTATTACTCCAAGACCAATAAATATGATGTTCCAATCATAATGGGAAGCTACAACCCTGCCTATGGGTACACCGATAACTAATGCCGTACTATTTCCCATAATAACAGTAGCAATTGAACTGCCTTGCTTTCCTGGAGCAGCCAAAACCGCAGCAAGAGTAAGGAGCGTAACCTGAATAACACCGGCACTAAGTGCTGAAATAATTCTAGCTACGATAAGCATCTCATATCCTGTTATCGTTGCAATTAAAATGTTAATAACAGAGAATACAGTTAATGCATAAACTAAGAGTTTTTTTCGATCTAATTTAGATGTGAAAGCAATTAAAAAAGGAGTACCTACGCCAAATGCTATAGAGAACACTGTAATTAGCTGTCCAGCAGAAGAAACTGAAATGTTGCTAGATTCAGCAATTTTGTCTAGGATCCCGGCAATAACATATTCTGATGCGCCATTAAGAAAACTAATTACAGCTAATAAATATATTTTCCACATATTTTTCAACAATTGCACCTTCTTATTTCTGTATTTCTAGAAAAATAGATTAATTAAGCCCCTTCTATTGAATTAGTAGCTAAAGACCTTCCCACATTAAAACAGCCGCTAATTGAATGGTTAGACTCATTTGTGTGTTCCACCTTTCAGTGTTAACTCCATAAGAGATTTCTCCATATTCAGAGTAATCCTACCTATCCGTCTGTAATAAATTTTGTTTTGCAAAACTTATGTTACTTTTATTATTCAAATAAATATATACATTTTGGCATTTTAGTTTGAATTAACATGAGATCACATTTGTTACTCAAAAGTAACGCAGTGTTTTTTAATATTATGTAGAAAGAACAATTTTTTTGGTTTTACTATGCAGCACCATGACAAAAACGGCAGCGTTCCAGAAATAACTTGGAATCACTGCCGCTATTAATAACATCAAATTAGGCTTTGACTGTGTACATCAATTCTTTTTGATTAATTGTGGTACGCCCAGCCGATTGGACATAGGTATATTGAACCATGTTCGTAATAATGACCGGGGTAATCATATTGTAACCCGCTTTTTCGATCTCTTCACGGTCAAATTCTATCAATAGATCACCTACGGATACTTTTGCTCCTGCCTGAATCTTGGGCGAGAAAAATTGGCCTTTCAGCTTTACCGTATCAATCCCGATGTGAATCAGCATCTCTGCGCCAAGATCACTTACGAGACCAATAGCGTGACCACTCTTAGAAACAGAGAATACTGTGCCGTTAACTGGGGAAACTGCACGTCCTTCTGAAGGTTGAATGGCAAATCCTTTACCCATCATTTCTTCTGAAAAAGCAGGATCTGGAACCAGGCTAAGTGGCTTAACTTCCCCACTCATAGGGCTGAATATTTGTTCATCCTGTAATTTAGTGTCTTCAGCTACTACAGGTGTAGTTGCAGACGTTGCTGATAGTGCAGGTACCTCTTCCTGGAAGCCCAGAAAATAAGTAATTATGCTAGCTACAACAAATGCAATTAAAGCAGCAATCAGTGCAAAGAGCAGGTTGCTAATGTCTGGACCGACATATGAGGCAGCTCCCGGAAGACCTACAGTGCTAATGAAATAGGCTTTAACAGAAAAGGTTCCCAGAAACGCCCCAGCGACTGCGCCCCCAATGAGCGCTGCAATAAATGGTTTTTTGAATTTCATGTTAATTCCGTACATGGCAGGCTCCGTAATTCCCATAAGAGCGGTCAGTCCTGTAGAATATGAAAGTGATTTGGTTTGGGTGTTTTTAGACTTGAAGCCCACACCAAATGCAGCACCACCCTGGGCCATATTAGCTGCGAACATTAACGGAACGATAAAATCGTAACCAAGTGTTGCAATCGAACCAACTGCAAGCGGCAACAGTGCATAATGCATGCCTGTAATAATCAGCACAGACATTGTGCCACCAATCAAGATACTTGCCAAAATGGATGCGTTATCAAATAACCATCTGATACCCCCAGATAAACCGTTTCCAATAATGCCACCCAGTGGCCCGATCGCGATCAAGGTTAGTGGTACCATGATGAGTAACGTAACCGTTGGTACAACAATCAGTTTCAGTGAAGAATGAGTGATGCGGTCAATGGCTCTCTCCACGTGAGCAGCGATCCAGATTGCAATGACGATGGGAATAACCGATGATGCATAGGATGTGGCAATAACCGTAATGCCTGCAAACGAAGTATTACCCTCTTGAAGCAACGCTGTAATGGTTGGATGCATGAGACCAGCCGCTAGTGCAGCACCTACATAAACATTGCTCCCCATTTTCTTAGCAGCACTAATGGCCAGAATAATGGGCAGGAAGTAGAATGCGCCATCGCCAACCGCAGACAAAATGATATAGGTTGAACTTGTATTCGTCATCCAACCAAGAGCCACCAGAATGGACACGATCCCTTTGATCATACCTGCGCCAGCAATTGCTGGCAGGATTGGCGTGAACATGCCCGATATGAAATCAAATAATGCGCTGATCGGATTCCTTTGTTTCTTTCCGCCTTTTGGAGCACTCTCTGCGTTAGGCTTCATGCTCATATTGTTCACTAGTGCTTTGTACACTTCGGAAACTTCACTGCCAATAATCACCTGAAACTGTCCACCGTTTTCCGTTACACCCATAACGCCAGGTGTGTTTTTTAACGTCGTTCTGTCTGCTAGATTGTTATCGTTTAGATTGAATCTGAGTCGAGTCATACAGTGCGTAACTTGATCGATATTCTCTTCCCCACCAACCAGTTTGAGAATATCTTTGGACAATTGTTGTTTATCCATGATGTAAGGCTCCTTCGACGTATATTAAGGTAGTAAAGCTAAATTTTTGAGGATGGCAAAACAAACTCATTATGTTTTCATATGACAGCTATTGTGACATTCTCAAGCAGACTAAGGAAGCTCAACAAGCTTGAAACTGGAACTAGTTAAGGGTAGGTTGGTTTATTCGTTGCCACCTTCGTTCTCTGACCATGGACGCGTTAGCCAGTTATAATGGAAGTGCGAAACATATGTTATAACGTCATGTTACTCAGAACAGAGAAGAAAATATATATTGTTTAAGTGTTTAGTTTCCTTTGACACGAAATGATTTTTGTAACAAAAATGTAACGCGTTGTTTTTTGGGCATAGGTAATGTATACTGCCTAAGCAGGTTACCTATTATTTTTATTATGGTCTAAGGGAGTGTATATCCATGTTCACCAGTGAACAAATCTCATCCTATAATGAATTGGAATTATCTTTATATAACTATATTTCTCAGAACATGGAAAAAGTGGCGTACATGCGGATTAGAGAGCTGGCCGATGAAACTCATGTATCTACAGCCACCATTATGCGATTTTGCAGAAAGAATCAATGTGAGGGATTTTCGGAATTTAAAGTAAAACTTAAGATGCTCATTTCCCAAAAGGGTAAACTAACGAAGCAGGAGTTAAAAAGTCCACATCATGCTGTGTATGAGTTTTTTGAACGTTCTCAATCTCCTGAATTGGAGGAAAAAATTCAAACGGCAGCAAAGTTAATTGCTAAAGCCAGTAGCGTCATTTTTATTGGTATCGGGAGCTCTGGAATAATGGGTGAGTATGGAGCCCGATTTTTCTCAAATCTAGGGATATGCTCCGTGTACATAAAAGATCCTCATTATCCTGTTCATATCAAAATGCAAAAAGACAGCGTTACGATTGCATTATCTACGCGAGGTGAAAACCCGTATGTTCTACCTTATCTCCAACGGATCAAGCAGGAGCAAAATAAAATTGTGGCGATAACAAACAATCGCCAATCCACCATGGCTAAAATATCAGATGTGAATATCCCTTATTATGTAAAAGAAGAGTATTATGAATCCACTAACATCACCACTCAGGTTCCTGTTGCGTTCCTTTTAGAATGGCTGGGACGAGAGGTTTTCAAAGAAATGGTAAATACAGAATCAGAGCTATAAAAGAGAACTCGTTATTTCTAAAAATACGCACCAGAAAGAGAGTCATTTGGACTCTCTTTCTGGTTGTTATGGCTCTTAACGGATGACTACATTAGACTCTTTCCATTACTTTTTCCCCTCGTGTTGCTGCAATTTGCGTTAGAATCATTAGGATGATGATCACAATCATTCCAATCATAGCAGGTGTGAAACTATTGGAAGCATCATGAATCCAACCTAGCAATATTGGACCCATCGCTCCAATAACATACCCAGCAGATTGCTGCATCGCAGACCAGGAAGTTGCATCGTTCACATTGGTTGTAGAATCAATTGGTAACATCAGGTTTAAAGTGAACAAGCCCCCTGCTCCAACTCCAAAGAGTACAACGGAAACCATCGGTATGAAATTCATCATCAATAAAATCAAACCAACAATCATGAACAGAGATTCACCAACCATCCATACTCTTCTTGAGGGAAAGATCTTCAATAATACAGGAAGTATAAAGCTAATCGGGATTTGGATTACAACAAATATGGTCAGACAAAGCGTTGCATAGGATTTGCTATACCCCATTTCCTGAATCATTAACGGGAGCCACGCTGTAAAAGAATAAAACAACATAGCCATTAATCCAAATGAAAGCGTAAGCGTCCATGCGCTTCTATTTCCCCAAGGAAGTTTAATTTGCGGACGTTCTTTTATTTCACTCACATGAACAGATTCAGACCGCGGCTTCACCATGATCCACCAAACGATCGCTGCCACAAAGGCAATTAATGCCCACCCTCCTACCGCTGTCTGCCAAGAATTGAAGTATGCCTCTAAGGGAATGGATACCATTGAACTAACTGCAGCCCCTACAGTGATCGCAATACTATAGAGTGCAATCATAGATGGAACATGATCGGGAAAATATTTTTTAATAAAACCTGAAGTTAACGGGCCAATCGAAGTGATCCCGATACCTACGATCAATGCAGATAAAAGTAAAACGAACGTAGACTGTGTAAATAGCCGAGTGCCTATTCCGATTCCCACCACAATCAGGGAATATCCAATGATTCGTTCTATTCCCCATCTCCCACTTGCTTTGACGGCAAAAGGTGAAAATACGCCCATACATAGTACAGGTATAGAAGTTAGCAAACTGGCTAGTGCAGCGCTCATCCCCAGATCTTCCCGAATCGTATCTAGCAGCGGAGATATAGAATTAATAGCTGGGCGCAAATTCAATGTAGCAACAAATAATGCAATAATTAAAAATATTTTTTTTCTCATCTTCTACTCCCATTAGTGCCTATCACTATTCTCGAAACAAACTGTTCCCGTTGGTCTGAATGACATCCTTATACCAGTGGAAGGACTTCTTACGATAGCGTTCCAATGTTCCTGAACCATCATCATGACGATCCACATAGATGAATCCGTACCGTTTTTTCATCTCTGCAGTTGTTGCACTAACCAAGTCAATACAACCCCATGATGCATATCCCATCAATTCAACACCATCTTGAATGGCTTCAGCAACTTGAAGCAAGTGCTCCTTCAAATATTTAATGCGATAATCATCAATAACGGTTTTATTACCATTTCCGTCCGTGATCAGTTCATCTACGGCTCCTAATCCATTTTCAACGATGAATAATGGTTTCTGATAACGGTCATACATCGCATTCATGATGTACCTCAGGCCTTGGGGGTCGATCTGCCAACCCCATTCACTCGCGCCCAAGAGCGGATTTGGAACACCCCCAATCAGGTTTCCCTCTCCTTTAATTTGCTTGGCAGGATCAGCCGTTTCACAACAACTTTGATAATAGCTAAAGGAAATAAAGTCAACGGTGTTTTTCAATATTTCTTCGTCGCCAGGTTCAAAATGAATGGTAATTCCGTTATCTTTCAAATAACGTTTCATGTAGCCTGGGTAGTAACCACGCACATGGACATCCGTGAAACCTGTATTCTTATGATCAGCTTCCATCACTTTGATCATATCATTAGGGTCAGGAGTCAATGGGTAAATCGGCATAGCAATGACCATACAACCAATTTTGAAATCAGGGTTAATTTCATGCCCTATTTTAACCGCCAGAGCACTTGCAATAAACTCGTGGTGAACCGCTTGGTACAGATCCTGTTTGCTAAGTTGATCCGCATGCGTGTTAATCCCGCCGCCCACAAACGGGTGTTCCAGAATAGAATTAATCTCGTTAAATGTAAGCCAATACTTCACTTTGTCTTTATATCTGTCGAAAATGGCTCGCACATACCGTTCATAGAAACCGATCATTTTTCGATTCGCCCAGCCATCATATTCCCTAACGAGATGTAGAGGAGTCTCATAATGAGAGATCGTAACTAGAGGTTCAATTCCGTATTTCCGGCACTCGTCAAAAAGGTTGTCGTAAAATTGGAGGCCTTTTTCGTTTGGCTCAAGTTCATCCCCTTTGGGGAAGATTCTGGACCAGGCGATAGACGTGCGGAAAACTTTGAAACCCATTTCGGCAAGGAGTTTAATGTCCTCCTTGTATCGATTATAGAAGTCAATTGCGATTAACTTCATATTCTCCTCTGTTGGTTCTGTTGTTGGAGGTGTCTGAATGCCGTGCGGCATGATATCCGAAATGGATAATCCTTTCCCGTCCTCTAGATATGCACCCTCAATTTGGTTCGCAGAGACGGAACCGCCCCACAAAAAACCATTAGGAAATTGAAATGTTTGACTCATTTAGTAAGCCCACCTTTCTTTTAAACCTTCAGCTGATCTGGATAAAAACGAATCCCGCTTTATCGGTTTTTTTATCATGTATTTGTTTGCACAACTTATGCTACATAGATTAATTCATAAAATATATGTTATTTCGTATTTAGTTCAAGGTATCACAGATTCACATTTGTAACATAAAAGTAACACAGTGTTTCAAAGGGTTGCTGCATGCTAGCTCGAGGGTAACTTTACTTTTAATAAGCGGAATGGCTCCGGTCAAACAGGGTGCAGCCTCCTCACTTGCGAGCACCGTCACCTCGTTATTCAATTGTACGTCCTCATTCAAACATGAAAGAAACCCAAGGTCTATGAATCACCTGGGTTTCTCGACTATTAGTTGTGGTGGTTGTACTCACCCCTACACACAGCTTTTAAGTTGTTTTATTAGCTCATCGCAGGCTGAAGAGTTTCCAGCAGTTTCTTAATCTCTTCATCATAGTCCAGTTGGAATAATGGAATTACCTCATCTAATTTTTGCTGGTACAATTCCGGATCCTGGATACGAAGCGCTGCTCTTAATTCCATTTCTTCTTCTGAACCATTGTCGTTCAAAATCATGTCCAGGACATCCGCTTTGAAATATTCACTTGGAGGAAGGATCAAAGCATTCATCAGGAATTGCATAAAAAAGAGATGGTTATCTTTTTCCTGATCCGCTTTTTTCATCGCTTTCTTCGTAAATAAGTTGATATATTTCTGAGCAAAATCCACTCCTTTCAGTTCATAAGGCCCACCATGTTCTACCCCTCTCCAACGCAGGTCAGCCACGGAACTAAGCCACCAAGCCGGATCGATGGCCTGCTGCATACGCAGCAATACGTTCCGTTCAAACTGCGGATCGGGATGCAAGCGCTGTGCTTCCAAACATTTTCCTATAGTCTCAGCTTCGATCGCAGCAACGGTGATGCCTTGTCCATGAATTGGATCAAAGCTGCAAAATGCATCACCAAGGACGAGTAAACCAGAGGGCCAATCTTCCATGAGTTCAAAATGCTGACGAATAGACTCGGATATACGATATCCGCGCGGCCCTTGCACAGGCTCCAACCGTTCCATCAACTCCACAATTTTATCTGAAGCAAATAGATGCTTGAGTTGTTCTTGAAACTCCTCTGGCTGAGTTGAAGGATACTCCTCCCCTCCAGCATTGAAAAGAATGAGTCCAGCGATATCATCTTCAATGCGCGTAAATATGCCTGCACGAATACCTTGCTCAGGATCTGAATCAGACATCACGAATTCATTTGGAATAGAGGATTTTATTTTGTAATAACGAGTGCTATAACCAAGAGATACCTTTAGCACTTCTGGTTCTGGCACATTCAACCTTATTTTATCAAGCCACCTAATCAATTTGGAAGAACGTCCTGAGGCATCAATAACCATATCCGCTGGAAGTTGGTCTTCCCTTTTTTCACCGCTTCTTTCTTTGGTATAAATGCCTGTAACAGCATGCTGGTCTTCAGATACGATGAGTCCGGTAACTTCCATACTTGTTAAGAAGCTTATATGAGGGATATTTTGGATTCGTTTGCGCAGCACCCATTCCAGCAAAGCTCTGCTGCACGATGCAATTTTTAATGAAGAAGGATCCTCTTTGTTAACTAATGTACCGTATCGATTAGTAACTATAAGCTTCTCATCGTGTGAAGAGATCGCTCCCAATGCTATCAATTCGTCATTGTATCCTGGGAAATAATGTTCCATAATTAGCGCGCCGCGTGGTTGTACACGGTGTGGATGAAAAGATTGAGGCACACCCTGTCGGTTATTTGGCTCCGAAGGGAATTCATCCCTCTCAATCACACATATTTCCTCATAATAATCAGCTAACATTCTTGCAGTAATTAATCCAGCAATCCCTGCTCCGATCACCACAACTTTTTTCATGTCAGACACTGAAGATTCATCCTTTCTAGAAATTAGATTTTAATCTACACTTGTAGATCAATCAAAATATTACTTATAATACCAATATATAATCAAAATTTCTTTTATAGTAAGAATCAATATAGCGATGGCATATAGTTAAACTACGATATGGAAGTGGTGTAGATGAAAATCAATGAAAAAAAGCTTGATTTAAGAGTTGCCAGGACTCATAAATTGTTAATTACGGCCTTTAGAGATCTGTTATCTGAGCAAGGCAAACTATTCAGCAATATCACGATTAATGAGATATGTGATAAAGCGATGGTTCACCGTACAACGTTTTACAAACATTTTGAGGATAAATTTGCGCTGTTATCCGCTACCCTCACGTGGGTTCTTCAGGATTATTTACAAATGAGTATAGAAGATCGGCTTCGGCAGCCCTTGCAAAGCCTATCTAGATTCATGTTGGAGAATTTACTGGAGCCGATTGTTCAAAACCAGAAGAATGACAAGGGATTTACTGACTTTTTCAAAAACTATATCGGAGATATATCCAGAAGAGATTTTCTGGAATTAAAAAGAAGAGGTAAACCATTTTCACCTCCCATAGAACTCTTAGCCGAATATCATTCAGGGGTCATTAGTTTACTTGTGACGTGGTGGATATATCATCTTGAAGAAGATGTTACGGCAGAACAGATGGATGAGTATTACTATCAAATGGTTAACGAGAAAATCATGTTAGATTAGCATGAAGCTCACTCTACGCGACGTACCTAGCCAAGTTATCCAGCCTGACCTATTTTCACCACCAGAATAAGAAGGTATCTTATTGTTGAGATAAAATAAAAACCGATGGGCATTTTACTTATGTAAAGTCCCATCGGTTTCTTTAGTTTTAGGATAGTTCGGTTGAAGGCCACAGATGCTGTGAATCTAAAATATAAGTCGATAAAATTATGTCTACTGATCAAAAAAATGGGTTACTATGTAGCAAACTAGCAATGGTTGCTTACCAGAGGCCTATGAAGTAACAACCACCTATATTCATCTTACGAGTTATATTCATTGTAAGCATCTTCAGTCGTCTGCACGTTCTTCAGATACACGATCTGCCCTGACTCGTTCACACGCATAATATCTATACCCGCCTTCGCATACACCGTGCCATCTACTGATTGCCCGCATACTGCCCAGTTAGTTCGATAACTGCCGTCGGGCTGAAGAACCCATGCATCCCACATATGTTTAATGTCTTTATTGTATTCATAAAAAGTCTTAATAACCACCTCGAATCCTGTACGACTGCTACCGTTTGAAACAATTTCAGCATTCTGCGTGAACAGGGATAACAAGTCCTTCATAGCCCGATCGTCAGTGCGAGATGCATCAAACAAGCGAAAATAATTATTTAACATCGTGATGTTTGCATCGGTGTTCAGAGAGTTGGTAGTATTGCCAGCGGTAAGGCCATAAATTTATCCTTTTCAAATTGAAAATTCAGATCTGTTAATACTTGTTGATTACCAAAACTCTTCTTAAACTCTGAAGTACCAATTTCATTTCATTCGGGGTCATTGAACAGTGCATACGGGGGGCGTGACTAGGCGGAAAGTTGTGACTGTGAATGTCTTCTTTTCAGTGAAGAAATCTCGTTTGGTAGTGAAATGTACAAACTTCATAAATTCCTTCGTTTTTATACCACTCCTTCTTCATTTGAGTCCTGTAGTATGACTTACATCGGGATAACAAAGGAGCAGAACGAATGAAGAAAACGATGATGTTAAGCTTACTCATAGTCATTACGGCAGGAATGATCTGGTGCAACTGGGGGCTTGTTAGGACAGGTCAGAATCAGCTGGAATCTACAGCTGGCACCAGCGACTGGCAGGAAAATAGGCTTATTGCCCATGCATTTGGTGGAGTTAACGGGGCTAGCTACACCAATTCTTATGAGGCATTTATATCCAATTACAATAGAGGGTACCGTTTGTTCGAGGTTGATCTTGTGCAGACGACGGACGGGAAGCTTGTAGCCAGACATGATTGGTCGCAGAGGCTACAGCCGGATTTGGCCGCTCATCGCGGACGAAACGTAACAACGCTTCAGTTTGCAAACTCGCTTATCATGGGAAGATTCCACCCTCTTACACTGCCGGACATACTGCAGCTGATGCAGCAATATCCTGATTTTGACTTAATTGTGGATACGAAAGCAGGCATCAAAGAGCAAATTCAGCAGCAGTTTGCGCATCTAGTCAATGAGGTTCGACGTACGGATCCTGCACTGCTCAACCGGATTATACCTGAAATTTTCAGCCCGGAAATGTATGACACGGTTATGGGAATCCACCCCTTTCCAAACAAAATATATTCACTTTACAAAACTGGCGCCTCCGCCGAAAGTATTGTAGAATTCGTAAGGGACAAACAACTGACAGCGGTTGCCATGCCTGTATACCGTGTGTATCTAAACCCCAATTTAGTTCCAACACTACATAAGTTTGGGGTGAAAAGCTATGTTCACACCGTCAACAGCAGACCGGTTATGCAGATTCTGTCCAGGTTCGGGGTGCATGGATTTTACACGGATCAGGAAAAATCACCAGAGGAGCTGATGCTTGCAGACGCTCCCCCCGGCCATGTTGAATTTTCGGGATACATGAGTCCCGGATTAGTAAGTATAAGAAATATCGTGATGAAGGTGAGAAATAATGGCTATAAATAACATTCTTGTTGTAGACGATGAACCGGAAATTCGAGAAGCGCTCGTTATTTATTTGAAAAGCGAAGATGTGGATGTATTAACTGCCTCTAACGGATTGGAGGCGCTGGAAATTCTTGAACAAGAAACCATTCATCTTATTATCATGGACAACATGATGCCACAGCTCGATGGAATTAAAACGACATTTAAAATTCGTGAAAACAAAAATATACCGATCATTATGCTTTCCGCCAAGTCAGAAGATAGCGACAAGATTTTGGGACTCAACGTTGGGGCTGATGACTATATTACGAAGCCGTTCAATCCTCTAGAGCTGATCGCTAGAGTCCGATCTCAGCTGCGCCGGTTTACGAATTTAGGTTCCTTCCAGTCAAACGGGGATGAGCTCATCCAAGTAAGAGGACTCGTGCTGAACAAAAGCTCGAAGACTGTTGAGATAGATGGAGAGGACGTCAGATTGACCCCGAAAGAATACAAAATTTTGGAGCTGCTGATGGAGAACAAGGGCAGAGTTTTCTCAATCGAAGAGATTTATGAGCGCGTGTGGAATGAACTGATCTTCACTTCAGAGAATACGGTTGCCGTACATGTGAGAAACATTCGTGAAAAAATTGAAATCAATCCCAAAGACCCAAAATATTTAAAGGTGGTATGGGGAATTGGATACAAAATCGAGAAAAAATAAAGCCGATCGGAAGGTTCCAATTGACCTTATTGTCATCATTGTCGCCGCGATTCTATGGAGCCTCGTACTCATAAACAGGTATTCATACACGGGGTTGAGTCTGAGCTATTCAACTTCAAGTTATATCCAGACACTGCTTGCCTTAATTATTCTTTGCCTGCTGGCAAGCAGACTGTTTCTTTATTTTAAGGCACCCCATAGTAGGCGTTCCTTCTGGCATGGCAGTCTGCTGATGGATTACTTTCATATTTGGAGAACCGGTCTTAGAGCCAGTTTACAAAACGGGAGACTAACGTTTGGCCTCATCATGATGCTTTTGCTAACCGCGATAGCCGGCATTTGTATTTGGCAGGCAGTCACATATTACGGACAGGGGTGGCTTCTACTTTATTTGTTGCTCTACGTGTTGTTCTTGGTTCCATATATACTTTCCAAGCTTAGAAGATTCATCGCCATTATCAACGGGAGCAAAGAGATTGCCGAAGGAAATATTCAAAACACAATTCAGGATACCGGCAAGGATGATCTATCCAAGCTTGCTGGTTATATTAACAATATGAAAGCCGGGTATCAAAGCGCGCTGGAGAATCAAATGAAGAGCGAACGGTTAAAAACAGAGCTGATTACCAACGTATCACATGATTTGAAGACCCCACTTACTTCTATTATCAACTATGTTGATTTATTAAAAAAAGAAAATCTGTCTACAGAGACCACCCGAGCCTATATTGAAACCCTGGACCGGAAGGCGCTACGGATGAAGCTGTTGATTGAAGACCTGTTCGAAATCTCAAAGATGGCCAGCGGTACAGTAGAGCTGGATATTGAGTACGTCGATGTCGCGACATTGTTGACACAGGCGATTGCCGAGTCCAACACCAGTATAGGACAAGCGTCGCCTGTGATTCGGGAGAGGATTGCGAAATTCCCGATCCATGCACATTTGGACGGCAATAAAATTTGGCGTGTATTCGAAAATTTAATTGGCAACGCGCAGAAATATTCGCTTCCGGGAACCAGAATCTATATTTATTTGGACGAGTCTGATGATCTGGTGCTATTCAAAATTCAAAATACTGCTGCTTATGAGATTGATTTTGCTGCGGAAGAGTTGTTCGAGCGTTTCAAAAGAGCAGATGAATCCCGCCAGACAGAAGGCTCCGGCCTAGGGCTGTCCATTGTGAAAAGTATCGTTGAGCTGCACGGCGGGGAGATCAAAATTGAAATTCATGGTGATCAATTCAACGTTATTCTGCATTTGCCCAAGCAGCGCTTAATTTAAAAGTCCTAAAACTACGTTAACCCTCAATGCTCCTTTTCAGGAGTATGAGGGTTAACTTTTCATTTTTATCAGGTACTAAAGGTGAATCGTATGAATGGCTTACCAACATCGATTCCTAAATATTAGTCCAGAAGGCTGTAGATCTGAATGCTCTCCACCTTGGCATCCTTGATATGAAACGACATTACATCCACATAATTGGATGGTTCGTAACGGAAGTCATCCTCTTCATCTGGGGCTCCATCACCAAGCAGTTTCCCCTCAGGGTAGGCGTTCTTGAGTGTATCCAGGCTATCTCCTGCTTTAATGTTTCGCGCTGTCGCGTACTTAGGATCTGTAATTTCGATATGAAAGATGGAGTCTTGTTTTCCCTCTGGTATACTGATTGTTTTAATCTCCAGACCAGGATACGTATAGACCTTTTCTGTAAAACCGATTAACGTATCCATGTTGGTTCCATCGTCGGCACTGTACGTATGAGATTTCAGGTTATCCGGTTTGCCCAGCATCTGTTCCATCTGATCTTCATTCGCTGTATCCGAAATCGCAATGGTGTGCTCATTATAGACAAAAGCAAGCTCCTTCAGCACCACATTACCTTCCTTCTCCATCGAACCTTCTTTAATAGCTTCAGTACCCTTTTCTTCCGAACTTTCGGAAGCAGGCGCAGGAGAATTGGTTGCTCCTTCGCCTTTGCTCTGTTCATTCGCTGTGTTCTGTCCGGTTGCTGGGGGCGTAGCATCATTGGACTGACAGCCCGCTAATGCCACCGTTAGTAGAGCACCTAGTACGATAACACCTGTTGCTTTGTTTATCAATTTCATCATGATCCCTCCATAAATGTGTGATTTGTTCTTATGAAGTGATTATAAATAAATCATTTGTTAGTCTCATAACAGAAATGTACCAATCTTGTAACGTTAATTATTTACCCGCGTGTTTCCGCACGGGGCAACACAATCGTAACGGTTGTTCCTTCCCCGATTTGACTTTCCATGTCAATATAACCATTAAACCGCTCGACAATCTCCTTGCAAATAGAAAGCCCAAGACCTGAACCGTTCGCTGTGCTTGCATTTTTCGCCCGGTAAAAACGTTCCTGCACTCGCTCCAGCTCATCGCCCGCGATACCAATACCTTGATCACGTATCCGTATAACTACCTCGCTTGGCGTATGTTCCAACTTCAATTGGATTAGCGATGGACCGCCTGAATATTTGATGGCATTGTCCACAAGGTTCGCAATCGCATGAGACATCAGCATTGGATTTACGTTGGCGTAAACTCTTGTCTTACCCTCATCATCCGGTTCTTCCTCCGCCTGACTAACTCTGATCTCTATCCCTTTATCCTTGGCCTTGGCACCCATATTCGTTGCGACTTGCTGAATCAGTTCGTTCATTTCTGTCTTCTCGACTTCCAAATCGTTAGAACCAGCCTTGTCGAATCGGGATAACAACAACAGTTCATTGATCAAGCGCGTCAGCCGATCCGATTCCTGCAGCAGATGAGCATAGATTTTTTGCAACTCCTTGTCCTCGTTCTCCCCTTCAACCAAGTACTGAGAGAAACCACGAATGGCTGCCAAGGGTGTTTTTAACTCGTGAGATACATTGGAGACAAATTGTTTCTGGTACTGAATGTAATCATGAAGCTGCCGCCCCATGGAATCCAGCCCATCTGCCAGCATGCCCAGCTCATCCTTCCGATTGAGATGAACTCTCCGAAACTCCTGTCTAGAGAAACTTTGCGTAGCGCTAAGCAACAGTTTAATCGGCTTGGTAGTGTTGCGGGCAATCCACAGACTGGATAACGTAATCAGTACAATAAATCCGCCTGCACCCGCAAACAAGATATAACGGATTTGGTCCATAATCGCATAAAAGTAGGAAATGTCCTCCACGAACTCATACACATAAGCGTTCTCGTAGAATTGATCCTGAATGGGCGTCGCAAAATAAAGCAGATGATCTTCCGTTACGGTGTAGGCATAACTGCCGCTCAGGGATTTCTCAATATTTTTTTCGAAAATAAGAGGTTTGCCATCATTAATGATGATGCCATCCACAGCCAAGCCCAGCAACTGCTTGGAGCTGTCATAGATACGTACTTCCTTGCCCGAAGCTTTCAGCTTCTCTAGAGCAAGTCTGACAATTTCCTTGGTCTGGGGGTCTCCTGAAGTTGACCTATGCTGTGATAACACCTCACGGAAGGACAACTCGGACAGATCTGCTTTCTCCATCATCTGTTTCTCAATGGTAATGAAGCTGTAATAATCGATGGCTTTATTCACCGCAAAAATGATGATGCCAAAGGACAGCACGGAGAAAAATAAATAATTCAGCAGTAACCGGGTTGCATACTTCAGGCCTCGCCACCTCCAAGTTGATAGCCAAATCCATAGATCGTCCTGACATACTTCGGTTCGTCGGCGTTATCCTCCAGCTTCTTCCGTAATCGCATGATGGTCATATCTACACTGCGACTGTCTCCCATAAAATCATATCCCCATCCGATCTGCAGCAGCTCATCCCGGGTAAAGATTTTGTCTGGCCTTTTGAGTAACGTTTCCAGAATTTTAAACTCTTTGGCCGTTAAAGACACGGGTACACCGTTTTTCAGCACCCTGCGGCTTTCCAGATCAAATGTCAGTTCTTCATGAATGATGCGTGTAGATTTCACTTCTGTTCCTTCACTTGATTCTTCCTTGCTCTCGTTTCTTCTCAGAATGACCTTGATCCGAGCGAGCAATTCACGATTGTCAAAGGGTTTGGTTATGTAATCTTCCGCCCCTAGCTCTAGTCCCAACACCTTGTCGATTACCTCATTTTTGGCAGAGAGCATGATCACAGGAACGGCACGTTTCCCGGTGATTTCCTTGCATAGGTCATATCCGGAGCAGTCAGGCAACATCAAATCAAGCACCACTAGATCCGGCCCAAAAGTATCCAGCAGCTGCAGGGCTATTTTACCGTTTTCAGCCGTTTGAACGACGTAGTTTTCTCTTCTCAGTACAAGCTCAATTAAATCTCTGATTGCGATTTCATCGTCAATGACAAGTATTTTCTTCAATGTGCACCCCTTCTAGCCTTGTTCCCCAGCTTGAATCATCATTTACCCTCATCTTAGCACAGACACTTTAGATTCCTCCACCAACTGGAAGGTGAGGTATATTCCACTCAGCCCAACATAACTTGTAATAAACTCGAAGAAAGGAGAACAATCCATGGATCTGCTCTGGGTACTCATTGTTGGTGGACTTATTGGCTGGTTAAGCGGCAACTTGATTGGGCGGGACGTACCGGGCGGTGTACTTGGGAACATTATTGCGGGTTTTATCGGTTCCTGGTTAGGAACGGAATTGTTGGGACCAAGGGGGCCGGTAATTGGCGGATTTCATATTATTCCCGCCATCGTTGGCTCGATTATTGCCCTGCTCATCTTCTTTGCTCTGGCACGCGGCGGAGCCTTCCGAAGACGTTAACATAGAGAGGCGGAAACCGATCCCGTCGTTCATTAGTACAGGATAAACATCAAAGGACCGAAAGCATTCATCGATGGAAGATGAACACTTACGGTCCTTTTTTTATTTTTGTACTGATTTCATCCATTGTCGTGTTTTTCGGAAGATTGGTTTTTGGCTGTTATCATCCCCTGAGCCAAAAGACACATCCACCATCCTCTTCATTTCTTTTCTAAGTGTTTTGACGAGTTTGTTTTATCTAATTCAAGCCCGCCGTTTATCTTGCTTCTTATGCTTCGTCAAGTTGTTCAGAAGCTACTAAGCGATGCGCCGAGACAAGCTGTCCGGAAGCATCCTTACCCCAAACTGAAATTTGAACTTGTTGCTCTGCTAAACCGCTCGTTGTAAAGACAAATTCAAAAGAATTAAAGTCTGCGTAATAATTTTTGGTTAGGACCTGATTAGGATTTATAGAAATTAACTCAAGTACATATAGTGTTCTTGTTCCATTCAAATAATAACCTTGAATCAGGATATTCGAGCCATCGACTAAGTTTCGATTATCTATTTTGATCGTCAACTGTTGTGTCGGCCTTACACTATTAACAGGATTATTTTCTATCGGTCCGGTGGATAAAATCATTCTCTCTTACCCCTTCCCAACATCTATTGTGCATCATTATGACCTGAGGTTTTACCAGCTCTCAGCAACTCTAAATACCACATCAACTATATTTGAGCCTGCCCCACCAATATTTGATACAGCTAATGTTACGACCTGATTTTCAGGAAGCGTGAAGTCCAATAGTTCTGATGAAGCTAATATTCTGGCAACACCTGTTCCGCCTCCTGTAACACCTTGAAACACTACTTCTCCTCCGGTAATCGTTGTAGACGAATTGTTTACCAACAAAGCTGTTTCACTATCGGGAATGATCGTTGTAGCTGTTGGATAATTAATAAATGCTCCATCAAGAGTTCCACCCACAAGTACTTGATAACTAAGATCTACGGATGAGATAATGTTTAGTTCTTCTAGATCCACCTGAACAGAGTTCGTTCTAGCTGATCCCGAAGGGAAGATTGCTTTTCTTGTAAATGATAGGACGGGCGTTAGTGTTGATGTAAGATTAGTAATCCTTCTCCTCTCCGAAGTGACCCTAAAAGTAGGATCATATTTTCCGATAATACTATATTGTCTTCCTCCTACAAAAAGGGTATAAGCTTCTGCAGTTCCGTTATTATCGATTTGTGCTCTTAATGGGAGGTTCGGGTCAATAAAACTCGTTTGACCTGTTGGAGAGAATCGATGGACGGTAATTACCTCTTGCGCTAAAGTCGACGGATTAGGGATGACCACTCTAAATTCGATTACTCCATATCCATACCAAGTAAATACGATTTGAAATATATTCCCTTTAGATAAACTAAGCGTCGCTCCACTCGGACCTGTTCCATCTAATCGGTCTACATTCCATAAACTTTGAGGAAATGTTGTATCGGAGCCTCCTCGCCGTATGACCACGAATACATTTGTGCTATTTACTCCAAAAAAAGCCCCGTTCTGATCGTCAAAGAATCCCCATCTTCCAATCTGATTACCTATCGGCAGCATAGGTATTCGAACGCCGATTCCGGCTTCTCCTGCGAATCCTGGCTCGTATCTACCTCGTAATACACTTTCTAGAATGGCTGAATCTATTCCGTTAGTGGTATTGCTTAGATTAAATTCCGTTGCATCATTGGTAACCGTACCATCCCCAAGGGTTGTAACGGAATCTCTTAGAATGGATAGACCATATGCAGATGTTAACTCCACAATTGGGGTTTTTTCCGATACAATTAGCTCATCGAATTGCGAACTTATATTGGGACCCACATTTGAGATTATAATATCCGACAAGATAGTTCCTCCTTCGCAGGAAGGGAAAAGTGAATTTCCTCCTTCTCCTATTACTTTTTACCATTCTTCAGTAAGACTGAAGGTGGCCGTAACAGGATTAGTCCCCCCGCTTAAATTCGCTACGGCTAAAGTCACAATTTCAGAGTCAGGTAATTGGAAATCCAATAATGAAGCTGAAGCTGATATTCTGACACTTCCCGCAACTCCGGCTACTAAGCCTTGTAATAGGACTTGACCATCCGCAATTGTCGTTAGTGTGTTGTTAATTAGAAGAGCTGTTTCCGAAGTTGGAATATTAGTCGTTGCTGTTGGAAAGTTTACGAAGCCTCCATTAATCGTTCCGCCTAATATGATCTGATAATAAATATCATCTGTAGTTATAAGATCAATACTTTCTAATTTGACACTCACTGAATTTGCCCTACCTGAACCTGGCGGGAAGGATGTCTTTCTCTGGAAAGACAAAATTGGTGTGAGTGACCCTGTTGCAGTTACAGTTCTCCTTTCGGAAGTAACCCTGAAAACGGGATTATATTTACCCAATATACTGTATTGTCTTCCTCCAACGAATAAATTGAGTTCTGATTCTGTGCCATTATTAAAGATTTCCGCACGTAGCGGAAGATTAGGATCGGCCAGACTGGTTTGCCCATTGGGGGAAAAGCGATGAACGATAATTACTTCTTGTGCTAAAGTTGCAGGATCAGGGATGACGACTCTAAATTCGATTACTCCATACCCGTACCATGTAAATACGATTTGAAATATATTCCCTGTAGATAAACTAAGCGTTGCGCCACTCGGACCTGTTCCATCTAATTTATCCACATTCCAAGATGCTTGAGGAATAATAGTGTCAACACCTGCTCTTCTGATCGCTACAAATATTCCATTCACTACGCTCTGTCCAAAGAATAAGCCGTTCTGATCGTCAAAAGCGCCCCATCTGACCACTTGGGCCCCTGTCGGTGGAGCCGGCAATCGAACTCCTATTCCTATTTCTCCCGCTAAACCTGATTCATACCTTCCTCTCTCCGAGCTTTGAAGAATAGCAATGTCAGATCCGGATATAGTTGTAGTTAATTGAAATTCCGTATTATTACTTCCCACTGTAGCATCGCCCAATGTTAAAACAATGTCTCTTAGGTTGGATAAGCCATATACAGAAGTCAACTCAATAATCGGCGTTTTTTCACTGGTTCTTAATTCGTTAAATTGAGAGCTGACATTTGGTCCTACTCCCACGATGGTCGCATTAGGCTCAATCGTACCTGGGGCTCCCGTCGCTCCTGTGACTCCTGTAGCCCCTGTAGCCCCAGTGGCTCCTATGGCTCCTGTAGCTCCCGTTGTTCCTGGGGGTCCTGTTACTTCATTTGCACCTAGCAATTCTGAAGATACAATACGATGGGGAATTACAAGTTGCCCTTCTACATTTTTTCCCCAAACCGAGATTCCCGTCTGATCTTCTGCTAAACCGCTCGTTGTAAAGACAAATTCAAAAGCATTAAAGTTCCCATCATAATTCTTCGTTATTACTTCATTTGGATTCACATTAATGAGTTCGTTTACGTATAAGTTTCGAGCTCCGTCTAGATAGTATCCTTGAATCAAAACATCGGCACTATTGATTAAATCTCGATTATCCATTTTAATTGTCAGTTGCTGCGTTGGCCTTACACCACTGACCGGATTATTCTCAATCGGTCCGGTTGATAAAATAGCCATAAAATTTTATTCTCCTTTTTTCCAAAATGATTAGAGGTAGAAATATTCATCCACCTCCACCCCTTTGGTTTTAAACTAACAAAAATTTAGGCGCTCATCTTCCACTCCGCTACTGAACCTGAATAATCGAAACAGAACCATCTGTAAGTGTAGCTGTTGCCGATCCATTATAAAGAAAATCGATTGTAAGCGCAGTTGAAGTAGCATCAGCTAAAAACGTACCCGATACACTTACATTCGCATCTAAAGTTCCTGTAACTGCTCTCCCTGAAAACCGACTTTGAAATACGAGGTTAGTTCTTGGTGTGACCGTAACGTTCCCAACTACAGAACTCGTTGCTCTAAACGTATACGAAACCAAATAAATGTGGCCTATTGCCAGTACAAAGGTTGTACTTGTAGGATGCAATATGTTAGTGCCATTAATAAATACAGTCGTATACGAAATAGCTGTCGCATTTGCAACAGAAGGTACGCTAACATTAAATAATCCATTTTGTATTGTGGCATTTGCCCCGGTTGCACCTGTGCTCCCTGTTGCCCCAGTTGAGCCCGTTGCACCTGTTGCCCCACTTGTGCCTGTTTGCCCAGTCGCACCTGAGATCCCCGTGGCCCCAGATACGCCCGTTGCGCCTGAGATGCCTGTGGCTCCGGTTGCACCCGTGGCCCCAGTCTCGCCGGTTACGCCCGTGATGCCTGTCGCTCCAGTTACCCCCGTTGCACCAGTTACCCCGGTTACGCCAGTGATGCCCGTGGCTCCCGTTACGCCGGTTACGCCGGTTGCACCAGTTTCCCCGGTTGCACCCGTGATGCCTGTGGCCCCAGTTACCCCCGTTGCACCAGTCTCCCCGGTTGCACCCGTGATTCCCGTGGCTCCAGTTATACCTGTTTCACCAGTCTCACCCGTTGCGCCCGTGATGCCCGTGGCTCCGGTTACACCGGTTGCCCCAGTCTCGCCGGTTACACCAGTGATGCCCGTGGCTCCGGTTACACCGGTTGCCCCAGTCTCGCCGGTTACGCCAGTGATGCCCGTGGCTCCCGTTACGCCGGTAGCACCAGTCTCGCCGGTTACGCCAGTGATGCCTGTGGCTCCGGTTACGCCCGTTGCCCCTGTCTCGCCAGTTGCACCTGAGATCCCCGTGGCTCCGGTTACGCCGGTAGCACCCGTGATACCTGTGGCTCCGGTTACACCCGTTGCGCCTGAGATGCCCGTAGCTCCGGTTACGCCCGTTGCCCCAGTCTCGCCGGTTGCACCTGAGATGCCCGTAGCTCCGGTTCCGCCCGTTGCCCCAGTCTCGCCGGTTACGCCAGTGATGCCTGTGGCTCCGGTTACGCCCGTTGCCCCTGTCTCGCCGGTTGCGCCTGAGATGCCTGTGGCTCCGGTTACGCCCGTTGCCCCTGTTTCGCCGGTTGCACCTGAGATGCCTGTGGCTCCGGTTACGCCCGTGGCTCCAGTTGCACCTCCATCGGGGCCTGTATTCCCTGTAGCTCCAGTTAATCCAGTTACGCCCGTTGCCCCAGTCGCACCGGTTGAACCTGTGTTCCCCGTAGCTCCGGTTACGCCCGTGGCCCCAGTTGCGCCGGTTGAGCCTGTGATTCCCGTGGCTCCATTGTCTTCTAACAATTCTGAAGATACAATACGGTGAGGCGTTACGAGCTGTCCCATGGAGTTTTTTCCCCAAACTGAAATTTCTACTTGTTGTTCTGCTAAACCGCTCGTTGTAAAGACAAATTCAAATACGTCTAGGTTTGCAAAATAATCTTTTTTTATGGCTTGATTTGGATTTACGCTAATTAATTCGAGTATATATTCCGTTCTGGTTCCGTTTAGGTAATAACCCTGAATCAAAACAATTGCATTCGTAACCAAATTTCTATTATCAATATTAATGGTCAGCTGTTGTGTTGGTCTTACACCACTGACCGGATTATTCTCAATCGGTCCAGTTGATAAAATGGCCATTTATTTCACCCCGCTTTCTTTACGTTTTAGGAACAGGAGAGAAATTTGCATTCCTTATATCCTAATCCTTCTCTCACTCCTATAGACCGACAATTTCAACGGTTTGGTCATCCGCTTCTCTGTGCCGCATATTTGTATCCATTAATGTTGTGCTTTTATTTTTTCATTAAAGGGAACTAATTGACTCTGGAAAGCACTTGTACCTTTTCTTCACAACAAAAAAAGCCGCTAAAATAGCGACTTTAAAGGGTATTCGTTCTTTTACATCGACCTGAACCGTTCGCTGTGCTTGCATTTTTCGCCCGGTAAAAACGTTCCTGCACTCTCTCCAGCTCATCGCCCGCGATAACGATACCTTGATCACGTATCCGTATAACTATCTCGCTTGTCGTATGTTCCAACTTCAATTCGATTAGCGATGGACTGCCTGAATATTTGATGGCATTGTCCACAAGGTTGGCGATCGCATGGGACATCAGCATTGGATTCACGTTGGCGTGGACTTTCGTCAGAAGCTTATCCTCCATTTTCTCGACTTCCAGTTCGCTAGAACCAGCCTTGTCGAATCGGGATGTTTGAACGGTTCAAGTCTGATCATGACCATCTATGCCCTCCTCAATGGTACTGACCCGTGACATGTTCTTGCGTATCTTGCAGCATCTTGGCAAGCACAACGATCTGTCCTGCGTGATATCCGTAGTGTGCCGATACCTGGATAAGCAGACGACCGATTACTCTTGTATCGTAGGTTTCTTCAGTACACCTATTCGTTCGATGCATTCGGTTCCAATCCTCACGGTCATAGCGAATGATAACCTCTCGGGACAAATCGTCGTTCGATAACGCAGCTACAACATTTTCCGATTCCTTTCTGGTTTCCCGAAGAAGAAGAATCAGCTTTTCTCTCGATATTCCCCCGTCCTTCGTGAATTCACGGGTTCGCGTCCGGATGAACGGTCTGTTGCCGATCGCGCTAACGAAATTCTGATATTCGTTACCTGCCAAATGCAAACAAAGATTACCGATGCTATTCATGGAGCCCTTTATTCTTATCCAAATGAGTTCATCATTCAGCAAGTTCAAACTCTTCTCGATACGGTCAAGCTGCTTGTTCATGTCTTCCATAACGTGTCTGATCAGTTCAATCATGAACATCCTCCCAATTCTCGGTCAGGCGCAAATAATCTTCAAGGGTTACATGCGCGAATTCTCCAACTTGAATGGAGAAACCTGTATGTATAAAATGAACGACTCGCAAATTTATCATCGTCGTAACCCACCTCCATCTGCTCTATTGATCCATGATAATGAATTGCCCTTCGAGTGTAAAATGAAAAATACCAGCCAATCGGGCGTTAGCCATACGATTGCCTTTGATGATACTACCGGCTGTACCAGCTAATATCCTGCTAAAACCGTTAACCCCTTCCATTAACCGTGTCATAGGATTGGCAGTCCCCTCCCTGGGAGCGAGTTCTCCTGCTATCGCCGCTTTTATTAAAGAGACGCAAAGTTTGCTTACATAAATCTCTTAAATCGCAATCGGTACAAGTGCTTGGCTCGGGACACGAACTTGTACTGATAATATAAAAAAGCCGCTAAGATAGCGACTTAATGGGAATATGTTTTTGTCCCTCGACAGATGCCAATTTTAATGTTTAGCGGTTTTTTCCAGTCTTCTTTTTTAAAATGTAATGACAATCTTACCTACAGCGTGGTGAGTTTCACTCAAAGCATGTGCATCATAAATCCCCTGTCTACTAAACGGGAATGTGGCCCCTACAATCGACTTTATCTTTTTCTCTTCCATCAGATCTGCCATTCTCTCCAATTGATCACCATCTGGCTGTAGCCAAATCCCCTTTTCCGATACATTGTGAGACTTAGCAGTATCATGATTGGGTTCACCAACAATGGTAATCAGTCTTCCGGTATTTGGCTTAAGCACCTTATAGCTATTCTCAGCTACTTCTCCACCCATCGTGTCAAACACTAAATCTATATCTTTTAGAATTTCTTCAAAATTTTCCTTTTTGTAATCAATGACCTGATCAGCACCTAACGAATAAAGAAGTTCATGATTTTTTTCACTTGCTGTTGTAATAACATGAGCGCCGGCATGTTTTGCTAATTGAATGGCATACATACCTACACCACCAGCTCCAGCGTGAATAAGTACGGTTTCACCTTCTTTTAGATCGCCATGAGTAAACAGTACCTGCCATGCTGTTAAACCAGCCAAAGGTACAGCCGCAGCTTCCTCATATGAGATTGAATCAGGTAGTTTTGCCAGAAGGTGTTCATCAACTGCTGTATATTCAGCATACGAACCAAATCGTGTTGTATCAGGACGACTGAATACTCGATCCCCAACTTTCCATTTGGTAACGTTTGAACCAATTTCAGTTATGACCCCAGCTACATCCCAGCCTAAGATAATAGGAAATTCCCAATCATACATTTCTTTTAAGTAACCCTCTCTTAATTTCCAATCGATTGGATTAATGGATGTAGCCTCTAATTTTACAACCACTTGATTGGCTTCTGCCCTCGGTTTATTCACTTCCTGCTCAACTAACTCTTCTTTACTTCCATATTGATTAATCACAACTGCTTTCATTTTTGTATCACTCCTCTAAGCTAATAGCCTTTTACGTGCTATTCCTGATTATTTATTTGTATCTAGTCACTGGGGTTCATGCATATTATCCTTACTCATTTTTAAACAACCAGGATAAAATTATGCAAAAGCTTTAGGGATTTTGAGTTGTGTACACCAACAAATAAACGATTTTAACGAAATTATTTATGGACGCCGCTCCATTAAGATATACGATTCATCCGTAAAAATCAGCAGGGAAGAAATGACTCAAATCATCAATGAAGCTAGCACTGCCCCTTCCTGAATCAGTGAAGAAGAAGTTGCAATGATGACCGACATGCTTACACGCATGCAATTTAATCTGAAGGATCTGTAAATTTACGATGACAGTCAGCCTTCTTCAGATTTCTTTTCATAAATGAATAAAACTAGTTAGATGAGATGATACAATATCTCAGATTAACAAGAGATTATAGGCCATATATTATTCAGGCAAGATCAAAGCAAACCGCTGAGTGTTTCATTACATGGCGGTTTGTTTTAATTTATCAACAGCTAGCTTTTCGAAATATTACAAGTTGGACTAGCACATACTAAGGAAACAGTTGGCTGAAGCTTACATAATGGAGGTCTCATCATGGTATTTACAATCACAATTATCATCGTTGCACTGTTTGCAATATGGGGAGCCGTCGCTCCTGATCAGCTGGCGGATGTGGCTAATGTTGCCTACAACTTCTCTATTCAGAATTTTGGCTGGTTTTATTTGCTAGCGACACTGTTCTTCCTGATCTTTGCTTTTTATCTGGCGTTCAGCCGATTTGGCGGTATTAGGCTTGGGGATGACGATGATGAGCCGGAGTATTCTACGGTTTCCTGGCTGTCCATGCTGTTTAGCGCGGGTATGGGCATTGGGCTGGTTTTCTGGGGAGTTGCTGAACCGCTGTCCCACTATTTATCTGCACCTGAGGGGGCGGTACCCGAAACAACGCAAGCAGCCATACTTTCAATGCGTTATTCCTTTTTCCACTGGGGGCTGCATCCTTGGGCTATCTATACCGTCATCGGTTTAGCGCTTGCTTACTTCCAGTTCCGGAAAGGATACAAAGGGCTGATCAGTTCCACCTTTATTCCTCTGATCGGTGAGCGTCTTGCTGCTGGCTGGCTTGGTAAGGTTATTGATATTCTGGCGGTCATATCCACCATCTTTGGTGTTGCGACCTCGCTTGGATTGGGTGCTCTTCAGATCGGCGGGGGTCTGAATCACTTATTCGGTATTCCTAACTCGACTCTGTCTCAGGTTGTCATTATCATCGTTGTAACCGTACTGTTTTTAATCTCGGCAACCTCCGGTCTGGATAAAGGTATTAAGATTCTGAGCAACGTCAACCTCGTTATAGCTTTGTTATTGATGTTGTTTGTATTGGTGACTGGACCGACTTCTTTTATATTTGACACATTCACAACAACCTTGGGCAGTTACATGCAGAATATTATTAACATGAGTTTGAGACTGACGCCGTTCTCAAGAGAAACCTGGATTGGAGCATGGACGTTATTTTACTGGGCATGGTGGATCTCGTGGGCTCCTTTTGTCGGCACTTTTATCGCAAGGGTATCCAGAGGAAGAACCATAAAGGAATTTGTAATTTACGTCATGGTTATTCCAAGTCTTTTCGGATTTATCTGGTTCTCCGTCTTTGGCGGAACAGGACTTCACATGGAATTGTTCAATGCCGCTCATCTGGCGGAGGCTGTCAAGGAAGATACGACAACCGCTTTATTCCTTATGCTGGAGCAGCTGCCTTTGGGCACGATCGTGGCATTCATCGCCACAATGCTGATCATGATCTTCTTTATTACGTCGGCTGATTCAGCTACCTTTGTACTGGGCATGCTCACTTCAGATGGCAAACTGGACCCAAGTACAAGAGTGAAATTAACCTGGGGAATTATGCAGTCCTCCATCGCGGTAGTACTGCTAATCAGCGGGGGGTTAACTGGCCTCCAGACAGCATCCATTGTAACCGCATTGCCGTTCGCTATTGTCCTTATCGGTATGTGTTTCTCCCTGCTCAAGGCTCTAAAGGCTGAGGACAAAGAGCGCCGTCAGAAGGAAAAACGGCAGCGCCAAAAGCTGAAACGACTGCTGGAGGAACAAGAAATCTCGTTGAAGGAAATTTCCGGCAGGTAATGTATACTTGATGTTAAAACTAACAAAAGCCCGCGTCCTTGCGGGCTTTTTATTATTTCATGGTATTGAGTTTTTGATTACTTGCTGCTCCTATACCAACTACAAAGAGTAACACCGAAGCCCCAAGAAGAATGAAAAGTGGCAGGTTCCAACTATTTGTTGCATCGTGCAGATATCCTATAAGGGCTGGACCGATTGCGGCAAGAAGATATCCGATCGATTGGGCCATGCCAGATAGTTCCGCTGCTTGATGCGCATTTTCAGTACGCAACCCGAAAAACATCATGGCCAAACTAAAGGCGAAACCTCCACCAATTCCGAGTATGACGATCCACAACAGAATGACATTAGAACTATTCACCTCAACAAAAAAAACTATATAGCTAGTATATTGTTTATCTAGATTCTTTTCCATTCCCGTTCAATAGAACGTGATGAGATTTTATTGATAAAATTGTATTAAAAGGATAAAATGACGAGCATCAACGGTTTTATTTGAAAAATGGTATAGCTTATGAAAGGTGGTTTAGCAATGAAAATTCTCATCGTTGGCTATTTTAGCGAGACCTCAAAATCAAATATTGCAAGGTGTTTTCCGCAAGACTGGAACGTTGTAATTGTTCCGCCCGGAAAAGAAATGCTGCATCATATTGAAGATTGCCAAGTAATCATTCCTGAACATATTAAAGTGGATCACAGTCTGCTTTCTAACGCAAAAAAATTAAAATTGGTACAGACAGGTGCAGGATTTGATAATGTGGATGTCCCTGCCTGTACACAGCGCGGCATTTGGGTGGCCAATGCTGGAGGAGTGAATGCACAGGCAGTGGCCGAGCACGTCATGGCACTGATATTGTCTTATTATAAAAACATACCGTTTCTTGATACTTTCATGAAAAACAAGATGGATGAAAATCAATTGGACTATACAGGGAGTGAATTAAAGGGCAAAACGATTGGGATTATCGGTTTGGGTGCTATTGGAAAAAAAGTAGCTGCGTTTTCCAGGGTTTTTGACATGAATGTGCTGGCGTATGCGAGAAATGCCATTGTACAATCTGATGGTTTTGTGAAAATGACGGATTTCGATACTCTTGTAAGTACATCGGACATAGTCAGTGTACATGTACCCTTGAATGAGCAAACCAAACAACTGATCAACAAAGCGGCATTCAAAAAAATGAAAAACACCACTCTTTTTATCAATACAGCACGCGGCGGCATTGTCAACGAAAGAGACTTGATTGATGCATTAAAAAACGGGGATATTTCAGGCGCATGCCTGGATGTGTTTGAATCTGAACCGCTTCCGATTGACAGTGAGCTCCGGAGTCTGGGTAATGTGATACTTACTCCCCATACAGCGGGAATGCCTGATGGTCGGAAATTTCATAAAACAAGATATGATTTCTTTATAAAGAATATAAAACGTGTAGAAAATGGTGAAGAGCCTGAAAGCAAGCTCAATCAATTATGATGTTTTGGTGTAGGGGTACCTTTCCCCTGCCCGTTTTGCACAGCAATTTACCGCAAGATCCGTAGCGTAAGTGTCCACTTTCTTGACAGAGGTACATCATACAGATTGATTCGAACTGTCCCACTATTTATGATTTTGCTTAAGTTGGTATTCAAGTTCATGAAGTTTGATCTATTATTGCCAACGGTTAAATCGGTACCAAGTGTTAATATCTTTCCCTGCGTTAAGCGTTCCCTCACCTCTCGTAATGTTGAGCTGTTAATACTCGTTATCTGGTGTTTTGTAGTAAGCAACTAATTGTGACTGCTTGGATTGCCGTTTTTCCTGGTTGGTCATTTCCAGTTCCGTGTACATTAGATTGGACTTTGCGTCAAGGTAAATGGTGGTCAAGCGTTCACGGACTTAGGTCTGCATTTTTTCAATGCCTAATGATACAGAAAAAAACCTCAGCCGGGTTAACCGAGATGAGGTTCTTTTAACTTTCTAGCAGGTCTCACGTATGCTTTATTTAATAACTTCAACCTTTTTATCCCCTGCTGACTTCGCTACTTCTAACGTTGTTGTACCCTGAATAGCGACTATCACGCCAGTAGCCAGCATAGAAACGATTAAAGCTGCACTGAGTGCTGTGGACATTTTCTTCTTGACCATAATCATACCTCCTATATTTATTATGTAATAAGCGGCTCAAGACGATGACGAGCCGAGGTTTTCCATTTGGAGTCTCATCCCATCGTCCCCACCTTACAGCAGTTCAAAATGAAGTTGAGTCTCAGGTAACTTCGTATTTCCTTTCCACTGATTTGCACCGTATCCCAATTCCAGAACCGCAGCAATGCGCTCGTTACTCAGTACACCAAACATTTCAGTACGGCTCGGGTCGTACATCCAGTCATGCAAGGTACAGCGCACACCCAGACTTTGCTCATGAGCCAGCAAGCGGAAATTCTGAATTAGGCAACAGACAGCTGCAAAGTCCTCTTCCCGCTTATATTGATCCGCCTCTTCCTTCACCAAGACCAGAAGATACGCAGGAGCCTGGTTCTGTAATCCCTGCATGATGTCCCCATACCGGTTATCAGCAAAGATAAATCGCCACGGCTCTCGGAGGCCATCATTTGGCGCCCATACGGCATGATTGAGCAACTCAAGGATTAGGTCCTGCGATACCGGTTGATCCAAAAACTCAATCGGACCGTCCATGTCTCCTTCCAAATCTGACAATTTCATTTTCATATCCTCCTCTTCTATGTAGGCTGCCCTCGCAATACGGTCCACTTCTGCTCGGCTGGTGTCCTTTTCCGACTTCTTGGCGCTTTGTCGTAATACCCTATATGAAGAATACCAACAAATCTTTCATCCTCACGTAAGCCAATTCCATTGAAGAACCCTTCATGCTGAATCATGGACTCTGTATCCCACAACATTCCTAACCCTCGTTCCCAGCCCAGCAGTTGGAAGCTCTGCATCACCCCGCAGGCAGCCGCATAATTACGGTCATTGGTCAGACGATTCGGTCCTACAGTCGACATAACAATGACGTGCGCAGGAATATCGGTAAATCTCTTTTTAAAAACATCCAGAAGTTTCCCTGGAATCAGCTTGCCGAGCTTGCTTTGTGACATCTGTTCCAGCATGCAGTCCACCAACCGTTTGCGTGCTTCTGGAGTTCCGGCATATACTACACGCCATGAGCCAGACTCAAGATATGGTTGAAGCCGTATAGCCTTACGCAGTAGTTCAACAACCAACTCCTGGTCCACCGGCGTAGAGTTACATTTACGAATACTCCTGCGCTCCCTGATCAATTCCGCCAGACTCATATGCTTCACTCTCCTTTGTTCTATCTGGATTCAATATTTATACTGCTGTCTTGTAGAAATTGATGGATTACTTTTAGCTCCGTTTCCGAATATTTGTCAAGAGTACGATAGAAGCGCTCAGCCTCATGTATATGCAGACGTTCATGCAATTCAAAGATTTTTTTGCCTTGCGGTGACAACCGGAAATAGCTCTCCTTTTTGTTGTCGTTCATTTTCGTACGTTTGACGAATCCTTCCTCCAGCAGTTTGTTGCCAATTTTGGTGATACTTGCTTTGGACAAATTCATTGCCTCGGCAATACCCGTGTTGTTAATTGGCTCATGCTTGCCTATGCAATCTATCATATGAACCGCGGTCAAATGCTGAGGGATTTTCTCGATGCTTTCACGCTGGGCGATACTTAGGAAATGCTCGATTTCTGTATCCTTGTGGTTCTCATACACATGTAAAAAACGGATAAATTGGTCATAAAGCAACTGTTTTGTTCGATCTTTTGAGATCATTCTTTGATCGCTCCTTATTTACTTGTAAACAAAAATATTCTTTAAAAAATAGAGTTATTCTAAATAAATTCTTATATTTAGTTTACTGGTTAACAATATATCATGAATGATAATGCTTATCAACTATATTCTCTGACATTATGAATGATGAGTTTAGAGTACTAAACCACCAGATTAATGACTTTAGCCCTCACACATTTAGGCTATTGGCCATATCCTAACTTGGAATTGTAAGTAACGATTAAAGGGAAGGATTTTTCAATGTTCCCCCAACAACATTTGAAAAGAGGTCATGATATGTCTTATTTACCTTATTGTTATAATTGTTATTAGTATAACTTTGATTTACGACTAATATATTGCTCTACTCTCTTCACTTTTTCTAAGTAGATTCGTCCCGTAGTTCCCTGAAGCCATGCACCATTACCTGTCCAATTAACATCAACCGCTCGATTTAAATCAAAAATCCGCTCCCAACTTTCTTCTTTCGTCATTTCTAGTATCCCCTTATTAAACTCACCTTCTTCATGTTCATTATCAGAGCAAAATCCATTGTTCAGTACCAGGTTCCATCTATCAAGATCTGATATTAGTACATCTGTCTCCTTGAGATCAATGGTCAATCTTACGCATTTAGTTCCTCCCTCAAAATGTCCGGTAGATCTCATATCCGGCTTTTTGATCCATAGCCAGATTGGATACTCACCTTTATAATTAGGTAATCTTGTTTTCATTTGTTCCATCATCCATATGTATTGTTTTGGAAACATTAAGTGTTCAGAGCTTCCCTCCAAGTAACCTGTTTCTTGAGCTTGTTTCCAAACCTCTGATGTCTGCATACTCCAATAAATCATTTTCTTGGGTACCTCCTTGCTTTAAATTTCTCGCCAGTCTTCCCCATATTCTCTTTCTAACTCATCTTTAAATTTAAAGTATAGATCTTCAATTTCCTGATATACTTGCTCCTCTCGTAACTCCAAATCATTGTATCTAGCCTCGATCAAATAAAATAACAGAGCCTTTTCCCTAAATTTTAATTCCATCTTACGTGTCTCCTTATAAAATATAGTTCAACTAAGATAAGTTTTGGATCTCTCTGAAGTACAGATAACTCATCTTTTTTGCTTAATTCCTTAAACAAGTCCCGTTGCTCACCGCCCCCGTACTAAAGAACCAAATGAGCTCATACGTATGTAGCGCAAAGAACAAATCCTGGACGTCGCCGTGCCCTCCTACTTTTGCACCGGACTCGCCCGACTCGCTATGCAAGCTATTACGAATGAGGCCTGATACGAACATGATCATTTTAAAAAGTGATTATGAAATCGAATCCATCCGTAAGGCATGCCAAGTGGTTGCTGAATGCCATCGTAAAATTGCCCAGGTACCTGCACGAGGTGCCAATGTATAATTGGTAATTGCGCACCATGATCTTGTCCCTCGACATCAATTCATAATGATAATGAAGAAACCTCAGCTCGGTTAACCGAGCTGAGGTTTTCGCATCAGGTGCTTCGAATATGCCCTAATTAGGACGATATAGTCGCACCTAAGCTTCTTCATAGTAAGGTCACGCTTGTGCTTTAATAACTTCAACCTTTTTATCACCTGATGATGCCTCTAACGTTGTTTTACCTTGGATAGCGACTATCACGCCAGTAGCCAGCATAGAAACGATTAAAGCTGAGCTGAGGGCTTTGGACATTTTCTTCTTGACCATAACCATACCTCCAATGTCTAATTACAATATTTAACTTTGTTGGGTAATCCATCGGGTGATTGTATTATAACGTACTGACAATGATTGTAAAAGGATTTGTTCCTTCCTCCGGTTGCCCTCTATTGCGACTGAATATGCCAGTGAATTTTCCGTGGTTACATAAGAATCTAAATAACCTAAAAACGGTTTACAATTACGACATTAAATGTTACATTAATTTGAAAATGAGTAATTTAATAGATTCGACTGGGGTTAAGGATCTGGGGATTACGAAACTGAGGCAGTGTTTGCCGTTTGACAGTCTGGTAAGTATGAATATGACGGTGGTTCTAAAACACCATTCATTCAACATTAGGAGGATATTCTAATGAAAACAAAATCACTAAAATTAATTACAGTTGGTGTGACTTGTGCTTTAGGGATTGGAATAGGAGTTTATGGCTGGGGAGCTGCATCTGCCGATACTAGTCCCTCTAAAGATCAAATGGAAATAAAAATCAATGATAACGGTCAAACATATGGTTCATTTATTTATCATGATGAAACAGAATTAGATCTAGTTAAGGCTTTTGGTGTAGACGGAACTGAAGGTTACATCAAGACTTCAGATATGAATCAAGATTTGCCACAAACTCCCGAAGAAGCAATTCAGAGTATGAATGAACCAAAAGTCGATAAGTATATAAACTTGTACGATAGCAACGAGAATATTATCGGAAAAGTTCTACTCACTAGTTCAGATGATTAACACTAAACTATACTACTCCCCCAAAAAAAGGCTCTCCATGATGATTGAGGGCACTTTAAAATGCCAACATCTATAAACAGGATACCCACCTCATTTCTGAGAAGGGTTATTCTGTTTTCTTTGCTCCTTGATCGGCTTCCTCGTTATCTACCGCAAAACCCGATTTTGCTCCTGAATTTCAGGTGATTGAAAGGCTAAGATATATCTTCCCACCGCCGTTTTAATAACAGGCAATTTTTCTCCTTTTTCATAATGTGTCCTTGTCGGAAAACTACCTGGAATAATATGCGTGGCAAGAACGGAATCATCATTCAAGACACCGATAAAGATGGTTTCGCCAGTTAATGTCTTCAACTCGTCAGCAACTCGAAGAATACCTAGATTAAAATTAAAGTTTAAACTATGATCTTGAAGCTTACTCATTAAAACACTACAATGTCTTTGATTTCAATTGGCATGGCGCTACCATCCCCTCAATTACTTTCAATGAATCTCCCACGTAATCGGTTAATTTGACGATCACACTATGCATATCTTCTACAAAGTAATGGTGCGATCTATATTCTCTGCAACTCCTTCGGGATGATCTCTATTACGTCAAAGCAACGTTGCATATAACTTTTGTTCATTACATACGCCCTCTGTTTAACCACCTTTCGTTAAATCTTAAAATGTCTCATACTACTTGAAAAGTAGGCACCTTTTTATTAGATAGGAACCAGAATGTAACTAATGGGTGTTAACAACAAAACAACCGTTTCAAGAACGATTGTTTTGTTGTTACATTGTCATGAGAGATTAAACTATTGTTTTGTAATGTTGAGTTATCGGTTCCTAACACTTTAAATTAACTTTTTCTCTATATCAAAAAGCTTAGAAATGCGGGGGAATAGACGAAAGGCATTGCCATAAGCGATCGCCTTCGCGTTTTCTTCGCTGACCTGCTGTGCTTCATGGAATACCGACTCCCGCTGTATACGAAGGACGCTGTCAGCTGGCCAAGGTATGTCCGCTCCGAACAGAATCCGATCAGGCGCAATCAACTTTTGGATTGTGCCGAGGTTTAACGTGGAATCATAATAAAGGTGGTCCAGTTTGGCTATTTCAGCTTGAAATTGTTCCGGTGTTGTTTCAACCTGAATCGAATCTTGCCCGATGGCGGCAAGCGCAATTCTCCATTTGATATACGGCACCATGCCCCCTGTATGGGGAAGAATGAACGTAATGGATGGGTATTGGTCGAAAATGCGATGAACAGCCATCGTAGTGACAGCACGCGTCGTATCGAAGGTGCCCTCAAGCAGTGCAGGACTAAGCCCAGCGATTTTTTGCGGTATGAGGATGGGATGTAGAAACACAACAGCACTGCGTCGATCCAATTCGGTTAACAATTCGGTGTAATCCGGATGGCTTAAATATTTCCCCTGATAACTTGTTAGCATTGCAACACCATCCATCCCAAGAACATCAAGTGCATACAAGGTTTCTTCCATGGCTGCTGCGGGATCGGGGAGTGGAAGCGTTGCAAATGCACCATACCGCTCAGGATGAAGTTGAGCATACGATGCGAGCTCTTCATTCATTTTACGTGCCAATGCGTTGGCAGAAGATTGGTCGATGAACGTCAGGTCTGACGGGGCTGAAAGGAATGAAAACGAGATGTCACATACATCCATTTTTTGCATCCCGATCTCGGGCGTCCACTTCGGCATAAAACTTGGGATCTCCATTCCCAGCTCCCGTTGCTTTCGTTGCATTTCTTTAGAAATGATATGGTGGTGAACATCAATGACAGGATTAAACATGCGTGATCAGCTCCTTCTATTTATTTTTAAGCCATTGGTTTAACTGGTTTTGCTTTTCCGTCAATATTTTCTCTACGCCTGCATTCTTTAGTTTGTCGAGATAAGCACCCAATTCTGACGGGTCAAAAGTTCCTGTCTGAAAGCCTGCATCATACTGGTTTTGGACGTTGGCCACCGAGGTAATTTGTGTTTTGACCGGATTGATGTCGAAGCTGAAACCCATCGCCCTTGATTTTACGGCACTCTCATTTTCGCCCCTCAAGTGCTCCCACATGTCAGGATCGTTCCCTTCCCATATATAGGACAGGAAATTGTTCCCCACGGCATATTGGTTTGAATCGTATCCTGTTGCAGTAACGCCATCCGGCTTGCCGATTAGGTCATTATCCCGTTTAACATAATGCTTGCCTTCGATCCCATTCGTAAACAGATTAATGACTGCTTCGTCCGAGTAAAACAGTTCCAATACTTGAATCGCCTTATCCGGCTGCTCACTGTTCCTTGCCAAAGACATCATGTTGGAAGCTACGCTATTTCGTGTCATATACGAATCCTCAAGGGGGACGCATACAAGTTCAGTCCCAGCCGCAAGTGATTCCGAGTAACATTCATTGATATTCCGGATATACGAGAAGGCTTTGCCTGCCTTGATCAGATTGGAGCCCGTTTCCTGTGACGTTGCGACATCTTTGCTGAAATAACCTTTTTGATACCAATCACGCATCAGGTCAGCCATTGTGGAGAACCGCGAAGTCGCAAAAAGGTTCTGCAAGGTGAAGTCCTCCCCGCCAAAATCCAGTACGCCAGGTACTGTTCCCAATGGATCAAAATTCAGCATGGCTTGTCCGGGTGTTTCCTGTGAGTTATAGCTGACAATCGGCGTGACACCCGGCTCCTTGTCCTTGATAAGCTGCAATACAGAAGAGATATCATTCCAGGTTTTTATGGCGCTAAGGTCAATAGCATGTTTATCGGCAAGCTCTTTGTCCATCACAAAACTGGGGGAAAGTGCCCAAGCTTTAATGCTGGGAACGCCATATGTTTCGCCATTCATCTTACCGGCTTCTGCGGCTTCCTCCGGAACAGCCTCCAGTATCTTTTTACCAAATTCATTCAACGATTCGTCCATGGGCAGTAACTGCCCCCTGCCGATTTGGGATTCAAGGCCGAACCATACGCTGGTATACACCAGATCCAGTTTCTCGCTGCCCGCCAGCATCAAGTTCATTTGATTGGCATAGTTCGATCCATTAACAGGTAAAAGCTTCACGGTGGCGCCTACCTTTTCCGCTGTAATATCACTGATGGCTTCCTGAATTTCCTTAACATCTGTTACATCCCCAAAAGCTGGATACGTCATGACCACTTCATACATGTCTGTTGCTGAAGCTTTTCCAAGTTCTGCCCCCTCCTTACTGTCTGGGTTTCCGCATGCCGTCAACAATAGAGGGGCCGCACAAATTAAGGACATTACCTTTATGAAACCCACAGGCAATCTTTTTCTGAACATCTTCATTCACTCCCCATGTTTGCTTTTGGATAAGACATCTTGGATACGAAGCATAACTAACCTTTTACGGCACCAATAGTCAATCCCTTGACGAAGAACTTCTGGAAAAACGGATACGCTGCGATCAGCGGCAACACGCCGATTACGGCAATAGCCATTCTCACACTGCCGAGAGGTACGGATGAGACAACCGCTGTCTGACCAGACAAACTGCTTTGCTGCAAGTACTGGACATCAGACAACATTCGATTAAGCAGGTTTTGAATGCTGTAGAGGCTTCCGTCATTGATGAAGATCAGACCGTTAAACCAATCGTTCCAATACGAGATCATGAGCATCAGACCAATGGTTGCCAGGCTTGGAAGAGCAAGCGGGAGAACGATTTTGCAATAAATAACCCATTCGTTGGCTCCATCCACATAGGCTGACTCCACGACTTCGCCGGGAATTGATGTGGAAAAGAAACTGCGCATCAACAAAATGTAGAACCCGTTGGTCAGTAAATTCGGGATGATTAGCGACCAGATGGTATCTTTCAAATGGAAGAGGTCCGTATAAACCAGGTACATCGGCACCAGCCCCCCATTGAAAAGCAGGGTGAAAAATACGAAGAATGACAGGAACGAACGAAATGGAAGCACATTTCTGGATAGCGGATAAGCGACCAGGGTTGTGATCAACAACCCAACGATCGTGCCCACGACCGTGATGAACGTCGTAATTCCATACGACCGCAGAATCAACGAATACTGATTAAACAGATACACATAAGCATCGAAGCTGAATTGAGCCGGTAACAAACGATAACCGTCCCTGATAATGGCTTGTTCCTCGGTTAGGGAAGCGGATATCAGAAGTATAAACGGAAACACTGCAGCGATTCCCATCATGATGAGCACGAGGTGAACAGCCATTTGATATATCCTATTTGAATACATGTTGTCCTCCCCCTTAGCTAAAACAGCGCCAAATCCCGGTTTTTGCGACGAACGATCGCATTGGTCGTTAATACTAACAGAAAACCGACAATGGACTGGTACAGTCCGGCAGCGGATGACATTCCGAAATCCCCAAAAGTCATCAATCCACGATATACGTATGTGTCAATGACATCGGTAGTCGTTTGCAGTGCACCCGAATTCAGCGGAACCTGATAGAACAATCCGAAATCGGAATTGAAGATGCGTCCCACTGCAAGAAGCACCATAATGACCATCGTGGGTTTAAGCAGAGGAAGGGTAATGCTCCAGACTTGCCTCCACTTGGATGCCCCGTCCAGCGTAGCGGACTCATAATATTCTTGGCTGATACCTACGATTGAGGCCAGATAAACAATGCATGTATAACCGACGTTTTTCCACAGATATACGACACTTAATATAAAGGGCCATTTACCGGAATCCGCATACCACGACACGGGGTCTATCCCCAGTAAAGGAAGCACGTAATGGTTGACGAATCCGTTTTCCTCGTTGAGCAATGCCAGAACCAAGTAAGCGACAATGACCATCGAGATCAGATAGGGCAGCAAAATGATGCTTTGATACAGTCGGGAGGCAAATCGCTTTTTTACCTCGTTCAACAATACGGCCACAGCTATGGAGAGCACTGTTCCAAGCACGATAAATGCGCCGTTGTAGAGTAACGTGTTTCGGGTAATCACCCAAGCATCCTGCGTTTGGAACAGATAGGCGAAATTATCGAAGCCTACCCAGTCACTTCCCCAGATTCCTTTTGCAAAATTGATATCTTTGAACGCAATCACAATGCCGAACATGGGCAAGTAATTGTTGATGAACAGATAGACGATGCCTGGCAAAATCATGACCAATAACAGCCCATGCTTTCTGATGTTTTGGATGCGGTTTGCATGGAAACCTCGACGCATGTCTCTCTCCCCCTGTTCGTAACAATGATGTTTGGTTTGTGTAACTCCTCTCCAACATCCCTCCTATTCTATGAATGTCAGTTTATATGACTCAAAATTGTTCTTATATGAATAATACGATGTAAGTAAGCCTCAGTCATTGGTGTGATTCACTAAAAAAAATGATTTCATTTGGATTATTACACCAAAAGAAAAGCCTGTCTAAATTTTAATGTTATGTATTATCACATTCACTGCATTAAGCAACGTATTTTAAGCCCTGTGATCAGCCTTTTCATGTCAAAAAGCAACGCACCCGAAAAAGGATGCGCTGCTTCATGTATAATTAAAGATTGTTACGAATGGATGGCTGCCATCTGTCTGCTGTTGGGAAACATTCGACCACCAACAAGCACACCACCCGAAAATACAGCTTCGCGTGGAGGTGCCGCCGCCAACGCATGCATCGCATTTATGGCATTTACCAACGAGAAAGTACCTCGTTCACCCACTTTTGGAGTTAATGGCGCATTGGAAATAAGCTTGTACGTTTCTAGCAACCAGAAGTCCTCCACCCAACCGGATACTTCAGCGAGACGTGACCCACGGGAGAGCATATCTCCATTTCCGAATGGGCTCCACGAATCCAAAATGTTATCGGAACCGATATGCACGGACACTCCCGTTTCCATCAACAGTTTGATGGGGGGCATGGGCCTGTCAATGGGCACGCTCGTCATGATGGCTACGCCGGTCGCACACAACCTTTCCGCGAGTGAGTGCACCTCTGTTTCCCCAACCTGGCCCAAACAATAGGCATGGCTTACCGCGGTACGGCCGGACATACCGGCTTGTTCTGTCAGTTCGGCGAAGCGGCTGATCGTGTATATTCCGAGATGACTCGGGTCATGCAGATGCAAGTCGATGCCCGCAGAGAATTCTGTCGCAAGTTCAAACATGGCTTCCAGACTGGCATCCACTCGGCGGTCCAGTCCGGCCGGATCCACGCCACCAACATAGTTGGCTCCAGCACGAAGCGCTTGCCGCATGACGGAAACGGAGTCGGATCGAAGCAGGCCTTGCTGGGGAAACGCCACAATTTCCATATCGATGCGTCCCCGGTACATCTCACGCACTTCCAAGACCTCCTCAAGATGAGAGAGGCCAATTTGCGGATCCACGTCAACATGTGTGCGGATTGCCGTTGTACCTTGGGCTAACATTAAATCCAACATTCGTTTCGCACGTTCTCCCGCCCCGGTTGGTAGTTTTCCCAACATGTTTTTCTCAAATTCCAACTGGCCGGGCAGCGTGACAAACGGCTGCAAAGACTTCCAGGGCTCCCCAATAAAATGCTTGTCCAAATGGGTATGCATATCTGCCAATGGCGGTACATAGTGGAGCCCGTCCGCGTCAATGACGGTTGTCGCCCTACCGGCAATATTTACAGATGTGAGATCCGCATCCGTTCCGGCAGTCTCAATGCTGACAATGAGTCCTGTTGCTTGATCAATCGTTAGATCAAACAGGTTTTCCGACCATTTGACATTTTTTACGAGTGTTAAACCTTTCTCCATAACTCCATCCCCTTACTTCATAATTAGATTGTTTCCATCCCATCCGACAACCACGGTAATTCCAAAGGTTTTGAGTCGGTACAAGCTACCTGTAATCCCGATTTCCAGACCGTACGGGCCTCCGGTTTATTAAGCAGAACTTCCCTTTCCGACCGCTCTCGGAACAATACCATATCGGCCGGAGCGCCAACCTTAACGCCATAATTATCAATGCCTAAAGCCTGTGCTGCGTTATGCGTCAGCATGTTGGTCAAGATGAGCGCATCCCGTTTGCCACCCATGTACGAAGTAATCGCCAATAGCCAGGCAGCCTCAATTGGGTCTGCTTTGCCAAACGGCGTGAATGGGTTGCGCACATTATTGACGCCAATTGCCACATTCACTCCACAATCCTGCAGCAGTTTCACGGGAGTCAGACCTCTATGATGTCCTTCGGAGCCTTCCCTTCCATTCAAAAAGAGGTCCGTCATCGGCAGCGTAATGACGCTGATTCCGGCAAGACACAGGAGCTCTCCGATAGCCAAAGCTTCGTGTGCAGGGAGGGAACCGAGCGAGGTTACATGTCCGGCGGCTACATGCCCCTGCATTCCTGCAGCAATGGCCCTTTTTGCAATTTCCACAACGGCACGGTCATTGGAATCGACCGAGAAATCCGCGTGAAAATCCAGCGGTTTTCCGTACTTCCCTGCCAGACCAAATGCAAAATCCAAGTGCTCCCCCAGGTCTGCATCTTGATACGTGATTCCTCCAATCACATCGGCTCCCATACGAATGGCCTCTTCCATCAGCCCAGCAGTCCCCGGACTCTTGAACACCCCTTCTTGCGGAAAGGCAACTACCTGTAAATCCAGTTGATGTTTTAAGGATTGTTTGAGACGAAGAGCAGATTCGACAGCTCTGAGTCCAAGAACCGGATCAACCTCTGCATGGCAACGCATATGGGTTACACCATTCCTCACGGCTTCTCGAATGACAACCAGCGAGCGATGATATATGTCCTCCATGGTGAACGAACTTTTCAGTTTGGATGTTATCCGAATCGCGTCCTGGAGAGACTCCGCCTCTCGATCCATGGAATCCAGCAAATATGCTTTTTCCAAATGAATATGCGGCTCGACCAATCCAGGCAGCAATAAGCCCCCTTTACCCTGCACTACACAAGACGCCTCAGTTTTCCTTTCCCCGCATGGCGTGACAAATGCAATCTTGCCTGAGGATATCCCGACATCCATTCGCTTTTCATCCCCGGAAATCACCGTATCTGTGATAAGTAGATCAATCATTACATCCTCCGTTCATGTACGCTTTTATTACACGCAAGAAACACTTTAAGCATAATTCACTCCTTATGAGAAATCATTGGATGAAAAAGATAAAAATAATTAGCAATCTTGGATGATCAAACCAAAGATATTTACTCCACATGATCGTAGTGTTATATTACTTAACAATAAAATAACTTGTTCCAGAAAGGGATGGGTCGATGTGCTGCTGACAGATTTGCTGAAAAACGGCATTTACGATGATGCCAGAGTGATTACCGGGAATAAAGGTCTAATCCGTGAGGTTCAAACGGTCAACATTATGGACTGTCCGGATATCATTCGGTTTCTAAGGCCAAACGAGCTCTTGCTGACCAACGGCTTTTTCATGAAGCAGCAACCAGAGATGTTTATTCAACTAATCAGGGACATGCAGCGTCTTCAGTGCTCGGGGTTGGCCATCAAAACCAAGCGCTTTGAACTACCAATCCCTGATGAAATACTTTGGGAAGCGGATCAGAACGAATTTCCCATCATCGAAATTTCCGATGTCCGTCTATCCCTTGGCGAAATTTTGCAGCGATCGACCAGTGTGATTCTGAATAACAAGAGCGACGAACTGCAATATGCACTCAGCATCCACAAAAAATTCTCCGAGATGATCATGCGCGGCAAAGGAACTTCCAGCATTATCGATTCTCTGTCCAAACTGTTCTCATCCCCAGTCGTTCTGTTAAACTACAAATGGCAAACCATCTCCGCTTCCAGCCAGAATACAAGTATTGCTGAACTCACTGCAGCCGCTGTAAATACACTTCAAGACTTGTCCGATATTTCTAGTCCCACTTCTTTGTGCTTTATCAACCCATCAGTCCGAGAGTGTTGCTGCATGCTAGTATATCCAGTAAAAACTTACCGCCACGAAGGCTATTTGTTATCCTTTCATTCGCCGGATCAATGGACTGGACTTTTTGGTCTGACGCTTGAGCAGGCCTCCAACGTCATTGGAATGGAGCTGACCAAATCACAGGCTGTCAAAGAGCGCTCCCGCAGGCACAAAAACGAATTCTTCTCCGATCTGATTGAGGGATATATCACTTCTGAGCAGGAGGCGCTGAACCGCGGCAAGAGATGTGGGCTTATCAAGGGGCGTTCAAGCGTCGTGCTGACCATGCGTAATGACGAGGTGCATCACATGCATCAAAGATTTCCTAATTACGAAGGGTCGGCGCCTCCGAAAGGAGATAATGTCACGGAGCAAGAGGAGCAATACGAGCACATCAAACGTGTTTTTGGTGGGTTAGATCATTCCTTCGTCATGTTTACCAAACATGATACCTACTGTCTTCTGTTATCTATCCCTGAGTCGGGGTGGGATGAGGCGAAAATTACCGAGCAGCTGTCAGGAATGCTTAGAGAGCTGCATCATGAGACTGGACTGAGTCTGTCTATCGGCATTGGCAAACCTGCAACAAATGTACTCGGCGTTCGTCATTCTTATACAGAAGCGGTTAATGCAATGCAATTCGGCTACTGGCTAAAACGAAAGCAATTCGTCCAATCTTACCAAGCCAAGGACATCGGATATTTATTCCACATGCTTCCCCACAATGAACTGAAACAATTTTACGACGCGACCTTAAACGGACTGCTGCAGATTGCAGACGAACATGAAAAAAAAGAGTTGCTGCGCACCTTGAACGCTTTTTACGATACACAATGCCAGCTTGTCGAAACATCCAAGCAACTTTTCGTTCATCGAAATACGGTGGTGTATCGACTGGAAAAGTGTGAAAAAATCCTGGGTGTGAAACTCAAAGATCCAACTGAAAGCTTACGAATCCGCATAGCGATAGCCATCGAACCTCTGCTACTTCAATAAAATTTGTCCTTGCCTTGGGACAAGCTTAAAACAAAAAAAGCCGCTATAATAGCGACTTGAATTGAACATGTTCCTGTCTCGCGACACTTCTTTATTGGAATATCTATGAGATACGCCATCATGGAATAAATTTATTATTTCGTTAATATCCACTTTTGTCGATCAAGTGATAGATTCAGTTCACTTAAGAAGAGTTCGGTCCCATCTTCCGATACCTCTAATGCTTTTTGATGATGAGCTGAAGTAATATGAACTGATCCGTCTTTGTTCTCGTGAAGGATCCAACGCTGGTTGTTGTACCCTAAGTAATGATATAGCTGAAGTTTGTTTTGCCCTATATCCAGATCAAGCGTCTGACCGGCCGTAATACGAATTGAATACGAACCGGCTTCGTCGCCTGTCGGAACAAATACCCACTTCTGGGTGGAAGCTGCACTTGCATCATGCAAGGTAACCGGCTCTCCGTTGACAAGGTTAGCTGTGTAAATGGATTTCTGCGTTGCGGCATTTACAAGGCTGGACTTGGTGAGGTTTGCAGCTTCACCGTTGCTGACATTGACGTTCTGATAAGATGCGGAGCCGCCAAAAACATGGAGTCCAAAGTGGCCTTCTGCAAAAGTACCATCCATGATATCTATCACTTTTTGACTGTCCACGTGAACGACAATATGCGGACCATTCGCTTCTATTTTCACCTTATACGTATGACCTGGCTGAATGAACGTTGGTACTTTTGCAAGAACCTGCCGTTCTTCAAATCCTCCATTGATTTTATAGAACAGACGAATGGCCTTCATGTTAGGGTCTAGATTCAGATAATAACCACTGCGACCATCTTCGCTAGCCCTGAACAAAATAGAACCTGCCCCTCCTGTTTCACCGAGCATCATGTCTGCTTCATACGTAAAGTTCCCAGCCTTCTCTTTGGCAATATAATTCGCATCGCTAAAATACTTACCACGAATCCCATGTTCACTAACTAACCATGAAGCAGCAGACAGATCTTTAGTCCATCCACTCAGGTTTGTCCGGAACTCGCCACCTGAGACTTTAATGAGCACACTACTGGAAGCTTTACCATTCGGAGTAGATACAGTGACTGTGGACTCCCCTTCTTTTTTTGCCTTAATAACTGCATGTGAATTGTCTACCAAGTCTATGGCTATTACGTCGTTATTACTGGAACTCCACTTCAGCGGTTGAACGCCTAGACCTGGGCCATACTCGACCATCGCCTGCAGTGTATCCGACTCGCCTACCCCCAGTTCCCGAACCCTCGTATCCATCTTTATTTGAGCTTTTGAAGGAATGTCCTCATTCCAGACAGATTGAAGTTGATGCACTTTCAAGGAAACAACGTTCACATTCCCACCTTTCACGTAAAAACTCATCGCTCTACTAGCAGGATCCGGAAATATTACATCTGAAAAGACGACTTTGCCGTTGTTACCAAAGGCTTCAACAGAAGATTCATCCACAAGAATACGCATCTTGATCCGATTATTTTCCATTTGCGTAGGCGCTTCATGTTTCTTACTAAATAGGTTAGAAAAATCCGTTTCACCGGATGCAGTTCGGTCCACAAACATATTACTATCGCTTGCCTTATAACCCACGACCGTCTTCTGATTTGCACCCTCACGAATGTTAAAGCCAAACTCGGTCGCTGTGCTGGTTTCAGGGATTTCAATTTCAGCTTCAATTTCGTAAGCACCTGAAATAATACCTTTTAGCAGATTCCCGGAAGAAGGACTCACCGACTTGTTAGAAGCAGAGTACAAAGGTTTACGCAGTGATTCCAATTCTTTGATTGGACTTTGCGTCATCCGAATTCCATCTTTGGTTGTTACCAATGATACTTCTCTCGGAATGGTTAGTTCACCTTTCCAATTGGACGTTGGGAAAGCGAACGGATAGTCCCAATTCGTCATCCACGCCATCATCACTGTGCGATGATCAGGCATGTTAGCGAAAGACATCGAAGCGTAAAACTCTTTACCAAAATCTGTTCTTAGTACCTTACCCGCCGGATTATCGTTCACGAATTTACCATCAGCTGTTAAATGACCGATAAAATACTCGGCATCTGATCCGCCTGTTTTGGGATTCGCTCCTGTACTGATCATCATAACCCACTTCTTCTGTGACGTTCCGTCTACCGGAAGCTGGAACAAATCAGGGCATTCCCATACGCCTCCGCGGACGTAATCCCCATATCCCCAATTATCTGTCAATGTCCAGTCAAGTAAGTTCGTTGACGTGTAGAAACGAATATGATCTCCTCCGGACACAACCATAACCCAGCGGTTATTCTCATCATCACGGATCACTTTCGGATCGCGGAAATCCCAATTCCCAGCTTCATTTCCGCTCTTACCCGGGTTCTCGATCACAATCGGGCGTTCCTTCGAATACTCCCAAGTACGACCTTGGTCTTTACTGTATGCCAGACCTATACGCTGGTTCCCATTCGGGCTATCTGGGTTAAAGGAAGTATAATATGCAATAAGGCCCTTGCCTCCTGAATCTCCGAATAAACCAGATGCATTTGTCATATCCGCAATAGCCGACCCAGACCAGACATGTCCGTGATCATTCCAGGGAAGTGCAATCGGAAGCCGTTTCCAGTTCAGCATATCTTTACTTACCGCATGCGCCCATGTTCCTCCATCCTGATGGAAGAGATGATATTCTCCTTCGAAGTAGACAAGTCCATTCGGATCACTCGCTGAACCACGTATTGGCGTGTAATGATATTGTGGACGATATATCTCATTGTAATATTGGCTCAGTTCCGTTACATAAGTATCCTGAAAGTAAGCCGTCCCCTTTTTTACGACGATTCCGGTACTTCCACTCCTGTAGGTTGAATCTTTCACGTCAATCGCGGCCGTAGTGTATCCGTCCAGGAAGACCTGAATTCGATCTCCCTTTGCCTTGATTTCCACATGATGTTTGGCTCCCATCTGACTCGGATAAGTACGTTGCGAACTTGCAATTACTGTTCCTTTTGTATTCGTCAAACTTACACGGACCTGATCTCCTTCCTTCGTAAGAGTAGCTTCATATCCTTCAGCTCCATCGGTTGAAGATCGAAATGCGAGAGCTGCAATAGAATCAGGACGAAGGGTAATATTCCCTTCATAGACCATATCAGTCGCCTCTTTGTTATAGATTTGCTGTGCTATGCTCCCCTGTTCTACCGTCCCTCTTTTGCCGTTGATATCAGGTTGCCATTTTCCCTTGCTAGAAATCACCGGCCCCAAATTACCTTTCAGATCGCTCACCACGATGTTCGAAAACAAGGCGGATCCATCCCATACATGGAGTCCAAGTTTTCCGCTTTGATACGAAATGTCCTGAACATCAATTAATGGTTTATATTGATTGCCCCAATATACTTTTAGCGAGGAACCCACTGCCTTCACTTTGAGATGATAGATTTGCCCCATTTCAACAGAAACTTTACGCTCCTCCTTTAATTTCCCATCTCCATTTCTTGCATCTCTTAACCGAATCAGGCCTGCGTCCGGAACGATTTGCAGCATGTACGAGCTAAAGCCATCCTCATTAGATCGAAACAACAATGTTGCATCCGCCTTCGTATCCCTGATCATGACATCAGCTTCATAGATAAAATCATCGGACACTGTCTCTGAGATGGCCATTACATTTTCTTTAGGCTGTGAAGTTAGCAAGATTCCTTCTGAAGTATCCTCTAATCCTCCTTTTCCTTTCACTTGCCAGCCTATCAGATTGGTATTTGATTTGGATGCGCTTTCAAAAATATCAAGCACCTCCTTTGCCTGTTTATTTGTTTCCTGATCAGCAAGTACAGCACTAGCCGCAATTGATTTAGATGTAAAAATCCCGTTTGAAGTCAGAGCTAATCCCGTTGCCATCAGAAGACATATTGCGAATTTAGATTTATCTTTCATTCCATACCCTCTTTTCTAATAATATTGTGAAGTTGGTTCAAATTTAATTGGTTTTGGACAACCAGTTCAGTTCGGTTGGTTTTCCCAAATGCTTACGAGATCATTGATTTGAAGCGACACGACCTTTAGTTCTCCGCCAATGGCATAGAGTTCCAGCCCTCTACTTCCCAAGTCGGGGAAAATCGTGTCTGAAATGATAGTTGTCCCATTGTTGCCAAAGATCTCTACACTTGACCAATCAACATAGATGCTCAACTGTATCCGTCTATGCTCTGGCTTCATAGGGGCCTTGTGTTTTGTAGCAAAATCGGGATGGAAATCAACAGCGTTTGACTTCGTTCGATCGACAAACAACTCCTCATTCAAGACATTATATCCGATGACTGTCTCCTGGTTGGAAGAGGAAGACTTTCGCACCTTGAACCCAAATTCTATTGCATTACCGATTTCGAATTCCGCAATAATTTCCATCTTTGTAGCAGAAACATCAGACAAAACGTTCATATCTGGTTTAATCGTAATGTCTTGTAGAGACAGAATTGATCTTCTAAGTTGATTTAACTCACTTATGGGTGCTTGAATTAAGCGAAGTCCTTCCGAATACGTCCTGAGCTGAATCTCTCGTGGGATGGACATATGGCCACGCCATTCTTTAGAAGGAAGAGTGGAAGCATAACGCCAATTATTCATCCAGCCGACCCAAATCTTTCGCCCATCCTCATTCGGTATACCATCCCAGGTCACGGCCGCGTAAAAGTCAGATCCGTAATCTATCCATTGGATTGTATCGAATGATTCCAATGTTTCATCTAGTGTAAAAACCTTACCATCAAAGTGACCTATAAAATACATCATGCCAGAACCGCCTGCGGGTGGTTCTGAATCGTTTGGATTTACACCATTTCTATCTCCGACACTTAGTGCCAGAATCCATTTAGTGGTATTAGGGTCCTCATCCACTTGGAGTTTAAAAACATCAGGACATTCAAATATTCCACGATGGATGCCCGGAATATCAGAACCGAAACCGCTTGCAAAAGACCAATCCTTAAGATTCGAAGATGTGTAAAATTCTACACGGTCGCTTACAGCAAGAACCATTACCCAGTTTGAAGATTCTTCATGCCAGAATACCTTTGGGTCTCGAAAGTCTAGCGTCTCCGTGGGGAATAAAACAGGGTTACCTTCATATTTTGTCCAGGTTCGACCTTTGTCCTTGCTGTAAGCGATGCTTTGAACCTGCGTTTTACCGGGTTGAGCGTTGTTACCATTATTCGTATAAATTGCAACCAATCCTGATCCTGCTTCGTTGAAGAATCCGCTTGTATTGTTCTTATCGACTACCGCACTTCCCGAAAATATCGCTCCATCTTCCCCAGGCGAGATGGCTGGTGGGAGTTCATCCCAATGTACTAAATCATTACTTACTGCATGCCCCCAATGCATTCTGCCGAAGTCAGGCTGCGTATCATGGGGAGTATATTGGTAGAAAAGGTGATATTCTCCTTCGTAATAAACCATTCCGTTAGGATCGTTAATCCAATTTCCCTTAGGGGAATAATGTATTTGCGGTCTGTATTCATTTTTATAAATAAAGTTTTCTGGATCTTTGCTGATATTATTTTCACCTGATAGATGTACTTTTTTAATTTTATTCACGCTCCCTTAAGGCTATTTAAGATCTAAAAAAAGTAATATGCATTCCTTATTAACAAAATAAGCCACCTGTTTTCGTTTGTCAAAGTATTTTTGTATAAATGAACACTATTTTTTATGTATAAATCTGTTTTAGTTTACATTTGCACAATTTATGACTGATTATAGAAAATAACAATTTTTAATTTAAGTTCATCTTATCATTTCTTTATTATTTCGAACCTAATGGTTTACAAATGTAAAAAAGGTTGCATCTAAACTTCTCTTTACCTGTTCAACAAAATATCGTTAGTGTTAAACCCAATTTTACCGATAAAACAAAAAAAGCCGCTAAAATAGCGACTTCAATAGAAATATGTTCGTTTCCCGCGACAGGTTAATTAATTAACGCCTCGCCTTCATTTAATAACTTCAACCTTTTTTTCCCCTGCTGACTTCGCTACCTCTAACGTTGTGTTACCTTGGAGAGAGACTATTACGCCAGTAGCTAGCATAGAAACGATTAAAGCTGCGCTGAGGGCTGTGGAAATTTTTTTCTTAACCATAATCATACCTCCGATATCTATTGAGTGGTAATATGCGGCTCTAGATTATGACGAGCCGAGTGTGACTGGGTATTACAATATTTCACTTTTTTGTTGGGTGATCTACCTGGTGATTGTATTATAACGTACTGCCAATGATTGTAAAAGGGTTTTTTCCTTGTGTTCAAATACAATAAAGTATGATTGTTTTCTCAGAATTTCTTTTCAAAACTAAAAATTTGGCGGTCATTCTCCTTGATGTAAAGTATCCACATATTCAATAAACCTTTTCGCTGCTGGGGAAATATTATGATCATCTCTCCACTTTAATCCTATTTCCCAGTACCATCCTTCATCAATAATAGGGATCCAGACCAATTCATCTAACATCAACCCCAACGTCTTAGGTAGTACTGATACACCTAGACCCGACTTTATAAAACCGGCTACAGTGATCAGGTCCTCCGCTTCATAAGCCGAAGCAAGAAAAAATCCGGTATGTCGGAACCGGGATATGATCGTTGCTTTTAATCCACAATTGTTTTTCAATCCAATAAATGGCTCGCCAGACAGCTCTGCCAAACTAAGAGCGCTACAAGCTGCATAACGATGTTGGGAGGGAACAACAATGTATAAAGGAACATTTTTAATCGTCTTCCAGTGATGATTATTCAAAGTAGATTCCCTCGATGTAATCATAATATCCGAGAATCCTTGCTCCAGATGTTCATCAATATCTCCTAAGTTCCCTTGTGTCAATTCGAACCGAACTTTGGGATACTTCAATTGATAACTTCGAATTAGGCTAGGGATCAATTCAACACCGAGAATATTTAGATAAGACAACGTAATCACACCAGTATCCGGATTGGACCACTCTTCGATTTCTCTTAGACCATTTTCAATATTATGTAGGGCTCTACCAATCCATTTAGAGAACATAGTACCGTTTCGGTTCAGCTTAATATTTCGTCCATTTCGCTCAAATAAAGGAGCTCCTATCTCGTTTTCAAGCTTGGCAATTGCATGACTTAACGCTGGCTGAGTAATACCGAGTTTTTTGGAGGCTAAGGTCATATGTTCAAGCTGTGCAACGGTCATAAAGTATTCCAATTGTGTAAGTTCCATTAAAACAACCCTCCATATATTAATAATATTCATCATTTCTATTATTATAATAAATTGGACGTTATGAAAGTAGCAAGTGTAGTATTAGTTCTAGCTCCTCTCGAACAACACATTAAGGTTTAGAGACAGAGCAATTTCAAATTAATCATCGAATACCATCACTAGGAGGAATAGTTATGCATAAAGAATTTGAGTTCTCTGTATCAGAATTTAAAGGTAAAAGGGTGCTTGTAACCGGAGGAACAAAGGGAATGGGGCAAGCAGTTGTGAAAAGACTTGCAAACGGCGGAGCTACAGTTCTTACTACTGCCCGTTCCCTATCTGCTGACTTGCCAAATTCGGTCAAATTTGTGCAAGCAGATGTCGCCACACCTGAAGGTGTAGAGCAAATAATTACAGCAGTAAAAGAGCAACTTGGAGGTATCGATATTATCGTCCATTGCGTAGGTGGATCAACGACACCACCAGGAGGCGCACTTGCATTGAGTGATGAGGATTGGCTTCATACATTAAATTGGAATTTACTCGCAGCAGTTCGACTTGATCGTGGCTTAATTCCACTTATGTTAGAAAATAATTCAGGCGTTATTCTTCATTTCACTTCCATCCAGAGACGTTTGCCTTTATATGAAACTACATTGGCTTATGCGTCTGCCAAAGCCGCGCTGGCTAATTATAGCAAGGGATTATCAAATGAATTTTCCCCACAAGGAATTCGCATAAATACGTTGTCTCCTGGGTTTATTCAGACAGAAGCAGCTGACGCATTAATTGATCGGATCGCAACTGAAACCGGAAGTCGAGAAAGTGCCCTTGAACAACTTATGACTTCACTCGGAGGTATTCCAATTGGTCGGCCAGGATTTCCTGAAGAAGTCGCTGAGCTGGTCGCATTTCTGGTCTCAGACCGAGCAGCATCTATTACAGGTAGTGAATATGTCATAGATGGGGGAACTATCCCTACCGTCTAATAATTAATTAATAAAGGGAGAGAACAATATGGATCTCAATCATTTACCGTCTGTAATTGCCAAATACATTACTGCATCTAACAAGCCAGACCCAGTAGTATTTGTAGATTGTTTTTCAGAAAATGCCGTTGTGATGGATGAAGGAAAAAAGCGAAATGGCAAACAGGCGATTCGGAAATGGAGTGATCAAAACCATTTCGCGGCGAATGTAACGTTAGAGCCAACAAAAGCCAAAAAAATAGGTGATGAAATTGTGTTAACATGCAAGCTGGATGGTACCTACGATAAGACGGGTCTACCCGATCCGCTATTATTGGATTATCATTTTGTTATTGTTGACGATAAGATCATTAGACTTTCCATTTTCTAAAGATATCCAAATGGCTTGTCCGCCACGGGCTGCAGTAATAAGCTCTCTTTGTACATGATTTGAACAAAAAGATGCCCCCACAATGATGTATTTGATCATGTAGGGGGCATCTTTTAAATCACGACAGCCGTTCAACATTAATCAAAGGCTGTATTTTGATATCGAAGTCAACATTAATTTTCATATTGTCCCAATATTTTAACCATTGCTCTTCCGTTAGTTCTTTAGAAAACGGCTTAAGTGAATGTGTTCCGACCTCTAAGGGATCCACTTTCAACCGTTGCATACTTTTTAATAATTCTGATGTTTGTTCCTCAAGGTATACCTCAATCTCATGAATTAAATGTTCCAATTGTTCCTCGCTTTGAATATTCTTTTCTCCCTGGTATTCCTCAATTCTTCCTTTCAATCCCACACGTAAAGACAAGGATGAATAATCACTCGATAGATTCATGCGAATATTGGATCGAACACGTCCTAAACTGATAGATAACTTTGGAATGGCCAAGACTTTTAAGAAATGATCGTTATCCAGAAGTTGAAAAATTTCATCACTTACGTCTTGAGTAACCATTACTTCTTTATCATTTCGGAAGAAGGCCGTTCCTACGTAATTGAAATTGTTCTTATCCGCATGAAATACCGGCAGGATCGGATCCTTAAGAGGGGAATATAACATCTTCATGAATTGATGAATATTGACAATGCTCATTTCACCTTGGTTATGTTCCTCGTAATGCTTTAACATCCGATAAAGAAAATAATCTTGGTTTTCTTGCTTCGTCAATTGATTTTTTATGTATTCATCAAAATCGCCTCTGACAATCAATAAATAGACATGCATTGAAATATCGGGATCAACCAATATCGTATTGATCAGCTTTTCAATGCCTTCTTTTGTTGCCAGTTCCTCATTGATTAATAACATTCGCAGCTGCCCCTGCTTTAATTCCCGATAATAAATTAAATTAAACTCCTTGCCCCCCTGTTTTAACAGATCAACTTCCTTGGAGAGAAAGCGTTTTTTTTCTTTGATGAGTGGTGGCACTAAAGTGCTGATTTTAAACTTCCCCTCCGTCCCCTTGTCAACCGACCAGAAAACTACCGGAGCGATCTCTTCGATGATATTGTTCTCGGCATATGGTGAAGAGCAACCGGCCATCCACATAAGGCTTACAATCGCCAATAAACCATAATGCTTGTATGGTATCATGCCTACACACTCTCCTTTCGTTTAACCATAGTGAAAAGGATCGTAGGAACAAGTAAATAAATGAATGCACCAAGCCAGATTTGAATGTTCAGCAACATCTTTTGACCCGGAACCGTTTGCCATAACCATTGATCCATTATGATAATACTTATCAAAATGACAAACCAACTCGACAATAATCCGAGCCGAGTTGTGCTTTTGTTCATTTTTTTCATAAAGACTCTTCCAGCTCCATATAAACACAACAAAAGAATTGAAATGTCAAATACATAATTAAACATATGGAAAGAGATAAGGATGTAATCGATTCGTTCTAAACCACTCATTTGAATGTAACTTCCCATATATACTACCGGAAAGTTGATCTTGCTTAAAAAGTTTGAACCGTAAAACAATACCGAAGCAATGAACAATAATGAATATTCCATAATCGTCAGCATGTTTCCAATGACAAGATATTTTGATATTTTTTTATTGGAGCTTAACCATGGAACCATAAAGGCCAAATATACTGGACCGGAAAATGCCGACCAAATAAACAACAAGCCCTGCCATGAATGTCCTGACCATTCGGTGGGGATTAGAGGATACAAATCGCGGTAATTTGCAATCGTTGGAAAGAAAAAGGGAATAAACATGATTAAGATCCACGCCCCGCAAAGAAAGGCGATAACGACAAAACGCAATGTTTTTTCCATGCCATGTGAAGCCACAAATAAACTGATCGAAAGGATAACTAGGATCAGCCACTTTTTATTCATTGATGGATATATAAAATTATGGAGCATTTCAACGTAACCCAGTGTGATGATTGAAATTTTTAACAGTATTATTACAAAACCAAGTATCGCGAAAACTTGAACCGCCCGTTTCCCAAAAAGCTGTACAAATCCTTGATAGCCTTTCGATGCATAACTGGAAGTAAACCATTTGGATAGCATCATCAAATTAAGTTGGGACAGTAGCCCCAAGGCGACAATTCCCCAAACCATATAGGAATGAACCAAATAAACCGGCATGATTAAAATAAAATAATGCATTTGCGTTCGATTAACTAATAAAAGGAAATGGATGCCGCCAAGGGTGGAAGTTTGATTGAATAGGGATAAAGTCTTCATTTCTTCATCTTCTCCTGTCGCCATTTCTGTAGTGGTTTTAGATTATGCGGACGCGTTTTCATCCAAATCAAAGGCCCGCGAATAAAGAGGTCAATCCAATCCTTCCCATAAAAAGGTGAAAGCGGCGCTAAATAAGGTTGACCTAATGACGTTAATGCATGGAGATGCGCAAGAATGCCGATTATCCCGACCACGATTCCTGGCAGCCCAAGAAACGATGCAAGGATAAGAAGAAGCAATTGCAACAGAACCATGGATTTTGTCATTTGATAATTGGGAACTAAAAAGAAAGCAATAGCGGATATACCCATCAAAACAATTAATACTTTACTTGCAAAGCCTGCCTCTACAGCCGCTTGTCCAATGACAATACCACCGATAACCCCTAGAGTTTGACTGGTTTTGGTCGGCATTCGCAAACTTGCTTCTTTGATGATTTCCAGCGTTACGATCATGAAAATTCCTTCCACAAACGGAGTAAAGGGCAATTTGCTTCTCGATTCCAATAATACGAAGAGAATCGGCAGCGGAACCATTTGGTAATGAAATGTCGTTAACGCAACATAAAAAGGAATCATCGTCAAAGAAATAATAAAACTTCCATACCTCATTAAACGTAAAAAACTGGCTACCGGCCAACGAAGGAAGTAGTCTTCTGGCGATTGGAATAGATGGAATAATGTAATGGGACAAATTAAAGCAAACGGTGAATTGGAGACTAATAAAGTCAGCTTACCCTCACCTAAGGCGAAGGCGCAGGCATCCGGCCGATCCGTTTGTAGAAACTGGGGAAAGACCGTATGGTTATGATCTTCAATAAAAGCTGCAAGCTGTGCGGAGTCTAAAAACTGATCGAAATCCACACTTTCAATTTTCTCTCTTGCAAGGGAAACAAATTCCGGATTAATTATTCCGTCTATGTACATTAACACAACTTTTGTTTTACTCAGTGATCCTATAGTGAAGCTTTCCGTTTTTAATGTCGTTATAGGCAAACGTCTGCGCAACATTGTAATGTTATTATCGATTTGTTCGCTGAAGCTATCTTTCGCTCCATATATAACCGTTTCCGTTTGGGAAGGTTCAATTGCCCGGCCAAGAGGATTTTCCAACTGTATGCCTAGCCATTGATCGTTGACTGAATCGTATAGAAGAATATATCCTTGCATTATTTTTTGCCCAGCATCTTCGATCGATATAACTTCTGAAACATCAGAATTGATTATGCATGAAGGAAGCGAATTTCCGCCTGATTGATGAAGTGGCTGAATAATCGCCTCGTTTAAACGCTCTTGATCTATTAATGTTTTTATAAATAAAAGATGGACTGAAGCACTCGTACCTATTTTGTGCTCAATGATTTCGGCATCTTCCATATGGTTTAATATCTGTTTTAAATCATCAAGCCATGTAGACTTTTGATGATTTTTCATTTGAGGCTCGTGTTTTTCAACCATGGTCGTCTCCTTTATCAAAGTAATAAAATGGTGATAAGGTTAATATCTTGTCCTGTAATCGAAAAATCATACGACCGGCAATTTGTAGTTTAACAGCAATATCGGGAACAACATGCTACCAGATTAATCTTAATCGAATGAGTGTATTATGGTACCCTACCCTTTGTATCTGTCTCCGGCTTTCCTCTTGGGCGACAAAAAACAAAAAGACAGGCATCAACTGATACCTGTCCCTATCTTAAGTTCATTAGAATTACTATATTGCCCTTAGATAAAGGGCCTACGGTCCCGCAAAATGAACTGAATAATCTGCTATTAAAATCTGCTTTGAAAAGTGGGATGTATCAAAAGGTAGGAGCAGGTAATTCATCAATGTTCATGCGTAGTAGACTATAGGGTTTTTGTCGCAGGTCTTTTCCGTAATGAAATCTGGCCTGCCTATGTAATTGGTTCACAATTACATATAAGTATTGATCCGGACCAATAGAAAAAGTATCCGGCCATAAAATTCGGGGATCATGGGCGATGGTTTCCATGATTCCATTTGGCAATATCTTTCGAATACTATCGTTTTCGTAATCTCCAGCATAAACGTTTCCTTTAGCGTCTGTGATCATCCCATCAGATGCACCCTTCTCTCCCCAATACTGCACAAGATCACTTAACTTAAAATCCGGTATCGTTCTGTCTCTTAACGATTCTGTTGAGATAGAGAATAACTGGCGACTGGTTAATGGACAATAGAATAACATTTTTCCATCAGGGGAAATCGCTATACCATCAGAGGCCAATCGAAACGGAGATGTCGAACCATCCGCGTTTCGATTCATCAAAATTTTACCTTCCACTTTCGGCACAAAATACGGATCGGGTGAGGTCGAGCTTGCTCCATGCAACCGTCTATACGCATTTCCGTTTTCTAAATTTACGACGATAATAGCGCCTGGACCATTGGAAGAAGAATCCGTTATATATGCGTAACCTGCTTTTCCTACACGAAAGTCAAATCGGACATCATTTAGATACGTTGTCGGCAAGACTACATCATCTGCAAATGTATATACTTTTCTAATTGTATTTGTTTCTAAATCTACCGCGACTAATTTTGCCCCTCCTTTAATAGGCTCTGAAAAATTTGGTGCAGCCGTGTCCAGTACCCACAGGGTTCCCCTTCCATCTGCAACAACACTCTGGACACTAATGAAGGACATAACGATATTCAATGGGTTGATCAAATTCGTTTCTTCATTAGGATAAGGTTGCATCTGACCATCAACAATTTCCGCTACCGTAAATCTAACGTCATCTCCCCATTTTGGAAAGCAAATAAAGGTACGCCCGGTTTCGGATACACTAACGCCTGTAGGCATAGCCCCGTAAAAGGAATGAACGAGTTCTAACTTACCAAAATATTCTTCCATAGGTAACATAGGCTGTATGATGTCCTCCTCAACATAGTTGAATAGATATTACCTATAATTATGTTCAAGACTTTTTCTAATGCCTGGCCCTTAATCATTCTTTTTTAACCTCGATTTTGAAATTGTCCGATACATTTAAAAATACAAAAAAACTTCGGCGTAAGCCGAAGCATGTTGACGTTAACTATATGTGCTCTAGGAAAAATGCTTCTTCCGATCGTCAACGCAAAACTTTGCCAAGCTTATCAGTACCAAAACCGTTTTATTGTTGGTCCGGTAAACCTAATGCATTGGCTGAAGTTATCGCTTGATCTAAAAATTCCTCTGCTCGGGTCAATTGCTGCCTGGCAATCTCCAACGCTTGTGAATTTGTTGCCGCATTAGATTCACTTAACGAGCTTATTGCCTGATTTAAAGCCGTCTGCACCTTAGAAACCGCGTTAGATGCATGCTGCTCCAGCGTATTACTACCACTCGAGTTAAGTGCATCTTCTGCTGGTTTTCTTGCGTTTTCGGTTGCTAGATCAATTTTGTTTTTATTGGGCACCGTGACTCCTCCTTCCATGAGTAAGATCATTCATTTAAACAGAAATAAGTATGGGATTGAGATTTTGTATATATCCCTGCGACTGTATGGGAATATTCGGATCTTACCTCTCCGGTGATCCATATTAGTATAAGATCCGATGCATTGGAAAATCTAATCTTGATGAAAAAGGAGGGGATCATTTCTGAATGGCTAATCCAACGCTAGCGCCGCACGAATCGATGGAACTGCATGAAGCGTTAAACTTCAAAACGCTCTGCATCGCTAAGTCGAAACTTATGCAAGGCCTGGTCTTTGACCAAGAGCTAAAAGCATTAATGCAGAAAGACGTAATTCAATCCATACAACAGATTGCTGAGCTGCAAGCAATCTACGCAAGAGCTCCTTTTCAAGCACCCGTTCCGAATAATCCGACACCTATAACACATTAAGGGGAACTCAGATGAATACCGATTATTTAGATCCGATTAATTCATTGAATATGCCGGAAATGGCAGATATGACTTTTGCCATGGATTTCCTTCTTCGTGCCAAGGAGGGTGTACGTAATTTGTCCATCGCCCTGACGGAAACGGCTTCACCGGATGTAAGAGCCCTGTTGCATACTCATCTGAAGCAGGGAATTTCAATGCACCAAGAAATTTCGGAGCTCATGATTCGCAAAAAATGGTTTCATCCTTATGAGCTGAACGAACAGTACCAACTCGATCAGCTTTCGGCGAAAAATACGGTGATGATCGGGCAGATGAATCTGTTCCCGGGTGATACGTCACGTAAAGGGATGTTTGATCGGACCCCAGATGAACATATTGGAGGACATAAAGCATGAAGGCGGTAACGTATCAAGGGGTTAAAAATGTCGTGGTCAAAGAGGTGCCGGATGCGAAGATTGTGAAACCGGACGATATGATCGTAAAGATCACCAGTACCGCGATTTGCGGTTCTGACCTTCATCTTATTCACGGGATGATCCCTAACCTTCAGGAAAACTATGTCATCGGACATGAGCCGATGGGGATCGTAGAAGAAGTGGGCCCTGGCGTGACCAAGGTAAAAAAAGGCGACCGCGTAATCATCCCGTTTAACATCGCATGCGGAGAATGCTTTTTTTGCAAAAATCAGCTGGAAAGCCAATGTGACAATTCCAACGAACACGGGGATATGGGCGCATATTTCGGCTACTCCGGAACGACCGGCGGATATCCCGGCGGGCAAGCGGAGTATTTACGGGTCCCATTTGCTAATTTTACCCACTTTAAGATCCCTGAAAACTGCGAACAACCGGACGAAAAGCTAAGCTTGATCGCCGATGCCATGACGACGGCATTCTGGAGCGTAGATAACGCCGGCGTTAAAAATGGAGATACGGTCATTGTGCTCGGCTGCGGCCCGGTCGGACTCCTAGCCCAGAAGTTCTGCTGGCTGAAAGGAGCTAAGCGGGTCATAGCCGTCGACTATGTCGATTACCGCTTAAAGCATGCGAAGCGAACAAACAATGTGGAAATAGTAAACTTCGAACAGGATAAGAATATTGGGAACACTCTCAAGGAAATGACCAAAGGCGGCGCCGATGTTGTCATTGATGCGGTAGGAATGGACGGCAAGATGAGCGATCTTGAATTTCTAGCCAGCGGTATGAAACTGCAAGGCGGCACCATGAGCGCATTTATCATTGCATCTCAGGCTGTTCGCAAAGGTGGCACCATTCAAGTCACTGGGGTATACGGCGGACGTTATAACGGATTCCCGCTCGGTGATATCATGCAGCGAAACGTGAATATCCGTTCCGGACAAGCTCCGGTCATTCACTACATGCCATACATGTACGAGTTGGTTACGTCTGGCAAAGTGGACCCTGGCGACATTGTTACGCACGTCATTCCGCTCAGCGAGGCCAAACGGGGCTATGAAGTGTTCGATACAAAAACGGACGATTGCATTAAAGTCATCTTAAAGCCTTAAATATGAATAGATACATGGGAGGACAATCTGAATGGATTCCACATACGCTTTGCATGAGATGCTCGAGGTACATGAAATAGCTGCGTTCAAGACGGTTTGTATGACTAAATCCAAGACCATGCAAGCTCTGGTAACCGACCCGGAGCTCAAGCAAATTTTGCAACAAGATGCGATCTTATCACAACAGCAGCTTCAGGAGCTCGGTGGAGTGCTGTCTAAAGCGACTGTATAGGAGATAAAAAAATGAACCCAATATTAGAACACATGACTGGTCTTAATACGCTGACCGATGACGTGATCGCAATGGATTTTTTGATGAACGCCAAGAGCGGTGTCAGAAACTACGCCATGGCTGTGACCGAATGTGCCACCCCCGAAATCAAACAAATTTTGATGAAACAGCTCGATGAAGCCATAGATTCTCATGAAAAGATATCAAATTACATGGTGCAGCATGGTTTATACCACCCTTACCATATTGCAGAGCAAATTCAGCTCGATCTGAAAAACATTCAGACTGCTATGAACATTCCGTCCTGACACCCTTTTTGATTTTAGCCAGAGACTTCAGAGAACAAAATGTCCCTGTGTCAAGAATTTCAACAATGAAAAAAGGCGGATACTATCCGCCCTTTTTTTGGCATCGTCACGAAACACGCTTATTGCAAGCGTTCCTTTACGTATTCTACTTATTTCTATCCTGAGACTGTTTATGGCCGCTGCTCTCTACTTTAATTGACTACAGTGAACTTAAGGCTCCAGCTTCCATGACATTTCCCAAAAATCAAGCTCAAAGCGACTGCACATCACGAAAATATCCTCCATCCGTTGGTACGTTCCCTCGCTACAGCCTTCTAATAGCTTATCAGTTAACGTCACTAGGGATTGATTGTTGCTGTTGTATTCAGAGGAAGCATATCCTGTGATCCACTCTCCGTAAAAAGGATGCTCAGCTGCACCTGGCTTTTGGGCAAGGACTTGACCAATCTCTGCATAGCTCCATGAGCAGGCCAGAATGGATACAAGTACTTCTGCTATGCCACCCGCATGGGAAACAGAGAGCATATAGTTAGTATAGGCTGCATTTTTCAGGGCAGGTTTTACCTGGAAAACATGATCCTCTGTAATTCCTAATCGCTCCATATAAGAACGATGAATTTTCATTTCACCATTCAGGATGTTATCTACGTTTTCACTAAAAAACTGCATCAATTTGGGGTCGTGCGACTTGACAATACCTAGTGCAAATACGCGGGCATAATCGAACAGGTACAAGTAGTCTTGCAGCAAATAATAACGAAATTGTTCAACCGTTAAGGAACCATCTCCGATTCCTTTAACAAAGGGATGCTCAAGACATTCCTTCCACACAGGCTGTGCTGCCTGATATAGTCTCTCTGAAATAGTCAACATGTGTTCCTCCAATTCATAATGTACGTATTTAAAAACAAAAAAACGAAACATCCTATGGATGTTTCGCAGACAAATACACTAAAACAAGGGGGTTCGCATGAGCTACCCAAGTACAGTGTTTCATCGTTGCATCCCTACGTTGGCATTATCCAAATCAGGTAAGGTCGGTTTAACACCCTCTCAGCCGGTTAAGGCTCCCTCGCAAACGGTTGTATGTAGTTGATTACTTTCCTATTCCCATAAAAGATAAAATAACATCCATTTAGTATATCAAGGGCTGTTAAATATAGTCAAGGAAGATTGTATCGCCCCTCATCACCTTTGGTGACGTATGTAAACGATGAAAACCATCACAACAATGGTTGAGTTTCAGCCACTGTTATGATGGTTTCTATTCTTGCAACTACTGCCGATGGTTTAATGCCCGAGTTTGTTCTTTCCGACAAAAGTGAGTATTCCGTACTGGGAAGTATTTCTCCAGCTCTCATTGGTCGTATCATTCCACTTGGCTACGCTCTGCTTACCTCCGCCCTGGTTGTCGTTAATTTGGAGCTCGAAACCGAGAACATTTCCTGCTTTGGGCGTCAATGATTGTAAATGAATTCTGGCTTCTACGAGATATCCTTTATTTGTTTTCTTCACAGCACTTACAAGGCGTCCAGGTGAGGCACCCCCTGCAAAGGTTCCCACATTGTCTGCACTGATTCTGAACTGGGCATCATCATATTGAAAATACGGTGTGCGCTGGTGATTCTCGTCCAGGAAAATCTCAACCGAATCCTGATCCCATGGGTTGATACTATCTGTAATGATGTTTGGATCAGTGACGTCGATCAGCAGGTATAGATACTCACCTGACCACATTGCGCGAGCCACTGCCTCTGCACCTTCGCTCTGGTTCAACCGTTTTACTTCAAATGGTGCAGCCTTATTCCATGATGTGTCTTTCTTCCCATCAATCTGAACAATCCCTTGCACAGCTTGTGCAGATTTGGGCATAGGGGCGAGTTGAATCACGCCGTATTTGCTTGTATCCTGTTCCTGAGATTGTGTTCTATCATTCCAGTACAGTGGATTATAAGGTTGTGTCCCACTTGAACCGCCATCAGTCACACGGATATCCAATCCGGCTTCATATTCTGATCCGACTTGGATACCACCCCACGGAATGGACAATTCAACCTGATATCCGGCTTTTGTCTCGCGTACACGATATGAACGCTGCTCCACACCCTCAGCTTTGCCCGACCGCTTAATGATTACGTGTCGGTCATCTGCTTCATATGAAGTGGTCTTGCCATTATTGAGATCAACAAAGATATCTACTCTGTCATTCACATCTGCCTTTGCATCCTGTACATCCACGAGGATATACAGGTTACTATGATCCCATAAAGTGCGGAAACTGGCTGATCCCGAAGAGTCACCCTTCAGTGGAGTAGACACCGCTTTGTTCCAGAGCGGATCTTGTGTCTGTTTTTTGATATCCGGTTTACCCGAAAGTGAGACGGCTCTCTGCGTCAACACAGGCAAACTGGATTCATCCACGAGTCCCCAGTATGCCTTTTTGGCCTTCAGGGCTGAATCAAACAGCATAGCCTGGTTGTTGTAAGACTTCTCATCTTGGAGTCCCCATAAGGTAACTGAAGAAATGTGGTCTTTGTGTTTTTTGTACAAATCCAACAGTTCCTTATATCGATACGCCTGCTTTACTGCAACTTCATCGGACATCTCTTCACCAAATGGAATTCCGCTATCCACATCCAGTTCCGTGATCTGAATATCCAATCCAAGTTCGGCGAACATGCTGATCGTTTTTTCAATTTCCTTGATGGGCGGGGATTCCAGGTTATAGTGGGATTGCAAACCCACACCATCGATGAGCCCTTTCTCTTTCAGTCGTTTGACCAACTGATACATATGCTCTCTTTTCTCAGAGATTTCCGTGAAGTATTCGTTGTAATATAATTTGGCATTCGGATCGGCTGCACGAGCGAATTCATAGGTTTTCTCAATATAATCCGGACCAATTAGTTCATAAAAGGGACTTTTACGTAAACCGTTGGCATCACCATTGCTATCCGCAATCGCCTCGTTTACCACATCCCAGGCATAGATCTTACCTTTGTATCGGGTCATGACGGTTTCAACGTAATCCTGAATCCGGGCAAGTAGTAATTCTCGACTCGCAGGGTTACCCTGAGGATCCTTGAACATCCACTCTGCTGCATCAATATGCCACAACAACGCATGTGCGCGTACGCCCATACCATGCTCCTCGGCGAACTGAACATATTGATCGGCTGCCTCGAACTCATAAACACCTTCGGAAGGAGACATGTACTTCGGTTTCATCTCGTAGGTTGCGGTCAAGCTGTTAAAGTGCTTTGTGAGCAGTTGTCCATATGCGCCTTCCAACTGCCAGCGATACACCGCTGCACCAATGGGGAAATCATCTTGATACAGGTCTTTCAGAGACAGAATCCCTTCTTCAATCTCCAGTTGCTCGGCCAGAGTAAATGATACATCATCCACATAGAACGATAACGTATCTACGCTATCTTCAGAGATGTAGGGTGTTTCGATGAACAAATTCAATTCAGTGGGATCATCGCTATACTGAAATTTTCCGGTGATTTTGTGCCATGTATTCCATTCTGCTTTGGCAATTTTCACGCTACCGATTGGGTTCCAGCTTTCGGCAGTTGTTTTTTTATATGTGGTGAGCTGTAATGTTTGATCCGTGGTGGGCTCCTGAGTAAGTCTTACATATGCCGCAATTTCGTACTCTTGGTTACGCTTAAGCAGATCCTTCATGGATAACATCGGTCCATGATAGGAACGCTCACGGTTGGCGACCAGCATACTGGACTGACCTTCGTGTGCTTCCTGCTGTGTCACTGTCAGCCTTTCGTTACCTGTACGTGGAGTCCACCCCTGAAGTGTACCGTCTTCAAAGTTTGTACTCAAATGACCTCCCTCCACTTCCGTAACTGCTTTGGCTGCATGTGAGACATTCGTAAATGGAAGCATGGCGAGTACGAGCACAAGAACCAAGGCCGTTATATTCCATTGACCTAACCGTTTCATACAATTCCTCCTCTTGATTTGGTCTAAGTATTTCTGAACGGATTAACATCCAGATAAATAGATTATAGCTCTTTGGATAACGCTTACATATAACAAATTTACAATAATTACAATAAAATGTTATCACTTGGTAATCTCGTGTGGGTTTAGGAAGCTGGAGTTCGTTCGCAAGGGATATCAAAAAACCGCTACATATTTGCAAAAATAAAAGACCGTTTCCCGATAAAATACGAGAAAACGGTCATCGTTAGAAAGTATCTTTTTTCCTGTCTGCTAACAGGCATATAAACTTTGTTTTATAATCGTCCCTCGTGACCCTGATCCTCCTGCACAATTCGAGCTATGTGAATCATCAAATATAATAATTCCTCGTTTGATATGGAGATATCCAGCATATTCTGCACGTAGGTTTTAATCATCTCCGCGCATTTGTATTCAAACGGATGCTCCTTCACCATGTGTTGAAATATAAAATCTTTCGCCGAATTGCCCAGACGTCCTTCTTGTAAACGCTGGATGAAGAATTGCAAATGTGTGACAAGTCTCACATAATGGATGGAATTTTTGTTCAATTGCATATCAAAGGTGTATTGAATCAGGTTAAAAATATCTTTTAACATCTTAACGGATTGCATCGTTCGCTCCATATTCTGTTCATGCGTTTGGGCATTCACGAAATGAAAAGCGATATTCCCTGCTTCTTCTTCCGGCAGTTCGATACCCAATTCTAGATTCAGCATCTGAACGGCTTCAAGGCCCAGTTCGAATTCGACAGGATGAAACCTCTGGATCTCCCATAACATGCGATTCTGTAATGCTACACCTTTTTTCCATCGTTCAATGGCAAATGACAAGTGATCCATAAGCGTGAAGAAGATTTGATCGTCAAGAGACAGCTTTTCTTTTGCATTGGTAATCAGTTTGTTTATGACATTCACATGTTTTTCTGGCATGTTTTCGATGGTTCGTACGTAAGCCTGGGCAGACGGATTATTTTGCAAAATGAATCGTTTCTGGATGTGTTCTTCATCCAGCCGCTCGCCGACTTTGCCTTTGAATGCCAACCCTTTTCCCATGACAATCATCTCTTGTCCCTGTTCATCTTTGGTCAGAAGCAAGCTGTTATTTAATATTTTGATTACTCTCATGCATTCATCACGATCCTTTATTCTTTCGTGACCGCCTGATCCGAATTTCCGATACATCTGCCATTCTGTTTAATGACCTCTTGATACCACGAGAAGCTTTTCTTCTTCAAACGCTTCAAGTCTTTCAGATCCTGTTCACCGCGGTTTACATAGATCATTCCATAACGTTTCCCATACCCCTGATGTGTGCTTACCAAGTCAATAACGGACCAAGGGCAATAACCAATCACATCTACTCCATCCGTTAGAGCCAGTCTGATCTGTTCCAGATGTTTCTCGATAAAATCAATCCGGTACGTATCGTTAATGGTGTTATCTGCCTCAAGTACATCCGGGGCTCCAATACCATTTTCCGTAATTAGAATAGGGAGACCATATCGTTCACATACCTTACGCAATGTCAGCCTTAGGCCAACCGGGTCAATGACCCAACCATATTTCGTTTTTTCCGTATAAGGATTCTCCGCGGCCCGGTATACTCCCTGCTCGCCAAGCATAATTTGCTGATCACCCGCACGAGCTGTAACATCCGACGCATCGCCCATACTGGCGGCAATGGTTGCCGTCGAGTAGTAGTTGATTGCTACCAGATCGGGGCGGCCAAACTGGATATCTTCCATGTCACCCTGCTCAATAACCGGCTCGATGCCGCGTTCCTGTAAATAACTCCAGAATAATGGATTATACCGTCCCCACACCGATAAGTCGAGAAAACCCCATCCACGAATCGTCTCCCAGTTATGAGCAGCGACTGCATCGGCTGGTCTGGAGGTTGCCTGGTACATGGAAGTCATGTTTAAAGCAGGTCCGATCTTACCTTGCGGGAGCATATCATGAAATAGTCGCATCGTTCTGCCTTGAGCTACAAACATGTGATGATTTTGCTGATACAGTTCCTTATTGGATGGCAAACGCCCGCCTTTTGGTGTACCAATAGCACCTGGATGAAGAATCATCGTATTTTGCTCATTAATGGTCAACCAATATTTCACTTTATGCCCGTAATGCTCAAACAAGATACGCCCATACTCGACGAAGGCATCGATCGTCCCCCGGTTGTTCCATCCTCCGGTTTTCTCAAGCTCGTAGGGTAAGTCGAAATGGTACATGGTCACAATGGGCTCAATACCATGGAGCAGCAATTCGTCAATTAATTGGTGATAAAAATCGAGTCCCTTCTCATTAACAGTCCCTGTGCCTGAAGGCAAGATTCGAGTCCATGCAATTGAAAAACGATATGCTTTGAGGCCCAGCTCTGCAAAAAGCTTCACGTCTTCTCTGAACCGGTGATAGTGATCGCTCGCAACCGTGAAATCGGCGGTTCCAGCCGGATGATCACACATATCGATGACGGACAGGCCTTTGCCATCTTTGTTCCAGGCTCCCTCCACTTGATAGGCCGAGGTAGACCCTCCCCACAGAAATTCATTGGGGAATGGTTTGATCTGTTGATATAACATCTCAAGCACTCCTTCATTTTAAATGTTGATCATGATATATGACGGACCATATGAAGTATCGTATTACGTTTGTTACGAAAGATGGATAATGGTTGCTCCAACCTCCACAGGATTCTGCTTCTCCAGCTTAATATCCGAGAAACGATCCGAATTGGCGATAATGATCGGGGTTATGACTTCATACCCTTCTGCCTTGATGGCATCGATATCAAAGCGGATCAACAAGTCACCCCGTTGTACGCGATCCCCTACTTTAATGGAAGAGTCAAAATGTCTCCCCTTTAGGTTGACGGTATCCACTCCAATATGAATGAGCACCTCTTCTCCATCATAACCGTTTAATTTGACCGCATGTTTGGAGTCCATGAAAGCCGTAACTTCACCTGCGATTGGTGCATACAGTTCTCCTTTGGCAGGAATAATGGCAGCACCCTTACCCAGTAATCCCAAAGAGAAGACATCGTCTGGTACACGGTCTAGATGGACTAATTCCCCTTGCATCGGGCTGGCGATCGTAAGTGGGCGTAATTCATTTTGGCTCGGTACATTTGCATTTGTTATTGTAGAAGACTGTGTGCTTGGGCTGTTGTCTTGAACAGGCTGCCCGGAAAGTGTCTTGTCATCGTTAACGTTGGTAGTTCCTTCTTCTTCATCTTCCACTGGATCTTCAAAACCAATGATCCATGTCAGAGCAAAGGTAACGATAAAAGCGATCATACAAGTCACAATGGCATGAACGATGTTCATCGGATTGCTGCCAATGAATGCAGGTAACGCGGCAAGCCCTGGAGACACGAAGGCATAACGTACTAATCCGGTCAGACCAGCGTATATCCCTGCTACACCACCACCGATCATTGCGGCAATTAAGGGTTTCTTCAGTTTCAGCGTTACACCGTACAAGGATGGTTCCGTGATGCCCAGCACAGCGGTGAAACCGGATGAAGCAGCGAGCTGTTTCAGTTTTTGGTTTTTGGTTTTCAATGCTACAGCAAGGGTGGCCCCACCTTGAGCAATATTGGACGCGAGCATTCCGGGACCGTTGATCATTTCATATCCATTTTTGGTCAGTTGGCTAGTTGCAATCGGCGTCATGGCCCATGCGGTACCTGTTACGATCAGGAATGGTTGCAAAGTTCCCATTAACAACGGAATCAGCCAACTGGCTCTGGCATTGATCGCTTCTGCACCCATCGCAACCAGATCATTCAGGTACGTTCCGAAAGGCCCAATCGCCACCAATGCAAGTGGTGCTGTAATCAATAGTACAATCATTGGTTTCGTGAAAAATTTGATCATTGAGGGCGATACCCGATCCGCGAAACGTTCAATATAGGACATGAGCCAAACGACGATAATAATCGGCAGTACGGAGCCCGCGTAATCGGTTAGTCGAACTGGCACACCGATGAAAAACACGTCTTTTCCTTCCGCCATCAGGGCGCTCCATCCCGGGTGTAATAACACGCCGGCAACTGTCATCGCCAGAATGGGACTTGTTTCAAATTTAATGGAAGCTCCATAAGCCAGCAGAATAGGCATGAAATAAAAAGCCGCGTCCGCAATGGTATTAAGGATATAGTAGTTTTGGCTTTCCGTCGTTACGAGGCCTGTCAGCACAAGTACGGCTAATATCGCTTTGATCATACCTGCGCCAATGATTGCCGGAATTACCGGAGTAAATGTTGTTGAGATCACGCTGATGAATCTGGAGATCCAGCTCTGTTTTTGCTTTGGTCCGTTATTTTTGCCAGAATTCGATTTGGAGTCCGCACTTCGGGTAGCCGAACCCATCTGCTGAGTGATAACTCGGTAGACCTGCTGCACCTCATTGCCCACAACGACCTGGTATTGTCCACCATTGTTCACAACGGTAATGACACCTGGAAGTGCTTTGAGTTTTTCTGTCTCCGCTTTGGAGATGTCGTGCAGTTCGAACCGAAGTCGAGTTGCGCAGTGCGTAAGCCGAGCGATATTCTCTTTCTTCCCAACCAATTCCGTTATCTCTTGTCCCAACTTGCGATAATCCATACCAATGCCTCATTTCTGAATTTGGATATAAAAAAGACCAAAACGATATGCCCTCCCCTACTCACATAAGGAAAATGCAAAATCATTTTGGTCATGCCTGCTTTACCAGTAACAGCCAAACACTGCTAATATTCAATTCGTTATCGATGTAAACGTTTACTGGATCATAATATCACACAATAAATTAGTTAGCAATCACTTTATTCGACATTTTTCTGCAACATATTTACACCCATGTTATATCAGCACATATTGAAAAAAATCCTACATTAGCTACTATAAAAAAAGCGAATTGAATTTACACCACATTAAATCTAAATGACAGGATGGTGCTAAAAGGTGTCGGTCGTTATATCAACAGATGATTTAGAACTTTCTTGTCCTCATTGTAATGGCGAAAAGCAAGTTAATGAGGAGGACCAAATGGTGCCTTGTCCAAAATGTGAAGGTAAGGGCGTAATTCTAACTACATTAGGACAAACATTACTTCACTTCATAAAAAAACATACTTAAAATAAGTAGAAAGAGACCGTAACTATTATAGTGCGGTCTCTTTCTGTCTTTATCCAATTTATATACGGTGAAAATGTATCCAATGTACAATCAGGACGTGGTACGCTTGCTTTTCCTTGTTGGATTTAATAAAACATAATATCTTTTGGGCAAATTCTGTTGTCTTTTTTACTATCTAGCTGACAAGGCTATGACCAAATTAGCGGCCTTCTATAGGCTTCCACCCATTCCCCTTCTCATTTGCCTACATACAATACATTAGACTAATGAACAGGAGTGATGTGATATGACATTTTTACCTCCTTTTGGACCTGGTGGAGGGTTCGGTGGCCCTGGGGGTCCCGGAGGACCAGGAGGACCCGGCGGACCAGGCGGATTTCCTGGTCCGCCATCGTTCCCCGGGGGTGGAGGCGGCGGACCACAAGGCGTGCAGGCACCTACAGGGCCGCCACCATCATTCATTCCACAGCAACCCGCTTCGTTATATGCGGTAGATCCAAGAGCCATATCCGGCTGCCTGTTTCGTTACACATATATTTGGCCGGATCGTGGTCCCGGCTTCTGGATGTACCCGGTATTTGTAGGTAGAAATTCGGTGGCTGGCTTCCGTTGGAATGGCTTCTTCTGGCTATACACCGGCATTGATCTGCAGCGAATCAGCTCGTTTAGCTGTTTCTAGAAGTAAATCCCCCTGTATGCGGATTAATCCACATACAGGGGGATTTAGAGTTATGGAATATTCACCTTGTCTAAAGCAACTTAATCAGCTTTTCTAGCTCATCAACCAAACTCTTTGCAAGTTCAAAATTAGTATCTTTTAAAGCCAATTCAATTTTCATTTCAACAGACTTTTTCTTTTGTTCATTTTCTAGATAGTTTTCATTAAAATGACTCGCATAAATCATCTGTCTAAATTCTTCTATACTCATTTTACTAATCGTTTTGTCCTCGATAATTAAAACATAATCCATACCATTTACAACCGAATAGAAATCATGAGAAATCATGATAATCGCACCTTTGTAGTCTTCAATGGCTTTCTCCAATGCGATTTGTGTATAGATGTCCAGATGGCTTGTCGGTTCATCTAGGAGCAATACGTTGGCTTGACTGGCAGAAACTTTAGCCAGTTGAAGCATGTTTTTTTCTCCACCAGATAAAGATTCAATCTTTTGATCAAGGATTTCTCCTTCAAAGCCATAGTTTGGAAGATACGATCTAATTTCATCATACGTTTGAAAGCCGGAATCAATGAATTCATTTAGGATGGTATTCGAATCTTTTAGCATTTCGCCTTGAACCTGAGATAAATAGGCCACTTTAACATCAGCATTTATTTCAATGGCATCCTGATTATTTTTAAAGATTTCTCGGAGTAAAGTCGTTTTCCCGGTACCGTTAGGACCGATCAGGGCTACTTTATCTGTCGATTTGATCTCAAAGTTCACATTTTCCAAAAGCAACTCGTCAAAGGAAACGTTATAGTTATTGACGTTAACCACAACGGTATCTTCCATTTCCTTATCGATCCCAAAACGGATATTCGGCTGTTTGATATCGACAAATGGCTCTTTTATTCGACGTGCTTCCAATCTCTCTTGAAACTTGACTCTGGCTTTTAACGCTCTTCCTCTGGAGGCTTCCGAATTATACGTGGCGATCTCTCTAAGATTGTCGATGATGTGATCATATCTCTCAATTTCTTCAGCTTCAGCAACTGCGATTTCTTGCAGTTCGATCTTAGACTGAAGCAGTGAGAAGTTATAATCGATATATCGCCCGTCAAACTCTTGGAGCTCTGTGTTTTCTAGGTGTATGATTTTGTTGAAACAATGGTTCAACAGATATCGGTTGTGCGTAACGACCAGCAACATTCCCTTGTGTGTGTTAATCAATTTTTTAAGCGCGTTCAGGTTTTCAAAGTCTAAAAATACATCAGGTTCGTCCATAATCATGAAGTCTGGACGATTCAGCATTTCCTTCATCACTTGAATAAGTTTGAATTCCCCGCCGCTTACGGCGGATATACTAAGATCTTTGAGCTTCATGAGGTTGGCAAGGTTTAACTGTTTATTGATGTTTTTTTCGTAATTATCCCCATCCATCGCCTCGAATGCATCCAAAGCCAATTGAAGCTTTTCCATCAGGGAATCCATATCCGATGTGGTGGCCATCTCCGCATAAATCGCTGTAATTTCATCTTGTATCTTGATGAATTCTTCTGCGATATATTCAAAAACGGTCATTTCTTTTGTTTTGTCTACTTGCAAAAACTGACTCACATACCCGATTCTGCAATCGGGGTCTATCTCTAACTTGCCCTCGAACAAATATCGTTCCGGATCCATCAGGATATCGATCAATGTACTTTTTCCACTGCCGCTTGTTCCGATAAAAGCACAATGTTGTGCCTCTTCAAACGTAAATGAAATGTTTTTATATAGTTCCTTTTGTGGAAATGAGAAGGATAGGTTTTCAACTTTTATCATAGCGTTACCTTTCTTTATAACTAAATTGGTGGCTAATATTAAATATATTGTCGAACACAGACTTTTAGAGTAACACTGTTTACCACCAAGTACAATCGATTTTTAGCACTTACCCTCACTTTGAAACTCTAATACGTTCTATAGAATGATGGCTAGTGGACGGTGGTTTCTTCGTAAAACACTACTGACATACTGTTGTCAGTAGTGTATTTGTATAGTTGGAGTAAGCAATTGTAAAGGAGTAGAAGTAAATGCGAAGTGTTTTTGGTCCAAAATGTATTACTTATTATAGGAAGGATGATATCTCGTGAATTTTGCTTCTTTGCGTATCATTACTGATGACGTGGATCGTCTCGTCGAGTTCTATGAGAAAATCACGGGTGTTTCGGCGGAACGCCCTGCACCTGTCTTTGCCGAACTCGTTATGCCATCGTGCACTCTAGCGATCGGCCACTCCCAGACGGTGCAACTATTTGGCGCTGGTTCCGCTGTGGCAGCCAACAATCGTACTGTCATTATTGAGTTCCACGTCCACGATGTTGATGCCGAATACGAGCGCTTGAAGCCGTTTGTTGATGAGTGGGTAAAGGAACCTAGCACAATGCCGTGGGGGAATCGTGCTGTGCTGTTTCGCGATCCTGACGGTAATCTGGTTAATCTCTTCACGCCGGTGACCGAGGAAGCAATCCAACGGTTCAGTGGTAGGCTATAAAGGACGGTTGAAATGAGCTACCAGAGGGCGGCATGCTTTCTAACGATCTCAATAAAAGCTTCTACTTGGGGAGAGATCCACTTGTTTTTGGGATACAGCAACTGCGTAGCTAGATTTTGTTTGTACTGCTGACCTGAAAGTTTTTCTTCCTTCAGCTCCTTCTCTACCGTAATTCGAGGTAACAAGGATATGCCCATACCGCTCAATATCGACTGTTTCACAGCTTCAATACTCCAGAATTCAATATTGGAAGTAATCCCAATCTGATACTCTTCAATGCATTGTTCAAACAATGTGCGATAACCGCAACCTCTTTCGGTAAAAAGTAAATTGCTTCGTACAATGTCCCGTTGTAGCTCAAATGAATTGGGGTACAGCAGCATCATGGGCTCCTCAGCCAATTTCTCACTGTACAGATTGGGATCATGTACCTCTGTCCCCAGCATGAAGGAAATATCACTTTTACCTTGCATCAAATTCTCTTTATAATATACGGAATCTAATTGGTGCCACTCGATATTGACATGAGGATGCAATTTTTTGAATTCCTCAATAATAGGTGGAAAACGATAGATCAACAACGTTTCCCCAATACTGATCACGATATTACCTGTTAATTCCCCTTGTGCAGCAGTCACTTCCTTAATCATATGATACAGATCAAGCATTTTTTGGGCATGTGGCAACAATTTTTTCCCAGTCTCTGTTAAAATAACCCGCTTACCAATTCGATCAAATAAAGGGTAGTTAATCTCCTCTTCCAACGCCTTAATATGCAATGTAATTGTAGATTGCGCGTATCCAAGATGTTCAGCAGCTTTGGTAAATCCCTCGTGTTCCACAATTGTAATAAATGTGACCAAATGACGTATTTCCATCATTGGCTCCCTTCTTTTTAACATCATTAAAACTGATCGTTTACATATAAACTATCAATTTCACTAATGGAAAGCAATCGTTTATATTCAATGTAGCTCATTAAGAGCCCATTTCATTTTTAATCTCAAACGTTTATGGAAGGGAGTAATCACTATGCAAACAGCAGCAACGTCATCCATCTTGATCAATGGATATCGAATCGCTTATGAGCAATACGGAGAAGGCTCTCCCATATGGCTCCTTCACGGAACACCCTCTTATAGCTATGAATGGAGAAAAGTAATACCCGCGCTGGTTCAAAAAGGGTATAAAGTCTACGTACATGACCTTCTGGGATATGGAGCATCCGAAAGACCACTCGAAGCAGATACTTCTGTGGCAGCACAATATACGCTGTTCAGTCAGCTTTTAGACGAACTTGGAATGGATCGTTTACATGTTGCAGCCCACGATCTGGGTGGAATTGTTGGAGTCCAACTAGCCTTGGAACAGCCTGAGCGTGTACAATCGCTTACGTTACTCAACATGCCCAGCTATGATTCGTGGCCCTCACCAACCTGGAAGAAAATTATTGAAGAACAGCTTGAACAGGTTGAACAAATGCCCCGTGCAGATTTTGATATCATGCTAAAGAAACAATTACCCATGGCAGTGTATAATAAAGAGCTTATGACTGGCGATACACTTGATGCGTATCTGGAACCCCATGCAGGTTCATTGGGCAAAGCCTCTTTTTTCTCCCATCAGGTAGCTCACTATAATGCAAAATATACTGAATCCTATGGAACAGATTTACCCAAGCTGAAGGTCCCTGTTCAAATTCTATGGGGTGAAGAAGATGAATGGCAGCCCCTCATGTACGCAAAGAGGCTTGTCCAGGATATTCCCCATGCCTGCCTACATGTCATTCCCAAAGCTGGTCATTTTGTCATGGAAGATGAACCGGGGCAATGTTCAGATTATATCGACCGTTTCTGCAATAAACATCCGTGAGTAGGTTTGTATATTGAACAGAATCTCTAAGAGAAAAATTAAGCGCTCCACTGGCATAAAGCTGGTGGAGCCTTTTTTTGGTTAATGGCAAGGTGTCCTTGCATACTGTTAGTTTATAATCTGCGTATATGTATATACAAATTTAGGATTAGTCTTCATTTCCCCCTTCAATATTACGATAAATAGTATGGGGTTATACGAATAGCCATATTTACTTTATTACATCCAAGGGGGAACCGTACGTGAAACAGACTCGCAAAAAAAAGATGGATTTAAGGTTCAAACTGTATTTGATTATTCTGGTTCCGCTACTGGCCATGGGCGGTCTAATCATATGGGCAACCATCGACTCCAGTGAAAATGCATCATTAATGACCATGCAGCATAACAATCAGCAGCTGGCTGTGAATACCGCCTCTCAACTAGGTCAGGAGTCGGAATTAATTAAGACATTATCTTCTCCTGCTTCAGAGGAGAGCAACGAATATAAAAGTCTTAGGGACGAACTCGTTAAAGTTAGGCTTCAATCGGGAGCCTTGTATGTTTATATGTATAACAAAACTTCGGACGGGTGGATCTACACCGTAGATGGAGCGAATTGGGACGATACGGAATATAGTCCTTACGGCACTGCAATGGAATTCAATCCCCAGATTCAGGAACGCTTGTTACGCGGTGAAGTCGTCACAACAGGCATTGTAGATGATCCAACTTGGGGACAGCTATTGTCCTCCTTTACACCAATCAAGGATTCGCAAGGTGCTGTCATTGGCTATCTGGGCATTGATATTTCTGCTGGAGCAGTGAATCAAGTCTCCGCGACATCTGTGAATAATGCTTATCAGACCATTATCCCGATTTTTGTGGTTGTACTGATTCTTTCTTTGGTCATGATGTTATTCGTAGTACGAGGTATTCTTAGACAAGTACGCGATATTAAGTCAAGTCTCGAGCAGGTTGCTGATGGGAATCTCAAAGTCGTATCCACACACATGTCCAATGATCAACTCGGTGACATTAGTGATTTGATTAACATCATGGTTGCCCAATTGACGAACATTCTGATGGGAATACAGCAAGGTTCAAATACATTACAGCAGTCATCAAAAGATATTTCGGAAACCGCTCAGACAAACCAGCGTCAGAGCGAAGAACTTTCCAGAGCGATTGAGGAGATTGCCATAGGTTCAATGAAACAGGCTGAAGAGACAGAACACTCCGTCCAGCATTCAGAGAATCTGGGCAAAATAATGGATGAAGTAGGTTCATATGTGAAACAGTTTACTTATACTTCAGAGCAGCTATCTTCTGTTCAAGTACAAGTTACACGTGAACATGAGGTTCTGCTTGAGAAGGGCAGAGAGAATGCCAAGCGTGTTGAGCATCAACAGGATATTTCCAGGTCTCTGACGACTCAATCCGAACTCGCTTCCTCTATTAGCGGTCAAATTCACAACATTTTAAAACAAACTCAAATTCTATCCCTGAATGCTTCAATTGAAGCTGCCCGAGCTGGAGAAGCGGGTAAAGGCTTTGCAGTCGTTGCAGGTGAAATGGGACAGCTCGCTCAACAATCCGAACGTTCGATCCAAGAGATTGATGAGATCCTGGGTTCATTTGTTCAAGAGATACATCGGATGGGCAGTCATTTTGATGCAAATATGGTAGCTGTTAAGGAACAGGAGAAACAGATCGCTGATTGTCTCCAGGCATTTGGACAGGTTAGCCGCTTATCGACCGAAGTGCATGAGTTGGCTCAGAGTTTAGACAGCCGGACGATGGACATGCACTCTATTCGTCAGGAGTTGGAACAGAATCTCAGTTATATTGCTTCCGCAACCGAGGAAACTTCAGCCATGGCCGAAGAAGTCACGGCTAGTGCTGTGGAGCAGCAGCGATCGGCAAACGAACTGTCGAACATCTCCGGGGAACTCGCTGGTCTTGCAGGCAACCTAAAATCATATTCCGATCAATTTCAGATCGAAGTCACTAAATAAGTTCCCAATCTTGCTAAGGGTGTTGTTAGATGACAAGTTAGAATCGCCGCCGGAAACATAACTTTCTTGGAGCGTTAATTTTTCGGAGGACTCAGGGTTCTGATCAGCAGCTTCCACCAACGAATTAGGAGATTCATCACGTTGACTTAATAATGATTCCTCATTTATAATTCGAACATTAAGAGCCTGCCAGACATGACTTACCATGGATGCCTGGGATATCGATCTGTAAACAAACTCAAACTCAACAGTGAAAGATGTGAATGCATTATGGTTAAAGAGAAATTATATTACGGTAAAGATATCGAGGTTATGTTTAACTCGGATGTTTGCATTCATTCCGGTATTTGTGTAAAGGGCCTTCCTGCTGTTTTTGATTTAAGCAAGCGTCCTTGGGTTGATCCTGATGGTGACACTTCGGAGGCCATTGCCCGGCATATTGACACATGTCCAAGCGGAGCATTGACGTATAAGCTTCTGGACGGTGAATATTCAACAAAGAAAGAGGATGAACATGCATAACGTAGAACATGAACCTGCCAATAAAAGATTTCTTATTCAAGATAACGGTGACATTGCTGCGGTGATGACCTATGTAATCTCGAGTCCAGAGCTATACATCATTGATCACACTTTGGTGGAAAATGCTTACCGAGGACAAGGGCTTGGCGATGAACTTATCAAAGCGATGGTGGAATACGCGCGGGAAAACGGTATTAAGATTTTACCTCTATGTCCGTTTGCCAAGGGACGTTTCGAACGTATTTCCGAATACGCGGATGTTCTCCATCAATAAAACGAATATTCGCAGTTGATTTTCATGTGATTACACAACAATAAAAGGCGCCTATATCATTCAAACCATGATATAGGCGCGCCTTTTTACGTATCCTACTTAAACTTTAATGCTTAATCCAACAATGGTTTCAAACGGTCGCAACATCAGTGGCAGCAAACCATTCTCATAGTTGGTAAGCCAGATCTCTGAGAAGTTGAGGCCAAGCTCATCTTCCTCAAGCTCCACCATGTGTTCAGTAAGATTGATTACTACCAGCACCTGTTGGTCTGCCAGTGTACGTGTATATGCATATACACTCGGATGATCCGGCATAAGGAGCTCATAGATCCCATAAGTCAGCGTATCGTGCTCTTTTCGCAGCTGAATCATTTGTTTATAAAATTGAAGAATAGAACGTGGTTCCTGGAGTTGTTTCTCTACATTAATATGGATGTAATTGTCATTCACCTTCAGCCATGGTGTTCCACTGGTAAACCCGGCCTCTTTGGCCGAAGACCACTGCATCGGTGTTCTGGAGTTATCGCGACTCGAAGCCCAGATGATGTTCATGATCTCCTCATGCGACATGCCCTCTTCGCGTTTGATCTGATATAAATTCCGATCGGCTATGTCGTTATAATCCTCTATCGAAGGGTAAGCCACGTTTGTCATGCCTATCTCTTGCCCCTGATATATGAAAGGTGTGCCTTGCATGAAAAAGTACATGGCTCCAAGTGCTGTGGCACTTTCATACCAATACTCCGTATCATTTCCCCAAGATGAAACTTTACGAGGCTGATCGTGATTTTCAATAAATAAAGCATTCCAGCCGACGCCTTCCAGTGATTTTTGCCACTTGGTCAAGACGTTTTTCAATTTGGGAACATCCAGTTGCCTGTCTGTACTGTTTTTCCAAAGGTCCAGGTGTTCGAATTGAAAGACCATATTAAATTTCCCTCTGACTTCACAGATCCAATCCAGCAGATCTTCTTGGTCCTCAACCTTAACTCCATTTGCTTCCCCAACAGTCACGACGTCATATCTGGATAATGTATTCTCTTTCATTTCTTGCAGATAACTCTGGATTCCCTTGACATTCATATGCTTTTCAAAAGAAGAGATATACTTGACGCCTTCTCGGATTGGCATGTCCAAGAGACCCTCTTCTTTGTGAATATGGCTGATGGCATCCACACGGAAACCATCAATCCCTTTATCCAGCCACCAATTCATCATTTCATATATGGATTTCCGAACTTCTTTATTTGCCCAATTCAAGTCCGGTTGTTTTTTGGAGAACAAATGAAGGTAGTACTGTCCGGAGACTTCATCGTATTCCCAAGCTGAACCGCCAAAGATGCTCTCCCAGTTATTTGGTTCGTCCCCATTCTTCCCATCTCTCCAGATGTACCAATCTCGTTTGGGATTATCCAGTGAAGCTCTGGATTCAATAAACCACGGATGTTCGTCACTTGTATGATTGATTACCAGGTCCATGATGAGTTTCATGCCGCGTTGATGAACTTGATGCAGCAATTGATCAAAGTCCGCCATCGTGCCGAATTCATCCATAATGGAACAGTAATCACTGATGTCATAACCATTATCGTCGTTAGGTGACTTATACATCGGACAGATCCATATCAGATCAATACCGAGATCTTGAATATAATCCAGTTTAGATATGATCCCCTGGATGTCACCAACCCCATCCCCGTTGGAATCCATAAAACTTCTCGGATAGATTTGATAAGCTACTGCTTCTTTCCACCATACTCTTTTCATTGAATATAATCCTTCTTTCTTGAGAACTGAACATTATATAACGTATTATGCTTTAATTATGAATAAGGTACATTCTTGCTTCATATGGACGAAATTCGCTCTCTGACATTTCACCTGTATAGTTAGCTATCAAAAGCTGATAGGACCCTGTTAATTGCTCCTGAAGCGAAAGTTCAGTCGTATATCCTTTGAAATTGCATACCACAAGAATTGTCGTACCATTCAACGTTCGGGTATAAGCAAACACGTCTGGGTTCTCTGGAAAGATCAGCTCATAATCCCCATATACAATGACTTCGTGATCTTTTCTGAGTTGAATTAACTTCCGGTAATAATGGAATATGGATTCGGGATTATTCAAACTTTCCTCGGCATGGATATGCTTATAATTTGGATTCACTTTAATCCAAGGATCCCCTTGTGTAAAACCCGCGTTATCGGAAGTATCCCATTGCATAGGTGTGCGTGCATTATCACGTCCCTTGGCGTAGATCGACTCCATCACACTTTGTTCAGGATAACCTTTCCCCATTCTTTCCTTATAAAAGTTGAGCAATTCAATATCTCGATAATCCTCGATAGCGTATTGGACATTCGTCATACCCAATTCTTCACCCTGATATATGTAAGGCGTACCTTGCATGCCATGAAGAAGGGTAGCCAACATTTTAGCCGATTGAACTCTGAATTCTCCATCATTTCCCCAACGTGAAACGATTCGAGGTAAGTCATGGTTGTTCCAGAACAGACTGTTCCAGGCATCACCCTTGAGCTCCGTCTGCCATTTGGACAGCACTTTTTTTAATGCCATCACATCCAAAGGTTTAAGATCCCACTTTCCTTTGCCTTCTTGTTCATCCAAGCTGATGTGTTCAAATTGGAAGACCATTGAAAACTCACTTCCGTCTGGATTACTGTACAGTTTGGCGATTTCCGGAGTGGCGCCCCATGTTTCTCCAACGGTTAGCAGGTCTTCCGCTTTTTGAAACGTCTCCTTGCTCAGTTCCCTGATATATTTATGCAAATTAGGTCCGTTTCCCGTAATCTTCAAATCCGGTTCTTTACCGATTAAGTCGATCACGTCAAGGCGAAAACCACCCACACCCTTGTCGATCCACCAATTGATCATGTTATATATCTCCTGCCGGACTTTGGAGTTTTCCCAGTTGAGATCTGGCTGTTTTACGGAAAAGAGATGCAAATAATATTGCCCGATCTCAGGCAACCATTTCCAGGCTGAGCCACCAAAGGTGGACCCCAAGTCGTTCGGAGGTGTTCCTTCAACACCATCTCTCCAGACGTAGTAGTCATGGTACGGATTGTCTTTGCCTTTTTTGGCTTCTTGGAACCAGGGGTGTTCATCCGATGTATGGTTCAACACCAAATCCATAATGATTCGAATGTCTCGCTTCCCGGCCTCCTGAATTAACGTTTCCATATCTTCCAAAGACCCAAACATCGGATCAATGTCCTGATAATCTGAAATATCATATCCGTAATCATCTTGAGGAGACTTGCAAACGGGTGATAACCAGATCGCACCGATGCCTAGTTCCTGTAAATAATCCAATCGAGATACTATGCCCTCCAAGTCTCCGATTCCATCACCGTTTCGATCTTGAAAGCTGCGTGGATATATTTGATATACAACGGTTTCTTTCCACCATTTTTTATTTTCCATGTTCCATTCAACCTTTCTAAGGTTATTCTTTGACCGATCCTACGACAATGCCCGTCACAAAGTATTTTTGCAGCAGCGGATAAATCATCAATAGCGGGATAACAGCGACTACGATTTTGGCTGCGTTCAGGTTTTTGTTCGATATTTCAGTCAGGTTACTGAGTTCGCTGGAATTCGTGCCGGCTTGAAGCAAATCGGCAATATTCACGTTAAGGGACTGAATATAGGTCATTAGCGGATAATTACTCACTTTGGTCATATAGATCAACCCGCCGAAAAAGTCATTCCACGTACCCACGATACTGAACAAGGCGACTGTCGCCAGTGCAGGAATGGATACGGGAACATACACTTTGAACAAGACCTGGAGCGGATTGGCCCCATCGATGAATGCTGCTTCTTCAAGCGCTTTAGGTACAGCGGAGAAGAAATTCATCACGAGAATGACACTGAATATCGGGACAGCGCCTGGCAGAACAAGTGCCCAGATCGTATTCAGCATGTCCAGGTTTTTGATCAGCAGGTAACTGGGAATCATGCCTCCACTAAACAACATGGCAAAAATCATGATATTCATATAAATGTTTCTGCCTTTAAAATCTCTTTTTGATTTGGATAGCGGATAAGCCATCAAAATGATCAGAATCATGTTAAGCACAAGAGCTAGCGCAACACGTAGAACGGATATACCAAAGGAGCGCCAGAACTGTGCATCATCGATAATTTTGGTATACGCTGCTGTTGTGAAATTAACTGGAACAAGACCTACTGCGTTGGCGGATACCGCCTCGCTGCTGCTGAATGAAATGGCAACGATATTCCATAACGGAAGAAGGCAGACCAATGCCAGCATGAGAACGATGGCATAGATGACAAACCGGCCGATTCGATCTTTTAAGTTTGCAGAATAGGACACAGGTTTGGCCTCCTTAAAATATTTTTCGGTCCGTATATTTTTTGGCCAACTGGTTGGCAGACATGAGCAAAACAATACCGATGACGGACTTGAACAAGCCAACTGCCGTACCGAAGCTATACTGTCGTCCAACGAGACCGATCCGATAGACATAAGTATCCAGAATGTCGCCTGACTCATAGACAACCGGGTTATACAGATTATAGACTTGATCGAAACCGGCGCTCAAAATGTTGGTCAAGCTCATTACGCCCATGAGCAGAATAATAGGCAGCATGCCTGGCAATGTAATATGCCACACTTTTCTCCACCAACTTGCTCCATCCATTCCTGCCGCTTCATACAGACCGGGATCAATAGACGTAATTGCAGCCAGATAAACGATGGAACTGTAACCAAACTCTTTCCATACGTCTGTACCGATAATCAGTGGCTGGAACCAGGTGTTGCTGCCAAGGAAATTAATATTTTCGAGGCCAAAGAACGCCAACATTTGATTCACAATGCCATCCAAACTGAACATGTTGACAACAACCGATGCCAGTACAACCCAGGATAGAAAGTGTGGCAGATAAACAATCGTCTGCACGGATTTTTTAACGTATTTGATACGAATTTCATTTAATAAAACGGAAAAAATGATGGCCATCATCGTTCCGAGCAGAATCTTGCCAATCGCAATCACCAACGTATTGCTGACGACCTGCGCGATATCCGGCAGCTTGAACATATACATAAAATGCTTCAGGCCTACAAATTCGGAGCCGAACATGCCCTTAGCCGGTATATAATCCTGGAACGCCGTAATGATGCCGACCATTGGAACATAGCTGAATACAAGCAAAAACAAAATGCCCGGAAGCATCATCATATGGTACATGGCACCTGGGCCGAGCCGCCCTCTCGCTTTCCAATTCCCCTGTTTCATGGATGAACCCCTTTTCTGAAGAAAGGCTGCGTATCGCAGCCCTGCTACTGTTCATGGATGTTTATTTTTTCGATGCGATCTCGTCTTCAATTTCCTGAATGACTTGATCACCACCTTGTTTCTTCCAATTGCTGACGAATGTATCGAAATAATCGAGCGGTTCTGAACCCGTTACAATTTTGATAAACGATTCCTGTTCCAACTTTGTCAGATTGGCCCATGTCTGTTTCATACTTGGCGTAGTGCCAGAGTAAGCAGGTGTCATCCATACAAATTTGTTTTCCTGAGTCAGTTTGTCAATCAGTCCCACTCCGTTGATCCGCGAATGATATTTTGACCAAGCAGTCACATCATCCGTATCCATGTCGCTCAAATAGGTTTTGATGCTTCCGATATTGTTCTTCGATTCGGTAGTGCGAACCTCATCCAGGGAAATTTCTCCTTTGATTCCGCGAACAACGTCAGAGTAATCATCCAACAGCGATGTAGCCGAATTAACTTCGATATTAAAAGGTCTCGTGGAGCCGTCTACGCCGGTCTCCTGATACTTGGCAGCTTCCGGCATGGTTGCTGCGGCATCTTTATCATTGGCCAGTTTATCGTAGAACAGGTTTACAATCTTAACCGCCAGTTCAGGGTGCTCATATCCTTTTCTCACCACGATAAACTGATTGGATGGATTGGCATGCGCCACGTTGACCTTGCCGTCTGCATCTTCCAGCGTATAAGCCGAGAATTTCGCATTTTTATCCATCTGTTTTGCACTGATCAGTCCCCAGTCAGGGATATGCCACGGTCCAAAGGCAATACCGCTTTGGCCATTGGCGTAGAGTGCGGTAATATCATCAAACGTGCGGGTTCCGAATTGCGGGTCAATGATGCCATTCTTGAACCAATCCGCCATGGTGCCCAGCATTTTCTTCGTTTCTTCTGTCGTGGAACCATACACGATTTTGCCGTCTTCACCATTCATCCAATATTGCGGGAAGGCTCCCTCGTTTGAGGCCACACCCAGCATCGTATAAGCAGAGCCATTATAATCTGTTGTATTCATCGTGTTCACAAATGGAATACCTACCGGGTTCCCGGATTGGCCAGGATCTCTTTTCAGGAATTCCAGCGCTGTTTTCTCCACTTCATCCAGTGAAAGGGCACCGTCTCCGTCTGCATCCAGTTGAATCCCCAGCAGATCCAACCAATCTTGACGAACCCATACCATCGTTGGTGCGGAATCCAGGGAAGTCGCCGGAAGGCCCATCAAACGTCCATCAATCGTTGCATTGTCTAATGCACGCCCATCATAGGAATCGTACATCTGCTTAATGTTATCTGTGGCATATTGATCATAGATGGCGGTCAGATCCTCAATCAGATCGTTATCCACCAGTTCTTTCAGTTCATCTTTGGAATCAACACGCATCATGTCAGGCAATTCCCCGGATGCGATGGCGAGCGAAACTTGACGGCTATAATCTTCACCATTGGCTTCAAATTGATCTGTAATCTGAGCGTTAAACGTGTCTTTGACCAGCCGAGTATATGCGTTGTTCTCATAGGTATCACCAGCCGGAAGTTTTGGGTTGGCTGTGGTTACCCGTCCCATGGTTACGGTGATTTCGTCTTTATAGGCACTGAACGGATCTCCCGGCGTTACTTCATATTTGCCTGCTTCCTCTGCAGTAGGAGGGGTGGTAGTGCCTCCACATGCCCCTAGGGCTGCAACCATCAAGGCGGACATGGACAGCACGGCCAGGCGCTTTGTCACCCGGTTGCTTTTAATAGACCATTTTGTTCTCATCTAGTTCGATTCCCCTTTATTCTGATGTTCAACATATTTGTTTACGCTTTCATTATAAAATGAAGTGAAGGCCAATCGAGATAGGGATTACACGTCCGTTTGGATAGAGAAATGGTTACAGTTTTCAGTCCGTATGATGAAGGATGGTTAACTTGTGATCATTTACCCTACCTACTGACCAACATTTGTCTATCTACCCCTCTTCTCGATCAAAAAACAAAAGCCGGCAGCTCCTAAAACAGGAGACTGTCGGCTATTTATTTCCTCTACCTAGCTGCCGATATTCGCTTGGCAGAAGACCTGTCAGTTCGCGGAAAATCCGGCTGAAATATTTTTCATCCGAATAACCCACTCGCTCCGCAATCCAGAAAATCGTATTATTCGTATTGAGCAAGTACTCTTTGGATTTCTCTACCCGGATGAAGCGGGAGTACTCATTAAAGGTTTTCCCCATCAAATCTTTGAAACATTGACTGAAATAACTTCGGCTGATGTTGAGTTGTTGGGAGAGACCTGAAGCTGTATAGGCCTGTTCCAAATCCTGCTGCACGATCATCACCGCTTTTTTCACGGCATCGATGATTTCCTGTGAGTACGAAGTCTGTTCATCAGCCTTTCGAATGCTTGCAGCAGTCTGTTTGATCCATTCTTCAACCTCGTACCAAGACTCGAAAGAGTGGATCATCGAGATTCTTCCAAGCGTAGTTTGGGCAAAAATACGGTTCCACTCCATCAAGATCGAGTACAGCAATCCCATCAACTGACCTTTATGTAATCGTAAGGATATAAACTGGTCAATGAGTTGGTTATAGTAACTGTCGTGGTGGGTCCATGGGGTTTGGAACCAACTTTGTTTAATCCGGTCAAGGTCCTCATCCTGCGGTTCATTTGAACATGTGTCTTCCTCATTCATCGAAACGGCAATGACTTGGTTATTGGGGTTGTATGCATAGAATAAAGACGTCTCTGTATAATTCATAATCCAGTTTTTGATTTGCGACCATGTTCGCTCTTGTACATCAGACAAAACCAACAACGTACACTGGGGAACTTGATGCAGGGATTCTCTCAATTGATGAAATAGTTGATCCTCTTCGGACGGGGGGGCAGCCCACATGCAGCTATGACGCTCAACCTCCCATCTTATCTCATCTTCATGCGCAGTTAGCTCCATTGGCCATTTATGCTCTGATTTCCGATCTTGTGAAACAAGAGCATACACATTTCGATAATGGAAATTGATTTCATTCTGTGCAGGCATCTTTCTTATCGTGCTTGTCAACCCGTTAATTCGGGTATGAATCCGTTGCAGAACATGTTCGAATTGCTCTTTCTCCAGCTGCACTTTGGCTATATAATCGATGGCTCCGAGTCTTAGCGCTTCCTGGATATAATCGAAATCCTGATGCAGTGTTAACACAACGATATGAAGTTCAGGATAGAGCTGCCTCGCAGCTCGCATCAGTTCGATCCCTGACATGACGGGCATCGCAAGATCCGTTAGCATCAGATGGACCGGTTGGGTTTTCAGAAAATCCAGCGCTTTCGCCCCGTTGCTTGCTTCCCCTACAACCTCCATGTCGAACTCGTTCCATGGCATCGCAGAGCTAATACCTTTGCGTACCAGCTTATCATCATCTACAATCAATACCTTAATCATGCCGAGATATCTTCTCCTTTAATAGGCAATACGAGCAGTATGCTTGTCCCTGTTCCCAATTCACTCTCAATCACCAGTTGTGCTTGGTCCCCGTACTGTGCTTTCAACATGCGGTGAACGTAATTGAGTCCGATGCCCATCCCTACTTTTTGTTGTTCAGCTTCACGATTGTTCAGCAGATTATGAATGGTTTCCTCAGTCATACCTGCACCATTATCTTGTATCATAATGTTCAACGTTGAAGTGCATGTCACTTCAATCTGAATAAAACCTTCGTCATTTAATCCATGATATAACGAATTTTCAACCAGCGGTTGCAGAATAAAGCGGGGCACAGGAATCTGAAGCACTTGTTCATCTGCAGTAATGCGGACGTCAAATTCAAAGTCATAGCGAATTTGCTGCAAAATCAGATACTGTCTTAACGCATCGATCTCCTCTTCCATGGTGGATACTTGCCCTAATTTGCCTAGATTGTAATAGAGCAGCTTGTTCAATGACTGCACCAGCTTGTCGATCTCCCCTTGTCCGTTCATGACGGCCAGCCAGTGCACCGTATCGAGCGTATTCATCAGAAAGTGCGGGTTGATTTGATAGAGCAGTTTTTCCACTTCCAGGTCTGCACGTATCTTCTCTTTCTGCTGAACTTCCTTGAAGAGGTCACCGATTTGATGCTGCATATTCGAAAATTCACCCAACAGAAAATCAAATTCAGGAATCTGAGTGCGAGCTCGGCTTCCTTTCGTTTGTGGATTCTTGGACATTCCATTGATCTCCGAATGGAACAGACCGAGTGGTTTGTAAACCATCTTCCACAGGAGCCAAGCGAGAAACACGGTAAAGCCGAGGAAAAATAAAGCGACCAGCAAAATTTGAAGCAACCACTGGTTTTTCTCCTGTTGATATTTAGACTGCGAAATGACCGATACGACACTCCATTTCTGTGAGGAATCCTCCTTGAACCAGTGATACCCGCGGGATATTCCGTCCTTGGCAGGATCGACCGTTAAGCTGGTGAAATTCTCCCCTACCTTCATGGCTTCCGGTATTTCGCTGTACACAATGTTGCCTTCACCATCCAGGATGAGATGAGATAATGCGCCGTTGTATTGATTGTAGCCCAAGATATCTTGAGTGAGGCGAAAGCCTGATTCTACGTAAATGAACACGTCGTTCCTCTCGGATAGTTGCACTTTGCGCATAGCAGACAGAACGAGTTGATCATCAAATCGGTTCATACTCATATGGGGGCCATAGTACTTAATGCCATAGGTTTGGAAGAGCACAGGCAGAGACTCAGGAGAGAAACGATCCTTAATCGGAAAGTTGCCGAACTGAGTAGTACCTTCTTTTTGAAAGTAATATAGGGTCAATCCGATATTAGGATTGGTGAAGGTCACAACACTTAACTCGTTTTTTAATTCGTCCCTGGCCTCAATCAGTTCGAAGATATCGGAGGACGGATTCAAGAATTCATCCATTCTTTTGCCTAAAGTACCCCTGTAAGATAATTGTTGCGTCACATGATTCAGATTGGTGATGGAATTCTCCAATGAGGATGTCACCTGCTGTAAATTGCTACGGATACCATCATCGATCTTATTTGCGAAAATGGAGTCGATCGTATAATAAGAAATCGCAAATATACTGATAAAGGGGATAAACGCACTGAGAAAGAACAGTAAAAATATTCTTTTTTTAAGTGTCATGGGAACCTATTCTCCTTCTGAAAATGAAACAGCAAGCCTCCTGCGTATGGAAGCTTGCTGTGGATATACATACAGCTATGCCGGTTATCGTTTTCTCCATAGGCCTCGTCCAAGTCCAATTTCCTTTCATCATTATAGATTGATATTCAAATAAGTCAAACGCTTTCATACTGTGCGCATATAAAAAGTGCTACTCCTCAAAATGATGAGGAATAGCACTTTTATATGCGTACCTTACTTCAGTTGTAATCACTTCTTGTTAATGGAATGCTCAAACATTTCAGTCTACTCTCGTACCGTCACATTTAATTTGTGTGATCTGGTTTCCCCTGAAGAATTACGAAGTACAGCTTCATACTCGTAGATACCGGGTGCCCTTCCAGAGATTGAGGTAACCGCAGACTGTGCACCAGGCGAATGAGATTGCAGCGATTGTGTGTCAATCAATACTCCATTTTCGTAAAGTTCGTATTCGGTTGCGTTTGTTCCCCACCACAGATTCATGGTGACATTATAGTTGCCGTCACCATCCCAGTTGTCGTTCGACAGAACAGCTTGCCCCGGGGAAGCATCCGTGACGATGACTGTCAGTGGAACACTCATGGTTGAACCCAGTGCATTGATCAATTCTCCAGTATAGATATAGGTGCCATTTTTCTTTCCAGTAATATCAACTTGAACAGATTGGGCGGACGGGGATTGATCGACCAGAGAAATTTCCTTAATCAATTCACCATTCTCATACAGCTTGAACTGATTGCCGTTATTCCCCCACCACAAATTCATAGTGATTGTATAGTCTCCGTCTTTGAGCCCCGTGTCGTAACCATTATTATCAGATAACACCGGAGTGCCTGGGGCACCGTTTGCAAGTGGCGTTGTCTGATGGAGCCATTCCTCCCACTTAATCAGCACACTTGTCTGCTCATCCGTAAATACGGTTCCTCTAGCTGCTTGAACGTCATTACCGAAGGATGCAAGCAATTGACGCGCTTTTGCTCCTTCACGATCGTTTGCTGCCTGTTTGGCCTGCTGTAACGTGTTTGTGAGCTGATCAGCAAGAATGCTGGCATTAGGATCGATCGATTCATCAGCAAAGGTGTTGGTCAGATTAATCAGGCTGTCGAATGTAGTAATAACTGCAAAACTATATTCTACCGTCTGTTCCCACCCAGCCAAATCGGAGACGGTTGCCGTAACCTGGTTCAGTCCGGGTTCCAGTGTATACGCAGGAGTGTCGAGAAGCACACCCTCTGGTTCTTCTACACCGGATACCGAATCGGAGGCTGTATAGCCAATTTCCACCTGCTGATCAATGGTGTATTCGGTTTGACCATGAATTTCAATGGTTGGAGGTACGAGATCAATGGATATGGACAAAGACTGTTCGCTCTCTTTGTTACCGTCAACATCGACGCTCCAGTAGGTGATGGTATGTGTTCCTTCTTCAGTTAGGGTCAACTGTGTGCCACTCACCGTTTCGCCACCATTAATTTGATAATAGGTCCCTTCGATATCGGAATCTTCATCGCTTGCTGTGAAGGTTACTTGTGCCGGAGAAGTATACCAGCCGTTCTGCAATTCTCCTTCTACAGTTGCCGTGGTATGCGGGGCTTCCTGCTCCGGAGTTTCCCCTTCCAGCGTAACAAAATCAGATAGCGGTACATTCAATTCCTTCACAAGACGTGCCACGAGTTCAGACACCTTGATTGCACCGTTCATTTGCAAATGTGTATTGTCTTCCGTTGTGCCTACCCACATGAACATAGATTTGGTTCCTTCTGTGCCAAGCTCCTGGAAATGCTCCCAACTGGCTTGGTTCAGATCGATGATAAGCGTTTCCGTTTCCTGCGCCGTTTCTTTCATCGCCTGTACGTATTCCGGGAAGCTTTTGTTCAGCACCTCTCCGGTAAAATCACGACGATTCACTGGCGTGACCAGAACTGGAATTGCCCCTCTCTGCAGAGCACCGTTAATGTATTCTTTCAGATATACCTTAAATTGCTCTGGTGTAAGATAACGCTCTGGACGTGAAGGTGTGGAATCGTTATGAGACCACTGCATGAATAGATAATCGCCTTCTTGAATGTCGAGTAAAATATCGTTGAGATATCCACCGACCAGGAAGGTTTTACTACTCAAACCTCCAACTGCCCGGTTATCAATACTGACTTCATTTGGATCAAAATATTCACCCAACGTTTCTCCCCAGCCCGCTTGCGGACGATAGTTTTCCGCGTAATTGGCCACCGTGGAATCGCTGGCCAAATAAATAACTGGTTTATCACTTGCACTGTGATCTGGCAGTCGCTCCAGCTTCAGCGCATTGATCTTCGGTGCATTTCCGGTAAAGTTGAAGTTAAAGACCCCATCAATCAGGGCAACGTCATACGTGATTTCTTTGAATTCGCCCTTGGCAATGCTTGTAAGCGGCAGCTTTGTCATCTGCTCTACAACGACATTTGCGCTGGTCAATTCCTCCGAATCCCCGATGGTCATCGTTACCCGGTAATTCGCCGGCTCCATTTCCGCCAGGAAAGAGGTACCGTTTACTCGTGTGAAATCTTCCTTGAGCAAATCTCCGGTTTCCCGGTTCTCATCTTTGGTCAGTGCAGTATCAGCAAAGCCGTACCCATTGCCTTCAATGTACGCTCTTTTGGCATCCACCTTGATGTATCCGTCGGCTGCGCCGCCAGAACCAAAGTCAAATTTGTATTCGCTGATCTCTTCGCCCGGTTCCCTTGTTAATGAATCCTTCGCAACAGTTAACATGTTCAACGCATGGTCAACTTGAGCCTGGGTGGCTTCCGTATTAAATATAGCTTCTGCAGCTGCCAAAGCCCGGTTTACCACAGCCTTCGATGCATCTGTATATTCCGACAGATCAATTGCTTTGATCTCATCATACAGAGCGATCAATGCAGTCTGATCTCCATTCTCCGAAGAGAGCTGAGTGCCTTCAATCCGCACGTTGTCGATCTGGGTAGTCCAGTTCAACGTGCCTCCACCGCCTTTTCTCGTTCCCAGGAACCGCATGGATCTGACGTTGTCCGCATATGCGGCGGAACTCAGCGAGATATCTGCAATCGTTTGGGTAACTGTCGGATCGGCTATGTTCGTTAATGTCAGATCCAATGTTTTCTCGGCAAAATTAACGGTTGCATCCACATTGACCCACTGGTTCTTGGAAATATCTGTAGCCGTTCCCCCTTCGGGTATGGCTGTATCCCCTGTGCCGTAGTCTGGGTTATATGCACCAACAAAATAATGAATTTTGGTGCTTCCAGTTTTGGTATACAGCGTGAACAGGGCATTTTCGTTAGAATCCTGTATTGTGAGATGACCTTCTGATGGATAGGCACTCACATTACCGGACTGCCAGTCAAAGTTCACGTTCACCTGATCGCCGTTTACGGCATCGAACAGACGGAATACCTTGGCCCGATTGCCCGATCCGGAACCCGCGACGGACAGTACCTTATTTCCGGACTGGTCAACAACGGTTCCCGTCATGGTTCCTGCAATACCCGTGGCATTGACCATCGCATATTGGTAGTTGGCAGCGTCGCCTTCAAAATCCTCCTCATATAGCTGGGCTTCCGGCTCTGGCTCTGGCTCGGAAATATCCGGGTCGATGACCAGTGATGAAATGCTCAGCTCCATGTCTTTGACTGCACCAGCAACGAGTCCGGCAATTTTCTGTGCACCATAGCTGCTGAAATGCGTATTATCGTTGATCCCATTCGGGTATTTTGGATATTCACCCGGATTAGCATATAGGAACACTTTTTCCGTAGCTGTATTACCAATTTTGTCGTAGTAAGCAATACTCAACTTGCTGAGATCAATCAGCGGCACGTCCTGCTCTTCCGCCACTTCTTTGGCAGCTTGAACATATGCCGGGAAGCTGACGTTGAATTCCTGAGTCACTGTATTAAAATCTCTGCGCCCAACCGGAGTGAGCAATACCGGTGTAGCGCCCCGCTGTTTGGCACCATTTACATAACGAGCCAAGTAAATCTTATAGTCCTCTGGTGATGCGTAACGGTCCGGTATCCCTGCACTCGCGTCGTTATGACCAAAGGAAATGAAGAAGAAGTCCCCCGGCTTAATTCGCTGCAGGGTCGTATCGAGACGACCGTCTACCATAAACGATTTACTGCTTCGGCCACCGATCGCATCGTTCACGACGACTGCCCCATTGGAGAAATAACGTCCGAACTGTTGGCCCCATCCTTCTTGAGGAGCCTGCGCTTCACTGTAAGATTGCATGGTTGAATCACCAGCCATATAGATCGTTGTTGCCGCACCAGCCGCTTTCTCTGGGTATTTCTCGATGCTGACGTCTTGGATGTCTATGGCTGTACCCGTGAAGAGAAGATCGAGCTGTCCATCCACCAATGCAACATCATAGGAATACTCCAGTGGTGCTCCTGCTGTCACATTGGTTAAGGCGAGCTTCTGGACGAATTCGGATTTGACTCCAACGTTCGAGTCATTTGCATCATTGCCCAATCGCAGCGTCACCTTATAGTTTGCATTTGGCAGATCAACAGCAAATGTCGTACCTGTAGCGACCGAGACCTGATTTGCCCCTACCCTAACACCACTTGTATCCTTGAAGCCGTATCCCGGATCTTGTGCGTAGAGCATATCCTGTATGTTCGTACTTCCTGACGCAGTCTCTGTACCGAAATTAAAGCGGTAGACCGGCTCCAGCATTTCAGCTTCGCGGGTCAGAGTCAGATCGGCTTTAGGGAATGCTGTAGCTTCCGCTCCAAGATAAAAGCCGGTATGAGGCGGCTGGTTGTAGGCTACATTTTGCCAGGCTACGCCAAGTCGATATACAGGGTCCTGCATCAGGGTAGGGATGCGATAGTCTGAAGGAATGGTCGTTGTGTAGAGACGATACTCCGAACTATCTTCGCTCCGCAGCAGAAGCTCCTCACGCCAGTCGCCCAGAATGTCCGCCTGAAGTGCCGGATTGCCTTTGGTATGGTTGTTCGTTAACGTACCGGTCGCCCGGAAGATTTCATTCAGCTTTTTGTTTTGGTAATCCCACTTATAGATGAGTGGAATACCTTTGGCTGTGCTATTATCCCACTCATGGTCCAACAGCTCCCGCTGAAGATCTCCATCCCACCAGATGGCGAAATTGGCGGTTTTGGGCCCTTCGTCCACAGTGTAGATAGCCTCTCCTGCTGCAGAATAGGTATTGGTTACAGGTACACTTTGCCCGTTGGTAACGGTCGTGGCCCATGATTCGTAACCTGGATAGTTCGGATCAATGTCCGCCGACATCCCGCGACCGGTGTCAAAACCTGTTTTCTCACCCCAGAGGATTTCACCTGTTGCCGCATCGCGCATCTCCAGACCGTATGCCGCATCAGAATGCTCATGCACGCTTACGACCTGATAGCCCTCCCGGTTCGGATCAAGCTGGCCGGCGTGCATGGCGTCACCGTGGCCGAGTCCAGTGCTGTACAGCAAGCTGCCGTCATCATCAATGGCCAAGGCACCAAACATAATTTCGTCCTTGCCGTCCTTGTCAACATCCAGCACACTTAGATTATGGTTGCCCTGTGATTGATATTGTGATCCTGCTTCGTTTGTATCGAACGTCCAGCGTTTGACGAGTTCCCCGCCAACATAATCATAAGCAACAAGCACTGTGCGGGTATAATAACCCCGGCTCATCACAACACTTGGCTTCGTACCGTCCAGATAAGCAATCGCGCCAAGGAACCGATCTACACGGTTGCCATAGCCGTCACCCCAATCGTTGACGTTGCCTCTTGGCGGATCATAATTCACAGTGGATACAGCCACGCCAGTCTCACCGTTAAACAGCGTGAGATATTCTGGACCTGACAGTATGTATCCGCCGTCGTTGCGATAATCCTTCGTGCCATCACCAATGACTGTGCCTTGGCCATCCTTCGTGCCGTCCGCGGTCTTGACAACAACCTCGGCCTTTCCGTTGCCATCGAGGTCATACACCATTAACTGCGTATAATGCGCTCCGGCGCGGATGTTGACTCCCAGGTCAATCCTCCACAGCTTTGTGCCATCCAGTTTGATAGCATCGATATAGACATTGCCGGTATAACCTGCCTGCGAATTGTCCTTGGAATTGCTCGGACTCCACAGAAAAACAATTTCATATTCGCCATCCCCGTCCAAGTCAGCTACGGAAGCGTCACCTGCATAATAGGAGTAGGTTCCACCATCCTTAGTCCGGCCATCGGCCGGTTTATCGAGAGGGATAGGTAGATAATCGTTATGCCAGACCGATACAACCTCCGGTTGCATTTGCTCTTTGCCTGCAATAACGGTGGAGATCTGATATTGCGAACTGTCGAAACCAGTGGTGTCCACATAGTTGGTCACATCGCTTATGGGAGATGCGTTCACTTTAGTTCCGTTTTTATATATATTAAAAGCGATATCATCTGGGTCGTTGTTTAGATACCTCCAGCTTAAAAAAACGCCGTTGTCTACAAGAACCGCAACCAATCCCCGGTTAAGATACTCTGCTTGGCGACCCGGCAGGCTGCTTGATGACTCTGCACGTATCGGCGTCGGAGGAACAGCCAGTGAAATAACCATAAGGAGTGCTAAAAAAGATACAAACATCGATTTTTGGATGGAAACAGTTCTTCGGATCATTCGATTAACTCCCCCTTATCTAAAAATTCATTTTTAGAATCATCAGTTCGATCCTGCCCAGCTTGTTGTCATATGAACACAATTTACAGCCACCTCCTCTTTATGTTACCGCTTACATTTATCTTACAGGTCTAAAAAAAGACAGACAATCTAAAAAATGTGACGTATTATATAAGATAATTGACTTTTTTAGGAAGGAGATGAAACGATGGTTCATACGGTTTCTTATGCTTTTCGTAATGACGATACATCAATCATGACACTGGACTCTATTGGATGGCAGATCGTTTCTAGCGAGGAATATCGTTGTCCAAGTGATGATAGACCGGACCCGGGGCATGTCGTTTTTCAATACACACTTAATGGCCAGGGTTATCTGGATATTGACAATCAAACGCTCCCTTTACCGAAGGGACATGCCCTACTTGTCAAAATTGCAGGAGAACATTGCTATTACTATAAACAAGAGAACAACGAGCCATGGGAATTTATATGGATCAACATTCGCGGGGATGAAGCTAACCGAATTTGGGATATGATGCATGATAATGAGGGACATGTCATTCGACGAAACGCGGACTCTCCCTTGATTCAAGAGTTATGGCAAATTATCAATTTGATTCATCAAGAGAAGGTTACGGACAAGTATCGCTTGTCCATGCAAATCTATCGGTGGTTGCTTATCCTGGTACAGACGAGTCGGGATGCGGAGAAGGATATCGGTGCCCTATCCATAACAACGATTGAGAAATGTAAAAAGTTCATCCGAGAGAATTATGCATCTCCATTGACGTTGGATCTTCTAGCCAGCCATTGCGATATCAATAAACACTACTTGTGCAGGTTATTTCAGAAATCCGAGAAAACATCACCGCTAGCCTATCTTAAAGACAGACGCATTGAGGTTGCAATCCGACTACTCCGCACAACGGAACTTCCGATTTCTCAAATTGGTCAACAATGCGGATTTGAGAGTCCCAGCTATTTCGGCAAAGTTTTTCGGCAATATATGTCCATGTCGCCCAAAGAATATCGCTTGAATAAGTTAGAGTTTCCTTATGAGGCCATCTATTATGAATAACCAAACCGCCGTTTGCTAGTTGTCCTTGGATTGGGAACTTGCTCTTATACCAATACAATAAAAAAAGCCGCTAGAATAGCGACTTTTAATGGAACTATGTTCTTTGTGTGCTTCGATAATTGCTACACTTATTGAGCGGTGTATCCTCCGTCTATGATCAGGCTATTTCCTGTCATATATGAAGAGTCGTCGCTAGCCAGGAACAGAACGGCTTTGGCCATCTCATCTGCTTGACCCAGACGTTTCATTGGTGTTGCCGCAGAAAGTGCTTGTTTGCTCTCTTCCGGGATAATCGGTGTATCGATGAAGCCAGGGCAAAGGGAGTTCACCCGAATATTCTGCTCAGCATACTCCAGCGCGAGCGAACGAGTCAGGTTTACAACGCCGCCTTTAGCTGCATTGTAGGCTGCAGAGCCAGGCGAACCAACCCATCCGTACATGGAAGCCGTGTTGACGATTGTACCTCCACCAATTTTGAGCATTTCGCGAATCGCTTCACGTGCAACCAAGAATACGCCGTCCAGATCAACATTGACTGTATTGCGCCATTCGGCATAATCAAGCTCATGCGTAGGATGAACACGTCCGATTCCCGCATTGTTGAATACGATATCGACTTGACCAAATGCTTCTACGGTTTGTTTGAAAATCTCAGAAACCTCTTCTTCACTTGTTATGTTTGCTTTAATAAAGAGAGCCTCTGCTTTAAGCGCTTTCAGTTCCTGCTCAAACGCTTTACCTTTTTCTTCATTCAGATCCACCAAGACTACTTTAGCTCCTTCGGAAACGAATAAGCGAGCTGTCGCTGCACCAATCCCGGATGCTCCTCCTGTGATGACTGCAACTTTATCTTGAAGTTTGCCCATGAATAAATCCCCCAGTATAATATTTTGAATAGCGCCTATATAAATAGTGCTATATGATGTTTACAAAACTAATTCTATGCTTAAAATTGTAACAATCCAATCATTAAGATGTGACCAAGTGTCTACCTCGTAGACACTTTATAAAACTATGTCTATATTTATAGGAGTTTTTTTGAATGAATAATGAACTTATTGTGACATCTCAACATCGTAATCGAACCAAGGAGCACCTAAAAACTGCTCTGATTCAGCTCATTAAGAAGAAAGGCTTCCATGGTGTTTCTGTCAAAGACATCGTTGATCAGGCCGGTTATAATCGCAGCACGTTTTATTTACACTACCAGGATAAATATATTCTCGCTGAAGAGTTGTTAATTATGACACTCGAAGGATTGAGGGGCGCAGTAGGCAAACCTTATTGGCACGGTCAAAAGGTTTCAACAAACAAGCTGGATGCCGAATCTTTTCAAATCGTGGATTATATTTACGAGCACCGTGATTTCTTCGAACTGATTCAATACGATGATACGTTACCCGGTTTACATACAGGCTTTCCACAAACCATACTCAAAATCTATCAGGAGCAATTTGTCTTTGAGACGATCAACAACTCCCCAGTGAACATGGACTATTTCAAGTACTATACCGCCTACGGTTTTTTTGGACTATTAAACAATTGGATATTAAGCGGATATCGTGAATCACGTGAGGCATTTATCAAAAACGTGATTGATCTCACCAAAACGCATATTCACTCTTTTCATTATGTCGGTAACACGTTTGAATCTTGATCTCAAGTAAGTTGATTTGTGAACATCACGATGAACGATATGTCTGCTTTAGATAACAGGCTAGTTGCAGATGGAGCAGATGCTCCTGATTACTCAGGGACATGCCCAGACACCAACAGACGCAAAATCACAAGGGGATTTAAAGCAAAATAAAAACGGGCATGTCATTTATACGAGAGGAATAAAAACCTCAAGGTAAATGCATGCCTAATAATAAAAGAGACCATGACACCAGGTGGACAATGTTTTCTAGAGGCAAAATAATTAATGTTTTAGTTTTGTAGAAAATTTTTTAGTACCTGTTTTATTAATTAAAGCAACTTCAAACTCAGATACCCATGTAAGTTCACCTAGATGTCTATCATAGGCAAATTCATCTGGTTGTTCTGATATGACCTTCTCTACAAGTACTTGCGTACCATCACGTTGTAAAATAGATAGGAATATATCCATGCTATCTACATTATGATGACAAATGACTCTAGCATTGTACTTTTTATTAGGGCTCTTCACGTCTTTTTTCCAAGTCCATTCATTTACATAATCTAACTCCTCTATTTGCAAAGCTATCTCCCTAAATGGATCAATATCCCAATTATTACGTAGAGCAAGTTTCTCTATGCCTTCCATTAGCAGGCGAAGCGTAGCCTTTTTTTTCTCCAACTCATTTTTTGCACTAAAGTCATTCAAACTAAATTGGATCGGTACCGAACACACACCAGAATCGTTACCAATCCGTTCATCCGTAATGTTTTCTACACACTCTATTAGGACTTTCCAACAATCTTTCGTTTTGTATTTCCCCAACAGACGTTCATACATCGCTGTAATACAGCGAGTTTCCAAACTAAAAGAGCGTCTTTTCCATTTCCAATTCAACGCATAATCTAATTTTGTTGCTTCGTTGTACTCACATTTTTGTTTTTTCATTATAGATTCAATATTTTCATCATCTACAATATACGGTAAATCCAAATTGAATCCTTTTAGATACATCTGGTTCGCTCCTTAGATTACTCCCGATGGTTAGTGCATTATTAACTTCTATCCAAACTTGAAGCCCAATTTTTGAAGCAATTAAGCATTTCTTCTAAATTTTTTGCTCCCCCTGCACTGTGAAACACTCCATCTCTCACGATACAGTAGAACCAATCTTCTTCATTTCTCTCTTCTTCAATCGAATCAAATGGCACATCTTCTAAATAGGTATCCGTCAAATCGATTTCGACAGACCAACCAGGATTATCCACCGTATCAATTCGCACACCGTATAAATGCTCCCAATCACCTTCACAGTTTTCATAATACCAGCTTTGAATCCATTTTAGGATATCCATCATCGTGACCTCTTTTTTTGTTTTTTCTACTCTAGGGACTTATTATTTAAAGGAATTCTCATGCCATGTTGCATACTTTTTTCGTATGAATTACCTTTTAGTAATAATTTGCTTTTTTTACGTAGGGTATACTTAAAAGCAAGGGGAAAACTTTATTTCAAATCAAGGAGGTCATTATGAATAAAATAATATTGTTTATCTTCATTAGTATGATTATACTTTCGGGCTGTTCTAACAAGGATGAGAAAGAGAATTATCCAGTTTTCGAGGGCACTGTAGTATTTAAAACAGATGAAAATGACAAGTACAAATTTCTTGTTCTTCAAAATGTAAGTAAGGAAGACCTGGAGAATGGAAATCTTGAGGATTTTATAGAATTAGCACAAGACCAGGAAGCTTCGTATTATTTGTTCAATAGAGAAACATATGAAACAATTGAGGTAGGGCAAAGAGTAAGAATTACTACTGGCTTTGACCAACTAGAACCCTCGCCACCCATTAGAACGGTTGTGAGTATTGAAAAAATCAATGATTAAAACTTATTAAATATGAACTATTTTAAGTTATGTATCATTCTCTCATTCGAAATATATTTCCCCATATGATAAAAAGACCTTAACGTTTTAAAGCAAAAGTAAGGTCTCTTTATCATTTTAATTTCAAGATCAGAGTTGAATCACGTGCAGTTAAATCCGACCACCCGGTTCTCTCCTTTTATTACGCGATAAACCCTCCCGAAATTCAGGCAAATCAATACTAAGGCTTTTGAGGTTTTTTAATCATCTCTACGCCGTCAAAGGTAAGGCTATCAATATCCGCATCCTTTTTCAACATATATTTATCAAAGAACGCCTTTGTATAAGAAGTGATAATGTTGCGCTGTTCCATCGCGTCCCGGGTTCCTCTGGATGCTTTATCCGTAGTTGTAAACAAGGAATCGGAGAAGTCACCATGGACTACATTATCAATAATGGCAAAGTAGGTGTCCTTGCTGTTGGATTCAAGAAGAAATGCATTCGTATTATAGGCAAGTACAGTGCTGAGCTGCATGAAGGGTTTCTTAAAATCACTATCCAAGGCACCTAACATATTACCGTCAAGGTTTACAGCGCCGACAAATCGGTCATCGTCACGGCTAACAATTGCCGCTGTCGTTCCTCCAAAAGAATGTCCGAACACACCCATACCGAGATCAAGCTGCAATCTGCCTTTAAACATAGATTCCATGTCACCTGTATTCATTTTGTACAAGTTATCTGCAACATATCGAATATCCTCGCTCTGTAAAACGGCATAGTTAGCAAACTTGACTGCTTCAGGCGCGGAAGTTAATTTGCGAGCAATCTCAATAGCTTCTTCTTCCTCAAGCTTCTCTGTCACAATTTCAGGTGGGGTTAGGGTGGCCGCTTCCATTCCGTATTTCGTTACTTCGTCCATAAATTTCTCTGACATACCCATCGTTCGTCCATCTTTAAGTTTGTACACGCCACTTTCGGCATGGCCGATGGATACCACAATATAGCCGGCGCTTGCCAGGTCTTGTGCGAAAAAAGTGCCTTGCTGTGGGTAAGCGCCTGCGCCATGAACAAAGAATAAAACCGGATATTGTTTTTCCTTTTCAGACAAGGCCAGATCGTCGTAAGACCATGTCTTGAAATTGGAATCAAAAAGCTGCTCACCACCCGCGGTGCCCCCTAATCTAACCAAAAGCTCATCCCTCAGTGAATGAAACTCCGGAAATGCATACTCTGCCGTTGGTTTGCCCTCATTGCTGTCGGACGGATAGAAAAATAATGCTGTCAGTTCTCTTTCTGAATGGTCTGATGCTGTGTACTTGAAGTCCATCTGTGTACGCCCGACCGTATAACTTCCCATTGGTTTCGGAAACTCATTCTGTGCGGAAGCAACGTTATTTTCAGGTTTCGGAATTTCCTCCTGTGTTGAAGTCCCGCTATTAGTGATGCTGCAAGCGGAGAGCATGGTCAGTGAGAGAACAGTTGCCAGAATCGTTGTCAGTCTTTTTTTCATCATTTCTCCTCCAATTTGTATTCATGCAACTATCATAAACGGAGGAGAAAAATAAAAAATCGTACAAAAGGGCAAGACCCAAGTGTACGATCGGGCAAATCTATGAAATGTTTGATTATAAATGCAATATTCCACGCTCTACCGCGACGGCGACGGCCTGCGACCTCGAATCCACACCCAATTTATTGTAAATACTCGTTAAATGAGTCTTTACAGTCCGTTCGGATATGCCCATATCAAAGCCGATCTCTTTACTTCGAGAGCCACGGGCAATTGCTTGAAGCACGATCAGCTCTTTGTCTGTAAGAGATATCCTCACGGAGGATGACTCTTTCGCCTTTTCTGATGTCTTGTGAGCAAATACTTTCTCGCTGATCTCCGGAAGTAGCAACGTTTCCCCCCGCATCGCTGCATCAATCGAGCGAAATATCATCTCTCTTCCCGTGTCCTTTAGCAAATACCCTTTAGCACCTAAAGCCAGCCCGCGGATCATCATTTCATCCTCGTTATATGTAGTCAAAATAATGATCGGTATATCCATTCCTTTAGCTCTGAGCGCTGTCATGGTATCCAGGCCGCCCATTTCAGGCATGTTTAAATCCAATAGAATTATGTCCGGATTGTAAGTATCTACCCGTCGAATCGCTTCCTTACCGTTAGATGCTTCTGCAATTACCTCGTACCTTTGATTGGTTTCCAGGATCAGCTTAAGTCCCTCCCGAACGACGAAATGGTCGTCCACGATAAGAATCTTGATTGTCATGCGTTGGTTTCCTCCTGCTGTAATGGGATGCGAACAGAAACTTGGGTTCCTTGCTTTCCGCTTTCAATTTCGATCTCCCCGTCCATAATTCGAGTTCGTTCATATAAACCAATTAAACCATAACTACCGGATTGTTTCTCGATGAGGTTGGTATCGAACCCTATTCCGTCATCCGTTATGTTTAGCTCGACTTCCTTTTCCCGTGCAGCAACCACGATTTCTACATTCGTAGCATTAGCATATTTAGCTGTATTGGCCAAGCATTCTCGGATGATATGTAAGCTATGTTCGAAGATCAACTTCGGCACCACCAGATGGGGCATCGATAACCGAGTGACAACACAAATCCCTGTTATATGTGAGAAATGTTCAGCCTCTTCCTTCACTGCTTTAGAAATATCTATGACCTCTGCAGAATACGAACGCAAGTCGTCAATTGCGCTTCTCGCTTCTGAAAGCGTGCGCTTTGCTTGGGCTTTTGACAACTGAACAATCTCGTGGGCACGATGGTTATTATCATTTTCTAAATGCGCATCCACGGCATCAAGCTGCATGATAAGACCTGCCAGCCCTTGTGCAAGGGTATCATGTAAATCACGGGCCATCCTTTGACGTTCATTGGCAATCGTTAGCTCCTCCACTTTCCTGTGCGCTCGTTCCAATTCACGTAAAAACGACTGGGTCCGCAATTTGGCACGAACTTGTTTATAGAACAAAGCAGCATAGCCGATTACGAAAAACATGATGAAGAAGAGCGATGGTACTGTAGATGGCAAATCCTCGGTAGTCCCGAGCCAAACCAGGGAGGCAGAAAACAAGGTACAGTAAAAGGTACATACCAGAAGCACCTTCATCCGTTGAGCGTATACGCCAATACTCTGACCGGCCAAAGCCGTCAATAGACTTACAAAAATGAGAGAATGAGCATTAGGCATGAATAACGCACACCCCCAGACAATACATCCTTGTGTCACAAAATAAATCCAGGGTCTTCGATCGACAACGTATCCGGCATACCAATGCAGCAGAATGTGAACCAGAATGAGAACTGTAAACATCATAAATTCAAACCATGTGGGCAACATCGGTAGCTGGGAGTACAATGCAGAAAAATAAATCAGAATGCCCCAGATCAAAGCAGGCAGACGAGAATCACGCAGAACATTTTGAATATCAGATCGGGAGCTTGTATACGGTTTGTTTATCGAATAATCACTCATGCTTGATCACCTCTATCAGGTACTATCTCAAAACAATCTTCCTAAACACAAAAAAACGGTACATTACTGTACCGATCATTATCTCACTCCATCTATGTTAATGTACGAAGTGTCTCGAAGTCCAGCCCCAGCAGAATCGTCACAATTCCACGCAGCCTTCCTGTTCCGCACTATGCCCTGTTCCTTTACTTCTGCGAGCATATATTCCTCTATTCTTGCTGCTTTACTTTCCATGTTCATTCCATGCTGGTTTCCATTTTTGTCACTAACGCTATCAACTGATCATATGGAATAATGTGCCTTTTTAAAGACCGTCACATGTTTTCCAATACACCAGCTGCATGCTTTGTTTCTTTATACATAAAGTAATCAAAATCGGCATGTTTTCGGGTTCCACCTAGATCCTGCACACAAAGACCGATATAGGTTCCCGTAAACCGGATATACTCCGGAGATTCATCGGACAGATGTGTGATATCAACCCACCCGCCTGCTGTATTCCAGGATGAATCAGTATTTAACGCATAATAAAAGCGGGCGCGATCTTGATCCACCACAACCTTTAAACGGAGCGTGCTCACCAACTCTAGCGGAATATCCTCCAGCAGTTCGTCGTATACCCCGTATTTGGACTGAATGATCCCCAGGCAGAGCCCTTTCTCCTCATGATAAGTTACACGTAAGTAGAGATAGTCCTGGGTATCGTAGTACAAAATCAATCCGGCCATTTGCTGTGGATGGTCCGGCGCAAATTCCAGACACGTCTCGGCTTCACACTTCAAGGCCTGAAGTCTCCGTGCGATCATGCTTTGCCTGTGCGTTGAACTCATCGACTCCATGCCGTGCAATCGTATGTAACCGGGACGTTCCGTCAAGCTGAGCCAAGTCGAATCGGGTGGAATGCGAAGTGTATTCCAATCATGCCGAAGCTCAAAGTGATCAAAGTCATCCATTTCAGCAATCGGCTCAAACGGATGGGACTGGATCATCGGTGCAGGCACCTGAACCTCCGGATATCGGTCACCGCTCGCAAGTCTCAGCCAGCCGTCCTCACTCCACGTACATGGCTGAAGTGCGGTCTCACGTCCAAGAATGCAATATTTGTGCTGAACGGGTCGTCCGACCAGATGAGCCATGTACCATTCGCCGGTATGCGTTTCGACCAGACTACCGTGGCCTGCCTTTTGCATAGCTAAATCCGGTCTGCCGTATGAAGTGAGGATCGGATTGGCAGGATCGACCTCATAAGGACCTTGTAACGTACGGGAACGTGCTGAGGTAACCGCATGCTCATAACCGGTTCCACCTTCAGCCGTAATGAGATAATAATAGTCCTTGTGTTTATACAGGTGGGGTGCTTCGGTCAGGCCTAATTCTGTTCCCTTAAATATGTTCATGGCCGGTCCGATCAGCTTATGTTCCTGGACGGAATATTCCTGAAGAACGATGCCTGCAAACCGATTTTTGCCCTTACGGTGATCCCATATCATATTGACCAGCCACTTACGCCCGTCTTCATCATGAAACAGGGAAGGATCAAAACCGCTGCTGTTCAGATACACCGGATCGGACCAAGGGCCCTCGATATCCGTTGCTGTCACAAGGTAATTATGGGTATCTTTAAAAGCGCCTACCCGGCTTTTGACATCGGTGTAGATCAGGTAAAACACACCGTTGTTGTAACTAAGACAGGGTGCCCATACGCCTCCGGAATTAATGTTGCCCTCCATGTTCAACTGCGTTACACGAGTCAGCGGAGAAGCGATGGGCCGCCAATGAACCAGATCCCGGGAATGGTGAATTCGTACACCAGGGAACCATTCAAAGGTGGAAGTGGCGATATAATAATCCTCCCCTGCTCGGCAGATGGACGGATCGGGATGGAAACCGGGCAGGATGGGATTGGTGATCATTTTCTTGATCTTATTCATGGAAGAAACCTCCGGTATGAAAGTAATGATCTGTACAACACAGATACACAAAAGGTGGATATCAGTACCAGCCTAGCGCTTTTTTGCCGGCTTCCAGGGCGGTTATGATCCGCTCGACATCATATACATTCCCTCTCCAAGTCCCACCGCTGACCGATTGCAATGCAGCCCAGAGCTTTGTATCATCCGGCAAAGCTTCATCCGGCCTCATATCTGGATGAAAGGGCCTTTGTGCCAAGATGAGAGCACCTTCTTCCGGCGAAAACTCCAGATCGCCTTCTCCGACAAAGTTAATGCTACCCTCCAGCGTGTTACGATCAACCGTGATGTCAATCAGGTCTCCGTTCCGCAGCTTGCCAATCGGTCCGCCTGCCAGCGCTTCGGGGCCAACATGACCAATACATGCTCCGGTGGAAACACCGGAGAACCGGGCATCCGTAATCAGTGACACGTATTTGCCAAAAGGCAAATGTTTAAGCGCAGATGTAAGCTGGTACGTCTCCTCCATTCCAGTTCCCGATGGACCTCGCCCGAGAAGCACAATAACGTCGCCAGCCAGAATACCTCCGGTCTTAATCGCATGGATCGCCTCACGTTCAGTGGTAAACACCTTTGCTCTTCCACGATGACGATATACGCCATGCTCATCCAGCACAGCAGGATCAATAGAGGTGGATTTGATGACAGAACCTTCTGGAGCGATATTCCCGGTTGGAAATGTTACGGTCGATGAGATTCCAAGCCGCTGAGCGTGTTCTACACTCATGATGACACTGTCCGGATCGATGCCGTCCTGCTCTTTTAACTGCTTCCGCATGAGATGACGGCGTTCCGACGATTCCCACCAGTCCAGTACCTGACCCAATGAAGTACCTGTAACCGTTGGTACAGACTCATCCAACAGACCAAGCTGTCTGAGGTGTAGCATGACCTCCGGTACACCTCCTGCCTGAAAGACACGTATGGTCGGATAAAAGATCGGTCCGTTTGGAAGGGCGCTAACCAGCCTTGGAACATTTTTGTTGACCTGTATCCAGTCCTGTACCGTGGGTACGGTTAAACCGGCTGCATGGGCAATCGCCGGTATGTGAAGAAGCAGATTGGTCGATCCGCCAAACGCGGCATGAACGGTCATCGCATTGCGAATGGATGCATCGGTGACAATGTCTGCCATCCTCATCCCCTGTGACTCCATATGGATGAGTGCACGTGACGATTGGCGCGCCATTTCAAACCAGATGGGCTGCCCGGAAGGTGCAAGCGCGGCATGTGGCACTGTCATACCCAGTGCCTCTGCTACAACCTGGGCCGTAGCCGCGGTACCTAGAAACTGACAGCCTCCTCCCGGTGTAGCACAAGCTCGACATCCTAAATCCGACGCCATTTCCAGAGAAAGTTCCCCGTTGACGTACCGTGCACCAATGGTCTGAATTTTACCGGCATCCTCTCCGTCGGTAGGCGGAAGTGTGACGCCACCGGGAACGATTACACCAGGCAATTGCGGCATGCCGGCAAGTGCGAGCATCATCGCTGGAAGACCTTTGTCACAAGTGGCGACACCAAGCACGCCTTTACGAGTTGGCAGCGAGCGAATCAGTCTGCGAAATACCATAGCGGCATCGTTCCGGTACGGAAGCGAGTCAAACATGCCGGTCGTCCCCTGTGATCTGCCGTCACACGGATCGCTGACATATCCAGCAAACGGGATTCCTCCCCGGCTTGACAGTTCTTCTGCGGCAGCCTTCATCAGCAGGCCGACCTCCCAGTGGCCGGTATGGTAACCGAGTGCTGCCGGGCTGCCGTCTTCATTGCGTATGCCACCTTGTGTACTCAAGATCAGAAATTGTTTTCCGTTCAATTCCCCGGGCTTCCAACCCATTCCAACATTCTGGGACATGCCGAACAAGTCGCCGCTTGGAGCATTCCGCAGCAAATCATCCGTTAAAGGCAGACGTCCGGCAGCCCCAGGAGCATGTGCTATGATATCAAAGCAGTTGGACGCGGTCTCTCCCATAATCGACGTAATCTGTTCGTACATGATAGCCTCCCACAGTTTATGACTTCACGAAGACCGTTTTGATGGCCGTGAAAAACTCGATAGCCGCTTGCCCCTGTTCTCTGGAGTGTGAACTTGACATCTTCATTCCGCCAAACGGAGCCTGCAGCTCTACGCCGGCTGTTTCTGCATTAATTCTGACCAGTCCTGCATCCATGTCCCGGATGAAAGACAACATGGCTCCGACGTTCTGTGTATAGATGGAAGCACTCAAGCCATAATCGCTATCATTAGCCGCTTCGATGGCTTCCTCCAGGGAATCTACCGCAATCAAGGCCAGAACCGGGCCAAAAATTTCTTCCCGGGCGATGGACATATGGGATTCGACCCCTTCAAATACGGTCGGCTGCACATAGAATCCCTCTTCTAATCCCGGACCGTCCCCTCTTTTTCCACCAGTGAGCAGAACGGCACCTTCATCTTGGCCTTTTTGAATATAACTCAGCACGGTATTGAGCTGTCCTTCGCTTGCACATGGACCCATCCAGCTTCCAGAAGACATGCCGTCACCCAGCCGAATTTCCTGGATTTGCGAGAGCAGCTTTTCTTTGAAGGCATCGTATACTTTTCGTTCAATAATGACCTTGCTGGTGGCCGTACATTTTTGCCCGGTCGATTTCAACCCACCGCTGATCGTGGCTTCCACAGCCAAATCCAGGTCAGCGTCAGCCGCGATAATAATCGGGTTTTTCCCACCCATTTCAAGTTGATACTTGGCCCCACGTGCCAGTGCTGCGCCGCCGACCCGTTTGCCCACTTCATTGGAACCTGTGAACGTTATTCCGCCCACATCCGGATGCTCAGCAAGTGCAGATCCGATCACTGAGCCTCTGCCGCATACCAGATTAAGAACGCCTGCCGGAATGCCCGCCTCTTCAAAACACTCCATTACTTTAGCCGCAGTGACCGCAGTTTCCTGAGCAGGCTTCAACACAACCGTATTGCCGTAAATCAAGGCCGGAGCCGTTTTCCAAATCGGAATGGCTACTGGGAAATTCCAAGGAGCAATAACCCCAACAACGCCAAGGGGTACGCGAGTCGTAAACATCAGTGCTTCGCTGTCCGTTGATGGAATGACATCCCCAGTTTTTCGCATGCCTTCTCCGGCGTAATACCTTAAGATTGCTACACCGCGCAGTGTCTCTCCTTTAGCTTCTGGGAGTGTTTTGCCCATTTCCCTGGTCATCGCCTCTGCAACTTCATCGGCCCGGCGTTCCAGCACATTGGCTGCTTGAAATAGATAGTTTCCGCGTTCCGCGCCCGATAACCTCCGCCAATCTTTTGCTGCTTCCTTCGCGGCTGCAACAGCCCGGTTCAGATCCTCTACGCCTGAGGTGGGTACGTAGCCAACTACCTCCTTCCGATTCGCCGGGTTGATGCTCGGTTCGGTTTCACCGGATGTCGCCTTCACCCATTCTCCGTTAATGTAATTGCTGTATGTCTGCTCTACCTGAAATGTGGTCATTGCATTCATCCTCCTTGTACATTAGTTTGAAATGACTGGATTAATAAGTGTCCCGATATCGCTAATGGATATTTCAATGCGGTCCCCTGGTGCAAGTGTAAAATCATTAGGGGGCACAATGCTTGTGCCTGTTAATAACACCGTACCGTCAAAGAGATCGTTATCTCTGGCCAGAAAAGAGACCAGCTCATCGAGTTTTCGGTTTAACTCACTTGTGCTTGCCTCGCTTTTGACAATTATTTCACCTTCGCGATATATTTCGCAGACGATGCTGAACGCATATGGATTCTGCACCGTTTCCGCTAGACGAATGGCTGGCCCTATCGAGCAGGAATTGCGCCACATTTTTGCTTGCGGTAGATATAGCGGATTCTCCCCTTCAATATCGCGGCAACTCATGTCATTGCCAACGATGTATCCCACAATGCTGCCATCCCCGGCAAGCACCAACCCCAGCTCCGGCTCAGGGATCTGCCAATTGGAATCGCTGCGAAGTGTGACAGCCTCATTGGGCCCGACGGTGCGGGCCGCTGTAGATTTAAAAAAGATCTCCGGTCTTTCGGCATCGTAAACTTTATCGTAAAAGGTCTTTGCATCTAGCTTGCCTTCCGTTGCTTCATAATTTCGCGCTTCCCGGCTGCGCTGATAAGTCACACCCGCCGCCCATACTTCCGGAGCTTCCAATGGAGTGATTAGATGTAAGGAAGTCCAATCGTCAGTTAACTTGTTTGATGGTTTAAAAGCGCTTTCAACAAGTTGAATTGGAGAAATCCCCTGCTTTCTTGCTTGATGGATCAAAGTCATAAAATCTGCTTGTGGCAAACGATACGCTTGTTCATCATCCGTAACGGCTGCCAGCCACTTCTGTTGTCCGTCCAGAAATCGAATAATTCTCATTCAAGCTTGCCTCCATTTTTCCCCATCGGGTTGATAATACTACCATAGCACCCGCTATGGTTCATGACGATGTTCTAATCACTCCGACGATTTACCCTTTTCACGCATTTTTTTCTGTTAAGATGAGGTTAGATCCATTAAACTAAAGATAATTTACGAGGACAATCCGATGACAGGATGTTGGTATATAGAATAGTACAAAGGGGTTGGTTTGCTGTGACCAAGCTTTCGGATGCTGTGTATTTAGGTCGTCTACCCGATGTTCGCATGTCTTTTCAATTATTGGGGCTGCATGCAAGAAAAGTAGATTCAAGCTGGACTTATCCGTCTCATGAACATTCAATGTATGAAGTGCACTGGATGATGGACGGGCAGATGAACATGGTTGTCAACGGGCAGTCTTATCGTCAGTCGGTTGGTGACCTTCTGTTCATCCGGCCTGGTATGACCCACTCTTGCACCGGAGCCGGACCGGAGGGGTTCACTTATTTTTCCGTGCATTTCAGCATACACGATACATCCTTTTGCAGAGAACTTAACCGTTGCAAAGACATCTATTATCCGGCAAATTCGAATTTGGCTCTGGGGCTCTCCCCTTCCCTGTCTACCTTGTATAGTTTGGCTACAGAGCATTTGTCTAGCTCGCTATCTTCCTCCAAACAAATGAAGGTACACGCCGCCGTGTTTGAACTGCTCGGTTCCCTGGTCGGTCAGTTATCTCAGCAAGCATCCGTTACGTTGTCGAGAAAAGAAACCATTGCCCATCAGATTGCTGAGCACATTGAGGATTCGGTAAGGTATATCCATCTTCACGGGGAAATTCAGGAGAGCGATCGAACCTGGATTCAGGACATTGCCAAATCGCTGAGCATAAGCCCGTCACAGGTTAATCGTATTTTTCGGGAGGTATACGGCATCGCTCCACGCAAGTTTCTATCCGAAACCCTTCTGAACGAAGCGCAGCGGCTGTTAAAGCAAACCGACTTGAACATAGACCATATTGCGATGATGCTGGGGTATAAGACCAATGCGCATTTCAGCCGCCAGTTCAAGCGGTGGACAGGCATCGCGCCAAGCGAATATCGCAGCCATTCGCAGCAGGCAGGAGAAGCCAACGTTGTGGATGACTAAAAGTTTAATCATAACCCCCCCAATTGTCTGAGCCGCATAGGCTGATCGGTCAACAAAACAGCTACTGGATGACCAGCAGCTGTTTTGTTTTGTCTGGATTGCTCAGATCATGTGTTTGAGGATTACGCTAAAATAAATGATGCAAGGCTTGCACTTCCAGAACCTCTGTACGTAAAATACAAAGCCTGTATACCATCCGGAATGGTCATCTCGACTGAATAGGGTTTCCAATGATTGGTGAAATGTACCGGGATTGTACCCAGGACAGGACCGTTCCATGCGGTTTTGACCTCAAATACCCCGTGACAATATCCCCGTACCTTGATCGAGACCTGGCGAATTCCTCGGCAATCAAAGTATTTAAAACCTGCCGTTGCGGATTCAACCATATTGGCGATATATCCGACTTCTTCATCACCGTCTCTACCATCCTGGGTGATCTTTGGAAAGCGGCTGTCCAGCCAGGCTCCTGCCCCGAAACCTCCAGTGTACTTCTGATCATCTTTGGTCAAAAGATTACATGCAAGATATGCGGGGTACTCGCCTTTTCCTTCAAGCGGTCTCCCACTTGGACCAGAGGAGGTCATTTCCACCTGAGGAATGCTGCCGTCCTCTTCAAAAGATATCTTCTCAATACAGCCCTGCCGGTTGAATGCGTCCCCATTGGTATGACGGTGATAGAAGACATACCAGTCTCCGTTGATCTCCACAATGCTGCCATGGTTATTGCCTCCATAATACATGGGTTTGTCAGCAGGTTTGTAGGAGTCGATATGGAGATCACAGTTGCTTACGATGACGCCCTGATATGTAAATCCTTTATTTGGAAATCGACTGGTGGCATAACATAATTCATGCATAACGATGGAGGAATACACCAGATAGTAGGTATCACCTCTCTTCCGGATGGAAGGAGCCTCAAAAAATTCATGGCCCTCATAACCGCTGCCCTCACTGTAAGGCTCGCTCGGTGCTACGAATATGGGTTCTTCCACAATCGTCAGCATATCCGGACCTAGCATCGTGGCCATCGCGCCATGTCTTGATTGGTCTCCGGCCGCACAGAAGCCGGTATACAAATAAGTGTGCTGTCCTTCAGTCATCACGCCGGGATCGAACTGGGGCTCGTCCCCTTCTCTTTCGCCCAGACGAGTGCCGTCGTCATATTGTACATAACCATAGAATTCATATTTACCGGCAGGTGCATCACATACAGCCACCGAAACAACGGGTACCTTATCCAGCACATAATACAGATAATAACGCCCATCGGGACCCAGCGTAACATCTGGCGCATATAAACACATATGGCCATTCGGATTCAGCGGGTCATCTGTTTTTCGGTAGATCACCCCTTCATTTCTCCAATTCCCAAGGTCATTCACGGGTGCAGACCAGCATACATAATCGTTCAGACAGAAGGCATGTCCGTTAAAACGGTCATGTGAACCATACACATACACTCTTTCATTGAATACATAAGGCTCACTATCAGGTACGTACTCCCAGGATGGAAGATATGGGTTGAACCCCTGCTTGTTCATTCCAGCTACACTCCTCATATCATCGTAATAGTACATTCGTTCTATGAAATAAAGATAACTCTCGTATAATAGAAAATAGCTTAAGTAGAGTATGGGTTATTCTTTTCTACAACTTAAAGATAAAGGGGAAGAACCATGACATCTATTTTTTACGTTGAATGTGACGCGGTACATCAGAATCATTTTGTTTTTGATATCCCTGAAGGACATGATGCCTGGTTATTAGTCATTACACAGACCCCTGCCCAGTTTTGGGTTGATGGACAACTTAAGGAATACCCGGCTCATTGTGCTGTACTTTTCAAACCGTATCAAAAAATATATTATCGGGCTTGTTCAGAGCGCTATATAAATGATTGGATTCGTTTTGAAAGTGATGAACCGTTTGTAACCGATACCTCCCTTCCGCTAGGCACACCTTTCCCGCTGGATGATCCGGAATACTGTCATAAGCTGTTCCAATTGCTTGTTGCAGAGCATTCTTTTCAGAACGATTACCGGGAATCATCCATCAATTGCCTGCTGCGAACCTTGTTCAATAAATTGCTTGAGTCTTGTGTCCAAGAGGATATTAGTCCTCAGCACTATCCTCTGTTGAAGCTTCGAACGGCAATTCATAACCATCCCAGCCATCCTTGGACAATATCAGAAATGGCGAAGATCATAAACGTCAGTCCGGGGTACCTGCAGTTGATGTACAAGAAATCGTTTGGCCTCTCGTGTATGGAGGATGTTATTCATAGCAGAATACGTTTGGCCAAAGAATATCTCAGACATCATTTGTATACGGTTGCAGAGATTGCCGATCGATGCGGTTACCGTAATGTCGAGCATTTTTGCAGGCAGTTCAAACAAATGACCGGTTCCTCGCCTAAACAGTTTCATAAACGACATGAAGGTGTCCCGTCTGACTTAACAGAGTTGGGATATAAATCTCACTTTTAAGGGGGATGTACTTAGATCAATGGAAAAATTCCCACTCTGTCCAATAGGCGTTTACATACTTTAGCCATTTAATCGGTATAAACGTCATCGAGGTTGTTAGCGTTCTCTGCTGTCATTTTAAGTTAAGGTTTTAGACTGTATGATGCAATGACATATTCTCAAGCATGATTGATCAATTATCATATTGTGATACCTTATAATGGCATCTTATTTTTTGCATATGCAGCCGCGCCGATCATTCCTGCTTGCCCACCTAACTTTGCTTGTACGATAGGACATACACCGGATGAGAGATGCAATGCATGATTTTTAACCGTGTCACGTACTGTATTCAGCAAGCGGTCACCGGCTGCCGACATTCCTCCACCAACAATAATCACTTCTGGATTGAACAGATTGATTACATTGGAAAGACCAAATCCAAGAGTCTTCCTGATTGGAATCCTGGAGCTTAACCCCATTTCGAACTTTTTGGATTATTTATCTATACTTATATCTCCAAACAAAAGAAGTCACTAATTTAGTGACTTCTTCTGACATAAAGTTTCCTATTATAAATTTTATTTAACCTAAAAGGTTCTGATTCATCAATCCTTAATTAAGGGTTCTATTGGGATGAAGTGCACGAGCCATTGCATCCATATAACCCTGAACAGTGCGTTGACTCACTTCTGTTTCTGGAGCAAGAATTTCAAAAAGGTGGAAGCAACCTGGATAGAGGTGAAATTCAACATCCACACCTGCTTGTGCTAGTCGTGCCACATACTTCATCGTCTCGTCCCGGAATAGATCGAGCTGACCTACACAAGTATAGGCTGGCGGCAATCCGGCCAAGCTCTCTGCTCTAGAAGGTGTTGCATAAGAAGAACTTTCAATGACATCGTTCTCATCACCAAGGTACATATTCCAAGCAGCTAAGTTGTCCGTTCGGTTCCAGATTGAACCCTCTTCTGTAATCTCATGACTAGATGGCGTGATGTTACGATTATCTAACATCGGATACAATGGCATTTGGAAGATGATAGACGGACCTCCTTTATCACGTGCCATCAGCGCGAGTGCTGCTGTCAGTCCTCCGCCACCGCTAGCACCGGCAATCGCAACCCGATTAACATCAATGCCAAGCATTGCTGCTTCCTCCGTCATCCATACCAATCCAGCATAACAATCTTCAATCCCCGCAGGATAAGGGTGCTCAGGAGCGAGCCTATAATCGACTGATACGACAATACATTCTGCTGTCTGAACAAAACGTTCGCACAATTTGTCGTCCATATCTGGATGTCCTAACACGTACCCACCCCCATGAATCCATAACATGGCTGGTAGTAAATCATTCGTTCGTTCGGCTGGCTCATAAATTTTGACCAGCATCTCACCTCCATCCCTCGGAATTTTCCGGCTAGTTGTGTTTACATGCTCTGATTTTTTCACCGATGCAGCCGATACTAAGTTTCTGCTCCACTCTAAATTTTTCTCCAATTCAAACCCTGGAAATTGTGAATATACCTCTCTTAATTCTGGTAATATACGTGTCTCAATACTCATGATAATTCCTCCAAATATAATAATGAATTCGTTCATTTATGTTTTTTAGTTAATCCTTATCTCATTTCAGCTTCCCACTTGGAAATTTCCTCTCGTACTCGCGGTGCAACCTCTTTACCGAGCAGTTCTATAGCCTGTATTACCAACTCATGTGGCATCGTGCTTAAGGGAACATACATCATGAAACGTGTAATTCCTACATGCTTGCGCAGATGAATAATTTTTTGAGCAACTGTTTCCGGATCCCCTACATACAACGCACCATCAGAGCTGCGGGCAGCGTCATAGCTGGAACGATCGTAATATGCCCACCCCCGCTCTTTGCCGAGTTTATTCATGCCGTACTGAGTGGACGGGAAAAAGAGTTCTGCGGCCTTTTCTGTATCTTCTGCAACAAATCCGATAGAATGTGAACCTACCCGAAGCTGTGATACATCATGACCAGCATGAGTTGCCGCCTTTTTATACAGTTCTACAAGTGGCGCAAATTTCGTTGGATTACCACCGATAATTGCAAGAACAAGTGGCAGACCTAGAATTCCAGCACGTATGGCAGACTCCTGAGTACCTCCGCTACCGATCCATACAGGTATAGAATTCTGAACAGGACGCGGGTATACCCCCAGATTATGTATCGCTGGTCGATGGCCTCCATTCCATGTTACTTTCTCGGATTCCCGTAATTTAAGAAGCAATTCAATGTTTTCATTAAATAAATCCTCGTAGTCATGCAGGTTATAACCAAACAGTGGAAAGGACTCAATGAAGGAACCTCGACCCGCTATAATCTCGGCACGTCCATTGGAGAGACCGTCAAGCGTGGCAAAATCCTGAAACACACGGACAGGATCTGCTGAAGATAGGACCGTCACAGCACTTGTCAATCGAATCCGTTTTGTGAGGGGCGCGGCAGCGGACAACACCATTGCTGGTGAAGATGCTGCATAATCATCACGATGATGCTCACCTATGCCAAACACATCAAGTCCTACCTGATCTGCAAGGACGATTTCTTCCACGACTTCTCGCAATCGCTGTGCGTGACTCATCACAACTCCGGTCTTAGTATCAGGCTTTGTTTCTACGAATGAAGTAACACCTATTTCCATAATTAATCTCTCCTTATATTTTTCTTTCCTTAAGAGGAATGCTCAAGACAACGGATTAAAGCCGTCCAATCCAACTCACCATAACCATGGGTAATTCCTTCAGAGAGGTGTTGATGAATAAGCTGACCTAAAGGGAGTGGAGCTTGAACTGACTTGGCTGCCTCGATAGCTAATGCAACATCCTTTAACCCGAGCGTCATTTTAAAACCGGCTGGTTCAAATCGCTGTTCGGTCATGATCGCTCCATAGTTCTGATATACCGGAGATTGAAAAAGAGCATTCACAACATCCATATATCGGGACGGCTTAATGCCGTGCTTTTCAACCATGAGCTGCGCTTCCGACAATGCTTCCAGCATTGAAGCAATTAGAAAGTTAACGCCTATTTTGACAATGTTACCTTCTTCGCCATGATCCCCAATCTCAAATATCTCTTGACCTAGTACTGTTAACATGGGAAGTACTCGTTGTCTTGCATGTTCCGGACCAGCTAAAATAATGCGCAATGTAGCTGCTTTAGCGGCATCCGGGCGCCCCATTACGGTGGCAGACACAAAGTGCTGGTGTCTCTCCGCATGCAAAGCGGATAATTTTCGAGCCAGATCTACGCTGATCGTACTGGCAGATACGTGAATTCCATTTTCAGATAATCCGTTCAGAACTCCATTTGGTCCCTCGACAATCTCTCTCAAAGCAGCATCATCAGATAACATGGTAATTACAAGATTGCTTTCTTTCGCTGCCTCTAGTGGTGTTTGGACATAACGTGCTCCCTGTTTTATTAACGGTTCAACTTTTTCAGGGGTCCGATTAAAGATGACTAATTCATAACCCGCTTTCAACAGGTTTTGTGCCATTGGAAGCCCCATATTTCCAAGTCCAATAAACGATACCTTCATTGGTTGCATCTCCTTATTGTTGATGGAATGTTTCGATAACGGAATGAATGTTCCAGAATGATTAAAAAAATTATGGTCTTGCAGATACTCTTCAAATGGCACCTTCAAAATATGAGGAATATAATAACGGAACAATCATTCCAATATTGCTAAAAAAAATTATATCCCTGTAATTACAAAGCTAATCATCTCTTTTGCACGTTCTGGATTTTGACCTGTTTTGGCCATAATATTTATGCTTTGATGTAAATTCAGCAATAAATAAGACACTGTTTTGATATCTGTTGTTTTATCTATCTCTCCCGATTGTTGGCCCTTCTCCAAAAGCTCACAAAATGCTTGTTCCAACTCCGAAAAACTAGTCTGTATCAAGACATTTACCTGTTCATCTGGTGACTCCAATGTTGTAGCTGTATTTGTTACAAAACATCCGCCCGGTAGGCTGGTATCGTATGCTGAAGCAATATGATACTCAAAAAATTGAAGAATTCCATCTTTAACGTTTGATGCTTGTTCAAGAATGGTCTGCTTATTGGAACTCCCTTTTTTATAATGCTCCAGGGCATCTCTGTACAAGGTTTGCTTGTCGGAAAACGTATCATAAAGGCTGGATCGGCTAATGCCCATCACTTCTAGTAAATCCGGTATGCTAGCAGCCTCGTATCCTTTTTTCCAAAACAACAGCATCGCTTCGTGCAACGCTTGATTTTTGTCAAATTCTTTAGTCCTGGCGATAAGTAACACCTCCCGTTTCAGAAATATAACATATCTGAACTGATCAGTCCAGAAAAGAATTTTGCCGGTTGTTAATCGTTATTAAAAATTTATCCATTGAATAATATATGAGCATATTTTACATCTAACTCCAAAAATATTAACTTTGTTATACACCAAAAAGATCTCTTGAGCAGTGAATGCTGAAGAGATCCTCTTTTTATTTTACTCAAAAGCAAGAATTACCCATCACTGAAATTACACTGGATCTGGAGTTCCAGTCCTGCTTCTCGATTTCTTAAATAGCAGTATGGCAAGAAGTAAAGCAATTCCTACAGCTCCAAATCCCAACCAATTTAAATACAGGACAGATGTACGACTGATCACAATCCCACCTAATCCAGATCCTAGTGCAAAACCAAATTGGATAAATGACGTATTTACGCTAAGGGCAATGTCGGGATTACGAGGTGCCAGTGTAACCAGATATAGTTGCTGGGCCGGAGATATGCTCCACGTTGCTAACATAAAAATCATTAAAACCAAGATTAATATCATAAGATTAACTCCAGCTAGAGCAAACAAAAGAAGAGTTATGCCTTGTAACAGAAGGCCTAGACAAATTGTAAACTTTGATCCCTTTGCATCTGCCAATTGTCCGCCCACTTTTGATCCGACAAAGCTGCAAATTCCCGCGAGAAACAGAACACCGCTTATTTCAGTCATAGAAAGAGTGGATGTAGCTTGCAAGAAAGGCGTAATATACGTGAACAGTGTCGAATAGCCGCCGATATACAATAATGTAATAAGCAAGGCAGTCAGAATGAGTGGATTTTTTAAAATGGAGAGCTGCATTTTGAGCGTGATCTTTTCTTCCTCTTTGATTGCCGGAACCTTTTTGTAGATAATAAGTAATGGAAGAACACTTAACAATCCAATGAATATAAATAGAACTCTCCATCCAAACATTTCACTAAAAAATGTGCCCAATGGGACACCGAGCACTAGCGAACTGCTTAGCCCCATCAAAATGATGCCGATGGCATTGCCCCTTTTTTCTTTTTCAACCAGTCGTGTCGATACGGCCATCGCTACTACGGTAGCCACTCCTCCGCTAGCCCCTTGAATAATTCGCACCCATAGTAAAGTTTCATAAGAAAGGTCAACAAGCATAAGTCCGTTGCTGGCAATAAACACACTGAGGGCGGACAACAGTAACTTCTTGCGATCCATATTTATTGTAATTGCAATGAGAATCGGAGCGATAATGGCCGCTGCCAGAGCGAATACAGTCACCAGTAAACCCACTTCGGAAGTAGATACGCTCAAGTCTGAGGCGATCATTTCAATGACTCCTGTAATAATGTATTCAAGGGTTCCAATCAGAAAAACAGCCAATGCCAAGATATATATAATCCATTTATTTTTCACTTTAATCCACTCCGTCTTCTCTAGTTATCTATTTAGTATTGGAATTTGTATTTCTATAAACTGTACATCTTGTTCTTGAGATAAGGGTAAATATAATTCCCTACCAGCTCCGTTCTCCTTGATCTGATAGTTATTATTCTCAATCCATGTAGCTAGATGAACACAGGCTTTACAGGCAAAGGTGGCATTGGAACGATAAGCTATGGTGGCCATCATGGGCTCGGCAGGAAGAGTCCGCAGTTGAAATGGGTCGGGAGGTGATCGCAGCTCACAGTTTAAGAAGTAACCTATTTCAAACTCGAACTCTTCCTCTTGTCCTGCGATTTCTTTCCACAAAACAACCTGAGGTCCGTTGATCAGTTGGCGCATTTCTTTTGTTAATGATTGATCAAACTGATGAAATAAACTCGGGATCTCCTCTTCCCTCCCGCACCCTGTCTGAAAAAGAAACTGCCGAGCACCTTCCTCTTTGATTCGGATTTCTTGCCCAGTTTCGACGTGCCCCTCTTCCTCTATAAGCTGCATGCGTTCCTCAATCCGGACAAGTTTGGCTTGTTCCGTATCGATAACCTGCTGAATTTCGCTTCTTTTTAGCTTAAACATGCCTTGAATATTCTCCAATGTAATATGCTCCTGTAACAGCTGTGTGATTTGTGGCAACGTGAACCCCAATTCTTTATAAATGAAGATTCGGTTAAGCTCGAGAAGCTGATCTGCGGAATAGTAACGGTAACCCGTATCGTGATCTACCTTTCTCGGCTTAAGTATGCCAATCTGGTCATAATAACGCAGTGTTTTTAATGAGACCCTACTTAGCTTGGAAAACGCACTGATTTTGAACAACATATCATCTCCAATCTTTTAACATAATGCGAGTATATAGTTTCCCGTACAGGGGAAAGTCAAGGGTGTATATGCTTCTCATTTGCCTAGCTAAAATCAACCACCGTCCTTGTCATCACTCTATGTTGCTGTTAAATGTAAGTCAAAGAACCGTTTTTGAATGAAACGTTCATTATTTTTGAACAAAAAAATGCCACTCATCGTGGCATTCTCTCGGTACGCATTCAATTATCCTGCTCAGCATTACTAATTTTTTTAAATAAACAGATTATGATTGGCTTGTGATGCTTGTCCAAGATAGTAACCTACGCCACCAATTTTGACTTGATCTATTAATTCTTCACGCTGAATTCCCATTAAATCCATGGACATTTGGCAGGCAACGATCTCTACTCCTTGTGTAATTGCGCTCTCAATCAATTCCTCCAACGACGGCACATGATGTTTTTTCATCAAACCACGGATCATCTTCGGGCCTGCTCCAAGCATATTCATTTTGGACATGCCAAGCTTCTGGCTCCCGCGAGGCAGCATCATATCAAACATACGGCCGATCATAGTTTTGGATAACTTCTGCGGTTGCTGCTTACGAATAATACTCAATCCCCAAAAAGTGAAAAATAGGGTTACTTTCCGTCCACTCGCTGCTGCCCCATTAGCAATAATGAGTGAGGCGATCGCTTTATCCAGATCACCACTGAAAACAACCATCGTGCTGGCAGGATCGCTGATGGGGGAATCCGATACGGGTTGTGCTGTATTTTTTACAATGACAGACTCAATCGTACCGCCTTTCAGTCTTTCCAACTGCAAGATTGTGGAACCCGACATTGTCGCCCATGCTTTGACATCTTCATAGAATCCTGGATCGGAAGCTTTCACGCGAAGGGTTTCCCCGTTCGAGAGTTTATCCATTTTCTGCTTAACCTGAATTAGCGGACCAGGACAACTTAATCCACAGACGTTCAACTCATGATCAATACGTTGCGGCTGTGTTAAGGCAGTGGGAATAGACTCCTTTTCCTTAACGTCCACCGCAGAATCATGATGATCTTGTTTTGCAGTAGTAAATGGAGCAGGATTAAACTGGGCTTGACGGTATGTTTTATAACCACCACTCAAGTTTTTTACACTAAAACCATGCTGACGCAAAATTTGCGAAGCAGTGTAACCACGTAAGCCGACTTGACAGTATAGCCAAATTTCTTTGGATGGGTCTAATTCATCTAAACGTTGACGAAGCTCATCAACTGGAATAGAGATTGAGTCCGGAATATGACCATTTTGATGCTCAATTTCACTGCGTACATCCAGAAGTATCGACCGCCCCGGCTGACGATCAGCCAGTTGATTATAGGTGAACGTCTGAACACGTCCGGTAATCATATTCTCTGCTGCATATCCAGCCATATTTACGGGATCTTTGGCAGATGAATAAGGAGGCGCGTAACTCAGTTCAAGCTCTGTTAAATCCCGGACATGTCCTCCAAAATGAATGGCTACAGCAATATCATCAATTCGTTTATCCACTCCATCATAACCGACTGCTTGTGCGCCTAAAATTTTGCCTTCAGGAGTAAACAGCAGTTTAAGAGTAATTGCGCTTGAACCCGGATAATACGATGCATGAGAAGCAGGGTGTACGATAACGGTTTGATAGTCCACGCCCAGGCGCTGTAGTGTTTTTTCATTACTGCCTGTCGTAGCTGCGGTCATTCCAAATACTTTGATAATGGACGTACCTTGTGTCCCTTTATAGGTAGAAGGAAGCCCTGCGATACGGTCGGCAACAATACGGCCTTGTTTGTTGGCAGGTCCGGCAAGTGGTATCGTTGCCTTCGTACCATGAATGGTTTCCGTTACTTCGATCGCATCCCCAACAGCATAGATATGTGGCACACTACTTTCCAAGGCTTCATTTACGATAATATGTCCACGTGCACCCAGCGAAACGCCGCTATCTTTCAAAAAATAGGTGTCCGGCGTTACGCCTATCGCAAGAATAACCATGTCAGCTGTCAACACATGACCATCGGCAAGTTCAACCCCTATGCCCTGCTCTAGGGAATGAAATCCCTGAACACGTTTGGAAAACAGCAGGTTTACACCATGATTCTCCATTTCCTGTGCTAATGCGGCTGCTAACTCGGTATCATAGGGTGTGAGTACTTGTGCGTTCCCCTCAATCAGCGTTACATCCAGACCAGCTTCCTTTAAATTCTCAGCCATTTCCACGCCTATAAACCCACCGCCTATTACGATCGCAGATTGGTTGTTAGACGAACTAACCTGGTCTTTGATCCGATCAATATCTGGAATACTTCGTACGGTATAAATTAGTGGATTCTCCTTGCCCGGCAGATCGGGAATGATCGGTTTTGCACCTGGTGACAATATCAACTCGTCATAGCTTTCTTCATATGCACCGCGCTCTTGGGACTGTATCTTAACCACTCGCTTCTGCGAATCGATAGCTACGACCTCACTTCCTGTACGGACATCAATACAAAAGCGATCTGCCATCCCTTTTGGCGTTTGCACCAGCAGACGCTCTCGATCATCGATTGAGCCACCTATATAATAAGGCAAACCACAATTGGCAAATGAAATGTAGGGCCCTTTCTCAAAGATAATAATCTCGGCATGTTCATCCAGACGGCGAAGACGTGCAGCTGCAGATGCACCTCCAGCTACACCGCCAACAATGAGTACTTTTTTGCTCATGATTCACAATCATCCTTTTCAAATAAAGTTTTGATAATCTGTTCAACCCGTTGATCGGCAAGCACATAGTTCACTTCAAGACCATTCCGCTCCGTAGCAACAATACCTGCACTACGAAGTTTCTGGAGGTGTTGTGAGACTGTTGATTGGGGAAGATCCAGACATTCCTGCATATAAGAAACATTACATTTTTTTTTCATCATCAGTCCGCGCACAATGCATAAACGAATGGGGTGAGACAGAGCTTTCAGCAGATTAGCTGGTTCATCGAACTGTTTAATGTTATTGCTGTCAAAAGCGGGAGTGTTCAAAAGTATTCCTCCTAAATCGTTATATCGTAATAATACGATTTATTGATTCTCCTGTCAAATGTATTCTGGAGTTAATGCGTTTAATAAGTTCCATACACGCTCACCCCTACTGTTTTGGCTTGTTCCAGGTGGATGATAAAAAGGCCTGCCAAAACCGCTAAAAGCGACATTTGACAGGCAATCATGCTGTATCAGTTCTTCATAAAATAGTGATTTAATTGAACATCTTATGTTAGAGTATGACCGGCTGAATCAGTCCGTCCTTACCAAAAAGAATCGGGTCCATACATATTTCGCGGTGATACCCCTTTCCAGAGGAGAATCTGGACAGTGGCGTTACAAAACGGTGATAGGCAATCCGTAGTTGACCGGTTTCATTTTCATTAAATATACAGTGATGACCTGTGCCCAGCATGCCCTTCTCCACATTTTTGCTCAGGATTGGGTATCGATAGGTAATTGGACCATATAGCTGCTCTGCCGTACCATAATTCACATGATAGTCTTCGCTGCCTGTGTCATCACAGGACCATGTAAAGTGGTATAGTCCACCCTGCTTCAACACGGTTACCGCCTCACGAAAATCATGCAAGCCCGCCAGATTGCTCATTGTGTCCTCCACGACACTTATCATGTCTTCACCAAGCTCCACAATGGCACCATGTCCATTGCCAAATAGCAGATACGGTCTTCCATCATCTTCGATATAGATGGAGGGATCAATCGCTTGACCCATAGTAATGCCCAGACGTTTCAACTGCTCCATTGTGATTAAAGGCTGCGACTCGGCCAGGAATGGACCAATCGGTGTATCTGCTACAGCAACGCCAATGGCACTCTCTCCGTTCCGCATTTTTCCGCAGAAATAAAAATAGAACTTTCCGTTTCGACTGGCAATTGCCGGCGCCCAGGCATTACCGGTTGCCCAGGCGACATCCTCTGTTTCCAGATCAAGGATCACGCCTTCGTCTTGCCAATGCTTCAGGTCTGAAGAAGAAAACACCTTAAACTGTGTCCCCGACCACCCCTCGAAGCCATCTGTTGTTGGATACATATAGTAGCGATCCCCAAACTGTGCGACATCAGGATCGGCATATTGTCCGGGAAGCACCTGATGACCATCCCCAAAAGCCGCGAGAAGCCGGCTGCACTCCTCAGCTGTGATTGGCAGGACACTTCCATGCCGCTTTTGAGTCGTTCCCATATCGAATTCACCATCAGGGACGATTCGGAATTCTCCACTTCCCAGATCTGTAGTCAGCAGAGGAAGATAACCCTTGCCTTCAGCAAATCGATCAACAATCAGACACCATTCCTCCCGGTCATTGAATTTAAAGATTTGAGGTCCCTCCACACCTGCCATAGCCTCCAGTACCGGAGCTTGAAGTGTAACAAATGCCCCTTTGTCGAGAGAGTCTCCTTTTTCTACCCGTATGTTTTTGGTTGTTTCATCCTTGGAGTATCGATAATAAGAGCCATCCGCAGGAAGAATCGTTGTATCAATAATATGATTATCCCGCTCGATGTATTTTTCCGATGCAGAGAACGTACGAAAGTCTTTTGTGCGAGCACTGTATATTTTTTGTTTTCGTTCTTGCTCCTGTGGTTCCTGCGTCGCAGAAGCCCAGAATACAAGAAACTCATCTGCCATCTCATCATACACAGCTTCTGGTGCCCAGACACATCCAGCGCCCTCCACACCTAGTGTAACGTTCCATGGGGATGACCAGTTCACGAGATTGCTGGATTCCCATATAATTACGTCACGGCTCCCGGCATTAACGGCATGAGTCCATCCTTTGCCGCTTGCGATGCGGAGATCCGTAGCAATCAGATAAAATTTATTATCCTTGACTGAACGAACCAGAAACGGGTCCCGTACCCCCTTTTCTCCAAGGTCGGAATACAGCACAGGCGATCCGCCATTAAGGTCCTTCCAGTGAAGACCATCCTCGCTATAGGAGAAATAAACCTGCTCTCCGTCTGGTTGTTCGCCAATAAAATGTACAAAGAGATACCCATCATAATTTGGAGTTGTTTTGGTCAATGGTAAAGAGCCTCCTGAAAATGAAATTGATTGTATACTAACAGTAATATAAAAATGAAAGCGTTCTACTTATGTTGTATCATACTTCAAAAACAGCGGAATGAGTATATTTTTGTAATCTCGTATGTAAAAGATCATGTGAATCTTTCGCCGGAAACATATGCCCTAATTGGAATGTTTGACTTGCTCCTCATGCAAAGAATTATCACATCGCCTTTATTATGTTTATTTTACCTCAGGTATACAAAGTTCTTGGTTTTCATTTACATATAAATGCTAATCTTCTTAATGATGAACAAATGAATATAGATTCATGCATTCATTTTTGTTGTTGAGATATTACGAGGAGGAATCATTGTGAAATTATCCAAAAGAGTATTACCAGCGGTAGCGCTGACTCTGGCTGTATCGGCTTCTACTCTCTTGTCTGCAGGACAAGCAAGTGCGGTTCAAGCTGTAAGTGTGGAGAAAAAACAAATCAAGAACATCATCTTCCTCATTGGGGATGGCATGGGGACCTCTTATACTTCCGCCTACCGTTATATGAAAGATGATCCTTCGACGAAGGGCATGGATAAAACCGTATTCGACCCTTATCTGGTTGGAGCACAAATGACCTATCCGGATGATGATAAACAAAATGTAACGGATTCCGCTTCCGCAGCAACGGCTATGTCGGCGGGTGTAAAAACATACAATGCGGCCATTGCGGTTGACCCTGAGCAGAAGGAAGTCAAAACCGTACTTGAGCAGGCCAAAGAAAACGGCAAGTCCACCGGACTCGTGGCTACATCGGAGATCACTCATGCCACACCAGCTGCATTTGGTGCCCATGATATCAGTCGAAAAAATATGGATGCAATTGCGGACGATTATTATGATGAGTTGATTAATGGCAAGCATAAGGTGGATGTACTTCTGGGTGGAGGGAAATCCAATTTTGTACGCGAGGGTCGTGATCTGACGAAGGAGTTCCAGAAGGCCGGATTCAGCTATGTGACGGATCGTTCCTCTCTCCTTGCGGATAAGAATCAACAAGTTCTTGGACTGTTTGCGGACGGAGGGCTGGACAAGTTGATTGATCGTACTGCTGCAACTCCATCATTAGCTGAGATGACCAATACAGCAATTGATCGCCTCAGTTCGAACGACAAAGGATTCTTTCTAATGGTCGAAGGCAGCCAGATCGACTGGGCAGGACATGATAATGATATCGTTGGCGCGATGAGTGAAATGGATGATTTCGCAGCAGCATTTCAGGCAGCTATTGATTTTGCCAAAAAAGACGGTGAAACACTTGTCGTAGCTACTGCCGACCACTCCACGGGTGGACTTACGCTTGGAAAAGACGGAGAATACAACTTCTTCGTAGATCCAATCAAAGCTGCACTGCGCACACCTGACTTCATGGCAGCACAAATTGCAAAAGGTGCTTCGGTTGAAGAAACACTGAAAAGTTATCTCAAACTGGAGTTGAAACCTGAAGAGATTCAATCGGTGAACGAAGCAGCCAAAAGTGCGGATGTAACAAAGATTGATAATGCTATTGAAGCGATTATTGATAACAGTTCATATACCGGCTGGACAACAGGTGGACATACAGGTGAAGATGTTCCGGTCTATGCCTACGGTCCGGCAAGTCACCGCTTCGCCGGTTTGATCGACAACACAGATAATGCCAAGATCATATTTGATATTCTCAGCAAGCACCAGTAAAAAAAATCCCTAATAAATTTCGGTAAAACTTTGAAAAAGCTTAAGCCCTTGTCTCCAGTTGTTGCCGATGGAGACAAGGGCTTTTAATTGATCATTCGTGTACTTGACGAAGTGTTATATTATCTTCCCTTGACTTTTAATACATTCTTTATACCAGTAGAAAGAATCTTTTTTAACTCGCTTTAATGAACCCTTCCCATCATTGTCTTTATCGACATAGATTAAGCCATATCTCTTTTTCATCTCTCCTGTTCCGGCACTGACAAGGTCAATGCAACCCCAAGGAGTGTAACCTATCACTTCGACCCCGTCTTCCAGAATGGCTTTTTTCATCTCACTCACATGCTGTCTAAGGTAATCAATCCGATACGGATCATGCACTGACCCATCCTCTTCGAGCGTATCCACTGCGCCTAAACCATTCTCTACAATAAATAGCGGGATCTGATACTTATCATACAGCCAGTTTAATGTAATCCGGAGACCTACCGGATCAATTTGCCATCCCCATTCACTGGCAGGCAAGAGCGGATTTTTATAACCGCTTATTTCATTCCCCTCACTCTTGTCCTGATCGGTTGGATTAGCCATAACGACAGAGCTGGAGTAATAACTGAATCCGATATAATCTACGGTTCCTTCTCTCAGAATCAATTCATCCTCAGGAGCAGTTTCAATTTCCAATTGATGCTGCTTCAGGAACCCATAATATGAGCGTGGATATTTGCCTCTGACATGTACATCGAGAAAGAAGTAAGCTTGTTGAAGTTTTTTGACCTGGGCAAGCACATCATCAGGGTCGCATGTAGCTGCGTATGATGTTGGATGAAGGAACATGCCGCCGATCATAAAGTCCGGGTTGATCTCTTTACCAAGCTTGACTGCTTTGGCACTGGCTATCAGCATATAATGCGCAGCCTGGTACATGGTCTGAAGTTTGTTTTCCCCATCGTTCCACTGAATGCCTCCTGGCTTCCATGGCTTGCGCACAATCATATTGATTTCGTTAAACGTCATCCAGTACTTAACCTTTGTCCGATATCTGGTGTAGACTGCTTCGCAGAAGTTTAAATAAAAGTCAATCAATTTACGATTGCGCCATCCCCCATATTCCGTCACTAGATGATATGGCATTTCGAAGTGAGATATGGTGACTACTGGCTGAATCCCGTATGCCAAACAGCTGTCAAACAAGTCATCATAGAATTGCAGACCTTCCTCATTCGGTTCCGTCTCATCTCCGTTTGGAAATATCCGTGTCCACGCGATGCTGGTTCGAAAGCATTTGAATCCCATCTCATGAAACAACTGAATATCTTCCTTGTATCTTGTATAAAAATCACTAGCCTGATGACTAGGGTAATATACATTCTCCTCAATTCCCTGTGTAATTCTTCGCTCCAAGCCATGTGTTGCTGCTGTCATGACATCTGCAACACTGACTCCTTTGCCGCGCTCATTCCATCCACCTTCTAACTGGTTGGCCGCTGCAGCGCCTCCCCAAAGAAAGTCTTCAGATAATTTACTCATATTTACCACCTCTAAGCGTGAATGCGTAACAGTGCTTCGTTTTGGACAACCCGATCCTCAGCAATCTGCTCAACACTCTGATATTCAAAAGTATTCGATATAATGATGGGCACGACCGTATCAAATCCTGCTGCCCGAATAGCTTCATGATCATATTCGATCAGCAGATCTCCTTGCTTAATCACCTGATCCTGCTGCACATAAGCCGTGAAATGCTTTCCTTTCAACTTGACTGTATTTATCCCTACATGAACAAGCATTTCCACACCCTCATTCGACATCAGTCCAATGGCATGTTTGGTTGGGAACAGCGATACAACTTTACCGTCAAATGGCGCGTATACTTTGCCATCGATTGATTCAACTGCAGCACCGCTCCCCAGAGCAAAGATGGGATCGTCGATTTCAGTTATATTTTTAACTATCCCGTTAATCGGAGAGCCAATGATTAGTGTTCCGGTTGGTCGAGTCAAAGCATGGGATTCTGAGGTCGACGTAATCACATTAGCGGCAGCAGAAGCATCTGTTCCATTGCCAACACTTGCAGTAACTGGAGCTGGAATCTCTTCTTCAATTCCCCAGATCAAGACGGCAACCAGTGCAAGCGTAATGCTGATTGCTATCCCGATAATGATGTGTATATAACTGTCAGCGATATAGGTTGGCAAGGCCAGGATACCTGGCAGAATCAGAGCCGTTGCTCCTCCACCCCAGAAATTGATGTAAGCTGCTCCGATACCTCCTGCAAGCATCGCACAGATAAAAGGACGCTTGTACTTAAGGTTGAATCCGAAGATAGCCGGTTCGGTAATACCAAACATCGCCGTTACACCACTGGATAAAGCACTGGATTTGCTCGCTTTATGTTTCAATAAGAGGAATACACCAATACATGCCCCGGCTTGAGCCAGATTTCCAGTCAAGTTCGCAGGTGAAATTACCGAGTATCCATATTCAGCAATCAGCTGGCTGTTAATTGGAGTAATCGCGTAATGCATGCCAAATATAATTAGAAGGGGTCTGAATGTTCCAAATAAAAATGCACCAATGACGCCATTCACCGTATACAAATACGTTACAATTTGAGCAACTCCACTGCCGAAGTAGGTTCCTAAAGGTCCGAAAACAATTAATCCAAGTGGAACCATAATGAACAACACAATCATCGGCACAAACAAAATTTTAAACATATCGGGTATTCGCTTATTAACAAACCGGTAAACGTAGCTCATCACCCAAACCGAAATAATAATCGGAATGATCGTTGATTTATAGTTCACGAGCAATAATGGAAGGCCGAAAAAGCTTAAACTGGTAACACCCGTCTCTGCCACTTTTGCTGCACCTTCCATAATGGTGGGATACATGTAAGCCCCGGCAAGGGCCACAGCCAGATATTCGTTGGTTTTGAACTTCTTGGCCGCGCTGACTGCAAGGAAGAAGGGGAAAAAATAGAAAATAAGATCGCTAATCAGACTAAAGGTTTGGTACGCACCACTTGTTGTCTCAAGAAGATTCATTGTCGTCAGGATTGCAAGCACAGACTTCACCATACCGCACCCAATCAACACTGGAATGACTGGCCCGAATATACCTGCCACCGTTTCCACGACTCGGGAAATCACATTCTTTTTTTGTTGTACTGCTTTCACTTCAATGTCCTGATTTTCCAAGTCAAGCTTTTCACTTACTGCGTCAAAAACGCTTTTCACTTTTGCGCCAATGATGATCTGTAACTGACCGCTGTTAAACTGGGCTCGCAGGACACCTTCCAGTCGATCAAGCGCTTTCAAGTTAACCTGAGACTCATCTTTTACGTTGAATCTCAATCTGGTTGCACAATGCGTGGCATACGTAATATTATCCTGTCCAATGTTAGCGATAATCTCCTTAGCCAATTCCTCTGTTTTCATATGATTCCCCCGCCCTCTTAGCTGTCTTTACTTGCCTCCGGCAAAGTTGTATAACATCTTTTCACGTAGGCCTGATGTATCTTTGCCGAAGATTTCTGCAATTTTGTATGCAAATGGATAAGGTGTTGCAGGCCCTTGGCTTGTAACGAGATTCTGGTCAGCTACGACGACTTCATCCTTGAAGATGCCGCCAATCAATTTCTCAGCGTACCCTACATAACCTGTTACCTGTTTGCCCTCAATGACCTTTGCATCGGACAGTACCACCGTACCGGAACACATTGCGCCAATGTACTTATTGTTCTGATTGAAGTACTGCACCATGTCAATCACATCCGGATTTACCTTCAGGTTTTGTCCACCTGGGCGGCCTCCCGGCAGAACGATCATGTCATACTGCTTTACTTCTTCGCCAAAAGGTTTGTCTGCTTCTACAAAGATGCCGTGCATGCCCTTAACCAGCTTATCGCCAAAATAAAACGTGTCACAGGTTAATCCAGCTCTTCTCAAAATATCAACAATCGTCAGCGTTTCTCCCTCTTCGTAACCTTCCGCCATCAATACTGCTACTTTATTCGTCATTTCAGTTCCCTCCTATTCAGCATCAAATGCATTGAAATAAACCATACGATTTTTGACAGCCATACTGTCTCCGCCTAAGGCATCCACTAATGCAAAAGCGAAAGCATAAGACGTCGCAGGGCCACGGCTTGTAATCAGATTTCCATCTTTAACAACAATATCTTCTTTAAAAGTACCGCTCGTTTCAATTTTCTGATCATAACCTACATAAGCGGTAAAATTTTTGTTCTCCAACACACCTGCTTTGCCTAGTGCAAGAGGTGCTGCACACATGGCTGCTACATATTTGCCGGACTGATTCATTTCCTGAATAAGTTGAATTACACGGTCATCATCACGAAGATTAGCGGCCCCAGGCATTCCTCCAGGAAGTACGATCATATCGTAAGTTTTAACATCTTCACTGATAAGCGCATCAGCCTTGACCACGATGTCATGACTACCACAAACCATTTCACCCGCTGTACTAATCATGTGACATTCGATATGTGCTCTTCTCAAAATATCAACAATCGTCAGGGTCTCACTTTCTTCAAATCCTTCTGCTAATAGAACTGCAACTTTACTCACGCACATAACCTCCTGTTAATTATATTTTGGAGCAGACATTTGCATATTGCTCACGCTTACACCGCTATGGACATCGTGAATACATTCATAATTTATCATAGATATTCGCAACCCCAAAGCACATTTAGATTGCTTGTATGTAACTAATAGTTGCAGTATGATGATCTTTAACCGTGTTGCATCTATAGTGTTTACATCAGAGTCACACAGAAGATTACCTCAGGAGGTATGCATGCTTAATAACTATAAATATTTTTTGGTTCTGTCCGAAGAGTTAAACATTTCCAATGCAGCGAAACGACTATATATTTCCCATCAATCACTCAGCAAATACCTAAAAAGCTTGGAAGAAAAACATGGTGTTGCGTTCTTCGAAAGAAAACCTAAAATTGCGCTGACAGCAGCGGGGAAAATTATGCAAGATACGCTTCGTCAAATTGAGCTGCTGGATCAAAACATGGAGAATCAACTTACTGATCTTAAAGAGGATAAGTCAGGCACGATTCATTTTGGCGTTACCGAAGGGCGCTATCCCATTATCGTGCCGAAATTATTAAAAGAATTTTATGCCCTGCATCCCAAAGTGGAGCTTAAAATTCATCGTACAACCTCACCGCAAATGCAGGAGATGGTGTTAAACAATTCACTGGATCTGTTCCTCTCGGGTGTGGACAATATCGTAACGCAAAATGTAAAGTATGAAACGATTCTGCTTGAGCAGATGTACATGGTGATCTCGGACAATTTGCTCAAGCAGTATTTCCCTGATCAATATCCCGAGTGCATCGAAACATTTAATCAGGGCGCGGATTTGAGTCTGTTTCAACATGTCCCCTTTGTTCTGAATAAGAAAAACTTCAATTCCCGTATTTTGCTCGATAAACATCTCGCTGAACGTAACATATCCCTGCATTGTATTAACGAATTGACGCAACCGGATATCCATCACCTTTTGTGTGCTGAGGATTACGCGGCCAGTTTTTCATTAACGATGTATCTTTCAGGGATTCATGCATTAAATGAGTCTAATCATACGAATTCTCACCTTCATGTATTTCCAATCGCTGATTTTTCCTATCTTCACCCGCTCGCATTGATCTATCACAAATCTAAAATTTTCCCCTCTTACGTAGAGGATTTTAAAAAAATAGTCAAACGTTATTGCACCCCTTCATTACATCAAAGCAATTGAATCATATTGGCGTTCAATTACTTATGTGCATACAAAAGTTGAGTTAGTGCAGTTAACTTGTGCTTGAGTTCAACATCATGACAACTTTATATTTCTGTTATGTAAACTTCCCGTGTATTTGCGGATTGAAGTCAAAATAACGAGGTGAACTGTTGTGAATCATATGAATGTAGAACTTGCCAACTACATAACCCGTCTTCAATTTGATGATCTCTCCGAGAGGGCTATCGAAGTAGGTAAACAGGTAATACTGGACTCTTACGGTAATATGGTATTTGGTCGATACTCTGAAACAAGTGAACGTATTTTGGAATACGCAAGATTGGCAGACTCTATTATTAAAAATGAAGACTTGGTCTCATTGATTGGTGAACAGGATGTCCGCACTAGCACAGATCATGCTGTCTTCATTCATACCATGATGGCACGTTGTGCAGACCTGGATGACGGCTATCGCCACGCCATGGGCCACCCTGGATCTGTGCTTGTTCCGCTCCTGCTAAGTATGGCTCAGCTCCACCGAAACGATGGGAAACAGATGATCACCGCCATTGTTGCGGCTTATGACGTATATGCTAGGTTAGGCGAAGCGATCAATCCATTTATGTACCGGGAAAGAGGATTTGATGCTACCGGGGTATGCGGCGCTGTCGCAGCAGCGGCCTTGGTAAGTAAATTAACAAATGCAGATGCCAAGCAGACCAAGGATGCGATGGGGATTGCTTCTCTGTTCACAGGAGGTTTGATTGAATATCAGAATGATGGAACTTCAGGGAAAATTTTATGCAGTGGCTGGGCGGCATTGACCGGATTAAGGGCCGTGAGACTGGCATCCTGTGGTTTCACGGGTCCTGATGCAGCTTTGGAAGGAAAATATGGATTCTTCCAGGCCTTCAAAGGAACAAGCGGGCATTGTGACACAAGTCATGTGCTGGAAGGACTGGGAACTGATTTTAAAGTGACTTACATTTATTTCAAACGTCATGCCTGCCAGCGTGGATTACACGCCACTCTGGATGCTATGTTGGAACTTCGCGAAGACTATAGTTTAACACCATCCAAGATCAAGTCTGTTGATGTGAGGACCTCTTCATTTGTATATCGTCTGACGAATCCTAAGCCTAAGACCGCAATCGGAGCACAGGCCAGCACACAATTCACTTCAGCCGTGGCTCTCAAATACGGTCGTATGGACTCAGAGGAATTAATATTCAATAGCTTTACCGATCCGGAGGTTCAGGAACTGGTGCAAAAAATTACAGTAACCCTGGATGATGAAGTGCAGCAATATCTGGCTGATCATCCAACTCATTTTTGCGCTGCCCATGTTGTTATAACAACACATGATGGCAATATATATGAACGGTGGATGCCTGTACCTCTAGGCGATATGGAAACTCCGTTTGGCTGGAATATGCTTGAACAGAAATTCAATCAATTTCTTTTAGAAACACCATTTAATGGAACAAAACAAGAACGATACGAGTTTATTCGTAATCTGGAACATATGAATCATGTGGATAAGCTGCTCCGTTTTTAAACGAATTTAAACTGCATTAATGTAAGTTTACTAAATGCGCTAAAAAAGGTCGCTTACCCTTGTTGGATAAGCGGCCTTTTTAACGTTTGGACTCACACAAGCCTATTTCGAATTTGCTAATATGCATTATATCCCATGGAGTTGGTTAACTTATACAACACCACTTGTATTGAAGTGAGAGAAATCCGATAAATGCTGATGCGGCTTATAGTGAAACTACAGAAGTAACAAAGCTTTGGAGGAAAATGGCATGTTAGGAAACATTCTGTTGGGTATGGTCATTCCCATTATATTGGGTGTATGGATTCTGCGTCGGAACTTTACAATCCTTATTCTATATTATCCACTTGGTGTGGCTATTTCAGCATCCATCAACAATATCGGATTTAATTACTTTTGGAATATTATGCCAAATACTCATAATCAATCCTTGGCTGCTCTTCCAATGGATCTTGGAGTCTATCCGATCGCTGGTTGCCTGATGATGTATATGATTTCAGAAAAAGGCGCCAAGCCATGGTTGGCGATTCTTGTTGCATCATTGTCGCTGACATTAATCGAATGGGTTGCCAAAATGATGGGGCATGTCATTTATTTTAATGGATGGAACATAATTTGGACCTTTGTGTCATACCTCCTGCCATTTGTTCTTGCTTATGGTTACAGTAAAATATTGAGGTATACCAAGTGAAGTTTTACTGAAGCTTTCCACTAATAAGGCAGGACAGATGATATGGGTTAACGCTGATGGGCATACGTGCATATCTTAACTCATATTTGTCTTGGAGGGATTCGTAATGTATGTGGCATATCCTTATGGTTACAGGTACACTTTTACTCCGGTATGGGCAACATCATCAGCCGAAGCACTTGAATTAATCAAAACGGCTGTGCAAGGAGAACGAAACGATGAGGTGTTCTATGATTCACTGATTCAGTTGTCGCCCGATGCCAATCAGGCTGCCATCATCACGAGCATCCGCAATGATGAACGAGGACATAATCAAATGTTCCGCCAAATGTACAAGGATCTGACAGGTCAGGAGATTACGGGCATAAGCAGTGAGCCGGTTGAAACGGTCACCTCTTATCTTGCCGGACTGCAAAAGGCGTTTCAGGGTGAATTGGCGGCCGTGGAAAAGTATAGAAAAATATGGTTTGGTCTCCCTTATGGCATATATAAAGACACGGTGTGGGGGATCATCCTGGACGAACAGAAACATGCGGATAAATATAACAATCTGATTACCTACAATTTGCCGAGATAGTCATGTATGGGATAAACAACGCGCGTATTCTTTTAAAAATGAAAATTGAAATCAGCAAAAACCAGTGAATAATTAAAGCTCACTGGTTTTTTTGCTTTGCCGAGTCGCTCTTTTATAATCCTGAGTTTAAATGCACTCTTCCAACGTATCAGGTTCCACATGAACGTGAACGGTGTATACGTCATGTTCCTCCATTAACTCGTTCTCCACGTCTGTACAGATATCGTGTGCTTGTTGAAGATCCAGCTCAGCATCAACTGTTATGACAACGTCTACTACAACGTTATTGCCATAGTTCCGCGCTCTCACGTCTTTAACTGTCTCTACGCTGTCAATTCCGGCAATCGTTTTTTTGTACTCCTGAATCAGTTCAACATCAAAACCATCCGTCAGATGATGTGTGGCTTCCTTGAAAATGTCCCAAGCGGTCTTGCAGATCAGGAAACCTACGATGACAGCCGTTACAGGGTCCAGCCATGGGAGGCCGAACTGGGAACCCACGATCCCAATGACCGTACCGGTGCTCACCCAGGCATCGGAGATATTATCTCGAGCTGCAGCCATGACTGCCTGACTTTTAATACGAGTAGCAAGTCTCTTGTTATAGCGATAGACCAGATACATGATAACTGCGCAGAAAATGCCTGTGTACCCAGCGATGATATCCGGAGATTCATGTTTACCCTGAAACACAGAACCAATGGCTTGAAACAGTACTTGTAAACCTACTGCCATCATAATGAAAGAAGCAACAAGTGACGCAACGGTCTCTGCTCTCCAGTGACCATATGTATGATCTGTGTCGGCTGGTCGTTGGGCAAGCTTCAAACCGATCAGTACAGCTATTGAGGCCACAATATCGGTGGCATTGTTTAATCCATCCGCCTTGAGCGCTTCTGATCCGGCCATATTGCCAACGATCAGTTTTAATACGGTCAAACATATGTAGGCGATAATGCTGATGATAGCTCCGCGCTCCCCCAGCTTTAGATTATCGTATTTAAGTTGATCCACATGATATCCTCCTGCAATCTTCAATTCAAGCACGTGTATGATGGTACCATTGAAGATTTGTGTGGGTCTAGAGAAACGTTTTGAGTGTGACGAAACATAATCTGAACGCGGCAATTTTTTTACAAGAATCCAAAAAAGTTGGATTTGGCAAACTTAAGTGATTAATGGGTGGTAAGAGGAAGGTGGCCGACTGCCTTCCCTTGTAAACACACTTTCTTGCACTTAGACAAAAAGAGCCAAATGGATCGTTTTGATCCACTCGGCTCTTAGCGTTATTTTACAATAATTTGTATAACATCACTTACCGTTGTTCCACTTCCATTCATAATTCACTGCTCTGATTCAGAAAGTGTCGGTTCAACTGGCGCTTCATTGGCAAGCGGCTCCGAATCATTTGAATGCCGTTCGAACATAACTGCGTCAACCCTCGTATAGATCATATCCGCAGGAAGCGTTGGCGGGTCTACCGTTGTAGGCGTAACCCTGGTTAATCGAACATACTCGCTACCGTCGCCCGTAAAGTCGAACGTCCCCAGATTAACCCAACCCGATGAGCCGACCGTTGCATCGATATAGGTGACCTCGGTACCCGCTTTATGTTTCACTTCCACTTTGACATTGTTATCGTTTGCTGTCGTATGGACGAGTTTATAGATCGAGACCGTATATTTACCTTCTGGAAACTCGCCTTTCCACGTTGCTGATGAGCCTTGAACTGTTGAATAGCGGGATTTAACCCCAATTTTGTATCCAGCTAAATTGCTTTGGCTCCACGAACCTTCTGTCGTGTATAACCCTGTTGTATTTGTACTGTCCACGATAACCGTTAGGTCCCTGATCGTGATGTTCAAAGGTGGTGTGGTTAAGGTCACTCCGTCAATCGTAACCGTAGCCCATACCTCAATGTGATCCGTGTCTCCATCAAGATTAAGAAGGGTCAACACCCCACTGCTATTCACTTCGGCCAGATCCGTACGATCAACGAAATACTGCACATCGGCCTGTGTAAGATCACCGACCAAACCGTTATCCAAATAACCGGTTACGCTCAGTTGTGCGGTTTGAGTCATCTGCAGTTCCTTCCGATCGGACAGGATCACAGCAGACTCCAATTGCGGTACCCTGTTTGGGTCCACCCACATGATTGCATCGGCAACGACTCTGGACTTATTGGCCTTATTGGTTAGTTCCACGTACCCGCTATCGCCTGCAGCAAAAGGATAATCCCCCAGGTGCACCCAAGTACCATTCGCTGTTGTCTCATCAACTGTCACCGTATCGGAGCCGCCGCTATGATAAACGGTAAATGAGACATTTGTTGCCCAATTTTCACTCGCAGCCGTGATTTGCGGAATCTTATAATACACACTGTAAGTGACACTTTCTGGAAGCTCAGGCCGCCATCTCATTTTACTTGTCGCTGTGCCGGTCGTAGATTTGGCATACACATAGTTATCATAATAATAATCGTTAGCCGTCGTATCCCTTATCCAGACGCCTTCTGTCTCCGCCTCCGTATTATCCACGATGATGGTTGAGCTAACCTGCCCATCGGGTTGAACTGGAGTTTCCGATACCTGATCCGGCAGATAGAGTGTCCGCTTACGGGTCTGTTTCCCCTCCGATTCCACGTAATACGTGAAAGTTTGGGATAAATCATTCACTCGTATCGACCATTCCATCGGATAGATCGTATCTGGGATGGTCGTGTACGTGGCCCCGCCATCCAAGGAATAATGGATTGTCGCTGGTTTTGTCGTTTTGGCCTGCACATAAGCATCATAAACCGTTTCGTCGGGCTTAACGATGAGCATGCCTTTAACCGCATCAATTGGACTGTGGGTATCAAAGAAATAACTTGCATCCGATGTATCTGCCGTTCTGACCTGATGTAGCGGCACATTAATGTTAAGTCCTTCTACAATGATCGCGGTGATGCCCTTACCTGAAACCGTGGCTTGAATGATTCCACCACTCATTACCGTTTGCTCTGGTGTGCCATTGTCGCGGATGATCGTTACGGTATAATCCTGCGCCGGATTGAATCCAATGATATGTTCGTTTAATTCAATTGGAGTCTGAACTTCTTCTGACGATGCGTTGCTTAGCCCGATGTAAAATTTATCCCCGCTCTCACCCGTTATCCAATTCAATTGAGGATGGTTGGTCTTAATAATCCCCTTGGGCATCCATAGCCAAACGTCGGAGTTACCATAAAATTGACCTGGTTTATTCCCATAGAGGTGATATTTAAACCATAAAAAATTCGTTTCAAAAACGGAAGGAAACGTAATACTGCCGTTTGATTTCAATGATTGTTCGCTGATCAAATAATCCATCGTTTGCCCGAGCTGCCCCGGGATATGGTGATAATAGATGGATGTAGCCCCGCTGGGGCCTTCCAGAGGAAAGTCTGGTTCAAGTTGACTAACGGCGAAACCCTTATAATAATAACCTGGATAACTGGAATATCGTCCAATAACCGCATTATGAGCAATATCCTGCAGCAGTTCATCCCCTGTATAGAGCGACAATCTCAGCATGAACGGAGCTTCCTGAGCATTCATCCGATAATAGCCGGTTGTACTTCCTGCTTCAAACGTCAATCCGCTCGGTGAAATAAGCCAACGCTCCGCTTGAACACCTCCGGCAATATCTTCGGGAAGCTTGAGTCTCGGATATTGAAATTTACCACTTTCCGGCCAATGGAACGACTCGGCGTAATTATATGTCTCCGGCTGAGGAATTGTAACGTTACCTTCAGGAACTGGACGAGCAACAAACATGGTCGCATAGCGTTTGGCTTCTTTATAGGCGGCATCCAAGTATTTGGGATCCTGAGTTTCCTCATATAGCTCCAAGATCTCCATCCACAGCTTGCTATAATAATAAATGAACTCATTTTTACTCACATCGACTGATGCAGGCGTATCAATATGTTGCGCGATATAACTGTCGGCTGCATCCTTCGCAGCTTGCAAATACTGTGCATCTCCCGTCATCCGATACATCATCAGGGGCTGAATGACAGGCCCGCGGTCTTTCTGATCCGGGTCACGTACGAGGTATTCTTCCTGTGCCAGCGCCCCAATACCAGCTGTAGTGCCCATCATCTGATTAACAGCCGCTACGCTTGAAACATCAAATGGCAGAGTAGCCATTTTCCATAAGGAAGGCACACCGTATACTTTCTTCTGCGTTGGCGACCAACCAATACCATTTCGCGATAGGCCATACTGGACGGACGGCAGTGCTCTCGTATCGTATAGCTGGTCATCCCCAGTTAAATAATAAGCTCCCAAAAGAACTGCATTTGAGCTTGTTCGGACGCTATCCTCGTTTTCGATATCTATAAAACCCTTGGCACGGCTCCACCACCCGCTGGGTGATGGGACATAATTCACAGAGTCGTCCCCTTGCGGCTCAATTTTAAGGAGATCAATCATATTAAACATCGCGTCAGTAAGCGACTGATCTGACACATTTTCCCGGTATGCCGAATAATCGTACTCATTGCGAAGAATATCCACGTAGGACTCATATAGATTGCTTTTTTGAGCGATTAGCCCCATATGAAATTGATACGTGCTTTCTGCGGTCATTTGCGAATAAGTCCCTAATTGAGGCGCATACAGGATTGGTTGCACACTGCCTTCGTTGTTGACCAGGCTCATGCCAAGCCGTTGTTTCGTCACACCTCCCGTCGGTTCAAATTCAACCGGAAGCTCTGCCGAAGGTACAAATACGCCATACGTTAATGGATTTCCCGAACCATCTTTTTTCTCAACCAGGCTCATCGGAGCGCTCAGCTCTCTTAAACTTGTTGATTCCACTGTACCTACCATTTTGGCATGTGACCGGAATCCATTTAACACTTCATTGATGCCCGAGACTGCCTCTGTTGTGAAGGACTGATATCCAATCACATAATTGCCATCGCGGCGAGGCGTAAAGGCAAAAGAAACATCTGGTTTATCCCCTGCCATGGACCAGTTCACTTCAAAATCGTAATCACTGCCATGCGTAGAATCGGTCAATACCGCCGTGTGGCTGTCGGGAAAATGGACCCCGTCGAATGTAATCCAGCGTTTGTTCATCGTATCATAGTAATTGGTTCGGCTCCCCGCATTCCCGTCCAATAAAACCCATTGTTCCTCAAGTCTTTCCGATTCATTATTGATTGGAACCCAGTTCCCTGTCTCTGTGTTTTTGTAGAACATGTCACGCACGATGGATTTACCTTCATCCCATGCCGCTTCATAGAAGGTCGCCTTATAGTTATCATTTTCGATGCTGCCTTTCTCTGTGTAACTGAGATTTGTTAATGTGCGGCTCCGCAGCGGGGGCAACGGTGGTGCCTGTTGACGGATATTCCCCTCGAACTTGACTGCATCAGCCCGCGTAATAATTGTACCCGTAGAAGGCTGTGTTCGAGTCAGCCTGACAAATTCGCTATCATTACCACTAAACTCATACTCCCCCAGATCTACCCATCCAACCGATGGACCTGACGAAGGTCTTAGATCCATAAACTTAACATCCGTAATCCCGTTATGAACAATCTCAATTTTCACATTACTATCTGCTTTATCCGCCCAATCCAGCTTATAGAACGATATTCTCGCCGTCCCTGCTTCCAAGCGTGGATTCCAGGTGATGCTTCTACCTACAGCGTCTGTAAATTTGGAACTGGAATTATTGTATCCCTTCACTCCCGCGCTTGTGCTCCAATATGGAGCAGAGAATCCGTTATTAGCGTTGCCGGAATCAACCGTAACGACATGATCAATTGTGAGGCTTCCATCATCAATGATGATTGTCTTATGTGGCTCTTTCTGCGTTATATTCCCTTCGAACTTGACCGCATCCGCGCGTGTAAGGATCGTGTTTGTGGTGCCGGTAGAACGGGTCAATTGAACGAATTCTTCACCAACTCCAGAAAAATAGTACTCTCCCAAATCAACCCACCCTGCTGGAGCGCCAGATGAGGGTCTTAGATCCATAAAGACTACATCCGTTGTTCCATTATGAACAATTTCGATTTTTACATTGCTATCAGCCTTATCCGCCCAATCTAGCTTATAGAACGATATTTTCGCCGTTCCTGCTTCCAAGCGTGGATTCCATGTTATCGTTCTGCCTGCTGTACTCGTATATTTGGTGCTGGAAAGATCATACCCCTTCACCCCTGTGCTTGTAGTCCAATTCGGAGCCGCATATCCATTGTTCTTGTTACCCGCATCAGGTGTCACAACATCATTGATCTTGATACTCCCGTCATCGATGATAATCGTCTGATAAGGTAAGGTCTCCGCATAAGCGGTCCTTATTCCGATCAGGCTGGAAGGAACTACGACCGTCAACATGAAAACGATGAAGAAAAACAGCTTCCTTTTGACCATACAATTCACAGCCTCTCCTCATAATGATAACGCTTCCAAAAATGAGTTACCTTTTGCTCTAATGATCGTAAAAAAGCACTTAACCTTCCCTTCTGCCTAATCCCGCTCTGTCGTTTTTATCTTAGCATGTTAGATTACGGTGATATTTCTTTCATTTTAAGAATTTCTTATACGATTTTAAGTAAAAAAAGAAACCTACATCCTAATTGATTGCTCAGTAGCAGTCAGATAGAATATAGGTCTTCCAAGTGTTGCAAGAGGACTTATCAATTATAAAGGCGGCTGCACCAATAACAACTTTCCAAGCTGAATGACGGTTTGATCATACCAAGCTGGATGTTGCCGAACATGTTCCATACCTCGTTCATTGCCACTTGCCTCAAACACGGCCGCTTTGTCAGTTTTCTCGTGATCGATCTCGAAGAGAACTGTATGTTTCCCATTTGGTAGCTCCGGCAAGAAAATATATTGATTTCTATTATGATCGTTGTAGAGCGTGAATCGATCAATAAGGAAGGGTTCTCCTCCATCCACCGACACCTTCAATCGGCCAGAATCCGGCCCCCCGATATCAAATAAGCCGATGTGGGTTCCTTCAAACTCCACTGTGATCGCCTCTCCGGCATCAACTGCTCGCCATAATCCGGGGAACAACCAATCATACTCACGCACTAAAGGAAAATCATCAGAGGTCATGTAAGACCACCCTGCGGAAAAATGAGTAAGACGATCCAGTGGCAACATGGTTGCATACTCCCAAGGATTGGCCGGGACCAAGGGGTCCTGCGGCAAGTGATGTTCGACTTTTCCCACGTGATCTCGAAGTTCTCTGATTTTCTCAAACGACCGGGTGATTGTATCGGTGTAAATCTGATGTCCTTTGGGGATCGTTGGATGGATCGAATCATGCGTGAAAATAACTGCTCCGGGGATGGATACGTCTGCCCTTGAAGTAAAAATAAGCTTTCCATCCGAAACCAATTGACTGACCGCTACGCCCAGATGAATCGAAGGAATGCCGTAATAGTCGGCGACTTCCTCTTGCATAAGAGCGCCCTTCTGGTATTCGCCGGATTGAAATGAGGTCAAATCCCGCTCCTTGATCGTATATACAAACAGGATATCGATAAACCGGCTGCGCTTGCGAATCTGTCGGACAATGCCTTCGATCCGCGCCTTGGATTCGGGCACTCCGCCATCGTTGCCAACGAATTCAACAAATACGAGATCAGGCTGATGACGAAGCACATCTGTCTCTAAACGGGCGCAGCCGAGGTCCGATCCTGTCCCATCAATGCCTGCGTTCACAGCGTGGATATCGGCATGGGGATATTGCCCTCGCAGCCAATCCGCCGTCATGACCCTATATCCTTTCGAACGTGTATTACTACCGCCGAAATAAACGATGGTCACGGTTTCACCATTTTCCAACTTCTGAATGACATTAGGTAGCCCTCTTCGTGGGAAAAATTCCTTCATCACGACTTCACCCGCCCTCACTTAGCGTTATTAGGAGCATAAAGTTTTACAGCAAACACTTCATAATAAGGCGAACCATACGTTGCACAGAAATCAAACCGGATGTGGGTTACACCTTGTGCAAACACCTGATGTTTGTTCAACGAAAGATAATTCCCACGGACTTTAGTTACACTCTCGGTTCCGTCTTCTAAAGTTAAAGTCACATCATAATCTTGGATCAACGACTCGATTGGATCATCGAAATGCTCCAAATTCAGCTGCGAATTGAAAACAAGATGGATTTCATCCAGATTCTTGGGGCTTGCAAAACCAAATTCCAACCATTCCTGTCCTTCCGTACGTTCCGAAATCCAGCTGTTCGGCAGACCATAAGGTCTGGAGAAGCCGTTGACGACATTCGCGGGATTATACATATCCTGGGATGGTAGCAGATCCTTGAAGCAAATGCTCTTATTAAGTTTCTTCAGCCTGGATGGCTCTTCCGGTCTATAAAGGAAGCTCACCGCTCCAGTCATTTTCTCTTCATTGCCATACACGGCAAGGCTCGCTGTACCTTCCAATACGATGTAGATTTTGTCGTTTTCTGGCTTCTTGCAGTTGAGGTCCAGTGTAATCCAGTCATCGTGACCCGCTGAAATCACCAAGTTGTAGCCCTTCAGCTCGCTGGTGGGAATATAGTTTTCCTTTCGATCCCCACCAAACAGCTTCACTTGCAACGTTTCCGAATGCTCGGATCTATTTTTGATTTTGATCTGCACGCTTTCAACCACGGGTGTCTGAATCGGCAAGACCAAACATAACGCGTTCTCCAAGGAGATCTCTTCGGTTGTATGAAGTTGTTCATAGCTTCGCTGAGACGAGGCACGAATCGTTAATCCGTCTGCGAAATAAGGATCTAACGGCTCTTGAAGCCCTACAATTGTTTGCCCGTCTCGAAGCAGCTGCGCCTGAAGCTCACCCATATGGGCTTTGACGATGGCCGCGGGGTCTGTATCATATTTTACGCATAACGCAGCAGCCGTTCCTACCGCCTGCCCCATACAACCACAGGTTGCCATCACCCTTGTAGATCCAAAAGCCACATGTGTAGCGCTTATATTACGGCCAGCGAACATGAGATTAGGAATATTGCGTGAAAATAAGCTGCGAAACGGGATATTATACAATCCCGGCACAAAATTCCATGCTGTAGCCGGCCCTTCATCGTAGATGCCTTTATTTGCATGCAGATCCATATACCAGCCTCCGACGGATACCGCATCTTCGAAATGAGTCTTTGTTGTAAGATCGTTCTGAGACAGCATGTGTTTACCTATAAACCGTCTCGACTCTCGCTTTCCCGGAATCGGGCATACATAATCCAGGATGAGATTGTCTACATCATCAAACTCACCGCTATTTTTGATATAATCCCAGATCCCGTACACCAATTTCCGCAGTTCCAAGGCGATGTCTTCATTATTCTTGATAATATCCATATGTCCGCCGTATTCCAGCCACCACAATCCGCCAAGCCCGTTGATTTTCCTTGGAAAAGACCGATGGTTTAATCCTTTTCTGATACTATCAAAAAACTCCAGCTTCGTAATATCATACGCAAAGCCTGGCCTTTTGTAAGGAACGGCATAGTTTACGTCACGGGCTTGAAACAGAATCGTATCGCCCATGGTGTAATGATCCGCCACTTCTGGAGCGAGCTCCTCCTGGTATTCATGCTTCGCCTCTCTTCCCCATCGGAAGTGAGCACCTGCTTGGTATCCAACAATTCCATCCCCGGAGCAATCGATGTAGGTTGAGCTTTCAAAACGAAATTTTCTTTCGGAAGCTAGTTGAAGGCCCTCCACCCATTGAATTCTGCCGTTCTCCATGCCTGTTTCATGCACACATGTATTCAGGAATAGAGAAATGTTGGGCTCATCATAAACCATGTCCAATAACACCGTATCCGAAAGTGAAAGCATAAGTTTTTTGTTGTATAACGGGTTGTAATGAAAGATCTTCAGTTTGAGTTCTTCCACCAACCCGCCCTCGCGAGCATAATAGGATGGACTGTTTCCGAGATATGCAGACCCATTGATATGAACTCTGACCTCGCTGCTCGCATTTCCACCCAGAACCGGCCGATCATTGATAAGTGAAACCAGGAGTCCTTGGCGTGCGGCAGCAATGGCAGCACATATCCCGGCAATTCCTCCACCTATGACGGTTACATCTGATTTCATAAGCTCCATTTTGATAACCTCCATGATTAGATGCTCCTATCATGGTAATGGTTTTGACCCCTTTTTTTTTACAGGATTTTGCGAAAAAATCATACATTTTTTTGTATCCTTATTTGAATTCCTACCGTGTCATTTTTATCCGATATTGCTTAGGTGTATCCCCCGTATATTCTTTAAAAAGTTTGCAAAAGTACCCTTCATTGACGATGCCTACTTCCTCGCACAATTCCAATAATGAATAATCTCGAACGTTTAACAACTCGAGGGCGAGATGGATTTTTTTACGGTTAATGTAGCTGATCACGCCTTCATTCATTGTTTTTTTGAATAAGCTACTAAAATACGATGGTGCTAAATTCACTTCCTCGGCAATTGCCTCCAACGTTAAACGTTGTTTCAGGTTTGTCTCTATATAATGCATAGCACTCATAATTTCAGCACGATGTAATAGTTGGCCCGCGTGTACGTATTCAAATGTGAAGTCGCCAATATAGGCGAGCTGCTCCTGAAATGCCATAAATTCCATGGGGAAGTCTGGAACTTCCGTGGCCATCTTATTCCCTGATTTAAATTTCACGGTAATGTCTCTGTACAAATCTCTAATCATTGGCGCCATGATGGACTTGTGGATTTTATGGTCCGTAATAAATTGCGACAGATCGGCAAGTGCATTGTCCAGCTCTTCCTTGGAAATCTTTCGTTTCAGCCGTATAAGAAAATCAGCCAGCTTCTGCTGAAAATCTGCTTTTTTGTCATTATGATATTGGAACCGATGCATCGGTGTTTTTACGACTTTTTCGGTATGATAATAGAAGTCTTCACTCACATTTTTAGCTTCCGTGTACGCCTGTTTGATCGATTCCCAGCCTCGGTGTGGACTTCCAAAAGCGACAGACACCCTTTTATTCAAATATTGATGCAAATGAGAGATGATCTGCCCTCCCAAGGATAGGCAAGCATATTCCGTTTCCATATCACTGCGGTTATTTTCCCAGGATAAAAAGCCAATAAAACGATTATCGGACAGATCCGCAGCTACCCCACTACTACCATTCATCACTGTTTCTTCGATGATATTTGTTATCGCATACTTCAAGATGTTTTGATCTGAGGCCGCGTATTCGTTTCGGAAACTTTCATACGTATTCATCTCAACGATGAAGCAGCAATAGTTGGATTGAAAGAAATGAAACTGCATGCGATTGGCAAAATCCGATGCCCGATGAGAAGGAATTTCACCTCGGATCAATTCGTTAAAAAATTGCTTGCGGACTCTGTATTTATTTTCAAGCACGGATACGTTTAATGAGTGAAATTCCGCTTCTTTTTTCTCGAACTCATTTAAAATTCCGGCTGCCTTATCCAACGCTCGATTCAAATCGGCTTCCCTCAGCGGAACCTTTACAATGTACTCCAATACGTTGGCTTGAATCGCTCGCTGAGCGTATTCGAAGGATGAATAGGCGGTCAAAAGTATGTATTGGGTATGGGGGAGCTCCGCCTTGAGCTGCTCAATCATGGAGATGCCATCCATACGCGGCATTACAATATCGGATATGACGATATCCGGTTTAAGTTTTATGATCTCCTCGATCCCATTCAGCCCATTATTCGCTTTTCCCACCAGAACAAATCGTCGATCCCTATGAGAGAGCTCATTAAAAAACAATTCCAATCGTTGAATGATCAGGTCTTCATCGTCAACAATGAAGCAGGTATAGTCTCTCCCCATTATGCATCTCCTTTTGGCAATTCTGCCGGGAATACAGCGCGTATACGGGTTATTTCCTTAGGTATGCTAATGATATCCAGCCCGAATTGATCTCCATAGTGGAGTCTTATTCGCCCATGAATATTGTTCAGCCCGATTCGTTTCCTTTTTACTTCCTCTTCACTCGGTTCTGAGATTAAAATATGCTTTATTTTATCAGCTGGAATTCCCTCACCTTGATCAATAACTTCGATGATGACGATGCCGTCCTCCCTGTACGCATGAATCGTAATTGGCCCCTCAATTCCCCCTCCGTTATAACCATGGAAGATACTATTCTCCACAAGGGGCTGTAACAGCATTCGGAAAACCAGAAAATCCATCAGTCCTGCTTCAATATCTTCAATCAAGTGGAAGTTTCGGTTATACCGAATGTTCTGGATCTCGATATAGTCCGCTACATTGCGTAATTCCTGGCGTAGGGAAACCTTCTCAGAAGCATCGTCTATCCCGTACTCCAATAATGAAATGAGCGATCCGATCACCACATCTACTTTCTCTATTTGTCCGAGACGTATCACATTGCTGATCGAACCAAGTGTGTTATACAGAAAATGTGGGTTTATTTGAGACTGTAACACCTGGATTTCCAGCTTCCGCTCAAGTTCATTATGAAGCTCGGCCCGGCGAATCAGTTCCACAATTTGCTGTAACATACGATCGAATGCTCGTGAAAGATCTCCAAACTCATCGTTTCGATTAATGGTTATTGTTGTTGTGAGGATGCCTTGCTCTACCTGCTTCATTTTTGTTTTGAGCGTATAAAGTGGTTTTCTTATATATTTGGCAACCAAAAAAGAAATGAACAAACTTAAAAGAAGACCTGCAGCGAGCAACTCGAGGTAATAGGTTTCCAATCTGGACAACGCTGCTTTTAAGCGTGATTCATCGTTGATCGAGATGATGGTCCAGTTGAATTTCTCCGTTGGTTTTTTCAAAAGGGAGACCGGAATACCATCGTTGGTAAACAGTTGAAGGTTTGTTTCTGTCGTATCCAGAATTTCTTCCGCTGACGTCTCTCCGATCGAAAAAGAATGATCTTGAATATTCAGAGGTCCTTTATTTTCAGAAAATCCGGCAATGATCTTACCTGACGCAGTGATCAGAGCCAGATTCATTTGTTCCTGTTTATTAATCTTGAACAAGGTTTCTTCAATGGCATTTAGATCCAAATCAACCGCAATGGCCATAGGAAACGGAGCACCGTTCAGATATCGAACCATCGTAACGGTCCAGCCAGAATACTTCGATTTGTAAGGTTCACTAACAAAGGTAGTCCTTCTATTTTTGTCAGCCGCATCAAATAAAGGTGCTCTTTCAGATAAAGGTTCATCGAATATTCGAGTAGGTGTACTTCCACCCAGAATGGATAAATCACTTTTGATCAAATAAATATTACTGACATAAATACTGTTGAGTTCATACAGCTCTCTTAATTGCTTTTTAATCACTTCGGTATTGTTAATGTTGGCTTTCACTGATGTTTCAACTGAGAAGAGAATCGTCTGGAAGGAGGAAAAATTAACGGTAAAATACTGGTCAACCTTGTCTAATATTTGATTGGTGTAAAAAATGTCATTGGTTCTTATTTCCTTTTGGACATAGCGATAAGACAATTGGCTTATCAAGATGATGCAGCCTAATACAAAGGCAAACACGATAAAAAATAATTTTAAAGGCAAGCTGATTCTTCTTCGCATCCATCATCTTCCTTTTAGTCCCGTTTTAAACTAAGAATAGCATATGCTAATAAAGAGAGGGGCTACGAATAGCCACTCTCTCTTCGTTTATTTTTACTTGATAAGGCCGGCTTCTTTAAATTGCTGGATTGCTGTTTCCTTATATTTCTGCATGTCAAACTTGGTATCCAGCGTCTGGAGGAAATTGTCCCAGTTGGAAAGAGGCTCTTTGCCCGTCATAAATTTAACCAAGCTTTCATTAATGAAACGTGTGCGGTCAGCATCCAAGGTATCGCTAGGGTCAGGGGTCAATAAATTTCCGGGCAGCGTTGGCCCCACATATTGCTGATTGTCCTTGAAAGCTTCCGCTGTCTTCGGATTCTGGAAGCTGAAGTACTCCGCATCATCACCACGGCGCGGCATTCTATAATGATCGACCCACAGGTACTTCTCTTTCATTTCCTTTGATAATTCGGAGGTTTTATTTTTGATCTTGCCGTCTACAACATCCCAATGGATGCCTTTGATTCCGTATGCAAAGTTTGGATAAGCTTCTTCATCCGTAAAGAGATAATTCAGCATGGACAAGATCCGAATGATTTTATCCTCGTCCGCTTTTGCGGATATGGCCCATGAATTGCCCTGGAACGATTTTCTCTCTACAATTTGATCCCCGTAAGGACCTTTCATCGGAGGAATAACGATCCATTCCGGCACCTCGCCACTAATTTCTTTCATTTTCTGCTGATAGTCCGGCTCCAGTCTGCGAGCATCTCTGATCATGAAGCCAACTCTACCCTTAAACATCTTTTGGTCCAACAGATCAGGCGAATTCATCGTCACCCAGTCCGGGTCAACCACCTTGGCTGCCATCATTTTATTAATGTAAGCAAGCGCCTCTTTCATTTTGGGATCGATAAACAGAAATACCGGTTCATTATCTTTTATCTCAACGGCTGAAGGAGGATTGACGCCAAACATCCACATCAAGCTATCAAAGCCATAGGTTTGCAGATTACCTTCTTTATTCATACCACCGATGAATCCGTACGTATCGTTTTTGCCATTCCCGTCCGGATCTTTCTCTGTAAAGGCTTTCATAACTTCAAACAACTCATCAGGTGTCGTTGGTACCTCCATATTCAGCTTTTTCAGCCAATCGTTTCGGATGAAGAAGCTTCGACTGATACCGTTTACATTATCATAGCCTGGAACTCCAATGGTTTTTCCTTGATAGGACATTGCCTCCCATGAGTCGGTGCCAAACCGTTTCTGTAGTTCAGGGAATTGGTCCATATACGGTGTTAAATCCGCAAGAACTCCTTGGTCGTAATATTGCGCAAGGTCAGCACGACTTTTCAAGAAGATCAGGTCTGGAATATCCCCGCCTGCAATGAGTGTATTCAGTTTGGTTGTTGCTTGACCCGCTTGAGGAATCATCATCTCCAAGTCGATGTTCATCTCTTCTTCCAACATTTGGCGTTGAATATCTTCATCACGTGGAGGTACCGGAGCAGCAGCATTAAAAGTGCCTTGGTTAAACATTGAGATTTTCATTTTGGTTGCAAACTGGCCAGACTGGCCTTGCGAATTACTCGAAGTTGTCGATGTAACTTCTTCATTTCCCCCACATCCTGACAAAAGCGTTCCAAGTCCTAAGATTGCCGACAGAATAGCAAATGAAATCTTTTTACGCTGCATATTGACCTCTCCTTTGCTTGTATATTATCACGGTTTCCCCGTAATAAGTTAGGTTGGAACACCTTTTATCCTTTAACGGATCCCAGGAGTACACCTTTGGTAAAATGCTTTTGCAAAAATGGATAAACGATCAATATCGGGACTGTAGTTACAACTACTGTAGCCATCTGCACAGCGAACGTACTGACAGCCCCGGAATTGGCGAGCGAATCAGCGCTTTGAGTTGCGACGTTAAGCAGGATGTTGCGCAAAATCACTTGAAGTGGCATGTAGTTGGAATCATTGATATATACAATAGCATCAAAATAACTGTTCCAATGCCCGACTGCGTAAAATAAGGAAATGGTGGACAGGACGGGTAAGGACAGGGGTAAAATGATCCGCCATAACGTCTGAAGTTCACTGGCACCGTCTACCCTCGCTGATTCCTCGATTTCACCAGGTAATTGCTCAAAAAAACCTTTAATAATCACCAGATTAAATGCACTAATGAGATTTGGAATAATCAATACCCAAGGACTGTTTAACAATCCCAGAGAGCGGATTAGTAAATATGTCGGAATTAAACCCCCACTGAACATCATGGTAAACACAATGAAGAGTAAAAATGGACTTCTTCCGGGCAAATATTTTTTGGATAACGGGTAGGCCGCGATTACCGTAAAAAACACGTTTAACGCAGTGCCTACAATCGTTCGAAATAACGTAATTTTATACGCCTGCCAGATCCCATGCGAGATGAATACTTCTTTATAGGCCAGAAAGGTAAAGGATTCTGGTATAATCACAATCCCTCTTCTTAATACTTCCGATTCTGGCGTTACGGAGACAGCAACCACATATAGAAAGGGCAGCACGCACAGTAGGGATAACAAAATAAGAATTACATAAACGACGGTTTGCCAGACTTTTTCACCGATTGTCATATGGATCATTCTAAAGACCACCTCACCAGATTTGCCCATCGAATTTTTTGGCGAGCTTGTTTGCTGCCAACACTAAAGCAAATCCGATGACAGCTTTAAACAATCCTACAGCAGTAGCCAAGCCAATCTTAAGACGCTCCAACCCTTCCCGGTATACCCATGTGTCGATAATATCGATCTTCTCCTGGTTAAAGGTGTTGGCAAACATGAATATTTGGTCAAAACCCGCATCCAGGATATGGCTTAATTTAAGAATCAGCATCAGAATAATGACTCCTCGAATACCAGGTAACGTGATATGCCAGAGCTGTCTCCATTTGGATGCACCATCCATTCGAGCCGCTTCATATAAGCTTGGATCGATTCCTGCCAAGGCGGCAAGGTACAAAATCGCCCCCCATCCAATATCCTTCCATACTTCAGATAAGATGATCAGCATTCTACCCCAGGCAGGTTCCGTTAGAAACGAGATGGGTTCAACACCAAAATCTTTCAAAATCATGTTAAAGAGACCATCGCCTGGGGCTAGTAAGGCTACCATAATTCCATACACAATGACCCATGATAGAAAATGAGGCAAATAAGTGATCGTCTGTACGATTTTCTTAAACCATTGGCTATACACTTCATTGAGGAGTAAAGCAAGCACGATGGGCGCGGAGAAACCAAACAATAGCTTATACAGCGATATGACGATCGTATTTTTCATGATGTCCCAGAAATAAACGCCGTTCATAAAATCCGTAAAATTTTTGAATCCCACCCATGGGCTATCCCATAGTCCCAAAGCCAGGTTGTAGTTTTTAAAAGCAATCATAATTCCCGCCATAGGAATGTATTTGAATACCGCAAAGTAAATTAAAGCTGGTAATAAGAGAGCATACATCACTTTGTGCTTTTGTATCGTCCTTATCCATGTCTTTCGCTTTTTGGAGATGGGAATGGCGTCCGCTGCCAATTTTGCTTGCATTTCATCACCTCGTCTTTGTTTGTATTTGTATAATAGCACCCGCCTATCGGATAAATTTCTGAAATATCAAGAATTTCTTATAAGATTTTAAGGAAGTGTGCCTGGCTCGTTCCAACAGCTAATCCCGGCAGGTGAGACAAGAACTTGTTCTACTAAAATAAAAAAAGCCGCTATAATAGCGACTTTCAAATGCCGTATTTATACTTCTCCCCAAAAAATCTCAGTTTCATAGTCGAATTCAACAAGTATTGTTCATCGATCGTCACGCTCCCATCACTATTTTGACATCCTATATACTGGCTTCAGTAACAGCTTCAAAATCTTGCTGCCCCAAAAAGCAAATACCGTCGTTCCGGTCCATGAGCTGCGCTTATCTTGGCTGTATTGATCGTTGATCATATAGGTTCGAGTCGAAATAGGACTCTTCAGACCGAACTGTTCCCATTTCTCGGGATCATTCGAACCTCCAAGTTTTCTAAGCATATTTGCCGACTCATGATCTATTTTAGCTGGAATTTGCTCGAATGCTTGGGTGATTTGCGTATGAAACTCGTCGATTGGGTTACGACTGGTAATGCTCTCGAGATGAATGCTTTCACGAATGTAAGAAACAAATGCCAGATGGTCAGCCCAGAACTCGTCGATATAAAAAAGCCGTACACGCCGCTCCGATGGACTCATCAGTCTCTCAGCTTTCAAAATTCCGAGCCGTTCTTCATATAGAATTCGCCTCTGATCCTCCACCGTATCCGAATAACAGTTCAATTCCCGCTGAATATCGAAGTTTTGACCTATAATAACGCGCTGAATATGCTCGATTTTGCTGTGAAGCGCCGGATCATCAAGAACCTCGTCCTGATTTGGGGCGCGAAACAGTCTATGAATGCCAAAGCGAAGCATCAACTCGTCCTCCAGGCTAATATAAAATACGGAAGACCCAGGGTCACCTTGGCGGCCGCAACGTCCGCGCAACTGGTCGTCAATCCGCATGCTTTCGTTCACATATGTACCTATCACGTATAATCCGCCCAGTTTGGCAACCACTTCTGCCTGTGCGGGATTACCGCCGCCGAGACGAATGTCGACGCCGCGCCCTGCCATATTCGTAGATACCGTTACCGCGCCTATTTCTCCCGCTTTAGCGATGATTTCGGCTTCTTTTGCATCGTTTTTTGCATTCAGAACCTGGCAAGGTACGCCAGTAATGGCAAGCGCCTCCGCGAGCATATCAGATTCCTCGACGCTTGACGTACCAATAAGAATGGGGCGTCCTACCCTATGGACGGAAGAGATTTCTTGTACAAGCGCCTTATATTTGGCTTCTTTATGGGTGTAAATTCGGTGTTTGTGGTCGATCCGTATGTTTGGCTGGTTTGGCGGTATTTGCACGACTTGCAGCGCATAGATATCCTCAAATTCCATTGCTGAAGCATGCGCCGTAGCCGTCATTCCGCAAATTCCCGAATACAGGCTAATAAAATGTTGAATAGTGATCGTGCCGAGAATTCTCCCACCTGCCTTCCACTGCAACCCTTCTTTTGCCACCAGCGCAGCTTGCAGCCCGTCCGGCAAATACCTGTCCTCGGCCACACGTCCGGTGTGTTCTTCGATTAGCTCGATTACACCGTCCCTGACGATGTAATCAACGTCTTTTTTTAATAACGATTCCACATGCAGCGCACAATTCAATGACGTTAACCAATGACTGTTATGGCTATCGTACAAATTGCCACATCCCAGCAGCAACTCTGCTTTTGCAGCACCCGCTTCATTCAAGTAAACGTTCCGCTGGAACTCGTCAAAATCGTAATGCTCTCCTGGCTGCAGCTGCCGGGCCACTTCTGCGAAAAGAACGCCATCACTTTTGGAAGCACTCGAATCGCCACTAATGACTAACGGCACTCGTGCTTCATCAAGAAGCAATGAATCTGCTTCGTCGACGATGACGTAATGGAAAGGACGATGCACGGTATCCACTTCATTAAATGCGATTGTGTCACGCAAATAATCGAACCCTGCTTCTTTAGCTGTAACATAGGTTATATCCTTGGCGTAAGCTTCCCGTTTCTCGAACAGGCTCATGCCCGATTGAACCGAGCTTACCGTTAACCCGAGGAAGCGATAGATCGGTCCCATCCACGCTGCATCTCGATTTGCCAAGTAGTCGTTAAAAGTAAGCACATGAACGCCTTTGCCTGTCAAAGCGTTGAGATAAACAGGCATAACGGCAGAGAGTGTTTTTCCTTCACCGGTATGCTGCTCGATCAAAAATCTCTCGTGCAAAGCAATCGCAGCCATAATTTGCACATCATAAGGCTGTAATCCGAGTGTTCTCTTCGCAACCTCGCAGACTAGAGCATAAGCATCAACAAGCAGATCATCCAAAGGCTTGCCTGATCTTGCTTCTTCTTGCAGCCGAAGAGATTCCGCTTGCAGGTGCTGATCATCCCAAACTTCCAAGTTCCGTTTCCTGATAAGCTCCACTTTGTCTCGATAATCCTTCAACAAACGCCGGTTATCTCGCTCTTTGAATTCACGTATCAACTTGACGACTACATTCATCGGAATTTGATTCCTCCTTAGTAGAAATAAGTTGTGAAAAGAAAAGACTCCATATGGAGTCTTTTCTTTCGATGATTAAAGTGCCACCAAACCATTCGTTATAAGAGAAACCTACATTACTTCTCCGATGGGAGTGGTGTAAAGAGCAGATTGACCGGCAGGTTGCTTCCCGGCGCGGCAGAGAATAGAATGGTTACGCTCTCTCCAGTTGACCCGGTGCGGTAAAGCACGCTTTGTTCACTTGAATTGGCAACCGCAACGTTACCATCGGCAATCGATACCAACTGATTGTTCACCAGAGCTACTCCGGAGTACTTCCCTCCACGAGGGTTAAAGGAGATAAGCGTACGTGGTGCAACATTGGTCAGCGTGATTTTGTACAATACGCCGAAATTACCCGCATTGGATGCGTCTGTGTAAGCCATCGGATCTGTTCCTACCAGATTGGGATCGCTTGAATTGTCACCAAGTGGCAGACGGGCAGGTTTGATTCCCACGTGCTCATCGTACTTTATAACGCGAGTCGCATTCGGGTACGTACCACGGTTGTGCACTCCGTCACGATCAAGCACAGGTAGCAATGGCAGAGCTTCGAACGGATCTTTATTTTCTTCCACCAGGATAACGTTATAGTCTAAGGAATAATCGCTATAAGCGTCCGAATAGAGAGAGATGACTTGTCCTTCTTTCATCGGCGTTTTATTAAGTTCGGTCAAAATGAGTTTGCTTTCTCCAGGTTGAAGGTACTCTTTCTTTTGATCCGCTCCAGTCTGAATCGACTTGAACCATTTATCAATAGACAATTTCCCAGCTACGGTAGCATACGGAGTAGGTCCGGCAAAGCCCATATTCTGTTGTTCAAATACGGCCGGATTTGGGTTGTTATTGGTTGCAATCACATACATTTTTACTCTTTTGCCTGTATTGTTCACGTGGTGAATCATGAAACGGGTCTGCCCCAAAGATGATTCTTTATATACAATGCCTTCCGTATTCACAGTTTCCGGACTGTTACTGCGAATCAGCAAACTTGGCTCATCCATGTACGTATAAGGCACTTTCTCCATCGTAGTCACTTCGCCGCCGTTAAAGGTGAATTTCTGTCCTACCGGCGTGAAGAGTAAATTAAAATCGGTAAATGAATATAAGGTCTCATTGGTTATGGTGATGACTTTGGAGTACGTGTTCGTAGCACCGTGATTGTCAGTAACTGTAAGTGTCACCGTTTTTGGACCCGGTTCAAAGAACGCAAGTGAATTGTTCTCCCACGCCGCTTTAACAATATTATTTTCATCATCTGTACTTTGGTCTGTGTATGTTATTTTTTCGCCCATTTTATACTCTTCTTTATCCGTGGCGAACATGGCTACAGGAGGAAGATTAGGAGCCAAAACTTCAATCGTAGTTGAATAGGGATCACTCCATTGACCATTGGAATCCTGTACTTGATATGAAATCGTATATGTACCTGCTTGATCAAATGAATCCTGGCGACCAGTCCAGCGTTCGTCAACGATATCCATTCCATTAGGTGAACTGGAAGAAGTCACGTAGTCCACTTGATCACCCGCAAAGATTTCCTTTTGGGAAATGGTAAAGCTTGCAACAGGTTTTGTATTAAGATTCAACACAACCGTTTTAGCCGACTGATTCACTTTATAGGTGATGTTCAGAGCTTGAGTAATGGAAGTTAACGGCACCATGAAAGTACTTTTTTGCTGATAAGCAGGGCCTTTCATCGTTCTGGTCTCTCCATTAACCGTATAGTCCTTGCTGTTAGTTTTGAATCGGAGTTCATCCTCACCACTAATAATGATGGTTTCCTTGGTTTTGTTATCGTATTTGACGCCATATCCCACACGGTCAACCAACGCACGGATTGCAACATAGGATACACCGTTTTTTACAGCCATTGGCTGTCCAGCAAGATACGTTTTTCCATCCTGCTCCATTTTGTTGCTATTCATGTACAACGTCAGATTTCCACCTGCTACTGCAGGAGACGTCCCATCAACGGATGGTTGCTCTATCTGAGCAGGCGTAGCTGGCGTTTCAACCATCTCAGGGGTTTCCTCTTGAACTACAGGTTTTGTACCCGTTTCGTTTGCAGGGGTCTCTCCCCCATCCAATGCAGGCTTCTCGCTATCTGTTTTGGGTGTTGCCTCAGTGCCGGTTGAGGTTTGAGTGTCCTTGGCTTCAGTGGGCGGAGTATTGATAGATTTGTTATTGCTCTCCGTCTTCACTTCACGCTCTGCAATCGGCTGCTCTTGCTGTAACACCTCAACTGATTCTACATTGGCTGTGTTTACTGACGCGGTGTCACCTTGCGGTGCTGATTGCGCACTCACAGAACCAACTGCAAATGCTTGAAAAACGGCTAAAGCGGTAAAAATGGATAATTTCTTCTTCATATTCATGTGTTGTCTTTGGCTCCTTCTACTCTCTAGTAATGTATAACCCCTCAAAAAGTCATAGTATAGACGCTAGATTTAGGAAAAAGTTTCTAATTGAATTGTAAATTTTGGATTTTTGTGCAACTATTTTTTCAATGTTTGGTTATAAGTTCTTTGAATAAGAAGCGCCTATTGCATAATAGTCTTGATTTTGCACAAGATAATCCATGTCGCATTTTATAAAGAGGTGGATCAATGACCCCAACCAATCAGGCTTTCTCTGAATTAAAAATGAATATTTCTTATGTGGAAAAGTCCCTCTACTGTACAGACGATTTGAAACAACAACAGCTTCTACTTAATGGTGTACAGAGTGTGCTTCTCTATATCGATTCACTTGTAGATCAGGAGATCATTCAAACACATGTCTTAACAGCACTGAATGGCCAAGCTCATTCGGAGATTTACCCATCGTTCACCACTTTAGAAAGTCGAAAAGATACGGATCTGCAACGTGGAATAGATTCACTTATTCAAGGGAAATGTCTTTACATAATCGACGGGCACCCGGAGTTTTACATTCTTTCTACCGAGAAAATGTATGTCCGAAGCACAACCGAACCTGAAAACGAAGGCGTTATTCGAGGGCCGCACAATGGATTCGTAGAGCAGCTTTCGGTTAATTTGAATCTGATCCGTAGACAAATTATTAGTCCATCCTTAATCGTTCGATATTTTAACGTCGGCGAGAAGACACATACCAAAATTGCAGTTGTATATCTTCAGGACTTGGCCAATCCGGAGTTAGTGAACGAAGTAAAAGAGCGAATCACGTCCATATCTTCAGATATGGTGCTCGCTCCAGGTTTTATTGAAGAGTTTATGGAGGATAACCCCTTCTCTCTGTTTCCCCAGCAGCTCAATACAGAAAGACCTGACCGGGTTATTGCCAACTTGATGGAAGGACGTGTCGCCATACTTGCCGAAGGAAGTCCTTCAGCTCTTATTGCTCCAGTTACGTTTTTTGCTTTTTATCAAAGTCCGGATGATTATCATGGTCGCTGGATTGTCAGTTCCTTTTTACGTTTAATTCGCATGATGAGTTTTGTCATTGCTTTTACATTACCTGCTGTTTATATTGCAACCATCTCTTTTCACTCCGCTATTTTACCGATCGAACTGGCACACACAATCAAGAAATCATTGCAGAACATCCCCTTTCCTGCACTTGTAGAGGCAATGTTGCTTGAACTGATCTTTGAAGTATTAAGAGAAGCCGGGGTCCGACTTCCCAGCCGAGTGGGCCAGACCATCGGCATCGTTGGCGGTTTGGTTATCGGAGATGCTATCGTTCGTGCGGGGCTTGTATCCTATACAATGATTATTGTGGTTTCACTAACCGCTATCTCGTCGTTTTTGGTGCCTTCGCATGAGATGAGTTCGGCAGTCCGTATTCTCCGCTTTCCAATGATGATTGGAGCGGCGCTTTTTGGATATATCGGCATCGCATTTGGTCTGGTGATTCTAACCATTCACCTCTGTAAGATGGAAAACTTCGGATCGCCTTATTTTGCTCCAGTGGCCCCTTTCAGATTAGCCGACATGAAGGATGTATGGATTCGATTTCCCATCTGGGCGCTTCGCGGGCGTCCTCATGATGCCCGCCCGCAGCGGCTGAATCAGCAGAAGTTCTCTAGGAGTTGGAAAAAACGTGAATAAGGAAACAACAATTACTCGGGGACAATTATTCTTGCTCATTTTGAAATTTGAAATTGGTGTAGATATCTTGTCCCTCCCTTACCGTATACACCTTCTCTCTAAAGGCGGTGGGTGGATCTCTGTATTCCTTGGAGGGGTCCTGATCCAACTTGTCATATTGTTGTGCTGGCTTTTGATGCGAAGATTCCCGAGTTCATCCATTTATGACATTGTAACGCTGATTACGGGGAAATGGATTGGCAAGTTGCTGATCATTGCCTACGTTGGATATTTCCTGTTAATGGGTACTTCTGTTCTGGTGAACGCCTACAGTGTGATTAACCGCTGGATGCTGCAGGATACGCCTCGGTGGGCTATATTAGCCCTCTTCTTGTTCAGCAGTATCTATTTGGTTCGGCAAAAATTACGAATCATTGCCCGAGTACTGGTACTCATCTCCTTTTTGGTCTTGCCCATGATGGTATTGATCAGTTATGGACTCAAGGAAGTCAATCTGTTATATCTTTTGCCTTTAACCGAAGCAGGATGGCCCAATATCATTAGTGGATCAACCGAAACATTAATGGCTATGTTTGGATTCGAGTTTTTTCTCGTTGTGTTTCCTATGGTTGAAGGTAGCAGCGGTGGCAAACTCAAGTCTGTTGCTTTAGCAAGTGCTGTAGTTGTGGTGTTGTATGCATTCACCGTGTTCATTTGTTCAACGGCGTTCAGCCCCCAGCAACTTGACTTAATGCCTGAACCGGTCATATATCTGCTCCGCTCTATCCCACTCGGAACAATGGATCGGGCCGATTTCCTGTTCCTCCCTATCTGGTTAATATCCATTTTTGGGGCCATATGTGGCTATTACTATACGGCATCCTATGGTATAAGTTATCTCTTCAAACAAAAACACCATAAAAAAGCGGTGCCTTATGTCGTTCTTGCTTCTTGCATAATTGCCTATCTGCCACAACAGAAGGAAAAACTTGAGTTAATTAGTACGATAGCCAACAGATCGGCATACTTTTTTCTCATGATCCTGCCTCTGCTCCTGTTGGTTCTATCTTATATAATGAAACGAAAAGAGAAGATGATATGAGTAAACGGGGGAAAATCCTCATCCTGCTGACCCTGCTCATGGTGATGACGGGATGTTGGGATCAGGATAGTTTAAAAGATGCAAGACTGGCTAATGCTTCGGCGTTTGACATCACCTCAGAGGGTGAAATTAAACAGACGCTTGAAATTGTCGATGATTCTGAGAGTCAACAAGGGAGCAACGGTAATGAAGTCCACTCAGGCACCGGGAGATCCGTCCGTCAAAGTACAGATAGAATTCGTGCTAAAGTGACTGGTGATATCCGGTTTTTCAAATATGGGATGATCTTATACGGCAACAAACTCGCACAAAATGATATCTATCCCTACCTGGACGTCTTATATCGGGAACCCGATTACCCAACCTCACATGTGAAAATTGCGATTGTGGATGGCGATGCCGGAGATCTGTTACACCAAAAAAAAGTTGGCAGCATATTGATTGGTGATTTTATTACGAAAAAAATTAAGAGTCTGGAGGAATTATGTATTTTTCCGGAAATGACGTTAGAGACCCTTCTCCCTCCCATGCTGGATCCGGGACAGGATTTTACACTGCCTTATCTATATAAGGACGGAGAGGAGATTGATGCTCGGGGAATCGCCCTGTTTCATGGGCAAAGATTCAATGGGAGTCTTACTACCGAACAGGCTCCTCTATACATTATTATGAGTGGGAAATGGAATAAAACAGCGCGTTTTGTCAAAAAGGTCCACGCAGGGCCGTCCAACAACCCGCGGAACTATGTCACTTATGAAGCAAATATCGCACAAATTAAGCGTAAACTTGCGGTAAAGGTGGCAAGTGATAGCCAAATTGATGTGAACCTCCGTATCGAACTTCCAGTAACGATCGTTGAGTATGCAATGAATCATCTTCAGGAAAAAGACACAATTGAACGTCTGAACCGCAAGTTAACCGATGACATGACTCAGGACGCAGAACAAATTATCAAGACACTTCAGCAAAGTGGTTGTGATTCCTTCGGTATTGGCAGACATTTAATTGCCCATTACCCGGACTTATGGAAAAGCCTAAACTGGAATAAAGAATATGCCCAAGTTCGTTTTCACCCGGAAGTAAAGGTTACAATAGTCGGCAGCGGCGTTTTAAATTAATAACATGCTGTCGTGCAATTGGGAAAGCTCTCTTCCATTTGGAAGAGAGCTTTTAACTGTTGACTTAAAAAAAAGGATTTCCTAATACCTCTAGTCGTTAAGAAGAACTTCAGTGAAAAGCTTTATCGTGCCTGGTTGAGTATAACATCGGCAGTGAAGCTGACCTATAAAATAGGTGAAAGAAGCCGTGATATTCCTTCTTTAAATTTTATAATAAGGGACCTGTTTCTATAACGATCAGAAGTAAGTTCTGTACTTAACTGGCTATCTTGATGAAACAATTCTTGAAGTTGTTTCGCAACTCGCTCGTCATATACAATTGCATTCACCTCAAAATTCAATCTAAAGCTCCGGGAATCAATATTCATCGTCCCTACTGAAGCGACTTCTTCGTCTACTACAATGGTCTTTGCGTGTAAGAATCCATTATCATACAACAGAATCTTGGCTCCATAGTCCAATAATTCACCAGCATACGCCCAAGTCGCCCAATATACAAACGGGTGATCGGGCTTATTGGGAATCATAATGCGCAGATCCACCCCGGATAGCAGTGCGATTTTACATGCATCCATAAAAGTGCTGTCAGGAATAAAGTAAGGCGTTTGAATATACACACTCTTTTTGGCATTTACTATAAGCTTGATGTACATATTCTTCAGGTGTTCCACCTGTGAGTTAGGACCACTAGACACAATCTGAACTGGACTTGAACCATCAAGCCTTGCTGTGTTGAAGGAGTATTGTTCGTAACTTACTTGATCGGATTTGCTAGCGTGTTTCCAATCCAAAATAAACCTTCCTTGAATATGATTAACGGCATCTCCGTGCATTTTAAAATGTGTATCACGCCAGTATCCAAACTTTTTATCCATGCCTAGATACTCATTCCCCAGATTAAATCCGCCAATATAAGCAATCTCTCCATCAATAATACAAAGTTTTCGATGATTTCGATTATTCATACGGAAATTTAATGGCCTAATCAGTGACGGGAAAAAGACCTCTACTTCTCCACCGGCAGAGATCAGTTCTCTGAAAAACTTCAATGAAAGTTTCTTTGAACCAATTTCGTCATAGAGAACTCGCACTTTTACGCCTTCTTTAGCTTTTATGGTTAATTCATCTCGTAATTTCTTCCCTAAGGAATCCGGTTGAATAATGTAATATTGGATGTTAATCTCTTTCTTGGCATCCTTGATATCAGCAAATAAAGAATCAAATTTCTCTTGTCCATCATCGAAGATGAATATCTCATTGTCATTGGTTAAGATTGCATTGGATGATGTGAGATTCAATTGAATCAGGTCAGCATATTTCATGAGCAGGGGGTTGTTTTCCTTACGTTGCTCCTTCAATGTCACTAACTGGTTCTCGACAATTAACTTTAGGGAGTTTCTCTCTTCAGCTGAAAGTCCGTAGAAATTTTTCTTTTTAAGGTTACGTCCCAAAAATAGATAAACGATAAAACCTAAAATAGGAATGAAGTAAAATATCATGAGCCAGGCCCAAGTATAACCAATGTCTCTCCTTTCAAAAAACAAAAATACCGCTGAGAGTAATATGTTTATAATCATAACGAGCGAAAGTATCAGCGTGACCATACTGCTATATCTCCTGCCTTCCATTGACTTTATGTAAATAATAAAAAATGCTTATTACTTAGCTGTTCTCGAATGAAGCCGCCATCACAAAGAATATGATAACATACTTGAGGAATACTAAATCTATTAAATGATAATTACTAGACATCGAACTAAAAAAGAATCCACTTCCTATAAAAGAAGGGATTCTTTTGCATTGAATATCCTATACTTAGAATCTGTAATTCAAAGAGAACGCAATTTTGATACTTGTTGTTCCCGCACCGGCTCCAATGAGACTTATAGTATTAATTGTTGGTGCAGTATAAGATCTACTGCTACCTGGGGCTACGACAAAACCAGGAATTTGAACACCGTCAATAAGCAAAGCAGCGGTGGGTGAAGCCCCCACTCCGTTATTCTCAATTAGAATAGTTCCGTTTACCAGAAACGTTGAGGAATTTTCGTATATAATTGTTGGTGTCCCTCCCGTATCTGACAAACTTATCGTAGTACATACGGCATCGTTTACCACCGCTGGAGAAACCGTATTATTACAATTACCAATTTGAGCCATTTGTGAACCTCCTTAAAAATGCTCTTTCTATAAATATATGTGGGGAGATAGTAGTGGTTCGGGCTATTCCAACTTTGTTTCCATTTATTCCTCATCCTCTTCTTCATTTAGAACTTGATAGTATATATCTATTCCAAATGTGCCGCTTGCAATATTGTTTAAGCTCTTTTCAATCTCCACTTCAATATGATGCATTCCGGCACAGCTAAAAGCACAGGTGTTACCCGGTAGAACAGGAAGCGAACACGTTCCTTCATTATGTATTATGTTCAAAAAGACAGATGAATTACTTTGTTTATGATTATAAATACTTACTGTACCATGTACTTTTAAGGTTGAAGATGCTGACCACAGGGTTAAAACCTCTGTTATGGTTGCTGAATTTATATGGAACTCCCCACAAATAGTTGTTTCAGCGAGACGAGTATTCACTCAGACTGCTCCCTTCCATAATTCTTCCTTTCATCTATTTTATTAGTGATCTGCTGTTTTCATGTATGATTATGCTCCTAATGAACAACATAAAAACCGCTACATTAGCGGCTTTTAATAGTACTATGTTCGTGACTTTAAACGATATACGACCGACTATCCAATCTCCCCTGCTCGTTAGTTCCTTACAACAGGAATCCACATTTCACCATATACCAAACCGTTTTTCTCTCCCATTTTAACTGTTGTATTTGGACCGCCAACATAGGCATAATCTTTTTCTACGGGGAGGGCTTGACCAAAGGCAATGCCAGTAAGCATATTATTGAGCGCATCAGCCGTTTCAGCTTCGCCCTTCACAACCAGGTATTCTCCCTTAGGAAATTGGATTACTCTCGTTGCTTCTGGCAAAGTTTCTGCTGTCATGACACCAGCATAATGCATCATCTGGTTATTTACTGCTTCGTTTACTGCAAAAATGTAGTCGTTTGTTGCCAGAGACTTTAGTTTGTCCAGGCTTCCATCCTCTTTCACCGTGGACCAAAAATCCGCCTTCTCCTTGCTGATGCCAACATAGTCTGTATAGTCGCTCTTAAGATCCGTTCCAATACCTAACACGATAAAGCTCTCTTTTTCTTCGAAATGATAATTACTCATGGTTTACACCGTCCTCTTTAAATTTTCAATTGATTTGTGTTTTCACTTGATAGGTTTATAATAACCTTAAATCATGTCAGAATATGATACTGTTTAGGGGGCCCAATGAAAAAAGTTGAACGCATTAATACCATCACGCGGTATATCAATAACCGTGCACACTTTACCATCTCTGAAATCATGCGAGAATTTAATATTTCTCGTTCGACAGCCATTCGAGATATCAGAGAAATTGAAGCCATGGGAATGCCACTTGTCGCTGAAGTTGGGCGGGACGGGGGTTATTTTGTCATGAACAACTCCCTCCTGCCCACGGTACGGTTTACCGATAATGAAATCAAAGCGTTATTCATTGCTTTTATGGCGACAAGAAATCAACAGCTTCCTTATCTGAAGAGTCGTCAATCTTTGGCTGAAAAATTATTGGGCCTTATCTCAGAAAATCAGCAAGATGACCTTGTACATTTGAATCAAATATTGCTTTTTGAAGGAACCAATCCCCATAATCCAGACTTGCTTGATCTATCAGACCTGCCTCACCCTACCTTGGAAAAACTCATCCAAATTCTTCTTATAGAACGTTATTTGTTAGTTACTGTCCAAGAAGAGAAGAAAACAAAATCCTATCCCATTGTTCTCTTGCACCTTCATCATCAAAAAGGCCATTGGATCATTGAAGGTTTTGACCTGGAGGAAGAAAAAAGACGAATCGTATCCGTTGACAACCTCATCCATGTCGAAGCATACCCGGCGAAAAAAAGACTGAGTACAAAAAAGATTGTAGAACAACTCAAACGAAATACGCAGGAAGAAGTTATCAACCTTGTCCTGGAACTTGGCCCAAAGGCGATTGCGCAATTCAAAAAATACCATCCTTTAAAGTTTTCAATTGCCTATACAAATCCATACCAGACTACGGCTGTCCTAAAGGTATTTATGAATGTTCATAACTCAGAAGAGTTAACCGAAATCACCAATTGGTTGCTTTTTCTAGGTGAAGATATCAAGGTGAATGAGATTCCGGAAGAAGTTCTGGATGCTGTACAAGAGAGATTAAGCTTATATCAAATCAAGCAGTGAGCAGCCCCCTCCTACCTAGTCTCTCCATTATCTAACAATGCCTTACCTGAATTCAGGCTGAGGGTTCAGTACGGAAAACCAAAAAAAAGCCGCTGTGTTAGCGACTTGTAATGGAATCATATTCATTCATGTCACACGCCAATGCTTGGCGAGCTGTTCCTTCTATACTAGAAGTCAGCATTAGACTGGGCATGATTAGGTGTATGCTGCGGGACGTTTTTAACGAGTAGGAAATAAGTAACAATGGCAATGATACTGGTCATTAACAAAGTGAGTCCTAACGGGACGGCAGTGTCCTCACCTGCGATGCCGACCAGAGGAGCAACCAGTGCACCCAGAAGAAAAGGAACGACTCCAAGCAGTGCTGCTGCACTTCCGGCCATCTTAGCTTGACTCTCCATGGCAAGTGGGAATGCCGCTGTAGACGTAATGCCGATCGAGCATACGAAGAAGAACAATGGAATCACCAATGCGAAAAGTGGACCATGAGCCAGGGTTACGACCAAAGCAGCCACACTTGCTATTATAGCAAGCCATAGTCCAGATAATAGCAGCGTCTGCTCAGGGATACGTTTGGCCAATCGACCCACGATTTGAGATCCGATGATCAAGCTGATGCCGTTTGAAGCAAACAGTATAGCAAATACCGTCGGTGTAACTCCATATATATTTTGGTAAATGAATGGGGTTCCGGCCACATAAGCAAAGACCCCTGCCGTCATGATTCCCTGTGCCAGCATGTAACCAACAAACTTGCGGTCACGCAGAAGCATTCTGTAATTACCCAATTGCTGTTTGAAGTCAGGAACTATACGTCTTTCGACGGGGTGTGTTTCTTTTAAGCTCCACTTTGTCATGATTAATAAGAAAATCCCCAAGAATGAAAGGCAGATAAATACGCCAATCCATGTTGTGAAGGAAAGAACCCCACTTCCCGCAATCGGTGCTGCCAAAGGCCCCAGATTCCCTACAAGCAACAGCAAAGAGAAAAATTTAGTGAGTTCATGTCCACTATATAGATCTCTAGCTATCGCACGGGAAATGACAATTCCAGCTGAAGCCGCAAATCCTTGCGTGAAACGAAACAAAATCAATAGTCCGATATTCGGAGCAAAAGCACATGCCAAGGAACAAATAATATAGGCTGCCATACAGATCAACAATGGTCTACGTCTACCGTACGCGTCACTCAAAGGCCCCATAACAAGTTGTCCTACACCCAGTCCTAATAAACAAGCAGTTAGGCTAAATTGTACAAGTGATGCCGTTGTATTCATATTTTGTGCAATCTCCGGAAAAGCCGGTAAATACATATCAATCGTAAATGGACCTAATGTAGAAAATAAACCTAGTAGTATTGCCAGTCCAAAAACATTCCAATTCGTGCTCTTCGCCATAATAAATAAAATCTCCAATTCCTTTATAATTTGCAAGCCTAATCGAGTATAAGACATAGAGTTAACTGTAGGTCAAGTCTTAAGACTATTAAAACCAAAAAAAGCCGCTTAATAAGCGACTTTGAATGGAAAACTATTTAAATTGTGTAACTCCCCCGGCCTGAACCCATATGACTCATAATCATTTCAGCGGCTCGCTTGTAACCGCCAGCCTGCCTTAAAGATTCACCAATCAGGTAAGCCTGCCGTCTATAAAGTGAATTGTGTAGTACTTCTGTTAATGCCTCTCTCAAATTAGTTGCATTGAGATTATGTTTATTTAAAGTAATACCCGCGCCCAACTCCTGTACCCGATTGGCGACAAGAGGCTGATCCGATGTTAATGGAATCATCACCATTGGAACGTTATAATATAACGCCTCACTTGTGCTGTTCATTCCAGCATGTGTAATAAAAACATCGGTATGCTGCAACATGTCCAACTGGGCAATGTATGGCTTCACGATAAAATTAGGAGGTATTTGATCAGCCAGCGGCTCCATATCCGTGTATTTTCCTGAAGATAAAACAACATTCACGGGTAGATCCCCTAATGCTTCAAAACAAAGCTGATAGAAATCCAAATTTTTATTTAAAATCGTACCCATAGCAATGTACACGGTTTGCGGGTACCGTTCACGAAGCAACTCAAACGAGAAGGTCGGAGCATCTTGACGTGTTATGATCGAAGGACCCGTGAAAATAAAACGATCATCCAGCTTTTCTGCCTGCGGCTGAAAATAACGGCTGGTGTACACGAGCTTTAACTGACCTGTATGTGCCGGAATCTCTTCCATAGCTGGAATACTCACTTGAAGCTCTTCAGCTAACTCCGTTGTGATCTTCATCGTAGCCTCATAAAGCTCCTTCGTCTCCGTCTCATTCAGAACTGAGCTAGATCCCAGAGGCTCCACAAAAGCAAAGGACGCAATCGAGCACACCGCAGGAATTCCCAGTTTTTCTGCAAGAATAGTCCCTCCCCATCCCATCAGGGAATCAAAGATCATATAATCGAACTTTTGATCCTCGATCACCTGTAGCACATTGGGGATGATCCTCCGGATAATACCGCTTACCATCATATAAATGAACTGATAAGAATGCTTGTATTCTTGGGGTTTCAACACCGGATCATGAGAGAAGGCATCTTGTGGAAACGGATAGGTAATGATCTGGGCACCGGTTTGTTCAATTCGGGAACGGTACTCCTCCGTGCACACATAGATGACTTCCTCACCATTGTCTATCAACTGAGTAACTAATCCTAACGATGGATTCACATGTCCTTCAGCTGGAGTAATGACTACTAATACACGTGCCATCTTACCCACCTCCCGATGCAATTAGTCCCCCCGTTCTTCATGATGTATTTAACGACGCGGTCGTCATCCGTTACATGGAGATGTTATCCTTCACTTGGTTGATTGGATGATGTTCTTGATGAACGAGTTTGGTAATTCGTAGTGATGCCAAGAAACTTAACAAGACCCATAATAATTGCAGTGTTAACACGATCAAAACACCTGTCGATATGCCCCACTGTAACGTTTCGGACAAGGCAATCAGAGCGCCACCAACTCCAATGCTTACGCCCATATAGAAGGAATCCACAAATTGCAGATTCGCGGACATTTCGCCCTCTTTCCTGGGCAAGGCATGTTGTAAAGCAATGGCTGCTGTTGTAGGGTTGGCCAATCCAACACCAAACCCTGTAATCATTTGTGAGAGAAGGATGAGTATAATCCCGCCGTCCGTCAAAATAAGAGCCAGGATCACAAGTGCAGTTCCAACGATCATAATCCCAATGCCCGTCATGACCCTACCCTTTCGGGCACGACCTTGATCTCGTGCATCAAGCTTGGCTTGTAACCACGCTGCGGCGGACCAGCTCAGAGAACCTGCTGCTACGATGAGGCCAGCAAGGTCAGCTGATAACCCCTTCACTTCGGTTAGCGCCAAGATCACAAAACTTTCCGTTGTAAAATAACAAGCAACATATAGCCCTCTCGATACCAAAGTAGCAGGCAATCCTTTTTTTACCGAAAAAGTCCCTACTGGCAGCAATTTACGCATTGGTTGGATCATGATGACTAATCCAGCCAAAGTGAGTACTATGCCTTTCCAATCGGTTATCATACCAAGTCCTGTGAGTAACAGCCCCGTTCCAACCGCAAGCAGAATCGCATACATAATCTTTGAGTCGGTTGCTCGCGCTGGACCTGACAGATCTTGCTGAAGCTGCAAATTACGGAAAGAACGGAATGTGAGACTCAACGCTATTCCAATCAAGGGTAAAACGATCCAGAAAACATATCGCCACGAGATGTAGGAAGCTATAAGGCCTGCTGCATAAGGTCCGATTAAGGTAGGCAGGACAAATGCCATGGAGAATGCGGCCAGGATTTGAGTACGAAGTGTATCTGGATAATGTAACGTCACACAGGTATAAACGCATGTGATCAGGGCCCCTGCTCCAAAACCTTGAAGGGCTCTTCCGGCAATAAGCATGTGCATATCGAAAGAAATAGCGGAGACCACAGTTCCTAATACAAAAACACTAAAAGATATCAGCATAGATGTAAAAACACCGCGCTTGTCAATCTGCTGACCCATAACCAAAGTTCCAATAAGCTGAGATAACAAAAATGCGCTGAAAATCCAACCGTATAAATGAATGCCATCTAAACTTTGTGCCATTTTCGCGGCAATCGTTGTGATAGCCAGTCCTTCAAAAGCTACGGTTGCCAGAACCAGCATAATCCCAATTGTAGGCGCCCTGTACTGAGCATCAAAAATCCCAATCTGATTGTTGTTTGTCTTCTACACCTCCATAATTTGATGGATATTATGGTAAAATAAACCTTTTTACTTCCTGAATATACATGAAGTGTTATACTTTGTAAAGTTAAATGTTTAAAAAGTAAGATTATGGTCTAGAATAGGTGCCCCATGTTCAATAGGAGATTTTGCTTGAAAATATGCCATCTTCATTACAGTCAATTTGGAGAAGTTCATCCTCCAGGATCCAGGCATCTGTTTTTTCAACAAAGAAATGAAATCCTCCAATGGATTGAACCAATGCGGGATCGACCGGTGTAGCACTCGCATTGATGCCAATTGTAAAAGCATCGGAGCCTCCTCCGACATATTTTGCGTAAATCCTTACATATTGGTCCTCTTCCAATTCCCATTCATTCTTAAATGAATCGATTGCTTGGTCAGATATTACAAATGAGATCATTGCTCTGCACTCCTTCCTTCAGTTCAGTCACATTTTTTCACTTCGCCACGATAATTGGCCATTCTGAAACTGGCCCCGCATCCACACGAAACTTTGGCATTTGGATTATTCATGGTGAATCCGCCTAACATTCCGCTCTCTTCATAGTCAATCTCAAGACCATCAATATATGGAATACTGTTTGCGTGAACCAATATCTTAAATTGCTTTTTATTTAACACAATGTCTTCTTCTGCCTGCTGTTCATCCACGATAAGGGTATAAGATAAACCACTACATCCCCCTTCATCAACGCCTACTCTAAGAAAGGCATTTTGGATATCCGCACTTGATAAGATCTCAATGATTTTGTCCGATGCTGTATCACTGACCTCAATGATCATCTTTATTCCTCCCGGTGGTATCATTTTGAAATTTGGTATCCCAGTCCATTAGACAGGGTATGAATGCTGCAAGAGCAGCTCCTTTTGGCGTAAGTTCATAAATAATTTGTGTAGGGCGTGTCCGTATTGTTCTTTTGACCAAATGATCATGTTGAAGACCCTTTAAACGTCTGGAGAGGATCATTTCGGAAATGGAAGGAATGTTATCGAATATTTCACCGAATCTCTTCGGGCCTTGAGACAGAGCACATAAAATATGGATCGTCCATTTCGTTCCGATGATGCGATAAGCTGTAAATAGTTTATTCGGATCTTCAGTGAGCAATGGTCTGTACACCCACTTTCTTATTCATCTGCGTGGTGAAATCCGAGTGCTGGCAATGATACTCGTGACGATCAACAAGAGATGGAAACCCATGGCTACAATTAAGCCGGATTGAAGTGACATACCGCCAGCCTGACACACGACAAGAATGGAACCACCAATGCCGATCACTACACCAGGTGTAAAAGAATCTGCAAATTGCAGATTTGCCGAGGTTTGACCCACGCCTTCTTCCCCCGTTTGGGAAAATGCGACAACACCACTAATCGGATGCGCCAATCCAATACCAACTCCTGCAATGATCTGACCAATAACTGCAATGGTAACGGTCACAACAGGTACCCAAAATACGATGGCAATCCCTATGGCAAGTAACAATACGCCAAGAATAATTCTCATATGACGTCCACTGCCCTGATCTGCCGCATCCCACCGTCCTTGCAGATACGCAATGATACACCAACTTAATGCAGCACTCGCCACAATTAATCCGGCCTGAGAAGGTGTAATTCCTTTCACATCGATTAGAGCCAATACCAGGAAATTCTGTGTACTAGTATAGGCAGCGAAGAACAATCCACGTGTTGCCAAAATAGCTGGCATTCCTCTGCGCAACGTAAGTGTTCCCTTCGGTAGCAATTTACGGAGAGGAAATATCATCAATACGAAGCCAATTATGACTAAAACAAATCCCATAATGCTCGGAAGCCTACTTAGACCGACCAGGAAAATCCCTGTACCCAACGTTAAGAGTAACGCCATCCAAGTGGATGAAGATCCGCTATCCCCTCCCGTCTTCTGCACTTTCAATTTCCTAAAGGCAGGTAAACTAAGCAATGCTGAAACCACCAGCACAGGTAAGATCCCCCAGAAAACAAAGCGCCAGGACCACTGATCTGCGATAACTCCTGCTACATATGGACCGAGCATGGACGGAAGAACATAGGCAGTACCAAATGCTCCAAGTATTTTGGCACGTAACTCATCCGGGTAACTTAACGATATAGCTGTATACACACAAGTCATCATAGCTCCGGCACCCAAACCCTGTAGAGCCCGTGATCCTATCATGGTATACATGTCGCCTGCGGTTGCGGCAGCGATCAGCCCTACGATAAACAACAGAAGTGCAAAAGTGAACGGTGCTGCAGGTCCTCTTTTATCAATGATTCGACCGACGACCAGCGTTCCGATAATCTGCGCAAGCAGATAGGTACTGAATATCCATCCGAACAGGCTAAGGCCGTTCAAGTCTCCAGCAATTGAAGGAGCAATGGTGGTGACGGATAAACCTTCGAATCCAACGGCCATCACTGACAAAATAATCCCTATGGTTAGTGCAAAATAACGCGGGCTGAAAATACTTTGATGATTAGACGACATGAAATGTGACCTCCAAGAAAATTGGTATGTATACATCGTATCCGGATACTTAGTAAACATTTTTGTTTATAATGTCTAAGCTACAGTTCGGCTTTGACTTTGTCAACATTTTTGTTTAAAATGTAGTTAGTCATGAAGATTCAGTTGTTTCAAAAGGAGGTGCACCATGAGCGGAAATCAAACCAAAAAGGATGCCTCGACCAGTACCCGGAGAGCAATTATTAATCTGTTAAAAGAGCGCGGGGGAATGGATGTTGTCACTCTCTCCACTCAGTTTTCGTTATCTGGAATGGCTATTCGGCAACATCTGAATGCGCTAAAAGAAGAAGGATTGGTAACCACTGTGGAAGAGGCCCGTCCCATGGGTCGCCCCACCAAGCTATGGATATTAACTCCCGCGGCTAATCGTTTTTTCCCAAGCGGATATTCCGATTTATCCGTCAGCCTCATCCATTCGATGAAGGAAGCCTTTGGTAATGAAGGGCTGGACAAGCTGTTGGATGTTCGGAATAAAAATATGCAAGAACGATATCTTCAGCAGCTTGGAAATGCATCAGGAGTCAGAGAGAAATTGGAGAAATTGGCCGAAATTCGTACGAATGAAGGTTATATGGCCGAGGTTAAGGAGCAGGATGATGGCAGTCTCCTATTCATTGAGAAGCATTGTCCGATCTGTGAAGCGGCCGCGGTATGTACCGGGTTATGCAAGAATGAGTTACATTTATTCAAAACAGTTCTAGGCGATAATGTTCATATTGAACGGGGAGAATACATTCTAGCCGGAGGAAGAAACTGCGTATACACCGTTAGGCAAAATAAGCCATGACCAAAAGAGCAACCTCATTGGAGATTGCTCTTTTGGTTTGGGTTCTGAACTGATTAGAACGATGCAGATTTCTCTAAATTATCCTTCATTATATTAGTTATTTCTAACTCCTTCATAATCGTATGTACCCGATTATGTAATTTTGAATTGAGGTAGAGTATAGTAAGAGTGTCGAAAATATACTCTAGGAGGCTACTGCCATGTCACAAAAAATCTGGATGAACCTGCCGGTGAAAGATGTTGTGAAATCCACTACCTTTTTCAATGAGATTGGATTCCATGGGGAGAATGTTGGCAATGAGAGAGCCCAGCTTGTCATAGGCTCAACAACGATTCTCCTGTTTCCGGATGCAACCTTCGAGAAATTTACAGGTGCCAAAACCGCAGATACTTCCCATAGCGCAGAAGTGATATTTTCCATTGGTGCTGACAGCAGAGAAGAAGTTGATGCTTTTATTAAAAAAGTCGAGTTAGCTGGAGGAACCATCTTTGGCAAGCCTGGTGAAATAGACGGTTGGATGTACGGCGCGGGATTTGCCGACCTGGACGGTCACCGCTGGAACCTGTTGTATATGGATGAGAGTAAAATGCCGAAACGGTAATGTATAACGGCTAACACTACATCCGCCTCTTATCCTCCAATTTTGGAACCCTCGAATCGGCCAGACATGGAGATTCTGAAGTAATTCGTTACGATACTAAAGATAAGGAACACGATTCCTCCAACTACAATATATTGTGTACTTATTCCAGTTACGATTAGTCCACATACACTAGCACCAAGTGTTGTTCCCAGGTTGGAAGAGGTTAGAAAGATCCCATTCGACAGTTCGGGTGCCTCTGGTGCTGCCGATACCACCCAATATTGAGTGATATTGCCCCCTATGCCTCCTATGATCCCCCAAATGAAAATAAGGAAGGCTGTTGGCACACTGAATTGTCCGAAGGTGAACAACAAGATGTATACCGTTATTAATGCAATGGGATACATCTTGATCGTTCTCAAAGGGAAATTAGCGAGCAGTTTCCCTGCTATCATGTTCCCAACCATATTGGCCAAGCCATATAGAAATAACAACACACTGACGGTGTTCCAGTCATATCTTGTCACGGTTTTCAGAAACTCGGCAAGGTAACTATAGACCCCAAATACAGCTCCGTTCATGAAAATCACGCCAGCAATGGATAGCCACATCACGGATCTTCTCAATACATACAGATGAGTACCCATAGAGATTCTTTTCGTAACTGGCATTGAGGGCACAAAAAGAAGTGTTGCTACAAATGAAACGATCGTTACGGCGGCAAAGAACAACATCGCATAGAACAACGATGTGCTGGTGGCAATCAAGCTCGAAAGGGGTACTCCAAGTACCATGCCTGCCGACACGCCTACAAATACTTTAGCCACTGCCTTCGGCGCTTCTTCCTTGGGGACTGACGCCGCTGCGACCGTAAATGCCAATGAGCAATAGACCGGATGGAAAAAAGCCGGAACGACACGTGCAATGACCAATACCGTAAAGTTTGATGTGATGGCGGAGACCAGGCTGCCCACAATAAAAATGCCAAGTACAAACAACATGACATGCTTGCGGTTCATGCCCGAAAATAATAAGGGCAAAATGGGGCCAGATATAGCAACCGCAAGCGCAAAAAGACTCACGATCAAACCAGCGGTTGAGATACTGACCTCGTAATGTTCTGCAATCAAAGGCAAGATTCCGATTACGCCCATCTCCGTATTTAAAATACTGAATACACCAAAGGTCAGAATGAAGACAAGCAGTTGATTTCGTTTAGTTGTCATATGCCATGGATTTAGAGAGATCCCGGTAAGCATTGATCTCTGTCTGAAGGTTGGCAATTTTCTGCTCTGCATCAGCAGTTAAAGCAGCCTTAGCAATAGTTGTGCCCATACCTCGACCAGCGCCATTGATAAACCATACTTTTGTCTTATCCATATCATTCATTCCTTTCATTTTCTTCTCCAGTTGCCTTGCTTTTTAGTTTAGCGTTTATACATCACATAGCAAATACTCATATCTTATAACAAGTTATGCTTGAAAGGCATTTCTGTAAGGTTTATTGTAGAATATAAGGGATAAAGGAGGAGTTACGATGGAGATTAGAGTATTGCGTTATTTTCTTACGGTCGCCAGAGAAGGAAGCATTACACGCGCTGCTGATTTCTTGCATGTTACGCAGCCCACCTTGTCCAGACAATTGAAAGACCTTGAACAAGAGTTGGGAAAGAAATTATTTATTCGCAGTAGTTACAGTATTATTCTCACAGATGAAGGTATGCTTTTAAGAAATAGAGCTGAAGAAATTGTAGGTATGGTTGATAAATTAGAGGCAGAATTTGAATCCATGGAAGAAACCATAAGTGGAGATATTTATATTGGCGGTGGAGAAACGGAAGCCATGAAACAGATTGCAAGAGTGGCAAAAGAAGTTCAGAATAAATATCCCAATATACGCTATCACCTATACAGCGGTAACGAAGATGATGTAACTGAGCGGCTTGACAAGGGACTCCTTGACTTCGGTATTCTGATCCAGCCAGCGGATGTCTCCAAATATAACTATATCAATTTCTCGGACAAAGATGTTTGGGGAGTGGTGATGAGAAAAGAAAGTCCACTCGCCTCCAAAGATACGATTCGATCTACAGACTTATTACATGTTCCACTGATCTGTTCACGACAGTCGATGAAGCAGACATTTTCAAAAAATGAGTTTGCGGATTGGTTTGGTGAAGATTTTGACAAATTAAACGTCGTAACTACATACAATCTTGCATATAATGCTGCCATTATGGTTGAAGAAGGCATTGGTTATGCATTAACACTTGATAAAATAGTGAATACGTCCAGTGAAAGCGATCTTTGTTTCAGACCTCTAGAGCCAAGACTTGAATCTGGGTTAAATATCGTTTGGAAAAAACATCAGGTCTTTTCGACTGCTGCGGATTTGTTTTTAAAAGAAATTCAGGCTAAATTTTAGACTGATAAAGGGATTAACGTTAGCATAAGAAGAAACCCACCGGAGTTTAATTCTCGGTGGGTTTCTTTATGACTTGTTCAATCCCGAGCAAAATAAGCTTCAAGCCGAACTCGAAAGCTCCGTCGGTTCCCATCACCTCAAACAGACCGTTCTTATACATCCTGCTGAATAGTCCAGCTTCCTTCTCACTCATAGAGTCCAGAAGGCTGATCATCTCTTCACCCTGAAGTGCTTCCTGGTCCTTAATAACAGCAGAGATATTGCGCTGATGCTGATAATCGTCCAGAACGAAGTAGAATACATAGTTCACAAGCGTGAGAACGGCCTGTAATTTCTGCTCTTGCTCTAGTGGTGTAGATTCCATGCAGAGCAACATGCGGTTAGTGAAGCGGATCATGTCCGGTTCATGGGGCAACGTCATCATCATGAGCTGTGTGGAGCACGGGTATCTGCTGAGCACACTCCGTACCGTCACCGCAAGCCCCTCCATCTGCTCCTTCCAGTCCCCTTCAGTATGAAACTCGTCAAGAATAATTTTCGATATCTGGTTGGCCAGACGCTGGTAGAGCGTCTGCTTGCTCTTGAAGTACCAGTATAGAGATGGAGCCTGAATCCCCAGCTTGTCTGCCAAGCGTCTCATGCTGAACTTCTCGATGCCCTCTTCCCCGAGAAGCTCCCACGAAATTTCCAAAATCTTATCTTCTGAAATCTGAGGCTGTTGTTTTTTCATCGATATCCGCCCTTTTATCTAACAGTGTAAGTTTATGCTTTACAGGTTCATAAGTTCATGATAACATCTAACACTGTAAGGTTCAATCTAACGGTGTTAGATTAGATCAATATTAACGAAGAAAGTAGTGACCCACATGGATGCAGAAAACCTCCATTACTTTGAAAAAGCACCAATCGCCAAAGCCGTAGCTCACTTTGCTGTCCCAATGATGCTAGGCACGTCAATGAGTGTTATCTACTCCATCTTGAATGCCTATTTCCTTGGCACACTGGGTAATACGGCAATGTTAACCGCACTCGCATTAACTTTACCTTTATTCGCGGTTATCATGGCCCTTGGTAATTTAATTGGTATAGGCAGCGGCACATTCATCTCCCGTTTGCTGGGAGAGAAAAAAGTAGATGATCTGAAGCATGTATCTTCATTTGCCTTTTACAGCAGTTTAGTTCTCGGAATTATTGTGATGGCCGTTGGGCTCCCGCTGATTGAACCAATCGTTCATGGGCTGGGGGCAACGCCAGAGTCCTTCGGATTTACGAAAGAGTATGTCACGATTATGCTTATGGGTTCACCCTTCGTCATCTTATTCTTCACCCTGGAGAATATCGTGCGCTCAGAAGGTTCAGCAATGACTTCTATGACCGGTATGATTCTCAGTGTTGTTATAAATATTATCCTTGATGCATTATTCATTTTTGTCTTCCATTGGGGTGTGATTGGCGTTGCATCTGCTACCGTCATCTCCAACTTGGTTGCGAGTGCATTTTACGCTTACCATATGAGTTATAAGAGCCAATTCTTAACCGTCTCCCTGAAATGGTTCAAGGTGACCAAGGACATCCTGAGCAATGTGTTCAAAATCGGTGTTCCCGTCTTTGTTATGAGTGTCTTCTTGGGTGCAATGTCGCTTATTCTTAACCTTTTTCTTGTCGAATATGGGGATCAGGCCGTTGCGGGGTATGGAATATCATCACGTTTACTGCAATTTCCTGAATTTATTCTGATGGGCTTGTGCGAGGGAGTTGTGCCGTTGATTGCCTTCTCATTCACAGCGAACAAATTACGTATGAAACAAACGATTGGATTCACGATCAAAGCTATTTTGGGCTTAGCCGTCATGTTCGGTGTTATCGTTTATCTGATCTCTGACCACTTGATTGGTTTATTTACGACTGACCCGCAATTAATTGAAATGGGTAGCTACATTCTGCATGTAACCTTCTTATCCTTGTTTATTACAGGAATGACTTCTTTGTTTATGGGGATCTTCCAAGCAACAGCCCAAGGAACCGCCGCGTTTGTTATGTCCATAATTCAAGGGATTACACTAATTCCTATATTGTATATCGCTAATCAAATGAATGGCTTTCATGGAGTGATCTGGTCGCTCGTTATTGCGGATGCCGTGGCTTTCCTAGTTGGGGCCATTATGTTATATGTTTTGCGGACCAAATTGCAGCCGGATCTGGAACATTTGGCACAGTAGTTAACATATAACACGCAAAAAGGCAGGATAAGGGCGCTCCCTGACCCTGCTCTTTCATTTCGAAATGAAAATTATCTATCTGGTGATACGAAGAGATCGTAAACCCTCTGTTATAAGGAAAAAGCGGTCAGCATATGTTCTATTTCATCCATATACCCATCCACTGTAATGCTTCTCGGAGCAAGCAGAAATCGTAGTGATTGTTTCCATTCCGAGCCTGCAATAGAGGTTGGTAACATCGAATGTTCTGTATTAGAGAAGATTTTCACATGAAGCAAGGAAGATGGCTGAATTCCTTTACGGTATGCTTGCTCTGTATCAACAATGTCCACATTCACATCATCTTCTCCAAGCAGAAGTAGCACCGGGGTTTTGAAATGATGCAAATCCGCCGTGGCATCTGAAGCAAAATTTTTCTTTATGAAGTTCCAGCGTTCTTTGGAAATCAGATCATGCTCTCGAGCAATCTTGGTGTACTCTTCATATGTGCCATGTTTCTTTAAAATCTCTTTAATCTGGTTTTCATAATCGACCTGATTTTGAATCTCCTCCGTGGAATGACCGTCTTTCGCCATTTGGCTACGTGTGTTGTATTCTCCCTGTTCCAACCAGTTTATCGCTGGTGATACCAAGATACTGAAGGCGAGATGTTCTTGCCCAGCAAGCTTAGGAATCACCCAGCCTGCTTGGCTGGCACCCCATACGCCTATTTTGGAATCATCAATGATGGATTGTTCTTTCGCCCATGCAATTGCGTGTTGTGCCTCCACAACACGATCATCCATGCTTTGATCTAGCCAGTTTCCCTCTGAACCCCCGATTCCCCGTTTATCTAGCGACAAGGATGCATACCCGATCGATGCCAGTCGCTCCCACAACGGTTTGTATCCCTCACCATGAGTAGAGTCTATCGGACCGTCACCGTGAATAAACAGTACTAGACCTAGCTTGCCTGAATGGTTTCTGGGTAACGTGAGCGTACCTGTTAACTTACCCTGTGGAGATTGAATTTCAATGGTTTGTTCCTCCATGTCAAAATCACTTTGATCGACTATGTACAGTCCTGCACCAACCATCAGTAAGATTGCCACAATAACTGAGATGTATCGTTTTTTCCAATTAAACATAACTATCTCCTTTGTAAATCATGTAATGCCATTGGTTTTCGCCTAAGAGCAGGCCGGTCAGAAAGCTGTTTGTGCTATACTGCTTGCGAAATTGATAGCGTTCATATAACTGTATCGCTTGATGATTCTGACTTGCCACATGCAAGCTAAGAGATGACATTGATTTGGATTGCAACATATATTTCTGTGCCCATTGAAGCAACTGCGTACCAATTCCCTTGCCTTGGTGCTGTGGATGTACAACCAGATCTTCCACATAACATTCGCCTAATGTAGGAGTATGCTTCAGCAGATGTAAACCAGTTATTAACTGAAGCAGTTTCCACATGCCAACTCTATTGCACTGGCTCCACCAATGAGGATTGGCACGAACGCTTGTTATTGCTGCTCTGTTATCTGCTTCCTTCCATTTCAAGCACATGGTGCCAACAATCTCCTCATTTTCACGAGCAATGATACGAAGAGTACTTTGTTCCATGGGCGGATGATTGAGCAACTGTTCAAATACGTAAGCCAGATCAGTTATGGACAATGAAGTGATCTTTTGAAATTTGTGTCCAAAACCATAAGCCATGAGTTCAGCAACAGCTTGATGAAACTGGGGACAAACGGGTTCTATCTGAATGGAAGTTGTCACTGTGTGCCTCCCCTAATCGATCATTTGTAACAACAGCTCATAATGAAGCTTTTCTGGTGTAAATAAAGATAAATAAGATTTTTCTACCATAATAAGTGGACCGTGATAGGGATAGCCCTGGTGTTCTGCATAAGCATAGAATTCGTTGATATGTTCTTTGAGTTCAGCTTCAATTTGTACATATACATGACGAGAAAGGTATTTTCCTCTAGGCAAAACTAAATCGTTTGCTCCCTCCTTTTGTGTATAAATTCCTACGGTGTCCGTCTCATCGTACGCATAATGGATGTCGGCTTCAAATAAATTGGGAATGTTTTCTTTAAGTTGGATCAGTTGCCTTGCTTGCAAGTACTCTTGCGCTTCCATATGGAACCACAGGGATAAGTGAATCTCCTCACGAGTATCAATATAATAAGTCACTTGATCCTCAAGCGGAATATGCTCTTGCTCATGCAACAACTTGCTGATAAGGTGCTTTGTTTGCTGAAGCTGAGTGATGGCTGCTTCCGTGTCTGCCAACGCTTGGCGAAATAATGATGTGATTTGAACGGTTGTCAGATTACTCAAACATTCCTTGATCATTTGAACAGACAGTCCCATTTTGCGAAGCAACAAAATATGAGATAGACGGTAAATTTCATCTACCCCATACATCCTGTATTGGTTTTCTGCAATATAAGCAGGGGCCAACACCCCTTTTTCTTCGAAGTATCGAATTTGATGTACAGAGACTTTCATCAGCTTTGCCAGCTCACTAATCGTAATTTCATCACTCAACCAATTCACCACCTTTGCTGTTTTTCATATTACAAGCATAAACCTTAGGTCTGACCTAAGGTCAAGTTTTTATTTTAGCCTCTCCTGATAACAAAAAAACCACGGCACCAGATTCGGTACCGCAGTTTATTAATCAATCATGCTATTGGATTTGTTTCATGTAAGATTTGAATTCCTCGGCAATTTCTTTGTATTTCGTATGATGCAGGTAATGTGAACCTTCCATTGGGATCATTTTGCCCTGCGCGGATTGTTTGGCTTGTGCTTCATGTAACGGAATCCACTGCGGGTTTTTCTCGTTATTGGATTGAACAAAGAGAAGCACTGGCAGATCACTAGGATACGTGAGTTTTTCTCCATTTTTGAAATTGGAACCCAGATGTTTAAGCTCATTTACTAATGTCGGATTTGTTGAGACTTGATTCGAAATCAACTTCATCTGTTCTTTGGTATGTTCATCATAGTCAAGTGATGCATATGAATCACCACTCACTTTATTGAGTACTCTCATTAAGCCTGATTTTTGAAAGAATTTCATTAAGTTCAAAGGTAATTTAACATCCATGCCAGGTTGATTCGGAACACTGCTATCGATCCCGACAAAAGCAGAGACTTCATCCGGATACGTGTTCACATAAGTCGCCGCGTACAGTCCCGTGATGGAATGCCCCATCAGAATATAACGATCTATACCGAGCTGCTGTACAGCTTCATGAATTTCACTAACAATATTCTCGGTGGTTCTCTCCGTTTCGGTTTGGTCACTTAACCCATAACCGAAAGGCTCAATCGCCACAACTTTGTAATCGGAAGTTAATTCATCGATTAACAATTTGAAATCAAGTACTGGTGACGGTGTTCCTTGTCCGGGAAGTAACACGATGGTTTGTTCGCCGCTACCTTGAATGGATACATTCATATTCTTCCCATCAACATTGACATGTTGGCCGTACGATTCGATTTTCTTTTTCTCGGCCCCATTACTTATCGTATGAACGACAAACGTGATGCCCATGAACAGCACCAGCGCGCCGACAATACCACCTATTATTTTCAACCATAAGTACCGTTTTTTACGGCCCTTAGTCCCCGTTGTTGTTACATCCACTGCTTCTGCCATTTCCATCTTCTCCTGTCGTTTATATCTGTAGAGCCGCTCTTGCGACATAGGTATAGTGTAACCATGGAAGATGTCCCCTTCGTGACGGGAATATGAACGGAGTATGAACTACATAAAAAAAGAGAGCTGCTTGTTGAGAGCAGTTCTCCATAGGATAAGACAGTTTTAGTGGTCCAGGAACACAAGCTGAATGAAGAACAATACCGCAAAAATGTAGAAGATTGGATGAACATCTTTACCTTTTCCACGAAGCAGCTTGAGTACCGGATAAAAGATGAAACCTACGCCGATGCCTGTTGCAATACTATGCGTCAATGGAGTAAGAATGATAATCAGGAAGGCAGGAAATGCTTCTTCGAGATCATCCCATTTGATTTTGCTGATAACGTTAATCATAAAGTATCCAACAATAATCAGTGCCGGAGAAGTAATCGCCGGAATGCTTGATATTACACTTACGATTGGTGTGAAGAACAAGGTCAGCGCAAGCAGCACACTTACCGTTACCGCTGTCAGTCCCGTTCTTCCTCCTGCAGCTACCCCTGTGCTGGATTCGATGTAAGCCGATGTTGGACTTGTTCCGAGCAAAGCACCTGAGGTTGTTCCTACGGCATCTGCCAATAATGCGCCACGCGAGCGTGGGAATTTACCATCCTTAAGCAATCCTGCTTGTTCAGCAACGCCGAGCATCGTGCCTGTCGTATCAAACAGCGTGATCAACAAGAAGGTAAATATGATTGTATATAAACCATTCGAGAATACACCTGCCAGATCCAGTTGCAAAGCCGTTGACGCGAGGCCTTGCGGCATGGATACAATCGATTCCGGCATTTGGAATAGTCCCATGATCCAGGCAAGTATCGCTGTTACCACCATTCCGATGAACAGGTAACCTTTCACATTATAAGCCATCAGCACAACGGTAATAATCAATCCGATAATGGTCAGATAAGCCATTGGCTCAGCCAAGTTTCCGATCGTAATCAAATTCGATTCTGAATCGGCAATAATCCCGGCATTTTGCAAACCTACCGTTGTAATAAACAATCCGATCCCTGCGGTTATGGCATGTTTTAAGCTAGCAGGAATTGCATCTAGCAACATGTAACGGAATGAAGTCAGTGATAAAATAATAAACAAAATCCCTGCTATAAATACGGCTCCCAATGCAACCTGCCAAGATACGCCATACCCGGCAACTACGCTATAGGCAAAGAATGCATTCAGGCCCATACCCGGCGCAATGACGATTGGATAATTGGACCATATTCCCATAATCAGAGTTCCCACAATACTTGCAAGTACCGTTGCTATGAATACTCCGTTAAAGTCCATGCCTGTGCTGCTGAGTATTCCTGGGTTTACGATAACTATGTATACCATTGTGAAAAATGTTGTAACCCCTGCAATAATTTCTGTGGGGATAGTCGTGCCTCGTTCTTTAAGTTTGAACCATTTGTCCATGGTAAAGCCAGCCTCCAACTTTCAAATTATACTCCAAAGCTAAAAACAAAAAATCCTAATCTTCATATAGGATTGTAATATTCGCGCTCCTATATTCGTTGTTAGGATTTAAAGATTCAACAGCTAAGCTCTAAACTAAACATAAAGATACTCATATCTGTTTTCAACCTGAAGTCCATTTCGTATTCTAATTAAAATTACATGCAATGTCAATGAATTAACGATTTGTTCACAGTTATTTACGAACTATACAGACATTATCTCTTTTGTTCATTCGTTTTTAGGATAGAGTAAGTACGTATCGCTCAATGTCTGCGATATATGAAGAAAAGACTGCCAGCAATGTTCACTGACAGTCTCTTGCTTAATTCGTAGTAGGTTTCTCTTCATATTCGCTGGATAATTTTTTTAGCGATTTGATTTTGCCATGGGGATGCTGTTCTTGCTTTCGTGACTTCCAGGCAGCTTCTTTTCTTTTCTTCTGGTCAGCCATACAAGATATCCTCCTCTGGAAACTGAGATGTATACTACTTCTTTATGATGTCATTCCTGAACAACTTTATTCTGCTTGTATAGGTAATAAGAGAATTAGGCAAGCATATAAGACAAATTATAGAGAATTCAAAAGCTAATTGGCAGGACCCAGATTAATCAAGCTGACCTCGGATAATGAGACGGTTGTGTTGCCATCTTGCTCACCATCAATGTTACCCAGATCAAATGAAATTCGAGTATTCGCATAGCTGTCTTCTGTTGCATCAAATGTAAACGTGAACTCCTGTTCTTCTGGGGTCAAATCAACTCGTGCCCCAAAGAACCCATGCCATTCATAGTTGGCAGCTGCATCGACCCATCCAATCCCCAAACCCAATTTCCTGGACTTCTCCGCTTTGGCTTTAAACGTTAATTTATATTTAAAACCTTGCTGTATGCCGAATCCTTCATTGATGACTTGACGATCCCATGGATGCTGTCCTGCATGACCAATCTTGGCTTGAAGCTGTTGATTGCTAACTTGCATCTCAAGGTCCGCTGCATTACCGTCCGCATGGGTAAACCAACCTTCCTTACCTTTGGAGAAGTCTCCATTAGGAATAAGATTAACATGAGCAGGCTGCCCTCCTTGATCTGCATTCGGATTAACTTCATATAATTGGACGTTATTGATGTGAATCGAGTGTTCACCTGTAGAAAGCGGATATCCTAATCCAAATGCAAGCATAGCTGCCGAATCTGAGGTATCTCCCATGGTGAAGGTATAACTATACGACTTTTGATCTGCGGTTAATTCCACTTCTTCTTCAAAATACTTCACAAAATCCCCTGCATTCTGAGAAAGAACCGCTTGCATGGATTTAGGACTGGAAGCAGATCCCTCGAAGGTAAGTCGGTACGTTTTGTTTGCATCCAGTTTGATCTGACCTTGTTGCAACAAAGCATCCCACCAATGTTCACTTGTACCAGGCAATTTAACCATTAATCCTTCACCCTCGTCATGTGAGGCTGTCAGATCATTAGGAGTTAGCTCCCAATGATTCAGATCAGCTGTTAGCTCACTGTTCTGAATTTTGTTTTGTGAAATATCCACCCAACGTGTATTATAATCTGCTCCTTCAAAATTCACATAATAGGGTTTGCCTGCTGTCAAGTTGACCCCTGGAAAATACACCGTTTTATATGCTTGCCATCCACCCGTGTCTCCGAGACTCAGGTCTGATTGTGCAACGGTTGTACCTTGTTCATCCTGAATGCTGAACTGAACCTTGGAATCACTTTTTCCACTGGCCATTCGGGCAGACAGAACATATACTCCGTCGTGAGCTACATCGATTTTATATTGCAGCAGATCTCCCTGATCCATGTAACTGACATGTTTTCCTCCTTCTACGGAGTCCTCCAGTTGTAAGCCCTGCATCATCCAGGCTTCGGTTGCAGGAACATGTGCGTAGCCATTCACTGACAGAGGTTTGCCGCGTTTCGTCAGACGAACATTGTCCACATATACCTTACCTTTAGAACTGCCGAATAACAGTTTTAGCTCGGATTGTGCGATTGATGCTCCATCTCCAATGATGATTTCTCCGGTGTATGTTTTCATTTCTTGGTTCAAGGAGAGGTTTTGTCCTTGATGAACCTGTACCGTATGCCCATTACTGCTGACAACATCAATGTCGATACTTCGCGGTGTGTCTGCCTTGGCATCTAAGGAGAAACCATACGTTGTATTCGCTTCCAGTTTCAAATCCGGTTGGTTCACCGAAACTTGTTGTGGGTCATTATTCGTTTGAGTAACATCAACAACCAGCTGACGCTCCATAATTGGGAATTTCGAAAAGTTATTTACACTTATATTGGCTGCCGCACTGTCCTGAATGCTGCTTGACCAGAATCCCAGACGCTCCTTGCCTTGATCGAATGTGCCATTGTAAATAAAGTTGCCATCAGGTAGCGCGTTTCGTTCGACAGTTAACGGATCAGCTTCACCCACCTCGATCAGCCTGACATTGGCAAACCAAACGGTTGTATCATCCAACCCCAGATTAAATTCGAATCTGGCATTGTTATCCGTGCCATCCCGCATATTGAAGGTATAGTCATAGGATTGCCAATCTGTCGTGAGTGCAAAGGTGTTATCACCCGAATAATTGGTCCAACTTTTTTCGAATTGGTTCAGTTTGGACATGATCGTACGGTTAGCAGATGCTTTCGCATCAAATTGTATCTTGTACTTTTTGTTTTTCTTGATGTACATCGGCATCTGAGTGAGTTGAACCGAGTAGTTTTCAGTACCCGATGCATCAATGGTAACTTCTGCTGCTTTCCCTTTCTGCTCATCCGTTACAACTTTGACACTGCCAGCTCCATCAGCATTTGTGATGAATTTCCACTGAAGAGGCACTCCATTGTCTTCAGACCCTTCCGCAAAACGTTCATTGTATATTTGATTGCCATCGGCTTGTGGGTCACGCTGTTGCACAGGCTCGATGGGATTTGTTGTTACATCAGGCCATGTGTCTAGATTTTTGTAAGAATATACTCGCACAAAATCAACATTCATCTTTTCGGAAGTGAAGTTGCTTTCAGGTGCCCCCGGCCAGTCTCCTCCAACTGCCAGATTCAGAATCAGATAGAATGGACGATCAAATGGTGCAGGGAACGTATAATACTCGGGTTGGCCGGCGGCCTTCGTTTGCCAGTTGGTCACTTCATGATGCAGCTTTCCATCCACATAGAAACGAATCATACCCGGCAACCATTCCACCTGGAAATCGTGATAATCGTCAGCGAAAGTTTCTCCCTTCGGAAGAGTAAGACTTCCCTGATCATGTCCATGGGAGCCGTCAGGCTTCACACTGTCATAATGCAATGTGCTATATACCTTGTTATTACTCTCTTTGCCACCAATTAGCTCCATAATATCGATTTCTCCAGAGGCAGGCCATCCACCATAATGTGCTTCATCTGTTGGCATCATCCATATGGCAGGCCACATGCCTTTTTCAATAGGAAGCTTCGCACGTACAACTACTTTACCGTAGGTCCAGTCGCCTTTTCCCATGGAGATCAGTTTGCCAGAGCTGTAATCTTTACCGTTTTTCGGACCCTTTTTTGCTTCAATCTGCAACACGCTTCGATTCTGATCTTTTGTAATGCGAGTGTTATCGGGGCTATAATATTGCATTTCATTGTTATAAACGAGTCCTGTATCCTGCACGGTCCATTTGGAAGCATCAATCGAAGGCCCGTTAAACTCATCATTCCAGACCAGCTCCCATTGATCATGCGGAATCGTTGTTGCTGGAACCGGTTTTTCGCCCGCAGGATTGCTTGGTGTTGATGGTGTAGACGGTGATTGCCCGTCTGGAGAAGATGGTGTGGGTGTACTTGTCACATTTGTTGAACCACCAGGCTGCGATGAAGCAGGTGGTTGGGCTTCACCCACCATGGATGTGCGCAATCCTTGTTTTACTTTCTCTCCGTTGATCACAACATCATCGGCATCTACACTCAATTTTTGGATCGTACCTTTGGTATCCATTCGAGTCTGACTCGCTTCTGCATGAATATTCATGGAATCAATCAGGCTGTTTGAAGAGATCTCCAGAATGGATTTCTGCTTTACATGCATCTCCTGAATGTTACTTTCTTCCGTAATGGAGATTCTGACGGGTTCCCCACGTTTGTCAACGACTACTCGCTTCAGCTTGGAGTTGTTAATGTTGATGGAATGACTGCCTCCACCTTTAATGATGACACTTCCTGTGACAGTTACGCCCTGAAGAACAACAGATCCCTCGCCAATGCCTTCTGCCAGCAGCAGATTTCCATTAACAACCATATTTTTTAACGTGATATCCGTTGATTTAATAATCAAGTTGCCATCTACCCGGGACTCATATGTTCCAGGAGTGCTTTTTACATCTGTAATCATCGCTGACAGTAACTCTGCCGTCTCCGCTCGTGTAATCGGGGCTTTGGGATTTAATTTGCCTTGGAAACCTTTAAGAATATTTTCGTTCACCAGAAAGGTAAGCGCTTTCTTTGCATAACTAGAAATATCATCTGCATCCTGAAATTTCAATTGTTCACTATCTTCATTTGCAGCGGCTGAAAGTTGAAAAGCTCGATCTACCATAACCGCTGCATCTTGGCGTGTAATCGGTTGTTGTGGTGACAGATGTTCACGGTCTGTCCCTTCGATGATGCCAGAACCATTCGCTCGTACCATCACGTCATAGTACCAATCGTCTGAAGTCATATCCGCATATGAACCAGTCGCCGCATTACCGGTGAAACCAAAGGCCCGATCCAGAATCATGACGAATTCAGCTCGGCTAATGACCTGACTGGGCTTGAACGTACCGTCCGTATAACCTTTCAATAAATTCAAGTCTTGCAAACGTGTAACTGCAGATTGTGACCAATGCCCCGTCAGGTCTGTATAGGGAACAGAGAAGTGCAGGCTTTTCGCCTGCACATTTCCCACCTCCGCTTGACCCTGTACACTTTCTGCTCCAGCAGTTGCTGGATAAACGAGAGAAGCCATTAAACTCCATGCCACCATACATGCCAGTCCTTTTCTCATCCTTCTTCCTCCCTCAGCTCAGTTATCCTTGCATTTGCATAGCCTATTCCTTAACTGCTCCAATAACGATCCCCTTAACGAAGAAACGTTGTAAAAACGGGTATACCATCAGGATCGGAAGCGCGCCGATAAAGATCTGTGCTGCGCGTACGGTTCGCTGCGAGATATTCTCCAACATGGAAGGATCGACGTTGATTTTACTGAGATCTTGCTGAACAATAATGGTCTGTAATAGAGAAGCAAGTGGATAATTTTTAATATCAGACATATAGATCATGCCGTCGAACCAGGAGTTCCACTGATATACCATCGTAAATAAGGACAAGGTTGCGATAGCTGGAAGTGAAAGCGGTACGTAGACCAGAATCAACGTTTTGATATGACCTGCTCCATCCAAATAAGCTGCTTCCTCAAGTTCTTTGGGCAGACCGCGGAAGAAGTTCATCATGAGAATAACGTTCCACACGGACAGTGCGCCAGGCAGAATAAGCGCCCAGATTGTATTCATCAAGCCAAGCTTCTGGATCAGAATGTAACTTGGAATCAAACCTCCGCTGAACAAAATGGTAAATACGAAAAACCACGTATATAAGGAGCGACCTTTAAAACTGATATCTTCCTTCGACAACGGAAATGCGGTTAAGAGCATGATGACCATACCAATGATCGTCGCAATTACAGTCCGTTTAAGTGATACGATCAAGGAGTTGATGAAGTTTGAATTCCCGAATGTTTTCACATATGCGTCCGTTGTGAACCCGATGGGCCAGAAGGTAACCAGGTTTGATGATGCTGGCGCCATACTGCTGAATGAAACAGCCAATATATGAATAATTGGTAAAATGCAGAGTATCGATAATATCCCAAGAAAAGTATAGTTAGCGATGCTGAATATGCGGTATCCTTTTGTTTTATAATACAAGCCCTTTTCTCCTCTCTAGAAAACTCGATAATTAGCTAGTTTGTAAGCCATTCTGTAAGATATAACAATCAAAATGGTAGCAACCACAGATTTGAACAACCCTACTGCTGTGGCAAAACTCATCTTCCCGTTCAGAATCCCGAGTCGATATACAAAGGTGTCAATGATGTCGCCTTTGTCATACACAAGCGGATTGTACAAGTTGAACACCTGATCAAAACCGGCGTTCAGGATATTGCCGATAGAGAGTGTCATCAGTACGATTGTAATCGGCATTAATGCCGGAATCGTAATGTGCAGCGTCTGTTTAAATCGGTTGGCCCCATCCACCTCGGCAGCCTCGTAGAGCGCAGGATTAATTCCTGAGAGAGAAGCCAGAAATACGATCGTACCAAAACCAAATTCTTTCCACACATCACTGAGGATCAGCGTTATCCGGAACCATGTACCGTCTCCCAGGAAGAAGATCGGTTCTCCTCCAAAGGCTACGACAAGCTGGTTGACCATGCCGCCCTGAGGAGACAGGATATCGAGCAGAATACCACCGAGAATAACCCATGATAGGAAATGCGGTAGATACACAAGCGTTTGACTTACTCTCTTGAATGCCGTCAAGCGTACTTCATTGAGCAAAATGGCAAACAGGAATGGAGCGAATAGTCCTGCGATGATTTTGAAAAATGCAATGACCAGCGTATTCCAGATCACCTGACCTACGTCCGGATATAAGAATAAATATCGGAAATTGTCCCAACCCACCCATTTGGATTCAGAAAATCCCAAGTATGGTTTGAAATCCTGAAAAGCAATTACAATGCCGCCCATCGGTATGTACTGAAACACCAGTGCCAGCAATACAGCTGGAATGAGCATCATATGCAAGGTCCAGTTCCGTTGCATATTCCAGCGCTGTTTAACCCTGGTGGAGCGCCGTTTATGCGGCGTTTCTAACGTATGTTCCTTCACTCCTGCATCCCCCATGTTCTAAATTTTGTATTTTACAAGTCATCGTGAACTTGTATATTAAAATTATAGCAATGGAAATTTGTGATCTATATCCTAATATTGCAACAACGATATCAATATTTTAATAAGATTAAGGAGGTTGGACTTTGTTCACACGCTTGAATGTCTTTACCAAAATTACACTGTTGTTTGTGATGCTGCTTATTCTGGTGCTGTTTCTCTATACATACTCGAACCGGGAAAGCGTGCGTGTTATCGAACACGAGATTCAAAACAATACGATGAATCATCTCTCAACATTTGCTGATTCAGTAGAATCCAATATTTACCAACTGTCATTGTATGGGATGTCTATTGGGCAAGATTCGAGTATTCAGGAATATCAACGTCCCGACTACAAGGACATTCCCTATGAACGTGTGAAAGTTGGAAGCGCCATTCTGGAGAAAATGAATCTGTACAACGCAGCAAGCAAATGGCATTCGACCATCACACTATACTTCCCAAGGATGCAAAAAGTGATATCAACGGATTATTATGCTTACATTCCGTACAGGGATGATGAATTTAAGGAGCCTCTCTCGCAATCCTGGACCTATGCCGACAATCAGTTTATCTGGTACACCACCGATCCAACGACAGCGATGGCGAGACCTGGCAAAGCCAGATTGATTACCAAAATCAGTTTTCCAGTTCATCACTTAACTGCACTTCTTAATCAAAACAAGTTAAATAATAAAGGTGACCCGTTCATGTTCCATCCCGATTATGGATTAATTAGCAATAGTTCTGGAAAGGAAACCTTGAACGCAATCCTGCCTTCCCTGAAAGAAGCAAAACTGCAGGCCAGCGGTGGATTCAGTACAACGTTGAACAAAACGGAATATTACGTCTCTTATATTCAATCCAAGAGCCTCGGCTGGTATTATGTTGACTATGTGCCTATGCAGCAAATTTTGAAACCGATTACGAGCAGCCGGAATCTCTTTTACGCTTCAATTGCCGTTCTGATCGTGATGAGTGTTGTTGTATTATATACACTCTACCGAAGTGTGCAGCTTCCACTTTTACAGTTGGTTAAGGGGACAAATCGCTTGTCCACCGGGGACTTTTCCGTTCGGCTTCATCATTCTGCACGCAATGAGTTCAGCCTGTTATTTGCACGTTTCAACATCATGGCTCAACGAATTCAAGAATTAATCGAGAATGTATATGAGGAGAAATTAAGAAGTCGGGAAGCCACGCTCAAACAGTTGCAATCGCAGATTAATCCGCATTTTCTATATAACTGTCTGTTCTATATCAAGAACATGGCCCGAATGAAAAATGAAAAGGCCGTGGTAGCCATGGCACTGAATCTGGGGGAGTATTACCGATACATAACCAGGTCCGAAAAGGATCAAGCCACGCTTCGTGAAGAGCTGACAATGGTCAAAAATTATTTGGAAATCCAGTCACTTCGTCTGGAACGAATGCATTTTACAATCGACGTGCCCCATGATATTTTAGATAAAACAGTTCCCAGACTAACCCTCCAGCCTATTATTGAGAACGCTATTATTCATGGTCTGGAGCCCAAATCGGTAGATGGTGAGATTAAAATCTATGCGGACTGCGAGGATGATGTGTACACAATTATCGTGGAGGACAGCGGGCTTGGCATGTCTGAGAAACAACTTGATCATCTGAGAGATAATCTTCTTAAACCGCTGGATGAGAATATGGGATGTGGTACATGGAATGTCCATCAGCGTTTATCTTTTCTGTACGGTGAAGGATCTGGACTATCTTATGATCATTCTTCAATGGGTGGGATTAAAGTTAACATCACGTGGCACGACAATACAGACAAGTAGGTGAACGACCCATGCTGCAAATATTATTAGTTGACGATGAACGTTCCGTCGTGGAAACGCTGGCAGAGACCATTCCGTGGGAAAGCTGCGGGATCGGTACAGTTCATGAAGCCTTATCCGGTGCAGTAGCGCTGGAAATTATGGACAACCACGACATTGACATTGTAATTACGGATATACGTATGCCCGAAATGTCAGGTATTGCACTGATTACAGCGATTCATGAAAAGTGGCCTCATGTGCAGACAATTCTGTTATCAGGTCACGCCGACTTTGAATATGCGAAACAGGCCATTGCGCAGGAAAGCTTTGATTACTTGCTGAAACCCGTTAGTGATGAAGATCTGATCGAATCCGTGCAACGTCTTGTTCATCGAATTAAAGAAAAGTGGGAAACCGCAGCATCTCATCAAAGAGCCTTACACGCCTTTCAGGATCATCTGCCATTGCTTCAATCCACGATGCTGCATGAGTTGCTGACTGGAAAAGTCTATGATCAGAAGACGCTGGCAGACAAGCTTGATCTGCTGGAGCTTCCCTACTCCGTAGGAGAAGATCTCGGCATGCTGATTATTCGTATGGAGAAACATCTATCCGATATGGCACACGGCGACCTGGCCCTAATGGAATATGCGATATGTAATATCATAAGTGAAGTGATGCATAATCATTTTCATATCTGGCATACACGTGACGTTCATGATTACATTGTTGTTCTGGTAAGCATGAAACATTCCACAACGATGAGTTATAGCAGGAGTGAGACGCCTCAGACATTGCTTGAGCAGTATGCTGCCCAGATTCAAACCAATGTTCAGTTATACCTGAAAGGTGCAATCTCCATTTCCGTCTCCAGTTGGGGCAAGTTTCCCCACGAAATTGGAGAACTCTATGAGCGAACGGTTATGTCCATGCGTAAACGGATGGGTCAGGTGCAAGGTTTGTTTGTCACCGCTTCCGATGAAACGGATGCCAACCCTCTACATACGATCAGGTCGCTGTATCAGCCACCAACGTTGATTAGCCTGCTCGAAGCTGGTCGCTTTGAGGATGTGGAACAGAAAATCGAGCACATTTTTGAGGAACTGCTGCATTCCAATGAACATCATGATATTGCTGAGTCAACTTTTGAGGTGTATTTTGCTATTGCGGGCGCGTTTGCGTACATCATTCATAAAAATGGCAAACAAATCTCTTCTTTGATACCAGCAGAGTCCTATCGTTACTTTCAAGCTCCCAGCTATTCCACTGCGCAGCAGCTACAGGACTGGTCTGTGCGTACACTTCATTACATACGAGATGATGCTGAACAAGAGCTTAGAGACAATCACAGCACCATTGTGCGCAGCGTCAAAAGTTTTGTCGACCTTCATCTGGCTGGAGATGTATCACTGCCTGCAATTGCCGACCATGTGCATCTGCACCCAGTCTACTTGTCCAAGGTATACAAGGCGGAGACAGGTGAAGCACTTACTGCCTATGTGTACCGGTTAAGAATGGAGAAAGCAGCCTATCATTTGCGAACATCAACCGCCAAAGTGTTTGAGATTGCAGAACTTGTCGGTTACAACAATACCGCATATTTCATCCGAGTTTTCAAGAAATTTTATGATCTTACACCGCAAGAATATCGGGAAAATCTGCCGGTTTAAGAAAGCACACAGACTAGACTTGACGTTCTGGTATTTCTCTGGTTTCCCCTACTCCATATCAAATACAAAAAGGCATTGCCGGAGATCTTCTCCTGCAATGCCTTTTTGGTGCTTATGTGGCCGCGATGATTCAATTCAGCCAGCCCTGCGTCATCCTATTTTCCGCTTTTCACGGAATCATACCACTCGTTAACTTCTTTCGTAATCTGATCTCCACCTGAAGACTTCCACTTCTCAACAAATGAGTCGAACGCGTCCACAGAGGTTTTGCCATACACAATTTGAGAGAAGGTGTCTTTCTCCATCTTTGTCAAAATGTCATTGTTCATCTGCATCGTCATTGAAGGTGCACCGGTAAACATTTGATTGAACACGATATCTTTTTGATCCAAAACAATCTTGGCTGCATCAAGCATAGGTACTGGTACACCTGATTTGATTTTTTTCTCAAATGGTGTAGTTGCTTCTTCACCACTTGCCAGCTTGGCAAGTGTTGTCATACTTAGATTGGGAATACGCGCTCCATCAAAAGTCAACGTGTACTTCTCGGGAGCATAACCCCCCGTAAGACTTGCATCGGTTGATGGTTTCCCATCTACCATAACCCAATCGTATCCTTCCGCAAATCCATGCTCAAACTCATCGCCCTCTTTAGGATTTGCATAGTGATCAAAGAGATAGTTCTGATAGGTGAAAAAGGCTTCCGGATTTTTCATGTCTTTGTTAATTAGAACTACGCCATTTCCGTTTGACGTACCATGTCTTCCTGCTTGACCATTTGGACCAGAAGGAATTGGATACGCCTTGTATTCAGCCTCCGGATTGTTTTTCTTCACATCCTCCAGCGGCCAGGATGGCATCCAGTGAGGACCAACCACAATACCTGCTTTTCCGGCAGTAAATTCTTCAGCTGCTTTTGTCTCATCATACACGCCGGCTTCTTCCGGGATATACCCTTTGCTCATCCAGCTCTGTAATTTGGCCAAAGCCTGTTTTGCACCAGGTGTAACGGAACCGTATTCAAGTTTTCCGTCTGCCGTCAGATTCCATTGGTTTGGCATTGTACCATAAGCGCCAAATACCCACCCAGCTTCAGACATCCATGTGTTCAGCCAGTTCTTGAAGCCAATGGTGAGTCCGTAAGTGTCCTGCTTCCCATTGCCATCCGGATCTTGATTCGTAAACGTTTCCATAATGACTTCAAGATCATCTATCGTTTTAGGTGCTTCCAGATTGAATTTCTTCATCCAGTCTTCACGGATCCACATGACAGGATCACCATTATAGGAATAGTCCAGAATCGGAATACCGATCTTTTTGCCATCTTGCATGTATGGATACCATACGGAAGGATCTTCGTTTACGGCTGCTTTCCATGTGTCGCTGGCATATTTGTCAAACAACTCGCCCGCATCAACAAATTTTCCGGACTCAATCAATTCACGCACCAGATTGAATTCGCCGCGATATGAAATAATGTCTGGCATGTCTGCATTGGAAGCCAGTGACAGGCGCAGTTTCGTCTCAAATGCATTATTGGTAGAAGGAGATATCCACTGGTTTTTCAACTCAATTCCGAGTTTCTCCTTGGCCCATTTTGTATGGACATTATTATCCTGATCCTCGCCTGACTTAAACTTCACGTCTGGACCCCATGGTCGTAAATACGTAATGGATACTGGTGGATCATACTTTCCATCTTTGAGCTCCAACGTTGTCGCTGCTGTACTCGATTCTGTTTTCTTGTCGCTCCCGTTACTACACCCACTCAGGGCTGCAGATAGAGCCAATACACCGATCATGACCAAACTGCCTACTCGTCTCTTTTTACTTGTGTCCAACTTCGTTCCCCCAGTCTATGTAATGTTGCTTACAGGTTAATCATAATGAATTTTTGATATTTATGCCCATACTAATATTGCAACATTTATTGCATTAATTTAGGATATTGGATATTGAATACATATATTGAATAAATACAATGCCAGAATATAGAAAAAAGCAGCCGCTAACGGCTGCTTCAGTCTGCTTAATTACTCGTATATTTGACCCAATCGTACTCTGCATAGAGCGGATTGGCCCCGTTGTAAGGACCGAGCCAGCTATCTACTCCTGTTCCATTCCACAGGTTCATCATGATTTTTCCGGGTGTTTTAGGAATATTGCTGGTTGCCGTATGTTTCAATACACCATCAACATACCATTTGATATGTCCCGGCTGCCAGTCAAATGCGTACGTATGGAAGCCCTGGGATGCATCAAACCCTAGATTGATAATCTTCTCATGATTACCAACCCCATTGGTATAATAATTAAACTGCACTTTGGTTGTGTCTTTTCCTAAAAATTCGATATCAATCTCATCCCATTGGGTGCCATGTGCAGGGCCTGTGTATGTGAAAAATGAGGAAACTACACCTGTGTTCTTGGCAGGTTTCATACTGACTTCATACAAGCCGTACCCATACGTATTCGTGGTACGATACTCTCCGCAATCAAACTTGTTCTGTGCAGAGCTGGTCAAACCAAGCTTAAGCTTGCCGTCACTTGTAAAATTAACATTGTTAGCCCTCCACGTACAGTTAAACATGTTCCCATTGGAATACCCATCCGCTTTTTGCCACGTACTTGCGTTAAAATAGGTTAGAGGTTCCCAGAAAACATAACCAGCGAAAGCGCTTACCGAAAAAAACAAAGAGATGACACCAGTTACCGCCAAAGTATACCAAGACTTCCTCTTCATCATACACCTCCATGAATGATTCCAACATGTATAAGCAGCGCAATAATAGATAACGCTTACATGGTTGGTATTTCCATTTTATCTGGAAGTATAGTGGTACACTATAGCAAACTTCAAAGCAGAGATATTCAATTTTTAAGATCCTCGTTCTCGTATCTAATCATGTCATGTTAAGACTAAGCCAGTTTCATACACGTAAGATGGATTGAATGAAGCGCCTGCCCTTCAGCATAGAAGGAATCAGGCGCTCCATGAAAACCATTTTTACATATATCTCAACATGTTTGTTAATTTATTCACCCTAAAAGGGTTTTATTTCGCACCAGCTTGTACCAAAATGTCTTCAATTTCTTTAAAACCATTATTCTTCGCATGACTGAGCGGTGATACGCCATCACGATCCGGTATGTTCACGTCTGCTCCATGATCAATGAGTAATTGTATCGTCTCCTGCTGCCGAGCATTGCCATCGTTAAGAATGATCGCTTCGAGTAGTGCTGTCCATCCCAATTGATTCACATGGTCCACATCCACCGAAGTTTGAGTCAGTAGTTCTTGCACTACATCCACATATCCATGCTCCGAAGCTGGAATAAGTGCTGTCCCTCCATATCGATTCGTTATCGCTGGGTCCGCTCCCGCCTCGATTGTCAGCTTCAAAATATCCAAGTATCCTTCAGCGCCAGCATACAGAAACGGGGTATTTTGCATATCGTCCTGTATATTCACATCTGCCCCCGCTTCAATTAACACTTTAGCCGATGTTGGATCATTATTGTAAGTTGCAATCATTGTAGCGGTTCGTCCACTCTGATCTTGAGCATTGATATTGGCACCTGCTTGAATCATTTGTTCGATGCGTTCAGTATCGCTGTCCTCTACTGCCTTGAACAGCTGTTCATCTGCTGAAGTCATGGCCTTTACCTCCTCGTTAGAGTCGTTTCTCATTTCAGGCACGCAACCTTGAACGATCAACATACTGCTTATCAGGACAACGATGATCAGCGTTTTACTCATACTGCCTCCTTTACTTCAGTGTCAAGGTGACCGAAGAAGCGATACTCCAATCCCCAACTGGATTTATTGTATACGTAGTACCTGCAGTCAACTTCCCATCATTTGTTAGGTCAAATACACCCGTCGCACCTTTTCGACTTGAATATTTATAAGTGGCCGTCAGAACATCCCCGCTAGGTGAAGTTAACGTTACACTTCGACCAGAGAACAGTTCATCCCCAGGGTCCTGGTCAAGTGTAACTTCAATGGAGGTTTCGCTCACTGCTTGAGCACTTGCAACCACTAGTGGATCAAACGATTTCGCCGTAAATGAAGCATTTTCGATGTTGGCCCAATCCGAAGAAACCGTATATGTGACACCTGATTTCAGCGTTTGTCCCTCAGGCAAACGGAACTTCGGTTCTTGTTTACCGTCTGTGGATTGCGTGAACGGAACATATCTGGCAACGATAGGCTCGCCACCTTCTGGCGTAATTACAACTTGTCTTGCCTGCATGGAAGAGATGATCTGATACGTTTTGCCTCCTGCTTGCTCTTGATCATTCAGCACAAATGCATTAGCTCCTCGACCACCACTGTAAGCCGAAATGATGTAACCATAATCCACGACACTGTTCACTTGCAATGCTTTAATCTCGAATGTATCATTCGTTACTTGACTAACCGTTGTCATGTTTATTTTCGTACCACTGCCTTCAAAGGAACCAGCGTCTTGGCCTTTGTAAGTCAGGTTGTACACTTCACCAGCATCTTGTACGGACGTTGGAACGATGTAAGTCGCGATTGACCCTGTTTTCAAACGGGGCATATTGGTTAACGTCAACCCGCCACTAAACGCAAAGTCCGTTTGTGCCTTGGCAAAAGCTTCATTCGCTGCTGTCAGCGGCTTGTCAAAAGTTACAATTAACGTAATGGCATTCAGTGATCTAACGCTCTTGATTTGAGCTTGCTCCGAAGGAATAGCTTGGTGTGCAGTTTGCAACAGCACTGCTGTTTCGCCGCGCGTTGCTGTACCGTTCTCGGAGTAGAACTCGCTCATCCAATGGTGAACGGACTTTACATCACGTTGCATCGCTTTGGATACGACCTGTTCGAGTTCAGCATCCGACACTTGAGTTTGCGGATTGAATTGTCCATCGTTAGCCTGCATGATGCCAAGTTCAACAAGCTTTGACGCATATGGCGCATACCATGCATTCGGATTCACATCCGTCAATTCTACGGTTTCTCCCGTCTTGCTCTCCAAATTAAACGTTTTGAAAACCAATGAAGCTAACTCCGCACGGGTAATTGCTCGATGTTCACCCATAGATTGATCTGCATACCCGTTCATGATCCCCAAGCTATTCAGATCCTTGATAGCAGCTTCAATCTGTTGTTGATTAAGCTGTGTGGTTGTTGCCGCAATGTTAGTAACGTATGTAGCTGCATGTACTTGATTCGCAGTTAACGGGAACACTGCTGTACCTAATGCAGTTATGGTTAGAAATGTAGCGATTTTGCGGGTTGTAGAATTCATGGTTGAATTCCTCCTCTATAGGTTGTAATTGCCTGTATCTATAGAATAGAGGACAAAAAGAAACTCCCAAGGCTAAAGTTATTAACAAAATATAAACTGGCTCTAAATTTTCACGAAACTTATGCAGTAAACCGGTAGCCTGCACCCCAGACGGTTTCAATATACTCCGGATTTTTGGGGTCTGTCTCCAGCTTGCCGCGCAGTTTGCGAATATGGACAGTAACCGTTGCAATGTCTCCGGTGGAATCCATGCCCCAGATCCGCTCGAACAGATCGGATTTGCTGAATACACGGTTGGGATGACTCGCAAGAAATACAAGTAACTCGAACTCCTTGGTTGTAATCGCCACCTCTTCTCCATTAACAAAAACGCGCCGTGATCCTTTATCAATGTGAAGCCCGCGAATGTGGATTTCATCCTGCTCAGCTGGTTTGTTTTTGCCAAGTAGTCTCTCGTATCGGGTCAAATGAGCCTTTGCTCGTGCAACCAACTCACTTGGGCTAAACGGTTTTGTAATAAAATCATCCACTCCCAGATTAAATGTCCGGATCTTATCGATTTCTTCCTTTTTTGCGGAAACAACAAGGATGGGCACCTCTTTTACCTCGCGAATGCGCCTGCAACATTCGAATCCGTCAAGTCCCGGAAGCATCAGATCAACAATGATCAGATTATAGTCCCCCTCCAGTGCCTGCTTCAGACCTTCATCTCCAGTATGGCAGAGATCCACGGAAAATCCGTTGAGCTCAAAATAATCCCGTTCCAGTTCCGCAATCGTTGTTTCGTCTTCAATGATCAAAATGTTTGCCATTACTCATTAGTTCCTCTCTTCATTCAGCCGTTTCAGCTTGATATATATACTCGTGCCATCATTGGGCTGGCTTTCTGCCCAGATAAAGCCCCCATGTCCATCAATGATTTGGCGGGCAATTGCTAGCCCGAGCCCACTTCCTCCCGTTGAGGAATTCCGGGATTGTTCTGCACGATAGAAGCGTTCAAATATATAAGGCAGTGCCTCTTCAGGTATTCCCCTGCCATTATCTTTAAACGCCATCGTAATCCAGTTCTCATCAGCTTGAAGTGTAATCTCGAATCGTTTATGTTCATTCTCCATGTATTTGAGTGCATTATCCACCACATTAACAACGGTACGTTTTAACTTCTCCGGATCCACAGCAGCCATGGCGGGACCAGACACCTGGTTAATCCAATCCAGGGCAACACCTTTATCCTCCAGATCATATCTCAGCTCTTCAATGCTATCTTCAAGGAAATCAGCGAGATCAACTGACTTGAACAGGAAAGGCTCTTGGTTCAAGTCGAGCTTGGAATACAAAAACAGTTCATCCACCAGCTTATCCATGCTAACTGCTTTGGAGTGAATGATATTAACGTAACTCTCCATTTTCTCCGGAGTATTAGCCACGCCGTCACGAATACCCTCAATATACCCTTTGATATTGGTAATCGGCGTACGGAGATCATGCGAAATGTTGGAGATAAGCTCTTTGCGGTTCACTTCGTCCTGCTGACGTAACGCATAAGAGAGCTGTAATTGATTCCGCATGCTCTCAAACGCTTCGCTGAGTTGACCAACCTCGTCATTGGAGTTTAGCTGAAGTTTAAAGGATAGATTGCCATCCTTAATATGTTCGGCTGAACTTCGTAGTTGATTCAATGGTTTAATGAAGCTGCGCGTGATCCAGCGGAACAAGAGCAGATTTGCAATGATGAGGACGCCAATAAGCAGGAATGACATTACAGGCAGCAACTTGCGAGTAAGCTCCGCAAAGGGACTTCTCTCACGAATGACAAAGATACTCCCCCGTTCCCCGTCTGAATATTGAAAATCAAATTTTGCATACGCGTAAAATCGCTCACCAATATTGAAGGTGCTCCGAATCTGATAATTGTTAAGATCATAGGCAGGAAGTGCTTGCTTCAGTTCTGGCTGGTTGAAGGTCAGTGATTCGAAGATCTGACTATTCTCTCGTCTGATGTAGAGCCCTGACTTCTCAGCTCGAAGCTTCATGTCATATTCACGCAGCAAAACCTTGTTCTGCAGGTCGTCGGGGTCATTTTTGGCCAGGAACTTCATTTCTTGAAAGATCGATTCTCCCTGCTCAGTCAGGGGGTTGATCTGATAATGTACCTTGTATATATCACGGAAACTCTGTAGATCCCCCGTAGCCGCAATCGTATACAGACTTGCCGTAAGCAGGATGAACAGTAGACTTATAACAAGCATGCCCGTGAAGGACAGCAGCATTTTTATTCGAATTGACATGGGTTCCCCTTCTCAAGCAAACAATTGGATTAGTTAGTGCACATGTTAACACAAGATGGATTCTATTGCCCATATGTAAAAAAGAGCTTTCTTTTTCATTATATATGTTGACAGTGATAATCGTTATCAATAATGTTGGAGTAAGGTGCATAACGATTTATCTTAGAATGACCGGCAAACACTTTTGAAATGAGGTACGTAATGTGAAAGTAGACGTTAATCAGTTAGCAGCGCATTTTGCACACATTCCTTTTCAAGTTGAAGGCGTATATCGATATGCTAGAAATCCAGGGGTTCCCCAGGCTGACTATACCGATTCTTTTCCTGGATTTGTATTTCCTCTTACAGGAAAAATACAATTTCAATTTGATGGTACACCCTATATTTTTTCACCAGGAAAAGTTGTACATGGGGGCGCGAAAATGAAACTGGATCAAACCGTGTTTCATAGAACGGACTGGGAATATATCCTCGTTTTATACCGGATATGTAGTTCGGACCTCGAAGAGACAAGCTTTTCCCATCAGCATTTTGAATTATCAACGGGTCAGTCCCCACGTCTGATCGAATTAATCACGCGTCTTTGGCATGTGTATAATCAGCACGGAGGTATTTCAAAGTTTCAGACCGAGATGTTGTTTCGCGATGTACTGAATGAGACTTTAATATGTGTTGATCATAGGCAAAATAGTTGTGAATCAGATGTTTTATTCGAACGGGTCTCTACCTATATCCAAGAATACTATGATCAAAGTCTGACTGTCGCATCGCTTGCAGAACAAAATAATGTTAATCGAAATCGACTTTCCTACGTGTTTAGAAGACATGCAGGTATGGGGCCAGCAGAATATGTATTGAAATATCGTATAAACATGGCACAGCAAATGTTATTGGCAAGTGATGCGTCTGTACAACAGATTGCTGAGAGCGTTGGCATTGCTGACCCCTTTTATTTTAGCAGAGTGTTCAAGAAACAATGTGGTATTTCTCCTACGGAGTATCGTCTGAAGTTCATCAATAATCCATCCTGATTTCAATAGGCATCCATGTTATACCAGTGCTTAGATCAGTATACTGAACATATAGGATTAATACACAGGAGGAATGACGATGCACTATCAAGCTATTAAATTAAATGAGGAATTTTCGAAATTAAACGATCTTTGGTCTCCGAAACTCATTGGTGAAATGAATGATTATCAATTTAAGATCGTTAAGATTGCTGGAGATTTTGAGTGGCATGTTCATGAGGAGACCGATAAGTTATTTTTTGTGCTCGAGGGGGAAATGATAATTGATTTTCGTGATGGGCAAGTGAAGATTTCCAAGGGCGAGATGTATATTGTGCCTAAAGGAGTCGAGATCAAGCCTTCCGCCGAAAAGGAATGTCATATCATGTTGATGGAGCCTGGAAGCAAGTAAACACTGGCGGGACTAAGGCCGAATAAGCGTCAATTATTTGAACCAGGAAGTTAATTTGCAATATCAGAGAGCCGATAACCGCGTAATAGGGGTTATCGGCTCTGCGTTTGTACGGCTAGCTCATTGATATAAATTAATTGACATATATTAATCAGTAGTCTCTCGGTTATGTCACTTGTTGCTAGTCTTCCTGATCAATTCCACACCATCGTATGCCAGACTTTCCACACTTGTTGCCTTCTGCAGTATGTAATGATCAAAAAAGTTCTTCGCATAGTCTGTAACAAGATTTCGCATCTCCATAGCATCCCGTTCGCCTCTGTGTTCCTTATTAACACTGGTAAACACGATGTCACAGTAATCCAAATGTGCAACACGATCAACTGAGAAATAATAGGTTTCCATGCTATTGTTAGCGCCAATAACCGCATTCATATTATAGTTAGGTTCACAAAACAGGAACAAGAAGGGTTTCTTAAGATCGCTGTCAAGAAGTCCAAACGCACTGCTATCCAAGCCAATCCCGCAGGCGAACCGGTCGTCATCCCGGCAAACCATCGCCGTCGTAGGCCCTCCATAAGAATGTCCGACTATACCCATGCCGATGTCAAGCAGTAATCTGCCCTTAAAGATGGAATTCAGCTCTCCAGAGTCCAGTTTGTAAAGATAATCGGCTACATACCTTACATCTTCTGCCTGTGATTCACTATACTCTGTTATCTTGGAAAGTATCGGTAGTGCAAGCACGTTACGGCACATCTCAATGGCAGTTTCATCGTCAGGACGCATCTCCATCTTACCAGCCAACGCCAGCATCTCCGGATCTTCACCAAACGCTGTAATGACATCCGAAAAATCCTTGGATACATTAAACAGGCGCCCATCTTTACGTTTATACATCGTGCTATTCTGATGGCCGATGCTTACCACAACATACCCCATGCTTGCCAAGTCTGTACAAAGCACTGTACCCCATTCTGGAGATCCGCCCCCGCCGCAAATATAGAATAACACTGGATAGCGCTTTTCCTTCCCGGAAAGAGCAAGGTCGTCGTAACACTGGGTCTTGATATCTATAGAGAAAACATCCTTCAACGCGGTGACAAGTGGCTGCTCATTAAACATCTCGTAGACTTCAGGAAACATGTACGTTGATGTAGTCTTACCTTCGCTACTGTCAGACGGATAGTACACAAAAGCGGTCAGTTCTCTTTTGGAGTAATCTGATGCCGTGTACTCAAAATCCATCTGGGTTCGACCGACAGTATGGCCGCCAATTGGTTCTGGAAATGCATTATAGGTTTTCATTTTCTTTCCCCCTTGAGATCGCTAACCATTTCAGAATATTTATGATCTTCAAGCAGCCCATGACCCATAAATTCAGCAAAGTACTTGCTGATCTTATGTTGCAGCTCAGAGTCCTTAATATCGAATTCCCTAAAAAACAAGATTAAATTAAGCTGCATTGACTCAAACATAAAAGAAATCAGGTCGTCGTCAACATCCGGTCGGAGATATCCATCAACCCTCATTCGGCGTAAAATGTCTTTGATCATGGGGAATGACTCGCCCTTTAAGACATTCACATATACTTTCAGCAAAATGTCCTCAGGAATATATGAAAATGTTTTAGTCAGTTTGATTTCCAACTCATTCAGTGGCTCGGTCACCATGCCATTAACGTTACCAAATAAGCCAGTAAGGAAATAGCTGTAAAGGGAATCTTCATTACTGTTACTGAAGTATGCAGCTCTTTTCTGGGTCACATTACGTATTAAGTGACAATAAAGGTCATCTTTGTCTTCAAAATACCGATAAAATGTTCCGGGGTGCATGGACAAACTATCCAAAACCATCTTCATAGTTATATCCTCGTAAAGATTATCAACAAAAAGATGCATTGCGCTATTCGATATTTCCTCGCGCCTTGCTTCGTCTAAACGAAAGAAAGTATTTTTTGGCATAGACTACTCCTTAATGTATAGTGTGAACTGATTCACACTATACTGATAATTCATTCACAAGTCAAGCTATCTTGTTAGTTTAATATCATTATAAAAATTTAAAACCACTGTATTTAGATTTACAAAAGTTAGCCTAACTATTTTTGGTTTTGAAAAGATTCGGGAAGAAATATGCAAGAGCCGCTGATCACTCTGATCAGCGGCTCTTTGAGATGTTTGTATTAAAATCAGTTGGTGAGGGATGTAATTCATGAATATCGGATCAGATATCTATTCAACGAGAAAGGACTTCAAGTACTTTACCACTTTCATCTTCAATAATACGTATACTGTTGTCATCGATGAGTTGAATGGTACTATCTGAATTCAAAATTTCCTGCTGGCCCGTTACCCCGTGAGCAATGGATTTGCGAATCAGACCTTTATTTTTGAATACCAAGGTGTAAAGATCGTAGTCTTCCGTTTTTCGATTAGTGTGTTCAATGATGACAATAAGTAGATTTTGGGGACTCCTCTTAAAATTTATTTTAAGATCATGAGTATTCACATTCATGTCCTTTATCCCTAAGGGAATCGAACTCTTTTGTCCAGTAGAAGCATTCGTAATCTCAAGATCTCCTTTTGCAGTGCGAATGACATAGGTGTAACCCATGTTGCTGCCATAAAAAGTATCAGTATAATTGCTCAATCCAGTCACGGTTACCTTGTTCGTTTTCATATCTTGATGAGTCACTTCCCCGTCCAAAGCAGATGCAAGAAATCCTATAGGTACATAAAGGTGACTAATATACCACACAGGTTCTCTGCCCATATCTACTTTTTGACCATCAACCTCGGCAATGCTGCTTCCCAAGTGCACAACAATATGCTTCTGACTGCTCTTCAGTACGGCGGTATTATCATCTTCCATCCCCCACACTAGGCCTGCCTTAATACCCAGTGAGAAAAAACTTCCGTAAGTGACTCCATCCTTGATTAACGTCTGAACATGGTTAATTCGACCGTCTGCCCACTGAATTTCCAAATCAACATATTTGGATGCTGCTTCAGATTTTTGAGCCCCCAATGGTAATAACACCGACATCACTAATGCAACGACAACTACTTTTTTTAAGTGCTTCATTCTCACAGCGACTCACCCACTTCATGTAATTTTTAATCTTACAATAATAACGTTATATCCCAATAAAAGTTTGATCAGCTTTAGAAAGGAATTTGGTCCCTGATAAACAAAAAAAGCCGCTAAAATAGCGACTTTCATTGGTACTATGCTCTTGGCCCATGAAACGATCTTGAGGCACGAATGGTCATTAAGCCGAAATTTTCATTACAAGCCTAGATCATCAGCAAGTCCTTCAACGCCTGTGAAGATGGAATCTCCGTATCCCCAGAAGTTGTTGAAATCAATAATGTAGATTTTCTTGTTTTTAACTGCGTTAATGTTTTGCACCTGCTTGTTGGCAAGCAGCTTTTTAATCGTTTCTTCTGGATCAATACCACCTGCATACCTCGAAATAATCATTGCATCCGGATTAATCTCGATTAACTTCTCCAGGCTGAGTGTGCCAGTTTCATTAATCAGCATATTATGCATATTGATTAATGACATTGCACTTTCAATAAACGTATCACCATTTCCGTTGTAGATTCCAATGGTTCCATCACCATTATCCGAAAAGGATGCATAGTTGATCGTTTCAGCGCTAGCTCGGGCCGACAAGGCATTCTCGCGTGCTTTAAGCGTCTCAATATATGCCGCTGCATTGGCTTGTACGTTAAATATCTCACCTAATTCAGTAATATCTTGATACAGACTATCTAACGATGCATCAGGAACACTGGTGCTTTGTACATATGTTTTGATCCCCATATCATTCAAGCTGCTTACTGTACCAACACCCCAGTCCGCATCCTCAAACAATCCACCACGACCAACAACCAGGTCAGGCGTAGCCCCTATTGTCACTTCCTTGCCTACATAGCCTTCAGCTAGCACAGGAATTTGTTTAAACTCGTCCGCAATATCTTCAGGTACACTACCAAACAACGCAGCTACACCTACAAGTTTGTCTGTCAAACCAAGGCGAATCATCAGCTCGGCTGCACCTTGGGTATTGGCAACTACTCGTTCAGGTGCCTTGTCAAACGTTTGATCCTTCTTCACCCATGTGCCGTTCTCTGTTGTATAATTTGAAACGGTTACCGGGTAGGTTGTTTCGGCAGGTGCTGAAGCGTCTGCGTCGGTTTGTTCCCCATTTGTTGCTTCATTCGTGGCACTGCTCTCCGCAGCCTGCTGTGAGCTGCCATTTGCATCTTTGCTGCCACCATTGTTGCTTGAACACGCTGCGAGCACCAAAATCATTGCAGTAATTAAACAAAGAAACATCCCTTTTTTAACGGATACCAACATGTAAATAATCTCTCCCTTTTCAATTCTCTCTTGTCTTTTATACCAATATGTAAAATAACTATTGTCAGTATACAGTAATTGTCGAAGCGTGTAAATGAGAACAATAATCAATATCATTAGTCTGATGAATAAAAGGAAACCCTCATATGGTGCCTCAATTCATCGGATTATCGTAAAATTCATCTGTGACAGGTTCAAAGGCCATTCAGGTGTACCTGCCGTGATCAAGATGTCTTCAAACCAACTGTCTTTTGCGGTATCTTGGTTCGAAGGTTACGTTTCCTAACGATATATCCCGAAACGTTAGAAAAACCAAGTTCATGTCCTTTGGTTAGGATTGAACTTGGCTTTTCTTTTACTTAACTATTCATTACGTGCCTGATTAACCTTGGCGATAAGTTCATTAATAATTTCATCAGGTGAACGTTCATTCATCCATTGTTGACCGAACATTTGGAATACTTTGATCATTGGGAAATCTGCCCAGAATCCCACAAACTCCTCGTTAAGATATACCTTGTCCGTAACGTGCTCGTTCATTTCATTCAGGCAATGCTCCAATTCCTTTTTCGCTACAGGATCACTCATCCACTCACTGAGCAGACTGAATTTGTGGAACGTGATTTCTTCCTTACCAAAGTTACAATGCAGACGTTCCGTAATTCGGATATCTTTGGACGAGCTGCCAAGTGAAATTTGGAAAAACCCGGTCTCAGCCACCCAACGGTTATACTTGGTGTTGTAGTATGAAAAGTCTCTCTCTTCCAGTTCAAAAGTAATCTTGCGTTTTTCACCCGGCTCTAGTTCAACTTTAGCAAAAGCTTTCAATTCTTTCTCTGGACGGGTCCATGTGCACTCTTCATCGTGAACATACAATTGAACAACTTCTTTCCCCTTGCGCTTTCCGGTATTTTTCAATTGGAAGGAGACAGTAACACCGGTGTGGGTCTGAGACACTTCCAGATCCGTATAGGAGAACGATGTGTAAGACAATCCGTGTCCAAACGGGAATTGAGGTGCCAGTTCTTTCCGGTCATAATATCGATAACCCACGAACAGGCCTTCGCGATAATACAGCTTGCCGTTCTCTCCGCGAATTCGCATATGTGAAGGGTTGTCCGACAGTTTGACAGGGAATGTCTCAGACAGTTTGCCCGAAGGATTCGTCTGTCCGAATAATACATCTGCAATCACTTTACCCATGCCTTGACCAGACAACCAAGAATGAATCACACCAGGTACATGCTGTACCCATGGGCGCATCGCCAGTGCGGAGCCGCTGCTCGTTACGACAATACACTTGGGTTGAACTGCGGCAACCGCGAGAATCAATTTCACTTGATGCTCGGGAAGATCAATGCCTTGCAAATCATGCATCTCCGATTCCGCATATTCCGGTTGGCCAACAAACAGTACAGCAACATCGGAATTCATCGCTAATGAGACGCTTTCCTTAATTAGCTCATCATTGATGGAGTCATCCTCCGGGTACCCTTCTGCATAATTCATGGTCATGGCATCGCCAGCCAGATTTTTTATCTCATCCCATGGAATATCGACATTTGTAGGCGTTACCTTTGCACTGCCCGCTCCCTGAATTCTTGGTTTTTTGGCAAACCGTCCGATCACGGCAATCGACGAAATGGACTCCTGCCCTAGCGGGAGAATCGCGTTCTCATTTTTCAGAAGCACAATACTCTCGGCCGCCGCTTTACGTGCGAGTGCATGATAGTCCGAACTTGGAGAAGAATCCATGTCTTTCTTGCCCGTTACGCGCTCTACCAGCTTCAAAATCCGTCCCACGCTGCGATCCAACTGTTCTTCGGAAAGGCTTCCGTTCTGAACCGCTTCAATGATCGCCTTCGCATTGTAATTGGCGGGACCCGGCATCTCCAGATCAAGCCCGGCCTTCAGACCGCGTATGCGATCATTGACAGCTGTCCAGTCGGATAGAACAACACCTTCATAACCCCACTCTTCTCTCAAAATGTCATGCAGCAAATGTTCGTTCTCACTTGTATACGTTCCATTCAATAAATTATAAGAACACATCACCGTCCAAGGGTCGGATTTCTTAATAATACGTTCAAAGGTGCTCAGGTAAATCTCGCGAAGCGTTCGCTCGTCGATTTCCGAACTGGTTACCATCTTTTCAAACTCCTGGTTATTTCCTGCAAAGTGTTTGACAGAAGCGCCCACGCCTTCGCTTTGGATCCCGTTTATAAACGCCGCCCCAAGTTCCCCTGTCAAGTATGGGTCTTCCGAGTAGTATTCGAAGTTTCTTCCGCCAAGCGGTGTTCTTTTCATATTGACACCCGGTCCAAGCAGCAGCTCAACGTCCATGGTTTTTGATTCACGTCCCAGTGCCACACCAACTTCATATAACAATTCCGTATTCCACGAAGAACCGATGGCTGAACCCGTAGGGTAACAGGTTGCGGGTACATTTTCCGTTGTAATCCCCATTTCTTCATCGCTGTTTGTTTTACGAATGCCGTTTGTCCCATCATACATATGAACTGGCGGAATGTTTAACCGCTCGATTCCTTTTGTCATCCACATATTCAATCCTGCGCAGAGTGAAGCTTTCTCGGCCAGCGTCAATGCCGACAACAATTCATTGATTGATTTATCCATAGTACTCACCCTTCTGATATCAATTTTGTTCTTGTTCTTTCTTCAGTTCCTGTGCATCGTACAGTTTGAAAAACGGAAACCAGACAATAAATACAATCACCAGGACGACTGCCAGCAAGATAAGCCCATTGAATCCGGACATAATGTAGGTGGACAGGCCGATCGGCGTGTACCATAGCTGGAAGATCTGGCTCGGAATCCGCACCCAACCCCAGTCGAGAGCCAAGTACACAATCACCGGCGTGATAAGTGAGTTAATCCACATCGGTACCATGAGTAATGGATTAAAGGCAATCGGTGCTCCGTACACGACGGGTTCATTGATGTTAAACAAGGATGGGATAATAGTCGCCTTGCCGACTGATTTCAGTTTTTTCGAACGTGCCATCAGGAACCAAACAACTAACGGCAAGGTCGCTCCCATTCCTCCAATACCCAGCCATCCGGAGAAAAAGGTTTCAAACGTGTTGATATTGACGGGATCTTGTCCCGCTGCCACAAGAGCTGCATTTTCTTCGATTGCAGGTATCCAGATCGCGTACCAGATCGGTGTCATAACCCACGGGCTTACGCCGAAAGAATACAGTACAACACCAATGAAATTGAACAATAAAAATCCGGTTAAACTTTGCCCTACGGCATTGATCGGCTCAAATACGTTCACGATCAGTCCAAAAATATCAAAATGAAGCTGATATACAAGTAACCATCCTGTTGTTAATACCAGGGCGATCGGGACGAGAAAATCGAACCAGTCCATAATGAATTCGGGAAGTGAAGACCCCTTTTTGAAGAACGAAAATTTGTTGCACATGATCATTACAAGAGCGACAAATACACCTACCAGGAGTGCTGTAATCATCCCCGAGGGTCCAAATCGTTCAAGGATGAACTGAATGGTACCGTCTTCGTTTACCGTCGGGTTAAGCAGCATGACGAACAGAGATATCCCTGTCATTCCCGCTAGCAACTTGATTTTGTGTCGTTCTCTTTTTTCCATCACGACATAAGGTGTCAGAAAAGCAATAAACAACCCAAGCAAACCAAAACTGAATGTCGTGATAGGTGTCAGGTCCGGCATTCCCGGAATGAAATCCTGCAAAATCGAAATCAATGTAATAATCGAACCGATGAAAATCATCGGAATGGCGACCATGATGGCTTCTTGAATCGAAGAAACCCAAATATTATTCGTAAACGCCTCCAATCTTGGCGCAAACGAATCTGTCATCCATTTCATGAAACGCTTCATCCAAAACTCCCCCTGTCTTCCTCTAAGCTGCCACAACCATAGTATATCGATTTGTGTTAACGCTTTCTTGTTGGAACTTGCCGCATCATGGTTCGTTTTTTGCCCAATCCATCGCTATAGTTCTAGCTTGCCAGCCTGAACAAGAAATAAACAACAAAAAACATCCCTTCAAACTGAAAGGATGTCTTAAATGCACTTTTTTTTAATATTGTCTATCCAAAATGAGCAGCATTACCCCATGCGGTGGAAGCAAAATCTCTCTGCGCCAACTTTCATCTCTTACCATCTCTGTCCCCATCACGGGTCCACTCATCAAATACCGATCCATGCTCCCGATCCAGTTGATAACTGGTGCATTTATAAGGACCCTCGAGATTGCTCAGGGTAAGTTCATAAGCTTTGCTACCTTTTTCCTCAAATACGTCATAGCGGGTTGAGCTGGATAATTCCGACCAATCTCCACTTGCAAACAGCTGATCTACATGAACATAGTGATAGAACAAAAATTGCATGCTTCCATCCCTTTTTCGGGTTCCAACATAACCGTCTCCCTTGACCATCAGCTCATCCCCAAGCTTTTGCATAAGCTCAAATGCATAATAGCTGGGTTTCTTCAGCCCATCGCGGTTAATCAGGCCAAAACCTCCGTAGAAAGGAGAAGCGGGAACGATACTTTCTTCGAATACATCGGTAAAGGACCAGAAAGCCATCGCTTTCACGTCACCGAGTGTGTTCATGGTGTGGTAAATGACAAACGGAGCCATGAACATGGTATCGTGCAGTAAGTTCCGGTCATACAGCGAAAAGTTCCACTCAGTGACATGAAGTTCAACATGACCGTACGATGACGTATTCATTTTTTGCCGCATAAGCGCAATACTCTCTTTATAGAAAGCAGGCGGCATGATCCGGGTTAAACGATCGTCTTCAACTTTTAGCTTGGGATACTCCGAATAGATGTGAAACGAATAAAAGTCGAGAGCCACTTCACGCTTGCGGCAATAGGACAAAAATTCCTCAGCCCAGGTATCGTTCCAGAGAGAACCGTAACCCATAGCTGGCCCCCCCACCTTCAGTTCCGGCAAAATCGATTTGATGGCATGAACGGTCGATTCGTAAAACGCAAAGTATTCTTCCTTGCTTCCTGCCCAACAAACACCCGCCAGGTCAGGCTCGTTCCATACTTCGAAATACCACTGCCTCACTTCTTCCGCACCATAACGATTCAAACAATGGCGAACAAATTCACCAACAAGCGTCTGCCACTTGGCAGGGTCGGATGGCGGGCTAATATTCCCTCTCCACCAAAACAGCGTTTCTTTGGATCTCGCCAGCTGGCTCGGCATAAAGCTTAATTCCACAAATGGCCGAACGCCCTGATCCAGCAAGAAATCATATAATTTGTCCACATAAGACCAATTATAGAGGGGAGTGCCCTGCTCATTCTCGCTGTACACCATCATCTCGTCATTAAAGATGCCGTGAAATCGAATATATTGAAAAGGGATTTTTCCTTTCAGCGCGGAGAGCTGCTTCCGCCAATCTTCACGTAAACCTTCAATGGCTCTCCCTGCCGTCATGGTCATATTCCAGTGCTTTTCGTAGACAGACGACGTCTGATCCGCACGAATCTCAATATAAGTTTGGTCTGACAGATGTACAGACGGTACAGGAAGCGTGTCCTGATCGGCGTCAACCTTAACATCCAGATATCGATACAGTAAACCAATCGCATTCAGCGTTTCCATCTCGTAATAATCTCCGCTTGAAGATTCCTCATATGTTTTGGGTTTGCGGTTTACATTCATCTGATGGAGTTCCGGTGTACGAGAAGCTTCCCGATAGGAACCGGGCGTACAGCCGTACTTTTCCTTGAAGTATTTGTTAAACAGCTTCACATTGGCAAATCCGCAATCCAGCGCGATCTCCGAGATGTTTTTATCGTTGGCTGCCAGCTGAGCTTGAGCCTTCTCCAAACGAATGAGCGTCAAATACTTTTGGAAAGGTATCCCGATTTTGTCGGTGAAGAAGTGAGAAAAATAATGCAAACTTAAATGTTCGGAATGCGCCATATCCTGCAGTGTAATCTTTTCATTGTAGTGTAAATCAATATATGTGAGGACCCTGTTCAGTCTTTTATAGTCATAATCCCTGCTACCGTCTTCCAATGCGGAATTCGTTCCAATGGAAAAATACCTCTGCAGGCATCCGCATAACATCTGTAATCTGCCCATTGTGAAATTTTGATAACCTGGCGTTTTTTTGTTGATCTCCCATACCATTTGCGCAAGATATTGTTTAATAATTTGCAGGCGAGGAGCGTTTTGTTCCACGTTCATAGCAGAGTTACAGGAGATAAACGCATTATTGTTCATTAACTCGGGACCGAACTGCAATGTTAATAACACATTGTCCTGATTGGTTCGTTCGATCTTGTGGACGGACATACTGTTAACCACGATCACATCATCTTCATGCAGTGTATATTGCTGCTGGTCCAGATACATGATGATTGAACCGTGGAGAACATATACAACTTCCACTTCCTTGTGCCAATGAAAATCAATATGTTTTACCGAGTTCACGAAGAGTTTCATAGGCAGATCGTCCTGATGTTGAATAAACTCATATAGATAGCGAATTGTCTGCACCTTCCTTCATACCGATTATTATAGCCACAGCATTTTGAAGATATCAACAAGCTAAACAGTAAGAACAAAAAAGCCGATCAATTAAGGTTCAATTGATCGGCTCTTCTATATAAATGTTCAAACTACCTATTCAACTAAATGCACTGTTATCTTACCAACCGCGGTTGGACATGCGCTCTTCTGGAGCCAATTTAGAAATTTCAATCCCTTTCATCGGGGCGCCCAAGTTTTTGGATACTTCGGCAATCAGTTTGTAATCCGTGTAATGTGTTGTAGCTTCAACGATTGCACGAGCGAATTTCTCAGGGCTATCGGATTTGAAAATACCTGATCCTACAAACACACCGTCTGCTCCCAGGTGCATCATTAATGCTGCGTCCGCCGGAGTAGCTACACCGCCTGCTGCAAAGTTAACGACAGGAAGTTTTCCATTTTCATGAACTTCGCGCAGCAACTCATAAGCTACACCCAGATTTTTGGCTTCAGCGTACAGCTCGTCTTTGGACATGTTTTGCACTTTGCGGAGCTGGCTGTTAATTAGACGCATATGACGAACTGCCTCAACAATGTTGCCCGTTCCAGGCTCACCTTTTGTACGAATCATCGATGCACCCTCACCAATACGGCGAAGAGCTTCTCCCAAATCTTTGGCTCCACATACAAATGGTACAGTAAACTCATGTTTATCGATATGGAACACTTCGTCTGCAGGCGTAAGAACTTCACTTTCATCGAGATAGTCCACACCTAGGGATTCAAGCACTTTGGCTTCTATGTAATGACCGATACGTGCTTTGGCCATAACTGGGATAGATACAACCTTCATAACCTCTTCAACGATGGTTGGATCTGCCATACGAGCTACACCGCCAGCAGCGCGAATATCGGAAGGTACCCGTTCAAGAGCCATAACAGCTGTTGCCCCTGCCGCCTCAGCAATTTTAGCTTGCTCTGCATTCATAACGTCCATGATGACGCCACCTTTTTGCATTTCAGCCATTCCTCTTTTTACACGATCTGTACCTGTTTGCATGATTGTAGTCCTCCTAATTAACTTTTGGGTGATTTTCAATAAAGGCATCGCTCTAATCTATCATTTAGTATAGAATGAGAATGGTCATATAAAAAGATCCAATATTTTTGGTTTTTATTGTACCACTTCATTTATAAATCTGGAGGTCCTATGCAATTTCATGTAGCTTACAGTTCATATTTGAACCGAAAATATACGAAGATGAAGGCTCTCTATCATGCCATTCGTGATGCAATTCATGAAGGTAATCTTATACATGGCGAGAAGTTACCCTCTACTCGAGAGTTAGCCGCGACGTATCACATTTCCAGAGGAACCGTGAATCAGGTCTATGATACGTTGACTGCACAAGGTTACATTCATTCAGAGCATGGAAGAGGAACCTTTGTTGCTTACCAGTTGGATTTGAACAATAATGCGTCCACCGAGAAAGCTTGTACGCATCACTTATCCGCCTGGGGGAATCGTATTCAGCAGTTTGAACAGCAGTCGATTCAAAGAAATACACCAGCCAATGCTCATACACATGATTCCAGAATGAATAGCGACGAAGTGATCGACTTCAGCAAATATCAACCTGATTTCTCCAAGTTTCCTTACGATGAATGGAATAATCGATTGTATGCAGAGATAAGACACCGTGAGCATCACCTGAAAACAACCTCTGCCATGGTTAGTTCAACCGGGGATCCAAAATTGAGAGAAGCTATTGCTGCCTATCTGCGGAGGATGCGGGGCATTCAAGTCGATCCGGATCATATTGCAGTAACTGCAGGCTCCATGCAAGCTATAGCTCTACTCACTCAATTACTTGCAGATCCTGGGGATTATGTAGTGACAGAGAGTCCTTGTTATGTCGGGATTTCTAAAGCCATATTGGCTGCGGGTGCAAAGTTGATTGAAGCTAATCTCGATGGTCAGGGCGTTGTGCCCCAGGACTGGGAAGCACGTATGTTGTTTGTCACGCCGTCACGACAATTTCCTACTGGTGAAATGCTCAGTCTGGAACGCAGACAAACCTTGCTGGACTGGGCACAGCGAAATGATGCCATGATTGTTGAGGATGATTATGATAGTGAATTCCGATATCGCGGAATGCATGTTGAACCACTGAAAACACTCGATAAAGCAGGACGTGTAATCTACCTGGGTAGCTTTACCAAAACCTTGCCTTTAGAAGTACGACTTGGTTATGTGGTTCTTCCCCCTACCTTGGCTGACACCTTTAGAAAGGCACAAGCATTATACGAGCCAAGACCCGTCAACCTGATCGAACAACGGGCATTAGCCGCATTCATGACAAGTGGTCAATATGAACGTCATCTGCGCAGAATGAATCGATTATACAGTCGGAAATTCCATCTGTTACTCAAACTTTTGAACAAGCAGCTCTCTACATGGTTTGATTGGGTGGAGAATGAAGCGGGTCTACACGTGTTTGGTTGGTGGCGAGGTAATGTGACCACTTATGAGGCCTTTAGGGAATCAGCTCGGTCACAAGGTGTGGTATACTCAGAAGTCAGCAGTTCAACGTCTGTTGGTACGAAGTATGGTATCTATTTGTCTTTTGCACATTTGTCAGATGAACAATTACAGGAAGGCGTATCCAGATTAAAAAATGCCGTTACAACTACATTGTGAGGTAAATCGTCTCCAAAGTAAGTACAAGAAGATCATCATTCGGAAGAGAGGCGATCGTTATGAATTGGTTAAATGAACTGTACAAAATTAATAAACAGGAACCGGACAAGGAAATCGAACGTTCTTTGGTTAACGCCATCTTCCGAATATATGACCGGTTCCCCCGAATTGGCCTTAGAGAGCGAATTGGACAGCAAGAAATGTCTCTCGATATCGCCGATGCTTATATCCATGGGCATAATGCCATGATTGAAGCTGGTGTCGGAATCGGTAAGTCTTTTGCGTACCTGATCCCAAGTCTGCTCACGAATCAAATGTCTCAGAAACCAGTCATTATAGCGACATCCTCCATTCAGCTCTCGGAACAGATACATAAAGATTTAAGGATTATTGGTAGCCGGTTGGGATTCTCAACGGTTCGCTCCGTGGTGGGAAAAGGCATGGGGCAGTATGCCTGCCGAAGTAGAGCAGCGGAATGGATCAATCTTGATGATGCAAACTCCTCCGTATCTACCCTCGCACAGCGCATATTAGATTATGAAATTGATGAAAGAGCCGATATTAAAGCTGGAGTTAGTGATGCCGAATGGTCCCACGTTTCCGTGAATGATTGCAAATTTGAACGTTGTCATCACAAAACTGCATGTTTGTTTTACGATATGAGAGCGAAATTAAATGCAAAAGCTCACGAGATTGATTTTATTATCGTGAACCAGGACTTGCTCATACGGGATCTGATGAAGAAAAAAGAAGGAACCAAGAGCATCATCTCAGAACAGCCTGCTCTGATCGTCATTGATGAAGCGCATAATCTGGAAGCAAAAGTTCGGGATGCCAGAACACTTGAGTTCACTTATCGGGGAATTTGCCGCATTCTGGATACCACGGTGCAGCTTCTAACGAAGCAGTCCGGGGATAAAAGTCTCTTCTCACAATCCAAGTTCATCAAAAACTGCGCTGAGCGCATCTTCAAACAGGTAAACGCGGATCTGCTCCACCATGCCAAGCAGGATAACGACCGAATCAAAGTGTCGGAGATCAAAGGAATACCGTTAAACCAAGTCTTAAACAATTTAAAAGATCTCAGTCTGCGCCTTTCCATTTTGACCTCACGCCACGAGCGGGAGATCGATGACGCTTTTGAAGCCATCAACGGGCTAATTACCCTTATTAGTGTCTTATCTGAAATAGAGGACAACTATCTTTTATGGGCAAGCAGTCCCCTTAGAGTAACCACAATCAGCATCTGTCCCAAAGATATAAGCCAATTTCTGAAATACGCTTTATTTAATGGTAAGGTACCTGTAATCCTAACATCAGCAACGCTGTGCCAAGGCGGGGATACACTGGAGGAACAATATTCTTATATGACGCACTCCCTTGGTTATAAGGGAGGTTTCTTAGAGCGCCAACCCTCCCCTTTTGACTACACCAACCATGCCATGATGTATATTTCGAACAAAGTTCCCTATTACCACCACGATCAGGGCGAAAACTATCTTGAAGCAGCGTACAACGAAGTGGTTCAACTCTGTAATCTAACTCAGGGAAGAACAATCGTCCTTTTTTCAGCAAAAGAGGACATGAAGTACATTCACAAAAAGTTGATCTCAAAGGCTAATGAATACACATGGGCAGTCCATGTTCAAAAAGAAGGATCTTCCCAGGACAGTGTCATCGCTGATTTCAGGAAAAGCAAAGGTGTCCTCCTGGGTACTGGTGTATTCTGGGAAGGTGTGAATATCGAGGGGTCTGACCTGTCACAGGTCATTATTTTCCGGCTGCCCTTCCCTGTTCCATCGGATCCTGTTTATGAATATAAGGCATCTGTAACAGAGAATCCGTTCATGGAGGTGTTTGTACCGGACATGCTTCTTCGATTACGGCAAGGAACTGGACGCTTGATCCGCAGTGAAACGGACCTTGGCATACTCAGCATACTTGACTCCCGTCTCAGCACAACGGCTAAAAAGAGTTACCGGGAACAGGTGTTGGACACGTTGCCGTTCAAAAAAGTGACGGAGGATTTTGAGGTTTTAGAGAGATTTGTTCAAAATAAAAGGATACGACGTACGGATTAGAAGTGGTACACCCAAACGCTATAAACTGTTCAAATCAAATCACATGAAGAAGCCCTTCCACACATCAAGCGGAAGGGCCAATTTTAATGCTGGAAGTAAGATTTATGCTACAATATATTCCAGATCTACGAATCCCAAAGGAGGCATTACCATGGTTGAAAGACCAACTACAGAGGAATATGCAGCTTATTATGAAGGGTACATCCAGCTTGTTCCTGAAGGGAACATCATCGAACGCTTAGAGCTGCAAGCCAACATCGTACCAACTTTGCTCACTTCATTGACAGAGGAGCAAGCAAATTATCGGTACGCCGAAGGCAAATGGAGCGTGAAAGAGGTCATCGGTCACCTTTTGGATAACGAACGCATCATGAGTAGCCGATTGCTTCGCATCGCCAGAGGTGACCAAGCGAATCATCCCGGCTACGATCAGGACGTGCTTATGCAGACCCACCCTTTTAAAGCGTATACCCTGGCCGATTTGAGCGAAGAATATGCCGTCACACGCCGCTCAACCATTCTTATGCTTCGTCGCCTCACCCCGGAAGCATGGCTCTGTAGAGGGATCGTCAGTGATAACACTGCTTCAGCTCGATCGATTGCATTTGTTATGGCTGGACATGAGCTCCACCATTTATCAGTACTTCGCGATCGTTATTCGTTGGATTTGAAATTATAAATTTCATTCAAAAAGACTTTGAACCTGCATTCGCTGTAGGAACAAAGTCTTTTCTCATCAGTCGTTTTATCGTTCAAATTATCGTTCAAAATGAATCAGATGTGCGTCCTCTCGCAAAGATAATGTGGAATAATCATTTAGAATCAGAATGTGCCCATTGAATTCAATGGGCAGTACCACATAGCTGGACTGAAAATAATCCGATCCGTTCCAGCGATCCGAAAAGTATAGGTACTCCTCTTCTGATCGCTTAAGTACAAATGCTGGTTGCGTTTGGTACGTCGTTTCATCGCCAAAATCGCTTAGCATCCCCCATGGTCCATCCATCGTATTAGCCATCGCGTATTTCCCTTGATTTGGAGCCCAACCCGTGCAAAATGAGGTCACCATATAATACTTCCCTTTCCGTTTGAAGACGGCTGGCGCCTCCCGATATTCCCCCTGCCACAGCTTTCCGACAAGACTTTCAACATTAAGGTAATCTCCCTGCAGGCGATAGATGTGCAGGTCCGCATTGTCTCTGGCAGCTGAAATAAAATACGCTGTCCCGTCATCATCCTGAAAGAGCGTGCAGTCACGCGACATATACCCGTACGGATTAAAGCTGCCATGATACACGAAATGACTATCCGGAGAATCCGATGTGGCAATGGCGCATGCGGCATCGTTGTAATTGTTACCATTCTCATAGTGAGCCCAGAGTACAAACTTTTTGGTCACCGCGTTGAAAAGCACTTTAGGCCGTTCGAGATTTACTTTTCCACCTTTATCGTTCACTAATGCCAGATTTGTCCGAACTCGAATGGGTGCAGCTGGTGTAGAGGTGGTCAAGATATGGTTTCGAAACTCCCAGTTGAATAGATCTTTGGAACGGTAACAACTCACATATATATCGTCTCTCCGATCTTCGCCATACCAGTAATAATAGTCGTCATGGAATAACATATGTCCACCATGGGCATGGATCGGATTACCGCTTGAATCATTCCAGATGCCACCATTAGTTAATTGATTATTCACACCGTTACCTCTCTTCTTATAGGAACATCGTTAATTGGTGTCCGATCCAAATACCTTCACTTCCCATAGTCTTGGCGTGTACCAATTGTTGGGGTTGTTATGAAGTGCCGCATTTTGCATATTAATTCGTACATACCTGGCAGCAGTGCTCGATAGCGTATCTGATGTGAAACCGTAAGATGTATTATTGGTTCGATCCAATGCCACGGTCCAGTTTACATTATCCGTACTGGTCTCGATTTTGTATTTGTAATAACCTTCGGAGCCTTTTTGCATCCACCAGGAGATTTGCACATTATTCAACTGTTGAACAGAGCCGAGATCGACCTTCCACCAATGTGGCCAAGAACTGCCTGTGCCTACCCATTCGGTTTGATAGTTACCATCATTAGCATAACTTGCCGGGTTTGTTCCAGTAGCCGTTTGGGCTGTTGCAGGTTTACCTTGCGACAGCAGTTTTCCATTCTGAACGGGAACGACAACATCATCGCTTGTGTTGTACAGGACTTGATCAAAATAATCATAAAATGCGTAACCATCAGAGAACCAAACGGGAAGCAAACGTTCCTCCGTTGTTCCATTTTGCGTGCCTGCCCAGCCGAACATCCAGCGATACGCAACCATAACCACGTTGTTACCCGTATCTGGCTTCACCCGCATGACGGAACCCGACTGCGCCGAGAAGGTTGACGTGTTACCAATCGTCCGTAATTCAGACCAATCTCCGTCAATGCTTGTTGCTGATGAATACAAGGGTATGCTCGGGTACCAACCTGCCGCTTGGGAAGAGAACAAATAATAAATGCCATCTTTTTTGATCATCTTGGGCAGTTCCCTGTGTTGACTTTGATAAATAACTGAAACTTGATGATCCACATCCAACCAATCGGGGGTTAACTTATATAAGATGGTGTCCGAATTATTATTGGCCGTAGAGATCAGATACGCCGAATCATCATCATCTTTGAAAATGGAGATATCCCGGGATTGGTTCCCTTCCGGCCGAAAGCTTTTGTGAAAGGTAAAGTCTTCTCCAGGCGTGGCCGAAGCCACCGATACCCTCGCAAGTGTGTAGTCTGTACTGTTTTCATAGTGAGCCCAAAAAACAAATTTGTTCGTGGGTGCATGATAGAAGATATTGATCCCCTCAAATTTAGAATCCGCCAGATCGGGATGATCCGTGTAGGACAGGACCACTTTGTCGTTACCGTAGGAGATGTCATCCGTTGACGTCTGTTGAATCATTTCGCCAAAACCGCCTGATGACTTTTGCACAAAGTTAAATCTGTAGTAGGTGTCTCCAACTTTAAGCTCATTGGGGAGCATAAGCGTTGATTGCGTTGTGTTATCAAAAGTTGTGAGGTTCTCTGGAAGGCTGTAAGGGGTATATTCTGGTGAGACAGCGGAGGTTAACAAGGAAGTTCCGCCATATGCCTTCACTTGATACTTGTATGTGTTGCCTATATTGAGTTCATAATCATCCGTCGTTGTACCTGTTAAGGTCTGTAATAACGTATAAGGCGCATTGTTCTCTGATCTGTATAACTCGTATGCAGTCGCTCCCTGGACAGGTGCCCAATGAATTTTGGCATTGGATACTTCGGATTCATTCTTCAGCACAAACAGTGTTGCAGCAATATGGGTCTCTTCACCAGCAGCGTGAACGGTTTGAGCTGAGGACGTTAAATGAACTATTAACAACATCAATGCAATGACGATAGCCATCCACGATTTACCTTTGATCATGTCTCATCATCTCCTTTTTTAGAAGACCAACCTTCCTGTTGCCGGAAGGCTGGTTCAGGTGAAACTAGACTTTATTTCAAATTCATCAGTGTCATTACATCCGTCTCACTGGCTTGGTTGTACCATTCGTTAACTTCTTCGATCACGGTGTCTCCGCCTTTTTCATGCCACTGTTTCACAAAGGTATCAAATGCTTCAAGCGGCTCATTGCCATATATGATTTTGGTGAACGTCTCCTGTTCCATAGTGGTCAACTGTTCCCACACATTTTGCATCGTTGGCGTTGGTGGACCGTTAAACTCATTTGGCAGTAAAACATCTCTGTTTTCATACGAAATCCGGTATCCGTCCTGCGTCGTTTGATCCTTCGAGGCGCTCTGAATGAGGACACCCGTGTCGGCTTTAACTCCATTCGCCAGATCGTAGTAGGATTGGCCGGGACCATCAACACTCGGCGTATTTTTGGTAAATGCCATTTTCCCAACGCCCTGCACAGCCTCTAATGGCGTATTAAATTTCGTTGGATCAAAAGTGACTTCGTCGTTAACGATATCGTAATCGTATCCTTGAGCGTAGCCGTATTTGAACTCTCCCGTGCTGAACGCTGCGTCGTACATTTTATCGTAGTACAGGAAGAAGGCTTCCATGTTCTGAAAATCCTTGTTAAACATGAACACACCATCGTTCAACTGGGCGGATTGGTAGGTCTTATCACCGTTCACACCTTGAATGGTCGGATAAGCACTAATTTTTGCACCATCCACATTTTTCTCTACGTCCTTCACACTGTCGTACAGCCAAGGACGACCAATGATGATACCAGCTTTCCCCTCCGTAAAATCGGACAGAGCATCCCAGGCCCCTTGGGTGGCCAATTCTTTGTTCAAGTACCCTTGTGCATACCAATCGCGTAACTTGGCAAGTGCCTCTTTGTTGCCAGGAGCCACAGATCCATAGGTTAGTTTGCCATTGTCGTTATGCCATTGCCTTGGAAGATGTTTGCCCGTGTATGCGCTGAATATCATGACTGGATCGCTGACCCAGCCCGTGTTGTAGGAATCTTTCCCTGAAAAAGTAAAGCCGTATGTGTCTTTCTTGCCGTTCCCATCTGGGTCCTCATTAGTGAACGCCGCGATGACTTGTTCAAACTCATCAATCGTTGTTGGCGCTTTCAAATTTAACCTGTCTAACCAGTCCTGGCGGATCAACATGACTTCGCCTTCCGTCAGATTCGGCGCAATCGCCATCCCGTAGACCTTGCCCTCCCTAACCACTGGATTGAAGGTGGTTGGGTATTGTTTGTATATTTCTTTTATCCGGTCAGGCATGTAGGCTGAGATGTCTTCCGTTATCTCTTTGACTTGCCCCGAATCGATCAGATCATTGACCAGCATGGTGTCATAGACGGGCAGAACGTCGGGCAACTTCTCGGAACCTGTCAACGCCAACCGTAGCTTGGTATTATATTGTGAAGCATCACCTCCCAGCAGGGTGGTTTGGATTTTGATACCCAGATTTTGTTCGCCCCAGCGAGTCAATACATTGTCATTCAACGTCTCACCGTTGATGTACTTTCCAGCATTTTCATCCTGTTGTTTGGCGATGGTGATCGTAAACGGTGGATCATATTTTCCGTCTTTAAGCACCGATGCCGGTGCGGTCTCGGAAGCACTCTCCCCTTTGCTACAGCCAGCCACAAGAACAGCCGACAGCATAACCATACTTACCATTTTCCATAAATCAGTTCTTTTCTTCATGGAAACATGCTCCCTTCACTCATACTCAATTTGTTTTCTATATAAGTTCAACTAATTGCCTATTTACACTGGCACTCCGATGACAGAACAACCTTCCGATCGCTGTTATTCCCAGAATTTTTGATTCACTTTTACAAAGGTGAAATTCTGGAATAAAGGCGAACGCTCCGCTTCTTCAGGTCTCTTCTGTCCTCTACGTTATCGTGTAAATGTTTAGTTGAACATATATAGCGATCCAATTTTTCGTCATCCTAACTATTCTTTGACGGCTCCTAGTACAATTCCCTTCACGAAATATCTTTGTAAAAAAGGATAGACCAAAATGATCGGCAGCGTACTGACAAAAATTTGCGCTGCCTTGATGCTCTGTTCAGACATGGCTGCCACCTCAGACTGGCTCATCGCCATATTTTGCATATTGCTCTGCACGACAACGGTCTGTAAGAACGAAGCCAGCGGATACTTACTTGCATCCGACATGTACAATATCCCGTCAAACCAGGAGTTCCAGTGCCCCACCATAATGAACAAGGATACGGTCGCTATGCCAGGCAGAGATAATGGTAAATATATTTTGCTGAGAATTACGAAAAAGGAAGCTCCGTCAATGAAAGCTGCTTCTTCCAGGGCTTTTGGAATCGTTTTGAAAAAATTGACGAGAAGAATCAAATTATAAGCACCAAAAGCGCCCGGTAACACAAGAGCCCATATGGTATCCTTTAATCCAAGGGCTGTGATCAATATGTAAGAAGGTATCAATCCCCCCGAGAAGAGCATGGTAAAGATAAAAAACCACATGAGCACATTGCGTCCCCGGAATTCCTTGGACAAGGCATATCCTGCACAGGTAAGAATAAACATGCTGATGGTTGTACCCAATACGGTTCGAGTGATGGATGTCAGCATGGCACCGTTGAAATTAGAATTGTTGAACGTTTTTACATAGGCATCCACGTTGAACCCCACCGGCCAAAATGAAACCATATTACCGCTAATGGCCGCTTTGCTGCTTAGAGATTGCGCCAACAGATGAAGCAGTGGAAGAAAACACGCCAGACCCGCCAGTATCATGAACGCGTAATTAAAATAGGAGAATACTCTATAACCTGTCGTTTTATGGTACATGATCCCTCCCCCTCCTTGTTAGAATATTTTGTAATTGGCATACTTATAGGCCAGCCTGTAAGAGACAACGATCAAGATCAAGCTAATTCCCGATTTGAACAGTCCTACAGCGGTCCCGAAGCCGTATTGCCCGTTTAACAAGGATGAACGGTAGACATAGGTGTCAATGATATCTCCCGTACTGTAGACAAGCGGATTGTACAGATTGAAGACCTGATCAAAGCCCGCGTCCAGAATATTGCCCAGACTCAGCGTAGAAATGACGATAATCATAGGCAACATGCTAGGCAAGGTGACGTATCGAATTTGCTGCCGGCGTGTGGCACCATCGATCTCGGCCGCTTCGTAATAAGAAGGATTAATTCCCGCAATGGTCGCCAGATAAACAATCATGCCAAAGCCAAAGCTCTTCCACACATCGCTGATCACAACCGTGAATCGAAACAGATCAGGATCACCCAAGAAGTAAATGGGATCGTTCCCGAAAATACGTGTCAAGATGTGATTGATTCCTCCGTCTAATCCGAGAATGTCGATCATCAACCCTGCCACAGTAACCCAGGACAAGAAATGCGGCAGATACACCAGTGTCTGAACACTTTTCTTAATGCCCATATTTCGGATCTCGCTCAGCAGAATAGCCATGACGATTGGAACGATAATGCCAACGATAATTTTAGAAACGGCGATAATTAACGTATTAACAATCGCTTGTGTGGCTTCTTTGTACTGGAAAATTCGTTCGAAATTATCTAACCCGATCCACCGTGAACCTGTGATGCCCAGCCATGGTTTGTAGTCCTGAAATGCCATGAGCAAACCTACCATCGGGCCATAAGAAAAGATGCAGACAAACACAAATGCGGGAATACAAAGTACGTACAAAGGCCAGCTTTTCTTAATTTCCTTTTTGAATGAAGTCCGCTGGGAAAGCTTTGTTTTTGTTTTTTTAGCGGATCTGACGGGCACAATCTCGTTAATGTTGCATACCTCCTCTATGATGGCTTTTCGAAAGCGATCCTTGAAGATAAGCTTAACAAAAGCGCTTTCACTCCAAAATGCCAAAATTTCAAGATCATCACCCCGCCCTGAAGCATTTTAAAACCGCTTTCATTTATCGTTGATGCTGCCCTTCCGCTTTTACAAGGTTTGGCTTATATTAAAGTTAATCCAATCTGGAGTTTAAACTTCTACGTTTAGCGAAATGAAAGGAAACACATATGATCAGAAAAATGTATATGAAGCGATTCATCTATTTCTTTGTTTTTTTTCTGCTGCTGACGTTAAGTTTGTTTTTCGTGATGAACCGATTAAGCTCCAAGACACTTGAAGAAAATCTGATTGGAGCTTCCAAAAACCAGCTTGATTATGTGAAAGGCATTCTGGACGGGATTATATACGAGGCTAACATGTACGGAGTTCAATATGCAGCTGACAGTGATGTCCGATTTTATCAGAGGCATGTTATCGAGCTGAGCAATTACGATTCCCAAATGAAAAAAAACGATATCGTTGATCGCCTGCGGCAAACGCTCCTATCCAGTCGATCGATTGAATCGATCGGCATTTACTGGAAGTCTGAAGAAACGTTTCTGTCCACCAACAGTACGCCGGAGGCGAGACTTCCGTTCAAGGATGTTCATGAGCGGGGATGGCAAATTGTCGGCAATAGCTTGTATTACTTTGCCCTCTACCCTTACATCCAAAAATCCGGACAAAACGAACCAACTCAGTACGTAGTTGGAGTAAAGCTGAATACCGAATATTTGAAAAATCTGCTGAAAAAGGCTGTGAACAACGACAGCTCAAACGCTTTTTTTTGGTTTAACCCCCAGCAGTTATGGAGTGAAAAGGAAGTTGATAACGATCTCTTGAAAGCGGTTACTGATATGCTTTCTCCACAGCCGGAGGTCACTTTAAAATATGATTATCATACCAATTCGGACGATTACTATGTTCTTTCCCGATATATTGAATCAATTGACGCCTACCTGATTACATATACACAGACGAATGATTTCCTGCAACCGATTGACCGTAACCGTAAAGTATTTTTTGCCAGCATTTTAGCCGTTTTCACGCTTGGTTTGGTTGTAATCTTTACGTTTTACCGGAACTATTACCGTAATATTCGTTTGTTGGAAAGGAAGTTTTCACAGGTCGAACAAGGCAATCACAATACACGTATTACCGAAAATACGGATAGAGAGTTTTACAGCTTGTTTAGAAGTTTTAATCATATGGTTACCGAGATCCAGGATCTATTCGTATCTTTGAAAACCGAAACGGAACTAAGACGAAGTGCGGAACTTCAACAACTTCAAGCTCAGATTAATCCTCATTTTTTGTACAACAGTTTGTTTTTCATCATGTCGGTGGCTCAGTTTTCACCTGATTCTGTCATGCGCATGAGCAAACATCTGGCTGAATATTATCGTTATTTAACCAAGTTGGACCGGCATGAAGTTACGCTGGAAAGCGAGCTTCAGTTTGCGGAACATTTCCTGATTATTATGGCTCTCAGCAAAAAAATGGAGTACAGCATTGATCTGCCACCAGAACTGGCCTCGCTTCCCCTCATGCCGTTGATCATCCAGCCAGTGGTGGAAAATGCGATTCAACATGGAATTGAAGGACAGCAAGGTGCGCATCGGGTAACAATTGATGTCAAACAGACAGAGACTGCGATAACGATCAAGGTCTCCGATGACGGAAAAGGTCTTTCGCTCGATAATATCCACAGCCTGGAGGCTCGGCTTGAGAGTGATACCCCGCCTGAAGGAATTAAAGGCGTAGGGCTCTGGAATGTAAATCAACGTCTGAAAAATACGTACGGCGAACGTAGCGGGTTACATTTTACTACTAATGATTGGGGCGGCTTGTCCGTCCTGCTGCTCATCAGCATTCCCGAGGTGAAAGGAGATAACTAATGCGATTATTGATTGTGGATGACGGACATTATGTCGTTGAATATATGAAACACTTGCTCGATTGGAACACCTTTGGCATTGATCAGATCGAGACGATGACCAATTCGATTGAAGCCCGAGACATGTTGACTCAAAACCACATCGATATTCTGATCACTGACATCCGAATGCCTGAGGTTTCCGGCATTGATCTGCTTCAACATATCCATCAACATAACTTGCCAACCAAAGTGATCATCCTTTCCGGCTACTCTGAGTTCGAATACGCGCAACAAGGAATTCGTTTAGGTGCGCTCGACTACTTGCTCAAACCTGTCGACAAAGATGATGTGGAGAAAGCCATGTCCAAAGCCATCAACAATATTACAAAGACACGGCCCGCTCAATCTGTTGCATGGGAGAACTTCGATGGATTGGAGTACCTGCTTTCCTTGCTTGGTCACAATGAGACATTAAGGAAGCAATATGATGCTTATACTGAATTTTTAGGTGAACGCCATTTGTGCTGCTTCAAGCTGGAGGGTTTTACACAGGAACATGAGGATGTTATAAAACACGCTGTCGGAGACAAATTGGATCGTCTCGTTTGGAATGCGGGAACGGGACTGTTCGGTCTTGTTCCGGAAGAAGCTGCTGCAGAACTGACCATCAAACTGGAGCAATCAGTCGCGTCTCCTCCCTTTTCATTGACCGACCGAAACGTGACCCGGCAGATGTTCTACAGGTTCTTTCTTAATGAGGACGTATACTTAGAAGACTTCAATGGCATATTCAACCATTCTCCGTCATGCGGTGATTGGGAGTCGGCGGGAAATATCATTAAAAAATATGATCAAATCCATATCCAAAAGCAAAAAATAATATTTCTCATGGAGACCATTCTATATGTATATCTGACGGATAAGGATCGCGATCCCTCTGAAACCGTGGAGTGGATATTTCACCAGTTACGGTATCCTGATGAACTATCCTCAACTCTCATGGATCGGGTCAGTCGGATTAGAAACAACAAACAGATGTCCATTCAAACCATCGTTGACAAAGTACAAACGTATATCGAAGACCATCTGTCACATGGCCTTAGCCTGGATGAACTGGGGAAAGTTGCACATCTCCATCCCGTCTACTTTTCCAAACTGTTTAAACAGGAGACGGGGGAAAATGTGTCAAACTACATTTCCAAGAAAAGGTTGGAGAAGGCTTCTCAACTGCTGCAAGATTCGAAACTCCGTGTAGCCGATATAGCACAGATGGTTGGTTACCGAAAAAATCAATATTTTATCCAGTTGTTCAAAGTGGAATACGGAGTTACGCCCTACCAGTACCGCAGAAATATGATCCATCAATGACTTCGGTTGAATATGTTACATAAATGATATATCCAATGCAGTACCGAAAAAGCCCAACTTCCACTCTTCAGTTTAAAGTGTGAGTTGGGTCTTTTTGGTGCAATTAATGGGTTAGGTCGATCATCTTATCAAAACAATATGAATCTCTGTCATAGCCGTTATGTTCATAGAAAGCATGAGCGTTGGTTCGCTTCATTCCGCTACATAAAATAATACTTGATATTCCCAGTTCTTTAGCATAATTTTCAGTCTGTCTTAGTAGTTTTGTACCTAATCCTCTATGTTGCAGATCCCTTTTAACAGCAAGAGCTTGAATATGTAGATAACCAATTGGAACTCCTACGGATAATGCCTGTACAATAGTTACAAAACCGACCACATTATTTTCTATCAATGCGACAAATGTTTTGTAATTCCCGGCCTTATTCATCTCTTCCATAGTCACTCGGAAGTTTGCATCATTAACATTACGAATTTCAAGTACATCATTCCATAAAAGAACAACTTCAGCATAATCATATCTGATATAATTTCTCGAATTTTAATCTCCATACTAACTCCCTCAAGATAAAAAATGTAGGCGTGCCCGTGAACTTGAATCCTAAATTGAACTGAATGCAAACATGATTTCAGATTCACAAACCAGTTCATTGTTTACTGTGGCGAAACCTTTCCCTTTGACGATCTGTCCCTTGATGCGAGTTACCTCGAATGTAAGTAGAAGTTGGTCTCCAGGTTTTACTTGCCGTTTGAATCGACAATTATCAATACCAGTCAATAAACCTATTTCATGATTATTACTCCCTCTTTTAGACATAACGATACCACCGACCTGTGCCAGCGCTTCAACAATCGCGACTCCAGGCATTACCGGATGGACGGGAAAATGACCAATGAAATGAGGCTCATTGATTGTCACATTTTTAATTCCGACAGCTTTCTTACCCTCATCAATTTCCAAGATTTTATCAACCAAAAGAAATGGATATCTATGAGGAATTACCTCTTTTATTCTTTCAATATCAAACATGGATTGCCTCCTCCTTAGCTCAAAGTGTCTCAAGCAAATTTTGGGTCATATTTAATATTCGTGACCTAGTAACTAGATCCCTTTCCCAGAGGTCCCTACATCTAGGTAAAGGCTCCCCACTATAGAGGCTATGTTAATTCTTTAAATCACACACTCACCGGCACTCTCCCACTTTACCAACAACGATTTTTTCGCCATCATTTGTGATACGGTTCACCGCGCAGTCTGTAATGGCAAGTTAAAGGACCATCCTTTGTCGGGATGACCCTTTATTAATCTAAATTTGTTCAGTTTTCATCTTCGTTAACGCCTGCAATTCGCTCGCATAAGAGGGTTATTTTTTCTTCACTGGTATCCAGATTTCTCCTGAACCATTCCCATGCCGTGCCATTCCATAATACATTTCGAAAGTAGGGCCCTCAACCTGTTCGTATTCAGATGTCGGAAACCACTCAGAATAGATTCGTTCCCATAGTTTTTGCATATCACACTGCGGCTCCGGGAAGACCGCCCACGTTAATGTTGGGATAGCAAGTTTTGTGAATCTCTCCGGAATCTCAAGCCCCTTAGGTACATGATAACAGATCATGTATTTGAAAGATTCTTTAGTGTGATCATAAAGGGCGGCGTGTAACATGGTGTCACCAAAACGTCCCAGTAAGTCGTTCATCATATCAACGCTGCCATCATCATCACATTTTATACGGAATAGAGGAACTTCAGAGAACGCTGTTTTCTGGTCTGCATTTATAATTCCATATACTCCAAACATCTCAAAAGAATCTCTTTGCTCAATACGGTAATTCATTTCGACATCCCCTTTTATTGAAATATGAAAGGACATTCGAGGATAGGCTTTTAGAGAAACGCCTGTATCACGCGCGGATATAGGCATAATACCATGAAGATTCTTAAAGGCGCGTGCAAACGCCTCCGGCGAATCATATCCATATTTCATAGCTACATCAATAACCTTTGAGCCTGTTGTCTGCAGTTCGAATGCCGCCAATGTCAACCGTCGACGTCGAATGTATTCCGATAACGTTACGCCAGTAATAAATGGAAACATTCTTTGAAAATGATAGGTAGAGCAACAGGCTCTATGTGCTATTTCATCATATGAAATAGTGTCCGCTAAATTTGTTTCGATATATTCCATGGCACTATTCATCCTGACCAACCAATCCATCGTACTCCCTCCCTTCAAGGTAATTTTATGGGAAATAAATAATGAATACCTTGCAATTTCTGCACGAAAAAGTCAGTAAAAAACTTGCCGTTATTTATGATACGGTTCACCGGGTCATCACTGGAGTAATCAAAAACAGAGTTGACATGAGCGAATCATCTGGAAGTACGACGATGGGACTTGTTTTCCCGGCGTATCTTAATAGGACGCTAGCGCAATCCATATAGCGAAGTATATCGATAAAAAACTTTCCATTTAGTGATACCACAAATTCTTCCCCACACATCTCTAATAGTGGAATTTCATTCTGAATATCTCCAACATCGGCTGTTTTGGACAATAGTTTTAATGTGTCTGTATTAGCTACTAATCTAATCACTTGTTCACTAGCCATCACAGTTACACATTCAACTGCTTTCAACAAACATGCTGTATCAACTGCGATTTCACACAAATAAGATTGAGGGATTACATTCTTTATGGATGGGAACGTCCCTTCAATAAGAGCAGACTCCACTTTCAGTCCAGTTGTCACGAATTTAACTCGATTATTACTCACTTCAATTTCAGTTGTGTCATCTGTTTTGTTTAATATTTTCGATAATTCATAGAGATTTTTTGCTGGAATAACAGCGTTCAAACTGTTGTGGGTAGCATCTTCTAAATGCAAAGCGCGGTATGCAAGCCGCACTCCATCTGTAGCAATTAAGTTAAGACAATCATTACTGCATTCCAAAGAAACTCCTGTTAATATGGGGCTGGTCTCGGACGTTGATGCTACGATTGCTAGCTGTTTAATGGTCGAACGAAGTAAGGAAGTATTAATGGGTAGTTTAGTAGAAGGGAACGCTTCTCCATCATCAATGGAAGGAAATTCTGTAGGGTCCATGCCGCATAAACGTAATTGAGAATGACCGGATACAATCGAAAGAATCATTGGCTCTTTAATTTCAAGTATAACTTTGTCATCATTAAATTTACGAATAATATCGTGAAAATAACGCGATGGTATAACAATAGCCCCTGTTCTTTTTACAGTCAGAGAAACACCATCTTGAGCAATCATAGACTGTATCGTCATACTTGTATTACTTGCCGTAAAAGTAACGCCATCTGCACCTGCTTGAATATGTATTCCTTGAAGAATAGGTATTGAACTATTTGCTGCTACTGCCTTTATCACATATTGTATGGCATTCATAAGAGAATTTTTTGTTATCTCTACCAGCAAAGACCTCACCTACCTCGAATAAAAAAATTATTTTGTATAGAATGACTCAATGATGTTACGTATAGCCTCCGAACGAGAAAGTTTATACTCTGTGCAATGGTTTTCGATTTTCCCCCACATGTCCTCTGTTAGAGTTAAAGATATTTTTTTAGTCACACCTATACTCTTTCTCCCGGAACCTTCTCGCAGACCACCTCTCGAAAAGACAAAACCTAACTGGCCTTCTTTATTAGAGACACCAACTTTAATGTTATTGTTGTTCAATATAATAACACTCCCGAATTTTGATTTAGGTAACCTCATTCAAATGGATCTATACTCATCTTATCATAGCTCTATATAGATTTACAATATTTTCAAATCGAACACTGAGAACAAGGAATGAAATGTAAAGATGGGACTACCTCAAAAAGGATTCCCCCTTCGCTTCAAGCGCTAACGAACCTACCGCACTCTAAGCGGCGGACTCTTAAGGAATGCAGCATGTAACGAACCTCAGTAACTTTATTCCAATGTAAACCGCCTAAACATCATATAAAAGGACCAACTCGATGAAACAACATCTCTATGATTCGTTAGAATTCAAACCTATGCAAATGGGAGCAAATAGCGTGTGCTAGATCCGTTAGAACTATATAACCCTGACAAAGGGCTGTACCCGGTCATGCTCATGACTCACAGGACAGCCCCAATAAAACAATTACGTATAGACGCCTTTTTTATATACTCAACTGGACTTCGGGAATCGAAGTGTTGCTTTATGTTCGGGAAGAAAGAAGCTTTTGGGGAACGACCACCAAATTTGAGTATTCGGTTGTTCAAAATCGAATTATGATCCATCAATGAGAACGAATAAATAACTTCATCAAATTGATATAAAACGGGTTGACCATGTAGCCATTTGGACTTACGGAATATCTCTTACCCGTGTCCAACCCTCGTATTTGTTCCATTTCCTTCTCACTCAACTCAAAGTCGAATATTTCATTGTTCTCTTTTATCCTTTGAGGATTCGATGATTTGGGGATGACAATAATTCCACGTTGCAAATGCCAGCGCAAAATGACTTGCGCAACCGATTTCTGGTGGCAAAGGGCAATTTCCGCCAGCTTCGGATGCTCCAGCAGCTCTTTGCTTCCCTGCCCCAACGGTCCCCAAGCCTCATGCAGAATCCGATGCCGAACCATATAATCATGCAATTCGTGTTGCGGAAATTCCGGATGGGTCTCGATCTGATTTACCAACGGCGAAATCCGGGAATGTTTCTTCAGATGCTCCAGATGCCGGATCTCGAAATTGGCTACACCTATAACTTTGATTTTACCTGCGTCGTATAACTCTTCCATCGCCTTCCAGGCGTTCACGTATTGAGGACCGGCAAAATGAATCAAATACATATCGAGATATGTCACATTCAGCTTCTGGCAAGTCTTCTCGAACGCCTTTTTCGTCGCACGGTACCCCAGGTCTGTCGTCCATACCTTGGAGGTAATGAAGAACTCCTCTCTGGGAATGCCGCTGTTTTGGATGATCCGACCTAGCGCCGCTTCATTACCGTAAATTTTGGCCGTATCGAAATGGCGATAACCCATTCGAATAGCCTCCTCGACAGTCCTCTCGAAGGTCCCCCCGTCTTTGATCTTATATAGGCCGAACCCGAGTTGAGGAATGTCCACTCCGTTTGCCGCTGCGACTGTCTGATTCATTCGCAACTCCCCCTCCCCGTTTTTTCTAATTGTTGTTCCGATGCTTGTTCTTCACATTGCGTTAGCAACTTTTCTATCTCGTTCACCAGGTTTTTCAACAATTTCAACTTGCTACCGGAGTCAAGGCTGTAATAGTTGAGAGTTCCTTCTTTACGAACACTTATTATCTGTGATTCTTTCAATATTTTCAGATGATGTGATACGGTCGGTCGGGAAAGATGAGTTTTCATCCTGATCTCTCCTACGCGCATGCCGGGTTTTTGCGGCCCTTGAATCAAGGCTATGAGGATGGCTTGCCGGGTCTCGTCTCCGATCGCATTCAACACCTTCTGATTGTTCTTAAATTCAATAGCAATCGTGGTCGCAAGTTCCTGATCCAGGTAAATCATCCCCTTCCATTTAGAATGTGTAATACTTTTGTAGATACAGCCTATCACAATCTCGGATTCGGCTGTACATCGGGAAAGAAATTCAAGAACCTATTTTTCCCATGTCTTAAGACAAAGGATATATGTCCAGAGGATTACCTAATCACAAATCGAGATGATGGCCTCTACCTTGTAAACAATTAAAATCGTGCTATCCTTAATGATGAGGTGGATCAGATGGCAAATATTCAAGAGATTGCACGTCTTGCAGGCGTTTCTACAGCAACCGTTTCAAGGGTAATTAATCGACATCCTTATGTAAGCGATTTAACAAGAGAAAAAGTCTTGAACATCATTGAGCAATTGGATTATGTCCCTAATTCAAATGCAAAGTCCTTAAAAAATGGAGCGACAAAAGTCATCGGTGTTATGGGTGTTACTTACAATCCCCTTTTGATGTCACTTGTCCGTTCATTCCACATGATATCCCAAAAATACGGATTCAACATTATGCTTTTTATGACAGACGGAGATCGTGATAAGGAGCTTGTAGCGCTTGAAATGTTACGCAGTAAACAGGTGGATGCCCTTCTTTGTCTGGTACGGACGATTGAGTGGGATATCATCGAATCCTATACGAAATATGGGCCAATTGTAACATGGCAGCGTCTTACCAGCGACACCATACCGTCCGTATTTATGGACCAATATCAAGGTTATACGCTGGGTCTCGAATATCTGTATGCCAGAGGTTATCGTAAAATTTTGAACGTGTATTCGTCCAAAGGACAGAATACCTTGGAGCGTATAAGAGCTTATGAGGATTTTGTACAGAAGCATGGGTTGAAGAACACTGGCTTTCCGCAATTTCATAATAAAGTCACCATTCATGATGGTGAGGAAATAGCGCGATGGTGGATAGAACAAACGGACAAGCCGGATGCCATTTCCTGTTCGACTGATGAGGTAGCAGCAGGTATTTTAACGGAGATTCAACGCTCGGGGTTTTCGGTTCCGGATGATGTGGGAATCATGGGATTTGATAATACAGACAGCGCTCACCTGCTGGATCTGACAACGATCCATTACCCCGTGGATAAACAAGCAGAGAATGCCTTTAATATTATTATGAGTATGCTGGAAAATTCGGCATCCAATCTTCATCCTCTTCAGTTTAGACTGATTGAACGAAAATCTACATAAAACAACATCCATCCTTTTAAAAGAAGAAAAGAGCCCATTTGAGATCATGAGTTCTTTTCTCTTCCATCCCGTTAAACTTCATGAACGAACAACATTCAGGCCTGTCCCTATATGAGGGATAGGCCTGAATGACTTCAATCTCTAAACAAATTATTTGTGAAATTGCGGAAGATGTTCTTTATGCGCTTCCAACATTTCATCTAAAACTACCTTAGCAATGTCACCGCTGGTAACGAGTGGATTAAGTGTGAATGCTTGTAGAGCGGTTGCATAATCTCCTGTGACCGCTGCTTCGATCGTCAGTTCCTCCATTGCCTTCATCACCTGCAATAGCCCTTTTTGTGCGGACGGGAATGCGCCAAAGTGAACAGGCTCTGCACCATGGGCTGTAATGATACTTGTAACTTCGATGGCACTGTTATATGGTAGATCGCTAATTGCTCCGCGGTTCTGCGTGTTGACTACCATATGCGTTCCCTTGTTGTTATATACAGAATTAATAACTTCACAAGCTGCGTCGCTGTAATAAGCTCCTCCGCGTTTCTCCAATTCCTTAGGCTTGTAATTCAGGTTAGGATCTTTATAAAGTTCAAACAAACTTTCCTCCAGGCGTTTCACAACCTGCCCGCGAGTTCCTTCGCCATTGACCGCTTCTACTTCCTCTTCAAGCATGCTGTCGGTCATGTAATAGTACCGGTGATAAGGACAAGGCAGCATACCCAGTTGGAGAATTTGCTCATACAAGAAACGCATGCTTTTTATATTTTCTACCATTTTTTCTGGCTCGGCATCAGGACCGTAGAGCTTTTCGATGGCCTGTTTAGTTAGCTCTTTACCATCTCGGTCATAAATTTTGTGCCAGTGAAGGTGATTAATACCGGCAAATTTGAAGAACAGTTCCTCTTCATTTTTTTCCAGAACAGCAGCTTCATTCTTGGAGGAAATAATCGGAACATTGCACAAACCAATGACCTTCTCCCATTTACCATATTGGAGCACAGCTTCCGTTACCATTCCCGCAGGGTTCGTGAAATTGATTAACCAAGCATCTGGGCAAAGTTCCTTCATGTCCTCAACAATTCCAAGAACGACCGGAATGGTACGGAATGCTTTGAACATCCCACCTGCTCCGTTGGTTTCCTGACCAATCATCCCATGGCTAATCGGAATCGTTTCGTCCTTAATACGGGCTTCCAAAAGGCCGACCCGGAATTGGGTGGTGACAAAATCGGCATCGGCCAACGCTTCTCTTCGATTAAGCGTCAAGTGAATATCACAGTCGATTCCCGCCGCTTTTACCATCCGTTTAGCCATGGCTCCTACAATTTCAAGTTTCTCTCTTCCTGCTTCAATATCTACAAGCCATAATTCACGTATTGGAAGTTCATGATGCCGTTTGATAAAACCTTCGATCAATTCTGGGGTGTAACTCGATCCGCCGCCAATCGTCACAATTTTTAATCCCTTTTTCATTTTGAAGTCCTCCTTGTTCTATTGTGTTCTCAATTTGGACTCTATCTTGTGTAATGCATTACATGTCAATAACTTTTTTAATGGAATTAAATGGGATTAATTTGTAACTTGAAACCGCTTTATCACTTATGCTATAGTTACCTCAAATAAGGATTGTGACCGTTGATTCGGGCAATACCTAAGAAAGTTTGAATGCCGTTAACCAATTGGCGGCGTTTGAACTATCTTAGGTTTTTTTTATGCATATTGCAGAAAACAAGGAGCCGATGCACATGATTATTGAAAAAGTATTAAACAATAACCTTCTGCTGACCCGCAATACAAAGGGGAAGGAAGTCATCGTTATGGGTAAAGGCATCTCCTTCCAAAAAAGTGCAGGTGATGTGGTCGATGAACACAAGATCGATAAAATCTTCCATTTAGCCGAGCATGCATTTGCTGTAAAAATGGCTGAACTGATACATGAATTACCCGCCGTTCATTTCGAAGTTGTGAACGAGATCGTAAAACACGCCAACCATGTACTTGGTACTGAACTCAGCGACAATATTTATCTGTCGTTAACCGACCATATTAGTTTTGCCATCCAACGTAAGAACAAAGGTATGGAGATTAAAAATGCCATGCTGTTCGAAATTAAACGTTTCTATAAAACGGAATTCAGTATCGGATTGGATGCTCTGCAGTTAATCAGCGACATGATTGGAGTTTCGCTCGGGGAAGATGAGGCTGGGTTTATCGCCTTACATGTCGTCAATGCCCGACTTGACGGCACTGAAATGAAATTGACGATAAAGATGACTGAAATCGTCAACGAAATTTTGAAAATCGTCACGTACCATTACGGCACTGTTCTTGATGAATCGAGCTTAAATTATTCGCGTTTCTTAACACACCTTCAATATTTCGCCATGCGCTTATTGCGCCACGAGATTCACCAAAGCGGCGAAGATTTTTTATATCAGCAGGTGAAAAAGACTTATGTCAAAGCCTTTTCCTGCACTTGCAAGATCAACGAGTACTTAGAAAAAACGTATGTACAGTCCTTAAACAAAGATGAATTCGTTTACTTAACCATTCATATCCAGCGGCTTACTGAACGAAGCACTTTATAGTCCTATTTCTTTCAAGCTATAACTTCATATACAACACATTAGATAAAGGATTGTGACTGGTAAAGCAGGCAAAACCTGGACTGATGGCAAAATGATTTTTCTTTTTATTTTGCCACGAGTTCAGGTTTTGCTGCTTTTTGGAAGTGAAACGATGTAAGCCGGCACATCAGGAACGAACAGCTCACAACCTGAGATCAATTACCCATCATGAAGGAGGCAATATGCTATGAGTAATAAAGACAAAGAACTGTCCATACGTGTTATTGAACTTGTTGGCGGTGAATCTAATGTGAATGATGTATATCACTGTGCAACCAGGCTTAGATTCACCCTGAAAGATCATACAAAAGCGAATGAACAGGCGTTGAAAAATACAGTTGGAGTCATCACCGTTGTGAAAAGCGGCGGTCAATTTCAAGTCGTTATCGGTAATAACGTGTCCAAGGTTTATGAAGGAATCATAGAGCACACCAACCTTCAAGATGGCGGCAGCAAAACGGATTCTAAAGAGAATGCAGAAAAAACAGGAATATTTGGAAAAACCGTAGATCTTATTTCCAGTGTTTTTTCCCCGCTGCTCAGTGCGCTAGCTGGAGCTGGATTGCTCAAAGGTCTGGTTGTTTTGTCTGTCGCGCTCGGGTGGCTAGATGACACCTCCGGAACTTATCTAATTTTAAACGCGGCATCAAGCAGTGTATTCACCTTTTTGCCCATATTTTTGGCAGTTACTGCCGCAAGGAAATTCAAAGCTAATATGAACGTATCCTTGGCTATTGCAGGAGCCCTGGTCTTTCCGACCATTTCCGCTGCGTTTAATAGCGGTCAAACTTATGATTTCTTAGGCATCCCCATTGTGCTTGTGATGTACACTTCCACCGTGTTTCCAATCCTTCTGGCGGTGTGGGTTCAATCTCATATAGAAAAATGGTTCAACTCGATTATTCACCAGTCTATCCGCAATATTCTTGTGCCGATGCTGTCGCTTCTAATTGTCGTCCCGCTTACCATTCTTGCTTTTGGACCGATCGGCAACAGTGTTAGTCAGGGGTTAGCTAGCGGTTTTACCTCACTCATGCAATTCAGCCCAATGTTGGCAGGAGCAGTCACTGGTGGTTTCTGGCAGGTCATTGTTATCTTCGGACTTCACTGGGCTTTTCTTCCAATTACACTTAATAATCTGGCGACAATAGGCTATGACTTAATGCGGCCTATGTTGACCGCAGCCGTGCTGGCTCAAGCCGGTACTTTGCTCGCCGTTATGCTGAAAACCCGCAATTCACAGCTTAAAACCCTTTCCGGATCTGCTACGATTACTGCGATTTTCGGAATCACGGAACCAGGCATTTACGGAGTTACTTTACGATTAAAAAAACCGTTCATTTACGCATGTATTTCCGCAGCGATCGGGGGCGCAATTATCGGAGTCGGGGGTGGTCGGGCAGTCGCTTACTCACTTCCCAGCCTGCTCGCTTTTCCTACTTACGTGACAACGGGGTTGGCCTCGGTTGTGATCGGTGTTTCCGTATCTTTTGTCCTGGCTTTTCTACTCACGTTGCTGCTTGGATTCAAGGATCTTGAGGCTACTGTTGAGGAGCCGCAGATTGAAACTTCTGGACAGGAAAAACAAGCGATTGAGCCAAGTGAATCTCGGTTAAACAAGGAAATCATTGTGAGTCCGCTTAAAGGCAGTGTTCAGCTACTTGAAGATTTGCCCGATCCCGCCTTCTCTTCAGGTGCCATGGGACAGGGGCTTGTCATTGAACCCACTGATGGAATTTTGGTATCGCCAATCAATGGTGTCGTAACCACCGTATTCCCTACCGGTCATGCGCTCGGTCTGACCACGGACAGTGGCATGGAGCTTCTGATCCATATTGGAGTGAATACGGTAAAGCTAAAAGGACAATTTTTTGAGAAAAAAGTTAAAGAGGGCGATCGGGTTTCTTGCGGGCAACTGCTTGTAGAGTTTGACGCGGAGCAAATCCGGACAGCCGGTTACATCACTGCCACCTCAGTCATCGTTACCAACTCCGCCAACTACTTGGACGTGTTAAAAACTACTGAACAGGAAGTGAAGCAAGGCGATTATCTAATGTCGGCGGTAGTCTAACGATTGGAGATGGATTACCTGTCGGTAATTGAACTATTTTCAGGTTATATAACTGTCTACTAATTCACTTATTCCGTGTGATCCAAAGAAGCCACTCCGGCAAAGGAGTGGTTTTTCTCTGGATAGCACTTTCCGTTTATTTATCAGCTACAATTGTAAATTCCCATGGAAGTTTTCGGTTTGCCAATCACGATGTCGGATGAAACTCTTGGACCAGTAGGCATCTCTGACTCCACGCTTAACTAGATAATACCAAACGCCTTGTTTCATGAAGACGAAGCAGTTTTGTTGTGATTTTTTACATTTCTAATCTATATGAGCGATTAGCTAAAATTGCTCAAGTATATATAATCATCAGTACATCTACCAATTTTCAAAAACTCTCTTTTAGTTTTTTAGAATTGGCATATCCTTAAGTAAATTTTTTAAGTTTATAGCATCCCATGGAAGATGTTCTGTGATACCTAGTCCAACAACCGTAGTTAACAAGCTAACTTCTTGTATTAAAGTTATCAGCTCTGTAAGTTGCATCGTACCCATACGAGTATGAATTTTGTCAGACAGCGGCTTAGCAAATGACAATGACCTGAAAATCTTCGGATCAAGTACATCCAAATCCAAATGAATTACTACGTATTTGATTTGATTTTCTGAAATCCAGTCCAATATTGGTTTATTATTATCCTTTAATTCGGCGCTAGTTGCTGAACTAATAGATAACCTAGAAATAAGTTCCGATTCATGTTCAGTTGTTTGAACAAGTCCCGCTAACATAACGTTCTTCGGTAAGAAAGGCTTTTTAACCTTTTGAGAAAATTCTGGCGCTCCCTCACCTAACAGATTTCCTAATATATGAGCATGCCCGTTGGGCGTCACCTCTGGGGTTGCCACGTCAGGATGTGCATCGATCCATAATAGTCCAACTTCACTATTATAACGCTCATTTAAATAGGCGAATGGCGCTTGTTCAACCAAACAATCCCCGCCAAACATAACTATTCGATCGGGTTTATAAGCTTCAATTAAATGAGTTGCTGCATCCAGTTGATTCAACAATTGGTTCTTACCTACGATTCCTCCTAAAATACCTTCCTCTGTGTGGAGAGTCATATCTTCACTATAGGATACAGGTACTTTAACTGTCGTATGATTATTGTTTTCTGGAGCTAACCATGCTAGGAGCTCAGCTCCAAGAATATAACTTGGTTTGTTTCCTCCCTGCCACTGGGGCATTAGCATGCGTAACGTTTTAACAGTTTTATTATGAGTCACTTGTTTGTTCTCCTATCTAATACAGATGTAGTTCTTATGAATGCTACTAAGGAGACTAACTATATGAAGAAAGTGCTTCTGTTCCTTAATATCGATGGTCCCTTTCATTAAGCGCATACTTTTGAAGCATTAGCATCTTAATCGTTAAGGATAGGCATTTTCTGAAGTAGTTGTTTTAAGTTTATTGCATCCCATGGAAGATGTTCGGTTATCCCGAGACCAACTACATCAGTGACATCACTAACTTCATTGATCAATTTTGCTACCTCAAAAAGTTGCATTTTCCCCATAGGAAAATCAATCTCTAAGTCTGATAACGGATTTGCAAAGAGCAATGATCTGAAAATTTTCGGGTCAAGAACGTCCAGATCCAAATGAATCACCAAATATTTAATCCTATTCGTTTCGATCCAATCCAGCACAGTTTTGCTACTTTCTTTTAATTGAGAACTGGACGCTGATTTAATTGATAATCTTGAAATTAGTTCCGATTCTTGGCCAGTCGGTTGATCTATTCCCGCAATCATTACGTTCTCTGGACGAAAAGGCTTATCTACTTTAGCAGCGAATTCAGGAGCTCCCTCACCTAATAGATTACCCAATACATAAGTATGACCATTGTAGTATTCTTTTGGTGTTGTTATATCAGGATGCGCATCAATCCAAAGTAATCCCAACTCACCACTGTAACGTTCGTTTAAATAAGCGAATGGGGCTTGCTCCACTAAACAGTCTCCTCCAAACATGACAATTCGGTCTGGTTGATATGCTTTGATTAAATGATTTGCCGCATCAAGTTGATTTAATAATTGCTCTTTTCCCACAATATCACCTATAATACCTTCCTCTTTTTCCAAGGGGGTATCATCACTCATTGAAACAGGTACTTTAACGGTTATATGCTTGTTATTCTCTGGAGCTAGCCATTCAAGAAGCTCAGCTCCAAAGGAGTAATTAGGATTATCTCCCCCTTGCCATTGAGGCATTAACATACGCAACGTTGTCGAATTTTCTTTGCTTTTCATGATCTTTTCTCCTTTACATCGAGGTACAATTTAGTATACATGAGTCACATATTATGAATAGTACGCACTTTTATGATAGGTACTTTCCAAAAAGATAGTGTGTAACTTATAGATGAATTCCACAGGCGGTATCAAAGATTCAGGCATCTTTCGTTGTTATCTGAATAAGAACGTTAAAATCACTTTGAAATGGATATTTCCCAATATTAATTAGTATATAATTGCAACCCACTAATTGAATGTCTGTTTTCTACCTTAATTGCCACAGGTCATCCGTTTAAAACGACCTATGGCAATACTATTATTGCTCAATAAGTTCTGAAAGCCATTTATTTGGTGTCGAGAATGCATACCACTGATTGAGAGCTCTACACAGATAGTATGACATCCTCAGTTTGAAATAATTGAGTAAAATACTTTTGTCTGTTCCCATTAAAGGATTTCAAAATTTTTGATCGTTGCATCTGGTCGCAGTATCTTATCCTCTCTCATCTCAGCTAGTAGCTTACCTTCTTTAACTTTAGTAACCCAATCGTGGTTAGCTAGAGCTCCCTTTCCTAATGTCACGAGATCAGCCTTATCATCAGTGATGATTTCAGATGCTTTTAATGGATCTTCAAGTTGACCGTTGGCAATGACAATTTTACCTGAAAATCTTTTAGCTAGTTGTACCAATGAAGGCCCATTCTCTTCGAAAGCAGGCTTCCATGCCTTATATTCAGTCACATGAATGTAATCAAGCCCGGTTTGCCCTAATCCACCGAAAATGACTTTAGCATCTGCTTCACCTCCACCCCATTTATGGATATAGTCATTGACTTTGGCTTGAGAAATTCGAATACCTACTGTAAAATTCGGTCCAACGGCTTTACGGACTGCAGATGAAACTTCAATTAAAAGCCGTACCCGATTTTCGGTCAAACCGCCATACTCATCTGATCGTTCATTAGTGTAGTCGGTCAAGAATTGATCAAGCAAGTAACCATTGGCTCCATGAATTTCAACACCATCAAACCCTACTGCTTTTGCCCGGATTGCTGATTCCACAAATCCCTGAATCACTTGTTCGATATCTTGCTTTGTTGCAGCTATCGGAGTAGGAAATTTATCAACTCCACCATAGAACGCCAAAGGATCTCCTTTAGGTTGCACTTCTGAAGGAGCTAGGTTATGGGAACTGAAGCGATTTCCTTGAGAAAGTGCTCCTGCATGCTCAAGCTGAACTATAATTGCAGCATCCGCTTCATGTACAGTATCCACGACTTTTTTCCAAGCAATAGCTTGTTCTTCATTTATCAAGCCAGGTTGGTTAAAGTAACATTGACTGTATAATTGATCTGTGTATGTTCCTTCTGTAATGACAAATCCAAAACCTCCACGAGCAAAAGACGCATAATATTCAGCCATCTGCTCCGTGGCAAGACCTTCCGGAGTAGCACTCGTACGAGTCATTGGAGCTACTCCTACACGATTTTTTAGAAAGTTATAACCAACGTTGACAGGTTCAAACAATTTATTTTTTTGTACCAATTTAACCATCCACCTTTAACAATTATGTTTATATATCTTTCAGAATATGAACATTATAAAATGAATGAAATGAACAGTAAAATTGATGTTATTGAATCTTTAGTTCATTAAAAATGAACTCACTTTAGGAGGGTATCTATGGAACTCCGCCATTTGATTACATTAAAAACTATTGTTGAAAAAGGAGGATTTAAGAAAGCAGCTGAACATCTCGGTTATGCTCAATCTTCTGTCACGACACATATTAAAGAATTGGAGGAAGAGTTCGGTAAGCCTATTTTTGATCGCTTAGGTAAACAAGTTGTGCTCACACAATACGGACATCAATTTCTGCCGTATGCTCATAAAATTATTGAGTTGTATACGCAAGCACTTACTTCAAATGATGAGCCCTCGGGAAATTTGACACTAGGTATTTCGGAATCCTTAATGATCTGTCGCATCCCTTCTTTATTGGTTGAGTATGGTGAGAAATATCCGCAAGTTAACCTTTCGCTCAAATCACTTGACTACCAAGATGTCTCTCAAGCTGTTCAAAATGGTGAGATTGACCTTCTTGTTGCCTTAGAAAAAGAGGGATGGGGGGCTCCCGAACTACACTGCGAACGTTTGGTGAGAGAAAAAATGGTCCTTATTAGTCCCCCTCATGAGAAAAACCATGCAAAAGGAACTGTGTTATATACGGAACGTAGCTGCAGTTACAAATCTGTATTCAAGGATTACATCAATTATAAAAAAGTCGATGTTATGAACAGTATAGAGTTCCAAAGTATCGAAGCGATTAAGCAATGTGTGAAAAACGGACTAGGCATTTCGATGGTTCCTTACTTTTCTGTCAAAGAAGAATTAAAATCCAAAAAATTTCAAGGCGAAGAAGTTGGGTCTGACCGCCCTACAATATCCACATATTTGGCATATCACAAAGATAAGTGGATTTCACCTGCAATGAAACAGATGATTAATCTAATTCAAAAACACGCAGCTAATTGGGAATAGCTCACTTTTGAATAAAAAGAAAGTCAGCTATTAAATATAATAGCTGACTTATTATTATGTGCATAATAGAAACTCCTTACTCAAAAAATCTTGGGATATCTACTAAAAATAAGTGTTTCATCTTTCACATTTTTGTTAAATATCAACGACGATAGAACATTTATTAGCGCTGGGGCTCAAATCCTCAGGTAAATGTATCAACTTATCTAATAGGAACAAATATACGAATCATAAAATCATCCAGGGCATATTCAAGAAAGTGGTCAACCACGCTTCAATCTAATCCGAAATGACACAATGTTCTTGTCCCTCGACATCAACTCATAATATATGGTATCGACCGAACCATTAAAGGTTACGATGACATCAGGTCTCGCATCCATAATCTTTTCCAGATTCGCTGAGTCACTACCCAAGTCAATAATCTGGGCAGGACAGGCGTAAGGCTGTAATGTAGCAAACTCCTTCATTGCTTCCACCCCACTGGTTGATGCGAGTGGAGGCCTATTCAAAGCAAAAATTATCTAATCGATCATTGAAATAAGTTCTTTCCCCTCAATCTTTTAGATAGGCAATTACATGAATAAACAAAAAAAGCCGCTGCTTTAGCGACTTTGAATGATATTATAAAACCAACGATTTAAACTCTTGAATACCTAATCTCCAGCAGAGTATCCTATGAAAAATATTTCCCTGAGTGCAGATCTTCTATTTCTTGAGAAAGTCTTTTAGTATGTAACTTCATAATTCTCCAACCTCCATACTTACACATAATCACTGTTCTTTTCGTTTAAAAAACATCTTGCCAACCATAAGTCCCATAGCCGATGAACAGATCAGATACCCAAAGAACAAGAAAAGTAAATAAATAACATGAAGATCTGCAGGAATCTGTTTCAAACCTTCAAACCAAGCAAAACGAAAAGGATAAAAGATGACTACCCAAATGATCAGCAAGAAAAGAAGAAAATTAATTATTTTTAGCACTATAATGATCCTTTCAAGCTTGAGTGGAAACAGTTGAATGTATATGCTTCATCTTTCATTTCGCATTACCTTACCACTGCCCGCACTATATTAGTTAGCTTATGTATTAGGGTTGATATGTTGAAACTATAAATAATTACTAATTATAACAGGAAACATTAGGGAGATGATCGTTACGGCATAAAGAAGCCCTTTCTTTTGGTGGAACGAGCTTCTTTTTGCGTTTCACGATAACACTTTATGCTTACTGAACACCAGGCGCGTTTTCATTCGTAGTTAAATTCGATCTTTTCTTCTTTCTTGGCTGCCCTTTCCAGGACAGATAAGTCCAAATCCGTAGGATATACTCGACAGGTCCATTGCTAAATTTCTTAAGATATAGCGGACTGAGCCACAATTGAATACCGTAGACAGCAAGCGCAATAATTGCTCCGATAAACACGCCAGCACTTCCAAACAGTCCCAGGCCATATCCATAGAAAATTGTTGTACAGATTACGCTCTGCATCAGATAATTCGTCAACGAGAGACGGCCGACCGCCTCGAACCTGCCCATCAGGCTGAAACGGCGGTTTCCAGCATACAACAGCGCGAATGCGTATATGTATCCGAGTGCAAGCAACGCTCCTCCAAGCGTCCCCCCGATTCCGATTCCGAGCCAACCTTCCGCACCCAATTGTGGCGCCAATACACCGTATGCTTTGAGTATCAAACCTACCGGAATCAATAATGATGCCCGGCGAAGATATATAGCTCGCATCGTTCGGGGATCGCTAAACGTGCCTATTCTGGCAGCGTGCATGCCGAGCAGGAACATCGGCACCGTCATGAGTGGTGCTAACATCAGGGCTATCAGGGCAAATGACAGCTCCAAATCCCCGCCGAATGGATCGCCGTTATTACTGAAATTCCTGATTTCCGCGTATGTGCCGTTGCCGTATACATCCTGACTTTGAATGATGTAGTTCTCCATATGAATGGACTCAATCGCCAGCGGGTTCATCGGATTAGATGCCGGGAGACCAAGTATGCCCGCTCCCATGAGTAGCAGTACCGCCCATATAAGTAGCGTTTTGGGCTTCCGATTAAGGAACATGAGCAAGAAGAAACCGAGTACACCATAAAATGTAAGGATATCCCCTTCCCATAGATAGATGATGTGCAGTAATCCGATTCCAAACAGTAGTAGAAAACGGCGTGCCAGATGACACTTTGGTCGTAAATCTCGTGATTTTAGGCTTTCCGAGAGCTTAACCATTCCAAAGCCAAACATAAATGCAAAAATCGGCATAAAACTGCCCACCACAGTGATCAGCAGGAATGAGAGGAAAGCCTGATCTGCTCCGCCAATCCCGAACAGTTGGGGTTTGCTCTGGCCATACATTCCATATTGGAAAGCCAGCATATTCGCCAGTACAATGCCGACCAGACTGAATCCACGCAGTCCATCAATGACTTGAACGCGCTTTTTTGTTGTGCTCAATCAATCACCTCTGTCTATAACATAAAGATCAGATCTAAATATACGTTAAATCCTTCCATAATTTCAACATAAATTAATAAGCGAACGTTTATATTTTGATTTACTTTGACGTACCAATAAAACAAAAACAAAAAAAGTCGCTAAATTTAGCGACTTTCAGTTTGAACACCTTAAAGAGTGACAATAATCGGACCATTTTTAGTAAGGATAATGGTATGTTCTATTTGAGCTACATAGCTGTTTTTAGTAACAAAGGTCCAGCCATCTCCAGTTTGGACTACTTCTTCTTCTGAAGTTGAAATAAATGGCTCGAATGCGATAACCATACCTTCTTTTAACAATTCATCATCCGATGGATCATTATAATTATAGATGTGGTCAGGTGCTTCGTGTATTCCACGTCCAACACCATGTCCTGTAAGGTTTTTGATAACCGTTAATTCATGCTGTCTAGCAGTTTGGAATACGGCTTTTCCGATCCCGCTTTTTTTGGAGCCCGGTTTTGCTTTTTTTAGACCTGCTTCAAATGCCAATTTAACAACGTCGCATATTTTCGTTAACACTCCTGCACCTTCGCCTACGACAAACGAGAGTCCCGTATCTGCAAAATAACTGTTCTTGGAGCCCGACACATCAATATTGACGATGTCCCCTTCTTGAATAACCCGATCTCCCGGAATACCATGTGCCACTTCTTCATTAACACTAATACAAGTAAATCCCGGGAAATTATATTCACTTTTTGGAGCAGAAACTGCGCCAGCTTTCTCAAAAAGCTCTCCTGCCAAATCATCAAGTTCTTTAGTCGTTATGCCTGGGACGGTTCTTTGAACCAATTCATCTCGAATAGAAGCTACAATTTTGCCAATTTCCTTCAAGCCATTAAAATCTTCTTCTGTTCTTGCGATCATTTTTTCTTACCTCACTATCTTTTATCATTAATTGATTACATAAGTGTTATCTTTGATTGCACATTAGATAATCATATCCAAAGCAGCAAAGCTTCGCAACTTTTTTATCAACATTATGAGTGTGGTTATTCTCTTGTACCTTCGTATTATTGAAGTTCAATTCTCCATCCCTTCATATATTCTGCGCCATAAGTGAGGGTATAGTTTTGAAGTAGTCCTTGTATGGTGGTTATCTGTTCTGAAATAGCGTTACTACTAGTCCTGACGATAAATACAGGCAAGATATCGTTTTCCCTGAATTGGTTAAGCAGCCATGTCAAAACTTGAAAATCGTCACGGTTTGCATTATCCAAAGTTTCTTCAAATCTAAAAATGTTGTTGGGGCTTACGTTATTTTCCTGAAGGATCTTCTTAAGATACGCATGTGAATCACCTTTTACTAATTCAGATAGCTTGATCAAATATGGAGAAGTTGAATTTTGTTCATCATGTCCAAATATATCGATGTGAATCCATTTATTTAGTTCGCTGTTTATCGTCTCAGGAATTTCAAATAATCTACGATGTCTTGCAAAAACTAATGCTGGATCAATGATTTCCCTACAGTGATCTTTCATCTCCTGTTTCTTTTTATGTTGTTCACGAAATGCTTTCGGTCCTTCCGGGAAAATCTTATTAAATCGTTGATAAAAATATCTGGGTGAAGAAAAACCACTCTCAATTGATATTTCTACCAGACTTCGATCTGTCGTCAATAATTGTTTGATTGCGTGCTCAATGCGCAAGTAATGAAGCAAGTTTTGCAGCGTATCTCCTATTAATAACTTGAATTGTGATGATAAATAATCCAAATTCAAATATTCCTCTGTGTGCTTGGCGATATCATTCAAAGATGCCTTGTTAATAAACCCCCTATTATTGAATAAGTAATCATATATTCTTCCTATTCGTTGCAGCTTGGTTGGGTTCCCTTCGAACATTCTTTTCGCATCAAAATTCATAATAAGCAGGTCCAATAACTGTTTGACTGTATTCTTTAACGTGAAAAATGGCATCTCACTCTTAGTTACAATTGGAGTTATTAACATGCATATGGCCTCAATGATTCCTTCTGCTCGTTCTAAACCTAGATATGCTCCAGGGGTAAATTCATGCGCAAACCAGACATAGGATAAATCAGGGTAATATTCCTTTGCAAATGCAGCATCGATATTTATTTGGAGGACGACATTGTTTTCATCGGTCTGCCATAGACGGTGAACTTGATTGATATTGAAAATTTCTATTGTACCAGCACCTAATGTTTTTTTCTCATCTGCAATGGCAACATGAATGCTACCTTCCAATATAATCACCACTTCAATGGAATTATGCCATCGGAACGGTTCATCTTTGAACTTTAGAAACTGTACGTTCATGGGAGAACTGTCGGTGAAATAACCCCTACCACTCATCTTGTGATCTCCTCCTTCCACTCCAATCCAACGAGTCGCAAGCAACATACAAAGGAAATCTAAGAAATGAACCCACAACTCAAAGAAATGTGAATTGTCCACGCTTCTGCATTTTAGGAAAATAAATGATAGAACATCAACAAAATCTTAAATGAAGGATTGGGGAGATATGAATGAACCAAATTCAAATCACACAGCAACTTAATGCACAACAACAAGAACAAGTTGCTCATTTATTTTACGAAGCTTTTCCATTGAAAGTAACACATCTTTGGTTTTATGCAAAAACGAAAAAACAAGCAGTAGAACTATTAGCTCAGTCTATTCAATTTGAACAGGGCATTTACGCATTAAGATATGATGAAGTAGTAGGATTTCTCGGTTACAATTTAGGAAAAAAAGCGTTCACACCTGCCAATTATGCAGCTTTTCGGAACGTGTACTCCCCAGTGGTAGCGACTTGGCGATTTTTATTTTATGCGTTTTATTTGAAATTTCATTTGTATCACGAACATGTATTGCATATTGACCCTATTGCCGTATCTGAAGAAGCACGTGGTCATGGCATAGGTAAATTGCTATTAAGTAAGTTGGAGCAAGTCGCAAGAAATAAGCAAATTACTATAATCAATCTAGAGGTCGTCGATACGAATCCTTCAGCACAAAAATTATATGAGCGGTTCGGTTATATGCTTAAAAAAGAACTGAAATCGGGCCCGTTCACTGCGAAGGCAGGCTTCAAAAAAGTGATATTTATGCAAAAATGCTTATCGAGCACCCATTCATCAATCAAATCAGAATAAAGGAGGCCAAGCGGATCTTGTGTCCACGTTAATAGCAGCAACCATTTCTTCTAAACGCTCTGATGACAACATACCGATTTCTTGCTCAACACGCTTACCATCTTTGAATAAAATGGTTGCAGAAATGCTCATAATCTGAAAACGTGACGGGATTTCCACTTTGTCATCCAAGTTAACTTTAACAATAACAACTTTAACATCTTCCGTGTTTTCCTTAGCTTAAACATGTTCCCTCCTTTCATTAGTGTGATGGAAACATGGGAATGGATTATAAGAAGCTTAATGAGGATACTTCGAACGATACAGACGAATAGGATTAGGACAGTAGAAAACGAGCGCATCCATGTTTAGGATGCGCTCTGAACTAGCTGTTCATGGAGATGCTTTTGGCCCATTCAGTGACTCTTCGACTACTTTCTTCTTCCGATAAATCTTCAATCCGGGTAAGAATAGACCAGCGTACGCCAAAAGGGTCTAGTATACTTCCGAATCGATCACCAGACGCAAAGTTAATAATCTCTTCTCTTACTTTCGCCCCTCTGGATACGGCGGTTGCAATGGTTTCATCCACATTAATGACATAAATCCCTAAAGAATAACATGCATGATCTTGATCTGGGGGCAAAGCCAATTGATATGCCGGGTTTGCAGCCCCCAGCTGTAAAAAACCATTTCCAAAATCTAATTCGGCATGAACAATAATCTTATTACGATTTCCATCTGGATGCTCAGTGATATCTTTCACCCTTGCATTGAAAACAACTTTGTAGAACTCTATTGCTTCAGAAGGGTCTTTCACTGTTATAAATGGGGTAATCGATGTAACGCCGTTAGGTGTACCCTTGTTAGTATATTTTCCTGATACTGCCTTGTGTTTTGTCTGTTCACTCATATGTTTACTCCGCCTTCCTTTTTAGTAATCCGAGATTGTCAACATTATAAAACAACTTCACTGACATCTACTGTCAGTGAAGTTGTTAAAGTTGATAGTATTCCATTAACTCGGATACAACAGCAACAAGTCTGTCCTTCAAACGCTGTGGTTCGATGACTTGAATGGACTTCCCATAGGATAGGAGAAAATAGGGGACGTATGTATCAATTGATTTTTCATCAAATAAAAAGATGGCTTGATTAGAAGTCCGCTCTTTCAGATAATGTCCCATAAACCAGTGCAGCCCCAAGTCATCCAATGCCTCGAATCGGCCTTTGATAACCAAGGAAATTACCCCCTCTTCCCCCCCTACATCAGGTAACAAATTTTGCAGAAAAAATTCACGAGCAGAAAAAGCTTCCGAACGCTTAAAACGGAGCGGGGTAAGCTTGATTCGCAGAATACGATCTGCCCGAAAGCTGCGGAATTCATTCCTCAAGTGGCAAAACGCAATGGTATACCATTTATTATTCCAGTAAACCATTCCATACGGGTCTATTACTCTATTCCTGGGTTGTTCATCTCGGCTTCTGCGATAATCAATTTCGACAGAGCAATCATTAGCCACGGCTTGCTCCAATTCCGCCAAGATCAGCTGAACGGATGGATCTCCCATGCGATTGATAACGTTAAACCCGGCTAAATGACGGCGAAGTGTGTGTTCCTGATCCTGATTTGTATACATTTTCAATTTGGATGTTGCATTGTCCAATGCCTCACTCAAAGGGTATCCAGCTTCTTTTGCAAACACAGCAGCTTGGAGAAGTGCCTTTTTTTCATCAATATCAAATAACAGAGGTGCTTTGATATGCTGATTCAGCAAGCTATACCCGCCGTTGTGACCTGTATCGGAAATGATCGGTACTCCACTGGCACATAATGCATCAATATATCGATATACGGTTCTTATATTGATTTCTAACTTTTCGGACATCTGTTTTGCAGTTACTTTGGTGCCTGAATTCAGCATCCATAGAATGGCTAACATATTATCGTTCTTTGGCATAACCTGCATCCTCATCTTCAATTCATTATTGAATATCTCTACATTATATCAGTACAGCTTATTTTACATAAAACAACTGCGTTGGGCGATACTACCTAGAAATATATTCTCCGGTTTGGAGCGAAGGCCAATGAAGCAATCCACATCTAATATTAATACCTCCGAGGTAATTATTGTAGTTATCAATTCAATACTCGGAGCTGGAATTCTAACACTCCCTCGCACAATTAGTAAAGCAGTAGGGACACCAGATGTATGGATTTCTGTCATTTTATCAGGATTAATTGTAACCACAATCAGCATCCTCCTTGTAACCTTGTGTCGTAGATTCCCCGGTAAAACGGTATTCGAATTTATACCCGAAATCACAGGTCAGTGGATTGCTTATCTATTGGGACTTTTAATTATCGTGTATTTTGTTGTTCTTTGTTCATTCGAAGTTAGAGTCATGGCCGAAATTACAAGTATGTACATCCTTGAGCGCACGCCTACTTGGGTCACCATTATGGTCAGTTTGTGGATTGGTATTTATATGTTAACGGGTGGTCTTAAGGTCATCATCCGGGTCTTTTCAATCGTGTTGCCCGTTACGCTTGTGTTGTTAGCCCTGGTTTTCCTTTTAAGCAGCAAGATGTTTGAAATTAATAACCTCAGACCACTCCTGGGCGATGGATTCATGCCTGTGTTGAAAGGTCTTAAACCTTCGTGTCTTTCCTATTCTGGATATGAAGTTTTACTCATCATCACAGCTTACATGGTAGACGTGAAAGCAAGCAATAAAGCTGCTATATACAGCATACTTAGTTGTACGATCATCTATTTGGTCACGATTGTTACCGTTGTAGGAAACTTATCTTTGCCAGGAATTCAAACACGAATGTGGCCAACGTTCGACATGGTTCGAAGTTTTGAAATTGAGGGGTTTCTTTTTGAGCGTTATGAATCGCTGTTCATTGTGTTTTGGCTGATGCAGATCTTTGCAACCTATGCTTTTAAACACTATTTTGCAGCAATCGGGATCCGAGATTTGTTTCGTCTCAAAAATATTACGAGCATACAATTCGCGATGTTGCCAGTCTTGTATGTAATTGCTTACTTGCCTAAAAACTTGGAGGAAACGTTAGCTTTGGGTGATTTTCTTGGCAATATGTCCATTTTTTTATTTGGCTTGTTACCACTGCTACTGTTGATCATTAGTTTTGTTCGTAAAAAAGGCGGGAAGCAGGCTTCTAGTGAAGCACTTAAGACAAGCTGAATGTTTGGTTCTTATTGTATGTAGACAGTAAAAAAAGAAAAAAGCCGCTAAAATAGCGACCTTAATGGGAGTATATTTTCTTCATTATTTATTAAAAGTAACCTTTTCTGTACCACCCTCAAAAATGATGGATGTGTCCCGCGGCTTCGATTCCGCAATTTTACGGCCGCCTCTGTAGGAATAAAGTACGCCAGCTTGTTTGCGAACAGCCTCATATTCGTTCTCTGCTTCAAGTACGATGAAGTTAGCAGGTTTACCTTCTTCAATACCGTATACATCCTCAATGTGTAACGTTCTTGCGCTGTTTTTTGTAATGAGGTCGATCGAATTCACGATCTGGTCGTAACCAAGCAACTGCGAAGCATGAATCCCCATGTGCAGTACTTGCAGCATGTTGCCTGTACCGAGCGGATACCATGGATCGAAGATGTCATCGTGACCAAAGCACACATTCAGACCTGCTTCCTGCAACTCTTTGACACGCGTCAGCCCTCTTCTTTTTGGATACGTGTCGAAGCGTCCTTGCAGGTGAATATTAACCAACGGATTGGAGACAAAGTTCAGATCGGCCATCTTCAGCAAACGGAACAACTTGTACGTATAAGCGTCATTGTATGACCCCATCGCGGTTGTATGACTTGCCGTTGTGCGTGAACCCAGTCCGCGTTCGTAAGCTTCCTTGGCAACAACTTCAACAAAACGGGATTGCTCGTCATCGATTTCATCACAATGGATATCGATCAGACGGTCGTATTTTTCGGCCAGATCAAACGCAACTTTCATTGAATCAACGCCGTATTCCCGTGTGAATTCGAAGTGTGGAATGCCGCCGACCACGTCAACGCCCATTTTCAGTGACTCTTCCAGCAATTCTGCCCCGTTTGGATAAGAGTGAATGCCTTCCTGTGGGAAAGCAACAAGCTGAATGTCCATATATGGAGCCATTTCTTCTTTTACTTCAAGCATCGCTTTAACAGCAATCAAGCTTGGATCGGTAACGTCCACATGGGTCCGTACATGCTGGATACCTTGTGCCAATTGCCATTTCAGTGCCGTTTTGGAACGTGTTTTGACATCTTCATGTGTCAAGAAAGCTTTGCGCTCTGACCAGCGTTGGATGCCTTCGAACAGCGTTCCGCTTAGATTCCACTCCGGCTCGCCTGCTGTGAGCGTTGTATCGAGATGAATATGCGGCTCAATGAACGGTGGCAGCACAAGCGATCCGTTGACATCCAGCATCTCTTCATTTTCGGTCACTTCCAGCGATTGTGTAATTCGTTCAAACTTTCCATCTTTCACAAAGATATTCCATAGTCCTTCTTTACCCCGCAATTTTGCGTTCTGTATAATCATTTATTTTCCCCATTTCTTTGGTTTCTTTCGCAGGAACAATCAGCATCAAGACGATATAGGCCACTGCTGTACCAAGCAGTGCGTTCAATGGTGTTACGCCAGGAGCCAGTTGGGCGAATCCAACGCCGATGGCCCAAGCCACCATCGCTACCCAGTTTACATTTTTGAATGACATGTCGGCAAATGGCTTATAGTTTCTACGTTTCACAATGAAGTAATCTGCGATAATAATAGCCCCGATGGATGGTACCGCCGCGCCCAGTACGTTTAGGAAGCTGACGAAGTTGTTGTACATCCACATGGCGAATACGGTACCCACGATACCGTTTACGACGACGAAGAATTTCTTTGAGATTTTGGTGATGTTCGCAAAACCAAGACCCGAAGCGTACAGTGCATTATCGTTGGTTGTCCAGATATTCAAGCCTAGAACGATGATTGCCGGGATGATCAATCCTTGCAGGAACATGACCTCCGAGATATCGGCCAAGTTATAGGCCATTGCACCAACTGCACCAAACAGAAACATGAGTGAGTTACCCAGGAAGAATGCAATCACTGTTGCGGTAACTGCCTGTTTCGATGTCCGGGAAAACCGGGCAAAATCGGGTGTCAGCGTTCCGCCGCTTATGAATGATCCGATACAGATCGTTAATGCTGCCGCCGCGGTAAGCGACTGAGTCGGCGTGTAATCAAGCAACCCTTGCAGACCGCCCAGCGAACCTGCACCTTCGAACATGGAGTAACCACCGAGAATGGCAATCGCAGGAACCGCGATATATCCGAGAATGACGAGTGACTTCATGCCGAAAATGGCTGATGCTGTCATGGCAAGTCCGAACACGATAATCAACAGGTACACGTTCCAGTCCATGGCTTTGGCGACCGGAATCGCGAACATGGCTACGCCTACTCCGAACCATCCGACTTGTGTGAAGCCTAGCAGGAATGAAGGCAGATACGACCCTTTTGCACCGAACGCATATTTAGCGAGCAAATGTGTGGACAGGCCCGTTTTGGCGGCGATATGTGCCAATGCCCCTGTGTAGATACCGAGCACCAGATTGCCTGCAAGCACGATGCCAATGAACTCCATGAACGTCAAGCTTACTCCCAACGTGCCTCCTGCCAGCATGCTTGCTGAGAAAAATGTGAAACCGAGCATGACGGATAACGTCTTCCAAAAGTGGTTTCTTTGTGATTTCGGTACAGCTTGCCATGAAAACTCTTGATCTTGTTTGCTCATCAGAATACCCCCAACGTAAAGTGTATCTGATACCAAAAAAAGCAGAAAAAAGAGGCTACTCGTCAAGTTATACACTGACAAGTAGCCTCTTTTTGCATCATAATCCGCGCGAAGACACAGAGCATCCCATGACGGGATAAGCCCTGATTCTCGCGTGATTATGAAATCCGCTGCCCTTGCCAGCCTCTCTGGACTGAATTAAAGGTACCAGTATTCAATTACATACTATTATTTTGGAAAAACCTGCAGTTGTCAATGTCATTATTATCCAAAGGTTATTAATTCCTTATACAGCAAGCTGTTTTTGATCACGCATACTCCGATGACAACACACCTGCGGATTGAAAACAAAGCAACGAACAAATAGATGCACGCATTGACATTTGTACAAATAAATTCACTGCGTTTTTTTCATTGTAAGCCGCTGAAAAGGCACCTATAATTACGTTGTAATTGATAATGGTTATCAATGAGAAAAAGAGAACTCAGGGGGAAACAATGATGAACAGTACAATTAAGAAACACCTATTCATATGGGGAGCATGCTTCCTTCTTCTATCCGTCCTTGCAGCATGCAGCCGTTCGGAAAGCGCCCCTTCACAAGAAGCTGTGAAGATCAACGAACAAACGACAAAAAGCTATACAACCCAAACAGGCGAAGTGATTGTAATACCCACTCAGCCGCAACGGGTGATCTATCTTGGTTCAACACTTGGAGATCTCCTGGCCATGGATATTTCCGTCGTTGGAGCCAATCTGATTCATGCTTCCGAAAGCTATATTGTAGACCGATTAGAAGGTATTGATGATGTCGGAAATCCTGGTGATTTGGAGGCAATAACAGCCTTGCAGCCTGACTTGATTTTGAATGGTTATAACCAAGATGCTGACCGAAACACCGCTTTTTCGAAGATTGCGCCTACCATTCCGTTCAACTCGGCGTTACCATTTACGGAACGCGTACGCGAACTTGGCAACATTTTTGGCAAACAGGATGAGGCAGAGCAATGGATCAGCAGATTTGATACAAAAGCGGAAGCGATGCGGGACAAGCTGAATGTGGCAGAGGGCGAGACAGCGACCATCTTCTTGCAGTTGGGTAAACAGCTCTATGTGATGGGCAATCGTTCATTGGGTGTAGTCTTGTATCAAGAGCACGGATTTGCAATTCCACCAGCAATTCAGCAAAACATTATCGACAAGGAGCTAACATTCGTCGAACTTTCGGAAGAACTAATGCCGGACTATGCAGGAGATCATCTCTTTGTCCTAACGCTGGATAATGACGAAAGTCGAGCTGAATCTGATCGGTTGTTACAGAGCACACTATGGAAAACATTGCCGGCCGTTCAGCAAGGACACGTTTACAAAGCATCAGCCGATTGGAATACCGACAACCTACTGGCACTGGAGCAATTGCTTGATGAACTACCGAAATGGATGAATCAATAATATCGCATAGATAACGTCAAAAATCCTCCAACCTCTTTGGTTATGGAGGATTTTTGGATTCTGTAAACTTCAGCATCGTGTAATAAGGTCTGCAACGAAACATTCTCTAACGTGTAAAATGTGGTAAACTAGTAATTGAGAATTATTATCACTAGATCGGAGTGCTCCAGAATGAAAATGGCTTCCCTATACATCCAACTGCAGCAGCATGATCTGCTTCAGCTCACACCACTGCAGGAAACCAATCATCATAATCCATCAACCAAGAGCAAGGCTGCCAATGAATATACATTGCTTATTGCTCTGGATCATGGAATTCGGCTGTTAACAAACAACATCTCCCAAGATCTGAGCCAAGGCAGTTGTATTCTGCTCCCTACTCAGCAATCCTACATTCTCAAAACGATAAAAGAGCAAGCGCATGTAGCCCGGTTGACCTTTCTTTCTTTTCAAGTGGATCAGTTGACTCTGCTTCCGGCTTGCCCTCCTCTTATTCTGGGATTTCCTTACAGGCTGTCTCTTTCTACTATAAAACTTGCGTTGGCAAGTGAAGACTGGATTTCTCCGCTGCCTTTGCAATCCAACAAGCAAAATCGGTTGCAGGAGAAGAAATTTACGCCTACGCATCATTCAAAATCAGCAGTTACTCAGGCCCGGCTGCAACTGATACTTAGCCTGATGGCTCAGCTAGAAAGCGCTGCTCCGCCAGTGCAAAATGATCAAGCGGTACAGCGTACACTCAGCTATATGGAGCAGCACTACAACGAAGATCTGACCGTAGAGCTTTTGGCGGAAATGGCCGGCATGGTTCGATGGCAATATAGCAAATTGTTTAAAGTGATTACTGGCAAGAAGCCGACGGACTACCTAACAGAGCTTAGGGTCCAACACGCTAAAAGACTACTGTCCAGTTCTACCGAGACCTTACGTGAAATATCCCGACAAGTCGGTTTTAAGGATGAGTATTATTTCAGTCGACGCTTTCATCAGCTCACAGGACACCCTCCCCGGGAATACGCCAATATACTAAGACGTACCAGGCAAAGAACGATCACCGATTCCCTCGGCAGGCAGATTTCCCTCCCTGATGTGGCTATACGAATCGTGGCCACAGGTACCAATACCCTTGGTGAGTTGCTTGCTATCGGTATCCGTCCAGTCGGTGCGGGTATAACTACAATGAAATCACAAGTCATATATCGAAACAAACTGCATCACATCCCGGATATTGGCCTGCAAGGAGCACCGGAACAAGTCTCCCTACTGAAGCCTGATCTTATCCTGCTAGGCAACTATAGTGAGCAGCAGTTACCTCGACTGGATGCCATTGCACCTACCATCGTTTATCGCGAATCAACCAGCACTTTTGAGCGTCTTCGTTATATTGCGGATCTTTTCGGTCGAAGCAGAACGGCTGAACAGTGGATCGACCGCTATGAGGAAAGTGTCAGGAGGATACGGCGACAATTGGCGGATGATTATATTGCAGGAGAACGAGCAACTGTCTATCTGGTGCTGGGTAAGAACATATATGTTATGGGACAGACGGGATTTGCTGCTACCGTGTATGAATCACTTGGCTTTCGACCCAACGAATCCATAAATCAACTGATCATTAATGGCAGACCTTGGATACAAATTGATCACAATAAAATCACACAATACGGTGGAGACCGAAACTTCGTGATGGTACCTCAGGAGGAGATGAATGTAAATATACCTTCTCCGCTCCAAAGTTTGGTTGGCATGTTGTTACCCAGTAAAGTACATATAGTAGAAGCTGGCTGGAACTACGATGATCCCCTTACCCGTGAGAGGTTATTGACGATTCTACCCTCTATTTTTGCTAAGGATGGACTCACACCTCTGCTAGTAAATGAAAAAAAATAAACCGTGAAGCACGGTTTATTTTTTCAAAACATTTTCACCATCTTACGATATGTGTCCAACAACCTCTGGTAATACTCTTTCGTATTCCTTATATAACGATTAACACCTCTGGAAGAGTTAAGTGCTTCATGCGCGTGCTGAATAGCGATATCACGGTTTTCTGCTTTAAGTTCAATACCCGCGAGCAATGTTGATCGCATCCACTGTTTTTTAATGGATTGAAGTCTTTCACGCGCATCTTCACTTTTCCCGTCTTCCAAGAGTAGAATGGTTTCGTAATATGTACGGTAGTCCGATAAGCCGATATGAGGTACAGCTTGCCGAATGGCAAACATATCCTTGCGATATAATCCGTAAGCTGCCTTGAACTGTGCTTGTGTTGTTCTTCGCTTATATTTCTGCATAATTTGCTCCATAACTAGTTCTACCTCATCATCAAGTCTGTTTGCAAGAACATAAATAATGTATGTCCCATACAACCAAATAAAACCCGAATTACCCCCAAGATTTCCTCATATGTATCTCCTTCGAATAGAAAAATAACCAGCAAGTCTATATTATATCAAATTTAATTCCCCTTTTTGTATAATATTAGGAAAAAAAATCACGAAGAATATTCTATCTGTAGCAAAATCAAGCCTGATTAGATTTACTGATACAACAAAAAAGCCGCTATATTAGCGACTTTCAGTTGAAATAATTGAATTTATTATTGTCCACTTAATAGTTCTTCAAAAGCTTTTATGTTCGTGTCAAAATCAGGAACGGTAAGAGTTTCTTCAGCAGATTTGACCAGTTTTACAACTAAATCATTATAAGGTGTCGCAATTCCGGTACCTTCTGCCCTGATTGAAACAACCCCGTTAATATAATCAATCTCCGTTTTGCGGTTTTTCTCTAGATCTTGAAGCATGCTTGCTTTGAGCAGTCTGGAGGGCTCCATCACGTAACGTAATGTTTTCACCCGTTCAGGGATATCTTCTTCGCTGTTCAGTTCGAGTGAAGCGATGTCGAATCCATTCATTTTAACCAAGGTAACCCCATTGGCGCGAGCAACTTTAATCGTCTCGTCCGCAATATGAGCTGCACTCACAATGCCGGCTTCATGATCGATAATGTCTCCGTATTCCCCATTCAATGCAGCCGATAAACCACTAAATGCATTGTTGATCAGCAATTTGGACCATTTGGTTCCAACCAGGTTATCGGAAATATGAGTTCCACCCACAAGGTCCAACACCGATTTTACGCGTTGAATTCGTTCGGTAATTTCACCATTTAATTCGCCAATCTGAAAAGCATACTGCTTAAATTGAGTGTACTCGGTAGTCAGACTTGATACACCTGGTTCAATGAACGTAGCGCCGAATTCAACGGAGCCAGCAATGACACGTTTTTCACCCACAATGGACGCCACTTTTTCTTCCGGAATCCCGTTCTGCAACGAACACACCATACTTTCTTCTTTCAAGAATGGAAGTAATTCCTGAAGAATGGAATCGTTGTAGAGTTGTTTGGTTAAAAGTAAAACAAGGTCATACTGTCCTGATTTCTGATCAGGAGTAATTGCTTTTACTTTGGCCTGAAACTCTGTGGTACCCGTCACTTTAGCACCCGTCTGATTTAAAGCATCTACATGTTCTTGATATGCATCAATTAACTCAACGTCAAGTCCACCATCCGCAAGGTATGCACCCACGATGGTTCCCAAAGATCCTGCTCCTACAATTGCAATTCTCATTTTATTTTTCCTCCTTATTTCTCTTCCAGGTAGTTATATACAGGTTGTGCTGCGTTTAAGGTTAGGTTGGTAAGGATATGAGAAGCGGACAACACTTCCAGCACAGGCAGATCTGCAAGAGGTGCCAACGCATGTTCGAACAGTTGAAGCCGGGCAGGTCCTGTCCAGGCCTCCTTCACTTCGATGTCCGTAATTTGAGTACGGATCAGATCACATATTCTTAAATTCCCGGTATAGTCGGTAGCAATCTTAATCATAAAATTAGGTCGGCATATTTCACGTTTCGCGAACTCTTTATCCAACTCCACATGTTTATAGCCCATCGTTGCCGTGGCTACACGCAGCGTTCCATAATCAAGTGTGCCAACAAGTGTATCCGAATCGGTATACAACTTGGGTGCGCCCAGCTTTTTCGGATAGGCCGTGAGCTCTCGACCACTCGCAATCGCGGGGAAATTGTCTACGTACATCGAATGCACATAATCGCCTTCCTCCCCATTGAATTGCACAGGAATGACTTGTCCAGCTTCTGTATATGCACCCAGTCCAGAAACATCTGGCATCCACATCACTTCGAATTTAACCAAAGGTTCCGTAATTGCCAGAGGCTCTGGTACGGCTGCCCGCAACGCTTTTTCATCGGTCCGGTAAATAATATTCAAATATTCACGATTCACGAATTTGTACGGTGGCATTGGATATGCCGGAGCCGTTAGGGGTGTATTCAGATTTTTAGCTATGTTATTCACATCGATTTTCATCAAAGACACCTACCTTATAAATTTAGTTGAATTTTGTTATTTAAAATTTGATCTGTATCTCATAAAAAAATTCTACATCAATATTTAAATTTAATATAATACATAATAAGTACTATATATATTTATCAGAATAAATAAGGAGTGCAGATAAATGGAATTGCTTCAGCTAAAATACTTTCAGACCGTTGCCTATACTGAACATATCTCCAAGGCAGCTGCCCAATTGAATATTGCTCAACCTTCCCTAAGCTTAACGATTAAAAGACTTGAGGATGAACTGGGTACCCCCTTATTCCACAGGAGAGGAAGAAACATTCAATTGAATTCCTCAGGTGAGATTTTATTGAAGCATGTAAACCGGATTTTTATTGAAATTGAAAATGCAGAGATGGAGATTAAAGCGGAGGAACAGCAAATATCCAATACAATCAGGATCTCGATTACGAATACTCGGTTCCTCACAGGTCTCATTAGTGACTATATCAACGGTTCCCCTGAAACCAAGCTTCATCAGGGTATTGGGACCCGCAGTGAAATTATTACAGGTTTGAAGAAAAATGACATGCATCTGGGCATTACGGGGCATCCGATTCAGGATGAGGAGATTGAGAGTGTTGTTCTTGTTGAGGAGGACATTGTTCTTGTTGTGCCCACGGATCATGCATACGGCGGAGAAACAAGCATTTCATTAAGTGTTGTTGCAAATGAGCCCTTTATTTCCCTTGCCGATAATAAGGAGTACAGCCGCTTTACAACTATGCTCTGTGAAAAAGCAGGTTTCCTCCCCAATCATGCATTTGAGGTCGATTCTCATACCCTGCTTGAAATTATCAGCCTTAATCAAGGTGTTGCATTAATTCCGATCTCCGTATGTAGAGCACTGGGGTTACGTTATGTAAAAATTGCTGATGATTCAGCCATATATCCCATTAGCCTATCCTGGGTCAAACAAAAATGGTTATCTCCTATTGTTCGAGAATTTCGTGATTTTATTACTTCGTACTATGAAGACCATGCTAGCTTGTTTAAAGTGGAGTAGGATTTCTTGATACATGACAAAAGATAAAAACAAAGACCACGTTAGTCCCATGGAAGGAACCGACGTGGTCTTTGATCGTTATCGTTCTTAGTTATACTGCAGTCTGTCCTTATACCAAATGTCCGGAATCATCTTACGCTCCAGCTCCAACAATTCATGGATGATCTTGTCCGCGTCACTGATGGAACTCACGAGCGGGTCGGTGAGCATCGCCCTTCTCAGCTTCTCGTAGCTCTGTTCCAGAACAGCTTCAACCGTAAGCTCATGCGTATCCAGTACAAGTTCTTGCATCCCTCTTATCCCACGCGGCATCTCGCCTACATGGAGTGGTTTCGACCCATCCATATCTACATCGCATAGTAGTTCCAGGAACGAATCGTTATTCATATTGGTTACCGCACCTTGATTGAGCGTATTGATGAAGAACTTTTTGCCCAAGTTCCCCACCATATTTTCGATGATATCTGTCGCATGATCTGGTCCGAAGGTGCTCATATAATCGGCAATCGGAATGTTCCCCGCAAGGAAGTCATCCACCTGCTTCCACATTTCGTCATGACGCTGATATCTGTCCTCTGTCTCCCAGATCGATAATGGAGGAATGGTATCTGCAGTTTTTCCAAGACCCTGCCAATACCGAACGTATTCCTTTGTATGCGCCGTACAAGTAGGAATGATTCCGAAAATATCATACAGTTCATAGGTAATCGCATCGTTAAAAAGAGCTTTTGCGCCGCGATCACCGCCGTTATTCTCATCACCTGCCAGCTTGCGCATGGCTTCTGCAATTGTGGGCATCACATTTTTTCCTTCATACTCGGCTTTGAGCAGCCAAGTGAAATGATTGACACCCGCGATGCGAAAATCGAATTTCTGGTCTATTTCTGCGGTGAACTGGCTTGTATTTGCAATGATTCCGGCTCGTACAGCGTAATAGGCTTTTTTATGCGGCATATGATGACTATCGCACAGCGCAAACGATTTAAGCTTCGGAGCATATCGATGTAATGCGATGCCATGAACGGTAGACGGGTTAATATAATTGATCACCCACGCATCTGGACACAGCTCCTCTATGTCTTTGGCGCATTCCATAATAACCGGCAGTTCCCGCATCGCGCGAAAGATCCCGCCCGGGCCAATCGTATCACCGGAACACATGCGAATCCCATACTTTAGAGAAACCTGGCAGTCGATGCCCCGATATTTCACCGATTCTTCCGCAAAGCTGAGTACAACGAAATCGGCTCCAGGAAGCACCTGTCTTCGGTCCACCGAGCCCTCAATCTTTAGGGATACGTTGTTCTCCTTGGCGACCATTTCCGCTAGTTTTACCATTTTTGAGAGCCGTTCCTCGTTCGTATCCACCAAAGCCAGCGTTCCCTGATTCAAATATGGGGAGTGTACCATCTGCCAGATGGACTGACGACCAAAAAACAGGCTACCCGCCCCAATAACAACTACCTTTGGATGTTGTGTACTTGTAGCATTCATCAATACCCCCTCCTCTTAACGATATAAGTTCATTATAGGTGAGTGAGCTGGAATCGGAATGTGTGATAGTTTTCAAAACATGTCATATCGTACGATAGTTAACAAGAGATAAATCCTTTGTTATGATAGTAAAATATAAAGGATGTCATAAAGTCGAGAGGATTAGGTTGGATTAGATGCACACAGGAACTGTAAATATGAGTATAATCGACGAACTTTCGGAGTATATCACACTTCGCATGAGCTCTTATTTGGAACAAACGCACGACAGTAATTGGACGGAGCACAAGGCTCATTCCGATTATGATCTGTGGTTCATTACAGCAGGCTCCGTCCAGATTACCATCGATGGAATCGAGCATATCGCAGGCCCGGGTGACGTGGTGTTTTTTTATCCGGATATGCCCTATATTGCTTCCACGACCGGAGAGATGTGCCGATTCGTATACATGCACTTTGATTTCAGCATCGCTGAGCAAAAGCGAATTCTCGGCGAGTTTCAGCTCCCGGGCATCGTACCTGGCAATCTGATTCAAGAGGAATCAACGCTATTCACCTCGTCCTATCGAAGATTCAAGCAGAGTGGCGGCGCTTCCGCCAGTCCACTTTATTTGAAAGCCTCTCTACTTCTCGTCATCGCCAAAATTTTAGAATTACACGGGCAAGGCCTGTATCACGGTGAGTTTCTGAAAGACCGAAAACCGAAGAAGATCGAAGGAAGTCTGGAAGTTCTGCAAAATGTCTTCCCATACGTGGATGCGAATCTGCATCGTGCCATCCGAGTTAACGAACTTGCAGACATTGCTGGCGTCTCTGAGAAATATTTTATTTCTTTGTTCAAAAAAATTCTCGGTATTACACCGGGGCAGTATATCAATCAGATCAAAATGAACCGGGCCAGAGACTATCTGTACGAGAAAAAATATACGATCCAGCAAATTGCCGGATTTCTGGGTTATCCCGATCCCTTTACGTTCTCCAAAGCATTCAAAAAATTCTACAACGTGCCCCCTTCCAAATTTGAATAACATACCGCAGACAAACAAAGAGGCAACCGGTCGATCCGGCTGCCTCCGCACTTGATGAATCCTTGGTTATTCAGGGTTTAGTTTACGTACAGGTCCCTTCAGCGTCCCTCGTACTCAAAAGGAGCTTCAGTGGAATACATCTCATGGAAAAATCCTTTATACGGTATATCCTCTTCCAGACATTTAATGAGATACAACAGTTCTTCGTTAGCTTCCGGTTCTTCGCCAGCACGCTGCATTTCCTCAAATTGACCTAGAATATTCTCCAAGAGAGTGACTTGAATAAATAAAGGCAGCTTCTCCAGCATCGAATCTTCGATCTTGGTTTCGGAAGTATATCCAGCGAGGGCGGTTTGGAAATAGTCATCCATGAACTGTTTGCGTTTATCCGCATCCGGCTCAAATTGTATCCAGCCCATACCATGTGACCATAGATCAGCCAAATCATACATATACCAACCGAAGCATGAATTATCAAAATCATACACGGTGATCTCACCGGTATCAAAATCGATCGAGTAATTTCCATCGTTATAATCAAAATGGATCATGCCGAATGTCTCTTGGTTTGTATCCAAACCTTGTAAGGTATTCAGGAGCTCAACCATCTTCTCCTTAAGCAGAGGGAATGATTCAGGTACCAGGTTATCAATATATTCACCGCTGTAATTGTCAATCAAATGATGCCGGCGATGGACGGGAGTGTACCCTTTCGATAGTTGATGCATCCTGCCCAGAACTTTTCCGCTATTATAATAGTATTCGCTAAGTGGGACCCCTTCACGGTACTGATAATGGTTTTCTACCAGCAACTTCCCCTTGGCTTTTACAAACATACAGATAAAGAACGTATGCTCATTATAAGTGATCTCTTCTAACAGATGACCCTTTTTCGAGCTAACTACATTCGAGACACTTGCACCGTGCTCAAACAGATACCGGACATACTCCAGTTCGGCAATGTAATCTTCCCGCTTTCTGTCAGGCAAAAAAGACACCCGTAGAATTAGCGATTCACGCCCCTCTTGCTCGCAAGTGTAAACGACATTACGTCCACCCTCATGAGGCGGAATAAGCTGAATATTGTAACCCTCCAGATGAAACAACTCGGGTACCAGCGTCAGTACATGTGTATTGCTGATGTTAACAGCTTCGTTAAAATTAATAATAATCTCCTCCAGTAAACATTGTTTGGACGGTTTCCCGCAGTGCAATGTCCACAAAAGGAATCTCTGTAATGCAAATATCCTTCTGTGAACCTAAAGCAAAATCACCTTGTTAGACATTTAAAAACGCTCCTTTTTGTTCAGATGGTTACATCTTATCCTAATATTCCACATTTTACTAGCCAAATTTATAACTCAGCAGCCTCGTAATAGTACCGTATCAAAATGTCCTGATCGTAGTTGCCAAACCCTTTCCCGAACAACGTAAGTCCGCCTCGACCGGGCACCCCTTCTTCCGGTCTTAATCCAAACGTCCAGTAAGTGGATGAATCCAGCTCCAGATCATGGATACGCACATCTGAGATGCGCTGGCTATCCATAAACGTCCCTTCTCCGTTAATACGCAGCACCTTCAGTACACCATACTGGTTGACGTCCAATTTCCACCATAACGGTGTATGTTTGCCCTTCCGATCTCCAAAATCCCCTGGGCTTGTCCAGGTTCCGAGGTGATGACCATTAAGGGAAAAACGGATGTCAGAAGGCCAGTTTTCATTAACTTGGGGTGCTTCCGAACTGAGTTCGAGTGAAATTTCAATTTCCTGGAGATGCTGTTCTGTATTCAGATAATTGGGGATCTTATATTCCAGAAAACCTTGTGCAAACCAAAGAATACCTGCATTGACCCGATCCGGGTCCATAAAGCAGGCAGGCGTGTCGTACTGTCCAATCATCTGCGTAGTTGTCGCAATCCCGCAGGTCGGCCATGCTTCATAATCTGTATATTGACCTACCGGAATAGAGACTTCATGATAAGGAGCATCAACTGGTTCAGGGGAGAGATTGATAGTCATAAATTCTTGCAGAATAAAGCAGTATTTATACGTTCCACCGTTCTCACGCTTCATGCGGCTGCCTACGATGCCCGCTTTCTGCAATTTGCTCACATGTGTACTAACGATGGCTTTGCTCAGATACAGCTCTTTGGCAAGCGCATTGATATGCATTTCCCTGTTTTGCAATAATAAGCGAACGATATTTAAACGGACCTCGCTGGCGAGCGCCTCATATATGATCAAGGATGTGGCATCCGTGCCAAGCATCATGAACTTCACTTCCCTATCTCTATAGAATCCATATATTATTGATTTAGAATTCGTTATTTAGCGAACCCTGCGAAATAAACTTGCTCAACATAATAGCATTATGATACACATTAGATAACAAATCAATCTGTTGATTTTGCTTTTATGCGAACTCATCTTGAAATAAAGTTTATTACACACCTAAAATTAATTCTATGGAGGTTTTCCCATTGCTTACATCCAAAATGCTTATCGATAAAGATTTTCAGATTGCTGAAGTAGATCCGCGTGTCTATGGTTCATTTATAGAACATCTGGGACGGGCCGTATACGGCGGAATTTATGATCCAGGTCATCCCACGGCAGATGCTCAAGGTTTCCGTCAGGATGCCATTGAAGCGATTAAAGCTTTGAATGTGCCAATTGTTCGTTATCCGGGCGGCAATTTCGTATCCGGTTACAATTGGGAGGACGGCGTTGGTCCGGTAGCGGAGCGTAAACGCAGACTTGAACTCGCTTGGTGGACGATTGAAACAAATGCGGTAGGAACAAACGAATTTGCAGATTGGGCCAAACTGGTTGGAACCGAAGTCATGATGGCTGTAAACCTGGGTACTCGCGGCATTGATGCGGCCAGAAACCTGATCGAATACTGCAACCACCCATCTGGCACATACTGGAGTGATCTGCGTATCTCTCACGGTTACAAGGACCCGCATAAATTCAAAACCTGGTGTCTAGGCAACGAGATGGACGGCCCTTGGCAGATTGGTGCAATGACTGCATATGAATATGGCCGTATTGCCAATGAGACCGCTAAAGCGATGAAATGGGTAGACCCGGAAATTGAGCTTGTGGCTTGCGGAAGTTCCAGCCGTGACATGAGTACATTTGCAGATTGGGAAGCAACCGTGCTGGATCTCACCTATGAAAATGTGGACTACTTGTCCCTGCATCAGTACTACAACAATAATAAAGACAACACGTATGACTTCCTGGCGACATCGCTGGATCTGGATCAATTTATTGATAGTGTGGCTTCGATCTGTGATTTTGTACAAGCCAAGAAACGCAGCAAAAAGAAATTAATGCTGTCTCTGGATGAATGGAATGTCTGGAAATCCATCGGCACAAGCCGTATGGAGGAACGGTGGCAGATTGCACCTCCAGAGTTTGAAGATGTGTATACACATGAAGATGCTCTAGCTGTGGGCTGTTACCTGATTACCATACTCAAGCATGCCGACCGTGTAAAAATGGCTTGTCTTGCTCAGTTGATTAACACCATTGCACCAATCATGACGGAAAATAACGGAGCAATCTGGTTCCAGACGACGTATTTCCCATTCATGCATGCATCCAACTTCGGTCGTGGTACGGTGTTGCGATCCATCACAACTTCACCTAAATATGATTCCAAAGACTTTACAGATGTGCCTTATCTCGAAGCGATCAGTGTGCATGATGAAGAGAACGGCACGATCACAATCTTTGCGGTGAACAGACATCTGGATGAGAAGTTGGAACTGAATGTGGATCTGCGCTCCTTCGGAGAAACGACATTTGTGGAGCATATTGTATTGGAGAACAACGACTTGAAAGCCACCAATACTAAAGAAAACCCACGTAACGTTGTTCCTCACAACGGCGGATATACAACGGTTGACGAGGGTAAAGTGCAAGCAGTCTTGAACAAAGCATCATGGAACGTGATTCGCCTCAAAACCAAACAGGCTTAATAAGAGCGGGATAGAGTTTTCTCCTACTCTGCAACATCAGCATTGTTTTTCGCACCGCGTGTAGCTCCCTGCGCGCGGTGCTTTTTGCTGTATGATGGCAAACGGCCCAACTACATAGTTCCAAAGTTAGAAGTGTGGCGCGTATTTGAAACCTCATTTTTTATTCCTCGCAACGAACGAATTTAACGAACACAGGGAGTCTTATTTAACCCGTTTCGGGCGAATTTTAATTCTAACGAACACAGGAGAAGCTATGCTGCAGAATCAGCCCCTTTTCCACACTATATCTTACATTTTGCAGCAAATAGGGTGTGTCATGTTCGTTAGAATTTTAATAGCTTGATATTGACCCGAATACGGTTTCTGAGGTTCGTTAGCGCTGAGCAAGCATGCGAAATCGAGCTGGTTCGAACCTCATATACAGCATAAGCAAATAAGCCACCCTCCGTTTGGCGTACGGAGAGCAGCTTGCAGTGAAGCATCTAGCGAAGAAGCTGAAACAGAACAGAGAGAAGATAAGGAACAGAACAGATCAGAAAGAGATCAAATCACCCAACACACTAGCAATGCTTCCTTCCCAAATGCAACGAAGGTTGTGTTCTAATTCACGATTTTCATTTCAAGTATTATCCTTGTTGTGCTTCCTCTTCACCTTCGGTTTCAGCCTGAGCTGCTTGGCTTGCTGGAGTCATCAGCCCTTGAACTGCCCCCATAAATGGCTGAATCTGCTTAATCATGCCATACCCCATTTTGACCACAGGTGTAAACCGCTGGATCATGCCAAACAACCGCATACCCCCGCCTAACATACCTCCAATCGAGCCTGCACCGCCAAAGCCACCTAACAATGAGCCTAGCATAGGCATGAAAGATGATACCTGGGCTTGCCTAGACGCTGAGCGAGACATCGACCGGGATCGTATTTGCGACTTACGTGTGCTGTTCACCCGTTTACGGTTTCGAGAGGATGCTGTTTTTCTCGTAGCCCCTGCTTTAGGTTTGGTTTTGCGAGCACTGCCTTCAGATGAGGGTGCTGTGATTGCGGCCTGAGTAAGCTTTCCGCCCCCGGTAAGCACTACGCCTTCGCTGTTAACACCAGAGATGTACCCGACGTACGTCTCGCCATTATGAAGAGTCACGCAGACTGGGCGATCCTTGAGCCGTTTCACCCGGACGTGTATTTCATTGGTTTTAGCCATGGAATTCACCTCACTTGACTTGATCTACTTCAGTCTACGCAATGGGTGGACGACTTGCCTGTGCGAATAACACATCCGTGTGCCGAAAGCAGGAAGATTCTAACACGGCTCCTGCCTCAGATATGCTCAATATACATCTCATCCAAAATATGACCCATACGATATGTGTGCTCTGCCAATTCAGATTTCACATATGATTCAATATCACTCTTTTCGATATTGTACAAGACCTCAATTTCTTTAGAAAAAAGAAGGTGTCCTTCATTGATTTTCTGCTCCAACGAGGTTATCTGTTTGGGTTTCAGATCACTACCGAGCACCTGCTGAAGTGCTTGCACATATGTTTCAAGAGAACGCGCTCCGACAATTTTCATACCCTGGTTCTCTTCATTCACAATGATAATGGATGGGAAACCTCTAACTCCCAAACTAGCCACACTCTCAAAGTCTTCCTCTAATAACTCTTGTGCAGATTGCTCTGCAGCCGCCTCAACTATTTCTTTTCCATTCAAGCCCAGTTGATTGACGATATCCGTCAGCACATCATCTTCTCCAATATTTCGATTAAATGCAAACACGGCTTCACGCGCACGTCTTAAAAAGTCCTGCTCTTTACCAGGGTGTGTACTCTGAATGACCTTAAATACGCGAGATGGCGGATAGGAAGAAAGTATTGGATTATCATGCCATAAGGAACCGTCGATGGGCATGCGTGAATGTTCACCCACTTCCTTCCAATGCTCTGCAACGTCCGAAGGTTTCTGAATCCCGTTAGCGCCATCCGAGAAACCATTCCAGTTAGCCAATAGCCCACCCATTTTGATTTGCAACGTAAAATAATGGCCGTATTCCTCAATAAACCGATGAAGCACAGGCTCAAGCGCCCAGCAGTGAGAGCAGATCGGATCTGTTGCGTAATATAGAGTTATCCTTTTCTCAACTTGATTCAGATTGATTTCTTGCATCGCCTCTTCCTCATTCACACCACATACGCCTGTTTCCAGATCACACATCATAGATTCGTTACTCACGTGTATCCCGCCTTTATATTGTCTTATGAATTGATTTTCTTGTGTTAGTTTGATTATAATGTCTACAATCTTCTGAACAAGTACGATTCTTTTTCTGACTTAGTATCAAAAAGTATACTATTGGAGGGTATCAAGTGAAATACGAGTTTAATTTTGATCAGTTATGTCCAGCGACTTATGCATTTCAGGTCATTGGAGGCAAGTGGAATCTTCCGATCCTGGCAATCCTCAGTGAAAATGACTGTATACGTTACAATGAATTAAAAAGAAGACTGCCTGGCATTACCGGAACGATGTTAACGAACTGTTTGAAAGATTTGATTCATTCCGGCATCGTGCATCGGGAGCAATATAACGAGGTGCCACCGAGAGTGGAGTATTCGCTCACAGAATCAGGCAAGGAATTGGTTCCTTTAATTGAATCCATGGTAATATGGGGTCAGAAAAATATGACAGCAGGCGTGAAGCAACAAGAACTATAACTCCTGGCCTAGTGTAACCCCTTATCATAGATGTTCATTTTTGAATCGCTCTGTACACTTTGTTCAACGACAAAAAGGCTATTTCACTGGATCATCGTGTCCTTTGAAATAGCCTTTCCTTTATAAATACAAGACGGTCACTTGTTTACGACGTGTACACATCTAACTATTCAGGTCGTCATCTTCCTCATTTCCTAAATACATAACCGTTTTTTCTCCCTCAACCAATCTAATGATCTGCTTTCGTAATTTTGAAGGAAATAAAGGTAGTTCGTATATATCTTTAATTTCGAGCCATTCATATTCCGCTTGGTTTTCGTCACTTGGCAGAATAGAACTATCTTGGTCTATCAAACCTATGTACTCGCATAAAAAAACAAAATCTACACGATGAAGAGCTTCACCGTATACCCCTTCAATTACGAATTCCAGTGATAACGGTTCTACATCTATTCCGATTTCTTCCGCAACTTCACGCTTCACCGCATCCGTCAGGGTTTCACCTGCATTCTGGCTCCCACCAGGCAGAATGTAGATGACTTCATCATTATCATCCTGCTTCATTGCAAGCATTCTCCCGTCTTTAATGATCAATGCTTTTGCAGAATTTCTAATCTTTCTCTCCATTGCTAATCCCCCATATATATCTGTATCATGTTGTTGAAGGTTGATTCCATTTAACCTCACGATCTCCATGAAGAATATTTTAACACATACATCTAAACAAATTCTGAACAATCAAATCAACTCACTCTTGGCGACCTCCATGAAAGCAGCCATAGACGGAGAGATCCATTTTTCCCGATGCCAGAGCATTTGCGCAGAAAAGGATACATCTGATAAATCCCACGGTAGTGCAACCACTTCCCCATCGCTCAACTCTTTCTTCAAAGCCATTTCAGGTAATAAAGCGATCCCTAGACCAGCCGCAACACATTGTTTAATGGCTTCTACACTATGAAACTCCAGCTGTGTCAGAGCATCCACACCTTTCTTCGTTATGGATTGGTCAAAATAAGTGCGATACGAACAGTTCTTTTCGGTCAGCAAAAAATGCTGTTTGTGGAAGTCATCAATGACCAACGCGGAACGCGATGCTAACATATGATCGGGAGAAACCACCATTTGAAAGGTCTCATCCTTTAATAACTCTGACTGAAGGTCTTTAGAATTAATAGGCTCATCCAATACAAAAACGACATCGGCATGCCCTTCTCTCAGACTCGATTTGAGCTCTTGCCCAGACAAGGGGCGGAACAATAACCGCACACCAGGATAGTCCGCTCGGAAGCGTTTGAACAAGGCTGGAAGAAGATATGCACACAGCACTTCGTCTGCTCCGATCACAACCGTTCCCGCCAATTCTCCGTGCTGACTAGATATGCACTTTGCTTCCTCTACATCGTTTAAAATCTTAGTGGCGTACGGCAGAAACTGTTGGCCAGCATCTGTTAACACAACCTTTTTGCCTAATCGATCCAGCAATTTCACCCCAAGCTCTTCTTCCAGCGATTTGATTTGCATGGTTATGGTAGACGGTACATAGCTCAATAATTCAGCAGTTTGACTAAAGCTGCACGTCGATGCAAGTGTCCAAAAGGTTTTTAGCTGGCGTATTTCCATGAGTCAGGTACCTCCTAAGTTCAAAATAAATGAATGATATGTTCGATAACGTTTCGTTGAATTGATAATAGACGTATTGTAGAGTGAAATCAAGTTATTACTATTTTATAAGGAGAATCAATCTATGAACGATTATGAAACATATAACCTTGGAGATACATTACTTCAATCGGGACAACAGCTCCCTCAAGCCTTTATCGCTTACAAGACCTATGGAAACTTAAACGCGGCAAAGGACAATGTTATTGTTGTCCCAACATGGTTTGCTGGAATTCACACAGATAATGAATGGTTAATTGGAACGGACAAAGCACTGGACCCCAGTCGTTATTTTATCGTTGTGCCCAATATGTTGGGTAACGGGTTATCGTCTTCTCCAAGTAATACCCCTGCCCCATATGATAAGAACAACTTCCCTATGATCTCCATGTATGACAATGTACATGCCCAACATCAACTCATCACTCAAAAATTCGGTATCTCCAAAATCAAACTTGTTGTGGGCTGGTCTCTGGGAGCCATGCAGGTTTATCAATGGGGAACCAGTTATCCTGAGATGGTTGAGCGTATTGCCCCCTTTGGCGGAACGGCAAAGAGCAGACCCCATACACAGTTGGTATTCGAAGCAATGATCGCGGCGTTACAGACAGATTCAGTTTATAAAAATGGTAGATATGAACGCCCTCCGGTTGCCGGTCTCGCAGCGATGGGAAGAGCTTATGCTCCATGGGGGTTCTCGCAGACGTATTATTTGGAGAAATTGTACCAATCTGAGGGTTTCGACTCCTTGAAATCTTATGTAGAAGATTACTGGGATCAGGTATTTCTTCCCTTCGATGCTAACGACTTGATTACCATGTTGCGTACAGGAATCTATGGAGACATTAGCGATAATCCCGTAGATGACGGCAACTTCGAACAGGCGTTAAGCAAGATCACTGCTCCTGCACTCGTTATGCCAGGATCAAGTGACTTGTTTTTCACGCCAGAAGACAGTTCGTATGATGCTCAGCATATGCCAAACGCGGTGTATCAACCTATAGAGTCCAAGTGGGGACACTGCTTTGGAATCGGAGCAAACGAAGAGGATTCACTCGTTATCGATCGTCATCTAAAGCAATTTTTGGAGTCATGAGTAAAAAAAGAAGGAGCACAAAGTAAAAAAAGTGCACAAAGCTCATTATTCTTTTCTCCGCTACAACTCAAAAGTAAAAAAAGATACCAGTTCTCGTCAATAACCTTTATATCCCGTTCCCCCTTTCTCGTTTAGAATATTTTCAAGTAAGCGTTATTGAAATATGACTGATAAGGGGGAAAAGAAATGAACAAGAAAACGAAAGCCTTAGTCTTGTCTGTGTGCATGTCAACCTTATTACTCGCAGCCTGTAGCAATGGAAGCGGTGCCGATAAAGGTTCAACGACGGACACGGATTCCAACGAGGCTGGAACGACCACCATTCATACCGTAACATCAGAATACTCTTCTGCAAAATATCCAAAGGGCGACGATATCACCAACAATGTATGGATTAAGCGATACAAAGAGAAGTTTAATATTGATGTCAAAACAGACTGGGTTAGCGATGAATACGATACAAAACTCAATTTGGCTATCGCATCGAACGATCTTCCTGACGTATTCAGAGTTAATCCATCCCAACTGAGACAGTTAGTCGAAGCAGATATGGTCATGGACCTTTCCGAGGTCTTTGATCAACACGCTTCAGATCGCCTCAAAGGTTACATGGAAGCAGATGCGGACAGTTATGAGTCTGCAAAGAAGGACGGTAAGCTGTACGGGATACCACAGATGCACTGGGGATTAATTGAACAACCAGACTTCATCTGGATCCGGAACGACTGGAAAGAAGAATTGGGAGTCCAAGATCCGAAATCTGTGGAAGACATCAAAAATATCGCACTCAAATTCATGGAAAAGCACGGTGGTTATGGTATAGCGGTAGACCAATCGTTGGATTACCTCAACCTGCTCGCCATTGCATGGAATGCGCATCCGGATATGTGGATGGAGGATAGCACTGGAAAACTCGTGTACGGCTCCGTGCAGCCTGAGATGAAAAATGCGCTGGCTGAGTGGTCAGAATGGTACAAGCGAGGCATCATTGATCCGGAATTTGCAATCAAAGACTTTAATGCGATGAACGCGGACATTGTAGCCGGCAAAGTGGGAATGCAGCCTTATTACCAATGGTGGGGTTATAATCCGGGTGTCGACACAGTATCCAATCTGGGTAAGGACGCTATCTTCTACCCTTATATCATCCCTACCGTTGATGGAAAAGAAGCCAAACAATCCATTTTCTTCGCCAACAACAATTATATCGTTATGAAAAAGGGATTTAAGAGCCCTGAAGAAGTGATCAAAATTTTGAACGACTACGCTTATATTGTGGATGAAGGCAATGGCAAGGAATCCACAGAAACGTTATCCGCCTTGCTGGACAACGATATTGCCCATGTTGTTGGAGCGTTCCGTGTACTTAATCCGAATTCCGATTACGAGCAATTTGAGGCGGTCTCCGCTGCCCTTCAATCCAAGGATACCAGTGGACTCACAACTTCGGGTATGTGGCAAAAATATAACAACAGTGTGGAATTCATGGAGAATGCAACCCCAGGAGCAGTTGGTGATTATTTGCAACAAGGGGCTCCAAAGAATGCGTATGGTCTTGCCAAGAAAGTACTGGACAGCGAGAACTATACAAAGACGGCCTTATGGGGTGTTACGCCAGAAATACTTTCAAGCTACGGAACAACCTTGGATGATATCCTGACCGAAGGTTTCACCAAGATCATTATGGGTAGCGAAAGTATCGATTATTTCGATGTTATTGTCCAGAATTGGCTTGCAGCCGGGGGCGATGACGCAACTCAGGCAGTTAATGAAGCCTACGGGAAGAAATAATTTCGTTTGTCACAAAGAGGGGATGAGGGTCATCCCTCCCCTTTATTTGATAGCGATTACATTTGGCGTACGATGAACGGAGGAATATGTATGTTGAGAAAATGGAAGCAGCAGAGTCCTTACCATCTCATGTTGATTCCAAGCCTGGTCTTGGTCTTCATCTTTTGTTACATCCCTTTCTACGGACTTATTATTGCGTTTCAGAAGTACAATCCGGGCCTCGGATTCAACTCGCCATGGGTAGGATGGGATAATTTTACCCACATATTTAATCAGCCGAACTTCGTAAGAACGATCTGGAATACATTGTACATGTCTGTCTTTAAGATTATCGGTGGTATAATCGTACCCGTAATTTTCGCATTACTGCTTAACGAGGTATTGCACAGTGGAATCAAACGTACATTTCAAACCCTTGTCTACATTCCGAACTTCCTCTCTTGGGTCATTATGGCCGGCATCATGCTGGATATCCTTAGCTCCGACGGCATTATCAATACATTTCTAAGTGTATTTGGGATTGCACCGATCTCCTTTCTTGGCACACCCTCAATTTTTCCTTGGACGATGATTGTCAGTGATATATGGAAGGGTTTCGGCTTTGGCACAGTTGTTTATTTAGCAGCCTTAACTAGCATTGACCCGGGACTTTACGAGGCCGCGGTGATCGACGGAGCGAAACGGTGGAAACAAACCATCTACATTACGTTGCCTCTACTCATGCCAACCATTGTTTTAATGACCGTACTTTCACTTGGGAACGTACTCAATGCTGGCTTTGACCAAATCTATAATCTCTACTCCCCTGTTGTCTATCAGACCGGTGATATTATTGATACCTATGTCTACCGTTTAGGAATTCAACAAGCACAGTATTCAATTGGTACCGCTGTTGGGTTATTCAAATCGATCATTTCCAGTGTCCTCGTTGCTGTATCGTACATCCTGGCTTACAGAGTGGCTGGTTATCGTATCTTCTAAGAAGGAGGAACTCACATTATGATCTATGATAAAAGTATGAGCAGACGTGTGTTTCTTATCTTAAACTACACCATACTGCTTCTAATCTCTCTCCTATGTATTCTGCCGTTTATCAACCTGCTGGCTGTTTCATTCAGCAGCAGCGCAGCTGTATCTGCGGGGAGTGTTACGTTCTGGCCTGTGGAATTTACGACAAAAGCCTATGAATTTGCATTAACTGGAGGATCATTTTTCTCCTCTCTCTGGGTAGCCATTCAACGAACTGTTATCGGAACGGTGGTGAATCTGGTTCTGATCGTACTCACGGCTTATCCCCTCTCCAAATCCAAACAAAAATTGATGGGGCGTAATATCTATATGGGATTTTTCATAATAACCATGTTATTCAGTGGAGGACTAATTCCAACCTATCTCGTGGTCGTCAAAATGGGACTGATCGATTCCATCTGGTCTCTGATCCTGCCTGGGGTCCTCCCCGTATTCAGCATGATTATCCTCATGAATTTCATTCGGGGGCTGCCCGAAGAGATTGAAGAATCAGCCATTATCGATGGTGCTGGGCCTGTACAGGTATTGCTTCGTATTCTACTCCCACTTCTCAAGCCCGCTCTCGCTACGGTTGGTTTGTTCAGTATCGTTGCCCACTGGAATTCGTGGTTCGATGGCATTATCTATATGAACAATCCAGACAATTATCCATTACAAAGTTACCTTCAGACCCTGCTGCAAAGCTTTGAGCAAATCATGCTGAAATCTGGGTCAGACTATACGCAGCTGTTGTCCATGATGAACGCCAGAACGGGGCGCGCCGCTCAGATGTTCTTGGGTGCCATTCCGATTTTACTCGTGTATCCGTTTTTACAGAAATATTTCACCAAAGGTTTGGTGCTAGGTAGCGTCAAAGGGTGAACAAAAGGGCTTGCAGTTCATACTGCGAGCCCTTTGTTTATATCTAAACTTATTTTTACGATCGCTGTATCGCATTATGAGATGCATAAATGAAAGCATGTATGACTATTTGGCTTCTAGGATGGCAGGCAGCAGAATGGAGAAAATGGTACCTTCACCCATTTTACTCTCCACCTGTATTCCATAGGGTTTACCAAAATGAAGTTGAATCCGCCGCTGCACATTATGCAATCCAATCCCATTCGTTCCCGTACTTGCACCGGGCTTCTCTTCCAATAGATTCTGCATCGTTTGATGATCCATACCAACACCATTATCGCAGACCTCGATCACAACTTCATCCAGTTGTGATTGAATTCGAATGGTGATGATTCCGTCTTCTTCCAGTTCAGCCAGACCATGAAAAATCGCATTCTCCACAATCGGCTGCAGGATCATTTTGGGCATGCGATAATCCAGCAGTCTATCCTCAACCTCATATCTCATTTGAATACAATCGTAGTACCTGACATTCTGGATCGTTACGTAATTCGTTATATTATCAAGTTCCTCACGAATGGTTACGAGGGTTCCATCGGATTTTGTTGCATAGCGGAGCATCGAGATTAAGGCATCGGTCATTTCCACGATTTTATCAGCCTGCTGCATCGAGGCAATCCATTTCACCGACCCAAGGGTATTATACAGAAAATGAGGCTTGATCTGGTCATGGAGCGCACGCATCTCGGCCTTGGCTTTCTCTATTTCTTCCTGCTGTATCCGTTCGACCAACCGCTTCAATTCATGCGACATTCTGTTAAATCGAATGGATAAATGTCCAATCTCATCTCTGGAGCCAATAGGTTCAACTTGTTCAAACTGACCTTTCTCGACTAAAGCAATATTCCGTAGCAGTTTTTTAATGGGAGTTGTGATCACGTGAGATAAAAAGATGGATATGACGGCAGCAAAAAGAACAATGACAATGGCAAGCGTCACCAGATTACGGCCCAATATTTTGCCATCAGCAGTGAGCTCATCCAAAGGCATATATAAGTAAGTTGTCCATTTTTGCTGACTAAGGGGACTGGTCACCACGACATTTAGTGATTCAGGCGGACGAACGTTGTCCCGAAACAGTGTCCCGATTAATCGTTCGTTCACGTTATATACGATCTTGTCATCCTCATCAACGATCATGAATCTGGAGCGCAGCCCTTCCTGCAAGTTTCGATTGACGATTTCGATGAATTTGATATCAATGCTGACAACAATCACGCCAAGCAGTTTTCCACTAGTCACATCATGAATTTTGCGAGCGTGTGACACTGCCAGTATTTTATTCTCCAATTGCTCGTCGATTCGTGTTGTAAGGGTAATGGTTCGATCTTTATCATGCATGAACTTTTTAAACCACAATTCGTTTGCTACTTTGAAGTTTGGATCAATGGGTTGATGTGGACTGACAAAAAGGTCTTGCCCCCCGTTCATATTGTAGAGGTAGATGGAGAATACGCGATCTTTCATCATGATATAATTCATCAGAATATTGTATGCGGCAATCTCATGTTGTTCATCCCCCTCTCGCAGGAAATCCTGGATCGGAAAACTCCCTTCATGAGTCGCAGACAGATTGTCACTAAGCCCATTGCTGGCGAGCAACGAAATTTTCTCAATCTCCTTGAGGAACTCATCAATGCGAATATTCGTCTGTTTGGCCAGATCGTTTAGCAACGTTGTATAGTTCTGTGCCAACAACCGCTCGGAGGAGTAATACGAATTGATTGTCATCACCAATACCGGAAGGATAATGACCGTCATACAGATCACCATAATTTTGTACTTGATTCGGAAGGGCCGAACATGCTTCATATGCTGCACCTCTATTCACCGATTACATTCATCCCTGCTGTAATTCTCGATATTCCTCAGGAGTGACACCTACCGATTTTTTGAAAATCTTACTGAAGTACGTGTAATTATGGTAGCCCACCTTTTCTGCGATTTCATACACTCTCATTCCTCTACTCAATAGATACGCCTTGGCATGTTCAATTCGAACTCGGGTCAAGTACGTGATAAAGTTCTCTCCTCGTTCCTGTTTGAACACACGGCTGAGATACGACGGATTCACACTAATTTGGCTAGCGATACTTTGCAGTGAGATATCTTCCGCATAATACTTGTCGATCAATTCAGTGGCGAGATCGGTGTAAGTGCTCTCCTGTTTGATTTGGGAATCGGTTTGGAAGTAATACGCAATATGAGCAAGCATATCTTGGTGGATATCCTCCCAATACTCCCCCTTTAGAACGATTTCATAGGGTGATTTTTCTGTTAAAGAAGGTGCACCTCTTTCCGTAGCTCGGGATAGATGAGAATGTATCGTTTCCATTACCATGATATATTGCTTGCGAATGCTATTCTCATCCGCTCGTAGCTGTTCCAGATTGGATCGGATTCCTTCAAGGAACTCTTCCGCCTTTTTGTTGTCTTTGCTTACCCATAACTTCAACAAATCTCGTTCTTGTTGCGAGCTTAAAGCCCCCTTAACTTCATGTCGATCTGGGGATTGAACCATATCATCGTAATACAACACCTGGTTGCTTCCTGTGAAGAAACTCTGTTGTAGAGCCGTTTCTGCCTCTTGGCAGGCCTTCCTGATGTGAAGGAAACCGGAAGTCATTCTACTTACCCCAGCCGTGAGCGATAGATTCATAAAATCCTTGATCGAAGACAGCAATTTATTACATAGTTTATTCAAGTCGGCGTGTACAGATTGGCTCTCAGGAAGTACATTGACGATCACCCAATATTCAGAGGAACTTTCAACAAAAATCTCTTTCTCCCACTTCGATGGAATGATCTCTTCCATAATATTAAGAATCGAAAATCGGAGCAACTTTTCCCCCTTCTCTACATATTTCCGCTTTGCATCCTCGTAATAGTTCACGATGAATTTCATGACAACCAACTGGTCCGAACGTATACGAAAATGCAGTTCTTCCGCTTTGGTGACGATATCCTCCTCACTAATGAATCCGCTTACAATATCTTGGAAGAAACTATCCTTTAGATATCTTAGGCTCTTGGAATAGTCCTGTGTTATAGAGGGTGTGTTGGTTGGGTGAACATGTTCACTTTGCAGTTTCTGTCCAACCGTGCTCAGGAGGTCAATAAGGGAGGATTCGGTGATCTCACTTTTAATCAAGTAATCTGAAGCGCCAAGTTTTAGCGCCTCTTTCACATAATGAAATTCGTCAAAATTACTCAGGATGACATACTTACATGTTTTCAGTACGCAGGAGGCCTCTTGTATAAGCTGTAGCCCATCCATAATCGGCATCTTAATATCTGTAATAATTAGATCAGGCATCACTTCAAGCGCAAGGCTTAATGCCTCTTTTCCATTTCCCGCCTCACCAACAACATAGAAATTGTACTCTTCCCAATTCAGCATGGAACGAATTCCAACCCGCATGAGCAATTCATCATCTACGATCATCAGTTTATACATGCGTATCCCCCAACATGAACCATTTTTAGATATTTTACCATTAAACGGACTCTTGCAAAGATGTCTAGCGAACCTTATTGAATTGCGGGTATCATAAATAACACTTTTACAGAACATACGTTCCTGTTATAATCAGATTATCGTATTTGGTGTAACATAACATGCCCGTCTGGAAAGGATACATATCATGAATTTATACAAGTTTGAATTAACGGTGAACGGATATCTATTACGTGTTCATTTCAGTGCATCTGAAGAAAGTGGTTTGAAATGGTGCAAACGAATTGCTTCTGAATTCCAGAATAACGTTGCCAATCTGGAGATCAAGGTTGATATACATAAAAAGCAGAAACAAAAGCATGCACGGGATTATCACGGAAAACCATATTTGTATGATAGGACACTAAGGAAAAAGCCGCTTGCGAAGAAAAATAAGGCGTCTGAATCATCTGCTATTATGTAAAGGTTACTAAAAGATGCTAAGATTCTCATCATATAGGCTAATTGGTTGGAGAGAATTTAATTCGGGTGTTCTCCACTATGCCGAACAGTTTAGCGCCTCTGTATACTCTTGTCCTTCCTGTCCTTCCTTTAATACCAAAGATAAAAGCTTGCTCCTATGTGGAACAAGCTTTTGTCCGTGTCAATTGTACTATATGCCAAGAAAGATTGTTGTTCACCGTTTGAGACACGCCCTAGTATCTCTCTGATTCCTTAAATATCATATAACGATGGACACCTCTGACAGCATGCATTGCTTCCTGTAATAGCTGAATCGCAGTTTCGCGTTGTCCCGCTTTTAGTTCGATCGCTGCAAGAAGCGAAGATCTCATCCAGACCTTGTTAATGGATTTCAAGTGTTCCCTCGCCTGCTCACTTCTTCCTTCTTCCATAAGCAAATACGTTTCATAATATGTACGATAATCCGATCTACGCATATTTTGCACCGCAGTACGAACAGCTACCAAGTCGTTGCGATAGATGCCATAGGCTGCATTATAGACTGCTTGGGTCCTTTTATTTGTGTCCTCATTTCTGATGCGCTCTATTGTGTGTTCCAATTCATCATCAAGTCTGTTTGCAAGAGCGTAATAGATATAAAGCTTTGGGGTATTCTCCTGTCTGCGTAGAAAAGCCTCGACGCGCTCCATGCGTGTTTCCCAACCCAGAGGATAAAAAATACGAATGGTAAACATGATCAGAGTAGCGGTGAGAACGACCCCAAGTATCCAAAACAGAGATTGGTCATTCATCTTCATGTACACAACAAATAAAAATACGGCCAAATAAAAAACAATATCCCACTTATACTTTCCCATCTCCATCTCCATCTCCATCTCCTTCATAGACATAAAAAAACTATTATATCAAAACAAACCCCAAGGAGTATATGCACTGCATCCTTTGGGGTTTAGTTAGATTTATAAAAATTGATTTATTGAAATTTTCTTCATTAACGACAACCGACAGTATTATCAACTCAATAGACTAGATTCTCACGCCCCGGCGTCTCCAATCATTTGTCGTTCAATTTGTTTCATTTCATAAAAATAGCCTTTTTGCTCCATCAGCTCACGGAAAGAACCTGATTCCACGATCTTGCCTTGGTCCATGACCACAATCCGATCCATCTCTTCCAATCCCGTCAGCCGATGGCAGATCAGAAGAAATGTATCTTCGGATGCTTGTGCAAGAAGATGCTGGAGCACATGTTTCTCTGTGACGTAATCTAACGAAGAAGTTGGTTCGTCCAGAAGCCATAACCGTCCTTTGCGCAGCATGGCCCGTGCGAGAGCCAGCCGCTGCTTCTCACCATCCGACAGGTTCTCCCCTTTTTCATAGACCATGTCGGTCAACAACTTATTCGGCAGTTGGACTTTATCCAGCACAGCCGACAGTTGTTCATCCGAATGTTCTTCTCCATTCAGCAACAGGTTGTCCCGGATGGTTCCCCGGAAGAAGTGGCTTTGCTGCAACACGACATTCGTCCCTTGCCAAATGCTCTCTTCATTCAGTTCCTTCACCGAAACATCGTTTAATCGTATATCGCCAGACGTTGGTGCGCGCAGCTTGAGTAACAAATCGATAATCGTTGACTTGCCTGACCCGCTCGGCCCGACAATCGCTGTTTTGGAGCCTGCTGCAAGTTGCAGAGATAGCTCCCTCAGCGCCGGTCTCCATTCCCCTTCATATTGGAAGTTAACAACGGATAGGTCAATCGAAACCGCCTGATCGGCTGAAACTTCACCGCTTGGCTGTACAGGTTGTACATCGGAGGTTGGCACCGTTTCCGCCAGTCGCTGAGCGGCGTGTTCGCTGTCCTGCTTATATAGAGGCAATATAGCCATTGCGGCAGCTTCTTCGAACACGGTCTGCGTGGCCAGGATCAGCATGGCAAGAAATACACCGGCAAATGCTCCATTCACAATTAAGAAAGCGCTGAGTGCTAGCACTCCCCATGTAACGAGATACGTCACAAAAACGTGCATGGACTGCCCGCGCAACAGGTGCGAAGCGGCTTGTTTCTGCTCCGTTGCCAATGCAGCGGAAGCCTGCTGAAGCTGTTGCTCACGCTGTTCCAATTGGCCGTATACTTTCAAATCCCTGAAACCATACAACACTTCGGTCACTTCCGTGGACAGCAAGGCCCGTTGCTGGCGGACACGTCCGTTTATTTTTCGCTGACCTAACAAGACAATACCTGGTACAACAAATGCCGTAATTAGCATACCTAGTACTAACAAACACGCAATCCAGATCGAAAAGGCCGAAGTGAACAGCATGGTAGCCAAAAACACCATAACGACCATGATGGGTGGATACGCGACTCGCAAAAAGTAATTTTGCAAACTTTCCACATCACCCACGATCCGCGCAAGCAGATCCCCGCTTCGGTTTTTGTTCAATATACCTGGCGTTACCGGGATCAGTTTGGCAAAAAAGGACGTCCGCAAACGGCTCAGCATGGAGAATGTCGCCCTGTGCGAATACAAGCGTTCCCCGTAGCGACTTGCCGCTCGAAGGAAACCAAGTAGTTTGACCATGGAGGTGAGTACAATTAAGGTGTACAGCGGTGGCGCAAATACTGTTTGAGATATCATATAACCACTCGCGGAAAAGAGAGCTACCCCTGCTATGCCGGCGATAAATCCGCCCAATATCGAAAGCAAGATATCCTTGCGCTCCTGAATCATCGCTTTTGACAGAATCGTCAGCTCATTCATGCTAACCCTCCTTTCCGTTGTACATCAACCATCTCCGCATATTGAGGCAGGCGCGCCAGAAGTGCTTCATGATGTCCTGAATCCACTAATACCCCACTATCCATAAACAAAATGTTGTCCGCATGTTGAATTGTATATAAACGGTGTGCCACCGTAATCATCGTTGCCGTTTTGGCAAATGCCGCAATGGATTGTTGCAATACCTGCTCGGTGTGTAGATCCAGTCCTACGGTGGGTTCGTCGAACAAAATGACGGATGGTCTCTTCAGAAAAGCACGTGCTAAGGCAAGTCGTTGCTTTTCCCCACCAGACAGCCCCCGGCCACCTTCACCAACAAACGTATCCAAGCCCTGCTCCAATTGTGCAACAACGCCAGTAAGTCCTGCTTCATCTGCCGCCTGCTCAATTTCAGCTCTGGAGACGTTCCGACCCGCGCCAATCGCGATATTTTCGGCAAGTGTACCTGCAAAAATATACGGATGCTGTGTAATATAGCTAACACGTTCAAACCATGCAGCCTCATCATGTTGCGAAAGCTGGCTTCCGTTAACCAGAACCGCTCCCGAATCTGGTTTCAGTAAACCGGCAATGAGATGAAGCAGCGTGGTTTTACCTGAGCCACTTTTGCCTACAATAGCAATCTGTTCTCCTGGTCCAATTGAGATCTGTCCTGTCTCAAGTCCAAAGGAATCAGGTGTGTACTGGAATCGGACATCGTTCAGTTCAATGGTTGGTGGCATTCTTATCGACTCTGTACGAGCTGTACGAAGCTCTTCCGTCTTTGCAATTGCATCGACATCGGTTAATTGGCTTTGATCCGATCCTTCTTCAGGCTCCGTTTGTGTGCTCTTGATACTTGTTTCCTCAAGCATTTGTTCCACCTTACGAATGGCCCCCATACTGGTTCGCCCGCTGTGAAAAGCCGTTCCTGTATTCTTCAACAGACTGTAAAACTCAGGGACGAGTAACAACACAAGAAAGGCTGTGTGGAAGCTCATCGATTTGAAAACCAGTAATTGAATAGCCAGTTCAAGCGCGACAATACCAATGCTTAACATCACGATCGATTCCAGCATAAACGTATTTGTAAATGCAATCTTCAAAATTCCCATGGTGGCATCACGATACCCCAGACTGCTACGTTCAATTTCCTGCTGCTGACGTTTAGCCCGTCCGAATATTTTTAACGTAACCAGCCCTTGAAGCGAATCCAGAAACGTACCGGAAAACTCAGCCAGTTGCGCGTATTTTTCTTCTGATTTGTTCTTTGTCTTGAGCCCAACCAAGATCATGAACAGCGGGATAAACGGTGCCGTAAACAGCATAATCCAGGCTGTGTTAGAGTGCTGCGTAAACGTAACAACCAGAATCAGAATCGGGATCATCGCAGCTTCCATCATACGCGGCATGTACTGACTGAAATAACTGTCGGCCTCATCCACAGCATCCAAAGCAACACTGACCTTTCCTCCCGTCTGTCCACTCAGGGTTGAAGGCATGGAAGCGCGGGTCAGGTTCTGCAACACAGATGCTCGCATATTCGTCTTGGCGCGTGCTGCCATATGCAAGCCCACTTTCCCATTGCCATACGACAACAGTGAGCGTACAGCCATAACAACCAGTAATAGGACAAGCAACAGCATCACTGATGAAAAGGAAGCTTTCTCTACAAAGATTCGCTGGACTGCTTCAGCCACCAAAGTGGCCTGGCTTATAATAGCTACACCAAGGGCCAGCGAAATGATCGCAAGGAGAAGTCTGTTTTTTCGTTGTAAAGACATTTGCTGCGAGATCAGATTGGATTTGCCTCTCCTTTTCATTGAACGCTCCTCCTTTATTTTTTCCCTTTCACATAATCCGCATCAAACAGGAACAGTTTGAAGACCAGGATTAGAGAAGGAATTAACAAGCACAGACCACCGATAAACACAACGACGAGTGCAAAGCCCATTGCAGGTGATGTGGCGCTACTCTGAATGGTGATGTATGGATCGAGAATGTAAGGATATTGCCCAATCCCGTAAGCGAAAAAGGCTGTGAGAAATTGCAGCATGATGCATATAAAAGCTAAACCATAACGGCGTCCGTTATATAACAGCCACATGGCAATCATGAAAAACGCAACGGAAAGCGCCAGCAGCCACCATAAATCCATCATATTTTGAAAATGACGCTCATTGTGTTGACCCAAATATATAAATGCAGTCAGCGCGAGAATAATGGTCGGTGTGCTCCAGAACAAAGCATAGTTCCGCATCAGCTTCAATGCCGAATGGTCCTCTGCGCGAGAAGCGTAAAATGTGAGAAATGACCCACTAATGAACAATACGGACACGATGGCTAGTCCAACAATGCTCCACGATAATGGATTCGTAAATAGTGCCCAGTAATCCAGGGAAACGGTATCTCCCTGCTTCAAAATAAAGCCACCTTCAGACAGGGTCAGTGCCACTGACAATGACGCTGGAATAAGTAGACCCGTAGCTCCGTATAAGAACAAATACACGATACTTTTTTTGGAACCATAATTTTCGAAAGCATAGAATGAACCACGAATGGCAAGTAAAATGACGGCAATACTTCCCGGAACAAGTAGCGCGGAGCCATAATAGTAAGCAGTATCCGGAAAGAATCCAACGATGCCAATATAGAAAAAGACAAAAAATACATTGGTGATCTCCCAGACCGGTGATAGATAACGGGAGATCAGACGATTAATCAGGTGATCCTGCTTTGTCAGGCGTGCATAAAAGGCGAAGAAACCTGCTCCAAAATCAATGGAAGCTACAATAAGATAGCCGTACAAGAACAGCCAGAGTACCGAAATACCAATTAATTCATAACTCATTATGCCTGGCCCCCTTTCTCGGCTGATTGATCATGCTTCTCCTTCAACCATTTCTCCATCTCGAGTTCAGCAGGATTGTTATTGAACAACCGTCTCAGTACGACGACACACATAACGCCTAGCAGGATGTAGAGAAGCAAGAAGACGAAAAATAAAATTCTCACACTCGGTGAAGAAGTAGCGGCCTCTTCTACCCGCATATAACCTCGGATGATCCATGGCTGCCGCCCGATCTCTGCATAGAACCAACCCATCTCAACGGCCAGAAAAGCAAGCGGTGCACTCAGTGCAACCATACGAAGCATCCACTTGTTAAACTGATTACGTTTCTTCCAGAATACAAACAGGAAGTACAGACTTGATATAGCAAGCAGAGCGAATCCAATACCAGCCATTAGATCAAATAAATAATGCACAAGTAAGGGCGGGTGTTCATCTGGTGGAAATTCGTTCAGCCCGGTTACCTCGGCGTTAAAGTCTCCAAAGGCAAGGAAACTGAGCAGTTTCGGCAAATGAAGAGCGCCTATAATTTCATGTTCTGCATTCAGCCATCCCAAAAAAATCAAATCCGCGCCGCTTTCCGTCTCGAAATGCCACTCGGCAGCTGCGAGCTTCTCCGGCTGATGCTCAGCCAAAAATTTGGCAGACACATCTCCAGCTAAGGAATTTAATAAACTGAATACCAGCACAACGGCCATCATGAGATTCAAGCCTTTTTTGTGGTAGGCCGACACCCCTTTTCTCAGCATCGCAAAGGCTGCTATTCCTGCCAACAGGGCAGCTCCTGTCAGATAAGCCGAGCTTAATACGTGGAATACTTTGGAGAAGGTCGCCGTATTCAGCATCGCTTGTACGGGGTTCACTGCCATGAATTGACCTGCTTCCATGACAAAACCTTCAGGCTGGTTCATGAATCCGTTCACTGTTGTAATAAAAACAGCAGACATGCCTGCCCCGGCGACAATTGGGATGGTCAGCAACCAGTGGATATATGGATTTTTGAACCGATCCCACGTGTACAGATAAATACCCAGGAATATTGCTTCAAAAAAGAATGCAAATACTTCCATAAATAGTGGCAGTGCAATGACATTCCCGGCCAGCTTCATAAAATTCGGCCATACCAGGGCCAACTGCAGTGATATCGCTGTACCTGTCACAACACCAACAGCCACAGAAATGACAAACCCTCTGGACCACCTCTTTGCCATAAGTATGTAATGGTGATCCTTCTTCCGAATGCCGATGAACTCTGCAATAGCAATCATCAAAGGTACACCGACACCAAGCGTTGCAAAAATCACGTGGAACCCGAGCGTCAAACCAGTCACCAGCCTGCTCCATAAAACCGTATCAATAGCCATTCTTTGTGTTGCCTCCTTTCAAACTCTGTTCAATTTAGAAACATTCAATATCAGATTTGGCCAAGCTCAATGCAGAATTGCGAAAAATTTCACAAAGTTAGGTATGACGATATCTTGCCACACCTATAATGCGTTTACTCCTGTAGGCCCCCGATAATAACAATCATTGGATGCCTATTAAAATCTGATATTGATGCACTTAATGTACTAACCAAGCCTATTAATCAAAATTATTATATCTTTATTTTTACCTAATTCAATCAAAGACACGTCTTCTACCCTAAACGTTCAAGAAAGGATCAACTCTTTCTGACAACTTGGTGAAAATCAAAAAATACACCCAATGGAGCTATTGATTCATTGGGTGTAAACGTGTTATTGCACGGAAGATTCTCTATTTTACTTTCTCCGGACTCACCGCACCTGCCTCGCGACGTACGCTCATGATGATCAGTGATGCAGCTAATACCGTAAGGATGATTCCAAGCATCTGAAATCCTGTCACATTGAATGTATCCCCCATAACAATTCCAATCAATAACGACGATAAAATGGTCCCCAGGTAGCGTGATGTATTAAAAATACCCGATGCGACTCCAATCATTTCTTTCGGTGTGCTTTTAAACAGTGCTGCTTGCATACCGACCGCGTTTAGGCCGTTACTTATGCCAAATAAAGCTAAGGCAACAATGATTATGAAGATTGGAGAAGTTTCATTCATAACAACGATCAATATAGATCCAAATGTCATTAAAGAAGCGGATACGATCAGAGCTGGCCGTGATCCTGATCTGTCAATCCAGCGTCCTGCGATCGGAGCAATAATGACTGAGCATAACCCCAAAGCTAGCATGCTCATTCCTGTATGAACTTCGTTGAGATGACGTACCTGCTTCAAATACGTAGGAACTCCAAAAAAAAGTGCGTAAAACAGGATGTTCACCAGCATGTATTGCACATTCACCCAAGTCATCTCGGGATATGAGGCAAACGTTCGCAGAGGGATAAAAGGCGTGGCTGCTTTTAATTCATGTCGGATGAACATGACGAGTGCGATTAACCCGATCCCCCCTGTCAGCAGATGCCATGTTGAAATATCTCCTGTGGAATTTACTGATAGTAAACCGATGAGCAGAGTCACCAAAGCTACCGTAAACATCAGGATACCTGGTGCGTCAATTAACGCAAGCCATGGCCGAATGGACATGTGACCAGAGATAGACGGAGATTGCTCGTCCTTCGGGATTGTTTTCCAGGCGAACCAAAAACTCACCAAGACAAACGGAATATTAACGAAGAATATGCTGTGCCAGTCCCACCAATGAATCAATACTCCACCAATAAAAGGTCCAATTGCAGCCGCTCCAGAAAGGAATATAGCCAAGGTGGACAAGGCGGAGGCTTGTTTTTCAGTCACGTTCATTCTGACAATCGCCATTCCGACGGCCACCATCATACTTGTGCCAAATGATTGAACAATCCGGAATACGATGAGCCATGAAAAACTGGGAGACCACGGAGCTAACATGGACGATACAAAAACAATAACAAGACCCATGAGGAAGATCTTCCTGCGGCCAAACAAATCACTACACTTGCCCATGACGGGTTGAGCGACAGCACTGGCAATGTAAAATGATAAAATAATCCACGAAACGGCTGTAAAATTAAGTTGATACACTTGTTGTAGCCTGGAGATTGCCACCGAAATCATGGAGGAATTCAACGGATTCAACATAATTCCGAGTCCAACAGCTAACATCAATCCTTTATTTCGAACGTTCATTGGTGCACCTCTCTCTCTTCTGCTGTTATCTTACTTGAACGTATTCATTTATTCCAACGCATTATATGTTATGATTTGATGAACTAGAAGGAATGAAGGAATGGTGTAAATGGAACTTCTTCAACTAAAATATTTCCTGACAGTGGCCCGATGCGAACATGTTACGGAAGCTGCGGGAAAGCTGCATGTCACGCAATCCTCCCTGAGCAAAACGATACAACGATTAGAGGACGACTTGGGAGTCCCTTTATTTGATCGAATCGGGAGAAAGCTGCGACTAAACGACTTTGGAAGAACATTTCTTCAGCGAACTGAAAAAGCCTTATTTGAATTGGAACAAGGAAAGCGGGAAATCGCTGACCTCTCCAACCCGGATCAGGGTACACTGCAATTGGCGGTGACTACGGCGAGCACATTGCCAGGTATACTGCGGGAATTCCGGAAAAACAAGCCGGATATTCAGTTCCATGTGCAAATGGTCTCGTTAGAAAACATGTCCAGACTTCTGCATCGGGGCGAGGTGGACTTTTGTCTCTCCTCCCCTCCGATTGAAGGTGACGATATCGAATGTCAGATACTATATGACGACCCGATTGTAGTCGCTGTTCCTATGGGTCATCGATATGCAGACCGAAGCAGCATTCAATTAACCGAGCTTAAGGACGAGTGGTTTGTTGGGGTGAAGCAAGGGTATGGGGTTCGTGATATGGTAGATTCCGTATGTCAATCCGCTGGTTTCCTACCGAAGTATGTATATGAAGGTGATGAGCCTGCAAGATTAACCGCCCTTGTGGAGGCGGAGATCGGTCTCGCGTTTATACCTAGCACAGCCAGAAACCCGCATGAGCGCATTAAATATCTTCAGGTAGAGGAACATCAACTCGTACGGGAAATCGCTCTACTTTCGCACAAAAACAGGTATATTTCCAAAGCCGCTTTAGAGTTTCGCAGCGTGGTTATGGACTATTTCAGTGCTATGCCCAGAGCATAAATTCAATCCAGAGGAGTCCCTTTAAACATCTGAAATTCCACCGCATAGAAGCTCATATTAATGTGGATAACACCCCTTCCATGAAACTGGCAGAGAGTGTTGGTATGGAATTCGAATGCCTTCGTAAAGGGTTTATACACGAAAATAATGAATGGACCGATCACTTGGTGTATTACAAAAATTCTAATTAAAAAGTTCATACAACTCAATCTAAAACAAGGGAACTTCATCTCAAGAAGTTCCCTGTTTTCTATGTTTATTGAATATTCTTCTTTTTGCGATGAAGGGTTACTACTCCCAAACTAACTGCCGAAATCCATAATAGAATTATTGCATTACTTGAGACTAATGATTGCACTGTATCTAGTCGTAATAATTGCGTAATTAACCTTCCTTCATACGGTGAAAGTGTGGCTCCCAAGTTATACGCGATCAGAACAATGGTCGTACCCAGCTTTGCCATTTTGGCGATTTGTTGTGCAAAAGTATGCAATAAATAGGGCATTATACAGCGGAATGAAAACCCGATGATCATTGAGCAAACGGTAGTAAGCATGATACTTTGCGAGATCGTCGTAACGAACATCGAGCTTCCAAGTAACAGAATTGATAATGGAACGATATAGTTACCGAGTGATTTGTATACTTTTCCAAAAGAAAAACCGGCAACAAAAGCTCCCAAACCTATAAATGCAATCATGTTGCTTCCGTTTGTCGCAGTTCCGATATTTTTTTCCAAAATCAAAGGAGTAATCTGTAAATTATAATTGATGAAAATAGCTACTATTACAAATAATAAGAGACCATAGCCAATCATGACTTGAAGGGCTTTTTTATTATTAGTGTGGCTTGGATTCGTTGTGACCTCTTCTCTTCTATTAAGCTCTTTTTTATCAGAAGGAACGAAAATCAGGAATGCAATGAAAATAGGAAGTGCCAGGGCGTAGACATAAAATGATGTGTGCCAGCCCATTTTCAATAGTTGACCAACGAGTAGTGTTAGACAAATGCCTCCTAATCCCTCAAAGGCACTTTCTAAGCCAATTACGGTTGCTTGTTTACCTGGATTTTTATGATACATATCACTGATCATCTGAATGATGAGCCGGTTAAATAAACCTACACCTAACCCAAACAAACAGCGAGAAATGAACAGCAACGAAAAAAGGTCATGATACAATGCAGGGAATACTCCCGCAATGAGAACAAGTCCTAATCCAGTTAGTATAGTTGCTTTCTTCCCAATAAGAAGTTCAAGTCGATTAGCAATTAACACACCAAGAATGACAAATAATGAAGGTATGGTCGTTAATAATCCTACGTGTGTTACCGATATCTCTGGAAAATCATTGGTTATTGCAGGAATGTTAGCGGCAATCACTGGACCTGAAGAAATTAATAACGCAACGGACAATAACGAATATGTTCTAAGCTGCTCCATGGATATTATAAAAAACCAACTCCTAACTGTTTGTTTTTGCTCCATATGGCCAGTAGTTAGCCTTGATGTTGCGATAAATGGATAAAGCAGTAACACATAAGTCGATGACTTCATACGTTACTGCTCAGTCGATTAGAGTTCTTTGCCGTTACTTTGAATAACTTTTTTGAACCATTCAAAGGATTTTTTCTTGCTGCGTTTCAACGTACCATTTCCATCGTCATCTTTGTCGACATGTATGAAACCGTATCGTTTACTCATCTCTCCAGAACTTGAGCTTACTAGATCAATGCAACCCCAGGACGTGTAACCCAACAACTCTACGCCATCTTCTTCCACTGCTGTTATGAAAGCTTGGATGTGTTGACGCAGATACTCGATTCTATAATCATCCGCAATATATCCCGTCTCATCAGGAGTATCTATCGCTCCTAAGCCATTTTCAACGATGAATAGTGGCTTTTGATAGCGGTCATACAAGGAATTCATTGTAATTCTTAGACCTTCAGGATCGATTTGCCATCCCCATTCACTCGTTTTCAAATGAGGATTGCGCAGTGTTGGAAACAGGTTAGCTGCCGTTTGAGTATTTACTTCCGGGTCTGCACTAGTTAACCGCGAACCATAATAACTGAACGAAACGAAATCAACCGTATTATTTTTCAAGCATTCCTCGTCCCCGTCTTCCATGGCTAAATGAATATTCATTCGTTCTAACATTTTCTTGGCATAGTTTGGGTATTCTCCTCGGGATTGTACATCGACGAAGAAGTAGTGCTCGCGATCTCTTGTCATGGCTTTCCAGACATCATCTGGTGCACATGTATACGGGTAAGTGTTGGCACCTGCTAACATACAGCCAATCTTAATTTCCGGGTTAATTCTACGCGCAATTTCAGTTGCTTTTGCACTTGCGATCAATTGATGATGAGCCGCCTGATACTTCACAGCATCCTCATTCTCACCTTCTTCAAACACTAGGCCTGAGCTGCCAAAAGGTAGATGCAACAGCATGTTAATTTCATTAAAGGTAAGCCAATACTTCACTTTATCTTTATAACGGGTGAAGATCGTTTCACACAGTCTCTCATAATAATCCACCATTTTTCGACTTCTCCACGATCCAATAGTTTTCACCAAATGAATAGGGACATCAAAATGGGTAATGGTGACTAACGGCTCAATGCCATACTTCAAACATTCGTCAAATACATTTTCATAGAATTTCAAACCCTCTTCGTTGGGTAACTCATCATCTCCATTAGGGTAGATCCGAGTCCATGCCAAAGATAAACGGAAACACGTAAAGCCCATCTCTGCAAATAAAGCAATGTCTTCTTTATACCGATGATAAAAATCAATAGCCTCATGACTCGGATAAAAATGTTCTTGATCACACTCCAACATTTTTAACTGTCCTCGCATGACAGGAACACGATCTTTCCCTGCCGGGATTACATCAACTGTGGATAGTCCCTTGTTGCCTTCTGCATATCCACCTTCACATTGGTTAGCAGCAACTGCCCCACCCCACAAAAAGTCTTTTCTTAAAGTCATTAAAACACACTCCTAACCTGTAGTTTTGTTAAGCTTTGACAACCAACAATGTATTGTTAAAATCAATATTTTGGGGACTAGTCTCTGCGATCACATCCGAGTAACTATACGAATTGGTTACAATAACGGGCGTTTGAGTGACATATCCTTCTTGTCTGATTTTGTCCAGATCAAAAGTCAGCAAGGTCTGTCCTTTTGTAATTCTCTGACCTTCTTCAACGAACGCTTCAAAATATTTTCCGTTCAGCTTTACCGTATTTAAGCCGACATGAATAAGAATTTCGACTCCTTCATCGGATAATAGTCCAATAGCATGTTTCTTAGGAAATAGAGATACAATCATGCCATCAAATGGAGCAATGACTTTCCCCTCGCTAGGTTCAATAGCAATTCCTTTACCCATTGCCTCTGAGGCAAACGCTGCATCTTGTACATCCTGAAGTTGAATAAGCTGACCTTTAAGTGGCGTTGCAATAACAGAATCTTTAATTGTAATGACTTCATCCGCAACCCCACTCCCTTCGTTCGCATTTGAAACAGTGTTCTGTGAAGGTGCATCTTTTTCATATTTCAAACTGAGCAAATAGGTAAGTACAGCAGTTACGACAGTTGTTATAACAAGTGCGATCAAAATGTTATATAGATTCCAGATATTTTCACCAATGTACAGAGGAATCGCCGGGATTCCTGAAGCGCCTGTTGCGTAACGAGAAACATCCATTAGCCCTGCAAAGAGTCCCCCACTAGCAGCTCCAATCATACCCGCGACAAGTGGGTATCTCTTCGGTAAATTTACGCCGTAAAGAGCTGGTTCCGTGATTCCCATCAACGCGGTGATCCCACTGGAAGCAGAAATTTGTTTTAATGCTTTATCCTTGGTTCTCATCCCTACAACTAATGCCGCAACACCTTGACCTATACAATTGATCATCGCTCCAGGACCAAGGATATTCTCATAACCTGATGTGGTGATTTGAGCAATGGATAGAGGAACAATATTATGGTGCAGCCCAAACATAACCAGTATTGGCCAGAAGGTTGCAACCAGGAAAATAACCAGCCAGCTACCATGTGCGGCCAAGAAGTCAAAGCCCATCGCTAAATACGTTCCGAAAAATGACCCCAGTGGTCCCAACACGGTTAAGGCAAGAATTCCCGTTACTAAAATAGTGCACATGGGAACAAAAATAACTTTCACTGCATTCGGAATGATCCTTTTAAACAACGATTCAATATATGATTGTGACCAAACTATTAAGAGAATTGGAACTACAGAAGAACTATAAGATACAAGAGTTAGCGGGATTCCAAAAACACTTACGTCAGTCCCATCCAAACGCAATTGCGTCAAGTTGGGATGGAGTAAAACACCGGCTAAAACGAGTGCTAAGACGGGACTGCATTTTAGTTTGTTTGCAGCTGAAAACGCCAACAAGAATGGTAAAAAGTAGAAAATAGCATCTGACATAAGACTTACGACATAGTAGGTTTGGGAATCTTTTGAAATCCAGTTGAACAAAATAAGTAGAGCGAGTAATGCCTTGATCATACCAGCCCCAGCTATAGCGGGGACAATCGGACTAAATGTCCCCGAGACGAAATCGATTAATTTCCCCAAAATACTAACTTTCTTAACATCAGTTGGTTCACCCGATGAACTCGCGTTAGGTTGAAGATGCTTGATCACTTCTTTGTAAACGTCTTCAACATGTGTGCCGATGACGACTTGAAATTGTCCGCCGCTCTCAAGCGCATCAATAACACCATCAAACGATTTAAGCGCTTTTTGATCTGCTTTATTAGTATCATTCAGTGCAAATCTAAGCCTAGTCATACAGTGAGTCAGAGTGGATACATTCTCACTACCGCCCACTTTCTCTACAATATCTTGAGCCAACTTCTCGTATTTCTTGCTCATCCAATAATGCCCCCTCTTGTTGTTGCCATCTAAATGAATGAGACCAAAAGCGCTCTAAATAACTTCTCTTTGCAATAAAAAAAGCTATTTATCTGAAATACATAAAGGCTGCATTCATTACACCTTTAAAATATCATCTGATAAACAGCTATAGCCAATACCTATAATTCATACTTTATTATGCCTGAAAGGCATGCCTGATATGTTCCAAAAAACGTACCTCCGTTTGACTGAATACCTTATGTTTTTTCCAGACAATCACTGTTGGAAACTGAAGTTCCGGTTGAAAAGGTCTGAAGCATAATGTGTCAGACTGCTTCATTGCAAGCGCACCCTCAATACAGATGGCCGTCCCTAACCCCTCCTCTACGAGGTTAAGTATGTTAGATATTAAATTATAGGTCGCAACGAAGTTTAAATGTGCATACTCATCGGCAAACCAGCTTGCAATCTCATTCTGTACGACAGATCGGCTGGATATGAGCAGAGGCACTCCGGCTAAATCGGTTGAAGTGACATATTCTTTTTGTGCAAGAGGTGATGAGGTCTTCATAAGGACTCCCCAGCGCTCCTTCTGGGGCAGTCTGATGAAATCGTATTTCTCAATGTGAATGGGCTCTAACAAAATGCCCACATCGAGCAGTCCTTTATCGATTCGCTCCTTTATATCATCCCCCGTTCCACTATAGATGTGATATTTAACCTGCGGATACTCCAGATTGAAGTCTTTTAATAATTGTAAAATAACATTGGACGTTAATGATTCAACACTCCCGATCGATATGGTTCCTCCAACCAGGTTGTTCTGATCTTTAAACTCTTTCTCTGTTTTATCCGCAAGTGTGAGAATTTCTTCTGCTCTTTGACGTAGAAGCATGCCTGCATCTGTAAGTGTTATTTTACTTTTCCCGCGTATAAACAATTGAGTTTCTAAATTTTTTTCCAGATCAGCCAACTGTCTGCTTAACGTTGGCTGTGTCACATGTAAGATCGTTGCAGCATGTGTGATATTTTCTACTCGAGCTACTGTCAAAAAATATCGAAGTACTCTTAACTCCATAATTCCTCCTGATTTACGTTCATTTAAGTGTCTACTGAATCATTCATTTCTTTACTATACCTTCTTGTTAACCAGAAGAAGACAGTTGATTGGGATAATCAACTGTCTGTTGCTTCAAATAAAGAAGATTATTTCTCTGGAATGATTTCATTAACGCAGGCTAAAGCATTTAGTGTTCTAGGAAATCCCATGTAGGGAAGGCAGTGAGTTAGAGCGGTGATCATGGTTTCTTTATTATTGCCAACATTGATGTTACCCTGAACGTGTGCTTTGACTTGACTATCCGCACCTCCGAGTGCACTTAGTATACAAAGAGTAAGAAGTTCTCGTGTTTTCAGATCCAGACCTCCGCGGGTATAGAAGTCACCAAAACAAAATGCTGAAAGATAGTCTTGGATATGCTTCTGATTTGACGGGGCATTTTCCCGGTTTTTCTCAATAATATCGCCAAAAATCTCTTTTTGAATACCAAGTCCTTTGTCAAAGCGATTATCTTCTTCAACCCGTTTTTGACTTTCAAGAGGCAGTGCAACATTTCGCTCTTTTAACACTTCATTTATTTCCGATATGGCATTTAAGGTTTTGGGGAATCCCAAATAAGGTGCGCATTGATAGATTGCTTCTTGGATCTCCGTTGGAGTCAACCCAACATTTAGCGCTGCACGAGTATGTGCTTTGAGCTGTGGCAACGTTTGATTAGTAGCCAGTACAACCAAAGTAATAAGCTCTCGTTGCTTATCGTCAAGAGTACCTTGATCAAAAATTTCACCAAATATGAAGCGACTTAATATGTCCTGAAATTCAGGATCTGTAGCATATGCCGCTGGAACTCCCTCGCCGAATAACCTTTTATATGTTTCCTGGCTCTTTTCGATTCGATTCATATTCATCTAACCTCCTGTTTCTTTTTAGTTAAAACTAGGTGTACCCATTTTACATTGAAAGAGGAAAGAATCCATATCCTATTCATATCATTTTATTGCCTAATCCTATCAAATGATTGTTTGTTGATGAAAAAAGCGAACAAAGCACTTGCGTGCCCTGTTCGCTCTTCTTGGTGCAGCCATGTTACTGTCTTCGCCTTACTCGCCCAAGCTGTCCCAGAATGATTGGAACGCGCCTTTCTCCACTTCCAGGAATGCCGGAACATTACCATAACGAACCAGAGCTTTTTCACCAAACAGAACCAGTGGGACCTGCGTTTTGTCTTCCAGCGTGAGATAGATGATCTTGCGATCTTCCTTGCCGTAGAGGTTCTCTTCCAACTCCGGACTCGTTGCGATCGGTTTGGCAGCATTTAGCGATGAGATAAAGCTGCCCAGTGCTTCATCCGCTGCTAACGGTTGAAGCTGCTGCAATCCATTGTTCCAGCTGTCGAACGTCTCCCATTGCGCCGAGGCGATGTTGCCTTCGAGATGAAGCTTGCCGATCAGGTCGGCACCAGTACCAATAGTGATCCCGTTGTTCTTGTCGAATAACTGAGCATACACCTGACCATCGATCTCGGTGTAAGACATGATGCGGAAATCCTTGTCGTAGCCATTGACCGCATAGATGTCTGCTTCGCCAATGTTGGAAGCAAGCTCCGTATATTTATCCTGGCCGCTCAGTTCATTGATGCCACCAGTTGTAGTACCAAGCTTTTCACCCCGCAGGTTGAGTGCATTTGCGCCTTCAAGCAATGTTGGGGACTGTGTATATACGTTTCCTCCATATACAACCAGTTGCATCATATCAGCCATCGCGCCTTTGCCCTGTGAACTCGGCAACTCCATCTTCGGAATCACGATCGGATCAAACGATGCTCCTGGAGTCACCGCTGCCACCTGTGGTGTTGGTGCGGCTGGTCCATTGAATTGTTGCCATACACTTGGCGCAGCCAATCCAATGCTGGCAGCGATAACAACACTTGCTGCAATGTATAGTGGTTTACGTTGACGTTTTGGTCCCTGATGTTGCGTGTTTAAGGATTGCTCTACCCGTTTTTTCATTTGCTCGTTTGTTTTCATATGATCCACCGCTTTCTTGTAGTTTTGTTTGAATTGTTCTTCGTTCATTACAGTTCCTCTCCTTCCAGCTCCAGTTTTAACAGCTGTCTTCCTCGTTTCAATCTCATTTTCACTGCTGATTCGCTAATCTCCAGGATCTCGCTAATTTCTCGAATCGGATAATCTTCGTAATAATACAGATGAACCACCGATCTATACTTGACGGTCAATGACAGCACAAGTTCGATCAGCGCGTGATCTTCAGGGTTGTCTGTTGTAAGAGGATCGACTCCCTCCAGCTTGACCTCCCGTTTGCGCCAGCCTCTGCCTAATAAGGATTTGCAATGATTGGTGATGACCCGAATCAACCATGCTTTTTGATGCTCCGCATCGTTGAACGTAGGGGCTTTTTCTATTAGTTTGATGAAGGTATCCTGAGTGGCTTCCTCCGCGTCTTCTCGTCTGCCGAGGTGCACCATGGCAATCCGGAACAGCGTATCCGCGTATGTCTCATAGACTTTCATCACATGATCGCCCAGCTGGGGCACTGATCGCTGCATGGTTGTTATGCCCTCCTTTATACCTCTAACACTCTTACGGACGGCATTTGGTCACATTTTGTTTTAGGATTTTTTTACTGGTCCATTTCATTCAAAATGCAAAAAAAGAAAGCAGCCCCGTTTAGGAGTTGCTTTCTTCATCTTCGTCTTTATTTTCATATAAAATGCATATCGTTCGACCGATTAGAATTTCTCCTGTAAAAGCTCGATATTGTCTTCCAAACTGCTGTCCAAGCTTACGCCTACCTTCTGCAGTTTGTTTTCGTAATATGTCTTCACATCTTCCCATTTATAGTACGGATAGGCCTTTGTTTCAATCGGGAAGGCGATCTCTTCTTCATTTCTAAGCATTTTCACGAGAACATCCTTACCATTGGAATACAGAATCCATTGAATATTTGCTCCCATTGGTGAGATAACCGAGCCATTCCAGTTTTGGGTCACGTCCTGCGGTTTGTCGATACTCACATTAGCTCCGGCGATATCCAGGAATGAAGATAGTGGAATGATGGTTTCTGCGTGAGCAAAACGAAATATACCAGCCGTGTCTTTCTGCTGAATGGACTGGTCGGTAGACACGATCAACTCTTTGACCAGAGGTGCAATGATATTTTGCGGCAGATCCGTTGACGTTAAAGATGGACCTTTTTCATAGAAATCATTGATATTGTCAATGCTCTCGTACCATTTCAACTGATTAGCCGTGAAATACCGCCCGAATTCGAAGTCACCTTCTCCTTTTATATTCGAAGAAATGATGTAGAGTTCGTATAAATTAGAAGCAGCCTCGGTTGGGTTGCTGAGCTTCACTTTTCCCTTCTCATCTTTCAGTTCAAACTCTCCAGCGTTCAGCCGTTGATAGAAGTCATCAGAGAAAAATTGCAGAAGGACCTCTTTTGCATAACGCGTTCCAGTGCTCTGTGTGACATAATCCTCGTATAACTTAACCCAGTCTCCATCTTCTACGTACTCGTTATACTTCGTAGCCAAGTCGTAGGGCCGTAGATAGGGGTCTTTCCCTTCTTCAAAGGCTGAAGCCAGAATGTCTACCTTATTATCTCCCAAGCTTTCCTTTAACCCGTCAATAAACTGATCTCTGCTCTGCGGCGTTCGATCTTTGAAGGTTGCTTGTGCAATCACTTTTTTATCCGATGTAAAAAGTTCTTTGAAATTCTGCCCAACTCTGGCCCCTATTCCTTTCAGTTCTTCTCCACCCGTAGTGGATAACAATCCATAATGATCTTTTTCAACCTTCATCAGATTGCCAATTTCCTTCTTCAGCTCTTTGCCCAGATTAGTGATCTGCCCGTCCTTTTCAGCGATGTCGAGCAGTTCAAATAACGTCTTGTCGTACTTGGAACTGGATAGATGTCTGGAACCATGTCTCCCTATGTAGTTAATAAATATGGGTTCATATCCACTAGGAGCTTTTGTATAACTTGTTTCCTTAAAAGGATATGGCGTTTTGGTACCGCGGTACCCCTGCTGATCGCTCATTTTTTGTCCAACAAACACCGATTGGGTGTTGTTATCCCAGTCTACCTCTTGCCCCAAGGCTTCACCAATCGCTCTTGCAGGTACATAAGTGACCCCATTGTAGAGAAATGATTCGCCTTCCACCCTTTGACCGTTTACAACCACATTAGCCGATTGTTCAGAAACTTCGAGCATGCGTTTGGAGCCTGCACCATATGCGTCAAATACACTTACAGACGTTAAGATGGCGAGTGATGCTACTGAAATCCCGATTTTTTTGATCATCATAATGAATAGTTTTCTCCTTATTCCGCCTGATATGGGTTTATTTTCGCTCATCATACTATAGGTGAGAAGTGTCTGCGCCGTATCCATCCTATGTTAATTAATTGTAAAAGAGTACATATAAATATTGACGTAAAGTCTCATGCGACAAAAAGAGCCGCTCCTTAGCGACTCTGACTTTTCATTATAAAAAGCTATCTTCTCTGCCATACAATAAAAAGATAATTGCTATTTGCCCCGCATTACAGCGGTTTTCTATATATTTTTATATCTATCCCTGACTCCGTCGGATGACCTTCTCCAATAAGTGTCTCACAGTTCAAGAAGGATAAGGCTTTGCTGTCTGTAATCATTTTGGGGGAAGTGCGAAATAAAGCAGTTTTCAGCGTTTTATCAATATTTCCGTTATTTTCGATATAAATTTTGCAGGAATGACCTGTGTTGTCGGTCCCTTGGAGCATGTATCTTGCCGATAGCGTATGCGGGTCACCATTCTTCCCTATGATCTGCGTATCCACTCCTCCACCCAGCACAATTCCCTCAAAGTACTTTCCGGTTACGCTGCCTGTAAAAGTAATCATGACAACCGAATCATCTCCGCTATTCTGTAAATCAAATGATTCTTCGATGTTCACATGTACCGTAAACAATTCCTCTAATTTCACGTATTCTCACCTCCATATATGGACAATTATAACTCTACTCATTAGACTGCTTCACTAAAAAAAAGATTTACATATTTCCTTCAAATCATTTAAAATGGTTTACACAATGTAAAGGTTAACAAGTTGTAAATGAAGGGGTTAATGACGCACATGAGTACATTACCAAAATCAGTTCGCTTTCCACTGTTCATTCTGATGTTAAATCTGTTTATTGCTTTATTGGGGCAAGGGATGCTCATCCCCATATTACCGGAGTATTTGAAGCTTTTTCATGCGGGAGGCACAGTAGCAGGATTTTTAGTTGCAGCCTTCGGTGCCGCTCAATTCTTCTTTTCCCCTCTCGGGGGACAACTGTCTGATCGATTTGGACGCAAAAAGTTGATCATCGCAGGTATGTTTCTGTCTGTCATTTCAGATATCATATTTGCGCTGTCGACGTCATTGCCGTTCCTCTATGTCGCACGGTTTATCGGTGGAATCAGTCTCGGTTTAATGGTTCCTGCCAACCTCGCATATGTCGCCGATATTACAACGCCAGAGACACGTGCAAAAGGTATGGGCTATTTCGGCGCAGCAATGAATTTGGGGATGGTTCTCGGACCTGGTCTGGGCGGTCTCATCGCCGAGATGGGCATTCGCATGCCCTATTTCTTCGCAGCGGGTCTGGGACTGATTGCGGCCCTAATGACGTTGCTATTGCCTGAGACACTTCCTCCCGAGAAAAGAACGGTCTCCATCCGTCTTCAAAAAGGAGATCACTTGGGCAAGAAAATCTGGAGTTCTTTTAAAGTCCCCTATTTCAAATACTTGATTGTGTTGCTTGTCATGACCTTTGGTCTCATGAGTTATGAGACAGTATTCGCGCTTTTCGCAGAGCAAAAATACGGATTCGACGCTGCAACAATCTCCATCATTATTACTTTGGGCGCGATTATCGGTATCGTTGTGCAGATCTGGCTTTTGGATTGGTTCGTACAGAGAATCGGTGAAGTTAAGTTGATCCGTCTCTCCTTGATAATCACACCCATAGCTTTATTGTTAATGTTGATTAAGGTCAACCTTGTGTTTCTGTTGTTCGCTTCTGCGTTATTCTTTGCCTTTAATTCGTTTTTACGACCTTCGGTCAGCACGTTAATATCCAAAAATGCAGGAGATCGGCAAGGTTATGCATCGGGTCTAAATACTACATTTTCCAGTCTCGGAACGGTGATTGGCCCGCTGATCGCAGGACTATTGTTTGACAAAAACATAAACTTCCCGTATATTTTTGGTGCAATTATGCTACTCGCTTCACTCGGACTGACCTTGAACGCATTTCGTTCGAAGAAAGGACAATTGTATACAAGTGAATGAAAACTGGCATCAACAATTGGGAAATAAACATCGTGATGATTTGATTGCAGCAGGTAAGGAGCTTTTTTTGAAATATGGATTGCTCCAGGTGAAGATTAAGGATGTATGTACAAAAGCTGAACTTAGTAGAGTGACCTTTTATAAACATTTTCAGTCTATGGATGAGCTTCTTCTAGCCATTCAGATGCAACTGATCGAACATTTAACGGATGAGGTTAGCCGTGCTTCAACGAAGGACTTGAACGGGCGAGAACAACTCACGTTTATGTTGAATGCATGGGTTGTTTATGCCGAGAATCATCCAGACTACATCCGGTTTATTCAATTATTTGATATCAACTATGAGATGTATGATTTTAGTCCTGAATTACGAGAACGATACGATCTATTCAACCAGAATGGGAAAGAAGATCATTTCCTGATGGACGCTTTATCCCAAGGCGTTGTTGACGGCAGTATTAAGAACCCATCTCCTCCGCTGGATCTGGCTCAGTTTATCTTCACAACGATGATGGGCATGCTCCAGCGCATGGTAACTATTCGTGCTGCTCATGATAATTCATTGGATATACGGATGACGGAGCAATTTGTGAAGATGCTGCTTCATTTTGTTTGTAGCGAAGAAATACCCGAGTGATGGCATGGTACATGGATCGATAAAACAAAAGTTTGAAATAAAAAACGGATTCCGTATGCTGGAATCCGTTTTTTTCATTAATTAAGCGTTAATCCGTTAACACGGGCAACTGTCCTCCAGCTTTTAGTTGACCAAGCAATACTTTGATCCCGGCAGACGTATTTGGCTCCTGCTTTCCATACACAGCAATTCCTGAGCGCACGTTTTGCAAATAGATCATCTCGTATGGGTTACCGAGTGAGAACAACGTGTATCGCTGATTACTCTCGTTCATCGCATTAATCAAGGTTTGATAATCACTCCACCCGAACTGGCTGGCCACATTGCGGAATTGGTAAGAAGCAAGAATCACATAATTGGCTTTGCTAATCGCCTGGAGCGTTTCATTCATGTTGCCTTGACCAACAAGTGATATTTCAGTCTTTAACGACAGGTTGTTAGCGGCTTGCAACAGTTGCTTTTCAAGCTGTTTCGCCTGTTCCTGCTCGGCTGCGACAATAACAACCCGGTCGCCTTGCTTCATTGGATCAGGAAGCACACCTTCGCGACTGCTGAGTACAGTGACCGCTCGCTCTGCGATTGTCTGCTCCACTGCTCGGTGCGCCTTCGATCCGATGATACCGTTAAGCTGAGTTAGCTTTTGCGCAAGAGTTTGACTGCGTTCAAATAAACCATATTTCGCTTTCATCTCCAAGATTCGTTTCACAGATGCATGTATGGTTTCATCCTTGATCATTCCTTTGTTCACCGCGTTCACCAGCGTTTGATGGGCCGCTGCTGAATCTTTTGGCATAAGGATGATATCAACACCTGCGGAAACGGCGCGTTCTACCGATTGATTCTCCCCAAAATGCTCTGCAATTGCATTCATGGTAAAGGCATCCGACACAATGAGACCTTCATATCCAAGCTCTCCGCGAAGAAGTCCTGTCAGTACCTTTTTCGATAAGGTGGCAGGAATCGGCACACGTTCACCGTCCTTGAGCGAAGTGACATGTTCGTTGTCTATGGCAGGGAAAGCAATATGCGCGGTCATAATCATCTCTACCCCATTTTCAATCGCAGCCCGAAACGGTTTTAATTCGACCGCATCAAGCCGTTCTCGGTTATGGGCAAGCACAGGCATACCAAGATGGGAATCTACCGTTGTATCTCCATGTCCCGGAAAATGCTTAACTGCCGCCATCACCCCTGATTGCTGTAGCCCTTTTATTGTTGCCAGACCAAGCCGTGTCACCAAATCCGCATCCGAGCCAAACGACCGTATACCAATGATGGGGTTATCTGGATTGCTGTTGATGTCCAGCACTGGCGCAAAATTAATCTGCAGTCCCAGTGCCTTCAGCTCCTCCCCTGTCAGCTGACCAGCTGCTTCGGCTAGTGTTGCATCTCCAGTTGCGCCAAGCGCCATTTGACCTGGCAGGTTCGTACCGCCTGGTATTCGCTTAATAACGCCTCCTTCTTGGTCGATGCTAAGAAATAGAGGAATGTCACCTGCTTCTCTTTGTATATCATGTGTGAACGTTGTAAGCTGCGTCACGTCTACAATATTTTTGTCAAAAAGAATAAGTCCGCCCAAGTCCTGATCATGGATAGTTCGTTTCAGCCCCTCATTAACGGTCGTTGTCGCTTTACCATTCCATTGCCTAATGTCAGGCATAAGCATCTGACCAACTTGCTCGCTCACCGTCATATAGGATATCAGTTTGTCCCAATCTTGTGTCCGAATGGCCACTTCACGTTCGAAGCGAATTACTCTCGCCATAAATACGGCATATTCAGCGCGCGTGACAGCTTGGTTCGGACGGAAGGTGGCATCTGAATAACCGCCGACCAAGCCGTTTGAACTCATAATAAGAATGGGTGCTGCTGCCCAATGCCTGTCCGTGTCTGTCCATTTTGCGGCGTTCTTACCTTCCACGAGTGCATATGCCCGTGTAAGGAAGGCCGCAGTCTCTGCGCGGCTAAGTGGTGCATCCGGACGGAAAGTTCCGTTAGGAAAACCACTTGCAAGTCCATTTTTAGCAGCTATCATGATTTCTCGATGGAAAGGATGTGTAGTTGGAACATCGGAATAAGTTGTGCCTTCCACTGCTCTTTGAAGCTGATCTGAATAGAGCTCGCGCACCATAAAAGTGACAGCTTGTGCCCTTGTCACAAGTGCCTCTGGCTTGAAGATCCCATTGCCGTATCCGGCTACTGTTCCCCGTTTCGCCATATACGTGATGCCATCCTCTGCCCACTTTGAATACTTTAGATCAACAAACGTTTCTTCCGCAGCTGCCGTTCCCACCCCTATAAGCATAGAGCCAACAACGGCACCAATAATCGTCATCCATTTTACATGCATTTGTTTCACTCCTGTTGTATTCTATGGATGAATAGACGTTACTACGGTATAGTTTGTTGCGTTTTCATAAGTTCAATGAAATTATATTCAGGTCATGACTATCCCTTCACGCCACCAATCGTCATACCCTGGACAAAGTATTTCTGTAAGAACGGATACACCATCAGAATAGGAACACTTGCAATAATGGTCATGGTCGCTCGAATCGAGGTTGGTGTGACCGCCGTTGCATTGCTTTCGGCAGACTGATAAGCATCACTTGCTGATGAAGTCGCTGAGGTTGTCGAAGTTTGCAGAATCTTCATCAACTCATATTGCAATGTGCTTAATTCTTTATTGGAAGAGTTGTACAGGAATACATCGAACCAGGAATTCCATTGTCCCACAGCTACAAAGAGTGATACGGTTGCCATTGCGGGAATCGTTAGCGGCAGGACAACGCGGATAAATGTCGTGAACTCCCCTGCCCCGTCAATACGGGCTGACTCCAGAATGCCTTCAGGAAGACCCTCAATAAATGAACGGATGACGATCATATTGAAGACACCGATTACACCCGGAATGATATATACCCAGAAGGAACCGATCAATCCAAGGTCTCGAATCAGCAGATAACCGGGGATCAACCCCCCGCTGAAATACATGGTGAATACAAAAAACATCGTAACAAACTTGCGAAGCACAAATTCCTGACGACTAACCGTATACGCGAGCATGGCTGTACAGAAGACGGACACCACGGTTCCAATGATCGTACGCAGCGCCGAGATCAGAGTTGCGTGATAAATATCGGATTCGCCAAAAATGTATTTGTAGTTGTCCAGTGTCCATACACGAGGCCATAGATATATTCCACCCCGAATGGCATCATTTGCATTATTGAAAGATACGGCAATCATATTAACAAAGGGATAGATCGTCACAATCATCAGACATACCATGAAGATGATGTTAAAAGTGTCAAACGCTCGATCCCCGGTGCTGCTATTCCGCAAGCGGGATGTGTTTCCTTTTCGCATGGCATAGGCCTCCTTTTAGAATAGTCTGCTCTCTCCCATTTTTTTCGCTATATAGTTCGCTGAGAAAAGGAAGATGAAGCTGACCACCGTTTTGAATATGCCAGCTGCTGTACCTAAGGAAAAGTTCCCCATCCCTAATCCATATTTGAGTACAAAGATGTCCAGATTCTCCGAATAGTCCATATTCATCCCGTTACCCAGCAGATATTGCGGTTCGAATCCGGATTCAAGAATACTTCCCATGTTCATGATCAACAAGATCACAATAACCGGTTTCAAGCCAGGCAGGGTGATATATAACATCCGTTTGAAGCGACTGGCTCCATCAATCTCGGCAGCCTCATATTGCGCCGGATCAATTGCCGTAATTGCTGCCAGATAGATAATGGTGTTCCAACCGACATCTTTCCAGACCTCAGTTGCCCCCAGAATACCCCAGAAGTATTCTCCTTTCCCCATCCATAGTACCGGACTGTCAATCAGGTGAAGCTTCATCAGCAGCAGATTGATAATTCCGTCTGGTGACAGGACTGTTAATACAATGCTGGAAGCAACAACCCATGAGATAAAGTGAGGCAGATAACTGACGGTTTGCACAAAACGTTTAAATATGACATTTTTCAGCTCATTCAACAAGAGAGCCAGCGTAATTGCTGTCACAAATCCCAACACCAGTTTAATGGAACTCATAACGAGTGTATTTCGCAGCACCCGGTAGAAGGTATTGTCTTCAAATAACGTACTAAAATGTTGCCAACCTACCCATTGCTGATCCGAGAAGGACCTTGCCGGTTTGAAATTCTGAAAAGCCATGGTCCATCCCCATAACGGCAGGTACTTGAAGATAAAAGCCCAGATGACAAAAGGAATACACATCCAGGCAAGCGTTCGTTGCTGCACAAGTCGCTTAAAGAACGAGTGTGCTCTGGTTCCCTTCGGACTCGAGGCCGGAGGCATCGAGTTAAGGGAGACATTAGGTTTCTCCACGGTGAACCTGCTCCTTTCCTGTGCTGTTATTCATGCGAGGAGAAGCCGGAGTTATGCTCTTTCGTCTTCTCCTGCGCATGTAACAGTTTGTTTTAAAGAGATTGTTCAAAAAGTCCGCTTTTGATTACGAAAGACGCCTTGCGGCATCATCAGCATCGAATATGGAATTCAGCCGAAATGTCCGTTGCTCACGTAGTTTTCCCTACGCTCCGCTACTCCATTTCTAGCTTCATCCCATCTTCTTGGTACTGAAAACCGGTCTTATTGAACACGCACTTAAAGTGTTCGTATTACCATTTTCCTGCTACACGATCCTTCACAACTTTGGTAATGGTCGCTTCATAACCAGCTTTATCCAATTTGTTCAGTTCAGCCATGTAGGCATCCCACAATTTATCAAAATTCGATGGCGGTCCCAAGATCATCTCCGGCAAGTATTTACGTTGCAAATCATCCGATTTGGTCGTGAAGATCTGTTCAGGTGATCCTTGCTCCAGTGCGATGGACCATGCCGGGAACCAAGGCCGCTCTTCCGGTTTGTTAAACAATTCACTAAAGGTTTGGATACCGTAGGCTTCGAGGAATTTCTTATCTCCCTCGGTGTAAGATGCAGCGGCCACTTCCGGCTGGTTGCCAGGGCTATAAGCGTTACCATCGGTTAGTGTAGATTCACCGCCATATTTCGGCCAGTCTGTCCCAAAGTAGGTGAACCCGAATTTACGGCTGAGCTCCAGATCATCATGAGCCTTGCGTTGATCTTCATTTGCATAATAGAATCGGCCCTTTTCATCCACACTGTACGTCTCATCCTTGATTCCCCATTGCACCAGAACCTGATTCTCTTCCTTCAGCAAATTATCAAAATATTTGATGATACGAACAGGGTCTTTGGCATTCACCGAGATGCCTGTTGCATAGTTGTTGACAAAGCCCGGAGGATCAACATACTGATCCTTAATTCCTTCATCAAACACAATCGGAAGTGGTGCATAACGTTTCTCATCAATGCCTGCCGAGAGCAGGTTTTTCGACGCATCTCCAACCTGCCAGCCATAATTGAAGTATCCTAACACACGACCCGAAGTCAGCTTGGCCAAGTACTGGTCTTTGTTCATCGTAAAGGATTCCGGATCAAGCATGCCTTGAGCATTGATTTCATTCAACTTCTGAATCCATTTTTTCTGGGCATCTGTTCCTGCGACAACTTTCGCCTCATGGGTAGTCATGTCGACCATGACACTGCCATCGTTCGGATAACCTGCCAGATGCATCGCTGGATTTTGCAAGGTGAAGAAGTTATTGGCCACACCCGCAAGTGACACAAATCCAATCGTCTCTGCACCGTCGACAGTTGGATGTTTTTCCTTATAATCCTGAATCAGATCAAAATATTCATCCAGTGTAGTGATCTTGGGATAATCAAACGCTTTGAGCACAGATCGTTGAATCCAGAAAGCTCCTCCGCCCACATTTGGACTACCTGAATACTCACCCTGATTAGCCGTATAAGGCAGGGCATAGATTTTACCGTCTTCGGCATTTTTCATTTTATCGAAATATGGTCCATACACCCTTTTGATATTAGGACCGTATTCCTCAATCAGATCATCCAGCGGAATATAGGCACCTGCATCCAGTAACTTGGACATCTCACCACTGGAGCTAATGACATCAGGATAGTCTCCACTGGCAATCATGACACCGGCTTTTGTAGCACTATCACCTACCAGATATTCCAACTTCCAGTCCACACCCGTCTGCTCTTGCAACGCTTTACCGATGGTAGTTTCGCTTGCCAGAACATCCTTCTTGCCTGGAGAGAACATGTAATACGAGAACGTGACTGGACTGTTCTCATCATCACCTGTGGCTGAAGGCGCTGATGACGAACTGTTCTGACTGCACCCAGCCAGCAAAGCTGTTAGTAATACAGCTAAACCCGCTGTTCTAAATTTTGGCTTTAACATGTGAATATTCCCCCGTTCCGTGTTTTCTCTTATGGATTACACTCACCATTTGCCAGCTACACGATCCTTAACTGCCTGTGTTATCGTAGCTTCGTATGTTTTCTTGTCGAGTTGATTCAATTGACTCATATATTCATTCCATGTGTTCTCGAAAGTGGAAGGCGAATCCATAATCATTTTGGGTAAATATTTCTTCTGGAGGTCTTCTGCCTTGGTGATAAAAATCTGTTCAGGAGAGCCCTGCTCCAGTGCAATAGACCAAGCAGGAGACCAAGGACGCTCATCCGGTGTGCTGAATAGTTCTGTGAATGTCTCCACACCATATTTCTCTAACAACAGCTTGTCACCGTCCGTGTAACTAAAGGTAGCCACTTCTGGTTGGTTGCCCGGTCCATAGGCGTTACCATCCTCCAGCACGGAGTTATTCCCGTAACGAGGCCAGCTGTAATTAAAATAGTCAAAGCCGTATTTACGACTTAATTCTGGATCTTCATGTGCCTTGCGTTGGTCATCATTTTCAAAGTAAAAACGACCCTCATCATTCACACTATACGTCTCGTTCTCAACACCCCATTGAACCAGAATCTGGTTTTCTTCCTTGAGCAAATTATCAAAATATTTAATAATTCGCACGGGATCTTTGGCATTTACGGTAATTCCGACACCGTAGTTGTTCACAAAACCTGGCGGGTCCACATACTGGTCTTTGACACTGTCATCAAATACGATCGGTAGAGATACGTATCGTTTATCGTCAATACCAGCCTTCTTGAGGTTGTTCGTTGCGTCTCCAACTTGCCAGGAGTAACTGAAATATCCAAGCACCCGACCGGACGTCAACTTGGCGAGATACTGATCCTGGTTCATTGTGAAGGATTCTGGATCAAACATCCCCTGTGCGTTAACCTCGCTCAGCTTCTGAATCCATTGTTTCTGATAATCAGATCCGGCTACCAGTTTGGCTTCATGACTCTGCATATCCACCATCACACTGCCATCGTTTGGATAACCTGCCAGATGCATAGCCGGATTTAGCAGGGTGAAAAAGCTGCCCGATTCACCAGCAAGTGTGGCGAAGCCGATGGTTTCTTTTCCATCGATCTGCGGATGCTTTTGCTTGTATTGCTCAATCAAGTCAAAATATTCGTCCAGCGTTTTGATCTTGGGATAGTTAAACTCTTTTAACACAGCACGCTGAATATAAAAGCCGGTCTGGAAATTAGGCTCTGACACATAACCGATGTTGGCAGTGTATGGCAAGAAGTATATCTTTCCATCCTCCTGTCTGAATTTGTCCATATAAGACCCGTATACCCGCTTGATGTTAGGCCCGTATTGATCGATCAGTTCATCCAGCGGGATAAAAGAACCTGCATCCATCAATTTGGCCATTTCACCACTGGAGTCGATGATGTCGGGGTAATCCCCACTCGCAATCATTACACCTGCCTTGGTTGCACCGTCGCCCACCAGATATTCCATCTTCCAGTCAACGCCTGTTTGCTCCTGTAGCTTCTTGCCAATGGTCGTGCTGCTTGCCAGAATGTCCTTCTTGCCACCGCCAAACGTGAAATATTTAAAGGTGACCGGGGTGTTGTCATTACTGTCAGGATAAGAGGCTTCCGGGCTGGCTTTATTACAACCTGCCAGGGTTACAGCCAGTAAAATGGCCAGACCTGTTATAATGTTTTTTTTTCTAAACATGTAGCAAATGCCCCCTTAAAGTATTGTTTGTGTCTTTAAGCCTTCTCAATATATCAAGATAGCGCTTTCAAAGTTACCCATGAAAGTGTACCTCCTACTTTGAAAAGTATATCCCTCGTATTTAGTCGCCTGGCATGGCTGATGGATCAAGTGGAAGCTTAATTTGGATATGCGTACCTTCTCCTTCCCATGTCTGGATGTCGAATGTAAAGTGATTTTTATAACAAAGTTTTAAGCGACTATACGCATTTTTCATGCCAACATGCTCTCCCATATCGGTGTTTTGATCCAGGTAACTTAACAACTCTTCCAATTTTGCTTGTGACATCCCTATACCGTTATCCGTTAGTCTGATATGGAGCTGGTCATTTTCCATTGAAACAAAGAGTTGAATGATGCCTACACCCGGAGATGACTCAATTCCATGAATACTTGCATTCTCAACAAAGGGAAGGATAACCATCTTGGGGATTCGGTACATCAGTACCGCAGGATCTGCCTCAATGGTATATTGGAGTTTTTCTCCAAAGCGGTATTTCTGAATTTGCAAAAAACTCTCGATGAGTTCCAATTCTTCCTTCACTGTCACATCATTCTGATTCCAACTAATCGACTTGCGAAACATCTTGGCCATGTTATGCACGATTTTGGCAGTCTCTTTCTCACCTTTGATGAGGCTCCGCATACGTACCGACTCCAGCGTATTAAACAAAAAATGTGGGTTGATCTGACTATGGAGCGCATGAAGTTGTGCTTCCTGCTGCTTCAACTCCAGGTCTTTCTTTTGGATGTCGGCGAGATATACCTCATGAATCAGGTTATGGATCGTCTCGGTCATTCGATTAAATTCCATCGTGAGTTGACCTATTTCATCTCTTGCATCTTCAGGCGGAATCGTCTGGAAATTCTGTGTTTTTACTTTTTTCATATGTTTTAGAATACGCACCAGCCTGACATGGATGGATCTGGACATCGCCGCGATGATAATAGAAGGCAGGACAAAATTAATGCAAGCCAGCCATACGACGAAGGAACGGGACTTCCGCACCTCCTTCAACACAATTTCTTCATCCATCACTCCATGCAGGGACCACCCTTCCAGATAGTTAATACCTGTATACGTAATCTCAAAGGGAATCATTTTGTTTGGAAACTGGATCTCGCTGTAACGTTTCCCTATCTGAGCTTCTTCTGCTGTAGGATCATTTGAAAATTGGATGTGTCCCCCCGGATCAAGAAGATACACTTTTCCATCAAATCCGCTGTTGTGAAAATACTGCTTGATCATATCCATATTCAGGTCAATTTTAAGTAACTGCTCTCTCCCCCCAGTGTCCAGATTGTCGAGCCTTTGAACCAGACTTAACATCTGATCCGATGAGATCAATGCCGGATAAGGGGCGGAGTATGCCTGAAATTGAACGTACCAGTCCGAGTTGCGGACATCGTCAGTTAAACGATCAATATAACCGGAAGATAAAATGGTAGAATTATCGGTATACACTTGATACCAGCGAATCCCCTGATTCATTTGCCCGGAGAATTGCCCTTTTAGATAGGAATTATAAGCGTCAATATACTCAAAATGACTCTGAAATGAACGGGAGATGGTGTCATTGAATACAGGGTCAGTATATAACGAATAAGAGAGGCCGACGCCCTGATCAATGGTTACCCGCAGGTCATTCTTCAGATTGTTCAGTGCCATGCCGGCATCACGAGTTTTCTGACTGCGAATATTGGCAGATGTGACATTGTAGAACACCACATTGGTAACAACGATGGGAATAAACACAGATAAGACATACATAAGCAGTAGCTTATCTCGAAGCTTCATGTAATTCAGGTTCCATCTTGGCATTGTGCACCTCGCTGCTCATTTCCCATAAGGAGATTGCGATACTCTGTAGGTGATAACTTAACCAGTTTCTCAAACTGGGTTACAAAATAATCCGCATTCTGAAATCCTACACGTGCAGCAACCTCGTACATTCTCAGATCCGTCTGGCGCAATAACTTCTTCGCTTCATGAATCCGCAGGTTGAGCAGATAGTCATTGAAATATTGATTGTAGCTTTTGCGGAATAATCGCCCAAGATAAACGGGATTCATATAGAAGAGCGCAGCAATGCTTTTGAGATTGATGTTCTCGGTATAATTTGCATCAATATATCGTTTGATCTTGCTGATATCCCCTTTGGATCGTTCCATCCGCAGATGAGAGACATAATCCTCGGCTTCCTCCAGCGCGATGAGAAAAGCATCTTTCAATAGTCGTAAATTCCAACCTTCATGACTTTGTTGTGCCAGCTCCTTCAGTTGTTGCAACCCTTCATCATTACCACCCATTTCGTGGACCACAGCGAGAATACCCGTTATATAACGCAAAAGAGAACCCGATAAAGCCTGAGAAGAAAATCGATTCATATGAAACAATTTGAATTTCTCTTCTACAATCTTGTGGTAAGCTGACCTATTCCCCTCTTCCAGGCTCAGAATTAATTGATCCACCTCGTCCTGGTATACATTGAAAACAAACAGTGGTTTGTCCTTGATTTCCGTATAACGTACGACACCACCAGTTTCAGCATATTTATGCTTGGCTGCTTCTTCAGCCGCCATAAGGGATTGTGTGACATCACCAATTTCTTTGACGAGTGTTCCTGCGTAAAGACCGATATCCAGGTTGAACCTTTTGCTCAGTGTTATATGAATATTATGCAGGTTATCCTGTAACGCCGAGTCTCCTTGATGATGATCAGGCCACAACAGTAATAAAGCAAACGTGCCGCGTTGTTGCTCACTGATGAACATTTTACATAAATTACTCTCCAGAGAATGTACTGCTTCACGTAGCTGTTCAATCGTAATTTTAATTGCATCTAATCCGGTCTGAAGTTCAATCAAAGTTATGAGCAGACTGGAGTTACGATTGATGCCAAGCATCTCGGCATATCGATGTTCATCCTCCTTCTGTACATGGCCTTTGATCACATCCTCCAGCATGATGTTACTGGCCTGTCCCTCAGTCCAAAGAATATGTTTTCTTTTATTGCAAATCAGATTAGCTGACTTCTGCAACGTCGCCGTCAATTCTTCATCATCAATAGGCTTCAGGATATAGTCATGAACACCGTACCTGATTGCCTGCTGTGCATATTTGAAGTCATGATAACCACTGATGATAATGAACACAGGTTCCAGATGTGGTATTTTCTCTACGGCACGTATCAGTTCCAGTCCATCCAGGATTGGCATACGGATATCTGTAATAATCACGTCTGGTTGCAGGCTTTCAATCAGATTTAATGCCTCTACACCGTTCTCTGCCTCTCCGATAATCTCCATATTAAGATCCATCCAATTTATGAGTTCATACAGCCCCTTTCGTATATACATCTCGTCATCTACCAGTAATACTTTTAACATCCTTGTGTCCCCTTTCCTCCAACGAAAATAAACCGCCGGTAGCGTGTCTCCCTATCGGCGGAATCTAATATGGTGACTGTTGTAGTTATTGCATAATAAATTCATTCATGTCGTGCATAATCCCAATAGTCGCCAACGAGGCCTTCAATGATCGATCCACTAGCCCATGGCATCAGGCAAAACCAGGTGCTGGCTGGCGTACCATCCGCATATTTTTCAGTGACCAGTCCTTCCGAATGACAGAAGCGTTCAGACATCCATCCTTTTTTGCCATAGCCGAATTCTTGATCATAACGATTATAGGTCTGACAACCCCACCCGATGGTATCCATCATACGTTGACGAACATAATTCTCTTCCCGCTGTCCAACATAATACAACAGCTCATCCACTAGATTGCTGGACATGGGGTGAATATGCGGATTAGCTACTGAAGTAACACTTCCCCCGGAACTGGACCAGCCTAATGTACTGAGTGGCGGAATCTTAACAGGTGAGTTGTAACAAAATTTGAAACTGAATTCATAGCTGATTGCATCTCTCATGTGATCTAGAAACAGCTCGTCGCCAGTCAACGCGTGTAGAAACCGAACAGCTTTGATGTAAGCCAGAATGCCTTCCGAATCAACAGCTTTATCCGCATCCAACGGAGCGCCGTAACATTCCATGTGTTGGACATAGGTGCTGTAATAGTGGGCTTCACTTCGTCTGAGCTCATCCAGAGAAGAGGCATCATGGGTTAACCAACTGTAATATGCCTTGGCGGCAAGACACCAGACTCCGCTAAAGGCATCATATTCAAGACCTGCTCCTGTCTGCTCTGACAAAATGGTGGGATATTCTCCATCCGTATTCTTTGTGCACTCCAGACGATCAAGCACTTGCTTGACGTAACCCAGCCAATCATCGTGTCTCACATTTCGAATGCGCTTCTCATAATCGTAGCTTTTCAGAATGTAGAACATCGCTTGAGCTACAAGGTAAGAGGAATGTCCTGGGGTACGCATACCGTCGAACCACCAGCCTTTAACACTCCATATCCCATCCTGATAGGCATCGTATGGAAGTCCGGATTCGGAATTCATGGCATTCTCGATAATATTGGTAATGCAGGATAACGCCTGCTGTCGCATAGGCTCATTATTCAGGCGCAGTGCGGCCATAAGCATTGGAGCAGCTATGGTCATACCATTTGTCCAACTGATTGAGATAATTTTGTTGTATCGGTAGCCATCAGTTTCAGCAGCATCTTCATATACAAATGTTGAATAATGACGATCCTCCGGAAGCCAGGCATATTCATAGATGGCATTGGACAAATCCGTTACCGTTGTCTGAATGTCACTTCCTTCTCTTGGTTTTTCGTGATACCTCCTATAGATTGTTTCCAGTGCAGGATTGATACCCAGTTCTGATTCAGACTCGTAGTTATATAGTTCAAGAGTGAGCCCAACTGATTCACCTGCCGCAAGTTCAAAACAATTTTCTCCAAGGGCAGCTCGCTCATGGACAAGTCTGGATTTGATAAATAACAACGGAGCATTCTCATATCCCAGCGTATATCCGACCGTACCCTTTTCAATAGAACATGTGAATCCCCCATATTGCACGAACGTTCCTTCCATTCCTGGATACCATTGCTGCTTCTGGTTTCCCGTATTGATCCAGTAGGGACTTGCGCTTAGACCAACAATCCGACCTTCATCATAGATAAGTGCAGCCGGATGAGACAGACGATCGCTTCGGACCATCCACCAGGGTGATGAAGGGCGAGAAGGACTGCCCTCCCTTAGTCTAGGGAACTCATTTGGGACATTCTGGGGTGCTTCGCCCCGGTTGCGGCCATACATAAATGCAGGCAAAAAAAACCTCGGATTCTGTTTGTCCAACGGCATTTCCACATGAATAACTCCTGTCCAGGCATTCTGTCCCTCGTTGTAAATCTGAATGTCGGCTTGCCATGGAGCTTCTGCACTGCCGTTTCCGCTTATTACTTTTACGTCAGCCTTGAGAGCATGCTTGTCCAATGCTGTGTACTCTACGGTGTCCTGCGCTCTACTTCGTGCCGTGAAAATCAGATCCATCTTTTCCTCCAATCGCGTTGTACACACCTGAGTGGAAACGCTTGCAATTATGTATCCATCATGCTAGGATGGTTACATTTTATAGGTTCACGTCTGCAATTTCATTGCACAAACGGCTATATTTATTGCGCGAAACGACAAGGAGGTCATATATCTGATATGAATGAGACTTCAGAATACCTGTTTGATCCAATCCAGAATGAGCTGTTGTACCTTCATCGCACCACCACGTATAATATGGGAACGTTTTATCATCGACATAATGCATACGAACTCTACTTATTTCTTCGTGGCAATGTAAACTTCTATATTGAGAACCGTTGTTACCATTTGCAACGTGGAGATCTGCTCGTTCTTAACCCGGAGGAGATGCACCGTTCCTTTGCCTTGGACAAAAACGAATATGAGAGAATCACCATAAATCTGAAAAAGTCATATTTGAACCGCTTGTCTACTTCAAGCACCAACTTATCCGCATGTTTCGACTACCGTCCCAAGGGTAAGGGTAATATCGTACATCTTGAAGAGGACGAACTTCAACGAGTGCTACAATTAGCTGGCGAGCTTGAACAGTGTCTCTCATCAAGTGACTATGGAGCGGATATTCTGAGGAATATTTTGATTACACAGCTACTTCTTCTAACGAATCTAACTTTTCAAAATACGGATTTTGTTGCTACGGATATTATGCCTGAACTAGTTCGAAACACGATGGATTACATTGAATGTAATCTGACGAGGCAACTGACGCTCAAACAATTGTCAGAGGCTATGTTCACGAATAGCAGCTATATTAGTCGACAATTCAAAAAACATACCGGACTCACGATTCGTGCATACATTCTTAGTCGCCGTATAGAGCTGTCGAAATCTTATTTAATCGAAGGTTTAAGTATTACAGAGGCCTGTTATCAATCCGGTTTTGGAGATTATGCCAATTTTATTCGCAGCTTCACGAAGATGGTCGGCACTTCACCTGGTAAGTACGTTAAATATGGAAGTCTTCTTTAAACATTGTATTGAGCATAAACACGCCAACTCTTGCCTAAATCTTATCTCAGCAAATAAAAAGAGCGAATTCGCACGGCAGTTTTGTCAGCCGGTATTCGCTCAGGTAATCGGTAAATTCTTATTGATTATTCCAGTCGTATCCTCTTAGTTCAATTATTGAATTGGGGCCAGGAAAGTTTAATTCTATCTTTTGGTCCAGATAGGATACGGTTACTCTTGATTCTGCAATAGAGCGAATTCTGGCATTTAACAGATTACCATTTTCCCATTCCAGATCTATTTCAAATCCCCCACGAGCCCGAATACCACGAATATATCCTTTTGGCCAAGCTGCTGGCAAAGCAGGTAATAATCTGATTAATTCGTTATGGCTCTGGAGAAGCATCTCTGCTATACCTGCGGTACCTCCAAAGTTCCCATCAATTTGAAACGGAGGATGGTCACAAAACAGATTGGGTAACGTGGAGGAACGTAGAAGTTCCACGATGTTATCGTGTGCAAGTTCCGACTCCTCTAATCGTGCCCACATATTGAGAATCCACGCCCTGCTCCATCCTGTGTGACCACCACCGTGTTCCAGTCTTCTGTCGAGTGTTACGCGAGCTGCCTTGGCGAGATCAGGCGTTGATTGCAACGTAATTTGCGTTCCAGGATGCAAAGCAAATAAATGGGAAATATGTCTGTGACCAGGTTCCAATTCATCATAATCGTTACTCCACTCTTGGATCTGGCCATGTTTGCCAATGGAGGTCTCCGGTAATTTGGTTAAAGCACTACGGAGTAATTCTCCGAATTCCTGATCTTCTTGCAATATCCGGGTGCTTTCAATGCAACGCGTGAAGAGTTCTCTAATAATCTGATTGTCCATTGAAGCACCAAAACATAAAGCCCCCGACTCTCCATTATCTAATATATAGCGATTCTCCGGTGAGGACGAAGGACATATCACCCAATTGCCGGAAGGATCCTCTATTAGATAATCCAGAATAAAGATAGCCGCATCTTTCATCGTGGCGTAAACTTTTTTGAGAAATTGAACATCCTTATTGTATTCATAGTGGTCCCATAGATGTAATGAAAGCCATGCTCCCCCCATGGTCCAAAACGTCGATGTCATGCATACATCCTGCGGAGCAGCGTCTGCCCAGATATCCGAATTGTGATGAGCAACGAACCCTTTGCATCCATACATGGTTCTAGCGGTTTCCTTTCCCCGGACTTGCAGTCGATCTATAAAATCAAACAATGGAACGTGACATTCAGACAGATTGCAGCTTTCTGCAGGCCAGTAGTTCATCTGTGTATTAATATTAATCGTATATTTGCTATCCCATACAGGAAGCATGTCTTTATTCCATATCCCTTGAAGATTTGCCGGTAAAGAACCTGGACGACTACTTGAGATAAGCAGATAGCGACCAAATTGAAAGTATAGACTCAGCAGTTCCGGATCATGCTGACCAGCTCTAAGCCGCTCAAGGCGCTGATCGATTGGAAGTTCGGAACATATCACATCTTTATTTTCATCTTCGAGATGTATATCCATCTTTTCGAATAAGGATTGATAGTCCGAGACATGATCGGCTAGCAGTTCGCTATATGGTTTTGCGGAAGCAGTATCAATCCTGCGGAGGCACTCCACTTCGAGTTGTTCCTTAGGTACTCGGAAATCCGTGCACGCCGTGATTAGAATAGTCGCTGAATTACCATCCTTCAGAGAAAGCTGACCGCTTGAATAATGAACCTGCCCTCCTTCAGATATAAGGCGAATCGCACAACAAAAACGGATTCCTTCTTCTCCCCCACTTCTTCCCCGGATGATCAAGTCATTCGTTCCACGCTTCTCGATCCGGTCCAGATAGGATTGGAAACCAACAGGATGCTTAAGAATATCGGAATAGGATGTTGATTCCAGAACGGTTCCCCTGCCAAAAACAGTGGAGAAAGATAACTTTCCAGGCACGCTAGATTTGAGATGAACAACGAGCACTTGATTCGGGTAGCTAGCAAAATATTCTCGGCTGTAAATGGATTGATCTGCGGTATAATTCACGTTTACCTTGCCTTGTTCCAGATCGAGATGTCTTTGATATCCATTTGGTTCATGTTCACTGTGATCCATAGCGATATAGAAGTCCCCTAATGGCTCATAATGCCTTTGCCCGTCAGGAACACCTACCAGAGTATCTGCTGCGAGTTCTTCTGCTTCCCTAATCTTACCGTCAAAAATCAGGCTTCTGATCTGAGATAAAGATTCAAGTGCTTGAGGATTATTCCGCTGCATCGGACCACCATACCACAGACTATCTTCATTAAGCTGAATTCTCTCGATCTGTGTTTTTCCAAAAATCATGCCTCCAAGAGTTCCATTTCCGATAGGTAATGCCTCTTCCCATGTTCCAGCAGGTTGATTAAACCAGATATTTTTGGTCTTCACGTTAAAACCTCCAACGAATTATAATTCCTCACATTTTCATGTTTAGTGTGTTCCGTTTGTATGTTCTTTCAGTGTACTGTAATCTCTTAAGCATCTAAATGAACAAAATTAACTTGAATTATCACAATCTTATCCCAGCATTAGAGATGTAATCGTGAATTCCGAAACTGACAGTACAAATTCTTGTTCCGGGCAAGAAAATATAGCTATTGGCAATAAAAAAACCGCTATAATAGCGGCTCTGTTTCGTTCATTTATTTAGATTACGTGAATCTTGGCATAAGTTATAAGATATTTCGCTCCATTTGTTGCATAAATTGTCTCAATATCAGCCGATCTTCCGAAGAAATGGATTGAAGTAGTTTCTCTTGTTGCTCTCTCCATTTATGCTCAACCGGTTTTTCTAATTCTTTGCCCTTATCGGTTAGAAAGATACGCATGATCCTTGCATCCTGTACATCACGTTTGCGATATATAAATCCGTTCTGTTCCAGTGATTTGACCATGTTTGTAACCGTTGGTGGTTCGCATTTCATATGTTCACTTAGTTGCATCTGGGTTACCCCATCACCCAACCACAGCCGATACAACAAATTATCTTGTCCTACATAGAGATTAAGTTCCCGAAGAGATTCACTATAATTTCGTCGCATTTGGGAGGAAATTCGATCTAAAGACTGTCGAATTTCACAATCTACTGTATCTGTCATGAACGATCCCTCCCTAACATCCGAATTATATTTAGCAGACTAAATGTATCATGGAGATATACAGGTGTCAATTCACCTTAGTGTCGTCTTTAAGGGCCTTTTCCTATCCAAGTTTCACCCGAAAGATTGGTTTAGTCCTTATTTTTTGGCAAAACCTTGCTTGTTCAAATAGGCCATCATTTGCGGTTGGATACTTCTCTCGAGGTGATCCTGGATATGGTCACTCCATCCTTTTACTTTTTTTACGGTGAAAGGGGCTCTCGTCGGACGATTTTCATAATACTTCAGCATGGTCTCATCATAGATTGCTAATTTCTCTTGATCCATTGGTTGGTATTGATTATCAAGCAATACCATGGATTGAGGGAGTCGAGGTTTCAGTTCCGGCTTATCTCCAGCTGGATTACCGATACATAACCCCACCAGAGGGATAACATATTTAGGTAAATTCAATGCGTCAGATAGTTCGCTAATATTAGCTCTGACCGCACCAATGAACACTCCGCCAAGTCCCAGCGATTCAGCCGCGGTTAACGCATTTTGTGCCATCAGGCCAGCATCGAATGAACCAATCAACAGAAATTCAATATATTCAATATCCACATCCGGAGCGATTTCATGATTTCGGTTGAAATCTGCACAGAAGATCCAGAATTCGGCCGCTTCTTCAATATAGGGTTGATCGACACACAGATGTCTGAGTTTTTTTCGAAGTACTGGATCTGTGATGCGTATAATGGATACCGCCTGCAGAAGACTGAACGATGAAGTTTGATTTGCTGCCTGAAATATTGCATCTATTTGTTCCTCAGTTAGGGGTTGAGATGTGTAAGAACGAAACGATGTATGGTTATGAAGCAATTCAATTGTGTTATTCATTAAAAAAATCTCCTTTATTCGTTGATTCCATGTTCCTGCAATCCGTATTCGTAAGGAACGCCCATATTCTCGCGTAGTGTTTTTCCTTCATATTCCTTATGGAACAAACCGCGTTCCTGCAAGATAGGTACTACCTGATTCACAAAATCTGCAACGCCATCAAAAGATACATCGGGCACGACTGAGAATCCGTCACATGCTTCAGCCAAAAACCATTCTTCCAAGAAGTCAGCAACCTGTGTCGGGGTGCCTGCAACAACCGGATGATAGTTGATGACCCCGTGAGCGAGAACATCCCTTACAGAGAGTCCTTCTTTTAATAACTTTAAGGCTCTCGGAGAACGTGGGTCCATGGGGTTGGCATATGCATTTTTCAACAAGTCTGCCGCTAAAGGTTGATCTATATCTACGGAGTTTACCGATAAGGGTAAACCAACCATGGATCCGAGGTAACTTACCCTGCTGGGGATTTCCTGGGGGTTAAAGCTCATAAGCTGTTTCCGACGATCCAGAGCTTCTTCCTCCGTTGAAGCCAGAGAAAACATAAAACCAGCAAACATTTTGATATCATTGGGGTTTCGACCAAAACGGGCAGCACTTTGCCTTATCGCTTGTCTGTGTTCCAGGGCAGAAGTAATATCATAAGGATTGGCGTACACTCCGGAAGCATATTTCCCAGCTAATTCTAATCCTTCACCTCCTCCCCCTGCCTGGAAAATCACTGGCTGCCCTTGCTCAGAGGGCGGAATGGGCAAAGGACCACGAGATGCATAATATTGACCCTGAAGGTTAATAGGCTGGATTTTGTCCATATCCGCAAATTCCCCTACTTCTACATCTAACGTCCAAGCGTCTGGCTCCCAACTCCCCCACAAGGCCTGAACAATTTGTATGCTTTCATGTGCCTTGTCATAGCGTTCTTGGCGATTTTCAACCCGGGCACCGAAATTAGCCGCCGCTAGGGGGTCGGATGTGGTAACCGCATTCCATCCCACACGTCCATGACTGATAACATCCAGTGCTTTGAACTGACGTGCAATGTTATAGGGATAGTTAAATGTTGTAGAGAGTGTAGCCACAAGCCCAATGTGTTGTGTCTCTCTTGCTACTGCCATCAGTGCCAACATGGGGTCCATAGGAAACATAGGCGTCTGTGGGCCTAAATTATTGGATAATGCTGGAGTGTCAGCGATGAAAATCATTTGAAACTTTCCTTGTTCAGCTAATTTAGCCCGTTCTACATAACTATCCATATTGGTGTAAGCTGCAGGATCCGTGCCAGGCATTCTCCATGCGCTAAATTCGGCACCATAACCCGAAACCATCTGTAAAGCCAGTTGCATTTCACTTCTTTTTTTCATAACGATTTTCTCCTTCGTTCTGGACAGGCACAGATATTTGTGCCCTTACTATAGCGTGAATATATTTAGCATGCTAAGTATATGGATGGATCAGATTTTGTTCCGTTTAGTGAGGGTTATAGATATTGACGTTCACCGGTCTGGGCTGATTTCTCGACGGCATCCAGTAACTGATGAAGTTTCACCGCATCCGCGAAATTAGGTGCTAAGGTAGTACCTTCTTGAATATCTTTGGCAAACTTACGATAAGCCTGAGCCATGTTCAGAACAATTCCGGAGTCGTTATATAGAGAATGTGGAGCCGAGTAATAGGCATCGGGAATGGGTAGTTCACAAAGCTCGTTGTCCGTAGATCCTGCACCGCGTAAATGGTGTGATCCGAATTGAATGGATGCAGGAGCGCTCAGAACAATCGTGCCATTGTCTCCGAAAATTTCAAGTGTGAGTCCTGTCTGATGTTTGACTCCACCTTGAATATGAACGCTGGCTGCTGCCCCATTAGTCAATTTCCCTGTAATCATGATCTGATCATCCGTTGTTTTCTTGATGACTTTCTGAATATCTACCAATTCAACTTCTGAAAACTGTTGAGCTGTGGTGGCAGACAATTCTGTAAAGTCCCCAAGCATGAAAGTGAAGGCATCCAGATTATGTCCACCTACAATGGTCAGCAAGTTCCCTCCAACTTTCCGATCAAACAAGTACGCACTCGACTTATCACCAACGCCACCCATGCCATCAATGGAGATCTTCAGGTTGGCAGACAACACTTTACCGACATAACCTTCTGCCAATATATCTTTTACATATTGAACGGCCGGGGCTTGTCTTGCCTGTAATCCAATCGCATTTGGCAGTTGTGCGGACGCTATCCATTCCTGCATTTCAAGCGCTTCCTCTGTATTCGACCCCAGTGGCCATTCACAATAGATTGGTTTGCCAGCAGGCACGACGGCTTTAACGGCGTTATAATGTTCCTTGACATTAATACTGACAACAACCATATCCACATCAGGATGCTGAGCCAACTCCTTCATATTGTCAAAGCCGTGATCTGCATAGAAAGCTTCTGCGCTTGCCTTTGCACTCACCATATTACTTGTCCCAACCGCTGTAAGCTCGAACTCATCCAAATGCTGAATAGCTGGAATATGTGTTCCACTCGCCCACCCGTTATTAATGGATGCCCCTATGATACCTGTACGAATTTTTTTGCTCATTGTTAAACATCTCCCTTGTTAAAATTTACAGTATGATCGAATATCAGTTTGTCTCCAGCCCTTATCAGTCACTCATTTCTATGATATATTTATTTAGCTTGCTAAATATTCAATCGAGATAACATTAATTATTCTTTCATACTTTAGGTAAACTAAAATTGTTTTGGTGTTGACACCATCATAGGTGTATTTGTTTTATTAGCAAAGAGGGCAATTTAAATGAACATAGTACATCTTTATGTACCTTTGGATCAGGAGTGATATGAATGAGAGTTTGCAACGAAGGTTTTGAACAAGAGTTTATAGATGGAAAAAGTGACATGTACGCCATAGCTTTTACTCAGAATGTCCTTTCTGGGCGTTGGAAATATTTTATCTTATGGTACCTAAAAGACGAAACACGGCGATATACGGATATCAAAAAATTCCTTGGAGATCTGTCTCAAGGCTCCCTTACAAAGCAGCTTAAAGAGTTGGAGAATGATGGTGTTATTCAACGTGATGTATATCCGGAAGTTCCTCCGCGAGTTGAGTATTCGTTAACAGACAAGGGAATGAAGTTACTACCGATCCTTGAAAAGATGGAGGACTTTGGAAAAGAATACGGCTAAGCAACTTAATTGAAATGGATAGCTTAACCCAAAAAAGCCGCAATTTAGCGGCTCTTTTACTCTGAAAAATTTCTATTCTACTTTATAATCAGTAACTACATCAAATTCTCCAATAATATTGTCTCCTTCTACATCATACAAATGAATCGTTCGAACAGTACCATTCACTTGTGTTTGTGCCAAGGCTTCTTCGATGGTAGTGATTTTAGGTGTAAGATCTTCAGCTTTTAGATAACCCTCGATTCCATTGGTGCCAATTGCAGCAATCAAATCGGGTTCAACCCCAATGATTGGTTCAGATAATGCTGAGCCATAGGTATCGCCCTGTGAATTGACATCATATTTAGTTTGAAGCAATAATTCGTGAATCGTTTCCGATGTTTCAGTGTTGTTTTCAAATAAAACATTTGATGAATTTACGTTCGATAACTTTAAGTTTGGCGATTTGTATCCAGTATAACGAGTGTATCCATTCCCATTATAGAATTCACCAACGTTCTGAGCATAATACGTCGTTTTAGTCGTTATTCTTGGAGAGTAGACAAAAAAACTAGAGGTTTTCGACGTATTATATGTCATGGAACTTGAAGCTGTTAAGCTTCCGCCAGATGTGTACAATCTAGCCATAGCTCCCATATATCCATTTGGAACACTTGCTGAAGCCTTCACTGATGCAACGGCTTCAGCAGTCGTACCTGTAGTGAAATTTCGAGTCCATACTTCAGATGTGAAAGTGTACGTGTGTCCCTTAATTTTGGGTGTACTATACGGTGAAGATGCAGTATTAGCCAGGACTGTTGAAGATGCCAAAAATAACGATAGAATACAAATCATTACCGTACTAACTTTCTTCGTTTTTCTCTTATTCATAGTTTATCCTCCTCATAATAAAAAATATTTGGATTATAGTTTCAATCTTTAATCCCTCTCTGTAAATATATTAAATTTATTGTAATAATTAGATTTATTTTCCTTTTATATCATAGCACTGTTCCAGTTTTTTTGAAATAGATTCGCTAGTTTTCTTGCCTTAACATCAAAGACATATTTTTGACACCTTGCTCCGTAATTCACGAATCGCTCCTTTTCAGCTCTGCCATTCGATGTGGGTCTCTTCCTTATGGCTGGATGTCTTATGATATATTATATTAACAGGCATCGAGCACATCCATGGTTAGTAGCAGTTGTATCAGCTCTCATATTGACTATTGTAGAGTGGATCGCCAAAGATTACGGAAAAGTGTGGTATTTTAATAGATGGTACATCATCTGGTCTTACGCTTCGTATTTTAAACCTATGGTTATGGCGTATGTATACAGTTTGATCTTCTACAAAATGTTCAAACCACGTAACCCTTCATAAAGTATGTATTCTCAGCCAGCATAGGCAAATCAATAGGTTTCCATATTACTTATCTTTGTTAAAGGGGGGATGATATGTTTTTCTTCTTTTTCTTTCTGTTGCTTGGAATGATTGGTTTATTCTTTGGGGTTAGAGCACTGAGACGACCTAATTCATGGCCTTTTAATCGTACGAAGGATGAACTTCATGAATACGATATGATGGGCATCAAGTTTAGAGGCGTTTTTCTCCTTGCTTTTGGTACTGTTCTGACTATCGCCTCTTTCAGACTTCTTCTTATTTAAAATCCAAAAAAGCCGCTAATATAGCGGCTCTCAATCGGGCCTTACTCTGGTCCCGCTCAATATCGTGGTATCAACATTAATCTATGGTTTAATAGTAGCTTGCTGACCATCAGGAGCCACCGACTTATCGTTCGTCTTCACACCCCTGCGCTTCTTGTACCCTTTAAATATGAAATACCCCACTATGATTAAGATAATCGGCATTCCGTACAGTAATAGAATATAGAAACTGAACAGCAAAAGTACGATTATCGACCCATCTATTACATTCAATATGCACACTCCTTTATAAGTATTACTGGCTGAATGATTACTACATTACTCAATAACTACTCTCTCATCTTCATATGTAAAAAAATATTATTCATAGAAAAAATGTATTTTTTCTTATGTTAATTGTATAGACAAATAAAGTTGCTATTATAGCAACTTTATTAAAAGACATTTTTAGATTTCTTAAGCATTTTCAGGTTCATAAATTCCGTAATCATTCTTGCCATTCTTTTTAATCTTGTACATAGCTCCATCCGCATGTCTCAGAAGTTCGGAAGGCTCCTGTCCATGCTTGGGAAATAGGCTGATACCAATACTCATCGAAAGGTTGATATAGTTTCCGGCAATTTTGAAATGGGTACTGAATGCAGCTTCCAATCTTTTGGCGATGACTTCAGCATCGTGATCATCTTTCAGATGGCTTAAAATGATGAATTCGTCCCCGCCAAGCCGAGCTACAGTGTCCGCACTTGGAATTGTTTCACTTAATCGCTTTGCCATTTCCAGCAACACTTGATCGCCAACATGGTGTCCATATGTATCATTCACTTGTTTAAACCCATCAGCATCCACAAACATGACGGCTAGTTTGTTATGGTTTCTTTTGGCATTACTGATGGCCCAGGCAAGACGGTCATTATAAGCAAGACGATTAGGCAGACCGGTAAGTGGATCATGCAAAGACAAATGCTTGCTGATTTTCTCGGAGATTTTGATTTTGGCGTACTCCGTCTCCAGTTCTTTGATCAGATTTTTAAGTTTATATACCCTGGTATTGGTGTTAGTCATGTCAGTAATCTGAATAAGGGCGTAACTCCGATCTTCATGATAGAGCGGTTCAACATGCATATTTTGTCTGAATAATTGTTCATCCTCTCCTTCATTAGGAAGAATGAACGCCTTATGTAAAGCGCTTGAGCAAAATCTGCTCTGTCCATGATACAGCGCATTTTGCAAAATATTTAAATACATGTTCGACTTAAACCGTGGGCAGATCTCAAGCAGATTCAAGCCTACTACCTCTTCTACATTCTTGCCAGTAAAGCGCTCCAACCAGGCATTCCACACAACAATTTTTAAATGCCTGTCCACGATCATTATTCCCATATGGGCTTTGTTCAAAGCTTGTGAAATAAGATTATCCATTGCCCGCCTCCAACAAAGCGTCCATTTTGGCCAGCAGGCTCGATATGGAGTTCATACTCAGTGCTATGACAATGATACCTGTCACATCCGTATCGGCAAGTAAAAACGAGGTATGTAAAACCAGGACATAAACTTCATTCTGAAGCAATATTTGTTGATCGGAATTGGTGACATAGATCAGTTCAATATCAGGCAGGACGTATTCCAGTTTGATCTCCAGGAAGTTACCGAATTCTCCAATAATGGCGTTAAGCAGGACATTGCTAACTTCCTTCAAAACGTCCAAATCCGTGTCCATCAGGTTCGGATCGTTCGATATAACGCTCTCACCCAGTTCTCCAAGACAGATGTTTGCCAATACTTTAGCCTGCTCAACAGGAAACATCAGAAATGCTTTTCCCTGAAATTCGTATCCAAACTGTAAAGATGACCTAAACAGGTGACCTTCACTAAAGAAAATATTGTATCTTCGATCTCCAGGATCAACATCGGATATGGAGATTAGTTCCACTTCCGGAATATTCAAAACGATACGCTTGTCTACAATCTCTGACAACATGTTAGCCGCTTGTCCCACGTAAACGTTCACTAGTTCAGTAAGCAAATCCTTCTGTAAATCATTCAGCATGATAGGCCGCCTGAATCAGTTGAATCATGGTAGTTGCCTTCTCTGCGGTTAACGGTTTATTCAAAAAACCAGAAATGCCTAACATTTCAACTTCATCCCTAGTTGTCTTCTGAATATCTGCAGATAAGATAATAATTTTGACATTGCTATCCGTTTCTCGAATCATTCGAAGCATTTCTTGTCCGTTCAAACCAGGCATCAGCAGGTCGGTGGTTATAAAATCAGGTTGAAATTCCTTGAATAGGTTGTATCCTTGCTCTCCATTGTTAGCAATCTGAATCTCGCATTCTGGAATATGATCAACAATCAGCTTTGTAAGTAATTTCTGTACGAAAATGGAGTCTTCCACGATTAATACTTTCATTTTCTCTTCAGTCTCCTTGATAAAATGGTAAGAGCTCGGGATGGTCAGGCGCTGTGGACAGTTCTTGATATAGGGCTTTCGCGCGCAGTGGCACCCTGAAAAGAGACTGACTGGTGAATCAAGTAAATATAAATTATAGTAACTTTAATTTAATTGTCAACAACATTATTGAATAAGTTCGATTCGTGTGCAATTGACATACTAAGGTCCGCCGTTTAAAAAACATAAAAAAACGGTCACCTAGTGACCGTTTTTGATCGGTTATCTGGAACTGCATTAAGTTTACTCTTTTACCCCTCCAAGCTGCAAGCCATGAACGAAATACTTCTGCAAAAATGGATATACAACTAAGATGGGTAATGCGGCAACAATCGTAATCGCTGCCCGAATAGATACAGGTGTGACCATGTTACGCGCAGCACCAAGATCTGCACCATTGGCAACGGCTGCACTGCTGTTGGAATTCATAGAAGATGATAATAGTTTCATCAACTCATATTGCAGCGTGCTCAGGTTTTGTTTGGAAGATGCATACAGAAACGTATCAAACCAAGAATTCCATTGACCGACTGCAATGAACAGTGCAACAGTAGCGAGAACCGGTTGGCACAGCGGTAGAATAATGGAAATGAATGTTCTGAAATCTCCAGCACCATCAATTTTGGCGGATTCGATCAATCCCTCGGGTAGTGTCTGGATATAGGTTCGAATAACAATCATATTAAATGCACTGATCAGCCCAGGAATAATGTACACCAGGAAGTTGTTTAACAAATGCAAATCTTTCATTAGGAAGTAAGTTGGAATAAGACCTGCACTAAAATACATTGTAAGAACAACTGTAATGGTAATGGGCTTTCGTAATATATAATCTTTTCGGCTTAGTGTGTAAGCCAGCATGGAGGTTAAGAATAGACTTAAAACTGTTCCCAAAACCGTTCTCGCCACAGATATACCAAAGGCGCTGAAGATGGTCCCTCCTGCAAATACTGCTCTGTAGTTTTGATCTGTCCATACCCGAGGCCACAGATAAATCCCACCCCGGATGGTGTCATTACCGGCATTGAAAGATACGGCGAGTGTATTCACAAACGGATACAGGGTAACAATCGCGATTGCGATCATCAGTATACCATTTAACGTATGGAAGACAATCGGTTCAAGCCGAGATTTATTGATTCCCATCTCTAGTCCCCCTTATATTAATCGGTCTTCCCCGAGCCGTTTGGAAATTGAATTCGCCGCAAAGATCAGCGTGATACTAACTACTGTTTTGAAGATACCTGCCGCAGTAGCCAAAGAATAATTCCCGATCTGTAGTCCGTATTTCAGGACAAATATATCTATCGTCTGTGACCAGTCGACAACCACACCATTACCTAACAGATACTGAACCTCGAATCCAGCTTCCAAAATCCAGCCCATATTCATGATCAGCAAAATGATAACAATGGATTTGATTCCGGGTAAGGTCACATACAGCATTTTCTTATATCGGTTCGCACCATCAATCTCTGCCGCTTCATAGAGGGAAGGATCGATAGACGTGATGGCCGCCAAATAAATAATGGCATTCCAGCCAACTTCTTTCCATACATGGGATGCGCCTACAATGCCCCAGAAGTATTCCGGAACGCTAAGCCACATGATAGGTTCTTGAATGATATGCAGCTTCATGAGTACCACATTCACAATCCCACCATCTACAGATAGTGAACTTGCTACGATACCTGTCACAATAATCCATGAGAGAAAGTGAGGTAAATACGATATTGTTTGAATGGTTCGTTTATATAACTTATGTTTGATCTCATTAAGTAAAATGGCAAATATAATTGCTGTCGCAAATCCGAGCACCATATTGATGACGCTCATCGCAATGGTATTACGAAGCACGTTAAGAAATGCATCGTCTGTTAACAAAAACTTAAAGTGTTTGAGCCCGACCCATTCCTGCTGCGTGAAACTCTTCGCAGGACTGTAATTCTGAAAGGCCATAACCCAGCCCCAAATGGGATAATACGAGAATACGAGAATGTACGCAACGATGGGCAATGACATGAACATGAGTTGTCTTTGTCCGCGCAATCGTTTTAACAGTGGTGCTTTGGGAACGACTGTACTGGTGGTTTGCTCTGGTATGGCTCCAGGCGTGTTCGCCATCTTTCACTCCTCCTATTGGCTTGCAGCGACTTTAAGGATGATGTCCCCGGAAGGCACTCGCCTGAGTAATCCTTTGGTTGATACCTTCCGAGAGAATCATTGCCGCATTTTTTTATTTAACAGACCAGTTCTCGATTCTCCATTTCAGTTGATCATTAATTCGATCTTCATAGGATTTAACATCGATCTTCTTGTAAGCGTCTACATATTCAGTCCAAATGTTATCGAACTCATTCGGTTTTGACATGATTGCTTTAGGCAAGAATTTCAATGAAGTGTCTGTCATTTGTTTGTTCGCTACCGCAGCATCAGAGCCTTCTTTCAGATCGACCTGCCATGCTGGATAGTACACTGGATTTTCTGGTGCAGGAGAGAAGAAGTCACTCCACGTTTTGAAGCCGTATGCATCCAGAAGTTCTTTATCTTCCGGTTTGAGGTTGTCATAGAATTCCTCAGGTTGGTTGATCGCTCCAATTGCATTGCCATCTTCAAATGTTCCTTCAAGCTTCGGTGCAGCAGCGTAGAAACCTTCAGCTTTGTTAACCAATCTCCATGCTGGATCATCCTGCTCTGTCCGTTGCTCTGGTGTACGATAGAATCTTCCCTCTTCATTCACTTGATAGTCTACACCCTCTTCACCCCATGACAAGAGCTTCTGGTACTTCTCGTCCATAAGCTTATCGAGGAATTTGATGAGTGCGACAGGGTCTTCGGCATCTTTACTGATACCAAAACCATTGTTCAAGTTAATGACCGGACGATCCAGATAATGATCTGTGATACTTGTATCATAGACAAGCGGGAAGCCTACGTATGTCTGGCCAATTTTCCCCTGTGCTACGAGTGGGTCTTCGCCGGCTTGGAAATTCCAGTGCTGGTCGAACATACTAAGCACACGTCCCGAAGAAATTTTGGCCAGATATTGATCGTAGTTCTGAACAAAGGCTTCTTTATCCAGCAATCCCTCGTTGTACAGATTGTTTAGTTCCTTATAATACCGTTTGGAGATATCTTTGTCGGCAAAAACGGTTGCGACTCCACTATCATCTACGACTACGCCCCCGTCGTTGGGGTGACCCGTAAGATGTTCAGGTGGGTTAAGCAAAGGGAACGTCCGCCAGTCTGAAGCCAATGTAGTGAAACCAATCGTTGGTTGACCATCAATAGTTGGATTCTTGGCTGCATAATCACGGACCAACTTTGTGAAATCATCCAACGTTTTAGGAGTTGGGTACCCGGCATCCTTCAGTATGGACTTTTGGATCCAGAATGCAGGACCAGAATAATAGTTACTAATGAACTCTCCTGTATACACTCCATAGTTAGGCAACCAGTAAATATGTCCGTCACTGGAATCTTTCATCCGGTTCCAGTCTTTACCGAAATGTTTCTTCAGATTAGGTGCATGCTCTTCAATGAGATCTTCGAGCGGAATAACCGCACCCGCTGAGACCAACTTGGTGTCTGCTGTGATCAGATCCGGGAAATCGCCCCCGGCAATCATAACGCCCAACTTCTGTTGAAGATCACCTACTAGAAACTCCATCTCAAGATTAACGCCGAGTTCATCCTGAATCTTCTTGTAGATTCGGTTATCTTTAGCTGGCGCCTGATTTGGCGTTCCGATAAAGGCCGAGATGTTCAGTACCTCTTTCCCATCCTTTGTAGTCGCTTTCTCATTGTCACCGCTGCATCCTGCCAGTGCCAAACTCAAAGCCAGAACGAGTGATACGGAACCCCAAAGCTTCTTTTTCTTAAGTCCCCCCATGTACTTGCCCTCCTTGGAAGTGGTATGTCTTACTGTTTTTAGTATGAAGAAATGTATGCGGTTACAAAATATATACATTTAAGGTCTACCCCCCTGTAATTGTAGGTCTTATTCAGGAGGGGTTCTTCTTTTTCATGGATCAATTCGCATACTTTTGCCTGTATTCTACTGGTTTCATGGCTGTTCGTTTTTCGAAGTGTCTGAGAAAATGCTGGTAACTGCGGTACCCTACTTGCTCCGCAATCGCACTGGATGTTTGATTCGTCTGCTGGAGCAGACGCTTCGCTTCTTCCATTCTTAGATCATGTACTACCTCGATTACACCCTTACCATACTTTCGCAAAAAGGATTGCCCTAAATGGACAGGATTCACGTAGAATCGTTCTGCGAGCTCCTGGATCGTAAATGTCTCCCTGTAATGCATCTGCACATATTCAGCAACCGTCGCCTGGATGCCACCCATTTGCCTCTCCCGGAAAATTGCCAGTGCTGACTTGCATTGTAAACAGAAATGTTCCAGATTGTTAGCAACCTCTTCTATATTTCGATGGCCCTTCTCCAGAATTCCGCTCGCCAATTCGTTCATTAGAGCATTAGGTTCTCCTCCTAATTCTCTGCACAGGGACAATCCGCGGAATATAATATGGGTAGAGAAAATATGTACAATCTCTGGCGCAGCCTTCATCTGTACAAACAGTTCAAAAGCACTCCGAATCGCAGACGAGAGGTCCTCCACAGAACCGTTTTCAAGCAAATCGCAAATATGGTCCACCTCTGACAGCGTTTCCGGATCAAACTGCCAATTCTCCAGCTGAATATCTTCGGCAAACAAAAGATGCTCTTGATTAAAAAACAAATAACGCCCAACTTCCTGAGCGGAGCGGAAGGATTCAGATAAATGCTCCAGTTTGTTGACCGTTAATCCAACCGCGATATGAATATCTCCGCAGCCGTTATGTTGCATATTATTCATCAAACGCTGGGTAAAAGCTTTAATTGCTTCAAACGTCTCATTTCTATTATTCGTTTCCTCCCCCCATACAAGCCCCAATGAGTCTCTTGTTCTGTCTATCACATAACAGCAAGTTGTTTCTTCAGCCGTTTGTTCGACTACTGAACAGACTTCCTGAATATCTCCCTGAAAGGCTATCCGCAGGTATGCCCAATGGGACTTGTTCAAACGAGGACGTATCTCTGACATCTCCTCCTCCGATATATTTTGCTTATCCTTAATCAGTGCGGACAAAAACGCTTTGATCCTTTGCTCGTTTGCATGTTCCCTTATACGCTCCTGGGTTTCACGCTCCTGCAATTGCATACGGAGACGGACCAACATATCCTCTGCTTCTGTACTGTCAACCGGTTTGGTTAGATAGTTGGAGACACCTAATCGAATAGCTTGTCTGGCATAATTAAAGTCACTGTATCCACTCGTGATGACAAACAGCACAGACTCATGTTCCAATCGTCGTGCTTCTTCTACAAGTTCCAGCCCATTCATCACAGGCATACGAATGTCTGTCACCACGAGATCAGGTCGATCTTGTTCCATCATCCGAATGGCTTCCTCACCGTTGGCGCACACGCCTCTGATTTCGAAACCATACTTTTCCCAATTGATCAGAAGCTGTAACCCTTCAATGGCATAAGGTTCATCATCGACTAACAATACTTTATACATGAGAGTTTACCTCCTATTTCCTCTGTTCCAGCTTGGAGATCGGTATACGGTACCCTGCAATGGTTTCCTTTCCAGGTACACTGCTTAGATCAAATATCGCATTTCCTTCATAAAAGAGTTCCAACCTGCGGTAGACATTGCGGAGTCCTACATGCTCGCCGTTCCTGGGTCTTTCAGAACGAATATCTCGCAGGAGCTCGGTTAATCTCCCTGCATCCATACCGATTCCATTATCGATCACCTGAATAACCAGTTCAGAAGCGTTTCGACTCGCCGTTATCTTGATCTGTCTTCCATTTTTTCGCGCCTGCAAGCCGTGTTTGCAGGCATTTTCGACAAGCGGTTGAATACTCATTCTGGGAATGAGCAACGAAGCTGCATCAGGATCAACCTCGAAGGTGTAATCAAACAGTTCTCCAAAGCGAAACTTCTCAATCTGGAGATAAAGATTCGTAAATTGCAGCTCTTCTTGCAAAGGAATCAGATTGTCAGAATGACTGAGCAACTGTCGCATCAGTTTGGACAGACTTTTAATAATCTCAATTACTTCCGTATATCCATTCTTCGTACTAACGACTAGCAAGGCATTCAATGTGTTAAATAAAAAATGGGGATTCATCTGACTCTGGAGCATGGACAATTCAGTCCTCACTTGATCCAGCTCCAGATCTTTTTGGCGGATTTCCAGTTTATATACGTCATTAATCAGCGTATGAATTTTACCAATCATGATGTTAAATGTACGAATAAGCCCGCCAATTTCGTCGCGGCCTTCGTGAATTTCAATCAGATCGAATCGTTCGTTACGAACCTTCTCCATATGTCTGGATAACTTGCGAATCCGATAGTGGTAGGAACGCAAAATAATGTAGATCAATACAGAGGGGACCACGATACTTAATGCCAGCAACCCCAGAATTGATTTAAACGCTTCTTGCAAAAGGTGGTCAAGGTGACGCGTATCGGCAACTCCAATCAATTTCCAACCCTTTAGGTAGGCTAGATTCCCCAACGATTTTTCGAGCGTGTAAGCAGAATCTCCAGATTCCTTGAGCATTGATTCATTATCAAGGGGGGATAAATCGGTTTCGCTGAACTCCCCACTTGAAACGACAGTTCGATTGTTGCTGTCCACCAGTCGCAGCTGAAGACTGTCTGATTCACGATTTAAAATGCTGTACACCCGGCTAAGTTCCAGATCAATCTTGGAATACTTGTTGTAATTGGCATAGGAAGTATAGGTATCCATTTTGCCAATCACACTGATTCTTCTTCCCGCGTTAAATCCGGATGGCTCAATATAATCAACGACAAGAATGCCTCCACTGGTGGATTTCAGCTGTTTCAATCCAGGGAGTACATTCTTGTCTTTCATCACGATATAATGACTGCCCGTCTGAATGGTATCGTTATCCGTATAGATACGCACCTCCAGAATATTCGCTGACATGTACCGTGTTAATTTATCTCGCAGGAATGCATGGTAGACGTTGTAATAATCCACGGGGGAGTGATAGGTCCGATCCAGTGCCTCATAGAGCGAATCGTCTGCTGCAATAATTCGGCTCAGGGCAACGCTCTCATCAATCATGCCTAGCAGTTCCCCCGCAGCCCTGTCGATGGATTTACGTAGATTTTCCTGTTCTCTAATCTTGATATCCGCAGAGGTTCGTTCATAAAAGAAGATATTAATCGTTATTACAGGAAGGAGAATACTAAGTACATAAATAAGCAGAAATTTGGATCGGAGAGGAATATCATTAACCTTACTGAACATCCAGAATTTATGACGCATATAATCACCCTTGGTTTTTGTTTTTATAGACTGACGGAAGCTCCCCTGTATGCGCTCTGAACTTTTGGGTGAAATATTCAGCATCATGATATCCTAGCCTGAATGCAATGTCAGTGATCTTCATATTGGTACGTCGCAGGAGTTTACGGGCCTCCTCAACACGAAGCTGGTGCACATAGTCACTGAAACTGACCCCCATCTCCCGCTTGAACTGTTGACCCAGGTAGGCAGAATTCACGTGAATACGATTAGCTACATCCTGTAATTTAATTTTACTTCGATAGTGCTGCTTCAATTCATTCACTGCTTCTGCAACCAGCCCTCCCGTACCCGTCTTTTGCTTCAATTCAGACTGGGAAAGTTGCTTGGACAGTCGAACACACAGGTCTTGCAATGTGCCGGAAGACCAACTCGCAGCCTCATGCCAATCTTTTTCACATAGTATTTCTCTGCAACCCTCTCTTTTTCCATATTTACGTAGCAACTCCCCATGGATATATCGGATGACATGATGTATCCATTCCAACGAAACCTCTGCTTTCTCACTTTTCTCTAACAGTGCACTCACTGCAATATCGATAGAATACGTATTTTCTGCTTCAATCAACGCCAAGATCTCTTTGGAGATGTTCATCATTTGCTCTAAATCATATTCTTCGCTTATTCGATATTCATTAAGATGATTCTCATAGGCTTCATCTGTAACCGTGACTCCATTTTGCTGTTTTTGCTCATTTCTGCGTTTGTCCAGAGGTTCAATCATGTCCATAAGGATTTGATGAATCTCCTCGGGAACAAGAGGTTTAAGCACGTACTGATCGACCTGATACCGTATGGCTTGCTTCGCGTAATTAAAATCGGAGTATCCTGTAACGATAACAATTTTAGAGGTATAGGCGAGATCTTCTCGCAAGGTGTGAATCAAACCAAGACCATCCATAACAGGCATTTGAATATCCGTGACGACAAGATCCGGTTCAACCGAGTTAAATAAAGCAAGTGCTTCCTCCCCATCTGTTGCCGTTCCGCAGAGTTCATATCCACAAGCTCGCCAGTCAATCATTGTTCTCCATCCTTCTAGCATAAACGGCTCATCATCCGCGACAATGACCTTGTACATTAGCTCACCTCACTTTTATCCTTGATCAGCTGCATGTATTTTATCTATATCAATAGGTAGATTCCAGTTGTTCTGAAAACGCTAAACAGCAGAACAACAGCAGGATTGTTGTCTGCTCGCACAACTTTGGAGAACAAAATTTCTACCAGTCTCATCGTCATTTATCAATAACATAGAACATGGTTCCATCGGACTGTACTATAAGAACGCTCCGATTTTAGCGAAGCGCCGGGATAACAATTCAAGTGTAACGCTTACATTTTGGTACAACAACCTGTTAAACTATAGGTTTTCACCCGACAAAGTATAGGTTTAGCTCAGAAGTAATCTATTTCCAGGAAAAAGAGTTTTCATTCTCCACGCACAATACGGAATCCTTGATCGGGACCAAAACCATTTGCATCAAATTTGCCTCGAAATGATATTTCATTGTTATTGACACCGCCGATCCAGCCTCCGCCTTTCACAACTCGCCAAGTTTGATTTGGACTCTCCGAATCGCTGTACCAGTCCCAGCACCATTCTCTCACATTCCCAGACATATCATAGATTCCTAACTCATTCGCCTTCTGAGTTCCGACTTTTTTGGTTTGATTACGATTGCTCTCAATAGCGGGCCAGCTCCAGTCACCCGTCAGAATGTTCTCGCCGGCATTTACCCAGTACCAAGCCACTTCATCAGGATTGTTACTTCCGCTGTATGTGTAATTTAAGCTCTTTTGACCTCCGCTTGCAGCGTATTCCCATTCTGCCTCTGTGGGTAAACGGTAACCGTTGGCGTCCTCGTTGATCGTTACATTCCATTTTATAGTGTCATTTTCATTGTGATTATTCGTGTCCTGGTTGTCTTTATCTATATTGTAATAAGGTTTCAGGTTTTCTTTTATACTTTTTTGATTACAGTATTCCACTGCGTCATACCAGCTGACCATTTCAACAGGCAGGTCATCTCCCTTGAAGCCAGAAGGGTTTTCCCCCATAACCTCCATCCATTCTTTTTGAGTTACTTCGTATTTGCCAATATAGAAGGAATCCAGCGTTTCATTCCTATCGATCTGACTCGGCTTACTGCTCTTGAAGGCTCCTCCTTCGACGAATACCAAGTCATCGCTTAATTTCGTATTACTTGCTGAACAAGCACTTAGACTAACAACTATAGCGATTAAAGTTAACCATACCAGCTTCTTCATTCAATTATTCTCCTTTACTAGCTTAAATCCGGCAACGTCGAGGTCCGTTAGTCTGGAGAATAACGTTACTCAACGCTACCGGAAAATTGAATTTCAAATGCAGGTGCAGAAGTTGAACTGCATCACATCATTTTTACCAAACCGTCACGTTTGCGCTTCCGCTACTTTGATAACCTTCCGTTGCCATCACCTGATAGGACCAGCTGTTGCCTAAGTACATCCCTTTGCTCGCCCATGCATTCACATGATTACTGAACGTGATGGTAGAATTGACTCCGATTGGTTTCTTGGTCTGTCTAACACTCCAATACTGAGGGAAAGTCTGAGTACCATCAATGGAAGGTGCATTGTATCTCATCGTTGTATAGATGTCATATGTGCCGCCATCACTAGTCATCGAGCCCTTATACGTTCCGGTAGGACGATACGTTCCCCAGCTATCCACCACGTAATATTCAATTAGAGCGTTTCTAGTCCAACCATAGAAGGTGAGATAGCCGTTACCTGAAGGAGAGAATACGCCGGCATTATAATTGACCACTCGATTAGGCGTACCGTATGTCCACCCTTTCCCGACAACAAAGTTCCCGGTATTTTGCCAATTCACGCTGTAATTCCCGCCCGATCCATTCACGGCGTTGACCGTTCCTCCACCATCTGTCCAATTTTGCCAATAATCTGTTGCTGCGCTCGATGTGGCTGCGAAGACACCAAAACTCATGGAAGCTGCAAGAACAACGGTTAACAATTTTTTGCTAAATTTAAACATAGATTATACCTCCTGATATTTTAATAGATTTGGTTGATGCTACAATCCGATATGAATGTTCTTCAGCAAATTCATTTGAAAAGACGTTGCGAAAACAGATACAAATCGTTCTTCCACACGGGCCAATCATGTCCTCCACTTTCCTCATGCCAAATGTGAGGTACTCCGTGTTGCGCCAAATATTGGTGAACCCCAAGACTAATCTCTATAAGATTGTCCTGTTCACCGCAAGAGATCCATAACAGCGAGAGTAATGAAGGCGCTTTCGAAAGATCAGGGACAAGTAGCTCCGGACTTCTGGTGTTTGGGGCTGCAGAGAAAGCACCGATCCATGCAAAATGGTCTAGATTATTTAATCCGATATTTAAGGATTGACCTCCACCCATGGATAAACCAGCAATCGCCCTTTTATCCCGGCTTTTATGCAAAGGGTAGTTCGACTCCATGTAAGGTATCAAATCGTTGAGCAGATCGGATTCGAACCGTTTAAATGCTTTGATTTTCTCAGGTTCAAACAGGTCTCCTACGGCTCGATCATTCGACATTGCGCGACCGTTGGGGAAAACAATAACCATCGGTTCAAGCATATTATCGTTGTACAGATTATCGAGAATAATTTGCGGAGATCCATGAGTATGCCATTCGGTTTCGTCTCCGCCAATACCATGCAAAAGAAAAAGTACAGGATACATCGTTGTCGAAGAAAATTCTGGTGGGGTGTACACCATCGCTTTACGGGAATTGCCAACCGTGGTGGAAGGATACTCTACCGTCTCCATGACTCCACGTGGTATATTCTCCCGATACTGGTCATATCCCGTTACTGCTGGTGAGATCAATTCCATTCTCTTTTCCTCCGAACATATGAGTGACTATCAGTCTTCAATTTAATCCACATAGCCAAAACCCAGAATAGTGAAGCATTTATGTTCATGGCCTTCCGCCATTTCGATCTCGATGGAGTGCTCCCCCACATGCTCTTCGTTAAGCAGAAGTGTGGCATGGCAATGGGTCCAGTTCACTTGACGCGGATCGACTTTTTGGACAAATACCCCATCTACCTTGATATGTGCAGTTCCGAATTCATCGTTACCAGAATCCTTGAAGATCAGAATGAGGCGTTTGCACTGCAAACTTATCCGAAAGCTACTCTTATCCTCTTTTCCCTCTCCTGTACGCATCCAGTTGTTGGGGAACTGAGGTGTACCATAGTCATGAGCATCCATCTCAGCCATCTGCAGATCCGTGTCCGTTTTACAAAAAGAGCCTGCATCGATTCGGGCAATATGATTGCCATTTTTCCGATCCAACAGCTTCACATTAACAAATTCATTCCCAATTAGCGGAGCTTTTTCAATATGATGATCTTTCTCATCCCACTCAGAACGATTCGTCACGTCGAACAAATATTCCAAACAATCGGCCATAATTCGATGCCCTATGTTAGTTGGATGATATATATCATGGAAAAATTGCTTTTTGGAAATAACGTTGCCTTCACCTTTTGTCTTATTGAACTGATCTACGACAGCATCTTTCACACTTACCATTGGCAGATCATAATGCCAGCCTACCGGAGCGAGACGATCCTGTAGATTCCAGTCATTTTCGAATACACTGAATAACAAGATGACCGCTGGCTTGTTATCGGCAGTAAGTGCTTTGAGTACCAGACTCTCGTAACATTTACCTTGGGTTTCATCATCTGCGTCATTGACTGCGAATTCGATTATGACAATATCCGGCTGAACGGCACCTCCCCTCAGCACATCACGATCATAACGTACAATCCCCAGTTCTGAAGGAGTTCCACCCACACCTGCTTTAATCAGATGAATCGAACTATCTTTTGAAAGCGCAAACATAAACTTGAACGACTCATACGACCGATAAGCGTAACTTTGGAGATGAATAGGTACTGCACCAGCACCATGGGTAATGGAGCCTCCAATATAAGCGATAACGACAGGTTCGCCGTTTTTTGCCTTCTCAATGGCTCGTTTTAATCTGACATTATTTCCTTTGTTCAGAAGAGATCGGCCAATCATGTCGCGATATCTAGGTGACTCAAAATCAATTGCGGGCTTGACTGCCGACGCTGTCACTCCAACTGGATCGCGCGGTGCAGTGAATTCCGTGTTTTCACCTGCATCTCCTGAATCCTGGAGCATAAATCATCATCACATCCTTCCGGTTTAGATTCTGACCATCCTCAAACAACTTTTAAAGAATCACAGCTTGTATTATTAGATCAGATGTGATCCTTCTCCCAAAGTGTATCCCTTACATAATTTTACAACAACCTGACAAAGTATAGGATTTTAACCAATATATCATTTTAATTTGAGTACAATGACATGCAGATCAGAACACCTATAATTTTTCATGTAAACGCTTTAATTTGTATACTATTTCCATGATATAATTTTGAAAAACCGCATTGATAAAGGAGGATACTCATGAATATCACGGGTCAAGGCGCGTGGGATACGGGTACATATACAAATCTGTTCTTGAAGCTAGGCTACGATAAGAATGAGATTACGAACAGATTGGAAGAAACATGGAACGAGCTGTTTTATGGCGATAAAAATACTCGAATATATTACCCTATGGGTGAGGACAAGGGTTATTTGCTGGACACCGGTAATCTCGATGTTCGCTCCGAAGGCATGTCCTATGGCATGATGATGGCTGTTCAGATGGACAAAAAGGAGGAATTTGATCGACTCTGGAATTTCTCACACACGTTTATGCAACATAAAGCGGGACGTTATAAAGATTATTTTGCCTGGCATTGCAAGCCTGACGGAACCCAACTCTCACAAGGTCCTGCTCCTGATGGTGAGGAGTTTTTTGCCATGGCGCTTTTTTTTGCATCCAACCGCTGGGGCGATGGGGCTGAACCTTATGATTACAAGGCACAAGCCCGCAAAATCCTTCGTGCATGTATACATCAAGGCGAAGACGGCGAAGGCGATCCCATGTGGGACCCGGAAACAAAACTGATCAAATTCATACCAGAAACACCGTTTAGCGACCCATCCTACCATCTGCCTCATTTTTATGAGCTATTCGCGAAATATGCGGATGAAGAAGATCAGCGCTTCTGGAAAGAAGCGGCGGCCGCTAGTCGTGCTTACCTTCATACAGCCTGCCATCCCGTAACCGGATTATCACCTGAATATGCGAACTATGACGGCTCTCCGGCTCCAATACAGCCGCATGGTGATTTCAGACATTTTTACAGTGATGCCTACCGTGTTGCTGCAAATATAGCGCTGGACTGGGAATGGTTCCGCAGGGATCACTGGCAGATCGAACAATCCAATCGGATTCAATCCTTCTTCAGTGATATTGAAATGTCCGATTATCGTCGGTATACAATAGAAGGTGAACCTTTCGACGAACCTTCACTGCATCCTGTAGGTTTGCTGGCTACCAATGCCATGGCTTCACTGGCTGCGGACGGTCCACATGCTGACACATTCGTTCGCAAGTTCTGGAACACACCTTTGCGTCAGGGAGAGCGACGTTATTACGACAATTGCCTGTATTTTTTCAGCATGCTCGCTCTAAGCGGAAGATATCGCATGTACTAAACTAAGGGAATGTGCACGAGCTGTTGAACCTGCCCTGTGAACGTTTGGCTTGCAGCACAGGTCCAATCACTGAATTTTAAGAAGGATGCAATGATATTACGATTTAATCTATATCAATAAAAAACGTTCCCGGCTCGCATATGTTGACTGCGAACCGGGAACGCGTGTGGTTGTGCAAATACAGGCAGTAACTTTTCCCGCTCTGTATGATTCAGATACTTTAATTATTTGGAAACGGAAGAAGTATCATAGGAAGACTGCATAATCTCCAGATATCGATTAATGTTCAATCCCTCCAGGCCTTTCACATATTCATCCCAATCCTTATCCAGACTTTTGGCGCCAGTAATAAATTGCAGGGCGTTCTGATCGATGTAATCCTTGAGATTGGTCTGCATCATGCTGGCTTCATCAGCTTGGGACGGATCTACCCACAATGCCCAATGAGGGAAAATCTCTTTTGGTTCCTTGCCCTCCATTAACAATGTCGCCTCATAGAGACGTCGCTCACCACCATCATTGGCATAGATGTCTGTCCCCTGTACTTCGGAGTCCCGATATGCCTGATAATGATTGTACTGACTTAATGCAGCCCAACTGTCATTACGAGGTTCTTCTCCAGAAGGAAGCGGAATGGCTTTATATAACGGCTCAATCTGATCATTGAGCGCGACTTCTCCTTCTTGTGGTTTGCGCCAGCTTACACCCTCTTCTCCGAGATATGATGCCATGGTTCCTTCCTGGGTATAGAGATAATCCAGCAACTTTATGGCCGCGATCTGTGTTTCCTCACTGGCTTTGTTTGTCAGTACAAAAGACGCTCCGGGATCAATCGGATAGTTGTACGTAGCATAAGCAGCATGGGGTCCCTTCAATGGAGGGATGGGATTGTAATCATTCCCGTAAGGAGAACCTTCGGCAGTGGTTACGAATAATGATGGATGCATCGCTGCTCCTGCACCGAGAAGCTGTGCATCAGCGTTATCTCCAATTTTTTTGAAGGCCCCGACGTTTTGGGTAAATGCCCCTGGATCAATCAACCCTTCATCGTACAGGGATTTAATATAGGCAAGCCCTTCTTTCCACTCCGGTTTGTTCACTACGGTCTCCACTTTCCCCTGATTGACAATGAGATAATTCCGATCGTCGTCATAGATAAAACCGTTCATCAAGTACGGAATAATGTGCACACCGAAATTTTCAGTCGAACCGCTTAGCGGTACTTCGTCGGCTTTGCCGTTCCCGTTCGGGTCTTTCGTTTTAAATGCCCGAAGCATTTCCTTAAATTCTTCTGTCGTCGTGGGTTCGGTCAGGCCCAGTTGTTCCATCCATTTGGTGTTGACCCACATTTTGTTTGGGTATGAACAGTGAAAACATTCATTCAGACCCGTCAGACCATAGATATTTCCGTCAGGAGCAGTGTTCATGGCCCGATAATAGTCATTGCTTTCAAGCACTTTTTTAATATTGGGAGCATGCTCCTCAATCAGATCATTCAGCGGCAAAATAACCCCCTGCTGACCAAACTTCAACAAGTCTGTCTGGGAGAAACGATCTACCCAAGGGATGAGCAGATACAAGTCCGGATAATCACCGGAAGCCAGTGAAATCTGTCTTTTCTCCGCTGCACCGTCGAATGGAACCGTAGTCCAGTTGAATTTAATATCAAACTTCTCTTCCATTTTCTTCGTGAATTTGTTAGTGGAAAGGTTGGTATCCGAACCCTGGTGAGCAAACACATTAATGGCCGTCTTGCCTGATGGATCGCTACCTTCCCCGTTCCCCTTATCAGAACTTGAACATCCGGCAAGTACCAACGAGGTAAACAGCATACAGGCAAGAATGATGAATCCCGCTTTTTTCAATACAATCCTCTCCCTCATGAATAATAGAAAAAATGAACTTATCCTTTGACTGAGCCAATCAACATGCCTTGCACGAAATACCGTTGAACAAAAGGATAGATGATTAGCACCGGCAAGCTGGCCATCACAATTAACGAGTACTTCATGAGTTCAGCCATCTGCTGCTGTTTAATCATTTCCGATGCATCCATGCTCCCCGTACTGCTGTTCAGAATAAGAATGCTGCGTAATATCAGCTGTAGCGGATAGAGCGACTGTGATTTCAGATAGATGAGGGCGTCAAAGTATGCATTCCACTGACCGACAGCGTACATAAGTGACAACACGGCGATAATCGGTTTGGCGAGTGGCAGGATAATACTGAAGATAAACCGGATGTCACTGCAGCCATCGATGTCTGCTGCTTCGGACAATTCTTCCGGTATCGAATTCTGAAAAAAGGTACGGGCAATGATGACTTGCCATACCCAGACGGCATTGGGAATCAGCAACGCCCAACGGGTATCAATCAGTCCCATGGTTTTGACCACCAGATAGGTAGGGATCAAACCGCCTGAGAACAACATGGTGAAGGTAATAAACATCATTAACGAGCTGCGACCAACAAACGTTTTTTTGGATAATGGATAAGCAATCATAATGGTCAGTGCCACGCTGATGAAGGTGCCGCAGGCTGTATAAAAAAGGGAATTGGCATAACCGGTAAGGACTTGATCATTCCGCAATACAGACTTGTAACCGTCAAACGTCAGGTCAATGGGCCACAACCAGACTTTTCCCGAGGAGACGGCAGCAGGGCTGCTGAGCGAAGAACTCACAATATATATCAAGGGATACAGCACGGCAATCAGCACCACTGTCAACATGAAGTAAACAACCGTTATAAATACGCGGTCTCCCCAGGATTCACGAATCGCACTGCTGCTCTTGATCCGCGAACGACCTGCATTTGTCTGTGTGTTAGGCATGGGTTGATTCTCCTCCTTTCGCTCCCGTTACCATAAGCTTGTATTGGACAGTCGCTTGGCAACCGCGTTTACAATTAATAGCAGAATCAGGTTAATCACCGAGTTGAACAGGCCAACCGCAGTAGCGAAGCTGTAATTGGCATTCAGCAATCCTATTTTATAGACATACGTGGAGATGATCTCCGAAGCAGACAGGTTGAGCGGATTTTGCAGCAAATATATTTTTTCGAACCCAACAGCCATGATATTCCCTACACTCAGGATCAGAATGATGACGGCTGCCGGAAGTAGTCCAGGCAGATCAACATTGATGATTTTCTGTATTCGGTTGGCTCCGTCCACTTTGGCGGCTTCATACAGGGATGGATCAACACCTGCCAGAGCAGCCAGATATATCACAGCGGAGTACCCCATTCCCTGCCACACATCGGAGAATACGTAGATGGATCGAAACAGTCCAGGCTCACCGAGAAAATTCACTGCTTCGAAACCAAGGGCGCCTGCAATCGTGTTGACAATACCCAGCCTAGGAGACAGAAAGAGCATAATGATGGAGACCATAACAACGGTAGAGATGAAATATGGAGCATACGTCACCATTTGTACTGTTTTTTTGAATCGTATGTTTTTGATTTCGTTCAGCGCGAGCGCCAGTAATATAGGAATCGGGAAACCAACGATCAGGCTGTAAAACGAAATGTAGAGTGTGTTCTTGATCAGCATGACAAACGCTGGATTTTTAAAAAGTAATTCGAAATACTTGGTTCCGGCCCACGGACTGCCCCAGATCCCCTTGATGACGTTGTAATCTTTAAATGCCAGGACCGCATTCACCATAGGTACATACTTGAAAATAATAAAGTAAGCAATCGGTGGCAGGATCAGCAGATATAGCTGCCAATGTCGCCTCCAGCTTCTGGATAATGCTTGCTTCAAGGCAAACGGTTTACTTGGTTTCTCCACGGACTTTGATTCACTGGTCATTGTGGTTCTCAGAATCATCCCCCCATTCTTGGCTCCAAATCGTGCTGAACTTCAGCTCAACTTGGTAGCGCTTACTTTTTGAGTAATCATAAGATTGCGCTGGGGATGCGTAAAGGTACAGTTACGCTGAGAAAGTACAAATAGCGAATATAGTTCCCGAGAAACAGCCTACATTAACCGCTATGAACGTCCATTTTCCGAAATACACTCGGAGAAATGCCGCGTACCCGCTTGAAAGCTCGGCGGAATGAATGTGCACTATTATACCCGGTGGCCTCCGCTATCTCGTCAATGGTCTGACCGGTGGAGTGCAACAAGTTCGAGGCAGCATCGATGCGTACCCGTTCTACATAATCGGAAAGATTCTCTCCCGTATGTTCTTTGAATAGTTGGGATATAAACTTCTCGGACTTGCTCATGTGCTCGGCAATCCGATAGATCGTCAAGTTTGCATCCCCATAATGTTGTTGGATAAAACAAATCATTTCGCTTACAGTATCCGCATGTGCTCCTGCTCTTCTTCTCTGGAAATCACCGCAGATGTCTTCCGTTAACCGTTTGAATTTTGCCCGCAGCGAAGTAATCGTTTCTGTCATCTGAATGGATGTCACCCGGGTTTTATATTCCTCCAGCAGGGAGGCATCCAACTTGAATTTGGGTTCGTCCAGCTTCAGAAAAGTCCCCTTCAGCTCCATGATGAACTGCTGTGTCATCTCGTAGGACAGTTCCCGCTCCTCTAAATTACGAAGAAACAATTGCTCCAGAATACGTACCGCCTCTTCAGGCTCCCCGACTTTGATTGTGTTCAGCAGGCGCTGTTCAGACTCAATCGGATAATAGAACATTTCATTTTCCTTCATCGTATCTTCAAATCTCACCAGATGATCTGTTCCCATATGAATGGCATAATCCAGAGCTTGTTTGGCTTCGTCAAAGGAACGCCCTGCATCATTCCAGACCTCGTAAGCTGCACCTGTGCCAATTGTTGTGGATATCCGATGCTCCCGGTAGATCACTTCCATCAAGGTGTTCAGCTCTTTTTCACATCTCCCTATAGCTTCATTCAGTGAGTTCTCATCCAATGGACAGGCAAAAGCGATCTGGTCTGTTCCCCAATCCGTGATCAGCAGCTGCGCATTCCACTCTGTAAGTACCTGTTTGATGAGCAGCCTTGCGACACCCAGTTCATGGATCGTTTCTTCACTGTCCGGATTGGCATATCCGTTTACCTTCACTATGCCTGCCAAGCCCTTGCTGCTATGAAGAGAAATGTGCGCCTGGGATGAGATAACCTCCAACTCAAGTGAGGTATAGACTTCTCCCGTTAACAAACGTTTGATAAAACCGTCTCTCAATAACGGAATCTGCTCATTCATGGCGTTTTTAAGTGAGTCATTATTAGCAATGAGATTGTTAATATGACTTGCCAAAAAATCATATTCATTGCCCCGTCTGCCTGGGGAATCGGTGATTTGTTCCCGAAAAGAGGCCAACAATCTGTATACGGGTGCACTATTCCGATAGGCCAGAACCAGCCCGAATAACAGTCCCAAGGCAATGGTTGCCAAAGTAAAGACCAGCGTGACTTGTTTGATTTGGTCCGCTTTTGTCATGAGTGCTTTCTCCGGAATCCCTGCCATGTAATTCCATCCATTTTGACTAGACTGCATCGATATCAGCAGCCGACCATCACTTCCAGGCTGTACATTCTGCACGTTCAGCTCCGTTTCCGCAGCGTTACCTTCTCTCTTTCGACTCTGTGCCATTTGCTCGGCTTCGGCTTGTTCAATGCCATGGGAGAAAATGATCTGTCCTTCCGCATCGGTGACGAGAGTCCAGCCGCCATATTGATCCACAATATGTTGAGTAAGGCTGGCCATCTGATCCTGATCAATCATGACACCAATCGTCGCTTGCGGTTTGTTGAAGCTGTTCAAAGGCAGAGATTGCAGAAACGTAATGGCGGGAACGTCTGCAAGCACAGTGCCGAGTATTTCACGTTTATAGTTTCGAAGCGGTATGATTTCATTAAAGTGTGGTTGTTTGAGAATTTGGTCATGCCATTGTTCAAACGACATACCGTCCAGCTGATTGGCAGCATAATAATGCTCTGGACGATAATACACAGTTCTTGGTGTGATGATGGCATTGTAGTTCGGAATGTGAATGAAGAAATGGGACAAGTAATCATTGGTACTGCTGTACATGGAGAGGCTCCGCTGCATACGGTTCATACCGTAGACATTGTAGAGATCATGCGGCTTTGGCCCAGCAATTAAATTTTGCAAATCGGGATTGACGGCAAGCTGTCTGGTAAAAGCTTCGACTTGAAGAAGATTTCGCTCAATGATCTCTTTGCCAAGACTCAGCGACTTCAAGCTGTTTTCAATGGAACTGGAACGGGCCGCTTCAATAGAAGCTCGGTAAGAGGCATATCCCGCAATTTGAGGAATCATCAGAATGACAAGATACGAAATGAGGAATCGGCGGAACACGGGTGAAAATTTGGACCATAGGAGCTGCATATGTACCCTCCCTTTTTTTATCGAGCGCTTACATTTCTCTGTGTTAAGGTAGCTGTTCAATGATACACCGGGCATTTCTTCCTGGTGAAGGTACAACTTCTTCCTTATGGTACATTTACATACTGTAGCGTACAATGCTTGCATGAAAATAATTGTTGGTCTGCGGGTTAGCGCACAAATATAGTTGTATTTTACCTTCGCATGACATCCATCCCAAAGTATCAAAAATAAACGCAAAAAACCTCCCCAAGACATGGAATGACTTGGGGAGGTTTTTGTTTAATGTTGTGCTTATTAATTGCTAACGGCAACAAATTTCCATTGTTGGTTTGTAGCACCTGTGTAGGTGCTCTGCTGCAGCAAGGCTCCATCCGAAGTGGAAGCGTTTGCCACTTCAATCGCTTTATTGCTGTTCACGTTGATGATACTCCAGTACCCGTTACCAAGATCGTTGACCTTAAAATGCTGAGCGGTTGTGTTCAGATTGCTCATGAGTTGAACCGCTTCCCCATTGGTGAGGGTACCGTTGCGAATATCGATGACTTTGTCCGGTGAGTTCACACTTGTCAGTGTATAGTTGCCGCTACCGATCGAGGTCAGAACCCACTTCTGAGGGTTACCGCCCAGATCACTCCACTGCTGGAGCTGAAGATTATTTTCATTTTGACCACCAGGAACATCAACAACTTTGTTGGAATGCCGGGCTACGATTTTATAAGTTGCACCGGATACAAGACCCGTTGTCGGTCCGCCGCCTTGTCCACTGCCCGGGTAAGTCTGAGCACGTTCATGGTACCAGTTGAACAGGAATCGTCCCATGGCACTCCGTGAAGCATCTCCATCCCATTTCAGTCCAGCCGTTGGGTCGGCAAAGGAGCTTCGTGGTCCTTCACTTAGAATGAATCCGTTCATATGAGCTGCAATGCTGACATTACCTGATGCGTTGAAAATCGTTTTGGTATTGGTGCCAAAACCTTCATTGCTACCATTAAACAAGTTCCAATAGGCCGAATCGCCAGGTTTGTTTTTGAACCAGGTTACCTCGGTAATATTAATCGGATATTTGTCAGCAGCTGCCTTCACGTTGGTATTCCACTGGTCTTGCAGGATAGAGAAGTTGTCATATGCGCCATAACCAGGGTACCAGTGAACCGCATATCCATAGTTATTGAGCGGATCAGTCAATGGATGGCTTGCCGTCAAGCTGTAAAATTGGTTGTATCCCAGACCTGCCGCCCAGATGACGTTGTCCGCACCTTTGCTACGAATTGTTGAAATCATGGAATTTTGGAAATTACGCAAGTCATTCCAGTGATCCACAAAGTCATTTTCCCCGTTGTATCCACCCCAATGTCCATTGGCATAGGATTTCACCGGTTCGTTGATCAGTTCGAAGTGAACGTTGTCTGCACTTTTGATCTCCGGGCGTGAAGCGAGATAACCCCAGATTTCGTTGAATTTTTGCAGGTTGGCAGGTGTTGTTGCCTGATCATCCTTCAGTGTGAAGTCCAGTCCCAGGACAACATAGACACCTTTTGTTTTGGCATATTGAATGTACGGAATAATTACATTTTGCGTAACGGTCTGCACACCGGCAAAGTTATATGTACCAGCAGCCACATCTCCCATGTCCTGACGATCGATGAACAGACGCACCTGATTCATATTCCAGCCATGATTGCTTCCGTACTTCGCGCTGGTGTCAGCAAAAGTATCGGTAATGTCTTTCAGATAAGCCAGTGTAGCTGCATGACGGTTATTGCCGTGCAGATTGAGATAATAATTGCTGTCCTGATATGTCCAGTAGGCACCTGAGGGTTGATGCCAACCGTTCAGTAGCACAGGCTGGTTGTTGCTGTTCACCAGGTTTTTGCCGTTTACGTGCAGCTTGCCCATCGGCATGCCCACCCATGCTTCGGCACGGCTGCCTCCCCATGGAGCAATTGTGATCAATAAAGCCAGAATGAGTACAAGTTTACAAGATGTCATGAACTTCTTCACTTTAATTCCTCCTGATCTGATATATTGCCTTGCAATAATGCGAGGTAAGTTCCGTCAGAGTATCTCTGATCAAACAGATCGCTCAGGGTCGGCGCCCGCTCCCGCAACCCGTTCCACACCAGCAGGGGGATCCTGCGCAGGGAAGGATCGCGGTTCTGCTGTGAGCAGACGTTCATGAGATCGTTACATGCCCCCTTTTCACAGATGGAATGTTGCATGAAGTTCCTCCTCCCTCTTCCAGTCTGATCCCACTCCAAACGTACAGAAGAACTTAACTTAACCGACGATTCCCGTACGCTCTACACTCTCTACGAAATATCGTTGCACAAACAAATAGATGATGATCAAAGGCAGAATGGCAAGAAGAATTCCTGTATCCTGGATCATGCTCAGATAGAACGGATCGGCCTGGGAAGCTGCACCGTCGGTAACCTGCTGGGCCAGATTATACGGAAGGGACGATAACTGGGTCGACATGACTTTACTTGAAGTCAGATAAGTCGTCGTATAAAAGCTGTCGTTCCACTGCCATACGAAGGAAAACAGCATGACTGTTACCATGGACGGAATGGCATTGGGCAGCATAATTCTTGAAAATGTTCGTCCGATGCCCGCGCCGTCCACATAGGCCGCCTCCTCCACTTCCTTCGGAATACCTCTGAAGAATTGCCGGAAGATAAAGATGTACAAGCCGGCCTTAAGTGAATTGGCCGTAATCGCCGTCAGAATAAACGGCCAATAGGTATTAAGCAAATTAACAGGTTTGCCGGCTATAAGCGTCATAAGCCCCATGAGATCAAAGCTTTTCAGATTCAGGTATACCGGAATGAGAATGGTCGTTGGCGGTACAAGAATCGTCAGAATTACACCAGCAAACAGCCAGTTGCTTCCCCTGAATTTCAGTCTGGCGAATCCGTATCCTGCAAGTGCACAGGATGCTGTAGTCAGCAGTGTAGTCGTTGCAGACAGGGCAAACGTATTAAACAGCGTTGCCCAGTAATCCATTACGCGTATCGCCTCTTTGAAATTGTCGATGGAGAAGTTCTGTGGAATCCACACCACCACTGCCGAATACAGATCACCTTTAGCTTTGATGGATGTGGAAACCTTCTGAAATATGGGAAACAGGATAACGAAGGAAAGCCCGGTAATCAGAACGAATCGGATCATGGCCCACAGCCAGCCTTTCCAATGCTCCAGCGATAATAATCGTGATGTTGTCACGTGGGACACCCTCCTTTCTAATCTTGATAGAAGACTCGCTTCGAGAAAATGATGTTTACGATAACCAGAATGATGGCAATGGCCAGAAAGTAGACCCATGCCATGGCAGAACTTAATCCAAAGTCAAATTTGACGAAGCCGGTATCCCGGATCAGTTCCGTCATGGCGTTATTGGCAAACGAATCAATGATTGTATAGATCGCATTGACAAAAATAAGCGGGCTGACCATTGGGAACGTAATTTTCCAAAAGGCTTCATAACCCGTTGCCCCTTCCATCTTCGAAGCCTCATACAGTTGAGGGGAAATCGTCTGGATCCCTGCCAAAAAGATCAAAATCTGTACACCGGATTGACTGACGATCTGATAGATCCGATCTACGGCGCTGCTCAGATACGTAACGATCCAATCGCTCACTCCGGCGTTAACCATCAGATTTTCGAGTTCAAATGTCCCGAGTGAGCTTCCACCTGTGCTACTCTGATTAACCGCTTCAATCAGGCTGGTGCTCTCCAGTGTCATAATCACTCCCGATGCCAGAATAACGGGCAGGAAAAAGATCGACCGCGCTACAGCCCGGCCCCTGAACTTCTGATTCAGGATGACGGCAAGGAACAGACTGAATATAACGATAAGCGGTACGTTGATGAGCACGTCTGTGATCGCCTCAATTAACGCACGGTTAAAGCTTGTATTGACGGTCAGCGCCTGAATATAATTGGCAACACCGTTGAACTGAATTGCTATGCCTTCCGCGTTAGCCTGAATTGTACTCATGCTGTATCGCAGAGAGGCTAACAGCGGAATGAAGAAAAACAACACAAAACCAATGAGCCAGGGAAGCACGTAGATTACGCCCCACATGGCTTTCTGCTGAGCATACGTACGACTTCCCCATTTCCATTTCAGGAGCGTCTTCAGAGCTGCTCACCACCAGTCACATAGCTTTGGGCTTCCACTGTATCGTTGTTAACTTCTACAGGGAAGTCGTTATAATTGACGATTACGAACCCGCCACCTTCATATGTTGTCCGGAAGACGCCCTCCTCCAGGGATTCATGGGACATCATGGAACGTCCGGCAAACGGCTGGTTCACCTGGTTCACCTCGTTGTAAATCTCGGCAGCCAGATCGATCCATTGTTCATAATTCGCCGCGTAGAGATCATCATAATCCGTTTCTTTCACAACATGGTTTGGCGCATTGAACCATGCAAAGTAAGGACTGGCTCCATATTCAATCAGCTTCAACACATATTGCCTTGCATTGGTATATGTGGAGAGATTGTATGGCGTCCCCGTATAACCGATGCTGCCGTGTACAACGAGCTGATAGAACGGAATCTCTTCATCCTCCAGCTTGAAACGACTGCTTTTCATTGGCGCATCTGTCAGACCAGTTACATACGGCAGGGCATAAGCGTTCCCACCTTCAGCAACAAGCGAGCCAGACTGCTGTCCGATCTGTTCAAGTGCCTTCTTCACGGAGCCAAGCGCTTGGGTTCGGTCCACCAGCTTTTTCGGATTCATATCGCTGTTTAACTGAGCTGCCAGATCATTCAGGCTTAGTGACAGTCCATCCTTTTGAAGGGACCTCAACTCATCTAACATGTCTGCCGTCACGTCCTCCAGCATGTTGGGCGAAAGCACATAGGATGGTGAACGATCCCGGTCCCGCCGCTGTATGGCCTGGTTCATCGGATATAAGACCGCCGGTTCCTGAGTTAATGTGCGTGAAGCTTCTTTGGACGGTTTAAACCCTTTTTTGGATTGCACATTCAGCAGAGCGATATCGGGATAGAAACCGATGCCCGCTTCTTGTGTATATGCGCTGAATTCCCGCAATCCCTTTTTCCCGCCTACCGCGCCGTCTACTTGGATGGAATCCGGCAGTCGATGATGGAGTCCGCCGTTAAGCCATCCCGCATAGCGCACCTGAATATTGGATACCTTCTTCTCCGTCAAGGCGGAAAGAATGTTTTTGGCTTCATCAAACGTGGTCAAAGCCTCCGTTGAATCATACGGTATGCCCAGCATATGCTGCCTTGTTGTCATGCCACCGAACAATTGCAGATAAAAGGGAACGTTACTCTGCTCCTTGCTGGCATTCAGCTCGGGAAGTCCGCCGTTTTGCACCAGATAATCCCGATAGAGTGATGCAAGTCCCGAGTACGAGGCTTTATCCGCCCCGACAAAAGCATATCGAACGACGAAATCAGACGCGGTCGGTTTCTTCTGGAATTTCGGAAGTGTACGAACCATATCACTTGCCTGAAGCGTCACATCGCTCTTATTCACTACATAGAAGCTTGGATATACGTTGTTGTAACTGTTCAGTTTGCCGCTGATATCGGCATTCACAACTGCAACGGCATCCCCTTCTTCAATAATGCCCAGGAAAGCTCCCTCTTTCCGAATCAGTCCAAATACCGGCAACCTGGCTCTGGCTTCATTCGAACTTGCTTCCCGTAGTTTCATGGTCATATCCGGTCCGTATATATCTTGTTGATAGGCAGGATACTGCAGCTTGCCATTGTTAAAATGGATCAACGCTCCCGAACCGTCCGGCACCAGTATGGAGCCCTCTTCTTCTGAACCCCCGGCCCCGAAGTAATCCATTACAGATATGCTGTTGATCGGATATTCCTCCGGAAAATGAATGCCTGAGGACGGAACACGCACGAGCAGATCCTCTCCATCCAGCTCATATTCCATCGTAAGCATAAACAGCCGTGGTCCACTTCGTTCCTCTTCAATGCCAAACTCGGCATGATCCTGAGCCAGATCCTCCGATGTGTAACCGGCTGTGTCAAAAGCCTTCAAGGCCCGGGACAATTGCAATCCTTGCATCGCCTTATCAATCCGGACGTAAGCGCCTTCATCCTTGTCTTCCGCATAGCCGACCTTCAAGGCCCGTTGCCCGGCCTTGTCTAGCTGTGCAAGCAGCCTTTGTTCGAATCGCTCCTTGCTGATCTTCATCGGCAAGTCTTCTATGGATCGCTCAGTGCTTCCAAACTGGTAGTGGACCCGCACGCCGCTTGGCAGCACCTCGTAGCTTATCTGCTTGTGTGCAACACTATCCGTGAAGGAATTCACGGTGCTGCTCTGTCCGAGGCTGTTGAAGAAGCTGAGCTTCGTCTGTGATGACAAAAGGTCTTTGTTTATCCCGGCAGCAACCCCATCCTGCTCACGATCTGCAGGATTGCTGCGCCAGATCTGGCCGCTCTGCGTGTGAATCACTGCAATTTCGGCAGTCTCTTCGTTAATGAACAACTGCAGCGCAGCATTCTGCGCAATACCTACCATGCCGGGAAGGCGGACATCGCTGAACGATGATTTCAGTTTCTCTCCGGGAGGCAGGGAGGGAAAGTCCGTCTGATCAGCGGCAGTCACTGTCTCGTGAGCGAGCGGTGTTGGCGAGAATTGACAACCGCCAAGAAGCAGACTGCCCGCGAGCAGCATTCCTGTTATTTTTTTGGCTACGGTATAATTCATAACAAATTCCTCCTCCCTTAGCCCCGAAGCACTAATTCCTGATAGATGGTTACGACAAACGTTACAATCTGCTGTACAAGACTGAAGAATAACAGGCACAGAAATGCCATAAACGCCATCGCTACAAGTGTCAGCAGCATCGTGAGCACCGTTTTGGCTGGTGTGTACTGATGAACCGTCATATTCCCCACAAATAACAGATATACCGTCCATACAACGGCGAGTGCATTGGAGAAATAATAAAAGGCAGTTTCCTGCGCAGAGATCACAAGACTCAGCCAGATCCATGGAAAATGAATGAGTAACAACGGTACCAGTGCAAAGCACGTTGACATGAAAATCTCGGAGAACTTGCCTTCCCCGTCCATCAATGTGGTTAACGACCAGTTAGCCACACACCAAAACAGTACCGGTATAATGACATATAACATTTCGAGCAGACTGTTCAGGTACTTTGGATTACTGAGATTAATGAGAAAACCGCTGTACTGGGCATGCAAAATTTTGGTGATGACCAGAAGCACCAGGATCATGAAAGCAATCAGCAGTGAGTTTCTCTGGTTCCGTTCATACTTCAATTCCCAGTATCCGTCAAACGGATGAAAAATCAGATGCAGCGGGTACTGGTATAGTTGCTTACTTGATGCCTGCATTCGTAGTCCTCCTTTTCTGCCTGCGAACGATGATGACGGTGACAATCGCAGCGACAGCCAGGAATATACCGGACATCATCCATGAAAAATGCTCACGCATCAGCTCTTTGCGGTACAAAAGAAAAGCTTTGGAATACCCTTTGGGCTCCATGCTGCGCTTGAAATATTTCGCAGACTCGGCGTATTCCTTCTGACGAAGCAATGCTTTGCCAATTCCCGCATACGCATATTCCAAGTTAGCGTTCATCTCGGCAGCTTGGGCAAACAGCACCGAAGATTGATCTTCATCACCGTTATAATAGCTGCGCACCGCTTCGTGGAGTGTACGTCCGTATTCAGTTGTTTGAAAGACGGTGATTTCACCCAGCGCTTTATCCAGAACTAACATCCGGTCTCCCGCACGTTCCAGGGCAACAGGTGTATTAAACTGGCCCAGCCGGTTCCCGATGCCCCCATAAATATGGAGCAGATATCCGTCTCCATTGTAGGTAAAGATTCGGCCCTTGCTGGAATCCAGTACGGAATACATGTCACTGTCACCCACATCCACATCAATCAGGCGGGATGGCCCTGCTTCTTGGGTATACAGCAAATCACCCTGCGGAGTCTGATAGCCTTCTCTGCGCAAAATGTCTGTACCCTGGGCATTCAGCTTCTTGACCGGATCTTTGCCACGATCCCCGCTAGTGGCGTAGATGAAGCCCTCTTCATCCATATCCAGATTGGTAAATTCCGTTGGAGTGAACATCACCATCTGGCTCCGCTGCTCCCGTGTTGCAAACCGTTTCCACAGATACTCCACCGGGTCCACCTGAACTCTGTTCGCTCCAATGAAGGAAGAGAACGTACCATCGGCGCTGAACTCCATGAATCCATCAAATACGCCTTCGGCCATGACGTAGATACGCTCCCCTTTGTCCATAACAATCCGCATCGGTTTAAACTGGAAGTCTTCTTTTAACAGATCCGATTTTGGTTCAGACACGATCTTGACCAGCTTCCCCTGTTCATCCAGATGCACCACCCGGTGATTATCCGAATCAGCGACCAGCAGATGGCCTTTTTCCGTGACGTACAATCCCTGTGGATTTTTAAAATGATCTTCCTTGCCTTCCTGCTCAAATGAATCAATCGTCCGTACCAGCTTGAAGTTGCGATCCATCTCAATGATGCGGCCATTGCCCGAATCGAGCACAAAGACGTGCTGATTGGCGGTAACATGCATGTCGCTTGGCTCTTTCATAGGAGTTGTGTTCAACTTCTTGCCGGTGATAATGGTTGTTGCCTCATATGCCGCGGGTGAAGGAACTGCGTCACCCCAGAAGGAATAATGATACGCATCCGTTTTACCGTCTGCACTCACATAGGGCGCCTCTTGAACGAACAACAGGAGGCAGATCATGCCCATGATGATCGATTTACGTTTTTTCCATGTGCTTCTCCGCACCTCGCTGCCTCCTTTCTATTCTTTCATGCCCGAAGTGGCCATCGTCTGCATAACACTGCTCTGAGAGATGATAAACAGAGTGATCGGTACGATCATCAGCAGCAAAGCAACAGCCGCACCTACACCAGCTCTTGCAATCCCTCCCTGCACAATCTGACTGAGCGCATAATGCAGCGTTTTGAGATTTTCACTGTAAATGAAACTTCCGCCATCCGTTCCCCATAACGCTGGAAACTGCAGGATCATGAGCGTGAGCCATGCCGGCTTCACATTGGGCATCACGATGCTCCAGAATATCCGGTATTCATTGGCTCCGTCGATTTTGGCTGCCTCCAGCAAAGCATCGGGAATCTGCTCCATGAACTGTTTCATCAGGAAAAGTCCCAGCGAGAACGCAAGTGATGGCACAATAATGGACGCATGAGTGTTAATCCAGCCTAGCCAGGACATGACCATGTAGTTCGGAATCGCCGTAACATGCGGCGAGAACATCAGGGACAGAATGACAATGGTGAACAACACTTTGGAACCCGGAAAACGATACTTCGCCAGCGGATAAGCCGCTGCAGATGCAAGAAGAATATGTCCCGCTGTGCCAAGTATCGTAATGAGCAATGTGTTGGCAATATAGCGGGATAACGGCACCCACGAATTGCCCATGAGATTGATCAGATCGGCAAAATTCTCCGTTGTCGGATTGTTCACCCAGAAGCGCGGCGGGAAAATAAACAGCTCATCCAGCGGCTTGAAAGCATTGTTGACAGCATAGATGAGCGGAAGCACCATAAAAGAGCCGAACACGCCCAGCAATGCAAATAACATCAGGCTGACGGTAAATGACCGATTAAGCCTTTTTGGCATGCCAAACACGGCACGTACTTTGCTGGTCATCGTCATTCACCTATCTTTCTAAGCATTTTTTGCGTGAAAACGTTTGTACCCAGCATCAGGGCAAACAGAACCGTTGCGATGGCCGAGGCATAGCCCATCTCGAAACGAATGGTTCCGAAGTCCATCAGATGTGTGACAACTGTGTGTGCCGCATAGTTTACGCTCGGGAAACCTGCCAGTGCGATGGAGATCTCAGCTACGGCGAAGGAAGCGGTAATCTGCATTACCGCACCAAACATCAGCTGCGGTCTCATCGAAGGCAAGGTGATGTACCAGAGCTCCTGCCAGCGGTTTTTGATCCCGTCTACGGTTCCTGCTTCAACCAAAGAACGATCAATGGTTTGCAGTCCTGCAATAAAGGCCAGGAAGCTGGTTCCCAGGCTCAGCCACAGCTGTACAATAATGACGATTGCCAGTACATACTTCTCGTCTGCGAGCCATTGGATCGGTTCCAGTACGACGCCAAGGCGCATCAGGAATCCGTTCATATACCCGTAGCTGTCACCCGAGAAGATGATCAGCCATATGAAAAAGACGTTGCCCGATATGGATGGGGCATAGAAAACCAGCGTCATAACCGCCCGAATTTTAGGAGACAGCTCATTGATGATCCACGCAAACAAAAAGCAGGCTATATAACTGAGAGGGCCTGTAATTACGGCAAAAAGCAGCGTGTTTTTGAGCGCGATCAGAAATACGTCATCGTTCAGGAAAAGCCGGGAATAGTTCTGCCAGCCGACAAATCGCGGCAGCTCCAGCATATTGAAGTGAAAAAAGCTGAGCCCGAGTGAAATGCCGACCGGAATGACAGTAAACATGAAAAAAATCAGCATAAACGGTGCCATCAATACGTAATAATGCCTGCTGAGATACAGATCCCGCTTCAATAGGGACCACCAGCCGACCTGGCGGGTATGGACGGCAGGAGCGGCGGCTGTCTTGGTAGTTTTAGCTTGCAACCGTTACCCTCCCTTTCCTCTATTTCAGATTAAATTCTTTGCGTTTCAACTCTATTTCATCATCAATGTACAAGACATAATCCGATAAGGCTTCACGCGGATTTTCATTAGCATTGACCACTTTGCGGAAGGCGTTGTCCAGATGTCGTCCCGTGAAATAACCTCCAGGAAGCTGTGGGATTCCCTGTACCCATTCCCATTGTTTCTCGAGATTTTGATAATCCTTCACAGGCCAAGGCAATTGCTTCAAGGCTTCGATATTGGCCGTCGGGTAACGGGCAGCCGCTCCCATAAGACCTTCCATTTCTCTCCCATATTCAATCTGGGTCTGCTCAGCAGTCCACCACTTCATGAACTTCCACGCCGCTTCCTTGTTGTCAGCATTTTCGAGCATCATCACCGCGCTCGTAGCGCTGGCCACTTCATGCCGTATGGACCCATCCGGAAGCTGTGTACCCGGAACAATCGTAAAGTCCCAGAGATTGCGGATTTCCGGAGCCATAACCGTCAGCATGTTATACGTGGTGTAATCAGCAATTCCGATCGGCATTTCCCCTGTACGGAAGCGGTTCGGAAAATCGGCTTTGAGCGGAAACTTGTAATTGGTATAAAATTGCGTCCAGCGTTTGAACGCGTCCATTGAAATCTCCGAATCCAGTGCACTTTTCTTCTGGTCTTCGGTGTAGAACGTTCCGTCATTCTGATATAACAACATCGCAAAGGTTGAATTCGGAACCAGGTTGGCATTGTTCAGCGTATCCTCTATTGGCAGATAAAACTCCATGTTATGCTTCTGCAGCACGGCGATGGCGTTATATACGTCTTGCCACGTTTTCGGCGGTTCGAGGCCCAGTTCATTCAGAATATCTTTGCGGTAAAAGAGCATTGGAAAATGCTGCTGCTCCGGAAGGGCATATACCCCGTCGTTGTACCGGTAAGGCGTCAACCCGCTTTCACGGAACCTGCCCGAAATTTCCTCGAAATCGGGGAATTGGCTCAGATCCGCTGTTGCATTCCTCATCGCATAGTTCACCGGAATGTCTTCGCCCATCTGCATGGCAACATCCGGTCCTTCTCCCGAGAGTGTTGCGGGCAGCAAAATATTCGGCGGAACGAGACGTAACTGCACAGATACATCCGTATCCGGGGTAAACGAATCGTCGATCATGCCTTTCAGTACTTGGGCCTGATCTCGTCCGGTTGTGATCCATACGGTGATGGCATCCTTCTTTTGTTCCACGTTACCAATGCTGTCGTAATCTTCGGTATACGAGGCAACATATGCGCCCAGTTCGTGCTTCACCTGCTGGACGGTGCTCGCTTCCGCTTTTGGCAGCGATTCACCCGGCGGAGATACAACAAGGTAATCCAACGTAATCGGCTGTTCACGTACCGATAGAATCCATGTGCCGAGACCACCTACGTTAATTTTGAACGTATCCAGCCGTTTGGGAACCGTCTCTGGTCTGGCCGCCATATCTTCAAGCTGCAATACCATGGCGTGAAGTACGGCCACTTTGTCACTTTGCTCACCCGTGGCCTTTTCCAGGTAATCTGCAACAGATCGCAAGGTGTCAGCTTGTCGTTCAAACACCTCTGTCATCTCCGGAATACGCCGTTCCAGCTGGTAATCCCGTAGTGGGTCCGGACTGTTGGAGGTGATCATTAATATTTTGCGATACATCTCATTCAGTTCCAGCACGCTGGATTCCACGGTCCGCAGCAGCGGAGCGATGTCGCCAAGTGTAACCGTCATTCGGATTCGGTGTTTTCCTTTTTCCAGATGAAACTGATATGGCTGATCTTCTCCCGAACCCAAGACCTGAGTTTGCCAGGCCGGGCTGTAGTTAAATCGAATGCGTTTCATTTCCTTAAACGGAACTTCGCCGTTAATCGTCAGACTGCGGGTGGCATAGATGCCACGCAATTGATCCTGCTTCACCTTAAGCGCGATTTGATACAATCCGTCTTCAGGCACATCTATTTCCCATTCAATCCATTCGCCCGGCAGCTTCCAGTTAATGCCCCCGATGGCGTTCATCCGAATTTTCGATACATTATAAGGCTCGAGTGAAGGACTTGATCGGTCCGAGATTGGTGCCAGTGTAGGGGATGACTTGCTGACAGCTTCCTCCCCTTGTACTTTCAACATAACAGGAGCGGCTTGTTTCAAGCCGAGTGAGGCATAGGTCTGCTCCAGCTCTGCATAGGAAGGAACTTCGCTTTCTTGGTACAGCTCGATATAATCGATCGCCATGCTTTCTCTTAATGAAGTGAGCGATAACTTCTGACTGCCTTTTTCAAAATAAAACTGAAACGGTTCCTCGAAGTACCCTGCGCTGTCCTTGAAGGAAGTCAGTTGCCATTCGGGCTGCTCCACTTGTCTTGGTCTAAGCTCGTTGCCACGATCGTCCTGCCGGACGTTATCCTCGCGATTCCCCCATACCCTGTCAAACAGAAGAATATCGGCCCCTCTGAACGGGACCTTACCATTAAGCTCAAGCCTGCGTTCGATCCCGGAGCTTTTGCCTTCTACGGGATAATAGTGAATGCGAATGTTGTACAAACCGCTCACTTGAACGGGAACATCCCAGCGAATGGTTCCAGTTTCCGGCGTAATTACGGCATTTCCGTCTAATCCGGCGTACCCTTGCACAACCTCAAATTCCCCATCCTCTGCCTGAACATAAGATTCGCCTTCGATGCGTACAATTTCATCCGGTTTGGCCGTATTGTCATGAGCAGTCAGATAATGCTCATAACTGAATGAATCCTCGGTTCCCGATACCGCCTCAAAGTCCTCAAGCGCATGTACCGTTCCCGGATTACGATCCCGCGATGGATATAGTGTCCATATGGAGAGCACCAAGGCCAGGACAAGCACCAGGATTAGTCCCTTTTTCTTACGTGACCGCATGTTTGAATGTATCCCCTTTCCTGTAAGCGTTGAGAGAACTGAACGATTGACTAACCCGGACAGACCGCACCTTCACTGGTGCGTTCTGCCCGTGTAACGTGATACTTATTTGTAAACCTCATCAATCGCAGCCTGGAAAGGAGCCTTGTATTTCTCGATCAGCGTAGATACGGATACCCCTTCTTTGAGTTCCCCATCAAAATCCCAGAACGGCAAGGACGGGAATGTGTTATGGTCGAGAACCAACATACCTTCCGCAACCTCTCTGGCGTTGTTGATATCTGCTTCATCGGTCAGATGTGTCTCCAGTGTGGATTGTCCCGGATACTCATAGATCGATTCGATCTCATTAATTTTCTCCCAGATGTACATCAGTTGTTCCGGATTCTCTACTGCTTTTGGAATCGTTATAGCTTGGTAACGTGACTCACCGGAGTGATACGCTGTTGCACTTGGACCTTTTGGAAACGGTACAAAACCAATATCGTAGTCCTTCATATCCGTCATAATACCTTCAACTTCGTACATGGCACCTGAATACATCAAGGTGTTGCCTTGACGGAAGAACGTGGATGGCTCTGTCCAATCGCCGCCCTCAGAAGCTCTACCGACCTTCTCGGTAGCCAGTTTGGACAGGAAGTTCAACGCTTCTTTCGTTTTTGGATCTTCCAGGTTCTGCTTATCCTCTTTGGTCAGAGAAGCCTCGTTGGAATACAGAATCGGTTCCAGCAAGCCCGTTTGAGCGAGTCCCCAAGTGTCTAGCTTGCCATCATTGTTTCGATCCTTGTTCGCTTGCTTGGCAACGCTGATAAACGTATCCCAGTTCCATTCATCGGCATCCACATACTCCTGAAGTGGCTTCAAGCCGAGCTCTTGCATGAGTGTGCGATTATAGAAAATCCCGTTGATAAACGAGGACTGGTCCTCGGTAAAGCCGTAACCTTTGCCTTCATACTGCATGTATTCCTTGGTTGTTTTCTGGTTGAATACCTTGTCGTTTTTAATATAATCATCCACCGGCCATAACAGATCCTGTTTGGTCAATGCCGGAATGGCATAGTTTTTGCCCAGTCTAACCAGATCGCCAAGCGGTTCACCGGCCATCAGGGAAGCAACTACTTTTTCCTGATATTCACCAAAATCGATGGAAACATATTCAATATTAAAGTTGTGTTTTTTCTTCAGCGCTTCGAGATTCTCAAGGCGTTGAATGTTGTCCGGGTTGTTCCCCTGTATTTCCATGTCCCACCAAGCAACAACCTTGATCGTTCTGCCACCCATGTCAAAGTCCATTTCTGGCGTGGAGTTTTCATTCTTTGGCTCGGTTTCCGCGGGTTTTTGTTCCTCCTGTGGTGTTGTCTTTTCCGGCTCGGGTTGAGCGGTAGGTGCAGAACTGCATGCAGCAATCACCAACAAGACCGCAAATACCAGGCTCAGTAGCATGAACTTGTTTTTTCTCATCGTCTTCCCCCCTGATTGTCGTTTGCTATCACAGTGTATCGTTCAAATGAAAGCGCAAACAACCTGCCGAAATACAGATGTTTACCCGGGCTGAATATAGATTTGCGTAATTTTGCACGAGCAAAGTGCATTATAGGTTTTAATTGGTAAAGAAATGCACTGTCTACAAAAATATGCACATTGTATGCGCTTTCTTTTATTACCATAATGAAATTAAGTCAAATTTCAGTTAATCTAGCGCATTACAATTCAGCAGAAGGTGAGGTATTGCTTCATGTATGATATTTTACTTGTGGATTTCAGCCGTCGTTTGTGCGGAGAGTTGCAACAGATGTTGCTACGGAGCAAAGCTCAATATACTATCGCAAATTGTGTGTTCTCATCGGCCGAGGCTTTGACCGCATTGTCAGAACGAGACTTTTCCCTTGTTATGGTACATACAGAGAGGTTTGATACCGCGGGGCTCTGGTTATGCAATGACATTCGAAAAAAAAGTCAGATACCTATCCTCCTGATGGGTGGAAGAGATCACTTCAGGTTTGTACGCAAAGCCCTGACGTATCAGGTAAATGATTATCTCCCGTATCCTGTTAGTCCTTCTTCTTTACTTAACAGTCTGCATGGACTTAGATCCCACCTTGAAACCGACCCGGCACACAAAACGTCGTCGTTCTTCAAAACACCCGTTCAAATGAACGGTAAACCCATGCACTCCAGTCATGTTATTCGTATCGTTAAGGCCTATGTACGGGATCATCTGAGTGATGAAATCACGCTGAAGAAGATCTCTGACATGCTTCATTTTAACTGTGCGTACCTTGGACAGAAGTTCAAGCTGGAAGAGAAGATGTCTTTCAATGATTATATGCTCCAGCAACGTATGGAAAAGGCACAGCAGTTGTTGTCTTCCACGAATCTGCGAATATATGAGATTGCTATTGAGGTAGGTTATAAGGATATTGATTGGTTCTATAAAAAGTTCAAAGCGTATGCCGGATCGAGTCCCAATGCTTATAGAAGACAAAAAATCCACACGGCCTAAAGGTGGGTCGCCGAATCGGTTTGTTTATCAATTAGATAATAACCACAAAAAAACGCAGGATGTATTCTACTTCCTGCGTTTTTTTGTGGTTGTTTGGGTTTGGTCAATTCCAAAGTATTCACCGTTAACGTACCAAAAGGGATTCCCGGTATTCTTGGGGAGTCATTCCCGTTATTTTCTTAAAAAGTCGGGTAAATGAATGGGCAGCCTCGTACCCCACTTGAAGTGCGACCTCACGCACCATAAGATTTGTGTTCTGAAGCAATTCTTTGGCTTTCCGTATTCGGCAGTCGTCAATGAACTCTGACACGTTTATTCCCATTTCCTGCTTAAAGAATCGCGACAGATAGGATGGATTAAAATGATGAAGTTCTGCCAGTCTCACCAGAGAGAGATCTTTCTCCAGGTTCTCCTTGACGTAACTGCATAAGGAATGAATGACAACGTTAGCGCGTTCCTGTTCATTTGATCTTTTGTAGCGTACTAATTCATCGGCAGCACGATATAGAAATTGTACTGCATCCTTCATGCAGGTATACTCCCCTAAGTGCAGCAAGCTTCGTTGATCCGGGATTTTCTGTTGAAGACCCCAACGATTGATCGTTGAATGCAATAATAATGCCAGATTGTAGTATGTCTCCATGGCACGTTCCATCGTAATTTCCTGTTGCAGCAGTTCTCCTGCAAGCTCCTCAAATATATCGTAAAATGGCTGAATTCGTCCCGTTTCCAAATATCCTGACATAATCTCGATCCGGTTTGAGATCCGCATGGATTCTTTGGGTACATCAGATGAGAGATCATTACGATGGTCCGTGAGTACCATGGATACACCATCCCCAATTTTCATCCACTGGAGTAATCTCAGACGTTCATATTGTTTGGTTAACTCGGACCAATTGCAACTGCGACTACTTAATGAAAAAGCAATGGATACGCCGAGTGAGACCATGCATGCTTCCTGTACCAGTTCCAGTGTACCTTCTAGAAATCGCACAAGTTTATCATTTGTCATCTCTTCCTCCTGCTTCGGCTGAAGCAGCCAGATCGTATCCCCATAATGGTCCGTTACACTTGCACACACTGTACGCTCATTCATCAGAGAAGAGCCGATAATGCGCACAGATTCCTGGACTTGTGTGAGGTCCGAACCTTTTTCTGGAAAATTATTGAACCGACCCAGTATGAGATAAACAGGTGAGTTGTTCTGTAATCTTATATCTCGTTTGGATAATTCGTCCTGCATATCCATAGTAGAATCTATAACCGCCGTACAGTCTTGAAGTAACTTCCGTAAATACTCTTTTTGCTGTATCAGTGCAAGCTGCGAATTGACTTTATGAGAATGTTCCAACAACTCAACCATGCTGTGACTTTGCCGGATCTCTTCCATCACATCTTCTACAACAGACATCACCTTGTCATAACCTTCCGTTTTGAGCAAGTAACGCACATTAGCCATCTGAAAAGCTTGATATGCATAATCAAAATCGCTATGTCCTGTCAGAAAAATGACGCGACAATTCGGCCAACTGGCTTGAATCCGCTCTGTCAGTTCCAACCCACTCATGCCCGGCATACGGATGTCCGTTAGAACAATGTCAATTCTCGACCGTTGCATCCAGGACAATGCTTCTGTTGCAGAGTAGGCCTTACATACATCAAGCTGTTCGGGTATATGTCTGGCGAACGTTTCATAGAGACTATCCGTAATAATCTCCTCGTCATCTACAATCAAAAGTCGATACATTCGTTTTCCCCCTCTTTCCACTGGATTCGAATTGTGACTTTTAACCCTTGCAGTTCACTTCTGGATAGGAAAAGGCCACTTCCTTCTCCATACGTCAGGACCAGACGTCGATGAATATTTATTAACGCCGTCATTTCGTCTGTACCTCCGTCCTTATGCAAACGTTGTTGAAGAGTTTGAATGTGTTGCTCTTCCAACTCATTACCATTATCCTCTACGGTGATCTCGGCATATGAACCTTCCATAGTAAACCCAATAATTAGAAGACCGGAGTCCGTATTCTTTTCAAGGCTGTGTTCGTAGGCATTCTCAATAATAGGTTGAATAATGAGTCTGGGAACTTTAATATGTTCCATCTCAGCAGGTAGTGACCCAAAATCAACTTTGATTCGTCTGGAGAATCGTAATTGTTGAATCTCTGTATAGATTCGTGAATGCTCAACTTCCACTTTCAACTTCACATGATCTGTTTCATTCCGCGTAATGAACCTGAAATACTCTCCGAGCATGTTGGTGAATTGCTCAATACGTTCGGTTTCTCCTGTCCTTGCCAGTGAATTCAGAATAAAGAAGCTATTGTACAGAAAATGAGGATTAATCTGCGATTGAAGCTGTTTCAACTCGGCCCGCTGCATCATCAATGTTTTCTTAAAATCTCGATCGATAAGGGATTGAAGATTTTCAATCATTAGATTGAAACGGGTGTAGAGGAAGCCGAATTCATCCTTTCGGTTATGCGCAATGGGGACATCAAGCATGCCTCCCTCCATTTTTTTGAATCTTTTCACCAACAACAGCAACGGGATATGAATTAACTTGTAACTTGAATAGAGATACGCCGTGATGGCAACAAATGATGTAATTGCAAACAGCCAAGCCCAATGATAGAACTTGCTAAGTGGCTTCGTAACAATTGCCTCGGGTAGATATGTAGCTACGGATAAGCCCAGGGAGTCCATATGCAACTGACTAACATGGTACATCGTGTCCCCCACCTTCATCCGAAAGCCATCAAGTGTACCCTTTACACTGTGCTCACGGTAATTCGCGAGAATAACACTAGCTTGATGTTTATCTGTGATGGCATGCCCTGTTTTGTCCTCAATCAGAAACGTTGAACTCTCCGGGTACAAATTAAGCCGTGTGAGTTCATTCTGAAAATGGTATGTATCCAACTCCACCTGAATGACAAAAAGCGGGGGTTCTCCTCTCGTGCCTGTCAGCCTGACGGCACTTAAGTTCAAGGCGTCCTCTTTCACCGTGAAACGTGTACCTTTTCCTTGCATGCCTGAACTGAAATATAGGTAAGAACTTTTATCGAAATCATCGATGCCTTGGATCGCGGATATACTTTTGCCAACAGAAGGGATATGTACATGAACGTTTTTGATATAAGCAGTGCTATTCTTGAATGAAGCGAGTCGTTCAGTCAGGTAATTTAATGTATCACGCCGCTCAACCTGATCCATCATGTCCCAGAGAATGGCTAGACGATTGAGTTTTCGATCCTCAACGATATCAAACTGCTGTAATTCCATCCATTCTATCTCTCTGTTCAATTCCACCACATATTGGTTCAACCGTCTTTCCGTTGACAACGATATTTCCTGACTTGCATTGTCATAACTCCAATGATACAGATACACGCCAAGAAGAATAAGGGGGAGTACAAATACCAGATAGGTGATTATTAATCGCGCAAATATACTGTTAAACCATGATTTAGCAGGGATCTTGATCAATGCATTCACCTCCAATGCCAAAGGCTGAGTGGGTTCCTTGTAAGAATAAAGTGAACATTAGCGCTCCTTTGGCTTGCTGGCGCGAAACCACGCGTTAACCTCCGATGTGATCTGATCTCCCCCCAGCTTGCGCCAGTTCTCAACGAATTGATCAAACTCATCTATCGACCTGCCTAGAATAATGTTCATATAGGCTTCAAGCTGAAGATCCCGAAGAATAATTTGTCGATCAACCATTGTGTCCGTAATTCCGCCCGTGAATTGATCATAGAGAAGTTGGCCGTTCTTCTCGTAAGAATCTGCAATGCTAAAAGCACCCGAAGGCCCATAGGTTTGTTTCCAGCCCCAGCCGCTCTCTACATCTTCCAATTCATAGGCGACAATGCGTTTGTGAATGGCGAGAGCTTCATTCTGCAGAGCCGAGAAGTCTCCTGTACTTCTGGCATCACGAATTTGTTTGTATGCATCTATATTTTTATTACCGGGAAAAGGAGTTACCGGTGAAAGCATCCACACAGCTCGGGAGTCGTCATTGTAGTATGTTTCATACTGTGCCTGATCCCCCCAGTTGATGTCCAGATGCAGATTCATGAGCTTTACAACAACTTCCGGATTAGAGAACCCCTTTTTTACAGCAAAGTATTGCCCAGTGTTGGAACGTAGCGGTACGAACAGGCTCCGGTCCGACTTGGCAACAATGGGATATGCCTGCCATTCTACATCTATATCTGTATCTTTATCACGGGTGCTCTGTAGCATAAAGGATGTCCACTGTTCGCCGTAAAGCATCCCTATTTTTCCATCTTGAACTAGACGAAACGCCTTGTTTCCACTTTTATAACCAAAATCCGGATCAAGTTGGCCTTCACGATACAACGTTTGCAGTACTTTCAGAGCCTCCCGAACTTCAGGCTGTATACCTCCATAAGTGAGTTTTCCTTCTGCATCTTTAACCCATATATTAGGGTAGGCACCATAGCCGGACATGAACCCTGCAGCTCCCATAACTGGATCCCATAGATGGTTCGTTAGCGCAAGTCCGTACGTATCATGCTCTCCGTTCCCGTCGGGGTCCTCCTCTGTAAACGCTTTCGAAACCTGGAGAAGCTCTTCCATCGTTTCAGGCGGCCGTAGCCCCAGTTGCTCCAACCAGTCGGTTCTAATCCACAGGTACTGCGCTGTCTCAATGGAGGAAGATGATTCGGGAATAGCCATGAGTTTGCCATCAATGGTTGCCGCATCAAATGCGCCTCTTCCCTCCGCCTCCAATATACTCTTTGTAAGTGGGGAAGCATACTCTTGGTACACATGGGTTAAATCTTCGATCATTCCAGCATTGCTCAGTTGTCTAAGTTGATATGGATTAACTTTCACCACATCTGGAAAACGTCCTGCAGCGAGGGATACACCCAACTTCTGATTGTATACATCCCCATTAGCAGTCCAGTCATAGTGAATTTGAATACCTAGCTCTTTCTCGTACAAACGAGTCCAGCGATTATCCAGTATCGTCTCACCAGGTAACTGACTAATCATGCGCTCAAGGTCATCTCCCGTTTCCCTGACAAAAGAGACCACGATGGGAGGAGAATACCTCTCAAACGTAGCGGGAAGTTGAATCTGCTGCCCATCTTGCTGCGGATGATGTTGTTTGGTATTACCTTCGGTATGACCTGCTGGTATGGATACAGCAAGGAACAGAATGAAGGTCCATCTTGTTATGTCCAGACATCTCTTATACATGACGACATGCCCCCAGTTCGGTTTGAACAACTCTCTTCTCTCTGTCAACTTTAATCCATATCATTGTACAACAACTTGTACTCATTGAATACGAAAAGCCGCCATTGGGCGGCTTTTCGTATCTTTATTGTTTCTCATCAGGATTAATCATACGATATTCAAAATTCGAAAAGTCAGCTGTTCCTCCAGCTATTTCAGTTGAATATACAAACAACCCTGTTCGACAACCCATAAAATGATCCAGTTTATATATCATTTTGTGTACAATCCCTATATCTCTCCATTCAGTTCCATCGAAATAGGCAAAAGAGCACTCATCCAGATTGTTCTCAAAATTTCCGAATGCTTTTAGTTTAACTACTGGATCTGATACCGGGATACGTTCATGTTCAGTGGCTGGCTTCTTGTCGATCAGATTGCCAAATATGGTGGAATCCTCACTATCTCTGGCATGCATGACCAAGTAAAACTTGCTATCCTGCTTCGTGAGAGCGATCATACCGTACGAACCGATCAGAAAGCACAACCCGGCATAATCTCCTTCATTGAGACGACTGCCGTCAAGCGTAACCATTACTTCGCAAGCGGGCCCCATTGAACGCTGGGTTAGTGTGTTGACCGCAAACGTCAGATTTGGGCTGATCTGTCCCGTTCGAACACGATACACTCCCGGTTTCTCTGTAACGGACCAAAGTTCATGATTAGGTGTATGATTCCATTGCCAAAAATCACGGAGGCGGATGTTTCCATCTTCCTCGGGTTCATAATTGAAACTGTCGCTACCCACTAACGGGTTATAACGGTGCTCTGGTCTCGTGCTCGGGATATCAATCTGTTTCGGCGCTTTGTTTGCAAAGACCGGTATACCTTGATCAAAGTGTAGCGGAACCAAAACAGGAACCCGGCCAACAGCCCCATGATCCTGAAACAGCATTGCATACCAGTCTCCATCCGGCGTATCCACGATACCGCCCTGAGCAACACCTGAATTGAAATAATCCATATCGTCATTGAATACTTCTCCACCAGTGAAGACATCTTCCAGAGAGTCTGCCATATAAAACGCCTGTGTTCTACGTCCGGAAGCTTTTGTTATATGAATCAGGAACACAATATATTTACCATTGATCTTGTAAAAATGTGCTCCTTCATAACCAAGGTGATGAGGCTGCTCGTCTTTTACAATCAAGCGATGCACTCCACCATGTTTGGGCCCGGACAGATCAGAGCTTAATTCGGTCAGATAGATCTCGGTATTACCGTACACGAGATATGCTCGTTCATCATCGTCAAAAAATAAGGAGCAATCATGGTAAAACCCTTCCACGATCTGTTTCTTCCACACTCCCGAGATGGAGGTCGACGTATACAAGTATGTCTTACGGGTATCATTCGCAACAAAGATCACATAGAACATCCCTTGATGATAGCGGAGTGATGCAGCCCACATGCCTTTACTGTAAACGTGATGACCATCCACCAGCCGTTGTGCAGGTGTATCGTCCAATGTGTCGTATACATATGTGGCTACTTCCCAATGGATCAGATCATATGAACGCAGGATGACACATCCCGGCATCATATGCATGGTTGTACTGACCATATAATATGTGTCATCTACACGAATAACGTCAAGATCCGGGTAATCGGCCCAAATAATCGGATTCGGATACATGCTTCAATTACACCTCATTTTTTCTGTTAAACTTCCATTCTCTTAAAAGGATGGTTGGGCTGTCTGTTGAACTTTTAAGCTTAATATACAAGTCGTGCACACCTTTCGCACCCGTAACATTAGTTGTTAGTTCCATCCATTGAAGAGATTCGGTCGCAGGCGGAACAATGATTTCTCCAATTAACAGTCCGTCTGTACGATCAAGTCGAAGTTCTAACGTACCTTCGGTTCCTTGATTCGCAATCGTGGCTGTGAAGGTTGTGGGTCCTTCAATTTCAAAGTCCACCTTGGATATAGCTATCCAGCTGTCATTTTGCAGTTTAGCCGAAATCATATTCGAATCTGATGCAGACATCTCACCAGAGTCAAGATATTGCTCTGTTGATACTCCGCTACTCCATCCAATCGTTGAACCGCTTACCCACCCATAAGGATCGAAGCATTTGATTTGATCTACGCCCTGATAATCGGCATGTACCTTCTTGATCTTACCCGTGGCCTCATCATGTTCGACTCGATTCAGATGCGTTGAACGGTAACCTTCGGGAATATCCATGGCTTGGCATAATGTCTGGGCATGATAGGCAATGTACCATTGATCCGATAGTTGAAATATAGCATGGTGATTGTTGCCGCCAATATCAAAAAAGTATCCTGGATTCTGGAGTAGCGTACCCTGATATGTCCATGGCCCCATTGGCTGAACACTGGTCATATATGCAATCTCACCAGGTGGTGGGCTGTCATCTGGCCGATCACCCTCAATAAAATTGGAACAATACGTAAAGTAGTAACTATTATTATATTTATGTATCCCTGAATCTTCAAACATATAAGGCGCCTGAATAACCTTTGCTTTGCCAACAACGCTGATCATATCGTCTCCCAATCGCATCACTCTTGCCGTATCCGGTCTTTCTGCTTTCCCCTGTGGAATACCACCACCGAAATAGATGTAGGCCTGATGATCATCATCTACAATGACAGCCGGATCGAATAGCCAGGTTACTTCCTCCACTCCCGGAGTCTCTCTTGTAATAAGTGCTTTTCCTATAGGGTCTATCCATGGACCTACAGGTGTGGGTGCAGACAGTACACCTATTCCACTGGCATTGTTGGCGAAATAAAGAAAGAAACAGTCCTTGCCATCCAAGATTCGATGAGCAGCTGCCGGGGCCCAGGATTGCGAAGCCCATGTTGCTGCGCCTTGAGGTCCAGCCACTCTGATCTCTCCATGATCGGTCCAGTTGATTAAGTCATCCGAAGAAATGACCGTAATCCGGTTGATTGAACTGTAGCTGTTTTTCTGAGGAAGACCGTCCTTATCATATTCCAGCTTATCACTAGTCATATATAAGTAGACTCGATTGTTAAATACTAAAGCATAGGGATCGGCTCCAAATTTGTGGGCCACCAAAGGGTTACCGTTGGGACGAAGCTTTCCAATCTCCCCTGGAATACGCTCCAGATTGGCAACTTGGTCTTGCTTTTGCTCACCAGCATGTGGTGTAGAATGATGATTCATCAAAAGAATCCCCCTATAATCGTTTTTAGTTGTGTCTTTTTACGAGAAAGCGTTTGCAATACAAAAGGTATCATGATAGGATGATTACATTTTAAGGTAAGCTGAGTACAATTTCATTGCGTTAACCGCTCTATTTATTGCGTGAAATGACGGGAGGTACTTCATGAGTGGATCCTCTGAGTGTTTTTATGATCCCATCCAGCCTGAGCTCTTATATCTGCACAGCGTAACGAAGTATAAGCTGGAAACGATCTATCATCGCCATAATGCATACGAAATCTACCTGTTTCTTCGTGGAAACGTTCACTTTTATGTAGATAATCGATGTTACCATGTACAGCCTGGTGATCTGCTTGTGATGTCACCCGAGGAGATGCACCGAGCCTTTATTCTGGATGAATCTGATTATGAGCGAATTACAATCAATCTCAAAAAAACATATCTATTTCAGCTTTCCACACCATCAACCAATCTATCGTCATGTTTTGATCATCGCCCCAAAGGAACAGGCAACATCGTACATTTAGACGACGATAACTTGAAACAGATGCTGCAATGTACAAACGAACTGGAAGGATTGCTTGCTTCCGATGCTTATGGCACCGATATCAAAATAAATGCAGCCGTAGCCCAATTGTTGGTCATGATTAACGTCTGGTTTCATAACAATTCCTTTGTTCCCAATGACATTATGCCTGAACTGGTTCGTGAAACCATGGATTATATTGAAACACATCTGAATCAAGATATTACGCTTCGCAAACTTGCCGAAGTGTTCTACATGAACAGTACTTATATCAGCCGCCAGTTCAAAAAGCATACTGGATTGACCATCCGTTCCTACATTTTGGGTCGTCGTATTGAACGGGCCAAATTCCACCTGTCTGAAGGAATGAGTATTACGGATGCATGCTTTCAATCGGGCTTTAGTGACTATGCCAATTTTATTCGCAGTTTTACCAAAATGGTCGGCATCTCCCCCGGTAGATATATCAAACAAAGACGTGATGCAATGGAAGCACTGCCAAGATAATGATGAGCTCATTTAATGTAAACTAAAAAACATCAAGCCATCCTGCATGGCTCGATGTTCTTTTAGTTCTTGATATACTTCGGATCTGCAAACAATGCATTATTGTAATTATATCCGTAAGTTAATTGATCTCTTTCCCCGTCCACAATCGAACGCGATCTTTAATCCACTCCGTATACTGCTGTTCCATGGCTACTGCACCTGCATTATCAAGTTCGGTAATCATATTGTCGTATATGTCTTCAAAGGCACTCGGAGAGGATGTAATCGCTTCGGCGATCCGTTTCTGAATAATATCCTGCGTTTTCTGGTACACAACGTTATAATCCCCGCTATCCGAAGGAATCGGCATATTGTAAGCCGCGCCCCACTCTTTCACCGGAAACTCCTCTTCGGAAGGGAACAAGTCCTTCCATGTGGTGATGCCATAACCTTTCAAAGCTTCTTTTTCCTCATCGGAATAACTTTGCTGAATCTGTTCAGGATAATTCGTTGTATAATAGTTATCCGTTGAATCTTTGACGCCATCCCCGTAGTGAGCACCAAAAATGTAATACAAGCCTACTCCAGTTTCTTTGGTGAATGTGTTATTTTCTTTGTTTTTACGTTCCTGTACATCGGCCGGGATGGTGCGAACACCGTCTTCCACATTATATTGCTCGCCTTCAACGCCCCAGTTTCTCAATACTTGCCCTTCTTCAGAAGACATCCAATCCAAAAATTTGATGGCACGGACAGGATCTTCACAATCGACTGTTATGCCAATGCCATAACCATCAAAGCCGATATTCTGGAAGTCTTTCCGCTGAAAACTGTCATCTAGCGTGACCGGATAGAATCCGTAGGTCATATCATCTTTTCCTGCGCTTTTCAAAGCATTTTCCGCATCACTGAATCCCCAGCTTGGATCAAGCAAGGATAACACGCGACCACTGGCGATTTTGGACTTATACTGGTCATCCTTCTGAACAAAACTGTCCTTGTCCAGCAAGCCTTCATTGTACATCTTGTTCAACCAACGGAAATATTCTTTCTCCTCGGGACGTTTGTAATGCAGAACGGCTTCGTAGGTATCCGGATTGATGAAATATTCACCATCTCCAGGTCCTCCAGTAGACATGACAGCGGGATCAGTAACAGTGATCATTCGCCGCCATCCATCTGCACTAAGCGTCAGCGGAATTGTGGGTTGCCCCTCATCTGTGGTCGGATGTTTCTCGTAATATTCACGTAGCACATTTTCGAAATCGTTTAAGGTTTTGATCTCAGGATATCCGAGTTCCTTGACTACACGATGTTGAATGGCAGTACCATTCGTCGCATCAAAGCTGACCTGATCGATCGCACCATTCGTTGGAATCCAATAGATTGAAGGATCGTCATTGCTGTATTTCAACCGATTGAAGTGCTCACCGTAGATCTTTTTCAAGTTGGGGGCGTGTTCTTCGATCAGATCCGTCAGATCAATCATTGCCCCGGCATCAACGAGTCTGGTCAAGTTACCTTTGGGGAAAATCAAATCCGGATAATCACCGCTTGCAGCCATCAAGGAAATACGGTCGTTTCCGCCTCCGCTCGAAATATCGAATTCAGCATCAATGCTTACACCGGTTTCTTCCGTAATTTTTTTCCCTACCGCATCCTGCATTTTGTTCCAGTTGGGACTTGCATCTGCGCCGAAGAAGGTAAATGTGATCGGGCTGTTGGGGTCACTCGTATTTGATTCGGAATTCTCTCCAGCATTTCCGCAACCGGCGGAAGCTAACACAACACTTGTTACGAGACATGCTCCTAGCACTTTTGATACGGCTCTCATTATTTTTCTGCCCCCTAAATGATGTTAGTCGTAATAACCAATCCAGACATTACGATGGTTCACTTTGAGATAGTATACGCTTACATATTCAACCGTTAGTAAACGACTACAATCCTGCCTACCCTATTCCATGTTTAAAGTATAAGGAAGTCTAATCACCCCAACCTTGATTATTAAGCCATGAAAATAGCATGATCTAGACATGAGTCTCAGTAAAAATGTGAAGACCAAAAAAGCGATGGTTGCCCATCGCCTCATAAAGCCAAACCTACTTTTCAATAATATAGTTCTAACGTAAATCCTTGGATTTCTGCTTCAACTTCCCGCAACAATTCCATGACTTGATCAGCGTATTCTCCAAGAATTTCTTTACTTTTCTCGAAGCCAATCCATTGAAAAGTAAGCGGCATGCTTACAGCCCCAGTTAAGACATCCCATAGTGCGTCCAAATTGCCTCCATAACTCTCGTCTAACTCAAGCTGGTTCTGCAAAATTTGATGAAGCTCTTCCTTGCTGTGAAAGTCGTTTCCGTTAATCTGAATGATGCTCATATCATTTCCTCCGTTTATTTTAACTGTTCAAATGACTTGTAATGATCTGTCGTCTGGTAGATTAGACCGTCATTCGAGTATAGAATTCGGTCGCTTCCGCGCCGTCCTCCTGAGTAATTTATATCGGCTTCGTACCAGATCCGGCCTTTTTTGTTGGGGAGTAATCCTTCCCGGTTCCTGAACACGTCGCCGCCGATGCTTTTTCCTGGAGCAACTTCTCGCAGGTTACCTTCGCTTGGTTCCCATCCCAGATCTCTGGCCTCTTTCTTGGTAATGTAATTTGGTGGGAGTTCATTGTGTTCCGAGATATAATTGGCAACCTCATCAAATCCCATATCCTCCGAAACTTGAGGTGATCCGAGATCACGCAAAGACTCTGACGTACAACCTGAGAACAATAATGCAGCGAGGATGATCACTAACGTGTAAGCAAATTTTCTGAAAAACATAATCTTTTCTCCTTTTGATGTTCTTGCTCTTGCTGTCTTCCGTTTTGGTGCTATTTCGATGACAATGCTTCTAATGTTAACGATTTGTGGTAATTAAAGCAATTCTGTAAGCCTATTATGGAGTTGAAATTCAATCAATTAAAGCTGTTACCCTGCTCCATTGAAGCAATATTTTTATTCTACAATAAAAAAAGCCGCTAAAATAGCGACTTTAATCGTACCACGATCATTACCATTCAATACATTCATTTAATACATTATTTTAATTTACCCATCCAGTTCTCTAGGGCTATAACTACCTCTTCCAACTGCTTATCTTCCGTAATGGCAGGTTGATTATCTCCTTTTTGCATGCCGTATGAGCCAAATTGACCGTGATTTCCACCCTCAATACTCACATATGTCGTGTCTTCCGGAAGATTTGCTTTGGAGTTCTCCCAGTCTTCCCAGTTAAGCACTCCGTCATCCGAGCCTGTAATCTGTAAGATAGACAAGTCCGTATTCTTAACGCTCCCCCCTTCATCTGCATAAGAAGCCAAGAAAAAGACTCCTTCCAACTTCTCATTGTGCTCCGTAGCATACCGTGATGCAAATGACCCTCCCAACGAATGGCCACCAATAACAAACGCTTCGTCAGGATGTTCCTCGATAAAGGAATCAGCCTTGTTCTGACCGAAAATCGCCAAGTTTATTGGCATGTTCGCGATATATACGCGGTGACCCTGTTCTGCCATTTCTCTGGCAAGTGGAGAATAACTTTCAGGTTCAACCAGACCACCTGGATAAAAAATAATATTCGGTTTGGTTATCTCTGTACCCACGGGTTCAAATCGGTAACCGTCCTTAATCTTGGCGACAATAACCTGAGCATCACTTGTCATCGCCGTTTCAGCTCGCTCAGTCGGACTATACGTAACCGAATTGAGATATACGTAAACGCCGGCCACGATGATAACAATGGACAAGATGGTCCACATAATTATTTTCTTCCATTTGTTAGTACGTTGTGCTGTTTTCAACCTTAAAACCACCTTAGTATGAGGATAATGATATGCCTTTTTTAACTCTTCATAATTATACTTACCGGTAAGTATAATTACAAGATGATTTTGCTTACTATCGTTATTTGTCATAAAATATTCATGGAGGGAAGTCCAATGACAGAAAAATCACCCAAACGATTGCCTGGAAGACCCAAACATGGAAACGACGATATCTCAATTCAGCAAACCATTATTCAAACTGCTTCACAGTTATTCATGGAGTATGGCTACGAAACAGTCACGCTTCAGCAGATTGGCAAAACATGTAGTGTATCAAAACCAACCATTTATTATCATTTCACCAGCAAACCAGAGCTTTTTAAGGTTGCCTTTACAACGATGTTACACAATGTGAGCCGTTTAACCTCGCATATCCTTGATCAGGCCGAGAATCTGGAGTCGGGGCTTGTGCGATTGGCAGAGGCCAGACTGGGCAATCCACATGCGGAGATTGAAACCATGCTCAGAGAAGCTGAGCCTTTTCTTGAACCAGCTCAAATTCAGGATATACGCAACGCGGAGCATCAGATTCACGAAGTGTTAGCCTCCCATTTCCAACGGGCAATGGATGAAAACAGACTGCGAACGGACGATCCATTTTTCCTCGCAGAGACTTTCTCGACATTGATGTTAATGGGTAACCGGGAAGATAACCTGCATAAATATGGTTCCAATCTTTCATTGGGCCAAAAGCTAGTAGATATTTTCATTCGCGGAGCGCAGTAAAAATTCAGGGCAACAAGGAGAGCTGACATGAATATCCCTAAAGGAACCTATGGGTTTCGATTTGCGGAAGACAAGGAGCTCCAACTGTGTGTACTGTATGCGGCTGGGTGTGATTCAATAACCGATCCTTCTTATCATTGGGATGGACTCGAACGTTCGGACGGGCCTCTCCTGTTATTCCAATATACAATCTCGGGTGAAGGTGTGTTTGAGTCGAATAATCGCATTCATCATGTTACCGCAGGACAAGCTTTTTTGGCAGAAATTCCAGGGCAACATCGCTATTACTACCATTCAGCATCAAAAGAACCTTGGGAGTTTCTGTTCCTGCTGTTCAGGCCCACTCTTATTCTGCCCCATTGGAGAAAATTTCTTCGTGAAGCGGGAGAAGTTCCCTATCTTCCCGCTGATTGTACACCCATCCGACTGTTGCGGATGATCGTGACTGATGCGGCGGCAGGCAGAATCACTGATCCTCTGATCGCATCATCCAGCGTATATCAGTTCATGACAGAATTGACTCGATTGCAGAAAACAACATTGCACAACAGGGAGAATTGGTCTGAAAACATTCAAATAGCCGTTGAATACATAGAAAACAACTACTCCAAGATGATCAGTATCGATCACCTAGCGGAGCATGTTTCCCTTTCCAAATATCACTTTATACGTCGCTTTTCCTCCAGTACGGGCTTGACGCCTGGTGCTTATCTAACCCGTGTACGTACCGAGAAAGCAATGGAACTGCTGCGCGGAACTTCTCTTAGCATTGAAGTCATCGCCGAGCAAGTCGGGTATTCCAGCGGAAGTTATTTTATCAAAGCCTTTCGCAGCATAACAGGCGTTACGCCAGGTGAATTTCGCAGTGGCGGAGAAAGCCTTGTGTACCGTAAATTGTTTTTCGACTAACCGCAATATTTTGCTATTCGACACTCAACATTACTGTAGATATTAATAAAATCCTTTATTATGATGAATTGAGCGAGAGCAATAATTAATCCATAAAGGAGCATTCCCATGAATCATACACTTACAGCATCAACTCCACCGCTTGGCTGGAACAGCTGGGATTGTTACGGCGCAGCCGTTACGGAAGACGAAGTTCGTGGCAACGCCGAGTACATGGCAGAACATCTTAAAGACTTCGGCTGGAGCTATATTACGGTGGACATTCAATGGTACGAGCCTTTGGCCAATTCTTCGCAATATCGTCCGTTCGTTCCACTCATCATGGATGAATATTCGCGGCTTATGCCTGCCGAGAATCGGTTTCCCTCCGCTGCAGGTGGACAGGGATTCAAGCCATTAGCCGACTACGTTCATAGTCTGGGGCTGCAATTCGGCATTCACATCATGCGCGGTATTCCACGTCAAGCTGCACATGCGGCTACTCCGATTCTGGGTACAACCGCCACTGCGAACGATATTGCTCATCCGAACTCCATCTGTCCGTGGAATACAGATATGTATGGTGTTGATAGCTCAAAAGAAGGCGCACAAGCCTACTACGATTCGCTTTTTGAACTGTATGCACAATGGGGCGTTGACTTGGTGAAGGTTGACGATATTGCTGCTTCAAGGCTCTATGACACCCATCAACCTGAGATCGAAATGATATCCAAAGCGATTGAGCGCTCCGGTCGGCCCATGGTACTAAGTCTCTCTCCTGGCCCTGCTCCAGTAGAATACTCAGAATTCTTGGCTGATCATGCCAACATGTGGCGTGTCACGGACGACTTCTGGGACCTCTGGCCACTGTTATTGGATATGTTCGACCGCTGCCGGACGTGGCAGAGCGTTCCCAAAGCAGGCTGCTGGCCAGACTGTGATATGTTGCCTTTGGGTCATATCGGTATCCGTTCTGTAGACGGTGGTGGAGCAGATCGCTGGACTCGGTTCACGCCTGACGAGCAATTGACGATGATGTCACTGTGGAGCATCTTCCGTTCCCCGCTCATCTTTGGTGGTGAACTGCGAGATAACGATGACTGGACACTATCCCTGCTAACTAATCGTGAGGTTCTGCGAATGCATCGCGAGAGTTACGGAGCCAGAGAAGCCTTACGCAAAGAAGATCTTATTGTGTGGACTGCCCAGCATACGGATGGTTCCTCTTACGTCGCTGTGTTCAACATCGGCGAGAATGCTCTACCTGTGGATCTGTCCATTGATGAGGTCGGACTGTTCGGCATTACCGAAGGTACCGAATTGTGGAGCCAAGAAGCAGCTCAATTAACAGAGAATTCCTTAGTTACTACTGTACCTGTGCACGGTGTGCGTCTCTATCGGTTTTCCTAAGCTTGCAAAAGAAAAAGAGAGGTCTGTCGTTCATTAGACAGACCTCTCTCTCATTTCATCAGTATGTATCCATGGCTTGAACGGCCAGATGAAATGCTTTAATCCTTCTTTCCAGAAGAGTCTTTTGCGGGCTACCTTCTTTGGACTTGGCATACATGTTCTCAAGGGATGGAAACAATCCCATCAAGACAAGGCGGGCTTCTGTTATATCTTCCTTGGTGTATGAATGAGCTTTTTGATTCCAGTGTTTTTCCAGTACTGCTAGGCCGATGTATAAAGCTTGGAGACGTTTCTGTAACAATGTCGTGTTATTCCTTTTCTCAGTCATATTCACTAAGGCATTTTCCGATTTGCGGATCGTTGATTGAAAGGCTTTGATGGATTGCAGTTGATCTTCTTGTGACACGTTTTCCATAGAGTACTGACCTCTCTTTCTTGGCTTAGTTTGATCCGTCTTTCTATTAAATCACCTCACAAATATAACAAAAAAAGCCGCTTAAATAGCGACTTTCAATGTATTACCTGTATCAATTGTTTGATTCAGTGCTAGAGTACCTTCTCCAAAAAGCTGATCGTCCGCTCATTCTTCGGATTTCCAAATATCTCTTCAGGAGTGCCCTGCTCAACAATATAACCACCGTCCATGAAGATCACACGATCAGCTACTTCACGAGCAAAACCCATCTCATGGGTAACAATCATCATCGTCATGCCTTCGCTCGCGAGGTCCTTCATAACACCGAGGACTTCTCCTACCATCTCAGGGTCAAGCGCCGACGTCGGTTCATCAAATAACATAACATCCGGATTCATAGCAAGCGCACGAGCGATAGCAACCCGTTGCTTTTGTCCACCTGACAATTGTGTTGGGAAGCTATCTGCTTTATCAGACAAGCCCACACGCTCAAGTAATTTGAGTGCTGTATCACGCGCCTGCTGTGCATTTAATATCCCGAGTTCTCTGGGCGCAAACATGATGTTTTTAAGTACACTAAAATGAGGGAACAAGTTAAAATGTTGAAATACCATGCCAATATTTTCGCGAGCTTTGTTCAGGTTCGTTTTAGGGTCATTCAGATCCTGATCATCCACAATAACCCGGCCTGCCGTAATCACATCTAATTGGTTAATGCAGCGCAAGAAGGTACTTTTTCCCGAACCGGAAGGCCCGATGACACAGACAACTTCTCCTTCGTTGACCGCCACATCAATTCCCTTGAGGACCTGATTCGAGCCGAAACTTTTCTTCAAACCTTCAACTTTTATTTTAGCCACGACGAACCTTCACCTCCAGATAATCAGCAATTTTGGTCAATGTGATAATGACAATCAGGTACATAACCGCAACCGTTAACCATATGTCAAAAGAGGAGAACGTTCTTGCAATAACAATTTTACCCGATTGTGTCAACTCTACGAGACCAATAACGGATAAGATTGACGTATCCTTCAACGTGATAACCATCTGGTTAATGAAGGACGGAATCATAACCCGCACTGCCTGCGGAATAACGATCTTTATCATCGCTTTGCGATAAGGAATGCCCAATGAACGGGCAGCTTCCATCTGACCACGATCAATCGATTGAATCCCGCCTCGGATAATCTCGGTTACGTACGCCCCTGCATTCAGACTAAGTGTCAGAATAGCCGCCAGGAACAATGGCATCGTGAAGCCCATCGCCTGTGGAATCCCGAAATAGATAAAGAATGCCAGGACAATCAGCGGAATACCGCGGAAGATATCCACAAATACGGTGGCAACAACTCGAAGGAATTTGTTCTGTCCCACCTTCATGAATCCGAAAATCAGACCGATGATAAACGCGAAGAACAGGGATACAATCGTGTATAAAAGTGTTTTTCCCAGACCTTTAAAAAGTGCAGGAAGAGATTTCTGTATTAACTCCCAACGCCCCAGATTTGCGACTTGGGAATTCTCTCCAACATATTCTTCGATAATGCGCTTGTACTCACCGTTTGCTTTGATATTCACAAGACCAGCATTGAACATCTCCAGAAGTTCCTGATTTTTACCCTTACTTACCGCAAATCCGTAGGAAGCCCCGTCTTCTTTGGCGGTAACGATTTTCAAACCATTATTCTGCTTTACCCCATATCTTAGAACGGGTTCATCTTCAAAACAGGCCACCGAATTACCGGTCTTTACATCATCATACATTTGATATGATTCATCGAATGGAACAACGGTAAAGCCATATTTTGAGGCGATGGACTCAGCAAAGCTGTACCCTTCTGTTCCCGTTTTTACAGCGACCTTTTTACCACGAAGATCTTCGTAACTTTTAATGGTATCATTATTGGAACTAATCCCCATAACAACGCCTGAATCATAATATGGCTCTGAAAAATCAAATTTTGCTTTTCGCTCATCCGTAATACTCATCCCTGCGATTACACCATCGACTTGATTCGCCTCAAGTGCCTGTACAGCTGCGTTAAATCCCAGGGATTTGATTTGATACTTGAAATTTTGATCTTTGGCGATGGCATCCAGCAAATCCATGTCGATACCAACAAAATCACCATTCTCATCTTCATATTCGAATGGAGCAAATGTGACATCAGTTCCGATAACATAGGTTTTACCGGAATCGGACGCTGCAGCAGCGTTCCCTACCCATCCCGATAGACCGCTCACCAGGAGCAGCATCAGTGAAAGTATAAAAAATGAGATCTTCGTTGTTTTCATGTGTCCTCCCCGTCTCGGTATTGTCCGAATAATCATTATTTTCTTTGGAATCGGTATTACGGTTATGCTTATTGTCGATCTTCTGCCCATTTGATTGTTATTATTTACTGTATATTAACAATCAATGCTTTGCCTTTCCACTTGCAACATTTTCCTCCATCATTTTTTTCCAACCAGTAAAAGTCCTTTTAATACTTACCCTTTAGGTAAGCTTCGCGAAACCCAATATTACATTGTGAATCGGAAAAAAGGTACATTTACTTTAAAACGTATTATTTAAAATTTAAAACTCAAAAAAAGCCGCGATTTCCGCGACTTTTTATTGTACAGTTTTTTATAATCTATTAATTTGCTCTGGTTGTCAATACAATCTCGAACTTCGAACCAGCTTCACCCGCGAATACAATAGTTCCGTTCTCAGGCAACACAATTTCGTTTTGTCCACTGACCACTGTATGATTAATGCCTATGCCAGCTTGGTTATATACAGCAAATGCGCTGTTTGCAGACATCTTGACCTTCATTTCTTTACCTGCAGCTGATGCTGGAATCGAATACCATGTGGCATGACCATTCGCTTGAATGGTTGTTTTTGATTGTTTCCCCGCATAGATCGGTTTTATAATATCTTGAGCAGCATAAACGTTGCCTCCAGCTGTAACGTATTCCACGCCATTTTCCTCATAGAAATTAAACTCCATCGTGTCACGGCCCGCTAATCCAGGAATTTGCAATTGGTTCACAGCTTGGTTAGCTCCGATAATTTTGTTGGTGTAGATATAACCAGGCAGCTCGTTAAAAGTATGAATGGGAATCATCGGCATGGCTGTGTTGTACAGTGTTGATGTGTATTTTTCATTGACCAACACGTAGGCTTTGCCTACCCGTTTCTGCCATGCGGCCTTTACTTCTTCCGACAATTCATTGGTTTCAAGCTTTTCTGCCTTATATTCAGAGGAAGCAACTTGCCCAAGCCCAGGAACAGACTGATACGAGCGAGACCACAAATATGTGTTCCCGTTGACTTCCTGAACGAACTTCAGCTTTTCCGTAGCCGCATCATTAACAAATGAGCCATCAGGGGTGTACGTATAGGTCTGATCAGGACTGTTAGGAGTCGACAGATTAGATAGCGTTAATTGCCCATCATCTTTTACGTCCATCTTCATTAACATGTTTGCCCCACCCGCGTACATGCCTGTGTGCTGTGTAAGTTCCTTCGGCATGGTTGTTTTCACCGGTGCATCATGTGACTTCTCCGGTTTACGCTCTGGAATGATATTCTTCTCCTCAAGCGCACTAAGCAACAGCTCAGTTGCCAGCAATTGATCCGTTGAACTATGACCACCCGAAGAGGTTACGGCAGCAGCCATATTGTACTCCGGAAGTACAATCAATGAGGAATGATAGGTAATTGTATTGCCACCTTTGCTTACTGCCTGGATGCCGTAATCATTAAAAGGAAACAGGTTCACGCTGTCCCAGCCTAAGCCGTAACCAATAGAAGAATCGCCTTCTTCTGGCCACATGCCTCTCTTGTATTCTTCTTGCTCCATGGCCTCTACGGATTCCTCCGAAAGAACACCTTCAACCTCACCTGTAAAGATTTTCGAGAACTGAACCAGATCTTCAGCGGTAGAATAGATGCCTCCCGAGGCAATCATATTTGTAGTCTCTAATGGGAGTTGCTCCTCATGCGAAGGGGCATATGTTGCTGCCATCTGGCTAAAGTCCACAATATCCTGCGGTGTTTTGGTATGCTCCATACCAAGGGGTTCAGTTATGTACCGGTGCATGAAAGTTGTGAAGTCCATGCCGCTGACCCGCTCAACCAGAATCTCAGCTAATGTAAAACCGTCATTACTATACACCGAGTATGCGCCAGGATCGGCCTTCAGATGTTGCGTCGCCAATTGTTCCAGTAACGTATCATGTGCATAGGTATCATTATCTCCAAACAGTATTGCACTGTTACTTGACGTTCCTAGAAGTCCGGATGAATGATTCAGTAACATGCGTGGTGTAATCTGTTGGTAACGCTTGTCTTTCATTTTAAAGTCCGGAATATACTTCACGACAGGCTCATCAAGATTGATCTTGCCCTGGTCCACTAGCTTCATTACGGCGGTTGTGAGCATCATTTTGCTGGTTGAACCAATACCATACATGGTATCTGAAGAAAGCGGGATGTTGTTTTTCAGGTCGCTTTTGCCTGCCTGACCGGAGATCACAATCTCACCCTCATCCATCAGTGCGTACTGCACACTTGTCGTAGCGTATGATTCAGTGAGTACCTTGGCCTTTGCACTTACTGCCTTTTTAGTTAGATCATACGTAGAGCTACTACCGTTACTGCTAGCGGGTGTGGCCATGGCCGACATTGGGGACATCATTGCAAACACCAAAGTTATGGCGGCGATAGACGTTCGTTTCTTTCGTGTCAATCTCATCTTCTCCTGTCTAGTCTATGGATTGGGAATCTCTGTGTTTGTACTCCCGTAGTGTAACCGAAGAAGATGAACTGTCTGTGGCTTGAATATGAATCGAGTATGAACCAAGCAGGACCGACCGAAATAAGTTAGACACACGGTAAAAATCGCTTTAGTCCAGCTTTGTTTTGTTTGCAAATTAAACTTTTGCTATAATGGTATATCAATCAATGGAGTGCCAATAAAATGGCTAAGTTCATAAATAAATGCAGTCCATAATTCAGCATGAGTAATGGAGTTGAAGCAATGCTAAAAGTTAATCGGAATGACCAACGCCCGATCTGGCAGCAACTTTTGGATCAAGCGATTCATAATATCACAACCGGGAAATGGCAACCAGGCGAATTGCTGCTTCCATCACGTGAACTTGCTCAATTAATTGGTGTTTCACGCTCAACCATACAGATTGTGTACGAGGAATTATTCAGCCGAGGGTATACGGTAACTTCCCGTCGGGCCGGAACAAGGGTTAGTGATTGGACATATGCACCTCGTTCATCAGAAGGCATCACGATGCAAGGGCCTATTCCGCCCGATCTGCCTACACTAAACGAATCGATTGGTCATCTGCATAGTTGGTTTGGCAATAGAGACAATCGCAAAATAGAAATTGATTTTAATCCCCACGAGCCTTATCTGGATGAAAGTTTCACAAAAGCCTGGAGGCAATCCTTTTTACAAGCTTCTACTGAACCCAATCTAGATCTTTGGGCTTATGGCGATGCCAGAGGGTTATTGGCGTTAAGAGAGCAGATTCAACGTTACTTGTCACTTGAACGAGGCATTCATATCGATGTTGATCAAATCTTGTTAACCTCAGGTGCACAACATAGCATTGATTTAATTGCCCAGGCTCTCTTAAGTGAGGGAGACAGAGTTTCGGTTGAAGATCCCGGCTTCCCTGCCGCTTGGATGGCGATGAAATACCGCCGGATGCAAGTCGATCCCGTTCCGGTTGATGAGTATGGATTATGTGTAGATCATATTCACCCACAGACGAAACTCGTATTTGTCACACCTTCTCATCAATGCGCCGTTGGTGTTATTATGTCGGAGCCACGCAGGCAACAATTGATGCACTTGGCAGCTCATCATCGATATTGGATTGTTGAGGATGACTACGATAGCGAATTTAGGTACCGTGGAGATCCACTTCCAACTATATTTAGTCAGCAACCTCAGAATACGCTTTATATGATGAGTTTTTCCAAAATGGTTGCACCTGGCATTCGACTATCCGCTATCATCGGCCCCAAAATAGCCATCGATCGCCTTACCCAAGTCCATGAATTAACCTATCGTCATCTGCCGATTATGGAACAATTAACGCTAACTCATTTTATTGAGCGTGGTCATTTTATGCGCCATATGAGAAGAGTTCGGAACATATATCGACGCAGACACGAAGTTATGACCAAAGCCATTGTTGCTTCTGGGTTAGGCTCACGATTTACATTAAGTGGTGTGGAAACGGGATTACATATGCTTCTAGAATCTGAAACGTCATTTGACGAAGAAGCGCTGACAAATGCTGCCCTTGATCAAGGTGTACGCGTGTATCCGCTTAGTAAATATTGCTTGGAGAGTCATCGAAAAGGATGGATATTAGGTTTTGCGAAAGTGGATGAGGAGCAGATTGAGGAAGGCATACATCGACTTGCAAAGATTGTATTATGATGGAGACATGCTCTCCAATCGGATTCGAAAGGATGTTTTTTGTAATGAAAATTTTAGTGTTAGGGGCCACCGGACGAGTTGGAAGTCATTTCGTCTCTCATGCCCTACGTTCCAATCATCATGTAACTGCACTGGTTAGAAGCCCGGAAAAGGTACAAATCAACGATGACAATTTCGTTCTACATCAAGGAAACGCTTTAGTCAAAGAAGATATTCATCACGCCATACAGGGTGTGGATCTCGTTGTTAGTTCCTTAAGTACCGATGGAACAACTACATTATCGCAATCCATGGGACATATTGTTGAGGTTATGGCTCAGGAGCGTATCAAAAGAATCATTACCATTGGTACAGCAGGAATATTGGAAAGTCGAACGGATCCTGGCTTGCTTCGTTTTCAATCCCCTGAGTCCAAACGTAAGTCCACGCGAGCAGCTGAAGAGCATCTGGAGATGTACAACATTCTGAAGGCTTCAGAGTTAGAATGGACCATCGTGTGTCCTACCTACTTATTTGATGGAGAATCTCTTGGTAAGTACCGGGTTGAACGCGACTATTTGCCTGACGGTGGAACTTCTATATCTGTAATCGATACTGCGGAGTTTGCTTATCAGCAATTAATGTCTGATGAGTATGTACAGTCTCGTGTAGGTATAGCCTACTAGGGCTGTCTTAAGTTTCAATATAAACAAGCACATTACGAGCCTGCAATTGTTATCCATTAGGAACAATTGCAGGCTCTATTTGTGTCTGCTGTTGAGCTATTTAAGCCCTTCATATAGAGGAAATTGCGAAGTGATTTCACGGACACTACCTAATATTTGATTTTTCACATCCGAGTTCTTTGGATTTTTAAAAGCAAGCCCTATCAGCTGAGCAATTTCTTTCATTTCCCTGGCTCCAAGCCCTCTTGAAGTCATAGCCGGAGTTCCAAAACGAATACCGCTTGTAACCAAAGGACTTGCCGTATCGTGAGGAATTGCATTTTTATTCGCCGTAATCCCTACTTCATCCAGTAAAGCTTCGGCTTCTTTGCCTGTAAGGCCCATAGTCCGTAAGTCAACCAACACGATATGATTATCTGTTCCTCCCGATACAAGGGTAAGTCCTTCATTCATTAAAGTTTCTGCCAATACGTTGGCGTTATTCAGAACACCTTCAATATATGTTGTGAACTCGGTTTGCAATGCCTCGCCTAATGCCACCGCTTTCCCCGCGATAACGTGCATGAATGGCCCGCCCTGAGTCCCCGGGAATACAGCTTTGTCTATCGCCTTTGCCCAGGACTCCCGGCACAAAATGGCTCCCCCTCGTGGTCCTCGTAAGGTCTTGTGTGTGGTGGTTGAAACAAAATGGGCATGTGGTACCGGGTTAGGATGCAAACCTGCCGCAACAATTCCTGCTATATGCGCCATATCTACAAAGAAAAGAGCTCCCACTTCGGCGGCAATCTGGGCAAATAATTCAAACTCAATGGTCCGCGGGTATGCACTTCCACCTGCAACAATCATGCGTGGACGATACTTATAAGCAAGTTTACGTACTTCGTCAAAGTCAATGCGGCCCGTCTGTGCATCGACACCATATGAAACAAAATTGTAAAACCTACCTGAAAAATTAACAGTACTTCCGTGTGTTAGATGACCACCCTGGGATAGATTCATGCCAAGTATTGTGTCCCCAATCTCAACCGAGGCAAAATATACTGCCATGTTGGCCTGAGAACCGGAGTGAGGCTGCACATTCGTATGTTCAGCGCCAAAAAGTGCTTTAAGGCGGCTATTTGCTATCTCTTCGACTGTATCGACATGCTCACACCCGCCATAATATCTTCTGCCCGGATACCCCTCCGCATATTTATTGGTCAATACCGAACCTGTTGCTTCCATCACAGCTTGACTTACAAAATTCTCTGATGCAATCAGTTCTATCTTATCCCGCTGCCTTCCAAGCTCTTGCTGGACAGCCATTCCTATTACTTTATCTTGCTTCTCCAAATGTTTCATGAACATCTTCCTCTCCATATTACGGTTATTTATTCGTTCCAAGTTGTTTTTTGGGAAATTTACTATTCATCAGTAGATGTGCCATCATTCCTGCAAACAGTCCCCAAAATGCACCACCCACACCAAGCAAAGTCACATTCGCTGCTGTCGCCAAAAACGTAATCAATGCAGTTTCACGTCCCTTAGGGTCCGTTAATGCATTGGCAAGACTGCCACCGATCGTTCCAAGTAAGGCTAATCCCGCTAATGTTGCAATAAAGGTAGCAGGAAGAATCAAAAACAGAGCAGCCAATGTTACGCCAAAAATGCCGACAAAAATATAAAAAACACCACAAGCAATACCTGCAATATAACGTTTGGTTGAATCCTCATGTGCATCCTTTCCTGTACAAATCGCTGCTGTAATAGCTGCCACATTAAAAGCATGTGATCCGAATGGGGCTGCAAGAAGCGAACCCAAACCTGTTACAGCTAAAATAGGATTGGCACTTGTCTTGAATCCATCATTACGCAGAACAAGCATTCCGGGCATATACTGCCCCGTCAAGGTAATAATGAACAGCGGTAAGGCAACGCCAAGTAAGGCGTTTAACGAAAACGCTGGAACAACAAATACAGGCGATGCTACAGCCAATTGGATTGTACTGAAGTCTGTTTTCCCCATGCATATCAAATAAATCAAACCGATTGCCAATATGCCAACAATGGCGTAACGGGAAGTAAACCTTCTTAGCACGATATAGCCTGCAAACAGTACAATCACAAGCAAAGGATCTACCTTCGCCCCTCCAAAGGCCGAAATACCAAACTGTAGTAAAATACCAGCTAACAATCCGGAAGCGATGCCTGGGGGAATAAGTCGAACGAAACGTTCAAACATGCCTGACAAACCTAAAATAATAAATCCGACTGCTGAAATCATGTAAGCGCCAATAGCTTCTGGATAAGGAGTTACCGATAATGCTGAAACGAGAAACGCCACACCCGGTGTAGACCAGGCTGTAATAATCGGTTCCTTATATCGATAACTGAGCCAAATTCCCGTTACGCCTACCCCAATCGAGATGGACCAAATCCAGGAAGCGGTCATTTCCGGGCTTAAACCAGCCACTTTTGCAGCTTGAAAAACAAGGATAAACGTACCCCCGTAATTAACAATTACGGATATTAAAGCGGCGATCACCGGAGATATCAAATCACGGCCGCGTAACGAAGGGGATGCTGTCTTCATATTTAACACTACCTCTCACTTAATCATCGATGCGTGTGTTTTCATTCCAGTAATACTCGTCCGGTAAATAGCGTTGACCAAATACACTTGTCCCTACACGTATCATTGTAGCTCCTTCTTCAATGGCGACTTGGAAGTCACCAGACATACCCATCGATAAAATATCCATTTCTACGCGTGGAATATTTTTCTCTTTAATCTGTGTACGGATCTGGTTTAACAATCGAAAACAATGTCGTGTTTCTTCGTTTGTCGCATTCAGTTTTCCAATCGTCATTAGACCTTTCACGTTTAATGTCTCGAATTGAGACAACTGTTCTACAAGCTCAACGGCTGTTTCTGGAGAGGCACCAAATTTACTTTCTTCGTAGGACGTATTAATTTGCACAAGAATGTCTAAGGTCTTATTCTCTTTGAGAAGCTGGTTATGTAACGCTTGACCCAGTTTCAGACGATCTACGGAATGGATGAGAGTAACATATTTAACTACGTCCTTTACTTTATTTGTTTGCAGATGTCCGATAAAATGCCATTCCACCTGCTTGCTTTGTTCCATGAGTGGGAATTTGTCTCGGAGTTCTTGAGCTTTGTTTTCTCCAAACAAGACCTCACCTGCTTGAATAGCTATTTGTAATTTCTCTAGCGGTACCGTTTTGGTCGCGAGCAACAACTTGATGTCCTCTATGTTGCGACCTGAAGCCTGGCAGGCCAATGCCATTTGCTGTCTTACAGCTTGAAGATTTTCTTCTACTAGATGTTTCATGTCAGCCACCTTCTTTCTATTCCGAACAGGAATGAATCAATGAGATTAGCTCCTCCTTATGTATTGTGAAGACTGTGTGGAACGTCATGCTAGTATAGCAACGCATGGATTGGATATACATATCCAAAAATGCTATTTTGGAACAGTCCAAAACGACAAAGTAGACATTAATTCAATTGGGGTTCCTTTAATATGCTTTTAAAAAGTCAATAATCTGATTGATGTGATCCCCGCACGCTTCTTCCAAAATGAAAAAAGCCGCTAAATTAGCGGCTTAGTATAGTTCTATGTTCATGTCCAAGAAGATACATGTTTTATGATGATTTACTCATTCACATTTTCCTTGGTTACCAGCTTCAATTCAGCGGGGATCGATGACTCCACCTGCTTGCCACTGAGCACATCCAGAGCTGCTTGCAGCGCCAATTGGCCAATCAGTATAGGCTGCTGAGCGACTGTTGCTGTCAATTTCCCATCCTGAATGGATTTGATTGCATCATCATTGCCATCGAATCCGATGACCGGAATGTCTTTACCTGAGCTTTGAATCGCTTCAATTGCACCAAGTGCCATCTCGTCATTATGGGCAAATACCGCTTGCACGTCAGGATTACCCTGTAGCAAGTTCTCCATGACATTTAATCCTTTGGACCGATCGAAATCAGCAGATTGTTTGGAAACCACATCAAGTTGCTTGTCAGCCACTTCATGGAAACCTTTACCCCGTTCTCTTGTTGCGGAAGCACCAGGCACACCTTCAAGTTCAATGACTTTTGCTCCCTCACCCAGTTGTTCCACAAAATATTCAGCTGCCATGCGTCCACCTTTAACGTTATCCGATGCCACTAGTGCCGCCACTTCGCCTTTATCTGCGGAGCGATCCAGCGTGATCACAGGAATGCCCACACTATTAGCGGATTGAACCGCTGTGGAGATCGCTGCAGAGTCCGCGGGGTTAATCAGAAGTGCACTAACACCTTGCTGAATGAGATCATCCACATCATTGGTTTGTTTGGCCGAATCGTTCTGCGCATCCACCACGATGACCTGTATTCCCTGTTTTTTGGCTTCAGCCATTACCCCGTCCTTCAGTGATACAAAGAATGGATTGTTTAGTGTAGATATCGACAAACCTATTTTCTTCTGTCCGTTACTTTTGTTTGGGTTAGGTTTCGCCCATTCCGGTGGCTCCAGAGAGCACCCGGCCAGAACGATGATCATCAGCATACTTATGAGTGTTACAGTCCACTTTTTCATATTCGCTTCTCTCCTTATGCTGTTTTCTTGCGGTCCAGCAGGACGGCAATGGCAATGACGATACCTTTTACAACCATTTGATAAAATGAGTTTACTTCAAGCAAGTTCAATCCATTATTCAACACGCCGATAATCAGAACACCGATCAGTGTACCAACGATGCGTCCGCGTCCTCCAGCAAGACTTGTACCACCCAATACAACTGCTGCGATCGCATCCAGCTCGTAGGATGTACCTGCCGTTGGTTGCGCTGAATTCAAACGCGATGTCAGAATTGCACCTGCCAGAGCAGCGAGCATACCTGTCAGGGAGTAGATCATAATTTTCACGCGATTAACTTTGATACCCGAGATAATGGAAGCTTTCTCATTACCGCCGATGGCATACGTTTTACGACCAAAAGCCGTTTTATGCAAAACAATCCACAGAATCATGAAGGTAATCAGCATCGTGATTGCAGGTACCGGAATTCCCAGCAGGTAACCGCGGCCAAATAGTTGGAACAACAGGTTATCCCCGAGTCCTGTAATTGGATTACCATTGGTGTACACCAATGTCAGTCCTCTGAATATCGTCATGGTTGCCAATGTAGCGATAAACGGAGCCATTTTACCTTTGGTAATCATTAGTCCGTTCACCATACCCATGACACCACCAAGTGCTACACCAATAATGATGGACAAGATCGGATCGAGACCAGACAACATCATATTTGCTACAAAAGCACTGGATAAAGCCAGGATTGAGCCGACCGACAGATCAATTCCACCCGTCAGGATAACAAACGTCATACCAAAGGCAATCAGCGCATTAATCGAGACTTGACGCAATAAATTCAAGATATTGAGCGGTTCCAAGAAACTTGGATTCAACACCGATACGATGAGAATAAGAATGATTAAGCCAAGCAGCGGTCCCAATTTTTGTATCACGTTTGAGAAACGGAATCCGCTTTTAGCCGTTTTGTTTTCCTGCATTGTTGTCATATCACTGTCCCCCTGTGGCCAATGTCATAATGTGTTCTTGTGTTGCTACTTCCCTTGCAACCTCGCCACTGATGTGTCCCTCATGCACAACCGCGATCCGGTCGCTCATGCCAAGCACTTCAGGCAGCTCCGACGATACCATGATGATTGCAACGCCGCGGTCAGTCAGTTCATTCATCAATTCATAGATTTCGCGCTTCGCCCCGACATCCACTCCGCGGGTAGGTTCATCCAGGATAAGTACGCTTGGTCCGATACCAACCCATTTCGCGATAACCACCTTCTGCTGGTTACCCCCGGATAGATTCCTTGCCGCCGTCTCGGAGGATTGCGTTTTGATCTGTAGACGTTTGATCAGTGTATCTACGAAGTCTTGTTCTTTTGAAGTTGAGATGAAACCTTTGCTTGAGAAACTGAACAGATTTGGCAACGCCATATTCTCGCGAATAGAGAAGTCTAATACCAGCCCTTCATCCTTGCGGTCTTCTGTAATAAACCCGATTCCATGTTTCACTGCATCTGCCGGTTTACGAATGTTCGCTTTTTTGCCGCGGATGAAGATTTCACCGCTATCCAACGTATCCAAACCAAAGATGGTTCTCATGATCTCTGTTCGTCCAGAACCCATGAGTCCTGAGAAACCGAGTATTTCCCCCGCTCTCACGGTGAAGTTAATATTCTCGAATAGACCTTTGCTACTTGCATTCCTTACTTCGAGGACAACTTCACCATAAGAAGGATTCCGGACAGGATAACGCTCGGTAAGTTCACGACCTACCATTTTCCGCACCACTTCATCAAAGCTTGTCTGCGGAATAGCTTGTGTGTCTACCGTTCTTCCGTCACGCATGATGGTAATCCGGTCACAGATCGTGAATATCTCCTCCATTCGGTGAGAAATATAGACGATGGATACGCCTTCCTTCTTCAGCGAGCTGATTACACCAAACAGCTTCTGGATCTCACGCTCCGTAAGTGCTGCTGTTGGCTCGTCCATAATGATGACCTTGGCATCTGTCATTAGCGCTTTGGCAATCTCGATCATCTGTTGCTGCCCGACAGAGCACTCTCCCGCAGGACGTTCCAGTGGTATGTCTACGGAAAGCTTGGCGAACTGTTCTTTGGCAAGCGCTTTCATTTGTCTTGTGTTGAGCAATCCGAATGATGATGTCATTTCCTTACCAATAAAGAGATTATCCAGCACCGTCATTTCAGGCCATACATTCAGTTCCTGATGTATGAATGTGATACCCAGTTTCTCGGCTTCCTTCGGACTTGCAAAATAGTTTTCTTCTCCGTCTATGGTGATGGTTCCCTGATCACGCTGATGAAGACCAATCAGGATGTTCATCAGTGTGGATTTGCCGGCTCCATTCTCCCCCATCAGGGCATGAACTTCACCATCCTTTAGTTCAAAATCCACTCCGCTCAGCACCTGATTCGTTCCAAACGCTTTATAAATGTCTTGCATCTGAATGTGCATTACGCAACCTCCCTTTAACCGAAATGGACTCCCGATTGTAAAATGCAATTGGCATAAGGTGTGGCTTCACCTGTGCGGATAACAGCTTTCACCTGCCGTGTTAATGCTTTGAATTGTTCGTGGCTGACGGAAGCATCGATTGCTTCTACCCCGAATTTCTCTGTGATGAATTGCATGGCTACGGGATTGCCTTCGCAAATCTCTTCAGCCACAATGACTTTCTCAATGACCATATCTTCAGCGATCGCTTCCACCACTTCGCGAAAACTTGGTGTTCCCAGTTTGAGGGCCAGATCAATTTTGAGTACCCCGTCCGGTACCGGCAGACCTGCATCCGCAATCGCAATCATGTCCGTATGGCCCAGATCCGACAAAATCTTGGAAATGTGACTATTCAACATGCCATTTCTTTTCATTACAAGCTCTCCTCTACTTCATCACGCGTCGGCATGCCACCCTGCGCTCCGAACTTGGTGACGGACAACGATGCAGCCCGATTGGCGAAGCGTATACTCTCTTGTAACGCTTTTCCTTCAGCCAAAGCAACTGCAAATGCGGCGTTGAACGTATCCCCTGCCCCCGTAGTATCAACAGCCTCAACTTTATAAGTTGGGACTAGAATTTCGTCAGTGCCATCAAAGTACCGTACACCTTTACTGCCCTCCGTAATGAACAACTTGTTAGGATACTGACGTAATGCCTGTACAGGACTCATGCCCTGAAACAAAATCTCGGCTTCATGCTCGTTTGGCGTGATATATGCGGCATTGTCGATCACTTCTTGGGGCAATGTTCTCGCCGGAGCGGGATTAAGCAGCAGCGGTGTTCCGAGTTCTGCACACAATGTACTTACATGAACAACCGTTTCCTCCGGAATTTCCTGCTGAATTAATACGATATCTGCATCGCGGATCACTTCAGCTGCTTCATCGACATACGCAGGAGTGACTTCCCGATTCGCCGCTTCAACCACTACGATACTATTATCACCTTCTGCCAGAATGATATGAGCCGTTCCACTTTCTAAATGTGTAACCGGTTTCACATTTTGCGTATTTACAGCATTTGCTCTAAAGTTCTCTACAATATCTTTACCAAAAGCATCGTCGCCTACCCGGCCGATCATTGCAACCTCTGCACCCAATCGTGCAGCGGCAACAGCCTGATTGGCTCCTTTGCCACCAGGAACTGTTTTGAAGCTATCGCCAAGAACGGTTTCCCCCGCTCCCGGCCGTCTTGACGAAGTAACAACCAGATCCATCGAACTGCTTCCAATTACACATATTTTAGCCATCTGATCTCACCTTTCTCGTAGTGCCCCGTTCGATGAAACTTACGGGCAACTGTATGTTTTTGTTCTCTACTGCAGCTTGTTCCACAAGCTGGATAAGTAATCCCGCCGCTTCTCTTCCCATCTCGTATGCTGGCTGATGGATGGTGGACAATGCCGGCGATAACAGGCTGCTCATCGGAATATCATCGAAACCAATCACTTGTACGTCATCAGGAACCTTTCTTCCGATCCGTGATGCCTCATGCAGTACTGCCATGGCTGCGATATCATTGCTCGCAATGACCCCGTCTGTATCCGCATACTTCCTGAATAATTCTTCAGCCCACACACTTGCCTCATTAATTGAAAATGAGGTCGTCTGGATTACCCGGTAGTCTAACCCAGCATCACGGATGATTTCAATCGCCCCTTCAAAACGATCCTGAGCGGGTCTGATCTGTGACGGTCCCTGCATAACTGTGATCCGGCGACTGCCGCGTTTGATAATCTCCCTTGCAGCTAGTCTTCCACCTTCCCTGCCATCCGCATACACGGATGGACGATCCAGTGAAGTTCTGTCCAGAAACACGACGGGAATCTTCAGGTTTTCATATATTGAAGAATGAGGATAGTTCGTTGAAGAGATCACACCGACCACATTGTTCTGGATAAACGTCTGGATGTAATCCTGCTCCTTCCGTTCATCCTCATCACTATTTCCAAATATCAGTCTGTAATCCTGCTCCTGCATCCGGTCCTCTACGCCGCGGGCCAACTGCGGGAAATAAGGGTTCGTAATATCCGGCAACAACAGGCCAATCAGTTTGGACTTGCGCTTATATAATGAGCGGGCCACTTCATTTGGCGAAAAATTAAGCGCCTTCACAGCATCTTCCACTTTCTTGCGTGTGTCGGCATGAACATAACCTCTATCATTAATGACTCTGGATACGGTGGCAACAGATACGCCAGCCAGTTGAGCTACATCTTTAATTGTTGTCATAAGTTGCTCTCCTCTATGTGTAACCGGTTACAGACATTAAATTATCATATTATTTTCAATTTGACAAGCGTTTTCATTCTGGAAATTTCTCCAAGTATACATAAAGTGCACTGGAATCCATCTATATCATGGTTTTCTCCTGTCAGGAAGATCGATACTTCATAGACGTAAAGAGGCCATCACTCGATTAAAACTCAGAGTGATGGCACCCAGATCAACATAAAATCAGCAAGCTCCTGAACTTAATTAGCCTTTAATTTAACAAATTAGATAGTACCATTTTCGAATAAATCAATTCATAGCGTTTATTTTTATAACTCCCCATAAACTTCATCTGTAACAGGTTCCAACCATTCTGGTGTACCCGAAGTGATTGCAATGTGTTCAAACCAACTATTTTTAGCGGCCCCATGCCAGTGTTTTACACCATCATGAGTCACAATAACATCGCCGGCTTTGAGGAATTGGGCAGGTTTTCCTTCTTCCTGATACCAACCTTCCCCACCAGTCACTAACAACAGCTGAAATCCACCACGATGGATATGCCAGTTATTTCTGCATCCCGGTTCAAACGTTACATTCCCAACACCCACATTCACTTTGGGATCAGCAACCAAGGATTGGAGATAACTTTGCCCTATGAAATATTGCGAAAATGCTTCGTTTTTTTCTCCTACCGGGAATATCACTCCATCTTTAACTTCTTCATGTTTAGCCATTTTATTTCCTCCAGTGTGACCTTATTGATTAATGCGTCCTGCTCCTATGTTGACCTAAGAGTGATTACACACATACGTGCGATATCGCACATTTGTGTATAATATAAAATAATTGCACTGCCTCTGCAAGGATCAAATGAACCCGATCTGTGCCTTATGGCGCAAAGGAACAACATTTGTGCAATTACTCTCTGGAAAGAATGGTGATTACTATCGTTTCTGTCACAGATCGAAGAATACTTAAGTCTCAGGAAGCGATCAAATCCGCCTTTATCAAACTCATGAACGAGAAACCTTTTGATACCATTACGATGCAAGATATCTCTGATTATGCAAATGTCGGCCGCAGAACGATATACCATCACTATTCGGACAAATTTGACTTGCTGGATAAATTAATTGAAGAACATATCGATGAACTACGAAGATTGTGCAAGGAAGCATCCGATCTGGATTTTATAGAAAGCAATGTACTCTGGTTCGATTATTTTGAAGTTCACTATTCATTTTTCTCGGTTATGTTACTGAGTAAAGGAGCCCCTTTTTTCCGCAATCGCTTCCTGGCTCTCGTCATTGAAGAACTGGAGGATGAGGTGAATGTGACGGAGGGAAAAAATAAAGGACTAACAAAAGAAGTGATTCTCACGTTCTTTGGTACAGCAATCGTTGGTATCGTGGAATCCTATTTCACGAATGGATTACCCCGGCAACCTCACATTGTCGCAGAACAAGTAGGGATGTTACTAGAAAGGAATCTATAACATAGACTCCTCATGAAGCGTCCCTTCTTGATATTCTTATCAGCTGAAGAGCGGTTTATTAATTATCATTACAAAGATTAGCGATATGTGATATGGTCAGTGAGGATATTAATAGATTCATACATACATATGTACATGAAATGTGAGGAGAAGATCGAAAGTGATAGAGAGAAATACCCTTGAGAAACCGAGTAAATTTAGTGATCCCATTTTTGTCATGCTCGTGGCAAGCCTGTGTTGCTTGTTATGGGGAAGTGCGTACCCATCCATCAAACTTGGATATATCGCGTTTAACATTCTGCCGGAAGATATTGCTTCCAAGTATGTATTTGCTGGATACCGGTTTACACTGGCGGGTATGCTGCTCTTGCTCCTGTCTCGTATCGTTAGAAAACAGAAGCTCCAATTAACCAAGCCTCAGTGGACAGGCCTCATCATGTTAGGTATATTGCAAACCGGTTTGCAATATATGTTTTTCTACGTTGGCGTAGCCAATACGACAGGTGTCAAAGGCTCCATTATGAACGCAACTACGACCTTTTTCAGTGTTGTTCTGGCCCATTTCATCTATAAAAACGACAAATTAAGCAGAAATAAAATCGTTGGTTGCTTGCTTGGATTCGTTGGTGTAATCATCGTAAACTTCCATACGGATCTGCTTGCTTTTTCCTTTTCATTCACAGGCGAAGGGTTCGTTATTATAGCAGCACTTGTTTTTTCTGTTACGGCCCTTTACGCAAAACGTCTCACCGCCACCATCGATGTTCTGATCATAACAGGTGTCAGCTTATTCGTCGGGGGACTGGTACTTACGCTGTTAGGTCTATCACTCGGCGGTCGTGTCACCCATTTCACCTTGGAATCCACCAGTAACTTAATCTACCTGGCTTTGCTGTCATCTGTCGCATTTTGTCTATGGAATATGCTTCTCAAGTACAACAAGGTCGGAAGAGTGTCTGTCTATAACTTCCTAATCCCTGTATTTGGAGCTTTATTATCAGCGTTATTTCTGGGGGAAACGATCATGGAACTGAAAAATCTGGTCGCATTACTGTTCGTGTCAGTCGGCATTTATTTAGTCAATCGTGTACGTTCTGTGCAAAGCTCTAATAACACTCCAATGAAATAGACTACGCGTCCCACTTTCATGGATAACAAAAAAAGCCGCTAATTAGCGGCTTTTCATGTAAATGTGATTAAGCTATGCTTCATTTCTTTACGATGTTATACCTTAATATATATTCGTAAAGTCAATTAAGTCTTCTTCTTCCAAATAATTAAAAACTATAGTGTGCTTACCCAGCTCATATTCCATCTCATAACCACCCACAACTTCATTATAATATTCCGAGGTGGGTTTTCCCATCCATCGTTTCACATTCCATGGTGAGAGATACTGCTTTTCATTGTACAGCTGGATAACCGCAATACGTGATTTCTTGCTAAGCTCGTGCATGTATGAATCAAACCCGATGCCGAATTTAGAATAATAATAGTACGCTCCCCATTCCCCGTTTGAACGAGAATTGGGTTTCCCCAATTTTTTTTGCATTGCTTGAAGCGTCATACCAATCTTGATGTCCGTCCGGCCTGGCAACACACCCTTTAAAGCGGCTTCCTTCAGGCTTTTCAGGTAAGCGCGATCGCCAACACCCGAGTTCGGCCAACCTTTTGAACGAAGGTTACGCGTATCTTCCAACCGCATTTCCAATTTATTCACATTCAACTTAAATGTATCAACCCCATAGACGAATTGAAGGTTGTTGTAATTTTTGAACTGCACTCGAGCACCTGAAAGAGTACGGATTCCATCATCTCTGCTTGCAGAGTAGGAATCGTCGATTTTTTTCCCCTTATTATCGACATATGTTACACGGCGCAATTCCCCGGAACGAACAATATACGTTTTCACCTCATTGAAATTAGAAGTTCCCCAATCGGTGATCATCAGCATGTCTGGTGTACTAGCCTCTTTGCTTTTCACAACAAAGTTCCAGGTTTGAGGCAAAATAATCGTACTCAGATCCAGTTTTGCTGCCTGAACAGTTCCGTATGCTGCACCTTTTTTCAGCAAGGCTGCACGATACGTTCCTGAATAACTCTTGTCGCCTTTTTTATTGTTGGTCCAACCATTTTCTTCGGTTAGTGTACTCTTCTGTTCATCATAAGCAAAAATATAAACGGTGTAAGCCGTTTGCTTGGCATCACGAAGCGTAAATGAAAGCCGGCTCATACTTTCGAGCTGTTTGGCGGAGATTTGCTCTCCTTTGGCAGCGGCATTAGGTGGTAGCAGAAGCAATGCGCTCAGAACATAGGCGATTAAGGTAAGTAAGGCCAGAGAAGCCCATTTTGCATTGTGTTTAGGGTGTATCATCGATGACTCTCCTTTGAGTAAAAAAATAAAAATCTAACATCGCTTTTCTAATATTAAACCGTGCACAATCTCAACATTCAAACAGGTACTTGCTAGAGTATAATCTTGATCAAACTATGTAATGAATTTAAGTTCATGTTCAATAAGCATATCCTCCTACTAGTACTATTTTCCTAAGAATGATAACATACCCTTTCTAATAAAGAAATAACAAACTAATTAATAGATTTCGACTCATATAACATAAAAAAGCCGCTATTTAGCGGCTCTTCAAGTAACTTCGAATACGATATGATTTACAGGCAGGAGTATACCACATTTCGTAAGCGTCGTTGAACGTACGGCTCCTGACTGTTCAGCAGGTGCTGTGCATACATGACTGTAAGCTCTGAATCCGGATCAATAATAGCCATACAACCAGCAGCGCCGCTCCATCCAAATTCGCCAATTGGACTCAGTGAGCCGCTTCCTGCTTTGGAGATATGTGTGCGAACACCCAGTCCATAGCCGTATCCATACATATGATCCCAGGAATAATCAGCACGAGTCATCTCGTTCAGGTGGTCCGTTCGCATCAGTTCCACTGAAGCTTGTGACAGAATGCGCACGCCTTCGGGACTCGTACCATGCCCAGTAAGCGCGTTCAGAAAACGTGCATAATCGCTAACGGTTGATAGCAACCCTGCACCGCCGCTTTCCAGCTCCGTACCCACACGGAATCCATTGCCGTCCAAACGTACAGCCTTTTCAAGCTCATCATTGTAAGCATACTGTGGAATCAGACGTGTCTGCTGCTCATCGTTCAGATTAAACGTTGTATCGTTCATGCCAAGGGGTCCGGTGATTTCGTCCCGCAGATACGTACCAAAGCGTTTGCCACTTACCACTTCCACCAAGGCTCCTAGCACATCATGGCACATACTGTAATTCCAGTGTGTCCCTGGTTCAAACAGCAACGGTTCTTTCGCAAGCGCTCTCGCGAAGTCACGTGTTGGCAATGTTCCATCGGTGCTTTTTACAGCTTCTTGAATGCTTGGACAACCAACGTCATACGAGAACCCGGCAGTCATGGTGAACAAATCACGTACTGTAATGGCTCTTGTCGCCTTTTCCAGTCGGATCTCCCCGTTCGGCATCGTTTTCTTAACCGTCATCTCAGCGTACTCTGGCAGATAATCAGATAAGGGATCGCTTAACAGCATTGCCCCTTTCTCCACCAGTTGCAATCCTGCCACGCAGGTCATAATTTTGGTCATGGAATATAGATTGAAGATCGCTCCATCACCGATAGGTGTTTTCTCTTCCAGATTGGCGTATCCATTACGATAATGGAAAACGGTATCATTTCGATGCATCACCAGCACCTCTGCCCACGGTATACGCCAGGATGTAATGCGGTCAATAAATGAAGCAAGCGGTTTAAAGTCCATTTTTTCCCGTCCTTCTATGTAAAATCTTTATCATTTTGCGATGTGGTACATGTTCCCTCCCACAATCGACATATTATTAATATACGACCTTTTACAACGATTGACTACCATCTATATTGCTTCAATGATCGTAACAGGAACAGCTGGTTAACTGAGATTCTCTTCCTGTAATACAACAAGCCAGACAGATGATCTGTCTGGCTTGTTGTAATTTCATAAGTTCGTCTACAATGAGCACGATATTGAATAAGTTGGATTACAGTCCTTTCTTGCCATAGTCAGTCAAGAATTCTACGGTTTGAGGATCATAATGTGAGAAAAAGGAGCTTGTTCCTGTATCCAGTGCTGCTACCTTTTCCATATCCTCCAAGGTCAATTCAAAATCAAATACATTGAAGTTCTCTTCCATTCTATTTTTGTTGACCGTTTTCGGAATAACAACCACTCCTCTTTGAATCAAGAAACGCAGAGCGACTTGGGCCGTCGATTTGTTGTATTTTTGACCTACTTCATGCAACGTCGCATTCGTGAATAAGTCATTTTTGCCTTCCGCGAATGGTCCCCAGGATTCAATCTGCGTATTATATTTTTTCATGATCTCATGTGCCTCTGTCTGCTGATTGAACACATGGGTTTCAACTTGATTAATTGCCGGTACGACTTCGCTGAACTGAACAAGATCGATATATCGGTCCGGATAGAAATTGCTTACTCCGATAGCTTTGATTTTCCCCGCTTTATATAACTCTTCCATAGCTCGATATGTTCCATAATAGTCATTAAACGGTTGATGGATCAGGACCAGGTCCAGATATTCCAGTTGGAGTTTCCGCAGAGATTCCTCTATGGATGCTTTGGCTTTTTCATACCCTGCATTTGAAATCCATACCTTGGTCGTGATGAAAAATTCATCTCGAGGTACTCCGCTTTTTTGAATAGCGCGGCCCACGGCTTCTTCGTTACGGTAGGCTTGTGCTGTATCAATAGAACGATACCCAACGCTGATTGCATCAAGCACACATTTCTAGCATTCTTCCTGATCAGCAATCTGGTACACACCATATCCCAAAATAGGCATCTGAACTCCGTTATTCAACGTAACATATTCCATCGAGTGACACTCCTTGTTAGTTATAATTTTTTGAGATTTACAGTCTAATAACCTTAAACTATACTTAGGGTATCACCTTCGAGTAACTCGAAGTCAATCTTTTTCTATCATTTTTCATTCCATACTTGAAGACATAAGGAGTTTCGTCATGTATAACGTCAAAGAAGTCGCCAAACTGCTCGACCTTTCCGAACATACGGTTCGTTTCTATACAGATAAAGGGCTCGTTCCAAATCTGCAACGCGACAAAAACAATAACCGTCTTTTTGACGAAGAATCCGTAAACTGGCTTACGGGTGTAAAATATCTAAAACAGTGCGGTATGTCTGTGGAACAAATTAAAGCTTATGTGGATCTCTGCCTTGAGGGGAACTCAACCATACAAAAGCGCTATGAGATCATTTTACGGCAGAAGGAAGCCGCGTTTGCTCAGTTGGAAGAAGCCCAACAACGAGTCCAATATATGATCAATAAAGCAGACCATTATCAGGATATTATTAACTTAATCATCCCAGATGATACCAATCCGGGACATTGGAACAAAATGAAAGCCTGACTGTTACGCAAAATTCAAAGATCGCCAAAAAAGCCGCTAATTTAGCGGCTTGGTGAGAAATATTCTATGAATTTTTGAACATCTGATAGTACGTTACTAATGGCAACTAATGCTGTTGCGCGTCTTCTCCTGCCACCGAGACACAGGTCAATAACTCTTCTGCTGGAGTACGAGGACGAGGCTTGGGAATCTTATCCTGATCAAAGTACCCCAGATGAAGTGTGCCAACAATTCTCTCCCCTGGTCTCACACCGGTCTTGAAGTAGAAATCAGGATCGAAATTATATTCATTTGTCTTCCACACTACGCCGATATCCTGCTCCCATGCCAGGAGTTGAATATTTTGAATAAGGGCAGCACTAGCCCCCACAGCATCTTCCCATACCCGTTGTCTCGGATCAGTCTCAATCACAACCAGCAGATGGGCTTGGATAGATTCGCAATAGTCCTTTTGCAACTTCTCTGTCCAGCGCTCCCGCTCATCTTTGGAAAACGTATGTAGCACCGCATCAGCAAATTGCTTCCGACCTTCTTCTACAAATAATATGAAGCGCCATGGCTCTTTACGGGAATGAACAGGTGCCCACACGGCCGCTTCCAGCAAGTGCATGATCGTTTCTTTCGCTAGCGGTTTGCCATTGAACTGACGAATGGTTCTTCGTTCACGAATGAGCTTCTCTACGACGGACGTTTCCATATGCATTAATCCTCCTGTCTAGTTTCCTTATTTATTGGGTAAGGAAATTTACCGCTTCGTCGATAATCTTGCTCTGTCCAATGGGTCCTCCCGGACCTTGGAACCACAAGCCGTAGTCAACGATGTAGACATTGTTGTTTTTAACAGCATTCAGGCTTTTCCACACTGCTGTTTTTTGCAATTCTGTCGTTTCATTCTCGTCTGATGACAACAGGAAAATATGATCGGGATTAATCGATGGTAACGACTCCATGGAGATTACTTTCATTGAATCTGTCGGGTCAGGTATGGATACAGGAGGTGTCAGGCCTAGATCGTCGTACAGAACCTCATAGTTTCTTTTACTGTAATAACGCACTTCTTTATCGGATAAACGCAGGAACATCACGGTCTCGTCTCCGATGGATTGCTTGATTTTCTCACGGGCTTCTGCAGCTTTCTTTTCGTATTCTTCAATGACCTGTTTGGCCTGATCCGTCTTCCCTAACATATCTCCCATATGTAACAGGCTTGTCTTCATACGAATAATACCTTGCTCGTCCTGCAGCTTCTCTGCCAGCAAGGTAGGGGCAATTTTGCTGAGGCTGTCATAGGCATCACTCATGAAATCCTGACCGATAATCAGGTCTGGCTCTGCCGCCAATATGCTTTCGTAGTTGGGATCAACCTGCCAGCCCAGATTTTCTTTTCCTTGTAGTTGATCGGACAGGTAGGTAGGAAACTGATCACTCCCCTCCTCATTACTGGATGCTGCCTGGGGTACAATACCGAGTGCTAACAAATAGTCAGTTGCAGCCGGGAACAACGAAATAATATGCTGAGGATCACCTTTGATGACCGTTTCTCCCCAAGGATGCTTAACAACACGCTCCTGTACTGCTGATTCGGTGGATTGCGCGAATTCGGTGGTTGGAGCATTGTTACCGCTTGTTCCATTACTGCTTGTTGCTGAACTGCCCTGAGAAGGGGAACAGGCTGATATTAATAAAGTAAGGCTGAGCATCAAAAGCAATGCAACGGGTTTTCTCGATCTCATAGATGTAAGTGATTCTCCTTTTGAGTTGTATTGATAATAATTATCATCATCAATAGGATCATAACCGCGATGCATGGGACTGACAATGGACAATTCTGATTCTTGAATAGCATTATTCTGACCGGTTGGCAGGGCGATACATTTTTGTTTGAACCGACCTGGTGAAAGGCCAACATGCTTTTTAAATAAACGATTAAAATAGATCACATCTGGAATGCCGATTGCCTCGGCAATCTTCTGAAGAGATGCATCTATGTGCAACAGCAGCTCCTTGGCTTTGTACATCCGTATCCGAGTTAAATAGGTAATCAGACTGCTGCCTGTCTCTTTCTTGAACGTTCTCGACAGATGCCCTGCACTGCAATCCAGAAGTTCTGCGAGCGGATCGACCATAACGGGCAACATGTAGTTCTCTTGAAGATAACGAACGGCTTGAGCTACCAGATCGGGCTTGGCAGTCTCAATTCCTTGTGCACTTAACTGCCTCATTAATTCATTAATAAATTGATAAAATAACGTCTTTACCTGAAATTTCGAGAACGCATCCGTCCGTTCCCAATGTTGCTCTATTCTTTGGACTTTATCATATAAGTCAATGGGATAGCTTGGGGCGAAAGCATATTGCACGTGAAACGGGACATGTTGCCTGAGCAGAGCTTGATTCTCACGAGTATTGGATAACGACAAATTAGCCCGATAAAACATCAAATAAAATTCGAATGAATCCTCGCTCAGGGAGATATTCATCCATACCCCCTTGCCTCCATGTAAGACTTGCATCTGATCGATCGCGTACATCGTGTCATCCAGCGTAATCGTTGCATTGCCGCGAACTGTATATATAAAACCGCTAATTGGAAATCGATAGGCATGGATGGGTTCGCCAGCGCGCACGACGACGTGACGCACATCCCATATTTTAATTGAGGCCAGATTCCATAACTTCACATGCTCTTCTACGTGCATCTCTTCCTTCACCTTCCACAACCCATTAAGTTAGCAAAACATCAGCAAAATCAGCGGATATTTTCACTTTTCTCCATTCTATCGATAATCATTCTCAACTACAACATATATCTTCCTGTTAGATAAAATGCTACGCACGAATAAGCCGATCCATGAAAGGATCGGCTTATGTTGTAACGTTTTAGACTTCGCCGCGTCTGTTCTCAACCGATTTCATACGGTTTTGGTCATCTGGCACTCGGTCAACACTGAACTCTTGACCAGCTTCAACCTCACCATGACCTGAAATATTTCGGGAAAAATTAGTGAACTGTCTTTTTTGTTCATCCAGTTCATGTTTTTGCTTCAAAAGCTCTTGCGGGTCCTGCTTTGTCACTATGCTAACCTCCCATAGGAATCATGCTATTTAATCACACTACAGAAGTTTTCCATAATAGAGCTGTGCTTATGCATGAAGTACCGATTCCTTTCATAATATGAGTCCATACATTCACCAAACATTATATAAATCCTGTGTGACATAAAGGAGAGAACAATAGATGAAGCGGATCCTCTTGTCCTATCCTCTTAGTGTAAATACTCCCGTTTATAAAGATAACCCTTCTGTTGAGATTCAGCAGCAGTCCAGCATAGATCAAGGAGACCTGTATAACCAATTTATCATCACATCCCTCAACCATAATGGAACTCATATTGACGGGCCTTGGCATTTCAATCCGCAAGGTCTAAAAATAAGCGAGATTCCAATAGACTATTTTATCTTTACTCATCCAACAATCCTCGATATTCCCAAAGGTAATGATGAACTTATTACCAAAGCTGACCTGGAGCCGTATGAGCACCAGATCGCTGGCTCTGATCTACTGCTCATACGTACAGGTTTTGGCAAGTTTCGATCATCTGACCCTATTCGTTATAGTGATCATAACCCAGGATTTGCAGCGGATGCTGCAAGCTACCTGATGGTTTTTGATTCATTGCGAGCAGTTGGGATGGATATGATCTCTTCAGGCTCTGTGATTCATGTGGATGAAGCTATCGCTTTTCATCAAATTATGCTCGGGAAAGGTCGGGTTGATGGCAAGTTCATTCTACTTATAGAGGATATGAATTTAAACCATAATTTATCTGGAATTGAAAAGGTATATGCTGTTCCATTATATATTGAAGGTGTTGACAGTAGCTTCAGTACAGTTTTTACGGAAGCTTGATTTTTTTTATATACATAAGGTAAACAAAAACGCGCTGGCAAGAGTATTCCTCCTGTCAGCGCGTTTTTGTATGTTAGTGAATATCTTTCTTTTTGAAATTGCCGCCTCTCACTTCAGCTACATCGTATACGACTACAAAAGCAGTTGGGTCAATTTCGTGAATGATATCTTTAATTTTACTCTCTTCCATCCGGTTAATGACACAAGTAATTTCCTTGAATTGCTCATTAGAGTAGCCACCGTAAGCCTCGGTATACGTTGCTCCACGGCCTAAACGGTCCCGAATGGTTTCAACCATAATCTCAGGTTGATTCGTAATAATTTTAAACGTTTTGGAGCCGCTCAAGCCCTCTTCAACAATATGTATTACTTTAGAAGCAATAAAATACGCAAGTCCTGACAAGATCGCACCTTGCAGACCGAACACGGTAGAAACGACAATAAATACAAACATGTTGAGGAACAGAATGAGATCACTGGTTCCAAAAGGTACTTTTCGCGAAAGGAGTACAGCCAGCATATCTATGCCATCCAATGCCCCGCCATTACGTAATGCAAGTCCCATACCAAAACCGATGATAATCCCGCCGACAACCGTAACAAGCAAGGTATCACCTTCAATGATGGTTGGTATATGGTGCATCAGACTGGTGCTGATTGCGAGTGAAGCAATACCGATGATCGAATATAACGCAAAGCTTTTTCCGATTTGCTTGTACCCGAGCCACACAAATGGAATGTTAATAATCCCGATGAGCATCCCCAGTGGTAATCCGAACAGCTGTGATCCTACGATACTCAGACCTGTGACACCACCATCTGAGACATTATTCGGGATCAATATGGCTTCGAGGCCATATGCCGTTATAAATCCCCCAATGATAATCAATAATACTTTGGAGAGGATCTTTAACTTGTTTGACTTTTGTTTTCTGTTTTGATGCATTGCATTTCCCCCTTGATGAACAACCGATAAAAAACAGTCTATAATAAAAATCACTGTTTTGGCAATAGATCGTCATTTGTGTGTGTTAGTTCATTGTCCGATGAGCGTTCGATACGACGAAATTTTATGCTCAAGCATCTCATCTGCTGTGTGAAGTATGTGCATCTGTTTTTGAATCGACTCTTTATGCTCCTCCAGTAGCTTCAAACGATCCCCCGCCGTATGCTCCCCTTCCTGAAACAAGGACGCATATTTCTTAATAATAGCAATGGGCATTTGAGTCTCTTTTAATTTGATTACAAATTGCAGCCACTTCAGGTGTGACTCGTTGTATCGCCTGTCTCCACTGGCATCTCGGAGAGGAGTTACAATCTGTTCCTTCTCATAATAACGCAACGTATGTGCACTGATATGGAGTAATTCTGCCACTTCACCAATGGTATGCATGGTTAACCTCCCCTCCATTTTCCCGCTTGACTTAGAGTAAGCTCTAATCAGTATAATCAACTCGTGGTCACATCACAATAAAAAATGAAATCAGATCCAGGAGGAATTCCCATGAAATATACAGTGATTACCGGTGCCAGTTCAGGCATTGGATATGAAGCGGCTTTAGCTTTTGCAACTCGTGGCAAAAATATAATTCTGGCAGCGCGCAGAACCGATGAATTGAACAAGTTAAAAGCAAAAGTAGCTGAAATCAATCCTGCTCTGGATGTTGTCATTCGTACAGTGGATTTGTCCATTGCCGCTAATGTGCATGAATTCTATGAGAGTCTTCAGGCTTACTCCATTGAGACGTGGATTAACAACGCCGGATTCGGAAATTTTGCTTCCGTGGGCGAACAACATCTGCCCAAGATTGAACAGATGCTTCATCTAAATATAGAAGCTCTTACGATTCTTTCTTCCCTGTATGTACGTGATTATGCAGATGTTGATGGCACACAGATCATTAATATCTCCTCTGGTGGTGGATATACGATTGTAGCCGATGCAGTAACCTACTGCGCAACCAAGTTCTATGTAAGTGCCTTTACGGAAGGACTTGCGCAAGAGTTAAAAGGTAAGAACGCAGCGATGCAAGCCAAAGTTCTCGCACCGGCTGCAACCGAGACTGAGTTTGCGAAACATTCCTTTAATGTAGACGAGTTTGAATATGAAGGCAGAGTTCCCAAGTTCCATACGGCGGAACAAATGGCTGGATTTTTGCTAGAGTTGTATGACAGTGAAAGTGTAGTCGGCATTGTGGATGGGTTGACGTATGATTTTGAACTAAGAGAACCGATTTTTCCCTACGCTGCACGAGCAGCCTCTAAACCGAAAAATTAACCCGAAAACTGAAGTCGAAGCTAAGTCGGCTCAATACCGGTAAACATTCACCTAACCCGGCTAATAAACATCATTAAATCTAATCGTTAAACTTCAGTTAACGTTAAAAAGGGAACCTGTCTCCAGGTTCCCTTTTTTGTATTTATTTTCAATTCTATATTAATACTTACTATATTATGAAGTAATTATGCCAGCCTCATTTTGAAATCCTGATATCCGAATTCGCGAACAACTTCGCAATCGCCGTCTTTTCTTTTGACTGCAATCGCTGGAAGCGGCATGCCATTAAACGTATTGGTTTTCACCATGGAGTAAATCGCCATGTCCTCGAATACCAGACGGTCGCCTTCTTGCAAAGGCTGATCGAATGAATAATCCCCAATCACGTCACCGGATAGACAGGTTTGTCCACCTAGGCGATACAGATGAGCCTTCTCACCCACTTCTCCCGAACCGATCAGCGGCGGGCGATATGGCATTTCCAGCACATCCGGCATATGACACGTAGCTGAAGTATCCAGAATAGCGATGTCCATACCGTTTTTATGGAAGTCCAGCACAGAGGTCACCAGATAACCCGCGTTCAGCGCAACAGCTTCTCCCGGCTCTAGATATACTTCCAGGCCATAATCGTTCTGCATACGTTTGATGCATGCTTCCAGTCTTGGAATATCATAATCTTCACGTGTGATATGGTGCCCACCGCCGAAGTTGATCCATTCCATCTGAGGCAACCATTGTCCGAACTTCTCGACAACTGCATTCAGCGTAGTCTCCAGATCGTCGGAATTTTGCTGACACAGTGTGTGGAAGTGCAGTCCAGAGACACCTTCCAACAGGTCTTCATCGAAATCCTCCAGTTTCGCGCCAAAACGCGAACCCGGAGAACACGGATCGTAGATCTCATGTCCTTCTTGGGTGGAGCATTCAGGGTTGACGCGCAAGCCGACCTTACGGCCAGCTTGAAGCGCCTTATCCTTGAATTTTGCAAGCTGTGAAAATGAGTTGAAAATAATGTGGTCGCAGATAGAGATAATCTCGTCGATCTCTTCTGCACGATATGCTGGAGCAAAGACATGATTCTCTTTGCCCATTTCCTCATGGCCCAGACGCGCTTCATACAAACCGCTCGCCGTTGCACCGCTCAGGTATTCTCCAATCAGCGGATACATCGCAGTCATGGAGAATGCTTTTTGAGCCAGTACGATTTTGGCACCTGTACGCTGCATAACACCGTTCAGGATTTTCAGGTTTTTCTCAATAAGCGCCTCGTCAACAACAAAACATGGTGTCGGTAATTGCTCGAACCGCATTTTAGCGAACAAGCTCCGATTCTTTAACTTCTTCTGGCAGCTCATCAACGAGTACCGGGTTGAAGTCTTCTACCCATGGGAGGCCCCATTTGTTCAACTCTTCCATGAATGGATCTGGGTTGAACTCTTCTACATTATATACGCCTGGTTTGTTCCATTTGCCTGTCATGACCATTGCTGCACCGATCATTGCTGGAACGCCTGTTGTGTAAGAGATCGCTTGGGAACCCACTTCTTTATAACACTCTTGGTGATCACAGATATTGTAAACATAATATGTTTTGTCTTTGCCGTCTTTTTTACCTTTGAAAATACAACCGATGTTTGTTTTACCTACAGTACGTGGTCCAAGGGATGCTGGATCAGGCAGTACTGCTTTCAGGAATTGCAGTGGAATAATTTGTTTACCTTCATATTCAATAGGCTCGATTGAAGTCATGCCTACATTTTCAAGAGCTTTCAAGTGAGTCAGGTAGCTTTGGCCAAATGTCATGAAGAAACGGATACGTTTCAGACCTGGCATGTTTTTTGCCAAAGATTCCAGTTCCTCATGATACAACAGGTACATGTCTTTCTCGCCAACTTCTTTGAAGTCGTAGACACGTTTGATTTCCATCGGCTTCGTTTCGATCCATTCACCATTTTCCCAATATTTTCCGTTCGCAGATACTTCGCGAATGTTGATCTCAGGGTTGAAGTTGGTTGCGAACGGATAGCCATGGTCGCCGCCATTGCAGTCCAGAATGTCGATGTACTCAATTTCGTCAAAGTAGTGCTTCAGGGCATAAGCGGAGAATACGCCAGTCACACCTGGGTCAAATCCACTACCGAGCAATGCAGTGATGCCTGCTTGTTCAAAACGCTCTTTGTAATCCCATTGCCAGCTGTATTCAAACTTCGCTGTATCATGTGGCTCATAGTTAGCTGTGTCCATGTAATTTGTTTTAGTTGCAAGACAAGCATCCATGATTGTCAGATCTTGATATGGCAAAGCGAGGTTCATAACGATATCCGGTTTAACTTCGTTGATCAGAGCGATCAGTTCGTCAACATTGTCAGCATCAACTTGTGCTGTTGTAATTTTTGTTTTTCCGCCGTCCAGCTTGGCTTTGAGTTCATCACACTTTGATTTTGTACGACTCGCGATGCAGATTTCCTCAAAAACTTCGCTGTTTTGAACGCATTTGTGTACTGCCACGGAAGCAACGCCGCCGGCGCCGATGATTAGTGCTTTTCCCATTTTACATTCTCCTATCCCAATATGTATTTTTTTAAAATTGGTTTAATACGGTGACAACAAGACAACAAAAAAAGCAAGGTGAAAAATGCTCGCAATCGCGCATCATCACACTTGCTTATCGATATACATCATAAAAAAGACGTGAAGTCTCCATGACCAAAAAAGTTCACAAGAACTCCTTTGGCGGAAAGCTTCTTCATGTATATCAATATTGGATCAGAGTCTATATAGCAAATAATTCGCCTTTACCACTCTTATTGACCGTTTCACAAGTTGATGTGCAATTGCACTGGTTGTAAAGTAACCAACTTATAAAATTTGAGCTTTGAACTCAATCAATAAAGCAACATAAGTTGCCAATCGGCGTTTGACCCGGCTGTCCGTATGGCCTTAACTTCCTGATGAAGTGGTCAAAATTATCTGCTGGAAAGCTCTAATTCATATTGATAAATTAACTTCCCAAAATCACAGGTCTTACACTATCAGACGTCGAAAAAAAAATCAAGCAATAATTTAAAATTAATTTTTTGACCTGATTACGCGTTGGAAAGAAATTGATATCCTTCGAATACTTTCAAGCCTTCTGCACTCAGTAATTCCCCCACTACTCAGGCTTTTGAGGACTTTTCTCAAATACTTCTTCACACGAGATCATGATGTTACCACCAGCAATTTCCGCTAATTGATCATGAGCCGAATGGTTCGTTTCCTTCTTTGCGAGCTTGCAGAGCAATCTCAATGGCTTTATGCATAAAAAGTTCATCTTTATTCATAAGGTTTACCTCTACAACAAAATTTATGTACTCAATTTTATGTTTTTGCTTTAAGCATGTTCACTCCATGAAATGCTTCTTGTTCATCCCATTCTATCATCTATACAAATAAAGAGTATGACGATAATTCGTCATACTCCAATGGGTCGTACTAAGTTTATCTATTAAAATTTCACAGGCAATGCTGCCAATCCCTGTGATGACAAAGCAGAGTGCCAATGAATCTCTTCCTGAGGAATACTGAGCTGAATATCCGGTAGCCGACGTAAAAGCGTAGTAAACGCCACGTCCCCTTCTACACGAGCAAGCGGAGCGCCAAGACACATATGAATGCCGTGTCCAAAGGACAAATGCCGTTTTATTTTGCGTTCGATATCCAACTCTTCGGGGTCAGTGAACTGCTGCTCGTCCCGATTCGCTGATTTCAGAAGGGGAATCACAACATCTCCCTTTTGAATCAATTGTCCATCCAACTCCGTGTCCTGCGTTGCATAACGAGGACCTGAGGAAGTCGCGGGTCCGTTATATCGTAGCAACTCCTCCACCGCAGAAGGAACCAGGTTCAGATCTTGTTTCAGTTGTTCCAGTTGTTCGGGATGGGTCAGAAGAAGATAAGAACCAGTTGCAATCAGATTGGAAGTTGTCTCATGTCCGGCAAATATCAATAACGTGATCATGGATATTAATTCATCTTCATTCAGTCGATCCCCCTCTTCCTCAATCGCAATCAATTGACTGATGAGGTCATCAGAAGGTTCTACTCGTTTGTTCGCCACAAGCTGTGAGGTGTACTCTGCAAATGATCGCAAGTGCTGCGCTACGGCAGGGTCCTGTTTACCAAAACCAAGACCTTTTGCAATGGCTTCAGACCATACATGGATCTGAGGTCGGTCTTCCTGAGGTATACCCAACATCTCGGAAATAACGTTGATTGGGAAAGGATAGGCATAGTCTTTTACAAGATCCATCTCTCCTTTACCTTCGAATTGGTCAATCAACTCATCGGCAATTTCCTGGACGCGTGGACGCAGGCTTTCCATATATCTTGGCGTGAACGCTTTGGAAACCAGGCTACGCAGTCTTCGGTGATCCGGTTCATCAACAAAGAGCATCGACTTTCCGGTAAAAAAGGTCTGGGGTTCCGATGAACCAAGCTCACCTGAGAGATTCTTTCGAATATCATTGCCACTATCAATAGAGTTCATATCTACCGTAAATCGAGAGTGATCTTTCAGCACTTCCATGGCGACGTCCATCCGAGTTACAATCCAGGTTTGCCCTGCTCCACCCATTGGATTAGGAATAGGGACAACGGAACCTTTGGCACGCATCTGTGCAAACATGGCAAATGGATCTTTACTATTTTCTTCGCTAAACAAATTAAATTCTACTTTTTCTGATGTCTGGTTATTCGAGTTATTCATATAAATCTTCCTTTCGAAGTGAAGTTATTCAAATCTATGGAAATATATGTTCATTCCGATTATATACTACTCGTATATTTAATTTCAAATATCATAGTTTAAACAGCAAAAAACAACTGTTATAACAACATTTTATTAATATACTCATAGTATATTAATAAAAACTACGGGCATAAAAAAGCAAAAAAAGAGGTCGGCTACGAGCCAACCCCCATATTAATTACGTTGCTTCACTAGTTCCAAATACCACCAACAGGCTTCGGTCAGTCTATTGGCTTCAGATTGAAACGTACTGGATTTGTACTCTTTGTGAAACGCTTGAAGCACCACTTCGATTACAGGAATATTTAAATCCTCTTGATCTTGTAATAGCGCTAAGAGCCCCTTCGAAAGTTGCTTGAATGATGCAGATTCCTTGGATTTTTGTACACGGTTGTTGAACTCATCCAATTCGATCAATATATTATCGATGTCCAGACCCATATCATGGTTACGCTCATCGGCATTCAGGAAATAGAGAGACTGAAAGTCGAAAATGTGTTCATTTCTCTGGTGCATTGTTCTTAGGATCACTTCAATGTACGTTAATACTTTGGGAACCACTTCGCTCCATACCGGTTTTTGCGTATTTAGACTTCTTGATGTGTTGGCAATCTGATGTAATATGCCGTAGCACAATATGGCCCCTTCGTTGGCATATAAGCTAATATCGTTCCCGTACACCTGAATCAAGCGTGTGGACAGCCATTTTAGGTGAATTGTAGCCAGTTTGGCTGAGTTGATCTCCCCGGAATAAAAACCCGTCCAATATAATTCCCATACTCGCTCTTTATTAGGTACAGACATAGGAATCGCAATCTGATCTACGAGCAGGTCATAATCCGATGTATAGTGATTTTGTTCAAGCTCTTTACGAATGAAAACATCCTCTTGCATACGCTGATCAATAATAGAATATAAACAGTCTTCTTTTGAACTGAAGAATTTGTAGAATGTGCCTTTGGATACACCCGATTGATCCAAGATCATCTGGATTGTTGTATTTGCATAACTATGCTCTAAAAATAGTGCAAGTGCTGTTTCCAATAAACTTTGTTTACGACTACTCATATCTCGTTATCGCCCCAAGTTTTTCTATTGATTTTAACATTCATTCCTCAGGAGTTGAAGCATTGATTCGCAGTATAGCTGTCATATAAAATAATTGCACAATGAGTAAATTTGCACAATGGGCAACTTGTTTGTTATGATAAACCTCACAAAGTGCATATTCAGTAAGTGTGCTCTTCTTAAAAGAATTAAACCATAGTCATTGGTGTTGGAGGTGAACGCATAAGCGGAGAATAATGATCAAACGAAACTTGCGACATTTGAAGAAAGAAGCAACTGAAAAAGCACTTGCTAGTGCTGCATTTGAACTTACCCTTGAACATGGGCTTGATGGCTTTACGGTCGAAGATATCGTGCATCAGGTGGGTTGTTCCCGCAGAACATTTGCAAACTACTTCACATGTAAAGAAGAAGCCGTAGCAAGAGGCGCAATATCCGTTCAGAATACAACGGAACTCGAAGAGTTACTTACCGAATTGCCCGACAACGTCTCCTTGCTTGACGTACTGTATAACCTGATCAAGATGCAGCTTACAACAGAACTAATAGGAAGACTTCATCAGCTACTATCGCTATCCCAGACCTATCCCGTGCTTGAACCGCATTACCTTGGAGCCATGCACCGGATGCAGACGCAGGCACAAGATACCTTATTAGACTTATCTAACGGGAAGTATGACGAGATCTATACTTATCTTTTGATCAACGCACTATATGGAACAATACTGCCATTAATTGATGGAAGACTCAATGTGTTACTACCCGGACAAGTCATTACTGAAGATACCAAGCCCGGTGTTTTAACATTCGATCAATTTTTGGAAACCACGTTTAATCATTTACGGGCAGGATTTGAACATGCCAACCATCCACATTCATCATAGAGGAGTGTAAAATAGAGAAATGTCTACATTATTATACAGAGTGGGGAAAACCGCTTTTAGCAAACCTGCCTATTTCATCATTGGCTGGGTTTTAATTCTGGGAATTGTCATCTCCATGATCAGCATCAATGGTATTCACATCAGTTCCGAAATGAAGATTGAAGGCACAGAGTCACAGAAGGTTCTGGATCAATTGGCAAAAGAACTGCCTGCCGCCTCCGGCGGTCAAGGAAGTGTTGTCTTCAAAGCTCCAGACAACGAGCGTTTGGATACGCCTGAACGTTTGGCGGCCATGATGAAAGGTGTAAATGAAGTTTACGGATTAGACAAAGTCATTAACCCTGCGGACTATGCAGCTGAAGCGGGTAATTCGGGTGCTCAGGCGGAGATGGCTCAGAATGCTCAGGCTACTGATATGGCGCAATCCGCAACAACCACGCCTCCTCCCTATGGACCTTTGATGGTGGATGGTGTTCCTGTACCTGGAATGCTGATCTCTTCGGACGGCAGCATTGCACTGTTCCAATTCCAATTTACAATTGAACAGTCTGCCATAACACAGGATGTATTTGATTCCGTTATTCAATCTGTTATGACGGTAGAGCAAGGAACCAATATTAAGGTGCTGCCGGGCGAAACTCTCAAAACGGTATCGATTGGAGTCGGCTCGGCAGAGATTGTTGGACTGGTCATTGCTATCATTGTATTGCTGATCACCCTTGGCTCCGTTGTTGCAGCAGGTCTACCTCTGATCACTGCACTCCTCGGAGTTGCCATTGGAGTTGGTGGTGCGTTCTCCATCTCCAAATTCATTGAAATGCCTAGTGTCACTTCCGTTCTAGCTCTAATGGTTGGATTGGCTGTTGGAATCGACTATGCGCTCTTCATTGTTAATCGCCAACGTCGAATGATCATTGATCAAGGCTTGAGCGCAAAAGAAGCAACGGCCAGAGCCATTGGTACATCGGGCAGCGCAGTATTTTTTGCCGGATTAACCGTCATTATTGCACTGTGCGGTATGCTTGTCATCGGTCTTACATTCTTGTCTACGATGGCTTTGGTCGCAGCTGCCACCGTACTCATCAACGTATTTGTTGCTTTAACCCTGTTGCCGGCTTTACTGGGATTGGTAGGAGAACGCATCTGTTCCGCCAAAGCTCGTGAGAAAAGCGCGAAACATCCTAAAGCCACTAACCACGGAGTCGCGAACAGATGGGTGAAATTCGTTATCAAAAATCGTTGGGCTACCATTATCGCCATCATCGTCATTCTTGGTTTTGCCGCGACACCTATCGCGAAAATGGAAATGGGTATCCCCGGAGCTTCCTCAGCGAATCTGGATACAACTGCAAGACAAAGTTACGATGCCATCTCCGAAGGTTTCGGAGAAGGATTCAACGGACCCCTTATTCTGGTCGCAGAGCCTAATCAGTCTTCCGCAAAAGTTACACCAGAACTCTTGGGTGGTCTGGTGATGGAACTCCAAGGTCAGAATAACGTTGCACAAGTCACACCGCTTGGGATGACAGAAGATTTAGCTATTTTCAGTCTCATTCCAAAAACGGGTCCAAACGATAATCTCACTAAAACACTGGTCACTGATCTACGCGCGGCTGATTCCCGCATCGCACAGACCTATGATGTGAAACTCGGAGTTACTGGACTCACAGCTGTTAACATCGATATGTCAGCCAAACTGGCGCAGGTGTTCCCTATCTATGTAGGCATCATCATCCTGTTGTCACTGATCATTCTGTTACTCGTATTCCGTTCGATCATCGTTCCCATCAAAGCAACAATTGGCTTCCTGCTTAGTATCCTGGCTACATTCGGGATCACCACTGCTGTATTCCAATGGGGCTGGCTGCACTCGCTCTTTGGTTTCGATACAGGTGGCCCGCTGCTGAGCTTTATGCCAATCATCGTGACAGGTATCCTGTATGGCCTGGCGATGGACTATCAAGTCTTCCTTGTGAGCTCCATGCGGGAATCCTATGTGCATGGTCATCGCGGGACCGAATCCGTTGTTCATGGGTACAATCAGGTAAGTCGCGTGGTTGTTGCCGCAGCAGTGATTATGGTCTCTGTATTTGCAGGATTTATATTCACTGACGATGTCATGATCAAACAGATTGGTTTCACTTTGGCGGTAGGCATTCTGATTGATGCTTTCATCATCCGTATGGGCTTGGTCCCTGCCATCATGGCTATTTTCGGAGACAAAGCTTGGGCACTTCCAAAATGGCTGGATCGCATTCTGCCAAACCTGGATGTTGAAGGCGAGAAGCTGATTGCTTCCCTGAATGCTGAAGAGCATGCCAACACGAAGTCTGGATTAAAATAATCCTGCCAATAGAACGGTGATACCATGATTACTATTACGACTATATTCACCAATACAAAGACCTCCTCTGTTTTTATAAACAGGAGGTCTTTTTTCTTTTTCACATTTTATGCGGTGATGTCTTCAATATGGATAGTATAGCGTGGGGATTTAGCAGCATTAACAAACGCCGCAAATAACTTCTGACTGTAGTCATCTACTTTGTAGCTGTACTCTGGATGCCACTGCACAGCCACAACAAACGAGCGGTTTGGCATGACCACGGATTCAACGAGTCCATCTTCAGCGACGGCCACGGCAGTTAACTTATCCGATAACATCTTGATTCCCTGATGGTGGTAGCTGTTCACTTTTATCGTATCTGTTTGCAAGATATCGTATAGGATATTATTTTCCTCAATATGTACATCATGTACGAGATTCGTATACGGCGGACTTTGCTTATGATTAACGATCTTGTTCCCATGAAGTTGAAGGCTAGTTGGAATGTCTTGATATAACGTCCCACCCAACATAACGTTAAATAGCTGTAGTCCACGGCATATGCCAAAGGCAGGTTTATCAAGCTCAATTACCTTTTGTAATAATATCGACTCCATCATATCGCGTTCAATACACAACTCTCCACAGGTAACCTCAGCATGCTCATGATACAGCTCAGGATTGAGATCATGTCCCCCGGTGAACAGGAACCCATCGAACTGATTAACCAGCGTTTCTATGATCTCGGTATCCGTTGTCAAAGGAAGCATAATTGGAATCCCACCTGCTCCTTCTATGGCGTTCATATAATCTGGAAGCATCCAGTAACTTTTTTTGTCAATATCGTACAAAGGCAGAACACCGATCATCGGCTTTTTCATGGGTTCCCCTCCTATCTTTTCATTCATTTTATCAGATCTCTTCATATACAAATTCACTGAATTATTGCATTTTCCTACCTTTACAATCTGTGAACCCGTTACATCCGGAGTGTTGGAAAAATAAAAACAAACAAAGCCGCATAACAGCGACTTTGTTTGTAGTTCATATACCATATATACGCATTCATGTGTTTGTCTAGACAGCATCTCATCTAAGCTGCTTTTACAGTGGTTACTTCGTCTGAGTTCACTTGGATAGAACGCTGGCATATCAGGGTAACGACAAAAGCCAGCAAGGCAAGCATCACAGCAACTGGAGGCACCCACTGGAGACCACCCATATTAACGGCAATTCCCCCGACACCAGAGCCTAGCGCTATACCTACATTGGCCGCCACAGGCAGGAGTGTAGATGCAAATGCTTTGGAACCCGGCGCGATCGATCCTGACACATCAAACAAATATAACTGGGATGCCGCGCTCATGGAGGATGACAGACATCCAATCAGGAATAGAAATGCCAAGCCGAGCCACACATTAGAAACGGTAAAACTCATGCCAAGGAACAGGATGGCTTGGATGACGAAAAGCCGCTTGAGCTTGGGCAGGAAGTCACCCCTGGCTATTTTGGCACCAATCCAGTTACTCAGGATGCTGCAGGCGCCATAGATCAGGAGTATGGCACTAATCCATTGTACTGGCACACCCATCGTCTCACTCAGGAGTGGCGTAATGTACGTAAAAACGACGAAAATACAGCTGTTTCCCAGTACAGGGATCAGACAGGCCAGCAATATCCGTGGTTTTAAAAAGAGAGACATCTGATCACTGAACGAACCTGCAATCGTTGTTGTTTGGCGTGGCAGAATACGGAACATGAACACCAGCGGCACAACACCTATGCATGCCGTAACAACAAACGTCATGGACCAGCTCAGATGTTGTCCGATAAATGTACCGAGCGGAACACCTAGCACATTAGCGATTGAAAATCCGCCCAGAATCCAGGCGATAGCTTCCCCTCTTCGCTCCCGGTTCACTGCGTCGCTTACGATCGAGATCGAAAGCGATATTGTAAGTCCACAAGCAACGGCCGACACGATGCGAATGGCCATCAACGAATAAAACGTTGTTGAGAACACGGTTAATAGATTTAATGCTAACACGATTGCAAATCCAATCAATATGGAACTTCTTCTGGATATTTTGGCCAAGAAGGCTACGGCAAATGGTGTACCGACTGCGTATGCAATCGCAAAACCGGAGACAAGCATCCCCGCGGCAGCAAGTGATACTTTCATGTAACTTTCAATTTCCTTCAACACACCCACGATAACATACTCGGTTGTTCCCAGTACAAAGCTAACAAGCGTAAGCGTTAAAATAAGTAGGTTCTCTCTATTTCTAGTCATAAATCAATACTCACTAATCCTTTCTATTGTTGCAAGCGCTTCAATTCTGTCTACGATCATTAATTCATGTATTTTCTGCTTTCCCATCCCTTCACTTTCGATATATAGTACATTTTGGATAGTGAAATTGTACTGTCAGATATACCATGGCGACAATCAAGGTTGTTGTGGTTTTATTGCAAAACATTATATATGTTGTCATTTCAACACAGACATACATTACAGATTCTGAAGGGAAGACATAGATGAATACACACCACGAATTCGGCCAACGGCATCCAAATCGAGATTGCACCATTATTTATGTAGGCAAACTGGCCGACAATCCCCATTGGAGTTTTCCGACGCATAAACATGACGATCTGCATGAGATTATCTACGTAACTGAAGGCAAAGGATTGTTCACCATTGACGGCACCAAACACTGGGCTCAAAAAGGGGACATGCTCATATATAACAAGGGTACTCTTCACGAGGAGAAATCCAATCCTGAATTCCCGTTATCCACCTTTTATTGCGGCTTTCGTTTTACAGAAGGCACCCAGACCCTTGAGGATTGGGTCATCCCTCCCTCTAACAATCCGATCATTCGAGCCAACCGATATTCCGATGAGCTCCATTCGTTAATGCAGACTCTCTTCAATGAATTTTCAATCCGGGAACATGGATACGAGTCGATCTCTGGGCATGTCCTGAAAGCAATACTTCTGATCATCGATCGGCAGTCCCGTCAACAGCTTCCTAGTGGGGAGATCGTTGAGAGCAATACCCTTGCTGAGAGCATTAAAGACTATTTGGATACCAACTATCGGCAAAACATTAAGCTCAAAGAATTGGCAGATCAATTTCATATCGATTTTTATTACTTAATTCATATGTATAAAAATCACTATGGCACTTCTCCTTATCATTACCTGATTCAACGAAGAATGGGTGAAGCCACCCGATTATTAGTCTCAACCAACAAAAAAATATGGGAAATTGCCAAACTGGTCGGTTACGATAACCCCAATTACTTTACGATTTTATTTACCAAAACGGTTGGTGAATCACCACGAAGTTTCCGAAAAAAGAATCAAAAGGATATGTTCGGGGATGAGGTGTCACATTCTTACTAATCTTACTAAATGCAAAAAGGCGCTCCATTAGGGGAGCGCCTGGTGCTTTACATATCTCTTTACATGTTTCTTTACACATTTATTTACTTCTACTTTAGAGCTTAAACCGGCGAACCAATTCTTGCATGTTCTCAGCTGTTTTGGATAGCTGTGCAGATGATGCCGATATCTCCTGCATTGCCGCCATTTGTTCTTGGGCTGCTGCTGAAGTTGTCTGAGCACTATCAGCCGATACTTTAGAGATATGACTCATCGCGGCAACTGTAGCCGACACTTCTTCCGTGCTGGCTGACAACTGTTCTGAGACAGCGGAAATATCCTGAATTTGATCCACGATATGTGTTGTATACTGTTCAATGTTCGATATGGTTACTGAAGCCTCTTGGCTGATCCGTATTCCTTCACCAACTTGATTACGAACTTTATCATTCATAAGAGACGTGGATTTGGCAATCAGATCAAGCATTTTACCAATAGTAGCGCCAATCTCGTCCGCACTTTGTTTGGATTGCATCGATAACGTGCGCACTTCACCAGCAACGACAGCAAAACCTTTTCCGTGTTCTCCTGCTCTTGATGCTTCAATAGAGGCATTCAGTGATAGAAGATTGGTTTGCCGAGAGATATCCGCAATCGCTTCATTCATTCGATTGGCTTCAGCGGATAGACTGGACAGCTCGTTAATCAATGCCGAGGTTTCTTCAACAGCTCCGAGAATATGTTCCATTTGTTCTCCGACCTGGTTTATCGTTTTCCCACCATTAGCAACAGCGCGCTCCGTCTCTTCAGCCGAATCCACAATCGCACTCGCAGATTCTGCAATTGTACTGATGCCTCTCGCCATCTCTTCTACGGCATTCGCGGTTTGTTCCGAATTCTCCGCCCCAACGATAGCTGATTCCGCAGTCTGTTGCATGGTTTCAGCCACATGTTGAACCGATTGGGTGGTTTGTTCTGTACTTTCCTGAATCATCTGGGAAGAGTGACTTAACAACGATGAAGTCTGGTGAAGTTCAGCAACCACCGATTGAAGGGAGATGGTCATTTGGTCAAAATCATTTGCCAATATACCAAATTCGTTTTCGGTTTTAAGATTAACCCGTTCGGACAGATTCCCTTCGCTTACGCTGCGGGTGGCCTTTCGCAGTTTTTGCATAGGTACGATAAAAGATCTCAGAATGAAGAAAATAATTACACCGGCAATCAATACAGATATAACAATGACCGTTAGACTCGATACCATAATGGGTTTCGCTGCGGCGATAAAATCTTCATGGCCCATCAAAGCAATGACATTCCAACCCGTCAAAGCATTAACACCGTTATATACCTCCAGATCATACGCCAGATCCGTTCTAACAAATTGGGAAAATGCCATCGGTTCATCGGAATTTGAAGCCGTATTTGGATGGACTGGAATTCCCTCGATGAGTGCTCCGCCGAGCTCTCCTCCTCCACCTTTTGCAATCGCACCGGACCAAGCTGCAATCGTTCGATTGGAGTCCACTACAATCAGACTTCCATTGCCTCCTACATCAACATATGATAACGCTTTTGCTAATGGCTCCAGATCAAGTTTAATACTTGCTACACCATGTTCATCTGAAAGAGCTTTTGAAATCTCTACATAAATCTTCCCGGATGCCGGATCATTCATAATACTCGAAAAATAGAGTGATCCATTGTTACTTTCACCATTGGCATACCATTCTGTGCTGCGTGGATCGTATGTTGCATCCTCTATTGCTGGAGAAGATATAACACTGCCTTGGTCGTTGCCTACGGTTATGGCAAGAATATCAGGGTATGTATCAGCTAACTGGTCGATTCCTACTTGTAGTGCTTCATTGTTCGCCTGACTGGGGTCGGAGCCATACATACTGTCTATATAACTCAATAATGCCGCTTTTTCCCCCACCAGATTGTTAATATGCTGTCCGGTCATCGTTAATATGGTATTGATGGGCTCTGTCATTTTTTGTTGTACTTGATCTTTGGCACTATGATACGAGAAATATCCGATAAGTGCAGTGGGGATAATAAGTACCGCAAGGAAAGCTGCAATGAGTCGAGTACTCATTAATCGTAAAACGGCTCCTCCTTTCTTACAAAATGACCTTTTTTCACTTTCCTTTTTCAAGTTCAATCTTCCTCTCTTTATTCATTTTTGGTAGAACTAATCGGCCAGTAAACGCAAAAAAACCCATATATATGCACACCCAAAGAAACTTTGAGCATGTATATACATAGGTATTGCCTGAATGAATTCAGTAACAAGCCGTATTTGTTTAGTATTATAACATAAATAAAAAGGGTTTGTTAACTATGATTGGGTCTTTATACCAGACATCTGTTGTTTATAATCCGTAGGACTTAGCCCCGTATACTCTTTGAACACCTTCGAGAAATAGTGCTGGTCGCTAAACGACAGTACATCGGAAACCTCCTTAAACTTCATGTCGGGTTGACTTTCCATCAGTCTGCAGGCCTCCTGAATGCGAAGCCGGGTGTAATACTGGACAAACGTAATTTGTGTTGCATTTTTGATCACTCTGCTGACATACGACGGGCTAACGTGAAACTTCATGGCAATGTCGTTGATAGATAATTGAGAGTATTTATTTAGTTTTACGTAATCGTCAATCTGTTCAAACAGGATCGCCTTGCTTTTTCGAACGTGGGATTGCAGCATATCGAAGCACTGTCCCGTCCATTCCGCCAGTTCCCGGCAAAAATCGGCATAGGACTGTGCCTGGGCGAATTGTCTTGACCGAAGCTCCAGACCCAACCTCATGCCCGACCCCTGTTCCTCGTACAGATGAGCAAACGTGTCTACAATCAATCCAATAAACCGATCCACCTCGGTCATATGTACATTTTCCTCTGCCCATCGATCCAGCAATTCGGATAACTTAAGAGCAAACCGTTCTTTCTGCCGAGCCTGTATCATCTGTACAAAAACAGATTCCTGCACCGGATCCAGACAGCCTGTCTCGGATCTGGCCATCGACACCGGATTCCCGGTATCCAACACTATTCCTTGTTTCAACCGTTGCTGCTCAGACAAAATGGATGACATGCGGTGATAGAGCTCCGGCAGATTACCAGACTCAGCGAATAGAAGTTGTCCTCCAATGATTGCATCGATGTCATGCGCAACCAAATGCCGTCGCATCGATTCAAGACATTCATGTACGGAAGAGTACACCTCAAGTGCACTCTTGTTGACAAAAGCGATAAATTGATATGAAGTTTGACTGGTGTAAACACGACAAGGATGGAATGCAAAAAAATCCTGCACTAAACCCTCAAGTTCCACCTGCACCCAACGTTCATGCCCTGCGGTAAAAGGCTGTTTGCTCATAATGATCATCATCTGGCTGAATAAAGGCGGAAACTCCTCCCCTTGTTTGGGCGTAGTCTCACATTGGGGATGAATGATTTCCTGCAAATCCAGCAGTTCCTTGGACATCTGTTGATCAAGTTGGTCAATTACCCGACCCATGACTTCTTCAAGCGCCTCTCGCTCGACGGGTTTTAACAAATAGTCAAACACTTGCAGGTTCAATGCTTTTCTTGTGTATTCAAAATCGCTATAACCGCTAATCAAGATGACCTTCAGATCCGGGTTGGCAATTTTGGCTTGCTCAATCAGAGACAGCCCATCCATTTTTGGCATTCGTATATCGGTCAACAGCAGATCAATCGGTTCCTGCTTTAACGCTGCCAAGGCTTCTTCTCCATTCGTTGCCGTAGCCGCTACACGAATCGGGAAGCTCAGCGTCTCCAAGAGCATTTTAATATTACGTAATATCGGTTTGCTATCCTCAACGATCATAACGTTATACATCATCTATGCCTCCTCGCTAGTAAAAATCTCTCGTCAGTGAGCCGATGATTTGAATCGTTGCTCCATGTTGCTCTTCCGCATGATTGTTAAATATATTAATAAAAAGCCGGTTGTTATACATTAGTTTGAGTCGATTGACACTATTGATAATCCCCATGTTACCAAGGGCTGTGGCACGATCGGTAGTCTGGTTCATTCCGGAACCCGATGCCTGAATATTGGCTAAAATCTCCTGGATCTTATCCGGTGGAAAGCCTTCTCCGTTATCTTTAATCTCCAAAGCCCATAATCCGTTATATTGCTTCACGGTAATCTGGATACGCCAAGGCGGCACGGTGTTGGCAAAGGCATGTTCAATGCAGTTTTCCACAAACGGCTGAATGACCAACCGTGGCAATCGGATTTCGTTCGCCAGCTCGTCTGCACGGATGTCCCACTCCAGATCCTCTTCGTACTTTTGTTGTACAAGGGAAAGATAATGTCTCGTATGTTGAAGCTCCTCAGCCAAAGTCACATGCGCGTATGGTGAAGAGACAATATAACGCAGACTGTCCGAAAGATGTTTGCACATATCCGATACAACTTTGGTCTTCCCCTCTTGGGCGGCAATACTGATCAGGTATAAGACATTATGAATAAAATGAGGTGCAATCTGGGCTTGCAGCGCCGAATTACGCGCCTTTACTTCTTCATGAAGCGCCGATTTTTCCCGGTCAATCGATTGCTGCAGCCTCTCCATCAGATCCTGAAAGGCTTCATTTAGTAATAAGAGATCGTTATTCTTCGGCGTTTCATCCACCTTCAGATTCATATTGCTGTAGTTCATGCGCCAGATCTGACCGCGTAGCTTGCGGATAGGCAGTAGCAGGTTACGTGTCGACAGGAAGATATACACAAATGAAACCAGCATCAGTGCTGTAATCAGCAGAATGGACATCGTCTGAACCGAATGGATCGAGCCTAGAACAGATTTTTTGGGCGTTATGATATACGTGATCCAGCCTGTACTGGGTGAAGTGGAATGCGTGATATAATTGTCGTTTTTGTCCACATCCAGTCCCTCGTCTGATGAAGGCTTTGTCCAATTGGCAAATGTCACACCCTCTTCCGAGCCCGTCATCTGCTCCCCTTGTTCATTCAGAATATAGACATCGCCAGCGGTAATGCCCTCCGTTAGGTTCTGTATATAGGCCTGTTCCATCTGGATGCTAAGATAACCGTACACCTTGCCGTTCTGATTATTGATCGTGCGCACAAAGGAGATCATATCGTCTTGACGCAGCAGAACAAAACCACTTTCCGTCCAATCTCGTCCGACCTGACTACTCTCCATCATGGTGTTCAGGATTGCGGGAGGATTGCCCGAACCCAGATATGATGTCAGGAGAACCCCGTGATTGTCGTAGATAGACATGTCCTTGATATTCATGCTCGGCCCGATGGCCTGAAACATAATGTCTTTGATGATCCGAATCTGTTTCAGCCTTTCATAATTACTATGCGCTGAGGAGCTCTTGTCCATGGCTTCAAATATATTTTTGCTGGATAATATTCGCTGCGACATCTGGTTCTGTTGTTCTACGTAGAGATCAACTTGCTCTCTTACCTTCGTAGCTGTAACGAGCGTATCCTGCTCTGTTTTCAGTTTGAGCGGGCGGACAACGATCACATTCACATAAACGATAAAACAGCCCAACACGAACAAAAGCAGAGCCAGAAACGTCAAAAACACCTTTGTCTGCAAACTGAATTGAGTTGCTTTATGTATGAGCTTTGCCATTCTCAGAGATGCCCTCCTGTTCTGACATGATGTGAAATCCCTTATATTCATGTCTACTCTATCACGGTATTTCATGAAATGATAGCGATTTCAAGTTCAGGATTTTACACATCAACGTTCAAGCACAGACATGTACCGGGGCGAGAAAAGAATCTATAATCGGACTTGTAAACGGATTCACTAAACGTTTTAGAGGGGGATTTGCATTGAAAACAATAAAAAGAAAAAAGGCGTTTTCTATTATTCTGGCCAGTTTATTATCGGTCTCGTTAACCGCTTGTGGATCAGGAGGTACGGATTCCGGCACAGCTGCTGGCGGGGACAGCAAGAGTGGCAAAGTCACATTGGAGCTGGCAATCTCTAAAAGTTCTCAGGACTCTGCTTTCATCCAGCAGGACATTCTCGATGCATTCGAAAAACAAACAAACATTCGTGTCAATTTGCAACTGATTCCAGCGGAACAAACAACAACTGTACTGCAAACCAAACTGGCTGTAGATGAAACGCCTGATATTATTCAGTACAATCTGGCGAGCGCAGTCACGGACCTGAACCTTGAACGTAACTTCGAGATTCTGGATAACGAGCCTTGGGCGAGCAGAATTGTGAACAAAGACGTCCTCTCTTCTGGTGGCCATCTCTACAGCTTCCATGTCAGCCAAGATACGGGGATGCAAGGGGTCGTTTATAACAAACAAATCTTTGAAGAACTCGGGTTGTCGATTCCAACCAACTACGAAGAATTCCTGGCGATCTGTGAAAAAATCAAAGCAAGTGGCATTACACCTGTATTCATGCCTTACAAAGATGCCTGGGCTGCCAACATCTGGCCTGCTGCAGCTTTTGCCGATTTTGTAGCCAAAAATGAACCGACTTTTTTTGATGAGTTGAACAGCAACAAGAAAAAATGGTCTGATATCCCGGAATTCAAAACATTCCTGGAACAACAATATGAGATTTACACTAAAGGTTACACCAACACGGATGTGCTTAGCGACAGCTATGACATGGCCGTAGGTAAATTCCTGAACAAGGAAGTTGCCATGATGTTTATGGGCGATTGGTTAATTGAAGGCGTGGCCGAGCAAGATCCAAATATGGAACTGGGCGTATTCCCGATTCCATCGTCAGACAATGCCAGTCTGGGTGCAAGTCCACTCGGCGGACAACTGTTCATTCCGAAGAAATCCAAACATTTGGAAGAAGCTAAACAATTCTTGGACTACATCGCCTCCAAGGAAGTTGCACAACAGATCGTGGACTCCAAAGGGTACGTATCCAATTTCAGTGACGTCACCACACCAGAATTGCCGGCTTACAAGCAGGATATTGTAGACAACTATATTACGCCGAAGAAAACCGTGCTGACAACGGATGCATACATGCTGGTTGATCGCAGCGAACTGTATCGATTGTTACAGGATCAATTCGCGGGTGGATTGTCACCAGAAGAAGTACTGAAATCCTGGGATGAGAAGTTCAGTCAGTTGATGCAGGATAAAGGCGTAGAAGGTTTCTAAAAAGTGAAATATAAGGCAGCATAACAGGATCGATCGTTATGCTGCCTAGTTATAACGGAGTGTGAGACATGAAAAGGACTAAAAATCTGTACTCGTATTACATGATATTTCCCGCACTGATTATCTACTCCATCTTTTTTGTTGCGCCTGCTCTCGCCGCTTTCTATTATTCATTCACGGATTGGCGGCTGGATCGGCTGGAGCTGAAGTTCATCGGGTGGGATAATTTCAAGAAAATTTTCTCAGACAAAACGCTTATTCTGGCGCTGAAAAACACGGCAATATTTGCAATCGTCACCGTCGTTGGCAAAAATGTCATCGGTCTATTGCTGGCCGTAGGACTTAACATGCGACTAAGAACAAAGAACCTGCTACGCGCGATCTTCTACTCCCCTTCCATTCTCAGCATCCTTGTGATCAGCATTCTGTTCACTCCCATGTTGCGTACCGAAGGTACAATCAACAATTTGTTGGAATCTGTAGGATTACATTCGTTAAGCCAAGCTTGGCTGACCAACCCATCGATTGTGATCTGGACGATTGCCATCGTCTCGATCTGGCAGAGTGCCGGGTTCCAGATGGCCATTTATCTGGCGGGCCTGCAGTCCATTTCTCAAGAGTATTACGAAGCAGCCAAGATTGATGGCGCAAGTTCGTGGAGAAGTTTTTTCAAGATCACACTACCACTCTTGCTGCCCGCAATTAACATTAACTTGATGTTGACATTGATCGGTGGACTCAAAGTATTCTCCGAAGTATATGTCATGACCGGTGGTGGCCCGGGTAACGCTTCCCAGGTCGTAGGTACGATCATTCTGCGATCTTTCGGCGAAGGCAACTGGGGACTTGGTACCGCGGTCAACACACTTCTCTTCGTGGTCGTTACCATTATTGCTATACCGCTATTGATCTTCATGCGGCGTAAGGAGGTTACGGAATAACATGGGCTATACACGCAAACTCGCCATCCGCAACTATATCGTGGAAGGTTTCCTGATTCTGGCCTCTCTTATCGTTCTGTTGCCGCTTGTCATTCTGATCTTTGGTTCATTTAAAACCAGCGCCGAAGTGCTTAGCTTCTCCCTGAGTTTCCCGGAAACATGGCAGTTCTCGAACTATGTTCGTGTCTTCCAGGAAGGCGGCCTGTCGCGAGCGTTCTTCAACAGCATTTTGATTACTGGTGTATCTTCCATTATTAATATCGTTGCCTCTTCAGCAGCGGCATTCATTCTGGCACGTCGGGAAACCAAGCTATCCGGCACGATCTACATGTATTTCTTCATGGGACTGATTGCGCCAATGTCGATTATTACGACCATACGAGTTGTACAAGGATTGGGATTCTACGGCAGCATCACAAGTGTTATCCTGATCTACGCCGCGTTAAATACAGCCTTCAGTGTATTCTTGTATAGTGGATTCATCAAAACCATTCCACGAGCGCTGGACGAAGTGGCATTTCTGGAAGGAGCAAGTGTGTTCGGGGTGTTCTTCCGCATCGTCACACCGCTTATCCTGCCCGTTAACGCAACGGTAGCGATCATGGTGTTCATGTCCGTCTGGAATGACATTACAATTCCGGTATACTTCCTGACAGACAGTTCCACCTGGACGATGCCACTATCGATCTACAATTTCTACGGCAAATATAGCCGGGACTGGAACCTGATCTTCGCTAATCTCGTGCTTACTTCGCTGCCTGTATTCATCCTGTATCTATTTGGGCAAAAATATATTGTCAGCGGCCTTACTGCCGGTGCAGTTAAAGGTTAAACCTTATATTCTCACGGTTCTCAAGGCATAGAATTGGATTATTCATGACGTACTCAACCCCCACCAGATCTGGCGGGGGTTGTTTTATTTATAGCGAGAAAATGCATCTACGCCTCTTTATTTTTGAAACAATTGCGGGTAAAGGGCAGCAACACCACCAGCAAGACCCTGTTGTACATTCCGACTGGTATCATCAGCAATAATCTCGTAGAGATCCGCTTCGATGGAATCTATTGCAATTTTGGCAATATCCGTTGGGCTCGTTTTTGGTGCGTCGATACCTGCCGTCATATCCGTATCCATGAACGCCACGTGCAATCCGGCAACGCTAACGTTCTTAGGGGCTAATTCGAGACGTAATGCATTCGTAATTCCCCACTGAGCGGATTTTGCAGCTGAATATGCACCTGAGTTACCAAGGCTTAGCCAAGATAGAGCGGACAGGATATTCAGTATCGAACCGCCCCCATTCTTCTCTATTACCGGTGCAAACGCACGAATCATTGAAAGCGTACCGAATACATGTGTATTGAACTCCAAGTGAATATCGTTCAGCTCACCTGTGAGCAGAGAAGCACCCGTAGCGGAACCAGCATTATTAATTAGAAGGGTTACATCACTAGCTACCTCAGCTGCAGCCATGACAGATTGTGGATCCGTAATATCGAGTTGCAGTGGAATAGCCCCGGGCAGATCAATGGATTCAGGGTTTCGCGCGCCAGCATACACTTTGGTTCCCCTCGCCAGCAGTTCAAGAGCAAGTTCCTTACCCAACCCTCGATTAGCCCCACTTACAATAGCAACTTGTTTGGAAATATTCATTTATTATTACTCCCTCTCATTGAGAATGTATTCATTTTCGAGCTGTTATGGGAATGATCATTCTCATAACTCCCAATATCAATCTATCACATCGGGAACGATCAGTAAAGAATAACTTTTATAATCCATGTCTTTAATAAAAGAAGATGCCCGATAACCTTTGAAAAAAGGCTCCGAGCATCTTTCTTTGGTCCTTCATTGAGAACGGATTTACATATGGATTATGATTTTATGTCATACAGATTCGCAGGTAACGCCTGCACAAATGGTGACCAGTCACTCACTGTATATAGATGAAGTCGGTGCATGGCTCGTGTGCAGGCCGTATACAGAAGCTTGCGATCATATTCCTGGCTGTAAGCAACGGGTGAAGCATCATAGACCAGGACAGCATCGAACTCAACGCCTTTGGCGAGATACACAGGAATAACCATGATTCCTTTTTCGAAAATCTGTATGTCCTTTGTTATGAGCTGCAACCCTTCGCCGCCTTGACTTTGCAACCTTTCATAGGCGTCACGGCTTTCAGCCGCGGTCTTTGTAATCACAGCGAAGGAATCAAACCCCTCCGCCTTAAGCACGGCGATGTCTGCGAGAATCTGCGCACCACGCAGTTTTTCGTCCTTCAATCCTGTTAAAAGAGGCTTCTGATCTCCCCTTTCAAACGGTCTGATCTCTTCTCCCCCTGGTAACATCTGTCTCGTGAACTCAACAATCTCTTTGGTTGAACGATAACTGCGTACGAGCCGTATCAAAGTAGTTTCGCCTTCTCCGTAAAGGTGAACCAGTGGCGAGTTGGATGCTGCCAAATCCGTAGCCTGCATAAAGATCGCCTGCCCGAAATCCCCCAGCACCGTCATGCGGGCACGAGGAAACAGTTTCTTGAGATATTCGTATTGAAACGCCGAATAATCCTGGCCTTCATCGATAAAGACATAACGAATCTCTGTGTTCGTCCGGACGCCTTCGATCATCTCTTTTACATATAAATACGGAGTAGCATCCTCATGGAACAGCTCGTTCTGAAGGATCATGGCCTTGGTCTGTTTACAAATCTCAGGCCAGTGCTGTGGGGGGATTGCCCCATTTGTTTGTTGTCGATAAGCCGCTTCATCTACAAATAGTTGTTCGTATATACCTTTCACATCCACGAACTGGAATTTCCGCACACTCTTTCTTAAAGGTTTAAACATGTCTTTCACCAATTTCTGACGAAGCAACTCTTCTTCCCGCACTGCAAAGTTAAAGGCACCCTCATCTTGCACTTCCTTGTTATTTCCGTTCTCACGGGCTGCATATTTTTCCGCCACATCAAACACAGGCTTTTCTTTGTGCAACATGCGGAAAGCTTCCACATACTCATCCGTGTCCAGATAATTCAACTCCTCCAGAACCCAGTCTGCTTCCCGTTCCAGACGTTCCAGCGAAACAAGTTCTCTCAGCAGCCATTCCTGCAAAAGAAGTATACGGTTGGACAAGGTAAGATTCTGATCCAAACTGTAAAATTGGGTCTTGATTTGGTCTGAACTGATGAATTCACGTCCCCGAAATTGAATGCCGTTAAACCGCATCCCCTCTCTTCCTAACCACTTACCGTAGTTTTGGAGCACTTGCAGGAATGTCTCGGAAGCTTTGTACTTGATCGCCTCCATACGAGCTTCATATCCCGGATCATTCTGAGCTGTCAGCATATATTCAATCTGATCAAAGGCATCCTCTGGTCGTAAGGAGGAATCCAGCCAATAATTCAGATATTCCTGGAAAGTTGTCTGCTGCATGTTCTCTTCGCCAAGTTCCGGGAGTACGGTCGAGATATAACTGGTAAACATCGGATTCGGCGAGAAAAGCACAATCTGATCTGCTTTGACGGTCTGGCGGTGTTTGTATAGTAAGTAGGCCACTCGCTGTAATGCAGCGGACGTCTTACCACTGCCAGCTGCCCCCTGAACGATAAGCATTCGGCTTCGGTCATCACGGATAATGGCGTTTTGTTCTTTCTGGATTGTTGCTACAATGCTCTTCATTTGTGAGTCTGCACCCTTGGCGAGCACTTGCTGCAACAGTTCGTCACCAATCGTCTCAGTTGAATCAAACATGCTATGAAGCTGCCCATGTTGAATCTGGAATTGACGCTTGAGCTCCATCTTTCCGTCGATTCGTCCTGAAGGTGTGTCATAACTTGCTGGCCCGGGAGAGTGATCATAGTACAGACTCGCAATTGGCGTACGCCAGTCATAGATTAGAAAGTTCAATCCATCTTCATCCATGAAGGATGATACACCGATGTAGATCTGTTCAGTCAATGTCATGCCTTTTTCCTTATAGTCGAAACGGCCAAAATACGGCGTTGGAAGCAGTCTCTTTGTATTTTTCCATTGTTGTGTTAACAGCTTGTGCCCGCGCTCCCTCTCCGCCAACACTCTCGACTGCTGATTAATGGTATAGAATGCATCTTCAAAATCCGTGTACGAACCGGTATTAATCGTCACTTCTTCCCAGAACCGTTTACGAATTTCGGCAGCCTGTTCATGCAGTCCGGCAACCTTCGGTTCTAACTCGTCGAGTCGTGCCTGAAGCTTGTTCCTCACCTGCACTAGTCTTTCCTCTTCCAACTTCCATTCCACTGTTTTATCCATGAATGAGTCCACTCCCTTTTCCATTTATTAGGGCCAAAAAAAAGAGCATTGACAAATCGGAATGTCGGATGTAAAATTAAATTAGGATAAATAATGATTCACCCTTTACATTCAATATAAATGTCAATTGCGCTATAGATTATATCATGGCTTTTTTTCACGTTCAATGCTTTTTTTCGTTCTGTCTGAGTTGAACAATAATTTATATTATATAAGGTGTCCCTCGAGCTACACTAGGGGCATCTTTTTTTGTGTCCTGGGCATGGTTCATATGCGCTGTAAGCTATACACCCCTTTATAAATTCGATAAAATGAACGAAACATGAAACATGAGTTGATGCTTTTGGGAGGGATACATAAATATGAATATAGAACCTGTGGAGGACCGTTGTCCTGTTGAGTTTGCAGTCAATATGATTGGTGGGAAATGGAAGTTATTAATTATAAATCGTCTCATCCGCCATTCAACAATTCGATTCAATGAATTACAGAAAATGCTGGACCCCATTACGCATCGCACGTTAACCAGGCAATTACGAGAACTTGAAGAAGCTGGTTTGATAAACCGTGTTACCCACCCTGTAGTTCCGCCTAAAGTCGAATATTCCCTTACAGAAAAAGGACAAAGCCTGACTTCGATCTTGTTTCAGTTAGGTGATTGGGGATCGAAACATATGTAAAACGCCTTCCCATAGTATCCCAAGGGATACTTTATATCATTAATGTGCGTACTTACGCTCCTATTCTAAATCCGTTATGCTGAGGTCAATGCTGAGTGTTAACTCATTCATTCCAATCACATATTGAAAGGAAGTTATTGACCACTATGACACAGAATGATCGATTTTTAGTATATGGGGCATCGGGCTCCCAAGGCGGCGCTGTCGCTCAATTACTCGTTCAACAAGGTTGTGAGGTTCGCACGATTACTCGAAATGAGGCAACAGCCAAAACACTAAAGGAACAAAACATTGAAGCTTTCATCGGGGATCTATCAGATGTGGAACAGCTTCATACGGCGCATGAAGGTGTAAGTAAAGTCTTCCTGAACCTGCCGGTGGAGTTCAATTCGGATAAGATCAGACAATATACCAAAAATGCAATTGATGCTGCTATACAGGCAAACGTTAAATTGATTGTAGTTAACACGGGTACCTATGTTCCTGACCCTATCACCCATTCCAAAGGAATTGAATTGAAACGTGAAGTTATCCATGAATTGCAGCAAAGTGGTCTTCCATATATCATTGTGGAACCCATTGTATACTTGGAAAACTTCCTGATTCCCGGAATACTGAACAATGGCGTTTTGGCCTACCCGGTACCAGCAGACAGGCCGATCTCCTGGATTAGCTTAAACGATGCAGCTCAATTCCACTATTATGCCTTGACTCATTCGGAATTGGCAGGAAGCATTATCCCAGCACCCGGATTAGAAGCCCTGACAGGTGAACAATTAGCGGAACAATTCAGTGCTGTATTAGGTGAAAAGATCAGCTTCATGTCTCTACCTTTTGATCATTTTGAAGCAGCGATTCAGCCTTTGTTGGGAAGTGAGACAGCAGCAGGTCTTAAAGGATTGTACCAATGGATTGATGGGCATACAGATCTTCTTCCACGGTATGAAGAGTTAGATGATAATATCAAAGCCAATCTTAAATTAACCAAAATAAGCGATTGGATTCATCAAACAATGATTAAATAATATTTTATGAACAAGCCATTTGAATCTCCAACGGAGAAACGAGTGGCTTGTTTCTTTTTATATGAGAACTTTAATGGGCTCAACTGATTCAAATTCAGAGATTCTGATAGGATTAGGCAAAACTTTGATAGAAATGTGGTACAGGTTGTTCCCTTCGTTATGACATAATAATGTGTATATAGATCACCCTACAGGTGGCAATAATAAACATTAGAAAGGATTTGAACATGACATGGAATATACTAAACTTGGTAATACAGGCTTGGACGTATCTCGATTTTGCCTAGGATGTATGGGATTTGGGGATGCCAGTAAATGGGTTCATGAATGGGTACTGAATGAAGAAAATTCTCGCCCGGTGATAAAGAAAGCGCTGGATCTAGGCATTAATTTCTTCGATACAGCTAATGTATACTCTCTGGGTACAAGCGAGGAATACCTTGGTCGGGCATTAAAGGATTATGCCAATCGTGATGAGGTTGTCATTGCAACCAAAGTACACGGACAAATGCATAAAGGACCCAACGGTTCTGGTCTTTCCAGAAAAGCCATCCTGAGTGAGATTGATAAAAGCCTGAAACGATTGGAAACCGATTATGTGGATCTCTATATCATTCATCGTTGGGACTACAATACGCCTATTGAAGAAACCATGGAAGCCTTACATGATGTGGTGAAGTCCGGTAAAGTGAGATATATTGGCGCTTCGGCCATGTTTGCATGGCAGTTCCAAAAAGCATTACATGTAGCAGAGAAAAATGGTTGGACCAAGTTTGTCTCCATGCAAAACCACCTGAATCTCATCTACCGTGAAGAGGAACGAGAAATGTTGCCTTTATGCAAGGAAGAAAAGATTGGTGTGACTCCCTACAGTCCTCTTGCTTCTGGCAGGTTAACCCGTGACTGGTCCGTATCAACACTTCGATCCGAGACAGACAAAATTCAGAAATCCAAGTACAATGCGACAAGTGATGCAGATCGGCTTGTTGTTGAACGAGTTGCATCCATTGCAGAAAAATACGGTGTCCCTCGCACACACATTGCACTTGCCTGGTTGCTGCAAAAAGACACTGTAGCGGCACCAATTATCGGTGCCACCAAAATATCGCATCTGGAAGATGCGGTAGGTGCTCTTTCTGTTAAGTTGACCTCAGAAGACGTCTCATTCCTTGAAGAACCCTATGTACCTCACCCTGTAGTAGGTGCTCAATAATCGCTTTTGCTTAAAATACAGAAGACCTCCTCTTTCCGCATCCGGAAGTTGGGGGTCTTCTTTTTATATCGCGATTTATTTACGCCAGAATGTTGAACATTCTGCCTTATCCGCTATATTGAACTCAATCATTCTCTCAAGTAACGAAAAATCAATCTCCTGTTTCCACTTCATCCGCACCAACTCTTTGGTGTGATCATAACCCGCCTGTGTGATCTCTTCCGAAAAACGATTAATTCCTGCCTTCTCGGGAGCAACAGCCAAGTGTTGCTTGGATACACTAAAGCCAATAATAAAGGTCTCATGGTCGGTAAACATCGGTTGATTCCAGGCTATTTTTTGCTTTAAATTCGGGAATTTTTCAGTGACCCAGTTCAAAACTTCTTCCGTTCGTGCCTGGTGTTCCGGGTTATCGATGCGTGCTATAAATTCTGCAAAGGTCTCCATTAGTTTCCCCCTATAACAAGAAATCTACTACTTATATTGTCCAATTCAATCTTATTCTATCATGAATATCAAATTCAAAAACCCTTATCTGCCGATAACTCAACAAAAAATGAGCAGCCTGCTAGACTTTAAATGTTTTCTTTTATCCAAAATCGCAACTGATCAGCATAAAAAGCGCGTTCATCTGGATCGGACGGAGAACCATTTGTCAGATAAAGTTGATCATTCACGTATCTGGGGTAAACATGCAGATGATAATGCCACACGTCTTGATTGCCAGCTGGTTCATTATGTTGCCGTGTCGAAATCCCATCACATCCATATGTACTTTTCATTGCAAATGCTGTAAGCTGAGCCGCGCGGTGAATTTCAACAGCGTAATCCGCAGGGAGTTCAAAGATGTTCTCGAAATGTTGATTCGGAACAATAAGAACATGTCCTTTATTGTTTGGCCACCATTTGCCCGCTATAAATGCCGTTACCTTTTCATTCTGATAGATGATATCCCTTTGTTTTGTTCCCTGATCAGGTCGCTCGATACCCCAAATACGACAAAATGGACATTCGTAACCTTCAGGCTGATGTGAAAATGATACTGTCATCTTTCTCATTCCACTTCTTTCATGTTTACTCATAGTTATTAGACGCAGGTATCTTCTGTTCGTTGCGAAAAGAGCACGGGTTGTAGAATGATCAGCAATTAACAGGCTGAAAAGCAAAAAGCAGCTGACCTTGGCGGCAGCTGCTTTTTTTCTATCTTTAACTATCATTATTGCACACTTCACAATTACATGGTGCTGATATCAATAACAAAGCGATATTTCACGTCGGAAGCCAGTACACGTTTGTATGCTTCGTCAATCTGGTCAGCGGAGATGACCTCAATATTAGGCGCAATATCATGTTCTGCACAGAAATCAAGCATTTCCTGCGTCTCACGGATGCCACCAATCATGGAACCTGCGAATGAACGGCGATGGCCGATAAGAGAAAATACGTTTACGGCTAGTGGCTCAGCAGGAGCACCCACGTTCACGAGTGTGCCATCCAGTGTGAGCAGTGAGAAATAAGCGTTAATGTCAATATTCGCACTTACTGTGTTAATCATCAGATCAAATGTCCCTGCAAGTTTCTCGAATGTTTCCGGTTCGCTTGTGGCAAAGTAGTGATCTGCACCAAATTGCAGTCCATCTTCTTTTTTGCTCAAGGATTGGGAGAGAACCGTTACTTCCGCACCCATCGCATGTGCAATTTTGACAGCCATATGACCTAGACCACCCATACCTACAACGGCAACCTTCTTACCTGGGCCAGCTCCCCAGTGATGAAGTGGTGAATACGTCGTAATACCGGCACACAGCAAAGGTGCAGCAGCATCAAGTGCAATGTTATCAGGGATGCGAACGACGAAATTCTCTACGACAACAATATGAGTTGAATATCCACCTTGCGTAGGCTCACCGTATTTGTCTACTCCAGCGTAAGTTTGAATATTTCCTTTGAGACAGTATTGCTCTTCACCTTTGCGACAGTTAACACATTCACCACAAGAGTCCACCATACATCCGACCCCTACTCGGTCACCGACCTTATATTTGGAGACTCCAGTTCCTACATCGGTTACAATCCCGGCAATTTCGTGTCCAGGAACGAGTGGATAATTCACAGGGCCCCATTCACCGTGGGCAGTATGGATGTCAGAATGGCAGATACCAGCATATTTAATCTCAATTAATACATCATTGGTATCCAGATCACGTCGTTTGATTTCAGCACTTCTGAATTGTTGGTCTGGTCCGTCAACGGCTCTGGCTTTAGCTATAATCAATGGGATAACCTCCTAGTAATTTAAAGTTCAAAATAATCTTACCCCCTCTAGTTAACTCTAGGTCAAATGTTTATCTTATTTTTTTATCTCCAATGTACTTTGACATCCAGTAATCCAACATGTTAGAATTCACTCGGATCAATCCTAGAGCTAACTCGAAGTCTACCCCTAGTAGAAAGGAATTTTATGAAAATGACCTATTCAATCGGTGAAGTTGCCAAAAAATTAGACCTTACGGTATATACATTGCGTTACTACGACAAGGAAGGACTCATGCCTTTTGTTGAACGCACCACGAGTGGAACACGTTTGTTCAAAGACTCCGACATTGACTTTCTAAAGATCATCCAATGTCTGAAGCTGACCGGCATGCCTATTAAAGACATTAAGGACTTCATTGAATGGTGCTCTGAAGGGGACTCCTCGCTGAAGCAAAGATATGACATGTTTACGGAGCGAAAAGCTATTGTGGAAGCACAAATGGAGGAACTAAAAAGAACCATGGAAGTCATCGAGCACAAACGCTCCTACTACGAAACAGCTTTGGAGGCTGGGACCGAAGAGATTCACAAAATTAAACCGATGGAAAATGCCATCACCAATTAATGGTTCATACTTTCTATTTTCTAAAATTAGCGCACAAAAAAGTAGCTTGAAGTCCTCTAACGGATTTCAAGCTACTTTTTTGGGTATGTCTCTACTCATCATTTTTCCAAAAGTTTCATCGTTACATTGATAATACGGTTTAGTTTTTCTTTTTCCGTCGAGGTTCTTGCCATGGCTCTGATGCCGACAGAAATATTGTGCAGGTACTCTGCCATTTCCTTTGCATCATGATCAGAAGAGAATTCTCCCTCCCGCTGCCCCCATTGAATGATCTGCTCGAACATCCGCTCAGCTTCGTTAAACGATTCAAGAGATCGGTTGTCCACTTCCTGATCACGTGTGCCTAGCTCCACGGCGGAGTTCACGATCAAGCATCCCGATGGCGTATCCTCTACTGCACTGATCATAACATCGAAAATTTTATGCAGTGCTTCCACTGCCGTCTTGGATGCCTTGATTTCTGCGAGTAATGTGGCGCTGATCTTGCCACTATAACGATCCATAGCCTTCAAAAACAGCGTATGTTTATCGTCGAACGTATCATATATACTTCTGCGATGAATGCCCATATGCTCAACCAGATCACTCATCGACGTCTTCTCGTAACCTTGTTCCCAGAAGATCTTCATTGCTTTATCCAATACTTCATTCACTTCAAACTCTTTACTTCTAGCCATTCAACTTCCCTCCCAAAATCAATCTAACACATCGGGAACGATCAGTAAATAAAAGATGCAGATACCCTTTTCATTCTCATCTTATCATGTATTAGCTGAACCGTAAGTGTATATCTTCTGTACTTGTTGTATATCATGACCTGTGTACTTGTGATTATGTAACCAGCAATCAGCATGTCTTATCCATTCACATCAAATGTTTGCCTATTCCTATCCGTTTTCTACCGCCTTCGGTCAATATACGATAGAATGTGATTATTATGTTGTGAGGAAAAAAGGAGAACTTTGCATGTCTGATCAAATACATGAACAACAGAACGAATTAGCCACACTCATTGATCGTTATTCTGACAAGGATGGGGTACATCCTACGGCAATCCCTTCATTATTTCTAATCCGTGAATCGGTCGTTACTGAACCTATATTTAGAGTGAATGAACCATCCTTCTGCATTATCGTTCAGGGTGAGAAAGAGGTCCTGCTGGGACAGGATCGTTTCCGGTATGGTCCAGGAAGTTATATCGTGGCAACCGTTGACTTGCCGGTTAGTGGACAAGTGATTCAAGCCTCGTCTGAGGCTCCCTATCTGGCCCTGAAACTTGAATTCACATCCAGTGAGATTCTGGAGTTATTGAACCATTCCGATTTCCCAGCAAGACCGCGGAAAACAACGAGACGTGCGATGTTTGTCAGCCAAGCTGAGCCGTCTCTGCTGGATGCAGTCGTCAGGTTAGCCCGTTTGTTGGAAGATCATTCGGAAGATATCCCGCTGCTCGCTCCTTTGTTCAAAAAGGAAATTCTCTATAAAGTTCTGAAAGGCCCACATGGGACTGCTCTGGAACAAGCTACCATGGAGGGCAGCCATACCTATCGAATCAGAGACGTTATTGAATATATTATGAATCACTCTGAGCAAAATTTTCGGGTTGAGGAATTGGCGGATTTGGCCAATATGAGTACTGCCTCGCTGCACAGACACTTTAAAGAAGTGACTGCCATGAGTCCGATTCAGTTTCAGAAACAACTTAGGCTGCAAGAAGCGCGCCGCTTGTTATTATCCAAGTCCACCGATGCAGCAGATGTAGCATTTCAGGTAGGTTACGAGAGCCCTTCCCAATTCAGCCGTGAATATTCTCGCATGTTCGGATTTCCGCCCAGAGAAGATATTAAACGCTTGAGAGGCAGAGCCGATGAAACGACTACCATCTCTTGACTGGTTACTCGCTAGTACCGTTCCAATAGCTCGTCTAGTTCAACGACCAAAAGGACTCCTTCTGTTTTATCAGAGGAGTCCTTTCTTATTCATGTATTAATGAAGATCATTAAATCGCTAACATGAAGTCTCTAATACATTAAAAACCAGTCGTATATTGTTTTGGAACGTCCGTTGTCTTGCGCAAAGCAGTCGCAGCTTCCAAGGCCCAGTAAGGATTTCTTAACAGACCTCTGCCAACCGCAACGAGATCGGCTTCTTCATTGCCGATGACTGCATTCGCCAACGTAGGATCATCGAGTCTTCCAACAGCAATCACGGGTACATCAAGAGCCTCTTTGATTGCTTTAGCGAGAGGTACTTGATAAGCCGCGTGAGTTCCTGGTCTGCCCCATGCAGCAATAGGTCCCTCGCCACCAGATGAGATGTCAAATACATCAACGCCTGCCTCTTTATATGCTTTCGCAAACTCGGAACTTTCGTTAATGCCATAGCCACCTTCGACGTATTCTTTGGCTGAAATACGCATCATCAAGGGCATATCCTCGGGCATCTCTGCCTTTGCAGCCTGAATGATCTCCCGGCCGAATAACGTTAAATCTTGACCATATTCGTCTTCTCGCTTGTTTGTTAGTGGAGAATGGAACTGATGAATCAGATATCCATGTGCGCCATGAAGCTCAATCGAATCAAAACCAGCTTTCACAGCACGAGCTACAGCACTCCGGAATTTTTCAACCATTCCTTTTACTTCGTCCGTTGTAAGCGCTCGAGGTTGCTTGGAATTCTCATCAAAGGCGATCGCGGACGGAGCAACTGGAACCTCAGCATCTTCTGCTTTGCGGCCCGCATGAGCAATCTGAATACCAACCTTGGCACCATAACTGTGACACGCATCTACGATCCGCTTCAGAGCCGGGATCTGTTCATCTGACCATAACCCAAGATCATAATCTGAGATTCGGCCATCCGGCTCCACATCTGTCATTTCAATGATAATGAGACCTGTTCCTCCCACAGCACGACTAACGTAGTGCATATAATGCCAATCGGTTGCAATACCATCTTTTTGCTCAACTGAATATTGGCACATTGGAGCCATTACAACACGGTTTTTAAGCTCTAGGCTTTTAAAAGAATATGGACTAAACAAATCTGTCATCAAAATAAAACTCCCCTTTTCATGAATCATGTCTAATAAAAATGCATGCGCAGGCATCAAATAAATGCCTACAATTAATAACTCCGTATGATTTAGAACTCACATATATCTTTTACTTCATCACATAAAGACATTCAAATCCATGCTTTCGCAAAATACGAACAGCCTTTTTGGATTGAAGCATACCAGGTGACATTATAATTACGTTATCTTCTCGAAGAAGGTATTTTTCCCATGTGAAAGCAAGGCGTCCCAATGAGATGTTAATCGTATCCGGAGTAGGATTAGCCAAATAATCCGTCGCATCTCGAATATCAATCACTTTATACTGCCGAAAATCACGCTCTTGTCTGAGAAATACTTGATAATCTATATATTCAAGATTGCGTACTGGCCAAAATTGACGTACAACGATGAAGATACCTAATATGAAGGTCAAAAGCATCAACATAATCATTGTATAGCCCTCTCTTAACTCATCAGATATCGTTGAAAATTTTGTTTCGGATCAGAGCCCACTCAATGCCTCAGATATTGTATCCTCACCAGCGATTAGATCAAATGAACGCTTGTAGGTATTCTTCTCACTCAAACTGGCCCAAATCACATGAGCTACATCTTCACGAGCAATGTTACCGGTTGTTATATTCTCAGCAGCAGTAACTTTACCTGTTCCCGGTTCATTCATTAGAATCCCTGGACGTATAATGGTATATGTTAATCCACTGATCTCTAACAATCTATCAGCATAGTGTTTCGCTGCATAATATGGAAGGATGTTATCATGCCAGTTCTCACGATTATTGGCTTGGATCGCACTCACCATGATAAATCGATCAATACCCGCTTTTTGAGCCGCTTCAATGGTTTTCCCGGCACCATCCAGATCAATCAGGAGTGTTTTATCATATCCCGTTGTACCGCCAGAACCAGCCGCAAATACAATGGCATCACAACCCGTTGCAGCAGCTACAAGTGAGTCAACCGTACCTTCCAAGTCGGCAAGCACCGTTTCCACACCCTGTGCTGCAAATGAATCTACCTGTTCTTGTTTTCGTACCATGGCAAGAACGGTGTGTTCTTCACTATTCTTCAAAAGATGAATAAGCTGTTGACCAATCTGTCCATTTGATCCTACAACGAAGACCTTCATGTTCAATACCTCCTTTATACAAAATCACCGCACCCATATTAAATTCATGCGCATGCATTTAATTTAACGGATATATTAATGAGTGTCAAGTCTTCTTATAGGGTAAATGACTACATTACCCTATATTTCCCCTAGCCTTAGAACAATTCTTTAGTGAGGTTCTCTAATCGAGTCTCAAATCCATCCTGTTCCAATTCAGTTTGCAAGACCTGATTAAACATTTGAAGTGCTTTCTTGTATTTATTCTCTCCAAGCTCCGTAATACGAGTGTAAATGCCACGTCGGTCATCTTCACATGCATGTCTTTCCAGAGCCCCACAGTCTTTGGCTTCCATCCTAACGACGAGCCTGGAAGTAGCACTTTGGCTCAACCCTACTAGTTCTTGAAGTTGCTGTAAGCGTAATTCCTTACCCTCCGCATTATATATGAAGTTTAACACATAAAATTCCTTCAAAGATAAGTCATATTGTTGAAGCAGAGCTTGTTCCAGCTTCTCGTTCAGATGGGTATGAATGTTAGAGAAAGCCAACCAAACATTCAAACGTTCACTCTTTTGCTGCAATCTAGATCACCCCACTTGATATTTAATGTTCATCAGCTGTTATCCTATTGTATCAAGCTTAATTACATTGGTCAAAACCCATCCAAGTTCGACGTATATAACATTCTAAGCTCATCAGAAGAGCATTTCCCCGTCTTGTAACGACATTTGGAAATGCTCCAGTATTACCATTTATGCAGTCTAATCTTACTTCGCGGTAAGCAAGCTATCGGAAATAAATTGCAGCTGACCTTCCAACGTTAACGGATCGTTGTACGAGTCTGAAGTCGGATCAAGCTGGAACACATGATTTGCCTTCACCGCAGGCAAGTTTTTCCACAATGTATTATCATATACGATCTTGGGATCGGTTGTATCTCCTGACCACGGGCTGGTGAAGATGATATCCCCCGCATACTCCGGTAATAGTTCCATGGAGATTGAAGCCCATCCAGTCCCGCTGTCAATCGCTTCAGCTTGGGCCTTGGCCGGTGCCTTGAGATCAAACTCCCCGTAAATAATTTCACCGCCTCGACCATAGTTATGACCAAATACAAATAATCCTTTGGCATACGGATTCAGTATGGAAACGGTACGATCGCCTACAGCTTCTTGAACCTTGGGCTTCAGTTCGTTGATCTTCGCTTCCCATTTAGCATTCCAAGCTTTCGCTGCGTCTTCTCTATTCGTGAGCTTACCCATTTCAAGCATTAGATCCTTGAAATTGCGCTTACCATATGCAATCTGTACAACAGGCGCAATCTGCTCCAGCTTATCGATACCCTCTGTTCCAGTGTACACGATAATTAAGTCAGGTTTTAAACTGATTAGTTTCTCTGGTGTAGGCTCTTGACCCAGATCACTGGTACCCGCTGCTGCAAGTTGATCCTTGATATATTTGTTGTTCATCGCTCCTGATAATGCGCCGACTACCGGTGCATCCAGGGCAACAAAGTACCCTGTCGAAAATGATGTCAAATCAATAATGCGCTTAGGATTCTTTGGTACCTGTACTTCGCCTGCATCCGATTGATATGTAACAAGTTCCCCTTCGGCAGTTGCCGTTGATTCAGCGGAAGAAGCTGAATCCGAGTTCGTCTTGGTTTCTGTCTCCGCAGCTGCATTCGTGCTATCACCGGTTGTACTATTGGTCGTCGCAGACTGACCACATGCACTAAGTACAATCAGCAAGATAAGTGCCATCATGATCAATATTGATTTTATCTGTTTACGCAAAATAAACCCACCTTTTCGTTGATATTGATAATCGTTATCAACGATATCATGCTATGCAGGATTTGACAAGCTATGTTTATTTCACCCCCTCTATGAACTCTAACTTGCAAGTCACCAACTTAAACAGCTATCATCAATAGAGTAGACAAGTCACTTTTATTAAAAAGAGAGATCATTGGAAAGCCAATGAAACGTATTAAAGGAGGACAACATGGAAGAGATTATATTGTGGTTAAAGTATTTGTTTTTAGGTATTGTTCAAGGTGCGACGGAGCCAATCCCCGTCTCCTCAAGCGGTCATCTGATCATCGCCCAGAAACTTATGGGCATCAAGCAGAATGGATTGTCATTTGAGATTTTAACAAACACAGCATCACTTATCGCTATTATTTTTATTTTCCGGGAAGATATCAAAAAGTTGATTATTGGTGCATTAGGTTACCTGCGTACTCGTAAAGAAGAATATCGAGCAGACTTCATGTTTTGCTTATACATAATTATTGGTACGATCCCTGCTGCTGTCGTTGCAGTCCTGTTCAAGGACCGGATTGAAGAAATCTTCTCATCCGTATATACCGTTTCCATCGCGCTATTAATCACCGGGGTTGCCTTGTGGCTTATTCGTAATCTTCGTGGTCGCAAGCAAGACGGTGATCTGTCTACGAAAGATGCATTGTTGGTAGGTCTGGCTCAGGCGGTCGCTCTTATTCCGGGGATTAGCCGCTCAGGGGCAACTGTAATTGCGTCCATCGCTGTTGGCATGAAACAGGAAACGGCTTTGAAGTTCTCCTTTATGCTGTACATTCCCATCAGTATTGGCGGACTCATCATGGGGGTATCCGACATTGCCAATGATCCGAATCGATCACAACTGGCTATCCCTTATCTGATCGCATTCATCACGACACTCTTTGTCACGTATTTCTCCATGAGATGGTTTATGGGCATTATGGCCAAAGGCAATCTGAAATACTTTTCGTATTACTGTTTTGCTGCAGGAACATTGTTACTGATCTTCTTATAAAAAATAGTCCACACACCAAAAGGAACAACCAGCGATGGTTGTTCCTTTGTTGTATAGTGGTAGAACCTTAATGACCTATAGCAAGAGCTAGACGGTCAGGCGCGTAGCCTTGTTGCTTCTGTTAATCAGCTCTGTAGCCGCTAACATAACACTGAACAGAATCAGCAGGATCAGGGGTACCATTGACATTCCCCATTGGCTGGCTATAAGTCCCATACCTAACGGGATGAGTGTTGAACCTGTATAGGCACTGGCCATTTCAAGTCCAATTACACTTGGGGATGCCTTCTCACCGAAGCGTTCCGGTGTCGCATGAACAATACTCGGATAGATCGGTGCTCCGCCCAATCCCATGATAAATAAAGCCCCTGCGGCAATCCAGTAAGGAATCGGCATAACCAGGATAACTAATCCGAAGCATCCGACGATTCCACCATATCTGATGAGATTTTTGCTGGATACATGAGTCGAAAGAAAACCTGAGATTACACGTCCCAAGATAATGCCAATGAAAAATAGAGAGGATAGTGCTGCGGCAGTGCCTGGAGAAACTCCTTTGCTAACAATGAAGAAAGAAGCCATCCACAGACCGGTAGCAGTTTCGGAACCGTTGTAACAGAGCATCGCAATCATCGACATTTTCACGCCGGGGATACGTATGGCCTCACGGTTGCTTACGCGTTTCTTCTCATCGCCTGAACCCTCTTCTCTTCCCTTCTCAAAAATCTTCCATAGAGACAAAGTTGATAATAAGACCACCACGATCCCAAGCAAAATCAACGCCACAGTAACGTATCCTGCACGCCAGTTGTTTGCTTGATTCAGCCAATATGCCATAACGAGTGGGCCTGTCACTGCGCCAATTCCCCAGAAACAATGCAACCAGTTCATATGCTTGGCCTTGAAATGCAATGCTACATAATTACTTAGTGCCGCATCCACCGAACCTGCACCTAAGCCGAGAGGGATCGCCAGAATCAGTAAAAACACAAAATTCTCAGAAAATGAGAATCCCAACAGCGCGATCGTTGTTGAGAGGATACTAAATAATGTGACTTTACCCGTTCCGAACCGGTGTAACAATCGGCTGGCCATTAGACTGGACACTACTGTACTAAATGAAATGATTAGCGATATGTAACCAGCCATTTCTGTTGTCGCATGTATATCGTTTTTCATAACGGACCAGGCACTGCCAAGTAAAGCATCAGGTAATCCCAGCCCTATAAATGCGAGATAAATAATGATTAACAATAACGTGACCATCTGGGTGTCTCTCCTCAGTTTGTTTAATTTCTGATTCTCGTCGAACCACCCATATAATAATATTGAAATTTCTATCTGTAATCTTCCTATATTTTGACTCCTTATATCAGTATTCTGATATATTCTGGCGACTTATTACCTATATCACTGGTTCAGGATAGGTATTTCTCCAAGCAAATTCTTCAAGTTAATGGCATCCCACGGCATATGCTCAGTTATCCCTAATCCAACTACATCTGCTTCTTCAGACAGTTCTTTGATCAGACGAAGCAAGTGAGGTATTTGCATGGTTCCCGCTGGTGAAAAAACATAAGGTTCCCCTAGTTTAGCGAATAACAATGAACGGAACATGTTAGGATCAAGCACATCCAGATCAAGATGAATTGCCAGGTGTTTGATACCAGTCTCTTTAAACCACTTCTTAATCGAATCCATGCCATGGGTTAATTCTTCAGTTCCAGCCGTTCGGATACCCAATCTTTGAATCAGATCGGTTTCCTGTTCCATGGGGGTTGTCAACCCGGCCATGAAGACATGTTCGGGCTTCAAGGGGACACTCACATGTTTGGCAAACTCCGGATCGCCTTCCCCAAGAAGGTTTCCGAGCGGTAAAGTATGACCGTTGTCATAGCCCTCGTATCTAACCAGATCACCATGTGCATCAATCCATATCAAACCAAGTTCTCCGCCATATCGTGCATTTAAATAAGCAAACGGGGCTTGTTCAACCAAACAGTCACCGCCAAACATGACAATGCGATCGGGCTGGTGAGCTTGAATAATATGCTGGGCAGCCTGCAATTGCTGAAGTAGATGTGTTCTGCCTTTTATCCCGTTCTCGCTTACCAGAGATGTTCCATCATAAGCCTCAACAGGAACATGAATGAGAGGTTGATCATTGTCAGGTGCAAGCCATGCAAGCAACTCCGCTCCAAATGAGTAGTTTGGATTATCTCCACCTTGCCATTGTGGCATAAGCAGACGTATTGTTTTTTGAGTCATCGTAAATCTCCTTTACTTCAAAGTAAGGTTAGTATAAACTGATCCCAAACAAATAAATAGTACGGTCTTTTATGATAGGTACTACCCGGAAGGATAGTGTAAATGATGAGTATGGCTGAATACCACGGTAAAGTTAAAAACATTCAAGATACCCCTTTTGGATATACGTTGTCTGTTATTGGTGGTAAATGGAAAATGGTGATTTTGTATCTTCTGGCAGAAAACCCACCTGTCCGTTTCAATGAACTAAAAAGACAGATCGGCGCTATCACGTATAAAACGCTGAGTTCACAACTCAAAGAATTAGAAGCAGATGGTATGGTCGAACGGAAAGAGTATCCCCAAGTCCCTCCTAAAGTCGAGTACCGTCTGACAGCCAAAGCTGAAACGTTATTGCCCGTTTTGGAAGGACTATGCGAATGGGGTGTCCAACATCAAGAACCTTCGATCAATAATAGCGCAACGGATTGAACGCTTTTGTCTATATTTCAGATGAGATAATTGGAGTAAATGCAGTATGTTAAAATGCAAAAAGTCGCCAATAGGCGACTTTTTTACTTTTATCTTGTGTTCCTCTGTACGTTCAGCAAATAAAAGCTGTGATTCGTAGAATTATACTTTTTCGTGTATCAGATCTTTCTGGTAGGCCAACACTCTGTCCCAATTGCCACTGAAAACAGGAATTCGATAATACCCTACACGCTCATACAGCGCTGCAGCTTCTGGTTGCAAGGGACCTGTTTGCAGTTTCAGATTCGTATAACCAAGTTCGTTCGCAAGACGCTCTGCCTCGGCCAATATAGCCTGGGCAATCCCCTTACGGCGGTAACCACTGCGTGTATACATGCGTTTAACCTCTACAGATGTATCATCAAGGGGTCTAAGTGCTCCGCAACCGACCGGATACCCGTCGATCCTGGCAACGATAAAAGCCGCACGTGGCACCTCAACGTCTGACAGTTGAAATCCCGCCGTTCCATCACCGCCATATAACAAACCGAGTTCTTCACTCAGTTCCTTGATCAATAGTAGCGAATCCTCGCTCCGAATATCTTCAGCTGCTGCATGCACGATATGTGTCATCCCACATACCCCCTTTATCTTATTGGACTTATTGGTTTAAATGATATATCTAAATTATCATTCCCAACAGCAAGCGTCAATTCCCCCATTCATTGAATATTTCTATAAGCAACCGAACGTATCTTTTTGCAGTCTTTATTCGTTTACATAAGAAATATAACGAGCAACGATGTATATGAATTTCAACTCTCGGAGGTCTGATATTATGGAAATTTCAAAGGGAATAACGATGCTTCAGCTTGATTTTGAGGGGAATATAATTCACCCTGTGCTGATATGGGATGAAGAAATGGTTGTGTTAATTGATACCGGATTCCCTGGACAATATGACGATTTGTGTATCGCACTCGAAAAGATTGGTGTGCCGATCAGCCAACTTAAAGCAGTGATTTTGACGCATCAGGATATGGACCATATCGGGTGTCTTCCCGAGATTTTGCAGGAGTGTGGCTCACAAGTCAAGATATATGCGCATGAGCTGGATAAACCATATATTGAGGGGCAGCTCCCTCTTCTCAAAGATGCTCACCTTGAACATCCTCCAATGGGAAAAGTAGATGAAACGGTTACTGATGGTCAGGAACTGCCGTTTTGCGGTGGAATTCGCGTTATTCATACACCTGGTCATACGCCAGGTCATATCAGTCTATATTTGATGGACAGCAAGACGCTCATCGCCGGAGATTCAATGTACAGTGTAGACGGCATGCTTGGAGGCATTCATGAACCTACTACGCTGGATACAGAGACTGCTCGAATCTCTTTGAAAAAGTATATCGAACTCGACATTTCATCTGTGGTTTGTTATCACGGAGGACTAACTCATAGGAATGTAAATGAACAGATCTCAGAGCTATATAAAATGAACTAACGAATAGTATGCTACCGATGTAGCTTCTTGCAAAAAGCTTGTAGGCGAACGCTCCGCTTCTTCAGGTTCTTTCTGTCCTCTCCGTTTTGTGTAAATGTTTAGTTCAATTTATATAGTTATGGGTTTATTTATTGTTTGGCATACTGCAAAATGGCTGTAGCCGCACGGATTCGCAGCTCTTCTTCTTCACTGTGTAACGCTTCTCTCAGCACATGAAGAGCTGTTTGAATCGTGGCTTCATCTACTCCTGTTGAGAGAGAGTTGGTTGCTTCGGCTGTTATACTGACTGCAAGACCTCGATCCAGCTGTGCTTGTGATATAGGATACTCAAATTTCGCAAGAATGGCTGAATCATTTTGCAGTGCCTGCACTTTGCCATTCAGCTCAGCGAGAGGAATACGACCCAACCATGTAACTCCCCGACGGTGACAGATCAAGTCGTTTTCTGTGCCAGCGGAATCGTCGTAATAATAATCCCCGATATCCCCAACATACGTCCATTCATCATCGCTAATTAATACATAATCTCCATCCTGCATGAGGTTACCAAACATATGTAATGTCGCGAGTGTGCTCGCCAATTCTGCTTCATCCAAGGGATAGTGTTGAACCAACAGTTCCTTCCATAGTTCCCGGGGCGTTTGCTCCAGATCCCCTGTACCTGACCAAGCAATACCAATATAATTGTCTTCCAAAAAGGATGTTACTCTGTTGATTCCGTGCACGGTGGACTGGATATGATACAGATTCATGCGTACCGCCTTCCTTTCAATCATTCGTATGAACATAGCTCACCATTGTAACATTAGTGGGGTCTATTTCAAACGTAATGATCTCTTCAAGTTCTATACTTCATGCTGAACACACCTTTGGATATAGCCTCAGGCTATAACTAGGTATAATTTAATGGAATTACATTATAACTCCGGATCTGTGATAAATTTTGTGTAACATAAAAGCAGAGGGGTTTTAAACGATGACAAAAAGTAGTGTATTGGGATATCCGCGTATTGGTGCTGATCGGGAATGGAAGAAAGCATTGGAAGCGTTCTGGGCAGGTAAGCTGGAGGAAACAGAATTTCATGCACGTTTGCAAGAGATCCGCATCGATCATTTGCGCAAGCAACAAGCAAAAGGCATCGACATCATTCCGGTGAATGACTTTAGCTATTATGATCATATCCTGGATACGGCTGTGATGTTTGGCATTATCCCTAAACGATTTGCTTATGATGGTGGCTCGGTTCCGTTGTCCGTATATTATGGCATTGCACGGGGAACGAAAGATGCCGCAGCAAGTGAAATGACAAAATGGTTCAACACGAACTATCACTACATTGTACCTGAACTGGACGGAGCTTCCCCAACTCTGACGGAGAACAAACCACTTCTCGCTTATCGTGAAGCAAAAGAAAAACTCGGCATTGAAGGCAAGCCGGTTATCGTTGGACCGTTAACCTTCCTAAAGCTCTCCAAAGGCTATGATAAATCCGAGACAGACGCTTGGTTGGACCGCTTGCTTCCACTTTACACTCAATTGCTTCAAGAACTTGCGAGCGAAGGCGTTCAGTGGGTGCAGGTCGACGAACCTATTCTGGTAACCAAATTAAGCGATGAAGACGTACAGCGTCTGAATAAAATATATGAAACATTTGCCGCAGCCGTTCCAGGCCTGAATATTATGTTGCAAACGTACTTTGAATCTGTGGAAAACTACAACGATATTGTTGCACTGCCAGTTCAAGGTGTAGGACTTGATTTTGTACACGGACTCTCTGGTAACACACAATCTATTCGGACATCCGGTTTCCCGGCAGACAAAGTGTTGGGAGCAGGTATTATTGATGGACGTGGGATCTGGAAAGCTTCCCTTCAAGCAAAACTGAATTTGCTGAATGAATTGACTGAGTTCGTGACGCCTGAACGTATCATCGTGCAATCATCTTGCAGCCTGCTACACGTGCCAGTAACAACAGACCGTGAGGCAAAACTTACATCTGAACTGAAGAATGCCCTCGCATTTGCAGATGAAAAGCTGGATGAGATTGTTCTTTTGACTACAGCCTTATCTTCACCAAGTGCAGAGATTACTGCCAAAATAGACGAAGCAGAGCTTCCTCTTCTGGCGCTTCAGGAATCCGAAGATCGGAACCGTACCGCTGTACAGAAAGCCGTTGCTTCCATCAGTGTTCAACAGCCGGAGCGCTCCCGTCCTTTTGCAGAGCGTCATGAAGCTCAACAGGCCAAATGGCAATTGCCACTCTTCCCGACAACAACGATTGGTAGTTTCCCACAATCTGCTGAAGTCAGAAAAGCACGTCAGTTGTGGCGTAAAGGCGAATTGAACAACGAACAGTATGCTGCCTTCATCCGGGAGCAGATTGATATCTGGATTAAGATTCAGGAAGAGATCGGAATTGACGTATTGGTACATGGCGAGTTTGAGCGTACCGACATGGTTGAATTCTTTGGCGAGAAACTTGCCGGTTTTGCCTTTACACAGTTCGGCTGGGTTCAATCGTATGGTTCACGTTGCGTGAAGCCACCTATTATCTTCGGCGATGTTGCATTTACGGGTGAAATGACGGTGGAAGAAACGAAATATGCTCAATCGCAGACAGAGCGTCCTGTCAAAGGCATGCTGACTGGCCCGATTACCATCATGAACTGGTCATTCGTACGCGAAGACATTGCTCGTGAGCAGATTGCCTATCAATTGGCGTATGCGTTGAGACAGGAAGTCGAGGCACTTGAACAGGCAGGCATTGGTATGATTCAGGTTGACGAGCCGGCTGTTCGTGAAGGGCTTCCGCTGAAAGAAAATGAACAAGCCGATTACCTGGCTTGGGCGGTCAAAGCGTTTCGTATCTCCACGTGCACGGTGCATGAAACGACTCAAATCCATACGCATATGTGCTATTGCGAATTCCATGACATGATTGATTCCATTGAAGCTATGGATGCAGATGTTATCTCCATTGAGACATCCCGTAGTCACGGTGAACTAATTCATAGTTTTGAAGAAAATACGTATGAGCTTGGTATCGGTCTTGGCGTATATGATATCCATAGTCCACGTGTTCCAAGTGTGGATGAAATGAGCAGCATGATTGAACGCGCTCTTCGTGTTCTTGATCCGAAGCTGTTCTGGATTAACCCGGACTGCGGATTAAAAACCCGTGGACAAGAAGAAACGGTAGCTTCTCTGCGTAACATGGTTGATGCAACCAGAATCGCTCGTAACAATCACGCTTCAGCTGCTGTATTGTAATCGGCTGCGAAGCAGCATAACTTCAAGAGTAAAGCCGGACACCCCTTCGTTAAATGGGTGTCCGGCTTTTTATATGGCTACTTTTAACGTACATTCATTTCACTTGTAACATGGCGATCTCTGGCGTTCCTGCCCCTTTTCTCAACATCCAACGCTTACAACTAGATACTATCTTTCAGCCATTGCTGCAATGGTGTATCTTCGGTCAGTTCACCGAGCAATATATGACGGAACTCTCCGTCCTTATCAATAACCATCGTTGCCGGTAAACCTGTAATCCGATACATGCCTGATATGTTGCCCGTCACATCAATGATCACCGGGAAATCAAACGCCTGCTTATCCATAAACTCACGAATCGTGCCCTTCGATTCCCCCACGTTAACAAACAGGGTTTCCACGTCGTTCTGATAGTCCTGAGCAATCTGGTGAACGAGCGGCATCTCCCTTACACAAGGTGTGCACCATGAAGCCCAAAAGTTAATCATCACGGCTTTGCCCCGATAATCGGACAGTCTGACTTGTTCGCCTTCTGAATTAACCGCTGTGAACTCAGGGGCTCTTGCACCTGCTTGAATAGTGTTGCCACGCCCAGATTCGGGTGTCGATACATTTTCGAAAATAGCCCATGTACCTACTAACAATGCGATCACACCAATCAAAATTGTAAGTGTACGTCTGCTTTTAAAACTTTTTTTCTGCAATAAACTCACCTTCACTTTAAGCCAAGACTTTGATGAAATGCTGCATGGAGCGAACCGAATTGATCACAAAAGTCGTGAGTAGAGCCCTCTCCAACATTACGTCCATGGTTCATGAATATCACCTGATCCGCAATGTCGTCTGCGATCTCCAGCTGATGGGTCGAGAACACGACCATGTGGCCTTCCTGTTTGATGCCCTTGAGCAGCTGAGTTAATTCCTGCATCCAGAATGGGTCCAGTCCATTCGTTGGCTCATCCATGATGAGCAGTGGAGGTTTCGACAGCACAGCCTGGGCGAATAACACACGTTGGCGCATGCCTTTGGAGAAGGTCGTAACCCGGTTTTTCTTTTGATCCTCCAAACCTACCATGGTCAGTACTTCCTGTACTCTCTCCTTGGGAACTTTCCTCAGAGAAGCCCAGAACAGAAGCATTTCCTCCGCACTCAGTCCTTGATTAAATTGATAATCGTCCGGCATATATCCAATCTGCTCTGAATAACGCTTGCGCTCCTTCAACCATCGTACATTGTTCACTGCAACCTCACCGGAGGTAGGCCGAAGAATTCCTGCGATCATACGCAGCACCGTGCTCTTTCCTGCACCATTCCCTCCACAGAGGGCAAGCACTTGGCCTGAAGTAATGCGAAAGGAGATATCCTCAACAATTGGTTGCTTTTTAATGGATTTGCACAATCCCATCACTTCGAGTCCCACTTTATCCATGAGAACGCCCCCTCTCCCAGATCGCATATACCGCCAGGACAGAGAAAGCAATCCAGAATAGGCATATCCCGATGAAGATCCAACTGCCATTTGGTTGCTGCACCCACTCCACCCATCGATAATATTCTGGTCCAAGAATGGAGCCACCTCCCAGTTTGATGACTACAAACAATCGCACCAGCTCGGCCGGATTGATGAGTGTTAGCATAACCAGCAGAGGTTTCACCCATAGATAAGGCATCAGTCCCAGCACAGAGAGCAATAACGTCGGCCATCCAATGACAGCGAAGAACCATACGGTCACGGATATGGTTAACGCCTGCCACCGATTGCGCGACAACGAACCGATAAATAGCGCCAACGTCAGGAATAACAACACCAGTCCACACGAGAATGCCAGAAAAAGAAGATATGTCATGACATCCAGTGGATTCCCAATCACTCCGCTAATGACCCCCATCAGGCCGTATCCAAACGCAACAATGGTAATTAAAACAATCGACAGCCCAAGATACTTCCCCACAATAAAAGACATCGTGCCGATGGGATACGTGGACAGCAGTTGCCAGCTACCGTCTTCCTTTTCGGATGTTAGTGAGAAGGAACCGAGGAACAGCGTCATTAATGGTAAGAGGTAAAGAATGAGATTCAACATCGAACCTGTTGTGCCCGAATATCCTTCAACCAGATTCTGCGAATTCAGAAGTAACAAGCTTAAGCTAAAGGTGCAAAAAAGGATCAGAAACGAATACGCCCAAGGATTGCGAAATCCCATTTTCACTTCTCGTCTTGCAATCTGTATCATATCTGACATCATTGATCACCATTTTCTATTGTCATACTTAGTGGCCTGACTCTTCTTTCATCTCACCTTCCTGATGCATCTCATTACCGTCTCCTTCTTCACCATGTCCGTGCTCATCATGCCCATGTTCACCCATCATGTCCATATTCTCTGTGTTCTGTTTCCAGTCATGGGAGGCAAGATCCTCAGCGGTCATAATGGTTCCTACACCTTGCTCTGCAATGAAAGCTTCAGCCGAGGGCTTGTCCTTAAAGTTAAGAATTCCATAGGCCATAGGTGTACGCAATGAAGCGTCGTATACATACGTGGCTTTGCTGTATTCAATCCATTCCTTGTCATTGTAATCACGTACATAGTCCATGCCGATGTTATCTGTGCCATTTTCTGTTTTCCACTGGTTCATGCAGCCGATATCATCGAACTTGTAATTTTGGCCGTCTTTCGTAGTGAGCTGTGTTGCATATGCATCGTCCTTCACCTGCATTTTACAGATCGCACAGATATCCACGTCTTCATTGATCGGCAATGCCGCGTATTTTGTTCCGCAAGCGGTTAACAGCACCATGCCAAACATAAGTACCATCACCATGGACCATCTTCTGTTCAAACTTTTGTTCATTTTCGTAATACCCCCATATAGATGATTATAAAAGTTGCCATACTCAACAGAACTAACCCGAACATCCACACCATCTTGGAACCTGCTGCCCTTTCCACTGACATGTGCAGATCAGATTCCGTATCCATGCTCATTCGTGGAGATTTGTCGGTAGTCCATTGTTCTCTGCCTTCTGTAAACAACTCACTCAGAAAGACCATACCCGGTGATTGGAAAAAGAGCTGATACGCTGAATTTCGACTGACCAGTTGCTCATAAAAAGGATTGATGGCATAGGATATTTCACTGATCCCATCCCGATTCAGATCGAGCCCCTGAAAGGAGTCCCAGTAGTTCTCCATCAGGACATTATTCGGGCTATCCAGCGCCGAAGCTTCAATGACATTAGACACCAATTGGTTACGTGTAAACTCATTAGCTTCTGCCAGAACAAGCTGTATGCCAACAAAATTCCGAAGCACCGCATTGTCATGTATCTCATTGCCTGAGGATTCTGCAATATTCATCCCAACACGATTACCTTCCACTACATTGTTGTGAACAGAGGATTGATGTACGTCATACAATAAAATCCCTTGGGAGTGAACATTAGTACTCTGTTTGCGAAAAGAATTGCCCGATATAACCGTATTCTTGACGCCCATGATCATGGCACCTGTCATGTTCTCTTCTCCGGTATTATCCATGACAGAAGAGCCGTCAATATACATGCAATGGATGCCATACCTCGTATGTAACAGCCTGTTATTTTGCACGATAGACTTGCGACTGTTCTCCAGATAGATTCCATCCCTCATGCCGGTGATCTCATTGGCTTCAATGAAGCTATCATGGGAGTTGTACAGATCAATGCCATTGCCCTTCTGGCCACTGGAAGCAGAATCAGACCCGGCCCACGTAATGTTGTTCCGCTTAATCGTTGCCTGACTCGAATTCCGGATGATCATCCCATACCCCTGGGTCTGAATATGCAGATCCGTGATTTCACTGTTTTTCCCTTCAACCTGAATCGCTGCAGTCTGTTCATTCGTATCATGTTCAATTGTAAAACCGCTCAATTTCACCCCATCCGAGTGAATCATTATCGTAGAGGTGGCTTCCGCATTAACAACTATGACCGTAGGATCACCTTGAATGGTGATGTTTTTGTCAATCGTCACGGGTCCAGAATAACGACCTGATGCAAGTTCAATGACTTCTCCAGGTGCAGAACGGTCAATCATAGGCTGAAGGGGAATGAGCTCACGATGTCCGGAGGAGGCAATGACTGCACCGTGTGGAAGGGATAGCAGGAGCATCATCATTCCGATTAGAAAAATTAAACCCGTAACCCGACTCTTCTTACAACTGTTGAATGTACCCAAGCCTGCCCAAAGACTACTCATGATTCAAACCGCGCAATTCCGGCTTCTTGTTACAGTTGCTTATTGCTGTGGCAATGTATTCAACGGCTCTTACGTTAATCCAAAATATACGTTGGTTGTACACACCATCCCTCCACTCCACTTAAAATCAACTCTCCATGTTCCTCATCCATTGAAGCAACGTAATAAATGAAGCGTTATCACAATCCTGATCATAGTGTACTTAAAATGATATTTATTCCATATAGCTCAATTAGGCTATAGACGCTCCATTTTTGTGTCGATATTGTGATGTGAATCAAAAAAAGCCGCCATATAGGCGACTTCTAAGTAATATATTATTCAAATGGATAGGTCCAAAATGTTTCTCTGCCAAAACGTTTCTTGATTTCTTCATTATTCAGCTCACGATTTCCTACAAGCTCTGCTGCCTGGAATTGTGAACGGTGGGCACGAATGGACGCCATTTTTCGATCCAAAAATTCGGATACATCAACAAATACATCCGGTTTGCCAATGTACTGTTCCTGATTATTAGCGAACGCAACGCAATGAACAATCGGACGTTCATCCACAGGAAGTTTAGTGATTGTACGTATAACAGCGGCTCCCGTTGCATCATGATCGGGATGAACACTGTACCCCGGATAGAACGTTATGACCAGCGTAGGGTTCAACTCTTTAAGTAGCGACATGATGGTGTCTTCCAGTAACTGTGGATCTTCGAACTCCAGCATTTTATCGTGGAAACCCAGCATTCTCAGGTCCTGAATACCAATCGCTTCAGAAGCTTCGATGAGTTCCTGTTTACGGATGCCAGGCAACGTCACTCGGTTGGCAAATGGAGGAATCCCCATATTGCGCCCCATCTCGCCAAGTGTTAGACAAGCATAGGTTACATGGGCACCGCCATCTATGTATTTGGCTAACGTTCCCGATACAGAGAAAGCTTCATCATCTGGATGTGGATATACCACCAAGATGCGCTCATGCTCGTTGTGTGTAGTATTCATGGTTATTCAATCCTCCGCTTTCATCAGAACATCTCTCGGCTTAATTGTAACGCCACAACTAGTTTACCTTGGCTGTCGTGACCGGCGAGAATCAGTCTTTCTTGTTCCTGCTCATCAATATGTGTAAGTCCTTCGGCGTAAAGCCATCCCTGCGTTGTTTTCAGACCAACACGGTATGGACCTGTACCTGAAATGGACCCCTGCGTATATCGTATGGCCGCATTAGTAATGAATGCCGATGCTGGATGTTTTGTACTGTCCATGTGTTGTGCGTAAGCACCTGACGTAAGTTCTAGATGTACGTATAAGTCCTGATCAGCAAGATTATTGATCCGGAGCTGAATGTCTTGAGGTTTAATCGGTTGCATAGCGGCCTCCTTGTCTAATGTAATTGTACGAACTTCATTTTAACATAACCACACAAGAGAATATACATGGAGTGACCCTGTCGACCTCACATAGAGCCCTCTCATGATGATTCCAGTTTGAAAACAAGAACAGATTTGCGTGGTTTTTTCTCTTTTTATTCATGGATCATATCTATATTATGAAGTGTAGGCAAAAACGCCCGTGATGAAGAACCTTAAATTTTAAATGAATCTTGCTCCAACATGTTTGGAAAGGAGTTTAACTCGACTTGAAATCTCTAATACAACTACTTCATTTTGGCTATCATCAGGCCATGAGCTGCATATTTCCCGTAGCGATCTTTGGAACACTGGCACTGTCCAGCGTAATTCCTATTCCTTTCCTTCATCGATATGATGCCATTCTGCTCGTATTGCTTGCTGTGCAGTACCTGATGTATCGAAGCGGCTTGGAAACCAAGGATGAAATCAAGGTCATCTGTGTATTTCACATTATTGGCCTGGTGCTAGAAATCTATAAAGTATGGATGGGATCATGGTCATACCCTGAGCAAGCATACAGCAATATCCTGGGTGTCCCTCTTTATAGCGGATTCATGTATGCAAGTGTAGCCAGTTTTATGTGTCAGGTGTGGCGAAGACTGCGAATGGACATGACCGGATGGCCTGGTTTTGCACCTTCGATGCTGCTCGGAGCAGCCATCTATATTAACTTTTTCACTCATCATTTTATGCCCGATTTTCGCTGGTGGCTGACGGCGCTTGTATTTATTGTCTTCTGGAAAACCTGGATTATTTACCGGGTACGAGCAACGACCTATCGAATGCCCTTATCGCTTGCTTTTATCATCGTTGGTTTCTTCATTTGGACTGCTGAGAACATCGCTACATTTTTCAATGCCTGGAAATACCCTGATCAGCATGATGCCTGGCAACTGGTTAGCTTTAGCAAAATTAGTTCGTGGTTCCTGCTGGTCATCATCAGTGTCATCATCGTTGCGCAGCTCAAATATGTGAAGGCCAATCGAACCGCAGATGATTCAATGTCCAGGTAACTATTTATTCTCTAACCGTAAAACAGCAGCAATCTTAGACTCGTACTTAAAGTCTTCGAATGCCGCTGTTTTTTGCGTGGTTCTATTTGAGATTATTCAACAAATAATGAGCCAAAGTCATCTGCCTCTTCAATGTCTTTATTGATTAAGAGGTTCTCCTTTTCATCATATGCTTTGATTGTATAAGGAGTAGTCGCTGATGAAGGCAGGAATGCGTACCAGGTTTGTTGGTTCTCACCTGCCTCAACCAGCTTCGCATTGAAAGTGGCGGGATTTCCATTGTGCTTGATTTCAACAGTTACACGTTTGATAGTGGAGTCTATGATGTCACCAAATAACATCGGAAACGGGGCCGAGACTTTTTCCAATTTCGGTATGCTCATATAATTCAACGCAAACTTGGATTCAACTGATTCATTAATGGAATATCCTCCACCCCATACCCATTTCCATCCGAAAATGTTCTTGCGGGTATACTCCATCTGAAGATTACTGTTATTTTCCCGACCCTTTTTTTGTGTAAACAAAATCATGCCCCCGTCCACAGCCTCCTGATGAATGAATTGGGAGGTATAAGATTCACCTCTAAATTCTTGAACGGCCCCTTGAGGACTGTTCGCTATAGGAATATGTATAGGTTCATTCAATCCCCAAACTTTGGATATCCGTTGATCGGCTAGCCCGCCAGCTCGTTCATTCATATACATATATGCCAAGATTGACAGGGGCGATAGTAAAATTACCATTGCAGTGATTAGCAAAATTCTCCTGTTACGCTTGATTATCTCCATGTACACTCCTTATGATAACGATGAAATATTAAATACAATCACTCTGATATTACCATTATTAGCATATTAGTTCTTGTTTAAGTATAATTCGGACAATCAAAAAAGGCCGCCATTGGCGACCTTTCAAGTCATTCATCGAAGCTATTCTCCCAGAAAGATTACTTCGGTTTCCAATTCAACTTGGAACGTATCATATACTTTCTTCTGAATAAATTGGATCAGATCCATATAATCCTGGGCAGTAGCGTGATCCACATTTACGATGAAACCTGCATGCTTCATGGAGATTTCAGCACCTCCGATGCGAGTGCCCTGCAAGTTACAATCCTGAATCAGTTTACCGGCAAAATGTCCTTCGGGTCGTTTAAATACACTTCCACAAGAGGGGAATTCAAGCGGCTGCTTGGATTCTCTCAGGAACGTTAATTCCTTCATTTTGCTTGCAATATCTTCCTTGTTTCCTTTTTTGAGCCCGAATTCGGCCTCCAGTATGATATAGTGATCCATCTTGAAGAGACTATTTCGATAACCAAACTTCATCTCTTCTCGCGGGATTTCCAACACTGCGCCGTCTTTGGTGATCACAGTCGCACGTTCAACAACATCGGCGATCTGACCGCCATAAGCACCCGCATTCATGTAAAGTGCGCCCCCCGTGCTGCCGGGAATACCACAAGCAAACTCCAAACCGGTCAAGCTATGCTCCAAAGCAAGTCTGGATACATCAATGATATCAACGCCGCTTTGCGCAATCATGCTGTCCTCATTCACTTTAATTTGATCGAAGTGGCTAAGAGAAATCGTTACTCCCCGGATGCCCCCGTCTTTAATAATGACGTTTGAGCCTTTTCCAATGACCGTCAGAGGTAACTGATGTAAGTTGGCAATTTCCACGATTTTAGTGATTTCGTCTATCGTTGTTGGATGGATGAGAATATCTGCGTTGCCACCTATTTTAATAAACGTGTGATTTTTTAGTGGTTCATTGAATTTCACTTTTTCCAAAGGTATCTGATGCTCAAAAATATTCATGATTTTCTCTCCCTGAATTCATAAAGAAATGATTGCACCATCGCGAAAATGAGATGCTCCTTCTTTATTATATGCTAAATAGGAGATTTTGTTTGAAATTATGTTGTTTTCATTATAATTAATCACATTCTCTTTAGATTTTGAACTTTTCCGTGAGTTCCTGCATGGAAGCAAGCTGTTGCTCTGTTGCCGCAACTACATGATTATGAGAGTTCTATGTCTGTTTGAGTCAGCTTGGCCGATAGCTCCCATAAACGAATAGCTTGCTCAGGGTCGATAGCATACTCCTTGACCCCATAGAAACCTCCATCTTCGGGAGCCATTTCACTGATGTCACAATCCTCGCAGTAGACACCGCCTTTTCCCTCAAGCTGAGGTGAAGTTGCTGCCCAGACTTGCGTTGCTGCCCCCTGCTCAGGTGTTTTGAACGCAGGGTTGGCCACTTGTCCAGATTCATCAATCCAGCCCAGAGCAATCATTTCCTCTTGTGGCATATGACGCTGTAGTGGTGTCATAATTCCGCCTGGATGAACTGAGAAAGCCCGTACGCCGTGCTCTGTACCTCGACGATCCAGCTCAACGCTGAATAAAATCGTTGCTGTTTTGGACTGTCCATAGGCAGGGAATTTCTCATAGCCATGTTCAAATTGGATGTCATCCCAACGAATCGGTGAGAAATGATGTCCCGCTGATGCCAAGGAAACAACACGTGCTCCCCCCTGACTTGCAAGTGCTGGCCATAACAGATTAGTCAGGGCAAAGTGGCCCAGATGATTGGTTGCAAATTGAGCTTCCCAGCCAGGACCAACCCGCGTCTCCGGGCAAGCCATGATGCCCGCATTAAGAATCAGCATGTCAATGTTCCGATCACTCGCCAGAAACCGCTCGGCAAAAGCACGAACGCTGGATAAGTCAGCGAGGTCCAATTCATCTATTTCAACACCTTCCAGACCCGAAAGTGCTTCCTTCGCAACCGCTGGACGACGTGCAGTCACCACGACACGGGCTCCCGCATTAACAAGCGCACGTGTCGTCTCCAACCCGAGGCCGGAATATCCACCCGTTACAATAGCAAGCTGTCCTGACAAGTCCAGATCTCTCAATACATCCTCCGCTGTATTATTATGGTTGAAGCCAGAGTCCATTTTATGTTGTAAAGTTCTAGTATTATTTTCCTGTGTCATTCTGTTCATCTCCTTAGTAATATTTCTACTTCTTCAAAGTCTACACCCTAGAGCGTACTCTAAGTCAAATGGAAGTGAATACATCAACTGCAACTTCTCCGTGCAATCTGTAAACGTAAAAAAGCCGCCAGTTGGCGACTTTCGTTGAAATGATTATAGGCATCCACGTTACGAATCACCCTGAACGGTGGATAACGAAACAAGGACCGGGCTGGCGAAATCAGAGGCCTCTTCTCCTTTTGGATTATGAAGACGGAATAAAAATGCGTCCTCTTCTTCTGATTTCCAGACCATATAATCGCTAATGCCTTCTTCACCAGAGGCCTGAAGATAAAGCTCGGCATGACCAAGCGGGTGTTCTACCAGTTCTCCACTATAATCAGATACCTTACCGGCTTTTACTAATTCTTCTTTACCTGCTGTCTCCAGTTCTGCCAGATTATAATCCGAAGGCAGTGGTTCAATATCCACATAATAGTCAGCGTTACTAGTCAGTGACAGACGGCCTTGAGCAGCATCAAATGTGAAATTCTCGAATACGTACAAGGAAAATCCTTCTCCTTGTTGCAAGGTCGCCTCTAGTGATTGATTTCCATCTGCGGTCAACATTTCAAAACTTGCGGTCTGTGGACGCTCCGTTTCATTTGCTTCTACTGTTCCATCTGTTTCAGATGGTTGTTCATTTTCTGTTGAAGGTGCTGGAGCAGATTCACCTACTGGCATTGATGGTTGAGGGCTAGGCAAAGGTTCATTACTACCAGAGCAAGCTGCAAGTGTTAGAACTATAACGATTAAGGAGATACTCATCATAATAGAACGTGGTTGAAACATCAGGTTCATTCCTCCCTGTCTATATTCTGCGCTTACATGTTATTACCCATGGCTGAGACTCGGAACCCATAGGTCCAACCTATGAGTTTATCCATAATCAGTATTTCCCTTGATGCCTTTAAGTTTGTAAAATATGGAGAAAACCTCAAGGAGTGATGAGCACATGGAATTCTCAGTAAAGCAGTTGTTTGATAAGGTAGCCCAAGATTATGATGTGCAGCGAAAGCAGCTTATCCCTTGTTTTGATGATTTTTATGGACTGGCTCTGGATCTAATGAAAAGCCCGCTCGATTCTCCACGTATTCTTGATCTGGGTGCAGGAACGGGACTGCTCTCCGGATTGGTCCTGCAAAAGTATCCCAACGCGCGATTAACCCTGATCGATATTAGTGATCAAATGCTCGAAGGAGCACGTCGAAGATTTGCTGATGCAAACCAAGTACAGTATGTGATCGGGGATTACTCCAAGTACGATTTCACCAGTTCCTACGATATGATTATTTCCTCCCTGTCTATTCACCATCTGCCCCACGCTGACAAGAAAAAGGTGTTTGACTCTGTACACAAGTTGTTAGAACCAGGTGGATGCTTCATCAACGCAGATCAAGTTCAGGGAAGAACCCCCGATACGGACACCTATTACCGCCAGCGCTGGTTAGAAGCGATTCATCAAAGTGGTTTGTCTGAGGAAGCCATCTCGGCTTCAATCGAAAGACGCAAGGTGGATATCAATGCCACGCTGGAGGATCAATTGGTGTGGTTGGAGGAAGCGGGGTTTCGCGTGGCAGATTGCATGTACAAATACTTGGACTTTGCAGTGTTTTATGCGCAAAAATAAAAAAAGACCTGATTATGGGCAGCTATGCCATGATCCGGTCTTCTCACATGGATTTCGTTCAGCGGCAGATGCAGGTAAATCACTTAATTCAGCGATGCTGGCAGCTTAACGCCGAGAAGTTTGCCTTCGGATTGGATGATGATCATTCCGTTTGTCTTTAACGTCGTGTTATGCAGATCTCCACCGGTGGAGACGCGGAAGACCGACTGACCCGACATCATGTTGAGGACAAGCAGGGTGCCGTTACGTTGCGCTCGATACATGCCTTTACCGTAAACATCGATCTGAGAAACGGGAGCATCACCATGCCACTGAACCTCCTGACCATTAGCCAGCTTGATGCCTGTAAGTTCTCCCGTGTTTCCGTTTTTGAAGATCAACCTTTCCTGTGTAACGCCAAGCCATACCATATTTTCGCTGTAAGGACGGTGAAAAGTTCGAAGTGGCGCGGGACCCGGCTTGGTTGAGGTCAACGAATACTCCGCTATCTTATCCCCTTGTAGAATGTATAGTTTGTCTTTATTGGAAAATATCCCTCCATACCCATTCACATACGGTGGATCCCCCGGCATGGTCCACTTATACTCCTGACTTCCTTTCAACACACCGGTCTTCAAGTTGTACGCATTCACTTTCCATTTGCGTTCTGGTGAAGACTCGTCATTTTCCAACATCGAAGAATAGTAGTCCGCTGAGTATACAAGACCGTCTTTGATCTGAATAGCTTCCCCCTGACCAAAATGACCCCATATCTTCTTGCCCGTTTTCTTGTCATATGCATTAAGCTGTAAGGATGTAAGTGCCCCTTGGACAAAAAAGGTTCTCAGCACCACACCATTAGATTCTCTCAGATACTCAGTACCATTACCTTCACCTAATGGTTCATCTGCTTCCCAGCGCAGTTTGCCTGACTGGATATCCAGTGCAAACGTTGTACTCCCCTTAATCACGTAGAGGGTATCCACCGTTGGAATCAGAGCTTCCGTACGGTTATACGTATCAATCCAGGTGGATGTACCTGACTGCCATTTTGCTTTGCCTGTCTTCGCATTCAAGGCATATGGCTTGTGATCAATGGTCAGTCCGTAGAGAATCCCGCTTTGATAGGTAATATAAGGAGTCAGTTCTTTGCCGTAAGTCCACAACCGTTTACCTGTTGTCGCATCAAGTGCAATCAGCTTCGATCCAGCAAACGTGAATACTTTTCCTTCTTCTGCGATCGCATTAACTCCAACATAAGTCTCGTTCATATTCAGATAGTTATCTACTTTCGCTGTCCAAGAAGGTTTCAGTTCAGGTACAGTGATTCGTTGATACGAATACCAGTTACGGATGGATACATCCGATGCTTCAGCATGTGCCTGCGATGGCAACACGCCGATAACGCCGTGAACCATCAACATTCCGGCAGTAATGCCTGCAATGATGGGTCTTCCTGCTCTTCTTTTCCATTCCTTATTCATTTGACGTTTATGTATATTGACCATGGTAAATGAATTCCTCCTGTTATTAAAATCCTGAGATATAACTACATAAACATAACGTGTGATGGGTCCAAATAGTTACCGTATTGTTAAATTATTCAAAGAAAATATCAAAAAAGCCGCCACCAGGCGACTTCTTGATAACTGTATTTTTTCGGTGATAAGTTGCGAACGTGACTCATTAATGAAGTTTCTGCTTTACTTTAGTTGGATCTGGAATATATCACCGGAGTCCCCACCAAAAACGATAAAACCACTTTTCGGGAGTTTCGTCGATTCATGATTGGTTGCTACAGAGAAGTCAACCATTTCCCCTTTATCAGTATACACTGCATAACCTCCGGTCTTCGGAGAATCCACCGTGATGGATTTGTTACCCGATCGGGCATCGATCGCATACCACCGGGCTTGACCGTTTGCCGGAATAGTCGTAATTCCTTTTTTTCCACCAAAGATTGGAGTAATCGCCTCCTCAGCAATGTATTCCTGCCCATCCTGGAGCAAAATCTCGGCGCCATTCTTTGTGTAAAATTGCAGATCAAACGCGTCTCTTCCGTTCATTACAGGAATCTCGGCGATATTCTCTGCGTTGTTTGCATCCATGATTTGCGTACCATTGGCGTAACCATGTTCGGCGTCAACAGACAGGTTCTTGATCAGCATCGATGGAAGCAGATAAAAGATCGATGTTATTTTTTCATCCAACGCGTAATATTTCGAGCCGTCACGAGCTGTCCATTTCTCTTTTGTTGCTGCGTCAAGCGCATTATGATCCAGTTTTTGATAATCATACGTGTTCATTACCGTTTGGCCTATGCCGGGTAACGTAATCATACCCTGAACTTTAACATATACCTTGTCATTACGTTCCTTCACAAAACTAGCTTTCACACTGCCATCCGCACTTGTAAAATGTTTGTCGCCTGTGTACACATATTTCTGCTCTGGAATAATTCCACCCAACAAGGCTGGCAGTTGCATCTCACCATCCTTAATCGTTATATCCAATGTCTCTCCTACCGTACCATAGAGACCGGAGTACGCGCTTAATTCTGTTGGCATCTTCACTTTGTCGGGTGACGAGAAGGTCTGATCGGGTTTAACCTTGTCGATGATGCCTTGATCCGCCAGAACTTCCAGCAGCACTTTGCTGGCAAACATCTGATTGTAGATGGAAGATCCGCCAGATGATAGAACCGCCATTGAAATATCATGTTCGGGTATAGTGATTAACACGGCGTGGTACAACATGGTATCCCCGCCTTTGGCAAGCGCGGTAACCCCATAATCGCTGAAAGGTGCAAGGTCAACCGAATCCCATCCCAAGCCATAATTGATCGTATTTTGCTCATCAGATACCCATATGCCCTTACGATATTCATGAGATTGCATGGCCTTCACAGCAGATTCGGACAGAATATCCGGTCTGTTCCCCATTAAAACCTCTCCGAATTGACTCAATTCTTCTGCTGTAGAGTACACTCCGCCTGTGCCGATAATGTTTGCATTTTCGGTAGGCATCTTCATCTCAAGTGTAGGCCAATAGGTTTCGGATAATTGCGCTCTGTCAAAGGAATCTAGTGGTGTCTTCGTTGATTCCAACTTCAACGGCTCGCTGATGAACTTGGCGATATATTCGCTGTAGCTTAATCCACTCACCCGTTCAACCAGGATTTCAAGCAATTGAAAACCGTCATTGGCGTAGACGGAGTATGCGCCAGGTTTGGATTTCAGTTTTTCGGACTGAAGTTTGAGCAATAACTCATCATGATTGCGGGTGTCATTATCTTCAAACAACATGCTGTTTCCATAATGTGTACCGTAAAGACCGGATGAATGATTCATCAACATGCGCGGTGTGATTTGAGTATAGCGCGCATCTGCCATTTTAAAGTCCTTGATATACGAAGTAAGTGGCTCATCCAGATCTATTTTACCGGAATCAACCAGCTTCATGGCGGCTGTCGTAACAACCATTTTGCTAACCGAGCCTATGCCATACATGCTATCCTTGTCTATTGGCTTCTGTGATGCCTTATCGTGCAGTCCGACACTATCTGATAAAATATATTCCCCTTCATCCATGATCGCATATTGCACACTGGTGACACCGTAGTTTTGCACCATCTCCTTGGCGATCTGCTCCGCCCGTGCCTCAATCGTACCGCTGTTATTCTCCTCTGCTCTGACATCTGCCAGCGGTGTAATTACAAGCACCGCTGTACATAAAAGACTAATTAGTTTCTTCATCCTATGTCCTCCCTCAAATGTTCTTATGAATGAATTCATCATATCCGGGAAGAGACTGATCAAACGCAAACGGACCCTGAATGGAAAAAAACAACCCCTGAACGGCAGGTTCAGGGATTGTCGGTGTGGAACGGAAGCACGACCATGTTGTTAAATTTCCGATGCTGATGCTCAATACTCATATGTCCACCATATTTCTCGCACATTCGCGATATATTGGTTAGACCGATCCCATGGTACTCCGGATTGGGCTTGTCACTTTTCAAGTCAACGATCGGTTGCTCCACATGATTCATAATCTGGATGACCAGTGTAGATGATGTGGAGTGAATGGCAATCAGGATATATCGATCCTCAGCCTGTCTAACCTTCTTGGAGGCCTCAATTGCGTTATCGAGCATGTTACCCAGCACCACACACAGATCGTACCGATCGATCTGAATATGTTGTGAGTGGAGCTGGATTTTGGTGTCGATTTTGATCCCGTTTGCCTGCCCCATAGCCAAGGTATTTGTAACGAGTGCATCAATGACCAGATTGCCGGAGTTCACCCGCTGGTACGCACCTTCAATGGTATTTAATGTTGACTTGATATGGTCACCTGCCGCTGCCAGTTCGTTACGCTGGATACATTCATCAATATACAGAAATTGCTGATTGATATCATGGATGATGGATTTAATGTTTTTGAAACTGTGAACGGTCTTCTCATAGTTGGCATCCTGGTAGTCCATCTGACGCTGTAACTGGGTATTTTCATGCGCAAGCTGTACCTTTTCCACCATATTATCGAATACATATACAATGAACACGTTGAGAAATAGAGAGCCTAGTACGGAAAAGACGTAGAATATGTTTTTTTCACTATATATGGAGGCCACATTGATCTGATAGATCGTAATAATGGGTACGATGAGAAACAGCAAATAATAACGATAATGCACGGCAAAACTTCTGCGTTTAGCCACTAAACGTACAATTTGAATAACAATGAACATGATACTGCAACCAACCAGCATCACCTTGGAGAGAATCCAGTGGTTTTCTCCGTTGAACTGTTCCCATGAAATGAATTCTGTGGATTCCAAAACTCCGAGAATATATACGGCTATTGTATTTGCCATAGTAATCAGAACCGCATACAGGATGGTAAAAACAAGTTTGATTTTGAACTCCACTTCATAGGACTGTGCCAGACTGAAGATTAACAGCAGAGCAACAGCAGTAGAAATGATATCAGAGAAGGAAGTGACCAAATAAAAATAACCCAACATGAGAAATACCATGAAATAGATCGCTCTGCGCGGCTTTCGTCTGGACTTGCCCAACACAGAATCAAAATAAAAATTCGCCTGAAATGCCATAAGTAAGGTCACAAAAATGATGGAAAAGATCATATAGGTACCCATATCATTGAATCCTCATGATCATATATTTGGTGTAAGCATCCTTGATTTCTTTGACCTTGGATCGACCTATGGGCAGTTCCGTTCCATTCAACATAACGACCTGGGTACCGGAAAACTTCTGAACATGCATCAGGTTGATGATAATCGAGCGATGAATCTGCAAGAAACCATGGTCTTTCAAACCGGTAGCATAACAGGATAAAATGCCTTTGGTCTCATGTACATTTTCCTGTGTCACAAAATTCAACTTGTTCTTGATTGTTAAACTTTTGACGACCTCAATCCAGAGAATATCATCATATTTCAGCAGCAATTCATCATAGTCTGATTTGATTAGTACATACTTTTTGTCCAATGCTTGAAAATATTGACACAGCTTAATCATCTTCTCCTCGAAAACTTGTGGCTGGATTGGCTTGATCAGATATTGAAAGGTGATGACATCAAAGCTCTCCACCATATATTCCGGGTAACTGGTCAGAAACATAATCTGTACATCCAGAAACTTCATGTTCCTGATCTCTTTAGCGGTCTGAATCCCGTTCATTCCGCCCATCTCCACATCCAAGATGAGAATATTGAATGTATCCCCAACCTCTCTGTAGTGTGAGAGCAGTTGTTCACCAGATGTGAATAGGCTAATTTGAAAATCAAAATTGGTTTTTAGAGATAAGGAGACCAGCATGGATTTCACACGTTCTCGTTGCTGCTCCTCATCATCACAGATTGCAATATTGAACATGGGGGAACATCCGCCTTTCATCGACATCGACTCTGAATTTCACTCTCGAATATACTATTTTAGCATAGGTTTCGGAGTCGAATGGGGATGAAATGCATTATTCCGACCCTAAAACGCAGATCAACAAAAAAAGTCGCCACATTGGCGACTCTTGAGCTTGTAACCTTCTCCAGCATTCCTATGAAAAGTCCAGTCTGTTATTTTGTTTTTTTTGGGAAAGCATGGCGGTAATACCGTATTACCTTGCGATACATCGTCTTGTCCTTTAATTGATTGAATATATATGGGTCAGGTTTGACATTCACTTCAATAATCCAGGGTTTCAGACTGTGGTCAAGGCCGATATCCACACCAATTTGCTTAAGATGCGGGTACTTTTTTTTCATATGACGAGCTATGCGCAGGCTAAGCTCATTCATCTCTTGAATCAGTTCATTTCTGCGTTTGGTGGATGCATGTGATTTTAGCAGCTTGTGAATATCCATCGGTGTACCACCACTATGATAATTGGTTACGATTTTCTTTGGATGACCCAGTCGACCGATGATTCCGGTAGCTTCCCAATGTTTGGTCGGGCTTAGCTGTATCATGACACGGATGTCAAAACGTCTGTTATTGTGCTTAAGCAGATGGATTCCTCTCTGAATCAGATAACTTCTTTTATTCACCAGACGAGTCAGACTGTTATAAAACGATTCAAAGCTGTCAAACGTCAGACGTTTTTGCTCGATCTGATAGACAAAATGTTGCTGACTTTCCATCTCCGCCTTAATAACACCCATCCCGAAAGTACCTCTCTCGGGTTTGACATAGACCATTCCATATTTGCTGATCATGGATTTCAGATTCGTTTTGTTATATTTCTGTGTGTCGGGGATAAACGGTTTAATTAATTCATTATTAATGATCAATTTTGTTTTTAACCACTTGCTTCTTAACGGCTGCAACTTATCAACTCCCATGTCGTAAACTCTCCCTTCAGCAACCGCATCAAAGCCTGCTGTTTGATCAAGATCCTGCAAGCATTATATGTAATACCGATAAAGGAACCCTCAACAAAAGCCCCTATTCGTAAAAATGTATATTTGCACATGCCCTGACCAAAACACTTTTGCACACATACCATATAATGAGTCATCACGATTTGTGCAAGGAGTTGAGAAGATGTCCGTCCAGCCTGGAATCCGGTTGAATAATGCGCCTAAGATTGATGTTCTTATACCAGCGATCGAGAAAGATTTGGCTACCCTTCCCCTCGTCATCGATAACATTCGCCGTTATGTAAAACATCCCATTGGAAGCATATATATTGTTTCTCCGGTCAGCACCAAGATCAGAAAACTTTGTTCCCTTAAAAACTGCATTTTTGTTAATGAGCGATCCGTCCTGCCTATAACCAAAAACGACATACACTACCAGTCCTCCCGATGGAATCGGTCAGGCTGGTTATATCAGCAGCTGCTCAAAATGAACGGAGATTCCATTGTGAAGGCAAAGTACTTTCTAGTCATGGATGCAGATACCGTACTGATTAAACCTCATTCATTTCTTGTAGAAGGCAAAACAGTCTTTTACTGCCGTGACTGGAGCCAGCCGGAATATTTCAATACCTACCGCAAGTTGTTAGGCATGAAAGCTCCGCGTCCCCGCTCTTTTGTCACCCATTATATGCTGTTCGACAAATCGAAACTCGCTACCTTAAAACAGAAAATTGAAGCGGTTCATAAACTGCCATGGTACAAAGCCATCATCTCCAATATCAATAAGAAAAAACAGTTTGGTTTCTCCGAGTATGAAACGTATGCCAATTTTATGTATACGAAAAACCCAGGCAGCATGGTCCTTAGAAGTTCCAAGAATAAAAGTCTGAATGTGAACGCTTCTTCGTTAAAAGAGCAACAAATCCGCAATCTGGCTCTTAAATATCGTTCTCTTTCCTTTCATAAACGGAAAATCTATAGTAAAGCTCCCTGAGCTTAAGGAGGAAGCCCATGCATATCGTAATGCTGTGCGGCGGCTCTGGCAAAAGGCTCTGGCCGTTATCCAATGAGCTTCGCTCCAAGCTGTTCATAGATATACTTCCATCACCCGCTGGAGGTAGGGAATCCATGATCAGCAGAGTATGCCGCCAGCTTGACAGTTCATCCCTAACGGATTCAACACTCATTATTTCACATCAAGATCAGGCTAATATTACGGCACGACATACTCAAGGCAAAATACCAGTCATTGGGGAACCTTATAAACGAGGCACTTTTACTGCGGCGGCCTTAGCGACGTTATATCTGCAATCCTTCCGAATGGCCAAAGATAACGATGTGATCTGTATCGCGCCAGCTGATGTGTTCGCAGGTGAAGATTTTTTCAGCAACTTCCAATTACTTCCGGATATACTGAAACACTCTCAAGCCGATATCGCTTTAATTGGGACAAGGCCTACACATGCTTCAGAACAGTATGGATACATCCTGCCGGGTGGGGAAGAACGTAATGCTTATGCGCCCATAACACAATTTATAGAAAAACCCGAAGCCTCCATTGCTGAAACGCTGCTACAACGTGGGGCACTATGGAACTGCGGTGTGTACGCGTTCACCGTCGCGTTTATGATATCCCATATTAAAAAAATGGGGCTTCCGGTTCATTATGATCAATTGTCGTCCCTGTATGAAGCGTTGCCTGAACGGAGTTTTGACAAGCATGTTGCAGAAAAGGCACAGCGAGCCGTAGTCCTGCCTTATGTGGGAGTATGGCAGGATATCGGAAGCTGGGATACGCTGTGCGCACAGTTAGATACCCATGTAATCGGACACGGTGGAATCTCGGGTTCTTCCTCAGATTCCTATATTATTAACGAGCTTCCCTACCCCATTCAAGTCATTGGCGTGCCAGGTATTATCGCTGCCGCAAGTCCGGATGGCATTCTCATTGCCAACAAAAATAATTCAAATGAAATTAAAGCGCAATTGGGTAACTTGCCATTAAAACCGATGTATGGTGAAGCAACTTGGGGCAATTATCGTGTCATTGAGAGTTCGTTTGAAGATGAGAATACAACTGTAACCACATTAAACATAACGGTTCTACCGGGCAAACATATCGGGTTGAACTGGCATAGAACTGGGTGTAGAGCATGGACCGTGCTTGCAGGCAGTGGGCAAGTGCTTGTCAACGGAAAGGTCATGCAAGTGAGTATGGGCAATCAGTTCGCGATTACCAAGGAGAGTCTCTTTTCTATTCTGTCTGAAACCAGGATGGTGATCCTTGAGGTCCGGATCGGAGTAACAGAGGAGAAAGACAACATACTTTTTGAAGAAGAAGATTGGAATGTAATCCTAAAAAGTGCAGGTTCATTTAACGCATAATGAGAGAATGAACCGATTCAATCTGAGTGTCTTATAGCCCCTTCCATTCGCGGAAGGGGCTCATTGGCATAATTAAGGGAAACCTGACACTTCTTCTCCCTATATCTTAGTTAAACAACTTGCGAAGTTCCTCTACTTCCAGACGTGCAACTGGCTGGTAAGCGGAACTTTGTACATAACGCTGGAAGCTGTATAACAACTGTCTGCCCTCCAATGTAGTCATCAGACGCTCCAGATTCAGCGCTCCCATCAGCACTCTCCCCTTCCGAACCCGACACTCCATCAACAGGCCGAGCTTGTGGTTTCGCTCAAAATTGTCAATGGTCTGCACGATCGGATTCAAGTCTTTATCCAACTCATCCAAGATGATCGATGACGACTCGGACACGATGCTCCACCACGGATAAGTTGAGTGCTCCTCTGTGACAAAATGTTCGAAGGCCGGATGATCCTGTTGAATTAACAAGCCCATTGTGCCCACAGGAACTTCTCTTTTCATATTCTCCGAGATGGATCGGAACATAGGGTAAGACCAGAAATCGGTGCTATAGAAACCTTGGATCGCGTGTTGAAGCTCATTGGGATTCGGGAAAAGTAAAATATCCTCGCCCTGCTCAAGCAGCGCCAACGCCTGTTCCGAGAGTTCGGTAAATAGATTCAAACCGCTCAGGTCCACTTCCTCCTGTCTCGGGTAGATCCACAGGTCGTAAGACTTACGGATATCCGTGCCCGGAATGGACAGTCTAAGCTCCACTTTGGTCATATTGGAGACTTCAGGAATGCGAATGCTGAGATCCGCGACATTCACATAATGTTCTCCATGGGTCACTGGCAGGTCTGCTTTCCCTTCTGTAAGGGTGGAATCCTCACCATGTAGCTCCCACTTCAGATGACGTCCGTCCAATGCCTGTCTGCGGAAGTAACTTAGTTCAATGCGTGCTTCGAACAATTCACCCGCTTGATAATTATATTTGGGGAATCTCGCCAACAACACAGCGTCGGAACAAAACGTTCTCCACTCCTCAGGTGTAATCATGCCTTTGGAATCCATGAATGCGTCCAGTACACCCACCAGCGCCGTTCCCTGACCACTGAAATCCTGAAGATCCAGCAGCTGGAACCCGGCTAGTTGCTTCGAACGAAAAGCAGCTTCCAGTTCTTCCTTGTAACATGCGACCGCGAGTTTACCAGAGGCTCTGAAGTATGCTTCCGCCAGATGTCCCAGCCCGTTGGCATTCAGACGCTCTCGAAACACTTCGAAATTCTTGGCTTTGAGAGAACCCGTATACTTGTTGATCTCCTCGAAATTAGGAAACGTGGCGTACTGTCCAATTTCATGCGAGATGATTGGTACGTGTGAGACAAGTTGGTCACTTCCAGCTTCGGCCTGCACTGTTTTGGAACCTGTCCCATACTGAATCTGAATCTCTTTGTCCCCAGTCTGACCAGAAGGGTCAGCATCGCTGCCTTGCTCAGGTACAATGTTTGAATCGTAATCTTTCAATGTATTTGGCAGGTCGGTCTGCACGTGACCGAGCGGAGCATCACACATCGCATATGAACCTCTGAACAGGCGCTCTTTGGAGAAACGAACCCCGCAGAAGAATTCACTTTCCTCCAGAATGTCCGGCACAAACTGAAAGTTATTCGAACCTTCGGTGTATAGATGACGATGATCATATGCTTTGTATACCTTCAGGATCGAATTCAATCTGTCCTTGCTTCCCCATAGTTCATTCCCCATGGACATCATGACAAACGAAGGATGATTACCAAAAGCACGCAGCATCGCAAATCCTTCGCTAATCAAGTAATCCTGCTCGGCTTGATTATGCCCATCCGAAGATTCATCCGTAATCGTTCCCCAGAACGGAAGCTCAGGCTCCATGTAGATGCCGAGCAGATCCGCTGCAATAAAAGCAGCCTCCGGAGGACAACAGGTATGGAAACGGTAGTGATTGATACCGTAGGACTTGGAGATAGCGAGAATACGAACCCATTCATCCACATCTGTTGGAGCGTATCCCGTGAGCGGAAAGATCAGCCCGTCATGTTTGCCTCGAAGAAACGTTTTGCGACCATTAATGGTGAATTTGTCTCCGGTAGCCCGGAATTCCCGTAATCCCGTCCATACTTCGGTGGAATCCAGCACTTCCCCGTCCTGATCTTGCAGATGAATATGAAGTTGGTACAGGTTAGGTTCATCATCACTCCATAACATCGCATCTTCACCAATACTGTACGTCAGCTGGATTTCCTGCGAATCCGGGGCGAAAATCTGTTCCACGGTCGTATACACCGGATCTGCACTGACTGCAACAGCTGAAACCACGATTCGTACTTCTTGCAGGTCACCAACAAGTGCTGCCTTGATCTCGAAAGATCGAGTCGCAAGATCGGGATAGACCTGAACATTATCCAGGAAAACACGCTCGAAAAATTGAAGTTCCAATTTCCCGGTGATGCCGTTCCAATTCGTCTGCGTGTCTTCGGATGTAAGGTGACCACCTTTGGTTGGATAATTGGTATTGTCCACTCGAATGGTAATTGTATGAGTCCCAGCGGTTAACCCTGCCTCAATCTCGTAACGGTGAGGTGTGTTCAGACTGTTTTGCGTTCCCCATTCCACCCCATCAATCCAGACTGTGGTAACTCTTGTTCGTTCCAGATGCAAGAAGCAATGTTTTCCAGCCAAGTGTTCGGGAATTTCAATCTCTCGTGAAAACCAGGCATAACCCTCGAATAAGTACTCATCCGTCAGCGCACCGATTAACACATTCTCGTTTTTCTTGCCCTTGGCCGCATGAGATGTAGTATTTGGCAATGTAATAACGTCTGAGAAATTCAGACCACGTTCCACCTTATGTTCATCAAGTTGGAGTTTCCATATGCCTTCCAGATTTATTGCTTCTATCATGATATTGTCCCCTTTTAGATTCATATAATCGATACAAGTAATCGCTTCCAAGTAACAGAAACCGTTTTCGGATAAAATCATACTTGTATTATAAACTTGATTGACGCCCCTCGCATAGATCATTTACAAATAAAAAAGTCGCCAATGCTGGCGACATCTTATGGAACCATATCCTGTATCCTGAACAATTTTAAAATATGGTGGGAACCATGCCCCCGTCCATCCGGATGGGAGAGCCTCTGAAGGCTGAAGCATATGGGCTGCATACAAATGCAGCGAGTCTGCCTATTTCACTTGGCTTGATGAATCGCTGTAATTCGGACTGTGGCAGATTACTCTTCATAAAGTCTTTCTCTTTTTCCTCAAAAGTCAGTGCCTCATCAGGGTATATGCCCTCAATGATTTCTTGTACGTTTTCGGACAGTGTTGGACCTGGCAGGATCGTATTGATCGTAACCTCGGTTCCTGCTGTCAGTTTGGACAAACTTTTAGATAATGACAGCAGCATTGACTTGGTCATGCAATATTGTGGCATCTGGCCTGAAGGCATAAGGGCTTCTTCACTTGCGATGAAAATAATACGCCCGTCATTGTTCTTCACCATTTTAGGTAAATAAAATTGGGACAAGCCATTGGCAGCAAGTACATTAGTCCGGAAATATTTCTCCCACACTTCATCATTTATGTCTTCATAACTCATGATTTCATATATCCCCATGTTATTGATTAATATATCAACTTCAGGAAATTTCTCGAATAAAGCTTGCCGTTGCGCCAGATCCACAAGATCAGCGGTAGCCTTTTGCGGAGAGGTCTCCGGAAAAGTGGACTTGATTTCACGAACGGTTTGTTCCACCTCTTCATCATTACGTCCATTAATCAGAACATGAACACCTTCTCGAGCGAGTTCTATAGCAATCGCTTTGCCGATCCCTTTTGTCGATCCTGTAACTAAGGCTGTTTTCTCTTTTAGTCCCATATCCATCCTGCATTTCTCCTTCATGATTACAACTATCCGGCTGCTTCTTCTGGACATTGCCAATAGCTTCATGCACCGGATAGGTATAATATTACGCAGTCTGAAGGACCTAGTAACTAGCATTTTGCGCCAGAGTTATTGCCTTACACGCCAATTTGAAGGTGTATCCCCTTCCCAGGTTTTGAAAGCACGATAGAACGAATTCTGGTCTTCATATCCAACCAGAAATGCCACTTCTTTGATATCGAGCGAAGGATCTGCAAGGTACGCTCGGGCCTGCTCACGTCTGGCCTCGGTTAATAATTGCTTGAAGTTTGTGTTCTCCTCCGTCAGTCGCCGCTGCAAGGTACGATCACTCATGCGAAGCTCTTTGGCGACTGTCTGGATGTCAGGGCGCTTTCCTGTGAGGCTGCGTTTCATAATCCATTTGACCACTTCAGTAATGGAACGATTGCTCTCTTGTTCGTCCAGCGACCGATCCAGTGCCGGGGTCAGAATCTCCAGTAACTCCTCGTTATACGATAGAAATGGAAGACTCAGATCTTTCCGTTCCAGCGTCAGCCGATTATGGTTAGAATTCGTATCAACTCGGCAGCCGAAGTAAGCCTCAAGGGTGGCTACGTCACCCATCGGTTGGGAGAACTCAACCCTTTTGGCAGTCAAAGGTTGTCCTGTGCCCCTCCGTCCAAGTTCGATCAGAAATGCCAGCGTAATACCAACCAGCAATGGCGGACCTTGTTGCTCCTTATGTAACCATTCGAGTTCAATGATACATTCCTCCCCTGCTTCGGTAATCTGCAAACTCTCGGGAGGACACATTTGCTTGTAACGCACCATGCGATTCAACGCATCACGATAATCACGAGCATGGTACATCGCCAGTACAGGCGGAGGATACTTCGATATTGCATATCCGGTTGCAAGTTTGATGATGCCCTCGGCGGTGTCCCCATTGAGATCAGAGTAGGCCTGCCAGATTGCGAAGTATTGAGATTGGGTCACTACAGGTTGAGTGATTACTTCAAGAGGCAATTGTGCAGTGCGAGCTACGTCGTGAGCACCAATCCCTAATTGATGTAAACCAGCCCAGAAACCTGGATGAACTTTAATTCGATCATTCGGTAGAAGTTGCATGTATATAGACTCCTTTAACTTGTTCCATTTTTAATTCTGATTTCTAATTATAGAACGGATGTACCTATTTTTGAAACTTACCTCAGCGAGCCATTTCCGGGTAATACGAAAACACGACTGCCCATAAATGGCCAGTCGTGTTCAAGTCAATCATTGTATATCAATGAAAAAATGCACATTTTGTATGTTCAGCTACTCATTCAACGCAGTTTTGATCAGGGCATTCACCCGCGAGTTAAACAGCAGACCGATATGGGATACGAGGGAAACCGAAACGTTGTTCGCCCCGTTCAACCGGGAAAGTACCGGGGACACAATCGTGTCACTGGTGGAATAGATGGAAGTCACCTTTATTCCACTCGGAGCTGTCGTTGTGGTCAATCGATTAGCCCCGCCAAGGGTAATCAACTTATCCACTTTGGAAGCGCCTCCACGGTTAAGTATGTAATAGAGACTATTAGCTCCACCCATGCTATGAGCTATAATATTGACTTTTGTATGACCCGTTTGGCGTAGAACATCATCTACGAATCGACTAATTGCTGCGGAGTTCAACAGCTGGTTTCCTTGTTTGCTAGGAAGGTCAATCGCGAATAATTCGTCTCTGGTCCACCCTTGGCTACGCAAATAACTCTCAATTGCTGTAAAATTGCTATCTGAACCGGTCAATCCATGTACCAATACAATGGGTGTACGTGCCGTAGCTGCAGAAGCCTTTGAACTCGATCCTATTCCAGTTATTGATAAGGCAAGGATCATGCTCAGGAATACAACAAGTATTAATTTGGTCTTTTTCACTTCATTACCCTCCTGTAAAATGTTTTATATTCCATATATTACAATCTAACATATGGAATATAAATGAATCTTTAGTCTCATTTTTACAGGGATGTCTAAAGTATACTACAACTAACATCATTACATTTTATCAAACTCTAGTTCTCTACTTCTTATCCTTCAACGATATCTGCACGTAGATCTGTTGCAATCTCAATCATTTTGGGTACAATAGCTTCGTTAGAAATAGCTACATACAGATCCCCCATGTACAAACGAAAAGCAATCTGTGCACCCTCAAGGTCCCACATAAAAAAGTCCCCCTCAATGGTCATGGTGCTCTCTGCTCCTACAATGTTAAGAACCGGTGAATAGGTAAAATCGGGTTGGGATTCGAAGTAGAGTTTGCACTCTTCCAGCGAGATGGATTGTTCGGCATTACTATCTTGCATGGATCGGGTAATTCGAAAACGCTGATTCATTGATTTGCCTCCAAAACTTTATTAATATATACATGTTACACAGCATTATATTTTCTCATTTCCGTCTTCCACTGTCAAAACCATACATGATCGATTCTTCAAATTCATATATACTGAATACAGTGCACAACGAATTTCTACAATCAGGAGGAGTCAAATCAATATGTTAAAAACAGAATTCATTGATGTACTATCCCTTGTCTCACATAAATTATATGATTCGGCTGCTAATGTCATGGACACGGCAAGCAGGTTAATTCCTGCAAACACGTTTTGTATTGCCCAGTTGGATCATCTATCCACCAAGGTTCTGAACGTATATAATCGTGACAAACTCATTCTGGGTGAGGGGCTGGTCGTTGATAACGCCGAGTCATACTGTGCACTTGTGACTGAACATTCCCAAGGCCCGTTAGTAATCAATAATAATCTAACACATCCATTAACCAGACATATGGACGCAACCGAATTCGTAGGTGGGTGTTCATTTGTTGGTGTGCCTATACATAATGAGAACGGAGAAATCTACGGCTCCCTTTGCTCATTTGATCAAGATTTCTACTCCTATCAACAAAAGGACGTGGATCTGCTTCTCTCCTTGTCTTCATTTTTCACGAGTCTTCTTGAGATGGAAACAACTCTGCAACAGTTAAAACAGGCGGAAGAGACCGCTGCAAAAGTGCTTGAAGAAAAGAAAAATTTGCTGGCCGTTCTCAGCCATGAAATCCGGACGCCAATGAATGGTGTTCTTGCAATGGCCAATCTGTTGCAATCGACCAGGCTGAGTGAGGATCAATCGTTATATGTTAATGTCATTGAGTCAAGTGGCGCCAGCCTTCTGTCGATGATGGATCAAATTCTGGACTACTCCAAAGCAGAAGCGGGTGCGATCTCTCTGGAGATCAAGCCCTATAGTGTCTCTGACACAGTTGAACATGTATTACAATTATTCTCTTCTGAAGCACAGAAAAAAGGAATTAGGTTGTACGCAGAATATAATATTAATGATCATCTGATGCTTATGGGCGATCAGCACAAAGTTCGTCAGATTTTAATCAATCTCGTTGGGAATGCGCTAAAATTTACGGAGACAGGTGAAGTATGCATCTCTACTGAGGTATCTGCTGATACCAAAGGTACTCTCCATGCATCCTACGAAATAAAGGATACGGGCATCGGCATCCCGCAGGACCGTCAGGATCTGTTGTTCAAATCCTATTCCCAGATTCATGGTGATTCAGGAAAGTATGGCGGAGCGGGGCTTGGCCTGTCCATCTGTAAACAACTCGCTGAATTAATGGGTGGCATTGTATGGCTTAAAGAGTCCAGTCCTATGGGCAGTCGGTTTGTCTTTAATATCTCCAGCGCTGCACCCTCCGTCCATGCGAAAATCTGAATGATGAATATGTTATTCTATCTGAAACAGATAGGAGGTATATACGTTGACTCAATTTCTGGATGCAAGATCATCGCAAAATGCTGCGTTGTTTAATTCCATTTCCATACCGATTCCAGTGATTTTTACGCAACAATTATTCGGCCAGATTGGTCTCATCACCGCTGGAGCCGGAACCAATCTAAGAGTTTCATTAAAAGGAACCATCACGGTGCAATTGCCGCGTGCACTTTTTATAGTGAGGATTACTGTGGTAAGAGGAACAATCGCAACCGATCCAATTGTATACTCGGGAAACCACACATATGGTCTGAATGGTCTGCTTAACCCTGAAGTGATTGTCTTCTCTTCCACTGACTATAACCCACCGCTTATGCCTCAATTAACCTATACCGCATTTATCAGCACAAACCTGCTCGGTACTACTCGGGTTGGACCCGAGAGTTTCGACGGATATGTCGTTTCAGATTGAACAAACACGTACAACCCCATACCTCTAATCGGTTTCCCGTAGATTAGAGATATGGGGTTGTTTTTACGATAACATAACTATTTTTAGAGCGAGCTATTAATCAGAGACCACAAATCCATCAAAATTCTCGGGACCAACGCGGATTGTTCCCAGCAAGTTGGAGCTTACAAAAGCAGTGTAAGTTAATTGTGGTAAAATCGGTGGATTAAAATCATTTCCAGAGAATGTAATTACTTGTGGTGCCAATACACTTAAACCAAATGTGGACGTTGCGGAGTAAATAACCGGGTCCGTTGACAAGGTACCTCTTACAACGGTAATCGTTATGCCCACAAGAGCTAAAGGTAATTGTACAGAAACCGTTCCTTTAAATTGAACTCTGGGATTCGCTCCTGCTCCGGCAGTTTGCAGACCGATTTGACCAAAGAGCTGTGGGGTGTTCAGTAATAATATTGGAATAGCTATTGAGTTGGCCAAACTGGCATTTTGTGATGTTCTTGCATCCAGAAATGTGCTCATCAATCTACCTCCTAATGTTGGGATAGGATAGTATATTCGTAGGTTACTATTGTGTTTGGACTTCTAGCCAACAACTCACCAAAGCTATCATTTAATTACACTATGGTTGGAAGAACCTATTAAACAGCGATATGGTATATATGACTACATTTCGGACTCTTATATTGGAACGATATGAAAATTTTGTTATGCTACATATGTTAGATTACTAGATTCTGTTCAAAATACGATTCTACTATTATGTACGGAGTTGGAGGACACAAACGATGCTTATTAAAAGAGCAGGAAAAATCGCTGCGGTTACTGTAATTGCTCTCTCTATTCTTGGAAGTACCCCCAATATCGGTGGAGCCTATGCTGCCCCGGCCATCTCAGTTCAATTGGATGATGTGCCCCTGAAATTTGATGCAGCTCCACGAGTTGATAAAGGTGTCACTTATGTTCCGTTTCGGTCGGTCGGTGAAGCCCTAGGTATCGATATTACCTGGAACAGCAAATCACAGACTGTAAAAGCAACGAACACTGTGAAAGGACAAACTACCGAGGTACTATTACAAGTTGGCAGCACCACAGCGACCGTAAATGGAAAAAAAGTTACACTTGCTGCAGCACCCGTTCAGCGGGAGGGCCGCGTACTTATTCCACTAAGTTCGTTCAGTAACCAATTCGGTGTACAAGTAAGCTGGAATCAAGCAACCAAGACGGTCTCCCTTGTCTCCCCACAACGCGAGATGCACCTGAGAGCCTTTTATGCATTGCAATCCTTTCAAGAAAAGGACCTTATTACTTCCATGAATTCCGTAGCCTTTGGCTGGAGCCGCATTGATCGTGAAGGTCAGTTCACGCTCCAAGGGGATGAGTACCGTCTCCCTGCTGCTGCGGGTGATATTACACCGCAGTCCATCGTTGCTGATGCAGCAGATCAACAGATCCAACCACAGCTCATGGTGTATGCCTTGGATGGAAACGGAGAACTGACCAAAGTTCTGAGCGACAAGAGCCTGCGGCTGAAATCGATTGAAGGTATAACTGCTGCTGTCACGGAGCATGGTTTTGGCGGAGTTGTTCTGGATTTTGAGGGACTGGGCTTTAAACTGGATGCGGTAGAACAACAGAAGCTGCTCAATGCTTACGTGAAACAACTAAAGAGTTCCTTGCCCCAGGACACAGCTTTATCTCTAGCGGTACCGCCGCTAAATAGTGCTTATAAAGGTTATGATTACAAAACACTTGCCTCTATTGCAGATGATCTTATCATTATGGCCTATCAGTATAATCCGGTTGGCACCAAATCTCAGGTACCTGAGCCAAATAGTCTTGTAGATCAGGCAATTCAATTAGCCATACAGGCCGGTGTCCCAAAGAGTAAACTTCTGCTCGGTATCAGTCTAAGCAGTGAAACGCCGTCCTCTGTTGATGATAAGCTGGGTCTCGCCAAACGTTATGACCTCAAAGGAGCCGCGTTCTGGCGTCTGGGTCTGTTCCGTTCCTACAATACGAAAATGGAAGATGCCGTAAATGCTTCTGTGATCAAAGAGTAAACTTTCTAACTGGATACAACTTAAATAAAAGAAGGACCGCGCCTCTGGTACGCAGAGACTTGGTCCTTCTTTTTCCCATCATCTTATTTTATAAATTTATCCACACTTCCAAATATAAGCTTCACAAACTGGGTAGGACCAGGCAAACGGGGCTGAAAGAGAAGAATAATCCCAATTACTGCTGCTACAGCAGTAAATCCCGCGCTCACTATTCTGGCTCGCTTCTCTTTGCTGCTCTTCCACTCTCCATACACTATCGCAGTCGCCAGCATCAATATTCCAAGGATTGAGCCTAGTTTCATTCAATCACCTCTCTTCCAGGCTTGTACAGGAGCCGATTCTGTTCAACTTTCGTCCTCATTAGGTATCCCCTGTGGTCCTGTTGATTTTCCGGTACGTACTACATGTGCATCTACGTTGACTTCCACGTCCATATCAGGATAGATGGTTTCCCAGTTCTTCTCCTGCGCTTTCCATTGATGCGGGTAATATCTGCGAAATTCAACTGCGAATTTGAAGAAATCGGAGCGCAGCTCTTTCTGGGACATGACTAAAGCATCATGAGCCAAAGATGTGAGTTTGGCCGACCATTCCTTTTCCAGTTTAGTTAATACAGCGGGATCAGTCAGATTTGCATCCGTCGTATTTAACACCACTTCTCCCCTGGTTTGGATGTCGACCTTCATACTCCACTGTTTGTTTACAATTCGCGGCTTCAAGGAGGTTTTATTTTCAATGAGTCTTATCGAAAAAGAACCCTTTAACGGCTCAAACTCAACGGGCATGATAATGCTGTTCAGTTCTTTTGCAAGTAGTAATACACCTACGCTTAGTGGTTCTTTGACCGTCTTGACATAACGATCCTTCTTATACATACTCAGACCTTTCACATATGGCGTAGTCGTCAGTTTATCCTGATCGGGCTCCGGGGGTAAGATTAACATGCGAGACAAAATGGCTGAACTGCTCGGACCTTCAATAGATTTAGCCAGTTCAAGCGCAGTAACACGTGTACCTAACTTCAGATTGGCCATCTCACGTAGCGATTCAGCAGAACTTCGCTCCAGTGGATCAAGTAACGCAAGGATATCTTTCGCAGCCTTTTCGCTGGAAAAGACATATGCATGCTCCCTGAACTGAGGGTAACGCAGGAAGAAATCGATATACTCGCGGATACCGCGTTTGCCTGCTTGCTCACTGATGATTATGACTTCGCAGTGGCCCCAGAACATATTCCGGGGAACTTTACGTTGTAACCGATTCAATGCCTCTGCAATTGTACGTCCTTCCGCTGTTCGAATCATTGTTACCCCGCTTGGACTGCCTCCACTCCCACTACTATCTCCTGCACTCGCCTTCCGCGGAATGAAAATCTGTGAAGTCAAATGTACTTCACCATCTTCATAATCTATCCCTGTAGCCAGCACGATAGCCAAATCGTTAATCTCGATGCGATCCCAGCATCCACTTAATAGCACACAACACAATATTGGCATTAGTAGTACTCTATATATTCGCAAGTGCTCCTCCCCCATCAATCAGGTGTTCGCTCGATTCTTCCGAAAATGTGCCCACCCTTTCTTCAGCCATGCGACACCGTAGATCATAGCCGGAAGGATTAATAAAATGCTGATCGTATACAAGTTGGCTGAAGCGCTAACCAAACTGGAAATACCGGATCCACCGGACACAACCCAGTAAGCAAATATCATGCACAGGAACGAAAGTGGACCAACCACAGGTTTGTAGTCTCGCAAACCAAACCATTCCGCGGTTGATGTAGCAAAGATATATAGAAAAACAGAAATTTTAACGAAAATACCGAAAATCCAGATAGCAATAATAAGGGATTCGATATGCTGTAGAAAGTCCGCAATGGTTATGTATCTTGCTGCGATCATGACCGGAAATACAAATGTATCCGTCAAATCACCAATCAAAAACAGGCAAAACAGATTGGTAACTGTCATTGCAGTTGTTGTAAACACAAGGGAACCCAGCATGACCCGGGTTATTCGTTTTTTTTCATTCACATAAGGTAGCAGAAAAGCCAGCACGATATATTCACTAAACCATGCAGCAGGTGCAGCAGCCCCCGTAATAATGGGAATGGGACCCTTCTCCATAAAAGGAAACAGCTCGGCAGGATTCAGTTCACCAATCAACAATATAAAGATCAAAGCCAGCAGAACGATCAGCAGGGTAACAAACACCTGAGCGGTTCGTCCGACAACTTCAATCCCAAGTCTGACATTAATCGCACATACAACAACCATCGTACCCATCACAACAAACAAAGGTGTACGCGGAAGTGCATTATTGACAATGAATTCACCGTATTCCCGAATAATCAAGCCCGTCAGGTGGGGCAAAAAAGCGATATATATCAGGCCAAATAACTTGCCCGGAATCCGACCAATAATCAATACGCTGGATTGAATGAGCGTTTTTCCAGGGTACAAACGATCAAGTCCAACGGAAATACCAATAGCAGCCAATCCAACGATTGAACCTATAATTGGAGTCATCCACATGTCATGTCCTGCATAGTGCATTGTAATTCCAGGCACAGACAAGATAGCCGTCGCGAGAATGGCGGGAAAGACCATAAATGCCAATTGAGTCACCGATATTTTCCCTTTGTCCGTCAACATATGTAATCCCGCTCCCTTGTTTGCTCGAATGTAGATTGTTCTAGTGTGGTTTGTTCCTTGGAGATGGACGCCACCATACATCCTTAAGTTCCTTAGCCATCGTAGGTGCTACCGGTGAAAGATAAGGTGTTCCAAATGAACGAAGACTGCTCAGATGAATGACAACCAAGATGACTCCCAGCATGACACCCGTGAGTCCCAACGTTCCTGCAAGAAACATCATGGGAAAACGTAGTAGACGGGTCGCGATGCTGGCAGCATAGCGAGGGATCATGAAAGAAGCGATACCGGTAATCGCTACAATGATAATCATGGGGGCTGAGACAATTCCGGCACTCGTCGCCGCTTGCCCAATAATTAAGGCGCCCACGATACTGACCGCTGATCCGACCTGCTTGGGCAATCGGACGCCAGCCTCACGCAATGCTTCAAAGGCAATTTCCATAATGAGTGCTTCCACCAGGGCAGGAAAAGGGATCTCTTCTCTCGCCCGAGCAATACTGAGAAGTAATACGGTAGGAATCATCTCCTGATGAAACGTCGTAATCGCTACATAAGCCGATGGAAGCAGCATGGATAAAACAAAAAAAATGTATCGCAGCCAGCGTACAAAAACACTCATGAACACATTTTGATAATAATCTTCAGGGGATTGTAACATGGAAAAAATGGTTACTGGCGCGATAAGGGTAAACGGCGTTCCGTCAACGAGAATAGCAAACCGACCTTCCAGCAAGTTGGAAACAACAACATCCGGGCGCTCCGTCGCAATCATCTGTGGAAATGGTGAATATCGCTGGTCAACAATGCCTTCTTCAATGTACTGACTCTCCAGTACGTCTCGGAGCTTTAAATCGCCAAGTCGTGTCTCCACTTCCTTAACAAGTTTGGGATCAATAATCCCCTCCATGTATACAAGTGAAATACTGGTGTTTGTACGATCTCCCATGTTCCGTGTATGAATCTTCAGTGCAGGTGTCTTGAGACGTTTGCGCAGTAATGACATATTCATGGTCAACGATTCTGTGAACCCATCCCGTGCACCACGTACGGTCGATTCAGCTAACGGTTCTTCCGTTGAACGATTTGCAGCTAGGTATAGGGGGTATGTAGTTCCGCCTATTGAACCGTCCATCAGTAACAGAGCTTCTCCTTCAAATATGGCCTGTACTGCCTGAGTAGTCGTTTCAACTTGCTTAACAGAAGCTAGCGGAACTTGCGCAGCTTTGATCCCCATTTCCTGAAGGGGCGTTAGTACCTGTCGTTCCAGCCGCTCCGTATCGCATACACCAACACAATATACGCATAATGCTGAAGTAAGACACGCCGTTTGGAATGTATGAAATACAACGTCCGAGCAACCCGCAAAAACGGAGCGTAACATTTCTTGATCAATAACAAGATTTCCGGTTAATGGCAGGTCCTGTTGTGTTATCGCTGATGTGTCCATGACGCCTCCCCTTTCCGTAAACGCTCCGTCCAGATATTCTCAGTTAAAGGTATCCTTTACTTATCAGATGGGATATATACGCAAAATATAGAATGCCAAAAAAGCCGCCCTCATGAGCGACTCTGATGATATAGAACGCTATTGCATTCCTATGAATTCGTTGATCTTGCTCTTTGCAATTCCCTATTTTCTATTGATCACTATCCTTTCACAGCACCCAAAGCAACACTCCCAATAATCTGTTTGGAAAATATAGAGAATACAATGATAATAGGCAGGATTGAGATCGCTACACCCAAATACAAGAGCCCATAATCCATCCCATAGTACCCCTGCACTAGCGCAACCAATACCGGAAGCGGATATTTATCCAGGGAGAAAAACAGCACCAGCGGTGTTAGGAAATTATTCCATGATCCGATAAACGTGAATATGCCAAGGGCGGCGATTGCCGGCCCCAGAATAGGCAGTACAATCTGATTGAACGTCCGGAACTCACCGGCACTGTCCACCCGCGCAGATTCAATAATCTCATCCGGGATGCTGCTCTCCATGAACTGTTTGATAAAAAATACATTAAACGCGTTAGCCGCAGCAGGCAAAATAATTGCGGCATAACTATCCAGAAGTCCCATCATGCTGAATAGTCGATATACGCCGATCAGAGCCAGTTGACCCGGTACCATCATGGTTGCTAACAGAAACAGGAACAACCCGTTTCGTCCTTTGAATTTAAATTTGGCAAATCCATACGCAGTTAAAGCCCCAATATACAGAGATAATACGGTCGATGTTCCAGCAATAAATATGCTGTTGGCAAACCCACGCCAAATGTTGATTTTCGATACCATGTTCATATAATTATCGACTAAAAACGATCCAGGAAGAAAGGTAAACGTTGAAGCAATCGTTGCATTGTTATGTGTTGAATAGATGAGCATCAGATAAAATGGAATAATGCAGAGCACGGCAAGACCTGTCAGCAACAGATAGATGATGATTTTACCTGCCATCAGGCCCCTTGTATTGGCATATTGCTGAATCGCCGCATTTGGTTGTTCAACTGATTTTGCAGTTTGCATAAGAACTCCCCTCCCTATGAACGGCTCTTCCGCTTGGTCATGATGAAGGATGCAACGGAAAACAATATGATGATAATAAACAGGCAAAATGCGATGGCAGCGCCGTAACCAAATCGTGTGCTCTGAAATGCTACATTATAGAGATACATAATGCTCGTCATGGCTGCTCGGTCAGGACCGCCATTGCCGTTGGTTAGTGTAAATGGCTGATCGAAAATCTGGATGCCACCAATAATGGATGTAATCATCTGAAACAGAATAATTGGACGGAGCATCGGCACGATAATATGGATGAAAATATGTTTCTTTTTCGCGCCATCCATCTGTGCAGCTTCCAGCAATGAAGGATCAATGCCCTGAAGACCTGCAAGGTAGATGACCATGGAATAGCCGAAGTATTGAAAAAACAAAATGGATGATACAATAAGACGCATAAACCAGGGATCATTTTTCCAGTTAATTGGATCTTGTATTATGCCGGTCTGCACAAAAAAATGATTCAGTCCGCCAGACTGCCAGTCAAAAATCAAGCTGACAAGCAATCCAAGTGATGCCGCCGTAACGATGTTGGGAAAAAAGTATACGGCTCTGAAAAAGTCCCGTCCTTTGAGCAGCTTATCATTCAGGATAAAAGCCAACACAAGTGAGATTGTGAGCTGTGGAACTACAGATACGCCCCAGATGAATAACGTATTAAACAAGGTTTTGTAGAACAACGGGTCTTGTAATACGGCAACGTAGTTACCGATCCCTACAAAGTCAGGTGTCGTGATCCCATCAAAGTTGGTGAAACTGATATAAAGCGAATATAAAATGGGATACAGTCCAAAAGTGGTGAAAATAATAAAAAACGGAGCAATGAAGTAGTAGCCGTAATGGTCCTTGCGAATCGTTTTGGCAAACATGTTCTATCCCCCCAGTTATCATCGGATGTGTATATTCATTCGCTTACTTCTAGGGCGTGTCTGAAAACTCCGAAGGAGTTTTGAGACACGTCCTAAGCTAATCCACTTCCAGCTCCGGAAATCTCAAGGTAACATCACGTTTGATTCGCTTTACGACTTCTTCCTTGGTCTGAATGTCCTTGTTGAGATATAACTGGAGTACAATCTTGTAGATATCATTGTTAATCGTGGCATCATATTTGGTTCGTTCGTATACAGGTACCCGTTTTGCGGCCTCCGAGAAAAACTCGAAATGCTTTTGTCCTCCCAAATAAGATGATGAGAGAGACGGGGCAAGTTCATCATTCACAACCATGTTGCTGGTGAAATAATCCTGTTCTTTCGCTAACTCGGATAGAAAATCGTGGTCAAAATTATAAAACTCAATAAACTTCCAGGCCAAATCCTTTTTCTCACTTTTACTGTACATCGCGATATAGGTTCCACCTGAACTAAAGGCTGACGGTCCCTGGGCTAAGCCCCACATGCCTTCGGTATCCGGAGCGTTTGCCTTGAACGTATATTGCAAACCCCAGGTTGCCCCGGGATAGAACATGACCTCTCCTTTTTGCATGGATGCAGCGTAACCCGCACTTCCATCTTCATACTCGGCAAGTACATTCCGCTCACGTGCTTCACGTACAAGATCGAGCACTTCCAAGTACGTTGGATCGATGACAAGTTTGCCATCCTTCACCCAAGGTATACCATCATATGAATTCGATATAGCATTCCAATTCGCCAATGCATGTACTTTATTCCCGCTAAGTTGCTGTACCTTCTCTCCAATCTCAAAGATCTTCTCCCATGTATCGATCTGTGACCCCACCTGCTCAGGATCATCGGTGCCCAGATATTTCTTCGCCAAATCCCGACGATAGTAGATGCCCCCTGGTGTTCCCTGATAACCTATCGCTCTGACATTTCCCTCACTGTCCTGTTCATTGGCCTGAACAAAAGCATATTGTTCCTGGATAAGTTCATTGGCGTTATACGGCGAAGCTGATAGATTCTCCAGATATGGAACGTCAATCAGCTCTCGAATATTCGCATTTTCAATCATAAATACATCTGGAGCCTTCGAGGTTGTCTGTAGCGCAGATTTCAGCTTGGTGATATAGAAATTACCGGGGATGTTGACAAAGTTCACTTTGATGTCAGGATATTTCTGTTCGAATTTCTCGATGGCGTACCCTGCTTCATCCGTAAAACTCCACACGGTAATCTCCTGTTGCTTGGTTTGATTCGATGGACTGAACTGACAACCAGCTAACAACATCGCTGCACATACAAATACAATAGTTGGCTTAAACCACTTCTTCATAGGCCCCCTCCTTCAAAAAGGAAACGCTTACAATTTATTAGAGTATATTGATTTTGGAGAGGGCTTTCTCCACAAATATTGTGCATTACCCTCCATATTTTGTGATATTCGTACGATGTTTCTTACGAAATTCGGAGGGTGTACAGTCATTATATTTTTTAAAAAGACGATTATAGGAGTTAACATTGTTAAATCCATGTCCGATCGCAATCTCCAGAATCGTATCCTGACGGAACAATAAGGCCCACTCGGACTTGATAATTCGAAAATGATTCAAGTATTCCATCAGTGTTACTCCCTTGATCTCTTTGAACAGCTTACAGACATGGAACTTGCTGAATTTAATATGTTCTGCCACCTGTTCCAGCTTAATGGGCTCAGCATAGTGCTCCTCCAGGTATTCACAGACCGATTCAAGGAATTCAAATTTTTTGGAGGAAGTACATGCCCATCCTGAAGATGAAGATTCATCGGTGGTAACCGGTACTTTGGTACGTAATAAAAGTATGATGAGATCATACAACCTAGATACCATTAACCATCGGTATCCCGGCTTCTGATTTTTCTTCTCGGTATTGATGTCATCTATATATTGAGTCAAATTGCTCTGACTTCCCGTATTCGAGGGAATAACTGTTGTTTTGTTGAAAAGTTGTCCGAGATCCTGAATTTCGGCTTCGGTCGTGAAACTCCCGGTTAACAATTCGAGTCGGAACAAGATAATGGTCAAATGTTCGGTCCCTGGCAAAAAGCAGTGCACATCCCCTGGTTTGATCAGCAGCACATCCCCCTTTTCTAACTCACACACGTGGTCGTTCACGCCAATTCTGGCGCTCTTACCATTGACGAGAACCAGTTCAACCTCATCATGCCAGTGTGCAGCATAATTGAACTGATTTCCTGTATGAATTACCCGAATGGGAAAACCTTCTTGCATATGGCCTGTCTCCAAAAAAGTGGGTACGCCCATCGTATCAACCTCCATTTATTTCCAACGAAAAATACTCCTCGTCTTTATATTATGCATAAATGGCTACTCTCCTTTCTTTTTAAGAATTTAAAATTCTATAGAATGCAAAAAAACTCCTCAACTCAGGTTGAGGAGTCGAACAGAATCACGTTCCACGCATTGGATGTCCAGTGTATATAACGTCTCTACGATCTCTCCGTTCAGCAGTTGGAAGAGAACATGACCTGCAAGCTGGCCTGCATCCCTCTTCGGCTGACGAAATGTGGTTAGAGGTGGATTCATGTACTGAGATGCAGGTATATTGTCAAAGCCAATTACGGATAACTGCTCAGGTATTGAGATATCATGCTCCCTGAAGGCTTCCAAGCCGCCGATCGCCATTTCATCATTTGCAAAAAATACAGCGGATGGCAACTCACCTTCAAGCAGTTTCTTGGCTGCATTGTACCCATCTTGCTTCATGTATTGTCCGCCAATTTTCCATTCGGGGTTCTCTTCAATGCCTGCCTCCTTCAAGGCTTTCAAATAACCTTGATAACGATGGAGATTACATTCTGATTGTGACGGGCCACTAATATAAGCTATTGTCCGATGCCCTTTATCGATCAGATAACGTGTAGCCAAGTAACCACCTTGCGTATCACTCATCAAAACCTTTACAATATGTTGAGCATCCAGATCCCGATCCATGACAACAATCGGAAACCCTGCTTCAGATGCTTCAATCAGCAACTGATCTTGAATATTCTGAGCAATAACAATAGCTCCGTCAATTCTTCGTTCACGAATGTAACGATGGGCTGTCGACTTCTCTCCACCCAACGAACTACATACGATCATATCGTATCCATGACTCATAACGACGGTTTCTATTCCATTCACCAAATCGGAAAAATACGGACTGGACATGTCATGGACAATAATACCAATGGTTTGTGTACTATTTCGTTTTAATTCCGATGCAGGACCATGCCTAACGTAATTGAGTTGACTCGCTACCTCAAGTACTCGAAGTCTTGTCGGCTCACTTACATTCCCTTTATCGTTAAGTACGCAAGATACGGTCGAACTGGCTACACCAGCCATCCTAGCTACATCTTTAATCGTTGTCATCATATATACTCCTCAAAAACAGTTTCATCTGTTTAGTTCATTATGTCAGTAACACAGCAATACACACGGGATAGTTCACTAGCATTTTAACACGTCAGTCCAGTCATGTCTCTTAGCAAAACATCAACTACGAAAAAACATATTTAAGAAACCGAGGTGCCTTCATGAGATTTAGTGAATATGTAATAGGTCAGCGTTACGAAACCACATCCTTGGCATTATCCAAGAGTGATATTATTGAGTTTGCCACAATCTTTGATCCACAGTACATGCATTTGGATGAGGAAAAGGCCAAACAAGGCCGATTCGGCAGTTTAATTGCTTCTGGCATGCAAACGATGAATATCTCCTTTAAATTATGGATTGAGGTTGGGGTCTATGGAGAGCATGTCGTGGCGGGCACCGGAATGAATAACATTCAATTCCTGAAACCGGTCTTTCCGGATGATGAACTTCATGTCATTGCAGAAGTCATTGGACTGACTCCCAGACGAAAAGGTAATGGGATTGTTACAGTGCTGCTGAGTACTTTCAATCAGAAGAATCAAAAGGTATTTCAGGCAGAATTAAGTGCTTTAATTGATAATTAAGGACGAGAAAAAGCCCAAAAAAGCCGCCAATTGGCGGCTTTTCGTAGATATATCACATTGAAGCATTTTTAAGCGTTATACCCTTTCAATACCTGCCCCAAAATCTCTACACCCTTGACAATCTGTTCGTCTGAAGGGGTTGAGAAATTAAGTCTGATGGCATTACAAGGGTCTTGCTCGTTCACCAGGAATGCATTTCCCGGTACAACCGCAACCCCTTGAGCTGCCGCTGTCTTGGCATAATCAAGCATTGGCACATGTGCTGGCAGATCACACCAGAGGAACAGTCCACCATCCGGTTGGGTATAGGTAATGGACTCACCCATATGCTCTTGCAGCTTGTCCATCATCAATGTTGCTTTTCTCCGATAGACCTCACGAATGCTGTTAATGTGCCCCGCGTAATCATACTCTGTCATGAACTTATATGCCAGGATCTGTGGAAGCATGGCCGTATGTACGTCTTCTCCCTGTTTGGCAACAACCATCTTCTCCACGACTTCATGGGGCGCTTGTACAAAACCAACGCGCAGTCCCGCCGATAGAATTTTGGAGAATGATCCAACATAGATGACCAGACCCTCATCATCCATAGACTTGATGGTTGGCACATCATCTCCATTGAATCGAAGTTCTCCGTACGGGTTATCTTCCAAAATCATAACGCCATACTTCTTAGCCAGCTCGTATATGGCCTTACGTTTCTCCAGGCTCGTCGTTACACCGGTAGGATTCTGAAAACTCGGGATCACGTAGATCAGTTTTACATTAGGCTCCGTTTGCAGCGCCTGTTCCAGCTTCTCGATATCCATACCGTCCATCTCCATCGGAACACCGGCAAGCTTTGCACCGGATGCCCGGAAGGAGTTCAGGGAACCGATAAAGCTCGGACTCTCACAGATGATCGTGTCCCCTTCATTACAGAACACTTTACAGGCCAGTTCAATCCCCTGCTGCGCTCCAGATACAATGAACAATTGATCGGATGGTTTACCGGTATCAAAACCTGTCTTCAAATGTTGAGTCAATGCTTCCCTGAGGGGAACATATCCTTCCGTAATCCCATATTGCAGAGCTGTGACCGGGTCATGCTCCAGAATGGATTGAGTGAATGTGCGAATCGCCTCAATAGGAAAGGTTTCCGGAGCAGGATTTCCCGCGGAGAATGGAATTACATTTTGCCCCGAAGAAGCCTTCAGAATCTCACGAATAATGGATGGTTGCAGCGCTGCGATACGATTGGAAAATGAATAGTTCATCTTAAATAGTGCCTCCCGACATTTCATCTGAATTAACTCTCTATCATTACATTAGATTCTATTATACGAGCATTTCCCGAATTTCCAAACTGTCTCCACAAAATTAATGTTTGTACGCCAAAAAAGAGGCCGCCGTCAGCAACCTCTTTCGCATAAGTATGGAGCAAAATTCAGCCTGTTAGCGCGCTGCGTTCATCTCGGATAGCCGTGTGGCCTTCACTACATAAGCGGCTAGACCGGGGATCATCCGAGCCAGACCAGGATAGAATTTATTGGTTTTGGCAAAAGCCAGCTTTTGAATTCTTCTTGCGCGTCTGAGCAATTGGGTGAATTCACGGCTTGCTTCCAGCGTGTAATTACTCTGCCAATCGGCATGTTCAATGTCGCCTTGCAGGTACTTGTCAGTCCACCTTGCACACAGGAGTGAGGAGCGAAGAGCAATGGACATTCCGTCTCCACATAAGGGTGGTATCATCAGCATGGCATCCCCAATATGCGGATATTGGGACCACGGCTCAGGAACGTTGGACAGATGCAGCGGCGCAATCGACACTTGCGTTCCATCTACAGGTTTTCCTTCGGCTAAACGGGCCGCCAAACTCACGTTTGTCAGGGATGCCGCCTGTAAAATATCGTTTACAGACTTGCCACTTCCCTGGACGGTATCCAGTGTCAACAATGCGGCGACATTCACAATACCATCCTCAATCGGAGAAATGCCCACGTAACCACCCTCGCAAAAATATAACTCTACCCGTGCGGGAATCTCTATCCCGCTGAAGTGGGACTTAACGCCAACGTATACGGTTTGGTCCCGCAGATCAGGTGCGGAAGCCATCCCGCGCGGCTTTTTGGTCCCATGTGCCCCGATAACGGCTTTGGCTCTGTAGCTGATCCGCTCATCTCCCTGTCTCACCTGAACCTCATAACTGGCATCCTCAAGCTGCTCGATGCTCGTTATGGTCGCTTTGGTCACAATCTGGGCTCCGGCCTCCAGCGCCTTCTGATGCAAAATCTGGTCCAGCTCATATCGACTTATGCCATATGCGAATCCCGGCAGCGGTGCTTCGATCACTCCGCCTTGTGGCATAACGATTTTGGCATGATCCATGGTGCTGGGTTTCTTCGCTTGGTCCAGAAGGTGAATATCCAGAACTTCTAACATCTCCTTCGTTTCGGGTGACATGAACTCACCGCAGGTTTTGTGCCGCGGGAACTCCTGGCGATCCAGCAAAAGGGTCCGATGTCCTTTCCCTGCTAGTTGCATTGCACATGTACTGCCGGCAATTCCGGCTCCGATGACAATCACATCTATCGATTTCGACACGTAAGATCACCTGCCTTTCGTGGGAATAACAACAGAGTAACGGAATAAAGGCTTCCATTCATAGGTCATCGTATCATGATTGAGCCGTTGTTTAAGTTCCTTCCAATCCCTCCCTGTAAAACCTTTGGCTACGGAAAGAGGCCCATCATGACGAATGTACCGATTGCGCGAGATCATCCGTGTAGTAATCCAGACCGCCTTATAGGATACGGGATGGCGGTGAATATCATTAATGACGACACCGTATCTGGATGCCCGCAGCATATGAGAAACCATATCAACCAGTTGATCTCCGTCAAAATGATGTACAAACTGGGAACCTGTCACGATATCGGCTGAAGCATCCGGCAGTTGTGTAAGATCCGCACGTTGTACCCGGACTCGGGGTTCGTCACGGAATAGTTGTCTCGCTTCCTCACACGCCTCTTCCGTCAGATCAACCAGCGTAATTTCCAGCTGAACACCCTGACGATCCGCCCATTGCAGTAGTTTCTGGTTCACATCCCCTGAACCTGCGCCCACATCCAGCAGAGTCAGCTTATTCGGCTTACCGACTGAGTTCCATAACTTCTCTACACCAGCCAGAGTTGGGCCAGGTGCTGCAAATATTTTGTTAAGACGTCTCAGATGTCTAAGCGCTTCACGCAACTCCTCCCCTCCCAGAGAGAAGTCATCCATCAGTTCATCTTCCTTGGCTCGAATGGACAATGTTCTAAAAAAGGACATGATCGTGCTCCTCCATCACTGAAGATAATGAGGGTACATAAGTGAATTTCATCAACTCTGCGGTGAGTCCCGGTCCAAATGCCATGGCTACACCATCTGTGGAGGATTGACCCTGTGCCTTCATGTCCTCACGCATCGCGTTCAGTACAAACAGAATGGTATTGGAAGATAAGTTACCATACGTTCTGAGGACATCCCTGCTATACTTCGTTTGCTCGTCTCGCAGCTTCATTACATCCTGCACAGAGTCCACAATCCCACGTCCTCCCGGATGAATGGCCCATAGTTCAGGAAGCTGTTCACTTTGCAATAAAAGACGCAGTTCCTCTTCCAGATGAACACCTAACAGCTTCGGAATACGAGGGGATAGATACAGGTCATACCCCAGATTCCCCACCTCCCAGGTCATATCTTCAGTCGAATCCGGAAGAAGCACAGAATAACCCGTTCCCAGACTCAAAACATTCTTGTGCTGAGGTTCTGGTGTGCCCACTACACAGGAAGAAGCAGCGTCTCCGAAGAATGAAGCTGCAAACAGCGCTTCCCGATCTTGTACGGGCTGAAAATGAATGGTGCACAACTCTACACAGACCACAAGGACCTGTGATCCGGGAGCTCCCTGCACGACATCTCGTGCCATCTGGATGGCTTTCAACCCTGCAGCACAACCCTGAAAGATCAGCGGCAGTCGATTAACTCGGGCAGACAAACCCAAATGACGGATGAGCATAACATCAAGACCCGGCAGATATTGACCGGTGCAGCTGACCGTGATGATATGTGTGATGCTCTTTGGAGATACGCCTGAATCTTCCAGGGCTTTCTCTGCCGCCTCAATCCCGAGCGGAAGCGCCTCTCGCTTGTATGTATTCATTCGTTCTTCGGTTGTCGGGATGTCTGATCGCTCACAAGAGGGCAGATAACGGCATTCTTCCAGTGAACCCAGATAGCTCGGTTCCACGGTATATCGTGTTTCAACACCACAGGACTTGAATATTCGCTTGGCAAAACGGGCCAAATCTGGCCGATCCTGAAGAGAAGAAGCGATTAATTCTGCAATATCTGACTGCGCTACGGGGTGAGCAGGTAGAGCCGTCCCCATGCCAAGAATCGCGATATCGGATGGACTGTTATATTGGTTCATAATAAACCTCCTGGTATTGGTCATTATTTCCTCTAATTTAACAACTCTTACCCTTAACGATATCGTTATAATCTCAATAAGGCTCCTAATCTAGTTTATTAACACATCCGCAAGCTCAGAAGCTTGGTTTCACCAAGCCATTGAAGCAATCACACCAATGAACGAAAAAAGCCGCCATTAGGCGACTTCAAGGTAACCAGATTCCTTCTAAGCGTCATTCTGATACACGTTATTTGGAAAATGCTTCTCTGATCTTGTCACTCATCAGGTACCAGGCATCCTCAGCCATCTGGAGATCCCCAGAATGCGTAAATCCATGAGCGGCTCCCTCGTACTCATTAAGAGTCACCTTCACACCGCTTGCTTCCAGCCTTGCTGCATATGTTCTTGCTTCTTGGGCCAGTGAATCTTTCTCCGCGGTAATAATCAATGCTCCCGGAAGTCCCTCTACTGATGTTGCGAGCACAGGTGAAGCCAACGGGTCTTGCGCATCTTCTGACGTATGAAGGTACATGGCATTGAACGTTCTGGCGATATCGGCTGGAATGGCTTCTGCAAAACTCGGTTTCTCGGCCGGATCTGTAGCCACATCCAACACGGCATAATCCATAATTTGCAGAACAATTGGCAGCTCGCTACCTCGTTGCTGATTCAGTAAACACACTGCTGCAGCAAGATTACCACCAGCGCTATGTCCCCCAATAGCGAATAGAGACGGGTTAACCGAGAAGGATTGCGGGTTGGCGTGGACCCACTGTACAACGTCGTAACATTCATGGACCGCCGTTGGGAACTTGTGCTCTGGTGCAAGACTGTAATCGATATTAACGACCACACAATCAGATCGATCAGCAATCAAGCGACACCATGGATCATCCATCTCTGCTTGTCCCAAGATGAAACCACCCCCATGCATATTAAAGAAGACCGGCAGAGGCGCGGAATGCTCCCTATCCGGTGTATACACAAGTACACGTGTATCCCCTTTAGTTGTAGGAATCATGACTTCTTTTACTGTGACCGCATACGTGGAACTGGGTTGAAGAGCTGCACCTGTACCGACGACATTTTGACGCATACGTTGTACCATTGCCAATTGTTGTTGTTGATCCATAGATATCACTCCTTTAGTGGATTGCCAATACGCTTTCTTCCGTTGTCACTTTAAGTATAGATGACACTTGTCTATTCCGTCATGTGCAATTCATTTGATATGTATTGATCAACATGCTGAAACGTCAACCAAAATTACCTTCCCCTGCTCTTAATGCTTCAATGTTAGCATTCAGTACCAGGAGATTGGTTTGGATCCGTGCCTGTTTCCTTTTTTTTGTGGAACATCATCCAGACCCCCATCAAACAAAATAAAACGCTGCACCCCATGCCAAACAAGCTACTGGTTTTTAATGCAAGAGGTGAGCCTTGCATGGTAAGTAATGTCGCTTGGGTCACCACGATGGATACCATCGCATCAGTGAAGTTAATCATTTTCAATGTAGATATGATCGGGTTATGGAGATGACGGTTCGCCCAGGTACCATACACGGCAAAAACCAGCTTGGTAAAAGCAACTGTAGATACGATATACACGATGTTACCCTCATATATGAAGGCATCGCCGATTAGATACATTCGCAGGCAGACCATCGAATAGGACACGCCTAGTAAACACAGGAACAGACCTCCGCGTTTATATACCGTAAGTTCTAATCTATATCTTTCTTCGGGAGAGTCCATTCTCTTGGTAACTGTATATTTATGGAGCACTTGTCCTTTTGCCACACACAGAATCAGATAATATACAGCATTTGTAATGAACCATCCCGAAAGCAGATATATGCCCAGGATTAACTTGCCTATCCCTGTTACAGCATTGATAACAAGGGAAGCCACATTAAACAAGGCCGTTCGATCTTGTTTATTTCCAAGGTAATGGAACCAAATGGACCTCAAATATGTCTTCATTTTCATAGGATATTCATTCTGTTAGAGAAGCAGAACATTAGCCTTTTCACCTACCTCTTAAATGTCAATAACATGATGAATGAGATGTAGAGAAAGTGGTATATGTTCTCCTCATTCGGCCAAAGATTCCCGAACGCTTTTTGGAAGGGATTTGACAACCATATCATACGAGTGATCGATCATGACATAGACATCTTCATCGGACAATGAACCATCCAGTGTAATGGTATTCCAGTGTTTTTTGTTCATATGATATCCCGGTTGAACTGCTTCATGCTGCTCTCTCAGGTTCTCTGCAATAATGGGATCACATTTTAAGTTTAAACGACAGTTCTTTTCTTTGTTTTCAAAAATAAGCGCGAACATCTTACCCGCAACTTTAATCGCGACTGGATCAGGTCCAAATGGATAATCCTTGGTCGCACCTTTCTTCTTCAAACTGTATTCAATCATCGTATCCTTCAAGTCAGTACCTCCCTTTCACCAGTGGACGATATAATGATACCGAATGTAAGTTCGTATGTAAATAAGCTCGTTGCACATAAAAGCACATAATAAAACCTCCTCCAAATGAATGGAGAAGGTTTTATCTGGATTTATTTAGATCTTAATTGGCTCTATCATTCCTAGTTTTGCTGCTGCGGCTGAATGAGCCATGGTTAGATTTACTGCTACTGCTGTTTGATCTACTGCTATTGGGTCTACCGTCGTTTGAACGACTACTGTTTGATTTACCACTCTTGGCAAACCATTCGGATTTGGGCTTGCGTGCCGGGTTAGCTTTGGACTTCGCCGGTTTGCCTGCAGCCGATTTGTTGAACGAAGGTTTACTGCCTGATGCTTTGCTGGTTTTATCAAACACAGGTACACCTGTCATTGGATACGGATGACCTTTTACTTCAGGAATCGTCTTTTTGATTACTTTCTCGATATCCTTCAGGAATGGAAGTTCATCCTTCTCGCAGAACGATATGGCCATCCCGCTTTTGCCTGCTCGCCCTGTACGTCCAATACGGTGAACATACGTTTCCGGAATGTTAGGCAGGTTAAAGTTAATGACATGTGAAAGTTCCTCTACGTCAATTCCTCTTGCCGCGATATCCGTCGCAACTAATACACGTGTTGCACCACTCTTGAAGTTGTTCAGTGCCCGTTGTCTCTCGTTCTGAGACTTGTTGCCATGAATAGCCTGTGCCGTAACATTCGCTTTGGCCAAATCACGTGTAACCCGGTCAGCGCCGCGCTTCGTGCGTGTGAACACCAATGCCGTGACGATGGATTTATCCTCCAAAATTTGGTTCAACATATGTTGCTTCTTGCCGTTCTCCAGCAAATAAATAGACTGCTCAATGCGGTCTACCGTTGAAGATACCGGTGTGATTTCTACTTTGACTGGATCAACCAGCAGGGTTTTAACCATTTTGGTGATTTCAGGAGGCATCGTAGCTGAGAAGAACAACGTCTGCTTTTTGTTCGGCATTTTGGCAATGATTCTTTTCACATCATGAATGAAGCCCATGTCCAACATCCGGTCTGCTTCATCCAAAACGAGAATCTCAACCATCTTCAGATCAATACGTTTCTGGTTAATCAGATCGTTCAATCTGCCAGGTGTCGCGATAATAATATCTGCACCTTGATTCAACGCACGCTCTTGCACTTTTTGCGAAACGCCGCCAACGATTGCCGTACAACGAATGTCCGTATACCGGCTATATACCTTGATGTTATCCGCGATCTGAATAGCCAGTTCTCGTGTTGGTGTCAAAATTAATGAGCGAATATGTCGTGCGGACTTCGATCCTTGCCCTTTGGATCTTTCGCTTAATAATTGAATGATCGGCACTGAAAATGCTGCCGTCTTGCCTGTTCCTGTCTGTGCACATCCCAGCAGATCTCTGCCAGCTAATACAGCTGGTATGGCCTGTTCCTGTATAGGGGTAGGATTAGTATAGTTTGCTTTGCTTAACCCTTCCATAATAGAGGGGATAATATTTAAGTCCTTAAATGTCATGTTGTCTCCTTCATTTACGCACATCTGTCAATAAGACGCATCTTTTATTTCACACGTAACGTATAAGGATACCATTAAAAACGTAATTTGTACATTATCTTTTTAAAATCACTTTGTTTAACTGACCAATTTAAGACCAACTGCCGATCCGAGCACCATAGCGATAAACAGAATTCGAAGGGCATTTCGAGGTTCTCCATAAAACACCATGCCCAGAATGGCACCACCGGAGGCCCCTATTCCCGTCCATACGGCATATGCTGTCCCCATCGGAAGAGTTTCCATTGCAATGGAAAGGAACAGGAAGCTTAAACCAAACCCGCCTACCAATAGAACCAGTGAAATGAGATTACGGTCTTTGTGCAGCTTGTTTATCATCAGCACTCCGATCATCTCAAATATACCTGCCAAGATAAGAAATACCCAGTTCATTATAGCTGCACCTCCTTATTCTTCTCTTTGCTCAGCATTTTAAGACCAATCACGCCGAGTAAAAGTACACCAATGAGTACCATCTTTCCGGTTTGAACAGTCGCATTAAACAGAACAATCTCTGCAAGTACCGTACCAGCGGTACCCAGGCCAACAAATACGGCATACACGGTTCCCACAGGCAGTGTCCGCGAAGCTGCAATCATCAAGGAGAAACTAATGATAATTGCAACCAGTGTAAGGCCCCATTCCAGCAGACCACTGGCATGTTTCAATCCAATGACCCAACCTACTTCAAACAAAGCAGCAATCACAACCGACATCCACGTTTTATTCATTCTTGTAACACTCCTTCTCTACTACATTTTTTGTACAACCCGTAAGGTACATTAGCGAAAAAACAAAAAAGCCCGGGAAACAAACTGCATGTAGCAGTTCATCTCCCAGGCTTTTATCCCTCCGTGGCACAACCAACAGGTTGCGGGTTGTCTCTCGGACCAGACCGACACATACATCGCGGAACCCTAGAAAACCTGTTTTTATTCTAATGTGTATCCAATTATACACACTTCCACTATCTTGGCAACCCCGTAAATGTGATCATGCCCTTTATTTGATAATCAAACCCATTAATCCTACAAATGTGGCGGCTTGATGTGGTGAAATCACACAACCGTTGAGATCTTCCATGGTCAACACCAAGGAGTCAAATTCGCAATCGCTAAGATCCAAATCCTTCATTTTGGTCCCCGTTAAGGATGCTTGGTCGATGTTACATTGACTGAACTCCATTTTTTGCAGTGCCAGATAGGCAAAGTCTGCACCAATCAAGGTACATTCCGAGAAGGAGACCTGTCTCAGATGAGCAAAACGGAAATTGCTGTAGTCGCCTAGACCATGAAGGAAACTGACATTTTGCAATCGGCTATTGGAAAAATCAGTTCCGACAAACTTGCAGTTATGCCATTCGATTCGATGCATGAAGGCACTAGAGAGATTGACATTGGAGAAGTCACAGTGTTCGAACCGGACATCGGTGAACTCAATTTGTTCCAAGGTAGACTCCGAGATTGTCACATGTCTAAATACAACATTTTCAAAGGAAACCTTACTCGCTTCCTGTTGATCCAATGTAATGTTCTCGATCAGTTTGTGTTTGTACTCCACTTTGGATTCCAGGAATGCAATCGTTTCCGGTTCGAGCAACTGCTCCTGAATCTTGGGTTTGTCCATTTTCATCCCGTATTCCCCTATTCCTTAATAGCTACAACTCGCAGTCGGCTTCTGTCCAGATACCACTGTCCATCCCGCATCAGTTGTGGCTGTACTTTTTTCTCAACTGCTTCCATAATAACATCCTGTTCCGCAGGTATGATACCACTGAATAAATACTCCGCGAAGCTGGTCAACCACTTTCTGGCACCTGGCTTGAACGGAGTAAATTGATCAACGTGCTGGGCCAGACTAACTCGAAATCCGTGTTGCTCCAGAAGATTAGCATATTCGCCAATGGTCGGGTGATACCACGGATTCCGTCCTTCCCATTTGTATCCACGGGCATCCAGTTCTTCCTGTACCGCTGTAATTAATATAGCCGTGTTACCATTTGCAGCAAACTCAGCCACGAATCGCCCGCCCCTCTTGAGCGCTAACTGTATTGATTGTACTACAGCTGGAGCATCCTTTATCCAATGCAGAACGGCATGAGAGAAGACCGCATCAAACGGTTCTTCTGTCCGATAATGACAAGCATTTGCTACTTGAATATTCATATCAGGGTATTTCTGTTTAGCTTGCCTAATCGTCTCTTCTGAAAAATCTATACCTTTTGTCAGCGCACCTGCGGCTGCGATTTTCGCTGTCAGATCCCCATTACCACAACCCACATCAAGAATACGTTCACCTTGGGATGGCTGGAGCAATGATAAGATAGGTGTGCCCTGTAACGTAGCAAAAGGAGCGGAATGACCACTCGATGATTCGTTCACTTGACCGGATGAATGTCTGTTATTCATAGATTATAATCTCCTTCTCAATTAAGGATCTAATGTATCTATAATAACTTTAATATAAAGGAACTGTCAATTCACTTATCAGATCACTATAAAAAAAGCCGCCGAATGGCGACTTTAACATTAAGAATTCGGATCAACTGAGATTTTGTTCGCCCACATATTCCATATTTCACACTCTCCTTGAATTTGTTCTGTGAATGGATGTTGTCTCGACCTCTTCGGTAACTAGCTCTAACCAGCATGTGAAGTATATCTCTCGATGTACGGAATTTTCTTCATACTTAATTTGTGATTCGAGCCTGTCAATTAATATTTGCCTCACATGGTTTGATAACCACTTCATCACCTTGTTCACCCAACTTTTCGAATAAACTTTAATCGCTTGGCTCTGTTAACATACTCTTAGTATACCGAGTCATGGGCTGCAAGCGGTATATCAATCGTCTTAATTGATTGCCTGATCCTCTCAGGCCCTCTTTTGGTTCTGTAAGGTAAGCTTTATAATGTAAGTAGGTTAAATCCGTGAGGAGGATACATATGACCGAAGAAATATTTCAACCAAAACAGGAATTGAGTGAGCTGATCAAACGCCATTCCAATCATAACGGTGCAATGGAAACGGCGATTCCTTCCCTGTTTGTCTATCACCATTCCAAGATTAGTGAACCCGCGTACAGAGTATATAAACCTTCATTTTGTGTAATTGTTCAAGGGTTGAAAGAAGTATTGCTCGCACAGGAGCGTTATGAATATGGACCTTCCAATTACCTGATTGCTTCCATGAATCTCCCGGTCATCGGGCAGATTATCAAGGCATCCGCTGATGCACCCTACTTAAGTCTCAAGCTCGAATTCACACCGAACCAAATTCTCGAAGTACTTAACGAATGCAATATCAAGGTAACATTCAACGAAAACGCCAGACGAGCCATGTTTGTAGGTCAGATGGAATCTTCCATTCAGGACGCTGTACTCCGACTTGTTCGATTGCTGGATACGCCGGGAGAGATTCCGTTTCTGGCTCCATTGTACGTTAAAGAAATCCTGTTCCGCCTCCTTCAAGGGCCTTACGGAGGAGAACTGGCGCAGATTGCGGTTGAAGGTAGCAGCACTTATCGGATCAGAGAAGTGATTGAGTACATTGTTCATCATTGGGAACAGCCATTTCGCATTGAAGATCTGGCTGAGACCGCCAGCATGAGCGTCTCTTCATTCCATCGTCACTTCAAAGAGATCACAGCTATGAGCCCATTACAATTCCAGAAACAATTAAGATTACAGGAAGCCCGGCGACTTCTGATGGCCGAATCTGCTGACGCGGCAGATGTAGCGTTCCGGGTTGGTTACGAGAGTGCTTCTCAATTTAGCCGCGAATATGCACGCATGTTCGGTGCGCCGCCAAGAGCCGATATCCGACGGCTGAAAGAGAAATATGACATGGCCTTGAGTGAGTAACCTAGTATTCACTCTCTATCTCACAACTATCACACAAAAGGCAAACCAAAAAAGGACAACCACAATGAGTTGTCCTTTTTTCAGTATCAAAATTCTGCGTAATTTCTTTTGGAATTTTTCAAAATACTCGTATTTATGAGAAGGAAATCGGAACTGTTCTCCTTAATTTTTGGACAAGATCAGACCAATACTTCGACCCGTTCAGGAACCTGGATCTCTTCGGGCAATAATTGAGCGATATCACGAGTCAGTGCATCCACATTCTCTTGACGAGTTGCCCAGCTGGTGCAGAACCGCACCGCACTGTGTGTAGCGTCGACCTTTTCCCAGAAAGAGAAGGTATAACCGCTGCGTAATTTCTCAAGCAAACGATCCGGCAGAATCGGAAACTGCTGGTTGGTTGGTGAGTCGTACAGGAAACGTACCCCGTGCTGTTCGAGTGAGTCATGAATTCTCAAGGCCATATCTACGGCATGGCGAGAAATATCGAGGTACAGACCATCTTCGAACAACGTTTCGAATTGGATACCCAGCAATCTGCCTTTGGCAAGCAGGCCACCTTTTTGTTTGATCATATAACGAAAATCTGGTTTCAGTGCATCATTCAGGATAACAACCGCTTCTCCCATCAATGCTCCAATCTTGGTTCCCCCGATGTAAAACACATCACATAAGCGTGCAAGGTCAGCAAGTGTCATATCGCAATCGCGTGAAGCGAGTGCATATCCAAGACGTGCTCCATCCACGAAAAACGGAAGACCACATGCTCTGCTCACTGTATGCAATGCTTGCAATTCTGCCTTGCTGTACATCGTTCCATTCTCCGTTGGCTGAGATATGTAGACCATGCCTGGTTGAACACTGTGTTCCGGCGACGACTCATTCATGTGCGCATCGTAGACGGCTCTAACCTGCTCAGGCGTGATCTTTCCGTCCTCGCTTGGAACTGTGAGTACCTTATGTCCCGTAGCTTCAATAGCTCCGGTTTCATGAACCGCAATGTGTCCCGAGGTCGCAGCAATCACACCTTGATATGGACGCAAAATAGATGCAATCACCGTTGTATTGGTCTGTGTGCCGCCAACTAGGAAATGAACATCAGCTTGCTCATTGTCACATGCCTGACGAATAAGCATTCTCGCCCGTTCGCAATGCTCATCCGTGCCATACCCGCTCGTCTGTTCCATATTGGTTTCCATCAGTCTTTGTAAAATTCGTTCATGCGCACCTTCGTTATAATCACATTCAAATCGTATCATCGTGTTGTCTCTCCTGCCTTCTTGTTCAACTTCTCTTGTATGTTCATCATGGAGGTGTATACCTCTTGAATCTCTTCTTCATTGAGGTCTTGCATTAATTTCAGGATCTGTTGATCGGATCGATCATTCAATTGGGCATACAGTTCCTCACCCTTGGCTGTCAGACGAATCAGACTGACCCGGCTGTCGGCAGCAGAATCCACTTTCACCAACAGTCCTTCCTTGGACAGCTTGTTCACAATTCGGCTCATATAACTGCGATCAATGGTCAGTGTATCTACCAGATTGTTCGCAATGCTCTCTCCCCGAATTCCAATCTCAATAATGACCCGCACTTCTGCAAACGAATACCCTGTTCCGAGAATATGCTTATCGAGTACACCAAGTATGTTGGTATAAAAACGGTTAAAACGTCGCATGTCAGCGAGTATATCTGGATTTATGTACTGAGAGTCGATGTCAAACCCTCCTTTTTAGTGGACATTGTCAACATTATAATAATCACGTTAGTGGACGTTGTCAACATTATCTTTTGCACAGCATTTTATAACTTCATTTTTAATATCCAATCAATAAAAAAAGCCGCGCATATGCGCGGCAAGGTTTACTTGTTTTAGATACTCGATCCAGATACTTAGTCAGCTGCTTAAGTTCCTATATAAATTGAACTAAACATTTACACAAAACGGAGAGGACAGAAATAACCTGAAGAAGCGAAGCATTCGCCTACAAGCTTTCTGCAAGAAAGCTACATCGGAAGCATACACTATCCCCGGATTTCCTCTTTAGATAAGAGGAATCAAAAAATCTGGGGATAACAGCGATCGGAAGGTTGTTCTGTCATCGGAGTATCTAGTGTAAATATTTTTTGTTCAATTTATATGGATTAAGAGTGGCTATATTGCACCTGATGAAGACGACTATATATGCCTCCAGCGGCGACCAATTCCTCGTGGTTGCCCTGCTCAGCGATACCATCTGTGTTTACTACGATGATTCGATCTGCATTCTTGATAGTTGTCAGTCTGTGTGCAATTACAAGTGTTGTTCTGCCCACCGACAATTCAGCAAGTGATTGCTGGATCAGTGCTTCCGTTTCTGTGTCCAGCGCAGAGGTTGCCTCATCCAGAATAAGAATAGGTGGATTTTTCAAGAACATACGAGCAATGGATAACCGCTGCTTCTGTCCTCCGGATAGCTTGACTCCACGTTCGCCAATGACCGTATCCATGCCATCAGGCAACGTGAGAATCAGTTCCTCCAACGAGGCACGACGGGCTGCATCCCAGATTTGTTCATCCGTTGCACTCAAATCACCATAAGCAATATTCTCCTTAATGGTCCCCGAGAACAAAAATACATCTTGTTGAACGATTCCGATATGCTTGCGCAAGGATTGAAGCTTAACGTTACGAATGTCAACGCCATCCACAGTGATACGTCCCTCTTCTACCTCATAAAATCGTGGCAGCAGGCTGCAGATGGTCGTTTTGCCTGCACCCGAAGGACCAACAAAAGCAACAGTTTCCCCTGGTCTAACAGACAGACTGATATCACTCAGAATACGCCGACTGGATTCATATCCAAAAGAGACGTTCTCAAAGCGAATATCCCCCTTCACACTTTCGAATTCAACGGCGTTTTTGCTATCCGCAATTTCAGGTTCCGTGTCAATGATCTCCAGATATCGCTTGAAACCAGCGATACCCTTTGGATAACTTTCTATGACGGCATTGATTTTCTCAATCGGGCGGAAGAAGATATTAGACAGAAGCAGGAAGGCCATAAAGTCACCCATATTGATTCTGCCATCGATATAAAACCAAGCCCCGCTGATCATGACAAACACCGTAACCAGTCGCATCATCATATAACTGACCGAGATACTTTTCGCCATCGTTTTGTAGGCAAGCAGTTTGGTTTTACGGAAATTCTGATTGTCCACCGCAAAAAGTTCTTTCTCATGTTCTTCGTTGGCGAACGATTGCACAACACGCATGCCACCGACGTTATCTTCAATGCGTGCATTGAAATTGCCGACGTCTCCGAAAAGTCGCCGATACGTCTTTGTCATCCGGCCACCAAATACGATAATGACCCAAGCCATAATTGGGATAATGATAAAGGTAAGCAACGCAAGCTCCAGATTAATGTTAGCCATCAGCCAGAACGATCCGATTAATGTCATTACTGCGATGAATACATCTTCAGGTCCATGGTGAGCAACCTCGCCAATGTCATTCAGATCATTCGTAAGATGACCAATTAAGTGGCCTGTTTTACGATTATCGAAGAAACGGAAGGACAGCTTCTGCAAGTGAGCGAACATCTTCTCACGCATGTTGGTCTCGATGTTAATGCCCAGCATATGTCCCCAATATGTAACTACATAGTTCAGTACAGTATTAAGTGCATAGATGGATAACAGCACGACGCAGGCAAGCATAATGAGAGGCCAATCCTGACCTGGCAACAATTCATTAATGAATTTGCTGACGGCAAGGGGGAAAGCCAACTCCAGAAGGCCTGCGAGTACAGCGCATCCAAAATCAATCAAAAACAGTTTTTTATAGGGACGATAATACGAAAAAAAACGACGAATCATACTTATTCACTCTCACTCTCCAGATCCTTATTGGGGTTTACATCTTCATTTTGCAGCTCGAAAAGATGGATATACTCGTCGATGACCTGATCAATAGCTTTTAACTCCCCACTGATCACCGGGCGAATATGTTCATACTCCTCCTGTCCAAGTTGTCGGACAAGCGTTGTTCTCCGATTCTGCATTTGTTCCAGAAATACAAGAATTCGGCCGCGACGGAATGTCTGCGCACCACGGCCCCGTTTTCCCTCATGTTCACCATGACCTCTTCCACGTCTGGAACGTTCACCACGTTGCTCATTGTCACTCATATCGCGTCTCGGACGCTCACCTTGACGTACACTTCCATCCATCTCTTCGATAGGACGATCTCTCATTTGTGCCACCCCCATTACGTGTATACATATGTATACAACATATTCATGTATACGATTGTATACGTGACAAAAAGAAGTGTCAACCTAAATTTTCCAATAGATAACGAAGTATGTATATTCACCATCTCCCTAACAGAAAAAAGCCGCAATTTCGCGACTTCTTTTGTTGGCGACACTATTTTATCTCACTCATAAACTTTCTATATTCTTGAACCATTTCTTTGAATCGGGTGTGATGCAAATAATGTTCTCCCTCAAATGTCATCACTTTTCCATGCACAGAATCTTTGACTTGCTCTTCATGCAAGGGTATCCAGCCTTCTGTTTCCGTATCATTCGCTTGTAAGAAGAAAATCACAGGAAGATCTTTGGGGAAGGACAGGTTCTCAGCTGCTTTGAAATTAGGACCAAAGTTTTCACCTTCATTCAGGTTGTTCGGATTAAACGTATTTTTGAGTGAAAGTATTCTAATTTGTTCTCTGGTTTCTTCATCAACATCGGGTGCAATCAGTTGATCAGGGGCCAGTTTCATTAACAATCGGTAGAATCCTGATTTTTTAAGCAGTTTGTACGTTTCGGTTGGAAATGGATCATCATTACCTCCCTGCGTTGGGACACTGCTCTCAATTCCGACAAATGAACTTACTTCGTTTGGATATTTGTTCACATAATCCAGGCCGTATATCCCTGAAATGGAGTGAGCCATGAGCGTGTAATTATGAATACCAAGTTGCTGTAACGCTTCATGAATTTCACTAACCATATTTTCAGTGGTACGCTCTTTTTCAGTAATGTCACTTAACCCATAACCGAAAGGCTCAATGACAACGACTTTGTAAAATGGAGATAACTCATCGATAAGCGGTTTGAAATCAAGGGCTGGGGCAGGTGTTCCGTATCCAGGAAGCAATACCACCGTTTCTTTGCCTGTTCCTTGAATCAACACATTCATGTTTTTCCCGTCAACTGCTACAAACTGACCATAGGGATTTATTTTCCCTTCTTCCGATTTGTTGCTAAATACATTAACAATAAAAACAGTGGCAATAAATAATGCAAAAGCGATAACGATGGCTCCGAATATTTTGAGCAAAATGATTAATATTTTTTTCATCATGATGGTTCTCTCCTGTTGAGTTCATTTACTTTTTTAATGAAATTTCGAATTTGGAACCAACCTCACCTGCAAATACAATACGGCCGTTTTCTGGTAAAACAACATTATTCTTACGGCTGACCACGCTGTGATTAATACAAATTCCGGTCTGGTCATAGACAGCAAAGGCTCCATTTTCAGGCAACTTCACTGTCATGACTTTTCCTTTCGCAGTAGCTGGTACCGAAAACCATTTGGCATATCCATCTGCTTGAATGGTTGTTGCGGATCGTTTACCCGAATAGATTGGTTTCACCATTTCCTCACTAGCGTATACATAACCTGAAAATGTAAGATACTCTCCTCCGTTCTTTTTGGAGAAATGAATGTCCATCGTATCACGTCCGGCAGTACCCGGAATCTGCAATTGATTGGCTGCTTCGTTGGCTCCAATAATCTTATGATTGGACATATATCCTGGATTCTCTTTATTCAACTGAATAGGCAGGATCGATGTAGCATTAAGATAGAGCATTGATGTGTATTTCTCATTCACCAGATAATATTTTTTACCATCGCGCTTTGCCCATGCAGCGTTAATCTCCTTGGATAATTTATTGGCTTCAAGCTTCTCCCCATTATATTCTGAGAAAGCCAGCTGTCCGAGTCCTGGAACGGATATATAAGATCGTGACCACAAGTAGGTTTTCCCATTTTTCTCCACAACGAATTTCAACTTGTCTGTACCTTCGTTATTAACAAAAGTACCATCTGCTGTATAGGTGTATTCTTGAGACGGATTACTCGGAGCTGTAAGTGAAGATACAGTCATTTTTCCAGCCGTATTTATTTTGATCTTCATAACCGAATTATTGCCGCCATATATACCTGCATACTTGGATATTCCTTTAGGCATATTTGCCTTCACAGGTACGCCAAATGATTTTTCTGGCTTCCGCTCTGTAATGATGTCCTTTTCCTCAAGTGCGCTGAGTAATAATTCATTCGCAATGAAATTATTGGTTAAGCTTGACCCGCCTGAAGAGATAACGGCTGCAGCCATATTGTATTCCGGAAGTACCACTAATGAGGACTGATAAGATAAAGTATCTCCACCTTTCATAACGGCCTTAATGCCGTATTCGTTGAATGGGAACAAGTTCACACTATCCCACCCCAACCCGTAAGACATCAGCGTATCGCTATCCTCTGGCCACATGCCTCTTTTATACTCTTCTTGCGCCATAGCTTCTACAGACTTACTGGAAAGAATACCATCAACTTCTCCCGTGAAGATTCTTGAAAATTTGACCAGATCTTCAGCGGTGGAATACAGACCTCCAGTACCGATGATATTATAATTCTCTTTTGGAAGTGGTCCCTCATAAAAAGGGGAATAGATTGCCGCCATGTCTGACGGATTAACCACATCCTGTGGTGATTTGGTATGTTTCATATCCAAAGGCTCCGTGAAATACTTGTGTATAAATGCGGTATAACCGATGCCGCTCACTCTTTCGACCAGAATCTCGGCTAACGTAAAGCCATCGTTGCTGTAGACTGAGTATTCGCCGGGATCTGCTTTCAGGTTTTGATTCGCCAATTGCTCCAGAAACGTATCATGTGAATACGTGTCATTATCTCCGTACAATGTGGCATTGCTGGTTGAGGTGCCCAGAAAACCGGAGGAATGATTCAGCAACATACGGGGTGTGATCTGTTTGTATCGGTTATCTTTCATTTTAAAGTCAGGCATATAGTTCACAACAGGCGCATCCAAATCAATCTTGCCTTCGTCAACCAGCTTCATTACAGCGGCTGTAAGCATCATTTTACTGGTTGAACCAATGCCATAGACGGTGTTCGAAGTAAGAGGCACCTTATCGTTTATATCGTTTTTGCCCGTTTGACCGGACACCACAATCTCTCCACCATCGATCAGTGCATATTGCAGACTCGTCGTACCGTACGTCTCGGTCAGTAATTTGGATTTTTCGATCACGGCTTTCTTTGTTGTCTCATACGTAAGGTTACTGTTGTTCATGGGAGCCGGTGCGGCCATTGCAGACATTGGGGCAAGTATCGTCAGCATGAGAGTCACAGCAGCTATAGTATTTCTCTTTCTTGCTGTCCTCACACTCATCTTCAGTTTTGTTACCTCTCTTGGTTTCATTCTTGCATCTACTCCTGTCTTCATCATTGTGTTAAGCCACCTTAAAGTGGGCGCTAAAGACAATATAACAAACCAAGATGTCCCCCTAATGACTGCAGCATGAACGGGGGATGAACAGGCAAAAAAAGTTTGCATCATCATACGCAAGGAGGTTTATACAGGGTGTCATAGCTAAGAGAAGACATGAAATCCAATCACTCTGTGGGTGTTGTGATTGGCAAGATGACTATGAAAGTCGTTCCTCGTCCATATTCGCTCTCCACCCGAATGTCCCCTTGATGAAGCAAGACGATCTGCTTTACAATAGCTAGTCCCATACCGCTTCCTTCATATTTCTGACTGTGGGAACGATCTGCTTTAAAGAAGCGGTCAAATATACGCTTTTGGTCTTCCGGGAGAATACCAATACCCGAATCCGATATGCGGATCGTCACGTTCTTGATATTCTGTTTGATCGTGACGTTAATTCGGGCACCATCTTCGGAAAATTTGATGGCATTGCCGAAGATATTGATCCACACCTGATTTAACTGGTCATGATCGGCCGTGATTTTGGTGGGCTGCAAATCAAGATCGAACTGAATGTTACGGGCCGACCATTGGGGTTGAATAGCGACGATTACTTGTCTGATCTGTTCATCCAGACTGAGCGTGGCGAGCCGCATTTGCAATGATTGAGATTCAAGCAAACTCAGCTTTAGCAGACTATCACTTATTTTGGAAATTCGTGCAGTTTCAGTGATGATAATATCGAGATAATCGCTTCTTTCGTCATCCGGGAGGTCTACCTGCTTGAGCGCTATAGCAAAACCGGAAATGGAAGTGAGCGGAGACTGAACTTCATGGGACACGTTTGCTACGAATTCCCTGCGCATCTGCTCAAGCTGCTTTAGATCGTGCATCATTTCTTCGAAACTACGAGCCAGAGTACCTATCTCACCCTTTTGTTTAATATTAAGCTTGACATTGAAATCTCCGGCAGCTATTAGCCGGGTCGCTTCTGTCAGCTTTTTGATCGGTCTCACCAGAAACATAGCCGCAATTAGTATCAATAGGCTTCCTGCTATTAACGAACAAATCATAAAAGTTACAACAAACTTGATGAGAAATGAGGTGGAAGAGGAAGTGAGGGGCTCTACAAACATTGCTTTGCTTCCCATTTCAGTTTTTATCGGCAATCCCAAGAAGAACGTATCGATCCCATTGACTTGGACCCTTTCCCCATCCAGCACTTTCTTCACTTGTTCCGTCGTCACCGGGAAAGGATGTTGTTCTTTAAGTTCTCCATAGGATTGAAACTGACCCGTTGCTTTATAGATTCGAATGTGATAGGAATTGAGTTGTTTCATTTCACTTATAAACATTTCTGCTTCATGTAACGGCAATGTCTCGTAGATGCGGACGATATCCTGGCCAAAGTCAAGCAAGGAGCCTTGTAAGTTATCGTTTAATTTATCTTGAAATATCCAGGTTGTAACAAGAAAAGAAAGGATTGTGCCCCCGATCACGGAGACCAGAAAGGTCAGGACTACGCGTGTATATAAAGAACCGATCACTCCTGCACCTCAAGCCGGTAGCCAAGTCCGCGCACCGTTTCAATACGAAAATCGGAGATAGCCGCAAAACGTTCACGTAGACGTTTAATATGCACGTCTATCGTTCGATCATCGCCAGTATAATTAATCCCCCAAACTTGCTGGATTATTTGCTCCCGCGTATAGACTTGTCCCGGTAATCCAGCAAGTTTATACAATAATTCGAACTCCTTAAGCGGCAAGGTGAACGACTCTGTACCCCTCATGACCTTATAAGTCTGCCGGTTCAGGATGACGTTGCCTAACTGGATGGTCTGTGTTAAACCTATACGGTATCGTTTCAACAGTGCCTTTACGCGAGCCATCAACTCAAGCGGATCGAATGGCTTCGTCATATAGTCATCTGTACCAAGCTGAAATGCTTGTACTTTCTCCCAGGTCTCGTTTCTTGCCGTCAACATTAGTAACGGAAGATCCGGATTGGCTCTTCGAAGTTCCTCACATAATGCCCAACCGTCCATGACCGGCATCATAATATCAAGAATAACCAAATCGACTGGCGTGGAGGTATAGATAGCCAGGGCTTCCTTTCCGTCTACGGCGTTGATGGTTGTAAATCCGTCGTTGCGCAAAAATAAACAGACGAGTTTGCGAATGTTCGCATCGTCATCAGCAACCAATATCGTAGGCAACGTTTCCACTCTCCTAAAAAAGAATAATTCTTCAGTTGAGCAATAGCGAAGAATTCTAACTGAAGTGACAAACTAATTATAGTTAAATTGAACAAAAGCAGCCGATTACTTTGATCGGCTGCTTTCTTAGTTTCTTTCATAAAACTAACTACGGCACAACATCTATTTTAATGAAATTTCAAATGTGGAATCCACGTCACCTGCAAATACAATGCGGCCGTTTTCTGGTAATACAACCTCATTCTGACCGCTGACTACGGTGTGATTAATACAAATACCCTTCTGATCATATACGGCAAAGGCGCCAGTTGCAGGCATTTTAACCGTCATGAATTTTCCTTTCACCGTTGCTGGTATCGAAAACCATCTGGCATATCCATCTGCTTGAATCGTTGCTAGAGATTGTTTACCCGAATAGAGCGGTTGTACCATTTCCTCACTGGCGTATATGCTACCAACGGCTGTAATGTACTCTACTCCGTTCTTTTTAGCAAAATAAATCTCCTTTGTATCACGTCCAGCCAGGCCAGGGATTTGCAGCTCCGTGACTGCTTCGTTTGCTCCAATAATCTTAGTATTGGATACATACCCAGGCGTCTCTTTGTCCAAATGAATAGGGAGAATTGGTGCCGAATTGAGATAAACCGTTGATGTATATTTCTCATTCAGAAGGTAATATTTTTTACCTTCACGTTGCTCCCATGAGGCCGTAATATCCTGGGATAATTCATTGACTTCCAGCTTTTCCATTTTATATTCGGAGAAAGCCAATTGTCCAAGTCCTGGTAAGGATATATAAGATCGATACCACAGATAAGTCCTTCCATTCTTCTCCTTAACAAATTTCAACTTTTCCGTGCCTTCATCGTTAACAAAAGTACCATCTGCTGTATAGGTGTATTTTTGAACCGGATCACTTGGAGCTGAAGGTGTGGATACAGTCATTTGTCCAGCAGTATTCATTTCGATCTTCTTAACCGAATTATTGCCGCCATATATACCTGCATTCGTGGCTATTTCTTTAGGTATATCTGCCTTCACTGGAACACCAAACGATTTTTCCGGCTTCCGTTCTGTAATGATGCCCTTTTCCTCAAGTGCGCTGAGTAATAATTCACTCGCAATGAACTGATCTTTGGCACTTGTCCCACCTGATGAGGTAACGGCTGCAGCCAGATTATATTCCGGCAGTACGACTAATGATGAGTGATACGATATGGTATCTCCACCTTTTGTTACTGCCTTGATACCGTATTCACTGAATGGGTACAGATTTACACTATCCCACCCTAATCCGTAAGATATAGACGTATCGCCATCCTCTGGCCACATGCCTTTTTTGTACTCTTCTTGCGCCATGGCTTCTACAGACTTATTGGTAAGAATGCCTTGGACCTCTCCCGTGAAGATTTGTGAAAACTTCGCAAGATCTTCAGCGGTGGAATAAATGCCTCCAGTAGCGATAACATTATAATTCTCTTGTGGAAGCTGACCCTCATACATAGGAGAATAGATTCCCGCCATTGCTGCCGTGTCAACCACATCCTGTGGTGTTTTGGTATGTTTCATGTCCAAAGGTTCCGTAAAATATTGGTGTATAAAAGCTGTAAAACTCATGCCGCTAACACGTTCAACCATAATCTCGGATAACGTAAACCCATCGTTACTATACACCGAGAACTCGCCGGGATCTGCCTTCAGGTTTTGACTTGCCAATTGGTCCAGAAACGTATCATGTGAGTACGTATCATTATCCCCATACAATGTGGCATTACTGCCCGTGCCTCCCAGCAGACCGGAAGAATGATTCAACAGCATGCGTGGTGTGATTTGTTTGTAGCGATGATCTTTCATCTGAAAATCAGGTATATAGTTCACAACAGGCAGATCCAAATCCACCTTGCCTTCGTCAACTAACTTCATAACAGAAGCTGTGAGGAACATTTTACTCGTTGATCCTATGCCATAGATCGTATCCGGCGTAAGAGGCACCTTGTTGTTTTTATCGTTTTTACCCGTCTGACCGGACACCACAATCTCGCCACCATCGATAAGGGCATATTGCAGACTTGTGATTCCATGCTTCTCAGTGAGTAACTTGGCTTTCTCCATCACCGTTTTCTTGGTTGGTTCATACGTATGATCACTGCTACTTGTAGTAGGCGCAGCCATTGCAGACATTGGAGCTAACATGGTTAATGCCAGCGTTAACACGGCGATTGAAGTGCGTTTTCCCTTTTGTCGTCCCATTCACATCATCTCCTGAATTTTAAGTGTTTTGGTTATTTGATTTCTTCTGGGTCTACAAATTTCACCTCCGGATACAAGTCGTTTGGTCCCTGAATGAGATCTCCACCCGTTCCTTTCAGTTGCTTGTTAAAGAAATCGAGTACATATTGATTTACGATGTTTGATCCTCTTTTACCATTGATATCTCCTGTGATACCGGACAGTTTAACCAGCTCTGAATAGAACTGAAGGTCCGTGAAATTGAAGTGCTGGGTTCCTTCTACATAGATCACTTTTCCCCCATGATTCATAACATTTTTCATAATGTGCAGCTCATCTGAAAGAGATTTAGTTACTTCATCATCCGAATTTCTATCTATTTCAAAGTTGGCGAACCAGTCTTCAAAACTTCCCGATCGGATGAACATAAACGGCTTGTTTATATCATCTCTATTTTCCACTTCATATAGTGACCCATCCATATTAACCCCGGCCTTGATTCTCTGATCTAAATACGTTGCATTAAACGCGGTTGCACCCCCAAAAGAATGCCCCATCGCGCCGATGTGATCTAGATCGATTTTCCCTTTAAACTGACTTTCGATTGCACCTGAATTCAGCTTTTCGATTTGATCGATTACAAACTCCACATCTTTCGTCCATATACTCCCTGTTTTTGTACGTTCATCTAGTGTAGTCGTGCTTTTTTTATAATCCGTTACACGGCCATCTGGAAAAAGAGTAGCAAAGGTGCTATACGTATGATCGATGGTGACCACGATATACCCATGACTGGCCAGATTCTCGGCCTGTGATACATGTAGAACTCTACTGGTTCCCATACCATGAGATAGTAGTACCACGGGATAAGGACTTGTAGAAGGTAATATTTCAACATTTTCATAAGAGTTGGTTTGACTATACTTCAAGTAGTCGAGCAAAAATTCGGGCAGTTTTAAAGAATTAGAGAAGCTCTGAATATACTTTTTGAACATTTCTTTATCTTTTGGAAACAGCGTGTCACGCTTGTTATTATTGCTGTTTTCAGTTGGGTACCAAACTTGAACCATTAGTTCTCTCTTATCGCTTTGATCTTCAGTGAAGATTTCGTCTCTGTTCTGGTCTGTTAAATGAAATGTTTGAGTACCCACCTTCTCTGGACCATCAAGCTTCGGCAGATTAAAAACAGGTAAGTATACAGACAAGACGGTAGAACCAACAAGCAGAATGACGATTAAGGAAGATAAACTATATTTCAAGAACTTCCCTATTTTAAGATTCGCCATCTTATCGGAATGTCTGAATAAAACGATGATTATGAATAGAGCCGTCATGATATATACCAAAAGCAACTGCCATCTGTATCCCTCAACAAACAATTGAACTAATAATATAACGCTACTTCCTATACCCAAACCCAAGCCTATTCTCTTTGCACTTCTTTTAATAAATAGTAGGTCTATGAGTAACGCGAAACAGGATAGAACTAACAGTATCTCAAATAATCTCAATTGAATTCCTCTCTCTCATCACGGACTTTTACAGAATTTTTACTTCGCTTCGTTCATGAATGCTCTAACATCTTTTGCTATTTCTTTGAATAACGTATGGTGCAAGTAATGCTCGCCATCCATGGTGATTACTTTCCCATATACTGAATTTTTGATCTGCCCTTCATGCAGCGGTATCCATCCTTCTACACCTTCATTATTAGCTTGTACAAAGAGTAGAAGTGGAAGGTCTTTAGGGAAGGTTAATCCTTGGGCTCCTTTAAAATTGGAAGCAATATGGTCCATTTCATTCAAAGTCGTGGAACTGTTCGAGTTTTTATTCGACAGCATGTTCATCTGCTCTACGGTATGTTCATCAAATGCGAGTCCAGCATAGGGGTCACTACTAAATTTGACCACCAATCTTTGGAGACCTGATTTTTTAAGAAATGCGAACGTTTTAGTAGGTAATTTGGCATCCATACCCGGTTGGGTTGAAACACTACTATCAATTCCGACAAATGCCGTGACCTCATCCGGATATTTGTTCACATAATCAATGCCATAAATGCCTGCAATGGAGTGACCCATGAGCATGTACTGATGAATATCGAGTTGCTGCAGAGCTTCATGAACTTCACTTACGATATTCTCTGTGGTTCGTTCTTTTTCAGTAGCATCACTTAATCCATAACCGAATGGCTCAACCGCCACAACTTTGTAATATGGTGATAGTTCGTCAATGAGCAACTTAAAATCAAGCGCTGGTGCCGCTGTTCCAAAACCAGGCAGAAGTACAATCGTTTCCTTGCCTTCGCCTTGAATGAGCACATTCATATTTTTCCCGTCTACAGATACATGCTGACCATAGGAATCGATTTTCTTGGCCTCTGAATTACTACTGATCACATTGGTGATATAAACAATACCTAGAAATAGAATAATGGCGATTACGATTGCTCCTACTATTTTCAGTATCATGTTTCTCACTTTTTTGGCCTTTGATCTATTCTTTGTTTTCTTTTCCGCAGGCTGCGTCGTCAGTGTTATCTTCTCCTGTCTTGAACTGATAGTTCGATTGTCTTTTTTGCTGCTAATGAAATCTTATCCAATGAAAATGTACTCCCCGTGACGTCAATATGAACTGAATATGAACAAGCCAATTCATTTATATTTACTGCTGCGTCATAAATCCCCTGAATTTTTCAGCAATTTCTTTGGCATGGGAACGATACAAATAATGATTTGCTTCCAGCAACACCACTTCACCACGCACAGAGTTCTCTATTAACTTCTCGTGTTCCGGAACCCAATTGTCTGCTGCCGGATGATTCTTTTGAACAAAGAAAAGAACCGGAAGATTAACAGGGAAAGTTAGTTGTTCAGATGCTTTAAAGTTGGAATACATACTTTCTGCCTCATTTAATTGCGTGGTATTATACATATTTTTGCGTATCAGAATGTTCAATTGTTCTTTCGTTTGCTCATCATAAGGCAGTCCATCATAAGGGTCAGCACTCAGTTTCAGTTGCACTCGGGCGAAACCCAAGTTGCGGAACCATTTAATCGGTTGTGTATCTGATGAATCAATCTTCTGTTCACTTATCGCTGGAACACTGCTATCCAGCCCAACATATGCACTTATTTCATCTGCATACTTGTTCACGTAATCCAGGCTATAGATCCCCGAAATGGAATGACCCATGAGGATATAACGATCAATATGTAGACGCTGTAACGCTTCATGAATTTCACTGACGATATTTGCTGTGCTGCGTTCCTTTTTGGTCTGATCACTCAATCCGTAACCAAAGGGCTCAACAACGACAACTTTATAATATGGTGATAACTCGGAGATAAGAGGTTTAAAATCAAGCGCTGGTGCAGCTGTTCCAAAACCAGGCAGAAGCACAATCGTTTCCTCGCCTTCGCCTTGTATGAACACATTCATATTTTTTCCGTCTACGGATACATGTTGACCATACGGCTCCATTCTTTTTTGCTCCGAATAACTGCTGATTTTATTGACGGTATATACGATAGCTACAAAAAGTAAGATTGCTATAATGATTGCGCAAAGTACTTTAAACAAAATGCCTAACACTTTCTTGGTTTTGCTCTTACTCTGGACTTCTCTGTCTGCTTGTTGATTCACATTCATCTGCTCCTATCCTCATCTGTATATTGGCCTCGCAGGCTGCTTAAGAAATCCTAATCAAGAAAGATGTACTCCCCATGACCGGAATATGAACAGAGTATGAACAAGCAAAAAAAATGTCCTATGTAACATACAAGGAAGCTTGCATGTTACATAGGACATGAACATTCGGGTTAGATAATCCGATGGATATTCTATTCATTGACCCTATCCTGTGAGCCTAACTATCCGTTGGTGGATGGGTGGGCAACGTGATCATAAAGGTCGTGCCTTGACCAGGTTCGCTTTCCACTCGGATGTCACCCTGATGAAGGGACACGATCTGTTTAACGATAGCAAGTCCCATACCACTCCCGTCATATTTGCGACTGTGGGAACGATCTGCCTTGAAAAAGCGGTCGAATATACGCTTCTGATCTTCCAGGGGAATTCCAATGCCCGTGTCGGATATTCGAACAGTCACATTTTTGAAGTCCTCTTCGATACTGACTTTAATCATACCGCCATCCTCGGAAAACTTGATGCTATTTCCGATGATGTTTGTCCATACCTGATTTAACTGATCGTGATCAGCCGTTACCTTCACGTTCTCCAAATCAAGCTCGAAATGAATGTTGCGCCCAGACCATTGCGGCTGAAGCGCCACGATGACCCGCCTGATCTGTTCATCAAGGCTTAAGGTGGTGAGCCGTAGTTGCTGTGACTGCGATTCAAGCAGACTCAGCTTCAGCAGGCTATCGCTCATTTTGGACATTCTTTTTGCTTCTGAGATGATAATATCCAGGTAACGGTTTCGTTCTTGTTCTGAGAGATTTACTTGCTTCAGTGCCGAAGCGTAACCGGATATCGAGGTGAGCGGAGACTGAACCTCATGCGAAACATTGGTAACGAACTCCCTGCGCATCTGCTCCAACTGCTGAAGATCATGCATCATTTCTTCAAAGCTACGGGCCAAAGTACCAATCTCCGTCGTTTGTTTAATGTTCAGCTTGACATTGAAGTCTCCAGCTGCAATCCGTTTGGTCGCTTTGGTCAATTTTTTGATCGGTCTAACCAGATATACAGAAGCAACCACAATCAACAAACTTCCTACAATCAAGGAACAGCTTGCAAAAATCAAGCCAAACTGGACCACAAAAGAGGCTGAGGGCGGTGAGAGTGTTTCTAGAAACATCGCTCTTATACCCGTTTCCGTCTTGATCGGTAGCCCCAAAAGAACGGTAGCGATACCTTTAGGTGTGTCCTGCACAACCCCTCCGTTTAAAACCTTCTTGAGTTGATCCGTCGATACGGGGGATGATTTATGTTCGTTAAGCTTCCCATAAGACTTGAAATTGCCCGTTGCATCATAAATTCGAATATGATACGAATCAAGTTGTTTCATTCTACTAACGAATGATTCTGCTTCATCAGCAGGCAGCGTCTTATAAATCTGCACAACGTCCTGGCCAAAATTGCGTATGTTAATTTGAGCATTTTCATTCAATTGATCTTCGAACATCCAGGTTGACATAAAAAATGAAATAATCGTGCCTGTGATGACTGACACCAGAAAGGTCAGAACAACACGAATATATAAGGATCTGATCATTCATAGACCTCAAGTCTGTACCCTAGCCCACGCACCGTTTCAATCCGAAAATCAGGTGTTGTCGCGAATCGTTCGCGCAGGCGTTTAATATGTACGTCTATTGTTCGATCATCTCCCGCGTAATCAATACCCCATATCTGATCGATTAATTGCTCACGTGTATAGACTTGTCCTGGTGTTCCAGCAAGCTTATACAGCAATTCGAACTCCTTAAGTGGTAACGTAAGCGACTCTGTACCTCTCATCACCTTATACGTCTGACGGTCCAGAATGACGTTGCCAAACTGGATTGTGTGTGTGGAGCCGATTTTGTATCGTTTCAGTAATGCTCGGACACGAGCGGTCAGCTCTAACGGATCAAACGGTTTGGTCAAATAATCATCCGTACCCAGTTCGAATCCTTTCACCTTCTCCCAAGTCTCTCCTCTCGCCGTCAGCATGAGTAACGGGAGGTCGGGATTGGCTCTTCGGAGTTCTTTACACAGTGCCCAACCATCCATGACAGGCATCATAATATCAAGGACGACCAGATCTACTGGAGTTTCGCCATATATAGTGAGAGCTTCCTTACCGTCCGCAGCTTCCACTGTTGTGAATCCATCGTTTTTGAGAAATAGACAGACGAGTTCACGAATGTTCGCATCGTCGTCTGCAACGAGTATAGTAGCCATATGTTTTTTCTGTCCTCTCCGTTACGTTTAAATATATAGTCCAACTTGTATAGTAAATATTAAAACATCTTGCTTATAGTATATCCACAGCAAACATCGTATGTTCTTTCAACGTTCCCTGGATTGGCACAGGCTGTGACCCATTCTCCTTGAATCCTGCTTTTTGAAGGACACGGATGGAACCTGTATTATCGGGCACAGCGCCAGCTTCGATTCGAGTAATTTCAGTTTCGTGTTTGGCAAATTCCATTACACATTGCAGGGCTTCGCTCATATATCCTTTTCCTTGATGCAGAGTATCCGTCACATAACCAAGGATCCATTTTGGGGTAGAATCCAGTATGATCTCGAACAAAGAAATTTCACCGACGAGTTCATCCGTTGTATGTAGAAAAATACCAAAAGAATAGCGATTTCCTTCTTCTCTCTTCTTGTTCCAGCTCTCAATGAGTGACCTTTGCCCTTCCAAGCTGTAGAAAGACTCGTCCCGATCACTTGCTGATATGTTCTCGATTTCCGCACGATTGCGAACCTGTAGATCCAGAAGCAATGAGGCATCATCCACATTCCAAAATCTCACATAGATACGTTCTGCACTATATTTCATCACATTATTCCTCCTCTATTAACGTTAGATGCAATTGTAGCATGATTATATCAGGTCATTATAAGAGTACGAGCGAATCAACGAGAATTGTTTCGCCAGGAAATGAGGTGAATATGGCATATCATTACGCAACCAGGCAACGATGGTTCCAATCAGAGCCGAAGAACCGTACCATATTGCGATTTCTTTGTGAATGCCGGATTCTTCGAGTTCATCTTCCATCTCTACCCGATCAATTTTGGCTTTGACCAGCGTACTTAACAATTTGAGCAGTCGTTCGGTAAAAATCGGTGTGCGCTTTGTAGCAAGAACCACCTGATAGAACGAGGCGTTCTCTGCAAAATGCTCTAGTAACTTGACTAGAACAGGCCAAGCCTCTTCCATTCTTTGCTTCTCAAAATGAGGGGCATATTCATCCACGATCCGTTCAATATTCTCAATCATCTCATCCGCCATCTTCTCCATCATATCCGTAATATCACGATAGTGCAGGTAGAAGGTTACCCGATTGATCGTCGCTCGTTCGGCAATTTTGTTGACTGACAACTTCTCAATATCCATTTCCTGCAGCAATTCAACAAATGCACCTCGAATTAACTGACGTGTTCGCAATATTCTTGGGTCCACGGCTGATTTCTTCTCGTCTTTCACGTGTATCCCTCCCATCAAATTTTAAACATTACAATTTTAAACAAACAGTCGTTTATTTTTGATTTACACAACAAATTCATTTTATTTGTAAAATAAACGACGAAAACACGTCATAACGTAAATTGTAATCTGTCCGAATATGTATATAATTCAATAAATACAATGTAAACTATACAACACGTTGTAAATTTAGTCACGTGTGGATTGAAAGGATGAAAAGGATTGAGTCAGGCTAGAGTACAAGAAGAATTATCCGTAAAGAAAGGCCCCATCCTGTTTATCATGATTTTGGGAGCCTTCCTTGCAACGTTGAATCAAACGATCATGAGTGTCGCTACACCGGAACTGATGGGTGATTTTAATATCTCCGCCGCAACAGCACAATGGTTAACGACAGGTTACATGCTGGTGAACGGGGTGCTTATCCCGATCACGGCCTACTTCATGCAACGCTTTTCAACCAAGCAATTATTCCAAGCTTCCATGTTTATTTTCCTGATTGGTACCATCGTATCTGCTCTTGCAGATAACTTTGGCACATTGCTGACAGGACGTATGATTCAAGCAGCGGGTGCCGGCATTATCATGCCGCTCTTGATGCACGTTATTTTGACCTTGTTTGCTCCTGAAAAACGAGGATCTGCAATGGGTATGGTTGGTTTTGCCATCATTTTTGCCCCTGCAATCGGGCCTACCCTTGCCGGTTATATCCTCGAGAACTACTCTTGGCAAACGATGTTCTATGGCATGATTCCATTAACTCTTATTGTCATTGCTTTTGCGTTTGTATACCTGAAGAATGTATCCGAACGGGTCAACACAAAGTTCGACACAATCAGTGTGGTGCTGTCCACGATCGGATTTGGCGCATTGCTCTATGGTTTCAGCAGAGCAGGAAGTCTGGGATGGTCAAGTGCAGAAGTTCTTATCTGCATTGCGGCTGGAATTGTTTCTCTTGCCCTGTTTACATGGCGTCAGCTCGTTTCCGAAACTCCGCTGCTTGATCTGCGGGCATTCAAATACAACATGTTCTCCTTGACCACGGTCATTAGTATCGCGATTACAATGATCATGTATGCTGACATGATGTTGCTTCCCTTGTATCTCCAGAACGCACGTGGTTACACTGCACTGGAGTCCGGATTATTGCTTCTGCCGGGTGCGCTTGTCATGGGCTTTCTGATGCCGGTAGCCGGAAAATTGTTTGACCGATTTGGAGCGAAATGGCTCGCTGTTATCGGGATGGTGATCACCATCGTGACAACAATTGGTTTCATCGACTTAACGGATTCAACCAGTTATGGATACCTGGTATTGATGTCTACCGGCCGCCGAATTGGTATGGCTCTGCTCATGATGCCGATTCAGACTGCGGGACTTAACCAACTGCCACCAAGACTTGGTGCACACGGTACAGCTATCTCCAACACCGTCAGACAAGTGGCTGGTGCTGTAGGTACTTCATTGCTCGTAAGTGTCATGACCTCCCGTACAACGGCACACGTACAGGATATGATGGCGACTGGTGCAGCCAATGGTCTCAGTCAACAACAGCTTGCTACAGAATCCATGATCCAGGGTATCAATGATGCTTATGTTGTTATCATCGGTATCGCTGTTGTGGGATTGGTCCTTTCCTTCTTTATCAAACGCACCAAACAGGCCAAAGAGGAAGAAATCAAACAGGTGGTAAGACAAAAAGTTTCCATGAATTCAAATTAAGGTGTCCAGCCTCATACTTGCTTGCATAACAAAGCGGCAGATCAAGACGTTTACGTCTGATCTGCCGCTTTTTAGGTTGTGTCCCGTATGATTCCTTCTCACTCCGCAACGATCTTCACTGGCAGATGGGTCAATGACTGTCCCGGCGCTGAAGTGGCCAGATTATTCTCCAGATCAAAGGACTCCACCGGTTCAATCCGAGCAATCTTCTCCACAAATGCTGTCAAGGCAATGCTGAGTTCCATTCTTGCCAGCGGGGCCCCTAGACAAAAGTGTGGGCCATTACCAAAGGTAAGATGTCTTTTGTTATTACGACGATGAATATTCAGCTCAAAGGGGTCTTCAAACATCTGTTCGTCCATATTGGCTGCACTCATCCAGGAGATGACAACATCTCCTTTTTTCAAATCCACTCCGAGCAGTTGATTATCCTGCTTTACTGTCCGATGCCGCTTGGCATTATGGAACCGATAACGAAGCATTTCCTCCACTGCGAGCGGAACCCATTCGGGGTTCTGCCTGAGTTGGCCATACAAGCTCGGGTCATCGTAGAGGAAGGAATAGAACGTATTTGAAACCATATGACTCGTTGTCTCTATGCCGGCTCCGAGCAGAAGCATGGTCGTGCGAACAACCTCATCCTCCGTGAACTTCTCACCTTCAACATCGACATTTAACAGGTCCGTAATGATATCCTCACCAGGATGAGTCCGTTTATGAACCACAATAGGATACAGGAATTGATAGTACTCTTGCGCGGCAGTTTGCTTTTTCAGTTCACTCTCCTCAGCCGTCTTGGGATTGATGGGTTGAAACAGAATATCTACCCAGTTTTTGAAGCGATGGCTGTCTGTAAGAGGGATGCCAAGCAGATCGGCCATAACCATCGAAGGTAGCGGAGCGGCCAACGCTTGAACAATATCAATGGTCGTATTTGGCTCAATATCGGCTACCAGCTGCTCTGCAATGTTGCGAATTCGTGGCTCCCAGTTTTTCAGACTACGCGGTGTAAAAGCAGCCGATAACAACGAACGACTTTTTTGATGACGGGGAGGATCGATACTTGATATGTTTAATTTGTCTGGAGGTGTGCCTTCATTGTTCTTTGCTCCAACGGCAATCGTTGTCCGGGTTCCTTCGGCGGAAAAATACTCATGATTACTGAGAACCTGCTTCACATCATCGTATCTGAACACATTCCAGGTGTCTGTATCTTCGTGATAGTACACTGGATTCTCGGACAGCATTTTTCGAAACCAGTGAAGTGGGAAAAACTCTTCAGATCTAGACTGAAACCCCGTGATGTCCTCAACACGTATCACTTCTTTATACATTTGGAATCCACCTCTCAGCATAGTTTCGTGATTGGTTACATGGGTACCTGAATTGACAGTTCAGCACCTGATTCCATTTTATACCATGCGTTCATTTATTGATATAAACCATTTGAACTAAATCAGAAAAACCCCTTAATATAAGGGGTTTTCGTTTTATACGTATCGTATATTATTTCTGTCGATGTCTCAGAGAGATAAGCCATACGAACCGATCAATCGCCTAGTTTCGCTAATGCTTCCTGTAGTTGTTCCAGTTGTTCAGACAGGGTTTCAATCAAGTTCTTCGTTTGGCTTGCCTTCTCCATTAAGATTTGCCCTTCAGAACTGTCTTCCGATACATTCCTGATTAGTGATGACTTCAATTCCGACAATTCGCGTTTGTACGTTTCTTGTTTCTCCAAAGCTATTCGCAGTTCTTCTTTCGTCGTACCGATCTGATGCTCCAGATATATGATGTCGGACGAGTTCGCTCCATCGGATACACGTTGTGAATATGTCATGACTCACCTCTTTCAATTTCATCCATTGCTTTGCCAACAGTGTAGGGCTCAATATCGATATCCAGCTCCATACCGAGAGCTAGTTTCGCCAGTTGACTCCCGATAAAAGGACCCATAGTCAGTCCAGAGGCTCCAAGTCCATTCGCGGCAATCAGACCTTGCCAGCCTGGAACAGCCCCCATTACTGGCAGAAAGCCCGGTGTGAACGGACGGAACCCCACTCTTACTTCCTGGAATGTGCTATTGGCTAGCCCCGGCGCCAGTTCCAGACCTTTATTCAAAACTTCCTGCATGCCTCCTGCAGTGACTCTTGTATCATAACCCTCCACATCATTTTCATGAGTGGCACCAATCACAATCTTCTGTTGATCAAAGGCCAGCAGATATTGATCAGAAGGTGGCATGATCACAGGCCAGCGGCCTGTATCCTCCCCATCGGTGACATGTAGATGCATAATTTGTGCCTTTTGATAATGCACTTTAAAGTGTATGCCGAGTGGCTTCAGCAGTTCGTTGGCCCATGCACCTGCACAGACAACGACTTCATCTGCCAGGAAACTCTGATCATTAACACTCACACCAATGACCCGATCTGCTTCGAATTGAAGCGTGGCGTCTCCATGGATCACTTCCGCTCCATTACGCTGTGCAGAGCGGATCAATGCATCGCGCAGCGCTCTTCCATCTATACGTGCAGCACCACTGATATGTACCGATTGATAACGTTCATCCAGCAATGGAAAACGTTCACGGGTTTCTTTGTCATCAAGAGGTGTAATGTCGCCAATCTCCGGCGCATCTGCTTTGCGAAGATGGGCCCGCTCTTCCATTTTATTGATTTTGTCCACATCCGTATGAATACTAAGCGCGCCCACTTGAGCATAACCGGTTTCCGTTTCTCCTTCGCCTTCAAGCTCCGCTATGATGCCAGGATAGAACCGCGCACCTGCCTTGGCGAGCTGATACCAGTCCTGATTGCGACGCTGTGACAGCCATGGACAGATGATACCGGCAGCTGCATCCGTTGCCTGTCCTATATCTTTTCGATCTACGATGATTACCTCTGCGCCCCGCTTGGCTAATTGATAGGCTGTTGATGCCCCCAGAATACCCGATCCGACTACGATGACTTTCTTCATGTTTGCATCCCTTTCCTTAATCACTCATTCGTTATAGCGTATACCGTTTCGCATTCTGTTGGCAAGGCGGGCGTACTTTTAGATCCATAAATAGAGGCTGATCAGACTACAGTTCATACTCATTCATCCAATTAATAATCGTTGAAGCATTTATATGAAAACGTTTTATATATTGCTCGTCATTCAATTAAAATTATTCCATTTATGTAATATAATTCTTTCTAGGTTTCTTTTAACGCTGTAACCACGCTACTTACGCACATGATCCTTTAACGAAAAGAGGAATAACACGACGATGCCGAAACCTAGTATGGGGAATCCGCTGGATACCGATATGCCGCTCATGATTACAGGGCAAAACCAGTTGACCGTTGATGAATTGATGAATTGGAGCGACCATTCACGGGATTACAGCATTGTACAGTGCATCGGAGGAACAGGGCGAATCGCAGCAAAAAATCATGAATTTTCGATCAAAAAAGGGACCGCTCTCATTTTGTTCCCGGAGGTAACCTACCGTTACCACAATCTGAGTGATTCATTACGATTTGATTGTCTGTCTTTCAATGGCTATTTGTTGCCACGGTTCTTGCATACCTTGCAGATCGGGGAGCTGCGCGCCTTCAAGCCGGATGGAATGCTTCATATCCTGTTGCGTGAAATTACGTTGGCGCTGCAGTCCCGGCACAAGGATCAGATCTGGCACGTATCCGCATTACTGTACATGCTTTTGGTCAGATTAACCATTGAAGGTGAACGCTATAGTGCTTACGAACGTTCTGATGCCCGATTAAGATTGGATGAACTCATTACTTTTATCAAACAAAATTATCATCAGGATATTTCTCTCCCCATGTTGGCTGAGCAGATGGACGTTACCGAGCAACACCTCAATCGGATATTCAAAAAAGAATTTCAAATGACTCCATTGGAATATCTGATGCGATATCGGTTGTTGAAAGCCAAGGAAATGCTCATCGAAAATAACGCTACGACCGCTCATGAAATAGCCAAAGCCGTTGGTTTCAACAGTGCCAGTTACTTTGGATCAGTGTTCAAAAAATACGAAGGGATCTCCCCTATCGAGCTACGCAAGCAGTATCTGGATTAAAGCGCCTCCATATCAATCTCGGCCAGCGAGGATAACCGCAGTTCATGCATGGCGAATTCCAGACCACGCGTTACCTCGTTAGGTACGATGATACAACGAATACCTGCCGCATTGGCTGCTTTCAAGCCATTAGGTGAGTCTTCGAACACAATCGCTTCGGAAGCCTCGATCCCAAGACTCTGGAGAGCAAGAAGGTACAGTTCAGGGTCCGGTTTCACTCGTTTCACATCCTCGGATGTATGAACGACTGTGAAATAATCAAAAATGCCTAATTTCTGCAAGTAACCATGTACCCAGTCCCGTGTAGAGCTGGAAGCAACCGCAAGCTGAATCCCCTTTTCCCTCGCAGACTGAAGCAATTCATACACCCCTGGAAGAATGGCGGCCTCTCCCAAATAGACTTCGTATTTTTGTTCAGAGAGCAGTCTGATATGATCATGATCTATCTTTTTTTGGAGCGCTTGCTCCAGATACAGAAATGGATGAAATTCCTCAAAGGATGTCCCCACATTTTTCGACCATAGCTCCAGACCAAGTTCCACTCCGTGCTCTTCATAAATATCGCGAAACGCATAATACCAAGGTGTCTCTGTATCAACAATGAGTCCATCAAAATCAAATATAAATGCTTTTACCATGAACCTGTTCTCCCTCCAATGATCGGCCAGGGGAGCGGATTAGAAACGTGCGGTCAAGTCCGGATGAGTAACGTTCACGGATAAAAAGTGACACGTACAGCCCGTTCCAGTTGGCGACTGAACAACTAATCCAGCTCGAAGTTCCCCTTGTATCGGCATGCCGAAATAACGAATTAGTTTCCACTCATCCCCATCGGGTGAATAAAAGAATGATATGCAACCCTCTACTTTGCGTATACGCAGATAGGGATTAGGTACGGAGACTTCCACCGAATTACAATCATCGGATGAACCATCACGTGTCACCACCGACACGATGGTAGGCGCATTTCCATCATACTCAAAACAAATTTTGCACCAGTTACGATCATCCGCCATCACCATCAGGCATCCGGAATCATATTGATTTTTCATATCAACGGTTAATTGGGTTGTGATTTCGAAATCGCCAGGCACAGGCATGGACAAGAAAGGAGCAGTTGCACGAATATGCTTGCCCGCAGGGTCCTGGAAAAAGTCGGTGTCCGCCTTCGCTTCCACCAGCACACCTCCCTGATCGGTATAGGACCAGGTTTCAGGCTCGTTCATCCAGCTCCATTGCTTCCGTGCTTCTGTTGTCATTACGTTAGTCATTTTTAGCAGCCTCCCAAGTTAAAATATGTTCTAGAGGTAGTTCAAAAAGTCCGCTTTTGATTACGAAGGATGCCTAGTGGCATCATCAGCATCGAATATGGCATTCAGCCGAAATGTCCGTTGCTCACGTAGCTCTATCTACGCTCCGCTACTCCATTTCTAGCTTCATCCCATCTTCTCGGTACTGAAAACCGCTCTTTTTGAACATGCATTTACTAGTTTTTTTCTGTACTACATATTCGCTCCAGATACAGTAAACCCCTTTTTCTACATATTTTTGTAAGGTTCCAGCACTTGGGAGTGCTTTTGCGGATCTGGCAGGAAGAACATGATGACCATGAGTACGACATATAGACCAAGAATGACGCTGAATAACAGTGTTGGATTGTGATGGTAGAGCAGGCCCGTCAGGTAACCGGATGGAATGGCTGTAAGCGTCATGACGGTCTGCACGGCCGAGAACATATCGGCTTTCTCATGCGTACCCAATCGGTTCATCAGCAGGGAATCCCGGTACGTCTGCAAAATGAAGTTACCCGCAGCGAGCACGATTAGCGTGAGAAACAACATCCCTATATTCCCCACAGGGATCAACAGAAACAGAATGGCTCCGGCAGTGCTAAGCACAATGGAAAAACCAACATACTTTTCTTCCGAACGCCGTTTCAGTCGCGGAATGATGACCAGATAGAGCAGCATGACGGTTACCGCAGTCACTACTGGGATAAACGAAATAACACGGTCATCAAATTTCAACTGTTCCTTGAAGAAAATGACCTGGAAGAAATTCAGCTGTAAAATCAGATTGGATAACACCGTGATCAGAATAATCGGAAAAAGTCTCCGTTTGTAGAACGATTTTCCAAACAGGCGCAGACTGGAACCCAAGCTCTGAAGCACGCGGGTTTTACTATGCAATCCCATAAGTTCCTTGCCGACCTCGGTCTCATCCGTATATCGGTTACGAATGAAAAACATGGCGGTCATGAGGATGCCTCCGACAAAGTAAATGCTGGCGAGTGTAGGCACAATACCATAATCAGCAATGACCACCCCAGCAATTGGCGTGAGTACCCCAGCCCCTGTAATAATCATGTTGAGAATGGCAAATACCTTGGATCGTTTGTGTTCCTCCACATCCTCTATGATCAGACAGTTAAAGGCGACCGTTACAAACTTGGATGTTGCATTCAGTAAATAAGCGATCAGGAACAGCCAGAAGTTCTGGGAGAAGGCCCAGATGAACATGGGAACACTCCAGGCAAGCAGATCAAAGATCAGTGTTGTTCGTTTTCGTCCCAGCTTATTCGTAATGGAACCCGCAAACAATTGAAAGATAAAGGCAAAATAAAGATTCACCGAATTGATTAAACCGATTTCTATGTCCGAAAGTCCGGCTTCCTTCATATATAAAGGAGCGTAAAAGAGAACGATCGTGCCTGGAATGGCCCATACCGGCTCGAGTAAAATGGAGTAGCGTGGATTCTTCGGCAAATCTTGAAGCAATTTCAATCGATATCCCTTCCTTCTGCGGTTTTCACCGCTGCGAATTCCAACTTCTCGCAGCGGCAAACCCGCTAATGTCTACATGCTTATCGTACCTCTTATAGGATAAGAGCTGTTTTGACCGAATTCATCGGCAACTTCTCTCCAGTATGCATGTCATAACCAATCGTTCCATTAAAGGCCTGTTCATAATCACTCAGCAGTTCCTTGGCTGTCACCATCTGTTCCAGTTCCGGGATGCTTTGGGCAAATTTCAGTGCTGTACTGATCATCGAGTGATTAGCCACCGCGCCGATGATACTAATGCCATCATTAATCACGGCTGTTGATTTGAACGTCACCTCATAGCTGTCGTCATATCCCATAGGAATAATTTTGCCGCCTTTGGCAATCAGCTCAAATCCTACATGAAGCTGGTTACCAACCGCGTCCACTACAATATCAAACTTTTTGTTATTATTGATCTCGTATACTTTATCCAGTGTCAGATCCTGAGGATAGAACACATGATCCGCGATCCCTGAAGCGAACTCTTTGCGGTATGGATCAACTTCCGTGCCTACAGTAAGCCTTGCCAATCGTTTGCTAACAAGCTGACACAGGGAACCGATTGCACCAGAACCGAGGACCAGTACGGAGTCACTTGGCTTAGTCCCTGCTTTCATGAACGTCTGAAGTACACATCCCAGTGGTTCGATCATCATGGCCGTTTCCCAACTCATGGAATCCGGGATGGCATAGATATACTTTTCGTCCCCGACAAAATATTCAGCAAAGGTTCCGTGTGTCGTCATCCCTACTTGATAGTCATCAAAATTCTCGCAGTAGATGAACAGACCCTCACGGCAGTATGAGCAGGTACCGCAAGATTGCGTGGGATCTACCAATACCCGATCACCGATCTTGAAACCACGAACGTCGTCGCCCACCTCAACCACTGTGCCTACACCTTCATGACCAATGATCGTTCCTTTATTTGCTGGCACTTTGCCTTTGACAATATTCAGATCTGTCCCGCAGATGCCGGAACCATAGATTTTAATTTTTACCTGGTTTGGCTTTTGAATGGTTGGCTCCTCAATCTCCTGGTAAGTCACCTGTTTGAGATCCTGATATACGAGTGCTTTCATTGAATAATTCCTCCTAGTCGATTGTCGATTATGATCTATGGATTAAGCTTCAAACGTTTTCGAAAGTTGCATCGCATGAAGATGTTCCTGCTTCTGAATCTCTTTCCAGTCTGACAGGATCTGTAACAGCGCTTCCTCGACCCACAGCAATTCTTCCCGTGTATGGGCATCAGAGAAAATAAAGTAACCCTTGGTGAAAATGCCGAAGTGAGCCATTCTCTTCACCATGAACTCGCGGAAAGGGTCTGTCTGGAAGTTATCTTCAGCCAGGGATTGAATGCAGAAGCTTGCATACGTCCCTCTCACTTCCAATTGATCCGTCAATCCGAGTAATACAAGTTCAGATTCCAGACGATCCATGATCCGGGTTGCCGGATCACGCCAAGTCGGCCATACTTTCGCATTTTTCATTAATCGTTCACAGGCAATGGCTGCCGCGAGCGCTGTCGTTTCGCTGGAATGGGCATTACTGAATCTGACCTGTCCTGACAAAGACATCAAGTGCTCAGGCCCCATAACCGCAGCTAGCGGTAAACCGTTGGCCATACCTTTAGAGATACAGAGCAGATCAGGCCAGATGTCATATTCTCCTGCTGTAGCCTGCTTGCCCATTCGAATACCGGAAGTTACCTCATCGAATATGATAATGATGTCCAGAGACCGACATAGGTTTACGGCACTCTCCAGCGCGTCCTTTTTCCACTCGTTGGGGCATAGAACAATACATGCGATATCCTCGGGAGACGCGGTAATCTGGGCCTCAATTCGCTCCGTAGTAGGCTTGTTGATCCAGATCGTTGAACGCTCGATATCCACCGGGATGCCACGTTCTTTCGTCTCGCCACCATAATAACCGTAGGCAGACCAGTCGTGCCACCCATGATAAGCTGTCGCAATAACCTTGCTTTTGCCACTAGCGGCACGGGCCAGACGCACGGCCCCACTCACTGCATCGGCCCCACTCTTAGTGAAGCGCAGCGATGGATAACGCCCCTCGAACCGCTCCAGAATCAACTCGGCACATTCAAGCTCGATGTCGGCAGGTAAAGAAAAGCTTGTCCCTTTTTTCAACTGGTGAATGACGGTTAATTGGACTTCATGTCTGGCATGGCCCCATGGCGCCGTACCCATGGCCATTTCGCAATCCAGCCATTCATTCCCGTCGATATCTGTAAATCGGGAATTATAAGCCTCTGCACAACATACGGGTGTATGGCCCGGAAATAAACGTTCAGGTGCTTTGGCTAAAGTGCTGCATCCGCTCGGAATTACCTTTTCGACTTGTTCCAACCACTCCAGATTACGGGTAAACCGTACGGCACGATCGAGCGTGCTCTCTTTTTCTTTCACCTTAAGTACCTCCCTGTTTATTTTCGTTGTGAGTGAATTACCGAACTTTGGTTCCAGGCCAGCATCCATCGTATATGCGATCCATCGTGATCACATTGCCATACAGATCAATGATCAGATCCTTGGCTCGATGAGCATGTCTCATCTCAATCCAGTAGCGGTTCTCCAGCAAACGGGCGAAATTGTCCACCAAAAACAGTAACCGGTTCTCACTATGAATCAGTTCCTTGCCCAGTACCTGTGGCAGCCAGATGGCTCCGTTGGAATTAAAGCGGTTTGAATAGTCCCGTACTTCGGCTACATTTGCAAATTCGGCTTCCTCCAGCTTGGTCCAGAATGTATCGGCATCACTTCGAACCTCGGCAAGGTCAATCCCAACAATCGGCAGTTGCTGGTATTCCTCTTGGCTTTCCAGCTGTGCTTTCAGATGACTGAAAACGAATGGCCATACATCAGCCTCGATTTGACCGCCCCACTTTTTCCAGAAGCGTGCCAGATTGTTCTTCCGATTGAAGTTGCGGTGAATACCGCTGCTGCGTTCCCAGTGATACGCTTGAATATTCGGGTTAATAACCGTATCGTATCCGGCAGCTCGTGCCCGCATCTGATAATCAAAGTCCTCGTATCCGTTAAAGAACTTCTCATCGAGGTTGCCGATGGTCTCATACACCTCCCGCTTCATGCCAAACATGGCGAACACCACCAGTTGAACAGAGAAGGTTTCTTTTGGGATATCATCAGGAGATGCGTTCAGGAACAGGTGTCGGCCGATGGTGTCCGCAAAAGCAATGCCGCAATGCTGCACGCCTCCTGTTTGCGGATACAACAGAACCCCTCCAATCATGCCGATCGTAATATCGCTATCCAGTGTCTCTTTCATCATCGGTTGCCAGTTCGGTTGAAGAATGGTGTCAGAATCCAGGAAGAAAATGTACTCTCCCTTGGCAAGACTCAGTGCGCTATTAATCGACACGGCGCAACCGAGTGGAAAATCATGCTGAAGAATCTCGATGGTCACACCTTCTCTTACGTCTTGCTTCAGTTTATCCAGATGTTGAAAGACTGCTGAGCCGGAACCATCGTTGATGAAAATAATCTGAGTGGATGGGCTTACCGTCCGGAGTAGCGAATCTGTGAACAGGTTCAAAATGTTATAGTCCTGGTTGACTGGCACAATAATGGTGTAAAGCATGGAATCCCTCCTGATTTGGGTTGATGGAATGAGTACATAAGCTGATTTTGAACTGCACAATTGAAGGTATTTCTGCACGGCCCCCTCGTTTGAATATTTTGTCTTTATTTGGTAATGATTTGAATCTACTAGAAATTTATATCATTTTTTGTAAACTGAAAATCTTAAATTCTGAACTCTGTTAATATTTGAATATGTGAGAAAATCAAGTCTTTGTAGCTTGCGCACTGAGAAACGCTGTTGTGAACGCAAAAAAACACCCTCAAAGAGTCGTGTATCTAACGATACAGTTGATTCTTTGAGGGTGTTTTCGTATTAAAATCTATTGTTTTTCATTGGATAGACCCTGACCTATCGCTGCTTAAATCCATGATAAAACGTGTCTACCACAAGCGCAGGGGCTGCTTTTCTCGCGATATGACCACTTACAACCTGCTGCCACGTCAGGAACATGATGGAATACAGCACATCGACAATCCAGGTTTTATCAAGATCGGAGCGGAAATAACCTTTCTGTTGTAACAGACCGACCGCATGCAATACAGGTTCTCTCAGTTTCAGATCCGCTCCCTCAATCTCGGGATTATAGTTAATGGTGGTGTCATGAGCCAGAAAATATATTTTGTCGCCTAATGGAATCAGCGCCTCGATCAGCTCAGGTATGTACTTTTCATAGTGCTCCTCATCCAGTTGGATTTCTTTCATGGTCTCACTGACCACCTCGATTGCGCGTAATCCGAGATATACCATAAGCTGTTCGCGGCTTTCCACGTATCGATGTAACGTAGCGATCCCGATTTTTGCAGATTCTGCAATATCATTCATAGAAGCATTCGGTTTTTCAATCAGCAATTTGGTGGCCTCGTCCAAAATGGAATGAAGCCTGGTTTGTTTGATTGTTGTCATTTCCTTTTTCATTGGTATTACACCTCTTGGCGAATTAGTCTACAATTGATCTAGTCATCCATCAAATGATTGGATGATATTATAAAATTATAGCATACTTCCTCACGAGTAATACTAAAAGCCGCCATTTGGCGGCTCTTAGCATGGTTATCTTTCACGTTACTTACAGTTCGATGATTCTCGTTGCAATATTTGTACAAAATTCACGATCATGCTCTACAAAAAGCAGGGTTGGCGAGTATTCCAAGAGTAAGTCTTCGATCTGAATACGTGAAATGACATCTACAAAGTTGAGTGGTTCATCCCAAATATGCAGATGAGCTTTCTCACTAAGACTTTTGGCAATGAGCACTTTCTTTTTTTGACCTGCGCTAAACGTTGAAATATCTTTCTCCAATTGCAGTCTGGAAAAATCCAACTTTCGAAGTATCGATTTAAACAGGCTTTCATCAATCCCCTGTGTGGCCGCATACTCAGATAAATGTCCTCCGAGATCGGACGTGTCCTGCGACACATACGAGATTTTAAGCTGATGATCCTTACGGAAAAGACCTGTATAAGGGATATCTTCACCACAGATCAGTTTAAGAATGCTTGATTTGCCAGATCCATTTTTACCGTACAGGTTAATACGATCCCCTTGTTCAACCGTGATACTGACATCCTTACACACCGTATTGGAGCCATATGATATCGACACATGTTCCAATTCAACAAGTTCCTGCTTGTGAAAATCCAGCTGATGAATCTGTAAACGTTCTGCACTCTCGATGTTTTTGAGAAGTTTGGATTTCTCTTGAATCGCAGATTGCTGCCTTTGTTCGATATTTTTGGAACGTTTCATCATTTTGGCAGCCTTGTGCCCAATATATCCTTTATCCACCTTGGAACCGGAATTTCTCGTACCATTTTTACTTTTTTCAACTTCATGCGACCATCCACCGGTCCGTTTGGCTGAATCGGATAAACGCTTGATATCCTTTATTAATTTCTCATTACTCGCAAGTTCAAACTGATCTTGCCTTCTTTTATTTTCCCACCAAGCGGAGAAATTGCCTTTCTGAATCTCGATGTTACTCTTATTGATGGAAAGGATATGGTCCACGCTGTGATCCAGAAAGGATCGATCGTGAGATACCAAAATAAATCCACGCTTGCTGCCAAGATAATTACTGACGATTTGTCTTGCATGAAGATCAAGATGATTGGTAGGTTCATCAATGAGCAGAAACCGATTATCCTTCAGGAACAAGGCAGCCAGCATCACCTTTGTTTGTTCTCCGTTGGATAACGTATCAAAAGGCCGATACAACACATCTTCTGACACTTTTAACAGGTTAAGCTCGCGCACAACTTGCCAGTGTAGATATTCAGGATGAATCTCGCCGATGACATCAACGGTCATGGCTCCCTTATTTTCTACCTGGAAAGGAAAGTATTCAAAGCTAACATTCGCAGAGATATGTCCGCTGTATTCATATTTGCCAAGCAACAGATTGAGGAATGTCGTTTTGCCTCTGCCGTTCCTTCCGGTAAAACCCAATTTCCAATCGGAGTCCAACTGAAAACTAACATTTTCAAATATATTATCGTAACTGCCTTCATAAGCAAAGGTCAGGTTGGTAACGTTGATTAATGACATGCATATCATCCTTTTTATGTGAAATATAAAAGTAAACTGACGGGATTTCACCATGGAACATGGCATGGATTCCCTCACTTTAATATTTGAACATAATCAGAATTTAGATTCGCTTATACAATAAAGAAACCTGGCGATAAACCACTCAGCGCCAAGTAGATCTATGCATAGGAGGACAAAGTGCCGGATTCTGATTAGTCATATTGTGAACCATGCCACTGTTCATGTTTGTTGACAGGTCCACATAAACATCCACAACCTCTAATTCCGTCATGACTCCATACCCCCTTTGAAAACTCACAATTTATTACAGAAAACTTAACATGGAATTCGATATGGGTCAAGGCAGTGCAGCCTCGATCTCATCTCCCTTCCCCGTACGTTAAACCATTGTGTTTTCTGGCTTACACACCTCTACGTAAATTTTGATGATGTACTCATCGGGATTACTTTCTGCAAAATAAGTGAGCAGGTCCAGTGCATACACATGTCCACAGACTTGCAGTCCCTCTTTTTCTATCTCCTCTTTCATGAGGGAATACGTCTCTGGCATGCTTTCGTATGAACCTCGATGATTCATGACGGCATACATCCCTTTTGGCTTAATCCATATCATTCCCCCTGGAATGGGAGCTTTTATTTTGTTACCAAAGTAATCCGGATAGTATTCTCCTGCCTCATAGTGCTCCTGAGTTAAGATCGTCCATACCGGAAACTCATAGTCGATCATCTGTTCATCACAATGGGTCCTGTATTCAATGAACTTACGGAAGAATTCCTTATCCCCATCCCCTTGCTCCAGTTGTACAGCAATAAAATACTCCAGCTCACATTGTTCGATATGCAGCCCTTCAGGAGAAGCATCCGTGGCTTGTTTCGTCATTTCTATTGCACCACTTAGCAGCTTTTGCATGCGTTTGATTCGTTGTTGTTCCAACTCAAGTGCCTTTAATTTCTGTTCAAACAGCTCAATTAACAATGGTGTATTCTGATTTTGGATAAACGACTTAATCTCTTGGAGTGAGCTTCCTGCCTTCTTCAGTACATGTATGACATCCAGCACATACGTTTGTTGCATACCATAATAGCGGTAGCCCTTGGCATTGGTATATTCAGGCTTTAACAGCCCAATCTCGTCATAATGAAACAAGGTATGTTTGGTCACTCCGCAGATCTTGGCAAATTCACTGGTGGTAAAATGTTGTGCGTGATGTCCAGCCATCTATGGGCCCTCCATGTACATATGTAGTCTAAGTTTTATCAATATAAATGCATTATAGTGTGTAAAGAAAAGTTTGACTATAGGGTTACCCGATAGTTTAGTCTTGAATTGTAAGTTATTCATATCGTCGGAGGGAAACATGTCTAAATTCAAACGTTGGATGATTCTTGTTATTGTCTCAAGTGCACTATTACTCATTGTGATGGATATGACCATCCTGTACACAGCCCTACCCAGCTTGACCCATGATCTCGGTGCATCTGCTTCAGAGAAATTATGGATTCTGAACGGTTACTCCCTTGTCATGGCGGGTCTTCTTCCTGCAATGGGAACACTCGGGGACCGTCTTGGTCATAAAAAAATATTTACCCTGGGCTTGGTCGTCTTTTCTGCTGCTTCTCTTGCTGCTGCCTTTTCTCCAGTACCCGCTATGCTGGTCATGAGCAGAATTCTTCTCGCCGTAGGTGCCTCCATGATGATGCCAGCGACATTGTCGATTATCAGAGTTACGTTTACGAATGAGCGAGAACTCGCACTGGCAATCGGCATCTGGGGTTCCATTGCATCAGGTGGTGCTGGATTGGGACCGATTGTTGGTGGACTGCTTCTTCAACATTTCTGGTGGGGCTCTGTGTTTCTGATTAACCTGCCCATAGCCATTATCGCGTTTGTATTCGCCTTGAAAATGATCCCTAAACATCAAGGGGATACCTCGAAAAAGTGGGACTTCACCAGTTCCATTCAGATCATGATTGCCATGGTCGGAATTATCTATTCCATTAAGGAATTCACAAGACGCGAAGGATCTCTCACACTCGCTATTATTGCTGCTATTGTCGGTGTTCTGTCCCTGATCATCTTTATTCGCCGTCAGAATAACAGTACCAACCCACTGCTGGATCTGTCCTTATTCAAAATCCCAAGATTCAGCACCGGCTTTATTACCGCACTGGTTGGCTTGTTTGCACAAATGGGTGTGCAATATATGGTCACTCAGCGGCTTCAACTGGTGGAAGGCATGTCACCTCTTCAGGCTGGACTATTCACCGTATCCATACCTGTTGCAGCACTCATCGCCGGACCTGTTACGGGGGCCATTATGCACCGTGTGGATGTTGTATATATCAAAAGCTTCACTCTCTTCATCGCTACCCTTGGCATGGGGACGTATCTGATGTATTTCAATGCTGGGTTCACCGGGCAGATTCTCGGTTTGGCACTGCTTGGTGCAGGTCTTGGATCAGGCATGACCGCTGCATCACATTCCATTATGAGTTATGCCCCACCACACAAAGCGGGTATGGCCGCTTCCATTGAGGAAGTGGGTTATGAGCTGGGCGGAGCATCCGGTATTGCAATCATCGGCAGCATGTCGACCCTTTTCTACACACTCGCTATGAAGATTCCTGTGGGAATTAGTGTGCCAGCCAATGCGAAAGACAGTTTGGATGAAGCGCTTATCGCTGCCGAAAGCTTGCCTGCTGCGTCTGCTGAATCGCTCAAAAATGCCGCCTTTGCTGCATTTGACCAATCCTTCTTTGTTGTCATTGCAGGTGTGACCGTATTTCTGTTCATTGCTGCTCTGATTATGAGTTGGGTTGCTGTGCGGTTGAAACGAGCCCCAAAGCACAGCGTTAAAACGTAATGAAATTCACTTCATGAAACAATGCGAGGTATATACGAAATATGTCAAAAGAAGAGGATTAACTCAATTGAAATCAACGTCAAAAACCACTACCTGAGTTGTTTCAGGTAATGGTTTTTGATATGCCTGATAACCGAAGCTTACCACCATGCGGCAGCTCACGGAACGTAGGCATCCTCTACCTCAACTTTTCGTTCATTCCCCATCGCAATGTATCTTACGTTAATGACATTTCCTTTCTGAAAATGGGGAATATGTGTGATTGGAATATAAGTCTCTACAATTGTTGGGAAGGTGCGGCCGTCAACTTGGGTTGCAGTCAGATCCAATCGCACGCCAGGCCTTCCATCCCTACTGGATGATGTCTGCACAATATCATGAATTATTGCTTCTGTTGGAATTCCGTCCATCAGAATGCTCTTGCGAAGGTGATGTTTCTCTTTATTGTTACGTAGCAGTTTAAATGCCATAATCGTAGTGATCGTGCCTGTTATAAGCCCAAAGACAATAATAGCGACAATAATAATTAATGTGACGGTCATGATAACCTCCTTTTAGTTGAAACTTATGTTAACTACTTCTTGTTTAGATCTCTTTTTCCTGCCTATTCTCTCTGAATCGGAAAACCTCAAAGTCAAAAAAGCCGCCTTAAGGGCGGCTTCATGCTGTGTATGTTCAACTCAACTTAGTCTACTTTCGCACCATACGAGCGTACAAACAGAACAGCTTGTTCGCGATCCAAACGTACGCCTTTGATATCCAGTGATTTCAGATCGATGCCTTCCAGGTTAGCCCCTCTAAGATCGGCTCCTTGCAGTTTAGCTCTGCTTAATACAACTCGGGTAAGATCACAGTCTCTCAAATCCGCTTTGGTGAAATCCGTGTCCGTAAAGTCAGCCTCAAAGAAACGAATTCCTCGCAGATCCTGTTTCCCCAATCGCGTATGTCTCAGATTCGTGTAAGACCAATCGCCCTGACTCAGGGTAATGCCATCCATTTGCGCACCTGAAAAGTCTGAGCCTGTCATCTTGCAGGAGCTGAATTTGGAAGCAAAGAGATTTGCACCACCGAAGGTGCAGTTTTCAAAAGCCGATTCCGTATGAATCGAACCATTCATGGAAGCCCCTTTGAAGTCACACTCAATAAAACGACAGTTACTCGTTTCGATTTCTTCCATAGAAGCGTTCATAAATGTACACTGCTTGAAAACACAACTTATGAGTTCTCCATAGCGCAGGTCACGTCCCTCAAAATGTACTGCTTCATATTCCTGATCCTTATATTGATACACTGGTTACACCCCACATTGTATATTTCTCCGTCTTTCTTCATTAAAAGAACTTTTTATACTATACCACACCCCTGTCAAGCACCTGCTTAAACACCCACAAAAGTCAAGTTACTTTTTTTATGAGAAAAATCTAAAGAACTAAAAAGGGACGCATAAAGCGCCCCTCCAGCTCACACTTTTAACTGTTCCAATGTGGGCTTGTATATGAAACTCTCCAGTTAGCTGCTTGTTCTATTCCTATCAGAAAACATTACACCAGTTTTTTGGACATCCTGTACAGGGATAACGAAGGTTTATTGATTTCCCCTACTCTCTGGTATCCCAAACGCTCGTAGAGTTTAATAGCTAGTAGGTTTTCCTTTTTAACCGTAAGTGAAGATTTGGACAGACCTTGTGTTATAGCTTGCTCCTCAGCAAAATGAATGAGCTGTGTTCCTACACCAAGACCTCTGCTTTCAGGCAAGGTAGCCAATGTTCCGATGTGGTACTCGTCGTTCTCCGCTTCTTTTAATGTCACCATGGAGTAGAACTCTTTCCAGTGTTGGAGATTATACTTAATCAGGCTCCATTTACGAAGTTCAAACAGTTTGGAGAACGTTGGAAAGCAAGTTTGTTCATTATAGTGGTCGGATAACACATGATCATGCCCAGCGTTTGGTTACCCATTTTTGCTTCATAAGCATATTGGTGACTGAATCGGTTCTGATTCGAACGCCATAACTTGTTAAATGTTTTCTCTATAATGCCTTTATCCTTGGTACCTGCAAGCGAATAGGCCATATATTCAAGTGCCATCTGATTTAGCTGCCCGCCGACTAATGATTGTGGACTAGCTTTTGTTATGGAAATCTTATTCATCGCTGTCACTCCTCTATGTAGCTGAAATTGGATTAAAGCTTGGCAGCAGGTTGGTTAAATGATAACCCCTCAACGATCACATTCACCGTATCAATGGTTAATCCGGTCAGCTGTTCCACATGCAATCTCACATTGTTTTGCAATTCCCTGCAGACTTCATGCACTTTTGTTCCATAACAAACGACAACCTTTACGTTTATCTCCAGTCTTGATTCTACCTTGCGGATATCTATGCCATTTTGTAGACTTTTCCCGCTCCACTTTTTGGTGATGCCCTCTATAAGTCCTGTCGACATGGAGGAAATCTCACTGGTGGTATTTGCGATCTTGCCGACAATTTTGGAGATCACATCATCCGATATTTGAATTTTTCCCAAAACATTTTGAATGGACATCCTAGGCCCCCCTCTTTATACCCGCATTTTTGATATATTATAATATCATTTAATATAAATATAAATCATGCAGAGTCCGATTTCAACTTTTGAATTGAGTCATCCTCATTTCTACCTGTACATAGCAAAAAAACCGCGATCATCGCGGTTTCTTCTTGGTCCATATTAAGGGAACTTCAATTGAATACGGACAGGAATGCGGGAGGATATCCCACTCTCTTTGCTACCTTCTTCTGCTGCCTCTGTTTCTTCTGCTTGCACGATCCACTGCCTGCCAATTAACGATTGTAGCAGTTCAATCTCTTGTGCGGTCAGACGAATATTCTTCAGAGACAACTCATCTTGAACGTAATCCCGATCCACCTTACGGTCAAACCGGAAATCGAGCAATCGTTTCAACCCGTTAATATGCAAAAACTTGAACTCATAACCTTGACGTATCGCCTTTTCCCAATCGTCTCCGATATCATCTGCTGTCTGTAGTCTTTCATCAAAATCCATCGCGGATTCCTTAACCAGAGGCAACAAACGGGAATAGTCTCGACGTTGTAAACATTCAATAATCACTTCTTTTGATTCTCCACTTGTCAGTACATTTTCTACAAGAAGCCCTACAGGAATGGACAGCTGAGTCCGACTCATTGCTCGCCCTCCTCATTCCCGAGGTACTGATTGAACCAGGCATTCACCTGTTCGAAGCTATCGATCCGAAGTGAAGGTTTACCGCTTTTCAGCAAACTGTGGTTGGAACCTGGATAACGAATCAGTTTGGTCTTTTTGCCATATCGTTTTAGCGTAGTATATAATTCCTCCGCTTGCGCAATCGGTGTCCGATAGTCCTGCTCTCCGTGCATGATCAGAAGTGGCGTCTCAATGTGATGTGCATGGGCAAGAGGTGAACGGGACCACAGGAATTCAGCGTTTTCCGCCGGATTACCACCAATGACTCCCTCGACATAGGAAATTCCGATATCACTCGTTCCATACATGGACAACCAGTTGGAGATGCATCGCTGGGTTACAGCCGCCTTGAAACGGTGGGTATGCGCTACAATCCAGTTGGTCATCACTCCGCCATAACTGCCACCCGCTACACCCAGACGTGATGCATCAAGGAAATCATATGTAGCCAGGGCATAATCAACAGCTTCCATCAGATCCCGGTAATCTCCTCCGGCAAAGTCACCACGGCAAGCTCTGGCAAACTCCTGACCGTATCCCATACTTCCGCGTGGATTGATCCACAGCACAGCATAACCTTGCGCAACGAGTGTCTGCATCTCATGACTATATGTTCCCGTATACATTGCGTGAGGTCCACCATGAATCTGCAAAATCAGTGGCAGTTTCCCATTGGTGTCACGTATTGCCGGTGTGGCTAACCAACCTTGAAGCGGCCAACCATCGGAAGACTTAAACTCTACACGTAGAGGCACATTAACAGCTAATTCAGCCAAGAATTCATCATTTCGCCGGGTGAGTCTGAACATTTCACCACTGTCGATATCCACGCGATATAACTCTCCAGGGTGTTCATCCGTCAACGCAGCGATAACCAGCGACGTACCATCTGACGTTAAGGTATACTGATACACATCCTTTTCACCAGCGCCAGTAACGGATTGACACGCCCCATCTTCTTGAATACGGTACACGTCCACATTCCCGTTATGTGTTCCGAGTACATATACACCGCGTTCCGGATGACGGGCATCCGAGATAGGAGAAGGTGACGCACCTGCCGACTTCATATCTCCAAGCGCCGCGTTACCAATCTGCATATCTAATTGAGGTGCGATTGGCCTGGGTATACCTCGATGAACGGGAACAGCGTATAAGCTGTTGTGGCTCCCGCTTCCATACTCACGATCACTGGCGATCAGGATCAGCTGTTGCCCGTCGGACGAATAGGAGAATTGGCTTATCGCCAGACTGGAATCCGTCACTTTGAACAGATCACTCTCTCCCAATCGAACGCTGTATATATCGGTAAAGTAAAGCAGATCCGCATCAAGCTCCTCGTCCTCTACTTGCTTCGAAATGAAAGAAAGCTGCTGGCTATCTGGCGACCATGCAGGGGCACTGATATTCCATAGCCCGGAAGTCACCTGTGTGATTTCCCCGCTTTTGATCTCATATACAAACAACTGGCTGTATTGACCGTCCCACCAGCCAGCCCCTTCCGCCTTCGGCGTTGTACGCTCGAAGACTTTACCTCGCAGCTCAGGTACAGACTCCTGTTGGACGTCTGCTTTCTTCTGTTGGTCCTCCGGTTGTACTTTGCTGGTAAACGCAATGTACTGCCCGTTCGGCGACCAGATATAACTCAATATTTTACGTGCGGGAGATATCAGCATAACCGGCTCTTTTTGATCTGAATGGAGCGTCCATAGTCCTTTGCCACCATCCACTGAGCGAATGAATGTGAGCTGTGTGCCATCCGGCGACCAAGCAGGTGAGGAATCCTTTGTTCCATCCGAAAGTGCAATATCTTCATCACCATCGAGCGAAATCCCTCGAATTTGCGTGTTATATTCGTTTTTATCCTGATCTATGGTCTGTTCCACATAAGCCACTTGTCCGTTAGGACTGATCACCGGCTGACTTATCCAACGATAATGACGCAGATCCTCCGGCATAATTGGTCTTTGATTCATAATGATGGCTCCCTTCTCCGTTTATTTATGGGTTGTCTCCGTACGTGGATCAAGCACATCACGCAGCCAATCTCCAAGAAAAATAACACCGAGTACGGTAAATGTGATCGCTAGTCCCGGGAATGTAGCGACCCACCAGCTTGTAGCAACGTATTGTCTGCCATCACTGAGCATCCCTCCCCAGGATACATCAGGTGGTTTGATACCTAGACCCAGGAAACTGAGTGAAGCTTCCATAATAATCGTTGTGCCGACATTCATACCGCAGATGACGATAAAGGATGAAAGGATATTCGGCAGAATGTGTTTCAGAATCAATCTTCCATTCTTCGCGCCAATCGATCTGGCCGCATGAACAAAATCACGCTCTTTGATACTAAGAACCTCACTTCTTACCACACGGGTGAATGGAACCCAGTTCGTCACCCCGATGACAAAGATCAACGTTGTAATACCCGGGCCAACAATTGCCATCACAACAAGCATGAACAGAATGGTTGGAATCGCCATGAATGCATCACCTACACGCATGATGACAGCATCCAGCCATTTCCCGTAGAATCCGGATACCAGCCCCAGAATCGCGCCAATAATTCCTGACACAATCACGGCACCCATCCCCACGATTAAGGAAACTCGGGCACCATATACAATTCGACTCCACATGTCTCTGCCGAGATTATCGGTACCCAGCCAGTATTCGGCCGTTCCACCCTCAAGCCATGCTGGTGGTTTAAGTCGGCCCAGCGGATTCACCGCTGCCGGATCATGACTCGTCAATAGAGGTGCACCTATGGCAATTAACACAACCAACAATACAAGCACAGCACCAAACATTCCGGTCTTGCTGATGATCAGTTGTTGCCAGATATAACGAAATCCCGTTGGTGCACGCCCATTGTCTTGTTCCTGTTCTGTACCCGGAATTGGCATTTCATTGCTGCCTGTCATATGATTGCACCTCCTTCTAGTCGTATTTGATGCGCGGATCGAGTAGCCTGTAAGCTACATCCGTCAAGATGTTGATTACTACAACGATAAAGGCAATGACAAACACCGCTGCCTGTACAATCGCCATATCATGTGTGTTGACTGCAACGACCAGCAACTGACCCAGTCCAGGCCAGGAGAATACCGTTTCCGTAATCAAAGTGCCCCCGATCAGACTTGTAAACTGTAAACTCATAATTGTCACGACCGGAATCAAACCGTTCCGAAATGCATGTTTTACAATGACAACCATCCGGCCAAGCCCCTTGCTGCGGGCTGTTCGAATATAGTCCTGGTTGAGAATCTCCAGCATGCTGGAGCGAATCAGTCGGGTCATCTGCGCAGCCAGTCCAACGCCAAGTGTAAATGCCGGCAAGATCAGATGTGACAATCCTCCGCGACCAGATACCGGCAATACGCCCAGCATGACGGAGAACAAGAGGATAAGCATAATCCCCATCCAGAAGTTTGGCATCGCCTTACCAATGACGGATATTCCTGAAATAATGAGATCGGTAAACGTATTGCGTTTGACAGCTGAAATGACGCCAAGTGGCACAGCCATAAGTACAGCAAAAAACATGGCGGCTACAGCCAGTTCAAAGCTGGCAGGCAATCTCTCCAGCACAAGCTCTAGCGCAGGCTGATTGTAGCGAAAAGACTGACCAAAGTCTCCCTGTATCGCACTGCCCAGAAACTTCACGTATTGCGTATATAAAGGCTGGTCCAAACCAAGTGCCTGCGTCAAGACAGCACGATCTTCAGCGGTAGCCGTTTCAGGCAACATTAACGCAACTGGATCACCGGTGACTCGAACCAAAATGAACACAATTAATGAAACAATGAACAGCACCGGAATGATCTGCAGTAGTGACTTAAGTACGTATTTGCCCATTCCTTGTTCACCTCCCTTTTAAAAAAGAACGGCAGGAACATGGTTATCCAGTCCCTGCCGTTCAAGGCCTATCTTTTCAATGACCGGTTGTTATACCCGATGTTACTGTGCAACAGGTGTAATCTCGTCAGCATAGAACATCTCGTCACTGCGCGGCGCGAAGTTCACTTTAGCATTCGTACCGTAGACACCTTCCATTTGGTACAGATATACGGCTGGGCGCTCTTCAGAGAAAATTTGCTGTACTTGCTGATACTCCTTCTCACGAGCTGCAGGGTCCATGTTCACCAATGCCGATTGAAGCAGTTTTTCTACTTCAGGATTGTTATAATCCGATTCGCCTTTTGCTTCTTCCAACATATAACGATTGTAGTTATTCGAAGCGTCGAACAAGGAGTTACCAATACCGATCATGAAGATTTCTTTGAATGATTTGGAGCTGTAACGTTCACTGAATGCACTTGCTTCAAGGACATCCAGGTTAATTTTGAATCCGGCTTGTTCCAGCATCGCTGCAACAACTTCAGCCTGTTCTTTGTACTGTGATGAAACGGAAATGGTCATCTCGGCTTCACCTTCTGCATAGCCAGCTTCTTGCAGGAGCTGTTTCGCTTTTTCTTGATCATAGAGTGAAGTTTTGTACAATGAAGGATCAGCACCGAAGTTGCCTGGCGTTACGGACGTGCGAGTTACGATACCTGCTCCGCCGGCAATGCTGTCCACGATTCCTTGTTTGTCGATAGCCAGGTCAATCGCTTCACGTACTTTCGGATCAGCCGTGATGCTGCCTTCTGTCTGACGGAAGATCAACTGAAGCACGCGTTGGATTGGTGCTTTGACAATCTTCTTATCTGCTTCGCCTTCGATCCGGGCAATATCAGTGGACGGAATGGAAGACGCAACATCTACGCCACCAGCAAGCAATTCGGATACACGTGTGGAGGCTTCAGGAATAACGCGGAATACCACTTCATTCCATTTTGGTTCTCCATCGAAGTAGCTCTCGTTTTTCACCAGTTCTACACGATCATCTTTCGTCCATTTACTGAACTTGTAAGGGCCTGTTCCAACCGGTTGTTTCAGGAAAGCATCAAAACCGTTGTCTGCAATATATTTTGCCGGCAGAATGCCTGCTCCCATCTTGGACAAACGATTCAGGAGCAATGGATCTGGGCCATCCGTGATAATGTCTACGGTATAGTCATCCACCACTTTAACTTCTACAATATTTTTGAAATAGCTGTTTTGTTTCAGTGTCTCGTCCTTGGCAACGCGCTCCAGTGTGTATTTTACATCTGCCGAAGTGAATGGATCGCCATTGTGGAAGGTCACCCCTTCACGCAGCTTAAATCTCCATGTTGTATCGTCTACCTGATCCCATGAAGTCGCAAGTCCCGCAACTTTCTTCTGTTCACTGTCATTTTTGATCAGATAATCGAAAACGTTGACCAGTACCGCTTCACTGGATGTATTGTTGTTGTTGTGCGGATCGAAACTCTCGATGTCTGTTGCTGCAGCAATGGTCAGTGTTGTACTTGCGCTTCCACTGCCCGTTCCTTCTGTTGCGGCACCATCATTCGTGCTTGTCGTTTTTCCTCCGCAAGCGCTGAGTACCATTACGACTGCCAGTAACGTGATCCACATGCCTGTCCATTGTCTTTTTTTCATTGTGATTGCTCCCCCTCAGAAGTTGTATTCCGTGCCAAAAATTCAAGTGCTACTGCTGACAACATGCCCACACCATAAGGCATCGCTGTCTCATCAAGATCAAACATGGGATGGTGGAGTGGATAACGAGTACGTTCCTCATCATTCCCAGATCCTAGTCTGAAAAACACACCCGGAACCTGTTCACAATAAAACGCGAAATCCTCGCCCCCTGTGGAGGGTTTGATATAAGTCCATCCCTTCTCCGCATTAACCTGATCACAAGTCTCTGTTAGCAGGTCAACCATGCCGAGATCATTCACGACAACAGGGTATCCATCGCCGTAGACAACTTCGCATCCAGCTCCAAAAGAATCACAGACCCCTTTAACAACCTGCTCGATCAAAGCTGGCATCCGCTCACGAATGGCAGGTGAGAGTGTACGAACCGTACCGATCATCTCCACTTCGGGGGCGATGGCTGTTCCCATATAACCTCCGGTGATTTTACCAATCGTGACTACTGCCGGTTCAAGTGGATCAACCATGCGACTGACGATATTTTGCAAGGCGGTGATGACCTGAGCGGATACCGCGATTGCATCAATACCCTCATGTGGACGAGCTGCGTGACCACCCTTGCCAAACACCTTGATAATCAAGGGATCAGCTGATGCAAACGCCACGCCTTGACTCACACCCAAGGTTCCCGTGTCCTGTCCAGGTGTCATGTGTAATCCTGCGATGGCATCAACCTTTGGATTCTCCAGAACACCGTCCTGGATCATGGCTCTTGCCCCTGCAAGTCCCTCTTCTGCTGGCTGGAAAATGAATTTGATGTTGCCTGATTTCGGTCTTCCAAGACCAGTAAGCAGTTGGGCGGCCCCCATCAGGATGGAGGTGTGAGCGTCATGCCCACACAGATGCGCTTTGCCTTCCACTTGCGAGCGGTATTCCACCGCTTTCTGATCTTGGATTGGCAGAGCATCCATATCTGCGCGCAAGGCAAAGGTTGGTCCATCGGTCTCTCCGCGAAGCAGGCCTGTAACCCCGGTCTGTCCGACATTGCGTGTAACTTCGAGTCCCAGGTTTTCCAGATGCTCAGCTACGATAGCGGATGTGCGATGCTCCTCATAACCGATCTCCGGATGCTGATGTAAATCTCTGCGCCAAGCGCTTAACTGGGCTTGTAGTGGCTGAGCCAGCTGTATTAGTTCTGAACGATTCATTCGCTGTCATTCCCTTCATTTTTGTCCGATTCAGAAACCAAACGGGCATAGATTGCATCCGCTGAGAATTCGATATGCTTTTTCATCGTCTCCTTAGACTTGATGCTATCATGGGCTTTCAATGCTTCAAGAATCTCCATATGTACACCGTGGTTGACTGTACGTATCCGGTCATCATAAGGCATCAGGTCGAGAGCCGGATTAATTTTCGTCCGAATCTGTCTGACGGCTCTCTCACAGTATGGATTCCCCGAAGCCTTGGCGATGGTCAGATGAAATTTCACATCCAGCGCCCTGAACCATTCCCTTGTGCAGTCTGGCTCTATACTTTGCTCCATGTAACCCTCAAGCAGCTCCAGTTCGCCTGCGGTGATCCGCTCAGCAGCGAGAAAAGCTCCCTCCGGTTCGATGATGGTTCGATATTCAAACACCTTCAGCATCTGTGACCAATCCCGTTTAATTTCTTCTCTGGTCCGTTTATGCGAATTGGCTGTCAGAGGCAGTACAAATGTTCCGCCTTTGGCACCCACCCTTTTCTCTATCAAGCCTTTCTCTTCCAATGAAGAGAGTGCCTCGCGAACGGTAATCCGGCTTACGTTAAAAATCTCTGCCAGATCTCGCTCGGCTGGAAGCTGTTCTTCACTCATTAATTCTTTCAGAATAATGGCTTCTTCCAGTTGTTCCCTAATGAATTCACTAACCTTTTTGGTGGATACTTTCTCAAAACGAAATGAAAACGTACTGGACATCTAAACACTCCGATCTGTATATGGTCTAGACCTTATACCATTAATATAATTCCGACTAAACTTATATGCAATACTTTTTTTCAAGTAAATTCATTTTTTTTTCTAACCACCTCCAAATTGAAGCATTTTGGCACAAAAAAGACGCATCTACATTCAGCAGATGCATCTTCGCTTTCGTTATTTGACGACATCCATGGGCACTACGATTACAGACTATAACTTTTTATTAGCATAGGGTCTGAAATCCTCCGTAACCGCAAGTTTTTTGCTTCCCCTCAGGTAAAAGCTGTCATCCGCTCTCCAGGTATGACTCTTTTTGTTCTGTCTGCGGTGATAGACATAATTATAAGGAGAGGTCGCGTACGCTTTGAATCCTCTTTTCCTGCATTGTCTCAGGAAGGTCACATCTTCCCCTATTGAACGGTCCGTGAAGCGGACTTTTTTCAAGATCTCTCTTTTGAATAAAATAGTGCCCCCTTGAACAAATTCAACCGGTTTATTTTTTTCAGCAGGAGATCTGACCAACAATGTCTTGGACGCGCCCAAATAGACGAGACACGAATGTTTGCCCACAATATCACTTTTGGTCCGTTTAAGTTCTCTCACCTGTTCTGTTAAATAATACGGCGAGTAGTAGTCATCATCATCAAATTTCGCAATCATTGAAAAGCGAGCCCTAGTTATTCCGGCGTTCAGGCTTTGTCCTAGCGAAATGCTCTCCGGAACTTGATATACATGAACATTCGCAAGATTCCGAACCCGGTTTTGATATAATGCCAGATTCATACTGTCATGATTCAGGACAATGATCAACTCTTTGCTTTTATAACGCTGCCGATTGTAATTTTGCAGGATGTTATCAAAAAATTGCGGCCGATTGGTACATACAACAATGGAAACACCATGACCCGTTTTGTGTTTAGTCAAGACATACCCTCTTTTCAGCTCATTTTTCTCTCATCATATGTGCCGAAATAGAGTCTGGTATGGACCAATAGTTAGGGCGTGTCTCAAAACTCGCTGAAGTGCATCTTTTACCGCCTTTTCGCCCCCTGCTGCGTCACTTCCCCTTGACGTGCCCCGGCACGCCTGCGGAAAACTTCCTGGCTTGGAACGAAAATTCGGCAAAATCTGCTTCCTTCGGAGTTTTCAGATACGCCCTAGCATCCAAAACACCAAAAACCCTCTGCCCCAAATAACAGGACAAAGGGTTTTGTAATCTATTGTTTTAAGCCTTTTCTATGCTTCGTTACCGTTATTCAAGTACACGGCCTTGCCTGTGCGAGCAGATTCATAGAGTGCTTCCAAGATCTGAGATACAATCAGTGCTTGTTTCGGTGTGACCACCGGCTCCTGATCGTTCTCAATCGCTTCAATCCACTTTCTCATCTCAACATCCGGTGCGCTCTCGCTCTTACCATCGTAGAAAGCTACCCCGCCTGCACTCAGTTCAATCTCATTGGTGTATAAACGGCTGAATTTCTCACCATTGATGCGCAGTCCGTTCTTCATGTCCGCACCCGCTTCGCTACCGCTCAAGCTACATTTTGCCTCATCCACATCCAGTGAGTTCAGTGCCCAACTGGATTCCAGCATGATCGTTGCCCCATTCTCCATTACAATCATGCCAAAGGCCGAGTCCTCTACGGAGAATTGTTTCGGGTCCCACGGGCCCCAGGCATTGGCCGCATTTTCACGTTGTGAAAGCTCATGATAGGTCGTACCCAGCACAACTTTTGGTTGATAGTTATCCATCATCCAGAGCGTCAGATCAAGTGCGTGCGTACCAATGTCAATCAGCGGACCGCCACCTTGCTTCTCTTCATCCAGGAAAACACCCCATGTTGGTACTGCTCTACGTCTAATCGCATGTGCTTTGGCAAAATAAATATTACCCAAGTCACCCGCTTCGCACACCTTCTTCAAGTACTGACTGTCTTCTCTGAAACGATTGTTATATCCGATGGTAAGTTTTTTGCCGGTACGTTCTGCCGCTTCCAGCATGAGCTGTGCTTCAGCAGATGTCTTCGCCATTGGCTTTTCACACATCACGTGTTTGCCTGCCTCCAGAGCAGCAATAGAAATCTCGGCATGAGAAATATTCGGTGTAAGCACATGCACAATATCCAAAGACTCATCCTTGAGCAATTCCTGATAATCCGTGTAGACTTCGGCTTCAGTAGTGCCATATTTCTGTTTGGCTTCATCCGCACGTTCCTGAACGATATCACAGAAAGCCACCAGTTCAACATTATCTAATTTACTCAGACTCGGCAGATGTTTGCCATTCGCGATTCCACCACAGCCAATAATTCCGATACGATATACTTTACTCATATATATTCACCCTCACTTAAGTATTGGTTGTTTCATTTTACGAAAAGCCGACGGGGTCATCCCCAGACGTTTGCGAAATACAGCATGCAAATAGTTGGCATTATTGAATCCTGAAGCAAGAGCGATCTGTTCAATGGATACGTTACTTTCTTCCAGATTGCGGCACACGGCGCGCAGACGAATATCCTCCAGCACACGGCTGAACGGCATCTCCGGCTGTACTTGGTAGAAAATTCGCTGCAATTGTCTGCTGCTAATATGAAGTTTCTCTGCTACATGTTCCAGCGTGACCACTGTAGGGTGATTCGCCTCCATATATTGCACTGCATACTCATAACGATACACCGACATATCCCGCACAGGGGCTTCCGGTCGATTCCCCCCGGTGTCGTATGCTCGCACGGTTTTGAGTAATATGCTGATAACCAGTTGCTTGATCGACGTATAATAACCTAACAATTTCTGATCACATGCCTCATAGGCTTCCAAAAAACAATGCATCGCCCGATGATAATCATTCACCGGAGTAAGCGGAAGCGTTCTCAGCTTTTCCATCGTTTCCTCGGATTCTGCTGCTTCCCAGGGATCGACATGTTCTCTTGGCTTGTGAACGATATCCACATGAAGACATAGTTCATCCATGTCCTCTTTAGCATCAGCCTCCTGATAATGAACGACACCTGGTCCAGTCAAATAAAGCATACCTTCCGAGAGCGCATGTGTCTGATCATCCAGAATAACTTTACCTTTACCTCTCGGGATAAAATGAAACTCAAACTCCGCATGATTATGGAAATCCACAACTCGGCCCGCTGGAAAAGAAGTCAAATGAAATCGCATCACGCGAATCTCATAATGTCCCCATACCATTAGAATATCCAGTCTCTCCAGGAGATCCTGCCGTTCAAGCATTTTCTCATAAGGATACAGGCTCAAGATTGCACACCTCCTTAATAAAAACTAACCCTTCAACTCTTTCAGAGTAATTCTGCGCCCTTCTTTGGCAGAGAGATTCGCTGCTTCCATCAAACGGGTCAGCTCCATAGCGATCTGCACGTTTTCAGTTGCATCCGTATCATTCTGTATATGTGCAACCCATTGATTGAATGCGCTTTCTCTTTGGTCTGCCAAAGGAAGTTCAGTCCACTCTTGATACTGTCCCTGTACTGCTTTCGTGCGAATCAATAGTTTTTCATCAGGTGTTCCGTACAGAAGCGTACCTTCCGTACCATGAACCTCAATCGTAAATGGAGAATGGCTGTTCACAAAACCGGCTTCAACAACGCCGACTGCTCCAGAATCCGTAAACAAGGTTGCAACGGCATTATCTTCCACTTCTTTACCTGTAATATATCCAAAGTTCGCATTAACCGCTGTTACTTCCTGACCCAGAAACAGTTTGGCGAGATACATTGGATGACAGCCCAGATCAATCAGCGCACCGCCCTGACAATCCTTCAGATCATAGAAGTGTTCAGGCAACCAGTTGGAAATTGCTCCATCATGCGATAAACGCGCTCTAACATAAGTCACTTTACCAAGTAATCCCTGGTTAAGGACATCCTGAATCGTTAACGTATACCCTGCATTCAGTCGAGGTAAGGATACTGTCATCTTGACCTTGTTTGCCTTTACCTCATTAAGGATTCTATTGTATTCCGCCTGTGTCGAAGCAATAACTTTCTCCGTGAAAATGTGTTTACCTGCTTTTGCAGCAGCGGTGATCACTTCTTCATGAATGCGGGTTGGCGCATCTATAATAACGGCATCGATGTCATCCTTGGCCAACATATCTTCGAGTGAAGCATAGAATGGTACGTTTAAACGTTCAGCCGCTTCCTGACCACGCTTGGCATCTTCATCCCATACAGCGGCGATGACTGTATCCTCATGTTCCTGTGCCTGCTTGATGTAATCCCATGCGTGAACATGCCACAAGCTAATTTTTCCAATTCGAATGGTCACTGTTATCTTACCTCCATACTATATAATATTCTGACATTTATCTATAAGTTATCACAGACTTAATCTATTTTTAATAGAAACTCGCGACAATAAATGTATAAAATCACGACATTAATGTTATTAGACATTTATACACTTGCCCAAATCCCTGATATATTTTACATAACGGAGCACACAACAAAAACCTCCTGCCCACGCTACCGTGAACAGGAGGTTTCTATAGTTATGATGTTCAAAAATCAACTCACCGTAACGCATAACCTTGTGTAACAATCTTGTACCCGGATACCGTCTGGCTTTGCCCCTCCAACGTGTCCTTAACCCGTTCCAGCACATCGCTCTCATAGACGGAGGCACATTCGAATCCAGTTTGTACGTTCAATTCAACCGGTTCGGAGTTCAAATTATACCAGCGAGCAATCAAATCTCCAGTTTCCTCTGCGATCTTTAATGCGGAGAATGCCAGTGTCGAACCTTGCGAATTCCACGCTAACCATTGCTTCGACAGAGGTAGTTCAACCTGTTGCCCATCAGCTCCAGCATGACCTTCTTGCTCAAATGTATACGCAAGTGTCCCTAGCTGTACAGTCGTCCACGGAATCGGATACACGTATGCGGATGCACATGCACCTGACTGTGCCGCATCGCCCGCAAATGGAATAATAGCATATTCCACACTCTGAGGTCCCAGACATTGGGCTTCCGGTGTTTCAAACACACCCCAATCTCCCAACTCCGAAGAGGCACGCAGCAGCGTAACTGCAATCGTACTGCCCTCTTCATGCTGTAAAATCTCGTATTCATTCAGCCCTTTGTTTGCAATCATCAAGCCATGATCGCCATCGGTCACATGTACAAATGCCTGCTGATGTTGCGCATTACTCGGATTCACCCATTCTTTGGCCGGTGTATTGGAACGTTTGGCAATTTCAAAGATGGAATCTGCATAATGATCCTCTGTCACCAGTCCGGATGGAAAGAGTGCGCGCAGTCGATGATCCTTGGCCTGATTGTTAAAGTCAGATTTTACCTTGACCATATTACTGCCCGCTTCCAACGTATACGTTGTCGTAATCACCAAGGGAACAGTGTTCTCGACTCGCTGTGCCTTCCGTTCTGTAAAAGGAACCATTTGGCGCTTCTCCAGCTCGAACAGTTCATCTGCTCCAGCAGGAATATCCCAGCGTAATACACTTTGCATAACTGCCCGATACGGAGACTGCTCCACAATCCGCAGGTCCGCCTTCAGATGCTCCGTGTTCAGCGTTGTCTCTCCCTCCGGTTGACGGTAGACATATTCATTGCCGATATCACCGGTATTCTCATATGAATTTAATCCCCTGTATACAGCACCGGAGACCTTATCTTCAATCGTTGCCGTACCATTCTCTTCAACCGTCACCCGCAAATGACCGTTCTCCATCATCATTCCCTGCACCTGGATGAGTTCGCTCGTATCGGGCACTTCAACAATCTCAACATTCTCTGCTTGCTTCTCTACTGGAATGAGAGCATAAGTCTTATATCCCAGCGAAGGTACATCCACCGCCTGGAAAGTCACTCTTAATTTACGAGCCATATAAGGTTGTCGGAAACGATCCTTCGGAAGTTCATAGCCAAAATGTGCACCCAGATCGTTAATTTCTGCCGAATACACTTGTCCATCCGAATCGACCAGCTGATACACTGGTAGTGCATCTTTTTCCACCTTCTGCGCAAGTGCCTGAGGGTTAGGACCTTCCGGTAAAAATGCTTTGTCCACAATCAGATCCATCTCAATGATTCCATTTCGATTCCACCCACTCGTGTTGAACACGGTGAACAGCACCGCTTCCTCTCCCCAAGCCTCAGCAGGTTGCACACGAATGGACTCAGCAATCGCCTGCGCGCTCTGGGAAACCAATTTCTCTGCAAGTTGTCTGCTCTTGGCAAAGCGGGTCACCATCTCACGATGAACCTCATCGACACTGCATCCGCAGATGCTATCATGTGGGTGGTTCTGCATCAGCATCTTCCATGCATGCGTCAATAGATGATGCGGATAATCTTTTACCCCGGCTATATGGGCCATGGCGGCCAGTGGTTCGGCTACTTTTTCAAGCAACGTCTGCCCCTGCTGGTTCAACTGTTTCAGATAAACCCGTGCGGATGCCGTATTCACCAGTGTTCCCCAACCATCCGTGTGCTGACTGCGAAGCTCACCCTCAATGGTCGCCAGATGCTCAGGGACTTCCTTCGTAACCGCCTCAATATAATCGTCAAAATTGGAGTGGATAAATTCCACGTCAGGGTACAACGCAGCTGCTGTGCGTAAAGCCTCTGGCAGATCCATCTGGATCGGCTGATGATCACAACCATTCATGAACAACAGATGGGGAGTCGAGGCAAACTTCTCGGCATCCGCCAGATTTTTATCCCAATAGGCTCGGGCTTTCTCCGAATCAACCGGAACTTCCATCCCATTGCAGTACCAGTTCGCGAACAAAATGCCGAGCACTTCCGAACCATCCGGCGAACGCCAGATCATCTCAGAATAGGGAGATTCATAACTGTCTGCATCAACCACGGCATTATTGAATCCCGTAGGCTTCACCCCACGCCCAAAGATCGCGTTATGAATATCCGCCTGTTGCAGAATCTGCGGTGCCTGTCCCATATTTCCGAACGAGTCTGGGAAGTATCCCGTCTTGGATATCACACCCAAAGGTCGAGCATCACGATGACCGATGAGCAGATTACGCAAGTTGGCCTCACTGCTGGTCAGAAACTCATCCTGTAACACATACCATGGGCCAAAATGAATGCGTCCTTCACGAATATAACGGTCGAGCCTCTCCTGTTGTTCGGGCCGAACCTGCAAATAATCTTCACGAATAATCGTCTGCCCATCCAGATGGAAATAGCGATATTCGGGGTCCTGATCAAGCGTATCCAGAAGTTTATCCATCAGCTCAATGAGCAGTACGTGATGGTGTTCATAAGGCATATACCATTCGCGGTCCCAATGGGTATGCGAGATGAGATGTGCCGTCTTTTTGGTTGTCATGTTGCGTACCTCCTGTCATTAACCTTTGGTTGCTCCGCCCATGCTGAATCCTTTGGACATGTAACGCTGGGAGAAGATATATAACACAACCGAAGGCATCGTATAAAGTAGTGAAAATGCAGCCAATCTGCCGTATTCAACCATACCGTGGCTGCCGAAAAATTGATAAATCGTGACCGATGCCGGAAGTTTCTCCGGTGTCTGGAGCAGGATGTATGGCACGAAGAAGTTGCCCCAACTTCCCGAAAAGGTAAATATCGCTATCGTTGCAATACCTGGCAACATCAGCGGAGCCACGATTCGTCTCAATCCGTTCCATACGGACGCTCCGTCAATCCATGCCGATTCTTCCAGATCAATGGGCACCGAATCCATGAAATTTTTCATCATCCAGATGCCGTAAGGAAGTGAGGATGCGGTCAGGAACAACATCGTGGCGATGATGCTATTTTGCATTTTGAAGAACAGAAACATCTGAAATACCGGAACCATCACGGCAGTAATCGGTAGAGCTGTCATGAACAGAATGGATAACAAGAAGCTTTTTTTGAATCTCATTTCATAACGGGATAAAGGATACGCAGCAAGGACAGATACCAGAACAACCAGTATCGCTTGTCCTCCCGACAGAATCAGGCCTACACCGAATGAACGAAGATTGCTCGAATCCCCGAGTACATCCTTGAAATTTTGAATGGTCCAGGTACTGGGCATTTTGATGCCCTGTTGCGCATTCGGGTCAAATGAAGCCAAAATGATCCAGAGCAGCGGCAATAAAAAACTGAGCCCTAGAAAAACTAGAATCCCGTACTGGATTTTGCGTTGAAGCCCATGTTTGACCATAGGGATCGAACCTCCTTCATGGTTACACTTTCACTTTCATGGATCGCATGTAGAACAGGCTGGCGATAATACCGATGAACAACAGAACCAGAGATATGGCTGTGCCGTATCCAAATTGATAGTTCACAAAGGCCTGGTTATACATGAAGATCGGCAAGGTTTGTGTTGAAGTACCCGGGCCACCACCGGTCATCGTATAGATCAGCGTGAACACGCCCAGTGTCTGTAGGGTAACCAACATCATGTTGGTCACGATGGACCCTTTTACCATTGGAATCGTAATGTGTCTGACAATCTGGAACCCGGTGGCACTGTCAATAATCGCAGCTTCTTCAACTTCCTTCGGGATATCATCCAGTGCCGACTGATAGACCATCATTGAAAAGGCTGTGCCGTGCCAGATATTCGCGATAATGACACTCACCATAGGGAAACTGAACAACCAGGAGACTGGATTCGCTCCAAACCAGCCGAGGATCTGATTCAATGAACCATTGTCACTGAAAAAGGCAACCATACAGAATGCCACAACAATCTCGGGTGTCACCCAACCGGCAATGACGATGATGCCGATGACCCGACGGAACGTCACATTTTTCTCCTTCATTAGAAGAGCCAGAATGAATCCAAGCAATACCTGACCAATCACTGCGGAGAAGATGAGAAAGACCAGCGTACGCCAGACACTAATCCGGAAGTCCGGATCATGGAACATATTAATGAAATTCTGGAATCCGACAAACTCCAAACTCTTGGCTGCCGCCCCAGTCAGAGCCATATTCGTAAAGGCAAAACAGATCGTCAGAATGATGGGAACAATGAAAAACACAAGTAATAACAGTACGGAAGGCATTAGAAACAGAAATGAACCTGGTGCTTTCCTTTTCATAAGTCACTCTCCATTCGAACCGGAAAAAGGGGAGATTGTGCCTCCCCCTCCGAATATATCGATATCCTTATTTCTCTTCGATGCTGTCCGCGCCAAGGGAACGGGATACGTTGTCCTTCAATTGTGTAACTCCCTCTTCCGGCGTCAGCTTGCCAGAGGCAATACTCTCAACAATGCTTTGCAATTGTGCGGATACCGCTGCATATTGATCGTTCGCTGGACGGAAGTGGGCCACATTCAAGAGTTCCTGTGCTTCTTTGGTATAAGGACGATCCGTATAACCGTCAACTTCTGTGGAATCATTACGTGGGCTGAGGCTACCTTCCGCTACTACGCGTGCAGTCGCATTTTCCTTATTCATCAGAAACTCGATAAATTTCCAAGCTGCTTCCTTGTTCTTCGCCTGTGCAGGAACAGACCAAGCCCATCCTCCAGACATCGTAGTTGCTCCAGGTTCTTCCCCGTTTTGTGTTGGGAATGGTGCAAAACCTATTTTTTCTTCAACGTTGGCGATTGGAGCAGTACCGTTCTCGGCCCATGTCGAACCTGCCCAGCTACCATCTACAGCCATCGCCAGTTTGTCTTGCGGGAACTGTTGCTGGAATGCAATACTGCCAGCTTGTCCATTCAGGGCAACCTGCATGGTTGGACCTGTTTTATCCGTGTTAAACACTTGATCTATGAATTTGAAGGAATCCAGCAGCCCCGGGCTGTTCACGACCCATTTCTTGCTGGTGTCGTTATACAGCGTGTCCGCCGTACCATAGAGCAGCATTTCCAGTGTTTGCATGGTGACACCTTCACCGTTTGCTTTGCCCACGATCATATTAAGTGGTGTCACACCCGGCAGTTTTTGCTTGATCGTACGTGCTGCTTCGAGCACTTCTGCCCAGCTTGCAGGTTTGAACGGAACTTCAAGTCCTGCCTGTTGAAACAGTTCCTTGTTGTACCAGATTCCGCGTGTATCCGAGGTAGCCGGAACGCCGTACACTTTGCCGTCTTCTCCGGTAACCCCTGCCTTCAGGTTGTCGATGATGTGTTCTTCCCAATCGGGCCATCCCTGAACCTGTGTATCCAGCGGCTCCAGATATCCCGCAGCAGCATCGGATTTGATGATGGATGTATCTTCAGCAATGACATCCGGTGCCGTATCCGGGGATTTCATTTGCAGAACCATTTTGGACGTATAATCGCCTTCACTTGCCAGTACAGGCGCAATGTTGATTTTGATATCCGGGTTTTCTTTCTCGAATTGATCCACCAAGCCTGATTGGAAGAATTTCGTAAGTGTATCTTCAGATCCTGAAGAACGGAACGATACAGTTACTTCCTTCTTGCCATCACTGGTTGTGCCTGTGCTTGAGCTTCCGCCCGAACAGGCTGTAGTAAGAATGAGCAAGGATGTCATAACTGCTGCTACCGGCATTTTCAATGATATTTTTCTCATGATTCGCTCTCCTCTTGTCGGAATTTAACGAACTCCGAACGTTATGATGTACTCGCAGGTTATCTCTTGCTTCCCTATCTATTTCTGTACGCGGAATCCGCAATAATCCATAATCAGTTCACTAAAGAGCATGTTGGACCATGAAAACCATGGACGTGTATATTCATGTGGATTGTTGGCCGAAAAACCTTCATGGGTCAGTCCGGTATCCGCATCCGTCTTATGGATGAGCTGAAGCAATCGTAGTTTTTCATTGCGATCCTCTGTAGTCAGCCCCTGCATCGATAAAGCGATATGCCAGATGTACCCTTCCGGTGTATGCGGACTACCGATTCCCGCTGCTGCTGTTCCCTCATAAAAATACGGGTTGTGCGAGGAAAGAATGAAACGGCGTGTATTCTGATACACCTCGTCGTTCTCCTCCACATATCCGAGATAAGGTAAAGACAGCAGGCTCGGCACATTGGCATCATCCATCAGATTGTGATTGCCTTTCCCATCCGTTTCGTATGCATATATGGTTCCATATTCCGGATGTTCAACGGTGCCATAATCCTGAATACCTTTGTTGATCTGTTCCTCCAACTGCTGAGCAGTCGCTGCCAGCGTTTCATTCTCGAACACCACTTCAGCAATTTCCTGTAGATATCGAAGCGCCACAACGGCGAACATATTGGATGGAATCAGATAACCATATTCACAGCGATCGTCGCTGGGACGGAATCCCGACCAGGTCATGCCTGTATAGACTGTTTCAGTACCTCGTCCCTCTCGGGTGAGCGTATCGGTTTCGGGAGCATCCAGACGTTGGAATGTGTAGGGTGATTTCGTCTCATGATGCTGTTCCACTTGCCATAACTGCATGATGATCTGGGATGCTTTACGGAACGTATCATTGAATTGAGTTGTTCTTCCCGTGTTCTTCCACAAGAGATAACTGAGCTGAATCGGATAAGCCAGTGAGTCGATCTCATACTTCCGTTCCCAGATCCAATCATTCATCTGCGTCAGGTCTTCCTGATGTCCTTTTCCACTCTCCGTCTCATTAAAAGCGTTTGCATACGGGTCCAGGAGAATATATTTCAGTTGACGTTCAACCAGTCCAGCGATCATGTCAGCGATATCTTCATCCTCTGAAGCGAGAAGCAGATAAGGTCTGACCTGAGCGGCAGAATCACGTAACCACATGGCAGGGATATCTCCCGTAATCACAAAAGTTGTTCCATCTTCTTTGCGCTGAATTGTGGTTGCCATCGTATTGGTAAAACAATTTTTAAACATTTGGTTGAGTTCCGGATGGTCCGGCATACGTTTGTTAACCTGATCAATCATGTCGTATATCGAGGGAGAAATTTCTTGATCATCTCTGGGTGTCAGCATGTTGTCCTCCTATTTAATCCAGTTTGTTAACCGCTTTCATCATCCTAAAACGAATATAATGTTATGTCAATATATTTATTTGTATATTAGCATGTTATTTTAATTTGAAGACACCAAATAATATACCATTTAAAGCAATTCTCCCCATTTTATCCGCACCAAAAAGAGGCCTCGTTTATACGAAGCCCCTGATTGAACACAATGAATATTAAGTTGTTATAATTAACCCTTTTGTTTCACCATACTCGTTGACTTCCCCTTCACCAATCGGGCAGGCAAAACAACCCTGTTCACTGTCATTTCGTTGTTCTGCATACTTTGAAGCACCATCTCGAATGCCTGTTTTCCCATATCAAACTGGCTTTGTCTCATATGGGTTACACGGCTTCCTTCGGCAGCGTTTGGACTGTCAAAGCAAATGATGGACATATCTTCCGGGATTCTCAGACCAAGCCGATCCGCTGCCTGTTCTGCAAGTAAAGCAATATGATACTCCGCAGCAAAGAGTGCAGTAATCTGGGGGTATTTCTGTAAATGTTCCACCAATGTCTCCACATCACGGACCTCGACTTGAGGATCAAACACACTTGGCAGTGTCGAAAGAAAAGATTCTAACCACAGTTCCCTGTTCACCAGAACTCCTTGATCATTGTGAGCCTCAATAATGCCTTCAATTCGTTCTTCAATGGGTGTAGTGTTCGCCGGAGGCTGCGTCAGAAAAGCGATGTGTCGGTGACCGAGATCGAACAAATAATTCATCCCTTCTCGCGCCGCGCCTACATTATCCGTACTGACAGATGAAGCTGGAATGCCTTTCAAGTACCGGTCAATCAGGACAAACGGGAATTTGTTAACGACCAGTTTTAAAATCTCATCGCTGAAATATTCACCCTGTGCCGGGAAAATAATCAATCCATCCACACCCAGTTCCAGCAGTTCCTGAATGCTCTGTTCCTCCTGCTCGGGAATCCCGAAGGAACGTCTAAGTACGAGAAAACAATCATGCTCTCGCGAAGCTTCTTCCATACCATATAACAGTTCTGTACCATACATATCACTGAAATTAGTAATGACCAGACCAATGAGCAGCTTCTTCTCTGGATCTTTAACCGAAGCAAGCGGAGCAGGTCTGTTAGATCTTTCTTGTAACATTTCTGCTGTGTCGGCTACAAAAGAACCCCGTCCCGGCTGACGAACAATTAATTGTTCACTCGCCAGCATCTCAAGTGCTTTTTTAGTTGTAATCCGGCTCACTCCGAATTCATCACATAATTCCTTTTCCGAAGGAACACGCTCACCCACTTGATATTGATGAAGCTGTATCCGTTCACGCAAGGATTCAAAGATCTGTTCATACATCGGCTTGGATGCCGAATCTTTCCCCAATACAAGCACCTCCATAAATACCCATACTTCTCATGTTCTACATCCTAATATATCATGTTATATCATTAATGTGAAGAAAGGAGACAACTCACCTGCTGTCATATGAGAGCAAAAGAAAAAGCATCCCGATGGATGCTTCATTAATCTTAGGCGTCAGTTATGAATCGAGACAACAAAAAGCCGACAAGCCCTGATACCTCGGCTTATCGGCTTCTTGCTTAGATGGTCAAAACGCAGTTATCATCCAAGTCATACTTTGCATAATTAAGGTTGCAGACCCTCAGCGGACGGTGGACTCACTTCCGTTCCATTCTCTTCAGGGCTCGAATCTGGTTCTGGAACGGATTGTTCTTGTGCTGCGCTGACGAACAATCGTCCAGCTGCTTCCGCCTCTACTTTGTTGCCTGCTGCATCCTGAGCGCGAATCACAATGACTCCACCATCCAGAACAAGGGATGAAGGTGTTGTGTACGTACCCGTATAACGACCAGGTTCAGTCTCCACCAATGGAATCTCTCCTGCCCCTTGGGCATTCAGATTCAAAGGTAACTGAATACGGAAAGATGCTTGCAGACCAGGTTTACTATCAAATGAAACGGTAACACTCTCCCCTGATGTGATTCGAACATCTTCAGCCGGAGTAATATTCGTAAGTTCTGGCAACGCCGTTTCCACATAGACGGTGCGGGTTACGGTTGTTTTGTTACCAGCGATATCGGTTGCTGTAATGGTTATTGTGTTCTCGCCTTCATTGACCAATACACGGTGACTGAAACTTCTGTCTTTACCCACTTGTACGGTTTGTCCGTTAACGGTTACCTTATCGAGGAATTGTTCCACGACATTACCCGTTACGTGAACCACTTCTGCATTGATGCGATCCCCTTGAGCTGGCGTGAGAATCGTCAATTGTGGTTTGGTCTGATCCAGAATAATGACTACGGGGAGTGAACGGTCCGTTGTTTTACCGTCTACCACTGCCTCCGCAGTAATCGCATTAATGCCAGAACGGAGCTTCACACCGTATGAGAACTTCCCATTTGCCACCGTTGTGGTGCCAGCCAGATCCTTGCCGTTGTAGATCTTGATCTGAGCTCCAGATGCCGGAGACGTTCCCGACACAGTGAAGGTCGATTGATTCGTATACGTGTTTGCAGGTACTGTGAGCACAGGTGCATTTACCGGATATCTCACGACTGCACGAATCATGTAATTGCCTTCTTCTACCGGTGAAGTACTCCATGCTCCGCTTACACGCTGCCAGCTTCGACCTGCATTTGGACCATCCTCATCGGTAGCGAGTCCCGGAGCGCTAGTTCCAGCTAAACTCTGTACATACACGATATAGAAATCACCCGTTACAATGACCGGTTCTGGGAATTCAACGGTTGTCCATTGATCGTTACGAAGTGCAGTACCGTCAAATGGTCCAGCCAGTTGCCGTCCCGGAGCTCCGCCCGCACCCGATGCATCATATACGGCATATTGGAACGCTGTGCCTCCAGGTACAGGCCATTCGGTGTTCCAGAATCGGAACGATGCACCTGTCAGTTGAGCGGTCTCCAGCTCTGGTGTCATTCGAACTGCCCAAGCGTTATCCGCAGCATTAAAAGCTCGTGCGTTCTCTGCTGTTCCATCATCATAAGCAATTTCCCCAGGGAAACCGATGAATGGTTTTAAGGCAACATTTGCCTCAGCCGTACCATTACCAGGGACTGTCACAGTAACGGTTTTACTGTAATAATCTGCAGCCCGGATGGATAGGGTATAACTTCCTTCCAATACCTGAATATCGAAGCTGCCATCTGAACCTGTGCGAACTTCACCTACATTCGCATCTTCCACCACGAGAACGGAAGCATCAGCCAGTGGTTGTCCTGTCCGCTCATCCGTTACTACACCTTCAATCTGCCCATGCGGAATTGCTTCCAGATTAAAGTTGGCTTTGGCTCCATTGCCATCTGTAATCGTCACCTGCTGAGTTCGAGGATAATATCCATATGCTTCAGCTTTTAACGTGTAATCACCTGCTACGTGTGTGAAGTTATACTTGCCTGTAGCTGGATCTGTCTTCACCGAACGTCCGGTTTCCAGTACGGTAACCGTTGCACTTGCAGGCAGGCTTTGTGGATTAACCGAACCTGTTCCTGGTTTTTCAACTTCAGGTTGTTGCTGTTTCGTTTTGTTAAATTCCGCTTTGTCTGTCCGCGAAATTTTGTACCATGGATTATCATAGGACGGTTTTGGTTTGTCATTGTTAAGCACAACCGCACTGTCCTCCGTTACCGTCTCTGCAGCAACTCCCAGTACACGGAAATCATCAATGAACCAGCCTGTCTTCACAACACTGTTATCTGAGGTCAGGCGGAACCGGAATTGAACTTCATTACCGGTAAGTGCATCCAGATCATAAAATACAGGTGTCCATTGTTTACCGTTGGTACTATGTGAGAATTTGTCCAGTTCTGACCATGTGGTTCCACCATCCTTGGTGACTTCCACATACCCGTAATCGTATCCACTCTCAATCTCGTACCAATGATTAAACGTAAGTGTTCCTTCGGACACATCCGTCAAATCAATGACCGGAGATACGAGTGAATAGTTGGAGCCACTCTCGTACGTATTGTCGAGATCAGTCGCCCAGACATTCGGTGGAGAAACCGCGCTGGCAGGTCCCGTTACCGGAATACCGCGTTCCCACTCATCTTTGGTTCCTGAATGAGTCCAGCCATTATCATCACTGCCATCGAAATGATCGATGTAGATATCCTGAGGCACCTCTACTGTAATGGAGACCTCATTCGATTTGTCGCTTTCATTGCCACTATAATCAAGTGCGGCAACGGTATAATAATACGTCGAATCTGTCACCGTAGCCGTATCTGTAAACGTTGTTCCTGTTGCAGTTCCAATGGATTCATAACCTGCACCTGCGGTTGTGGAGCGATATACGATATAGGATTCGAGATCCTCATCGCTCGGACCCGTCCAGCTCAAGGCTACATTACCAAGAATATCGGCCGTCGCAGACAATCCGGCAGGAGCACCCGGAGCAATCTCATCCAGTTCTTCTACAGCGAAATCATCAATGTACCAGCCAGCCTTTTGCAATGAATTATCGCTCGTCAGATTGAATTTGATGAACACCTGCTGTCCCGCGTATTCGCGAAGATCCACATATTGTGTCTTCCAATTGCCACCTGTACCCGTGAAGGTTAACAGTTCTTGGAACACATAATCGCTATCCTCGGAAGCGATGTATACCTTGCCGAAGTCGATGTTATTCTCCAAGTCATACCAGTGCTTGAAGGATAACAATGCCCCTTCCGGACTCTCGGTGAGATCAATTGGCGGCGCAAGCAGATATGCATTGCTATTCGCCACATAAGTTCCTTGCAGATTGGTTGCAATCACCTTGTCACCGGAGTAGGCACTTCCAGGACCACTGCTTGGTGCTCCCCATACCCAGGTACTTCCGGTTCCGCCAGTCGTGAATCCAAGCTGATCTTCTTCAAAATCCTGAAGGTATCCTGGCTGAACACCATTGGACACAGCCACTTTGTATACCTGACTTTCGAATCCGTTGTTACCGTAGTCGTTCACACGGATATAATACTCCACACCTTGCGGTTCAATAAGAAAAGCAGGGATTGTCGCTGTATACGTCCCATCTTTGTTATCTCCAGCAATCCGGTTCATCGGTAGATAAACGTACTGGTTGGTGCCTGTCGTTTTGGCAAAAGCCTCGACGGAGACTACTGCGACGTTATCTGTCACATGAGCCGTTAGTGGTATATCAATGCCTGTAAAGGCAGAATTAACAGGGGTATGTGCCAGTACTGGCTCTTCCAGATCATCTCCGGCCGTAACCACTCTGCCGGATACCGTGCCAATTCCTTCGAGTACAGACCCCACAGCATCAAGGGCATTAATAATGCCGTGACCGTAGCCGTTATTAGGAGATGTCGGATACTGACTATCCGTTCTCGGCGTGGCTGTATCTGTAATGATCTGCTCCAGCTGATCCACCGTAAGGGAATGATTGGCCTGAAGCAGCAGTGCAGCAAGTGCAGTTGTATGTGGGCCTGCCATGGATGTTCCGTTCCAGCCTCCCTCATATACTCCGCCCGGAACTGATGAACGGATATTCACACCAGGTGCAGATACTTCCGGTTTGATCTCACCATACGGGGATGGGCCCAGCAGGGAGAACGAAGCCAGATTTCCGTTGATATCGGTTGCTCCTGTAGCAAAACTTTCAGGATAGTTGGCTGGGTTAGCAACAGAACCAGGTCCGCCCGGGTTACCCAGTCTCACATTTCCTGCGGAGAATTCCGGGAAAATCTGAGCATCACGCCAAGCTTGGACCATAGGACGGAACCATTCATCCAATCCTGCGCCTCCGCCCCACGAGTTGTTAACAACATCCGGTGCAAGTTCAGGATGCAGATTGCCTTCCGCATCCACCGGAGCGATCAACCATTGTCCGCCATCCAGAATAATGGCATCTGTTGTTTCCGGATTGAATATCCGTACACCAATCCACTTCGCACCGGGAGCAACCCCGATCTGGTTGGTACCATCTGCTTCGGAGCCAACCATCGTACCCATCGTGTGCGTACCATGCCCGTCTCCGTCCGCAGGGAGGGAAGCATTACTGTGCGGATCATACCAGCTCAGTTCGGGATCAACGATATTGCCCGAAGCATCCAGTCCCCGCCATTTGCTGCGAAGCGCCGGGTGGGTATAATCCACACCGCTGTCCAGATTGGCAACAACAATCCCTGTTCCATCGATGCCCCGATCCCACACGGCAGGCGCATTGATGTAATCCAGGTTCCATTCCACGTTCTCTGTCGCAAGCTTGTCCTTTGCAGCAGGCTCTTTGTCTTTGTCTTTGACACCGACTGAAGAGTCTTTAGCTGGCGTTTGGACAGCATCTTTGCCTGGTGCCGCATTCGCCGGTTCTTTACTCACTTCGGCTTTCTGTAAGTATCTCGTCTCATTCGGTAGAATCTTCTCCACCTCAGGCAGCAGCGCAATCTGTTCCATGACTTCTTTGGTACTCGTTACTGCCAGTGAATTTACGATAAAATAGCTTTTATATTCTTTGACCTTACCCAGGTCAACTTCCTTTTCCAGATAAGTTTCCAATGGATATTGTGTACGCGAGGCCGTTTCTCGCAGAGAGCTGACAACCGAATTACGAACGGACAGCTTTGTGGCTGAAGCCGTTTGTTTGGCGATGGTCGCCTTTTCAAGGGCCTGTTTGGAGACTGCTGCTGTATCCACCTGTTCCTTCATTTTCACCAGATAGGTCACATATTCACTACCATCAAATTCTTTGGTCAGCTTGGCGTTTACTTTGGACTCCGTAACTTTGGCAAGTCCAGATTTCATATCCAATTTGGATGATGTGGAGTTTTCAGCTGAAACCGGATGAATGATCGAAAATGCAAGGAGAAGCGAGAGCCCCATGGAGATGGGCTTGCGTAACCGATTAATCTTTATCAAACTTTTCCACTCCTTTTACCCGGTTTTTTAATTTAGTCTGGTACATATGCCCTTCTCTGCAGAATGAAACGGTAAATTACCTTTATTGCGTACGAAATAGATACCCTGGATTTCACATAAAGCCTCACCTCCTTTACAGGTCTGGTTAGGGAACAATATGAGTCAGAAGAGATAACAGATCAGTCTATGATTTTTTACTTGGAAGTTTAGGAGATTGAATGAATCAGATTAAACCATGTGAGTGAATAGTTTGGGTGTTTGAATAATGCAATGAGAGTGAATGTCTATAAGCATTCATGTGGAAGGGTAATCTGGAGCGTTAGCAGAACGCTTGCTAAGGAGTGGTGGATATGACTTTCGATCGTGATTCGAGTGAGTGCTTAAACATTTTAATTACATATAATAGTCGATTAGGAATTTAATTGGATTTTATTGGTATAGTATAAAGTCATTATTCGATATACACAAGCACTATATTGAAAAATATAGAAAATAAGTCTATTTAATGCTTTTATGTGTCTGATGTCGCTTACGTATTTCAGCTTATTTTTCGTATTTATGCATTATTTTGATGAATAATAGTTTGTAGTAGTTCTATATAACCAAGACCTGACACTCAAAATTTCAAATCAAGAAAAAGAACGACATGAGAACTCTCATGTCGTTCATCTCAAAATTTATATCTCATCATGTAATGTTCACGCCGCCACTTGCATACCCGACAACCGTATTCACAAGTGTGAGTCCGGCTGCCGTTGCCGAGAACACCAGCAGCAGACGTGTCTGTGCAGTCACAGGTATAGTTAATCCGGTTGTTATGCCATTGGAGATACTACCCAATGCAATAATACCGGTGAGTGGAGGTGCCAGTGTAACAACCGCCCCCGGAACCGCAGTAAATGCATTATCAGGAGTAGGTGAACTGAATAATTGCGCAGTGATGGTCACCGTTGAACCAACTAAGGCCAAGGCTGCTGTGGTACTGAAATAGGCAGCAATCGAAGTTATAACGCCATCCCGTGGGACAGAGAATGCAAAGTTAATGAGTGGTCCGACAATCGTTCCCGTTAAATCAATCGTGCCACCCAGAATGCTGACTCCTGTTGCAGAGCTGCCGAAACCGATAAGGCTTGTCGTTCCCACCAGTCCACCAAGAATCGTTGTTAATATGGCAGGCCCGCCAGAAGCAAACGGTATGATGGCGCCAGAACCCGTAGCCCCAGTAACACCGGTGCTGCCAGTTACTCCCGCAATCCCAGTTGCGCCGGTAGCCCCGGTTACCCCTGCAATTCCCGCTGCACCCGTATCTCCTGTCACACCCGTTGCCCCGGTAGCCCCTGTGACTCCCGCAAGTCCAGCTGCCCCGGTAGCCCCGGTGACTCCGGTGGCTCCTGCTACGCCAGGATCACCTGTTGCTCCTGTAACGCCCGCTGCCCCAACAGCTCCTGTACTCCCCGTTACACCTGTCGCTCCTGTTGCGCCACCTGCTGGGCCTGCCGCACCCGTTGCTCCAGTAACACCTGTCGCACCTGCTGGTCCCTGGGCACCAGCAGCTCCCGGTGTACCAGCTGGACCTACACCACCCTGAGAACCAGCAGCGCCAGCCGGGCCTTGTGGACCAGGTACGCCCTGAGGACCCGCTGGTCCTGCAGGTCCTGCCGGACCTTGACTGCCTATGTTTCTAAGCCCTGTTGTGATAGCCAATTCGGTCGCCCGGATCAAAATGACCAGTTGATCTTTCTCAGCCGAATCGATATTCCCCTGTAAAATGACAGATAGGAGCACATCCAGCAATTGCTGCAAATTGGTTCCCACACTGATCGGAGAAAATGGAACGGCCTCTGCAGATACAATGGTAAGCTCCAAGATCGCTTCGAGATCTGCCTTGGTTCCCTTTTTCAAATCCGAGCAATGAACCAGAGCCAGTAATTTACGCAGTACCTCAATCAGAAGTGAAACATTGTGAGGCGTGGGATTGGCAAAAACCTGTACAATTGCTCCCTTCAACTCACCAATTAATTTGAGAAGGAATTCGGCTTCTTTGTCAAAACACTTATGATGGTGGTTATTGTGATGATGATTGTGGTGGTTATGATGGTGCTCGTGATGGTGTTCTTTGTGCTGCTCTTGGGGATGGTCACAGTCCTCAGCTTTTTTTTTCTTAAATCCGCTCCAACCATATCTGATGCGTTTCTTTGGTTTCATCTTTTTTGCAGATCCTCCTTAGTGAGTCTCAATCAATCCATTACAGGCGAACATCACTGGTTTGATGATATCAGTATATTAGCAAGCAAGAATTTCGTGATTATTATATAAGTAAATTTCCGAATTACAGTTTTCAGCTTGGAGGAGCCTCCATTATCATGAAGAGGATTTTGCATGGAAGTCAGCCTTATGTATAACCCAACCAAAAGAGCGCTATCCGATGAGTACAATACTCCTAGATGCGCCCTTTTTATATTTACAGTATTTAATTTATCTTTGTTGATTAGTCCAATTTAATTTTGAAAACAATAGGCGCATTACTTTTCACAGTTGTCGTTGTGATCATCAGTGCGTCCGCTGTTCTCTCCCATTTCGGTTGTTCCTCGTAACCAAGTACCTGAATATCTTGAATGCCCCCTTGAAAATGGTGAGAATTTTCCTTCAGGGATTTAATCTGCACCACCCCGTTATCTGGATAGGCAAGAACCGTGGCATACAGATCGCTTTCTTTTAACGTAAACCGTATATCTTCACTCGTAAATATCTTCGTATCCCCATCCGTGAATTGCCCTTCCTTCACCTCTGTCGGACCCTCGCCAAACGTACGCCAGAATGACGTGTCATAGATCGCTTCCCCATTCACTTCCAGCCACTTGCCAATGCTCAGCAAAATCTCACGATCTTCTTCCGGTATGCTGCCGTCTGCTTTGGGTCCAATGTTCAGCAGTAAATTTCCGTTTTTGCTTACAATATCGACGAGATCCCGAATGATCTCTTCAGCCGTTTTATAGTTATTATTTTCCGTATAACACCATGAGTTTTTAGCAACAGCTGTATCCGTTTGCCAAAAATAGGGCTTAAGCTCAGCGAACTGTCCCCGCTCCACATCCGGAACGGCACTACCAAACATGTAGGCCTCATGTTTATAATTGATAGCTACAGGCACGCCCCATTCTTCGCCTTTGTTATAATAATAGGCAGCAAATTTTTTAAGATAGGGTTTGAACGCAACCGTTTGAATCCACCAATCAAAATAAAAGACCTTTGGCTGATATTGATCGACCAGTTCACAGCAGCGAATCAACCAGTCCTCCAGATACTCCTCGGTTGGAGGTGAGTCATACAAGTCGAAGTGATCCTTGGGTTCAGGCATGGCAGGCCAATAGAAATCCCCACGCTCCAGAGGTTCCTTAATATCTGAATCAAACTCCTTCCCGTGAGACATGAAGAACCAGTGCTCGGCGCGGTGAGACGACACGCATAATGTCAGCCCCTGCTTCTCGTATGCAACCTTCATCTCACCGAGAAGATCCCGTTTGGGGCCCATTTCATATGTGTTATAGTGAGAGATAGAGCTTTTGTACATCTGAAAACCATCATGGTGCTCAGCCACAGGCATAACATATCTGGCTCCAGCCTGTTTGAATAACGTTGCCCATTCGTCTGCATCGAACTTCTCTGCACGAAACATCGGAATGAAGTCTTTATATCCAAAGTCCTTATGAGGTCCATACACCTCAAGGTGATGTTCATAAGCTTTGGTCCCTTGTATGTACATATTTCGCGAATACCATTCGCTATCATAGGCTGGTACAGAATATAGCCCCCAGTGAATGAATATGCCGAATTTCGCTTTTGGGTACCATTCGGGTACTTGGAAGGTGCTAAGCGAACTCCAGTTGTCCTTGAAATTACCGCTCTCAATCGTTGCTTCAATATGTTGCAAATATTCGTTTTTGTCCATGAGATGTTCTCATCCCTTCTGTTATTGTCTGTAGTTGTATTGTAGTGCTACGGCTGAAAGATAGACATGCAGAACACTAACTTTTAGATGGACAATAATAACCTTGTATGGAGATGAAAAGTATGAATCATCAAACTTTGCTTACGAACTACCTGTCCAATCTCCAAGTCGAATTATTCATGGTCAATTACAATCGGTGCGATACGGATTGGCGGGATCTGGATTACACGCCCGATTACAGCAAGTTTTATTTCATATGCGAAGGTGAAGGTTGGCTCAAAATTGGGGATGAGGAGTATTACCCTGCACCTAATCAACTTATTTTAATGCCAGAGGGGATCCAACAGTCCTACTCTGCCATTAATGACCGTCCTTTTCTCAAATATTGGTGTCACTTTAGCGCAAAGGTTGGGGGAATCAATCTGTTCCAAATTCTGAAATTCCCACACATCTGTACGATAGATCAACCTGAGTTGATTCAAGCAATCTTCAGCAGTATCCTTACATATGCAAAATCCGATGAAGTCTATGGCCATATGATGGCCAAGAGCAAACTAACCGAGCTACTGTCCCACTATATAATGAATCTGGATCTGGATCAGATCTCTTTTATTAACGTGCCTGTCATGGAGAAACTGTCCACCATTCTGGCTTATATTGATTCCAACATCGAAGAGAATATTTCGGTTCAGGATCTGGCCCAGATCGCCTACATGCATCCGAATTATTTCATTCGATTCTTCAAGCAGCAGATCGGTGTTCCTCCGATCCTCTATATTACTGGCAAAAAAATCGATAAGGCCAAGGAGTTGCTGGCCTGCACCCCGAACACAATAACCACCATCGCCGAGCATCTCGGTTTCAGTGATTTGTATTATTTCTCCAGACAGTTCAAAAAGCATACAGGGTTAACTCCAACGGAGTACCGCAAACAACAAACGGGACTTACAACGAAACATGGTCTATAAATAAACTCAAAGCAAAGAGAGAGTTCCCTCATTCGGAACTCCCTCCTATAGACTTGTTTCTGTTCGATTCATGCTGAGTTACTTTCTTGAGTTCTCTCAAATAAGCATAACCATAGTTTTGATCCGGCTCAAGATATGCCCCTTCCGCCCACTCATTCCAGGCATTAACAAAAAGATATTCACTTTTGTACAGCGTCCTCGCTCGTTCCATCTGTCTGGACAGATACAGCCCAAACTTCTCTGGGGTGGCCCCGAGCGTACTCTGTCCGTCAACACCTCTCCGCGGTGTATTATCCCAATTGACAAAAGCACCTGGATAAACAATTTCTCCGTTACGGTGTGGTGTTCGTTCGAGAATGGAGGACCATACCTTGTCGTAATTCACAGCAATATGCTGCTGTCCCTTGATATTCATTTCGATCCAGATTCCATTCATATGTCCATGTGCAAACGTATAATGCGGTTCAAATTCCATACTCGCATCAAAGATCTGACCATTAAATGTAGGGAATCCACCAATGGTCTGCACAAAATGAATCCCTTTCAGGCCATGCTTCAAAGCCAATTCACGCCAAAACTGAATCATTTCCTCACATTGCGGAATACTGGCTGGTCGATAGATCAGAAATAATGGCTTATCTTCCACTCGAATATATCGTTTGTCCTTAAATACTTTTACCAGATAATTAAAATGTTCTTCCCAATCCTCTCGATCCCCATAGTTCTGGGCCATGAGAACATCGGATTCTTGCCCATCCCATTTTCTTGTCCATGTCTCATTGGCCCAGGACAAGCAAAAAGGAAAATCAGGCTCCCCACTTTCCAAAATTTCATTCACTGGTTTTTCCAGCAAACGCTTGCCTTTGAACCAATAATGATAATAACAAAATCCATAAATGCCATGTTGTTTAGCCGTTTCCGCTTGCCAATTTCGTACATCTGGATCGGAAAGATCATAATATTTCCCCTGAAACGGCTGCTTAGGCTGATGATGACCCGAATATAAAGGCGTGGCTTTTCTTACATTGGTCCATTCAGTAAAACCGTCCCCCCACCATCGGTCGTTCTCCTCAATCCGGTGAAATTGGGGCAGATGCAGAGCAATTACCTTCAATCAGAACTCCTCCAATGCAGCAACTTGATGCAGCCTACGCTCCTGTGATTTTTGGGATGATTTATATGAAAATGATATCCAGCAGTCGCAATGTTTTTTGTAGATGGGATTGATTATATTTCATGTATGCCAGAGCATGGCTAGCGGCCAGTCTCCTTGCATCAACACTCTGCCAGTAATGTTCAAACTTCAGAGTGAGTTCTTCACAAGAGTTGTATTGTTGAAAGTTACTAAGGTCAATCCCGTTGCTCTGATTCACAGATGGTCCTATGAGCTGAAACGTCCCACATGCGGCAATTTCCATCACGTTTTTGATTGATTCGCCACGATGAATAACCAGTTTACTTCCGTTATATAACATCTGACGAGCTTCATTCGTATGAACAGGCTTGAAATCCCCGATCTGTGCCCAACCCTTTCCATCTACCCGAACCTTTTTGTTATCCAAAAGACCCGATTTGGCAACAGCGGTGACGATGCCATCCGATTCTGCATCCCCGATGATATAAACATCCGATTCGTACTCCGAGGGAACAGCTTGCGGACAGAATATATGTGGATCAGGCGGCATGAACAGTTCATGACTACCAGTGCTTCCCATATGATGCTGATCATCGCTTATTTGGGTTGAATGTTGTGTAAACACGTGATCAAAAATCGGTAGAATAGTTTCGCTTTGGTTCACATGTTGATCGGCAGACAACCAGATGGCCTTCTTCACGGTTGATGTCCTTAATGCTGTAATATTCTCATCCGGCAAGTTTTCTTCGCTTCCGATGACCATAATTAGGTCAACATCATTAGAAGACAAGCAGGCTGACACGGATTCGATATATTTAATCTCATTCACATTTCTCACGAGATGTTTCAGACTCTGTTCAATCAGGACGCAATGTGATGACATTTCTCGGTCATTACAAGGAGTGATAAGAAGCACATTTAACTCCTTATAGATCACTTTTGGTACTTCTCGGGTAGGTATGCTTCCCACCTGCATCATTTTCAGCCATTGCTGATTCAGTTCCAATTGCTGTACTTCCATATGTTTACGCATGGATTTGAGTTTCCTGTTCAGAACCACATTCATCTGTCTCAGGAATAACCGGTTCGCATCATGAACTGAACGTTTCTTTTTCGCGGACTTAACCTGCGTTCTTGACTTCTTTTGGATAACAAACCCTCCTGTTCCATGCGAAAACATTCTCTGCCTACAATATGCACGAAATAGTGTTTCGCTAACTCTTTATCTGCAAAAGGGGCTTTATCCCAAGTATATAATGTGTAGCCACCCGGATCATTCCAGATCTTGTCCTCATAGAATATAAGAATACTATATAGGAGATGATATCTTTGCCAACATTTGATAGCATCCTTGTCACCGGTAATCAGACCATTAACCAAGATCTGCAAGTTAATGGTAATCAAACCGTTGGTGTCGATCTAAACGTCAATGGCAGTCAGACCATAACAGGAAGCCTTCAAATCAACGCCAGCTCCTCGATTGTCAACCATTTGGGTGTAGGCGGAGTGATTGAAGCTGGAGATAGCGTTAAGGCCGCTACACAATTAATGGCACTTAATCAACCTACTCTTCCAGTCTCCCTCCCCGTTTTGCAACAATTCAGATATTACAATCCTGGTGTTGCAGGTCAACCCGGTCTGGTCTTAACAGGGACTGCTGGCAATCAATATATACTGTTCGTTGATGAAAGTAGCGGGACACCCCATCTCGCCATTCAACCCGTATAATATAACCCTGAATCAGATGAATTTCACCAAAAGAAGCGATATCCGAGTACATTCCGGATATCGCTTCTTTTGGTTTCTTTTCTGATGAAGCCTACTTATAACTCCATCTATTTATTAATCTGTGATCAATACGGACAAGACACTCTTGCTTTCCAGCTGGAACTTCATCAATACATCGTCGCGCAGCTTAACCTGTATGTTGCCCGTTTTCTCCCCATCATTGAAGAGGACTACAGCTACGGAACCATCGGCATTTTTAAAAGCCACAGAACAAATTCCATCATCACTGGATGTTGATTCGATCCGAACAGCCTTCGGGCGGATCACAGCACTGAAATGAGCCAGAGCATAATAATCAAGTGTATACGTAAGTTCCTTTGTTTGCTGATTCACCTGTACGATCCCACGACACGTACTGCGGCCAAATCCCGGAACTGTCGGCCCGTTGTTCTCATCAAGTGCCATATTCCAAAGTACAAAGGACTTGCTGTAATTGCGAAGAATCTGAATTCCCGTTCGCATCACATTTGAGAAGGCTTGCTCAAATGGCGGAATCCACTCTCCACCCGAACCTTCAGTGAAATGCACTTCTTTCCCTGCAACAGCTTCATAAACCTTCGTTTGAGCAGAAGCATCGCCCCCGTACCAATGCCAGGCTACGCCATCCACTTCCTCTCCCGCTTGTTCAAGTACAGTCAGGGGATAGTCCGGTTGATCCCAGTTGTGATCGTAACAGAGAATTTTGGTTTGAATATCGTTTTGCACAAAGGCTGGTTTGAGATGGTTTTTGATAAAATCTGCTTGGGCCTCGGCTGGCATCAACATACCAGGATAGTGCCCGGGTTCATAAAGCGCCTCATTCTGTGGTGTAATGGCATGGATCGGTAATCCATGCTTGCCATACGCTTGAATGTATTTCACGAAATATTCAGCATAAACGGGATACCATTCAACCTTCAACTGTCCGGTAATCATCGATCCGCTCGTTTTCATCCATCCCGGTGCACTCCATGGTGAAGCAAACAGTTTCATTTCAGGGTTCAATGCCAACGCCTTTTGCGTTAAAGGAATAACGTCCCCTTCATCATGTGCAATGCTGAATTGGGTTAATTTCGGGTCTACCTTCTGTTCTGGCATATCGTTATAACTGTATATCGTTCTCGCATAGTCCGAAGCTCCCATCGGATTTCGGATGACCGAGAGCCCAATACCTTTCTCTGGATGGAACAGCCGGGTCATAACCTCTTCCCGCTGCTCCTCACTCAAGATTTGGTTGATCAAATAGGCAGATGAATCGGTAAAAGAAGCACCAAATCCGTCCATCTCCTGATACGTTAACTGATCATCCAGATGGATGGTCGTTGTCTCCTTATCAGCATCTAGTGGTTTCAATTGCTCTTGGGATAGAGATACAAATAAATCTTCTTCACCCGTAGATTTGTACATTTTAAATGTAGTCATAGGATTCTCCTTTGTATTTCTATTATTGAATGCCTAGTTTCTCTTTGTTCAATTTCATCTTTTCACTGCGTACCTTCACAATCTCTTCCCAACGGTTCTCACCTAAAAATGACTTGTAAGAAGCCAGTGCATTGTCATACGAGGCATCATCCTTGGACCGTACCATACTGACCAGCGTTGTATTCCACTTCGTATTGATTGCTGACAACGCACGAGCTTCAGGTGTACCTTGATCCGGGCTAATATTCTCCAGAATAAAGTGTGGTTTCAGCTTGCCTTTGCCCCACTCCTGCATCTGTTTAATCGCTTCCGGAAAAGCATCTGCACTGAGTGCTTTGTGGCGGTCATGACCGAAGAACATAAACTCACCCATCCGATAATCCTTTTTGAATTGATCTGCGTTATTCAGTTGCATGTCTTTCACTGCTGGCAGCAATTCTACACTACCGTCGGCTTTGGTTTGGTAGGTTTCCCCTTCGATCCCGTAATTCATAAGCGTCTGTCCTTCTTCACTCAGCAAGTATGTGAATATCTGAATGGCCTTGGCCGGATCTTTACAGTCCTTGGAAATGAAATTGATCATCCACCCGGTTATTCCGGATTGATTCAATGTTGGTGCATTACCTTTGGTACTCTGCGGTCCATCGATAGCAACATATTCTTTGCCTGGATTGGCACTCATGTAGATTTGCAGGTTTCCTCCTTGTTGAGGTGTACCGTCAAGCAGCATGGTCGCATATTTACCGGACTTCACTTTTTCCTCAAAAGCGGTTCCATCATCGGCAAAACTGTCATCACTGATATTGCCGTCTCTATACACGGTGTTCAATGTTTTCAACCACGTGAGGTAATCTTCATCCAGATTACGATCATAGAATTCTCCATTCTCGTTCTCAAGCGGAACACCAATGAAGTCTTGCAACGTATCTCCGAGTGAACCCGTTCCTTCTCCTACGGCATTAAAGCCGAATGGAATCAGCGCAGGGAACTCTTGCTTAATTCGTTTCATCACATTCTGGAATTCTTCTGGCGTTCCAATGACCGGACTACCCAAAGCTTCGTACACATCTTTACGAATGATAAATGCCGTTTTGGCAGGAATGTTACCGCTATCATAATCCTCCTGTGTATTGGAATAGTTCGGGTAACCATAGGTTTTACCATCCGCCAATTGGAACCAGTTCAATGTATCGGCAGCCGCTACCTTATTGAAGTAAGGATCATATTTTTCCGCCAGATCGTTCAGCGGCATCGCCCAGGTTGCAGCTTTTTGTACCACAGGAGAATTGGAGTCAAATACGGTCAGCAAGTCAGGCATATCTCCACCGGCGAAAAAGGTGTTTAACTTGGTATCATCACCTGTGATGAATTTAATATTGATGTTCAGATCCTCTTTGATTTTCTTGGTAACAATGTCCTTGCCAAAATCGGTGTTCCACCAGTCCGCATTGACGTACCATGTCAGGTCGGTAGCCTCTTCCTTTTTATCCAACTGCCAAGCTGGCTTTTCCGGGTCGACCGTATAACGATCTTCAATGGATACCCAGTTCCCTTCACTAGAGCCACCCGATCCACCACTGCAACCTGTAATCATAAGTACGGCTGTGAGCAGTGTTGCGAGCAATTTAATCCCTTTTTTGCCTGATGTCTTGTTCAACTTCAACATATTTTTGTTCCTCCTCAAAATGGGGTATTTGTTGCTCCTATTCCTTGACTGCTCCAAGCATCATTCCCGAGATAAAGTATCTCTGAACGATGGGATAAATCAGCACGATAGGTAGTGTCGTAATGACAATGGTGGCTAGCTGCACGCCTTTGGTCGTTGTTTCTATCACAGCCGAACCCCCGACATTTTGCATGGATTGTGTCTGGGACTGAACTATAATCTCATACAACATCATCTGAAGTGGATACAGTGACTGATCGGTAATGTATAACTTGGTTGTCATGAAGTCGTTCCATTGCCCCACCCCATTAAATAGCGCAATTGTAGCCATGGCAGGCATGGAGAGTGGAATGAAGATTTTCAGGAAAATATGCCAATCCCCTGCACCGTCAATCTTGGCCGATTCTTCCAGCGAATCCGGAACATTCCGGAAGAAATTCATCAGAATTACGACATCATAGAAGCTGAACAACGCCGGAATAATGTACACCCAGAAGCTGTTTAACAATCCAAGTGATTTGATTAACAGGTATGTCGGGATCATGCCGCCCGAGAAGAACATGGTAATAACACCCATGGCAACGTATAATTTACGGCCTCTTATGTACTTTTTGCTCAGACCGTAACCAACCATGGCACAGAAGAACACATGTGTAACAACGCCAATCGTTGTTTTGGACACCGATATGAAGAAGGCCTGCCAGATGCCCTGATCATTGAATACAGCTCTGTAATTCTCCAGCGAGAATTCCGGTGACCAGAAGATGAACCCACCTTCCGCCAACGCTTTGCCTGAGCTAAAGGAAGAGATGATGACATTCCAGAGCGGGACCAGAATAACGATCGTACAGATGATTAACAAAATCATATTTAAGGTATCAAAGATCCGACTATCGAGATCTTCTTTTGCCACCTTTCCATTCACGCGGGATGCCTCCTTCTACAACACAGATTGATTATCGTTTAATTTGCTTGTGATTTTGTTTGCCGTGACGAGTAGAATGACAGAGATGATGGAGACACCCAAGCCAACGGCCGTTGCATATGAAAAGTCGCCCTGAGACATCCCCATACGATAGACGTACGAATTAATGACTTCTGCTTTGTCGCGGTTCTGGGAGTTCATGAGGACCAGTGTCTGATCCAGATTGGACCCTAATAAACCGCTTACAGTTAAAATCAGATTTAGGCTGATAATGGATCTCATATTAGGCAATGTGATATTCCAGATCTGTCTAAGACGGCTTGCACCATCAATTTTGGCCGCTTCATAATACGTAGGATCAATCTTTGCCATGATCGCCAGATACAGAATCGTTCCCCAACCTGCTTCTTTCCAAATATCCGATAACGTAGCAATCCACCAATACTTTCCTGCATCCAGCAAGATGTTCTGCGGTTGCGAGATCACTCCCAGGCTAAGTAACAACTGATTAAATAAGCCCGTTGTCGAAAACCAGGTGATCAGCATTCCCCCAAGTACGATCCAGGACAAAAAGTGAGGTAAATATGAAACCGTTTGCACAAACTTCTTGAATCGTCCGCTGTTTAACTCGTAGATCATGATTGCGAGAATGATCGGAATGACAAACCCGATACCTAATTTCAAAAAACTGATCCCCAGCGTATTCACTACTGCATCCCAGAAGTATTTATCTGATAAAATGATTCTGAAATTATCGAGCCCTACCCAAGGAGCGGTAGCAAGCGTATCAATGACCGTGTAATTTTTGAAGGCAATTGTCAAACCGTAAATCGGGATGTAACAGAAAATAATCATAAAGATAATGCCTGGGATAATCATCGATTGAATCTCCCATTGTCTCCGATAATCGACTATGAATTCTTTAATCCGTTGCCCGATGGGTTTCTTCCCATTGGGACTGATCGCATTTTTACCGGTTGAAGTCTCTACGGCTAATTTATCCACGTTTTTTTACTCCCCTCCATCATGCATACATGTTTATAAAAACGTTTTTATTTTTGAACATAAAAAACCCCTTTGTTTTTATTTATGTAAAAAAAGACCGGAGAAGAAGCTGAGTCAACTTATGTGCGGTAGTCTTTCCGGTCGATCTTCACATGGCTTGAACCTCTCACCACCAGCTCACCCGTCAATTTCTGTGCAGCCCCTTGTTCTTTCTCCTTGATCATACCCACCAGTTGATTGATTGCCAGAATACCCTGTCTTGCAATTTGATTTCTTACCGTTGTAAGCGGTGGAGAAAAATACTGTGCGATATCAATATCGTCAAAACCCACGACACTAACATCTTGAGGCACTTCAAAGCCCTCAGACTTCAACGCATGCATACAGCCAATTGCACTCAAGTCATTCCCTGCAAGAAATGCATCAGGCCGCTTGCCGGGGTGCAAATGAAGAAAAGATTTTATCGCACTATACGTGCTCTCCTCCTCAAAATACCCTTGTATAATGTAATCTTCATCGATTGGAAGCTGGTATTCATGCAAGGCAGCCAAATAGCCGTCTCTACGCTGCACACTGTCAAACATCGTGTCCACACCCGAAATATAAGCAATTTTCTTGTGCCCCAGCCCAATTAAATACTTGGTTGCTTCATAAGCAGCCACATACGAGTCAAAAATGACACTTCCCATCGTATCACTCTGATAGACCCGATCCAGAAAAACCGCCTTGATCTTGTCTTTCTCCATGGCGATAATATCTTGCTCATCAATCCGAAGCTCTTCGTAGATAATGACACCATCCACCCGCCGACCCAAAATATTACTCATAATAACGTGTTTATCCTTGGTCACAAATACATTCAAACCATACCCAAGACGATCACATTCGCGAGACATTGATTCAACCAGCTTATAAAAATACGGACCCGATACACTTGTAGTGAAAAAACCAAGCATTTTGGTTTGACCGGACTTCAACAGCTTGCCATTCAGATTGGGCACATAATTTAAACGCTCTGCCACCTTAAGAACATGTGATTTTGTCTCCGGGTTCAAGACATCCACACCATTTAAGGCGTTGGAGACCGTAGATATGGATACGCCCGCTTCCCTTGCTACATCTTTAATCGTTATCTTTGCCATAAGTTTTGTTCCTTTACTATAAAAACGTTTTTATAATGTTTAAATTATCATAAAACCGTTTTCATGGCAACACTTTAATTTGCGAGTTCAGGCATCATGTACTTTATTCATAGCTATATGCCACTGCGGGCGCAAAAAAACGGCTCATGTATGAGCCGCCGTTCATGAAGCTTTAGCTTTCTATTCCTCATCCTGGATATACATGGAGTGAATCTGTTGCAGCTGCTCTTCCAGACGTTCCAAGCGAACAAAACGATCCGCTCGAATATATTCCTTCTGCTCCACAAGCATGATCATTGTTGGAACGGTAAAAATAAGAAACTTGGAAGCAACTTCTTCCACGTCGTTAGCATTAATGTGACCGAGGTATATTGATGGATAAGGTTCAAGCAACGCCCTGATCTTGGGGAGTAAAGCGTGACATACACTGCACTCTGGACGAGATACATACAAAAAAACCAATTCATGTTGTTGAATAACTTCTTCAACCATTTCTATGGATGTTAACTCATGAATATCTTTCATAGAAGCTCAACCCTTTCGATCATTCAATAGCTTGCTCATTTAAACTTTTTCTTTTCAAGTATAGCCTATGTGCGTTAGAATCAAATGGAATATATCCCCATATGAAAGAGGTTATGGTATGAAAAAATCATTCTTATTTCTGTTCACTACCCTGGTTGTTGTTACTTCCTTCTCGGCGTATACACCTGTGTCGAATGCCTCAGGCGATATTGGAGTCAGCTTATTGTCCGATCGTCAGCAAGGTACAGTAAAGTAGAACTTGTACAGAAAGTAACAGGCGACAATTCGGATAACATCTGAATTAGTCGCCTGCTTTCATTTATTCTTATTGATTTTTATTTCCAATCTCTCTTCCGAAGATAAGATTCGAATACAAAAGTTCCAAACGGCAGTAGACCGGCGAGTCCACCCATCAGCCAGCGTGTTATCTTCCACTTTTTGACCAGAGCCAAATGCACAAGGGCAATAAGGTACAAAGGAAATAAAATACCATGAATCATGCCCATTACGGCTACAGCGGAAGAGATATCTGCAAAATATTTCAGAGGCATAGCAATAAAAATCAACAGAAGTAAGGATATGCCCTCCCATATGCCCGCAATTCTGAATCGGCCTGTCACTGTTTTCATAAAGTCCATTCTCACCTTTCCCGCTAATCGTTTGTGAAATATGTAACTTGTAACATGATACAAAAACCTCACGCCACATCTCTGTACAAATATGTCGTTCTGAAGCTCATATTCAGTATAACGTATGACTCCGATTCAAAGATGTTTCAAATTTGAATAATTATTGAATCCATAAAACCAGATTCCCACATCAAGTCTTACGGATTCAAGTCGTCTCACGCTCAATCAGCTGGTATGTTAGCTGTTCTGTCTTCAACTCTGTTTTACCCAATACCGCCCACAATTGATGGAAAGCCTGGGTGGCTTGCTCTGCAATCGGATTGTGTATGGTCGTGATTCCAAGAACACGGGAAAGCTCGATATCATCAAACCCCACAATGGCGAGTTGTTCCGGTACCTGAATATTCCGTCTGCGTGCTTCACTCAGAATGCCGATGGCCGCATAATCATTGGAACATAATACGGCCTGTGGAAGTTCTGGCCCCTCAGCCATTCTTCGCATCGCTTCTTCGCCATCGGACGAGCTAAATACTGAATATTGATACGCTTCAGTCCACACATGCAACCCTCTGCTCTTCATGAAAGATTCATAGGCTTCACGGCGGCTCTGGGTATTCAAACTTTCAGCCCTGCCAAATGCATTTGCAATTCGGGTGTATCCTCTCGAAACCAGATGCTCCAGAGCTAACTTATACCCTTCTGCCTGATCCATAGCAACAGACGGAATCTCGTCATTCCCCATTCGCTGCCAGGAGACAATCGGACCGTATTCCAAATACGCCTTTAATTTCCGAGGATCATTAACACAAGCAATAATAACTAGCCCATCGACTCGTTTACTGCGCAGATCTTCGAAAGCCTGCAATTCAATCTCCGGATCTCCACGGGATGTATAGATAATCGTCTGAAACCCAAAATCCATGGCTGTATCAATGAATTGATTCATGAATGTAAGAATGATCTCACCTGTGGTAGAGGTCACAATTCCAATCTGCTTTGTTTGCCCTGTAGATAACGATACCGCATTCCGGTTGGGAATATAATTCAACTGTTTCATAATATCCGTTATGATCTGTCTTGCTTCATCACTAACATGCGGAGAATGGTTAATCACTCGTGACACTGTCGCTTTTGAGTAACCGGACCGCTTCATAATTTCATCAAACTTGGACATCGGAGACTCCCTTCTTGCTAACGAACTATATAAGTTCAACTAAGATTATTTACACTGGCACTTCGATGACAGAACAACCTTCCGATCGTTGTTATCCCCAGATTTTTTGATTCCCATATCTAAACGGGAAAATCCGGGGATAAAGGCGACCGCTTCGCTTCTTCTGGTTATTTCTGTCCTCTCCGTTTTCGTGTAAATTTTAGTTGAACTTATTTAGAATAATAGTATGCATCAAATCTGGGTCAAAAGTAAAACTTGACGTGTAACCCGTTACAACGTTTAAGCTTTTTTTATGTCATACATGAATCATCTTAAAATCAATTTGATGAATGGAGCGATACACATGAGTAATCATACTTATCAATTCCCGGAAAATTTCCTGTGGGGTGGCGCAATTGCAGCCAACCAGGCTGAAGGTGCATACAATCAAGGCGGCAAAGGATTATCTACTCAGGATGTAGCTCCCAAAGGCATCATGGGTCCAATCACGGAAGAACCAACCGAAGATAACATGAAACTGATCGGTATAGATCTGTATCATCGCTACAAGGAAGATGTGAAACTGTTTGCCGAGATGGGCTTCAAGGTATTCCGTACTTCCATCGCCTGGTCCCGTATTTTCCCAAAAGGGGACGAGCTGGAACCAAATGAAGAAGGTCTGCAATTCTACGACGATCTGTTTGACGAGTGTCACAAATACGGGATCGAACCACTGGTTACGCTATCCCACTATGAGACACCTCTTCACTTGTCCAAAGAATACGACGGCTGGGTTAACCGAAAAATGGTTGGATTCTATGAGCGTTATGTAACTGCCGTATTTAAACGTTATAAGAATAAAGTGAAATACTGGCTTACCTTTAACGAAATCAATTCGATTCTTGAAGCACCCTTCATGAGCGGTGGTATCTACACGCCTAAGGAGAAGCTTAGCAAGCAAGATCTGTATCAAGCGATCCATCATGAGTTTGTAGCCAGTGCTTCCGCTGTGAAGCTCTGTCATGAGATCATTCCTACGGCACAGATTGGTTGTATGATGCTCAGTATGCCGACCTACCCGCTGACACCAAATCCAGACGATATGATTAAAGTCATGGAATTCGAACATAGCAACTATTTCTTCGGCGATGTACACGTAAGAGGTCGCTACCCTGGTTATATGAAACGTTACTTCCGTGAAAATGGAATCGAGATTCAGATGGAAGCTGGCGACGAAGAAATGTTACTGAATACAGTAGACTTTATCTCTTTCAGTTATTACATGAGTATCTGTCAGACAGCAGACCCGGAGAAACAAATCGCAGGTGAAGGTAACCTGCTTGGGGGTGTACCTAACCCTTATCTGCCAGCAAGTGAATGGGGATGGCAGATTGACCCGCAAGGATTGCGTTATGTGCTTAACATGTTCTATGACCGTTATCAAAAACCACTGTTTATTGTAGAAAATGGTCTTGGTGCTGTTGATGAATTGATCACGGGTGCGGACGGCGAGAAAACAGTTGAAGATGACTACCGCATCCAGTATCTGAATGATCATCTGGTTCAGGTTGGTGAAGCTATTGAAGATGGCGTTGAAATTATGGGTTATACATCATGGGGTTGCATTGATGTTGTAAGTGCGTCTTCTGCCCAGTTGAAAAAACGTTATGGCTATATCTATGTGGATCGTCATGACGATGGATCAGGAACACTCGAACGTTATCGCAAGAAATCCTTCCATTGGTACAAAGAAGTGATCAGCAGTAACGGGAAAAGTTTGCAACGTTAAGGTTCTTTAAGCAAATGTAACAGATACATTCTTCTATCCCCCAGACATATCACATAAAAAAGTGTCGGTTATACGATACCTTGGCATGTTTTCTGTCTGGGGGATTTTATTTTTATTTTCAAAAAGAAACACCCGATGATACACATCGGGCATTCTCCATTAGCGACTATCACGTTGTTCACTATTTATTCTTCACTAGATGTTCCTCACTACATCCCTGCTGTACTTTGTTTTGTCTTCTTCCGTTATCTTGCGAAGGACCCTGCAAGGATTACCCGCAGCGATCGCACCAGACGGTATACTCTTGGTCACTACGCTCCCTGCGCCGATGATCGTATTATCTCCGATCGTCACACCTGCAAGAACTGTCACACCGCCACCGATCCATACATTATTGCCCACCGTGATGGGTCCAACGATCTCCAGACCTTCATTGCGCTGCTCAACATCATAAGGGTGGCCTGCAGTATAAAATCCACAATTGGGCGCAACAAAAACGTTATCTCCAAAACTGATTTTTCCTCCATCCAGCATGACAATATTATGATTGCTGTAGAAGTTCTCACCAATTTCAATATTATAGCCGTAATCACATACAAATGGCTGTTCAATCAGGAAACGATCCGTCGTTTTCCCCAGCAGTTTCTTGATCAACGCTTCTCTTTCATTGATCTTGGCTGGATGGAGCTGGTTATAATCGTAACAAAGTCCTTTGGCATGTAAACGCTCTTCAATTAACTCTTGATCATAATTGGCGTTATACAAGAGCCCTAATTGAGATTTTTCTTTTTCAGTCATCATTTCGTAAGCACTTCCCATCTTCTATCTAAAATAAATTAAAGCTCAATCTCTCTAATAATTCTAGCAGGATTACCGCCCACAATCATATTATCCGGAACATCCTTTGTAACCACAGACCCGGAAGCAATGACCACGTTGTCTCCAATGGTAACCCCCGGATTAATAACGGCTCTACCACCAATCCATACATTATTGCCAATCGTGACTGGCTTGCCATATTCTGCACCCGTATTGCGCTCATGCGGATGGAGTGGATGAGTAGCCGTATAGATATGTACATCTGGTCCCATTAAGCAATGGTCTCCAATACGAACTTCACACACATCTAATATCGTACAGTTAAAATTGCTATAAAAATGATTGCCTACATGAATGTTATATCCATAATCCACATGAATATTAGGTTCCATGCCCAGGTGTTCACCTGTAGATCCCAGCAGTTCCTTCAATAACTTGGTGCGAAGCTCACCATCCGTTTCCGTCGTTTGATTGAACGTCCGCGTCATTTTCCTTGCATACTCTCTGTCCTCAGACAATTGAAGATCCGAAGCCATGTACAGCTCGCCATCCAGCATTTTTTGTTTTTCCGTCTTCGTAGTCATGATCACCGCTCCCTCATTACACATCATGTAATTCAACATTAAATAATACTTTTAAAAACTCTTTTAATTATATAGATTAGTATGAATAAAGCAAGTCTGCTCGATATGAAAATGGTTTATTCTACTGACGCGTACTCTAGCGAAACAGCAAAAAAACCTCTACACCCATTAGACTATGGGAATGCAGAGGTTCAAGCTTTTTGTCTAATTTCTTTATTCTAAGCAACCGCCTGAACGGTTTTTTCCTTAACGCTAATGGCATAGATGGCAGTCACCAAACCAAGCAGAATCAGAACAGAACCAACCCATCCGGTGTTCAGAATCGATGAATGATCGATCACCATGCCGCCGATATAGGTACCCAGTGCAATACCTGCATGTGCAATACCTGAGTTGGTGCTGATTAGCGTTTCGGCTGTTTCCGGCGAAGTTTTGATAATCAGACTATTCTGCACAGGCGTAACGGTCCAACTCAGTGCACTCCAGATGCTTAACAATAACAAGAAGGCGATCAAAGGCAATCCCACACTGAACGGAATGACAGCCATACTCACGATAAAGGGAATCAGCACAATGATAATGGCTTTAGCAGGATGCAGACGATCGGATAACATGCCCCCGATTCCTCCCCCTGCAACAGCGGCGATCCCAAACATCATATAGATAAAGGTGACCATCGTCGCACTGGCACCCAGCGTTTCTTGCAAGAATGGCGTGAAATACGCATATAAAGTCAAATGACCCGCAAGCACAAGCAAAGTTGTAGCATGGATTGCCAACATTTTTGGATTCCACAGTGCCGTAAGCTGTTTCTTCAGGGATACAGCAGGAATAGGCTGTACACGATCCATCGCAATCCAGATGGCCACCATAACCACTGCTGTGAGAATAGCGATCAACATAAACACCTCACGCCAGCCTGCCAAGTTACCTACAAAGATTCCAAGAGGTACACCTAGGATAAGTGATGCACTGCCTCCCATGGTAATAATCCCCACGGCGCGTCCTTTATATTGTGGTTCCACAATACGTGCTGCAAGGGTCAGGGAGAGCACAAAAATAAGTGAACCCGTGGCGGCTCCGAGTGCTCTGCCCGCCATCAGCATATAAAAGCTGGAACTAAATGCAGAGATCAGATTACTGATCAGAAAAACAAACAGCGTACACATATATACCTTTTTACGCTCGAATCTGGCCGTCAAATTTAATAAAATCGGCGCAGACAACGCATAGACAAGTGAGAAAATAGAGATTAAATACCCCGCTTTGGCTAGGGAAAGATGAAGATCCGTAGCAATCAGGTCCAGAATCCCGCCCAAGATCAGTTCAACGGTTCCGACCACAAATGCTGCGATAGCAAGCACATATACTTTCTTATTCATTTTTGAATCCTCCTATAAAAGTTACAACTACGATAGTAACCCATAAGAATGAAAGTTTCAATAGTTATTTTCATGATTGTTTTCAAACAGAGATATAACAAAAAAACTATCCTCCAAGAGAATAGTTTTAATAGATTAATCTGGTGAGCAGTTTCTCGATTTCAGCATCCTGTAACAGTTGGTCACCGTATTTTTTGGTAATCTGAGTAAGGGCAACATCATGGTAGAAATAATCAGTCATCGCTTTGACAATCGGTTTGGACATCGTCTTGATCGCTCGCCATGAATCGTGCTCCACACCGGCAAACAGCAAATACGCATGATCCACAATAAGCAGCTGTGAAGGTTCTGGCGCATCAAGCAATGGAATCAACGAGTATATCCGGTTTAAGGATGTCTCCATTCCCCCAACGGCAAGCACTTCAACGTACACGCCCTGCTTTTCCTTCTGCTCCAGCAGTTCACGATATTTCTCCATTCGCTCATTCCAGGCCAGAAAAAGAATCGATGAATCTGCTTCCTCGATAAGCTGTTCGATATTCGATGCGATGGAAGACTCATCTTTTAACGTCCAGATATGTTCATCGGTGAATGTACGTTTGATTTTGTAACTCTTCAATTCCTCAATATCTTTCTCAAAATCAGCTTTAATCTTATGAATAATGGACTGAAGATCCACAGCCATATATAGTTTTTTCTTCCCATCCATCGTTGTCAGCACCGTTCCCTTGTCGATCAGGCGATTGAGCACTTCATAGATTTTGGCTTTGGGAACGTTGGAGTAATTTACAATCGATGTGGCATCAAGCGGTTCATCCTGGGCAAATATAGCCTCGTATACCTGACTTTCATATTGTGTAAACCCGAATTTCTGCAACATGGTTTGGATCGGCGCATCCCTTCTTAGTGTGTCTGGTCTATCTAGTTTAGACGCATGAACTTCCCATGTCCAGTTTATCCCACGTGGCTATGTCCGATCCCAAAAGCGCTGCTGGGTCATCGCTTGAATGAATTGCTCTGCAAACGCCGCAGGCTGCTGTTCCACAATGACGCCAGGTTTGCCTATAATGCCGACCGGCTGGATCACCGCTGCACCCGTCGGTGTAGCACCGATCGGTTTGAAATGATTGTACGTTTCGATCGCATAGGATCGGGTGTATTTCTGAACATAATCGTTTTCCTGCTGTCCTCCAACAATGAACAGACCATCATATACCAAGGGTGAGCCGGTCAAAAAGCTGTCGTCCACCTTGAGCTCCACATTCCCTGTTCCACGTACCACACCCTGTCTTTCATGTACAATGACCGGTTGAAGTCCCGCTCCCTTAAACTCTTCCAAAATGTATTGTGTGCTCGGGCCATCGAACCCTTCCCCAACAATCACTCCGACACGCAATGTCTTGGGAGAAAACACCGTATTTTCCATGCTGAGCGCAGGTGACGACTTCGTCACTGGAGATTCAGGGACGTTAGGTACATTGACTCCGAGTTCCACGGCCAGAATAGTCGCCAGCTCCGTGCTGATATGACCTAACATATTGACAACCTGCTGACGAATGGAAACATCCTTTACCTTCCCAAGTTCAAACGTGAGTGCTTGAATAATATGGCTTCTCTCCAAGCCTGTCATGCTATTCCAGAATAGACGTGCTTGCGAGAAATGATCCAGGAAACTGGGTGCCGTTTTCCGTTCTTTAAGACCTTGCACTGGGGAAGGATATGTCACAAATCCCCCTTTTGTTCCCGGCACAGTATAAGGTGAGTTATTGGCAAGCGAATTGTCATGATAGGCGACTCTCCCCTGATCAATGGTATAGCGAGAGGCTCCATCTCTCTGGTTGTTATGTACAGGGCATACCGGACGATTAATCGGCAGCTCCTGATAATTTGTGCCCACCCTCGCCAATTGAGTATCCGTGTACGAAAACAGTCGCCCTTGAAGCAAAGGATCATTGCTAAAGTCAATGCCACGTACGATGTTCCCTGGATGGAAAGCAACCTGTTCCGTTTCCGCAAATACATTTTCGACATTGCGGTTAATCGTCATTTTGCCAATGATTCGCACCGGAATGTCTTCTTCAGGCCATAATTTCGTTGCATCCAAAATATCAAAATCAAACTTGAATTCATCCGCTTCCTCCAAAACTTGTATTCCGAGTTCAAACTCCGCAAAATTACCAGCATTGATGTTTTCCCACAGATCCCTGCGATGAAAGTCCGGATCCGCACCTCCCAGCTTTTGAGCTTCATCCCACACAAAAGAATGCATGCCAAGTACGGGCCTCCAATGAAATTTCACGAATCTGGATTTACCTTCTTTGTTCACCAGTCGGAAGGTATGTACTCCAAATCCCTGCATCATTCGAAAACTCCGTGGTATCGTGCGATCCGACATAATCCACATGACCATAGCAGCCGACTCCTGGTTATTCGCAATGAAATCCCAGAAGGTGTCGTGTGCAGTAGAGCCCTGTGGAATTTCATTGTTAGGTTCCGGCTTTACCGCATGAATCAAATCCGGGAACTTAACTCCGTCCTGAATGAAAAAAACAGGTATATTGTTGCCAACCAAGTCAAAATTGCCTTCCTCAGTATAAAACTTCACGGCGAACCCACGTACATCCCGATTCGTCTCGTTAACCCCTTTGGAACCGGCAACTTCGGAAAAACGCACAAACAGCGGTGTTTTCACACCGGGGTCCTGAAGAAAATGAGCCATCGTTAACTCTTCCAGTGATTCATATAACTCAAATTCACCGTAAGCTCCATATCCGCGGGCATGCACAACTCTCTCCGGGATGCGTTCCCGGTCAAAGTGAGACAGTTTCTCACGCATCAGAAAATCTTCAAGCAGCGTGGGTCCGCGATCCCCCGCTTTTAGCGAGTTGCTGTCATCTGATATTTTAACCCCTTCGTTGGAAGACATCTCTTTGCCGTTATTATCCCGTAGAAAGGTATTTCTTTGCTCAATCTTTTTATTCTCATCCATAGGTTCCTTGCTCATCCCAATCACCTCCAGAATATATGTATGGGATTGAAAATGCATTTATGAGTATCTGTTATACCTATGAATTGATGTGAATTCCACAGGCACTAGATATAAATGGAAGGTGTTAACCCCATTTATTGCTCATGACGTCTTTTGTCTAGCACCTTCTACATCACATTGTCATTTACTATAAAGAATCTAATAGAAAAGAGATGATTAGTATGGCTCGTGTCAATGCTGTTCCGCAACCGGATCTGGTATTAATCTATTGGTCAAGAAATCCGCTCGTTCCTGGTTCTGCGCGCAGAATCCAAAGTGTACGTGTGATTGGTAATACGTCTCCATGTACATTCACACTGGTTCCCGGTGCACGGCTAATCAATGCACTGAACTGTTTGCTGGACAATGATATTGGATTCAAAGTGGTCTACCGCCATAAAACCTCAGCAATCAGTGGCGTTTTGTTATTAAAACGCAAATAATCAGACCCCAAAGAAATGGTGCCTTCCTTTAGGAGAGCACCATTTTTTCGTTCTTTGATCATCAATGAACAGATTTCGAACGCCAAAAAACCGCGATAAACGCGGTCTCTTGTTCACGATATGAATTTAATTCAGAATATCCACAACTAATACATTCACCGAATGAGCTGTTAAGTTAACGACCACCGATGTATCCGACAGTGTGATCTCCTGTTCTTGGGGAACCACTTTCTCATCATTCTTCTGATTCACATTCGGAATATACACCAAATGATCTTCTCCAGTAAGTGTGATCAGTCTGGCTGGAGCGTCCACCTTCAGATCCTGAAGGCAAATCCGGGTTGATTTATCTACACCATCTGCATTCACCAGTTTCACATACACATGCCGTGCGTCCTTCGTAACAGAGTGGAATACTTCCCGGTTGTAAGCTTCCAGCTTGTAATCCAGAACCTTGCTGGTATTACGTCCGTCTGTATAGGAGCAAACCAAATTCTTTCCTGTATCTCCACCATAGTTAACCGTAATTGTATAATCGGTTCCATTCTCGAGTGGTTCATAGTTGGCCGCTCTCAGGTTACCTGCTGCCGAGCTGGATGAATAGTCTCCCAGTGTATAACCCTCAATCCCTTGTTTGTACACCTTCACGCCTGTTGCGTTCCCGCCGTAACTAATTGCGTACTCAATGACATCCTTGTTCTCAGGCGAGATATCCGTCAGTCCCACACCGATGTAAAAACCATCCTCACCTGAAATTCTTTCAGCCTCAACGTGAACTTTGTAATTGGTCCATTCGTCATTCAGCAGATACAATCCATTCAATCCACTTGATTGTGCCTTCAAAATGAGTCCTTTTCCTGCGGTTAACGCATATCCTTCCGATCCGGGAATCTGTCTCCATGCCTCACTAGGCTCTGTACGTTCCCTGAAATCTTCATCAAACATCAAACTGCCATCCACATTGGACGTCACTGTAACTCGTTTCACCACGATGTCTGCATGACCCGTTGCAATCTCGATACCTCCACGAGGAATGAGATTCAACGGTTTGCCTTTGCTATAGGTGGAGAATGAAGTCTCAAGCACCTGATCCCCTACATATTTTGCAAAAAGCTGCTGTACATAATAATTCGGTGTATACCACACGGTTTCATCATCAAACCAGATGCAGTCTGGCGTCCAGCGGTAAGTACCGTCCGTTAGTACTTTGTTGAACAATGGCGCATAGGCAGCCAAACGCACAACGTCCGCGTTATTTTCAAATCCAGTCATGATCGCAGCTTCTGCAACCGCTCCTGCCAGCGTGTTTTTGTCCGTGGAAGCATATTCTCCAACAAATACTTTGGATGTTTCTTTCCAATCGATACTTCCATCTTCAAGATAAGCCCGGTCATAGTAGTTGTAGCGATCTACGTTATTCAGCAAATATTCATTGGATCGGTAGTAGTGCTCATCTGCAATGGTGTCCATGTAATTGTCCTGATTCTCATACCAGGTTACCGTCTCCTCAATCACCTCAGCACCATCTGCAAAAGCAACCTGAGCTGACCCGGTGAGGTTCCCACTGAGGAATTTCCATCCTTCTTGGTACGCATCATCATCCGCCTGAGCTCCAACCGTCGAGATAATGTGCAGCTCATGATCAGGATAGTTCTGTTTCATGTACTCATCTATCGAACGTTTGAATACTTCGAAGTTGGCAAAAAATTCAGTGCCCCAGTTCTCATTGCCTACGCCCAGATAACGAAGATCAAACGGTTCAGGATGTCCCATCTCGCTTCGTACCGCTGCCCATTCGTTGTGTTCAAAGTCTGTACTGAGCGCAAAGTCAATCAGATCTGTAAAGTTGCGGATATAATAATCCCTTAAAGCGCCACCCGCAGGGTGAGCATAGTCCGAGCGCGCCTGACACAACACACCGCAAGCCATGACTGGAACCGGAGCGGCATTGAGATCTTCCGCCAGTTGGAAGTACTCCATATAACCGAGGCCCATCGTCATCATGTAACCCCAGACATTATAATTTTCTTTGCGGAGCTCAACCGGACCCACAGAATCCTTCCAGTCATATACGTTATCCCAGATAAAAGATCCCTCCGAGATACATCCTCCCGGAAAACGCAGGAACTTCGGATGCAGATCTGCGAGTGCCTGGATTAGATCTTTTCTCAATCGATAGTTCGGGTTACCTGTGTAGTTAGCATGTGCCGTAGCCGATATTCCCTCTTCTGTCGGATCAGCTCCCCATACATTCTGAGGGACTAGGGACACCATATCGATGGAGATGTCACCTGCAAACGTAAGTGCCAGTTGACCAAGTACAGTCTCCGTTCCGATCAGAGACAAACCGTATTTCTTCCATGTGTTCCCGCCTTCAACATGCAGCGTTACCGAATCACTGATGGAAGTGTCACTTCCATCCTGCAATTGAACAGTGATCGTTCCTGCCAATTCTGCTTTTGCCCATACGGTAAAGTCATATGATTCACCCTGCTTGATGGACATGGCACAATGCTGGTTGGAGTCTGAGAATCCACGATTCCGAATCGTAGCCCCATCCTGAACCGTTACATAATAAGCATTTACTTCAGGGTCTTCCACGTTAAAATGAACGTTTAGTCCATCCGTATGCTGTACGCGCATTTTCTCGGTGTCGCCTGACCAGGCAAACAAAGGTTCACGATTTCGACCTGTCGAACAACCACATTCTCCAGAGTCATGCGAGTACGTATCAAATGCAAAAGACTCAAATGATCGATTCTGAACAAGCTCTGCATAGATTCCGCCATCTGCCGCGTTGTTAATATCCTCGTAGAAAAGTCCATACATGACTTCACTGATATCCGCCACCTTCTGATCTCCATGGATAGTGACCGTGTAAGGCGGGAGATGCGCTGGCACAACAGACACGTCAAAGCTTTGGCTCAGCTTACGATCACCTCTGTTCAGAAGCGCACGGAGCGTAACCTCTTGTGCTGATGTGATCATCTGAACTTCCCCGCTCTCGGACAAGACTTCCGGCTTACTGGAGCTCCATTCAACAGACACTTTACCACCCAGCAAGTCTGCAGGTAATGATACATCCTTGGTGATGATTCGGTTGGGGAAGGACAAGTACTTGTCCGCCGCAAGCTTCACAATCGCTTCATCTGTCAGTGACTCACACATCACTTCAATGACTTCATCCATGGTGAGTGCTGCCCCATAGATCCGAAAGTCGGATAACGAACCTGCAAAATCCACATCCGGTGCATACTGGGAACGTCCAATATAATTCCGGCTATAATTCTCAGGATCGGTGAACGAATCAAACCATTCGCGCAATTTGGCATAATTGCCGCTCGACGTCTGACTGATCGAGCCGTCTGCGGCCTTCTCCCCGTTCACATACACAATTGGACCCGCACTGCTCAACGTTCCCCCTTGGCTACCTGCCACGGAGAGCGCAATATGCAGCCATTCTCCACTTGCAACTCCTCCACTTGGGTGGACAACCAGATTATCTCCGGCGTATAACGTACCCAGAAGCTGACGTGTCAAAAATAAATACGGCCCCTTCTCCCCTTTACCAAAGTCAAAAATGCGTTCCCACACATTAGACCCCTTGCCCAGAAACACCCAAGTGGCAATCGTGATTCCCGTGTTATCGCTTACATCACGAAGCAGATTCGAGGGTAATTGCAGATAAGAAGTTCCATTCGCTCCCCCGTTGAAAGTCACCGCCGTTCTGCCTTTCAACTCGGATATCACAGGCGGGATCTCGCCTTTGGTTATACCATCATGGCCCTTACCGGAGCTGTCCTTCCCGATCTGAACGGTATCTTCAAACGTGTATTGTGCAATTAATTGATTTTGATATGTGCTCATGTTCTTACCTCCTATGTAGTTGGGAATTGTCGGTTCACGCTTTTGATTCGCATTAATATAAAATGATTGATAAATAGTTAAACACATTTCTTAAACGTAATAATATCGCATCATCGATCCCCATTTCAATCCTAAATTTGAGAAAGACAACTGGTTTATTTGAATGTAATGACCTTTATCGGCTCTTCCCGTCTCTTATTTATTTTTCATTTTACTCTTATAAACATTAGATTTATGGTTTACAAACATATAAATCAATTGATAATATAACAAATGAAAGCGCTTGATATAATGAAATACTCAAAGGAGGTCTGCCGAACCTTTTATCGTGTGTTGCCAAGTATCGGTTGATTTTTCATTCCGGGGAATAGGAAAGGGGAAACGTATGAAACGTTATTGGGTTCGCGTACTTAACATTTCTGTACTAAGCACCACTTTACTTACTGCAACAACTTTGGCACCGGTCTCGGTGTTCGCAAATGGTTCAGGGGCAACCGTGGGTAACTCGCAGAGTTCCACCAAACCTATCGCTAATTCTGCTCCAACATTTAAAAATGTTTCCGTTCATGACCCTTCTGTCATTAAGGTGGATGATACGTTTTATATTTTTGGTTCACATCTGCAAGTGGCTAAGTCCAAAGACTTTCTGAACTGGGATCTGGTCGCCTCCGGCGTTACAGATAACAACCCTGTTGTCCCCAATGTAACCAAGGAATTCGCTGAAGCGTTGGAGTGGGCGCAGACGGATACGTTATGGGCAGCAGATGTCATTCAATTGGCGGATGGCAAGTTTTATATGTACTACAATGCTTGTAAAGGGGACTCTCCGCGATCAGCGCTCGGCATTGCTGTCGCAGACAATATCGAAGGCCCTTATAAGGATCAAGGCATTCTGTTGAAATCCGGCATGTGGGATCAGATCAGTGAGGATGGTACCATTTACGATGCAACGATTCATCCCAATGTGGTCGATCCGGATGTCTTTTATGATAAAAACGGCAAGTTATGGATGGTGTATGGCTCGTATTCAGGAGGGATTTTCATTCTGGAGATGGATGCAACGACAGGTAAACCACTGCCAAATCAAGGTTATGGCAAAAAGCTGACCGGAGGCAATCATAGTCGTATTGAAGCCCCTTATATGCTCTACAGTCCCGAAACTGATTATTATTATCTGTACCTGTCTTACGGTGGGCTAGGTGCTGATGGAGGATACAACATTCGCGTAGCCCGCTCCCAAACACCGGATGGACCTTTCCTCGATGCGGAAGGAAACGATATGATCAACGTTAAAGCGGACAAGGATAAACCGTTGTTTGACGATCGTTCTATTGAGCCATTTGGAGTCAAATTGATGGGGAACTTCCTGTTCGAGAGACAGATCGGTGATCCGGGCACAGGCCTAGGTAGCGGTTATGTATCGCCAGGGCATAACTCTGCTTATGTTGATCCGGAGACTGGCAAACAATTTCTCATCTTCCATACCCGCTTTCCAGGGCGTGGCGAAGAGCATGAAGTTCGCGTGCATGAGATGCATATGAATGCAGATGGTTGGCCCGTTGTTTCTCCATATCGCTATGCGGCTTTGGGAGAAGTTACCACGCAGCTGACAACTCAGGAGATCGCTGGTCAGTACCAATGGGTGAATCATGGTAAGGACATCACGGCGGACATCAAGCCATCCCAGACCGTTCAGTTCACGGCAGATGGGCAGATTCATGGTACCGTGACAGGAACATGGAGTCTTGGCGCAGACAACAAGGTTCAGATCACATCGAATAACGTTGAGTACAAAGGCGTTTTCACACATGAATGGAATTCGGAATCTCAAAGTACGGTTCTGACCTTTAGCGCGCTCTCATCCTCCGGAATTGCCATCTGGGGAAGTCAAAGTGTTGAACGGAGTGATCAGGACATTGTAGATGCGGTGAAAAAGGACCTGAGCATTAGCAGTACGGATCATGTGTTCTTCAACCTATCTCTGCCTACCAAGGGAACAAGTGATGCAGAGATTACGTGGAAAAGCTCCAATGCTTCGGTTCTATCCACTACAGGTGTAGTACAGCGACCTCGCGCCGGTAAGGGAGATGCCAAAGTGAAATTAACCGCAACGATTCGTAAAGGAACTGCGGTAAGCTCCAAAACGTTTAACGTTATCATTCCACAGCAAGCGGTAAGCCCATTGCTCGGGGAGTATACTTTTGAACACAAGAAAATTGGCAAAGTCGCACAGGATTACAGTAAAAACGGATATCACGGACAAGCCTTTAACGTGATCAGTTCTGCTGCTAGTGGCAAAAATCAGGCTGCTACATTCAATGGGACAGACAGTTACATTCAGTTACCTGGACTCATTACAGATACAACGGATTTCACGTTTAGCGCCTGGGTCAATTGGGACGGTGGCGGATCCTGGCAGCGTATTTTCGACTTTGGAAATGGTTTGACAAGGCATATGTTCCTTACTCCCTCCCAACATAATGGGGCATTACAATTCACCATTCATAATGAGGGACGGGATCAGAGCCTGATTGCAGCAAATCCGCTGCCTTCCAAAGAGTGGGTTCATGTCGCTGTAACCCTTCAGGGTGATGTGGGTACTCTGTATGTGAATGGTACATCGGTTGCAAGCAACTCTGAGATTACTTTTAACCCGAAAGATCTGCAGGTAACGGAAGCTTATGTAGGCAAGAGTCGTTATACGTCTGATCCGTTCTACAAAGGCAGTCTGGATAACGTAAGAGTGTATGATAAAGCATTAACAGCCAAGGAAATACAGCGTCAGGCTAAAGAAACGCCATAAGTTAGAGTCCTATCATAGGCGTTGGACTCCATAGCGAACAAACCTATAAAGCAGCCAATGTTTTGAACTGAACCCTTTGTGAGACACGACACGACTAACGAGGGAGTTGCAGTTCATTACATCAGGCTGCTTTATTGTCATTCCTTTCATGTATGCATTTATTCGTTCATCGTTCGTTACATTCACAGATGGATCTTTGCATCTCACTTCGAATAATGAATGACCATGTTGAATTTGTTCGTCTTAGCACCGGAGTTAACGTAGGCGTGAGGCTTGTCCGCTCCAAAACGGATCGACTCCCCTGAACTCACCGTATAATCTTCCGCCCCTACTCTAATCGTAACTTCACCTTCAAAGACCGTAATAAACTCTTCCGTACCTTCGATATGCGGTTCAGCTTTCAACTCAGACTTGGGGTCCATCTCCATCATATATATTTCAAAGCGGCGTCCTTCTTCAAAAGGAAAATGCGGATAAATCCGAACCCTTCCCTCATCCTCCATCAATACTTGAATATCATCCCCCGTTACAACGGTTGTATCTGACTTCGGCTCGTGAATCAAAGCAGTAAAGGAAGTTTTCAGGCCATTAGCAATCTTCCATACGGTTGCAATGGATGGATTGGATTCACCACGTTCAATCTGACCAAGCATGGTCTTGCTAATACCAGACATTTCGGCGACCTTGTCCAGACTAAGTTTTCTTTGTTCCCTAAGCTGTTTCAGGTTCTGAGCAAGAATACTATTAATGTTTTTCAAAAATCCATCCTCCTCATTTTATATTTATATATTGTGCTTTATAACGCACATATTGTACAATAATAAAGACCGTACGTTATAACGTACATTTCAGGTCATTATATCACACAACTAAGAAGACGTGGAGGAACCATGAACATTATACCTTTAGTGACCTATGCAATCATCGCTTCATTTACACCCGGACCCAACAACATCATTTCCATGACGCATGCCAGAAATCAGGGGTTCCGCAAGACCCTTCCGTTTATTAGTGGAGTTGCAGCCGGCTGCCTGCTAATTATGTTTCTGTCCAGTTATTTCAACCTTATTCTTCATCAATATATTCCTAGGATCAAACCCGTCTTAAACGTGTTAGGGTGTGTGTACATGCTCTATCTGGCTCTCAAAATTATGCGAAGTAAACCTGCAGATTCGCAAGAAAACAAGGTTAATCATTATTCATTTCTATTTGGGTTCACCCTGCAATTCATCAATCCCAAAGTCATTCTGTATGGGCTTACTGCCATATCCGTTTTTGTTCTGCCTCTTGGGCAGTCCCATGTACAATTAATTGTATTTTCCTTGCTGCTCACCTTCATCGGGATTAGTGCCAATATGACCTGGGCGTTCGGTGGCATGTTATTCCAGAGCTTTCTATTAAGATACGAGCGTCCTGTTAATATCGTCATGGGTATGTTGTTAATTTACAGTGCACTATCAATCCTGATGTAAAATGTAATAGAAAAAGCGTCCACTCATTTGATGAGCTGAACGCTTTTATTTTTTCATCCTAATTCCGGTCTCCACCATGGATGTGTAGGGTAATGCTCCGTATGAAGCACAACCTTCTCGCCGATTTTGGGAGTTGCAATCTTAACGTTCAAAGCATGTGCAGCCTTCGTGATTCGTTCAACCGGTTCATTCCAGGCATGATAGGCCAGCGTAAATGCGGCCCAATGAATCGGGATAAGCAACTTACCTCCTACATCCAAATGCGCTTGCACCGTTTCTTCCGGCATCATATGAATATTGGACCAACGCTCGTCATATTGCCCGCATTCCATCAAGGTCAGGTCAAATGGACCATATTTACTGCCAATTTCCTTGAAATGAGGACCGTATCCGCTGTCCCCACTAAAGAACACCTTCGTATGTTGTCCAGCGATAACCCACGAACACCATAAAGTAGAATTACGGTCGAATAATCCTCTGCCAGAGAAATGTCTTGCTGGCGTGCAAGCGAATGTTAAACCTTTGAACGATAACTCATCCCACCAGTTATGTTCGGTAATCTGTTCCGAAGGCACACCCAGTTGAATCAGACGACGACGTACCCCAAGCGGTACGATAAATCGCTTTGTTTTATCCTTCAATCTACGAATGGAGTCATAATCCAGATGATCATAATGGTCATGCGATATAATGATTGCATCCAGCGTTGGGAAATCCTCCGGTTGAATCGGTAGATTGGTGCTGTAACGTTTGGTACCCACCCAGGATACGGGTGATGGACGATTGCCCAGCATCGGATCAAAGAGCAACCTGTGCCCTTCTATTTCGAGTAAAAAGGCCGAATGACCGAACCATGTAACCTGTGGATTATCGGATGCACTGAAGGTTTCAGCAGGTTCACATATCTCCATAGGCATCGTACCAGATGGTCTCCGCTCTACATTGCCACGCATGGAATCTCTCAATATACTGATCAGGGACTTGAAGTTCATGCCTGCTGATGTCGGGAGCTGATTTTCGTATTTTGTCATTATACATACCTTCTGTTCTATATAATCAATCTAGGTTCAACTTTTGATTAAGATATATTCAACTATATCAGTTGAACTACACATTAACACTAGAACGTAGAGGACAGAAATAACCTGAAGAAGCGGAGCGTTCGCCTTTATCACCAGATTTTCACCTTTATAAAAGTGAATCAAAAAAATCTGGGGATAACAGCGATCGGAAGGTTATTCTGTCATCGGAGTGAGCAGTGTAAATATTCTTTAGTTCAACTTATATCGTAGCTATATATTAATTCATTGGCCGTTGATATACAATTTTCACTAGAACACGCCCATTCCCCATGATCGGAAATAAATTCAATTAAGATAGAATTAAGACTCTGTTTTCTCTCCTATAAGATTGGGCATATATGATAGAGAAAATACATGGAGAGTATGTGAGAGAACATGAAGAAATGGCGCAAAAGATTAGTTAAGTTTTTGATATTCGACCTGGCGATAGTTCTGTTGCTTCTGGGTACTGGCGTGATCTACCAACAAGTGGGTTTAAGGCAGGATGCCAAAACACTCGTCCCCCCTGGTAAGCTGTACGAAGTCCATGGAGACAATATGCATCTATATACTGGTGGAGAAGGCGATGTAACAGTCGTACTCGCCTCTGGCTGGGGGACCGCTAATCCCTATGTAGATTATTATCCATTATATGAAAAGCTTGCTCCCAACACAAAATTCGCTGTATATGACCGATTTGGCTATGGATATAGCGATCAGACCGATAAAAAACGTGATGTCGATACCGTAGCTGAAGAATTACACGAGTTGTTGCAGGTATCTGGACAGAAGCCACCTTATGTATTAGTTGGACATTCGCTCGGCTCGCTGGAAACCATCCGTTTCGCACAAAAATACCCGAATCTCGTCAAGGGTATCGTCATGATTGATGGCGGAAGCCCCGAATATTATTCGAATGACGATGACTCTTTGGCAGACACAATTGGTGGTTTTGCGAATAAATTCCGTATCCAAACCGGACTATTCCGCCTCTCCATGCAATCTGACATGGTTGTCAAAACTTCTAATGCCAATCGTAATGAACTGAAACTTGTACCCGATGATCTGAAAAGATTGGATACAACTGCGCTGTTGCACAACTATGGTAATGTGAACACGTTGGATGAATTACGTGAAATAGCTACCAATGCCAAAGTGGTTGTAGATCACAAACAAACCTTACCGTTTCCACTCACCATACTGACGGCTGATTACCTTGGTGCAAGTGAACTTGAATGGGATAAATCCCAAGTAGAATTCAAATCCTGGTCAGATGATTCTAAACAGGTAACCATTAAAGATACCGATCATTACATCCATCAATATCGCCCTGATATCGTTGCGGATGAGATATTGGCCCTGGTAAAGAAGTAACGTACACTCTGCAAAAGTAAGACTATGTTATATCATAAAAGAAACCCCAAAGATTCTCTAATATCTTTGGGGTTTTAAGTATATGATTTATTGTGCTATCGCTAGTCTTGGCCGTTGGGACCTGAAATCGCTGAAAGCTTGTTCGATCTCTAATGAAGTCAACTGGTGACGATAAAAGTACTGTTTCATCCCCTCCATTTCGGTACGATCTCCATTGTAGATGTTATCAATTTTCCGAATGACCTGGTTATATAAGCTCTCACGTCTGGCGTTCACAGGCTCACACAACCATAAGTTCGTTCTTTTCACATCACCTGTCTTGGTCCAGAGCAGATTCTCATAACGGATGACATCCCAGTCCCAATATCCAGCATGAATCTGCTGAAGTTCCGTCGTAAACATATCGTATATCAAGTTGGGAGGAATGTGTCCATAGGTTACACGGTACTCTTTCAGTTTGAATGCTTCAATCCACTCTGTCAGGGTGTACTCACCTGGTGAATACGCATACAATTTGGGTGCATAAGGATTACTCTGCAATGCCCTAAGTGCCTCACTTTCCATCTCCCCATCCAATCTTGCACGTGAAGCATATACCTTAAGACAATAGTCTTGCAATCTATATACAACCGAGCGATTACTGATAAGCGAAGCCTGTAGAGTGAGATGGCCGTTTTTTTCGTAGTGCAACAGCATCTTTTCAATGTTATTGCCAATGGGATTGATAATGATCATAATGAAGTCTCCTTGATTAAAAATAAAATATAAACCGTTTTCGAATTGGTTAAAAATTGTACTATTACATTCTATATTACCCTTTTATATTAGTATGAACATATACAATTTTGCCGGAACATGAAGTATTTGCTCTGAAATTCATTCTTTAAACCGCTGTATTCCGGCTACATTTTTACTCTAAAGGCTGTAACCCGTTTCACGTCAACACCAAAAAAGATAGAATAAATACGCAAAAAAGCGATGCGTCCCTAAAGTTAAGGATACATCGCTCTTATACAATATCTAATTATTATTGTTAGTTAATGGATTAATGCATAGGACCTTGTTGTCCTGGCGTTGATCCTACTTTGACCCGTTTCACGAAGAGTGAAGTAATCAGACCGATAATCGACAGAACTAATGCAAATACAAACGCATTCTGTACACCTGACGTGAAACCTGCCAGTTGATTTTCTGGACTTTCCGGGTTCGCTACTCCGCTCAAAAAGCGGGATTGTCCTGCGCTCAGTATACTTACCGCAACAGCCGTACCGATCGCTCCGGATACCTGTTGCAACGTATTCATGATGGCAGTACCGTGAGGATAATACTCACGTGGCAATTGGTTCAGACCATTCGTTTGTGCAGGCATCATAATCATCGAGATTCCGACCATCATGAACACATGCAGCGTAATGATTTTTGCCAGTGTTGTTGTAGGTGTAATTCCAGTGTACATGAAGAGTACAACCGTTACGACAGCCAGACCAATAATCACAAGCCACTTCGGACCGAACTTGTCAAACAGTCGGCCCATGACCGGAGACAGTAAACCATTCAGCAAACTACCCGGCAATAGAACCAGTCCGGCAGTTAACGCTGTAACGGCCATACCTTGTTGCAGATACATTGGCAGGATCAGCATGGATGACAGCATCATCATCATACAGATGAATATCAGGATCAAGCCAATCGTAAACATCGGATATTTGAACGCTCGCAAATCCATCATTGGCTGTTTCATTCTCAACTGACGGATACTGAATAACAGCAAGGACAACACACCAATAACGAGAGTGGCAACAACGACCGGACTCGTCCAGCCTCCGCCAGTTTCTCCATGTCCCCCTGCACTACTGAAGCCGTATACGATACCACCAAAACCAAGGGTAGAAAGGATAATGGACAGTATGTCAATTTTGGGCTTGGTCAATTTCGAAATATTTGGCAAGAACAACAAGCCGCATACCAGTGAGATCAGGAAGAACGGCAAGGAGATCCAGAAAATCCAATGCCAGCTCAGATTAGCCAGAATCAGACCGGAGATACTCGGACCGCTTGCTGGTGCAAACATGATAACCAGACCAATCAATCCCATGGCAGCACCACGTTTTTCAATCGGGAAAATAACCAATATGGTGTTAAACATCAGTGGCAACAATAGCGCTGTACCTATCGCCTGCAGTACCCGTGCCACCAACAGAATTTCGAAGCTAGGTGCAAGTGCAGCAACAAATGTTCCTGCAATCGAGAAAATCAAAGATGTTGTAAACAACTGTCTTGTGGTAAACCACTGCAACAGCATACCGGATACCGGTACCAGGATTCCCAACACAAGCAAGTAACCTGTAGTTAACCATTGAATCGTTGTAGGACCTACTTCCAGTAGAGCCATAAGTGGCGTCAATGCCACGTTTAATGCCGTTTCTCCAAACAGACCAATAAAGCCGCTCAGCAGCATCGCGAACAAAATCGGAAATACCTTGTATTGCTTTGTTTCTTGTTGATTCTGTGCAGAATCAGCCTTCATGGAAACCTCCACGATCCCATCCTCCTCAAACGTATCGAACTTTCTTTTTCTCTGTCTCTTGGTATAAATTATTGAATCTGTTTGGCGTTCTTCGTCACAACCGACAAATACTCAGCAGCCGTCAGCAGAGGCTGTTTATCCTGATTCGTCAGGCTGATAATCAGTGCTCCCTCCATCAAAGAAATGATCAGAAGTGCCGTCTCCCGCGCCTTCTCTTCACCAACGCCATCCAGAATCAGATGTTTCTTAATGACATCCTGCCAATCTGCAAATACACCCTGACATGCAATACGCAACTGCTGACTAATACACGATGTCTCCACAGCTGCCCAGAAGCTGAATGGCAGAAATCCGGTAAACCCGGCTGCTTCTGTTTCATGAGCCAAATCATGAATAAATCTCTGAATGGCATCCCCCGTATTGTCGTGGGCTGCAAATGTTTTCTCAAATGTCTGCAAGATATGTTCATTGGCTTTTTGAATACACTCGTGCGCGAGCTCTTCCTTGCCTTGCGGGAAATAATGATACAACGACCCTTTCGGCGTACTACTCTCTTTGATGATCTGATTCAGACCGGTCGCATGATATCCTTGTGAAAAAAACAGTCTCGCTGCTGTGCTGACAATAGACTCTCTAGCATTAGACTTTTCACTCAACGAAAGCCACTTCCTTCAAATAATTATAACAATCGGTCTATATAATTAAACCCGCTCAGATCGGCACTGTCAATCATTTTTATTTCAAATTTTAATGTAAACGCTAACAGTTCAGGAGTGAGAAAATGAACCGAGCGACGGCTCACGGTCAGATCATCATAACAGCCGCTAATTTGGAGACAAAGCTCCAGATTAAGCGGCTGTTTGTTAGCTTGAGTATATTAAGGACTGTATATTAGTAGATATTGGAGTCATCTCCGTCTTAATGTACCTCCTCATGCACAGTTTTAGGAGTTTCACCTGTTCGTTTATTACCTGCCCACACGTCTTGCACGTAGCGTCCTTCGGCCTGAAGCTGAATGAGCCAGTCCTTCGCTTGCTGCACCGTTGCTCCCTGCACCTCCTGATACGCTTGCTGTAAAGTCTCTTCTACCGCAGGAGCCATCTGGCTTCCATCCCCGCATACGTAGAGTTTTCCTTTGTTTATCAGCATGTGAATTAACTGTTCGGAATTCTCTTTCATTAGATGCTGTACATACGTTTTGGGCTTGCCCTCCGCACGAGAAAAAGCAGTGTGTAGTTTAACGATCCCTTCTCGCTCGTATTGTTCAAGCTCTTGACGATATATGAAATCTGAATCATTCCTGCACCCAAAGAACAGATGCGCTTCACTTAGAGACAAACCTCTCTGTTTCATAACAGCTCTCGCCTGGAGGAAACCTCTGAATGGTGCTACCCCCGTGCCTGGTCCCACCATGATCATCGGAACATCAGCCTCTTCCGACAGATGAAATTCGGATTCAGATGTACGTACAAACATCAGAATATCTTCTCCGGATGAACAACCAGCGAGGTACGATGAAGCAACTCCCTGGTATTCGCCTTTGCCACTCCATGCAGGCTCTCTTACTACCGATACGGTTATGCTTGCTTGCTCGGAATTCAGACTTGGCGAGCTGGATATTGAATAATATCTGGGCTTAAGCGGAGGCAATAGTTCAAGGAACCTTTCGAAAGGCAACTCACACGCCTCATACCTTTCTAGCAGGTCCAACATGGTGATTCGATTGGCAAGAATATCATCCCTGTAGCTGTTTTCATCCAACATGCCTTCCAGTTCACGCTTATGAGGTGGACATATCGTATGATTAGCTAACTCCTGCAACTGTGTTCTGGAGACTGGTGTCTGCAATTCCACACAATAAGCGAGCAACTCATGAATCTTGACGGGTCTGTTCAGTGGTAGGTGTGTAAGATGGCTGACGTCCGAAGTTAATTGGATCGAAGTATCCCCACGTAGTCCGAACCGACGGAGTATCCGATCCACATTCTGCTTCTGATTGTTAGGCAACACGCCGAGATGGTCGCCTTCTCTATAACTCATGCCTTCAGGCAGTAAAACTTCGATGTGACGCGTGCTTCTTCCACTTCCCAGCGCCTGAAGCTCTTTATTAACTACAACCGTGGCATAGCTGGCATCATAAGTTCGTGCAAGAGGCATATCCGTTTTCTCACGTACAAACTCCATTTGAAGTCTGCTGGCGCTTGGCTTGGAGGATTTGATTGCTTCCTCGCTAATCCCCAAGACACTCAACACCTGTGGCCACAACATCTGCTGCCACGCCTCGACTTGTTTCTCCATATCACCTCCGGCATCGACTTCTCCACGGGATAACAGTCTTTTACCTCCCAATTCTTCAAGCCTCTCATCTATTAATCGAGGAATGCTCTGGTACGTCCCGGACCAACTCCGATCTCCACAGCCCAGAACGGCATAGTTTACATCCTTTGCTTCCTCTGACTCTACTTCCTTCAACCATTCTACAAATGCCGTAGCATTTTGCGGAGGTTTACCGTTATACGAAGCAGTGACGATGAGAACGACACCTTGGCGGGGAATGCGGCCAACCCACTCATTCAGAGTGGCTGCTTCACTTGGGATTCCATACGAACGCCCTTTCTCCACAAGCTCTCGGGCAATGCCTTCTGCCGTTCCCAGATTGGAACCATATAACACCAGGAGCGAAGGCTTACCATCTGCTTCAACGGCCAGGATTTCTCCCCTCTGGCTGTCACTTGCTATATTTTTACGAACAACAGGAGCAGGTTTCTCTTTCGCAGTTACGGTCGACTTATTCCTTGTTTGCGAAGCCACGCGCGCTTTCACCTGGATCCGGAAGTCTCCTGGCTTCAATGTCAGCGTCTGTTTAACATCCAACTCATAGTTGCTATAATCGATCAACTCAAAATGTTTAAGGACCATGCCAAGCACAAGTGTTGCTTCATATAAAGCAAACTGCATGCCGATACATGCTCTCTCCCCATTACCAAAAGGTTTATACGCATGATGAGGCACTTTCGCCGTATCTTCAAATCGCTCTGGACGGAAAAGCTCTGCATCCTCTCCCCATGCCTCTCTGTCACGGTGTAGCTGGGGCAGGAGAATACTGCAACTTTCCCCTTTCTTCAAGGGATATTTGCCACCTATGACGGTGTCTTCTTTGGCATATACATCAAATCCCGGGGCTGTTGGCCAGAGACGAAGCGATTCACTAAGAATCATGCGAATATAAGAAAGCTGAAGAATTTCTTCGTACTGTGGTGAGTCACTGACCAATATCTGATCCACCTCGTCATACGCCTTTTGAAGCGATTCCGGATTTTTGAGTAGAAAGTAAAGAGCAAAAGATAACAAACCACTCGTGGTTTCATGTCCGGCAATGAGAAACGTAATAATCTGATAACGGATGTTCTCATCATCCAGCATTTCGCCAGTCTCCGGATCTTTGCCATTCAACATACGTGCGAGCAAGTCGACCTCTTCGGGTGCTGAACTCGCTTTACGTTCCTCTATAATCTGATCTACCAGAGAGAACATCGTCTGAATATCCGCTTGGAACTGTCGTTTGGTTTTCACCATAAGCAGATTCTGAATTTTCAAACGTGAACTCTTCTGCATAGCTTCATTTAATGCCCGAACCATGCTTTCAATAAAAGGACTGTGGTCCTGTCTGTAAAAACTGTTAAACCGATAATTGAATCCACATAGTCCAATGGTATCCAACGTAAGGCGTGTCATATCATCCGCAACATCAATCGTATCGTTGGAATTGAGGCGTGCCCACTTATTGATCAACTGTTCGGCAATATCAACCATCATCGGATGATAACCTTTCATGGCCTGTTTGCTGAAGGTGGGAAGCAGAATGTTATGGGCCTTTTTCCAATTGGGCTCCGATGTTCTGCTTGTAAATAAACCATCGCCGCCAAAGGCACGTACGTTTTCGAGTTCATTGTATACAAACTTGTCAAAACGGGACACATCGCACAACTCCGCGACAAGATCTGGTCCAGATACGATTAAACCGGAATAACCGGGAACGGTAAGTTGATATATTGGTCCATGCTGTTCAGCCAGAACGCCTAGCGACAGCGTTGGTTTATCTTTATCAATTAAGGGCAGATTGCCAAGTGGTCCATACATTTTGGGTTGTGGAATGTAAGTTGTATCACTCATGATGATCACCTCTTAACTGTACGCCGTAGAGCAAGGTATTCGTTAGCCATATGATGGCTGTTCTGCTTTCATTCATAAGTGATCTCTCCTTTGATGATTTTATAAATGATAGTAATATATATCATTTGATAATACATTAAACCATAATTGATTTAATATCAAATTTTCTTCCGGCTGAATAACTTTCAATTGAACCGGTCAACGTTTAAGTTGAATAACAGCAAATAGAGGATTGCATATGCAATCCCCTACTGTATGAAGCAATGACGCTATGATTCTATGAAACTTTTTTCTAATGATGACTTGGCCCATCCCAGTTCTCGAAATTCAATTCATTATTAATGCTTACCGCAGACAACGCCCCCAGAGACGCAGCCGTGATTGCCTGATATATCTCGGATGCTGCATCACCAGCACTGTATATACCCGCTACGGATGTTTTGCCTGAAGCATCAACGATAACCGTTCCTGATTCTGTAATTTCACAACCGATGGCCTTTGGCAGTTCTGATCCGGTAAACAGTTTCGGTTGAAAGAAAACTCCTGTGCAAGGAATCGCTGTACCGTCATTTAGTACAACTTGCTGTACCATCCCTTCTTCAGAGTTAATGGATTGAATCGGTGCATCGAATACAGTAACATGATGCTGCTTCAGCTCTTCACGGTGCTCATCGGTTAAGGAATCTGATCCATTCGTACAGATCGTATAACGTTCTGTCCAGCCGGATATGACTTTTGCCATATGTAATGCGTTAACTCCACTAACGATGATGACCAGCGCTTGGTCTCTTAACTCCCATCCATCACAATATGGACACACAAACGCACTTTTACCGTAAACCTCTGTTAATCCGTTAATATCTAGAGGCAGATCTTTCTTACCTACTGCAAACAAAATCTTTTTCGTGCGATAACTTGCCCCCTGAGTAGTCTTAACTTCAAAATCACCATCGCTACCTGTTATCGCTGTTGCCGTATCGGAAGCAAATTGAACTGTGGGATACGCTGCAATCTGTTCTTTGGCAGCTTTCCGGAATTCACGTGGACTTGCCCCATCTCTTGTCACAAACCCATGAGTCTCCCTTGTAACCCAGTTACGCGGTGTCTCATCATCAATGACCACAACGTTCTTGCGGGCCCTGCCAAGTACTAGGGCTGCATTAAGCCCCGCTGGTCCTCCACCAATAATAAGTACATCCAAGAGTTGATTCATATTACTCATACTATACACCCTTTCCAGACATTTAATATCTCTAATTAAGTTTTAAAAATAACCTCCGCTTTCTCTTAAGAAAGTAATATCGGAGATTTACAAGAACAAATTTTAAACAAGACTATTAAAGATATCTTATATCTACAATAAACAAAACCTAACCATTTTGCAACATATATCTTTAACTACGTTCTTCAATCCAATCTGTGTGAGTTGAATAAAAGATTATTTACACTTACACTACAATGACAGAGCAAACTTTGAATCACTGTTATACCCGGATATACCCGGATTTTTAAATTCTCTCCTGTAACACAGAAATTATTATTTAACAATTAAAAACAACCTTGTTTTTAAATTGTTCACAATCAAATGACATTATTTTAAATACTAAAACGTTAATTAAATCACATAGTGTATTGAATGGTATAATAGCGACATAATATACAAGTATAGATATAGGAAGTGAGTTCTTGAAAACATTGAACAATGGTTCACAGACCAATATCAGCCTGGAGTATAGCTCGATTCCGAAAGTATTCTTCGATACGATCAAAATCGGAATCATCAAGTCCAACCTGATCGCCATGTTTGCGGGTTTAAGTTTGGCTTTATATGTATTTGATGCTTCAATCTTAGCTAATATTGTACCAATCATCCTTTCCTTTATTGGATCTTCTCTCATTATTGGAGCTGCAGGGGTGTTTAACAACTTGTATGATCGTGATATTGATGCGATCATGGAACGTACGAAGAAACGGCCTACCGTTACGGGACGCGTAGATACCAAGTCGGGTCTGATTCTCGGTATTGCAATCACCATCATCGGGGGCATCATGTTGTACATCGCTTCCCCATCCGCTGCTGTATTTGGTATTTTGGGTCTGTTGCTATACGTGTTCCCTTACACGATGTGGACCAAACGTACAACGATCTACAACACGGAAGTGGGAAGTCTTTCGGGTGCTGTGCCTCCACTCATCGGTTGGGCAGCCATTTCACCGGAACTGGGTCATTTCGAGATCTGGGCATTGGTCGTTACGATGCTCTTATGGCAAATGCCTCACTTCTACGGGATTGCGATTCGTCGTTTTGACGAATACAAAGCTGCTGGTGTTCCCATGCTACCCGTTGTTAAAGGCATCAGACGGACATACATTCAGACAAACGTGTATCTGGTACTGTTACTGATCTCCAGCTTTTTATTCTGGCCGATGAGTCCATTTGTCGCTATTGTGGCATTTCTGGTTAGCTTGGCTTGGCTCATTCTCAGTGTGGCTACCTTTGACAAGAAAGAAACAGAGAAATGGTCCAAACGGATGTTTATCTTCTCCATTAACCATATCACTATTATCTTCCTGGTCATCATTGCGTATTCCTTGATTGCTCAGATGATGAGATAATAATATTCCATCTTTCCACTCGTTATAACGATAAAAAGCCTTACAGACTGTCCTCTTTCAAGGGGTCGTCTGTAAGGCTTTTTGTTTTTTTATTATCTTTTCTAAATTTTCAAAGCTATCCAACTTTGGCGGGGGTTTGTTCCCCTTGCCACAGCAGCTGCATCTCTTCATTGGTGGCAAGCAATTCGGCCAAACTTCCCTCGGCTTCAATGCGTCCATCTTTCATCACGATAATGTGATCTGCTTTGGAAAGTGCTGCCCTGCGGTGAGAAACTGCGATGCAGGTGACATCCGGCTCTTGGAACAGCCCTTCCCATACTTGTTGTTCTGTCTCCACATCCAGTGCACTGGACAGGTCATCAAAGATAAACAGGTCCGCCTCCGTCATTAACATGCGTCCTGTGGCCGCGCGCTGAATCTGCCCGCCTGACAGCATGACCCCTCTTGGACCAACCGGGGTCTCAAGCCCCTGATCCAGTTGTTTGATATCCTTCTCCATCACAGCCAGACGAATGGCTTTTTCAAGGGCTTGCTCGGTGTTACCCTGTTTGCCCTGGACGATATTTTCTTTCAACGTATCACTGAACAATCTTGGCACTTGAGGGGTATACGCGGCTCTAGGCGGCATCAGGAATGTGGCTGGATCAACAGCCGCTCCATTCCAGTGAATGTCCCCTTTTTGTTTGGGTAACAGCCCAAGAAGTGTGCGTACAAGTGTTGATTTACCTGATCCGATCCGTCCCGTAATCACAAGAAATTGTCCACGTTTCAGACGGAAACTGATCTCTTCTATGCCATTTGCAGAATTCGGATATTGATAAGTCAGCTTATTCACCTCAAGAGATTGCAACTTCTCCTTAGGGTCCCTCTGTTCACTTACAAGCTCCGGCGGATCTTCATACAGATAGATTTCCCTCGAATCCATGATCTGGTCTTCTTCCCCTGGGCGAAATAGCTTACGCATACGATCATAGGATACCTTGAGCCTTTTGTGCTGAAACACCATATAACCAAACAGTGAAATACTAAATCCGATATTGGCCAAATAACTGGTGAATAAGGCAAAATCACCTACGGTAAAGTTTCCTGCTTTCATCTCAGCTGCACACATCAGTAGAATCAATCCGGTACAGATACTTAGAACATGCTGATTCATCGATCTCATCCACTGCTTGAACAGATTGTCTCGAAGTGCAGCCTGGCGACGATCTTCATTCAACTGGTTGAAACGTGAAGAGACATGCTCTTCGGCCTGACCCAGTTTCAGGGCTTGCACTGCTCCAAACGTTTCCGCAATAAAACTGGTAATTCGCCCAGTCGATTCTCGATTAACCTGTGCATACTTCCGAGCCCGATTTCCGGACAGGTTGTTGAGTAAGGTCACGACCACCAATGGCAGCACAGCAACCAATGTGATCTGCCAATTAATGTTCGCCATAATGACGATGGACACAACAGCAAATACGAGTCGTCCCCAGAAGTCCACCCATGATTCTACATACTCGACGACTTCATCGACATCATCCCGAAAGCGACTCATCGCCTCCCCTGGTGAAGCCGGAAGATTACGCCCAGGCCAGCGCATGATCGCTGCGAGCATGTTGGTTCGCAAAATCGCCTGAACATGATACAGATACGTAACCCATGCATAGAAGGCTACAAAAAATGTGCCCACCCGTGCCATTCGGACCAAAGCAATAAAGATAAGCGGCACAGCAAGCCACATGTAGTCATTAGAACCTGCTGTTGTCCGATCAAAAAACCACTGCATCCCAATACCAATAGCTAACGGCAAGGAATGAAATATACACCATAACAATCCGTTGATAATAAACAGCAAAGGCCTGAATCGAAACAAACGGCCTATAAATCCTGCTACAGTCATGCCAATTCCTCCTCTCTGCCTGTAATCAGCAGTCTGGCATAGTGAGATGCCGGGTTACTGGCAAGTTCTTCTCTCGCTCCAAATTCCAGTACCTTCCCATCACCGAGCACCATAATCCGGTCAACTTTCTCCAGCGTAGCCAGTCGGTGAGCAATAATCACTCCTGTGGATTGTTTCATTAACTGGTCAATTGCAGATTGAAGCATACCTTCGGTCGCAGCATCCAGACGTGAGGACGGCTCATCCAGAATAACCAGACTCGGTTCGGTCAGGAATACGCGGGTTAAGGCAAATAACTGTGCTTCCCCTGCCGACAATGAAGCTCCACCTGCTGCCAGATACGTATCGAGCCCTTCTGGTTGTGAATTAATCCATTGGCTAAGTCCAAGGCGATCCGTCGTCTCCTTGATCATCTGATCCGATACATCTCCATTGAACAGGGTCAGGTTATCACGCAGCGTGCCATCAAACAACTGCACATCCTGTGTCACCATTCCCACCCTGCGATAGAGCGCTTGTAATGAAAGCTTTGTGATATCCGTTCCACCCACACGGATCGTACCCCGATCCAGATTGTACAGCCGGAGAAGAACACGACTAAGACTCGATTTACCGCTACCTGTGCGACCGATGATTCCCAGACGTTCTCCAGGTTTAATAGCAAAAGTAATGTCCTGCAATACCGGTTTATCCTGGTTATAACTGAAGTGCACCTGACTGAATTCCAGACCAAGAGGTCCTTCCGGCAATTGCTCCTCTGTACCCTCTTCAATCACACTATGCATGGACAACAGCTCTCTGGAGCGCAGCATGCCTGATTTTGCTTTTTGGAACTCCTGCACCTGATCTCCAAGCATCTCAATCGGATCATTCAGCATCTGCGTATATTGGTAGATCAGAAATAATGTTCCGATACTAATTAGACCTTCCATATAATAATGCACACCCAGCAAAAGCACCGCAGTGACCGCCAGTGCGAACAGAACTACTGTGGTATTCCACGGAATAACCCGTAGCAGCCAGGCTTTTCTCCCCTTACGGAATACCGTGCGCATTGTGCGGTAAAAGCGGTTCATCACATAAGGCACATGACCATTCGCTTGCACATCTTCAATCCCGGCAATGCGTTCTTCAATTAATCCGAACAGAGAGGCACTTGCTGCCCGTTCATTTTTGGAAGAGTCCACGCCCAGATTTCGGATGAAGACCATGAACAGGATCGATAATAATGTGAACACGGTCATGACCAAAGCAATGGGCACATTAACACTGAACATGAACCCGAGAATTCCGGCCAGCAGTACAAAACTCCCGATCACTTGCACAATGAACATCGCGAAAAAATTGGAGATACTTGTTACGTCACCATCCACACGTTCAATCATCTCTCCAGGTGTTTTCACATTATGAAACCGCATATCGAGACGCAGACAGTGCTTCAGCAGATCCCCGCGCAGTTGATTCGTGGCCCGCCAGGCCACGTCGTTCCCCAAATAACTGACCGCTACCGTGATGAGTTGATTAAACACGGCAACAACCAGAAATATTCCTGCAAGCTGAACAAGATTGGTGAGGACTCCCCCACTTGCTGCTGTATCGATAAATCGTTTGATAATCTGTGGATTCAAAAGCTGAAGCCCCGTTGATGTGAGCAACATGATTAAAAGTAAGGCCAGCCGTCCTTTAACTGGTTTTAGATAGCGCAGCAGCCAAGACATGGAGCGTTTCTCTGTTTTGGGCACAGGTCCCACCTCTTTATCGGTTTATTTAATTGTTTTTGCCTATTCATATTTGTTGATGATCTTAACAACAGCAAATTTGCGATCACTAGGATGAGTCATACATAATGACATTAAAATCGGGATTTCCCGCCCATAATTGATATGTAGAACGCATGTTGACCATTGTACATTCTCCTTTTTAACAAGTTAGTTTTTATAAAATAACGCTCCAAACGCTCCTTTCCATGTGAACAAATTGGGTGGAATGCATGCCAAAAAGCCATAGATGAACTAATGTTCATCTACAGCTTGTAGCCAAAAGAGATCGAATGAAATGCAAAGCATTTCCCGTATCTCCTCTGCATCGCAATAATGATGAGCGTCCACGACAGAGGTGCACAAACATGACTGTCCCAACGCGATCATTGCAAAAAAATTGGATTAATGTCACTATGCTCATGCGTATTCAGTTATCGATTCGAAATCTGTATAGGCATAAACATAATCAACATCCCACCCGTTTCACATATTTGTTGTTTATTGTATTCGCTGGACTAACATCCGTCAAGATAATTTTAACTGAATTGTTATTTAATTCATGCCATTAAACTTTTCAATTCTCGCTACATACTTAATGATGTAGGCTCTGTTTGTTTTTCTCTAACAACAAGACGTCTATGTGCGATCAGAAGAAAAGGTACTCCCAGGGCAGTCGTCAGTGCAATCGGTAGAAAAACAGCGAAACCATTCTCCGCTCCAAATTGACTTAATAACACCCCGCCCATGACAGGAGCAATGACACTACCGATATTATTGAATCCGATGGTACCGAAATACGTCCCTTTCCATTCCGGCTTCGCAATCCGGTCAATGAGCATATCCATCATGGTGAACAACAACACTTCCCCAATGGTAAATAGTATGACACTCATCATCATCATGAGCACACCTTCAGCGATTCCAACCATCATCAGACTGGTTGCCACCAGCAAGTTACCCACAATCAGAGGAACAAGCGGTGGGAAGTTTCGGAAGGTTCTCACAAGAGGATACTGAATAATCAGTACCGTCACGGCATTCAGGGATAGCATGTACGAGAACATCTGACTTCCATTTTCAAAGATCGGGCTTCTCGCCAAGTACTGTGCCAACGTAGAACTAAAGTGCCCGTAACCCAGAACACAAAATGTGGTACCGATTAATACTGGCAGAAACACCCGGTCGCGACCGGTGGTTATGAGTGCTTCACGCAAACGTGGTGCGGTTGCCTGATGACGCTCTGGCAGATTGGCATGCTGTAGCTTGAATTGCAGAAATAATACAAGTCCATAGGCTATGTATATCAAGCCGGAAATCACAAATGGGAACGTTGATTCAGATGATCCCAGCTGAAATCCGATAATTGGCCCAAAGACCACACCAAGATTAACTGCAGCATATCTGAGGTTGAACACCAGCAATTTGTTCTCCGGAGAAGTAATATCCGATAACAGTGCTCTGGAGGTGGGCTCAAATACTGCGCGGCATAATCCGTTTAACGTATTGGCAACAAAGAACACCCATAGATGCTCTGCTGCTGAAAAGATAAAAAATACACCTGCCCAGCTAAATACCGAGATTAACATCACGATTTTGCGACCGATCCGGTCCGAAATATAACCTCCATAAAAGCTGACCATTACACCTGCCAGCGAGCTAACGGCCACAGTAATACCGGTCTGGGTCGGTGTAGCATCTAACACACGTGTCAGATAGATTGATAGAAACGGGATACTCATGGACGTCACAAGACGTCCAAACATGGTTCCGATAATGATCGTCCATGCCAAGGGGTGAATTTGCCTTAAATATTGCTTCATGCGAACTTCTCCTATTCTTTCTAAGTGCTTCAAAAGCGGACTTTTTGAAGTACTCTTCTAATACGTGTTCAAAAAGTTCGGTTTTCAGTACCGAGAAGATGGGATGAAGCTAGAAATGGAGTAGCGGAGCGTAGGGAAAACTACGTGAGCAACGGACATTTCGGCTGAATTCCATATTCGATGCTGATGATGCCTTTAGGCATCTTTCGTAATCAAAAGCGGACTTTTTGAACTACCTCTTCTAATGTATAATTGTAAGGATAAAAGGGGGAAATAAAAGTGTAAACATATAATCACACTTTTCACCTTTAATAGAGGAGTCATGACCATGGATACCCTGCATACACACTTTATAAGGCTCGCCGGGGCCGAACAACTTTCATTCAAACTTCATGAACCTGTAGCGGTAACGATCGATAGCCTGTCCGCTGCCTTGTGCTGTACCCCCCGCAATGTGAAATTCATTCTCAGAAAATTGGAAGAGCAAGGCTTCATCCATTGGCAGCCTGGGCGTGGACGGGGACATCATTCGGAGTTAACGATGCTGCGTAGTATGAATGAAGCGTTGGAAGCGAGTTTTACCGAGCTTTTGGGTAAAGGCAAAATGAAAGATGCCATTGAACTCATCGGAACCGTTCAGATGGATGATACATTGCGAGAACAGCTCATGCTCTCCCTTCATCAACAGATGGGATTTCACGGCCACGATGAAACTGCCTCTGGTCAGGATATCCTGCGCATCATGAGGTCACGCCAGTTAGGTGGTTTGGACCCAGCCTCTGTTTATACTGCATTTGAAACCTACCTATTAAGCCAGGTCTGTAATACATTGATCACTTATGACGCCAAGACAGAATCATTCCTGCCAGCACTGGCGCACATGTGGGAGTGTAGCGAGGACCATCGCTTATGGACCTTCTATCTCCGGAAAGGTGTACGTTTCCACAATGGACGTATCATGACGTCCCGGGATGTTCAAGCGACATTGCAACGATTGATTGATGTACATAGTCCCTCCATCTGGTTATATCGGGATATCGAACGTGCGGAAGTAGCTGGTGATTACTGCATCAAGTTTGTTCTACATCGTCCTAATCGGTTTTTCTTGCATCTGTTCAGTTGTATTCGGATGACAATCCTGCCCTACGATTACAATGTAGCCAATACATTGATAGGTACCGGTCCTTTTCAGATCTCTGAGCTGAATGCAGATGTGCTGGAGCTTACCGCTTTTGATGCGTACTACGGCATCCGGCCACATCTGGATCAAGTGCATTTCTGGTTTGTGCCTGACCTGAGTCCAAATGATCGCTATTATGAGCTACCCGGTACAGATCGATTGAGTCTGGCAACAGGCTGTGATCAGACGAACAGTATCAATTATCCGGCGCTGGGTTGTCAGTATATGCTGTTCAATTTTCACAAGGAAGGCATCCATCATCATCCCCTATTTCGACAAGCCCTGCGTATCGTCTATGATTCGGTCGCGCTTGTCCGAGATCTCGGTGGGAATCGGATCACACCGGCCAGCAGCTTCCTTCCTTGGAAAAGTGCAGCCCAAGACTGGACCGATGCCTCTCTTGAGCATGCTCGTGAATTACTGCATAACTGTGGGTACCAGGGTGAGACGGTAACTTTATCGTATAAGCATAATAAGGATGCAGACGTTGCGGAGTGGTTCCAGTGTCGGGCAGCGTCCATCGGTCTGAACATCAGCATGCAGGCTGTTGTGGATTACTTCAACTCAGAGGAAACCACAAACGCGCAATTGATCCTCGCTGAAGAGATATTGGAGGAAGATTGGCAGTACGGCATGATTCATTTTTTCAAAAACCTGTCCAACCATTTTCATATGTGTATGTCTCCTGCATTCCAGTCTCTATTGGATGACAAACTGGATCATTTTGCAAAGCTTCATCGGGCAGAACGTACTGCGCTCCTGGATGAAGCTGAAGCCTTGCTACGTGATCACTGCTGGATCTTGCATGGTTGTCACATGAACAAGCAGGCTGAACTGGATCAGAGCATCTTCGGCATGCAGATCGCAGAATTCGGTTATCTGGACATCTCCAAATTGTGGATCAAAAACCCTTAGAGATTTGTCCTTAGTCGCATCTGTGGGATGCAGGATGGAGGACAAAATCATGGAACAGCAAAAAAAAGCTGCTAGCCTATTTACAATAAGCTAGCAGCTTTTTGCTCATGAATCCATTTTTAGCGTGCTCAGAGATTATTTTTGATGTAATAGGTCTCCAATGCTTGCATAATGGACTCGATTTTGATCGGTTTGCTGACATACGCATCCATGCCTGCCTTCAAGCAGTTTTCCATGTCTCCTCTTACGGCATTTGCAGTTACCGCAATAATGAATGGACAACTCTCGGGGGGCAAAGCATTTTTAATCGCTTTTGTCGCTTCAAATCCATTAAGCCTTGGCATATGCACATCCATGAAGACAATATCATATGAAGTGTGTTTGACCGCCTCGACTGCCTCAACACCGTCCGCCACATGATCCACGAAGTGCCCTTTTTTCTCAACGATCCTGCTAAGGACGAGTTGATTCACCTCATTGTCTTCTGCAATTAAAATCCGCAAGGCTGATGTTCTGCTCTTCTTCTGCTGTTGATCCAACCTGTTGCTCTCTTCACCGTTATTTAATTTAAATTGGGCGGTAAATATAAAGATTGTACCCGGTTCATCCGACTCCTCGATCCAGATCTCACCCTGCATAAGCTCCACCAGTTTCTTACTAATGGCAAGGCCAAGACCGGTACCTTGAGGTTTGCGGGTCATAAAATTCTCCAGTTGGTAGAAAGGTTCAAATAATTGTTGTTTCCTCTCGGCCGGAATGCCAATGCCCGAATCTTTTACCTGAAAATAAAGCTGCACGTTATTGCCGCACTGCTCCTTAACTCCCACTTTAACTTCCACGCCGCCTTCTGAAGTGAATTTGACTGCGTTGCCGATGATATTGGTAAGTACCTGTTTAAGACGATAAGCATCACCATACACCGGAGTTGGAATGACATCTTCTACGCACATGCGAACATCCAGCTTCTTTTCACGAGCCAGCGGTTTTACGATTTGCACCGTCTCGGTCACAATCTCTACGAGATCAAAAGGATCTTCTACCAGATCGGTTTTGCCTGATTCGATTTTGGAAAAATCAAGAATATCATTAATGATGGCCAGCAAGGAATCTCCACTCTTCTGGATGATTTCGATATATTCCTTTTGTTCCCCGCTAAGTCCAGGAGTATCCAAAAGCAAATCCGTCATCCCAATTACACCGTTCATAGGTGTGCGGATTTCATGACTCATCATCGCCAAAAATTCACTTTTGGCCTTATTCATTCTCTCCGCTGTCTCTTTGGCTACCAGCAGTTTTTTCTGCTCCGTAATATCCTTCGCAATCAGGTAAAACCCGACATTGGATGTATTAATAATGATTGGAGCAAGCGTAGCCAAGACTTCTGTCTCAGATCCATTCGTGTACCGAACAGCGTTGATCTCCTTTTCAGCCATCTCATAGTTACTGCCCAGAATCAGACCCAGATTACTGGCTCCGATAAATCTGCTTATACTTGTACCGATCATTTCAGCCACGGGACAACCCGTCATTTTCACCGCTACTGGATTTGCATTCATAATATTACCATCCATGTTAAACGAGATAATGGCGTCATGATTGTATTTCTTAAGCGAAGTGTATCGCTCCACAGATTCCTGCAATTTAAATTCGATGCGCTTGCGTTCAGTGATATCCTGTAGTGTTCCGTTCAGCTGAACTGGCTGACCATGCTCATCAAGCGTAATTAATCCACGCAAGTGAAGATACTTCTCATTTCCATCTGAGCTGATGTGTTTGTATTCAAAATCGAGCGGTTCACCCTGTTTTACCCCTGCAATATGTTTTTGTAAAGAGGTTATATCTTCGGCATCCATAACATCAAAAACATCACTTATCCGATATGGTTTGCAGGTGTGTTCAAGTTCAAAAATCTCAAAGATCTGATCTGAAAATGTAATATGGTCTAAGACCATATCCCATTCCCAACTACCAATCAAGGCGATACGTTCAGCCTCTGCACTGATATCCTTTTGTTTTTTTCGCTCTGATATATCTCGTCCAATTGTAAAAATCTGCTGTTCATGCTCTGCATCACCAAAGACCTTGTATGTGGTTTCAAACCAAAGATAATGCCCGTCTTTATGGCGGACTCTAATATTCAACAGATTACCTTTAGTCAAATCCATCTGTGAGATCCGTTCCAGATCTTGTGGGTGAAAGGAAGCATTATTGTTTTGGCCAATGACTTCTTCCGGGGAATAACCTAATATTTGTTGGACTGACGGTGAGCAGAACCGACAAACTCCTTCTCCATCGGCAATATAGATGATCTCCTGAGCATGATCCGTAATAAGTTTGAACATTTCTTCACGATGGAGAAGTTTTTGTTCAGACAGTTTACGATTGGAAATATCAACAATATGGCAAACGGAATAAAGAGGTTCATCCGTAATTTCGCTTCGAACCAAGGAAACATGTATTGAACACCATAAGATGTCACCATTTTTATTAATGTAACGTTTTTCGTATTGATTTTCTTTTGATTTACCTTCAAATAGCTCATAACTACAGATTATATCTTGTGAGAAATCATCCGGATGTGTAATATCCTGATACGTGAGATCCATTAATTCATCACTTGTATAACCTAGCATACAACAAAAAGCAGGGTTCACTTTCATCCATTGCCCTGTTGGAGCAACGAGTGCAATCCCAATAGGCGCTTGGTTATATATCTGCTCGAACAATTCGTGATGATCGACCTTTTGAACCTGCATTGTAAGTTCTCCTTTTGGCATAGACTCCATATAAAGTTTGTCGAAATCTAAAGTTTTTACTGATATAAGATGTTCTATAAAAATTAGTCAGTTTTAAAACAACAGTACCTGCTTAATACCCAGAATTTCAACCGTTGAAACAAATCTTTTTAAGAGATTTGTGTCTTTAAACCAAACAAGGCCCGGAATCCATCCACATGGAATCCCGAACTTTGTCATTATATATCATTATGAGTCATATGCAACACGGAATCATTAGAAAAATGGGTTAGCGCTCGCGACCAATAAGATAATCCAATAAATGTCTCAAAAATGGAATAGGTTTCGGCATCTCGTTCAATGCATCTGTAGCAAGACAATAATGCTCCCACATCGCTTTCTTCGCGCCTTCATCACTCAGAATAGACACAAAGGTTGAATTGTTGTTCCGCTCATCCTGACCTGCAGGTTTCCCAAGAATGAGGTGATTTCCCTCGAAATCCAGCAAGTCGTCCTTGATCTGGAAGGCGATCCCCGCATGATAAGCGAACTTTTTCAGCGCAGCCATCTCCGGTTCCTTCACTTGGGCAAGTATCGCTGGCATGACCAGGGCAGCTTCGAAGGCAATGCCAGTTTTGTAAAAACAGATCATGTTCAACTGTTCCAGCGTCAATGCCTTGCCTTTGGAATTCAGATCCATGGCCTGCCCCATACACATATCCTCTGCTTTTTCAGCCGAATACTGGATGAGTCTGAGCACGGTCGCCGCATCAAAACGATCCAATGAGGATTGCTCTCCAATCGCCTTCTGGATAAGAAATAGACCGGTTAGCTCTGCTGTGGCACTATTGTGCACATGGTGCAGCGTTGAACGTCCACGTCTTGTCGAAGCATTATCCTGCGTAGGCAGATCATCAAAGATCAGGGAAGCAGTATGCATGTACTCCAATGATCTTAGCAGCGGAACGATGGATGATTCATGAAGACCATACTCGCGCACGCCCATAACCCAAGTTAATATCGGACGTAGCCTTTTTCCGTCTCCCTGCAAACTGTAATTGGCCGCATCGATCAGTGTTTCTTTCATCTCATGAAGGCCACCGGGCTTCGCAATCTGCAACTCCACATTAATCTGTTCGCGAACCGTTCGAATGGTCTGTTTGAACTCCTCTTTTTCCTGCTTGTCATTTTTCAATTGAAGCACAACCTGATCCCGTAACAATTTATCAAGGAAATCAACGTCATCTGCTTTTCGCACCATCTGTTGAACCAGTTGATTGAATTCAGGCTGCCCAGAGGCAAAGATCGTCATCACTTCATCATATTTTTGCTGCCCCAACCGTTCTTTACAACGCTTCAGACCGTTAATGGCACGATCCAGTATGACCTCGCGGGTCTTGGCGTCCGAGTTATATACATCATGGATTAGATGAGAGATGACTGCCCAATACAATTCATATGGATTGATCAAGTCGGGACGCAAATCTCGATACTTCAAATAGTAAGTATATGGAGTTACTGCCCCTTCTTCCATATCGTCAAACATATCGGCAAAATCATCAGCCAACTGATTATATATCCCGTAATAGAACGTTCGCAGATCAAATCCTTCATCCACCGGTGCACTTAGAACAGACCGGACGATTAATCGGGAAGAAGAAGATTTGATAATAATCGGAATATACAATTCTTCATTGCTATAATTCGCATTGGCTAATTTCTTGTTGCGATCGATCTCCTGAGACTGAAAGAACACATAGGATTGCTCTAAAAACGTGCGCTGTTTCTCTGGATGCTGGTAGTTCTTGATGTACTCAAATGCTTCCCGAAGCTCGGAATGTACATATTCAATTACTTCAAGATTGCTGCCTTTCCAATCTCCCAGATCAGGTACGACCCCGGTAAGAAGTGCATCGCGTATCATCAGGGAATATTGTTCTTTTTCTTGAACAGTCAAAGCTTGAGAATCCAGCAGATCATCCACAAATGGATACGTCAAACCGTACGAATAACCAAGTCGGATCGCCGCATCAAATCTCCGGGCACGTTCTTCAGGTGGTGTCTGCTCATTCATCTCATCGTCCACATGAAGGACCACGCCAAGAATGATCTTGATGAGCTTCCGTTGCGCCTGCTCTGCATCCAGCTCCTTCGGGATGTTGGATGCTACATTCTTTAATTTGTTCATCACCCAGATGACAGCCGTTTCAATGTGCTCCTTCTGTCCCCACCGGTACAACGCAGCCAGACTGATATAATCAGGCTGTCCTTTTCGCCCAGTAGCTGAGCCCATAAAATATTTTTTGGTATTCTGGACAACGTTCTGAATTCGGGCCTGCGTGCCCGGAGAATCAAGGGCTTGCCCCAGATCTCGCATATAAATATAGGAGATACTCCGATCCAGGTAATCATCCAGCTTTCCTGTCGTATTCAGCCAGTGGATATATCTATGAACATCCCGAGGATCCGGTTTTCTTTTGCTAGGTGATAAAAGAGAAAGCCAGGCAAAACGATGAATATGTTTCTTTTGCCACACATGAATATCTTGGGTAAGTGCTGTTGTATACGTATTATCCATAAGTTGCTGCCTAAGAGAAGTAAAATACTGAGATGCTTTCTGCTCAGCTAGCCGATATCCTGCATCAGCCTGTTCTGTAAGTACGTTATTCATAGGGTGGATACCTCAAATTCTATTAATGTTAAACATGTATCCATGAAAGGAGATGAGGTGCTCCATGGACGAAAACTGAACTCATTTGATCGTCTATCCAACGCTTCAGCTCATGTTCATAACCTTTATACGGCGATCCAACCGTTTGGTTACGAAATCGTCATTGTTCATTCCCATATACGTGATTTTACAGAATGGATGACCAGACTTTAACCGCTGTGATGGCGATAAGTACGATTAATGCATATCGAAGTACCCTCACATTAATCATCGAACTAACCCGTGAACCAAGGGATGCCCCGAGCAGACTGCCGATCACCGTATAGATGATGGGTTCCATTGGAATATCTCCGCCCGTAATTTTCCCAATAACACCGCCAATGGCGGAGATAAATACAATCGCCAGTGAAGAAGCAATCGTTGTTCGTACGGGGATGTTGAGAATCGTCAGCATGATGGGAATAAGGATAAAGGCACCCCCCGCACCAACAATTCCTGATACAATACCTACTGCAAAAGCAGTGCCTGCTGCAATCCATCGGTTAAACACCAATGGAGCTGAGGTATCAAGCTTTCCCTTTCCGGGAATCAGCATAAGCACAATCGCCATGATCGCCAGAATGCCATAGATCAGATTAATAACCCTTCCGTCCAGATGACCGGATATGAACCCGCCGATCAGACTGCCAGCAAGAATGCTGGAGCCCATGTATAGCACCAAACCTCGGTGAACGATTGCCCCACCACTTCTACCCGTTTTTACTTTTCTGCGGAATGCAATCACACCAGCAAGTGAAGCGAAAAACACCTGAAACATACTAATCGACGATACCTGATGTGATGAGAACGGCTCCAATCCCATCCAGGATGGAACATATAACAGTAGCGGATAATTGATAATGGCCCCACCAATACCCAACAAACCGGAGAAGAATGAACCGACCAGACCCAGTATAAACATGATGACAAAAAGCAGAAGATCCATCGGTTATGCGCTTCCTTTCGTGCTATATAAATATCATTTCGACACCACTCAAAAGTGCTATACACAGCGAATATTATCCGTTATAATAAAAACCAAGTAAATTAATCCGAAATGAGTGATTAAGCATGTTTAACGTGTTGAAGACTCTTTTTGAAAATAAATGTCCACAGTGCAATGAAAAATTACAAGTTCATAACGATGCGTTATGTTCAACCAAAACTTGTTCTCAATGTCATTACAAAGAAGAGAGTTATGGCTCTCTCGGAGTTCGAATTGTATATGACACACCACAAAATGATAAAAAGATACAACCTTGCTAATTGTATCACGATCTCTGAAATTTCGGGATGATTCGACAAACTTATTTCCATCTCATATGCCATGATTACTTTATAATGAAAATACAAAAACGGTGCAAAACGAATAAATCGTTCTGCACCGTTTTTTTCTGTTTTTTGATATAAGTTGCCTTAATTATAAAAGGGAACTTATTTGGTTTTGAAGCTGAGGAATCCATCATCTACGGCTACGGTTGTCCCGTTCACTGCGCTTGCTGCATCACTGAACAGGAATGTAACCACACTGGCTACTTTCTCTGGTTGAATGAGTTCTCCACGCATATGTTGAGTAGCAAGCGCATCCTTCATGGCTTGGTCATCACCCAGAATCGGTGTTTCGATAAAACCAGGTGCTACACCAACTACACGAATTCCATGCTCAGCTAGTTCCAATGCACCGGATTTGGACATCATAACAACAGCAGCCTTGGCTGCGTTGTAGTTGAAGCTACCTACTGCAGCAACGCTTCCATAGATCGAAGCTGTATTTACAATGGTACCCTGTACGTTCAATTCAACCATTTTTTTCGCACCATAATACATACCATAATATACACTATGCTGATCTACATCAATGACTCTGTGATAGGATTCCGGGTCCATCTCCAGAAATGGCTTCACAAGTCCAATGCCTGCGTTATTGAAAATACCGCTTAACGTACCATATTGCTCTACGGTCCAGTCGATCAGGGCTTTGATCTCGTCCCCTTTGGATACATCCACTTTGTACGAGCCCGCTGTTCCGCCTGCTGCTTCAATCTCTGCCGCAAGCTTCTTCGCTCCGTCTTCATTATAGTCAGCGACAACAATAGTCGCACCTTGATCCGAAAGTTGAAGTGCTGTTTCTTTACCAATACCACTGGCTCCGCCTGTAATAATGATTACTTTTCCATTGTGTTGAGTCATAACTCAGCTCTCCTTTGGCAAAATAGTTTTAGGTGCAGTTCAATACTTATAGTAAGTAACTATATTTTATTAACTTATATACTTATCATACGCCTCTGTCCCAACCTTGTCAAACCATAGATCATCTTCACATAAATAAGAGATAAATGTCATATACATCTCCTATTTACATGATATAGTCTAGCTCCTGTGATATTAAATATGCATGAGTTTTGGGAAAATAAAAAAGCGAGCATAACGGTAATTCAATCATTCCGATATCTCGCCCTTCTCAAGTATTCGATTCCAAACTGGATTGTCTTAATGTGGTAAGATCAATTCAATTTATTCACCCTGAAGTCCGCTAAGCGGATCTTTCAAATTATTGATGTTGGTGATCAGTTCAGGAATGCCTGTCTTCTCCCAATTCTCTGCCGTAAAACCTTGCTCTGCAATTGTATTCTCGAAATTGTCCACAACTTCTGTTAATTGAGTATTGTAACTAACCAGATTCTCATGAATGCTCTCTCCTATTGCAGGAGCAGTCAACTGAGAAAATTCGCTTGCCTCTGCTTGGATCAGATCGATTTTCTCCTGAATCTGCGTTGTAACCTCCGGATTATTCACCGCACCCGATGCAAGCTCTTGCAGATCAGCTCCGGCGTTTGATACCTGTTCTATATAATCAGTAGCCCCACTCACATAATTTAAACTTTGATTAGCTTGTTCCACGACAGAACAGGCCGAAATCAGCAGAATACTTGATGCAATAAGGCCTGTCATCATTAATGTGTGCTTTCTTTTTCTTATGAACATGATCATCTCCCCTTCTCCTAATCGGAATCCTTGTTCCAAGTCCATGATACCTGTTCAGACTGCTTCATTGCAAATGGGTCTGCAGCCAACGTTATTAAGATGTATAATAGTAAAATCACACGGTAAAGGGATGTCATGATTATGCTTCAGGCCTTGAACCAACGCTTGAACCGCATCATGCCACTGATTACCCCAATCAGCATTATTATTGGCGTGTTATGCGGGAGTTTTCTTTCTTCTTATACCTTTTTATCTCCTTGGCTTTTTGCGTTCATGACGTTCGCTGGAAGTATCAGTCTTGGGATACGGGATTTTGTGAACGTGCTGAAGAAGCCGTTCCCCCTGTTTGTATGTCTGTTTATTTTGCATTTGGCGATGCCTCTAATTGCTCTCGGTATGGGTCATCTGGTTTTCCCTACAGATGCGTACACCATAACGGGCCTTGTTCTGGCAGCCGTGATTCCGACAGGAATAAGCAGCTTCATCTGGGTCAGTATCTATCGGGGCAATATCGCACTTACGCTATCCATCATCCTGATTGATACCATGCTTGCTCCTTTTGTAGTCCCCGGGGTGTTATCCCTGTTAATCGGAACCAGTGTCACACTGGACACAGCAGCCATGATGAGCAGTCTGTTCTGGATGATTGTTGTACCATCCCTGCTCGGTATGTTGCTGAATGAGTGGACCAAAGGCGGTATTGTCCCGGTCTGGGGACCAAGGTTGAATCCGTTATCCAAATTGTTCATGGCATCTGTCGTTGCGATTAACGGATCTGTCGTTGCGCCCTACTTGGCTGATTTCAACTGGAAGTTGGCTGGTCTTGCGGTCATCATTATTTTCCTGGCATCATTCGGTTATGCGCTAAGTTACTTCATCGCCCGATTGCTAGGCTGGAACGAGGCCGATCAGGTCGCTCTGGTGTTCAATGGAGGTATGCGTAATATCAGCGCTGGCGCAGTACTGGCTGTTTCTTATTTTCCGCCGCCTGTTGCTGTCCCGGTTGTTCTAGGCATGGTATTCCAGCAGATGCTTGCTTCCCTGACAGGTTATCTGCTCGGTCGTCGATCGCAGCTTCTGCAAAAGTCGGATAAGACATCCGCTGCCTAACAAAATATTGGATGATTAAAAAACGCCGACATGATTGTCGGCGTTTTGCATTGGATTACTTTTATTACTACAAGTGCTACGATAATGCTACGTTTCGTAAACCTAGCAATCAGTTCTTGGCTACAAATCCACTTTCATATTGCCCAGCATCTTGGCAACTTCAGGATTATCAATCTTCATGAATAGACTTTCCTTGGTATCCAGTGTGGAAATGGTTGCAATCTCTTCCGGGCTTAGTACAAAGTCGAAAATATCGAAGTTCTCGATAAGCCGCTCTTTGCGTACTGATTTTGGAATAACAACAACATCCCGCTGCACAAGCCAGCGCAGTACAACCTGGGCGACGGATTTGTTATGTTTCTCGGCAATGGAAACCAAGACTTCGTTGCTGAATAAATTGTTGCGACCTTCGGCGAACGGGGACCATGACTGGTGCTGTATCCCCTGTTCTTTCATGAAAACAGCGCTGTCGACCTGCTGTTGAAACGGATGCGTTTCGATCTGATTAATGACAGGCACAACTTCGTTGTGGACGATGAGGTCCATCAGGCGGTCAGGTAGGAAGTTACTGACACCGATAGCCCTGATCTTGCCCTCACGGTATAATTCTTCCATCGCACGCCATGCGCCGTAGTAATCACCAAACGGCATGTGAATAAGGTACATATCCAGATAATCGAGTTGCAGCTTACTTAACGATTTGGCAAACGCCCGCTTGGCACTTTCGTATCCTGCATCCTGAATCCAAAGCTTTGTCGTGATGAAAAGTTCTTCCCGCGCTATGCCACTGCGTTTAATTGCACGTCCAACCGCTTCTTCGTTTAGGTAACCGGCAGCGGTATCAATTAGGCGGTAACCGGCCTTCAGCGCCTCATATACAGTGTTCTCACATTCATCAGCATCGGGAACCTGGTAGACACCAAAGCCAATAATCGGCATTTTCACTCCATTGTTCAAGGTTACAGTTTGCATATTCAATTCCTCCTATGGTCCAATTGTGAATCGCAAGTGGTCACGTATTCCTGAAATTCAGCAACAAAGCGAGGATTCCACTTCCGGCCGACTTGCGTTACAATAACCCTAGCTCCTTCGTCTTACACGAAGTCAAGCGGTCTCCAATATTTTTTTAGAAGGAGGAGTACATATGTATACTGTCCAGGATGCTGCCCAGCTTACGGGACTCACAGAGCACGCTGTTCGCTTTTACACGGATAAAGGCTTGGTTCCGAGCATTCAACGCAATAAAAATAATATTCGGGTGTTTGATGAAGAATCCATCAATTGGCTAAATGGCGTCAAATGCCTCAAGCAGACAGGTTTACCGATTGAAAATATTAAAACATACGTCGATCTCTGCCTCGAAGGTGATTCAACCGTTTCGCAGCGATTCGCACTTATGATGGAGTATAAGGAAGCGGCGCTGATTCAGCTTGAAGAGGCCAAGAGCCGCGTAGCCCATTTGGAAGAGAAAGCACGTCAATATCAGGCCATTTTGGAGCAGCGCATCCCGGATATGACCAACCCGGTCAATTGGGAAACCAAGCGTGACGAAGAAGGGAGTTGTCCTGCATCCCGTTTAAAAAGTCGCAGTCTTCCTGAAGCCGAGGTTTCGGCTCAGTGCCCAGCAGCTGCTATGAAGTAGCAAACTAGCATAGTATCTTAAACTTCACATGATATAGCTCACGTATGTTCTAAACATATAGGCTATTTCTTACATTATGTATATCTAAATGAGCCTGAGTAAAAAACGCCGACAACATTGTCGGCGTTTTTCGCCACTATAACCCTCTACTGGAATCTCTTTAATCTATTCCTGCCCATTTTCTGGTCCCTGTTCACAATACAAAAAAACCATCAACAAGTGATGGTTTTTCATGAAATATCCTGTTCAGAAATCTGTTGCTCATGATGCCTTTATGGTTATTTCGGTTGAATATATCCTTCAGCTTTAAGCAGTTCTGCGATCAGAACCGCGCCACCTGCCGCTCCGCGGAGCGTGTTGTGGGACAATCCAACGAATTTGTAATCATAGAGTGAATCTTCGCGCAGTCGGCCTGTGGAGACACCCATTCCGCGTTCGATGTCACGATCAAGTTTAGTCTGTGGTCTGTTTTCTTCTTCAAAATACGTAATGAATTGTTTCGGTGCGCTTGGCAGAGCCAGCTCTTGTGGACGGCCTTTGAACTGCAACCAACGCTCCAGAATTTCGTCTTTGCTTGGTTTTTTCTCGAAGTTTACAAACACGGTCGCCAGATGTCCATCCGTTACCGGTACACGAATACATTGGGTTGTAATTAATGGAGCCGATGCTTTGACGATCTCATTATTTTCGATGCTACCCCAGATTCGTAGTGGTTCCTGCTCACTCTTCTCTTCTTCGCCACCGATGTATGGAATGACATTATCAAGCATATCAGGCCAGTCCGTAAAGTTTTTACCTGCTCCGGAGATTGCTTGATACGTGGAAGCCACGACCTGAGTCGGGTTGAACTCACGCAAGGCGTGCAGTGCAGGCACATAGCTCTGAATCGAGCAGTTTGGCTTTACAGCAATGAATCCGGTTTTTGTGCCCAGACGTTTGCGTTGAGCTTCAATCACGTCCAGATGTCCCGGGTTAATCTCAGGGATTACCATTGGAACATCTGCTGTCCAGCGGTGAGCCGAGTTGTTGGACACGACAGGTGTGCCTGTTCTAGCATAAGCTTCTTCGAGTGCTTGAATTTCATTCTTTTTCATATCAACCGCGCAGAAAATAAAATCAACCTGGCTGGCAAAAGCCTCAACCTGGGAAGCATCCTGAACAACGATTTTCTTCACAGCTTCCGGAATAGGAACTGCGAGTTTCCATCTGCCTTGTACGGATTCTTCATATGTTTTACCTGCCGAATTGGCGCTTGCAGAAATAGCTGTTACTTCAAACCATGGATGTTGATCGAGCAGGTCCACAAAACGCTGACCCACCATTCCTGTTCCTCCGACGATACCAACTTTCAATTTTGCTGACATTCAATCATCATTTCCTTTCGGTTTAAGTGATTCTTCTCTTCAAATCAATTTCATAACTCACTAAAAACAACGTATTATGAAATTGACTTCCTAATTAACACTATTCAGGCAATTCCAAAGCGTGTAGTCACAGCCCGGAAAAACCAAAAAATCCCATCCCCAAGACAATAGTCTCAGGGACGAGATTGAACTCTCGTGGTACCACCCAGATTCGCCAATATGTCACCATATCCGCCTCTTCAAGTAAAGGTTTACAACCATGTTGAAAGCTGTAGACCGTTCATACTCTAGCTCTGTAACAGGAGCTCCTGTCACACCATCCCCTAAACATTAAGTTCCGATGTGCTGCTCTGAGTCTTTATTCAATAAAAAGTTCTTTACTCCTTTTCAGCTGCCGGAGCTCTCTTTGAAAGAATGATTTTTATCTACTCGTCTCTTCGTCGCATTTGATATTGCGATTATAATATCAAAATTACTGTGATGAAGTAAACACATTTTTTTAGATCATGGAATTTATATGTTTCCAGCGGAGCTGAACTATTCAATTATCGCAAGAAAAACTTCAGCTAAACGGTCTGTCTTCTGTGAAAAGTACGTCGATAGACATTTTTATTATAACATACTACAAATAGCTATTTCTTTACTGCTTTTTGGCAACCATCGCATACGTTCCCAGTGGGCTCCCAGGCCTTGTGGCATGATGTGTCCTAAGTAGTTTCAGTTCGGAAAGAAGAAGTGTCTTTACTTTGTCCGGGATCGGAAGCAGTTTCAGTTCCACAGGCGCTTCTGCCAGTGTCATTTCGGTTTCCCAACGACCGTCCTGCAGCTCGGGAGAATGGATCGAATTCTCTTCCTTAATCGTCCAGCCTGCCGCAGAGACAAGCTCTTGGATGTCCTCCGGTGTAAAGAGCGTGCGCACATTGGAGAAGCTGTTCTCCTTGTAACATTCGACCTGGGACTGAATCAGAACGGATAACCAATGTGAGAGCTGGCTCACATCTGTAACTCGGGCATCCCATTCTGCAAAACATAACTGATGTCCCCACGTCCTAACCTTGCTAAGAATCTCAGCGAGTTCGGCAAACGATTTCAAGTACCAAGAACAATGGGAAAGTACGATAACATCAAACTCATTCTCGGCGAATTGAGCCTGATCACTTAGAATGTCGAAATCATAATCCATTCGAATTCGATCACCCAGTGGAGATCTCCGCAGCTTGGCTGCCGCTTCGCCTACGGTCAGCGGTGCACCATAATCCTCTGGTGCAATATCTACACCATGAACGTACCCGTGCTCCCCCACCAGATGTGCAAGCACGGCCGTTGTATCTCCCTGACCACAACCGATTTCCAGAACCCGGCTGCCTTCCGGTATTCCCCAAAAGAGTCCCAGTTTCATCCGATGCTCGGTCTGAATGTACTGAATGGCGGCGTTGTCCTCCACGTCCATATACTTAATAAGGTCCCTGATGATAGATTCATTCATGATTCCTCACTCCTCAAAGAGCAACTTGAACTTCTTGCTAATTGTAGCTTTACTGGAATAATTGTACAACACTAGAGCCTATGACAGAACCACGGTACGGAGGAGAACCCGTCCTACAGCAGATCTAAACCTCTGCTGCATATCAATTCCTATGCCCACTGAGTTGCAAGCTTCTGAAGATAGGGTGTCAGCATGGGCTGTAATTCCTTGCGCATCAGTCCGATCTCCAAGATCGCCTGAATATATCCGAATTGATCGCCTATATCGTAGCGACGCCCCTCCAGTTCAAGGGCCAACAGTTCCTCCACCTGACTTACTTCTTTCAAAGCATCCGTTAACTGATATTCCCCTCCAGCACCTCTCTCGATCTGATCCAGAATAGGAAAGATGGAAGGTTTCAGAATGTATCGTCCCATTACGGCTGTTCGGGATGGCGCTTCTGCAAGAGAAGGTTTTTCGACCAGATTGGTGACCCGGTGAACCCGGTCCTCTGCACCATTCGAATCAATGATGCCATATTTGCTCACATTTGCCGCGTCTACCTGACGAACACCAATGATCTGGTTGCCTGTCTTTTCGTAGAGATGAACCATCTGTGCAAGTGCAGGCGGATCAGACACCATTATGTCATCTCCCAGCAGTACAGCGAAGGCATCATCCCCTACAAATTGCCGTGCACACCCAATGGCATGCCCCAGACCCAGTGGTTCCTTTTGACGAATAAAATGAATATTTGCCATCTCGCTGATGGCCTGCACCTCTTCCAGTAAAGACTGTTTGCCCTTGGCATATAAAGAGTGTTCAAGTTCAACCGATTTATCAAAATGGTCCTCTATGGATTTTTTGTTGCGTCCAGTCACAATGAGGATATTCTCAATTCCTGATTGCACTGCTTCTTCAACAATGTATTGGATAGCCGGTTTGTCTACAATCGGTAACATCTCTTTAGGCTGTGCTTTGGTCGCTGGCAGGAAACGGGTTCCGAGACCCGCTGCCGGAATAACTGCTTTTTTAATTCGCATATCATAATAGACTCCTTTCATTTGCTTCTTATAACCAATATTGCACGCTGTGGGCAGCTAAGTAGCGATACGAAACACCCAATATCTGCTGGCCATATAGTTCAGAACCATCCCCATCAAGGTCGCCAGGATTTTACTCATCACGAGACTCCAACCCAGCATATCTTGCAAAGTCATCAGTATGAGAGCGGATAACGCGAGAACGATAAGATTAGTGATTAGAAAACGAATAAGTTTCGCTCTATCGCCACCTCCTCGTGCCGTATCTCGAAAAGTCCACCTGCCGTTCAGCCAATAACTGTTCGCAACACCGCAGCTGTACGAGATTACTTGAGCCATCAGAACCGGTACACCGACCACCGCAAGTAAAGCAAACACCACCGCATCCACTGTCGTATTTGCAACACCCACAATACCGAACTTGAAGAGTGTCACCAGACGCTTAGTCATGATGAGCAACTCGGACTGTCAATTGGGATTTTGCTTGCTGGCCCTCGGCCTGCACCACATCTCTCACAATGTATAGCGGACGCGCCTTGGTCTCATCATAGATGCGGCCCACGTACTCGCCCAGAATGCCCAGCATGATCAGGATGAATCCGTTAAAGATCAGCATGATACTCACAATGGATGGCCATCCCTTAATCGTTGAATCCGTAAAGATGGCCGAAATAATAACCGTTAACATATAGATGAATCCACCAACCGACAGGATCGCACCTACATAACCTGCGAGCTTGAGCGGTTTATACGAAAATGAAGTAATGCCGTCCAGGCTTAGTTTCAACATGCGTTTCAGCGGATATTTTGTTTCACCTGCCAGACGTTCATCACGTTCATATTCAATCGCAGTCTGACGAAATCCGACCCAACTGACCAACCCCCGCACAAATCGGTTTTTCTCCGGAAGACGTTTCATCTCATCACATACTTTGCGGTCAATCAGGCGAAAATCTCCGGTGTCTACCGGGATATCCGTATCCGTTGAAGCACGAAGTACACGATAGAACAGACTCGCCGACCATTTCTTAAAGCGAGTTTCCCCACTTCGTCTGGTGCGACGGGCATATATGACTTCATAGCCCTCTTTCCATTTGGCGATCATATCCAGTATCAGTTCGGGAGGGTCCTGCAGATCCGCATCAATAATAACCACCGCATCCCCCACTGCATAATCCATACCAGCTGTTATCGCAATTTGATGTCCGAAGTTACGGGCAAAATCTATCAGCTTCACACTCTCGTCCCAACGGGCGTAATCACGGATCATCTGTGCACTTCGATCCACGCTGCCATCATTAACAAACAACAGTTCATAACTCTCTCCTGTGCTGCCCATGACCTTCTTCAGACGCCGATAAGTCTCCTCGATCACCGCTTCTTCGTTATACATGGGAATAATAATGCTGTATCGGTACGCGTGAGCCATGTTTGTCCCCTCCCTTTTCCAATGGACTTCGTTCGAGATTTTTATTCTATACAAATTGAACTAAAGAATATTTACACTGTACACTTCGATGACAGACCAACCTTCCAATCGCTGTTATCCCCAGATTTTTTTGATTCCCTTTTCCTAAGGGAAAATCCGGAGATAAAGGCGAACGCTTCGCTTTTTCAGGTTTTTTCTGTCCTCTCCGTTATCGTGTAAATGATAAGTTCAATTTATATAGCTACAATTTCACTTCGTACAAGGTGGTCTGTCCGCCAAATCCGAACCCGAATCCAAATCCAAGTCCAGCTTCATTCTCCGTGTCACCGTTATCCATGGATCCGCTGTCGGTACCTGTCTTCCATTCTGACGTTGGAATCTCGGTTCCGTGTTCCTTGATCCAATCGCTAATATCCGAGTTCCCTCCACGTCCACCCATGCCACCAACCATGAAGTATTTCACTTGCCCGCTCTTGACAAGTTGCTCAAGTTCCTCTGTTGTGTACACCGGGTCTGAGCCGGAGAAACCTCCAAGTGTAATGACCCCTGCTCTTTCATCGATGATATAAGGTGCTGCCTGATTATAGTCCGTAGTGGCGAAGAGATACGTTTCGCCTGTATTGTGCTCTTTCAGATAATTCAGTGTAGCTGTATCCACTTCTTCGTTACGATTACCCATTCCGCCACGGCCACCAATTGCAGGCATTTCTGTGTCTCCTGCACCCTTACCCATCGGCATGCTCATTCCTGCTCCACCAAACATACCATTGGAGCCAGTAGGTCCTGCTGCCGGAATCATGCTGTTGCCACCATAAGTAATTGGGGTGAATGCCCAGTAGATTGGACCGATCAGCATCGCCATGAATCCTGCGATAATAAAGCCCTGTTTCCATCGATGTGTGCGATGAAGCATACCGACAAGGATGACCGTGACCAGAATGCCTGCGATCAATTCACTAATGGACCAGCCTGCACCAATCGTATCGTTATACGCCTGCATGATATACCAGCCAAACAGGGTCGTCAGCAGCACGGACACCGGAAGCAACCATGCCTGCCAGCCATTGCGATCACGATATGATTTCCACATCGCTACAAATCCTGCGCCAGTCAGCGCCGCAATTGGAGGTGCAAGCATAATCAGATAATACTGATGGAAGAAACCTGCTACACTGAAAAAGGCAGCAACGGGAAGCAGCCAGGTCAGCCAGAACAAGGCTTCCTTGTGCTTGTTGGTTATATTTCTCCGTCTTAATCCTGCAAATATGGCAATGCATCCAAGCAGCACAACTGGCAGAAGCCAGCTAGCTTGGCCTGACAGTTCAGTCTGGAACAGACGCAGAGGACCTTTCTCCCCCGTACCAAACATTCCGCCCATGCCTCCGCCGAAATCTCTTCCGTTTGGCATTTCCATATCATTTGGCATCTGCCTGTTCGGGAAATTGCCATTCGAACCATTCATGCCACCCATGGCGTTCAAGCCGTTCGAACCATTCATATTATCGTTATCCGGTGCATTGACATCTTGCCCAGCGCCAGGAACACCACTGTCTGTCTGATTAGGACCTGAAGACAAGTCTCCTCGATTGCCACGATTATTTCCCTGTCCCATACCATTTGGCATACCTGCGTTACCTGCAGTATTCTGCTGACCCGTTAGGCGAGCCAGTCCATTGTATCCAAAGGCGAGTTCCATGACTGAGTTTGTCTCACTGCTGCCGATATAAGGCCGCTCGTCTTCGGGGATAGAATCCACTGTGACCGCCCAGGATAAAGAAACGACCGCCAGAACCGCCGTGCTGCCGATCAGCAGGATGATCTTCCTTCTCCATTTCGCCTGAAATGCGAGCAGATAGAACAAGTAAAAAGCCGGGAGAATCATGTAGGCTTGAAGCATTTTCATATTAAAGGCTACGCCTATTAACCCAAAAGCAACCAGAATGCGCCAAGTACTGCCTTGTTTGCTACCTTTGAACAAAAACCATGAACCCAGCAGTAGTGTAAACACCAACATGCTGTCAATATTGTTGGTCCGGCTGACTGCCGCCACGACAGGCACAGTCGCCAGCACAAGTGCCGAGATTCGTGCTGCTGCAAGACCATATGTAGGTTTCACCATGAAATAGATCAGGAGCACCGAACCGATTCCCGCTAATACCTGCGGCAAAATAACGCTCCATCCGTGCAATCCGAAGACATAGGCAAAGGCCGTCTGGATCCAGAAGACAACAGGTGGTTTATCTACAGTGACCGAGCCTGCCGAGTCGAGTGAAGCATAGAAAAAGTTATGGAAGTTGCTGAGCATACTCCCAACGGCAGTCGTATAATAGGAATTGGCATATTGATCGTTCCAGATGCCGTACCCATTCAGAAATGCCGCCAGTAATACAATCGGCAGAAGGACAAGATCCATCCTTCTTTTGATGTTATTCAATGTTAATCACTCCTTCAAAGTTCTTCATGTCTAGTATTGTGACATGCCAAAATAAAGCTGGGATGAGTGCCCGCTGAATGTTGTCTGAGGATAATTCACAATCCTTTCAGCTAAATTTCAGTTTGGCAAGCGATAATACTACATACAGTCCCTCCGAAGTGAGGGAGAAGTCTAGATGAAACGGGCAAGGAGAGAAAGCACATTATGAAGCTTAGCAGCGGAATTAAAATACTATTGGCTGATGATGAACCACATATTTTACAATTTCTAGAGCTTGGATTAAGCAATGAGGGCTTTGATGTGCGCACCGCACCCGATGGAGCCGCTGCGCTTGAGTTGGCGCTTGAATTCAAGCCACATATGGCTATTCTGGATGTCATGATGCCAGAGATGGATGGATTCGAAGTGGTCGAGCGTCTACGTAAGACCGGTGCCGAGGTTGGCGTAATTATGCTGACAGCGAAGGACGAAGTCGAGAATCGGGTTAAGGGCCTTTGGCTAGGTGCTGATGATTACATGATCAAACCCTTTGCCTTTGATGAGCTGCTCGCCCGGATTCAGGCCAGACTGCGGAATCAATTTCCTTTATTAATAGGAGCCGTCACACACGGTCCCTTCCGAATTGATGATCAGCGCAAAGAAATCACCTATCAGAATCAGGTCTTGGAGTTATCTCCTACCGAATACGAACTGTTAAAATTTATTGTGCTTAATCATGGAATTGTACTTAGCAAAGCGACCATTCTGAGCCGGGTTTGGGGGTATGATTTTGGCGGGGAAGAAAATATTGTGGAGGTTTACGTTCGTTCCTTGCGCGACAAACTCGGGGATAAAGAGCATAAACTCATTCGTACGCTTCGGGGTGTCGGGTACAGGGTGGATCTCTGATGAACTCGCTGCCTAAGAAAAATAAACTTCGTATAAGACGTCTCCACCACTGGATATGGCCTCGTTCATTACGTTCTCAATTGCTCTCACGTTCTCTGTTCGTGCTTGCTGGGCTGTTATTGTTAATCGGTATTCTGCAATTCTGGATCATGGAAAGCTTTCTCTACCGGAATCAGGCAAAAACCATGGAAGAACAGCTCATGTCCATGCCCCCGGTTTGGCTCGGTATCCAGTCACGTAACGGCTCTTCCAACAATCCTTTTGGTGGACAGGTAGGAAACGGGTCTGGTAATCGGGTGTTGTTTATTCCTGACCGTTCACTAGCCCTGTTTGATAACCAAGGTACGTTCGAGGATGTTTTTGGGGAAGACGGTCTGAAAGCCCCTCAACTATCAACCGTTGAATATCAGGACATTACAGATGAGTTGAAAGAACAAAAACACATTCCCTATCGGATCGTCACGGATAGCCAAGGGAATGAGCAATTGATTGTATTTGCTTCACCCGGTCCACGCAATCGTGGTTTACCAATGGTGCAGATGGGCACGGCTACAAAGCCACTGAGAGACTTGATTATTAAACAGCTCCTGATCTTCATCATGTTATCGCTGTTGGCCATGGTAGCCGGTCTGATTCTATACACCAAGGTATTACGCCGGACGCTGGTTCCCCTGTCCAACATGGTGAATAAAGTACAGCAGATCGACGCAGGCAGCCTCGCAGAACGGCTTCCCGTCGTTCAGGGACAAGAGGAAGTGGATCAGCTTGCAGTTTCATTCAATGGCATGCTTGAAAGGCTGGAGAACTCGTTCGAAGCGGAGCGGGAATCGAAAGAGCAGATGCAGCGTTTCTTGTCTGATGCTTCTCATGAGCTTCGTACCCCGCTCACCTCCATTCACGGTTTCATTGAAGTTCTACAGCGGGGTGCAGCGACCAATCAAGATCAATTGTATAAAGCGCTGGACAGCATGCACGGTGAATCCGTACGAATTAACAAGCTGGTTGAAGATTTGCTGTTACTAACCAAGCTCGATCAGGCTCCAAAGCAGGAGCGGGAGGTCATTCAGCTGGACAGTCTGCTGCTTGAAATGCAGCCACAACTTGCCATGATGGCTCAGCAAAGATCCATTCATCTCGATTTGACGGCTGAAGTATATGTACTGGCTGACGCTTACAAGGTGAAACAGGTGGTGTTGAATCTGTTCCATAATGCGGTGCAGCACACCGATCCAGAGCATGGAGCCATCTCCATAACGTTGTATGCCACGCACCATAAGGCTGAATTGTCAGTAAAAGATAACGGCACAGGCATTGAACCTGAACATCTGCCCCATATCTTTGAGCGATTTTACCGCACAAGCAGTTCTCGTTCGCGCAAACAAGGTGGCGCAGGCCTCGGTCTAGCCATTACCCGCTCGATTGTGGAGTCGTATGGTGGGAAAATTACTGTACGAAGTCAGGTAGGCTCAGGAACTGAATTTATGATTTTGATCCCGCTGTATAAGGCAGATGTCTAAATAGAGCGTCGGCTGCAAGTAGGTATAATTTGGCTATAAGCAGCTCTACGTAAGATCTACTTGATCATTACTCATGCTCTAGTCAAACTCTCCAAACGATGCTTTTCTTCTATTTTAATTTCGGCTTTCTCATTGCATGACGAATCCCCCACTCATTTCGGTTGAGGAATGAAAGGGGGATTCTTTTTGTATCTGATTAATAGAGTATAGAGTAGTAACCCAGTTGGTTTCAGCCTTTCGCGCTTTCAGGCTAACGAATCTGAGACGTCTTATTCAAGGATTTGAAGCTTATATATGCTTTTCATAAAATACCATTGTCATTTTGTCGTTAATTGCTTTTGTTGCACCCGTTTTTTTGTAGCCTATCTTTTCATACAAATAACAGTTCCCTTTCTCTTGTAAGATGGTACCTAATTTCCATGACTTTGCATCATCATATATCTGCTCAACCATTGTAAAGACTTTTTGAGCAATTCCTTTTCCTTGATGTTCTGGCAGTATAAAAATTGGGCTAATACTATAGATATGATTATCTTTTTTCACTACTCTGATTCCACCAACAGCAACCTCAAAATGATGAATTATGAAATAATCTGTGAAAGATTGATTGATTTGAGTAATAATTCTTTCTACGGTTTCATTGGCGGGGCTTGTTGCAAAATCCTGATATTTTTCCAATAAGGGCATAAATGCTTTGACTTTCATTTCATGAATAGTCACTGCATCTTTTAAATCTGCTTTATATAGTGAAACCTCCATTAAATATATACCTCCGATTGATACGCTTGTTAGAGACAGGATTTATAGTACATGCTCTGTTAACTTAGTACAAAAAAGATGTTCGTCTACGTTTGGTGTTTGTTTCATTTACAGCATACAAACAAGATAAACTATCATTTTTTTATTCGACGTTGTATTCTCATATTCCTTGATATCTAAGTAACGGAACCACGCCAATACTTCATCTAACTTTCCGCTATCATCCGGGGAACAAGATCATCCAGTACGAACGTTGGATTACCAAGGGTATACGCCATTTTCATCTAGGAATTCTCCGTTATGGCGTTTACCATCCGTCGCATAACCCACGATAATCGCAGCGCCGGCTTCTTTTGATTTACCACCTTCGGCATTGCCATTAAGATCTGTTGATGTGAATCCGGGCGTTACTGCAAAGACTTGCGCCCTGCTGTTTTTCACTTCATAAGCCATCGAAAGTGTCATGGCACTGTTGGCCGTTTTGGATGAATTATAGTCGAAGGCATTTAAAGTAAATTCCGCATTTTGCATATGGTCCAGAGAAGCCATGTCAGTTGATACATTAATGATTGTGCCTTCATTATCTTTGATTAATGGGAACAACCGCTGATTCAAACGGAAGGTGCCGAAAAAGTTCACTTCAAAGGCGTTCCGTAGATCCTCCTCTTTTGTATCCGTAAAGGAATGAGAGAAAGCACCCGGCATACCCGCGTTATTGATCAGAAGATTTATTGCAGGATAACTCTTGTGAATCGTATCGGCTGCCTGCTCAATGCTCTTCAAGTCGCACATGTCGATCTGTACAAATTCTACATCTAACCCCTTGGAAGTTAATTCTGAAACAGCTCTTTCAACCCGTTCAACACTACGTGCGCCGAGGATAACTTTCCAACCTGCTTCACCCAACTGTTTTACGATTTCATATCCAATTCCTTTATTCGCTCCGGTTACAAAGACAGTCTTTTTCATGCGAATCCTTCTTTCCATAATTTGATTTATATTTAACAATGTATAAGTTACTATGCTACACTTAGTGTAGGTCAAATTATTTTTATAAAAAGGGGGATTAACATGTTAACGATTGGAGAAGTAGCAAAAAAAGTTGAAATCTCCATTGGAGCGATCCGCTTTTATGAAAGAAAGGGACTGCTGAAACCTGCTGCACGAAATGATCAGAATAACCGTCTTTATTTGGAGGATGATCTGAACTGGCTGGTTTTTATCAAATGCCTTCGCGAAACCGGGATGAGTGTGGAAGACATCAAAAAGTATTATGATCAGGTCAATGAAGGAACCTCCACTTTGAAGGAAAGAACCAAGCTGATTGAGGATCAAAAGCAAAAGTTGCTGAATGATATTGAGGAGAAAAAAGCGCAGCTTGTTCATTTGGATAACAAACTGGAGCGCTATTATCGAGGGGAAAATTATTAACAGAAACCTTGTCCTATAAACTAAATGACAGAAAAAATCAGGCAGCCAGCATTAACTGTCTAACCTGATCTGAAATGTTGAAACTTATAGCGAATTACAATGAGGTTAAAAGTTCAATCAAAAATGATCTTCGCCCTTACGCAGGCGGTAATGGTTATACTTTTCATCCTCGATCTCGATCGAGCTGACCCGTTCAAAATTACATTTCTGTATCACCTTATTAGATGCTGGATTGGTAGTCAAAGCGATGGCATTTAACACTTCCACGTTTGTATGTTCAAACAAATACTCCGTCATTCCTTTGAGCGCCTGCGTGGTGTAACCACGATTTCTGAAGTGTTTCGAAATACCGTACATAATCTCCCGATTGGGTGCTGGCAGTTCGTCCTTAATGCCTGAGCAGCACCATCCTATGAACTCATCATTTTCTTTGAGTACGATAGCCATACGTAAACATAACTCTCCAATATCCCCTCCCGCCATCACTGCTTGTTTAAAACGCTGATTCTCAGGGATTTCATATTCAGTCAGCCACAGGGTCCTCTCTTCAATTGTAGCGTTCCATCCCGGTAGGAATTCATACACCTCAGGTTGCCACGTAATTTCTTGCAGTTTTTCCAAATCCTCAGTTCTATACTCACGCAAATAAATATCCTTGCAATCGATGATTAATTCATCAGTTTGTATGAGTTGCTTCATAATTCCTCCTACTACACACTTAATTTCAGCTTATTAGCTTTACTTCAAACAAGGCCATCTTTTTCTATAAACTCATCTTTGGTTAATCCAAAGAGGATCAGATCCTGGTATTTTCCATCCGTATAGATCACTTGGCGACGCACACCTTCCTGAACACATCCAAGTTTTCTCATCATCGCTGCGGAAGGTTCATTTCCTTGGAGTACATAATCATTAAATTTGTTGAGCCTGCGCTCGAAGAAGGCATACTTCAACAAGATTCGAACGGCTCTGGTCCCGTATCCTTTTCCTCGATGATCCCTGTCAATTTGAATGCCAATGCTAAAGGTACCGTTCCTTTCATCAATGCTGTTCAGATTCACACCTCCGACATTTTCACCATCCATATTTACAATTGTAAACATGATCCTTCCTTTGGTTAAAGAAAAATCAGAGAAGTTTTCCGTGAAACTCTTCGCTTCAACATGGGTTGGCGGCAACTCTACTGCACACTCCAATAACCGACGGGCAGGTGTATCAAAGCGGTTATAATAATGATCCTCCCAATCTTCTTCACGCAAAGCACGTAGTCTGATCTTATCATCCTGCCAGAAATACTGACTATAATCGATCTCTCTCATTCCAAGTCCCCCCCGCATATTCAACCAAATTTTTACTTCGAGTTACAAATATAATAACCCATATTGTGGAATTGGAGGAGATTTGTTTTCATTAAACACAACGAAAATAACCCCCGAACAGGAAAAACCTGTTGGAGGCTACGCTCTATTTTATATCAAAATCTCATTACGATTCTTCCGTATATTGAGGCTTGGATAAGTTGTCCGGAACCGTTTCGTCAAAAACATCCTGACCTGGATAATCCCGTACGTCTCCCTCGTGAAGCTCATGATTTTCATAATCAAAACGATGTGCAGACCGCTGGTCCACCCGCCACGGAGAACTTTTCCCAAGAGACTCGGATAGTAAAGATGAACCGTAAGGGCCCTCCGGGAATTCTTCGAGTGTGATATCGTTTCGCTGCGACTCCACCGTAGACACATCGGTATATTCTTGCCGTTCTTCACGCAAAAACTTATCTTTCATCGTTTATCCCTCCTGATCCAATTCAGATGACCAACGTCCACTTATTGTGAGCGAGGACAAACGCATTTATGCATGATCTTTGGAAAACACTGCGTTTATTGTTCTAATCCATCGTCTTATTCATTACCGGATCCATCACGATCATTATCACCATCACAATTAGCGAATCCATATTAAAAGTACAAAAACAATGAGGCCAGCCATGCTAATCCAGGTATCACGTTTGGACCATACCAATAATGATGAACGTCCTCCGAGCGTAGAGTGCTCTCTAACTTTACGCATTTCCATCGCAATGGTCATATCCTCTGCACGTTGGAACAGTGCCATTAACAAGGGAATCACCATTGGACCCAGGTCACGAATTCGAACGGTATTTGGTCTTAAAGCCGCCTTTCCACGTGCCCGCACGATCAGTGAGAATCGCTGCCACTCACTCCAGATCATCGGGATAAATCGAAAGATTAACGCTACAGCTAGAGCAAACGAAGCTACGGGCAACCTGATCTTTTTACCGATACCGAGTACCCAGTTCAGCCCTTCTACCATTCGCCCATAAGGTGTCGTCAACGAAAACCAAAGGCTTGCCAATGTGACGATAAACAAACGATAAACATTCAGCAAAGTGCCCTCCGCCTGCATCAGGGTAAAGCCAAAGTGCAGACCTCCTCCCTCTGTTGAAAGAGTTGTCCCAGATAACGCCGTTGATATGATGAAAAAGAATAATAATGGCTTCATTAACTTCATACATCCAGCCAAAGTCTGACGCGGGAGCACGGCAAGTGCTGCTACTACCGGCACCAGTGTTAACGTCAATCCCAGCCATCGCTGTTGAAGCATAGCTGCGGTGACCAGCAAAATATACAAAATCCATTTCAGACGCGGGTCCATAACGCCATATAATCCGCCTGAATGAGTCAATGTGTTCGGAAGAAGCTTTGAATCATCCTCAATTTTAATGGACGACAGCATCCGTGCTTCTTTTTCATACTTCAGTACATCGCTCTTGACTTCCATCGTTACCGTCGCTGATGCTTCTTTCGATCCGTTCTGAATCCCCACCTCAACTGACGTGGACTGAACAATACTTTCAGCCATCTCCTCTGGCGTCATCGCGGTCAAAGGCAGCTCAATACCCGCTTCTCTTAACAGCTGTGCCAGTCTCATCGATGGTGGCAGTCCAATCCCTGTTTGCTCCAGCAGTTCAGGTCTTTTGTGAAGTTCTCTCGGCGTAAGATCAGCGATTAGACGGCCTTCCTGCAACAACAGTACTCGATCCGCACAGGGCAAAAATGTATCCAGATCATGGGTTGCTACCACGCCCCCACCACCTGCCAGACGATGTTGCTCCAATACATCCAGCAAAAGCCCGACACTTTGCGCTTCCAACCCTGCGCTCGGCTCATCCAACAGAAGCCAGTGTGGATTGGTCACACTTCCGAGAGCAAGTCCAAGCCTGCGCTTCTCTCCCCCACTTAGAGCAAATGGCGACCTGTCCAGATGAAAACGTCGTTCCAACTCCGAGGTTACTGGCGGGTCCCATTGCTTCAGTGCTTTTGTGATCTGCTCTTGTTGCTGTTTCTCTGAAAGTCGATAGGGATGCAGAGAATATGTGAATTCACGCTGAATACTTCGGGCAAACAGTTGTTGTTCCGGAAATTGAAACAATAGTCCCATTTGCAATAAAATCGACTGCGGCACTTTTCCTTCTTTCCAGAAAGGAGTGCCATCCAATGTGATACTTCCTGCATCGGGCGGTCTCAGACCAGCCAACGTCTGTAGTAAAGTCGTTTTTCCTGAACCCGTACAGCCCAGCAGCAAGGTGATTTCCCCACTGTTCAACTGTACACTCACATCTTCAAGCAGTGCACGTTTGCCCGATGCCGATGCTTCTATACGTATATTCGTTAATTCGATCTCCAACGTGCGACCTCCTTGGCCAGTTGCTCAGGTCGCAGTGGCATGGCTTCTGGCATCATACCTTTTTGCTTGAGCAATAACGCAGTTTTTACAGTAAAAGGAGGGTCCAATCCTAACCGTTCACAGGGAGATAGCTGTACATTTTCCCAAGTAGCCTTCTCATTCAAATCTGTTTCATAGAAAAAGGACTCAGGCGCCCCGTTGTACACACAACGTCCCCTCTCCATAGCAATGATTCGATCACACAGGGTTGCTTCCTCCAGATGGTGTGTAATCCAGATCACCGTTGTCCCCCGCTGGGTAATCTTCTGAACGATGGCCTCGATACGGTCTCTTGCTCCTGGATCAAGCATGGCTGTTGGCTCATCCAGAATCAATATATCCGGTTTGGCTGCGAGCGCTACAGCAATATTAAGCAGTTGTTTCTGTCCCCCGGATAATTGTGAGACCGCCTTCTCCGGGGGATATTGAAGTCCTACGGTATGTAATGCATCTTGCCTGTGCTCCAATTGCTCTTCTACAGATTCCATCAATGGTGACAGCGCAAAATGAAACTCCTCTTCAATCGTATCGCCAAGTACCTGTGCATCCGGTTGCTGCAGTACACCCCGAACGGTAAGTTCATCCGAGATATCCCGTACCCCTCCAGATAGTGGAATGAATCCAATCAGTAGTCCAGCGAGTGTGCTTTTTCCACTGCCATTCGCCCCTACAATACTAATCCATTCTCCTTGGTGCAGCGTAAGTGAGACCCCATCCAGTGCTTTTCTCACCTGACTACCTTCGGAAGCATAATGCACTCGAACATCTTCTAATGTAATTATAGGCAGGTTGCCTTGCATCGTAAATTAGTCCTTTCCCTTTCTATTGTTATGTGGTACGATCCTAATCGTCAACCACATTTATATAATTGGTTAACAATCATATTACCAAAATGGAGAGGATTGTTCAAACATGAAATTATCTTTGCGAGGCATTGTATTCAGCGCACTTATGGCCGCAATTTTAGTACTTTTTGGTTACATAAGCATTCCCATTGGCTTCTCCCCAGTACCGATAACATTACAAACTTTGGCTGTCATGCTGGCCGGAGGATTACTTGGTCCACTCTATGGTTTTCTAAGTGTCACGATGGTTGTTCTGCTCACCGCTCTTGGATTCCCCTTGCTACACGGGACCGGAGGACTTGCAGTACTGCTTGGACCTACCGGAGGATATGTGATGATGTGGCCATTCTCCGCATTATTGATTGGATTGTTGCTTGCACGAATCAACATCAAAGGTGTCACAGGATTCATGCTCGCTTTTGTTGTATTTGAACTATTTGGTTCACTGCTCGTGTATGTATCGGGCGTCCCTTGGCTTGCTTATGCTTACAAAATGGACCTACCTGAGGCCATGATTCAAGGGTTTTATCCTTACATAATTGGGGATCTGATCAAAGCTGTATTTGCTGCCATCATCATTGCGCCCGTGCGCATGGTTTTCCCACCTCAACGCCTCACAGGTAACATGCATTCCACGGTTATAAAGGCGAATTCTTAATAGAAGCTACATAAGGTAACTAATCTGCCTTTCTTTGAAAACGACGAAACCGCCAAAATCACTTTGGCGGTTTTCGTTACTTCTCTTCCTCTAAGGTTGTTCTGTCATCGGAGTGATCCGTGTAAATCTTCGTTAGTTCAACTTATATATTCACCTGAATTAATTGACGCTCTGTAATCTGAAATTGTTGATCCGCTGTATTTTCAATAAACCTCTGATCATGAGAAACATACAGAATCGTCCCTTCATAGGCCTTGATAAAACGCTCCAACGCTTCCAATGCATGCATATCAAGAAAATTCGTCGGCTCATCCAACATTAGAATGTTATATTGTCCAAGAAACAAGTGACATAATTGAAGACGAATCGCTTCTCCTCCGCTTAATGTTCCAACATTCTTCAGTAGGTCATTACCTGAGAATTGCATTGCGTGCAACGCACTTCTGAGCTCTGATTCCTCATATTCCGAACGATTCTTCAGGAATTGTAATACGGTCTCTTTTGTCGTGAAACGATAGCTCATTTGCTGAAAATAACCGAGCTTTGCTTTTGGAGACATTGTAATGTAATCCCCAGCATGGAAAACATGGTTAAGCAATGTGCTTTTCCCACTGCCATTGGCTCCGGTTATCGCTATTTTTTGTTTTAATGGAACCTGAAAACTTACATCCTCCAGCAATACGTTACCTTCCATTTCAAGTGTAAGGCGATCTGCCATAATCGGAAATCGATTGTGCAGCTCCAGTGTCTTGGGCTGACGGAAGATCATAGGCCGATCCTCTTGCACCGCTTTAACCTCATGAAGTTGTTGCATCCGCTGTTCAATCGCTTTAGCTGAGCGGTGCACCGCTTTTTGACTGGTGCCTTTGGATTTTGTTTCAACCATACGGTTTGTTTTTGCCTTGGATTCTTTTTTGGACATGCTTCCGGCCTGCGTTATTTTCTCGGCTTTCTTCATCTTTTCCCGAGCGGCCAGCTCCAATCGTCTTTTCTCCTTGGAAAACTGCTCATGGGCCTGGTTTTGTTGTTCACGCTCCAGCCTCTTCTGTGCATGATAATCACTATAGTTGCCGGAATATACGCGAACCTCACCTTGATGGATTTCCCAGATCGTGGTCACCAGTTCATCCAGAACCGCACGATCATGACTGATCAGCACAAGCGCCCCATAATAATAACGCAATTCATCCAGCAAAAATGTAATGCCCTCTTGATCCAGGTGTGTCGTTGGCTCATCCAGTAACAGTACTTCATGATAATGAGTGAACATTTGAGCCAGTTTTAGACGGGTCTGTTCTCCGCCACTCCATGCTTTATCATGTTGAAGAATCGCTAATTTACTGAGTAAAGCCCCGTCAACTTCGATACTTTCGTTAGACTGGGGTGGTTCCACTTGTTCCAAATAACCAAACTCAGCATGACGTTTTATCTTTCCGGCTGTTGGTTGGATCTGCCCCGCAATGAGTTTCAACAATGTACTTTTACCCTGACCATTACCACCTACTACACCAATGCGATCCAGTTGATGCACAGCCAGTCGCTCAATGTTCAGTATTACTTTATCCATATAGGTCATCTCAACCTGTTCTAATTCAAAACATATCTTTTCCATATTCGCTACCTCCGAAATAAGATTTATTTCGTATCGATAGCGAAGCACACTTCTATCGATACGAGCTTATCGTGCCAGCTCGTATCAATAGAACAGTAACGTCATCATAGCGGTTACCTCCAGTAGTCTGTATTGAGCGCCTTTACCTAATTATTTAACTGATTAAGATAATCAGAAGAAAAACAAAGAATCACAGGCCACGGCCTGTGATTCAACGTAAACGGGAAAGCGAGTATAACACTTATTTTAAGGTCAGGATGATTGAAAATGACAGACTGATCCCGTTTACTCTGAACCAATAGTCAGAGCCTTTGAACGTATTCAATTACCGATTCAAAGGAAGGAAGCGCAGTCTCATCGCATGTGTCATGTTCAATAATCCACCTTTCATTATCATGTATAGATGTACAATTCCAATTATAATTTTCCAATTCCACCATGTCAACGGAATGATGAAAACACTAGCCATCAGATTAGTACATCAATCTACTTTTGTTCCTGAACATTACCGCTACTTAACTTTAATAGAAGCTCTTGGCTACTAACCCGACCTGTAGCCTGCGGAATCACTTCTTCGTAGTTGGCTGAGTTGGTTACAATAATAGGTGTCACCGTATGATAACCAGCAGCCTTAATCTGTGCAATATCGAACTCAAGCAACAGATCTCCCGCTTGGACCCGATCGCCTTCTTTGATATGGGAAACAAAATGTTGCCCATCCAATTTAACGGTATCAACTCCCACATGAACCAATATCTCAGCACCGGTGTCTGATACTACAGCCAAGGCATGTTTTTTCTTGAATGCAACGGTAACTGTGCCGTCAAAAGGCGCTACAACTCTGCCCACAGTTGGCTCAATCGCAATCCCTTTACCCATTGCTCCTGATGCAAAGGCCGGATCTGGAACTTCCGACAATTCCACAATCGTTCCTTCGATTGGGCTAAATACAATTTCGTCCGAAGCATTCGTTGCACGAACAGGTTGCTCGGCAGATGCAGCAGGTTCGGTTTTTGTTTCTTCTTCAACCGGATCTTTGAAACCCATAATGTACGTCAGTACAGCCGAAACAACAAAGGATACTACGATACCCAGAATCAATCCTGGGAAACCTTGTCCACCTGGTCCGTAGAAGATTGGCAGGGTCAGCAACCCTGGTGCACCGGATGCAAATGCCAATGTGCCCGCTTGACCAATGATAGCTCCACCAACTGCACCACCGATTACCCCTGCAATGAATGGGCGTTTCAGTGGTAATGTTACCCCGTAGATAGCCGGTTCCGTAATACCGAACAGAGCCGTCAACGTGGATGATCCCGCCAATGTTTTCAGTTTTTTGTTCTTGGTTTTAAGCATAACCCCAAAAGCAGCGCCCGTTTGAGCAAAGATCGAAGCTGTCGCAGCCGGTTTAACGCCATCCTGTCCATACACTGCAACGTTGTTGATAAATACCGGAATCAAGCCCCAGTGTATTCCGAAGATAACGAGCAACTGCCAGCTTGCACCCATAACGGCTCCTGCGAGCAGTGGACTGAATCCAAATGCGGCAACCAGTCCAGCTGCAATTCCATTACCAACGTATACGCCAAATGGTCCGAATACAAGCAATGTCAGAGGTACCATAATCACTAGCAAAAACAATGGCGTAACAAAGTTTTTCACACTATCGTGAAGTGTTTTATTAAAGAACTTCTCCAACTTGCTCATGACAATGACAGCTAAAATGATAGGGATAACTGTAGATGAATAGTTCATCAAAATGACAGGGATACCGAAGAAATCCGTTGGTGTTCCCTCTGATTTCAACGTGACGATGGACGGATAGATCAGTGCTCCTGCAATCGTCATCGCGACAAACATATTTCCCTGGAATTTACGTGCTGTTGTAACCGCTAACAACAGAGGCAGGAAATAGAAGAGACTATCTGCTGCTGCATACAGGATCGTATATGTTGTTTCTGTCGTTTCCAGCCATCCAATATTGCTTGCAATCAACAATAACCCTTTTAGAATACCGGCTCCCGCCATAACACCCAGAAGTGGTGCAAAGATGCTGGATATGATATCGATAATACCCCCGAGTCCTTTGGCTGCTTTGCGAGGTTTTTCTTTATCTGACGAATCGTCCAGAATGTTACTGATCTGTCCAATGGCACTATAGACTTCAGGCACCTTGTTACCAACAACCACCTGGAATTGTCCTCCATTTTCTTTGACTGCGATGATGCCTTCTGTTTTCTCCAATTTGGCTTTGTCTGCCTTGGCATCGTCCTTCAATACAAACCGTAATCGTGTTGCACAATGAACCAGCGATTCCACATTTTTCTCACCGCCAACCAGTTCTACAATCTCTTTGGCCAGTTTCTCTTGACTCATACTCTGCACCCCCACTTTTTCTCAAACAGGCCTCTTACCGATTTTTTTGCACGCAAAAAACCTAAGCCTTGAGCAAGGGGACACAATGGTCCTGTCCTTCTCATGACTTAGGTTTTGCCTGCATAACCAGTAACAATCCCAGTTAAATCGTATTCAATTCCTGTTAATCACATATTATTATAATAAAACCATTTTTGTCAACATTTAAATATTATCGATTAACCACTCGTTCGATATGAACCGTCAGATACAACTTTTCTTCATTGGTCAGCTCATGGTTGTACTCTTTTTTGACAAACAACTCAATTTTCTCCATGCACGCTGCGGCATCCGGATGTTTCTCCTTAATCATGTCATAGAAATGATCATAGTTGTTGTCGTAATGCGTACCACTGAGCACACGCTGGGAGAAGAACTTCAGATGTGTGATAAAGCGAAAATAACTGAGAGAGTCCTCATCAAATTCCATTTTGAAATGATATTTCGCTATATTAATAATCTGCTGGATAAACTTCGTAATATTCATCGTTGTAATAACTTCTTCGTTCATCTCTGCGTTAACAATATGCAGGGCAATAAAAGCGGCTTCATCGGGTGGAAGCTCAATATTCATACGAGTGTTGATCTGTTCCAGCGTCCTCAGGCCGAGTTCGAATTCGGACTTGTACAACTGTTTGATCTCCCACATTAATGCGTTCTTGATCTCCACCCCTTCCCGATAACGTTCGATGGCGAAGTTAATATGATCTGTAAGAGATACATAGATGTTCTCATTCAGCTTTCGGCCCAGATTATCACGTGCATACGTGATAATCTCTTCCACAATTTCAATCAGTTCCATCGGAACTTCCCGCAGCAGCATTTTGAAATTATCGGATGTTTGTTTGTTTTTCAATGCAAACACTTTCTGGATGCGGGTCTCGTCTACTTTATCCCCCGGCTTTTTCTTAAAGGCAATCCCACGTCCCATCACCACAAGCTCTGCTCCATCCGCCTGATATATGCTAATGACGTTATTGTTGATAACCTTTGCTATTTTCACTTCAATCCCCCCGTCACGTTCCACTCTCTTGGCAGTTATACATCGTCTTTTGGGCATACAAAAAAAACCTCAAGCATCACAAAATAAACAAGACATGGTGGTCTGCTTTTTTTGGTGCTTAGGTTTTGCCTACTTCGAGTAGTAACAATCCCAGAAACGATATAATTGCGTCAAGTATAGCGCGAACCTGACTATATGTCAACGCTTTCAATGCAGGAACAATCGGAAGTCCCATGGTTATATAAATTGAACTAGAGAATATTTACACTAGCTACTCCGATGACAGAACAACCTTCCGATCGCTGTTATCCCCAGCTTTTTTCTGTCCTCTCCGTTTTGTGTAAATGTTTAGTTCAATTTATATAGATGAAACTTCCGATGTTTTATTGCCGTACAAGACCATTTTAATTCAGAAAAATATAAATTACGCGTCACCCAAGTTTGTTCCGTTGGATTCGATCACATTTTTGTACCACTCAAAACTCTTCTTCTTCAGCCGTGTCAGCTCTCCTTGACCTTCATTATTACGATCCACGTAAATGTAGCCATAACGTTTTCTCATCTCACCTGAGGAGGCACTTACAATATCAATAGGTCCCCAGCTGGTGTAACCGATGATGTTCACCCCATCCTGAATGGCCTCACCCATTTCAGCTACATGTCGTTTCAAGTAGTCAACCCGGTATGCATCATCCACTTCACCTTCCGGTGTAACCTCGTCATTGGCACCAAATCCATTCTCAACAACAAACAGCGGCTTCTGATAACGATCATGTAGTTGATTGGCGGTTATACGGAATCCTTTGGGATCAATTGTCCAGCCCCATTCAGACTTCGCCAGATATGGATTGGCTACCGAGCCAAATACATTACCACTGGTCATATTTTTGATGACTTCCGGATCGGTGCTAGTTGTACGACTTGAATAATAGCTGAACCCGATATAATCTACGGTATGATTCTTCAAGATTTCCGCATCACCCGGCTTCATAACAATGTTCAACTCGTGATCTTTGAAGAAACGTTTGGCGTAACCCGGATATTCCCCACGTGACTGCACATCGATGAAGAAATAGGACTCTCTATCTTTTTCCATGCCCTGGAACACATCTTCCGGATTACAGGTATACGGATAGAAGCTTCCTGCGGCGAGCATACATCCTATCATGGCACCAGGAATAATCTCATGACATGCCTTGACTGCCAGTGCACTTGCAACCAGTTGATGGTGAGCAGCCTGATATTGAATTTCCTTGATATTATCCCCTTCATTAAACGCCAGTCCCGCCCCAAGGAATGGAAGATGTAGCAGCATGTTGATCTCATTAAATGTCATCCAGTATTTCACCTTGTCCTTGTACCGTGTGAATACCGTTGTAGCGTAAGTCTCGAAAAGCGTTACCAGTTCACGACTTCTCCAGCTGCCATACTTCTCGATCAGATGCACAGGCACATCAAAGTGAGCCAATGTAACCACAGGTTCAATGCCGTTTTTCAACAATTCATCAAATAGGTTATCGTAAAATTGTAATCCGGCTTCATTTGGCTGTGCATCTTCTCCTGTCGGGAAAATCCGTGCCCAGGCAATGGAGACACGCAGTGCTTTGAATCCCATTTCGGCAAATAGAGCAATATCTTCAGGGTAACGGTGATAAAAATCGATTGCTTCATGCGAAGGATAGAACTCGGTAGCAAGCGGCGTAAAAGCTGGAACATTGCCTTTCATAATGCTTCTGCGGTTCTCTCCTGTTGGCAGCAAGTCAACAATACTCAGCCCTTTGCCATCTTCCAGATACGCGCCCTCCGCCTGATTGGCAGCAATGGCTCCACCCCACAGAAAATCTTTAGGAAACTTAAAATTCGTCATCATCATTCTCCTTCCAAATATGTAATTCAGCTATCCGCTCAAATCGTTAGAATATTAAAAAGACAAAATAGAAAAAACCCGAACCAGCCTGGGTACACGATTACGTGTAAACAAGCCAGCTCAGGTTATGCCCATATCGGTAACATTCCCAGATCATGATTATGCGGATTGGATAAAACTTTAGCAAGAATCAGAACAGTTGTCAACTTCTTGAAACCGGTTTAGATTCGGATTGCCCGCTATGATATTTGATAGAACGCAGCACATGTGCCGCCAAGAATCATCTGTTGATCTAGTATAGGTAAGGCATTAATGTGAGAATTAATAAGACCGTATACTTCAGAATACGTAGCTGAAACGTTGCTCACGGGCCAGTCGGACCCGAACATTAACCTTTGCGCACCAAAGGCTTCTATGGCGATATTCAGATAGGCTGTAAAATCCTTTGGAGTCCAATTTGCCCAGTCTGCTTCCGTCACCATCCCTGAAAGTTTACAGTACGCATTAGGTTGTGCGGCCAATGACTCAAGCGCTTCTTTCCACGGTGAGAGTATACCTGATTTTATGTCGGGTTTGGCTAGATGATCAAGTACAAATCGCTGTTCAGGAAACGCCTTAACCAGTTCAACGGCATAAGGCAGTTGCTCCTTGGATACCAACAGATCATAGGCCAAATCATACTCTTTTAGCAATGAAATTCCGCGCTGAAAGTCTTCTCTCAATACATACTTCAGATCAGGTTCATCCTGTATGACATGACGTACGCCCTTCAGATACGGATTGGACGCGAACAGTTCAAGCTGATTCCGAACTTCATCCGAACAAAGGTCCACCCATCCGACAACACCTTTGATACATTCATGCCGATCTGCCAACTGCAGAAGCCACTCGGTTTCTGTCAGTGATTGTCTGGCTTGTACCGCAATACATCCCTCCAGTCCGGATTGGATCAATAAAGGTTCAAGATCTTTTGGAAGAAAAGATTGACGAATGACTTTCATCTCTTCTCCAATCCATCCGTACTCGGCGACGTTGTATTCCCAAAAATGTTGATGTGCATCCAGCTTCATATTGGATCCCTCCCAGGGTATTTAAATCTAATTATCATTAAAAAGCAATCACTGATTTTCACATGATTTTTATTCCAATTGTGCAGGTATTGTCCAATATTAAATCATGATATAGTAAATTACGAAAACGCTTTCAGTACATAAATCGGTGGTGATTCCAGTATTAAACAAGTGAATTTTTGTTTGCGTTGAGCTCTATTTTCACCCTGCTTAACCGCTATTCACGTTCAACCATTCTCTATTCGAAGGAGACTATATTAATGAAAAAAAACCGCAAATCAGTCCTTTCTCTTACGCTTGTGACTGCCATGATTCTATCTCTATTCTCCTCCGCTATGGCTTCAGCTGCAACTGACAACAGCGAACAGGCCAATACCTCAGCCGCTCCAAGCAAAATGCAGACCTACGTAAACGCCATGGAGCCTGGCTGGAATCTGGGTAACTCTCTGGACGCCGTTGGTGAAGATGAAACTGCCTGGGGCAACCCACGTATTACGAAGGAACTAATTCAGTCGATCGCAGCTGAGGGCTACAACAGTATCCGTATTCCTGTGACCTGGGAAGCCCACATCGGTGACGCACCAGACTACATAATTGATTCCGCTTACATGAATCGGGTTCAAGAGGTGGTAAACTGGGCCCTTGATGCGGATCTCTACGTCATGATCAATCTTCACCATGATTCCTGGCGCTGGATCAGTTACATGGAGAAAGACCATGACAACGTGCTTGCACGTTATAACTCTGCTTGGACTCAGATTGCGGACAAATTCAAAGATGCATCCGATAAACTCATGTTTGAAAGTGTTAACGAACCACGTTTCTCCGAAGGCGGCACAACGGATGCAGCGATTGGATATCGCATGCTGGACGAATTGAATACTTCTTTTCACAAGATCGTAAGAACTTCGGGTGGAAACAACGAGACACGTCCACTTGTGCTTCCAACGATGCATACCTCTTCCGCTCAACCTGATCTGGATGAACTAAATAAGACCATTCAGAAATTGAATGACACCAATATTATTGCAACCGTTCACTACTACGGGTTCTGGCCGTTCAGTGTGAACATCGCAGGTTACACCAAGTATAACGAGGAAGTACAGGAGGACGTTACCGATACATTTGATCGAGTATACAATGCTTTTACAGCGAAAGGCATTCCGGTTATCGTCGGTGAGTATGGCTTGCTTGGGTTTGACCAACACACAGGTGTCATTGAGCAAGGCGAAAAACTGAAATTCTTCGAATTTGTTGGACAATATCTGCGTCAAAAACAGATGACAACGATGTTGTGGGATAACGGTCAACACTTCGGTCGCACAAGTTTTACTTGGTCTGATCAGGAATTATTTGATACCATGAAAGCCAGCTGGACAGGTCGCTCATCCACAGCCGAAACGGATCTCGTATATCTTAAACAAAATGAAGCCATTCAAGATAAGAAGGTAAAACTCAATCTGAATGGGAACAAATTCAATTCGTTGAAAAATGGCACTACCCCTCTTGTAAGAGGTAAAGACTATACGATCAAAAAAGATGTGCTTACGTTAAAATCCAATCTGTTAACCAAATTGACAACCTCTGGTGATTTGGGTGTAAATGCCACACTCACGGCTGGATTCAATGAAGGTGCTGACTGGAACTTCAATATCATTAAATATGACACACCTAAGTTGAACGATGCAACAGGTACAACCAGTGCATTTGCCATTCCGACTACGTTTAACGGCAATCAGCTCGCCACGATGGAAGCAACATATGCAAACGGAGAGAACGCCGGCCCACAGAACTGGACTCCATTCAAAGAATTCTCCTACACATTTAGCCCAGATTACGAACGTAATGTGATTGAACTGAAACCTAACTTCTTCAATGAAACCAATGATGGCGAAGTCACGCTTAAGTTCCATTTCTGGAACGGAGATGTGCTGACGTACAAAATCACGAAAAATGGAACAAGCGTTGTTGGCGTAACTTCCAAATAAGAACTCATCTAACGTTCTGTTCAGAGCTTTAAGCTCTGGCAGAACGTTTTTTTGTTTCACCAACGACCGAATAACGTACAAGTAACCCTTCATACTTTTACAGTAACTAGGACTGAGGGGGAAATGTCATGTTTAAACGTGTAGACCGTCTTGCCATCGAACTACCCATATCCAATAATCCGGACCCTAATGGAGCTAGTGCAGTTCAGGAGTTGCTTGGTGGAAAGTTCGGGGAAATGTCAACATTAAATAACTATATGTTTCAGTCATTTAATTTCAGAGGCAGATCCAAGCTACGTCCTTTTTATGACATTGTTGCAAGTATTACCGCGGAGGAATTCGGCCATGTCGAACTTGTCGCGAATACGATTAACCTGATGCTTGAAGGTTCCACTTCACCAGGCGCCCCGGACTCTACCCCGCTACGTGTAGGCAAAGACGCACGGATGACTTCACATTTTATCGAATCGGCTCAGACAGCGCTCCCCTATGACTCCATGGGAAGACCCTGGAATGGTTCATATGTTGTGAGCAGTGGCAATCTGATCTTTGATCTGCTGCATAATTTCTTTCTTGAATGCGGAGCCAGGACTCACAAAATGAGAGTCTACGAAATGACGGACAACAAAACAGCCCGAGAAATGACAGGTTATCTGCTTGTTCGCGGCGGTGTGCACGTTCTGGCGTATGCCAAGGCACTGGAAATTGCAACGGGCGTTGATGTAACAAAGATGTTCCCTATTCCGCGACTGGATAATAAAGCTTTTGAAACGACACGTAAGTGGGAAGCGAAGGGTGAGCACCGCAGGTTGTACACGTTCAGCGACAAGGATTATCAGGGCATTGCCCAGATCTGGAAAGGGACACACCCAACCGATGGTGGTAAACTGGAGGCTTTTGCAGGCTTGCCGGGGTATGGAGGGCCAGTGCCTGAGCTACCTGATCTGCCGGAAGAATTTGCGCCAGGGATATCCGCGGAAGATCTAATGCAGATTGCCGAGCGACTGAAACGTCACGCTGGTCTGTAGGATCACGATCAACGTTTGTTTTTCATAGGGCGTCGATTGGATAACCGTAAACTGGTGCTACCTTGTGTACTAGAACTTTTTATTTAATTATATTATTGATGATCTGTTTCTTTAATTTCATACGATTGTACACAAAAAAAGGGAAACGGGAGAGTTACATCTCTACCATTTCCCTTTTAATGTGCCACTATTGTGGCTCAGTAAATTTCACTACCAGCACCGCTTCCCCATTGGCTTGAACATTACCTGTTGAGGTTGCTGTAACAGTTGCTATCGTTTCGTTTCCACTTGGGACCAACACAGGTGTAATCACCGGCAGACCCGCAGCCTGAATGACATCCATGTCAAATTCAATCAACAATTGTCCTGCAGTTACACGATCTCCGCTATTCACATGCGCGGTAAAACCGTTTCCTTTCAGTCCAACCGTATTAATTCCGATATGAACCAACATCTGTACACCCTTCTCATGCTCCAGAATCACCGCATGTTTACTCTTGTTCATGACATGTGCGATGACTCCATCAAACGGTGCGTACACTTTTCCTTCTGATGGCTCGATGGCAATGCCGTCACCCATGTGTTTTTCCGAGAACGCCGGGTCAGGAACCTGCTCCAGAGCAACGACGGTACCGTTCATTGGCGAAGCGATTTCGAGAAAATCTACCTTAGGACGATTGCTTGTAACGGCATCGGTAACTGAATTAATACGCGGATTAGAGTCCTCTGCTTTAACTTCAGTTGATGTTACTCCACTGTTCTCATGGCTCACCGATTCTTCTGCGACCGGTTGATCCTTATATCCGAAGAACCAGGTAAGTGCAAATGCAATCGCCATGGCAACTACGTTGGACAAGATATACAACGGCAGTTGGCTGTTCAGATAGAGCAGTGTACCGGGAATAACCGTTACAGCCATGCCTGTACCCTGCAGATGGAACAAGGAAGCGATGAAACCACCCACACCACCACCAACCAGACCCATAATAAATGGTTTCATATAACGCAAGTTAACTCCGAAGATGGCTGGCTCGGTAATGCCCAGAAATGCGGACAAGGAAGAAGGTAATGCGAGTGCTTTGAGTTTCATATTTTTGGTCTTCAGACCAACTGCGAGACAAGCCGCTCCTTGTGCCGCCATGGCACAGGTAATGATGGCGTTGAATGGATTAAATCCCGTTTTCTCCAGTAGTTGAATTTCCAGGAAATTAAAGATGTGATGTACACCGGTAACGACAATAATCTGATGGAAGAATCCAATGATAATACCTGCGATGCCAAACGGAAGATCCAATACAGCAGTTGTTCCATGCAGCACCCACTCTTCAAGAGAATGGAATACGGGACCAATCGCGAATAGTCCAAGCGTAATCATAACCGTTAACGTAATAAAAGGAGTCAGAATTAAGTCCAGTGCCTCAGGTACCCGTCTTCTTAATACCTTCTCAAACTTGGCTCCAATCAAACCTACAAAGAACGCGGGCAGAACCGATCCCTGATAACCCACGACAGGTATGAAACCGAACATATGCAGCGGCTGTGCTGATCCATCTGCCACCGCGTAAGCATTGGGTAATGCGGGATTAACCAGCATTAGCCCCAGTACGATACCAAGTACCGGACTTCCGCCAAATACGCGGAATGCGGACCACGCTACAAGTGCAGGCAGAAATGCAAATGCCGTATCCGTCAGGATTTGAGTGAACAACAGGAAATTGGCCGAGATATCATCCGGTGTTGCACCGAACAATGCCAGAATTTCATTCTGGGTAAGTAATCCGCGCAATCCCATGAACAGTCCTGTAGCTACCAGAACGGGAATGATGGGTACAAATACGTCACCAAACGTGCGGATAGCCCGTTGAAAAGCATTTCCTTCTTTTTTCCCCTGGCTCTTTACATCATCCTTGGACGTTCCTACGATGCCCAGCTTCTCAACCTCTTCAAAAATTCGATTCACTGTTCCCGTACCAAAGATAATCTGATATTGACCTGAGTTGAAAAAGGCGCCTTTCACCTTCTCGATGTTCTCGACCGTTTTCTGATCAATCTTTTCTTTATCTTTCACCATGATGCGAAGACGTGTTGCACAATGTGCAAATGATGCGATATTCTCTTTGCCCCCGATGGCATGAATGACTTCCTGGGCAATCCGTTGATTCTCCGACATGTTATCTCATTCCTCTCACGTAATACTTAATAATGCCATTGAGTTGCTTCAAAATCAGCTTTGCCTCCGCGTGCAAAGAAACGAATGTCCACGCTGTCCCGGCTTGGGAAAATGCGGCTGGTAAAGACCTCTTCCCCATCGTTCACAAAGATCTCGACCGAGGACGAATCTACGAACAGATGGAACTTAATCACTTCCGCAGTAAGTGTGCACTGCCGTACAACGCCATTCTGCTCTGCCAGCTCGGTACCAGACATGGTCCGATCCAAGACAACTTTCTGCTGAATCCGATCATACAGAAGAACCGTTTTTTCAGTTCCATTTGCCCGGAATTCGATGCCTACAACCTCTGCTTCTATATGGCCTATCTCACATGTCAGTTCATAGGCAATCCCATTAAAACCAGTGAAAGATCGACTCTCATTATCAATTGTTGCGCGAATATGTGTCCCTTCCTCCTGCTGACGTAATTGGACCATCTCTTCAACCGGTTGTTGAATTAACTTGCCGTCACGGAATGACAATTGCCGAGGAATGGTCAGGCAATGAGCCCAGCCACTATCGTCTGTTGGATATTCCAGATCGGGAAGTCCCATCCACCCAACCAGAATACGTCTTCCGTCCGGGCCCTGCATCGTCTGCGGCGCATAGAAGTCGAATCCACTATCCAACTCCTGAAATTCATCATGATTGAACTCTCTCGTCTGGAGATTGAGCGGCTCACCGATCAGATAACCGGATTGAAAAATATTCTGATAATGATCTCCCGCTGCATCTAAGCCTTGCGGGGAAAAGACAAGTACACCTTTCCCGTCCATCTCCATATAATCCGGGCACTCCCACATGTAACCAAAAGAGGTTAATTGTGTACGAATTTCACCCATAAACTCCCAGTTGTTCAGATCAATGGAGCGATACAGCACTGTACATCCCGTCTCGTCTGTTCTCTGCGCACCAATTACACAATAATACGTGTCTCCTTGTTGCCACACCTTGGGATCTCTAAAGTGTTCCGTGTATCCGGCTGGCACAGACGAGATCACAGGATCATTCAGTTTGGTTACTGAACCGCTTTCATCCATAACTGCCAAGCATTGATACGGATGTCTGACCCAATCCTCATCTCTGGTATTGCCTGTGTACAGCAAGTGCAGCTTGTCGTCTTTTTCAATCGCACTGCCGGAATAAGCTCCGTGTGAGTCATACCTGCCACCCGGTTCGATTCCAATCCCGACATTTTCCCAGTTCACCAGATTCTTTGAGCGGGTATGATACCAGTATTTCATGCCATGTTCTGTCCCAAGTGGAAACCACTGATAGAACAGATGATAATAGCCTTGATAATATGCAAAGCCGTTAGGATCATTAAGCAGACCTGTTATCGGCTGAATATGATAACTTTGTCGCCAAGGACATACGGATATCTGTGCTTCAAGCTTCGCAATCTCTCCAGGCTCCGCTTGCTCAATTCGTCTGTAGCGTTGCTCTCTAGTCATTTTCATAGTTGTTCTCCATTCAAAATATAGGAACCGGTTCCATTAGGCGCAAAAAAATAATTCCATATGGCACTAATGCCTGCCCGTATTCGCATATCCGTATTGGATATTCATAATGGAACCGGTTCGATGGAATTATCATAAAGGATGTTTTTATAATTTGTCAACGCTTTCTCGAGGAATTAGTTCTACGTCCAGTGTTGTTCGTTCCTCCACCGACTCGCCTTTGACCAGTCGAATAATGTGATTCGCCGCTACTTTGCCCGCCTGTAAATAATGGTATTTCACCGTCGTCAGCGTGGGATGAATCATCTCCGTAATATCATATCCGCCAAATCCCGTAACAGACAAATCTTGCGGTATGCGGATTTTATTGGAGAATGCAATCTTCATCACACCCAGTGCGATATTATCCGTGGCCCCCACGATGATCGTTGGTGTGGTCTCTTTCAGTATGGCTTCAGCGGTAACGATGGCTTCAGACATCTTAAAGCTTGTCTCATAATACTTCACTTCACATCCACCACACTCGGCGATTGCTCGCTGGAATCCTTGTTTACGATAGATTCCTACCGCCCGATCCTTCTCGCTAACCCCCATATACACGATCTTGCGGTGACCCTGTTCGACGACATATCTGCCCATCTCATAACCTGCCTGATCATCATTGTGAACCAGACTGTGCAGTTGCTCATGCTGCTGCCCTACCAATAACACCGGAATCCGTATATCCTCAACGGCCTTCAGATGTGCTTCGGTCACTTCAGCAGCCAGCAGAATAATACCCGATACCTTCTGTCGTGCAAAATCATAGATGGCATCAATCTCCCGTTGCATGTCCTGACTCGTATTTGCGATAAGCATCTGATACTGATTACTCCGCAGTTCTTCATCAATTCCAATCAATGTCTGTGATGTTGCAAACGAATCAAGACGTGGCACAACCGTACCGATGATACTGGTCTTCTTAGCCTTCAGACTCTGTGCAAATGTATTGGGAACATAGTTGTATTGTTTGATAATACGCTCAATCTTCTGGCGTGTATCCTCACTAACGGATCCGCCATTCAGGAAGCGAGAGACCGTGCTTTTTGCCACACCTGCCATCTGAGCGATATCAGAAATCGTTTTATTCATAAAGACTCCTCTTATTTCTATTAGCTAGTTTACCTTTTATTATACTTCGAATCGCAAACCCATGGCGAATTTGATTCAACTCCATTTATCGCACGTCTATGGTACATTCCCGATGTAATAGCAAAAGCCCGATGGCAATGTGACGTACATACCGAAGTATGATCCGACATTCATCAGGCTGTTAAACTTCCATATACACGTTTGCACAGATCATCAGGGCAAGAATAATCCCTATCCCTACAGTCTCAAACCTCAATAATAATTGGCAAGATCATTGGTCTTCTCTTTGTTTGAGCGTAAATATAGTGACCGATCTCGTCTTTCAGCTTTCTTTTGATCACATTCCACTGATTCACCCCAGCCCCGGTCAACTCACCCATCCGGTATAGAACAAGCTCATGGATCTCATGCATGAATTCTTCCGAATCCTTAACAAATACAAACCCTCTGGAGATAATTTCGGGTGACGTGACCATCTGTTTTTCCGTTTTGCTCAGTGTAGTCACAATCACCAGCATGCCATCGGAGGACAGTTGCCTGCGGTCGCGAAGTACAATATTGCCGACATCACCCATGATCAGACCGTCTACGAGACTATTTCCTGATGCAATTTTGGGACCCAGCGAAGCAATCCCGTCTTTGTACTGGACCATATCCCCATTATTCACGATAAACACATGATCACGCTCTATACCTACGGATTCAGCAAGCAGTCTGTGTTGATACAACATGCGAAACTCACCATGGATCGGAATCAGATAATCCGGTTTCATCAGGGTAAGCATCAATTTGAGTTCTTCCTGACTGCCGTGTCCGGACACATGCATCCCAGCAGCACCACTTGAACCATATATCACACGTGCTCCGAGAACATACAGGTTATCAATTACATGTGCAAGATTTCGTTCATTGCCCGGAATGGCTCCGGCAGCAATAATGACCGTGTCCCCGGCGTTAATTCTTACGTGAGGATGTTTACCGGATGCCAAACGTGACAATGCTGCCATCGCTTCTCCCTGGCTACCGGTGCATAATACAACAACTTGTTCTGGTGGAAACTGATCCGAATCGATAGCTTCAATCAACAATCCGTCAGGAACTTGCAAATACCCCAATTCACTGGCCACCGATACCACATTCACCATACTTCTGCCCAACAGTGCCAGTTTGCGGCCCGTCTCGAATGCTGCATTCACAATCTGCTGTACCCTGCTGACATTCGACGCAAAGGTCGAGATGAATACTTTTTGTTTTGCACGGATAAAGGCATCCAGAATGTGATCTCCCACAACACGCTCGGAAGGTGTAAATCCCGGTCTTTCTGCATTGGTACTCTCGGAGAGCAAAATATGGACACCCTGTTTGCCAATCTCGGCCATACGGTGCAGATCAGGGAATGGTCCATGTACAGGCGACATATCAAATTTGAAATCTCCGGTATGCACAACATTGCCTGCTCGGGTCTGAAAAAAGATACCAAGACAATCCGGTATACTATGGCTGGTTGCAAAAAAGGAAACCTCGATCCCTCCCAGCGTAATGCTGGAATGAGCATCGATCGTATGCAAGTCGGCTTTGCGTAGCAACCCATGCTCTTTCAGTTTAAGTTCGATCAGCCCACGAGTGAGCCTGGATGCATACACCGGGATGTTCATTTGTTTTAACAAATAGGGAATGCCACCAATGTGATCTTCATGTCCATGGGTAACCACAAGACCCCTTACTTTATCCAGATTCTCCAGCAAATACGCTACATCCGGAATGATCAGATCAATACCAGGCAATGTCTCATCGGGAAACTTCGAACCACAGTCAATCACGATGATGTCCTGATTGTACTGGATGAAATACATATTTTTCCCTATTTCATTCACGCCGCCAAGTGCAGCGATATACAGTTTGTTGTGGGCTAGATTCAACTCTATTATTCCTCCTCTGCGTGGCAATCGTATACGATACGGATCTATATTCCTAGTATGGAAGCAATCGCCTCAGTTATGCATTTCAGCGTGATTATGCCAAAAAACCACCATGGAATTTTCATTCCATAGTGGTTTATACGAAAAATAAATGCGGTTAAACCAATGATTTATCACGTTGTAGTAATACGTCTTGTTCATAGGTTTTGATATCGGTGATCCACTTTTCACGAACTGGAACGCCTTGTTGAGCACAATAGTAGTCCCAGATCGCGCCAAACGGATAGGATTTGAACTCTTCCGTTAAGGCAAGACGCAACGTGTAATCCCCTTCCAATTCGGCTTGTTTCAAGGCATCCACTGGTTCGAGCATCGCTCGGAGAAGGGCTTTGATCGTGTTGCGAGTCCCCACAACCCATGCAGCTACACGGTTAATGCTTGCATCAAAGAAATCCAATCCAATATGTGTGGTCGCAAGCAGATCATGTCGAACCAGTTCACGGGCAATTTCCAGCAACTCATCGTCCATAATTACCACATGGTCACTATCCCAACGCATCGGGCGGCTTACGTGAAGCAGAATGCCACTTGTAAACAAAGACAAGGACGACAGTTTATTGGAAATAACCTCTGTTGGATGGAAATGACCCGCATCCAGGCAGATTAACGTATCATTTTGCAAACCGTAACCCATATAGAATTCATGAGAACCCACCACATATGCTTCCGAACCCAGCCCAAACAGCTTACTCTCTACCGCGTCCAGGTTGTGCTCCGGGTTAAGTGGTTCGCCGAATACTTCATCCAGCGATTCTTTGAGACGTTTGCGTGGTGTCAACCGGTCAACCGGATTATCTTTGAATCCGTCCGGTACCCATACATTGGTTACACAAGTCTGACCAAGCTGTTCCCCGAAATAAGCACCAATCCGGCGGGATGCCTTGCAGTGATCAATCCAGAACTTGCGAATTTCAGGATCTGGATGACTGAGCGTAAACCCATCACTTGATTTTTCATGGGAAAAACATGTTGGGTTGAAGTCCAGACCGAGTCCTTGTTCTTTCGCCCATTTTACCCAGTTCTCATAATGCTTTGGCTCAATCTGATCCAGTTCAACCTGCTCGTCTGTATCCGTGTAAATCGCGTGCAGATTGACCTTATGTTTGCCAGGAATCAGAGCAAAAGCTTGCTCCAGATCGTTACGAAGTTCTGCTGGTGTGGTCGCAGCCCCCGGATATTGACCGGTAACGGAAATCCCCCCTGTTAACTCCCCATCTTTATTCAGAAAACCTTTGACATCGTCGCCTTGCCAGCAGTGTACGGATACTTTGATCTCCGCGAGTTTGTTCAGTACCTCGTCCGTATCAATTCCGTGCTGGGCATACAATGCCTTGGCTGCTTCATACGCTTGCTTGACTTGGTTATCCATCCGCAAGAACCCTCCTATTTTAACGTGTAAATGCTGCCGGTACACCGCCATCAATGGTCATCATACAACCGGTTGTTTTTTCGGATTTCGAAGAAGCAAAGAATGCAATTCCTTCCGCAATATCTCTTGGATAGATATTCACGAGCAATGTCGTCCGCTTGCGATAATACTCTTCCAATTGATCCGGTTCAATTCCATATGCCGCTGCACGCTCGTTTCTCCAGGAACCGTTCCAGATCGCTGAACCCTGTAGAATGGCATCTGGAAGAATCGTGTTGACACGAATGCCATACTCTCCACCTTCTGCTGCAATACAACGTGCCAGATGTGCTTCCAGCGCTTTCGCTGAGCTGTAAGCCGAAGCACTTTTACCTGCATACACCGAGTTCTTGGACCCGATAAATACCATGCTTCCACCAATACCCTGCTGTTTCATCAGCTTGAACGCTTCACGAGCCACGAGGAAATACCCTGTACCCAGAACATTCATATTCAGGTTCCATTCTTTCAGGGATGTTTCGTCAAATGGGCTGGATGTCGCCAATCCGGCATTGTTCACGATGATATCCACTCCGCCATACTGCACCGCAACATCAGCATACGCAGATTGAACGGCTTCCTCATCGGTGACGTCCATTTTCAACGCATAAGCACGGTTCGTACCGTACTGATCATTGATTTCCTGTGCTACTTTCTGTGCGCCCTCCAGGTTGAGATCAGCAAGCACCACATGTGCGCCTTCAGATACCAATCTGCGTGCCGTTTCACTTCCGATCCCGCCTGCGCCGCCTGTAATAAACGCCACTTTACGGGAGAACTCGGTTTCTGCCGGTGCCAAAGACAATTTGTACAATTCCAGCGGCCAGTACTCCACATTGTAAGATTCATTTGCACTGAGTGATACGAATTGGCCCAAGCTAGTAGCTCCACGCATAACGGCAATGGCTCTGTGATACAACGCTCCGCTTACTTGGGAAAGCGCCCAGCTCTTACCTGTGTTGATCATGCCCACACCTGGAATGAGGATAACGCGTGGTGCCGCTTCGAACATGACGTCACCTTCGTTTTTGTTGCTCTCAAAATACTGCTGATATTGCTCTTTGTAAGCTGCCACGCCTTCCACCAGTTTCGCTTTTAAGCCTTCGATATCATTCGCATCCGGCGCCCAATCAATGAACAGAGGTACCACTTTGGTATGTACCAGATGATCCGGGCAAGCCGCACCCACCTGTGACAATTGCGGAGAATCCGCCCCGCCAACAAAAGCAAGTACGTCCTCTTGATCGTCAAAGGACAAAATCATTTTTTTGCTATCCGATACCGCTCCACGAATCGTTGGCATTACACGTGATACGATCTGACGACGAACATCAGCGGCAAGTGCCTGGTGTTTCACACCACCAAACAAACTTTCTTCGTTCACTCGTGCTTCGATGAAAGCTTCTGCTTCATTGATAATCTTGATAGTCTGAGCGTAACATTCCTCGGATGTTTCTCCCCAAGTGACAAGTCCGTGTTTTTCCATCAGTACGAGTTCCGCATTGGGATTCGAGAATACGCTTTCAGCAATCATTTTAGATAAGGTAAACCCTGGACGAACGTACGGTACCCATACAAAACGATCACCGTAGATCTCTCTCGCCAATTCCTTGCCGTTATGCGCACAGCACAAGCTGATAATGGCATCCGGGTGCGTATGATCCACATGTTTATATGGAAGGAATGCATGCAGCAGAGTCTCGATAGAGGCGCGCGGGTGCTTTGCATCAATCATGCAATGTCCCAGATATTCAACCATCTCTTCATCCGACATGGATTCACGTTCAATTAATGGTCGAATGTCTTCGAGCCCAAGTCCGGTAAAATGTTTCGCTTCCATGGAACCCAGATCAGAGCCGCTTCCCTTCACATACATTACTTCTACATCACGACCACGAAAATCCTTCACTGTCGTTTTGGTAGACGTATTGCCACCGTAGATGTTACATACACTGCGATCAGTTCCAATCAGATTGGATCGGTAAACCAACTGCTCAAGTCCTGTTGTTTTCTCAGATGCCTGCGATGCATTCCATAAACTCTGTACCATTTGTTTCCCTCCGATAATGTTTGTTTTATTCCTAATCCGAGTTTAACATCTTTGTTTTATTTTGAAAACAAAATATTTTAAAACCAAACGGAAATATTCAAAAGTCATTATAGATTGAACTATTTTATTAAAAAAACACCCTGACGTGAACGTCAGAGTGTTCCTGTTTCAACGGCGGATTAGAAAATCCCCGCTTTTTGAGAAGTGTTTTTAATACCATAGGTATCATTAACTACGGTGTTGCCAAAGCTCGTTAAGCTTCCGTTCGGACCTGTGGCCATGTCCAGATAGTTTAGACCGGAGCTGTTTCCGTACCAAGACCAGGCAAGCCAACCTACCCCTTTTTCCTGACCATATCTCATGATGGCATACTCGTCCACATCACCGTTTGTGTGATATCCCCCGAATTCACCAATGATCAGAGCCAATCCTTTGTTCAGCACATTCTCCATATTGGCTTTGACCGTTGCAGCATCTTTGCCAGCATACTCATACATATGAATGGAGAAGACGGTATTTTTTTGAGAATCGGCTGCAAATACACTTTGTCCATAATCCACGATGGATTGAGGGAACTGTCCCCATCCGGCTGCATCCACAATTAGCGTATTTTTAATTCCCGCATTTCTAAGTTTCGGAATGGCTTTTTTGTAACCATCAGCCCACGCACTTCCATTCCACGTTCCATACCATTCATTGGCGATGTTAACGATGACCCGATCTTCTTTGCCAATCAAAGCTTCCTTAATACTAATCCAATAGTTCACCGCCGCATCCAACGAATTATAATCATCTTTCCCTGTGGCGTCATGGACCTCGAGTACAGCTATCATTTTATTTTGGTTAACCACATTAATAATATTTTTAACAGCGTTCAGATCATCTTTGGTGTACAGGCTACCATTCGAAAGAACTATGCGTACCGTATTGGCACCTGTGTTGGCGATTGCAGGGATAGCGGTATTCAAATCATTTTTGAACCAGGAATGTCCGTGATTAACACCTCTCATGACAAAAGCCTTGCCTGTGGAATCATACAACTTGTTGCCGCTTACATAAAAACCTGTAGCAGCAGATGCTTTGGGTGCTGCACTCCCTAATACCATGAACATGAGAGCAGCAATAACCGTAAAGATTGTACACTTTTTCAGATTAACCATTCGTTTGGAACCTCCTGTATTTGTTTTTTTTATTTCAATTAACCCTGCTCTAGGCAAGAAGTTAACTAAAATCGTTGGTAATAGAAGTTTTTTTGTTATTAAATAAATAACAATTAACTTTATCTAATTTACGTTAATTAGTTTAAATAAACTTTATCGTTAAGGTTATGAAGTTATAATAAATTGAAAACGCTTACCAGTCAAGATCTTTTTACCATGATTAGGAATCATTTGTTTTTACATAACACAGCAAAAAAGGCTCTCTCCCCTCACAATCGTTCGGAGAAAGAACCCTCTGTATTATAAACGTCAGTTAACTCTTGTTTCAGTCTTGTTTATCTGTTGTTTAATCCCTGATTTAGACTAAGTGTCTTCCCTAACTCCCGCCAATACCAACCCAACCCGGTACTGTGGTCTCACCCGAATCTCATTAAACTTTCCGATCTCCACGCCCTCAAACCGCTCCACATAAGCCTGATTAACATAACTCTCAGTCGTCCCTTTTCGAATTGGGGTTATAGACAGACGAAGCGCGTGATCAGCCAGCAAATGACGGGATTGCTTCAAACCAAGCATCCAGCTGTGTCCATAGTGAATATGATCCGTTAACATCTGATGATGAATATGTGCTGCAGCAACGTCTCCTTCATAATCAATCTCAATCCACACGTCATCTACTTGTTCCGGCCACGCTGTGTCCAATCTCAATGTTGCTGCATATTCTTTCGGATAATCAACCTCTACAGCAGGCTCGTAAGGCGAAACTTGGAATGTATACGTGCCGAATATTCCCTGCTTCGACTGGGATGACGCAGCATATTTAGAAGCTGAAACATGCTCTGGAGCCGGATAGAAGGATACCTCCATCTCTGGTTGCTCCATGGATGTACATATGAGCATCTCATTCTGTACATACAGATGACTGCTGCTAATTACAAGCCTTTCTTCTCCGCCCACACGGAAACGGTAGGCATGTAATGCCTCTTCACGGGTCAATGTAATGATTCGTATGATTATACCGTCCGATGTTGTGATTCGCAGATGATGGTCCTTGCCGGCAATCGGATGTATCACAACTTCATTCCCCTGCTCCGATACTGTACCTTCAGGCATATCCACATTTGTAACAGATGATGTATCAATAACATACTCAGGCGCCATGCCATCATGGACATAAAAGACAGCCGTAAGCTCCTGATTTACCATAAATCGGGTCAGTGGCTGAACGGTAGCACTAATGATCTTCATTCCACTCAGATTCATATGGAAAGGCAGAATGGCTGCCATGCCGGATTTCAGCTGCATCGTTCCTTCTCTTGGATATAAAACAGTCCCTTTGCTGGTATGCAGCTCCAATTGTATAACATGATCAGGCATCGCCACATGATCCTGATAATTATTCATGAACAGGAATCCCGTGCCATCTTGTTGGCGAACAGACCAACGCATATCCATCGTGTTCTCCGGTGTTATCGCATGTTGACCATCCGGTACAACACAGCCCATTGGTGCAAGTAACTCACCGTATCCTTCCAGGAACATGGACAAGGTACGAATGCGGTCATACGATTCACCAACACGCCCAAATTCCCCGAGTGGCGATTGGTAATCATACGTCATTTTCGGCAATGCCTGCTCGTTCATATATGAATTTTTGCCTATCGGATTGGTCCCCCCGTGATACATATAATACCCAACCAGATTGCTGCCGTTCGCAAGTTTCACAATGGTCATCGCCTCGACACTGTCCGCATCAACAACCGGACGAGCGTGATAACTGACCTGCATGCCTCCAGCAAGCTCGCAATACGCAGCAGGGTACTCCAGACTGTCATAATCCACTTCTTCCACAGGATTCATATGCAGATCCCGGAACAAATACTCCCGGCTTGGAGGCTGATTGGGAATCCATGGTGTGTACGCATACCCCGCTAGCATCGGTAATGTTCCTTCTTCAGGCACCGCAGCATTACCCCAGGCCGTGGCAGTATAGAACATCGGCTTCATACCGACTTCTTCGGCAATATGGCGAAGCATCTTCAGATGTTCTCGCCCGTCCCGGCCGGAGGTAATGTATTTTTCGCGGGTATATCCCCAGGCATCCATGGGTGCGCCAGCGTGCATATACTCATTTTCTAACTGTACCCCGATAACAGGGCCACCCTCCTGATAAAAGCAGCCGTTGAGCTGACGGGCAATCTCCCGATATAATCGCTTAGCGTAATACAGATATCCTTCATCGTTCGACCTGACTTCGAATGGATAACTGAATAACCAATCCGGCATTCCACCATTACGCACTTCCCCATGACAGAATGGACCAATTCGTACGATCAGAGGCAGCTCATGTTTGCCACACAGATCCACAAAGTGCCGCAAATTCAGATTTCCTGACCAATTAAATTCGCCTTCCTGCTCCTCGTGAAAATTCCAGAAAACATAGGAAGCGACAATGCTCACCCCGCCTGCCTTCATCTTCAGTAATTCTTCTTCCCACTGCAAGTAAGCGAATCTGGAGAAATGAAACTCACCTACCACGGGAATATGGGGTTTAGCATTACGAGTCATATAATAGTTGGTAAAATCATACGATTCCCCTCGTGGGCTTTTGCCGCCACTGCCAGTCATGCGACCCGCACGAATCTCTTTATCTTCCGCATCCAATAGGAAACGAATCTGGCTACCTGCTATAGTATCATTCATGGATTATATAACTCCTTCGATATAAATGGGATGTGTTGAAACGATTATCAATTATCGATGGATGATTGCCCCTTGATGATTCGGGTTTTTCTCCAATACCCGCTCCAACTCAAGTTTGGCTTCACTTGTCCGCCCCAGCCCCAGAAGACCCAATGCCCGCATATACCGGCAATGTTCTTCATTTCGCTGATCTAGATCGTCGTCGAATACTAGAAAATCGGGCAGAGATACCGCAAAATAATCCATTCGGATATGATCATGCATATGTCTTTCCGCATAGTCAATGAGTTTGTTAAAGCGTCGGTTTGCTTCCTTCACATTGCCAAGTTTCTGCCAGGCCAGACCCTGATAATAGATGGATTCCGGCGGTTGATCATTATAAAACATCGCGCTTGCCGGTTCATTCAAACCGATGGATGCTTTGTGGAAACTTTCCTCTGCCGCCTGATTACTCTTCAGTTGCTGGTAGGCACAGCCAAGATAAAAGTAAACTGGGTTGTCTCCGGCTCCCTCCAATTTACCTTCACCTAAGTTCTCCGGGTAAACCAAAGCCTTCTTCAACAATTCCATTGCTAGTTCAGGTTGTTGTTTCTCCAGATTTCGCTTTGCCAGTTCCGTCAGTGCCGTAACATATTGTCCTGTTACCTTGCCTTCTCCACCCTCCCATGGATGAAACCGCCGGGTCTGAAGGGCATTCCATGCTTCTTGATGACTACCTTGCATATTCAATAAAGTCACCCACTCGATATACAGATCATCACGGTGGTGAACCAACTCCATATGTTGTTCCAGCAATTTGATTCGATGCTCGCAGGAATACCCTATCTTCTTGTGCAATTGATCCAACTCGTAGAAAATTCGGGCATCCTGTGAATCCAACCGGAAAGCTTCCTCTAATGATTCCAGTGCAAGATCGGGGCGATTCAGCTTGTTATAATAAGCCAGTCCCAGATTCCGATGTACAGTCGAATATTCAGCATCCACCTCGCGTGAAGTTTCCCAATGGGTGATTGCTTCCTCGTAGCGTTTATGATCATATAACCAATTTCCCAGGTAATAGTGAGCACGCGCATCATTCGAATCCACTGCCAATGAATCCTGGAGCACCATGAATTCAAATAACGTATTAGGAAAACAATAATCCGTTGGAGCAGCTTTTCCCTGCTTTTTACATTCTCGGGCCTGCTCCACATCCCCCAGCTGACGATACAAGTAAGCCTGAACATAACCAACCATAGGATACGGCTGTGCAATTTCGGATTCAACATAAGAGAGTACCGTCAGTGCTTCTTCCCACAATCCACAATCCGCGTAGTCTGCGGCTAGATTCAGATAATTATAAACGTCTCCTCGCATCAGACGATGGAAATGCTCACGTGTTTGCCCCGCTTGTTCTCTCTCTGAAGGTGCAGTTGCTCCACTGTAGATCAGGACTAATTCATGTGCAGCTCCAAATTCAACCGGGTCCAGTTCCAATGTCTCACGCGCATATTGAATGGCCTGTTTATTTTGACCCAATCTACGTAACAGAGCCACCTTCAGATGGCGAGCCTTATAATTTCTGGTATTACGAATCAGCGAACGTTCGATATGATCCAACGCTTCGATGTCTCGATGTAACGCCGTATCGATCTGAGCAAGCATGTAATAACCCGTATCCTGATACTGTGCAGACCATACGGCTTTATACAGTGCTGCGTAGGCTTCTTCCTGTTTCCCCTGTAATTTCAAACTCAGACCGAGTTGGTAAAAAGCTTCACTATCATATGGATTCGTATTTTTCCACGTCAGCGATTGTACAGCCTGTCTGAAATGCTTCTCTGCATCTTGAAACAACCCTCTACGCAGCAGCAATGTGCCATACGCAATGTTTAGACGAATATCCGTTGCATCACGCTTTAACCCTTCCAGATAATAAGGTTCTGGTTCATACGTGGCATGCCGATATTGCTCCAAATGAAGACCCGCCAGATATAGTTGTTCATTCGTACGAATCTCGGATGGTAGCGGGAGTGGTGTGGCCGGGTCTGGGACTTCCTGAATCTCAGAACGTTCAGGCTGATAGGCTACAAGTACTTTTCCTTCCGCAGTTCGAACACTTAACTTCAACTTATGCCATTCATCTTGTCCGCTCCACGGGAATGAAGATTTATATAGTTCCGTAGGTGAGATATTACATCTCTCGTGGAGATATACCATGGTTGGTCCTATCACTTCAACGGTCACTTGTTCAAAAACCGACGTCGCATATACCATCACGGTTACCATTCCGGTCGTTTCGTCCATTTCCAGATTAACCGCTGCATCAATCGTTGCATTTTTGACCATACCAATTCCTTTATACGGCATAAAATACTGCGAGAATGATTTCGCTTCATAGGGCTGTAACCACGTAAAATCAGGTTGATTATCGGTATAGATCCCGGTCATTAATTCAATATAAGGTCCATCCTCGTCCGTTAACTGACGATCCCAGGCTTGCCCGAATTCCCCGTTCCCCCAGGTCCATTGCTTCTTGCCCGGAGAAATATGATGATTGGCTACATGCAACAAACCTGCCTGAATCCCATGGTCATAACCCCCTACAAAATTATAATCCGACTTATACGCCATATAGGATGTTGGAACCGGTATGTTTTTGTATCGCGAGATATCCACACCTTCGGAATAGTCCATCTTGTAATAGGTGCCGGTTGCGATGGGAAAGCGGGATACGTCCCGTTTTCCGTGGTCCAGCACAGCCGTTACATCAGGTGGAAACACAGATTGCGTATGATCGTTGACAGCTACAGCCGGATTGGCCCACCATAGAAAAGTTTGAGGTGCGCTGGTGCGATTGTATACCTCGGCATGGATTTCAAGATAGGCTTTGCCGGGATGCAATGTGAAGCCAGCGGTCATTTTGGTACCATACATGCGGTCAATCTCACCCACCCACACGGTAGCGCTTCCATCTTGATTACTGCCAAATGTATAATCGACTGGACCAAACGTGTTGGGCCGATGATGCTGTGGCCAGTTGAATTCAATTCCTCCGGAAATCCATGGCCCTGCCAGACCCACGAGCGCAGGTTTAATCACCCGGTTATAATATACAAAATCGTAGTTGTTGGTCCGATCCAGCGCACGATAGATCCGTCCACCCAGTTCGGGCATCATCTCGATACGTACATATTCATTTTCGAGAATAACTAATCGATACGACTTCATTTTGGCCTCATCTTCAATGCTGTCGATCACGGGATGCGGGTACACCTTACCCGAACTCCCCTGGTAGATTCTCTTTTCAAGAAACATCGGATTTTTGTCCGGTTTACCTGTACCATAGGTTGGAATATCTCTGGTTTCTTCCCATATGCGAACATTTGATTTCGCTGTCACGTGATTCAATTCCCTCACTCCTCGGCCTCGTATATATTGTGATCATACGCTCCGACATGCAGGAAGAACATTGACATTAAGCGGTTCTTGATGGACGATCTTCGGATTCCCCCATAACCAAAGAGAGCACCTATCCACTGAATAATGCAGTGAAAGGTACTCTCTGATCGATCTTGATTAACTTATCTGCGACGTGCAAAATCCACAAATCTGAACTTGTCCGGTCTGTGCCTCGACTCCGTATACTGAAATTGACTGGCATCCTCCAGGTACACCTGGCTCCTCACCACAACTACATTGTGGAAACCTTCAAGGTCAAGTAATTTCCTGTCCTCTGCTGTGGGTTCTTCCACCAAAATCTCTTTTTTGGCAAACGAAATGGAAAGTCCCAGCTCTTGCTCAATGTACTGATAGATAGAATCATTACAGATCTCTTTGCTGAGCCCAGGAACAAGCCGCTGGCTAATGTAATCTTTGTCCAGTATGACATGCTCTCCATCCACTTTGCGCACACGTCTGATCTCCCAGACCTGTTCATTCAGACCAAAGTTAATCTTCTTGTGCAACGCCTGATCCACCTGTTGCTCCTCGAAAACCTTCACATACGTTTGAGCACGATGTCCCATTTTTTTGGCCAATTCCTTGAAGCTAACCAGACCTGAGATGGGAAAATCGATCTTGCGTATATCCAGTACAATCGAGCCCTTGCCTTGAATCTTCTGAATATAACCTTCTTCATACAACATTTTCAATGCTTTGCGAATAGTCTCTCGAGACGTTTGATAACTTTCCGATAGATCCAGTTCCGATTGAAGTAACGTCCCTGCCTCAATCTCTCCGGTCCGAATACGATCTGCAATATCTTCATATATCCGGATAAATTTATTATTCATTATTCATCACCATTGTTCATTACCCTTTTTTTATCATATTGGCAACCATTATAGCATTAAAAACCAATCAAGCGGTAATGTCGTTACTGCCGATGATTGCAGTATCACATGTAAGAATCAATTCAATCTAGATATGACGATCAAACGCTGACGCTTTCTCCACTTGATCTGTACGGTTCGCATCCATAACTTGAATCAGCTTATTTAAACGGAAGATCAGCGCTGCAGCTTCGGATCTGCTTAAGTGCTGCATGGGACGGAAGCTGCCGTCTTCATATCCGGTAATCATGTACAAACCTGCAAGTTCCTGCACTTCTTCTTTGGCCCAATCAGATACATCAGTCTGGTCGGTAAACGCTCTTGGGGAAGTCAGCGGTTCCGGTCTGATTTTACGAACAACATTTGCTATAATCTTGGATGCCTGTTCCCGTGTCACCAGCGCATGTGGAGCGAATTTGCCGTTCCCCATGCCTTGAACCATCTCATGATGAACGGCTGCCTTAATCTCAGGAGCAAACCAATCCTCATCGTTCACATCCTGAAATCCATGTTGTTCATTAACCGTTGTGTCCACACCCATCAGACGCACGATTAATGCAGTGAACTCCGCACGGGTGATCGGACGGCGTGGCTCGAAGCGAGTTTCACTTACACCTTGAATGATATTTTGTTCCGCCAGCCAGGTGATCTGATCTTTATTGAATGTTTGGCTGATATCAATAAATTTGATGATTTTTTTCACAGGTACATCAGGCTGCTCAGACGGTTCTGGTTGTGAACTCACCTCATCGGCTTGTTCCGATGTACCGTTTGGACTCGGGGTTGCACCGCCACCGCTCCAGGAGGATGGTGGATACGGAAAAGTCATGGCTGCTGCCCGTTTTCTTTCACTTTTTTCACCTGCTGAATTCTCCGTCCATACTTCCACCTCATAATGCTGCTCGGCATTCAGTCCTGTCCATACATGACTGCGCTGCGTGCCACGGTAGATCTCACGATCTTTATGGGTGATCACAATCACCTCATTTATTGAATCCAGTTCCCAAGTTAGCTTAATCGCACTTGTGCCTTGCGCTACGGCTGCAACTGTCAGATCCTCGGAAGGCAACGTCTCGAATTCCGGAACCTGGAGCGCCTCACCCTCACCTGCCTCATTAAATGGAACGATTGCAAAGTCAGTATAACGCTCGGCACTGTTTAATTCAGACACATGTATGGATGTCTCCGTTGTTGTTCCCACAAGCTCTTCGTTTCGATAAACTCGATAACCCCCAGCACCAGGAATCAGTTCCCATACAATGTCTGCACCATACATGGAACGCCCCTCTACTACAGGAGATGAAGCAGCACTACCAGGCAAAGTCATTGCATGAAGGTAATAACCACCATCACTACTGCCGGAGGCATTCATGGCCTTCACTATATAGATATAGTTCACGCCCGGTTCGAGTTCCTTGTCGTCATAGAACAGTTCGTCTGCAGGAACACGAGCAATCTCTACACCGTCACGCTCAATGATAAACTGCTCGGCACCTTCGACCCGGCTCTGTTCCAATAGAAGACGAATGTGGTCCTTCGCCGAATGATACTCCACTTTGACCGGAGCTGCTGGCTTGGTCAGGACAGAATACGCCAGCTTCTCCGATGCATCTCCTTGATCATTCTCTGTGTAGATTTCAATCGAGTACTGTTTGCCTGCATCCAGTTGATCAACAATAAACTCTTTTTGTTTGCCTCGGTATACTTCTGTACCATCCAGTAATATAACGAAAGTTTCGTTCCCATAAGGGAAGTCCCATTCCAGTTTGGCGTGATCTGTCTCCGGATATATCTTCATTTTCAGTGAATCCACATGAGGCAAGGTGTAAAAAGGAGTCACGATCATTGGACTTCCTGAACCAGCCGTATTATAAGGAATAATCTGTATCTGATCATATCGGGTTGCACTCTCCAGATGAGTTAATCTCACCTCTGTGATATCCCCTTCTTCAATCGTGGTGAACATCTGATCTCCGATACGTATGGTATATCCCTCCGCACCTTGTACCTTTGGCCAAGAGATCAATCCCTCTTTTTCCCCAATCTTGCTTGCATGTAAAGGTTCATGAATGATCGCAGGCAACGTTCGCAAGTGAACTTCGAAACCGGAATCACTCTCTCCCGTTGCATTGGATGTTTTGATGGTATACGTGTAATGCTCTCCTGGTGTCAGTCCAAGATCTTCAAATGAAGCTTGATCCGCTGGAACCTTAGCGACTTCAACACCATCCCGCATAATGATGAATTGCTCTGCTCCCCGTGTTGAGCTTCCAGTCAGGTCCAATACCGCAGTCTTATCTGTGATGTGTGTTATGCCTGCCGTCTGAGGTGATATGGGTTTCGTTAAAACTTGAATCTGAATAGACTCTGACCGATGCCCATCTTCATTAATCGCAACAAGTTCGAATTCATACGCCGTGCCATCCAGCATACTATTGAGATGTACAGACGGTTCAGACACGCTCTGCACATCTCCCGTTACCCGATTACGAATCTCATATGCTACTGCTCCCTGAACAACATCCCAAGCCAGATCCACCACATGTGTTCCGGCTTTCACTGTGATACTTTCTGCAACCAATGGCAACGTTTGAGTCATTACACTGAAAGTAAGCGGCGCACTCGTTCCACTCGTATTGACTGCCCGAATTACATAAGTGTATTTCGTTCCTGGCGACAGATCCTTGTCTACAAATTGAGTTTCACTTAAATCCATCTGAGCGATCTCTCTTCCATCCCGTTCAATGACATAATGATCTGCCCCTTGGACACCAGTGTTACTGAAATCCAGACCCAGGCTGTTTTTTGCCACATCATATACTGCAACCTTAACGGGTTTCTCAGGCAAAGTCAGCAGAGATACATCCGTCGCTTCAGAACGAGTCCCTTGTCTGTTGACTGCCCATAGTTGATAACGATGCCACGTTCCACCCTGGAGACCTGTAATCGTTGCTTCATTCTCCATTCCTCTATAGATCTCCTTGCCATTCTGCTCAATTACGTATTCAGCGGCACCTTCCACGACAGACCAGGAAACTTTTGCATGATGTACTCCTGGATCAACAAGTACTTCGGCAGGCGACACAGGTTTGGACAATCGGATGAGCTGAGCTGTTTCACCTGATCCAGAAGCATTCACAGCCTGAACTTCCAAAGCGTACTCTGTACCTGGCAACAATTCCTCAGCCGTGTAGGCCAGTTCTGATGTTCTGCCCACTTCTGTTCCATTGATTTTCACAATATAGAGATTCGCCGTATCTACAGCTTGCCATGCAAGTCCTATACTTGTCTCAGCAGTCGATGAAACATTCAGTCCTTCCGGCCTGCTAGGTAGCGTAAGAATTCTACTACTGGTGGATGCACCGTATCCTTCAGCATTGCCCGCCTGTACTTCATAGGTATACTCACGACTGCTTGACAGGTGGTGAACTGCGAGTTGTGTATCTGATATCTCATGGCTCTGTCCATCGATGACCACCCGATATTTCGTTGCCCCAGCTACAGGTTCCCAGCTCAAGATTGCTCCCTGTTCAGTTACTTGAACAACGTGAAGTCCCGACGGGCTCTCTGGTAGCGTTGTTCCTGATACCGAACTGCGCATCCCCTGTCCACTTCCGTTCACTGCTTGTACATCCAGTTGATAAGATGTTCCTGAACTCAGTCCCGCAAAGACCCATTCTTGGGTTCCAGCAGGAACCGTTCCCGACTTCTCTCCATTCAACCATAACTCATAACGATCGGCTCCACGTACTGCTTCCCAATTCAGTCGAAGGCTCCCTGTGGAAGCATCTGATACCTGTAAGCCGGACACCTGCCCGGGTAAAGTCTTGAGCAAAGGTAAACCTGCCATCGGCCCTGGTCCTGTCTCATTTCCGGCAATTAACGTATAGCTGTACTCCATTCCGCTATCCAGACCCGAGTCCAGATACTCCGTATGCTCTCCTTCATATATGGCTGCTCCATCGCGTGAAAGACCATAATACGTCGCAGAGGTAACTGTCTCCCACGTTAATGAAATATCATGCTCCCGAATCTGAACGGCCATAAACTCACCGGGCATTGCCGGCAGTGTGAGAAATCCAGTTCTACTACTACCACCTGCTCCGCTTTCATTCATTGCAGTTACCGAAATGTTATGCATGGTTCCTGGAAAGAGGTTGCTGACATAGGGAGGGCTACCAGGATCAGATACTGTCTGATCAAATACGGTGGCACCGTCCGAAGTAGTCGCAATGATGCGGTAAGCATCTGCTCCTCGTACTGAATCAAATTGAATCTCGGCCAAATTGGGCTGTGAATCTACTTTTCTAACGTGCAACGTTCCGGGAGCTGCCGGGGTAGTTAATACTTGAACACTTACTGCATCACTTACTCCGGTATGGTTTCTCACTCTAACTTCATATTCATAGACCTGACCACCGCTTAGGGAGTTATCGATTATACTGTGGTTAGGATAATCCAGTGTCCATGACTGCCCTGTAGTTTTGTTCGTTATCTCATACTGATATCCATCGGTATACCTTTCCCCAGTTGGCAAATCCACTGTAAGTTCAGCTGATGTCTCAGCGATCTGTGTCATTCTCACATGACTCGGTTGCTCGGGCTTGCGTTGAATATGGTAAGGTGATGATGTTGTCTCATATGTATTCCCTGCTCTGTCCATGGTTTTCGCATGGATGTACCATATGCCTTCCGATTCGATGGATATTTTATGCTCGTCAGAGCGAGCTTCAAGCCAATGCTCCGGTGATTCTGCACTGTTCGTAACTTGATAGAATCGTTCCAGTTCCTGAATACCTGAGTGGGCATCGGCATACTGAATGGTAGTGGATATATCCATGTCCGTCCAAGCATGTCCGTTCGGTGCAAATGTAATCGTTGGAGCCATCTGATCCACATAGGCGATTCGACTCACTTCCTTGCTTACATTGCCAACGGTATCCCTTGCTCTAGCTCGAATGGTGGTACCGCCGTTTGTGCTTACTGTACCCGTATTGCCTGCAATATAAGGAGCATCGTTCATGCTGTATTCATAGGAAATTGCTTGTTCATCCACACTTCCAGCAATGGTGAATTGCACATGCTCTTTACTCCATCCAGAAGAACTTAAACGAATAACCGGCTCGGTTGGAGCTGTCGTGTCGATTCGAACTGTAGCCTGAGCGGACGTGCTTATATTCCCTACACGGTCAATTGAGCGTGCATATACGATCGTTTCTCCCTCATCGGTAACCGTCACTTCACCCGTATAATCGATCCAAGGACCTTCTTTGTTAAGTCGATATTGACTCTTGGCAAGCCCACTGCCCGCATCTTCACCACTGTTTATCGCAAAAGTTACATCCTCATTCGTCCAATCCTCTTCACTTAACGCAATCGTTGGTTGCTCAGGCCCAGTCTTGTCGATTCTGGCTGTTGCCGAAGTGGAAGCACTGACATTGGCGGCCCGATCAACACTTCGTGCGTAAATCTCGGTTATCCCCTCTTCATTCAGTGTAAAAGGATTCTTGTAATCGATCCATTCTCCCTCACTTCCCAGCTTGTACTGTGTCAGACTAATGCCACTTGCTTCGTCCGTACCCTCCGTTAATGTCACGATTACCGCCGCTTTTGTCCAATCGGGCGGATTCAGCGAGATGACAGGTGGCGTTGGTGCAGTCCGATCTACCCTAGCTGTCACAGCCGTTTCCTGTCCTGTATTACCAAACGCATCAATACTGCGTGCCATAACAGTTGTGTTTCCTTCACTGCTTACGGTAAACGGAGCGCTGTATTCACGCCATTCTCCTGCCGGACCAACTTTTACTTCAGTCTTCTGAGTTCCGCTCAAGGCATCCTTTCCTTCTTCAACCGTGATGAGAACATCTTCCTTGGTCCATGAGGATGGAGTGACTGTAACGGAAGGAGCAGTTGGACCCGTTGTATCTTTAATCATCTCTCCAGCGGATATATACGGGGTCTGTATCCCTTCACCATTCAGTGCCGCCACAAAAACTTCATATTTTCCGTCCGCGAGTCCGGTCAGAGCAAATTCTGTACGTGTGGAAGTTGTTGTTCTCGTTGCGAGGACTTGCCCTCCTGGAATGCGTATTTCCGTTTTATAATGGGTGCTCGCAGGATTTCCATTATTAATCCAGCTCGCTGTAACAGAGTTTCCTGATTGTGTCACAGCCGCAGCAGCGGGTGGATTGGCCAATGTATATTTGGTGGATGGACTGGAGTACCCCGTGAAGGAACCACTTGAATTTTTGGCACGTACAGCAAAAGAATAACTGGTATTCGGAGTGAGCCCTGTCACCTGCCGACTGTTTGATGCACCTGTATTCACGATTTGATTCGTTGTCATATTTTTCAGTTCATATGTAACGGATGCATCATTCGCCTTCTTATCCCAATTCACCGTCAAGTTATTAGAATTAACCAATGTATATGTCGGCGTTCCCGGCACAACAAAACTCCTTACCGTAAAGTTAATGGTTCCTGCTGAGGACACCCCACCTTTGTCATCCATGACCCATACTTGCAACGTGTGCGTACCATCTGGCAGGGTGTCAGGCAATGTGTAATTGGTGTTGAAAGACTGATTTGAACCCATTGCGGTCATCTGAGTCAAAATGTTCTCAGACCCACCATCAATGGACCATTTCACGGTCAACAGGTCGCCTACATCCGTATCTCGTGTTGTACCAGAGATCTGAAGTTGCTCGCCTTTGTAATACGTTTGCCCCGAAGAAGGAGCCGTTAGTGTAAATGAAGGCGGAACGTTCTGAGGGCCGATTCCCACGATCGTTGAAAATTTGCGTGAAGCCTGATTCGCTGTTGCTTTGGCATTCCACCAGAATTGTGCAGCTGTATCACTAGCCGTAACGGTCTGGCCTGGAGTGAATGACGAAGGTGAAGAACCCCCTGTTAGCTGCGCATTGTCCGGACCGCTGTACTGTCCCATGTATATGCGATCTGCATTCACAACATTGTACGTATTCGCATAAAAAGCCGTGACCTGAACGCCGCCGCTGTAATTGCGCCATCCATTCTCGATGACTTCAAACGGAGATGCATCATTGCCATTCACCATCGTATCCCAATAAAATGTTCCACCCAAATTCAGTGCCGATCCACTGCGGTTGATGGCTTCCAGTTCAACCTTCATGTATCCACCTTGTGAGGTAGCATTAACGATAGATACACGCAAAATATATTCGACATTGTCCTTTTGCCGGGACATTTCAATCACATTATTGTTAATTCGGTAATAATTAAGCGGCAATGTTTTGAAGTTCACGGGTGATCCATTATGGTCGATAATGGTGGATACATTCCCTGTATCACCACCGTAAAATACATTTGTGTTTGGTAGTAATACAATTCTGTATTTACCATCACTGTTCATCTCCACTTTCACCTTGGAGGACTGTACAGCCTTCATGCTGGACGTATCGGATACAATCCCGATGGTTTCAACCGTTTCAGCCATTACCGTCGTTGCGCCCCATTCAAGCAACAGGGCTTGAGGTGATAATAACACAAATGCCAGTACCACTTTGGTTAATTGTTCCGCTTGTTTCTTCACACGTTTTCCTGATTTCTTCAACGTCTAATCTCCTTTTTGGCACACAAAAAAAAGGAGGCACCCCAACAAAGGAACGATGTCCTAAGTTGGGGTGCCTCCCCTAACAAGTGTCATTTTTTCTTGATTATAACGATTAAGCGCATGAATGTAAACATTTGATCATGAACGCCTTACTTCTCATTTCTCATCTCTGATCTTTAATAACGCTTCGTCTAGTGCGCCAACGACCTTGTCACACCATACATCAAATTCCGGATCTTCGGTCTGTAATTCAGGATGCGCCAGAATGTGCTCAATCGTACGTCGAATGCCCTGATCAGCTCTTGTCGTTGCTACAAATTCCGGAACAAGCCGCTTCAGCTTGCTGTTATCAAAGACAACGGTATTGGCTTTGTCACCCAGCAATCCGCCGCGAAGATCCTGATCACTGCATGCGGCCAAGAACTCAGAGGGTACATGCACCGCATGAAGCTTAACGCCCAACACACCAGCTATAATCTCATGAATCTGATTCCAGGTGACGGATTCATCCGAGGTGATATGTACCGATTCACCAATGGCATGGATATTTCCCATCAGCCCGATAAATCCTTTGGCAAAATCAGTATTGTGCGTAATGGTCCACAGCGAGGTGCCATCTCCATGGATGATAACGGGTTTGCCTTCACGTATACGCTTGAGAACCTGCCAGCTGCCTTGAGCACCATGAACACCGAGAGGTACCGATTTGTCGCCATACGTATGGCTCGGACGCACGATGATCACAGGAAACCCATGCTCGCGGTATTGTTTCATCAGATAGTCTTCACAGGCAATCTTGTTGCGAGAATACTCCCAGTATGGATTCGATAATGGCGTCCCTTCCGTGATCCGGTAATCAGCCAGAGGAGTCTGATACGCCGATGCTGAACTTATAAAAATAAACTGCTTTGTTTTATCCTTGAACAAACGGTAATCTCGCTCCAATTGAGACGGTACAAAAGCGATAAAGTCTGCAACAACATCAAATTCCAGATCAGCTATCAGTTCCGCTACACGTGCCTCGTCATTAATATCAGCTTGAAGTACCTTGACCTCTGCTGGCAACTCATCGTTCCGATTGCCGCGATTAATTAAATAAAGTTCACAGCCTTGCTGTGCAAGCATCTCCGTAATCGCCGTACTGATGGTGCCTGTCCCTCCAATAAATAGCGCTTTCATTTCGCCACCTCCTGATCGATTTTACCCACTTTCCCATGATATCACGCACCAAAAAAAGGAGCAAAGCTCGGTGACCCGAAACCTTGCTCCTTCTGCTTATACGACCTTAATCGTTGCATATATCATGTACATGCCGCAATGGATCTCATATTCTCCCTTGGGCAGATCTTTGTCGACCGTATAATAATTGGGTCCCTTTTGCATGTATAGATCCATGCCAAGCTTTTGTGATCCCACTGATTTCACATGTGTCACCGACCGGGTCAGAATAAAGTTGATTTTGGTCGGTACGCCAGCTTTCACCTCGATAACGTCTGGTCCAAAACCATCGTTGCTCACGTCCACATCAATGACTTCATATCCCTTCAAATCCTCCGGAGTCTCAGCTTGTGCTGTTACTGCACTTCCCGATCCGGGGGATACGTCTTTGCCCATAAAATAAACCAAAAATGATCCAAGCAGTACAACAACGGTCAGACCCAGCGTTAACCAAGGCCATGTTTTTCCAAACCAGCTTTTCATATAAACACTCCTCATTCGATGTCCCATCAATATTCAATCAACAGACGGATGTATTCATTAAGCATACCTGATTCGCATGACAATGAAAATGACCCCTCTGGGCTATTGCGATTGAGCAAAAATATTTCAATAGAAAAAGCCTGATTTCTCAGGCTTATCTACGGGTATTCCCGTTCATGCTTCGCAATATCCCTTTTTGTATAACTCAGGAATAGATCGGTGTATTCCGACTTCGTCTCATGCGTAATTTATACAACTCTGGTAGGGCTACACCAATGAGCACAATAATAACTCCGAACCATTGCAATCCGCTGACATGCTCATGGAGCACGATTGAGGATAACAAAACTGCAATTGGAAGCTCCACTGCACCCAAGATTCCGGCCATGTCACCACCAATATGCGGAACACCGATAGCGAACAGTACTGGTGGAATGAATGCCCCGAAGAATCCAAGCAGCAATCCAAATACAAGCAACTGGCTCCAGATCAATCCGTTAAAGAGGAATGTCGGTGGGAACAAAATGCACAGCAGGATCAATCCGCCTGTAACCATCCACGCACTACGGAAGGCTGGATGCGCTGAAGGAACCGCTTTGCCGCTGAACAAGACAAACAGGGAATAACTTACGGCTGCCATTAGCCCAAGAGCAATACCCAGACCGTTGAACTCACCCAATCCTTGTTCCAGAAAACCCGCTGCCAGCAAGGTTCCACCAAACAGAATGATCAACGTCAGGAACGTGACTTTGTCTGGACGTTGACGTTTGCTTATCGCCTGAATCAATACGCTAATCCAAGTGAACTGGAACAACAGGATAATGGCAAGTGAAGCCGGGATATAACGTAAAGACTGATAATACACGAGACCTGTAATTACCGTTGGTGTTCCAGCAGCCATCAATATCAGACGTTGTTTCCACGTCAACCGCTTGAATACCTGTGCCACGGCTCCTGATGCTTTGCCATTTGCCTGTGACTTACGTTTTGTTCTAAATTTTGTGTATAGCGCCAGCATCCAGGATAGAAGAAAACCCGTGATCAGCTGTGCTCCCACAACCTCTCCAAGTTTATATCCTTCGCCGTACGCCAGAACCACAATCGTGGATAATATGCCATAGCTCATCGCTCCCGCGAGAACGGACAGATAATATTTCATTGTGAATAAACCTCCTGATGATAAGAAAAATACGCCCGCATGTTGGTTCATGCCAAGGTCACAACACCATCTAAATGCAAAAAATCCTAACTACGAGCAAGGAATACATTGATTCCTTGGCATCGTAGTTAGGAAGTATAGGCTTCCCGTAGAGACCCTCGCCCTGTGTACACTTTCGGCCTGCGAGGTTATACGAAATGATATATGCAATTTGATGTAATTCGTGTGTGACGACTTTTCATATATTACATGGGAGGTGAGATGGTGTCAACCCTATTCCGTATAAAAAGTTGAACTAAATTATTACACCGAGTCGCTTCGATCGCTGTACCATTCTTCGAGTACTCTGATTACGTAAAAACGTCACATCCGATTGAAGCCTGAAGAGTCCCACTCCAATGTTTGCTGTAAACCTGCCTTCAATCCACCCAGATCCAGCCCATCCACAGCAAAAGCCTCACGGATCAAAGGCGGCGCGACGAATTCATCATACTTACCCAGATAAGGTGCTTCATCTTCAGCCAGTAACGTAGATGCGTCTTCAGCCGCCCGACACTCACTCATAATCTCGGCTAACAATGTTCGTTCATCCACCTTGCCGGACACTACAAAATAATATGGCTCCATGGGCACAACCGAACGCAAGGCAAGTTTCTTGGACAGATTATGCTTCATCAGGCGCTCCAATGTACGGAATGATTTACTTCCCACCCAAGGAAGAACGTACATCGAATCTCCCCCTGCCGGAATCACAACCTGCTTCAACAGTCCGCTTTCACGAGCTAAGCGGCGTGCCCGTTCAAGTCGATTGACGGCTTGTGGTGACAGGTAAGGATAGATGGTCGAGTCGGACAACACTTCACGCATTTTCTGCACTACCGACGTATGAATATCTCCTCCCGCACCAAGCCATAACGTATCTACCTTACCTTTTGCAGACTTCACATACACAGCCTTGTGCTTATGATCGACCTCTTCCACTTTCCACAGTTTGCCTGCGAGCGAGAAGCAATAGCCAGGTGGGGGTACGGTTGTAATCGAACCGATCTCTTCCGAGCCGTTTAATACTTTATGTTCCTCATCGTCCTTGAACACGGCATAGAAGCGATAATTATTCACAATTTTCTCACCTGTCAGACCGATGATCAATGTTCGATCCTCTGTCCATTGCAGATGATCCGTCTCAATGAGGTAATTCAGGAAAACCTGATATTGATCAGGTCTAATCAACGCAAATGGAGCCAGCGAAAGGATGGCTTCTGCAAGATCTCTCGGCTCCGCCTCCCCCATACTTTTCAACATGCTCATCGTCTGATGGTAGAGCACACCTATGGGCATTTTGCGAGCTTCAAGAGGTTCGACCCACTTGGTTTTTACATAGAGCTCAATGACAGCAATCGCACGCATTAACGTCCACGGCATACGTGCTGGCAATTGGGCTTCCTCATCCTCTTCCTCCGGACATACAAAAAGCATCTCTGATGCCATATCCTCTCGTCTCCCTGAACGTCCCAGACGCTGTACAAAGCTGGACGCACTATACGGCGCACCGAGCTGAACCACACGTTCCAGCTCGCCCAGATCGATGCCCAGTTCAAGCGTGACCGTTGCCGCAGCAACCGCGGGACCCGATCCAGTGCGTAGGGCAGCTTCCGTCTCTTCCCTCAGCATGGCGGAGATACTTCCATGATGCACATGGAACACATCACGCTCTTGCCTGCGAGCCGCGACCCGCCGCATCTCAAGAATGGTGACTTCTGCATCTGTACGGCTGTTGGTGAAGATCAGCGCTTTTTTACGATGTGTGCTCTCATAGATGAAGTCGTAGTACGCTTTACGTGCGTTATGAAGCTGCTCCGCTTGCTCCTCGTCCTGCGCATCTGGAAAAGAGAAATGTTCCACCCGCAATCGCAGCTTGCGGCCGCCCGGGGAAGAGACCACATCCACCCCCTGCTGCGTTCCGGCAGCAAGCCAAGACGTAGCCGCATCATAGTCACTAAGTGTAGCCGACAAGCCCACTCTTCGCGGTGCACAGCCAGCCATACGCTCGATTCTGGCAAGCTCGCTGAGTACTTGAATGCCCCGATCCGCTCCCATGAAAGCATGCACCTCATCGATGATGACATACCGCAGGTCATGAAACAGCGCCGGGATTGCATTCGGTCGATTCATGAGCAGACCTTCCAGCGATTCTGGCGTTATCTGGAGCACACCGGACGGATTTTTCATCAGTTTTGTTTTCTCCGCCTGAGGTACGTCCCCGTGCCAATGCCAAACCGGAATATTTCCTTCGGATAACAGATCCTTAAGGCGTTCGAATTGATCATTAATCAGGGCTTTCAGAGGTCCAATGTACAAAATACCAACCGACTTGGAAGGCCGTTCATACAGCTCGGTCAATGCAGGAAAAAAAGCCGCCTCCGTTTTGCCGGAGGCCGTTCCCGCCGCAATCAGCATATGATGTGGGGTATGAAAACAGATATTGCAGGCCTCAATCTGAGCAGGACGAAGCGATTCCCATCTTTTTTTATATATAAATTCCTGAACAAACGGAGCCAGCCGATAGAACGGATTATCACTCATAATTCAAACTCCGCCAGAAAGTCGTCCAGATCATCTGTATTCGCGGAAGCATCTGTCCCTTTACCCGTTTCCTGAGGTTTGGCAACCCGCTCGCCAAGTAATTGAGTATAAGTCACTTCAGGATTCTGGTGTAACGTATGCAGAACATCCATAAAGTCTCGTACCACTTCACGCGTGGTCAGCAATTCATCCGCACCCAGCCGGTTCACCGCCGTTTGCATAAAATCAACCAATTGTTCATCCGTCAGACTTGCGCTGTATCCAAAATGCAGGGCATGAATCTGCCGCAGCTTCTGAAGTAAAATCAGAATCTCTTCATGCGATAACATCGCCAGCTTCAGGATCGGACCTGTGTAATTCGCATACGCTTTGGCTGCATAACGACCATCAATAAGCCTGGAGCGAAGCGCTTCATAGCTGTATAATCCGCGCCGTTCATCCTCCACAAATTGCGGCGTACCACCTACAAATATGCCCAGGTGCTCTGCCTTACCCTGCATCGTATCATTGAACATAGTCAGCAATTTCTCATAGTTGCTTTGACGGGAGACACTGTTTGTAATTTTGTACAGATTCACTGCTTCATCAATGAACAACAGCAATCCTTTGTAACCAATGCGCGCTGTGAATTCAGACCACAATTTGAAGTAGTCATACCAGTTATCATCGTCAATAATGACCCCAACAGCGAGTTCTTTTTTCGCTTCCGTTTTGGTTGCAAATTCTCCTCGAAGCCAGCGAAGCGCCGCCTGTTTGCGATCATCATCAGCCAGCTTGTACCCGTTCCAGTACGACGCCAGTACTTTGGCAAAATCAAAGCCGTGAACCAGATTCTGCATCTCCCCCGTCACCGCATAGATCTGCTTCTCTACTTCCAGCGGCAGAGCGGGATCATCCGGGCGCAAGTTCTGACTCTGCATCGAGGACTGTTGCAACCCTGCGATCCATTTTTGCAAAATCGGCTCCAACGCTCCCCCATCCGGGCGTGTGCGTGTAGACAGACGAGTCATCAGTTCGCGATATGTCGCAAGTCCCTGCCCTTTGGTTCCCACCAATCGACGCTCAGGTGACAGATCCGCATCCGCAACAACGAAGTCACGATCCATCGCATAGTTACGAATCATTTGCAAAAGAAAGCTTTTACCGCTGCCGTAACGACCCGTAATGAGTTTAAACGCTGCGCCTCCCTCGGCGATATTATCCATATCCCGCAAGATGGCTTCCACTTCCGGTTTCCGACCAACAGCAATCTGCTCCAGTCCTATGCGCGGGACAACACCAGCTGTCAATGAATTTACAAGCGCGGTAGTCAGCCGCTTTGGTATTTTAAGTTCTGTCACTGCGTATCACCTCTTCACATGTTCGAACACATCTATATAATCAGGAACAATCCGATCACCATCAATCAGAAGATCACCGATCGTTTCCATAGCCACATCATTAATTTCATCCAGCAGAAGCGTAGGCATCGTTCCATATTGCTCAGCCAGACGCATCAGCTCCGTATCTGGACTTGCGCCAAGTAGGACATGAATCGTTTGCACCTGCTGAGGGGAGAGTTCATTGGCAAAGAGCAGCCATTCTTCATCCAGATCAGCCTCAGCAGACTCGTCCCACTGCAACCTAATCGATTCTACTTCCGCTCCTGTTGCAATCTCTACTGCAGATGGCTCCGACTCCATGGAACCTTCAGTTGGAGTGATCTCATTCCTTGCTTCCAGTACATCGAATGGATTACTTGTAACATTTGCGTTGTTATCCTCTTCATCCTTCACTTCAGAAGGGTGATCATCCTCAATTGTAAGCGCCAATCGCACGTACTCACTTTCCTGCTGTAACGACGCCAATTTCTCTGTATCAATACGAATCATTGGTTGCTCCACAGTCTCAGCCTGCTCGATCGCATAAGCCTTGTCCAGGTAACGTTCAATCAGATTTGCAAGTTCGGGTTCAAGAGTCTGTCCTCGCAATCGGCCTCTGAATCCGAGCAGTTCACGAAGTTTATTTTCAGTACATCGATAGATCCGCGTGACCATCTGCACAAATTCAGCCTGTTCACCTATGGGCATATATCTGAACGATACCGATCTTCCATAGATCGAATCATCATAGACTGCTTTGCGAAACAGGATGCGCTCCATCGTGCGTTCATCGTTAGGATCACACTCAGGCAACAGTCCAACTAGTCGCGTACGTTCCAGGTACGAATCAACCAAGGCCATGACCCGCGGGATGTACTGCTCCATCACTTCTTTGCCGCCATCTCTATAAAATTTACTGAGTGTAATATCGTAATCATAGTATCTTTGCAGCATATTCAGCGAGATATCCGATACATTATCCTGTAAAATACGTTGCAGTTCCCTATCCAGCATCTCTGCTGGCAGGTATCCGCCCGAAAGGCCCATGACCTCGGATAAGGACATCTCCATCTGATGGACCAGCACATAATCGACCATCCACTCTTGCATATATATATTTAATTGGGGCAGCCGTTCACGGTAGTTCACCCATAGCTGCTTTAATTGATCATAACCATCCTGAGGATTCTGCCAGCGAATGCCGTTAATTAACTCGTAGATATGAACAAATAGATAGGACAGATCGGTATCCGGGTATCTCCCCTGACGTACTTCCTTCCTCCAAAACATATACCACTTGCGCTGGGCTTCATTCATCACGCCATACGTTGGCCAGTAACTCATAAAGGGAACCCACGGGGATACATCCCCCTCCATATCTGCCCACTGCTTTGCTTCCTCTACAAAACGTTTCTCTGAGGACAATATGCCTCCACGATGCTGCATCGTATCATGTGCAGACTGCACAATGGTTGAACGATCGGGAACCGGAACTGTTGCTGTTTCAGGTTCTTCACTCAGATCTATCTCCATAAATTCCAATTGTCTTGAGTTGTCTTTCATAGAACGTTATCTCACCCTCCTCCAAGACAGAATACGAACAAGTGTATCCATAGGGATCATTATATCACTTGTGCTGTGTCTGCGGTGACGAAATTTAGACATTCCTGGACACAAAAAAGAAGGCATTTCTGCCCTCTTTTCATCATGTCTATTTAACTTTTCTCTGTCCTCTCCGTTAGGTGTAAATGTATTGTTTCAACTTATATAGGTTCCTTTTAATATATGAAAAAAGTCCGCCCTACGTATTAATCCATTGATCTAATAGTCGGAATGTCTCTGATGCACTGTGTACCATGTTGTCATGATCTTCTGGAGTGCTGATGGACTGCTGAAGCAAACCTGTAAACTCGCTCCATCTTGTTCTTGTCTCAGAGCCGTAAGCATTGAAATATTCCAATCCACGATCAGCTTCAATGGTCAGGAACTGCGACAAGCGCTTGGTCATGATCTGTCCACCGTTCGTGGACCCCTCAATTACATACAGATATCCGAACAAACGGGCAGGTGTTGAAATATCCGGTAGTTCTTCACAGAGCGGAAGTTGGCTGATTTCCTCTTCACTGGCACCCAGATTTCGTAAATCTTTCTCCAACAGTCCAGCCTTGCCTCTAATCTCGATATCCAAACCCGTACTTCCCCAGAAAGGCAGCAGAACAGCCTGATCTTCCAGTGGTTTCAGGAATCCATAAAATTTCTCTAAATATGTTCTATATTCTTCTATAGTCACAGTTTGATTCATAATGGCTTTTGCATAAGGGTTCTGTTCTACTTGTCTGTGATAATGAGCTGTCTCGCTCTTCAGACGTTCCATAATTGTTGTTGCTGTCATCGTAGTTATCCCCTTTCACAATCTGTTTTATTGTTGCAAATGAATGCTGATCCTCAACTGATCCTCAGTATATTGAAATAGAAACTGCTTTTCTTGCTCTCAGCTCCATTTAAGACAAACAAAGACTCTATGTAAGTATACTTATTCTTGTTTGAGAAAACTATATGAATCCGTCATTGTTTCACGTTAGATTATTTCCCGCATTGTTATGATAACTTAGTTATAATTCATAGGATAAAAAAAAAAAAACGACCCCTGACGTCATGTTTGTCAGGAATCGTTTGATATAAAGATGATTTATTTGTTTATGGTATCGGACCCCGAACCCCAGTTTTTTAACTTGTGTAATAGACTGATTAGAGCCGGAAGCAAGATTGGAAGCATGACAAAACTTAGCAAAACCAATCCGATGATGACAGAAATAGCTACTTCAATCAGCGTAACAACACCGGAAGGAATTAGTGCGGCGAAGGTACCTCCCAATATTACTGCCGCCGAGATCACGACCCCTCCTATATTACGGGAAGCTTCCGTAATTTTATGAATTGGATCTCCTTCAATCTCACGATATTTCATCATGAGGAAGATACTGTAGTCCACACCAAGTGTAACAATCATGATCAGACTGAAGAAAGGAACGTTCCAGCTCAGATAGTCAACGCCAAGCGGGCCAACCATCAGCAATTCATTCAGACCAAGGGCCACATAATACGTCAGGAATAACGCACCTATAATGATTACAGTCTGCCAAAACGAACGAATAATGAACAAAAGTATCAATCCAATTCCAATCAGCATGATCATGGACGTCCGATTCAGATCACCTCCGGATAATTCTTTCATATCCAGGTTCTGTGAGGGTATGCCGCCCAGTGCCACTTTCGCCTCACTCAAATCCGTGCCAACCAAAGCCGTTTCCAACTGCTTGTTAAGATTTTGAACAACATCCATCGCTTCTTTCGAATATGGATTATCGGTCAAAATGATGGAGATTTCCGCTGTCTTCCGATCCGAAGACATATACATGTCGAGCGAACTTAGAAACCCTTCTCCTTTTAATACATCTTCTGGAATGTAGAAGCTTTTCGCAGTATCAGACTGGCCAAGATGGGCCAAATAATCTTCGGCATCACCAAGACCCTTCGACACATCTGAGAGTCCTTTTGTACTTTCGGTCAATCCGGATTTCAACTCACCCATTTTGTCCTGCAAATCGTTCAGACCGCTTAACAACTGGCTCTGTCCTTCATTAATCTGACCCAACCCATCTTTCACTTCCAATGTTTTACCCGCTATCTGCTTGGTTCCGTTGGCTCCAGTCGCCAAACCTTTGGATAGCTCGCCAGCACCGTCTTCAAGCTGACCGACACCTACAGCAACCTGAGTCAGACCGCCACTAATTTGAGCCATTGACTCGTTGGCTTCCTTGAAAGAAACCATAGCCCCATTGTACTGCTGCATCAACGGGTCCAACTGTGTGTATAACGCGTTCAGTTCAGTTCGAGCCGCTTGAGAAATATTAATCACTTGTACGGCATCTTCTTCTTGTTGTAACTCAGGATGAGTCGCAATTAGACGGGTCATGCTGCCTTCGATCTGAGTATAGGCATCAAGCGCTCCCTTAATGGCTGTCTTGATGCTTGTGAAAGTACCACTAAAGGAACCAAATCCCTGTTCAAGTTGCCTATACCCTTTTTGCAGATCATTGGCACCTTTAGACAGGTCTCCAACCTTTTCTTTAAGGGTAGTAAGTCCGTTTTTCAACGTCTCTGCCCCTTCTTCCCCATTATTCAGCCCATCAGATACCTGATTCATGGCGTCTCCCAATGCATTTACTCCAACTTGCAACCGGCTTGTCCCATCAATCAACAGCTGTACATTACTTAAATCATTTGAAGATTGAAGCTGTCCAGCTGCAGAGGACAAACCTTCGTTAATTTCGCTTACACCATCGTTTGCTTTACCAATACCCTGATTAAGCTCCTCTGCTTGATCGTTAATATACAACTCTTTAATTTGGACTCCAGTTGGTCGAGTGACACTGTAAATCTCAGAGACACCTTCCACCTTGGACATCTTATCCGTCAGATCATCCAGTGCCTTCAGCAATGTCTGATTGTCCATTGCCTGCTCGGATTGCACAACCAATGTTGTTGGCGCTGAGAATCCTGGTGCATAATGCTCCATAATCAGATTAATCCCCTGTTTGGAATTGTAGTCATTATTGACTTCAAACAGATCATTATAACTTAGTCGATTACTGTAACTAAATAATAAAGGAACACTAATCACCGCAACCAGAATGATCGCCAGGAAAGGTCTTCGTACCGATTGGCGGGATAAAAATCCCCACAGCCGGCTGTCCGCATGGCCTTCGAATTTTTTCGATGGCCAGAACATTTTTTTGCCCATGACAACCATGAAGAACGGGTTCAACGTATTGAGGACGATAATGAGAACCGCTACTGCGATCGCCACCGCAGAGGTTGCTTGATATAACTGAAACTTGGCAAGCAGGAGTGAAAGAAACCCGATGAATACAGCGATGCCGCTATACAATACGGTTCTGCCTGCTGTTTTAAATGTCGCTTTGGTCGCAAGAATCACATCGCCATCTTGTCTACTTAGTTCCTCCTTGAATCTGGTATATAACAGGATATTATAATCCGTCCCAATACCAAAGAGGATAACGACCATAAATATCTGAGTAAAGTTCGAGAACGGAAAGTTAAACCAATCTACAAGATATCCCACAATAGCTAATGAAACAACGTAAGATATACCTACCGTGAGCAGTGAAATAACAGGTATGATTGGCGATCTAAAAATAATAATCAGGATAACGAGGATGAAAATGATCGCGATAATTTCTGTTTTCTGCACACCGTCTTCAATCGATTTACCAAAATCATCATCGATCAGGTCAGCTCCCGTCAGATATGTATCCACATCAGGGATGGCTGTAGATTCTTTTAATAGACTAATCACTTCCGAAAGAGGAATATTCTCATCTTTAGTGACGGTGATTTGAGTCAGGATCGTGGTTTGGTCCTCGGATATAAGCCGATCAGCTTGCTCTTCACCATCCAGATGGCTTGTGATCGTCTCAATATTCAGTTGCTTTTTCTGATTTTTCAGGTTGGATAAAACGGATTCGATCTCCGTCTTTTGCTGGTTCGTTAATGCTTGTGTATCTTCTCCACTATTAAATACAGCAATGAGGGAATAAGTATTCCCGCTATCCTTATCCATATCTTTCAACATAGTCGCAGCAACCTGGCTTTGTGCCGTTTCAGGAATTGAAATCTGTCCTTTTTCTTTTACCAGTTGACCAAAATCAGGCATCGCCACTACAGAAACGAGAGTAATAAGTATCCAAAAAATCAGGGAAATCGTTCTGGGATTCCTAAGTTTATTCATGATTTATCTTCACACACCTTATGTCTAGTATAGGAATGAATATTCATTCCGTTTATGTTGTAAAAAAGGCCAATAGAATCAATGGACTCTAATGGCATTCCACAGGCACTCCTCAAGCTGGTTCATTAGCTCCGGCGTCGCTTCCAGGAGACCTTTGTTAAAGTGTTCAAACAAATGTATGAAAGCACCGTAAACTATATTCATTAAAGCTTCTGTAGGCAGTATAATAATGGCTCCTTGCTGCTGCCCCTTATGTATGCATTCATTCAGAAACCCCATAAATTCATTGACACTTTCCTTGCTTTCATCGTGAAAATGCAATGCATTACCCGTAGAATTAATAAACTTTAGGCGATCCGGGTCGGACTCTGCGAACTTGAACAATCCACGAAAAATATGATGAAACTGGTCTCGTACAGGTATCGGCTCATTCGGAAATCCCTGTTTTAAGGCATCAAGAAACTCCCTGATACTTTTCTGAAAAAGTTCATTCAACAATACTTCCTTGTTCGTAAAATAACGGTAAATAGTGCCTGCCCCCACCTGAGCCGAATCAGCAATCATCGGCATGGTTGTTGCATCGAATCCCCGCTGGGCAAAAAGCGTTAAAGCAGCTGCAAAAATATCATCTTTTTTGCTGCTTTTAGCCATGTGGCTATCCCTCCTTTATATAGGAATGAACGTTCATTCCGTTATGTTTGATCAGTATAACTCCTTTTGTCACTTCAAGCAAGACCTTTCTATTCTACTGTTTATTCTTCAAAATGATACAATAACAATAAAATCTATTATTTTGGAGGACTTATGTTCATGAATATAACCATTCAAGACATTATACAGTATCTCACAGCCCATGTAGAGTTACCGGAGAACACGGTAGATCGGCTGATTACTGGCTCGTCCGACCAAACGGTCACAGGTGTGTTTGTTACTTTTATGCCCACTCAACATGTCATTGAACATGCCGTACAACGTGGGGCCAATCTAATTATCGCTCATGAATCCCCCTTCTACAACCATCACAGTCATACCGATTGGTTAGCCAATGATCCAGTTTATGAAACTAAAAAAAGCTTGATCACCGAAGCAGGCATTTCCATCTATCGATGTCATGATATCATCCACCGCTTCCAACCGGATGGCATTACCGAAGGACTGATTCAGGCCTTGGGGTGGTCCTCTTATGTGGAGCAACAACTAGCGGAAGCAGACATCCTTTCTTTTCCGGAAGGACGCACCGTTGAAGCTATTGCTCACCATGTGAAAAGTTCCCTGGGCATCGATTATGTACGCGTTGCAGGTAATGCGGAAATAGTCTGTAGACGTGCAGCGGTACTGGTAGGTTTTCGTGGCAATGGCCCTGTGACGATTCCCTTGATTCAGAATGAGCAATTGGATCTCATCATCGCTGGAGAAGGATTCGAATGGGAGACACCGGAATATATCCGTGATGCTGTGCAACAAGGCAAGTCCAAGGCATTGATCATGATGGGGCATGCAGAGAGCGAGGCTTCGGGAATGAAGTTATTGGCAGACAGGTTGGCAGAACGTTTTCCCGAATTGTCTGTTCGTTTTGTAGGCGAGAAGCCTGTTTACACTGTGATCAAGTAGGATCATTGGATTTGTACGGAGAAGATCTTCTAGCTGATTGCTTCTAATCTGCCTGTCCTACCCTGGAGCTTTGGATACTTACTATGCTCCGGGGACGCTGGGCAGACTCTCGTTTCATTTTTTGGATAGCAACGAACCTGATACACTCTATTGAGCGAATATTTGCCGATTTTCAAAAGTAACGAATCGTAGACACCCTATTCCTCCATTCCCCCCTGTTACCGTCCATATCTACCCAACGTAGCCCAATTAGCGTCGCTGAGATTCGTTAGATTTCTCAGTTCAACCAAATCAGTACAATTAAGGTGTCACTGGTTCGTTAGACTATGATGAAAAATGAGTACTGAGCACATTTACCCACGCATCTCTTCATGCCCCATCTGGATTTCCCGAGTTCTTTATTGTACTCTAAATGCTGTGACTTCAAAGCTCAGGACATTTGTCCTTGGCGTTTGGGATGAGTTTATCATTTAATAATAGAAGTCGAAGTGATTGAATAAGGAGCGTACATATGAGAGGAATTATTTTTGCATTACTAGGCGGCGCGTGTATCACGCTCCAAGGTGTTGCCAATACTCGGATTAGCACCGACATGGGCACATGGCAGGCCGCTACGATTACACAACTGACAGGATTCATCTTAGCAGCGCTGATCCTAATCTTTGTTAGAGACACCAATCTTCAAGGACTCAAACAAGTAAAACCTATGTACTTGGCTGGAGGTGCTTTTGGCGCCGTCATTATTTTCAGCGAAGTGACGGCCATTCAGCAAATTGGGGTTACGTTCACGATCTCGGCCCTGCTCATTGCTCAGCTGTTCCTGACTTTTCTGGTGGATAGTAACGGATGGTTCGGCGTCGTGAAACAAAAGATGAAACTGCCGCAATTTCTGGGCATTGCCTTAATGGTGACTGGTGTCATTATTATGAAACTATAGTTTTTGGAGAAGGATTGAAACATATCGTCGGGGGTGAATCACAGCGTGCAAGAGATCCATAACGAGCAACAATTAATGCAGTATCTGAAGCAATATCAACTCGAAAAGGTATTTCACGAGCCCCTGCGTACACATATGACATTATGCCACTTTGAGAAGTGTGAATTGATCTGTCGTGAAGGGGAAACTTCCGAATATTTGTACGTACTGGTCGAGGGTAAAATCAAGATTTTCACCACCTCCGCTCAGGATAAAACGCTGGTGCTTTGTTTCAAAACACCGCTTGAAGTCGTCGGTGACATAGAGTATGTCCGTGAAAGCGATATTGTTAATACGGTTCAGGCCGTGTCACCTGTGGTGATGCTTCGCATTCATTATCAATGGCTCGCTGAGCTTGCCAGCGATTATGCACCTTTGCTTAAATTTTTGCTTAAAATCATCTCACACAAATTCTACATTGACTCGAACTTTTCCAATTTCAACCTGATGTATCCCGTTGAGGTTCGTCTAGTCAGCTACCTGCTCTCCATCTCAACAGAAGAAGCGGGCAACGTCGTTCATGAAGAGCTGGACGCGTTCAATCTGACCGACATCGCGAATCTGATCGGCACCAGTTACCGACACCTGAACCGGGTCATCCAGAAGCTCTGTGCAGACGGGTTAATTGAACGACATCAGGGGTTGATTATGATCAAGGATCGAGCGGGTCTAAGGGAAATAACAGGTCACAATATTTATGAATAAGGAGTTCGACAACCATGTTAATCACAGGTATTTCGCTTGCACTACTGGCAGGTGCACTTGTCAGTCTGCAAACGATTTTTAATAGCAAAGTCAATGAACGCACCGGTTCATGGTCCACAACAACGATGGTGCTTTTCACCGGATTCATTGCTTCGTTCCTCATCTCTCTGCTAGTGGAGGGCAAAAATACATTCAGCTTCCAGCATATGCAGCCCTGGTACTGGCTCAGTGGAGCCATCGGCGTTGGCGTGGTATTCTGTCTCGTGCAAGGGATGAAGCTGCTTGGTCCCACATATGCCATCTCGATCGTACTGACGTCCCAATTGAGTTTTGCGCTACTATTTGATTCCATGGGATGGCTCGGTCTGGAGCAAATTCCTTTTTCGTGGAATCAACTGCTAGGTGTAGTTGTCATTGTCGGCGGAATTGTGTTATTCAAGTTCGGTGGAAGTAAATCGGAAAAATCAGAGCAGTCCCCTGGAACAATTCAGTCTGACTCATAAACAAACAAAAAAAGAGTGTCCGTCCAATCCCGCAGATTGGTCAGACACTCTTTTTATGCAATCAAACCACGTATCGCCTCGTTATCTTAAACGAACTCTACGTTGTGGTAAACTTGTTGAACATCTTCAAGGTCCTCAAGCGCATCGATCAGTTTCTCGAACTGAGCTTGTGCATCCTCTGGAAGTTCAATATGGTTTTGCGCAAGCATGGTCAGCTCGGCTACTGTGAACTCAGTAATACCAGCAGCTTTGAATGCTTCTTGTACAGCGTGGAATTGATCCGGTTCTGCATATACAATTACAGCATCGTCTTCGTCCACGATATCACGTACATCCACATCTGCTTCAAGCAGAAGTTCCAGTACTTCCTCGGAGTTTTTACCTTCTATACCAATAACCGCTGTTGGATCAAACATGTAAGCAACAGAACCGCTGACACCCATGTTACCCGCGTTTTTGTTAAACGCAGAGCGCACTTCCGGCGCTGTACGATTCACATTGTTGGTGAGTGCATCAACGATGACCATCGCACCATTCGGTCCGAAACCTTCATAACGCAACTCTTCATAGTTCTCATCCCCGCTGCCTTTTGCTTTTTCCATCGCACGATCAATGATGGCTTTGGGTACATTATACGTTTTGGCACGTTCCAGCACGACTTTCAGTGCACGGTTCGCTTCCGGGTCCGGTTCGCCCTTCTTGGCAGCTACATAGATCTCAACGCCGAATTTAGCGTAGACCCGGCTCGTGTTTGCATCTTTTGAAGCTTTCTTTTCCTTGATATTATTCCACTTACGACCCATATCGTTTCCGCTCACTTTCAACATTTAATCTGCTTTCTACTATGCCATTATATCTTGTTGAGCGTACTTCAACAAGTTAATACACACGAAATAATGGGAATAACTGCGGCGATTATCCATCTCCATTTGAAGGTTAGCCTCAGTTTATCCTCTCATAAATCTCTCAGCAGCAACTAACGTTACCTCTATTCACTCCATATATAGCAGACAAGAAGCACCCCATAAAGGAATGCTTCCGCCCTAAATCAGTCCTAATTTCAGTTATCTTACTCGGTCAATTAAGCGTGAAATTGTCGACCATCCAACACTTCAGGAACATAACCCACACGAATGACAAAGTCTCCGAAATGTTCACCTTCATTGCGCTCTTTAGCATACTGGTTCACCATTGGAGTTAATGTGTCCAGAATCTCGGTTTCGCCAATGTTTTCTTTGTACAGCTTATTCAAGCGATGTCCAGTGAAGCTGCCACCGAGATACATGTTGTATTTACCCGGCGCTTTACCGATAAATGAAATCTCCGCCAGCATCGGTCTTGCGCATCCGTTCGGGCAACCCGTCATCCGAATGACAATCTCTTTGTCTCTCAGCCCGGCTTCGTCCAGTACAGGCTCCAGTTTGTCGATCAGGGACGGCAAGTAACGTTCGGACTCAGCCATCGCAAGGCCGCAGGTCGGAAACGCAACACAAGCCATTGAACTTCTGCGCAACGCTGAGTAATGCGCACCATCGGTCAGATTATACTGCTGAATCAGCGCTTCGATCTTTTTCTTCTTCTGGCTGCTAATATTACCGATGATCAGATTCTGGTTCGCAGTCAGACGGAAATCACCCGTATGCACTTTGGCAATTTCACGTAAACCCGTCATGAGAGGATATCCATCAACATCCTTTACACGACCATTCTGAATGAACAGCGTGTAGTGCCATCTGCCATTATTACCTTTTACCCAACCATATCGATCTCCGTTAGTCTCAAAATGATATGGACGTGCCGCATCCAGTTTCCATCCCAGACGGGTGGTCAGCTCTTCGACAAACCACTCCACACCACGATCATCCAGCGTATATTTGAAACGAGCATGTTTACGAACTGCACGATCTCCATAATCACGCTGAATCATAACTGTTTTCTCTGCAACATCAATCATTTGCTCCGGGGTACAGAAACCAATGACTTTGGACACCTGAGGATAGGTTTTGGCGTCACCATGAGACATCCCCATGCCGCCTCCTACGGAAACGTTGAAGCCTTGCAACTTGCCGTTCTCCACAATAGCAATAAAGCCAAGATCCTGTGAATAGACGTCCACATCATTGGATGGTGGTACAGCAATACCGATTTTGAACTTCCGTGGCAAATACACTTTGCCATAGATTGGTTCAACTTCTTCGTCCGAGTCCTGGGAATCAACCACTTTCTCTCCGTCCAGCCACAGCTCATGATAAGCCCGGGTCCGAGGGTCCAAATGATTGCTCACCTGACATGCCCACTCATACACTTCAGCATGCACATCAGATTGATTCGGATTCGGGTTACACATCACGTTACGGTTTACGTCACCACATGCAGCCAGTGTGCTTAACAACGAATCGTTCACTTCGCGAATGGTGTTTTTAAGATCCCACTTCAGTACGCCATGCAGTTGGAAAGACTGACGTGTAGTCAGACGAATCGTCTCATTCGCATATTTATGCGCTACCCGATCCATCATCAACCACTGCTCCGGGGTTACAATCCCACCGGAAGCACGCACACGTAACATGAATTGGTATGCAGGCTCCAGCTTGGATTTGTGACGCTCATTACGCAGGTCACGGTCATCCTGCATATAACTACCGTGGTGTTTCATCAGACGGTTGTCGTCCTCTGGAATAGCCCCCGTGATACGATCAGCCAACGTTTCGGTCAGACTTCCGCGCAAGTAATCACTTTTGATCTTTATATCTTCCACATCACTATTCGTGCGCTGTGGGTTAAGTAAGTTATTATAAACCATGCTGCTTTCTCCTCTCGTCTCTGCGGGATGGTGCAATCCGGCTGGGCCGGTGATTAATAGACGTCCCGCTGATAACGTTTCTCCTGCTGTAACCGTGTCAGATATTCCGATGCCTGCTCAGGCGATAAACCGCCTTCTTGTACAAGAATCGTGGTGAGCGCAGCATGCACATCATGTGCCATTTTTTTCTCGTCACCACAGATATATACGCTTGCACCTTCCTGAAGCCACTGGTACAGTTCTTTGCTGTGTTCCAGCATGCGATGTTGTACATACACTTTCTGTTCCGTATCACGTGAGAAGGCTACATCCATCTTAGTAAGCACACCATCTTTGAGCCAACGTTGCCATTCCGTCTGGTACAAGAAGTCCGTGGCGAAATGCTGATCTCCGTAGAACAGCCATGTCTTGCCCTCTGCTCCTATTTCTTCACGCTCACCAAGAAAAGATCTGAACGGTGCCACACCTGTACCTGGGCCAACCATGATGATCGGTGTATCCGGGTTCTCAGGCAGCTTGAAATTCGGGTTATGCTGTATATATACAGGCAGGGTGTCGCCAGCTTCGATTCGTTCTGCCAGATGTACCGAGCACACACCGTAACGTTCTCTGCCACGCGCTTCATAACGTACCGAACGAACGGTAAGATGAACTTCATCCGGGAAAGACTTCGAACTACTCGCTATGGAGTACAGACGTGCCGGAATTTTGCGAAGAGCAGCTACGAATTCTCCGGCAGGGATCCCTTTCAGATTATAATCATGAACCAGATCCAGCAGATCACAGCTATTCATGACCGTGCGGAATTCGGAACCATCTGCGAGTAACGCTGTCAGGCCACTCCCAGGATTCAGTTTCGCAAGTTGTTCCACGACCGGTTTCGTCACAGCTGTAATTTCAAAATAACGCAGCAACGCTTCGTGCACAGATGCCTGATCGCCGTTTTTATTCACGGTCACGCGTTCATCGGCATTCCATCCCATGGCTGCAATCAATTCATCTACAAGGCGCGGATGATTCTCAGGGAATACCCCAAGGCTGTCACCTGGCTCGTAATCCAGGCTGGAACCTTCCAAAGACAACTCAATGTGGCGTGTTTCACGGTCCGATCCTCTGCCATTCAGATTGAGATTCTCCAACACTTCAGCCTTGAATGGATTCGTGCGATCATATTCGGATTCCCCGCCGCTCACCGCAGCTGTAACAGCCTCCGTGGTTACCGTACTCGCACCAGTAGATGTACTGCTTAAGGATGCCAGTACTTCATTCATCCACTCCGCAGCTGCTTCATCAAAATCAACATCACAGTCCACGCGTGGTACAAGGGCTGTGCCACCCAACTCCTGCAACCGATTATCGAAGTCCTTACCTGTCTGACAAAAGAACTCATAGGAGGTATCTCCCAGAGCCAACACCGAGTAACGAAGTCCTTCAAGCTTTGGAGCCCGTTTGCTGTTCAGGAATTCATGCAGCGGAATCGCATTATCCGGTGGTTCGCCTTCGCCATGCGTACTGACGATGATGAGGAGATTTTCAATTTTCTTGAGTCCGTTCGGTTTGAAATCTCCCATCGATGACAACGTTACCTGAAGACCTTGCTCTTCAAGTTTCTTGGCCAGCTTTTTCGATAGGCCACTGGAATTCCCGGTTTGTGAACCAAAAAGCACGGTAACTTCCCGGGATACTGGCGGAGCACTGACAGGTGCAATACCTGTAGCTGGTGCAGCCTGTACCAGGTTAGCAGGAGCCGCTATTGTCGCGCTTGCCTGAATTGCTGCAATATATCCGCTCAACCAAGTACGTTGTCCATCGGTCAATGTAGGAATAAGACGATTAAGCAGTTCAACTTGTTCTTGATTAAAAGGGCTGTTTGTCACTTGAAGTTCCACTGTTTGCCACCTCGCGCATTGCTTCGATTTTAATTCCGACTAAAATCATCACATTAATTTAATTTCTTCTCTCTAAAACCTAACACACCGGGTGTTGAGGGTCAATTTCAATGATTTTATAGCATTTATCAGTTTCGCTGATAAAGGACAAAAAACAACAAAAAACCTCCTTTTTAAATCAAGGACGGTTTTGTTATATTTTTAAATTTGGCAGCCAGCTCAAGTTGAAGTTGAAAGTGGAGTATAGTCACTAAAATGATTTCCCAGCACTCTGCTTTTATCTCCGTATACTCTGTCCAAGTGATTCTCTCCCCATAGACATATGCGGTCAATGATGTCCTGTAGTGTCAAGCCGTACTCTGTCATCTCATACTCTACCTTGGGCGGAATCTGGGGATGAATGATCCGATGGATGATTTCATTCTTTTCCAGTTCACGCAGTTGCTGGGTTAAGACCTTCTGGGTAATGCCAGGAATGGCTCTGCGAAGTTCGCTTGTACGTTTTTTACCTGATATCAGCTGGTGCAGAATAAGAATCCTCCATTTTCCACCGACCAGTTCCAGCATGGCCTGCACACCACTCTCATATTTTTTCATTTCTTGTTCCACTTGTACTCCCCCATAATTCACATATATGTATATCCGTTATTAAAAGTAACCGAAGAACCCCAAAGTATCTACAGCACTCTCAGGTGCGTACTTCTCAAGAAGATGTCATGAAACTTATAATAACATTGGTCAGAATGTTTAACCAAAATAAAAAAGAAAAAAGGATGGTTACTCCTACATGAAAGTTAAACTGGTCGTTACTCACCCAAGACAGGATTCCCTAACATTTGCCGTGATGAATCGTTTTATAGAAGGTATGCAGGAGAATTCCCATGAAATCGATATCCTCGATCTATATCATGACGGATTCGATCCCCTATATCGTGTAGAAGATGAGCGAGACTGGCAAAATCCCGATAAACAGCATGCCCCTGTGATTCGCAAAGAGCTGGATCGTGTGCTTGCGGCTGATGCCATTGTATTTGTTTTCCCGATCTGGTGGTACAACGTTCCCTCCATGCTCAAAGCGTATCTGGACAAGGTATGGAACATGGGTCTGCTGAACAAGGCAAACTCCAAAAAGGCACTGTGGATTGCACTAGCTGGGGGGACAGAGGCTTCGTTCCATAAATACGACTATTACAACATGATTTCCAACTATCTAAATAATGGGATCGCAGGCTATGCGAGAATGCAGGAATCCCGAGTGGAATTCCTCTATGAAACCATTTCAGAATCCAAAGAGCATATCGAAAGCTTGCTGGAGCAAGCATATCAAATCGGCAAACATTACAATTAACAATTCTCAGACATTACAGATAACAACTGCAAAACGATAGGAAGTTACTCGTTCGTTGAGTAACTGACTTTTCGCCCATGACGGGCGTACAATCAAGAAGGCTTACTCCAACCTGGGTTCCAGGTCAAAGTAAGCCTTCTTTTTCACACGCTACAATTCTGGTGTATCATCACTTATTCCATACCAGTTTGTCCATCATCGCATATAACAATGTAGCCGATTCAGCTCGGGTCGCTTCGGCAAGTGGTTTCACCTCACCGTTGTACCCGTGGGCGATACCCAGATTCACAAGTAATGCCACACTATCCCGGGCATAGGAGCGAATCTCGGAAGCGTCGCGGAAACGAGTAAGGTTATCTGTTACAGCCGTCTCAGAGTCAACCAGTCCAGCAGCCGCAAGTGCCCTCACTGTCAACGTCATCATCTCTTGACGAGTGATCGTGGACTCTGGCAAGAAGCGTCCGTCACCAGTACCACTGGTGATACCTAGCGAACGCGCAGCTGTAACTGCTTCGTAGTACGAAGCATTTTCGTTTACATCAGAGAACGCATTCCCGGAAGAAGCATTCAAGCCCAGCGCAGTCATCAACCATTGCATGTATTGGCCACGGGTCATATCCTCTTTTGGATGTAACTGCGTGGAATCACCGCTTGCCTCAGCATCAATTACACCTCGGACAGCCAAAGCCTCCATTGCTTTTTTGGCCCACTGCACTTCTGCAAGATCTGCGAATGTCTGCTCCACAGGCACAACAGCATAATTTCCTGTGAGTGATGTGACGGAAAATACAAGCTGCCCGCTTTTTTGATCGTAGTAACTTTGCGGCAATGGGGTTGCCACACCGTTCGCGCCAATGGCAAATGCTACAATCCGATCCTGCTGAGCATTTTGTGAGGATTGGAAAGGCAGACGAAGTATTAACTGGCTTTCCGATGGCCATGGTTGACCATCCAGTTGAAGTTCAAGCTGGACTCCATATTGCGTGCCAAGCTGATCTGAGACTGTTTTTGGCAGCTCCGTTCTGACCAATCGGATTGATGCAATCCCATCACCAACGATATCCTTTGTCAACAGTGTCGCAGGAAGCTCCAACATTCCCAGCTCTGTAACAATGTTGAACACATGTGACTCACCCTGATCTATTAACGCAGAGGCAGGCAGAGATACTTCATATACCGTTGCTCCCGAAACCGGCTTCAGCCGAAGTTCGACCAAGCGCTGACCCGCATCTGTTGAGGGGGCAACTTTAAAAGCATCTTTAATCGTTGAAACATCCACGTTGGACTGCACTACACCCATCTGATCAGACTGTCCCTGCAACTCCAGAACAGAACGGTCCTTCTCCGGTTTAGGTTGTGGTACCGCATTCTCTGCACTTGAGTTACCACTTCCGGATTGTCCACCATTGCTGGATGAACCAGAACCATTTCCTGGATTTCCACCTGAATTACCACCTGAATTACCACCTGAATTACCACCCGAACCAGGGTCCGTGCCTCCAGGGGAAGGAACAGATGCTGGCACCTTCACTGTCAACGGTATAGTCAGGGCTCTACTGTCGTCAGAAGTTCGAGTAATTTCCAACTCCAGTGTTACTGTTGTTTCCTTGGATGGTGGGACAATCGTTCCATCGGTTTGAATGACCGACGGTACCGAACTGGAAGCGATCTTCACCGTGAAACCTTGCGGCACGGATGGTAACTTCAGTTTTTTTGCACCTGCGGAAGGCTGTTCCAATGCTGTGATGCCTGTAGCTACATCGGCAGCGCTCTGCTGAGCCGTATGCACCTGATAAGCGGAAGATACACCTCTCAAGGATTGCCCCGTCGCATCCAAAGCTTCCACTTTGTAATAATATTCCGTGCCGGGGTTCAGTTCACTGTCCGTGTACTTCCGTCCATTGCCACTGTAAACCACCTTATACTCACCTTGCTCACGATCTGAGCGGTAGAGCTTGTAGGTTGCTGCACCAAGATGAGCATCCCAGCGAAGCGTTGCGCTCGTTGAATCTAACGCATCAGCAGTAAGGCCAGCACTATCATTTGCAGGTGGCGCGGCGTCAGGTTTAACGATCATAATCCAGCTAATCATCGGGTCTTGCGATGCCGTGTTGCGCACGGTCAGTTCTAGCTTGTTGTCCGACACGCTGATGCCATTATGGGCTCTAACACTGGCAGGCGTAAAAGTAACTGCTCCGGTATTGGTGCCATTGATGATTAAATTCGCTCTGCGCGATGTATTGGTCCACGGATCGTTGAATCCGGCGTACACATCGTATGTCCCGTTTGGCACATCAAATCTATAGGTTAAGTCCGTGCCTTTAGGAGAATTGCTGACATTACCACCGTTCAGATAACGTACGGTCGAGAATATATCCCCGCCATTCGAACCGGATGCCAGTGCATCTGCGCTGACATAACCCCAATTGTGTCCCTCAGCCGGAGCGTACATCTGGTCCGCCGTTCCCGGGTTCGCAAGCGTTCCCTTCATATAAGCACCCATGAGACTGTAATCAGCCGTTTCGTAACCTCCGCTGTTCACGAAATACAGTGTATTCTCCGGAATGACATTTACGCGAACTGCCTGCTTTTTGTTGTTATATTCCGGTGTCGTTACCTGTAATGTGAGCGGTCCTGGCTTGGCAAAATCCTCTGCCGTCATGGTCCGGTTATCAATCGTCCATACTGCTGGCGTTGATACCAGTGCTCCACCGTCGCGCACATTCAATGTTGTTGGCAGGGACGGTACTTTGCCTAACGCCACGGCTTCTGGCAACGGATCAGCAATATCTACCTTTCCCATCGAATTCAGCAGATCAGGTGTCCAGCTGTTATACCACTTGATCGCGATGTCGGAGCCTATTCCAAACTCAATTGGCAAGAACACATATTTTGCAGCATCATTCGAGAAATTACCACCATTCCACGTATCCCCCACGTAAATGAATTTTCCTTTTTCCGGATCGACCGGAATGACGGAAGTGGTCTGTGTGCCAAATGCTTTTCCTGGATCGGGATCACTCGGCAACGTGCGCACGAACGGATTGGTCTGCGTTGACCACGGGCCAAAGATGTTGTCCGCCACCGTCACTTTGTTTTCGTTAGGGGCCCAACCGGAAGCTCCGGAAGTCAAAATATAATATTTCCCCTGATACTTGAACATCGCCGGTGCTTCACGTTGCCCTCCCGGGAACACACGCACGTAATCGACGCCGTATTCCGCCTGATAGGTGGAATCTCGTACCGGATTGCCTTTGTCATCCGTTCGACCTTCCTTATGCCACCCTGTTACGTCACTGTAGTCTTCATTCAGTTTGGAGATATACAGCGTCAGGTTTTCCTCACTGGAGTAGATCAGATAACCAGTGCCGTCATCGTCCTTGAACAACGTCATATCACGTGCCATACCCTTATCGGTTGGGAAGAAATCTTTCTCCCCTTCGGGAGCTCTGTCCATCCGGTAACTCTTCTGATACACAAAAGGCCCTGTTGGAGAGTCGCTGATCGCATAACCGGCCCGCGCCTTACCATAATTCGCATTATCGTTATAGGGGTCTTTGTCGCCGTCCATGTGGGCCCACATCACGTATTTCTTCGTTTTGTCGTTGTAGATGACCTTTGGTCGTTCAATAATCCGTCCTTTGCGGATATCTGCCCAGATATCCACGCGGTCTTCACGCCCCGCATACAATTTGGAGATCAACGGGTCATTGTCAAAATCATCCATGGATTGAATTGTTGTTAAAGCCATGCCTTCATCCTTCCAATTCATCAGATCCTTGGATGAATACACACGCACACCAACAGCTGGCCAGCCGCCCTTATGATATTCGCCATACCAGTAATAGGTCTCCGTCTGTTCATCATAGAAAAAGCCAGCCCCATGAGCATCAATCGGTTTCCCGTCCAGATCTGGCCACAATTGCCCTGGTGTAATGCTTGTGCGAACTGTGGCAACACCCAGCGGTGCGGATGCTGGAGAAGTTACGCCGTCCACGGTCGCCTGAATGATGTAAAAATATCCTGTGCCCATCGTCAGACCACTATCGTTAAACGTGCTTTCATTGCCACTATAGACCTGCTGATACGTACCCGTAGCACTGGTAGACCTCGAGAGCGTATACGTTACATCAGATCCAGGCAGGACATTCCACCCCAGAGAGATTGATGTGTCCGTCACAGCTGTGGCAGCAAACTCTGCTGGAGAGTCAATGGAGTATGTCGTGGCTTCTGCAACAGTGGGCGCTGACTCACCAGCTGCATTAAAGGCCGTCACGCGATAGCTGTAGCTAGTGCCAGGCTCAAGCTCCAGATCTGTAAAAGTAAGCCCCTTCCCTTCATAGATCTGCTCGTATTGCTCACTGCCAGCTTTGGCCCGAATCACGCGATAACCAGTTGACTTGTCCACGGCGGACCAAGATAGCTTCACGCTCGTTGCGTTGAGTGCTTCGGCCTTTAATTCGCCAGGAGCCTGTGGTGCCGCCGCAGTCGTCCGAACTTCTAGCGGAGCAGTCCATTGTGACTCGGTTAGGCCTCCGTATTCATAAGCGAGCTTGTAATAATACACCGTATCCCCGCTTAATCCTTCATCCGTGTGTCCCAAATTCCCAGTATTGGTTACCAGGGAATAACCGCCTTCAGGCGTAGAGGAACGGTACAGGCGATAGGCTGATGCACCTACGATTTCAGACCATTGCAGTGAAACCGAAGACGCCGTCTGCTCAGCAATAGAGAGCTGAATATCTTTCCCAGGCGGTTGCTCCGCAATGATCACGTCATCTGTATGTACCGACTGCCACTTATTCCGAATGCCCACGGTACCTGACCCGTATGTAGTATCGACCAGATCAAATACCAACCGATCGGAGCCGTTTTCCGCGATATACCCGCGAATGGTGGTACCTGATAACACCACTTTGAGCGTGTACCATGTATCTTTGGCAAAAGCATAGTCCACCGTTTTCAAAGTTGTGTCTGATCCGTTCACCCGTTTGGAGAAAACGAGTTTATTATTGGGAACCTGCATTTGAAAATAGTAAAAGTTGCTCTTATCCTGAAACCGCGGCAATATTCCCGGATACCCCTGACCGGCTCCCGTGTAAAAGCGCATGGACACGGTCATGTCCGACATGGAGTCTCCAGTAGAGATGATGCCTTCATTGGTATCGCTCTGGAAAAGCGTAAAGTTGGACGCATCTGTCGGGTCAGCGAACACTTCCCAGTTGCCTGAGCTTACGTTCCACGCGGGTGATTCCGTGAAATTCCCATCCGAAAAATCGTCCTGCAACAACGTGGCAGGTATACTGCTCAGATCGGCATACGCCTTACTCGGCAACATCAACGGTCCCGAAGACAGCGCAAGTGTTGCAGATAACATAAATATCATGGGTTTCCTGAGTTTATCCAATGTTCATTCTCTCCTTTGGCGTGAAAGATGAAAGCATGGTTCTTGTATGCGCGGTGTTGTTGTTCAGCCTATCCTTAGCAACCAGTGGTCAGTAACGAGCTCTTGTCCACCTCCTTATTTTAATGAAACCGGTTTCATTGGAGCGCAAAAAAAGACCCGTCTTCCCTTCTAAGTGCAATGATACTCATACGGAATACCGTGTTTTCTTTGCCCCTATGCAGTGAAACAGGTTTTTAATATATAAATGTAATCGCTTTCCTGAATTATATTATTGCCTTATTCAAGCTGTCAACTGTGAATTGGGCTCAAACATTTTTCGTTAAAACCACGCAAAAAAGGCGCGAGTTCTGCTTGTTCTGCAAGCAAAATTCGCGCCTTTTCTCACGCTTCGAGCTTGTTCGCAAGCTCGCACATGATTCGTAATCAAAAGCGGACTTTTTGAACAACCTCTATTTAGAATACTTTTGTTGTCCACGACTCACAGTTCCACGTCTCCGTAACGACATCACGGTAGAATTCCGGTTCGTGGGAAATCAGAAGAATACTGCCTTTGTAAGCCTTGAGCGCACGTTTCAACTCTTCCTTGGCATCAACGTCCAGATGGTTCGTTGGCTCATCGAGCACAAGCAGGTTGGTTTCATTATTGATCAGCTTACAGAGACGCACTTTAGCTTTCTCGCCACCACTCAGTACAGCTACCTTGCTCTCAATGTGTTTTGTAGTCAAACCACATTTTGCAAGTGCAGCACGCACCTCGAATTGGGTATACGAAGGAAACTCCTGCCAGATCTCTTCAATACACGTATTGTAGTTGGCATCCTTCATCTCTTGCTGGAAGTAACCAATCTCCAGATGTTCACCACGTTGAACGGTTCCTTCCAGAGCTTGAATTTCACCCAGAATACTGCGCATCAGGGTTGTTTTACCAATTCCGTTCGCACCAACGAGGGCAATCTTCTGTCCACGCTCCATACGCAGATCCAGTGGTCTGGACAACGGTTCGTTGTAACCAATCACAAGTCCTTTGGTTTCAAAAATGAGCTTGCCGGATGTTCTTGCATCACGGAAGTTGAACTGCGGTTTCGGTTTCTCCTTGGCGATCTCAATGACATCCATCTTGTCGAGTTTCTTCTGTCTGGACATCGCCATATTACGTGTAGCTACACTTGCTTTGTTCCGCGCTACAAAGTCCTTGAGGTCAGCGATCTCTTGTTGTTGGCGTTTGTAAGCCGATTCCAGCTGCTGTTTTCTCATCTCATGCACTTCCTGGAAGTGATCATAATCGCCCACATAACGAGTTAGATTCTGGTTCTCCATGTGATAGATCAAGTTGATTACACTGTTCAGGAACGGAATATCGTGAGAGATCAGAATAAAAGCATTCTCATATTCCTGCAAATAACGTTTCAGCCATTCGATATGCAATTCATCCAGATAGTTCGTAGGCTCATCGAGCAGCAAAATATCGGGTTTTTCTAGCAGCAGCTTGGCAAGCAATACTTTGGTACGCTGTCCACCACTCAGGTCATTGACGTCTTTATCCAGACCGATATCCGTCAGACCCAGACCACGTGCGGTTTCATCCACTTTGGCATCGATCATGTAGAAATCCTGGTTTGTCAGTGTATCCTGAATCGTACCCACGTCTTCAAGCAGTTGTTCAAGCTCCTCCGGTGTAACATCGCCCATTTTGCCATACATATCATTCATTTCCTGTTCCATATCAAACAAGTACTGGAACGCGCCGCGAAGTACGTCACGGATCGACTGGCCTTTGTTCAATACAGCATGCTGGTCCAGATAACCAACACGCATCCGTTTGGACCACTCCACCTTACCTTCATCCGGCTGAAGTTTTCCTGTAATAATGTTCATGAAGGTGGATTTACCTTCACCATTGGCCCCGATCAGACCAATATGTTCGCCCTTCAACAGGCGGAATGAAACGTCGTTAAAGATAGCACGGTCACCAAAACCGTGACTTAATTTTTCTACATTTAATATGCTCATTCATGACACCTTTTCTATATAGACTTAATTCTTTGTATATTATAAGCGTTATATCCTGCACAACTCAACGCCCTATTAAAAAATATTGCACCTTTTTGTCTGAAATTTGCCTTATATGAAAGTATGGGTTAAAATTTTGCCTTAACGAATTACTATTATATAGAACGGAGCTCTTCGAAGAGCATCAGGTGAAGATTATGATTGAAGTGAAACAATCCAAGTTGGGTGATGGTGGTGAGTTTAACCGCGGGGTATTTGCTACCGTTGATATTGCCAAAGGAACGCTTGTCCATCAGGCACCCGTTGTGCCTTACCCAAATGAAGATCATGAGCATGTCGAAAAAACGATTTTGGAAGATTACGTGTTCGAATATGGGGCGAATCATACCGCAATTCTGCTCGGTTACGGCAGTCTGATCAACCACTCTTATGAACCTAACGCTACTTACGATATCAATTTTGATAACCACACCTTTGACTTCTACGCGTATACAGACATCAAAGCTGGCGACGAAATCGTGATCAATTACAACGGTGAGGAAGACAGTATGGACCCGTTATGGTTCCTGGACGATTACGAGGAGCGTATGCTTGAGTTCAATAAGTCCAATGATGATGAGGGTGAAAAAGAGACCAACCCCCAGTCCCTCGATACGGACACGAGTAAATAAACGTTAAACTCAAGTAAAGTTCACAAGCACTCTATTGTATGTGCGAAAAGAACTCACTGACCCCGGTGAATGATGAAATGAGTAACTGAAGACTTTTCATAGTCCAAAGTTTAAACACACAAATAAGCAAGTCCTCCGTTAGTGGAAGACTTGCTTATTTGTGTTGTCTTGCTTTCTAAGCCAGGTACACGTGTTCATGTTTCATTGTTTATCGTGCATCTTAACTTGTTTTAATCTGTAATCGGCGGATCTGTATGCAAGTCTTGATCGGGTGTCGTGGATCTCCACTTGGTAAAGGCTACCTCGAAACCTGCTCGCTTTGGTGAACACAGAAATGGACCAGCATGTTTGTTCGTCGGATAGGCAAAACGTGCAACCCGAATCGTACGCCAAGGATGCTCATCTGTGCGAGCACGAATGACAACAGCCTCATTACTGTAGGAGGCTCTGATTGTTACGATTCGTCCACCCCACTCTGGCACAGGAGAGAGTGACCAATCTGAATACGTATCCGTCACGACAGCTCCAACATGTGCCACGCCATCATTAACCTCAACTCCAGCCTTGATCCATTGGTCTTCTCCGTACCATAACATTAGTCCAGCCTGATCATACAATTCGGTGAATGAGCTTAGATCAAACGATACCTCAATCGCTTCCGTTCCGTCCCATGGAGCAAGCATGGCGTGTCCATCCCGATGACAGAACCCGTAGAATGTGTTCTCCCAGAAGTCACTGCCTTCCCGAGCTTCCACAACGAAACGATCCCCATCCATCCGTGCAGCAACGGGTTCCTTAGTCCACTTTCCTTCATGAAGCCCAATAAAATCCGATGACATCGTTGTTTTCATCCTTCCTTCCATCCCAAAGGGGAGTTCATCATCACTTCTAAATTAAAGAACCCAGGTCCGATGCAGCAGTAGGATATGCAAAATTCATGGTGTTTAACTGATCGATAGTCAGATTGAACTGAATCGCCATTGCAAAAAGATTGATCAATTCTTCTGTTTTGCTCCCGAGCACATGTGCACCCAGAATACGCCCGGTTGATTTGTCGATCACCACTTTGGCCATGGCAAATTTTTCATGAGTTCGCTTGTAAGTATACCATTTCGTCATATCATTTACCTGCACCTCGTAGCCCTCTTTCTTGGCTTGTTCCGTGCTCATACCTACAGCTCCAAGGGCAGGGACAGTAAACACAATGGAAGGCATCACTTTATAATTAGGTTTGTGTTGATTTCCCTCCAACAAATTGAACGATACAGCCCGGGATTCCTGACCTGCTAACGGGGTTAAAGGCAACCCTTTTGTATCCGTTACATCGCCAGCAGCACACACTCTCGGATTACTTTCACTTTGTAAGTACTCGTTCACCGTAATCCCCTTTTTGCTGTAGCTGACGTTGGCTTTCTCCAATTCCAGCCCATCCACATTAGGAACACGCCCGGCTCCATGAACGACAAGTCCGCACTGCCACTGGTGATCTGCACCATTACGTGTGCCATGAACAACATAGGCGTTCCCCTCTTGCCGTATGGACTTCACCTCCGCATTCAAGTGAACATGAATGCCGATCTCTTTTGATTTTTGCAACAAAGATTCTACAAGCTCCACATCAAACGACTTCAGAGGCTGTTCACTCCGATGCAGGATATGGACTTCCGTCCCGGCTCTGGCCGCAATATGCGCAAACTCAAATGCAATGTATCCACCGCCTACCAGAACTAATCGATCCGGCAGCTGTTCCAGATCCAGAAAGTCATCACTATATAGAAGATGCTCCGAGCCCTCAATCTCAAGTGGCGCAGGTCTTGCACCGGTAGCAATCAGGATGTGTTTGCCATGGAGCACTTCTTCTCCAACTTGAATATGATTTTCATCGACAAATGAAGCTTTACCATGAAACGTATCCATTCCGGCCTGTTTGAATTGATCTTCACTTGCTCTAGGTATGCTCTCGGTAAAGGTGCGTTTAAAGGACATAAGTTCAGACCAGTTGATGGTCGCCTGTCCCTGAATTCCTTTCCCTTGCATCCGTTCATTCCAGTCAATCAGCTCCGCGGCTCCGGCCAGTACTTTCTTGGGATCACAGCCACGCAGTGCACACGTTCCGCCGAACTCACGTTCATCAATTACAGCGATTTTCCAACCAGCTTCAGCGCAACGGGTGATTACAGAGCTTGCCGCGCTTCCTGTGCCAATCGCAATCAAGTCATACGTTTCTTGTGTCATCATGGTTCCTCCTCATCCTTTTGGTACATCTATTGCAGGTATGCCTGAAGTTACAGCAATCCAGCCTGTTTAAGGTACTCTGCCGCAACCTGTTCAGGATTCGCTCCCTCTACGTTCACGTCATAGTTCATCTGACGCATCTCATCATCCGTAATTTTGCCAGCAAGCTGATTCAGCACCTCAACCAGTTGTGGATATTGATCTGCCGTTTCTTGACGAAGCATCGGCGCGCCTTGATACGGTGGGAATAACTCCTGATCATCCTCCAGCACAACGAGTTCATATTGTCTCAACTCACTATCTGTGGAGTAGGCATCTACCAGATTGATATCGCCACGTTGAACAGCACCATAGCGAAGCTTGGGTTCCATTGTTGCAACGTTCGGGAATTCAATCCCATACTTTTTCTGTATGCCAAGGTATCCGTCTTCCCGATCCGAGAATTCAAGTGTGAATCCTGCCTTCATCTGCTGCTCAACCGGTTTGAGATCCGAAATGGTCTTGAGATTGTATTGATCTGCGATGCTCTTTGGAACGGCCAACGTATACGTATTGTTGTAATCCATAGGGTTCAGCAGCACCATGTTGAATTGGCTTAACATTCCGTCTCTGGCTTGTTCGTAGACCTCTGTTCGATCCGTACTCACAGCCGTTTCCTTCATAAATTCGGAGATGGCTGTCCCCGTGAATTCAGGATAGATATCAATATCACCCGACTTGAGTGCATTGAAAAGGAATGGTGTTTTGCCTAATCCGGGTTTTAGTTCAACGGTCAGGTCTGTATCTTTTTCGATTAACAATTTGTACATATTAATGAGAATTTCGGGTTCCGCCCCCAATTTCCCGGAAATGACGAGATCCTTCTGTCCACCACGTGCCACGAAGGGAATGGTAATCACAAGTATCGCGATCAGAGCTAGCGAACCAAGGGTAACCAATGTTTTCTTAAAGGATAACCGCTGGAACTGACGCAATAGTGCATCAAACAAAATAGCCAGCAAGGCAGCCGGAACGGCTCCAAGAATGATCAGTGCCGTATCGTTCCGATCAATGCCCAGCAAGATTAATGCACCCAAACCTCCTGCGCCGATCAAGGCAGCAAGTGTCGCCGTTCCTACAATAAGCACCATCGCGGTCCGAATTCCGGCCATAATGACAGGCATCGCCAGTGGCAGTTCCACTTTGATTAGACGTTGCCAACTATTCATGCCCATCGCATTCGCCGCTTCCACCATGGAAGGATCAACTTCGGATATGCCTGTGTACGTGTTGCGGAGTACCGGAAGCAGCGCATACACCACCAGTGCAATGATTGCAGGAAGTGTGCCTATGCCGAATAACGGGATGAGCAAACCGAGAAGCGCCAAGGAAGGTATCGTCTGCAACACAGCCGTAACCCCAATAATCGGTTCAGCGACTTTTGGCTTGCGTGTCAAGTAAATACCAAGCGGAATAGCGATGAGGACAGCAAAGAACAATGCGATAAATGAGATCTGAATATGTTCCAGCAGAGCAGACAACAACTGACCTTTGCGCTCACTGAACACCTCCGTGAATCTACTCATGTTCTTCACCTCGTTCCTGTAACTGACCAGACCAGTATTTCATCAGATCAACTCGACTGATCTCGCCAATAATTTGGCGGTTACGTTCAACCAGCAGATGGTCATGGGAAGCCATGATATCAACTAATTCCGTTAACGTAATGGATACAGGAACGGCAGTTTTGGCTGATTTTGGCACATGACCCGGTGAGAGTGGTGACATGATGAATTCGAGATCAAAATCAGATTGTGAACTCGTATCGGTGTTAGGACTTCCAACAAATTCACGTACGAAATCATTAGCTGGCTGTCGGATCAGTTCTTCCGGGGTGCCTACCTGCAAAACCTGTCCATCCTTCATAATGCAGATGCGATCCCCCAGCTTCATCGCTTCCTGAATATCATGGGTGACAAACACAATTGTTTTTTTCATCTGACGCTGGATATCCAGAATATCGTCCTGTAATTTCTCCCGACTCATTGGATCGAGTGCACTGAACGGTTCATCCATCAAAACTATCTCGGGATCGGCAGCGAGTGCACGCAACACACCAATTCTCTGCTGTTGTCCTCCGGATAACTCGGACGGTTTACGCTCACTGTACGTATCTCCGTGCAAACCCACCATGTCCAGTAACGTATGTACACGCTCCTTGATTTGATCTGACTTCCACTTTCGCAGTTCAGGAACAACTGCAATATTTTCGGCAATTGTCATATGCGGGAATAGTGCAATCTGTTGCAGCACATATCCTATATTCCAGCGCAATTCGTGAATGTTGTATTCATCGATTGGGCGTTCATTAATGCGCACTGTTCCATCTGTTCGTTCAATCAGGCGATTGATCATTTTGAGCATGGTGGTTTTGCCACATCCACTCGGACCAATCATGACAAACAGTTCTCCCTTGTTAATGTTGAGGTTAACCTGACGCAAAGCCGTTGTTCCATCAGGATATTGTTTTGATACATTTTCGAACTGAATCATTCGCTCTCTTCGCCCCTTTATCTAGGGCGTGTTTCAGACACGCCCTAACATTCATCTTCATCTATTTCCCCAAAAGTGTGTTCGTATAATCACTGCTTTCCTTAGTGTCCCTTGTTAGGGAGAGAACCATATTCGAATCAACGATGTCAACATGCTGGTAGACATGCAAAAAGACGGGCACTAGGCACCGTCTTCTCATAATATGAAAATGTTTCTTCCATTATTTCCATACTTCCATATGATTCTGAATAAATTGCTCGAATGAAATCGGGTTATTCCCCGTTAATTTTTTCACCGTATCCGTCGTCTGATCTTCTCTCCCCTCCTCCCGGATAGGCACATCCAGTCCTGCGAGGGCAGTAGCGTATTCTTCTGACATTCCTGCGCGAATCATGCTATTCCTCAATTCATCATCGGACAAAGATTCATGCTGGATGGACTGACCCAGTACACGGCTCAAGACGTCTGCAACCTGTCCATAGGACAACGTCTCCGGCCCTGTAATAATATGCTCCGTATTATGAGGAACAATATCCGTCAGAGCATGGAACACAACTGCCGCGATATCATCTGCACTAACAAATCCAATTTTCCCTTCACCCGTAGCACTGTATATTTTCCCGAGTTGTTTCGTCGTCTCCCGATGCGGTCCCTCCGTAAAGTTCTCCATAAAATAGGAAGGCTGCAATACAGCCCACTCAGGAGCATGGGCTTTTATATACTGATGTACTTTGCCAAAAATAGGGCCATCTCCATCAATTGAAGCACTGCCAAGTAAAACGAATCGCTTAACGCCGTTCCACAATGCTTCCTTGATGAACGGAATGATGACGTCTTCTGGGTTCATATCCATGACTGGCATGACAAGGTACACCTGATTCACATTTTTCAGCGCCAGCGCATATGTCTCGGAATCATACCAATCAAAATAGACATAATTATCGGCAGAACCAGAAAGAGATGGTTTAGTTCTTCCTGCCAAACGCACCGGATAATGATGCTTTTGAAGTATGGCCGCAACACGGCTTCCTGTCTTTCCATTAGCTCCGGTAATAAGTGTCAACGGTTTATCATTGATCATGCTTGTTTCCTCCTAAGTCCGATTCGAGTACGACCATCGGATTCCAATAGTCTTTATAATGTGTAATTTTTTCATTAGAGTGGCTCACTACAGAGATGTACGTTTGGTTGTATGGCTTGCCTGTAACTAATGAACGCCCTTTACAAGTAAATTCAGCCACAAACTGTTGTTTCGTGGAATCAGCCAAGATCACCGGTTCAGAAAACTGCTGAATTTCAATCATCTCCAGTAGATTATGAAGATGATTCGTAATTGCGGCTTTGCCTTCCAGTTTCTGAGGATATCCTGCTGGTGCATATGGGAATTCGAAAATAGCGTCAGATGTATATAGCTCCAACCATTGTTCTAGTTTTCCCTCCAGTAGCAATTGAGTAAATCCATGCATGATCCGATACGGTATACTATTGCCCGCTTCCAACTGCTGAGATTGTGTCATCCTTATTTCCTCCTTCAGTTTGTTTGGTGTTCTTTTTCCAGACCAATCGGTCTATAATAGTCAAAAAATAAACGCTCTAAGCGTCCATTTTCAAGAAAACGTAAAGAATTCTTACTCAAATCATGTAAAACGTTAATCCATAGCCCTTAGGGTCATCTGTACAAAATCTCGTAGCGCTTCTGCGCTTGCACCGCTCTTCGCTGTAAAGGTCAATGAGAGTCGGGAATAATTCAGAAAACGGGCAAGCCCGGGCAATTCTTCCTCTGCATGCCTCAATTCGCCACTCCTCTGGCCTCGTAACAGCGCAGTATGGAAAACATCTTCCATTTGTTGGTTAGTGGTTTGAATAAAGGCCGCGATTTCGTGATTTTGTGGTGCCTGTTCAACCGCGCTATTAATGATGAAACATTCATTACGACGTTCGTTGTCTGTCAACACGTTAACCGCTTCGTTGAACAACTCGGTCACGCCTTGCCTCACACTTGTGCATTCGTTTAATAGTTTGATCCCCGCCTCTGTCTTCTGCTGAATATAGAATTTAAGAGCAGAGACAAATAAATCATGTTTAGTTCCGTAGGTGTCATACAGGCTTTGCCGCGCAATGCCAAGTTCACTCAGCAGTAAGCTCAAAGATGTACCTTCATAACCGTACGCTCCAAATACAGACGTTGCTTTTCTTAGAACAGTCTCCGTGTCGAACTCCTTGGCTCTTCCCAATTTAAGACCTCACCTCCCTATTCATTAACTAAAGAATACCTTTTCCAGACTGATCAGTCAAGAAAATAAATGCTTTGATTTTTGCCAAAGTGGTATAATGGGAATAGAAGCTGAATGAATTCTTTTACCATTTACCAACCATGACCACATATAAAGGAGTGTACCTATATGTATATTCAAATTACAGATTTGGCTGCAAAACGATTGACGGAAAGCCTGAATGACCAACCTGGATATTTCAAAGTGATCTATGACTTGGAAGGTTGCGGATGTAACGGAGTTATCGCTATTATCATTGTTGATGAACTTGCGGCTCTCGACGCGCAGATTGAAACCAATCTGGTGCCATTCTATGTTGATCCGAAGCAGCAGCTAAACCTTGAACAACACATGAAGCTGGATACAGAAGAGAATTATCCTTCTTTCAAATTAAGCAGTGATTCTGGTGTGCTCAGCGCCAACGTTCGCGTTCGTGACACCCGTGCAGTAACTGCGGGAAGCTCCGGTGGATCCGACGCCTGCATGCTGTAACACAGTCTCCAGCATATTTGAAGTAATCTAGCATTATCTCTCTTCACATCAAAAGCCGTTGCATCTAATGCAACGGCTTTTTTAACGTGCTTTTCTTTATATGCCTCTATCAGAGTTGCAAAAAAGACTCTATAAAAGATGAACTAAACATTTACATGAAACGGAGAGGACAGAAAAAACCTGAAGAAACGAAGTGTTCGCCTAAAAGCTTTCTGAAAGAAAGCTGCATCGGAAGCATACGCTATCCCAAGATTTTCACCATTATAAAATTGAATCAAAAAAATCAGGGGATAACAGCGATCGGAAGGTTGTTCTGTCATCGAAGTGGCAAGGTAAATATCCTCTAGTTAGATTTTATAGCAAACTTTGTTTACAACTCGGAAACAATTGGAGAACCTATGGATATAATCCTCTAGTATACTCGGTATATAGATTCATATATTCCGAGGAGGAACACACATCATGAAATCTTTTACTCGTAAATCCATCATATCTACAATTCTCGTAGGCTCTGTTGTAGCAGGTTCTGCCTTTACTACGTTTCCCATCACTTCAAGCCTGAATCCCGTCGCGTCTGCTGCAAGCTCCAGCTTCACTCAATTTCTGCATGATAATGCACCTGGTCGTACGATCAAAACGATTAAAAATGTGGCGACGGTGACCAATGTGTCCAGTACAGTTGTGCTTGTCAATAAAAAGAGAAATCTGCCTTCAACTTATGCACCTCAAGATTTGGTTGTACCTAATATTCCTTTTAGCTTCTCAGGTTCCAGTCCGAAGAAACAGATGCGTAAAGTGGCCGCAACCGCGATAGAGAAATTATTTGCGGCTGCCAAAAAAGACGGCATCGATATCAAAGCGGTGTCTGGCTATCGCTCGTATGCGACTCAGAAATCGATCTTTGACCGTAATGCCAGCATCAAAGGCGAAGCTGTTGCCAATAAAACAAGTGCTCGGCCAGGACAAAGCGAACATCAGACCGGTCTAGCTATGGATATCTCCAGCGCTTCGGCTGGTTATGATCTTCAGCAAAGCTTTGGCAACACCAAAGAAGGCAAATGGCTGAAAGCCAATGCCCACAAGTACGGTTTCATCATCCGTTATGGCAAAGATCAGGAGAAATTGACTGGTTACTCCTATGAGCCATGGCATGTACGTTATGTAGGGGTATATATTGCTGGTGAGATTACCAACCAGAAACTTACGCTGGAGCAGTATTTGGAACGTGCCAAATAAGGCAGGTTAACCCAAAGCTTAGACAGTTATAGTTATCTGATTAGATAAAAGAAGCGTGACTATAGATAACATGACTGAAGGAGAAGATGGGGCCGCAACTGGCCCTCTTCTGCTTTAATTTCTCATTTACACACTTCATCATGTCCCAACGATTTTTCTAAAGACCAGTGGCAGTCTCTTCAGACCTTCTGTTCCAGCCCAAGAGCCTACTCCAGCAAGTATTACATTATGGCACAAATAAAGTGCGACATTGTACACGATAGGGCCTAGAATAATCTCCACGACTACAAAACGTTTTAACGTCGAAGATTGGATTACATATACCCGAAATTCATGAGGGTCATGTCCTCCCATATACCTTGCGATCAATGCTTTCATGAATCACCTCTAGTGTTTTATTTTAGCGTATGGCAGACGATCCTTGTCTTATTCTAAAATAATACTTACATAAAGTAACTAAGTGTGTTATAGTCAGTTTATAAATCATACATAAGCGAGGGAAACTACCATGAGTGAGTTGGAGAATCTAGTCAAAAACCGTAGATCGGCCGTTATTTTTGAAGAAGGAATTGAAATTTCGGATTTGGAACTGCAAGAAATGTTTGCCCTGAACAAATTTGCACCATCTGCCTTTAACCTGCAACACACGCACTATCTTGTGATTAAAGACGAGGAACAGAAAGAGAAAGTCTATGAGGCTTCCCAGCAATATAAGGTAAAAACAGCTTCTGCAGTCATCGTGGTATTGGGCGACGTCAACGCGCATCATCATATCCGCACTATTAACGAAGGCCTGCTGAACCTGGGCGCTCTTACTCCGTTCCAATACGAGCAGGAATCCCAAAGCGTCACCGAATTTTACGAATCTCGCGGCAGATTCTTCCAACGTGAGGATGCGATTCGCAATGCCAGCCTGTCTGCCATGCAATTGATGCTGATCGCTCAGGATCGCGGTTGGGACACTTGTCCAATGATTGGCTTTGACTCGGAAGAACTGCAACGGAGTCTGGAAATCCCTAACCATTACGTACCCGTTATGCTGATCACCATCGGCAAAAAGTCGGAAGCCAAACAGCGCCCACGCGGTTACCGTAAACCGATTAACGAATATGTTAGCTTTAACAAAATGCACGCTGAATAACATATAATATAAGTTGAACTAACATTTACACGATAACGGAGAGGACAGAAAAAACCTGAAAAAGCGAAGCGTTCGCCTAAAAGCTTTCTGAAAGAAAGCTGCATCGGAAGCATACGCTATCCCCGGATTTTCCCCTTTAGAAAAGGAATGGAATTAAATCTGGGGATAACAGCGATTGGAAGGTTGTTCTGTCATCGTAGTGTCAGTGTAAATAATCTTTAGTTCAACACAACAAAAAAGCCACGATCTCGTGGCTTTAATACGTTTCATAGATCAACGTATCCAACATGTGAAATTCATCGTCAAACTCCGCATATATGTATAATCGGCCAGCAGGTGTATCCCCCGCATCATAACCCAATCGGAAATATTGATCTCCCTGAAATTCTGCATCAGCCAAAATCAATGTATTGATATCTTCGTCCGGATGAGCCTCGGCAATGGTTTTAAGTGCCTGCTCACCAAGCATGTCCCACCGTTTCCACGTCTCTTCCATATATGAGGATAAGGCTTCCATCTCTGTCTTGGTTGAAACCTGTGCAGTGACTACCAGTTCTTTATCCTGAATAAGTAAGCTCATCTGATAGTTGGACATCGAGACGTCATACTGAAACAACCCCATACCCGGAACTTCATGATTGGATTCAAACATTAGATTATCTGCATACTGCAGTCTTTCCAGCTTGGGATTAGCGCTATAATCCAACTCGGTTAATTTGTTCTCGGAACAGTACAACTCTTTTAGTTGTACGTTATGGCGAATATCCAGCTTGCTAATATGGTTGTTAAAACAACGGACACTTTCTAAAACCATATTTGAACGAAAATCCAACTGTTTGATATGATTGTGGTTACAACGAAGTTCAATCAAGTTTGGACAACTTGTTACATCAAGTTCTAACATGTAATTGTTGGCGCAATCAAGTCGCCGCAGTTGCTTATTGTGTTCAAGTTCAAGTGAGAAAAGAGCGTTATAACTGCAACTAAGTTCCTCCAACTGCTCAAGGGGCTCCGAAACCAGCTCCGACAACATATTCCAATGACACTCTACCGTTATAAGTTTGGAATTATGAGAAAGATCCAATTTGCGAAGTCGATTAAAACTGCAATCCAGCACCTGCAATTCCGAATTGGAGCGGAGGTCCAGTGTAAGAAGCTGATTCTCTCTGCAACGTAACGTCCTCAGCTTGTGATTCTGAGTAAGATCCAGACCGCTCAATTGATTATAGGCACAATCCAGCTCTTGAAGACCCATGAAATACTTGATTCCATCAAGATTGCTAATATTGTGATTGGAAAGTTGCAATATCTCAACCTCACAAACGTCACTCTCCTGAATGAAATCCCGCTGATCACAAAAACGATCCAACACAACTTGCCTAAAACGCTCATCCGTGAAGGCATAAGTAATATCCATGTCTAACGCCTCCCCTCTCATTTTGCTCTATTGGAACAGTCTTCCAACATATTATCACTATTCTATGAGTTTCGTCTCCAGGATTCAACAATTACCTAAGCAAATTTTTTTATACCATGTTAGCATCAAACATGTAAGAGAAATCGTACAGAGAGGAAGATTTTCATGGAAATGGTTATCGAAAACCTCCCGTCGTATCGTATCGCCTATGTGCGACAAGTTGGTTCGTATGGGCCTGCCAACAGTCAAGCTATGGAAATGTTAAAGAGTTGGGCTAGAACCAAAAATCTGCTTACTGCATCGACTGTATTATTCGGTATCCCCCAGGATAACCCGGAAACCACGATTCCCGAAGATTGCCGATACGATGCTTGTATTGTCATTTCGAAAGATTTTCCTATGAATGAATTGACCCCCGATCTAAACGAAACTGTACTTCCAGGCGGGCAATATCTGGTTTGCAAAGTCAAACATACTACAGAGGCTGTTCAGCAAGCGTGGACTGAAATTTTTCCGCATTTGCAGAGTAGCGGTTATACTCTGGATAACAAACCAGTTATGGAAAGGTATACGGGCCATCTTGTTAACCTTGATTTTTGCGAGATATGTGTTCCAATCAGGCCTGTTTAGTTGCAAAAAAAGTGACTTCAGTCAATGAAGTCACTTTTTTTCTTGGGTTCCAACAAAGACCACTAATCACTTCACTCCGCTCCTTGCTATTGCTAATCAAGCTTAGAAGAAGAGTTTTTACTTAACGGTATACACTTTCAGTGCGTTGAGTATCCTGGTAAAAAGCATTGGAGCAACTCTACCAAAGCAAATGTAGATTGATGCATTATTGTTTTTCAAAAAATTCAGTTGCTTTATGCACGTATTTCAAATATTGCGAAGGTAAATCCTCTTCATAGTAGATCGCTTCAACTGGACAAACGTCTAAACAATCAGCTGCTTTTTCTGAAATACATGCTTCGGTAATTACAAAAGGCATTTCTACCAATCTCCTTTTCGTATTAGAATGATATCTTATCCGTCTTCAATTGAATCTGCATGAAGACTATTTCTTCGGCCAATTTCTCCAACCGACTCAGCGCATCAGCATCTTCGATTTTATTATCAGCACCAAAATGATCACTATTTAGATAAACATATCTTGGCGCTACATATGAACGAAAAAAGCCCGCGATCGGTTTTAATTGATTTTCGACAACCAAATAATGCTGATATGTGCCCCCAGTTGCAATAAAGCCTATCACTTTATTATAAAAACTCTGTACAGGGAGTAGATCGAACACATTTTTCAGTACACCTGTCAAAGAGGATTGATATATAGGTGTGCCGATAACGAAAAAATCAGCATCAATCATTTTTTGGATTACTGACCGGGTGTGTTCATTATAATCCTCTAACTTGCGGCCATCGCAAAATTCGATGTTTTTGTATTCTCTCAAGTCTATTAGTTCAATTTCAATTTCCGGATGATTTTTTTTCACGAATTGTAGTACAGTATCCACACCAATTGCAGTCTTTGATCCAATCAATGACCCAGACAAACCTATTAATTTCATAACTGGTCCTCCTAATCGCTTATCTGTATTTGAACTATTCCGTTCGTTCTAATTGACAGTCAGTCATTAATTTGAGCATACTACCCAAGTTGATTTTTCCTAACTGCCTCATCAGTTGTTGTTCACACTCTATAAAAATACTTGTGAGTTGCATATCTATCTCTGCTGTTAGATGTCCCTTACTGCTCATAGATGGTTTAGGAATCTGTAAAGGCTTAGACGACACCAATTTATATATATCTTGCAAGGTTATATCATGCGGCTCCACAGACAACACATAACCACCATCAATACCCTCTTTTGTCTTAACATATCCCACTTTTTTAAATGAGCTAAGGATACGGCGTATCCTAACAGGGTTTACACTAATCTTTTCTGATATCTGAGCACTGGTTAGTTTCTCATTCTTATGTGAACTAAGGATAATGAGAATGTATATGACAACACTTAGCTCACTATTCATATTAGGCCCCCTAGTTCATTATTCTTCGTAGTTGTCCTTCAAATCCAATGGCATGAACTGTAGGAGGCTGACCTTTATCAAACCATGATTTTCTTTGAAATCTTGCGTCATTTACCTTGCTAAGCATATCAGAGCTTCATGTTACTGCTATGACCTGGTGATAATTTGGCAGTAGGATCAATATAAACCTTAGCATTGTTGATTGCAGTTGGAGCCTCTCCGAAGCCTACAGCGATCAGCTTAATTTTCCCTGGGTAGGACGTAACGTCTCCAGCTGCAAATACTCCTGGAATATTGGTTTGCATCCGCGTATCAACAACAATAGAGCCGTTATCAACTTCCAATCCCCACTCAGCAATGGGACCCAAAGAAGAAACAAAACCAAAATTCACGATAAGAGCATCACAAGGAATGATTCTTTTCTCCCCCGTTTTCGCAATAGTGACTGTAATCTCGGTTATCCGTTCATCACCAGTTAACCCGGTAATCTCAGACGGAGTGACGATATGAACTGAAGATGCCCTCAATTTTTCAACGCTATGTTCGTGAGCACGAAATTTATCTCGTCTGTGAAGTAAAGTGACTTGTTTGGCAATGGGCTCAAGCATAAGTGCCCAATCGACTGCTGAATCTCCACCACCGTTAATAATCACGTGTTGATTGGAGAACTGCTGCAAATCTTCAACAAAATAATGAAGGTTAGATTGTTCAAACTGACTCGCGTTCTCCAGTTCCAATCGGCGTGGTTCGAATGCCCCTATACCTGCGGCAATAATAACCGACTTACTGTAATGAATAGATTTATCTGTAATAATTTCGAAATGATGTTCCCCTCTTTTTAATACCTGTTGTACCTTCTCCTCTAAATAGACATCAACCGGAAATAATTGCATCTGCTCCAGTAAATTTTCAACGAGTTGAGCAGCTGTAACCCTTGGAAATCCAGCAATATCATAGATATATTTCTCAGGGTAGAGGGCAATCGCTTGACCACCTAATTGCGGCATACTATCAATAATTTTGACACTTGCTTGACGCATACCAGCATAAAAAGCGGCAAACATTCCAGTTGGCCCACCACCAATAATTGTGATATCAGTAATTGATGGAGTAAGTTCTAGTGACAATGGGAGCTCTCCCTCTCTTTATGTTTTTATAATACACAACATAATATACTATAATGTATAAAATATATAAATATCAAATAAAATTCTTTATTAAAATCAAACATAAACGATAGATTTGATATTTTTATACTTATATGTATATTATGTATATGTTAAAGCATTTCGAATAATAGATATGAAAAGTTAGGAGGTGTGGAGGAATATGCCCTTTGTAATTACAGAGCATTGCATTCATGAACAAGCTGCCGATTGTCTTGATGTATGTCCAGTCGATTGCATTGTAAAAGGAGAAGACCAATATTTTATCAATCCTGACCAATGCATAGATTGTGGGAACTGTGAAACAGCTTGTCCTGTTGGAGCTATTTATTATGAGGAAGATTTACCTGATCATCATCAAATATATGTAAGCAAGGCACTCGACTTCTTTAAGTTAAGTTAAATGAATATATAAAAAAAGATGCTTCCTAGCGTTATGCTAGGAAGCATCTTTACATATCTAATACGTTCAATTACTTTTTTTTACTTTTATGGAATATGTGCAACGTTGCCCGCCGTCAGCCAAACACTCCATTCTTTTGACTTCAGCCTCCCCAAGCAATGATTTAAACATACTTAATTCACATTGACAAACCTTCTTATATTTCATGGCGACGTGACTAATTGGGCAGTTATTTTCCTTTAAAATAAATTCATCATCGCTAATCTTCTCAAGTCCCACCATATAGCCATTCTCATTCTGAATGTTCGCAAGTGTCTCAACACGCTCCGAGATATTTTTCGCTTTCATACTTTGGTCATATTTTTCGATCATTTTATTTTTGCGACTTTCAAAAATTTTCTCAACAGCTTCCGGTCCTAATTGTTCTTCAAGCTCAGTCAATATATCCAATGTTAGTGAATGATATTTATTAGGAAAATATCCTACAGACTGTTCAGTTAAACAATACACTGTTGTTGGTCTTCCAATAGATTGTCGCTGTATCTTAGACGTAATTAAATTATCTCGTTCTAGCGATTGGATATGACGCCGAACCGCCATGGTGGTGATCCCAAGCTCATCGGTAAGATCTTTAGTAGTCATGTCCCCTTTGGTTTTGAGGAGATGTAATATAATTTCTCTGGTTGGAAGACTATTCACCAGATCAGGATTAGTCATTTATGATTCAACCTCCTTACGAATAAACAATTTTTAACACCTTCGATCGATTTCGTGTATACAATCCATGTATATCGCTCTCGTTGTTTACATCATCTCATGTTCTCAGATACATTATATCCTTAAACAACCGATATAACTAATTTTATATTTATTATATATAATATACGTGTTAATTCAAACTCTAATAAATGGAAAATAACCCAAACTATTAATTGTGATCATATAAATACGAGAATGACAAACTAAACTTTATATACATAAATGTTGATTAAGTATATAAAATGAAGTATGATCAATTTAGAAAGATCATTATATTACATTGGAGGAATAACACATGACATATCAATTACCCGCATTACCCTATGCAAATAACGCACTCGAACCACATATTGATGAGCAAACGATGATGATCCATCATGATCGTCATCATAATACTTACATTACGAATCTGAATGCTGCTCTGGAGCATTTGCCTGAGCTGCAAGGGAAATCTATTGAAGCTTTGATCTCCAATCTGGACAGTGTTCCACAGGAACTTCGCGCAGCTGTTCGAAATAACGGAGGCGGGCACGCCAATCACAGCTTGTTTTGGAAAATCATTGGCCCCAACGGGGGAGGAAATCCAACAGGAGCATTGGCAAAAGCGATCGATAATGAACTGGGCGGATTTGAAGAATTTAAAGCGAAATTTACGAAAGCGGCAACTACTCGGTTTGGCAGTGGATGGGCGTTCCTTTCCGTTGCGAATGGAAAATTGAAAGTCGATAGTCTTCCTAATCAAGATAGTCCTTTGATGGAAGGGGAAACTCCGATTATTGGTCTGGATGTCTGGGAACATGCCTACTATTTGAATTACCAGAATAAGCGCCCAGATTATATTAGCGCATTTTGGAATGTAATCAATTGGAGCGAGGTAAATAAGCGCTACGAATTGGCAATCAAACAAAGCATTGATTCCAACTTCATCATTTCATAAAATTCAAGTCTTCAACTATGCTACTAAGAGTATGACCAAAAGGAGAAGAGCAACCTCATTAGAGATTGCTCTTCTCCTTTTTCACTACACCTATTAAAAATTAAAATGCCCAGTTGCCTTTACGGAATACCGGCTCGATTGTACCGTCTTGTAACTCACCATCGATATCCAACTCAGCGGAACCGATCATGAAATCAACGTGAGTCAAGCTCACATTGCACTCATGCTTCAGCAACTCTTCGTTCGACATCGTTGTGCCATCTTTCATGTTGAATGGATACGCACTTCCCACAGCCAAGTGGCAAGATGCATTTTCATCAATACCCGTATTGTAGAAAATGCGATTCAGGTTGGAGATCGGGGAGTCATGTGGTACGAGTGCGACCTCACCCAGATAACGTGCTCCTTCATCGGTGGCAAACAGGTTCTTCAAATGCTCTTCACCGGATGCTGCCGTAAACGCAACAACCTGTCCATCCTTGAATGTGATTTTCATCTGGTCTACCAGTTGCCCGTTCAGGTTCAAAGGCATTGTGCTGCTGACATACCCATTCACTCCGCTGCGTTTAGGCATGGTGAATACTTCTTCAGTTGGCATATTGGCAACGGTGTATACACCTTGTTTATTTTCGCTACCACCGCCACCCCAGATGTGGTTGTGGACCAATTCAATTTTCAAATCTGTACCTGGCGCACGGTAATGCAGGCTCTTATAGTTCTTTTTATTCAGGAGATCACTCATGGTATTCAGGGTATCCAGATGTTCTCTCCAATTTTGTACGGCGTCTCCGCCATCTACACGGTTCATTTTGAAAATCGTTTCCCACATCACGTTGATTCGGTCTTCTTCCGGGATGTCGGCAAATACTTTGTTCGCCCAAGCCTTGGTCGGTGCTTTGATCAGACACCAGCTAATTTCATGGTTGCGTGTGTATTTGGCATATCCGCGACGTGCGTGTGCAGCTGCCTTGGTAGCACGGGAAACGCTGTCGGAGTCGATTCCGTTATACAGTTCAGGATCTGGAACTTTGATCGTCAGGGTAGCGCCGCCTGCTTCTGCAAACTTCTCCATCATATCCGCTTTCCACGCTGGATAATAGTCAAAGCTGTCATTGGAACCATGCTCAAAACGACTGCGGGTAATGTTGTCATCATCGAAGTCCACTTGTACATAGTTGGCACCAGCCGCATAGGCTTTTTGCACAATGAGACGTGTGAATTCAAGCGTTTCGATCGGTGCAGTGACGAGCAGATCCTGTCCTTTTTGAATATTCACGCCAACTTTAACAACAAGTTCTGCGTATTGTTCCAATGACTTTTCAAAGGTTTGTTCAAATTGACTCATGGTTGTGTTCACTCCTGTTTCATATATTATGGCATGGTTTGCAAACTTGGGATCTGTTGAGTGGCCGTTACAGCGAAGGATCGTTCTTTAGATCGTCGTTGTCTCCAAATTTTCTTCATCGTATTTTTCAAAGGTTAAAATTCGGAGACAAATACGACCGCTTTCGCTTCTGCAGAATCGATTCCTTCTCTTTCACTACGCAGGCACAATCCCCAAAATTTCATCTATACAAAATGATCTAACCATTACGTTTTTCTTGTTCGCGCAGTTCGATCCGGCGGATTTTACCAGAGTTGGTCTTCGGCAGATCCGTGACAAATTCGATCTTGCGTGGATATTTGTAAGGTGCTGTGATTTCTTTGACATGGTGTTGCAGTTCACGCATCAGTTCCGGTGAAGCCAGTGAATCATCTCGCAGTACAACAAAAGCTTTGACAATATTACCACGGATCTCATCTGGACTCGCAACCACCGCGCATTCCTTCACACTGGCGTGTTTCATAAGTGCTTCTTCCACTTCAAATGGTCCAATCGTGTAACCCGAACTGATGATGATATCGTCACTGCGACCTTCAAACCAGAAGTAACCTTCTTCGTCTTTGCGTGCACGGTCCCCTGTTACAAAATAATCGCCACGCTGACTTGCTTCCTTCCGTCCCTCATCCTGATAATAGGACCGGAACAAAGCTGGCATCTCTTTGTGTACCGCGATATCCCCCACTTCACCCGCAGGCACAGGTTGTCCCTCTTCATCGATGATTTCAATCAATCCAGGTGTAATCGACTGACCCATCGAGCCAATACGTACAGGCGCATCTTTGAGACTGCCGATTAACAACGTGCTCTCGGTCTGTCCATATCCGTCTCGAATAGTCAGATCAAAGTGACGCTGGAAGATTTCAATAACTTCCTGGTTGAGCGGTTCGCCCGCTGAAACAGCACTGCGCAGATGAGACAGGTCATAATGTCCAAGATCATCGGCTTTGGCCATCAACCGATATTCCGTTGGTGTACAGCAAAGGACATTAATCTGATGTTCCTGCATCAGTTCCAGGTAACGCTTGGGCTGGAATGATCCATTGTAGACCAGTCCAGTCGCGCCTCTTCCGAGTACCGACAGGAACGGACTCCAGATCCATTTTTGCCAGCCAGGTGCAGCCGTTGCCCATACGGTATCTGAAGGTTGGATATCCAGCCATAATGAAGAAGCGATCCGCAGGTGGGCATATCCCCAACCGTGGCTATGTACAACTCCTTTGGGATTACCTGTTGTGCCCGAAGTATAAGCAAGGATAGCCGTATCATCACGATGAGTCTCCACCGCAGCCATCTCATCGGGTTGATTCTGCATTAACTGATGCACATTGACCCAACCTTCAGCAGGTACGCTAACTTCTTCATTCGGTGATGCCACGATGCGATGTGCCAGTGACGGCAGATCCGCGTCCATCTTTTCCACTTCCGAGGTCGTCTCGGACCATACAATAACAGCCCGCGCCTCAGAGTGACGCAGACGATATTCCAGATCTTTTGCCCGTAACATCTCGGAGGAAGGAATAACGGCAATCCCCAATTTCAGACAAGCAATATAAATGACATAGGCAATAATACGGCGTGGTACCATGACCAACACCCGATCACCCTTCTCTAATCCAAGTTCACGCAGACCTCCAGCAAGACGATTCGCCTGCTTGAACAAATCACCATACGTGATCTCTTCCAATTCTCGTTGATCGCTGAGCCATCTAAGTGCAATCCGGTCTGATGGATGATTCTCCATCTCGGATGTCAGGTTATAGCTTTCAGGCGAAATCCACTGTTCAAAGTTCAAATGGAGCCTCTCCTTCGTAGTTCAATTGTATAGCTTCTATATATTATACCCTAAATCCTAGGACCAGGTGCTATGAACTAGGTTCATTCTAAAAAAAATAAACATAGGTCAATTAATGAACTATTATAATAGATCTTATCCTATAATGAAAATGACATATACAAAATGGCGCCTTCCTGATTGATCAGGTAGGCGCCATTTTCATTCTTCATTTATATTACATTAGTTTTACCTAACTATAATTTTCACACAGCTATACTGTGTATGTTACCACGGATAATTACCCATTCCGTCCAAAATGCTTTCGATCTCATTCAACTCTTCCGTTGTCAGATCCGGTGCGCTGAGCGCAGCTACATTTTCTTCAATCTGGGACACACGGCTTGCCCCAATCAATGCAGAAGTTACACGGTTACCACGCAAAATCCAGTTCAGAGCCAGTTGGGAGATCGTTTGACCTCTTCGCTCCGCAACCGCCTGAAGTGCATCGAACTTGGCAATCCGTTCGTCCGTATATGCTTCTTTTTTCAAATTTCCTGTTGGATTGACGCGTTCTTCCTTGATCTTGTCGACATATTTATTCGTCAACTGACCGCGGCCGAGTGGACAGAACGCAATGGAACCTACGCCTTGCTCATCCAGTACGTCCTGCAAACCGTCTTCAATCCAGCGATTCAGCATCGAGTAGTTTGGCTGATGAACCAGACATGGCGTACCCAGACGACGCAGAATGGTTACCGCTTCTTGTGTCTGTTCTGCATTATAATTGGACAAGCCTACATACAGTGCTTTACCTTGCCGCACGATATGATCCAGCGCCGTCATCGTTTCTTCCAATGGCGTGTCCGGATCTGGACGGTGATGATAGAATATGTCCACATAGTCCAGCCCCATCCGACCAAGACTTTGATCAAGACTGGCAATCAGGTTTTTGCGGGAGCCCCACTCGCCGTAAGGTCCACTCCACATATGGTAGCCTGCCTTAGACGAGATGAGCAGTTCATCCCGGTAAGGACGAAGATGTTTTTTGTAAATCACGCCAAAGTTCTCTTCCGCTGATCCTGGAGGTGGACCATAGTTATTCGCCAGATCGAAATGGTTAATTCCGAGGTCAAAAGCACGCAAAATCATTTCTTCCTGAATATCCAATGTACGGTTGCCACCAAAGTTCTGCCATAAACCCAGCGCAATTTGCGGCAGTCTGATTCCGGATTTGCCGGAACGTACATATTTCATCTCATCATATCGTTGTTCACTCGCAGTATAGGGCATCGTTATTCTCACTTTCCTGTAAGGTTTGTTGAATTCCTTTTCATCTTAGACATTTTCCTGGATAAACGATATGGCATTTCACTTTGAACATATGGAATAATGATTGTTATCTATATATACTAATGTTAAATAATTAATCTTTTCAGCTATTTAGTATGTTAAAATGCAAGATGAGACGAAATCGTACAGGAGTGAATACCCTTGATTACGTATATGTTCAAAAACAATCATTTTCAGGAGCTTCAGCTCCTTCATTATGGTACGGAAGCCTGTACACCAGGTCACCACTTTGGCCCTGCCATGCGAGACTATTATAAAATTCATTATATTTTGAATGGCAAAGGCACCTTCGAAGTTGGTGGCAAAACGTATACCCTGCACAAAGGACAAGGATTTCTGATCGTTCCGCATTCCGTCGTGCATTACGAAGCAGATCAGGATGATCCATGGGAATACAGCTGGGTTGCTTTTCAAGGCAGCAATAGTTCTTCCTTTTTACAGCAAGCATGTCTGTCCGAGCATCACCCGATTTTTGAGCTGGGTAATGAGGATGACGAGATGCGATCCTGCCTGCACCGAATGATCAATTCTCGCAATACCCATAAAGGCTGGGAGATTAGCATGACTGGTTTGCTGTATCAATTCTTCTCTATTTTGATTGATCAGGCTAATTCAGAGCATCTTCAACCCATGCCGGATTATTCGAAGGAAACGTACGTTACGCAGGTAATGGACTTCATTGAAATGAACTATGCCAATGCCATTACCGTTCAGTCCATCGCGGCCCATGTCGGTTTGCAGCGCAGTTACCTGTGCTCTCTCTTCAAGGACCAGATGGGAAGCAGCATCCAGTCGTATCTGGTTCATTACCGGATGCGCAGGGCTGCCGAATTGACCCTTGATCCCGGCCTGACCATTGGTGATATTGCCCGTTCTGTGGGCTATACGGATCAATTGCTTTTCTCCAAAATGTTCAAAAAAGTGATGGGTGAATCGCCCACCTACTACCGCAAACATAAAACAGCACCCTCCCAGTTAAGTTGTTAATTGGGAAGGTGCTGTTTGTGCCAATCGTTTATCCTTACAGTCGTGATTCCTTACATTCTATACGTTGGTTTATACCGTCTCCGGCATGGATATGCCAACAACTTGCACTTTGATTTCATCGACCATAACGCCGGCTAATTGTTCTACAGCCTGTTGAACATTATGTTGAAGTTCACGGCAGACCTCGTGCATCTTGTTGCCATATTGAATATTGATGCGCAGCTGGATGGTTGCCTGATCGTCTTTGACGTGTACGTCAATCCCTTTTTGCAGACTCTTGCCGCTGATACTCTTGGCAATCCCTTCAGTCAGTCCAACGGACATGGAGGATACACCAGCCGTTGATTGAGCGGCCATCCCCACGATCTTGGATAACACATCATTCGAGATGTGAATGGTACCCATTTGAACAGATTGAGGTGCAATATATTCAGGTTCATTGTATTGTTTTTCGATAATTTCAGACATGTGCTCCACTCCTTCGAATAATTAAATTCTATGCATTCTGCCATTTGTCCTTAAAGAACATGTTATAGATTCGAACCAAAAGAATTTTAACAATCATATAAACCGGGATAATAATCAGGATGGCAATAATTCCACCCAGGTCGCCTGCACCCAACACCAGAATGATGGTCGTGAGCGGATGAATATCCAGCTTTTTGCCGAATACGTACGGTGCAACCAGGTTGTCCTGAATCTGCTGAGCGACAAGAATAATAATCAGAGACCAGATGGCAACCGATGGTGATACCACGAGACCCATGATCACAATAGGTACGGACGACACAATCGCTCCGATAAACGGAACAAAGTTCATGATGACCGCAATTACCGTGAGCAGTAATGCGTACGGCAGTCCAATGATCAAGAAACCGATATACATCAGTACACCCAACGCCAGATTGACCAAAACTCTTCCCACGATAAAACCACTCAACGCCTGATCAATCTCAATTACAACATCACGGCTGTCATTTTGGAAACGTTTTGGAGCGATATGTGCCAATTTACGACCAAATTTCTCGCCTTGTAACAGCATATAGAACAAAAGGATCGGTAGTGTAAACAAGATGATCGCAAAACTGGAAACGAGTGAGAAAAATCCACTTACATAGTTAGTTACAAAGTTAAATCCTTTGTTGATATACTCCGTGATCTGGGAGAAAGGTGTCGAGCCCTCAGGGAACAAGGCCTGAATGGCACCATTTTGCTCCAGCTCTCTCAGCTGTTCACTTAATGAATTAATTAGACTTGGTGCGTTATCAACCAGATTGATCAGTTGCTCACGTAACGATGGCCATAAACCAATGATGAAGAACACTCCCAGAATAGCAATAACCAGATAGATTAGCAAAATACTTAGCGTGCGATTTATTTTCTTTTTCTCCATATAATTCACAAGCGGCCTTAGCAGATAATAAAAGAACACCGACAACATCATCGGCACGGTAATGACCGTGATCATGGTGACGAGCGGCTGAAAGATGAAGCTCACACGTGATAATAAATAGATATTAACCAATATCAGCGCCAGTGCAATACTGAACCGGACAAACGTATTTACTTTGAACAAAATATTTCCCTCCACATGGACATTTCTTCTCTTATTTAATTTGGAATCTCAATGGTAAACACGGTGGTCTCTCGCCCACGCCGGGAAAGGATTAGCCGTCCGCCCATTTTCTCCGTATTACGTCGTGCGATGGACAAACCAAGTCCGGTGCCTCCGGTCGCTGTCCGCGCCTCATCCCCTCGTACAAACGGGTCAAAGATCGTTGACCATAGTTCTTGAGGTATGCCCACTCCGTTATCTGCCACTTCAATCACTACATGGGTATGAAGCGGAATGAGTTCGACGCGCAGTTCGGTCCCGATTGGATTATAAGACAGAGCATTGGTAATCAGATTCTGGATGACTCTGGATAACAGCTCCCGATCATACCTCGCGTAGATCACCTCATCAGGAACAAGTACATGAAGGACAAACTGTTTCTGTTCAATCTCCCCATAGGTATCTGCCATAATCTCGCGCAGGAATTCTCCAATCTCTCTTCTCTGAATATGCATGCGAAAATCGGGCGAATCCACCTTGAGCAGCTCCAGCATATTCTGTATCATGCGTGCAACTTGAACAGACTTGTTATAGATGTATCCCAGATATCTTTGCTGCCTATCCTTGTCCTCCCCACGTCCTTCCACCAATGCCTGCGCATATCCCTGTATGGATGTTATCGGTGTCTTCAGATCATGTGATAAATCTACAATCAGTCGCTGTTTGCTCTCTTCGGCGTAACGCTTCTCCGCAGAGGTGTTCTCAATGACGTCCGCCATGTAGTTGAAGGTCTCACCAATCTGGACAAATTCCCTCTCGGCTGAGATAGACATCCGTGTACTATAATTTCCCTGTATCATCTGCGTAAGACCCGAGGAGAGGATACTGAGTGGTTTTTTGATTCTCCGTGCGACCCAGTAGCTGTAGACAAAGATCAACAATAAAACCAAACCGATGCCAATCATAATGTAAAAGGATAATGGATGTTTCAGATTGGTAATCAACTGATTATCATTAATTCGCACGCTGACCAGATCACGCGGGATTTTGAGCAATACATACGCTGCCGCTCCTTCTGTCGAGAGAGGAGTGATCGAATAATAGTATTCCTGGTCACTCCTATTTTCCAGTCCATCATACAGATCGGCTTCACTGTATTGCGTGAACGCATCTTGCTTGTCTCCCACATGACGAATGACATTGCGATTCGCATCCAGAATTTCAATCCAGCCGCCGCTGTCCTTGAGACGTTGAATCTCTGTGTCTTTGCCTTTCGACACCGAACCTCCACCGGAATAAAATTCGTTCTCCAGCTCTTCCACATACACGTGGGCTTCAACATTCAGATCCGGATCAACCACCTGATCCGAAATGCGAAAATCCACGACATCCAGTGAAACCATAAGGTACACAATCAATACCAGTAACAGCAAAAAGAAGTTGAACAGCAAGAAGTCCAGTGTCAGGGATGTCTGCAACAGTCGCTTTTCTCTAGCTTTCCATGGGCGCTTCAATTTTGTATCCCAGTCCCCTTATCGTTTTGAGATATTCCGGTTGTCTGGAGTCACGCTCGATCTTCTCCCGAATGTTGCTGATATGTACCATAATCGTGCTGTCCTCGTGCGCATAATAGTCGCCCCAGACCGCTTCGTATATTTTTTTACGGGTGAACACTCGGCCAGGTTGATCAAGCAACAGTTCCATAATTTTATACTCTGTAGAGGTCAATGTTACAGGATTTCCTGAACGAAAAAGGATACATTGGGATCGATCCAGCGTCAGATCACCTAATACCAGATTCTGTTCTTTCGCTTCGAGGATCTCCGCTGCATCAAATTGATTAACTCTTCTGAGCAACGCCTCTACTCTAGCAACAATCTCAAGCGGGTTGAACGGCTTCGCAATATAATCGTCTGCCCCCAGTCCCAGTCCAAGGATTTTATCGTGATCCTGACTTTTAGCGGATAGGAACAGTACAGGCATGTGATATGTGGCTCTGATCTGTTTGATCAACTGCAATCCATCCATTACAGGCATCATGATGTCCAGTATGACCAAATCGATCTGTGTTGAACGTATGCATTGTAATGCCTCGGCTCCATTCACCGCAGTTTTAATGGTATAGTCCTTCTCCAGATATAGTTGAAGCAGTTCAACAATCTCTGGTTCGTCATCTGCAATTAATACGGTGTATCTCATGTTATTCCTCTCATTTCCTATACTCTATGCCTATCTCTACATTATTACTATATACTACGTCTCTTAATTCAACCTAAATCATTTCTAAAGATAATCTAAATAAATAGAAATAGAACCCTGGCTCATGCCAAGGCATTAACTAAAAAAGGGCTGTTTTCAGCCTACATTCAAGCTTTTCGTTCTTCATTCAGGCTTTTCAATCTTCATTCGGACCATTTGTATTAGATCATCAGATCAGTCCTTAAGCGAACGTAGCCACGGCTCCACTTTTCCGAATAAACGTTCCTTGTCATACTGCACATATTGATTCGCCCGATTGCGCACCGGATCACCCGCGTAGAAACGTTCATATAGATCATGCCTTGCTCCGAGTGGACTTCCGGTCAGCTCCCATGCAAGTTGAAAGAGACGAATCTTCTCCGCGGCTTGCATCGTTACTCCACCAAGATATTTGCCTATCAAAGAACCCATCATTTCATTAGTCTCAAACGTACCTGAAGGAATCTGAATCAGACCACCCGCAGCAATGGTCTTCAAAATCTCCACCGCGCGGGGATAATAGCGATTGCCCAGATTACGTGCGGTTTCAATATATTTGAATTCCGGCAGCCAGTTGCCAAATGTGTCTGGTTTGGACTGTGCTTCAGCAGCAATAATCAGTCCCTCGATAGTCTGCATCTGACTGATCAGCTCTCCAAGTTGTTCCTGCACATTCAGGAAAGAGTCCACCCCAATCTCCTTGGCAATGGATGAGGTCACGGCTGTAATAAACTCCAGTTTCGAGTGTAATCGAATGACACTCTGATGGTAGGCCAGACTGGCCGAAGCTGTATTGCAGCGAATCTGCCATACGGCTTCAGGGTTATTGTGCAGTAATACACGTTCCCAGGGTACAAATACATCATCAAAAAATAATACAGCATCCATCTCATCATACTGCGCACTGAGTGGATGTGATTTATCTGTATCTTTTGTGGCAAAAGATTCACGACACATCATGTGCAAGCCCGGACTGTCCGCGGCTACAATTACCATATGGGCCAGCTCTGGCAGGTGGCCTGGAATTCGTTGAACGGGATAAGCAATGATATCATCCGCATAAGGCGCTGCTGTTGCCACCATTTTGGCCCCGCGTATCACAACGCCCTCTGTATTCCTTTTGACAATTCGCAGCATGGCATCCTCATCTTCTCCAACAGGCAAGGAACGATTAATCTGTGGGTCCCGCTGGACAATTGTCAGGAATGCATCTTTTCGTTTGGCTTGTGCAAAATAATCCGATATTTTGTCTGCAAATGCCGGGTCATGCGCTGTGATCTCTTGTCGTGTTGCATACCAACCCGTCAGCCGGGATCGGGCATAATCAGACAATCGGCTCATCACCCCGTACGTCCGATCGGCCCACAGCCGAAAAGCATCCGCCCTGCTCTTCACGTCAGGAACTGAACGAGGCACAAGAAAAGAGCGATGCACGTAACTTCCCGTCTGTTCGTCCCAATAGGCCACGGTTTCCCTTGTCTCCGGGTCATCCACCAGATTGAACAATCCTTCTATGGTTTGAAGTGTTCCCTGAAAGGCCTGATGCCCAGTTACCTGGATACGCTCTCCGTCCAGCCATACATTCCGCTCATCATTCAAACGCTGAATGTAAGCTTGTCCACGAGACATCGTGATACTCATGATATGTCCTCCCTCTCAGGCACCGGCCTGACATTTCTGTAACTCCATCCTTCTAACTGCTTGAGAAACTATGTAATGATACATTCTGTATCTAATGAAATAGTACTGTGCCTCAGCTAGAAAAGTCAACAGACACCGAGCGATGAGTCCGGTGTCAGTTGGGCCATGCTATTTTAGACTAATTTGGAATACATGTGACGCAGATACCGCCAGCGCACGAGTGCAAAATACAAAATCTGCATGGAAGCAAACACCAAGAAGATGCGCAGGCTATATCCAAAGACCGAGAAATCAACCAGTTGCTGCAACGCCACAAAGGCAACCGAGCTGTGGATGACCGCCACCAGAATCGGCAGGAAGAACATAAGCAATAGCTGCCTTGTTACGATCTTACGGAGTTCGGGACGACTCAGTCCCATTTTGCCAATCATGCGATACTGCGCTTCATCCCGTTCTAGATCTGCGTAAAGTCTGAAATACGTGAAACTTGCTGCAAAGGTGAAGAAAACAATGCCGATCAGGCCGCTCAAAATTAGAATGATGCCATTGGTCTGCTTGGAATTAAGCCAGTCCACCACAAGCGCGCTGGTCTCGAAATAACCTCGATCGGATCTATCATTTTGAATGGATTCGATTAACTCCGGAGCGAAGCTGCGTGTACTCATCCAATCTTTTACGACAAATTGCGTCGTTCGCATGGAATAGAAACCTTCAGGCATCCCCACTTCCTCGTTATACGCCGGTCTCAACTTCTCAAACAATTCGTTGGTTACAACGTAGAGATTAATTTCATTTTGAAAAGGAATCACAATATCGGTACCAGGTGTCACTAGCCGAATCTGTTTCGACCGATTATCAATCTCCAGATTGACCTCCGCCCCTGAGAATCCTTGTTCGGCCTGTTCACGGTACTTCTTACGAACCGCCAAATTGCTTGGTGTCATAAATGACTCATCGACCTGTTTCAACGTACGTTCTTCGTACCCAAGTGCCTTCGCCAGACGGTTATAATCACTCAGTTTGATAATCCTTCCATTATTATTTTCAGGTATATGAGCATAACTGCCCTTCACGTAGGGAACTTGATGATCAATCAACGCTTCTTCAATCTGCCGAATATGTCGCTCGGAGTTGGGAGTATCCCAGTTATTCATATAACTGAATGCGTACGGATTCGACATGGACGACAACCCCGGGTCAGCAATAGCAAGCATGGTGCCAATTCCCGTAAATGAAGAAGCCGAGATGATACTTACCATGAAAAACATGATGGCGTTATCTTTCATTCGATAGGTAAGTTCAGATAGGAAGAGCAGATTGGTTTTACGGAAAAACAACCTTGGATTTCTTTTCAGTGCCCGAATGATGTATACACTGAGCTGCGTGAACAGAAAGTACGTACCTGCAATAACAACTACGACACTTGCGAGTAATAACGGAAAGGAGAAGCTTATCCATACAAAAGTGAATACTCCTGCATAACCCCCGCCAATCAACAATATGGATAACAAGGCGAGTAGACGTGAGGCTTTGGGTTCCGGTTTCGGTTTTTCCTCTGATTTCACAAGGTCAATAAGCGAACCTTTCCGTATGAGCAAGGATGACGACATCGCAATGATAACAAACAGCAGTAGAAATGCACCAGCCGTCAGGGCAATGCCTTTCAGTGGAAAATAGAATCGAAGGCTGTTCTCAACAGCCAGCATGGAGCCACAGATCAGCAGGATCAATTTGCCGAAAATAATTCCGAGTCCGATACCGGTAATAATGGAGGCTAATCCGATACACATGTTCTCCATAAACAGAAGTCTGTTCATCTGTTTACGTGTCATGCCTATGATCAGGAAAATACCAAATTCCTTCTTGCGCGTCTTCAGAAATGAACCAACGGAGTAGAGCAGGAACAGGAATGAAAAGATGAATATAATGATCTCTGCAATCACAAACCCCTGATTCGCAAGCAACGTAACCGTCCCACTTGATCCCTTTAACCCCGCTTTCAAGTCGGGATGGAACAGAAGCAATGCGTAAGTAAAAAAGATCATAACGGAAAATGTACTGCTCAGAAAATGAGCCAGATAAATTCGTTTGTTGCGAACAACGTTATTAATGGCGAACTGGCGAAAATTCATGTCCTGAACCTCCCATTAGGGATAATACATTAATAATCTTCTGGTAAAAGGCTGCGCGATTATCGCCGTAGTGAATTTCATTATACAGTTTGCCATCCTTGATAAAGACAACCCGACTGCAATAACTTGCAGCTACTGCATCATGAGTGACCAGCAGCATCGTAGCCTGATCCTCCTGATTGCGCGTTTCAAGAATCTCCATGACATCTCTTGCCGCCTTCGAATCCAGGTTGCCTGTTGGCTCATCGGCCAGAATCAGCTTCGGGGAATGGATAAGCGCTCTGGCAATGGCCGTACGCTGTGCCTGTCCTCCTGATATCTCATATGTCCGTTTGTTCAGAATACCCTCGATCCCCAACTTGCTTGCCAGCTGTTCGACACGTGTGTTCATCTCTGCTAGCGAAACACCGTCAAGAGTCAGTGGCAGCACAATGTTTTCCTTGACTGTCAGTGTATTTAACAGATTGAACGATTGAAAAACAAATCCAAGCTCTTTGCGCCGGAACAGCGCGAGTTCGTCCTGATTCAATTCAAACGGATTCTTTCCTGCAATCCGCAGTTCGCCTGATGTTGGGTGATCAATGGTTGAGATCATGTTCAGCAGCGTTGTTTTGCCACTACCCGAAGGTCCCATGATGCCAACAAACTCACCTTCCTGAATACTGAGGTCAATACCTGATAACGCTTCATAAGATACGATGCCTTTGTAGATTTTACTGATCTGTTTCACAGAACAAATCTCCATGGTTACAACTCCTTAGTGATATATGAATTCAAAATCAAGTTACATTCATGCTATGTGCATGTGTATTGTGCGTGGCCTTTCCTGTACTCTTATGACTACAGTCTATCGAAGTTTCGGCCATTCTCCTATGGTTTAACCTTTCATCAACATGACAATGTTGTAAGGTTGCATCATGAAAATCAAAAAGACGCCTTCGCCCCGATCAGGCAATAGACGTCTATACATACACTCACACTGTAATTCATACTCCACTCACACTTCTTCAACAAAAATACACACCTCACGGCCCAATCTTACCTCAATCTGTCACTTCAGGAGTTGAATGTGATTCGTACAGTCGTTCCTTCGCTGTACACGGATTCAAGATCAATCCGATGATTCATCCGTGTTAACACTTCTTTGGCAATATACAGCCCCATGCCTGTGGACTCTTTGAAATGCCGCCCGTTCTCCCCGGTGAAGAAAGGCTGGAATACCCGGTTTAGATCAGACTTCGGAATTCCGATGCCTTGATCCTGCACTTCCAGTATGATGGAGCGTTCGGCTTCATACGCACGCACATAGATCTTTTGCCCGCTGCCCGCGGAGTATTTGATTGCGTTCGACAGTAACTGTACCAGGACAAACCGAACCCACTTGGCATCGGATTGCACAACCAGCGCAGGATCTATATGTATCTCTGGATAGACGTGATTGCGAATAAAGAATCGCTTGAGCTCATGGATCGCTTCTTCCCCAGCGGCCTTCAGTATCACAGGTTCCACACTGAAATCCTGCTCGAAGGTATCCAACCGGGCCACATACAGCACAGTCTCCAGACCTCGCCTCATCTGGTCCGCTTCCTCTCGAATGCTTATGAACCGAGGATCGTCATCTTCCTGGCCTTCCACGGTTAACTCAATGACGGATAACGGTGTCTTCATCTGATGGACCCACTGGTTCATGAATGTCAGATATTCTTGCTGCCGTTGTTCCAGCCGATGCAGATGTGCGTGATACTGGCCGTATTGTGAATCCAGCAGCTTCTCCAGCGCCAGTGATAATGGACTTGTTTCGTTCAAGGGTACAAATTCCTTCAGTGAATCTATCGATCGTGACATCCGGGTATAAAAGGAGCGATGTGAATAATAACGATACACCAAATATCCGATGTACAAAAATAATCCCAACGTTACGGCATAAGCAGCCGTGACCCAATCGTTGTAACCGTCATACCAGAACACTGCAACAACGGTCAATAAGATAGCAACAACCCAGCAAGTTAAAGCGAGATGTTCACGTATAAACAATCTCATGATGGTGAAGAGGCCTTCCAAGTATTGTTCAATCGGTAACCCGAACCTCTGACCGTTTCCAGTGCATCCGTAATACCAAGCTCGGCTAACCGTTTACGCACCCGAGTAACGTTAACACTGAGTGTATTGTCATCTACAAAAGAGTCATCCCACAGCTTCTCCAAGATTGTCTCTCTGCTCACAAGCTTTGGACTGCGGCGCAGTAACGTTTCCAGCAGAATCGTTTCCTTCTTCGTCAGCTGCACTTTGCAATCACCAAGCTGAATCTCCAGTCTTTCCAAGTACACGACCAAGCCGTCCAGCTCCACCTTACGTTCTTCGTCACGTGCAGCATAGTCCCCATATACCCGGCGCAGCTGACTACGAATTTTGGCTATAACAATCTCATGCTCAAATGGCTTCGTGATATAATCATCCGCTCCATTCTCCAGTGCCATGACTTGATCCATCTTCCCACTCCGCGCGGAGATAAACAAAATGGGGCATGTGGACAGCGTACGAATCTGGCGGCACCAATAGAAACCATCGTAGCTGGGTAAATTGATATCCAGAAGCACCACATGCGGCTGTACCTGCTCAAACTGTTGTACAATCGTCTCAAAATCCTCCGCCAAAACGGCCTTATCCCCATAGCGTTCAATATGTGATTTCAATAATCCCGCAATCTTGGGATCATCCTCTATTATCATAATGGTATACATTATTGGATCTCACCTCTGGCAAAATCATAACACAGGATTTATTATCTAGCATCGATTTGCTTACGCCAATCCACAATATCTGCATTCACTTGTTTCAGATCTCCGGAAGCTTTCTGGTCATCGGATAACTTGTATTGTTGCTTCAATGCCAGGATACGATATACACTTTCATCAATTCGAGATTCGGAGATTTCGCCTGACTTCACTGCATTCATTAGCGTGTCAAAAATCGTCTTGGCACTTTCATAACTATGAGCTACCAAAAGAATGTCACTTCCTGCTTTAACCGTTGCTAGAGCAGCTTCGTCCAACTTGAAGTTCTTCGCTATTGCTCCCATACTCAGGTCATCTGTGATGACGACACCGTCATACTTAAATTTGCCGCGCAAATGTTCACCAATAATGACATCGGATAAGGAAGCCGGATGATCCGAATCAAGCTTGGGGAACAAAATGTGTGCAACCATGACCGCTTCTACCTGCTCCTTCACTGCGGCCTGGAACGGAATCCATTCAAGCTCGGCCAGTTGTTTTTCCGTTTTGTTCACGACAGGCAGATCAAGATGGGAATCCACGGACGTATCCCCATGACCCGGAAAATGTTTCACTACCGGAATAATGCCTTCACTACGAAAGCCTTTCATCTCCGCAATCCCCATACGTGACACCAGTTCTGCCGAGCTGCCGAATGAACGATCTCCGATCACCGGGTTCTTCGGGTTACTATTCACATCCAGTACAGGAGCAAAGTCCACATTAAAACCTGCAAGTTGAACCTGTCTCGCCAGCAATTCCCCCATCGTTTCAGCGAGCGCGCTATCGTTCGTCTGGCCTACCTTTTTGTTGGAAGGAATGGATTCCACCGTCTCCGGCATACGGCTGACTTTGCCGCCCTCCTGATCCACACTCATGAAGATCGGTACCGGATTGGACTGATTCGTGTCCTTGATGGATTGCACAAACTTGGCTGTTCCGTCGAGTGTCGATACATTGTTGGCATAGAAAATAATGCCCCCTACCTTTTGATCCGTAATCATCTGTTTGGCTTGATCATCCAACGTTGTCCCTTGAACACCGGCCAGTATCATCTGTCCAATCTTCTCTTCTAACGTTAATGAACTGAGTTGCTCCTGCACCGGATCGACTTCTTCTTGCGGTTCCTCTTGCACTTCTTCCTGCGGTGGAGCGGTATTCTGCTCCGGCGATGAGGAAGATTGCCCTGAGTTAGAACCAGCGTTCGAGCCGATATTTGAGTCCGTTGCGGAGGAAGGTTTCTGTGCTTGGCCACATGCCGATAAAAGCAGAACGATCCCCAGCAGAAGACACATCATATGCAGTGGTTTTCTCCATTTATTGTTCGAGGTGTAACTATAGTTGTACAAGGATATTCATCCTCCTTATGTAATGTCATCTTGGTAATTCAAAGGTTCAGGCCTAACCTTATCACAAGGTGAATGATTTTCAAAATGAGCGCTTCTGAGGATTGAATCGTTGTGCTGACATATGTGCAGCGAAAAAAATGGTTGCTATAGAACCTGAAATATGGAACTAAATGGTGTTGTGACCAAGCGCGTGCGGGACGTATGGGGATAATCAATAGGAGCAACGGTGCAGGAAATGATTTTCTATTGTGAATTTTTCATATGTTGAAATTATTAGTATAGGCAGATCAAAAAGCCGCCCAAAGGCGGCCTATTTGTTCGTTTTTGTTTTACTTTTCGTTGTAAATCGTTGCCGTTCAGTGTTAGTTCACCTTTCACCAAACGTTCTTAGGCTTCTATTAATGGAGTGTTTGCAACACTTCCGTTGTAAATGGAATGATTTCGGATAGGCGACCTTCACGAACTTTGGCAGGCCATTCGGGATCACTAAGCAGAACACGACCCAAGGCGATCAAGTCAAATTCATTGTTCTCCAACTTCTCATTTAATAGATCCAAATGGGCATCCCCTGTTCCCTGATTCTCGGTTGCTCTGTCTACAAATTCAGCTTCAAGACCTACCGATCCAACTGAAATAGCTGGTTTGCCTGTTATTTTTTTCGTCCAACCCGCAAGATTCAGCTCAGATCCTTCGAATTCCGGTAACCAGAACCGGCGTGTAGAGCAATGGAATATATCCACGCCAGCAGTACTAAGTGGTGCAAGGAATTGCTCTAATTGTTCTGGCGTCTCCACCAGACGTGCCTCATAATTCCCCATCTTCCATTGGGAGAACCGGAGCACAATTGGGAAATCAGGACCAACTGCCGCACGACAAGCTTCAATCACTTCAACCGCAAATTGGGTTCGACGTACCAAATCACCACCATAATTGTCGGTCCGTCGATTCGTCTGCTCCCAGAAGAATTGGTCAATCAGGTATCCATGGGCTCCGTGCAGTTCAATGCCATCAAACCCGATTCGCTGTGCATCCGCTGCCGCTTGGGCAAATGCCTGTACAAGACCTTGAATCTCCTCTTCCATTAATGGTTCACGTGATGGTTCACCTGCCATGCTAACCCCTGACGGACTTACAGGCTCAGCCTCTGCGTTAGGCAAGTCACCGGAACGACGTGCTGTACCCACATGCCACAATTGTGGCATGATTTTGCCACCCGCTTCATGTACTGCTTTCACTACATTAGCCCATCCTTGCAATGAATCCTCACCATGGAATAATGGAATACTCGCTCCACTAACCGAAGATGGATGATTAATGCCTGTACCTTCCGTTATGATCAGCCCCACTCCACCTGCTGCTCTGCGACGATAGTATTCAGCAACTTCTGGTCCAGGTACACCCTCTGGTGAGAATCCGCGAGTCATGGGTGCCATAACGATTCGATTAGACAATGTTAGCTTGTCCGAGGTGAAAGGTTTGAATAATGCTGAAGGTACGTTCATAGTACATTGCTCCTTTGCAATTGGAAGTGTGGAACTCCGCATCCACATGAAATGCGACATGCTTTTGTATATTGTAACACGTGTAATCCAGTTGACTGGTTTAGGATTATTTCTCTATCCATTTTATAGTTTCTTAATTTTATTTTCAAATTTTCGAAGTTGGGCGTTCAAACTACTCTTATAGAAAAAAAAGAAAGCTACCTTACGGCAGCCTCTGTTGGATCACACTACCGAAGCAGTCTTACATGCACTCTACTACATCTTAAAGTATTTTCCCGGTCACCAATAATGTGGATGTAGCATAGTATATAATCCATAATCTTCCTTCCAATTTAATTAGCATTCACGGGGATATCACTGCGGTTCACTCGAAGCAATTTACCTGATGAAGTTGATAACACATCCGGATCGGTACCCAGACCAAAGTAGAAGTCACCCTCATTCTCTTCGAAAGACTTGGCATAGGTGTCCTGGTTAAAACGTAAAATCTCATTCCATGTGGTCAGATCCGTTGATTGGTAGACCCGATTGATATACAGATTGGCACTTTGGCGAGTATACGTAAGCACATACACCTTGCCTTCACGCAACAGCACATCGGTTGGAAGCGCCTTGGTATCCGGGAGATTAACTCGCCTTGCCTGATTGATGTCGGTCATGACATTCAAAGATTTGGGCAGCAGCTGCCCATCATTAAACACGCCACCTGCTATATAGAGCAACTTGTTATTGAAGTTAACATTTTTGCCTATTTTATTATAAGGAATCGTGCCCGTTTGATAGGTTAGTCCAGGTAGCATTTTGTTACCATAGATGACAACATCCCGTTTCTCAAGCTTTTCATTAATCTCCAAAATATTAGTTTTGTCATTCCATATTTTATTGGCAGGATACATCATGCCAGATGCATATAACTTGCCATTAAGATGGAACATGGTATAAGCCCGGAAACCAAACGTATTAATGGTCGCATATTTTTGCCAAGTTTCACCTTCATTATGAGAGATTAGAATGGTTGGTTTGGACTCTGTACCCAGCGCGGCAAACATCTTGCCTTGATAAGATGCCAAATCGTATACGTGTACACCCAGCGGTAGATTGCGATATTTGGTCCACACCTCTCCATCCAGACGATAGAAGTTACCCAGCTCCCACTGTTCACTATCGGAATCATTGCCAGGAATATATAACTTGTCGTTTAGTACTCGGTAGATATCAATCTGTTCCTCATCCACATACATCTTCGTTGATGGCAAAATGCTCGGATTGCTGTTAGTCACCGACTGGGTCTTGAATTTTGCATTCGCTGTATCATAATAAATGACTGGAATAGGACCTGAATTTGGAGCTACGCCCAGATTGCTGCTATTTCCGTGGCCCAAATATATTTTGCCGTTGTACAGTTGCATGTCCCAGACGTTATTAGCATATGGTGTTTTGGTAAAAGGTCTGCCTAGCAGTTCGATCTTCGATGTTACATCGGCTGAACTGATCGGTGCATTCGACACCTTGGCAAGGCCACGTTCCGTCGCAGGGGGTTGACTCGTTGACGTGGTGTTTTTCGGCTTGGAGTTCCCCATAAGCATCCAGCTCATTCCTGCGACAATGGTCAAAATTACGGCTGTCCATTTTGTATGTCTCTGCATGTCCGCTTCCTCCTTCATTTTTTCATCATCATTACCTTCACACCAAGATGATACAATTTGTATCTTTTTATACTATGTAAAACCACCCGCACATGCAACAAATTCCGCCCTATTTATACAAAAAAAGTAGACAATCACATCTGTTGATGTGCTGTCTACTTTTTCTTACTGTCTGTGATTTCTATTCAGCTTTTACCAAAATCTTAACCTGATTTTTCTCTTTCAACAGTGCTTCAAATCCATGCTCTACCACTTCATCCAACGAGATTCGTTTGGTCACCAGCTTGTCAGCCGGGAAGAAACCTTTATCCATCAGACTGATAACCGCCGGGAACACATCGCGATATCCAATAATGCCATTAACTGTACGTTCTTTCATGACAATCGAGTTCGGGTGAATCGGCGCTTCCTGTTCAAAAATACTGACGATCATCAACTCTCCACCAATACGTGTTGAATCGATGGCTTGTTGCAGAACACGTGGAACACCGGTTACTTCATAGGCTACGTTAACGCCGCCTTGTGTACGTTGATGGATCTCTTCCACTACATTAAACTGCATTGGATCAATCACAATGGCACCAAGCTCTTCTGCTTTTGCTTTCCGTTCATCCGATAACTCCACCACATAAATATCCGACGCTCCCGAAGCTTTAAGCGCTTCGATGACCAGTAGTCCGATTGGGCCTGCGCCAAACACAGCTGCCGTATCTCCCACTTTCAGTTTACTCTGGCGCACAGCGTGAAGTGCTACAGCTGAAGGTTCAACCAACGCACCTTGCTCATACGAGATTGAATCCGGAATGGCATGTACCATGTTTTCTGCAGCAGTTACATACTCAGAGAATCCTCCTCCGCCTCCAGCGAGTCCAAGGAAACCCATCTGATCGCACAGATTGTATCTGCCCTGTTTACAAGCTTCGCAGTGTCCACATGCATAGATGGGTTCTACCACAACACGATCGCCTGCCTTGAAACGCGTAACACCTTCCCCTACTTCAACCACCTGTCCTGAAAATTCATGCCCCATAACTATAGGCGCTTTTTCCCCTGTTAGCGGATGCGGTGCTTGAGCGGGAATGAAGATTGGACCTGCTGTGTACTCGTGCAAATCACTGCCGCAGATACCGCACCATTCCACTTTTATTTTGACCTTTCCTTCTTCAGGGTGAGGTTCATTAATATTTTCGAGACGTAAATCTTTGACTCCATGCCAACGTAATGCTTTCATTCATTTCATCTCCCAGATCATAATTTGTGATATAATCGGAAACGTTTCCGTAAATTAAATATGTCACATTTTAGATACGCTGTCAAACATATTTCTCCATTAATATGTCTATTTCGTGATCATATCGAGTTCATTTTAGAATGCTTATACTTTAATTCAAGTTATCTTAGCGGTATTACAAACGATGTAATCCTTGTTATTAACATATATTATGGCAAATATTATTGTAGTCCCATTGAAATTAAATCAGCCCTCGCCATAAATCTGGTCCTTTCACGGGATACTTCATTGTTCAAATGTTATAATCAAGTTATATAACTATCGTGAAGTTCATACATATTCCTAATAATTCGGAATCGTTTCCGATAAAGTGAGGTAAGCGTACATTGAGGAAAGAACAGAAACTTACGATCAAGGACGTTGCAGAGCGTGCCGGCGTCGGCATCGCTACCGTATCCCGGGCCATCAACAATTCAGAAGGCATCAGCAGTAAAACACGGGATAAAGTGATGCAGGCCATTGAAGAACTGGGGTTTGTACCCAACACCTCGGCACAGAGTCTGAAAATCCGGCAAACGCACCAGATCGCGCTTGTAGTACCCGACATACGTAACGCCATCATTCCGGAAATCTCCTGGTCTGTAGAGCAAACGGCGAAGCAGCATGGGTACCATGTCGTGCAGATCAATACGGCAGGCAATGCCAGAACCGAGTTGGAAACCATTCGTAATGTCAAAAAATTGCATGTAGACGGACTGATCTTCATGCCTCTGGCGTACCCCAAAACGTTACCCGGACTGATTGATAAAGCGCCGCTCCCTATCTCCATGATTAATTACGGCAAAAAACTGGAACCGGGCATGAAGGCAGATATCGTCTCTCTGTCTCAACCTGAAGGCAAACTGGTAATGGAACATCTGTTCAAAATTGGCCGGACTCGAATCGCTTATGCGGGAGCACCGAAGGACATTATTGAAGAACGCTTTCGTGCGTATGAGCAAGCTGTAGGTCACGTGGACATCTCGCTCGTCTACTTTGGTGAGGACTTTTCATTAAATACAGGTGCCAATGCTGCAGATTATTTCTATGGACTTACACATATGCCAGATGCTGTCTATGCCATTAATGATATGGTTGCCATCGGATTGGTTAATCGGTTCAAGGAGTTAGGGGTTCGTGTACCTGAAGATGTGGCAGTTGTGGGTGTCGATAACAATCAATGGACAACCGTCACGTCTCCTCAGATTAGTTCCGTCTCCATTATGGGCGAAGAAGTCGCCAGACTTGCTACCGAGCTGTTGTTAAAACGAATTCGGGAGATGAGCACGACCGATTACGAACACATCCAATTTGAACCACGCTTAATCGTTCGTGAATCAAGCGTAGCCATGATTCATTCTTCCCAGCGAGGGCCACGCAGTTAAATTTGGTGAGGGGGATGGGTCACCAGGATAGGATGTATTTTACATCCGTCCCTTCATTTGTTTTCTACACAGATATACTAAAAAGGTGTTGCTCAGGTCTAACTCTTTCCTGGCAGCACCTTATTTGTCGTTGATTATATATAACTATAGCAGAGTCATACTCCGCATACGTTCATTCTAAGAAAGCAGTTGCCTGATCGGTGTTCCCTTCAGGAACATCGCTATATTCTCTACGGTATGATTATAATAGATCTCATAATTCCCACGAGTCACATAACCCAGATGCGGTGTGGCCAGAACGTTGGGCAATGTTCGCATCACATGGTTAACCGGTAGCGGTTCCTGCTCATATACATCCAGACCTGCACCAGCAATCACACCACGCTGCAATGCCTCCACCATAGCTTCCTGATCGACAATGCCCGCTCGCGACGTATTGATGAGTAGCGCACTCGATTTCATTAGTTGAAATTCGGCTTGTCCGATCAGATTCCGCGTACGATCACTTAACACCAGATGAATGGATACGATGTCGCTCTGTGCAAGCAGTTGCTCCTTGGTCTCGGCCCAGATCACACCATGTTTTCCGGCTTTCTCTTGTGTCAGATTCTCGCTCCAGGCCATCACATTCATACCGAATGCTCGTGCAATCTCAGCCATACGAGTACCTATTTTGCCCAAACCAAGCAATCCAAGTGTTCTCCCATGCAAATCCAACCCTACAGTGCTCTGCCAGTTTCGATTGGAGCGAAGTGCATTATTTTCCGTAACCAGTTGTCTGGACAGCCCCAGAATCAGTGCCCATGTAAGCTCCGTCGGCGGATTAGAGCTTCCCTCAGTTCCACACACAATGATGCCGTTCTGCTCTGCAGCCTTGAGATCTATCGACGCGTTGCGCATACCACTTGTAATCAGAAGTTTTAGCTTAGGGAGCTGCGAAATGACCTTCTCTGGAAACGGTGTACGTTCCCGCATCAGGACCACAATATCAAAATCCTGCAATTCCTGAATGACTTTTTCTTCCGAGCCCATATAGTTGTTGAATGTCTGAATCTCCACCTGATCCCTCAACGGACCCCAATCCGCCGACGTCAGCGCAACGTTCTGATAATCATCCAAAACAGCACAGCGCAACTTCGTATTCATTTCTGATCCCCTCCTATATCTGCTCAATTCTTAAATATATTGTAGCAACTCCGCATCACTTTAAACAGAATAAATACCTATTACTGCAGCAAAGACAGCGTAACCTGGATGCTCTGCTCTACAAACAAGCGGTCCGGTCCTGATTTCATCAGTACGGTCAGTCCAATCATGGATACAACCAGAGACTGTGCGACCGCACTCGCGTTCATGTCAGTAGACAACTCCCCGTTCTGTTGCCCTCGTTCTATCGTTTCTTTGAAAAGAACACCCAGGTACATCTGATGCTCCCGTGTAAGGACAGCGAATTTGGGATCACGTGGAGCCAGCTCAACCATCGTATTAATGCAAAAACAGCCGTGACTAGGCTCGGTCACACTCCCCTCTGCTCCAATATGTTCAAACAATCCACGAAAGGCTTCCCGCACGGAGGAGCCCTGTTGAAGTCTGGCTCTGACTTGAGCCGCATGCTGAGTGGTATACCTGCGAAGTGCTGTTTCAAATAATTCCTTTTTATCGCCAAAAGCCGCATACAGACTGGGACGTTGTATGCCCATTGCGGTCGTCAAATCATTTAAAGATGCCGCTTCGAACCCTTTGTCCCAAAACGTATGCATCGCTGCATCGAGTGCTTTATCCGTATCAAATTCCCGTTGTCTAACCATACAATCCACCTCTTTATGTATCGATCAGTATGTTTATATATTTTAACCTCACTCTTATTACAAAGTCAAAACCTAATAACCGGAAAGGCGTGTTCAGCTATAAATGAATCGAAAAATCTGGAATAGAAGCGATCGCATCGTTATTTATCGTCGTATTCTCTGGTAAATAATCTTCAATTTAACCCTCACCCATTTCTCTGTTGACAAAATTCACGCAAATAAAGTATGTTTATCCCGAAACATAACATACCAATCAGTACAGAATAGAAAGGTGGCATCCATTATGCAAACTTCTTCTCCAGATGCACAATTATCCAATAAGGATCGTCCTGCCATGTCACGGTTAGTTGCTCTTCTTTTTGCCGTGTGCAGCGGACTTGCGGTCGCCAATATCTATTATGCTCAGCCTTTGCTGGACTCCATCGCTCAAGAATTCAGCCTCTCTCCATCATCCATAGGGATTGTCATCACAGTGACTCAAATATGTTATGCCTTGGGGCTGTTCCTTCTTGTTCCGCTTGGTGACCTCTTAAATCGCTGCAAGCTGATCATCATTCAAATGCTCTTATCCGTACTTGCACTGGTTCTCGTAGGAACCGCACAATCTAGTTCCCTGTTGTTCATGGGGATGGCTGTCGTAGGTCTACTCGCGGTCATTACGCAAACGCTCGTTGCCTTTGCTGCACACTTGGCAGCCCCGTCCGAACGTGGTCGCATTGTCGGGCAGGTAACCAGCGGAATCGTCATTGGTATTTTACTTGCACGAACGGTTGCAGGTACGCTGAACGATTGGTTCGGGTGGAGATCGGTATATCTCTTCTCCGCCAGCCTTACATTACTCGGAATTGTCGCCTTATTTTTTGTTCTCCCAAGGCAACAATCCCCACAAGTAAAACAAAGCTACTTCCAATTACTCGGTTCCGTCTTGCAACTGTACCGTGAGTTGCGTGTGTTACGAGTACGAGGTGTGCTGGCCATGCTGATTTTTACAGCCTTCAGCATCTTGTGGACTTCTATGGTACTGCCACTTAGTGCCCCCCCACTGTCCCTATCTCATACAGTCATAGGTGCATTCGGTCTCGCTGGAGCGGCGGGAGCATTGGCTGCTGCCCGTGCAGGTAAACTTGCCGACCGGGGCCTTGGGCAGAAAACAACCGGTATCGCCCTTGTCATTCTACTCTTGTCCTGGCTGCCCATCGGTTATGTCCATCATTCTCTCTGGTTTCTGATCCTGGGCGTTATCCTGCTCGATCTCGCCGTTCAGGCCGTACATGTTACCAACCAGAGCCTGATCTACGAAGTTCGTCCCGAAGCTCAGAGCCGCCTGACGGCAGCTTATATGATCTTTTATTCCATCGGCAGTGCAACCGGCTCCATCGTTTCTACCCAAGTGTATGCATGGGCGGGCTGGACAGCCGTTTGCTGGTTAGGTGCTGGCGTTAGTGCAGCAGCCCTTGTGTTCTGGATGATCGATCGTTATATGCATCGGAATCTCGATCGTTGAATTAGTCCAATTTATTCCACACCACAATAAAGAGGGTTGCTAACGGACCAAATAACAGGGAAATCAGAAACCAGTTCCGACCACTTCTGTTTTTTCCCTGTGCCAGTCCGGCATTAATCAATGCAAGGGTGCCCCAACCTACAAAATATTCATTATCCATCAAACGTCTTCTCTCCTCTATCCATTCAATTCTGACTGCTGTTCAAGTATCACTTTGAGTTTACGATTGCGACTCTCCAGAAATGCCTGCATGTATCTCTTCAGCACAAGTCGTTCGGTTGCCCATCCCAGCAATCCAAGTGGCGCTTCAAACCGCAGCGTGTCTCTCATGCAAGTCACCTGTTCTCCGCATTCGCTAAAATGATGTTCATGTCGCATGCTCTTGAAAGCCCCTTTCTCCATTTGATCCACAAATAGAAACGGTCGTTCAAACTGCACGATTCGGGACTTCAACTTCTGTCTGACCCCAAAATGAGTAGCCTGAAATGTAACGGTATCCCCTGCTCCAATTCTTCCTGTGGTTACTCCTGCAACTGCTCGCTCTCTCGTATGTTGCCAGACGGTCTGAGTATGTACATCAATATCCCGGGCATAGTCAAAGCATCGTTCAATCGAGGCATGTATCGTAATCTCGGTTGTCACTTCAATCATGGCGATCGCTCCTTGGCAGGAAAAATAAGGTCTTTGCAAAGTATACGCTTGCTTCCTTGGTCGAACAACACATCTAGGATGATATAACAAAAAACGGGTCCCCTGTCTTCGTACAGGAGGCCCGTCCTCAATATAAATAAGGAATACAGATCATATTTAGATTAAATAAGCAATTCATCAATGGCAAGCGTACGCTCTTTGGAGAGATCGCGATATTCTTCAGACTCCACTTTGATGAGTGGTTTGAAAATATCAGACGTATTGTTCATGACAATAACACCTTTTTCTCCATTGCTGAGCAGTACCTGTTTCCCGATGAAATTAGGAAGCAAATGTTGCATCAATGCCTGAACCGGTTTTTCATTCAATTTACCAAATCCCATTCCATAGATATCTCTAAGGTTGTTGATCAGGTTTGGATTGCTTCCTCCGTGGTTCCCGGATCTCATGCCTATATAGATATCCGCTACAGATACAATCTGTGTATATGGATGAATTTCACTTTTCTCAAGTTGCATCGGATAACCCGACCCATCTTCCCGCTCGTGATGTTGCAGAGCAACCAGTGCTGTCGCTTCATCCGTCATCGAATTTTTGATAATTTCATGGCCATATATAGTGTGACGCCGCATTTCAAGCTGCTCATCAGCCGTCAACGGTTCTGTTTTGTTCCGAATCCGGTGTGAAACTTTGCACTTTCCAATGTCATGCAGATAACCACCGCGACTAATCTGATAACTCTCCTTCTGAGAATATCCAAGCCAATTCGCGAGGTAGAATGACAACAATCCTACCTGGATTGAATGTGTATAGTTATTGACGTCATCCCGCTCCAGCATCATCAGGAGATGAACGACATCTTTTTGCTCATCCAGTCCTTCAACCATCGGTTGCAGTGCATCATCCACCATGGTGGCGTTGAACTTGCCAACGGTCAGAGCTTCGAGAAAAGCATTTTGATAATTATGTACAGTCTGAATAAATTGGGACTTCAGCTCTTCTTCAGGCGGTTCTTCCTTCGTAGTTATCCCCGAAGCATGCTTTGCGGCTGCTGCAAAAAATTCTGCTTCAGTGATTTCCTCTTCGCGTGATTCAATATCTACATAATCTACACGGTGCTGCATAAGCAAGGTGATATCCTCACCTTTGATCACAGTTCCCTTCCCGAGAACGTGTAATCCTGCATCGCTGAATGTATCCGCAGTTAGACGGTCTCCGTCTTGCAGGTTCATAATATGGATTCTCAAATCGGTATTCCCCCTGAACAATTCATTATAGTAACAGCACCCAACGGAACGGGGCCACAAAAATACCTATACTTCTTTATATCGTTATAATTCTTCATTTCATACATAGTTCAAACGACCTTAATCACAATGGTAAATACGAACGCCTAAGACTTTATCCTCACTCCAACATCCAAATTAGTCCCGGTTTTAAACTTTTACACACTTTTGTGCCTCATTGCCGTATCAGAGTAAGCCAAAGAAGTTCAAACGCTCCGTTTGAACTTCTCCAAGACATCTCAAATTAGATTTTGATCGAACCCAGGCTAGCACCTTTAACAAAAAATCGTTCAATGCTCTTCTCGACCGAAGCATCGGGAATCAGCGGTGGTGCCTGATGGGGTTTGGTACGTGCATCAATAATCACCTGATCACAGCCCCAATGCTTGTGGTCATATCCGCTATTAACCCCGTACATGTCATGTGAAGGGTTGCTGCGAGTAAAGGTTGCCCATAAGAAGTTGCTGAGGTTAGCACTCAGGAACGAACTGTCGTCACATAGAATGATCATCGGACACGAGTCCAGACCTCCCTGTTCTTTCAATAGAGACGTGAATGCTTGCATCTCCTGTGCTGTATCCGCATAACTCGTAAAGGCCGATGTCTGGATCGAAACGATACCCGGCATGATGAGCTGTGGATTCTCATAACCACGAATGTTTTTCAAAGACTCCGGAACTTCCGTGCACAGATCCCGAATCTTGTCGCCATAGGCTGCAAAAACAACTTTGCTACCGCTGTTCAGTCCTGTACCCGAATAATCGAGTGTATCAATGGTTGTATGGGTATGGAAATGAATATCCCGCTGCATATCCATCCGCTCCAAGATATAGGTCAGGAATTCAACTTCCTTATGGGTGTCCAGAGGTTGCTGATCCTCAGCAGTAATAAACAGGTACTTCGCCAGACTGAGCTGACCCGTACCCAAAATACGGTTGGCAATCGTAAGCAACTCTGTCGGCTGCTTTACCGCCTGATACGGCGTGTAACGTTCACTGCCGATTGCAAACAGTAATGGATGGACCCCTGCTGCATCGACCGCATGCACTTCTTTGACACCTGGAATCTCCTGTTTGATCGCGTCTCCAGTAATCTCATGAATCAAATCCCCAAAAGCCGTATCCTCTTGCGGTGGACGACCAACAACCGTAAACGGCCAGATAGCATTAGGTTTGGCATAGACTTTATGCACACGCATTAGCGGGAATTCATGCGTCAGACTGTAGTAACCCAGATGATCCCCGAACGGACCTTCGGGCTTTGTCTCGCCTGGGTAGATATCACCCGTGATGACAAAATCGGCATCATTGCTAATGCAATACCCGTCCTTGTAACTGTACCGGAAACGACGTCCGGCGAGCAGGCCGGCAAATGTCATTTCACTTAGTCCTTCAGGCAAAGGCATAACCGCTGAAAGTGTATGTGCAGGTGGACCACCAATGAAAATACTCACTTTCAGTGGTTCTCCCTTTTTGACCGCATTGGCTTGATGTATACCAATTCCGCGATGAATCTGATAGTGTAACCCAATTTCCTTGTTCATTTCAAAATCATTGCCATCCAGTTGAACCCGGTACATCCCCAAGTTTGAATTCATGATTCCTGGTTTGTCCGGATCTTCCGAATAAACCTGTGGCAGCGTCACAAATGCCCCACCGTCCATAGGCCAATGTTTGATGAGTGGTAAGTCCGAGATTTGAATCTCTTGCGCCGACACGGGTAGGCTTATAGATTTCTGTTTTGGCAGCGCCTGCCACGCAGCAAGACCTGTGCGGACATGCTGAAATGGCGTCTTAAGCGCCTTCATAGGATCGTCACGAACAGCCATGACCCGTTGTACGCCTTCCAGCGTACCGCGGAACATGAATTTGCTTCGTTCCACCGTACCGAACAGATTCGACACAGCCTGGAACTTTGAGCCTTTTACATTTTCGAATAACAAAGCAGGGCCTTTAGCCTCGTGCACTTTCATGTGGATCGCTGCCATCTCCAGATGAGGATCAACCTCTTCTTTGACCCGAATCAAATGACCGTGCTGCTCCAGATCGTTAATACAATCTTCCATATTGCGATATTTCATTGGATGGCTCCATTCTCTGTATGATTAAATTAATTAAGTTCATAGATTCACATAACGTCTCTTCTATTTTATCAAATGATCCACTGCTAAACAAAACTATATGTGAAATTTTGTCGCGAATACAGATATCAAAAAAAAGCAATCTGGCAGCAATCTGAATCCTGATGGCACAGGGACCGATTGTTTCCATATTGCTCTCTCTGTTCTGGCTTGCCTTAAGGTGTAATGGTCGATCTGGGGATCGTGACAATAAACTGTGTGCCTTTTCCTACTTCGCTCTCTACATCAATTGTACATTGATGCAATTTCAAAATTTTAATGACAATGGACAAACCCAATCCATTCCCTCGAAGCGAGCTGCTTCGCGCTTTGTCCACCATGTAGAATCGATCAAAGATATACGGGAGAGCTTCCTCAGGTATTCCTTGTCCAGAATCTCTAATCAATACCTTCACAAATGAAGATGACGTCTCAATTTCAACATGAATGGCACCTTGTGGACCGGTGTATTTGATCGCATTGTTTATTAAATTTTGCCAGACCTGATCAAACAAATCTTTGTCCACTGTGATCTCGCAGGGCAACAAATCCAATTCGATCTGTATGTCCTTCTGAGCCCACTGCGGCTCTGCCAGTAAGATCGCCCTTCTTAATTGTTCATCTACCTGGAATGTGGTGAAATGAACCGGATGATGCTCTGAATCCAGCGAGGCTAGCCGAAGCAGATTATCACTGAGCCTCGATAAGCGCAGCGTTTCTTCATATATAATATCCAAATGCTCTTTCTGCTCTTCTAATGGAATAACACCATCTTGTAGTGCTCTGGTGAATCCTCTAATTGATGTGAGCGGAGATTGCATTTCATGAGAGACGTTGCTGACAAAGTCATCACGAACCGAATCGATTTTTTGCAACTCACTGGCCATATGATTAAAGCTCTCCATCAGTTCGCCAAACTCATCCTGATTATTATGTTTCAAGCGAACCGACAGGTCACCTGATGACATCTCCTTCGCTGCAACCGTTAATCTCTTAATCGGTTTCACAATGTACCCGGACATGAACAGGATTAATAAGCTGCCAATCACCAGAACTGTTAATAGTGAGGTTAAGAGCGTGTTTCGCAGTGTATGAAAAAGAGAGGAGAAATCACTTTGAATCAGAAATGTGCCGATCCCCTCGTTTGTTCCAGGAACACCTATGGTCGCGACTCCATCTTTACTGGACAGAAAAATGGCATCCGTTGTACCCACCTCAAATAACGAATGAACTTTGTCCTCTGGCAAGGAAGATAACACTTCACTTTGTTCATTCACGGGAGTGATATTTAAGCCGTAGCGAGCAAAGATACCTAAGCTTGATTTCACTTTTTCCGGATCATCGATCAGGTTAATAAGTGTAGCGAGGTCTTCAGCAAAAGTAACCATAAAACGATTCGGTGTCTTTTCCTGGGACCCGTTATTTATCATAAAGGAGAGAATTAAACTCACCAGAACAATCCCGATAAACGTAGCTACGATACGAAGTCGCAGGCTTTTCCTAAACATTTTCATGCCCGCTCCAGCCGATAACCGAGTCCTCTGATAGTTGAGATCACTAACTCAGGTACAGGTTCAAGTCGCTCCCTTAACCGTTTGATATGTACATCAACCGTACGCTCATCTCCTTCGTAATCGATGCCCCATATGTCATCTATAAGCTGTGTACGTGTGAATATTTTCCCTGGCGAACTCGCCAGAGAAAATAACAATTCACATTCCTTCTTTTTCAATTCGATAGATTGTCCATCCGAAACAACCATCAGATTGCCCAAATCAATCGTTACACCGCTGATCTGAATCATGTTTGATGAACTTTTGTTATATCGTTTCAGTAACGATTTTACACGCAAGATTAACTCCACAGGATCAAATGGTTTAACCAGGTAATCGTCTGATCCTGCATTAAATCCTCTGACTTTGTCCTTGGATTCTCCCTTGGCAGTCACCATCAGGATTGGAATATCCAGATAAGACCGAATATCTTCCGTCAGTTCAATGCCGTCTATTCGCGGCATCATCACATCCACAATCGCCAGATCAACTTTCGTGTGCGAGAGGATATCTAACGCCTCTTGACCGTCTGGTGCTTCCAGCACGGAAAATTGATTCTTTTCAAGATAGATTCGGATCAATTTGCGGATATGGGAATCATCGTCCACCACCAGAATTGTGTTCATGTAGCCATTATCCTTTCCAAAATTGATATTTATTCGTATCGTAAGGATTCCATCGGGTCCAGCTTTGCTGCTTTTGATGATGGCATCAAACCGGCAACAATACTAATCGCTGTACTTACCACGATCCCAAACAAGATATAATATCCCGAGAGATTAATGAGTTTGGCTCCAAACGCATTGTCCAAAAGAATGTTTAATACATAACTGATGATCACTGCAAAGATTACCGCAATAATACCACTTAATACGCCTAATAAGGCAGATTCGGAGAAGAATATTCGCTTGATGTCTTTCTTTCTTGCTCCAATCGCCCGAAGAATTCCGATCTCCTTTGTCCGTTCCACGACACTAATGTAGAGTACTACCAGTATCATAATACCGGATACGATCAACGAAATACCTGCAATACCCGCAAGTACAATGGAAGCCATACTTACATATGTGGTGATATTCTCCATCACCTTGGCCATTTGGGAGCCTGCGAAGCCAGCGTCTACAGCAGCTTCATTGATATCATTTACATATTTCATATCGGTTGCATAGGCGTTAACCTGAATCGGCCCGATAGTTATTCCCTTGTCTGTATACATTTGCTCCAACGTTTCTGATGAAATGTATCCCGGGGATTGTTGCATTGGAGATTGCGGATCTGCCGCTTCGTAGATCCCTGAGATCGTTACTTCTTTCTCCAAGGTCACTGGTTTATTATTACTATCCATCTCATTGATATATAGAAACACGGACTTGCCGATCATGGTTTCAGCTTGATCATTTCCGCTTAATTTATTCGCTGTATCGAGAGGTAACAGCATCTGATTTTCTACTGGCAGAACACCAGTTGTCATCAGTGCTGGATCAAAAGCATCCGTTAACGTTGTTAACTGTGTGAGTCCTACACTTTGTTTTTCATTCACCATAGTGGATTTGCCTGTAATGGTCGTAATTGTCTCTACATGATCCACATTAGGAAAATTGCGAATCGTCTCTACATCAGCTTCGGTGAACGGTTCACCTGGTGCCATCAAGGCCTCGGGACCTTGCATGTCCTTGGCTTCTTCACTCGGCTTTGTTATATCCACAAGCAAAGGGTCCATACTTGAATTGATTTCGTCATTCATATACGTTGATATACCATTCCCCAAGGAGAGCATCAGGAGTACACTTAATATACCTATAGATCCACCCAATGCTACCAATACATTACGCTTGCCGTTGAGTTTCATATTTTTAAGTGCCATCTTAAATGAAGCAAGCAAGCTCAGGCTACGGGAAGAATCCTGACCACTCTCGTAAACAGCCGTAGAAGGATCTTTCAGGTGAATATCATCACTAATACGCCCCTCTTCAACCTTCACAATCCGTGTACCGGAGTCAGCGACTTTCTGCGAGTGAGTTACGGCAATCACCAGCATTCCCTTCTTGGCTATACTGTCGAGCAGAGCGAGGATTTGATCTCCGTTTTCCCTATCCAGAGCACCCGTCGGTTCATCTGCAAGAATAATATCCGGATTGTTGGATAATGCCCGTGCGATGGAAACCCGTTGCTTCTGACCGCCAGATAACTGGTTGGGACGTTTGTTCAGATGATCCTTCAGTCCGACCTCTGTCAAAATATCAACGGCACGTTTATTGCGATCCTTCTCATTCGTATCTGTCATTTGCATCGCAATCGTTACATTTTCGAGGACAGACAGATGCGGGATCAGATTGAAATTTTGAAAGACAAAGCCGATATTATTCTTCCGATAATCATCCATTTCTTTCTCGGTCATGGAACTTAAGTTCTTGCCACGAACAACGACGTCCCCTTCATAATCGGAGTCCATGCCACCAATGATATTCATCAGTGTCGACTTACCACAGCCAGATTCGCCGAGGATGGAGACAAATTCCCCTGTCTCAAAACTTAAGTTCAAACCGTGGAGTACGGGAACTTTTTCTTTTCCATATAAGGTGTATGATTTCTTCACATTTTTAACTTCTAGTATTTTCATATGGATCTCTTCCTCTCCTGATCATGCACGATATCTATCTATTTGATGTTCATATCGTAACAAATCAGTATGAACTGATAATGAACTGGACCATCGCACCTACAAGAGGTTGTTCAAAAGAACTATATACAAAAAAACACCTACAGCTTGCTTGAAACAAATCATTTCAAGTAAGTGTAGGTGTCCAAATTTGATTAGATTAATCCCGCTTTTGCCAGCAGCCTTTTCACAATCGCTGCCGACTGCGCACGACTAATGTCTGCATCTGACATCAGTTTGCCATCAGTACCTTGTACCAGCTCTTGTTTAATCGCCGATGCAACTGGCTCTGCTGCCCAAGCCTGTACTTTAGCGCTATCGCTGTATGTGCTAAGCAGACTTGTTGTCTCTGACGCGTCGGCCTGTGCCAGACCGACCAGTTTCATCGCACGTGACACAATAGTCAGCGCTTCAGCACGAGAAATTTCGCTATTCGGACGGAAGCTGTCGTCAGCATAACCTGAGATTAGGCCGTAGGACACAGCCGTCTGAACCTCATCCTCATACCAGCTGCCAGTCTTCACATCTGTGAACGATGTCGCTTCTGTACTGCGCGGGGAGTGGAGCCCCAAACCTCTTAACAGAACAGCCGTAAACTCTGCCCGTGTAATACTCCGGTCTGGCGCAAACACGCTCTCACCGGTACCTTGTACGATCAGACGGGATGCCAGATCCTGTACGTCATCCCGACTCCAGTGACTTGATACATCGCTGAATGTTGCCGGATGATAGATCAGAGCGTAAGTGCTGTTCGTCAAGCTGTTAATAATAGCAGAATCTTGCACGTTACCTTTGATAACCTTTGTCGGTACATGCAGAAGGCTGCCATCTGGCTGAAGCACAACTCCTGTCGTGGTCTTTGAACCATCGACACCTTCTGGCAAAGTAATGGAGCGCTCTACATAAGAGTTGAAACGATCTACATTAACTTGCTGTCCATTCCAGATCGCTTTTACTTCAAAATCAATCGGAGCTGCGATCACCGTTGTGTTCTCCAGCTTACCCGCTGCAGCCTGAATTGCTGTTTGTTTAGATGTGGCACTAGGCACAATAGCGATTTGGATTGTGATATCTTCCAATGGAACCGTGCTTCCGAATTGGTTCAGAATCTGATCCACTTGAATCTGGTTAGCTGGAAGTGTGTACGTACCGCTATCAGTCTGAATGACAACTTCGGCATTACTTCCTTCCATTGTTTTGACCAACTTGCCGTTCAGTTCACCAACGACCGCACCCTTGCCAGTACCTGTAATAGGTAGCAGAAGCGTTTTTAGTCCACTTCCAACCTGATTGATGACTTTGTCATTATCCACGTGAACAGTAGTGGTAACCTGATTGTTTACCGTTGATGTGCTAGCCGTAGCAGACTGTTCCTGTTTCTGACCGTTCACATAGATGTCTACACCTTTAGTAACCGCCGGAGTCGATGGAACTGGGGTAACGACTGGTGAAGTTGGTGATACACTTCCTCCTCCTCCACCTGAAGAGTTACCAGGATTCGGTGTAGGTGTCGAACCAGAATTGTCGCCACCTGAGTTTGCTGCTGTAATTGTGATTGTTCCACCAAACAACTGAGCGCCACTATTGTGTTCTACATTTGTAAAATGCCAATGTTCTGAATCAGTTTGATCTACGGATAGCTGTTTCGTTCCAGGCGCCGCATTACTTTTGGCTTTGATTTCCATATCAAATAATTGGGTTTCATCTACAATTGAGTGGTCACCCCCAGTAAAATCAACCCAGATGATACGTACCCAGCCTTCCGCATTATTAATTTGGTACTGGAAGTCTGCTACACCATCTTCATTTGGGGATGTGCTGATGACGTTGACAGATTTAGGCGTGATCCGAACAATTTCCAGTGCAGACGTATCATAATCAATCTGCATATTATAAGCTTTCACCCCGAAATAGGACTTCTTCAATGCAACAGGTACATGAACGGTCTGCCCTGCCTGTACGCTCACATTTGCAAATTGTACTTGTGATGGTTCTACCGGTTCTGCTCCAGCTACATTTGGCAATATGAGTGAAGAGAGTAATGTCAGTGCGATCAGACCTGACATTGTTTTTCTGATTCTAGGACGTTTCTTTTTCGGTTGAAACATGTGATAGCCTCCATGTCTGTATCAATTGATAGATCGTATGGTAAAGATAGAAAATGTATTGTTATTCGTTATCTAAAATAAAAAATATGAATTAATCAAGGCGTTGTATTTTTTCTTTTCCAACAATGTATACTTTTCTAGGCTCCGTATTCGAGTCCCAAGTGGACTGAGTAATAACTTTGAGCACAAGATAATAACCTTCGTCCTCATCTTTAACGGTATACTTTGCTCCTGTTTCCCCCTCGATTGGCACCATATCTTCTCTCGAAGCTTCTGTTGCGCGGTACCACTGGTAAGAAGGAGTATTAATGTAATCATTGTAATCAATATCCATTATATAATGACTAACGCCAATTTCATTTCCAATTAACATGGCATTCTTCAATTCACCATTTAGTACATACGGCGCATCATCTACTTGCTTAAAGGTCAACACATAGTCATTGTTTTTTCCACCAAGTGTTTTGCCTTTGTATCCTATTAACAAAGCATCCATGTCCCCCAGAGTGGGTTCCGTATTACGATCTACATCCATTCGGTTCATCTCTACATAAGAAAAGCTGCGGCGAGTCATCATGTTACGAATATAATTGAAAAGGTCTACGGCATCCAAAGAATTCACTTTTCCGTCTGCATTTACATCCCCTTTTTTACTAATGTAAAGTTCAATGTTATCCGTAACAGTCTCTGGTGCACCAGAGATCATATAATTCGCTTTCAATTCGATGTTGATTTTGCCGCTTTGGCGAGGAATAACCACCAATGTACTGACAGGCGTTGTCATATTCTCATCCTGTCTCGTTTCTACATACGCCTCAGCGATGCTGTTATCACTTGAGCTGGCTGTAGGCGGGCTATACTCATCGGATCGAAATTGTGTACTTAGATTGATTCTGATGATATTATTGGTGGTTACCTCAATAGGCACTTCGGGCACAAAAGAAGGATTATCTTGTGCCGATGAATAACTTAACCAGTTAATGCCATCGTTAAGAACAGGTTGTGAAATCTTAATCTCCGGACCAATGACTCCTGCGTTAGCCTGCGGGAGCGTTCCACCTATAGGCAATGCAATGCCCAATCCGAGCGCAGTCAACATGCTTTTTTTCAATATCGGCTTAAGCCGTTTTTTGTTTTGTTTCCCCTTCAATTCATGTTCCTCCTCGTATACATTTCAAATTTGAACAACTACATGCTCAGTATAACGAGTCATTCTGAACCGATTCTGAACAGGACCATGGAACTACTTCCAGTTGCAATTCGACAAAAAACGCTATGGAGTATGCCTCCATAGCGTTTTGAACACAAATCATTTTCCAGTTCGGATCATATTCACCTAAAATTAAATTCCCTCAACAATCCGTTTGGCTCTAACCTTCACCTCACGGTAAAGTTCATCCTCATCGATCGTGAGCAGCTTTCTGCCTCTCATGAGGATCTGGCCATTCACGATCGTGGTGTCCACGTCCGCCCCATTTACGCTGTAAGCCAGTAACGATTCTACCTCATGTACCGGTTGAAGATGTGGTTTCGCCAGATCGATCAGGATCAGATCAGCTTTGCGCCCCACCTCAAGCATCCCTACGTCATCCTGTAGACCAAGCAGACTAGCACTTCCGCGTGTAGCCATGCTTAGTACGTCCTTGGCTGGCAAGCGAGTGGGATCGCTATAGTCCAGCTTTTGCAGCCAGGTCGCGGCTTTGATCTCCTCGAACATATCCACGGTTGTGGCACTTCCCGCTCCATCCGTTCCGATTCCAACGTTAATTCCCTGAGCCAACATCTCGGTAATTGGAGCAATTCCACAGCCCAGCTTCAGATTGCTGACTGGATTGTGTGCTACACCGCCGCGCATGCCCTTCAATCTGCCGATGTCCCTTCGATTGAGGTGCACACCATGTGCAAGCAACACATGTGCCTGTTCGAACATTCCCGCCTCTTCCAGATACTCTGTCGGTGTCATGCCATAGCGCTCACGAATCTTCACAACTTCTTCCTTCGTCTCAGCCAGATGAATATGTAGCGGGATATCCTCTGTGACAGCCATGGCAATGACTTCACGAAGCGGCTCCATGGGACAAGTGTAGGGTGAGTGGGGCCCATACATGGTTGTTATCCGTCCCTCGGCCGCTCCAGACCAGCGTTGCACAAGATCAATCGCTTCCTGCAACCTGCGTCCCCCATCCTCCTCCATGAATACCATCCCACGTGTAAGCGATGCCCGCATACCCGTTTGTTTAACCGCTTCTGCAATTTCGTTCATATGGATATACATATCCGCAAAAGCAGTGGTACCCGTACGGATCATCTCGGCGATGGATAACTTGGCACCCCAATAGATGTCTTCCGGGTTCATCCGTGCTTCGGCAGGCAACATTTTGCGTTCGAGCCAGTCCATCAGCTTCAGATCATCCGAGAATCCCCGGAGCAGACTCATCGGTGTATGTTGGTGGGCATTAATCAGTCCTGGCATGGCAACCTTATTGCGTCCATCGATAATCTCATCTTGGGGGTGAGGCACAATGTGTTCAGCAATATGCGTAATGCGATCACCCTCAACACGAATATCCCCCGTAAAGGGGGCATCGGCATCTTTCATCGTTAGGATCGTAGCTTGCTGAATCAGTATACTCATTACATTCACGGCTCCTCTGAATTGGTTGTGGTTCCTTCCATATCCGAGGGTAAGCCTTCACGTAACGGCAAGGTCAAGTCATTTTAATTTTTGGATCGTCATCTTTCTGAAATGTTGTATAAAAGGTTTGGGGTCGATTTCGACCATATATGGATATACTCCTGTGCTTGTGTGCAAATAGAAAAATCCACCTTCATCGCCCATACGGCGAAATGACATATCAAACACTTCCGTGATGTTGAACTCGCGGTATTTGGTCACGATTTTATCTGAATACAGAATCATGGAGCGGGCATTCATCTCAATCTCTTGGGCGAGACCTGTCACTTCTCTCTGTACTTTGTAATAAGGTAATACAGCAACGCAGTTCATGATCTCCCTCCATTCATGCCATGATTATTGTTCCATCATAGCAGATCGGAGGTTCTCAGCAAAAGAACATGAAACTAGGTGATCTTGGTCGTCACCTTTAGTGGCGTATGAAGTGCATCCTGAATGTCTTGCAGAGAGAGACACTGTTCAATATGAAACACACCATGTGGCAACTCTGTTTTATACACACGTTCTGCCACGGCTGCAGCTACCGCTGCTGTTGCATCTGCTTCCTTTGCACCGACCAGTAGTTGTTCGACGCGGATTTGCTCACCATTTTCCCATCCTACGGCATCGACCTTGACCGCATACATCGGTTCTCCCCCAGGAATAAGGCCAAATGCCTTAACCGTTCCATTCCGAATAGACGGGATACGCAACAACGAAAACAACCCTGCACGTTTGGAGATTGCCATGGATCTTGTGATCCAGCGGGAGTCCAGACAGAGTCTGGTAGATACGGTTGGAATACGTAACGTCCGAGCAACCACATGCTGATCCGAAAAGTTAAATCGATAGGCCTTCCGCTGCCCAAGTTTTGCTCCAAAATCAATACGTTTGCCATCTCCGAAACTTTGTACCTCAGCAGGTTTGCCCTTTTGCATCACTTGGTAAGTGGCATTCATCTGATCAACGGTCCACTCCACGGCAGCTTTTCCGTGCTTCTCTCCAAGTCCCAGCATTACGGTAATGTCTGCTTCCTCCACCTGATCCATATGCATGGTCGCTTCGCGCACAAGCAAATTAGTCACTCCAGGTGATAATCCAACGCTGAGGATCGCGGTCGATTTGGAACGTTGCATTTTGGTGTGGAGCTGTTCAACCTGAGCGAGAAAATCATATTTTGCAGAAATATCAATATAGTCGGTTCCGGCTTGTGCGCAGGCTTCAACAAAACGGGTATCGCTCTGATCCACACACATGATGACCAGCTTCACAGGCCGTAACATGGATGGCTCCACAGGTTTTGTTACATCCAGTTGAAGCGGTAGCACAGCACCACCTGTAGACCTGCTGAACTCTTCCGCACGGTTCATGCGTGTACCCGCAGCCCATACTTTACCCGGGAACAATTTCCCCAGTTGAGTACATATCATCTGCCCCACTTGACCATAACCACCAACCACCCAGATCTGATCTTTCATAGGCTTCACGCTAGTTTCGAATTGCATAATACCCCTCCACCCAGAACGCCCCGAAGTAACGTGTAATATGTGAGAAACCGCATTCGGTCAGTAGCTGAGTCATCTCTTCAGAGGATATTGGATCGGATTCACGGCCCAGGGAAGCAGCAAAGCGCTCCCACTCTTCAGGAAGGACGCCCACACTCAACATGTGATCCTTCCAAGCTTGCATCATGATTGGATGTGCAGGTGAACGAAGATCGGCATTTACAGCCGCAATGATCAGTGGTGCACCCGGTTTAAGTCTAGCTGCGAGGCTGGTCAGAAACGTTCTCTTGGCCTCCATCCCCTGAAGGAAATGTAACATGAGCATGCTTGTCGCCCCATCATATACAATATCCTCTGGCAATTCTTCAACCGTGACAGGTTGCAGTTTCACTCTGGAACCGATGCCTGCTTCCGTGACTCGTTTCTCAGCAAGTTGTAGCATGGGCTGTGATGGATCTACTCCAGTCAATGTCCAACCGGTATGACGTGATCCGAGCAGAGCAATCTCTTTTCCCCCTCCCGCACCGGCAACAAGGATATGAATATCATTGTTATTCGCGAAAGATGCTGAAAGCAGCCGTTCCATTAGATCATGCATATGAGAATAACCCGGAATTTTCAGGGCTATCGATTGTTCGTAACGATGAACATCTGCTGTTTCCCAGCTCATCGGTGATAGATTGTGATTCATGGACACCGCACTCCTCTTGAATTGAAGTTAGACTTGACTCGTTGTTCGTCTAATTTCATTATAGAAGGATACGGCGAGCCTACAATCCCAGAACATTGGGATATGCGCACAGAGAGAGGAGTAATCTTGTTGACATCACGTATTGATCGGAACCACAGACTTATCACTTCTCTTGAAAAAGGAACCTGGACCTCACATACCTATCGGGAAGCTGTTCTTAAGCAGATCCATACGGTTATACCTTACGATGCATACTGTTTCACTACCGTTGATCCTCTGACTCTTCTCTCCACAGGAGCCGTGACAGAAGATGGCATTGAGGCCATTCATGATCGGTTATTCATCAATGAATACATGGAAGAAGATATACATAAATACGCTGAATTAATTCGCAGCGGTGAGCATACAGCTACACTTCATACGTCCATGAACTCACAGCTTGAACAAAGCCCACGTTATATCAACATTCTTCAGCCAGCGGGGTTTGGTGATGAACTACGTGCTGTATTGGTCAGTGGAGACGCTTGCTGGGGATATCTGACCCTATATCGTAAGACAGAAAGTGCTGTCTTTACAGAGGAGGAGCGGTGGATGATTCAGTCCTGGACCGCTTCTATTGCATCGATGCTGCGGTCCACGAGCCTGACACTGATCGATGAGATCACGAGTGAAAGTCCCGAGGAACCCGGAATCTTGATCACCTCAGACACGTTCCAGCTCTTATCCCTGAACGCCTCCGCTCAATATTGGCTGTCCCAATTGCGCATGCTGGAACATGTAGGGCCTGATGTTCTGCCCCGTCCGGTACGTGCAGTGAGTTCCCACCTGCAGCGCAAGAATCGGGCAGAACTGGTCGTGGATACTCAGATCGCTCCCGAATCACCCTCCAAAGTTTGCATCCAACTTCCGGATGGGCGTTACCTCATACTTCATGCTAGTCTCATGCAACAGCTTACAGGGCCGGATCAGATTGCTATCCATTTGGAGCAGGCGATGCCACAGGATTTACTGCCCTTGCTCGCTGAAAGCCATGGATTATCCAGTCGAGAGCGGGAACTGCTCGGATATGTGCTACGTAGCTATTCGTCCAAGGAAATTGCTGCTGCGATGCATATTTCCGTCTACACGGTTCAGGATCATTTAAAATCCATTTTCGCCAAAACCAAGGTATCCTCACGTCGCGAGCTCATCTGGTATTTCGTTTCCCGTTTTCAGCTGTCGGATGAACCTGCCATATAAATCTTGAATAATTCTCCAGTATCAAATTAACTATCAAATGAGAAAAAATCAAAAGATGCCAATACGATATCCTCGTAATGGCATCTTTTTCTATAGCTATTGTTTAAAAAGCATAGCGGTAATACAGGGTAACTTCGATGTTTGAACTTTTGATATCGTGCATTCTGCTTTAAAAATGCAGCGCACAGTCCTGCCAAGCCGTTTTCCACAAAAAATTCCGACTATATTATTGATTGTGTTATTTGGCTTTTGCTAGTAAATAAAGAAAATATGGAACACTAATAACTGTAATAACGATTCCTGTTGGCACATCTCCTACGAGGCTAACCGTGCGCGTAATCGTGTCAGCCAACACCACGACTAGTCCCCCAGCCAAGCTGGCAGCCGGAATGAGCAATTTGTGATCGGGACCGACCAGTTTTCTGGCCATATGCGGAGCGATCAATCCAACGAAAAAGAAACTACCTCCCACAGCTACACTGCCAGAGGATAAAGCAACAGCAGCGATTGACAACCCCAAGAACTGTCGCTTCACGGAAACACCAAGCCCCTGTGCTGTCTGATTGCCCAAATGGAGGGCATTCAATATGCGAGCCTTGTAAAAAATATAGCCGAGTAAGATCAAGACCCATGGTGTCAGTATGGAGATATAACCCCAATCATCGCCCCATAGGCTCCCCGCCAGCCAATACAGCATGAAGTTCATCTGCGAATCATCCAGCTTGAGTGTCAAGAAGGTCGTCAGCGCCCCGTACCCGCTTCCTAGCGCGACCCCGGTCAAAATCAAACCGATTGGCGAGATGTCTCGTCCGCGGCGATACGATAATAAGAAGATCAACCCCGCCGCCAATAGTCCGCCAACAAAAGCCAACAGAGGCAGAGCAATAAAGGAACTCTTGCCTGTGGATGCAATGAATACAACAAAGAACAGGACAAACAAACCCGATCCCGAACTAATACCCAGTGTCCCCGGACTAGCCATGTCATTACGCAGCAAACTCTGCATCACGACACCCGCCGCTCCCATTCCCAGACCTACCAAGATCGAAAGTACAATTCGTGGCAAACGAAAATCAAAAACAATCAGATTTTGCTTATCGGTACCGTTTCCTATGAGAACGTTCAGCACTTCTAGCGGTGAAAGATTCATTTTGCCAGAATTCATGCTAATGATCGCAAACACAAGGATGAGCACCATAAGCACTACATTGATGATAATGCCTCGTTTCATCGTATAACGCCGCTTGATCATTCATATTCCCTCCTTTGTCTTCGAGCCAAGAAGAGAAAATACGGCACACCAATGATAGAAAATATAATGGCAATCGGCGTTTCGAACGGTTTATTGATCAAACGTCCAGCCAAATCGGCCGATACGGTCAGCAACGCACCATATAAAGCCGCTGCCGGAATAATGTATCGATAGTCGACACCTACCATATATCGCACAATATGCGGGGTGATCAGACCCACAAAACCAATCGGGCCAACGACAACAACAGCCAATCCAGTCAGTACAAGTACAATAATTGTCGACAAAATCTTGACCAGTCCGCTACGAATGCCGAGTCCACTTGCCACATCATCTCCCAAACTGAGCAATGTAACGGAAGGGGACAGCGCCAGTGCCAGCAGTATACCCCCAACAAAGAGCGGTGAGATAATCAGCAATTCTCCCCATTTGACCCCCGCTGTGCTACCCGCCGTCCAGAATGTCAATGCTCGCCCCAAATCATAATTGATTGCCAAGTACTGACTGAGTGCGCCAAACAACATTGAAATAGATAGACCTGCCAGTACAAGCCGCTGAGGCGTCATTCCGCGATTGCCCAGTGACGCGGTAAAGTAAGTCATACCGGTGGCGATCGCTGCTCCCAGACAAGCGAACAACATCATCTGCCAATACGAATAACCCGGCAGAAAGGCCAGGCATAGTGCAATTGCAAATGCTGCGCCAGAGCTAATCCCCATCAGCCCGGAGTCGGCCAGCGGATTACGCGTTGTCCCCTGCATGATAGCGCCACATACCGCAAGGCTGCACCCAACGATCAGATCAGCTACGGTACGCGGGAGACGCATGGTTTGAATAATTTGATGTTCAGTGAGCATTGGATCAAATCGGAAAATAGCCTCCCATACCGTTGCTAACCTCATATCAGCAGCACCAAACATAATGGATGCCGCCGACATGAGAACCGTTAATCCAAGCCCTACTACCATGTACATGGTGAAGTTCATCGCCCCACGGCGTTTATGTTCAGGCTTGCTTTTCATCTCGTTTCCCTTTCATCACCTATTGACAATCCAAACGAATATGGATAGTAACGTCCATAAATTCGACTGGTCATGTTTGAAAATTTGGAGTGCTCAATTAAAATTTCGTTTTAACTCTTATTTAGCTAATGCCAGCAATTGACTAACAATATAATCAATCAATGCACTGGAAGTCATTACGTCGGTGGACCAAGATAGCGAAGAATCCACCTTTACGATCCGATCATGTTGAACAGCAGGTATGGCATTCCACACTGCATTATCAGCAGCAACTGTCCCATCTCCTAAGAAGATCATATAATCCCCCGAGTAAGCGGGTAATACTTCCATGGAGACATCGCCCCAATATTTATCTGCATCGATAATATCCGTTTGGACTTTTGAAGGTGCCTGCAATTGAAGTTCATCGTAAACAAGCTCGCCAACGGCATGCTTGGCTCCAGCTATGTAGTTACTTTTATCACTGAATTCTCCAACCGTAATTGTCACATCGGATAGGCCCGCATTCTGAAAGGCTAGCTTTGCTTCTTCGATTTTTCCGTTATAAGCATTCAAGACATCCTTAGCCTCTTCCTGTTTGTTCAAAACATCGCTAATAAATTGTATCCGCTCTTCTGTAGTCATATCACCATAGGGAACATAAATGGTCGGGGCAATTTTGGATAAATCATCATACGACTCATCGCTCCATGCCAAAATGATAAGATCCGGCTCAAGCGTCATGATATCTTCCGGCTCCATGGCTACTTTTATGGAGTCTGTAATCTGGTTAGCATAAACAGGCTCTGTCTCTCCCCGTGCAGCTCTAGCAACACCTAAAGGAGTTACACCTAGGGCTACCACATCACCAACCAAATAATCGACTACAACTCGCTGAGGATTGTTAGGTACCTCAACATCACCCTTAACTGTGGATATCGTTCTGGTCTGCGAGACTGCTTCTGAAGCTTTTGTCTCCGACCCTTCTTGTTGTGTCGCCTGCTGTGTCTGCGCAGGTGTTGTATTTGCCGTTCCCCCATTATTCGCTGGCGTCCCCGACGTACATGCCGTCAATAAGAGCATCATGCTTATCGCCGCCGCCAAAATCATTTCTTTACTTCTTAATGTTCCAAACATCGTTGATTCCCCATCTCTATAAGACTTGACTAGACTCGCTAGTTCCCTCTCATCGTAAGGGAGATGAGAATCATTATCAATACCATCAACCTGCATGGATAGTGCGTTTATTTTCCGATAATCACTTGGTGTCATCTTGTAATGCTTCTTAAACATGCGGAACAGGTTTTTCTCATCTGTGAAACCAGCTCCTGTTGCGATTTCTTTAACTGTCGCTTCTGTATGTTTCAAGTCATGACAGGCAGCTTCAATCCTTCTCTGAATGAGATACTCCTGTAAGTTCATCCCTTCCCTTTTTTTGAACAAACGCGTCAATTGTCCACCACTGATCCCAAACATATCGGCAATTTGTTGAAACATAATCGGCTCCCTGTAATGTTTATCGAGATATACCTTGGCAGAACAGGCTGGATCTGGCTGGAGATACCGAATCTCACCACCCTCCAAATCCCTGTACACCTCATGAATCAATTGATATAGAAAACTTTTGGCCTGTAGCTGATCCATCGCTTTGCCACGTTTCCAGCCATTCATCATTCGTTGGAACCAATCACGTAGCAAGATGGGATTACTTGGCGTATAACCAAACTGTTGAACAAATGGATTTACTTGCTCCAGTAATTGTTGCAGATGTTTCTTGAAAAAGAGAGGTGATTCTGCTCTATAAAACACCATAAAGGTCTTCACCATCTCCTCTTTAGGCGTAATACTGAGCAGGCTCCCCTTCCCGCCGTGAACTAAACCGAAGCGTTCCATTGCAAATGTGGTTTCATTCAGTTGGATTTGCGCTTCTCCCCCATATGCATAGATAAACATGCTACTAGGCATTTTATATTGCTCCAACGGGTATTGTGACGCTACATTCTGAAAGCGTACATCTATTAATGTAATGATCGAACGTGTCCAGATACTGGCCATCATATCAATCATCTCTGGTGTAAATCCCTGTCTTGCTTCTTCCTCTTGCATCTACCCGCACTCCTCGTTTCACTTTTTCCAATGTATACATCACTTAATAATTGATATTGATTATCAATATCACATTTGATCAGGTAAGTATATATCATTAAGTGATATTGGGGAACAGGCAGTGGACGTTATGCTTTCCATCCGCTTTCGTAAAAAACTAAAAAGGAACACCTGATAGTACAAAAAAGAAGCCTGATCCATATGGATCAGGCTTCTTCATTATGTTTATTGTATTTAACAAGATTACGTAGTCACCATGTTTCTCTTGTCACCTGCGACCAAGTTTATTAAGACTTTGCAGGTTTCCGAGAAGGTTTGGCGGAGCTGGATTTTTTATTCTTTTTCTTACTTACTTCCACAACCACAGGCTCCTGTGGGTGTTCCACCGGGTACATTTTACGGAACAATAATGTCTGTAGTACCAGGAACGAACCCCCAACGGTCCAGTAGAGCGGCATCGCTGCCGGAGCTGTAAGAGAAAAGAATGCCATCATCAATGGGGAGAGATAACCCATAATGGCGAACTGTTTTCGCTGCTCAGGCGCCATATTGGCTTGTGATACCTTGGCTTGAATCAGATATATGACCGCAACCACCACAGCGAGTACGTAGTCCGGCGCTCCCAGTTTGAACCACAGGAACGAGTGGGAGGACAACTCCGGTGTAAGTCGGATGGCTGTGTAAATACCTGAAAGTATAGGCAGCTGAATGAGCATCGGCAAGCAACCAATGTTCAGCGGATTGAACTTATGTTTCTTGTATAGCTCCATCGTTTCCTGAGACATCTTTTGCTTATCAGCAGGATCATTTTTGCCTTCATATTTTTTCTTGAGCGCATCCATCTCGGGTTTCATGGCGTTCATGATGACTCGTGTTCCCTGCTGGGACTTGGCTTGACGCATCATCAAGGGCAACAATGCTAAACGAATGACCAGCGTAATCACGATAATCGCGACCCCGTAGCTTCCGCTAAATATGGTGGCAATATGCTGAATCAGATACGACAGTGGAAATACAATGTAGTGATTAAAAAATCCCGGTGTCGATGAAGTAATCTCCGACACGTTGTTGCTGCATCCGGCAAGCAGCATGACTGCAAACAAAATGACAATCAGGCCATAGATCCGTCCCTTGCCCGAAGTAAAAGTGAATCCCTTGTTGGTCTTATGTTCCATATATATCCTCCTCGTTGATTTGTTGACCAATCGTTCAACGAGGAATGACAATCTGGTTCATCTTCATCGGGCGCTTCTCTTCGTCTAATCATGCGGCTCCAGTCTTCCTGTCTGTGCTGTCTGTCCAAACACAGGGCGGGAAGTACAGGTTCAAGTCCACCACCGGCGCCACCTTCCATCCAGTACTCTGTCATGCCACAATGAAGATGGGCAATATAGGCATAACTGACGGTGAAGATGAGTCCAATCGAGAATAAATATGGTAATAACTCCTGCAGTTCAAACAAGGGATTCACCCCCTTTATAGGTTAGTTTTTATATTATAACACTTACATATTGTTTTTGCATAAATCCGTACGTGAAAACAACTACTATTCAGCTATTCCGTTCTCAATTTGGACATTTCTAGCTCAGCTCGGTGTCTCGCCACGTTATAAGAAGGCCATGAACGATCTGATGCATCCTCGTCCAGGTAGGCTTGACGTTCCAGCATTTCCCTCTTAAGATCCGGATACTCCTCCTGAGCAAACTCTCGAAGTAACGGAACTGCATCTGCCGACAGACTTGCCAGATAGGTTGCATCAATATTGCCAGTCTGATGATAACGTTCAATATTCAGCTCGGCAATCCGTTTATCCATGCCCACATAATTGATAGCAACATATGCAGTGAGCGCAAGCACAATATACCAGCGGATCAGCGGTATTGACGTGTACCGTATACGAAGGCCAGCAATCAGCAACAGGAGTGCGAGGAAGATCATGAATGCGTGTACCAGGAAGCGGATGTACGTATATCCATATGCCTGCTCATACAGATTTAGGCGCATAAACGCGGAATACAACATAATTGCTGAACAACTGACCAGAATCAGGAGAAGTACCTGATGTACGATGGAACCCGCTTTGCCACTCGAACGGGTATACTGCAAAGCAACAATAAGAATAAAGAAGTTAATACCTGTGACGAGAATTAACTCTGCGAATCCACTTCTTGCATAGTCTGCGTAAGACAGATCTACCGGAAGATGCCCCTCTCCTGCACCAAACAGATACGAAAACTGTACAAGTACAAACAAAACGTACACACAGTTAATGACAATCAGCATCGTCCCCACAATGATGGGGTCCAATCTGAATGGTTCCCGATGAACCGGAGTGCGTTCGGGCTCGGGTGTAATCTTATTGGTAACCTGAACTTCAGTGGCCGGGTCCACAGGAGAGAATATATAGGTCTGATCACGCTTATCAACCGTGGATGCTACTCCATTTTTCCAATGTGCGTTCGCTCTCTTCTCTGCCTCATATTGCATTGGCTGTACAAATCCCCATACATAACCAAACAGCAATATACCTGCGATGACAATCCAGATGATTCTCGGTATCCCTGGAGTAAAAGCCAATTGATTCAGCCACTCCGGAAAACCGGCTAAATACTGATTAAAGACCCCGTCAGCGGAGGAAAGTAATGCAACGACTACAATGAGGATAGGCAAGGACGCCACAAGACCAATGAGTACTTTGAAAACAACTGTTTTCTGGGATTTGCCCATGCCACGCCCACCTGCTCTCACAGCAATGGCGGCAACAGTCCCCCAATGACGTATGGCTTGAGGCAGCATGTGGTCAATAGCCGTACCAATCAAACCAATCTCCCACCACTGCTTCTGTTTTCTGCCCATCAGATACGTCATATGTAAGATAACTACGCCAGGTATGACCAGAAAATTAAGAACATACAGCAGTTCATTGTCGTATAACAGAAACGTTAGCGACAACAATAGCACTACAGCCGCTACAAAAGCATCAATGAACTTGAAAGACCTCATGCGATCCCGTGCAAACAGATACATGAACACATAAAAGAGAATTACAAAGATAGGATACGATACGCCAATCTCATTACCATAGAATAAATACTGGTGAATGATCGCCAGCATCCATGCAGACAGTAGCGTGATTAGAGCGCGTTGCGGTGAAGCCATTATTTTATCAATCATGGGAAAAACCTCCATTAACCTTTCTATGCTATATTCTAGATGATAAAATAGGAATATAAATAGAAATTAAAATCGACAAAACTTCTTATTTTAGAGGAATACGTCAGAGTTCACCTCCAGGAGGGAATCAACACTTGAAATTACATCAGCAATATCTGCTGTTACATCGTCATTACGGTCACCATGCAGAACATGAACTTACACTCGCCGATCTCGCTGAGTTGCTAAATTGTACACACCGCAATACGTTAACGATTGTCAAAAAGATGGTTGCCCATGATTGGATTCGTTGGGTTTCCCAGCGTGGCCGGGGTCGGCGTTCTTCACTGACCTTGCTTGTTCCGGCTGATCAAATCGCCGCAGAATATATGATGCAGGCCATGAATCGCCGGGAGTTACAGGAAGCTGCCGAGCAGGTGAGCGCATTCTCCAGTTCAACAATCATGCAGGATCATCTAAACCAGTGGTTGCTTGGGTATTCAGGACATCATACGGAAGCCGGCACCAATAATGAGCAGATTGATACGCTTCGGTTGCCCCTGCGCCAACAGCTTCATGCCCTTGATCCGCTGTTCATTAATCTATTAGCTGAATCCTTTGTTACCAGCCATGTCTTTGACGGGTTGGTTCAGCGGGGTGAACAGGGAGAGATCCTCCCATGTCTCGCTCATACCTGGGATGTCAGTGTAGACCGAAAGACCTGGATCTTTTATTTGCGAAAAGGTATTACATTTCACGATGGTCAGTTGTTGACAGCCCATGATATTGTTCATACGTTTGAACGGCTGCAATCTACAGATCGCCGGACACTGTACCGTGATGTAAGTAAACAGATTCTATCTATTGAAGCGGTCGATTCCTTAACCGTGTGTTTCCAGCTTAAAAATCCTCATGAATTGTTTTTGTCCTTCCTGACAACAAGTCGTGCGGCGATTGTACCCTCACCAGGAACAAACGAACATAAGATGAAGCATTCGGGTGATGTACATGGGATGCAAAAACCTGTTGGGACGGGACCGTTCAAGGTCACCGCTTGGGATGATCACTTGTGCAGACTTGAAGCCTTTTCATCATATTTTCAGGGTAGAGCACATATGGACCGGGTGGATATTCTGCAGATTCCGTGGAGTGCCTCGGCAAAAATGGACGATAGCCAAGATATCGAAACTCCGTTCTTTCATCTTGTTCATAATCCGTCTTCGTCTGCGGGTGCAGAATGGACACAGATTAGTGCAGGTGTACTGGTTCATAAATTACTCACGTGTAATACACAAAAAACCGGACCGTTAAACGATCCGGAAGTAAGAGCACACCTTCAGTTATGCCTTGCTGGAATGTATAGAGATGACGGACGTGCCGATGACTCTGAGGTCGTGGAGACTGATTTTAGTGCGGTGAATACCGGAATGGTTGACCCGGAGGGATTTAGAGATATTACTAAACGACTTACTTCGTCTACTCCCATCTCACTGCAAATTGCGACCATCCCACAGTATCGCAGGGATGCCCAACATCTGGCGTCCATACTGGAGCTGTGCGGTTTCTCCTGTACCGTCCGTACTGCTACGATGGAGCAGTTCAAAGGAAACTTGAGGTTGGAATCTGATCTGATTCTCTTCTCTCTCATTCGGGACAGGGACGAAGAACTGCGCAGGTATGATCTTTACTCCACGTTGTCTGAGCATCTGGAAGATTCTACTCGTATAACGATCCATGAGATCTTGCAAACCATCGTCGCCTCTCACATCGCTGCGGATCGAACTCGTGAATTAGACCGCATTGAGCAATTTTTGGTTGGTCAGAATTTACTGTTCCATTTATCCGAAAAACCGGTAGAAACCGCTTATCTGCCTTCGGTACGTGGTCTATCTTTCAACAGCCAGGGCTGGGTGAACCTGCGTCATATCTGGTTTCCTTCGCAGGTGATGAAGTGAGATTGTTATGGATTGTGCTAAAATAAGCAAATGATATTAGCTCACATCTTACACGCACTTGCACCATACTAAGGAGGCATTACATTCATGAGCAAACTGATTTTCTTTCTCGGCGGGGCCGGAAGTGGCAAGTCCACCCTTGCCACAGCCCTTTCCCGTAAACATAAAGCTGCTTTCTTTGATATGGATATTTTGCTTCGTCCCGCGGCTGAGGCGATCATGACCCTTCAGGGACTTGATCCTTCCGACCGAGATTCGCCTGAATACAAAAGGTTGTGCCGTGATCTTGGGTACCGCATTACGATGGACGCCGCTCTGGATAACGTTCAGTTGGGTATCGATACGATTGTTGTGGGGCCATTTACCAAGGAAATCGGTACCCCGGATTGGATTGCTCAGGAACTTGAACGAATTGGACATACTCTGGATGATACGGATGTTCGTGTGGCCTATATTTATCTTGAGAATGAAGCGTTGTATCACAAACGGATCTCAGCAAGACAATCCCCACTAGATGAATGGAAGTTAGCCAACTGGGATGCCTTCACAGCTTCTCTCGTCCGTAAAGAAATAGCCTGGCCCCTCCCTGCTTCATCCGTCGCTTATATTGATAATTCCAGTGATGATCCTGCGATTGCCTATGCTGAACTTGAACGACGGATGTACGCGTAGTTTTATAAAATCTACGTCCCAATTCCTCTGCACGATGTCGCTTTGCATGGAAAATAAGAAGACAAAACAAAAAGAGGTATTTGTCGAGACCCCCATTGGGTCCATCATGACAAATACCTCTTTTCATATATTTAAGATCATTCAAAACTCACTCAAAACTCACTCTTCATCCTCAACAATTGCGGGATCACGCAAAAAGGTTTGCGGTAGTCCTGCCATAATAAGTGCGTACTACGGAATCGCCATTACATTCGAACTGATAGATTATAGATGTACTTAACTGTAAGAGAACAAACATATCTCAACTCAAAGGAGAATTTCATGAAATCTCATGTAGCAACATGTCCAACTCGACAACAACAACACAGCTACAAATCAAATCCTAATTGGAAACGTGCCGTAGCCAACATCCTCCTGGTGGCATCTCTGAGTTTCACCACAATAACCAGTGTATCGGCAGAGAGCAGTCTCCCTCTTCCTCAGGTAAGCCCTCAGGAAACTGAATCGTTCATCAATCAATTCTTCGCCCAACCTGAAGTGAAGTCTGCTCTGAAAGGTGCGGTAGTCACCGTTGTTCACGATCAACAGATCGTTTTGAATAAAGGATATGGTTATGCCAATGTGGAAAAACAAATCCCCGTCGACGCCGACTCCACTCTATTCCGTGTAGCCTCCATCTCCAAAACGCTGACAGCAACCGCTATTATGCAATTGACCGAGCAAGGTAACGTAAAACTTAATCAGGATATCAGCGCATACACAGATGGTCTTAATCTGACCAACCATACCGGAACAGCGTTAACATTGGATCATCTGATGACCCACACCAGCGGGTTTGATTTCACAGATGCAGCAGCTATACCCAGGGAGTTGAATCATTCTTATCCGCTTGAGCAATTCATCCAGGACAACAAACCGTCCGTTGTTCGCAATCCAGGAGAAGTTTTCCGTTATGACAATTACGGTTATGCACTCTTGGGCTACATTGTTCAGAAACAGTCCAAACTTCCGTTTGAGACTTATGTACAACAGCATATATTCAACCCACTTGATATGTCGGATAGCCATTTTACACTAAGCAAAGACACACTGAGTAAACTCGCAACTCCTTATGGCGCTGAAGGACAGGAGCTTCCGCAATATCCCAATATACCGGACAGCTCCCCTGAGGGCGGATTAATTACAACTGGACGGGATATGGCTCACTTTATGCTTGCTCAGCTCAATCAAGGTTCGTACCAGGGTGCACGTATACTAGAACCGTCATCCGTCCAAGCAATGCAAACGCTGTATGTGTCCATACACCCGGATATACCTGGAACAGGTTACGGATTCGAATCCACCTATTCGCAGTATAATCATGGACGGAAAGTCGTGAGTAAAGCAGGCGATCTGGACGGATTCCACTCCAATCTGTGGCTGTTGCCTAACGAGAAGACTGGACTATTTATCGTCTCCAACAGTGATGGACCAGATCTGCGAGAAGCGCTTTTTCAAGCATTTATGGATCATTTTTATCCGAGTAATGAGGTCCAAGATGTCAATTATAGCGTACCCGAGTCTTCACTCCATTCCTACGAGGGACTATATCGGGATATCCGTTTGCCTGCATGGTTGTATGATATTACAGCAACAGAGAAAGGTCTTCAGGTTATAGATGCTTATGGCACTCACACTTTAACACCCGTTAAGGACATGTTGTTCATGGATGAGGAAGGCAAGCTCGCTGGTTTCAAAAAAAATCAGTCAGGTGAAATCACGTATTTCTATTACAACAAGTCAGATAGCTGGTCCGAGAAATTGCCAGAAGCCAAACCTTATGAAGATGTGCCAGAAGACCATCCCTATGCTCCGTACATCTATCGTTTAACACAGATTGGCCTGTATCCACAGGATCAATCCCTATTTGAACCAGAGAAGCCTGTTAGTCGTGGGGAGTTTGTAACACAGGTTGTGGGCATAAGCGGAATGTCCATTTCAGCTCAATCACCAAAATTTAAAGATACCCAATCAAGTCCCTACGCCGCCTACATTCAAACCGCTCTTGAACTGGGTATTGTGCAAGGTAATACTCGTGGATTGTTCCATCCTGACCAAGCCATAACAAGGCAAGAGGCCGCGGTGATCATATCGAGAACGGCACAACAACTCCTTGGCGCACCTGCCGTAACTGCCGATCTCATCGGTTCACAGGATCGTTGGGCTGAAGAAGGTGTCCAGTTTGTGGTTGCTCTAGGTCTCTACGGTCCGGAAGTATCTGTATCCAGCACCGGTGCTGTGGATTATAGATCGAAGCAACCTATGCTGAGGCAGGAATCATCAGTTTTGATGTACAAAATGTTAGGCACTCTGCTACATTAACATAGAGTGATGCTCGGCAAGCCATGTCATTGCTACATGGCTTGTTTTTCCACTTCATTTTACCAACGATGCATTTTATAAGAACGGATGATTTTACCATGCGACTAAAACTCTCATTACATAGATTCATGAAAACTAAATTTAATTTCGTATGGTTTGTAACGATGTTGTGCTTTATACTGACAGCCACGTATATCCATATCTCTTCATTTATGAATCCTTATATCGGACTTTCGTTGACACCAAATGCCTCCAATTCTTGGGCAGTACATGATGTAGATCCGCAAGGTTTAGCTTATACATCCGGGATTAGATCAGGTGACACCGTTATCTCCTTGGAACCCAAAGGAGGAGTCCGGTTACTCCATCAAAAAGGTGTATTCTTAGTGACTGAAGCCTACATCATCGACGTTGAGAATTCTCACGGTCAGGCATCCGAACATACCATGAAGCCTGGACCACGTGAATGGTTCAACATCGGCTTCTCATCCATAGTAGAATTATTGCTATTGTTGACCGGAACCTATGCCTTCTTTAACCAACCCGGTTCACGAGTGATGCGCCTGTTCTACCTCCTTAACCTGTCCATGGCCATATGTATACTGACGATATACACATCCCAGTTGCCTTTATCCAATTATATTCTGGCCTTTTGTGCGGCATGGTTACCTTACTGTCTAACTGCTTTTTATGTGTCTTTTGTATTCCGTACCCGTCTGCATCGTTTTCGATGGTTATTAATCATCAGCAGATGTATTGCGATTGCCTACTCTACTGGCCTTGCCTTTCTGTACATCAAGCAGTGGATGATGACCGATATTCAGATCAATCAAGGCATTACTACCGTCAGTACTCCTGTTGCACCGTCTGGTCCAACCAATCTGCTCAACTTTATTCTTTGTGCAACCCTTCTGATCTTAATCTGGATGACATGGGTTAATCGTAAAAGCTACAATCGCAAGGAGCAGAACCAGCTATTGCTCATGTTAACAGGAATTATTGTCAGCCTGATTCCCTTCATCATCTGTTTTGCTATTCCAACCCTGCTTCAAGGTGAACCGTTATTGCCTGTAGAGTACACATTAATTGGATTTCTGCCTTTATCATGGATGTTCACTTATGTACTTGTACAACGGAGTATGCTTGACCTCAAACTGGTTATGCCAAGATTGATGATTCATGGACTATATGCTTTAATCGCATTTTTACTGTTTCTGGCTGCTTCTCACCTGCATTCGTTAATTCATATCAGCTTGCTGTTTGTCTCGTTTTTGCTGATCACTTGGGTGTATCAGTACACGCTCACACGCTCACGCAAGAAAAACAAACTTAACAAAGACTGGCTGGAACACCAGCAACTGCGGTTGACTGTGCGAATGGCTGAGCAGCAAAACATGCGGGACATGATTCACGTGTTTGCCGAGATGTTCCACAAGATGCTGGATATTGAAGGTGTAATTCTCATATGGATTGATGATAAACACAGATATTCTCAGGAAGGCACAGGGATTTTTGCTTCCATTCAGAATATAGATAACCAGATTTTGGATATTGAAGTTTTACGACAAAAATATGAATTGGCACAGGTTTGGGAGCTATCAGGTGAACCCACTACGGAGACGATAGGATTTTTGGGCATCGGTCACAAAGAAAATCGCACCCTTTTTTCAGCAGAAGAGCAGGATATCATTGATCAAGGCAGGCTGGAAGCAATTCGAATGCTCGTCAATGGGAGACTCTTATCCGATCTGCAGAAGCGATATGAATACCGTGTAGACCAGACAGCTCTTCATGAATACCAGATACGCCGTCATCGGCAGTTCAATGATATTATGATGGAAGCCCAACAGGCAGAGCGTATGAAAACCTCTTATTTCCTTCATGATCAACTGCTTCAAAACCTGATTTTCCTGTCTCGTGATTTGGAGGAATTACACGATACCGGAGATACGCATAAGGATCAAACGGCTGTTTGGCTGGAGTGCCTGTATGCTTCCCAGAGAGATATACGTCAATTGTGCGATGATCTCTACCCTCATATTATGGATCGAAGTGATCTTGAGGAAGCGTTGCAATGGCTCATCCGTACACTTCAAATGCAAAGTGGCATCAGAATGGAACTAAACTACAACGCCCTCTCTGAAGAGTTGAAGCACGAACCTCTGAAGTCCACCGTCTTTCGGACGGTCCGCGAACTCATTATGAATGTGATGAAGCACGCACAGGCGTCGTTCTGCTCCATTCAGGTACATACAAGGGATACTGACTTGATTCTCCAAGTAGAGGATGACGGCTTGGGGTTTAATGTTCATACCACATTTGATACTGCAACAGGGCACTTCGGTTTGATATCCATACAAAGCAGCATTCAGCATCTCGGTGGAGAATTCACCATACATTCCAGCCTTGGCAAAGGAACCTCAATCAACATCCGTTTGCCTTTAACCAAAGGAGCAACTGAACAATGAGCGAACCCATTACAGTCGTACTGCTTGATGATCACCCCCTGGTCATGGAAGGTCTCAACAACCGCTTAAACCGCGAACCCGGCATACAGGTAATAAAAACATTCAGCGATCCATTGCTTTTTTTATCCGAAGTAGAGGCGTTGCGACCAGATGTTGTTGTGATGGATATCCGCATGCCCCAGCTTGACGGGTTCGAGGTTGTGAGAAGATTGAAAGATCAATACGGGTTATCCGTCAAAATTATACTGCTATCCGGATACAACTATCACGAATTCCAGTTAAAAGCTTATGATCTGGGCGTTCATGCCTACTTGTCAAAGCAAGCAACGTATGGACAGATTATCAACGCCATCCACCAAAGTATGTTGGGTCATGTGCTTATTCCAGAGAAAATGTTATCTCCTAATCTTGAGCAATCCCTCACAGCAACTGAACGGGAAGTGCTTAACCGCATTGCACTGGAGATGACCAACAAGGAGATTGCACAGGATCTGGCGATCAGTCCACGTACAGTGGAGTATCATATAACTTCTATTACGCAGAAATTTGGTGTGAAGTCCAGAGTTGGTGCTGTAGTCAAAGGCTATCAGGCAGGGATTCTCGGTGACGTAACACTCCCTGAGAAACGGTAAAACATGTACCACTTTAAAAGAACAACAAAAGAGCGGCAGAACACCCTGTAATACAACCTGAGGTTTGTTCTGAACCGCTCTATTTGTTGATTTACTTTACTATGAGGTTTTCCTATAAGGAGCATTCATGCTTGATACGTCTGCTCCTTTACCCGCGCTGACGTGCCGCTTGACGTTCAGCAATGCGAGACTTAATCATTCCGTGACTTTCATCAATCTCTTCCGGTGTGCACGCGGCTTTCAGCTCATATACTTTCACCGGAGAACGGTCGATAATATCCAAAAACGAATCAAAAAAGGTCATGTCTTTACTATGGATGTATGGACACCAATGATCTGATAACCCTACGGTTTCATGAATATGCACGCCAACCACGTGATCAATCAACGCGTTAGCCTCACGTACATTATCGTACAGCCCCATTCGATCCATCATCATGCCGTGACCAATATCGTACCAAAGACCAAGCGGTGCGCCCTTCATTTGTCCAATAATCGTTCCCGCTTCGTGCAAAGTCGGCATCTGATAACAGCGTGAACGGGTCTCAATACCGAAATTCACCCCGTATCCCCGCTGCTCCGACAAGTTACATACCTCTTCCAGACTCTCCTGAATAAGGCTCAGGTAATGTGCGCTGCCATCTTCCCGCTTCTCCAGCATCTCTTGCCATAAAGATTGATATGCTGGTGAATCCGGTCCTTGATCGTGGTATATCTTTTTCAACGCTTCATCTATATTATATTCAAACGGAACCTCACCGGGATGTACAACGACAGCCTTGGCCCCATAACGATGTGCGTACTCGGCTGAGCGAAGTAACAGCTCAATCGCCCGTTTGCGGCGCGGTTCATCATCGAACCCAAGCAGGACGGAATCCGTCCCATAGTCGGGATCAGCCACATGCGGGAATGTATTATGCACACTGGATACACCGATCTCGCCCCGTTCAATCATCGGTTCTATCGTCTGCAGCATCTCTTCCGTAACGTTATAATTCAGCTCAACTTGTTTGAATCCAAGAGACTTGATCTCCTCGATCATGCCTTGTCCGGTCGTATGACGTTTGATATTCCAACATGTTGAGAACGAATATTCCTGTTTGTCCGTATACATCATTGGTCCTCCTGTCTCTCATTCTATCGCCCATTCATATTCCATTTATCTCTATCTATATAAGTTGAACCAATACACTTTATACTAGATCACTCCAATTGCAGTACCATCTTCTGATCGCTGTTATCCCCAGATTTTTTTGATCCCCTTCTCCAAAGGGAAAAATCCGGTGATAGCTTATGCTTCCGATGCAGCTTTCTTGCAGAAAGCTTTCAGGCGAACGCTCCGCTTCTTCAGATCGGTTCTGCACTCTTCGTTCTCGTGTAAATGTTCAGTTCATCTTATATACCTATTTATTCCTCAATCCGTTGTCTTCACGGAGGGTGAGTTTAAATCTCATCTTCTTTGCAGTTTTCCCAGGCACATAACGATAGTTGATCTCCGCATGATTCACGTACATTAACACGGATGGTTCAGGTGCTTCAGCCTTCACGGTACACGTAAGTCCAGGGAACTGCCATAACACTGGTGTAATATCCTGCTGACGAAGGGAGGGGCCTCTGATTTCAAAATAAACGTCGATCTCTTCCGCCGTATCCAGCTCCACATCAATGGTTAACGAATCTGGTGTGAGATCCGCATCGAAATTTACTCCGCGCAGATGACTGTTCCACCCCTCGCCTACCTCACGGCGGATCAAGCGAAGATAATAACGCTCCCCCGTCTCTGTCTGCCAGTGGATCGTGGCGGGATGCATCTGGCCGTTGGTATTCACGCTTCCCGACATGGCCCCGATCATCCGATCCTCACCGATCCAGGCTTTGGCTGTACACAGATTCCGATTGGACGTTGGATCATTGCGCTCACACAGTTCCATGAACTGTTTCTGCACAAGCCGATCTTCTTGATGAGCCTTGAAATACGGCACGGCTTCAGCGGGCACATCCACCCCAAGGAGCGCAATCAGTGGATCATGGCCTGACTCACAGTTGATTCCTGCCAGATATTCATACCCTTCTCCAAGCAAGAGATAGATAAATACACCGATCGAACTATGCTCTCGCATCTCCATGTCGTACGCCCGAGAGAATGGGCCGGAGAGATTCTCCAGGTTGGCATTATAATATAGCGCAATGTTATTCCACAGCCCATGTTCAATCCGGTGTCCGATTTCGATCAAACGTTCCGTGAGTCCATACTTTCGATACATGCCAAGCACGGACAGATCAACCCCGTAATACGTTGTCGTATTGAACTCCGCGAATGTACCGTTGTATTGTTCAACCTCCTTCATCAACCCCTCCGCCTGTTCATCCGAATGCTGAATCCAATCTGTTCGGTTCAAGCGATGGCCGTAGTAGTGGGTAATGAAAATATGCATCAACTCAATATTCGTGTTCATTGGAATTACGTCGGATAACCTGCGTTCTATTGACCCTTGAACAGCCAGTTCCATCGCATGGTCCATCCGTTTCATGAGTGTCTCCGGCAGTAGTTCGGCGAATTCGGCAGTTACGACCACACAGACACAAGCGATAAACTCGCGCCAGTTGGGATCATAGCTGATCCAGACCGGTGGCAGAACCTGATTCACTGCCGAATGAAAAAGGTGTTTCAGTTGTTTGGGGTCTACTGCCTCTGTGAGCAGAGAACCCTCTTCCTGTAGTTTATGGATAAACTGCGCAGACACCTTCTCAAAGGTGCGTTCCAGGAAATAGGCCGTGCCTGGCGCAAAAGATTTCCAAGCATAGTGACCCGCTGGTGGATGCACATCATTGGGGCGGGTCGCGAATGTTCCGTGATAGATCTCATCCGGAGCGTCATATTGAACATCGAGCACCTTGTGGAACACCCGTATCGCGTGTTCCACATCACCAGGCTTATTTCGAATCAACAACCCGAGCGCATAATGTGCACTGGCTCGTGTGCTATGCTGCGATGAATCCTCTTCTTCAAAACTGCGAAGCAGATCCATTTCCTTGTCATAGAAGCTATCCATCATCAACATGGACTGATTTATAAGATACTGTTGTTCTTTCGACATCTTCTCTACCATTCGTTGTGTCATGTCATGGACCTCCCGAGACTATAGGTGCGTGTTCAAAAAGATCAGTTTTCAGTACCAAGAAGATGGAATTAAGCTAGAAATGGAGTAGCGGAGCGTAGGACAACTACGTGAGCAACGGACATTTCGGCTGAATTTCATATTCGATGCTGATAATGCCACTAGGCATCATTCGTAATCAAAAGTGAACTTTTTGAACAACCTCTATTAACCTTTTACAGCACCTACCATTACGCCACTGATAAAGTACCGCTGCAACCACGGATACACAAGCAGGATCGGTAACGTTGAGAATATAACGCTGGCTGCTTTCAGACTCTCAGGCAGGACTTGAACAGCACCAATACCTTCGTTCTGCATCAGTTCTGTAATCTGGTTTTGCTGAATCATCTGATACAATTTCAATTGCAAAGGGTATAGTTCAGGCTTCGTAATATACATGAGTGCATCCTGGAAACCATTCCATCGTCCTACCGCGTAGAATAGGCTCAGTGTCGCCATAACCGGAAGGGATAGCGGCAAAATAATGCGCATAAGTGTTCCAAAGTGGCTGCTTCCATCAATGCCTGCTGCTTCTTCTAGACTTTCGGGAATACCTCTGAAGAAGGTAATGAGGATAATCATATAAAACGGACTAATCAATCCAGGCAGAATAAGTCCCCATGTGCTATCAAGTAGATGTAGATTTTTGATCAGAATGTACTCGGGGATAATGCCGCCACTGAAGAACATCGTCACCACAATGACAAGCATGAACCATTTGCGCCCTTTCAGATTGCTCTTCGCCAGTGGATATGCCGCTGCAATGGTCATCACCATGCTTAGCACCGTACTCAAGACGGTCAGCCAAATGGTATAGATGAGGGAACGAATCATCGATCCATCTGCAAATACTTTGGTATACGCCTCAAAGGATAACTCTTTGGGGAAAAAGGAAACTTCTCCTGAACCGATCGCCCGGTTTGAACTGAGCGAGATCGCAATAATATGAATGAATGGTGCAAGACACAGCACCATCGTAATGATAATAAGAATGACGTTTACCGTGTTGAATATTCGATTCGCCGTGTTTTCAGACATCCCACTCACTCCTTACAGATCATATGTGAATCAATCCACTACATAATGCTCTCATCGGTTAATTTCTTGGACGTATAATTTGCTCCGAGTATGAAGACAAGTCCAACTAATGCCTGGAACAAACCTACAGCTGTTGCGAGCGTAACTTGACCAGACTGTAAACCGACACGATAGACAAATGTGCTGAGCACATCCGAGTATTCACGTACAGCCACGTTACCGATAATAAACGGTCGGTCGAAGCCGATAGAGATCATATTGCCGACATTGATGATCAATAAGGTAACAATCGTTGTTTTGATGCCTGGCAAGGAGATGTGCCAGATTCTGCGTAACCGACTTGCTCCATCCACTTCAGCCGCTTCGTAGAGTTCCCGGTTAATGCCCGTCAGGGATGCCAGATACAGAATCGTACCCCAGCCTGCACTCTGCCACACGCCTACCGCAAGATACGTGAAGAGCCAATAGTTTTTGTCTGAAAGGAAAGGTAATGGATCAAATCCCATGCTCATCAAGATATTGTTAATAAAACCGGATTGTGTACCGAATACCTGAAGTACAATCCCTCCAATAATGACCCACGAAATAAAGTGAGGAATGTACAGTAAAGTCTGTGCCAACTTTTTGAACCAGGCCTTCTTCAGCTCGAACAATAAGATGGCTAATATAAGTGGTGCCGGGAAGGAGACCAGTAGATCCAGCATGTTAAGCACTAACGTGTTGCGTAATGCCGTGTAGAATCCCTGATTTTGAAACACTTCTCTGAATGCATCCAAGCCAATCCACTCACTACCGGCGATCCCTTGAAAGAAGTTAAAGTCCTTGAACGCAATCTGCACGCCATACATTGGCCCATACTTGAAAATAATGAAGTAGATCATGGGCAGTAGGAGCAACGCATATAGTTGCCAGTTTCTGCGGAAATAGATGCTTGTTTTCATATACCTTCCCCCCATGTCATTCAGGATTCTTCATCAAGGCGATGTTGCCATCGCCCTAATGAAATCCCTGTTCTTTGTTGTCATACACATTAGATGTGATCTCTACTCTACTTATTTCATCGCTTTGTAAGCTTCTGTACGTTCATCCAAGATTGCTTGACCACCGCTCGCCATGTAGTCCTTCATCATGCTGTCATACGTAGCTTCAAAATCAGCGGGTTTGGAAATGGTTGTTTTCACGAAAAACTCCATAAACTTGTCTTTCAAGCCGTTACCGTAACGTGCTTCTGCGTCAATCGGTTTGGAGAAACGTACGGGTTGAATGGTGTCCGTGTTAGAGATCACTACCGACTTGCGCATATCATCCCGATACTTCGACTCTACCTGTACGACATAAGCCTCTTCATTTTTCTTGTCATCTCCAACGTATTTACCATTGACGATAATGGCAATGTCACCGGAATTATAGATACGACCTGCGATTTCAGGAGAAGCATCATCTTTGATCAGTGGAACTCCATCCACAAGTTCATAGTTCTCGTTTTCAACACCGAATTGCAGATCGAACAGGTTGTTGCCCGAAGCCATCCAATCCAGATACTTCATCGCGGCTTCCGCATTTTTGCTCGATTTCGGGATCATGACATACATCGCATTGGGTGCATATGCCGGTTTGGCGAATTTGCCCTCGGAGTTTTTGAATGCATCAATCGGTGTCATCACTGCACCAGGTTGATTGGTTTGCAGGTTTTTGTACGTACCGGAGATATAAATCTCCCCTGCATCCTCCGTGTAGAATCCAACTTTGCCGTTAGATACATCTTCCCACAGCTTTTTCTTGTCTTTGTCGAGTCCAAAGTCCTTGCTCATTAATCCTTCATTATAAAGTGTGTTCATATATTTCAGGGCTTCCTTGAAACCAGGCAACAACGTTGGATAGTCATTGGAACCCAGTTGTTGCGTTAATGTATACTTCTGTTCTTCCGTCAGCGGTTCAATGAATGACCAGATCAGTGGTTCATATTGAGCCGAGGCAATGGACATCCCCATCGGGATAAGTCCTGTGCCAACCTTACCCGGATCTTTTTCCTTAAAGGCCTTCAGTGTTGTATGCAGCTCCTCAGCTGTCTCAGGGGAAGGCAATCCGAGTGCATCCAGCCAGTCCTGACGAACATAGGATGCGTACTTGCCAAGTACAAGACGTTTACCTGGAACCGCGAACTGTTGTCCATCGTATTGACCGTAGGCCAGCGTTTCATCTCCCAGGAACTTCTTCAGGTTAGGACCACTTTGATTGATCAGATCCGTAAGTTCGGTCAGACCTCCTTGCTCTGCATACCGGTTGAATGTTCCCGAATCGTAGGTAAAGACGATATCAGGTACTTCAGAGCCACTCGCCATCAGAACGTTAAGTTTCTGTACTTCCTCCGAGCGTGGTACTGGAACAAACTGAACATCGATGTTGTTTGGATCACCAAACTTCTCTTGAATGAAGCGAGTCAGATAACTGTCCGAAATGGTGTAGCCCGCCGGTGTGTTTCCCCGATCGAAGATTTCTACTTTCAAAGTCGTTTTTTCCCCCGAGCTCGACTCTCCAGATGAAGATGTTGATTCGCTTCCTGATGAACATGCAGATAATAATAGAGTGAATGCTGTTACCACTGCGAGGATTGAACTTGCCTTGCGTGCCTTACGTCTTTGAAATAATCTCATTTGACCTTTCCCCTTTCGCACACTCTCTGAATGGATTCACATGATTGCCACTCCACTTTGTTCATCCCATTTTGTCGCACCTGTGAATGTCACTAATCATTACATACGATCTGATATTTAGACAATAAACTATTTTCAAAATGTGAAATTCACGTTTTTTACGTTAAATATCGCGATATATAAACATATTTCCTGACAATATACAATTTTCACACCTTTAATGTTAACTATAATAACATATTGTGTTGCATTCATTTTGATTTCTCATAGACAATCTGGCATCACCCATCTTGCAATAATCTTTTTTCCATTAAATCTCTCTTCAAAAAATGAAAAAGAGACCACATCTTATGTGATCTCCTTGTTTAGCAACACGTGTAGAACGATTCCACGACTAATTCCTCGGCGGAAGATTAAACTTCATTTGACCAAACAACGTATCGATGGCATTTCCCGCAAATTGATCGATGACATGTTCGTTGGTCATGTCCGTATGTTCCAAAATCAACACATTATACTTCTCATCATAATGCATTCCGCCCAAAATAAATCGTACTGGAATGTTCTGAGCTGCCCCTGCCTTCGAAATGGCCTGAATAAGTTCGGATTCATGCCTTTGTTGACTTGTCGTGTAGGTACCAACAGGTATAGTTATCGTATATGACGAGTCATCTACATGAAATGCAAATGTGTTGTTGCTTGCTGTAATGGTAACCCGCCTATTGATATCTACCGATCCCCACACTTGCTGTCCGTATGTATACATCATCTTCAACTCCTTCCCTATGAATTAATGGATTGTCATAATGCTAGTATAGGTCATTCGTAAAATTCCTTAACGCACCAGCTTAATGGGCCTAAGATCGTGGTTGAACATCCAAAAAATCTCCTGCAAAGGACGATAAGGGACGATACCTTATTGCCTCATACAGGAGATTTCATAGATATCTCTAGGATTATTGGATTTTACCCGATACGCGAATGTTCTAACACGTGCAATTCCGTTATTGATCCCCTTGTTTTCCACCCTGCTTGCGGTAGTCTCCTGGTGTCACGCCCATAATCCGTTTAAATACTCTGCCGAAGGAAATTGCATTGGCGTATCCCACTTGAAGAGCAATATCCTGAACAGCCATATCGGATGCAGACAACAGACGACAGGCCTTTTCGACCCTCAGTTTCACCAGAAAATCAACAAACTTCATCTCAAACTCTTCCTTGAACAGATAACTCGCATATTTGCCCGAGATCTGGAACCGATCACTCAGATGTTTCAGCGACAGATCCGGATCATCAAAATGCTCTTCAATATATATCCGCAGCTCGTTGATCATCGCGCGATGACTTTTCGTTTCATTTACAGATACATAATTGCGATAAACCTCTTTAAGCCACTCCTGCAAAATCTCTTGAATCCCCTCGAGTGTCTCCACCTGCTGGATATCACTGCGAAGACGAGTCAGGATTTCCTCGGCAAATTGGCTTTGCAACCGCTCAGACAGCTCCCCGAATTCACGGGACAACATCTGGATTAACGCCTGCAGCAACATGCGAATATCGTTATCTGTAATCTGATCTTCATTAAACGCAACAAACATCTGGTCCAGCTGCGTTCGCCAACCATCACCCGTAAGCCTGAATTCACGGACAAAGTCTGCGAGCATCTGCAAATACTTGTACGATTGCAGCTCAATACGATCCGGCAGTTGCTCACTGAGAACGATCGCATCTTTACCTAGGGTAAGTCTATGCTGCAAACCCGCATCTGCACTCACATAGGATCGAGTAATCTCCTCCCAGCCCGATACGGTTCGTCCAATCCCGAACGCAAACCGTAAGCGGAAGTTTTCCGCAATCCACATATGCATCTGCTTAGCCAGATCCATAAGTAATTCACGGTCCAGTCCTTCCTGCTCATCCGATGCAATCACTACAATAAGCCTGCGGTTCCCAAACCATTCAGCCCAACCGCCGAACTGGGTCTCATTCTGCACAAGTTCTTCCACTACGTTCATAAGCGCAATCTTCAGAATATTCTGATTGGTCGAGAGATCGTCACCATTCATCTCCGCAATGAGGACTGCAACACTCTTCGGTTCCATGAATCGTTCCTCTAGCGGTTGCAGATGGCGAAGTCGCTGACGGAACGAATCCATCCGCTCTCCTTCCATCAGATCCACAAGCAACTGTCTGCGATGAATCAGCAAGTTTTCATGATGTTGTTTCTCATAGTCAACCGTTTGAGCAATCAGATGTTCCAGCGCACGATCGATGAGTGCCAGTTCATCTTTAACGGATGGAGTTGCTTCATCCTCCTCGGCACGTGGCTGTAACGCCTGAATTCGATTCATGATCAGCTGAATGGGGCGTGTATTTCTGCGAGTAATGTAGATTAGTCCAGCCACCGCACCAACAATCGTTAATAAACCAATACCGATCCACACATAAGAAACAAGGGATACCCATGAATACAGCTGTCCGGATTGAATACCACTCTCAAAGACCAGACCAAGCTTGTCCGCAGTCACACGATTAAGGATTTCACCTGCTGAAGGGTCCATTTGATGCGCGGTATAGATCAGATTGTCGCTCTTATCCCGAACCTGAAGAACAGATAACTTTTCATTGGTCATGTTATCAATCTGCCGTTCCACTGCATACATGCGGATGGTAATGACGAGCAGTCCTTCCCCGCCCCACGGTAACGGAAGCCACTTATTCATGCTAATCACCTGTGAAGGTACGTCGAAGGAACGTTCCTTATAATCACGTGGCAGGTTCCAACCGAGGTACTCCCGATCTTTCAAGGCTTGCTCAATATAGGCACGATCTTCGAAATCTTCCAAACGCATCATGCCTCTGGGCGTAAGAATCTGGGAATCGGACATGCGATAGAGATAAATGGATTGAATCATATCCTGCTGATCCAGCATACTTCCCAGCCCACTTGCCGCATCATAGATGAACTGACTCGATAATTGTCCCTGGCCAGCTTCCAGAAAGCGACTATATGTTTTGTTTGCACCAATGTCTTCAAGCAACCGAAGTTCAATGTCGCTTAGTGAGCGCTCCAGTGTATCCACGATATAGCGGGTGGAGATCATGTCGGCTTTTTGTGTTTCGTTACGTGAGAGTTCGTTGACAATCAGGAAGGAGAGAAAGATCAGAATGGAAATCGTAAGCAGAAAAATAGGAAAATACGAATACATCAACTTGGTGTGCCAATTCCGCTTCAGATTTACTTTCATAGGCTCCAACTCCTTCCATCTCTATTCATTCTAATGAGTATGCTCTTCTCTGTTCTTTGGCCTGCCTGCTGACGATATACAGAATCACTGATCCTAGTGCCGCACTGATCGTGCAAGCCAGATACATCAGTGATGGACCGCCGGAATCGAGTAAATATCCGTTAAGCATATTACCAACAATTCCGCCCAGGCCAGCAAACACCATGTTAAATAAACTTTGTCCGGTGGCCTGCATTTCCCGCCCCGTAACCGATGCCACATATTCCACTGCTGCAATATAAAAGAATCCGAAGGATAACCCATGCAGCACCTGAACGCCAATCATGACCTCAGGCGTCGGCCATAGCCATTGTATCCCCCAACGTAACATATAGGCCCCCGCTGCAAGCAGCATCGTGCGTTCATGCCCCCATTTTCGGAGTATGAATGCCGCTGCCAACATGGATGGAACATTGGTAATCGACGCAAGCAACAACGCCGTACCTGTCATGGTTACAGAACCGCCAGCCATCTGAAATGAAATAACAAAAAAGGAGTTAAACGCAGTGAGCGTTTGGTTAACCAGGAAACAACCTGTTAGAAATAGAAGGAATGTCCGGTTTCGGAGCAATCTTGCCAAACCTACGGAGAAGGTTACCGAGGACGAGGATATGCTCGTCTGCCGGGGAAGTGTACTTGCCAGTATAGCGCTCAGAATGTTAAACAGAAGAAATGGCAGCCATAACATGTGAATGGAAAACTGGGAGAGATACATCCCTGCGGCAAATCCCCCAACTCCCGTTCCTATGCTGCCGAAGAGTCGGATCATGCCATATGAGGTGTTCGCGGCTCTCGCAGCTGTAACCGCATAGGAGTCAGCAACGGGTATTTGAGTCACTTGGAATATAGTGCATAAAGTATAAATCAATATTAATATAAAGTACACTTGAATATTGTAGAAATACGCTAACGATGCAGGAACAAGCAGGCTTATCACCAGTACGAACCGTGTCTTTTTAAAATTATCTACCAGAATTCCCCATATAGGTTGAAGGATAATAGATACAAGTGTGCCAAACGCCATAATAAATCCGGTTTCTTTACTGGAAAACCCTTGTGCTACCAATATGGGATTAATGTACGGGTTAAACATCCCCCCGGCAAGCCCCATAAACAGATATAGGCCCTGCAATTGGAGTAAAACATGTTTTGCATCCTTGGAATCGGCTTTTATTTTCTCTGTATAAGCCTTCATATGTCTACTTCTCATCCGGATCTCCATCCTTTATTTCTGTAGTTGCTTCGCCTATTCTCTATTTTTTTTAAGTGCGTGTCAGACTCGACTTGATTGCAGCCAATGCCCCGATTGCTCCTGCTTTGTTCCCCAGTTCAGCTACAGCTAAAAGTGTAGGCAGAACAGTGTAACGTTGGAGGCGTGTGCGCACTTCATTTAGATAATAGGATGGGTTGGATGCAGCCACGCCACCACCGATCACTATAATGGAAGGATTGAGTAAAGCCGTAATATTCGCCAGACCTCTCGCCATATAACGCATGGGTAGTTCCAGAATCTCCAGGGCAGCAAGATCTCCCGACTCCGCTGCTTTGAATACATGCCTGGCTTCAATCTGTTCCGCTTCCCCTCCTGCCAGACTCATGATCAGGGATAAGGAACTTCCCTTTCCAGTAGCAAAATAACGCCTCGCCTGTTCGGTAATTCCCGTACCTGAAGTCACTTGCTCAAATACGCCAAAGGAATCCGCATCCGCAACGTAACCGGTATAAAGCCCTTCGTCTCCTGCAATGAAATGCCCAATCTCACCTGCTGCTCCATTCTGGCCGCTATAGAGCTGTCCATTCAGGATAAGAGCAGATCCAATGCCTGTTCCAACCGTGACCATTACACAGTGTTGATGTCCCTGTGCTGCCCCTTGATCATATTCTCCCATTGCCGCCATATTCACATCATTATCCAACATGATATTCCCGCTGTAATACTTCGCAATAACAGGGCGAATATCTAGCTCAGGCCACTGAAAAGCCGGAGCATTTCGCAGTATTCCCTCCTCCTGTAGAACCACACCAGGGAATCCCATGCCTACACCGTTAAGTTGATCCAGACTGCATCCAACTTCGCGGCAGAATGTTTCCAATTCAACGAATAACCATCGGAAGAACTCATCCGGCTGATCACTGGCAAGCGTAGGCAAGATACGTTCATGAACTTCATTTCCAGCCTGTTGTGATGACAAGAGCATTAATGTTTTGGTGCCTCCAATGTCAATACCTGCAATCCAGCCGGATGGATCACCTCCAACCGTACCATTCTGATTGGTCTGATAATTAATGCTTACGTTTTTCACGGATTCTGTCATCCCTTTTCCCTCCTCACATGTTGTATATCCAATCTCTTATTCCATTGCCTGCTGAAGGTTCAGCATCGTTTGTTGTACGGCTACCTGCACTGCACCAGTGACAACAGCTTGCTCACCAAGCTTGGAACAGATTAACTGTGGTTGCACCGGGAATTGCTCAGAGATGATCTGCCTCAGTAAAGGCAATAACACATCACCGTTCCCTCCTACACCTCCGCCAAGCACAATGAGATCCGGAGCAAGCACAACGCTAATCTGACGCAGAGCTGAAGCAATCTTCTGGCTGTATTGTTGTAGAATGTCTAACGCCTCTACTTCTCCACTGCGCGCAGCTTCAAATAACTTCTCGGGAGTCAGGTGTCTGTGAAGAGCATCTGTACCCGAATCAGCAGCCTCCAATAATAGTTCATCATGCTGATCTAGATAATCTTTCGCCAGTTGCATCAGACCATCAGCGGACAGCACTTCCTCCAGACGTCGGCCATCGTCCACCAGCATCTCCGCGATCTCTCCAGTTAAGCCACCTAAACCTCGAAGCAGTTGGCCATGTACCATGATGCCAGCGCCTGTCCCTGTACCGATGGAGAAAAAAACAAACAAGGGATATCCTGCTGCTGCACCACTCCGATACTCCCCAAGGGCTGCAAGATTCACATCATTTTCCAGAATTACTTCACAGGGAAAAGCTCCTGACAACGACTCTAAAGAGAAAGCTTCTTCCAGACCCGCTAAAGGGTCCACAATACGATTGATACGCCCTGATTCAGGCAGCACTACGCCTGGTATACCGAACCCGATGCACTGAATCTGATCCCAGTTCAGATGATTCTCTTCAAGCAGTTCGTTCATATGGCTTCGAAGAAGTTCCAACATCGTCGCTTCCGCTCGCTCATAAGCTCCTTGAACAACCATGGGATATGTTCTATAGGCAATGATCTCTCCATTCAGATCGGATAATGCAACCCGAATACGTGTTGCCCCGATATCTATACCACAGACATAATAAGCCGTTTCGTTGAAACGAATGAGGGTTGCTTTTCGACCCTGAGCGTTGTCAGCTGGCCCCATTTCCCTCACCAGATTACGGTCAATCAGATGTTCGACTGCCAAAGATACTGTTGGTTTACTAAGTCCGGTCTGACGGCTGATTTCCGCTCTCGACATGGTTCCCTGAATTATGAGGGCATCCATAATGAGATTTTCATTCAGATTGCGGATATACTGCGGTGTGCCAGCCATGTTATCGCCTCCTCTTATAGTTAGTTAGCATTTTTCATAATTCGATTAAAGTCGCTCTCGGGTACAAAATATAGACGAATATCACCGTTTCGATCTATATCTTGCTGATTGTAAAACGCTCTTGGAAATTATGCTAAATGCTTAGTTAGTTAGGTTTATTAACAAATTGATTAAATTCAATATATCATCGTGTTTGGTAGGTGTACAGCTTTTTGTCATTGCACTCTTTTAGTAGAAAGTTTTACTAGAAAGAACCAACCTCCACCTGTAACACAGAAGCCCAATAAAGGAATTATTATACAATAATAGACGTTTATACATTTCCGAAACAGTGACACGCTCATAGAATACCTTATCACGATCAGGGAGGTTTTAATATGTATAGAAAACATCATAAATGTCATCATCCAAGACCAAAGTGTTTTTACAAAAAAATTACGAAAACTTGTGTTACCAAAGTTAAATATGTCCCTACAAAGTGTAAAAAACACTGTCATGTCACTGTTGAATATTGTGGAGTCAAAAAAAGAAGACATTACTAATACTCTTTTGCCCTTCTCTTCGGAGAAGGGTTCTTTCTTAATTGAACTAGATTAATATCGGATACCATTAACCTATCAAAAAAGTTGCGGTGATATTCACCGCAACTTTTTTCTTCCTTATATACATATATTCATCAAGTTTTAGAGAGTTCAATAAATCCTTCACCGAAAACATCACGCACGTCATGAATGGTGATAAAAGCAATCTCATCTTCTGCTCGGACAATCTTCTTCAGCATTGAAACTTCCTGTTTGCTAATCACAATGTATAGAATTTCTTTCTTATTTTTTGTGTAATAGCCATGACCGGACAGGACGGTTACTCCGCGATCCATCTTCTCAATGACTTGCTTCGCGATTTCATCCTGTTTGGAAGAGATAATCATGACTGCTTTTTTCGGATTGAGCCCTTCAATAATGAACTCCATTGTTTTGGTTCCAACAAACAGCAAGACAATTGTACACATTAATCCTTGCGGTCCAATGATGAAGTATGAGGAGAAAGCCACAATCAGATCGAAGAACAGAAGTCCGTAACTGATATTCCAATCCAGATATTTGTTGGCAAGTCGGGCCAAGATCACTGTTCCCGCCGTTGTGCCTCCTACTCTAACAATCAAGCCAATACCAAGACCGGCAAATAATCCAGCAAAAATGGTATTGATCCAGAGTTCATCCGATGCAATCGTCCAACTCTCCGTCAGATGCAGGAACAACGAATTGAATACCACTGCAATAATCGTATATACCGTAGTCGTTTTATCAAGAAACCGATATCCCACAATTAACAAAATACCGTTCAGGATCAAGTTCATCAGTCCAGGGGACCATTCAAACAGGTAATACAAAATAATCGTGATACCCGTGACGCCGCCTTCAGCCAAATCGTTCGGGATGACAAACAGGTTCACCGCCAGTGCAAACAGAAATGCACCTGCCATAATAAATAGGATATCCGTAATTCGTTTCTTCATTATGCATTCCATCCAATCCATCAGAAATCAACCTAATCGACCCGTCTCATAAGTTGTCATAATCACTCAAGGATAGATTTTACCATGCTCACAACAAAATTTGTATACATAATACAAATTGTTGCGTAATTTGTGCAAAGGAATTAGTAAAACCTGCTCTTCTGTCTTCTGCAGAGCTATTGAGCATCATACACCCATGACAAATGTCATGGTCCGTCATTGATATTCATCATTACAGAAGGCTGACGTTTATGACTTACTGTCATGTTCGGATTGTTTTACAATGATAAAAACGCTTCCTACAGGAAAGTCTAGCGGGAAACGCCAAGTTGTAGCTGATTACAGTTATAACGATTGAAGGAGGACACAATTTTATGAACAGATCAAAAGAAATGGCCTTAAAAAAAGAAGTTACCCCTTACGAAAAAAATGATCTCAGACTAAGTATCCGCCAGTTAATCAATACATTGCTCCCGCTCTTCTTGTTATGGGCTGCAGCTTACTTTAGCTTATCGGTTTCCTACTGGCTGACCTTCCCGATTGCCTTGGTGGCATCCGGATTTGTACTGCGGACCTTTATTATTTTCCATGACTGCTGCCATGGTTCATTCTTCAAGAGCAAACGCGCCAACGATATTCTCGGTACCATTACTGGTGTATTAACAGTGACACCCTATCAGCAGTGGAAAAACGAGCATTCTATCCATCACGCAACAAGCAGTAATCTTGACAAACGTGGTGTAGGTGATATCTGGGTTATGACGGTTGACGAATATAAAGCAGCTTCTCCTTGGGGTCGTCTCTTCTATCGGATTTATCGTAACCCGTTTGTATTGTTTTGTATCGGACCCATTTACGTGTTTCTGTTGGCTTACCGTTTTAACCGCAAAGGTGCTAGACGTAAAGAACGTATCAATACACACCTGACTACCGTATTGATCGTAGTGCTCTATGCATTCATGTCCTGGTTAGTCGGATGGCAGGCTTTTGTAATGGTGCAGGCACCTATCTTCTTCTTCTCCGGTTTCTTTGGTATCTGGCTGTTCTACGTTCAACATCAGTTCGAAGAGACGTATTTTGAACATGAAGATGAGTGGAGTTATGTAAAAGCAGCTGTTGAAGGCAGTTCTTATTACAAATTGCCAAAATTATTGCAATGGATCAGTGGTAATATCGGGTTTCACCATGTGCATCACTTGAGCCCACGTGTACCTAACTATTTCTTGGAAGAAGCACATAACGCAACACCACCTTTGCAAAAAGCAACGACTATTACACTACGTTCCAGTCTGGTTGCCCTGCGCTTCCGTCTGTGGGATGAAGATTCTAAACAGTTTATTAGCTTCAGACAGCTCAAAAAGCTATCCCGCAAGCCGTATGTTCAACCGCCTATCCGAGTAACCAATCCAGCGGGTCTGACAGAGAAGCCTTAACTCTGTCGGATTCGTTTTCTTGTGTTCAAGCCATAGTCATGCTACAGTCATGCTAAAGTTGAGTACAAGTTTGAGGAGGAGAATTCCATTCAAAAGTGGATGCAAAATTTTTATAAAAAAACAGGGTTGAACCTTTATGTATGGCTCGCCTTTTTCATCCTACCATTCTATTTTATATCGCAATATTCTAAATTATGGACGATGGTAACCGGCATCATCATTATCCTCGTTTTCTTCGTCTGTTACCTGCTCGCCTTCATCACCAAGGGCTGGCAGGTGTACATGTGGATTGGAATGCTTATTGCCATATCCATTACGATGACGATCGCCTATGATTATGCGTATTTCTCATTGTTTCTTGCTTTCTTTATTGGGAATATTAAAAATAAAGCCGGTTTCTTCACCCTCTACTCGGTGAACCTGGGAGCCAGTTTCGTAACCATTAATTACGGTTTCATTAATCAGAGTTCTCTGTTGGTGAGCCAACTCCCGTTTGTATTCATCAGCTTAATGGCCTCCATCCTGCTCCCAATCAGTACGTATAACAAAAACAAAACTGAACATTTGGAAGGCCAATTGGAGAATGCGAACAAGCGACTTGATGATCTCGTAAAAATGGAAGAACGCCAGCGTATCGCTCGTGACCTGCACGATACACTTGGACAGAAGCTCTCTTTGATCGGTCTGAAAACCGATCTGGCGAGACGGCTGCTCCGCAATAATCCCGATCAGGCCGAGATTGAATTGAACGACCTCAGACAAACGGCAAGTACAGCTCTGAAGGAAGTCCGGGAAATGGTCACCACTATGCGTGGTACACAATTGGTCGATGAACTGTTCCGGGCGGAGCAGATTCTGAAGGCCGCTTCGATTGAATTTGTGCTGGAAGGTAATCCGAAGTTACAGGATACGTCACAATTGAATGAAAATGTGCTCGGTATGTGCTTGAAAGAAGCTGTCACGAATGTCGTCAAACACAGTCAGGCAACAACCTGTACTATCATCATTAAGGAAACACTAGCGGATAATGTAGTAACCGTTCAAGATAACGGTGTTGGAATAGAACGAACTCGCAAACAGGATCGGCGCGGAACAGGAATTTTGGGCATGAAGGAACGACTTGAATTTGTGAACGGATGTCTGGATATTCCCTCTGCGACAGACATCCCGGGTACAGCGATCATTATTCATGTTCCGAAACTCGTTCGCAAACCGATAAAGGAGGCAGAATCATGATTAGAATTGTAATCGCGGAAGATCAGCGCATGATGCTCGGCGCCTTGTCCTCCCTCCTCAATCTGGAGGAAGATATGGAAGTCGTCGGACGTGCCAGCAACGGCCAGGAAGCCCTTGCCCTTGTCCAAGAGCTCGCACCAGACATCTGTCTGATGGATATAGAAATGCCTGTAAAAAGCGGCCTTGAAGCCGCAGAAGAACTCAAAGGAATGAGCTGTAAGGTCATTATCCTGACCACTTTTGCCCGGACCGGATATTTCGAACGTGCCCTAAAGGGCGGTGTCCGTGGTTACCTGCTCAAAGACAGTCCAATTGAAGAACTTGCCGAGTCGATCCGCCAAGTTATGAATGGCAGACGTATCTTCGCTCCCGACTTGGTAGATGAAGCTTATGTAGAAGAAAACCCACTGACAGAACGGGAGAACGCTGTACTAGGCCTCATGGCAGATGGGAAAAACACCAAGGAAATCGCCGGGCATCTGTTCATTACAACGGGAACGGTGCGTAACTACATCTCCATTATTCTCAACAAGTTAAATGCCAGTAACCGCATTGAGGCCATCACTCGCTCCAAGGAAAAAGGGTGGTTCAAATGAAAGTACCGCTTTAACCCATTGAAACAAAAATAAGCATGTACCCCGGCTGCATAAGCTGCGATAACATGCTCAAAATAAAAAGCTTGGCCCAGCACTTCCTGGGCCAAGCTTTTTTAGGTGTATCGTAACAATCCCACACTCATCTCTTCTACATAGCAGAATATCCGTAAAACACTCAAGATTTATTTCACAGATACAACCATGCCAAGAGCTTCTAATGGCACTTGATCGGTCTTAAACTGATGAATTTGGTTACCGTCCTGCCATGAGATCGTTACAAGAACAGACTGTCCACCACTTGGATATTCAACCTTGATATACCCTTTATCTTTAGGTACAGGCAAGGTATGTAACTCCAGGTACTCCACCATTTTTTTCGCTATGCCCGGATTATTCATTTCATCTTCGGATACCGAACGAATTTCCAGCGTCCATCTACCTTCTTGCCAAGTCAGATATTGACTGCCTGCGGCACCTTCACTCATGCCTTTGATGCCATGTCCCAGATCCACAGCCATATCTGCTGGAATATCTTTCAGGTCCGTCTCAGGGAATATTTCTGGCTGATCCGGGTCCTTATAGGTCTTCACTTCATAGGAAGCCAGTACAGGTATCTTACTGTCGGATGCAGTTAAAGATTGATCATTAATGGCAACAGACTGAGTGGTAGCGTAGAAGTTTACCTTAAATGCATCCGCAGTATTGGACAGTATTGCCGCCCCCAAAGATGTACCCTTGTCCAATGTGAATGAAGTGGGTAACGCTGCATCCTTCATCTTCAACTGGTTGCGAACTTGCTTGATCACATCATTCACACCTGAATGACCAGTGGCAACTTGGTTGTCATTTGCCTTCGATCCTGATGTGTCTACATTATCTGTTGTGCCCGTATTCTCTTTGGTTCCTGTTTCATTTTCATTAGAGAAATCAGCACCACCGCTGCCGGTCTCGGTCTGCTCCCCCACTGTTGTTGTTGGTGAAGAGCTATTCTCTGATGATGCTGCATTTGAATCCGGTCCGCCACATCCTGCCAGAGCAAGTAAAACGGCTGTCGTTACTGGAATCATGATCCATAATGGCTGTTTCTTCATGATGTGTACCTCCTTCGTTGTAGCCAATCTAAAAATTCAAAAGATTAACGCTTGTCGTTCCAGAAGTTAACCGGCTGTACTTTTTTGCTTAATACTTCAAAACGATACCCTTCTGCCTTCAATGTTTTCAATACTTGCGGTAATACTTTCAGCGTTGCTTCCTGGTCGTGCATAAGCACAACAGGTGTTGTTCCGCTCTTTTGCACATTGTGGATCTGCTTCATTACACTGTTATAGACTTTCTGGTGATCCTTCTTGTATTTCCAATCTTCCGAGTCGACATTCCAATCCCATAGATGGAATCCACCCTGGCCCAGAAGTACACTACGGAACGCAGGCTTGAGGTATGGTTTACTACCGTATGGCGTCCGCACGAGACTTGTTTTAACTCCGGCAACCTTGTTCAGACTTGCATTGGCCTGTTGCATTTCTTTCAATCCGCTATATGCAGATTTATAGAATTTGCCTGGAACGTGAGTCACACCATGCAGACCCAATCCATGCCCGTCAGCTACGATACGTTTGGTAGCCTTCTGAAATTGCTCCATTTGAGGTCCCAGCATGAAAAACGTTGCCTTCGCATGATATTGATCCAGAATATCCAGTAACTGACCCGTATGAGCAGTTGGCCCATCATCAAACGTCAGGTATATGATTTTGGAATTTGCTTTGCTTGCACCATCCTTGGATGCAGCTGATTTGGCAGATACCGACTGCGGCAATAATAGTGGAATGATTAATAAAATAGCAAGTGTGACCATGATAGATTTACGAATATGTAGCATAATTAAAAGTCTCCCTTGTGTGTTAAATTTCCCCGGGTGTCCATGTTTTTCTACCTTCATCCCTTGGCGATTAATCCTAATACTATCAAAGATAGTGGCTCCTGTTCTCGCTCCAAAGGCTACGGTAGAGTTACACTTTTGTCAGATAAACCTAAAATTTAATACGAATTTGATAGATTTGCGCAAAATAAGATCCCGTCAGGATAGATCAATTGTGACATATCCTCTATTACCCACATTCAGAATTTTGATAGACCTTTCCTCCAATTCAAGTAAATCTATACAATCATTAAATATCGTTGCATGCAAAAAAACCTGCACAAGTGCAGGCTTCTTTGTCTTCAATCAGCATATGGCATCAAACCATCATCCCTTGCAAGGGGATTGCCCCCATTGCTTTCAGGATCATTACCTCATGCTGTATGTAAATGGTGTTTTGACGCTGGAATCTTCTCGACTCCCAACATGCATTTATTCAGCAGGAGCAGTGAACGAACGTTTGCCAAACTCGGCATCCAGCATGTAGAAGGCATTGCTGTCTTTTTCAATGCGGCGCAGCTTCTGAATAATATTGTCAAACAAAGCTTCCTCTTCAACCTGCTCATCAATGAACCATTTCAGGAAATACATCGTTGCATGTTCACGTTCATTCAGAGCGATGTCAGCCAGATTGTAGAATTTTTTCGTGTTTTGCTGTTCATGAGCATAACCATGCTCAAACACATCCAGCATCGAAGCATATTCATTCTTCGGTTCTGGCAAAGCCTCAAGTGTGGCACGTTGCCCACGATCATTCAGGAATTTGTATATTTTCATGCCATGGAATCGCTCTTCTTCCGCTTGCACGATGAAGAAGTTCGCAAATCCATCCAGACTTTTGCTGGAACAATAGGCTGCCATAGCCAGATATACATGAGCGGAATAAAACTCAAAGTTCATCTGTTCATTTAAAGATTCTGTTAACGTTTGGCTCATAATCAAAACACCTCTTTCTTTCTCTAGGGATGGTTATATTCTAACATAACGTAAGCAGGACTTACACCGATTTTCTACAAAATTCGCCAAGGACTGAACGAACAAAAAAGCTCTGCCGCGATGGCAGAGCTTCTTTCATTCTTTAGAGATATGCAATTATACCAAGAACGCTTTGGAGATGATAACCAACAGGATGAACAGAACCAGAATGGCACCTACAGAAGTGAAACCTCCGTATCCGTAGCCTCTTGTTTCTCCACCTAATACTTCGCTCATTGACCGTACCTCCTCTGCAACAGGTATGGGTTATCTTATGCAGGAAGAACGACTTTGACAGGGCGGATGCCCTAATTATTCAGATTGCTGTTTTTTTCGTTCAGTACCGGGGAGATTGCACACGCATGATATCCAGAAAAGGTACCTTCGCTGTGAACTCTTCTTCGGTATACTCTACATGCACAAGTCGTGTACGGGAGTCCATTTTGACGATGACTCCTTGCACCTGATCTTCTTTGCCCCATACCGTCAACAGTACTTCCGAACGTTCCCGAAAAGCTTCAACCAGCTGGTTTCCCAACTCTTCGAGTTCAAACTCATCCCGTGTAGGTCTTTTTGCTACTTTTGCTTTTGCCAATGTGGCTGCCTCCTCTACTCCGACGTCCCGATTCCACGGGTTGATTGCCGAGTTCATATTCAATTAGTATACCATTCATTTACGTTCGTGTAATCTCATGGCAACCAGAATGAGCAAATTCCTCAGGCAAGTTACCGTTAACCGTGATACCTCCTATTCTTCTCTATACTCCACAATGATGCTGTACTCATTCGATCGGGTTTCGCCAGCCCGTTTTTGTCCATTCCATTCATACGTGTACCTGGCAATCAAGTCTCCTTGCAGCGTCCCCACCTTCTCAGAAGCTAACTTCGCTACATACGAGATGTTTTTTTCCGTTCCAGGCTCAATCACGCCCACATGCAGAACCCGTGGTGTGGAATACTCTGATATGCTCAATTGGAGCTCACCCGTAGCTTGACCAAGCCATCTGGCACCCTCAGGTAAAATGCTCCCAAGTTGTACACGTGCCGGCAAATTACCCGTATTCCCCACACGTACCTGAAAAGTGACGGTACCTCCCTGCTCGACCAATGTGGGTGTCACTTGAACATAAGCCTGAATTATCGGCGCTTTCAATTCGACCACAGCTTCATTGGATGTAATCATCCGCTGCACTGACCGTGAATCTGGCAATCGAAATGTATACATCAGGCTAGCATGATTCACATACCTGTAGTCATCAGGCATCGATTCATCTCGATCTGGAAGTTTCGCTTCGAACTGAATATTCAGAACCGACCGGGCTGTCAACGTCCCCAGATTAAGCCCTTTAGCCAGATTGGTTCCGGGACGTTTAACCCCATTCCAGCGCAGGCTGCCTTCGACAAATGTCACACCTGTGGGCAGTCCATCCAGGAGAGTTCCATCGACCGCATAACTGCTTGCATTGGAGACGGTAATATTATATTGGACGACATCGCCTAATGTGGCCGTTACCGGGAGCACACTTTTCACCACAGAGACCTGGGGCTGTATCACTTCCAGGGTAACCTGATTGGAGTAGACCGTCTCCTGCTGTCCTGCCGAGATATACGCCAGTACAGCTACACTTGATATTCCGTTTGCATCGCTTCCCCCAATAACCTGAACCCGATATTGTATTCTAATTGAGCTTCCGGGTAAAATCTCTCCAAGTTGTATGCCCGTATCAGGCGTTACTTGTGGCGCAAACATTTCATCTACGATGACACTCGCAGGTATAAAAACAATACCTTGTGGCAAAGAAATCGTTACTTGGGCATTCGTGGCTGCAATAAAACCCGGATTGCTAACGATGACGGTGTACATGACAATATCCCCTGAGAAGGTATAGATGTGATCCGCCTGAAAGGAGATCTCCAGCCGGGATGAGACCAGATTGACCTCCACGATATTGGATTGTTCCATACCTGTAACCGTTCTGCCTTCCGGTGTCAAAAACTCATAGTTAACCTGTGCCTGATTCAGCAGCTTCAGTGTCTCAGGTAAACGCAAGATTACAACTTGGAAGTGGTATCGCAACGTGGCTCCGGGCGCGATTTCAGCTGGAGGCAATCCTCTCTCCGGTGATGCTCCCGGTAACGGAATACCATCACGCAGTACACTGTTGGGAAGCAGTGCCGTCTCTGCAGATAGCTGATCCAATAGGTACACTAGGGCCGTAAGATTTCCGGTGTTAACAATTTCAACACGGTAGATAAGAGACTGCCCTAAGGCAGCCTCCGTGACATTGCAGACTTTTCTGACTTCAAGCCTGGGGCCGATCCACGGTGTTACAACCGTATTCGAATAGGATACCTGTTCCAGTTCAGTCGCACCAGAGCTGAATCGAACCAGGGACTGATTCTTTAGCCAGTGGGACAACGGACCGGAAGATTGGCTCATATCACCACAACCTCTACTCTGAATGTAACCGTAACGGAAGCACCCGCAGCAATCGAACCAAGCGTGATGCCTGTATTCGGATTCCCTGTTGGTCTTGGCACACCATCCACCGTAACACTTCCTGGCACAAATACTGTACCGACAGGTACCGGGTCAACCATGACCACATTATTCACCACTTCAATGCCGCTATTGGTTACTACAACCGTATAGGTGATTACATCACCGACAACAGCATCAATGGCACTTGTACTTTTGGCAACAACAACATTTGGTGCAGATACCGGGATAACCAGAACATTCGAAGATACGGTCCCCGTCAACAGACGGCCATCGGGTGGACTAAATGTATAGTTGGCCACCGCCTGGTTAACCAGTTGCTGATCCTGCGGCAACGTATCTACAGTCACCTCGAGGGTAACCGTTACAATAACCGTACCTCCGGACGGTATGGTACCCACAACGATACCCGTCTCTGGATTGGCACCTGGCTGTGGAACACCATCAATCAGAACACTGTTGGGAAGCAGTACGGCTCCATTCGGTATATTGTCCGTTAATGTCAAACTTGCATCCAGATTCCCGCTATTGTTAATGGCAAAAGAATAGGTGATGGTGTCACCAATGGTTGCATTGGAGGTGCTCCCTGTTTTGGTTACGGCAATAATCGGCTGATAGATTGGTGTTACAACCGTATTGGAATACGCTGCTCCCGAGAAAACACCCGATGTGAAACTTACGGAAGACTGACTGCTCACTTGTGGTGGTGTTGGAAGCGTATTGACCCGTACTGCATACGATACCGCTATCGATGCTCCAGGCGCTAAACTACCAAGGGCTATGCCCAGCGCCGGGTTTGCCAAGGCCCGTGGGACGCCGTCCACCAGAACACTGCCTGTAACAAATGTGGTGGCTGGGTTAATCGGATCGGTGATCACAATGTTGTTTACCGGGTCAATTCCTTCATTGGTCACAACCATTTCATACACAATCGTGTCGCCTACCACGGCATCAACTACCGAAGCCGTCTTAACTACACTCACGTTCGGAGCAGATACTTGAATGTTGAGTGCGTTGGACGTAATCGTGCCTCCAAGTGTTCTACCATCAGGTAATGTATACGAAAATGTCGCAGAAGCCTGATTGGTAATGGACTGGCTCAAAGGTAACGTCACAATCACAACGGAGAAGGTAACCAGAGTTGTTGTGGAAACGACACCAAGCGGAATACCCGAAGCTGGATCTGCACCTGGTGCAGAAGCCCCGTTAATAATAACGCTATTTGGAACAAACTCTGTTCCTGCCGGAATGGTATCCGTTAACGTGACAGATGCCCCATAGTTCCCGGCATTGGAGATGGCGATGCTGTACACAACGGTATCCCCTACCGTTGCTATCGTCTGATCTCCCGTTTTGACTGCCGACAGAATAGGTTGATAGACCGGAGTTGTAACTGTATTGGAGAATGTGGTCGCTGAGAAAACACCTGATGTAAAGCTGACAGTAGACTGATTGTTTAACACTGCACTTGCCGGGAGCGCCGTAACCTGCACACTAAATACAACGGTTACCGTAACACCAGGTGCGATGGAACCAAGTGTTATTCCCGTAGAAGGATTGGCACCAGGGCGCAGAACACCATCGACAAACACGCCGGTTGGCGCAAGAACGGTACTTGTCGGCACTGCATCCGTGAAAACCACATTGTTGACCGTTGCAATTCCGTTATTGGTTACAGCGATGCTATACGTTACGATATCACCAACTGATACCGCCGTTGAAGTTGTGGATTTGACGACATCAACATCCGGTGCCGATACGGTAATGGTCAACACATTGGATAGAACAGACTCCGTGATGTTTCGCCCATCCGGCAATGTATATGATAGAGCCACCGAAGCCTGATTCACCAGTTGTTGCGGACTTGGCAGCGTATCAACAACTACTGAAAAGGTAATGGTGGTCGTAGCTCCGGGAGCCACATTACCTGCGGGGATGCCCGTTGCTGGATTTCCTGCTGGCAGCGGTTGACCGTTCACAATAACGCTATTTGGCACAAGGATGGTTCCGGCTGGAAGGTTATCTGTCAGGTTAATCTGGGCTCCATAGTTTCCCTGATTGCTCACGGTTATCGTGTAGCTGACTGTATCCCCAACGGTAGCATTTTGTGTACTGGCTGTTTTTTGTGCTGAAAGAATAGGCTGGTACACCGGAGTGACCACGGTATTTGAAAAGGTTGTGCTTGAGAATGTACCTGAGGTAAAACTGACCGTAGAGCGATTGCTCAACTGATCACTTGGCGGGATCGCGTCGATACGGATACTGAATGTGACCGTCGCGGACGTTCCGGGCCCCAATGTACCAAGGGGTACCCCACCTGCCGGATTGGCTCCGGGTTGCGCAACCCCATTCACTGTGACACTCCCTGTAACAAAAGAGGCTCCAGCTGGAATCGGGTCTGAAAACTGAATATTGTTCACCGGTGCAATTCCGCTGTTGGTCACCAGAATGGAATAGGTCACTGTATCTCCTACCGTAGCCGCAGTGGAAGCTGTGCTTTTGACAACAGCGACGTTTGGTGACGAGACCGGGAACGTGAGTGTATTCGAAGTGGCTGAGCCAGTCAACGTCCGCCCATCTGGAGGTGTAAATGTAAAGGATGATGTAGCAAAATTGCTAAGCTGCTGTGGGGATGGAAGTGAATCCACAACAACGGCAAACGTGACAACAGCCGTCGCCCCCGCTGCTACAATGCCTACCGGAATACCTGTTCCTGGTGTTACTCCCGGCTCTGGCACACCGGATACAACCACACTGTTGGGTACAAAAGTAGTCGCAGAAGGAATGTTGTCTGTGAGAGTAACATTTGCTTCCAGATTGCCAGCATTGCTGACCGTTACCGTGTATACAACCGTATCACCTACAGTTGCATTTACGGTATTTGCTGTTTTGACAAGTGAAATCTGCGGTTGTATGACCGGAGTCTGAGTGGTATTGGACGATGATGACCCTGAAAATGAACCGGATGTGAAGCTGACCGTCGACTGATTGTTAATCTGCGAAGGAATCGGCATGGTAATCGTCACCTCAAAAGTTACGGTAACCTCGGCTCCTGGAGCCAACGTACCGATTGGAATGCCGGCGGTCGGATTGGAGAGCGGGAACGAAGTCCCGTTCACAATGACACTTCCGGGTACAAATGGGGTATTCGAAGGAAGAGGATTGACATATACCACATTATTAACGGCTACTGTGCCGTTATTACGAATAACAGATGTGTATCGAATGACATCTCCGACTACGCCGTACTCTACATTGTCACTGTTGACAATCGTAACATTGGGCAGAGACACTGGAATAGTGATGGTGTTTGATGACGAGAGACCGGCAATCGTTCTCCCACTTGGGAGTGTGTAGGCAAATGAAGCAACCGCCTGATTAATTAACTGCCTTGCATCTGGCAAACTGGTAACCGTTGCAACAAAGGTGACCGTTGCACCTGAGCCCGCAGCAATCTCTCCTAGACTGATACCCGACTCCGGGCTGACTCCAGGTGTAGGTACGCCATTAATAATGACACTATTTGTGCTGAATACTGCTCCTGCTGGAATGGGATCTGTCAAGGTAACCGTTGCAGCTATGTTACCTGTATTGTTAATTTGGATGGTGTAATTAAACGTATCGCCTACAGTCAAACTTGTTGTACTTGCTGACTTCACCACTTGGATCACTGGCAGAAATATGGGGGTATTTACTGATATAGAAGAAGAAACACCGTTAAAACTGCCTGATGTAAATGCTGCATTGGCCTGGTTACTAACCAAACCCGTAGATGGAACGGAATTCACTCGGGTCTGATAGGTCACAGTTACACTGCTTGAGCTATTCAATGAACCCACTGCGATTCCCGCAACGGGGCTTGCGCTGGGAACAGCAGATCCATTAATCGTGACACTACCCGGGACAAATTCAGAGCCGGATGGTGCATCCGAAATCACCAGATTTTGTACTGTACTAATTCCTGCGTTTGTTGCAACAACGGTATACGTAAGCACATCTCCAACTGTCGCATCTGGTGTGTTTACTGTTTTACTAAGAGAAATATTGGGAGCCGATGCAGATATACGAACGATATTGGATAAGCTACTGCCTGAGAGATTCCTTCCACTTGGAAGCTGGTACGTATAACTTGCTGTCCCTTGATTCTCCAGTGTCGGGGGATTCGGGAGTGTGGTGAGTGTAGCGCGAAACACCACCGTAGCCGCAACTCCCGGCAGGAGGCTGCCCAGTGTTATTCCGGTTAATGGGCTTGTTCCAGGACGTGCAGTACCATTCACAGTTACCGAATTCGGGACAAACGTCAGCCCCGCTGGAATCGTATCCGTCACATTCACTTGAGTCGCTATATTCCCACTGTTCGTGACCACAAGTGTGTATGCAATCTGATCCCCCAGTGTCGCATTGGTTTGGCTTGCCGACTTGTTGATACCAACAACAGCTTGGTATACAGGGGTTGTAATGGAATTGGAGTTGGAAATGCCCGTGAACGAACCAGAGCTATAGGACACTACCGCTCGATTGACTAACGAACCTGAAGCAGGCAAAGACTGCACATTCACCTGAAACGTCACCGTCGCAGAACTTCCGGCCGCCAATGTCCCAATGGAGATACCACTGCTCGGATTCGCAGACGGTACAACAGTTCCCCTTACGGTTGCACTGCCGGGAACAAAAGTTATTCCAGCAGGGAGCGCATCTGTAAGTACCACATTGTTAATCACCTGAATACCGCTGTTGGTAGTAACTACGGTGTACGTGAAGGTCTCCCCGACAGCAACATCGGTGACTGATGCTGATTTTACCGTGGTCACATTGGGCAATGTTACCGGAATCGTTAAGGTATTCGAGGCGATGTTTCCCGTGATCGTCCGACCATCAGGTGAATTGAAGGAATAAGAAGCTGTCGCCTGATCCACAAGAGTCGGCGGTGTTGGCAAGCTTGTTACAAGTACCTGAAAAGTCACGGTATTGGCACTTCCTGCCGCGAGGCTCCCCAGATTAACGCCAGTAACCGGATTGGCGCCAGCAATCACATTTCCATTCAGACGAAAGCTGCCTGCTACATATGAGCTACCACTTGGAATGTTATCCCTCAATGTAACGTTGGCAGCAACATTCCCTCCGTTGTTCACTTGCAGTGTATAGGTTACCAGGTCACCCACCGTGGCATTGGTGGTACTCGCCGATTTCACAATGGACAGGTTTGGCGAATAAACCGTAAGGGTGGAGTTGTTGGACGGAATAACTCCGGTAATGACCGGCCCCCCTGCTACACTTTGAAATGTAAAGGCTGCATTGGCCGAATTCACCAGTTGCAGGATGCTTGCATCCTGACCGATGAGTGCTCGATAGGTTACAACAACACTGCTGGATAAAGTTAACGAACCCAGCGGGATGCCTGCCGTCACATCAAGTGTTGGACGGGATACACCTGCAACCGTGACACTACCTGGAATAAAGGTAAGACCTGCAGGAAGTGAATCGGATAAAACAACACTGGCCGCACTCGCAGTGCCTGCATTGGTAACGGTAACCGAATATAGAATACTATCCCCGGCAACTGCACCGGCGGCGACCGTTGCCTTAGCCAATGTGATCTTGGGTGCATTAATATCAACTTGAATTGCATTGGCGTTGACAATGTAGGCATCCCCCGAGGTCGTTAATGTCAACACCGCAGATGACTGGTTATTAATCAGTCTTGCTGAAACATCCACATTGGTAATATCCCAGCCTTGACGTCCACCGATAATATTCGTACCTGGAGCTCCGTTGATCTGATTTCGTGTTCCAAACGTTCCTGTTGTATTAAGCGCTCCGGTATCTCCGTTAATCTGAGAGGCAAAAAAGTTCGCAGCTAGATTATTGGGCCCAGACAAAGCAACCGATGTAGCTGAGGTCGGCCCGAATAATGCCTGGTCACCGGTCCGGTTCGCGTCGCCCTCCTGTGCACTGAACAGTATTCTTCCTCCCAATACACCGGAAAGGGGCGTTGCAAATCCAGTCAGTGTGGTAACAACAGGTGGTGAAGTGGATTGAACGAGTACGCCCCCTGCACGCAAAGACATGTTGCGAAAAGGCAGATTGGGATTCTGATAAATGACTCCAAGTGTCCACCCCGCATGATTGGCCGTGGAATCATTTGTAATAACAATAGTCCCTACCACTGCTCCGGTGATATATGTACCTGCTCCCCCATTTTGTACAAGTGTGGTCACATTAGCGGAACGTACATAGCCAGCAGCACCGCCCCCCAGATCGAATTGATTGTAGGTAAGTGGATCAGGGGTAACACTGGAAGTCCCTGCGGGTGTAATAAACGTAACCGGATTGTTGATGGCAGCACTCAGGTTGACTGTACCATTAATGTAACTTCCGCCCCAGATCAATTCTGCATACAGAACGGTACTTCCAGCAGGTAGTGTAAGAATGGCTGCTGAACTGTTGCTCTGATACAGGCTTGTCGTTCCCAGTGGATAGGTGCCGTATTGGAGGCTGGTGTTGGTTGTGATAAAACCTCCAATACTATCCTGTGTTCCGGGTACTCCCGCTGTTTCCGAACGACTCAGTCCAAGCGTATTTCCTGTAAATGTAATTGCTCCCGTAGCATTAACGGTTGAACGAACGACAAGAGGAATGAAGATCACCTCCCCTTCATCAATGATTTCCTACATATGGAACGGAGCCATGTATATAGTCTATGAGTGTATTGTTGAGTTTTGTTTGTCCTCCATAAAAAGTTTGTGACAACTCGAAACTTCTGTGAGTCTTGTTCTCTCATAACAGTTAAATACATTTGCGTTTTGTTCATTGTGATTTATAATTATCATATACGAGAGTAATTCTGTCGTACCATTATGATGCAGTCAGCGGTGATATATGAAAGGTTTCCATACGCACAATAGTCACATTCCAACAGAGTACGAGTTCAAACATTCCAAATGGATTCAAAAAATGCTTCATGCCTACTGGGTTGTTACGATTGCACATTTCGCCATTCAGATTGGCTGTTTCCTGTTTCTGGAGTACGATCGCACACCTACAGATTTCTTGATGAATGTCCTCTTCTGGCCTACGGCCGTCAGTAGTTCATGCATTTTGTTCGCAAGCTGGGTTGATCGGCGCTTCAGTTCATATTCCTTTTACACCATGTCTATAGCCAGCACGGTTATCGCGTGGACGATTATTCATGTCAATTATGACATTCGGATTATATTAGCAATCTGTCTGTTGCCCATCTTTGCTTCGGTGCTGTTCTTCAGTAAAAAAAGAGTCTGGATTGTCTTTCTGATGCAGATGACTGGTTACTTTCTGGTTTTGTTCGATCCGGCCTACCGGTTGTACCTGTCTTCATTTGACATGGTATCCATTCCTGCTTTTCTAATCCTAGGTACATATGTAGCACAGGTTATCGTAACCAGCGGCGTTGAGGTGCTCGATGATCTTCAGGCCAGCATGCTTGCCAAGCAGGACCTTATTGTGCGAAATGCCATTATGACCAAACAGTCCAAAACAGACGGTTTAACCAACCTTTATAATCAAAGTTCATTCAAGGATTATTATGAAAAAGCATTTGAGTATGCCAACAGTGGCATGAGTCTGCATCTGGCCCTGATCGATATTGATGACTTCAAATCCATTAATGATACGTATGGTCATCGGGTTGGAGACATTATTCTGGAGAAAGTGTCCCTGATCATTCAGGAAACCATTACCTCAAGTGATATTGCAGCACGGTACGGGGGCGAAGAGTTCGCCTTATTGATGTTTGAGCAATCTTTCAAGCAGGCTTATGCCTTGGTGGAACAGATTCGTCAGAAGATTGCCCTGATGGGCCATCTGGAACTTGAAGGAGCTTCCATCACGGTGAGTATCGGTCTCAAAAGCTACAGCCCTAATCTAACCAAAGACAAATTGTTCGAGGAAGTGGATGCCTGTCTGTATGCCGCCAAACGAACAGGTAAAAATAAAACCGTAACATCACTTGATCTGACTTCATCCTTGGCAGAGAAAATATAAATAAAAAAGTTGTGCTGTACACCGGAATTCCGGTTTGTACAACACAACTTTTTTTGGGTCTGAATATGATCAGCAGGCCGATCTTTTTCATACATCTATGTTCTCATTCCGCCCATTCCCAGCGATGACGATTTTGCTCCAGCATCGGATGCAGGTATTCGGACGATCCATCAATGATGAGACGCAGCTCTTTGATCCAATCCTTGAAGGAATCAAATGAAGCAAACATATTCGCCATCTCTATCGTCAAATACAGAAAGTGAGGGGCTGGATATTCCGCAGTGATATGGCGCAGCGCGCTATCCACAGGTGTATATTTCTTTCTCTTGCCCTCAAGCCCCTCCACACGTATACGCGAAGTTGGATGTTCCCGCCGCCAATCATGCAGGCGGTCTTCTCTTTTGTAATATGCCTGTATCGAATCCTTGCTCATTCGTTTAAACGTGCTCTCGTGTAAAGGATACAACACAAGCTGTATGAATGAACGGGTATCTACCGTTGCAGCGGCGCGCTCGAGTTGCTCATCCGTCACATGTTCAAACGAGTCATAAAAAGTCAGTGTGCCTTTGCGGCTGGCCGCCGGTGGCTCATAACCATAAGGTACAGATGTATATTTTCCAGACATTTCACCCCTCCTTGTTTATACGCACATTCGCACAAAGGTGATTGGGATAACCCAGCTCATGTTATTATACGCTAACGATCTTGCTTCAACTCGGAATAAAATGTCATTCTGTTCTTGCCTGCACGTTTGGACTCATACAAAGCTTCGTCCGCCATCCGAATAATCTCACTTGGGTTGTCGCTGTTGGTTGGATATTCGGCACCTCCGATGCTACATCCAATTCGAATTCGCTCGTATTCGATAATAAACGGCTTGTTCAAGCTTTGAATGATGGCTTCTGCATAAGCCATGGCTTCTTCCCTCGGATGACTTCCAACAGACTGAAGTACAATCAGGAATTCATCTCCGCCCAATCGGACTGTTATCCCCTTCACCTGACCAAGAGCAGACAGTCGCTGGGCCACTTTCTGTAACAGTACATCTCCAGTCTGATGTCCAAGTGTATCGTTGACCCGTTTGAATCCATCGAGATCCAGATAGAGAAAAGTCAGCGTGTGATTTTCACTTTCGGTCTCCAGAGACTCCTCCAGATACACTTCTAGGGCAGTGCGATTTGGCAGTCTAGTCAACTGATCAAAATGCGCCAGATTCTGCATCACGACCAGCTCTGAGTTTTTATTCATAAGAGAGGTCAGCATATCCCGAAGTGAACGGGACAACACTTCAATCTCCTTAATCCCCTTAATCGCAGGAATCTCAAGCTCTTCCCCTGCACGCAGTCGATTGGCTACTCTGGTAAGACGCACAAGCGGGGCAGAGATCAGACGTGAGACAACCCAGCCAATCAGTGCAAACAGCACGGTAACGGCGAGTCCAGACCACACATTAAACCACATTAGGTCAAACACAGACGCAAAAGCAGATGACTTGACTTGACGAATGACTACGGTCCAGCCTAATCCGGGAAAATCCAGATGACCCTGGCTGTAGGCAAACCCTGTCACATATTCATTACCGTCAGGCCACTTTTCAATGGACCAACTGCTCTTGTTGAGCTGGGCCTCTTCAATGCCAGGCAATACTAACGGTTTACCGATCCATTCCTTCGGCCCGAGCAGCACTGTATGTTCCTTTTTGCTAACGATAAAAAATTCAATGTCCTTTTCTTCCCTTTTTAATGGGGCAAGTACGGATTCCTCAACTTCCTTCGCCCATTCCCAGCTTAAATGTGCAGCGAGCACACCTTGAATCATTCCTTTGCTATCCTTCAGCGGAAAACTGATATCGACAAATTGCAACGGCTCTCCCGTTGGATTCGGAAGCAGCTTGGCAAGAAGTACTGCATTATGCACATCTCCAATGAATTTACCCTTGATTCCCTCCTGATACACAGGTCGCTCTGATAAATTTTCCCCAAGCAAGATACCATCCGTAGCAGCTAACACTTTTCCCTTCGGGTCCATGAATCCAACCCATGAGAATGAGGGAAAGCTATCTTGTAACTGATCCAGCAGCATCTGAATCTCATCAGGTTGGAATTCATCTTCCAACGAAGCCATTCGGCCCAGCAGGTCCAGTTCACCCGCGCGAGCCGACATGAATCGATCCAGCTTGTCCGAAGCCTGTGAGGCCGTGCCGGTAAGCGAGTGACCAATCTCAGTCTCTACAGCAACAAATGACTTTTGGCTAAAAATAGACCCAATCGTCAGGGTAACCAGCAAGGATAACACAGCAAAGATGACTGTAAGCACAGTTCTAATTTTGAATGACATTACTTCCTCCATTACACGGTGAAACCATCTTGCTTCTCAACATAACTATGCTGTAAAGAGTACACGGAATGTCACCTCGGACGTGTCTCAAAACTCGCTGAAGTGCATCTTTTACCGCCTTTTCGCCCCCTGCTGCGTCACTTTCCCTTGACGTGCCCCGGCACGCCTGCGGAAAACTTCCTGGCTTGGAACGAAAATTCGGCAAAATCTGCTTCTTCGGAGTTTCAGACACGCCCTAATCGTTTTCATATTTATCGGAACTTGTGTGTTTTTTTATTATACATGCCCATACAATATTATACTGAAATCTTCACCGTGTTTCTTCCATTCAAAGAATAGACACGATTCTGTATATACATACTTGGGTTATGAATATAGAGAGCAAGCATATCCTTCAAAGGATCATGCGCCTGTATGTCACAGAGAGAGTAATCGAAATACTAAACATTGGGGGTGTAATGTTGAGCCTGCTTCATGTTGCTGTTATTCTGCCTTTTGCCGCTGGCATTCTTCTTGCCATGCTGCATCGTTTCTTCCGTAAATTACATTTGGGATGGCCGGTTCTCCTTGTCCCGGCACTATTATTTGTATACTTTGCGAGTCTCATACCCGCTGTGTCACAGCGCAATACCGTATCCGGAAATATCCCGTGGATCCCTTCACTGGACATTGGATTCAATCTGTATCTGGACGGTCTGAGCCTCATGTTGACACTGCTAATCACCGGAATCGGTGTCCTCGTTGTTCTCTACTCCATCTTCTACATGGATATGAAAGAAGCGCTGAACCGTTTCTACCTGTATCTGTTGATGTTCATGGGAGCCATGTTGGGCGTGGTACTGTCTGATAATATGATCGTGCTCTACGGATTCTGGGAATTGACCAGTATTACGTCATTCCTGTTGATTGCATTCCATTACAAACGTAAAGCCTCGACTTCAGGAGCACAAAAATCATTCCTGATTACGGTATTTGGCGGTTTCGCCATGCTTACCGGATTCATGATGATGTATCTCATTACAGGAACATTCAGTATTCGTGCAACCATTACAGGATTGGGTCAGTTTCAGGAAAGCGCACTATTTCTACCCGCACTTATCTTGATCCTGATTGGAGCTTTCACCAAGTCAGCTCAGTTCCCGTTCCATATCTGGTTGCCGGATGCCATGGAAGCTCCGACACCTGTTAGTGCCTATCTTCACTCAGCCACCATGGTCAAGGCCGGACTGTACGTTGTCGCACGGTTTACACCAATCTTCGGTGGACAGGGACTCTGGTTCTGGCTCGTTACTGGCGTTGGTCTTCTGACTTTGTGTTATGGATCATTCCTGGCGGTGAAAAAAAACGATCTCAAAGCGATTCTTGCCTATTCGACCATCTCTCAACTTGGTCTGATCATGTCCCTCTTAGGGGTTGGATCTGCTGCTCTCTACTTCGGATATGGCGAATCCTCTGCGATGTACACTGTGGCAATAACCGCTGCGCTACTTCACCTGTTTAATCATGCAACCTTCAAGGCCGCTCTGTTCATGGTCGTAGGGATTGTTGATCATGAAACGGGTACACGTGACATACGGAAGCTCGGTGGACTTGCTTCATTCATGCCAATCACATTCACCGTAGCATTGATCGGCTCACTTGCCATGGCGGGTATTCCGCCCTTCAACGGATTCCTGAGCAAGGAGTTATTCTTCCAGGCGATGGTGGAAGTCACGCATCTACGAATCTTTGGACTTGGCTCCTGGAGTGTTCTATTGCCGGTATTCGCTTGGCTTGCAAGTGTGTTTACCCTGATCTATGCGCTTATTATCGTGTTCAAAACATTCCTCGGTCGTAGCCAAAGCGAGATCCCTGCCGAGAAGCTGCACGAAGCGCCCGCTGGCATGCTTATTCCGCCTGTTGTTCTAGGTGTTCTTGTCGTTGTATTCGGACTCTTCCCGAATCTGCTGGCCGGATCACTGATTGAACCGGCAATGGCCGCTGTGCTTCCATCCCTCTTGAATGGGAATGAGCGCTTCGATGTACATTTCTCCCTGTGGCATGGATGGACTCCGGAACTGATTATGACAATCGGAGTTGTGATTCTCGGAATCACTCTCTACAAGCTGTTGCCACGATGGAGGAATATTTATGAGCATTATCCACAAGGATTAACAATTAACAATATGTACCATGTCGTGCTTGATAATCTTCAGCATTATGCACGCAAATGGACGGAAGCCTATATGAATGGCTCGGTTCGTAATTATCTCGTTTACATTTTCTCATTCACGGTCGCGTTGCTGGTCTATGCCTTCTTCCGTTCAGGAGAAAATATTAGCTGGAATCTGCAGGGCAATGCACCTTTCTCATTTTATGAGGTGGTACTGCTAGTCACGCTCATCGGTGCTGCAGTTTCGATTCCTTTTGCCAAGAACAGACTGTCAGCAGTCATTATGACCGGAGCGGTTGGTTATCTCGTAACCCTACTGTTTGTACTCTTCCGGGCGCCAGATCTGGCGTTGACACAGATGATTGTTGAGACGGTATCTGTTGCACTGTTCCTGCTCTGCTTCTACCATCTGCCTGAGCTTCAACGTGGCAAATCAAGCCGCAGTTATCTCACGGTAAATATGATCGTAGCGATTGCAGTCGGGATCGTGATGACTTTTGTTGCATTGGCCGCAAGCGGAACAGCCTCACTGGACAGCATTTCTACTTTCTTCCTTCAGGAAGCCTATGACTCAGCTGGTGGTAAAAATGTCGTGAACGTGTTGCTGGTAGATTTCCGTGGCTTCGATACATTATTGGAGATTATGGTGCTTGGCGTTGCTTCGTTATCTATCTACTCCATGATTAATCTGAACCTCGAAGCAAAAGATCTTGGAGCCCGCTTGAAGTTCCGTAAGAAGAACGAGAGTCAGGATTCCGAACCTGCTCTGGATGATGAAGCGGACAATACGAAAAAGTATGGTAACCGGGAACGCAGCTCATCCTCGTGGGATACTGTCCCCTTGCAGAGTAATGATGTATTGCTACAAACGACCACCAAGGTTGTTGTGTTCATCATACTGACGTTTGCCATGCACCTCTTCTTTGCAGGTCACCACAATCCGGGCGGAGGTTTCATCGGCGGCTTGGTCACAGCGGCAGCGCTCGTATTGATTGCCCTGGCATTCAGTACAGATACGATACGCAAAGCGTTACCGGTTGACTTCCGTATTCTAACAGGAATCGGATTGGGTATAGCCTTACTGACGGGTGCGGGTTCATTTATATTTGGAGTTCCGTTCCTAAGTCAAACCTTCGGCTATTTCGAACTTCCTTTGCTGGGAGAGACAGAACTCGCCACGGCCATGCTGTTTGATCTTGGCGTGTATCTCGCTGTCCTGGGTGTCACCATGACCATCATTCTACAGATCGGGGAGGATCGCTGATATGGAAATATTGATGTGTGTAGCCGTTGGCATTCTGTTTGCGGTTGCCGTCTTTTTAATCTTGTCGCGGAGCCTGCTCCGTATCGTACTTGGCATGTCCATACTAACCCATGGCGTGCATCTGCTCTTGATCACCATGTCACGTCTCAAAACTGGGGCACCACCGCTGCTTGGGGAGATGGCTGAACGTTATGTCGATCCTCTTCCTCAGGCTTTGATACTAACTTCGATTGTTATCAATTTTGGACTCACTGCGTTCTTCTTTGTTCTCTCCTATCGTTCTTATCTGAAGCTGAGAACAGACGATATGGAAGAAGTAAGGGGGCGCCCATATGAATAATCTCGTCGTTCTGCCCATTCTGTTGCCTTTGATTACAGGTGTTCTGGCTCTGCTATTTTTCCGAAAAATAAATATCCAGCGGATCATTAGTGTCATTGGACTTTTGTTTACAGCAGCGGTCTCAACAATACTCATTACGCGGGTAGCTCAGACTGGAGTTCTAACGCTTAATATGGGTGGATGGGCACCTCCCTATGGTATTGTGCTTGTTGCGGACATGGTATCGGCGCTACTTGTCGTCGCCGCTTCCATCATTGCACTGGCGTGTCTGTTGTATGCGTTCCGCAGTGTGAACAAGGAGCGGGAAGAGCACCACTTCTATCCGTTCTTTCATTTTCTGATCGCGGGCGTTAACGGTTCATTCCTAACCGGAGATTTGTTCAATTTGTTTGTCAGCTTTGAACTGATGCTCATCTCTTCCTATGCACTAATCGTATTGGGAGGTACGGAAAGACAGCTTCGGGAAACGATCAAATATGTCTTGATTAACATCGTTTCTTCAGCTCTTTTTGTCGCTTCCATCGGCTTCCTCTACTCCATAACTGGTACACTGAACATGGCAGATTTGTCCGTCAAAATTGCTGAAGTGGGACAGAGCGGAGTCATTACCTTAATTGCTGTTCTCTTTCTGATCGTATTTAGCATCAAGGCCGGACTGTTCCTGTTCTTCTGGCTGTCGGGCTCTTATGCGGCACCACCTGCTGTTGTCACTGCATTGTTCGCAGGATTGCTTACCAAGGTTGGCTTGTACGCGATTGTGCGAACATTCACACTGATCTTCTATCATGATCCTGATTTCTTCCATGCACTAATCGGATGGATGGCTGGAGCAACGATGGTCCTGGGTGTCATCGGTGCGATCTCATACCGCGATGTAAACAAGATTCTCATCTACAACGTGGTCGCAGGTGTAGGGTTTGTCGCTTTTGGTATGGCCGCGGCCAGTCGCCCTGCACTGGAAGGTCTGCTCTTCTATATGCTGCATGATATGTTGATCAAAACATTGCTCTTCCTGCTCGGCGGTGCCTTGATCGCTGTTGCCGGAACATCCAAACTTGATAACATGGGCGGGTTAATCCATCGCTATCCGCTGCTCGGCTGGATGTTCTTCATTAGTGCACTTGCCTTGGCAGGCTTGCCGCCATTTAGTGGATTTCCGGGGAAGTTGCTTCTCTTTGAAGGAGGCTTGCAGGCAGGCTTGTATGGTCTTACCGGCATTGCGGTGCTTTCGAGCTTGTTGATGTTATATTCGGTACTTCGTATCTTCATACAAGCGTTCTGGGGCGAACCGCCTGCCGGGGTTACAAGACGCCCTTACGCGGTGAACGGCCTTCTGATTCCTGCCGGAATTCTGTTTGTATTCATCATCGTAATGGGTGTGGGGGCTGAAGGCATGTTCCAATTGACCTCCCGCGCAGGCGATATTCTACTGCATCCCAATATTTATATTGATGCCGTATTGAAGGAGTAGATGTCTATGGCCTTTCAGATTGTACTGAATCTTATCATTGCTTTTGTATGGATGTTTCTGAACAACGCCTGGAATGGTGTTGGTTTTCTCATAGGTTACCTGCTCGGACTGCTTCTCATCGGGGGGATGCGCAGATTCTTCCCCCAGCGCTTCTATATTGTGCGAGTCTGGGCCATTTTCAAACTAATTACACTGCTGTTCAAGGAACTGGTGCGAGCCAGCATTGAGGTTATACGCCAGATTATCAAGCCTAAGCTCGATATAAGGCCCGGTATTTTTACGTATAAAACTCAATTGTCCTCGGATTGGGAAGTTACTCTGCTCTGCTTACTCATCTCATTGACACCAGGTTCTCTGCCGCTTGAGATCTCGGGTAATCAACGTAAACTGTTTATTCACGCACTGGATATCAAGGATGAACAGAAAATGAGAGATGATATCCAAAATACATTCGAAAAAGCAATTATGGAGGTGACGCGTTAATGTTATCCTCACTGTTGTTCATCTCATTGCTCATTCTCTCCTTAGCCATTCTGGGTTGCTTGTACAGGGTGCTTCGGGGACCATCCATGGCTGATCGGATCACGGCACTGGATACCATCGGTATCAATGTGATTGCCATCGTTGCTGTTCTTTCGATGATGCTACAAACTCAGGCCTATCTGGATATTATCTTGCTGATTGGCATTTTGGCTTTTCTAAGTACAGTGGCATTTGCACGTTATATTGAACGGGGGGCGGTATTCAAAAATGATGGAGATCGTTAAAGTAGCCGCTGAAACCGCTATAGGTCTACTCGTACTGCTCGGTGCACTACTCAGTGCACTCAGTGCATTCGGACTTATTCGTCTGCCTGATGTATATCTACGTGCCCATGCCGCAACCAAAAGTATGACACTTGGAGTGTTCTGTGTATTAAGCGCTACATTTTTCCATTTCTGGTATTTCGATAACTATATCAGTGCCCGCTTGTTGTTAGGTATCCTGTTTGTATTCATCACGGCTCCGGTCGCCGGACATCTGAATGGTCGGGCCGCCTATCGCACAGATGTACCACTGTGGGAGCAGAGCGTGCAAGATGAACTGGAACCCTTGTTAAAAGGAAAAAAAGTGAACCATGAAGCCAAGGATATGATGGAGTAATCCCCAGCCTAAGCATAACAAATACCCCCGAGGATCAGCCGCCCTTTTCGCGGCATGTTCCCGGGAGTATTTGTTTATTTTGCATACACGGATCATATCAAGCACTGATTATGCAGACTGATTAAGTAGTAAAGTCAGAATCCATTCAGTCCCTGTCTTCTCAGATCCGCAGCCACAATACGCGCAAGCTCCTTAGCCCCTTGACGATTCGGATGCAGACTATCCCCTGTCATATACAGAGCAAGTGTTGCGGCAGGACCAATAGACGTGAAATAGGCAGAACTCAGCTTGTTCAGTTCAACAAGGGTAACCCCCTCTTCCTGAGCGAGTGCACGTGTGGATTGATTGTACCAGCGGTTCTCCGCTTGATGCACATTGGCTGTATTAAAATCTGTTGCCCGGCCCTGAGGCGTGGAGAGGATCACTGTTGCTCCTTTGTTCTTCGCCTTACGTACCATATCCCGCATAATCTCCTTGAACTGCGCCTCCGTTGTATTGTTCTTGGCATTGGTATCGTTAATTCCGAATTGCAAAATAAAATAATCTCCCGGCTTGATATACTTGAGAATCGCTTCCATCTGACCATCATCGCGGAAACCTCTCGCAAATTGACCACTTGACGCCATATTTCGAACCTGGAAGGTGGAATTGTTCACATAGGACGGAAACAACTGTCCCCAACCTCCTTGTACACTGCTACCTAGCGGATAGTAATTGCAAACTGTTGAGTCACCACCAATGTAGATCGTGCGGTTGGTAACGGTTTGATTGGATAACTTCCGGATTTCAAGTGCACTAAGTGTGAAGGCGGTGCCTGTCTTTCCTTCTGTAACCAGCAGGTTTAATTGCCCGTCAGTCACCGGAATTTGAAACTGGTCCGTTGCCCCGTTGCCCGTCATATTAATGATCTGGTAGATACCTTCTGCAGCCACACTCGCTCTGGCAGTATTGCCCAGGACCACTTTAACTTCATATAGGCCATTGGACAGATTCACATTGAAAGTATTGGTGCTCTTGGTGCCGTAAGTCAGAAACTGCACAGCGTCACTCTTAACCCCGCTTCCTGAGGCAGACACATTCCTCATCTGTGCAGGTGTGTTGAAGCCATAACCTTTCGTAGGCGTATAAGCATCTCCTGCGGACACGCCTGTGTAACCGCTCTCAACACCACCCGAACCAAAGTCAAATCTGTAATTGTCCGTTGCCGCTTCGGCGACTTGCCCTCCACTGCTTCCCAAACCGATGCCCATTGTACTTGCAAACAGAATAAAACAGAGCAGAAGCTTTACCGATATTGACCATTTCATCACTAATTTCTCCTCTCGAATCAGAATTATATTAGTGCATGATGCACAACTTCACAGAACTTGATCAAGCCAGTCATAAGCCTTCGCTCCGCTAATCTCATGTCCACCGGTAAAGAAATCCGCATCCAGTGATTCTGATGCTCCCGCCTGCTCATATATGTGTGTCAAACGGACATACGCCTCTCTCGCTGCATGGATGGGGAACACCTGATCATCACTTCCGGCTTCAATAAAAAGTCGCCTAGGCACAATCAGGCCGATGAGATCCGGCAACTCCGCTTCACGCAGGATACCTGGCACATAGTTGTCGAGACAATGGTTCCGATCCAGTATGCTGCCCTGGAATGTATTTGCATAACCGCTTACCACAGTTGCCCTGAACCGTTCATCCAACGCGGCTGTAAATGCGGTCACCAGCCCACCACCCGAGATACCCATGCTTCCAATTCGCTCCGAATCCACTTCTGGCCGGGTCGATACATAATCCAATACACGTGTTGTTTCATACACCCTATGACCGGCGAGGGTCTTCCCCACCATGAGCAGATGCGCAGCAATCTTCGTACAGGAGCTTACCCCTGGTGGCGCATCGCGGTCCTCTTCCAATCTTCGATCACCAAATCCGAGCAACTCTGGAGCCGCAACCACATAACCACGCTTCACAAGAGCTACTGCAAAGTCCTTGTGTAATCCGGGCTCGCTTGTCCGTAGTGACCCATCCGGTTCCATACCCGATATCTCTCGGCTACCGTAGCCATGCCCATGACAAGCAACGATAGCAGGTCTCTTGTTTTCGGTAATGCTTCCATCACCCGGAATTAATAAATACACTGGCATGCGAAGTCCTGCATAGGTCGTGATTTCAATCCGCTCCCGAATATATCCGTCACATGTAATGCGCTCCAGTAAGACAGGATTCAGTGCGGCCGCCATCGTGGGAAAACCTCCCAGCCGTTCTTTCACACGTGTACGTAACTGACTGCGCCATAACTCCAGGGGTTGATCTGGATGATACGCGGAACGACCACGAAGATTCGTTTGTTGTTGTAGATAGGCTTCAATATCAGACATGGGCCTGTGTCCCTCCTGTTTTTCGTAGGATAACGTAGATAAAAGACTGTCATATGGAATTAATCCCATCCATTATAGAACATCTAGATCTCCCATGAATTGAACATGTTTGCCTGTTTTGAATGGAATCACATGATTTCTAGCCAAAAAAAGGATATCTCCAACCTGAAGACAGGTTACGGAAATACCCTTCATTTCATCTGACCTGGCAGCCACCAGTTCCACCTGCCCATTAATTTCATCAATGCAGGTACCAGTATTAGACGGATTAATGTAACGTCAATCAACACCGCTGCCGTGATTCCGATCCCTAACTGCCTCACACCTGCGACTTCAGCAAAAGCAAACGGCACGGTCACCGCAAGCAGAATTGCCGCTGCGGAGGTAACCAGACGGCCTGTAGAAGCCAATCCCTGTTGGACAGCCACATCACTGTCTCCGGTTCGTCTATACACTTCCTGGATACGGGTCAGCATAAACACACCATAATCCATGGATATGCCAAACACCAATCCTGCAATGAATACAGGAATCATAATGGCAATGGCTGACGGCTCCATACCTAGATGTCCTTCATTGAACACCCACACCAATATGCCAAATGAAGCGGCTAAGCTGAGCAGATTCATCAGAATTGCCTTGATTGGAATGAGCATCGATCGGAATGCCGCCAGTAACACAAGATAATTGGTGACCACTACAAATACCAGCACTTTGGGCAGTTGACTTGTGACTTCCTGCATTATTTCATACTGCTTGGCAGCTTCCCCACCATAACGTAGTTTTACGTTGTTGGAACCTGGTGCATGATCGCTATTCCTCATTCGTTCCAGCCAGTCTGCAACCTGTTCCGAACCAGGCTCCCCGTGCACGGTGGCTATCAATCGTATGGAATGGTCAGAGACCGTTGAACGCAGCCATGTCGTCCTGGTTGACTCCTTGCCTTCTATGGAAGGAGTTAGCGCCGACGGTGGAATTTGAAAAAGGCTCTGCGAGTCCGTTTGATTCGGCTGTAATAGGCCCCATGGTGAAACAATGCTCAATACGTCTGAGTCCTGCAGTAGTTGACGGGCTTTGTTGTGGGCCATCTGCCAGTGAGAGGAAGTCAACAGTTCCTGCTGTCCGCCAATCACAATCTCGATGGCGGAGGTATTCTTTTGCCCCAAATCATGTTGCAACTGCTCTGCTGCTTGGCGGGACTCCATTCTCTCTGGCAGTGAAGAGGCATCCGGGACGGACAATTCCAACCGGGTCACTGGATAAACACACAGGAGCAGCACAACCGTACCTCCAATGGTCATACTAACTGGTCGTTTCATGACCATCGATGACCATCGATGCCAGACTGAACCTCTAGGTAACGAATGAACTGACTTTCGCCTGAAGACCCGATCCGCAGACAGTGATAGCAGAGCTGGCAGCAGCGTAACATTTAACAGTAGCGATAGGAGCAGAACAATAATAGCCCCCAAGGAGACACTCAGAAACATCGGCAGTCTGATCCAGAGCAGACCCAGCAACCCAAGGAGCACGCAGGCTGCCGAGAATAACACCGCTCTGCCTGCTGTACGCAATGTTCGCTGAAGAATCTCGCTCCGCAAAACCTCGCTCTGCATATCCAGGCTACTGCCCGTAACATTAGCTTTGCCTTCATCTTCATAGGCCCGCTGGACTTCTTCCCTGTACCTGCTCAGGATGATCAGGGCAAAGTCTATACTCAGTGCCATACCCACCATGGGAATCACATTAATGATAAAGTTGGACAATTCCAGATGATAACCAAGGAGTGTCGTGACTCCCATAGCGGTAATCACAGCACTGATCCCCATCATGACAGCAATCAACGCGGCATATAGCCCCCTGAATGCAAAACACAAAACGATCAGGGCAATCGGCAGGCCCACCATCTCTGCCCGTTCCAGATCACGAAAGCTCAGATGATTGACATCCTGCTGCACGACTGCCTTTCCCGTCAATTGCACCGTACCTGGACCGTCTGTTGCCAGCACGGCGCGCAACTGCTCCAGTGGGGGACCCATCTGATGCGCGGGCACATCCATTTTCACAAGGGCATATGCCCTTTGGCCTTGCAGCGTCACTCTTTCGCTAGCATCCAGAGGGGACGTGATAGAGGTTACCGCAGACAACACTTGAACCTGTGTCAAACGATCCTTGATCCACTGCCGGAACTGTAACGGCGAGGTATTTTCCTTTTTCTCAAAAACCAGAATAATCGGATCAGCAGGAGATCCGAATTCGTCCTCCAGAACAAGTTCAACCGCTTGCGCATCCCCGTGAACCCGTTTTAATCCGTGATCCTGAACAATGTCAGGTAACTTCCACGCCCAGACCGCTGACATCCCGATGATAAATACCCAGCAGAGAATAATGAACCGAGGATATCGGCTGATGAAGGCAGCAAGTCTGCGATAACCCATACCTTAGCTCCTCTGCGATCAGATTAGTCATTCGATTATGTTCATCGGTAAGATCATAAGCACATTCATACACTTACGGTGTATATCTCCTTCACTCGGGTTCGCGAACTATTGAATGCCATGATTCACAGGTGTTCTGTTCGCAATGGGGGCAGGGATGTATGTAAAAGGAAGTAACTCTGCCGTCAGTCCCGGGCCAAAGGCCAGCGCTATCCCACTGGAATGCTCTTCCTTCTGTCTGTAATCCTCACGGATGGCTTGAAGAACAAAAAGAATCGTCACGGACGACAGGTTGCCATAATCCCGCAGGATGTTTCGGCTGTAGGAGACCTGCTCATCTGTCAACTGATACAGCTTCTGAACGGCATCCACGATGCCTCTGCCTCCCGGATGGATCGCCCATATTTCCGGTAAACCGCTCCCCTCCAGCAACCGTTCTACCTCTGGACCGAGATGCAAACCAAGCAGCTTCGGAATCTGTGGTGACAGGTAGAGATCAAAGCCTGTATTGCCCACTTCCCAGATCATTTCTTCTGCACAATCCGGGAGCAGCGTTGAGTGCCCTCGGCCTAGTCGAAAACATTCATTGCGGTCTGTTCCAGACGCACCAATAACACAGGCAGAGGCGCCGTCTCCGAAGAATGATGCTGCATACAGGTCGTCCCGTTTGGCAGATGGCTGAAAGTGAAGTGTACATAGTTCCACACACACGATGAGAACCGTAGCCTTCTGATCTGTAGTTACAATGGAATTCGCCAGTTGGATCGCCTTCAGACCGGCTGCACATCCTTGAAACACCAGTGGAATCCGGTTGATCTGCGGTGACAGTTCAAGCTGTTGGATCAGCCGAACATCAAGTCCGGGCAGGAATTGCCCCGTGCAACTCACCGTAATGAGATGTGTAAGTTCCGAGGAGGATATGTCTGCATCCTGAAGGGCCTGTTCGGCCGCTTCCAGACCAAGTGGAACAGCAGCAGCTTTGTATTTTGCCATACGCTCGGCTGTAGTCGGGACTTCCTCCACAGAAGTAAAGGGTAAATATCGGCAAGCCTCCACAGGCTCAAGCAGATTCGGTTCACATGTATAACGAGTCTCCACACCGCACTGATTAAAGATTCGCTTCGCCCATCTTCTCGCATCCGGCTCATGTTCCAGCGCCTGTGCGAGACGGGCAGACACATCCTTTTGCTCAATACGGTGGGCAGGCCACGCCGTTCCTATTCCCATAATACTTGCCCCAGTTGTTGCCTCAAGCTGGTTCATCGGCTTAACCTCCTATATCGTACGTGTTCAAAATTAGGCTTTTTAAACAACCTATATATAAAATAGGTTCATATGACATATGTGCAGGATATAGTACAAGTCTATTCACTACCTGTCCTGTTTATGTTCATATTAACAAGCAAAGGCGGACAACATATGCGAGTTTCGCACGTGCTGTCCGCCTTTGCTACCGGATTAAACCCATTCCTTATTACATGTTCGATCTGTCAAAACTATTCAGGTCGAATTATAGTAAATCTCTCCCCAAGTTTGGCATAATCATTACCCGCCAGTCGGCTGACTGGTTTCAAATGATCCATCAGGATATAGCCCTTGTCCGGATTGTAGACTTGTTCGCTGAAATGATACTGTACAATGCGTACCAGCAGCAGGTCACTCACCGGTTTGCCCTCATCATTCGTGATCGGAATGTGCTGATACAGCTCACACTCCATCCGGATGAGTGCTTCCTGAATTCCTGGCACAGCAACCTTGGTACTTGGCACTGTAGTCAGTTTTGTCCGCTCAAGCTCACTTTCGTGGGGTTCCAGTATGGCTGCTGTCTCATTCACTTCTGTTATGATTGCTTCATCACAGATATGCACGACCAGTTCTTGATGAGCAATCACATTACGTGCAGTATCTTTCATGATACCGTCTTTACGTGCAATAGATATGGATAACAGCGGTGGGTCCGAACTAACCACATTAAAGAAACTAAAAGGCGCTGCATTAATTACACCATTCTTATCTGAAAGTGTCGTCACAAAAGCAATTGGGCGTGGTACCACCGAACCACTCATCAGTTTATAGTTGTCTCTTCCCGTTATTTCACGTGGATCCAATGTATACATATGTAAATATCCCCTTCCATGCTCGTGTAACAAGTGTCAATTTCACTTCAGGACACGATAACACACTCATATTTATTATATATCGTAAAATGCTAAATTAACAAAAAAAACTCCCTGGTGCCCACTGCACCAAGGAGTTTGAACATGCCATTTCGTATTGGCTATTTCTTATTTAACGATGCTGTTCTGAATGTCTTCCATAATTTGAAGGTTCGCTTGAACTCCGCTGTACAACCAGCTACTGGACCGGGTGAATTCAAAGACATTACCTGTCTTTACAGCAGGAATGCTCTGCCATACGGCATCTTTCAGCGCTTCTGAGCCTGCTCCCTTGTCACTGTTCACCAGGAATAGATAGTCTGTGTCCATTTCCGCGATCTTCTCCAATGAAATCTCAGACCAGTTACCCGTTGCCTTCGCAGATGCTTCCTTCACAACATTAGGCTCTGCAAGTCCAAGTTCGTTGTACATCACTTCACCACTGGAAACATTGTTGCTTACAACATAAAACTTGTTATTGAACAACCACAACGCTGCGGCCGACTTTGTTCCTCCAGTAACAGCAGTTACTTTTTCTTTGATTTCCTTTGCCTTGGCATCATAATCGTCAAGCGCCTTCTGCGCTACATCCGATTTGTTCAGAAGCTCGCCGATCTTGAGCAGAGCCTGACGCGAGTCCTTGTTGACCTCATCTCCGAGTACATAAGTAGGGGCAATTTTGTTGTACTGTTCGTATTTCTCCCCTTCAACTGTACTTTCAGAACCCATAATAATCAGGTCTGGTGAGAAACTGGCCATGGCTTCAAAAGGTAGATCACTTGCAATACCAGGTATACCATTCAGATCGGTTTGCAGATAATCCTGCAAACCACTGCCGTTGTTGATGGCCCATTGTGCTGCTGGCTTAACACCGAGTGTAACAAGATGGTCTTCCAGATAAGACGCGATGATGCGCTCCGGATTTGCGGGAATTGTTACTTCGTGTCCCATTGCATCTGTTAATGTGCGCTCTGTAGCGGCTTCTGTTTGTGTCTCTGTCTCCGTTGTTGTCTCGCTCTCTCCTGCTGCTCCATTCTCTGCCGTTTTTGTTCCACACGCGACCAACCAGATGGACATAACCATCACCGTCATTAGAAGCATGATCATCTTTTTATTTCTCTTAAACACTTGATATATCCCCTTTCAATTCATTATAAAAACCTTATTCGGCGTTATTGTGACAGATTTCAATGTTCAAAAATATTGAAACTATTATTGATACATATAATATCCGTATGTACATTTGTCCGATTCCATTGACAATGATAATTGTTATCAGTTCAGTTGTCAATTCGATTATGTGGCGAGGCGATCATATAAAATCTTCTTGACGGCATTCACATATAGGCGGATGCCGCCATATGCTGAATGCAGAATACGACGACAGGAAGGATGTTCTGTACATGTATTACGAATATAACCCTTATCTAAGTTATGGAGAAGACCGTTCCTTTCAATTGCCTCCCCTGTTCCCAGGAGGTGGCGGTGGCGGCACACCGGGTGGTCCGACGTTTCCTGGTATCCCTGGCGGTCAAGGCGCCTATCCTCCATACATTCCAGGCGGAGGACCCGGTCCATATATCCCTGGAGGCATTCCAGGTACAATTCCGGGTACAGCACCGGGCGTACCTGCGCAACTGACTCAAGGCAACCTGCCCACCCTACTTAGTGCCTATCCTCGTCCGGTAGGTCAGCCTCCGGCAGAAATGCTTTTTTTGTATAACCTGATCAAAAGCAGCCCGGGTCTGCTTCCGCTCTTCCTCCAGCAACAGCCGCAAAGCCTCACTCAAGCGGTTCAATTTGCACAGACTGGTGCAGCGGCACCTCGAGAGAACGAAGAACGTGCGCTGCCCAACTTTTGCTATAACCGGTGGTCCCTTGTCTTCACATACAATGATGTCTACCTGATGTGGCCTGCAATTAATCTGTTTGGTTTTGTGGTGGGGTACTTCTATCCATTCCTCACGCCAGGTATACTGTCCAATACACAGATTTTGTTTGCGCTCTGCTAAACCTGTCCTTACCTACAGCAAGAGCCCCACTTGGAAGCATAATTCCTTCCAAGTGAGGCTCTTTTTCGTCCTTTTATCCAGATGTACCTTTACATTACTAAGACTCCATAAACGCAAGGTGTACAGAATCAGTACATTTAACTCAACACTTGATCGTTCTGGCGCTTCCCGCCTCTACTGACCATTAGGAAGTAAATCACCAAGGCACCGAGATCAGCACACGCGATAACGATTCCCATTGGCACAGCTGTTCCTTCTCCTCCGAGACCTACGAGGGGAGCGACAATACCACCGAACAGGAACGTCATCACACCAATAAGCGCAGACGCACTGCCAGCCGATTTCTCCTGATTGGCCATCGCCAAAGCGAAGGACGCGGTATTGACCAACCCAACACTGGATACCACCAAAAATAGCGGAATCAGTACAGAGATTAGATTACCTCCAGCCAGAATGGCGATGAGCAATGAAGTTCCTCCGAGCGCCGCGGTTAGCAGCCCCGCGATTAACAGGCGAGTCTCTGATACCTTTCCTGCAAGTCTGCCGGCAATCTGACTGGCCAGAATAATGCCTAACCCGTTAATGGCGAAGCATACACTGAACATTTGCGGGGATACCCCGTATATTTTCTGAAGCACAAACGGTGAACCTGATATGTACGCAAACATGCCAGCAGCTACAAATCCTTGGGTTAACGCATAACCCATAAACTGACGATCCCCCGCGATTTGGCGAAACGTAAGTAATGTCTGCTTCAATCCTCCGCTTGATCTGCGATTGGAAGGCAATGTCTCTCCAAGACCGAAAATGACAGCCAACAGCGTCAGTATACCGATAAGGCTGAGCAAAATAAATACGCCGCGCCACGATGTATATGTCAACAATTGTCCACCAATGATTGGTGCAGCAATCGGGGCTACGCCGTTTATCAGCATTAACAGAGAGAAGAACCGTGTCAGTTCCGGGCCCGAATATACGTCTCTGACGATTGCGCGCGAGATGACAATCCCTGCCGCTCCAGCTACACCTTGAATGAACCGCAGCACAACAAAAGAGCCCATCGTCGGGCTAACCAGGCAAAGTATGGAGGCGATCGTATAGAGCACAAGCCCTGCAATGAGCGGTGTTCGCCGACCACGTACATCACTTAGAGGTCCGGCAAGCAACTGTCCAACCGCAAGTCCAATCATACACGCCGTCAGACTGAGTTGAGCATACGATGTAGATGAACCAAACTCATCAGCCAGCGTGGGCAATGCGGGTAAATACATATCCAGGGACAACGGCCCGAAGGCCGACAATGTCCCCAGAATTAAAGCCATCCGTACACGAGATGTGGAGTTTGTGTTCAATGAGGCTGGTGTACTTTTCATCAAATACTACTCCCCGCTACCCAACAGCTTGAGCAGGTTGGACGGCAGTGTGAACTGTTGATTGTTAATAATAATACGGCGCAGTTCTTCTTCATCCCGCTCGTTATCGGCGTCCTTAATCTCCTGAATTTCCCGGTGAAGTCGCTCCATCTGTTGATCCAGCGCATTTGCCGAATCTGCCGCACTCTTTAACTCTCTCGTCAAATGCTCGGGAACATCCTTATTGTATTTATAAAAAATCTTATGCTCCAGACTCGCCCAGAAATCCATCGCGATTGTACGGATCTGGATCTCCACACATGCTCGTTCCTCACCATTGGACATGTACACAGGCACTTCCACCAGAAGGTGAAGGCTTTGGTAGCCGTTTGGCTTTGGATTCTCGATGTAGTCTTTGACCTCCAGTACACGCAGATCACTCTGGTTGCACAGCATATCCTTAATGCGATAGATATCCGAGATAAAGGAACATGTAATCCGTACCCCGGCGATATCCTTGATATTTTGCTTAATGCTCTCAAACGTTAACTCATGATTTTTGCGGAACATCTTGTTCATAATGCTCTCAGGAGATTTCAGTCTGGACTTTGTATGTTCAATTGGACTGTAATCATGCAAAGACTGGAATTCTTCCTTCAGGACTTCAATCTTGGTCTCCATTTGATCCAGAGCAAATTTATAGATCATCATAAATCTGGTAATTTCATATTTGAATTTCTTGAATTGATCGATTGGATGTGGAGCGTTCATCATGGCTTTCTCCCTTTCTTTCTGCACACTAAAATTAGTTTTATGAATATGAGGACAAGCGGTCAATCCACATGTCTCCTGAACCATTATAAATCATATGGAGCCAATAAACGAATTTCTCACATTTGGGCTGGTGATTCAGCCTGGAAGGTATGGGAACTTATTTTACGCGCATCCTATAGAAGCATCCCTGTCATTTGGCCTGTTATTATTAATAAAAGAGGTGGATTTTCCTGCTCTATCAAGTGACATATTCATCCGATACACTTCGGGTTAAAGCTTATTTATACCTGCCACAAGGTTGCTCATTACCTGATATCACGACATATGAAACTTCTCATCCCGGCTCTGTCTCCTCTGCCTATCCGGAACTCGCTTCCATACATAAGTCTCTACATTTGCAACCGCTCGCCAGCCATTATCCTGCTGCAACAATGCATGATACGGATAACATACCGGAACAGTGGCCAGTTCTGCTCTATTGTCGCGGCGGACTTGGCAGCTATGGCGGGGTAAATACCGTTTGGCTTGAGCAATTTGTACATAAAGGTTATATCGTGTTCGCCCCATCCTATCGTGGCAACGAAGGCGGTGAAGGTCGTGACGAGTATGGCGGAAAAGATGCCGAAGATGTGCATGCCGCTTACCGGTTGATACAGCGTTTACCCTTTGTTGACCCAACTCGCATATCGTTAATGGGGTTCTCCCGTGGAGCCATTAATGCTGTACATACCGCAACTGCCTATAATGAGGGACCGGACAAAGTACATAAGTTAGTTCTTTGGAGCGGTGTCTCCGATGTGGAACGCACTTACCATGAGCGAACCGACCTGAGGCGTACATTGAAACGGGTGCTAGGTGGTTCCCCACGCACGGTTCCAGAAGCTTATCTCGCCCGTTCTCCCTTGTCGAAAGCGAACAAACTATCTTGTCCCGTGCTAATCATGCATGGTACATCAGATACACAAGTGAATTATAGTCACGGAACCCGAATGTATCACTGGCTTAAGCGCCAAGGTGCGGATGTCACATTTCATGCTTATGGCGGGCAGGATCATCATTTTCACGAGAAAATACATCAGTCAGCGGTGAACAATATGTTTGATTGGCTCGCTGCACCTTAAGTCTTTCACTATGAATTTCATTTTGAAGAATCATGCGTTATGGCTGTATACTGGAGGGGCTACGTTTTTCTGAAAGGACGGATAGAATGAATCAAAGCACCCTCCAAAAATACGCTATGCTGCTTCTCTGCATGACTGCCGGAATGGTGGATCTGATCGGATATCTGGGACTCGGGCATGTGCTTACAGCCAATATGACGGGAAATATTGTTTTATTGGGTATTGCCATTGCCCGTGCTCAGGAATTTGTTGTGCTGCGGTCATTGCTTGCTCTCATCGGTTTTATTGCCGGCAATGCCATTGCAGCACATATGGTTGGACCTGTGCAGACCAAAAATGGCTGGTCTTCCAGGGTCACAGCAGTGTTCACTGTTGAAAGCATATTGCTTCTGCTGTTCGCAATCACCATGATTAGTCCATTTTCAGAACAACTGTCCTATCTGTTAATTGTCATCCTTGCCGTTGCAATGGGGATGCAAACAACTGCGGCACGCCGCATTGGCATTGCTGGCATCTCAACAACCGTGCTCACCAATAATTTGGCCGCTGTGGTTGAGGATACCGTAAGCATTCTCAAAAAGCTGCGACATGCCAATATCCGATCGTTAACCAAAGCCTTGTCCACAGATTCCTACCTTCGTGCAGCTGCTGTTGTCATCTATTTGATCGGCGTCATTGCAGCAGCATTGTTATTCCACCGTTTGCCCATGATTGCAGTCTGGATTCCTGTCCTGATCATTGGCGGCATAACCCTATACGCCCGATTACATGCATGGGGAACTTCACAACAAAGCGAAAGTTAATTGCCGAAGAAGCAACCTATTCATTTTTAAGAGGCTGTTCAAAAATCCGCTATAGGATACTGAAAACTGGTCTTTTTGAACACGTATTTTAAGTTATTTTAAGTACATTCACGCTATTTATTTCATCAAAGCAGCTTCTTGGCGGATAAGCTTGACCAGATGCTGTGCAGCAGGTGATAATACCTCCCCGGCTCGTGTACATACGGCAACCGTATTTCTCAGCTGCACACCTCGAACGAACACACGCGCGAGCCTGCCTTGCTGCACATCCTCCTTCACAACCAAAGAAGATATAAAGTTGGCCCCATAACCTGCCTTCACCGCACTAATCGTTTCGTTCAGCCCGTTGAACTGAAGCGCAATGCGGGGAGCGGCCAGGTTATTTGTTGTGCATAGGGAAACGAGTCGCTCACGCGTGGCGCTGCCTTCTTCACGCATGATGAACGGTTCTGCCATCATCTCATGCAGCTCGATTTCTTTGCCCGCATACGGATGGTCAGGGTGCACAACAAACCACATCTCATCGTCAAACAATTCATCCCATTGGACACCTGCATGTGTAATGCCACTTCCACCATACACTGCAATCTCTGCCTCATAACGAAGTAATTGGTCAAAAGCCATCCGGGTGTTGGTTGTGCTCACAACAATCTCCACATCCTCGTGCATTTGCTTAAACCGCGCAATCCAGCCCGGCAACAGAAAATTTGAAGGCAAGTAGGTTGCCGTAAGACGGATCAGTCCTTTCTTGCCCTCCCGAAAATCCTGCACAAAATTCTCGACATCCTGCTCCAGCATGAACAGACGTTCCGCATAACCTGTTAACTGTATCCCCGCATCCGTAAGCACCAGTCTTCTTCCCTCCGAAACAAAAAGCTGGATTCCCAATTCACGTTCAAACTTCTTCACCTGAGAAGATACCGCAGGTTGACTAATATTTAGTTCCTCTGCGGCACGAGTGACCCCGCCATATCTCACGATGGCATGAAATAATCGTAATCCATGCAGATTCATGTGTTACACCTCTTCCACGTCAAATACATAATCTAAATATATATTAACATACATAATATATATTTTATTTATGTATCAAATCCATTTATAGTTGAAATATGAAATCCAATACAAGGAACAAGGGAAGGAACATGTGAACATGAAAAATATAAATACGACCAACCTACAGCATACCTGGACTCAAGTCGACGACTACATGAACGATCTGCTGATTCCATCAGATTCCCTGCTGGAACATACACTGCAAAGCAATGCCGAAGCTGGACTCCCTGCTCATGACGTAACACCGAATCAAGGAAAGTTACTTCAGCTCCTGCTGCAAATCCAAGGTGCATCCCGTGTACTTGAAATCGGCACATTGGGTGGATACAGTACCATCTGGATGGCAAGAGCGCTGCCTGAACACGGACGCATCGTCTCACTGGAATCGGAATCACACCATGCAGACTTGGCCCGAGCCAATCTCACACGAGCAGGACTGATGCACAAGGTTGACCTGAGAGTTGGTCCTGCCCTTACCACCCTTCCCGATGTTCAGGAAGAATACAGGGAACCGTTTGATATGATCTTCATCGATGCTGACAAACCGAGTAATCCCGATTATCTGAGATGGGCCCTGCGACTGACTCGGCCGGGGAGTCTTATTATTGGTGATAATATCGTCAGAGACGGTGAAGTGATCCGCACAGACAGCACAGACCCTAGAGTTCAAGGCGTTCGATCATTCCTGCAGTTGATCGCGGATCACCCTCGACTTGAAGCTACAGCACTGCAAACGGTCGGTAGCAAAGGTTACGATGGATTCGTCATTGCTCGTGTGATTGATGCCCCTGAACCAAAATAAACAGTGGTCAATTCTTCCGCAAATTCCCCTTTCCTGTTAAACTGGAATCACTGCACAGGCAGACTGGGGGGAACCACTTGAGAGTTTTACAACATATAAATGATGAAATTCGCGGCTGGTCCCGCAATATTCAACTGTTTTTCCTGGCTAGCATTCTGTATCAGATCGGAAATGGCATGTTCTCTGTCTTGTACAATCTGTACATTCAGGGTCTGGGCTATAATGATACAATGAACGGCCAGATTGTAAGTATTCAATCACTCGCAACAGCCATTATGTTTGTTCCTATCGGTCTATGCGGTGATCTGTTCAGCCGCAAGCGATTACTCATTACCGGGGCGTTATTCAGCGGAATCTTTCTGATTGGACGCTCCTTCGATTATTCGGCTACAGGACTGATCTGGTTCGCGGTATTCTCTGGCCTTTTCGCTGGGGTGTTCCAAGTACTGGCCATTCCTTATCTGGCGGAAAACGTCAAGAAAAGCCAGCGGCTGAAGATGTTCAGTTATTATTCATCCCTTGTGCTCGCTTCCCAGGTGCTTGGTAGCCTGGGCGGCGGTGTATTCGCAGATTTGTTACATACGGCTGGACTCGCCAAAGTGACCGGATTGCAGACGGTTTTATTTGTCGGGGGTGCAGCAACACTGGCTGCATTTATTCCACTGTTATTTGTAACCGAAGGCAAGGCTGCTCCGCAGACAACCATTCCGGCGCAACCCGTTCTTCAACCCAATGCGGAGCTAAAAGAAAGTTCAACGAATACCCCAAGCACGGTGGATTCGATCACGAAGAAAAAAGATTCCCGACTGATTGGTCAGTTTATAGTGACTCAGTTGTTAATTGGATTAGGTTCTGGACTGGTTGTACCGTATCTGAATCTGTATTTCACCAATCGGTTCTCGGTTTCTCTGAGCGGCATGAGCTTACTGATTGCACTTGGTCAGATTATGACTATTGTATCCATGCTGATTGGTCCTACCTTGGCGGCAAAGGTCGGAAGCGTAAGAGCTGTTGTCATTTTCCAGGTCATGTCGCTGCCCTTCCTTCTATTAACAGGCTTCACCAATCTGTTGTTCATCGCTTCGCTCAGTTTCTTATTCAGACAAGCATTGATGAACGCAGCCAATCCCATTCATTCAGCCATACTGGTGGATCGGATCTCTGACAAACGCCGCGGCATTGCCAATTCACTAATGCAGACCTCGTTCATGATTGGTTGGGCGACCATGGGACCCGTTCAATCCTATCTGGTCACCACGTACGGAACGTATTGGGGTTATGCGATCACTTTCAGCATCACAGGCTGTCTATACGTTATTTCATCACTGATGTACTTTGTAATGTTCAGAGAACCCAAACCTTCCGCTACGGCTCTTGCAGGATCTTAATGAGTTGAACAGTAGCAGTCTGGTTGTTCCGCAGATAACGCAACGTATCTCATCATCAGGAGTGATCACACATGAACATGAATCCTTCATTAAACCTGAATGCATACCTGAATCTCATACCACCTCATTCAACCGGTAGGCTAAACGGATGGAACTGATGCGCAAGCTTGGTTCCCACGTTGTCTTTCGGTTTTTTCTTAGTCTGGGTGTCTCTGTTCTTGGCGGATTGCTGTTCACAATCATTCATACACCGATCCCGTGGTTGCTCGGGCCAATGGTATTTATGCTGCTTGGCTCCCAAGTCGCCAAATGGCCGCTCATGTGGCCTGCCTCCATTCGGGACTATGGCATTCTGATTGTTGGTTATTCGATTGGACTCACCTTAACTAAAGAGGCACTGCACGGCATTTTGCAACAACTTCCCATGATGCTTCTGATGACGTTGCTGTTAATCGGATTGTGTGTAATTACGGCCTACATCGCTTCAAAGGTAACCGACTTTGATTTCCCCTCCCTACTGGTGGGCAGCATTCCAGGAGGACTATCCCAGATGGTGTCCCTTGCAGAAGAGATGAAATCCATCAACTTGACGCTAGTTACCTTTTTGCAGGTGACCCGGCTGATCATGATTGTCTTCTGTGTTCCGTTCCTGCTGTTCAGTCCGTGGATTGGAGGTACCGCAGGTGGAGGTTTGGATCATCCGTTCATTGACGTAGGGACGTGGGGTTCCCTTTTCCCGGAGATTCTTGTCTATGCTCCGCTCTGTGTAGCGGGTGCATGGGTTGCACGCAAACTCCAATTTCCGACGGCCTTTATGCTGGGTCCCATGATTGTCATGTGTGTCGTTCAATTAAGTACATCGATGCACACACCCAGTCTGCCAACCTCCCTCTTAAACGTATCGCAATTGATGATTGGCAGTCACGTTGGATTGATGCTCAAGCCGGAACAGTTGCAACGCAAGACACAGACAGTCACTCTAGCGGTGACTAGTAGTGTACTGCTCATTGTTGGTGCGCTTGGATTGAGTTATCTATTAATGAATGTGTTCTCCCTCTCCGCGGCAACCTCACTACTCAGTATGGCCCCTGGCGGCATGGATCAGATGAGTATCATGGCACATGAAGTGAATGCCGATCTTTCGGTTGTATCCGGGTATCAATTGTTCCGCATCCTGTTTATCTTTTTCATCGTCTCTTCCGTACTGAAGATGATTCTTGTACATATGTTAAAAGAAAAAAAAGCAGAGCCCTCACTTCAATGATCATATTTCGCCCCGATTCCATGACAAAGAGAGTATCCATTTGATGTCACATCCTGCGGATACTCTCTTTTATTTGTACAGACTACTTATGAATAAATTCGGTTGTACATCCAGCCTACAATGCCCACCGTAACCACTGTTGCCCCAATAATAAATGCATAATAGCCAATCTTACTTTTGGACTCCGAAGTCTGATGGTCATAATAATCCGAGTTACGTCGGTAAAACCCCATCCATAACTCTCCGATCATATTCACAACAACCAATACAAAACGTTTAACAAGCCCCATTGTATTCGCATCTCCTCTCTCTGATCAACCTTCTTCCCTATTAAGTATAATTATCCCAATTCATTAAAACAACCTACTCATATTACCTTTGGTGCAGTTTCTTGCTCCAACCAGGTTAGAATATCAAATGCTTCCTGATCGGTGCTACCACACATCTCTTCCTCAGCTTGCAATCCACTGCATACCGCAGGACGATCTTTTTGGCCAAAAATTCCGCAGCGATTATCATCGGTAAGCTGCACACAACGTACACCTGCCGGCTTGCCATGAGCCATGCCCGGTATCGGTGATGATATGGAAATCGCGATACAACATGCGGCACAGCCTGTCCTGCATTCCATACATATTCCCTCCTAATTTTAATACTTATATTACTTACAATACGTGTTCAAAAAGATCGGTTTTCAGTACCAAGAAGATGGGATGAATTCCATCTTCGATACTGATGATGCCATAAGGCATCCTTCGTAATCAAAAGCGGACGTTTTGAACTACCTCTTAATTATGAGCGATTTATCCAGGTCCAGGTTCGAGCCAGCCCCTGAGCAATTCTCCGATTCATGCTTCGATTGGAAAAATACCCCCCATGACTTAGCGGATTCCAACTCATAGCCACGCCGCCAGAGTTCACTTCAATATCTTCTTTGACCGCTTTCTCATAAGCAGGATCAATGGGACGTAACGGATAACCCAGAATATCATCCCGATCGTAGAAGTTCACCCACTCCCCTTCCAGCCCGGCATAATACTGATTCACATGGGAAGAGGGCACCTGAATTGGGCAACTAAAGTCATGGTAACGCAAACTCCATAAGGGCAGGGTTGTACCAAACGAGTAAAAATGGGTCAGCGTGTCGCCCCGCTCCAGAGCCGAGTTCACATCCACAACCTCAGGAACACGACTGGACGGATATTGCAGATCGTAGAAGAAGTTACTGGCGATTACGGCACCCAAACTATGGGCAACCACACAGAGTGGAGCTTCCGGTCCATTACGCTGTGCAAGAGTATGCATAGCCTGATTCAACGTTCGATGTACGGCATCATAGTTATGGCCTTGATTTTCCACCGGTTGATAAGCAACCGCATCAGCCAGGTAATGGATGACAAATCGGCGCAACGCCTGAAAGTTCAATCCCGGAGAGCTGACGAGCTGTTGAAAGAGCGCCTCTTCCCGCTCCTCAAATACATCCGCCCAATATACAGGTTCGATATCCAGCATCTGTTTAGAGGCTCCAGGCAAGACCATCACCTTGTCCAATTCCTTATGCAAACAAGCAATCAGCTTGTCCGCGTACCCATCCTTCCGCATACCCAGCCCATGAATGACCATCACCGCAATACGTGTCATGGCTCTCCTCCTCATCGATCTAGGAACTCTTTCTCCACCATATGAACGCCACGACTCGAACATGCCTGAAGCTTGCTTTGTCAGAAGAACCTTTCCAACCACCATTATTTTAAAAATGTGATTCTTCCATTTTATATACAGTTTACCATGATCGTCATGAAAATAACGACCATACAGCAAAAAGGAGCTGCGCATCACGCAGCCCCTTCTTGTTGTTGTATTCAATTAACCTTTCAGATGAACCTTCAACACACCATTTTGATTAGATGTAACATCACCTGTCGTGACTTCCACCCGTTCAACCATATCCTGACCATCTGGAATGATAATCGGTGTAATCAGCGGGTATCCCGCATCTTCAATTACCTTACGATCAAACTCCAACAGCTTTTGTCCAGCTTTTACATGCTCGCCAGCTTCCACATGCATGTTGAAGCCTTCACCTTTGAGGGATACTGTATTAATCCCGACATGAATCAGAACTTGTAATCCACTCGCGTGTTCAAGAATCACCGCATGTTTACTTTTGATCACATGAGCTACCTGAGCATCAAACGGGGCAACAACAACGTTGCTGGAAGGTTCGATTGCTACACCCTCACCCATCTGTTTCTCGGCAAAAGCCGGATCAGGTACTTGCTCCAGTGACACGGCCTGGCCTGTTAAAGGCGCCATGATTTCCAGTGTATTCACGGCTTCGTCTCCTACTTGAGCTGCACTACGTGTGCGCAGGTTTGGATCTGTTTTTGCAGTTGAAGAGGTAACACCCGAAGCAGACTGCGATGTAGCCGCTTTAGGCTCAGCAACGGTTTCATTGCTTGCACTACGATCTTCTTTTCTCAGTTTGGCTCTGCCAAAAAGGACGGTCAGTACAAACGGTACAACCAAGACAATCGCCATGCCGATGAAGAAAACGCCCCATTTGTCAGGGAAAATCGACAGGAATCCAGGTACACCACCTACACCGATGGAGGTTGCCTGAACATTATTCATCGTCAGCAGCACACCACCAATCGCGGAACCGATCATACCAAAGATAAACGGATAACGGTAACGGATATTCACTCCGAAGATCGCCGGCTCAGTTACCCCGAGGAAGGCCGATACCGAGGACGTTGCCGCAAGTCCTCTCATTTTCTTCTCACGCAGGACAAGCATCATCGCAAGTGCCGCCGAACCCTGTGCGATATTGGACAATGCCAGCATCGGCCACAGGAACGTACCGCCCTGACTACCAATGAGCTGAACATCCACCGCGAGGAACGTGTGATGCATACCGGTGATAACGAGCAAAGCGTACAGACCACCGTAGATCAGACCACCCAGCGCCGCGTATGAATCGTATACATAGATCAAGCCGGATGTAATTGCATTTGCAATGGCAAATGTAACCGGTCCAATAATCGTAAATGCCAGGAATCCGGTAATCAGCAACGTAACTGGTGCAACGACCAGCAGTTTAATTGAATCATGTACCCTTTTGTTCAGGAAAATCTCCATCTTCGCAAGCAGATACGCCGATACCAGTACCGGCAGAACCTGCCCTTGATAACCGATCTTCTCAATCTCCCAACCGAACAGATTCCATGTTGGCACCGTGCCATTATTCACGGCATCAGCGTAACCATATGCACTCAGCAGATCGGGATGTACCAGAATGAGACCCAGCACGATCCCGAGCAGCGGACTGCCGCCGAACCTTTTTACAGCTGCCCAACCAATTAGCGCCGGCAGGAACGTGAAGGCTGTACTTGCGATCGTATTAATAATGGACGCAAGATCCTTCCAGGCTGGATAAACATCCACTAGTGATTTTCCATCAAAGAAAATGCCTGGACCTGTCAGAATATTGTTAATCCCGAGCAAAAGACCTGCCGTAATGATTGCAGGCAAGATCGGAATGAAAATATCCGAGAGTGTTTTGATCGCTCGCTGGATTGGATTTTGCTTTTTACCAGCAACCGCCTTCACATCATCCTTGGAAGAACGATCTCCCCCGGTAATCTGAATCATCTCATCATAGACTTTATCCACCAGACCAGGCCCAATAACGACCTGGAATTGTCCTTGGGAAGAGAACTGTCCTTTAACCAGATCATTCTGATCCAGACTTTCAGTATCCACTTTACTCTCATCATACAAGGCAAACCGGAGTCGTGTAACACAGTGTGTAGCAGCTTCAATATTCTCTTTGCCACCGACTGCCCGGACGATCTCCTCAACCTGTTTTTTATCGATTGCCATAGTGTCACTTCCTATTTATAAAATGTGATTAGTCCTGTTGTGGCACAAGCCACATATAGGATGCATACGGACTGAGAGAGATTTCCTGCGTCAGCGCAGGGGCTGCCTCCGTATTTCCTATGAGTAACTCTGCTGATTTGCCTGCAATGTGATCATTCCAGACCGCTTCCGGAAGCGAGAACGTGACGTCTCGTTTACTGAAGTTGGATACAACAATCAGAGTTTCACTTCCATTGGTCCGTGCGTACGCGAATACATTCGGGTGTGCATCGTCCAATCGTTCATACAGACCGTCAATCAGCACGTTAACCTGTTTACGCAGGGCAATCAATTTGCGGTAGTGATAGTAGATCGAATCTGGATCAGCCAGCTGCTGTTCCACGTGAATGGAAGGATACCGCTCATCCACCTTAAGCCAAGGTGTTCCGCTAGTAAATCCGGCGTTCTTACTTCCATTCCATTGCATCGGTGTCCGAGAGTTGTCCCGGGAACGCTCTTTTACAATGTTGAATGCTTCTTCAGCGGATTTGCCTCGTTCTTCCTGAAGCAAACGGTACATATTCGTTGATTCGATATCGCGGAACTCGCTAACGTCATTCCAGACCGGATTCGGCATGCCGATCTCTTCTCCCTGGTAGACATAAGGCGTACCTTGCATGCCGTGTATCGTTGTTGCAAGCATCTTCGCACTCTCGGCACGATAATCACCATCATCGGCGAATCTGGACAGTGCCCGAGGCTGATCATGGTTATTAAGGAACAGCGCGTTCCAACCTCCACCGGCCTGCATGCCAGTTTGCCACTCACTGAAGAGCTGCTTCATCGCTTCGAAATCATACGGCATCAGTTCCCACTTCTGACCATTCGGATAATCCACTTTCAGGTGATGGAAGTTAAACGTCATCGAAAACTCCCGGGAAGCCGGGTTCGAATATTGGATACAATGTTCCAGTGTTGTGGAGGACATCTCCCCTACAGTCACCATGTTGTGAGGCCCGAATACTTCATCATACATCTCGGTGATGTACTCATGCACACGTGGTCCATCCGTGTAATATTTGCGTCCATCACCCGGTGACACGCTGCCATCATCATCAGGGAACCGCTGGTCTTTGGAGATCAGGTTGATCACGTCCATACGGAAACCATCCACACCTTTTTCGGCCCAGAACTTGATCATATCCCGTACAGCTTTGCGTACTTCTTCATTCTCCCAATTGAGATCTGCCTGCGTTTTATCAAATAAAGTCAGGAAATATTGTCCCGTCTGTTCATCGAACTGCCAAGCAGGCCCACCGAACTTGGATTGCCAGTTGTTTGGCACACCGCCATCCGGAGCAGGATCTTTCCAAATATAATAATCCCGATACGGATTATCCTTGGAAGAACGGGATTGCTGGAACCACTCATGATCGGTCGAGGAGTGATTCACCACGATATCAATCATCAGTTTCATATCACGAGCCTTCAGACCTTCCAGCAGTTCGTCAAAATCCTCCATCGTCCCATAATCCGGATTAATCCGGTAATAGTCCGCTACGTCATATCCATTATCATGCTGCGGAGATACATATACCGGCTGCAACCACACAATATCGATACCCAGATGCTGCAAATAATCAAGCTTCTCGGTTAATCCACGAATATCTCCAGTACCCGATCCGGTTGTATCATTAAAACTCTTCGGATATACCTGATACACCGTTGATGTCTTCCACCAAGATGACGGAGTTGTGTTATTAGAACTCATGTTAACGCCTCCAATAAATTGTAATGCTCTTATGTGATGTTCTCGGCTAACTTCATATCTATATTACATAAGTAAACATGTATATACAAGTTGAAACTATAATATGTATATTCTCCGCCTCTTCTACACATTCCCCATAAATCTTTCCTCTGTAACATTTATTTTGGAACCTGCGTTCGTGAACCCAATGATATCTGTATTGAGACAACAAGAAACCGTCTGTTCTTCCCACCATTGGTGCGGGCAACAGACGGTCTAATTGGGTTGAACTTGGTTGAATTTTTCAAAAACGCTTCTTACGACATCTCCGGTGAAACAACGGCTTTCCCTTGTTTTTCCTGCATATTCAACTTCAATAGAGATAGTGCAGCTTGCTCTTCCCTTTCCAGTTCAGCGGCACTGATCTCACCAGAGAGTACGGCACGCATTCGCTTTTGATCCAGCAGACCTTCCCATTTTGCCACCACAAATGCTGCAACACAGTTGCCCATCAGGTTGGTGAATACACGCATTGTATCCATGAATCGATCTGCACCAAGCAGCAGAGCAACCGCTGCTACCGGAAAAGCATTGACAGCCACTGCCGTTGCGGACAGGGCCAAGAATGCGGAGCCAGGTACTCCTGCCATGCCTTTGGAACTTAACATCAACACCAGTAAAATCGTAATTTGCTGCATCAATGTCAGTTCAATCCCTACGGCCTGAGCAACAAAAACCGTGGCCAAGGATAAATAGATCGAAGCGCCATCCAGATTAAACGAGTACCCTGTCGGCACTACAAGACCCACAACCGCACGATCACAACCCGCCTTGGTTAGTTTGTCCATCATGCGTGGCATCACCACTTCTGATGATCCGGTTCCAATCGCCAGCATCACTTCAGAACGGGTATATTTCACAAATTGCAGGAAATTTACCCCGGTAATCCACCAGGCAGCCAATGCCAACATGACCAAAAACAGCAGTGCTGCGCCGTAACAGGCCAGAATCAGCAGACCAAAGGACGACAATGTGGATGCCCCATAGGCACCTACCGTGTAGGCCATGGCTCCAAATGCACCAATTGGCGCGAGTTTCATGATATAACCGATGATACGGAACACAATGCCGAGCAAGTTCTCAATCAGCGTCAGTACATTCTCTTTTGCCTTACTCTCTGTTGCTGCCAGGGCAACCCCGAACAGACATGCCACGAGCAGTACTTGCAGAAGTGCATTTTGTGCAAAGGCATCTACAACACTTGTCGGAATAATATTCATGATAAAGTCTACCGTATGCGGTAACTCGGAACCATTAGTTTTTGCTTCAATACCGCTTGTATCTATGGTTGAAGGGTCCACGTTCATTCCGGCACCGGGGCGAAGCAGATTGGCTGTTCCCAATCCAAGTACCAGCGCCACTGTAGTTGCAATTTCGAACCACACGATGGCTTTCAGTCCGATGCGACCTACTGACTTCAGATCACCGATCTTGGCAATACCTGTCACAATCACCATGAAAATCAGTGGTGCGATGATCATCTTGATCAATTTGATGAAACCTGTTCCGAGCGGTTGCAGCAGGCTACCCAGATCCGGCCACAGAATGCCTACGCCAATCCCGATGATTACCGCTACAATAATTTGAAAAAATAATGATTTCATAAATGACATGAACGCTCCCCCTGTTTGCGGTCAATTCGGATTTCCGTTTGGTTTCCGTGTAACTTTTTATATCATTCTAAAAGGGAATTCAACAATGGAATTTCAATGTTTTTGTCATTTGTACCAACTCTATTGGTGAAAATTGAACCTGAAACCGAAAAAAGACGAATATCACGTCAGTTATCTTGACGTGATATTCGTCTTTATCCATAAATCCACTTATTATTGAACAGGGGTTAAATGTGCATCACAGGGTAATCGATTCTCCCGGGGCTAGCACACGTCCTTCCAACCCTTTTGCAGCCAGTTGTTGCACGAAGTGTTCTGCATCCTGACGAATTACCGGAAACGTATCATAATGAACCGGAATCGTCAGTTTGGCATTAAACCATTCGGCCGCTTGCAGCGCATCCTCAGGTCCCATGGTGAAATGTCCACCAATCGGCAAGAAAGCTACATCAATATCATGACGATCACCGATCATTTTCATATCCCCGAAGAGACTTGTGTCTCCGGCATGCAAAATCGTTTTACCACCAATATTAATGATATATCCAGCAGGCAAACCTGCATACATGATCCGTTGTTCTTCTTCGAGCACAATCCCGGAAGTATGGAACGCCTGAATCATTTTGGCTTGAGCAAAATCAAGATCTACCGTTCCGCCCATGTTCATGCCGAGTGTATCCAGGCCCTTCCAAGACATATATGTAGCCAATTCCACAATAGCCACAACTTTGGCGTTATTTGCTTTGGCAATAGGTTCAGCATCGAGGATGTGATCCATATGTGCATGTGTCAGCAACACAACATCTGTCTTAATATCTTCAGGCTTCGTGACGGCAAGCTCGTTGCCACGCAGGAAGGGATCAATGATCAGAGACTTTTCTTCTGTGCCCAGCTGTACACTGGAGTGACCGTGGAACGTAATATTCAACAACTTGGATTCCTCCCGACATATGTTTTGATTATTTTGAAAACCACTATTTATTATAAATCATAGCTCTTCACCAACGCAAAATTACGCTAGCCTCCGTGTCAACGTTGCTTACGATACACCCTTGCTTCATACGGCTGAAGCTGAATGGCACCTTCATCGGTAGAATAACGTCTGCTCACATTGCTGATGATCAGCTTGGCATGCTCGGAAGTCCAACCTTCCGGCCAGTGCATCTCAGGCTCATGCCCACGGAAATTCAGAATGACCAACATCTGCTCATCATCCAGCGTTCGTGTATAGGCATAGATATCCGGATCATCCGGTAGCAGCAGTTCATACGCGCCATAGATAAGCACTTTATGTTGTTTGCGAAGGGCAATTAACTTACGGTAATAATGCAAAATGGATTGCGGATCACTTTCGGCATCAGCCACATTAATCTCAGGATAATTATCATTCACCTGAATCCACGGCTGACCCTGGGTAAAACCTGCATGTTCCGTCTCATCCCATTGCATCGGCGTGCGGGCATTATCGCGACTCTTCAGCCAAATCGCCTGCATAACTTCATGCTTTGATTTACCTTGACCAATGTAATGATTGAAATAATTTTTGGTCTCGATGTCCCGGTATTGTTCGATATTCGGGAAAGCGACATTGGTCATGCCGATCTCTTCTCCTTGAAAGATGTAGGGGGTCCCTTCGAGTGTGAGCATCCATGTCGCCAGCATCTGAGCAGAACGCACCCGATATTTACCATCATCACCAAAACGGGAAACCGGACGTGGCTGATCATGGTTCCCCATATAATTGGCGTTCCAGCCTCTACCATGCAAAACCGTTTGCCACCGGCTCATGATTTCTTTGAGATCTGTCAATTTCCATTCCTTATAGTTCCATTTACCAATTCCGGAGGATTTAGCATCAATGAACATATGCTCAAACTGGAATACCATATTAAGCTCGTCACGATCCGTCCCGACATAAGCCAAGGCCTGCTCAGGTCCAAGTCCCGAAGTCTCACCAACTGTCATGGGTCCGTAGGGTTTCAGGATCATGTTATTCAGTTTCTTCAGGATGGAGTGTACCTGTTCCAGGTTGGAAAAGAGCTGATACGCTGGAACCACCGGCAGATTATCCGGATTGTGTGCACTTGGCAGACCCTCTGCCTTGGCGATATGCGCTACTGCATCGAAACGGAATCCGTCGACCCCTTTTTCCAGCCACCAATGCACCATCTCATACATCTCTTCTGCCATCTGTGCATTGTTCCAGTTGAGATCCGGTTGCTGTTCGGAATACAGATGCAGATAATATTCATTTGTCTCGGGATCATGCTTCCACACCGAACCTCCAAAATAGGACTCCCAATTATTCGGCACCTGCCCATTTTTGCCTGAACGCCAAATATAATAATCCCGCTTCGGATTCATCTTTGATGAACGCGATTCAGCAAACCACGCATGTTCATCTGACGTATGATTCAGCACCAGGTCCATCATGATCTTGAGACCACGCTTGTGTGCCTCTGCCAATAATCGATCAAAATCCTCCATCGTGCCATACTTGCGTAAAATGCCGTAATAATCCCGGATATCATATCCGTTATCATGTCCTGGTGAATCGTAAATGGGACAGAGCCAGATCACATCTACGCCCAAATTCTCCAAATAATCGAGCTTCTCATAGATCCCCTGCAAGTCGCCATATCCATCTCCGTCCGAATCCTTAAAGCTGCTCGGGTAAATCTGGTATACCACACTCTCTTTCCACCAAACGATATCGCCCACCTCGCTCTCATCATTGTTCAATATATAAATTGAACGAAAGAATATTTACACTGGACACTCCGATGACAGAACAGCCTTCCGATCGCTGTTATCCCCAGATTTTATGAATTCCCCTTATAAGGGGAAAATCCGGTGATAGCTTATGCTTCCGATGCAGCTTTCTTTCAGAAAGCTTTTAGGCGAACGCTTTCGCTTCTTCAGGTTATTTCTGTCCTCTCCGTTTCGTGTAAATGTTTAGTTAAATTTATATATAATCTCTGCTCACTGTATTAAGCCGTTAATATGTTTTATCCGAAATGATTCCCTTGTAAACATTTGAAAGGTATCTTATGCAAAAAGACCCGGTCATGGACCGCGATCTGCGGTTCAATTCCGAGTCCTTCTTCGTGAACATAAGATTAACTTATATCCGACGTAACCTATCCAGGCACCGATCGTGTTCAGAATGATGTCATCCACATCAAACGAACCTACACGTGTAATCAATTGTGTGACCTCAACACCCAGTAGAAGTAAAACAACTGTAGATGTAAAGGTCAGAAATGTGCGGCACCTCCGAAACAACCATGGAATCCAGATGCCCAGCGGAATGAACAATACGATATTGCCAAACAGGTTTTTGACCCAGGTATCTGTATTGTACCTCTCCCTCTCCATAAGAAGTGGACGAATCGTCTCGAAGGGTACGAGATTATATTGATAATACATGCTAGGTGTTCGGCCACTGATGAACAGTAAATTGCCCATAATCAGTATGTAGAGCGCTGCCATGCAAGCAACAATTAATAACATCCACTTGGAGTGAAGCCATGACTTTTCGCTCATTCATCCGTCCTCCGACCTTGAATTCCGCGAAGCGGTAAGGTCTATTTTAACGGGATATATATCTTCATGTCCAGTTGTTCAGGGGTCGATTTCCAGACATCAATCACTTCAAAGTCTGGTCCTTCCCTCCGTTCATAGTTCGACTGCGGCAACCAGCTGCCATAGATCATTTTCCGAATATCCTGCCCGGAGCCTTCCACGGTGAACTCTGCATACAAGCCGCCGGGAATTTCAATCGAGGTAAAACCGGGTTCAAGTACCTGCGATGCTCCACTGCTTTCTTCACCCACAATAAAAGAAAATGCTCCATCCTCTTCAAAATGACAGGCCACACCGTAAGCCATATCAGGGCGTGTCCTCTCCGGGATCGCCATGAATTTCTGTTCCATGCCAAAATCGTGATAAAATCCGGGTATTTCAGCATAATGCTGATTGTCATTCAGGTTGGTCTTATATTTATAGCCGACAATCCAGTTCGGTTCCCGTGTGACCAGACGGGGTGTGTTCATGTGGAAAGTTCCACCAAGCCGAGTTCGATAATCGTTAAAATCAATGCTCTGTTGCATCTTCAGAAGAGACAACTGATCCACTTCCAGCTTACGCAGCTTCGCCGGTGTCATTCCAAAGTAGGCTGAAAATGCACGGGTAAATGCCTCTTGAGATTGGTAGCCAAAGCTCATCGCAATGTCCAATATGCCTTCCGATGTGCCCCGCAGCATCCCTACAGCTTCCGTTAATCTGCGTCTGCGCACGTACTCCAGTACCGTGAATCCCGTGATCGCCTGGAATAAACGCTGAAAATGAAACGCCGAAAAGCTCGCAGCAGCGGACGTCTCTCTGATATTAAAATCATCTTGCAAATGTTGCTCCAAATACTCAATAGCAAGCTGAATTCGTGTGTAATGATCCATAGTGATGGCTCCCCTATCTACTTCAAAATATCAAACGATTTCTTATGTAGTATGACTGAGATCCAGATCTTTTTTTTGATTTTGTGTGCGAACTTGTATGACGAAAGATACGCGAGTTCCGATTCTCTTCAAGTTGAATGACACTATGATACACTGTATGCCAAAACCCCCTTGTTCTACAAGGAGATGCTCTCTACGCTGGTTGATTTACCAACAGAGATAGCTCTTGTGAACAAGGGGACTTGTTTGTTTAACAATCTATGCTTAACCTTTCCAGTTCCCGGACACGGGATGAATACCCCAGATATCTGTCGCATACTCACTAATGGTACGATCACTGGAGAATATGCCGGAATGTGCCGTGTTTAATATCGCTTTCCGAGTCCAGCCCGGAATATCCCGATACGCCTGGTCAATCGCATCATGCGCGTCGGCATAAGCAGCAAAATCACGCAATACAAAGTATTCGTCACCATGGGCCAGCAAGGAGTCATAAATATCCCAGAACTCCCCGTCACGATAACAGAATGCACCTGGATGCACCAGTTGCTCCACGACCTCGCGAATGCGTTCATCGTGCTGCACAATCTCATTCGGACGATAGCTGCCGGAACGATAATACTCAAGTACTTCGTCTGCACGCAGACCATAGATGAACATATTTTCTTCCCCAACCTGCTCCGCCATCTCCACGTTGGCTCCATCCATCGTGCCAATCGTTAAAGCACCGTTCATCATAAATTTCATGTTGCCCGTACCGGAAGCTTCCTTACCTGCGGTTGAGATCTGTTCACTAACATCCGCAGCGGGAATGATCTTCTCTGCAAGAGAGACGGAATAATTTTCGAGGAAAAATACCTTCAAGCGGTCATTCACGGCCGCATCCCGATTCACCGTGTCAGCCACGTTGTTGATCAGCTTGATAATTTTCTTGGCAAAATAATAACTCGGCGCTGCCTTGGCACCAAAGATGAACGTACGTGGTACCATATCAAACGAAGCATCATTCTTAAGCCGGTTATACAGATGCATAACATGCAGAATGTTCAACAGTTGACGTTTGTACCCGTGTAGTCTCTTCACCTGTACATCAAAGATGGAATCCGGATTCACTGCTGTCCCGGTATGATCCAGAATATACGCAGCAAGCCGCTCTTTGTTATCCCGCTTAATTGAACGGAACTGCTCCTGGAATGATGTATTATCCGCAAAACCAGCCAACTGGTCCAGCTTGCCCGGCTCTGTTATCCATTCGTTACCGATTGTATCCGTGATGAGATCCGACAGTTTCGGATTGGCATGCATCAACCAGCGGCGATGGGTGATACCATTGGTTTTGTTATTGAAACGCTCTGGATACAGTTCATAGAACGGAGCCATCTCGCGCTCTTTCAAAATCTCGGTGTGCAGAGCAGCAACACCATTCACGCTATGACTGCCTACAATCGCCAGATGTGCCATCCGTACCTGATCGTTTGCAACAATCGCCAAATGCCCTATGCGATCCTGATCTCCCGGATACCGGTCCAGCAGCATGCCACAGAAGCGTTTGTTGATCTCTTCAATTATCATGTAGATTCGTGGCAGCAGCCTGCTGATCATGGATACAGGCCACTTCTCAAGAGCCTCACTAAGCGTTGTATGATTGGTATACGATACAGTACGGGTTGTGATATCCCATGCTTCATCCCAGCCGTAACCCTTCACATCAATCAGGATGCGCATCAGTTCTGGAATAACCAAGGTTGGATGCGTGTCATTAATGTGGAAGGCCACTTTATCAGGCAAACGATCATACGGTAACTCCAGCTTGTTGAACGTACGCAAGGCGCTCTGTACACCTGCTGAGCACATGAAGTATTGCTGCTTCAATCGCAGCAACTTTCCTTCATACTGAGAGTCATCCGGATACAGGAATTCCGAAATTGATTCAACCGATCGGCTATAATCCAGATAACCGTAGTAGTTCGAAGGGGTGTCGAGTGAAGTTTCGCGCTTTGGCTCGGCACTCCATAGACGCAATGTATTCACATGGGTTTGACCATAACCGATGACAGGCACGTCATACGGTATGGCGACAACCGATTCGGCATCTTTTGTAACAAACTGATATTCTCCATCCTGCTCATGAGCTTCTACTCGGCCCCAGAACTGTACTTCCACCTTTTTGTCTGGACGGCGGACTTCCCATTCATTGCCCTTATCCAGCCAATTGTCGGGTAACTCTACCTGATTACCATTGATGATTTTTTGCTCAAACAACCCGTATTTATATCGAATCCCGCAACCATGTCCTGCATATCGTAGTGATGCGAGTGAATCCAGGAAACAAGCAGCGAGTCGTCCCAGACCTCCATTACCGAGTCCTGCATCCGCCTCCTGTTCTTCTATCTCCTCCAAGGAGAAGCCCAGCTCAGCTAAACTGTCACGCACCAATTCCAATTCATTCACATTCAACAGATTGTTGCCGAGCAGACGTCCAATCAGGAATTCCAGCGAGAAGTAATAGACCTGTTTATCCTGGCGCTGCTTGAACCCCTGATTCGACGCTGCCCAATCCTGGCCTGCATATTCACGAATCATGCTTCCCAGTACATGGTACACGTCTTCCTGTGTTGCTTCTTCAATCGGTTTGCCCAATTTGCTGACCAGATTCCGTGTAAATATACTCTTGAACGTTTCCTTGTTGTCAAACAAAAGTAGGTTCCTCCCGGGGAAATCCTGCAGGATGGTGGCGGTTCATACACTCTGTTGCTCAACATTGTGCAAAGTGGCCGTTCCGGTGACGAATCGTTCTTATGATCGCTGTTACCCCTGTATTTTCTTGAATTTATTAATTAGATGTTAAAATACAGTGATAAAGGCGAGCGCTTCGCTTCTTCAGAATCGATTTCGTCCCCTCCACTACGTTTGCATGCTGGTGAGAACTTTCGAAGATGCAATTCATGCGTCGAAAGTGTATGAACCTTAAATCCATCCTACAGGATTTTTATTTTATATATATTTATAGAAGATATCGGTTACGTGTGGGCATTAGATAATAGTACTTTTCGCTAAAATGTATGGATTCGACGGGTCGCCGATCAGCGTCTGTCCTCCGGTCAGCTTCACGTCTTTATCGAGAATGACATTCTCAAGTACCGTCCCCTCACCAATGTAACATTTCTGCATGATGATGGAACCTTTTATTTTGGCACCCTTGGCCACCTGTACACCACGGAACAGAATGCTGTCCTCCACCTCTCCACCTACGATGCAGCCATTCGCGAGAAGTGAATGTTTAACATCGGCGGTATCCAGATATTTGGCAGGCGCTTCGTATTTAATTTTGGTCTGGATCGGATCTTCCTTGAACAGTTGTTCATATTGCCCTGTGTTCAGCAGATCCATACTGTTGCGATAATAACTGTCAATGGAATTGATGACTGCGTGATAGCCATCATATGCATACGCAGCGATATTCAATCCATCCGGATTTTTTTGAATCACATCCCGGAAGAAATGGCTCTCGCCATGATCAATGCAACGTTGCACCTGGCGCAAGAACAATTCTTTTTCCATGATGAAAATTTCTGTATATATATTCGGGTGATTAGCGCTTTGGTGAATGTCCACCACGTTACCATCCCCGTCATGTTCAACTTTGACACAGGCGTCATGTTCAGGCAGCAGCTGATCTACTTTTTTGCAGACCAGTGTAACGTCCGCTCCTTTACTGATGTGATACCTGTAGACATCCTGGAGGTCTGCTTTGGTCACATGGCGACTGCCCGCATGCACAACATATTGTCCTGCCCCTCTGTGGAAAAAGTCCAAATTGTTATGGAAATGTTGCAAATCCCCTTGTGATGTATCTGTTGGATCGTTCCAGTCTGGTGGCAAAATAAACATACCCCCATGCTTGCGATCCAAATCCCAAGGTTTACCGTCACCAAGATGGTCCATCAACGAGCGATATTTTCGCCGTACAAATACACCAATACTCTCAATGCCTGCATTCATCATATTGGATAGAACAAAATCGATCAGACGGTAACGCCCGGCATAAGGCACCGCGGCTCCGCAGCGAAAATACGTCAATTCCTTCAATTCTTCAAGTTCATGGTCAAGGTTAATAACTCCGATCAATTGTTTCATCGCATGCACCGTCCTTTTGACTTCAATTAGGCCTTGCTAGTTATTCCTTGGCGAAGCTGACGTTCCAGTTCTTCCTGATCCACGAGCAATATATCACTCTCATCTTCCGGTGCAGGCGAAATCTGTGTTCCATCCGGAATAACCAATCCTTCTGCGATAATAGCTCGGTAAATGCGCACATTTTGCCCGATTTTCACTCTTGGCATGATCACCGAATCGATGACCGCACTGTTCTCACCAACTTCAATTCCATAGAACAGAACAGAATGATTGACCTCACCATGCACTACAGTACCTTCACTAATAATACAATTCCGCACCTTGCCCGAAGGTGAGATGTATTGTGCAGGTTGGTTCGGATTACGTGTGAAAATACGCCAGTCCGGATCATTCAGATTAAACGGTGTGTCTTCGTCCAACAGGTCCATATTGGATTCCCAAAGACTGCGAATGGTACCAACGTCTTTCCAATAACCTTCAAATGGATACGCATATAAGGATTTTTCATTTTCAAGCAATAAAGGAATAATATCTTTACCAAAATCATAGGAGGTGGATGCCTGTTGTTCATCCTGGATCAGGAAACGTTTCAGTACATCCCACTTGAAGAGATAGATACCCATGGAAGCCAGTGTGCTCTTGGGCTCAGGAGGTTTTTCTTCAAATTCATAGATGCTATAGTCATCGTTGGTGTTCAGCACTCCGAACCGGCTGGCTTCTTCCAATGAGACATCAATGACCGATATGGTGCAATCCGCATCTTTTTCTTTGTGATACTGGAGCATTTTTTCATAGTCCATCTTATAGATATGATCCCCTGACAGAATGAGCACATGCTCAGGATCGAATTGTTCAATAAAGTTCAGGTTCCGGAAGATCGCATCCGCTGTACCCCGGTACCAGTTGCTACCGTCTTCACGTTCATGTGGAGGAAGTACATATACCCCGCCGTTTTTCCGATCCAGATCCCAGTCACTGCCAATGCCAATATAGGAATGTAAGACAAGTGGTTCATATTGGGTCAATACACCCACTGTATCAATACCAGAATTAGAGCAGTTACTCAGCGGGAAATCAATGATTCGGTACGTGCCCCCAAAATATACAGCTGGCTTAGCCAGTGATTTGGTCAATCCTTTTAACCTCTTACCTTGCCCTCCGGCAAGTAGCATCGCTACAACTTCTTTTTTCGCCATCATTACAGCCTCCTCCACGTGCATTCGTTCTGATTCATTTCAGAGCCCATAATCGATATTCTGTTGTGTGGACACTGTTGTCTTGATTAGGAGCTTGCTGTACAGATGTGTAACCGGTGAATCTTTGTTGCAGTTGAACTTCTTGGATTGTAAAGCATGAAATAGAGATGATGCTGGTGTAGAATTGCTTGACTGTTTTACAGAGGTGAATGTTTAGATGCAGAACTTAAGGTGTAGCTCGTGAACAATGAAATAGTCTACTCCTATTTAACATTAAACACGAAACGGACTGGGGAATCTTACTGGAAAACATCGACATCAAGTTGCGGGTAAGATTACCCTTTCTCTTGCCGCTGTTATTCATATTGTATTCGATAATAGAGAAGCAAAATCCTTTAGTTTTTGTGCAAACATTAAGTGGAAAAATAAGTAAAAAGAATGAGTTCACATGACAAAAAAGCCGACTTTCGATCCCGGCTCATTTTGTCTGTTATTTTGGTGTATCCGTTTCTGAAACTGTCTATATAATTTTGCGAAACAGCTCCATCACCTCATCCTTGGACGGTTGATAGGGATTGCCTGGTGCACAGGCATCTTTCATCGCGTTATCGGCAAGCAGTTCCACATCGGGATCTTTTACACCCAGTTCAGACAGTTTCTCAGGAATGCCGACTTCCTTCGATAGCTGACGTATAGCCTCAATGACGTAATCGGAACACTCCTCATCACTTCTACCCTTCACATCCATACCAATTGCCTTAGCAATATGACGGAATTTGCCGGGTACATGCTTGGCGTTCAACTCTTCCACATAAGGGAGTAACATTGCGTTACAGACACCATGCGGCAGATCATATACGCCACCCAGTTGATGCGCCATCGCATGGACATAACCCAAGCCCGCATTATTAAAAGCAATCCCGCCAAGGAAACACGCATACGTCATATGTTCCCGCGCTTCCAGATCACTGCCGTCTCTCACGGCTCTAGGCAAATATTCAAAGATCAGTTCAACAGCTGCTGCAGCTGTCGCACTTGTCACTGTAAATCCACCCGGTGTAACCATGGCTTCTACGGCATGTGTCAACGCATCCATTCCTGTGGCCGCTGTGAGACTTGCAGGTTTGCTGAGCATCAGCTCCGGATCATTAACCGACAGGGAGACCAGACTGTTGCGGTCCACCATCACCATCTTTACTTTACGTTCCTCATCTGTAATCACGTAGTTAATTGTCACCTCGCTCGATGTGCCAGCCGTTGTGTTAACAGCCACAAGTGGCACGGACTTATGTTTCGATTGATGAAATCCTTCATATTCACGGATATGCCCACCGTTCGTAGCTACAATGCCAATGCCTTTGGCAGCATCCTGCGGTGAACCTCCGCCTATCGATATAATGGCGTCACAGCCATGATCCTGGAATACTTGTAGTCCATCATGTACATTCTGACATGTTGGATTAGGCTGAACCTCATCATATACGACATAGTCTAACCCTGATTTTCTTAATATAGACAGTACCTGTTCAGCAACACCTGAAGTAATCAATTGACGATCACTTACAACCAGCGCTTTGCGGATACCCATCTGTTCTATCATCTGGCCTGCTTCTTGTAAACATCCTCTACCCATCAAGTTCACGGGCGGAACATAATATGCATGTGTTGCCATTTGAACCAGCCTCCTGTAACCCCTGATTTACTATCTACATTGTAACTGAATCCGTTTTCAGATATAGTGAAATAAATCACAATTAGTCCGATAAATGTTACACTGAGGTTGATTTTTACCTGCAATGAAAAAGACGACTCAGACACCCGCAGGTCTCCAAGCCGTCTTACTTATCTATCTTAAAGCTTTATCCACTACTTATACCTTACCGAAGGTACTTACACTAAAAGCATCCTTACGAAGGCTTACAGCGCCTTATCGTTCACACCGTCAAGCCATGCCTCAATCTCACCAATTACGGAGGATATACAGCCATCCTCGAATGGAGAGTTCAATCCAGCCAGTTCAACCAATCCAGTGAAGGACAGGCTTCCTCCCGCTTTACACAATGTCAGATAGTCGGCCCATGCGGACTTCATGTCCTCATTGCTGCGTTTCCAGAACTGGAATGCACAGATTTGTGCTAACGTGTAGTCAATGTAATAGAATGGCGATGAGAAAATGTGACCTTGCTTATGCCAGAAACCACCCTGCTCCAGATACGCATTATCTTTGTAATTGATGTGTGGCAGATAGGTCTTCTCAATGTTGCGCCAAGCCTGCTTGCGCTCCGTTGGAGTTGCATCCGGGTTCGCATACACAAAATGCTGGAATTCATCCACAGCTACACCATACGGAATGAACAACAGACCGGAAGACAGGTGATCAAACTTGTACTTGTCCGTATCTTCCTTGAAGAACAACTGCATCCACGGCCATGTGAAGAACTCCATACTCATGGAATGGATCTCAGCCGATTCATATGTCGGCCAGTTGTATTCAGGCACTGCAAAATCACGGCTCTCATACACCTGGAAAGCATGACCTGCTTCATGTGTCAATACATCAATATCACCGGAGGTACCGTTGAAGTTGGAGAAGATAAACGGCACTTTGTAATCGTTCAGGAACGTACAATATCCGCCGCCCTGTTTACCTTTTTTGCTTACCAGATCCATAAGCTCGTTTTCGGTCATCATCTGGAAAAATGCATCCGTCTCTGGTGATAATTCAGCGTACATTTTTTTACCATTATCGATAATCCAGTCCGCGTCACCCTTAGGTGTCGGGTTACCCGTCTTGAAGCTGAAGCCCTGATCGTAATAATATAGCGTCTCCACATCAATCCGATTACGCTGACGCTCTCTGAGCTTGGTCGCCACAGGCACGATATAATCACGGACTTGTGCACGGAAGTTGGCAACCATCTCGGCGTTGTAATCCGTACGGTTCATACGATCATAGCCAAGTTCCACATAGCTTGGATATCCCAGTTTCTTCGCGATCTGTGTACGTACTTTAACCAGTTCGTCGTAAATGCGATCAAATTCAGCTTCATGTTCAGCCATGAAAGTGTATCTGGCTTCCGAAGCACGCTCCCGCATGGAGCGATCCGTGGACAGTTCAAATGGATGAAGCTGTGGCAACGTGCGCTCTTCACCTTCGAACGGAATTTTGGCCGATGCGATCAACTGATTGTATTCTGTGGAAAGTTTGTTCTCCTTCTGGAGCTCTTCAATAATTTCCGGGCTGAATGTTTTCAGTGAAAGATCCGCCAGTTGGAACAGCTGTGAACCCCATTTTTGTTCCAACTCGTTGCGGAATTTGGAGTTAACCAATGCACGGTAAAAATCCGTGATATATTCCTGCACAATTGGTGCATTCTCATCCAGAAATTCGTTCTCCGCCTTGTAAAACTCATCATTGGTATCAATGGAATGACGAATGTAGACCAATTGGGCTTGTGTCTCAAAATCACTGCGCAGCGCGTTAATCTGATCCATGAACCCACTCTGTTCTTCAACCGTTGCCGCAGCTTCAAAACCGCTCAACAGCTCACGGAAAGATGTCTTGATGTGTTCCAGATTCGGACGTGTATACGTATACTCACTAAATTTCATTTATGTACACCCTTTCCTGTTTGGCAGAATTTCGGGAGTATCCCGAGTTAAACTACCCCCTATTATACAAAAGAGCAGCTAAAAAATCCCATAATTACGAAAAATATTTGTCCATCGGTCAAATTGTGCAACATGAATGGTTACAAATACTACTTACTTATGTAAGGTCAGTGCCTCAAAATTTTTCCCCACACAAATAAGCCCGCCTCGCGTTAGCGAAGCCAGCTTATAGGTTGTCTCTCTTCTTTTCACATTTAAACAATACTAGCTTTGGTCTTTATCCATAATCTGATAGAACCAGCCCATTCCGACCATGCCCACGACCATAATAACGGCCATAATAATGATATATGTCATGAATGTAACCTCCCTGCTTCCGTATATTCATCACACTACTACTAGTGTACACGGTGAATCGCCGTTTGAATTGACCGAACATTGACAAAAATACGAAATCTTTAATTTTAATAAATGGATTATTTCCCCGATCACACTAAATCATACGTACCTCGCTGCACGGTGCAAAGTTTCATCCGCCATGCTTACGGTGTATACTATACTTCTATGAAATGGAATTTGGATTTTTACGCAGAAAGGTTGAAAGACATGTCAACTCGCATTCCCTTACGTCAGCTATTTCTTACTGTTTTATTAGCCCTTATGTTATCTGTTTTGACCGCCTGTGCTGATGGAGAAGCCCATCTAACGGTAAATATGGATGGATCAACGGATCTGGATCTCAATCTCAACGTAAAGAACTCCGCTCTTGGAAAAATTGGACAAGACAATCTCATGCCTCTGATCGCAGATGCATTGAATCGAAATAACTTCCAGGCAGAGGTTTCGGAACAGGGAGATCAGAAGCAGCTCACAGCGACCACCCATTATGAAAAAAGCAATAAAACCAGCTTTGATACGTCCAAGTTACCACAAGGGATCAAAGTTGAACAAACAACTTCCCCCGGCTTCTTCACTTCCAAGATGCACATTACAGCAGAAGCCGATCTCATGGAGTCCATGCCCGATGGTGAGATCAAAAATCAAATTAACAAGGTGCCTAGCTTTCTTAAAAACCTCTTGTTAAAAGATGTTAACTTTGACTTCAAGTTGTCTTTGCCCATCAAGGCAGCCGATTCGAATGCGGATCAAGTGGAGGATGGCGGAAAAACGCTCATTTGGCACGTTTCACCCCTCCAGATGAATAAACTGGATCTGACTGTACAGGTTCCCAATATCCGGAATATCATCATAATTGCAGTCATAGGCCTATTATGTATCGCTGCTCTGCTCATTTGGTTTTTTGTTCGTCGCAGGCGGGCCAGACAGCGCCACAGTGCAAGATCACATCGTGGAAAAAATTAATTCTTCACACCAATTTTATTTGTGACTTGCCAAACGGTGTTATGGATAGTAGAATACATCCGTACTGTGTGAACGGTTAATTTTTTATTAAGCAAAGCTAAAGAGGTGACAGGTTTCATGAATATCCGCGAATGCCCACTACCTGGTATCGGAGTTAAGTACCAGTTTGATACAAAGGGCGGCCATCAGTTAGTCATTATTGTGCATGAGGACGGACGCCGTGAATTATTCTCCGTTGATCCACAAGACAACGAAGAACTCACTCTGATTGCAGATTTGGAAGATGACGAATGCGTGACTCTCTCCGGTTTAATCGGAGGCTGGTCGTAAATGACAGAATAACCTGTGCCTTGAATTTCAAGGCACAGGTTATTTTTCTGTTACGTTACCCTTTGAGAGCGAATATATGGAACCCATGTATTCAATACGCGGCTAATCTCCGTGGAATGAAACGGTTTGCTGATAAAGTCCTGCATCCCGCATTTCAGACACTCCTCACGGTCACCGGCGCCTGCAAAAGCTGTAATCGCTGCAATAACCGGTATGTCTGGGTGGCTCTGTCTGATGTGGCAGGTCGCTTCAATCCCATCCATAACGGGCATTTGAATATCCATAAACACCAGGTCATATTGAACCTTGTTCAATGAATCGACGGCCTGTGCACCATTCTCAACGATATCACAGACTCCGCCAAACTTGCGCAACATCTCCTCCAACAGATGACTGTTGACCGCTTGATCCTCAGCAATCAAAATTTTGATGTCATGGGCAAGACTCGCTCGATCCAATTGCAGTTCATCATTCGTGGTGATTTCAATCGGGTCATTACTTTCCTCTAACCACCGCTCCACTACGAGGGTGAACTGGAATTCTGCCCCCTCACCGATCTCACTCTGTACACCAATCGCTCCGCCCATTAATTCTACCAGTTTTTTGCTGATCGCAAGGCCTAGACCTGTCCCGCCAAACTTACGATTAATGGCCGGATCAAGCTGTGAGAAGGATTGGAACAACTGATGCTGCTTTTCTATTGGAATGCCAATCCCCGTATCTCTCACCTTAAAGGTCAACATCAGGTTATCCTGACCATGCTCATCTGAGAAATCAGCACCTACGCTCACCATAATACGGCCCTGCTCTGTGAATTTAACGGCATTACCCACCAGATTAATCAAAATCTGCCGGATTCGTGTCTCATCCCCTCGAATGCGTTCAGGAATATGGTCCGACACTTCACAATAGAGTTCAATATTTTTCTCTGATGCCTTCAGTGCAAACAGCTCGATCACCCCACCCAGCATCGCCTTAATATCTACAGGTGCGCGCTCAAGATCCATTTTGCCTGCTTCGATTTTGCTGAAATCCAAAATTTCGTTCAAAATGTACAAAAGGGATTCGCCGCTATCAATCATGATTTCCGCAAAACCTTTCTGTTCATCATCCAGCTCGGTTTCCATTAACAGATGGGCCATGCCCATGATGCCGTTTAATGGCGTACGAAGCTCATGACTCATGATGGCGAGAAACTCGGACTTGGCCCGGTCTGCATGCTCTGCTGCTTCCTTGGCACGTATGATGTCCTTAACAGATGTCATATCACGGAAAACCAACACTGCTCCGCGGGTTCTACCCTGATCCATAATCGGCTTCAATTGGAACTCCGCCAGGAAACTGGACCCATCCTGTCTCCAGAATACGGATTCGGTACGTGGCAGACCTCGTCCCTCACGAACAGCCTGTAGAATTGGTGTATCCTTGGATGGGTAGGGGATGCCTTCGCTCTGCATTTGGATCATCATCTGCTCTAATGGTCTGCCATTCAATTCACTTGGACAGAAGTTCATGATCTCCGCAGCGGCCGGATTGGCAAAGTTCAGATTCCCTTCCAGGTCCAGTCCAATAACACCTTCAGACATGCCATTCAAAATCAATGCCCGTTCATAACTAAGATTCTCGATTTCCTCGACGTAACGTTTGGACTCTGTGATGTCACTTGTAATCCCGTAGACCCCAACAACTTTGTCCTCAAGTATAATAGGAACATTAATCACATTTGTTTCAATCCGCTGCCCATTTTTGTGAATTAAACCTATCTCGTAGCTCTGTGCATTGCCCTTCACCGTTTCCTCAAAATGATATCGAGTCTTCTCCAGATCCACAGGATCAATGAGGTGATCAAAAGGCCGACTCAGCAGCTCCTCCTTGGTGTGTCCTGTCAACTGTTCCTGACCCATATTGGCTTTCAGCAGATTGCCTTCCAGATCAAGAGAAGCCACACCTAGGGGATTACAGTCAAATAACGATCTGTACTCCTGCATGCTTAACTGTTGTTGCTGGCTGGCTGTGATATCCCGGGTTACGGCGACCATCTCCATTAATTCACCTGAATCGTCATATACATAGTGCGTAATCGTATCTGCCCATACCGTAGATCCATCCTTATGTAACAGGCGATAATTGAGCCGTTTGGGAGCCAGACCCTTTCTCTGCTCTTCTACGTACGCTTCAACCAAAGGCACATCCTCCGGATAGATAACAAATGTTCCCGGCTTACCTATAACTTCTTCCAACTCATAGCCCAACATGCTTTTACATGCATTTGATACATATTTAAATGTACGACTTGAATCGGCATCATGTATTGCAATCAGGTCTAGTGAAGACTCCGCCAGCAGGCGAGAGATGCGACTGCTCTCTTCCAATTGCTTACGTTGCACAATGAGGATTTCCTCTGCATCTTTTTGTTTCGTAATGTCAGCAGCCTGTACCAACAGATACAATGGCTCACCATTCGTTTCATCCCTAACAATGCAAGCTCTAATGGTTGCCCACAATAACGAACCGTCCTTTCGTTTCAGACGAACCTCCGTCTCGTACATCGGACTTGTTTCATGAGTCATTTCCCAGAACTTGCTGCGGAATTCCTCCATATGCAGATCTTCTTCGTAGATCATATGTATGACCGAAGTATCGATCAGTTCATCTTCACTGTATGCAAGCATCTCGCAAAATGCAGGATTAAGCTGCAACCACCGTCCATTTACATGCGATGCGACAGCAATGCCGATTGGTGCGTGCGTATACAATTGTTCGAACAGAGATCGGCTCTCTGTAATGGATTTCGACATTACATGTCCTCCTTTATGAGAATCTGAATGTATTCCGTATGAATAGATCGACCTGAACATAACTTCATCTATAGAGTACTACCCCAAATGCCATGATTTATAAACGAGGTCAGACAAAATCCCTGCATGAATCGACATATACTACACAATACCCGTGCTCTCCCGATTATACAATGTTGAATATTCGAATAGGAACGGAGGTTATGGATCATGATCATTGTTGCTAATCAACCCGTCCAGCTGAACCGCTCGGAATGGTCTGATTTTGAATGGTATTGGTTACAGCAACTCCAGAATCGTCCAACGAGGTATGTGTACCAATCCATGGATCATCTTCGATTTGAATGGGACTTGAGGGGCTCTCTCGTGGAAGCCGCGGAAGGGCTGGATCGAAGCGGTGTGAGTTTTGCATCCTTTGAAAAATCCAGATGTAATCCTGCCTACTGGAATCGTAATGCGGAAGGTGGGTTTGAGCTAAGATCAAACGTGACCCCTGCCGACGGCATCCGGGATATCTGGAGGAATGGACACTTATATGCTTTTGAATGTGCAACAGCTACCGTTATTGTGCTGTATGGTGGCGTGCTGGGAAGCATTCGCGAAGACGCCTTTAATTCCCTGTTTCGCAATCTGTTACTCTTTGACTGGCATTATGACAGTGACCTGCGATTAACCGAAAAAAACGGTAGCGAAACCGCCCTGCCAGGAGATGTGCTGTATTTCAAAAATCCGGATGTTTCTCCGGAAACCCCCGAGTGGCAGGGAGAGAATACGTTCATGCTGCGCGAGAACTTGTATTATGGTCATGGCATTGGTATTGCAAGTGGCGAAGAGATTATACGCACCCTGAATCAGTTCCGCGTTCCAGGTAGCCGAGTCTCCGCCTACTTAATGGATATGGTGATCTATCCGGACTTCTTTTATTTATCCCGATTCGCCAAAAACAGCCAGAATAATATTGCCGCTGGTTCTACGCCCGTATTACCCGGACAGTTATATGTACGACTTGGTGGCAGCCGTTATTTACGCAGCTGAACTACTGAAACGGAAACGGATTTTGCATTAAATTGCGAACAATACCTCAATCCAAGTGATGACAAACAAGCCCAATACAGTAGCAGTTAACCTGCCACCTCATTGGGCTTTTTTACATCCAAAAAAAAATCATTACTATATCGACATTCGCTTTACCTTTGTGCTACATCGAGGATCGCTTCTGGCAGTTTACGCATTCGGGTCCAGTTGCACAACAACCTGTTTACCACTTACCTGAACACCTGTCGTTTTGCTACCGAATTCAGCCAGCGATTTGCTCAGTTGCTCAGCCCACTCCTTGCCTGCAACTCCTTCTTTGGCTCCATGCACCTGGATGACGAGTTTTACCGAATCACCCTTCTTCAGAATGCGCTCCGCCTGAGACTGCTTCGTCTCCCGGTCATGATCTTCCATCGCAAGGTTCAAGCGAATTTCCTTGACTTTACGTTTATCGGGAGATTTACTGGCTTTTTTCTTCGCCTGCTGCGCTTCTGCTTTGGCCGCTCCAGCTCCAATCAGCTTGCATGGCGGTGGACTTGTCATCAAGGACAAGCACACCAGATCCACTTTATGCTGCTTTGCAAGTAGAAGTGCTTCCTGCGTGGACATCACACCCAGATCTTCACCATTCAGGCCGGTCAGCTGCACTTCGGCTGCTTTGATCTTTTCATTTTTGATCATGATTCTTCCTCCTCTACATCAAAAGCCTGTCCTGACCATTTACGGATCAGAGCAGGCTAGGATGGTGTTGCTACTTATTTGTAATACTTATCAGCGTACAAATACGCCAATCGGTTTGATTTACAGCGTGTTGAATGCTTCCGTCAGAACCGGTACAATTTGTGATTTGCGTGATACTACGCCTTTCAAGATAGCTCTGCTATCAGACAGCGTCACATTGTAGGCTTTCTCCACTGCTTTAGTGGATGTACCATATGCCAAAGCTACGGAATCGTTGTTCAGAATGTCTGTTACGACAAATACAAACAGGTCGAGACCTTTGCTGGAAATGATCGCATCAATAGCTGCTTCAAGCTCAGGTTGCTTCACGAGAACATCATTCACGTCAACAGCATTAACCTGTGCAATTTCCACTTTGGATTGACCCATTACGAATTCTTTGGCATCCAGGGAAATTAGTTCAGCAATTGTTTTTTGGCTCAGATCCGCGCCAGCTTTCAGCATGTCCAGACCATAGCTGTCTGCATCTACACCAGCAATGGCAGCCAGTTCACGCGCAGCGGCTACGTCCTGCTCTGTGCAAGTCGGGGATTTGAACAACAGGGAATCGGAGATAATCGCAGACAGCATCAGGCCAGCAATCGGTGCACTCACTTCGATGCCATTTTCTTTGTACATTTTATTCAAAATGGTTGCTGTACAACCTACAGGCTCTGCACGGAAATACAGAGGTCCGCTTGTCTCAAAGTTAGCGATACGATGATGGTCGATAACTTCAACAACAGTCACTTCCTCAATATCGCTTACACTTTGCTGACGCTCGTTGTGGTCAACCAGAATAACTTTGTTTACTTCATTTGCAGCGGTTTTAATCAGACGTGGTGCTGCAATTTTGAATTGATCCAGTGCAAACTGGGTTTCACCATTGACTTCGCCGAGACGAACTGCTTCAACGTCCTGACCCAATTTTGTTTTGAGATCCGCATAGGCGATTGCCGAACAGATCGTATCCGTGTCGGGATTTTTGTGACCGAAGATTAACGCTTTTTCCATATTCATAGCCCTCCGTCAATTCTGATTTATATAAGTTCAACCAAAGAATGTTTACACTTGCCACTCCGATGACAGAATAACCTTCCGATCGCTGTTATCCCCAGATTTTTTGATTCCCTTTTAAAGGGAAAATCCGGTGATAAAGGCGAACGCTCCGCTTCTCCAGCTTTTTTCTGTCCTCTCCGTTCTCGTGTAAAAAGTTTAGTTGAACTTATATAGAAAATATATGTCATATTTCAATCATACCCTACTGATTATAGCGCTAATAAGGCTTAATTCCAATCCCTTTACAGCGAATTAATTGCAAATCATTCTCAGGCAAGTCATTTTGGAAAATAGCCAAGCTTGGTTCATTACCCTCAAGTCGATATGGTATGTATCCTATTTATTCCATCGTACAACCTTATAAATTAGCATACGAAACTCTGATACGCAACGAAAACATTAAATCTCAGGCTCTTCCACGCTCTGCCCTTGCCGTACAAAAAAGGTCTGTAGACTGCCGTCTTCGCTAATCTCCAGCAGGTTCAATTGTGCTCCATAGGCACATCCACCATCAATGCCAATTTTGTCTCCGCTCGGGTCAAACCATATGCCTGTCTCATCATGCAAATGCTTCACGGGGGTGTGTCCAAATACGACCGTCTCTCTAATCGTCGTTGGTCTGGAATAGAATGATTCACGAATCCAGATGAAGTCCCGCTCGGTCTGGCTTCTCCAATCCTCGATATCCGGGTTGATCCCGGCATGCACAAAAATATAACCCGGAATCTCGTACACCAGCGGAAGCTGTTCCAGAAAACGAAGATGGTGTTCATAGTGTGTACGTATCCACTTTTTGGCTTCAGCATAAGCTTCCCAATCTATCTGTTGCTCATCATAAGTAAGCTCCAGATCCAGATAACTTGCCATCGTCTGTAATCCACCATTACGGATCCAGTGTTGATCATATTGCTCAACATCCTGGGTTAACGCTTTGACCATCATGGCATCGTGGTTGCCTTTGATCACCATAATATCGTGCTGTTGCTGAAGCCGCATAATCTGTTCGATGACCTGTTTGCTGCTTGGACCGCGATCCACATAATCACCGAGTAAAATTAATTCATCCTGCTGTGGATTATAATCTGCAAGCTTAAGCAGTGCATTAAATTCATCGTAACAGCCATGAATATCACTAATGACACATCTGCGCATGTGAATTTCTCCTCTCCCTGATCACGCAAGAGTATAACCGGAACCTTGCATGAGCAAGATTCCAGTCTGTTTAGAGTAGTTATTCCCGCTTGCTTACCATTAGTCCTGCTTGAGTCCAAAGGCTTCTGCAATCAAACCGAATGAGCGCAGACGTGCTTCAAACGAATGGACCGCTGATGCAATAATGACTTCGTCTGCTTCATGGCGTTCAGCCATTGCTGTAATTTTATCTTTCACCTGATCCGGTGTTCCCACGATGGAAAAAGAACGACGTTGACGAATCTGTTCCATCTCCATCGCTGTGTATGGATAGTTCTTCACCGTCTCCAGAGATGGGAATGAACTTTGTTCAAGACCTCGTCCAAGACGTAAGAAGAAAAGCTCATTGCTGCGTGCAAGTTCAGCAGCTTCTTCCTCTGTCTCCGCGCAGAATGCCGAGACAGCAATCATTGAATGTGGTTTGTCATTCAGGATGGACGGCTTGAAATGTCTGCGGTAATGTTTCATCGCTTCTTCGCCGCCTGGTGTTCCGAAGAATTGGGCAAATGCATACGATGTCCCTTGTGCCGCAGCAATTCTTGCACCTTCGGAGCTGGAACCCAGCAACCACACTTCTGGTACCGTGGGAACCGATGGTCCGGCTACCAGAGAAGCAAACCGATGATCCTCGGGCAATTGCTCGTGGAAGTATCCGCCCAGATCCGCGATCTGTTGTGGAAAGAATTGTACATTCGATGATTTCCCCTCATTCAGAGCTCTGCTGGCAATTGGCATGCCACCTGGTGCTCTGCCAATCCCCAGGTCAATCCGCCCCGGATACAAAGCTTCCAGCAGGCGGAAATTCTCTGCAACCTTATAGGCACTATAATGAGGAAGCATAACGCCACCGGAACCTACGCGAATTCGATCCGTATGTGCAGCCACATGTGCAATCATAACTTCAGGACTGGAGAATGACAGCGCACCACTACCGTGATGCTCCGACATCCAGAACCGGGAGTACCCCAATTGATCTGCATGTTGTGCGAGTTTCACCGTTTCCTGCAACGTATCCTGTACACTTCGTCCTTCATTGATATGTCCATGTTCGAGTACACTCAGTTTCATATATATTCAATCCTCTCGTCTGTTAGGTTCATAAGTACTGTGAATATGAGATCTGCGAATATTACGCGCTTTTGCTCACTTCATTCTTGCTCATTCCATTGTAACATTAATTATTACAGTTTCAAACTTTAGTTATTCTCTTTATTACCACACTTGTGCAAGAAACATGCAAAAAAACGCCACCAGCTTTTGAACTGGTGACGTTTTTGACTGACCTATTGCAGAAAATTGATTTATGGTGCACGTTTTGGTAACAACTTCACATACTCGTCAGACAGTTTCATCAGGCTGAGCACATGTTCATAATCGGCACGATACGGTTCCAAATCCGTTACCGTCTCGTATGTCTTCAGCGAATAGGCTGTTCCATCGTCAAAGCCCGCACCCGGGATAAACATAATGTCATCGTTGACAAATGAACCCGTCGGCAAGTAATACCGGATACCAAAGGCATTGTGGTCCATGTTGAGCAGATCATGTCCGAAGGCAGTGAATTTCTCATCCTGGAGCGAAACTCCCATCAGATTCATGATCGTTGGCAGCATATCCAGCTGACCGCCAGGCTGCTCGATCAATTGTCCTTTGGTCTGTTTCGGCGTGTGGATCATGAACGGGATGTTGAATCGACTTACTTTACCGTCATAAGGGACGCCCAGATTGGCCTGAATCTGCTGTGTAATCTCTTCGTCAGCAGGCAGACCAAAGTGGTCTCCGTAGAGCACTAACGTTGTGTTATCCCATAATCCGTTCGCCTTCAACTCATTAATGAGTTGACCGATGGCATAGTCCGTATAATTGATCGCTTGCAGATAATCGTGAAGCAGTTTGTTCGTAATAGTCGCAGGAATCGTGATGCGTGCACGATCAGCGGGAACCGTAAACGGCGAGTGGCTCGATGCCGTAATGAACTGAGCATAGAACGGCTGAGTCGCAGCCTGATGCGCAGTCATTTTTTCCACACCTACACGGTACAACTCTTCATCCGATGGTCCAAAGTCATTGAATCTGTCATTCTCGAAGCTGGGCTTGTCGAAGTAACGAGTGAATCCGAGTGCCGGATACATCTTGTTCCGGTTCCAGAAGGTGACGTCATTGACGTGGTACGTCTCGGACTCATATCCCTCTTTTCCTAATAACTTAGGAAGACTTGGAAGTTCGCGGTCACTATACCCTGCTGACATGGGCACAACTCCGGTTGGATAGATAGACGTGTTCGACATGAACTCCGCATCTGATGTGTTTCCCTGTCCGATCTGTTGGAAAAAATGAGAGAAATAATAGCTTTCTTTGGCCAGATCATTCAGTACCGGTGTTAACTCCTGACCGTCTAATGAAGCATTAATCGGAAAATTCTGAAAGGACTCCAGTTGCAGTACGATCAGATTGCTGCCTTTGGCCTGACCAAAATATTTGGCTTTCACGGCTGTACCGTCACTTGGTTTATCCTGATACGGATACTGGCTAACCAGCTCATTGATCTTGGCAATCGTTTCGTTAATGTTGCCATTCGCAATGGCCTCATTTTCTTTGCTCGTCAGAATGGCAGACGATACCTGGTAGTTCAGGAAACCGAGATTCTCGGCTCGCACCAACTCGTTATCAATCGTTTCACCTTTGACAATAAAACTGCCAGACAGCACGATGCAGAATGCAGCCGTAAGCGCAACGCCGAGCTTGCCCCAGTAACGTCTACGAATTCTGCCAAAAGTCAAACCGCTATCGCGGTAACTGCTGCGGTTACGCCCGCCAGCACGTTTGCGCATAATCAACCATATTGGCAATGCCAGTACGATGTCTGCAAAAAACAGAAAGTGCTCCGGTCGTACCAGTGGTCCGATACTTCCCCGTACTTGGGCAACTTGCCCCAACTCACTTAGCGCGGTATATGTGGGTACCGAACTGAAATGAACGTTATACAGCGTAGCCGCGAACAACACCAGAGAAAACAGAATATTGAATCCTCCGTATACTGCTCGCTTCCAGCCTTTGGGCACGATCAGATCCAGCAGGCATACCACGGTTAGTGCGCCTAATGCGTCAGTTAACAGACCGATGCCGGACAGACCCTGGAAAAAGAAATACCGTAGCAGTGACAGCTTCAGCAGCATAAGAATGAATAACACGGCGAATAAGGTCCGTGATGAAGTTCGTTCATTTTTGGAATTATACATGGTCGCTTTCAACCCTTACCCTGAAATTTTACGTTCATTTTACAAAACGCATATTTCAGTATAACAGTTTTCTGGTTGCTATTCCATGGAAGTTCCGTGTAGGACAGGGTGAGCGTTACGCAATTGTAGAAATATCCGTGTTCTGCGTGTCTGCTCCCTCTCTCTGTGCCTTAATGGCTGCTTGTGCAGCAGCAATTCGTGCATAAGGGATCTGTTCAGGCAAACAGCTTACGTAATCCAGTCCAATGCGGTGGCAGAACGTAATCGACTCCAGGTCCACAACATTTTCCCCACAGATCCCTGTCTTCAGATGAGGTTTTCGAATTCGACCTTGGACTACCGCCATCTCAATCAGTTGTCCGACTCCCTCAATGTCCAACACATGAAATGGATTATTCGTTACCGTACGAGAGTCCGTATCACGTTGAAGGAGAAGGAGCCGCTTCTCAGCTTCATGGCGACTATATCCAAATGTCATCTCTGTCAGCTCATCCGTGCCAAACGAGAAAAAGTCAGCCTGGCGAGCAATGTGAGTCGCCGTCAGCGCCGTTCTCGGAGCTTCGATCATCGCCCCCACTCTATAGAGACAATGCCGCTTCTCCTCACCAAGCACTTGGTCCGCCACATGATCCACCAGATCTCTCATCACCTGAAGTTCATGCACATGACCGATCTGCGGGATCATAATCTCGGGACGTACCCACCAGCCTTGCCGGATGCCTTTCACCGCTGCGCGGAATATCGCTTCCAGCTGCATATCAACGATCTCCGGGAACACCGTACTCAGCCGACAAGCCTGTTGCCCCAATGTCGGATTATGTTCATGCAATTCACAGACTCTGCGAATGACACGCTCCAGTTCCTCCAGTTCATTCTGATGGTCTTTTTGCTCCTGCCACTCCTCTGCTTGTAACCACTCACGTCGTTTCTCCAACACTCCCAGATCCGGTAACAGTTCATGCAACGGCGAATCGAGCAAACGTATCGTTACCGGGTATCCATCCATCGCTTCGAATATTTGTTCAAAATCAGACTGCTGCATTGGCAACAGACGCTCCAACCCACGCCTGCGTTCGGACTCACTGTCTGCCAGGATCATTTTTTGTACAAATGGTAACCGCGCAGGTGATAACAGCATGTTCTCCGTCCGGCATAGACCTATTCCCTCGGCCCCTTGTAGCCGTGCTGTCATGGCATCCTGTGGATGATCTACATTGGCCAGTACCTTCAACTCTTTCACTTCATCAGCCCAATTGAGCAGTAGTTGCAGATCTGCTGATAAAAGTGAATCTGAGTTGTTATAAGCTGGACATTCATCATTAGTTACTGGCTGGATCTGTACGGGCAGATGTCCATTGCTCGCTTCGCTGTTAGAATCTGTGTAGTGTTGCTTCAACACTTCCGTGATATGCGCAGGTTCGATGCGAAGAAGTGCATCCTCCTTGGTGAGGAGTCCTTCATGGACAAAATCCACAGTACTCCTCAGTGTGGCTGTTGAGGATAATCGTGCGGGCTGGGTCTGCACAACATACAACGCGCCGGATTCAATCACAAAGGTGATTTCCTGCACTTCTCCCTTATGCGTCTCCAGCTGGCTACCTATCTCCAGCAAACTTGTGTACAGCTCAGGTTCGTCATTCCGTAAACGCTCCAGGCTGTGATCTGTTTGGCTCGCGTTCCCGGTTGGGACATATTGTCCTGTAATTCCCTTTTCTCCTGTAAGTGGGTTACACGTATATATTGTTCCTGTCCCGCTTGATTCTCCACATTTTCCATGCATCATCGTCTGTATAAGAACAGGAGCGCTTTGCTCCGAAGAGATGTAATATGATTTACGCATGATCTCGTCCTGAGATCTGGATGCTTTAATACGCTGTGAATGATATACCGCACGTACTGCTTCTTTGAATTGAAGTTGAACATCTTGAGGAAAAGGGTTACGCCCCTCCCCTTCAATTAAATATTTAAATTCGGTAATGGTTAATTCAAGTTCCGTTTCATCCCGACCCTTGACGTGACTCGATATTTCTGTGAAAAATTCAGACGGAATTGCATATACCAGCTGTCCATATTCCTTTAAGTAATCTAGATAACATTGGAGTGCATACAACCGATCACCGGTTTGACGTGCGAGTCCTTCCACAGTAATATCATTCAGACCAACATTGAGCAGTGATCGTGTCGCAGTTGCTGAGGCTCGATCCTGGTCCGTACGTACCGCGAGTAGTAGCGGATTCTCCGAATGTCCGAAGAACTTCCCGGTTTGCTGTTCCAGATGCCGGATAGCGTTAATAATCTCTTCCTCTCCTTCACCGGAAAGATGTCCAAGACGGGTACAGAACTCGCGACAGCATTCCGTTGTGACTACAAATCCGGCCGGGACAGACCACCCTGCATGGATTAGCTCTGCAAGATCAGCCCCTTTACTGCCCATTAGCCCTTTCATCTCTGCCGTACCTTCTTCCAACAGAATTACCCGTTTTGTCATTACAGCTCTCCCATCCGCCATTCATGGCTATGCTTGAAGACTTCAATCCCTGCGTTACAGATCAGCCTTCACTCTAATGGTATGTCACAATCGTTCAGTCAAGGACATCCGCTTTTGCATTTTGTGCTCGTTATCCTTTTTTTTTGTAAACGTTACACTAAAATAAGATGAAACAAGCCTTTCGAGCAGTTGCATTTCACTGGGAAGCAAAAAGAAGCCCCTTCAGCTAAGCTGGAGGAACTTCACATTTTTTAGTATTCACTTACCTCAAACGTCAACACCCGATCAAACAGGATATAATCCTTCCGACTCTTAAATGGCCCTTTGTTGTTGTCGTGTTTATTGATCGCATACGATGCTTTTCCGCTTCCAGCTTGCTTCGCTTCATACCAGTCGATGAAATCATTTACTTCTTTCATACTTAGGTCGAATTCTTTCTCCAAACCCGTTGTCATGGTGACGACAAAGATGGCACGGTTAGTGGAAGGTTCCTCTGGTTGTTCCGGAGTTGTAGGTTCTTCTGGTTCTGGGTTAGGGAGCTCTTCTCCATACGGAGTAGCAAATGCTTCGTTGGAGTATTCAGTTTCAACACCATTAATCGTAGTCGTTACAACAAAATAATACGTAGTTCCGTTTGTAAGAGCAGGAATGACAAAGTTCCCATTTTCATCTTTTGTAGCAACAACAGTTTCAGTATATTTTCCTGATTCCGTCCCATACCTCACAATATAATTTTCTGCACCATCTATGGCTCCCCAATTTAGTCCGACCTGAGTATTTCCAGGAGTTGCTTTCAGATCAATTATATTTGGATTCATCATCTCTACTACACCTATCGTAAGTTCATTAATATGAGCCCATGACGCCGCTCCATCTACTTCTACCTTGATGCCTTCGTAGACCCCTGGAGTAATTGCTACTGGTTCGGTTATGGTAACAGTTGCATTTACATACCTTCCCACTTTAGGGCTCACCAAAATCCATTTACCATCTTTCAAACCGTACACTGTGTAATAGTTATTGGATTTAGGATTAGAATACGCAGCAACTTGAATAAAGTTAAGACTTAATTCCTCTGGAAAAACATATTGAATTGTTCCTTTTGTTGCACCCGAATTCCAAAGAGTACCCAACTTACCGTCAATAGAATTTTTACCATAATTCGCACTATATGTACCATTTACTGTTACAACTGTTTCCTTTGGAGGTGAAATTCCTTGCATCCCTTCTACTGTAGCTACTTCTTCATTTGCTGCCATAGCTACGTTCATGCTCATTAAACATAATAACACTACCGCAAATACTGTTTTCTTAAACTTAGCAATCACTCTATTATCCCCCTATTAATATAATAAGTGACTAATGTAATATGTACTTGAAAATATGTCTAAACATAAACTTGCTAATCTATAAAATTCAGCTAAATTCTGGATTTTTATTTTTTATTGGATATAAAAAAAGCCCAAGAAGAATAAATCTCTCCTTGCGCTTCCAGATTGTATATCCAATGAATTAGCTATTCCCATTCACCTGTTTTGATATAAGTTGCATCATATGCAACAATTACATTCGTTTTATCTGTTACCTTTTGTACATCATCGAAAACAAATTCTTCTTCGCCGTAATCTACTAAACTCGAATCCACTTTCTCGTAGGCCCCACAATCCTTCACATAAATTATATCTGGATGGTTAGAATCATATCGTAAGCTTTCAGGAAGATCTTCACCCGAAATTTCATGCGATTCGGCAACCATAGTCGTCGATATTGCTGTAACAGGAATCATCCCAATAACAGCTACTACTAAAAGTACGGCCAAGATTTTTTTCCGCATAGGAAGTTCCTTTCTCCAATTCTATTTTTCCTATATTATACATTAAAATGGAATGTTATAATATTTTCTCTGATGTTGAATCCAGCGTGTTTGTTATTTTGTAGTTTGTCGCTCATTGTAATTCCTCCAATGTTTTAATTTTTAAAAACGAAAAAGACCGCCAGATATATGATGGTCAGGCTTCTGATTATTGAAATAGATATTTGAAAAATAAAACTGCACAAAGAACACCTATTATCAAAAATATAATTGCTGAGTTCCGATATTTCTTCCACATCCGAATGGCATTAGCAATATTTAGTATGCCTAGTGCAAGCATGTTAATACGAGAATCTACTTGAAACAAGTTATATACTAGCATAATGACAACTACTACCGAGGTACACCAGAACCAAATTGGAATTTTATCCTTGATCATTAATCTGCTCCTTTAGGTTATATCCCATCTGTTACAAGATATTCCTCAATCTAATTGAAATTCCTTTGTTTAGTCTATTAAACAAACAGATTATTGATTAAAAAAGGATAATCCCAGTAGATTAATAGAGTGCCTGTAAATTACATCACAAAATTTTGATAGCTTTGAAAGTTATATGGTTTTCTTAATTTTTTCGAAAAACATCTCACAGACCATTCATTATCAAGCCATAAACCGCAATACATCCTCAATCTTCTTCCCATGAGAGATCACACCGTAGTTCATCCAAGACATAAAATCCACTTCATACACATTACCGCTCTTCACCGCAGGCAGACGTTTCCATTCATCCCTATCGAGCAGTTCGCGCTCCTCTCCAGGTTTAGCAGAATTTCCAGTGTCAAATGTAATCAACAAGTGATCCGCATGAAGCTGACTTAACTGGTCCAATCCAATGAAAATCCTCCGCTCGTGTCTTGTCCATTGCTGCACACGGGAGTGGGGAGTCAGTCCAAGATCCTGATAAATTACAGGTCCGACATAGCCCTGCTGAACCCCATAGAGAGTAATATCCGAAGCAGATATACGCAAAAAAGCTACTGTTTGACCACGCATATAACGTGCTAACCGACTCTTAGCTTCCATTGCCTTGTCCTCATACGCACCAATTACATCTTGAACCCGATTCACCTTCCCTAACACATCGGCTGTCGATCTTAAAATGGAGCGCCAGTCCTCTCCCAAATGATCTACGTAAAATGTAGGTGCTACCTGCTTGAAGCGGTCCAGATTCCATCGATCATATCCCTTATCCAGCATGATAAAGTCCGGTACATTACCCAGATTAAACTGCGCATCCATCTGGCTCACATCAAATTCAGGTACGTCATCCAACCCCAAATATTGCTGCCTGCCCCAAGAATGATGCGAACATTGCAGTACAGGTTTTACGCCAAGAGCCAACACAAAGTCCTCCAGATAAGGAGCAAAGACACGAACCTCTTGACGGTGATGACGGCGGTATAACCCAGGTGAAATACCAGCGTATTGCTTAAATCGGCGGCCAAAATAATACTCGCTGCTAAATCCCACATTCTGTGCAATTTCATGGATGCGATCATCCGTAAGCTGCAATAGTTGCTTCGAGCGCTCCAGCCGAACCGCATTTACATATTCAAGCGGGAGCTTGCCCGTAATTTTTTTGAATTGCCGAGTGTAGCTGGCTCTTGTTAGACCAATATCTGCTGCGAGCTCATCCACGGTTATGGTCTGATCATAGTGGTCGCCAATATAACGAATTGAACTTTGAAGACGGGCACGGTCATCGGGTACTTCTGTTTCGAGGGCACTATGGCGAAGCAAGGCACGAAACCACTCCTGGAAACGAAGCTGTACCTCCCATTGCTCCAGCCAATCGCCAGTGACCTGTTGACGCAGTATTTGTTCCAAGGCTTCCAGACAGGAACTCCACGGACTGTAACTGAGTTGCATAAGCGGTAATAATGTCGGAGAATCTGGACTTTGGGAAAGTTCCTGCTGCTTCTCCGTGTTTCTTCTAGACAAAGCGTTCGAAGTCTCTTCTTTCAACTCAGCCACCATAAGATCAAGCTTATAATACTGCAATTCACTTTCTGTCCAAGGCGAACCTTCTATTTTAACGGATGTTCCAGCCGGAACAAACATAATCATTCCTTTTTCCAGATGAGATTCCCGATCTGAGCAAACTATTGAACCTTTCCCAGACGTTACAACAAATATGGAGTGTGAAGTCGACATTCTGTATAACAAACGTTTATTGATATGAGATTGATGGTGATCTACGTATTCCATATGCTGAAGTGAGCATAGCCAGGGCTTGGGGATCAGTTGTATTATCGTGGGGCACATGTTCATCGTCCTTAACTGAGAATTATTATCATTTAAAATAGTGTATACGAAAAAAGAAAGCTCTTCAACCCTGGCTGAAGAACTTTCTTTAAGTAATCGATTCAATTATGGAGTCAATTTTTCCAAGAGATCATCAATTTTCATGGAATTTGCTGTAATCGCACCTGATTGCCAATGTGATCTTTCCATAATATATACCTGATTGTTCTTAACGGCCGGAAGAGATTTCCACAATTTGCTGTCAAGTACCTTCAAGGCTTCCTTGTTCTCAGGAGAAGACCATTCACCATTGGAAGGGAACACAATAAGATGATCTGCATCAAGTTGCGGCACGGCCTCTTCAGACAGAATTTCCTGGTATTCTTCCATCTTGTTAACCAGAGGATGAGGTGTTAGGCCAAGCTCCGAATAAATAAATCCGGTGAACCGATTTTTCACACCGAACAGTGCCAGTGTATCATCGTTAACATTCAGTCGGACAACTGCGACAGTCTCGTCTCCAACCGCTTCCTGCAACTTCGCCTTAGCATCTGCAATCTTGGCCTTAAATGCCGCAGCAACTTCTTCACCCTTGTCCGGTTTCCCTACAACATCGGCAATGGTTTTCAAAATTTGATTCGAATCCTGCAGTACGCTCTCAGGCAGACGATATGTCGGTGCCACCTTGGAGTACATCTCATATTTCTCCATATCTACCCCACCATCTACAATGATGAGATCCGGATCATATTCCAACAAAGCTTCAATACTCCCCGTAGTATCAAATTGAGGAACATCCAGTCCTAAATAATCCTGTACACCCCACATCGGGTTATACCACTGCACTACAGGTGTAATATCAAGCGCCTTCAAATAATCTTCCACATATATTCCAGCAATCCGCTGTGGTTGAACCGGAATCGTCACATCTCCAAATTCATCCTGTACAACTCGTGTCGCAGGCTCTGTCTCGGTTCCAGAAGTATTTTCTCCAGAAGCCGCACTTTCAGTTGCAGTTGCAGGAGTCTGTTCCGCATTCGTAGCGGTATTTGTACTACATCCTGAAATAACCAGACCCATGAGCAGTAATGTAATCGTCCACCCTTTGAAACCTTTAACTAAACCTACCATGTTACCCTTCACCCCTATGTGATCTGTTGATGTAACCGTGAGAATATCTCACATATAATGATTATCATTCTCATCGATTGCTTAGGTGAATTGTACCTTATGCCTCAGCCGACCCACAATGTACATTTGATGTTGTTTTTTTATACAAACGAAAACAACCCTGTTGGTCCTCCCCCGCTTATCGCAGGGGCAACCTGCCTTGACGATAACTTTCCAACAACTGATCCACAAAGAAATCGTTCGCCGTACCCTGTAACAATGCAGCACCAATTAAACCCATATCATCACTCACATACCCCGCTAACTCAGGTTCGCCGGTGAGAGCCAAGGTCTGTTTGAACGCCTGTTCCCTACATGCGCGCAGCACCTCTTCTTCAGCCACCACTTTATCTTGAGCCCATCGTACAAAAGCTTGCATCCACTCGTCAGCAAATGCAGAAGCATCCCTTTCATCCAAGTAAATTTCCACATCCAATCCTTCGAATGTCTGCTGGGTCAGAATCCGTCCCTCGTTAAGATCCAACAGTAGCTTCTCCACATCCGTTTTGCTCATTGATCTCTCCTCCAGTTCCTCGTCAAGTCAGATACATCTCTGGTATAACAAAACGTTTCATCATCTGCTTTGGATCGGCTGTAAAATGATCCAATTGAAGTTCCTCATATTCGCTAAGGATACTTTCAAAGATACCAGCGATCACACCACAATCTGCCAAAGCATTGTGCCTGTGAATTCCATCTGTATTCAGATCGTAATACCGAATCAGAAAATCCGTAGAGACGGATTAATGCCTGTACCTTCGAGATCAAATATGCAGTACATTCTATCCTGTAATGGAGATACGCTTAGATTTTCAATAAAGTATGTATCAGGCAAAAGCGTAATTTTCATCCGCCAACTCACTCCTCCCCACTATCATTCTGGCAAATGCATTTCTCATATATAACTCTGTCACTCCCACAATCGGGTGACCTGGACCAACTTGCGCGTTCCATCAAACTGCAATTTAAAAATATCCGGCATCGTAGTACTCTCCCAAAAGTCATACCCGTAGGAAGAATCATAGTGTTGTAAAATAAGTGTCATTACATCTCCATGGGTTCCGATGACTACCTTGTGACCCATATGTTTATCCAAAATTTTCTCGATTACCGCTACTGCCCTTGAGCGAGCCTGTGCACCAGACTCCCCACCTGAATACGCATACGTAGGATCACGGTACAACTGCTGCTTGGCTTCACGAAAATTAGCATGCTTCACATCTGAACTCGACAACTGGCGTTCACGCAAATCTTCCTCTGTCACCACAATTCCATCTGACCAATCTGCCAGAATCTGAATCGTATCTACCGCTCGCCTGTAGGGGCTAGAATAAAACAGTTGAATCTGCTCCCCATGGAGCAGACTGGCAACCGTTCCCGCATCTTGATGACCTTGCTCTGTCAGTCCACGCTCGCGTTCCTGTCCTTCAACATATCGAGACTCCGCATGTCTGACAAAATACAAAAACGTACTGGCCTCACTCATCATTCATCCGCCAACCCTTTTTTCTTCTCAATGACAATCAGGCAGGTACTGTCTGGCAAAGGCGCAGGCTCACCATTTTCCTTCATGAAGATCACTCGTTCTCCAAGTGCTTCCGTGTACCCCTCCTGGAGAAAATGTCGGAACGTAATCATCGCGGCTTGTTCACCCAGCGCTTCTCGAATACAGTTCTCATAGGCTGTCGGCGTGAATATACCGAACTGTTCCTGAATTTCATGCACGTATGCCTCTTCGCCCCACGTATAGGTGTAGAGAAACTCCATTGCATCGTTGATCGGCAATACGACCTCATTGTCTGAGACCCGCTCATATTGAATTGCACGTCCCTGAAAATCCTCTGCATACCGCTCCAGCCAGCGCATCCCATCCGGTTCCTGGAAACGAATCCGGCGCTTCTGCGCCTCCGGCTCACTCATGATCCCATCCCGAATCAGGATTCTTCCTCCAGGTGACAGCACACGGAATGAACTTCTCAGCGCTGCTACAACCGTATCGGAATTAAATCTTCGACCGTCCAGTTCAATATATGAATATAATTCATGCAGAATGGATGAAAAAATAACCGTATCCACTGTGCCCGGCTGCACATATTGCTCCAGTTGCAGGGCATCGCCCTTCATCACTTGCCAGCGATGTCCCTCACGTTGTTTTTTGCGTTCCAGCGCTTCAATGACATTGGCTGAGATATCGATACCAATCGGCTCCACTTCCGGTTTTTCCTGCTCAATCAGATCCAGCAGAATTCCTCCACCTGGACCAATATCCAGTACTCGTTTACCAACGATATAGTCGAGCAGTACTTTTTTGTAATCACCGGAGCTGTTCATATCGGACAAATACGTCTCTTCGTTGTGGAAACGATCATACGCATCCCGGCGTAATCCGAACAGGTCAAATAACAGCAGTACAGCCTTCTCGTATAACGGCGACTTTTCCGCTTCAATACAGAATGCAATCAGCTTCTCCGCCGCTGGAGAAAATTCAAAGGTCACAAACAGTGTATCCGGCAGATCCGCATGACGTTCAATGCGATGGGTTAGATGGGGATAGACGATCTGCTCTCCAGCCGTAATCTGTTCCCATGCATACTGTTCCAAATATTTTTCAATCATTCGTTTCTTGTAAATATTGAGCTTCTTCACACCCTTGTAGTCGTAATACATCGTATTCATCAATGGTTCGAAGCTGATATGACGAACGATTTCAGATCGACTCTCCATGGATGTTGGATTCATACTTTCGCTGCGAAGCGTCAACAGGAACACTTTTACCATCTCCTGCAACGAAAAATCCTGCATGGCCGACTCCACATACCATAATGTGCGATGAGCCAGCGGAGCCAGCGCCTGTTCTACATCCAGTTCCGTTTGTAGCTTGGCGTAAGCCGTATCCATAGCTTCTCCCTGCCGAATGGATGAACTTCTTAAGCGGGATAACCGTTCCTTCACGCTCCAGTCCTCATGATCCGGTCCAACGATAATCCAGCCTACAATGCGCTGCACCTCAGCCTGAACCTGATTCCATAACGCTGGATCAACACCTGCAATAATGCATTCATTTAATGCCATCAGTATAGTGTGCAATTCATCTGTAGTAAGCCATCCTTTGACGATCAAGGCGTGGAGCGAAGCATTCTCGGCAAATGGAATCTCGCCCCGTATGTATTGACCAATAAGTCCATGCGTAGCAATCAGAGTACGAATAATCTCATGCCTTGGTGTGTGTGAAGTCAGTGCAGCATGCTCGCTTATATCCGCATTCTTACTCAGAGCACCACTCGGAGAACCAAGTTGATATATACTCGTCTCCTTGGTCTTATCGATGTCATTATCCAGGTGCTCCGCCACTGCGTATAAGTCATATAACTGAGCGGACCCCACATTGTGTACAAACAAGTTAACGCCCTGCTTTTGCCATACCCGCCGTTGCTCCCGTGATCCGGCCTTCGCCGTCTCTGACCAGATTAATACGTCTTCCAGAATTTCTCGCACCCAAAAAGAAACCTGAAGCTCCTCCAGTACGTGAAGTGTACGCTCGGTATAGTCCAGTACCGGATTAGTTCCCTCAAGTTCGGCAATGGAATGAATGCGTTCGAGGTTAATATGGGGTTTCTCCGCTGCTGCCAGCAGTTGCAGCCATAGCTGCTGGGCTTCCGGCGTATTACCTGACTTGTATGATTGTATGGCCTTTAATGAATGCAGCATAAATATGTCCCCTCTTTCTCTACCCTTATATAAAAAAATCATTAGATTCGTCTATAGAAGTTGAACTAATTATTAACATTATAACGAAGAGGACAGAAAAAACCTGAAAAAGCGAAGCTAAAAGCTTTCTGCAAGAAAGCTGCTTCGGAAGCATATGCTTCGCCTTTATCCCCGGATTTTCCCCTTCGGAAAAGGGAATCAAAAAAAATCTGGGGATAACAGCGATTGAAAGGTTATTCTGTCATCGTAGTGTCAGTGTAAATAATATGTAATTCAACTTTTATAACAGACGAATTCGTTCCTGAACAAACTTGAGCAGCTGTTCCACCTCTTGAGCGGGCAAATCCTCGTCAAGACGCGCGGCAGCAACTGGCAGCATCCAGGACTCTATTGCTACACGTGTAATCCCGGAAAGTTGCATATAATGATGGATGTAAAATTCGACCAGCGATTCACGAGCCTTTTCAAAAACCATTCGTATAACTGGCTCTGTATCTTCCGGCAATGTGGCACTCATTAATATTACCCAGCTTCGAGCCACATCACCCGCAGGATCACCGGACATACCAGTCATCCAATCAATGACCCAGTATTGATCGCCAGCCTCACTGAGCATAACATTATCAGGGTGAAAATCGCCATGACAGATCTGTTGTTGATCAGGCAATGTTGTTAAGTAAGAAAGGACTCGCGCTTGATCGTCCTCCGACAATAATCGAACATTGCGAATCGCTCCCGATAAAATCTGCTTCTGTAAGGGGAGTGTTCCTTCATCATCTCGCTCGCAATGAAGTCTGTAATGGCAGTCAGCCATTTTAAACGCCAGCTGCTCTAGTAACTCCGGTTGCTGAATGATAAGTGATAACAGGGTAATCCCCTGGATTCGCTCAAAAACGATGCCTGCTCGCGATGTAGTATGTTCTATTAAGGATACTGCCTGTGGGACGGGGAGTCCTTTTTTGAATGCCAACTCACTTATTCTAAATTCATTCTGGACGGCTTCGTGAGGAAAATCCATTCGATATAACTTCATAATGTGCTCGTTCGAATACGCATAGATTTCCGCAGTTCTTCCTTGACCGATTCGCTCCATATCTACCCTCCCTTTACTCGAACTCACTGCCTCTGATTTTGGAGAAAACCATACAATCGACCAGCGTACCTGTGCTGTCACGTCTCATCTTGCGCAGTACACCTTCCAGCGTATAACCCGCTCGTTCGGCTACTTTGGCACTTCGCACATTGCGGGCGTCACAGCGGATCTCCAGCCGGTTCGCCTCCAGATGAGTAATGGCAAATTGCTCAATGCCTCTCACCGCTTCTGTCATCAAACCCTCACCAGCTCGCGATGTTCGAATCCAGTAACCGATCTCAAAACAGCGTGCATTCCAGTCAATACGATGTAACCCGCTGCTGCCTACGAATTCATCCGTATGTCTATCACGCAAATGTAACATCATGTCGGTACGTTCCAGATATTTCAGCCTTGCTTTGCGAACAGTCACTTCAGACTCTTCCAATGAAGGGATTTTCTCGGCAAAAGGTAACCACAACCGCAGCTGCTCCGCACTCTCACGGACCGCTTCATTAACGGCTGCGCCATCCCCCCACTGCGGTGCTCGAATCGTGAGGCGTTCCGTATGGAAGCTCTCTGGAATCGTTAGCATGATCGGATTAGATGAAGACGATTCTGTCATCGTTATACCTACTCCTCTACCTGAAATATGGAATCAATGATCAGCGGCAAATTATCCCTCACAGATACGGCACCGAATACCGAACGGGCGTGTACCCCCTGATCCCCAAATACCTCCATCATCAGATCCGAGAAACCATTTAGCACTTTATGATGCTCCTGATACGAAGCGGACGCATTAATGAATCCCTGCACTTTAACCACTCTCTTCACCCGATCCAGTGAACCCAACACATCTCGAACGACAGCAAGCACCTCCAGTCCAGCATTCCGGGCAAAATCATACCCCTGCTCTGTTGTGAAGTCTGATCCCAGTTTGCCGCGTTCGGAGGTATCCGGTCCTTTCCCGGATACATACATAATTCCATTCACAATAACGGCATTGGCGTATTTCGCTGCGGGGGCACTGGCCTGTGGCAAAATGATCCCCAGTTCATTTAATCTCGCTTCAATCATCGTATATTCTCTCCCTCTATTATGGTCCTCACGGAACCCGATTCCTTGTATTCCTGTCTATAAACTCTTGGTGATACCTGAACGGTACGTTTGAACATCTTGCCAAAATGAGAGAAGTTACTGAACCCCGCAAGCCAGGCGATGTCCGTAATGGATTCTTCACTTTCTCGCAGTAAACGCTGCGCTTCCTTCACCCGTAACAGATTCAGATAATCACTGAAGGTAAAGCCCGTCGTTTGTTTGAACAATCGACTCAGATAATGCGGACTAATGCGAAACATGCCCGCCACCTCCGGTAATGTCAGTGGTTTCTGATAGTTCTCATTCAGGTAACGTACAACTGCCTGTGTCTTGGGATGAAGAATCGGCTCACGATCATCGGAGCTTAACCTGCCCAAGTGTTGATTACGATAGGCATGGAGCAACAATTCAACAGCCCGGTGACGGAGCAACAGGTTGCTTCCAGGTTGAGGACGAAGCATTTCATCCACCATTTCGCTAACCATCCGTTCTAGAACCTCAGTGACTTGAGATGGAAACCTTACAATAGGAATCTCCCAACAGAAGGGTTCCTTCAAGCCTTCAACTAACTCCGCGGAAATAGCTATGGTTGCAAAAAGCTCAGGCTTCAAATACAGCACCATCCGTTCATGGTCAGGCATGCCACTCTCCAATGTTTTATGAACCGTATTGCGGTCAACAAACACCAGATCACCAGCCTTTACCCGGTAGGTCCGGTCCTTAATGAAATAAATACGCTCGCCAGACAACAGATAATACAACTCATAATGATCATGCAGATGGTCATCCGTCATCGAGAAATATCCAATGCGACGATCATATTCGATGTGCAACAAATCCGTCGGATCATGAAAATCTGCACGAAAAGGTTCTGTCATGTCGCCCTCTCTCCTTTCCATAAATTATAGCAAAATATGCGGCATTTGAAAGCGGTTACGCATAAAATGCGGCGAAAGAAGTACTCCCTTGTTATAGTCTAGAGCTATATTCAAGGAGGCGATAGACATGAGTAACAAGAAACGTTATGTATTAGTCGGAACTGGCGGCCGCGCCGAATTTTTTTATGGTGCTTTGACCCGGGATTATAGGGATACATCCGAGCTTGTCGGCTTTTGTGATATAAATCAAGTCCGTATGAACTACGCGAATCAACTATTGAAGGAAAAGTACGAGTATCCTGAGGTACCCACTTATCCTGCAGATCAGTTTGATCAGATGATTGAGAACGAGAAACCTGACTATGTCATCGTAACGAGTGTTGACCGCACCCATCACAAGTACATCATTCGTGCGATGGAACTGGGTTGTGACGTTGTCACCGAAAAACCGATGACCATCGATGAGGAGAAATGTCAGGAGATTCTGGATGCTGTCAAGCGGACTGGTCAGAACGTAAGAGTCACCTTTAATTACCGTTATGCACCGCACCATACTAAGATTCGAGAACTTATTCTGAATGATACCATCGGGAAAGTCACTTCCGTTCACTTTGAATGGCTGCTGAATACCCGCCACGGGGCAGATTATTTCCGCCGTTGGCATCGGGACAAGCGTAATAGCGGCGGATTACTCGTGCACAAATCCACCCATCACTTCGATTTGGTGAATTTCTGGATTGGCTCGCAACCGGATACCGTGTTTGCATTTGGTGATCTGATGTATTACGGCAGAGAAAACGCAGAAGAACGCGGTGTAACGCAATTCTACAACCGGGCAACCGGCAACCCGATCGCAAAGGATGACCCTTTTGCACTGCATTTGGATTCAGACGCACATATGAAGTACATGTATCTGGATGCCGAATCGGAAGATGGTTACCAGCGCGATCAGAGTGTATTTGGGGATGGCATCAACATTGAGGATACAATGGGTGTTCTTGTGAAGTATCGGAACAAAGCCATTCTGACCTACTCCCTCGTTGCCTACCAGCCATGGGAGGGTTATCGCATTGCCATTAATGGCACCAAAGGCCGGATTGAAATGAACATTGTGGAGCAATCTTATGTCAATTCATTGGGTGACAAAAGTAAAGAAGGTGCTTTAATCGGTAAAACGTTGCGGGTTCTCCCGATGTTCGATGCGCCATATGAGGTTGAAGTGGAAGAGAAAGCAGGTGGACATGGCGGAGGTGACCCGGTTCTGCTGAATGATCTGTTTGGAGAGCCTGTAGAAGATCCGTTCCATCGTGCTGCTAACCATGTGGACGGTGCCAGATCCATTCTGACGGGTATTGCTGCCAATCGCGCCATCGCGACGGGTTTGCCTGTCAACGTCAATAATCTGGTTCGTTTCTAAGTCCCCCAGGTCTGCACTACATTATTAATTTCATTTAAAGGCTGCGCATATCACGCAGTCTTTTTTATATTTTTATAATTAATCTGCACGCAAGTTGACTCGGTAGAAGGAGGAAATCTATGTTCTTCTCTTTAAAAAACCGTCTGATTGCCTTTATCGTTGTCCTGTTTGTCCTCGCTTTTGGCACACTCTCCTACCTGCTCTTCAAGGAATCACGCACGGTCATTCGCTCTTACATCGAATCCTCTGCTCTTGAGAAAATGGAGGAATACGGTTCATACGTAGACATGGTGCAGATGCAGATCTACGATGTCGCCTCTCTTGTTTTCAATAGTGATATGGGCAAAAACTGGGATAACGCGATCGGTGATCCGAACCTGCCCGAAGGAGAAAAGATGCTGGCCAATCTTGCGATGAGCCGTTTTCTCACTCAGGCAACCAACAGTTACACCAGTATCTCGGATGTATCCATCTATCGTCGGAATGGACTGCGAATTGGCAGCGAGAATCAGGTAACATATGACCCTGCATTTGTAAAAGAATCCTGGTATACGAATTTCTACACGTTGGGAGAACGCTGGTTACCTGCACACACCGACCAACATGAACGTGTCAGAGATCATGGTAATCCGGTGGTCAGTCTGCTGATGCCCATCGGCACCTTTCATCATGCTACAGCGCAGAATGTCATGAAGGTGAATGTCAGTGAATCTTATTTTCTGGAGCCGCTCCGGCGCATACATCTTGCGGAGAATAGCACTATTTTTCTGCTGGGCGAGCAAGGAAATCCTATTCTGTCACAGCAGGTAGAAACGTTGGGTGCTGTAGCTACCGCAGAGATCGATCGTTTTCGAAACAGCCCGCTCAAATCCGGTGTGGCATACCTCAAAAACCAGGAAGGACAGCGAGACATTCTTGTATTCAAGAAACTGGGACGTACCGGCTGGATGTTGGCGGGTATCGCACCTGAAAAGGAAATGTACCTCTCTCTCCATAAGCTCCAAAGCACAATTGTGGTGGTGACGATTGCCCTGATTCTGGTCTCCCTCTTGGCTGCTGCATGGTTATCCCACGGCGTAACCAAACCTTTGACCAGACTGGTGCTGGCGATGAGACAGGTTCAACGAGGTGCTTTTGACCAAGCGGATTCACTTCTGCCTCCGGATAAAAATGTAAAGAGCGAGATCAGTTATGTGATCTTCACCTTCCGTTATATGATCAGTCAGCTGCGGCAGCATATCCAGAATGAATTTGAACTGAAACTACTTCGCCAGCAAGCAGAGTACAAGGCACTTCTCATACAGATTAATCCACATTTTATGTTTAATACTCTGGAGCTGGTTAGCAGCCTTGCCATTCAGCGCCGAACGGATGATACGGTTCAGGTCATTGAGGATCTGGGTAAAATGATGCGCTTTTCTATCAATACCAATGACGACCGTGTTCCGCTAACCGAAGAGCTGGATTATGTGCAGCGTTATATCTCCATTTTGCAGACTCGTTTCGGTCATAAACTCGACATTTCAGTAACGTTGGAAGGTACACTGAACTACGTGGTCATCATCAAGTTTATTCTTCAACCACTTATTGAAAATGCAGTGAAATACAGCTTCCAACATCAGACGACAGCTCAGGTACAGATACGGATCAACCGGATGTATGATCGTCTGCACATCAGCGTTTTAGACAATGGACCGGGTATCCCAGCAGAAATAATCAATAAGTTGCAACATCCGGTTGCTCCCTCCTCATTGGAATCCATATTGCATAATGAAGGCTGGCATATTGGACTGAGCAATGTCATTGCTCGTTGTCGTCTGCATTATGGTGGCTTGTTCACGGTCCATGTGGAGAACGATGAGCGCGGAGGAGCTTACATTGAACTGACTCTACCCGTACAGGAGGAATATGATGTACAACGTATTAATCGCAGATGACGAGATCGAAGTTCGCGAAGGATTAAAATTGAAAGTCGATTGGCATGGCATGGGTTTTGTCATAACAGGAGAAGCCTCTAATGGGATCGAAGCGGATGAACTTTTGAAATCTGAACATTTTGACTTGCTGATTACCGATATGAATATGCCTGTCATGGATGGCATCAGACTATTGGATGTCTGCCGCAGTTATAACCCTTCCATTCAGATTATCATTATCACGGGTTATGAGGATTTTCAATATGCCAGAGCGGGGGTCCGCAGCCAGGTCATGGATTATTTACTGAAACCTGTAACCCGGGATGAATTGAAAGCCACATTAGGCAAAATCAAAGCGGATCTGGATGACAAACGTAAAATACGAGGCGATTCCGAATTGATGCAATGGCGACTCTCTCAGTATTACTGGGAAATGAAGGAACGTTTCCTTTTTGATCTCGTCAAAGGCAATCGCCTACCGCCTTCCTCCATGCCAGAACGGCTCAGATTGTTCCATCTCGAATCATGGCAGGATCAGAAGGTCTGTTTCATCACCGCGAGTATAAGTCAATCGGACAAGCCGGATATTCGAAAAGATCGATTACACGAGCAGATGCATCTTCCTTTCGAAATGGTATGTTATGAAATCGCCCAGTCTGATTCAGACAATGTCCAGGTTTTTCATGATTCGGCACACGCAGGGATCATGCATTTCATAGTGCAAGATGGTATGCAGCATGAATTCATCCAACAACTTACGGAACATACGGCATCCGTTTTTTCCATGGAACTCAAGATTGGGGTGGGGCTTTCTGGTTCCGGACTTGAGCACTGGAAAGAAGGTTATATCCATTCCCTTCTGGCATGGAATTCAGCTGAACGGGCTGTCAGCGAGCCTAACACTCAGCCAGGAACGGACTATAGTCCATTACTACCTGAAGAAACAACACGCAAGCTGCATCATTGCCTCATTCGAGGGGAACTGGACTCCTTCCGCAGCATCATCCGCAAGGAACTTCACGAGGCACTCCAGCTTTCTCCCTCCCGAATGACACGAAGCATTTTTCAAATTTCATTGTTGATGGATTTTCCTATAGCCCCGGAATGGATACTGTGGCTTAAGACGCCAGATCAAGCAGAACGCTTATTAATGCAATGGGCTCAAGACTTCCTGAGTCGACAACTTCCTTCAGAAGATGGGGATGAGACGGTTATAGACTTAGCCAAGCGATATATCGAGGAGAACTACATGCAGGAGCTAACCTTGACGTTACTCGCTGAACGGTTTAACTATTATCCTACCTATTTCTCCGAATTGTTTAAGGAAGGTGCAGGTACCTCTTTTATTCAGTATGTGACGGGTGTTCGGATGAAACACGCCTTGCAACTGCTGAAGGAAACCCAATTAACCGTGTGGGATATTACGGAACTGACCGGTTTCAGTTCGCCAAGTTATTTCAGTTCGAAATTCAAAAGAATGTTCAACATGAGTCCGTCAGACTATCGCTTGCTGCATTCCGAAAAAATCGATAGCCATGATCCGAAGAAATGAGATTCAAGCTTCTCCCCTTCCCCGGTATGATGTGGTTACCAAGAGAACGCCGTATGTTGTAAGCGAATTCATAATTGGTGACTATTATTCTTACCCATTCAGAAGGGAGGCACATGATGAAAAAACAGACCAAGCCCTTATACGGTCAGCACAATACCACAGCCTACTTGTTTCTTCTGCCCTGGCTGATCGGACTCTTCTGTCTGACACTGGGACCAATGGTTGCGTCCCTATACTTATCCATGACCAAATTCAATCTACTGTCATCACCGACTTGGACTGGACTTAGCAACTATGTTCACATCTTTACCGAGGACGATACCTTTCGCAGGTCCCTTGGGCTGACGTTTTATTATGTTTTTCTATCTGTTCCACTAAGGCTTGCCTTTGCTCTACTGGTGGCGATGGCGCTGAACAAAGGTATTCGAGCCCTCGGCATCTACCGGACTGTATATTACATCCCTTCCCTCTTGGGCGGCAGCGTTGCGATTGCAATCGTCTGGCGGCAACTCTTTGAGGGGAATGGATTGGTCAATCAGTTTTTAAGCTGGTTTGGTATCTCGGGACCATCCTGGATTGCGCATCCGGATTATGTGGTCTACACCATCATTACACTATCCGTGTGGCAATTCGGGTCTGCCATGGTCATCTTTCTTGCTGGCCTGAAACAGATCCCGGCAGACTTATATGAAGCGTCCGATGTCGATGGAGCGGGAAAAATACGTCAATTTTTCGGAATCACTCTGCCCATGCTCTCCCCCGTTATCTTTTTTAACCTGATCATGAGCATGATCAATTCATTTCAGGCGTTTACACCAGCTTACGTGATCGGAGATGGCCGCGGGGGTCCACTCGACGCAACGATGTTTTATACCTTGTATCTGTATCTGAAAGGTTTTTCGTTCTTTGATATGGGTTATGCTTCGGCTCTGGCTTGGATCATGTTGGTCATTATCGGGGTATTCACCGCAATCGTCTTTGTTACATCCCGATTTTGGGTGTTCTACGGGGACAATCAGGAGGGGAGGTAATGCATATGCCAATCAAACGACAACTGGTTCAGGCCGGGAGGCATGCCGCCATTATACTCTTCGGTCTACTGATGTTATATCCAGTACTATGGTTGATTCTCAGTTCGTTTAAACCAAACCATCTCATTTTCACCAATGGTAGTCTTTTCCCAACCAGTTTCACGCTGGAGCACTATATTAATGGCTGGAAAGGTCTGCAGGGCATCTCTTTCGGCCGTTTCTTCGGCAACTCCGTGCTGATCTCGGTCATGAGTGTGTTGGGCAATGTGATCTCCTGTTCCCTTGCAGCTTTCGCCTTCTCCAGATTGAAGTTTCGATTCAAAGGCGTGTGGTTCAGCATGATGTTGGTCACGATTATGTTGCCTTACCATGTTACTCTGGTGCCTCAGTACATTCTCTATAATGAGCTTCAATGGATTAATACGTATTTCCCGCTGATTCTGCCCAAGTGGCTCGCGCAGGATTCCTTCTTCATCTTGCTCATGGTTCAATTCATACGCGGTATACCGCGAGAGCTGGACGAGAGTGCAACCATTGACGGTTGCGGGCAATCACAGATCTTTTTCCGAATCGTAGTGCCACTGCTCGTTCCAGCACTAATTACAACCGCGATCTTCACCTTCCTGTGGAGCTGGGATGATTTTTTCAGCCAGATGATTTATTTGAGCAAAATTGATCTGTTCACCGTGCAGCTGGGCATTCGCTCTCTCTTTGATCCCTCAGGACAATCCGATTGGGGCGCATTACTCGCCATGTCCACCCTGTCACTGCTTCCCGTGACCATCATCTTTTTATTGTTTCAGCGATATTTCCTTGAGGGCATTGCGACCACAGGTCTGAAGTAACAACACGTTTCTCATTATCCATAGACAGGGGGATTTACCATGTTCAAACGTTTCATGATTGGTATGATTACTTCACTTTTGTTACTCGTAACAGCTTGCTCTGGAACAGACCATACAGGGGCTAATGATAATGCAGGCAATGGTAATGATAATGGAACTACCGAGGGCGGACAGGTCGAACTTCGCATCATGTGGTGGGGTGACCAGAAACGGGCAGATATTACGAATGAAGCCCTCAAAGTCTTTCAGGCGAAATATCCAGATATTAAAATTTCAGGAGAATTTGCACCCTCCTCCGGATATTTCGACAAACTGAATACCCAGCTGGCATCAGGCACAGCACCAGATATCTTTTTCCTTGGCGGAAATGTCGTGGACTATGCCAAAAAAGATGTCCTGCTCAATCTGGACCCGTATGTTGGCAACGAACTGAATTTGGACGGTATGGATGAAACCATGATCGAATACGGACGTCTCGACGGGAAGCTGCAACATATCTCTGCCGGTGCGAACGCACGAGGAATTGTTGTTAACAAGGCACTCTTTGAGAAAGCCGGCGTGCCTTTGCCAGCATCCGATTGGGACTGGACGGACTATGCCGCCATCAGCAAAGAGTTGTCCGACAAGCTCGGAGATGGCTTCTATGGGACGTACAATTTTACCGTCGACGGGATGGATATTTTTCTAAAACAAAGGGGTAAACAACTGTATGACATGAAAAACGGCACACTTGGATTCGCCAAGGAAGACATTCTGGAATGGTTCCAGTATTGGGAAAAGACTTCGGCATCCGGCGGTGTAGTCACACCGGAATTGCAGGTGTCCAACCCGCATGATGACACCAGTAAATCCCTGTTGATCACAGGCAAAGCAGCCATGACTCTACTACCATCCAACCAACTTGCTGCATTCCAGAGCTTGACGGAAGATCCTCTGGTGCTACTCCCTGTACCACGAGGCCCTAAGGGAACGGGGGTTGTATTTGAATCCAGTCAGGGATTATCGGGTTATGCAAATACCAAACATCCGAAGGAAGTAGCTATATTAATGGACTTCTGGATTCATGATCCTGAAGCAGCCAAAATCCTTGGTAATGACCGTGGCGTGCCCGTTACGGAAGCCAATCGAAATCTTCTTCAGGAAGGTGCAGGCCCTGTGGAGGAGATTGTCTATAACTATACAAACCTTGTCTCTGAAGCTACGAAGACTGAACCTTTTGAGGTGAGTTACAATCCTCCGGGATTTGCAGAGTTCTCCAAGTTAGCTCAGACGACAAATCAAGAGATCGGATTTGGACGAAAAAGTGTGGAGCAAGCTGTCTCCGACTTCTATAACGGGACCGTTCGTATTTTTGAATCGAATCAATAACCAGATACTGTAAGGAGGAACATATGACAGAAGAGATACTGAATCGGCTGCGCAACATTTCGATGATGGATCAAGTTCAGCCAGTTAAACCGGAAGATCAGCAGTTATTACAGGAATGGCATGCATCGGGTATCCGGTTTGCGGCATCGGGCGGACAACTGGAAGCTACGTATTTTGCAGCGGTGGAGAAATTGCTTGCTTGTATTCTGCCCATGGGAGACAACGATCCTATTTTACAAGAAGGTGGCATCTATCTGGGATGTTGGTTAGAGAGCACAGGTACCATCAATGCGGAGCTACTGTCTCGCCTGCTTCCTTCTGTGTCCGAAACAACGTATCTCGCATTTGCCAAGCAGCAAAGAGAAGATGGATTGCTCCCGTATAAACTCACGGCAAACGGTCCCTCTTTCCGGCAAATCCAGTTGGTCACTCCGCTGGCACGCAGTGTATGGAACCACTATCAGCTTCATAGCAATCATGGGAAGCAGTCGCCTTTCCTGAACACGATGCATAAGGCTATGGTTCGTTACGATGAGTGGATTGCACGCAACCGTAATACCCGAGGAACTGGCTGTGTAGAGGCCTTCAGTACGTTTGACACCGGACATGACTTATCCCCGCGATTCTGGCATGTTCCGGACACACCTTACATGAATGATGCTTCTGCCTATCACCCGGATTCTCCGATTCTGCCTTTTCTGGCACCAGATCTGACTGCCAATATCTATTGTCAGCGCTTGTATCTGTCCCGCATGGCTGAAGAACTGGGAGAATCGGGAACGGATTGGAAAGCAAAAGCCGAGTCTAGCCTGGAAAGTCTTTTCCTTTATTGTTACGACGAACAGGATATGTTCTTCTATGATCGGGATCGCAATGACGAATTGGTCAGAGTCCAATCCGATGTGTTGCTCCGCGTAATGGCCTGCGAAGTGGGCGACCGTGAATTGTTCGATAACCTACTGCGTCGGTACCTGTTGAATACAAGTAAGTTTTTCGCTAAATACCCGTTTACATCGATTTCAATGGATGATCCCAGATTTGATCCCTTTTCTTCCTACAACAGCTGGGGAGGGGCATCCAATTTCCTGAGTCTGATTCGGGCGCCACACGCATTCGAGTATCATCATCGATATGTGGAGCTAACCTGGGTAATGCAGCCTATCTTGTCCGCCCTATCCAAAGATAAGCGATTTGGTCAGGTACTAAGCCCATGGACCGGAGAACAAGGTTTTACCGAGACTTACTCCCCCTCCATCCTCTGTCTCCTCGATTATGTGGAGCGATTATGCGGAATTATGCCTGTTGGATCGAATCAGCTCTGGTTTACCGGACTGCTCCCCATCGACATGGATCATGGTGAGATCGTATCTGGCAACACGGCTTATAGCCGAAAAGTCAACGGAGTAGGATATGAATTGGTCAACACGCCTGATCGCATGACGGTATATCTGGAAGGCAAGGTTCATCTGGATGGCCCGTCAGGGATTCGACTGGTGACGGATCAAAGCGGACATCTGGAAGGCGTTATTGGAATGAGCGTTCGCACCGTTGAGGGAGAGCTCTTCTATCAAGGAGAGAGCATCCCGATTCGGATCAAAGGCAATGAAATGCAGCGTTACGCTGATGGAAATTTGAGCACCGAGCGCGATATTGGCATCATCCATCCTACGTATCGTTAATTGTTTGTACGCAAAAAGCGCAAGTTGCCGAGGTTTACTTCCCCTGCACTTGCGCTTTTCCCTTTTGTGCGTTTACATTTCTTTATTTCTTATTCATAAGGACACAAGATAGAATTTGACTACCACTGCGGAAATCATTCTCTCTCTGGTTACAGAGGAGATTAGTTTCACCTTACACCTTCCGTTGCCACGCCGGATGACGATAAAATTCAATCGTATCAATATAATTTACCGTGAACTGCTGTTCCACATCCGACAAGTTCAACAGTTTGCGGTCGATTTGCTTCATCCCCATGACCACATCATGCCTTAGCAGGTCCATCGCAATTTTGCCTACAAATCCGCCTTCCATCTCTTTATGCTTGGTACGAAACTCTTCATTGTAGATCAGTTCAGGTGTGAATGCCGCTTCGACGAAAGCATTAACGAGCGTAAGCTCATTGCCCTCGATCTGCACTGCTAGATAATAATTGCCACGCTCATCCTTAATGAGGTCTTTATACATCTCTACGATCATGTGAATCACTCCTCTATTATAAAAGAAACCCCGTTAGCCTTAACGAACATGGGCTATCAAACGTACACCTTCCGACCCCGTTGCTTCATATACTAGGTACAAATGGCGAACGGAGGAATACTTATGAGCTGGCAGCATCTCCATACTGGAAAAACACTTCAGCAGCGCCTGGCAGAACTCCAGGGGCACCTTGCAGAACTGAATACTCCACTCTCCGGGTTGGAACCGGGACGTATTCGTCGTGTCTATCCAAGGCAGTTTATCAAAGTAAACCGGCAGTTATTCATTCCACTCAGTCTGAATTCCATTCGGGTATTCGATATTCCTCGAACACAGCGAGGCGTCAGAGTGGGAATCCGCACGACTTTCCCTTCCAGGAATGCATTTAACAATATCAGACTTGTGGGCGTGGGACTGGATTATCTTGAACTCCAGGGAAAAGGCAGAGTCCCTTCCCGTATATTATTTCCTCTCTCCAGCGTCGAGTCGATCTATCGGCCAACCACTGGAAGAAAAAAACTGAAACGGCCTTGTAGGCGGAAGTAAAGCTGGTTCTTTTCGCAAGCCATACAATGGTTCCCAAATGTCTGCATACGGGTGCTCCCTAATTATAACCCATGCAACCACTTATCTGCTGAAGAATCATTTTATGTCAAAAAGCGGTGAGAACAGAACTGCTTCTGTATCTCACCGCTCAGCCAGTTACGGATCAAGCTGACCCTTCACATGTGTACATCAGATGCCTGTCCATACGTCCTTGGCATAACGACCTTCCTGCTGAAGCTGATTAAGCCAATCTTCTGCTTCCTTCGCGGATTTGCCATGAATATCAGCGTATGCCTGCTGGAGTGTGGCTTCCACATCAGGTGCCATCTTGCTGCCATCACCGCAGATATACAGATGCGCTCCCTCTTCAAACAAAGGAATCAGATGACGGGCATCGTCTCTCATCAGATGCTGTACATAACATTTCTCCTCCCCGTCTACACGGGAGAAGGCCGTATGAAGCTTCACAAGCCCTTCTTGCTGGGCTGCTTCCAATTCATTTTTGTACAGATAATCATGCTCGGGATTCCGGCATCCAAAGTACAGGTGGGCTTCGCCAACCTCACGACCTTGTTCCTTCAATACGTGCCTTGCCTGCAAGAAACCTCGGAATGGAGCAACACCTGTACCCGGACCTACCATGATAACGGGAACCTGTGCATCCTCCGGCAGTTGGAAGCCGGATTCCGGTGTCCGCGTGAACATGACGATCTCGTCACCCGGTTTCAGGTTTGCCAGATAGTTGGACGCAATGCCTTTGTATTCTCCCTGTCCACTCCATGCTGGGGCGCGCACAACACTGACCGTAATACTCGCTTGATCGGGCTGAACACGCGGTGAACTGGAGATCGAATAATATCTGGCTTTTAATGAAGGCAATAATTCAAGGAAACGCTCAAACGGCAGTTCACATGCCTCATATTTCACCAGATAATCCAGCATGGAGATCCGTTTATTCCGCACTTCATCCATATACACAGATTCATCAAGCAGCGCTTCAAGTTCTTTCTTATGCGGTGGACATACGGTGTATGCTGCCATTTCTCTCAACTGCGCACGAGTTGCCGCCTCCTGAAGCTCAACGCTATGACTGAGCAGATCATACAGGTTCACCGGTTGTTGCAGCGGCAGATGCGCGGCACTCCGACCGGATGCATCCAGAACAAGATGCTCCGTTCCGGTGAATCCATAACGACGCAATACACGTTCCACAAGTTCCGGTGGATTCTGTGGCAGAATGCCCAGATGATCCCCTTCCTTGTAGGTTATGCCTTCAGGCAATTTAATCTCCAGGTGACGTGTGCTTCGTTCACTGCCCGCGTCGTGAAGCTCCCTGTTCTCAAGTACTTCTGCCACATGGGCATCATACGTATCCGCAAGCGGTGTTACGGCGAGCCCACTGACAAACTGTACAGATAGGGAACTGCGTTCGCTATTGGAGCTTGTGTTCAGTTTCAGTCCCATCGTTCGTGCGAGATCTGGCCATAATTGCTCTGTCCAATCCCCCACCTGTTTCTCGAAATCTCCACTGGCATTGGACTCACCCAGCGGTGATAACCGCTCTGCTCCTCTGGAAGATAACTGTTCATCTATTAAACGCGGAATACGCTGATAGGTGCTGGCCCAGTTGTGGTCACCGCATCCAAGAACGGCGAAACGCACACCCTTGAATTCATTCGCATCTGCATGTTCGATCCACTCGACAAACATCTTGGCATTACTTGGCGGCTGACCATTATAGGATGCACTGACAATAATGACGGCACCCTCCTTTGGCAGTTTGCCAACACGATCATCCAGCGTAGCAACCTCACTCCGGAAACCCTGATATCTGGCGGTATCTGCAATTTCACGTGCAATGCCTTCAGCGGTACCCAGATTGGAACCGTACAGAACAAGCATCGGTGTGTGGTGGGCATTGGCTGCATCCGGCTCCGTTCTTTTGGCAACTGGCTTTGGTTCTTCAACCGCTACACCCGGAACGGCCATGACTGGCTGCCCACCACGCGCACGTACACGAATTGTGAAGTTATCCGGTTTGAGCGTCAGCGTTTCTTTCACTTTTAACTGATAATCCGAATGATCTATGAAGTCAAAATGCTTCAACACCATGCCCAGTACCAGCGTTGCTTCCTGAAGTGCAAACTGCTGACCAATGCAGGCCCGTTGACCGTTACCAAAAGGTTTATAGGCATCATGCGGCACTTTGCTCGGATCTTCGAACCGTTCCGGGCGGAATTTCTCTACGTCGTCTCCCCATGCTTCGCGGTCACGATGCAGCTTGGGAATAAGTACACTGACACTGTCTCCTTTTTGCAAAGGATATTGACCCGCAAGTACCGTGTCCTCTTTTGCATACAGGGAAAATGCCGGGGCCGTAGGCCATAACCGCAGTGCTTCATTCAAAACCATGCGAACATACTTCAGATTGCGAACCTGGTTGTACGTGGGAACCGGATCTTTCAGAATCTGATCCACCTCAGCTTGTGCTTTAGCCAGCGTATCCGGATTCTTCATCAGATAATAAACGGCGAAGGATAACAGTCCACTTGTGGTCTCATGTCCAGCAATCAGGAATGTAATAATCTGATAACGGATGTTCTCATCATCCAGCGTTTCTCCTGTTTCCGGGTCCTTGCCACTGAGCATGTGGGACAACAGATCATCTGCGCCTTCCTGCGGTTTCTCTTTGCGCTCGGCAATAATGTGATCCACCAAAGAGAACATGGAACGGATATCCTGTTCAAACTGTTTCTTTTTGGTGATCATCAGCTTGTCTTGCAGACGCAGTCGCTGCAATGAACTCATGGATTCATCCAACGCACGAACCATACTCGTAATGAATGGATGTGGTTCTTCCCGATAGAAGCTGTTAAACCGATAGTTGAACCCACACAGACCAATCGTGTCGAGCGTAAGACGTGTCATATCATCCGGAACGTTAACCGTCTCATCCGGGTTCAATCGTGACCATTTCTGAACCAGCTGCACAGCCAGATCAATCATTTTGTTGTGATATCCCTGCATCGCACGTTGACTGAAACTTGGCAGCAGTACGTTATGGGCTTTTTTCCAATTCGGCTCCTCGGTCCAACTCGTAAATAGTCCATCTCCTGCAAAAGCACGAACCTTCGCAAGGGGTGCCCAAACACGTTTGTCGAATTTGGATTCATCTGTTACCTCGGCGACCAGTTTGTGACCGGAAATATACAATTCACTTCGCCCGGGGTACTCCATACGAAAGATCGGTCCGTATTCTTCAGCCAGTTTCACCAAGGATTGCACCGGCTCTTCAAAGTTCAATTGCGGCAAATTGCCCAGTGGGCCAAATGTTTTTGGTTGAGGCACTGAAATTGGTGGCATGACACTCACTCCTTCTTTCCAAGTTAAGAGTTCTACAACTAAAAAATAATGACTTGATTTACAGACTCGATTACACTTACTCTTCAGATCAACAGATTCAAGTTATTTTTTGCACATTTTCATATTTCATCCAGATAACGATAAAACCACAATAGAACTAACTGACCAAAATGGTATATTGGTCATTTTTGATTAAAAAAAATGGAGCCCTTCGTTATCTTCTTTTACCCTAACATTTCCAGTTCTAATCTTCAACAGTCCCAAAGTCATAGGACCTCAGGACAGGGATTAAGGTATAATTATGAATTCTTTAACAGAACCTGAATAACAGACTCCATCTCTAATGGAGCAACTGTCGTTTCATAACGGCCATGGATGTCCCCATTACGGTCAATCAGGAATTTGGTGAAATTCCATTTGATGCCGTCACCTTGATACAATTCTGGATGCTTCTCTTTCACAAAGGTGTCCATCCACTCTCCTTCCTTCGTGTCCAGATCATAACCTTGAAATGGCGCTTCTGTAGTCAGATAACGAAACACAGGATGCATCGATTGCCCAACGACCTCAACCTTCTCCAAAATCGGAAAGGATATCTGAAACTGACTTCTGCAATACTCAGCTACCTCAGCGCTACTACCAGGTTCTTTGTCGTTAAACTGGTTGCACGGGAACGCCAGAATCTCCAGCCCCTGATCACCATATTTCTCATACATCTGCTGAAGTTCACTGAATTGCCGGGAGTAGCTGCACCGACTTGCTGTATTCACAATAAGTAGCACCTTCCCTTTAAAAGCAGAAAAATCACCCTTGTGTTTATCCATAAACGGAACTTGGTAAGAAAATATACTCATCTGTATTCATCCTCCTCTTTCTCTTTTGTATCTCATATGAACTCTCTCTTGAAATGGATTATACACCTCCATTGTTAATAGGTGAAATATATAATTAATATAATTTTAATAGCTTTTAACTATAGTTAACAAAATAAAAAACTGCCCTCAGCAGTCAAATACTGCATCTCGGACAGTTATCAAAATCATGATGTGCCATCACGCTAAACACATCGTTAACCCATAATTAAACCATATACAATGCCTGGTCCGTGTACCCCAATGGTTAAATCATTTTCAATATCGGAAGAGCGGCTTGGCCCGGAAATAAAGTGGATGCCTGCTGGAAGATTCTCTCTCCCCGCTTCGTCAAATCGATCCAGCGTCTCACCCAGTCTGGTGTACAGTCGATCTACTGGAATAATGATGATGAGTACCGTAGGCAAGAGACTGACCGAACGACCTTTTTCCGGTGAAGAAAGTACAGTGACCGAGCCTGTGTATGCTGTTGCATAATCCGCCATGACCACACCGATATCAGCCTCAGCTGCCCGAGCCTTCCAGTTCTCATCCGCCTGACTATTCCAGACTGAGATCTGTACATCCGGAAGCTGCTCTTCCAATCCGAGATCCTGTAACGCCTGTTCATTCTGACGAATGATATACCTGGCACTCAGTTCATGAGACTTGTTGGCAATAAATTGAGATACTTCTTCCATGTTCTGAACCCGGGCAATGTGTGCGCCTACACTCACAAAGTTATCCGTAAATGCTTGAATACGCTTCTCTTCATCCCATTCCAGCTCAGTCCAAAAGTCGGGTGCTCCCCGAAAGGGTTGGGTCGGCGCATGGCGTTGCCTTGGTCTCCTCAATTTCGAAGCAATGTCATTCATGAACTGCTCCTGTTTATCAATGGACTTCTTCTCCAATTGTGCAAGCCATTGCTGATGTTCAGTGACCATGCTTAGTACCCTCCCCTTCCTCTCGTTCACGAATAATCTGCTCCATGCGGCTGCGAACGGAAGAATCCATGGCCGGTTGCTCCTGGTTCAGTTCCTGATCCAGCTTGTTCCATTGTTGTCGGAAGGATTTCTTGGCGAGGCTTGGCGCAACCCGATAATTGTTCCAGCCTTTAAGTGGACCCAATTTGAGTGAAATGCCGTTGTTGCGTACAACTGCCTTCTGCCCGATCTGTCCCAGACGTATGGCCGCACTGAAACGTTTGGAATTGGATACAATAGCGGCAAAACCCTTCATGCCCATGCTCTCCATTTTGTTTCCATGGCCGTCTTCCACTTTACGCCTACGTAGATAAACGAGCATATCATGTAGCGGAATTTTGACCGGACATGCTTCATAACAGGCCCCGCAAAGACTAGAGGCACCGGCAATATCATTCCATTCATCAATGTTGCCATTGAGTGCAGGTGTCAGTACTGCGCCAATTGGACCACTGTACGTCCCACCGTAGGCATGACCTCCAATATGACGATATACTGGGCAAGCATTCAGACAAGCACCACAGCGAATACAATTCAGCAACTCCTGGAATTCAGGATCACCGAGCTGTAAAGATCGACCGTTGTCCACGATAATAATATGCATTTCATCCGGCCCATCAGCATCCGCTGTGCGGCGAGGACCTGTGATGCCTGACATGTACATCGTTAGTTTCTGACCTGTTGCGGAGCGTGGCAACAAGGTTGCCATGACTTCCAGATCCGTCCACGAAGGGATGATCCGCTCCATGCCCATCAGTGTAATCTGCGTTTTCGGAACAGTGGATACCATACGGGCATTGCCTTCATTTTCGAACAAAACCATGGAACCCGTCTCTGCAATTGCAAAATTACAGCCGGTCATGCCGATATCTGCTTCGAGGAATTTCTCGCGCAGCTTTTTGCGAACAAATCCGGCAAGTACCGTTGTGTCCGGCTCCAGAATTTCACCCGCTTCCTTGGATAACAACTCTGCGATCTGATAGCGGTTCTTATGGATGGCTGGAATGACAATATGAGATGGCGCCTCGCCTGCCAGCTGAATGATGTATTCACCCAGGTCGGTCTCGATAGCTTCAATGCCCGCCGACTCCAACACATGATTGAGATGTACTTCTTCCGACACCATCGATTTGGATTTCACCACCGTAGAAGCTTGCTTATGCGCCGCAATATCCAGCGCAATTGCCGCTGCTTCCACCGATGTATCTGCAAAATGAATATGAACCCCGTTCGCACGGGCGTTGTTCACAAATTCATTCAGATAATAATCCAGATACGCAATTGTATGCAAACGAATCTGACGGCCACGCTCCCGCCATTCATCCCAATTTCCATGTTCTTCTGAGGCAGATTTCTTCCCGTTACGCAAACGTTCTGTCGTGAATTTGACTGCTTTTCGCAGAAAATCATCATTCAAGGCCAGTCCGGCACGTTCTTTGACCGTAGTATCCATGACTCCCGGTTGGCTCATCCTGTTCGCACCCCCTCATACAGTAGTTCCGCCAGATGCATTACACGCACCGGTTCATTCCGATAACGCAGATTACCTGCGATATTCATCAGACAGGCCATGTCCAGCCCAACCAGCACTTCGGCTTGTGTCTCTTTGACATGATCGACCTTCTCCGTCACCATCGCTCCTGAAATATCGGACATTTTGATGGCAAACGTGCCCCCGAACCCGCAGCAATCCTCAGCAAATGGGAGCGGAACCAATTCCAGACCTTTTACTTGAGAGAGTAGCGCCATCGGCTCATCCTTCACACCAAGCAGACGGCTGCCATGACAGGATGGATGATAGGTTACTTTGTGCGGAAAATGTGCGCCCAGATCGGTTATCCCGAGTACCTGAACGAGGAATTGAGTAAACTCATAAGCTTTGGCTTCCAATCGTTTTGCCTTCTCCAACCATACTGGTTCATCCGCGAACAGCTCGGGATAATGATGAATCATATACGTACACGATCCCGAAGGACATACCACAAAATCACTGTCGTCAAACGCTTCAAGAATCGTTTTGGCCGCTACCCGAGTCTCATCCCAGTACCCGCTATTGTAGGAAGGCTGACCGCAGCAGGTCTGCACCGGCGGAAAATCCAGCCGAACGCCATGAGCGGCGAGCAATCTGACCATGGCCTCCCCCACTCGGGGATAGATGGCATCGCTGAGGCAGGTAATGAATAAGGAGACCTTCATAATTACACGCTCCTATTAACTGATTAGTAGATAAATTTACTATGAATATTTACACTGGACACTCCGTTTCGTGTAAATGTTTAGTTCATTTTATATAGATAAAATCTGAAAGATTAAACCGTGATGATACCAATATCGTATCCGCTCAAACGTTCTGTCTGTTCAGCCTCCAATGGCTGATCGGTAACGATCATATGGACTGCATTTAACCCGGATACTCGGGCAAAAGCACGTACACCAAATTTACTGGCATCTGCAAGTAAGATGACTTGATCTGATATTCCAACCATCTTCTGCTTCAGCCTTGCCTGGAGTTCATTGGATTCACTGATTCCGCCACCTTCGAGATGTACACCTTTGCACGACATAAACATTTTATCCACGTGATACGTTTCCAAAGAACGCTCCGCCAGCGGCCCAACAAAAGATAACGAGCGCGATGCCAGCTGGCCCCCTGTTGAGATGACCTCAACCTTGTCACGGTTGCTGAGTTCAGTAGCGATTTGGATCGAGTTGGTTAAGACCGTCAGCGGAAAATCCGGCATGTTCGCTGCCATATAACCTGCCGTTGTGCTCGCATCCAACAGAATGCGATCACCCGGATTAATCATCGTCAGAGCCGCTTGTGCAATCCGCTTTTTCTCTTCCGCATGGGTTGTCTCCCTGATCCGGTAAGGGATCTCCGGTTGATCTTCCTTCACACTCACTGCACCACCGTGAGATCGGCGTAGTCGTCCTGCGTGTTCCAGCCGATCCAGGTCACGCCGGATGGTTTCCTCCGTCACCCGGCAGCGCTCACTAAGCTCGGATACACGCATACTGCCCTTTACATTCACCATCTCCACAATCCGGTCATACCGCTCGGCTGCCAGCATGTTACACCTCACTCCCCGCTTGTGAATTAGATGAAGCCGTCACACGCAGAAATCTGCCATAAGCATCTTCCCAGATTGACCTGTCCTGCGGCTCATACACAGTTACCGGAAATGAATCACGAATGGCCTTACGCGCTTCCCAGATATCTTTAAAAGCTCCGCTCGCCATCCATTGCACAGCCATATTCCCGATGGCACTTCCCTCTGCTGGACCCGCCCATACCGGCTTACCAATGGAATTTGCAGTCCACTGACATAACAGGCGGTTCTGGATGCCTCCACCGACCATATGCAATCCGTTGAACGCCTGACCCGACAATTGCTCCGTCCATTCCAGAACTCTTCTATACTTCAATGCAAGACTCTCCAGAATTGCCCGGGCAATAGCCCCCTGATCCTCTGGTACCACTTGCCCTGTATCACGGCAATACTGACGTATACGGGTCGTCATATCTCCTGCTGGCATGAATAGTTCATCATCCGGATCAAACAAACTGGCAAATGGAGGTGCTTGTTCCGCCTGCGCCAATAACGCATCATAGCTAATTCCCTGCCCCTGGCGCTCCCACTCGCGCATGCTTTCCTGCAAAATCCATAAACCCATAATGTTCTTCAGCAGACGGAATGTTCCGCCCGCCCCGCCTTCATTCGTGAAGTTCAAGGCCAGACTCTCGGTACTAATTGCAGGATGATCTATCTCCGTACCCATCAGGGACCAGGTTCCACAGCTCAGATAAGCAAATGAACGTTCCGTTGCAGGAACAGCCACAACGGCTGAACCCGTATCATGCTCCGCAACAGCGATCACGGGAATCGGGGACAATCCCAGATCGTTACAGATACTGCTTCGCAATTGTCCAACACGGGTACCTGGCAGCACGGCTTTACCAAACAGTTTCTCCGAAATACGAATATGCGCCAGCAACTCACTATCCCACTGCCCCGCTGATGGATTGTATAATTGTGTTGTGGTTGCATTGGTGAACTCATTCACCGCTTCCCCTGTCAGGAAATAACGTAGCAAATCCGGAATCATGAGAAAACGCTCTGCTTCATGAAGCAACGGGGAACCGCTGCGTTGAAGCGTTGCCAATTGATACAGGGTATTAAAGCTAAGAAACTGTATCCCTGTACGTTCGAAGATTCGCTGAGAGCTCAGCTCTTGGCGTACCTGATCCATCATGCCGTTAAACTGTGTATCACGGTAATGATACGGGTTACCAAGCAACTCACCATTACTGCCAAGCAAACCAAAATCAACGCCCCAGGAATCGATCCCCAGGCTCTCCGGCTGTTCTCCCTGCTGTTTCACAAGGGTAAGCCCCTGCAACAATTCATGATGCAATCGCAGAATATCCCAGTGCATCCGCTCGCCAACCTTCACTGGTTCATTCTTGAACCGATGAAATTCGCTCGTTTCGATCCCACGATCATTCAGATGTCCCAGTAACGCTCTCCCGCTCCCAGCGCCCAAATCATAAGCCAGCACACTCACCGCGCTTCACCAACCTTTCGAACCCATCCTATTTTCCAAACGGTATCCCTTGATTCAGTCCGTAACCCTGTACTTTATTCTGTATTTATTGTTTGTTTGTTTTTGTTTAATACTGTTTAACTTTATTTTACGAGTATATCACCAATGTAAGCGTTTGAATACCCTTCAGTTTTTCTTTCTTTTGGGTATACCAAAAACGACTCTCTCCCACCTGGGAGGAGCCGCATTTCTTTTTTTACGTATAAAATTGACCTTTGCTTACCCCCGACTGGGGTTGTACATCTCTCTCAAAATGCTTGAAACGTGTCCCCTGATACGTCAGCATCCCTCGATCATTTTCCACCATCATACCATAATGGTTTCCGCCAACAATCAGTTCAGTGCGCTCCCCATTGTCGAATTCAAATGTAACATAATACCGGGTAGTCGCACTGCTATCGCCGCTTCCACCTGAGACTTCCGTTCGTTTGGCTACCACTGTTGAGTGCAGGGTTAACAAGGCTGCCGCGTTATTTGACATCCCTGAGCGTATGCCTGAAATAATAACAAAAACAATGACTCCCGCAATGATGAGAAATATGGCGCCAATGAAAATCGAAGCAAATGCATTCATTGTAGCAAACTCATTAAATCCCGAAAAAAAACCACCCTGATTGCCTTCAAAACCTGGTACTCCATTCATGTCGTCAAACACACCAAAGCCGTCTACGCTTAATCGGCCCATCGATGAGGACACGCTTGTTAACGCCATTCATCATCGTTCCTTTCCCCTTGCAAAAATAAGATGCACCGCCCCCACGCAAGGAAGGCGGTGCATGCAGACAACCCGTTCTGCCTTGTCCATATACTATATGAACCAGATCAGGAATACAGACGTTCAAGTTCGTCGACCAGACTGCCGACATAAGCAACCGCAGAGCGAATCGGCTCAGGTCCGGACATATCCACACCCGCAAGCTTCATTAACTCCTGTGGTGTGAGACTTCCACCAGCTTTGAGTGCATCAAGCCAGCGATCTACCGCAGGCTGTCCTTCTTCACGAATCTGCTGTGCAGCCGCTGTGGAAGCCGTCAAGCCTGCCGCATAGGTATACGGATATAGTCCCATATAATAATGAGGCTGTCTCATCCACGTGAGCTTGGCCCCTTCATCAATTACCAGATCAGGTCCCCAGAATTCGGAAAGGATGTCTCCCTTGAGTTGACTTAACGTCTTTGCCGTAATGGGCTCATCATTGGTTGCGCGTGCGTACACCCTGCGCTGTAATTCACCTTCCAGCAGATGTGTAACGAAGTTATGGTAATACGTGTTCAACAGTTGCAAAATGACCCAGCGACGCATTCTCGGATTATCGGAACGCTTCAATAGATGATCGGCCAGAAGCATTTCATTCATGGTCGACGGCGCCTCAATGAAATAAAGAGATGGCCGTGTATTCGTGAGCCGTTGGTAACGTCCCGCAAGCATGAAGTGGCCTGCGTGCCCCACTTCATGGGCAAGTGTAAATGCTCCGCGCATATTGTTCGCCCATGAAATTAAGATATAAGAGTGTGAACCATATATAGAGGAGCAAAATGCCCCTGTGGATTTGCCTGCGTTATCTGCGTAATCCACCCAGCGATCACTGAATGCGCGCTCTACGATCTCGCCGTACTCCGGCCCAAGCACATCAAGTGCTTCTCGAATGAGTATGCACGCCTCATCATATGTAATGGCAGGGCTAAATTCAGGATCAAGCGGCGCCTTCAGATCACAAAACATCAGTTTGTCCAGACCCAGCTCACGTTTCTTGAGAGCCGCCAGTCTGCGCATATGAGGTGCGAGTTCCTGCTGGATAATATCCAGAATATTATTGTACATCTCTTTGCTCACTTGCTGTGGGCTGAGAAGCATATCTGTAACATCGTCGTAACCACGCAGCCTGGATAAAACAACCTGTTTCTTCACTTCGGTTGCATAACCTTCTGCGAACGTATTTTTGTAATCATTTAATGTCGAGCTGAATGCAGCATAAGCAGAACGGCGCAGCTTTGTATCAGATGACATCTCATAATTATTTTCATAGAATGACCAGGACAGTGGACGATTATTGTCCTCTCCATCAAGAGCATCGTCAAACGTCATGTCTGCCAGTTTACCGCGCAGATAGATACGGTATGGCGAATCCAGTACCTCTCCTAATGAAGCGAGTACCTTCTCGGTCTCAGGCGTAAGCCGATGTGCTTTTTCTCGAATCAAACGCTCCAAACTGCGCGCATACGGTTCCAATCCCGGAAGTTCTTCAAGGTAACGTTCAACGGTTCCCTCCGGCAGATCAACGATCTCCGAATTGACAAAAGACAAGGACGACGACAGATTTGATAGGATATCTCCTGCCTTGGCTGAATTCTCAATATTAACCGGATTGGTGCTGTCCTCTGACTGCTTCAGTCGAGCATAAGACGCCGTCTTGCTGATTCGCTCCTGCAAAGCTTCACGCGCATCCAGACAAGCCAGTAATTGTTCAGCCCCTTCGCCCAGACGTCCTTTGAACGTTTCGATCTGGGCAGCAGCCAGAGGAAGTGATCGAAGCTCCTGCTCCCACTCTACATCGGTTACAAACAAGTCTTTCAGATCCCAAGTCGTTTCTGGGTTTACCTCAGCACGTGTACGTATTTTTTCCATCTTTAGTTGTCATCCTCCTTGCATTTTCCAATATCTCTCATCGTATCATATTCTGCTCATCTATACATGACAATGATTACTCCTTATTACTCCGCTGGCAGAATAGCCTTTCGATCGCTGTTATCCCCAGATTTTTTGATTCCCCTTTTTCAAAGGTGAAAATCCGGTGATAAAGGCGAACACTTCGCTTCTTAAGTCTATTTCTGCCCGCTGCGTTTGGAGTAAACTATTGATCCACTGTCCAAAATTTAAAAGTAACTAAAAAACCGCTGGTTTATGGTAGAATCCATTTACCTAGCGGTCATTCTAACTATAACTTATTTAGCTTTCTTTCCAGATTACATTTTCACCGTAATTTTTACCCCAGTTATACATTGCGTGCAGGACGGGCATCAGGCTTTGACCGTGATCTGTCAACGTATATTCCACCCGAGGTGGTACCTCTGCATACACCTTGCGCTCAATCAGTTTGTCTTCCTCCAGCTCACGTAACTGGTTGGTCAGCATCTTCTGGGTAATATGAGGGATTAGGCGTTTCAGCTCACTGAAACGTTTGGTGCCTTCCAGGCCCAAGTGCCACAAAATAATCAGTTTCCACTTGCCACCGATCACCGCAAGGGTCAATTCCTTCTCACAGTTGATTTCTTTCAGATTAATCCGTTCCTTCACTTCGGACGCCATGGCTCCGAGCCCCCTCATCTTCAATCTTATATCGCGTATAATACGCATATCACGGGGACACTTCACACGAGGTAAGTTTTCCGCTCCATGCATGATGTAATAAGTACATTCATTCGATACAGCTATCTATTAATTCTACTACAGCCTGGTCGGGATGCAAAGTTTAACTGTAAATCACGGATAAAACCTATACAGATGAATGATTATGTATCGCAGAAAAGACCAGAACCCTTCATAATCAAAGGATTCCGGTCTTTCATCTATTCACTATTCCAGGTTCGCGTGGCGGCCAAACATATCCGCTCCGGTCATACCCTTCATTTCCATCATCGTAAGGATGAGAGCATCCATGCCGATTAACAGTCCTTGTTCGAACAACGAGCCCATCGGCTGAATGGTTACTGCCGCTCCGGAAGTTGCTGTGTCCTCTTTGGCTGAAGCCGGGAGACGCACTACCGTAGTTGCCAATTTCCCAATCGTGGACTCTGGCTTAATCGTAATGAGACCTACAGGCGCACCAGCCTGATTAGCCTTTTGAGCCATGGCCACCAGACTGCCTGTCTCTCCTGAGCCAGAGCACAGCAAGAGGAAATCTTTCGAGCTGATCCCAGGTGTTACGGTTTCGCCCACCACATATACACGAAGCCCCATCTGCATCAGTCTCATGGCAAAAGCCTTCCCCATAAGTCCTGACCGGCCTGCTCCTGCTACAAAAATCTGTTCCGCAGCCAGAATGTGCTCAGCCATCGCTTGCATCTCTGCATCGTCGATCTGGCTTAACGTACGTTCCAGCTCCTTCAAGATGTCAGATGCGTACTGTGTTTTGCTCATCTGCTTACCCTTGTTTAACGAGACGTTGCATTTCAGCTGCAACTGCCGCTTTGTCTGCTTGTCCTGTGATACCGCCGCCTACAATAACCAGATCCGGTTGTGCTTTGATTACTTCTGGCAATGTTTCCAGCTTGATTCCACCAGCGACAGCCGTTTTAGCATTTTTCACAGCAGCTTTGATCGTTTGCAGATCTTCGAACGGGCTTTGTCCTTCAGCTTGCAGGTCATAACCTGTGTGTACACAGATGTAATCTACGCCAAGCGCATCAATTTCACGAGCACGTTGTTCCAGGTTAGGCACGTTGATCATGTCTACAAGAACTTGTTTGTTTTGTTTCTTCGCTTCTGCTACTGCACCTTTGATCGTACTGTCATTGGTTGCCCCAAGCACAGTGATTAGATCCGCACCAGCTTCAGCTGCTTTCATGATTTCATAACCACCAGCATCCATGATTTTAAGGTCTGCAAGAACTTGCAGATTAGGGAATGCTTCTTTCATTGCTTTTACCGCGTGCAAACCTTCATTAATAACGATTGGAGTACCAATCTCAACGATATCAATATATTGTTCAACCTCTTTAACCAGTGCGATACCTTCAGGGATATTTACCAAGTCAAGCGCCAATTGCAATTTCATCATTTATTTCTCCTTTGTTGTTCAAGTATGATTTGTTCCTGTAAAAATAATAATCAGATATTTAGCCTGCACCAATTTGTCTGTTCAGATGCATGCAGTGTTTGTTTTGGCTACTCACTCATTGTAGACCCTGACTATCCATTCAGGAAGTACGCACTTTGAAGTGGGGTAGTTACTTGCACGATACTATTGATAATTATTCGTTGTTAGGTGAATCAAATATAGAATTAATCCTCTATCCCAATCCACACGCTTAAAGCAGAACAACAGCCTAATCATCCAATTAGATATTCAATATAAAAGACCCCGCCACATGGCAGGGTCTTTATCTTTATCGTTTCATTTTCAATCCAGCCAAAGCTGGTTTAGAAATTTATCATTTTACAGATATACAGGTTTCACGCATACCGGCTTGGATACACCTGTGCTGTGACCAGTGTATTTCAGACGTCCGCTCTCCTGATCTACCGTGAATGTCACGAGGTTGTTCGTATCGCGGTTAGCTGCAATCAGCAATTTGCCGTTAGGTGTCAGCGCAAAGTGACGCGGGTGCTCACCTTCTGCAGATACATGCTCAACCAGTGTCAGGTGACCTTTGTCTGCATCTACTGCAAATACAACGATGCTGTCATGTCCACGGTTAGAACCATATACATAACGTCCATCATTGGAAACAGTGATTTCGGCTGTTGTATTCTCTTTGCCATCATATCCATCAGGCAGTGTGGATACTGTAGACAATTCAGTCAACGTGCCCGCTGCTGCATCATATTTGAACGAAGTAATGGAAGAATCCACTTCATTGATAACATAAGCGAATTCACCATTCGGGTGGAATGCCAAGTGACGTGGGCCTGCTCCCGGATGTGTTTTGGTTTCACTGTGCAGCACAAGTTCATTTTTGTCTGCATCAATGGAATAGATCGCGATGTTATCTGCGCCCAGATCCTGTACCATCATGTATTTACCATCTGGGCTGAAGAATGCGGAGTGAACATGTGGCTTGTCCTGACGTTCAGGATGCGCACCTTGTCCTTCATGTTTCTTCTCGTCCAGAAGCGCTCCAACTTCACCGTTATCCGTCAAGGCTTGCAGACCTACCAGACCACCGTGGTAGCTGGAGAGGATCAAGTATTTGCCGGAAGGGTCACGCTGGATATGACATGGTGGAGCTGAAATGGAGTTATTCCGGTTCAGCAACGTTAATTTTCCTGTAGAAGGATCAATGCTCAGAGCTACCGCTTCAGACATTTTGTTGCCTTCAGCTGACGCTGTTTCACCAATCGCATACAGTTTGTTACCTTCAGCATCCACGTTGACAAACGTTGGGTTTTTCACGCCCGCGATGCCGTCAAGCTTTGACAAGCTGCCTGTATCCTCATTCAATTCATATGCATAAATGCCCTCATTTTCCGCTTCGGCGTAAGAGCCGGCAAGTACGAGCAAGCGTTTTGATTCACTCATTACAGTTTCCTCCTCTATGTGTATGTAATCTTGTTGCACCTCTTCTATAATAAATCTGCCATATCAAAATAGCAATCCGCTGTCGCTGCCCATCAGGGAAATCCTTAGTTAAACAAGGCGATTACTACACATCATCATACTGAAATCCATTCATATGAGATGCATCTTCTGCTATGATAAGATAGGTTTTTCATCCAGAAAGGACTGAATTGCATTGCTTCACTCATTTTTACTCACGTTATACCATGTGTTCCTGCCGATATCACTTCCCGTGATTGGAGGTATTCTGTTAAAACGCTTCAAAAATTGGGATACCCGGTCGCTCTCGATCTTTTCCCTTTATATTTTGAGCCCTGCGCTCATCTTCAATACATTGCTGCATGCAGAGATTACCTGGACGGACGTCACCAGCACGTTCTGGTTCTCTATTATTAATCTGATTGCTCTGTGGGCCCTCGCCGAGCTGTTGAGCCGGGTGTTCCGTCTGGGTGCAAGCGAAAAAGCGGGTCTCACCCTCGTCTCCACGTTTACGAACTGCGTGAATTACGGGCTCCCGCTTGTACTGCTTGCCTTTGGTCAGCTTGGACTGGACAAGGCTTCGGTCTACGTCATTGGACAGATGATCATTGTTAATACGGTAGGTATCTTTTTTGCCGCGAGATCCGAATTCACGGTGAAAGATGCGATCCTTTCCGTTTTCCGCATGCCATCCATCTATGCTGCTGGCATCGCCATTGCGCTGCGTGCATCCAATCTGAGCCTGCCTGAAGCGCTGGATGGAGGGATCTCCATGCTGGCTGCGGGTTACTCTCCTGTCGTTCTCGCTATTCTGGGAGCACAGATGCTCAGACCAAAAGGTGCAACGGTGCCTTGGTTGCCCAATGTACGCCGAGCTTTCTGGACCGGGCTCGTAGTCCGTCTCGCAGCTGCGCCAATCCTGTCCTGGCTTATACTGACCGCTCTTCAGGTCGAAGGTACGTTGTTCAGTGTGCTGCTGATCCTCGCATCGATGCCGACCGCAGTGAACGCCGTTATTTTGGCTGAACAGTTTAATGCTTCTCCGCAGTTTGTATCCCGCTGTATTCTGTGGACCACCGCTGCATCCATGTTGATGCTGCCGATTATGATTGTGATGGCTTCCTGATTAATACCGGAGGTGATACCGAAGCGATATCCGCTTGTCGGCGTTTCTCCAACCGGCGTTCATAACGCCGGTTGAGCGCTCTGACGTAGAAGAATTTTACGACAAAGTACGAAATCACACCCAGAATGACACCAAACACGGACATGCCTGCCAGAATATCCAGTCCACCAAGCAACAATTCACTCACGGCCGACCAGTTCCCGCGAAACAGCTCCATGAATGCACTCTCATGTACCAGTCCCTGTCCCATGCTGTGAGCAGGCAAAATCCATGAGCCAATTTGTTTGGCGAGTGGCATCAGAATAATAGGTAAAAACGTAAGTTTCCCGATCACGTTACCAACAATCGCTGCTGGCACCGAACCCCCAGACAGTCGCACAATCGGATAAAATACAAGATATATCAGGGAAGCAGTCGAGATCACGATCAGTTCCAGTCCGAACCCTATAGCAAATCCGGTAGATACTTTATGGGCACCTCCGGGAGCACGTAACAATTTGAGAAAATTCAGCTTCATAGCACGTGTCAAACGTACCCAGCGGTTAGTCTTGCGCTTCTGTGTGTTCATACCGAATTACTCCTTATTTTACACAAATGACAACTTGAATCGTCTATTCTTCAGTATATCACACCGGATTAGCTCCTGTAGTAACAATGACCGGCTGTGTCTCCATCTGGACATTACCTGCCACCGCTCGGGAGATCATACAGGAGGATTCAGCCTTATGCGCCAGGCGCTCAGCCTTGGTCAGATCCGCCTCTGAAGCATCTTGGCTGAGTACAATCCGGGGTCTATGTACGATCCGTTCGTACGTAAATACGTTATTTGTGACATCTACCGTTGCTTCCGATTCAAGCGTCAATTCATCCGGCGTAATATCCGAACGCTCCAGCATCGCTGCCAGCGTGATCAGGTAACAGGTGGAGGCTGCACCCAGCAGCATCTCGTCCGGGTTAGTTCCCGTACCGGGTCCGCCCATCTCCTGCGGAATCGATATGACCGTTTTTAATCCACCTGCATCGATTGTTCCCTCACTGTTACGCCCACCATTCCATACCGCTTTCAGATGAAAAGGATGTTTCATGACATTCATTCCTTTCTTGTTTATACACGTATACACGTAATATTCTGCTCAATCAATGCGCTAACGTGCTCTTCATCTACACCCTGATCTGTAATCACTTTGCCCACACTGTTCATCTCAGCAACTCTGGTAAACGCCTGTATGTTAAATTTGCTGGAATCTGCAAGTAGAATGACCTCATCCGCAATATGGATCATTTTCTGCTTCACCAAGGCCTGTAATTCATTGGATTCACTGATGCCTTTGGTCAGATGCACTCCTTTGCAAGACAGGAATACTTTATCCACATGATAGGCATCAAGCGAACGTTCCGCCAGCGGTCCTACAAAAGACAGTGACTTCGAAGCCAATTGCCCACCTGTGGCAATTACACGAATCTGCTCCTTGTTACTCAGCTCTGCGGCGACCTTAATCGAGTTGGTTAATACCGTCAGTGGAATGTTTGGCAATCCTGCCGCCATATACCACGCCGTTGTACTTGCATCCAGGGCGATCCGGTCGCCGGATTCCACCATTTTCACCGCTTTGCTTGCAATTCTACGCTTCTCTTCTGCATGGGCTACAGCCCGTTCCGGATATGGAATCTCCGACTGTAACTCATCCTTGTATTTTACGCTGACCGCCCCGCCATGGGACCGTCTGAGCCTGCCCGCCTGTTCGAGCTTGTCCAGATCACGACGAATCGTCTCTTCTGTCACCCCGCAGCGCTCACTAAGTTCGGTTACACGCATGCTGCCTTGCGTATCCACCCATTCCACTATTTTCTCATACCGTTCAGCTACGAGCATATTCCTTCACTCCAAACCGTTGATTATCCAGTTGATCCTGTTCATCCATCATACCACAGAGCGATGACAAGGAGAATTTGGACCATGTGCAAAAAGAGGGAGCTTTCGCCCCCTCCATTCCAGTTCTGAAGTGTGTCTTATTTATCTTCTGCCATAGGGAACCAGCCCGGTGTGTGGATGATTGCATTCCACAACCCGTCAGGGATAACCAGACGTTCCTGATCCGATTTGGTCAGAATCGTCTCAATATCTTCTTCCCGTCCGCTCTCGATTTTCTCAACCCAATCCGGTTCAATAATCAGCTCACGTCCAATGGCAAGCAGAGGTACTCCCGTTTGAAGCGCCTCAGCGGCCTGATCAGCCGTATGAATCGAACCTACACCGATAACAGGCAATTTGCCGTTCACACGATCCAGGATGAATTCCATTCTAGAACGTGTATCTGCTTCGCCACGTCTTGGCTTGGACCAGAACTCGTTCACAGAGACATGAAGGTAATCCAGGTTTTTATCTTTCAGCGCATCCACTAGTAGGTACGTATCTTCCATTGTGAGTCCCGGTGTTTCCGGTTCTTCCGGAGAGAAACGGTAACCAATGATGAACGGCAGTTTGGTATGTTCGGCAACGACTTTCTGAATCTCATCCACTACAGCAAGTGGGAATGTCAGACGTTTCTCGACACTTCCGCCCCAACGGTCTTCACGTCGGTTGGAATGCGGGGAGAAGAATTGCTGGATCAGATAACCATTAGCACCGTGAATTTCAACACCATCAAAGCCGGCTTCGATTGCACGACGTGTCGCTTCACCAAAGTCTTTGATAATCGAAGTAATCTCGGCATCCGTCAATTCTCTTGGTTCAGGAGATCCTGGACGCTCACTTGCAACCGCACTAGGAGCAACCACTTGACCCGCAGGTACAGCTTGTTCAGGAGTCAGACGGCCCGCATGGAAAATTTGCAATACAGCTACGGAGCCCTGTTGTTTCATGGTATCAGCCAGTTTTTTCAGACCAGGAATGAAGCGGTCGTCATATACGCCAAATTGAGCCGGGAAACCAATGCCTGTCTCTGTTACATGCCCTACAGCCGTAATTGACATGCCCGCACCACCGGTGCGACGTGCATAATAAGCAAGTTCAGCGTCGGATATCGTACCATCAGCATTCGAGGACATATGAGTCATGGGAGCGAGCACGATACGGTTTTTCAGTGTAATGCCAGTCGGTAGTGAAACTTGTTCAAACATCTGGTTAAACTTTGGATTCATTCGTGGTTCCCTCCTGATTATAAATATCTCTTTTAATAGATATATGAATATATGCGTTCGCTTACTGTAATGATTATAGTTACGTTTCACTCCAATTGCAACTTTTCATTTTCAGAAAGGAAAAAAAGAGCAGAGTGTCTCCAGACTCTCAGCCCTCTTCATTTTCTTCACATCATCCAAAAGATACTCAGAAACTCCGAACGTAAGCCAGCTTCTGATCCATCTCTTCTACGCATTCGTAACAATCGTGTTCATCGTTGGCGACCATTGGGGTGACTGGATACAGATTCATCTCTGTACTGTTATACGATTTCAATAGCGGTAACAACTGAGTCACCCGTGTATTTGCCGGGTCAAGCCAGGTGTTGATCTCTTCTTCGGAAAGGATCGCTGGCATTTTACTGCCAAACTCGCGTGTAACCATATTTGCGCCTGTCATAAGCATCGTGCAGGTACGAAGCGGCTCTTTCCGTGTATCTCTCCACACCTCATATAACCCAGCAATCCCAAACAGGCCACGATCCGGCATAACAACACGAACCGCATAACTTTTTTTGCCCTCTTGCCGCCAGTAATATAATCCATTGCAGGGAATAACGCAGCGCTTGGTCTCTACCAGTTTGTAATAGGAAGGATTCTCATGCACCGTCATGAGGTTTGCGTTAACGGCATCACGACCCCAGAATGGAATGAACCCCCACCGGAACTCATCCAATACACGCTCACCATCCTGATGCAAAATAATCGGCGTATGCTGGGTTGGGCTGATATTGTATCGGTTTTTGTAATAATACATCACTCGCTGAATCTTGAAATGATCTCTGACATCGTCCAAATCGGCTGCCAATGAAAAACGGTTGCACATGTTCAAGCACTACCTTTCCCTATGAGAAGTTGAACGTATTGTTTGTAATTTTAGGGAAATTATTCATGAACATTGAACAGGAAATGACTTATTTTGACACCATTAGGGTCGGATCAAGATATATTTCATGTTTTTCACGACAAAAACAACGACCTCGGACTCATTTCAACTCCAATATTACTTGTTACTATAATAGAGAATAAAATACATTTATTGGAGGTTTTAAGTATGAAAAGGAAGTTTTTGATGAGCATCATGTTGTTCTCAGCGATTGCGATGTTTGGCAGTACCATCTATGCGGCAACCTTTCTAACCTACGGTTACCCCAGCACCACCATTCCCATTCGTACGTATAATTACGCCGCCGCATGGCAGACTCCCATGGACACTTCCCTTACCAACTGGAACAATGCAGGTGCCAAAGTTAAATTCACCAAAACAAGTAACTCCCCAAACACCATCACCGCAGGAAACTTCAATAATACAGCATATGGTGTCAACTACGCCTCCGTATCCGGCAGTCAAGTCGTAAGCTTCCGCATCGAACTCAATGCATCCACAATCACCCCTGACGCGACCAACTTATCCAACTTCATTCAAAGCGTATTTGTCCACGAACTCGGACACTCCATCTGGCTCGGTGACAACCCGACAACAAGTAGTCCTTCCATTATGTCTTACTCCCGTAACCGCAATTCCATGACCCAACCCCAAACTTTTGATATCAATAACGTAAAATCCAAGTACTAATCCGCTACGAACTTATCCCAAAAATCCAAGGAGGATTCCTGTCCATGAACAAAAATCGAGTATTAACGCTGCTTCTCTCTTCCATTTTCATTTTATCTGCTGTTGGATGTTCTTCTGTTACACCTACCGCGTCCCCATCCGATGCACCCATGACCATTATTGCTTCTGAAGATTACCCGAGTTATGGCAGCATTGGCGACCTGTCCGAGAGAGCAAATGCCATTGTAAAAGGTAGTGTTGTTGAGACTCGTGTGGAAGCTTTAAACGATATTGTACAAGTTACTGATGCTGCCAATGAAAACGAGTTAAACCCTGCGTCCGATCCGGGCGGAGAGCCAGCTTCTTTTGACAAAATCTATACGATCCACACGATTCAGGTCGCTGAATCCTATAAAGGCGGTTACACTGCCGGGGAAAAACTTGAAGTGAAGCAACTTGGCGGACAACTTGGCAACACCGAGATTATTAATGATGACAACCTCAAGCTGATTCCTACCAAAGACTATGTACTCTTCCTGGAAACGTATGAAGACACCCCTGCCAGCCTGCTCAACTCCGTTCAAAGTCTCTACGTGATCAAACCTGCCGCCAAGTCGAATCAGCCAGGTCAGCAACAATCACAGTCAGAAGTCATTGTGAGCGCAAACCCCGAGAATGACCTCACACTGCAACTGGAGGATCTGCAAGAAATTCAGAACGAACAAAAGAGCGAATAAACTCTTATACGGTAATCACACCACACTGTTATTTCATCTCCGTACAGGCAGCTAATCCCCTCTACTGTTCAGTCCTACATAAGAAAATGAAAACCGTGCTGCTCAGCAAACTGGGCGGCACGGTTTTTTGAAGTTCCTTATTTAGACGGTGTATTAAGTCCAATAATCCATTCAGCCAGATCCTGTGTCTGTTTCAACAAGGCAATAGGGTCACGGAACCAGGATTGTTCTTCCGTCCATATGTACACTTTTCCATTTTTGATAGCAGGCAATGAACCCCAGATCGGATCTGCCTGAAGGTCTTTCAACTGAGACTTGCTGGTTAGCACAATGTAATCTCCAGCGTATTTGGAGAGCAGTTCTATGGAGAATTCATGATAGGCGCCCTGCATCAACTCGGATGGAATGTTCTTTGGTGCTTGCAAACCAAGCAATTCGTAGATGTTACGCCCTCCCCGGCCCGACTGATTGCCAAAAATGAAGACTTGGCGATCATATTCCTGCATAACGGAGAATGTAGCATCAGCTGGAACAACACTCTGCACCTCCTGCTTGATTTTGGCAATCTCCTCATCAAAATCAGCCAGCCACTTCTCTGCTTCCGCTTCTTTGCCAAGGACTTTACCGAAATAGTTCACTTCGTCCTTGAGTGTCGGAAAAGTGATGGATGCGATCGAAACGGTCGGAGCAATCTTGCTATATTTCTCATAAGCCGCCTTGTCCGGATTCAATGTAATAATAAGATCAGGTTCCAGCTCCATCAATTGTTCAACGGAATCCCCTATCGTTTCAAGACCATCCATGTGACCTTCCAGATAAGGACTGTTCATCAGAAATTGGCCTCCACCAATCGGTTTGACACCAAGAGCAAGCACCGTTCCCAGATAATCTATGGCAGCAACTCGCTCGGGATGTGCAGGAATCTCTACCTCACCAAAGGTCGTATTTACCATTTGGGTTTCCACGACTGCCGGTTGTTCGGGTTCAGCCGCAACTTCGGATGTTTCTGCCCCCTGCTGGGCTGTTCCACAAGCACTCAATGTGAGTACAAGCGCAAGCGACATGATCGCTGATTTAAAATGGTTAAACATGTTGATTTCCTCATCTCCCTTATATTGATAATGATTATCATCATCAACTAAAGGATAACGTTCATCCCCTCCTGTTACAATGGATTCATTTGTTGCATTTAATGTACTTTTTGAAACTAATTTCGAGTTTTCCTGCTGCTTCAACCGATATTGCCCCGGTGTTATACCGATCTCTTTTTTGAATATACGATTGAAATAAAACGGGTCCATATAACCCACATACGCAGCAATCTCCTGTAATGAAGCTTCTGTGGACGCAAGCAGACTCCTTGCCTCACCCATTCGTAACCGAATCACATATTCTGTCGGTGTACATCCCGTCTGTTCCTTGAATTTGCGTGATACATATTGCGGACTGTAACTCAAGGACTGGGCAAGCGAATCAAGTGAGATGGATTCCCGGTAATGAGCTTTGATATATCGCAAAACCTGATCGGTAAGCGAAGGCTGTTGAACTTCGTTAGACATGCGACTCCGCTGTAACAAGACAAGCTGTACCAGTTGAAAAAAATACACTTTGACCTGAATTTTGCCCACTCGCTCCTGCCCTGACCAGCATTCATGTATATTCCGCACAAGCTCACGCAGCTCAAGTGTATGATCCGGCACTGTCGCCCAAGACTCTTCAAACGGATTACGCTGGTTCAACATCATTCGGTACTCCACAAGCACATTGGAGGGCAAGGTTGATTTGTACAAAATCAGATGTACCTCCATAACCCCTGTCGCTTCAAGTGTTAGACGTCTTCCTTTTCCCCCATGCAGCAACAAGAACTGGTTTGTAGTCCATACCTCTTCATCAAGCCAGACCTGCCCCCTGCCTTGAACATACACAAATGCACTCGTCGGTAACACATAATTGCGTATGAACTCGTGTGTTGCGAGTGATATAAGACGCACATCAAGCACGCGAACCTGAACCTGATCCCACAGCTTGATGTCATTCTGAATTCCCATATAAACTCCCTCTCCTAAGCGATCAAACACACACAATACCTTGGCATTGTGACTAAAAACCCACCTATAATTGATAATGATTATCAATTATAACAATGATGCAACCATCTTTGAAGCCTACCTTCGTTTTTGTTAGATGCCGCAAAATAAAAAACGGTCGAAATCCCTCATAGAGAGATCTCAACCATTCTAAAATTATGGCCTTATTATGTTTTGATAAAGTCAGCTGCCCTTCTCTACTCGACAAAAGACAATAAATATCCGTATCGTTCTTCCTCCATCTTGTCTAGCGGAATAAAGCGGATCGATGCACTGTTAATGCAGTAACGTTTGCCACCACGATCTTCGGGACCATCATCGAACACATGACCGAGGTGGATGTCACCTGCCCGGCTTCGTACCTCCGTGCGTTCCATCCCAAAGCTCGTATCCGTTGTATAGGTAACAACCTCAGGTACAATCGGCTTTGTAAAACTCGGCCACCCGCAACCGGAATCGTACTTATCCCGGCTGGTGAATAACGGCTCTCCCGTTGCAATATCCACATACAGACCGGGCTCCTCATTATCCCAGTATTCGTTACTGAACGCATGCTCCGTATCATTGTTTACCGTAACCGCATACTGTTCATCTGTTAAACGTTCCTTTAATTGTTCATCTGTTGGACGTGGATATTGAGCGGGATCAATTCCAATCTCCAGGTCATCCAAGACAGTCATATCAATGTGACAATATCCGTTCGGATTTTTTTCCAAATAATCCTGATGGTACTCCTCCGCCAAATAATAATTCTGCAGAGGCATTACTTCCGTTACAATGGGTTGGTCATATTTTTCTTGCTCTGCCTCTACAGCCTGCTCGATAATTTTGGCATCTTCAGGCAACGCATAATATATGCCAGTCCGATACTGAACTCCACGATCATTGCCCTGCTTATTCAAGCTGGTAGGATCAATAACTCGAAAATAAGATTCAAGCAATTTCTGCAAAGATACTTGCTGCGGATCATATTTTACATGAACAGTCTCCGCAAACCCCTGGTCCCCGCGTATAACATCCTCATAGGTTGGATTCTTTCCTTCACCGTTGGCATAACCGGAAGTCACATCCTGAACCCCTGGAATACGAGCCATATATGCCTCCACACCCCAGAAGCAGCCACCTGCCAAGTACAGGTTACTCAGGTTTTCCACAGAGACACTCGATGCCTTGACAGGTTGAGTGGATATCGAAGATGAAGCTGAATGGCTCTCACCCCTGTTTCCACAAGCAGACACAACTATCGCTATAACAAGGAGGCACAGGCCCAGCAGCGTCCTTTTCATGACACTTCCTCCCTTCTCACAAAATCTCTTGTAATGATTCCATGATCTGTTCATTGGATGCATGCCCTGGCTGCGATTTCGTTAAAATACCATCAGAGCCAATATAAAAGGAACTAGGATATGCTCTTACACCAAATTTCTTGGCCCATACACCTTTCTCATCCAAAAGAACAGTTATGTTATCATACGGCTGTTGGTCAAACCATTCGGTAAACGCTTGGGAGGATTTCTCTCCTTTGTAGTCTGGCGTCACAATCGTAATGACTTGAAAATCATTGTTTTGACCAGCCAAATTGTTCAGGTCTTCCAAACCCGCAAGGCAGATGGAACACCAGGAAGCCCAGTATTTCACATACACTTTCTTGCCTTGAACATCAGAAAGTCCAACCGTGTTTCCTTTCAGATCACGCAATGAAAATTCAGGAGCCGTCTCTCCCTTGTTCATCATGGTTGACGAACTCATATCGGATGTTGATGCTGGGGTTGATGTTGACCCCATTTGTTTTGATTCAGTTTGCTGTGATCCACATGCGCTCAAGATCAACAGGGTTCCAGCAAATACGATTACAGATACCATCCATTTCCGTGCCATCTTCATACCAAATTCCTCCAATGATTATTGAAACCAGGTCACCAAGCTGTTTAGCCGGTCTGTCATTAACAAGAGTCCCATGACAATAAGAATACAGCCGGAAGTTATTTTGATGACACCCATGTACCTGTATAAACGACGTATCCGCTTCATAACATATTCCGAAAAAACAGACAGAATCAGAAAAGGAATCGCTAATCCAAGGGTATACAGGAACATGAGAAACCCGCCATACAGTGGCGAGCCTTCTCCTGCGGCGATACCAAGAATGGCCGCCAGCACAGGCCCGATACAAGGCGTCCAGCCAAAACTAAACGTCAGACCCAACAGGAACGCTCCGACATACCCTCCTCGTTTGGCTTGATCGTTTGACAGCTTTCTCTCCCGTTCCAGCCAGGATAGTCGGATCAACCCGGTTTGATAAATCCCAAAAAGCACCACGATGGCTCCGCAGATCGCAATAAACTCAGGACTTGAGATCAAATTACCAACGATGCCGGAACCAAAACCAAGTAAAACAAATACCAGGGACAGCCCAAGAACAAATAAAAATGTCCGCAAAACAAGTGTGGACCGCAACCGAACCGAATTAGAGTCAGGCTGCTGCTGATTCGTACCGTTGACCATGCTTCCGGATAGATAAGACACATATACCGGGAGCAGCGGCAGAATACATGGCGCAAAAAACGATAACAATCCTGCACCAAAAACGCCGAAAAGGAAAACTAAATCACTGGTCAAGTCATTCACCACCTGAATAAATACTGTGTTTGATTAACCAAGGTTAACGACTGACGTAGATCGGAAGCGTGAACCAGAAGCAGCTTCCTTCTCCTTTTGTACTCTGAACCCCGATCTCGCCACCATGGAGTTCCACAATTGATTGAGCGATGGCAAGCCCAAGCCCGGCCCCACCATTGCTCTTGCTACGTGATTTGTCAATTCGATAAAAACGTTCAAATATACGCGAAGTCTCCTCCGCTTCAATGCCTTCCCCTTCATCCGTAACTGAAATTCGTATAAACGGCCCCTTTTCGTCGGCAGCCAGAATGATTTTTCCTTCAACAGGAGAGTATTGAATGGCATTTTGCAGCAAATTGGAAAGGACCCGCTTCATTTGTGCAGGCATCATGACCGCGGCTGGTAATTTATCGGGCAAATCGATTTCAACGTTCAGCGTTTTCTCGGCGAGATGAAACGAAAAACTCTCCAACGTACTGAGCAGCAACTCATCAACGTGACAAGGCTGAGGGTCAAATACCTCCCCTTGCGCTTCCAGGCTGGATAATTCAAACAAGTCTTGAATAAGCCCTCCCAAACGCTTCGTCTCAAGTCGTATCGTGTTCAGGTAACGTTGAAAGGTTTCTTTATCCTTAATGACATCATCCTCCAACGCTTCGACGAATGACTGAATGGATGCCAAGGGAGTTCGTAAATCATGGGATACATTGGCGATCAACTCTCGTCTCGCGGTTTCTGAGTGATGCAGATGATCAAAGCTTTCCTTCAGCTTGGAACTCATTTCATTAAATTGCTGTGCCAGGAGCTTAAATTCCTGCGTACCGATGAGAGGGACTTCCGTATGGAAATCCCCTTCGGCAATTCGTATTGTCTGCTGTGTAATTCGCGCAATTGATTTCTCCAATGGCTTAGTCAGCAAATATTGAAGAATAAACGAAAGTAAGCCTACCCCTGCCGTTATAGCCGATAACCAATACAATTGTTCGATCGTAAGCAGCATTTTGGAATAACTGATGAACAAACAAATTAATAATACGCCAATGCCCGTGAGACTGGACAACACCAAGTATGTGCGAAGTTTCATGAACTACCACCCGCAAACTTGTATCCTATGCCCCAAACTGTTTTAATATATTTTGGATCAGAAGGATTCTGTTCGATCTTCTCTCGTAATCTCCGAACATGTACAGTCACCGTTGTTGTATCTCCCTCATAGCTAAAATCCCAAATCTTGCTTAACATCTGGTTACGGGAGAACACCTGACCCGGGTGACTTGCCAGCAAATACAACATCTCAAACTCTGTAACGGTCAATTCAATTACCTGCCCGCTGATATGCACTTCACGCTTGGTAAAATCAATGGTAAGCCCTTCATAATTGATCGTATATTCAGATGTTGTAACAGGTGATGCCTGCGCAATTCGCATTCTCCGCAGGATTGCCTTCACACGCAAAACAAGTTCTCTCGGACTGAATGGTTTGGTCAGATAATCATCCGCCCCCATCGTCAGTCCCATCAGACGGTCCTGCTCCTCCCCCCGGGCCGTCAGCATTACAATGGGCACATCCTCAGTTTGCCGAATCTCGTTGCAAACTTCCCAACCATTCTTATGTGGCATCATCAGGTCGAGCACAATCAAGCTTGGCGTTTGGCTGTGCCACAGCTCAATAGCCTCCAAACCGTCCTTAGCCGTCACGACAAGATAACCTTCCCGTTCCAGATACCTGCGACAAACGTCCGTAATATTTGTATCATCATCGGCAACCAGTACACATTCATTCAAACGAACCCACCCCATATTCCAGAAAATACATTTGAGCCAATCATATCATATGGTGATGGCGATGCTTAGCCCTTAAATTACTTCATTCCCATGGCTGGCATCATGTATTGTTTAATTACTGACTCAGCCGCATACGTATTCCCATCATGGATGACAGGCATCGATTTCAAGTTAACTTGCATACCGTCTACCATGATTTTTTTCGATCCAATCCACAATTTAATCGTTTTCCCCGCAGGCATCATCGTTTCTTCCATCATTTTGTCATCTTCCATCATTTTGTCATCTTTCATCTTCATGTCGTCTTCCATCATGTTGTCGTCTTTCATCTTCATGTCGTCCATTTTGCCCATATACATCAAAGTTACAGATCTGTCCTTGCTGTCCCACATAATGCTGTAATCATACATTTTCGCCGCCTGTCTCAATTGAACAAGCTCCATGCCATCCTTTTTAATCGTTTTCATATCTGCAGCACTTGCCAATCCAGAAAAGGCCATAGACATCATCAATACCGCTGCTACCATCGCTTTTTTGCTCTTATTTGTTTTCATCATTCTTATCACTCTCCATTCGTTTATTACTTACATGGATTACAATAAGCAAGACAGCTTACGATTCTCTAAGCGAAGTATTACGAAACCATTACGATATATAAATGGGGTCAGGTTTCAATAAAAAAACGGTTGAAATCTCTCTTCCGAGAGACTCCAACCGTTTCTTCTAGGTCAAACGAATAAAATCAATCATGGATCGAACCTCGATCGGTCCCGGATTTGATATCACATCATTAGACTGCAATCCCTCTCTGGAAGTGAACTGCACCTTCACCGGAATGCCAGGAATCAAGTCGAAGAAGTTATCTGAGAAGACACCCTCCACATCCGAAGATAGCCATACCTGTTTAGTAAGCACGTCACTTTCCAGTACCAGATGAACGCCGTTCTCATCCGCTCCTCCGCTTACATTGATGTTTGCAGGCTGCAGAGCAAGGTCTTTGGACGGTACAAAATAGTGTTCCTGTACGATATTCGCAGCACCTTCCTGTTTCAGATCCAGGCGCAGCAGCGTGTTAGCTGTATCATGACCTTCAAGCCATTCCACGTTACGTAATGACAGCACTCGATCACCTGTATTAGGTGCCAAGGTCACGTCATGTGTTTCATCACGATGCACCGTTCCATCGAACCCGAGCAAACGAATCTGTAACTGCCCTTTAACAGGTTGTAATTGATCCGAGATGATATATATATCTGTTGTATCTTCTTTTGTTCCATCTACCGATACCAACACATCGCTGAAGCTGCGTTTCGCATAATATTGCAATGCTTTCCAACGACCAAGGTAGTCCATACCTGCCCATGAAGCCACCGGCCAGCAGTCATTCATTTGCCAGTAAAGTGTGCCCATACAGAATGGTTTGCGGCGACGGTGCGCTTCAATGGCTGTCTTCATTGCTTCCGCCTGAAGCACCTGGCTCATATACAGGAACGATGGGAAGTCCTTCGATTCATGCATGTACATATCCATGTACTGTTTGATCAGACGATTACCTGCCCCATTCTTTTGATGAGCCAGCATGACTTCCGACTCCAGAGCCAGATCCTCTTCTTCTGCGTAAGTGCGTACTGACTTGTACTCCGGGAAAGACTGGAATCCGTATTCACTCATGAAACGACCCACATGCACGTTGTAGTTCTCGAATGGTTCTACATTGTGCCACACGCCCCAGTAGTGGATATCCCCTTCAGCTGTGGATGGGTGCGCATGCTGCGTCTCATCCCCTGTCAGTGATACCAGTGGTGAGGAAGGCCAGTAATCCACACCTGGCGCATATGCTTCAACGACTTCTGGCAGCAAATCATGGAAGATGGCTTCGTAATCGGCCCAGATACTTTCACGCTGCTCGGCAGTAAATTCCTTTTTCCAACCCCAGCCACCATTCTCAACATAGTGAGCCCAAGCCGAATCAATCTCGTTGTTCCCACACCAGAGAGCAATACTTGGATGGTTGCGCAGACGTTTCACATTATCAATCGCCTCATGTCTCACACTGTTCAGGAACGCTTCATCTCCTGGATACATGCTGCATGCAAACATGAAGTCTTGCCATACCAGGATTCCGTATTCATCACACAGTTCGTAGAACACATCCTGCTCATAGATTCCGCCACCCCACACGCGTAGCATATTCATATTAGACTCGGCTGCGGATACGATCTCATGACGATAACGTTCACGAGTAATTTCAGTGATGAAGCTATCATTTGGAATGTGATTGGCCCCTTTGGCAAAGACCGCAACACCATTTAGTTCAAAGTAAAAGGATGCTCCTGCTTCATCTTTGTCACGTACCAGCCGAATGGAACGAAGCCCCGTCTTCACTGTAGATTCAGCCACAGCTCGCTCACCTTGAAGCACTTCGGTAAGGAAGGTGTACATATGCGGATCACCAAGCCCACGGCTCCACCACAGTTTCGGTTCATCAATAGAGATTGGAATCTCCACAGTCTGAGTTCCGGGTTGTAGTGATACGGATCTTTCCCATCTCTGTCCATATGCGCCGATACGAATAATCGTATCTACCGCTTGTGATGTCTCGACTTCCACAACAGCAGTTAATGAAGCTGAGGTAGCGCTTACTTCATTTTGCTGGATATACACATCATTGATTCGTACCTGTGTCCAGCCTTCAAGACGTGCTTCACGCCAGATCCCACTGGTTACAAAACGCGGACCCCAGTCCCAACCATAGTGATACGGGGCTTTACGTGCAAAAATACTTACTCTCTTGTCGCCAAGTCCACCAACATCGGACTGATCATTCGATGCCGGTAATGCATATCCGAGCTTCTCTAGCTTCGGCAGATCTTCCTGAATTGGTGACCGAAAACGTATTCGGAGAATGTTGCTTTTCCCCTTCAATACAGACTTTACATCTGCCTTCCATACCCGGAACATATTATCTGCTGATAACACATGCACCTCATTCACATACACATCAGCATATGTATCCAGACCATCAAACACCAGTTCCAGATGTTCCTGCGAGAACAACGTTTCGGCAACGTCAAATTCCGTCTGATATTCCCAATCTATCTTATCAATCCATTGTACTTCCTTCTCGTTTGTTCCATAAAAAGGATCTGGAATCTTGCCCAGCTTCAGCAAATCTGTATGCACACAGCCGGGCACCTGAGCCGGCATCCACTCTTGATCTTCGCAAGCCTTGAACGTCCAATTCTGAAAAACATGTGATTGTATTGTGCTCATGACAGCCTCCATTGTTGTTAGAGTTGGTAAACATTATTTTGTTAGGTTTTGTTATTATAAAAACAAATAACTTACAAAACAAAATTAACACGATATGCTTCTTATAGTCAATCTGTTTTGTGATTTAATTTGTTAAATAGTTTCTGCATAACAAAAAGACATGAAGCTCTAACCTCTCCATGTCTTTCACCTGATTTCATTTACATGTATGATCATTGTTAAAATGAGCCCGTAAATTCATATCCCATTACAGTATACTGGCGTTATATTCATCACGAATAATTAATTCCGAATAGATCAGCTTGCGTTCATAAGGTTCATCCAGGTGTTTGATCCGCCACAATAGCTGGTCTACTGCTCTTGTTCCCAGATTCTCTTTGTTAATATGTACCGAAGCAAGAATGGGTTCATCCGTCTGCGTATTGTCAAATCCGGTTACGGCACAACGTTCGGGCACCTGAATGCCTCGACTTTGGAGTGCCTGAATGACAATAACAGCTGTATGGTCATTTGCACACACGATAACTTCAGGGATATCCTCCAGCTCCATTTCAGCAATGGATCTCCGGATCTGATCATACTCTGGTCCCAGCAAGCCGTCTTGCTGTTCCCCCTCCAACTGTTTCTCTTCCAGCACCATACGATATCCAAGCCAGCGTTCTCTAAAACTTGCTGCATCGGGCAGTTGCCCGGCAAACTGGAACCTTCTATACCCTTTACCAACGAGCATGAGAACCAGTTCTTTCATACATTTCATATTGTCCGTAAAAACCGAGTCTGCGTATATGGCAGGGTCTTCATGATCCACCATGACAAGCGGAATACGCAGTCTGTAAATCTCCAGCAATACCGATGTCGAGATGGTGCCCACGGTAATGACTCCGCTGATCGCTTCGGGATTAAGGACCGAGAACATTCGATCTGAAGAGGGTTCTGTCAGCGTTAAAATATCCATCCCCTTCTCATTCAACCTCTCAGAAATGCCATCAAACACTGGCCCCCAGTATAAGGAAGCTCGATTCTGAGAACGAATGTTGGGAAACAAAATCAATATGGTGCCTTGTCGCTCCGCTTCTGGCTTCATCTCCGTTGATATCTGTGTCTCCCCCGGATAACGCTTAGGCTCAGTTCTGAAATACCCGAGCTGCCCCGCTGTTCTGACAATCATCTCGCGTGTATGCTCGCTCACACCAGGCTTGCCCGTCAGCGCACGGGAGACTGCGAATTTGGATACCCCCGCAGCATCCGCAATTTGCTGCATCGTTACTCTTTTGGCCATCCTACTCACCCGTTTTTCCTAATTTTCCATTCAGTGTAGCATAAAAAACAAAAATCAACAAAACAAGGTTATGTTATTCTGTTTTTGTTAGGTAGTAGTTTATCTGTTTCACAAGGTGTGCGACATAACCAAAAAAGGCCCTCTCCCCACCTTCCATAGAAGATGACGAAAGGACCCTTTGTCCGCCAATTATACGCCTGGTGCTCCCTGATCGCCGAGTTCCGACTGTAAAACCGGGCGTTTTCTGCGCCAGAAGATAGGCTGTGGAAGTTTGATCTCTGTGATCAGAACACCAATCAACATCAGGGTTGCTCCCGCATACCCTTGCAACGTTAGCGATTCCCCTTGAAAGGTAAATGCAAAGGCTGCTGCAAACAGTGGTTCGAGTGAAAAAATCAGACTTGTTCTTGTGGGAGAGGCATGACGCTGCGCGAGTGTCTGCAGAATATACCCCAAGCCGCTACACAAAACACCTAAGCCAAGAATGGCTGCCCAGGATTCAGCCGTATCGGGCATACGTGGCGTTTCCAGCATAAATGTAGCTGCAATTCCCCACATCGCTGCAACACCTAATTGAACTGTCCCTAATGTTAACGGATCATGCTTCGGTGTGAACTTGCCAGCAATCATGATATAGATGGCATACACAAGTGCTGCTAGTATGCACAGAATATCTCCCATGTGCAGACTAAGCTGATGCTGAAGCGTCAACAAGCCAAGCCCGGTAACTGCAACCAGGATACTGAGTGTCAATCGTTTATCCGGCATACGACGATGCTGGATCGTCGTCAGGATCGGTACAAAAATAACGGCCAAACTTATCAGGAATCCCGCTTGGGATGTCGTTGTTCGTTGCACACCATAGGTGATAAATACAAATGCAGCGAATAAAGCTGTCCCCATAATAGCGCCTGCCACAAGTGTTCTGCGATCCATGTTAAACAACCGCCGATGAAAAAGAAGTCCTGCGGCAATAAAGGCAATTCCAAAACGAAATGCGACCAGATTCAATTCTTGCATGGACTCCAGACCCGATTTCATAAACAGATAGGAAGATCCCCATATAACCGTTGCGAGCAGCATCTGTATGTCCGCTCTTCTTGTTGTCTGACCTTGATTAACCTGTACACCATTCATCTTGCTTCAACCTTCATTCTATGTATTCTGAGCTGTGTGATCGTGCGTCAAACTAACTCGCCTTGGCAAGTATAAACGATCTCTTTGCATTATAAAAATGAATATTTATAATATATTATATGAAATAAATTCATGCATCAAAAATGGAAAGGAACGGAACCATTCATGTCACTGATCAAATACGAAATATTAAATACTGTTGTGGAATATGGCAGTCTCACCAAAGCGGCAGAAGCGTTGAACATCACCCAATCCGCAGTCAGCCATGCCATCGCCAGTCTGGAGACAGAATGTGGTTTTTCCCTGCTCCATCGCAGCCGCTCCGGTGTGCGGGTTACCGCTGAAGGGGAACGCATTCTGGGATACACACGTGAGATTCTGCGCTGGACGGAACTGATGAACCAGGAAATCTCCCTCATTCGCGGCGCGGAGATTGGTACGGTGCGTATTGGTACCTTCGCAAGTGTCTCCACACAATGGTTGCCGGGTATCCTGAAACAATTCCGCCTGCGTCATCCCGGAATTGAGATTAAGCTGTGGGAAGGCGATTATGCTGAGATTGAGGGCTGGCTAGCTGGAGGTGCCATCGATCTCGGATTTCTATCCCTCGGCGATTCATCACCTTTTGAGACGATCCCATTACAAAAAGACAGGATGATGTGCATCCTGCCTCTGGATCATCCTCTCGCCTCAGAGGAGTCTGTTTCGTTTGATGTTTTACTGGAACAACCCTTTATTCTGCCCAAGTGGGGTGGAGATAACGAGATTGAACGACTGATCCGGCAGCATGCGGCCAAGCTCAATGTCGCCTATGAAGTAGCCGAGGATCAAGCCATTATGGCGATGGTCCGTAATGGCCTCGGTATCAGCCTGCTTCCGAAAATGGTTCTTCAAAATCATACCGATTCACTCGCGCTCGTGCCACTCTCTGGAGATCCTTATCGTACAATTGGCATGGCCTGCCCATCTTTGGGCAATCTATCGCCCGCTACGCGGCGTTTCATTGAAGAGGTGCAACAGTGGCTTGGCTCGGCTCTGTAAATTTGGAGAACTCACTTCCTCTGTCGTTAAGATCGATTTCTCCTATCCGTTACTCACAAATTGGATAACTGCGAGGGTCAGCAACAGTACAAATATAACAGCAATCGTGATGCCAAAACCAATTAGGAAGCGCATGCCAGGTGAGCGTTTGTTCTGCTGGTTATGTCCCAGGCTATCCAGCTTTTTATCAATTTGATCCAACCTTTCATTTACCTGTTTCAGATCTTGATTGGAGTTCATTCATCCATCTCTCCCTTTTCTGTGTATTCGATCTATTCCCACACCCGATCGAGCTGATCTGCGTAGTAACGGATGGCTCTGTTATAGTCATTGATTCTCTTGTCACTTGATGTGTCCGCAAGTTGCACGAGCAGTCGTTGCATCGCTTCTGCATGTTCACCCAGATTGTAGAGCACCATGGCATAGAAAACCTCAAATTCCCGGTACGTCGGGAATTCTTTCATCCCCTTTTCAAACCAAACCTTTGCCTGCTCATACTGTCCAAGCGTTCGATATGTGCTGCCCAACCCGAGTATCGCCCCTGCTCTGTCCTCATCAGAAAGACCAAGACTTAGTGCCTTCTCATAATGCGGGACAGCTTCCCGCTCCAATCCAAGCGAATCATGTGCCCAAGCCAGCTGATACCAGACATTCGCATTCTCGGGTTCCTTGACTGTAATCTCTTGCAAAAGTTCAATCGCTTCCTGCACCTTGCCTTCTTGTCTCCATTGCACGGCCTGTTCCAAATTACTCATGCTGTCACTTCCCATCTTGCATTATAATTTCCACTTATATGATTCAATTGTTTTATTATACCAAAAAAGCACCCTATAGAATATGTTGTAACAACTCAAGGTTGTCCAAACGCTATTCCATCGTGTGCTTTTTCATTCGATGCAGCCAGCTAGTTTAAGCTGAAAATCTCTCTGAAAACGATCTGTTCATCGTTTAATTATGACCATACCGTATTCGCTACCATAACAATAAATACAAGCATGAGATAGTTCACCGAGATCAGAAAGTTTACTTTTGCCCATTTCTCATCATCCTGTGTCTTCAGTCCGCTAAGTGTATGCACGAACCAGATCAATCCACCGACCAGAGATACAATCAGAAATACCAGACCTACGTAGTCGTAATAATACAACAGGAATACAGCAGGAAGCAGCAGAAAAACATAAGGAATCATCTGAAACTTGGTGCGTTTCACCCCTTTAACCACTGGCAACAACGGAAAACCCGCAGCGCGATACTCCTCCACCCGGCGAATACCCAATGACCAGAAGTGTGGTGGTTGCCACAAAAATAATAGTGCAAAAAGCAACCAGGCACCTGCATCAATCTCATTGGTTACAGCCGTATAACCGATGACAGGCGGCATCGCTCCGGCAATTCCACCGAGCGACGTGCTCCACGTTGAACTGCGTTTCAACCACATCGTGTAAATCACGATGTAAGCGAACCACCCAAGCAGTGCCATCCACCCTGATAACGGATTCACCAGGAAAAATAGTACTGCTAGTCCCACAACACCAAGGATAATGCCATAGCCAAGTACAAACCCTGGCTTCAGATGGTTAATGTAATCCATCCTTTTTTTGGTGCGCTCCATCTTTTGGTCCAATTCACGATCCCAATAATTGTTGAAAACACAAGCTGAAGCAATAACCAAAGTTGATCCAATCACGACCATGAGCAGAGATAACCAGTTGATATCCCATTTTGAAGCTACCCAGAATCCTACCGCCACCGCAAACACATTTAACCTTAGAAGTCCGGGCTTAGTTAATGCAATCATGTCTTTAAGCATGAGGCTCCTCCTGAACTATGTAAAAACGCCATTCCAATAATGATACATGTACCTACCATTAATTACAATCGCTTTCATGAATTTGTCATAACCAAAAAGCATCCCTCACCGTTCCAATGAACAGGAGGAATGCTTGATGATGAATTTCATCTTATTTTATGGGATGTATTGTTGCACAATTTTAGTAACTTTTCCGTCCTGCACCGTCAGATGATACGGGAATACGGACAGATCAAGAATACGGGTATTCTCATACAACGATTCGAACTTGGATAATGTCACGGGTTCATTCCACTGAATGTCTGCGCCCTGCATCGTACCATCCCGATCATACAACTGCATCAATACTTCAGCATTGGCACTAACCTCAACCTGCTCCTGCTCTTTGCTGTCATTGACAATATAGTAACCATCTGGAGCACCGTCTATACCTGCTTCCGGATTGCGCTGTGCAAAAATCGCATCGGCTTCTTCACCCTGATACCAGCCAATCTTGTCCACTGTCATAAACAATTTGCCGTCTTCTATATGCATACCTTCAACATAGGCTGTAAACATCTCGGAGTTTGCAACTTGAGCTTCTTTCGCAGAAGGTTGTTGAGCGTCCGTACTACCTTGAGCATTCGCAGGGGTAAGTAAATATGTAGTCAGCACAATCATGCCAAGTAAAGCAACAACTGCACCGATCATTCCTAGTTTCCATTGTTTTGTCGCGTTCTTCATAGGTAACATCTCTCCTTAATATGAACGTTACTATTCCTTAACCGGAAGTCTTGCTTCTCAAACGCTCATGTGAACTATCGATTCCAACGTTCTTTCTTTTCCTATCATACTTCGAACAGGGATTATAAAAGTATCAGCCAGATTAAAAATAGTTACAATGTGCGTCATCACTCCTGTCTGTAGTCTCCGTAAACGGCAATAACCCCTGAAGGCATCGCCATTCAGAGGTTATTAACTTACTAATCTTAATGATTGGGTGTGGAGCTTTGCGCCAAACGAACGAGCATATGAGCCAGCATGTGACGTTCATCTTCCTTGCCGACATTCCACAGCTCCTGAAGCAGTTTTTCTTCACGATTACGGGGTTCCTCCCGAGCTGCCAGATAATCCGCTACTTTCTCGGCAATTTTGGCCATCTGCTCCTCACTTAGTCCAATCGATTCTCCCATGGCAATTCGCTTACCCAGGTATTCTTTGAACGCATCAAAGTTCTGTAAAATCTGTTCTCTTTCTTCCGGCGCAATCTTCTCAATTGCATTGTCCACCTTGTCAGTTGAAACTTGGCCATCTTTATGGATTACATGATTTTCTTCATTCATTTGAATAACCTCCTGCATAATAGTTGTTTATTGGTTTCAAGCTTTAAACTTAATACTCAGGTTATCTATAATATAAACGTATTGCTGAAGTTTAATCAGTACGTTCAATTCTGTATATATCTTCTATATATGAGCAAGTACACGTTTCAAAAGAACTACAGCGGTTAATCGTTTACATATACGTAACGGTGTTTGGATATGTTAATGAACACCTTATACAATATCGAACCAGGAGGGATTTCCCATGCGTGATAAAACCAAACATGAGAAGACAAACGATGAACTTGAACCAGGAGTGAATACCGTTATCCATCCAGACAAAAATAATCCCGGACCAACCGATATGATCGAAGGCGTGGTTGGTGATATCGTGGACAACATTCGCAAAGACTTCACCCATGACTCAAAGGACAAGACGTCTTCTTCCAAGTCAACGGATTCATCAGACAAATAAGCGTAACTTTTCTCCCTAGCAAAAGATAGCTCAAAAAGTCCTCCTGCCACATGCATGGCTTGGGAGGACTTTTTGGTAATGAACGATTGAATAATCAACCTCATATCTGGAGGTGCAATTCAACGTGAATCTTTTGTCATCTGCTGTAACGCCTTATGAATCCAGATCGCGGCAATGGAACCTTCACCCATCGCAACGGTTGCTTGTTCTGCGTGCAGGCCCAGATCCCCGGCAATCCACACATTAGTCGCTGCCTGCAAGCTACGTGGATCAGCTTCTACATGTTTGTTATCTGCGATTACAGCTCCAAGCTGCTCCGCCAGTTCATAGTGTACCCGGTTGCCTCCAAATGCGATAAATCCACGCTCCGACTCAAAAATCTGTCCATCTTCGGTCAGCACACCGGTGATATGGCCATCCTCAATCTGTTGTACTTCCTGAACAGCCGCTTCCAGATAACGAACTCCCGCCTCTTTCATGCTCCGATGCAGCTCTGCAGATATGGGAGCCTGCTCATGATTGATATATAACAGATCATTCGTACGCTGAATTAAAATCATCGCCATATTGGCACCTGGTTCGCCAGATCCTAATAGTACCGTACGTTGATCCTGAATCTCATAACCATCGCAATCAGGGCAGACATACACTGTTCGGCCCAGCGTAGGAGTTAATCCCGGAATGTCCGGAACTCTATCCGAGAGCCCTGTTGCAAGTAACACAGTTTTGCTCCTATATTCAGATCCGGAAGTACCGAATAATTGAATATGTTCTCCCTGACGTTCCGCTTTAATGATACGGTCTTTCTCAAAAGATACACCGGTCTGCTCTGCCTGCATCCTGCCTCGTTCTCTAAGCTCTTCACCGGATACCCCATCGGGGAAACCGAGGATATTATGATAAGTCCGGCATAACGTCGATCTGCCTTCTCCCGCGTCAATTACCAACACCTGATGAGCTGAATAACGTCCAAGCTGAATGGCTGCCTGAAGCCCTGCGAGCCCTCCACCTACAATTATGCAATCAACCTCTCGCATGCTCCTTCTCCTCCTGAACTTCCATTTATCTAATTTAATTAAACAGTTTGTCCTTATATACATTAAACCGTTCAGCCAAGCTTAAACGATTCCTCATATTCCTTATCTTATACCAAAATAAACAGGCCCAAACCATCCGTAGGAATCACGGTGAGTTTGGGCCTATAAGATTTATGATTACTTAGAAGTTATAAGATTCAAATCGCGATGCATTCGAGATGGCGTTCCATACATCGGCTGTTTCGCCGCCCATATACCAGTAAGCCAGTCCAGCAATTTGCCGTTGCTCACTCATTAACACTTTGGCTGATAACGAACGACTGTCCTCTGCCCATATATATCTTGGCTTACCATTACTGTTGTACCCGATAATATATTGAACCAGACTTGCATCCCATCGTCTTACAGATCCCGTAGCATGCGCACGCATTCCCTGGTCTGCCAGTGTAATGTCCCAAGAACTGGTTGCCGGATTCACGGAAGACCAGTCTCGTGTATATAACGGAAGGGCCAAAATTGTTTTGGCACGTACCACCTCGGAGAGCATGGTATCCAAAGCCTTTTCTACCCATGGAAGAGACGCCACTGATCCTGCTTTCGGATCACCGTTCCAGTGTTCCTCGTATCCCATCAGCACCATATAATCCGATACAGCGCCCAATTTGGCATAATCAAATGCATCCGTCCAATCAGTACCCAGATCGGGCGAAACGTCCACGGACACCACAGCACCGAGTGCGTGCAACGTAGCCGTCAAAGAGGTCACAAATGCCGTCAGCCCTTCACGATCCGCAGGATCAACATTCTCGAAATCCACATTAATGCCGTCCAGTTTATAGGTTTTGACATAAGCGGCTACCTGTGAGATCACTGCCGCTCGGTTGGCTGAGCTGGATAACATCTGATGGGTAAGTGCCGAATCGGAACGATTCCCAAGTAATGGCCATAGCTGCCTGTCGGTGGCGGATGCCCAGGAGATCAATGCAGGGTCCGCGTGATCTGTTACTTTCATACTGCTGTTCAGGAAAAACCAGCGTGGGACAAGTGTGTTGACCTCAGACTGTTCCACTTGTTTCTTGAATTCAGTTGTAGTGGAGTTATATTGCCAGCCCAACTGAACGCCAAGTTCATCCCCACGTTGTAACTGCTCAGACCATGTTTTCTTTTGTAAAATGGCATCGAGCATTACGGCTGCTTCTTCTCGCGTTACCTGGTCATGTGGTCGAAACACGCCTCCGCTTCCCCGCATTAGTCCAAGTTGATATACCGTCTGAACATAAGGACGTGCCCAGTCCGAGATATCCGCTGCGTCAAAATACGTTGAAGATAAGAGTGATGTCTCTACGGGTTGTTGTTTCAACATTCGCACAAGAAGGGCAGCCGCTTCTTCGCGCGTAATGGAAGCATTAGGCTGGAACGTTCCCTGACCCTTACCCTCCAAAATAAAAAGATTCGTCATGGCGGCAACGTTGCCGTAATACCAAGCATTCATGCTTATATCCTGATAGGGATTAATATTATTTTTAACGGGCTTCAAACCTAGTAATCTCACCGCAAACGTCGCAAATTCTGCACGAGTAACGGCTTTCTTCGGTTCAAACGTAGTCTCTGACGTACCGGCAGCAATGCCTTTTGCCACCAGATGTGTAATGGCATCCTTGGCGTAACTGGTGTGCGTATCCTGAAACTGTTGCTGCACGGTTGCAGCCTGAACAGTAGAGCCATATCCAGCCAGCGATCCAAGTGTTAATAACCCGCATAAAGCCATTTTCCATATCCGTTGGTTCGTTATGTCTTTTAATCTATTATTCACATCAAAAAGCCTCGCTTCATTGGATTACGATCAACTATCATCGTATCAAATTGAAGCGAGGCCGTATGTGGTTAAATGTTGGGAAATGCGAAGCTTACTTGTGTACTTTAACGCGCTCTTCAATTGGTTGGAATTCTTTCTCACCCGGTGCTGCCGTTGGTTTACCAAATGGCATTTGAGCGATCAATCTCCAGTTCTCAGGAATGCTCCATTCTTGCTTCACTTTCTCGTCAATCAACGGGTTGTAGTGCTGCAAAGATGCACCCAGACCTTCTTGTTCCAGAGCAGTCCAGATTACCAGTTGCAACATACCGTTGGATTGGTTAGCCCAGATTGGGAAGTTATCTGCATAAGCTGCAAAATTTTGTTGAAGCTGTGCGATCGCATTGTTATCTTCGAAGAAGAGAACCGTACCATATCCGCTGCGGAATCCAGTCATTTTTTCTGCTGTGGATTTGAAGGCTTCTTCATTACCTACCACTTCACGCAAAATTTCTTCTGTGTGATTCCACAATTTATCATGTTGTTCACCGAGCAATACAACGGCACGGGATGTTTGTGAGTTAAAGGAAGTTGGTGTATATTTCACCGCTTCTTCTACGATTTCCTGGATTTTAGCATCCGAAATTGTAGATTCCTTGCTGATTCCATAATAAGATCTTCTGTTTTTCAACGCATCAAAAAAAGTTGTCATTCTTATTCGCCTCCCAAAATTTTTTTTCAATTGCCAACATAGTAACTATAATATAGTAACATACATTAGTCAACAAACTAATTTATTTTCACTAAATATACATTCACCGAAAACATTTCCACAAGTTTGCCCAACACAGCAATTGAAATTATCCTTCGCCCGTCTTTTTACGATAATCCGCCCGGTATTTCTCTTCAGTAGACGAGTTACTTTTTGTCTGATCTTTATTCTTCTCTTCCTGAGCTTCCATATTCAGATCTTCCATCGGAATTGGATCTACAGTCTGTTCTTCTTCATGTCGGTCAAGCAGACTTTCGTGCTCTGTCTTATATTGTTCAGGATTGTCACGGGATTGTTCCTGTTGGGTATCGTTGTTATTCTGATCCGGTGTGCGCTGTTTCATTCATATTCGCCTCCTCTGGGTTCATTACCTTTCTTTACCTGTTCTGCGTGTCCTCTAAACACAGTGGGATGCATTCCTCAAACGAAAATCAACAAAAAAAGCCAACCATACAAGCTGGTCAGCTCAAAGACGACTTCTATGATTGGCGATGCAATTGGGTACGGTACAGATCAGGCGAACATCCCACACTTTGTTTGAACATCCGACTAAAATGCGAAAGGCGTTTGAAACCGGACAATCGACTTGCTTCTGTCACGGTGATCTCAGGCTGAAACTGAAACAAAAGCTTCGCCTGATTGATACGGCGGTCATACAGGTATTTAAATATCGTCAAACCTGTCATTTCCTTAAACATGCCTGCCAGATATGGCTTGGACAGATGTAATTCCAGTGCCAAATCATCCAGACCAATGTCCTTCATATAATGGGTATCCACATAACGAATAATGTGTTGGACATGCCGCTCCCTCTCCGATGAGGGAAGTTGTTCCTGGACATCACCCTGGCAGATCTCTGCTACAAAATACAACAGATCACACAGTCTGACATTCATTCGCTCTTGCCTGAAATTGCTCTGACTTTGAGACAGACGATGAAGATCATGCAATAGAGCTTCGAATTCAGAGCGGTTATCTCCCTTCAGATTGACCCGGCAATTTCTGAGTTCTTCAAATGGTCTCAGGACCTCAGCCATACGGTCCGGATGCAGGCTGCTGCGGATTGCAGACGGATCAAAATGCAGTGTGCTTCGCTCATAAGCACTGCCTGGCTTCGGATGTGGTCGATGAAGAGTCAGGCCATGCATTAACACCAGATCACCCGGCTCCAGGTTATATACCCGGTCTCCTATGATATAGGTACATTCTCCATCATGAAAATAATAAATCTCATAATGTGGATGTGAATGGAATCCATCTGACTTGCCTGGGTTAAATATGCTGGTGGATCGGTAACTATACTCCAGTGAAGCGCTAAATTGCATCATGCTCGGCACATTCATGCACCTCCTGTTCGGAAGAGGGAAACGATTTGTATCATGCCCCTGTAGGATATATGAAAGTGAAATTATAGAAGCTGTTTAATACTCTCTTGAATCTCGTCGATGGAGTCGACAGGTTCGAAGCGTCTGACCACACGACCCTCTGCATCAATCAGGAATTTTGTGAAATTCCATTTGATTGCATCGCCGTGTAACCATTCTGGTGCCTTCTCAGCCACCATTAATTTCAATAATTTGGCCTGTATATCTATTTCATCAAAGCCGGCAAAAGGCCCTGATCTTTTCAAAAAGTCGTAGAGCGGGTGCGCCGCTTCTCCATTCACATCCAGTTTGGAGAACATCGGAAATTTCACACCATAGTTAATCTGGCAAAACGATTCCGCTTCCGAACTGCTTCCAGGCTCTTGCTCTGCAAACTGGTTACACGGGAAACCAATAATCTGAAGTCCTTGATCCTTGTACTGGTCATACAGCTTCTGCATGTCATCAAACTGGTGCGTATATTTACATTTACTTGCCGTGTTTACGATGAGCACAGGTTTTCCTTCATATTGATAGAGTGGGAAACGCTCTCCACTGGTTCTGGTTACGGTAAAATCGTAGATGGTTGGCATAAGTCTAGTGCACCTCGCGATAGTTATGTAGTCATACAGCATCATATGTCATTGTTAATTATATACGAAGTTTGAACTATTGTATTGGAGAAGATAAGTTACTCTCCCTTTCAACAGAAAACCCTTCTGCCGCGAAAATCTCTTCGTTCAGCAAAAGGGTTATTATATGGGATCACAGTGACAGCAGCTTCAGCCCTTCACGGCACTTCCGGCCACGCCCTGAATGATATAATGCTGACCCACGAGGAAAATGATGATCATCGGAATAATGCCTGCCGTGGCAGCGGCCATCATGCCGTTGTAATCCACATTGTTCTCCAGAATAAAGTTCTGCAGTCCGAGCGGAACGGTGTACAGGTCTTTGTCGATCAGGAACACAAGCGCATTCTCATAGTCATTCCAATGCCATGAGAAATCTATGATCGCCAGGGTAGCCAGCGCTGGCTTCGCCAAGGGTAGAATCAGCCTGAAGAATATGCGCAGGTGACCGGCACCGTCGATGAACGCCGCTTCCGATATCTCTGATGGCACGGACAGGAAAAATTGTCGCAGCATAAACACGCCAAAGATCGTGAACATTCCGGGCAGGATCAATGCCCAATGCGTATTATATATGCCGACCCATTCAAACATCAGGAACTTCGGTACAAAGAGCACCTGCGGAGGCACCATCATCATCGAGAGATAGATCAGGAACAATGTCTCCCGACCTTTGAATTGAATCCGTGCGAAGCCATAGGCTGCAAAAGCCGAGAGAAATACAGCTCCGATCGTGCTAATTAGCGATATTTTCAACGAGTTCAGATAATATGTGGCAAAGGTATCCGCTCCACTCCAAACCTTAATATGATGCTCCCAGTTCAGGCTGGAGGGTATCCACTGGATGGGATAGGTGAATACGTCCGCAGGAGATTTGAACGACGTGCTGATCATCCAGATAAACGGCATAATCATCAGCAGGGCAAACCCGGACATCAGAAGTGTCAGTATGATTTTTCGAATCTGGCTCAAGGACTCCATGCGGACTTTAACTTTAGGTGAATGTGGAGCTGTGGGCTTCGCATTCGTGACAATTGGTTTCTCCATAACGATTCCCTCCCCTCCTTAATAGTGAACCCAACGTTTCTGACCGAGCCACTGCAATACAGTGAAGATCATGATGATGGCAAAGAGTGCCCAGCTAATGGCAGCAGCGTATCCCATCTCGTAATATCGGAAGGCATTTTGATAAATAAAGAGCGACAGCACGGTTGTGCTGTTCCCCGGCCCACCCTGGGTAATCGCTTGAATGATACCAAAGTTTTTGATGGTCATAATCAGCCCCGTGATCAGCAGCAAAAAGGTCGTTGGACTCACAAGCGGCCAGATCACTTGGCGTATGGTCTGCCAAGGCCGGGCTCCATCAATCCGTGCTGCCTCAACCAATTCCTCCGGGATTTCCTGCAAAGCGGCCAGATAAATAATCATGTTGTAACCCAGCATGAACCAAATCCAGATGATATCAATCGCATACATGGACCATTCGGTTGTTGATAACCAGCCGGGAGGGTTCGTAATACCGATTCCCCGCAAGAAGCCATTAATGGGCCCCGATGTTGGCTGGAACAGCAGCATCCAGACAAAGGCGATGGCAACACCGCTGGTGATATAGGGCATGAAATAGAGGGCACGCAGCGTTTTTTGCCAATACACCGACTTGTTCAGCGCCACCGCCACGATAAATGCCAACCCCATCGATACCGGAACCGCTAACAGAAATACAAATGTATTTCGCAGCGCCACGCCAAACAACTCATCATTCAACATCCGGCGGATATTGTCCAGCCCGACAAAATTCGTCTCCGGGCTCATGAATTTGTAATCAGTGAACATGAGATAGAACGAATAGACAGCCGGTATAATAAAAAACAACAGCACGCCAATCATATTGGGCCCAATAAACAGATACCCGAGCCTGCTCTGCCGTTTCATCCAGGATTTATGCATATGCTCCCCCACTCCTTAACATCTGTTCTGGAATTAAGCATAACAAGATGTCCTCTAACATTTAAGGAACATAACCCTGTACCTGATATCACAGATATATGTATTTCGGCAGTGCCTTTCTGGAGAGAAACAACATGGAATTGTTCTATTGCTTATATAGAAAAAAACCGCCCCATTGGGACGGCTTTTGGACTCATTGCTTTTGCAGTCTATTGATTCTGCTTCAGCCAGTCATTATGTCGTTTGACCATGTTCTGTACCGTAACTTCGACAGTCTGGTTACCAAGGAAGAACTTTTCATACTCCTGTGCACGCAGATCGACCACTTCCTGCGCAATGCTGCGGACAAACGTAGGTGTCTCGTCACCGTACAACACAAATTCCAGTGACTCCTTGTCATAAGAATCGGCATAATCGCCAAGCAAATGATCAATGGCAGTCTGCTGATCAACGGCATTCGATGAAGGCAAACGTCCACCCGCAGCCATCGGCATCATTCCCCCATCGGCGTACCATTTCAGGAACTCCCATGCGGCTTCTTTATTTTTTGACTTGGAATTGATCGCAATAAAGTCACCAAGTCCTCCACTTTTCACCATATCTGCTTCTTGTGCAGCCAGTCTTGGTACAGGGGCAAAGGCGATTTTCCAATCCCGCGGGAACTCGGTCATGTTGTTTGATGTGCGGATCAGCCATTCGCCGATATTAATCATGGCAGACTCACCGCCAAGGAACATGTTCTCCACCGGCATTTTGGAAGTCAGCTGCTCTCCGAGCGGAGGGGTGGTTGCATCCTCCTTCATCATTCCGTTCAAAGTCTCCAGCCATTTAGTGACAAGCGGATCATCTAGGTTGGAAGTGCCGTCTGCCTTAACATAACCGTTCTTCACCAGAACGGAATCGAGCGGGTCTACATAGGAAGCGGTATGCTGCACCAATCCGTACTTGAAGCCAGCTGTCTTCAGTTTGAGTGCATATTCACGGGCTTCATCCCAAGTCCAGGCTGTTGGTACGCTCAGTCCCGCTTGATCAAGCGCTTTCATATTTAAAGCGAAGAAGGCAGCGTTTTTCTTGGTTGGCATCCCGTAATATTTGCCGTCCACTTTCCAGGAAGCCGCATCTTCACCCATTTTCTCATCAATGTTATAATCGGAGAACTCGCCCAGATCCAGTGCTGTCCCACCCTTGATGCGTTTATCCAGATTTGTGAGGGTATAGTTGACATACAGGTCAACGTTCTGCCCGGTGGACAGCGCCGTATCCAGCTTCAGATTGCCATCATCATCATTCACAAACCGCACATATTCCACCTGAATATCCGGATGCTCCGCATTCCAGGTATCCACCACTTCCTGTGGACCATTCTCGGGCGGCACCGCGCCCCACATGGTGAGCTTCACTTTTCCCCCTGCCGCTCCACCTCCGTTATCCCCACCGTTCGTCTCATTTTTACCTACACAGCCGGCAAGCAAGCCCAGCATCAGCGCACCTACGATTAATCCCGTTAATCCTTTTTTGATTCTCATCTGGTCACATGACCTCCCTGAATTGAAGTGTACCTTCCGTAACATCGTAGCAGGGACCTTGCTGGGTTCATAAGATACATATCCATGATTCGGATTGAACAAAAATACGGATTTACTTGTGCTTGCCTGAGCACTCCGTACACATATTCCTTCTACTCATCCTGTGAGTCACGAACGATGGCGATACTGGCTGGGCGTGCAACCGGTCCAACGCTTGAATATTTTAATGAAATAATTATCACTTCCGAACCCTACCCGGTAACCAATCTCCTGTACAGGAAGATCCGTCTCGCGCAAGTATTCAGCCGCTTTCTCCATCCGTACCCCATGCAAGTAATGAATCAGGGTATGGCCGGTTTTCTTTTTGAACAAAGCACTCACATAATTCTCGCCCATCATCACATATCGTGACATGGATTTGACGGTAATGTCCTGGTCGTAATGCTGCACGATATACTGAATTATTTTGCTAATCTCCGGATGCTTCACAATCGGCTCACGAACAGGTGTAAATGGAAGATCAGTTTCAGACGGGGGCGCAGAAGAGACCGTAAGAGAATCAGGCGAAACAAGCGTTGATGTGAGAACCGGTGTGGAAGGTGGCACTTCATGATGATCTGTCTCTGTCCGGGTTTCAGTTGAAGCTCCCAGTTCTGCACTTACTTTACGGAGTGTATCACGAAGTGAATTCACACTCATGGACAGTTTCAGAATATAATTGGAAGCCCCGTATTCCATTGCACGGCGTACATATTCGAACTCCCCCATACAGGTGAGCATGACAAACTTGGTTTTTAACCCGGCCTGACGGGTCTGTTTGAGTAATTCCAGACCATCCATACCCGGCATGACAATATCGGTCAGTACCAGATCCGGTGTATCCTGTATAATCATCGCCAGCGCTTCGGTCCCGTTACCGGATTCCCCGATGACCGTGAAGCCCAGCTCTTCCCAGGAAATAATCTCTCTCACCGACTCTCGTACGAATACCTCATCCTCTACAAGTAATACTTTCCACATGCCAGATTCCCCTCTCCAGTCGTAGGGCGTTTCTCAAAACTCGCGAAGTGCATCTTTTACCGCCTTTTCGCCCCATGCTTCGTCACTTTCCCTTGACGTGCCTCGGCACGCCTGCGGAAAACTTCCTTGCTCGGAACGAAAATTCAGCAAAATCTGCTTCCTTCGGAGTTTTCAGACACGCCCTAGTCTGATCGCTTCTGTAAGTAAGGCGTCGACAATAAAAAAGGAATGCTGAACCTCACTAATGTCCCCGGCTTGGTATCAATCACTTCAAGTTCACTTTGGCCTTTGAACAATAATCGCAATCGTTCCTTAAGGTTAGACAGACCAATTCCCGGACGTGTGCGGGTCATCTGCTGACGCCGGGATTCCTCCATGCCAATTCCGTTGTCTGCCACCTCCAGCATCAGCTTTCCTGTGTCTTGCCTGTAAATTCCGATGCGGATCTGACCAAGCTGCTCCAGTGGCCCGACACCGTGGTGAATGGCATTCTCCACCAGTGGTTGCAAGCTCAGCTTGGGCACGAGCGCATACTCAAGTTTTTCGTCAAATTCACAAGTCACCTCAAAGCTATCACGGTAACGAATCCGCTGGATATGAAGGTAGGCTTGAACCAACTCAATCTCGTCCTTCAGGTATACCAATTCGACCTGTGAATTCAGGCTGACCTCCAGTAATTTGCCCAAGGAAACACACATCTCGGAGATCTCTTCATTCCCGCTGCGGATCGCACTCCATTTCATTGTATTCAATGTATTCAGGAGAAAGTGCGGATTCATCTGGGCCAGGAGCATATGAAAATGTACCGCTTCCTTCTGGCGTTCCTCCGCCTTGAGTCTGTTGATCATCTGATTGGCATCATCCAGCATCGTATTGAACGTACGGGTTAGTTCCAGCACTTCTCCGCGGCTGCGGCCTTCAGGGATACGGACCTTGAGGTTTTTGCGTACAACCTCCTTCATCTGGTTCTGCAGATGTGATAAAGGCCGAGTGAACGTCGCCGAGATCATAAAGGCCATGAGCACAAATGCTGCTGTGAAGCAAAAAAACGTTAAAAAATAGCGCTGCTTAAGCCCCGATATTTCCGTAAACAACACAGCTAGTGGAATACGATTTACCATGTACCAGTCCAGTGACTCGATGTATACGTAGTTAATCAGCGTATCTGAATCATTATCCGTCAGATAGGCCTCTGCCGGATGAAGTGCAATTTCCCGGGTCACGTCTGGGGAAAGTACCGCTTTTTCGGACGAGCGGGCAATCGTTTCCCCATTGCCAGTAATCAGGAAATACTCCTGATTGCTCTGCGAATCCTTCAACATAGACTGAAACCAGTACGAATAATCGATGCTGATCCGTGCCATTCCGTACCTTCTGCCGCCACTGTCCTTCATATACGCATAGAGGGACAACAGATACGGGCTGGAGGATAGCTCCCGCAGGACATGGTTGGTATCCCGGGCATCCCAGCGGTAGAGCAACTCTTCTGATGGAAACGAGTTTGAATCAGTGTTGCCCTTAATAAAGGTCATTTCTCCAAGATGCTTGCGAAATTGTTCCCGATAAGGGCCATAGGCCAGAGCTTTTTTGGGCAAATACGAAGTGTAAACGTTATCATGAAAATCTAACAGTGTGAAGTACACGGAAGGATTATATAGAAAAAAGCTGTTGTTGATCATCTTGAACTTCTCTTCCACCAACGACTTATTCTCAAGAGGAGAACGATTGTCTGGAGAAGTCAGGGCGTTTCTTACGGCTGAATCCTGTTCCAGAAAAATCAGGGTTTTGAATGCAATACTCATCTGGTCCTCCAGAGAACCATACATCTGCACCAGTTGCTCGTGGCTCTGTTCGCTGATTTTTTGCTCAACCAGAGATTCGATCTGTCCATAGTTGTAGACATTAAGTACGCTGAATGGCAGCAGAATCAACACCACAAACGCACCAAACAGCCGATACCTGAGCTTATGCGGCAAAAAGGTCTTCCAGTCGGGCTTTGTCATCCCCTCAGCGCTCCTCCTGCAATTATTGAGATCATTATACCATCAGTTCCCCCGCTTCGGCCGGGGCCGGGCTCATTCGCATGGATATGTGATACCAGTTGCCAGGGAAGGGATAGAGATACACAGATTTGTTCTATTGCATTAAAAAAACCGGAGATCTGGGATCTCCGGCTAGGCTAGATATAACGACTTAGCAAATTAGGATATAGGCTCCACTCCCCAGACAAGCTCGCCGTTCCGGTAAAGAGTTACCTTGGTCCAATCGGCAAAAGAGGTCTGCAGCGGGTTAAAGGAATAATCATCCCCTTCGCTGTAATTGGACCAGTCTGCTTTGTGCAACCGGGTATGTATCTCCCCAGAGCTTCCTCCGACCGGGATCACGCCTGCTCCGGTACCGAACTTCAGTTCCAGATAATGGTCCGCTCCAGGAACAGGTGCAGGCAGTTTCACTATGCTACCGCTGATCTGACTGCCTCCAAGCTGTGCATAATCACAGAAAAAGGATTGTTGTTTCTCCCCGTCCACTGTATACCAGTAACGAATTGTCAGTTCATTCAGGCTAACTGTGGAGGTACCGTTATTGTGAATGACAAACTGCGGTTTCATTTGGTTATCGAGCAGATTTGTATCCCCTGCACGATAGGCTAGGGTCAGATTACCAGCAGGCTCTGGCGGCCCTCCACCCTGGACCTTTGCGGAAGCTTGAACGGAGTTCACACTCTTCCCAACGCTGTTAACCGCATTCACCACATAGTAGTAGGTGGTTCCAGCAGATACCGCCATATCCTTATAGCTTGTTCCCAATACAGCGGCCACAGATGTATACGGTCCGGCTGCTGTCAGCGACCTGTTTACCGTATAGGAGGTCGCACTTGCAGATGCACTCCAGCTTAGATTGATGCTGTTGTCGCTAACCGCAGTGGCGGTCAAATTCTGCGGAGCGGCTGGTACTGCCTCGACCTGGACCGTCTCTAATACGGACCAATAGGCTGGCTTGGACTGGAGTCGCTCGTCGAAAAGCAGCGGCCAGTTGTTGCGGGCGACCGGGAAGGTTCGTAGCCAGGTATTGGCATCATCCTTGCCCCACAAAGTAACATTTTTGACTGTGTCCGTATGCCTCAGGAAGATCTGGAACAGGGACTTGTACAGCGCCGCCTGCTGTGTCTTCAGTTCTTCCGGGAAGATATCATAAGATTGCGAATCATTGGAATATACACTTACATCAAGCTCAGTAATATGTGTTTCGAGGCCCAGCGCCTTAAATTTGACAATGGAACTCTCAATTTCCGAAAGGGTTGGATAAAAGAGGCTGATGTGTGTTTGATGGCCGACTCCGTCAATAGGCACACCCTTGGCTTGAAGGCGAGTGATCAGATTGTAGAGGGCCTGGCTTTTGGCCGGCTCATGGGTATTGTAGTCATTAATAAACAACTTGGCATCCGGGTCGGCTGCATGGGCGAATTCAAATGCTTTCTCAATATATTCTTCCCCGGCAATCTGGTACCACAGACTGCGCCGCAGGCCATCCGGCTCGGAGGCATCAATGACTTCATTCACAACGTCCCAAGCGTAGATCTGGCCTTGATAACGCTCCATTACCGTCTCAATATGCTGCTGCATCCGTTCATACAGCACCGTTTTGCTCACCAGATTGCCGTTGGCATCGTGGAATACCCAATCCGGAGTTTGTGTATGCCAAACGAGGGTATGCCCACGTATCTCTTGTCCGTTCGCTGCTGCAAAAGCGACTGCGGCATCCGACCCGCTGAAATTATACATACCCTCTTGCGGCTCGGTACTGTCCCATTTCAGAACATTGCCTGGTGTCAGACTATCAAAATGCTTCGTAAGCAGCTGCTTGTCAGGTTCGGTCAGCAGTTCATTGTTCGTGAAGGCCGTCCCAATTCGAAACTTGCCCGCAAAAGCATCCTGTAGGGAAGGAATGTCTTCTTCGATCACAATGGGTCCGAGATCCGGCAACTTCTCCAATCGGAAATCATCCACATAAAAAGAAGCTGTGGCACGGTCTGGCACTTCAAAATAAACCGATAACTGATTCGCTGGTTCCAGCATTTTAAACTGTGCAGTAAGCTTGGTCCATCCGCCTGCGGATGCGGTACCGAATGTTAAATTTTCATAATGTGTTGTATCTGGCAGGGTACGCTGTAAAGACATATTGAGGTTTGTGCTGGACGCTCCCGCCGGAAGCTTCACCCAGCCAGTGAACACATACGCCTGTCCCACCTCCAAAAGTTCTGTCACATCCAGCGCTGGCCCATGCCATGTCATAGCACGCCCGCTCACTTCCAGTCCATAATCTCCGGTACGCGCTGCAACGGCGCTTGCATGAAGCGTTTCTACTTCACCGCGTCCGCTCCAGCTCTGGACCGTGCCATCTTCAAAATCATGACTCAGAATCAAGGTATTTTCCCCTTCTGCCGCATGGACAGATGGAGCCGACCAATACAAAGGAACTAACAACGTTATCATCAAAACAAATTTAAGCGCTTTCAAAAATATCATTTTTCTCATCGCTTCCATTCTCCTTTATCGAATATTAGGATGAATTCCTTATTCCAAAGGCTAAGGCCATATCCACCTCCTTGGTTTTAGTTATAAAATCAGAGTCCTCATTCAAACGGATACGGGGGGGCATACGTTCGGATAAGGACTCCATATGGTAAATTATAGTATAAATTGTCTATGATCTACAACTGAAATGTACTTCCCCCCTCTAATTTCGGTTAGAAATGCAGTATCCATTGCTTCTGCACTCATTCACACCAGCTCCTCCATAATCTGACAACCCATAACGAAGGTGTATACCTGGTGCTCCGCTGGCTTCAAAAGTTGTCTTTAAAGTAGTCTTCAAAGCTTTCTGCTTACTTCTTTCAGCCTACACCCTGTGTCTCCTGCGATACTCAGATGGACTTATGCCCAACGTTTTGGAGAACACTCTACTTAGATAAAAACCGTTCTCATATCCGCATCGCTCGGCAATTTGGTTAAGGGTCAGGCTGCTGTCAGCCAAGAGGTTCTGCGCTTTTTTCAGACGGACCCGTTTGAGATAGCCTGATGGCGTCTCCTGAAAAGCTTCCCGGAAACGCCTTGTCAACTGCACCGGACTCAAGGCCAGTCGCTGTGCCAATTCCTGAAGGCTGATCTCCTCTTCCGCCCGCTCCTCCAGCAGCGCTGCCGCTTCAGCCATTCGTGCGTCTTCGGTAAATCTCCGCTCCTTTAAGCGATTCTGTCTGCGTTCCACCTGATACAACTGCCACAAATCCATCATAAAATGTGTCTTCCAACGGGCAACTTCCTCCTTATTCTCCTCACTGTCCTGACGTAAATAAGCGTACGTCGAGGCTAACCGCTTCGTGTCATTAATCAGCGATTTTCCGGCTGGTGGCAGAAACTCCTCCTCCTCCAGGCTACTGCTAAACTGTAAATAGTGAAATGTCAGCGGGGTAATGACTGTCCGCCGAAAAGGAACCGCCGGGGGGCACAGCACCAGATCGCCAAAACTCGCTTCTCCGATCTGACCCCCAATCTCATAATGGAATATTCCCTCTTCGACGGCAAAAGCCACCCAAGTCGTATAGATATCTTCCGTAAGAGCAAATTCCCCTTTTTGCTTCCAGTAGATGTGGTTAAGCAGCTCCATGACTTGACCACCCTTTCTGTGAAATAAAGTATATGTTTGATGATAGTATAGTGCATTTAAAAAGTGAATATATAAATCTAAGATGAAATTATAGATATGTAGTTGGAGTCAAGGTGGATCTAACTTCAGTTAAGGAGGTCACAGATATGAAACAAGAACATGTACAATACGACATCACCGTCATCGGCGGAGGACTTGCTGGTGTATGCGCCGCGATAGCCGCTGCCCGCATGGGGCAGCAGGTGGCGCTGGTGCAGAACCGCCCCGTGCTTGGCGGCAATTCCAGCAGCGAGGTTCGGGTCTGGGTGTGCGGTGCCACCGCCCACGGAATTAACCGCTATGCCCGCGAGACGGGCATCATGGGAGAACTATTTGTAGAGAATCAGTATCGTAATCCAGAGGGCAACCCTTATCTCTGGGACTTGATCATTCTGGAAGCCGTTCGAGCTGAATCCAACATCAGCCTGTACCTGAACACGGATGTACATGAAGTCGAGGCTACTGGCGATGGGGATGAACGAAAGATCACCTCTGTCACTGGCTGGATGATGGGTTCTGAGCGCAAAATCCGATTCGAAAGTCAGATCTATCTGGACTGTACGGGTGATGGATTGGTAGGCTTTCTGGCTGGAGCCAAGTTTGCACTCGGCCGGGAAGCCCGCAGCGAGTATGGCGAAGAGTGGGCACCAGAGGTGGCTGATCAGATCACGCTGGGCAGTACACTCCTCTTTTATACCAAGGATGCTGGTGCGCCTGTCCGTTATATCCCGCCTTCTTTTGCCAAGGATATTACACAGACCAGCATTCCGATTCGCCGGGTCATTCGCAGCGGGGATTCCGGTTGTCATTATTGGTGGATTGAATGGGGCGGTGAACATGACACCGTTCATGACAATGAGCTGATCCGTGATGAACTGTGGTCCGTGATCTACGGGATCTGGGACTATATCAAGAACTCCGGCAAGTTTGATGCAGATCATATGACGCTGGAGTGGATTGGTTCGCTACCTGGCAAAAGGGAGTACCGCCGCTTCACGGGTGACTATGTGCTCACCCAGAACGATATTATCAGCCAGCGGGAGTTCCCGGATGCCGTTGCCTTTGGCGGCTGGTCCATTGACCTGCATCCCCCGCAGGGCATGTACGCCGAAGCGAGTGGCTCGAAGCATATGCATGCCGATGGCGTATATCACGTGCCGTTCCGCTCGCTGTATTCCGCAAATGTGCGGAATATGCTCATGGCCGGGCGCGACATCAGTGCATCACATGTCGCCTTCGGCACAACGCGCGTCATGGCAACATGCGCGGTCATCGGCGAAGCCGCGGGTACGGGCGCGGCGCTCTGCGCGTCCATGGGGGTGTCGCCGCGCGAGCTACACGCGAGGCATCTGGCGGTCCTGCAGCAGACGTTGCTGCGGCAGGACGCTTCCATCATCGGGGTGCGCAGCCACGATGAGCTGGATCTGGCCCGGCGTGCCCGGGTTACAGCCTCCAGCACGCTGACGGGCATCGCCCTTGAGCAGCCTGGCGAGACGTACCCGCTGGGTACAGATGTCGCCCTGTTGCTGCCTGTGCATCCAGTGCTCAGCGGCCTGGAGCTACTGCTGGATGCATCCAGCGATACCGCACTGACGGTAGAGCTGTGGGATACGGGGCGTAAGGAGAACTACGTCCCGCATTCGTTACAAGTTACGGCGACTGTTAACGTTACAACAGGAACTGCGCAGTGGGTGAAGCTGCCGCTCGAATGGCGACCGGAAGAACCGCAGAATGCTTTTATAATCATCCGCTCCAATAAAGCCGTCTCACTCTACCATTCGACAGAAGCACACAGCGGGGTGCTGATCTTCTTCAAAACAGAAGAAAACCACGTGTCCAAAAATCTGGAGGATCATGCCAAGGATCAGCCTGTCGTATTATGGTCCATGCAGGGGTTGGCGCGTCAGCCATTCTGCTGTCGTACCCTCTCTGAGACTTCGGCATATTCAGCGGACAACACGATTAACGGTTATCATCGCCCTTACGGTGGGCCGCAACAGTGGATGTCGCAGCCGATGCAGTCTGGCAATCCTGAATGGGTGCAACTGACATGGAAAGAGCCACAAACCTTGGCTGAGTTGCACTTGACGTTTAATGATGATGTGAACGAGGATCTGGTTAATTTACATCACCATCACACAACATTCCGTGTGATGCCTGAGCTGGTGTGTGATTATCACGTGGAGGTACTGACTCCTGCTGGCGAATGGACACAAGTCGCAAGTGTTCAAGAAAATCACAAAAGAAAAGTTATTCATTCCCTGGATGTCCCTATGTCAGCTAAGGCTCTGAGAATCATAATTGATGCCACAAATGGCAGCAGATATGCGGAATTAATCGAGATTCGAGCTTACTAAAACAAAAAGGAGGATACAGGAAACTGTATCCCCTATCCTCCACACAAAGTCCACCTTTTTCTATTCGGCGGTTGGAGCCCGCAAGCCCTCAATCAGGATAAACAACGTAAGTGCTTGTCCATATCCCATCGGACTGATCGCTATATCTTTATAAAACTGAGCATCCTGCCCCACAGGTGTACCATAGGACACCTGCTGTACAACTCCGTTATCATCAATTTGTTTCAACACCGCTTCAAGCGCACTCAAGCCATTCTGGCGATAGGATTCATCCAGGTATCCATACCGGATTCCCTTGAGAATGCCGTATCCAATCGCTGCCGTTGCCGAGGTTTCTTTGTAAGAGGTTGGATCATCCAGCACAGTGTGCCACATGCCATCCTCACCTTGAAGCTTGCTCAGTGCTCTGACTTGAGCGGTTGCTGTATCCAACAGATATGCCTTTAGCCCGTCTTCGATCGGAATGATATTCAGGAAATCCATAACTCCCGCCGTATACCATGCATTGCCTCTTCCCCAATGAACAGCACCATAGTTATGATTTTCATTGAAATCCCAGCCATGATAGAACAATCCGGTTTTCTTGTTATATAGATATTTGATATGCACAAGGAACTGTCGTTTGGCTTCTTCCACCATGTCGGGTTTCTTGAAGTATACCCCTGCCTTGGCCAAAAATAGCACCGTCATAAACAGGGTATCAATCAGAATTTGACCATCATTGGCATCTCCCGTGATCATATGTTGAAACGCACCATCTCCGGTTCGCAGCAGTCCATCCATGATCCAACTGCTCCACTCCTCACAGACCTGTTCGTACTCCTTGTTTCCGGTCAGCTCGCATAATGAGATCAAAGTAAGGAGCGGAGCGCAGGTGTTCACATTTTTTTCCGGTAACCCTTCCATCAGCCTTGCATTATACCATGATTCCAGAAATTCTAGCACTTTGGGATCTTTCGTTGCCTCATGAAGCTGAAGCAAGCCATACAGACCGACACCTTGCGGCCATTCCCATAGATGTATGTCGATTAGTCCGATGGGAAACTGTTCATTGATGCTTGTGTTTTTCATAGACTCCATCGCTTGGGATACCTTGCTTATTCTCTCCTGCAGCACCATTTGATTCAGCATGTTGGTTATCACTCCCTTGGTTTCTTACACACGATTCAGCGCTCCATGTCCAGTAACTTCAGTTGTCCCTTCACTCCATAACCTTCGTGTATAATTTCCTCTTCTTTAATAAGAAAAGGCTTGTTCATTCCCCATTGAATTGGACCATATACCGGGTCTGTTAGAGTGAGAGTTAAAGCTTGATTATCGAATTGCGGGCTTGCAGAACGAACTTGGTTGATAAAAGCGTCAAATGACCCGAATTGCTGTTCGCTTCCTGCTCTTATAATCCAGGCGTTACGCAAGCCAGGTGAAATAAGCTCACGTTTTCTTGTCACCCCGCTGCTCTCCATACTCGTCCCGTTGGCCGCATATATAGCTGCATAACCCTTATCCAAACGGGCAAAGTGCCAGTTCTCATGCCTTACCCATTCCGTGAAGGAGTGAGTAGGAAAATAAGCATGTGTCCAGTCAGAATTGTGATCCGCAGGAATATCAAACATCATCAAAGCGATCCCCTCATGCTGAACAACATCGGGCAATATCCCATTCCCAGCCCAGAAGCAAGGTCGACCATCCCCATGCTTGTATATTTCTGCCGGATGATTCACCCAGATCAGCGCCTCAGGTGACAGAGATAAATGCTGGACATGCTCCTGATAACCTGGCTTGCCTGGACGAAAGCGAATGATTGAGGATAAGGAGTATTCCCTGGTCCGACAATGATAGAGCTTGGCGTAACCTCCCTTGCCCTGCTGATTAGCGAACACCAACTGCTGATTGTCCCCAAGCAACAGATGCTCCTGATATGCTGCTGGAGGGCTGTAATCCGATAAACTCAAGGCAACATTGCTTATTGAATAATTGTTTACATTGCCAACGCCATAAGCGATCCAGCACATTGAAGTGGTTCCCGCTGCATAACCACCCAGCAGTTCCTTCTCATAGCTGCGCCCAAACGTTGTGGACAAGACTCCTTGATGCATCTGAACGGTAATATAATAGAATAATAGGTCCATTGCCTTTTTGGCTTGCTGTCTGAGCTGTTCATTATGGGCAAATTCATAGATATGCAACAACCCAACCGCATCAATCGGAATGTATGCACTCGAATTCCATTCTGCCAATCCTTCATCCAAAAAGCGCTCAAACCATAATGCAAGCCTCTGCTCTGCTTTTTGACGGTGTACTTCACCGGATTCACCACTGTTGCTGAACGTTTCATCTCCAAACAGCTGTCCGGCTAACAGTTCATTGGTATGGAACAACAAGGCATGGTTCTCACTGAAGAACCACATCACATCATCGCCAGGTTCATCAATCCAATACCGATAGCCCAGAATACTTGCTTTCACCCGATCCCAGAACGATTCACTAAACAGACCGCTATTTCGCTCATCTCTCCAAAGACGGAACAGTCCCACCAGATAGAAGTCACTGCAATCCTTCCGTTGCTCAATCCCTTCCACACCCTCAAGCAAAATGTTCTCCGCTTCTTGCAGATTACCTCCTGTTTTGAGCATGGCAATGGCCTTATGAATATTGGGACTGCCCTTCTCGGCAATACATCGCAGAGCCAAGGATTTGCGGGCTTCAATATCCGCAGCTTGCTGAGCTGCCTCATCATAGCTCGTATCATAGGATTGGCAGCCAAACTTCTTGGTTAGTACAACATTTGAAACTGAAATAGCCAGCGTGAAATATACGTAATGATGACCGAGTTGATTCGTATGTGCCAGGACCAAGTCCGTTTCCTTTTCGGCGATGTGTATCGTCTTGTTTTCGGTACCGTCAAAAAAATTGCCATACTGAATATCAACCTCTCTAACGATATCCGGCAAGGGAAGCGGCAGCTTGAGCTTAATCTGCTCACCTCTGAAGAGATCCGAAGGAAAATAAGCCTGTTCGAGGGCTTGCTCTGCGGATTTTACAGACTCCGCCAAATGAGGAGCAATAGGCAGGGAAATCACCAATTCCTCGTCGCCCAGATATTCCAACGCAAAGGCATACATGGTATCCCGCTCAGCCAGATCCTCCCAGCAGGCATAGATCTCATTAATTCCAGCTACAAGTTCAGCTTTAATTACGATTTCCTGCTCCTTGTTACGCATGAGTGGCGCAAAATCCGTTACCATTTCCCCATTCACCCACAACGTCAGACTGCCATAGGTCTTAATCCGCAAAGAGGCGGTATGAGCAGTCGGAGAAATGAGTCTTGTCGCCGCGTAACTGCGCAGATGTGTCGGTACAAACCAAAATCCTGATTGCTCCACACGTGGATTATTCCAAGGAGAATACAGTGCCCAAGGCATTCCGTTCTCTTCTCCAACGAAGTCGTCTCCCGGGCTAGGAAACTCGCTCCATTGATCAAAAAATCGCTTCACAGGCTGCGTTCTCCTATGTTCTACAAATTCCTTTCTGCATGGATTCTCATGAATGGCAAAACCATCAATAAGCCAATCATTAATATCTCCCTCCATCGTTGTTGGAACAAAGGCAACAGGCTTCGTATATATGCCGCTGATCATCCAATGATTAATGACCTGATTGTGACCTAATTTCATAGGTTTATAATTCAAGGTATCCATCCCACTCCGGGTGGTATCTGACATTCAACTCATCCTTTCATTCCTGAAGTAATCATACCGCTGACAAAATACCGCTGGAAAACCATAAAAACAATGAGTACCGGAAGCATCGTGATGACGGACATCGCAAGCAAACTTCCCCAATCCACGTTGTATTCTCCAATAAAATTAGAGAGCGCAAGCTGAATCGTATATTTCGATGGATCACTAATCGCAATTAACGGCCATACAAAATCATCCCATCTCCACATGAAGGAGAAAATTGCGAGCACCGCAAGAATCGGCTTCGCTATCGGAAGAATAATGCTCCAGTAAATTTTCCATTCGCCAGCTCCATCCATCCGGGCAGCTTCCAGCAGCTCGTCCGGTACGGACAACAAATACTGCCGCATAAGGAACACACCTGTTGGGGTTGCTGCTGGCGGGATAATAATCGCGAGCAGACTGTTATAAAGCCCCAGTGCACTCAGCACCTTGAATATTGGGATCATAATTACCTCAATCGGAATCATGAGTGTTGAGACAAAAGCAATTAATATGATCGCGCTTCCGCGGAAGCGATATTTCGCCAATGCAAAACCTGCCATGGAGTTAATCAATAACAGTAGCAGCGTTGAGCTTACAGTTACGATCGTACTATTCATAAAATACAAGCCAAAATCGCCTTTACTGAATGCCTCCTTGAAATGCTCAAAGGTGACGGGTTGCGGCCACAACTTGGGAGGGAAGCTGTACAGATCACTATTCGTTTTCAGAGAAGAAATCACGACCCACAGGACAGGCAGGAGCCACACCACTGCGGCAACACTTAACAGACTGTAGATGAAGATTTTGACCATAGGCTTCATTACCATTACGTAGCCCCTCCTTTCGATAGACGGAATTGCAGAGCCGAGAATCCACCAATAAGGATAAACAGTATCACCGACATGGCACTGGCTAGACCGAGCTCCTGTCTGTTAAAGCCAATCTCATAAATATATTGAACAATATAGGTGGTATCTTTGCCCGGCCCACCACCTGTAAGCGCAAACATAAGTGGGAATGCTTTGAACGCGTCAATCAGAGTCAGCATAACAACAAGCAAACTTGTGGGCTTCAACAACGGGAGCGTAATATATCGAAACACCTTTATTCCCGTTGCCCCGTCCAAGCGGGCAGCCTCATAATAATCCGTAGGTATAGCCTGCAAACCCGCGATAAAAATGACCATGAAAAAGCCTGCACGTGACCACACTGTCGCGATGATTACAGCCGTATTTGCCCAAAAGGAAGAAGTTAAAAAACCAACAGGTTCCACACCAACCACGGTTAACAGATGATTCAAGATGCCGAATGAATCTCCGAAAATCCACTTCCAGGTCAATCCAACGATAATGTAAGAAATCATGGTCGGCCAGTAAAATACGGCCCTGAAGAACCCGCGCATTCTAATCTCGCGCGCAAGCAGCAAAGCAATGCCTAACGCTGCTGCATATATTAGCGGGACAACAATCGCTGCATAAATCCCCGTTCGTCCGATGGTCGACCAAAATTCCCGATCCCCTATAATTTTGATATAATTATCCAGCCCGTTGAACTTCATTGGGTTCAATCCATCATAGACATGGAAGGAATAATAGAGGCCCAATAAAGAGGGAAATACGATAAAAGTTCCAAAGATCAGGAGGTTAGGTAGTATAAACAGATAAGGAGCAATAATGAGCTTCCTGTTCTGTTTTGCCAGCGTATTTTTGTTTAATCGTTGTCCTTCACTCATCTGCTTGCCCCTTCCTTATGCGTTATTCGAAAGGGAGGCTTTACAGGAATCGCTAAGCCCCCGTATACGAATTAACCACATGGCTTTACGTTTATTGACTGCCAATAGCCTCGTTAATCAGCTTGGCTGTTCGATCCAATGCCTCCTGCGGAGTTGCCTTATCGGATAAAACCTCAACAATATTATTTTTTAGGTCCGTTGAAATTTTGGATATAATGGTCTGTCTGGACCAGTCATTAGCTGCAAGAGGCGAACTGTTCTTCAGTTCATCTGCGAAAATTTCAAACATTTCCTTGCCGAATTCATAATTCAATACAGAGCTGTCCTTCCGTGGACTCATAAACAATGATTCTTGGTTATATTTTGAATTCACTTCTTTGGACGTTAAGTATTCAATAAATTCTGCCGCCTCCTGCTCATATCCGCTGCCTTTGAATGCCATCAGAAACTTCCCGCCTGGTACGGAAGAACGTTGTGTTCCTTTTGGCATGTAGGTGACTCCCCATTCAAAATCAGTGATATCCTTGTAATTGCTGATCATCCAGTTGCCAGCCCAGTGGGTAGCCACCGTCCCGGAACGGAACAGGTTGTTCGGATTTTCCCCTCCGAGCCATACGGATTCGGGCATGATTCCTTCTTGATGAAGCTGCTTGAACTGCTCCATGCTACGAATTCCGGCTTCACTGTTAATCGCTGCTGCAGTGCCATCCTCTGTTAAGATGCTTCCGCCATTCTGATACAAAAGAGTGGACCATCTATGCGGTGTGACATCCCATACCATGCCATAACGTGCTCCGCCTTTGTCCATAACCTCTTTTAACGCAGCTGTGTATTCATCCCACGTCCATACCTGGTCAGGAGAGGTCGGTACTTTGACGCCCGCTTTATCAAATAAGGTTTTGTTATAAATAAGCCCATTCGCTGTAACATCCATAGGCGCCGCTACCAGCTTATCATTAATAACATAATAAGGTTTAAGTGAGTCAATAAATTGATCCTCGAATTGGTCCGCATTGTCCACGTAAGGTGTCAGATCAACCGCCTGATTAGCAAATGATCCGGTATCCGTGACCCGGCTCAAGGCAGGTGGCTTTCCACCGGATAACATTGTTTTTAATTTGGTTTGGATATCCTTGAAGCCAACTTCAATCAGGTTGATTTTAATCTTGGTATTGGTCTGCTCATACTCTTTAATGATTTCCTTGATGACTTCTCCTTCTTTTCCGTCAGAGAACCACAGGAAATCCAGGGTTGTTTGTTTTGGATTAGCATTGGTACCTGAATTTCCGCAAGCAGTCAATACGATGAGTAACATGACCAATACCATGCTAGTGATGAGCTTAAACGTTGTTCTTCTTGTCATATCAACATCTCCTTGGAAGGTTCTAATGAATTTTGGCTTCGTTGAGCAATTCACTTTTACGGAATAACTGTGGTGATACACCCACATATTGTTTAAAGGCCCTGCTAAAATATACAGGTGTGTTAAAACCTAGCGTCTCAGATATGGACAAAATCGGTGCATCCGTAGACAGCAACAATTTTTTGGCCTCTGCAACTCTTTTCCGTATAACATAATTGCTTATGGTATATCCCGTCGTCTCTTTGAAAGAGTGACAAATGTAGTATTTATTCAAATGGAGTGTTTTGGACAGTTCATCCAATGAAACATTCTCCGTGTAGTTCTGGTTTAAATAATGAAGAACCCGGCTTACGCTTGTTTGCTTCTGGGAAGAACATAAGATAGGATTGGCGGATTGCTCACTGGTTGTTTTCCGGTAAATCCGCAGTAGCAATTGGGTAAGACTTAATTTGACCATTGTTTTGTACCCTGTATTTCCTGCCCCCATCTCCTCCTTGATTCCCTTAAATATAGCTGTGATATACTCACGCTCCTCCGGAGGCCAATGCACCAATAACCCATTGGGATGACGGAATATGGACATCAGATTCTCTAACTGACTGACAGCAAGCATGTCCAAAAGCAATAATTCCGTGAAATTGACAAAACTTCGCTTGTACACCATTTCTCTTGAAGGATTGATTCGGTGGGGCACACCGCCTCTGAATATAAACATATCTCCAGGCAGCGGCTTATATATTCGGTCACCGATTAAAAAGGTTGCATCTCCTTGAATAAAATAATGTATCTCATACCCATTATGCGTATGAACAGGCCATTCATCCTGAAAATTATCTGCTTCTGATCGCACATAAACTTCATTTTCCTGCAAAGCAATATTCGTCGGGGTGTGTATGGTTAGCATCAGTAAGATCTCCCTTCCCAGAATATAAAAAGCAATATAGTTTAATAATTTACAATGATAGCGCTTTACAATGAATTGTATCACAGTTATTTCGATCTAATCTGAACTATATTGCTGTATTGTTGATCACAATTGTTGAAAATGATTAGAAAGGAATTTATAGGGATTCGAAGATAGACACAAAAAAAACCGCTGTCCAGCCCGTAGGCTATCACGCGGTCCATTAGCATTACCTTTCAAACCCATTCATCCCAATGGTTTTCAAGAAAAATGACTTCTTTCTCATAGTGGGCCAGATGACCCTCTTCGACCATCTTCATAAAAGCGACATCTCCATCAGCCGCACGATCAGTCAGTGTTTTACACATGAAACGGATACGTGATATGACCCAATCCTTCAAATCTGCTGGAACACTCAGCCCGTACGTAGCCATGAATAAGGCAATCCGTTCTTTTCGAACAGTTCCGTGTGCCTGGCTGACGTATGGCATTACACCCTTTCCGTCCATCTCTGGTGAGAAATTTGCGAGTGGAACGGATGTATACAAGACATAGGCGATATCCCACATTCGCGGACCCGGACCCGCCATATCAAAATCAATAATGCCTTGAGGACGGCCATCCTTGTACACCACATTATACGGCGCAAAATCGTTATGACATACAACTTCATCTTCTGTTATGCCTGGATATCTGTTCGTTGAAACTGATGTTGTTGTAAATCCAACGGTCGCATCATGGTAACTCCTCAACAGTTTTGCGACTTCAATCAAAGATTCGTCTGACCACATATACTCTTCTAGATCAGGGTAGTCATTGCCTGGAACGATGCCTTCAAGGTAAGAGAGCGTTTCTCTCCCCTGTTCATCTATTCCCAGAAATAGAGGGGCATGATCATAACCAACTTTTTCGAGATGTAAAAGCAATTCAATCACATATGGATTTGGTTTCGTATGCCGTCGAACCGTCTCACCTATTCTGACGACCTGATTCACATTACCTCCCGATAACACTTCCTCCTGTTGGGCCACTTTCATCCCTCCTCAAGCTAAACTTCCTTGTTATACCCATGATTACGATTTTTCTTATAACTCCCGGGGAATCCCGCCACCAATAGTATGAATCCAACAAAAAACATGAAGTATACGAGTAAACCTGTTGGATGCTCGTTCATCTGAGCGAACTGGGGTACGTTCGTCCCTCCTGAAGCGTATCCTGCTTCTACTATAGCGACAGATACTCGTATTGAAATTCTCTCCATCGTTGTAATAAACACACTGCCAAGCATGAGGACTACACCCAAAATCTTGTTAATATTATTCATTTCATGCCTCCTTAATTAACCATCCACTTTTTATGAGGTTATCTACTTAATGTCTTTCGATTCTCTAGTCTATATTCCTGCATGTTATATTCACGGTCCGTTCTATATCATCATATCAAATAGCGGCGTCATCACTGACGCCGCTGTTGACGCTCTCTGAATAAGTTACGTAGCTACCACTTGGTGCAGATCCATACTATTTTCGAAAAAGGCTGATCGTTCAACATAATACAGATCATACATCTGTTCATTCATATTAATCCGTTGATATACATCTGGATACACATCATTCGCTAATTTCACATAAGGCAGTTTTTGTACCGCTTTTCTGGATCTTATATTCTGCTTGCGTATCTTCATAAATACCGTTTCAATCCCATGTTCCAGAAACAATTCAACAAAAAAGGCTGATTTGGCTCTTTGGCTATACCCATTTCCAAAAAACGGTGAACCAATCCATGTGGCTAAAAAACCGGTTTGATGCTCAATATGATATAGATCAATGGTACCAATAGGCTGCCCTGTTTCATTCAAAATCGTTCGGGAAATCACTGTCTTTTGCTCTTCTTCGACCATCAATTGTTTGGTCAGGAATAGATATTCTTCATACGATTGGCATTGATAACGAACGTAAGGAGAAACTGCGGGGTCCATCATTAAGCTGTACAGTGAAAGGCATTCCTGCAAATCACGTTTTTTTAACATTCTGTCTACCACCTAGTCCTTTTAGTTCGCTATATCAAGCAAATTAAGTATATAAAAGCTATTGTGGGATTTAATGAATTCTGTATGTGGCTTATGTAAAATGCATTGGTAAATGTTGTTCATCTTCATCTCCGGTAGCACAAAAAAACGGCATGTCCCTTTTACAGGAACACGCCGTTTACACGGATACAGCCAGACAGTAATTTATTGCATACCTTGCATGATGGCATTAATGATATTTTGCTGCGTCACGGTTTTGTTTGAACGGTTAAACAAGGCGAATCCATGTTGACCGTTATGCCCGTTATCCCAATAAACAGGAACCATTTTGTATTTCTTGGCTTTTGCTGTAACTGCTTTGGCGTAAGCAGCACGATATACATTGTTGCTGGAATCATAGGACGTTTTATCAATGGAACCGAACTCACCAATCACTACGGGATAGCCCTGAGTCACAAATTTGTCGTACATGGACTTGAACTGCGATTCAAGATAATCCTCTTGTCCCCAAGTAGACTTCTTGGCAGGATTCGTAGAAGTTGCACCCCACTGTGTGATATTACCGTTTTCCTCACCTGCAAAATCCCACGGAGAGTAATAATGTGCCGAGATCATGATTCTCTTCTGCGAACTAGGAATAGCCGAGGATCTGTAATTATCTGTCGGAAGAGCAAAGCCATAATTACCAACAGTGTAGTCAATATTGGTATTCCAGCCTGGAATCAGCAACCATCTGGCATTGTTGTTACCTCCAGTCTGACGAACCGTATCCACGAAGATTTGATTGTATGCGTTCAGATTGGCGTAATAGGCCGAGTTTGGATTGCCATAGGTACCATCGAATACTTCGTTCATGGATTCGAAAATAAGACGGTCATTGTAGTTGCTAAACTTGGTGGCAATCTGCTGCCACACCTTCTTATATTTTTCCTTAATGGCAGTCTGATTGCCACCATTCACGAGTAGCCATCCACCCTGTACGGAATTAAACCCATCACCATGAATATTGATGATCACATACAGACCTTCATTGTACGCATAATCCACGATTTGCTGAATTCGATTCAGCCATGCCGCATTGATTGTATAATTGGGAGCGCTTCCAATGTTACTCAAATAGGAAACGGGAATACGAATGGATTTGAAGCCTGCCGCTTTTACCTTTTTGATTAACTCTGGAGTTACCGTAGGATTGCCCCAAGCTGTCTCATTCGGTGTACCGTTCACCGCCGCTTCCAGCTGATTGCCGAGATTCCATCCTGCACCCATCTCAGACACTATTTGCGAAGCGTCCGCTGCTGATGCTTTAGCGCTCCATCCCGTAAAGGCTACCGCAGCCACTAATACCAGTGCCAAGCTGCTGATGCCAAATTTCTTCCATTTTTTGAACATAACCATACCTCCGCTTATTCTATTATTTTTAACAAGCAGTGCAGTTAATCTATGCATACAGATTGAATGATTCGAGAATACGTGCCTCCTCTCTCTATCGATCAAACAAATGAATTCTTCGTCCAACACCAACATAATAACACATTTATGGAAAATAAAGCGATATCTTTATTGTTTTTTGTGACTATTTACTACAAAATAATCCATCTATCCGTTTAAGTGGATTGCTTGGATTTGTTCTCTATCAAAATCAATAATCATAATGTGATCGCGCAAAATATGATCTCCGTAAGATATTGTTGCGCCGTAATCGGCTATACTGTTAAATGTGATATCCACACGATAGACTTCAATCTCATTAAACCAATTCTGATGTACTTTTTCCTGAAGTTCATTCTCATAATAATCTCGAAAGACAGTCTCACAAGTTGAAAACCACTTAATGTAGTCTTCTATATTATGAACAACTGAATCTAACGGTATATTAGTAGACACATATATTCGAACGTCATTTAAATCCTCATCCTGTATGCAATGTTTAAATATTTGCACAGTATTTTGCAGAGTGTAACACCGGTAACTCTCATCACTCTCTTCTTCAAGCTCAATGAATTCATTTAACAATATGATCTTGCTCCTCTCAATGCATATTAAAATAGCTCATTTAACCACTTTACGAATTTTTCTTTCTCTTCAAGCTGTGGGTAATGCGCCGACTCGTTGAATACAATGAAGTCTTTGATCGGTGCATCCAATACGTCAAAATAATCACGTGCTGCATTTGCAGTGGTCATATAATCATATTTACCCGTTACAAAATAGGTAGGAATCTCCAGATGATCAACAATATCAGGTAAATTTTGATCAAATGCTTCCCTCAGTAAGATGTCTTGTGAACTGAACATCCCTGAATAAAAGCGAATCATATCCAGCCCATTATATTCGGGATTTAAAAGGAATCCTGAAATATAATCTCTATTCTCGTTGATGAGTCTGGCTGCACCACCGTACTTTTGCAACAAAATTCTAGGCGTAAGTTCCTTTCCTTGCTCGATCGAGCTGCGGATTAGCTCCAGTTTTTTAACATCATCTTCATTACCGGCTTGTTTCGCTTGCTCGTACGTGTACTCCAAACTTTCCAGTTCGCTCTGAAGTGTATTAGCCATCTGTCCAATCCCTATATAAGCGTGAAACTGAGTAGGTGCTTTAGCCGCAGCTTTCATCCCGATGTATGTACCAAATGAATGACCGATTAATATAACCTTCTCTTGACCTAACTCCTTAGATACATAATCCCTTAACGCTAACAAATCATCTACTAATACATCTGTTGTGAGATTCGAGTAATCTTCAAAAAAGTGATAGGACTTTCCACTCCCACGTTGATCGTAATGCACCACCGTGAAGTGTTGCTCAAGCTCTTTCTGATACTTCCTTACGTATGGAATCTCCGAGCATCCCGGCCCGCCATGCACAAAAATCAGGATAGGGTTAGTCCGATCAACACCCCTGATCATGACTTCATGTCCTGTACCGTTAATTTCGACCTGCTCTAACATGCTGATACTGTTTTCACCTTTAATTTTGGGTGTCCATGTGGGAAATATCAGAGCTACTATAACTATTAAAATAATACTGAATATGCTGTACTTGAGTGTTTTACGTATTTTTTTGCGCATGTAATGCTCCTTAAATAATAAGTTTCATTTGTAATTCTACCAACGGTTCCTTTATCGTAACGGATACAACAATTCAACGGGTTCTATCATCAGCTCTTCTTGGAAGATGTAATTGTGATCGGCTCCAACGATACATATGAATGGTTCCGAGTATCCCAACCGTTGTCATGTGCCCAGCTCCTTTATCATATGTATATCGTTCGGCTCTTTGTCATAAAGTTCTTGATCAATCTCGCTTGCAATCTGACTGCCCTGACTTTTATAAAAGGATACCGCTGATTTCGTCTCTGTGGAGGAGATATACAGATACTGTGCACCACGTTTCTTAGCCTCTTCACCTAACTCGTTTAGAATACGTTTTCCAACGCCTTGTCTTCTGTACCCGCGTGAGACATACATCAAGTCAACTTGTAATTGATTTCGTTCTTTTCCTCTATATTGATGTGCCAGTACTCCAAATCCGATTAATTGATCGCCAGCAAACGCGCCATATGCCATGCTACCTTGTTCTAATTCGTACACATATCGATTTTGAATCTCTTTCAAAAGCATCTCATCCCAGTTTGAGCATTCATGATTTTGTTCAAGTTCAACCAATCGGTTCTCTCTCATTTCATAAATGAGATCAATATGTTCCGAGCGATCTATTTCCTGCAGCTGATTCACATCATCAAGGGTCAACGTTCTAACGTTATCATGATTGTTGCATCTCTCCTTCCCCATGTTATTTCTAAGATCCTATGGCTTTATTGATCGAAGTCTGTATTTATCAAAGACCCTTTTATCGTACAAAATAGTGTATTCCTTGTTCTCTTCAATTAGTTTTGACATATCCATTGGAACGGCTATTGTTCTTTCGTGATACTTAAATCAGCTTATTTCAATTTCAGGTAACTCATTCAAATGATTTATTTCGATAGTGTATTTCTTAAGCTTATGGTTCTCGAGTCCATCCCATCTGTCTGAGAAACGATAAAACATATCTCCGAAGTTCATGCCTTCAGGTAATACATCCACAAGCTTTATTTCATCGATTTCAGACTCCGGTAAGCTCTCCAGCAATTTAACCTCAGCATAAGAAACCATACCAAAGCTCCCATTCCATTCATATACACCATAAGGTATTAATTCGAAGTGTACTGCCCCTGTCTCTTCATAGAGTTCTCGACTTGCCGTGTGTAAAATGGTTTCCCCTATTTCTTTGTTGCCTCCTGGGATCTCCCAACCTCCTCTTTTCCTATTTTTTATAATGATGAATTTATTTTTGTATTTAGCGATCACAACTGCAAATTTGATTAACTCCGGATCAAGTTCATCTAGATCAAACCAGTGGCCCATGTTATCTCTCCCATAAGCAACTATTCTTTCAATATATAATTGTTAAACCATTGAAGTGGTAACAAGCTATCATCGGATATAATCGTTGTGAATACCGCAACCAATCCTTGCTTTTGGTTAACAAAGATATATTGCCCTCTGAAATGTTGAGTCTATCATTTTATTTCCAACCTGTAGATCACTTCATCATCTGAATTGGTTCTATTCTCACTAATGAAAGACATACTGTTATACAAATTCTGTGCTATTTCGTTATCACGTTCAACCGTTAATGAAATAACCTTGCATACCGGATGCTGTTTTGTAATGTAATCTAGAATGGCTCTTATAGCGCGCTTTCCCATTCCTTTGCCTTGATAGGATTGATCGATTTGAAAACCACCAATCCAGTAATTATCTGTACTATCTGGCGTATAACTTAGATAAAAGAAACCAAATACCTTCCCATCAATCTCAAGTACGTAAGGATCAAATGCTTCATCCCACGGTTTTATATAGGCGTAAGCGATCCCCTCAATAACAGATGGAACTAATGACGTTTGGTGTTCATACAAAGAGATCTTCAGCGCTTCTTCCCAATTCTCTCGTGTGACTGGTTGTATTTTTATATTCACCACTGTATCTCCTCTTTCGACAATCCTTGTTTGATTCTAACGTTCTTTTCACTCTCACTTACAACCTCTTCCATATGATGTTCAATCAACTGTATCACTTGTTTTTTATTCTTCGTGATTATTGCAGTCTTACGGTTTTTGTTAATTGTACACATAACTTCTTCTATATTATATTGATGGTTCCATTTCACAATCATCTTGCATAAGTTCTTGATTGACTGCTTGTAATTTCACGGTTGCAAACCCATTCTGGACAATACAAACCTTTTTATGATCCGATAATCTCTAATGAAAACATTTGGAGCTAATACAAAAATCAAATCCGCTTCCTGGATGGACTTTATTGTCCAATCTTTGCACTGCACTCCTTCTATAATCCAAGCCTCTGAACTGATAATAGATTGGATCGAATCATCCCTAACACTTTCAGGATATCTCAGATTTTCGGCGCTTCTGTCCCATATGAGATTGTCTAATTCATAGGAAGGTATACCGTATTTATCCGACAATTCTTTGGCTAATGTTGATTTCCCACTACCGCAAGATCCAATAATTCGTATTCTCATACATATTCTTTCTTCAAAAATGCATAGATGACATTATCAACAAATCGATTTTTCCAATAATAATGTTCTTTCAATATGCCTTCTTCACTGAAACCAATTTTCTCAAGCAACTTCCTTGATCCCGCGTTCTCTGGCTCTACAAATGCTTCAATTCTGTTTAATTCAAGGTTCTTAAATCCATATTCAACGATTCTCCGAGTTACCTCGGTCATGTAACCCTGCCGCCAGAACTCCGGTGCTAACTCATATCCCATCACAGCTTTATAATGTTGTTTCATCCAACCATGAAATCCGCATGTTCCAATAATTCTGTTGTCCGATTTCAAAGCAATTCCCCAGCGGATGACCTGACCATTTTCGAATCGTTCTTTCCACCTTTGTATAAGTTCTTCTGCTTGTTTTATAGTTGTGAAACTTTCTACATCGTAGAATCTTGTAACTTCATCTGAAGAAAAAATATGAAATATGTCTTGGGAATCACTCTGTTTAATCTCTCTTAACAGCAATCTTTTGGTTTCTAGCTCAGGAAATGGAGTCATATTCACTTCACCTCAATCGAGTATACTGCTACATTTTTCCCTATTATGTCTACATCCTTCTCGTGTTTCATGCCATTCTTTTGCGCGACTTTCATAGAACCCACATTGCCATGTTGAATTAACGATATTAATCTTTTCTGCTTCAAGTGATCCATGCCATATTCTTTCCACGCTTTTGCTTGTTCATAACCATAACCCATTCCCCAGTATTGCTCTACAACCCAGTAACCAACTTCAAGCTCATCATTGCCTTCAATGATTTGAGGAATCAGTCCAGAGGTTCCAATTAACTTGTTATCCTCTTTATTAAATGCGAGGAACAGCCCTTTATCATCTTTATTCCAGTTGATGAACTTTTCCAGGCTTTGCATGGTTTCTTCCTTGGTCCAGGGTCCTCCATGTCTTATAAATTTCATCATATTTGGCTCACGAGTCATCTCAAAAAGTAAATCGAAATCATTTTTGGTATATTTCCGAAATATAAGTCGTTCTGTCTCCATCTTTCTCTCAACTCCTTTTTCATTCATAAGATGTAATCGTATTCATAAACATTCAAATATCATGGGGAAACGGACTAGAGTCTGTTTTCATACTCAGGCAAATTAAACGATGATGGGTGCCAGCTTACCGTCCGAAAATCCCTAAAGTTCAGGGTGGCTGATGCTGGCGAATCGCCAGGCGATTTTCTAAGGAACACAGGACATCTTATTCGGCCTTCAGGTCCTCTTTTAGAATTGTAAGGAACATGAGACATCTTATTTCTCAAAATCATCTGACAAAAACGCTACAAAAGGCTATTTTTTCTGGTATAGCGTGTCTCAGATTCCTTAGATTTCGGAGGGCGTTTCAAATTCCCGAATAAGACGTATTAGGTTCGTTAGCGCTTAAAACCTAAACTAATCGCTATGTTACTGGATATCAACGTATGCATGGGATGGTCTATCAAACGTTAGCAGTTAATCCCAAGTTTCTTTATCACCAGACCGATAGTATTGTCCTCGTATCATTCTCATCCGTTAAATATGCGAGAGATTCAAATCCCTGTCTATTTATATGATTATATAATTCCTCGACTTTTTCTAGATCTTTGCAATAAACCGTGACGTAAATACTATCGATTACAAGAAGAACCATCTGACAGTCACTCTCCACATAATCTTCATAGGTGATTACATCTGTTATTTGTGAGCCTTTTGGAAATGCTTTTAAATTCGCAAATATTAAATAATACTCGTTGTCATCAATAATTTTCTGTAATTCTTCTCCATTCATACCAATAATCACATCCGGGAAAAGATCATCCCCTAACGTATCATCAACAACGAAATAGGACTCCTCCTCACCAATAAACCAATCGAAATTAGATACTTCCATTGGTTTTAAAATCTCCCCAAGAAAGCGACCATAGGCATTTGGTATTTCAAAACGTATTCCTCTGTTCATCTGTTCACCCTCTTATCATTTTCAATTCGAAGCATAATAACAGTACAGTTATTTCAATCGATACTTCTCATTATTTATAATTCCACTTACTATTTCAGGTAATTGTGCTTCTGTAAAATGATTAGTATACAGCTTGTTATCTACTTTCAGATCGGGATGATTTTCAAACTCATCCAGCAGTATTATACTTCTTTCTTTCATTTGATATTCTTCTGCTCTTAGACGGTCTCTACGAATAATGGTTTGACGATCAACCATGAGTACAACATAGATTATGCGAACATGATAGTCTGCTAATTCTGCCATTAATCCATCAATGTCTTCCGGAAGGGCCACATAGTCCAGCACTACATCGTATTTATAATCCAATAAGTTTTTCACTAGACTAGATATATTTTTCCAAGTTAAGTCGTTTGTATCCTTATCAAGCCAGGGTTTACCTCGCCCTTTGACCGGAAAGTGACTAACCGCATCTCCAGAAATGTAGGCACTTTTATCTAAAGTCTGAACCAGCAGCTTGGAAGTTGTAGATTTCCCTACTCCAGGGGGGCCAGATATAATATATAGGTTTCTACTCATTCTCTATTCTCCTTACAATATCTTTTGGAAACTTCCGATATCCAGCTTTCTATCGAATTTATATCCAATCTCTTTAAACAGAGCACATTGTTCATAACCATTTCTCTCAAATAATGATTTACTTCTTGTATTCTCCATGCAAATCGTCGCAATTAAGGTATGGAACCCTTGTTCTTTTGCAATCTTCTCAATAAAACGTAGTGCTTGTTTCCCCAAGCCTTTTCCCAAAATGTCGGGCTTTAGATATATGGTGACTTCACCACAAATGTCATATGCCTGTTTACTCTTATATTGGGTGATCAGAACATAACCCATCATTTGATTGTTTTCAAGAATTACATAAGTTTTATACCGCGTATCCTTGTTCATCACAGAGGATTTAATCTGATCAAGATCTAATTCCTCCGTATGAAATGAAATCGTTGTATTCATTACATAATAGTTATAAATCTCTCTAATTTCAGGGAGGTGTTGTTCGGTTACCTCTTCAAAAGTCACAGTCGTCAATTAGGTTCCATCCTCTTCAGTTCATTTCTTCATCGTATGTATGAAATACCGCGTCTAGATTTAACTCACCGTAAATATGAGGATATTCCCTGCCTTCATTATACAGATCTTCCCATATAACTTTGGATTTTATTTTAAAATCCCATTGATCAACGCGGCTTCCCACTCTTTTCTTGAGAGTACATGTACAATCATCATCCTAAAATCCTCCTTAATAAAAAATGATAATTATTTGGATAGGACCTTCCTCAATATGAGTTCTATGATTTCACTAGTCTCCAGATGATCGGTAATAATGCGAGTTTGAAATTTTTCATCTTTGAAAGCTTCAACACACTTTGGTGCTTGTTGATACTGCCAGCCTCCATACTCATCTCCACGTTTAGCCAAACGATGATAAATCGTCTCTTCTGTAGCCGTAAGGCAAAAATGATGAATGTCCTGATCGATCTCTTTCAACCCGTTATAGATGTAATTAAAGTTTTCCTCTTTATAGATGGTCATGGGGATAATTAAGTGTCTGTTGTATTTCTGCTTTACTTCTTTTGCCGTCTTTACGGTTAGAATTTTCCATAGATCGATATCTTGAAAATCATCCGTACGTTCCCTTTCCTCTCTACAATTCTCAGGGAGAAGTTTTCTGAGCATATAACCTATTTCTTCAGGATCGTAGATCATACTGTTGGCAATTAAGGCCTGAAGTGCTTCAGCTGCAGAAGTTTTTCCCGAACCAAACGCTCCGTTAATCATGATGATCATTTGATGATTTCACTCCCATTCAATGAAACTTTTCAATAGAAACCAGATTCTTCACATACAATTTCATCCATTATAAATGTTTTCCTTCCACTTTTGTGTTACAAAATGGAAAAAAAACATAATGAAATCCCATTGGGTCAACCCAACGGGATTTCATTATAGTGCATTATGTTTCAATCAACCTAAGCTTGTTAATGTATTTCCAAGTAATCGATATATATGTCCCATGTCCCGTCATCGGCTGTTACAACCAACTCAATGACCTGATTTCCCGTCCCATGACTGATATTATTCAGGGTATAAACCGCTGGAGCGCTTCCGCCAAAGTAAAAGGTTCCCTTCGTCTGTCCGCCAATCTTCAAATCAACTCTAGCCATGTTGGCATTGTTTGAAGCTCCACGAAGCGAGAAATTATGAGTGCTCGTTGCAAAATTCTGAGTGTATTTAACCAAATCATTGTTGGCATAAAGGACCACACCATTGAAAGGAGAACTGATATTGCCGGTGTATTGTCCACCTTTGGTCATGTTCTCAGCTTCCACTTTTGTTCCGTTACTCGGGGGATTAGTAGTGCTATTATCGGGTGCGACTGCCCGACCGGTAGTTGATGAGATCATCCCGGAGCAAAGGCCGCGATTCTTCAGATTTTGTGCAATCTGCGGAATGGCCTGAAGTGTCGTCTGGTACTGATCATGCATTAGTATAACGTCACCACTTTTCATCGTATTCACAGCTGCTACAATCTGGGTTGCGCTGGCACCATTCCAGTCTTGGGAATCTACGTTCCACAGTACTTCCTTCAGACCGTTTTGGCTCACAACGGATTTCAAGGTCGCATTTGTCGCACCGTAAGGAGGTCTGAACAGTTTAGGTGAACTTCCGGTAATAGACTGGATCGTCTGTTGTGTCCGAGTAATCTCTGACGACATCTGAGAACTGTTCAATGTAGTCATGTTTGGATGTGTATAGGAATGATTGCCAATCCACATACCAGCTGCTACTTGTGCAGAAACCAGAGATTTATTATTTTGTGCATTTTGTCCAACATTGAACATCGTTGCCCGTAAGCCAGCCTGCTTCAACGCGTTAAGCATGTTTGTTGTATTTCCAGATGGGCCATCATCAAACGTCAGACCTACATAACCATTCGGACAACTTGCATCTGCAGCACGAGCATCAGGCACCCCCAGAATAGAAAACAAGGTACCGAAAAGTGCGAGAGATATTACCGCCTTTGCCAGCTTAACTTTGAACATAAAATTACCTCCTCATAATATATTCACAGCATACTACCTTCTACACTCCCTCTCTTTATCGAACTCTCACCCCTCGAAAAAAGCGCTTTCAAAAGTATGTAATCCGCTACGTCCTTTCTCATAGAGAAGAGCTTTTAGTTCAAGGTGAGTTCAGTATAAACGATACCTCCATTTAAAGTAAATTGAATTTCATCCAAAATGTTCTAATTTTTCACATGTTCTAGAATCGCCTGTTGTACATCTCCCGTCCAGCACTCTCCTGTGTAAAAATGTCCTCCGGAGGCACCATGCGCTTCGGGAGTGTACGCCCTGCAATAATTTCTTTTGTAGCCTGCATAAGCTGAGGACCAAGCAGCGGGTTACATTCCACCACAGCGTTGATTTTCCCACTCGCCAGAATTTCAAGTGCTTTGCGGGAGCCGTCCACCGAGACAATGATAATGTCCTCTCCCGGCTTCAGCCCAACTTCTTCTATCGCTTGTATAGCGCCAAAAGCCATTTCATCATTATGGGCAAAAAGAACCTGCGGCCGTTCGTCTTCCGGGACCTGAAGGAATTCTTTCATGACTTGTTTCCCATTGTCCTCCGTAAAATCGGCAGGAGCACTTTGTGAGAAGATGATATCTGCTCTGGTTTCGAAAATGCTTCTAAATCCCTCGCCACGCTGGATAGAGGGTGTAGAACCACTCGTGCCTTGCAGTTCGGCAATCCGTAACAAACCCGGATGATTTCGCATCCGATCCTGAATGTACTTCCCAGCCTTCACACCTTCCTCATAAAAGTCCGATCCAATCGTTGTCACAAAAAGTGAAGTGTCTTTGACATCAACTGACCGGTCTACGATGATCACGGGTATACCTGCATCCCTGGCCTCCTGAAGAATACCATCCCAGCCCGATTCCACGACAGGTGCAATGGCAATGACATCCACCTTTTGCCTGATGAACGACCGAACAGCCTCGAACTGTTTCGTCTGAGACTGTTCTGCATTTTTTATTACAAGGGAGATTCCCGATTCAGCCGCAGCATTGCGAATAGACGTGGAGTTTGCCAGACGCCAGGCACTCTCTCTGCCCAGTTGTGAAAAACCTAAGACAATGGGTTTCGTAGAGATATCCCTTGCTACCGCTGATTCCATCCATTCCTCAACGGAGGGAAGAGTTTCTAAGTTGTTAGACGAGATGGGAGGAGGAACAGATTCAGACTCAGGGGTTGTGCAGCCGACAAGCAGCAGTAGAATGAACAAACACAACCAGTTCACATGTCTTCTCACTCACGTATCCCCCATCTCCATGTTACGCTCAGCATTCACCAATGCAGAGCGCATATTGTTATATCATTGTTTCGGTATCCGTGTTCAATATCATTTCATTCGATCCACTTAATGCAGTGATTTCGAGGATACTCGCCGCCCGCTAAGAAGTCGCTGGAACAAAATAAAAACAAACAGCATCAGGCCAATCACAATCTTGGTCCACCATGAGCTGAGCGTACCTTCGAAGCTAATTATAGTTTGGATAGCCCCCTGGATCAATACACCAATAAAGGTTCCCGCCACATACCCTACACCACCTGTTAACAAGGTGCCTCCTATTACAACAGCCGCGATGGTATCGAGTTCAAGACCCATGGCGTGTAATCCATAACCGGATAACATATAGAAGGTAAAGACAACACCGGCAAGCGCGGAGCACAAACCGCTGAACGTGTACACCAGGATTTTGGTACGTGCAACCGGCAGTCCCATGAGCAGCGCGGATTGCTCGCTTCCGCCGATGGCGTAAACGTTGCGCCCGAACCGGGTGTAATGTGCCAGGTAGATCGCGAGTAGTACAATGACCAGAGCAATTATCACATTAATGGAGACAAAGCTGCCCCCTGGCAGAGAAATTTTCGCCTGCGCAACCTGTGTGTAAAATGGATTCGTAATGGTAATGGTGTCGAGACTGATGACATAACACAGCCCCCGCGCCAAAAACATGCCTGCAAGTGTCACGATGAAAGGCTGAATTTTAAAATAGTGGATGATCGCCCCCATGACTGTGCCAAACAACGCACCCATGACAAGCACCATAGGTATAACGATCGCAGGCGACCACCCTTGCTTCTCGACCAGACTTGCGCTAATGATGGTCGTCAACGCAATGACAGAACCTACCGACAGGTCGATTCCTCCCGATACAATCACAAAAGTCATGCCAATTGCCGTGATAATCAGAAATGCGTTATCAATGAGAAGATTAAGCAGTACCTGTGTGGAAAAGAACCCCGTATACCGGAAAGAGCCTATAGCAAACATCACGGCCAGCAAACCGAAGGTGACAAAGACGGGGAGATACTTACGATTAAGAAACATGGCGGTTAACCCCCTGTTCGGCTGGAAACTTCCGTTTTTTCCAACGGATCACCATGGAATTGCGGAATGAATCGGATTGAATCAAACATACGGCCAGTACAACAAAAGCTTTGACAACCAACGTAACTTCTGGCGGGACTCCAATCATATAGATCGTCGTTGTTAAGGTTTGGATAATGAGTGCTCCAACGACGGTACCCATTAGATAGTAACGACCACCATTGAGCGAAGTACCCCCGATGACTACAGCAAGAATGGCATCGAGTTCATACCACAGACCTGCGTTATTTCCATCCGCACTGGATACATTCGAGCTGAGAATAAGCCCGGCAATGCCGGCACACAGACCACAGAAGACATATACCGTGAGAATAACTGTTTTTGAACGAATACCTGCCAGTTGGCTCGCGTTTGCGTTACTTCCGACCGATTCGATAAACAGTCCAAGTGCCGTTTTTCTCGTCAGCAATGAGGCAACAAGCAGCACAGTTAATACGATGAAGATGGAAAAAGGCAATGCTGCAAGCGAACCTGCCCCGATATAGGCATAGTTCGCGTTGGATACAGTAATAATCTGTCCACTCGTAATCAATTGTGCAATCCCACGTCCAGCTACCATCAGAATAAGCGTTGCAATAATGGGTTGGATTCGGGCAACCGAAACCAACGCCCCGTTCCATATGCCCAAGATCAGTGAGAGACCTATAGATAATCCAAGTGCACCCAACATAAGCCAGAGCGAACTCTGATCCACTCCTCTGCTGATGCTCATACAAGCCACGGCACCGGAGATCGCTACAATGGAGCCCACGGACAAATCGATACCTCCGGTCGCAATCACCAGTGTCATGCCGATCGATACCAGAATTAAAGGCGCTCCAAAATTGAGAATATCAATCAAGCTGCCATACAGATTCCCTTCACGCATGACGAGGGAGAAGAAATCCGGAGAGTACAGCAAATTAAAGATTAAAAGTAAACCAAGCATACATAACGGCCAAAACAAATGATGTTTACGCATCTTGCCCGCCATCTCTTTAACCTCCTGCCATTGCTTTCATGATTTGCTGTTGATGGATCTGATCCCCGCTAAGTTCTTGCACTTTTTTGCGGTCCCGGATTACGGCAATCCGGTGGCTGACACGAATCACTTCTTCCAGCTCGGACGAAATGAACAGCACGGCCATGCCCTGCTTCGACAGAGAGAGCACCAACTTCTGTATCTCAGTCTTGGCACCGATATCAATTCCACGCGTAGGTTCATCGAGAATCAACAGATCGGGGTTCATCAGCAGCCACCGTGCAAGCAACACCTTTTGCTGATTACCGCCGCTCAGATTTTTAATTAAATGCTCCGGATTTTTCGGATGGATATTTAACAGGTTGATGTACTTTTCGGCGATCTCATCCTGTTTCTTGCGTGAGATGGGTTTGGACCAGCCTCGTGTCGCTTGTAAAGCCAGAATAATGTTCTCCCGAATGGTCAAATCATCGATTATGCCTTCGGTTTTACGGTTCTCGGAGCAAAAAGCAATATTCTGATCAATTGCATGACGCGGCGACTTAACCGTACTTCCTGTATCTACAACGAGCAGCTTGCCTACATCTGAACGATCTGCACCAAAGAAAAGGCGAGCGATCTCAGTACGACCAGACCCCAATAACCCAGCCAAGCCCACGACTTCTCCCTTGCGAATGTCCAGATCAAAAGGCTCAATTGCTCCTTTGCGTCCAAGTGCCTTAGCGGTAATTAACAGTTCTCCCGACTCCGCCTGGGCAACATCCGCTTCCTTCGGAAGCTCCTCAAGCACCTCGAGCTCCTTGCCGATCATCTTGAGCACCAGTTCCATGCGTGGAAGTTCTGCGGCTATGTACTCTCCTTCCAATTCCCCGTTACGGAGCACCGTTAGACGATCCGACATTTCGTATACCTGATCAAGAAAATGAGTAACAAAAAGAATTGCGAGACCTTCACTCTTTAATTTGTGCATAATACGAAACAGTTGCTGAACCTCGTTTTTGTCCAGACTGGATGTGGGTTCATCCAATATGAGCACTTTTGCCGAGATGCTGAGTGCTCTTGCAATTGCAATCAGTTGTTGCATCGCGACCGAGTAAGTCTGTAAAGGAGCCTTAACGTCGATGGACAGATGTAATCTGTCTCGCAGAAGGTTCTCCGCATCTTTGTTCATTTGCTTCCAATTGATTTTGCCAAATCGCATCGGCTCCCGCCCGATGAAAATATTCTCAGCGACCGTTAAGTTTGGACAAAGATTGACCTCTTGATAAACGGTACTGATTCCCGCCTTTTGCGCTTCAAGCGGACCGGAGATCGAAAGATGCCGCTTATCCATGGTTACCGTTCCTTCATCAATGGAATAAACGCCAGTCAGAACTTTAATAAGCGTCGACTTCCCCGCTCCATTCTCACCCATCAAGGCATGAATCTCGCCCGGAAACAAGCGAAAGCTGACGCTGGATAGCGCTTTAACCCCGGGAAATTGTTTAGTGATGCCTGTCATTTGCAAAATGGGTGCTTGCTCGGCCATATAACCCTCTCCTTTGTTATGGAAAAAAGTCATTTAGCGACAGCCTGGTCGAAAAATGACTTTTCGGTGTTATACGAATCTGCTTTTAATATTCACGTGTTGGCAATGCTTCTTTGGCTTGCTCCGATGTGAAGGTCGTCTCATCCGTAACGATTCGGGGTTCGATGTCTTTCCCGTCCACTACCGATTGAACCGCTTCCATTAATTGAGGTCCTAACAACGGATTACATTCAACGATAAAGTTGATTTTGCCATCAGCAGCAGCCTGCATCCCATCCTTCACGGCATCCACAGAGATAATTGTAATATCTACGCCTGGTTTCAATCCTGCCGCTTCAATGGCCTGAATTGCCCCAAGTGCCATATCGTCATTATGTGCATAGAGAACATCTATTTTTTTATGTGCTTTGAGGAAAGCTTGCATGACTTCTTTGCCTTTGGCACGTGTAAAGTCACCCGATTGTGAAGCAATCACTTTAAGCTTCGAATTGGAAGCAATCAATTCCATAAAGCCCTCTTGACGGTCATTCGCTGGTGCGGAGCCTGTTGTACCCTGCAGCTCAACAATGTTGATCTCGTCTTGTGTGTCTTTGTATTGGTCACTAAGCCACTGACCTGCTTTGCGTCCTTCTTCTACAAAGTCGGAGCCAATAAAGGTTTTGTAGAGGGTTTTATCCGGCGAATCCACAGCACGGTCCGTCAGTATCACGGGAATGCCTGCATCCTTCGCTTCCTTCAATACGGTATCCCAACCGGATTCTACAACAGGGGAAAAAGCAATCACCGTCACCTTCTGTTGTATGAAGGATCGCAAAGCTTTGATTTGATTTTCCTGCTTCTGCTGCGCATCGGAGAATTTCAAATCATAACCTGCTTCTTTGGCTGAATCCTGAATCGACTTGGTATTCGCCGAACGCCAGCCACTCTCTGCACCAACCTGCGAAAAACCAAGCGTAATTGTTTTGGCGCTGGCAGGTGTACTGCCATTCCCACTCGTTGAAGTTTCATTATCGGAGCCTGCTCCTCCATTCGTACTGCTACATGCCGTGCTGACCAGCATCACCATAGCCAATGTTATGGCAAGTCCCCACTTTTTTTTGGTTCGCATGTTGTGATCCTCCCTTTTTTCGTTTCACCTTGTGGTGTGACCACATTATAGAACGCTTTCATTCCAAGCTTATATGGAGTCTCATACTTTATTTATGTAATAATTTAGTAATTTCAAAAAATGGAGTTTAAAAAGTGTAATTTCTTTGTTTAATTGTGTAGTATTTAGAGATTCTCTTACATATTAGAAAATCATGTTATACTAATGATACATTTTTGATCCCTTCAGATGGAGTGGAATACGTTGAAACTCATTCAATGGATTGCTTCAAGCCTCAGGCTTAAATTACTCAGCATGTTTATTATCCTCAGTTTAGTGCCACTGATCGTGGTTGGATTGATTTCTTACCACAAATCCTATACGGTCGTATCCAATCATAACAAGGCCTCGACACAGCTGGTTGCCGACCAACTTGCCAGGAACATTGACATCTTGTTTGAGGATACGGAACGGCTGCTCGAACTGGGCAAGAACCCGCAAGTGCTTCAATACTTGTATTCTCAATCGGAGTCCTACCCGGAAGCCAAAGCCATCCTTCAGACATACAATCTTTATCGGGAAACCTACAAGTATGACAAGGTACTTAATATCTCGTTCGTGAATTTCTATGGAAAAGGCATAAGTGAACGAAAAGGCGTGTTCAAGCTGGAACGAAATCCGCTGCGTAACCCGTACTTCAAGTATCTAATACAGTATCCGGATGCCATTCTGCGCATCCCTCATTCTGCAGCCTATGCGGAATATAACAGGCTGGATGGGTTTGCTTACCCTAAACAGAATGCGCTTTCAATTATAACCACGGTCAAAGAGCGAATTACACATGAGGTCATCGGGTTCATAGTGATTGATTTGAATGATTCATTCATTGATGATTTTTTGACGAATACCCCCATTAAGGATTCCGGTTTTTTCTATATTAGTGATCAATACGGAAATACACTCTTCAGGCCGGATGTCACCCCGGCATCCATAACCATGATGGATCAGATCCGATCGGTCCCTTTACATTTACAGCACGACAGCTTTATCCTGTCTGCAGGATCCAAGCCCCAGTTTGTTGTATACAGCACCTCAAAACAGACCGGATGGAAAATGATCGGGGTAGCTCCTTATCAGGAAATCATTGCAGAGGCCAATAGCATTCGCCAATTGATCATCATTACGGTTTTGTTAAGTGCTTTCTTTGCGATATCGTTATATTTTTTCCTGAATAACCGACTGATTCTTCCCATCCGGATTCTGATGAACAAGATGCGTAAAGCTGCAAACGGTTACTTAGAAGCCAAAGTCACACCACACGGCTCGGACGAAATTGCTGATCTGGGCAAAAGCTTCAATGTGATGCTGGATAAGCTCAAAACACTAATCGAAAAGAGCATTCGAGAGAATGAACAGGTGAAAATAGCTGAACTACGTACGCTGCAAGCTCAGATCAACCCTCATTTCCTGTATAACACGTTGGAATCTATTCTATGGATGGCTGAAGCAGAGAAAAAAGAAAATGTAATCAAACTTGTGCAAGCCCTCTCGAAGTTCTTTCGTTTGAGTCTGAACAAAGGATTCGACTGGGTATCCATTCAAACCGAGCTTGAACATGCGCGGAGTTACTTGGTCATTCAACAGATGAGGTACCACGATATTCTCACCTACGAGATCAGCGTTGATCGTGAGCTTCAGGATTATCCCATTTTGAAAATGACGCTGCAGCCCCTGATTGAAAACGCGCTCTACCATGGGATCAAGAACAAACGCGGTCAAGGGCTAATATCCATACACGGATATGTAGAGGACAATAGCATCATTCTCACCGTACAAGACAACGGAATTGGCATGTCTGCGGATCGATTGGCACAATTACGTGAAGAACTGGAGAAGCCGGCCGGTTCCCGTTCACCCCAAGATGACGAGCAGGAAGGCGGATTTGGTCTGCTCAATGTACATCACCGGATTCGACTCTATTTCGGACCAGCTTATGGCGTTGAAATGGAAAGTACCTATATGGAAGGCAGCACATTTATGATTCGTATCCCCAAAAGCAAGGAGGTTAACCGTTGAAAAAGGTGATGATCGTGGATGACGAAATTGGAATTCGGGAGAATATACGGAGCTGCATCGATTGGGAAAAGGAAGGTTTTCACTATTGTGGGGATGCACCCGACGGCGAGCTTGCGTTACCTTTAATTCATGAATGGGCTCCGGATATTCTGATTACGGATATCAAAATGCCATTTATGAACGGATTGGAACTGACCTCCATCGTTCGCACTCAACAACCTGATATCAAAATCATTATCATGAGCGGTCATGATGAATTCAGCTATGCCCAGGAGGCTATCCGACTTGGTGTGACCGAGTACTGTCTAAAGCCCATTAGTGCAGCAGAGCTAATCCAAATGCTTCATAAGGTCAGCAAACAAATGGATGAAGAACATCAACGCATGACAAACCGAACGATCACCAAAGAAAAACTGCTGGCCGATCTGTGCGGAGGACTCATAGGTACAACCGATGCGATTGAATCAGCCAAACAACTCTCACTTCCACTCTCGGCCCGGTATTATACAATTGTCATTATCGACGTTCGATTAACAGATGACTCCCGGGACCCGGAATCCCTGATGAAGAAGTTGCTTCCCATACTGGAGGAAACTCGTGATCCCCACGTCGAACTTCTTCCTTATATTCGAAGCCGGACCGAGTTGGTGCTTCTGCTCAAGTATCACTCCGATGACAGCATATCCGTATATCTGGAGCAGCTTCGCGGGCGGGTTCGTATGGAACTTGAGCATACGTTCAAATGTAATATTATTCTGGGCATTGGCAGTCAACAGGAGCGGCTGCAAGGAATTCATGTCTCGTATCTGGAAGCGGAGGAGGATAAATATATTAATCGACTCACCCTTCAGAACAGAGCTTCTCTACATGACATTAACCTGGATGAGCAAACGACTCTTTTTCTCGACAGGAATTCGTTTCTTGAATTTCTCAAAATCGGCAGCCCCAATCTGCGTGACCATTTTGTGCAAGAGTTTGCCACTCCATTACAGTCCTTCGACTGGAAGTCCTCCTCGTATGGCTTCTATCTGTTGAATGATCTTACGCTGGAGTCGTTTCGGCTCGCGAATCAGTTGTTCCGCATGAGTGACCATTCGGATGAGAACATTACTTCCCTGCAAAAGACGATTCGGAAGATTACGTGCTGGGAGGATTGTACCCAATATCTGTGTTCCCTGCTTAACCTGTTATGGCAGAGAAGAGCAGCGTGCTCTGGAAAATACAGTGATGTCATTGATCAGGTGAAAGCCTATGTATCCCGTGAATACAATAACGAACAGATCTCGTTGAAGATGATTTCTGCACACGTCAGAATCAGTCCAAGTCATCTAAGCAAGATTTTCAGTCAGGAAACTGGTCAAACGATAACGGAGTATCTAACCCAGATTCGAATCGGCAAAGCCAAGGAGCTGCTGAAAACAACCAACAACAAAACCTTTGAGATTGCTTACAAAGTTGGTTACAATGACTCTCACTATTTTTCTAATATATTCAAGAAAACAACCGGTTTTACGCCAAGAGAATACCGAACTCAAGGAACCGAGGAATCGCAGGCCAGACCATCAGATATGAGAAAAGAGTCAATGTATGAATAAAGCCAGATTTGCACTTTTACTTACACTAAGCCTTCTGTTCCCGATGATCGTTTCATCCGGTTCGGCACACATTCGCCCACAGCAGATGGCTGCAATACTTCCTGCGACTTCACCTGTAGAGAAATCTGCAGCGAGCAAAACTTTCGGTATTATTTATCCAATGACGTATCCAACCTATGAGATGATCACGAAGGATGCAACGGAGTATGCAGGGAAACACAATATTACATTAATTGTAAACGCACCTGATGAAGCCAATACCGAACAACAGATCCGTATCATGGAGAATATGATCAAACAGCATGTGGACGGGATAGCTATATCTCCTGTGGATGCTGCTGCACTTACACCGGTTATTGATGCAGCCCAAGCTGCAGGTATTCCTGTCATTACATTTGAGTCGGATGTCCCATCCAGTCATCGAATCGCTTATGTGGGCGCCGATAACTATCGCACTGGCCAGCAGTTCGCGATGACGACTACAAGACTTCTGCATAATCAAGGCATGATTCTTGTCGAGAATGGTTTGGAGGAGATGCAAGGTTTGCAGCAGCGGCTTAATGGATTCATTGATTACATCCGCAGTGAAACAGACATCGAGATCTTGGAAGTTCGTTATCATCAAGGGAATGAAGATCAAGCCATGTCCGATATGGAGAACATGATTCAGGCTCACCCTCACTTCAATGCAATTATCGGGCTCGATTTTGTTTCTGTCTCTGCCTCTACCCTGATCTGGAAAGCAAAAGGCCTTAACCGGCATTTAATCGCGTTCGGTGATAGCCCGACTAGTGAAAACGGGTTGCTCAACGGTCAATTGTCTGCCGTTATTTCGCAGAATGAAGGAGTCTGGGGTGCCAAAATGATGGAGACCCTGTTACTCGCTAGCGACAGTGTGCCTGTGAAGGAATTTATTGATACGGGGATCATTGAAATAAATCAGAAAGAAAGCAATTAAGGGGATGTCCGCCTGTCATTCTGATGACAGGCGGACATCCCCTTTTAATTTTCGTACACGTAGTTATTTCTACCCTTTACGGTTTAGCTTCATAATGATCCGATCCAGGATGAACCCCACTCCGCCCCAAAACATCAAATGGAACAAGTATATTAACGGCCTGAACAATGAGTTCGTCTCTGGATTTGTATTTATCTTGGTCAACCAGTCATTCAGCAACGGATTTATAGGATTCGTTAGGTAAATCAGAATATTCTTATCATCATTTCCTGATAGATTAATGAAACATACGGTTAGCGAGAAAATAACAAACCAAAAAGTCAGCTTTTTCAGTATGCTCAGCATGACGAGTGGGAGAACCTCCTCTCAAGTATGATGATCGCTTTTGATAAGCTATTTTTTCCATTCATTTTCTAATATGCTCATTTCGATTAGATTCCAGAATGTATCTTCATATCTTCTCGCATCACGAATAAGTCCCTCTTGTACAAAGCCCGCTTTTTCATAACATCGGATGGCTGAGACATTAAAATCAAATACGCCCAGACTGATCCGGTGCAACTTCTCCTCTTCAAATCCAATTCGAAGTGCCACATCGATCATTTGCTTCCCATAACCTTTACCCTGATACGGCTCGCCAAGTAGCACCTTACCGATACGCCCTGAACGATTATATCGATCGATACCGCCAAGAGCAATATGACCCACAATCTCCTGAGTTGATTCATCCATCACTTTATAAATGAACTTATTTGAAGTGTTCTTATCATTGGCACCCTGCAAATAATCCGATAGTTGCTCTCTGGAAAGTGGATATTGGAACTGAGGGCCGGCCCACTGGAGCAAAAATGCTTCATCCCCACTCCATTCGATCAGTTGATCAAAATCTTCCGGTTCAAAGTATTGGAATGTAATCATGTATATCCGCCCTTTCTTTTTTATGTCATATCATAACCTATTTCAGTTCTCTTGTGTCGTCATAATTATGAGTTTCATCAAACGCTCTGTTTCTTATATTCATTTCATGAATGTAGTTTCTGACAACATTCATTGTACTAATTAAACAGATAACTCCACCCAAAATGCATATCGCGCCTATCCAATAATTCAGTACAAAATTCACTTGATAATCACTCGGAGTATAGCTGCCAGCTGCTGCTGACTGGAATGCTGCATACCCTAGCTTAGGAATCACCTCTTCAATCATTTTCGAGATTGTAATAATCACAATTCCCAGCATGATAAAGAGTAATGAGAAAATAATGTGTATATGCTTCAAAGACAAGCTACCTCCTTTACAATCCAAATCGCGTGTGTTTTGGCACTACTTGCATCTTAGAAGCCGAACGACTTCGCTATCAATCAGCCCTTCACTTACGCTGTGAAAACCAAATGATTCATACAGATTTCCGGCGATACCATTTTCCGGCCTGTGTCCAATCATGATGCGTTTGCAATTCAGCGATTCTTTCATTAGATCAATCAACTTCCTAAGCGCTTCTCTTCCATAACCTCTGCCCTGATATTTTGTATCTATCATTAGAGCAAGAAGCCAGTAGTTATCCTCATGATCGGGCTTATCTGAGTACACAGCAAAACCAACCAGATCCGAATCATAATAGATGGCCATGGGTCGAAAATCGGTCACGACCTTGGATTCAGCAATCCAATATACAACTGGCGCGGGAAAACTTTTTCTCTGCTCTTCAGTTACATCCAGTTGGGTGCAAGCATACCAATTATCCACCGACACACGTTTTAAATGAATCATAGTTTGAAATTCCTCCTAGTGAAAATTACACAGAGGAATCCCTCGATACCCTTCCCTGGGTCCTCTGCGCTAGACAAAAACACCTCTTGCAACTTCATTTCTTCTACTCAGATTTGTATTGTTTCTCATATCACATCACTCCTCTCACGTATATTTCAGCGTTTCAACGAAATTTCACGATTAAGACTTGTTAAAGCTCGCTTGCAGTGTCCATTCTAATCTGCGGAGCCATTCCCTATGTACATCTGGATGAGCATTCTTGATTCGGTTCATGATCTGTATTACTTTGGATGTGGAATATGCCCGAATTAGATCATTTGTTACATCAATATTTGTACGTTCTGTATATGCATTTAAGAAGACTTCTGACAGATCCTTTGCCATGTGAGGGTAATGAAGATGCACAAACCAGACCACCCATGCGATATCAAACAACGGATTGCCTCATCCTGCCCACTCCCAGTCCAAAATGAACATTGAATCGTTGGATAACATGACATTATGTGGTCCGTAATCTCCGTGAATCAGAGTTTGCTCCCCATGATCGGAAATGTCCAACACTTCTTTTACCATGCTTTTGATTCCGGAGGGTACAAACTCAAGTTCCTCCACATCATTAGCGGACTTCGTTTTGACTGGCAGCTCTGCTTCGCAGTCACCTCGTTTGATTGTGTGCACGTCTCTGGCGAGATATATACCAAGTTGCTCATAAATTTTCCTGCCTTGGTCACGTCCATCTTGATCCAGCAGCCTCTGTGCGTTTATTCCTGGAACATAATCCATCATAACAAACAGCCAGTTTTCTTTTTCAAAGCAATCATGCACTCGCGGAGTCACGCCAGAATGATTTAACAACCTTAGCGCGCTTATTTCTGTCCTTGCATCTGTATTTTCTACATGATAGATTTTAGCAATCATCTGCGGATCAGTTCCCTCAAGTAAAAGGGTCGTATTGGTATAACCACCTGTTAGTTTAACAATGTTCACATTCGGAAATCTGTTTAACAAGATGTCATGGTTCACTTCATGCATTCCTTCTTTCTTAGTCCTTGAAGTTCAGTCCTCTTTTAGACAACCTCAAACCTAATCTTCGATCTCTGAAAGCATAGGGCTATGTTTAATCAGTTCAGCGATTTCAAAAGATTTATTGGCACCTAACACTTCCCTAACAGCTTCCACCCCCTCTGACTTCCAGACCGAACAGACATATTTAGAAAAAGCATACCCATTCAAAGCATATCCATTGTCCTGTAGCCGTCTGAATAACCCCACACTTTCCTCTACCTTTTCAATATCTGTCAAAATACATGCCAGATTGTTCATCGCGATGTGAACATCTCTCTGTGAGTTACTGGATGAATTCAATTGTCTCCAGCTACCTACAACTTCCTAATTTTTTATTTGATCTAATGCTGACCAGTCGATCTTGTTTATCAAATTCAGCGTTTCATCCAGAAGCAGATTTACTTCTCTAACCTCCCCAACATTATGCAGATAGGCCAGACGCTGTTTGTTGTATGTAATTCGGGCAAAAAGAATATTGGACCATGTCTCATCTTCTTGTATGAGCTGATTCATATTTTCAAGCACACTGTCCATTTCACTGTATCTCTCCAAAACCCAATGCGAACCACCCAAAGCCCGATGGCTCTCGAATCGAACACCTCGGTTGGTATCCAACTTCGGGGCATGATCGCAAGCATATTGGTACCAATCCATCCAATGATCAAAGTAGTTCCCCAGAGATAATGACAACGCTTGTGTCGAATCCGAAACGATCCAGTGTAACTGCTCCGGGGCGAGGTTTTTTCTCCCCCATTCGAAGAATTCCCGGTGATTGGCATAAAGCGGTTCCGGCTCTCTTAACAAGGCATAACCATCTGAAATATTCCAGTAGACCCAGCCTTGTTCATGGACAGACAATTTCCTGGATTGTTCGAAGTTTTTCAGTAACTCAATCATACCCTGATGATCCCCTCGAACTACAAATTCCTGAAAAGATTGAACGATATTCATCCCCATCCTCCGTCCCTAATTAGTTTCAACCCAGCTATGTCAATGGCTTCGTGCCGCAAGCTGTAATGAAATTCATCATGGCATAGGCTTCCGGCGAATGATTTATCGCTTCAGAAGCTTGTTGCAGCTGAGCAAATTCCTCCGAACTGATCACACCTTTTTCAGCAAAATGTACAAAACGATTAAGATTAAACTGGTGCTTAAACCCTTCTATGCCTAACAGATCACTATGTTGAAGGACAGAATCAATGTCAACATCGATGTATCCGCTCTCAGAAAGGAGACGCGGCAGACTTCTGCCAATTAAGCGATTACCACCGTGTTGTGCTACATAGTCCGAAATTTTCATTAATACCGTATGCAAAGCAGGAACATCAGGATTCACTGCTCCAAAAACGCCGTCATCCACATCAATAATGGCAAGACGGCCTCCAGGCTTCAGTACACGATATATCTCTTGTGCAGCTTCGTTTGGATTGTTCAAGTGAAGAAAGATCAGTCTTGCCACGACAAAATCAAAAGAATCATCAGGCAGATCCATCTGGTAGATGGAAGACTCTACAAATTGTAATCGCGTGGAAGGAATATCTTTCAGCCGTTCTTTGGCTTGTGCTTGCAGTGAACGATCAATCTCAAGCGAGGTAAGCTCGCTGTCCGGCAGACTGTTCAAAAGTTGCTCTGTAATGTAACCTGGTCCGCTTCCGACCTCCAATACACGCATTCCATTTTTCAAACCATACCACTCTAGATTTCGGAATTCTTTGGACCACCCCATTATCGCCTGCATCTTTAACCTCTCTAATTCCTCTTGTAAACTTAACACTGCCGTTTGGATACTGTATGTTGAACGCGGATCACTCATATATTCTCTCCTGTTCTTAAGTGGAATAGTAAAAACATATATTCTTAGACCTTTTTCTTCCCTAGAAAAAGAGCAACCTTATGTTGTTTCTCTATCGTTCCACCTGCAGCATCAATGGAATGTTTGATTCGCTCTAGAAGTGAACGCCGAACATCAATAGAAAGCTGCTGATGTTTGGAATTGGTATTTAATAAAGCGACATATTCTTCGCTGGAGCAAGTCTGTATCCAGTTATACTCCTTAACCTCAATATCCGTGAACAAGTCGGATTTTTCTGTTATTTCTTTACGCTCCTGGATAACTTCATCTGGCGAAGGATAGTGCGAATCATCCAGAAAAGTCCAATGCCGCCTGTATTCTCTAGCAATTCCCAAACCCGGTGGTAACCAACTTTCGGATCAATGAAGTGAAAGGCCGTTCCAGACACAATCAATTGAAATAGCTTTCCTTGGCCTGCCCCGTTCCGCAGCCAATCTCAAGAATGGAATCCTCTTTATTAAGATTCAGATATGTAAAAATATCATCAAACATTTCACTCGGATAGACGGGTCTATATCGTTCATATTCATCTGCTACGAGATTAAACGTTTCCTTATTTTCCAAGTTCGCATCCTCCGATTTCAATTATGGTTTTCCTATAATACATTGACTAAACTTACCATATCTTATTATTCTTGATAGTAAGAGGATAAACCTTTCAATAAGAGAATGATGATAGTTTAAGTTCAAATTTTATATCCTAGAGGACTGAGGTGTTCTTGTGAAAAGTATATTTGATACGATCAATGCTACTGAAATTACAGAGCGCATGGCTCAACTTAGTGAAAAATCCATTTCTGAATGGGGCACGATGCAGGTCTCTCAAATGCTGGCTCACTGTTCAGCATTTCATGATATCCCCTTAGGAAATGCTTTTCCACCTAGAGGATTACTTGGGAGACTTATAGGACGGTTCGCAAAACCAATGTTTTATAATGACAAGCCCTTGCCCCATAATATGTCTACAATCCCGACAATCATTATTGATGACCAACGACAGTTTATGGCAGAAAAAGAAAAGCTTGAGCAGCAGATTAACATCTTTCAACAAGGTGCTTCAGAAAAATTCTCCCGCCACCCCCATCCCTTCTTCGGGAAATTAACAGCCGAGCAATGGGGTAAAGGCATATACAAGCATTTAGATCATCATCTAAAGCAATTTGGAGTTTAGCGGTTATGCACGGTGTGCCAGTTATGCATGCTGTTCTATTACTGTTTCTGGATTACATTCTAAATTAGCAATGACTCAACTTCATTAACCCAATCTCCTTCTTCGTCAGCCAGTAAAGTCCTCCAACCAAGTAGCTTAGCAGAATGTAAATTTTTCTCTTGATCATCTATAAATAGAACCTCTTCTCCAGCTGCCAGGAGGGTTTTGACCCGTTGGTATATCTCAATCTCAGGTTTGCATAAACCCACTTGATTAGAGATGGTTACACTTTTGGTAAATGAGAATAAACGGCTCAGATTCGGCTCAATCCATTCCTTACAATGATTGCTGAGTAGATGGATATCTGCGAACTCACTCCATCGCTCAAGGTATTGAGCGGCTGGTAAGGGAACAATTGAATTGTATAAGATGTCCTTCGCTCGGCTTATTGATAATTCAGGATACATCTCCTTCAACGATTGACAGAACTCTTCTTCCCTCATCATTCCTGTCCAGAGCTTTCGTTTGATTCCTGCAAAATGTACTTTCAAAGATTCTGCCGATAGGTTGGTTTCCTCACTCATATCTTTCCAGCACGTCAACGACATATTACTTAACAAAACCCCTGCGATATCTAAAACGATCTGTGGTCTGCCTTTCATTTTATCGACCCCCGAGTTCAACTAATACGACGCATAACAGTCCTTAAGTCACTTAAAAGCGTCATGCGGAAGGACAGCATGTACACCCTTAACGCCATTCACAATTTGGGTGATACGCAGGTCAATTACCGCGCTTCCAAGTGCAATCGCTTCCACTCGTTCTAGTCCGTACAACTCACCCATCAGATTGAGCATCCCATCTAATGCTTCAACCGTAGCCTCATTCAGATCTTCATGAAAACCAAAGGTAATCCAGCAGGATGGCGTATGTGCACGAGGATTGGTCAAAATCATATCATCAATCACATTAAGCGTGACATCCACCACTTTCATCGGACATTCAATGGCCTGACAGCTGACTTCACCGTCTCCTTGCCGTGCATGACCATCACCAATCGCGAGATAACCCCCGTCTACGGGGATAGGTAAATATAATTTACTTCCCTGCACCAGTTCCTTGCAGTCGATGTTCCCTCCACAATAGCGAGGCGGCCAAGTCGTATGAATCCCTCGTGACTCTGGTGGCATTCCCACTACTCCCATAAACGGCGAGAGAGACACCGTAAAGGATTTCCCGTGTATTTCACAGGTTCCACTCATCGTTTGACGATCAAGTGCCCAATTCAGCGACAGTTCTTCAACCTCTGTTAGATGTAACTTCTGGTTCTGCCAGTTGGGATATCCGCCAGCGGAAGTAAACCCGTAAGTCCCGGGTACGATCTCATTGAAAATAATCTCCAACGTCTGTCCTTGCTTCGCCTCATCGATATAGATCGGACCGATTAAGGCATGACCTCCATCTTTTTCACCTTGACGCTCAAAAGGTTTCATGCGTTCCACATAACTCACACCCGTTCCCCAGCCCGCATCCAGCGTCTGAAAACGAATAGAGTCACCAGATTTCACGCTCAAAATGGGGGTTACCTCATTAGTAAATGAACCGATCAGATTTTCCTGAGTTAATTCAATCGTATGACTACTCACTACAATCCCTCCCTGGTTTGGGATACATATTATATTCAGAGCAAGCAACATGCTGTATTCCGTGTCACCCCCTGCCTGCTAAATCCTTTACGCTTCAAGGTTGGCAAGATATTTCTTCAACGGTTCCATATGATGCTGGTCATGCCATATAAAATCTTTAAGGTATTGGGGAATATAAAATACGTTCCCCTCTGCGTCCAAATACGTCTGATGAAGCTGTTCCTCCGATAACCCTCGAATGTCATTCATAATTTTATGGCGGTACGTGATAGCCTTGTTTACGATTTCGGACGTCTCTGTGCGGTTACCAAATTCAATAGCTTTGCGATTAAACTCTTCAAAATTCATATGTTTCAACGTAACTGGCTGCTTCAGAGCAATCTTCTCAATCGCTTCCTTGTAAAAATATCGGTCCCATAACATGATATGAGTGACGATGGATTTTATCTTCCATTTCCCTTCTTCCATGCTGGAATTCCATATCCTCTCCTCGAGATGAGTCATCGTCTTGACAAACAACGCCCATTCTTCAAAAGTTTGAAGCAAATGTTCAATTTCTTTGGTCATGATTACATTTCCCCCTTCTTTCTTTTTGAGATGATTCACTGCTCTCTTCGGTTCCGATTCATCCATCCCAAAGCATAATCAACCATCTCTCTTTGGGGTATCAGATAACTCACAGCTTCCCCTACCATTCCTTCGGTAACAGCGTTAGTTTGGATCTTAAACTCATTAAAAATCAATTCAAAATCATCTGATTCATTGTTAATATCATGGTATGTAGTCCATTGCTCAAGTCCATCCACCAGCATTTTTACTCCCCAGATTTTTTGCTTAACAAATGAATTCTGCTGTTTATATTCAGCCAGGTGCAAGGAGGTGTTACTATTTGTAGGCGCACCAAGTAACAGAATGTATCCACTCAAATCATAGATTTTTCCTAACGGAGATTTCTCATTTAATGCATAATGCAAGTTGTGATCTTCCATTATCCGTTTTGCCTCTTTCCCCCAGGCAGCAAAAGACATGTGCGGATGTGAGCTTCGAAACACACCATCTTGCTTCCGAAACACCTCAGGAATGATACCCATATACGAGGTTGGTGTTAAATCAGGATAATAAATAGGCATGTTGTCTTTGATGAACTCAATTTCCTCTGAGGACAGGTTCGCGTCATGCTCTGAAGGTTCACAAAGATGTTCTGTTTGAGTGGGCATGACAATGGTTCCATTGGTTCCAACGGCTTCTTCCAGAGCTAAAATAACACTTACCGGGCCACCTATAACCTTACCTATTGCTTTGAAGGAGGAATGAACGATTATCGTCATGCCCTTCTTAACACCTAAGCCTCTTAAATCATTAATGAGCGTACTTTTTGTAATTCCACCTGTTATCATATGAACTTTTCATCCCATGCTGTATTGATAATTCCCAGTCTAACATTCCATTCTTTCAGCTTTTTTCGTTTTACGGCAGCCCGCTCTCCTATGGCCAATTCCAAAAACCGCATATCATTTTGGATCATCATTATTCACCTCTCTAATAAGTACTGCATAAGCGATTCTCTCGTCATTGGATGCAGAATAACATCTTCCGAGTTCATCATACGTTCTGCCAAATTGGAATCTTTGACTCTGCGGCCCCATTTTCTTGAAAAAGATCTCCAGTCACATACCATTTCTATAAAATATTTTTTTGGCATAGGCAAAGCTTCTTTTGTAGTTCTGTTTACAATCCAATACTCCCAATGATGTTTATTATGATTCTGGTGATGTAACCATGCGTTCTTCCATCTTAGTTCTGTATCTTCATCTTTACGGCCCCCATAAAACTTGATTGCATAAGGGATAAATTCTTGAGGACAAAACTTGGATAAATCATGAAGCAGCCCTTGTACATATAAACCTTCATGCCAGCACTCGATTAAAACATTCAATTTATGTTCAGTTACATATAAAAAGTACCTCCAATATGAAGAAACCAATGTCATCCACACCCCCAGCTTCTTTTTACATTCTCTTCAATTCATACAGTGAACCCCTATTCACTTTTAAACAGCGTATTAATAATCATCTCGGCACATTCCTCAGGTGTATGCAGACTCGTATCCACCGAGTAGCTATACTGAATGTCGGAAGCCATGATTTGATGTTGCTCATCCGATTGCTCTTCTCTTCGATCCCCACGTTCGATGTTCCGCTGACGGCAGATGTCGAGGGGGCAATATAACTCAACGATATCCAGTGGATACCCTTCAAAAATCTGTTTGACTTGTTCATAATGCGGCGCGAGCTCCGGTCTTTCCACAAGAATGCCATCAATCAGAACATGCTTTCCATGGTCTGAAAATACTTTTGCCGTATGATACATCATTACAATCGCTTCACTCAGATACTTCCAGTAATCCGTCTGAAGATGTTTATCACTAATCGTATTTTCAAATAAATCATTAGCCACAACATAGAAAAAAGGATCATCGTATGATTGCATCGCCTCGACAATTGAAGTTTTACCAGAGCTGGTTACACCGTTCAAAAATATAATTTTGCCTTTTTCCATGATGTTCATCTTCCTTTGCTTAAGTATAATTTTATAAACGTAATACAGCGTGTCCTACGTGTGTTTCATTGATTTTTTGAGCAGCATGATCTGGCCAATATGATAGGCATTATGAATACATAGATTTGATACAACTCCCCACCATGGCGCGTTGAAATAGGAAGGGATTTCACGGGTCAATTTATGTTCTTCGCTATCTTCAAGTGCCCTGTTCCACTCACCAAAGACGGTTTTTAGTCTATGTAATGTCTTGCCCCACTCCACATCATTCAGGTTAGACGGATCTATCTCGAATGTATCCTCATTATTCACTGAATGCTGCCCGTCGACCTGTTCGGCAATATATCTCTCAAGCCACTTCTCATTCCAGAAAATAAGATGATTGACGATCGCCCAAATGGAATGCTCTCCCTCATTCTTTACATAAGAGGCTTCCGCCGCATTGAGGTCTGTCAAAATATCATGAAGCGGTATAAACCAGCTCTTGTCATGATAACAAGCGTTTAATTGGTCTATGAGAATAGTTTTGTAACTCATCGTTGCACCTCACTCAGATTAATATCATCATTTATCCGTTCATTGACTTCGCAATCTTCATCACAAGATCTTCTGACATATTTCTGCCAATGATCTCGTATTGCAACGCCTTCCCATGCACATCCTCTTCGATCCATATCAATTGGGAAGTTTCGTTATTGAAAATATAAAATGCTTGGACGCCACGTATGGCTACCTGTTTAACCTTAGTACCATCATGATCAGACAATGCGATCCGGCTCTTTGTTGTCCCGAAAATATTAAGTTTATAACCACCGTATTCTTTATAGGTGATGCTGATGCCCACAACCCTCTTATTGGGCTTCAGGTCTCGTATCACTACATTTCTACCTGACCTGTTACTTTCTTCAATCATTTCATCGATTTCTTGCGGAGTAAAATTATCAAATCCATAAAATACATGAATGGCATCTATATCAGAATCAATCGGAAATTTCGGCTGCCATGGAGAATAATGTTTCTGCAATTGTTCCAAACCGTCTTCCCATGGAATAGCTGCATAATTGGTCTGTTGCGTGAATTGGTTCTCTGTAACATCTGCGGTGTATATCGCCTTCCCTTCACCAGGCTTTAAGTCAATGACGATCCGGTCAATCGCATTATCATTGCGTAAGGATTCAATTTGAATTTTTCCAAGCACATCTCCGCTTTTGTTTTTGATATCCATTGGTCCTTCACTCCTTTGCTTTCAAAACATCTTCCTGATCCTCATACAATAGAAAGCCGAGCCCTACAGAAGATAAAGCGATCATGAGGACTCCAAATATGCAAATGGTCGGCAAGATATCCTCGTAACCATAACTTGTCGTTTAATCGTCTGAGATAAAAACCTTTTGGAAATTCATTATCCTCCGTAAGGGCTGCAGATGCTATGGTAATGGAGCCGGACGGAGCTTTGTTACCCTCTGAAATATTGGTAGAACATATCTCGGGCTGATCCAAATATTGCATTCTTAGATAAGGTCCTAACTCAACCGGACAACATTCTAACCCAAGATCATTTGCTCTTCGAAAGAGCTGAAAAGTCGTAGCACCATTCGAAAATCCAAGTTGTCTGACGGTCAACTCAACCGTTTGCAAGCTTTGCTTTGTACCGGAAACTACAAATCTATCATCATATAACAACTGTTCTCCATATTTATTCAATAAAATAGAGTGTTGGTCCAGTTTCTGTATAAGCTGTGGTTTTGTTAAACCGCCAACGTCTACTATTCTAATTTCAACTGCGCAATCAGGGTATACTTTTTCATCTTCAATCAACATTTGTATCCCCCTAAATCAAGATTACTTCTATTTGAATTTATATTTAAAACGTAGTCACTCATCTAGTTCTGAATTCGTTTACATACAAATGCTCAGTAAGTGGTAGCAGCAGGCCAAGGCTTCTAATTAGAAACTCAATTCACTTTTCCCCATATGTTACCTCCACACTTGAGATGTATAAGACCCTACCACCCTTGCGATGTTATACAAGATTTAATTTGAGCAATATGATGCTGCCCGTGCCATACAAATCTTTGAATCGCGATATCCAATGTAATTGTACCTAACACTTCTGTTCGGAGTGTTCGTCTAAACTGATCGGGATGTAAACCAAGCAGCAGAGTGAGAAATCGCTTGTGCAGTATCTCCATCAGCAAAATTGAATCTTCGATGGGCGTATTCCTGTAATCAAGTAATGATGCCCATAAATCCTCTCGATATGAGCTTGCCATCGGTTCCTCTTCAGTTAACGCTCTCTTAAATCTGATATAAGCGTTCATGTCATTGTCCGCAAGGTGGTGCACAATCTGTGTAATCGTCCAACCGCCATCACGATAAGGAATACAAAGTTGATCATCATTGAGATGTTGTGTAATCTCTCTTAAGGTTTTCGTAATTCCGAGAATTTGACCAATGATGTGGATTCGGTCCTCATTAGAGAATTTAAGACTTGGCTCAAAGTGTCCTATCGGAAAGCGTACATTTTCATCCAAGGTTGACCACCTCTCCATTTCTCTACTATAGAACCAAATCATATCCAATATAACCCACAATGTTCCATTTGCGAAGTGTAAAAGCAAAAAAAGAAGCAACCTTTGTTCTCGGGCTGCTCCTTATATTAAACTACTCTCATATCTGTATTTGGATTAGAAAACTAGGATCTGATGGATGTCCTTATTCTGAAAATTCAATCAAAAAAGGATGACTTTTCTCATCTAATGCATTATGAATTCTGTCATAGAAATTTCCCCATGTTATCATTTGTCGAGCTTCTTCTAAAGTAAAGTAGCCCACCTCTTCACTTTCATCACTGGTAGTTAAAGCTCCACCAATCGGTTTTCCAGTAAATATATTGTTGCATACGCCGCGAGTTATGTTCTGATACAAACCACAAAATTTAATTAATTCAATGTCAATCCCTGTTTCCTCTTTCACTTCTCGAACTGCTGCCTGCCTAATAGTCTCTCCTTCTTCAACACAACCTTGAGGCATTTCCCAACCTCTTCGACCTTTCATGAGTAAAATCTCATTATGTTCATTGAGAACGATTACACTTGCAGAAACAATAAATTTCATTCTAATTCCTCCTATGTTGGTTTAAATAACCACTCTCCCTCGAATGGAATAGCTAAATGCCTAGAACTGAAACATAATCATGAGTGGTTAATTGCTTTTTAATCCATACAACAAACTCTATGATTAATTCACGAAGTCTCTGAACACTATTGAGAAAATCTTGTTGAAACTCAACTTTAGAACTGCCAAAGAAAAAATACACATGTTCATTTATTAATTCAATTGTTACTTTTTCATCAAGGAGATTAGCAAACGTTTTCAAATCCTCAAGGATCACATCCCACGTTTTCCGATGTATTTCGTTAAATGCATAATGATCATATCCAGAAAATATATTTTCTATTGATTTCTCTATATAGCCGAATACTTCTTCATCAAAGTAAATTGAGTTCTCATTCCAACATTGCCCAAGGTACTTCCCGGGTAAAACTTCAATATAACCAGTTCCTTCAAGTTCATCCCTATCTCTTATTATCTTCATTGTTCACCCTCGTTAAATAGTTTCGTCGATTTCACATACTTTTCTGTATATAAGACCCAGCGTATGCTAGGTGTGTGAATGCGGAGTTATGTGATTTCACTGCCTTCATTGAGTAAACTTATCATTTGCCTGTTGGTTTTTAAGATTATCACTTTGTCTTTATAAGGGGACAAGAAACTACAGATCTCTTTCCGATTTGTACTATTAAATTTATGATTCCAGATAAGCATTTCAATTAGTCCTTTTAATGTTTGCTTGTATATAGATCTTTCGGCGCCTATTCTTTGTTTAACAAATCTCATGATAATTCTAAAATGTCGAATCAATACATTAGTGTCTAGGTAATAAATTACATCTGCTCTTGAAAAGCTATCAGAAAGCCATTTATAATATACTCCCTCTACAATCCAACTATCATTATCAATTATTTTATGTAGTAATTTATCTCTCACGTCTGGAGAATTCTTTCCTGAAAACTCCACTTTACTGCTCCACATGACTGTATCTAGTTCGTGAATTTTTATATTTAACTTCTCTGACAAAACTTGACCAAGGTATGTTTTTCCGCTACCAGTTGAACCTATAATATGAATTCTTAAAGGTCTAGACATAATTAGCTTCTCCTCTTTAATTTATTGCAGTGATTTCTAATCACCTTCCTTTTTTTATGCAGTTCAACAAACTCTCGGAGGTGTCTGCCAAAATATCAACTTCGAAATCCATTTAGCAGACCAAGGCTCCGTTAGGAGCCGTTGCTTTATGTCATACGACGGAATCTCAATTTTGGTTAACAGCAGATGTTATCATCCCATCATTGATCTGCTATATGCTCCAATAGATCTCCAGGCTGGCATCCCAATGCCGTACATAATTTATCAATTACTTCTAAAGATACATACTCATTCGTATTGAGTTTTGCCATCGTTGCCGATGAGATCCCCGTGATTTTTAATAAATCCTGCTTCTTAATCTCCCTGTCAATCAATAATTTTTGAAATGGTTTATAACTTATCATCTGGTATCCCTTCATATCCGAATTGAAGCTTTATATAGCGACCTTCTCAAAAACAAATCCATCTATAATCAATTCTCATCTGATCGGAATCTTTACTTCAATGCTATACCATATCTGAAATAAACATGGCTTTAGTTCCTTCTTCTGGCTTAAATCCAAATATTCCATAGAATTTTTCTGCACTATCATAGGATATAAGTACTTTTGTTTTGACATTAGAATATCGACTAAGCATTTGTTCCATCATTCTCTTTCCAATTCCTAATGATTGATATTCTTTGTGTACTAACATGTAATGAAAATATACTGTCATCACGCCGTCAGACAATGCATTTATTAAACCAACTAATTTGTTATCATCCCATGCAGTAATAACCGTATGCGAGTTGTTTATTGCTTGTCTAAGATCTTCTGGGAAATCTCCTGATTTCCAGTCAACCGAGTGAAACAGTTCTTGAATTGCTTGTGTATCAATGTCTTTTACCTCTTTGAAAATGATTGTCATAATATTGCTCCTATGCTTGTTGTTTTGATTGGGAGTATTGGATAACGTTTCTGTATTCTTGAACCCAAAGGGGGAGCTGCTGAAATTCCTTCTCAAAATCTATCCACAGACCAAGGCTCCGGACCTTCACTATTTATTTTTCTCCTGGTACGTATTCGATCAAATCAGATAATTTACAATTAAATGTATCGCATAGCTTGAATAAAGTTTCCAGCTTTGTTGTTTCTATATTTGTTTCCCTATAGAGTTTATTGATCGAATTCCGGCTTAAGCCCGATTTTGCCATCAATTCTGTTATATCATCTATTCGATGTTCTGCCATGAGTTCTCGTATATTACACTTGATTATGTTCATCCTTTTCCCCTCCGTAATTCTATCTTATCTTTCATATTAGCAATCATCAACAGAACCACTGATAGGAATACGTTTAGATTTGCTCTATACTAAGCTTCTGGAGTGTCATAGAGAGTACACACTCAGCTTTCTGCTGAGACAGATGAATATTTTAAAACACTTCGTGATGCTTTGCCCGATCAACTTCAACATACAGTTTTTCTTTACGAAGACGCACAAATCTCACTCCAATCCATCCTAGAAAGAAGTATCTACATACAAGGTTTCAAAGATGCCCTACAACTATTTAGTGAATTGCAGAATTCTAGTATTTAGAGGGTTTTATGACCCTCTTTTTCTAATTTCTTGTACTAAATTCTTGTATATATATTTTTCGATCTTGTACATAGTGTTCAGTGTAATTAGTTCCTTTAAAACTTTCTATTACACTTCTCCAAAATGTCCTTGCCGGAAGATTGCTCTCCATTTGCGAAATCTTCCAATTCGCTTTGTACATCTTAAATGCTTCTATTGCTGCTTTACGACCTATGCCCGATCTTCTGTATTTCTGTAAAACCATAAAATCGTATATCACATGCGTCGGATCTGGATCAGTATCCATATTCTCAAAAAGGACTACTATAAAACCAACGAGTTTACCTGCTACTTCTATAAAAAATGGATTCCATCTTTCGTCGCCTTCCCAATAATAATTTATGTTTACTTCGAATTTTCCGTTTCCATCTATATCTCGACCTGTATATTTACTGAAGTCATACTCGTACAATTCATATAAATTGATTAGTATACTTTTATCTTCAGGATTTACTCGGACAAGTTTTAATTCCATGTTTGCATCTAACTCCTTTTTTTTCAATGCACTTCGCGGTTTCACCTAACGTATGTCCATTCCTGACTTTGATTCCCCTTAGATAGCTCTTATCTTAAGTAAAATTAAAGTGTCGTATGGATTCATTTCATCGAAACTTCGCAGGCGACCAAGGCGTGGTATCCCCGCAGCTTGAATACATTGTTATGTGCCGTTACTGCTTCGAAGCATCACCTAAAAACCTTTGATCCAGATTCCAACTTTATTTTTTACTTTGGTATAAAAACTCAACTTCACCATCTAACAAATATCGATATTCAAATAATTGCATTGTTCTTTCCCTAATTCTCTCCCGTATAACCGTGCCTAGGCTTACCGATCCTTTTGATCCAAGGTAACCATTATTAATAAATGCCTTCTCTACAAATTTTGTTTCCTTTAAGTGATACTGTAACCATTCTTTCTGCGATTCGATTAGTGCTTCTCTTGGTTCTCTATCCAACTTAGAACGAAGCTTTTTATATATTTGATTCAACTCTTTATCCCAAATCTCTGTATATTTGCTTTCCAACGCCCCCCATCCCATTGTTGTAATAATCTCTTTTGAATTTTGAGCCTCATTAAATTCCACTTCATAATCATGATCTATAGGATTTCGAAGCATTTCATCATAAAATTCTCCTTTCAATTCATAGTTCCCAATGCTCATGGATAACACTTCATTGTTAGAAGCATCTGATCGACCTTCAGTTATTTCTTTCGGTTCTGTTCCATTACCTGTACTCTCTTCATCAGGAGGCAGTTCAGAATTCATTTTTGATTTAGTTTCGCTGTTCAAGGTAGTCGATTGACTACTATTTTGGCAAGATGAAAACACTATTGTAATAAAAACTAATAAGAGTATCTTACCTTTCATAAATTATCTCCTTTAATGGCGCATAACGTTACTGTATCCACGACCCTCCCACCAACTTAAGCGACCAATTGGAGCGGGCGCGATGCGGTTAGTCGTACGGATGTGTCCGCTGAATTCTCTTCCCTGCCGATTGCTTCTCGCCGATCGAGGAACTGTCAGGCTCCCAAACGTGGATATAATGTTAGCTGAAGTCAGTTGCTTCTAGGTGTTAGCTCAATCCTTCTCTTACAATTTGCAATAGTTCTTCTTTGTGGTCTGGGTGACATGCAATTAAATAAGGTTCTTCTTTCATTCCATTAAACTTATTTCCTTCAAAATCTATAACAAGTCCCCCTGCTTCCTTAATTAAGATACCTGAATACAAGTCATCACCTTCAGAATTGTACAGAACAATTCCATCAATATCTCCTTTGGCCAACATACACCATTGAAGCGTTGGAGCCCATAATCTTAACATTCGTTTAAATCTAATATCAATGTGTTGTCTTAGTTTTACTGCTTGTGGGTCGTTTTGTACTCTGTGACCTTGAATCCAACCTATATTTCCTTTGAAAATATTCGGGTTACTCTTAATTTGTATTTGTCGATTATTACAGCTTGTCCCTTCACCAATAACAGATACAAATAAACGTTCTGTTAGAGGTTCATAGACCACTCCAAGCACAGGCTCTCTTTTGTACATTAAGGTAATTGATATCGCAAAAACAGGTAAACCAATGGCAAAATTATTAGTTCCATCTAAAGGATCAATTAACCATAACCAATCGTGCTTAGTTCCGATAAGCCCTGCCTCTTCACTGTGTATCTGATGATTTGGAAATACGCCTTGTATTTGTTTGATGATGATTTCTTCACAGATATGATCTACTTCAGTAACCACATCCCCAAATTCATCTTTAGATCTCAGTTCAACAAAGTTATCAAACTTCTCTTTAGAGATTAGACCTGCTTCGCGAATAATTCTTATTGCTATCTCTTTTGCGGTTTGAATAATCTTACGATCCATTACACACCTCATATTGATTTTGATTTTAACTGATTTCATCTAACATTTTGTGTTCACGACGACTGGCTGGATACATTCTTCTACTTATAGTTTCTACCCGACCAAGGAACGATGCTTGAACATCTGGTTAGGCAATGTCGTTGCCCTCCATGATTACCCTTACATACTCATCCCAATTCTTATCATCTGTATTGATTTCTATTGTTGGAACTCTTGAGATTTGAGCTTGATGTCTTAATACATTTTGGATTCTTAATAATTCACTTACCGACGATCTTACTTCTTCTTCTGTTTTATAGATCCATTCTTCTGGTTGTCTACTTTTAATTCTTTCTTCTACAACTTCGGGCGAGATTGTAAGCAAAATACACCTGGCACCTAAAGACTCAAGCTGTTCTTCTATTTTATTTATCTCATCCAAATCCGAATCTACAAATGCAGCTCTATGATTTAAGTGAAACCTCTCCAGAACATAAAATAGTCCCCTAGATCCTCTAGATGCAGGACCAAGTTGAATTGCCCATTCGTTAAGTTTCTTTAGCATGTCAACCCGCTCTTTAAGTAACTCAATGTGTCCTTCCCGGGTTAGACTTACATATTCTCCATGTTTATTATTCAAAATTTGAGTATAATGTTCTCCAAGGATAACTACGCTCCGTTCTGAGGATTCTTCTTGTGATTGATATCGTTTAATTGCTTTTAATACTGAAGTCTTCCCGGCATTTGAGTACCCCTCAAGAATTACTCCTCTAATATGCATTTAAATCTCCTTCCACTAGCAATTATTTCGCCTAACGTTTCTGTATTCATACGTTCAACTTAGTTTAATATTTTTTATGAAGCGCTTTCATTCGGTAGACCAAGGCTCCGAAGGAGCCGCAGCCTGAATATTATGTTATCTGATGCTGATACTTCTTTTAAATCCCCAAATACATTCTTTAGTTTTTATCTCTTCAAAAGGTCTTCCCATTCTTCGATTGATAATTTATTGGATATATTCTTTAAGTTTTCAGGGACACTTACAAAACACATTAATTCTAAACTATTTCCATCTGGATCATTGAAGTAGACTGAAGCATTTCCCTGATTAGGCCTTACAAATGGATTTATTGAATCTCTTTTTCCAAATGGGACAGGCTCTATTTCAATTGATTGAAGCCATTTCACACTGTCTCGAAGATCTTCATAACTAACTCGAAATGCTATATGCCTTAATGATGGATGATAAGAAGTTTTATGCTCTTTGCCTTGCCATAGACCGACCCAACTCTTTTCTTTTTCAATCCAGAAGAACGCTGTATCTTCATCTCTCCAGGCCAGCTCTAATCCTAATTTAGAATAAAATTCGATAGATTGATGTAAGTTACTTACTGGTAAATGTGCTTCATACAACCCAAGTATCATGTTTTCTCCTTTCAATCTTACCAGTTTCAGACGTTTTGTATTGACTACGTCCCGACGTACTTAGGGGGCTGGATCGCTTCTCAGAGTGACTACGAGCGTCAATATGTTGTTAGCCAAATGAATTTCTGGAAGCAGCCATTGTATTTAGAGTGTTCTCAAAATAGCGATATACTTCATCTGCAATTCTCAAAAACTCTTCAACAAGTACATTGCTGCTATCCAAGTAACAATCATATAGATACTCAACTAAAGCGGAGTCAATCTCACAATAGTTTAATATGGCATTCTTCATCTTAATGATTTCATCTTCCCATACCCCTGTATCTTCTAAAACCAAAGAGTATAATGCACGAATTAATCTCTTAGAGTAACCTTTAATATATCTAGTTTTCATTGAGTGATCACTAACATTAGAAAGTGAACGATGTACACGATCTACTTCCTCCTTAGTATCTGTATTTAAGTCTAAAATGAATTCTGGAGAAATTATGATCGGGGGTACTTTTTCACCAATGTCCTCCCCATGTATACAAACACAAATGATCTTAATCCAAAAACCCCAATCATTCGGTCTACTTAATACATCATCAATCGAGCAAATGATCGTATCCATCTTAGTGACGAATGGATATTCTTCCAAAAGCCTGTCTTTAATCATTGACAATCTTTCGTAATCAATATCTTCGGGATTTGCACATACAATAGTAAAGTCTGCATCTGACTTAAAAGGTTGAGCTGTTCCTTTTGGAATCGAGCCACACATATAAATGCTATGAATCTTACCTTTAAATTCGTTAAGTATATGATCTATATACTTATCAACCAAATCCTTATATTCACTTTGTATTGTAATTCTATTTATAACTTTTTCTAATATCATATAGACTCCTCCTAAAATATGAGCTTCTTCGAGCTACTTTCAATGAATTCACGACTTTCAATGTGCTTGGTTCATTAAGATTGAGATATATTCTTCATCTTTAAGCCTTGTCACCTTACATTTCTCATTGCATTCAAATTCTACTATTCTCTCTTCAATTGTTTTATTAGTACTATCTTTAAATATGTCCTCTCGATCATAGTGAGGAAAAATAAGCTTGTCGGTTACACCTAATGCCTTAAAATCCGTTAAACTCATTGTGTTCATCTGTGGAGTAAAGAAATCGACGATGTTAATATTCGGCCCCAGTAATAACGTTCCTGCACTTACTCCAACTATAATTACATTCTGTGCCGCCAGTGTTTTGATAATTTCATCAGCACCACTTTTCTTAGCGTAATACAGTAATGTAAATGGATTTCCACCATTGATATATATAACATCTCTATGTAAGAGAATTTGCGGGTCATCAAATTCAATATCTACAAAATTGATATGCTGAAATCCCATGTCCTTAAACTCTTGCATTGCTCTTTGTGCATATCTATTAGTTTCTTTTCTAGGGGATGCTGTTGTAATAATTGAGACTTTTAATTGAGAGATATCTCCATCAATAAATTCCAGAAATTGATTTTTAATATCTTCAGTATAAAAACCACAAGAGGTTAGTAACAAGCTACTCATTGAAATCACCGTCCTTAACTAATGATTTATCTAATCTTTATAATTTATTTAGGCTTTCTCTTGATTTCCTATAACGTTCTTGTATTCACGAACACTCACTGGCTTAAGCGCGACAGCACGGGTCCGACGGACTTAGTCAGTGCAGGATTGTCGCCTGACCCATCTCCCTCGATATCCCTCCCAGCGACCTAGGGCGAATACCAGATGCGTTAATATGATATTAGATGATTCACCTTATTTTTTCGAATTACTACATAGAAATCCTGCTTGCTTTATAAGATCAGTTTTGCCAAAATATCGCCGTCTTCATCTAACTCCCCTGTTTCTACAAAACCAAGAGAAGAATAAAGTTTCCTTGCTGCCTTATTCTCGGGCGAATAAAGAATCACGACTTCTGAGGCCTTTCCATGCGGCAAAGTTCGAAGTAACTCAATTGACTTTTCTATTGCTTTTCTGCCATATCCTTTGAGCTGATATCGTTTATCTATCATAAATCTATATATGTCATAATAATTTTCAGAATCTTCACTCTCAGAAATGACATATGACATTGCGATAAATCCAACCATCTTATCATTACAATAAATCGCATATGGCATTGGAATAAAACTGCTTTTATTTGTTATAACAACATACAATTCCGCAAGAGTATATATAATAGATGCTACAAATCTGCCTTGATCTTCCTCAACTCTTAGGTCCAGACATTCTGAAAAATTATCAAATGTTATTTTCCTAAGTTCTATCATTTATGTTTCCCCCTTAAAAATGAAATGCACTCAAAAGTATTAGTCTTTATTGATTTCGGGGATTTCATCTAACGTTCCTGTATTCATGAACCCCAACGGGGTTGTCTGTTTAATTGCCTCTCTGAATTCCCTCCCGCAGACCAAGACTCCATCGGAGCCACAGCTTAAATATTATGTTATCTGATGGATTGACTTTCTTCGAGCAGAAATAACACGTTGAATTATAACTTATTTATTGATAATCATAATATTTCTTATTAACATTTTGTAAACAAGTCCACTTAATCCTATTTTCCATCTGATTTGAATTTGATAGGTTTCAGCGATTTACTATTAACAATAAGCCTTTGCTTTTATTTTCTTTTGTGATTATTATATCTCTATTTTTTACGGATATCTCTCACTTCATTAATTAACACATCTAATCTTTCAATAATTCTTTTATCATTATCAAGTTTCTTTTTTAATCTCCCATCTATAATTGCTACTCCCATAACAATAATTATAAGCAGGATCAAAATTAGCACCCTGATCACTTCCCCTCTAGCAACAGAACGTTGCAATTGAATTAACTCTATAATTAGATAATATATACTTTTTCTTTTTACAGTTTTAATCATTTTTCAATCTTACAGATAACGTTCTTGTATTCACGAACCCTCACTGGCTTAAGGGCTACAGCCGGGTCTGCCGGACTTAGCCAGTGCAGGGTTGTCCGGCTGCCCCAATTCCCCTGCCTGACCCAGGGCCGAATGGCCTGAGGCGTGAATACATTGTTATTTGCAGCACCCTCTTCTGTGACCAAGCTATGGGCTATCTGTTGTTTAGCTTTTCCAATAATTCTAACTCCTCTTGCTCTGAAAGTTGTTCTTCCGCTCTTGTTTTTGTCTCATCTATCTTTCGTACTTTTAATCCTCTTTTTATGAGCCATTCTACACCAGGTTTCATGGTAGTTGCTGGATGTGGATATACATCCTCACTTATAATTTCCTCATCAATTATGTAAATGTATCCACATAACTTACCATTATGAAATCTTGCGCCATTCTCATCAAAAGAAACAATAGATGGTTTCTGCGAAAAGATTCTTGCTAACTCTCGATCTTGAGTTATTGTGCTTCCGACTAGTAATTCATTTAGAAATAATGGCGAGCCATGAAACCAAGGCTTACTGTAGTCCCATTCTTTCATAATTATCACCTTCAATTAAGTTTTATTATGTTTCTTCTTTTATTGTTCTTTAGTTTCTTCTTAATTTTAGGGTATTGCGTATAACGTTGCGCATTTCTGACGTCCAAACGGCTTAAGGAACGGAGGTCCGGGTGGCTTTGCCACTTAGCTGGTTGGATGTGTCGCCTGATTCCACTTCTCCGAAATCCCTCTTGAAGACCGAGGAGCGTCAGCGACGAAGCAAAAATGCATTTTTATACGCTGCCCCTTCTTCTTCGATTCCACATCCTTATATGTCTTGTATGTTTTATGTATTTAATATGTCTTTACGTGTTTTATCTTTTGGTTCTATCTTTTGCTCCTATCAAATCCGTTTCCGCACAGGAAAGATCCCCTCATTTACTCTCGTACGCCTTCAGCAGTATCAACTTTGGTTTGTGTAGTAACTTCATCCAATGAACGCTAGCCTTATAAGAGGCTCGTGTTCCTCGGACCGGAGATTTGCCGATGGCTTCATTCAGATTCCTGCTCACGTTGGACACCCCTGCCTTGAGCTATGGCTTACTTCTAACCTCACCATTCGGGACTTAATCCTTGATATAGAATACATGCTGAACGCACAATCAAAATTTAAGAAGATTGTTGCCCTCCCTTTAATTTGCAATAGACAAATATGTATTAATGACATGCACAATACCAAAAAGTACTGTTGGTATAATAGCCAGATAATTTTGAAGCCAAATCTCAGCTAATATAAAATATATTACCGGGAGAACAGCCATCCCCAAAAAAATAATCGAGTTTGCGTTGCCTGTAAAATACAATATCCATAGCCCATAATAAAAAATCAACATTATTGCCATACCAATTATATATGGACATCGCATTTCAGATGCTTGTTTTCTTACAACAAATATCAGAAGAAAGAAAAATATCGCCTGACTCCCGTGCTCCAAAACATCTAAAATCAAATGGCTATTTGCATTGTTTCCTGATATATCTGACGCAGGAATTAAAAAATAAAATATATTTGGTATCATTGGCAATAAAAAGATTATCAGACCCTTCCATGAAAAACCAAAATGATAATTCATTTGATCCTCTCTTTCGCATAATATAAATATTCTTTAGTTTGCACTTTATTATGAATCCGCTTCTCTGCTATTCCTCTTGATGACCGAGGAGCATAACTAACGATGTGGAAATTTATTGTTATATGGTACACCTTCTAATATTCCGTTCATCCTGGTTTTCAACTGCTACCTTGTAAATGTATTCTTTCACCTATATTTATTATCTGTTATTAATTGGTTGCATGATTTAACATTCTTAAGGGGTTGCGTATAACGTTCTGTATTCACGAACTTGCGCAGCAAGTTGTCACATGAATCAACTCCCCTGCCAAAAACATCATTGTGACCAAGGGGTAACCGCAGCTTAAATATGGTGTTATAGGATTTCAGCGTCTTCTTCGATATAATTACAAAAGCATTCTATTTTCCCTGATGTTTAAATATATTTTTTAATTCAAGTAAGTCGTCAATAATAAAATCCGCTTGTGCAAGCTCCCCTTCTTGGGCAAAATCAAATCGACAACCAATAGCCTTCAACCCATTGTTTTTTGCGGCATTGAAATCAGAAATCCTGTCCCCAACTACAGTTGCATTGCTGATGTGATGTTTTTTAAGAATATGACCGACTAAGTCATCCTTATTTTGAGTTCCTATTTGTTGGATGCTATAAGTTTCTGCCACCCACTTATCTAATTTGTAGCAGTTAACGATGGCATTAAGGTATTCGTTTAGTCCATTACTTGCAATAAAAATGAAATAGCCTTCATCTTTCAAGTAATTAAAAATTTCTTTGACATGCGGATATAGGGCGCCATTGCCATTATTAATATTTGCAATTAACTTCTCAAGGAAGATCTCGTCCACAATTCGTCTGATTTCATTTGAATGGTTCGGCAATAACGTTTCCCAAACTACTGGTAGAGGAACACCCATTATTTCACGATATTTTTGAGTTGGAGTCTCACTCGACCATTCATTTAGAGACCTCAAGATAGTAAATGTTTCTTCTAACGATAACTCTAAGATTTTGTTTGTTTGAAATAGTGTACCATCCATATCGAAAATAACCGCTTCCAGCATGATTTCACTCCTATTCAAAATAAAATAATGAATTGTTATACTGTTTTTACGCTGATCACCTATAAAGTTCTGTATTCACGACGTCCCACCGAATTAAGGCTCCGTCAAAAGACGGTCGCGATGCGGTTAGTCGGTGCGGATGTGTCCGCCAGATTCCACTTCCCTGCCAATTCCCTTCGGGCTGACCGAGGGAGCGTCAGGACCCAAAGCTTGGATATAATGTTATCTGACGTAAACCTCTACTGTGAATTAGCTATAATCTTCTTCGTTAAGTTAAACTCATGACGGCATTCATAGTAATAACTTTTGAGTTTATATCCCCCAGCTTTAAATACTGGCTTATGTTGATACCACACTATAATTAGCGTTCCTTCAAAAATAATTCTACGAAGGATATAAACTATTCTGTTAAAGAGAACGTTTCTATTTTGAGCAAATTTATGAAGTGTTTCGGATTGAAACTGAACATGTTTCTCCTCATCACTTAAAATCTGATTACATAAATCTATTAACACTTCTGACTTTGTAGATTTTTGCAAGGCTTTATAGTACAACTTAGCAATAATCTCAGCAGTTAATAGAACAATGACTGATTGTTCTAAACTCGCATGTCGACGTAATCTTCTAAATACATTGTCCACCCAATGTCTACGAAGGAGTGGGATTCCCTGTACCTTCATAAATCTGCCTAGATCTCTAGCGTGCCTCTGTTCTTCTTTAATGAATTCTATAAGCGCTTCATAGTAATCCTGTTCTTGTGTCTGATGTACATATTCTTGTGCACGTTTAATTAAATGTTTACCTTCAGAGTTTTCTCCTAATTGAAACTGTTGAATTGACTTAATGATTATTTCTCTTTCATTAGTTGTTAATTTATAGTTGTCATCCCAATGAATATATTTGAGATTCTGATTATTTCTTCGATAATATTGCACCCATTTCGAAAAAGTGATATTCATTATTTGCTCCTAAAATGTAATAGTTTTATGTCAGATAACGTTCATGTATTCACGAACCCCGAAGGGGTTGTCTGCTGAAAAGCCTCTTCGAAATCCACCTTCGCAGACCAAGGCTCCGAAGGGCCGCTGCTTGAATATTATGTTAGGCGATGCCAGCCTAAATTTCCCCTCACAATTAATTCCTTGTCCATGTTGCCCGGGTATATCCAATTCTCATACCCACTCTTTCCATATTCCGATGGCTTTGCGAGCAAAATGAGCACTGACTCACAACGAGATTACAATTGTTGTAGGTATCATGAATTCGTCTAAGTAATAAATTTGTTTGAAATCCTTTATTTCGATATTCAGGTAGTGTTGTCGCAAATGTTAATGAAGCAACATTGTTCTCTATATACATTACAGCTACTGCAACTGGATAGCCCTGATCCAACCCCAAATAATAGTGCCATCCAGGACGGGAAAACAGTACTCGGTTATTTGCAGCCACGTGTTTTTTCCCATCAAGAGATAATCCTGTACCTAAACAATGAATTTCTGCATATGTATCGAACTCATCTTCGAGTAGTTCACGAATTTCCAGTTTATGATGATCAAACGAATTTAGATTTCCAGGTTCACAAAAAAGCGTTGTATGAAATCCTGATTGATAAAAGCCTTTATTATGGAGTTTTTTCATAACTTCTTGATTTATATTACCCGGGATGACTTGAATCTCAAAATTCCTTTCCCGCTCATTATAAAAGTCTAGGATATCTTCAATGACATCATCAGAAATCCTTCCCTTTACATTATTAAAAAGACCCCAGGGCATGGTTTTACTATAAAACGCTGTGCTCTCCCCGAATCGTTTTATTTCAATTCCCTCAGGGTTTCCTTCTCGTTCTCTGATTGCAGTCATTCGATCAACCATATAATTAATTTCAGATTTTTCTAAAATATCCGCAAGTTCCAAATTCAATATCATTTAATTTATCCCCTTCCTTGAGCCGCATACAATTATACAATTACTCCTGAATGGTTTCGCCTAACGTTTCCACATTCACGACGTCCACCAAAGGTGGATGTGTCCCGGCAATTGCTTCCTTGCTCTTACTTCCAGGACCAAGGATCGGCGAGGCCGGTCCACAGCGTGAATGTTATGTTATAGGATGTCTGGCACTTCTTTGAAATGCATACTCATTGCTAACCATCTTTTGTATTATCCTTATTCATTGAATTACGCTCTATCTCATCGATTAAATTAAATAGCCATGTCTTGATACCGTTAATATAGTCAGTTATCTTCTCTTTCCGAAGATCTACATTTTTTGAAATAGGTATATTATAAAGAGACTCGACTGGTACATGGATTCCACCACGATGTTTTATAGCATTTGAATCATCTCTTACATTAATTACATGATTCCATCCCGGGAGTTTATCATAATAAATTCCGTCATGTTTGAGAGTATTTAATAAAGTAGATCTAGATGCTTTCAATTGCTTCTGAATCTCTAATATGTCCAACGTATCTTCATGAAAATTCGAAATATTATTTACAAAGCATAACAACGCAAAATCCACTATATTATTCAATTTATTTATTGTTGATTCAAAATTTAACATGAGAGAGGTTATAGATAATTCATAATCTGACATTTTACCGTCTGATGATACAAATATATCAGTTTGGGTATTGTTGTAACTTTTATTCAAAAAATGATTTGAGGTATTTTCTAAAAAAAATACAAGTGTTTGAAATTCCCATTCAAAAAAACTTTATATTTCTTCATCTTCTTCTCCGTTCTTCATTTATATATTTGCCGAATTTCCCATAACTTTCCTTTATTCTCGATGTCCGACAAAGTCTGTGTGTCTGCTGAAATGCCTTCTCGAAATCCATCTAGCAGACCAAGGCTCCGAAAGGAGCCGCTGCTTGAATATTATGTTAAGTGAAGTTACTGCTCTAATTTTTCAATTCAATTTTTTGTTTTAGGTTTTTTGAGAACTCTCGTGTCGAATTCTCGACATTTCCTATATATTCTATTTCTGTTGCCATCTCAAAGATCTCTTCTTCTAAAATCTCTTGTAAATCCTCTATACTGCATGTCATTTCTTCTCCTAAAAATTCTTTTATAACTGCTTTTTGTTGACTTTCAAAAACCAAAATCCATATCTTTCTACACTTCTCTTCTGCTCGCTCCATTAATACTCGTAAAGAATCTTCGGCTTTATTTACTGATTTAATTGCATTGTTTAATTTCGTATCTTTTACTTTGCCTTCTTGAGATATTTCCACCCAACTAGCTGGATAAAAACATTCAAGACTTTCATCTAAATTTGAATTTAAATTTGATAATCTTCCCCAATACTCACAAAAGTCTACGTACTCCGCAGTAATCATCTCAATGGCTTCTATCCAATCTTCTTTTTTATTGAAATCAAATGGTGTGCTTCGATGTTTCATCCCAAGTATTTGATTTAGTTGTTGGATTTTTGTTTGTTGGTCTTTTGAAATAAACATATGTATCCCTCCGTAAATAAGACTTTAGTAATTTCACTTAACGTTCCTGTATTCACGACCCAGCGCATGCTGGGTGTCCGGCGCATGCCAGACCAAGGACGAATGTCCGCAGCGTGAATATTATGTTATCTGCTGTTTCTCCCTTCTTCGATTAATCTAATCAGTAAGTAAGTCTTTCAATAACCACTCATTATTGTTTCCATCTTTCGAAACAAACCAAATATGACTATACTTTTCCGGCTTGTATATTTCATTTTTGTATTTAAGGAAATCACTCATTCCATATACAGGAGAAGCATTCCTGACTAGAAGCGCTACAGGATAAACCACACCATACTTATCTATCTTTTTTTCCTTTTGCTTTAACAATTCATTAAGAGTTTTTATATAATGTGTTGAGCTTTCTAATCCGTGAAATTCTCTATCAGATCTGCCCAATAACATCTTAGCTTCTTCTGAGTCATAAAATAAGTGAGTTACTTCTATGCCTATAAAATCGCCCTCTATATTTCTTAAAATATAGTCTGGACATTCTTGTTTTTCTACGACTTTCAAATCATTTTGTTGATTGAAATTGTATATGTCTATAAATATGCTAATAGCAGCTTCTTCTAAAGCAGATTTTTCATCATTGTGATTTCGCATTTTTATTCTCTCCTACTATGTATTTGAGAAATTGCAGATAACATCATATCTACGAACTTCGTATACATTTCTCTTTTTAACGAATATCCGAACTACATATAATATAACCCATATTAATCCATCTGCGAAGTCACGAACATACTCAAAAAAGCAGCCCCAGTGTGAACTACTCCATTCGTTAGACATAACTAACCTGTTGGATGCAGTTTAACATTTGGGCTGCTCTTTCTTCACTCAACAATAGAAGAATTACGAATAACCTTTAGCGATCAACCTTTGCTCTCCTTCTCCTAAAACATTTACTTCGCTCCACCACTCGAGACCACACGCTCGCTCATCGCTTTATGCTGTGCAATCAGACAGAGTTCTGCTGCTTTGAACGCATGCTCTTGTGTCATGGCTGTCTCGGTCCGGTCAAGGCAATCGCGAATGAGTTGGCCGAAGAACGGGTAACCGACCTTGCCTTTTACATTATAGCGGTACTCTCCTTCATGATTGACCAGGTACACCTGATCCCCCTGAGGTTCCCTTGCGATGTCGATATACTTCCGCAGCTCGATATACCCGTCAGTTCCCAGAATAACTGTACGCCCATCCCCCCATGTGCCCAGACCATCCGGTGTGAACCAGTCCACTCGGAAGTAACCGGACGCTCCGTTGTCCCCGATCAGAGAAGCTTCGCCGAAGTCTTCCAGTTCCGGGAACTGTGGGTGATTGAAGTTATGCACACGACTGAACCCTACCTCAGCGTCCGTACATGATGCAAACGTCAGGAATTGTTCGATCTGGTGACTCCCGATATCACAGAGAATACCGCCATACTGCTCATGCTTGAAGAACCAGTCGGGTCTTCCTCCAGCATTCAGGCGATGCGGGCCTGTACCCATAACTTGCACTACTTTGCCGATTGCCCCTTGTTCGATGAGTTGCCCCGCATAGATCGCACTTTCTACATGCAGTCGTTCACTGTAATACACCATGTACTTCTTGCCCGTTCGCTTCACTTCTTCTCGTGCAAACTTTAATTGCTCCAGCGTGGTAAACGGGGCTTTGTCTGTAAAATAATCCTTGCCTGCGGCCAAAACTCTCATACCAAGCGGCGCACGATCTGAAGGGATCGCTGCACTTGCCACCAATAACACCTCATCATCTGCAAGCACCTCTGCTTCAGATCCAGCGACTTGAGCCTGTGGGAACTGCTTCCGAAATGCCTCTACCTTCGCCGGGTCCGGATCATACACCCACTTGAGAGTAGCTCCAGCCTCCAACAATGCCCCAACCATGCCGTAGATGTGTCCGTGATCCAGCGCAACAGCAGCAATCGTGAACTCACCCGGACCACATACGACCTCTTTTGTAACACTTTTTGGTGCATAAAACATTCCGTCTTTAGCCATGTCATCCCATCCTTATTATAAAATGTTGATTACAATGAACTCGTCTATATAAGCTGAACTAGAGATTATTCACACAGACACTACGATGACAGAATAACCTTCCAATCGCTGTTATCCCCAGATTTTTTGATTCCCTTTTCCAAAGGGGAAAATCCGGGGATAAGCGTATGCTTCCGATGTAGCTTTCTTCCAGAAAGCTTTTAGGCGAACGCTTCGCTTTTTCAGGTTTTCTCCTTTATTTAAACGTCTGACTCAAATCAGCAGGTTGACTGCCACTGAATGCCTTGTCTTTCTTCGTCGTTGATCCAGCAATGCGTTCCTGCAGATGCTCATAGAACAGATCCTCATCGATCGGCAGATCCACCCAGTTATCCGTCCAGGTGGACAGCAACATAGCGTTCGATAACGTCAATCCGTGTATACCATCCTCACCGGGAGCAATAAGTGGTACGCCTGTACGAATCGCATCAACCCAGTTACGAATCAGACCCGGGTGACCCGTTTCCACACCTGTAATCGGAATCTCGCATTTCCAGCATTCTGGCTGTCCAAAACCTCCGGTAAACCGCTGATTGAATTCAGGCTCAGATTCCTGAAGTCGCCAGAACGTAAGTTTTCCATCTTCGATCACGATTTTACCCCGGTCTCCGTTGACCTCGAATCGATTGGTACCCGGTGCTTCTCCAGTAGTCGTTACGAAGACACCTGTTGCTCCATTTTCATACTCCACATAAGCTGTTACATCATCTTCCACTTCAATGTTCCGATACTTGCCAAACGAACAGAAAGCACGCATTCGCACCGGCATCATGCCGATGGTCCACTGCCACAGATCCAGTTGATGCGGGTCCTGGTTAATCAGTACACCGCCCCCTTCACCTGCCCATGTTGCCCGCCAGCCGCCGGAATCATAGTAACTTTGGGATCGATACCAGTTCGTAATAATCCAGTTGGTACGCCGTACCTCTCCCAGTTCCCCTGAAGCAATCAAGTCTCTCAGTTTAATATAGAGTGGATTGGTCCGCTGGTTGTACATCATGGAAAAGACTTTACCGCTGGCTGCGGCCGCTTCATTCATCTTGCGTACCTGTTTCGTATATACACCGGCCGGCTTCTCGATCATGACATGCAAGCCATGCTGGAAAGCCTGAATGGCTTGTTCCGGATGATCATAATGTGGCGTTGCAATAATGACTGCATCAATCGTACCCGAAGCCATCATCTGCTCAGCATCCTGCCAATAGGTTACCGTTGCCGGAAGATGACTGGATACCCAGCTCTCCATCTCTCTTCTTACATCACATACGGCAACCAGTTCTGCACCGGGTACTTCTCCAGCCACCAACGTTCTGGCATGTGCTGCTCCCATGTTTCCAATACCAATCACCGCTACTCGTACGATACTCATGACTGCTCCTCCTCGTCCACACGACGCTCAATTTCGGCGAAAACGTCTGCAAAATGCTGTAACATCGCCTTGGATTCCAAGGCACCACTAAAGTCCTCTATTCCGTAATATCCGTCATACCCGACGGCACGAAGATCCCGCACCATCTGTACCCAATCCACCATGCCTTCAGTCAGCGGCGTCCAGTGACATTTCCAGGCTGTATTCAGAGCCACTCCGCTGCTCTTCTCAGTCACATTAGCCTTTTGTGAATCTTTCCCTTCTGGTTCAAACCACCCGGCATTTTTTACATGTACATGAGCCAGATAAGGCCCCAGCAACTCAAGTCCCATCCGATGATTCTCATATCCTTCATGCACCATATTGCCTGGATCGTACAATACACCCACATGCTGCGGGTCGAGCGATTGCACAAGCCGATAGGCCAGCGATGCCGTCGGTGCAATCGTTTGGTGATGCGTCTCTACAATCGCCTTGATGTTGTACTGTTTGGCCAAATCCTGTACTTCGCTCAGGTAATCAACGGCTTTACGATACAACTCAGGATAACTGGTCTTGCGATCATATCCAGGGACACCAACACGCATCATAGATGCTCCTAAACCAGCCGCAGCCTGAAACGCTTGCTTGGTGGCAGACAGATCTCCACAGTTCAGATACGGTACAAGTGCAATGGATTTTCTACCCTGCCCTAACGCTGCTTCACGAAAAACAGTAACCTGTTCTTCCCAGCGGCTCGGATCTACCGAGCATCGATTATTTCTCCAGTAAGAAGGCTCTTCAGATATAGCATCTTCAGGAATTCCACGGAATCTCCACTCAATTCCATCAATTCCCGCTGCTGCCGCAGCCGATGCCAGTTCTTCTGCATTCAGATCAGGGGTAGCCACCGTGAATACAGACAGTTTCATCATGATCCATCTCCTTATGTAAACGTATTCATTTCATGTCGTAAAGGCATTGTATCACTCCACTGAACGTCACCATAGGGGAAAACGCCAACAGATGAATGACAGATAACGAACAGAGCACATTCCCCATTCAGAGATAACTTCCAAGAGAATGATGTGATCAAAAATCAAAAAAGACATCCCTGGAACAGATTTTAAATCTGCTCAAAGATGCCTTGTACAATAATCATATATATAAGATGAAATTTAAGGAAAAGGTTCCCTGTCCGTTATCCATTCGAGACTTCAGTAGCTGGTTCTGGTTCTTGCACTCGTCCAACTTGCAACCAGCGCATATCTCTCTAATCCCGATCAAAGAAAACGTGTTCAGCCTGTATTTTCCCCTGTTCTATTGTCATGATGCCAAATGAGTATTGTTTCTGAAAACGCCGATCCGTAGGCGACCCGGGATTAAATACCAGCGTGTTGTCCACGGTATGCATCACCGGGATATGTGAGTGTCCGTAGATCACAGCATCCACATGCTGGCCTGCAAAGGTATGAATTGCATTCTGTTCCGTACCCTTTGATCCCAGATGACCGTGCACTAGCCCCAGACGAAGCCCTTCCACTTCAACAATACGGGAATATCCCAGTTTTTCAGCGATTTCGGACGGGTCTGTATTACCCGCTACCCCTTCAACTGGTGCATACTCACTAAGCAATGGGTACACACTCCAATCCGACCAGTCGCCGGCATGAAGAATGAGATCGGCACTCGGCAATACATCCAGGAGCCTAGTCGGTAACTTCCGTGATTTACGTGAACAATGCGTGTCGGAGATGACTACAATTTTCATATAACAACCCACCTTTCCTTCGTCTTATTACAATCTATTCTGTCTGTGATGGAACAGCTTGCATCTGGGAACTAGAGCGTTCCATATCTTCAAGTGTAATGGATGCAAAGAACTGCTCCACCTTCGCCTCGGCAACCTGATACAGATTGGTCAGCAAGCTGTCAATGTGCAAGCCCACTTCACAATCCGGGTTACAATTGCCGTGAATCGGGAACAATGGACCTTCGTCCTTGGCAGCCTGATAGATCATGGCTAATGTGATTTCACTTGATGGCTTCGCTAAGTAGAAGCCTCTTGTTCCAGGAGAAGAGTTCACTAGTCCCGCCTTTTTCAGCCCGCCCAGAATACGTCTGACGACGACAGGGTTGGTATTCACGCTACCTGCAATATGTGCAGACGTGATTCGTTCAGGCGCGCTGAGTGACAATAACAACAAACAATGCACACTGACCGAAAAATGAGTACTCATGATTAACCACCTTTATTTAATATAATCCAGGACATGCTGACGTTATTCAGAGAACAGATCCTTTTCGGGACGTGCTCTGATCTTGAGCTGTCGCACACTGTATTCCAGTTGTTTCACAATATCATCCAGTTGTTTGCGATCAATCTTGGTTGGATCTTCCACCGGTTTCGCGGACGACTTGAGATCGCGGATCGTTAACTGCTGTTCTTGCCATTTGTCCATCAGATCTGCAATATTGGCATAGAAACGTTCGTAATCTTTGATGACCAGATCAAGATAAGCATCTACCTCATCCGGATCATAACCACGAAGTTTATAATTAAATTGTTTTTCATGAATCGATAACGCATCTAGCTGCACACCCAATTGTTTGAACAATTGTCTTTGTTTATCCAATCTTCGTTTCATATGTTCATCCATATTGACAACCTCCATTATAAGCCAAGCCGTAGTTCTATTTCTTGGGAAGAACACACGGCAATTTCTCTCTCTATTTTTTATAACACATAATCCGTCAGATATAAAACGATACAGCCCTATTCCTCACGAAAATGATTGCTTTTCATCCAATTCGGGTAAAGACTCACTACACCCCACAACGGGAAAGGAGCATGTCCTTATGAGTACATTAACTAAAGATCAACATCAAATACTGAAAAACGCCCTTTTGGAGCAACGTGAAAACTTGCAGCGTCATTTTGAATCCAGCATGGAAGACGGTGCTCCAGTCGAGTCGCTGAAAGATTCAACCGGTGAGCTGTCCTCCTACGATAATCATCCGGCAGATGCCGGTACGGAAACATTTGAACGCAGCCGTGATCTGGCGATCGACGATACATTAACAGACGAATTCAATCAAGTGAACGACGCATTGGAACGTATGGAGCAAGGTACATATGGAACCTGTGTAACGTGCGGAGAAGATATTCCCTTCGAACGACTTGAGGCTATCCCTTATACCGCTTACTGTATTGACGACACGCCTAATCGGGAGATCAGCAACGATCGGCCCGTTGAAGAAGAGGTAATGACCATGCCTCCGAGTGGTGCTGGAGAAGGAAGACAGCAGCGGGCCGGCAAGTTCGACAACGCAGATGCCTGGGAAGCGGTCGAAGAATATGGTACATCCAACTCCCCCGCAACCGCAGCTAAACGTGATGTGAAGGGCTACGATGAGAACATGTAACTTTGTTATGAACCGAAACGTTAAGCGTCAAAATTGATTGATTCCATAGACCGCTCCACCATTAGCCTTCCTTATCACGCATTAAAAAGCCGCCATTGGGCGGCTTTTTCTAGTTTTCTCCATAGCAGTCTCTCACATTTGCCGTTACTTGCTTCCTGCGATAACGCTAAACCCATGTAATCCATCGGTTTATTCTTCCGACTCACTACCAGATGATGCAGATTCCTGCTGCTTAGACACAGATCGAGATTTTTTCGTAGTTGATTTTCCTTTATCAGACGTAGCTTTCTTTTTCTCTTTTGCATTAGTCTTAGAAGCAGGTATTTTCACTATAGGTTTGGAGAGAGCAGAGAATAACTGAAAGACCTCATGTTCCCCTTGTCGATTCTCTTTTGTAGTATAGGGTTCACAGAGTTTTATGATGTTTTTATACAGCTGCTCTACTTCCTCACGGGTTGCATACAGCGTGATGTCCGAGAGAAACATCCGATCTTCGTTTTCCGCCTGATGCATGAATCGCTGACGACTTTGTTCGAACATCTCATTTAATAATTTGAGCGTCTCGGACCGAAACACCTGTTTCAATGGAGAGTTTTCCTTGTCTTCATCTTCGTGACGGAGATGGATCTCTCCGGTGAATGGTTCATAATATTTGGCGATAATCCCATTAATTTCACGTGTAGAAACGATGGTCAGCAGACCAATTTTCTCCAGCTTTTTTACATGATAGTGAACTTTGGCTGGCACCTCACCCATCTGGTCGGCGATCTCTTTGACAGTGGATGGTCTGCCCTGCTTGTTAAACATATTCATAATCTGTATCCGATACGGATCGGAGTAGATTTTAATTTCTTCAATTGTTGAAAGAACCTTGTGCGCCATCCCTGTATCCTCATTTCCGGGGTACCTGTTGTCCATCGATATCTCTATTATACCGCTGCGTCAGGACTTCGGTCAAAACGAGCGAGAAATGACATGATACGGAAAATCGGCTATTGATCACTTCTGAATATCTTCACAGAGCACTTCGAAAACTTTTGCTAAATAACAGCATACCTGCTGACATGGCAAGCATAATACCGAAAACGATAAACAGAACGGGCATGGTCATCCAATCTGCAAGTGCTCCCGAAACCAGACTGCCAAGTGGTGCAACACTCAAGACGAGCATACTCTGAAGGGCATAAACTCTACCCAGCATCTCCGAAGGGGTCACTTCCATAAGATAGGTGGCCAGCGGTGTTGTAGCCAGCGGAATCCCCATACCCATCAGTAGACAAAAGGCCGCTGCAACCGGCAGTTGGAAGGAAGTCATATAAGCGGGTAGTGCCGTCATCGCATAACTGAGACCCAACATGACAATACCGCTGATGACCAGCACACTTTTACGATAATTCGCTCCCCTTTGTGTCAACCATACACCACTGAGCAACATACCTCCCACCAGCAGCCCACTAAGCAGACTTAATCCCCCAGCGCCAGCATGCAGCGTTTCAATGACATAGGGTGTACGAAGAACATTAAACGGCATCAGGCAGAAATTAACGAAGGCAAACAGGATGGAGACAATTAACAATAAGGCATGTTTACGGAGAAAATGAAAAGCTTCCGCCATTTCGGAGAATATACTACTTTTGTCGGATGAAAGAGAATTCATTTCAGTTAATGTTTTATCTTCATTGTTAGCAGATGTTGAGACTTCAGGGTAGCCTACTCGGCTCATCATTAAAGCACTTAGCGCAAACAACCCCGCATCAATCAGGATCGTCCAGGCAATGCCTATTGTAGCAATAAGGGCACCAGCCACTGCAAGTCCTGCGAGTTCGGCCACTCTGGTTGCGGAAGAGGACATCGCATTACCCGAAAGCAGCATCGATTGGGGAAGCAATCGGGGGACACTGGACACTTCTGCAGGACTAGTGAAGCATTCCAGCAAAGAATTCAGAATTGTAATGACAAACAGATGCCAGACTTCAAGTTGGCCCAATCCAAACAGCAGAGCTGTAATACCCACCAACAACCCGCGACCGGTATTCGTAATCACAATCACTTTCTTGGGAGACATGCGATCAACCAAAGCCCCGGCGAACAGACCCAGAAGGATATTGGGCAAAAAATTCACCGCCAGCAACGTACCCATCAACACTTTCGAACCGGTTAGAATGTAAACCATCCAACTGTAGGCAATCGAGTCAATCGAATCACCAAATCTGGATACAACTTTACTAAGCATAAATTGCATGTATGGTCTGATTCGTATTAACTCACCCATACCTTGCTTACCAACTGCTGTGTTATCACTCATCCCTTTTCACTCCTCAACGTTAAAATATTTTTCATGTTAATTTTATTTTAACGTAAGTTATGCAGAAATCAATACCTCCGTGAAAATAATTTTAACGACAAGTAAGTAAAGTAAAAAATCCGCTATTCTTTCAGAGAATTCGTAATCAACACAGGGACTTTTGGGACAACCTTTTTGAACAACCTCCTATAACACAAAAAAACAGACCACAAGTGGTCTGCTCGGCTGGACGTATTGTATTTGAACTGTCTTTATTTGCTGTCTACTTCTCAACACGCAATTGAAACCCAACCTGTTCAGCCTGTACCTCCAACATCAAATCACGTACCCGGCCTGCTTCATTCCCCAGTCGTTCTTCGCTGATTCGGTAGTTGGTCCATCTTAACTCTAGTGGAAGTTCAATCGTACCCGTCAGGCAATCCCACAATGCATCGAGATTACCGCCATAAAAATCCGGCAGTTTCAGCTTAACCTTTAATTGTTGATGAAGTTCAGCGCTACTCGCAAAGTCTTCTCCATCCAGAATCACGGTATTCATGGCTGCTCCTTCCTCTATTTCAAACGTGTAAATGATGCATAGTGATCTGTCGTTTTGTAGATGAGTCCATCATTGGAGTACACAATCCGATCCGAATTACGGAAGCCGGAAGTATAGTTAATATCCGCTTCGCGCCATGTACGTCCGCTGGCCGAAGGCAGAAGCCCCTCCCGATTGCCAAATGTATCCCCACCGATGCTTTTGCCAGGAGCAACTACAGCCAAGTTTCCTTTTGACGCTACCCAGCCAAGTCCTGTTGCCTGTGATTTGGTAATAAAGTTACATGGCAACGTTCCGTTTGCACTCAAATAATTTGCTACACCCGTAAACGTATTGATGATGGTACATGTTGCAGCAGATGCCTTCTGCTGTCCGACTGGAGTGAACTGTGAACCTGTGAGGAAAACAAACGTTAACAACAATGCCAGTAATGCGGTGGATATCAACTTTTTCATCAATCCGGCCTCCCGATCCCTCAAAGTAGATGAACGTTGTCACGATATGCGTTCTGCAAGCTGTAACAGTCTAGTTGTATGTTCTGCTAGATTATAGTAAACAAGTCATCTCATGACTATTTATATCACATCATTTTGGTAGAAATATCAAATGAAGACGTTTAAATTGTAAAATATTATAATTGTAACATTTTAAGACAGAAAAAAAGACTCTCATCCCTGAAGATGGAGTCTACTTTTCTAGTATGTTTAAACTGATTTGACCTAATCTAATCGATCAATTGCACACGTTGACGAGTTCGAGCCGATTCCAGGCATGCATCAATAACGCGCATGTTTTGAATGGTATTTTCCGGACTGAAAGGTAAGGCCTCTCCTTCAAGCACAGCCGTTGCAAACGTCTCCACCTGAAGCACATAGGAATTCGACACGGATACACGTTCCTCACGGCTGACCGAATCGGTGTGCACAATAATCTGAGGTGGAATATCGCTGTTCTCCCAGCCAAATACTTTTGGCAGTTCAATCCGCCCTTCCGTCCCGAGAATCTCCATCTCCGCTCGACCTGAAGCCCACATGCCACAGTCAAAAGTTAAAGCTACCGAATTCGGAAACTCTACCAGTCCCGACGCCATCATATCCACGCCATCATGCTCGTCCGAGAATAGAGCGTGAACTGTCACCGCTTCCGGTTCCTGTCCCAGATACATCCGGGCCGCCGAGATCGGATACACGCCAAGATCGAATAATGATCCGCCGCCCATCTCTCTTTTGAACCTTACATTCTCCTTGTCATCAGCGGTATTACAGGTAAAATTACCATGGATGGCTCTGACGATGCCAATCTCTCCACTAGCTATAATCTCTTGCACACGTCTGTGCTTGGGATGATATCGATACATAATCGCTTCTGCAAAAAGAACACCATGCTGATGACATACCTCGATCATTTCTGCCGATTCATCTGCATTCAAGGCAGCCGGTTTCTCACACAACACGTGTTTGCCAGCCTGTGCCGCTTTGATGGTCCATTCTTTGTGCATATGGTTAGGCAAAGGAATATAGACGGCTTCAATGTCCGGATCAGCGATGAGCTCTTCATAACTGCCATACGATCTGGCAATGCCGAGTTCTTCGGCAAGGGTTTCCGCTTTTTCTTTGCTGCGGCTGGCGATCGCCAACACCTCACCACGTTCAGACTGCTGGATCGCCGGAATGACTGCATTTTTGGCAATGGTTGACGTACCGAGTACACCCCACTGTAACTGTCTGTTCATGCTCATCTTCCTTTCGTACCGTAATTGTCCTCTTCTGCCTTGTGTAACATGCCGAGACAACGATCCAGATCCGTTTTGACCTGTTTCTTGTATAACTCAGCTTTTTCCGCACCATCATCCGTAAAATGATATAAAACGATTTCCTGAAAATCGACCTTTGGATCATTGCCCTTCAGCTTCTTTGTGCGATAAAATACACCCTGTTGTACCAATTCATGTAATGCCCGATATACCTCGCTCTGGGGTGGTACATAACCGTAGTCTTTGAATTCCTGCTTCATCGCCTCCAGCATCTCGTAACCATACCCCCTGTGCTGTTCAACCATCGTAATCAGATACAGCTTGATAAATGCCCGCTGTGCAATCATAAAAGCCACGTTCTTTCCCCTCCTGTCAGAACCTATATATCTAGTATTATAAAACTTATGTTCGGGTTCTGCCATCTTTCTCCGCTTTGCCTTCCTTTTATCTATCTTCAAGGAGGGCGAGCAAGAAATCGTGTGAATACGCGTTGACCTGGGGGAAGCACGGAAAAAGGTTTACTTTTGTGAATTTTTCATGTAATGAAATTTTAATTTATATTCAAAAGAATCAATTTCATAATACCTTTAGCTGCTTCAATCAAGGCTGGATATCGATCGAAACGGTTCAATTTGTCTATATCCAGTTACAGAAATTCATTTTTAGTGAGTTATGAAATTGATTCAAAAGTTGTTTATTTCAGGGCTCAGGGTGTCGTGAGATCGAATTTTAATGACAAGAAAGTCTGTGCAAAAGCTGTAAAAGCTGTAATACCTGTGCTCTGTATCTTGTGTTCGTATACTCTCGTACTCCCGTACACTTCTGTGCGGCTGTGGTGATCTATTGTGGATTTTTCATATGTTGATGGATTCATTTATCGCGGACAGACTTCGGTACGGTTCCCACAATCCATTTGCCCCAGCTTACACGCGAGATAAGCCATGTCACTACACAGGATAATGTAAGAGCCAACAACCAGGTGATGATCATTCGAACGACAGGGTTCCAGCCCATAGCAACGTAAAACAACTCATCCGGAATGTAGCTATACCGCAGCATCAACATATGCATCAGATAACCGCCATACGATACACCACCAATCCATCCCAGCAATCGTGTAGCCCTGAGGTTATGAAGTTTTCCGGCCAACTGGTACATGACCATAATGGAAGCGATCAGAAAGAGTGCCATATCAGGGCGGATCAAGCTGACCGTGTAGAACGTAATTTTGATTCCTTCCGGCTTCTGAAACTCTAGCATTAATAAATAAGTAAACCGCAGACCCAGAACAATAAACACTGTCCAGTATATCCAGCGCAATCGATGAATCCATTCATTCCAGTGCTGGACAGATAACCCCGCTGCTGCACCAAGTACAAAATAAATAAAGAAATAAAGGAAATTACGGTCTGCATACGTTGTAAATGCATCTGTCAGCACCGGGATATTCACCCGTTCCATGAACTTGGCGATGTTTCTTAATTGATCCGCAAGTACAAGATACACCACACCAGAAATCAATAATGCGATCAAGCGCCCCTTGGCCTCATATCGGTTATATACATAACGAATGGCTCGCAAAAAGAGCGGAAATAACAGATAAAACTGAATCAACATAATGATGTACCAAAAGTGTGAAGTCGTTTTGCCCGTAAGCAACTTCAGGCCCAGGTCTGGGATGTCATTCCATCCAAATCCGGTCCAGCCTCGCGGTGCAAGTGTAAAATAAATGAGTGACCAGATCAGGTAAGGCACGATCACGTCGTTTACTCTTTTTCTCATAAACTTGCCGTAATGCAGCTTGTCTCCCGTGTTATAAAACAGCACCATACCTGTTATGAATATGAATAAAGGAACTGCAAATTTGGAGAGCATCAGCAGTATGGCCAGTAACACGCCATCCTCCAGTCTCGTTTCCGGGACCAATGAGTAATGTGCGATGGAATGCTGGAGAACCACCGCTCCAAAGGCAATTCCCCTTAAGCTCTCTATTTCTGTAATTCGTTCTTTGCGAGGCATACATTCAGCCATCCTTTCTTGGTTTTGCGATAAAAACAAAGTACAATGAAGCCGTATATTTAATGAACGGAGTTGATTCACATTTCTTTAACAGACAAAGACGTAACCACTACCGATTCCAAGTATGTCCAGCAACATCTGGCTAACGAGCGAACTTTTCTGGCCTGGGTGCGCACGGGTATTGCCATGGCGGGCATAGGCTTTCTTGCTGCCGGATTTGGTTTCAATTCGTCGGCGTATGATCAACTTGCACATGTTGCGGCGATTATTACGGGTATCACTTCTCTGATTGGCGGCATATCCATCATTGTGTATTCGGCAGCAGCGTATCATCGGAAGCGTACACAAATCAATGAACAGACGTTTCAGGCATCGACCGGATTAATCCGGTTTCTTACCATGATGTTACTGGTGATTGGACTCGCTTTGGCTGTACTGTTATATGTATTGTTATTCCCTGCTTGACTGGGTAAAAACACCATCCGACATTATTGACACCCACCTATATGCAACACAGGGACAAAAGCCGGCTTCCCTTAAGGAAACCGGCTAATGACCATCTGGTGGATCATATATGTCATTCCATTTTGCAGATAATAAGTCCTTGGGTTTATTTCATATCGATTAAATTCGCGGCAAGATTACAGGAATGTATTGTTACCGAATCGCGCTGCCTTGTTTTGGGCTTCCAATCTGCGTTCTTCCATATCCAGATCCGGACGTTCGGCTGGCACATCTCCGCGATGAGCTGCTTCGGCTCTGTCTCGGTTAAGCTGGCTGTTGCCACTGAACACATCGTACACATCGGAGTCCCGATCCGTAGAATCTACGAGCAGCAGGATTTTACCATTCTGTACATACTCCTCATACTGTTTAGCGTCCTCTTCCGGAATACCAAGACCCACAAGTCCACCCACCAATCCGCCAGCTCCTGCACCCACAGCTGCACCGGTAAATGCTGCTGCGATAGGGCCTGCGGCCAGAATCGGTCCTATGCCGGGTATGGCTAGTGCACCGATACCTGCGAGCAGACCGGCTACGCCACCAAGGACACCACCTGTTGCTGCACCCGCAGCCACGCCTTCAGGGGCTTTGGTACCTGTCTCTTCCCGAATTGCCTTCAGTTCATCCCGATCCTGTGTAACAACGGAGATTTCGTCTGAAGTGAATCCTTGTGCTTTCAAACCCTCGATAGCCTGCGATGCTTCACGTTCTGTATTAAACACACCTACGATTTTCTTCTGCATAGTGAATCCCTCCTCATATTATTGAGTGGTTCGCTATGTTATTACCCGCCTAAGTTTCTTTTAAACGTTTGCAAGTCAATATACTATGTGTTGATAGTAAAAAATTGCTGAAGTTCATTCCTTATTAATCCTCATCAAGGTGTGCCTTCAAACTCAGGTATGTGATACGTTGTCAGGCATACTCTTACGTGGAAGGACGTCGGCGTCCAGAATATCTTGAAGTCCAGACTGGCTGATCCTGGCGGATTGTCCCAGGCAATTTTCTAAGGAACCGAGGACGTCTTATTTATCCTTCGGGCCCTCCTTATATTTTGTAAGGAACATGAGACACGTTATTTACCAAAATCACCTGACAAACCCGTTGTAAATGGCTGGTTATTCAAATATAGCGTGTTTTAGATTCCTTAGGTTACTGTGGGCGCTTCAAATCGCTGAATAAGACGTCACAAGTTCGTTAGCGCTCCGCTCCATGGTTCTGCTCCATGTTCAGCTCCCCAGGCACGTGCAGTTACGCTTCGGCTTCGGCAGGTTTGAAGATACGCTCTGGGGTGTACCTTCAACCTCTAAAGAAGCAGATTTTGCCGAATTCTCGTCCCATGCCGGAAGTTTTCGGCAGGCGTGCCGGGGCACGTCAAAGGAAAGTGACGCAGCATGGGACGAAAAGGCAAAGTGACGTAACATGGAGCGAAAAGATAGTAGAAGATGCACGTTAGCGAGTTTGGAGACACGTCCTGGTTAAAGGGTGATTCTTTAAGACAGAGAATGATTCGATCAGCTACAAAACTGACTGTTGTTCAGCAGAGTCTAACCCTGATGAAGAGCGCCCTTTGGGAGCCAAATCGTTGATGTCTTTAAAAATGAAATAATTCATCTATTTCCCCCGTGGTTTGGCCCGATTTGTGGCGACCGCTTCAAGTGGATTATCCGGCCAGTAGTGCTTCGGATAACGACCTTTCAGGTCTTTTTTGACGTCAAAGTACGTCTCTCGCCAGAAATTGGCCAAGTCTCGTGTAACCTGTACAGGTCGCTGAGCCGGTGATAACAAGTGGATGGTCAACGGGACTCGCCCACCCGCTATACGCGGTGTCTCCTGTTGTCCAAACATCTCCTGTAATCTTACTGCCAGCGCCGGGTCCTCTGGACGACTGTAGTCCACAGGAATACGTGAGCCACTGGGCACCTGTATATGCGTCGGCGCTTCATCGTCCAGTTGTTGTCGTTGCGTCCAGCTCAATCCACCAAGTAATACATCCTGCATCGACAATCTCTTCAGGTCGGCTGCCGAACGCATGCCTGTCAGATAAGGGGTAAGATGTTCTGCCAACTCTTCGGTCAGATCATCTTCAATCAGGTCAGGCCACTCAGGTAGATGGAGATGCAGGAACCGCAGCCTGTCCGCAAGTTGTCTGGATGTTTTTGTCCAAGGCAGGCAATCCAGCCCTTCCATTCGTATTCCGGTTAACAGCGCTTCCAGCACCTGATCTTCAGGTGGCTGTGCAATACTGCTCTCTTTAATCACAAGGGCTCCAATACGAAGTCTCTTATGTGCCCGCACGCTGCGGGTATTGGAATCCCAGGCCACTTGCACTTCATTGTGCAGCAAGTGCTGACCTGCCTGCACCAATGTCTGCTCCTGCAGCGGCGCAGCCAGCAGGATGCGCGCATCTGCGCCCTGGTCGTCTGCCTCAGCTGCGACCAGATACGCTGAACGGCTCAGCGATTCTGTCGCTGCGAGCCGTACGCCGCGGCCGCTGCTCAGCAGATAGCGGCCGTCCTCCCGGCGTTGCCCGATCCGGTCCGGATAGGCGAAGGACAGCAGCAATCCGCAGCTGTCCTCATCCGGCCGCACCGGATCGGCCGCCGGGCCGAGCGCCGAGCGTAGCTGGCGGCTCTCCTGGAGCATGCGCCGCACGGCCGCGCCGTCTGCGACAGCCGCTGCCGCTTGCGGCATGCCGCTGCTGTCCGCGGTCAGCAGCGCTTCTACGCGCGGGCGAAGGTCCGTGCCCGCGCCTGCACTGCCACTGCTGCGGAGGCCGGCAGGCTCCTGCAGCAGTGCCGCCAGCATGCTGGCGTAGCTGGCCAGCCCAAGCTCCGCTGCGCGGAGCAACATGCTGGCCAGTCGCGGATGCACACCAAGCGTGTTCATCCGCCGCCCGAAGGGCGTGATGCGGCCTGCGTCGTCCAGGCCGCCCAGCTGGCGCAGCAGCGCCTGTGCCTGGCCGTAGGCGGCGTCAGGCGGGGTGTCCAGCCATTGCAGCTCTGCTGGGGACTGGACACCCCAGACGGCAAGCTCCAGCGCCAGCGGCGCAAGATCCGCGGAGGTGATCTCCGGGCGAGCTGCCTCAGGCAGTCCCCCGTGAACCTCTTCGCTCCATAGCCGGTAACACACCCCCGGGGCAATTCGCCCTGCACGACCCCGCCGTTGATCGGCTGACGCCTTGGACACCGGCAGAGTGACAAGCCGGCTCATGCCCGTGCGCGGCGAAAATGCCGATGCACGACTCAGCCCTGCATCCACCACAATCTTAACCCCAGCGAGTGTAAGACTGGATTCCGCAATGGAAGTGGACAGCACAACTTTGCGCGACCCCTCAGCCGCCGGCCGTATGGCCTCATCCTGTTGTTCCACCGGCATACTGCCATACAGGGAATGAACTTTCACATGTCCAGGAAGAGAACCATTCGATAACTCCCGCTCTGTACGGTGTATCTCTCTTGCGCCAGGAAGGAAAACAAGCACGTCCCCCTCCTGTTCGGCTAATGCCTTGGTCACCGTCTGAGCCGTAAATTGTTCCAGTGGCATGGCTGCTGGTCTAGGCAAGTAACGTGTTTCTACAGGAAATGTACGGCCCGGACAATGAATTGATTTTGTGCCTTCACCTAGCAATGCACAGACCGGAACAGGATCAAGGGTCGCCGACATGACCAACAGTTTCAGATCCGGACGTAACATCGCTCGCGATTCCAAGGCTAGAGCCAGACCCAAATCCCCATGTAGATGCCGCTCATGGAATTCATCAAATATAATCATCGCCGTATCCTCAAGCCCCTGGTCCTGTTGCAACATCCGGGTCAATACCCCTTCCGTCACAACTTCAATACGCGTCGCCTGACTCACCCGGGTATCCATGCGTACACGATATCCTACGGTCTGACCCGCTTTTTCTCCAAGCGTAGCCGCCAGTCTCGATGCCGCTGAACGCGCGGCCAGCCTTCGGGGTTCCAGCATAATGATTTTCCGTCCCGCAACCCACGGCTCCTCCAGCAAAGCCAGCGGTACAACCGTCGTTTTTCCCGCTCCTGGCTCTGCAATTAACACACCTGTATCTTGATCCCGAAATAACTGTCTTAACTCAGGAATAATCTCTTGTATCGGTAACTCTATATGCATATAATCGCTCCTAATGAATGTACCCTACTGCTCTTCAGTATCTCTATTCGAATGTTAGCATTATAACAAAAAAAGCCGTTCCAGAGGAACGACTATCGCAGACACACCCTAAGACACACCTAAGTAGAAATGTATCCAGAATACTCACTTAGCTGAGCAATGACTCGGCACCGTCAATGACGATCTCTGCTCCGGTAATATGTCTGGATTCGGACGATGCGAGGAAACTTACCAGATCGGCAACATGTTCCGGTTGACCCGGCCCGTCCGCAAGTGGTTGCTGTCCTTCCGGGAACTCCATCGGAATAATGATCTGCTGTAGATCATCCGTTTTGACCGTACTTTGATCGATATTTGTCGCAATCGCTCCTGGGCAGATCACGTTTACACGTATCTTGAACTTCGCCAGCTCAAGCGCAGCCATCTTCGCAAAAGCAACCTGTCCTGCCTTGGACGTGCTGTACGCCGACATGCCAAAGCTTGAGAAGCGTTGATTGCCGTTGATGGAACTCGTAATGATAATACTGCCGCCACCCCGTTTTTTCACGTGAGGCAATGCATATTTAATCGTGAAAAACGTACCATTCAGGTTGGTCGTAATAATCTGTTGCCAATCTTCAACCTGAATTTCCTCAATGGGTGCCGATACACCGTTAATGCCCGCATTGGCAAAAACAATATCCAAACCGCCGAATAACTCAACGGTTTCCAGTACAGCCTTTTCCACACGTGCCGGGTCGGAAATGTCTACATCAAATGCTCTTGCCGCACCGGGGTGCAGCGCATTAATCTCTGCTTCCGTTTCCGAGATCCGATCATTCACCAGATCAAACAATGCAACATGTGCACCCTCTTTAGCCAGCTTGACCGCAGTGGCCTTCCCAATTCCGGAGCCTGCTCCGGTAATAATCGCAACCTTGCCTTGGAACCGTGACTTGCCGTTATGTTGTGTCATTATCCATTCCACTCCTTCATTTTAGCAATTATGTAAGAATGTACGTTCATACTCATCGTGAAAGCCAATTCTTCACAAGATTACCCAAAAAGAGTGTCTTTTAAATCAACACCAACAAGTTTTTTCACAGTTGATCTTCGCCGCTGTCACAGCTTCATCCGGATAGATCCACAACTTGATATCCCGCACTCACCATTCCAGCTCAATGAAAGCGGCATCATCTTCAAGACCGCCGGTATGTGTCGCATCCAGCAATACCTGAATGTGTTCATCCGGGACATAGGCTTGAATGGCATCCAGATCGTTCAGTCCATCCGTATATAACTGAAGACGCAGTGAATCTCCTGCGGACCCTTTCATCTCGCAGATGTGCGGCTTACCACCAACTGGTCCTTCAAGTGTAGACCAACGCTCATTTGTCTTGCAGTGAGTCTGAAATAATTCAGACTGTTCCTGACCATTACGCCACAGGCGAATACGGGAATCTCCTTGCCATGCAAGCCATACCCGGCTTTTGCGGCCGCCTCCCGTGAGCTCGATCCGCCCACACACATACATGGCCTGACTGCCCCGACTTCGCTTTTCCATCAACACTTCACGCAGCAACAAAGGGGAACTTTCCAGTGGCTGTAATTTCTCCAATTGCTCCGATGCGGGAAGGGTAAGATCATGGAGAAGACGCTCAACACCCTCTACCGTTGTGTGTTGCGTCGTTTCCAACCAATCCAACAGAGCATTCCCTAGAAAACGCGCTGCAAAATCGCCCAGGTAACTCATGCCTACGCCATCACACAAAACAAAATTGCAGATATTCCCTTTCATACGTACCGCAGCAAAGTCCTGTCCGGTATCTCCCTGATGTACCGTCTCAGCCGCTCTGCCATAACCATATCTGCACTTGAATGTGCCTTGATAGCGAGTTAGCGGCTGTTCCCCGGTCTGTACACTCACATAGCGAAAGTTGCCATGCCGTTGCTCAGCATGGCCCCCCTTATCTCCAGCAGACAATGTTGCCAAACGCATCGCTCTCATGATTCCCCTCCTATCTCACAGGCGTAGCAGCGGACATCTGGAACCCGATTGATACCAATTCTGCACATGTACCTGGCAGCATCATGAGTGCACCGGGTGCAAGCAAATAATCAGCTTCAACAAGCATTTCCCGATAACTTTCGGGCAGAACGGATGACATATTCCGCAGCTTCTCTCCATGCTCATCCTGTAGATTCGTTTCCGAAGAGATTCCCTTCCATCTTCGAGGTTCAGCAATTGGCCCTTCCAGCAGATGATCCGATATAAAAATATTCTCGACCAACACATTGCCGTCCGGCACACTCATGCCCATGATTCTTTTGGCAATCGGCTCGGGATCTTCACCTGTAGCCACCCCGTCGGTCATGTGGCATACAAGTGGCGCAGGACAATCCTGCATATTCGGAATTTCGGCCTGTAGAATCTTTTCCGCCTGCAGGAAAGCCTTCGCAGAATCTGAAAACCGTCTCGGTGTCAGGTCAGGCAAAGAACCAACGGCAGCGATCTCGTCAATTCCTTTGATTCCGTTCAACAAGTCATATACATCATCGCTGTAAGCCAATATGGCTATACGATAGCGAGGTGTCAGACGATTTCCCTTGGTAGACCGAAACACCATTTGGCGGATCGCGAGAGATAAGGCATCATAGACGACATCAATCCGTCGACGATTTTCCAGAACCATATTCATGGAGGCGCTAATATCAATTAAATATATAATAAGTGCAGGTGTACGCTGTGATGCTTGAATCGTGTAGTTCATCTAGGGTGAGTCACCTCCATCATTCACGTTATTTATAAGTTGGGCAACTTGTAACTGTTGTTGCTCAGGAATTTGTTAATGGCACTCATTCGAGCGGCTACTTTGCCAACACCTTTGAAATAGGAAGCATCGGTATTGTAAAGATTTTTGAAATCACGGGCATATGCTTCCGCATTTTCAATTTTTCTGCCTTTTTGCGCGTTATACGTTTTATTGTAATGAGCAATCAGCGTGACCACATTCTGAGCACGTTTTTTCTTCAGAGCTGCTTTCTGAGCAATCTCCTGTTGACGTTTAACTTCAGCTGCCGCTTTACGCTCCGCTTCCTGTTTTGCAAGCTTGGCATCATTCTCTTTTTTCCAGACCAGATAAGCTTCATATTTCGCCTGTTTATCGTATTTTTCCTGCTCCGCTCTCTTAGCCGCTTCTTTCTTCTGCTGTTCCTGCTTCACCAGAAAGGCCTCATATTTCGCCTGTTTGTCGTACTTGGCCTGTAACGCCTTACGTTCTTCTTCTTTTTTCTTTGCTTCAGCTGCCTTCTGCTTGGCTTCAGCAAGTTTTTTCTTTTCCTCCGCGTCCAGTTTTGCAGCATCTGCGGCCTTTTGTTTCTCTTGTTCTTCCTGCTGTTTGAGCGCAGCTGCCTTTGCTGCTTCAGCCTCTTCCGTAGCTTTGATATCTGCCAGTCGTGTGGCTTCCTGCTGTTCTTTCTGTTTCACCTCTGCCTGATCGGCGAGTATTTTGACCGTTGGCACGCCACCTGCCAGCAATACAATAAGTACAGCGGAGGAAATCATGAACTTTTTGGATCTGTAGAATGGCACAGGTACAGGTTTGTCTGTGTCTTCTTTTGGATTAAGCTTTGCATCCAGTTCCTTAATTGCAGCCTCGACTTCCATCTGCATCGCGCTGTTATGAGGAATAAAATGATAAAGCGAGCGGTACACTTCCAGTGCTGCAGCCGGTTTATCTTCATCCTCCAGGGCTCTTGCTTGCAGGAACAGACGGTTCACAACCGCTTCCTGATCGGGAGAGTGCGGCGTTTGAGGACGGTTCCCGTCTTGCGTATTCACCGGTTCACTTACTGGTTCTGAGCTCTTTTTCAGATTCACATCAGCTTCGGACGAATTGGCAGCTTCTTCTTCCGCTGTCACAGCAGCCGCTGCATTGGCCTGATCCACGTCTACCGCAGCCAATGCAACATACCACTCACCAAACGTTGGACAACTGCTCAGATCGTGACTTTCCCAAGCTCGAATGAACAGATCGGACAGTTTGGAACCCCAACGCTTCTCAAGGGACTCCCGCATGGCATAATACCGTTCACTCACCGTTTGCATTTCATGCTGATCAAAATAACTTTCGCCCCACGCTTTCTCTACAATCACAGGGTCGGACCAACTTAACATTTCAGCAATGATAACCGCTCCGGCAAATCGGTCAGCATATGAACTCCACAAACCGCTGTGCACTGTTCGATGAGCTGCATAACCGGGTGAACCGGCAAGCAGGGCATCCGGACGATCCATCTTTGAACCGTACATCTGCTCGACATCCACAAGTTCTACCGCAGACATCTTCCCCAGGTTCTCCACTTCGGAAAAAAACGGAATCATTACATTGGGAGCGGACATATCGCAATGAGCCAGTCCACGTTGTTCCATAGCCGAACCTGTTCCAGCAAGCGCTCTAGCCAGCTTCAGGCTCTCCTCAGCCGTCAACTGTCTCTGATCACTGATCACATCGAACCAGGTCTGACCTTGCACCCATGGCATCAACACCGCATATAACAGATCGGGATGTTTTCCAATGAGCGCTCCGTTTCTTTCCGGAGTGAGCACATCACGCTTGCATACCTGCAAACCTGGCAGTTCACTATAAGACTCCATATGCTCAGACTGATATACCATAGCCGGAATACGGAATTTAGGAAAAAATACTTTTAGTGCTTTAGCCCCATGAATGGAACCATTTCGGGGTAACAACTGATAAACAATCCCCTGCCTCCCGGCTTGGGCATAAGCCAGACCCGGCGCAGCCGGATGTTGCCCAATCGTATAGGCAATGTCGTTAATCACCACTTCATCCCCGGGATTTGGTTGAAAAGACATGCTTATCCCTCTCTCTGTCCTAGTGTCATAGTTGCAACAAAAACCGGGTGTTGTGAAAACGCCCGGTTTTTGCTGTAGTTGTACATCTTCAGCTTGCTATCCACCTATAATTCAGGACGAATTCAGACTTCACATCGGCCTGATCTATGTAAAGCAGATTAACGAGCTTGGTCAGCTGTACGGAATTTGTTAGCAATAGCTGTAAGTTCAGCGCTGATACTGTTCAGCGTTTGAACGAATGATTGCATTTGTTTGCTAGCTTCTTGGAACTCTTGGAAGAAGCGTTGCTTTGTCATACCTTCCCATTGTCCTTCCATGCTTGTGATGGATTGAGTCAATGTAGATACGATTTGCTGACTTTGCTCACCGCTTTGTTTAAATTGGTTGGAAACCTGATCAAGCTGCTCTGGGGTAACTAAAATACGTCCTGCCATTTGTAAATTCCTCCTTGGTTTGTGCAATTAAATTTTTACTTGTTCAAATTGTACTATACCAGGATCGATCGGACAAAAGCCGAAGGACCTAATCCTATTTACCCCATTTTCAGCACTTGAAACTTCTCCTAACAGCCTATTTACAAAAAAATATTCACTTTCTGCTGTTACTTTTAATCACCCTGTTCAGGAAACAACAGGCTCGGTCCCTCTTCTTCCCCGAAAGGAAGGATCTGTGAATCTCCATGCTACAGGCTCAGGCTGCATAGCCTGCACCAGTGTAGCCGGGGAGCCATCAGGCGGAGCGGCATCCTGTACACGATATACGGCCGCCATTGCGGAAAGGGGATCGGATACTACAGCTACAGTTGCAGAATGTGCAGGCATGATTTCTCCTGTACGATTGTTCTGAAGAACATTCAGCATATTGACCGCATTACCATAGGCTGTGTTCACATGACTCAGCACGGAACGATACTCCATGTCTGCCTGCTGGAATAACAACGCTTTGCGTCCCAGCTGTACGCTTAAGTCCATTAATCGACGCAGCGCATCCTCGCCCAGTCGTTTACTGTGATTCCATTCATTCATCACCGCTGCGCGGGATTCAACCTCCCACTCCAGCGAATGAATCGCCTGATCCAACACTGTCATCTTTTGCTGTATTTGCTCCGCTGCATACTGAATCTGCTTGCTCAGTGCCCGAAGCACATCCGGTTCCACACGAATGCGCATTTACCATCACCTTTCCTCTTCCCCTGCAGGCTGTTTAAGCCAGTCCAGCAGCATCTCGTGAAACTGTTCTCTAGTCGTTAGTGCTGCAACAAGCCAATCATCTGAAGCCGCAGTGCTCATCCGGAACAACCAGTTGGATACCGCACTTGCAACAAATGCTGCCGACTGCGACTTCCACCCGTCTTCATTCCATACAAGCAACCTAAGCTCCCCGTCTGACTCCTTACCCACCAGACAGCGTGCCAGTGCAAGTGAGCCCTCAGGATCACTTGTCTCCTGTTCGAGTTCCGCTGCTACGGTCTGTACTCCGCTGTTTTCGAGCTCATTCATGACATCATAAAATTTTTTCTTGGAGCACATTAGGGCCGGTTTCTCCGCAGGAGAATGGCCGCTCCATTTCATCCGCTCTATCAGAACATCGATGGCTTCACGAACACTTCCCAGATCGCTGAGCCGGAACGAGTCCGGTACGTCGTCAACACGGGAAACTTCAACGACCCGCTCATCCGTGCAATGGATATAACTCTCATACGACTTGCCGTTGATCGTGTAGCGAATCCAACAAGCTCTGTCGGACAATCCGGCAATGGCTACCCTGGAGAAAACGGTCGGTGTCATGATCAGCTCATCGGTATCCTGATCCCGAATCAGATATCCTTTGTCAAGCAGGGAGGTTTTGACACGCTCCCACTCCATCGCGATATCCTCCGCCATATAGCCGCGAAACGGATCTTCCACACCAAGCAGTCGGTCTGAACCGAGAATACCAGCCAGGAAAAAAAGTTCCTTTGTTTGCAACGTGACTACCTTTTGCTTAGAATCATGAACCGTCAACATTATGAGCCACCTCCCCTCAAACTACAACATGCCATCGGTCACGAATTTCAGAAATCCAATCGGTCATTTTCCAGCTGTCATCACATGGAACTGCACCTTTAACCCTGGAATATTTACGTTTTACATAATAACCTTGACCCGGAGGCAGTACCTTCAGCCCACCTGAACTACCTCCAGATTCGGAATAAGGTATACGGAAGAACGAGAGATCGTTAGGGTCTAAAGTCCCGAACAGCATTCCACTCTGGGAAGCCTTCACATCCGTTACCCAGTCAGAACCAAAGGTTGGGAAGTCTGCCGGAACTCCGGATAGAATCACGTGTACACCGCGATCCCTTCCTTGACGAACAATCGCTCCCAATTGATCTTTCACATTAAAATCGTTTAGCTGCTTGGACAAGGTGTCCGCATCGTCGATGACGAGCACAAGTTCCGGTCCACCGGAAATCTCGCCTCTTTTCAGAACTTCATCGTACAACTGTTGAATGACAGGTGCAAGCTGTTCTTCTCGCGATACATGTCCACGGACATGGGGCAAACTGCTGATTTCCCCCAGCCCACCTGAGCCATAACGCATATCTACTGTGTATATTTGCACATCTTCCGGAGAAGCATGATAAGCCAGTGATAACATCCATGTCAATAAAAATGTCGTTTTGCCGCCTTCCATCGGACTCGTTACCATGAAATGCGGACCTTCACGCAGATTAAGCTCGAATGGTTCCAGATCATCCGTAAGCAATCCCACAGGGACAGTTACAGACGATGTATCCCAAGCCTGACCATATGATCCTGTCCGAATGAGCAGATCCTTCAGTTTGATCTCTTCCGGAAGTGGAGCAATCTGCGGCGCTTCTTCCCCTGTCCAGCCTTGGCGAATCTCAGCAATCGTACGGCGCAGTGCCGATGAACGCTTGCCCTCATCTGCCCCTGAAGAAGGTAATGCCGCCTGGAACATTAATGGAGGCACTTGCCCTTTGACCAGGCCTCTTCCTGGCGGAAGTTGGCTTGGTGCCTTGGAAGGTCTTCCCACGGCATAATAATAATCGCTTGGATCGGATAACTCAAATGAAACCGCATTGGGAATATTGCTTCTGAATTTTTCAAATACATCGGTTACCCGATTGGCTGTGAGCACAAAGGTGATACCCAGACTTCCGCCTTCACGCAGGATCGTCTCCAGAAGTTCATTCTCTTCCGGATAGGCATTGCGGAATGAAAGATAACCATCGATAACGACCACAACCTGCGGGACAGCCGCGTGAGCTGTCCGGCGGTACGCCGAAATCGTTTTAACCCCCGCCTCCGAGATGATATCTTTGCGTTGTGCTGACAGCTTGAGAATATAGCGGAATAACCGCTTGATCCGGTCTTCCTCTTCAGCCATCATCACACCACCGATCTGAGGTAGTGCTGCAAAGTCTTTCATCATACGGCCCATGTCGATAATGTAACCATGCCAAGGCTCAGTTCTATGGGAACGAGCCAGAGACATAAGCAAGGTCTGAACAAATGTTGTTTTTCCCAGTCCTGGCATGCCGTACACGACCAGATGTCCTTGATCCACAGGCAATGCGAGCGGTTGTTGGCGCTGATTAGGGAGATCATCCAGCAAACCAACCAGTGGTTTCAGACCACTCGCTCCGCCATCAAGCAGCAGCTCCCGATTCTCTTCTTCCTGCCATTCCTGAAGACCTTCCCATTCCAGTGTCTCTGGTAAAGGTGGCAACCATGGTCCTGGCAAACGACGGATACCCGCATCCGCTGCAGACTGCGCAACATAATCAATAAATACCTGAAGCTGTTTCGGAACATCTTCACCTTTGAGAACGGCTCTGCGCTCTCCAGTTAACAGAGGCTCCCGCTTACCGTTCAGGCGCACTTCCATAACAGGTAATACCGTTGTTGAATCCTCCTGCTGGTTATAAGGTGCACCACTCCAGGCGAATTGCATTTCTTCAAACACTTCATCACTACCAACCTGGAAATATCCGCGACCAGGCTTTGTAATCCAGGCAGCATTTGGAATCTTGATCATATCCCTGCTATCTCCCTCACTCTGTACGCGAAGGCAGATCCGGAAGCGCGAATTACTCCATATTTTATCGTCCACAACACCAGCTGGCTTTTGGGTTGCCAGAATTAGATGAACCCCAAGTGTCCGGCCAATGGCCGCGATACTGATCAATTCATCCATGAACTCCGGCTGGTCCCGCTTCAATTGAGCAAACTCGTCAATGATAATAACCAGATGTGGAAGTGGCTGTTCATGTCTGGAACGCAGAATCTTGTAATATTCATCAATATGCTGGAGGTTTCCCGCATCATTTAATATTTTTTGCCTTCTGACCAGTTCGGCACGAAGTGAAATATTCGCCCGCTCGATCAAATTCCCATCCAGATTGGTGATTGTCCCTACCACATGAGGCAGATCAACAAAGGTATTGGACATCCCGCCACCTTTATAGTCAATCAGCATGAAGGCCAGATCATGTGGATGGAACTCAGCAGCGAGTGAAGCTACGATGGACTGGATGACTTCACTTTTACCTGAACCGGTTGTACCTGCAATCAGACCATGGGGACCATGACCCTGACGTTCAATTTTGTCATGCAGGTTTATCGCAATTTTTTTGCCGCCAGCGCGCACACCCATTGGTACAGGCAGCGTATCAGGATATCTCGTCTGTCCCCACCTGGACACCACATCGAGATCTTCCACGCGTGATGTGCTCAGCATATCAAATAACGGGAGCACTTGCGGGATATCCGAAGCAGATGAACGTTTCAACCGGATCGGTGACATATAACGGGAAAGCGCCTCTGCCATCTCTTTAGAGATCACATCAGGCTTGTACGTTTGTTGAATAACATCTGCATCTTCCGTTTTTTTGATATACACCCCTTTGCCTTTGGAGGCATCCATAATCAACTGGCAATGCATCGGTAGAGACTCCTTGCGATTAGCCAGTATGATGGTGCATACATCAATGTCATGAGCCGACTCCAGCAACAGCGGAAGCAACGGTTCTTCTTCAATTAATTGCGTATCGGAGAGAATTACAACGTAACATGGTGTTTGTATGCTTTTCTTGTAGCGGTCTTCCTTATTGTTACGACGCCGGTTCAACACGGAAAACAAGCTGTCCGCCAATTGATGCGCACCGCTGTGCCTGTCGGCCATATAGCGTTGTCCTTGGTCTTCATCCCAGATATGGGGCATCCAGCGAAGCCAGTCCCATTCCTTGCTGTCCTTTTCTTCATAGAAAGCAGCAAGCTTCAGTTCATCCGGGGAATGGCGTACCGCCAGTTGTGAGATGATGACTCGCAGGGAAGCAAGCACTTCCTCCCGATCACCGACAAGTCCCATAACCTTCGATTGGAACAAAGGCAATGTAATGGAAGCATCCGGTACCGTCTGGAATTCAGCCGCAAGTTCATGGGCCGCTTCAATCAGCTCATCCTTCTCGTAACCATCAATCCGCGGAACCTGAAGTTTGATGCGGAATGGAATCTCTCCCGTACCAATGCGTACCTGAAGGAAATCATCATCCTCTGGTGAACGCTCCCACAAGGAACTGTTCCGGTTCTTCACCACTTGAAGACACACACCCGGATCACCATGAATTTCGTATAGGCTCTTCACTTGCTCCGCCTGAGCTTCTTTCAGTTCTTCCCGGTGTTTGTCCAGTTGGGCAAGATACATTATTTTTCGTTCTTCCAATTTTTTGCGATATGATTTCTTATTGCTCAGATACACGAAGAATGGAATGGTGTAAGAAGTAAGCATCATCATGACCGTCATCATCTGAAACATCATATAACTGCTGTTATTCATTTTGCCGGTCATATTGATATATACGTAGAAACCAATGCTAACCATGGTCATCATGATCGGCACAATAATGGATATCATGGAAAACGTGGGTTTGCTCGGTTCTGTTGGAGGCCTGAGTATTTCGAGTCTCTCTTCCTTGAGAACCGGTGTCATTCTTGGAGAACGCTGATATAACACATTCACGAAGAGAAGACCTCCTTTAGTTCGTTCAATAATGAATATATACGTTCAAAAGCCCTATTCGTTGCTGTCCTGTTGAAACAATGAACGTCTTCCATATACAGGCGCTTCTTCCGAAGTTGTTGAAAAAGCCCGCTGGACACGTACGCAACTGCCTTGTCGTAGCCCCGTTTCCATTAACTGCTGTGCGTTCTGCGGAGAGAACCACAGACCTTCCGGAAACTTGGCTTCAAGGATGTACTGAATGCCGTCTCCCGGTGCCTGTCCAAAAATGCGAACGCCGAGTAATGTCTTCAAATGTTCGATGGTACATTCGTCCGGAACATCGATGTCGAACCATTCTCCTTCCTCGCGGCCGGAATGCACGGTTAGAATCATCCGAATCCCTCCCATGGTCTCATATGTAAATTGTCCTAATGTCAGATTAAATCAAAAAAAAGAGAATGAATCGTTATATCAACCCTATTTTCTTACATAAACACCCTGTTTGCAATGTACCACTTGTAATTTTGTTACATATGACCCACGTATATATTAAAATATCGTACATTCGACTCAGAACTTTTGTGGCAGTTATGCAATTTAATATTGCGAGGATACGAAAATTATCGTTTTTTGTTCCATTTAAATGGTAATTAAGTTACGTTTTTCAGGACTTTTATTCCTTCGCTCACAATTGAATTGTGAACACTTTTCAAACATTACCCACCTTTATGTTTTCATAAGCTGATTTTAAGGTAATTTTAAGCATTGGAATTTAATATTAGCTGTATGAAATAACAACCGTGAGGTGATTTCAAGTGAGAACCCTAATAACCTTTCAAAACAAATCAATCCCTGTATATTTTAATCAAGAAAACAAACAACCTATGCAGAAGACATTAAGATTGCTTAGCAGTGCTCTTGAGCATAAAATTAGCAACGGTAAACGCGCCATTCAAAAATGTCTGCATTCTTTAATTAGTATTGAGATTGTTAATGGAGAAGCCATTCTCCACAGTCGAAGTGAAAACGACTCCCTTGCTTTATCGTTATATTAAAAGGAGTCAACCAAGACACATTCATTACAAGACATGAAAAAGGAAGCTGTCGTCATAGACAAGCTTCCTTTTTTTGAGTTGTATACACGTTAACAGCGGATCACAATTATTATCAGCCATCGCTCAGTGCAGTTTGCTCAGGACATAGGCGGCATCATGTTCTTCCGCAATCTCGGCTTTACGAATACGAATGACAAACAGCCGAACCAAATTGGCACGTGTATGTTCTTCCTGACAGGTATTCAGTTTCCTCAGAATAAAGCGGTCAATGGACATGAATTTAAAGCCCCTTTGCCATTGGATTTACGGATCGATTCTTCCGTGTATCCATAAATAACCAGATAGCGTCAGCCCCAAACAGCTTTTCCACTCTTATCTTAAGCCGTATTTTGCTGAGGTGTAAAATTGTGCAAAAAGCCCGTCCCACCAAGCTGGAGACGGACTTTCGCATGATTTGTCGATCTTTTTGTAACCCACTCTAATCATTCATAAATGCCCCTGCTTGTTCACCCTTTTTCGACTTATTTTACTCCCGGATATTCCCGATATTGGTGCTGAATGCTGATCCAACGCGTACGTGTAAACTTCTCAATGGCCCAATCCCCACCGAAACGTCCAATCCCTGAAGCTTTTTCACCGCCAAACATCACATGCGCTTCATCGTTCACAGACTGATCATTTACATGCACCATACCTGATTCAATGCGCTGGGCAACCTGATATCCTCGATTCAGATCTTGGGTGAATACGGAACCACTAAGTCCATAAGGCGTATCATTCGCCAAACGTACAGCTTCCTGCTCATCATGAGCCTTCATGATCACTGCTACTGGGCCAAACAATTCCTGCTGCACGATATCCTGTTCAGGTTTAACATCGGCAAGTACAGTAGGAGACAGCACACTGCCTTTACTGGTCCCTCCGAGCAATAACCGTGCACCTTCGGCCTTGGTTTTGTTCACAAGCTCCAGCAATCGTTCTACCTCTTTTTCCCGAATGAGAGGACCCACCAGTGTTTTGGCATCCGCTGGATCACCTGCCTGGACATTCTTCGTTTTGGCTACAAATGAATCGACGAACTTATCGTAAATATCGGCATGCACAATGATACGATTCAGAGCCATACAGATCTGTCCCTGATGCAGAAACTTGCCAAAGACCGCCGCTTCGGCAGCACGTTCAATATCCGCATCTTCCAGCACAACCATGGCGTTGTTGCCACCAAGTTCCAGTGCCGTTTCTTTTAAATGTTCACCCGCCAGTTTACCGATCCCTTGTCCAACTTCTGTGGAACCCGTGAATGAAATTACTTTGGGAACCGGATGAGCGACAAAGTAATCCCCGATCTCGCTGCCACTTCCCGCAACGACATTTAGCACGCCCTCAGGCAGACCCGCTTGTTCAAACAAATCGGCAATGAGCCAACCTGCCGTAATCGGAGTGTCTGATGCTGGTTTAATCACCACACCATTACCAAGGGCAATCGCTGGAGCTACAGATCGCAGGCATAGATGCAAAGGGAAGTTCCATGGCCCGATAACACCAATCACTCCCTTAGGCTCACGAACCACACGGTTCTCTTTGCCAGGGGTATTGGACGGGATGATCTCACCCTTCATGCGATAAGGAAAAGATGCTGCTTCATCCACAATGCGTTTAGCGGCTGCAAACTCCGCCTCCGATTTGATCCGGGTACTCCCGGATTCCGTGATCAACAGTTGAATGATCTCCTCTTTTCGCTCTACCATCAGGGATGAAACTTTACGCAATACCTCTTCTTTCGCAGCAGGCAATGACTTCGCCCATTCAATCGAATTTTTCTGAGCTGACTCATAAGCCTTATCTATGTCTTTCTTATTGGAAGAGCGCCATGTGGCAATTACTTCTCCCGAATAAGGATTGATATTCTCCATTGTTTTCTCACCGGAGCCATCTACCCAGCTGCCATTAATATATTGTTTCGTCCATGTTGTATGTTCAGTGTCCATTAAAGTCATGTGAATACGCCTCCTGATCAAGATTAAATGTCACACCTGCATCACGGTGTAATACATCATTAACCTTGTTCAGAATTACGCAAACGTGAAGATCTGAATTAACTCTTCCATTCTTTAAACTTAAGGAAACAATACAACCCACACTATTCTCTCGCCATCTGGACGTCTTTCAACAGTCGGGCAGGCTCTTCTCTCCAAAGAGGCTCAAGTCTTCCCATCCGTAGCCAACTTCGATCAGATCTTGACCACCAAAGCGGAGGGACTGTGTCTGGACTGGAGTGCCTCCCATCTTTTCATAGAAGCCACAAGCTGAATTACGCTCCAAAGCCCATATGATCAAACGTTTCATATTGTGGGTCTGTAGATGATGAACGACATGTGTCGCCAGTTGCTGACCTATCCCCTTTTGTTGTACTTCCTTCAGCAAATATATAGCATACAACTCTCCATCATAAGGTAATTTTCCTTCACGCTCCTTACCCCCACAAGCAAATCCGACAATGTTCCCATCATCCTGTTCAGCTACCACCAAGATCTGATCCTTTTCGCCAGAACGAATGGCCTTCTCCCACTGGGGCAATCTTGATTCTATAGTCAAATGATCCAAAAAATCGTCAGGCACAATTCCCCGATACGTTGTTTTCCAACTCTCCGTATGTACATGGGCTATCCCCTGCGCATCCCCTTCACGCGCCCGCCTGATCAGCATAGCTATCACTCACTTTCTCTCGTAACTGCCGCAACTTTACCATATTATATGTTCTTCTTTCTATAATTCCAAATTCATCCACTTCAGTCCTGATGCCGCTAGGCATGATTCGTAATCAAAAGTGGACTTTTTGAACTGCCTCTTATAAAAGTAAAATCCGGCCCTACGGCCGGATCGTTACCCTAGTGCCTACAGATACCTTGGAAGACAGATCCAGTACATCCGAGTTGTACATGCGTATACAACCGTGGGAGACAGATTTGCCAATAGACCAAGGCTCATTGGTTCCGTGTATGCCATAATGGGGAGCAGACAGCCCCATCCACAACACGCCAAATGGCCCACCTGGATTCGATTGTTTGTTAACAATAGTGAACTCCCCGTTTGGAGTCTGCGTGAGCATCTTGCCGGTGGCCACAGGATAGCCCTTAATCACCTGATTGCCGTCCAGAAGATATAACATGTGGTCAGACAGATCTACAATAATCCTGTAATCTGGCATAATGACATCCCTCCTGACCTATCTTATGCAAGATACCGGATGATGCCCGCCTGATTTCAGGCTTCCTCCCACTCTTTCACACTACGGGAGTGCTTGGGTTTGCGACTATTGGCCGGTTTGCTGGAAGCGGTACGCCTTCTGGATGCCACTTCTTCCTTGCGCTGCTGATATTGCAATTCCTTCTGCATTTTCAGATAATTATTCAGTCTTTTTTCATCCAATGAACCATCCTGTATGGCCTCTTTCACTGTACATCCAGCTTCCCGTGTATGACTGCAATCCAGAAATCGGCACGTGGCGGCAAGTTCTTCAATTTCTCCAAACGCATGCGACAGCCCATCATTGCCCTCATCCCAGAGATTAAGCTCGCGCATTCCTGGAGTATCGATCAATACGGCTCCCTGTGGAAGTACAAACATCTCCCGGTGTGTTGTCGTATGTCTCCCACGACTGTCTCCCTCGCGAACGGATTGCGTAAGCTGCACATCCTCACCCATCATCCAGTTCACCAGCGTAGACTTGCCACTGCCAGAAGATCCTGTGAGCGCAACAGTCAGCCCTGGCTGCAAGTATCGTTCCAGTAAGGATTTACCTTGACCCTCCACTGCAGATATCGCAAGCACTTCAACGCCTGGAGCAATCCCTTCTACACTTCGGATCTGTTCTTCCACATTGTTGCACAGATCACTTTTGCTCAGAACAATGACTGGCCTTACGCCACCATTCCAAGCCATCAGCACGTATCTTTCGAGCCTTCTAAGGTTGAAATCATGATTAAGTGCTGCCACGATTAACAGTGTATCTACGTTTGCGGCGATTAATTGTTCCTTGGTCACTGGACCTGCCGCCTGTCTCGATACCCTGCTCCGACGGGGCACCAGATTGTGAATAATTGCTTCTTCACCTGCCTGACCTGTAATGGCCACCCAATCTCCAACCGCTGGTGCCAAGCTGGTCTCCAGACTATCATGACGCATTCGGCCCGAAATCCTTCCCCAGCATTCTCCCTCTTCTGTAATCAAACGTCGCAGATGTCCATGGTCTGCGATAATTCTGGCTGGCTTTTTCTCCTGCTCTTCCATCCCTGTCTCTTGCCACAGTTCCTGCCACTTTGCTGACCAGCCGTACTTCTCAATATGGTTATCTAAAATAAAAATTCCTCCCAAAATAAGTTTGTTTACTTCGTTCAATCCGAGTGAACAATCATCTCCGGTTCAGATCAAAACAAAAAACCACGAGTAGAAATACACCCGCGGCAATAGGTAGTTAGCCGAATCAAAGATCATCCCTTCTTGTAGATCTACCGGATAGAATACTTAACCCTCCGATATAAACCATTCAGGAACACCCTTTTATCGGCAAACAAAAAAGCCACGGGTGCGTCACCCGTGGCTTCATCTGAGCATGCGATACTTCACGTTACAATGGATACTGCTATCCAGCTAACGCAAAATTACATGCTTCGATCCGTTCCGGAGACGCTGTTCATATTCAAATTAACGTATACTGCATTTAAATTTGTCATAAACAATCGCCTCCCTTGTAGAATTATCCATTATGTTACACACTGAGCTTAACAGTTGTCAAGCCCAAACTTTTTTTTACCACCAGCTACTCTATTTGACCTGATCCCAGCGTGTCCACATTTCCTTCGGATTCAATTCGTAGATCTCCTCTTCCCGATACATGAACTGATGCATGATAAATTCCCGCCGAATCGTGGCAAAGTCTTCATGGTATTGCTTTATAAATGTATTGATTTCTTTTTCCGTATACTTCCGACCAAATTCAAGCTGCTCGACCAGATGACCAAGTACAATCAGTTTTTTCTTGTATTGAGCCGGAATCTGACGCAGTCGTCCATCTTTGGAGAAAAAATTTCTCATGACCGACGCTTTCAATGTTTCGTTCACATCACTCATATCCGCAACCTCCTCTCGATTAAAGATAAAATCAATCGAAGCCTGTGCATTCTCACGGATAAACGAAGGATTGAGTGTGAAATACACTGTATTTTTCTCCCGTCGTTCCTTAATCAGCGCCGCCTCTCTCAGCTTGGATGCATGATGTGTCACGGTTGGCTGTGACAGATTCAGCCGCTCGGCAAGTGCCTGTCCGTGCAGTTCACCCTGTGCCAATAACAGCAGCATGCGAAGCCGGGTTGGGTCAGCCAACGCTTTATGATAAGCCACAATTTTCTCCAGCTGCATCATCGTTCATCTCGCTTTCAATTAGATATACATCTAATTTGATATTAGTATTTTCTCCTCTACACGTCAACTCCTTTGGTTTCAAGTAAGCTTGTCTAATTAAACTCCACGCTTGAACTGGCATTGGCTCGTTATTTACGGTAGGATTATATTGCTTGAAATAAGGAGGATTAAGAACATGGAAGATGTCATTATTATCGGCGGAGGCCCATGCGGTCTGTCTGCTGCCATTGAATGTGAGCGGCTGGGACTGTCCGCTGTAATCGTTGAGAAATACAATATCGTTCAATCTATTTATCTTTATCCAACCCATATGCAGTTTTTCAGCACAGCCCCGCTGCTTGAGATCGGAAACGTTCCGTTCAGCACACCTAATGATAAACCGTTTCGTTATGAAGCACTTGCCTATTATCGCAGGGTAGCCGAACATTTTGGTCTGCGTGTTCATAACTATGAGGAAGCCCGTGAAATTAAACGCAAGGATGATGGTACGTTTGAGGTACATACGCTCAATCGCCGCGGGGAGGCCATCGTACATGTTGGACGCAATGTTGTTGTAGCTACCGGTTATTTTGACCATCCTAACTATTTGGGCATCCCTGGAGAAGATAAAGATAAAGTAACTCACTACTTCCGGGAAGCCCACCCGTATACCCGTACACGTGTCGCCATTATTGGCGGAAGCAACTCAGCCGTGGATGCGGCCATGGAACTGGTTCGGGTTGGAGCACATATTGATATGGTTTATCGCGGTAGTGGTCTGTCCCAGCATATTAAACCATGGGTACGCCCGCTATTCGAGAGCATGGTGACAAAAGGTCATATCACACTCCACCTGGAATCACGCGTGAATGAAATACTCGATGATTCGATTCGTCTGATACACACGGATGGTTCCACTCGGGAACTGGATAATGACTTCGTACTGGCAATGACCGGTTTCCGTCCAGATCGTCAACTACTCACGTCGGTAGGTGTGGAGATGTCTGATGATATGGATAAACCTCTATATGATGCACAAACGATGGAAAGCAGCGTACCTGGTGTATATGTGGGCGGAGTCATCGCTTCGGGTCGTAATGCCAATGAAGTCTTTATTGAATCCGGGCGCTGGCACGGACGTTACATTGCGGAACATATCGTTAGCAAACAACGTGGACAGACTGAAGGGAAATGAAAACAATGGATATGACTTCCCTGCTGTTGCTCGTATTTGCGGCTCTCGGGATTATCAGCAGCAACACACCTGTGACCGTAGCGATGGTATTTCTGTTGTTGCTACGAGTCCTGAACCTGAATCAGGCATTTCCATGGCTTGAAAAATACGGACTTACACTGGGCATTATCATTCTGACCATTGGCGTGATGGCACCTCTTGCCAGTGGCAAGATGAGTCTGCAGACGATCGGTGAGTCTTTCCTACACTGGAAGTCACTGCTCGCCATTGGCGTAGGATTACTGGTGGCATATCTCGGAGGACGTGGCGCTACGTTGATGGGTACACAGCCAACTGTCGTTGCCGGGCTGTTAATCGGAACGGTACTTGGGGTTGCCCTGTTCAAGGGTGTACCTGTGGGTCCATTGATTGCGGCGGGAATTTTATCATTGCTGCTGGGCAAATCCTGATTGAAGTTGTGAAGCTTGTGACCTGACATGCTATGCAGATTGGCTGTATTTCCCACCGTTGTGTGATATACTTCTATTCATGCAAATTATGTACACGAGTCTACAGCAGTATAATGCATATTAGAGGTTGTTCAAAAAGTCCGCTTTTGATTACGAAGGATGCCTAAAGGCATCCTCAGCATCGAAGATGGAATTCAGCCGAAATAAGCGGGAGGCTTACGAAGTATGTTTCCTTAGGAAACATTTTGGTTGCTCACGTAGTTTTCCCTACGCTCCGCTACTCCATTTCTAGCTTCATCCCATCTTCTCGGTACTGAAAACCGTCCTATTTGAACACGTACTATTATGGTTATGCTGTTGCATAAACGTATAGATTCACTTTGCAACTATTAATGGCGCAGGAGGATTAAGGAACCATGTCACGTCAGTTTATTACAGAAGCCGTGATGGTGGCCATTTACGGTCAATTGCTAGCGCCGCCCGCGCCTGTTGAATATATTGTTCCTTATACCACCATCCTTGAGCTATATGAATTCCAGACCAGTCCTGATCCCATGATGGATAACCCGGCAGATGATCAGCATGTGAAATCCAAAATCAATGAAATGATTTCTTATTTCGAGGAACCGCTGAATAAGAAAAAAATAGAGCGTGCGTTACTTGTTCCATGGGCCAAAAGCCCCTCCATTTTATTTGGTGACCAAGTATCCATTGCCATTATCAATGCAATAGATACGGCACAGTACGGGGAGTATTTCGATCCCATTGAGACCGAACTGCTACTGACATCTCAGCGCCTGAGTATCCCGATTCTCACCGATCAGGTTGAACTGATTGCACGCATAATTGAGTCTGAATCACCTGTACAGGTATTTGATATTGATGATTTTGATTTTGCGATGGATGATGAACCACTGGATCAGGTGTAATTCATGCTCTGAGCACCAGAATCGGATTTTTAAAAAAATGACCTTGGCATCCACTTTATCGTGCATGCCAAGGTCATTTTTTTGCGGTCAACACTTATTTTATTCTGCAATATCCCGCGCTAACAGGATTCGGCTAATCTGATTAAGAGGTGGTAACGACTCCAGCGCAAAAAACTTCAGACCTGCATCACTATTTACACGCGACTCCACAAGGTTATCCTGAATGATCACTGTCCGAAACAGGGCAATGACATAATACTCTTCATCTCCGCTTGAATGCAGATACCGAAGGTCAGGCCCCGAATAGAGACCTTCCAGTGTCATGGTATCAGCAGTCCAACCTGTCTCTTCCCATAACTCCCGATGTGCAGCATCTTCAATAGCCTCACCCGGGCGCATCTCACCTGCTGGCAACCGCCAGTGACCATGTTCAGCATGCTGAATCAGCAGTAATTCACCTTGTTCGTTCTCAGCCCGCACCGCCGCTTTTACAACAATATGAGAGCGTTTTGCGATATACTGGGCCAAATCTCGTGGTGGCAGATTCACTGCTTATCCCCTCCTCCTACTCGGAAGCCGGTGGCGACCTGTAATCCATCTATTGCTTAGACTTCCGTGTAACGATATTCGATATCCTGACCTTCATCAACGATGTCCACATGCAGTTGGTGCCCTTTCAGATACCAATAATCGTGATCTTCCATGAAGAATTGAATCCCCGACACTTCGGTTTGATCCGCAGGATGTCTTGGTTTCTCCACAGCAATACCTAGGGAAAATCCAGGGTGAAGACCTCCGCCCGAGCTATAACGTGCAAAAAATCGAATGCTGTCTCCCTCGTTCAAATTCAGTTCTTCCTTGTACCAGCGAGCAGCTTGATCGGATACATGTATGGTACTCATTTGGTGTCAGCTCCTTCTGTATATATATGTTCCATCATATCTCGACAGGGACTTGAATACAAACCCGAGTGACCACATAAAGACAAAATAAGTTGTGAAAAATGTTTGACAGATTGTAAAAGCCGGTGTTAAGATGCAAACATACGAGGTCTACATTGTATTTATTTCCAAAAAAAGAAAGGGTGATTACGGTGTTTAACAAACATATGATAGGTCAATTCAGCACACAACTAAATACCGGAGCACACCCGAAATCATTATTCCGTTCATAAGTCGGCATGACAGGCGATCTTTCATTAGAACCTCTGTGATGTATACTCACAATCGAACTTATATATGGTGACGGCTCTGTTCTCTGAGCCATGCTGCCGTATGATTATATGAAGACATACCGCCTGCGTGCGGTATGTCTTTTTTTGTGGGTACATTTCGGCATTCATGAACGGAATTTGCATTTCTCGGACATCGAAAGGAAGGGATAACACTTGTTCTCTGTACTTAAAAACCTGGCCTGGTTCTTCCGGCTGGAACGCAAACGATACCTAACCGGTGTCATCTTGCTTATTCTGGTGGGCATTGCCGAACTGCTGCCTCCTCGTCTTCTTGGTAATGCCATCGACGAGATTGTGCGCGGTTCCATTACCGGCACCTCACTTACGCGTTATATTTTGCTTATTCTAGGAACGGTCATCATTATCTATCTGGTTACATACGTTTGGATGCACAAACTGTTTGGTGGTGCCAACCTGGTGGAGCGGCTGCTTCGTTCACGCTTTATGGACCACTTGTTACGGATGACTCCTCCCTTTTTTGAGAAAAACAGAACAGGAGATTTGATGGCTCGGGCCACCAATGATCTTCGTTCCATTGCCACTACAGCAGGCTTCGGCATGCTGACCTTAACAGACTCTACAGCCTTTCTGGCCACCGTATTGTTCGCCATGGGTTTCCTGGTCAGTTGGAAACTGACCTTGGCGGCAATCCTGCCATTACCTTTTATCGCCATTGCCATGATGATCTATGGTAAAGCTGTACATCAACGTTACACCCTGGCACAGGATGCATTCGGAGATATGAACGACCAGGTCCTGGAATCCATCGCCGGAATCCGTGTCGTGCGTGCTTATGTGCAGGAACGTCTGGACGAGAAACGGTTCGCCGACGTGACCGAGGATGTGTATCGCAAAAACCTGGCTGTTGCCAGAATGGATGCCTTATTTGAACCCACCATCCGCCTCTTCGTTGGACTCAGTTATGTGATTGCACTTGCCTACGGCATATATCTTGTATTCCATAATGAAATTACCCTGGGGGATCTCGTATCGTTTAACATGTACCTGGGGATGATGATCTGGCCCATGTTTGCCATCGGTGAATTAATTAACCTGATGCAACGTGGTAGCGCTTCGCTTGATCGGGTCAACGAGACTTTATCGGTAGAACCTGCCGTACAAGATGTGGAGCAACCTGCCCACGTTACGAATCCGGAAGAAATTGCGATGCAGGATGTTACATTCCGTTACCCAAGTTCCACTGTCGACAATCTCAGTCACATCAGCTTTTCGCTACGACGGGGTCAAACATTGGGTGTTGTGGGTCGTACGGGTAGCGGTAAGTCTACTTTGCTCAAACAACTACTTCATGAATACCCTGCCGGTTCGGGTACATTAAGCATCTCGGGTCATCCGATTCAGGATATCGCCAAAGATGACTTGCACAGCTGGATCGGGTACGTACCACAAGAACAAGTTCTGTTCTCCAAATCTGTTCGTCAGAACATTCAATTCGGTCAACCTGGGGCCAGTGATGAAATCATCATGGAAGCCATTCGTACCGCCGCTTTTGACGGGGATCTGGGAACCTTATCCGATGGACTGGATACACTCGTTGGTGAAAAAGGAATCTCTCTGTCCGGTGGACAGAAACAGCGGGTATCGCTGGCGCGTGCCTTTATTGCTAATCCTGATATTCTGATCCTTGATGATGCCTTATCTGCTGTCGATGCACGTACTGAAGCCAAAATCATTGAAAATATACGCAACAAACGCTCGGGCAAAACCACGCTGATCTCGACTCATCGCCTGTCTGCTATTGAACACGCTGACCGAATCATCGTACTGGAGCACGGGAAAATTACGGAAGAAGGCACTCACCAGGAATTGTTAGCCATGAACGGCTGGTACCGTGAACAGTATGAACGGCAACAGGTCGAGTCCAATCTGTCCACGTAGGAGGTCAATTCATTGAAGTCTAATACAGGCAAAAGGCTGCTTGATTACGCCTTGAAAGCCAAAGGAACATTTATCGCTGCATTAATTATGCTTACCATTGGTGTTGCGGCCGAGCTTGCCGGGCCGTTCATCGCCAAATCCATGATCGACAATCACTTGCTCGCGATTGAGCAGCCTTTCTATGAGACGACAGCTTCAGATGAAGCCGCAGTCTACAACGGTAAGAACTACAAACGCGAAGGCTTGTTCGAACCGGATGAAAACAAAGGTTCTGAAGTGCGGGTATTACAAGCCGGCAGAAGTTTTTATTTTGTAAACGAACCGGTAAGCGCACCTGACGGGGACCGCACATATACGGATGGAACCCTCACGGTTACACGTGCAGGTGAGGTAACAGGCCAATATGCGGCAACACCCCTGTCCGCTGGTGAACTGTTTGCTTTTTACAAACCGGAGATGCCCAGCATCTATCAATTAATTGTGTATTACATGATCTTCCTCGTGATCTCGGTCATTATGGAGTTTGGTAAAACTTTCTGGCTGCAATCCTCGGCCAACAAGGTCATTCAAAGACTGCGTAACGATGTGTATGCCCATATTCAGCGACTGCCGGTGCACTTTTTTGATAACCTGCCCGCAGGTAAAGTTGTATCTCGGGTCACAAACGATACAGAAGCCGTAAAAGATCTGTTCGTTGCTGTTCTTTCGAACTTTTTCTCAGGAATCATCACGATTACAGGTGTGTATGTTGCACTCTTCCTGCTTGATGTTCGCCTGGGTCTAATCTCATTATTCGTTGTGCCGATGCTCATTACATGGATTGTGCTCTATCGCAAATTCGCTACTCGCTACAACACGATCATTCGATCCCGACTGAGTGAGATCAATGCAATCATTAACGAGTCCATTCAGGGGATGTCCATTATCCGCGTATTCCGCCATCAGAAACAAACCAAACAGGAATTCGAAGATCTGAATGATGACTATATGAAACACCAGAACAAAATGCTGAACCTGAATGCCTTCACCTCACACAACCTGGTTAACGTATTACGGAATATCGCATTTGCGGTTGTCCTGTGGTACTTCGGTTCCAGTGTGCTGGATGGCACAAGTATTATCTCCCTTGGTGTTCTGTATGCCTTCGTAGATGTTCTGGGTCGCTTGTTCCAGCCAATCACCGGTATGGTGAATCAACTCGCCAACCTGGACTCCTCCCTCGTATCTGCTGGACGCGTCTTTGAGCTGATGGATGAAAAGGGAGAAGCCGTAACCGATGGCTCTATGCCAAGATACAAAGGGAATGTTGTCTTCGATGATGTATCCTTTGCCTATAAAAAAGATTACGTGCTTCACAATATCTCATTCAAAGCATCCCAAGGTCAGACGGTCGCTCTGGTCGGTCATACCGGTTCAGGTAAAAGCTCAATTATCAACCTGCTATTCCGGTTCTATGATCCGCAAAAAGGCAAGATCACGATTGACGGTCAGAACGTCAAAGATCTGCCTAAACAGTGGATTCGCGAGCATATGGGGATTGTATTGCAGGACCCGTATCTGTTCACAGGCACCATTGCTTCCAACGTCAGTCTCGGCGATGAGAAGATCTCCCGTGAACGAATTGAACAGGCGCTGCGTGATGTAGGCGCTGAACGTATCCTGGCTCATTTGCCTCAAGGCTTTGACGAACCCGTCATCGAAAAAGGAAGCACATTGTCTGCTGGACAGCGTCAGTTGATCTCCTTTGCTCGTGCACTGGCGTTTGATCCGGCCATCCTCATTTTGGATGAAGCGACAGCCAATATCGATACGGAAACAGAAGCTTTGATTCAGAACGCACTCGAAGTCCTCAAAAAAGGACGTACCACCTTCATCATTGCTCACCGTCTGTCCACTATTCGTTCGGCAGATCAGATTCTGGTTTTGCATCGCGGGCGTATCGTTGAGCAAGGTGCACATGATGAACTGATGGAGCTTAAAGGCCGCTATTATAAAATGTATCAGCTCCAGCAAGGTGCGCAAGCAGCAGCGAGTGCAACCAGCGAGAATCCGTCGGGTGAGATCATTCCAACCTCAACCTCCTTTGCCGGAGGCAATGCATAACAGAGTAAAACAGAATGCTCTTTAAGTAACCAATCAAAATGATGTACTCGACGGCAACACAAAAACCGATCTACACAGCTACCTCAGGGTTTGCGGTGTAGATCGGTTTTTTGTATTTTCATCGGGATTCAAATTCCGTTACTGTTTATTTCGGCCAGACAAAAAAACAATCCGCGCGCAACCTCACGGCTGCTGCGGATTATCTATCCATCCTTTGATCGTATATCCCATGTACATCACGGTCTCTCTTGCGAGAAAAGGAAACTTGCTGCGCCAGGTTCGATACGCCGTAGTTCGTGTCGGAGAGGGTACGGCATCCATACCCAGTCCGGCAGCCAGCTTCATGGCCCGTTTCATATGTAAAGGATCACTCACAATCGTATAGGTTTGATAACCGGCCTGTTCACCAATTGGAATTGAATTGACCAGGTTCTCCTCGGTAATTCTGGATTTGGTCTCTATGCGAATGTCCGCAGGATCTACTCCATGTGCGATGGCATACTTCTGACCCACTTCAGCTTCCGTATGTTCTCCATCATCACCTGACCCGCCTGTGAAAAGCAGATTACGAACGGTACCCTGACGGTATAATTCAATCCCGTGTTCAATACGTTCGCGAAATACAGGTGAAGGGTTATCCCCCGCCACGGCTGCGCCTAGAATGATTGCTGCATCCGATATCCTGGATGAATCCTCATCCGTATATGTAGATATACGGATTGCGGTAACCACAGTCCACAGGATTCCAACCAATACTACAGCCAGAACCGTCTTTAATATCCAGCGTTTCGTTATCCGTTTGCTTGTCATTCATCCTCTTCCAAAGCCCTTGCTTGCATACTCTCGGTATGCATACGCTCCAGCGTTTGCAGAGCTGCTGCGGATTCGGCATCCAGACCAAGCTCTGCGATCCAGGCACCCGTATATTGCTGAAGACGGATCTCCAACTCCTGTGCACGGTCTTTGAAATCCTCCAATTCCTTAATCATACGTGATCGTCCTTCCGGACTGAATGTCTCATGGATTCGTTCCTTGAAGTAGTGATGTACGATACGGTTACGTTGCTGCCATAACTCATTCAATTGAAGAGTCTCTTCCTCGGAAAATGTAAAATGATGGCGCACTTCGTGAATGAGCTGCCCCAGTGAACTGCTCATCTTTCGTTCGTACAGATCTTCCAGATCCTCTTCAGACACGGCTTTGCCCTGAGACATTTTCATTAATAAAATCAGATTGACCAGCTGCTGTTCAAGCGCCTGCCCGTAGTACACTGCCAATCCGTAATAGGCAAACAATTCCCTGGAGTGTTCGCTGTCCAGCATGTCACCATTCTGGATATCTGTATTTTGCATATGCGAGCGCCCCCTTCAACCGTACAATGTTAACTATTCCATGTCCCTCTATCCTAACCAAACCAAGAGCAACATTCAAGTTATCGGGAAGCGCGTCTTCTAACTCCGCAGATCTCTTCTTCCGGACAGCCACACATGGATGATTAGTAACCCTAATGCATAGAGCACAGTCCACAGCATAACCGAAACAAAAGAGTCCATCTTTGATTCATCAAATAACATCATCTCACGAACCAGATAAAAGGCTGGTGGAAGAATGCGGTAAAGCCATTCTAACGATTCAGGCAAACGTTCACTTAAGGAACCTTGGATAAACGATAGTAATAATACAATAATGAGAGCAGGCATACTTCGACTAAGCAAGGGAATGTACGATTTTTGAAAGAATACACTAATGCCTAATCCAAGCAGTGATAACCCCATATGTCCTAACCAAGTCATCATCCACTCCTCACCTGTGGGTTGTCTCTCAAACATTCCCGCGAACACGGGATACAGCACAGTGATTACGGTGAGCATGAATTGCATTATCCAGGCACAGATGAGTTGACTTGTTACCACCTTACGCCTGCTTCCTGCATGAAGGACGAGTAATTGATACTGCTTTGCAGGTTCGGTATTCATCACCATTACTCCGAGCCAAGCAGCTGCCAGAAATAACAGCATAGCCGTGACACTGTAACTGTCCGCAATAGGGTTGGGTTTGTAGGAATAGATCAGCAGCATGGCGATGATATAAAAGATAACCGGTGCAAAATATTTCTGTGAGCGAATGTGATGCCTTAACAAATATCGGGTCAGATAGATCATTTGGCTTCTCCCCCCGCATCATCCATGGAAGAGCTTAAGTCCACAGATTCTGTGACACCTCTACGACTCGCATGTACAGCTGGATGTTGTCCTTCCAGCAGACTTTCCATATGTAATTGACTTTCTTCCTGTTGTACAGACACAACCGAACCTCCGGATGCCAGAATCATTCTGAGGACATCATCTGTTGATTGTTGAACCACTTTCCAATCCCACAACCAGGAATTGGATTTCTCCGAGTTTGTATTACGAACTAAAGACAGCACTCCCGGTTGTTGTACAATAGATAGATCGTTAACCAGATCCTCTCCAGCTTTCGTCAGACTTTGAATACGTACAACGGGTTCGCCAGCTTGAAGTATATCTTCACGACTCCAGTAGCGGAGCACGCTGCCTTTTTTCAACACAATCACATGGTCTGCCAAACGTTCAATTAGCAACGGTTCATGACAAGCTGTAACGATGGATGTCCCTTCATCCTTCCATTGTCCCAATAAGGATACCACTGCCTCTTGAGCTGGAATATCCAAGCCTGATAAAGGTTCATCCAGTAGCAAAAGACCACCCGGTCCAGGTAACAGGGCCTGAATCAAATTTACTTTTTGCAGTGTGCCCTTGGATAATAAGGGTAACTTCTGATCAATCGCGGTATCCAGATATAAAAGTTCACTAAGTTCTCTAATCCGCCCACGCAGTACTTCGGGGCTAATGCCCCGAATTCGACCCATGTCCCACAAGTACTCTCCAGAGGTAAAGGGCAAACGTGGCAGGCCATCTACTGCATACCCATCAGAACCCTTCATTGTGCGCTGGATCGATCCTGTATCGGGTAACAAAATACCTGCCAACATACGTAGCAACGTGCTTTTGCCCGAGCCTTTTCTGCCAACAAGCACAGCACATTCGCCCTGTTTCACTTCCAGATTAATTTGATTCAGTACCTGAGTACTGCCTAATCGCTTGCTCACTTGTTGAAGCAACATGCCTCGACCTGATGAGTCTGGTACATCTTGATTGGCTTTCTTGAAAAGTCCACGTGTACTCCTTATCACCTGGGATCACATCCGCTCTGGAGCTTGCACACCTAGCAAATGTAAACTGTACGCGAGGCGTTCGGCAGTCCGTTTGGCCAATGCCACCCTGAAGGATCTTACATCAGATGACGCATCCGCAATGCGTTCGGCGTGATAGAAGCGGTTGAACGCTTGAGCGACATCTATTGTATATTTGGCAATGACCGAAGGCTCATTCCGATGAATTGCTTTTTCCAGATACTCGGGATAATCACCAAGCAGTTTCAGCAATGCCCATGAGGTATCTCCGATAGGGGATAGAGTGGTTACTGTGTTATTCTCACCATCCGCAAGGCTGGGGTTAGGCAGAGGGTTTTCATTTTCCACGCGGATCGCCTCTTCTGCCTTGGCAAGCACACTTTGAATCCGGGCATGGGTATACTGCACATAAGGTCCGGTCTCTCCTTCAAAACTCACCGCATCCTCCAAGGAGAAGTCCACATCGTTTAACCGACTATTACGCAGATCACCGAAGACAATGGCACCTACACCGACCGCCTCAGCCACCTTCTGAGGGTTCTCCAGATTCGGGTTTTTCTCCTGAATAATCTTTAGTGCACGAGCGACTGCCTCGTCCAACACTTCCTGCAAAAAGACGACTTTACCGCGACGGGTAGACATTTTCCGTCCCTCAAAACGCATTAATCCAAACGGGATATGTTCACACTTCGCAGACCATTCATGCCCCATCCGGGATAGGACCGCAAATACCTGCCGGAAATGTAACTTCTGCTCACCTCCGACCACGTATAACAACCGATCTGCCTTCATCACCTCATGACGATAGACTGCCGTAGCCAAATCCCGAGTAGGATAGATTGTTGTTCCATCTTTTTTGATAATCAGGCACGGGGGCATGTTCTCATCTTCCAGACGTACCACGAGTGCTCCATCACTCTCTTCAAGTAAACCTTTTGCCTTCAGTTCTTCAACCACTGCACCCATCTTGTCATTGTAAAAGCTCTCCCCCAGCGTATGGTCGAACTGCACATTCAGACGTTCATACATCCGGTTGAATTCCTTCATGCTCACTTCCACAAAGAACGCCCATAACCGCTGTGCTTCATCATCCCCTTGCTCCAGCTTGCGGAACCAGTCGCGTGCCTCAATCTCCAGAGAAGGATCGTTCTCCGCCTCATCGTGGAAGCGCACATACAGTTCCAGTGACGTACGGATCGGGTCTGCCTGCAACGCTTCATCATTGCCCCACCGTTTGTACGCTGCGATCTGCTTGCCAAACTGGGTTCCCCAGTCTCCCAGATGATTCACACTTACAGAGGTATAACCCGCTTCGTTATACAACCGATACAGTGCTGCACCGATTACAGTAGAACGCAAATGTCCAATTCCGAAGGGTTTTGCGATGTTAGGGGAAGACATATCAATCACAACACGTGAACCTTGACCAAGCTGAAGCTTACCAAATGCCGCATTCCCCAGTTCTTTCAGCAGATTCGGCGCGAGCTTCTCCCGATTAAAACGGATATTTACATACGGCCCGGCGGGAGTCGCTTCAATTCCAGATGCCTGCAATCCCGTTGCGAGCTCGGTCGCAATGACTGCCGGTGCTTTTTTTAATGACTTCGCTAATGCAAAACAAGGGAATGCTGCATCACCCATCTCCGCCTGTGGTGGGACTTCCAGTAATCTTAGAACCTCTTCTTCATTCAATCCCGTTAAAGGGGCAATATCGGCCGCAGCCTGCTTCATCAACATCCCAAACACTCCTTATCCATTCATTATTGGCTGGAAATAAACACAAAAAAGCTCTCGTCTCTAAATAAGAGACGAGAGCTGACTTAACAGTTCCCGCGGTACCACTCTAGGTGAACAGCTTACTCTTAATATGCATCAACATGCATACCAATAGAACCTGTTCCGCTCGATGCGTATAACGGTCGCAAGCCGGGTTACCCTCAGACAGATATGGCCTATCCCCAATCGGGATACGTACATCTTTTCGGATAACCATCTCACGGGTGCGGTTCACTCAGGTCATGTCATACCGGCTTCCACCTCTCCCGGCTCGCTGTCATGTATGGATCTGGCTACTCTCCCGATCATTGATATTCTTCGTTTCAATTCATTGCCATCATTATACATACCACGATCAGACTTGGCAACCTGCATTAAAAATCCCCTACTGAAAGGCAACACATAGGCACATCGTCTCAGATGCCTGTGTTCACTGCCTTCCCTTAGGGGACAACGGTCATTATCGGTTTTAATTATATATTCCAGTGAAATAATATTTACGCCACTGCTGCCATCAACCGGCAAGCTTCTGCACATCTGCGGCAAGCCTCTGCACATGCTTGGCAGTGATCATGGTGGTGTTTGCCACACTCTGCGGCGCAAGCTTCACAAGCTTTCACACACAATTCACATATTTCAGCAATGAAATCACTTCCACGTGTCATCGCTTGTGCAGCAAAACTGCAGATCTCCGCACATTCCCGATTCAAACGAATGCAATCACGCAGCATCGCCAGATCATATTCTTTCAGACTCGATATGTAACATACGTTGCATGCATTCATGCACTCCAGGCAAGCATCGATACATTGTTGATATTGTTGTTGTGTCATTTAAAGTTACCTCCCAGGCAAAGTTTGCTATGCATCTTAATACCCAGTTCGGAGGAATATTGAATCATCTAACCTACTTTATCGCTTCCAATTCCAGTAATTGGTCACGAATGACAGTTTGGTCAAAATGTTCACCTATAAACACAGCAACATTAGGGACCTCTCCCTGAGGTGTGATCTTCATGTAATCCGATTCACGGTAGGCATACTGGAACCAGAAACGGCTCGCCGTGTCACTAAACGATAAGATGCCTTTTGCTCGATACACATCCCGTGGCAAAGCAGATACAAATTGTTCAAACGCCTCACTGTTCACCGGATGACTGAAATAATGCGTATACACCATAACATGTTCGTGTGAGGCATGAGGAGCAGAATGCTCGTGACCGTGGTCATGACTATAGCTATGAGATGCGTCAGTATTCGTAGCATCGCCTTGGACTGTATGATCTGTATGCTCATGTCCATGATTGCAGCCATGTGTACCACAAGCTTCCGTATGCTCATGATGCTCTTGGTGAGCCGGCTTACCTGCTTCAGAAGCTGAATCACGCACGTGTACGTCTGCCCCGCTGCGAAGCAACAGATCCATCTCCACCTCACATTTGACCGTAGGGATTACAGGTGCGAAGCCATTCCATTTTGCCAAAAGCTGCTCCAGATCTTGCAGTTCCTGTGCACTCACCCGATCCGTTTTATTCAAGAGAAGCACAGACGCACAACGAATCTGCTCCTGCATTAGCTTGAAGGTCTGCCCCTTCTGCTCCTGATACAGACCAGATAGATGTGCTGCATCCACAACGGTAATGAGACTTTTCAGTTCCAACCGTATGTAAAGTGAAGTCTCCGTTACCGCATCCAGAATCTCCATTGGATTCGCCGCACCAGTTGCTTCAATGATGATAACATCAGGTGATTCCTCCTGAACGAGATCGGCAAGTTGCAATCCCAAGTCACCACGTACGGTACAACAGATGCATCCACCTAACATCTCTGTCATCGGAACGGTGGAATCCACAATCTGACCATCCAGATTGACTTCGCCTAACTCATTCATAACCACTGCGGGACGCAAACCCTGCTGTTGCCAATGTTCGATCAACTGAACAAGCAGTGTTGTTTTGCCACTCCCCAAAAAACCTGACAGTATATATACAGGTATGGATTGTTCTTTTATAATCGTTTCATTCATGCGTATACACCTCTCTGATTGTCCTTCTTGTAACCTAGTCTATCTATATCTAGCGAGTGTACACCATCCCGCATTCGTTGTGCAATAACGTTCAACTCTTCCCCAGTACATTGCCTGATTCTAACGGATGGTCTATGCTATGAGGACATGTTGATTGAAGGAGGAAGTTTCATGACTAATTCAGTGGAACAACATCGCCAGGAAGCCCCTGACACGGTATCGTGCATGATTGTTACAGTGTCTGACACACGAACTAAAGACACCGATACCAGTGGCCAGCTCATGCACCAGCTTTTGAATGAAGCGGGTTATCAGATTGTTGAATACATCATCACACCCGATGAGACGGAGAACATTCGAAGCATCCTGCAAGATGCAGCTGTTCGTGATGATATTGAAGCCGTGTTACTTAGCGGCGGAACAGGGATTGCACCCCGAGATACAACTTATGAAGCAGTATCCTCACTACTCGACAAGGAACTCCCGGGCTTTGGTGAGATCTTCCGTTTTCTCAGCTACACCGAAGATATCGGTTCCGCTGCCATCCTGAGCAGAGCCGTCGCTGGAACGATTGGACGAACAGCCGTATTCTCCATGCCGGGTTCCAAAGGAGCCGTCAAATTGGCCATGGAAAAACTCATTTTGCCCGAGCTGCGGCATGTGATGCGTGAAATATATAAACCCGTCTGAAAGATCAGACGGGTTTTCGGGTTTATTTTCTGCTGTACGGTAAGAATTGAAAGTTTTCTGTGCTCCCATCTTCTCTTACCTTAGTTGCCCCAGCACATGTTGGAACACCTGCATAACATCCTGTTCATACTTGTCCTTTTCCCCACCGGAAGCTGTATATACGAGTGAGACGTACCCTTTGCTGCGAATCGTTGTTCGGCCAAGCGCATTCTCCAAGACAGCCTCATCACGATTCTCACTATACATTTGTTTCATGCTGGCCGCCCGGGTTGTCGCATCACTGAAAATATGGACTTTCACGATGTGTCTGCCACTTCCATTCAACAAATACATATAAGAGACCCCACCATGGCCGTCATCGGCAGACATGTTATTCATCAGTTGAATGCCTTTTGCTTCAAAACTCTTACTGATCTCACTCACCAATTCACCGTTTAATCCGTGTCCTTGACTCTGTGCCCGCACATTTCCTTCATCTGTCGCTTCGCGGGTGTAGACCTTCCGCTCCTGTTCAATGGATGATGCCGAACAAGCCACCAGGGACCAGACACTCGTGATCAACACGCCACTTACAAGTACCGACTTCATTGTTCTTCCAACCAGACTTCGGCCTTTTCTACCAAACCACATGCCAATCCTTCCTTTCCAGCCACGTGTACTGTGACCCAATCAGGTAGAATTAGCATGTCTAAGGACTTAGAATCTTATGCGGATGGAAGATCTGATATCGTATTGACCACCGTACGACCTACTGCACCACCTTGGAGTATCGTCTCCAGCGTATGAGGCAATTGATCTAGAGAGATCTCCCGGATTCCCAGTTCCAGTGCGCGCTCCGGTTTCCATTCTCCGCCGAGCAGTTTCCACAATCGTTCCCGACGTTCCATCGGACAATATACAGAGTCTATACCAATAAGCTGGATGCCACGCAAAATAAACGGAAGTACCGTGGATTCAAAAGCTGTGCCTCCAGTTAACCCGGATACCGCTACGGCACCTCCGTATTGAATCTGTTTCAATCGCTCCGCAAGAGCCGGTCCTCCTGTTGGATCAACAACTCCCGCCCATAGCTGTTTCCCCATCGCTCCTTTAGCTGGAGCATCAGCTTCTTCACGAGTAATAACCTCTGAGGCGCCCAAGTTTCGGAGCAATGACTCCTCCTGATCCTTCTTGCCTGTGCTGGCTGTTACTTCAAAACCAAGTTTCGCCAGAATGGCAACTGCCATACTGCCAACACCACCCGTTGCACCCGTAACCAGAATCTTGCCCATCTCCGGTGTCACTCCAGCCTGTAACAGCGCATCTACCGAAAGTGCAGCCGTAAAACCTGCAGTTCCAATTGCCATGGCTTCTTTCTCATTGAGACCCGGTGGCAGAGGCACCAGCCATTCACTGCGCAGACGAGCATACTCGCTGTACCCTCCGTAATGGGATACGCCAGGTTCAAATCCTGTACTGATAACCCGATCTCCTGGTGCAAAACGTCCACTGACCGACTCCTCTACCGTTCCTGCCAGATCAATTCCCGGTACCATCGGGTACTCACGAACGACACCGCCTTTCTCAAGGGTAGCGAGTCCGTCTTTATAATTGACACTGGAGTACTGCACCTGTACCGTTACATCTCCATTTGGCAGATCTTCCTTCTTCAGTTGCTCTATAGCAGCTTTCACTCCGCCCTGTTCTTCTTTACGGACAACATATGCGTTAAAATGATTTTTCATCGATAGCCACTCCTTTTTTGGATTTTATATATTTTTCCATTAAGCACATGAATTGTTCGCATTCAGCTTAACGGCTCCTTTTACCTGTGGAATTCTTCAAATATTGATGATCAAACTCTGTCTCTCCTGAGCGTCAACAGATAGATTAGTGGACCCACAATAGGGATGATGCCTGCCGCGGTCCAAGCTGCTGAACGTCGACTCACTTTAGTATCCCTGTATATCGCAATCATGGAAAGTAAGGTCAGCAGTACAAAATCAATCGTCATGATATGTACAAAGGCAGATTGATTGAATGCTTCCATATATACAGCCGGATGACCTTGCGTCACGGCATAGAATGTTGCCCCCAGCGTTAACAGCAGAAGGACTACATGCGTCAGTTTGTGGGCTGCTACCCGTCCAATTCCCGACTCCCGCTGACGACCAAAATGCAAGCTTGCGTAACCCGAAGCTCTATTTGCGGATGATGACCATGCATAATAGGGAAGCAGGGCAAAAGCACCCAGTCCGAAAGAAAGTATGACAAACGGCCAAGCCGGAACACGGCCTCGTTCTTTCGCAGATGTTCTTAACAGCATACAGGCATAAACTGCCGGGAAAATACCTAACCACGAAAACACCGTAAGTAACCAAGGTTCTTTGCTTTGCAGGGTGATCAGTTCTTTGAATATCGGATCACTTCCAGGTGACTGCCCCGGTGCCAACAACAATGCATAGGCAATAAAAGCGATCCAGACCAGTCCTAATATCCATCTCATGTCTGCACCTCCTCTTACTTTCATCCCCTACAGCTACGGGATTGAAACAATGCGATGCAGAATTTGGCGGCTCCTGCGCTTTCCCGAGAAATAATTACTGCTTTCCCCCTACAACCTCTTGAATTGGGGATGACTATTATCCAGTATAGCCTGCTACCTTGGCAGTCTGTCCATGAGATTTCTTACATCACTGGTCCATCCCATAAGGATCATATAAGAATAACGTCTATCAACTATCGACGTACTTTCACAGAAGACAGACCGCGTATAGCGGAAATTTTGCTTGCGATCATCGAATCGTTCAACTCCGCTAAGAACGTATACATTTTATAGGCATCAAAAAGGCATAAGCCAGTATACCTCACTGGTTATGCCTCTCTGTAATTCTTATATGTGAATTATTCCTCTGTGGATTTCACATGTTCCGCAATGAGCTTCTGCTTCATATTCCATGCCGCAGGGCTGATGTTCACACGGTAGATCTCCGGGTTGAGCTTCCGTTGGTATTCAGGCCAGAAGAGGTTCATCTGTTCCCGGTGATACGCACGAATCTCATCCAGATTAGGCAGTTCATACACTTTACGTCCATTCACAAAGATTGGCTCCAGCATATTCACCGCTTCGTAGCGGGTAACCGTCTTTTTCAGGTAAGGGTGTAGCGGGTTGAACAGCTTGAGCGGTCCGCCCTGTAGCGGCTGCTCTTCCTCTGAATAGCAGATATAATCTGCAATCGCCTTGCCATGTTTCGGATCAATAATCCGGAACACTTCCTTTTTACCTGGAGTGGACACCTTTTCAGGATTGGCAGATATTTTAATCGTAGGCAGCATGGCACCGTCCACTTCACGCTCCACCAATTTGTACACTCCACCCAAAGATGGCTGGTCAGAAGCGGTAATCAACTGTGTACCAACACCCCATGTATCAATCCGTGCTCCTTGAGCCTTCAAGTTGAAAATCGTATTTTCATCCAAATCATTGGATGCAACAATTTTCACATAATCTAAGCCAGCCTCATCCAACATCTGACGTGCCTGAATCGACAAGTACGCTAGGTCACCACTGTCCAGACGAATCGCATTCATCTTTTTGCCTTGGCTCTCCAACTTCTTGGCTGTTTTGATGGCGTGAGGTACCCCACTGTTCAATGTGTCAAAGGTATCAACCAGCAGTGTAACCTGATCAGGCAACACTTTGGCATACACGTCAAACGCCTCCTGTTCGCTCATAAAGCTCTGTACCCAGGAATGGGCATGAGTACCTGCTGTTGGGATTCCAAAGCGCTCTCCGGCCAGCATATTAGACGTTGCATCGAAGCCTGCTACATACGAGGCACGTGCGCCCCAGATGGCAGCATCCGCTTCCTGCGCTCGCCGTGTGCCGAATTCAAGCAACGTATCCTGCTGCGCTACCTGTTTGATCCGCGAAGCCTTAGTTGCAATCAACGTCTGATAATTCATGAAGTTAAGTATCGCCGTCTCCACCAATTGAGTCTCCATAATGGAGCCTTCTACCCGAATGAGCGGTTCGTCAGGGAAAACAATTGCACCCTCCTTCATGGAATGAATCGTCCCCTGAAATGAAAACTGGAGCAACTCTTCCAGAAAGACCGGATCGTAATTTTCCTCTTGTTTGGATAAAAATTTGATGTCGTCCATCGTAAACCGAAGCTGGCTGATATAGTTCACTATACGTTCCAATCCGGCAAATACCGCATATCCGTTACCAAAAGGAAGTTTACGGAAATAGGCTTCAAATACCGCCTTCCGCTTGTGAGTACCATTCACCCAATGGGCGTACATCATATTGATCTGATATTTATCCGTATGTAAAGCCAGGCTAGTTGTCTGCATTTGTCTCATCCTCTCTGACTTCCGCTCGTGCCCCCAGATTTCATCTGTGAACACGGGTTAACATATGGAGACTCATTCTTCATGATTCTGTTCATCCGTATTAAACAAACAAGTCTCCCGTAAAAAACTCTATACACCATTCACCACATTCATCCGGTTCCTAACATGGAGTCAACCAAACATGACTATGGAGTAAATTAAGCCAAGACTGTCTCGCTCGCCTTAACCACCGAAGCACCAAGGCTGGAACGAAAATGTCCAAGTGCCCACTCATGCCCTGCCGGATTGAAGCTGGCAACGGCATCTTCGTATACCGTAATATGAAAACCTTTATTGTAAGCGTCCACTGCGGTATGCAATATGCAAATATCCGTGCATACCCCAATCAGTGCAATATCCGTTATACCACGTGCACGCAGTCTGAGTTCCAGATCGGTCCCACAGAATGCACTATATCTCGTCTTATCCATCCACTGTATATCTGTTTTCCGTTCTTCCATCACTTGGGCAAGACGACCATATAACTGTCTTCCCTCCGTATTTCTGATGTTATGAGGTGGGAAAAGTACAGTCTCCGGGTGATACGGATCATTCTCTTCGTGCAGATCCACAGCCATGATTACCTCATGTTTGTTCTTACAATAGGCCTCGGTTACAGCTGCAATCGTCTCTTCGATCTCTACTGCTGGCTGACCTACAGGCAAAGAACCTGTCACAAAATCCTTCGTAAAATCAATGACAATCAGTGCTTTCATCGTCAACACTCCCTTAGCCCAGAAATGGTTGATCCTGATTCAATCAGATTGACACATCTACACCTTATTACGTGTAGATGGACAGGCGTGGTACGAGTTCTGTAAAACGATATAACTGCGCCGGACGCTGCGAGTACTGGTTGGAACTCACCAGGTTCCCCTCTTCATCTCTTACTTCTTCCACAATGCCTTTACGGCTGCGGGTTGACGTAATCTTGCGAATGAAGTTTGGTTCTTCAAAATCCGGTACAACACTTTGAATAACCTGATATAATTCACTTAATGTAAAATCACGTGGCAGGAACTGACGAGCAATCGTCGTTTCCAGCATCTGCTGTTGAATACGTCGATAAGCATCTTCAATGATTGTTCTGTGATCAAAGGCCAGTTCCAGTTCTTGCAGCGCCTCCTGAATCGTGAACAACCCAACATCCTCAGCATCATCTGCCGCTTGGCGTTGATCCAGCATCCATTCTTCTACAAGCGCGAAAAATGCGTGTGAGATAATCCAGCCCCTCGGGTCACGACCCGGCTGACTGTATACATTCAAGTATTCCAGATGTCCACCGTCTACACCTGTCTCTTCCATCAACTCACGCTTAGCTGCACCGTAGATGGATTCATTCTCCTGACAAAATCCACCGGGTAATGCCCATCTACCTGCAAAAGGCCAGCCTTTGCGCTTGATCAGCATCACTTTCAGTTCCCGAATGGGAAGTGTCTTCGTCACCGTCTTGCGCTCCCGCTTGGTTAAGGTGAACATAACGATATCCGCAGGAACACCATCGGGGGTACGATATTTTTGGGAACTATAAGCACGTGCTGCTTGTTCGTCGCTCTCTGCATTGAAGTGTTCGTAGTTTTCGCTCATGGGCACCACCGACTATTTTCATTTTGATAATTTCATTATGACATAATAATATCTTTTGTCAACCGCAGGATTCATGCGTTACGTTCTCGGGCGTGCTATGCGGAATGTCGCCGTAGCCATACATCCCAACGTGCCCGATGCATCACGAACCTCCGATTGAGTCGTAACACTGCGTCCTGCTTGATGCAGTACCGTAGCTGTCACCGTTAATTCCCCTTGTTTCATTGGTGCAAGAAAATGTACGTTCAGATTTGTTGTCACACAGCCGTCTACTTCCATTGCTGCTGTTGCAACCATACCCATCGCCTGGTCCATCAGTGAAGTCAATACACCCCCATGAATAATCCCCATGGAGTTGGTATGATGTTCGCCTGCTGTCAACGCAATCTGTACTTCTTTTCCGTCTCCTTTAATATAACGACAGCCGAGAAATCCCCAGAATCGTCCGTCTCCGTCTTCCACCATTTTGTCCAAAATACTCATTATTCATTTCTCCTTTATTCACTGTACGTATCAAGCTCTCTTGATGTCATGTGCCTTTATCATTAAAAATCAGCCGCGCCACACAAAATAACCCCACAGCGTGGAGCTTTGCTTGGAATTATATTCCGAGTACTTGGCGATAGCCACTCCACATTAACGGTTATGTAATGTCAAAAAAGGCGCGGACAGCGTCCGCACCCTTCCGTCATTTAACCGCAACTGGTCGGAGGTGAATCCGTTCCAGCCTCCACGTTTACTTTTTCAGAAACCGTATCCCGGATTACAGAGATCACTAGTTGAAGCAAGTAGTTGATGTCGCTCTGGCTCTGCTGGAATTCCGTAACCAATGGAATACTGTCCAGTTCGCTTTGGAGATCTTCAATTTCCTGTTCAATTTTGCTGACCATCTCCACATTTTTGAAGCTTTCAAAAGCAACAATCTCTTTTTGTTTTTTCTTGATCGTTGCAATCAACTGCTGGATGCGCTCATGATCCCGAATTTTGGTTTCAGCCTGTTGAAACTGTCTAACTTCCTCACTCGTTCCGAGCATATCAGCCAATTCTTTGGCTTTTCCCATAATGTCGTCGCGTATGACCAGATTGCGCGTATCGTAGGTTGGCATTCCATAATGGTTGTACTGCACTTCTTCCTGCGCCACTGAAATCGCTCCATTCTATGAGATGATATAAGATGAAAACTCAATGTTGCATTAAGCTCAGTCGACTGCTGAGTGACCGCTGCGGTGTCGGATCGTTCTTTTGATCGCTGTTGTCTCCGAATTTTTTCGATTAAGATTGTTCAAGGTTAAAATTCGGAGACAAAGGCGAACGCTTCGCTTCTACAGAATCGATTCCGTCACCTTCGCTACGCTCGGCGTAACCCCGCTAAGTGCAAAAAATCATTCATCTTATTTGTGTGTGTGTATTACTGATTGGCAGCTACCGGCTCGGAGAGCAGGTTGCCCCGAATATAAAAAGTCATCGGATCGGTGATTTCCACTTGTACGAAAGTACCGATCAAATCTTTAGGTCCTTCAAAATGCACCAGCTTGTTGCTGCGTGTACGTCCTGCCAGAACTTCGGAATTCCGTTTGCTCTCGCCTTCAACGAGCACTTCAACGATTTTGCCGCGTTGCTCTTCATTGCTTCGGTGGCTGTATTCGTTGATCGTTTCGTTCAAGCGCTTCAAACGTTCCTTCTTCACTTCCATCGGTACGTTGTCTTCCATCACTGCAGCCGGTGTACCTTCACGCGGGGAATAAATAAAGGTATAGGCAAAATCATACCCTACTTCACGGACAAGGGAAAGTGTATCTTCAAACTGTTCTTCCGTTTCCCCCGGAAAACCAACAATAATATCCGTTGTTAACACAACATCCGGGATGGCCTTTTTAATTTTGTCAGCCAGCTTCAGATAGTGTTCCCGGTTATACTTGCGGCTCATACGTTTGAGTACTTCTGAACTGCCAGATTGCACCGGAAGATGAATGTGCTCCACCAGATTTCCGCCCTTGGCCAGCACTTCAATCAAGTGGTCATCAAAGTCACGTGGGTGACTGGTTGTAAAACGTACCCGCGGAATATCAATTTGGCGAATGGCATCCATCAAGTCACCAAAACTGTAGTTCAGGTCGGTGAAGTCCTTGCCGTACGCATTCACATTTTGACCAAGCAGCGTGATCTCCTTAAAGCCTTGTCGTGCCAAATCACGTACTTCGGCAATGACATCTTCAGGACGACGGCTACGTTCTTTGCCCCGCGTAAACGGAACGATGCAATATGTACAGAACTTGTCGCAGCCATACATAATGTTCACCCAGCCGCGCATACCCTCACGTTTCTTCGGCAGGTTCTCAATGATGTCGCCTTCCTTGGACCACACCTCAACAACCATTTCTTTGCTGAACAACGCTTCCTGGATTAGATGTGGCAGTCGATGCACGTTATGTGTACCAAAGATCATATCCACAAATCCATGCTTCTGCATGATTCGGTTGACGACGCCTTCTTCTTGAGACATACACCCGCATACGCCAAGTAACAATCCCGGACGTTCGAGTTTCAGCGTTTTGAGGTGACCAAGCTCACCAAATACTTTATCTTCCGCATTTTCTCGTATGGCACACGTATTGAGCAGAATAATATCAGCTTCTTTGCGATTCTCTGTTGCCTGATATCCCATAGACTCAAGCAGTCCTTTGATGGTCTCCGAGTCATGCTCGTTCATCTGACATCCATACGTATATACAATATAGTGTTTGCCTTTCCCTATGTTTTTCAGTTCATCGGGAACGGCATTTTCGTAAAGCACCTGGACGTCTTCCTTGCCCCGTTGTTTCTCCTGACGATGATTGGGTTCCGATTTGATGTTAATCTCACGGCCCCGGATTCTTATCTTTTTGCTGAATTCATCTTGCGAAATTACTTTGGCATCGGAGAAATCAAAATATTGGGAGTAATCCTTTTTTGAGTCTTTAGCCATTTCCTTCGGTCACTCCTTACAGCCTCTATTAATAAAAAATCGTTCATTCATCCCTGTTCCACATGAAAATCTTGCTTGGAACATTAAAAGAGCATTACAGCAAATTATAGCATGAATTGGGCTGTAGTTCCACATCCAAAGCGCATGTCCCTTCGTCTAATCCGAACCATGCCATGCTCAGAAGAACACTCAGAAAACACAAAAACCTGAGCCTTGCCATCAGGGCTGGAATTAACCGGCCCCTGTTGGCTGTGCTCAGGTTTAAATGTTATTCAGACCGCCATAATTGGGGGCTGAAGCTATTACATGTAATTAATCGATGATTTCAGCAGTGTCGCCATTACGAGCGCCAGCAGCGTTAGCTTCATCAGTATCAATATGCATGTCCAGTGCAAAAGAATCGGATACACGAGCCAGTACATTTTCCAGTACAAGACCGCGATCTCCACCCAGACGAACTTTCAACATTTGTTTGTCCTCGATACCCCATTTAGCAGCATCAGAAGTATGGAAGTGAATGTGACGAGCAGCAACGATAACACCTTTATCAATCGTAACTTCGCCAGCAGGACCTTTAATTGTGATTCCTGGTGTACCTTCAATGCTTCCAGATTCACGTACAGGTGCTTTAACACCAATCGCAAATGAATCTGTCATGGAGATCTCCAGTTGCGTTTCAGGGCGAACAGGTCCAAGGATACGCACTTTATCAAACTGTCCTTTCGAACCAATTACCGCTACAGTTTCGTTAGCAGCGTATTGGCCAGGCTGGGACAGAGGTTTAAATTCAGTCAGTTCATAACCTTTGCCAAACAAAATTTCAACGTGCTCTTGGGATACATGAATGTGACGGGCAGATACGCCCACAGGTACTGTTTTACTCATTGTAAATTCACTCCTTGTTTATCTATGGCCTGTACTCAGGCTCTTAACAATCCAATGGTATTATACCCCTTTTTGGAGTGAAATGAAAACGAACTGGTGAAAATTCATGAAATACACTTATTTCACCATCATTCCCCTCCTTTATTTGGAAAACAAGTTTCAATTCAACCCATTCAACGCACACACCAGTTCACTATTTCATGGAATTCCCCTTCATCTGCATCTTCGGTTTGCTCTCTGGCAAGTGTTCCCCCAGATAACTCATCGCATTCCCCCACAACCAGCCACGAACCAGATGTTCATCATAATGCTTGAGCAGGATTTCCGTCAGTCTCGGATAATGTCCTGAATGTTCAAGTCTCTGAATATACGTTGAAATTCCATCAAAATCAGACCCCATCATCAGGTGATGCTGCCCGCCGAGAGAACAGAATTGCTCAATATGAGGCAGCAGATCTTCTATACGTACCTCACCCTCCTGCTTTACAAACCAGGGTACAAACGTCAGTCCAATCCGCCCTTTCCGGGCAATGATAGCCTGAATCTGATCGTCTTTCAGATTACGCACATGGGGACATACACTGTAACTGTTGGAGTGGGAGGCGATAAAAGGACGTTTACTCAAGTCAGCCAGTTCCCAGAAACCTTTCTCTGTCAGATGTGACACGTCGAGCAGCATTCCGATTTCATTACACTGGCGCACCAGTTCCTTCCCCTTCTCGCTCAGACCTGCTCCACGCTTCTCCATTACTCCGTCAGCCGCCCAATTGGCATAATTCCACGTTAGTCCAATAATTCGAACGCCCATCTGATAACATAACTCCAGATAGAACAGGTTGCCCTCCAGGCCATCCACACCCTCCAGTGTGATTAATCCCCACGGCCCCCCTGTTTGCCCCACCTGAGCCACCTGTTCACGCCATAACAACGTCTGTGTGCCGCCAGGCCGCTCCTGACTTCTCTCCACACGTCTACGATAAATCTCCAACTGCCCCATCACATGTTCAAACTTGCCTCTGCCAAGTACTTCGGGTAAATAGATGGCGAACGCCTGCAATCCTACATTCCCCTCTTTCAAACGTTGCAAGTTCACATCCAGTTGTGGAGCATTTTCAAATGAAAGGGCAGGCTGCATCAAAATTTTGCTCAGTGCATCACAGTGAAAATCAGCTACACGCCAATCAGACATGGACATCTTAAACCCTCCTCAATATGTGATTGCAAAAAAACGCAAAAAAACCTGTCTACATCGTAAACAGGTTCAATGCATACTGCATGTATTATCTGGGCTCCACAATCAGCTTAATGGCCGTTCGGTCCTCGCCGTCGATCACAATGTCTGTAAAAGCTGGAATACAAATCAGGTCAACTCCGCTTGGTGCTACAAATCCCCGGGCTATCGCTACCGCTTTAATGGCTTGGTTCAGTGCTCCCGCTCCAATTGCCTGCAGTTCAGCATTTCCACGTTCACGAAGAACCCCTGCAAGAGCGCCGGCTACAGAATTAGGATTGGACTTTGCTGAAACTTTTAATACATCCATGGTAAGTACCTCCCTGGGAATGTTGAAAGTTTGTTTCCACTTACTAGATGTTATTCGCGGGAGGCAAAAAAATTCCTTCTTTTTAGACGGGTTTCCCTGCAAATTGGGACAATACCCCTATTCCATGCGCCACTCGTCCTCCGTCAGACGAATTTTTTCGATGCGTGTTGCCGCACCTGTGGCTTCATCAATTTCAACAAAAACACCGTGGAAGTGCCATTTGCCATCATCTACAACGAAACGTACAGGTAGCTGGGTGTAGAACTTACGCAGCACGGCCTCACGCTCCATACCCAATATGCCGTCACGAGGTCCTACCATGCCCGCATCCGTCAAGTAAGCTGTTCCTCCAGGCAAAATCCGATCATCATTACTCTGTACATGGGTATGTGTACCTACAACGAGAGACGCACGTCCATCCAGGTGCCATCCCATGGCAATCTTTTCTGACGTTGCTTCAGCATGCATATCAACTAAAATACATTTATGGTCTTGGCGTAGCTCATCTACAATTTCATCAGCTACACGGAATGGACAATCCAGAGCAGGCAGGAACGTTCTTCCTTGAAGATTGACAATCGCTAGCTCTTTCCCTTCGCCTTTGACAACCGTGTACCCTCGTCCTGGTGTGCCTGGTGGAAAGTTCGCTGGACGAATCATGCGGGGCTCATCATCTATAAAATCAAAAATATCCTTATTGTCCCAAGTATGATTACCAAGTGTAATACCATGTACACCCCAGTTGAAAAACTCATTTGCGATTGCACCGGTAATGCCACGACCTGCTGCCGCATTTTCACCATTCACAATCACCACATGTGGCTTATACTTTGATTTCAGGTACGGTAAATTTTCCTTTAATGCCTTACGTCCCACGTTACCTACAATGTCACCAATAAACAAAACTTTCATTGATTACTGCCTCCTCAATTCCTGCAAAGTCCTCTTACTTCAAATGTTGAACCTTTGCAGGACTCTATCTCATGCTCCATAATGTGTAGTTGCCTTTTAACAGGCTATCAACAGGAAAAGTGGCCCACTACTGCGGCCACTTTTCCGTAATGCTCTATTTTGCGTATTCAACCGCACGGGTTTCCCGGATGACGGTGACTTTGATGTGACCCGGATAGTCGAGTTCATTCTCAATCATCTTCGTGATGTCACGGGCTAAGCGGAAGGCTTCAGCATCATCGATCTTCTCAGGCTGTACCATAACGCGAACTTCGCGTCCGGCCTGAATGGCGTACGATTTCTCGACACCTTCGAAGGACTCTGAGATTTCTTCCAGCTTCTCCAGTCGTTTGATATACGTTTCCAGCGTTTCGCGGCGTGCGCCTGGTCTTGCTGCGGAGAGCGCATCTGCTGCGCCAACCAACATGGCAATGACCGAAGTCGCTTCGCAATCTCCGTGATGGGACGCGATACTGTTGATTACAACCGGATGTTCTTTGTATTTCTTCGCCAGTTCCACGCCAATTTCGACGTGTGATCCTTCCACTTCGTGATCCAGCGCTTTACCGATGTCATGCAATAGACCTGCACGTCTTGCCAGAGTTACGTCTTCTCCCAGTTCGCCAGCCATCAGTCCAGCCAGATAAGCGACTTCCATGGAATGTTTCAAGACGTTCTGACCGTAACTTGTACGGAACTTCAACCGGCCCAAAATTTTGATCAGATCCGGATGCAGACCATGCACGCCCACTTCAAAGGTAGCTTGCTCACCGTATTCACGGATGCGCTCATCCACTTCTTTGCGGGATTTCTCAACCATCTCTTCAATCCGTGCCGGGTGAATACGTCCATCAGCCACCAGTTTCTCCAGGGCAGTACGGGCGATTTCACGGCGAATCGGGTCAAAGCCCGACAGAATAACAGCTTCTGGCGTATCATCGATAATGAGGTCAATCCCTGTAAGGGTTTCAAGCGCACGGATGTTACGTCCTTCACGACCGATAATCCGGCCTTTCATTTCTTCATTTGGCAGGGTAACAACAGATACCGTTGTTTCCGCTACGTGGTCAGCCGCACAGCGTTGGATGGCGAGTGTAATAATCTCGCGGGACTTTTTGTCCGCTTCTTCCTTCGCTTGTTGTTCAATGTCCTTGATCATTTGAGCCGTCTCATGACGAACTTCCTGTTCTACGTTGGACAGTATGATACTGCGTGCGTCTTCCATGGTGAGGTTGGATATACGTTCCAACTCTGTCACCTGGTTTTTGTAAATCATTTCGATCTGCTGCTGAGTCTCATCAATTCGTTTCTCTTTGTTAGCCACTTGCTCTTCTTTACGTTCGAGTGATTCCAATTTTTTATCCAGCGACTCTTCTTTTTGCAACAATCGTCTTTCTTGTCGTTGAATTTCATTCCGACGTTCACGAGTGTCTTTTTCAGCTTCAGCACGAATGCGATGGATTTCATCCTTCGCTTCCAGCACCGTTTCTTTCTTCAGTGCCTCTGCCTCTTTCTTCGCGTTCTCCACGATTTGTACGGCAGCTTGTTCCGCACTAGAGATTTTAGCCTCTGCAAGAGATTTGCGAATAAAATACCCTACTCCGAACCCAATGATTAGCGCGGCCACAACGAGAGCGATCATGATTGCAGGTTCCATACTGTTCACCTCCTCGTTGGTTCCTCCAAGGCATTCCTTGGGTTAATTTGCAGTTTTCAAACCTTACATATGTTTGGGAATAACGAATACTCACGGCGATCCCCCGCCGATTTTCATTTCACATGTACATGTTTCCACGTACTATTCACTGTTTCCAGCGAACCCATAATTAAGAATGGTATAAATCTTAAGAAACCGAAACCGCTTTTTTGGAAGGAAAAAGGGTTGTCCATTTCTTACAGACTCATGTCCATTTTAGTATTTGACGAAAGAAATTGTCAAGAGAATGCAGTATAGAGACTCTAGTCTGCTAATCCCATAACAACGCTTCGTCATCTTCAGGGTCCCCAGCCTCATCTTCTTCAATTAAACAATTCACGACCCGGCGCACCATATCCATTGAAAAACCACGTCTCATTAGGAAGGGAAGCGTTTTATTTTTCTTCTCTTTGACGTCCCCTTTGACCTGATTCCATTTTTTTCGTCCGGCACTCAAAGCAGTCTCAAATTCCGCATCTGTACTAATCCCTTCTAGTGCCTCAACAATGAGATCATTGGCAATGCCCTTTTGACGCAGCTCTTGCCTTATCCACAGTTTTCCCTTCCGCTTGCCCTCCATACGCTGTCTTGTCCATTCCTTCGCAAATAGATCGTCATCCACCAGGTTCTCCCGCTCAAGCCGATCCAGCGCCTCTTCAATCAAAGGTGCAGCAAACTCCTTCTGACGAAGTTTCTGACTTAATTCATGGCGTGTGCGCGGTTTATGCTCCAAAAAGCGCAGAGACTGTGCATACGTCCGCTGTCGCTCGTCAGCTAGAATGATATCTTCCAGATCCTTCTTCATAAACGTATTACCTTGAGTCATCCTGTATTTAATCATCACATCTTCAAGAACCGTAATGGAGTGGATGCCAAAAGTGATTCGATAACGAGCTTGCCTGCTCTTCGTTCGTTCTACACGTGTAATAATAAGTTCTTCGTTGTCCGGAAATTGGGATAGGCCATCCTGTTCTGCTTCTTCATATAAATCCTCGTCATGTTGATCCATTCTGGTCTCCCCTTTCATAACATTTTCATTCTGACTACGCCAAACACACCTTCACATAAGACAAAGAACACCAATAATACAAAAGACCGGGAACTCTGCCCGGCCTTTACTCCACAGTTAGCGTGCTAACAGCCCCTGTCCATTGGGACAGGGGCTGTTAGACAGCACGAGTACTCCCACTACAATCCATTATCCAGATTGATCCAAGCTCAATCAGATAAGTTTACGGAGTCCAGTGGGGAACACCCTCAGAGTCCTCCCTACAAGGGAGGTTTTGAGAGATTACTCGTTGATTTCAAACAGTTCTTGTTCTTCTGCTGCTTCTTTTTGTTGCTCTTCACTCGTTGGCGCAGGGACTGCAGTAACCAAATTACTGGCTACACGAATTTTTTGTTCAATGATGTCAGCAATATCTTTATGCTCTTTCATGAACTGCTTTGCGTTCTCACGACCTTGTCCTAAACGCTCGCCTTCGTAGGAATACCATGCACCACTTTTATTAACGATGTCCAGCTCTGTACCAATGTCAATGATACTGCCTTCTCTCGAGATACCCTCGCCATACATGATATCTACTTCCGCTTGTTTAAACGGAGGTGCCACTTTGTTTTTCACAACTTTAATACGAGTACGGTTACCAATCATGTCATTGCCTGATTTGATACTCTCAATACGACGCACATCCAGACGTACTGTGGAATAAAACTTCAGAGCACGACCACCAGGTGTTGTTTCCGGGTTACCAAACATAACGCCGACTTTCTCACGAAGCTGGTTAATGAAGATTGCGATTGTTTTGGATTTGCTGATTGCACCAGACAGTTTACGCAGCGCCTGAGACATCAAACGCGCTTGCAAACCAACGTGTGAATCGCCCATTTCGCCTTCAATCTCTGCTTTTGGAACCAATGCGGCTACAGAGTCAATAACGACGATATCTACTGCACCACTGCGTACAAGAGCTTCTGCAATTTCCAGCCCTTGCTCACCCGTATCTGGCTGAGACAGAAGCAATTCATCAATATTAACACCAAGTTTACTTGCGTACTGTGGGTCAAGAGCATGCTCGGCATCGATAAATGCAGCTTGTCCACCCGCTCTTTGTACTTCAGCGATAGCATGCAATGCTACGGTTGTTTTACCAGAGGATTCAGGTCCATATATTTCAACAATACGGCCTTTAGGCAAGCCGCCTGTTCCTAATGCAATATCCAAAGCCAAGGAACCACTGGGAATAATTTCCACATTCATATGAGTGGACTCACCCAGTTTCATGATGGATCCTTTACCAAATTGCTTCTCTATTTGACGGAGCGCCATATCAAGCGCGGCACGACGGTCTGACAATAAGCTCACACCCTTTACTGTTTATAAGATAATGATACCTTGTTTTAACACGTTTGCCAAGCTTTTTTTCGAACATACATTCGTTTTTTTGTAAAGGCCGAGGCGCCTCTTCCTCAAGGAAACTTTCCATTAAACAGAAAAAAGAACCGTAAACAAGGCTGTAAAGCCTAATTCTACGGTTCTTCCGTCTTCCTTAATTATACTTGCTTGGAACTGTAAATGCAATCGAAGCTATTAACTAATCAATCCATCGCCACAAGTTTTTGCCATAAGCGATATAGAATTGCTTTGGCTGAACGAATGCGAACCGTCTCGCGATTACCATTAATACGCAGCTCATGGATTTCCGTCTCTTTTCCACGTTCTGCAAGAGCGATGAAGACAAGTCCGGGTGGCTTGCGTTCCGAATATCCCGGTCCAGCTACACCGGTAACAGCCAAGCCAAAATCAGCATCGCCAATCATGCGGATCTGCTCAGCAAGCACTTTTGCAACCTCAGGACTTACCGCCCCAGGTGCATCTTCACCCTCCAGATAATCATGAGGCACATTCAGCAGCTTTTCTTTAATTTCATTGGAGTAACAAACAATACCACCTTTGAGCATTGATGCACTTCCGGGTACAGAGGTCAGACTCTGCATGACAAGCCCTCCTGTACAGCTCTCAGCAGCGCTGAGCGTCAGCCCCATGTCAGACATCATAGTTACAATCGTGTACTCTATAGGCACATCCTCGTTCGCGTAGAGATGTTCTGTCAAACGTTCCCGAATCTGAACCTCCATCGCATCCAGCTTCAGCTTCGCCTCTCCCTCACTCGCAGCCTTTGTGGAGACACGTACCGTAACTTCGCCTTCGCTCGCGTAAGGAGCAATCGTAGGGTCTGTCTGCGCGTCAATCAGATCCAGAAGTCGATCTTCCAGAGCAGATTCACCAATACCTGCGAATTTGAGCATTCGGGAATAGATCGGCATCTCTTCTGTGAGTACATGCTGGAACAGCCAAGGTTTGACTTCCTGTTCAAACATTGGAATCAACTCTTTAGGTGGTCCAGGCATCACAACATAATATTTGTCATTGTCAGAAATCGCATTTCCTGCCGCAAGGCCCGTTTCATTGGCCAGAGGTGTTCCGCCATCAATAACGATCGCCTGACGTCGGTTATTCTCTGTCATATCCACATTACGATCTCTGAAAAAGCTCTCAATTTTGTCCATTGCCATTCGATCTGTATGCAGGTTCCGGTTAAGAACAGCTGCGAGCGCATCCTTGGTCAGATCATCTTGTGTAGGTCCGATGCCACCGGAAAATAAAATAACGTCTGCACGGCTCTGCGCAATACGAATAGCTTCACTAAGTCGGTTCAGGTTATCCCCAACCACCGTTTGGAAATATACATCGATCCCCATCGCAGCCAATTCACGGGATAGGTATCTGGCATTGGTATTGACGATTTGTCCAAGCAGTAGCTCTGTGCCAACTGCAATGATTTCTGCCTTCATTGAGCATCCTCCTGTACACGTGGTGAGTGATCAAAGGGCAATAGGATAATTTCCTATTGCCCCTGACCCAATGCTTCCTTCATGATTACCCATTTAAGAACAAACCATTATGCTTTTGTTAAATGAAGCAGGTTTTTGTTTTTGATAAAGTAATCGATACCCGACCAGATGGTAATAAGCGCTGCTGCCCATACCGCGATAATATCAACGTGAATACCCGTGTATGAAAACGGGAAATTGTTCAACAGCAACAGCACAATCGCCACAATCTGCACTACAGTCTTCAGCTTGCCCCAAGCACTGGCGGCAACAACCGACCCATCCAGCAAAGCAATTTGACGCAAGCCGGTAACTGCGAATTCACGACTAATAATCACAACTGCAATCCAGGAATCCAGCTTGCCCATCTCCACAAGCGAGATCAAAACTGCAGTAACCAGCAACTTGTCTGCGAGTGGATCGAGCAGTTTCCCCAGATTGGTAACCATGTTATTTTTCCGCGCAAGGTATCCGTCAATTCCATCTGTGCTTGCGGCGATGATAAAAATAACAGCAGCAATCAGTTGATTATACGGAAGCGACAAGCTTCCAAGCTGCAACGGCTCTGGATAAAATGGAAAATCCACGAGCAGGAACACCATCAAAAAAGGGATTAAGCAAATTCGTGCAAGCGTAATCCGGTTGGGTAAATTCACAAGACGCCCTCCCTCATATCCTCCATTACTCCAAACAATCATCATAATCCCGTTATCATCATCCGGAACATGAAATGTACAGTTTCAATGTCAATCATCCATATTAACATGATCCCACTATGTAGAAACGCAAAAAATAAAGTCAACCGCTCAAAAGCAAAACGCTTTAAACGTTCCGGTGACTTCCAGAAGATGTACTGCTTTTCACAAAGTCAGCAAACGATGAGGACTGGACTTGATGCTTGACTGCCAGCAATGCACACTTAGTATAATATACGCCCAATACCGTGTCAAAAAACACTTTTGCTACAAAAAGGCCTTATTACTTGAAATTTGTATATTGCAAATCCAGAGGCAGGTTAGCACCATTTAGCAACTGCATGACAGCTTGCAAATCATTTTTACTCTTACCAGTTACCCGAAGTTGATCTCCCTGAATCTGACTCTTCACCTTCATCTTGGAATCCCGAATCAGGATATTGATTTTCTTGGCGATGTCCTGATCAATCCCCTGTTTAAAATTCAAACGCTGGCGGACTGTACCAGAAGACGCTGGCTCTACCTTTGCGTAATCAATGTTTTTCAATGGTAGACCACGCTTCGCCATTTTGGATTGAAGCACGTCAATGACAGCCTTGAGTTTGGTTTCATCATCAGATACGATCGTTAACGCATCCTTATCCAGTTTCAGGCTACTCTTGCTGCCCTTGAAGTCATAACGAGCGCCAATTTCTTTCTCGGTTTGTGTAACGGCATTTGTCAGTTCTTGCAAGTCCATTTTGGACACGATATCAAATGAATTTTCTGAGCTCAAACCAGTCACCCTTTCAGTTAATCGTATGTTCTGTAACATTATAGAGGATACCTTAAGCAAAAGTCTAATTTCAAGCTGTTTTACACAAAGAAAAAAGCATTTTTGGCTTCCACTTCAAGTGGCTGCCAAAAATGCTTGCTGGTTTAGCTTCCAACCTAATAGCGGCTACGGTTGGGCTGTCTGAACATATCGAGCACACCCAAAAGTACATGTGCAAGTCCAAAACCCAATATTCCGTAACCCCAAGCACTTGGAGTCAGGTAATAACCCAGGAGGCTGACAATGATCCCTAAACCTATTACGATCCAGCTGACTGTCACAGCCATCCACCTCACTTCACCAAAAGTTAACTGCAAGTTAAGACACGATTATTGTCTCCTGCAGTTGACCCGGTTATTCGCTACCAGTGGTACCCCCTGTACCGTCCGTTGATCCATTTTCAACACCTGTGGAAGAAGGAGTGCCACTACTATCTTCACCAAGCTTCAAACGGATCCGATTGGTCGCCTTGCCATCCGTTACAACCTGCCCGCCAACCTCAATCGTGGTCGCTGCAGCGTAACCGGACTTAATATACATGCCTGTACTATCAAGCTCAAAGGTATAGCTGTCACCTTCGGCTGTGTTACCATACTCCAACTTCTCTCCACTGGAGTTTTCGCCTTTGTACACTTCCAGCCAGCTATGACCTGTGGCTTTGATCGTAACCGTTACAGGTTGCCCTGCACTACCGTTAACTTTAAAGTTCGTAATATTTCCTGATTTCCCATCTTCTGCAACACTCACATTAGATGGTGAATTGTCAGTTGGTTCTTCCTCAGTTTCATCCGTCTGTCCGTCCGTTTGGCCATCAGTTTGACCGTCCGTCTGTCCTTCCGTGTCTGTACCGCCACCGTTACCGCCAGCGTCGCCCTCACCAGTACCGTCAGTACCTGAGTCTGTCGCAGGCGGATTAGATGCCTGTCCGTTGTCGGCAGGTTGATCCGGTTTGTCCTCAGGCTGTTGTTGACTGTCTGTAATTTTGACCTGATCAAGACCCGGATTATCTGATTCATCACCATTGTTATACACCACGTATACATACAACAGTACTACGATCAAAACAGGGAATGTCCACATCAACGCGACAGACATCCACCGATTACTACGCTCAACCGGACGGCTGGAACGCTTCTGAATAACCGGTTCCATCGTTGCTTCCGTCTCTTCTTCGGGTACGTCTTTTTTGTGTCCCTCCAGCAGCTCATCAGGGTTCAGTCCCACGGTCTCCGCATAGGTTTTGATGAAAGCACGCACATAGAAGCTACCCGGCAGCACTTTATAGTCTCCTGCTTCTATGGCCTCCAGATACCTCTTGCGAATTTTTGTCATTTCCTGTACATCGTCAAGACTCATCCCTTTTTGCAGCCGGGCCTCCCTTAACTGCTGACCCAGTTCAGACATGCCATCTCCTCCTTATGTTTATCTCTTGAGTTGTTGCTAATCTATTCCATGATTCCGTACGGTTCCTTACAATTCATCGGTGTAGCTAGCCGTAAACGTATCATAAATAATCTCTTCATTGGGAATGTTACGCAATTCAATAATAATATCAAAATCATTAAAATCATATTCGGATTCCTGTACAAAAATATCCGGATGTTCAATAACTTTGGTGCTAGGCATGGACATAATATCCTGCAACAGGTTGTAATGCCGCTCACTGGAACGAATCGTACTTACAATTCCGTCAATGATGAAGACATTGTTTGGGTTCAATTCGTCTTCGGACATTTGACTCCTTATCGTCTGACGAAGAAGTGTGGAGGAAACAAACGTCCATCGCTTCATTGCACATACGCTGCCCGCAATAATAGACTCTGTTTTGCCAACACGAGGCATTCCGCGCAAACCGATGACCTGATTGCCTTCCCTCTTAAATACTTCACCCAAAAAGTCCACAAGTAACCCAAGTTCATCTCGAGTGAAACGAAATGTCTTGCGATCATCCGAGTCACGGTCAATGTATCTGCCATGACGTACGGCCAAAATATCCACCAATTTAGGTTGCCGCAAAGCCGATACGGTGATGCTGTTTACTTTGCCAAGCATTTCACCAAGCAAACGGATTTTTTCATCATCATCCGATTCAAGCAGCATGCCTCGAGTTTTGCCTTCAACACCGTTAATGGTCAATATATTCACTTCAAGCATCCCCAGCATAGAGGCAATATCGCCTAACAAACCGGGTCTGTTCTTATGTATTTTATATTCCATGTACCATTGTTTAGATTCCATTTCAACACCCCGTAATGCATTATTCCCCATTATTCGACAGCAACAGAACATATCCACTGGACAACAATCTGAGACATCTTCTAAAAATGGGTCACGTTAATGATATATAAAATGAAAATGAATTACAAGAACAGCTCTGTAATCCGTTTGTAATCATTAGAGAAAAGCCCCCTTGCGGGAGCTCTTCATCTGTAATCTTATGCGTTTTGTTTGGCCAATTTGACCATCAGGCACGCAATCGTACGACGCTCATCAGCATCGCCGACATCCCATAACTCTTTCAATGCCCGGTTGGAATGGTTCGCCGGATCGACTTTCTCATCAAGGAAGTCGCCGATTTCATACGCAAGTTTGTTGATGGTTTCTTCACTCATCCCCATCTTCTCTGCTTGCAGTACGCGGTCACCCAGGAACTTCTTCCATGTGTCAAAACTGGAGAGCACTGTTTTTTCTGTTGACATGATAAATCCTCCTTAGATGACGCATGAGATTTAAAATCAACAGTTGTAATATGTGCTTTCGAGGCATTTTATATACGAGCATTTTGAAAATAATCCGGAAGACGACTGCTTCTCAGCAACCTTCACCCGGTTCGTTCACAGCCAGGCAAGTTTTCTTGCTTTTTTTACGTTAACCAACCGCCATTTGGACTGATGATCTGCCCATTGATATAACCCGATTCAGGGAGAGCCAAAAAATAAACCAATGATGAGATTTCATCAGGTTGAGCAAGTCTTCCTGCCGGAATTTCCTCTTCCAGCATCTTCAGTTCACTCTGATCCAGATGGCTCAGCATGGATGTCTGAACGGCACCAGGAGCAACGGCATTTACAGTTACTCCGGAAGGTGCGAGTTCTTTCGCAAGCGCTTTGGTGAATGCATTCACCCCACCCTTAGTTGTGGAATACAGCACCTCACAAGAAGCACCAGACAGCCCCCAGATCGACGATACATTAATGATCCGGCCGTACCTTTGGGAGATCATGTGAGGCATCATTTCCTGTGTACACATAAACGTGCCTTTGAGGTTAATCGCCATCACTTCATCCCAGATCTCCTCTGTAACATCAGACAACATCCCATAGTGCGAGATTCCTGCATTGTTCACAAGGATATCTGGCATGAGATTGTGCGACTCCAGCTTCTCACGCATACGCTCAATCTGTTCCCGGCTGCGAAGATCCGCAGACACGGTCATGATTTTTCCACTGCCTTGTTCCATGCACCGTCTGGCGGCTTCATTCGCTGCTTCATGCGATCTCATATAGTGTATAACAACATTCATTCCCACTCTGGCAAAGCGTTCTGCGATAGCCGCTCCGATGCCACCGCTTGCGCCAGTTACCAGTACAGTCATTTCCCCGATTGCCTTCAATTGTCCCGTTCCCCTCTCCATATCAAGGACTCACGACTAGCGATACAGCCAGATGATCCCACCGAATATGCTCTCTCAGTCTGAGATTTACATCTTCCAGTGTAATCGATTCATAGAGCGGCAGCATATTGAAAAAATCACCGCCACGGAATTGCTGACGTGTAAATTCATGCGCAATGTTCTCCGGAGAATTGAGCATACGCAAATATCCGCCTATTTTCTTTTTGCGTGCACGTTCAAAATCCGTGGAATCGAACCCTTTTTCTACAATGGCATCCACTTCTTCACGTATACGCGCGAGCAGTTGATCCGGGTCTTTTGTATCACCACCAATGGCTGAAAAAGCATATTGCGGCGAACTGTTATACTCATGTCCAAAGCTGTCCGAGATCAGATCTTCATCGTAGAGCTTCTGAAATAATCGTGTGCTTGAGCCAAACAAAAGGTCCATCATCAGCTGCGTTGTCATATCTTGCCGTAACAATTGTTCCCCCGTGAGTCCAACGTCCGTCTCCTTGAATCCAAACAGACATTTGGGCAGTGAAACAGCCAGTTTCGCTTCCCGTCTGGCTTCTCCTACCTGCTCAGGCTCCGGTTCGAAGAAACGTTGAATGCTCCCCTGTGGCTTATAATCCTTCTGCTCCTGGTTCGATCGAACCATATCAATGACTTCTTGTGGATCTACACCACCCACCACAAACAAGAGCATATTACTCGGGTGATAGAAGGTGTTATAACACTCATATAACATCTCTTTGGTAATCGTACGGATGGATTCCACCGTTCCTGCAATATCGATATGCACCGGATGTTTTTGATACATGGCTTCGATCAATCCAAAATAAACACGCCAGTCCGGATTATCAGCATACATGTCAATTTCCTGTCCAATAATGCCTTTTTCCTTTTCCACATTTTGATCCGTGAAGTAAGGATTTTGCACAAAGTCGACTAATGTTTGTATATTTTCATTCACATATTCGGTCGCTGAAAACAAATAAACCGTCTGATCAAAGCTCGTAAATGCGTTAGCTGAAGCACCATGAGACGCAAATGTTGCAAAAATATCACCTGTTGGTTCTTCAAACATTTTATGCTCCAGGAAATGAGCAATCCCATCCGGGACCTTCACTGCTTCCTGCCCTTCAACCTGAAAATGATTATCCACCGATCCATACTTGGTTGCAAACGTAGCATACGTTTTCTGGAATCCCGGTTTAGGCAAAATATACACATGCAGTCCGTTATCCATTACTTCGTAATATAGTGTCTCCTGCAAATGCTCATACCGAATGCTCTCCACCGATTATTCCTCCTTCTCGTCCCGCAAGAAATAAATCGTATCCAGACGGAATTGTTCTGCCGCCTCACGTACATCTTCCTTGCTAATATGTTCTACCTGAGCCAACAGTTCTTCAGCCGTTCTTTCTTTGCCAGACAACTGTCGATTGAAGTCATAAGCGATCATCTCAAAAGCAGAATCCTGCATTTCCTTAAGCAAGTTACGGATCATTGCTTTGGTCTGAGACATTTCCAGATCACTGATTGTACCGCTTTTCATTTCTTCCAGCTGCTGCTTGATGATAGTAACGGCCTTCTCATAATTAGGGATTTCAATCCCGGATTGAATCGTTGCAATGCCCTTATGTCCGTCATATCGCGAAGACGCGTAATATGCCAGGCTTTCTTTTTCACGAACATTTACAAACAGTTTGGAATGAGGATACCCACCGAGAATCCCGTTGTACATTAGTGCTGCGGCATACTGAGGATCTCCATAAGTGATAGATGTACGGAGTCCCATATTGAGTTTTCCCTGACTCACATTCAGTCGCTCAACAACGGTCTCCACTTCCTTATCTCCTCGAACCGCTGCCTGTGTCTGGTAATCGGAGGAGGACGTTCGATCTACATTGAAATGACGCTGAACAAGGTTCTCGACCTCCTCCAGTGTCGTATCCCCTACCACGTACAGATCCATACTCGCCTGCTGCAGCCACTCCTGATAAGACGCAGTAAGTGTGTCAGGCTCAATCCCGGGCAGATCCTTTCGCTCACCCAGTGGGTGAAGACGGTACGGCTCGTTCTTGCACATTTCCTCAATACTGCGTTCAGCGGCATAGCGCATTTTATCATTCACGATGGACTCCAGCTTTTTACGAACAGTCTCTCGCTCTGCTTGTACATAAGACGTCCTGAAATGTCCATTCTCCTGTGCAGGTCGTGTAAGAACCTCTCCTAGGAAGGCAAATGAACGATCCAGTAGCTGTTCATCTCCTCCAACAAAGGAATCATTAATGGTATCCATTCGGAACTGTACAATCTGGTAATCCCCGCGTTTATAGACGTCAAAACCAAAACCTGCTCCATACAGATGCTCCAGTTGCTCACGAAATTGCGTTGTTTCCGGATAGGACTCCGTGCCGCGTCGCAGAACAAAAGGTGTCAGCGCTACTTTGGTTACTGTATCCTCCCGTAAGGGAACTCCTGCATATAACGATATAGCAAACGTTTTAAAACGTTTAGTTGGAAGCACATGTATACGAAACTCTCTCTTGCTACCTCGTTCGAATCCTGATGTATTCAAATGTCAAAACCCCTTTACGGCGTCATTTATCATGCAATCATTTTAAGCTAAACGTAACAACCATTTTAACCCATTCAAAAGGCAAGAAGCAACCGAAGTCACGCCTTCTGGTTGCTTCCAACATCATCACATACAAAAGATATGCTGTCCGATTGTTTTCACTTGTGGACGGGTCCAGATCCATTTGGATGTTGCTGTCTTAGGGTTAAAATAATAGAGACATCCACCGGACGGATCCCATCCATTCAGGGCCTGCTCAACTGCCTTTTTGGCTTGTGCGTTTGGTTCCAAATAGATCTGTCCGTCCGCTACAGCCGTAAATGCACCTGGCTGAAAGATCACGCCAGAAGGCGTATTTGGAAAGCTTGGTGATTTCACGCGATTCATAATTACTGCTGCTACTGCGACTTGACCTTCAAACGGTTCACCCCGGGCTTCACCATATACAGCGTTAGCCATAATCTTGAGTTCATTCTCTGAGAGACCAAGGGCATTGGCAGATCCCATATTGTCTTGCTCTTTATCTGCCGTATTGTTGCTGTCTCCACCCCCACCTGAGGATTCCTTGTGTAGCGGTGGCTCTGTTGGCGACCATTTGGTTGACGCATTGTACAGCTTGAGCTTGGTCTCAGCTCCAACCACACCATCTGCCTTCATGCCAAACTCGGATTGAAACCATTTAACGGATTTCAGTGTGCTGCTGCCAAAATTACTGTCGATTTTACCATTGTAAAATCCCAGGTACTTCAGACGCCCCTGAAGCTCATATACATCCTGACCGTAACTTCCATATTTCACTGTATTGCTGCTAAACGTAGGCAAGGCCTTTTCTTCTACCTGCGGTGTACGCTCGGCTGAACTTTCAGTTGCTGTATTCCCAGGAAGCAAATAACGAATTCCCAATGCGGATATCAGCAAAATAGCAGTGAAAAGCCATAGGTTCATTTTTCGCATCGACTGTGCTCTACCTTTCTCTTGTGGGATTAACAGAATCGCTAAGGTTATTATGACAAGCCTGCTTGTTTCCTATGCACCAAAACATCCGATCTTTGGAGTAGATGGCAAAACTTCAGTCTGCTGAGCAAGCAAAAAGCCCTCAACCAATACGGTTGAGGGCTTAAACGATTCGTTGTAACCATTTTACATGTTAAACTACGAACTTATTTTATTCTGCTGATACTGTTCAAGTGAAACCAGTACTTCCCTTGGTTTGCTACCCTCGTAAGGACCAATCACGCCCCGGGATTCCATGGAGTCAATCAAACGTGCAGCACGGGTGTATCCTACTCGCATTCGACGTTGTAGCAGAGAAACAGACGCTTGCTTGGCCTCCAGAATAATCTGTACTGCCTTTTCGTATAACTCGTCCTGTACTTCATCTTCAGCCTGGATAGAGTCGTCCACCTCAGGTACAAGGGACTCATCATACTGTGCTTCACCTTGACCACGTACATAATTAACAATATTTTCCACTTCTTCATCACTCATAAAAGCACCTTGTACACGAACCGGTTTTGATGCGCCCATTGGCATGAATAACATGTCTCCGCGACCCAACAGTTTCTCAGCCCCCCCCATATCCAGAATGGTTCGAGAATCCACCTGTGAGGATACACCGAAGGCGATACGAGAAGGTATGTTGGCTTTGATTACGCCAGTAATAACATCCACAGAAGGCCGCTGTGTAGCAATAATCAGATGGATACCGGCTGCACGAGCCATCTGGGCAAGCCGAGCAATCGCATCTTCAACATCTCCGGCAGCAACCATCATGAGATCTGCAAGCTCATCCACTATGACAACAATATAAGGCAGAACAGCCGCAGGATTATCTTTCATCAGATTATTGTAACCTTCAACGTTACGAGTGCCTGATTTGGAGAACAGTTCATATCGTTTCTCCATCTCAACCACAATCTTTTTGAGAGCAAGTGACGCTCTCTTAGGATCAGTTACTACCGGTGCCAGCAAATGGGGAATCCCGTTATATACGTTCAACTCAACCATCTTGGGATCGACCATCAGGAACTTCACTTCATCCGGCTTGGCTTTGTACAATATGCTGGTAATAATTCCGTTAATACACACCGACTTACCGGAACCTGTAGCACCCGCAACCAGCAAATGGGGCATACGAGCCAAGTTACCAATAATCGTCTGTCCCGAGATATCTCGGCCAAATGCAATGGTCACTTTGGATTCTGCATCCTGGAACGTTGCTGTCTCCATTACTTCACGCATCGTTACAACCGATACTTCACCATTAGGTACTTCGATACCAATAGCAGACTTTCCGGGAATCGGTGCTTCCATCCGAATATCTTTTGCCGCCAGAGCCAACGCGATATCATCAGTTAGGCTGACAATTCTGCTGACCTTGACACCAATGTCAGGTTGAATTTCATATCTTGTAACAGCAGGACCCCGAACCACTTCAAGTACTTTGGCACGAACACCGAAGCTTTCCAGTGTGGCTTCCAGCTTACGTGCTGTTTGCATATAATCCTTCTGGTCACCCGCCTTACCCCCATTGTTTGGCTTGGCAAGTAGACGGAATGATGGCAACTTGTACGGCTTAGGAGGTGGCGGTGGTGGTTTCACCGGTTGTGTGTCCTGCCCTTCAGGAGTTGGAGTATCTGTTCCCTGCATTGCATCATTAGATACTTCTTCTCCACTCTGAATCTCATCCACAGCATTCATCCCGTTTGTACCCGCATCGGATGCAGACCACTCTGTCTCTACAAGTTCATCCGTTATTTTAATGGTATGCTCGCCCTGTTGTACTACGTTTGGATCGGCCAGATTATCCGGGAAAGGATAAGCATCGTCCAGATCATCTTCAATGCTTGCCTCTTCTGTTCTGACGTGCTCGAAAAAGTCTCGAATGATCGGCGCTGAATTAGGTTTAGCCTGAACAGGAACACGTGATGAAGCTGATTTGTTAGTTACGTCTTCGGTTGCATCCTGCCACGCCTCTAGATTGTGATCTTGTTCGGCGCGGTACACAATCTGTTCTGTTTCTGCCGAATCGACCTCATCCATTTCACGTCCTGATGTCGCCTGTTCCCGTTTAGCTCCCCATTTCCCAAAAAGTTGGAAGAATATGGGCGAGTTTCGTTTTGGTAGATGCTGTTCCTCTAATTCATCCTCATACTCGTCTTCGTCATCTTCAACAGGAACAGGTACCACTTTACGGGCGTTACCTTTCTTTCTGGCATCAGAAGTTGAAGCAGAACGTGCAGAGGGTCTCGACTCCAGCTTTTTGTACATCGAACTCCCGGCATCCCAAATCTTTGTTCGGAATATTCGTATCAAATCCACATAAGATAGACTCGTAATCAGCATAAAACTGATGATAAACATGACAATCATGATGAGTCTCGCCCCAAGACTGCCGAACAGCCACAGGAAAAGAGCAAATTGCCCAGCTCCGAGATAACCACCGCTGATGTCCTTGTTAAGCATGGAGTCCCTCTCACCTGGCACAGCAGGGGTTAGCAACTCGGTTTGCATATCATTATGTACCTGCGTAATCACAGCACCAGGCTCAAGCGCACCAACCGGAATGAGCTTCTGGTGCATTGCAGAGACAGTACTCATCAAGGTTAAGGCAAAGACCAGCAAAACAAGTCCTGTCTTGCGTGTGGTCCAACCACTAGGCCATTTCCGGTGAATCATCACCATGAGACCATAATAAATACCAACAAGTGGAATCGCAAAATAAAACTTACCAAGCATCAGTCCGAACATCTTGGAAAGCGAACGTCCAACGGTGGCTTCACCCGATAATGCTATGACAGCAAGGGTAATAAGCACAATCCCGTAAATTTCATATTTTAAAACGCCACTAAAACCAGCGCCCTTTTTTTTCCTCTTTTTTCTTCTGGCCAAAATCAGGTCACCCCCAGAAGAATATTATACCATACAAATATAATCCGTACATATGTTCTTTTTCTGCTCAATTTGTCTGAATTCGTCGCGTTATGCTGATCCCAAGTTACCCGAAAGCGGAATGGTCGAACCGGGCATATTAGCAGGATTGAGATAGGCTTCAAGTGGACAATCCAGCAAACGTACAATAACGGCTTCATTGTCATTAACAGGTCTCACCTGCATCAATAAACCATTCATCTTGATCTCCTTTGTATCTTCGCCTTCTTTCCACATTCCCGACCAGAGTTGTTCCGGGGGCATCACTGTATATAATGTCATTGGGTATAACCTCCCGCTTGCAGAGTCTGTCTCTTGTCTCCTATGAGCTGATTTAACTGAGCAATAGCCTGTCCAATCCCGCCCACTGCATCCATTAATCCATGTTTCACTGCATCTGCGCTTCCTACAGCTGTACCAATATCCCGATTCAACTCACCAGTCTTAAACATCAGTTCTTTGAACATCTCTTCAGAGATATTCGAATGAGAAGTCACGAACCGAACAACTCGTTCCTGCATTTTCTCCATATACTCAAACGTTTGAGGTACACCAATGACAAGGCCGTTCATCCGAATTGGATGGATCGTCATCGTTGCACTTCCGGCAATCAGGGAATATGTTGAAGCTACAGCAATCGGTACTCCAATGCTATGCCCGCCTCCAATGACCACAGTCACCGTAGGTTTGCTCAGAGAAGCAATCATCTCTGCAATGGCCAGACCCGCCTCTACATCTCCACCTACCGTGTTCAAAATGATCAGTATACCTTCAATACGCTGATTCTGTTCTGCGGCCACCAGCTGTGGAATGATATGTTCATACTTTGTTGTTTTGTTTTGTGGCGGCAAAATCAAATGCCCTTCGACCTGTCCAATAATGGTCATACAGAAGATATTCGATTCACCTGCTGGCGACTGTGTCTGCCCAAATTGCTGAATAGTCTCTGTCACGGGAGAGATGGCCTTTTCCTCCTGAATCGGAATTTCCGGCGCTTCAACTTCCGGTTGATTGGATCTTGATGCCTGCTTGTCATTCATACGTTCATTCATTTCAATAATCCCCTTCTCCAGAAACATTTAATGTATTTCCTTAGTATGGGGATTTTCCCAACCGCCTTATACCCGCTGCATCAAATTGCTTCACATATTGAAGCTATTGCAGATCTTCCTGAAAACGCAAAAAAAGCCCCTTCTCTACGAGGAACCGTCCAATATTACTCGTAGAGAAGGGGCGACTGTGTGCCTGAATATATGTTTTTGTTTAGCTTATTTTAAACTTCCATAATGATTGGCAAAATCATCGGTCTACGACGAGTTTGCTCATACAGGAAGCGTCCCAGTGCATCTTTAACATTTGTTTTGAGTGAAGCCCACTCGTTAACGTTCTCACTCATCAACTTCTGCAATGTGCTGCTAACGATCCGGTTGGCCTCATCCAATAGTCCTTCCGATTCACGAACATACACAAATCCGCGAGAGATGATGTCAGGACCGGAAACAATTTTTCCATCCTGTTTGCTCAGTGTTACCACAACAACAAGGATACCATCTTGTGACAACAATTTGCGGTCACGAAGTACAATGTTACCCACATCGCCTACACCCAAGCCATCGATCAACACATTACCTGCAGTAACTTTACCTGCTCTACGTGCTGCTCCACCTTGAATTTCAATCACTTCACCGATATCCGTGATGAAAATGTTCTCAGGTTCTACCCCTACAGATTCAGCAAGAACCGCGTGGCGACGCTGCATACGGAATTCACCGTGAATCGGCAAGAAGAATTTCGGTTTCATCAGGTTGAGCATCAGTTTCAGCTCTTCCTGGCTACCGTGACCAGATACGTGGACGCCACTGTTAGCACCGCTGTAATGCACGTTAGCACCCAGACGGAACAGTTCATCAATCGTACGGCCTACATATTTCTCATTACCTGGAACCGGAGTTGCTGCGATAATGACGGTGTCACCTGGCAGGATGTCCACTTTACGGTGCGTGGAACGAGCCATACGTGTCAGTGCTGACATTGGCTCTCCTTGACTTCCTGTGCAGAGAATCACGACACGATCAGCTGCCATCTTGCCTACTTCTTCAGGTTCAATGATCATGCCATCCGGAATCTCAAGATAACCCAGTTCTGAAGCAATACCAACCACGTTCACCATGCTGCGTCCGATAACTGCAACTTTACGTCCAGTCACTTCTGCTGCATTGATCACCTGTTGGATACGGTGTACGTTGGAAGCAAATGTCGCCACAACAACACGTTGACTTGCTTTACGGAAGATATCTTCCAGCACGATACCCACATTTTTCTCCGATGGTGTGAATCCAGGTTTCTCAGCGTTCGTACTGTCGGACAACAGCGCTAACACGCCATTTGTTCCGATCTGTGCCATACGCTGAAGATCTGCATATTGACCATTGACTGGAGTATGGTCGAATTTGAAGTCACCTGTGTGAACAACTGCACCTTCCGGTGTTTCGACACATACACCAACAGAATCCGGAATACTATGGTTAGTAGCGAAGAACGATGCTTTCAGAACAGATCCAAGTTGGATCTCGGAATCAGCATCAATCAGAATACGTTTTGTATCACCCAGCAAATTCGCTTCTTTCAACTTGTTTTCTACAAGTCCAAGCGTAAGTCTTGTTCCGTATACAGGAACATTCAGATGTTTGAGAACATATGGCAGACCACCAATGTGATCCTCATGTCCGTGAGTAAGGATGATTCCTCTTACTTTGTCACGGTTCTCAGTCAGGTAAGAAATGTCAGGGATGACAATATCAATACCAAGCATATCTTCTTCCGGGAATTTAAGACCAGCATCTACGACTACAATGTCGTTGGCGTATTGGATGACGTACATATTTTTACCAATCTCGCCTACGCCGCCCAAAGCAAAAATCATCAGTTTATCGTTATTATTTTTCTTAGACAAATGAATCTAAACCTCCTATGGTAGTTGGACGTCGTACCTTATTATTTATTGTAAGTTAAGAAAAGTAGTCCATACATCACATACCCACCTATCGGGATGAATGCAAAAGAACACCTTTATTCACGATATTTGGAAGAAGTTCTTCGAAGTTATTCCCTTTGACCAACAAGTTGGAGTTGAAATTCCCTCTTAGCCGTTCCTTCCTTTTTCACCGCAAAGCTACACCACGAAGCGATGTCGCTTTCAATTTCAAAAAAATACCGCACCCAGTCACTTGACATCATTATACATGATTAAAAACAAAAAAAACAAGTCACTCTCTCGTTAACCTGTAGGTTTCCCCTTAGCAGTGGAAAAGAAACCTCACATTACTCGTAAAAAAAAGAACCGCAGCCTCTACGAAGAGGAGCGGTTCTTTTGCTGATCTGAAGGATATTCCCATGATTAATAAAATAGTCCATATACAACCAAAATGATTACAAATTAAGCAAACCTTTGATATAAACCTGCTCCTCTTCCGTTGGCGGAATAAGTGGCAACCGTACGGAACCAACGTCTAGACCACGCAATGTCAGCGCATATTTCACCGCTACGGGGTTTGGTAGAGGCTGTGGACACTCAAACAGGCCTTTGAACACCGGGAACAACTGCTGATGAATCTGAGCAGCCTGAAGAGGTGCTCCGCCATAGAAGGCGTCAATCATTTTCTTCATTTCTGCCCCTACGACATGACTGGCCACGCTGACAATTCCATGTGCTCCAACCGCAATCGCTGGTAAGCCTGAAGCATCATCACCGGAATAAACTCTAAAATTTTCTGGAGCACTTGCTGCAATCAGCGTAACCTGCTCCATAGACGCACATTCCTTCGTAGCGACGATGTTAGGAATCTGTGCAAGACGAAGCGTTGTCTCTGCTGACAGGCTGGTTACTGTACGTCCAGGCACGTTGTAGAGCATAATTGGCAGCTTGGTGGAGCCTGCAATCGCTTCAAAATGTTTAAACAAACCTTCTTGGCTAGGTTTGTTGTAATACGGAACAACCAACAAAATGCCATCCACTCCGGCACGTTCAGCTTCCTGTGTCAAATGGATGGAATGTGCCGTGTTATTGCTTCCCGTTCCGGCTATAATTTTGCACCGACCGCCCGCATGTTTCACTGCAAATTCGAATAATTGAACTTTCTCAGTATCACTAAGTGTTGGAGACTCCCCTGTTGTTCCAGAAACCACAAGCGTCTCCGACTTTTGATCTACAATCAGATAGTCGATTAGACGTGCCGTTTCCTCCCAATGAATCTCTCCTTGTTCATTGAACGGAGTGACCATTGCTGTAATCAATCTTCCAAAGTCCAATTCGATTCCTCCTTCAAAACAGGTTTGGCTCCTCTAACTTCAGTTATTTACAAATGAAGTTCGAATGAGGCGTGAAGTGCCCTCAGGGCCTGAACCATATCTTCTTTTTTTACGAGTACCCAGATCGTTGTATTCGAATCTGCCGATTGCAGGATCTGAATGTCTGCCAGTGTCAAGGACTCCACGATTCGAGCCATGATTCCAGGTACACCATTAATGCCTCCGCCAATGACGGACACTTTGGCACAACCGGACAGGCTTTGTGGCTTGAGACCTATCTCCTGCAATACCTGTATGGCTTTCTCGGAATCACTGTCAAAAACCGTATAGACAACTCCCGAGGGGGTAACATTAATAAAATCAACGCTGATTGAATTCTCAGCCATGGTTTTGAACACTTTTAGTTGCAATCGATCTGCACCACCACCAGGCACATCCACCGTAATTTGCGTTACATTGCTCACGTAGGCGATGCCTGTTACATAACGGTCAACAATGCCTGTCTGCACATCCTGGAATCCTTCCGGATGCGTAACCAGCGTTCCCTCCGTGTCTGCAAAAGTAGATCTTACCCGCACTGGAATCTGGGATTGCATCGCAATCTCAACCGCACGTGGATGGATTACCTTGGCCCCGTGGTGGGCCATGTTACAGATCTCTGCATAACTCACAACAGTCAGTGGACGTGCATCCTCAACAATTCGCGGATCAGCGGTGAGTATCCCGTTCACATCTGTGTAGATATCCACCATTTCAGCACGTAATGCTGCACCGAGAGCTGTAGCAGACGTATCGCTTCCCCCACGACCCAATGTCGTGAAGTCTCCGTTCTCTGTCTGCCCCTGGAATCCGGTTACAACAACGACACGGCCAAGCTGAAGCTGCTCCAACACACGAACAGGACGGACATCCAATATCCGGGCATTCCCGAAATTGTCGTCCGTCACAAAACCTGCTTGTGCACCGGTCAGCACTGTAGTTGGAATGCCTTCATGTTCGAGTAAACTGCTCAACGTTGTCGCCGATATGATTTCACCACAGCACAGCAGTAAATCCTTTTCGCGTGCGGATAGTGCGTTTCCGTTCTGTGCAGCCCAGTCCAGCAACGTATCGGTCGCATATGGCTCGCCGCGGCGCCCCATCGCAGACACAACGATGACCAGACTCAATCCTGCTTCAAGTTCACGTTTAACATGACGGAGCACATGCTCTCTCGCCTGAACAGTGGAGAGAGACGTGCCTCCGAATTTCTGTACCATGATACGCATCTTTATTCCTCCATTTGTGTACGCAAGAAGACTGGACACGGGTCAAATCAACAAATGGATCACTCTAGGGAGCGTTCTGATGCGATAATTTCAGCATTTTATACGGCATTCCATGCCGCTCCTTATTTTCTGTAATTGTCTGGGACAATCGCAAATCAAAGGTCGCGGTTGTTATCGAGGTCATGATGCATACATTCACAATAGACCTCTCCCGCTTGCTTAACCTGTACTGCCCGCAAGCAGGAATGCCTTATAGACAGGAACGTGGACATAGTAGCTGTTCAATCCAGCATATTGTCCCCCATGATTTTCTTTGTCTCTCGAACCCTTCTTCATTTCTCCAAGCGTATAAACGTTGTCACCGAATCATTGTTCCATCAAGCCTGTGAAGAACGCTCCACAATCATCGGCTGCAACTGTTTGCCCTCAAGAGCACTCCAGCAAGCCTCTGGAATCAATTCCATTTTGGCGACTAACGAGTTTGGTTTTTTCACTGGATCGTCCTGCCCAAATGGCACAAAATACAAGTATTTAGCCACAAGCAATTTGGCGATATTCGCAGCATTCAAGCCCAGACCGTCATTCGTGGAAATCGCGAGCACAAGCGGACGCTGATTGCGCATCTGCGCTTTGGCTGCCATTAGCACTGGACTGTCGGTCATCGCATTAGCCAGCTTACTTGTTGTATTCCCTGTGCATGGAGCAATAACCAGCACATCAAGCAGCTTGGAAGGCCCTAATGGCTCCGCTTCAACAATTGTAGAAATGATATCATTACCTGTTATATCTTTCAACTGTTTTTGCCAATTTTGCGCCGTACCAAAGCGTGTATCCGTCGTCAGAACCGAATTCGAAATAATCGGAATGACGTTGGCACCTTCAGCTACGAAGCGGCTAATTACCGGCATAACCTCTTCAAACGTACAATGAGAACCCGTAATTGCATAACCTACCGTTTTTCCCTGCCAGTTCATGATTTAACCTCCCGTGCGTTCTGTTCTTCCAAAAGCAAACGGATCAACGCGTCGGCAATAATGCCGCCAGCCGTTTTGGGAGCAACAATGCCGGGGAGGCCAGGCGCAAGTAGCGCTTTGATACCGCGTTTGTCGGCATACCTGAAATCACAGCCGCCAGGAGCGGATGCGAGGTCGATAATGACAGCCTTTTGCGGCATTCTGGACAGGATTTGTGCTGTGATTATCATAGTCGGTATCGTATTAAAAAGCAAGTCAACTTCCCCGGTCTGAGCGGCCAAATCCGTTGTCATGAAAGGCTTCCAGCCCATTATTGTAGCGCGGGCAGCATCCTCTTCCCGCCTGATTCCCACCCGTACATTTGCTCCAAGTCCCTGCAGTGTTTTGGCCATTGTGAATCCTGTTCGACCAATGCCAAGCACAATGCATTCCGAACCATGGATTGTGAAGTCCGTCTCCCGAATAGCTATGGCGATGGCTCCCTCAGCTGTTGGAATAGAGTTATAAAGTGCAATATCATCACGATCAAGTACTTCAACAAGTCGCAGCCCATTTTCAAGACAAAGTTCGCGCAAGAACGGCTTTGCCATACCCGTGAACACAATACAATGCTCTGGTAATGCTGCAATATGTTCCTTTTTCAAATAGATCGGTGTGTCACTGAATGAAGTACTTACTTTTCCCTGCTCATCGCAACCGACAACAGGCAGCACGAGCACATCTGCGGAAGCAAACACTTCATCCTCCAGTTCCTGGTGCTCGATCCCTGGAATGGAACGTTCTATTTTATCGAAACCCACCACACTTACCGTTGCATCCAGCTCAGCGCACTTTTGAATGACTTCAAGCTGCCGCGCATCTCCGCCCAGGACTACAATCCGGACTCCGGTCAGCATCGGGACGTCACTCCTTTCACCACATGTATGCCTTATCGTATGCAGGGGCCCACAGGGGGGTGAAAACAATAATTGCATTCCACCGTCCGTTTCTCAAATGTAAAAAAGAGCCGCCCCTGTCAGGGACGACTCTAAAGTATGAGTAATACTTACGCTACTTATTTCCCGGTATGACCGAATCCGCCTTCGCCCCGTACCGTTTCCGAAAGTTCATTCACTTCCGTCAATTCAACCGCAGGCACGGTCTGGAAGACGATCTGTGCAATGCGCTCTCCCCGTACAATCGTGAACGGTTCCTGACCCAGATTAATCAACAGCACTTTAACTTCTCCGCGATAATCCGCATCAATGGTCCCCGGTGTGTTGAGGCAGGTTATTCCATGTTTGAAAGCCAGTCCGCTCCGAGGACGGATCTGAGCTTCCAATCCAGCTGGCATTGCCATCGCAAGTCCGGTAGGAATCAGCGTACGCTGACCCGGCTGCAATACAACGTCTTCCTGAAGTGCAGCTACTACATCAAAGCCGGATGCCAGCTCCGACATTTTTTGAGGCAGTTTAATATCTTCATTGCCCGGCAGTTTCTGTATTTGAACGTAATGCAACAAAATCATCCCTTCTCAATCCAGCGATCGTTTTATCTGAAGCGCCAACCATAGCAAGTGCAAAAGGTTCAGCAAACATCAGATCTAGTACCGCGTTAATATCGTCCATGGTAACTTGCTCAATTTTGGCAATCATCTCATCCAGTGTATGGTGTCTGCCCAGCATGAGCTCGTTTTTACCCAGACGATTCATGCGACTGCCTGTGCTTTCCAAGCTTAGAATCAAGCTGCCTTTCAGCTGTTCTTTTCCTTTACGAAGTTCATCTTCGGACAAGCCGTTAACAGCCAGGTCGCGTAGAACCTCTTTGGTCAGATCGAGCACTTCTTTGGTCTGTTTCGGTGCTGTACCTGCGTATATCGTGAAAAGTCCGCTGTCCGCATGAGAGCTATGATAGGAATACACGGAGTACGCAAGACCCCGTTTCTCACGAATTTCCTGGAACAGCCTGGAGCTCATGCCTCCACCAATGGCGTTATTCAGAACAACCATAGCGAATTGCAGCGGATCTCCGATTTTACAGCCCGGGAACGAAATACAGATATGATTCTGTTCCGTTTTCTTTTTGTGAAAGAGCTGTCCGCTTTGGAAGGCTGGCATCGTGACTGCTTCCGATACTCCATTTACATCAAAAGCACCAAAATGCTTCTCCATCAGATCGATTACACTGTCATCAATATTACCCGCGATACTAATGACCGTGTTCTCAATCGTGTAGTGCTCCTTCATATATGCACGCAGATGACTGGAATCCATCGCTTTGAGACGTTCTTCCGTACCCAGGATTGGGTATGCGAGTGGATGCTCACCATAGGCGGCCAAGGCCATCAGATCATGAACCATATCATCAGGCGTATCTTCATACATCGAGATTTCTTCCAGAATGACGTTTTTCTCCTTGATCAATTCACCATCATCCATTTTGGAGCGGAAAAACATATCAGACAATACATCAACCGCAATCGGCAAATGTTCATCCAACACTTTAGCATAATAACACGTATATTCTTTGGAAGTGAATGCATTCACGTTACCGCCAATCGCATCGAACTGCTCCGCAATCGCCTTGGCATCATAACGATCTGTTCCCTTGAATAACATGTGTTCAATAAAATGTGATACTCCGTTACTTGCAGGTTGCTCATTGCGCGAACCTGTCTTGACCCATATTCCGAAAGACACAGAACGGCAGGTCGGTATCTGTTCCATGACAACTCTGAGGCCATTGCCCAGCTGAATTTTTTTCATGGTTGGCCCTCCTACATCTCTATAATTGCCTTGATCTCAACCTTAAAATTGAAATCGACATTTGGTTCCAACTGTTTGATATTAACAAAAAAACAACGTTCACTCAACCGCAGACGTATTTACACGTTCCGAAGACAGCGTCTCACTTACTGTTCCGAGCACCAGACCTTTGGCCCGTATGGATTGAATCATGCCCTTTAAAGCTCCCGAAGAAGCAGCTGTAGGGTGCATTAGAATTAACGTTCCAGCCTCGGTATTTTTTGCAATTTTGGCAACAACGGCATCTGGGCTTGGCTTACGCCAATCCACAGTATCTACTGTCCATAACACGGTGTGCAGTCCCATGGATGAAGCAATGTCAACGGTCTTCTGATTAAAGTCACCGGAAGGCGGAGCAAACCAACGATTCTCTACGCCCAGTGTTTTATGGAGCAGATCCTGGGTTTTGCTAATTTCCAGCTTGGCCCGTTCTGCGCTCAATCGACTCATATTAGGGTGAGAATAAGCATGGTTGGACATCTCATGCCCACGTTTCTGAATTTCTTTAGCCAGTTCAACATTTTTGCTTAACCAACTTCCATCCAGAAAAAAAGTAGCCTTCACTTTCTCGGCATCGAGCGTATCCAGCATCGGTTTAATGTATTCGTTCCCCCAGGCCACATTAATCATAAAAGAAACCATCGGTTTGTTTGCATTCCCCCGATAGATCGGATGTGCACCCAAATCCTTAAGCTGGATCTCCGGCTCAATCTGACGGTAGACATACGCTATTTTGGTATTCAATGTTCCACTCAGCGCCTTACGGTATGTCGCTTCCACATCAATCTCCATGCCATTATAACCAGGAATCGCTTTCCATACCCGATCCACTCTGGCATTTACCGGAGCAATTTTCGTTTCAGCCGCTTTATCCCGAATCGCAGACAACAGCGCATCTTCTCCAGTTGCCTCCTTAAACATGTCAAAAGCATTTTGCGTACCTGGCCCATCACGGATCTCCGTAATGTATGTACGTACACTGCCAACTTGTCCGATCAATATGACCGCAGTCACACCCGCCAGAACAGCCGCCAGCTTTTTGGATTGGTTTCCCACAGCTCCATCCTCCCGCCGTCTTTGTCCCCATCATATGAGGACAAGGGCAAAAATATGAATGCTGAGCCATAGTTTCATCCTTGCTTTACGTATTTAAACGTTAAAAAAAGAGCCAGAAATTCACATTCTGTCTCTTCATTCAATCTATCCATTTATAACCTGTCGCTTCGGTATCCTAGGATTGAGCCGGAGCTTCAGCAGTCAAAACTGCTTTACGGGACAAGTTGATTCGACCTTGTGGGTCAATTTCCGTTACTTTTACCGTAATGGAATCACCGATAGCTACAACATCTTCCACTTTGGCAACACGTTCAGTTGACAGTTGCGAGATGTGTACCAGACCTTCTTTGTTCGGAAGTACTTCAACAAATGCACCGAATTTTTCTACGCGTTTTACTTTACCGACATAAATCTCGCCGACCAATACTTCGCGCACAATACCTTCGATGATCGCTTTGGCTTTATCATTCATCTCCTGGTTGGAAGAAGCGATAAAGACACGTCCATCCTGTTCAATATCAATTTTAACACCGGTTTCTTCGATGATTTTATTGATAATTTTACCACCTGCACCGATAACATCACGGATTTTGTCCGGATTGATATGCATCGTTGTAATTTTAGGCGCATATTGTGATAACTGCTCACGTGGAGTTTTCAAAATTTCGTTCATTTTGCCCAAAATGTGCATACGACCTTCTTTGGCTTGCGCCAATGCATCAGACAAAATTTGACGATTAATACCAGCAATTTTGATGTCCATTTGGATTGCAGTTACACCTTCAGGTGTTCCAGCTACTTTAAAGTCCATGTCACCGAGGTGATCTTCCATACCTTGAATATCACTCAGAATGGATACATGATCTCCATCTTTGATCAGACCCATAGCTACACCCGCAACTGGAGCTTTGATTGGTACACCTGCATCCATCATAGCTAAAGTGCTGGCACAGATACTTGCCTGAGATGATGAGCCGTTGGATTCCAGAACTTCAGATACCAAACGAATCGTGTATGGGAAATCCGTTTCGGAAGGGATTACTTTGGAAAGAGCACGCTCACCCAGAGCACCATGTCCGATTTCACGACGGCCCGGAGCCCGCAATGGACGAGCTTCACCTACGCTGAATGGTGGGAAGTTATAGTGATGCATGAATCGTTTCGTTTCTTCAAGACTGATTCCGTCCAAAATCTGAACATCACCCAGTGCACCAAGTGTACAAACGCTAAGTGCTTGCGTTTGACCGCGCGTAAACAGTCCTGTACCATGTGCACGTGGCAACAGAGATGTATCACATTCAATTGGGCGAATTTCAGCAAGTCCACGTCCATCCGGACGAACTTTATCATGCGTGATCAGACGGCGCACTTCTTCTTTGACGATATCGTGCAGAACTTCCTTCACGTCTTTGAACAATTCCGGACTTTCAATATATTTCTCTTCAAAGTGAGCAACGGTTTCGTCATTCACTACATCGATTGCATCTTGACGAGCATGCTTCTCGGCGATTTTAACCGCTTCGACCAGACGAGCGCTGGCGAATTCACGCACACTGTTGTTAACTTCAGCATTAACGGTACGCAACTTAACAGCCATTTTTTCTTTTCCAGCAACTTGTACAAGTTGTTCGATTACAGCAATAATGTTTTGGATCTCATCATGTCCAAACATGATTGCTTCGAGCATCACTTCTTCCGGCACTTCGTTTGCTTCGGCCTCAACCATCATGATGGCATCCTTGGTTCCTGCAACAACCAGTTCAATATCACTAACTTCAAGCTGTGCAATCGTTGGGTTAATGATGAACTCGCCATCAATACGTCCAACTTTCACGCCACCAATCGGTCCGCTGAATGGAACATCCGAAATGCTCAATGCTGCTGATGTACCAATCATTGCAGCGATTTGCGGTTCGCAGTCCTGATCCACACTCATAACGATATTCAGAACTTGTACATCATTCCGGAAGCCTTCCGGGAACAAAGGACGAATTGGACGGTCTGTCAGACGGCTTGAAAGAATCGCTTTCTCACTCGGTCTGCCTTCACGTTTAATAAATCCTCCCGGGATTTTACCTACGGCGTACAATCTTTCTTCATAGTTCACCGTTAATGGGAAAAAGTCCAGATCTTTCGGCTCACTTGATGCTGTCACGGTACACAATACCACGGTATCCCCGTATGTTACCTTAACGGCAGCATTAGCCTGCTTGGCCAAACGCCCGGTCTCAAGCGTAAGCTTTCTTCCACCAAGCTGCATTTCAACACGCTGTTCCATGAAACCCCTCCTTTTATTCGTTCCTAATTCAATGGATTCTGCATATTTACAGTATTTCCTGCTTGTCCTGCATTCATTAGCTATGTATGGATCTTTCAACATGCTAACCTGCACAACAAAAGCTCCTCACGGAGCCCCATCTACAAATATATGGCAACATGTTCATCTACAAAACAACCCGGCTGTAGGTTCCGCTTGTCCTTTTAGACAAAAGAATGACGGATAACAGCCAGGTTGATTTTGAAAACATGTACGATAATTAACGACGCAATCCGAGTTTTTCGATCAGTGCGCTGTAACGTTTAACATCTTTGTTTTTCACATAAGCCAAAAGCTTACGACGTTGACCTACCATTTTCAAAAGTCCACGACGTGAGTGGTGGTCTTTCTTATGCGTACGCAAGTGGTTTGTCAAACTTGTGATGTTTTCCGTAAGGATAGCAACTTGCACCTCTGGAGATCCTGTATCGGACTCGTGAGTTTTGTGCTCGTCGATCAGTTGTTGTTTACGTTCTTGAGTCAATGCCATCCTGTTCACCTCCTTCAATATAATCGCCATTAGCCTCGTCACCGCCGGTGAGAGCAAGCAACCAAGCCAAGGTTAATGTTGCCTCAATCGACAACGTAGTACAGTATATCATAATTGCCTAGTTAAAGTAAATGTAAACATGCATTTAATCCTGAACCTTTAAGATAACAGGCGGCCGGCAGTTAATGCATCTTCACGAATCTGGCTAATCAATGCCTCAATGGAGTCAAACTTTCGTTCTGCACGAATATAGTGAACGAGCTCAACCTTTAGTTCCTGGTCATACAAGTGTCCATCAAAATCAAGCAGGTGCACTTCAAACGTAGGTTTCATCCCACTTTCGTGAAACGTAGGTTTCACACCGAGATTCATTACGCCATGCAGTTCCTGTTCGCCATACTGCACACGAACAGCGTAAACACCCTTCGACGGGGTAACGTAATGATCCGTGAGTTCAAGGTTGGCTGTAGGAAATCCAATCGTTCGTCCACGCTTCTCCCCGTGAATGACGGTTCCTCTGATGCTGTAAGGTCGGCCAAGCCACTGACTGGCCTCATCCATCTCCCCACGCTTCAACAGGCCACGAATGAGAGAACTGCTCACTTTTTCACCATTCAACAAGAAAGGAGGAACGGTTTCCACCGTCATCTCTCCTTCTCCCAAAGTACGAAGAAGTTGTTCATCCCCTGCACCCTTGTGACCAAAACGGAAGTCAAAACCCACCACCGCTGTTCGTGTCTGAAGAGGAATCAACAAGTCGTGTACGAATTGTTGCGGCGTCAACCGTGAGAAATCTTCATTGAACTCCACCACATAGAGTACATCAACGCCCATTCCTGCCAAGATCTCTTCTTTATCTCTCAAGGGAGTTAAATAACCCTCGTAATCCCCTTTGCGCATAACTTCCTTCGGATGTGGATGAAAGGTCATGACCGCTGCCTGCATGCCCGTTTCCCGCGCAATGCGGACAGCTGATAAAATGACACTTGCATGTCCGAGATGCAGTCCGTCGAATTGACCAATCGCAAGCACTTGGGGCAGTGTGCTCAGCTCAGTCGAATGTAACGTCTGCGGATAGGTTAGCATTACGGTTTTCACAATCATTCACCTGCATTTCACTAGATAGGCCAAGCCAGAGCATCACCACAACTCCAAGCCCGAAACCTCTTTATTCCGGCAAAAAGACTTTAACTGCCCTCACCGTTGGTTTTAGTTCATCCCGTTCAAATATCCCCAGAAACGTACCATCCTGAGCATACAACCGCAATAAACCAGGTTGCTCTACAGGCGGTTCCAGAAGACGTGCAGACAGTTTCTGACCTTGAAGTGCTCCTTTGGTCTGTTCTTCTCCAACCTTATGGGCCGGAATTGAAGCAATAGCCTCGTCAACAGGAATCAGCGCCTCCGCCAAAGTCCCGTCAGCCATAAGTTGTTCCACTTCTTCAATTCGAAGACAACGATCTGCAGAGATACCTGCCGATATCGTACGCTCCAGTTGAACCATGGTTGATGGATATCCGAGTTGCCGGCCAATGTCTACACACAATGTCCGAATATAAGTACCTTTTGAACATAAGGCCCGGAAGGATATATCGGTGGTCTCACCCTGAGTCTCAATCCCTGTAAGTTCGAGCTCATAGATTGTGACCTCACGGCTCTTACGCTCTACCGTCTTACCTTCACGAGCAAGCTCATAAAGACGTTTGCCGTCTACCTTTACCGCAGAATACATGGGTGGTACCTGTGAGATCGTGCCCAGAAACTGCTCAAGCACCTGTTGAACCTGTTCCTGTGTTACTTCCACAGTCGTTTCAGCCCGCTCAATGACTTCCCCTGTCATATCCTCTGTGTCAGTAGACAGTCCCAATCTCAGCGTAGCCAGATATTCCTTCGGAAGCTCCTGCATGTACTCCACCACACGTGTCGCCCGTCCAAGACAGAGCGGCAGAACGCCTGTAACTTGTGGGTCAAGTGTGCCCGTATGCCCAATGCGCTTCATTTTGAGAATGCGACGCATTTTGGCTACAACATCATGAGAAGTAAATCCCGCCGGTTTATATACCGGAAGTACACCTTCAAATGGCTTTACCATTGTGAATTCACCTGCTTCAGTACTTTTGCGATAATATCATCAAGTCTGCCTTCCAGACGACATCCGGCTGCGAGCACATGCCCGCCTCCGCCAAAGGTCTGTGCTAGTGCAGCAACATCAATTTTACCAGCTGAACGCAAAGAAACCTTGACTGCATTCTCGTTGATGACTTTGAAAAAGATACCAACTTCCACGCCCTGAATGTTGCGCGGATAGTTCACTACCCCTTCAAGATCTTCATTAGCTGCTCCACAAGCCACCATATCATCTGGTGTAATAACAACCCAGGCTATCTTTCCATCATCTGTCATCTGCAGGCTTGATAGTGCCTGATTCAAAATCCGAACTTGCGGAAGAGTCACCTGCTCCAACAAGGTTTGGGCGAGATAGGGTCCATCCACGCCATGTTCAAGCAGTCTGGAGGCCGTTGTCATTACATTTGGGCTGGTGTTGGCATAGCGGAATCCCCCTGTATCGGTAAGCAATCCTGTATAAACTGCCGTCGCAACATCTTGATCCCATGTTACTTGGAACAGGTTAAGAAAATCGAACAAGATTTCAGCCGTTGCAGCAGCATCTGACTTAATGATGTTGACTGTACCATAACCGTCATTTGTAGGGTGATGATCAATATTCAAGATAACAGCATCATCTTCGAAATAATGACGTGTCAAACCTACTCTGGCAAAGTCTGCACAATCCACACAGATAACAGCTTTATATTTTCGCTGCGGTGGTTGTTCGGTCATGTTCACAATGTTGCCTGCTTCCCACAAAAATTGCATGCGCCCGGGGATTTCACCTTCATTAATCATCGTGAATGTCTTACCCAGACATGACAGCAGCCAGCCCACCGTTACCGTCGAGCTGACTGCGTCACCGTCCGGCTGTACATGCGACACGACCAGGTAATCATCATGCTCCAGCAGAAATTGCTTTCCGGCCTGGAGCGCCTGTTCATAAGTGTGCATTGCCGTCTCCTCTATTCTGTTACTGGGATTCGTTCTTGTCGGAACCAATATCGCCAAGCAGCTTCTCAATTCGGCTGCCATAAGCGATGGATTCGTCAATCTTAAATATCAACTCGGGAACATGCCGGAACCGGATACGTTTGCCCAGCTCCGAACGCAAAAATCCATTTGCTTTTGCCAGAGCTTTCAGCGTGTTATCTTTTTGTTCCTGTTCACCGAAGACACTCAGATAAACTTTGGCTTGCGACAAGTCTCCTGTCACTTCGACTCCCGTTACCGTAATAAAGCCGATACGTGGATCTTTCAGTTCAGACTGGATGAGCAGACTTATTTCTTTCTTGATCTGCTCGCCCACTCTACCTGTACGAATCTTAGCCATTGTTGTTCACCTCATGCTTCCTTGCTTATCGTTGTACTGTCTCCATAATGAAAGCTTCGATAACGTCGCCTTCTTTGAGATCATTATATTTATCAAGTGTGATACCGCACTCGTAACCTTGTGCTACTTCTTTGGCATCATCTTTATAACGTTTCAGGGAATCCAGCTTACCTTCGTAAAGGACAATACCATCACGAATCAGGCGTGCTTCCGCAGAACGCGTAATTTTACCCGAGGTAACCATACAACCAGCGATGGTACCCACTTTACTGATGGAGAACGTGCTCCGAACTTCAGCATGACCGATAACTTTTTCTTTGTAGATCGGATCAAGCATACCTTTCATCGCTTGTTCAATTTCTTCGATAACACTGTAGATCACGCGATGCAGACGAATGTCTACTTGCTCTTGATCTGCAGTTGATTTCGCCTGGTTATCAGGACGAACGTTGAAACCGATCACGATAGCATTGGATGCTGCAGCTAAAATGATGTCGGATTCTGTGATTGCACCAGCGCCGCTATGAATGATTTTCACGCGTACACCTTCAACTTCGATCTTCGCAAGGGAACCTTTCAATGCTTCAACCGAACCTTGTACATCACCTTTGATGATTACGTTCAGATCTTTGATCTCGCCATCTTTGATGTGCTGGAACAGATCGTCCAACGTCACACGAGTATGCGTACCCAGATCGGATTCACGTTGCGTGATCGAACGTTTGTCAGCGATGGAACGCGCTTTGCGCTCATCTTCAAACACCATGAATGGATCTCCCGCACCTGGAACTTCAGTCAGACCTGTGATTTCTACAGGTGTTGAAGGTCCAGCTTCTTTCAATTTGCGACCTTTGTCATTGACCATCGCACGAACACGACCGAAGCAGTTACCTGCTACGAAAGCATCGCCGACTTTCAATGTACCGTGCTGTACGAGGATACGTGCAACTGGGCCACGTCCTTTATCCAGCTCGGCTTCAATCACTGTACCACGGGCACGTTTGTCCGGGTTCGCTTTGTATTCATTCACTTCTGCAACCAGCAGAATCATTTCAAGCAGACCTTCCAGACCCATTCTTTGTTTCGCTGACACGTTAACAAAGATGGTATCTCCGCCCCACTCTTCCGGAACGAGTTCATAGCTGGTTAATTCTTGTTTCACTTTATCTGGATCAGCGCCCGGCTTGTCAATTTTGTTGACAGCCACGATGATTGGTAGCCCAGCAGCTTTGGCATGGTTAATCGCCTCAATGGTCTGTGGCATAACACCGTCATCCGCAGCTACGACAATAATCGTCATATCCGTAACTTGTGCGCCACGTGCACGCATCGCTGTAAACGCTTCGTGACCCGGAGTATCCAGGAACGTGATCTTTTTGTTGTTAATTTCAACTTGATATGCACCGATATGTTGCGTGATTCCGCCTGCTTCGCCATCGGATACGTTCGTGGAACGAATCGCATCCAGCAAAGTAGTTTTACCATGGTCAACGTGACCCATGATCGTAACTACTGGTGGACGAGCCTGCAAGTCAGCAGCATCATCATTCTCTTCCAGTGTTTCGAAACGGTCATCTTCAAGCACAATCTTCACTTCAACCTCAACACCGAATTCACCTGAAAGCAGAAGGATCGTTTCGATATCAAGCTCTTGGTTGATTGTTGCCATAACGCCCATAGCGATGAGCTTTTTGATAACTTCGGAAGCATCCTTGTGGAGCAACTTCGCTGTTTCACCAACGGTCATATCACCACGAACGATGATTTTCTTAGGTGTGTTATCAATTTTCTCACGTTGTTGGTACTGTTGTTGATTTCTGTTGCGGTTGTTCTTGCCACCACGGTTACCACGGAAGTTACCGCCACGGTTGTCATCATAACGACGTCCACCGCCACCGCTGTTCGAACGGTTACCACTATTGTTGTTGCTGCCAGTAGTACCACCTGGGCCGCTTCTACGTTGGCCTTGTCCTTGGCTCTGACCTTGGCCACCGCTACGGTTGCCAGCAGTACCTGTATTACCACCGCTGTTAGGGCCTGAAGTTCTTACTTGACCGCCACCGCTGTTATTCGGACGTTGACCACCCGTTCCTTGCGGACGGGATGCAGTACTGCTTTGTCCACCTTGAGCTGGTCTTGGACGGTTAGTTGATTGTCCTCCTTGGCTTGAGCCTTGGGAAGAGTTCGTTCTGTTGCGACTGTCTTGGCCGCTGGGTCTTTGAGTGCCATTGTTATTGTTGGAATTTGGTCTATTGTTCATACCTACCTGCTTTTCCTGTTGTATTTTTGTTTGTACGGGACTACCGGATGGGTTGCTGCTAATCGGCGTGTTCACTCCGCCGGCCGGCTTGTTGCTGTCCACTGGTTTGTCACTACGTACTGCCGAAGTTGCAACTGGTTTTGCATCGTTGCCTTGTTTCGAAGCAGCAGTGGATTTTATATCTTTAAAAAATTGTTCCACCTTACCGACTGAACCATTCTCCATGACACTCATATGATTGTTTACGGGAATTTCCAGCTTTTTAAGAATGGTTATAATTTCTTTACTACTCATATTAAGGGACTTCGCATATTCATAAACCCGCAATTTATCCTTGTTTTCCTGTTTACTCAATATACTCCACCTCCGACATTATACCGACTTGCTTGGAGATCATTTTTGCAAACCCTCGATCCGTTACTGCAAGAACAACACGCGTGTCTTTACCGATACTTGAACCCAGACTATCCCGGTCAAATCCGATCAACAGAGGAACCTTATAAGTTCCGCATTTATCGCGAAATTTCTTTTGTGTATTGGCTGAGGCGTCACCCGCAACAATAACCATTTTAGCTTCGGAAGAACGGATCGCTTTAAGTACAATTTCTTCACCTGTTACAAGTTTACCTGCACGCATAGAGAGTCCCAAATAAGACAGCGTTTTAATATTAGTCATGTTCACGCTCCTGTGCTGCTATGAATTCATCCTCAACCGCGATGAAGTCAGCTGCTAATTGCTCGTAAATTTCAGGTGAGACTTTGCCTTTTAACGCCCGATCCAAAGCCCGGTTTTTGAGTGCGAGCTTAAAACAGGACTCTTTGCCGCATAAATAGGCACCACGTCCGGATTTTTTGCCAGTCAAATCGATCAGCACTTCATCCTCTGGCGTTTTAACAATGCGAATCAGCTGCTTTTTGGGCATCATTTCTTGGCATGCCACACATTTGCGCAGCGGCACTTTTTTTGGTTTCATACGTCAGCGCCCCCCGTACTTTACTTTAGTCGACGGAGACGGAATCCTGATGCATTTCAGAAGAAGAATCTTTTTCTCTGCCGAATTCCTGTTCCGCCTGGCTCTCGCTCTTAATGTCGATTTTCCAGCCGGTTAATTTGGCTGCCAATCTGGCATTTTGGCCTTTGATACCAATTGCGAGGGACAGTTGATAGTCCGGAACGATAACCCGAGCCATCTTTTCTTCCTCAAATACATGAACTTCCAATACTTTGGAAGGACTCAGTGCATTAGCAACATATTCGTCTACCTGATCGGAGAAACGAACGATGTCGATTTTTTCACCGCGCAGCTCACCCACAATGGTCTGCACGCGCATTCCCCTAGGACCTACACAAGATCCAACTGGATCAACTTCCTCGTTGCGGGAGTGAACGGCAATCTTGGAGCGGAACCCTGCTTCGCGAGCGACGGAGCGAATTTCAACTACACCGTCAAAGATCTCAGGCACTTCCAGTTCAAAGAGACGTTTCAAGAGGCCCGGATGGGTACGGGACAAAATGATTTGCGGCCCTTTTGTCGTATTCTCGACCTTGGTGATATACGCCTTAATACGGTCACCATGAACAAACTTCTCGTTCGGCATCAATTCGGTCAGCGGTAAAGCCGCTTCGATTTTGCCCAGATCGATGTAGATATTGCGCAAATCCTGACGCTGCACCACTCCCGTAACGATATCTTCTTCCTTATCTACGAAAGCGTTGTAGATCAGGCCGCGTTCGGCTTCACGAATCCGCTGGGTCACTACCTGTTTGGCAGTTTGTGCCGCGATACGTCCGAAATCACGCGGCGTAACTTCAATCTCCGCAATATCTTCCAACTGGAAGTGTGGGTTGATTTCTCGTGCAGCAGGCAATGAAATTTCGGTACGTGAATCCAGGACTTCTTCCACGATCAATTTACGGGCATACACCCGAATAACTCCCGTATTACGGTTCATGTCAACACGCACATTCTGGGCCGTGTTGAAATTCCGCTTGTAGCTGGAAATTAGTGCAGCTTCGATCGCTTCAAACAGCACATCCTTGCTGATCCCTTTTTCCCGTTCCAATTCATTCATTGCTTCAATAAAATCCGTACTCATGAATGTTGATCCCCCTTTCAAACATGGCATCTCATACGTAAAACGGCGAAAGGCTCTGAACTCATGAGCACCTTGCCGTTATCGTGAGATGTGTCTTTTTCATTAATAAAGTGAACAAGGCACTTAAAACAAAATAGCTAGGCGCGCACTGGCAACCTTATCATAAGAAATGGCATGCTGTTTTTTGCCTGCTTCGATCACGAGTTCATCGTCATCAAAGGAAAGCAGCTTGCCTTCAAATTCCTTCAATCCGTTCACCGGCTCGTAGGTTGTAACAAAAACATTTTTGCCTACAGCTTTGGTAACGTCCTCAGGTTTTTTCAGTGGACGCTCCGCACCGGGAGAAGACACTTCAAGGAAATAGATGGTTGGAATCGGATCGTTCTCATCCAGCTTGGCGCTCAGCTTTTCGCTGATCAAGACACAATCGTCGATGTCGATGCCACCCTCTTTGTCGACATACACCCGTAAAAACCAGTTGCTGCCTTCTTTGACGTATTCGATGTCAACCAGCTCGAAGCCTTGTTCGTTCAAGTAGGGTTGGATCATTTCTTCCACGGTAGATTTAATGTTCGTTGTGCTCAAAACCAATAACCTCCAACTTAGGTTACACCAGCAAAAAAGCACTGGCAGATTATTCAATACCCAAGATTCTTGTATACCAAAGACTAAAGAGTGGGTTTCCCCACTCTTTAGAAATTCGTACTATCTCGTTCACTTCAAAAATTATAACATAGTCTGGTAATAGTGACAAGTAAGCGATGCTTCAGGCAGTTTACTTACTAATGAAGGAAAAATTACGTTCCCCCAACAATCGCTATGGTTAGATCCAAATTCAATCCTAGAAAAGGGAAAGCTGATTGCTCTCTGGCAAGCCACGGAAACATCCCATATTCGACAGGAGTTCAACAATGGTCTTACTTGCTTTCGACTTCTGCTGGAAGTCTTCCACTGACAGGAATTCACCATGATCTCTTGCCGCAGCAATATTGCGAGCTGCATTATCCCCGATTCCTGCCAAAGCTGAAAATGGAGGGATTAGTGTTTTTCCGTCAACGATGAACTTTGTCGCTTCTGAACGGTATAAGTCAATGGATTTCAGCGAGAATCCGCGTGCTGCCATTTCCAGACCCATTTCCAGGACAGGTAACATGTTTTTCTCTTTTGGAGGTGCCTGGAAACCTAATTGCTCAATTTCCGTAATTTTGCGATAGATCGCGTCATATCCCTGACACATCAGTTCGATATCAATCTCATCAGCTCGAACAGTAAAGTAAGTTGCGTAATATTCAATCGGATGATACAGCTTGAAGAACGCCGTACGTACTGCCGAAATAACATAAGCGGCCGCGTGAGCCTTCGGGAACATGTACTGGATTTTGAGACACGAATCAATGTACCATTGAGGCACTTTACAATTCTTCATCTCGTCAATCCATTCCTGTGGCAGACCCCGTCCTTTACGAACACTCTCGGTAATCTTAAATGCCAGACTTGCGTCCATTCCCGTTTTATAGATCAGGAATAACATGATATCATCCCGACAACCAATTACCGTCTTAATGTTACACGTTCCGTTCTTAATCAGATCCTGGGCGTTTCCAAGCCATACCCCTGTACCATGGGACAATCCGGAAATCTGCAGTAAATCGGCAAAAGACGTCGGCTGGGATTCAACAAGCATCTGACGTACAAACTTCGTTCCCATCTCTGGCACGCCAAACGTCGCGACTGGCGACCTAATCTGTTCCGGTGTAACACCCAGAGCGTCGGTTGAGTTAAACATGCTCATGACTTTGGGATCATTCATCGGAATGGTCGTTGGATCGACCCCTGTCAAATCCTGTAACATCCGCATCATAGTTGGATCATCGTGCCCCAGAATATCAAGTTTCAGCAAGTTTTCTTCAAAAGCATGATAATCAAAGTGTGTCGTTTTCCACTCCGCATTAACGTCGTCAGCCGGAAACTGAACAGGTGTAACGTCTTCGACCTCGATATAATCAGGTACTACGACAATACCACCGGGATGCTGACCAGTACTCCGTTTCACCCCAGTACAGCCAGAGGCCAAACGATTCAATTCAGCTCCACGCCATTTCTTCTGATGATGTTCCTCGTACTTCTTGGCAAAACCAAATGCTGTTTTCTCAGCCACCGTACCGATGGTCCCCGCACGGAAAACACTCTTCTCACTAAATAGTACTTTCGTATAGTTATGAGCATGAGGCTGATAATCACCAGAGAAGTTCAAGTCAATATCGGGAACTTTATCTCCCTTAAATCCAAGGAAGGTCTCAAACGGAATATCCTGGCCTTCTCCTTTAAGTGTGCCACCACAATCCGGACACTCTTTCTCTGGAAGGTCAAATCCACTCCGAACACTGCCGTCCAGGAACCACTCGCTGTGTTTGCATTCTGAATTCACACAAATATAATGAGCAGGTAGTGGATTAACCTCGGATATACCCAAAAATGTAGCAACAACAGAGGAGCCTACCGATCCCCGCGAACCTACGAGATAACCATCCTGATTCGATTTTTTAACCAAGCGTTCCGAGATCAGATAGTTGGCAGAAAAACCGTATTTAATAATTGGAATGAGCTCTTTTTCTAGTCGTGCCACGATTACTTCTGGTAATTCCTCGCCATAGATGGACTTGGCAGTGTCATAACAGGTATTACGGATTTCTTCGTCCGCACCTTCCAGAATCGGAGTAAACAGTTTGTCCGGGAATAACTTAATTTCCTCAAAACGATCAGATAACTCTATCGTATTTGTAACAACGACTTCGTAAGCCTTATCTTGGCCCAGGAACTGGAACTCTTCCAGCATTTCCTCTGTCGTTCTAAAATGTGCATCCGGTTTACGTTGATCTTTGAGTGGACTAAAACCTGTAATTCCGTGAATGGTGATATCCCGATATAACTTGTCACGCGGTTCCAAATAGTGCACGTTACCTGTGGCTATGACTGGTTTATTAAATTTTGCACCTATATCAATGACTTTACGGATCGCTGTTTTGATTTCTTCGGGTGTAGCCACCAACCCTTTATCCACCAAATGCATATACATGGTAAGTGGTTGAATCTCCAGTATGTCATAGAACTCAGCGATCTCTTCCGCTTCTTCGAGCGATTTGTTAAGCACCGCTTCGAAAAACTCCCCTTTTTCACAGCCCGATATAATAACAAGGCCTTCACGCAAATTAATCAGTTTTGATTTGGGAATGCACGGTACCCGCTTGAAATGTTCCGTATGAGAGAGAGATACCAGCTTGTATAGATTTTTCTTACCGACATCATTCAATGCATAGATTCCACAATGGAAAGGTCTTGTATTCGACAAGTCGACACCTACATAATCGTTCAAGCGATCAAGCCTCGTTAACCCTTTCATCTGAGCAGCATCATTTAATAATCCGATCAGTATACCCGCGAGTGCAATCGTATCATCAATGGCACGGTGATGACTTTCAAGTCCAACCTTATATTTATCTGCCATCGTATTCAGACGGTGGTTCTTATTTTTTGGAAATAACAATCGCGCCAGTTCCAACGTGTCAAGGACAGGGTTAGGAAGCTCTGGCATTCCAATTTGCTTCAGCGAAGCCTGGATAAAGCCCATATCAAAACGTGCATTATGCGCAACAAGCACACCATCACCAGCAAACTGCACAAACTCACGAATGACAGGCTCCAGCTCAGGTGCGTCTTTTACCATGTCATCATTAATATTGGTCAACTGCTGAATGTTGTAGGGAATGCGTTCATGCGGATTCACAAACGTTGCAAACCGGTCGATTTCTTTACCATCTTGCATCTTCACGGCTGCAATCTCAATGATTTTGTTCTGTGTTACCGACAAACCTGTGGTCTCGATATCAAATACGATGTATGTTGCTGTTTGGAGATCCAATGGCTGAGGAGCCATTACAACGGCAACAGAGTCATTCACGACATTGGCCTCGAGGCCGTAGATCATTTTAATCCCGTTTTTCTTAGCAGCCTTGGAAGCCTCGGGATATACCTGCACCCCACCATGATCAGTGACTGCAATCGCCTTATGTCCCCACTCTGCTGCCATTTTCACGTATTTGTCGATTGAAGTTACAGCATCCATCGTACTCATCGTAGAGTGCAAATGGAACTCCACCCGTTTCTCTGGTGCATTATCTTTGCGAGACGGCGGTGCTTTAACTTCAATCAAATCCGATGGAATCATGGCCAGTTCAGGAATTTGCATAAACCGGTCATATTCTACACGACCACGCACTTTTACCCATTTACCGTTAGCCAACAAACTGAGAATTTTAACATCCTCTTTTGTTTTGGCAAACATCTTCATTTGCATGGAGTCCGTGAAGTCGGTCAGGTAGAAGGTAAACAACGTATTTCCGTTTCGCAGTTCTTTACGATCCAGTCCAAACACCGAACCTTGAAGCGTGACCTTTTTCTCTTCATCCTGGATTTCCTGCATAGGTACTGCAGGTTCCTTGATGTCATAACCCATTTGCAAACGCAGATCACCCTGCTCCTCATCCACCGGGATTTCTGTGTCTACTTCACTCATCATCTTCTCGATGACCTCAAGTTCTTCTACACGTTTTTGGGCTTGGAACTGTTCCATGGCCTCTTTATTGCTTCCCACTTCACCCACTTGCATCTTGATGCGAAGAGGTAGATGAAAGTATTTTTCATAGAATTTCGTAATAGCCTGATCAATCTGTTTCTTACGAGCCAATTCCATCGACGTTGCATCACTCATTGTCAGTTGTAGGAGATCCTCTTCACATTCAAAGGTTGTCCGGTTCATCCAACCATTTACAGATGGAATCTCACGGGTAACCCACTCAAGAAAGAGATTCCAATATTCACTGACGATATCACCATTTTGTACTTGGTCCGTGTATTTGAAGCCAAATGAAATTTTGGCGATATGATTCATTTTCTCTTGGATATGCAGGCAAAATGTGCGATAGATTGGAGCGGGTACCAACGTATCCTTTGCAATCAGAATATTCCATTCCCGATTACTTCGATTAGTCTCTACTTGTTCAATCCATCCATCCAAAAAATAGGGCTCTAACAGACCAGCCGGAAGCTCTGCCTGTTTCATCAACAACTCAAACCGTTTTCTTTTCTCCTCGAATCCGCTCATCGTGTTCCTCCTTGTACCCCCTTAAAGCATGAAAAGCCCCTGCATTCAAAAATGTCACCGATCCGAACTCGCACCGACTCATTTTATCCGACAGAAGCTCTCCATTCATTACTCTTACAGTCCGTACGTGCCATTATATACATTGAACAAAAAGATATTTACACTTACCACTCCGATAACAGAACAACCTTCCGATCGCTGTTACCCCCAGATTTTTTGATTCCCATTTACAAAGGGGAAAATCCGGGGATAAAGGCGCAGCGTATGCTTCCGATGTAGCTATCTTTCAGAAAGCTTTTAGCTCCACTTCTTCAGGTTATTTCTGTTCTCTACGTTCTCATGTAAATGTTTAGTTCAATGTATATAGTCAGGTTATCCTGACTTAATACGCTCTTGCAAACACAACCGTGTGTTCTGCCTGTTCACCACAAGCCAGGCACGTATGTTTTTCTTCCGCAGGCTGGAACGGAATGTTCCGGCTTGTTGCACCTGTGACTTCTCTTACTTTATCTTCGCAAGCTTCTGAACCGCACCATCCGGCCAGTGTAAACCCACGTTTATTTTCCATCAGTTCTTTCATCTCATCGAGTGTATCCACGGAATAGAAGTTATCCGACATAAATGTGCGAGCACGCTCTAACATATCTACCTGGATCTGTGTCAGCATAGCCTGGATCTCTTCTACCAGGTTCGCTTGTTCTACCACTTTCTTCTCACCTGTGATCCGTGATACGAGCACACAAACGCCATTTTCCATATCACGTGGACCAATCTCCAGACGAATCGGAACGCCGCGCATCTCGTATTCATTGAATTTCCAACCTGGGCGAACATCGCTGCGATCATCCATTTTCACACGGACTCCAGCTTTTTTCAACTCAGTGAACAGCTCATCTGCACGCCCAACAACAGCATCACGTGTTTTCGGAGGCCCAATTGGAATCATGACCACTTGAGTCGGTGCGACTTTAGGAGGAAGTACGAGACCACGGTCATCTCCATGAACCATAATTAATGCACCGATCAAACGTGTGCTTACTCCCCATGAAGTAGTGTAAGCCAGCTCCAGCACATTATTCCGGCTAAGATACTGGATTTCAAATGCTTTTGCAAAGTTCGTCCCCATGTAGTGAGATGTACCTGCTTGTACTGCACGTCCATCCTTCATCATGGCTTCAATCGAGTAGGTATCCACCGCACCTGCAAACTTCTCGGACTTGGTTTTCTGACCCACAATTACAGGAATAGCCAAGTATTCCTCAACCACTTCACGATAAATCTCAAGCATTTTCATCGTTTCTTCACGTGCTTCTTCTTCCGTCTCATGCGCTGTATGACCTTCCTGCCACAGGAACTCACTTGTGCGAAGGAAAGGCAATGTTCTTTTTTCCCAACGAACTACGTTAGCCCACTGGTTGATCAGTACCGGAAGATCCCGATAAGACTGAATCCACTTGGAATACATGTGACCAATAATCGTTTCGGATGTAGGACGGATTGCCAGACGTTCTTCCAGCTTCTCTCCGCCAGCTTCCGTAACCCATGGTAATTCAGGGTTAAAACCTTCCACATGCTCTTTTTCCTTTTGAAAGAAGCTCTCAGGAATGAACATCGGGAAGTATGCGTTACGATGACCCGTTTCCCGGAAACGACGATCCAACTCATCCTTAATATGTTCCCAGATTTCAAATCCGTCTGGTTTGAACACAATACAACCGCGTACTGGTGCATAGTCCATGAGATCAGCTTTTTTGATAACATCAATGTACCAGCGTGAGAAATCCTCACCCTGTGGTGTGATTTCAGTCACGAACTGTTTATCATTTTCCTTTGACATAAGACTCCAGCGTCCTCCCATAACGACTATCTCTGAATGTCCAGAGCGTAGTCCAACCGTAATTATCCGTTAATTAAACGTAATATATCATTGTAAGTTACTGCCAGCATCAACACAAACAACATCGCAAATCCGACGAAATGCACCATGCCTTCGCGATTGGGATCAACAGGTCTGCCGCGCAGCGCTTCAATTCCCAAAAATACCAGACGACTGCCGTCCAGTGCAGGTATTGGTAGCAGGTTGAAAATCCCAAGGTACAGACTCAAAATCGCTGCCCATCTCGTTAACTGTTCAATCCCTTGTTTAGCAATTTGTCCTGTCACTTCAAATGTGCGAACTGGACCACCGATATCATCCATGTTGAACTGATTGATCAGATGTTTAAAACCTTCAAATATTATTTTGGTTGTATCAACCATGGCCACGCCTGAGACTTTAAATGTCTCTACAAATCCAACAGATCGGGTTGGTAACGTAGGTACGATTCCCACTTTACCGCCCTCTTGTCCTTCTACAGCACGTGGAGTAATCGTTATATTAAACGTATCCGAACCCCGGCGCAGCGTCCATTCCATCGGCTTGTCTTTGGAATCGGCAATCATCGACACCATTTTTTGTGAATCCGTACCAATTGCAGTACCATTGATGGTTTCGATAATATCGCCCTTTTGCAGGTTCGCCTCATCGGCTGCCCCACCTTCAAGCACTTCACCAATTACAAGATTTTTTGGATTTTCCACTGGAACTCCTGCCATCTGGGCATATACAGCAAACAGCACAAAGGCCAAGATAAAGTTCATGAGTGGGCCCGCAAAAATAGCCAATGCACGCTGTCCAACAGTTTTGCTGCCGAATTGACGATCTTTCGGTGCAATCTGCGTTTGTTTACCACGACTTACCAACATTGCTTGAGGATGAATACGATACTCCTGAATCTCTCCATCTACATCGAGTTGAAGCTTCAGCGCTCTCTCCATATCAATGGAGATGACTTCACCACGTATTACATTTTTACGGTTATCCAGCTGATCCAGATAGATCATCTTCACCTGGTCATCCGCTGATCTTACCGCAATGGTCTGTCCTTCCTGGATCTCTACCAGTTCCGGATCTTCCCCTGCCATCCGTGCATATCCACCAAAAGGCAACAAACGCAATGTAAACTGGGTCTCGTTTCTTTTATATGAGAACAATTTGGGACCAAAACCGATCGCAAACTCCCGTACAAGAATACCGGCGCGTTTGGCAAAATAATAATGCCCCCATTCATGAACCGTCACGATGACAAAGAACATGAGCACCGTTAGAAATACCACTTGTATGGTTTCCAATCCCTATCCATCCTCCTTCACGGCACATACCGCAGTCTGTCCCTCTAGATTATCATTATTCTCTGATGCCGCACAAGAGAATCACTTCTTCCAATTTGTTATGAAAAAAGAGATTACAGACTCGCCGCAAGCTTACGGCTCTCCTGATCACAACGCGCGATCTCCTGAAGATCAGGCTCGTCCACATTGTGGTGTGCTTCCAGCACAGAAGCAATAATATCTTCTATTTTAAGGAATGAAATCTCTTTACGCAAGAAACGGGCTACAGCAACCTCGTTGGCTGCATTAAACGCCGTTGTTGCGGTTCCTCCCATTTTACCACACTCATACGCCATTCTTAAACACGGGAACCGTTCCATATCCATATCACGGAAATGTAATTTCCCAGCTTGAGCAAGAGACAGACGCTGTGCCGGTGATGGCAAGCGGTCAGGGTAAGTCAGTGCATATTGAATTGGAACTCGCATATCCGGATTCCCCAGTTGTGCGATGATGCTTGTGTCATCAAATTCCACATAGGAATGAATAACACTCTCTGGGTGAAGCAATACATTAATCTGATCATATCGAAGACCAAATAACCAATGTGCTTCAATGACCTCGAGCCCCTTGTTAACCATCGTTGCCGAGTCTATCGTGATTTTGGAGCCCATTGACCAATTTGGATGTTTAAGTGCATCCTCTATAGTCACGTTCTTTAACTGTTCACGGGTAAGATCACGGAATGATCCACCTGAAGCGGTGAGCGTGATGCCTGTCAGGCGTTCTTTGTTTTCACCATTTAAACATTGGAATATAGCAGAGTGCTCACTATCAACGGGCAGTAAAGAAACTCCTTTGGCAGCCGCTCTTGTCGTAACGATATGCCCCGCTGTAACCAATGTCTCCTTATTGGCCAGTCCGATCTGTTTGCCTGCATCTATGGCAGCAAGCGTTGACTCCAATCCAACACTGCCCACCACCGCTGTAACAACCGTATGCGCATCGGTTCCTGCCGCAACTTCTACGAGTCCTTCGTTGCCATAAAATAGTTGCGTTCCTGCTGGCAAATGTGGAGCTATCTTCTCCGCCAGTTCTTTGGACCCCACTGATACTTTCTTCGGCCGGTAACGTTTGGTTTGTTCGATCAGCAGGTCTGTATTGCCTCCGGCAGCCAGTCCCTCCACTTGAAAGAGTTCTGGATGCATGTCAACTACATCCAGTGTCTGGGTTCCAATGGAACCGGTTGACCCAAGAATCGCAATTTTTTTCATGCTGCACCTCATCTTTAATTATCCAATGCCTACGGCGAACAATGCTGTTATCTCAGACTCATGTTCTTCTTTAGTAGGGCAGTAGCATTAGTATATGTACGAATGGAAAAACAACAATCCAGCTGTCGCACCGATCAAGAATGCCTCCATGCCCTGGGAGAAGACTGCCTGAATCCTTGATATTATATACACGTTTGTATGCAGACTGGATCAAGTCACCCATCTGACCTACAACTGCACAGGCAATTCCGATCACAATCGCTCTCTGCCAGGAAAGCAAACCATCTGATACTAATGCAAAAATAACAGAAGTAACAATTGCAATTACGATGCCACCCAGTGCACCCTCTATAGTTTTGTTTGGACTGATAGAAGGCCACAGTTTGTTTTTACCAATGAGTTTCCCTACAAAATAAGCTCCTGCATCACTGGCCCATATGGAGCCCAGCAACAGGAACGTCCAGAACAACCCATGATGCAGATGTCTGGATTCTGCAATGTAATAGAAACCGATCCCTATATACAACACGCCGAGGAAAAGCATGGCCACTGTATTCACGGGAACCTTATTTTTGGTGACAACCGAAGCTGTCATCAGTACAAGCATTACTATCCAGATGACCTGAAATAAGGATAGCGGTCTTGCCTCCCAAAACATTTCCCAAGGAAACACAATGGCAAACACACCAGCATATCCAATCAGGGCCACACCTGAAAAAGGCATCACCCCGGTCATTTTAACAAATTCATAATAACCGATGAGAGCCATAAGCAATACCAAACCATGGTACCAGGGTCCGCCCAGCATGCAAAAACCTAAAAACAACACACCTGCTATGATTCCTGTCGTTAGTCGCTGTTTCAACGGCTTCATCCTCCATCTATTTCAAACCGCCGTAACGCCTTGTTCTGCGCTGATATTCGGCTACTGCTTCAAGCAAATGCTTTTTGCCAAATTCGGGCCAGTATATATCCGTAAACCATAATTCACTATATGCAAGCTGCCAAAGCATAAAGTTGCTTAATCTCAACTCTCCGCTCGTCCGGATCAGCAGATCCGGATCAGGCATGTCAACCGTCAGCATATGTCTATCAATGAGTTCAGGTGTTATATCCTCTGCCGATAGTTCCCCCGATTTCACCTGCAGAGCGATCTGTTTAACACAGTCCGTCATTTCACGACGACTTCCATAGTTCATTGCAAAATTCAAAACGAGACCTGTATTATGTTCCGTAAGACGAATGGCTTCCCGCAAGGCATTAATGGTATGAGAAGGTAAATGTTCCTCTTGACCCATCATGCGAATGCGCACATTTTTTTCTATAAGTTCATCCAGCTCTATAGCTAGAAATTCTTGCGGAAGTCGCATCAGAAAATCCACTTCTTCTTTTGGACGCGTCCAGTTTTCTGTCGAAAAAGCGTACATCGTCAGATATTTGATGCCCAGTTCATCCGCCGCGATGGTCGCACGTTTGACCGCCTTCATGCCATTTTGGTGCCCGGCTATACGCGGCAGCCCCAAACGTTTGGCCCATCGTCCATTGCCGTCCATGATGATGGCGACGTGCTGCGGGATATTGTCCTCGGATATAGTCAGCGTTTCCTGCTTGTCAGCCCCATTCCACCACGACCGAACCCGTTTGATCATTCCTGTTCCTCCAAAATCCCTGAAGTTTCTTTATCTGAAGCTTGGAAAAAGAGACAAAACCCCACCGTATTGGAGGGGCTGCGCTTGTCTTACACTTCCATGATTTCTTTTTCTTTGGCAGCGAGTACCTTATCGACTTCAGCAATAAACTTGTCGGTCGATTTTTGGATATCATCTTGATGTCTCCGGGATTCATCCTCAGAAATATCTGACTTTTCCAGTTTCTTGATGTCATCATTCGCATCACGGCGAATGTTACGAATCGCTACTTTACCTTCTTCACCGAACTTCTTCGTCAGCTTAACAAGTTCCGCTCTACGTTCTTCCGTCAATGCCGGAATAGACAAACGGATCATGCTACCATCATTGGCTGGAGTAAGACCCAGATCCGATTTCATGATGGCACGCTCGATGTCACTCATGGAGGATTTGTCCCAAGGCTGAATCATCAGTGTACGGGAATCCGGAGTACTAATATTAGCGAGTTGATTCAATGGCGTCATTGCTCCATAATACTCTACCTGAATTCGGTCCAGAAGAGCTGGAGTTGCGCGGCCTGCACGCAAAGTAGCCAGGTCACGACGCAATGCTTGAATTGCTTTTTCCATACGCTCTTCGGCATGTTGTTTAACCGCTTGTGGCATTAATCTACACTCCCTTTAACGATTGTTCCGATACGTTCGCCCAGAACAACACGTTTGATGTTACCTTGTTCCGTAATGGCAAATACGATCAACGGGATGTTGTTGTCCTTACAAAGCGAGGATGCCGTTGAATCCATTACACCAAGGTCTTTGTTAAGAATATCCATGTAAGTCAACTGATCAAATTTCACAGCTGTACTGTCCTTAAACGGATCTGCTGAGTATACACCATCAACTTTATTTTTGGCCATCAAGATAACTTCTGCTTCAATCTCCGCTGCGCGCAGTGCTGCTGTTGTATCCGTGGAAAAGAACGGGTTACCTGTACCTGCTGCAAAAATAACGACCCGGCCTTTCTCCAGATGGCGAATAGCTCTACGACGAATATAAGGCTCTGCAATCTGTTGCATTGCAATAGATGTCTGTACACGCGTAGGCACTTCAATCTGTTCCAAAGCATCCTGCAGTGCCAGCGAGTTCATTACTGTCGCCAGCATACCCATATAATCGGCAGTTGCACGATCGATGCCGTTTTCGCTACCGGCAATTCCACGCCAGATGTTTCCGCCGCCACATACAATAGCAACCTGTACACCAAGTGCAACAACCTCTTTTACCTGTTGGGCAATCGACGAGATCGTATCTGCATCAATACCGTAGCCGTTTTGACCGGAAAGAGACTCTCCGCTGACCTTTAAGACAACACGTTTAAATACTGGCTGTTCCAATTATTCACCCTCCACTTTGAATCGAACACGCTTGGTGTTCAACCAACAAAACTTCTCGCGCATGGCCTCCTGCTTAAAAAGAAAGGAACACAGTTGTGTTCCGCTCTTTTAGGAAAAACGTTTAACCGGTAAGGCACTGTTTTCCTGAGATATAAGGGAGTTTACGCTTCGAAGTTTCATCATTCTTATATCTTCGAAAATCAATTCTGCTCGCCGGTTTATAGAAACCGTCTTATTTGTTTACTTGGGACATTACTTCTTCTACGAAGTTGTCTACTTTTTTCTCAAGACCTTCACCCAGTTCGTAACGAACGAAACGACGGATGGAGATGTTTTCACCAATTTGGCTGATTTTTTCGTTCAGCAATTGAGAGATCGTTTTGTCTGGATCTTTAACAAAAGTTTGTTCCAGCAGGCAGTACTCTTCGTAGTATTTACCGATACGGCCTTCAACCATTTTTTCAATGATTTTTTCTGGTTTGCCTTCGTTAAGAGCTTGAGCTTTCAGGATTTCTTTTTCTTTTTCCAGCTCATCTGCAGGAACTTCTTCACGTGTAACGAATTTAGGATTAGCTGCAGCGATTTGCATAGCTACATCTTTAACGAAATCCTTAAATTGATCCGTTTTACCAACGAAGTCTGTTTCACAGTTAACTTCAACCAAGACACCAATACGTCCACCAGCGTGGATGTAAGATTCAACAACGCCTTCAGTTGCTGCACGGCCTGCTTTGCTTGCTGCTGCAGAAAGACCTTTCTCACGCAACAATTCAGCTGCTTTTGTTACATCACCGTTTGCTTCTTCCAGTGCTTTTTTGCAATCGAGCATACCAGCGCCCGTTCTTTCGCGAAGTTCTTTTACTGCACTCGCATTAACTGCCATTATAAATTCCCTCCAACATTAAGTATTGTACGTACACTCTAAAAAAAGGGCAGTGAGAGGTTATCCACCTGCCAACCACCCTTTTCATTTAGTTTATAACATATGTTCGAATCTATTAAGCGGAAGTTTCTTCGCCTTGGTTAGCTTCGATTACAGCATCAGCCATTTTACCTGTAAGCAATTTAACAGCGCGGATCGCGTCGTCATTACCTGGGATAACATAATCGATCTCATCCGGATCGCAGTTAGTATCAACGATACCAACAATTGGGATACCCAATTTGCGAGCTTCCGCAACAGCGATACGCTCTTTGCGTGGATCGATGATGAACAGGGCGCTTGGCAGGCCTTTCATATTTTTAATACCGCCCAAGAATTTCTCCAGACGATCTTTTTCTTTGCGAAGCAAGATTACTTCTTTTTTAGGCAATACAGCGAATGTACCGTCTTCTTCCCAAGCTTCCAACTGTTTCAAACGATCAATACGTTTTTGAATAGTTTGGAAGTTAGTCAGGGTACCGCCGAGCCAGCGTTGGTTAATGTAGAATTGACCAGCACGTTCAGCTTCTTCTTTAACAGAATCTTGAGCTTGTTTCTTAGTACCCACGAAAAGAATTTTACCATTCTCTCCTGCGATTCCTTTAACGAAATTGTAAGCCTCTTCGACTTTTTTCACCGTTTTTTGCAAATCGATGATGTAAATTCCGTTTCTTTCAGTGAAGATATAACGATCCATTTTTGGGTTCCAACGACGAGTTTGGTGACCGAAGTGTACCCCAGCTTCGAGAAGCTGCTTCATGGAGATTACTGCCATCTTCACACACCTCCTAATATGGTTTTTATTGTGTCCTCCGCCGGCATCATTTTTCGCCAAGACTCTCCATAAGGAAAGCACCCTCAACAAAATTAGCACATGCGTGTGTTTTAACACCGTTATCTAATATAGCATAACTGACTGTCCGATGCAACAGTCTTTGAAGCTAAAATCTACTTTTCGTTTTTTGCTAGTATCGAATCATTTTAAACTTGATATGTAACTCAGGCGCTAATTATTATCAAGCTTTGAAAATGTACCGTTTAATACGCAAAAACCGTCCAGTCCGAGCATGCTCAGTTTGACGGTTCTTTCGTAATTTTTGCGATAATGGATTTGAAACTTTCGCCTTTTTCAAGCGCATAGGTACCCACTTGGATTTTGGTATTGATTCGCTCAGCCTTGCCAGCCTTTATGAATGCTTGAGCATCATCTACGATTCCCGCGGTTTTTAGGTTTGCTGCAACGATCGCCAGACTATTGCCTGAACGTACTTTGAATGATACTGTTGCGCCTTTCGGATTGCTCGGCGTTACAGGTTCTGTTGTTTTCGGCTCAGTTATCTCTTTCTGCCCTTCAACTTCACTTGTAGCAGGCTCTTGTGGCTTCTCAGGCTCGGTAGGTGTTTCCGTAGAGGTTGCTGTCTCTGGCGGTGTTGCTGTACTCCCCTGCAACTCACTGCTCTCCTGCTTTTTCTTTGCCACCCACTCTGCTTCTGTGTATAGTTCCTCTTCAGAACCGACCAACTTCATATCCAAGGTTTTCGCGGCCGTTTCAAGCTGTTCTTTGGTCATATTGGCAGTCTGCTCGGGGTCCAGATTACTATCCGACAATGCATTTTGTCCAACTGTGGCCAGTTGAAGCAAAACCGCACCAATAATCATGCCGCTCCCCAGACCAATCCATAAGGATCGCTTGTCCATGACTTAGCTTTCCTCCCGTTCTGCCAGTTGTAGTATTAACTGTACCTCACCTCGCTGAATGCCTGTCTGCTTGGATATGGCATCCATCGACTTACCTTCAGCATGTAGATTAAAGAGTTCTGCATATCGATCTTTAATCGATTCACGCCCAGGCAAAGATTCGACTTCACTGGTCTGTTGGTCTGCTTCTAACGCCTGCTGGGCCGCCTCTGCTTGTACACTTTTCACGAGCGCTTGTGCTTGCAAACCTTCGGAAGATTGTACAGATACATTACCGGAGTGTGGAACAGGTGATGCGACAGCTTCGTTCTTTTTGCTCTGTTCCAGCTGATCCAACCGCTGCTGTAATTCCTGAAGTTGCAATTGCATACGTTGATCGGCTGCTGTCGCTTCTCCCTTCATTTCAGCCACACGTTGAATAAGAGCATCATTATCATTTTCGATCTCGGTCATGTAGTGCTCAAGCGTAGATTCCATCTCCTGCACCAGTTGATGCCCAGGCTCTTGCGCCTTGTTTTTCCGAGGCATAATACAAGCGTAGGCGATGGCGCAGGCCCCTAATATGACAATAATGATCCATGGTGACAAATTGGGTTCTCTCCTTCTGATTCAACCATCGGTGCGCAAGACTGCATGTCCATAACAACCATTTATTATAAAGACAGATCTATGTGTTTTCCCTTGTACGGGTGCTCTGCAGGTTTGACAGTTTCTTGAGCCTGAGCAGTCTCCTGTCCATCGGAACCACTCTGCTGATCCCCATCATGGTTATGACCATCACGCACCGAAGTCTGTGAAGTTTCGTCCATTGCTTCACTTCGTTGCCTTGCTTCATTTGCTTCTTTCGACGTTTGCTCTGCCAAAAGATTCTGATCCGTAATCGGTCGCTGCTGGGCTTCACTTTGATAACGTCCCGCTTCACTTGTTCGTGGTACCGCAATCTGCAACTCCACTGCTTTGAAACTCATACGCTCACCTCACGGTTTCGAATGGATTTCTTCCTGTGCCTGAATGCTGTACTTAAACGTATGGAACCATCGTAATATCACCATCGTGATAATAAAATGAAATTCGACTCACTGGATCTTTAATAAATTTCGTGTATCTGCCGATAACTATTTTAGAGCCTCCATAAATCATCTTCAGAATATCAACACGAGCATTACTTGTATCTTCAAGTGCCTTTTCAATTTCAAAGATACGCATTTTCGTTTCTTCACTTATACGAAGAGCAGATTTCTGCGTAGCATTCAGCTTGATTCGCATCGACATCTTATCTGGAGTTAGTTGTCCAGCGGCAGCTAATTGATCCAGCAATGTCAAAGCTTTCTTCGTTTTGTCCAAGGAATCCATCTGCTCTCTGACTTCCTTGCGCAAATCATTGAGTTCGTTACGCAGCTTTGGTAGCACACCAACTTCAATGGAAGTGACCGTGGACATGCTGTTGCCCACAACACGCGCTGAGACGTTCTGGCCAGCCTGGATCGAGCCACCAACAATAAGACCCTTGGTTCCCGCACAGATGACACCGTGGCCAGCACGAATATTAGAATGCATAATACTTTGGGAAACCAGAACATCTTCACCGGCATCTACGTTGCCTTCTTGAATGAAAGTACATTTAACATTATGGCCTGCTTGTACCAGTCCTTTGTTATAACCAATAATACCACCGGTAATTTCGATTGAGCCGCCTGCTTCCAGTTCAGCTCCTTCGACACCTCCGACGACACGAATGTCCCCTGCTGCTTTTACTTTAAATCCGGTAAGTACATTGCCTCGTATGACAACTGTGCCTACAAAGTCGATATTACCGTTATTGTAGTCAACGTCACCATTGACTTCATAAACCGGAAACACATTCAGTTTGTTACCGTCCGTTTTGGTAACCAGCCCATCCAGTGCAGCATACATCGCAGAACCATCCGGGTTAATCACAACGTTTTTCCCAACTTTAAACCGAGCTTCTTTTCCCGGACGATAAGGAATTTCCTCACCCGTTACTGCCCTGCCTGGTATGCCATCGCTAGGAGCGATCCGCTCTGCAATGATCTGACCACTACGGACATTGTTTAATCGGGTCACTTCTTTGTAATCGACAGTTCCATCTTCCGATTCCAGTGGTCGTCGTTCATTCGTATCGTCCATTCCAACCAGGACCTTGATGAAGCCATCTGTTCCTTGAATGGGAGCGACACCTTCTGCAATCTTGTATTTATCTTTCAAATAGGTTTCAGGGTTGTTCACAAAAAGTAATAATGCCTCTCGCGATACACCTTGTTTGATGCCCTTGTTTGCCACAAATTGTTCAAGTTCATCGATCGTGCAGGCAAAGCCTTCTTCCTCTTTGGAAAATTCAAGGTAGGCTGTGCATTTGTCGTCCGATAAAACAATGTTTAAACATTGTTCCAAAGCAGTCCGCTGTGTCACCGCAATTCTTCCCCCTTTTAGACTTTCCACTCCCCAAACTCCAATGATATTACTTCTCTCTATTAATCTTTACGCATCAACAAATCTTTCTGTTTGTCCAACGTGCCGCGTAATCGTAATATTGCCTTGGAATGTAACTGGGATATACGAGACGGAGAAAGAGACATAACCTCAGCAATTTCACTAAGAGAAAGATCTTCGTAATACAAGAGTGAAACAACCGTTCTCTCTTTTACCGTCAACTTGTCAAGCCCTTGCACCAAAGCTTCCTTCAAATAAAACTCATTCACTTTATAATCCGGATTTTTGGCTTTCTCATCCACCATCAAAGACAGACGAGTCTCAGACTCTTCCTCACGAATTGGGTCCTCCAACGAGCAAAGTGACATGACTGCCACTTCCTGAAGCATATGTTGAAAATCTTTAGTGGATACGTCCAAGTACTCGCTCATTTCCTCATCACTAACAGACCTGAGATAACTTTGTTCCAGCTGTTGGTAGGCGTCTTCAATTCGCTTGGCCTTCTCACGCACAGAACGCGGAACCCAATCACCTTGACGCAGACCGTCAAGAATGGCTCCGCGGACCCTCCATGATGCATAAGTTTCAAATTGCAGACCACGTTCATAGTCGAACTTCTCCAATGCATCAATTAACCCCATAACGCCATTGCTCTCCAAGTCATCCTTGGGAACATTTTTGGGTAAACCAACAGCCAGTCGACCGGATACATAATTTACAATATGAAGATACTTTTCAATCAACGTTTTCTTGGCTTCAAGATCTCCATGTTCTTTCCACTTTTCCCACAGATCAGAATGGTTCAAATGTGAAGCTTTACGCTCGTTCAATTACTTTCACCCTCCTTATTTGTCTGTCAGGTGACGAACGGCCTGCGCCAATTCCTCCGGATCCTTGGTCCGGACAAGTTTAGGCGGATCCAAAGGGGCGAATCCCGTTGGAGCTTTCGTCTCAGATGGCGGAAGATCGTCCCCAGATGAAGCGTTCTGTCCACTCTTGAGCAAATCATTCAGCTCTTGTCCATCGTCTTCGATTTTAATGTCCACCTGTGAACCTCTTTGATCTTGAGCACTTGATGAATCATAACCATACCCATTTCCCTCGATCTGAGGGTTCAGCAGCAATCCCAATCCCCAGCGTAAACCATATGCAAGGACAAACCAGGCTACGAATCCGATCAATCCGCGAATTAAACTGGTCATCAGCACATTGCTGCTGTATGCTACAAAAAAAGTAAGAATAAACCCAACGATGCCTGCTCCAAGATTAATGCGGTAGTTTCCTATCATAGTCTTATAGTTCCTTTACACCCATTTGTACGCTTCGAATAGTCAAAAGTCCAGTTTCACAATCCATCTCAATCGTTCGTCCATAATTCCCACCCGTATCTTCTGCTAGAAGAGGGATATTTAGTTTTTGAAGCCACTCTCGACAAGAATCTGCATTCCTTGGTCCAATACGCATTGTATCTCCAGCGCCAGCAAAGGCAAACATCTGAGAGCCTCCGGCCATTTTAGACACAATACGTGAGCGAGAAGCGCCTAGTTTAATCATCTTTTCCAAAAGCTCAGGCAACGCCGTGTCCGCATATTTCGCAGTGTTCAGTTTCCCTTCACGGGCGATCTCTGAAGTAGGAAGCATGACATGCGCCATTCCAGCCAGCTTCAAATGTGGGTCATACATTGTTAATCCCACACACGAACCCAAGCCAGTCGTACGGATTACACCAGGAAGATGAGCGATGTTTAAATCCGCCATACCGACTTTAACGACGCTTTTGTCCTCAATCATAGCTCAGTGGCACCCCTAGCGATTCAAATATCTTTGCAAAGGATGGTGGATCCGGAATGAGGAAAAACTGACCCTCAACTTGATCTTCACCTTCAAAGAAAGATGTGTCAATCAACAATGCAGCGTCACCCATCTCGCCAAATTGCAGCAAGCCATAACTTAGAATGGCACCTGCCATGTCGATGGCAAGTCCAGGGACAGTTGGATACATAGACAACTTCGTGAAATCTGCCAGAGAAGAAAGATAGGATCCAGCCAAAATATTTCCAATCTCGGAAAGCGCTGATTGTTCCATATCTGTAAAATCAAGTCCTTCTTTCAGATCAAACCCGGCAAGTCTATTTAATAACATTTTAGCAGCCTCTGGTGTCATCATAAAGAAAAGATTTCCCGGTGCCTCGCCTTCTACACGAAGAAACACGGTAACCACGATGCGTTCATCTCCGCCCACTTTTTCGGCAACTTCTTCAAAAGGGAGCATTTGTACTGTAGGTACACCCATGTCAATCGGTCTGTTGAGGAGTTGAGACAACGCCGTTGCGGCGTTGCCTGCTCCAATGTTACCGACCTCTTTGAGCACATCCATCTGGAATACCTCAAATCGGTTGAACATCTCCACGGTACTAGCCCTCAACACTTTCCAGCTGTACAATCTCGCTTTTATTTAATACTTCGTTTAGGTTGAGCATGATCAACAAGCGTGAATCTTCCAATTTAGCAACACCTCGCAGGTATCTCGCTTTGACGCCGCCAACCACTTCTGGTGGGCTATCGATCGCACTGCTCTTGATATCAATAACATCATTGGCAGAATCTACGATAAAGCCAACTTGCATGTCGTCTACACCTACGATAACAATACGAGTCTGATCCGTGTATTCCGTTTCCGGAAGGGAGAAACGACCGCGTAGATCAATGACCGGAATTACAACACCGCGTAGATTAATAACTCCTTTTACAAAGGAAAGTGTCTTGGGAACACGGGTAATTGGCATCATGCGCTCAATCGTCTGAACCTTGTCTACCTCAATACCATACTCTTCGGAACCCAATTTAAAGACGATGACTTTCAACTCTTCTTCCATGTAAAAAACCTCCCTATTAAATGTAAGACTTAGCTCTATGCTTATTTAATAAATGCATTAGGATCAAGAATCAGGGCTACTTGCCCATCTCCGAGAATGGTTGCTCCAGAGATTCCTTCAATAGCAGGAAGATAGGTTCCCATTGATTTGAGAACAATCTCACTTTGTCCAATAAATTCTTCAACAGCTACGGCTGCAAGACGGTCGCCTTTGCGAATCACGACAATTTCTGTTTCTTGCTCATCAGCGTCATTGAAATCCGGTACAGAGAATACTTCGCTCAAAGACAAGTACGGAATAAGTGACTCACGGAACGTGATCATTTTATTGCCGTGAATATTACGAACTTGCTCACGTTGTACAATGGCCGTCTCTACAATGGAAGACAACGGAACAGCATATTTCTCAGAACCAAGTCGTACAAGCATTGCAGCAATAATGGATAGTGTCAACGGAAGCTGAACAGAGAAGTTCGTTCCTTTGCCTGGAATTGAATGAATCGTTACATTACCGCCAAGCGAAGTGATCTTCGATTTTACTACATCCAACCCAACGCCCCGGCCAGAGATATCCGAGATAATATCAGCAGTACTAAAACCAGGTGCGAACAACAGTTGATTCACTTCATCGTCACTCATCTTGGCACCTTGCTCTTCGGTTACAACACCACGTTTGATCGCGGTTTTCAAAAGCTTGTCGCGATAGATACCTTTACCATCATCTTCAATCTCGATAAATACGTGATTTCCACTGTGGAAGGCACGCAGGTTTACTGTACCCATCTCTGGTTTACCTGCGGCTACACGCTCTGAAATGGATTCCACACCATGGTCAACCGCGTTACGCAGTAAATGCACAAGCGGATCACCAATCTCATCAATTACCGTACGATCCAGTTCCGTCTCAGCACCTGTAATCACCAGATCGATTTTTTTATCAAGTGTCTTAGCCAGATCACGGATCATACGCGGGAATCGATTAAATACGGTATCTACCGGAACCATCCGCAATTTCAGTACAATATTTTGCAAATCTGTGCTAACTCGACTTAAATGAGCTACTGTATCGGATAAATCATTATTGCCTGTTTCACTGGCCAGTTGCTCCAGACGTGAACGGTCAATCAACAATTCACTGAACAGGTTCATCAATACGTCGAGACGTTCAATATCCACACGAATGGTACGTGAAGGTGCAGCAGCTTGCTTCGGTGCAGCTGTTTTAGCTGGTGCCGTTGTGGTTTCTTCTTTGGGTACAGAATTCTTATGCGGCGAAGCAACCTCAGCTACAGCTGTTGGTGCGGGTGGCGCTTCAACTGTAGCTGCTACCTGATTGGCCATCTGCTGAAGAGTCTCCTGATCCAGTTGAATGAGCTTTGCACTTTCAATTTCAGAGATACTCATGATGCCTTCTTCCAGTTCGTGCGCCTCTTTAGTTGTTATGTAATACAACGAGAAACTGCGCTCAAACTTCTCCTGCTCAATATCCTGAACGGATGGGTAAGCCTTAACGACTTCACCTGAACGTTCCAGCATATCAAAGACCATATAAGCCCGTACACCTTTTAACTGGCTATGCTCGCTAACAAGCACATCCACGTAGAACACACGATGACCTTCGGCGATCGACTGATCCAGCACTGAATATTGGAATTCATCCAGCTCCACAGCCGAAGAGATTGAAGCGTTAGCCGGCTTGTTTGTTTCTGTAGCAGGTCCATTTCCGTTTGTCATTTCACCATTTTCAATGGCTTGAAGTGAAGCTACGATTGACGACACATCTGCTTTACCTTGTCCACCTTCGGTAATATCCTGAACCATAGTTTCCAAAGCGTCCAGACTCTTGAACATGGTATCAAAAATGTAATCCTGCATTTTCAACTTCTCATTACGAACCAGATCCAACACATTTTCCATTTTATGTGTCAGTGATGCCAAATCTTCAAAGCCCATAGTTGCTGCCATACCCTTCAAGGTATGAGCAGAGCGGAATATAACCTGAACTATGCCCAGGTCTTCCGGATTGCCTTCAAGTTGAAGCATGTTTTCGTTAAGCGATTGCAGATGATCATTAGACTCATCAATAAACATGGATAAATATTGGTTCATGTCCATTGTGAGGCACCTCCTCCGTGAGTTACACTCCGTTATTTCACTGCTTGAACAAGTTTAGAAGCAATCTCCTGCAATGGCAGAAGATGACGAACGCATTGCAGCTCTACAGCAGAACGCGGCATACCATATACAACACATGTTTCTTCATTCTCGGCAAAGGTTGATGTAACTCCAGCTTCGTATAATCGCTTCATCATACGTGCTCCATCACTTCCCATTCCCGTTAGCAAAACAAGATGCCTTTGTAAAGATGTAAACGGTAGAAGTGACTCAAACATCGTATCCACTGAAGGTCTATGTCCATTCACTGGTTGATCTTCAGTCAACTTCACGATAAACTTCCCGTCTGCTGTTTTGTTAACTTTCACATGGAATCCGCCGGGTGCTATATAGGCGGTTCCTTTTTTCAGAACCATGCCCTCTTCAGCTTCAACCACATGCAGTGGACTGAATGTATTCAATCGTTGAGCCAGAGAACGTGTGAAATTGGGCGGCATATGCTGCACAATAATGACCGGTGCAGGCAAATCAGCAGGCAACTGCTCGAGCAATGTCTTGAGAGCCCTCGGTCCACCCGTAGAACAACCTATTGCCACAAGTTTGTTGAATGGTCCTTCCAGCCCTCCTCCACCTTTGGGAACAGGATTAGGCTTGGTTACATCCTTGGCTTTTGCAGAGGCAGAAGTTGCCGCTATTTGATCAGCTGCCACTCTAGCTGCATTAGGTAGTCGAACTTCCTTTGGAGTCTGTACTGGATTAGCTGACCTCACTGCTTTTTCTGCCTTCGTCCCCAAATTACGCTCAGCCTTTGGCAAAGGCTCCGGTTTATTCTCTACGCGACCTGGTTTTGAAGGTGACAATGGTTCAATTGGTTTCTTGGCTTTGGCCTGAAAGGCTTCAGTCCTCTCTCGAAGAGAGCGTTGAATCGTCTCGACAGGTTCGATCGTTTTTTTCACAGGCTCCGCTCGATCCCTAGCCGGCAGTTCTTTCTGCACTGGCTGAGTTGGGGGAGCAACTGCTCCTCGCAACATGTCTCTATTTTTCATGGATAACTCACGATCAGCTTTTCTTTTGACCTCATTCATCGCAGCACGCATGCGCTCAACCAAGGCTTTACCAACTTGAGCAATATCCTGGTCATGTGAAATAGATGGTTTGCGAATGAAGTCAAATGCCCCGGCTTCAAGCGCCATAATGGTTTCTTTCATGCCTTGTTCATTGATGCCAGAGAGCATAATCACAGGAACGAAAGATTCCTTCATAATTGATTTTAATGCATCCAACCCATTCATTTCGGGCATCTCAACGTCCATTGTAATAATATCGGGTTTCAATTCTAGTGATTTTTGAATCGCTTCTCTACCGTTTGATGCCGTTGCCGTAACCTTGAATTCCGGATCCGCTTGGATCAAATCCGTAACAATCTTACGCATAAAAGCGGAATCATCGACAACCAATACTTGATACGCCGCCATGTTGTGTCACCCCTGTTTCCTTTATTCAGAAATCATGTTGTTCGTTTAAGCCACTTATTCATAAATCCCCTGATTCCTGTCAAGGTTCCGGATCCCGGAGTTGCAGGTACAGCCAGATAACGAAGAGCAAGTTTCTCTATATCTTTAGAGGCTTTGGCATTGGGATAAGCCAGACTATAGGGCATTTGCCTTTTAACCGCCTTGACTACCTGGGCGTCTTCTGAAATATACCCAAGCAGCGGAATATCCGTCTGCAAAAACCGCCTCGCCACTCCAGCTATTTTTTCTGCCACCCGTTCCGCTTCTCGTTCGTCTTCCACCCGGTTAACGATCATCCGAAAGGGTGTAGCATTTTCCTGGCCGTGCATAACTTTGACTAAAGCATAAGCATCGGTTATTGAAGTCGGTTCAGGTGTAGTTATAATCAGGCATTCATCAGCAGCACCGATGAACTTCATATTCTCTCTGGAGAGTCCTGCCCCAGTGTCAAAGATGACATAATCCATTTCCTGGGCAATATCCTCGACTTGACTGGCGAAGAACTCCAGATCACGATTAGACAATGAGAACAACTCTTTCATGCCCGATCCTCCAGCAATGTAAGGCAAGCCACTGGCACCCAGTTGTATGATTTCCCTTATGGATTTTTGTCGGTACAACAGGTGGTAAAGATTATAGGAAGAAGACGTACCCATAAGAACATCAATATTAGCCATTCCAATATCGGCATCAAATACAAGTACCTTTTGCCCCAAAGCCTGCAATGCCAAGGCAAAGTTCAGTGTGAAATTGGATTTGCCAACACCTCCCTTACCACTAGCCACAGTAATGATTTTCGAGGATCGAATATCTCGCTCAATGCCTTCCAATTCCAATGGCGCGGAGACCATACTTCGAAGTGCAGCTGCCTGATCCTTCATTGTGACCATTCTCCCAGCAACTGTTTAGACAACGAATCTGCATCTGGTTTCAACAAATCGTCCGGAACATTTTGTCCATTTGCCACATATGCGAGCTTGAGTGGAAAACGGTGTAACAAGTTAAATAGCGGACCGCAGCTCCCAGTCTCATCCATTTTGGTGAAAATCACCTTATCCAGTCCATATTTACTGAAATGTTCCGTGATCTGCACCATATCAGCACTTTTGGAAGTCATACTCATGACCAGAAAGGTTTCGCTATTCTCTACAGGAGCAAGCAAACTTTGCAGTTCCGAAACAAGTAATTCATTTCTGTAGTTTCTACCCGCTGTATCCATAAAGATCAAATCACAATTCTCTAATCGAGAAATGGCACGTTGTGTATCACCAGGCGATTGCACCACCTCAAGTGGAACATTCAGTATAGATGCATACGTTCTAAGCTGTTCTACTGCCGAGATCCGATACGTATCTGATGTAATGAATCCCACTTTACGCTGTTTTTTGAACATTTGTTCAGCAGCCAATTTTGCAATTGTCGTCGTTTTCCCTACACCGGTTGGTCCAGCTACATAGACGATTCGCGTGGTAGGAAGAATGCCTTCTTCAATACGTTGCTCCAAAAAGTGCATAACCTCAAGCTTCACTATTTGCTCTACATCCTGTTCTTTTAATCCATTCTCAGACCATTTTGCTTGAATTGAATCAAACCAGGATTCCCATACTTCAGGCCAAACATCTTGTTCTGTCAAACGTTCTCGGATCGTATGCAGTTCCTCTGGCACAGGGTCTGCAGAAGTACCTTGCTTTGAAAGCCTGGTCACCATCTGTTTAAGATCCTGCAATTCAGTCATCAACTTATCCTGCTGCAGGTCAGAACCTGTTGGCTTCGGACCAGTTGTTGAACCCGAAAAATCCGCCCCTTGCGGTCGCGGTTTATGATCCGTGCTCGAAGAACCTGAGCCGCTGTCTATGTTTGAACCGATATTACGCGATTCAAACACAGACGGTGCAGCCGCAGATTGGTCCTGTACACTTTGATCAGCTGTATTCGTTGCCACCGACTCATCAGAAGCCGCAACAAACGAACGAGCTGTTTGCCGATAAGCCTCAGGTACAAATGCACGAGGTACAGGTGTGAATTGATTTTGTACTGGCTTTGTTGTTTGCTTGTTTTCTTCCTTATCCACTGCAGCTACAACTTCGATCCGTTTTTTGCGAAACATTCCCATTACACCGCCCACCTTAATCTCTTTGGTGGACAGAATAACGGCATCACTTCCCAGGTCTTTGCGAATTTGAAGCATAGCTTCGGGCATGGTCTCAACAACGTATTGTTTTACTCTCATAAGTTCACCACCCCGATACTTTGAATTTCAACATTCGGCTCCAACTCGCTGTAGGAAAGCACAGGAATGTCCTGCATAGTACGTTCAATAACCTGACGCAGATACATCCGAATGGTTGGAGAAGTTAATACAACAGGTTGTTGACCTGATTGAATCAAACGGTTCACTTGTTCACTGAGCTTCTGATATACACTTTGTGTAGATACAGGGTCAAGCGCAAGATAACTGCCTTGATCCGATTGTTGCACACTTTCAGCAATTTTCTTCTCAAGACCAGGTCCAACCGTGATCACTCGAAGTGTCTCACCTTTCTGTGAGAACTGCTGAGTAATCTGACGTGAGAGGGATTGTCTGACGTATTCAGTCAGCACATCAGGATCTTTCGTATACGTACCATAGTCAGCTAGTGTCTCAAAGATGGTAACCATATCTCGAATAGATATTTTCTCACGCAATAACTTGGCAAGCACTTTCTGTACATCACCAATGGAAAGTAGAGAAGGGATCAGTTCATCCACAAGGGCAGAATAGTTCTCTCTGAGATTATCCACAAGTGCTTTTGTCTCTTGTCTACCAAGTAACTCATGCGCATGTTTCTTAATCAGTTCTGTCAGATGTGTAGCCACAACGGAAGGCGGATCAACGACCGTATATCCTGCAAGTTCGGCTCTGTCTTTGGTTACTTCATCAATCCATAGTGCCGGAAGTCCAAAAGCAGGTTCCGTCGTTTCAATACCTGTCACAGACTCCTCATCATAGCCAGGACTCATGGCAAGGTAATGATTCAACAACAGTTCTCCGCCACCTACCACATTACCCTTGATTTTGATAACATACTCATTGGGTCTGAGCTGGATATTATCTCGAATCCGTATGACCGGAACGACCAACCCCAGTTCAAGAGCACACTGCCTCCGAATCATAATGATCCGATCCAATAAGTCCCCACCCTGCTGATTATCAGCAAGTGGTATTAAACCATAACCAAATTCAAACTCAATAGGGTCCACCTGAAGCAGGTTAATTACACTTTCAGGACTTCTAACCTCTTCAATCTGCTGTTCTTCTTCCAACTGTTCTTCCGCTACTTGTTTCAAATTCAGATTATTCTGCATACGCCACGCGGCATATGCCAAGACACCTGCCAACGGAAGCGTAGTAATAACATGAATTGGTGTGAAGAAACCGAGCATGGCAATAACGAAAGCTACGATATAAATTAGTATTGGATATGTAAACAGTTGCCCCGTAATATCATCTGCCAGGTTTCCTTCTGAAGACGCTCTGGTGACGATAAGTCCTGCTGCTGTGGAAATAAGCAGAGCCGGGATTTGGCTTACCAATCCATCTCCGATAGTCAGTACAGAGTACGTTGACATTGCATCTGCAAAAGCCATCCCATGCACAGTCATACCGATTATAAATCCACCAATGAGATTGATCAGGAGGATGATAATACTTGCAATTGCGTCACCTTTTACGAATTTACTTGCTCCATCCATCGCTCCATAGAAATCGGCTTCACGTTCAATTTTGGAACGACGCTCACGAGCTTGTTGCTCGTTGATCAGACCCGCATTCAGATCCGCATCAATACTCATTTGTTTACCAGGCATCGCATCAAGGGTGAATCGGGCAGCAACTTCAGCTACGCGCTCAGACCCCTTTGTAATAACGATAAACTGAACGACAACGAGGATCAAAAACACGATAAATCCAATTGCAATCTGTCCTCCAGCAATCCAGCTACCAAAGGTAGCAACTACAGCTCCAGCATCCCCTTCACCAAGAATTAGCTTGGTAGTCGAAATGTTCAGAGCCAGTCGGAATAGTGTAGTGATCAACAGCAAAGCTGGAAAAATAGAAAACTGCAACGCTTCTTTGCTGTTCATTGCAACAAGGAGTATCATCAGTGCAATTGAAATATTAACGACCAGCAACAAGTCCAACAGCCAGGTTGGGATCGGAAGAATCATCATCAACACAATGCCAATGATACCCGCAAGGACAGCTATATCTTTAATCTTCAATGAATGTACGGCCTCCGATCCCCTTTTATTTCGTTCTGCCCTTTAGTTTATATACATAAGCCAGCACTTCAGCTACCGCTTGAAACAAATCGGCCGGTATAGCGTCACCAATCTCGGCTCTCTGGAACAATGCCCGTGCCAGCGGCTTGTTTTCCATCGTAATAACACCGTTTTCTTTGGCTATTTCCTTAATACGCAAGGCGACATAATCCTGACCTTTGGCAATAATCTGTGGTGCCTCCATCTCGGAACCTTCATACTTTAGCGCAACCGCAAAGTGGGTCGGGTTCGTGATGATTACATCCGCATTTGGCACTTCCTGCATCATACGCTGCATAGCCATACGACGCTGGCGTTCCCGGATTTTACCTTTGATCAGCGGATCACCTTCCATTTTCTTGTACTCGTCTTTGATGTCTTGCTTGGACATACGAATCTTCTTCTCATGGTCATACTTCTGATACATGTAATCAAATATCGCAAGTATCATTAATGCCACTGCAATCTTGATACCAAGACTTAAAGTGATCGACGCAGCGAAATGTAAAATAGCATCCAATGAAAAATGAGAAAGTGAAGCAATATCTGACTGGTAGCCTTTAATTGTACTGTAAACGAGATAACCGATAAGCGACATTTTCAAAATGGATTTAGCAAATTCCACTAATGAGCGGAGAGAGAATATATTTTTGAAACCTTTAATCGGGTCCAGTTTCTCAAGTTTTGGCTTCAAACCTTCCCCTACAAGAAGAAAACCAACTTGCATGTAGTTAACGATTAAAGCAACCAGTAACGCACCCAGCAAAACGGGAGCGATCAATAACAAAACTTCAATGCCATAGCGCATCATAAGCGCCATCACATTCTCTCCGGTGATATCCATACTCAATCGATTGATGAAGATATCTGTAAACAGACGAACTATACGTTCTTTATAGAAATTGCTGAATACCATCATGATCAAAAACACGATTAGGAGAATGGATGCGCCAGATAGTTCAGCGCTTTTTACAACCTGTCCTTTTTTTCGTGTATCCTGTTTCTTTTTCGGGGTAGCTTTCTCCGTCTTCTCCCCTGAAAACAACTGGAGGTCGAGTTGAAGTTTCATCCGTGTCTTTTCCTCCGTTTCACTCAGCCGGGCCTTTGTCCAATGGTTCCAAGCAATTTTTCCATCGATCTGAATATCGCTTCGAACAATTGACTAAATACAAAGGAGAAACTGGGAACCAGCAAAAGCAAAATAGCAAGACCAACGAGTAACTTAAGCGGCAACCCAACTGCAAATACATTAAATTGAGGAGCAGTTTTGGCCAAAAAACCCAATCCAACATCCGTCAAAAACAACGCAACTACAATCGGAGCCGACATCTGAAAAGCCAGCATAAATGATTGACCTAAGGTCTGAATCAAAAATTCAGCAATACTTCCATCTGCCAACCGTAGGAAAAACACATTAGATAATGGTACCCACCGGTAACTGTAAACTATCGCATCCAGCAAATAATGGTGACCATTCATTGTCAGAAACAGAAGCATAGCAAATGCATACTTCAAGTTACCCGTAAGTGGAGCTGAAGCACCTGTCATTGGATCGTATACATTGGCCATACCAAAACCGATCTGTAGATCGATAAAGGTCCCCGCAGTCTGAACAGCCGTCATCAACAGATAAGCCACAAAACCTAAAAGCAGGCCAATTAGAATCTCTCTGATGATCAATAAGACATAACTCAGGTCTGTGGGTACGGTCTGGTCTATTCCGTAAATCAGATAGACAGATAATGTGACAAATGCAGAGATACCTATTTTAACTGAAGCCGGCACATTTCGAGCCGAAAAAACTGGCGCAGTTACAAAAAATGATGTGATTCGACAAAACATAAGCAGAGCGACAGGGAAACTTTGCAACAATGTCTCCATCTGCTAAAGCCTACCCTATGTATCTGTATAGATTATCGAGAATGTTAAACGTGAAATCGACCAAGATATTTAAGATCCAAGGTCCAAACAAAAGTACTGACAGAAGTACGGCAACAATCTTGGGCACAAAAGCTAATGTTTGTTCCTGAATTTGAGTTGTCGCTTGAAAAATACTGATTGCAAGTCCTACAACCAGAGCTAGTATAAGCATAGGTGCGCTGGCCAGCAATGACGTGTATACCGCTTTCCCGGCCAGACCGATAATAAATTCCGAAGTCATGACCGTCCTCCTTTAACTTTCCGGATCAAGTGTTAAAACTCAGTAACAGTGACTTGACAACCAGATACCACCCGTCCACAAGGACAAAGAGCAGTATTTTGAAAGGTAATGAGATCATGACCGGCGGAAGCATCATCATCCCCATTGCCATGAGTGTACTCGCGACAACAATGTCTATAACCAGAAACGGAATAAAAATCATAAACCCCATCTGGAATGCTGTCTTCAACTCACTGATTACATATGCCGGCACCATAACAGTAATTGGGATATCCTGATAGGTCTTTGGTTGTTCAGTCTGATTGTACTTCATAAATAGCAGAAGATCTTTTTCTCTGGTGTGACTAAACATAAATTTCTTCATGGGATCCGCTGCTTTTTCAAGTGCCTCTGTTTGCGTAAGCTCTCCCTGGAGATAGGGCTGAAGCGCTACCTGATTTATGGAAGACAATGTCGGCGACATAATGAAAAGTGTCAGAAATAGCGCCAAACCGACCAGCACCTGATTGGGTGGCATTTGTTGTGTACCCAAAGATGTACGTATAAAACCGAGCACAATCACAATCCGAGTAAAGCTGGTCATCAGTACAAGCATTGCTGGAGCAATACTAAGCACCGTAATTAACAGAATGATGGACAGTGAACTCGTGCTTGGTGTTCTTCCATCACCGTTTCCAATCTGAATATCAATATTCGGAATGGGTTCGGCAAAGGCAACCGTTACAGATGCCAGACTGATAAGTCCTAATAAACAACACGCTAACCAAATCTTTTTCTTCATGAATCCCTCGACCGATCTGTAGTATTGTCTTTATCCAGGAGCTTTTCCATCTTCTCTTTACGGTTAGGCATCTGCCGAAGTTTGGATTCAAACATTTCGTGAAAAGAAGTTGTGTCCTCTAGTTCCATTTCCCGCGGCGGTTCTTCTTTACGGAAACGTTTTGTGAGCTTGGCAATGAGAGGTGAGAGATTTCCTTGTTGTGCAGCAGCATCTCGTTCGAAGGAATCAATGATTCTTTGGGCCTCTTCCAGATCCGAAACCTTATCTATCAACTGGATGTCTTCACCTACACCAAGCAGATATACACATCCACCAATTTCCATAATTTGCAATGACTTGTTTTGCCCCAGTCCAACTCCGCCCAGGGTACGAATTGTGCCGTGCCGGAACATTTGCTGATTCCTTTTGTTTAGAAAACGGATCAGATAAACAATAAGGGCCAGGATGACGGCCAGGACAACAATCACCCATACAAGCTGTAAATAATAATTACTTCCCACGCCAGCTCCTCCTGGAATATCACCCTGAGCCATCATCATGTCTCTTAAACGCCCAGTGTCTTGCTGATCGCTTCGATAACCCGGTCAGATTGGAACGGTTTAACGATAAAGTCTTTAGCACCTGCTTGAATAGCGTCGATTACCATCGCTTGTTGACCCATCGCGGAGCACATAATTACTTTAGCGTTAGCATCAATCTTCTTGATTTCTTTCAAAGCTGCAATGCCGTCCATCTCAGGCATCGTAATATCCATTGTGATTAGATCTGGACGAAGCTCTTTAAATTTCTCAATTGCTTGTGAGCCATCCTGTGCCTCACCAACAACCTCATATCCATTTTTGGACAAAATGTCCCGGATCATCATTCTCATAAATGCAGCGTCGTCTACGACTAAAATTCGGTTTGCCATCTTGATTCAAGTCCTCCCTAAATTGTGCTTATTGTAATTTCTGAATTCGGTCCCATTGGCTAACGATATCTATAACACGAACACCAAAGTTTTCGTCAATAACGACAACTTCTCCCTTGGCGATCAGTTTGTTATTCACCAAAATATCGACAGGTTCCCCGGCTAACTTATCCAGTTCGACAATCGAACCCTGTGACAGTTCCAAAATATCTTTAATTTGCTTCTGGGTCCTTCCTAATTCTACGGTGACCTTAAGGGGAATGTCCATCAATAAATTCAAATTGTTTTCGTCTACCTGACCATACGCCCCATTTTGCAAATTGGCGAATTGAACTGGTTGTACGTTAACATTCCTATTTGGCATTCCACCGTAATGTTGAGGTGCACCATAAGGTTGCTGCGGTGGCATGCCATACGGCTGCTGTGGCGGCATTCCTTGAGGCATACCCATCGGGGCCTGTCCATATCCGTTATAGTCCTGAGCAGGCTGTTGTGGAGCCTGTGGAGCCTGTTGGTGCTGAACGGGCGGCTGCTCCGCAACCGGTGGTGGCGTTGCTGGTACAGCTGCTGGCGCAGGTTCAGGTGTTGATGCCACTGGTGCGCTGGCAGTTGACTCCTGAGCGCCTCCAATCAGCATATCTACCATGCTTTTGGCAAAATGTACTGGAAGCAACTGCATCAGATTGGAATCGATCAGATCCCCGATTAACAAACGAAATGAAACTTGGATAAGTGTCTCATCTGCTGGAAGATTACTTACACCCTCTCCACTCTCCAGATTGAGAATATCGATTCCCGGAGGGGAAATATTCACAAAACGATTAAAAATCGTGGACATTGAGGTTGCAGAGGAACCCATCATCTGGTTCATCGCTTCCTGTACTGCACTAATATGGATTTCATTCAGTTCTTCATCGACCGGATTTCCTTCTCCACCCAACATCAAATCAGCGATGACTTGGGCATCTCTCTTCTTGATAACAAGTGAGTTAATACCTTCGAATCCATCCACGTAATTCACATGAACGGCAACATGTGGCTTAGGAAAAGCTTCTTCAAACTGCGTTCGACTAATGATAGAAACTTTAGGTGTTGTAATATCTACTTTGAGGCCTAATAGCGTGGATAAGGCTGTTGCCGCGCTACCAAATGTAATGTTACCAATCTCCCCCAAGGCATCCTGCTCCAGCTCGGTCAAAAAATCATCAACCGTCTTTTCAGCGGGTTCCGAGCTGTTTATCGATTCCGATTGCCTGAGCAAAGCATCGATTTCTTCTTGGGATAAATAATCCTTACTCGTCAAATTCTTCAACTCCTTCGGTGACAATCTTGTCTATTTGCACAGCCACACGGTCTTTGATTGTCCCCGGACTGCCCATGTATTTCAGTTTGTCACCCACTTTAATGGAAAGTCCCTCATCAACTGGTTTGTTCAACGTAATGACATCGCCAACGGACAGACCCAGAAATTCTGCAATTGAAATTCTCGATTCTCCCAATTCCGCAACGATTGGTAACTTGGCTTTGTTTACACGCTCTTTTAGAGCATCATACTCCTCCGGAGCTCTCGTTTTCTTCTCCGAAACAAACCACTGATGAGTTGACAACCGTGACATAATAGGTTCAAGAACGACATGCGGTATACATAGATTGATCATGCCTGTCGTGTCACCAATTTTGGTACTGAGCGAGATCAGAGCAATGGTCTCATTGGGAGATACAATCTGCATAAATTGCGGATTGGTCTCGAGCGCTTCCATCCTTGGGGAAATATCCAACACAGTCTTCCATGCTTCCTGCAAACTTTCAAATGCTCGGCTGAATATCCGCTCCATGATGGTCGTCTCAATCTCCGTCATGGATGCGATCTTGGTTGGAGCAATTCCGGTTCCACCAAGCAGGCGATCCAACATCGCATATCCCACGTTTGGATGGACTTCCATCACCATTCGTCCCTGTAGTGGCTCCGCTTCAAAAATGTTCAATATCGTCATCTTAGGAATAGAACGGATAAACTCATCATAAGGCAACTGTTCGACCTGAACGACATTGATTTGAACGAACGTCCGCAGTTGGGCTGAAAAATAAGTGGTGAGAAAGCGTGCAAAGTTTTCGTGAATACGAGTCAAGCTTCTGATATGGTCTTTGGAAAAACGCACTGCCCGCTTAAAATCGTACGATCTGATTTTCTTCTGAGTTTCTTCCTTCTTCAATTCTTCTGCGTCCATTTCACCAGAAGAAAGGGCTGCTAATAGGGCGTCAATCTCATTTTGTGATAATACATCCACCATGTTCTCACCCCCTTACAGGTCTACAGCGTGTTCTGTTCATTTACATTGGCGCCATTACAAAAGCTGAAAAACTGGTGCTGCTCAACTTACCTTCAGGTAAAGCTTCATTAATTAGTCCCGTCAATCTCTCATTAAATTGTACGCGGCCCTTCGCTGTAGCCAGCTCCTCAGACTTTGTATCCGCAAACGTCTGAATGATAATAGGCTTCACTGTAATTTCTTTGATTTTCTCGAAATCTTCTTTGGCTGTTTTGTCTGACAACTTGAATGAGAAGCTGACAACTACAACATGATCCGTATCAGCCAAATTGGTTTTAATTTCTCCAAGCTCAGAGGAAACCTCTACAATCTCATCCGCAGTCATCTTCTTAGCTTCTGAGGCTGCCGCCGTATGTGTGTCGTCCTTATTCCCGTTCTGTCCTTGCATAAATACAAACACAACCACCACAATGAGTGTTATCGCCAGCAACATTGTTGCAAGCCAGGGCATCATTTTTTTCATCAGGATTCCTCCGTTTGCTGCACTTTAATAGTGGCTGCCTGAACCCCGATTTCACGGTTGTAATCTTTAATCTTGGAAATAACGTCAGCGGCTTTTTCAAGCACAATCAGTCTCTTTCCAGTTACCAGAGTAATATACGTATCCGGCGTCTCTTCCACAATTTCAACCATCAGCGCATTTAACCACATGGGAGAACCATTTAACCGCGTAACCGAAATCATGCTAAGCCCCCTTAATCAGAGTGGGAGGAGCAAGCTCCCCCACGTTTTAAAAATTCATTAATCAGTTATTAACGTTTCAGGTTAACAACTTCCTGAAGTATTTCATCCGACGTTGTAATGATTCGGGAGTTTGCCTGGAATCCACGTTGAGCTACGATCATCTCAGTAAACTCTCCAGTCAGATCCACGTTAGACATCTCGAGCTGTCCAGCAATGATTGCTCCTGTTCCGTCCTCAGCACTGTTCGCTGTTAAAGGATCAAGAGTACCGTCAGGATTTGCGTTAGCTGTCATCCGGTATAGGTTACCCCCTATTTTTTCCAATCCTTCAGGGTTAACTACCTTCCCTATTCCAATTTGAGTATCGCCTTCGATTGTTCCATCAGCCATTGTCTGATTAATCATACCGTTCTGTCCGATTGTGAATGAAACAACATCATCCCCAATTGTAATGGGCTCTCCCTCACTACTTAAGACGAACAAACCATCTGAAGTTACAAGATTTCGAGCAGCATCAACATGGAAATCCCCTGCACGTGTCAAGTAAGGAATTTCCTGATCTCCACCCAGGGAGACAAGAAAAAAGCCATCTCCGTTAATACGTAAGTCTGTCGGATTGTTTGTAGTCATTGGGCTTCCTGCGAGATGCAGTGTATCTATAGATCCCACAGATACACCCAAACCGATTTGCTTTGCATTCACACCACCAGATGGAGCATCAGTTGGGGCAGTTACCCCTGCCGTAGTTTGGCTCATAATATCTTTGAACATAACCCGACTGCCTTTGAAGCCAACCGTGTTTACGTTCGCAATATTGTTACCAATTACGTCGAGTTTTGTTTGGAAACCCCGCATCCCGGAAACGCCTGAGTACATTGATTTCAACATTTTTAAAAATCCTCCCAGTCTTCATTTGGTTACCGCATCAGTCGGTCAGCGGCATTCCGGCTCCCGAGAAGGGCCAGCCGGTCAAGAAATGATTACGGCACTATCAATCTGAGTGAACACATTATTCTTCATGCTCTCACTATCCATAGCTGTAACCACAGTACGATTTTTGACATTGACGATAAAAGCCATATCCTGCATTAAAATCAATGACTCTTTGGCTCCTTTGGCAGCAGCTTTGTCCAAAGCAGAACCAATCTGTTCCATTTGCTCGGTCTTGAGTTCAATACCACGCTGTTCCAATCGTTTGGCAGCATGATTGCTCAATTTCAGAAGATTATCTTCCAGCACCTTTGCAAAAGGTTTTTCGGGTATAGCCGAAGCTTCTCCCGTTTTGGGTCTTTGAAGCATATTCGGTGTAATCGGGCCTGCGTATAATTGTCCAACCGTTATGCGATCACTCATATCGTTTTCCCGCTATCTTCTGTATCACCCGTTTCAGCGGATGATTCAACTTCCTGGCTCTCGTTCGTTTCAGGAGTTACATCCTGAACGTTCTGTACCGGAGTTTGACTCTCTTCTGCCTGTTTTGGATAATTCACCTGAATGATCTCATCCAGCTTAATCTCGTCGTTGCCCACTTTTGCGTATTGAACGCTATCTCTTACAATGATGGAATCTACAATACCCTGACGAAGAGTTCCGTTATCATCTTTATTAGAAGAAAGCCAACTTACCTCCATGCCAATCATACCGGATACAGCACCAAGGGACTGGTTCAATGTTTTAAGCTGCGTAGAAATATTGACCAGTTGTTCCACTGAGCTGAACTGTGCCATTTGAGCGATAAATTCCTTATCCTCCATTGGCTGCATCGGGTCTTGATTTTGCAGCTGGGTAATCAGGATTTTTAGAAACTGATCTTTACCCAATTCTTTTGTTGCAGCACTTGTGGTTGCTTTATTGGCTGCCGAATAGTTCGGCCAGGTATTATTCATTGAAACATTTTCATTAGCCATTTACTCACCTCATTTCTATTTAAGCCTCAGCACTAAACGTATCTCTCTGTAATTCGTTTCCTTCGACTTGCTCGCTACGCCAGTTACGCAATTCTTCTTGAATCCCTGCTGTAGCTATAGCATCATCCGATTGTTCCTCACGCTCACGCGAACGGCGTTGTTGCTGAGAGTTACTTCCCGGCTGACGGCCTCCGTCCTGATACATCTGTGATCCGATTGAACTGTTCTGGGTAACCTCAAGTCGTTCCACTTGAATTCCCTGGGCTTGAAGTGAAGAACGTAGCTGCGTCATTTGTTGTTCAAGCATGTCTTTAGCCATCGTATGTTCAGTCATAAACCGTGCAACCAACTGCCCGTTCTGCAAGGTAATTTGAACATCCAATTTACCTAGATGCTCAGGCCGAAGTGAGATGGTCGCCTCGGAAAATCCTTTTTGCTGGACAATATCCAGCTTATTAACAACAAACTGTGTCATTTCCTTGGCAAACTGTGATGTTTGCATTACAGGTTCAGCCGGTTTTCCTGCTGTAGTACCTGATGAACGCAAGGACAGCTCTCCTGCAGTAATGATGGTTGAGTGTTCCACTTCTCCACCTGCATTTGAAGTAGATGTTGTCTCAACCTCAGCTTTCACTTGGGTTCCAGAATTCGCCACTGCCGCAACAAGAACTTGTGGTACGACCGAATCCTGTTTGGATGTTTGAAGCCTAGTACTTGGAGCGACCTGTGCAATCTGATCCTTAACTGCAGTCAATGTATCCAGTATGGATTTCAGTTCAGTCCATCCTTTGTTACTAGTGGTATCCACTCCAGCCTCTTGAAGCTGACTCTGCAGAGATTGTAACAAATGTTTGAATTCAGGAGCGTTCTTCGCAACGTTACTCTCAGGATCATTCATTCCAGCTACTAATTGTGTAAGCATATCTTGCAGAACAAAACGTACTGCTGCCGGATGCTGCGACAGTTCAATTGCGGGTACTGTTTTTACGCTTTCCGCTCCGTTCGAAGACTCGTCGGAACCTTCTGCATTAGTACCTGAAGGATTAGTTAATTGTGTATACATCTGTTGAATCAGAGTTTGCATACCTGCAAGTAGAGCTGGGTCATTTTCCAAAGCTTCGTCAAGTGAATCCAAGTCCGTGAACAACGAATTCAGTATAGCTGTGATTGATGCCGCTTCTCCTTCTTCACTTGTAGCAAAGGAAAACAACAACGGATTGGCAGTTAAACTTCCAGTAGCGCTTGAACTATCACCTTCTGTGTTTCCTCCAGATAGCGATTGTGCAAGAGTTTGGAGAAATTCACCGCTAGCACCTGCAGCTGAACCTTTCGATTGTGCTCCGGTTGTCTGACCTGCTCCTGTTGCTTTTACAGTTGCTGTGGATGCCATTTGATATACAATCGACATTTTATTTTCACCTCCTCTCGGTTAAACAGTGTAATCCGATCTACTTGTTGCCCATTAATTTGTTCAAAATTTTTGCAGTTTCAACCGAGTCCTCTGAAGACATGTTCTCAAGCAATTGAGAGCGTGTTGCATCATCTACTGAATTCAGGATGGTCAATGTTTTGTCAGGACTTAACTTGTATGTTTCCAATAATAACTTGGCACCACTTGAAGCAGACATCGAAGCAAATGTTTGACTAAGCTGGTTTTTATCCAGGTTTTTGCTTGTGGTTGTGGATGCAGTTGAAGTTGCTGTGGTTTCTTTCTTCAATCTGGATTGCAGCGCATCCAGCGCCAGATCCCCGGACGGTTTGGCATCCTTCATCATCATGGTGACATCGGCTGCTGTTTTCGGGTCCATCTTTTCAAGCACCTTGGTCCGAGCAGATGACTGCATGGCATTCAACAACAATACCATTTCCTCATTCGTCATATTTTGCAAAATCGGTGCAGCTTTGCTTGGGCTCATGTCAGCATACATTTTAGCCAAATCTTTGATTTGTTTCTGATAATCAGATTCCGTTTCCGGCGTTGCTGCTGTAGCCGTTTCAGCCGCTTTTTCCGCATCATCCAACTTCTTCTGAAGGTCCGTGGCCTTCTTTGCTTCAGTTGTTGTCGCTTCCTGTGCTGCCTTGAGCTCTGTTTCTTTGGCAGTTACTTGGGATTTCAGCTTTTCGATTGTGGCTTCAGCACTTTCAACCTGCTGCTCACTCTTCTCCAGCTTCTCCTTCTCCGGATCCAGTACAGGATCAGGTACCCATTCCTTGACTACCGGTATCTTGTTGGCGAATTCAAACAAATTATTACGAATATCTACATTAAACAGCGTAAGTAGTACACCTAGCAATACTACGGTGAATACAATCGGGATTGAAATCATCAGAAACTTTTCCCAACCGCCTCCCGACTCTTTTTCCATGTCGCTATCATCTTTAACAGCCATCGTTTATTCCTCCTTCACGAGACAACTTCGCGTCCGGCTTTGGCAGCGAAGCGTACAGTAGCCATCTCGTCCAGATCGTTCTGTTCCCGGAGGAGCATCTCCTGCTGAAATTTGATCTTGGCCTTGTCTCTCGCTCCAAGCCATACTTTTTCATCAACCATCTTACCGTTCAGAAACGTCTGATTCCGTTGCACGTTGACCTGAGCATGTTTAACATCACTGTTTTTGCGTGAAATGCACTCGTCAAGATGATGTACATAACGCTGCATCTCCTGCAGACTGTTTACAGACGCTGTATTTTCCGTAGCAGATTGGATAATGCCGATCAGATTACTTCTATCATTAAGAAGTTGTATCAGATGTTCTTCCTCCGTCTGAAGTTTACCGATCGCTGTGGATAACATCCACTCTGCCTGTGTTTTTTCATTACTCTTCAGGTCAACAACTTTCTGGAAATGATATCGAAATTTCATCGTTTACCCATTCATCTCCTTGCAAATTCAAGAATCAAACGTTCCTGTACTTCACTTAAAGTGACTTTCTCGTCGACTTTCTGCTTGGTAAAGTTCCATATACTATCAATCTGGTCTATCGATTCATCTATGGCTGCATTTGATCCCCGCTGGTAAGCTCCAATATTGATCAAATCTTCCGATTCTTTGTACACAGCCATCAAACGTTTCATATTATTAACGGCTTCCAGCTGCTCTTCCGGAGCAATATCCTTCATAACACGGCTTATGCTGGCTAACACATCAATCGCTGGAAAATGACCTTTATTTGCAATGGATCGATTTAACACAATGTGTCCATCCAGAATACCCCTTACCGCATCCGCGATTGGTTCGTTCATGTCATCTCCATCAACCAGAACGGTGTAAAAGGCTGTAATCGAACCCGTAGGCCCTGTGCCTGCCCGTTCAAGCAGTTTGGGCAAACTTGCAAAAACCGATGGCGTATATCCTCTCATTGCCGGAGGTTCACCTACGGCCAGACCAACTTCCCTTTGTGCCATCGCATATCGAGTTACCGAATCCATCATGAGCATCACGTTCATTCCACGATCTCGGAAATACTCTGCAATAGTGGTCGCAATAACTGCTCCCTTAATCCGAATCAGGGCAGGCTGATCTGAAGTTGCAACAATGACTACGGAGCGTTCCAGTCCTTCCGGACCCAGATCCCGTTCAATAAAGTCGCGCACCTCACGTCCACGCTCACCCACAAGCGCGATGACATTGACATCTGCTGCTGTATTACGAGCAATCATGCCCATCAATGTACTCTTACCAACACCAGAACCGGCAAAAATACCTACACGCTGTCCCTTACCTACGGTCAACAATCCGTCGATAGCTCTTACACCAACACCCATCGTTTCAAGTACACGCGGACGATCCATTGGATTAACCGGTGTATTGGAGGTAGAGTACATCGGCATTCTGGATGGAAGGAGGGAACCGTCCAGCGGTTGTCCAAGTCCGTCCAATACTTTACCGAGCAATTCGGAGCCTACCTGAACGCCGAGTGGTTTACCCGTACCTACTACATCGCAACCAGGACCGATGGATTGAAGTTCACCCAGTGGCATAAGCAGCACTTTGTTATCTCGAAACCCAACAACTTCGGCCTGAAGAGGCTTAGCCGATTTACCAGGATAGATATAACATACGTCACCGATACTTGCATCTGGCCCTTCTGACTCCACCATAAGACCAATGACCTGAGTAACTTTGCCGTTAATACGAACAGGATCGAATTGGCGCAAATGTTCCATATATCGCTGTGAACTAAGAACCTTCATGTTGATTTTTTCGCTCCTCATCCTCAAGTGCTATGCGGACCAGTTCTTTTTTAATCTCAGCAAGCTGTGTATCAATTCTCGCATCTACACTTCCGAACGAAGAACGAATGACACATCCCTTATCTTTGACCGTTGAATCAGGCAAAATCTGCAATTCTGCCTGAGAGTCAATAGATAGAGACAATTCTTCACGAGCTGCCTGTACAAAAGTAAACTGATCAGGTGCCACACAGAGTGTGATCAAACCCTGCTCCCGTTTACGTGACAAACTCTGACGAATCAGTTCCAATGTATGATCGGGTTCAATGGTAAGTTGCTTATCAATGACTTTCTCAGCGATCCCGCAAGCGAGCTCCACGAGGAACGGTTCGGCTTCCTGAATGATCTGATCTTTAGCTACATAAGCTTCCTTGAGCACTTCCTGGGCTTCAATCATCATCTTTTCGATCTGCACCTGGAGATCCAGTTCAGCTTGTACTTTGCCTTCCTCAAAACCCTGTTGGAAACCTTGTGAACGAAGCGCTTCAGTCAGATGTTCATCCTGTTGTCGTTGTTCCTGCCACCAGCTGTCGATCTGTTCACGGGCCTCTTGAAGCATGCGCTCTGCCTCTTCTGAAGCTTCACGTACTTGCTTTTCTGCAAACTCCTTGGCATCTTCCAGCATTTCTGCGGTGAGACGTTGTGTTTCTTCGTCCACGCGTGCTTGAAGCGTTTCTGCCTCAGAACCTTCAGCACTATCACCGTATAATTCCGTTTCAGACTCCTCAGCACCACCATAATGATGATGATTTTCAAGTTTTTTACGGTCATCAACGGGTACATACTGGAAAGATTTAATCAAATTAGACAATGATATCATCTCCTCCACCGCGTGCGATAATGATCTCACCGGCTTCTTCCAATCTGCGTATCGTTCCTACGATACGTGTCTGAGCTTCCTCAACATCACGCAATCGCACAGGTCCCATGAATTCCATCTCTTCTTTGAATGTCTCGGACATCCGTTTCGACATATTCCGGAACACGGCATCCCGAACTTCTTCGCTTGCCACTTTGAGTGCCAACTGCAAATCTGCGTTGTCGATATCCCGAATAATGCGCTGAATCGAACGATCATCCACATTGACGATATCTTCGAATACAAACATGCGTTTTTTGATTTCCTCTGCAAGCTCTGGATCCTGAATTTCAAGCGAGTCCAAAATGGTACGTTCTGTACCCCGATCGACTCCGTTCAGAATCTGAACGATCGATTCGATACCACCTGCATTGGTGTAATCCTGCGTTACGGTAGAGGATAACTTCTGTTCCAGAACCCGCTCCACTTGAGAGATGACTTCCGGCGAAGTACTATCCATAACAGCCACCCGGCGAGCGACATCTGCCTGTTTCTCTTGTGGCAAGGATGATAGAATCGCTGCTGCCTGTTCGAATTGCAGGTAAGACAGAACCAGGGCAATCGTTTGCGGGCTTTCATTCTGAATAAAGTTCAAAATTTGATTCGGATCTGCTTTGCGCGCAAAGTCAAATGGTCTGACTTGCAGCGTAGCTGTCAAACGATTAATGACTTCAAGTGCTTTTGATGAACCCAGAGCTTTCTCCAGGATTTCTCTGGCGTAATTGATACCGCCCTGAGAGATATATTCCTGCGCCAGACAGATCTGGTGAAACTCGGCCATGATCATATCCTTTTCGGAAGAATCAACTTTGCGAACGTTGGCAATCTCCAACGTAAGTTGCTCAATCTCCTCATCACGCAGATGTTTGAATATCTGAGCCGATACTTCCGGACCTAATGTAATCAACAATATTGCTGCTTTTTGTTTGCCAGTCAAACCTTGACTGCTTGCCTTTGCCAATGCGCTCACCTCTATTCGTCAGCCAGCCATGTACGCAGCAGATTGACGAATTCGTCTGGCTTTTTCTTGGCCAAACTCTCCAATTGTTTGCGCACCTGACTTTCGTTCGTTACACTGTCCAGCGTAATGGACGGGAACTCTGTTGCTATTGGAAGAGGAATCTCTTCTTCTTCGACTTCGTTTTGTTTGCGGCGACGGCGTACTAACAAAATAACTACCGCTGCGATCAATGCCGCTATGAGTGCGCCTCCACCCCACATCATCGTTGAGGAAAGCTGGAAACCTGTATTGTCTGCAGAGGCAGTCTGGAAGCCTTGTGACATGACTGAAACTTTCTTTGTCAGATCGGCGTCACTTATTACAGTGCCTGAGTCTGCCAGTGAAGCACGAACAATGTTAACCAAAATGTTCTCAATTGCGTCCTGAACCGGTCCCTGTAATTCTGTTTCTCCATTCGGTGGTTCAACTGCAACGTTAATGGTTAAGTCTTTTACAGTATACGGACTGGAAATAATATCCTTAGCGATTCGATTAACATCGTAGTTTATAGTGCTTGATGATTCTTCGGAGGTAGAGTTACCGGTTGCATCAGATGATGGGTAACCCGGAACTTCCTCTTGTCCTGTGCCAGCAACACCACCTGTTGGATTGCTTGCGCCAGTGTAGCTCTTTTGAATCTCCTGCACACTGATCTCGATGCCTTTCATATTATCTACATCAACAGGTGTGACCAGATTTTCCTTACGTGTTTCTTTGTCAAAATTAAGCTTGGAGGCTACCAAAACATTAACTTTGTCTTCGCCTACAATCTGGGAAAGGAATTGTTTTACGTTATTACGGACATCGTTTTCAAACTTTTTCTGTAGTGCCATGTTCTCTTGAACTTCGGAAGACAACCCGCCACTGCCACCTCGGGCAGTTGGGATCAATTCTGCTTCATCTGTGTTTGTAATTGTGATGTTCTCAACAGGCAGATTAGGAATTGCAGTCTTAACCAAGTTAAAGTAGCCATCTACCGCTGCCTGATTTGGATGATAACCCGGTTTGAATTGGAGAGCTACCGATGCTGATGCTTTGTCTTGTTCTTCCAAACCAGCAAAGATGTTATCTTTCGGCATATTAACCAGTACTTTAGCATCCTGTATCCCTTGCATCCGCTGAAGTAACTGTTCAACTTCTCCGTTTATAGCGTTGTTGTACTTTACATCAAACTCTTTATCCGTCATCCCGATGGGGGATGATGACTCCTCGAATGACTTATACCCTAATGAACCATTCTGAATAATCCCTTGAGATCCAACATTCACTTTTGCAATTGCAACACTTGTACTCGGTACGGATATGGTCTTGCCATCTGAACTTAATTTGTATGGAATGCTAGATGAATCGAGATAACTGATCACGCCCGCTGAATCACTTGCATTCAAATCTGTAAAAGCAACTTCATATTCCGTTTTGGACAATTGCATCGTGAGTACAACTGCAGCCAAAATCAGGAACAGGAAGGTGGATATAAATAATACTTTTTGCTTTTTGCTAAAACTATTCCAATACTGGGATGCCTTATCCCTGTACTGGGCGATTCTCTCATTCACTCTGTCACCCCATCCGAAACTTTGCTTAGTCTGTCCTTACTCAACCCTAGCCGTTTCATAGGTTGACGATCAGGAGCAGCATCGCAGCTGCTTTGTTGTAATGATCAGCGCTATTATCGAAGCGCAAGTAGGTTATTTTATAACTGCGTTCGCATAACTTCTTGGTATGCTTCGACCACTTTGTTTCGGACTTGAGTTGTGAGTTGTAGGCTTAACAAGGCCTGTTCGGAAGCAATCATCACCTGATCCACATTCGCTTTGCCGACCAAAAATTGATTCGACATTTCATGCGATTGAGCCTCCTGTGCTGCAACGGACCCTAATGCATTCTGTAAGTATGTACCGAAGCTCTGAATGGTTTCGGCTGGTGTAGAAGGCTTACTTTCGGTTGCACTCTTCATCTGTAGCGGTTGTATCCCCTGTGTGCTAAACATGTTGTTCTGAATCATTAATGTCCCTCCCCTTCATCCCTGGTTTGTATTTTTCTTATTTTCATTTCTAAGCAGATTATCTTCCAATCTCCAAAGCTTTGGAGATCATCGCTTTGGTTGAATTCAGTGCTGTTACGTTTGCTTCATATGAACGCGAAGCAGAGATCATGTCGACCATTTCTTTCGCAATATCTACATTAGGCATAAATACATATCCTTCTGCGTTTGCATCCGGATGAGAAGGGTCATACACAGGCTTCAGAGGTGACTGATCCTCGCGAATCTCCGTTACTCTTACGCCATCTCCTGAACCGCTACCTCTCATCTGATTTTGCAGCATCGTACCAAATGACGTTTTATTCGGCTCAAGCACAACCATTTTACGTTTGTAAGGGACCGCTTCACCATTGGATACGCTCGCGCGCGTAGTCTCTGCGTTGGCAATGTTGGAAGATATTACGTCCATCCGCAACCGTTGGGCTGTCAGAGCTGAGCTACTGATACTAAAACTATTACTAATGTTCAATTTAGGTTATCTCCCTTCCACGCCAACACGCATGATTTTAATTTGTTCGTTCACTTGCTGAATATAAGCGTTATAACGTAACTGATTCTCCGCCAGAAGACTCATTTCTCTGTCTATATCGACATTGTTTTCGTTGTTATTCATGGAGGTTGACTGGTCCATATTAACTACTGGCGTGGGTACGGAAGAGGAAGGACCTATGACAAAATGCCTTGCATCAGTTACTTTACCCTTAAGAACAGGCATATCTCCATTCATTTGCCCTTGCAACATTTCTTCAAAAGAAACGTCCGAGCGCTTGAAATACGGGGTGTCGGCGTTCGCGATGTTGTCAGCAATTGTTCGTTGTCTGATATTGGACGCATCGAGTGCACCTTGTAATCTTTTAAAGCTGATATCGTTTAAAAGATTCACAATCTCCCTCCTCTCTTTAGAAGTTATGGAAAAAGATTGTATCTTTTCCCTTAAAAATTCTTATGTTTTTTTCGACAAAAACATTCGTCTTTACACGGTTTTCTAGGACTTAAGTAGAATTAACTCTGATGTTGTCGTATAACATAAGTTTCTTCGAGTTTGGGATTTATTACAATAAGAAAAAAGCCCTATCTTTTCTGAAAGACGGGGCTTTTTGTGTATTTTCTGCAAATTATGAATTTTTTCGTAAATGTTCGGGCCCAAAACAAAAGTATGTTAATACTCTCCCTTATTGTTCTTTAACATTCTTAAAATAAAAAAAAAAATTCGAGTCTCAGCATGAGCTTATAACGCCCGTAATTATGTATATTTCCGAATATTTCATAGTTGATAATGTTAGAATTTTTTGCCGTCATACTAAGGGTTTAAGGACAATATGATAGGTATACATACAAAGCTGTATATTAATCAATTGACAAATTATCTTTCAAGAATAAAGAAAACTCGTCTTGCCCACACAACACTTTCTTAACAATTCAGTGGGGTCTATATATTTTAATTTTAAGAAAACAATTAGTGGCTTCAAACTTTTCAACAATTCATCATTTTGCGCATTTACGCAACATTTACCAATCTGTCGACTAAACCGATGACCAGACTTGGAATAAGGAAAATTCTTTTAATGGGAATCATTGGGTATGGAATGGAAGAATAACTACCACTCCGATAGGTTTTAACTCCGGATACATGCGGCACAAGTCCTAGGTTTTGTCGATCCGTATAACAACCACACATCTTTTATCGGTTGTAACATCAAAATCCTTTAGATAGAAACAAAAATAAACGATATGCGTTAAGTAAGAGGGCCTTTGTGATTCGTTAAAGGATCGCTTCCCTTTGTCGATCACACAAATGTTCTCTACTCTCTTGCATACCGTTCATTTATAACATCATTTTAACAACTACATTACTAGCCGCAGCCGCATGTTACAGGATATACTGACTCAAATCACGATCAAGCGCAATATCATTTAATTTCTCCCGGACATACTCCGGAGTAATCACCATACGTTCCAGTGTAAGCTCAGGTGCCTCAAAGGATAAATCCTCCAAAAGCTTCTCAAGAATCGTATGCAATCGACGTGCACCTATATTTTCTGTATTTTGATTGACGGATTCAGCCAATTTGGCAATCTCGCGAATAGCCTCATCCGAGAACTCAATCTCAATATTCTCTGTGCGCAACAGATCAACATACTGCTTGGTCAGTGCATTTTGGGGTTCAGTCAGAATGGATACAAACTCCTCCAGTGTTAGACTGCTTAGTTCCACACGAATTGGGAAGCGTCCCTGAAGCTCAGGAATCAAATCAGAGGGTTTGGCGACATGGAATGCGCCAGCTGCCATAAACAGAATATAATCCGTTTTGACAGGGCCATATTTCGTCATCACTGTAGAGCCCTCTACGATAGGCAGAATGTCACGTTGCACACCCTCACGGGATACATCGGGTCCACTACCGCGTCCTTGACTGGCAACCTTGTCGATTTCATCTATGAAAATGATACCTGTCTGCTCCGCCCGGCGAATGGACTCTTGTGTAACATCATCCATATCGATCAATTTGCCTGCTTCTTCCTGGATCAACACTTTGCGAGCTTCTTTGATAGCGAGCTTGCGCTTTTTCGTACGACGAGGCAACAAGCTACCAAACATCTCCTGCATGTTCATGCCCATCTGATCATTACCTTGACCAGCAAACATGTCCATCATGTTAGGCGCAGTGTCTTCGACATCAATCTCAATGATGTCATCCTCCAACTTGCCGGACAACAGATCAAACTTGATCTTACGGCGGCGTTCGGCAACCCCGGTATCTGGTTCTGGCTCATCCTGTTCCTGAACGTTGTTGCCATTATTACCAAAGATCATCTCAAAGGGATTACGCTGACTCTTGGACTTAGACTGTGAAGGAGCCAAAATATGTACAATTCGCTCATTGGCAGCTTCTTCAGCTTTGTCCTTCACTTTTTCAGTCCGCTCCAGCTTCACCATCCGCAGTGATGTCTCAATCAGATCACGCACCATCGATTCAACGTCACGGCCAACGTAACCTACTTCAGTGAACTTGGTAGCTTCCACTTTCACAAATGGCGCACCTACCAGTTTAGCAAGGCGACGGGCGATTTCCGTTTTACCCACACCGGTAGGTCCAATCATCAAGATATTTTTAGGCACAATGTCGTCCTGAGTGTGCTCAGGCAAAAGGCTACGCCGATATCGATTACGAAGGGCTACAGCTACCGATTTTTTAGCTTTCTTTTGACCTACAATATACTTGTCAAGCTCTGCAACAATCTGTCTCGGTGTTAACGCTTGAGTATTCATATTGCTTCCCTCCTACCAGTATGTTGAATTTATTTTTCCTAACAAGGACAAAGAATCCCCTAGACGTCCTGGAGCAGATTACAGAATCATGCTCCACTACGGGAGATTTCTTTGGCTTATAACTCTTCTACAATAATATTATTATTGGTATATACACATAGCTCCGAGGCAATCTGAAGTGATTCACGCGCAATATCTTTCGCTTCCAGGTTTACTGCATGACGTTTCAACGCACGCGCAGCAGATAAGGCAAAGTTTCCACCTGATCCGATAGCAATAACGTCATCATCCGGTTCAATTATCTCCCCGCCGCCTGAAATGAGCAGCATACCTGATTTGTCCATCACAATCAACAGTGCCTCAAGCTTACGCAAGATCCGATCCTGACGCCAATCCTTGGCAAGCTCTACAGCAGCACGTTGCAAGTTACCATGGTGCTCCTCGAGCTTACCTTCGAATTTCTCAAACAGGGTGATCGCATCCGCCACAGAACCAGCAAAGCCAGCAACAACCTGTCCGCGGTACAAACGTCTTACCTTCTTGGCTGTATTCTTCATCACAACACTTTGGCCCATGGTCACCTGACCATCTCCTGCGATTGCAGCCTTACCATTATGACGAACAGCACAGATCGTTGTAGCATGAAATGACATATCCATGATATCAGCATCCTCCCACGAATAATTTATACGCGTTCCGGAACAGTTAGACCTTCTGCCGCAGCAAAACTGGTGATGCCATCCAGGGCACGCTGTGCAAGAGCTTCATTTTTTTCCTTTTTGTTACGAATCTTCGTTTCAAGCTTCGGCAGCAAACCAAAGTTTGCGTTCATTGGTTGGAAGTGCTTGAAGTCAGCAGTTGTAATATACTGAGCCATACTGCCAAGTGTTGTTTCTACGGGCAATACCACCAGTTCCTGCCCAAGTGCTGCTTTGGCTGCGTTCATGCCGGCAATCAGCCCTGATGCAGCAGATTCCACATATCCTTCTACACCCGTCATCTGACCTGCAAAGAACAGGTTTGGACGCTCTTTAAACTGATACGTCGGAAGAAGCAGTTTAGGAGAGTTAATAAATGTATTACGGTGCATTACGCCATAACGAACGAACTCTGCATTTTCAAGTCCAGGAATAAGGGAAAAGACACGTTTCTGTTCTCCCCATTTCAGATGCGTCTGGAAGCCCACCAAGTTATACAGGGTTCCAGCTGCATTGTCCTGTCTAAGCTGAACAACCGCATGTGGCAACTCTCCTGTATGAGGGTTAACCAGACCTACCGGTTTCATCGGACCAAACAGAGCCGTCTGTTTTCCGCGTTTCATCATCACTTCGATTGGCATACAGCCTTCAAAGTAGATTTCTTTCTCGAACTCTTTCAATTGAGCGACTTCAGCAGTAATGAGAGCTTCATAGAAGACATCAAACTCTTCTTCTGTCATCGGACAGTTCAGATATGCCGCTTCACCCTTATCATAACGGGAAGCCAGATACACTTTATTCATATCAATTGAATCTTTTTCGATGATCGGTGCAGCTGCATCATAGAAGTAGAAATACTCTTCCCCCATTAGTGCCTTGATTTGCTCAGACAAGGCAGGTGAGGTCAGCGGCCCCGTTGCAACAACAACGATGCCATCTTCCGGCAGAGAAGTTAATTCCTCATTCACCACTTCGATGAGCGGATGCTGGTGCAACGTGGATGTAATCTCACCTGAAAATCCATCCCGGTCCACAGCAAGTGCCCCACCTGCGGGAACTGCATGTTTGTCTGCTGCTGACAATACGAGAGAATTGAGCATTCTCATTTCTTCTTTTAACACACCCACTGCATTGGTCAATCCATTCGCACGAAGCGAGTTGCTACATACCAGTTCTGCAAATTTATCCGTATGATGGGCTGGCGTTTTCACAACAGGTCTCATCTCGTATAATTTCACGCGTACGCCGCGACTTGCAATCTGCCAGGCCGCTTCTGTTCCTGCCAGCCCGGCACCAATAACGGTTACTTGTTGTTCATTCGTCAAAATCATTTACCCCCATAAAGCAATTTCATATTTCACTATAATTGTATTGATTCACATATATACTAATCTGCTGATTCGTCATCCGGTTCATCCACCGGCTCCTGATGATCACATGAAGTACACTGCAATCGTGCTCCCTTTTTGTTCCGCTTTTCAATCATTAGCGATCCGCAACTTGGACATGGTTTGGCTGAAGGTCTGTCCCATGAGACAAAATCACATTCAGGATATTTGTCACAACCGTAGAAAATACGTCCTTTTTTGCTACGACGCTCAACAACATGACCTTCCTTACACTTCGGACAAGTCACGCCGATATCCTTGATAATCGGTTTGGTATTCCGGCAATCAGGGAAGCCCGAGCACGCAAGAAACTTGCCAAAACGTCCGAGTTTATAAACCAGCGGTTTGCCGCACTTCTCACAGATCTCATCGGATACTTCGTCTTCAATCTCGATTTCTTTCATTTCTTCTTCCGCAAACTCAAGGCGTTTCTCAAAAGATTCATAGAATTCTGCGAGTACCTTGACCCAATCCTCCGAACCTTCCTCCACATGGTCAAGATCACCTTCCATGTTTGCGGTGAACTCTACATTCAGGATTTCCGGGAAAAACTCTTCCATCTGTTCGATGACCAGTTCACCCAGCTCGGTCGGCATGAATTTCTTTTCCTCAATTGCAACATATCCGCGCTTCTGAATGGTCTCCAGTGTTGGCGCATATGTACTCGGACGCCCTATACCCAATTCCTCAAGCGTCTTAACCAACCTTGCCTCCGTATATCGGGGTGGCGGTTGTGTAAAATGCTGTTTTGGCTCAATCTCCTGCTTCTCAAGCACATCTCCACTTTTCAACGGGGGCAACAGACGATCTTCATCGGTTGTACCATCGTCGTTTCCTTCAACATATACCTTCATGAAACCTTGGAATCGTACCTTCGAACCTGCTGCACGGAAAATGGTGTCCCCCGCAGCAATATCTACAGAGAGTGTATCCAGGATAGCCGAAGACATCTGGCTCGCAACAAAACGTTCCCATACCAGTTTGTACAACCGGAACTGATCGCGACTCATGAATGACTTGATTGAGTCAGGGTCACGCAGAATTGAAGTTGGACGAATCGCTTCATGCGCATCCTGAGCATTAGCTGCTTTTTTGGAATAGTTTCGTGGAGTCTCAGGTGCAAATGGCTCACCATACTTACCAACGATATATTCTTTGGCTTCTTCTTGTGCAGATGCCGCAATTCGTGTGGAGTCCGTACGCATATACGTGATGAGACCTACTGTGCCTTCTTTTCCAAGGTCTACACCTTCATATAGTTGTTGGGCGACCGACATCGTCTTGGAAGCTCTGAAATTCAATTTACGCGCCGCTTCCTGTTGCAGAGAACTTGTCGTAAACGGGGCGGAGGGATTACGGCTCCGTTCTTTCTCTTTAACTTCCTTGATCGTAAAGTCTGCACCTTCGATCTGTTTCAGGATCGCTTGCACTTCCTCTTCACTGCCCAGCTCTGTTTTGGCCCCGTTCAGTTTATGAAACTTGGCTTCAAACGGATTGCCGTCTGCTGTCAGCTTGGCGGTAATGCTCCAGTATTCTTCCGGCTCAAAATCATCAATTTCATTTTCACGATCTAAAATGATTTTAACAGCCACGGACTGAACCCGGCCTGCAGACAAACCTTTTTTCACTTTCTTCCATAATAACGGACTAATTTTATATCCAACGAGCCGATCCAGAATACGTCTTGCCTGCTGCGCGTTAACCAAATCCATATTGATTTTCCGCGGCGTTTTGAACGCATCTTTGACCGCCTGTTTTGTAATTTCATTAAATACTACCCGGCAATCTGCCGTATCGTCCAGTTCAAGGGCATGGGCCAAATGCCATGCGATAGCCTCACCTTCGCGATCCGGGTCAGCTGCGAGATACACTTTTTTCACTTTCTTCCGTGCATCCTTCAGTTCTTTCAAAATTGAACCTTTGCCGCGGATCGTAATATATTTCGGATTAAAATCATTCTCTACCTCAACGCCGATCTGACTCTTTGGCAAATCGCGAATATGCCCCATCGAAGCTTTTACGATGAACTTGCTGCCTAAATATTTGCCTATCGTCTTCGCCTTTGAGGGCGACTCCACGATTACGAGTGCATCCGCCATAGGTTCATCCTCCTCTCAGTCATGAAACTGTCATGAAACTGTTTCTGTAAGCTTATGCATAGTTAATAACTTCTGCTAATTATATATTTCCACGCACTACGTAAGTTGTAGCTTCGTCATACCCTCGCGTATTTAGTGCCTGGTAATTGGCTAATCTGCTTTTTTATGATTAAAGATAACAGAACTGAATGCAAATGTCCAAAATCCCAACCAAGCAGCTCAACCAGTTGATCCAATGATTGTTCTCCCTGTTCCAACAGATAAATCACACGTTGTTCATCTGGAGAGAGCTTAACCTCAGCGAATATCCCACGCCTGGAAGGCTCGCTTGTTTCGGTCGAACGTCCTCTATTGTAAGGAAGTTGTTCTGCATTTGGCAAGCCCAATCGATACTCTTCCAATACATCTGCTGCACAAGTGACCAATTTGGCCCCTTGACGGATAAGATTGTGTGCTCCCCGACTTTTCGGCGATGTAATAGGTCCAGGGACTGCAAATACATCCCTGCCTGCTTCAAGCGCAGCATCTGCTGTAATGAGTGAACCACTGCGAATGTCAGCCTCAACAACCAATGTTCCCAGTGTCAGACCGGCAATGATTCGATTCCGTTCCGGAAATAATCCCTGGCGCGCTCTCGTACCTGGTGGATATTCCGACAAAAGCAGCCCTGTCTCCGCGATTCGTTCAGCGAGGCTTGTATTTTCGGGTGGGTATATATTATCAATCCCTGTTCCAAATACTGCAATCGTTTTTCCTTTGGCACGTAGTACTGCCTCATGACATACGCTATCAATACCGCGGGCAAGCCCGCTTACAATCGTCAGTCCTGCATTGCATAATTGCTCTGCAAGCTTTTCTCCAACTTTGCGCCCATACACGGTTGGCATACGAGTTCCCACCATGGCAATAGACGAATTGTGAAGCAAACTAACATCCCCTCGAGCATACATTACCCAGGGAGGCTGAACGGTTTCCTTCATTAATATGGGATAATTCTGATCCAGATAAGTAATAACCTCTATCCCCTGATTGTAAACGTGTTCTCTTTTACTCTCGATCCAGTCGATAGTAAATTGGCTAGCCAAACGTGCAGCTTGATCTTTGCGCAAGCCTGCTGCGACCCAGTCGCTTTCCCCATAATTCAATAGTTCGGGTAATTCATGTTGTCCCAGAATCAGTTTCGAGATTGTTTTCTTTCCAATGCCCTCCATCTCATGTAACCCAAACAAGATCCATCTTTCTTTCATACCATAAACCTCCCAAAGCGGGAAGAGATCTTCCCTCATATTGTGTGTTAAGTGACCACGGAATGCAAGCGTTTACGCAGATGAGAGACAATTCCTCCCCCTTTTTCCGTAAAAAAAAACGCAAAAAAGCAACCCTTCGCCCTGTTCAAGGACAAAAGGTTGCTTACCTTTTCCGTAACCATAATAGTCGGTCTACCAGAAATAAATCATTTCCGAGCCGTTTCTTCTATTATAACGAAAAAGAATTAATGTGTCGTGCACAAATTCAAAATACCGCGTTCCTCAAGTACACTCACCAAAGTCGAACCCATCTCAGCAGGAGTTGGTGCTACTTTGATTCCACATGATTCCAGCTTCGCAATCTTCTCTTTGGCTGTACCTTTACCGCCAGAGATAATAGCGCCAGCATGGCCCATCCGTTTGCCTGGAGGCGCTGTTACGCCACCGATAAAGCCAACAACCGGTTTGGTCATGTTTTCACGTACCCAATCTGCAGCATCCTCTTCAGCTGTACCACCAATCTCACCAATCATGATGACCGCATGAGTCTGTGGATCTTCATTGAACCGTTTGAGGATATCAATGAACTCGGAGCCTTTTACAGGGTCTCCCCCGATTCCTACAGCAGAAGATTGTCCAATGCCACGTGTCGTCAGTTGATGAACGGCTTCATAGGTAAGTGTTCCACTACGGGAAACAACGCCTACGTGCCCTGCCATATGGATATAACCAGGCATGATACCGATTTTACATTCGCCTGGTGTAATGACACCTGGACAGTTTGGTCCGATCAGGACGGTATTTTTACCTTCCATGAAGCGGTCAACCTTGATCATGTCAAGAACCGGAATACCTTCTGTAATACAGATCACGAGGTCCAGCTCAGCATCAACAGCTTCCATAATGGAATCTGCTGCAAATGCAGGAGGAACGTAAATGACGCTCGCTGTTGCGCCTGTAGCTTCCTTCGCTTCCTGCACAGTGTTGAACACCGGCAGACTAGCTACTGTACCGTCTTCCAACGTGATATCCACATTAGTTCCGCCTTTACCCGGTGTAACTCCGCCTACCATCTGGGTTCCGTAGTCCAATGCGCCCTTCGTGTGGAACATTCCCGTTGAACCCGTAATGCCTTGCGTAATGACTTTTGTATTTTTATCGATCAAAATACTCACGTTGCTTCACATCCTTACGGTTATTTTTCAATTCCCGGACAGCTCCGGTACTAAGGAATGAACTTATTTTACGAGGGCAACAATTTTCTGTGCACCATCGGCCATGGAATCAGCAGGAACGATATTCAGGCCAGATTCACCCAGAATACGTTTGCCAAGCTCCACGTTAGTTCCTTCAAGACGAACAACCAGCGGTTTGGTCAGGCCAAGCTGCTTCGCGGCTTCAACAACACCATTGGCGATAACATCACAGCGCATGATGCCACCGAAGATGTTAACAAAGATCCCAGCTACTTTGGCATCGGATAAGATGATCTTAAATGCTTCAGTCACCTTCTCTGTTGTTGCACCGCCCCCAACGTCAAGGAAGTTGGCCGGGTCTCCACCGTAGTATTTAATAATATCCATCGTTGCCATCGCAAGTCCCGCACCATTGACCATACAGCCGATGTTGCCATCAAGTGCTATGTAGCTGAGGTCGTATTTGGAAGCTTCGATTTCTTTTTCATCCTCTTCATCCAGGTCACGCAGTTCCAAAATGTCTTTGTGACGGAACAGGGCGTTGGAGTCAAAGTTTAATTTCGCATCTAGCGCGATAACGTTTCCATCTCCGGTAACAACGAGAGGATTGATCTCTGCAATAGAGCAATCTTTTTCGACAAATGCAGTGTACAGCGCGAGCATGAACTTAACAGCTTTGTTCACCAGTTCATTTGGAATCTTAATGCTGTAGGCCAGTTTACGGGCCTGGAACACTTGCAATCCAATGGCAGGGTCAATGATTTCTTTGAAAATTTTCTCAGGTGTAGCTTCAGCTACTTCTTCAATCTCAGTACCGCCTTCTTCGGAAGCCATCATAACTACACGGCCTGTGGCACGGTCCACAACAACACCCACATAATACTCTTTGCGGATATCGCATCCTTCTTCAATCAGAAGACGTTTCACTTCTTTACCTTCTGGTCCAGTCTGGTGTGTTACCAATACTTTGCCCAGAATTTCAGAAGCATAGGCACGAACTTCATCCGTACTCTTTGCCACTTTTACGCCGCCGGCTTTACCCCGGCCACCTGCGTGAATCTGTGCTTTGACAACAGTCACTGGACTGCCCAATGCCTCAGCGGCCGCGACCGCTTCATCGACTGTATAAGCAACCTTTCCGTTTGGAACGGTAACTCCATACTGTTTCAGTACTTCTTTTCCTTGATATTCATGGATATTCATTCTCGAATCCTCCTATCAACATGACTGCAACAAGGCGGGTTGGTAGACTAACAAAAGACAAATGTTGACTATTTTCACTCAAGCCCAATTCATTGTAACACGTTTTTAAAACGCTTTCCTTAAAAAACTAATGGTTAATAGACAGTATTTTGATATGAGTATGATCCCATATTGTGAATGCTTGGGTATTTATGGAAAAAACCTCAGCTAAAAACTGAGGTTTCCTTGATGTAAAACTACATTTTATTTTTTGGCTGCGTTGGTGTTGGTTTCGTGAACTTTCTCCAGCAATCCTTTGAACTGACCCAGCAATGTTTCAAACTCTGTACTGTTCAAACACGCATCTCCCTGAATGGATTCAGGTATGGATAATGCCTTGTTCCGCAACTCACGACCCGAGTCGGTTAGTGTAATTAATACTTTTCGTTCGTCCTGAGCCGAGCGTTCGCGATTAATAAGTCCTGCTGACTGCAAACGTTTGAGAAGTGGTGTCAACGTTCCCGAATCGAGATAGAGAGCCTCCCCGATCTCCTTAACCGTACATTCTTCACGTTCCCATAAAACCATCAACACCAAATACTGGGAATACGTTACGCCAAGTACCTCCAGATAAGGCTGGTACATCTTCGTAATCTCACGTGAACAAGCATATATGGCAAAGCATAATTGGTTATCCAGCTTCAAACTGTCAGTCTGCATATGTCTTTCTCACCTGCCTATTGTGCAATCTATTCCTAATAATACGGGAACTATAGATCTATACTATCACAAAATAGAAAAAAAACAGAATAATTGAGCACAAATGATTTTACTATTCAATTTAATTATGATAAATTAGATTGCGTAAAATATAAATATAATTAGATAATTATCATTTCATCCCCATGATTTAACAACAATAATAGATAAGTCCAGCGAACAGATTCACGATTTCTCAGGTCAAATTTAATAATCATAATGAAAGTTTATACGTAACCATTTCACCAAAGCTATTTAATGATTTCCTTCCAGAAATAAAATTCAGGGATCAGGAAAGATGACTACAGCAATGATAATGACAGGTTGACTCCATGATTCCTTTTATATAAAATGCTTAATAGAAGCTGAGGAAGCACCTTAATTCGTAGACTGGCCCGTATTATGCGGAGTCAAGAATCGAGTGAGGTGTTTCTTTGTTATGTACGGAAAATTACACAGTGCGTGTTTGTACGGAATCGATGGTGTTCTGATCGAGGTGGAAACCGATTTATCTAATGGTCTGCCACAGACATCCATCATCGGTTTACCGGATTCAGCTATTCGTGAGGCCGTTGAACGTGTCCGTGCAGCGATTAAAAACTGCGGATATCAGTATCCTTTACAGCGGATCACAATCAATCTGGCCCCCGCTGATCTACGCAAGGAAGGATCTTCCTTTGATCTAGCCATTGCTATTGGTTTACTTATGACAAGCGGCCAGCTTGTACTTCCTCCCCAGGAACGGACACTAGTGGTTGGCGAACTGGCGTTGGACGGTTCGATCAGGTCCGTGCCGGGCATTTTATCCATGGTGGATCTGGCCAAACGGCAAGGCTTTACGTCCGTGCTCCTACCTTTGGATAACGTGGAGGAAGCGTCACTGATTCGAGGTATCCAGGTTTTTGGTATTCGTCATTTACAGGATATTGCTCCGGAAAACCCAGATCAACCCTCTAATTCAGTGGGAATACCAAATAATTCGAATGCAGGACCAGTCGTGTTGAAAAATTATGCACACCTCGCTGCTCCTATAACTGATAAGACTCATAAGATGGCGGATAGGAAGACGAGACAAACACCATTATTTGCAGACGACTATAGTGATGTTCTAGGGCAGCATCATGTAAAACGCGCGCTTATGATTGCTGCAGCCGGCATGCATAATATACTGCTCGTTGGACCGCCAGGCACGGGCAAAACGATGTTAATCAAACGTCTACCCTCCATCCTTCCTCCTTTGTCAGAAGATGAAGCGTTGGAAGTCACCAAAGTATTAAGTGCCGCAGGCAAGTTGAAAGAAGCGCCTCAAGGCCTGATTGCAGACAGACCTTTTCGCTCTCCTCACCACACGATATCCACCTCTGGTCTGATTGGAGGCGGTGGTATCCCAAAACCGGGTGAAGTGAGCCTTGCCCACCGGGGCATATTGTTTCTGGATGAATTACCTGAATTCCAGCGCCAAGTGCTGGAGGTATTAAGGCAACCGTTAGAGGATCGCACAGTGACAATTAGTCGGGCACGGGCTGCTTTCACCTTTCCGGCCCAGTTTATGCTTGCATGTTCCATGAATCCCTGTCCCTGCGGATATTTGTCCGCTCATTCGGAGGAGCAACGCTGCATATGTAGTCCAGCCCGTGTTGCCGCGTACCGAGCCAAAATTTCAGGACCACTGCTGGACCGCATTGATCTTCAGGTTGAGGTTCCTCCACCAGGCGAGTGGCGCAAGTCTGCTGCTTCTCCTTCCTCTGAAGAAATGCAGGCAAAAGTGATCCACGCTCATCAAATTCAGGCTACACGTTATGCCAAAAGTTCAGTCCGTTGGAATAGCCAGCTTTCGGGCACGCTTTTGCGACGAACGATCCATCTCCCCCAAGAGGCAGAGCAACTGTTAGAGCAAACGCTGCAAACGTTAAACCTGAGCATGCGTGCACATGATCGGATTATCAAGATGGCACAGACAATTGCCGATCTGGACCATGAAGGTGAAATTGTGACAGCTCATGTGGCTGAAGCCATCCAGTATCGTCAATTGGATCTTAATTTATTTTGAAGCTATTTTAGAAGCATATGGAGGGAAGAACAGGCCGATTTACCCAAAGGCAGTGAAATGGGCATGAAACTGTAAACAGCAGAGGAAGATCGAGAAGGATTCCTTATGCAGATTCTACAATGCGGATACGCCAACATGACAAAAAACGTACAAGCCCTTCTCTTCTGTGAAGAAAGGTACTTGTACGTAGATTTCCCTGTAAACGTAAGGGGATCTTATATAGCTAAGGTCTACAATAATCTATTATTCAAAAAGAGTGAGTTTGTCCTTAGCTGGTGTGCGTTCTTTGGCAGAAGGAATAACATCAGGATATCCCATATAAATCATGCCTACAATCTTCTCTCCCGCCTCTATTCCAAGCGGTTTGCGGAATTTGGGAGCGTACAAAAATGGCTTGGTCACCCAGAACGTTCCAATGTCTTCACTCCAGGCTGCAAGCATAAAATTCTGAACCAATGCACTAACCGCAGCGAAGTCTTCGTCCCAGATATTCTGTCTTGGATCTTCTTCCAGCACAACAAGCATAACGGATGGAACTTGCATAATATTGGGTGAGAATTTGTTGTCTTCTCCCATTTCTGCATCAATAGCCTCAGCCAGTTTCTTCCGTCCATTTCCGGTAAACAACAAAAATCTCCAAGGTTCACGCAGTTTATGATTAGGAGCCCAGACTGCCGTATCCAGCAATTCTATAATCTGCTGTGTAGGAACAGCTTCTTTTTTGAATTTTTTCACCGTACGACGGTTTTGAATCGCATTTCTGACTTCATTTGTTGTTTTCGTAGCTTTACTCATCGGCCGTACCTCCTGTTTATAAAATCATTTGCAACCGCAATAGTGATTCGCGGCCTTGTACATTCAATATAATTTCTTTATGACATAATAAAATACCAGTTTACCTTCTTGATTATACACCCATCTGATCACGAGATTCAAAGGGGAGGCAAGGTCAGTACCGTTAGGGTCATTCCAACAGAAAAGACGACTCTGAATCTTGATTCACCACGAGGGATCATAAAGTCAGAACCGTCTTTTATTCTCATGTTATTTATTCACATATCATATCAACGAGTAATCAATCGTCGTAACTCTCCCCTTCAAACGTGCCATTCCCTTCAAATGTGCCATTAATAAAATCCATTTTGTTGTACTTCTCCTGGTTACCTGCAACATCTGTACTATAGTACTCTACCACCTTGACATCAGGGGCATAAAACTTGACGGGTCCCTCATAGTTTTTCCATTCTCCCCCGTTGATTCGATATTGCGTTGTTTTTACACCCGAACCTTTGACTTCGTCTGTTGCCTGAAGTCTGAATGTAAATCCTTTGATGTATATTTTCCCGTTCACAGTATCTGTAATAGGAACTAATCTGTACTTGGTTACTGGAGGTGTAAAATCTGCATCCTTCTTAAGTACGATATTAAACGTATTATGATCTCCTTTTACAAGAGTAACGCTCAGGCTCGTTTTTAGATATCCTGCTGCTTCTCCCGTTATCGTTCTAGCCCCTGTTGGTACGCGCTTTATTAAATAGTTGCCTTGAGCATCTGTTGTTGCCGAACCTCCAGCATTAACTTTAGCCCCACTTACTGGATTGCCCGACTCATCTACAACTTTTCCCCGCACGTGTGCCGCCTCTGCCAAAACAACATCCATTCTCAAGGTTCCTCCCTCCCGGACACCCAAGCGATCCTGTTCATATAACATATAATCATCGGCATCTACCCATATTGCAATGTTCGGATTATAGGCGTAATCAATTCCTGTAACCGCATATCGACCTTGCTGATCAGTTTTCACTATACGATCAAAGACACTTGTTACTTTTATACGAGCATCTGGAACCGGTCTGCCTGCCTGATCTTTGACTGTTCCTACAATCGTGGATGGCTCATAAATACGAAAATCAAGTTGTATTTGCTCTCCACCCCTTAAACTATAGGAAGTGTAATGTCGATACGGCACATACCCCTCTGCTTCAACTGAAAAGGTAAATACAGTATAGTTCTCAACGGATTCAATAATACGATAATTCCCACTCTCATCTGTCTCCACGCTGTGTTCCTTATTCCCATAATCAAGCCAATACTTGACTGTGGCGTCCTTGACAGGCAATCCCTGACGATCAATCACTTTACCTGACACACTAACCGCATTGTCAGATTCAGTAGCATAAGAAACTCCGGAATACATGATTCCAAACAAAATGAAACATAAAGATAGTGTACTTAGTCGAATGATCCATTTGATACTTGTCTGCATCTTCTCACTACACCTCATTTATTTTATTGATCAAACATTGCTCTTTAACCTCTTAAATTAACTGACCATAAGTTCAAGCTTCCAGAATTCTCCGTCCCAAACATATTGCCAAATCCCCTGTCCACCGTTCATGGTCTCGCTGATATCCAGCACTTCCATCCGAGGGCACTCCCATACTTGTTTTACTGTGTTGTTCGAAATATTCTGAAGCTCTTTCATACATCCCACCAACCTCTCTTTAAATTTCAACTTTCTTATTTTATTACAAATGATACATTTTGTATCTATAATTTTCTGAAATACAATGATTTTATTATCAATGCTCTATCCTCTGTTTAGTGATTTCATAGGTAAATCAAAAAAGCCGCAGCTCCTGTATGTAGAGGAACTACGGCTTTAGAATATTAACTAATTTTAAAACTAAAACGAATGCAAAGATAAGACATAATTAAACTTGTACTTCAAAATTACTGACCGACTCACATTAAAAAGATACAATTCGTATCAATTAATACAGCAGTAACTTCGAATGTAATTCTTAAAAAGCATTAACAATATGATTCACAGAGACAATCTCTCCTGCTTGATCAAGCATTACGGCAATTACATCAAAACGGATCTGAAGTTCCGTCTCTCCCGTCATTTGCAAATACACGGATGCGGTTGAACGCACCTGCTGCATTTTACGCATATCAACCGATTCCTGAGGTGTACCGTACTGAGCGGCTCCACTTCTGCTTCTTACTTCCACAAAGATAATCAGGCCCTCGCAGGAAGCAATGATGTCAATCTCACCGCTACGGCAACGCCAGTTCTGTCTAATGATCCGATAATCGTTCTCTCGCAACCATTGACAGGCAGCCTCTTCACCTAATCGGCCTTTCTGCTGTCGTGTGAGCTTTAATCCTGGCTCCTGACCCAATCTACGTTCTACCATGACTCATTTTCCTCACGTCCTGAGGCCATGCGATCTGCACGGTAGACGTACGTTAGCACCTCTGCGACCAGTTGATACAGCTCTGCCGGAATCTGTTCATCCAGATCCAACTTGGAGAGCACCTCCACAAGTGCTGCATCCTCCTGAACAGCCACGCCGTTTTCTCTGGCTTTATCCAGAATGGCTTCTGCTACTTTGCCACGGCCCTTCGCTACAACAACAGGTGCTTCACTCTCTCCAGGGACATACTTTAGGGCAACCGCCTTTTTGGAAAGCAGGTCCGGTTGTGACGACTCGTCTTTCATACCTTCAAGTCCACCCCTTTGTATCGTTCAGGACTATAGTCCGAGGCCCGCGTTTTTCGTTCCGCGCCCGGTTCCTGCCCCACAGGCCACGGTTCCGCCTTGAAGGTCAGCAGTTGATAGCCCAGCTTGTCCAATGCCTGATGGATTACCTCTCGTCCACTCTCCAGGAGCGGTCCCATGCCTTCGCGATCATTTAATACACGCAGACTGACAATGTTATTAACCACATGGACATCTACCAGAGTAGGCCCAAGACTCTTCATGTCCAGATCGAACCATAGACGGCAATTGGACGCATCCAGCTCTCCACGAGGTCCACGACGTGATTGAATCTGAACAGACGCCGTTTCTTCCCCATCCGGTCCAGTGATCGGAATAAACCAGTGCATCTGTGCAAATGTAGCACTGCGATCTGTTGTTAGCAATAACTGCTGACCTGTCAGATATTGCACGGCCTGTCCGGCGGCATCCTTAAGCGCCGCCGGTGCACCTTCGCTGCTGGCAAGTTGCAGCAGCAAGCCCTTCAGCGTGTCCGCATTTGCCGGACTCGCCGCATCCCCCACGCGCGGCTGCACTGCCGCGCCGTGAACGGCCTGCTGCTCGTGCTCCGCACCGAGCAGCTTCAGCACGCGCCCCACCCACGGGTCCCTCTCGTGGGTGACAGGCGCGTGCACTGCCGCAGCTCCCGCAGGTGCTGCGGCACTACCGCCAGCCGGCGGCGCATCAGCGCCGGCTGGCAACGGCTGCGGCACGCCTCCGGCAGCCGCAGCCGCCTGGCCGCCCTGCGATGCAGGGGCGGCCTGTGCTGCAGTGGACGCGCTGCGCAAGGCGTCCAGCAGCGTCAGCAGCTTGGGCGCCAGCTGCGCTGCCGTAGGCGCTGCTGGCGCTGCCTGGCCTGCTGCGGACGGCGCCCCCGCAGCAACAGGCGTTTCAGCGCGACCGTCAGTCCGACCGGCCGCGCCTGCTTCAGGCTGGCCTGCACTTGCACGGCCAGCCACAGATTCTGCTGCCGCCCCCGGTGTACCCGGGCGGCTCCCGACTTGGCCCGCGTCAGCCCCGCGCGGGCTCTCGCCAGGTATTCCGGTTCCAGACGGAATACCTGCACCCCCTTTGCCAGCCGTTTCAACGTTGCTAGCAACTGCCTTGGCCCCGGCTTCAGCATTCGCTGTGCCTCCGCCGGTCTGCACATTTCCTTTCACCGCAGTACCTGCATCCTCTGTCCCGCCATCCGTCATGGATTTAGATCCCGCCAAAGCTGCTTGTCCTTGTTGCGTTGACAAAGCAGGTGTTCCGGTTCCAGTCACCTGACGACCATTGCCTGACGCAGCCAATCCTTCTTCCATCTGTGCTTCATTCAGCACGACGGGTACACCAGCCACAACAGTTGGTTTCATCGCATCAGATTGTTCTCCAGGCAATAGCGGTTTACCTGTTGTTTGAGTCAGCATCGTTTCCAACTGATCAGCCAACCCGCTTAACAACTGGTGCAGAGGGGGACCAAACACCGTCTGGTGTAATCCTTTTACTGTTTCCGCCGTAACCGGAAGACCACGCTGAAAAGCAATTCCCGTCGCCTGCACCCATTCTTCCACAGGGACCTGTGCAGGTTTAGCTGTCATCATATTCTGGACCATAGCCACATTATCCTTCGTTAGTGGCAATCCGCTACGCTGCATGGCAAGTAACAGTTCCCGGTTCCCTTTTGTATCCGGCAGTCCTACATCCTTAAGCAGGTTGTTCAGCGAAGCTTGTGGCAACTCAGCAAGTGTACCCGTCATAGGTTTCATTACCGTTATGCCATTTTCACCTGGAGGCTGCACTTGAAGCAACGTGGTCTCACCCGGACGGAGTGGAGTCTCCAACTTGGCGCGCACTTGCACACCTTGAATCTGCAGAACTGCTTCTCCCCCATCATCGGATACACTAACGACGGAGCCACGAACCACCTGACCTTCCTTTAATTCAAGCGGTTTGGCATTGCCGGGCTTACTGTCTCCCATTAACCCCTTTATCATGGAACCGATATTCAAATCTCTCCCCCTCCTTTCTTCAAACCTGTGTTAAAACAAAGATTGCTGCTCTCCAAGCAGGTTGCCCAGAAAACTGCGCCGATGCATCGGGGTTGCCCCCAATGCCATAATCTGCTCCCGATGAACTTTTGTTGCATATCCTTTATGTATCGACAAACCATATTCCGGATATAACGTATCCCATTCTTCCTTACACAGCCGATCTCGCGTTACCTTGGCAATAATAGATGCCGCTGCGATCGATTGACTATTAGCATCACCTTTAATAATGGACAGTTGAGGTACATTCACATCCACCTTTTCGGCATCCACCAGCATATAATCAGGAGTTTCTCCCAATGCTTCAACCGCACGTTTCATCGCAAGTCTCGCAGCCTGTTTGATATTAAGCCGATCAATCGTCTCTGCATCCGCGTACCCGATACCTACCGCCAGCGCTTTTTCCATAATGACGTCATATAATGCATCACGTTTTTTCTCCGTTAATTTCTTGGAGTCATTCACACCTTCCAGGATGAGATCCTTCGGTAAAATAACCGCCGCTGCGACAACATCCCCAAACAAACAGCCCCGTCCTACCTCATCAATACCAGCAATACGTTCAAATCCACTGTCCCAATACTCCCGCTCATAGAGCAACAGATCTCGAGGTTCACTGACTTCTTTTTTCTTCTTTGGTCCAATCGGAGTATCCAGTAGATTCAACCCGATCTCTTCATTATTTTCAACCATAACGCTCATCTCCTCTACCCACGCTTTTTCAGCATACGTATCACTTATAACTTTTTATAATATAGACGTAAATCCTCTGTCTTTTGTTCTGTACAACCTGTCTCTATCAGTAAAACTTTTCCTTGAGATTTACAATATAAAGATAGTGATGTCTTCATTTATCGGTATTTGATGGTTTAAATTGAATATATCAGACCTCGTCTAATTTAAATTGCACCACCATTTATCATAGCACGATTTAGATGCACCTGATATATAGGTCAGCCAATTCCATAAAGCGTACTGTTCTTCAATCCTCTTCCATTTTATCGTTTTCGACGTATGTTCCAGCTCTACTTCCACGTTTGTATACACAAAAAAACGACCGCTCCCGGTAATCCGGTAACGGCCGCTTCTTTCGGCACTTGTATATATGAAATGAACAGATAAAGATAATGATCTTCATCGTGTAGAGTCCATTTTTTTTAATAGGGAGCTTCCATAGAGAAACGTCCCATTTTACCCGCTCGCAGTTCACGCAGAAATGCTCGTGATGCCTTTTCCAGATCAATGCGTCCACCGCTTACAACACATCCACGGATACGGCCGACTTGTTCCATAATTGCAATAACACTGTCTGAATCATCTGCATCCTTGGAGAACTCCTGAAGTCCATATCTCTCTTCAAGGGCGTCCCAGTAATAACGCATCAGGTAACTGATTCCAAAAAAGGCGATATCCTCTGCATTCAAAATTTCCTCTTTGATCGCACCAGTTACGGCAAGACGATAACCTACATTTTGATCTTCGAACTTAGGCCAAAGAATACCTGGAGTATCCAATAACTCCATTTCTTTGCCTACCTTGATCCACTGTTGCCCCTTCGTCACACCAGGACGATCTCCTGTTAACGCAATACTCCGTCCAGCCAGTCGGTTAATCAGTGTTGATTTACCTACATTGGGAATCCCTACGATCAACCCGCGAACCGCACGAGGATTAATCCCTTTAGCAATTTGACGGTCAATTTTTTCTTTAAGAAGAAGCTTGGCCTGCACGGGAATATCTTTAACATTGGTTCCCGTCGAAGCATCTACAGGAAAAGCGGTAATTCCTTCTTTTTTGAAATATTCAATCCATTCTTGCGTCACTTTTGCATCTGCCAAATCCGATTTGTTCAACAAAATCATCCGGGGTTTATCCAGCAATATTTCGTCAATCATTGGATTACGGCTGGAGACAGGCAGACGGGCATCCAATAGTTCGATGACCACGTCGATGAGCTTTAACTTATCCTGAATCTGGCGTCTGGCTCGAGTCATATGACCTGGAAACCATTGTATCGTCAACTTGTCTTCACCTCATTATTTACTTCAATTTCAGTGGTTGATCCACTTAATCTCACCGATCGGCCAGAAAATCACATCTGCACGACCAATAATATCTTTTAACGAAACATAACCGATCATACGGCTGTCTGTACTATTTGGACGGTTATCTCCCATGACAAACACATGACCTGCCGGCACTTTGCCATCAGGGAACTGTTCATTCGGGAAATCCTTCACGTTATAGGTTCCACCATTTGCTTCAGCTGCATCAATGGCTCCTTGAATATACGTTTCATCAACCTTTTTACCGTTAACCATCACGGTATCGTCTTGAACCTCAACGGTATCACCTTCTACAGCAATAACACGTTTAATGAAATCTCGACCTTCGGATGGTACGTGGAAGACGATAACTTCACCGCGCTTCGGTTCTCTGATATCATATAAGATTTCGTTGACGATCACACGTTCACCCGTTTCAAAGTTCGGCTGCATGGACGGACCGTCCACAACAAACGGTTTGAAGAGCAACCACCGAATGAGAATGACGAGAACTAATGCGATAACAATGGCTTTAAGCCATTCAACAATTTCATTTTTGGCTTTTTTGGATCGACTATCTTTCTCTTCGGCAGGATTGCCCCGGTCATGTTGAACTTCTTGTTCCATTCAAGATCTTCCTCTCTTCACAGTACATGTTTATAGCAGTACACACATCCAGCATTCTGTATCGTTCCAATAACTCAATGGATGGATACAAAACATTCACATCAGTTATGTAATCTTACACCAAGCATTACAGTACATTTAATCCACAATTCAAATGCCTTCAAGAGGTTGTTCAAAAAGTCGGTACTGAAACCGGTCTTTTGAACACGCACTTCAATAACTGATTTTACAATCCTCCCGGACTATTCCCCGCATGTGTTGCCATACCATTTTACTCGGAAGTGTACCTCCGGTTCAACTTTTCCCGGACAAAAACGAAAAGGGCTTGTCTCCAAGCCCTTCCCGGTATCCGTTATATTAACGAATTTCTTTAATTCTCGCTGCTTTACCGCGTAGTTCACGAAGATAATAAAGCTTCGCACGACGAACTTTACCACGGCGAGCCACTTCGATTCTATCGATTTTAGGGGAATGAAGCGGGAAAGCTCTTTCCACACCTACACCGTAAGAAATTTTACGAACTGTAAAAGTCTCACTGATTCCACCACCACGGCGTTTAATCACAACACCTTCGAACAATTGGATACGCTCGCGAGTTCCCTCGATTACCTTAACGTGCACTTTCAAAGTGTCACCAGGACGAAAACTCGGAAGATCCTTGCGAAGTTGTTCTTGTGTAATCGCTTGAACGATATTCATCTATGACTCCCTCCTTCCATACAGGCGTTCATACTTCTTCCAGAGATCACCTTGTCTCCTTCATCATCCATAGAGGACCGCCGTATTCCACATAACAGACTTATTGTATCACGCAGCATATCAAAACACAAGAGAAATTAAACAAATGCCTATTGTTCAATCTGCCACTCTGAAACTCATCCATCACATGTTAACTTCATTCTAAAATACATTCATTCTCCCGTATGGAAAGTGAATCAACGCTCTCATCTGCAAGTCAACCTGATACAGGAAAAAATACTGTAACTTCCAGTGTAGTAATATCGTCTATGATATAACTTATTGACCACTTTAAAAGGAGAATCCCAAGACTTATGAAATATTGGAAAAGATCACACTTGCCCTACTCGCCATGCTCACATGCTCCATTACACTATATTCATATGCCGTAACTCACCCAACGAATGCACTGTCACACAAAGCCTGCACATCCTGGGACATAGTCAAACGCAAAGCATTCGAGCTGTCACACACTGACTTCTCTAACCAATCTGTGCTGATGTATCATTACATAGAGCCCAAACTGAATAATCACGAGACAGATAATAAATCCATCATTAATCTGGAGGATTTTGAGCAAAATATGAAATACCTGCATGATGAAGGCTACCGCACGATTACATTGAATCAGCTTGAACAATATGTTAGCGGGAAGATTTCCCTGCCACAGAAGTCCATTGTAATTACCTTTGATGACGGATACCAGAACAATTATACTTTAGCTTACCCTGTGCTTCAGAAATATAATTTTCATGCCTCGCTGTTTGTCATAGGCAGTAAAATTCAAGATCAACCTTCGGAATTTGAGCCCGCCATTAACAGTTTCATCTCCAAACCAGAGATGCAGGCAGCAACTGACGTATTTGAATTCAATAGACATACCTATAACCTGCATCACAAGGGATTTATGCGCTGTGGTAACAGTGTTCCTGTCGGTCTGGACACCAGTCTTCTGGATGATGATATCCAGCATATGAAGCAAACCGGAATAGACACACCTTATTTGGCCTATCCTTTTGGTTATACCAGCACACAGATGATCTACAAGTTACAGCAACATGGATATCGCATGGCTTTTACCGTAAAGTCTGGATTTGTGCATCCAGGAGATCATCCCATGAAGCTGCCTCGCTTGACGGTCACGACAGGTACTGATTTGGCGACCTTGCTTCAACCCGAATCCAGTCCGCAGAACGAACCATTTGCATCGGAGAATGACCAGTAAAACCTAGATTTTAACTTCACCGCCCGGATACAGAGTCGAGTTATACAGCCTTTTAAGCTGTGGCTTGGCTCTTTTTGCATCGGTAAGTGATAATGTCATCGGAGAGCTGGAATAAATCACTGCTTCCTCTGCGTCATAGATGATGATCTGTTCTTTCCCCGTCTGAACCAGGTCTGCATGTACCGCATATCCCTCTTTCGGGAATTCAGTAACCGTTTTCATATCTCCATCTACCAAAGAAGGCAACACATCTCCACCTCTACGATACGCCAAAATATAATCGAGTCCACCTTCATCCCAGTTACATACAGGCTCTATAATGGTTAACCAGCCAGGAGTCGTGCGGTTTTCTTTCCATATTTCTTGCCCTGCGCTATCCAGCATGAACATTCCATCCTTACCATTCTCATCCCCACGGACAATCCGGTCCAGACCTGCAATCTGTAAACCTATCATTCCAGTACAAAAATGGCCTAATGCAATATGCTGTGATTCAATCGAATCTTCATAACGCCACTTCTCATTACCATAGCGGTCCATCATGACCGTAACACTGCCACCGATAACAATCTCGACTTCCCCATCACCATCAACGTCGCTAAACCATATACAGTCAGCATGATCATCGAGATTATGACAAGACCATAACAACGTCCCATCATGATCCAGCATGTCATATCCGGCCATCACTTCATCTTTCCCATCTCCATCGATGTCATATACCCATGGAAAATGTCCCGGATTCCCTTCATGCTTCCATAACAAATTAAAATCATGGTCGAGTGCCCATAACGTCTTATAGCGGTCTTTCAGTATAATGTCCATTTTCTGCTGGTTACCCGTCAGGTTGGTGAGAATAATGCAGTCATGTGCTTCATCACCTGGCAGATCACGTGTTTCTTTAATCTCTCCGGTCCGGCCATCCAACACGAGAAATTGTTTGTCCATGACACACAATACTTCATTATTTCCATCTCCATCCCAATCTGCGACCTGAGCGGGATAGTCTGAACCCGGACCCCCTGCATCGGGATCAGGAGTTCCGACCTGCCATAGTAATGTTCCTTCCAGATCAAATGCAGTCAAACAACATACCTGATGTGGAACATACCGATCGTCTATACCCCCATCTGCCTGTACCAGCAACATTTCAAGTCTGCCATCCCCGTTTAGATCTCCCAAAAGCATTTTGCAGCGTTCTCCGGCTTGGCTAATATTTAGTCTGGCGATTTCATAAGGCTGAATGCTCATCATCTTCCTCCTCAGCTTATCGTTGTTATTCAAATCCAGCTGAGTTCACCATAAAGAAAACCCCTGTTTTTTACAACCCTATTATGTGGTCATGCAAAAATGTTCAAAGCTGCAAAAAAGTGCCTACGTAATTAAACGATTTAAACGAATGATTTTAAGCCCACTCTAAAAACTCAAGACGATTGCCAAAAGGATCATTTATATAAAAACGTCTTACACCTTCATCTGCCCTTGCTTCGTCATCGACAATATGAATTTGGTTATGAATGAGATGATCACGCAACTGATCCAAATGTTGTACATGAAATGCCGGATGAGCTTTTGTAGCGGGAATAAAATCTTTTTGTACGCCAATATGCACTTGGTGTCTGCCACACTCAAACCATACACCACCCCGTTTTCTCAGAATTTCAGGTTTGGGAATCTCCGTCCAGCCCAGTACTTTATTGAAAAAATGACGTGCCTCCGCTTCACAAGATTCAGGTGCTGCGAGCTGAATATGATCAAGACCAATAATATTGTAAGTCATTCATACACCGCCTTTGGTTTCATTTAGTGAAACTGAGTTTTAAAATATACCCACATTTTATAAAATAACCCATTGAATATCCAGCTTTCTTTACAAAAAACATAAGAAAAGCCAACCTTTGGTATCAAGGTTGGCTTTCTCAAACTCTATAAAAAGATATATTTACGTGTTTATACGATACATATACTTATTCTGTGCTATGTTTACGGTTTGAGCGTATCTTTTTCAACCAAATACGTTCTTTATCCGTCAAATCAGCCGTTTCCAACATCTCCGGTCTGCGCTCCAGCGTACGAAGCAACGACTGTTCTCTGCGCCATGCCTCAATGTTCAGATGATGTCCCGACAACAGCATATCCGGTACTTTCATGCCCCTAAACTCGGGTGGACGTGTGTAGTGTGGATATTCGAGGAGTCCAGTACTGAATGAATCCGTCACAGCACTTGTCTCATTGCCAAGCACACCGGGAATAAGGCGTACGATGCTGTCGATCGCAACCATAGCAGGCAATTCCCCACCAGTGAGCACGTAATCACCAATGGATAGTTCATCCGTCACGAGAAATTCGCGAATTCGCTCATCGTAACCTTCATAATGTCCACATATAAAAATCAGATGATCTTCCTGTACAAGTTCTTCTGCTTTTTTCTGTGTAAACGTCTCACCTTGCGGACACATTAAAATGATACGTGGAGCTTTCATGGTTGCCGCGGCTTCTCCGCGTTGCTCCAGTACATCTTCAACAGCAGCAAAGATCGGATCCGGTTTCAGCACCATGCCTCCACCCCCACCGTAAGGAGCATCATCGACCGTATTGTGCTTATTGGTCGCATAATTACGGAAGTTGGTTGCACCGAGGGACACCAGCCCCTTCGTTTGGGCTTTACCCAGAATGCTTGCTCCGAATACGCCATCAAACATCTCCGGGAAGAGTGTTAATACATCCACTTTCATGTTACAGCAGCCCTTCCATCAGGTGAATCTTCACTTGCTGCTGTTCGATGTCCACATCAAGTACTACATCATCAATAACGGGAATCAGCACTTCTTTACCTGCTGGCGTTTTGACAACCCATACATCATTGGCACCCGGAGTCAAAATTTCAGAGATAGTTCCAAGCGTTTCACCCTCTTCGGTGATAACCGAACACCCAACGATTTGATGGAAGTAGTATTCACCTTCCTCCAGCTCAGCGAGGTTCTCTTTTAACACTTTGGCCATACCGCCTTTAAACTTCTCTACTTCATTAATATTGCCATACTCTTTCAGACGAAGAATATACATATTTTTATGCAAACGTGCAGATTCCACGTTAACCATGACTGGATGATTATCTGGTGTAAAGAAAAACAACTCTGCATTTTTCGCGAAACGCACTTCCGGGAAATCGGTTATAGGCATGATTCTCACCTCACCGCGAATTCCATGCGTATTAACGATTTTACCTACATTCATAAACTCTGCCATACGTTCCTCCTACGAAATTAAATCAAACTAAACAGCTACTTCGACTCTCGTACGGTCGTTCCGGCGACGGTTCGTTCTTTCGATCGCTGTTACCCCCTCATTTTTCGAACTTACTTTAAAAGGTGAAAATGAGGTGATAAAGGCGAACGCTGACGCTTCTCCAGAATCGATCCCGTCCCCTGCACTGCTCCGAAGTCACTCATACCCAAAATATTTTAATTCAATATCTAATTCAACATATTAAGTTCAGCATGCACGAAAAGGGGCTAGGACATGCATCCTAACCCCCTTTCGTATATCTTTAAGATATGATATCAACGGTAACCCGTTTATCCATCTTAACTGCTGCTGATGTGACGACCGTACGAAGTGATTTCGCGATTCGTCCTTGTTTACCAATTACCTTCCCGACATCGTCAGGATGAACAGTTAACTCATAAACGACAAGCCGGTCTTTCTCAACCGTCCGAACCGTCACATCTTCCGGATGATCGACTAAAGCCTTAGCAATTATGCTTACTAATTCTTCCATAGATGACCCTCCGAATCAGCACTTTATTTAGATAATTTAGACTCGTGGAACTTCTTCATCACGCCCGCTTTGCTAAGCAAGTTGCGGACAGTGTCAGATGCTTGTGCACCGTTTTGAAGCCATGCCAATGCTTTATCTTCATCGATCTTAACAACAGCCGGTTGTTCAACCGGGTTGTAGTAACCGATCTCCTCGATAAAACGACCGTCACGTGGGGAACGGGAATCCGATACCACTACGCGGTAGAAAGGAGCTTTGTGAGCACCCATACGTTTCAGACGAATACGAACTGCCATTTGAAAATTCACCTCCTTCAATGAAATCTGTATATGATCCAGCTTCGCTTAAATCAACGGAAAGGAAACTTCATTCCTTTACCCATACCTTTAAGCTGCTTCATCGCTTTATTTTTACCGCCGCCTTTAGGTCCCATCATATCCGAGAACTGTTTCATCATGCGGCGCATCTCATCAAATTGCTTGATCAGACGATTTACTTCAGCCAGAGATGTTCCGCTTCCGGTAGCAATACGCTTCCGGCGGCTATGGTTGATCATGTCCGGGTTACGTTTCTCTTCGGTCGTCATTGAGTAAACGATCGCTTCGATCCGGCCCATCTGTTTATCATCAACCTTCAGATCCTTGGCTTGTTTCATCTTGCCCATGCCGGGGATCATATCCATGATCTGATCGATTGGTCCCAGCTTTTTCACTTGATCCATCTGCTCCAGGAAATCTTCAAACGTGAATTCTGCATTACGCATCTTCCGTTCCATTTCCTTGGCTTTATCGGTATCAATGTTTAATTGTGCTTTCTCAATCAGAGATAACATATCACCCATACCGAGGATCCGTGAAGCCATACGTTCCGGGTGGAACGGCTCCAAAGCGTCAAGTTTCTCTCCAAGGGAAGCAAACTTGATTGGACAACCCGTAACTGCTTTGACGGAAAGCGCAGCACCACCACGAGTATCTCCATCCAGCTTTGTCAGGACAACCCCGGTCAGATTAAGCTGCTGGTTAAAGTGTTCTGCTACGTTAACCGCATCCTGACCTGTCATGCTGTCTACGACAAGCAGTACTTCATCCGGATTCACTACGCTGTGAATCTGGCGAAGTTCTTCCATCAGTTCTTCATCAACATGCAGACGTCCAGCTGTATCGATAATAACATAGTCATTACCGTTATCCTTCGCATGTTGAAGACCTTGACGTGCGATCTCAACAGGGCTTGTCTGATCTCCCAGTGTGAATACCGGCGCTTTGATCTGCTCGCCAAGTACTTGCAACTGTTTGATCGCTGCGGGACGATAAATATCTCCTGCAACAAGCAATGGTCTGCTGTTTTGCTTTTGCAGCATTTTAGCCAGTTTACCCGATGTGGTTGTTTTACCAGCACCCTGCAAACCAACCATCATCAGCACCGTAGGCGGTTTGTTCGCTTTAGCCAGTTTCGCTTGGCTTCCACCCATCAAATCCGTTAGTTCCTTGTTAACGATGTCGATGATGACCATTCCTGGCGTGAAGCTCTCCATCACTTCTTTGCCAACAGCCTTCTCTTTCACCTTGGCGATGAATTCCTTGACCACTTTGAAGTTTACATCCGCTTCGAGCAATGCCAGACGTACCTCGCGCATAGCCTCGGCTACATCTTCATCAGACACCTTGCCTTTGCCGCGCAGCTTGCTGAACACATTCTGTAATCGGGTCGTTAATCCTTCAAATGCCATGATCCCACCTCCTTAAGCTTTAATACTGTTTGCAAGACCGATACGTTCCGCTCAGCCAATATTTCATTCACTAAGCTGAGCAACGATATCGTGTATTTGTTTGTTGTTATCAATGGAGACGCCTGCGCGTTCCAATGCATTTTGCAAATCTTCAAGATTGCGATTACGCCGTTCATGCTTTTCCAGCAAGCCCAGCTTGCTTTCGTAATTTTCCAGCACTTGTTCGGCACGCTTGATATGCTCGTATACCGCCTGGCGGCTGATCTCAAACTCGGCTGCAATTTCACCAAGTGAGAAATCGTCATGAAAGTAATACTTTAGAAAAGTCTGCTGTTTCTCGGTAAGTAACAATTCATAAAAAGCAAACAGCAAGTTAATCCGGTTTGTCTTCTCAAGCCGATTTTCTTGACTCACATCGGGGCACTCCCTTCGTCAAGGAAAAACACTTTACACTCTTGCAACGTTCCTAATAATACCTAAAACAAATCAGGTTGTCAAGCAAAAATACTTGTCACAATAAAAACAGCTCTGATGATACGTTATTTCGATGTTTAACGGGTGGTTTATGCCCTTCTTCACTACAAGCAAATTCTATCTGTGTCCCTGCGACCCACCTCTATGTAGAAGAAAAAACGAATGCGTCTCAGTCCGTGGAGATGCATCCGTCTATGGTGTTCTAACGAAGTGGTGTCAGGTACAGCAGTACCATAAAGAAATGAAGAATACTGCCTGCTAACACAAAGAGATGCCAAATCGCATGGTGGTACGGAAATCCACGCCATACATAAAAGAGCGTACCAAGTGTATACATCAGGCCTCCAGCAACCAGCAACACAATGCCGCCTGTAGGAATGGCCGCCATAAGAGGTTGCCAGGCAATAACGATCAGCCAGCCCATCGCAATATAGAAAATCGTGGACATGAATAGAAACTTTTTCGTAAAAAATGCCTTAAAGATCACGCCGAATAATGCGATACCCCAGATTATGCCAAACAGGGTCCATCCAAGTGTACCGCGAACAGCAATAAACAAAAGCGGAGTGTACGATCCCGCAATAAATAAATAAATGGAAGAATGGTCGAAAATCTCAAATAAATCTTTCACTTTTCCATCTTTCCATGCATGCACGAGTGTAGAACTTGTATAGAGCAACAGCATGGTGATTCCGTAGATCGTGAAACTGACCACATGCCAAGCCGTGCCTTTCATACTTGAAAATACAATCAATATCACCAGTGCAGCTACACTGAGTGCAGCGCCGATTCCATGTGTCACCGCATTGGCGACTTCTTCACGGCGAGAATAGGTATACGTATTGGCCATTTTCAACCGTCCTTTCTAACCCTTTAACATTGCCTGCTTTATTCCTCCATTATACACGTATTGCCAGTGACATTACACGTGACACTTATCACGTATATCACTGGCAATACGGTTAACATTATTAATTCATTCTATTATTAATGATTCTAGGAATTAGCTTCCTCTTCTTCAGCACTTTCCGCTGGCTGTTCTTGGATCAATCCGGCGAACAAGGCATGCACAAATTGCTCCGAATCAAACGGCTGCAGATCATCAATTTTCTCACCCAGTCCTACGAGCTTCACAGGCAAGTCCAGCTCCTGACGGATCGCAACAACGATCCCCCCTTTGGCTGTTCCATCCAGTTTCGTCAGTACGAGGCCAGTTACACCGCTTTTCTCACCGAAAAGTTTAGCCTGGTTTAAAGCATTTTGACCTGTTGTTGCATCCAGTACCATCAGTACTTCATGCGGAGCATCCGGAATTTCACGCTGAATAACACGATAGATCTTGTTAAGCTCGTCCATCAGGTTAGATTTGTTTTGCAGACGACCTGCTGTATCACAGAGCAGAACATCCGCACCCCGTTGTTTCGCTGCTTGTACCGCATCATACATAACCGCTGCTGGATCAGAACCAGATTGCTGTTTGATCACATCGACACCGGCACGTTGCCCCCATACTTCCAGCTGTTCAATGGCTCCGGCACGGAACGTATCTCCAGCTGCCATGATGACTTTTTTACCTTGTTGTTTAAATCGATGTGCCAGCTTGCCAATCGTTGTTGTTTTACCAACACCGTTAACACCAACAAACAAAATGACGGTAATGCCATCCGGGTTCATTTTCAATTCGTTATTCTGTTCACCGCGAAGAAGACCCGTCAGTTTCTCGGACAATACAGGCTGCAGCTCAGCCGCATCCTCAATTTTGCGTTTTTTCACCTCAACGCGCAGGTCTTCGATCAGATTCATGACTGTATTCACACCAACGTCTGCTCCGATCAAAATCTCTTCCAGTTCTTCATAGAACTCTTCATCGATTTTTTTGCGACGGATTACGAGATCCGACACTTTTTCCACTAACCCTTTACGTGTCTTTTCCAATCCATCCTTAAACTGTTTGGTGACCGACTCCGTTTTGCTTGCAATGCTGTCTCTAAGCTTTTTAAAAAAACTCATAAAGCCCCTCCATCGTGTACATAATCTAAGCGGTTTTGCAAAAATGCTCAATCTGAATGATTTTCAATGATTACAATGAGTTCGTTTGTCTCGCAGGTTTGGATCAGATCAGGCAATTACTGCTTCCTCATCTTCCAGTTTAACCGAAACAAGCTTGGATACACCGCCCTCTTCCATTGTAACACCGTACAGCACATCTGCCTCTTCCATCGTACCTTTACGATGGGTAACAACGATAAACTGTGTCTGTTCGGAGAATTCACGCAAGTACTGGGCAAAACGTACCACGTTAGCTTCGTCCAGCGCTGCCTCAACTTCATCCAGCACGCAGAATGGTACCGGTTTGACATGCAGAATAGCAAATAATAAAGCCATCGCCGTCAAAGCCCGTTCCCCACCGGATAACAGTTGCAGGTTTTGCAGTTTCTTGCCTGGTGGCTGAGCCACGATATCTATTCCCGTTTCAAGCAAGCGCTCCGGGTCCATCAGAACAAGGTCAGCACGTCCCCCGCCAAACAGCTTGCTAAACACGGTACCGAACTCACGGCGGATGGCATCAAACGTGATCTTGAATCGCTTCGCCATCTCGTCTTCCATTTCCCGAATAACCTGATACAACGTTGTTTTAGCTTCAACCAGGTCATTCTTCTGTTCACTCAGGAACTCGTATCGCTCATTGACTCGCTGGAACTCCTCAATCGCTCCCAGGTTCACATCACCCAGGGCGGAAATACTGCGCTTCAGCTTCTGTACCTCTGCCTGTGTATGCTCCACGTCTTCCGGTACAGGATAACGCTCTTTGGCCAGTTCATAGCCCAGTTCGTATTCATCCGTCAGCTTTCGCAGTATATTTTCCAGCTCAACATCCAACCGGTTCACGGAAATTTCCGTCTGTCGCATCTGTTCTTCCACAGCTTTTAACTGCGTGCGCTGTTCCTTCGTTTCGCTCTCGGCAAGCTCAAGCTTTTTCGACAACTCACTTCGGGCAGCACGTTTGAAGTCCAGATCCTGAGAAGCTTCCGCTTTTTTCAGCTTATACTGGTTCAGATCTTCAATCTGTTTAACACTCTCGGTCTGTGTTTTCTTGAGATCTGCTTCCATCGAAGCCAGCAACGTGCGATTCTGACGAAGATCTTTCACCAGCGACTCTACTTCCCGCTCCAGACGTCGCAATTGTTCTCCATTGGAGAATCGCTCCTGATCCAGCTTGCCTTCACGCACTTTCAATTCGGTGAGTTGGCTCTGCAATTCTTCCTTCGCAGATTCATTGGCTTTCCGAGCAAACTCGGCTGCATGAATGGCACGATGAGTCGCTTTTTCTTCCTCTTCAAGCTGCTCCAGCTTCTTCACAGCGACGATCCGAGCCGTATCCAGCTCTTTGATCTCTTCGGTAAAGCCACTCTTCTCCTGCCCGGCAACGGCAACCTGTTCAAGCACATGGCGAAGCTCATGCTCTACCTGTTTCATTTCCATCGAAGCCTGCTGTTCTGCATTTCGGGTATCATCACCGGACTGACGAAGTTCATCCAGTTTGTCCTGACACTGTTCCAGTTGAACTTTTACATCATCCACACTGCGATGCAGTTTCACGATTTGATTTTCCGTATCCAAAATATCCTGGTCGAGCTGGTCCAGCTGCCGTTTCCGGCTGAGCAGACTCACATTTTTCTTGTGCTGGCTACCACCTGTCATGGAACCACCCGCATTGACCACGTCACCTTCAAGCGTCACAACCCGGAAACGATACTGACAGCGAGCCGCAATTTTATTGGCGACCTCCAACGTTTCGGCAATAATAACATTACCGAGCAAGCTGCCAATGATTGAAGCATATTTGGATTCGAATTGTACAAGATCAGCACCGATCCCCACAAAACCCTCCATACCTTCAATCATAGAACGTTCAGCCGCTCCAATGGCACGAGGACGAATGACATCCAGAGGCAGGAACGTTGCACGCCCCAACTGGCGTTGCTTCAGAAAAGCAATTGCCTGTCTGGAAACTGATTCATTTTCCATGACCACATGCTGCAAGGATGCTCCCATTGCTGTTTCTACCGCAAGTTCGATCTTCTCGGGAACTTTTACGAGTTCAGCCACAGCTCCATGAACACCGCTCAGCGTACCTTTACGTGAAGCCTTGAGAACCTCCTTGACACCCAGCATGAATCCGTCAAAATCATCCTGCATCTCTTTCATCGTATCGCGGCGGGAAACTTGAGCTTCACGCTTCTGTTCCCATTTACGGACCGTACCCCGACTTTCTTCGAGCAGCTTCTGCAGCGACTGAAGTCGTTCACTTTCCGTAATGTAACCACCACGTAGATCGCTGATTTCTTTGCCCAAGCGAACAACTTTTTTCTCAATGTCCGTTTTGCGACTCTCCAGTGTCTCTTTCTGCTCTTCCCATTTGCCTGATTCTTCAGCCGCGCGATTCATTCTGCGCTCCAGCGTTTCTTTCTGCTGATCCACATAACGAATTTCATTGCGTGTCTGAGCCATCTGATTCATCAGTTCCAGCAAATTGCCTTTGAGGCTTTCCTCTTGCTGCTGACTAATGCCACCTGTGACACCGATGAGTTTGGCTTCTTCCTGAGACAGCTGATTTCTCACATCATTCAGTTCATGCTCAAGCTTGCCAAACTTCTCACGCAGTGCAAGCAGCTCGGTTTCCCGTTCGCGATGTCTCTCTTCACTGGCGGCAAGCGTTACTTTGAGCTGTTCCTGATTTGTTTGCAGATGGTGCGAGCGCTCCTTGAGCAATTCTCCAAGTCCTTCACTTTTCTCTGTCGCTTCACTGAATTGCAATAAAGCGGCTTGCAGTTGCTCTGTCTCTGTTTCCAGGATACGCAGCGCATTCCGATCATTTTCCAGCTTGGCATCATGCGTAGAGACAATCGCCGCCAGTCCAACCTCTTCCTGTTTTAGCGATTGCAGGCGCTCATTTGCCTTACTCCAGGACGCATGAATCTGTTCGATCTGGTACACATACATGGAAATTTCCTGCGATTTGAGCTGAGAACGAAGTTCCTTATAGTGGATCGCTTTCTCCGATTGTTCCTTTAGCGGGCCAATCTGATCTTCCAGTTCAGTCACCAGATCATGAATACGCAGCAAATTTTGCTCTGTCTCATCCAGTTTGCGCGTCGCATCCCGCTTGCGGGATTTATATTTAACGATACCTGAAGCTTCTTCAAAGATACCTCTGCGATCCTCTGAACGGGTACTCAGAATCTCTTCGATTCGCCCCTGTCCAATAATCGAGTAGGCCTCCTTACCGATGCCGGTATCCATAAACAACTCCGTGATATCCTTCAAACGACAAGATTGTTTGTTAATAAAATATTCACTATCTCCGCTACGATGTACACGACGAGTCACCGTCACCTCACCAAAATCCAATGCAAGTGCGTGATCCTCGTTATCAAGTGTAAGCGACACCTCACCGAAATTAACGGCTTTCCGTGCGTCACTACCTGCAAAGATGATATCTTCCATTTTGCCACCACGCAGCGACTTAGCACTTTGTTCCCCCAGAACCCAGCGAATTCCGTCCGATATATTACTCTTTCCACTTCCGTTCGGACCTACAACAGCCGTAATGCCACGAACGAACTCCATCTCCGTTTTGTCGGCGAATGACTTGAATCCACCCAATTCAATCCGTTTTAAAAACATAGGGTTTCTCGTCACCTCCTCTTGCAAATTTCAAGTATTGCATTCCAGCGCCTAAATAAATTGAACCAAAATAAAGTTCACTTATTTAGTTAACGATCAGGAACCTTCTCCTGAACCTCTTTACAAAAAAAAGAGCAAAAAGCAGTCCGGCCGATTACTTCCGCCGGGGCGGACCCGCGGGCTGCTCTTTGCTCTTCGTTTGTCTATGCGCTATCGGTTAAGCTCCGGCTTCCGGAAGCTTCAGTCGATCAAGTGCTGCAGATGCAGCCTGTTGTTCCGCTTCCTTTTTGGAACGTCCTGTACCTCTGCCAAGCCTTTCTTGACCCATATGGACCTCCGAGACAAACTCACGTTCATGGGCAGGTCCCCGTTCCTCAACGATACGGTATTCCAAAGCTCCCATATTGTGATGCTGAGTAAGTTCCTGCAGTTCCGTTTTGTAATCACTCATTTGCAGCTTGCTGCCCAATACGATTAATGGGAAGACATGCTGATCAAGAAATGTCCGAACAGGCGCAAGCCCCTGATCCAGATACAATGCACCAATGAAAGATTCAAACACATCCGCCAGCAGAGCCGGCCGTGTCCGTCCTCCAGTTAGTTCCTCACCTTTACCAAGAAGTACATACTGCCCAAAACCCAACACTTCAGCAAATTTGACGAGGGAAGGCTCACAGACAATGGATGCCCGCAGCTTAGTTAATTCACCTTCCGGACGGTTAGGATACAAATGATACAAGTACTCCGATACAGTCAGTTCCAGCACGGCATCGCCCAGAAACTCCAGACGCTCGTTGTCCTGATGCTGACTGAAGCGGTGTTCGTTTACATAAGAAGCATGGGTAAACGCTTGTTTTAAAAGCTGCCTGTTGTCAAATTTGATTTGAAGTTTATGTTGTAACTGCTTCAGATCTTCACTCAAACGAACTAGCCCCTTATGCTTCAAATTTTTTGAGAATAATGGTGGCATTGTGACCGCCGAATCCAAATGAATTGGACATGGCAATATTAACTTTGGTTTGACGTGGAACATTTGGTACATAATCCAGATCACATTCCGGGTCCTGATTTTCCAGGTTAATCGTTGGAGCCAGTGTCTGATGTGTCAGTGACAATCCGCAGATAACCGCCTCTACACCACCAGCAGCGCCAAGCATGTGGCCCGTCATGGATTTAGTGGAACTCACGGCGAGCTTGTACGCATGATCACCAAACGCCTTTTTGATCGCAAGCGTTTCGGATCTGTCGCCTACAGGCGTCGAAGTTCCGTGTGCATTAATGTAGTCCACTTCTTCAGGCTCAATGCCCGCATTACGAAGTGCCATCTTCATGCAACGTGCTGCTCCGTCCGGATCTGGTTCTGTCATGTGATGTGCATCGCCTGTCAGACCGTAACCGATCACTTCACCATAAATGCGTGCACCACGTTTTTGAGCATGCTCCAGGGATTCCAGAATCATAACACCAGCGCCTTCGCCCATAACAAAACCATCACGTTCTGTATCAAAAGGACGGCTTGACTTCGCAGGATCATCATTACGTGTAGACATTGCGCGCATCGCACAGAACCCTGCAAGACCCGTTGGTCTGATTGTTGCTTCCGCACCACCACAGATCATGGCATCTGCATCACCATTGGCAATCAGCTTGAAGGAATCTCCGATGGAGTGTGTACCTGTTGCACAAGCGGTAACAACGTTAATGTTAGGACCTTTGGCACCAAGGGAAATAGACATTTGGCCTGAAGCCATGTTGGAGATCATCATGGGAATAAAGAATGGGCTTACCCGTTTTGGACCTTTTTGCAATAATGCATTATGTTGGTCCTCCCACGTACCCAATCCACCAATACCTGATCCGATGGATACACCGAAACGCTCTGCATCAATATTCTCGTTAATTTTCAGACCACTGTCTTCAACGGCTTTGAAGCCGGCTGCCACAGCGAACTGTACAAAACGGTCCATTTTGCGAGCATCCTTGCGATCCATATATTCTTCCGGGTTGAAATCCTTGATTTCGGCTGCAATCTGTGTCGTGTATTCACTAACATCAAACGCCTCAATCTGAGAAATTCCGGACTTTCCTGCCATTAAACTGCCCCAGAACGTTTCCAAATCTTTTCCGAGCGATGTCATTACGCCCATTCCGGTAATTACTACTCTTTGTTTCAAACCGAGTCACCTCTATATCGACTGCATTACGCAAGTATTTTGTGGGAATATCCGCAAACAGACATCTACTCAACAAAGATAGGCCTGTTTGAGTAGAGCTGCTTGCGGAATGAGAAAAACCAATGAATGATGAGAAGTCCCGCCTGTTCGAAAACATGTGCGGGACTAAAAATGACTTTAGGTATGAGATTGTATGTAGTTTACAACTTCACCTACGGTCGTGATTTTTTCTGCATCTTCATCAGAGATTTCCAAATCAAATTCATCTTCCAATTCCATGACCAATTCCACTACATCCAAAGAATCAGCACCCAAATCTTCTTTGAAAGATGCTTCAAGTGTAACTTCAGCTTCGTCTGCGCCCAAGCGGTCGACGACGATGCGTTTTACACGCTCCAATACATCGGACATCCGGTTCACCTCCTTCTTTGGTATTATACGAGAATCGCAGGCAAAATGCCATAGAAGACATATGCGGCTCCCGGCCGGGGAACCCGGCCTTTTTCCGGCATTTCGGATCGTCCAGCGCCTGTTCCCCGACTATTGTTCAAGTCCGGGAAGAATTACATGTACATGCCACCATCGACATGCAGCGTCTGCCCTGTCATATAAGATGAAGCCTGTGAAGCCAAGAACGTGACTACACCCGCGATTTCATCCGGCTGACCCAAACGGGACAACGGAATACCACTTAGCATACCGTCCACCAGCTCCTGGGACAACTCTTTTGTCATATCTGTCTCAATGAAACCTGGTGCAACACAGTTAACTGTGATTCCACGAGAAGCCAGTTCACGAGCAGATGCCTTTGTCAGGCCAATGACTCCTGCCTTGGCAGCAACATAGTTCGCTTGTCCAGCATTACCGAGCACACCTACAACCGAGGAGATATTGATAATTCTTCCCGACCGTTGTTTCATCATTGGACGTGTAACCGCCTTAAGGCAGTTAAACACACCTTTGAGATTGGTTTCAATAACCTGATCGAATTCTTCCTCTTTCATACGCATGATCAGATTATCACGGGTAATTCCAGCATTGTTCACCAGAATATCAACGTTGCCCCATGCTTCGAGTGTAGCTTTGACCATTTGTTCAGCTTCATCCATCAGGCCAACATTGGCTTGAAGTGTAATCGCCTTGACTCCTTTGGCACGAATCGCTTCCGCTACTTCCTCAGCTGCCGCTTGGCTACCCGCATAATTCACGGCTACGTTCGCTCCAGCTTCTGCAAGTGCCAGTGCAATACTGCGCCCAATGCCCCGGGATGCCCCGGTAACGAGTGCATTTTTACCTTCTAATGGTTTAGACATAATCATTCCTCCTTTCCCCAAATCTATATCAGTTCAACCAAAGAATGTTTACACTTGCCACTCCGATGACAGAATAAACTTCCGATCGCTGTTATCCCCAGATTTTTTTGATTCCCTTTTATAAAGGGAAAATCCGGTGATAAAGGCGAACGCTCCGCTTCTTCAGTTTTTTTCTGTCCTCTCCGTTCTCGTGTAAAAAGTTTAGTTTAACTCATATAATTCCTTCTAATTCACTTGCCGTTGCTTCGAGCGTTTCAAGACTGTTCACATTGTACAGTTTTACGGTTTTATCTGTTTTTTTAATCAAACCAGTCAATACACTGCCAGATCCAATCTCGATGAACGTATCCACACCTTGCTCAATAAGCCATGTCACACTGTCTTCCCATAATACAGGAGAATAGACCTGAGCTGTCAACAAATCCTGAACCTGTCCATCCTCTGCAGGTCTTGCAGTCACATTAGCGACTACAGGGACCGATGCCGGTGAGAACGTAACGGTTTTCAGTTTCTCTGCCAGCTTCTCAGCCGCACCCTTCATCAATGAAGAGTGGAACGGACCGCTTACTTCCAATGCAATGGCGCGTTTACCGCCTGCTTCTTTCACTCGTTCCGCAACAGCAGCTACGCCTTCCTTCACACCAGAAATGACGATTTGTCCCGGACAATTAATGTTGGCAAGTTCAACCGCATGACCACTTTCAGATACGTCACGGCAAAGCACCCCCAGCGCTTCCCGATCCGCACCCAACACAGCAGCCATCGCTCCTTGTCCACCCGGTACTGCCTGTTCCATATACTGACCACGTGCCCGCACAGTGCTCACTGCGTCAGCAAACGAAAGAACGCCCGCTGCCACCAGTGCACTATATTCTCCCAGACTGTGTCCAGCCGTATAGTCAGGCTGAATTCCTTTTTCTTTGAAAGCTTCTAGCAAGGCAATACTTGCTGTCAACAGAGCCGGTTGTGTATTTGATGTCTGTTTCAACTCGGTCTCCGGTCCTTCAAATACAAGGTTGCTCAGCGAGAAACCCAATGTTTCATCTGCTGTGCGAAAAATTTCGGTTGCCGCAGGCACGGACTCATACGCGTCCTTGGCCATGCCTACAGCCTGTGATCCCTGTCCGGGAAATACAAATGCTATTTTACCCATCTCATTCATCTCCCAGATGTCTATTTTACCAAACGAGTACCGATGCACCCCATGTCAAACCGCCACCGAATCCAACCATCAGAACGGTATCTCCGGCTTTCATGCGACCTTCCTCTGCTGCTTCTACCAAAGCCAGCGGGATGGAAGCAGCAGATGTGTTTGCATACTTATCCACGTTGACTACAACCTTTTCTTCAGGAAGTTCAAGGCGTTGCATCGCAGATTGGATAATCCGAATATTCGCTTGGTGAGGAACAAACAGATCCACATCCGTACGCTCCATACCAGCTTTGCGTAATACCTCAATGGTAGCCGTCCCCATGACACGTACCGCAAACTTAAACACTTCACGACCGTTCATGTTGATGTAATGCTTTTTATTTTCAACGGTCTCTGCAGTAGCAGGCAGACGGGAACCGCCGCCTTCCATCTGAAGAAGACTACCGCCAGCACCTTCGGCACCGAGATCGAACGCTTTGAATCCGCGACCTTCCGGAACTTCACCAACGACTACCGCCCCTGCTCCATCACCAAAGAGGACACAAGTGTTACGGTCTGTATAATCCGTAATACGAGACAAGCAGTCCGCACCAATTACAAGTGCATTGTTGTACATACCGCTTTGGATGAAGCTCGTAGCACTAGCCAAACCGTATACAAATCCGGAACAAGCAGCCGACAGATCAAATGCCGCGGCACCTTTTGCACCCAATTTGTCCTGCAAGATGCAGGCTGTCGATGGGAACGAAGAATCCGGTGTAATGGTTGCAACAATGATCAGATCAAGATCACTGCCTGTCATCCCTGCAGATTCAAGGGCTTTAATCGCCGCTTCGTATGCCAGATCAGAAGTTGCCTGATCGGGTGCAGCGATGTGACGCTCTTTGATTCCTGTACGACTGACGATCCACTCGTCATTGGTATCGACCATTTTCTCCAGATCGCTATTTGTCAAAATTTTCTCAGGCACATATTTCCCTGTACCAATAATCCCTACTGGGCGCAAATTATTCATATCGTCACTCACTTCCCGCTAATTTCCTTAGATATGCTCTCTACCAGCTGATTCTGCACTGCAATCCGAGCTTGGCGCACAGCATTTTTGATGGCATTGCCATCAGCAGATCCATGACTTTTCACAACCAGTCTGCTCAAACCGAGGAGTGGCGCTCCGCCATGCTCCGTATAATCCAGCTTTCGTTTCAACCCACGCAGCTCAGGCATTAGTACAGCTGCAGCCAGTTTACTTTTGAGAGAAGATGAAAACTGTTCCTTAAGCAAGGCGAAAATGGCACCTGCTGTGCCTTCCAGCGACTTCAGCAGTATATTCCCTGCAAAACCGTCACATACAAGCACATCACAAGCACCAGTCAGCACATCACGTGCCTCAACATTACCGACAAAACGAATTGGGAGTTGTTCCAGTAAAGGGTATGCATGTTTGGTTAACTCATTTCCTTTGCCTGGCTCTGTTCCTACATTGAGCAAACCCACTCGTGGGGACTCAATGCCCTGTACTTTTTGCCGATACAAACTGCCCATCAAGCCATATTGTGCAAGGTGCTCCGGTTTGGCATCCATATTCGCTCCTAGATCCAGCGCAAGCACACCTACATCATCAATCGTTGGAATCATAGGCGCAAGCGCCGGACGTTCAATGCCTTCCATGCGACCTACAACAAGCAAACCCGCTGTCATGAGCGCTCCAGTATTGCCCGCCGAGATCATCGCGTCCGCTTCGCCCTCTTTCAGCATGCGGCCTGCGACCACCATGGAGGCATCCTTTTTGCGACGAACTGCTTTGACGGGTTCATCATCCGAACCAATAACTTCGGAAGCATGCCGGACCGTAAGATTGGCAGGTCTCACACCTGACTGACTCAAAAGAGGTTCCAGCTTGGCTTCATCGCCGATCAGGACGATCTGTGTATCCGCCCATTCCGTGGCTGCGGCAATCGCACCTTCTACCGTTGATGCAGGTGCATTGTCGCCTCCCATGGCATCAATGACGATTTTCATTCCAAATGACCTCCTTCTCCGCTGTCTTCTCCACCTGAATGGTAGATTACAAAGTTGCCTTGAAACACCATTTCTTCACCTACATAAGTGAATACTTCCACTTTGGCTTTGCCCTTTTGACCCGGGATCGATCTCACATAAGCCTTTGCAATACATTTTTCTCCCAAATGAACCGAACGGACAAAGCGAATGTCTGCTGATGCAGTCAACGCGATCTCGTCATTAATAATCGCTACAGCCAAGGAGTTGGCCTGTGCAAAGACATAGTGTCCGCGTGCAATCCCTGTTCTGGAAAACACGTGTTCTTCCTTAATCTCAAACAGGGAAATCCCGCTCTTATCCAGTTGCAGATCCACAATATCACCGATAATCTCATGCAAGGGCAACGAGCGTACCTGATCATACGAGAGCTCTGCCATCAGTTTCATCCGCTCCCGAAGTTCGGGTATTCCAAGTTCCAGCCTGTCAAGACGAATCGTCTGAATACTCACCTTCAATTGGCGTGTAAGTTCCTGATCCGTCACAAACGGGTTCTCTTCTATCATTCTGGTTAACTGCTGTTGCCTCTGTCTCTTCGGTACACGTTCGATGCCTGACACCCCCCGCTGTATCGTTTACGGAACCGTCCCGTCCGGCCAGTTCAACCATTCTTTCGTGTTGCTTCTATAGTTGCATCCCTGGTCACCAGGGTCGTTCTCAAACGGATTATGGTTCATCTATATGTAACGTCAAATCTTAGAACCTGGTACTAAACTATAGTATATCTCATCCCGTGTCAAAAAGAAAGACTGGCCTAACAAAAACAATTCACCCTTCTGGTGCAAGGATTTCATGCTTGTTAGCTCACTCTACCTACACTCTCTAATCCAAAAAAAGTAGCACCTCATCGAAATGAAGTGCTACTAAATGTCCAACTATTATTGAGAGATGATCTCTCTTGCTTTGTACGTTCCGCACACTTTGCACACGTGGTGACTAAGTTTAAGTTCGCCACATTGTTCACATTTCACCATGCCCGGTACAGCCAATTTAAAGTGAGTGCGACGTTTGTCGCGACGCGTCTTGGACGTTCTCCGTTGAGGTACTGCCATTATTCCCACCTCCTTATCAAAATCAACCTTTGCAGGTAGTCTTAAAATGTTCGATTTTCAATCATGCTCATTTAAAAAAATCCTTGAGCCCTGCAAGCCGCGGATCAATAACCTCGTTATCACAACCGCAGTCACCTTCGTTCAGCTCATGGCCACACTTGGGGCATAACCCTTTGCATGTATCGCTACATAGCGGTATAAACGGAAGATCCAGCAGAAAAGCTTCCTCGGCATAACCCTTCAGATCAACGCTATCTCCATCCACATAGAGCGTATCATCGTCTTCGTGTAATCCCTCTGGCTGTTTTCCCTGCTTGAATTGCTCATGAAAATCAATATGAAAATGTTCATTGATCGGCTTAAGACAACGGGAGCACAACATGTCCACTCCTACAGTCAGCTTGCCATGAACATCCACAACGTCACCTTCTCTGAATTCTGCAGATAAGTCCGCAGTCAGCGGGGTAACGGCTGTGATATCTTGTCGGTTAGAAACCAGTTCCTTGATCTCCCACTGTTCGTTAAACTTCAGGGGACCATCACTGGTAGCCACTTTGCGAAATGGCATTAACATTTCCATCACTCCAAACGAAACCAATTTCATAATTCGTATCAAACGTATCACGACAGTTATACAGGTCAAGCCTGCTTTTGTAAAGCAATAAATCCTGACTGTATGTATTCTGACGAATCTTCGTTAAAAGTATTATGAAATTGACTTAACAAACAAAAATCATTATACCGATTTTTCAAGACGTTTGTCAACACTTTTAACTTTACACCCTATTTTAAAACCAATGGCCCAGAACCGTTTACTCCATCTGGTCTATTATAGACTCACTTCAAGATAAACTACAAGTCGTCATTTTAATTGTAGTTCCTTACAAATAGCGGTCACATTTCGTTAACGTTTAGTGTGATCTATATCACATAGACCCGCTTGTCCCCTATCTATACTTGCTATAAACCGAAGCACGATCAGCTCCATGACCGATTTATTATCCAACTATTTCATATTATATCGGGAGGGAAAATATATGTTAAGTGAGCACACCATTAGAGTCATTAAATCTACAGTACCCGTACTTGAAGTCCACGGCGAAGCGATCACACGCCATTTCTATGAAACGATGTTCACAGCTCATCCGGAACTGCTAAATATTTTCAATCACGCAAATCAGAAACAGGGACGACAGCAAGCCGCCCTCGCCAATATGGTATACACCGCTGCCCTGCATATCGATAATCTGTCCTCCATCCTGCCTGCCGTCCGGCAAGTTGCACATAAACATCGCAGCCTGGGTATCGTTCCCGAGCAATATGTGATTGTTGGCACCTATCTGCTTCAAGCCATCAAAGATGTACTTGGAGACGCGGCAACGGATGAAATTATCACGGCGTGGGGCGAAGCCTATAATGTCATTGCAGACGCCTTTATCGGGATTGAACAGGATATGTATACGGAAGCGGAAAACCAAACGGGTGGCTGGGAAGGGTTCCGTACCTTCAAGGTTGCCAAGAAAGTGCAGGAAAGTGAAATCATCACGTCCTTTTACCTCGTTCCAGACGATGGCCAGCCCATTGCTAGTTATGAACCGGGACAATACATCAGTATCAAAATCAAACCAGAGGCACAGTCATTTACCCAGATTCGTCAGTATAGCCTTTCAGATACCCCGGGTAAACCCCACTATCGCATTTCCGTTAAGCGTGAGCGAGGTGTATTAGAGCGTCCTGACGGAGTTATCTCTACGTATCTCCACGATCACATTAAAGAAGGCAGTCTGGTGGAACTATCCGCTCCTGCTGGCGACTTCACGCTGAATGCAGACGATAAACGACCTGTTGTTCTCCTGAGTGGTGGTGTCGGTCTAACGCCCATGATCAGTATGTTAAATACGCTGGTTAACTTGAATGAAAATCGCATCATTACATTTTTGCATGCAAGTCCCAATGGTCAATCGCACGCGTTCCGTGATCATGTGAACAGTCTGGCCAAACGTAATCAGGGCGTTAAAGCTTATTATTGTTATACTCAACCTGAGGATGCTGATCGTGAAAATGAGTATTTTCATAAGGAAGGTTATATAGATGCGATCTGGCTTCGTCAAGTGATCGATGAACTGGATTCCACGTATTATCTGTGTGGACCGGTTTCGTTCATGCGGGCAGTGTATACGGAACTTCAGGCGCTTGGTGTTGCCGCGGACAACATTCATTATGAATTTTTTGGGCCGAAAGCAAGTTTATCTCCCGCGTCGGAAAGTGTCTAAGCGTGCTGAGATTGTGAGATGTGATTAGCCTAACTTCTTCCTACATGTATAAGTGTATAGGTAAGTGTACTACTACGATGATTTATTAAGATGAAGAAGCCGTTCTCCGATTATCGAAAATCTGTAATATACAATAGATTTGCAGGCACAGTCTGACATCTGCTGATGTTGGATTTGTGCCTTTTTCTTGTCTGAATTGGTGCATGATTTGATCTAATACATGACATCCCCTATGATGGAATGGATGTTATACATACTCGGTTATCCAATCGAAAGGAGTACGTCTAATCATGAAAGCCGTAGGCGTTATTGTTGAATATAACCCCTTGCACAATGGGCATGTCTATCATTTGCAGGAAGCTCGGCGGCTAAGCGGAGCAGACGCCGTTGTCGCAGTTATGAGCGGCCCTTTTCTCCAGCGTGGCGAACCCGCCATCGTGGGTAAAAGGGCACGCACCGAGATGGCGCTGCACGCAGGAGCGGATCTCGTGCTTGAACTGCCGGTGGCTTACGCAGTCCAACCGGCCGAGTGGTTTGCCTTCGGTGCGGTCTCGCTGCTGGACCGCACCGGCGTTGTGGACTCGCTCTGCTTTGGCAGCGAGTCCGGCGACCTGGACAGCCTGCAGCGCATTGCGCGCGTGCTGGCTGTGGAGCCCGCAGGGATGCGCGAGGATATCGCGCGCCGCCTGCGAGAAGGCGCCAGCTACCCCGCCGCGTACGCAGGCGCGGGCGGCGCTGGCGCCCGGCGGCGTCGATGCTCAGGACGCCGCTGCACTGCTGGAGCAGCCCAACAATTCGCTTGGGCTGCACTACCTTATCGCGCTGCAACGACTTGGCAGCGCGATCCAGCCCTTTACGGCGGCGCGTACCGGTGCCGCGTATCATGAGGCGACGCCCGGGCCGGGGGCGATCGCCAGTGCCACAGCCGTCCGCCGCCTGCTGATGGCGGACGGACCTGACGCCGCCGCGCCATACGTGCCGGCGGCAACCCTTGCCATTCTGCATCGCGAATGGCAGGAAGGGCGCGCTCCCATACACTGGGAGCGCTTTGCACAGCCGCTGTTGCACCTCGCGGCCACCCGACGTGCCTCCGAGCTGGAACGCATCGCCGAAGTCACGGAAGGCCTGGAATACCGGCTGAGCCGTGCACTCGCTCAGCTCCCGGAGCCTTCAGTCGAAGCACTCCTGAATGCACTGAAGACCAAACGATACACACGCACCAAGCTCCAGCGTATGCTCGCACACCTGCTCCTGAATCACACCAAAGCCGAGTGTTCACCAGAGCATTTGGCTGCCGGACCCGGATATCTCCGAGTCCTCGGATTTAATGCTCAAGGGCAGAGCCTGCTTAAACAAATGAAGAAAACCGCGTCACTGCCTGTTGTGCTGAAACCATCGACGTTCACACACAATCAGCTGGAACTGGATATACAAGCTCAGGTTGCGTATGTGCTCGCTTGCGAGCACAGGGACACACGTAGGATGTTCAGTGACTACTATGAGTCGCCTGTGAGACTGTAATCCGCTTTTGACCATAAGGCTTCATCTCTATGGAGCTTTTTATTCCATCATCAAACAGATCATTGATATCCACTGTTCCACACTCAACTATACAATTAAAAAATCCCCTTGTTGCGCGCCTCTCAGGCACCTCGCAACAAGGGGATTTTCTTATTCACTTCTCTTATTCACTTCTCTTATTCTCTTAATTCTTGTTCTCTTAAATCTTTTGGGTATCTCTACCCCTTTGGGTCTAGTGAGTCTGTTGATCTTCTCAATTCTCTTGATCATATTTCATTCCACTGTAATCAATTATTCGGATTTCATCCGTTCTTTATCCATCCGGTTCAACTCAAATCGATCTCTTCCCGCCCGATTATAACCTATGATTTCACGGACAAGGTTTTCAAATAAGCCAGCGCATCATCCACCGTGCTCACAGGCACAAGTTTCATTTTGGTGCCGATCTGTTCAGCCTTGGCTGCTGCTTCCTTATAGTTATCTTTAGGTACAAAGAAGATCTCCGCTTCTTTTCGATCAGCGGCTACAATCTTGTGTACTACACCACCAATGGCACCCACCACACCCTCCTTGGTAATGGTACCTGTACCCGCTATTCGATGCCCCTTGGTCAGATCTCCAGGTGTTAACTGGTTATAGATCTCCAACGTAAACATCAAGCCGGCAGACGGACCACCAACCTGAGTATCGGTGAAGGAGATCTGTTTGTCCGGCTCTTCAGCTTTCACCTTCTGAACCGTACCAATCATTACTCCGAGTCCCGGGCGGGTTTCACCTGTTTTATTGTCTTTTACCTGAATCAGTTTCACGTCCCGGCTAATGGTCTCTCCACCACGTTCCAGTTGCATTCCAACCGTATCTCCGACCTTTTTATCTTTTAACTCGGCAGAAAGCACCGTATTATCCGGCGTAGCTGTTCCGTTCACTCCCAGAATGATATCTCCCGGAGCAATGTCTCCTTCCGGTTTTGGATCTTCAGACAGTCCAAATACAAAGATATGTTCAGGTACAATAGAGTAAGTCACACCAGCCTGCTCATATGCAGCCTCCATTGCGGAGGATTGTGAGTCACTCATGAACCACACCTGTTCGGCAGAGTATTCCGCTTCGCTTTTGCCGCGCAGTCGGTCTTCCTTTTTATCCACTTGAGCATTTTTATTGAACAGAGAGGTTCCTAGCAAAAACACATTGGCATATGTTGCCGACACGGTTGTCATCATGAACACACCGTGTTCTTCCTGGTCTCCGCCCTTAACGGTTACCATTGGTTTTACTTCATCTGCACTGCCAGGCATATATATGATATACGGCGTTGGCATGTACACGGCAACATAGACGACCAGAGCCACCACGATCACAAAGATCGAAGCTCTGAATCCGCCAGATTTCCGAATCCGATTCATCGCATGAGCCTCCGTTCTTTGTATCTCTATATAAGCTGAACTCTACACTAATCAGCAATCGTAATTCCATCTTGTTTAATCATTTTTTTCAAGTCTAACACTCTGGTCCTTGTGCATACAATGGTACAGGCCGGATAGGCCGCTGTATACAATAGCCTGTCCGGTCAAGGCCGAACCGCCCTTCGGGCGTCATTCGGCCGTCCATAACGATTCAGATGCCGAATCGGCGTTATCTGATATGAGGTGAAACGATGACATTACAGAGCGAGGTTAGAGATTCTGGCCCGTTACGAACGATAATCCTAAGTACCGGCGCTTTAATGTTGGTCATTGCGGTAGTTGCGTCCCCCAAAGAAGCGTTTGACGCCTCTATTCAAGGTCTGGATATATGGTGGAAAATCATCTTCCCTGCCATGCTCCCGTTCCTCATGTTATCCCAAATGCTCACTGCGTTTGGCTTCACCCACGCGATCGGCGCCTTGCTCGGACCGTTAATGCAACGCTGGTTCAGACTCCCAGGCAACGCAGGTCTGGCGATTGCCGTTGGCATGTGCGGCGGATTCCCCGCAGGAGCAGATGCGGTATCCCGTTTATTTCAGGATAGACAAATTACCGCCAAGCAGGCGGTTGTCCTTGCGGCGGCATCTCATTTTGCCAATCCAATGATGATCATTTTGGTCGTTGGTGCTGCTTTTCTTCACCAGCCGGCGGCCGGATATTTTCTACTCGCGGTCCACTGGATCAGCGGCTGGATTGCTGCCATTCTTGCCACACGTCTCCTGCCAGCACCGGGTAACCAGACAAACAGGGTTGGCTCCACAGCCGCGCAAACAGATAACAACTCTCTTGATTCTCAGTCTGCAAGTCCTGCAAGTTCCACAAGTCGCTCATCTGCCCCCCACCACGCTACGAACAAACGACGCAGTATATGGTCTGATATGATGATTGCAGCGAGGGAAGCACATCGTCGTGATGGAAGAGGATTTGGCAAACTGCTCGGTGACACCGTATCCCAAGCTGTGCAGACCTTAATGATGACTGGGGGATACATGATCGGTTTTGCCGTATTTATCCGGTTGGTCTCCCTTTATCTGACTCCCGGGTCGTCTGCTGCGCTGTGGCCAGCCTTCTTCGAGCTTCACCTCGGCACCTATCATTTGAGCCAGACTTCATTAACACCCATGCTGCTCATGTCTCTACTTGCAGCCGTTCTGGGATGGGGTGGTTTATGCTCCCATCTGCAAGTCTCTGCTGTATTGAAAACAACTGGTCCAAGCAGCAAATCGATGTTGTACTTTGCCGGAGTTCGTCTGACTCATGGATTAATCGCCTTTTTCATCAGTCTGTTCCTATGGATGCCGTTCAGCCGTTATAACACAGAAGTCTGGACCACATTACAGACGAATGCAGAGCGAGACCTCTCGACACCATTTGGTTGGCTACTCATACATAGTCCAGGTAACACATACACGATCAACACCATTTGGAGCATCTTCCCTGCTGCATGCATGGGACTTGCGTTACTTCTTGCAGTCATGGTTAGTCTATCAGGTCTTACCTTCTGGTTTAACCGCCGGTTTTCTCGCTGATTTTCTGACGGAGCGCAGCTTCCACTTCAGGTGAGACAAGATCTGTAACATCTCCATGATAATGAGCGATTTCTTTGACGATGCTGGAACTTAAATAGGAATACTTCGGATTTGTCATCATAAATATGGTTTCCGCATCCGGGTTCAACTTGCTATTGGTCGACGCCAATTGCAACTCGTATTCAAAATCAGTTACCGAGCGTATACCACGAACGATGACCTGAGCTTCCTTTTGCCGGACATAATTGGCTGTCAGATCGCGGAAACTGTCCACTTCGACATTCGGTAGATGGCGGGTTACTTCCGTAATCAGTTCCTTGCGTTCCTCCACCGTAAACAGCGGATTTTTGCTCATATTGTTCAACACAGCCACAATGACGCGATCAAATTGCTTCGACGCTCTGGCGATAATATCCAGATGCCCCATCGTTACGGGATCAAAACTTCCAGGATATACGGCGATCCGTTCCTGTCGATGTATCATTTCAGTCATGAGGAGCCTCCTCTTCCGGTGTAATGGATTCTCCATCTTCAATTGCTTCAGGCGCATAATAATAGATGGATACTGCCGTCTCCCCATACAAAGCCTTGCGCGTTTGTTCAAACGGGCCGAATTGCTCAGGGTAATCATGTTTGGATTCATATTCAAGCACGATGGTTGCTTCGGGTTCCAAAAGTTCCAGTTCGTGCATGGTCAGCATTAACTCGTGCCCGTTCTTCATGCGATATGGCGGGTCGAGAAACACCAGATCAAACGTTGTGCCTCGCTTGGCGAGTGCCTTCAATGCTCGACCTGCATCATTACGATATACGGCCGCCTGGTCTTCCAGCTTGGTTGCCTTCAGATTCATGCGGATGACTTCAATACTTTTCGATTCCAAATCAACAAAAACAGCCTTGTCCATGCCGCGGCTCAGCGCCTCAATACCGAGACCTCCACTGCCTGCAAACAGATCCAATGCTGTGCCGCCCTCAAAATAAGGACCAACCATGCTAAATAACGCTTCCTTCACCTTGTCGGTGGTTGGCCGCGTACCCGTGCCAGGAACAGCCTTCAGCGGCCTGCCTTTTGCACTCCCAGATACCACTCTCACTTGACGAGTCACCTTTTCTCTATGTAAGTTTATTGATACGACTATCGTACCACATTCGGGTTCGGTTTGAAAAATGTGCGGTCTTCATTTCCCTTGGAAAATTGTTGACGAATTGTTGACGCATATGTATAAAAAGGAAACAATCGGGCGATTCTATAATTATCGACATCACAAGTGTCGTAGACAACCGCGGAGAAGACTTACGTTTCCCCATAAGCTCTTCGTCCGGTTTCTCCTCTCCCATGAAAAAGAAGCTCTCGAAAGAGGGCTTCTTTTTGTTGTTTATGTTTTAATTTATTTTGCTAGTTATACTTTTCTTCAAATTCACTTATGTCGGCTTGCTCTTCGGTCTGCAACCATCCGATCTCCCTCAGCCACATGCCCATATCTGCGATAAACTCATTCACTTTTAAATGTTCAATCTTGTATTTCTGGATCTTTTCACTTAAAAAAGCATAAAACTCATGGCTTAAGACATACCGTTGTTTGCTTTTGCTTAATGTCTTATACCGATCCTCGCTGACCACCAGATCAAAATAGATGACATTCTCCTTCTTCACATGCCTGACCGTGGACCTTCTCTCGTATTCCTCAGGAAGACACCTGAAGACAAAGAATAGTTCAATATCAACTATTTGATATTTGCTTTCTGCTTGATCAAAAACAGACTGCAACTCATCCGAAAGATTGGCAACTTGCGTTAAACCTGAAGTGTCAGTTGATCGGCCCAGAATCATCACTAAACTCCTCCTTGTGCCTTGCCCCAACGTAGCAAGAGCTATACTAATTCATCTCTCGATGCTTCCGATTAGACCTTCGCAAATTGATCAATGGAATGATGAGTGCAACAACCGGTAAGAGAAGATTTATTGAACCATTCTTAATCATCATGAAGGTAATAAACAACACGGCGAGCCAAGTCATAATCTCCATCATTTCATATTTGGTTAACGTCAGCTTGAATGCTTTTTTCGAAATGAAACGAATCAAGAAATAAGCGATCAAGCTATAGAACAGGATCATTCCCAAGATAGCAACTAGGATTATGAGGTACATATCCACCATAAAAATCTCACCCGACCCTTATATCATTTTCTTAATTTTACCATATAAGAGATAAGGTGTCATTCCAAATTCCAAACCAGCGCTTCGTCAAGACTGGCAATTTACGCTTTACTTCTCTTCAACAACAATCGTTGCATTATAGATCACAACACGTTTCCCATTGAGATCAAATAATACTTTATTGCCGTATTCCGTATCTTCCACGTCAATCTTGCCATCATAGGTCTGAATCAATTCACCATTATTGCTGTACACTTTAACAACCCTCTCCAGGCCACCCGAGTTATTGGACCTCATCGTTTTGAGTGCACGTTCACCCGAAGCGGTATTGAAATACCATATGAAACATCCAACTATGATACCCAAGAAGACCAACACCGTCACCCATATACCTGTCTTTGCTTTTTTACTCATCTTGAACCCCCTCTTATGTTTCCTGTCTCGTACATTACGAGGTTGGAGAGAGAACGGTTTCATACAATGCCCTCAAGCTGTTCGTTGACATAACAAAACAGAGGCCTCCGATAGCGAAGACCTCTGTTCTTTATAGAATACATTCTTTATTCTGTATGATCCTTTTACTTACAGTGCACGAATGACAAACTCAAATGTCAGTTCGCCGTCCGAAGGGATCAGGTATTCCGGATGAACCGGAGCACCCCAGCTGTCATCACCGCCAACACCCATTTGTTTACCCGCTACAGTCACGACCGTATAGTGTACAGGAGGCAATTCGTACGCATGTTGTGCATTCTCCAGCTCAAATGCCGTATATGGTGAAACATTCAGCTCAACCGGAGTTCCGGATGCTTCAATTTTGAAGCCACGTCCCGCGTTGTCTGTCAATTTGGCCCAACGTACGCCCGTACGGTTGCCTGATTCCTGTGGTACCAGATATGGAGCCATGGTATCAGCTACCTTGCTGCCATGGATACCCAGACGTGCGCCAAATGCGCGGTCTGCATAGTTTTCTTCTGGTCCCATCGCAAGCCATTCCACGTTTTCGAAGTCAGGTGATGTTCTGAAGGACAATGCATGAATTGGCAAGTTTGGCAATCCAGCAGTACCTTTGTACGTATTATGCACACGCACACTTCCATCTGCATGAACGGTATATACCACTTTCACTTGTACATCCTCCGAAATGTTGAGCTTGTACGTGAACTCGATCCGGTATTGATCCGGTTTCTGTTCCGCTTTCCACTCTACAGAACGTGGCATCAGGCTCGCTGCATACCAGGCGCCCAGTTCGAAGCCCATCGCCATACCTTTGTCATTATCCGTCATTGCACGCCAGAAGAGCGGTGCAGGTGGTACAGCAATCGTCTCGCGACCAGACAATTTCAGGGAAACCAGTGTCCCAAACTGTTTGGAGAACAGCGCGTGTGTCTTGCCAGCACGAACACCGATGTTAACGTCACCTTCGATAACTTGTACATCACTTACAAGATTCAAGTCGACTTCAACTGCATCATTTACCTGATCCTGTGTGAAAATAAACTGTCCAAATGCCACTTCTTCGCCTTTGTCAGCCCACAGTGTAGCTTCTTTTAACACAAATGCAGTGTTCACAGCGTACTCGCCGCCCGCCAGAGCTTCTGCACCCAGCGGAAGTTTCACTACCATCTCGCTTTGGGCATCCACGTTGACTTCCAATGTTCCACGCAGCACTTCATGTCCATCGCGCTCCAGGCTGTATACCAGTTCCAGCGCAGATGTATCTGCGAACAGATTACCATTCACGATTTTGACACCTTCACGATCCGGGAACAGCTTGATGTTCTGGTACAGGAATTTAACCTCCTGCATTTTCGCAGTTACTTTACGGTCAGCATGGACGATACCGTTGCCACAGAAGGAATAGTCTGATGGACGATCACCAAAATCTCCGCCATAAGCGAGGAATTCTTTGCCGTAACGATCTTTTTTATAAATGGATTGGTCGATGTAATCCCAGATGAATCCACCTTGATACATCGGATATTTGTCTTCCAACTCCGTATATTTGTGCATACCGCCAATAGAGTTACCCATGGCATGCATGTACTCACAGCTGATATACGGCTTGGTCGGGTTTGCATTCAGGAATTCCTCAATGTCCGCCGGTTTGGCATACATGCGAGTCTCCATATCACTTGTTTCATCGAAACGGCGATCATGGAATACACCTTCGTAATGTACCAGACGTGTTGGATCAGCTGATTTGAAGTATTGGGATACTTTGTAGATGACTTCACCACCATGTGATTCATTACCACAAGACCAGATCAGAATGGACGGATGGTTTTTGTCACGCTCCACCATGGATACAGCGCGGTCCATAACGATATCAAGCCATTCCGGTTTGTCACCTGGAATAACCCATGAAGGCTCAACAGCACCAAGTTTCTGCCAAGATCCGTGTGTCTCCAGGTTCATCTCGTCAATAACATAAAGTCCGTATTCATCACACAACTCATACCAAAGACTTTGGTTTGGATAGTGTGACGTACGTACGGCATTCATGTTGTTCTGTTTGATGGTACGAACATCCCACAGCATGTCTTCCTTCGTAACCGCACGTCCACGACGCGGGTTGAACTCATGACGATTCACACCTTTGAATACGATACGTTTACCGTTGATGTGCATCACTTTATCAATCATTTCAAATGTACGGAAACCAACGGCTTGAGGAACAACCTCAACCAGTGCACCCGCAGCATCATATACACGAATATAGAGACGGTACAAGTATGGAATCTCTGCGCTCCACAGGTTCACTGTACCGATATCTTCACGAAGACTTACTTGCCCATCGTTAACTTTGGATTCAAACATTTTAACGGTATTGCCTTCACGATCACGAAGTTCAGCCTCTACTCGCGCTCCAGCAACCGCTTTTCCTTCCAGTTTCAAATCTAGTTGCAACGTACCGTTGGTATAGGACTTGTCCAGATCTGTGCGAACATGAACATCACGAACGTGTGCAGTTGGGACGGTATACAGATACACATCTCTGAAAATGCCGGAGAAACGCCAGAAATCCTGATCTTCCAGCCAGCTGCCTGTGCTGCGTTGATACACCTCAACTGCGAGTTTGTTCTCTCCATCCTGAAGGAATGGCGTCAGGTCAAAATCAGATGGCGTGAAGCTGTCTTCTCCGTATCCTACGAATTGTCCATTAAGCCATACATAGAATGCAGACTCTACACCTTGGAAAGAAATATATACCGAATTCGACTCCCAACCTGTCGGCAGGTGGAATGTGCGAATGTAACTTCCAACCGGATTTTTATCCTGCGGTAATGCCGGCGGACGAATTTCGTTCAGTCCATCCCAAGGATATTGTGTATTTACATATTGAATCTGTCCGTATCCTTGTAGTTGGATATGCCCCGGAACTTCAATATCATCCCAGCCTTCACTGGAAAAATCGGATGTATAGAAAAACTCAGAACGGCTGTCTGGACGAATTGCATAGTTGAATTTCCACGTACCATTCAGATCATAACGCATGGACATCGCGCCTGAACCTACAGCTTCATCCATTGTTTGGTAATAACGGTGATCGGAATAGGCATGAAGACGGTTCACCTCAAATACACTTACGTCCCCCAACCAGTTGATATCTGCCTTTGTTGCTTTCATCGGCTCTCTCTCCCTTTAAAACGTTATAGTTTGACTTATTCAAGGTTTACGCTGGATTTCCTTTTGCTTTACATAAACAAAAAAGACAGAGGTACGCCATAACAGCGCCCTCTCTTCTTTCCTGCATCCGTCATTTGCACGGATTATGCTGTTTTCATTACTTCACGGAACCTACCATACCTGCAACAAAATGTTTCTGCATGATGAAGAATACGATTGCTGTAGGCAGTGTTGCAATCACGATTGCTGTCATGATTACTCCGTAATCCGGAGAATAACCAGCACCCAGATTTGAGATCAACAGTGGAATCGTTTGTTGGTCAGGTGTTTGCAATACAATGAGTGGCCACAGATAGTTGTTCCAGCTACTCATGAATGTAATGATTGCTGCCGCTGCATATGTTGTTTTCATGGTTGGCATATAGATCTTCAAGAAGATGCCGAGTTCACTCAAACCATCAATACGTCCAGCTTCCAGCAAGTCTTTCGGGAACATTTTGGTGTTCTGACGGAAGAAAAAGATCAGGAACGCTGTTGCGATGGTTGGCAGGATCACTGCTGCCATCGTGTTGATTCCAATAACCGGTGCAACTCCCGAGATTGTTGCGAACATACGATACAGTGGTACCATGATCGCTGCAAACGGGATCATCATGGATAACAACAGGATATTAAACACAATGTCACGAGACTTCGTGCGATATACCTCGAAACCATAACCTGCCATGGAACCAATAAACAGTGCCAAGAGAGTGGAGACCACAGAGATAATCGCCGAGTTTCCGAGAGCCTGTACCAGATTTGTCGAATCAATCAGTTTGTTGAAGTTATCAATAAAAGCTGAACCGGGCAGCAGTCTACCCTTGGTGACATCGACTGATGCATTTGTTGAACTGACCAGCATCCAGAAGAAAGGGAAAATGGATACAAAGGCGACGATGGATAGGAACACATATGTGAAAATCCGTTTTGCTTTAGCTTTAGCCATTTTTATTATCACCTGCCACTTTAAACTGGATGATGGACAATACAATAATCAAGATTACGATGGAATACGACACTGTTGCTGCATAACCGAAGTCCGGTGAATATTTGAACGAAAGGTTGTAGATGTATTGTGAAATCGACATGGTCGCATTACCTGGACCACCTTTGGTAATATTCATGATCTCATCAAAGATTTGCAATGTACCAATCGTTGATGTGATGGACGTGAAGAGGATAATCGGTTTAAGCAAAGGTACTGTGATTTTGAAGAATTGTGTAAAAGCATTCGCTCCGTCAATTCTTGCAGCTTCATAGATCGATTGATCGATGTTTTGCAGGGATGACAGATAGAAAATCATGTTATATCCGGTCCAACGCCAAGTAACGGCGATTATGATCGTAATTTTAGCCCAGAACGGGTCTGTGATCCATTGAATTGGATCTCCAATAATGTGCAAGCCCATCAGGAATTGATTCACCATTCCATCTGGTGCGAACAGATATTTGAATACAACAGAGTACGCTACCAATGAAGTTACACAAGGCAAGAAAATCGCTGTACGGAAGAAGCTCCGGAAACGTAGTGTGCTGTCATTCAGCAATACGGAAATAAACAAACCAAGAATGATCATTACAGGCACTTGAATAATCAAGTAGATAAATGTATTCGATAATGCTGTACGGAACGTTGTATCAACTAACAATCTTTTGTAGTTAGAAAGGCCCGAAAATTCAAGATTGGCTCCTACACCAGACTTGAACGATAAGAGCAGCGCTTGGATCATCGGGTAGAAGTAAAATGCAACAATCCCGACAACAGCCAGCAAAACAAAAGCCCATCCAGTCAAATTATTTTTCTTTTGGAGACTGTCTCCTGTATTCATGGCTTTCACAGTATGGCTCCTCTCTCTCCATGGAACATGGGTAGAACCCACGGAGCCCCTCGCCATATCCGGTTCGACTTGCGCCGGACATAGGAGATGGCTCCGATGTTTCCTAGGGTTCTATAAGTTACCTTGGGTATCTTAGTTTAATTGTGCTTCAGCTTGTTTTTGTGCATCAGCCAGAACGTCATCGATTGATTTACCGTTCAGGAATGCTTGCATTTCTACTACCAGAATATCTTCAATGGCATATGTGTTGATACCATAGTTTACGCTTGGAATTTCTTTCGTCCAATTTGCAAAGTCTGTGAAGATTTTTTGTCCGCCGAAGTACTCGTCTGCTTTGGCATACGCGTCACCATCAACTGCTGGTTTGTACGTACCAATTGCGCCGATGTTGTTCAACAGATCTTGATACAATTGTTTATCAGAACCAAATGTTTTTGCTACAAAATCAGCTGCTTGATCTGCGCCAGGAACGTTGTTCATAACATACCAAGAGCTACCACCCAAGTTGGATGCGTGAACAGAGTTTGCTTGACCAGCCATTTTCGGTATTGGAGCTACAGCCCATTTACCGGATTGGGAAGCTTCTTGACGTACAGATGGTGAGAACCAGTTACCTGTAGGAATTGTTGCTACGCTACCGTTATTGGCGTTGGCAACGAATTGACTCCAGTCAGAGTGCAATTTAACAATGTTGGCATCCATCATTGCTTTGTAAGTAATAAACGCTTCTTTCAGAGCAGCATTATTAGCAATGTCAGGTGTTTTACCATCTTCTGCGGAATACCATTTACCTGCAGTTTGGATCATCATACGAATCAAACCAAGGTCATTCGGGTCAAGAGAAAGAAGCTCTTTACCTGTTTTAGCTTTTACGTCTTTACCAATTTGGATGTAGTCATCCCAAGTGATGTCTTGCAGGTCAGCTGCTTTGTAGCCAGCTTGCTCCAGCAGATCTGTTCTGTAGTACAAACCAGCAACGCCGGAGTCAAATGGTACTCCGTATTGTTTACCATCAAACGCTGTTGGTCCGAGTTTGTAATCTGCAAAATCGGAAGCCGTGATACTGGAAGACAGATCTTTGAACGCATCAGGATATGCATTCAGGAAGCTTTGTGAACGATAGTCTTCAATCAGAACTACGTTTGGAAGACCACTGGCAGTTCCGGAGTTAAGACCTGTGTTCAGTTTCTGAATGATATCAGCTTGAGCGTATTCAATGATGTTAATTTTCACATCAGGATTTGCTTTTTGATATGCTTCTTTTGCTGTTTCCATTGCAGCTACGTTAAAAGCTTTGTCCCAAGCCCAGACCGTAATTTCGTTTGTTTTTTCGTCACCACCACTAGCGGATTTACCTCCGCCACCGGATGAACATGCGGACAACAGCAGTACTGTAACGAGCATCAATACCCACATTTTTTTCAAAACATTCAACTCCCCTTCGACCTCTTTGTGTGTAATTTGTTTACGTTTTCTGAAAGCGGTTGCTTTCGATGTATTCATCTTATCATTCCCATATCTCCATTCGTTAGTAATAATTTTGTACGGATTTGTCATCTTATTGCCACAATGAAAACCTTTACAGAAACCGCTTGCATTAAATTTAGTTTTTTGTAATTTCTTTTGATTTTGTAATTTCTTGATCTTGAAATAGTACAAAAATGATTTCACCCGCTTTACCTCTGACACGTGAAAATCCCCCGACTCTGTAGAAAACAGAAGCGAGGGATCTCGATTTTAAGTGTATTTAATGGAATCGGGTTTCGATTCAACTCGTGATTAAAGGTAGTGTAACGGTGACTCTCGTTCCTTCCCCAACCGTACTCATAATGGTGACACCATAAGGTGAACCATATAATAACTCAATACGGTCATGGACATTGCGAATCCCGATCCCACTGAATAGTTGACGATTGTTCTTTGGATTGGGCAACGTTTCTCCCATGACAAGTCCTTCAATTCCATCCCCGTTGTCCATAATCTCACAGATGAGTGATTCTCCCGCTCTGGAAACCATGACATGAATCGTACCCGTTTCTTTCTTGATGAATCCATGGAAAAATGCATTCTCGATAAACGGCTGGATCACCAGTTTGGGTACATGATAGTGTGTACAATCCGGAGCAACGTAGAAAGCTGCTTTAATCCGGCCACCATATCTGACGTGATTAATGAAGACATAATTTTTCAAATTCTCGACTTCTTGTTCCACTGTAACCGTCTGACTCACATCACTGATCGTATTTTGCAGCAATCCAATTAATGCATTAATCGTCTCCGCAGCCCTGTCTTTGTTGCCTTGTTGCACCAGAACTTTGACAGATGCAAGTGTATTGTACAAGAAGTGAGGATTAATCTGACTCTGTAATGCCGCAAGCTCTGCATTCCGTTGTTCATGCTGTGTCTGTACTAACTGATCCACATAATCATGCAGTTCATCAAGCATGTAATTGTAAGCATGACCAAGCTGCCTGCTCTCGTAGCTTCCGCTCACCGGAATATAGTTGTCCAGATCACTTTTTGTAATGTTGGACATCTGCTTCACAAGTCTGCGCAGTGACTTGGTAATCTGGCTGGTGATGAGAAACACAAGGATGAGTGCCCCCACAACGATAGCTGCACAGATCAGGGCAACCGTCTTCATGTCGATAAGTTGACCCATCGCCAGATCCTTATCCACTACATTGACAATATAAAACCGATAGAACGGTAAATACTCGGATAACACAACGCTATCCTGATCCATCACACGAGCATTAATACTTCTCGGAGAGTTGTTGTTCATATCCCGGGCATACGATAGCAAATCCAGCTGAGTTGTTCCGATCCAGTCTTCACGATTCGATGATACAATCTCACCTTTTTCATTCATAATGACCACATCATTGCCACGACTTGTAAAACTGCTGTAAAATTGCCGGAATATGTCTTCTCTCATCGTGACATAAAGCGTACCGTATATCCGGCTGCGTGTTCGGTCCGTCAACGCTTTCGTCGCAGAGATCATCTGCTGACTCCCAAGCGTTGCCTCGTTTTGGTAAACATCAAAGATAAGACGACTCGGCGTCTCAGCGGCTTCCATCGTAATTGGCTCCTGCTTCAATTCATCCACGGACAACTGAAGGTGAGCACGATTCGTGGAATAGCTCCGTCCATTAATTCCGATAATTGTTATCCCGACTTCGTAGGATTCTGTGATGGATTGAATTCGATCCATCGTTTCCCTCATATTATAGAAGGATTTGGCCATCGTGAGGGAATCGGCATCTCCTTCGGACAGGAATCCTCGGATCGATCCACTCTGCGTCACATTATTCGATACGGCAGCAATGGCCTCATTAAAGGATTCAAAATTTGTTTTGATCTGATTAAGCACCTTGGAGTTGGTGATACTGAACGTCTCAGTAAACAGATTGGTTGACATGTGAATGGTCGTCCATAAGATGAGTACAGAAACGAGGACAATACTGACCACCATAACCAGAAACAACTTGGGAAACAATCCGAGACGAGATAATTGGTTCATCCATTTCTTCATGATCTTATCCTTCTGACTTTATGCCCAGAATTTGCGCCGGTATCGGCTTGGTGATAATCCGGTGAATTTTTTGAATACTTTGCAAAAGTAACTATGATCGGAATAGCCTACCATACTGCTAATCTCAGAGATCGTTACATCATCGGATCGGAGCAATTCCTCGGCTTTTTCAATCCGAATTTTATTTAAGTATTCATTAAATCCTTCTTTTTTGTGAGATGAGAAATAACTGGATAAATACGATGGATTAAAATGAAAGTGCTTGGCTACTTCAGCAAGCCCGAGCGGCTGATCAAAGTGATCATGCATGTAATCCAGCAGCATCTTCATGTTGGGATCACTTCGTTTTCCACCCGCACCAACGGTACACTCCTGAACTTCCGTCATGAATTGGTCAAGCACAGTCATGACTTCGTCCAGACTCGAAGCGCCGTCCACATTTTTAAAATACGTATATTTGCTCTCTTCCAGCCCGGCAGACTGAACATCCATATCCGCGAGGGTAATGGTCACGTTGAAGATCAAGTTACCGAGAAATGATTTGATCTCAAACACGTCGGCAATATAATCCCGTCCAAGTGTTTTTGCATGATCCTGTAAATACTCCCTTGCCGCTTCGACCCGGTTACGCTTCACATGCTGCAAAAACATATTCACATTAAACTGGTAACCTGCGGAATGCATTGGAGGCAGTTCACCATACACCAGGATTGGTCGATCCTTATAATAGAAACGATATTCAATCAGCTTAATCAGGCGTTCCCGGTAAACAACACCCATCTGTTCAAATGAAGTAAAGCTTTCACTAAGCACCCAACCAGGACTGTCTTCTCCTGTTGCATTTTCACTGGCCAACTGTCTGATCCGTTCAAGCATCCATTCATCTCTCGCAGGATCGACATTAAGAAGCATCACAGGTAATGTACCCTCTGCGGGAACCATTGCACATTCTACTTCAGGCAGATCACAGCGGAGCTTGGACTCAATCTGCTCCTGATCCATCTTCAGTGGATTCCCTCCAGCACCCACGGGTTTATACACAAGCAAGCGAAAGGATTCATACGGAAAGGTATCTCGAATGATCGGCATTTCGCTATCTTCATCCAGTGTAAATCCGGACAGCATCTTCTCCATCAGTTGCCCAAGTCTCCAGCCATCGTGCGACGGCTCGAACTGTAATTCCGGAATTTTACCCGCTGTGCGTTGAAGGACTTGCAATAATTCATTTGTATCCAGCTTGGGTTTCAGTATATAATCGGCTGCCCCGTGCTGAAGCGTTGAACGTACATACTCGAATTCACTGAAGCTGCTAAGTACAATAACTTCAATCTGCGGATTACTGGCTTTTAGTGTACGGACAAACGTTTCCCCATCCATGACAGGCATGACAATGTCGGTGATCACAATATCCGGTTTTAACAGGTTCACCTGCTGTAATCCTTCTTCACCGTTGGAAGCTTCACCCACAATGATAAATCCTTCCGCTTCCCAGTTCATATGGTGCTTTATGCCCTGTCTTACCAGAAACTCATCGTCAACAATCAGCACCTTGCACAACCGGTTCATGATCGCGACCCCCTTGTCTAATCTTTCCTCTATATCTGTACAGGCTATACCAACTATTATATATCGGTTATAAACACTTTCCAGTGTTAGCGGTTACATTAATTCTAAATTAATTGTACATCTTTTTATATCCTAAAACGATCCTTTAAGCAATGGTAACTATCTATAGTTTACACTATATTTCGACAAAATAAGAAGCCCCGACTCGCCATTTGATCATCTGGCGAATCAGGACCCCTATTTCAATCCTTTATTTCGTTAAATCACTCACTTATGGTTCAATTCCCCATTGGAGACTTCCCGCGATATAACCAGTGACTTTGGACCAGTCCGTATAGGAAGTCTGACTACCTGCAAAAGAATAATCATCCGTTTGCGTATAGTTGGTCCAATTGTTCTTGGAGATGCGCGTATGGATTTCTGTGCTTTGTCCTGCATTCAGAGTTCCAGCGGAAGCTATGAATCCAATCTCAAGCACGTGGTCAGCACCTGTCCGAACCGGATTGAGTGCACTGAACGTGCCTGTTACATTCGCACTGCCAGCAGTCGCCCAGTCAGCGAAGAAGTTCTGAGGCTGTTCGCCGTTTATCGTGTAATAGTATCTGATCTTCACATCAGACAGATTCAAGGCTGTAGTACCTGTGTTTGTCAGTTTGAATTTGGGACTAATCGAGCTGCCCGTCGCTGAAGTGTTACTGTTAAACATCTCAATGCGTATGGTTCCAACAGGTGCAGCTGTTGTGTCTTTAATGAGCAGATTCAAGGTCGCAGGAGCACCTGCGCTGAATTGAAAGGTTAGCGTCACTGCGCCATTGGGAAGTGAAGCCAAGTAGTTTTTACTTAATACGACCTCATTGCCTGTCAACGTGTAATCTGTACCTGAAACCAGTGTTGCATTCCCGTTGCGAATGGATGCAAGTGTATTGCCGTTAAGTGTTAACGTGACTGGAATATTAATCTGATTGCCTGCTTTGCGATCAAATTCGGCTGTAACCGGTGTAATCGCAGAGTTGGTCACTGGAGTACCTCCGCCATTGTTACCTCCAACACGGTCAGCATACAAAATTCCGCGGCCATTTGTTCCGAGATATACTCTTCCATACAAACGCGGATCACCCGTAATTGTAGTTACACGAGCATACTGATGCTGATCATCATTGATACGAACCCAATTGGCACCACCGTCATCGGAGCGGAAGAATCCACGTGTTCCATCGATCTGTGCAACCGTGTATAACGCAACAACACTCTGCCCAGGGGCCGCTTTACCAAATCCGATACTGTCTGCTTCCTCTACATTGGCAAGCTTCGTGAATGTTGCGCCTGAATCCGTAGAATGCCATAATCCGTAAGGACCTTCTTCCTCACTACCACCTGCAAACCAGAGTTCACCTTCAACACCTGGAACGGCATCCAGATCGGCATTTCCTTCCATCGGAAGTCCGGTCGCAGATGTTGCCGTGAAAGTAGCACCACCATTCACACTCACATAGATTTTACCCGCTGCAAATCCATAAAATTTGTTTGGATTGACACGATCCGAAATCACTTTTGCCTGTGCAGGTATGCCCGTACTTGCCGTCCATGAATTGCCGTCAGTCGAATAATGTACGCCTTTATCTGATGTGCTCCATACGAGTCGGTTACCATTCGCAGAGATGGCTACGGTCCCTCCTCCGGTTGTGCCGGCAGGTTCTGCATTAGCCTTATACCACGTAGTACCTCCGTCACTGGACAAACCCATGGATTTTGCATTTGGATCAGCAGCATAATCTGCTTTACCTACGCGAACCATCGTATTTGGACTTAACTCTGCAAAATCCAGACTTTCTGTGGAAGGATAGTTCGGGCTCGTAAATATGGTAGCTGGAGCCTGGTCCAGATTGTTATGACGGAATCCGGAGACATCTCCCAATCCGCTTATCAAATGTGCACCACTTGGCGGGCTGACCAGATCCAGTACGGCAATCTCCTCAACCCCCTTCGCCATCACTGAAATATTGATTTTTTCATCATCATCCCAGTCTGTCAGGTTCTTCGTTCCATAGATCGTAGCACCTGTTCCATACATCATGCGATCCGAATCAAACGGATCAATCTCCAGATCACCGATCATCCAGCCCAGTTTTGGGGTTGTTTCGGGTGGGGCAGGATTGGTGCCAAATGTGAGCCATGGCGCTGCCGAAATATCCTGTGTATAACGTAACTTCCGGTTCGGATATCCTTCAAATTCCCATATGCGTGTCCATGTCGCTCCGCCATCTGTACTCCGGAACAAGGTGGCATCCGGCCACCAGGAATTTAATGTCGCAACCATCAATGTACCGGGATTCTGTGCATCAACAGCCAATCCGCCATATCCAAAATAATTATCCGTGCTACTGCTTGGAACAGGGCTGATGTTGGTCCAGACACCTGTAGACGTATTCAGTTTCCACACGTCACCTTTTGCCCCATCATAGGGTCCAACACCATCGCTGTACGTAATATAGAGGCTTCCGTCTGAATCAAACACACCATGATGCGGAATATAACCTGTAGGTTGACCAGCAACAGCTGACCAGGTCAGGCCGCCATTTGTGCTGCGATATACGCTTTGATCTTTATCCGCAACACCCACATAGATTGTCTGGGTTGCTTGCCCTGCCGAACCTGTTGTTTTGTCAAATGTAATCCATGCCAGACCTACGATGTCACTGGTATATTCATTCGAAGGATCTTGCACATAATTTCCCGGATTCGGGAAGCTTGTGACTTCGTTCCAAGTCACACCGTAATCGGTACTTTTCCATAACCCATGACCACTTCGTGCACCGAAATACAGAATACTGTTATCATTTGGGTCCACGGTCAGGCGTTCTCCCATTGAACGTCCCGGCATGTTGCCGCCCACTTTGAACGGAAGTGTTGTGGTTTGCCATGTATCTCCCCGGTCCGTAGAGCGCAAGATGGAGCCATTATTTTGGTCCCACGAATTCGTATACGTCCCAACTGCCATATACACCCGATCGGGATCAACCGGGTCCGTAGCCAGTGCGTCCACACCATTCTTGTTCCAGTCATCCCAGCCGACAAAATCCGTTAAGGGTATCCACCTCTCGTCAGCCGCATTCCAGCGATAGGCCCCCCCGATATCTGTACGGGCATAGATCAGATCCTTTTCCGACTCGTTGAAAATAATGCCCGGTACAAACCCGCCTCCTGCACCCGTCACCACATTTTTCCACTCATAGGCTTCACTTGGTGCCGCCGCTGTTGTTCCAGCAAGTCCTCCCAGCGAGGCGGTTACTACAGCAACCGTCAGGCTCATCATTCGCAATTTCCCCATAAACGTTCTCATATTAACTTATCCTCCTCTTCTACTTCGTTACTGCATTTCGGTCTATCCCCGCTGTCTCATCGTGCTGATGATGGCGTGCCAGACGAATCAATGCAACCCTTGATACAAGAAGCCTCACCCCCTTCCAGTCATATTGTTAAGCGCTTACATAATTGTTCTTGATTCGCGGTTATCTGGATAATACTTTCAATAAATAACATTCGCTGGCAATCTCCAAACCCCTCTGTCGAAATTCCGATTTTTGTAAAATATTTTCAGTGTTTAAACAGGTTTATACAACAAAAAAAGATGCTGTTAGAACAGCACCTTTCGACATTTTATATAAGAGTAAAAAAATGGAATCGTTTCTTTCCTGGCAAACCAGGCAGAGGTTCACTAAGGTTCACTACATAATTGGCACCTGTTTATTGCTGGCTACCATAAGTGTGAGTCTCCTGCCCTTTAACGCCCGGTCTGATGACAAAAAGTGAGCCCGCATCCGGTGTCTCTTTCAAACGTTCTTCCTTAATCCCTATACGTGCTGTTGTAATGTATAACTCTTCGAGATCCGGTCCACCAAAACAGCAGGATGTTACCTGATCTGCCGGCACCTCGATCTGTTGCAACAGTTCTGATGTATGCGGGTTCCAACGAGTGACTCTTCCTCCGCCCCAGTGCGCAACCCACAGCATGCCCTCACGATCAACCGTCATCCCATCCGGAAAACCAAATTCCTCCGGTATGTGAATGATACTTGTCCGATTTTGTATCGTACCTGCCGTCAGATCAAAATCAAACCGGTCAATAGAACGTGTCGGGGTATCAATGTAATACATGGTCTGCCGATCCGGACTCCAGCCCAGACCGTTGGATGTAGACACACCTTGTACCATTGTGCGAACGGGTTGCCCTTGCTCCAAACAATACAATGATCCGGCTTTGCTCTCATTATTCATGCTCATCGTGCCTGCCCAGAAGCGGCCCTTCGCATCACATTTTCCATCATTAAAACGATTGGTATCCTTATCTTGTTCAGGGTCTTCAATAGCCTGCAGCTCACCCGTAAGCAAGTGATACGTATGGAATCCACTGCGTAAAGCAACCACAACTTCGTCACCACGATAGGGAACAACAGCCCCGACATGTTCACCGACATCATAAGCCTGATCCTGCCCTGTAGCTGGATCATACACATGCACCTTGAAGCTTTCAATATCTACCCACAACAATCGATTGTTCTCCGCATCCCAGCTTGGACCTTCCCCCAGTAATGCCGGGGTTTGTAGTGCTACAGTTACGTCGCTCATGCCCTCACGTCCTTATTCAGATTTGACGCCGCCTGACCATTCGAATCCGATGGCATCCAAGAATGCTTTGGACAATACCATATGGCCCGTTGCATCCGGATGTACCCGGTCATAAGTCAGCACAGACGTATAGAAATGATCCCAAAATGGAGCAAATGCAGTCTGTGTATCCACATACACTGCATCAAACTCATTCGCTACCCTGCGTACCGCTTCTCCGTAGATATCCATCGTTGCCCGCATCGGGTCTTCCGGATTGGCCTCAAGATAATAAGGCGTCATTAGTACCAGACCTTTCAGGTTGGGACGAACCGAAGCCACCAGTTCACGCAATGTGGATTCGTATTCTTCAAGAAACACATGTGAGTCTGTTGACAATGGATTGTCGAACTGACGCCATACATCATTAATGCCGATCATGATCGTCAGCCAGTCCGGTTTAAGGTCAAGCACATCACGATCCCAACGCTGTTTCAGATCACGAATCGTATTTCCACCATTACCCACATTCTGGACACGCAACATCAATTCAGGATAGATGGACCGCAAGAGGGCATAGACTTGCGCTACGTAACCATGGCCCAGACCTGAACTGCCTTCGCCTACAGGATGTTCCCGACCACAATCTGTAATCGAATCCCCGATAAACAGAAGCTTGTCATTTTTTTGAAATTTCATCGTCATTTTCTCCTTCGCTCCAAGGCGCTAATATACGGATTACTCGATTGGTTAGGACCGTTCACTTGCTATCAGCCAAAAAAATTACCAGCCTTGATTCTTGAGCCATGTGAGACACAGATCTGACCATACCCGAACCGCGTGGTTGTCCTCAGCCAATCCAAGTCCATGTGAGCCTTTCTCAAAAACGTGCAAGTCATAGGGGATGCCATGCGCACCCAATGCAAGTGCGTAACGCAAGCTATTCTCTACAGGCACTGCCTGGTCATCGCTGGTATGCCAAATGAACGCTTCAGGAGCATCCGCTCTTACCTGTTGCTCCGCACTGAAAGCCTTGATCTGCTCGGCAGAAGCGTCAGGCCCAAGCAAATTCTCACGGGAACCGGCATGTCCATAGGACTCCATCGTAATGACCGGATAACAGAGAATAACTCGGTCCGGGCGTGAACTCTGGCGTTCGATGAGGTCCTCATGATCCGGTTGTCCCTCGTCATACAGCGTTCCCAGTGTTGCTGTGAGATGTCCGCCTGCGGAGAAACCAAGTACTGCAATCTTGGCAGGGTTGATGCCATACTGCTCAGCATGAGCACGAACATAACGTATGGCACGCTGACCATCTGTTATCGGTGCAGGATGCTGGTGAGGCGCCACCCGATAATTCAGGACAAATGCACTTATACCTGCACGGTTCAACAATTCCGCTATTGGAGCACCTTCATGATCAGCCAAAAATCCATAGCCGCCCCCTGGACATACAATGACAGCGCTCTCGGAACCGGGCTGAATAAATGGAATCAAATGTGGCATCTCGTCTTCATGACCCTGGGCTGCATAAGGTGCAGCATGATCCCATAAGGGTATAGTTGTTGTCATCTTCAATAATCCTCTCCAAGTAGAACGGATACATGGGTCCGTTTAAACGTTTTCGAATCTCAGGAATCGATACCATCATAACGGTAATGACCCTAACGCATCAATACCTTCCTGGCATCACTTTTTGATCATTTGGGTACATGTTAGTACAAATTACGGAACTGTTCAGGAGTCACCCCCTCAATCCTGCGAAAAGTTGCTACAAAATGGCTTGCATCTCGAAACCCTACCCTAACTGCAGTCTCCCTAATCGTCAGGGCGGTATCCCCGGTCATGATTTCCTTGGCTTTGCGAATGCGCAGCAAAATGAAATAACTGTAGGCTGTCATGCCAAAGGACTGTTTGAACAAGGTGTTCAGATGTCTGGATGAGATTCCCGTGACGTCAGCCATATGTTCGAGACCAATCTCAGGATTCGCATAATGCTGTTCCATGAATGCAATGAGCGGAGCGAGTCTCTCCACGGCATGAGAGATCGAAGACCGATTGCCGGTCATGCCATGTTTTTTGAGCAAAATCAGAAATCGATATATATCCGCTGACGCCTCGAGTCCCGACAAATCCTGATCACTTCTGATCGAATCCAGCACTTCCTGGCCGTAATCATTGAACGGACTGCTCTGCTCCCACTGATGCAACGCTGCTTCACCCAAACTAAGTGACTCCAAGATTGCCGGACACTGGGAACCGCCAAATGTAATATAGAATGTCTCCCACTCTCCTTGGGCGCGCACATATTCATGCGGTTCATTCGGCGGAAGCAAAATACCTGATGCTTCCCCCAGTACGACCGTGGACCCGGCAAACTTGAATTCTCCGGCTCCCTTTACTGTCTGAAGCCAATGGTAACAGGGATACCCCACAGGTCTGAACACCTTCTCCTGATTGCCGTTATAACCTAGGCTCTCAATATAAAGGGGCAACGGCTGATCACGTGATGTCATGAAATATCGTTGATGTCGGGGGGAGATAAACATGGGATGCCTCCTTGGTTATAAGCTGAAATACACTTCCGTATTCTTATATGAGTCATTACTTTTATTATATTTTAAAAGTCATATGTATCATATAGTATAGGATTATTCTTATACAAGAGGTGAACACATTGATTAGTAACAAACTGCCCAAAATGTTCTACGGGGGCGATTATAACCCGGAACAGTGGGATCACGAAACCCACCTTGAAGACCTGCGCATGTTCCAATTGGCAGGCATTGATATTGCCACAATCAACGTATTTTCATGGGCACTGATTCAGCCTGATGAAGTTACTTACCGTTTTGAAGAACTCGACCAACTGATTAATCGTTTACATGAAAACGGTGTCTATATATGCCTTGCAACAAGCACTGCTGCCCATCCGGCCTGGATGGCGAAGAAATATCCAGACGTGCTTCGTGTAGATGCCGATGGACGCAAACGCAAATTCGGTGGGCGCCATAATTCCTGTCCCAACAGCCCGACCTATCGCAAATACGCTGAGAAGATTGCGGATAAACTGGCCGAACGATACAAGGATCACCCCGCGGTTCTCGTATGGCACATCTCCAATGAATATGGCGGTGAGTGCTACTGTGACAACTGTGAGAAAGCGTTCCGCGTGTATCTGAAAGAACGCTATCAGACTCTGGAACAGGTCAACAAAGCATGGAATACGAATTTCTGGGGGCATACCTTCTACGATTGGGACGAGATTGTATTACCGAGTAACCTGAGCGAACATTGGGGTAACAACAATTCAACGTTCCAGGGAATCTCGCTGGACTACTCTCGCTTCAACTCCGACAGCATGCTGGATTGTTATCTGTTGGAATACGATGCAATCAAAAAACATATTCCGGACTCCGTTGTTACTACCAATCTGATGGGATTCTTCAAACAATTGGACTATTTCAAATGGGCAAAATATTTGGATATTGTCTCCTGGGACAGCTATCCTGGTCTCGCCACTCCTGTCAGCTTCACGGCAATGGCTCATGACCTTATGCGCGGACTGAAGGATGGTCAACCGTTCATGCTGATGGAGCAAACACCAAGTCAGCAGAATTGGCAGCCATATAACTCACTGAAACGTCCAGGTGTCATGCGTCTGTGGAGTTATCAATCTGTTGCGCACGGAGCCGATACCATCATGTTCTTCCAGCTTCGTCGCTCCATCGGTGCCTGTGAGAAGTATCATGGTGCAGTTATTGAGCATGCTGGGCATGAGAATACACGTGTATTCCGCGAAGTCGCTGAGCTGGGCAAGGAATTGCAGATCCTTGGAGATACCACGCTGGATGCATCTGTTGAATCCAAAGTAGCCATTGTGTTCGACTGGGATAACTGGTGGGCCATCGAAAAATCAAGCGGACCTACGGTTGCCCTGAACTATGTGGATCAGATCCATAAATACTACGCAGCCTTCTTCCGCCGCAACATACAAGTAGATATCATCAGTGTGGATACGGATATGAGCAAATACGATATTGTCCTTGCCCCTGTTCTTTACATGCTTAAACCAGGGTTTGCCGCCAAACTGGAGAAGTATGTTGAAGCAGGTGGAACATTCCTGACGACCTTCTTCAGCGGCATTGTCAACGAGAACGATCTCGTGACCACAGGTGGATATCCGGGAGAACTTCGTAAACTGCTCGGAATCTGGGTGGAAGAGATTGATGCCCTGCTACCTGAGCAAAAGAACCGCATTGTCCTCAAAGAAACCTACGGTGATCTTCAAGGAGAGTATGGCTGCGGCATGCTGTGTGACCTGCTGCACAGTGAAGGAGCCGAAATCATCGCGGAGTATGGAGACGACTTTTATAAAGGCATGCCTGTTGTGACACGTAATACCTTTGGTCAAGGTGAAGCCTGGTACGTTGCATCCGACCCGGATGAGCGCTTCCTGGATGGTTTGCTGGGACAGCTTGCAGCAGCCAAGAACGTAGAATCCTTGCTTGAGACACCAGAAGGTGTTGAAGTAAGCGCACGAACCAAAGACGGCAGACCCTACCTGTTTGTCATGAACCATAACGCAACCACACAATCCTATGATCTGGGAACAACTAAGGCACATGATCTGCTCACCAATCGTGAGCTTTCGGGAAGTGTTGAGATTGAAGCCCGTGGAGTGCAATTGCTCGAAATGAAATAAGCGATTTCGCTTAATTGGAATCATTCGGAATAATATAATGTGATAGAAATACCCGCGATACAAAGTGTCACATATTCATTCCTTTTATACTTGTTATTGTCTTCAGCGAGGATATTGGTATAGATTTCAGACCTTTATCGTCTTCTGTAAGCCAAAAGCTGCTACTTCCCGTATCTGTCTACACCGGATACGGGTTTTGGGCATGATCTGTGGTCTTTTTGATAGAAGGAAATATCAGTATGCAAAGCGAATTGGACGAGAAACACATTTTAACAAAGCCTGCCGGAACATGCTTGTGAATCCTGATGCTGATCCATTATAAAATAATGAACAGTTGAAAAATTGGTGACACTCATGATGTCACTTATTCGTTGTTACAATAGAAATATAACTACGACATCACTTTCCGGCGGCGCAGATCGAAACGGAGTGGCTGACATGAACAGAACAAATCGGCTTGCTGCCATTGTAATGGCATTACAGCATGGTCACGAAACGGCACACTCATTAGGTGAGAAATTTGAGGTTTCCCGTCGCACGATTCTTCGGGATATTCAATCCCTCTCCGAGATGAATGTGCCCATTATTGCCATTTCCGGTCCGGGAGGCGGTTTCAGTCTTATGGAGGGTTACGTATTACCCCCATTACAGCTGGACCCGGTAGAAGCAGCGACGCTCTTATTCGCTCTTGAAGGTCTAAGTCGCTACGCCGACACACCCTTTCATGAGAAACGCTGGACCCTGATGAACAAAGTTAAGGCTATCATTCCGGATGATATTATGTCGCGAATTGATCCCATGCTCAAACAACTGCATCATCATATTCCAGACCGCAATTACATTCTTCCTCATCTGGACGCACTGCTGGCATGTATACCCGAACACGGGTGGCTTAGTGTGCTGTATCGCTCCGCATCACGTCAGCGTTGGTTGCATATCTGTCCCACACGGGTATATGCTTCCTCCGGCTTCTGGTACTGTGAAGCATATTCCCTCGAACATGGTGAACAGCGTCTGTTCCGGGTTGACCGAATTACCGATGTCAAAGAGATCGAACCACAGGATGCATTGGTGCTTAACGAACAGGCGGAGCAACAACAGAGTAAGCCGATCCCTCCAGAACAGCCGCCAACCCTGGTTAAGGCACAACTGAGCTATAGGGGAATGATTGAAGCTGAACAGGACGAGCATATTGGTGAAAAGATGATTGAAATTGCCCCGGATCTCTGGGAATTATCATTCCTTTGTCCACCAGGGGAATGGGACTGGGCCGTACGATTCTTTTACCGATTGGGACGTGAAGCCGAAGTGATCGAACCCCTCCAACTTCGCAGTGAGATTCGTCAGCATGCCGAGGAAGTGAGCCGGAGATACCTTGCATCAACCAAGTCGTAGCATGACTACACACAAAAAGGAGCCTACTGATATCATGACATATGAAGCCGTTACAACGTACGAAGAAGCAGTACAGCGTATCCAAACTATAGGGCTGCTGCCTCTGGCACCACTATTTGCCGAATATCCTTCTCTTTCATCGCTAACCCCCAAAGAACATTGGCACAAGGATGATGAATTCGATCCCTGGTTATGGCGTTCACGCCTGGCTGAGGAGGGCATTGCTGCATATGGAAAATTTGTCAAAAAGAAAGCGCTTCTTGTCTCATCTGAATACTTCCCTTGGGTACATCGACTGCTTGCCGACTCCAGAACCATCAAGGAACAGTATGAAGCGGGTCTGCTCTCCCGTGAAGCGTTCAAACTCCATGCGTTAGTTACAGAACAGGAAGGCATCGATGGACGTGCTTTACGATCACAAGCCGGTTTCGGGGCAAAAGAGGACAAAAAAACATTTGACCGTGGACTTCTGGACCTTCAGGGCTGTGCAGCTATTGTGATCAGTGGCACCAAAGAAAAAGAGGGGCTCGCAGAAGGCAAAGTCGCCTGGAACAGCTCCGCATACGAGACTGCTGGTCACTGGATGGAACGTCACGGCATTAAGCCGTTTGAAGGTAGCGTTGCAGAGGCGCGTGAACTGCTGGTTGCACAACTGCAACAACATGCCTCACCAGCCGCATTATCAAGCATCGCCAAAGCGCTTGGCATCCGTGGAATCTAAATAAAGCCAATCCCGGTTGTAGTGCAAATTTCAACCGGAATTGGCTGTGGTTCACCATATAATGTAACCCAGACGATAAACAGCCTCCATCCAGAACGATTTAGAGAATTACTCCATCCTTGAATATGGCAATCTCCCGGAATCCATGCTGCTCACTGAGTGTGTGTGACCGTCCTGAAGCAATATCAATCAGTTGGCTGAACAGCTGTACTTTCACCTCATCCATCGTCTGCCCCTCCAACAGCTGGCCTGCGTTGAAGTCAATCCAGTGTTTTTTGCGATTCGCCAGATCGGATTGGGTCGCAATCTTGACGGTAGGTACCGGACCTCCGAAGGGAGTCCCCCGCCCTGTTGTGAAGAGCACAATATGTGCACCCGCCGCAGACAGTGCCGTTACAGATACCAGGTCATTACCCGGTGCTTCTACAATGTTCAGACCGGTTTGAGTTACACGTTTGCCATAACGCAGAACGTCGACTACGGAAGAACGTCCTCCCTTTTGCGTACATCCAAGTGACTTTTCCTCCAGCGTTGTGATGCCACCAGCCTTATTCCCAGGTGAAGGATTCTCATAGATGTTCTGGCCATGGTTCACAAAATATTGCTTGAAGCCGTTCACGAGGTCCACCAAATCGTGAAATACCTGCTCATTGGCAGCCCGGTTCATTAAGATCGTCTCCGCACCAAACATCTCCGGAACTTCCGTCAGAATAGCCGTACCCCCGGCAGCAACCAACATATCAGCAACTGCACCGACCAGCGGATTAGCTGTAATGCCGGATAAACCATCGGAACCGCCACACTTCAAACCAATTTTAAGTTTACTGAGCGGAAGCGGCTGCCGTTGTTCATGTTCAACGATCTCCACAAGTTCTTCCATCAGTCGAAGCCCTTCCTCAAGCTCGTCATCCGTTTCCTGTGCTTTGAGAAACCGTACTTTACCGCGGTATTCCGGAGCAATACACTCACGGAATTCATCGACCTGATTGTTCTCACAGCCCAGACCGATGACAAGCACGCCTCCTGCATTCGGATGCTCCACCAAGGAGGCCAGCAACTGTTGTGTATACTTCAGATCATCACCAAGCTGTGAACACCCGAATGGATGCGGAAAGTGAAATACACCATCGACCCGGCTTCCAAACTGGGACTGCCCCATACGTGCCAAAGCTTCACACACTTTATTGATACATCCAACCGTATTCACAATCCAGATCTCATTACGAATACCTGCGTCACCATTGGGGCGCAAATATCCATCAAATGAGCGCAGATGTTCCGGAGGCATGTCCGTCTGAACCTGCGCGCCCGGCTGATACTCATATTCAAGTAATCCGTGCAGACCCGTCTTCAGGTTGTGACTATGAATCCAGCTTCCCTGCTCAATCTGCTCTTGGGCAATCCCGATGGAGAAACCATACTTCATCACATCATCACCCGGTGCCAGGGTATGCACAGCAATCTTATGCCCTTTGGGCACGTCATCCAGCAAGGTAAAAGAAACACCGTCTGGCAGGGTGATGCATTCTCCTTTGGCATAATCCCGAAGCGCTATAATGACATCATCCTGTGGTTGAATGGCAATCCAGTCATTGATTGTACTTGTTGTGTTCATTTCCCTTCACCTTCCAACAATCCGATTTCACGAACAAGTGCTGCACGCAGCCCTTCTCTTGCATCCAGATTTTCGCCCCAGATCAGGGTATCTGACAACACAGCCGCTACCCGGTTATCCAGTTGGTTCTGATCCCTGTTAAGCGTGTCATAACCGTCCCAGTGTGCAGCCAAAGCAGCCAGGACATCCGGGTCATCCCGCAGCAGAATGTCCTCTCCATTCAGTCGTTGTGCCTTGTAACCTTCTGGCGTATTTACCGGACGATAGAGACACAATAATCCAGCAAACCCTTGAATTAAACGTTCTGGCCAACTTCCCTGATTTTGCTCGTAAGACAAAAGTGTTGGCAGCACACGCACCTTGAATTTTCCGATCGTATTCAAAGCAATATCTTGCAATTTGTGATCAATATACGGGTTAAGGAACCGTTCGAACACTTCTTCTGCATACTGGTCCAGCTGATGATCGGGCATATCCAGAGCAGGCACGATCTCCTGATGCACAGCTTCCCTGATCCATGAGCCAAAATGTGGATCTTCCATCGTTTCTCTCACATGCTGCTTACCTTGCAGAATGCCGAGGGATGACATTAAGGTATGTGCCCCATTCAAAATACGAACCTTGCGTACCTGAAAAGGCTTCAGATCTTTCACCCAATGTACATTGAGACCTGCCTGCTTGAGAGGAAGTTTTTTGTCCAATGATTCATCACCCTGAATGGCCCAGAAATGATATGGCTCTGCCGTATTAATCAACTGGTCCTCATACCCCCAGCGATTCGTCAGGGAATCGGCTTCCTCCTGGGTCGGCGCACCTGTTACGATTCGATCTACCAGATTGTTCAGGAAGTGATTATGGTTCTCGATCCATGAACGGAAGCCATCCGAATACCCATAATCCTCACTATGGCGGAGAACACAACTTCGAAGCACGTCACCATTGCCTTCAAGCAGCTCGCATGGCAGATGAATCAAACCTCTGGATGGATCACCATCAAATTTCAAATATCGCTGATGCAGGAAAACTGTTAATTTCCCCGGAAATGATTGGACGGGTTCACCCTCGATATAGTCCGCATACGTATATTTCAATCCTGATTCGGTTGTATTGGAAATAACGAACTCAAGTGAAGGCAGTTCCGCCAAGTTCAGAAAGGCATCCCATTCCTCATACGGATTGATACACTGTGAGAAAATGGAGATCAACTCTGTCCGCTCAACCGGCTTCCCTTGAGACAGCCCTCGCGTAATCATCGTATATAATCCATCCTGATCACGAATCTGCTCCAGCTTGGCTTTGCCTCCCGGTCGTGGTTGGGTAACAGCTACACTTCCATGGAATTTGCCTTGTCTGGCACTCTCATGAAGCATCCAGTCTGCAAATCCCCGCAAGAAATTACCTTCTCCAATCTGCAAAACCTTCACGGGACGTTCCATAATCTCCTTGCACTTGCGCTGACCATCGCTCCCCAGTAAATTCAGCTTCAACCTTGGCCGTTTTGTGCTTGCCGACATGGACACTCACCTCATCGATTATTTGTACTGTCGGAATGCAGCTCAAAGGCTCTGCACCCTTTTATTGTAAACGCTTTAAATTCATTGTATCATCAATAAAAGGAAATTAAATTGCTTATATTGCGGTAAATATACTCTCTCATGACCAGGTATAACATCTCGTTGAAGACGATCGTCTGGAAAGGAGTCTTTATGGAACGTTCACCTGTTCGTACGACTATTCAAGCAGAATCCGGTATTCCGTTCCGCCTGGTGTACAGCGATACCAAATCCCCTCAGAACGAATTGCCAGATCACCTTCACGACTGGCATGAAATTATCTATGTATATCGGGGTCAGGGAAGCATCTTTATTGATACGGGACTTGAGAATATGCAAGAAGGAGACCTGTTCATTATACCGGGCAGCACGGTTCATCGAGCTTTGCCGGATGCAGGCAATCCTGTCACATCTTCCGCATTGTTCTTCAGCCCGGGCTTGCTGGCATCGACCGCCGGAGGCGCTGCTTCTTCCTTGCTAAGCCTGTTTGAACGTTGTCGTAAACAACGTGTGTATAAGAGGCATTTGAACACAGAGGAGCAATCACAGGTGGCCGCCCTCATTGATGATATTCAGACCGAATTCCAGCTCGGTCATCATCTAAGCGCACATGCGGCCCTGTTAAGGCTGCAACTGTTGCTCATTTTTCTGGAACGTCTGGAAGCTGCGGGACCTGCGAATCCGGGTAAATCCGCTCCGGGTCCCTCCTGGCTCTCTTCTACGATCTCTCATATTGACGAGAACCTTCGGAATGGCCTTTCCCTCCCTGAACTGGCGCAGTACGCCTCTGTATCCCCTGCCCATTTCAGTCGTGCCTTCAAACGATACACGGGAATGACTCTAACGGATTACGCATTAGCACGAAGGGTCATTATGGCGAAAGAACATCTGGTGCAAGGTGATGAGACGATGGCAGCCGTGGCCGATGCTTGCGGGTTCGACAGCCTGCCCCACTTTTACCGTCAATTCAAAAAATTAACCGGTACAACACCCGCAGCTTATCGCAGAACCATGCACAGTTCACGTTAAAATAGAACCAGACTGGACGTAGGTTCCTGGGTCTAATCATATATATCCACATATTCTTCCATATGGAAGATGTGGTATGATAATCTGGATTATTACTTGTCGGAAACATTGCATTCCGTTGTCAGAGGAGCTTAGCATTCCATGTTAAACGAATTGAATCGCAGGAATATTGGCATCTTCGCCCATGTGGATGCAGGGAAAACAACCACCACCGAGCATATGTTATTTGAGAGTGGTGTCGTCCGCAGTCCGGGACGTGTAGATGACGGAACAACAGCCACAGACTCCCTGGACATTGAGAAAGAACGTGGCATATCCGTTCAGGCAGCCATGACCTCTCTGATCTGGAAAAACACCATCATTGACCTGATTGATACGCCTGGTCACATTGATTTTAGCTCCGAAGTAGAGCGAACGCTACGGGTAATGGATGGCGCTATTCTCATTCTGTCGGCAGTTGAAGGCATTCAGTCCCAGAGTGAAGCCATCTGGCATGCCCTTCGTTCACTTCGCATCCCAACCATCATTTATATTAATAAAATGGATCGGATTGGTGCGTCTGCCCCAGCGGTAATGGAGCAGATTCGTTCCACCCTGTCCCCTTTCGCATGCGAAATCCAAACGTATCAGTTCCACGAAGATTCATTTCATGGCATCGACTCGCTATGGAACCCGAATCAAGATTCTCTGTCAGATGGCACACCTTCCATTCCAGGTCTGGTCGAGATACTTGCCGAGCTGGACGAAAAGGTCATGGAAGCCTACATCCAGGAGACTCCGTTATCACAAAGGGATCTGAATGAAGCATTCCTGCGGTATGTGCATCAGGGTGAGATGTTCCCTGTGTGTTATGGGGCTTCCGGCAAAGGAATTGGCGTCACGGCATTGCTGGACACGGTCCTTGCATTTCTGCCTCCACCTGCACAACCAGTGGACTCTCCCGTATCCGGTGTTGTGTTCAAAATTGAACGTGACCGTACGATGGGACGCACGGCTTATGTCCGTATGTATGGTGGCAGCTTACACAATCGGGATACCATCCATAATTCGACGCGGGAGCTTGAAGAGAAAGTGACGCAGATTCGCCGCATGGATGGACGGAAATGGGCGGATACCGGTGCCGTTCACGCGGGGCAGATTGCTGCGCTGTACGGACTGAGTGACACACATGTGGGTGACATTATCGGCAATCCTGAGGGTGTACCTCCTCTGCCACAGATGGCTGTACCTTTGCTGACCGTACAAGTACATGGCAAGGACCCGGCACGTTACCCCGATCTTGTTGCAGCATTGCAAGAGTTGACGGATGAAGACCCCTTACTCGACCTGCAATGGTTGCCGGAGGAACGAGAACTGCATCTCAAGGTCATGGGAACCATTCAGCTTGAGATTTTATCCAGCCTGTTGCTGAGTCGTTTCGGATTGGACGCCGTGTTTGATCCACCATCCGTTATCTATAAGGAAACGCCTCGTGCAGCCGGAGAAGGTTACATCGCCTATACGATGCCTAAGCCCTGCTGGGCCATCCTCCGCTTCAAGATTGAACCTTTGCCTCGCGGAAGCGGTCTGATCTATGCCTCAACCGTAAGGACAGAAGATCTGCTGTTACGTTATCAGAATGAAGTTGAACGACGAATTCCGGAAGCCTTGTCTCAAGGTATGCTCGGTTGGGAAGTCACCGATCTGCGCATCACGCTGGTGGAAGGGGAACATCATGTCTGGCATACGCATCCGCTGGATTTTGTTGTAGCCACGCCTATGGGAATCATGGATGGATTGTCGAGAACAGGTACTACGTTGCTGGAACCCCTTCTTCAGTTCCGGCTGACGGTCCCGGAAGAATACGGCGGTAAGGCCCTTAGCGATCTGGTACATATGCGGGCAACCTTCGAAGCCCCCGTCATAGGTAGCGGACGTTGCATTATTGAAGGAGTTATGCCTCTTGCGACCTCAATGGATTATCCGGTGAAACTGCGTTCCGAGACCAGCGGCCGCGGGGTGCTTACGACTTCGTTTGCCGGATACCAAGATTGTCCTGCGGATGTGAATCATGCTCGCAAACGCAGAGGAGTTAACCCGCTGGATCAGTCGAAATATATTTTAAGTGTACGAAACGCGATTACATCATAAATGGAGTTGAACCTGTGCTTATTAAATTTCTTATCTTTGGCCTTCTATGGCGGATTGTAGGTAATCCGTTCATTGCCATCCTCATTTTACTCGTTATACTGTATTTCCTGGATCGTCGTTACGTTGGGGTGTTCCCAAGCTTCACGAAACCTCTCAAACGTATGCGTAACATCTCACGGCTTCGGCAACAGCTTGCCATGAGTCCCAATGAAGTTTCTTCCAAGCTGGAACTGGCTCGCCTGTTAATTGAGCGCAAGCGTTACAGCGACGCACATGCCTTATTGCTTGAACTGGAGCGCCCATACAAACAATCAGCTGAGTACTGGGAGGCATTAGGGACAACTGAGCTTCATTTGGGCAACATCGAAAAAGGCGAACGTCATATTTTGCAAGCCCTCGAGATCAACCCCAGAGTCAAGTACGGACGCCCGTACCTAACCCTTGCTGGAGCCTTCAAAGATACGCAAGAGGACAAAGCGCTGGATTATGTGCATCAGTTTCAGGAGATTCATTCCTCTTCCAGTGAAGCTTATTATCTGCTCGGCTCGGTTCACCGTTCCCTTGGGCGCAATGCTGATGCAAAACAGGCTTACGAGCAATCGTTGAACGTTTATCGTTCGTTACCCAAATACAAAAAACGTCAGGAGCGCCGCTGGGCTGTCCGCAGTTGGTTCCGCAAACGTGGATTGTAATGTCATCCGCTATACGCCGTAATCTTCATATATCACTTTTCTAACCAATAAAAGTGCACTGATCTCTGCCCTCGTATGAGCAGAACCAGTGCACTTTATTCTTAACAACGATATTAATACACCAATATCTCACGCAGTCGTTCTTCATGAAGACGCATCCAGTCAATCCGCTGTTTGAGCTTCACAATCTGCTCCACAGCCACTTCCGGCTCATCTGTACCCTCGAACATCCGACTGATGAAATGCATGACCACATCCAGACTACGCAGCAAAATCAATCGAGGTATAGCCAGCAACTCTTCCGGTTTCAGGCTGACCTGTTCCCGAAATCCCCTGATCAGTCCCTCCTGTGCCTGCCACATCCAATCTTCACTCTTGTCCATGGTAAGGAGGTCAGACATCGGAACAGCCAGCTCCATTACCCGCAAATCCCATGTCGCAAATTCAAAATCCAAAATGGCACAGATTTCACCATCCTGCTGATCTACCAATACATTCGAGGCATTCACGTCCCCATGAACCAATTGATGCGGCAGATGTTCCATACCACGCAGGGCTTCAAACAGATCTGGCAGCGCCTCTCTCAGTTGCTTCAACTCATTTGCACATGCGGCCAATTGCTCCGGCGGCGATGTGCATAGCTGTAATAATCGTTCTGGTGAACAGAGCGGATACGCATCCTGAATTCGATAGTATGGTGGATACACAGGTTCAAGTGGTATATCCAGCGTAGCCATAACAGAAGACAGGGCCCCCGCCGCTTTACCGAGCCCTATCAATTGATCTGGTGTGTGGCAGATGGGATTGACACCTTCCCTATAATGAAACAGAGTCACTATTTTGGTATGACCAGTGAGGGTATCTTTTACAGGAAGGAATGTACCTCCCTCACCAGATAACCGCCTTACAGGTGAAGGTGTATCAAGCTTAAAGTTCGAACGTTGTAGGGCTTCCAGCACCTCGTGTTCAAAGGTGATTTTCATCGGATCATTATGTGTTTCATATTGTCTCATGACGTAATTAGTCCCGTCTACATGGAGCATGTAAGTAGAATTATTCATCCCACCCTTTCCACGCTCGCCTTTCCAATCCGATGTGAAACCATATAAGGCCAACACTTCGGATATACGTTGCTGCTCTGAAGGATGGAGGGAACCGGAATCGATGTTTTGCACCAAAAATTAACCCCTTTATCTCACAAAATGGAACTGACTTCTATTTATCTTAAAGGAAGTCCATCGCTTGGTCTAGTTCTGTTCCAAAGTGATCAAGAGAACGGATAATATCCCGTCCGATTAAGCTGCTCCGCAATGACACGATACCCTCTTGCATTGGGATGCACTCTGTCCCAGAACAACAGTTCACGTTCACGACCTTCAAACCTGTCATACACCTGAGCACACGCATAGTTGCCTGATCCGGCTCCATTCAGAAACGAATTATATTGGCGCACCCAGTACGCAGCTTCCGTCGCTTGTGGATACGGGTTGTACAATCCGATGGATCGGACCATATACTCATGGTTGCCCTTTAACTGCCGAATGTGCCGCATGATCTGGGATACATTACTGCGGGTTTCTCCAAGCACCTGTGTCATTTTGCTGGCATTTGGAATGCCATTACTTGCTTTAAACGTACGAATCAGATCATTCCCGCCAATGGATATGGTAATGATATCCGCTTCACGGAGCGATTGCCGCACTCGGGGATGCGAAGAGATCATCTGCAACATTTCCCCCGACGTCAGTCCATTGACGCCCATATTTTCCATGGATACAAACGTACGAACATTCATTTCTGCCATTCGCCGATATAAAGGAACAAAGCCGGTGCCCAGCAACGCTCCTGTACCTACCGTTAATGAATCTCCTATAGCCACATATCGATATACCATCCCGTCGCCCCTCTCTGCTGTGATTTCTCTGAACAATAATGAATTGCTCTATATCTTATGATGAGTGGCAAGACAAGGCGCGGGATGGTGTCCTTAGGCATGCACCTTTCTTTTGCACAAGACCGTGATCCTTCTGTGGAGGTAAAAAAAGAAAAAAGCCCTGCCGCATAACGCGGCAGAGCCTGATTCATTGCAATGCATTACATGCCTATGGTCCGATCCGAATCAACGGAATCTGATTGTTCCTTGTTCGGGAACGGCCACCAGTTGGCCCGGCCAAACATCTTCACCATCACTGGGACGAAGAATGGCAGGAACAGCAGAGAGTACAAGATCAGTCCGCTAAGGACTACTGTGGCAATCTGCATCATCGAGAGAACACCGGATGGATACATCGCAGCAAATGTACCGCTCAGAATGACTGCGGCAGATAGAATAACGGTGCCCATGTTCTTCATCGCGTACAACATCGCATCCTGTACTTTCATACCTTTGTTCTCATTGAAACGGTCCATCAGGAAGATGCTATAATCCACACCAAGTGCAATCAGCATAACAAATCCGAAGAACGGAGTAACCCAGCTAATGCCTGCGAACCCGAGGATATTAACAAAGATCACTTCGGTTAACGCCATCGATGTGAAATAAGCCAGTAATAAGGAAACGATCAGATACAATGGCATAATGACCGAGCGAAGCAGCACGACCAGAATAATGAATGTACCTGCCAGCATCAACATTACAGTACGTGTATAGTCGTTATTCGAGATCTCCTGCAAATCTGCAAACGTACTCGTAACGCCACCTATGGCGATGTCTGCTTTTTCAAGCGTACTGCCTTGTACCGCGCGATGTACTGCCGCCTCAATGTCAGGAACACGATCAATGGCTTCTGTTCCGTATGGATTTTCGGCGAAAATAACATCAATCGTCATCGTTTTCCGATCTTCAGACAGATACGTATCAAATACCTGTGTGAAGTCTTTGCTGTTCAGTGCTTCTTCAGGAACGTACCAGCCTGCCAGATCGGAATCTGGTGAATTTTGCAATTGCGTCAGGTAGTCCTGCGCTGAATCCAGTCCCCCGGATACCTGTTTAATACCATCGACACTCTGGTTCAGTCCATCTGTCAGTTGTGTCAGCTGACCACTCAGATCCGAGAAGCCTTGTTGGATTTTCTCCTGACCACCCTGAAGCTGGCCAAGTCCATCCTGAATGGAAGGAATTTCACTAATCACTTTGCCCTGACCATCCGCAGCCTGTTTGAGACCGGATTGCAACTGACCGATTCCCGTTACAATCTGGCCCAGACCATCGGCAAGCGCCTTTTGTCCGGCTGCTGCGGAGGCAAACCCTTCATTGGCCTGATTAATTCCAGCAGCGGCTTCCCCAAGTTTGGTCTTAATCTGACCCAAACCTTGAGCAAGCTGCGCTGTGCCAGAACCTGTTTCACCAATCGTACCTTTGATACGCTGGTAATCAGCATCTTGCTGCAATTCAGGATAACGCTCTTCAAGTGCTGTGAAGGATTCGGACAGACTGGTTAGAGCTGTTGAAACCCCGTTCAGCTGTTGTTCCAGTTCGCGGGTTCCATCCCCCAGTGCAGCGACCCCTGCTCCCGCCTGACGATAGGCTTCAAGCAACTGATTGTTTGCCTGCGCAAGTTGATCTGCACTCGTTTTGGCTTGCTGAAGTCCGGCTTTCAGATCCCCTGCACCTGCGGAACCATCTCGAATACCTTTTTCAATCTGCCCAAGTCCCTGACTGAGTTGCGTGATACCCGATTGCAACTGGGAGGTTCCTTTGGTAAGTTCACCTGCTCCATCAGCAGCTTCTTTTAACTGTGGTTCATTTTTACTTAGCTGACTGCTGGCTTCACTCAGGCCATCACGGATTTTGTCCAGACCCGTCTTACCTTCACCCAGTCCATCCGATAATGTTCCCACTTGCTGTGTAACTTCAAAATCTTTAATCTCATCACCCGTAGGTCGTGTCATACTGCGGACACCAGAGACTCCGGCTACTTTCTCTACTTCCCGGCTAATTTTCTCGGCAACGGCCATATACTTTGCATTATCCATCTCTTCATCGTTCTGGATGACGATCTGACCCGGCAGTGATTCACCCGGACCGAAGCTGTCAGAGATAATGTTAAATGCTTTTACGGAATCATATTTCTCGCCAATCTCATCGAGACTGTTGAACGACAGTTTGCCATCGTAGGTTGCCAGAAGAGGCACACAGACAGCTGCAACGATGAGCAGCGCAGCCCATGGACGTTTAAGTGAAAAGCGACCAGCTGCACCATAGATCTTGCTCTCGGCATGTTCAAGTGAACCCTTTGACGGCCAGAATAACTTCTTGCCCAGCACCGCCATGAAGAATGGTACGATGGTCACCAAGGCAAGCATCATCACAGCAATACCTACAGCTACGGCAACCGCAGAGCGGTACAACATAAACTGGGCAAAGCCAATCGCAATGAATCCAACCAGCACAGCTAGTGCTGAGAAGAGTACCGTTTTACCGGCAGTACGATAGGTAGCAATGATGGCATCCCACGTATTCTCATGATGAGCCAGTTCTTCCTTGAACCGACTGATCAACAGGATGCAGTAATCCGTACCAATCCCAAACATGACGGCGACCATAAAGATCTGTGTAAATGTGGATATCGGGAAGTCGAGCCCATCCACCAGAAATGCAACAATCTGTTGCGATACAATGTAACTGATCCCCACCGTCAGTAGCGGGACAAACGGAGCTACAAACGAACGGAAGACCAGGAACAGAATGAGTAAAATAAAGACAACTGTAATATATTCCGATTTCTTAAGTCCCTCTTGGGAACTTTCAATGGTGTCTTCATCAATCAGACCTTTACCGGTTATGTAGTGCTCCACATTGACGGACTTCAATGCTTCATTCAGGTCTTCCCGCATTTCCTTGACCGTACGATCTCCCTGATCAATGGATAGCGATGTTAGAATCGTTTTTCCGTCAGCTGAGATCATCTTCTCGGACAGTTCAGGCTGAGAGAAAGGTTCCAGAATGGACAGAATACCGAGCTTCTCCTTGTCGGCCTCCAATTGCTTAACGGCCTTCTCTGCCTCTTGTTTCCCCGTGGTGCCCAGCCCATCGGGATTATAGAATACAAGGGCGATCTGGCTCCCCTGTTGTTCTCCTTTTTGTGCTGCAGCTTCATTCAGAATCGCTGCTGCCTGGGTGGAAGAGTACCCTTCCGGAACCGAAAACTGTCCCTTTTCCCGAATCAGTTCACTCATGTTAGGGGCGGTAAACATCAACACGGCAGCTACAACAACCCATAGCCCCATTAACCACCATCTTGCTTTTAGTATCGTTCTCATTCGTTCTCCCGTCCTCCTTCATGCGATAGCAAAGCTGCAAGCTTCTCAAAAGATTCAATGAAAATTCGGACTTCTTCCGGTTTAAAATGAACCAGATACGGCTCCAGAATCTGCTGTATTTCCTGTTCTGTTTCCTTGTATACCTGTCGTCCGGTATCCGTCAGTGTCAGATATACAACGCGGCGGTCACGTTCATCCCCGGCCCGATGGACCAGATCGCGATCCACCAGCTTGTTGACCAAAGCGGTAATGCTGCTCTTACCTATACACAGAAGCTCTGCAAGATCAGAGGGCGTGCAGAAAGGTTTCTCTTCAATCAGACGAAGTGCGCAGAACTGATCGGTCGTTATGGTCTGCCCCACTTGTTCGCGTATCCGCGTATCAAACCGCTTATTGACCATAAAGGAAGCATCCAAATAGCGGTTCACCAAACTTTTTGCATCCGGTGTACTCATTCTTCATTCTCCTTTCCCAAATCTATATAGTTCACTTAACGAACTATTCTTCTGTGAAACTATTCTATAATGAAACAATCTTACAAAGCAATACTTTTTTCCTGCTTTTTTGATGAAAACGACAAAAAAACAGGACGTCCGACTCAGCTCATTGCCAAATCCAACATCCTGTACTGATGATAATCCATATATTCCTTAAAGTAATAAAAGGCCTCTGTGCTACTCTTCGTCTGTATCTTCCTCTTTTTCAAGCACACAACGGAATCGCTCCACACCTGGGTATAATTCACCCAGACTATATACCACGAACCCCGTATTCCGATAAAACTCGACGGCTTCCAGTTCGGTCTCCGCAATCAGTCTATCAGGATTGTATGTTGCCAACAGTTGTGAGATCATACCACGTCCATAATTTTTAAAGCGGTTTTCAGGCAAAACCGAGATATGATGAATGGTAACCTCACTTGTTCCTGTCTTCTCATATCCAATCAGACCGATCAATTGTCCCTCATCTTCGTAACCGCCCATTTGCAATTCGTCTTTCTCTACATATTGTTGCAACGCACGGTTCAAGTGATCCGGATCAGGAAAAACCGAGTAGGACAACAGCTCCTGTACTTCCGGCTCCTGTATGCGTGATTTCAGATTAATTAACACCTTAATTCCTCCTATACCTTGCTTGTTTCCGTTATCGTATTGTAGTCGTTAGCCTCTAAAAGTTCAAGTCGTGTGCCGATTCAGCTCCGATACCCTCCAGCACATTTTGCTCAGCATTGGTATCGTGATAACGATTGCAACCATTCTTTTGTACATAGGATAAAATCTTCCCGTTCTGATCTGCGACAGCCACACGCGTGTGACTCCCTCCTCCATCCATCCCTATTACATATGTATTCATCCTTAACGATCTCCCTTCAGACCACACATTAAGAGGGCCGGGTCCATTGTCAGGTCCCGGCAGAGAATTTATTGCTTTTGCACAGCGAAACGAAGCAGTTCACAACGAAATTGTGTCGGTTCATCATACTTTTCCTCTTCAATCGTCTGTGTAACATGTTCCTGAAGCAGAATATTCCAGCCTTTGTAGGCATCCTCCAGTATAGCAATCGCCTCGGCTGTGGGCAGGTTCAGCTCAATTAATGGTTCAATCTCCTTGCCTGTATTGATTTCTTTCTCCTCCACATTGGTACTCATCGTAATACAATGAATGCCCCCTGTACGAGTTCCGGCCTGTAACCGGTCTATCGCTTCCATGAAGGCTTGCTTATTTGAGACATGTTCCAGACAAGAACATGCAGCAATATAATCAAAATAGTTTGGCTCCACAGCATAATGCTCAACATCTGCTTTCACTGCCTGTACGATATGATCAACCTGATATTCTTTCGCATACTTGCGAAGTCCGTCTACGGCCTCATCCAGCAAATCCACACCGATGACTTCACTGTTCGTTTTTGCAAGGCGCTGTGCAATCGGTATCGTATGCCTTCCCACTCCGCATCCCAGATCGAGGACACGCAATTCCTCCTTGTGAGCAAGTAGGCGTTCCAGCATATCCATCACCATAGGCATGGGCCTCGACATCCAGGTACCAGAGGCGAATAATTCATTATTCTGATAGAAATTGGAATGATAACCTGCCTCTGCTTTTCGTGCAGCCTCAAATTGTTCGTTTCCCATCAAGATACCCCCATCGTTTAGTAAATGATTTGCATCTTCTACTTAATACCCAGATTGTCACAAAAAAATCAATTAAAAGCAGGCGACAGATTTTTCTTCATAAAGGATTCCAGTGCCGCCTCATATCCGGTGCGATCGACTTGAAACGCTGTGCCATGACCGGCACGGGGGACGGTCAGCAATTCCTTTTCGGTTGGGCAGGCTTCATACAACCTGTACACCATTTCCGTTGGTACAAACGTATCAGCCTCACCATGGATAAATAACACGGGAACGTTAACTTTGGCAAGCTGCTTGAGAGCAGAAGCCTCTCTAAAGGAATACCCTGCTTTCCACCGGGAGATCAGACTTGTGACAGGTATAAACGGAAATGCAGGTAGCTTGTATAATTGCTTCAACTGGAACGTCAGTTCTTCTTCCACGGATGTATACGCACAATCAGATACAATCGCTTTAACCTGAATCGGCAGAACTTCACCACCTGTCATCAGTACGGTTGCTCCTCCCATGGATATGCCGTGCAATATGATTTCCCCTTGTGTACCCACTTTTTCAAGCACCCAGTTGGTCCACTGGACATAATCCTTCCGATCTAACCAACCAAAACCAATGATATCACCTTCACTCTGTCCATGACCTCGATCATCTGGCATGAGTACGTTATAACCATGCTTTTCCGCATAAAACCGGGCGAATCCAGCCATTTCTCTGCCTCTCCCCGAATAACCATGTGCCAGAATAACCGTCTGATTCGACCCTTTATTGGAACCGAGCCATGTACCATACAGTTTTAATCCATCATGTGATTGAAGAGATATCTCTTCTGTAGGCTGAGCATCCAGCCACTTCAGGTCAGAAGCACTGCTAATGATTTCATTGTCCGGTTCAGGCATCAGATTTGGATTATCTACCAAAAACGTTTTTGGCGTACGGCGAATGGCCGTTTTGAAAAAATAAAGCCCTCCTGTCCACAGAAGTGCAAGAACGATCAGTACCAGTACTGCAAGTACGTAGAATAACATGAACGAGCCCTACCCTCTTTCCTTATTAAGATATATTCAATCTTTACTTACTCGTTGCAGTGCTGCACATGCTGCTTGATAGGCGGGTAACAAAGCATCCAGCAAAGGTTCTGCTTTCCGTGATTGACCTTCCTTCGCGAACTGCTCTATCTGAGCAAACAAAGTTGATAAATAACGAATCCCTAGGCTCAAACTCCCTGATTTCAGATCATGGGCTACCTCGGTTGCAGCAACATGGTCACCGGACACAATATGTCTGCGCAGCACCTCAATCTTGCCAGGTGTATCGGTACGATACATGTCCAACAACATACCAAGGAGTGTACGATCGCCATCGGTGTTTAATTCCGCAATCTCATGTACGATGCTCATATTTAGTACCTCGGTCGGTTCGGAGGATTGCTGCCACTTCTCGATCATCTTACTCAAAATTTCCAGCGTGAAGGGTTTGCCAATAAAGTCATTCATCCCGGCTTCCATACACTTGTCTTTCTCTCCCTGCATGACATTACCTGTCATTGCAATGATTGGTGTGGTATGGCGCATTTCATCCATTTCTATCGAGCGGATTTTGCGTGTTGCCTCCAAACCGTCCATCACTGGCATCATATAATCCATGAGAATCAAACTGTATTTTTTGCTGAGAAAAGCAGCTATTGCCTCTTCCCCATTCACTACAGCGTCCACTTGGGTTATTCCCAGTTTTTTGAGCTGCAACATAACAAGCTGCCGGTTGATGACATTATCATCGGCCAGCAATACAGATACAGAAGGAGCTTCATCATCCATATCCTGCCCCTGATGCTCTTGAGCGGAAGCAACAGACTGGTTACCGTCTTTCTTACCAAGTGTAAGTTCGAACCAGAATGTTGATCCTTCACCCTCCTGACTGTCTACTCCAATCTGACCTTCCATCAGTGTAACGAGCGACTTGCAGATCGATAATCCAAGGCCCGTTCCTCCATACTCACTTGAGCGTCCTCGTTCAGTCTGCACGTAGGGTTGAAATAACTGGTTCTGATCTTCTTCCGAGATACCAATCCCCGTGTCTTCGACTTCAAATCGGATCATTTGTGTAATCTCATCATCTTTCATAAGGGCGACTCGTATCCGCACTGTACCTTCTGATGTGAATTTGTTCGCATTCTGAATTAGATTGATCAGTATCTGTGTAATCCTCGTTGAATCCCCTTCAAGAAGGGTAGAGATTCTGGGGTCACAGTCTATCGATAACTGATTTCCGTTCTTTCTGACTTGGGGTTCGAGCAAACGAACAATATAGTTTATCGTCTCTTGCAGATCCACTTCTCCCAGTTCAAGTCGCATCTGACCCGCCTCAAGTTTGGACAGATCCAGAAGATCCTCAATCAGCTTAAGCAACAGTTTGGTAGCATCCTGTATAACGGAAACGGAATTCTCCTGTTCTTCAGACAATGGAGACAGCTTCAGCATCTCAGCCATCCCCAATATGCCATTTAATGGCGTACGAAAATCATGACTGATGCCTGCAATAAATGCGATTTTTGAATCACCTGCGTCTACTGCTTGCTGACGTGCAGCTTCAAGACTGTTATTGTTCTTTGCAAGCAGACGCTGGAGTGTCACCAGTTCATTATTCATATCCGAGAATTCCGTAAGTATCCGTTCCTCTTGCTCTTTACTCCGGATCATCTGATCTGATAACTGCTTAATCGTTCTGCGTAGCCTCTGTATCTCTCCGCTCTCATTAGACATCACAACATCCCTCTCCTAATCCCTAACCATATCAAGATAATTACATGTAACTGGCTGAGACAGTAATTGTTCTGCAACCGCTATCGCTTCATCGGCTCCTGGAGCATAACCGTCAGCTCCTATCGTTTTCCACAACTCCTGATCAATATTAAAGGGATATCCCCCCACCATAATCTTCACATGTGCCGTTGCTGGATGATGACGGATCAGATGAATCAACTCTTTGGCCAGATGAAGGTGATACGTCATCGTAACTGAAATCGCAACAACATCGCCCTGATGCCGCTCTATAGCCTCTATGACACTTCCATTGGGAACATTGGCTCCCAGATAGTGCGTATCCCAACCTTCCATCTCGAACACATCTGTGAGCATACGCAGTCCGATCTCATGTTGCTCACTGCCTACACAGGTAGCCACTAGTTTTTTATCCTGACCCGTATGAATCAGCCAGCGGGAATAAAGACGTGATATGAATGACTGGGTCGTTGCCGTACAAAAGTGTTCTTGCCCCACACTGATACGATGACATTGCCACAATCGTCCAATTTCATATTGGGTGGGCTGAAAGATATATCGATAAATATCTCGAATTGTCACCCCGGCTTCTAACTGGGCTTCAATGATCTCAAAGGCTTCTTTCCGTTTATTCTCAAGCAAGCACTGTAAGTACGATTGCGCGGCATCTCCATATGGCATGGATTCGTTGATGTAACCCGCTTGTGACTCCATATGTGTTGTTCTATATATTCCCATCTCCAGATACTCGAGCAGAAGTGCCTTTGACGGATGGTCAAATTCTTCTTCCAATGTCTCTTTGATCAGATTGAGATTAATCGCCAGGTCTTCTGGTGATACCTTATAACCCTCAAGTAGAACTTTCAGCCAGGCAATATAATGAGTAAACAGACCTGGACTCTGTACGAGCGTACTTTCTGCCAAATAGTTCAAGCTATACTCCGAATCCTGTTTGGTTCGCATTTTTCCATTCTCGCCAAATCGCTCAAGTAAATCGGGCTGTCTGAGATACTGTTTCTCCGTTATTTTATCAGCTAAGTTCGCAGATTCTTGGAGCAAACGTTCTCCTGCTTCTTGATGACTCATAGATGCACCCCTCCTCATACCCGCATCACACTCAATCTTCATTCGTGACTAATCCAGAATGAGATTGATGTTAGCTAACTTGCAATCGGGATAGGTTCTTCTACTTGATCCAATCCATCCATTCCGCTCTTAATCGTTATGTTCCATTATACATGAACTTTCGATAATCATGTTTTACACACGATGAATGTATAGAACAATCTTCCTATATTATGGAGGGCCTTGCAAGTCAGTCAGCCAGTATATACCTGTACTTTTCAAGATCCACAAAAAAAACTGACCTGCGTTATGAACGCAAGTCAGTTTTCCCTTCTGCCGCCAGTCCCAGCTTCTTCAACATCTTAATCGCAGCTACTTTCTCGGAAGGGTCAAGTCCTTCCAAAGCATCAATGATGACCTGATGGTGTTGAGGAAATATCTGTGTGAACAATTCTCTTCCTTCCTCGGTTAACTCAGCGTAAATGACACGCCGATCTTCCTTGGATGGTCGACGAAACAGCAGATTTTTATTTTGCAACTTATCTACAACATACGTAATATTACCACTAGACATTAACACCTTTTCACCAATCTTTTGCAATGCCTGTGGTCCCTTATGATATAACAAATCAAGCACACCAAATTCTGTCGTATTCAGTCCGTGACTCTGAATGTCCCGATTGGAACGTGAGGTCACAGAATTGTAGGCCCGAACAAGAACCACGAATAATTGTAAAGACAGTTCCCGGTTGTCCTCCGTGTTCAGCATTTCAATAATCCTCCATCAGTTGTTTACATTTCGGCTCGTATGAGGGGCCAGCTTCTGCTCCCACTCCTCACGGAGCATCCCCATACGAATTGAATCATAGTACTGTCCGCGAACGATACGACACTTCCGCATTCGCCCCTCCACCTGTAATCCGGCTTTCACAGCCGCACGCATCATACGTTCATTACCAGACCAAGTAGTCAATCCAACCCGAACCAAAGGCATCTGTTCGAACAAATGACTTGACCACATGACAAGTGAGCGTGTGCCAACCCCGCGTCCCCACTCGACAGATCTGTATATTACAATCCCCATTTCCAGCCACATGGATAACTCATCTTCTATGTAATAGCTGATTGTACCCACAATTTGTCTGTCGGATTCAATAATACGGATTGATACGGGTCTGGAATCGCCTGGATCTACGTCCATACGTTTGAGCATACCTTGTTCAAAACTTTCATAACTTTCGTGTTTAAGTGGGTAATAGGGTGCATCCCATTGCTTCCATTCAGGTACGTCATCACTGTAGATCAATTCATAGAGTTCTTTCAGATCCTGTTTCTCCACACACCTGAGTACAAGTTCACCATCAACGATTGGCAGTTCTTTCATACGATGAAAATCACCCTCTTCCATATTAAGAACGATGAAGCTCTTCGATACTTCCATCCGCATTGGCAAGAATGACTGTACTAGCCATATCAACAAATAGTCCGTTATCAACAACACCTGGTAACATATTCAATTGAACATTAAGGTCCGCAGCGTGATCAATCGCCTCCAAGTGGCAATCTGCTATCAGGTTTCCGTTGTCTGTCAGATAACGTTGCTGTCCATCCATCCGCCACTGTGGTTGACACCCCAATTTTTCGAGCGCCTGGAAGGTCCACTCAGAAGCAAATGGAACCACCTCAACTGGAAGCGGGAATTTCCCCAACTTTTGCACGGCTTTGCTGCCATCCGCTACAATAATCAATTTGTCACTATTGGCCGCCACGATTTTCTCACGCAAAAGAGCCCCGCCCCCCCCTTTAATCAGGTTAAATTCGGGATCAACTTCATCAGCACCATCAATGGTCAGATCCAGACGTCCAATCTGGTCAAATGGGACGATGGGAATCCCCCATTCACGGGCAAGCTTGTCCGAAGCCTCTGAAGTGGCAACCGCTTGAATGTTCAATCCATCACGTACCCGCTCACCGATCCGGCAGATGGCATAATAAGCTGTTGAACCTGTACCCAATCCAACCTTCATTCCATCTTCAACATATTCTGCCGCACGCTCTGCTGCTATCTGTTTAAGATTCATCTATAAACCCCCGCTGCTCATAATTTGAGAAATGCATATGTAGTTATTATAGATAAAACCGCTTCCGATGTATATCCGTGCCTTCTGTTGCATCTCTGCCATCATATTTTTGTTTTGTTGAAGGATGTATTTTTACCCACCATGTTATAGAATACAGAATGAAGCTAAAAAATGGGAAATTTTAAAATAAACAGTTCTAAATACCTATAAACCATCTGATATGTCCATAAATACGTAAAATATTAAAAAAAATTTAACGATACTATTCAATTTAACGACATTTTATACGACATATTAATTATAGATGTGTTTTAATAATTAGACACCTATGGTTCATACGGTACATAAGTCTCTACGAAAGCGACTGATAAACCAAGACCATGGTCGCATAAATTTCCTTTGGAGGGGATCACGGAATGATCTAGTTCACTGTACCAATGCAACCCTAAAGTTTCTTAATTTAAAGAAGATCAGGAGTGGAATTTAGTGAAATCATTAAGTTGGAAAAGCATGTCTTTTTTCTCCAAAAATTTGTTACTCTCATTTACCAATATCGTTATCATCGGGGTAGCACTTATCGCAAGCAGTTACTATTTTCAAAAAACAGTTCTTGTTGAACAGCTGCATGGACAGGTGGAACAAATTACCAAAAAATGGGCTGAAGATATCAATCCTGCCGAGGTACAAGCTGCTATTACGGAAGGTAGCTATGATGGAGCAACACAAACGAAATTACGAGCGTATTTCGATGAGATGCAAGAATATTATCCTAACATTGCACAAGCCTACATCTTCGGTGTTGAGCTCGGTGGCGATAACAAGAGATTAACTTCCCTTGTAGCGATGCCAACCAACCTAAGAGAGGCTTTTCAAAGTGAGAACGTAAATATTGGTGACATGTATGAGCAGCCGGTCGTTGTAGCCAATGCACTGAAAGAAATGCTTAATACGGATCGCCCAACATTCACAACATTTTATTCCGATGATTTCGGAACATGGACAACCATTGCATATCCAATCAAAGACAGCAACGGAAAGATTTTCTCATATTTTGCCGTTGATGCAGATGCATCAGCCGTACCCGCGGGACTAAACTCCTTGCTCAAAAACGGAATTATCATCCTTGTGGCCTTCTTGCTGTTATTCCTGATTATCCAATACCTTGTAGTTAAAAACACACTTTCCCCTATCCGTCACTTGATCAAAGGAATTGATGACGTAAGTCGGGGTAATTTGAATGTCAACATTCCGACAGGCAAAGACGATCTGGGACTCGTTAACGAGAAGTTCAACACCATGGTTCGCAAAATCAACGATACTATCGTTAAAGTGCAAATCACGTCACAAGAAGTAAATCAGTCTGCCAAAGAGCTATATGAAGTTTCCGAGCGCAACAGTGAGAATGCAGATTCTATCAATAATAATGTAACTCAAATCACTTCCAACATTCGTTCACAGGAACAGGCAACCCGGGATAGTGCACGTGCCATGTCCGAGATGGCTACCGTAATCCAGACGATTGCCAGCAGCTCGGCAAGTGTAGCGGATGAAGCCTATGAGATGGAACGTCGTTCGCAACAAGGTAACAGCGTTGTCCGTCAGGTGTCTGAACAGATGAATCTGATTACGGAATCGGTTAAGAATACCGCTTCTGCCATTGAGGTTCTGGAGAGTCGTTCACAGGAAATCGGCGATATTCTCAATATCATCTCGGGTATCTCCAGCCAGACCAACTTGCTTGCTCTTAATGCTTCCATTGAAGCAGCTCGTGTTGGTGAAGAAGGAAGAGGATTTGCAGTTGTTGCAGGTGAAGTACGCAAACTTGCCGAGCAGTCTGAACAAGCAACCAGCCAGGTTGGCGTATTGATCCAAGAGATTCAAGCTGGAATTAAACAAGCTGTACGTGCAATGGAACAAGGTACGTCAGAAGTAGATACAGGACTCAGCGTAGCCGATCAAACAGGACAACTGTTCGAAGATATTTTAGAAGCAGCGAAAAAAGTATCTAATCAGATTCAGGAAGTATCAAGCGCGACAGAAGAAATCTCTGCGGGTACGGAGGAAATGACCGCTACAGCGGACGACTTGTCTTCAAGCGTAAGCAAGACAGCAAACAGCAGTGAACAAATTTCCTCATCTGTTGATGAGCAAAAAGCATCTTTGATAACACTGGTAGACTCCTCCACACGCCTTAACAGTATGTCTGAGGAACTCCAAGAATTGATCTCTCATTTCAATGTAAGCAAACAATAATTCAAATCCACAAACATTCGGTTTGAACCAAGGAGGAATAACTGAAGTGATTGAAAACCAACCATCTTCTTCCCATTCCATGGAATCTAGCTTGCCAGTTTTGCAGATTCCACTGGATTTTGGGCGACGTCAACAATCATTCTCTTATCAGTCTGCTCAAATCACATTACATGCTTCTCTGAGCCGTGAACTTAAACAGAAGTATGGAGAACAGATGGTGTACCCGGTACTCCTCTCAGCTTATGCAGCCTTGTTATTCCGATTGTCAGCTGAACAGGAACTTGCCATAGGTATACTCTCCCCCGATCAGGCAGGTTCCTATCTTTCATTACAGATTCAGGGGAAATTGACCTTCAACCAACTATGTCATCAAGTTACAGAGCAGCTCAAGATTGAATACACGTTGCAAAACGGTGGATACCCTGAATCGTTTTTTATGCTGAATAGTGTACAGTTGCCTCAAGCTCCTCAAATATTAAATTGGAACGTTCGAGATGATCAGAACATGCTCATCCTCGATCTGTTCTATGATAGTTCATTATTGAAAGAGTCTACCGTGCTGAGATATGCAGAATATTATCAGACTCTTCTACTCGCTCTTGTGCGTGACGGTGAGAAAGCAATCGGTACGGTAGATATTCTTTCCGCCTCAGATCGATTGCTTTACCGTGAAATGAATGATACTTCTGTTCTCGAACCAGAGAATCAAACGGTTCATGGCTGGTTCGAAGCAACGGCAGCGGCATATCCAGATTTACCAGCGATAACATCTCCATCCAAAAGTTATACGTACAGGGAATTGAATGAACGAGCTAATCAGGTTGCACGTGTTCTGTTATCCAATGGATTGCAGAAAGGTGAATTCGTCAGTATCTTTATGGATCGAAGTCTGGAGACGATCATCTCCCTGCTTGGTATTCTGAAGGCAGGTGGTGCATATGTTCCGATCGATCCTGAGCATCCACAAGAACGTAACAGTTATATCGTGGAAGATACGGCGTCCTCCTTCGTGCTGACAACGGAAGCTTCTTATGCCCAAGCTTCCAGCTTGTTCTCCAGTATAGCTACGGTCCGTCAGATTCTCTCTGTGGATGGTCGTTTAGCCGGATTTGCAGCAAGTAACCCCAATCTGGATATTCAGCCGGATGATCTTGCGTATATTATCTACACGTCAGGGTCGACCGGTAAACCCAAAGGTGCACTGATTGCCCACCGGGGTGTAACCAATCTTGGCAGTGTGGTTCAGCGTGATTGTGACATTCAACCAGGTGATGTATTAACCCAGTTTGCTACATACAGCTTTGATGCATCCGTGTGGGATACCATTGGCGCCTTGTTCTATGGAGCAGAATTATATCTGTTGTCTGCGGAAGAACGTGTATCCGTTGAAGAATTCGCAAGTGCAATTGAACAGACAGGAACAACCATCATTACGATACTGCCTACGATTTTCTTCAATCAGCTTGCTTCCTACTTATCCGATGAAGGTTTCCACAAGCTTGCCAAAGTCAGAATCATTACTGTAGCCGGGGAAGCACTCTATGGTGAACAGGTTCGTGCCTTCCAGCGCAAATTTGGAAACCAGATTGATATTGTTAATGTGTACGGACCTACCGAATGTACAGTAGCCACAACTACTCACCGCATCAGTGAGCAGGTTCCCGAACATGTGGTGAACATACCTATCGGTAAACCGATTCATAACTACAAAGTATACATTGTGAATGAAGAACAACAGCTCTGTCCGGCAGGTGTACCTGGTGAGGTATATATTGCTACCCCTGCATTGGCCAAAGGTTATCTGAATCAGCCAGAACGTACAGAGCAAGCATTCATTGAGAACCCGTTTGCGATAGGTGAGAAAATCTACAAGTCTGGCGATATTGCCAAATTGCTGGATACCGGTTTGCTGGAATATGTTGGTCGCAGTGACTCTCAACTAAAAATTCGTGGTCACCGGATTGAGATCGGGGAGATTGAAGATCACTTTGCACGGCTTGATCAGATCCAGAACGTTGCCGTCATTCCGAAAAAAGAATCCGACGGACAAAATATGCTGGTTGGTTACTTTACATCGAAAGATGGCAGTACCCTCTCTGTTATGGACATCAAGGCAGAACTGACGGAGAAACTTCCTTCTTATTTTGTACCAAAGTGGATCTGTCAGCTGGATGAAATGCCGATTGCACCAACTGGAAAAATCAATCGCAAAGCGATGGTATCCCTGCCTCATGTGGAACGACATGAAGATCGCCCTGACCGGGTCATGCCTGAGACGGAGACGGAATCCATTATCCTGGACGCATGGAAAGAAATCCTTCAGCACGATGACTTCGGTGTCGAAGACAGTTTCTTCAATATCGGTGGGGATTCACTCCGGGTCATTCATGTACTGGTCATTCTGAAGCCACATTATCCGCAACTGAACATTGCCGACTTCTTTGCCGAGAAAACAGTCCGCGCTCTCGCTCGTCGTGTGGAAGCATTGTCTCTCAGTGCAGCAGTAGTTACGGATTCAGTGGTGACCGAAGGTATGATTACACAACTATCCGAACACCCTGTGGAGCTAACATCCCAGTTGGGTTATCCGCTCATTCGTGAACCTGAGCATGTGTTACTGACCGGAGCGACTGGTTATCTGGGCTCTCATGTGCTGCAACAGTTAATTCTGAATTCCAGTACACGAATCTACACCCTTGTTCGTCGACCTTCCAATGGAATAACTGCAATGGAACGTTTGACTAACGTGCTGGAAGGATATTTCGGCAAACAACTGACTGACCAAATCTCCACTCGCGTGGAGATTATTGAAGGGGATCTCGAACAACCTAATCTCGGTCTGTCCGATGAACAAAGGGCTTATGTTCAGGATCGAATTGACCGTGTCATCCACTGCGCTGCAGACGTACGTCATTTCGGCGATGCCGATCAGTTCGCCAAAACAAACGTGGAAGGAACGGTCGCATTGCTAGACTTGATTCGTAGCAAACCAGGTGCTTCCTTCCACCATGTATCCACGATGGGTATTCCGGAAGATCTGGCACTCAGCGGACAATGGGAATCTTCCCTGCAATATGATCGGTTCCCGGCTGACTTGCATGTGGACAACCTGTATTCGGACAGCAAGCTTGAAGCCGAGAAAGTGCTCATGATTGCGGCAGAGGAAGGTGTACCTGTCAGCATCTATCGTGCAGGTAATCTCACTTGCCACTCCGAAACTGGACGCTTCCAGTCCAATATTGATAGCAACGCCTTTTATCGTATGATCAAAGCGATGTTATTGCTCGGCAAGGCTCCTGCGGCTGACTGGATGGTTGATTTTACACCGATCAACTATGCAAGTGAAGCTATCGTTCATCTGGCCTTACGTCAGGATACCGCCGGTCGTGTATTCCACATCTGTAATCCGGAGCCCATCTGTTATGATGAGCTGATCCGTTCTGTGAATCGGGCTGGTTACGAAGTCGAAACGCTACCTTTCGCCGATTACACACGTTGGTTGTTCGATGCGAGCATCAGCAAAGAGCCGGAAGCTCTTCAGTTGGCTATTGCACAGCTTGAAGGCGACGGTGCGAAGGATTCAGCATATGTCTATGCTTGCCCTGTCACAACGGCTTATGTGGAACCTGCTGGCATCTCATGTGCAAAAACAGATGATCGCTTCATCTCCGCCATGTTAGACTACGCCGTTCAGATTGGATATTTCCCGTCTGCAATCCGGCGCCATAACGGCACTTCTACAGCAATGGAGTAAGTTCTTTATTTTCAACACTTCGTACATTAGCAATAATCATAAATAACACAAATGAAAACAAAGAAGCCACCTTCTCGTCAGTAAATGACGATGAAAGTGGCTTCTTTGTTTTTGGCTTCATTCCGGATCAATCTTTTAGACCCATCGGATAATTGCAATGATGGCAAGATGAGCTGGATAGAAATAACGCCAGACCCAACGTGGCCCCTTCATACGGAATCCCGCTTGATAATACTGAGCAATAGCAATGCCGGCGGTTGCGAGCACACTATACATTTGCACAGAGCTGTTATGCAGCAGAAGATATAGTGCATTTAACACGACATGTGCTACGACAAGTACAGGACCCTGGAAATAACGGAATAACAGAACCAATAACAATCCGTACATCCCGTAATCCATTTGGCTAATTTCCATGAACCAACCTGCTCCAATTACAATCGGAATCGCCAGTAGTTTGGATGGCAATTTATCAATAACGAATAATACCAACAGGGCTGACCACAATGTCCACACCACGTTCAGAGAATAATGATTAAACGCAGCCATGAACGGCACCTGTGATATGATCGCAATCCAGAACAGCCGCCATATGTATTTTTGTACGTCTCGTGTATGTTTATAACCGATATACACTGCAAAAGCATAGATTGGAAAAGCGATACGACCTATGATCCTCAACTCTATAATATGTGGAAAAAAGACAGCCCCTATATGATCAATTAACATCGTGATCATGGCAATCCACTGCATCATGTTGCGACTCCCCTCCCTTGTTGCCGACGACACGAGTGTGCCATTCATTCATATAGTGCGTCTTTTTGAGCAACCTCTTATACATTAAGTTCATAATACATGAATTTGGTATCTTGTGCATATCCTTCGGATTCATATAAAGCTTGCGCTTGTTTGTTACTTAACTCAGTTGAGAGTGATATACGAAGAACTCCTCGCTCAGATGCCAATTGCTTGGCTGCTTGCAAGAGCTTCCTGGCAATGCCTTGCTGACGATAATCCGTATGCACATATAGATCATTAAGCACCCAGACAGGCCCCATCGATACCGAACTGAAACTGGGATACAGTTGAACGAATCCACTACAAATAAAGCCATTCGAGATTGGCTTTTCTGCTACCAAAATCACCGATTCATGGCCTTCCATTCGTTCTCTAATATACTGACGTGCTGCCTCAATGTCAGCATTTTGGTTGTAGAACATCCTGTACTCATTGAACAAACGTCCCACTTCGTTACTATCAAGAAGACCCGCTTGTCTGATTCGGTGCTGCATTTCACTCACTCCTCTGGGATGGAGAGCATCGTCTCCTCCTTTGTATTTCTTTCAATTGTAAAACAGTCCTTCCCTTTTCCCCATTCATCATCTGCATCAAAGTTTGTAGTATCTTGAGCTGTGAGCTGACATTCGTTCGTGCGCGCTTCCAGATTGCATCTTACTTATCTAGTCCATACCAATTCTGTACGTTTTGTTATATTTACTTCGTATTGGTAAAAATAAAAAAAGGCGACCAAAGCATCCACTGCTCCGTCGCCGTAATTAATCAGTTCGATTCAGCATTCTGTTGTTCCTGACCAGGATCAGCATCGGGGAAAATGACGCCTTTCTTCAAAATCAGATTGGCGTATTGCGCTCGCTCACCAGTTGCAACAATCACATAGGCATTCGAAGCACGTTTATAAAAATCAAATCGTTCTTCATGATCAAAAGCATCCGTGATGCCTTCATATTCTTCAATCAACCGGCGGTAGTCTTCCCATATGATCGGGATCACCTGATCCCCTTTCACAACCTGCATGACAGCAGCGGGACGCTCAGCATAGGTATCCAGTGGATATAATTGCAGGATTGCATCCAACAGTTCAACAACTCCCAGTGCATCACAACGTACTAGTCGCTTGGCATGACTGGCTGCGGGGAAATTGCCATCCGCCAGAACCAACTCGTCTCCATGGCCCATTTCGGACATGATTTTGAGTAACTCTGGAGGTATTATTGCGGGTATATTCTTTAGCATACACAGCTCTCCTTGTTCATCTCCAACATCAGTTAGAGCAAATTGGTTTTCTCCATTTTTCAAGCACGCTAGACATCGATTCTATAAGAGCGGTTTCATTACTATTCTAACAGTATTTCTGGATGATTGCACAGCGCACACGTACGTTCGATATGAGAATATTTCATTTTGACAAAAATACTTGTTTGACATATAGTTGTTGTAACAACTAATTAATTGGGACATTTTATTATGGAAGCGAGGTCTAGCAATCACATGGACTATACACTGGAACAATCTGTTGGATTCATGCTGGGTTTCACACATCGTAAAGCTGTAGCTTTACTTGCGACGCGATTCAAACCTTATGATATTACGACAGAGCAATTTTCTGTTCTCTTTAATGTTGACCGCGGTGAAGGTGTGAATCAGAAGGAGCTCGCTGCACGTGTCTTCAAAGACCAACCCACCACTGCGCGGATTATTGATCTGCTTGAGAAAAAAGGCTGGGTAGAACGTCGGACCAGCGAACAGGATCGCAGAGCCTATCTGTTATATCTCACCACGGAAGGCAAAGCGTTAATTGATATCCTCGTTCCGATTGAAAGAGAAATGAATAAAGAACTTGCTGAAGGTATATCCGAAGACCAGATGGAAGCTTTTAAACATACTCTTTCCCTCATTAACCGCAACTTGTAATGAATCACAACTCAGGGGGAATACATCATCATGAAAGAACAATCTACACAACAAGTTAGACTATGGACTACCGATTTTATACTGCTGATGCTGTGCAACTTCTTGTTGTTCTTGCAACTGCACATGATTGTCTCTCCGCTTCCGTCCTACGTTCAGGAGCGATTTCACGCCAATGCATTTGAAGTAAGTTTATTCACCTGTCTGTTTGCACTAAGTGCTATTGCAGCCCGTCTCTATTCCGCGAAAGCACTGGAGAAGGGTCTTCGTAACGCCATGATCTATATAGGCCTGTCCGTAGCCCTGCTGGCAACGCTCGGCTATTATTTTGCTGCCGGTATAGCTGTGCTCTTGTTGCTTAGAATGTTGTTTGGTGTCGGGTTTGGTATGAGCAGTACCGCTTTTCCAACGATGGCCTCGGACATTGTGCCCGTCAAACGAATGGGTGAAGGTATGGGTTACTTTGGTCTATCGACTAGTCTGGCTATGTCTATGGGGCCAATCATTGGGGTCACTCTGCTCCAGGGTGCTGGATTTGTAACCCTGATGTTATGTACTGCGGGTGTCCTCGCTGTGATCTATCCACTGAGTTATTCGCTGACACGAAAAAAAGCAGTCAGAACCGATAACAGTACAACCATTATGCCACAAGCCACAACAAGTGCTTCAGGGTCCAACCCAAAACAGAAGACACCTTTCAACCGCAAGCTGATTCTTCCCAGTGTGCTGAATTGCCTATTATCCATCACCTATGGTGGGCTTGTTGGATTCATCGTTTTGTATGGTAAGGAAGCCAATCTGGCCAATCCTGCGCTGTTCTTTTTGTTCAATGCACTCGCCGTGTTAGTGGTTAGACCATTTGCAGGACGGATCTATGACAATAAAGGTCCAAAAGCACTGCTCATTCCAGGGGCAATATTCGTTGCTGTCGGCCTCATTCTGCTCTCGTATGCAACCTCCATGTCCCTCCTGTTCATTGCTGCCTTTATCTACGGAATCGGTTATGGTTCCATGCAGTCGTCTCTGCAGACCTGGATGATTCAAGTTGTATCTCCTACTCAACGGGGTATGGCTAATGGTATGTTTTTGAACTCGCTGGATCTGGGTATTGCGACCGGTGCCCTTCTTCTTGGCGCCATTGCGGCCATAACCAGTTATACCGATATGTATCGATATTCCGTGATGTTTATGATTCTGTTCTTGCTTATATATCTGATTCAGGGAAAACGAAGCGGCAGCTTCTCCATTGAACCTCATGCTCTGCTCGCTCATACTCATATCACTGCAACGGAACCACCTCAAGATCAATCCAAGAATTCAGAATCTGGAGCCGGCAACAGCGAAACTAACCAGTCGAATAAAAGCAAACACGAATGATTGGTTAAAGTCATTCTGCTCATAGAAACGAGAAACGCGTTTATACCGAGAAAGCAAATTCATCCGCTTTCTTAGGCGTAAACGCGTTTTTATTAAAACAGATTTGAATGTTAAACTTAAGACAGCATGGAAATGAACGCAGCATACAGCACCGTCTATCTAAAATGGACTTTTCTTGCGACCTATGGAAACATACCCTCTACTCGTCTCGATCACATCCATAGATGTTTCATCCTGTTTCTGCTTGCTTCCTGAAGTAGGTTGATCTCCCTTATCCGGTTTAACTGCAAATAAGGTGAGCAATCCGCCCACGCCGCCAGACGCGGCGAGCACACCAAAAAGCAGGAAATGATGAGAACCGATCAACAAAGAAACGACAGGCGGACCGAGAGATACCCCAATGAATCGCATGCTGCTGAACAGAGCCGTGATTGTGCCCCGCTGTTTTTTGTCCACGCCTTCTGTAATCAAGGCATCCAGACATGGTAACGTTGCACCTATTCCGGCACTTCCCAATGTGAAAAGACCTACTACAACATAAATATTATCGAATAAACCTATAACGCCAAGGGATACCGTCAGAAGCGCAAGTCCTGCAAAGCCGAGCCATTTCATTCGTGTTTTGTTCTTCCCAATCCACTTCCCTGCCAGGAAAGAAGAAAGACATAACGCTGCCAGCGGAATCGCAAGGACAAGTCCTTTAAGTACACCTTTCAGGGCAAATTCGCTCTCCAGCGTCTCGGATAGATAATATAACACACCAAAGATGACAAACATGCAAATACCACCGATTGCAAACAACGCATACAACCAGCGTCCCTTTTCTTTTAATACGTCACGAATGGATGCTACAAATTCAGGGAAGGTGGGAGGCTTTTCTTTTTTCCGGGGAGTCTTCACCAGGAAAATAACAAGAACCAGCGAAAGCACACAAAGGATAGGAATAGCCATGAATGGCGCATACCACAACCAGACTGCCAGCGCTGCACCCAGAATCGGACTTATGACTTTACCAAACGTATTCGAGGTCTCAATGATACCCAGACTTTTGCTTACTTCATTCTCATCATTAAACATGTCCCCAACCAACGGGATAACAATAGGAAATGCGCCGGCAGCACCTATCCCCTGCAATAACCTGCCACCCAGAATGGTCCAGTAGGCTATGTTTCCGTTCAGCATCCATGCTGCCACACCAGCGACAGCACCTCCGACGGCTGCAATAACGAGGCTGGGAATGATAACTGCTTTTCTGCCAAAACGATCCGACAAGTACCCTGCAAGAGGAATAAGCAGGATGGCAACTACAGCGTAGACTGTAATGAGCATACTGACCTTAAATGCAGATACCTTCAACTCACGTTCAATCTGTGGCAGGATCGGTATAAGCATGGAATTACCCAAGGTCATAATTAAAGGGATGGAAGCAAGTGCGACGAGGTCCCACTTTTTATCGTTCATACCACAACCACCTTTACAGATTCTACACACAACAGCATTATTGTGCTTGTTTCGGAGGTTGATTATTCAGGACATGCTACAACTACAACAATCTAAAGTGCCGTAACGCTGCTCCACCTTTGAAGACAATATATAGCGCATTCACCTTATGTGGCGCCTCAAGCGAACACTGAACCGTTGCCCACTTGATATCTTTCCCATTCACACTGCCTCCAGGTCCAGAAACTTCACACACACCGAGCAGTTCGCCCTCCAGTCCTCCGGAACGAATCTCCAGTCTGCCCTCTTCCCCAAAAGCTGCCACTCTGGCTTCAAATCCTTGTACTTCTTGAACAGCATTATGGTTGAAAGCGATCCAAGACGACTGCTCCTCTCGATATAAAGGTTCCTCGGGAGTGATTGCCCGAACTGCCGAACGTCCTTCCAGACATTCATCCAGTAGAACACCTGCACAAGCATCGTAATTCTCGGCAAAGGTAAGCAAGTGCAGCGGGCGATCAGGAATCGTCTCACCTTCAATTTTAATATCAGCCGACTGACGTATATCTGCGGAAGAACGCCCTGCCAGGATGGCCCAGGTCGCTGTCTCCAGGCAGTATCGATCTCGGGTAACATCCCATAGCGCAAGCTTCTGAACAGGAACCTCGAAACTTATCGTAACACGCATCCCTGCTTTGACATGAACACGACGGAAAGCAAGCAGTTGCTTCTGAGCACGTTTCACTCGGGAGGTATATGAAGATCCATAGATCTGTACGACTTCATCACTGTCACGTTCACCTGTATTGTGTACCTCCACTTCAATCTTCAATTGATCTGTGGTGGTGGATTCCTCCGGAGCACTTCGACTTACACGAATCGCTTCGTATTCGAATTCGGAATACGTCAGGCCATGACCAAATGCATATTGAACCGGTCCTTCATGATACATATAGGTCATGCCATTCTGAATGATGTTATAATCCATCATGTCAGGAAGCTGTGATTCGTCTTCATACCAAGTCATATTCAATCTGCCTGCTGGGGCATAATAACCTAACAGCACATCTGCAAGCGCGTTCCCCAATTCCTGACCTGCATGTGTCATATAAACGATTGCGCGGGCCATACCTTTCAACTCCTGCAAGGCAAATGGATAACTGCCCATAATGACAACCACTGTATTGGGATTGGCTTCACACACGGCTTTGACAAGCTCGACCTGACTCGGCGGAAGCAGCAGACTTGGGCGGTCAATTTCTTCTTTGCCGTTGATATATGGGCTGTTGCCAACAACAACGACAGATGCCTGACTGCTATGTGCAGCTTCTACGGCTTGTTGTATTCCGCTGTTCACAATATCAATATTGAATGCAGAAGGTCTCTGTGTATTGCCTGGTGTTTGACTTAAGTGTCCAGAGTCACCAATATCATTCGGATTTGTACCTTTACCTGTACCTGTAGTTTGTTCTCCTTGTGGTGGGAGTGGAGATACAGCAGACTGTCCCTGATATTCGCTCAGCCCAAGCGGAATACCGTTCCACGTCCGCAAGGTGTTACTTCCATCCGTTTGAGGATCTATACGAACAACTTCCTTCACAAACCAGCCACCAATCTCCGGTGCGTTTGCCTGATATATGCCTTGCTCGGTTAAACTAACGTATCGGTTATTGTTCACACTCCTCAGCGTATGACTTCCCCAACCCCAATCCTGATGTACAAATTCGGCGGCTGTAGGTACACTGGCTTCCGGTACAGCGATGAGTGTACCTTCCGCACCCAAGGTTATAACCTGACCGTCTGTTGTCTTCAGCTGAATACGGTCATTCCCATCTGCATACGTTATGTCTGATTGAGGTAGTCGATTACGCAGTCCATCGAGGACGGATACACGATAAGGCAGTGTGCCACTGTACCAATCGGTATAGACAACATCCGCAAGGGGTCCAATCACACTGATTTTCTGCAACGCTTCTGGCTGCAACGGAAGCAATCCATCATTTTGGAGCAAAACAATGGATTCGGCAGCGGCACGATAACTAAGCTTGGCATGTTCCGGTGCACATAATACCGACTCGGGAATAGACGCATATGGATTTTGCCCCGACTGATCCAGTTGTCCAAGTCGCATCCGCACACCAAAGATGTTACGAATCGCTCGGTCCAAATCAGTGACCTCCAACAGATTCCGGTCAAGAGCCTCCTCCAGAGCAGATACAACAAGATCAACTTCATCTGTAAGACAATCCACTCCTGCCTTCAATGCACCTGCTGCTGACTCAGCATGGCTGGTATGATAACCATGATAATTCACCGTCTGTGACAGGTCTCCACCATCACATACAATGAAACCTGGCATCGCCCACTCACCCTTAACCACATCATTCACATATGGACTTTCAATGGCAGGTGTACCATTGATGGAATTGTAAGCTGTCATCATGGACAAGGCTCCGCCTTCCACAAATGGCGTTTCAAATGCTTTTAGATAGTATTCCCGCAGATTGCGAGGGTCGATGCTGGATGAACAATTCAGACGATCTTTCTCATTATTATTGGCAAAAAAGTGTTTCAATGTCGCGACCATTTTAAGATAAAAAGGATCATTTCCCTGCATGCCTTTAACGAGTGCTGCCGACATTTCTCCCGTGAGGACCGGGTCTTCGCCATATCCCTCTTCCGTTCTGCCCCAGCGTGGGTCACGTTCCAGATCAACCGTTGGTGCCCACAATGTTAACCCGTGAACCTCAGGATTACAGTGATGGTATGCCCTCGCTTCATCGCCAATGACTGAACCAATCTCCCGCATGAGCCTTGTATTCCAGGTACTGGATAGACCGAGCGGTTGCGGAAATACCGTTGCCTCCCCTTTCCATGCAACCCCGTGGGCAGCTTCGCCCCCAACGTTGTAGGCTGGAATGCCCAGTCTTGGTACGGCTGCTTCGCGTGTAGGAATTAGTCTGATCTTCTCCTCCGTTGTCAATCGTGCAATCAGGTCAGCCAACCTTTCCTCAAGTGAAAGTGACGCATCCCACATCGGGTATTGATGATACTCCTTCATCCTTCATTCCCCCTGCGAATTAGTTAAGTCCAAGTTGCTTCCATTGCTGCAGTAAATCCAGCGTGCGCTGGCGATACTTCTGACCATCTTCAGGTTGGTTGACCTGATGTTCATGAACGTAGGCATTAAAATACGAAGACAGTATTCGGTACGCAAGCCTGCGTGCCTGTCCTTCAGCGGATGAGTCCAGTGGACGATCATATCCTTCATGAAAAGCCACTGATTCTGACGACAATATGGCTTCAAACTCCCTGTCTGCAAACATGGAACGATCTCCGTCAATGATGGCCGCAATGTTCAGCTCACCATTTTCCTGATGAACAAGTACATTTGCTTCCCACAGGTCATTATGAACGAGTACCGGACGGGTCACTTGATCAAATAAGTCTTTATTTTGCATGAAAATAGCAGCGATCTCTTCTCCCACACCTGGCATATAATCGGCTCGTGCCGCTTTAAGTGCTGTTTCTTCTGCAAAAGAGTACAGCACCTCGGACCATTGATCCGAGCCTTTAATTGAACCGTCCCCCTGCGGCCAACCAAACGATGCACCCTCGATCTGATGCATGATGGCGGTATAGGCGCCAAGCTGATGGTACAATCGCTCTTTGTTTATATCTGAAATCGATGCGTGATCCAGCTGCTTACTCGGGATAAACTCCATAAACATGTACGTTCTTGAAATGATCGATCCGCTGTCATCACAAGCGATAATGTTGGGAGCAGGAATGCCTGCCTTACGGTAATATTCATACACAATCGGTTCAGCCGACATCATCGTGCGTTCAAACGAAAATAGGGGATCACTCGCAGAACCAGCCGCCATCTCTCCCCGCTCTGGAGCCAAACGTAAAATCACATCCGTATAGGGTGTATGTTCAAGTTGAATCCGATAGGTTGTATTAAAAAGTCCACCTTGCAGGAGACCAAACACCTTCACTTTGGTATCGCTTCCAAAATTAATTTCTACCAGATGATGCAGCATCTCTGCTGATATCGTGCAATGCAAACCGGAATTCATTGTACTCATTTCATTCAATCTCCTATCATCGTAGACAAACAGACGGCACCTTTCGGCACCGTCCTTTTCTTTTACTATATCATTTTACAGTTGGATTGTAAGCGCGCTTGCGCCTGTTGCTGCTGTAACAACAACACCATTTGCACCAGACACTTGGGAACCACCTTCAACGCTGGATACACTTTCAATACCGCGAAGCACGATGTTCCATGGTTTGCCTGCACCTTCAGCACGAACATCCAGCACTGATCCCTTACGTGTAACGTTAACTGTCAGCTCCTGTTCAGCCGCTTGGTTCACAACGACCGCTTGAGCCGTTTGACCATCAACCAGTTCGAACAAGTGCAAGGACACATCATTTGCAAAGTCATAATCCGGTTTGCTATCCACCGCACCGACAGCGATCAGGCTGTTTGGCTTAACCATCATTGGCAGTGTTTTGAAGTCATGGTTTTCACTGATCCAGCGTCCACCTTGTACTTTCACTCCAGTCAGATAGTTCGTCCAAGTTCCTTCAGGCAGGTAGTAACGAACATCACCCTCTTTGTTGAAGATCGGAGCCACCAGGATCGAATCGCCAAACATATATTGCGTATCCAGGCTGTATGTTGTTGGGTCCTCTGGGAAGTCCAGCAGCATAGCGCGCATCATCGGAATCCCTTTTACCGTTGACTCCACCGCAGAATTGTACAGGTACGGCATCAGGCTGATTTTGAGTTTGGTAAAGTCACGAACAACGTCCACGGATTCCTCGTCAAACAGCCAAGGCACACGATACGAAGTGCTTCCGTGCAGGCGACTGTGTGAAGATAACAGTCCGAATTGTACCCAACGTTTGTAGACATCAGGGCTCGCTGTGCTTTCAAAACCACTGATATCATGGCTCCAGAATCCGAAACCGGAAAGCCCCAGTGAGAGGCCACCACGAAGTGATTCAGCCATGGATTCATACGTGGAAGAACAGTCACCGCCCCAGTGAACCGGGAACTGTTGACCACCTGCTGTTGCAGAGCGTGCAAACAGGGCAGCTTCGTTTTTGCCAATCTTCTCTTCAAGCAATTCAAATACAGCTTTGTTATAGAGCTGTGTATAATAGTTGTGCATTTTAACGGGATCAGAACCATCGAAGTACACAACATCTGTCGGAATTCTTTCGCCGAAGTCGGTCTTGAAGGAATCTACACCTTGATCCAGCAGGACTTCCAGCTTGCTCTTATACCAGTTCACAGCATCCGGATTTGTGAAATCAACCAGAGCCATACCTGCTTGCCACATATCCCATTGCCATACGCTGCCATCCGCTGTTTTCACCAGATAACCGTTCTCCATACCTTCATCGAACAAGTAGGATTTTTCTGCAATATATGGATTGATCCAAGCACAGATTTTAAGGCCCTTCTCTTTCAGACGTGCAAGCATGCCTTCCGGATCCGGGAACATCGCTTCATCCCATACGAAATCAGACCATTGGTATTCCTTCATCCAGAAGCAGTCAAAATGGAATACAGACAGCGGAAGATCACGTTCAGCCATGCCATCTACGAAATGGTTAACCGTTGCTTCATCATAATCCGTTGTGAATGATGTTGTCAGCCACAGACCAAAAGTCCATGCCGGTGGAAGCGCTGGTTTACCTGTTAATTTCGTATAATTATCAAGTACATCCTTTGGATTGTCACCGCCGATAATGAAGTACTCCAACGTCTCGCCTTCTACGCTGAACTGAACTTTAGATACATTCTCGGATGCAATCTCATACGATACGCGTTCCGGATGGTTTACAAATACGCCATATCCTTTATTGGACAAATAAAACGGAATGTTTTTATAGGACTGCTCACTGCTTGTACCGCCGTCCTCATTCCAGGTATCGACGATTTGACCATTCTTAACAAACGGTGTGAAGCGCTCACCGAGTCCGTAAACGTATTCACCAATACCGAGATCAAGCTGCTCGCGGAAGTACGCTTCCTTGCTTGGACCTGTAATATAACCGGCAGCTCTTTGACCGCTACCTGTAATCCGTTTTCCTCCATATAGGAAGCTAACGTCCCAACCGTTTGTTTTGTCGATTTGAACTTCCAGGTTGCCACTTTTCAAAACAGCACCTTGTTCATTTTTTGAGACCTCAACGTTGGCTTCTTGTGTGTTAAGCTCAAATACAGGCCCTTTTTTCACGCCGCCCTTATGGTGATTCAAGGTTACACGAATAACGTTAGGCATTGGTGAGCTGTACGTTGCTTTCAGCAATGTACCGTTCAACGTGTCGCCTTTGCTGCGAATATATTTAGTTGCCGCATATACGGTCACAGAATTATCTTTTTGCACAATATCACGAATGTCAGTCGGGTTTTGAATCTGGTACCCTTCACGAGTCATCCAGAATCCATCAGTAAATTTCATGTTTTCTTTCCCCCTTTGGTTATATTATAATAATATTGATATTAATAACGAATTTCTTCTCTTATTTTGACCAAATATATCACGATTTTGATAATAAACATCCGATTCTTGAACATCATCACCAATCTATGGAAACGATTACATTAATAATGATACAAAAGGAGAATCTGATATGGAACGTGAACGATTACGGGAAGACCGGATTCACGGCAATGCCATGTATCCCGTCAGTGTGTACCCGGATATTCAACAACTGAACGGGGATAGCATTCTCGATTGCCACTGGCATGATGAGATGGAGTTCACCATGGTGACCCAGGGCTGCGCCGTCTTTCAGATCGATATGAACACTGTTGAGGTCCAAGCTGGAGAAGCGATTTTCATCAATAGAGGCGAGATTCATGCGGGGTATCTGAAGGGTGATGTGCCCTGCGTATTCTCTTCCATTGTATTTAATCCCGAACTGCTTGGCAGCCGTACCTTCGATACGGTCCAAGAGAAATTCATCGGTCCACTGGTACGCAAAACGGTGATTCCCCCCAGCCATATCAAGGCAGATGAGGATTGGGGACAAGAAATTCTGGATCTCCTGAAACGCATATTTGCAGACCATGCTACCCGAACCGAAACGTGTGAAATGTCAACAAAAGCGTACCTGTACCTCATATTTGCCCGAATGTTCGAACATATGAGACCTGCTCCGCTCAAAGGCACTGTGGCTACTGGGAGTCATGACAAGGTAGAGCGCCTGAAATCCGTGCTCGGGTACATCCACAAACGTTATCCTGAACCATTAAAGCTGAAAGAACTGGCCGATGAAGCCAATATGAGCGAAGGACACTTCTGCCGTTTCTTCAAACAGATGGTGCAGAAAACCCCGGTTGATTACATTAACTATTACCGCGTTCAACAGGCCTGCGTTCAGCTTGAGAATACGGATCACAAAATTGTTGATATCGCCATGGATGTGGGTTTTGAGCATCTAAGCTACTTCATCACTACATTTAAAAAGCATAAAGCCACTACACCTTCACAGTATCGCAAAATGTTCTATGAGAACGTAGGAGTGGAGTCTGCCCTGGTACAGGTGTAAAAGGGTGTAAAAGAAGAAGGTGCTCACAGCTATTCAGCTGCAAACACCTTCTTTATCTACTTTATCAACTTTCCTGGGAACGAGTGAGGTAACGATCTGATCTGAGCCACATTGTCTCAGTTAGAACTCATCTCATTGGCCGCTATCAGCCTTACGCTTTGAAGCTTAACAGTTTCTCACTTTTTCAGTGTCTTCCATGAAGTGTACTCATGTACGGAGAAACCGTTAAAGGACGCATGTACTGAAGCCATTTTTTCGACCAATTTTAATTGTGCTTCCATATAAGCAGATCCCTCTTCATAAAAAGTAATGAAGTCGCCTTCCTTACTTTGCTTTGTTTCCACGGCGATTGAGATCGTCTTGCCAAGCAGAGCTGCTTCTGCAAGTTCATCCTTCGCTACACTATAGATTGCAGCAGCTGTATCGCGGTAAGCCATAATGGTGATGGAATCAAACTTGCGAATCATCCAACTGCTTACGGCCATCGTGGAACCCGGAATTTTGTAGTTATCCAGCCAGAAAGGCAGATCAGCCGCTACCGGCATCTTCATCCGTGATGCTCGCTCAACAATATACTCCACATTGCCTTGCCACTGGGTAATTACACTGGCTTGATTGATTTTCCATTGCGGGTGCACATGTGGTTCAATATCCAGATGAATACCAGCAAATTTCTCATTGGACAACGCCTGCGCCTGATATGCCTCGATCCAGTCCAGGAAAGATGCAATCTGTTCCCGACTTTCCGTCAATCCCCACGCTGATCTTCCATCCATGACGTCAACCGCAATGTTCTTGGCTCTGGCCTGACGGATAAAACTTTTATAATCAGGAATTTTTACATCCCGGTTCATCTGCAGATAGATCGTATTGATCTTATTCGCTGTAGCGTAATTTAACAACTCTTGAGGATTGCTTCGAATCTGGGTTGTGTCCCACACCCACGTCGCTCTTACCGGCACATCAAGGTTACCATGAATCGTTTCATAACTATCCACAGAACCAATGGCAACGGCTTTCGAAGAACAGGCTGTACTCGCACACAAGATCAAACAACTCAGTAATAAGATAAAACGGTAACCCCTTTTGCTTTTCATATTTGTACACTCCCTCTGAAGTTATCAGCTCTGACGTGCAAATCTGGATGAAATTGTGTCGTTTCATATTCATTTAATGGATACTTATTAGGTACGACGAATTCGGATTGCTTTTATATGCAATATCATCTTTAAGACTTACGACGAAAGAATCATATAACTATATTTCGGGAATTCGTAGTTCTGTATGTATAGTTCAAAAGTCACAATTATTTATTATTTTCAAATTCAATCCTTATTCCAGCATGACTTCAGTCATTATTGCCATATGTACACCAAGCTCAGAAGACCTAGAAAGCGTTTTCTCTCAAAACACACCAAAAAACCGCCCTAAGGCGGCTTTATATGGAACCCTATTTAATGATGCCTAGTCGACATTTCCGTTCATTCATTACCCGATGGAGCTACAGGTGTATTATCAACCACTTCATCGAAAAGAGACACCAGTTCAATACCTTCTGCCGAGATCCGCACTAGCCCCTTGTCGGACAAACGTAATTCTGGAATCACAACCAGCGCGAGCAACGAAAGCGTCATGAACGCATTATTCAACGTACATCCTGCGGACTGTAAAGCTTCACTGACTGCTGCCGATTGGGCCGCAACGACTTCAAAAGATTCGGTTGACATCAAACCTGCAATCCGTAGCGGGAATTCGGTTACCCCTGCTGCCGTTACCACGGCCACCCCGCCCTGCATACGAATGACGCGATTACCGGCTTCAGCCATTAATGCATCATCATTACCGATAATCAACAGGTTGTGACTATCATGAGCAACTGTCATCGCAATCGCTGCAGGTGATGTGAAGCCGATGCCTCCAACAAGCGCTACCGCTCGATTCCCGGTTTGTTTGTGACGCTCCAATACCGCAATTTTGCATACTTCCCCTGAAGTTGAAACCACAACCTTGCCGTTCTCTACGGTAACAGGCAGGTGTTTCTCCTTTGTATCCACATGGTTCTCTGTCACATGAATGATTTTGGCACCAATCGTCCCCTCTGCAATCGGTGCAGCCAACTCCAGATCTTCCGGCTGAATATTAGCTTCTAACTTCACCGTGTTCAGTGCTTCTGTCGGATACGTGAAGCTGTCCCAGACCGCCGTCATTTTCCCATTCTCGGCTACAACTTGCCCGGCAGCAATCGTCATGCCCACACGTACATCCGCCAACCGGCCGTCCAGCAGAATAATATCGGCTATATTGCCCGGAATAATCGCACCAATGTCGCGCGCAACACCAAAGCGCTCAGCCGTGTTAATGGTTGCCATCTGGAAAGCCGTAACCGGCTTCACCCCTTGGGAGATTGCGAGACGAACAACAAAATCCATATGTCCTTCTTTGAGCAGCGATTCAGAGCTTCGGTCATCGGTCACCAGCATCATCCGGCGTGTATCCAGACCAAGCTCAGTGCAGGCTTTGATCGTCTCAGCCACATCATGCCATGCCGAACCTTGACGCATCTTCGCGTACATTCCGAGTCGCAGACGTTCAACCACATCTTCCTTGGTCACACATTCATGATCCCCTGTAACACCACTCGCTGCGTAGGCTGGCAGACGCCAGTCATCTGCAGCCCAGGTGAAATGACCGTCTGCCACTTTACCTGCCCGGAGCGTTGCCTGTATCTCACCAATCATCGTCTCATCCCCATAGACCACTCCAGGGAAGTTCATCACTTCACCAAGACCAATCATGTCCGGACCCCAGGAAAGAGCCTCAGCTACCTCTTCAGGCCCGATATAAGCACCTGTTGTCTCCAATCCTGGATGCGTGGAAGGCACACAGGAAGCCACCTGCATATAAGCAGCCATCGGTGTGGTCCGCGCTTCATCCAGCATCAGTCTCAGACCTTTGAGGCCAAGCACGTTAGAGATCTCATGAGGGTCAAAGAAACCTCCGGTTGTGCCTGAAGGCAACACCGCTCTCGCAAACTCGGTTACTTTCATCTGTGTACTTTCGATATGGCAGTGTCCATCCAGCAGACCAGGAGCGATATACTTACCGTTTGCTTCAATAATCCTCGTATGTTCTCCGATAGTGTGGCTTACATCTTTACCGACATAAGCGATTCGAGCTCCCTGTACAGCTATGGACATCTCAGGTAAAATCTCACCCGATATCACGTTTACCAGCGTACCTCCCCGAATGACCAAAGTCGCTGGCAAATCTCCCCGTGCTGTAGCGACCAGATCCGGTACACAATCGGCCATAAGTGGCCGTTCAAAAGATGATTTGTTCATTTTGTTGCCTCCTTTAATAAACGATCCAAAAAAAATATATTGTTACGATTATATGAGTCCGGACCTCATGTGTAAAGAAAAATCACATCCATTGTCCTTGAATACAAATTATCAAGTCATTTTTATCCACGGGACCCAATCCTTACGAATTCACGTTAGGTATTTTTATCAATACGATCACCTATATGGCTGTAACCTCATCACGTATAATTCCCTCGCTAAGCTAGCTTCTTCCCGATATATGTATCATATACAGAAAAACTCCCGTTCCATTGAACGGAAGCCTTCTTCATGCATATGAAGTGTTATGTCAGTCCACTTGCGCAGCAGACACCTTGCCAAGATCATACTTTTCTTCCGACTGGGCGGTAATGAACGGACTAAGTGCGCCCACGCAGTAAACGTGCAGTAGATGCATCGCTCGTGTGCAAGCCGTATAGAACAACTTGCGTTCATGCTCCTGAGCATACTGCTCCGCAGAGCCGTCATAGATCAGGACTGCATCGAATTCCACACCTTTGGCCAGATACGCTGGGATGACATGAACACCCTGCTCAAAAGCCAGCGTCGTTTTTTTGATTAACTTCGGTGCTGTGGGCAGCGCCTTACTCAATGTAGCATGTACGTCTCTGCTCTCTTCGGCGGTTTTGCAGATAACTGCAACCGATTCGTACCCTTCCTTAATCAAGTGCTTGAGGTCTGTCGTGATGACATTCATATGACGCTCTGAATCAGAAGAAACGATCACTTTAGGTTTCTCACCGCTGCGGTTAAATGGAATAATCTCTTCCCCACCAGGCACCATGCCACGTGTAAACTCCACGATCTCCCGGGTAGATCGATAACTTCTGGTCAGCTCAATGACTTCCGTGTTGTCTGGTCCGTACAGGTTAGTCAAAGGTCCTGTTCCACTAAGTACTGAAGAGTGGGCATAGATTGCCTGATTAAAGTCACCAAGTGCTGTTATTTTCGCCCGTGGGAACAATCTCTTCATAAATGCCAACTGAAACGCAGAATAATCCTGGGCTTCATCAATAATGACATGACGAATATTCGAGTTAATATGGAATCCAAGCATAAGCTCACGCAAGTACAAGTATGGCGTAATATCTTCATATGCCAACTCCTGAAGCTTCAATCTGCGTAAAGTCATCTTACAGATTTCATCCCATTGAGCAGGCAGCGCTTCATCACCCAGTAATCGTTCCATCTGAGCCTGATCGTTAAATAGATGTGCATATAATTGTCTTATATCAACGAATCGTAAGGACTTAATCCATTTTCGCAACGGTTTGAGTCGGTCACTGACCACCATACGTGCCAGAATCCCTCTTTCCTGCTCGAAGTCATTAAACGTATGGGTCTTTCCTTTTTGCTTGCGCTTCAACCGTTGATACGCACGTTGCAGATCCTCCGGCTCCATCAGATCAAGCTGCTGATCAACCCAAGGCGCATCCAGTTCACCTTTACCAAAGGCAGACAGTTCTTTCAGCATCCAGTCCCGTAACATCTCCAGTCGACTCACCAGCTTAACGGATGACTCGAAACTGTAGAATTTCTCAGCCATAGCCTCTGACGTGACAATCGCTCGGCCCTGGAAGCGAACCGGCTTGAATTTCATGCCACCTGACAACATACTTTCCTTATAACGTGTAATCACCTTGAGGAACGTTTCGGACGACTTGAAGCGAATGCTGGACATGCGAACATCGTAATCGGGATCTTCCGTCCCCGTAAGTACATATTCAAGCTGAATAAACGGATCTTCCAGTTGATATTCACGACCCAAACGGCGCTCCAGATACTCCTGGAAGGTCGTTTGCAACATGTTTTCCTCCCCAAGCTCAGGCAGTACCGTGGAGACATAACTGTTGAACATTGGATTTGGTGAAAAAAGAACCATCTGATCCGCTTGCAGATGCTCGCGGTATTTATAAAGAAGATATGCCACACGCTGGAGCGCCGCGGATGTTTTGCCACTGCCGGCTGCGCCTTGCACAATGAGCATTCGTGTCCGGTCATTACGGATAATCCGGTTTTGCTCCTTCTGAATGGTCGCTACAATACTCTTCATCTGTGCATCCGAAGTTCGACTGAGCACGGCCTGCAACAACTCATCACCAATCGTGACCCCTGTGTCAAACATAAACCGGATACGACCATCCCGAATGACAAACTGTCGCTTCATCTCTATATCACCGCTGATCTCCCCACTGGGTGTATGATACGTGATTGGACCCGGTGCTCCGTCATAATACAGGTTGGAGATTGGCGCACGCCAGTCGTAAACCAGAAAAGATTCTTCCTTCTCATCCAGCAACGATGCAATGCCGAGATAAATGCGTTCTGCATTTGGATATCCATCTTCTTTGAAATCAATGCGCCCAAAATACGGTGAATGATGCAGTCGTTTCATTTTATCCAACGCAGCCGCTGTATTGAGATGACTGCGCTCCCGATCGGACAATACCTGTGACTGCTGCCGCATGCTGGTTGAAGTCTCCCCGACATCATCCGCTTCGCTAAAGTTCATCGTGACTTCGTCCCAGAAGTCTTTTCTCATGCCAACCACTTCGTCACGGAAGGAACCAACTTCATCTTCCAGCGTTGTGATCTTGCGTTCAATCTGATCGGTCACGGTGTTGACCCGTTGTTGTTCCTCATTCCATTGCTGATCTGTACTCATATGTTAATAGCCCCTCTTTCCCCGGATTGTGTCCTCAAAATCCCATTTGACAAGCCCGAAAAGGCAATGGTATAATTATTAGAAAGTAAACATTTTAATTATATGTTAATTAGTTCTAATTTTCTGAAAACCATTTTTTATTGTACCAGTGACAACGTCCCGATGCAAGCGGAGGCGTTTTTTGTTGTTTTCTTCTTCATTATTACCCAATCACCGGGTACTCAACTGACTTAGCTACTCCTGCCTACTTTCGTAATTCTTCAATTGTCTCTTTCCAGCGTGTAATTGCTCCAAGTTCATCTTTTAATTGAAAGGTTATTCCTGAAGTGATCTCCGCATATGGCGCGTGATCCACACGTACCTGGAGCACTTGTGCTTCAAAACGATCTCTCGGATGGACAGCCCCCTTCATCTCAGGAAGCCGTTCTACTTCTGTACGAATATGCAGCAATCGATGTCCTTGAACCGCAATCAAGGTAGCCTTGCCTGTTTTGCTCATGTTCATACTGGTCTGTGTACCTTGCCATAGAGCCAGTCTAAGCTGATGCGGATTTATCGCAATCACTTCCCCCATACTGATCATGGCCTGATGCGGCCACTGATCCTCAGATACGGTCAGCAGTTGCATGGCTTCATGCTGTTTATGCTCCAGATTTGTCCCACTCAACCATTCCATTAGTTCAGCGTCCAATTCCTCTATAATCATGTCTCTATCCCTCAGTTCGTTAATATTCATTCATGCCCTTCAGCCCTATGTATGACAAAACAACCCGGACACGATGGTCCGGGCTATGTTGTAACTACATTGTATATGATCGCCAAGCAGGTACGCAATTCGCACTTAGAGGTTGTTCAAAAAGTCTAATTTTGATTACGAATCATGCCTAACGGCATCATCAGCATCGAATATGAAATTCAGCCGAAATGTCCGTTGCTCACGTAGTTTTCCTACGCTCCGCTACTCCATTTCTATCTTCATTCCATCTTCTTGGTACTGAAAACCAGACTTTTTGAACTTGAATTTAAGGCCACTTAAGCCAATTCAAAATTTTGTCCTGTGATTCTTTGTCTTCACTGGCGCTATGCACATGTTCGGCAAGTCGATTCAAACGTTCCAACTGATATCCATAATCATAAATGGCAGCAGCCACGATAGACAATCGTAACATCCCTTCCTTGTCGATATCAAACTGGGTGATCGCCTGCTCCATGAAACGGTCATTATCCAATACAAACTGTGCGGCCTCTTCCCCATTAGGTTTCAGCTTATCCTCGAACTTGAGCAGTGCATGCTCATGGAATTTGATAACCAGTTCTAGATGTGAGTCAAAAAACTGATCCATGGCCGTTGTCCGCGGTGCCTGGAAATAGTGGCGTTCCACCGAATCCAGCACCTCATACCCTTTTTGCAAACTCAGCAGCATTTGTTTGTAGACCACCATCTGACGAGTTTCGCTGAATTTCGAACGTTTCATCTTTTTCTGTTCCTCTTCGAACAAGTTATACTTGTCGGACAAAGACTTAATGGAACCGCCCAGGTTGCTTTTCTCCTCCCGGAATACAACTTCCTTGATCTCATCCGAGATCGAAGTTCGCAGAAGCAACGACATACCACTGAATACACTATGGATCTGCTTCACGAACTGAACCTTCGGTTTCGGAGGAAATACCGTAATGTTGATGAGAAACGCCGATACAATACCAACCAGTGTCAACAGAAAACGATTGAGTGCAAAATGCCAGTCACCCGATGCTTCCATAATGGATACAACCGTGACCAGTGTAAGGCCAACCGTCTCACCCATATTTAATTTAAGACAGATCATGATGACAAGTACAATAATTAATCCAACGGCGATTGGCTCATTGGACAACACCATGCCCCCCACCAGGGCGACAATAGCTCCCAGCGTGGTCGTTTGCAATTGATCCAGGAAGTATTTCCAGGAACGATAGATGGAAGGCTGCATGGCGAATATAGCCGCGATTGCGGCAGGCACGGGAGATTGCGGGTTCAAGAACAGGCTGCTTAGGTACAAGGCAAGCGTGACCGCGATCCCCGTCTTAAGTACACGCGCACCAAACGACATGGTGATGACCCCTCCTCTTTACCGAACCTGAAGTTTTACATTTGATAATCATGTTCATTATTACCCCATATTTCTTTTTTTGCCTGAATTCATTCAGGAGAACGATTTATTGTACCATGTAAGGTCTTCCGTTGCCATGTCATAAGTCAGAGGTATTATGAAATTGATTTCTTTATGTATGTTAATACACATTATTAACCCAAAAAGAAGCAAATCTTCAAAATGGATTTTCGCCACTTCAAAGATTCGCCTCTGTTACTTATGATACCTCTGTGGAATTCTCATGCTTATTATGCCTGCCTAACGGTCCGTGCCCTCCCATTCCCTTTTGAACTGGTCCACAAACTGCACCATATAATCATGACGCTGTTCCGCCAGCTCCTTGCCATAGGCGGTGTTCATCAGATCCTTGAGCTTGAACAACTTCTCGTAAAAGTGATTTATCGTTGTGCTGCGCCCATTGCGATATTCCTCTCGGGTCATCTGCTCCCGTGGGGGAAGGGACGGATCGTACATCTCGCGCCCCCTGGCGCCTGAAAAGGCAAAGGTTCGCGCGATCCCAATCGCACCCAATGCATCCAGTCGATCCGCATCCTGTACAACCTGTGCTTCAAGCGAACTGACCGCAGGACGCTGTCCTCCCGCATATGAGATGGTGCTAATAATACCCACAACCTTGTTACGTATATCCGGGTCAAGAGGCTGGGTATCCAGCCAGTCATTCAGTTTGGCCATCCCGGCTTCCAAGCTCTCATTCAGCTTCTCATCCGGTACATCATGTAATAATGCAGCCAGTTCGCAGACAAATGGATCTGCACCCATGCGGTGAGCGAGTTCAACCGCAAGTGCGGTTACCCGTTCAATGTGCGGCCAGTCATGACCATCACTATGCTTGGATGAGTCCCCTTGAACAAAGGATCGGGCGGCGCGCAGAACAGCCTCTCCTGCCGTTATTCCATCTATTTTATGCATGTGCCCTAATTCTTGCAGATTCCCGCCAGGTTGAAGAGGGTTCTCTGACATCTTACGATTCCCCGCCTTCACGGGCCTGTTCACGAGGAATACGTCGAGCTACACCCGTCTTAATAGCTGCTTCAATTACGCGACTGCGCATCGATTTGACTACTTTATCATTGAACACACTCGGAATAATGTAATAACGTGTACGCTCTTCGTCCGTAATGGCCGAAGCAATCGCTTGCGCGGCTGCCAGCTTCATTTCTTCATTAATTTCGGTGGCTCGGCAATCCAAAACTGCCCTGAAGATGCCCGGGAAACATAACACATTGTTAATCTGATTCGGATAATCGGATCGTCCTGTTGCCATTACAGCCACAATGTCTTCCACCAAGGCAGGCATAATCTCAGGCACCGGGTTTGCCATTGCAAACACGATTGGATCTTCTGCCATGGTCTCTACATCTTCGCGAGTTAACAGATTGCCGCGGGATAGGCCAATGAACACATCGGCTCCACGAATGACATCACGCAGCGAGCCAGTCTCCAGTTCGGGATTAGTACGAGCTGCATAATCACTCCAGACTTCATTCTCATAGGTTTGTGTTCGTACAATTGCACCCTCACGATCGACACCTATAAGCCGGCTGGCCCCCGCGGACAATAATATGTTGCTGCATGCTACACCTGCTGCACCGATGCCACAGACCACAATCTTCACATCTTCAATGGACTTGCCCACCAGTTTGAGCGCATTGATCAGACCAGCATATAACACAACCGCTGTGCCATGCTGGTCATCATGAAATACAGGAATGTCCAATTCCTCATTCAGACGACGTTCAATTTCGAAACAACGCGGTGACGAGATATCCTCCAGATTAATGCCGCCAAAACCAGGTGATATCGCTTTCACAGTACGTATGATTTCCTCGGTATCCTGTGTATCCAGGCAGATTGGGAAAGCATCCACACCTGCAAACTGTTTGAATAACATCGCTTTACCTTCCATGACAGGCATCGCTGCACGAGGCCCAATATTACCAAGCCCAAGTACCGCACTGCCATCAGATACGACGGCCACTGTATTCCGTTTAATTGTCAATGAGAAGGCTTTGCCGGGTTCTTCTGAAATGGCTGAACATACACGAGCCACATCCGGAGTGTACACACGTGACAGATCTTCCCGGTTTTGAATCGGGGTCTTTGGTGTTACTTCGATCTTACCGCCCAGATGAAGCAGGAAAGTCCGATCCGATACGTTAATAATGGATACACCTTTGAGCTGGCGCACCCCTTCTATAATTTTACTGTTATCTTGTGCATCTGTAACTGCGACCGTCAAGTCGCGCACGCTTACATCCTGATTGGTGGAAATCACGTCGATGGCAATGATGTCTCCCCCAGCTTCCGAGATGACCGAAGCCACTTCGCCAAACTTGATATCCTTAGTTGTCATTTCCAGTCGAATAATAATGCTGTTACCATCCAGATTTCTTTGATTCATTTCCATTCCTCCCAGACTGAAAGTCTTGAGTTACATGTTACGTGTTTGTCTTCGCTACGCGGACACGTTTATCCTTTATCTTGTCCAGAAAAAGTGGTTCAACAGCCAAATGCATAAATTAAAAAAGATGCCCTGAACACCAATGCAGGCGTTCAGGGCACTCTTTTTCTATCCTAACTCCGTTTATAAAGTAAGGATGAACCTATATTATTTTCGAGCAGCCGGTCTGCGCAGAACACAAATGTCATATGGCTTCAAGCTGAGACTTGCTTTCACAGCATCACCACTGAGCAGATCGGTATAGGACTGTCCATCTAGTTCAACCAGCTTCTCATCTGGCGTGTAGTTCTGTACAAACACATAATCTGCTGTACCATCTGTACGCGTATGTGCCGTTGTTCCGGCAGGCAGCTCAGTTTCAAGTCCACGCTCAATGTTCAGGTCAGCGATTAGCTTCGCATAGAAATCATCATAGAATGGTGCTTTCAGACGTGTCGCTACGTAATATGCTTTTCCTGAACCCAACTGGTTAACCGTCAATGCAGGGCGTCCAGCATAAAAGTCAGAACGGTACGTAGCCAGGGACTTCGCGCCTTCCAGATGAATCAGATCACACAGTTCAATTGCATCATACGCTGTTTTGAGCTGAAGCTCATTGCCCTTCTCCGGAATGATTCCGTTCAGATCACGATCATGCAATCCGTCAATTTCCTCGGACCAGATGCCAAGTGTCTTACGCAGCGGGCCTGGGAATCCACCCAGGAAACACAGATCGTTTTCGTTAACAATACCAGACCAGTAAGTTGCTACAAACGTACCACCTTGTTCTACAAACTTCTCAATACGTTCTCCGACACCTTCACGTACCAGATAGAGCATTGGCGCAATCAGCAACTTATACTTGGACAGATCTGCATCCATATCAATAACGTCTACAGCGACTCCCTTTTTCCAAAACGCTTCGTAATGCTCTTCCACGGTCTGCTCATACTTCACACCGATATTACGCGGTCCCTGGGAATCATTAACGGCCCAGCGGTTTTCCCAATCAAAAATGATTGCAACTTCTGCCGGAACCGCTGTTCCTACAATGGCTTCCATGCCTTCAAGAGCCGTTCCTACGTCGGTGACATCTTGGAACACTCGAGTGTGTTCCGTTCCTACGTGGTCTACCACCGCACCATGAAGTTTCTCACTGGACCCCCGGCTTTTTCTCCACTGGAAGTACTGAACACTATCGGAGCCGTGTGCCACAGCCTGGAGAGAAGAGAGCAGATGCATGCCAGGTTTTTTCAGCTTGCTGACATCTTGCCAATTCGTTGAACTTGGAGTACTCTCCATCAGCAAGAACGGCTGACCGCCTTTGATAGAACGAACGATGTCATGCATCATTGCGATCCGGGATGCCTGTTTCGCGTCGTCATCTGCATCATGCCAAGTCGGATAACTGTCCCAAGAGAGGAAATCCAGAATATCAGCGAACTTCCAATAGTTCAGACCGCCATAGAATTCCATCAGGTTTGTTGTGACTGGCAGATCAGGATTCTGAGCTTTCAATGGTTTTGTTTCATGCACGATAAAATCAGCTGTCTGGTCCGTAACGAAACGGCGCCAATCCAGATTCATTGCGTGTACCTGTGTCTCACCGTGTGGAGCCGGAGATTCCACTTGACTCCAGTCTGTAACCGTATGGCTCCAGAATGTGGTCCACCACGAATGATTCAGTTCATCGAGTGTTTTATACTTCTTCTGAACCCAACCACGGAATGCTTCCTGACAATAATCACAATGACAGTCTCCGCCGAACTCGTTCGAGATATGCCAGCCGATTACAGCCGGATGATCCGAATAACGTTCTGCCAGTTTTGTGTTAATCGCAGTAACCTTCTCACGGTATACCGGGGAAGTATAACAATGGTTGTGACGGAAACCATGCAGATTGCGGACACGCTTCTCGGATACGCGGAGCACTTCCGGGTACTTCGCGGACATCCAAGCAGGTCTAGCACCACTTGGTGTAGCGAGGAATGCATAGATACCGTTTGCTGCAAAACGATCCAACACCTGATCCAACCATTCAAACGTGTATACACCCTCTTCCGGCTCAAGGGATACCCATGAGAAGATACCAATGGACATCACGTTACACTTGGCAAGCTTCATCAAGCGAATATCTTCTTCCAGAACTTCAGGATAGCGGAGCCATTGCTCCGGGTTATAGTCTGCGCCATGCAACATGTGCGGGGCTTTGGAACTTACAGGTGGAAATTTGTATGTCATAATGACAACTCCCTTGCTTTAATTACTGTTTTTTTAGTTTATATACGATAACGATAACGATAACGATAACGATAACAACGACTTCACAGACGATACATATTACGCTAGATTACACGTATGTCACGACATCTGATTCTTCAACAGTAGCAAGTGCTGTAAACGATTCCAACTTGCGACCTTTAAAATCAAACATGGTGAGGTTGCCCCAGTTATTCGGATGACCGACGGACCATTCTTCTTTACTTGGTATCCAGGCAGGTTCCCAATAATAGAATCCGTGACCCAAACCACCAGGAACTTCGCGAATAATCTGCAATAGATCCTTCAGGTATTTGGTCTGTCCCTCTACACTTGCAGGGTATCCTGGTAACAACATATCTTCCTGATTCAAAATCCATTCAATGCCTTCCGGCTGCTCCAGCGTCCAGGGATAAGCGGTTTCAACTACATTGATCGGTTTGCCATAACGCTCAGCCAGATCATGAAGATTGTCACGTAATGCGTCGAGTGTGCCATGCCACCAAGGGTAATACGAGAGACCAATGATATCAAACTCCACACCCAGTGCTTCAAAGCGATCGTAAAACTTGCGGCTCTCGGCGTTATCTCCACCACGATCAATATGTATCATAATCTGAATATCCGCGTCAACGGATTTGACCGCAGCAATTCCGTACTTCACAAGGCCTGCAAAACGCTCCCACTGTTCGTCCGTATCATGCTCTTCTCCACCAACACGTCCCTCATTCCATAACATGCCTGGTGTAATCTCGTTGCCCACCTGCACCATGTCCGGAAGCGCATCGTGTTCCTTCAACGTTCTCAGAACGTCAGCCGTATACATGCATACCGCACGTTGAAGCTCTTCATAGGACAGGTGCTCCCATGCTTTCGGCTTCCATTGATTGGCTGGATCAGCCCAGCGATCAGAATAATGGAAATCAAGCAAAAATTTCAAGCCCTGTTCCTTGATCCGTTTGGCTACCTCCACCGTCCGCTCCAGATTGCAGAATCCACCAACAGGATCATTCCAGATTCGAAGTCGTATCGCGTTAGCGTCATTAATCTTCAGGATGGACAGCAAGTCTTGTTCCTTGCCATCCACATCACTATAACTCCCGCCATGCTGTTCGATTTCATCCATAAAGGACACATCCATTCCCAGAATGAATGTCTTTTCCGTCAAGTTGCTCACTGTATCAACCTCCATTAATTTGGGGTACAGGCTCAGCCTTTAACTGAGCCCAACGTCATACCTTTGACAAAGAAACGTTGCAGGAAAGGATACACAATCAAGATCGGTGCACTTCCGATGAATATCTGAGCTGCCCTTACCGTAGTTTGAGAGAGGGCTTCCATTTCTTTTGGATTCATGCTCATGCTACTCATATCACGTCCAATAATGACCGTTTGCATAAATGTAGCAAGTGGGTAATCCTTGGCATTATTCATGTAGAGCAATCCATCAAACCAGGAATTCCAGTGGAACACCATACTGAACAATGCAATTGTTGCAATGGACGGCATCGAAATGGGAAGAAAGATCCTGAACAATGTTCTGAAATGGCTAGCTCCATCCATCAGGGCCGCTTCCTCCAGCTCTTTTGGAATACCGCGGAAGAAGTTCAGCATCAGAATGACAAGGAATGTGTTAACTGCCCCAGGGAGTACCAGTACCCAGAAGGAATCCATCAACCCGATCTTCTGGATAACCATGTAGAACGGCACCAATCCCCCGTTGAAAATCATACTGAATACAAAAATCCAGGAGTAGATCGTTCTGCCTTTGAATTCACTATTCTCTTTGGACAACGGATACGCCGCCAGGAACGTAATCAGCAAGGTAATAGCTGTACCGATCACTGTACGTAGAAGTGAAATCCAGAGCGAGTTCAAGAAAATTGGATTGTTCATCGTTTTTTTGTAAGCCTCAAGTGAAAAACCTACGGGCCAGAGATTGACCAGATTGGCATCGGCAGCAGCCTTTGTACTAAAGGATACTGCCAGTACATGAATCATTGGTACGATACACATAATGGCGACCAAAATCAGAAAGCAGGTATTGACTATATTAAACACGCGATAAGGCAATGATTTATGATACATCGTGGTCCCTTCTTTCTCTGTTCATTCGTTTAGAATATGCGATATCCAGCGTATTTTTTGGCTAAGCTGTACGATACAAGGATCAAGATCATACTAATAACCGATTTGAACAATCCGATCGCGGTTGCAAAGCCCATCTCACCATTCTGCATTGCGGAACGATATACAAATGTATCAATGATGTCACCCGTTTGATATACGAGCGGGTTATACAAGTTGAATATCTGGTCAAATCCGGCATTCAGTACGTTACCAAGCGCCAGTGTTCCTACAACCATCAACATCGGCACAAGCGAAGGGATTGTAATGTGCAGTGTCTGTTTCCAGCGTCCTGCTCCGTCAATCTCCGCTGCTTCGTACAACGCTGGATTAATTCCGGCAAGGGCAGCCAGAAAGACAATCATGTTATAGCCAAATTCTTTCCACACATCTGTCAGAATGACCGTAGATCGGAACCAACTGTTGTCTCCCAGGAAGAAATATGGCCCAAGTCCAAAGGTTCCCAGAACCCGGTTAACCAAGCCGCCTGTTGACAACAGATCTATCAAAATCCCGCCCAGAATGACCCAGGACAAGAAGTGAGGTAAATATACGAGTGTTTGAATCGTTCGCTGTACAGCCATCTTGCGAACCTCATTCAAAAGAATGGCAAAAACAAATGGAACAAATAAATTGAAAATCAGTTTAAGTACAGCAATAATTAATGTGTTCCAGATGACCTGTAAGCTGTCTTCACGTTCAAACAAATATCTAAAGTTGTCCAGCCCAACCCATTCAGAACCGCTAATCCCAAGCCATGGCTTGTAGTTCTGGAACGCCATAATGATTCCGCCCATAGGCACATAACTGAAGATAATCAGAAAGATAATGGCTGGCAACAGCATAACGTGGAATGGCCAAGTGCGTTTCAAAGTTCTCATGATTGCTCCCCCTGTATTTCTTCCTACTCAAGTACTCCCTGAGTGGCTTATAATGCGATTATATCAACCTTTTACGGGGTCCAAACAGCACATAAAAGCAATATAAATGGCACAAATTCAACCACTTTGCCTCAGCTCTAATAAACAAAAAAAGCGCCCAGACGTTAGTCGTCTGGGCGCTCCTTGTAATTATTTTTTCACACTGTCATACCATTCGTTAACCTCTTGCGTAATTTGGTCACCGCCACCGGATTTCCACGTTTGTACAAAGGTATCAAACGCATCAACCGGATTTTTGCCATAGATAATTTCGTTAAATGCTTGATTCTCGATTTTGTTCAAATAGTCAAGCTTGGATTTCATCGTCTTTGTTGTCGGACCTGTGAACATGTTCTTGAAGGAAATTTCTTCTTGGCTCAGCAACACTTTCGCTGCTGCTGGAGTCTCTTTACCGTAGTTGACAGCAACATCTTTTTCAAGCTTGGTTTCCGGCTCTTTGCCATTGGCCAAATTCATCAGAGCTTTCATCTGTGCATCTGGAATACGAGCACCGTCACGAACAAGCAAATAACGTACAACGTTCACATATCCGCCTTCGATCTCGTCAATCGGCATTTGTTTTCCATCTGCATCCAGTTGATAATCATAGCCTGCAAACAGACCGTTATCATAAGGGCTACCTGGTGCCGGGTCTGCATAATTGTCAAACAGGTAGTTCTGATACGTAAAGAATGCTTCTGGGTGTGCCATATCTTTTTTGATCAACGTAACACCATTAACGAACTGTGTCCCGTGACGCATCGCTTTGCCTTCAGGACCAGACGGAATTTCAATCGGTTTCCACACGGCACTCGGTACATTTTTCACTGTATCGAGAAGTGGCCATCCACTCATCCAGTAAGGTCCTGGAATAATACCCGCAGTTCCTGCAACTGCTGGCTCTGCTGTTTTGTTCTCATCCCATAGAGCTGCTTCCTGCGGGATATATCCTTTTTTGAGCCATTCGCTCAATTTGGTCAGACCTTGCTTCATACCCGGATTGATAGAGCCATACTCCAGCTTGCCGTCTTCCCCCAGATTCCATTGGAACGGCAATGTTCCATATGCTCCGAAGATCCAAGATGGGTCTCCCATCCATGTATTCATGGAAGTTTTGAAACCAATGCTGAGCGGAGTGACTTTATCAGGAGCCAAGCCGTCAGGGTTATTGTTTTTGAATGCTTCCATCACTGCTTCCAGTTCGTCGATGGTTTTTGGTGCCTTCATGTTCAGCTTATCCAGCCAATCCTGACGAATCCAGAGCAAGTAATCATTGTTGTAGGCATAGTCCAGAACAGGGATACCCATTCTTTTTCCATCACGACTATACTGGTTCCATACGTTTGGATCTTGTTCAATTGCTTTTTTCCATGTGTCCGAAGCATATTTATCGAACAGTGGACCTACTTCTTGATACATTCCAGAATCAATCAGATCCTGAGCAAGCAGATTATCACCTACGTTTACAATATCAGGCATTTCCTGTCCTGATGACATCGCAAGACGAAGCTTGGTTGCAAATGCTCCATTTGTGTCTGTTACTGACCACAACGATTTGATTTCAATCCCGAATTGATCTTTGGCCCACTTGGTTGCCACGTTATTTTCCATGGATTCGCCATTTTTAAATTTCAGCTCTGGATCGATTCCCCATGCTGTAGTAATAGTAACTGCCGGATCATATTTCTCTTTGTATTCGTTTTGGGTTCCAGATGTACTTGGTGTTGCACTATCTCCGCCCCCACTGCCTCCTGAACATCCTGCAAGAACGACAGTTAGACTCAGCGTTGTAGCGAGAAGCGTCAAGAATCTCTTTTTTGTTGATTGCGCTCTCATGTTGTTCCCCCTTAAATCGTTTTGGTTACCCTTTCATTATAGGCTGACCAGGCCTTTGAGCCTATGATACGAAATCAAGATTTCTGCACCTTTGCCAACCTATATTCTGGAATGTTGTTGAAATTATGCCTGATCTCGAAATTCATTTGGTGTCATACCATAATGTTTTTTGAACATTTTGCTGAAATATTGCGGATTTTGATAGCCAAGTTCACTCGTAATCTCGTATATTTTTTTGTTGCTATTCTTAAGCAGATATAGAGCACGTTCCATGCGCATACGAATCATGTAGTCCCCAAGACCTTCCCCAGTCTCTGCCTTGTAAATTTTCGATAAATATACGGGGTGTAAATATACCTTGTCCGCAATCATCTTCACCGACAGATCCTGTCCTGTATCTCTTGTCACCAACTCCTGAACCTGCTTGATCACATGTCTGCGGCTCTGCACACCTTCCTGATCGGACAACTCTTCCTGAAGCTTCGCCAGCATCTCGGTGGCCCAACGCCGCAGCTTCTCGGGGGATTGAATCAACTGATGAGCAAGGAGCAGATCGAATCCCGCATGATCAATCTCATGCACCAGATGCCCCTGTTTATGGGCGATATACATAAATGCATTAGTTACCGACAGATACATCTCATACACATGTTCTCTGGACAATCGTACCTGTTCTGCCGCGTCAAAGACCGTGTTCAGCTTACGCGCTGCCGCTTCCCATTGCTTGGTCTCGAGCAATTGCGGAAGTACAGGCGGTTTGTACAGCTCTTCGAGCGCCTGCGTTGCATCATTCTCCGGTCTTTTGCTGAGTGCCTGATCCATGTCCATATATATAATCTTGTGTTCTTCCGGTCCTGAAAGGACAAGCGAACCCAGACTTTTTCGATAAGCTGCTGTCAACTCGTTAAAGGGAAATGACGGTGTAACTACCATGGACAGATCTCCCTGTAAATATCGAATGACATGCTCACGGAAAGTTTCAGCTGAGATTCTCAGCGTCTCCAAGTCCATCTGCGGAGCTACGATCTGATCTTGATTCTGCAAGAACATAACCAGACACTCATGGGGTCCGCGACCAAACCACACGTTAAATTGCTCTCCGAGTACTTCCTCTGCAATATTACCTACCGCAAAATCCATCAGATCCAGAGACTGCTGGTCCATTGATGAGAAACGTCCTGTAAGGCGAATCAGCATCATCACAGCCGATTGTTCTGGATCGATATGAATCTCATATTGTTGCAGTTGTTCCCGAAGTGCCCGCGCCGTGATCTCACGCCCCAGCAGCAGATCATGCATGAGATTTTCTCGTAAAATTTTATAGTCAGACTTCCGACTGTATAAAAGCCGGTGATATTTATCGAATTCATCCCAATCATCGCGAAGAGACGTAATGGCTGCCGACACCGACCCCATAAACTCATCATCGTTTACGGGTTTCAGGATATAGTCCGCTGCCTGCAATTGAATGGCTTTTTTAGCATAATCAAAATCGCTGTGACCCGTTAGTAAAATACAGCGGATATGAGACCAGCGCTTGCTTACCTCTGCAATGAGATCCAGTCCTGACATGCCAGGCATACGAATATCGGTAACTACGATGTCTACTGCATTTTCCTCCATAATCTCCAACGCTTCCTTACCGGATGCGGCACGCAGAACGGTCGTTACTCCAAGCTCTCCCCAGGGGATCGTAAGTTCCAGACTTTCTGTTACGTATGTCTCATCATCTACCAGTAATATATCAATCAAGTGATTCACTCCCTATTTCGTTCATTCTGCCAATGGATTCCATCGTTCATTATGCGCTACACATTCCAAGTGCTTATCCTTCATTCTCCAGAAGAAACTCCTGCTCGGCAGGCCACGACAGCGTAACGCGTAATCCACCAAGTTCAGATTCCGTTACATCCAGTCCTGCCTGCTCCCCATATCGAAGCTGGAGTCTCTGATTCACATTCCACAGGCCACAGCCCATCTCCTGATCCATCGTTCCCCTGAGCTTATTCAGAAGCGCCTCACGTGCCTCCTGCGTCATGCCTTGCCCATCATCTTCAACCACAAGAACCATGACACCGCCCTGTTTTTCCCCTGATACTCTTATTTCTCCGGCCTCCGCGTCCGCTTCGATACCGTGAATCACCGCATTCTCCACTAGGGGTTGCACGATGAGTGGCGGTACCTCCTGTCTTAACATCTCATCAGACAGATCAATTTTGTAATGAATGCGGTCCATACGCATCCGTTGGATCTCCAGATAACAGCTGACAAATTCAATCTCTTCTGTCAACGGTACCACGTCCCGCTCCTGTCTTGTTGTATACCGATAATATCGCGATAGATTATGCGACATCGCTACAACAGCGTCCATACGCTTGAGTTTCGCCATACTTGTAATGAAGGAGAAACAATTATAGAAAAAGTGCGGGTTAATCTGCGATTGCAGCTGCTTCAACCGAGCTTCACGTACATGAATCTGTTCCAGGTAAACGTGTTCAAATAACTGCTGGATCTGCTCCACCATCAAGTTGAAACGTTCGGACAGGAAACTGAATTCATTGCGGCCCTTTGGCTTAATCCTCACTGAATAATCCTCCTGCTTCAATCGCTGGAACCCACGAATGAGTTGTTTCACTGGCACCTGCACCTGTACATAGAACAAGTACGCCACACCAAAACTCATTAACAACAAACAAATCATGGAAGAATAGAACAGCATATTGGATTGGTGAATGGGCTTCAGAATATCTGACAGGGGCATGTAGTCCACCAAATACCAGCCTGTTGTACTGGATTTCACCGTGTTGACCATGTAAGGCTCGTTCCCGATCACTACTGTACGATTATCAACGTCCTGAAGTTTATGGATGGACAGTTCTTCCATCAACTGATTCGTTAATGAACGATCTGAAGTCCGGTTATAGATAACACCCGATTCTTCACGGAAATAGAAGGGGTCATGCCTGCCATCGTCTTTGAATTTGTCTAGCATATCCCGAATGTTATCACTATCAAACTCCAGTTTAATAATCGTTTCTGCATTATTAGCCGGGTCTTTAATACCGTATGGGGATACCGTAATCCAGCTAAACATGAACCGATCATCTTCCCCATCCTGAATTTTGCGTACATCCCAGCCGGAAATGATATTTTCCCTTAGCGCTTCTTTATCGTAAGAACGTGCGTCCCTTTCGGAAACCACCCTGCCCAGCGAAGGAGAATACAGATATAATTTCGTAGCCCAATTGGATGAGCTTTCCTGAATACTCAGCTTATTCTGAATACGTTTGACCAGGTTGATCGCATCCAGATCAAAGTAGTTACTGTCCGCATAGATTCGCCGGAAGCTGCCAATATCAGGATCATGTATGAGCAGATTAGGCCATGAGGATAACAGTTCGATGTGTGTGTTCACTTGATTTTGGAAAAATTCAAGCTGGTTACTATTCGATCGATTCAACTCATCTCTGAGAACTGCTGTTGTTTTGTGATTGGAGTACCAGTATAAAAGCACTACAGGAATCAGCATAATCAAAATAAGAATGACCATTTTGGAAAACAGGTTTGTCCGATATGACATTTTTTCATCTCACCTTGTCTTAATTTGTCGTGACATTAATTGTAATGATGTAAGCGCTAAAGACAAACTATTTTTTTGAGACAAACCGATTCATTATCTAGCGTAAGCGTTACCAATTCAAGGTGAAAGGAGATAAAACCAATATTTCTGCACTAAATGCAACTTCCACGCACAAAAAGAGCCAGCGATTAGCCAGCTCTCTATCTAATTTCAGTATATATCTTTAATCGTTCTATTCAACTCAAACCTTATTCCACTTCTGTATATGTAATTATTCTTTTTTTCTATAAAAATATCAACTATGGAATATCATAATCAAATACCGTATTCGCTCCATCCACGCCTACATCCAGCACAATATCCATAAGTTTCCCATTGACGAACAGAGGGGATTCCGCTTTCCCGTAAAACTCCAACTTACCTGTAAACGTTCCATGGCGTTCAATCTCAACATGTACGGGCCTTAATTGGACAGACTGCAAGGCTTCCAATAGTGGATCGTCCTTAAACTTATAACTGCGTGCGAGATCAGGCAATAACACGGCGGATACGGAATCTCTGCCGTAATTTTTGAGTGTCAGATCACAGGTTGCTCGGGTCTCACCCGTTTTCAGCACGTTAAAGGTACAAGAACTTGCATTCTGTACATAGGATACCGCATTAATGCCTGAAGCTCCCCACTTGGCTACATACATGAATTTATCCGTCATGTACGAATAACTGAGAACGATAGCGATAACTACGATCCATAACCCTTTTGCAAGAGCGGGGAATGATTTCCCGATTTCTTTGCGAGTAAGGTAGAATCCACACGCGAATATCCCCAATCCGATGAAAAGTGTGATATGAACTCCACTCAAGTAAGATGTAGTATACGGTGATATACCTATTGCTGACAGCATGGTATCTCCAACAGAAAAACCAAGATGATGGTTACATGTAAAGATAATAGCAAATAGCAATAAAGCCCCTGAGAACACAAGTCTGGTTCTCGACACACGAACACCCCCTAATCAACCACCTTATTATATCATATTTTTCCTATTTATGATTAACAATCCAAATCAAAAAAACAACAATAAAAAGAACGTCTTCGGTTGTTCACCGAAAACGTCCTCCATTTTCACCGCTGACAAGAGCTTGTAATAACACAGGTCTCTCTGTCATGGCTGACGATCATTTATTGCTTAGACAAGAATGCATCGAGTTGTTCCTGTTTGGCTGCAATAATTTTATCAATTCCCGCTGCTTTCAATTTCTCCAGATATTTCGGAATCATCTCATTTGGATCAACTGCGCCCGATGTCATACCCGGCTTGAACTGTTTGTTCACGTTGTTGACCGCAGCAATTTCATTTTTGACAGATTGGCTGTTGAATGTAAAGCCCAGTGCTGGCGACTTCACACCTTTGGCGTTAAACTCTTTGAACTTCTCCCATTTCTGTGGATCTTCATTATCCCAGAGGAAGTTCAGGAATTGGTTACCCAGTTGCCATTGTGCACCTGGATTGTAGGTACGACTGTTGGCATCTACGCCATCAGGGAGAGCAATGATATTATCCTGTCCGTCTTTTTTTACATAATGTGTACCTTCAATTCCGAAGTTCAGCAAGTTGTTAATTTCCTTGTCGGAATGCAGCAGGTTAATGACCTGCATCGCTTTCTCCGGTTGCTCTGAAGAACGGGAGATTGCAAGCATCGCTCCAGAAGCATCACCCGTCGTGATTGTTGGCTGTGTCATCTCAATCTGAGTGAGTGGGAAACCCACATACCCTTCTTCTTCTTTATCCTTGCCTGGCTTCATGCCATCTGTCCAGAGAAACGCTTTTCCAGCCTTCGCCTGGTCTTTCGGGAACACATTGGACGTAGCAGCATCACTGTTGATATATCCCGCTTGATACCACTTGCGAGCGAGTTCAGCCGCTTCTTTGAATTCTGGGGTCTCCACTTCATTCAGCACCGTTGTTCCGCCTGCTGTTTTGGAGATGACTCCAGGTACGGAAGCATCACCGAGATAATCCCAATCCAGATTCTCCAACAGCCCGTTACCGTTGGTATTGGACATATAGAATGGTGTGATGGCTGGCTCGTTTTCCTTGATTGTTTTGAGAAGTGGCTCCAGATCAGCCCATGTCTTTACAGCTGTCAGGTCCAGTTTATACTTGTCAGCCAGATCTTTACGTACCAACACACCACGTGTGGCAGCAAGTTCCTTATTCGTAGGAACGCCGTAATTCACGCCGTCCACCTGGGAACCTTCCAGAAAGGCAGGGTCCAGGTTTTTCTTAATATCCTGACCATGTGCATCAAGCAGATCATTCAAGGGCAAGAATGCGCCTTTAGCTACATTCACCGTGTAGTTCTGCCAAGCCGCTGTGAAGATAATGTCTGATTTTTCACCTGAGGAAATCATGAGATTCAGCTTGTTATCCCACTGTCCCCAGTCAATTGCATTGATCTTAAGCGTGGCTCCGATCTTTGGTTCCATCTTTTTGTTAATCTCGGCTTCCACCAGAGCGACATCCTTCTGTGGTGTCCCTGGGTAGAACAGTGTCACTTCATAGGGTTTGCCCCCACCTTCACTTGCTCCTCCGCCTTCTGCGCCAGGTGTTGTTGTTCCACCCTTGTCTGATGAGCAAGCAACCAGCACCAGGCTCAGCGCCATAACCGTTGCCATCATGCGTGACCATACCTTTAATGATCTAACCAATTGAACCCCTCCTGTCATGTGTTGAACCATACAACCGAATTCCCCAATTCACAATTAAACCGATAACTACTTCTGTATATGCCCTTTCAGTCCATCTTCATTTACCTTGCCCACTCCGCTAACCGGTTCAGAGTTATCCCTTCACAGCGCCAACCGTAAGACCTTTGATGAAATAACGCTGGAAGAACGGATATGCCAGTACAATTGGACCAATACCGACTACAGCCATCGCCATTTGCAGAGTTTTGTTAGGCAGATTCAGCAATCCACCCTGCGACGAAATCTGTGAAGAGACGTTGGAGTTGGTTGTTAAATATTGAATATCGAGCAGCGTCCGGTACATAAGGTACTGAAGGCTGATCGTCCGGTTATCTGATATAAAAATCATACTAAGGTACCAGTCATTCCAGTAATTCAATGTACTGAACAACGCGACGGTTGCCATTACGGGGAGAGAGAGCGGAAGCACGATACGTGCAAACGTTCTCAATTCTCCCGCACCATCAATCCGAGCCGATTCCAGAATAGACACCGGAATGGAGTTCGCGAAGAATGTACGCATGACCAGTACAAAGAATGGGGATAGCAGTAGCGGCATAATGAGTGCCAGTAGGGAGTTTTTCAGATCCAATACGTTGACATAGACCAGGTACCAAGGTACCAGCCCCCCATTGAACAACATTGTGAAGAAGATGAAAAAGGCGAACCAGCCCCGGTAAGGCAGATCTCTCCGTGAGAGCGGATACGCATACAATGCGGTCAGCGCAACACTTGTAATGGTACCTACAACGGTAACGATAAAGGATATACCATACGAGTGAATGATCTGATCCATATCTCTGAACAGAAACTCATAAGCCGTCAGGCTGAATTTCTCTGGAATAAGCTTATATCCATTGGCAATTACTGTTGTCTCGTCCGAAAATGAGATGGCGAAGACAAGCAGGATCGGCACGATACAGGCAATGGCATAGAATAGAAACATCGCATGAATAACGGATGCGGAACGCTTCGATACGGCTAGTGGATCACGTGATTTCACAGCTGACTTGCCTCCTCTCAAAATAATGCATTATCTTTATCTATTCGCCTTACGATGGTATTGGATACAAGAACCAGCACAAATCCAACGATTGCTTGGTATAGACCGGCTGCTGATGACATCCCGATATCTCCACCGATAAGGAACGTACGATATACGTAGGTATCCAATACATTCGTTACAGGGAACAGCGCTCCCGATTCCAATGGAACCTGATAGAACAGACTGAAGTCTGCATAGAAAATACGACCAATTTGCAATAACGTCATAATGACGATTAATGGGACGAGAAACGGAATGGTGATGAAGCGTATCTGATGCCATTTGGTTGCGCCATCGAGCACAGCTGCTTCATAATATTCTTCATCGATACCCACGACAGCTGCCAGATAAATGACGGCATAATATCCAATATTTTTCCATGTGTTCACCAGTGGCAAAATATACGGCCAATACTTCGGCTCTGAATACCAGTCGATCGGCTGACCGCCGAACATCTGCAGAACCGTTGAGTTCATGAAGCCTGAATCCTTGCCCAGGAAAGCCAGTACCAGATAACTGACCACAATCATGGACAAGAAATACGGTAATAACATAAGTGATTGATATAACTTGGACATTGCCTTGTTCTTCACTTCATTGAGCAGAATAGCAAGCCCGACACCTACTAAGAGATTCAGTGCAATGAACACCGTGTTATACGCGAGTGTATTTCGGGTAATTTCCCATGCATCACTGGTTGAGAACAAATATTTAAAATTGTCCCATCCACTCCATGGGCTACCCCAAATACCATCAGCATAGTTTACATTTTTGAATGCGATCAGAACGCCGAACATCGGCATATAGTTGTTCACCAGTAGAAACAGGACACCTGGCAAGAACATGAGATACAGCACCTTGAATTTGCCAAGATTGTGCCACACAGACTTGCGCTTTCGGACTGTTTCTCCCGGTATTTCCGATATCCGTACTCCCTTACCCGCCTGGGGTTGTGTCTTCATAACTTGTTCTCCCTCACTCCTCTTGAATTCTTCCTCAGGATGAAGCTCCGTTGCGGCTCCTGTGGTTCAAGTATACGGCGGGGCGAGTAAGACCTCTATCTGCTGTGGTGACCTGTTGACTTATCAAATTATGACTTTAGATCCAAAAAAAACAAAAGACGCAGCATGCTGCGCCCTGAACTATACGGTACGTGACTGTTTTCGAAACTCCTGTGGCGTTATACCCGTGCACTTTTTGAACATTTTGGTGAAATGCGAGTAATTATAGTACCCCACCTTGCCAGCGATATCCGTCACTTTGACGGTGGACTGGGACAACAATGTCTTCGCTTTGGCTACTCTGCCCTGCAGAATAAACTCAGATAGGGACATCCCCTTCTCTTTCCGAAACAGACGTGATAGATAAGCTGGATTGAATCCGGCAAAAGCTGCAAGTTCCTCTCGCATAAGTTCTTCACCAATATGAGTTTCAATATAAACGCACAACTGATCCACAATGGTCATGGGGCTATGATCGTCCGGGTACAACACCGGGATAACACGATCAATCAGATCCGACGTCCACTGTTTCAACTGCGGCAACGACCTTGTCACCATACTCTCTTCCGGCTCCCGTTCACCCGGATACAGACTGCGTATTGACACGTTTTTCTGATGAAGCAGCGGATAGACCACATGCAGCATGGCATGATAGTAGAGATGTAGCATTTCAGGAGATAAACCCTCTTGGGCAGCAAGCAACTCAAAAATCTCATCCACACGTTCTCGCAAATCTCCTACTTTACCCGTCTCAAAAAGAATAGATAATTCCGAAAACCATGGAATAGGCAAAAAGCGATCTTCCTGATCTCTTCCCCGCTCATCATAGACAAATACTTCTTCAAGCTCCTTAATATTGCGCCGCTCCATATCCATCAGTTCATTTAACATGCCTTGCAGCTCAGTCACAGCAACCGGGGCACCAACATAACAGGACAACCGACAGTAGAAATACGTACCACATTCCTGAATATATCCCTGACAACGTTGTGCCACTTCGCTCGCACTCGGAATGATGCCATCTTGCTCATAAGCAAGCACAATATTTAATCCACTTTGATCCTGAAACACCTCACCGGGCTTGTCGCCAAGCAGCATCTCTTTGGCTGCATTACGAAGGGCATATTCCAATACCTCTTCGTCACGCAAATCAAAATCACGCACCCATTCCTCTACCGATATCACAATAGGTAACACACGAGCATGCGGATCTATCTCGGCACCATACAGTTCTGCGAGCTCTTGCAACCGTTGTTCGGTTAACGTGATACGCTGAGAGATGGCATCTTTCCAGAAGCGTTCCGTCAGCAGCGGTTTATGGGTTTTCCAGCGTTTGTATACGGTCTCATAAACTTCGTTGGTACGGGTACGCTGCTCCCCATCCTTGATCTTCTCCACCGCCTGGGTTACTACCTTAATCAATTGATCCGCTGGAGCCGGCTTCAACACATAATCAAAGCTGTTTAGCTTAATGGCTGTCTGAGCATAATCGAATAAAGCATGCCCTGTCAGGAAAATGGTCATTATACCTGGATCATGTTTTAACACCCAACTTTGCAGGTCAAGCCCTGTTTCACCAGGCATCTCGATATCACAGATCATGATATCAATAGCATTAGCCTTTAAAATCTTTCTTGCCTCTTCGGCATCACCAGCACTGTATACCTGGTCAATGCCTGCTGCTTGCCAATCGACCCCTTCCACCATTGCTTGTAATGCATACACTTCATCATCCACGATCAACAGGTTCCGCATAGGCTCCCCCTTCTTCCTCTTCGGTCTGAGCGGGTAAATCAATGATGACTTTGGCGCCATGATCCACCTCATTGCCAAACTGCAAACTGGCTTGATCACCATACTTCACTAAAAGCCGATGAGCCACGTTCCATATACCGATATGCTGTCCACTCGGGTCTTCAGCATATTGTCCATGTTGCAGACGCCCCAACAATTCCTCTTCAAATCCGACACCATTGTCCACAATCATCAGTTGAAGCACCGTCCCATCGACCTGACCGGATGACTTCTCACCGAGGCGCGCCACGATCCGAATGACAAATGCTTGTGTCCGGCGCTGAAATCCATGAATAATGGCATTCTCCACAAAAGGCTGAATGGTTAATGGCGGAATCACATAATGTCCCAGATTCGGCTCGACATCCAGTTCAAAATCGAATCTGCTTGGAAACCTCAGCTTTTGAATTTCTAAGTAATGACGAATGTGCTCGAGCTCTTCATCCAAACGAATAACACGTTTGCCTGCACGCAGACTGAATCGAAAATAATCGGCCAGATGACCAGCCATCTGCTGCACCAACTCATGTTTTTGCAAGGAAGCCAGACTATGAATAATATTGAGTGAATTCAGGTAAAAGTGAGGATTGATCTGCATCTGCAGTTGTTTGAACTCTGCCTCCCGCGTCCGCAACTGTTCCTCATACACATCAATCTTCAGATGCCGGATCTCACTGGTCATTTGATTGAAACTTCGTGTCATAAATTCAAGCTCCGACGAAGATGGCGGGTCCAGCTTCACATCGAGATCTCCACGGCTGACCCTTCTCATGCCTCGGATTAACGCATTCATCGGGCGGAATAACAGATGCCGCAAAAAGATCAGTGCAGTAACCAGAATTACTGCCGCACCAATGGGAAGCAGACGAATGATCTGCTGGAAAAACGGGAGGTTACGCATCATGTCTTCCTCAGGCAGCAGCACGATATAATTCATCTGGGACATGGCCGAGGCAGTACCCAACATCAAATATTGACGTGCTTCTCCCTTGTTCACAACTTCAGAGATCACCTGATACGGATTCTTCAGGCCGGGAAGATGCGCTGCAGCCAGCTGAATCTGTGCAGTATTCAATGTGGAATCCGATAGTGCCCCACCGTCTGTTCCAACAATGACTGCGCCTCCCCGATCTCCGGATTCAGTGAATTGTTGTGTATGATTCAGTGCATTCATATCAACAAGTGCACCTGCATAGAACTGCTGGTTGATTCGCACCGTTTTCACCAGCGCATTCCACGTCCCGCCACGCACGATGCTCCATTCCGGCTTCTGGATATCCCCTTCCAATTGCTGCATCTGGACTGGCATACTCTCCTGCACAACCGACTTTTTGACATCATAATTGCCTGAAGTGGCGAGCAGCAGATCATCATTCACGGCATCATATAGAAAAAAAGAATCGATTAGATTATAAAAACCGATATCTGTCATGAATTTGTTCATAATCCGTTGCTTTGCAATGATATAATCGCCGCTGCCGTATTTCAGAAAAAACAGAGAGATAATATCCGGGTCCCGCTCGCCCAGACTATATAAATACCGATTCGTCTCCTGTAACACACGTTCATTCTGCTCCACACTCTTGGCGAGATGATTCATATTGGTGAGGGATACTTTGTCACGTACAACTTTCATGGCGTAGACGTTGTTGTAATAAAGCAGCATGAATAATGGCAGCATGATCAATGTAAGACCCACTATAAATTTAAAACGAAGTGAACGGATAAAGCTCATGGATTATGGATTCCCGCCCTTTTAGAGGTAGTTCAAAAAGTCCGCTGTACTGAAACCAGACTTATTGAACACACACTTTATTTCAACATAGTTTTTTTCTATTTTCTTCCTTATGATGGCATGTTTATTGTAATCACCCCTGCTTGCCACTGTCTATGGGGTCCCGTGACCTTCACATATCAATTCTGGTGACTTCCATCCGCTCCAATTTCAAGAGTAACAAGCTTCATGTAGTAATAAATTCTCCAGTTGTAAAAAAAATCCTTCATTATTACTCAGAAGCTTCTCCCTAAAAATAAATGCTGAGGCAAGCCCCGGACTCCACGAACGCCCGATCTTGACATGCATACGATATATCACTCCTCGGGTTAGTCACCAGGATGTAGGGAGGCCTGTTCGATGAATATTCAACTCACTGCGTTACACTATGTCTATCTGGCATTTATCGTCTTGATTATTGCGGTAATGATCCGGCGCAGGGACACCACGATCATCTGTGTTGCGGGTATTATGACCATTGGAATTCTGGCAACCGAAACCTTAAGCGGGTCAGTTGCCGGGATCTTCAGCAGTTTTATCTATGCAACAAAAGAATTGCTAAGTACGATCTTTATCATCTCGATTATTGTGGCGATGAGCCGTGTTCTAATCAGAACCGGCATTAATGAGGTCATGGTAACACCTGTCACCCGGTTTATCCGTTCTCCTCAGGTCGCTTATTGGGGTATCGGATTGATCATGATGGTAGTATCACTATTTTTCTGGCCATCCCCAGCAGTAGCTTTGGTCGGTGCTGTACTGCTTCCAGTAGCCGTGCGTGTAGGCCTTCCTCCGATTGGAGCTGCTATTGCCATGAACCTGTTTGGACATGGGATTGCACTGTCGGGAGATTACATTATTCAGGGGGCTCCCAAACTTACGGCCGATGCAGCCGGTCTACCCGTTACTTCTGTCATGACGGCCAGCATACCTCTGGTCATTGTCATGGGCACCGTATCTACACTTACAGCCTTCTGGATGCTGCGCAAAGAGATGAAATCAGGTTCACCTGTTCATTCCCCAAACGTTATATCAGGTACCGTGAGCACGGAACCTTCTTCTTCATCAGAGGCTGTGTCCACCTCCCTACCCACTGATCAGCCTGTACAACATCAAGTCATGTCCCCCCGTCTGAAAAAGGTGTTCGCTCTGCTTATCCCTCTGTTATTCGCAGTTGATGTGATTCTGATGTTTGTATTGAAATTGCAAGGCGGCGATGCAACAGCTCTGATTGGCGGAACCGCTGTGGTTATACTGATTGCTGTCACCCTTGCCGCACATCGACATGCCGGACCAGAGGAAACGACCAACTATTTAATAGAAGGATTTCAGTTTGGTTTCAAGGTGTTTGGACCGGTTATTCCCATAGCCGCATTTTTTTATCTGGGAGATGCTGCGATTACGGAGTTGTTCATCAACCCTCTTCCTGAAGGTTCACACGGGATCGTGAATGATCTTGGGGTCGCCCTTGCTGGACTGGTACCATTGAATGATACGGTAGGCGCAATCACAATGACGGTAACCGGAGCAGTGACCGGAATGGATGGTTCGGGGTTCTCGGGGATATCCCTGGTTGGCTCGATTGCGTCCATGTTTGCAGGTTCGGCAGATTCCGCACCTGTACTGACAGCATTAGGTCAGGTTGCAGCCATATGGGTAGGTGGCGGAACCTTGATTCCATGGGCATTGATTCCTGCTGCTGCAATCTGCGGAGTCAATCCTTTTGAACTTGCAAGACGCAACCTGAAGCCTGTACTGCTGGGACTCACGGTAACAACAATTGTAGCCATCTTTCTGATCTGACCAAAGGTTATTTACACTGACACTACGATGACAGAAGCACCTTCCAATCGCTGTTATTCCCAGATTTTTTTGATCCCCTTTCTCAAGGGGAAATCCGGTAATAGCGTATGCTCCCGATGCAGCTTTCTTTCAGAAAGCTTTTAGGCGACCGCTTCGCTTTTTCAGGTTTTTTCTGTCCTCTCCGTTATCGTGTAAATGATTAGTTCATCTCAAATAGACATTTTAAAAAGACGTGCGCGAACGCGCCCAGTTCCAGAGATCTTCACGTTTCATCTCTGCCAGATACAGCATGTCCACATATGGATCTCCCTGTAATCCAAGTACAGAAGCAAATGCAGGCTCCGTCTTCCAACCTGCCTGTTTCAGTCTGCGGATCTCACGGTGTCCCGCGTCTCCCCACAGTTGTAACAATCTCCACTCAACGATCATATGTAGGTATGCATTCTGCCTGTAAACTGGCACGGATTGGGCAAAAATCTCCACAGGCCAATGTCCCACTTGCAAATTACAAGTCATATAAGGACGTTGGTCTGGAAGATCCCCACCACGTACACATTGAAACTCAGCAACGGCTCCAATTCGACTGCGTATCTCGGCTTCAAACACGTCCAGATCCTCTGCATAACACAGCAAATCCAGATCACTGCCCGGAATATCAATATCAATCGGCACCGTTCCTGCTGGATACGGGTGATAGTCAGCTAATATATCGAGCAATCCACTGCTCTGTAACACATGATAGGCGTCCTGCTGACGTGTATTACCCGAAGCCAGATGTGCCATTACTTCTGCGGTATTACTCATCTCCCCGTCTTGGGCCACAGTTAGTTCGAGCCTCCTGTAATGACCTGTTTTACACGTCCCACTTGACCACTCGTCAGTCGTACTTTGATTCCGTGTGGATGCGTAGGTGACTTGGTTAACAGATCCTTCACAATGCCCCGTGTCAGCTTACCTGTAGCTTGATCCTGCTTCAGCACAATGTCCACTTCCAGACCTGGCTTAATATTTACACGTTGTTGTCCATTCATTATGTTCACTCTCCTCTATGTCGTAATTCATATCTTGTATACTATATAACCCTTAAACATAAAGCTCCATCTATTGTAGACGTTTTGGTTTCAAAACAAAAGGGACACGGCAATACCCTCCTAAGGCTGGTTCCATGGTTGATATGAAGACCAAGATAAAGAAACCGCAGGTCTCTTCAACTGAGACCTACGGTTTCTATTTGGATTACCATGTTCAGGGCTTTACGTTCTTCAACGAAGAAGAAGGTGAAGTCCCATCCTTCGCGGCTTCGCGTGCCTTTACAGCAAGTAGCTCAGACACCGTAACGAATTGGTACCCCTGCTGCTGCAGTTTCGGCAGAATCGTTTTGAGTGCTGCTACCGTATGCGACTTGCCTTCCACCTTATCGTGAAAAAGTACAATATCCCCATTACGTGCGTTCTTCAACACTTTGTTAACGATAGCCGATACACCTGGAGAAGCCCAGTCCCGTGTATCCTGATGCCAAGACCAGAGTACAATGGTATACCCTTTTTGTTTGGCAGCCTGGATGACCATGTCATTGTAATAGCCGCCCGGTGGCCTGAACAACAGGGGACGCTCCGCGCCAGCTTTAATAATGGAACTTTCTGCTTCGTTCATATCCTTCATGTACTTGTCCGCACGTGTTGATCGAACTGCATACGTGTGCGCATACGTATGGTTGGCGATTTCATGCCCTTCGAGCTGTTCCTGCTTAATCAGTTTAGGAAATTTATCTGCCCATTTGCCAAGTACAAAAAAAGTTCCTTTAGCATGATACTGCTGTAACAAAGCCAGGATCTGCGGAGTCTGAATCGGATCTGGTCCATCATCAAAGGTAAGGGCGATGAGTTTATCCTGTGTGGGAACTTCCCACACAATCTCTCCTCGTTCCTCATAATACTGACGGTTCTTCTGTACAGGCTTCGCATAGGCAGAACTGCTACCCAGCAAAATAATTAGCGTGAACATTCCGATGACTCGGGCTGCCTTCAGGTTCATGTGGTGTCCTCACTTTGTCTTCATACGTAAACTCCCTGTTAGCATTTCCCGATTCACCCGAACTCATTAACGAAAGATCTGATCCACGACTGCAATTTCCTCAGCAGTTAATTCCACATTTAATGTTTGCAGATTGTTAATGACCTGCTCAGGTCGCTTGGCACCCGGAATCAATGCATCAATAGAAGGCTGAGTCAGGTACCAGGCCAGAACCAGATGCGCGACCTCAACATCTTTGGATTGTGCTATGCTGCGCAGTTGCTCAACTTTATCGAGATTTTCAATGAAAGCTTCACCTGTAAACAGCGGGTTCTTTGCCCGTCCATCCTGAAAGGTTGTATCACGATTATATTTCCCGCCCAGCAGTCCCGCTGCCAGAGGGAAGTAAGGAACAAAAGAAATGTTATGCTCAGCCGTATACGGCAACAGCTCTTTTTCCGCATCTCTTTTGAACAGATTATATTCAGATTGCAGTACGTCTACATGCCCGTCCTTGTTGGCTTCACGCAACTGATCAATGGAGAAATTAGATACGCCAATGGCACGAATTTTGCCAGCGTCTTTTAAATGTTTTAACGTATCTACCGCTTCATCCTTAGGCGTATGTTCATCCGGAAAGTGGATGTAGAACAGATCAATGTAATCGGTTTGCAGACGTTTCAACGCCTCATCCACGGCTATTTTCAGAAAAGCAGGTGAGTTATCTATGACAATCTTGCCATCCACAAATTTATGAGCTGCCTTGGTTGCAATGATGGTATTCTGCCGCTGACCGCTTTCCTTCAGTACTTCACCAATCAGTCGTTCGGAATGCTCCGGTCCATAGATGTATGCCGTATCCAAAAAGTTAATACCTTGTTTTAAAGCTGTACGAACTACTTCCTTACCTGTCTCATCATCCAGCATGTCCGGATAGATATTATGTCCGCCTACTGCATTCGCACCCAGTCCAATGGGATTCACGATCAGATCCGTCTTGCCCAACCGAATTTGTTGTTCTGCCATGTCTCATCTCTCCTTCACTGATCGAATAAGTACAATTTAGTTGTAACGTCTTTCTTGTCCCATATTATATCAAACCATTTAGCATATTTAAAATATCGGATTTATCGGATTAGGTGTTTTTCAGCGCAGTTGCTTCCACGTCGTTAATAAACCGGCGCAGTTTTGCAGCCACATCACGGGTGATTTCGCCGTTTTCATACAGTTGTTGAACTGTATTGCGCTGTTCTTGAATCGCCACCATCTGCAACTCCAATTTCTCCTGATTAAATGGATCTTCCGTTTTACCCTGGTTCCAGGTGCGCAATTTGGCGATTACACGCTCATACTTGGCAATGACCGACAGTGCGACTACTCGATTCCCATCGTTCATATGGGCACGAATAGCCTTAATTGCCGCTTCAGAGGTGCGCAGCTTCACCTGACGGAACAGTTCTGCATTTTCAAGCATAAATGGTTGATTCGGCTTCTGGGACCGGTTGGTGAAGAGATGTCCTAACACACGACCGATTTCGCTGATCGAAGTCATGAACTGAGTGTTTGCACGATTCGCCAGCATCATTTCCTTGCGATCCAGCCAGCTGTCACATTTGAAGGCCGCATCAGAAGCAATTGCATTTTCGTCTAACATTACTTCAACTTCTTTACGCTCCGCCCGGGTGGCAATCAGGTTAATCGCCGTTTCTTGTTTCTGAATATCTTTGCGTTTATCGGCGGTAAGCTGACCTGCGGCCTGTCTGATGTACTTGGACAAGTCGGAGACAACCGCGAGTGCCGCAGCTTTGTTCTCATCGTTCATTTCGGATTTGACAGCTCGTATTGCCGCATTCAGCATAATGTCATGTGCTTTTCGTTCTGACTTCTGCGGTGTTTCTTCTGTGGATTTCCCATCGTCCTTGGCCAGAACTGGAAGAAACACGCTCGCCGCAATCAGGGAGAAGAGGATAACCCCTGCCGCGAGGAAAATAATCAGATCCCGTTCAGGGAAAGGTGATCCATCCTGTAGCACATAAGGAATGGAGAACGCACCCGCCAATGTTACTGCCCCCCGCACTCCAGAGAGGGAAATGATCGTAATATCCTTGAATCTGGGCCTGCCAATAGAGGATTTGGTACGCAGCAATTCATTCCCTTGCCAGAACAGATAGATCCAGAGAAAACGCAGAACCAGCAGTAGCACCGAGATCAAGCCCACATATCCCAACACCTGCAGATTATTAAACGAAACATTTTCAAAAATGGTACTCAACACATCCGGTACCTGTACACCCAAAATAACAAACACAAGGCCATTTAGTATAAATAAAATGACTGACCATGTGCTCGCAGATACCACCTGCATTTTCAACTGAACCGATTCAGCGCGGTCACGCTCAATGGCGTGGATAATACCGCCTGCCACTACCGCAAGAATACCTGATACTCCAATTTCTTCACTCACCAGATAGATGATAAATGGCGTCAGGATTTGCAGCAACATGTGAATGGTCACATCTTCCATGCCCAATCTACGGATCCATACCCCTAGCCTGATTAACAGAAAAGATAACAATGCCCCGACAAGAAGTCCGCCAATCGCAATCAGAATAAAACTGAAGGTTGCATTCGCTAGGGAAAATACACCTGTAACTGTGGCTGCAATTGCGAATTTGAAGGCCACGAGGCCAGATGCATCATTCATTAATGCTTCACCTTCAAGAAGCCTATGTATGCCTTTGGGCAAATGTACCCGGCCCGCCATGGCGCCAACGGCCACAGCATCTGTCGGGGACAGTATGGCTGCAAGAGCAAAAGCAGCAGGTAACGGAATCGAAGGAATCAGCCAGTGAATGGCATATCCCGCCACGACCACCGTCACGAATACAAGCCCTAGTGCAAGCAGAAGTATCGGTGCACGCAGATTCCATAATTCATTCCTTGGCGTTCGCTTACCATCGTTGTATAACAAAGGAGCGATGAACAGTACAAAGAACAATTCCGGATTCAACGGCAGGTGAACACCTGCGGGAAGCAAAGCTATAGCTACACCAAGCACGATTTGAATGAGCGGAATGGGAATAAAGGGTACAAACCGGTTTAAGATATTGGATAAACCAATCAGTACCAGTAACACAAGTACGGCAATAAATATTTCCATGATGACAATCCCTTTCCGCTATAGAAGTGGTGAAACCTCTGTTGTATAGGTTTATTTTAACATAATCCAGACTTTATTATAAAAATGTTGTCATATTCATATACCCAATCAACTCGCCTCAGACCAGTCTGAATGAAAGATTTCTGATGGATTCTGTATATAAGATGTTACAATATGCTCAGGACAATACCCGTTTGGAAAGGAACTTGCATCTATGGCATTTGGAATTAAACGACAAGAGCTTGCTACGTGGAAGGAACAAGTGGCTCGGGGTGAGATTGCGTACCTCACTCATTTCTGGATTGACAACCGATTTCCCGGTATCACCAGTGTCACCAAAGTTGGCTGTGCAGATCTGGAACGTCTCGAACGTTGGTGCAACGATCATGGGCTGGACCCGCGATACATTCATCGGCGGCAGCCCTTTCCCCACTTTGACCTGATGGGTAGCAAGCAAAAAGAAATTTTGATCCAAGAAGGCATGACAGATCATGTGGTTCGCTTTCATTTGTAAACCAACTCAAAAACGCCAGTCTTCAAGGTTCATCCCCCCGCAATTAGGGACGAACTCATGAGGACTGACGTCTTCAAGGAATCAAGTCATATTATGGACTACCGGTGGATCTGCTCAAACGACTTCATGTTCTCCAGCAGTTTCAGTTCAATTTTCTTCAGCATGCCAAACATCTGCTGTTGCTCCTCTTCGGAAAGTGCTTGCAACAATTCCCACGTCATTCGGCCGCGATTCGCATTAAGTGTCTTGGCAAGTTGCGCGCCTTCATCCGTTAAGGACAGCCACACAATTCTCCGGTCTTCTTCACTGCGCACCCGCTGGATCAACCCTTCCGTCTCCAGTTGATTCAGTACAATGGTGGTTGCGCCGGAAGACAAACTGAGTTGTCTAGCCACATCAACCGCCATGCAGCGTTTTTCACGTAAAATCATGCCCAATATATGACTTTTTGTCGGATTCAGTTTACAGTTGGTTTCGGTCTTCTGTTGCTGATCCAATACTTTATTTTTATATCTGAAGAAGGCCTCCAACAATTGATCTACGTTTGCCAATTGAGAGTTTCGCTCCGTATCCGGGCTCATAAACGTTCCTCCGCCTTTCATCATAACCTACCTTATATTGTAACATATTTACACTATGATGTTTGTGAAAAATGCGCTTGTATCCGACACCTTATCGTTGACTGCAAGACTCTTGTTTTATTTTGGGTTTCGCCTATTGCATTATGGCAACGGGTTTGTTTATAATAACCTATATCTTTAAAGTTACTTTTAGTTACTTAATGATTTTAATAAATCTGTTGTTATAAAGTAAATAAAGCGTCACCATTATAATGCAAGGGACTTATGCACATGAATCAGAATACACAATCACAACTCAAAACGGATGTTTGCATCGTGGGCGCTGGACCTGGCGGTGCTTTGCTTTCTTATTTACTGAATCAAAAAGGAATCTCCACGATGCTCATTGAGCGGCAGCCCCACCTGCACAAGTCGTTTCGCGGGGAGTTGCTTAATGTGGACGGCGAAGCCATTTTAAATAAACACGGCCTCTATTCCCTCATTCAGCAACGCGGAGCGCTGCTCTTGGAACAGATTCAGTATTGGGAAAATGGGCAGATTATTCATACGGTATCACCAGGCAATGGAGAATCTCATGTTGGTATTCATGTACCCCAAGATCATCTCCTGGAAGCCATCGTGTCGCATGCTCAGCAGCACAATTCAAACGAACAAGTACTATTCAATACGATTATGACCGGTTTGTTACGAGACAAGAACGGCCAGGTCGTGGGTATTAACATTCGGCAGAAGGGTGTTCCTGCCTCCATTGAAGCATCTGTAATTGTGGGTGCTGATGGCAGATACTCTGCTGTACGCAAACATTCCGGTATGACCCCGGAGATTCGTAAGCATGGGTATGATCTGCTCTGGGCACGCATTCCGGCACCCGTAGGTTGGGAACCCGCTGTTCGAATGGCCAGCATGGATGGTCAACAGCTCGCACTGTTCTCACAGTTCGGCGGTTATGTTCAGATTGGATGGAACATTCCCGAAGGAGCTTACTCCAAGCTGCGAGAGCAGCCGATTGCTCCTTTTGTAGATAAACTTGTATCTGCTTTTCCTTGCCTATCTGATTCTGTAGCTGCCAACATTCAGAGCTGGAGTGATTTTGTTCTGTTATCTGTTGAAAGCAGCTATTGCCAGTCGTGGGCACAGGACAACGTTGTACTCATCGGTGATGCCGCTCATACCATGACACCAACCGGTGCGTTTGGACTTAATGCCGCGCTCGAAGATGCGGATGTGCTCTCCGAATTACTTGTCCAAATGGCTGCAGATCAATTCAGTTCCACTGCACAACTTCAGGAACTTCAGACGATTCGCGGGGCAAAGGTACAGCAACAACTTGCTCGGCAAGTGGAGATGGAATCCTCTTTCCAACAGCGTTATGAATCCTTTCTCTAAACCCAGTAAATACGAGTAAAATGTCTATATGCCCAAAGAGCCGATCACTTCCTCATAGAGAAGAATCGGCTCTTTGGTTTGTTGGTTTATCTTTTTTATGTAATTCCGTATCCTTCTTCATTTTCGTTTGCGTGGAGCAAACGTGTCTTCTCTGGGTGTTCCTTCTTGTACAGTATCAACGTCCTTCGGATAGGATGAGATGTTATCTTTTTCATATACTGCTTTCTCCAGATTGCTTAAGCGACGCAATACTTGTTTGCTTTTACGAACGATATATACAATACCAATAATCAGCAGGATCAACATCAGAATGAATATAACCATCCCCGGGTAAAAGACAAATGACATGAATCCACCTCCTTTGAAAACGATTTCTCTATATCATTCTAACCTTAATGATTCAAGATGTGAACCCGATTGGAAGTTTCGCTTGTGGAATAAGGACTAAACCACCTGACACAACGACAGGAACTCACCCTGCTGCAAAAGTAAAAAAGGTGGCATCCCTGATCAGGATTACCACCTTGAACCTCGAATAAGATTCGAAGTCTGTGATTATTATTTTATCCTTCTCTGCCGTTCATGGCACTAACTCGAAGTTCTGTCAGTGGCAGAGACGTTTGCTCTGGGTGAAGTAGTCTCACTGTTCGGCTCTCACCGGGGAGCAGATCGAAATAATTGTCACTGAATCGGACACGCCCAAGGGGAAGCTCCAGCTTCACCAATCGTGCAATCCCACCACTGGCCGTAACCGTAACAGACTGCTCCTCCTCGTTCACATGTACGCTCAATTGCGACTCTGGCAACGTCACATCCTTAGGATCGCGCAAGAAGTAACGATTACTCGGTGCCGCAAATCCTTCGGATACCAACTCAACCATTACTTCCTCCGCGCGTCTACCCTGTAACACCTCTACTTCAGTTAATTCAACAATACACCGTGAGGATTGGGATGTTACTTCAACAGCATGTGAGCTGGAGTAGATCTTCTCTCCATTCAATGCATAGACATTGAGCCGCAGCTGGCCTTTCATGACGTCCCGAGTATCGTTTACAACCCACAACGCAAGCGGCTCACATGGCTCATGCTCCAGTGACAACAGAACAGGATGAAAGAATATTTTCCCATAATAAAAGGATGCCTTCGGCAGCAGTTCATAATCAATCATGGACCAGCTTGTTCCTGGCCAACTATCGTTCAATTGCCATACAAGCGCTCCGCTGTTGCGGTGATTGATGCGCCGGAAATGTTCAATTCCATATCGTAGCCCTTCTGCTTGAGTAAGCATGGAGTAGTTCATATACTCTTCTATATCTTGCGGAATCCCTGTGTAACCCTCCATCAGCAAAATACCTTTCTGGTGGTTGGTATCTTTGTTACGATAGGCCATCTCCGGACTGCCCCAGTAAAACTGCCCTGCGGGCATATTTTTCTCCAGTGTGTAACGATTGGCCGAGGCGTGCATACCAAATTCACTGCTGAACAGCGCATGATCCTTTTTATAATTTTTGAACGTTACACCTTCAATGCTGTAGTCCAGCAGCGGCGGCTCTCCATGCTTCCTTGGATAGACCGAACCATGCCATACCTGCCAATTGTGGCGATCCCCCACATCCGGGTCATTCGCATCCTGACCGTTACTGTCCCCGAACGGCGAAGAAGGCCAGTACGGACGAGACAGATCCAATCGCTCTAGCACTTCAGGGATTAGCTCATGATAGATCTGTTCACCGTAGAACGGGCTGGTAATATCTCCACTTGCAGACTTCATATCATAGAGCCAATCTATTTCATTATTCCCACACCAGAGGGCAAGCGAGGCACGGTTACGCAGACGTAAGACATTGTTTTCTACCTCTTGCCGTACATTATCCATGAAATCACGATTGAAATCCGGGAACAGTGCATTCGCAAATGCAAAATCCTGCCACACCAACACCCCTTGCCGATCACACTCATCGTAGAAGACATCCTTCTCATATATACCACCAGCCCAGACACGCAACATGTTCATATGCCCTTCCACCGACAGCTCGACAAGCTCACGATACCGGGAGTTTGGTATGGCACCAATCAGATGATCAGCCGGAATCCAGTTGGCACCCTTGGCATATACTTTGACTCCGTTCAGAATAAAAGTAAATGCATCTTCACCCCTTTCATTGTGAAGAGCCAGCTCAATCGTTCGTAACCCATAAGGCTCGTTATAACGATCCACTTCAACGCCATTTGCGAATAATGTAACCTCCAGCGTATACAGATAAGGTTCACCCAGATCATGAGTCCACCATAACTGTGGTGACGTAACGTTTAATGTGGCATCTGCTATACCACCCTCTACGGGTAGTTCAGTGACACTTGCCACCTCGTGTCCACTGCGATCCAACAGACGAACATTACAGGTCGCAACCACAGCCTGCTCACGTTTCTGTCTGCTACGGTAAGACAAGACCGACTTCACATCCGCTGTGACATGTAAGACTGCCAACTCTGAACTGACTGATTCCGTACGAGCATACACATTTTCCAGCTTGGCGATTGTTCGTTTTTCCAGCCTTACCGCACCCCAGATCCCCACCGTAACCATGCGTGGACCCCAGTCCCAGCCAAAATTCATCGCTGCTTTTCGCAACCATGGCCGTTCCTTCGTATACGAGGACCAGTCAAAGGTTTCTTTGTCCCGGTGATGCAGGTGAAGCGGATCAAACTTGACAGCAATCGCATTCCAGCCGCTGCGTACCAGAGACGTTACATTAAACGTATGTGACATAAGCATATTGGCCGTTTTCCCGACCTCATGGCCGTTGACATATACCGTTGCAAACGTATCCAATCCTTCGAACACTAATTCAAAGTGCTCCTCTGTCTCTGCATCGCTCACCAGATTGAAGGTTGTGCGGTACCACCATTCCTTCTGCTCAATCCAGCGACTTTTGGCATCATTATGTCCGTAATAGGGCGGATCAATGATACTGCGCTCAACCAGTGCAGCATGTACATCGCCAGGCACTTCAGCCCCAATCCAGAAACGGTCATCCAGCGCAGCTGCTGCCACATCCATTGCCCGCTTCTCTCCAACTTCAAAATGTTGTATCTTCCATTGTCCCGATAAATCCTGACTTGAACTATAGGTCTTCATCCGTATGCCCTCACTCTCCAATAACCCTGAGTAATACCATATCGAAAACGTTTGCAATAAGGCAAGACATGTTTCCTAATCTGCTCATTTCTAACTTCCCGAAGGCTTGAACGACATTGCCTCTTCGCGATATTCACTCGGGGTTTTGCCGGTATGTTTTTTGAACAGTCTGCTAAAATATTTCACGTCCTCGTAGCCGCTGATGGCAGCGACTTCACTGACCTTCGCTGGAGACACCGCGAGCATATCCATCGCTCTTCGTATACGCATATCGGTGACAAAATCTCCGAAGGTCACACCCATTTCTTTTTTAAACAGCTCACTGAGGTGACCCGGATGCAAATGAACATGTCCAGCTACCAGCTGTAAATTAATATCCTGCGCCAATGATGATTCAATATAACCAATAGCCTTCTGCACATGGGCAGCCTGTCCCTGACCCATTCGGCTATGATAGACATGCATCAGACCATACAGATGATGGAACAGCATATCCCCGAGCTCCGCAGCTTCGGCATCCGGTTCCGGCAACCAGGGCTCGAGCCTTGCGGGTTCTTCACGCCCTGTGGCTCGCATTGTGCGAGTCAGCCAGCGATGACCTGCAATGACGGCCGAGTGTAAACAAGCACTGAACGATTCTGGTGTGACCTCCGGTTCTGTAATCAGATTAGCCACAAGTTCCCGCGTCCAAGTCGTTAACGTGACTGAATCATTATCCAGCAATATTGTACCAAGTCTGGTCTCCTCTTCGTGCGTAAGTACAGTTTTACCACCTTGGCGATTCTGAACGTGCTCATAATGCCATACTTTATCATCCATCAAACCCCGATATCGGAATGCAGCCGAGGCAGTAATGTAGCTTTCGTGCAGATCTGCATATCCACGCACTGGCAGACCCACCGCTACGCGCAGGGTGCACTTCAGTAATTGCTCCACCCGACGTAATGCACTCTCCAGCCTGAATGTAGTTTCATGTTCCACAGGCGGCCATGAAACTACACAGATAATTTGCTGTTTCTCTACATGAGCAATGGCACGAGGTAACATATCCTCCAGGGTATTCTGCACCGCAAATCGTAATAGCGCATCCGAGGATCGATCCCAACCCTCTGCTCGAACAATAATGACTTGTCTGAGAATCTGTTCATCATCAAAGCCAACAACCCCTGCCTCTTTTCCAGCATCAGATCGTAAAAATGAAGGGAAATGACCCGAAGCGGTGTCACCATCAATGATCCATCCAGCAAATAACCGCTCTCGATTCTCCCGCATAAGCTGGCCCTCTTTGGACTTCTCTGCCCAACGTTCCGTGATTCGCTGTTTGGCCTGTAATACGGTTTTGATGATCTCTTCCGGCTTGCTTGTTTTGAGCAGATAATCTGTAACGCCTTGGCGAATCGCCTGTTGGGCATAAGAAAAGTCATCGTATCCGGACAAAATAATGACCTCCAGCTCAGGTAACAATCGCAGGCCCTCTTCTGCCAGTTCCAGCCCTGATCTGCCTGTCATCCGAATATCCGTCATCAGGATATGCGGACGTTCCTCAGCCATGCGTGTTAACGCCTCCTCTGCCGAGGCAGCAGGTTGAAGAAGTTCAATTCCGAGTTCATGCCAAGCGATAACGCTGGCAAGCCCTGTACGGATAATCACTTCATCATCAACAATTAATAGTCTCATGGCGAACCCTCCAAGATTGGAATGGAAAACGAAATCCGGGTACCTCCCCCAACCCTGCTGTCTACTTCAAGCTGTGCATCCGCTCCATAATGGAGCAGCAGTCTCTCATTTACATTGCAGAGCCCATAACCGCCTTGGTTTAGCTGTTTTTCCGGCTGTTTTCCCTTCCATTCCCTAATACTTATCCTTAATTGCTCCAGTCTGTCCGGCTCCATGCCAACACCATCATCCAGCACCAGCACATTCATCTGTTCATTATCCGGGTCCTTACGAATCATTATGGTGATGGTGCCCACGCCTGCTTTGGGCTGAATGCCATGAATCATGGCGTTCTCAACAAGCGGTTGCAGCAATAACTTCAGCATCATTCGCTTCTCAAGCGCTGGATCTACGATATAATGCAACACAAATTGATCAGGGAAACGAATCGACTGCACACGCACATAATGGCGAATATGAGCAATCTCCTGTTCCACAGGGCAGTAATCCTGACCATTATTCAAGCTGATACGCAGAAAATCACTCAGGCCCTCAACCATATCCGCAATTCTCTTCTCTTCAGACATTAAGGCAATCCAGTGAATGGAAGAGAGCGTGTTATAGAGAAAGTGCGGGTTAATCTGCGCCTGAAGCACTCGAAGATCTGCCTCTTTTTTGCGAGCTTCACCTCGAATAACCTCTTCCTTCAATAACTGAATATGTGCACCGAGCAGATTGTAACTCTCCCCAAGCCTGCCAATCTCGTCATCACTTTCAGACCGGAACAGCGGAAGAGGACGCTCCGGATCAATTCGGGACAGATGTCTGGTAAGCACACGAAGCGGCCTCGTCACACGCCGCACCGTAAACCAGACCAAGCCAGCACTAATCACAGCAGACATCGCAACGGCACACCCGGTTAGAATAAGGATATACCGATTCTCCGACTTGTACTGGTCATAGGGAACCGTTCCGACCAACGTCCAACCGGTCAGTTCTTCCGGATAATAGAGCAACGTCCGTTTATCGTCACCACTGCCATACGTGGTGGTTCCGCTACCGCCATCCTGAATTAACGTTGTAATCCCTGGTTCGACACCTTCCAACTTAAGTCCAAGCCGGGATTTGTCCATCGAAGACAGAATCTCTCCAGAACTGCCGATGAGCTCCAGTCTGCCTTGCCCTCTGCCTAATCCCAGAGCGGCCCATCCCTTGGATATGGCCTTCTCATCCAGACTAATAGCTAACCAGCCGATGGGTCGATAATCATGGATACTGCGGATTGGCCGAACCAATGTGATCACATTTTGAATACCCGCGTAATTCTGCACCGGGTATACCCCTGTCCATTGTTTGACTGCTTCACCGCTTGGAACAGAGGGATACGAAAGGTTGGATTCATTGGATTCATTGGATTCATACCAAGTAGCCGTAGACAATGTGGCATCGAATCGGCTTGGATATATGGCGATGTTCGCAATATATTTCTTGGAAGCAGCCAGATTGGTCATCCTGCCCAGGATATCCACCCGGTCCAGCTCATGATCTTCATTGTGGCTAAGATACTGCTGGATGTCCCGTTCTCCAATCAGGAAAATGGAGAGATTCTCGGCATCCTGCAACATATAACGAAGATTTGCTTCCACCTGTTTCAGCGTATCCATGCCGGACAGCTTTGTTTTTTGCTCTGTGATGCGGGAAGAGATCAGAAAGGCGAACAGGCCCAAGGCCAGCAATGGCACAATCATTGAAGCCGTCACGACGACCGATAGCTTCCTTTGTAACGAAGATGTGAACCAGCGTGCCAAACGTTTCTCCTCCTCTGGATGCGCTTTCGCTTATCCTTTGACAGCTCCTGCTGTCATGCCTTTCATAACCTGTTCCTGGAATACGAGATACAAGATAATGGTTGGAATGACCGACAGGGTCATGGCAGCTAGCGTTAATCCGTAATCGGTTTGATATCCATCCGCAAAGTTCGCAATAGCCAGCGGTAACGTTTTTAATCCGGTTTTGTTGATGAATACAAGCGCAAAAGAAAAGTCATTCCACGCATGCAAGAAACTCAGGATCGTAACCGTAGACAACGCAGGTACGGACATGGGTAACATGATCCGGGTAAACAGCCCCCAAAGTCCTGTTCCATCAATAAAAGCTGCCTCTTCAATATCACGTGGAACACTTGTCAGATAAGCAGTAAGCACAAAAATGGCCGTAGGCAATGCAAAAGCCGTATAAGGTAATATTAAGGCCCAGTACGTATTTAGCAAGGACATCTGTTTCATTAGAATAAATAAGGGGACAAGCGTACTATGGATCGGAATGAGCATACCAACAACAAAGAAGGTCATGATTAACCCTTTCCAGCGAAACTGGAAACGAGCCAGGATGAATGAAGCCAGCGCTGCAATAAACAGCGTCAGAATAAGTGACCCCACCGATACGATTAGTGAATTGCCAAAAGCGGTCCCTAGCCTGGAGCTTTCCCATGCATTGCTGAAATTGGCAACATTCCAGTTTTCCGGAAGACCAAAGGGCCTGCTATAGAAATCTTCATTTGTTTTGAATGCACTAATCACGAGCCAGTAGAAAGGATACAATGTTAAAATACCATAGACCGTTAGCAGCGTCCAAACAATTCCGCTACGTAGACGGCGAATCGGATGGCCCGAGCTGCTTCGAGGTGATGGCATGGATACAGGTGTCACGCGCATGATAACTCCTCCTCTCTATTGATTCTCTTTTCGTTTGCGACTAGTTAGCCACTGGCTTGTTCCGATCAGCAGCAGGGAGATCAGTACGATGGTTGTGGAGATCGCACTACCAAAACCATATCGGTATGTTGTAAAGGTTGAATTGTACATATACGTTGCAAGCAGTTCCGTCGCATGTGCCGGACCACCCTTGGTCATGATGTAGACCAGATCGAATGATTTCAGACTACCCGAAATACATAGAATGATCGCTACCTGAACCGTACCCCAGATTATGGGCAAAGAGACCGATACCAGTTTCCGAATTCCTGAAGCACCGTCTATTTTGGCAGCATCATGAATCTCGCCGGGAATATTCTGCAACGCCGAGATGAAGATAATCAGATACAACCCGACAAAGCTCCAGAGCAGCGGCGGTACCAATGAGAAAATGGCAATCTTGTCATCGGAAAGCCATTGCAGCTTCCAACTTTCCAGCCCCAGTGCGTCCAGCAGAAAGTTCAATATCCCGATCTGCGGATGATAGATATACTGCCAGATCATACCGATAACGACAGTGGATAACACCATCGGCAGAAATACGGCTGAGCGCAGAAACCGCTGTAACGGATTACTTTTGTGTAAGATGACCGCCAACATCAGCGCTAATGGAATTTGTCCAAATACCGATGCCAACACAAAAATAACGTTATTTTTCAGTGCTCGCCAGAACACAGGATCATGCCAGATCTCAATGTAATTATCCACACCAATATATTTGGATGCGCCAATGCCGGACCAGTTGAAGAAACCGTAGTATGCCGACCACACGACCGGTACAAATACAAACAATGCATAAATGATGACTGCCGGGGCCAGCCCCAGCATAATAAAACGCCGACTGCGCAGTGCGTTCATCTGTTCACTTCCCTTCCATAAATGCCTTTACCAACTTGTAACTGACTGTCCCATTCATACTTAAAACCCCTCCCCTGCCGGGAAGGGGTTTTAACGAATGGTTACTGACTAACTGCATTGGCTTGAGCCGCCTGAATTTTGGCTGCAATGTCTTCGGCCTTGCCGCCCATAAGCAACTCTTGCAATGCATTATTAATAACCTCAACCGTTGCCGATCCCAGCTTGGAATCGTATACTGGCGTGATCTTCACTTCCTGCATCAGATCATATAATTCTACGAACAATGGATGTGCTTTGGTTTTGTCCAGATCAATCTTGTAACTCACCAATGTGCTGCTATCCAATGTGGCCTTCTGACCATCAGGTCCTGCCAGCGCATAGAACAGCTCCATCGCTGCCTCTTTTTGTGCACCGCTCAGCTTTTTACTTACACCCAACCCGGTTCCTACTACACCGGATGTTGTTCTTGGTTCACCCTGACCTCCGTCCACTGGAGGAAGAATCGTAATATGTGTGTTGTTCAACACCTCTTCAGGTGCATTGTTCACCAGATTTGCCAAGGCCCATCCGCCGTTCATGACCATCGCTGCCTTACCTTGGAAATAAAGCTGCATCATCTGTGTCTCATCGATACTGTTGAATCCATCTTGGAATGCTTTGGTGTTGCCAAGCTCCTGCATCTTGTTCAAGGCTTCAATAAATTGTGGATCGGTAAAGCTTGCACCCTCTTGTGCTGCCGCTTTCAAGAACCAGTCTGTGCCGGTAATTCGATCAGCCAGTGTACTGAATATCGTTGATTGAGCTACCCAGTTGGCTTTGTTGCCAAGTGCCATGGGAATGACTTTATTTTGATTAAAAGTAGCAATCGCTTGTTCCAGTTCCGCCCACGTCTCAGGTACTTTTACGTTGTACTGTTTGAAAAGAGCTTCATTGTAATAAATGAAGGAACTTGGCGCCAGATTCATCGGCACGGAGTAGATATTCCCGTCCACAGTGTATCCGTCCAGTGCATTTGGGATAAAGTTATCTTTCCACTCCGGCTTTGCGTCCAGCTCTGCATTAATGGGCTGTAGCAGATCCCCTTTGACAAATTCCTTCGTCATGGCATCCGGCCACATCACGAACAGGTCTGGCATCTCATTGGCAGCGGCCACCGTACGAAGCCGGGTTTTGAGACCATCTGTTGGCAGGCCTTCATCCACAACTTCAATATCTGGATGCGCCGTGCGAAAATCTTCAATAATTTTGCGCATCGCAACCGCCTTTGCATCCTGTCCGGTCCAGTTGTGCCAGAGTGTGACGGTTACTTTGTCATTCCCACTGCCTCCTTCTGAAGTGTCCCCGCCAGCACAGCCAGCCAGAATAATGGAGAACAATGTTATTGCCAGGAAACCCGAAAGCCATTTTTTCAACATCTCTATAATCCCCCTCGGCGATTTGAATACACTTATTGTAAATGTTAACGCTATCATACCGTAAGGTGACGATCCACGGATGCAGGGGTGAAAAATATCGGTTCCCCTGTTTGAAACTTACTTTGCTGACTTATTTGTTCATAACATATAAAAAGAGCCCTCATAATGAGAGCTCTTTCTTGTTGCAGCCGTCGGTAGCTTCACCCCAGGCTATATATAATGAATAAGTGCTAAATCGTATTAAATATGGATTGCGTATTATTGGATACTGTTCTTCACCAGTTCTGCAAAAGCTTCGGACCCTTGCGTAGTGAGATGTACGCCATCTTTTTCAAAATATTCGTCATGTCCCTCACTTGCACTGTTCCAGTCAATTAACGAGACATTGCTGTATTTGGATGCTGCCTCATTCAACGCCCTGTTCACCGTTCGTTCCCACGGACGAGGTACGCGCACAGTAACCAGATATACCTGATCCTCATCCTTCAGATAATCAAGCACAGCATTCAAGTTTTTGGAGTTAAAGGAACCATTCGTCCCGAGCTCCAGCACCACTTTGCTGCCCATTTGGTTGTTTTGCTTCAGACCTTCCAATACATCGCCTGCCTGCCACATCTGACGACCGACATGTCCGTCCACATACACTCCTGATATACTTTGCTCCAGATACGGTTTTGCATCCAAAATCACCGAATCTCCAATGACGGTATAATGAACCTTGCCATCCTGAGCAGGAGGAGCCGTTTCTTCATTGTCCTGAGATAAATCAGGTGCATCATCCGTATGATCCGTATTATCGGATTGATTCGATCCGGCGTCATCCGGTGTATCATTCTCGTTCGTCACGGAGTCATCAGCCGGCTTATCTTCAGACTGACCGTCCTTGCCAGCATTCACTGAATTGTCTTGGTCGTCAGGTTTTGAGTCTGGAGCAGGCTCTCCTGTTGGCTTCTCATTTTTCCCCGGATCATCTTTCGTTCCTGCTTCCGGTTTATGGGTATGAGCATCGTTCTTTTGGCCAGAGCCTGACGTTCCTGTAATAGCTGGCAACACATCCTGTCCCTGTTCCTCCGCTACGGAATTCTCTCCATTTAATGTGTTGGACATCGATACCGAATGGGAGTCGGAGTTCGCTGCATGTGAGACCATCATCTGAGATACCGTATAGGACAACAGCAGAATCGTCATCAACAGACCTGCCCGCTTCCACCATACGTTACGTATACCGATCGATGACCGCCCTCTTCCCCATAATCGGGACCAAGAATCACGGAATCCATTGTACCGAATCGGATTTTCAATATATTTAAGGGACAATGAGGCCAGTACAACCGTTACAGCAACCTGTAAAATGATTCGTACAGGATGTGCTCCTCCCGTATCCACCGCGGGATTGGTTAACATAATGACAGGATAATGCCACAGATATAATCCGTAGGATCGCTCTCCGATCCAGCGTAATGGCTTCGCGCCAATGATACGTGCCAGTAAAGACGATGGGTGAGCCAACACCGCTACCAGCAACGTTGTTGCGATAGCCTGAAGCACCATGCCCCCTTGATACAGAAACGGATCGTATTCACTGCTGTTCAGCATCATGTAGATTAACAAAGCGAGCGCAGCAAGTCCCGACACATCGAGCACAAGCCGGATCATGCCAGACAGAGAGTTCGATAGCTTGCGACTAGGCCATACCACGGCAAGCGCAGCACCAGCAAGCAGTGCAAATGCCCGCGTGTCTGTTCCATAATATACACGGCTCGGGTCCAAATCCGGATTATACATGATGGCCATTGCGCCAGCAGATAATTCAGCTGCGACGACAATGAAAACGACCAGCCATCCCTTTCTTTTGAACACTACGATTGCTGCGATCAGTAGAAGAGGCCATATAAGATAAAATTGCTCTTCCACAGCCAGTGACCAGAAATGTCCAAACGGTGATGGAGGGCCAAAACTTTCGAAATAGGAAACGTTGTGAAAGATATACCACCAATTGCTTATGTATAATACACCCGAAACGATATCACCACGAAGTGCAGCAAGCCGGGATGGATCTGTACAAGCCAACCAGATCATCACCACAGCTGTCATGGTCAGCATGCCTGGAAGCAAACGCCTTACCCGTCTTACCCAGAAATCACCGAGTGAAATGCGTCCATGTTCCTGCCACTGTGACACGAGAATATCTGTAATTAAATATCCCGAGAGAACAAAAAATATACCTACACCGAGCAGTCCGCCCGGAATAAAATCCAAATTCAGATGATACGCGATTACCGCAAGTACAGCGATGGCTCGCAAGCCGTCAAGTCCGTTCATATGTCTCTTACGATTTAACGATTGTGACATGCATGCCCCTCCTTGTTACTGTGAGTCAACAACATCGGTGTTGGGGGCATAAAGGAACTCCTGATCGTTCTGGTTGTCATTAACATACGTATTGCACCTTCCATCTTTCATTTACAACATAAGAAAAGCTTCTGTTCGAAGCACGATCCGATGATGCGACATTCTGTGTGAATTCTATAATCTTAAAGAAGACGAGTTGCCTGTCCATTAAGTTTAATTATTAAAATATTCTTTATATTCATTCGTGAGTTCACGTTTAGCATTATACGCCCGAAATAAGCCTCATACTTTACAGGAATAGTTACAAACGATTAAACCGATGTAACCTTTCCTGCCAGCTCATATAGCTGTAAAATCATACTCTAATTTTGTCGTTAAATATAGTACTTTTCATCGAGTGGCTAAAATTACCTGTCTCACTTGCGCAAACCAGCATACCCACGCACACATCGATTGAAACAATTGAATTCATAACAAAAGGCTGCCGACTTGCTCAGCAGCCAATATCCATTATAAACCTATGTCAGACCGGATTGAAAGTTTTGCTCATAATTGCTTCTTCTTGCCTAGGACCCTAGAGGTGGAACGGGTGAATCTTTTCTTCTGTCCTCGCATCCATGATCCGGTATGCTGAACGCCCTGTGTACATTGGAATTTGCAACTTCTCCAGATCAACCATTCCATTCTCCAGAAAGTACTTCTGATCCTGATATCGCTGCAATACTTCGCCTGCAATCCATTCATGGTCACCATATGTCGTAATCTCCATAACCTTGCATTCATAAGCAAAATAAGCATCTGTCAAAATGGGTACACTTACCTTGATTCCTTCCTCATACGGAATGCCGAATCTTGTGAATTTATCCGTATCTCTCCCACTGAACGTTCCTGCAGCTTGAATCCACTCCGATCGATGACCTGGCAGGAAATGAACACCGAATACGCCACTCTTCTCAATGAGTTCATAGGAGTATGTTTCCTTACGAAGGGAGATGCCGTATACGCCTGGTGATGATCCGATGTATGTATGCCATCCGGACGCCATCACATTCTGAACTCCCTCATGACGTGAAGTCACCACCGCTACCATTCCAGGATAAGAATAAAATATAGGTTCTTCTATCGGCTGACGCATCTAATCCCCTCTCTTCTTCGTTATAAAGACAATTTTAATTATAAAGGAAAGAAACAGGTTGAAAAAGCGTTTTGCAGACGATTTCGCTATAAGCGACATATTCACTATCATGGTATACTGAAATGGTCAATTTCTAAAAATACGATACTGGGAATGTGATAGGATATGGTCAAATCAGTCAAATATACCTCCTAAATAAATCCATTATTCAAATTTAGGAGGTTATAACTTATGTTTAATTCAATCGTGTTAGATCAGTGGGATCGAAAGCCATACTTTGACCACTACTTGAATCAGGTCAGATGTACCTACAGCATAACTGCTAATCTGGATATCACTCTATTGATCAACGAACTGAAGCTTAAAGGATTGAAGTTCTATCCGGCTCTTATTCATATGATCTCTACGGTCGTCAATGCACACAGGGAATTTCGAACTTGTTTTGATGCCGAGGGGAGATTGGGCTACTGGGACGAAATGTCTCCGAATTATACGATTTTTCATGAGGACAACAAGAGTTTCTCAACGATCTGGACAGCATTCCATGAAGATTTCGAGACGTTCCACATTCGTTATCTGGAAGATATGAAGAATTACAAAGATCACAAACAATTTGTTGCCAAACCCACTGAACCGCCAAATACTTTTCCCGTTTCCAGTATTCCTTGGGTGAACTTTACGGCATTTAATCTGAATATTTACAACGAGGGAACCTACTTGTTGCCTATTTTCACGATGGGGAAATATGTTCAACAGAATGATAAAGTATATCTTCCCTTATCCGTTCAGTTACATCACGCCGTGTGCGACGGCTACCATGCTGGTGTTGTATTTAATGAATTGCAATCACTTGCAGATCGATGCCAAGATTGGTGTTAGTTATCTAAATGACAAAAAGGCACTCCTGACTTCGTAATGGAGTCAGGAGTGCCTTTCTTTTTCTCTTTTTTTCAAAAGATATTTAATTGCATTTACTGTACCCACAGTTGCTGCATGTTTTGCAACCTTCCACATTCATCAGGGATGCCGAGCCGCATGAAGGACATAAATCTCTCGATTCGATAAAGGTTTTCTGATCCTCCACTTCTGGATACGTGCTCTCCACTTGATTCTGTTCTATTAATGCTCCAGTTTCGTTCTCCTGCACATCGCTCTGTACATGACATTCCAATGCTTTGGCGACTGCATCAGCAATCGATTCCACCCGGTTGGCCCCGAAGCCAATCGCTCCCGAACCACCGATTCCCTTGAGATGTTTGATCAACAGTTCAACCTTGTGCCCATGATCTCCGTATCGAAGGAACAGAGAGCATACTCGACCGAGTGCCTCAGCCATGGCAAACACGTCCGATCCCGCTTTGCCCACGTTCAGGAAGATCTCACCCGGCGTTCCCTCCAGATCATTGATCGTAATGTAAGCCATCCCGAATGGCGTATTGATTTTGTATGTCGCACCGCGCAGTACTTGAGGACGGCTTCTGTATTGTTTATCCAGCACTGTAGAAGAGGACGGGGCTTGATCGGAAGAATGCGTTCTAACACCAACCTGGCTATTCGAAGTTCCATCACTTGCCTGTACTTCAGCATTATTCGGGTTTTCTATAGCAGATACGACTGTCTTCTCTTCAGCTTCCGCCGTGTTCTGATCTTCACCTTGGGTCTCTTCCTTCTTCGACGTGGACAACACCTGCACATCCCTGCTGCCATCACGGTATATCGTTACTCCTTTGCAGCCAAGGTCGAAGGCCAGTTCGTACAGCTCAGCCGTATCCTCCATTGTAAAATCAGCCGGACAGTTGGCCGTCTTCGAGATCGAACTATCCACCCATTGCTGAATCGTTGCCTGCACCCGTATGTGATTCTCAGCCGACAAATCCATCGCCGTCACATAATAGTCTGGTAAAGCTTCACCAGGATGTTCATCCAGCCAATCTTGTGCGATCGGTACGAACTGTTCATCATAACCTAGACGGCTTTGACGGAAATACTTGAAGGCGAAATACGGCTCAATACCTGTTGATGTGCCCACCATCGTACCTGTACTTCCCGTTGGCGCTTGTGTGATCAGTGTGACATTTCGAATGCCCTGTTTACGGATGGCCTCTCCCACTTCAGGGTACGTCGCAACCATGTTTTTCATGAATCCACTCTGTAAATACGGTTCAGCTTCAAAAGCTGGGAAAGCTCCCTTCTCTGCTGCAATCTCTGCCGATGCCAGATAGGCCTCCTTCGCCATGAATCCATACAGTCTATCCAGAAAAACAAGAGATTCAGGACTGCCGTATCGAATACGCAGCTTAATCATCAGCTCTGCCAGTCCCATGGTGCCAAGCCCAACCCGGCGTTCACGCTGCTGATTCAGTCTATTTTCCTCAAAATGATATGGTGTTGCATCGATGACATTGTCCAAAAATCTAGTCGAGATACGAGTGGTTTCCGCCAGTTCATCCCATGCCACATCATGATTTGTTTCATCGTAGAATTTGGACAGATTAATGGCAGACAGATTACATACACCCCAGGCAGGCAGACCCTGTTCTGCGCAAGGATTAGTACAGATAATCGGATTGAAGTACCAGCTGTTGGACATCTGGTTGTAGTACTCCATGAATACCACACCGGGCTCTGCCGATTTCCAGGCTGATTCAATAATGGTATGCCAGATTTCGCGCGCCTTCAGTGTACGATAGTGCACCACCGAATGACCTGCGGCTTTCCATTGCTGCATATCCCCGTTCCACTCGATGTCGTAGTCCGGATCGTTCGTATCGGGGAAAACCAAGTCCCAATCTCCGTCCTGCTTGACAGCCTCCATAAATGCGTTGCTCACACATACAGACAGATTGGCATTGGTCACCTGCCCCATCGTTTGTTTCACGGTAATAAAATCAAGCACATCTGGATGCCAGTCATTCATCATCAGCATGAGCGCACCCCGGCGGCTTCCGCCCTGTTCAATCAGTCCAGTCGTATAACTGAACAATCCGCCCCACGATACGGAACCGCTGGATGATCCGTTGACACCTTTCACCACCGCTCGGCGAGGACGCAAAGAGGACAAATTAATGCCAACACCTCCCCCACGTGCCATAATCTCCGTCATCTCGGTCAAAGTCTTCATGATTCCACCCCGACTGTCTTGCGGAGACGGAATGACATAACAATTGAAAAGTGTCAGCTCATCGCTTGCCCCCGCGCCCGCAGCAATGCGGCCTCCGGGTACTAACTTCCAATCTTCCAACACAGAGCGGAACTTGGACTCCCACTTCGCCCGCTGATCAGCTGTGGATTCTACAGAAGCCATCGCTTTGGCAAGACGGTCCCACATCTCTTCTGGAGTTTTTTCTATGTTGAGTGTCAATTTCTCCACGTTTGTCTCAATCATCTCTCCGCTTCGAGTCCTTACCTGTACAAGCTGACCCTGACGTTCTATGATTTCGCCCACTTCCTTGGTTGGGAACTTCGGATCATCCTTCGTTAATACCAATACCACATCTCCGACCTTGGCATGATTCGAATCAGCGTCCTTCCAGGCGTATCGGTCCAGGAATATTTTTTCGCTAAGTCCTTCTAATTGGTACGATCGTTGGTTCGATTTCATCGCTACATTCAACCTCCCCGGCATAAAGCTCCATTTTCACTATAGAAGTAAATTATGATGAAACACCACATATAGTGATATAAAACCAGTATATTACACCATATATTGATTTTCCATACGACTTTTATCACAGACCTTATTTTATAGACTCCCTAAACACGGACAAGCTTCTTGTAAATAAACTGTAGTTCACATTGGTTCAACTAAACTTTTTACACAAGAACGGAGAGGACAGAAATAACCTGAAGAAGCGAAGCGTTGGCCTAAAAGCTTTCTGAAAGAAAGCTGCATCGAAAGCATACGCTATCCCCGGGTTTTCCCCCTTTGGACAAGGGAATCAAAAAAAATCTGGGGATAACAGCGATTGAAGGTTATTCTGTCATCGGAGTGACAAGTGTAAATATTCCTTATTTGAACCCACATAGTTATGAACTGACTCTCATTCGTCCATACTATTACCTACGAATAAAACGTCATCACGTATGGCAGGGGAGGAAACACCATGAACCGGAAAAACCCGCATCACACGAATCAACCTGTAGCCGAGCTGCCCGTTCCTTTAGAATTTGATCGGACTTGGATTAATCAATTAGAATCACGACTGGATAAAGGAGGTCCTTGGGGGGATTATCGACTCTTCCAACTGGGCATTCAAGCCGAAGAGACCAACCTGATTCCCAATTTTGACGAGATCCAATGTCTCAAGCATCTACAAGGCCTTACCCCACTCCCTCACCAGATGGACACTGCTCGCAGAGTATTATTTGAAATGTCAGGCCGGGCCATTCTCGCCGATGAGGTGGGTCTGGGCAAAACCATTGAAGCCGGTCTCATTCTGAAAGAATATATGGTTCGGGGTCTCGTATCCAAGGTACTCATTCTCGTGCCAGCCTCTCTTGTGTTGCAATGGGTACGGGAGTTGAATTCAAAATTTGGCATCCCTGCTATTGCTCAGAAAAAGGCCTATTCCTGGCAGAATGAAGTGGTTGTTGCTTCCATGGATACAGCCAAACGTGACCCACATAAAGATATGCTGCTGAATACCGACTACGACATGATTATTATTGACGAGGCTCATAAACTCAAAAACAAGAAAACAACCAACTATCAATTCATGCTCAAATTGCGCAAAAAGTATTGTCTGTTGCTTACAGCTACACCTGTGCAGAACGATATGAGTGAATTGTTCAATCTGATCAACCTGCTGAAGCCCGGTCAACTGGGTCGTCAGGGTGACTTTGCGGCCAACTTTGTTGTAGACAAACGAGTTCCGAAAAATCAGGAACAGCTTAAGAACGAGTTATCCAAAGTCATGATTCGTAACCGCCGCGGCGAAGGCCCTGTTCAATTTACCAAACGGAATGTCTCCAACGTGAATCTGCAACTATCGCCCGAAGAACAAGCGCTTTATGATGGCGTGACTTCCTTTGTTAAAGACCAGTACCAGGAAGCTGGCGGTAACCTGAGCAGCATGCTCTCCCTTGTTACATTGCAGCGTGAAGTGTGCAGCAGTCGGGATGCTGTATTCGTGACGCTGGTTAATCTGTCGAAGAAACTTCCGCTGGACTCTCCCCTTCGGGACAAGATTTGGGAACTCGTTGCCCATATTAAAGCGATCAAGGAGAATACCAAAGCGGAGAAAACGATGGAGCTGGTTCGGAACATGAATGAAAAAGTAATTATCTTCACTGAATACCGGGCCACGCAGGAGTATCTGCTAAACTATTTCCGCAACAATGGGCTTACGGCTGTACCCTATCGGGGTGGCATGAATCGAGGCAAAAAAGACTGGATGATGGATCTCTTCCGCGGGCGTGTGCAGGCCATGATTGCAACCGAAGCGGGTGGTGAAGGCATTAATCTGCAATTTTGCCATCATATGATCAACTTTGATTTGCCTTGGAACCCTATGCGGGTTGAGCAGCGGATCGGTCGGGTACACCGGCTGGGACAGCAAAATGACGTGAACATCTTCAATTTATCCACGACTGGAACCATTGAGGAACATATTTTGAATCTGCTGCATGAGAAGATCAATATGTTTGAGATGGTGATCGGCGGGCTGGATGTCATTCTGGAACGGTTAGAGAAGAAGGAGTCTATTGAGAAAAGTTTGTACAAAATCATGCTGGAATCACAAACTGATGATGATATTCGCCGCAAAATGGATTCACTTGGACAATCGTTGAACTCTATTCAACGTGAGGTTTCAGATGAAGGGCCTGCCGTATCCGGGTTGTTAGATCTTCGCAAAGGAGGTAGCTAACTCATGACCATGTCTCCCCATGAAGTACAGGCTTATGTTCTCACCTATCTGGAAGCACTGGATTGTCAGATTATGGAGCGTTCCCCTGCCCATGTTACAGTCAAACTCTCGCCTGAGGCGGACAAAGCGTTGACCAATCGCCCCTATTATTGGGGGTTTGTGGAACGAACCGGAGCACCCGCTGAGACAATGTCCTTTACATTTATATTTGATCCTGACAGTTATCAGCAGGCCATTGAGGCAGCAGAAGCCAAAGCTGCGCAAGCATCACCTCCTGCTGGAACTAACCCTGATGGAACGAATGGCGTAACCAACAGCAGTCCTCAAGGCGAGCCACCAAAAGAAACTATTCTAGGCCGTTACTTCGGTATTACGCCATCACTTCCACAGCTGGGACCAGGACGAATATTGCGTGAAGAAGTGGTGTATGGCAGTCGCAGACTGCAGCAGATTTTCGGCGCTGCCCGTGAAGGCGGTGCCTTCGTGAACCTGTTCGAACAGGCTGCCAAACGGCAATTGCGGGCTACAGCGCCAGCCGTATATGAGCCTTGGCTTGGTGTGTGTTTCAAGGTGGAATTCGCCTGTGATTTGAAACGGGAGGAATTGCATTTTCTCGGCATCTCCCTTCGCTCGGGTGAAATTATAGAAAAATTCGGCACTAAGCTGAACCGACGTGATCTCAGTCCGAGGCTTGCGGAGAACATGCATGTACAGACAGCTAAAGTTTCGTTATTTGATGCCGGAGCTGCTTTGGAATCTCATTTGACGAACCGCTTGCTGGAACTCGATTATAGCTGGGCAGAGAAAGCCCAAGAGCGGCTTTATCTGGAGCTGGACGTGTTGGACACCTACTATGAGGCGGTACTCCGGGAAGATACGCCTGAGGTAGAATTACCAGGTAACATAACCTCAGACACGGAGAATGAGAATGTCCATTCTGACCGCACGCCACCTGCACCACTGATAAAAGTTGTGGATATAACTAACGCTAAACCCATTGGAGTAGATGTAGAACTGGCGGCAGAGGCCGCAGTACCGATCGACTCCGAGACAGATGCCGAAGAAGAGAAAGCAAAACAGGCGGTAATCGATCGCGAAGCTATGAAACTGCAGTATGAGACACGCCGGACCGAGATGATCTGGCAATATGAACCCAAAGTGAAAGTGACTGCCATTAGCAGCGGCATGTTTCACTTAAGATAGACGAAGACACTACTTTTCCTGCAAATGCTGGCAAAAGTAGTGTTTATTCATGATCAGCCGCCCGACAGGTTGCAGCAACCTTTGCATAGCCTGTCCCCTAGAATGAAACTAGGACCCGCTCAGGTAACGGATAAATGAAAAAGTAGGTGTAAATTTGAAACGATTCTTTCATACGTGTTGGAACAACGCTCGGAAAACAACCTGTATAACCTTGGGCTTGCTCAGTTGTCTTGCCCTATTCTCTTTTTGGTCGATAGCCAATGCAGAGGAACAAAAAACCTCTTCGCTATCCCCCGCATCATCAATTGAGTATAGTCCCAAACATCATGCCATTCAGAATGAAAAGCTAGCTCCCGCTGCTGTGCAACGGTTTGCAGAGCAACAAGCTGTTACACTTGGTACAGCTAACGGCGAAGTGCATTGGAAGAACGCCGACCTGGACTTCTACCCCCTGGGGCCGGGTTTACATAGCTGGCTCGTACAAGCTGAGTTTGAAGGTAAACCGATCGGATATATGATTATTACTGCCACAGAGCAGGGTCAGTTGACGCTTAGTGAATATGGTCATGGAGAACAGTCACCATACAACAATGAACTTCTTGGACAAACCTTAGATCGACAACATGTGAACCTTGAGGCATTACTTGCTGGAGGAGGAGAGCTTCATCTTGGTTATGCTCTTCCCCTGCTGGCTTATTGGAAAGTGGAGCAACCTAATCATCCTGCACTTTATATTGATGCTACCAACGGAGATGTACTACCGTCAGAGTTTCTGAACCTGCTGGAGGCTGATTCCAAACAGACCTCTGTCAGCATAACTGATTTATCCACAACGCCATCTTTATCAGTCGATCCACTTCATCTGCGACCCGTCTTCAATCCTGCTGACAATCTGTTGTGGATTACCTCCAAACCTGTTGCAACCGACCGGGCACAAGATGTGATACAACACGGGGAGAATCAAGAGATTGTTTTCTCAGCGGGTGATCGTAACGTTGTATACGGCGGTCCTCTACCTGTTAGCGGTTATCAGCTGTGGCATACAGATCAGGTAGCAGAGTCTATTCTATATGTAGCGCTAGGTGGAAAATCATCCATTCAACGCTTTGTCCCTTTAGGCACATTGCAGCAAGATGGCTTTTTTTACATCGTATATCCTTAATCATCAGCAAATTCTCAAGATACATTCAGATAACCTGTAAAACAACAAATAAGACGCCTTCCCATTTTATCAAGGGATTGCGTCTTTTGGTTTACCATTAGTGAAATAGGTAAGGGATCGTCACCCTTTTCCCGAAGAACTTCGTTTATGAGACTGTGTATCGAATTCTTTTTCCTTTTTCCCCACCCACAGGGATACAGCGAAAGGGATCATACCAAACCACTTCATCGCCCACGGCTCTTTCCTTTTGGTGCGACCTTTCCGCTCATCCTTCGGCGTATCGATATAATGTACTACACGTTGCGTAATGTATTTTACCAACTCATCACTTTTGGCCATAACCTCTGCCTCCTTCGCTCCTGCACTTTCACGGAGCTTACGATAGTTCTATTGTGTGCAGGATGTGCAATGGTTAAACATTTTTTTATTGAAAGGAGTATGAAAACCCTCAAAATGCACAGTCTAATGCCAAAGGTATCCATACAGTCTTTAATCTGCATCCGGTACCTATTTCATGAAGGAGTGTGTATTCCCATGTATAAGCTGCTGACCGCTTCGGTGGCCTTGCTCATTAGCTTCCATTGTCTTCCCATGCTGCCCCATGTCGCTTATGGAAAAGCAGCCCCGTCCCAGAACAGTCCATCCATGTTGCCAGTGACCGATGGAGATGCTTATCGCTCAAGTCATCATGCCTTTGCAGCACCCGTTATCCTGCTCGACGTAGGCCATGGGGGTATTGACGGTGGTACGTCAGCCCAAGGTGTGCTGGAAAAAGATATCAACCTGGCGATTAGCCAAAAGGTCTATCTCCTGCTTCGCAGCAAAGGTTATGCCGTTATCATCAATCGGCTTGGTGATTATGCACTTAGCGATGAGAACCGCTGGCTGAACAGCCGCTCCCGTCATACCAGAGATCTTGCCCAACGTAAAAGCCTTAGCGAAGAAGTAAGTACAGATATCGTGGTCAGCATTCATGCGAACTGGAGTCCCCGATCTACTGCACACGGCCCGGTGGTACTGCACCAGAAAGAAGGCAGGAGTTATTTGCTGGCCCAATCCATTCAGGATGCCATGAACAAGTTGTACGGAACGGAGCACGGGGTTGTATGGGGCAAGCCCTTTTATATATTGAATTACGTGAAGCAACCTGCCGTCATCGTCGAAACCGGATTTTTGAGCAATGCGGCAGATCGAGCTAGAATGAATGACCCCGCTGAGCAAAAACGAATCGCCCAGTCCATTGCCAATGGCATTATTTATTATCTGTCGGTAGTGTAGGAGCAGACTGCCATTGCCACACATCTCGAACCAGATCACCAATCCCTACAAATTGGACCTGATTTTGCAGACGGGAGACGGATTCACGAATTACTGCGGATGTGTTCATCCCCGAATGACCGACATGACCAATGACAACACAGATATCCTTGTCAATCGCACGCTGAGCAGCCAGATCCAGTTGCTTGCGAATGTGTTGCTTGGAATTTTGATCATCCAGGAAAATGTCATTACCTACAGGTGGCATATTTTTGGATACGGCCAGTTCCCCCACCACAGAGCGAAAGTTCGTACGGCTGTCTACAAAGAAGAGGCCCCGCTCCTTGCATACATCGAGCACAATGGACATGATGCGTTTGTCCGAAGTAATTTTGGAACCCATATGATTGTTCATGCCAATGGCGTGGGGCACATCATCAATCGCTTTCTCCACGCGTGAGCGGACTTCTTCATCTGTTAGATTGGATGTGATTGCACCCGGGCCCAGCCATTCAGGTCGTCCTTTCTTGGGTTCCATGGGCATGTGCACAATCACATCCATTCCCTTTTCATGTGCAGCCATCGCATCTTTTTTCGTTGTTGGCAAAAAAGGCATAACCGCTACCGTTAGTTTAACTGGCATCGCCAGGATCTCTGCCGTACCCTTCATGTCATTACCAACATCATCGATGATAATCGCTAACCGTTTGTGATTCGATGTGGACTCTGAAGCTGCCGCTGTAGGCCCTCCTGCCGATATGCCTGCGTAGAACACAATCAACAATGCCATGATACCTGCAATGAATCGATAAATCTTTCTCTGTACCTTCATCATGATTCCCTCCCCGTAACTTCTGTGATCTCATTGTTTGATAATGAAGGGAGGATTATGTAAGCCAAACCCTTCCTTAATAATCATATCCCCGCCATTGAAGACCTCTATCTCAAGTGAAGATCTCCATCATTCCAGTTTTCTCCTTAGCATTCAGACAAGAACTGTCATTGAACAGTTAGAAAATAGAGATTAATTAGAAAAAATACTGTAATTTGTCAGGTTTTCAGTTTAGGAATTATTTAGTAGAATCAACAAATGAAAGAGGTTCTATGCTTCATTTCTATCCTATGATTTATGGGAGGAGGTTTTGAAAGGGTTTACATAAAATAAATGCCAGACAATCCGCTATTCTTGTTTGTTATTCCTGGTTGCGGTTTCTCTATGTAACTTACTATTATCGAGGAGGATGAAAGTAGTGAAATTCAAACTAAAAAAGACGATTAATGTTCTTTTGGCCTGTTTAACAGCCCTGCCTTTGATGTTAACCCCGACAAATGTGTCAGCAGCCAGCGATGCCAACATTAATTTGTCCTCGGAAAAACAGCTGATCAAGGGCTTTGGGGGCATTAACCTTCCTGCCTGGATTGGTGATCTGACTCCCGCTCAACGTGAAACTGCTTTTGGTAATGACCAGAATCAATTAGGCTTCTCCATTCTCAGAATCTACGTTGATCCAGATTCCAATAACTGGTATCGTGAAGTTGCCACAGCCAAACGGGCTATCGAAAAGGGTGCTATTGTATTTGCATCCCCATGGAATCCTCCAAGCAGCATGGTTGAAACATTCAACCGCAATGGGGACACAAATGCCAAACGTCTGAAATACGACAAATATACCGCATATGCGCAACATCTGAACGACTTTGTAACCTACATGAAAAATAACGGCGTAGATCTGTATGCCATTTCTGTACAAAACGAACCGGATTATGCTCATGACTGGACTTGGTGGACTCCACAAGAGATCCTTCGATTCATGAAAGAAAATGCCGGGTCCATCCAAGGTACCAAAGTCATGGCGCCTGAATCCTTCCAGTACTTAAAGAACATATCCGACCCAATCCTGAATGATCCGCAGGCACTTGCCAACATGGACATTCTGGGAGCACATACGTATGGAACCCAGATTTCGAATTTTGCCTACCCTCTCTTTAAGCAAAAAGGAGCCGGTAAAGAACTGTGGATGACTGAAGTGTATGTTCCAAACAGTGACAACAACTCAGCAGACCGCTGGCCTGAAGCATTAGAAGTTTCCTATCACATGCACAATGCCATGGTAGAAGGTGATTTCCAGGCCTACGTGTGGTGGTACATCCGCAGACAGTATGGTCCGATGAAAGAGGACGGTACCATAAGCAAACGCGGGTATAATATGGCTCATTTCTCTAAATTCGTGCGTCCAGGCTACCTGCGAGTCGATGCAACGAAAAATCCGGATACGAACACATTTGTCTCAGCCTATAAAGGTGATAACAAAGTCGTCGTCGTGGCAATTAACCGTGGAACTTCAGCCACAAGCCAAAAATTCGTTCTGCAAAATGGTAATGCCTCTACTGTGTCCTCATGGATTACGGACAGCAGTCGAAACCTGGCAAGCGGAACCTCGCTTAACGTATCCAATGGAGCCTTCACGGCACAGCTCCCGCCTCAGAGCGTAACAACGTTTGTTGCCAACGTTACTGGCGGAAATAGCGGCGGGAATACAGGCAGTGGCACGACGTATGAAGCCGAGACCGGAACGTCACTTACGGAAGCTGCCATTGAAACAATCTACCCCGGTTACACTGGCTCCGGGTATGTTAACTTCAATGCGATGACTGGTTCAGCCATTCAATGGAACGGCATTAATAACACGACAACAGGTACCAAAAACGTAAAGTTTCGTTATGCGCTGGAAAGCGGCACTCGGAACCTCGACATTTTTGTGAACGGAACCAAAGTCATCAGCAACGAGCCCTTTCCCGCTACGGGAAGCTGGTCCACTTGGGTTGAAAAAACAATACAGGTCCCCATGAACACGGGGACCAATACATTGAAAGTGGTTACCACCGGATCGGAAGGACCGAATATTGACAGCGTTAATGTTACCGCAGCACAATAAACGTTCCGTATGGCTGATGGAAGACATTTGCTGTACGTGCAGCTAAGCACTAACCTCTTGAATACTCATCACTAAAGTTAGTGTTATATCAAAAAATGCAAAAAAAGACTCCTTAAGCGTTAGCTTAAGGAGTCTTTTTATTAGATGCGGTCGAGAGGACTCGAACCTCCACGGGGGTTAGCCCACACGGACCTGAACCGTGCGCGTCTGCCAATTCCGCCACGACCGCATATTGTATCTTCGTCATCCATATCGGCGACAAGAAACAATATATCATGCGTAATCTATCATGTCAACACTGAAAATAATAACAATAAAGCCCGAATCAGACGTCCATGTCGATTCGGGCCTTACCTTTAACTGTTGCTAATAGTTTGGTTCATTAATACGGAAGCATACTACAAATTACAGCTTGGAAGGCCAGTTGCCATACCATGCATAACCGCCTCTTCTTTCTTTATCAATATCACTTAATTTGTATTTAACTACCCCGTCACGACCAATAAAGATTGGTTTATCCGTTCCGATCTCATAGAAGCGTGCCCAAATTGGTGCAGCTTTGGAATCAGCGATAATTTTACTATCTCCATTAGCTCTTTCATACTTGTAACCCGTAATTTTCACTTTGTTAAACCAAGCCTCCGCTCCTTTAATGGATGCGGTAATTTTAGCGTTAGCAGGTCTGGTTTTCAGAAATTTAACAATCGTTACACTCTCTCCAGCTGTCAGTGATGGCACTTCGTAGATTCTTGCGCTCGCTGGTTTAAGAGAGCTGGAATCATGTTGTTGTCCCCATGCTGTCAGCTTACCACCTGAAACGACCTGTGTATTCAGAATCGCCTCCACACCTTTGGCAACTGAATTTTTACTGCGGTTAGCAAGTGTGCTGTCGATAAATGAGAAATCACCTTTTCGTGCTGCTACTTCATCCAGCATGATCATTACATTAATCATGGCATCATCATTGTAAGTGATGTGCTTGTGGTATCCGGAGCTTTGGTAAACTTGTGGCCACCCGCCGTTTGAATACTGCATGTTGATCAAAAAGTTAATTCCTTTGATTGCAGCTGTGGAGTAACGCGGATCATTCGTCTTTTTAAATTCCTTCGCCAATCTTCTAATTTCTGAGTATGTAGCCTTGTTGTCTATCGTGGACTTTGCCCACTCTCCACTTGTCTGTTTATAATCTTTTCTCCAACCTCCATCCGGCAGCTGGTTCTTCAAAATATCAGAAATACTCGCTGTAGTACCCGACGCATCTGCAGCAGATACCGTCCCTACAGGGAGAACTGCCATTCCAACTACTGAGAACACCATCGTACATGCCAGGACAAAAGTAATTATTTTCTTCGCTTTCAAATGTAACACTCTCCTATGTTCGTTTTTATAAATCTTCCACTTCTACTTTACGTATGATATACGCCCCAAACCTCCTTTATTTGTATTTATCGCATAATAAAATCAATTTTCATCCAATATGTGGATTGGATAATCAGATAATATGCAAAAAATCGATTTTTGTCAATATATGCAACTTAATGAATATAATCTCTCTAATTCTACATAACGGGATAGTTCTTTTAACTCATGACAAACCTATTTATTTATCCAAATTCGTCTTAAACGAACCAATAATGACGTTTTTGTCATGAATGATACCCAAACTTGATCCCTTCTTTCATATAAAAACCTTAATTCCGCTAACATTGAGGTATTACGAAGGGTTTTAAATGGGTTTGACAATTACGCATTTATGCAATATAGTTTCAAATAGTTACAAAAACTTAATTATTCATTGCCGAGTTTCATGTTTGAAAACGGGGGAACCAATTTGGGTGAATTATTCTTATACATAGGAAATATAGGGAACCTTCTACCGAACCCTTAGCTAACTCCGTAGGCATCGAAGGGAGAACATTGATTTTGAAAAAACTGATTATCTCCATTTTTGGAGCAGCTGTATTATTTACATCCGGGGCAACAAGCACAGAGGCAAGCAGTATCAACTCCGTAGTGAACAACATGACAGGTATTCCTTACAAATGGGGTGGCACAACTGTAGCCGGCTTCGACTGTTCTGGTTTTATGAGATATCTTTTCAACAAATACAGCATTGAATTGCCACGTACTTCGCAGCAGCAAGCCAAAGCAGGTACTCCCGTATCCAAGAGCAATGTTCGGACAGGTGATCTGGTGTTCTTTAATACAACAGGCAAAGGCATTTCACATACAGGTGTATATATCGGCGGCGGACAATTCGCTCATGCCTCCAGCAGTAAAGGTGTAAGCATCACGAAGTTATCGAATCCATACTTCAATGATCGTTATGTAACAGCACGTCGGGTAACTGGACAGTTTATGTATGATAAAATGCTAGGTAAAATGTGATTCACATACAAAAAGGCATCGGTTATTAACCGGATGCCTTTTTTGCACTTAAAAATGTATGTTGCATTGCTTACTAATGCAGCGCCTTCTGCACTCGCATCGCACCCTGAGACAGGGCATGTCCTCCTCCAACAGCTCCAGCCACGGCTACGGTCTCCATAATCTCCTGATCTGTTGCGCCCTTAGCACGGGCTTCTTCTACATGGTAGAAGGTACACACCTCATTGTTGGCGAATAATCCAATGCCAAGCGCAATTAGCTGTTTTGTCTTCGCATCAATCACACCAGGTTGGAAACATTCTCCGGTAAACTCATGATACGACTTCACCACACCTGGCAGCACATCGCTTAATGCTCCAATCTGATCCTTGTAGGCATGAACTTTATCATTCATCAATGTCATGGCTTGTAGCACACCCTCTCGGCTATAGTTACAGATCTTCCTCACTGTACCTATCTTCTCTCCCGAGTGAGCCAATTATGCCAAGAAATCATGGTAATTCCAAACATTTAAAGCTCATGGCCCTGCCATAATTATCAGCTGTTACTCACTAAGTGGACTCTGGCGCGGCTCGCTGAACAGCTGATAGCTGTAACCTCGGTCCAGCTTAACGACACGTCGATTCTGACGACGGATAAGTACCTGCTCGCCATCCCAGGCAACCACAATCCCCTTCACGTCGTTCGATTCCAGCTCGTCCCGTACGACTCTAACTTTCTCACCTGACAGACGCAGGGCGTCCAATTCTGTATCACTAATCATCTTCATGGCTCCTATATTTCAAATTTATTTACAAAAAGAGACCTAAATGAAAAGTCATTTAGGTCTCACGTGACTGTATTGGACTGTCATGTCATTCGAAATTATGTCCCGACTGAAAGTTACCGCTGCGCGTGCTCTTTGCTGTCGTTCTTCTCGAACCAAAAATCAAGCACTTTGGCGGACATCACACGTTCTTCAAGGTACTCCACTTGATGCGGTGTAAATTGTTCTTTCCAAGAGAAGGACAACTCTTCGCACAAGCCTACAATCGTCAGTAATTCTGACCAGGCAACATAGCGTTTGTACCAGAAAAATTGAGGATGTTCAATCATATAGGGATAAAGGTCATCGAATTCCGTATGTTTACAATCCAGGGCACGTTCAAAATGAACTTTCGATTCCGCCAGCTTATCATTAAAAAATTGTTCTGTTGCCGGTTGGTTCCCCATGGTGTTGCCTCCTCTCCCTAACATAACCCCATTATAAATGAAATCGGCGGTCATGCAAAGGCATAGTTCAAAAAATAGGCCCTATTCCTTTAAAATGTCACATTTCGTTATCGTCAAATTGTACTGTTCCATCATTCAGGGAACGAATGCGTACCAAGGCTTCCACCGGAATACCCTGTTCACGAATCGTGCGTGCCCCCGCCTGAAAACTTTTCTCGACCACAACGCCGAATCCGACGAGTTCCGCACCGGAACGCTCGATAATTTTGATGACGCCACGAGCGGCATCTCCATTGGCAATAATATCATCAATAAACAAAATGCGGTCATTCTCATGAATGAACTCGCGGGATACCATAATATCAGTTACAATTCCTTTGGTAAAGGACGGTACACGTTCACAGTATGCATCAGGATCAGCCAGAAGTGTTTTTTTTCGACGGGCGAATACAAGTGGCACCCCCAGTTCATAGGCTGCGGCAAACGCAACCGGAATCCCTGAGGATTCTACCGTGATTACCCGAGTTACTCCACTTTCACGAAAACGGGCAGCGAACTCACGTCCCATCTCCATCGTTAATCCAGGATCAATCTGGTGGTTCAACAGACCATCCAGCTTTAATACTTGATCCGAGATAACCACACCTTCTTGTAAAATTCGTTGTTTCAATAATTCCATGATTTGACCTCCCAAGCCTATCCTATGAGGTAAAAGTATCATATATCTATCTATAAGTTCAAGCGAAATTGCCTTGACGCTGTCCTTGGGACGCATTTCAAGCCAAAGTTCATTATCGATTGTCATGACTTTCGTGGGTCAAGCATACCTTGTACCATGGTACCCGCATGTCCAAACTATACAGGGGCCTGAGAGGGGAAACACATGAAACAGGCATTTCGGGTGCTGCAGATCGCATTTACATACATTGGAACGGTTGTTGGAGCCGGCTTCGCTACAGGGCAGGAAATTTTGCAGTTTTTTACCCAGTATGGCAAATGGGCCACCATCACCATAGGCTTATCCACCATGCTCTTTGTCTGGTTAGGTACCAAAATGATGCTGATCGCTCACGATACCGGGTCCCGCTCTTATGAGGATCTGAACAAACATTTATTCGGCCATAAGGCGGGCAAATGGATCACCTGGGTGACCCTTCTCATTCTCATTGGCGTGAACAGTGTCATGCTTGCCGGAGCAGGCTCCGTTTTTGTCGAGCATCTGGGTTTGCATTATCAGACAGGTCTGATCGTCACACTTGTAGGGACATATCTGCTTCTCGGTCGAGGCATTCAAGCCATCCTACAAATGAATAGCATCGTCGTGCCCATGATGCTCCTGTTATCTCTGCTCATGATCACAAGTACCATCCATCATCCAGGTGCTTCCCGATTCATCACACTGACGACAGACTCAAACCCTATTCAAGTGTGGCTGTCTCCACTATTGTATACTTCATTCAATCTGGTGTTGGCTCAAGCTGTTCTTGTGCCCGTAGGTAACCAGATTCGTAGCCGGAATGTACTGAAGTGGGGTGGAGTATTGGGTGGAATTGGCGTTGGTTTCATGCTGATGGCAGCTCATTTTGCCATGTCAGCTCAGATGCCCGGCATCATCCAATTCGAAATCCCGATGGGCAGCATTGCCTTTCAACTTGGATGGGCAGTGCAATCTGTCTATGTATCCCTTATTTTCATGGAAATATTCACTACCTTTGTAGCCGATATCTATGGAATGACCTTGCAACTGAGACAACATATACGTGTCCATCCCCGTTTCATTACATTAACCATTATGCTATTGTGTTACTCACTCAGCCAGTTTGGATTCAGTTCCCTGCTGTCCATCCTTTACCCCATCTTTGGAAGTATGGCATTAATCTGGGCTGCCAAATTGGTACTGAACCGCTGGGGCACCTTTCGTAAACGCAACAATATATAAATCTCACGGTCCATGTATTTCATGAATATGAGCATCCGTTTGCCTTCTAACCACAATTCACCGAGGGTACTCTTTCCTTAAACATGATAAAAAGCCGCTGTTTATCACAGCGGCTCGCACTTTTTGCACTACGTTTTAGGCTTGGCTAGGAAACTGTAGATACATCTTTTTCAACTCATTGACCGATCTACCGAGCGAGTAATGTGTCTTGGCTTTTTCACACGCTGAACGGGCAAGTTCATAACGATAAGCGGGGTCCAGCATCACCTTTTCAAGCGCTTCAGCTAATGCAGAAGGATCTTCTGCCGGTACAAGCAACCCATTACTACCGTTCTCGATCTGTTCCGGTATACCACCTACATCCGTACCCACAAGGGCAAGACAACTCAGCGCCGCTTCAGCAAAGACGGAACCAAATGCTTCTGCCCGTGAAGGAAGTACAAAAATATCAAAGAATGGCATGAATTCCTCAGGGTGCAGTGTGTAACCATAGAAGATGGTCTCATTATAGATCCCCAATCGCTGCGCCAATTCTTCCAGGTCAGGACGAATCGGTCCATCTCCAATAATATGTAACACATAATCATGACCTCGGCCCTTCAGTTCCGCACAAGCTTTGAAAAGAATATCCAACCCTTTTGCCGGAACAAGTCGACATACCGTGACCAGCTGTGGTATCGCATTATCATGAGGGATCGGCTTAAAGCGCTTCTCATCAAATCCATTGGGAATCACACCGATGACATCAGGTTCCTTCACGTAGGGAGCGAGATAACGACGGAACGAATCCGACACCGTCAAGAGGCGCTCTGCCTGGTGTTCCAGCTCACCATATATCGCAAGCAGGAATCGATGCTCCGGTCCATCCGTTTCAATGCGTCCATTAAGGATTAATTCTCGTTCATAACTGGAGTGAATCGTCTGAATGAGGGGTGTATCCGGGAAAACTGTTTTCATCGCAAGTCCTGCAATTGGGTGGTGGGCATGGATCAGATCATAGGGCTTCTGAATTCGCAGTTTGGTCCACCAAAGATAATCACGATATGTTTGAATATATTTTTGGACAACAGGACTATCCTGATATTCAGTCCAGTCAAACGTTTCGAACTGAACTTCCTCTCTGCCCTTATTGCGAATTCGCTTTGGCAACGAGAACAGATCCATTTCCCACCTCGGGGTTGTAAATCTCTCTTGCATATACGGAATCATAGAGGATACACCTCCGGGCTGCTCCGGAGGAAAGAAAAGCGCCTGCAGCAATTTCACCGTTAGTTTCCCCCTTTCTAACTTACGTACTGCTCTACTATCCATTATGACATAGGGAAGCCGGAACATCTATATTACGATAACTCGTATATACAACATATTCATGAAACGTCCCCATCAGAAGCAAAAGCTTTAATTCAGCAGTCCATCGCTTGCGGTTGTCGTCAACATATTCATAGGATAGTCAGAATTCTCAGCTCAGTGGCTCCACGGGCTTCTCATATGTACTGTAACCATCGGTCACTCCCAAAAAAGTATACCCGTTCCGCGCGTAAAAGGCGTTCAACGTAGCATTGCTCGCTCCGCAATCTAACCGAACAGTATGTTTGCCTTTAAAATGTATCCCGCTGCTGGACCATTGCAAAATGGACCGTCCTAAACCGCTCTGAGCATATTTTCTTCGAATCGCTAGCCGATGCAGATAAATTGCGCCATCCTCGGCATGAGCTTTTGAACCCCAAAGATGAATATCCCAAGGACTTGGCTGAACCAAAAGGATGACCATCCCCGCTACGTCCGCCCCTTTTTTAAATACAAACACATCCCCACGCCGAATCGCCCCTGCCGTATCATGTGAATCTTCACCTTTAAGCAAAGCGTTCCATTGGGAAGAACCTTGGCTCTGTAACCATTCGGCTGTCTCCACCAGCAGCGACATCACATCCTCCATATCTTCCGGCTTCGCCTGAACCGCTTGAAAACCATCGTTAATATATTCGCTACTGATCCTGAATGAGTGCATCATTGTTCTCCTCCGCTTCCTGATCTCTTTTAAACTAATGGTACTATACCGGGAAATGGATTTTTCGTCAAAACGAGAACAAAAAAAGGTAAAAGGCGGTTGCCCTTTACCCATCTATTCTGGCTTCATCAATAATCTGATTTCGATACAACATCGTCAGGTGCAAGGTGTCAAACTCCATTTCCTTGTCCAACTCCTGCATCAACACTTCGACCAGGCTCTTTCGCTGAATGCTGGTACCAGGAACCTCGTAATCAATGTATCCCGTCAGATCGGAATGAGAAGTGTCTATAGTTGCTGTTCCCACAGGCAATCCACCTCGTTCCTGAAGAAACAGCTCATATACCCGGAACTCCCGATCCTTACGCTTCAGCATGACATAACATGTTTCTTCAGCAGCTTCAAGCTCATCCAGATCCGATTCATCGGTATCCTCAAATTCCTCGGAGAAATCGCGATGTACCCACTCTAACGTTTCGAGTTCATTGCCCTGATGCCACATGCGGATCGTAATCGTATCGATGATATCTTCATCCAGCTCTCTGACCAGTAACTCTGCCGCAGCTTCCAATTGATTCTCTTCCGGCTCGTCATACCAGTGTATTTCACCTTGTACATCAGCGCCATATTGTTTTAAGGAAGCTTCTGCAAGTTCCTGCCCTTCGACATCATTGAATATATACGTCGATATGCTGCGTCCTGCGCTTACCATTTCCATCTCCAGAACCTGATCCCGATCTTCATATGTAAACGATTCGGCTTGTGAAACAGGGATTACCTTACTTCCACTGCTGTCTATATCGTCATAGCTGCCTTCGTCATGATTCATCTCTTCAGACGGCCACACTGTCTCTGACTCAGGCATATGCAGAACCGTATGTAATGAACCACAACTAACCAGCACTTCATAATACGCAGCTTCCAACGCATCTGCAAGAGATCGGATATAGGCATGCACTTTTTCCACGATACGTTGCTCTGTATCATCTGGCAGAGACTCCTGCTCGATCTGAAGACTACCAGATAAACGATCTCCTTCTCTGTACACAAGGAAAAGTGATCCTGCATATTGACCATTGACCATCACATCCTGTACTTCTCCACCTGATGTCCGCAGGTCTGCAACCAATTCCACATCATATTTCATCACGTGTCCTCCTCCATTCCTAACGTTATTCTCTTAGGATGCCCCGAGGACGGTAGATTATGAGGAAAGCGTGCATTTTAAGTATAGGATGTAGGGGTTAGACGGATAACACATATTTTTGGATTGCGTGTGCCACACCCTGCTCGTTATTGGAGAGTGTAACCTCGTCCGCAGCAGCTTTCACCTCGTCCGGTGAATTATCCATGGCAATGCCTTTTCCCGCAAAAGTCAGCATCGTAATATCATTGAAGTAGTTACCAATCGCCATAATCTCCGAAGGCATGATTCCTTTCGATTCGGCAAGCCTTTTAAGCGCAGCGCCTTTGGACGCTTCGGGATGCATCAGATCAATAAAAAAGTCACCACTCCGTGTCATATAATAAGGCAGATTCCAAGTAGACCATTCCTGAAGTACTGCATCCATCTGTTCAATCGGACCAAATGCAGTGAACTTCGCCAGCGGTTCTGTCATGTCAACCCACTTGGGTAACTTCAGTGGCTCGGCCATAAAGTTGTAATACATCTCACGCACCTGCAACCCCAAACCTTCCGGTTGATCCACATACAGACCAAATGCCGTATTGATGTCAAAATGTACTCCATTGGTTCGACAGTAGGATATGATCGGCTCCAGTCCTTGTCCATCTAATGCAAAATGATGAACTACCTCACGGGTATCGACTTGCGCGGTAACGGCGCCGTTATGCGTAATCACATATCCATCCAGTCCCATCTGCTCCATAAAAGGAATCGTGTTGGCAGGACCTCTACCTGAACACAGGACAATCTCTGCTCCCTGACGGGAAGCTTGGATCAAGGTCTCCTGAGTCCATTCGGTAAGTTCATGATGATCATTCAGCAATGTTCCATCTACATCAAGTGCAATTAATTTATAAGTCATCTGGCTTCATCCTCATCTGTTAGTAGTCGTACCCACCCAAACCCTCCCTTCCGAGGGAGGGCCCCAGAGGGCTCTGCCCTCTGGACTCCCGTCTTGCTCACCGGTGTTAGGTCGGGTCTTGCTATGTCACGGTTGTCGTCGGAACGCTTGTTGCCGGGCACACCGCTGGTCAGCGGCGGTCCCGCCCAAGCTTGACCGGGACCATTACGGGCAGGGCTTCGCTCTCTGCCCGGCTCCCTGCTTCACTTCGTGAAGGTCGGGAGCTTTCTCGCCTTCGGCGGTTAGTATCGGGGCTTCGCTTCCCTCCACGACTCCCTGCTCCGCTTCGCAAAGGACGGGAGCTTTTACTTCCGCAGAAGGCTCAACTCATCTGCGGTTAGTTCACGATAGCTTCCGATAGCAAGATCGGAAGCTAGTTCCAGCTCACCCATGGCTACGCGTTTCAGATAGACCACACGCTTGCCTACCGCCTGAAACATACGTTTCACTTGGTGAAACTTCCCTTCGTGAATAATAAGCGAGATCGACGAGATCGTACCTTCTTCCGTCTCTTCCTGACAAAGTATAGTCAGTTCGGCCGGCAGCGTCTCGTATCCGTCATCCAATTGAATGCCCGCCTTGAAACGTTGCACATCCGCTTCATCCACGTTTCCCAGCACACGGGCTTCATAGGTTTTGGGCACATGCTTGCGTGGAGATAACAGATCATGGGCAAGTGGACCGTCATTCGTAAGAATGAGCAGTCCCTCCGTATCCTTATCCAGTCGTCCCACAGGAAAAGGATTGAACACCCGATCCTCTTTGCGCAGCAGATCCAGTACCGTCTTATCTCTGTTGTCCTCGGTAGCAGACACGACACCCGGAGGTTTATGCAGCATCAGATAGATCATCTCCCGATACACAATCCGCTCTCCATCGGCTTCAATGACGTTGACCTCGGGGTTCACCTGTACCCCGCTGTCTTTCACCGCTTTGCCGTCCACGTGGATTCTGCCTTGTTTCACCATCTTTTTAAGTTCACTTCGTGTTCCCACACCCATATGGCTTAATATTTTGTCCAGACGCAACGTTTGTTTTCCTTTTCCACTCATACCGATGTCCACCTCCAACCTGCCGGATATTCATTCTTCAGTACACCATCCAGCCATTTTCCCCAGCCAGCGGCATAACCATCTACACATACAAGAACATACCCTTTGGCAAACGTATCCGCCTTGAGCACCACTCGTTCTTCTTCAATATTTAACGTTTCACCCTTGAGGTATCTCACGGCTTCGCCATCAGCGGATGACAGATTTACGCTTCGCCGTGCTTCAGATGTATTCAAAGCACACGCAAGCGGGTGGGACGGAACAAATCGTCCATTCTTAATCGTGCCCATAAACCAGCCTGGACGAATGACTTTCAGTCCCTCCAACCGAGCTGCACCAACTGATGATTGATACACCCGATCTCCGTAACATACCGTCTCTCCAGTTAACTCAATCTCCAATTGTTCTTTCATAAACTGACTGTATATCGCAACCGGATCAATACTTGCCGGATCAGTTCCGCGTCCCTGACCTCGTTCCGATTTACGTCCACCGTGATCTTTACCTTTTTTACTCTGTCTACCCGAATTCTTGCCGCCACCAGCCTGTCTGTCATGGGACTCTCGGGATTCGATTCGCAATAAACGTTCCTTTTTACGATCAGCCTTGGTCATAGCAATTGAAGAAGCAGCAATAGAGTGATCCTTGTTCCCCTCTGCTTCAATCCTGGACACATCCACGACCTGTCCATACTCCATTGCTCCTTCTTTAACTACTCCAGGTTGATCTGTTTCTATTTCTTGCCCTGCACGATGCTGCAACACAGCGACATAATGCCCCTCTCCTTCCAAAAGGTGAGGCCACAATCTTGCGGTGCCACGCGTTTGATCCAGTACAGCTTCCGTCTCCTCTGCCTTCTCTGGCATCATCTGACGTACCCATTCCGGACGTCCTGGAGCAAATCCTTTTTCTTCAGGAATGTCCCTGACAACGAAATCATGGTTTACATTCAGAAACTCCGCAATCATTGCTTCGTTTTCCTCCGGCGCAAAGGTACATGTCGAGTACACGATAGTTCCGCCCGGGGCTAACAATCGTGCCGCAGTCTCCAAGATATCTCGCTGCATGAGCACACATTTTTCCACCGAATGATGTTCCCATGATTTCACCATGTCCTCATCCTTGCGGAACATGCCTTCACCTGAGCAAGGCGCATCTATTAATACTTTGTCAAAATAATGAGGAAATGCATTTGCGATCCGCTCTGGCGACTCATTCAAAACAACCGCGTTACGCACCCCGTACAGTTCCACGTTCTTGGCCAGCGCTTTGGTGCGTTCAGCATGGATATCGTTCGTCACAAGTACACCCTTGCCTTGCAGCTTTGCAGCAATCTGTGTGGTTTTTCCTCCCGGAGCAGCACACAGATCAAGCACGCGATCTCCAGGCTCCACCTGCAATAATTCAACTGGAGCCATTGCACTTGGTTCCTGTATATAATACAGGCCTGCATGATAATAAGGGTGCAGCCCCGGTTTAACACCATGAGGTACATAGAATCCTGTCTCACACCACGGAATAGGTCTTAGATCAAACGGAGCAATCTCATCGAATTGTTCCATCGATATTTTTAGCGTATTCACTCTCAGTCCCGCATGAGGAGACTGTTCATAAGATTTCATAAATTGTTCAAACTCATCACCCAGCAAACTTTTCATTCGCTCAGCAAATATCAAAGGTAACTTTACACCCATATTCCCACTCATCCTGTCTTGGTAAGATTGCAATATCGTTTTATTTTATCATATCCAAGCTTTGCTTTCCTATCATATCGTATCTATTCCACTACAGCGTGTAATGTAGTATAATGGCAAGTAGATTGATTCCTGAGCAAAAATTCGGGTGTTTATGCATATTATCCCAACCTTTATTTTTGCCCAAACTATATTTCGATATGATCGATGGGGGATGTCCAATGAAATCCAAGAAGAAAAAGAAAAGTGCTGCGATCCTTATTTTCCTGGGTATTTTAATCATTATGATTGCAGCACTGGTTGTCGTAGACCAGCAATCCAAGAAACAGATGGATTCAGTGGAAAATGCTTATGGCATCGCTGCTTCCAAGCTTAATCCAGCTACACGGGAGCTACTTAGTGATCCCAACTATCAACAAATTATTGTTCCCACTGATCTCAAAGCCAAAATCGATAACAAAGACAGCTTTTTTGTTTATTTCTTTGCTTCCGACTGCTCGCACTGCCGTGCAACAACACCTCAGTTGATGCCACTGGTTGACAGTGAAGGTATTGAGCTTCCACAGTTCAATCTGCGTGAATTCGAAGCAGGATGGACCGATTACAATATCGAGTTCACGCCTACACTCGTCTATTATGAGGCTGGTGTCGAGAAAGACCGTATGGTTGGCGGACTGCAAGAGAATGGTAGTGACCAGGGCTACACGCTGGATGATTACAAACAATTTTTCCAAAAATATAAAGGCAGTGCCGCTCCTTCGGCAAGCTAACTGCTAGATCCGTTCCCACAAGTATCTACAATCAGGCACTTGTATCACCAGAAACTGTTCTGTTAAAGGACAGGCTATGCCACCTGCAATCATCTGAATATGACGCAACATTCAAAAACACCCCGATCTTTCCCTTTACAGGAATCGTCGGGGTGTTTCATATACATGGAACTTCATATCCATGGGATGCTCATTTGAATGTTAGCATGATTACGGTTCAACTTTTACTCTGATCCATCGCCTTCATCTTCTCTTCGTATATTCGCCCTCTGGTAGGACTCCGGCGTTGCGGAATATTTGGTTTTAGCTCAAGCGATCTTCTAGATATCTCTTGTTCTAAGACCTCATCAACAATTCGTATGGACAAATCCCTGTAAGTTACAGACTGAACATCTGATTGGGACAGTTGCTTCACGATTTCCTGTACATCCCGTACCAAAGCCCCTAGGTCAATGCCCAGAATCGTAGCAGGATAAGGTTCCAGAAGATCAAGTGAGCTCTGTAACATCATCGTTCCTCCGCGGAGATTGCCATTCCTGAAGTGGTATAAACCAACTGCAATTTGCAACAACCCTTTATAGAGAGAATCCCGGTTACGTTCCAGCCACAATTCTTCCAACACCTCATGACACTCGAAATAATCCTGATCCCGATTGAAGTAGATTAAGTAGTCAACGTACAGTGGCTCATAGATGCTCATCCGGGTTTTCGCCCTTTCTGGCGTTGTTCAGAAGTTTCTTCACGTCATCCAGCAAGTCTTTGAGCCCTTCCATATCATGCCGTTCCCAGTAATCGTTAAATCGCTTCTGTGCTTCAATTGCTTCACTGACAAGGTGGTAGAAGTATAATTGATGAATGATATTCAATGTTCTTGACACGATATTGGAATCATCCTCAAATGCCTTCTGCGCCTCCAAAATCTGTAGACGAATAGCAGACATCTCGTTGTCCAGTATAAACGCGGCCTCAGCCGTTTTTTTCAGCCTGGTTCTCATCTCATCAGGTAACCCTTCGCGAAACTTGTAACTCAGCGAATGTTCAATGGTAGCCCAGAAATTCATGGCAAGCGTCCGGATCTGTATCTCGGCCAAAACTTTCTTTTGTCCCAGAGCCGTCTGAACGGGATACTCAATAATCATATGGAAGCTTCGGTAGCCGCTCTCTTTGAAATTCGTAATGTAATCTTTCTCAATGAGTACCGTGAGATCCTTACGACCTCGAATATACTCGGCAACCCGACGGATATCATCCACGAACTGGCACATAATGCGGATACCTGCAATATCCTCAATGCCTGTTTCCACGTCATCAAGCGACACATTCAGTCGTCTGGATTTCTCCAGAATACTGGATATTTTTTTGACACGACCGGTAACGAATTCAATCGGGGCATACTCTTCCCGTTTCTTCAGTTCCGCTCGCATTGTCTTAAACTTGACTTTCAATTCCTCTACCGCTTGTTCATAAGGAAGTAAAAATGTACCCCAGTCTCTACCGTCCATGCTTATGCCTCCTGTCTCTATAGCGTCCCCTGTTCTATTCCATTATACATGATGTTTGGTGGGGGGAAGAGTCCCGAACCATTTTACGCTCTTCCCATGCTTCTATATTTTCATTCCGGGGATTCACATTCCTTCTTAACGATGCTCCGCACCAACCGCTTCAGAGATATGACGATAACCGTCTTTGCGCAGCAACTCACGCAGTCCGGCATGAATGCGCCGATTCACCTCGGGTCCTTCATAGATCAATGCTGTATATATTTCGACCAAGCTTGCTCCGGCTTTAATTTTCTCGTATGCATCCTCACTTGTGAAAATGCCACCTGAACCGATAATCGGAAGTTTGCCTTCGGTCTGGCGATAGATCTGGCGAATAATCTCCGTTGAACGGTCACGTAGAGGTTTACCGCTCAGACCGCCTGTTTCCTTCGCATGTTGGTGGGAAAGTCCTGTACGACTGATGGTTGTGTTCGTAGCAATAATGCCAGCAACACCGCTGTCTGCAATTGTTCGAACCATATATTCAAGTTCCTGATCATTCACATCCGGTGCGATCTTCACCAGAACGGATTTGGTCGCTCCGCCCGCTCGTGCATGCTGCACGTTCATCTCGTTCATAACCGCAGCGAGCAGTTCCTTCAATTCATTCCCATGTTGCAGATTACGCAAATCCGGTGTATTTGGTGAACTGATATTAACCACGAACAGATCAGCATAATCGTATAGTGCCTGAATGCACTTCGAATAGTCCAGGTGAGCTTCCTCATTAGAAGTTGCCTTATTCTTGCCGATGTTAACAGCCACTGGAATACGCCGATCCTGTAGACGTGCCAATTCACCTGCCATGGCTTCCGCACCAAGATTGTTAAAGCCCATTCGGTTCACCAACGCCTCATCTGGAGGCAAACGGAACAGCCGTGGTTGATCGTTACCTGGTTGTGCAAGTGGTGTCACGGTTCCCACTTCCATGAATCCAAATCCGATGGAAGAAAAGCCCGTTACGGCCTGCCCGTTTTTGTCCAGACCCGCAGCCAGACCAACAGGTGTAGGGAAATGACACCCAAACATGTCAACAGCCAGATCAGACGTTTCACGAACGCCGTACATCACACGCAGTCCGGAAGGAACCGGACGGATGCTACCCACGCCACTAAGGCCGCCAATAATCAGATGATGGGCCTGTTCAGGGTCCATTTTGAACAACAAAGGTTTAGCAAGACTTCTGTATAACAAATCACTCACTCCGTTCTGGTCCGGTACGCCAAAAAGCCGTTGTCCGTCTTTTCATATGTAAAAAAACACTCTACTCACAAGTTTATCTGTTTCTTATTAAAAAGGAAAGTAGTTTGCGCATAGACAGCACAAATCGAATAATACAAAATGCTCACAAGAAATCCACCCGCCCACTGGAAATGACGAGTTGAATTCTTTACAATGAGAGCATGGTTACTCTACACCAGTTCTATTCCAAATAAGGAGGAATAACTCATGGCTCCCAAACGTAAACCACCTGCATTACAGCAAAAGAAAGAAGAAGTGAATCGCAAAGCCATTGCATGGACAGCAGCCAGTGTAGGCGGCCTGATCATCATCATTGGTGCTCTTATCATTATTGCCAACATGTAGATGATTCAGGCTGAATCCATCTGATTCTACATATCAAACAGATCAATTCAGCCAGTGATACGTTTTGTTCGGATTATTCTGCTTTGGAACAAGCGTATGCTGATAACGCTGCTTTGCTTCCGGAACAAGCGTCAGATCTGGCAGTACATCTTCTCCAATGCGTACCGGAGTGCCTTGCGGAGCAAGAGCGAATAACTCTTCTACATCTCCTGTACGCATTCTCACACATCCAAGGGACTCATCCAGCCCGATACTGTCTGGCTCGTTGGTCCCGTGGATGGCATAATTCGTATTCGAGAGTTGCATACCTCTGCTTCCAAACTCACCGTTCGAGCGTCCATTCGGATTGACCACTTTATCTGTAATGACAAATGACCCCTCCGGTGTTCGATCACCGCCAAGTCCCACATCATACATACGAACAATGGTATCCCCACTGATTAATGCAAGTTTATGTTTATCCTTATCAATGACAATCTCCAGCGGTTCCTGCAAAAAAGGCTGACCTCCCAGCGTATCTGCAAAAGCGGCATTTCTGCCTTGAGACGAATTCGAAGTCGTTGAACCATTCTCTTTACCACTCGAATCGTTCTTTCCTTCCTGTGCCTTTCCTTGATGCAGAGCTAACAGCTTCGGAAACATCTCGGTCATCCCTGACGCAGTCTCTCCCAGAATATTGTTCGGAAATGGCTGAGCCATTTGCGTTACACTCTTGGGCCAAGCATCATTTTTTTTGCGATAGGCAACGATTGCACTTGATAATGATGCAGCTGCTTCCTGCTTGGCGGTCCACGCCAAGGCCATCTTTTTGATTTTCGGTGTAATTTCAGGAGGTTCACAGTTACATTGCTTGGCATCATAACTCTGTGCAGTCAATTTCCCGCTTGTATTGGTTTGTACTATGTATTTCACAGGCATATTTCGTTTCCATAAAGACCAGTCATCTGAGGTTTGCATGCCCAGTACAGCAGAGGTCTCTACTTTTGGGCCAGACCCGGACCAGGCAGCTGCGAGCGCAGCCTCGCCATGATTACCTCCACCAAATGCCGCAGCAGTGAACACATTGCTTGGCGCAATGGATGCAGTTCCAACCTGTTTATCCGCTTCTACAGGCGCTTCGATGTCATCTGTGGATTCCAGTGCTGCTGACAGTGCGTCGGCCGCTTCCCGACTGAAACCCGGAGCGTCCGCAGGTGGCAGACCTGCCAGCACAAGCAGCATGAGCAACGTAAGCCACATTTTGCGTCTACGTTGTTTTTTCTCCTTTTGCTCAGACATCTCCACCAGTTTCTCCTGATAGTCTACCCAGATGTCAGCAGGAGCTTTACTGCGTTCAAATGCCTCATAAACCTCGCCCGCTTGCTGAAAGCAATAGTTGGCTTTGGCCTCCTGTCCTTCGCCCAAATACTCCTTTCCGAGCAAGTACCAAGCCATTTTATTGTCGGGATGTTTCTTGACATATGTTCTTAGATGAGTATTTTGCATCCGATCCTCCACTAATTCGCCTTTTTCCGTATATCATTATATATCGGCATAACCAGGCGTTGAATCCATAGGACTTGAGTACCCGGTGGAAAAAAGGGGGTTCGACAATGTTCGTCCTTGATCCATAGTCAGATAATCACAGTTAAATGAATGCAAAAAAAGCACCTTCCCTTGTCGTTAAGACAAAAGAAAGTGCTCTATGTTCATGTGAGAGATACTTAGCCTTCTTTATTGAAAGGCTCGTCCGCTACTTTGATTGAATCTGTAGGGCAGCCATCGCATGCATCCTGCATATCGTCAAACAAGTCGTCTGGAATAGCTTTGACACCATGGTTAGCATCGCCGTCAAAGATAACTTCAGCCAAACCTTCATCATCATAATCGTAGATGTCTGGAGCCGTTGCTCCACAAGCGCCACATGCGATGCATGTGTCTTTTTCAACCCAAGTATATTTACTCATTTACATTCTCTCCTCCTAAAATTCAAAACGTACAGTGTTTTTATCTAGAAACATATTAATACAAAGTAAGGATAATTACAAACATTTTGCAACCACAAGTCTCTATTATCCCTTATTTAATCAAGACTTTGCAAGTTATCTTTTTGCAGGGAAGTACCGCGCACTTTATGATTACGAAGCAGCACGGAAGGATCGTCTCCAAGCATGCCCGCGGTCACAACAGCATTCTCACCAAATTTATCACGTAACTGATCCATAATCCGAATCAGATTGTCCTTCTTGGGCTTCTGCTCATATTCGAACAAGTCCATCTGTACAGCGGATTCCTCTCTTGGAATCAGGTTTTGAAGTGTCACACCCAGCATGCGTACAGGCTTGCCACTACCCCAATGCTTCTCAAATAGTTTACAGGCCTCACGGTAAATGACCGTTGCATCCTCCGTAGGAACTTCCATTAGACGTGATCGAGTGATTGTCTTCATATCCGGTGTCCGGATTGTAATCTGAATACCCTGGCTGAACATTTCGTGCTTACGCAACCTTCTGGCTACCTGGTCACTTATATTGAGGAACACCCGATGAATCTCATTCATATCCGATACATCCGCCGGTAAAGTGGTTGTATGCCCAATGGATTTATTGGCCTCACGTTCCGCGTGAACTGCGGAATGGTTAATGCCATTTGCGGAATTTTTGAGCCATGCTCCATTAACTCCAAATAGTTCGGTCAACATGTTCTCATCCGACTTGGCCAATTGACCAATCGTTTCAATGCCCAGTTTTTTCAACTTTTCGGCCGTTTTTTTGCCAATGCCAAACATCTCGTTGCATGGTCTGTGCCAAAGAATCCGGGGTACATCCCTCATGCGTAAAATGGAGATACCGTTCGGTTTTTTCAGATCCGAAGCCATTTTCGCCAATAATTTGTTGGGTGCAATGCCAATGGAACATGGCAGCCCCAATTCATCCTTGATTCTCCGCTGAATGCTCTCCGCAATCTCCATTGGATTCCCGAATTGCCTTGAACCTGTAATATCAAGATAACATTCATCAATGGATGTAGCCTCAAGTTGAGGCGTATAACTATACGCAATCTGCATGAAGGCTCTTGAATATTGACGATATAAATGGAAGTCAGGACGAATCACAATGAGATCAGGGCACTTTTTCATGGCTTGGTGGACAACCATACCTGTTGAGATGCCTCGATTACGAGCGGCATATGAGCAGGTCACAATTACACCCTTTCGCAGTTCACTGCTGCCCGCAACGGCCGTTGCTTTTCCTCTATATAAATCTGGTTCCTCGGCTTCATGTACAGAGCAGTAGAAAGCATTCATATCGACATGCAGAATCACCCGTCCGGCTGCAGGGTAATATTGATCCACATTTGCTGGACGATTGCCGTCTGAAGACATCATGAACCCCCGCCCTTTCTTGCACACTAATTAATGAAACGAATTTCTTTCTTCTATAGTATATCAAACCCGTTATGTTAATTCAGTCATGAGCATTTATTTTCTGCGAGATCTGATCAGAGACCGAATAATTAACCAGCCTACACTCACAAAAAGTATCAAAGTGATCAGAGCAATAATCGTATTTTCCCATACAAAAGTCAAAATTAACCCTCCTTTTCTTCCATATATTCCAATTAAAACTCAATAATAGATTATAACATACATCCGGATTATGATTAACATCCTTCTTTTTTCTCTAAAATCCGTTAATTGTTACATGAAACTGCGATTTCTATGTAGCATTTGGCTATAATGGTGCTATAATAATTAATTATACAAATTGACGACTTTAGGACAAATCAGCGCATTGAGTTTAACACAGTGTAGCGTTGCCGAATCGAAGGATTCGTCCACTAACGTACTTAACAGCTTTTCCTAACTTAAAATCCAAACTTTTAAAAGAGCGCTTTATCTCAAAGGAGGATCTTCATGTCAAAGGCCATTTCCATCTTCGATACGACTTTACGTGACGGCACACAAGGGGAGGGTGTCAGCTTATCGGCAGACGACAAACTCAAAATTGCCAAGAAGCTTGATGACCTGGGTGTCCATTATATTGAAGGCGGAATTCCCGGCAGCAATACCAAGGACATTGAGTTTTTCAAAAGAGTCAAGGAATTAAACCTGAACGCAAAGGTTGTTGCTTTTGGCAGCACCCGCCGAAAAGGCAGTGTTGCTAGTGAAGACGCCAACCTGAAGCGCATGATCGAATCTGGTGCTCAGGCTGCAACCTTGGTCGGTAAATCATGGGACTTCCATGTGCATACTGCTTTGCAGACTACTTTGGAAGAAAATTTGTCCATGATCTATGATTCCATCGCCTATCTGAAACAGAATGGAATGGAAGTGATCTTTGATGCAGAACACTTCTTTGACGGATTCAAACATAACCCGGAGTATGCTCAAGCGGTCTTGACCAAGGCCCACGAAGCTGGAGCGGACTGGCTCGTTATGTGTGATACCAACGGCGGGACGATGCCAAACGAGGTGCACGAGATCGTATCCACACTGCATAGAAGCCTGCCTCATGCACATCTCGGGATTCATACACATAATGATTGTGAATTGGCTGTGGCCAACACACTCAGCGCTGTACAAGCCGGAGCCCGTCAGGTGCAAGGAACGATGAACGGTTATGGAGAGCGTTGCGGTAACGCCAACCTCGCATCCATTATCCCGAACCTGCAACTGAAACTTGGCTATGAATGTGTTACTGATGATTCCATGAGACAACTTACAAACGTGGCTCGTTATGTTAGCGAGATTGCCAATGTGAATATGCCGATTAATCAGCCTTATGTCGGCAATGCTGCTTTTGCTCACAAAGGTGGAATTCACGTCTCTGCCATCCTGCGGGATTCACGTACCTATGAACACATCGTGCCTGAACTGGTTGGTAACAAACAACGTGTGCTGGTCTCTGAACTTGCCGGACAAAGTAACATTGTATCCAAAGCACAGGAACTGGGGCTTGAGTTCGATCCAAGCAGTGCCAATTCACGTCAGATTATTGAGAAGATTAAAGACCTGGAACATCAGGGTTACCAGTTCGAGGGTGCAGATGCTTCGCTTGAATTGTTAATTCGTGAAGCGAACGGTGACATGAAAGAATTGTTCACGTTTGAATCATTCAAAATGCTTGTGGAGAAAACGGCGGGTAAATCCGTTGTTTCTGAAGCTTTTGTCAAAGTGAATATCGCTGGAACAAGCGCTTATACCGCTGCTGAGGGCAATGGTCCGGTTAACGCACTCGATAACGCCCTTCGGAAAGCGCTGGTGCAATATTTCCCTTCACTTGCCAACATGCATCTGTCGGACTACAAAGTGCGTGTTCTGGATGAGAAGGATGCCACAGCTGCTAAAGTTCGTGTATTGATCGAATCCAAAAATACGGAGAACACATGGAACACTGTTGGTGTATCCGAGAACGTGATTGAAGCAAGTTGGGAAGCGCTTGTTCACAGTTTCCGCTATGCTTTGCTTCAAGAAAAATTACAGGATGAGCCGGGCACACTCCCTATTCCTGCTCATGGGATAAGCAACCACTAATAACGCTTATTTCCCGGAAAATATAAAGAAGCCTCTGTACCCATGATTCATGGATGCAAAGGCTTCTTTGTTTACATGAAAATTAATTCGCAATTAACTTTTTAATCTTACGTTCCAACTCTTTCTCAGGCAATATGCCCAGAACAATCTCCTGTATAACTCCTCTGGAGTCAATCAGAACATTCGTTGGAAAAGCCACCCCATTGTATTGAGCATACACAGTCCCCTTCTCATCCAAGGGAATAGGGAATGTCAGTTGGTACTCATCTACAAAAGCTTTGGCATCTTTGAGTTTATCGTATGACGTTACATTAACCCCATACATGTCAAGCTTATCCTTGTATTTCGCAGCCATTCTGTTCAGCTCTGGTGCTTCCTGCTTACACGGCTCACACCAGGATGCCCAGAAACTGACGAACGTGGCCTTATCTTTGGCACCGCCCACACTGTACGTCTTCCCATCCAATGCTGTCAGAGAAAAAGCAGGCGCCAGAAGACCCCCACGTGGTCCCGTCTCTGTAGGCATCGGTTCTTCCTGCTTAAAGACGGCTGCAATGCCGTCACCCGCATTCTGGGCCAGTGCAATACCAACCAGCAAGACAGCACCAAGGAGTATGTATATGTTTCGTTTCATAACCCGCCACCCTTTTATATAATTAGCATATTGAAACTGAAACCGTAATTTCTGCACATGCTAAGTGTTTATCACGCTCTATGACAGTTCACCAGAACATGATTCCCAAATGTTCTCTTTATTATTGTACCCTTTTCCTTTAAAATTTTACAATCCGCATCACAGAAAATAAAATGAAAAAGGACTCCTGCCATAGCAGGAGCCAAAGAGAGAGGGGTGAATACAAATGGCAGCACTTCACGGGCAGCAAAATGCCTTCTACATTCCTTCTTCCGTAGAACAAGAGATGTCAAAGCACATGTTCCTTTCGCTGCCGCAAGAAGCCTGCGGGGTTATGCTGGGTGAAACCGCAGCGGGCGGTATACGAATCAGTCGGTTTCAGCCCATTCGTAACGTAGCACCTGACCCGCTGCACCATTTTACTCTGGACGATGCCGAATGGATTCGGTGCGTATTCTCCGAGCCCAAGCTCATCGGTATCTTCCATTCTCATCCGCATACAAGGCCCGTTCCATCCTTAGAGGACATCCAAGCGCTTCCGGCCTTCGCAGGTTTGCTTCAGATGTACCTAATCGGCTCACCTGACCTTACAGCCGGATTAGGATCTCATATGCATCTGAACGGTTATCTGATTGAATCTTCGAAGGAATCGCAGGATCCGGCACAACACGTTGTGCCTTCATACAATCTGCTTCCCGTTCCGTTATGCGTGACTTAGCTGGGTATACAGATCACCCAATGTCTCCACATTTTTACGAGTCATGTCCTCCAAGTAGCAGGACCATAACTGTGCAGTCATTTTTGAATCTTCCAGTGCATGGTGACGTCCATAGATCGGAATCCCTCTGGATTCCAGCAATTCATCCAGACCATACCCCGGCCTGCTTGGTTCAAGCCAGCGGGCCAACATCATCGTATCGATTAAACGATGCGTCAGCCTTACCTTTGAAGTCCGCCACAGAGCTGCATTCAGAAAGGCTCGGTCATGCGCACTTGCGTGTGCAATCAGAACATTTCCACCTACAAAAGACATGAAATCATGCAACCCTTCCAGCAAAGTCGGTGCGTCCAACGTCATCTCCTGTGTAATACCTGTAAGTTCAGTAATATGTTCCGGAACCGCAGTCTTGGACTGCACCACCGTGTAGAACTGCTCCCCTTCCAGTACCACACCACCATGTATACGGACCGCACCAAATGAGATAATCTCATCCCCATGCTGGGGCGAAAATCCCGTCGTTTCCAGATCAAATACAACTGCGTCCAACTCATTTAGAGGTGTATGCAAAACCTCAGGTCTGCGCTGTTCTCTCATCATAGAGCGGATAAACGCCATGTGTTGCGCCGTAGGGGCTCCCATAATGGAAGCGATGGCGGAAGGAACCCCTCCCTGACGCAGCGAATTCCAGAATCCTGTATTGCCCCTTGCCGGCTCTCTCATGGACGTCTCCTTTCTGCAAAACGCAACTCTCTTTGCAAAGCACGATGCACTCGTCGTACCAACCCGAGCGTATCCCTGAGCTCATAATGAATTTGCTTTTGTTTCATCTGTTTCTCATCCAGGAACCCACTGCTATGTTGCAAATCCCCTTGGATGACAACCGGTGTACTTCGGCGAAATTTCAAAGCGGCAAAGAAGGCCCGCTGGCATGCATCCAGTAATGTAAATGGAACAGCTTCAAGTGAAGTCAGTCTCTCCATTCTTTTTAACGTAGATGACTCCTTGATTCCATGTTGCAAAGCCAAATAACGAGCACTGTTCACCAGCGGAATGTACAAACCATACTTGACATCAAATCCGCCTGCATGTTCACCAAATCGTTCTGTGACCACACGTCCAAGTACATTTAATGTAGCTTTATGTTTAACCGTATTGCGAAGAACCGCATCCGAAAGTTCAGGAATCAGTCTGAACTGTTCATAAAAACTCGTGATCCATTCCTCCGCCAGACTTTGCTCACCTGCAACAAAACGCATGTCTGAAGCAATAATCAGATTACGAACGGGCTCCCAATTCAGATCCGAGCTCCAATCTGCTAATTGTTGTTTCCATGACGCCAGCGTTTTTCTCCACAGTGGCTCAGAGCACATGACTTTGCCTTCGCACTTGGCGTAACCAAGCTCTTCTAACATATCCGTCATTCGCAGTCCGAGCTGAGCAAAATATTCCTCTTTACCTTCATTCGGAGTATCGCTAATGATCATGCCATTATCCTGATCACTCCATAACGTTGCTTCTTCCCTGCCGGAACTGCCAAATACGATAAAGGCATAGGGGACGGGAGGTTGGCCGAAGCCTTCCTCAACCATCCCCTGAATGCATAACTCTACTGCTTTCCGTGCAATCCGGTCATGCAGTTCATTTACCGTTTGGTACCACTCGATCGGCGACAAGGAAGCGGACAACAATTCCTGGAGCTCGTTCTGTAATATTACACGTGCCTGGCGCAGTTCTTGAGAAGACACCGCACCATCGATTCCCTGATAAGACCAGGAATAGTTTGTATACGAGATGGGTTCCATCATGTCCAGCCTCCTTGAAGCATGATTCAGCATCATTCATCTCAGGAGCTGAACGTACCACCATTGGATTTAGAATCTACATTTTTCATTTGTTCAGGGTATCCGTAAGTACCGTGCTCACTGATATCCAGACCCATTGTTTCTTCTTCTTCAGTAACACGGATGCCCATGATCGCTTTCATACCGCCCAGAATAATGAAGGACATTACCAGTACGAAGGCAAAAGCACCTACCAGACCGAGAAGCTGTACGCCCAATTGGTGGAATCCACCGCCATAGAACAGACCCGCTTGACCTACACCCGCATGCTCAGCAAGTTCTGGTGTAGCGAACAAACCTGTGGAGATTGCTCCCCACATACCAGCAACACCGTGTACGGAGAAAGCGTAGATTGGATCGTCAATTCCTTTACGATCGAAGTACTGTGCCGTGAAGAATGTGATAACACCAGCCAAAGCACCGATAACCAGAGCTGCCCAAGGTTCAACGAAGGCACAAGCACCTGTAATTGCAACGAGTGCCGCAAGCACACCATTCAACATGCTAGGAATATCGGACTTGCCTAGAACTGCCCAAGAAATCAACAGTGCAGCAACACCACCAGCTGCAGCAGCTACGTTAGTAGTTAATGCAACATAACCAAAGAATCCATCATCCAAGGCCGTTAACGTACTACCTGGGTTGAAACCGAACCAACCGATCCAGAGGATAATAACCCCGAGTACGGAATACACTTGGTTGTGACCTGGAATGATGTTAGGTTTGCCGTCTTTGTTGTATTTACCAATACGTGGTTTCAACAAGATGGTCGCTACCAATGCTGCAGTCGCACCAGTCAAGTGAACAACCGTCGATCCTGCAAAGTCTTGCATACCCAGCTCAGCCAACCAGCCGCCGCCCCATACCCAGTGAGCAACAACCGGATACATGATAATGGTATAAAGTGTACCGAATACAATATATACGCTCATTTTTGCACGTTCAGCCATACCACCGCAGGCAATGGCCAGAGATACCGCCGCAAAAGCGAGGTGGAAAACGAATTTAACAGTCAGTGGAACATCGGAGAAAGCCAGTGATTCGAAGGAAGCAGCCATCTTGTCACCGCTCAGGAAAAATCCTGTTGTTCCAAAGAAGCTGTTACCATTACCGAAACCAAGACCGAAACCCAAAGCCCAGAAGGCAATAACTGAAATTCCCAATGTCAGGATGGTCTTACCCGCAATGTGTCCTGCATTCTTCATTCGTGTTGAACCCGCTTCAAGTAAAGCAAATCCCCCTTGCATCAAGAACACGAGTACAACAGCCAGAAACGTAAAGGCTGAGTTCAAACCACTTTGAAGTTCAATGTTAGTCGGACCCTCCGCAGCCGCAAATACGCTAACCGGAAAAGCGAACAAAGTAAGCATTACTAACATGGAAACCAACCATTTCTTTCTCATATACCCCACTCCCTCTTATGTTAAGTTTCTTCACATAACGTGAAACTCTTAATGTCATTATAAGCAGAAGAGAGGAAAGTTGACAAGAGTATTTTCATCAAAATTGAAAATTATTTCTGGGAATAAAGTCATACGTCTTTTTCTTGCACTTAAGTACATAATCACATTCTATGAGTACATAGATATAGAAATGCAGTATGCTGATTGCCAAAGCATAACGTTTGACTGTACGGTTAAAGATCATGTATCATACTTATTAGTAAGAAAAATTGGGCGTAGTCTAGAAATTCACAAGTGGAAACTACAATTCCCTACATTTGAACTTGCAAGCGAGGTGAATATCATTGGGGATATGAAACTTTTTCGGATTGGCGAACTTGCCAAGACCGCTGGTGTTAGTGAACGGACGATTGATTATTACACAAAGCTTGGACTAATCGCTCCCGAAGAACGTACACAAAAAAATTATCGTCTCTATAGTAATGAAACTTTAACGAGGCTTGAACGTATTGTACAGATGAAACAAGAGAAGTATAGTCTCGACGAGATTAAGCAATCTCTTGAGAAGTGGCGTCTGGTTAGTACAGAAGAACAAGTTGCCAGCAAATTGACAACATTGGAACTTCACGTACAACAACTTGAGCGAGAGGTTAACGAACTCAAACCGCTACTTGGAGAGATGAAACCTGTACAAGCACGTAAAATGATGGCAGGACTCCTCACCAAAAGTGCCGGTACAATGGAGGCACTAAAAATCTTGCTTGAGAACACCATGATGTAGCTTATTCTTAGAAAGCGGAGGAATGAATATGAGTTTTAATAACGGTATGTTCGTATTGATCATTATCGCCTTTTTGCTCTCTTTATGGGCGCAATTTCGCGTTAAAGGTACGTTTAGACGTTGGTCGGAGGTACCGAACCAGAACGGAATGACTGGTTACGATGCCGCTCGCCAGATGCTTGATGCTAACGGCCTGCATGATGTTCCAATTGAACCTGTACGCGGCACGCTCTCTGATCACTATGATCCGATCAATCGGGTTGTACGTTTATCAGAACCAGTATATTATGAAAACTCAATCTCAGCTGTTTCGGTAGCGTGTCACGAAGTTGGCCACGCCATTCAGCATAAAGAAAGTTATCCGATGCTGGCACTGCGTCACCGGATCTTCCCAATTGTGAACTTTGCATCCGGATTAGCTCCATTCCTGTTAATTGCAGGATTCATCTTCAATGCCATGAACCTTGTAGGTATCGGTATCATCTTCTTCTCCGTAACTGTAGCATTCCAACTCATCACTTTACCGGTTGAGTTCAATGCAAGTAATCGCGCTAGAGAGATTATGGTATCCGAAGGGTACATCCGTAATGAAGAAGAAAAAGGTGTTGCAAAAGTTCTGAATGCCGCAGCCTTGACTTACGTTGCTGCAGCGTTGATTTCACTGCTTGAGTTGATTCGTTACATCGGAATCTTCAACAGCCGCGATTAATTGGATACTTAATACAACAAAAACAACAAAACAATACCCCACCGTTAATCGGATGGGGTATTGTTTTGTTGTAAACCGAAATAATCAAGCAAGAATGAACGAAAGGACTGAGCAACCAGCGGCAGTTTATCATGCGCACGATGAATTAACCCGATAGTTCGCGTTACTTTTGGATGGGAGATAGCCACATGTGCCGGTTGCAACGGATTCGTCTGGAATAACGCCATCTCAGGTAGCAGACTGACCCCCATGCCCGCAGCGACCAATCCGCGGATGGTGTCGGTCTCTTCCCCTTCAAAAGCGATCTTGGGTGTAAAACCAGCTTCCAGACAAGCATGCCATACAATAGGACGAAGAGAATAACCTTTGCTGAATAATACAAATTTATCATCCTTGAGCTGTTCAAGCGCAATTGTCTCTTCACCAGCTAACGGGTGATTAGGAGGAAGGATCGCATGTAATTCTTCCGTGAGTACAATATCGCCATCTACTTGATCATGCTTTTCTGGAAAAGGAGAAATGAATGCCAAGTCTACCTCTCCGGATAACACATCACGAATCAGCGTAGGGAACATCCCCTGCTTGAATCTGAATTTCACGTTGGGGTAGCGCTGACGGAAAGCAGCCACCACGGAAGGAATGAGATGAATCCCCAGGCTATGCGGAAACCCAATTCGAATCTCTCCATGCTCCGGGTCCAGAAACTCATGAACTTCACCAACTGCCTTGTCCAAATCTTTTAATATACCTTCAATTCGTTTGCAAAAAAGCTGCCCCACTGCAGTCAACTGCAGGTTTCGTCCCTTTTGCATAAAAAGGTCCACGCCCAGTTCTTCTTCCAGCTGATGAATCTGACGACTCACCGCCGACTGTGCCACATGCAACTCTTCAGCAGCCTGTGTTACATGTTCCTTCTGTGCCACTTTCAAAAAGTAATGCAACTGTCTTAATTCCACTCGCCTGATCGCTCCAATCTGTTATACCCTACTTATCCTTGACTGTATTCCATCTTGAGAACGTTCTGACTACCGCTTTAAGCTGCGGGGTTTCCACAATCTGATCAACAGTCCGTAAATAAAGAATCCACCCAACAATCCGCCAAGGTGAGCCATCCAATTGATGCCTGACATGGCGAAGGAGAATATGATCCCGAACAAAAGCAATGTGTACATCGTTTTGCGCGAAGCCTCGTCCATCATCGTTCGCTGGAACAGCGCTACATACAGGAATGCACCGTAGACGGCATAGATCGCTCCTGAAGCACCTACCGAGATGGTAATACTCCCAACCGAGTTGTACCACGCAACAGCAAGAATATTACCCAATACACCACCACCCAGGTACAATACACCATACCTTACCGACCCGAGCAACCGCTCCATCGGTGGAGCAAATACAATTAACGCAAAGCTGTTAAACAATAAATGACCGAAGCCCGCATGCAAGAACATGGATGTAATGTAACGCCACCATTCATGCGCGAACAGTTCATGATTCGTAAGTGCCCCGAATTTCAGCAGCACCATATTGTTCGTTGATCCACCGTTCACCGTTAACACAATAAACATGACTACATTGGCAATTAAAAAAAGCGACGTCAAAGGGAAATACTTCAAATAACCTTTCCAGTTCTCATAGCGAATAAATATCATAAATTTCTTCTTTCACTCCACCCTGTTCAGATCGGACTCACATCTCTGATCCATCGTAATGGTACATGCCCGAATTGGACAATGCCTTTCATAAAAGATTATAATGGATTTTGGCACGGATCACCAATTTATAAGGAGGAACATTATTATGACACAAGAACGTACAGGCGCAGCCACATTTAAAGGCAACCCTATTACATTGATCGGACCCGAACTGAAAGTGGGCGATCAAGCACCTGATTTTACACTGAGCAAGAACCTGGTTGAGGACGCTTCCCTGAAAGACTTCGCAGGCAAAATCAAATTAATCAGCGTTGTTCCTTCCCTGGATACTGGCGTATGCGATGCGCAAACTCGTCGTTTCAACGTGGAAGCTGGAGAACTCGGAGACAATGTTGTTGTCTTGACAGTAAGCGTTGACCTTCCGTTTGCTCAGGCTCGTTGGTGTGGAGCAGCTGGTGTTGACCGCGTAGTTACATTGTCAGACTACAAAACACGTTCTTTCGGTGAAGACTACGGCGTTCTGATCAAAGAATTCCAACTCGACATGCGCTCCATTTTTGTTTTGGATGCCGAAGACCGGATTACATATGTGGAGTATTTGCCTGAAATGACAGACTCCCCTAACTTCGAACAAGCGATTGCTGCTGTAAAAGCTTTGCTGTAGACGTTATCATACGTTCAGAACAAAAGCGAGGAAGGTTAACCTTCACTCGCTTTTTGTTATTTATCATCTATTTCAATCATTTGCTTTATACTTGCTTAGCTTTTTATCCAGTACAGAGAATAAGTTCATAATCGTGCGATAATTGGAACCCAAATCTCCAAGTGAACCACGTGAAGCTGAATACATATCCACCGCACTGCGAACAGGACTTACTGAGATAATGGAAACTGTAATATCCATCGTCCGCCCAAAGGTAGTCCGCTTCTCCAGAATAACTTCTCCAACAGAAGGCACTTCATGCAGCACTTTATAACCCGGAATCTTTTTGAGTGTCGAAGAGACCTCTTCCCAGGCTCTGTCTTTGGATAAGTTATAATACCGTGTTTTTAATTTGGGATCCTTGGCTCGATCGCTGGTCCCCTCCATGCTGCGGATGATACCGACGAGCGTTCTCTTTAAGGTCAAGACCCTTCCTCCTTTGATTGTAACCGTTCCATTTATGTATCTTAGTGTAACATTGTTCAAGTAGTAACAAAAGGGCAAGCATCATATTTATCGTAAAACCAATCAAAAACATTCATCACAACTTAAAAACACCCTGAAATTCCTTTTGTAGAGGAAAAGTCAGGGTGCTGTACATGAAGATTTAGGAACCCGCCTATGCCGTCCGGCTACATTGTCTTATGAACCTGCTTGGCAGGTGGGTGACCGCAAAAATGCTTTTTGAAGTCCCCATGTCGTATAGACAGGGCTTTTCAGCAACATTCTGTGTTGATCTCCCGAAGACATCATCATTGGTTCAAAACAACGAATAACCGAAACGTACATCGCAGGATGTACAATTATTATATCCCTAACTGTGTAAAAAGTAAATGGCGATTCATCATGTTTTATTTTTGCAATGTAATGTTTTTGTCGTCTGATCGCTCAGATGTTTCACCATTCTCTGCTGATTGTTCTGCCAGTGCAGCAGCTTCCTCTTCTTCCTTCTTGAGTTGCATCTTCTCCATCTGCTCCTGCATCTTGTTGAAGGTTGCGTAGAAGTTAAAGAAAGCAAACCAGGCAATGATGCTGATAATGAAGAAAACAAACAAGACCGGATAACGGAAACCGATGTAGAACAGCAATCCACTTCCCAGCAATGTGGAAAATACACGGAATGGTCTGATCAGCGTAAGCAATACCGCGTTTTTGATAATGAGTCCGATGGACATATGATAATGTACAACCATCGAGAAAAAGTTAAAGAGTGATACAAATAACAAGAGTAACAGTACTAACATGATGATTCCCACGAGCTGCATATTGCGGAACTGCGTCATGTACACTGTATAATCCAGATACATAATCGCGAATAGCAGTGTGTAAAAAATACCCCCAATTAAACTTTGCTTGTAGTTTTCCTTGTAACCTACAAAGAAAGTACGGAAGATCGGTACATCCGTATCACCCATATTCCATTTACGAACAACCGTAAACAACGCCGATGTCGCCGGGAACAGTGTAAGCGGTGCCACAATAGCTATAGCCCAGTTCATTTGCAATGATTCGTTTGCGAGGTTCTGCTGCATCACGAGCAGTTTCATAATCAAGAAAAACAAGAACGGAGACGAACAAATAGCCCACAACAGATTGGTTGCGGCCAGTCTCGTAATCCACTCTGTAAGCCGGTAGATCCCACCCATAGCTCCTTTAAATTCCAAACATTTCTCCTCCTCTGCAGCCTTGCGAATTACCTGAAGTCTAATATTAATATACCTTATTATAGATAGGAAAAGCCAGTACTTCCCGAAAAGAGATCGTCATTGTCCTTAGCTAGCGCTTCTGGCCGCTTCTAACAGTATAATAAAATGATTTAGTCACTTTGAAAATAAAAAAATGGAGCAGTTGCCCGCTCCATTTTTCAGATCATACGTTTATATTATTCGAAAGAAGAATCTTTCGCTGGACGACGTCCTTCGTTACTGCTTGGACGCGGTTTGCGGTCACGGTTGTAACCACCTTCTCTGCTTCCACCGCCAGTGCTGCTGCCGCTGTTACGATCACGGTTGTAACCGCCACGTCCGCTGCCACTGCTGTTGCGATCGCGGTTGTAACCACCACCACTGCCGCCGCTACCACTTGTACGGTTACCGCTGTAACCTGATGGTTTACGTCCGCCAGAGCGAACATCCGGTTTACGACGTTTTGCACGGATTGGATCTTCAGGAGTCAGATCAACTTGAGCATCTTTCTTGTCACCTGTCAGGAGCTTCAGTGCAGCCGACAACAGTTGAACAGAATCATATTGCTCAAGCATTTGAATCGCAATACCTTTGTATTCGTTCAGTTCGCCTGATTGTACGATTTCCAGCAAGCGCTCTGCTGTCAAACGTTGTTTACCTTCAACCGCTTCTGCCATTGTTGGCAGTGGTTTACGTGGAATACGGTGACGTGTTACACGCTCGATGAAGTGCAAGTGATCTATCTCACGCGGTGTAACGAAGGACCAAGCAGCACCCTCTTTACCCGCACGACCTGTACGACCGATACGGTGAACATAGCTCTCCGGATCTTGCGGAAGGTCAAAGTTAACAACGTGAGTTACGCCAGATACGTCGAGACCACGTGCAGCCACGTCTGTTGCAACGAGTACGTCAATGCTGCCGTCACGGAACTTACGCATTACCGCATCACGTTGATTCTGGGACAAGTCACCATGAAGACCGTCTGCAGAATATCCACGTTTTTGCAAAGCTTCAGCCAATTCGTCAACACGACGTTTTGTACGTCCGAATACGATCGCCAGTTCAGGAGATTCCATATCCAACAAACGGCTCAATGCTTCGAATTTTTGACGCTCAGGTACTTCGATATAGGATTGGTCAATCAATGGTGCACTAACATGTTTCGGAATCACAGAAATGTGTTCAGGATTGTTCAAGAATTGTTGTGCCAATTTTTGAATGTTAGGAGGCATTGTTGCTGAGAACAGCATAGTTTGGCGCTCGTCTGGAACTTGTTTCAGGATGGATTGGATATCCTCCATGAAACCCATGTCGAGCATTTCATCTGCTTCATCCAGTACAACAGTTTGTACATCATCTAGTTTGATTGTTTTGCGGTTGATGTGGTCAAGGAGACGTCCAGGTGTACCAATGATGATCTGTGGTTTTCTTTTCAGTGCACGGATTTGACGCACGATATCTTGTCCGCCGTAGATTGGCAGGGAGCGAAGACCTTTGAAGCGAGTAAGTTTTTCGATCTCTTCAGCAACTTGAATTGCAAGTTCACGTGTAGGTGCCATAATAAGGGCGCGGATTTTCTCGTCACTTTTTGAGATTTTGCTGATCAACGGAATACCGAATGCAGCTGTTTTACCCGTACCTGTTTGAGCTTGACCAATCAAATCTCTGCCTTCGAGTGCCAAAGGAATCGCTTTGGATTGGATCGGTGTTGCTTCTTCAAACCCGAGCTCAGTGATGGCTTGCAGCACCAGTGGTTCAAGATTGAAATCTGTAAAGTTTAAATTTGTCAAAATTATTCATGCTCCTTTTATATGGTGGACATGGTGGACAATCCACTTTGTTGTCTGTATTCTTAAGTAGCGTTAATATTTATAGGGTATCCCAACGGGACGAATTATTTTCACTAACGAATATAATTCCATGAATGGGTCCCCAACATAAGACTAAAACTACATACATGTGTTTGAAACATTTCAAAATTTTATTGCTCCATTTAGGAAAAGTTTCCTACTCAAGAATATCCACAAATTATTATATCACAAAACAATTCAAGATTACCAGCAATCTGGTTTTAAATATAAATGAGGTGATTAAATTGCCCAAAATAATTTGGCACTCTTTAGTGATCATTTTGGGTGCTGCAGCTATTGCCTGCGGCTTCAACTGGTTTTTGGTCCCCCATCAGCTTTTAAGCGGCGGGGTGTCCGGTATTTCAATGCTTCTGGGTTATTTTACAACGTTGAATCTTAGTATAATGTATTTTGTTCTTAACATTCCCCTGCTCATTGCAGGTTGGTTTATTCTTGGACGACGCTTCATTACATTAAGTATTCTTTCGGTAGCAGCCACTTCCTGGTTCATTGCGCTTCTGCCTGTTTTTGCTGTGGCTACAGACCCTTTACTTAGTTCTGTATTTGGCGGTGTGCTTATTGGAATGGGTACTGGCGTTTCCTTCCGAGTCGGCGGCTCCACAGGAGGACTCGACATTGTTGGGTCCATTTTCACGCGTAAACGAGACTTTCCGATTGGTACAGTGATGGCCGGCATGAACGGTACGATCATTATGCTTGCAGGATACCTGAGTGACAATTGGAATACAGCCTTGGCCTCGATGGTATCCATCTACATTACAGGTAAAGTGCTTGATCTGATCCATATCAGTCACGTCAAAGTAACACTGTACATTATTACAAACGAAACCGAAGCCATGTTAAAAAAATTACTTGTTCGGCCTCGTGGAGTTACCAAAATTAAGACTCAGGGAGCCTACACGGATATTGAGAAGGACATGCTCATGACCGTCACCACCCGCTACGAGTTGGTTGAAATTAAACGTATTATCAAGGATACAGATCCAAACGCTTTTGTTAACATTGTGGAAACGGTTGGTGTTATGGGTTCTTTTCGCAGAAGTTGAGACACCTGTACGGTTAACAATTCACAACATTGTGGTATAATAACGGTGTACGGCTCCTAAATATGTTGTATAGCAGGTTCAACCCTTCAATTTCACAGGCCATATGCTTTCCCGAATCGCGCCGAATGACTTACCATTTTGGAATTCGAGTAGGAAAGGGTGATTATTGTGGATATGGAAACGGTAAAACTGTTTGAGATTGTCAACAGATGGTGCCCGGAAATGCTCCCTTTCTTGAAACCGAATGAACTCGACTCACTGATTGTCCTCCGGGATGGGCTGGGCATCCTGGAACAGGGAGACGCCATGGAAATCATTCAGTACAGTATTTGTGAGCATCAAAATGAGATTTACATTCAATAATTTTTTTCAGATTGATCACGCCGCTTCTTGCAGGGGATTTCCTCAGCAGGAAGCGGTTTTCATTTTTTCCATGTGTTTCATTACTTGATTAATATGGTTAAAAGCCCAGAGGCTTTAATGTATAATTCATACATGGAATGCACACATAAGGGAGTGGAAATGAATGAACATGTTTTGGGCTTTAATGGCTATGGCCTTTGGAAGCTTTGGTGGTGCCCCCGCAGTGGCGGACCAGGGAACCCCTCAATTCCAATCGTTAACCAACAGTTTTAACACCGCAATTATCCAATCTCAAAAAGATCAGGTTGTTATTGATGCCGATAACCCACCTGCCAAAATTGATCCTCAACCTGATGCACCCGTGGTCAAAGGTATCTATGTAACGGCCTACAGTGCCGGCGGTGCACGTATGAAAGAATTGCTGGAACTGACCGACAGTACAGAACTGAATGCCATGGTCATTGATATCAAAGACGATCTCGGATACATAACTTATCCCACAGAAAACAAAGCGCTTCAGAAAATGGGTAAATCGCAACCTTTTATCCGGGATATCGATGCCTTGATGAAACGATTGCAAAAACATGAGGTCTACCCGATTGCACGTGTCGTTGTATTCAAAGATACGATTCTTGCCAAGAAAAATCCGGAGCTCTCCTTCCGCAACAAGGATGGATCTGTATGGGCAAATGGCAAAGGCGACAGCTTTGTGAATCCGTACAGCAAGGAAGTATGGGACTATAACATTGAGATTGCAAAGGAAGCTGCCAAGCTTGGATTTAAAGAGATTCAATTTGACTACGTTCGTTTCCCGGAAGGTTTCGAAACTCGAGCCGATGTACTGAAATATACCAAATCTGACAAGTCACGCGTCGATGTTGTGGCTGAATTCGTGCAATATGCACGCAAGGAGTTGGCCCCGCTAGGTGTTCGTGTCTCGGTTGATATTTTCGGTTATGCCGCTTCTGTACCTGCGGCTGAAGGCATTGGACAGGATTTTGTTAAAATATCCGAAAATGTGGACGTCATCTCACCGATGGTATATCCGAGTCACTATTCAACTGGCTGGTATGGGGTCAAGGATCCTGACAAAGATCCTTACACAACCATCAAGGGTTCAATGGAAGATACACACAAGAAACTAGACCCTACCAAAGAACTCAAACCCGTCATTCGTCCGTGGATCCAGGACTTCACAGCAAGCTGGCTGGGCAGTGGACACTATGTCAAGTATGGCAAGAAACAAGTGGAAGACCAGATTAGAGCAATGAAAGACATGGATGTACATGAATATCTGCTCTGGAATGCGTCCAACCGTTATACATCAGGTGTACATTATAAGTAATCCGCACTCTTTCATACTTCTCATTTCATCCAACCTCGTTCTGCTTGAAGCGGAGCGAGGTTTTTTGGTGTTCATTTTTCTCTGTTCACCCCCTACTCTGCTTCTGTCCCTATTCAAATTGAACAAAATCCACTACAATAAATAGCTGTCCAGATATGACACTTGGATGACATCTCTTTAGAATAGCGAGGCACTGCCAGTGAACATGAACACAACAAGTTTTTCCCAAAAAGTGAAGCAATTCCTGATTATATTTTTGCCCATCTTCACCACTCAAATCGCCCTCTCTGCCATGTCGTTCTTCGACACGAATATGTCAGGCAAGTTTTCTCCGGCCGACCTTGCAGGCGTCGCAATCGGCACAAGTCTATGGATGCCAGTTCAAACTGGACTAAACGGGATTCTGATCGGTATTACACCTGTCGTTTCCCATCTGTTAGGTTCCAAACGTAATGATCAGATCGGGTATAACGTCATCCAGGCGCTGTATCTCGGGATCGCAGTCAGTCTCGTCGTTATCGGAGCCGGGGCGTTGTTACTTGGCCCTATACTGAACGGAATGCCTCTGGAACCCCGAGTTGCCCAAGTTGCCTTCTATTTTTTGTGCGCACTTGCTTTTGGCATTATCCCACTCTTCGGATATACAGTGCTGCGCAGCTTCATGGATGCACTTGGCCAGACACGGACTACGATGTTTATTACGTTAGTTTCCCTGCCCGTTAACATCTTTCTAAATTATCTGCTAATATTCGGCCGCTGGGGTTTTCCACAATTAGGCGGTGTTGGTGCTGGTGTTGCTACAGCATGTACATACTGGCTGATCTTTCTTATTAGTCTCTTTTTTGTCCATCGGGTCGAACCTTTCGCCCAGTATGGCATTTTCCGTCAATGGACCCGTGTCTCATTGTCCAAATGGAAAGAGTTACTCAAGATTGGAGTGCCCATCGGATTCGCGACTTTTTTCGAAACGTCCATCTTCGCTGCTGTGACTTTAATGATGAGCCGTTTCGATACCACAACAATTGCTGCCCACCAGGCGGCGCTGAATTTCGCTTCTACGCTCTACATGCTGCCTGTGAGCATATGTATGGCTCTTACGATCCTTGTGGGCTTTGAGGCAGGTGCGGGGCGTCTGAGAGATGCCAGACAATACAGTCTGCTTGGAATTGGTGGAGCCATCGGGCTCTCACTGCTGACAGCGATCGTGTTGATTGTGTTCGGCGAACAGATTGCAGGCGTGTATTCGAACGATCGAGAGGTCATTGCACTTACGCAGCATTTCCTCATCTACGCCATTTTCTTTCAGATCTCGGATGCGATTGCTACACCGACCCAAGGAGCATTGCGTGGCTACAAAGATGTTAATCCGGCATTGATCATTACGTTCATAGCGTATTGGATTATTGGTCTGCCTGTAGGTTACCTAACAGCTACGTATACTTCACTCGGCGCCTTCGGATACTGGATCGGGCTTATTGCCGGCCTTGCCGTAGGAGCAACAGCGCTTCTCTGGAGACTCTTCCTGGTACAAAAACAAGCCGCACTCCGCAAGGCGTAACATTGATATACTCACTCCGTGAAACAACAAAAAGAGCACAATCCACGTTAAAGCGGGATTGTGCTCTTTGCGTATGAATCGAATTATTGGGACAAACGTTGTGCAAGCTCGTAAGTCACCATATCGAAATCTTTTTTTGTGTTAACCACTTTATCAATATCCGTCAGGGTAAGTTCACCCTTGATAATGCCACAACCTTTGTCTGTCTCGCCTGCAATCAGACTGCGAACAGCGAAGTCGCCAAGACGGCTTGCCAGGTTACGGTCGAAAGGTGTTGGCGTACCCCCACGCTGAATGTGACCTAGAACGGTTACACGTGGCTCATACGTTGGGCAACGTTCCATCAGTTCTTTTGCTACATCCTCACCTTTGCCTACGCCTTCTGCAACGATGATAATACTGTGACGTTTGCCATGTGCAAAGTTAGCTTTCATCCGATCTGCTACTTCGTCCATATCAAATGGAACTTCTGGGACAAGAATCGTTTCAGCACCCGAAGCAAGTCCGGCATGCAGAGCGATATCCCCACAGTGACGACCCATAACTTCAACGATGGAAGAACGTTCGTGTGAAGACATCGTATCACGTAATTTGTTTACTGCATCAACTACTATGCTTACAGCTGTATCAAATCCGATGGTATAGTCGGTGAATGAAACATCGTTATCAATCGTTCCTGGCAGACCCATGGTGTTAATGCCCAGCTTGCTCAGTTTGTTTGCTCCGTTGTAGGAACCATCCCCACCGATAACAACCAGACCGTCAATGCCACGCGCACGCAGAATGTCCGCACCTTTTTGCTGACCTTCAGCGGTATAGAACTCCTTGCAACGTGCCGATTGAAGAACCGTTCCCCCACGTTGGATGATATCTCCTACACTCCGCAAATCCATTGGGAAAATGTCATTATTCAAAAGACCCTGGTATCCACGTTGAACTCCAAATACTTCGAGACCGTGAAACAGTCCGCTGCGAACAACCGCACGAACAGCCGCGTTCATCCCCTGTGAATCACCACCGCTCGTTAATACTGCGATTTTCTTTACTGCTGTCATGATGTTTCTTCCTCCTCTAGTTTCACTTCAGGCTCCGCAATATCACACCTGACTTACATATTTTTCCGTATCCAGCGACTGAAAATGAAGAAAAATATTCTTGTGATCGGACTATTTTTCAGCAGACGTTTGGATACAACGCGAACTTCCTGTTGTTCGCTGACTTTGGGATCAGACAGGTAAATGGCAATCAGTCCTTCGATGATCATCCGGTGAAAGGAGCTTCCCGGAATCTTCTGCACATCGCTGCGTGCCATCTCCACAATAAAAGCAATTCGGTCCAGCATTGTCTCCACATTCTCATAATAGTTGCAGAAGTTGAGATCTCCCCCGATGCGGTCCTCATCCTGATCAATTAAATAATCGAGCATAATGTGCAATGCGCATACATGTGGGAAATAGGCCGTGTGGATCGAGGCCGCTTGCTCTTCAGTCAACTGATCGTCACTCGCAGCCAGAAACAGCATGAAAACGCCCAGTGTAGAGCCAGTTGCAGCAGCAAATTCGTTCCAACGAAACTGAGGTGTGCGATGGCGATGCTCCGACCACCATTCGAGCAGTGCCGTTTCTCTCAGTTCCGGCTTGATATGCTTATATACCTGCAGGTCCGTGTATAGGCCTGCCAGATCCTGAATTTGGGGCTTGGCGGACGTATAGCCTGGTAACTGACGGGTCAGTTCCTGACATGTGGTCACCAGATTCCGCAGATATCCGCCGTCATCCTGCTCCTCACGGAGGGCATAATAATTGACGGGAATTGCTTCGGGATCTACCGCATCAAGCATGGATTGATGGAGAAGACGAAAGTCATCCGGGTCCATCGACGTGCTGCGGTCGCACAGATTGTCCAAATAATCACTAATAGTTTGATATGAAACGATCAGCGGAATCAGAATGTGTCTGTTTGGCAAATCAGCTAATGCGTAGACGGTTCCGCCTTCACAGTGAAACTGTTTATCCTTCAGACTGGCAAGTGCCTGTGTACGCAATTCCTCATTCGGAATCGCCTCAGCTTGAGCACGCCATCCATTCAGTGCCTTCCGTGTTTCCGGAATGGTGTATTTGTACACCCCTCTCATCAATGCCAGCGGTCCACGCGGATATTGATGACGTTTTCGATTTGATTGGCTCAAAATAAATGTGCCTCCACTTGGTTGAATACGTATTAGAGCGATTTTTAACCATTCCTATTATAATATGATCCCCTTAATTGTACAAATGATCTGCCGCATATTCCGCATAAAAAATCGCATCCGCGCCCAAAGCTTTGTGATATACTAGGCATATTTCATCCATCAAAGGAGTCGTTGACATGTCGTCAAGTGAATCACTTTCGTGGAGACGGTTATTTTCTTTTTTTGTGCCACTTGGCATTTCCGCCTCTCTCGTCACCATTTCTCACGTCATCATAAACAGCACATTAGCACGTTCCGCTCATCCCGAGACGGTTATTGCCAGCTATGCCATCGCCGGTAGCTTGTTAACCCTCACGGAACGCCCCTCCACCCTGCTGCGGCAAACCTGTTCCGCACTGGTCCGCGATCGCCTTTCCTTTCAGGCCCTCACGTTTGTGACCAAAATATTTCTTGCCTGTGTGCTTCTCATTGGGTTTCTTATCGTATACTCTCCCGTTGGTACCGGGGTGTTCAAATACTTGTTTGGTGTAAGTCCGGATCTGCTGAACAAAGTCATCGACGTATATGAAATTCTCATGTATGTAAGTATCTTTTCAGTGATCCGCAACATCTATCAGGGGATCATTATTACGAATAACCGCACCAAGTGGTTAACCATCGGGATGGTATTCCGTTTAGCCGGTATGTACGGCCTTTCCCTCTATTTCATATATACAGACAGCATTAACAGTGGACGTGTAGGCGCTATCATTTTTGCTACTGGCATGATGATTGAAGCGCTTGTCAGCTTTCTGGAGGGTAACAGCATCAAGCGCAAGATGCCAGCCAAGCTTGAGGATCATCCCGTCGAGAGCAAGGGAGACGTATTTCGCTTTTATAAGCCGCTTCTGTTATCCAGCTTTGTAGCGCTGTTCATAGGACCGGTTATTAACATCGTACTTGGCAAAACGACCGGGATCGCACTAGCCATTTCATCCTTTGCCATAGCAAGCAGTCTGATGCAGTTGATGCTAAGCTTCTTTACATACATCCATCAGATCGTGCTGAATTTCTACCTTGTAGACGCCAAACTGGTACGAAAATTCGCACTTGTCACCGGATTTATTCCGTTTGCGATGATGGTGTCGATTGCCTATACCCCCTTAGGACCATGGGTACTCGAAAATGTCATGAGCGTTCAGGGCGAACTGTTGCAACAAAGTCTGTGGACACTGCGTGCGTTCGTCTTATTTCCGCTGATCTTCCCTTTTCTGGATTTCAGCAATGGCCTCATTCTGCTTCGCGGTCAGACAAAAACGATGTTTCGTTCGCAAACGGCGAATGCAATCTGCACGGTAATTGTGCTGCTTATACTGGTTAGTATTTTTCCTGCGTGGAACGGCATGATTGGCGCTGTTGCCCAATCCCTTGGCCTGCTCGCCGAACTCATCATTGTCTGGCTTGTTATCCGACGCACGAAGCAAGAACCTACGATGTCCGTGCCGAAAGTCCGTAAATCAACATCCCTGAAAGGGTAATAAAATCATTGAATTGTTATCAGGATTGGAGTCTCTCATCATGAAATTAAGTCACAACGCCCGCCCGGATCAGAACTGGCTGCGGGCTCTCATGTTCACCATCTTTGGTTCCACCGTTCTGGTGGTATCCTACTTCCAGCTTTACTTCAGTCATCTGGGCTTCAGTCGAGCTGAGATTGGATATCTCTACGGAATTGGCCCCCTCATCTCTGTGTTCTCCAATATGTTCTGGAGCATGGCCAGCGACCGCTACCAAACGGTACGCAAAGTGATGATCATTCTGCTTGGTGGTCAATTGATCACAGGGATCATGCTCGCCAATGCAACAACTTTCGGTCAGGTATTTGTACTCGTGACCCTGTTTTACTTTTTCTATTATCCGGTCTATCCACTCTCCGATACGATGGCTATTACAACGGCCAGCAAGTACGGCCGAAATTTCACTTCCATTCGAGTCTTCGGATCGATCGGTTATGCCTTCTTTGCATTAAGTATCGGGTATTTCCTTGGATCTTTTGGTCCAGCATGGACGATTTGGGTCTGCGTTGGTCTTGCTGCAACTACACTATTGATCGGTTTTCAATTGAAGGATCAACCTTCGGGAAGCAGTAGCAAAATGGATCTATCGGGGTTATGGGCTATTTTGAAACGCAGAGATGTGCTCACCTTTTTTGGCTGTGTATTTTTGCTTGCCATGGGACATCGCATGAACGAAGCATTTCTTACCATCACGCTAAAAGATCTGGGTGCCAGCGAGGGGCTGATCGGCTGGTCTTTGCTGATCTCTTCCGTAAGTGAAATCCCCATATTTCTACTGCTCAGCAAGTATGGAAACCGTTATAAAGAACTGCCGCTAATTGCTTTTGCTGCACTGATGTATACGGTTCGTTTGCTTCTCATGTCCATATCCGATACACCTGCAGCCGTTGTTGCAATTCAGACGATGCACAGTGTTACCTTCGGTATTTTTTACGTTACGGCGGTCCGCTACATCATTCGCCTAGTTCCGGACGGCTACAGAGCTACAGGTATGGCCTTGTTCACCATTGTCTGGTCCAGTGCTTCGGGACTTCTTAGTGGAACGTTGGGCGGACTGCTGCTGGAACATGCAGGCAGACAAACCTTCTATCTCACCGCTATGGCTTTCTCCCTGGCTGCACTAATCGGTTTCGGATTAAAGTTATGGTCCAGCATGACCAATCGTGTCTCCTGAACACACAGGGAAACTTACATCGTATTCTACCGTTATTTACACTGAAAATTTTAGAATCAAAAAAAGCACAGCCTCCCATGGGGGACTGTGCTTAGGTTCTTAATATTCAGCTATAAATTTATAATATATAAGAAGTCCGTTAACCGGATAAATTCTTACAGTTTGTTTACGTTAGCTGCTTGAGGACCACGGTTTCCATCAGTGATTTCGAATTCTACCGCTTGACCTTCTTCCAATGTTTTGAAGCCATCTCCTTGGATTGCGGAGAAATGTACGAATACGTCCTCGCCGCCTTCAAGTGAAATAAAGCCATAGCCTTTTTCTGCGTTAAACCATTTAACTGTACCTTTCAAATGAAAAACCTCCTAAAAATATCGCCATCTATGGCGAATACCCTTATTATACTGTATGGGCTTCCATTTTGCAATTTATCTTTCCATAAATGTCGAAAAAATTTGCTTTGAATCGTAGGGTACGGTATCATTTTACCAAAACCGTTAGTTTGGAGACTACCTATGATAAAAAAACATGAAATATACAAAACAGACAAGTGGAATATGATGACCGTAGAAGTTCAAGGCAAATATCTCGTACTGCGAGAAATTTCGGAAGAGTGGGGCGAAGAATGCCATACTTTCCTTAGCCGTCCTGCATTAATGCACTGGGCTGAACGCCGTTTTCCAAAAGCAGATTTTGAGAACCGTGAGGATGAATGGCGTCAATTGATGGCTGCCTTCAAAGGGGTCTAACCCATGCAGCTTGACTCAAGCAATGTCGTCATCTTTATTATCCTTGCCTTCTCCCTTGGTATTGTGCTTATTCTGGGTCGCAATTCCATCCCGGATCGACTGAGACGGGGAATGGCGCTTATTGCTACCCTGCTCATTTGTTTCGCCTTTTTCCTGATCGTTTATTTTCTGTATAACATGGGAGCCTAATCACGGGGACCCAGATGCTCAAATATTTCAACGTGCCTAAGGTCATACTATACGAGATTATTCGTATCGTAAGGAGGAAGGCCGTTGAAATACCAGAAATCGCTATCTGTTATCCTGGTACTTAGTCTGATTCCTTCGTCTCTCTCCGCACAGGCAAGCGAGACGAAGGCAGCTTCGTCCATACATTCATCAGATCATCAAAGGAGGATTTCCATGAGTCAATTATTGAAACGTTCCGAGGTGCCGGCTGAACATAGCTGGAAACTGGAAGATTTATTTGCCGATCAGAAAGCCTGGGATCAAGAATATGAAGAAGTATCGTCTTTGACCAAGAAGGCCTCCGAATTCCAAGGCAAACTGAATCAACCCGATGTACTCAAATCTTGCTTCGAATTCGAAGATGAGATCAGCCTCAAAATAGAACGCCTCTTTGTGTACGCACGTATGCATCAAGATGAAGACACAGCAAATCCTACATATCAAAACCTGTCCCAAAAAGCCCAGAAATTAGGCGTACGGGTTGGTGAAGCACTTTCTTTTGTCACACCGGAGATTCTTTCCCTGCCCGATGATCAATTGGACGCATTTATTGCAAACGAAAAACTCTCTGCTTATACATTTACGCTGGAAGAGATGAAACGCGAAAAAGCCCACGTTCTTAGCCAAGCAGAAGAGGCTTTGCTTGCACAGGTAGGCAACCTTTCACAAGCACCACAGACAATCTTCAGCATGCTGAATAACGCCGATCTCAAGTTTCCAAGAATCAAGGATGAACATGGTAACGAAGTTGAACTGACACACGGCAGCTACATTCAGTTCCTGGAGAACCCTAACCGTGAAGTTCGCGAACGTGCCTTCAAAGCGGTATACGAAACCTATGCCAAACAGAAGAACACAATTGCGGCTGCCCTGAATGCAAATGTAACCAAAAATATGTTCTATGCTAATGTTCGGAAGTACCCTTCCGTGATGGAAATGTCCCTATATGGAGATAACATCCCAACGGATGTGTATACCAATCTGGTAGACACCATTCACGAGAGCCTTCCGTTATTGCATCGTTATATGGACCTGCGCAAAAAGTTGCTGGGTGTGGATCAATTGCACATGTACGATCTGTTCGCTCCACTCGTAGACGAATACAAAATGGATATTACCTATGAGGAAGCGAAACAAACGGTTAAAGACGGTCTGAAACCACTCGGCAAGGACTATGCTGACGCATTGCAGACTGGATATGATAACCGTTGGATCGATATATATGAGAATGAAAATAAACGTTCAGGCGCATATGCCTGGGGCGCTTACGGCACTCACCCGTATGTCTTGTTGAATCACAAAGATAACCTGAACAGCATGTTCACACTCGCACATGAAATGGGTCACGCTCTGCATTCACATTACTCGGATACAACACTTCCGTATCGTGATGCCCAGTACACCATCTTCCTGGCTGAGGTTGCATCCACAACCAACGAAGCGTTGCTGATGGATTATCTGCTTAACAAATCAACAGATCCAAAGGAAAAATTGTATCTGTTGACCTATTATGCCGACCAATTCCGTACAACGGTATTCCGTCAGACCATGTTTGCTGAATTCGAGAAAATCATTCATGAACGTGCGGAACAAGGTGACGCATTAACACCACAATTGTTATCCGAGATCTATTATGATCTGAACGTTAAATATCACGGAGAAGGCATGGCTGTTGACAAAGAAATTGAAATGGAATGGGCTCGTATTCCCCACTTCTATAACAGCTTTTACGTTTACAAATATGCTACAGGCTTCTCCGCAGCAACAAGCTTTTCCAAGCAAATCCTGGAAGAAGGCCAACCGGCTGTTGACCGTTATCTTGGCTTCCTGAAGAGTGGTGGCAGTGATTACTCCATCAACATTCTGAAAAAAGCAGGTGTGGATATGTCTACACCACAGCCAATTCGTGAAGCTATGAGTGTGTTCAAGGAATTGATTGAACAGATGGAGCAGCTAACCAAATAAGGTTGTCTTCCCATGTGACCTGCATCCCTTGCCCGTTTGGGCAGGGGATTTTATAATCATTGCAAGATGCAACATACCCGAATATGGGTAATGCATATCTAGTTCTCAATTGTTCAACAAGGAGGCAACACCATGAAAATGCAATGGGCACTCATAGCAGGTCTTGTTTTTGCACTGCTCACGGGAATCTTTGCGGTCATTAATGTGGATTCCGTACAAGTCAACCTGTTATTTAACACGGTACAAATCCCGCTGATCTTGCTGATTCTCGGCTGTACCCTGATCGGTGGAATTATTGTAGGGTCATATGGCATCTATCGCCAATACAGACTGCAACGTGAGAATAAACAATTGAAATTGCGTGTATCTGAATTGGAAAGCTCCGCGACAAGCAAATCTACGTTGGATTCTTTCAAATCGATGGATTCGCTTGACTCAAATGAATCCGACAGCCTATTGGAGAATGATTCGATCCAGAGTCAGCGCAAAGGAAACCCTACGGGAACACTGTAACCAATCAGAGACAGCCTGCTGGCGAGTCAGGAATGGTAGTATCACATTCTCTCCCCCAGACAGGCTGTATTTTGTTTCACACCATACCCATGATCCGAGGAGGAAATTACACAATGAGTTTTACAATTGATGAATCATACGTTCTGTCTTTCCTGAAAAAATTGCTGGACACACCAAGCCCAAGTGGTTACACACATCATATTATCGAGATGATCCGGAAGGAAGCAGCAGCACTGGGCATCGCCTGTGAGCTGAATAACAAGGGCGGTGCGGTGCTTACATTGCCCGGACAGGACTCTTCCAAGACAATTGCTTTAAGCGCTCACGTGGATACGCTAGGGGCCATGGTACGCTCGGTTACATCCTATGGCACATTGAAGCTTACCTCTGTCGGTGGCTTTTCGATGCAAAGTATTGAAAACGAATATTGCAGCATCCATACTCGGGATGGAAAGACATACACAGGCACCATTCTCTCCCTTCATCCATCTGTCCACGTTTATCCGGATGCACGTACCTTTGAACGGTCCGAGAGCCATATGGAAGTTCGAATCGATGAAGTTGTCTCCTCCAAGGAAGATGTGTTGAAACTCGGGATCTCTGTCGGCGACTTTATCTCCTTTGATGCTCGCGCAGTCATCACGCCGAGTGGTTATATCAAATCACGTCATCTGGACGACAAAGCCAGCGTAGCTGCCCTCTTTGGCATCCTTGAGTCTGCACATCGTGAAGGTTGGCAACCATTACATAACGTCTCTCTGCTTATCTCGAACTATGAAGAAGTTGGACATGGCGCATCGTATATCCCTGCGGAAATCAGTGAAATGATCGCTGTAGACATGGGAGCCATGGGCGATGACCTGAGCTGTAAAGAAACCGACGTTTCCATATGTGCCAAAGATTCTTCTGGCCCGTATGACTACGATATGACCAGTCGTCTCATTGAACTGGCCAAACAGGATGGGATGGATTACGTCATAGACATTTATCCCCACTATGGCTCAGATGGCAGTGCAGCATTACGCGGAGGAAACAATATCCGAGCAGCACTGATCGGTCCGGGGGTTCACGCATCTCATTCCATGGAGCGTACGCATAAGGATGCTGTACTGAATACGGCACGATTGCTCGCAGCCTACATTACAACCAAGTAAAACAGAATCATTTTTCTACGAAATCATCATGGTGACATTCATATGTCTTGTCTAATCAAAAAGGCCCCTTCCAAGCACAACAATTCAGTGTGCTTGGAAGGGGCCTTTGTTGTCATATCTTTTAATCTGCCTGTTCGACATATGCATGATACTTACGATCCAATATCTCTAACTCTGCCTTATGGTCACGCATTTCATTTCTTAACACATGCATGGTTTTCCGAACCGCGCTCAGTCCATCCTTCACCTGACGTTCGGCTTTACGAATTTTGTCTTGAACCATCCAGTCCACGAAGAGGTTATCGAAGAAATAGTCTGCGAATGAAAGCAGACCCCCCAGATGCAGATCCGCATGTACTGCCATCTCTACATCCTCCAGTTCCTTCTGAAAACGTCGTAGACGCTTACCTGCATCCATGATGGCGACCTGAGCGTCATCCATTCGTCCTCGCTTGATATGTGTGGAGATGACCCCACCACCCATCATGTCATATACACCCCAATTACCTGCCGAAGCCAAAGCCTTCTCGGCACGTTCAAGGGCATAGAGCAGGTATTCCCCCTCCCGGAAAGCTTCATCCAGTTCCTGAAGCTCACTCGCCAGATGTTCCCGATTCTCAGCCATCTGTTGCAATTCCGCATCCTGGTCCAGCAGTCGACCTTCCTTCTTCCCCCACAGCGCGTTGTAATCGCTCTGCCAGTACTGATACTGCCGCCCGCCCTCTAACTCCTGCTCCACATGAATTCGTTGCTCCTGTACGTCTTGTAACATGCGACAAGCGGTGTCGTATGCAGCCTTGCTCTCCATGAGTTCCAGCTCTTCCTTCTCCAGACGCTCTGTCTTCTTGCCAATCAGTTGATAGAAAAATGCCGACAATGTCATACTGTTCAGTCGATCAACGTCCTTCTGCTCCTTCTGGAGATGCTCCAGACGACGTTTTACCTTAGCTTCCCATTCGCTTTCCTCCGTTTGAAGCTTCTCCAGACGTTTGGTCCATTTCTCGTAAATTCTCCCCTTTTCCTTGAGCGCTGCCAACTGTTGATTAATTTCCTTATACATAAGTGTGGTGTTCTCTCCCTTCTATGGAATTCTTTACTTATACAACGTAATGAACATACAGAACGTTTCACATAAAACCGCAAATTCGCAGACAAAAAAATCGCCCTCTCTACCTATGCGACATAATGTCACGAAGGAAAAAAGGGCGATGGTTAGTTATAAATCAAGACTTGCTCTGTTCAATCTGCTCTGCAAGTTCATTCAGAACGGTCCAGCGTTCCATCAATTCATCCAGATGACGTTCAGCCCCAACCTGCTCCGCCATCAACTCCTGCAGACGGGCAGAATCACTAAACGACTCTTCCATCTCTTTGTTAATCCGGACAAGATTGGCTTCAGCCTTCTCAATATTTTCATCAATCTGGTCGTATTCACGTTGCTCTTTGAAGCTGAATTTCAACTTCGGTTTAGCCGCTGACACAGCAGGAGTCGTTTTCTCCGATGACTGCTTCACCTTCGCCGCTCCTGTGTCACTCTCTTGAGTAACTCCGGGTGCATTTTTCAGCATCCATTCCGCATATTCACTGTAGTCGCCGACGTGTACACGTACAGCACCGTTGCCCTCAAAAGACAATACTTTATCCACAGTACGATCAAGGAAATAGCGATCATGGGATACGACAAAGACAACACCGGGGAAATCATCCAGGTAGTCTTCCAGTACAGCGAGTGTCTGGATGTCCAGATCATTCGTCGGCTCATCCAGCAGCAATACATTCGGCGCAGCCATCAGCACACGCAGCAGATACAGACGACGCTTCTCTCCACCAGAAAGACGGGAGATTGGCGTCCACTGGGATGCCGGAGTAAACAGGAACCGCTCCAGCATCTGGGATGCTGTAATCAGAGAGCCATCAGCTGTTTTCACATTCTCGGCCACTTCCTTGATGTACTCAATCACACGAAGAGATTCGTCCATCTCCTGATGTTCCTGTGTGAAATAACCCAGATTGACCGTAGGACCAACGTCAACCACACCTGCATCAGGTTCCAGCTTGCCAGATATCATCTGAAGCAACGTGGACTTACCACTACCGTTCGGTCCGACAATCCCTACCCGATCTCCAGGTACGGCAATATAACTCAGATCTTCGATCAGCGTGCGGCCACCCACGGATTTGGAAAGATGCTCGATCTCCAGAATCTTTTTACCCAAACGAGTGGAGCCAACGGATACTTCCAATGAACCCGAGCGCTGGACTCCTTGTTGGTCTTTGAGTTGTTCGAAGCGATCAATTCTCGCTTTTTGTTTCGTCGTCCGAGCCTTGGCACCACGACGAATCCATGCAAGCTCCGTCCGAAGCAAGTTCTTACGCTTCTGTTCCGAAGAAGCTTCCCGTTCTTCGCGCTCCGCCTTAAGTTCCAGGAAACGTGTATAGTTCGCTTCGTATCGGAACAAACGTCCATGATCCAATTCCAGCATGACATTCGCCACACGATCCAGGAAATACCGATCATGCGTAATCATAAGCAGTGCGCCGCGGCGCTTCTGCAAGTACTGCTCCAACCAAACGACCGAATCATTATCAATATGGTTCGTCGGCTCATCCAGAATGAGCAGTTCACAAGGGTGAATCAGCGCAGCAGCGAGTGCTACCCTTTTGCGTTGTCCACCAGACAATGTGCCCATCAGTGCATCGAATTGACGAATACCCAATTTGGACAAAATGCTCTTCGCTTCGCTCTCCATCTGCCAGAGCTGAAGCTGCTCCATTTGCTGATTCAAACGTAATAACCGCTCTTGCAACGCTGGATCGGACGAATTCAGTTCCAATAATTCCATCGTTTCCGTATATTCACGCACGGTTTTCATTTCCATGCTGTCACCTTCGAATACTTGTTGCAGTACCGTATTATCCGGATTGAAGTCCGGATTCTGTGCCAGGAACTGAATACGTACGTCATTACCGATCGAGATCTGTCCCGCATCTGCGGGTTCCATACCAGAAATCACACGCAAAAACGTGGATTTACCGGTTCCATTTACCCCAACGACACCAATCTTGTCCTGATCAGCCATACCAAATGAAGCATCCTTGAACAATATTTTTTCGCCATAACTTTTTGCAATTTGCTCTACCGTCATTATGTTCATTGCTCGTACCCACTTCTCTGTGAATTAAAATTCAATATTACGTACATCCGCGCACTTACTTTAAACTTGTAAAAAAGAACGGCATCCGTCCAGAAACAATGCTGCTGCAAAAGCAATTCGTTTGTTCAGATGTTCCTCATTAAACTCCGGATTCAACATGATATCCATCTTCAGCCGGTCCAGAATTCCAATATAGGCTTCAGCGAGCAATACAGGCTCAGGTACACTTGCACTTTCCAATACCTCACACACCATACTCATGTATTGATTCATGAATGCCTTCATGAATTTCATCAGATCCGGATCATTATTGGGTGCCATAAAAAAGAGCTTGGTATGATTGCGACGCTCATAATAATACGTAAGGTGGGTCTTGGCTATTGCTCCAAGTTTATCACCTGTGTTCTCATACGAGTTCAAAGCATATTCAAGACGGCTGATAAAACTGTTACAATCCCGCTTGGATACTGCGATAAATAATTGTTCCTTGCTTTTGAAATATAAATAAATGGTGCCTTTTGCGATGCCGGCTTCGTCTGCAATATCAGACATTTTGGTCTCATAAAAACCTTTCGAGCCAAAAATACCATAGGCCGCATCCAAAATAGCCTCCGATTTGTCTCCCTGTACAGTGCTCAAAATGTACTCCCCCCTACAACGCCAAAATGTTACCTAAACCAATCGCCACACATCCGCCGATCACCGAGCTAAGCACGTTCACCAGGTCGTTACTCATCCATGCCCAGCCACGAGCCCGAACCGTTGGATGCCCGCAATGTTCATGTACCTCAACTTCACGGCCACACACAGTACAACGATACATCATCTGCACCGTTGCGCCCAGATAGGAATCGGCAAAAGCCCCTGCCAACCCGCCTGCAAGACCGACAAAAGTCCAGCTAAACAGACTAAGCCCTTCTATCCCGGCGATCCAGGAAAACAAGAATGCTCCCGCACCAATCAGACCCCCGCCTACGGCTGCAGCCACGGTGCCAAGAAGTGAGACACCTCCTGAAGCACCTGGCGTAAGTACCTTCCACGTGAGAACAGAGCGCGGCGGCTTGCGACTGAGACTCCCAATTTCGGTTGCCCATGTATCCGATGTAACGGTAGCCATTACACCAATGAAAGCATACAACCATGCCGGATGTGGAAATATCCAGTATCCCAGACATAGGAACATACCCATTCCACCATTAGCCATCACTTGTCCGGCATCCCGATTTCCTGACTTGGCATAGGATTTCTCCAGCTCCTGCTTCCGATCTTTACGAAACCTGGAGAGCAACGTTGAAGTAATGAAAAACAACAATAACGTGCCAAACCAGAACAGGTTACCCGCTCCGTAATATATCGTTCCCATCATGATGGCTGCCAGGCAGCCAGACAAGGTTAGCGACTTTTTCGCATAGGCAGCACCTGCCACCATAGAAGCGCATACGGCGCCAATAATCCAATCCATAATGTCTCCTGCATGCAGCGTATGTACAGCCCGCATGACGTTTATTGTATTTTTGAAATTCAATTATACCACGGTTTGATCCCAATGCCGAAACTCCTTACGCCAGCACACAAAAAACCTGTTTTGGCCTCGTGTAGAAGTGCCAAAACAGGTTTTTGATCAAACGTTAAAACAAGATACCCTCCCTCTTCAAGTAACGTCTGGAATTCGGTGTTCCCAGGTTCTGTTTCAGACCCGCTTCGCTCCTCCAATAACCCCATATCGGTAGAGTACTCTGCGACCAAACCAGTTGAACAATCGATCCGTCAGGAATCCCATAAAACCCAGGGAAATCAGCCCGACAAAGATCCAATCTGTTCGGAAAAAGAGTCTGGAATTCCAGATTAAGTAACCCACTCCCTCATTCGAGGCAATCATCTCAGCACCGATTATGGCCATATACGAGGTTCCCATCGCCAGTCGCACACCCGTGAAGATATACGGGGTTGTCGCCGGAACAATCACATGCAGCAGAATCTGCCGTTCATTGGCTCCCATACTGCGGGCCGACCGGATTTTGTCCTCTTCGACGGAGAGTACACCTGTCAGTGTATTCAATACAACAATGAAGAAGGTTGCGTACATAATAAGCGCGATCTTGGATTGTTCTCCAATACCGAACCACACCAGAAATAAGGTAATAAAGGCGATCGGCGGGATAAAACGTATAAAGTTAAGGAACGGTTCCGCGAACAGCCGGATGAGATGAACTTTACCAATAATCAGCCCTACCGGAATAGCAATGATGCTTCCGAGTACCCAGCCTGCCAGTACACGTGTGAAGCTGATTCCGATATACTCCATTAGCGTACCGTCAGCAATCAGTTCGCGTGCTCCCAGGATCGTGTGCCACGGACCAGGGATTACGTCAGGCCCATAGATAAGGGCACCAAGCTGCCAGATTAAGATGACCGTTACCCATAGAAGCGGGATAGACACCCATTTTTTCTCCAACCATTTCATCTTGTATATCACCTCAATTATTCTTCAAAGTGGCCTTGAATTCGGTCATACAAAGTGTTGAACTCAGACGAGGCGATGTTCCTCGGGTAAGGTAACGTGTTGTGGTAAATATCCGTTATATTCGAAGACGGACCTACAGACATAATGCCTATGCGCTTACCAAGCAATAACGCCTCCTGAATATCGTGAGTGACAAAGATAACGGTTTTATGGGTTTCTTTCCAAATATTCACCAGTTCTTTCTGCATGGTCCGCCGCGTCATTGCGTCCAGCGCACCAAATGGCTCATCCATCAGCAAGATCGCCGAGTCATTCGCAAGTACCCGGGCCAATTGAACCCGCTGCTTCATGCCACCCGAGAGTTCTTTCGGAAATTTCCCCTCATGAGCACTCAGTCCCACAAGCTGGATGTATCGATCAGAGATCTCACGTCGTTTTGTCTTAGGCACCTTGGACATTCGAAGTCCGAATTCAACATTTTCCCTCACAGTTAACCATGGAAAGAGAGACGAATCCGCCTGCTGGAATACCATTGCCCGATCCCTGCCCGGTCTGTCGATCTCCTTGTTGTCTACCTTGAGCTGTCCACCCGACTTGGAGATAAAACCAGCGATCATGTTCAGCAGCGTTGACTTCCCACACCCACTGGGACCAAGCAGGACAAAGAACTCTCCTCCCTTGATAACCAGATCGACATCCTTAATGATATAATGCACATCCCCATTGGTCGGGGCATGATACGTTTTCCGAAGCTGTTCAATATGAATGGTATGCTGAGTTGCAGGTAAGGACATAACGGACACCTCCCATTTCAATAAGAATTATTTACTAAATGTCACTTTTTCCGGCAGAGCCTGCTGGAGAGAAGTCAGATCGAGTTTGGTGTCGAGATCAAAATCCTGTTCGATGATTCCGGTGTCCACCATATATTGCTTCTGACCTGCCAAACTATCATAAGTAGCCTGCGTAAATCCAACTTCCCATGGATTGATCGGGAGGTCTTTCAACGTGGCATCTTTAGGCTGTTTGGTCTCTTGATACATCAGATCGGCAACCTCTTCAGGATGCGCTTGAGCATACGTGGATGCTTCATCCAGCGCCGCAAGGAAGTCACTTATCTTTTCAGGGTTTGCCTGGATGAATTCATTACTCGATACCAGTCCCATACCAAGGCGTATAGGGGTCTGAGACATATCCGTCAGCTGATGTACTCCTTCGAGTGCATCGAATTTATCGGTTAACGCGGAACCTATAACCCAAGCGGCATCAAGGTCTCCCTGTTTCAGTGCGATGTAGGCTTCATCAAAAGCCCCCTGACCAATTTGCGTCACATCACTCAGCGCCACCCCCTGATCTTTCAAATATTCATCCCATAGATACGGAATAAATGTGCCTCGAATGAAACTCACTTTCTTGCCCTTCAAATCCGCTCCACTCTGAATATCCTCCCTTGCATACAGCTTCCAGGCGGCTGCCGCTTCATCCGTAGTCTGGCCTGCAGAAGCGACGACTGAATATTCCCCTTTAGACAAAGCATTTAATACAGGGAAGTCCGCCCCGTAAGCAATATCTACCTGTTTGATAAATAGTGCATTTACACCTTCAGCCGGTGAGCCAAACGTAATACTCTCTGCATCAATGCCCCTGTTTTCAAAAAAACCTTTGGCAATGGCTACCCTGAACGTTGGGTTCGTACTTGTATCTGCGATTCGAATTTTTACATTATCGGTATTCTTGCCGGTAGCGTCTTTTGCTCCAGATCCTGCTGCGTTTGAACTGCATCCGGATAATAGGAGTGCCGTAGCCAGGAATAATATCAATATGCCGGTTACTATGGATGGTTTTCTCACAATATACACCCCATTCGATCTAGTCATGATTCTTGACGCTTAACCGCCTGACTTGCCTTCATCCGACGTTGCCACACAGGCTGCACCCTCCACAAATGGAAGAGTTGTCTCTACGCTCACGATGGATGCAGAACCTTTGGGTGCTGCTCCCGGCATCCTGTAGGTGGAGACATCAATGGCTTCGATGGCAACTTCCTGCGGCTTCTCCAACTGTGGAACCCACTGATAAGGAACTCGATATGAGCGATAGACCATATTGGTATTCCGCCCATCCGTGTACGGGGAGACATACTCCCAGACCAGTTCATGCTCCACTGTCACTTCGAACAATCTGCCATTGGAACCCTCGGTTATTAGGGTGTTGCCGTTAGGTAAACGCTGGGCGGAACTGATGTATGGGCTATAAAATTTATAAGAATCCGTCGGAACCGAGAAACCTGCTTCTGCCGATGCATACTGCCAGACAATCTCCAGGGTGACCGGGTTAATCTCCAGTACACGGGAGTGATCCCGAATCGCATGTTTCAATCCAAATGGAGAAGCCGGATTTGGAAGGCCGTAACCTGCCCAGCCGCCATTGTCGAATACGAGCAAGTTGCCTTCACCCGGTAGACCTTGGGGAATGATATGTGCATGATGCTGCCCGATAATTGTACCGATGTGTTTCACTTCAGGTGAAGTATAGTCTGGCCCTAATCTCCACACGATCTTTCCACTCTGTCTGTCTGTAATGGCAATAATGTTGGCCTCTCTGGCATCCCAGATAATATTGTCGGGGTGGAACCGTTCGTCTCCTTCTTCATAGAAACGGTTGGGTCCGACATAAGAAGCAGAATTAATATGTAACCAGTCACCAACGCCACCACCCAGATGACCGAAAGAACGTGTATTCGGATCACGGAACAGGACATTTCGAGCAGCTTCATCAAAACCTAATTCTTCAAAATGTTCGTTAGGCAGCCACTCCCAGAGTACCTTCCCTTCCCAATCCACTTCGATAATGGCATCATCAAGCAATGGCTTATCTGAAATTTGCGGGTTACTCACATTTTTGTGTGCCAGAATAAGGGTTTTACCATTCTTCGTCTTTGGCGCAAGGCCAGGTGCATAATAACCTACCGGATTCCCCTCACGCTGATAATCATGATGCTGGCGGGCATACCATAGTGGCTCATACCCCGGATCTTCGATGTGTTCGTAGCTATTGTATTTCCATACAATGTTGCCGTCCCAATCCACTTGGACCAGATCGACATTGTCCTGAATACCGAACTTCGGATCTCTCCGACCCGTGCTGCCCAGCACGTAGCCGCCAGGTAATATTTTGGCCGGAAAACCTAACAATCCTTTCCACAGGTGAACCTCCTTGCCATTCATATCGATCAATACTACGCCTTCTTCACCTGCCTGATAAACGGTATAACCGCCCCAAGCCTTATCCGGATTGTATAACGTCGCTCCAGTTGGATATATTGTTGAGTGTCCCATTGCTCATCTCTCCCTAGAATGTTTGTGGTATATCAAATGTCGTTACATTGACCCAACCTCAATAACTGAGATAGTTCCTCTTCCCGGCATTGTCCCGCTGCTTCTGCTCAAGGTCACTTGTGGAGGACCGATTATGTTCTTGTATCCCGTTGCTCTCCGCCAATTCCAGCACCGTGTCCGAGAATCCCTCCAGATTCGCTACTACCCGCTCGTAGAATTGACTTTGCTGCTCCAGTTCCTCACTCGTAAAACCCTCAAACAGAAGCGTGATACATCGGGCACCGATGTTGCTGTTTCTCGCATACATCTCCCGCCCGCTGGATGTGATGTCCAGTAAAACCGTCCGGCGATCGTCTTCCTTTCGTCTGCGGATGGTGAGTCCCTTTTTCTCCAACTTATCGGTTAGAGCAGTAATGGCACCGGATGTAAAGTCCAACTGTTCTGCCAGATCTCCAAGCCGCTGTTCTCCCTCACGAATGATTTTGTGCAGGATAAGCATGCCTGGCAGGCTGATACCTTCTACAGAGATGCGATCCCGCTCTTTGACAAATCGTCTGACCATTTTGCGAAATAACCAATCCGTCCGCTCCAACGCTTCCCAGTCTCTATCGCTCATTTCATAACCTCCTTGATCGTTTGAAGCTTCAATAAAGATACAAAAAAAGGCCCCCGAGGACATTCCTTAGAGGAGTAGTCCTGGGAGCCTTTGGTGGTCCAATCAGCTCAATGCAGTTTTCAGTTCAAATTAGTTCACTGTTCATTTAATGAGTATTAAAATAATTGAGATTATCATATAACCAACTAACCCAACCTGTCAAGTGAGAATTAAAATATAGATCTACTTTTACAGTCATTACCCGCCGGTTTGAAATTACTTATCCTGTTTTAAGTTTCACTTCAGGTTTCCCGTTTACACTATTCTCAGATCGAAACATCTACAACTACATCAACGACAAGCTACGATTCAGTTCGTACTCAACTACAGAAATGAGGATTATCCATATGAATATGAAAAGAGTCATTATTATAGGCACAATGATTGTCACCATGTCCTTTGCCGGAACAGCATGGGGCCAATCCGCCATCTCTCCCATACCTACTGCTAAATGGTCCATCGTTGACTTGGACACTCGTGAGGGAAGCAGTGATGAGCTGCTCGACGCTCTGAATCAGGCTTCAGAAGCGGATCTGTACCAGGAACTGTACAACGGCAAGTCACTGAGGACGATTACGGAAGAAAACAACGGAAATTTGGATGAGGTCATTGCTATACAAGTAAGGCAGCTCAAGGAACAGTTGGATGAACGGCTCGCAAGTGGAAGTATCAGCTCGGAGCAACATGCTGCACAACAAGCTGAACTGGAAGAGTTGGTCACGCGGAGTGCAAACACAGCATACAGCTTGGCCTAGATTAGTAGCGTATCCGTACGATGAAGATATAAACATATATCCACGATAACACAGCAAAAAGGAGCGTATTCACGCCCCTTTCTTGTACCCTACTCACCTCAAGCAGGTATGATGTGTAATCCTTATTGTGCTGCCCCAATCGTGCAGGCACCCAAGGATTCGCCGTCCCATGCCAGTTCGAGCACATCTCCTGCTTGTGTTGGTCCAACACCTTCCGGTGTTCCTGTAAAAATGACATCGCCCGGCCCCAGGCCGTAATGGTGACCTACATAATCCACAATATCTTGTAAACTGAAGATCATGTTACGAATATTACCACGCTGGACTTCCTCACCATTTTTGGTCAATGTAAAATCTTTCTCCAGTAAAGCTGCCGCACCCGGGAATGCCTGAAATGCAGTAACCGGAGCGGAATTTCTGAACCCTTTGGCCGCTGTCCACGGGTGGCCTTTTTTCTTAATCACGGTCTGTACGTCACGTAACGTAAAATCAATACCAAATGCATACGCCTCCACCAGCTCATCTACCGCCATACCTGGCTCATAACTCCGGCCGATTTGCACGACCAATTCAGCTTCATAGTGAACTTCACCCTTGGTAGCAGGCAATCCAAGGGTTTCACCATTCAAGGGCACGACTGCATGGGAAGGTTTCATAAAGATCATTGGCTCATCCGGAACCGCGTTACCCAATTCTTCCGCATGAAGTTTATAATTGCGTCCTACACAGTATACATTGCGAATGTTAGTCAACATGGGTATATTACCACCTTTATCGGATTCATTAGTGCATATAGTAAAGTTAAGGTCTGAAAAATCGGCTGCTCGTCTCCTGAAATGCCAGCTCCCATACGTCAGGACGGTTCGTACATAACATGAGTTCTGGATCAACCGCCGCCAGTTTCTTCATAATGGTCTTGTCATCCACTGTCCAAGCCATCACCCGAATGCCTGCACTCCGCATCTCGTTCATTAAGAATTTGTCTACATTGGTGTATCCAATCGAGAGGAATGTACAATTCATCTGCCGCAGGGCGGTTAACAGATCGCCTGGTCGTGCATCGATAATCAGCCCTGTCTGGATCTCCGGTGCAAGTTTCTTCACTTCGATCAGAGCGGCTGGTTCAAATGAGGTGATCACAACATCATTTTGCATATGTCTTTTTCTCACTTCATGTATAACAGCCGCAGGCAGACCCGGGTACATGTCTCCCTGCGTTTTCAGTTCAATGTTCAAACGTACTCTGCCGCACGAGCGATCTAACAATTCACTCAGCGCCGGAATCCGTTCGCCTTTGTAAGACTTGTTTTTCCATGCTCCGGCATCCAGACGTTGCAGATCAGCCCAATCAGTTTCCCGAACCAGACCCTTGCCATTTGTCGTGCGATCCACTGTAAAATCATGAATGACCACTGGTACACCATCACGCGACAACTGCACATCCAGCTCCATCCACTGAACTTCAGGCCGCTCCATGGCCATCAGGAATGCAGCCATCGTATTCTCTGGTGCAATAGAAGAAAATCCACGGTGTGCTACACAAAGGTTGTTCATTCGATTCCCTCCTCAAAAAGGTTTTTAATTAGGCGAAGCGACTCCATTCCCATCATATCGAATACCCGGGGAGAGCTTTGCCATCTGTTCCAACAGCAGTTTGTTCGCCTCATCAATCATTGGAATGGCCTGACCTAGCCCGGCCTCATAAGGGATAACTTTCATGCTGCAAGCTGCATCTTGACTACAGCGAGCCTGAAATACCGCCGTTTTCCAAGTCTCTTCGGTTGTTGATCTGGAGAAAATGAAATTTCCCGTACTGTATGCAATCCACTTCCCCTTATAGTACTCCAACCCTTGCAACACATGAGGATGACCACCTATGACCAGATCAGCGCCAGCATCTACAAACTCATGAGCCAATCGGGTCTGGTCACTATTCGGAGTACTTACACGTTCTTCTCCCCAATGTGCAACCACGATCACCAGATCAGCCTTCTTACGGGCCTCCTGGATCGCTTTGACTGCTCCTGTAGAATCATAGGCTTCAGCCACGCCAGCCCGATTGCCTTCCGCCTTCCAACTCGTTTCCGGTACAACTCGGGAGAACCCAAGCAATGCAATCTTCATGCCTTTGCGTTCCAGATATGCTGGTGCATAGGCCTCATCCCTGTTCATACCTGCCCCGGTGTGAGCTATGCCATATTCCTTGAGATAAGTTAACGTATCCACCAAGCCCTCTACGCCCTGATCCAAAATATGATTGTTAGCCAAATTGACAGCATCAAAACCCGCAGAGGCCATTGCCGCCAATGCTTTGGGCGAAGATTTGTACACATAGGTTTTGTCAGCTGCACTGGTACCACCATGAGTTATTGGTGTCTCCAGGTTACCGATGGTAAGATCATCATCCTTGAATAATCTGCCGAGTTTGGCAAAGGGATAATCATAACCGTTCTTATCCAGCAGTTCAGCAACTTTGCCCGAAAATTGAATATCACCAACAAAGTTAATCGTGACATCCTTCGCTGAATTGGAAGGTTTCGACGTCCCTGATTCCTGATCCACACCTGCATTTCCCTTGGTGCCGGACGGTGTCGAATCTGCCGTAGGTTTTTTCGTTCCGGATTCTGCTTTCTCACTATTGGTATTGCCTGAAGTGTCAGGTGTCGCTACTCCAGATGTCTTATCTGCATCCGCTGTTGTCTCTTCATCCGTAGCTTCGGGTTCTTCTTCCGAAGTCTCATCGGATTCTGAGTCTGGAGAAGTTACTTGATCGCCGCCTTTGGCATCGTCTCCAATGGAAGGCTGATCCTGATCGACGATTTCTTGTTTCACCGGCTGGTCTGCCTGTTGCTGACGTGTATTAATGACATAAAAAATGCCCACCAAACCAATTGCAATGATCAATACAATATTAACTGTCCAGATGATTGTGATTGTATTGCGGGTGCGTTTACTACCTTTTTTCTTCTTTACACTTCGCTCTGATCTTGGGGGATACATAAGCAACTCCTCTTCTTCTTCACAGCCATACATACCATTATATCAGGCATATTCTGGATTTCCATCATTCCTTGGAACTGTATCGATTGAAAGGGTATGAACTCAGTTAGCTTCCAGATCTTCACATAAAAAAAGCCATCTCTCCAGTAGATAATTCTACGTTTGAGACAGCTCTCTTGCTGTACTTAATCTGCTGCAAGCTCTTGTGTAGCCTGAACAGACATTTCCTTCGCTTGTCTGATGCAATCAGGCAAACCTACGCCCTCATAACCTGCACCTGCAATGTACACACCCGGTAATTTGCTGCCAAGCTCCTCACGGAGGGCGGCAATATGTTGGAGGTGTCCCACCGGATACTGTGGCATGGATTTACGTAGCCTTGTAATCTCGGAGAAGATCGGCACTGCTTCAATACCCATCGTCTCTCTCAGATCCTTGAGAACGAGATTCGTCAGCGCTTCATCCGGAAGCTCTACGTTCTGTTCGTCACCGGAGCGACCAACATAACAGCGAAGCAGCACCTTATCATCCGGGCTCGTATGCAGCCATTTCGTCGATGTCCAAGTGCAAGCCGTAATATTACGGCCCTCTTTCCGCGGAACAAGGAAACCCGATCCATCGAATACATGCTCGACCTCTTTTTTCTCAAAAGCAAGCACCACATTGGCTACAGATACATAGTTAATCGCATCCAGTGCCGCCGTGTCCACGTGAGGTTTCAGCAGCTCCGACGCGACATACGTTGGCACAGTAACCACTACATCATCGGCTTCAAGCATTTCGCCATTACCAAGTTCAACACGGTATCTGGTCTGCGCTCCATCAAGACGTTGCAGCGACTTCACCGCAGTGTTCAGACGTTGGTCCACATCCTGCAACTCATGGACGAGTGCATGAACAAGGCTCTGAAGTCCCTGGCGAAAGTTCAAAAAAGCGCTCCGTTTTGTTCCGGTATGCGTCTCAGCCGGTTTCCGGCCAGTCATCATGCCCCGAATCAAGCTGCCGTAATCGCGCTCTACTTCTCCGAACTGCGGGAAGGTAGCCTGGAGGCTCAATCGCCGCATATCACCTGCATAGATTCCCGCGAGCAGTGGTTCCGTCAAGTTCTCCAGCACTTCTGCTCCAAGACGGCGTTCAATCATATAACCGAGCGATTCATCTTCTGTTGTACGACGCGGCGGGATGACAAAATCCATCAACGCCCGCAGTTTGCCTGCCGGAGAGACCAGACCACTTCTCAAGAATGGTCTTAGTTCTGTCGGAATACCGAGAACAAGTCCTGCTGGCATAGGATGAAGCTTGCCACGCTGCATGATATACGTTTTCTTCGACTCCGGATTCTGACTTACCAATTCATGATCAATCTCCAATTCTTTGGCAAGATCAATCATTGCTGTTTTGCGAGCCAGGAAAGAATCGGGCCCTTTTTCAATCACAAATCCATCCCGGTGCAGTGTCTCAATCATGCCTCCCATGGACGAGCTTTTCTCGACCAAAGTAATCACAGGTTCAACTCCTGCTTCCCGGTAATGCTTGCGGATATAAAATGCCGCGCTGAGGCCGGTAAGGCCACCGCCGACAACAACAACACGGCGTTTCTTATCACCCATTACTCATCCGACCCTTGCTGCCATTGGCTTATAATAACGTCGCTTAACGTCTCCATGTATAGAGGATCGCTATTGAGAGAATCAATACGCATCAGGCGCATGTCGATCTCTTTGGCAATCGATTTGGCCTCAATATCAAGATCATAGAGCACTTCGAGATGATCCGAGACAAACCCGATTGGTGCAACAAGCACATCCTCTACCTGTTCACGCGAAAGCTCCTGTAACGTATCCAGAATATCCGGTCCAAGCCAAGGCTCAGCTGTTCGTCCGGCACTTTGCCACGTAAATTGCCAATTGGTTATGCCTACACGTGAGGCAATCACTTCCGAAGTCTCCAGCAATTGTTGCGGGTATGGATCACCCATCTCCACAATACGCGCCGGCAGACTGTGCGCACTAAACAACACCTTCACATCTCCGCGTTTTGCTCCAGCTTCTTCGAACGCATCCAACTTGGCACTGACACGTGTGGACAACGCCTGAATTAACTTTGGATGCAGATGATAACTCTCAATAAAGGACATATGAACGCCCAGCTCTTCTGCTTTTTCACGCGCACGTTTGATATAACTGCCTACACTCATCGTGGAAAAATGAGGAGCCAGTACAATACCAATCGCTGTCTGAATTCCATCCTTCGCCATCTGCTCCACGCCATCCTCAATAAACGGATAGGCATGCTTCAGTCCTTGATAACAACGGAATTCCACATCAGTGCCACGCTCATCGCGGTTTAATGTCTCTTGAAGGGCCTTGACCTGATTGTCTGTGTTCTCCCGAAGTGGGAAAACACCGCCAACAATGGCTTCATAACGATCCGTCAGTTCTTTCAATTGCTCTGGTTCAGGCGGACGTCCTCTGCGGATATGTGTGTAATACGCTTCAACACTCTCCATATTTTCCGGTGTGCCATACGACATCACCAGTACACCTACAGTATTAGTCATTGGTTACCGTCACCCCAGTCTTCATTGCTTCGGCAGAATATTCATGAATATACGCCGTTAGTTCTCTGAGCTTTTCTAGCGATGCTTCAGGAAATAATCCGTGTCCGAGGTTGAATATATAACCCGGCTCCTTGATTCCTTCGTCAATAATCACTTTGGCTTGCTCTTTAATCAGTTCCATCGGGGCAGTCAGCAAATATGGGTCCAGGTTACCCTGTACTGCAAATTTGCCGCCAAGACGTTGACGCCCTTCCGAAATGGATACTCTCCAGTCCAGTCCAATCACATCGGCTTGCAAATTATGCAGTGCTGGCAACAACTCACCGGATGCAACACCAGGGAAATAAATCTTCGGTACATTCAAATCCGATAATTCGGTAAAGATACGGGTAATCGTAGGCAACACATATGTTCTGAAGTCTTTGGGAGAAAGTGCTCCAACCCAGCTGTCAAACAACTGGAATGCCTTACCGCCATTCGCAATATGCGCACGGACATATGTAATAACCATATCACCAAGCTTCTGCATCAGCTTGTGCCACACCTCAGGCTCGCTGTACATCATCGTTTTGGTGCGGATATACCCTTTCGAAGGTCGTCCTTCAATCAGATAACTCGCAATCGTGAATGGTGCGCCCGCAAACGTAATAAGAGGCACATCAAGCTCCTTATCCAGAATTCGAATGGTTTCCAGAATATGTGACAGATCTCCTTCTACGTCGATGGGACGCAGCCGATCCACATCTGCAGCGGACCGAATAGGATTATCGATAACTGGACCAATATTTTTTACAATGTCAAAATCAATGCCCAGAGAGGCAACCGGATTCATAATATCGGAATACAAAATAGCCGCATCTACACCAAGTTTGCGTACCGGCATGAGTGTAACTTCAGCCGCCAGCTCGGGTTGTTTGCAGATTTCTAGCAAGGAGTACTTTTCTTTAATTTTGCGATATTCAGGATCGTAACGTCCAGCTTGACGCATGTACCATACCGGGACACGGTCTACCTGTTGTTTAAAACTTGCCCGAATCAGTCGATCATTATAGCTCATGTAAGAAGCCTCCAATAGTTTTTGGACTCATAATTACCATTATGCCCTTTTTAAACAGCCGTAACAACCACATGCAGATGCGTTCTACGTGACAATACTATGACATTCCTTACACCCATCCCTCATATGCCAATTATGTTATAATGAAAGAATGGTGTTTTTTTGAGAATTACAGAAATATCTTTGAAAGGAAGTGAAAGCACTTTGAAAACGTGGAAAGTAAACCTCATTGTGCTTTGGTTCGGACAATTTTTGGTCAATTCGGGCATGACCATGATTACCCCATTTTTGTCTCTTTATCTCGCAAGAGATCTGGGTGTTGTTGGCGAACATGAAATTGGCATTTGGGCGGGCTTTATTTTTGCAGCCAATTTCCTCACCTCATTTTTGTTCCAACCGCTCTGGGGCAAGTTATCGGACAAGTATGGCCGTAAAGTTATGCTGCTGCGGTCGGGATTCGGGATGGCCATCGTAATTGCCCTTATGGGTCTGGCACAGAATCCTTGGCAGCTTCTCTTATTGCGTTTGCTTAACGGTACCATCTCCGGTTTCAATCCTGCAGCTGTTGCACTGATATCGGGTACCACACCGAAAGACCGCATGGGTTTTGCCATGGGAATCAGTCAGTCCGGGCAGGTTGCCGGCACCATCCTGGGTCCACTCATTGGTGGCTTGTTAGCGGATGCGGTAGGCTTCCGCCCCATTTTCTACATTACAGGTGGACTGATCTTTGTTGCTTCCATGCTCGCCATGTTCCTGGTGAGAGAGAAGTTTGACCGTCAAGAAGCAGCCAAACTGCCGGCACAATCCGTATTGTCCGGTCTGAAGGAATTGAACAAGTCACCTCAACTGCCCGCACTGTTTGCTGTGACGTTTCTGTTGCAGTTTGCGATGATTAGCCCCATGTCACTCTTGCCGCTGTATGTGCAAAAATTGCATGCTTCGGATGTAAATGTGGCCTTCTGGGCAGGACTTGTCGGTGCAGTTACGGGACTATCCAATATGGCGATGTCTCCGATTCTCGGGAAACTGAGTGACCGGATTGGTCCTCACAAGGTGCTGACGTTCTCTCTCATAGGAACAGGACTCATGCTTATTCCGCAGGCATTTGTTCAGACCGTGTGGCAGCTCATTCTTGTTCGTTTCATGATGGGTGTGTTCATGGGTGGCTTGCTTCCGAGCGTTAATGCCTTGATCCGTTCCTATACATCCGATAGCATGATCAGCCGTGCATTCAGTTTTAATACGAGTACTCTGGCGCTGGGCAACATGCTTGGAGCGATCATTGGAGGATTTATGGCAGGATTCATCGGGATTGAAGGTCTGTTTATCGTCTCTGGCGGACTGCTGCTTCTTAATATGGTTTGGGTCCGATTCAAATTGTATAACAAACCTGCTTCTATTCGGGAATCCTGATTCCCTATTCATTTCTTAAATAGTCCATCTTAATTTTTCATTTGAAAAAGCCGCTTCCAGCGCCTAATTGGCCTGAGAGCGGCTTTTGTCATTCATGCGCCATTCATCATTTATTTATTAGATTGAATTCTATCGGATAATGTTTCACACCAAATACAAAAGCACTTTGTATCGGTTGCAGAGCCGTTCCAGACACAAGTTGAATGTTTCCCATGTGCTGAAGCAATGTATGAAGAACTACCCTTGCCTCCAATCGAGCGAGTGGTGCACCCAAACAAAAATGAATGCCAAAACCAAAGCCCATATGCCTGTTAGGCTTGCGATCAGAGATGAAGTCTTCCGGGTTTTCAAATTGGGCACTGTCCCGATTGGCTGCTCCAACCCAGGAAATCACCTGCTCTCCAGCTTGAATCGTCTGACCATTCAACTCTACAGTTTCCTTGGCGACCCGCCCAATCGCCACAATTGGCGGATAATATCTCAACGTCTCTTCAATCGCAGAAGTAATCCGCTCAGGATGTTCGCGCAACTCCTGTTGTAGCTCGGGTTGTTCAGACAGAATACGAACCGCATTGGTAATCAGGTTGGTTGTTGTTTCATTACCGGCAGCAAGTAAGAGAATACAGAAGCCTACCACTTCATCTGAAGTCAATTGCTGACCATCAATCTCCGCAGCAAGCAGTAATGAGATCAGATCATCTTTTGGCTGCAACCGACGTTCTTCCATAATGCCAGTGAAATAGATATGCAACTCCTGCATATTTCTTTTTTTCTCCTCCAATAACTCCTGGAAGGCCTGCTCACTATCATCACGCGCGCCTTTCACCAATACATCAGACCAGTCTTTGAACTTTTGACGATCCGTCGCAGGGACTCCGATCAATTCCGCAATGACAATGACGGGCAATGGTGTTGCAAGGTCATCGATAAGTTCCATATGTCCTTCTGACAGGTGTGGAGCAATTAACTCATCTGTGATTTCCTGAATACGCGGAGCCAATGCTTCAATTGCCTTGGGTGTAAACGCCTGGTTCACCAGATCACGCAGCTGTTTGTGTTTGGGAGGGTCTGTCGTCAACATGCTCGTATTGGCACGATCACGTGCAGAAGAGAATAGTTTCGGATTTTTCAGAACATACTTCACATCTTCATAACCAAAAACATCCCAACATTCTCGATGCTCATCATAGCGGACTGGAGTGTTATCACGAAGTTCTGCATACACCTTGAAGGGAGATAACCTCTCTTCCAAAGTCTCCAGTTCCCGAATCGGAATGTAATTTGCATACTTTCTCGGTGCCTGTTTCATCGTTTCTCCTCCAATCAATATTATATATTTATTTACATATGGTGATCACCCCTATTATAAACATAACTCTATTACGAAACCACTCTTTAGACCGTAATTGATCCCCATTACCTAATATGCGTTACTATCATCCTCTCATTCTGTTACCTACTTCTGATATGAGTCCCAATTCGACATTCTTTTATTGAAATTCTTCATTTTATCAGGACAAAAGACTCATTATGTAATGTTAACTAACATTAAAAGGGTTTATTTTCCTTCAAAATTACTAAAACCAGCTCTTATATATCTCTAGCAAAATGAATATTCTTTCGTAATTCCTCATAAATAATCACTTTACTCTCATTATCTACGAATGTAACCGATTACTCTACCATTATCTACGTTTGTCATATTAATTAACATGAAATACAATAAATTTGAAATGGTATACATATTCTTCTTAACAAACTTAACATCACACTTACTTGAAGGAGAGTGCTATTCATGAGTAAAACATCCAATCTTCGTCCCTGGGCCGTATGGAGTACCGCAGCTTTAACAGCATTGACCATCTCGTTGTCCCCCATTGGAACCTACGCCGCGCACGCAGCTACGGTAGAGGTGAAAGGCACAACAGGTGCTGTTCAGACAGCAACTACTACTCCGGCTCGCAATACTTCCATTCCTGCAATACCAGACTCTTCCAAACAATCTGCACTTCCTAATGTATTGGTGATTGGAACTGGCGGAACGATTGCCGGTCAATCCGAGGATGCCACCAGCTTCCAGAATTACAAGGCAGGTACACTTCCCATTGGAGAGATGGTAGACGCCTTACCGGATAAACAGAAGATTGCCGATGTTAGCACACTCCAATTCGGAAACTCAGGTTCAGGTTCCTATAGCATGACCGACCTCTATGACTTGTCGCAGACGGTAGACAAAGCTCTAGCAACGTATGACAGTGTTGTCGTTACCACGGGTACAGATACAATGGAAGAAATCGCTTATTTCCTCGATATGACTGTTCAGAGTGACAAACCTGTCGTGATCACAGGCTCCATGCGTCCATGGACCGTCATCGGTTCTGACGCTCAAGCCAATCTGTACAACGCCATCAAACTTGCAGGCAGTGGTCGTACCACTTCATTTGGCACAGTACTCATGTTGAATGATACAATCCAGCTTGCTCGTGGTGTAACCAAGACAAATGATTATCGGACAGATACGTTTGAAACGCCGATGCTCGGCGCTGTAGGATATATTGATGAAGAAAATATCCGAATCTACCGTGCTCCTGCACGTGCCTTGAAACCTGAAGGCACAGCAAAGCCCGTATTTGATCTAAGTAAAATCACAAAGGCAGATCTGGCCAAAGTAGAAATTGCGATCTCGTATCAAAAAGCTGGCGGCGGAGCCATTGAAGGATTCGTGAGCAGCGGTGCCAAAGGAATTGTGACTTCCGGTACCGGAGCTGGCGGTATCTCCAGAGCTATGGGACAAGCTCGTACCAAAGCCATTGAAGAAGGTGTCATCTTTGTGACCACCACTCGGACGGGTTCAGGAAGTGTGTACGGTGGCGGCAAAGGTATCATTGCAGGCGACAACCTGAGTCCACAACAAGCTCGTGTATTATTGATGCTGGGCTTGTCCTTCAGTGATGATTTTGACACCATCAAAAAATGGTTTGAAACGTACGGAACACCTGAAGTATAAATCGAACTACAACAACGATATCTGTAAATACAAAGAAAGAGACGATACTCCCTGTGATTCAAGGTGTGTCGTCTCTTCTTTTTGTTTTCAGAAAACTCCGTACAGAATCACTATCCCCTCACAAACATAAAAGCGTGAGGTCGTGTTCCATCGGAGTTTTATCTTTAGGAAATATCCACTTTTACTTCACCCAGGCAAGTACCAGCCCATCGTAATCCGGCAACATGGTCGTCACCAGACGCGGGTCACTTGCCATCTGTTCATTGAAACGACGAACAGCAAGCACGGCCGGGCCCTGCTTGTCCGGATTCAGTGTACGACCACGCAGGAAACAGTTATCACCAACAATAACAGCACCTGGCCGAGCCAGCTTGATGGCATAATCGAGATATACCGGATAATTCTCCTTATCTGCATCAATAAAGAAGAAATCAAATGTGCGACCTTCCTGCTCCAATTGCTCCAGGCTGTCTGCCGCCGGGCCAATGCGGTACTCCACCTTTTCGCCAAAACCGCCTTCCTCCAGATGACCACGCGCCATTGCCGCATATTCCTCTTTCAGTTCCAGCGAAGTCAGGGTTCCATTCTCACGCAAACCACGCGCAATGCAGATCCCACTGTAACCGCCCAGCACGCCGATTTCGAGCGCAGCTTCTGCTTTGGATGTCTTCGCTAGAAACGTGAGCAATCGTCCATATGCCGCCGCAACCGAAACTTCCGGCATACCGTTCGAACGGATGGCCTCTTTCACTTTCAGCAAAAGCTCATCCTCTTGAAATAATTGATTTACATATTCATCAGGGGTCAGATTCACCACTAAAATCCTCCTCGGACACTTGGACTGCTTTCCATATGGATGCCAATGTTCTATAATAAATGTTTGTTATCAACACAGGCGGTTGACTGGTGCATCACCTTGAAAGAGGAGTGCATACGTTCACCGCATTTCTCATTGTAAGTTTTTTCACGGAAAGCGGCAAGGCCGCACCGTCACTATACAGCAGAGAGAAGGATTTCCCTTCTCCAGCTTGAAATGGAGTTGAAATGAATCACATGGCTCAATTGCAATTGATTGCAACCTCGGCGATGGGACTCGAGGCTGTTGTTGCCCGGGAACTGAAACAACTGGGGTATGAAGATGTTACGATCGACAATGGCCGGGTTTTCTTCACAGGAGATTATATTGATATTTGCCGTTGTAACCTGTGGCTGAGAAGTTCGGATCGTGTATTGGTGAAAATGGGTGAATTCCCTGCCACGACTTTTGACGAATTGTTTGAAGGCACCAAAGCGTTGCCTTGGGAAGAGTGGATTCCTGCCGACGGCGAATTCCCTGTAGAGGGTCGTTCTCAAAAATCCCAGTTAAGCAGTGTGCCTGCATCACAAGGGATCGTGAAAAAAGCAATTGTAGAGAAACTGAAGCTGACTTATGACACAGAGTGGTTCCCAGAGGATGGATCTCGTTATGTGATTGAGGTCATTCTGCTGAACGATCGCGCCCTGCTTACTTTAGATACAACGGGACCAGGTCTGCATAAACGGGGTTATCGTAAACTCGTCACCGAAGCGCCACTGAAAGAAACGCTTGCTGCAGCTCTTATTCAGCTCAGTCGCTGGAATGTATCCCGTCCATTTTATGATCCATGCTGTGGATCAGGCACAATGCTGATCGAAGCCGCTATGATCGGCTGGAACATTGCACCAGGACTTCGTCGGACCTTCAACTCTGAGGACTGGGCTGTCATTCCTGAAGAATTGTGGGAACAGGCGCGCGAAGAAGCATTTGATGCTGTACGTGACGATGTCCCGTTACAGATTTCAGGTAGCGATATTGATCCTGAAGCGATTGAAGTTGCTATGGCAGCGATCAAAAGTGCTGGGTTCGCCAAAGATATTGAAGTCAGCGTCCTGCCCGCTCATCGCGCTAGACCACAGGGTGAATATGGTGTCATCATTACCAATCCCCCATATGGTGAACGTTTGAGTGAAGAAAAAGAAGTTCAGAAGTTGCTCCGCTCATTAGGGCGCAGTTATCTCGATATGCCAACATGGTCCTTTTTTGCCATCACGTCAACCAAAGCTTTCGAGGAGTATTTCGGTCATAAGGCAGACAAACGTCGCAAGTTGTTCAACGGACGAATTGAAACCCAGTACTATCAGTATTTGGGCCCACTGCCTCCACGAAATAAAACACCACAATCTTCATAATTGTTTCGAATCTAAAGTGCTCCTGCCATTCATGGCCGGGGCGCTTTTTTTTGTGCGTTATTCTAGTCATATGAATTCACCGACTTCGGTCTTCGCTTCCGCAGAAATCAATTCTCCCTGAGGCATAGTTGAAAACACATGAGGCCACGCTATAATGGATGGAGCCCTATTTTACACTCCGATTACAAAACAACAAAAGCAAGGGGGACATACATATGGTTGTCACTCGGCCTACGCGTAGCTCCATGCCACGCGGGCTTTTAAATCATCCATTAACGTTATATCTTATTTTTCTTGTGCTCATGCTGCTCAAACTCATGTGGCTCCATCACAATCTTCACGCTTATAACATTACGATGGGACTGCTGGATAAAGTCATTGCTATTGGATCTTTACTACTCTTGTCCTTCTGGACCTGGTTGCTACCACGTAGAGGAATGATCGTGTCTCTCGTGGTGCTTAACCTGCTGCTTACCGCACTAATCTACGCCGATATGGTGTATTATCGCTATTTCCAGGATTTCTTGACCATCCCGGTATTGTTGCAGGCGAGACAAGTTGACGCATTGGGTGACAGCATCGCTACATTGATCTACACAAGCGATCTATGGTTCTTTGCCGACTGGCTTGTTGTCATTCCATTCGCAGCTATCGTACTGTTCAGCAGAAATTACCGTTCGAAGTACTCCAGTAGATCTGTTCATGGCTATGGGAGTTATTCGTACAACGATGGCAAGGCACGGTTGCGCCGCCGTCTCACGGCTGGCAGCATTGCCCTTGTGCTGGGACTTGGCCTCGCGGTCGGCCCGATTTATTTCTACAGCAAAACATGGGCCAAAGGCCTGTTTGATAACAACTGGTGGAATGTATCCATGTACAATGTGACTGGACTGCTCGCTTTTCACGGTTATGATCTGTACAACTATGCCAAAGACCACATCGGCTCCGGGCCGCAGGCTGATCCCGCTGATGTTGAACAAGCAAAGGCGGTTTTCGCCGAAAGGCAAGGAACTGCCCCGCAGAATGATGCCTTGTTTGGCAAATATAAAGACAGCAATGTCATCATTGTTCAGGGTGAGGCTTTTATGAACTTCATGATTGGCCAGAGCATTGGCGGTCAGGAGATCACACCCCATTTTAATGAACTGATGAAGGAAAGTCAGTATTATAGTCACTTTTACCACCAGACCGGTCAGGGCAGAACGTCAGATGCCGATTTTGGCGCAAATATTTCCCTGCATCCACTTCCGGTTGGATCCGCGTTTGTACGTTATGCAGACCATACGTATGATTCACTTCCTTCCATTCTGAAGGATAACGGGTATAGCACCAACGTATTTCACGCTTATGAGAGCGGCTTCTGGAATCGGTATACGATGTATCAGAACATGAAGTACGACAAGTTTTATAGTAAAAATGATTTTGCACAGGATGACCCGCTTGGCTGGTCCCTGTCTGACGAATCCTTTTTCCGCCAATCCGTTGAGAAAATGAGCAGTGAGGTGACCGAACCGTTCTATTCCTTCCTCATTACACTCAGCAGTCACCATCCATACGCCCTGCCTAAAGAGAAACAGCAACTGGATGTAGGCGAGTTCCAGGGGACCATGTTTGGTAACTATCTGCAATCCGTTCATTACGTGGATTCGGCGCTCGGCAAGATGGTCGAGGATCTGAAAAATCGGGGATTATGGGAAAATACCATTTTTATGTTCTACGGAGACCACGACAACTCGATTAAGGAACAATCACAATACGAACAGTTCCTGGGACGTTCACTGAACGAACTGGATATGGCACAGATCATGAACGAGGTCCCCCTGCTCGTGCATTTACCGGACGGAGCAGCTGCCGGAACCATCAACGAACCTTCGGGACAACTGGACATCACGCCTTCCGTACTGCATTTGCTAGGCTTATCCGACCAGTCCTATTATCACATGGGTAACGACGTATATGACGGGTCTGGGCGTACGGTTGTGCTGCGTAATGGCACATTCTCGGATGGTTCTGTATTCTATATTCCATCGGATGATTATATCTATGAGAGCGGTGCTTGTTATGACCTGTCCACACGCGACAAAACGGACATCAATGCTTGCCGCCCCGGTCATGATGAAGCAACCAAACGATTGCATGTCTCGGACACGGTCATTACTTATGATTTGATTCAGCGCTTTCGAGAGGAAGACAGTTCAACAGCAACATCGCAATGAACAATATCGTAATGACAAGCTAAACAAATACACGAAATGAATTAAATTGGATTTAAAAAGGAGAACTTGCATTACATGACATCACACACTGAACCACTCAATATTGAACAGCAATTGTTCGATGCAGCCGCAAAATTTGTGAAGCAACGTTATCCTCAGGGATGGGGCGGTGCGGGTGCCGTCTATACCGAAGCTGGCTCCCTGCTGATTAGTGTAGCTCCAGAGGTCATCAACGATGCCACGCATCTGTGTATGGAAACAGGAGCTTATCTGGAAGCCCACAAATTGAACGAACGCGTCACCCACTCCCTCTGTATCGCTCGTAATGACGAGCATTCAGAATTTAAGGTTCTTACACCTTGCGGTGTATGCCAGGAACGATTATTTTACTGGGGCGAAGAAGTCAAAGCTGCCGTATACGATCCTTCTGGCCAACTGGTCTTCAAGAGACTGGATGAGATTCAACCTTACCATTGGTCCAAGGCATATCGGGATAAAAAGTAATCTCCTTGCGAATTATAGAAAGTGGCTTTATAATTGTAACCATATTAGTTTCAACTAAAAGGATGATGGAGGTTTTAATAAAATGAATATTGAGATATGGTCTGATTTTCTGTGCCCTTTCTGTTATATCGGTAAACGCCGCCTGGAGAATGTACTGGAACAGTTCCCACACCGTGATGAAGTGAAGCTGCAATTCAAAAGCTTCGAGCTTGATCCAAACGCTGCATTGAACCCAGGCAAAACCAATTCGGAATATTTGGCTGCCAAATATAATATGAGCGTGGAACAAGCCAAAGGTATGAATGCCCAGATGAATGCCAATGCTCGTACGGCAGGACTGGAATACAATATCGATGCCATGATCCCTACAAACTCCTTCTCAGCTCACCGCTTGACACACTGGGCAGATACACAAGGCAAAGCGCTTGAACTGAGTGAACGAATCTTCCAAGCTGTGTTTATTGAAGGTAAACACTCCGGCGACACTGAAGTGTTGGCTCAGTTAGCAGAAGAAGTCGGCTTGGATCGAGATGCAGCTACGGCAGTGCTGTCCAGTGATCAATTCACCGACAATGTCCGTGCTGACCAAGCAGAAGGAGAGCAACTTGGCATCCGCGGTGTACCATTCTTTGTATTCGACCGCAAGTTCGCCGTATCGGGCGCTCAGCCTGACGAGGTGTTCCTGGATGCCATTCAAAAAGCATGGGACGAGCGTTCCCCATTCACCATGGTTGAATCCAACACAACAGAAACAGACGGCAGTGGCATCTGCACAGATGACGGATGCGAAGTCCCGAAAAAAAATTAAGCCAATTCACACACAAAAAGCAGCAGGATCAGGGAGTATCCCCTGATCCTGCTGCTTTTTTATATGCTTCTTAATTACCCACCAAATTTAAAGATGGATTTATAATTTTCACGATAACGGAGTGGGCAGAAAAAAGCTGGAGAAGCAGAGCGCTCGCATTTATCACCGGATTTCTCCCTTGATACAGGGAATTTCAAAAAAATCCGAGGATAACGGCGATCGAAAGATTGTTCTGCACAAGTAGTGTCTTAGCGTGACCGATTATGCTACATCTTAAACCCACGAAGAACGATTCCGTAACCGGAACAATCACAAGTAGTTCATCAAACACTTATATTCAATTAGCGCCACCCACTTAATCCCAGAACAGTTGATCCGGATGTGGACCCGTCCGCTTATCTGAATCCAGTGCATCAATCTGTCTCAACTCATCAGGTGTCAATTCAAAGTCAAAGATGTCCGCATTCTCACGAATACGCTCCGGGGTAACGGACTTCGGAATCGTCACAATCTGATTCTGAATGTCCCAGCGCAGAATGATCTGTGCTGGCGTTTTCCCATATTTCTGGGCCAGCGCTTTGAGGGTGGACTCTTGGTTCAGCTTACCTTTCATAATAGGACTCCATGCCTCCAACTGAATTCCCTGCGCCCCGCAGAAATCCTGCAGTTCCTGCTGGATCAGACCCGGATGCAGCTCTACCTGATTAACCGCAGGTACCGTTCCGCCCTCATCTATGATATCTTGCAAATGATGTACTTGAAAATTACTCACACCAATCGCACGGATGCTTCCTTCGCTATATAGACGTTCGAATGCTCTCCACGTCTCCTTGTACTGGTCTCTGCCAGGCCAGTGAATTAAATAAAGATCAATCACATTCAGTCCAAGTGCCTTCTGACTGGCTTCAAATGCTCTCAACGTTGAATCAAATCCCTGATCCTCATTCCAGAGCTTGGTCGTCACAAACAGTTCGTTACGGGCAACACCACTGCTTGCAATAGCTTGTCCCACTTCTTCCTCATTGCCATAGATGGACGCGGTATCAATACTACGATATCCAACCTCCAAAGCGGTCTCAACCGCCTGTTGTACTTCCTTACCTTTTGCTTTATATGTTCCAAATCCTAGCCATGGCATCGTTACTCCGTTGTTCAGAATCGTACAATCTGTAATATGTTTTGTCATTCTGTACCTCCCGTATGGAATTTTGCCTGCTCTTGTTCTATTAACCTTCTCACAGAATTTTAAGCGACCATTCGACATACTGCCGGAGTAAACCCATGGACCCAGAGTCTTTGCAAAAGATATGAAAAACCCGCAAAGCATTGCTGCCCTGCGGGTTCTGATGTGACAGGAACGTTATAAATCCCTTTGACCGTGCTGATTCTGGATTGAATTCAATCTTCTCTTCTCCTCGATGAACATTTCCTCTGCCAACTCAACACCTTGCCCTCCGAGTGAAAGCTCTGCTTGTCGCATCGCCTGCTCCGTGTGTGCCAGACGTCGTTCCGCCTGTACAATGGTCTGTGCCGTCGGATGAGACATGGCCTGAGATACAGCATAATGAAGCTTGTTCACCGCATTTTGCGCCTGAGATACGGTGGTATCGGCTTGCAAACTGGAATCATAACGCTTCGGCATGAGTATTCCTCCTTGGGATTATCATGTTCCTGTTACCCCTTTAGGATGGATAACACAAGCCTTCCTTATTCTTCTTTTGTGTTTTTATCGTAACTTTAGTTGATTACGCTACGTTTATTACATAATCATGCCGAATCAGGAGGAATTCATTTGAAGAAAATATTACTGACACTTTGCATGTTGCCCTTGCTCATTTGGGTACAGGGCTGCACTCCTGCTACATACGAGATAGAAGGATATACAGCGTCATCCATGAACCCAGACATCCCGGTTCCAACCAATGCAAAACTTATTGAAAACATAGCTTATTCCGATCATCCCACTCTTAAAGAAGGTGTTAAGTATGAGCTGAAACATATTGGGGGTGAGCAAGGACTCTACCCGCCAATGGATTATTTTCAGAAGCTAGCGGATACAGGATGGGTGGAATTAGAGGAAGAACGGCTGGGACATGTACATTTTCTGAAAAAGGATACTACCGTCATTGCCATTGAAATTCGAGAAGATACCTTCCAAATTACTGAGTTGGTCAAAGGTGCTATGGAGTAACACACCCTTTCACCGCTACCCAAACGCAAAAAAGGAGAGGCACGTAGCCTCTCCTTTCTGATGTGTGGACAGTTTTCTCCACTCACCTTGTTATATCCTACTACTTCACAAACTTTGCGACTTTGGCGAGCACTTCTTCTTCTGTCGGCGCACTGATATACCGACCATTAATAAAGACAAATGCACGTTTCGCGCAAGGACCGCAATAGGATTTGCACCCAATCTTGATCTCCGTGTCTGGAGCCATTTTTTGCAACTTGGGTACAATCGATTTCAGTCGGACATGATTACACTTTTCGCATACGCGGATATCGTTAGCCATGAGTTCCCCTTCTTCGCGCCCTTAGTGGTCGCCGTGATTACCTTGGGACGGATTCGTAATAACAAATCCCTCTTCCGGGAAGTAGAGGTAGTCAATTTTAACACCGTTCAACAAAGGCTGATCATTCGCGAGAATGACATCAATCTCTTTATCCGTAGATACAACCGTATCATTTTCTTTTGGTGTGTCTATATCCAGGCCGTAGTGAGCATGGTCACCATGTGCATGGGTGATGACAACGCGCAGTTTTTTTCCTTCGTTCTCCGGCTTGTCCAATTCAAGCTTCAATACTTTAGCAGCATTACGCGTAATTTTGCAGTTCATTCTCTTCATCTCCTATATTGTAATTGCAGGTTTCAACAATTTCAGCATTCTTAAACTACAGCATCTATTGTAAAGAAAGTTACCGCTCTTCGCAATAACATTGATGCGAATTCATTGTTAAACCTATCCATTTAGGCACAAATTAAGAAGGAGCCCCTTCCTGAAGCACAGGATATTTACGTTCTGCCTGGCTTACAAACCAGTTCATCAGAATCAAAGTGACCCCGATATCATCGATGGGCATAAACGGCATTACGTCAGGAAGTACCCAGTACAACAGCGCTGGAATAATAAACAACAGCTTTTCTCCCAAAGGAATCTGCGGAGCCCGGAGCAGCCGGGGGAGCCTTTTGAAAACTTGTGTCCATCGTTTGAACGACAGTAGTCTTCTCCACTTCATTTGAATCCCTCCGTATAATTATATATGTCGCCGAAAAGGCACATCCATCATTACCCGTTCGAAAACCATTCAGAACGAATGACGTAACATGCCATTATAAAAAATAATAAAAACGGAACGTCGCTCATAGCGTCCGTTCCTGTTATACGAATGATCTACTGTTAAGTTTCACACCATCATAATTCAGGGTCTTGCCTCATTGTCCATTGGATAACAGTTCAGCCAGCAACATTCCCACTTCTATACAAATATCATCAAACTGTTCTACGGGAAGCGGATTAACACCCAATCCAACTTCTACCGTGAAGCCCGGTCTACCGAAATCTTGAATAAACCAGTCCTTGTATCCGGCATCACTGCCACCGAGCTTCACCGCCTTGTATCCGGAAGCTTTGGCAAGTCTACGCGACAGCGGTCCACTCTCCCTGGGTTCCAGATCACGGTAGTTCCAATAGATCTCCTGTCCCTGACTATGCAGGGATACAACCGCATCAAATGTGTGTTGCCGCGTCCACTGCGCAAGCGCCTGTGCCTCCGGTTCTGTCAATGGCGCTGTTCCCGCATAATCCCTGGGGCCAGGTGAGGTCATACCTCTTCTCGCTGCCTCTTCATCCCAATGGGCTGGAAATTGATCATTCAGATCCACCCCTCTGATATTGGCCTTCCAATGGGTGAAATGTGATCTGTCCGCATTCCAGGCTAACAACTGCTGTGCATGTGGATGCTGATTGACCACACCTTCCTGAACCAGTTCAACCCCGTCCGGATTAACCATCGGCACGGCCCAGAGTGTCGTCTCTTGCATCCAGCGTTCTGTCTGGTATTGATGCCATGCCCTATGCGCACCATACGCCTCGGCATACTCTTCAATAAACTTCATCAGAACTGCTGTTGTCAACCACTCATTCGCATGAACGGAAGCGTTAACATGGATATGTCTCGCCCCTTGCCCAATACGCAAATAAGGCAGTGACTTGCCCATGACACTTGTTCCGATTGAACCCGTTTCAATAAACGGGTATTGATTCTCTAGCTTGTCTATATCCCTGATTAATTCTCGATAACCATACTCTCCCTGAATCTTTACAATAGTTTTTCCATTCGAAGCCGGAATATGAATACAGCGACCAACCCAGTCGGTTATATTGGTGATTTCGGGATTGGCCTGGCGCAACAACTCTTCGTCCAGACCAAATCTCCCTGCAATCTCCCCTACACTTTCTCCAGGCGGTACAGCGTATCTGCGACCTGTCCCGGGGACAATACGCAGCATCTGACCTGCCAGCAAGTATGGCTGAGAAGCCACTTCCGGGTTTAGTGCAGCAAGTAACTCTTTGGTCATATGGTGTGCTGACGCAATACGCGGCAATGTATCTCCCCGCTGAACGATAATCCACTGCAGATCCATGTTGTTCTCCTTTCCACAGGAAAAGACAGGTCTCCTGTCCAGTTCTGACCAATTTCGTGTCTGTAACATATGTATGCAGGTCAGGTTGTCCGTCATGTGACAAGAATCATGTTTATCTCCTGTTAATGCATAATGACGACAAAAAATCCCGGAACTTCACAGTTCCGGGATAGTCCACAGCCAAAATACATTAATTAAAAGTCTTATTCATGCATAATTTGAATATAACTATGATAATTGCGTTACCTGCCAGACAACAGGGGTCTTGGAGATCTGCTCCCCCAACCATCGACGGGTGATATTCTGGAACATTCTCGGGTCACCCGTGCAGAAAAATTGATGCACCGGAGTCTCATCCCCACTGGCCAGCTTTCGTTTATCATATAAAATTGTACTGATTTCACGTGCCGTTTCATCTGCTGAACTGATTAACTTCACTTCCTGTCCCATAACTTCCTGAATCGTGTCCATGAGAAAGGGATAATGCGTACAACCCAGAATAAGACAATCGATTGGCTGTTGTTTGATCTCGCCCAATGATTGTTCCACCGTATGTGTCGTGTGCTCGGAACGAAATTCACCTTGTTCCACCAACGGCACCAGCGCCGGACAAGCCTGACTGACCACATCAATATAGGGGGACAACTGCTTGAGTGCCGATGTATAAGCCCCACTACCTATGGTACCTGTGGTACCAATCACACCAATACGTCCTGTACGTGTCGCTGTGATTGCGGCCCGCGCACCCGGATGTATAACACCAATGACAGGCATATTCACCTTGGCACGGATATACTCCAACGCGGCTGCTGTTGCTGTGTTACAGGCGATAACGATAACCTTCGGATCGAATTGGATCAAGAAATCAACGATTTGTTCCGTAAATTGTTTTACTTGTTCGGACGAACGGGGTCCGTACGGTGTCCGGGCAGTATCCCCAAAATAAATGATCTTTTCCCGCGGGAGCTGACGCATCACTTCCTTGGCGACGGTCAATCCCCCCACACCGGAGTCTAATATAGCGATTGCTTGCTGCACGAACACACCGCTTCCTTCTTCATTGAATTGGTTCTCAAAACGATTGTTTCTCAGAGCTTTCTTCCTACCGTATGAACATTCCGGCAAAAAGGTACCTACATCTTACCCGATTTCATCGCAGGGTTCAAATTAAATCCACGCGCTACGTCATCTATGTGTGGACACGCAACAAAGCAGGCTCTCCTCTAATTAGAGGAAAGCCTGCTTATCCCAAGCTTTGCTTAGTTGTCTTCCTTGGACTCATCCGCAGGAAGCTTCGCTACGATGTCAATTTCGGGTTCATCCACTGTTTTATCGATATCATTATCAACAATGGCTGCCGAGATGCGAATTTCTTTCCCTTCAGCGCAATTGCGCCAGGATTGAATATCCTGAATTACAACATCTGCGGTCTCTTTAACTTTGGATACGATCTGCGAACTTTGTTCTCCCACGATACCAGCCAGTTCCTGACCTTTCTCCGATACCTGACGAGCACCTTCTGTAATATCCTGACGAAGTTCACGCCCTGATTTCGGCGCCAGCAATAATGCCGTTACTGATCCAACCACGGAGCCAATAAGAGCTCCCCACAACAAACTTTTGTTAGAATCCTTCACGTCACATCTCTCCCTTTACTATTGTTTAAGTACCGGATCAGAAGCAACGGTCTGTCGCTCAGCCATCCGGGCGAATGCCTACTCTGTTGATGCATTATAAGCAGCACAGGCTTGACTTGACACTCCAGATGTTAAAAATAATCTGAACGCCCTTTTTGAATGGATGCAAATGACGGCTTAAACTCAGTTCTGACGAGCCGGCTCGAGATCAGCCGCGGCATGCTCATCCCCCGGGTCCAAATCAATCACATATCGTCCAGGTGCAATCAATGCTGCCTGATGTTCACAACGCCAGCGACGTCCACCTGAAGAACCCAGCGTCTGTCCATCTTGCAGAACATCCCCCTGATCAAATATGTAATACGCTGCACCCAGTAAGGTCTGAGCCACCGTATCCGGATCAAGACCGACGAAGTGACACTGGACATCAGGTACACCCAGCGCAGATAATCCCACGGTATCCATGACCAACCCGCGCTGTTCCTCTGTACCTCCGGCTTGATACATTCGAACGTTCATGGCTGCATACAGATGTTCCTCACGTTCCTGAGCTTGCGTATATGCTTCCGGTTCAACCAGCTTATCACTGCCATACCAATACAGCGCATCACAGGTCACACTCTCCATGATTGCCAGTACAGTCTTCTGAAACAGCTCCAGGCGCTGTTTACGAGGCATGGCAGCCGTGAACATATCATGTATCCGAATGGAGTAACGCGCAGCTTCCACAGCTTGTCCCACTTCCGGCCAATGCCATGCTTGTTGCAGAGCACCGCCAAAGCGAGCACGATCTGCGATTTCATTCACAGGAAGCATACAAGTCTGAGCAGGGATATCCCCTTCCTGGAAGGATACCTTGTGGTCCAGATGATAGAAGACAAGCATCTCATGCTTTTGCCCTCCGCTCTCTTGTTTCACATCCAGTCGGACTTGTCCTGTATGACGGATCATAGCTTCCTGCAAACGCAGGCGATCCACCTCTGGACGTTCCCGGAACAAAAGTTCAACCATATACACCGGATGGAATCCGGAAGGTGTTTCATTTGTTTCGTTACTTTCAGTATTTACTTCATTGAATTCTTTTGATTCATTTGTCATGCGATTTCCCTCATTCCTTACGCTGTCCCTCGGCTTGTGCCGTATTGAAAGGACCAAGTTCTTTTTCCACGTAGGCGCTAACCTGAGTAGTAAAATGTTCAAGTATACTCGGCAACTCTACACTAAGCGGATGGAGCTCAGACCGCTCCCAAGTGTAATAATCCTGCACCAGTGGCTTGCGTAACGTGACAAGCTGACGCAATATCTCATAGGTCGGATTATCAAAAACCTTTTCTTCATAATTAATCTGAATAATATCATCATAGCTGCTTGCATCTCTCATGATGAAGCCGTCTATCAGATAACTTCCCACATCGGTAACAATCTCGATCGCCAGGTGAAGACAACGTTCCTGTACCATACCCAGCATGAGACTGCCATCCCAAGCTTCTGCTGCCCCGCGAAGCCCTTCAGCTACTTCCGGTACAGCAGCAAGCCGGCGGGCAATCTGTTCTCTGTTTACATAATACATTCGTTCACTTCCCGTTCAGTGAGTTATCGGTTCCGTTTCCCTCTTCGCTTAAGCCAGAATATCATCACAGGACAAGCGATTAGAAACACAACAAAAATATATAGAAATTCCATAACGTCTCTTAAATCGCTCATGCAGAGTCCCCTTTATCTCAACGTAGTTTGAATGACAGATCAGATTTCGTAGTCCACTGCAATTGACTGTTCTCTGACTTCGTTCATGTACTTGATAACTTCCTGATGAAGCGGGTGTACCTGATACGCCTGGAGATCCTCCAGTGACGCAAACTCCGCCGTGAGTGAAATGTCGAACGATCTCTCCGAGCGAAGCACATCAATCCCGATTTCAAGTGAAACCAGGACATCAATTTTACCTTCCAGATTGCGAAGCACCTGGGCTGCAGCTTCAATGCTTTCTGCTGAGCGATCTTTCATTTTGAACAGGACAATATGTTTTATCATCTGGGCAAACACCTCGTTTAATATAATAGTAGAAATGAATGAATTTTCATGTATCCAAAATATATCATAACGTTCTCTATTACGAAAGGATACTTGGAAACGTTCTCTTGATTAAGAAAAACTAATCCGAACCGTTTCCTTTCGATTCGGATTTCTTTTGAGATCCATCCTCTGTCTGTTTCACGGAGTCATCCTGCAAAGTTTGTCCTGTTTCAGCCTGCTGTTTGATGTTGTCCGGGGTTTGCTGCGGTTTGGACCATTCACGATTCGTCAGATACTCCTGATCCTCCTGTTTCTTCAACACTGCAATGGCCTGTCTGAGCTTTGCAGGCAATGGAAGACCGATTTTGGCATAATTCTCGGTAATCGAAATGAGTTCATTCACCAGATAGAAATAAATAGCTCCGCCTTTGATAAAATCGGTTCCCATGATCAGATCAATTCGATGAGCAAGCAAAACAACGGTCAGCATGAGCCCTTTGCGAGCAATCCCCCAGAATCCAATGTTGCTATTCAACCCGGTACCTGTTCTTACCGCCGCTGCCAAACCTGTTATATAATCCACAGCCATCGCGACCGCGAGCAGGCTCAGCAATTGATCCCATCCGCCAAAAGCAAACGTAACAAATGCTCCCGAGATGACAGCAAAGGTATTCACAGATAGATGCACGTTCCTCACCTCTCCTTTACACTTGAGTATCATACAATATATGTAAAAGTAAGAGATTTGACAGGTCACATGTCATGCTGAACATGCGGATTTATCATTTCAGATTTGTGCACATCCTCTTCGCAACAGGGGAACGAAAATCACATGCTTTTGGGGAATTCAGGGAAATAAACCGCATCATATCAACAAAAAACAGATAAAAGTTCTTTAGACCTAGTAATAAGCAATTAGAACTATATTATTTTTATTCCTGTCCAATTTCTCCCCACATTTTTAGTGAAACATTGTAATCTAGGAATATACTAGGATGTGAATTGCGCATGGTCTAGTTCGTAGTTCCCTCTTTATCGTGAATTGACGCATTGACGCATTTGTAACAGGTAATCCCGGCACTTGAAAGTACCCCGTTGTTTATTGTAGTATTTGGTTAAAAAAAATCGGAGGAAATATGCCTAATCAACCAGAACAACATTCCATCCAGGCGTGGTCTCTGATCAACCGTAAATACTTGGGAAAAGGCGTCCGTGTTAAACGATTCCGAAAACCGACACGCTGTCAAATCCGCAATCGTGTTCTTCTTGCCGTGCTGATGGCCAATGATATCAAGTTGTCCCAGCTTGCTGAAGACCTCTCCATCTCTTCACGCAGTGTCAGTGCGTGGGTATATGAAGGACGGATACCCGGCAGTACCAATTTGGACAAGACTTGCCAATTACTCGGCTACCCGCGTCATATTCTCTTCAATGAAGAAGTTGTGCGTAATAGCCCTGTCATATGTCAACCCGAGTCATCTCGCTTCATGAAGCGTACGGTGACCCGTTCTCCGGTTAGTAACCGTATTTTGACAGGCTTGTGTATGGTCCATGATCTGTCGGTGACAGATGTCAGCCACTGGATCGGGGTTCATCCCGGCACTTTCCGCAAATGGCTGCATCAGGGAACACTGCCTTCTGCTGCATTTCAGGAACAAGCGGAGCAATTTTTCCGTATCCCGAAAACTATTTTGTTCGCAGATGTCATCTTGAAAGATCGTCGCAACAACTAAATAAGCGAACAGCCAAAAGGCTCTGATCTCCCCATAGGGAGGCCAGAGCCTTTTTTAAAATAAATGCATGCCTTCTCTCTCGGACTTGAAGCACTGTTCTGGCTATTCCAGCAGAAATGTCAGATAACCTACCCTTTTTCGTCTTTTGCTCCCAAGGAGAGCCATCACAGCCCGCTACAAGTGAAGTTTATGCATTTCATCATGATCATTCTCTCTAAAAGGTCATCCTAAACTCGTGTTTAACACTTCATTGATATATCTCAATCCGGTATATCGAGGACGAAGCGTATGCGCTGTGTTGAATGCATGTTCCACCATCTCCGGGGTTACACCAAGTTGCTCAGTAGTCACAGGTCCACCTACTTGTTCCAACCATGCGATGAGCTGAGTAGCCTCCGGCAATTGGTCATATATCCCAAACACCGGTTCACCCGATGTCTGTGCAAGTTCTTTATATTTCACCGTAAGCAATGCACAAGCTACGCCAACTTTGGCACCATGCAGAACCGGCCTTTCTCCCGCTTGCATCAGATCCATCTCCAAAATATGGGACAGATGATGCTCACCTCCGGATGCCGGACGGGAATGGTCAATGATCAGCATGGAGATACCGGAAACAATTAGTGCGTCCATTAATACAGCTACTCCCTCTGCTCGCCCCTCCGCAATCGCTTGTACATGATCTATGCAGGTATTCAGCGCTTCTTCTGTCATCCGATAAGCAACCGGACAGAACGGTTCCCCGCCCAGATCACGAGAAACAATCCAATCTGCAAGGGAAGTATATTTGCCAAGCATATCTCCGAATCCGGCAGCCGTCATCACTTGGGGAGCTTGCTCCAGGATATTCATATCGGCAAAAATGGCTTCAGGCGGAACAGCCTGAAATGTCTGTTTGATTTCGCTTACAATTAAGGGTGCACCCGCAGAGGTAAAGCCATCTACTGAAGCCGCTGTCGGTATCGACAGAAAGGGCTTATTCATTTTGGAACAAACAAATCTCACCAGATCATGAATGGTACCTGAACCCACCGCAATTACAGCCTGACTTTCGAGTCTCACACCCAACATAACCTGCACAATAGCTGCTTCATCCGCAATGATATCCCCCGTGCGATTCTCCGGAAGAGCGATCTCATCCACATGCATTCCCGCTTCGCGAATACTACTCAGCACATCAGATCCGGCGGCCCGAAACGTATGTCGATCATAAACAACCGTCACCTGACGATATCCTTGCTCAGACAAATAACCCGGTAACCTCTGAATGGCCCCAGCTTCCAGATGTATCAGCATATCCACCACTCGGTGTTGATGACCGCAAGCACACTGCTGTGCTTCCTCATTCCATGCTGCAATTCGTTCGTTCATATTCATTCGCTCTTACCCTCCCATATGAGATATCATGCATAATTAACGGGTTAAAACCACAAGATAAAAAAAGAAATAAAATGTGATGATTTTCCTGATCACACTTTACTGCCTGTACCCAATATTTGCAAATCCATATCTCACATTTCCAAGTAGGTGAAGCAATGAAATTAACGAAAGAATTAGGAATTTCGCTCGGATTTCTCGCTGGAACCACTTTTGGCAGCGGTATCGCTTTTTTGTTTCGTCTCCAGTCGGTTGAAGTGGTTGCCAGTGTAACGCTATTTGGTATTGCAGGAGCCATTGCCGGGATCATCACGGCAGTCATTCTGCGCCAGCGGCAACATTAGCATTAGCATGCTGGTAGCAAAATGTAGGCTTCACACGAATGATCCACAAAATAAAAAAAGGTTCGTGAATTGCCCTAGAGCAACTCACGAACCTTTTTTTGTTAGATGCGGTCGAGAGGACTCGAACCTCCACGGGGGTTAGCCCACACGGACCTGAACCGTGCGCGTCTGCCAATTCCGCCACGACCGCATAATATGTATCTCCTCATCCATCGATGAAAAGCGTTCCGGTGAAACAATTCCTTGTTTTACCGTAATTCAGAGTATACATGCTCCAAAATAAAAATGCAACTTCTTTTTTTACTCATTCAAGAATAGGACATATGTCCTTTTTTCTCAACTTCAAACACCCTATCGTAGCATTAATCAACAAATATACCATCCATAAGAATGCAAAAATGAAGGAGAGATCCACCTTGAAAACAACCCATCTGTGCTTTATCGGTGCAGGGTTTCATGCATCCACGAATATTTACCCTTCTGTTGTTGAAGCCGGAGCGCAGATCCAGGCCATTGCCACACGCAGTATGGAACGCTCTGAAGCAGCTCTGCTCCGATTTGGCAGCAACGGACAAGCGTATGATAACGCTCAGCTTATGTTACAGCAGGAAACTTGTGACGGTGTCGTTGTGGTCGCCCAGCCTGTAGATCAGACCGCTCTTGTTCTCGAATGCATTGGGGCTGGCAAGAATGTATACGTGGATAAGCCGCTCGGATGGAACGCAGCGGAAGCCGCGACTGTAGCAGAAGCTGCCGAGCAGGCTGGCGTCGTTGTCATGGTCGGTTTTATGAAGCGTTATGCCCCCATATACATGAAGTTGAAGGAGCTAATTGATAGAAGTTCGCTAGGTAAGGTACGTTCATTCCAGATGAAATTTGCTGTAGACAGTACCCCATTTTGCAAGGATGAGGAACAGTTCATGAAGCTCGCTGCCATTCATATGGTTGATCTGATGCGTTACTTATTCGGAGAAGCAATACGAGTTACAGGCACAACCGTGAAGGATGGGGAACACATTAATCAAAGCATTTCCCTTGTATTTGAAAATAACGTAGTAGGTAGCGCTTATTTTACCGGCATGAGTGCTTGGTCACGGGAAAGTGAAAGTGTACTCGTCACCTTTGACAACGGATTTGCGTCAGCTGAAGAGATCAACACACTTACTGTTCATCAATCCCGAAGCTCGACCAGCCTTCCCTGGAAATCTCTCGAGGAGCAAGATACTGTGTATACACCTTCCGGATCTCCAATGTCCGGAGCTTATCGGGACCTTTATCTACGCGGGTTTGTTGGTGAAATGGCGCACTTCATCGCGTGTTGCCAGAATCAGACTGTCCCACATTCCAGTGCCAAGGATAATATTGCAACGATGGCTCTATGTGACTCCATTCTAACGTCACTGAAGTAGCGTATATACGCTCATCATCATATTTTATTCATCCAGCGAAGAGCCTAAAACCCGGGCTCTTTTTTTATCTTATAGACATCAACACATCTGCCTTCAACTATAATTAGGGTTTATAATCCGCATCATAAGTGATATGCTCTTTCATGAACTATACGTACGTTATGTAATATAACCACCCAAATAGATACTATAGAAAATCACCGGAAAGTGGAGGTGTACTTATAATGAAAAAGGACGCAACCAAGCTATGTCCCGCGCCATACGGCTGTTCCGTGGAAGTTACCCTCAGTGTGATCGGAGGCAAATGGAAAGGTGCCATTTTGTATCATTTATTCTCCGGTCCTTTGAGATTTAACGAGATCCGAAAATTGTTTCCTGACATCACCCAGCGTATGCTCACCCTGCAACTTCGAGAGTTGGAAAGCAGCGGAATTGTTCATCGTGAAATATACCCCCAGATCCCACCGAAAGTGGAGTATTCCCTCACACCATTTGGTGAAACGTTACGGCCGATTATCTTCAGCATGCGAGATTGGGGAGAAACGTATACAAATGAGGTTCTAGCCAGATCCTCACAAGAGGTATAGTACACAAAAGAAGCTGTCCCTGGTGTTTAGGGAACAGCTTCTTTACTTGCTTATTTAATAACCGATTGGATCGTAACCGTACGGTTACGTCCCTCTTCCTTCGCTTGATACAGTGCATTATCCGCCAAGTGAAACAGTTCTGTGGATGTTGTGGAGTGCTTCGGATATTCAGCAATTCCAGCCGAGATGGTCACGGAACGATCTATAGGCAATACGCTTTCTTCGACCGTTATTCGGATACGTTCAGCAATCTCAAAAGCGACGTTAGACTCGGAATTTCTTAACAAGACTACAAATTCCTCTCCACCAAACCGGGCGCAGACATCTTCTGGTCGAACAGACAATTGAATGATATTGGCAATGTGTTTTAATACTTCATCCCCAGCATGATGCCCGAATGTATCATTAATGGACTTGAAGCGGTCGATATCCAGAACAATAATGGAGAATGGCGCCTCATCCTGAATCCATTCCTGAATGACTTCTTCGAAGGTTCTGCGATTGTTCATGCCTGTTAAAACATCTGTTCTGGCATCATAGACAAGCTGGTTTGTCTGTTTCCTAAAGTTCGCCAATGCGCCAACAACTGCTCTTGTTAGAAGGTCTGCCTCTCTATTCCAGTGAGGTTTCATCACAGGCAGTTCTACTTGTCCCTTATCGACCTGATTCACCAAATCAGCCAGCATAGCAAAAGGACTGGCCAGCTTGCGTGCAACCCGAACCACAATAAGGGTCAGGATCAGGAAAGGCACTGAAGTGTACAGCAACAACATACGGATATGATGATTCAACTGATCGTACACCGTTTGGGTTGGAGACACGATTACGACGCCCCAACCTGTTGATGGAACTTTGTAATAACCTGCAAGCGAATCCACACCTGCCAGGTTTTTGTATTGTTCTTTACCGTGCTTGTTTGCTAACAGCTTTTGCACCACTTCATTTTTACTGACATTTTCACCAATTCGGTTGGTGTTTGGGTGAAATAACAAAGTGCCCTTCTTATCCACAATAAAAAAGTAGGACCCGTTACTTGTCTTGAGCTGACTGCCAAAAGACAGACTCAATATATTATTTTCCTGTAAAAAGATATTTCCACCGATCGTTCCTTGATACTCCCCTGCCGAATCAAAGATCGGTTCACTGACAAATACAATTCTGCGTTTGGTTCTGGGTGTCTGGTACGCTTCGGAGATATACGAAGTCCTCAAGCTAACTGCTTCTTTTGCTGCATTGGAACTAACATGGTGACCTACGCTAGCCTGTGAGTAAGGTGAGGTAGACCTGACTACTCCCGCTTTATCTACCAAAGAAACGGAATTAAAAAAATTACTACTATTGCGAACCAAATCCAATGTGGAATTCAACTCTTTTGTATTGGAGTGATCCATATCCGGGAAATATGTGGCTGCATATTTCAAGCTCTCCTGCATGGAATAAAAAAGCGAATCCAGCGTTTGGCTCATTTGCACAGCGCTTGCATAGTTTAGGGACAGGGTGTTATCAATGAGTGACTGTTTCTGAGATGTATAAGATGAGATGACCATGAGGGTCAATGTCATTATAACTGAAATAGTGACCAACCCGCCGAGTAAAGCCGTGAGGCTGATCTTCTTGATGTTTTTTATTTTTCTTCGTAATCTTCTAGATCTCTTGATCTGTGCAATCATCGTTTACTTCCCCCGGATTTTCATGAAAAAGCATATTCCTTCTATCTTATACGAAAGTTGTTAAGATCAAATAAAGAGACTGAGAAATCTTAACAATTACATCGTAAGATTGACGATTTAATGACATTTTACTTTCCCTGGAAGAATCACTGTTCAGAATCGCCCTAATCGACAATGATATATCCTTCTTCTGGCTCTTGTTCAACAAACCCTGCCATCTGACGAACCTGAAATTCGATCGGGTGATGACTACCCATTAAAATGCGATTTTGAACTTCATCCGCTGTTTCTGTAGGTAATGCGAATGCACGTGTATAGGCAAACTGTGCCTGAAGTGTCGTATAGATCGCATTGACAAGCCGATCGTTGCCCGCACGCCCGAACACATTAAGGATGACAGCTCCGTCCGAGTCCAGCTTGTCCTTGACCATGGCAAAAAAATCACTGGATATAAACTGCTCGGGTGTACCCGTTGCCGTAAAGGCATCAATAATAATATAATCATATGTCGCAGCGGGTTCCTGACCTAATAATTCACGACCATCCCCAATGAGCACAGGGCCTCCCTCATATCCAAAAAAGGTCTGGCTCAACTCCACGACCTCTGCGTCAAGCTCAGCCACTTTTACCTGACGATCAGACAAGTAGGTTGACAATGTGCCAATACCATGTCCCACCACAAATACGGTATCAAACTCAGGATCATTCCGTTCCATTAGATGCACCATCGCTCTCGGATACTCCAACACCATCCGGTTAGGCTCATCCAGATCCATGGCTCCCTGCACAGCTGCATTGGAGAATTCTAATACACGAAACTGGCCCTTCTCTCCATAAAGCTTTTTGGTATCATATACCGTCAGCTCATGCTGTTCACTTTTATTCCGATACAGAACTCTCACTAACCGTTCTCCCTTCGATCTCTTGCACACATTCGACATATACCTTCATTCTATTACACGGGATGACAACATACCACCCTATACTTGAAAGATCATAGTACAACAAAAAAACCGTTCCGACTCATTCGGAAACGGCCTTTTGATGAATCATTTAACACTTCTAAGACCCTATGGCCTCATGCAGAGCCTGGACATATGCTACACCCAGATTAGAGAGAGAAGTGCTCTTGTGGCTTATCCACCCTACATTAATGGATTCCTCACATTCCAGCGGTACAGGAATGATCTCGTCTCCGTTCAGATCAGCGCTAAGTACGCCCGTAGAGATCGTATAACCATTCAGACCAATCAATAGGTTAAACAATGTTGCGCGGTCATTGACCTGTATGCTTTTGGGGTGAGATAACGTACTTAGGATCTCTTCGGAAAAGTGAAAGGAATTGTACTCTCCCTGGTCAAACGACAAGTACGGATAATCCTGCAGTTGCTCGATTGCAACCGACTCCTGCTTCGCCAGCGGATTCTTCACACTGATAAAGATATGGGGCTTGGCTGTGAACAAACTCGTGAAAACCAATCCCGCATCTTTTAACAATTTGTTAATCACCTTGGCATTGAACTCATTCAAATACAGGATGCCAATTTCACTGCGCAGGCTTTTCACGTCCTGAATAATCTCGTAGGTCTTTGTCTCCCGAAGCGCCAACTCGTATTCATCCTGACCATACTGCTGTACCAGACGAACAAAGGCATTCACTGCAAACGCATAATGCTGCGTCGATACAGAGAAGTGCTGCGGGGATGGCTTGGCGTTCAGATAACGATTCTCCAGCAATTCAGCTTGTTCTACCACCTGACGTGCATAACTCAGAAACTCAACGCCTTCTTTAGACAGAGATATTCCCTTATTGGTACGTTCAAAAATAGTAATTCGCAACTCCTGCTCCAGATCCCGAATGGCATTCGAAAGGCTGGGTTGCGAGATAAACAACCTTTTGGCTGCTTCATTCATGGAACCGCGCGTGGCAACTTCGATCACATATTTTAGTTGTTGTAATGTCACTGCACTATTCCTCTTTTCGTATCAATTGAATCTATTATATACCAAAAGAGGATCCAAACTTAAGCCATGCTTGCTGTCGGTCTCACTACAATCTCATTTACGTCCACCTCTGCCGGCTGGCTAATGGCATACAAGATACTTTGCGCACTCGCCGAGGCGGGAATGGATATGCGCCGATACTCTTTCATGAGATCACGTGCTTCTTCATCAGAAATCGTATCCGCGAGTTCCGATTCCGTCACGCCCGGCGATACAAGAGTTACACGGATGTCCCCGCCTACTTCCTGTCGCAACCCCTCCGAGATGGCGCGGACCGCGTATTTGGTTGCACAATACACCGCTGCCGTTGGTGACACGGCATAGGCTCCAATAGAGGCGATATTAATAAACTGGCCGAAACCCTGCTTTTTCATGACGGGTAGTCCAGCTGCAATGCCATGCAGAACACCACGAATGTTAACATCTATCATGCGATTCCACTCATCTACTTTTAACGAATCAAGGGGAGATAGCGGCATAACTCCAGCGTTATTTAAAATAACATCGACACGTCCATAGCGAGTTTGAGCGAGGTCAACGATGGTTTGCATCTCTTCCAATCTGGTAACATCCAGCGAATGATACTCCACGGATCCGCCTTCTAAACGAATGGAGGAGGCCAATGCCTCCAAACGTTCCATACGTCTAGCTCCAATAACTACATGTGCTCCATGTTGTGCAAGCAATCGAGCTGTTGACTCACCAATTCCACTACTTGCACCGGTAATCACAACAACTTTCCCTTTTACATTGGACATATTAAATCGCTCCTTATTTGGTTGTTATTGTACATTTTCTCTATACAAAATCATGCCTGCATGGTACAAAACGCCGTCCCTGAAGTCTCCATCCGCCGTAAATCCCGTATCATCCACGTATTCTATATGTTTCCTACATACGGTTGTTTTGGTTCTTGTTGGTCGCCCATTGAATTGCGCTCCATTGTTTCTCACTCCTCTCTGCTTCAAAAGATTCCGTTGCTTATCTCCATTATGTAGAGGATCAGTCGTTGTACGATAGAAAAATCCCGCAGTATTCTTGCCTATTCCTCCAGAGCATTTTAAAATAATAGTAATCGTGGTTTACAAGGGGGACTGCAATTCATGCTTATCAAAACAAATGAAACGGATACGAGCATCACGGAGCAGCAGCAACAATTGGCTCAACTTATTGAGCATTTCACCCCAAGTGACGGGATACATCCAACAGCAATTCCATCCCTTGCCTTAATCCGTGCCTCCGAGATCTCACAACCCATATATTCCGTTTATCAGCCTTCCCTTTGTATTGTCGCCCAAGGTTCCAAATTAGTTATACTCGGCCGCGAGAGCTACACCTACGACCTGTCACAATATTTGGTGGCTTCCGTAAACTTGCCTATTTCAGGGCAGGTTGTACAGGCTACAACCGAACATCCCTATCTATGTATTCGATTAGATTTTGATTCAGGGCAGATTTTTGATCTGATTCAGGATACGCCTTCTGCACAACCCAAACCTGACCATTCAACACAAAGAGGATTGTTTGTTAGCTCAACCAAACCTTCCCTTCTTGAAGCCGTGATCCGATTGGTTCGGCTGCTGGATACACCTGAAGACATTCCTGTCCTTGCCCCTCTGTTTATCCGCGAAATTCTATATCGTATTATTCAGGATGAACATGGACATTCCATCAAGCAGTTTGCTATTCAGGACAGTCATGCACAGCACATCGCTGAGGTGATCGAAGTCATCCAATCTGATTACGCTAAGCCACTTCGGATTAAGCAACTTGCTGCCATGATCAACATGAGTTCTTCCTCACTACATCATCATTTCAAAGCGATTACCGCCATGAGTCCTTTGCAATTCCAGAAACAAATTCGATTGCATGAAGCCCGGCGAATGTTGCTTGCAGGTTCAACCGATGCCGCCAACGCTGCGTTCCAGGTTGGCTATGAAAGTCCGTCTCAATTCAGCCGGGAGTATGCACGCATGTATGGTCTCCCTCCCAAAAGCGATATCAAACGACTTCGTCATACACTCGATATTAAAAACTAGAAACAACAAAAAGACCCGCGTCATCATGACGTGGGTATTCGGATTCATATAGGCAGCAGTGCCATCAAGAGAATAGGTTTTGTTTTTCAAAAACAGACATCTGGTTCTCCCCGGTAATAGGACATTCATCAGGATACATACTTCGTTTCTCCAACTTCTCGTCGATAAAATCAACCACCTGCTGTAGCGAAGCAATCTGTGCTTCAACTTTCTTCCGGTGATTCACCAGCATCTCCCGTTCATCCGGGAAATCTGCGAGATCGGAATCCATGGACATTTGTAAATATGGCTTCATTTCCTCCAGAGACATTCCTGTTTTTTTCAGGCAAGTGATCAACTTCATCGTATGGATATCCTCCGAGCGATATACCCGATGGCGATTGGCCTTGCGTTCCGCTCGGGGAAGCAGCCCAATCTTCTCATAATAACGAATTGTATCTTCCGATAATCCGGCCTGTTCTGACGTTTCTTTAATGGAGAACACTTCATTCTCACTCATCATATGGGCCTCCTCCACATTCATTTCTCTCCATATTACAACTTGGAGCTGACTCCAAGTCAAGCATGATCCGTTCCATCCCAACACCCCTTGACTTGGAGTCGACTCCAAGTTATAGAATGAGCGCAGCATACAGATTCGTTCTGTAATCCCATTCTTCTGGAGGTATATATGAATATACAAAGTCAGCTTGGCACAGCTCTCATCACAGGATCAACGTCAGGAATTGGTCTTGAACTGACACGCAAGTTACTGGCTGAGAGATGGCAGGTAATCGGTCTCAACCGTTCTGCTTTCCCATCCGAGGATACCGATATTCAGAACGCCTTACGTTCAGGCCAGCTCCGTTGGGTTCAGGCTAACCTGACCAACTATGACAGTCTGAGAACTGCACTGGATCAGATTAAATCCGATACCGATTCGATTGATGTCTTGTTTAACAATGCCGGGGGTAGCGCTGCCGAACTTCGTTTCTCTGATCAGGGGCATGAACTGCATTTTGAACTTCAGACGATAGTCCCTTACATCATCTACATGGAATTAGTTGAGCTATTACTCAAAGGACAGATGAAAACAGTTATTAATACTTCCACCACCTCGTTCAATATGGTCAGACAATTTGATATGAACATCCTGGAACGTCCAGCCGAATTCAAAAAGCTGTTTGGTCCTTATGCCACCTCGAAGCTCGGCTTATCCCTATGGACACGCGAGGTTGCCAAGTCTGCCAGTGCGGATGGCATACAATTACTAAGCGTAGATCCCGGTGGAAATAACACGCTAAGGGGCAACAAAACATCCGGCCTGCCCTTCTATATCAAACCTATCATGAAATGGTTCTTTCCTCATCCAAGCCATGGCGCTTCGTTGCTCTACAATGCGGCCTTATCCCCAGCCAGACACGAATCCGGTGCGTTCCTGGTTAAAAATAAATCGGCAGCGCTTCGTTTCACAGAGCAAGGCCCTGCTGTTTTAAAGCGGGTAAACGAGATCTACGAGCAGCGTTTTCGTACAACGCAGTCTGGAAAGACCACAATCACCCCATCTTAATCATGATGGATGGTGAGCAGTAAACATAACCTAAAAACACGCCATAGCGGCGTGTTTTTAGGTTTATAGGCTTTATGGTTTTTTTTCCTTGTTAGATAAAGACACTCAACAATAACACCATGCCAAAGGCGGCAAATCCGAGAATGGTCTCCATGACCGTCCATGTCTTAAGTGTCTGCGGCACAGACAGATTCAAATACTCTTTGACAATCCAGAATCCCGAATCATTCACATGGGACAAAATAATTGAACCTGCTCCCGTTGCGAGCACCAGCAACTCCGGACTTACCCCCGGCATCGTCATAGCGATTGGAGCCACAATGCCCGCCGCTGTTGTCATAGCAACCGTAGCTGAACCTACCGCCGCACGAATCAATCCGGCAATAACAAAGGCCAGCACGAGTGGCGACAGATGCGCACTTTGGGCAAAACCCGCTATCGCGTCACCTACACCGCTGTCTGTCAGGATACGGTTGAATCCGCCTCCTGCACCGATCAGCAAGATAATGGAAGCAACTGGGCCCAAGCAATCATTTGTATATTTCAATATCTGCTGTTTGCTGAAACCACGTGCATATCCAAAAGAATAAAAGGAAAAGAGCAAAGCGAGCAGCAGTGCAATAATCGGACTACCGATGAAATCAACGACCTGACGGAATCCGTTTGTCTCTGGTAAAATCAGATCCACAATCGTAGCGAGCAACATCAGAATCACCGGAAGCAAGATCGTAAAGAGGGTGATGCCGAAACCAGGCAGTTCCCGATCTTTGGTCTCAGTGAACTGTTCCATTAGCTCACTTGAAGTCTCGACTTTGATCCGCTTGGAAATCCATGTTCCATAGAGCGGACCTGCAATCGCTGCGGCTGGAAGGGATACAATCAGAGCCAGGAATATTGTTTTACCAACATCGGCATTGAAGATTCCTACCGCGAGCATCGCCGCCGGATGAGGCGGAATCAGACTGTGTACCACGGCAAGACCCGCGACAAGTGAAAGTCCGATTTTGATCAGCGACGTCCCTGTATGCTTCGCAATAACAAATACCAGCGGGAAGAGTAGCACGATCCCAACCTGGATAAATACCGGAATACCACAGATCAGTGCAACAACCATCATCGCCCAGTGTACATTCTTCTCACCGAAGACACGAACGAGTGTCTGGGCTATTCGTTCGGCCCCACCAGACTCGGCCATGAGTTTCCCGAGCATCGTTCCAAGTCCCAGAACAATCGCGATGAATCCGAGAACGCTTGCAACACCTTCCTGATAGGATTTCACGATATCCGTGAACGGCATACCCGAGATCAATCCCATAAAGACAGCGCCCACGATCAGGGCAACAAACGGATTCATTTTAAATTTGGCAATCAACAGAATCAATCCAAGAATGGATATCAGTGCGTAGAGCAGCAGACTTGCATCATGACTAAGACCGAATACGGAATACATCCGAATAGCCTCCCCCAAGTTGTTATGTTGTGTCAGCACGCAGTATTACGCTGGCCCAAACGACCTGAACACCGCGCGCCTTCGTATTAAGCTTAAGCTTCGATCTTCTCTACCGTTTCCAACAGCGCACGTTCCCCGCCAACATTCCCTGGAAACACGATATAAGGGATACCACTGAATTTGGCTTCTTCCCCTGTCAACCATACCGGAATGCCCGCAGCCACTTGACCGAGCACCCTTGCTTTACGTATGGCCAGACCTTTTGTTGCCACATCACTGGATGTAATGCCACCTTTGGCAATAATGAACTTCGGTACGACTTCAAGGGATTGCACAATCTCGACCAAAGCTGACGATACCGTCTGACTGATCTTGAAATTGCCCTCATGTCCTTCTACGGTGATGAGCTTACGGCTGCTGTATACAACAACATTGTTGCCCTCCGCAAGCTGTCTGTTCGCTTCACCAATCACACGTCGAATTTCTTCCGTATATCCATCCGGCGTTAATACACGCTCCACATCGATCTCCAGACTGATGATGCCCGGAAACGTAAGCAGTTGTTCCAGTTGACGAGTCGTCTTCTGCACATAGGAACCAACAACAACGATTCCGCCATGTTGTTCCTGTCCGCTTGCGATCAGCTGCTCTTTTGGCAGAAATGCCTGATCCGAGATGCCTGCATACGATTTGACAAAGGAGGCCGCCGTCCGAAAAATAAAAGCTTTCCCCTCATCCTCTGCTTGAAGCAAAGCCAGAGAAAGTACATCCATGTCTGCATAAGAGAGCGCATTCACGATAATCGGTACATTGCTTTCGGCTTTTAGCAAAATCGCTTTGACTATATCGACTCCTTGACGGATTTCCTCCAGTGAAATGGTGAGGCAGCGACTAGCCTTAATACGGCCTGAAGTCTTCTCCTCTACCCACGATGGCAGATCTCCATGCTCATACCCAAATACATTATCCTTGGCAAATTCCGTCTCATGAACTGGAATCAACTGTTCGCCCTCAACCATATAATGCGTGTTGCCTATCGTAACCCGTCCTGCCTCGAAAAAGGCCGGAATGATCAGTTGTCCGTCATATGCACGTCCGCTGACACGCGCCACTTCTTCGGCTAGCACATCCGTCTCCAGCGGATAATAACCACGTAGCATGGAGTCACTACGACTCACAAAGGTGAAACTCGTTCCTTCCTCTGCTGCAACCTCTTGCACATTGCGGGCAATCTCCCGATTAATACGTTCCGCTGAATCTGCATCCAGCCCTCGTGTATTGGTCAGAATATAGAATAACGATTCAGAGGATCGAAACGCCTCCTGCAACAGTGGCTTGTCCCACTGTGTCAACACATCAATATCATGAACCGTCTGTACACCGGTTGGGTCATCATCCAGCACGATAATTTTGCGAGCCCTCGCATCCTGCAATTGTTTAATCTGTCCTCGCACTCCTTCAGAAGAGTTGTCCGTCCGAAGAGCTGCGGGGATATCCGATAACGTCTGATAGGTCATGTCTCTCCACCTCATATCTATATCTATTAACATTCTTTTTTCTTTTTTTAATTTTTTATTAGACCCGATTCACTTCTACACCTGCGAGTTTCTCAAAATACTGAACGATTCCGCCATGGTCATCTGCGGCTTTCCCATCAATCTTCAGTGCATGGAAGATCTCCAGCAACTGACTGCTGAGCGGTAAAGGAACACCGATATCATGCGCCGTTTCCATCACATTGGTCATGTCTTTGAGATTAATATCAATCCGTCCTCCAGCGACAAAGTTACGATCCAGAATGAGTGGAACTTTCGCATCCAGTACCGCACTTCCAGCAAGGCCACTACGGATTGCCTGATACATCTTCTCTACATCAATGCCAGCCTTGGCTGCAAATACAAGCGCTTCGGACATGGCGGCAATATTCAGGTTCACGATAATCTGATTCGCCAGCTTGGCTGTTGCACCTGAACCATTATCCCCCACTCGCGTTACATCCTGTCCGACCACTTGCAGAACCTCTTTCACAGATTCGAAAATCATTTCATTGCCACCCACCATGATGGCGAGTGTACCATCTATAGCTTTGGGTTCCCCACCACTTACGGGCGCATCCAACATATGCAAGCCTGATTTGGATACAAGCTGAGCCAGCTCTTTGGAAACGACCGGCGAGATTGAGCTCATGTCGATAATGATACTTCCCGTATTGGCTCCTGCCAGCACACCTTGTTCGCCCGTTATAACGGTGCGGACATGCTCTGAGTTGGGCAGCATCGTGAAGATGACATCACTATGCTCAGCCACCTCTTTCGGAGATGCTGCGCCTCGCGCTCCTGCATCAGCCAATGACATCACAGCCGTTTGATTAATATCGTATACGCTTACATCATATCCCGCCCGGATCAGGTTCAATGACATAGGACGTCCCATAATACCGAGTCCAATAAATCCAATTCGTTTCTTCATCTCGCAATCCCTCCAGCCTAAATTCTTCGCTTTTCCCTCTTGTAATCGCTATCATTCCTGTTCACATTCGTTATTGTACACAACATTTTAATTTTTGTATACAATTTTATTATTTATGTATCCGAAAATTAAAATTCGGTTTTTAATCTTGTTGTTTATTGCCTTCTTTTTCGCTAAAGTAAAGGGAGAGGTGAAATACAATGCAACCAAGTACGGACAAGTCCCGTCCAGCTTATCAGCAGGCCTATGAAGTTCTGCGGGACATGATTTTGCAAGGCACCCTTTCTCCGGGAACCAAACTTGTGGAAGAGAAGCTGGCGACCGATCTGAATGTCAGCCGGACCCCGATCCGTGAATCCATCCGCCGCCTGGAACAGGAAGGATTAGTCGTGAACAAACGGGTCGTCAAGCTAACCGAGACCGATCTAAGGAATACGTTTGAATTACGGAAGTTACTAGAGGGACATGCGGCTCAATCTGCAGCTGCCTTCTTATCCGCCCAGGAAGTGGCGGCTCTTGAGCATTGCGTTCAAGTGGGACATACCGGAAGCAAAGAAGAGATTATGGAAGCCAATAAAGAGTTTCACGAAATCATTATGCGCGCGAGTAATAACGCATTGATGATTGATCTCTTCGACAAAATGCAATCCGTCATTTATCTATTCCGTCAGACGGTTGTGTATTATCAGCGCCCCTTCCTCATTGAAGAGCATCATCAGATCTGTGAAGCGATCAAGGCACATGACGGGCAGACTGCCGAACGACTGATGAAAGAGCATCTGCAATCCGATCTGGAATTCTGCCTTCATTTGATTCGATAACCGGATTCATGGATTGTTCGACTTTCTCACATCCGTATAAAGACGTGACCGCATGCGGTCACGTCTTTTTTTGTCGTTTGTCCCTCATATTATCCAGGCCCTGATTCATAGGTGTAAACATAACGATACAATGTCACGTGTGACATGTTATTGAATCTGGAGGGATCACTCAATGACTAAAGGACAGCAACCTAACGAAAAATCATTTATTATCCCGCAACCCATTCGCAGTGATGGCGCTGGTGGACCTGATCTGGGACCCAGAGACGTCATGAGAGATATACAAAACCCCGATATACTGGTACCTCCGGCAACCGATAATGGGTTATTGCCCAATCTGAGAATGTCTTTTTCCGATACCCATATGCAATTGAACCATGGGGGTTGGTCACGTGAAATCACCGTACGGGATCTCCCTATTGCCACTACACTGGCAGGTGTGAACATGAGCCTGACACCGGGAGGTGTAAGGGAATTGCACTGGCATCAACAATCCGAGTGGGCCTATATGATCTGGGGAACGGCAAGAATCACTTCGGTAGATCAGAACGGACGTAATTTTATTGCGGATGTCGGGCCTGGCGATCTCTGGTTTTTCCCCAAAGGTCTACCCCATTCCATTCAGGGACTGGAGGATGGTTGTGAATTTCTGCTTGTGTTTGATGACGGGTCCTTCTCCGATCTGAATACGTTATCGATATCTGATTGGTTTGCCCATACCCCACCAGAGGTATTGTCTGTCAATTTCGGCGTGCCCGAATCCGCTTTTCAGTCAATGCCGAAGGAACAGGTCTACATTTTCCAAGATAACGTCCCGGGTTCCATCGAGAGCCAAGAAGTTCAGTCGCCATATGGTACCGTTCCTCTCACATTCAAACACCGATTGCTGGCCCAGGAACCACTCATTACACCCGGTGGAAGCGTGCGGATCGTAGACTCCACCAACTTCCCCATCTCAACTACCGTTGCTGCCGCACTCGTTGAGATCCGACCTGGCGCCATGCGTGAACTGCACTGGCATCCCAATGCAGATGAATGGCAATACTATCTGACAGGACAAGGGAGAATGACTGTCTTTGGAGGCAATGGCATTGCTCGCACATTTGACTATCGGGCTGGAGATGTCGGATATGTTCCTGTCGCAATGGGACACTATATACAAAATACCGGCACAGACACTTTATGGTTTTTGGAGATATTCCGAAGTGATCGATTCGAGGATGTATCGCTGAATCAGTGGATGGCGTTAACCCCGCGGGATCTGGTCCGTGACAATCTGAATGCGCCGCCTGAGTTGCTCGATGCCTTGCGTAAAGTAAAATGGCCTGTCGTTTAATTTAGTATGTATATCTATCATTTAAGCTGAAATGGGGTAATTGTCAGAGAATCCCACTATATAAGGAGGAATATGAAAGATGAGAGCCGTTACGTTTCAGGGAATCAAGGACATTCAAGTCAAAGAGGTTGAAGATCCCAAACTGCAACAGAAGGATGACATTATCGTTCGTATTACTTCCACAGCTATATGTGGATCGGATCTGCATATTTATCAGGGAGCCTTGCCTGCTGCCAAAGATTACGTTATCGGTCATGAACCGATGGGCATTGTAGAAGAAGTAGGTCCAGAAGTGACACGTGTGAAGAAGGGGGACCGTGTGGTCCTACCTTTTAACATCGCTTGTGGTGAATGCTTCTATTGCAATCATGACATGGAGAGCCAGTGCGATAATTCCAATGGCAATCCGGATATTCATACAGGTGGATATTTCGGATTCACCGAACGTTACGGAAACCACCCCGGAGGTCAGGCAGAATTATTGCGTGTTCCCTACGGGAACTTCACTCCGTTTGTGATTCCTGAATCCTGTGAACTGGAAGATGAGGCTTTATTATTCCTGTCCGATGTTCTTCCAACCGCATATTGGAGCGTGGAGAATGCCGGAGTTAAACCGGGAGATACGGTCACTGTACTCGGTAGTGGACCCATTGGGCTGATGACGCAGAAGTTCGCCTGGATGAAAGGTGCGAAACGTGTTATTGCTGTGGATCGCCTGCCCTATCGACTGGAGAAAGCCAAACGTTTGAACGATGCAGAGATCTTTAATTTCGAAGATTACGATGATATGGGTGAGCACATTCGTGAGATTACACAAGGCGGAACCGACGTTGTTATCGACTGTGTAGGTATGGATGGTAAAAAAACCACGCTGGAGGAGATCGGACAGAAGCTGAAACTTCATGGCGGTTCACTGAGTGCGATTGAAATCGGCATGAAAGCAATCCGCAAATTCGGTACACTCCAACTTACGGGTGTATATGGCTCTTCCTACAACATGTTTCCGTTAGGTAATTTGTTTGAACGCAATATCAATCTTAAAATGGGACAAGCTCCTGTTATACATTACATGCCATTGTTCCGCAAAATCACTGCTGGTGAATTTGATCCAACGGAGATCATCTCCCATCGGATTTCACTGGAGAATGCAAGCGATGCATACCGCATTTTCAACGATCATGAAGACGAATGTACCAAAGTTATACTAAAACCCTGAACCGTCGCTTTGATTATAAATATGCAAAATAAAACAAGCAGAACTACCCGTTCAAGGTACTCTGCTTGTTTTATTTTATCGACATTCATCCTGTTACCGTTGCATAAACTGCTGAACCAGCTAAATGGTCTTTACCTAATCAGACATGAGTCAGTTTAATCGCTTGGATATACACACTTTCTCCTTGGAAGCTGTCGAGCTTCCCGTTCGTTGTCACTTCAAAATTGAAAAATTTTCTGATGATGGACGGTGCACTCAACATACTTGCTTCAAGTTCCCTTCTCTCCCGTTCCGGCAGTGCCGCACGGTTACACCACTCTTCAAACTTAAAGCGCTTCTGGAAGGAAACCATCGTTTCCATTCGGAAGCCCGCATACTCCAGCATATGAATCCATTCCGTCTTGCGCCATGACCGAACATGGCTTGCATCCCGACACTTCTCCACTTCATTGTAAAACTGGTCATTCTCATCCCGTTCAGGTGCCACGTTGTCAATGAATAACAACCTTCCGCCGGGCTTCATAACTCGTAATGTCTCATGAACAAACGAAGAAACGTCCGGAAAATGGTGAGCAGCGATTCGGCAGGTTACAAGGTCATAGATATCATCATCGAATGGCAGCTTCTCTGCATCCCCGGCAACAAAATCTACATTACGGTGTCCATTGCCCTGGATAAATGCTTCAGCTACCTGAAGCATTTCTTCCGTTAGATCGAGGGCTGTCACCCGCTGAACAAGTGGAGCCAATGCATTAGCGACATGCCCTCCTCCAGTGGCGATATCCAGCACGTTCATATCCGGAGTGGCTTGAGATGAAGCCACGAGCAACGCGAGATCCTCACCTTTGGCATGCCCCGAACTCGTCACATATTTACCTGCATTTTTCGCAAACTGCTTCTGCACCTGACTTTTGATTACATCAGACATTCCAATTCCTCCTGCATAAGTTTCATTAGACGAAACATAGTTTCAAAATATAATTATATTTATTTTACCATAGATGAATGTAAAAGCTAAATAAGCATTTTACACAAATCCGGAGGCAACTTTCCACTGCCTAACCAAAAAGCTGAAATAAAAAACATCCCCCAAGTGAATTTCACCCAGGAGATGTTTCTTATATTTATTACTTCACAAGCGTTGGTGACTTCTTCCACAGTCCCAGAATCAGACCGGAGATCACAGAACCAATCGCAACAGCGAGCAGGAACAATAATGCGTGGTTCGCCAGTGCTGCAACAAAGATCCCGCCGTGCGGAGCTGGTACATTAATGCTCCACAGTTGTGTCAATCCGCCAGCAACAGCGGAACCCAGAATACAAGAAGTCAATACACGTAATGGATCAGCCGCAGCAAATGGAATTGCACCTTCTGTAATGAAAGAGAATCCAAGTACATAGTTAGTCAGGCCTGATTTGCGTTCTTGCTCTGTAAATTTGGATTTGAAGAATGTTGTTGCAAGTGCAATCGCCAGAGGAGGCACCATACCGCCTGCCATTACCGCTGCCATCCATGCACCGTCTGTGTTACCACTGGATGTGAATACACCAATGGCGAACGTGTAAGCTGCTTTGTTGAACGGTCCACCCATATCGATGGACATCATACCGCCAAGCAACAAGCCCAACAATACCGCATTACCTGTACCCAGATTACCCAGTGCATCTACAAGCCAGGTGTTCAGGGAACCAAAGATTGGATCAAAGACATAGAAACTGATGGCACCCACGATCAGCAAACCAAATACCGGATACAGCAAGATTGGTTTCAAGCCATCAATCGCTTTTGGCAATCCTTTGAACAACTTACGGAGACCAATAACTACATAACCCGCCAGGAAACCGGCAGCCAAACCACCAAGGAAACCGGCATTTGAGTTAACCGCCATCAATCCACCGACCATACCAGGCATCAGGGCTGGGCGATCACCAATGCTCATCGCGATAAATCCGGCAAGTACCGGAATCAGGAAGTGGAACGCACCTGTTCCGCCACCGATCGTTTGAAGCAGTTGCACAATCGGATTCTCAGGGCTAGCAAGCTGTTCGAACAAGAAGGAGATTGCTAGCAGTATACCGCCACCTACAACGAATGGTAGCATATGCGAGATACCATTCATCAGATCTTTATAGATTTTGCTACCTACACTAATCTTGCCAGTGCTTGCACCCTCTTCCTTGGCATTTCCGCCTTGGCTGCGATAGATCGGTGCATCACCGTTAACAGCCTTGCGAATCAGCTCTTCGGATTTACGGATTCCATCACTCACCGGTCTTTGCAATACCGGTTTGCCATCGAAACGTGCCATCTCCACATTTTTGTCTGCGGCAACGATAACCCCTTTAGCACGAGCGATCTCATCAGCAGTGAGAACATTCTGCGCTCCTTCAGAGCCGTTTGTCTCTACGCGAATATTAATGCCCATTTCCTGAGCTTTCTTTTTAAGTGCATCTTCAGCCATAAACGTATGAGCTATACCGGTTGGACAGGCTGTAACCGCAACAACAAAATCTTCCGAATTGGCATTACCTACAATCACACCAGAAGTATTCTGTTGCTGACCAGTAGTAGAAGTGGATGCGGCATTTGCTGCTTTTTCAGCTTTTTCTTTTTCTTTGGCTGCTTCCTTCTCAGCTGCTTCAGCCTGTTTGGCATCAAACAATGCACTAACTTCGGCTGGTGTATCTGTACTCATCAATTGTGAGATGAAATCGCTATCAATCAACAACCTGGAAAGAGCTGCAAGCGTACGCAGATGGGTATTACCTGCGCCTTCTGGAGCCGCAATCATGAAGAACACATGAGCTGGCTGATCATCCAACGCTTCAAAATCAAGTCCTTTTCTACTCTTGGCAAATACAACTGTTGGTTCGTTCACCGCTGTTGTTTTGGCATGTGGCATTGCAATTCCGCCACCGATACCTGTGCTGGATTCAGCTTCTCTTTTATAGATCATTTCCTTGAACAGGACCGGATCATTGATTCGTCCGCTTCGGTTCAGGCTTGCAATTAGTTCATCAATAGCCTCATCTTTGGTTGTGGCTTGCAGGTCCATGATCATCGTTTCTTGGATCATCAAGTCTGTTATTCTCATCTTGGTACACTCCCTTAAGTTCAGTCGGCCTGCATAGGCAGGCCTCACTACATTACAATTACAATTAAGACCTTCTATAAGACCGTTAGACTAGATTGTCGTAATGGTCACTTGATTACGCAATTCATCAATCAATTCACGTGTTGCCAGATCATCCGAGAACGCAGTTGCGCTTCCAGATGCAACCCCTGTGCGGAAAGCTTCCAGCAAATTTCCGCTCTGTACATAGGTACCTACGAATCCGCCAATCATGGAGTCACCGGCACCAACCGAGTTTTTCACAGTACCTTTTGGCACATTCGCATGATGAACTTCCGCTTTGGTAATGAATAATGCACCCTCGCCTGCCATGGAGATCAACACATGTTTGGCACCGGCTTCCAGCAACTTACGCCCGTATAACACCAGTTCCTCGCGAGTATTAATCGTTACACCGAACAGTTCGGCCAGTTCATGATGATTTGGCTTCACCAGCAATGGTGCATGTTCAAGAGCTTCCATTAACGCAGGGCCAGTTGTATCAATCACAAATTCGGCACCCGTTTGCTTGCACACTTTAATGAGACGATCATAAAAATCCGTTCCAAGTGAAGGAGGTACACTTCCGGAGAGAATGACAATATCTCCTTTTTGCAATGAGGACAATTTGTGAAGCAACTGCTCCGCCTCTTCGGCACTTATTGCAGGTCCAAGACCATTAATCTCTGTCTCTTCTCCATGCTTCAGCTTGATGTTAATGCGAGTATCGTCTGCAATCGTAACAAAGTCTGTCCGAATGTTATCTTCTTGCAACTTGTCATTAATGAAACGTCCCGTGAATCCACCAAGGAAACCAATAGCCGTGTTATCTGCTCCAAGTTGATTCAGTATGCGAGAGACATTAATGCCTTTGCCGCCAGGGAGCTTCAAATCCCGATTCATTCGATTCAATCCGCCAAGCTTCAGCTCATCCACTTCCACGATGTAATCAATGGACGGGTTAAGTGTTATCGTATATATCATCGTTATCCCTCAATTATTTTAGTTTTCTGGGCGATTCCAGGCCGCCAATGTTCTGGCATCTGCTCGGTAATCAAATCGGCCTCCTCCAAATCAAACAATTTGGCAAAAGTAATTTCCCCTATTTTGCTGGAATCAGCCAGCACATAAGATTTTCCCGACAATTGATGTGCACGCCTTTTAATCAAGGCTTCCTCCGGATCCGGTGTTGTATACCCCATTTCGGGATCAACTCCGTTGCTTCCAAGAAAACATTTATCAAAACGGAAATTATCCATGTTCTGTAATGCGATACTGCCAATGACTGCTTTTGTATGAATTTTCATCATACCTCCGAGCAAATAACTGCGAATACGCTTGCTTACCAAAGCCTCAACATGTGAAAGTCCATTGGTAACAACCGTTACGTCTTTAGCTTCAATAAAAGGAATCATGGCTAACGTTGTCGTTCCTGCATCCAGATAAATGCATTCGCCATTTTCGATCTCCTGTGCAGCCAAACGGGCAATCGTCGTTTTTTGTTGAATGTTTTTGAACGTTTTTTCTTCCATGCCCGGTTCCAGCGTTTTTTCATTCACCAGTGCGGCACCGCCGTGGATGCGTTTGAGCATCTGACGACTCTCCAGATCGATCAAGTCACGCCTAATTGTTGATTCAGAAGCACCCAACACATCAACAAGCTCTTGCAATTTCACAATTCCCTGTAAATGTAAGCGCTCTATAATTGCAGCATATCGTTCTTCAGTCAGCATCTTCATTCCTCCAACTGCTTCTATAGTATCATAATTCACTCAAAAAACAACCACTTTCATTCAAAATAATTTAAAAACATTCAAAAACCCGCATCTTTCGACTTATTTTCTTGTCCAATTGTCCCTTTCTTACTTCATGTTCTTAAAGTTGGAATTCTGTGCCCTTCAAATCTTCATTAAAAATCCTGCAGCCTCCAGCGCTTGATGCGCGGCGTTGCAGGATTTTGATTTTCATGGGAACTGCATGACGTTTATGACTCTACAACCATAGCATCCGGTTTGGGTTTAAGCCATTTGCCATCTTCATTAATAAAAGCACCCTTGAAGCGGCCCATCTCCAATTGTTCAATTAACCTCTCCTCGTCCATGACCAGAATCTCAGCGAGCTGCCCCGAGGTGTAATAATGAGCGGGATTGTAATCGAGCAGAACAGGAACAGACGTATCATATAGTTCTTTGATCAGATTCTCAAAGGAATGGCGACCCAGGTTCTCCATATCTCTATAAAACTGCAAATGTTGGGACACCATATTACGGAAAGATTTATTCTCCAGATGCATCCACAACGTATTGCAGGCCCGAACACTCATATGATTTTGTTCCACATCGTAAAATTGAACTTCTTCAATCTTCATGTATTTCTCTTGAAATGCTACGATCTTAATCAAAGGTACATTTCGTTTACGCGACGCTTTCTTCAAATGGGCTCTAAATTGTTCATAGTTCATTTCATTCATCTATTATCCCTGCCTTTAACATGTTCCAACCGACATTTTACAACAAATTAAAGGCAAGTGTAACCTTCATCATATGAAAAACGAAAAAACGTGCAGCATCAGATGCCACACGTTCACAATATTATAGAGTGCGATTACTCAGCGAGGGCACCACTTTTCACCCACGTAGCCGTAAATTCCTGTTCTTCATACGCATAGAATTGTTGCAAAATAATCTCCCGATCATCGAGGAACAATTGATCCGCTATGGCAGAGACCAGTTTCGGCACCGCGCTCTTGGTCCCCGATATTGCCGATGCCGACAGACCACAGCTGGCAAGTGCAGAGTAGTTGAATACAAACAGTCCGTGCAACGGTTTCTCACCCTGTTCACTCCTGCTGGTCATTGCAAACCCGGAACTCAGGTATGGATGTGCGTCCAGCAACGCATTGCGAAGCTCTGGCGGAGCCTGGTAACAATCCTCCCAACGTGCGATGTATGGCTCCACAAGCTTCAGTTCAGGACGGAGTGCCGGATCACTGAGAAGACCTGTGCTAATAATTAGAAAATCAAACTCATATGCACCCTGCGCGGTATGCACAATCGCGCCTTGGTCTGTTGCTTCTACACTCAGCCAAGGCGAATTCAAATGTAGTTCGAATCCTGGCCAGGCTGCCGCACGATTAAACGTATCATTGGTAGGCGGTTGATTGAATTTGAAGAAATGAGAGATCACTTCATATTTATCAGCAACCGGAAGAGCGTGGTATCGCTCTATCATACCGGATTGTTCCATCTGACGAATGGGATTAACACTAGGCAGTTGTTCCCGCCGTACAAATACATAAGCTTCTGCCACACCGGTGGCAAGGGCATAACTGGCATTATCGAATGCAGAAGCGCCGCCGCCAAGAACAGCAACCCTTTTACCTTTTAACCGATCAAAATCAATTGCTTCCGACGTATGTGCATACCGATCCCGAGGTAATCTATCCGCAATCATGGATGGCACATGCCACTCTCCACCACCTTGTATTCCCGTAGCAAACACTACTTTGCGAGCAAGTATAACGTCCATCTGAGATCCAGCCTTGTTCACATGAAGTCGATGTATTCCGTTCTCTATAGGCTCAACCAGCGTCACTTCTACCTCATTAAGCACAGGCAGATTCAGCACTTTCCGATACCAGCGTAAATAATTCATCCAGTCTCCACGCGGGATTTTATCTACCTCTTCCCAACCTTCGGGCCCTACCTGTGCTTCCCACCATGAGCGAAAGGTTAACGAGGGGATCCCCAGATCGATGGAAGTCAGATGCTTGGGTGTGCGCAAAGTAACCATACGCGCATAAGTCTCCCAAGGTCCTTCAAGCCCCGATGCATTCTCGTCAATGACAACAATATTGGAGATCCGTTCACGAAGAAGTCCAAATGCCGCTCCTAATCCACTCTGGCCTCCACCCACAATGACGACATCATAGACATGACCATCTGCATGTTCTCTTGGACGTACCCAGTTCGCGCCACCAAATGACAAATAAGCCAGATCATTCTTCACACGTTCATTTAAAGCTTCCAGGCTCATGATTCATCAACCCTTTCGAGATACATATATGAACTAATCTTTCTTTGATTATTTGATGTAAGTTTGTTGTCAGTTATATTGAGAGTAATTGTGATTTTTCTTTGTGTTTCTGAAATATATTAGCGTTATTATATGAGTTATCGGGGATTTTTTGAAGTTCGCGGTAGATTTATTGTCATCAATACTAAAAATATCTAACATGCTTGTTAATTAATACGAAACTCTAACTGGATTATTAATGCAGTTCCTGCTGAGCGGATGATTGCAGAAAATAAAAAAAGACAGACCAAGATGTAACCTTGGTCTGTCTTTTTAAAGGAATGCTATTGGCCGGCTTGTTCACGGCGCTGCAATTTTTCATTGGTTAATTTCTCAGGGGTCACATCATGACCCAGTGGGTCCACAACGGATACTGCCAGCATGGTTGTCAGCACCTGACCTCGAATAGCCTGCAAATATTGTTTTCTAAGCTCTTGCTGCTCGCTTTGTTCTGCTTTTGTCAAGCCGACGCTGCTGCGTTGTTTTCGACTTAATTCGTTAATGCGTCCCAAAATAGGAATCATGCAATCCACCTCACTTGTTAGTCCAAATTTCGAAAGATACTTCGAATATCTTCAAACTAACTTATTACAACTTTACGAATTTGTCCATAGGCGCAATCCGTTGAGAAGTGTTTAGGTGATCTCATGCACAGACCACACAATTCCATTTGTAGCACCACTGCCCAGGTTCAATGTAATCGTCAACCCATTTGCAGCATAGAACAGTCCAATCACATCTCCCGCATTCAATGCGACTTCCACTGCCAAAGTCACTGAACCACTTCCCAGCACTGCCCGCAGTGTGAGTAGCGTGATCGCGACATTTAGGACGGGCAACAAACCACTGACAAGTGTCGTTACCGTAGGTGATGTTCTCTGTACAAGAAAGGCTGGGTTAACCCCAGCACCCAGAGATAGGGCAATCGCTGCAGTCGTTGCATAATTGATCGTGGCCACAATGGAGTATCTTCCGGTTACCGGGACGGTATAGTTTCCTGTTGTTGCATTGAAGTTGGCATTACCGTAATAGGGAGCCGTAGTCGTCCAGTTGGTTAACTGAGTGCTGGTTGCTGTCGAAAGTGTAGCCAGGAATGCCGAGAACCCTTGTGTTGCAAAATTGGGGCCGGTTGGGCCCGTGGCTCCTGTCAGCCCCGTTGCCCCAGTCGCACCGGTAGTTCCTGTTATGCCTGTTGCTCCAGTGGCACCCGTAGCTCCGGTTGCACTCGTTACACCGGTTGCCCCCGTAATTCCATTAGCCCCAGTTGGTCCAGTCGGGCCGGTGGCTCCTGTGATGCCTGTAACCCCAGTAGTTCCCGTAACTCCGGCAACCCCAGTTGCACCTGTAGTTCCTGTTGTCCCAGTTACACCAGTTAGTCCTGTAGCTCCCGTTATTCCTGTTTCTCCAGTTGTTCCGGTCGCGCCAGTTATACCGGTAACTCCTGTTGAACCAGTACTTCCGGTGGCTCCTGATACACCTGTGAGCCCTGTAGCCCCAGCTGCTCCGGTCACGCCAGTAATACCCGTGGTTCCTGTTGTTCCCGTCGCGCCGGTCGTGCCTGTAACGCCTGTTACACCCGTCTCTCCTGTAATACCCGTGGTTCCTATTGCTCCAGTCACACCTGTGATCCCAGTGGCACCAGTCGCACCCGTAGTTCCTGTCGCTCCGGTTACGCCTGTAACTCCCGTAGTTCCCGTTGCTCCAGTAGCCCCGGTTGGTCCCGTCACACCAGTCGTACCTGTGCCCCCTGTTAGACCCGTCTCTCCTGTAATACCCGTGGTTCCTATTGCTCCAGTCACACCTGTGATCCCAGTGGCTCCAGTCGTACCTGTTGTACCTGTTGTACCCGTAACACCAGTTACGCCAGTTGTGCCAGTTGTGCCAGTGGCACCAGTCGCACCCGTAGTTCCTGTCGCTCCGGTTACGCCTGTAACTCCCGTAGTTCCCGTTGCTCCAGTAGCCCCGGTTGGTCCCGTCACACCAGTCGTACCTGTGCCCCCTGTTAGACCCGTCTCTCCAGTTTGACCAGTTGGGCCGGTGGCACCTGTAATTCCAGTAGCTCCAGTCACACCCGTAATGCCAGTTACGCCGGTCGTGCCGGTTGCTCCTGTTTCACCAGTAATACCCGTTGGACCGGTTGCCCCTGTAGCACCAGTCGTACCTGTAACTCCGGTTATGCCAGTCGCACCAGTGGCTCCGGTTGGTCCTGTTGTACCTGTCGTGCCGGTAACGCCTGTTGCACCCGTCTCTCCAGTCGAGCCGGTTACGCCAGTAACTCCCGTAGTTCCGGTTGCCCCAGTGGCTCCGGTCGCACCGGTTGGTCCCGTTACACCTGTTGTACCGATGGCGCCTGTTACGCCCGTCTCTCCTGTAATGCCCGTGGTTCCTGTTGCTCCAGTAGCCCCGGTGGGCCCCGTCACACCAGTCGTACCTGTGACCCCTGTTAGACCCGTCTCTCCAGTGGCACCAGTGGCTCCTGTAAATCCAGTTACCCCAGTAATTCCAGTAGCACCAGTCGCACCTGTAATCCCGGTTAGACCCGTCTCACCTGTCGTTCCTGTGACCCCTGTTGGACCTGTAGCACCAGTAATTCCTGTGGCTCCTGTGCTCCCAGTTAGACCCGTCTCTCCAGTGACGCCTGTTGCTCCGGTCGCACCAATTGTGCCCGTAACACCAGTTAAGCCAGTCGTGCCGGTTGCTCCTGTTTCACCAGTAATACCCGTTGGACCGGTTGCCCCTGTAGCACCATTCGTACCTGTAACTCCGGTTATGCCAGTCGAACCTGTGATACCCGTAGTTCCCGTTGCTCCAGTAGCCCCGGTGGGTCCCGTTACACCTGTCGGGCCGGTAACGCCTGTTACACCTGTCTCTCCTGTAATACCCGTGGTTCCTGTTGCTCCAGTCGTACCTGTTGTACCCGTAACACCAGTTACGCCAGTCGCGCCGGTTACACCAGTAACTCCCGTAGTTCCCGTTGCTCCAGTAGCCCCGGTGGGTCCCGTCACACCAGTTTGACCAGTTGGGCCGGTGGCACCTGTAATTCCAGTAGCTCCAGTCACACCCGTAATGCCAGTTACGCCGGTCGTGCCGGTTGCTCCTGTTTCACCAGTAATACCCGTTGGACCGGTTGCCCCTGTAGCACCAGTCGTACCTGTAACTCCGGTTATGCCAGTCGCACCAGTGGCTCCGGTTGGTCCTGTTGTACCTGTCGTGCCGGTAACGCCTGTTGCACCCGTCTCTCCAGTCGAGCCGGTTACGCCAGTAACTCCCGTAGTTCCGGTTGCCCCAGTGGCTCCGGTCGCACCGGTTGGTCCCGTTACACCTGTTGTACCGGTGGCGCCTGTTACACCCGTCTCTCCTGTAATGCCCGTGCTTCCTGTTACTCCAGTAGCCCCGGTGGGCCCCGTCACACCAGTCGTACCTGTGACCCCTCTTAGACCCGTCTCTCCTGTGGCACCAGTTGTTCCCGTCGTTCCAGTAAATCCTGTATTACCTGTAACCCCAGTAAGTCCAGTTACTCCCGTCTCACCAGTTTGGCCAGTTGTGCCGGTGGCGCCTGTAATTCCTGCTTCACCAGTAATACCCGTTGGACCGGTTGCCCCTGTAACTCCTGTAAATCCAGTTACCCCAGTAATACCAGTAGCACCAGTCGGTCCGGTTACGCCAGTTATTCCTGTGGAACCCGTACTCCCCGTTGATCCTGTAACTCCAGTCGCACCAGTGGCTCCGGTTGGTCCTGTCGTGCCGGTAACGCCTGTTACACCCGTCTCTCCTGTAATGCCCGTGGCTCCAGTTAATCCCGTAACACCAGTAACTCCCGTAGTACCCGTACTTCCCGTTGCTCCAGTCGTACCCGTTTCCCCTGTGACCCCAGTGGCTCCGGTCACACCGGTTGGTCCTGTGAACCCTGTTTCTCCAGTTACACCTGTCGTTCCGGTAATTCCTGTTATGCCACTAACTCCTGTTGCACCTGTAATCCCCGTTTCTCCAGTTGATCCCGTCACACCAGTCGTACCTGTTGGACCTGTAGTTCCAGTAGCTCCAGTAGTTCCTGTTGATCCTGTTTCACCAGTATTCCCTGTTAGTCCTGTAGTGCCTATCGGACCGGGTATACCAGTAACTCCAGTCGTACCTGTGCTCCCAGTTAGACCCGTCTCTCCAGTGACGCCTGTTGCTCCGGTCGCACCAATTGTACCCGTAACGCCAGTTAAGCCAGTCGTGCCGGTTGGTCCTATTTCACCAGTTGGGCCAGTCGAACCGGTAGGGCCCGTTACACCTGTGTTTCCTGTTAGACCGGTCTCCCCAGTAACACCTGTCGTTCCGGTTATGCCAGTCACTCCCGAGATACCTGTAATTCCGGTTGCTCCTGTCGCCCCAGTCGATCCCGTCGGTCCCGTCGCGCCTGTGAATCCTGTTAGACCCGTTTCCCCAGTGACACCAGTCAGTCCGGTAACTCCGGTCACGCCTGTGATACCCGTGGTTCCAGTAATGCCAGTTAGTCCAGTTGTACCTGTAATTCCAGTTTCTCCAGTTGCACCGTTCAGTCCCGTCACACCAGTCGGACCTGTGACCCCGGTTAACCCCGTCTCTCCTGTAGGGCCAGTCGATCCGGTAGGGCCCGTTACACCTGTGGCCCCAGTTATACCCGTTTCCCCGGTGACACCAGTGACACCAGTGACTCCTGTTAGACCCGACTCTCCAGTTACACCAGTTGTTCCGGTTACTCCCGTGGCACCTATACTTCCTGTTGCTCCAGTGGCACCTGTTGGGCCCGTTACCCCAGCTGTACCCGTGGTTCCGGTAATACCAGTTAGTCCAGTCGCACCCATAGCACCTGTAATACCAGTTGCACCTGTACCTCCTGTTAGACCCGTCTCTCCAGTGACACCTGTTGCTCCGGTTACTCCCGTAATACCAGTTGTTCCCGTTATGCCACTAGTGCCAGTAGTTCCGGTCACACCAGTAAGTCCCGTTACGCCAGTTAAACCAGTCGTGCCGGTTGGTCCCGTTACACCTGTGTTCCCTGTTAGACCAGTCTCCCCAGTAACGCCCGTGGTTCCGGTAATGCCAGTTAGTCCAGCCGCACCTGTAATTCCCGTTTCTCCAGTTGCACCGGTCGGTCCCGTCACACCAGTCGTACCTGTGACCCCTGTTGAACCTGTATCTCCAGTAGTTCCGATTGAGCCGGTTGCTCCAGTAGGGCCTGTAACTCCAGTGATTCCTGTTTCACCTGTTGGACCCGTAAATCCGGTGACACCCGTTGGTCCTGTATTTCCCGTCAGACCTGTAGCTCCTGTCTCTCCAGTGACGCCTGTTGCTCCGGTCACACCAATTGTACCCGTAACGCCAGTTAAGCCAGTTGTGCCGGTTGGCCCTGTTTCGCCGGTGACCCCGGTTATGCCAGTAGCTCCGGTATTACCAGTTGAACCAGTAACCCCGGTGAGTCCTGTCGCGCCAGTTACGCCAGCAATTCCTGTTGTGCCACTAACTCCGGCTGCACCTGTAACACCAGTTGTTCCCGTCGCACCCGTACTTCCAGTAGCTCCAGTTAGACCTGTTAGTCCTGTCTCTCCTGTTGGGCCAGTCGAACCGGTTGAGCCCGTTACACCTGTAGCCCCAGTTAGACCCGACTCTCCAGTTACACCAGCTGTACCCGTGATTCCTGTGGTCCCAGTCGCACCCGTAAGACCTGTAATACCAGTTGCACCTGTACCTCCTGTTAGACCCGTCTCTCCAGTGACACCAGTGGCCCCGGTCGCTCCCGTAATTCCCGTCATTCCGGTTACGCCAGTCACTCCCGAGATACCTGTAATTCCGGTTGCTCCAGTCTCACCGGTGATTCCGGTTACCCCTGTTAACCCTGTCGTTCCTGTGACCCCTGTTTGACCTGTATCTCCAGTAGTTCCAGTTGCTCCAGTAATTCCTGTGGCTCCTGTTACACCAGTATTGCCGGTTATGCCGGTTATGCCTGTAACGCCGGTTGTACCTGTACTTCCCGTTGCCCCTATCGCCCCAGCAGATCCTGTAGCACCTGTAACTCCGGTGGTACCCGTTTCTCCAGTAGTGCCGGTGTTCCCAGTTAGACCCGTCTCTCCAGTGGCGCCAGTTGCTCCGGTAACGCCAGTTATTCCTGTGGTACCGGTAGTTCCCGTTACTCCTGTATCCCCGGTGGGTCCTGACACACCAGTCGTACCTGTGACTCCGGTTGTGCCAGTGGCACCAGTTGCTCCGATCGCACCTGTACTGCCTGTAAATCCAGTAATACCTGTTGCACCTGTTATTCCAGTCGTTCCTGTTGTGCCCGCAATTCCAGTAACGCCAGTTACTCCGGTTGTACCTGTTGGTCCTGTTTCACCAGTGACACCACTTATACCAGTGGCCCCAGTGAGTCCTGTCACACCAGTAATTCCCGTGAGGCCTGTAATTCCAGTAGAACCGGTTACACCCGTGGTACCCGTAACGCCAGGTAATCCGGTAGTACCTGTTGATCCTGTTTCACCAGTATTACCTGTTATTCCAGTACTTCCTGTAGTTCCGGTTGTTCCTGTTTCGCCAGTGCCCCCGGTGGGCCCCGTTAGACCAGTCGTACCTGTAACTCCTGTTGGCCCCGCCTCACCAGTACTTCCTGTCGCTCCGGTGAATCCTGTCAAACCAGTCGTACCGGTCGCACCTGTACTGCCCGTAAATCCAGTAATCCCTGAAGCACCAGTATTTCCAGTAACGCCAGTGATGCCTGTCGTGCCTGTTTCGCCAGTTGCTCCCGTAGTGCCTGTTGTTCCAGAAGTACCAGTGCTTCCTGTAACTCCAGTCTCACCCGTAATACCTGTTAGCCCCGTCTCACCAGTATTTCCAGTAGATCCGGTTACACCCGTAACACCAGTAACTCCCGTAGACCCGATCCCCCCAGTGGCACCAGTTGCGCCGATCGCACCTGTTATCCCTGTCATGCCGGTTATGCCGGTTATGCCAGTATTTCCAGTTGGACCCGTACCTCCCGTTACTCCTATCGCCCCAGTAAATCCTGTAGCGCCTGTAACTCCGGTGATACCTGTCTCACCGGTTGGGCCGGTCGCGCCCGTAGTACCTGTCGTTCCAGTTACGCCACTGACGCCTGTAATACCTGTGGTTCCAGTAATACCAGTTGTTCCTGTTGCTCCGGACGGGCCTGTGATTCCAATTTCGCCAGTACTTCCCGTTAATCCAGTCGCACCCGTAATACCTATTAGACCCGTCGCTCCGGTTGGGCCAGTCGAACCTGTAACTCCTGTGAATCCTGTTTCACCAGTAGATCCCGTTAGTCCCATCACACCAATCCCAGTTGGACCAGTTGGACCAGTTGCTCCAGTGAACCCGGTAGCCCCAGCTAATCCTGCAACTCCAGTTGGACCTGTGAAGCCGGTTATACCGGTATTTCCTGTAGCACCGGTCACGCCTGTAACACCAAATCCGGTAATTCCAGTTGCGCCGGTTGTTCCTGTGACTCCAGTCGATCCTGTAACTCCTGTGCTTCCTGTAGATCCAGTTGATCCCGCCTCACCCGTTGGACCGGTCGGACCTGTAAATCCTGTAGTACCAGTCACACCTGTGGTGCCCATCAGTCCGGTAGCTCCTGTTGCACCTGTTGCACCTGTGACTCCAGTTATTCCGGTACTTCCCGTGGTTCCCGTTACTCCGGTCCGTCCTGTTAAAATGGTTGCTCCCCATATGCCGGGATACCCAGGGTCTCCAGTTAACCCAGTAGCACCTGTTGCTCCAGTGAATCCTCTCATTCCCTGATAACCCCGTGGGCCGCGAAGGAAAGGAATCCTGTGACTTTTCTTTTTTTTGCATTTACGTCTGCTTTTCTTACAAGACTTACTCTTCTTCTTTGGGATAGAGTGTTTTTTTGATTTTTTTGCTTTCCGTTTACCTGTACTGATTGAGGAAATTTTGCGTTTCCTTTTGGATATACCACTCACAAGAGAATCCCCCCTCCTTGTACACCACGTCAAATCCCCGCATTTTACAATAGTACACTCTATGCCCTGGACTAGCTTTGTGCGCCCCCTATTCAATATACCTATGAAACCTTCACAGTTAGTGATCAATCAATTACTTTTCTCCAAAAAATATATTCCCCTCTACTCCCCCTGCAACTCCAACTCCTTAATCGTCAACGCAATTCCTTCCTCAAAAGATGTTGCCACAACCGGGCCAATCCGTTCCTCATACTTCTGTCTACTCAGGATCAGGGGTTCCTCAGTCAGATATAACATTTCTACAATTTCTTTCATAACGGGTACACCTAGTCCAATCAAAGACAATCCCACTCTTCCTAACGCCATCACAGGTTTACTTCTTCCTGCAGCCTTCTGTGCCAATCGCACGATGTCATGACCCGAGATGATCCCCAATCCAGGAATGTTCCAGTTCTGTCCATACGTCGTCTCTCTGCTTGCCAGCTCCACCACCATGACCGCAGCATCCGGCAAATAAATATACTCTCTCGGCACGTTCATATTCCCGATAAAAAAAGCCATCTTTCCTTTTGCTATCGCTTCAAGAGTTGAACCCAGATAGGAAGCCTGATTAGCCGATGGGCCATAATAATCTGGCAAACGAACGATCATCACCTGAGCTCTACTCCATCTTGTGCTGAATAACATCTGTTCATAGGCAAGTCGTGTCTTGCCTTTGCGGGTATGTGGCTGCTTCGGATGTTCTTCCGTTACTTCCTTCATTTGTCTTCTGCCATAGGGATAGATTCCGTCTATAACAACCACGTTCAGACCCAAGTGTTCTGCCGCCGCCATCACAGATTCACCGAGCGGAATCAGCCTGCTCTCCATCTCGTTATAAGGGACATTCGCACAATGAAATATGACATCGGCACCCTGGGAAGCAGCAATAATATCCTCCGACCGAAATGCATCTCCAACTGCAATTAGCAGGTGATCCGGATATCCCAATTTTACCGCAAGTTGCTCCAACTTTTGACGGGAGCGCCCAAATGCGATCGTTGAAATCCCTCGTCTAATCAATTCCTCCGTAATTGCTACACCTGTTCCACCTGTGGCTCCAATCACAATAGCTCTTTTCATCGTGGATCGACCTCTTTCATCTATTTAGTGATTGATCAATAATTAAAATATAAAAAGGGACTTTACCTCCCTCTCTATCGTTCCTTCAGCTCCGGCATATCCAGTGCATTAGATACATTACACAACATCCCGATTGCCAGAAAAATCATGGTTCTTTTTAGCGGTTCAGCGATTCCTGCAACGGTGAAAGCTTCCAGTACCATGCTTCGTACATCACTAATGCCTTTTTGCATGGCCTGACGAATGACTTCCTCCCGGATCGTTTGCGCCTGCATCTGAAGCAAGATCTCGCTCTTGTGCGATTCCAGAATCTTATCATAGGCTTCAATGAGATCATTCTCTAACTGATCTGGTGTCGCCGTCTCCACCACAATTCGAAACGAATCAATCACCCGTGTCCATGAGACCTCAATTGCAGTTAATAATAAAGCTTCTTTTGTTTTGAAAAAACGAAATATATACGGCTGTGAGATCTGTGCCCGTTCAGCCACCTGGGCTGTAGTCGCACGATAATAGCCAATTTCCGCGAAGACGTCAATTGCTGCAGAGATAATATCATTTCGCCGGTTAACCGACGCTGCTGTATCCTTTGCCATGATAATCCGCCCTCCAATAGTTAGTAATTAATTGATCAATAGCTTGAAGTATAACGAATACTATCCCTCAATGCAAAGGTATCGTGACCTTGTACAAAGCCAACAAACCCGCAGACGCTGGCTCAAGCCGCTGCAGGTTGTGTAGCTTGGGATAATAGATTCTATCCACTGGAAACCGAAGAGAACATGGATTGTCTGAAACAGATTCGTACCATGCGGTACAAGAGTGTCTGTTCACTGCTGAAGAAGTTTACGCAATCGGGATTCCGAATCCAGCTTCGGACAACTGTCACAATACCCATGTGCGTGACTGCCGCTCCCAACCTGATAAGCCAAACAACAATATCGACGTATCAGGAACGGCGGTCCCTGCCAACTGGAATGTTCGAAGCACTGTAGCTCATTGGCAAATGTACATGCATTATCGTTTTGCCGATCCAGCCAGATGCTTTGATCTTCTTGAATCTTTGCAAGCCGTTCATCTGTCTTCCAAATGCTCTGATCATGGATCATACGTGCATATAGTTGTTGAACATTATGCGCAACCAGAGACCACATGACCTTATCGCTCGCTCCTGTAGCGACGGCCACTGCTCGCAGGACAGGTTCCAGATGTAACAGCATTCTCTTCTTGAGCAAGCCGCTCTCTGACCTGCGCTGAACAGGATCTCCATCCTCCAGAAAGGAGCTCTTCAGCCTAGTCTCATATCGCATGCCACCTGCTCCATTCAATTCAAACCGCACATCATCGTCTGCAATGCTAAGTATCGTATCGTATAGACTTAATGCTGAGATTACGGACATCACAAATACGGAGTAACGTTTGGCAAAAAGTGTACCGACAGCCACACTTCCTTTGCCGCCCAGTTGAAGCCCTTGCTGCGCAGCCTGTTCATGCAATATCGAGTTTCGTTTCTCATCATTCAGCAGATCCTTCACACGAAAAGGATACTTGGAATCATCGCAGTCCACTCGGATCGTCGTCACAAAAAATTGCTGTAATGCTTCCGACATCTCTGAATAATCATGTCTTGGATAACGTCTCATCTATTAATCATGTCTTCAACTTCCTTGATAATCTCGCTTCGCCCAATTGCTCCCCAGCCCTTAAACAACCAGAACGAATCTGTCGTATAGACCTGGTCTGCACCAACAGCCGGTACTCCCTTCCAGAGTGAGCTTGCGTTGATGTTGTTTAAATACTCATCGGCATTCGGGTCAATCTCCAGAACTACGAAATCAGCATCCACATCTGCAATTTTCTCCATGGACAGGTCCTCACGTTGTTCGGCAGGTGTCACAGTCGTTGGCACAAATCCAAGATCATGATATAAAAGTGTGTTGGTTGGATGTCCTTTTGCCGCATAAATTTGCAAGGTCTTCTCTCTTACACGCAGATAAGCCAACTTTTTTTGATCCAGTTGTTCGATCTTCGCTTTTAATTGCTTCGCCTGCTGCTCTACCTCGGCTATCTTTTCTTTTGCCAGATCCACTTTGTTGTACATCCCGGCAATGGTCAACAGATCCTGTGTCCAATATGTTGTATCATCAACAAAATCCAGCCATTCAGTACCAAGTACAATCGTCGGAGCGATTTTCTCCAACTGATCATACGTACTCTCCGCAGTTCGACTCTCAATAACGATGACATCCGGATCAATCTGAAGGATAGCCTCCAGGTTAGGACTGTCTGCAGACCCTACCGTTGGAATGCCGGCAAGCTGATCTGCAAAGTAAGGCAAATAATCTCCTCCGTAACGAACTTCTACATTAACGCCTGCTGGTTTCTCACCAATCGTCAACATGTGATCGATGTAAGCAGCAGATAATACCACCATACGCTCTATTTTTTGCGGTACAACCGTTGTTCCTTTAAGATGCTCAATCGTTTGCGTACCACTCTCTTCCACAGGTGTATCCTGTTGCGGAGGCGTTGCTTCTGTTACTTCTGATGCCTTGCTACATGCTGTCAGAACGAGCACAAGCAGGGCCAACAGTATCATCGTTGTTGCTCTCTGTCTTACCATTTGTAGTAAATCCCCTCTACTATTTAATAATAATAATCATTATCACTATAGTAGGGAAAAGCATACAGGCTTACCATGGATTATTCCACTCTCTTCTCTTGCACAATATCACCGTAAGGTAACCCCAAGTTGCTCTGCCACATATCGCATGGCCCACATGCGTCCGGTGGGACCCAGCGTTTTGAAGAAAATATCTCCTGCATTATATACATGGCCTACTTGAACAGCCTTTAATGCCAACCATGCACTGGATTGCTGCAATTGCCTCAGTTGAGCACGTGCCTCTTCTGTGGGATCGACCATTACAAACACATGATCCGCGTCGTATAACTGCAAATCGCAAACTTTGCTCTCTACAGCCCACTGTTGTTCCGGAAAATCACGAGGCAAATAAAATCCCAAATCATCATACAACAGGGCCCCTGTCTGGTTGTTCAATCCATACATTCGGTAGAAATGAGAAGTCACCCGGATGAACATGACACTCTGTTTCCCCCACCTCGATTGAATGCGCCCTCGAAGAACCCGGCTCAGTTCAGCATGTTGTTCTATCCACTGTACGGCCTGTTCGGTGCGGCCCATAATGTCCGCCATATACAGAAGCCTCTCCCCAAAATGGTTGGTGTGCTCCAGCATGGTGGTAGGCGCGATACGATGCAGGGAGTCATTTGGCTCCAAACGATCACTTGTAATGATCAGGTCCGGTTGGACTCGCCTCAAATCATCATAGTTCTGATTGAAGCTATCCAGAATAAGTCCCTGATGACTGTGTGCTTGAAGCGCAGGTATGGCAACATGTCGAGCCACCCTCTGACCATAGGATAAAGCGGATACTGGCCTCAAACCAAGCGTTATCACATAATCGTCCAACCCGTAATACAAGGTGGCAATGCGATTCACTTTATTTTTCATATACAACGTTGGGGCGATTCCTTCGTTTTTCTTGAAAACTCTGCTGAAATAGTGCTCGTCCTTATAACCCACTTGCTCCGCAATTTCCTTGATTTTATCTGAAGAAAATAACAGCTGCTTGGCCTTTGCCATACGTAGTTTCAGGATATATTCAATCGGGGTCATATTTAATTGTCGTTTGAATGTTCTTATAAAATGATTCACACTGAGCCCTGCCATGCGGGCCATCTGATCAATTCGAATGTCTTCCCTATACTGATGCGTCATATAATCAAGTGCCAAATCCATCCCCGCTACAGGGGGTGTTGCTTCATTCACGTGCATCATTAACTGAATCAACAACTGATGCAAAAGATGTTTCCTGCGCGTCTTTTCCAGACTCGTAAACGAGTGTTTTCCACTCATCAGGGTATCCATCATCTCCTGAATATCACGTGTATTGGAAGGAACATTAAGCTTGCCCGTCACAGGGAGATCAAATGCCTCGGTATGCCAAGCATTCCGACGCCGGGTAAGTGTAACACAGGAAAATAAAATGATCTGATATCGGACAGGTGCTTCCATATCCGTCTGAAACTCCACATGCATTCCTGGCTTCAACAAAAACCACTCGTCTTGAGATACCGTATGTACAATGTTATCCATAGACAAAGATCCCTTGCCAGCGATGACCCTGCAAATGGCGAACCTTTTCCAGATCCGACGCTGAACAGCCCCGGGATTGCTAAAGTAATGGCAGACGTGGACAGCAGAGAAATGTAGTTGCTCCAGTTGTTTGATCCAATCATTTTCCTCCATGCTCACGTCCCCTCCCTGTTTGGATCCGATTCTATGTGAACTGATTACACTCTATTTTTCAGCTCCCAATAGTAAATTCTTTATACTATCCAACTGCAACTCCAGTGAATAGGGATCTTCCATGATGAACTCATCCTCTGTACCATCCAAGGAACCATAGGCGTAGACTTGTCCTTTCTGCACAGCAGGCAGACGTTTCCAAACCTCGCTGTTCAGGATCTCTTTGGCGTCCTCACTACCCGAACCATATAAGAAGATATGATCTCCCATATACTCAGGCAGTACTTCAAGGGAGATCGTCTCGAATCCATCCTTCATTTCGAGTGCTTGCTGAGTTGGAGGCAGTTTCAGCATCTCATAGATCGTGGAACTACCATAGTTCCCGCCTTCTGCACCAAGTACATACAACGCTTTGTACCCTATTTGTATGATGGATACAGTCTCGCCTTCTTTAATTACACCATCAATCTGCTTCTTAGTCTCTTCGATATTCTCTTCATATGTCGTGATCCATTGCTCTGCTTCCTTCTCTTTTCCAAAAACACCAGCAATCCGGCGCAGCTTTTCCAGTGGGCCAGAAGTTTTATCACCTTCCCAATAAGGTAAAAAGACGGTCGTTGCAATTTTTTCGTAATCCTCAATATTTTTATCAATGGAACCGATGATGAGATCCGGCTCAAGTGACACTAACTTCTCCAGATTCATTGGGAACTCTCCTCCCAAATCCTCAATACCCGCTATAACATCAGCAGCAATGCCAGACTTTTCAATCCATCCTTCGTTCAGCATAAATGTTCTTACACCAACCGGTACTATGTCCAGTTTCAGCAGGTACCCCATATATTGATCTGAAGCAACACGCTGCGGATTGGCCGGGATTACCACATCTCCCCTCATTGTAGAGACGGTCCGCGTCTCCGGCTGTGCGGTCGATTTCCCTGCCTCCGTTGCCTGGTTACCCGATTGTGTAGTAGTCGCATTGGTCTCTGTTTGCGTACCACTTGCAGACGGCGCTGGACTGGAACAGGCCGTGAGCAATAACGTGAGACACAACATCATGCTTAGTGCTGTCATTTTGAATTTTCCTTGCATTATTAATTCCCCTCCAACACTCTTTTGATATTGATAATCAATATCATTATATAGATGGGAATGTAACGAATGAAGGGCATTTTCTTGCATTACACTGGGCAAATCTTGCTTGTTGTTCAATACCAATGGGTGTTTCGACTTGTTTAACCGTTGGCTTACTCCTTTTTTGTAGCGAATTGGAGAAAGCCCTTTTATTTTTTTGAAACTGCGGCTCAGTGAATGTGCATCCGGATAGCCGATCTGTTCTGCAATCTGTTGCAGCGTAGCACTGGTATGCACCAGAAGATGTGCGGCCCTCTCCATTCGAATCTGTCCAAGATACTGGATGGGACTGATGTTTAACTTTTGTTTGAACAGCCTCGACAAGTGCCCCACACTGCATTCCATTGCTTTTGCCATTACGTCAAGAGCTATGGGCTCATGGAGATGAGCATTCATATATTCAATAGCCTGTGTGACCGTATCCGGTTTATGTGGCTGAATGGATTGTTCGTGTAAGTCTGTCAATAAAAGATATACCCATTGATGAAATAAGGTTTTGGCATGTAACTTTGCAAGCTTAGTAGACTGCTCCCACTCCTGCTTCAATTCCTCCATACACTGATACATGTGTAGCGGACGGGTTGGTACCAGTGCATATTGGTCCTGAAACGGACGTTCATGGTCCATCAGATACTGAATTTCCATCCCACAGGGCAAGGCTAGGATGGCTTTGTACAAAATCATATAATACGCCACGCCCGAATCCGTCTCCATGTTTAAATACGCCTGCTTGCCTCCATGAATGATGTGGAATCCCTCCACGATGTATCTGTGTTGATCCATTCGTATCCGTGCACTTCCGTCGGTGATATATAGATAGGTACTTGCTGGTAGTTGATAATTCTTCAACTTCTCCTCAGGATGCAAAGCGTTTTGGCGTACATCCAGTATTTTGACAAAAACATGATTCCACAACCTGATGTGATCATTCAAATTCATATCCGCTGTACTTTCCCTCCCGCCATATTACATCGACATACCTTCTTGCTACTCTTTATGAAGAGCCTGTAATTTTCGCTCAGTATGTATATTTCATTTCATTATAAATCAATTGATAACAATTCTCAATAACATGCACAATCAATATTAACTTATCCATTTGGACAACATATTTGGACTGCAATGTATACGTAGCGGGATAATAACGCTAGAATCAGCAACATTTTCTAACCTGTTGCAAAATCATAAAAGGCATGATATATTAATTGAGCCATCAATGATTGACGCATCAAATATTGATACATCAATGATTCGAGAGCATCCAAATAATCATTAGGCAATGGCATTGTATACTGCAACATTAATCATTGGTTAACATACGCCGTTGTTCATGATTCAGATTCACCCGGGAGGTCTAGTCATGACACGTATTGTTTCCAAAGAAGAACAAATCATCAATCTGTTGAACGTGTTGGGTAACAAACTCAGTCCCAAGTTCGAACGCTGTACAGGTATCAGTTCCTCTCGCTTTGAAATTCTGCATGAGCTGGATCAGGTCGATGAGATTAACCAATCCATGCTGCAGAAAATCATTAACATTGATAGTGCTGCGATTACACGCCACTTGAAACAGCTTGAGGCGGACCTGATGGTTACAAGACGTAAAAATCCCGATGATAATCGGGTCACTTTTGTTCGTTTGACGGACCACGGTCGGAAGCAGATTGAAGGCTACAAAGCTGAGAAGACCAATTTTATCAACCAGATTTTACAGGATTTCAGTGAAGACGAAGTTCAATCACTCGCCGATTTCCTGGAACGTATGCAGAACAATTTCTAAACCCATATATAGAGGAGAGATCCATGCATGAGTACAATTCAAAGCAAATTCCAAAAAACCAATGATTTTAACGAAATCACCTACGGTCGTCGTTCTGTTAAACTTTACGATCCTGAAGTGAAAATTAGCCGTGAAGAAATGACTGAAATTCTGTCAGAAGCTTCCCGTGCACCATCTTCGATCAATTTGCAGCCTTGGCGTTTTCTGGTTGTAGATACAACTGAAGGTAAAGAAAAGCTTGCTCCACTTGCGAGATTTAATCAAAATCAAGTGTTGACTTCCTCCGCAGTCATTGGCGTATTCATTGACATGAAAAACGCGGAACATATGGAAGAAATTTTTGGCAAAGCCGTAGAACTCGGTTATATGCCACAAGAAGTTAAAGATATGCAACTATCAAAAGTATTGCCTTATTATGAAAATATGCCTGCTTCCGCTATTCGCGAAGTTAATATGATCGACGCTGGACTTGCTTCCATGCAATTAATGCTTGTAGCACGTGCTCACGGTTATGATACTAACCCAATCGGTGGTTACGAAAAAGATCAAATTGCAGAAGCATTTGGCATGGACAAAGAACGTTATCAACCCGTTATGTTGATCTCGATTGGTAAATCGGCCAAAGAAGGTCATCCTTCCTACCGTCTGCCAGTAGAAACAATCACAACTTGGGCATAATATCAGGGACGGTTTCCCCTTTCTTAACACATTCCAAACAAACACAATATGGAGGTTATACATTATGATTATCATTCACGCTCATCTGCAAGTTAAACCGGACCAAGAGCAAGCATTCCTCGCAGCTGCGAAAGAACTGATGGCTGCTACACGTCAAGAAGAAGGTAACATCAGCTACGATTTGGCAAAAAGCACAGAACGCGAACAACAATACACGATGATCGAACTGTGGAAAGATGAAGCTGCTACAGCATCCCACAACACAAGCGCGCATTTCCAAGCTTTTGTTCAACAAGCAGCAGCATTCATGGCCGCTCCAATGAACGTTGAAGTATTTGCTGGAGAACAAGTTAAAGCTTAATAGCGCATTAACTGCCATGCTTATAGTGCATGTGAAAAAGCTGCTCTTGGTCATATGACCGAGGGCAGCTTTTTAGTTTCCTTTTGAAAATAAGTTCACTTCAACAAAAACACGCCAATTAAGGCGTGTTTTCTTCACTCATTGAAGAGGTATTAAACAAGTGAACATGGACTACACTATCCGAGCCGGAGTAATGCTTTGCGGATTGTTAAACACATTTTTCGGGTCATACTTGGCTTTGACTCTCCGCAGTCTGGCATAGTTGGCTCCATAGTACACTGGACCGGAATTTTTGATCCCTTGGTCTGGAACGTTGATATAGGAACCCACAATGTATGGTTGCAATTTCTTGCGAGTATTACGAGCGAGTGCGATATTTTTGGCGGCATGGGAAGGTTTGAGCCACGTACTGGTCCATTCCACATAAAACTTCTCTTTACGCCAGAAGAAGGCGGTTGATCTAGGTGATTTGCGACTTACTGCTCCGCCCCAGTTGAGGAAATAGAACCCGCCTGGCCCCTCTTCCAGGTTCTCCAAAAATGTTCGCATCGATTTAATGGCTTTGTCGGGGAATGGTTTTCGTCCAAAACCGGACGAGAACTGGTTGCTATACCGTTGAGTTTCGGTCGGATCAGGTTGTAATAAGAACTTCACAACTTCCGTGTAAGGTAACAAACGAACAATGGAACTTGTCGGTGTGCCAACACTCGTAATCGGCTGCAATAGACGGAGTGCCTCTGTTTTTGACCCTAGGAACAGCCCCTCCATGACGACATTACCACCCTTTTTCGGTCCGATGGACAACTCGCTACCCAGTCTTGTATCCACAGAGGGAGCCCACCTCTGCCATACTTTGAGCACCTTTTCGAATTGAGCCCATGGCCAGGTGATTTTAAATACAGTTGCCTTCGCTGGAGCACGGCGCACTTTGAATTTGTAACGGGTGTATACTCCGAAGTTACCGCCGCCTCCTCCCCGCGAGGCCCAAAAGAGATCCGAATTACGATTTTTATTAGCCCGAATCACTTTTCCTTTGGCGTCCACCATCTCTACCTCAAGCAGGTTATCACTGATGAGACCGATGGTACGCTGGAGAGGCCCAATTCCCCCACCTAACGTAATTCCACCGATCCCTACAGTAGGGCTGTCACCAAAAGGAGCTATGAAACCTTGCTTGGCAAGGGTATTCGCAATTCTCCCTACTCGGTTACCCGTACCCACAACAACGGTCCCATTTTTTTTATCAAGTTTGATGGAATTCAGATCACTTACATCAATGACAATTCCGCCGTTAACCTGTGAAAGATTAACCTCAAGCGCATGTCTTCCACTCCGCGGCCTGATCGGTACATTATTTTCACGAGCCCATCGGATAGCGTTGGATACATCTTTCGTCTTTTGGGCAAAAACAAAAACTTTAGGATATTTGTCGGTATGCGGGTCCCAGTTCTTGCGCGCCGCTTCATATCCCGGATCTCCTTTATAAATAACCCGTCCGGTAAGCTTTGTTGATGATTTCACACATCCCACTCCCTACTGAATAATCGTCCTACAGCCTCTGCTGCATCAAGCACTTTATACTGTATGACGGACATTCGCGGAGGGAATGGGCTGTTGCCCTTAATTTCAAGGTTCATGTTTCAGAGGAATCAATTCTGATTAACTTGCGCGCTTCCTGTTCTTTTTCACCATACCAGACGAGCACGTCAGCAAACAAATCCATGATGCGAATAAAGTTCTGCTTATCCGCCTCTGAAATCTGATCTGCATACTTGAAAATCTCATCAAAGCAAAGCTCCCTTACAAATTCAGTGTACTTCGCATATACCTCGCGACCTTTCGTCGAAGGTTTGACGTATATGTCTTTGCGGTTGCCGCTTAAATGAAATTTTTCGAGTAGACCTTTTTCCGTCAGATTCTTCACGTTCTTGGAAAATGTACTGCGGCTTACGCCCAGGCGTGCGGCCATCTCCGACATCTTTTCTTCCTTGTCCTCGGCTTCCAGAATGTATTCCAGCGTCTGAATCTGTGAAGCCGAGAACATCATGTCTGTACCATAACTTCGCTGCAGCTTATACGTGTTTGAGTACGCATTACCGTATTTGATAATTTTCTCAATCAGTTCCCGATGGTCGCCCATCCAATCTAATTTCATGCGTAATCCCTTTCATATTCAGATTCTCTCTCTTACTCTACTGAAATCAGATCCGTTTTTCAATCCATGTAATTGCTTCTTCAATAACATCATCACGAGTCGGTTCATTAAATATTTCATGCATCAGATGAGCATAAATTTTGAGTGTTTTATCCGTTGAAGCGATATCGCCGTAAAAGTCACGGGAATCCTTTTCGCTGACCAGTCCATCATTGGCCCCATGCAGTACAAGCACGGGATCTGTAAACTGCTTGGCGTTCTCCTTGAGCCATGTTATTCCATTTCCCAGACTATTAAATAAATCTACAGAGATCTGTTTTTCAACCAGTGGGTCATTGGCGTAAGCGGATACAACTGCGGGATCACTACATACGCCGCTGCCCAGCTCATTCGGGAAATACGTGCCTGTAGGAAGTTCCATCGGCAGTTCTCCGGCAACTTTTGTATTGTAACGAGTGAGCGCTCCGGATAGTACGATGCCCTTGACCTTGCCTGGATATTTCGTTCCAAAGGATGAAGTTGCAAAACCGCCCATACTATGCCCGATCACAAACAGCGGAAGATCGCCGCTCTCTTGCAATGCCGAATCGATAATGACATGAACATCTTCAATAAGATGATCAAACTCTTTATAAAACGTACGTTGTCCCTCGGATCTGGCATGACCACGATGGTCAAACCGATATACCCTAAACCCGCGCTGATTCAGCTTCTCTGTCAAATAATCGTAGCGCCCTGCATGCTCAGCTAGTCCGTGTACAATAACGACAGCGGCTTTTGCATCACTAACTAAATTTTTACTAGAATATAGCCGAGTACCGTCAAAAGATTCGATTGTTGTTTCAATTATACTCATAATATTTCCCATCCCTCTCGTTACGCTCAAGCACCAAACAATTAAAATTCTTTAGCACAGGGCGTTATTCGTGTACTTAAGAATGAAGTCCTTATAATTATATTTGATAAGAACAATATAGTTTCTTACAGAAACAATATTATCACCGTCGGCATCCCTTGTCTATATTTAATTAAAGCGTTTACATAAAAATATGTCATACCTTTGGCATCATCCCTGATCTGCTGTATCGAGTCGATTTACAGCTTCATGCACGCACGCGGACTAAGCTACGCATTCGCTACCTGAACAATCCATAACGAAAAAAAACGCCAAAATATATTTCGTAATGACGTCTTTTTCGTTATGGTACCTAGGGGATCGAACCCCTGACCTTACCGCTGTCAGCGGATCGATCCTCTTCTGATCATTAACAGAAATGCGGAGAAAAGCCATCTGTGTCATCAGGCAATAATTTTATGCTCTACCACCCTGTAAACAACGGCTTCGGACCCACATGTGTGGGAAAGAGCGGCAATACTTCCTCTGCTAACTCCTGAATCACCTCAGCAGGAGGCCGACTCGAAAAATGAATGCCTAGTGCAGCATGATTAACGCCGACTGTTCGCCATTCCTCCAAAAGCTGAATTAAACCTGCCCGACCTGTACGTAATATGTACCCGCCACGAAGCGGTGTTCGCGGATAATTGACATCTTCCACAAGATCAATCCATTCGTTGGTCATATGCGGCTTGAACATGCCATTAGGTATTTTTTCACGCCAGGCACTAATCTTATGGGCAAGCATCTGAGGACCAGATTCGTTTGCCGTTGCTTCGGGATACGTAAGCCAGCCGTCACTGTTCTTCGCAATCCAATCTAAAGACTGCCTGCTTGAGCCTGTCACAACGAGCGGAATACCACCAGCTGCTGGTTTCGGGAGTAATTCAAGCCCTTTCAATTGACCAAGAGAAGATTGAATTGCGCCAGTTCTATCCTGTATAAGCTCACGGAAAAACTCCACCGTCTCCCGGAATCGCACATCACGATGCTCCCCATCTATCCCATATGCCGGAAACTCAGCAGGTCGGTCGCCAGAAGCAATCCCTAACACAAGTCGTCCGCCCGAGAGTACATCAATGGATGTAGCTGCCTTGGCTAAATCAATCGGATGGCGAAGCGTGAAGATCGCGCTTCCTGTTACTAGGGAGACGTTTTTGGTTCTTGCAGCAAGATAGGCTAGATAGACAAATGGGTCAAATACTTGTCCAGCATCTCCAAAGCCGGGATCAAATAAAGGGACATCTCGCACCCATACGGCTGCAAAATTGCATTGATCAATGCTTTCCACGAGGTCAGCTTGACCTTTTAGAACATCCATGTGTCCTTTATAGAATTTAAATGGTAAGAACAGCCCTATTGTTAATTGGTCTGGGGCAAACATACGGCGGAAACCAGGGTGTTGATTGAAGTTTTCCACCGCTTTTGTTGACGGATTTTCTATTCGTTCCATAACATCTATAGGTTTGTTCATTCCTTCTCCTCCTACAACAATAGTAATCCAGTGCACTGATATCTTTTCAATTCGACCGGAACTGATATAATTGTAACCATCGATTGACCCCATAAGTAGTGACAACTCTCAACAAAATCATAGGGTCAGTTCTGGCAACGAGGAGGATTAGCATGATTGATTTGACATTATTGTTGAACAGAGAGTCTGGAGATCCGTTATACGCTCAGCTTTATCACTATATTAAGAAAGATATTTTGAACGGAAAGTTACCAGCCGATAGTCGTCTTCCCTCTATTCGTTCACTATCCAGCCACCTCCACATTAGCCGTAATACAGTCGATATGGCCTATCAACAGTTATTAGCCGAAGGTTATGTCCAGAGCAGGCCAAGGAGTGGCTTATACATAATGGATTTGAAGCTGGAAGCATTGCCCCTGTCCCATGTAGTGAGTAAAAATTGGTTGGAAAACAGTATTCAGGATAGCCCTGAGATTCGATACAATTTTCGTTATGGTGACGTAGATGCTGAGCATTTTCCATTTGCTACTTGGCGCAAGTTATCCAATCAGAGCTTGCTCCAGAACCAAATGAAGTTGTTCTCTTATGGCGATCCTCTTGGAGAACCGGGACTTCGATCTGAAATTGCAAATTACCTGCATAGCTCTAGGGGAGTAAATTGTTCACCTGATCAAATTATAATTGGAGCTGGTGTTCAATACCTGCTCGGTGTGTTATCTGGATTAATAGGTAACGTTAGTCATGGTATCGCGATGGAAGACCCGGGATATGACGGTGTTCGGACGGTTTTTCAACATAAAGGTCTAAACATTCACCCGATTCCGCTGGAAGCAGATGGACTTCATATCCATAAGTTATACAAAAGCAATTCCCGCATCGTCTACATTACACCGTCACATCAGTTCCCCTATGGAATGGTCATGCCGCTGGCCAAGAGAATGCAATTACTGAAATGGGCAACAGATCAGAATGGGATCATTATTGAGGACGATTATGATAGTGAGTTCAGATATGTCGGCAAACCGATACCTTCCCTGCAAAGCCTGGATACTCAACAGCGAACCGTTTACCTGGGGACATTTTCAAAGTGCCTTCTTCCTTCATTACGTATTGCGTATATGGTTCTACCACATGCCATGGTAGAGCTACACCGTAAACAAGACTACCGATTATATGATCAAACGGTCTCTCATTTTCAGCAGAACACCTTAGAGCTGTTTATGAGTAATGGACATTGGGAAGCCCACATTCGCAAGATGAGGAAGGTATATCGACAGAAGCAATTCACACTTATTTCAATGATTCAGAAGATGATGGGTGCTCAAGTTACCATCATTGGTGAGGATGCAGGACTTCATATTTTGTTGCGTGTACATAACGGAATGGATGAACACAAGCTGATTGCTACTGCTGAGAAGGAAGGTGTTCAGGTCTACCCGGTATCCCCCTTTTGGGCGCAACCAGCTCAAGCGGAGCAATCCATGGTTCAGATTGGTTTTGGTGGATTGAGTATTGAGGATATTACAGAAGGTGTATATGCCCTTCACCGGGCTTGGTTTGGGGTCTGAGAACATTCGTATTACCACGACCACAAAACCAAACCATTTCCACATCGAAAAAACCCGCTTAACACTCGAAAATCCTTGTGTTAAGCGGGTTCTTTACATATGGGAAACCTGGAGTGATCTATATTTCTTATTTTACATTCTAATCATTCATCTCATCAACAGCAGTCTTACCAGCGATACGTCCGAAAGTAAATATATCCGTCAAGGCATTACCGCCTAAACGGTTGCCTGCATGTATACCTCCTGCAACTTCCCCAGCGGCATACAGATGTGCAATCGGCTGACCGTTTTCATCCAATACGCGGGTTTGGGTGTCGATCTTAATTCCGCCCATGGTATGGTGAACCGCCGGTTTTCTAGGTGTGGCATAAAATGGAGCTTGTTCGACTTTTAAGCTAAACGTATCCTTATGGAACTCCGGATCAAAGCCCGCATCCACATATAAGTTATACTTATCAATCGTATTTCTAAGAACTTCAGGGTCCATATTGATTTTCACTGCCAATTCTTCTATGGTGTCGGCTCTGAACAAGGTACCTGCTTCGACTTGACGGTCTATCTTTTCCTGGCTTGTGTTCGCTGCGGTTTTCTTGATCTCGTCATCCGCGATCAGGTAAAATAAACTTCCCTGCTCGATAGCAGCTTTGGTTAAGACATCTCTTCCAGAGAATTCATTAACAAATCGTTCTCCCTTTTTGTTAACAATGACAAAGTTTTCAGGAGGTACTTGCAGTCCACTGAAGAGTTCGCCCGTATCCGGATCGGCTACCGGCATCATTTGAGTGAAGCCCATGCCTGTCAGTGCTGCTCCTGCACTCTTACCAAGCGATATTCCATCACCAGTCATCGCATAGGAATTTGTTGTTTTGATATCATCGTCAATATGGCTCCAGTATGTGTTATATTCCTTGAGCATCTGAGTATTTGCACCAAAACCGCCACTAGCAAGAACAACCGCTTTTGCATGAATAGTAATTTTCTGTCCGTTAACTCCGGTTGCGATGACACCTGTTATTTCTCCATCTTCGATGATCAGTTGTTTGACCGGGCTATCTGTAATAATTTTCCCCTTATTCTCTTCTACATATTTGCTAAGTGCAATGATAAATGCAGAGCCATAACTTTTCACAGGTTTATGACCACGGCGCCAAAGGGCACCCACTGGAGCAAACACGATGCTTTTATCGTATTCAACACCGATTTCCTCAAGCCATTGCACACTTTCCAAGGCACGGTCTGTAAGTACTTTGACCAGATCGTATTGTCCATAGATCATGCTCCCATTCAGGTCTGCACGTTTGCCCCCAAAATACGTTTGCATTCTGTGAAGAAGTGGGGAGTCGAATAAATAAGCCTTTTCTGTGCCGAACTTATCCTGATACGCAGTAAACTCTTCTTTGAGTGCATGAAAATCATCTACATATTCTGGATGGATCAAGCTCTCATCGGTATTTAATAAATTCTCAATCGTCTGTCTTTCCCCTGGATTCTCAGTGAACTGTTGTTGCCATACAGGATCTGCAGCATTGACAGGACCACCTGAGCGGATCGTATTTCCCCCAACAGCAGGATATTTCTCAAGTACAATCACACTTGCTCCTTGTTGTAAAGCTGTAGCAGCAGCACTGAGTCCTGCGCCACCTCCACCTACAACGACCACATCGCAAGTGTATTCTTCGTCATCTTTCATCTGGCTGCTAGCAGGTTTTGGACGTCTTTTCAGAATATCCGGGTTAACTCCGGCAAGCTTAACCGCTTTGGCTACACCATTGATGACAGCATTACTGGTTTCAGAAGCACCTGAGAGAGCATCTACATTCAGCGTCTGTCCCTCAATGATTTTATTCGGAATTCTTATAAAAACAACATCCGCGATGCCTTCGGTTTCACCCTTCGAATCGATATCGATACTTTCAATTCTATTTTCACTAAAGGAAACCTTCATCGGCAGATTGCCACTGTGACCTATGGCATTGATCTTATACACACCGGGTCTATAGGTAAACTCCTCTTCTTCGTTGAGCTGATTTGAAATTTTGGCAAACCGAAGGAACCGCAGGAAACATGTTTCCAGGAAATCGATCGTTCCTTCATTGTTCAGGTTACCTGATTCGTCAAATGCTTTATGTGCACTTCCAAGCAAAAACTCATACCCTGGCATCACGTTAGCTTCGACACCTGGTGCATCCAGGATTTGACGAAGATGCAGCTGTGCACGCGAGGAACCTTGTGTTCCCTGTGACGCACCTATGATCATCACGGGTTTTCCAGCCAGCGGATGGATTTCAAAGCTCAACCATTCCAGCAGGCTTTTAAGGGATGAAGGGATGGAATGGTTATATTCTGGAGTCGCAATAATGACACCATCACTTGCCATAATTTTTTCATTAAACGATTGTATAATTGCACTGTTTGTTTGGTTATCGGACTGATTAAACATCGGAACATCTGTAATATCGAGGATTTCAATGGCTGCTCTGGACTCAAAATGCTTTTGTATGAATTGAAGCAGCTTGCGATTATACGATTTCTTTGCATTTGTGCCAACGATCGCTATGATTTTCATTGTGATTGGCCCCCTACTCTTGCCAGGAAAATTTTTTCGTTTTTTTCTTCAACGTCCTTTTTGATAACAGTTCCGTAGTGATCTCAGTAAACAAAATAAACTCATTGAAGATTTCGTCAAGCTCCGCTACTTTGTCAGCGTCAATGAGATTACCACTGCTATCAAATGCACTCTGTGATTTTCCCAAAAGAAACTCGCTACTAGGCATCATTCTCGCACCAAGCTCAGGTGAGTCCAGGATTTGTCTAAGATGCGCTTGTGCCCTGGAAGAACCGAGTGCACCATGTGAAGCACCCACAATCAGTACAGGCTTGTCTTTCAAGGTTTGAGTCGTGTAACTGATCCATTCCAGCGCACTTTTCAACACGGCAGGGATCGCATGATCATACTCAGGAGTAGCGATAATGACACCATTCGCTTTAGAGATTTGATCTAATAAGTCTTGTACCTTCACAGGAATATCAACTTCAGCATCCTCTAATTCATCTTTTTCAATAAAAGCAGGCAAATCCTTAATTTCAAACAAGTTAATCTGGGCCTCACTAGCAAAATGCTTTTGCATAAATTGAAGTAGCGTCCGGTTCGTTGACACATCCGAATTCGTGCCCACGATAGCTAAATAGTTCATCGTAATCCCCTCTCTGTCATTCGAGATGATGTTCGTAACTGTCAGGCTCAATCTTTCGGCCTAACTCTAACATATCAAAGCTCAAATGATCTAATAGTTATTCATTGCAGTTTGATAACTAATTTGTTATAATCACCTCAAATTAAAAGTTTGTTACTTTTTTCACAAGGGGTGAGGAACATGTCTAAGTTAGAATCTCAAGATATCTTGTGTTACATTGACAGCCTATTAAAATACAGCAACTATAGCAGGGCCGCACAATCCCTTTACATATCTCAGCCCTACCTCACAAAGGTTATCAAAAAAATCGAAATTGAGTTGGGCTGTGAGCTAATCACTCGCAACAAACTTCCGTACCGATTAACCGAGCAGGGGAAAATATATTATCAATACTTAACTTCACTCGAAAACAGCTACGCCAAGCTTATTAGGGAAATCTCATATGTATCGGATATTGGCAATAAGGTGATACGGATCGGCATTCTTCCGAGCCTTGGTGTGTACTTAACGCCCCTTTTTTTACCAGATTTTCTCGAGCTTCATCCTGCTTATAAAATTAATCTTGTCGAGGATTTACCTGAAAAAAATGAGAAACGTCTCCAAAATAATGAGCTGGACTTCTGGATCGGGCAAAATTCAAGCAGTATCTCCCCTAACTTGAACTCGTTTAACTGGGGCAGGCACAGTTACCAGGCCATCATTCCGCGTTGCTGCGAATTATATCAAGAGAATGTTGCAGTCATCCCGGAGGGCACGATTGAGATCAGCACCATTTTGAATCAAAAGCTTATTCTAACGTCCAAAGGTTCGGCAATCCGAAAACAGATTGATCAATTGCTCAGTGTCTACAAGGTGCAGCCTAATATCGTTATGGAGAGCAATGAAATCTACACGGTACTGAAGCTGGCAAAGCATAATTTAGGTCTGACCTTTGTGCCTGAAAGTATCCATATCAAGGAGTGCCCTTCGGAATACAACATCTATCCAATCCCTGTAGAGAAGATGAGTCTGGATTATTTTATAGCCCATCATGGAGAAAAAAAGCTGCATAGCGTGGATCATGACCTCATCCATACTTTTCTCAATCACGGACAACAATGTGCAATATAGGAGGCTATCATGAAACCTTTTACGAGAACGATACCACTTATGGGAACGAACATATCCCTCTATATCGAGGGGACAGATGCTGAAGAGCTTGCCGAGGAAGCCGTGAATATGCTTGTCCATTATGAACAAGTGTTCAGTGCCAACAGTGAGCAATCGCAGCTTGCCATGCTAAAAAAAGAAGCCACATCACATCCGCTTAGAGTAGACAAGGAACTGTATGATCTTATTAAGATAGGCAAAGAACACAGCCTGAAAAAAGATTCATTTTTAAATATTGCGATAGGGCCTTTGATCAAATTGTGGAGAATTGGTTTTCGCGAGGCACATGTGCCGGAGGATACCGAGATTAAAGCGGTGCTGGAGCTCTTGAATCCGGAGCATATACAGCTTGACGATGAGCTACAAACGGTCCATTTATTCAAAAAAGGCATGGAAATCGACCTTGGAGCGATCGCTAAAGGTTATTTTGCTGATCAAGTTATGTCATTTTTCAAGAAAAACGGAGCTGCATCAGCTATGGTCGATATGGGCGGCAATGTTTTGGTTCATGGCGATTCTCCCACCGGGTCCAGTCACTGGAAGGTTGGAATTCAAAATCCCTTTTTACCTAGAGGAAATGCAGCAGCACTCGTTAGTATACGGGAGCAATCCGTCGTTACATCAGGAATATACGAGAGAGTTTTAGAGAAGAAAGGGGGTCAGTACCATCATATATTTAACAGCGGAACAGGCTATCCAATCGAAAGTAATATCGCTTCTTTAACGATTATTGCGGATAGATCGCTCGACTGCGATATATATACTACAGAATTATTTGGGTTAGATGCGGTCTCCATTATTCATAAAGTTAATAATATGAAGGATATCGAGGCTGCCGTAATCACGACGGATGGAAATCTGGCCTATACCGATAATCTTAGGGGAAAAATCCATCCGATATCAGGGTAAAGTTATGAGATTGTTGATTGGCTACATTTCCGAAAAAGATGGTAGAGGCAACAAGCTAATTTTTCCTTTTTACACAGGTCACTCAGATGACAGAATAACTTTCCTATCGCTGTTATACCCAGATTTTTTTGATTCCCTAGGAGCATCCAAAACCTTTAAAGCTAAAAAAACCGCCATTGAAGGCGGTCTAAAAATGCTCATTCTCTGCAGCTGTTTACAAACCGTATGTATATCAGAGCGTTTCCATCAATTTCTGAATTTTAGATTCAGAAATTAAATATACAGGGCCTAAGATATCCATTTTACCATCCTTTACACGAATAGCACTCTCCTGCTCTGCCGCATAAACATTCATCTGTTCAGATAGTGGAAACAGGTATCCTTTAACAAACGTGCTGTAGTCGCGTCTAGCATGAGATTCATAGGCAAAATGATTAAAGCTCAGACCCTCATAAAACGTAGTTGTTTCATCCTTAGGATTAGTATCAGCCGAAGATATCCATTTTGCAGCCATATTTAATGCACCGGCACTTGCACCGAGGATAACGGCGTTACTGTTCTTAATAATATCGGATAGTTCATATTCCGCCAAAAACTCGTGCTGCTGAACAGGATATCCTCCACACATAAAAATGACAGAAGCGTTCCGAATCAACTGATGAGCCTCTTCTTTCTGCATACGATAATCAATGAAGTGATATTCATCAAAACTAAGGTTAGCCTGCGTTAACCAAGTCCATTCCGTAATATCCTCAAAGTTCACTTGCTCTCCTTCATAATCAGAAGGCTTAGCGCTTATCATCACAAGCGATTTTCTATCTGTGATATCCTCATGTAACCGCCCGACCAGCTTTTCTGGAAAAAAATCATTAAACCAACTGAAATAATAGTGAGTACTCAAACGTTATTACCTCCATATGTATAATTGACATGCTCCTATTTTTAAAAATTAAACTTAAAAGACAACTCTCCATTATCATAACATCGAATTGAAAGATGAGAGTAGTTCTATTTCCGAAAAGCAGTATGTCTGTTGCCCTATTCAGAACTGATCATCTTATAGGATAATATAGAGTATATATCAACTTTATATAAGGGATGGGATGACAATGAGTACGCTTCAACCGATTATCCATGTCTTGAAACATTCGTCCGATGAAGACGTCATAGAACAGTTTTTAGAGTACGAGTCGTTAATCTGGATTGATTGGAGAGAAGACGAGGGAGATATCATCCATTACTTTAACGGCCAACTGCCGGAATCTCACCAAATTCAGTGTAAAATTATCCAAATCGACAAACCAAGGGGCGTCGATATCGTGTTAAGTTCGGACGAGCGTACGCTGACGATTCCGTTCGCCGATGATTGGACTGATCGGGACAGTGCCGTTCGGGCTATGGAGGAGATGATCGCTCCCCAATATCAGATTCGATGGTTTATGGAATCCCTGGGCAGTGACACGTTGGCATTTCTATTATTGTCAACGGAGCAGTGGACGGAGTTAGAGAAGCAATTCGGCAAAGAAAAGCTGGAATTCCACTTCCAGCCGATAACGAGCAAGAGCATGATGTTTTCCCTCGACGTGGATGACGTATTCAAATTAATTGAGACAAGGCAAAAAGCGCGTACCTCTGAATAGACAACAAAAACTCTTCCTTGTACACTGAGTTCCCCAGTATTCCAAATAAAAACGCCATCACGTAATGTGATGGCGTTGCTCTATACTTAATGTGTCTACATCAAACCCAACAAATTATAGATCATCACTGCTGCTTCTGCACGGCTAGCATTCTTTTTCGGTGCAAACTCATCGTTACCTACACCGTTTATTATGCCTGCTCCCTGTATTGCCTCTACCGCTTGCTTCGCATAACTTGCGATGTTTGCTTCATCCTTGAAGGCTGTAGCTTCACCACTTGCTAACGCTAGTTGCTTAATTTGGATCGCCTTGTATACCATAACCGCCATATCTTCTCGCGTAATGTTCTCATGAACTCCGAATCGTCCATCTGGTTTCCCGTTCACAATCCCCAGCTTCTGCGCGGTTGCGATATTTCCATGGTACCATTCTCCTTGCTTCACATCACTAAAGCTTGTCGTTGCGCTCTCATCCGATAGCTCAAACAACTTCATCAGCATGGTGATGAATTCTGCTCTTGTCACTTGACCATTCGGATTAAACTCGCCGTCACCTACACCCTTCACAATGCCTCTTGCCCCCAATGCTGAGATCGCATCCTTCGCCCAGTCTTGAGTCACATCCTTAAAGCTCGTTGCAACATACGCTACCGTATACTTGCTCAGATACGTTGGCTTGAACTCTACTTTTCCTGTCGCTGCATTGTATTTACCATTCGTCACGACTCTTAGCTCTCCGTTGTCCTTCACATCGTATACTACGACGTTGTTTGGATTTTCGTTAGCCTTTAGTGTGTATGGCAATTCAATCACGAGATCATCTCTGCCATCAAACTGTGTAAGTTTCTTACCATCAATCGTTAGCTCGATATCGTATACGACCTCACCGTTCAGCTGAGCTTGTGCGCCAGCTGGCAGTTGATTAGCTGCAATTTTCTTAATCGACAATCCTAACGTTTTCCCTGCACTTGTTCCTGTTCCAAGCAGTTCGGTTGCCACTGTTACAACTGCAGAGCCTATGTTGATCTCGATGCGATCTACCGTAGAAGATCCACTTGTTAAGCGCGCATCTACTGCGAGCTCCATCGTTAGCCCGTTCAAGCTTGCATCAGCTTCAACTTGCATGTGTAACTTACCGCCTGTCGTTTGATCAAGCGCACGCTTCATTGTATCCGCACTTAACTTCACTTCAGAAGTACCGCTCTCATTTACAACTGGTTTAATGTTTATTTGGCCGTTGTCTATGACCACTGGCTCATTTCCACCTGGAGCTGTTGGTACTGTAGGTGCAGGAATGTTACCGTCAACGCCACCATTTCCATTACCACTGTTTGGTGCTTGTGGTGTTCCATCAACCAATGGTGTTACCGTTACCGTAGCGCTTGATGATAAACCACCATCCACTGTAGTTACTGTAATCCTTGCTGTTCCTGGTGCCACCGCTGTTACTTGACCTGTCGCACTTACAGTCGCTACAGCTGTATTGCTAGAGCTCCATGTTACTGCTTTTTTCGTTGCATTAGCTGGTGTTACCGTAGCTGTCAATTGCCCTGATTGACCTTCTACGATGGACAACGTCGTTTTGTCCAAGCTAATTCCGCTAACGGGTACGTTCTTCCCGTTGAGTGCATCATACTCACTTTGTGTAATTGGAATTACCGTTCCGTGACGCGGACTAGCTGGTAAGTTGTAGTTAGAAGATAATGTCCAGACATCTGATGCAAGATTTGTTGTCTCGAATGGAACATAACCTCTTCCACCAAACTCATCTACGAATAAATACCATTTTTCATCTGTATTCGATTTGAAGATCGTTGGACCCTCAACCCATTTGATGTTACCAACGCCTTGATTAATCATCTTGAAGGTTGGATCTAAGATCGAGTCACCCACCTCTTGGAAGATCATCTTGCCAAATGGAGCAGAAGCTCCGTTGTTTTGCTCATCTTTCGTAAAGCGATACACTTTTCCTTCATGCTCAATCATCGTTGTGTCAATGATTGAATATCCATAATCCAAATATACTTGCGGTTCAGTAAACGTATAGAAATCTCTTGTCTTGCTATACATCATTTTTTGATAAGCATCGCCTGTATGGGATGCGTCATCAAACATTCTTGATGCCCAAAATACGATATATTCACCTGTTGTGTTGTCGTACATAATTTCTGGTGCCCATGTATTACCCGCTTCTTCCGGTGCAACCTCTACCATGCGTTGATCTGTCCAATTGACTAGATCATTCGATTCCCAAACCATAATGGAACGACTGCCCCATGTGTGTGCTCTGCCCCAGTTACCATTGCCGTTAATTTTCAGATCGGTAGCGATCATGTAGAACTTATCACCTTCAGGCGAACGAATAATGAACGGATCACGTACCCCCTTCTCCCCTAAGGTAGAGGTCAATACAGGTTTACCATTATTCAATTCTCGCCAGTTCAACGGATCATTACCGTTACTTAGTGCAAAGTATACTTGCTCCCCTGTTGCGGTACCTTCTCCAGTGAAATATGTGAAAAAGTATCCCGCATATTTTTCATCAGCAGGCAATTCCTTCACCTTCGCAATGAATTCCTTCGTAGTGGATGCTGAATTTAATGTAATCGTAGCTGTAAGCTTCACGTCTACATTTCCACTACCGTGTGCCGGACGTTTTACTTCTCCAGTAACTGAAACAACGTTTGGTTGAGCAGAAGCCCAAGTAATCGTTGTTCCATATAGTCCAGATGTTGGTAATGATATATGACCTCTTACATCATTAATGTTATGAACGACTAGTGCTGCTTTTGCTTCATCTACAGAAGTGACATCGTTTGGCAATGCCTTAACCGTCAACTGAAAAGTTTTGTTAACTGTCTCTGTACCATCTGTAAATACTGCTGTTAACGTTACAACTTGATCACCTGTTGCGTTAGCTGGTCTAGTTACGACACCTGTAGTTGAGATGACATTCCCCTTATCTGAAGTCCAGCTTATTGTTGTGCCATAAGCACCTGATGTTGGCAATGTTACATTGCTTATAATCGCATCTTTTGATGCATTAGAAGCAAGAAGATCATGAATCGTTAATTTCTCTGTCGCAGCCGATACAAGCATGCCCGCCATCAAAGCAATCTTCTGATCTGCATGAGCCTTAAGTGATGTAATATCTGCCGCAGTCATAGCACCATCATAGATTTGGAAGTCTGCAATCAACCCGCCGAAGTATGGATCAGCTGTATAGAATGACTTACCGATGGTTCCACTACTGCCTGAAGTATTTTTTATTTGTTCTAGTGTCATTCCATTCGTTGAGCCTGATGCAACAGCAACACCATCGATATAAAGCGTTAGTGTACCATCCGTGCCTGAAACAACAGTCGTAACGACTTTCCATTCATTATTCTTTAAGCCTGTGGTAGAAGTTGAAGACTCATTATTCCAAGCATTCGTCGCGATACCAAGGCGAGCTAGACCGTTAGCGTTATAACGTGGTGTGAAGTACGTATAGTGCGTATTATTGTCTGGTCTTCCTAATGCATATAACCACTCGGCAGCGTTTTTACCGCTCCAGTTCACAATGGATGAAACGGTCATATCCGTTAATCCATCGAGAACTCCTTGTGGCAGTTCTACATAAGAGTTAGTTGTGCCACCAGTAAAGCTTAGTACACCAGCATCTTGTGTACGAATCCATTCTGCTTTAGACGGATTCATCCATTTTCCATTGAAGTTTCCTGTTTGGTCAATAACCGTTGCACCATCAATATCATCCATGTTGTAGTGAAGAATGAGCTCTGCCCCAGATGGCTGCTCTACTGGAGGAGTAACGTCTTCATCAGCTAATGTTGCAATCTCTTCAACGGATAATGCACGATTATAAATACGGAAATCATCAAATTTACCATCAAATAAACTATGAGAGCTGTTTCTCGATTTACCAATATAATTCATCGTTGTTTCCAGTAACATTCTCGGCTCAACGTTAAATGTCGAGCTACGTTTAACCTCTTGACCATTCACATACAATACGGCATCAAATTCATCCATTGTAATTGCAACATGCTGCCAAGTCTTCGTTGGTAATAACCCGGAATTTCTCACCGCATATTTATATTCTGATCCCAGTCGCGTGCTGTCATTGCTAAATTTCTCTGTAAAAGGTGTTACCACAGCAAACTCTAGACTACCTGTATCACCTTGTGTGCTCAAGTACATGGTGTTGCGGTTAACCTGTCTGCCTGTGTCGGAAGCAAAATCAAATATTCTTTGATTTGCTTGATTTCTGTCCATTTGAACCCATGTAGAGAACGTAGCCTTCTCAAGATTCAAGGATTGAATCAAGTTATCTGGCAGCTTCACATATCCTGTTGATCCATTAAGCTCTAGTGCACCACCCGTTTTACCAATGCGATCCTCTTCATTGATCGTTGCTCCACCTACTAGTGTTGCGTGATGACCGTTGCCAGAAATATCATTCACCGTTGTACCATTCACTGTATTTGCATCGAATGAGTAATGTACAACCGGGTCTGTTGATGGTGCCGGACCTTTCCATGCATACTTCTCTTGCAAAGCATAATACTCTGCACGTGAGATTGGAATTACCGTCCCGTGTCGTGGTCCTGGCGGCAGTGCATATTTATCACTACTTAATACATTGTTCAGATATTGCGTGCTACTATCCAGATCTGTTGTATATCGAACATGATATGGCCATGAATCAAGGAACAGATACCATTTGTCTTTATTATTATCTTTAAAAATCGTCTGCCCTTCGTTGTTTCCATTATTTCCGATCAAGCCAAGTTTATTATCACGTGTACCCGGAACAGCGTCGTATTGAAGGCCGTTTGCTGCAATACCGTCCTTGTCATAATAAAAAGTTGGTGCTTTCTCCACATACACTTTAGTATTCACTTCTGATTTGGTGAATCGGTACAACATATCATTATGCTCAATAAACGTCGTATCAATTGTCGGAAGTGACTCATCAATCATGACCTTTGGCTCAGAGAAGTTGTAGAAGTCTCTTGTTGTTGCGTAGTACATCACATTGTACTGACCTGCAGGTCTTCCGTTATAATCACCATATGTCTCTGTGTTTTTCATCGATGATGCCCAAAATACGATATACTCTCCAGTTACTGGATCATAGATAGCTTCTGGTGCCCACGTATTTCCTCCAGTCTTAGGAGCAACCTCGATCATACGTTGCTCGCTCCAATGAACGAGATCCTCCGACTCCCAAATCATCATGTAATGACTACCCGTAATTTGAGCTTGGTCGAAATTTGTACTTTCACCCATCTTCAAATCGGTTGCCAGCATATAGAATTTATCCCCTTCTGGAGACCGTATAACGAATGGATCCCGAAGTCCTTTTTCACCCATATCAGATTGAAGGATCGACTTACCGTTATTCAACCCTTTCCAGAACAATGGATCTTCAGCTGTAGCGAAGGATATCTCTTCACCACCCTCATATTCACCTGTAAAGTACGCAAAAAAGTAAGCATCATGCTGCACTGGCGCAGTTGCTTGTTTAATCGTAACGTTAAACGTAAGCTGTTTAGAAGCTGCACCATTCGTAATTGTAGCTATTAGCGTAACGGGCGTATCCATAGCTTGACGGCTTACCCAGCCTAGCTGTGTAGCGTTACCAGCCGCTTCAGCCGTTCCTTTCACAACTGCCGGTCTGCTAGATACCCATGTAATTGTGGAGCCTTGTTCACCTGTAGCAACAAGACGTAAGTTACCTTTAACGTTCTCAGCATTGTAGATCTCTATTTGTTCAGCGTCCAGATCAACCTTCTGCTGATCATCGAATTGCTTCAAGATCGTAACAGGGAATACAGCTGTAGTTGATACTCCTTGATACGTTAAAGTAGCCGTAAGCTCTGCCTGAACATTATCTGCTTGAACAGCTGGACGTTGTACAGTGCCATGGTTAGAAATGACAGTAGGATGACTGGAACTCCAAGTAATGCTCACGCCGTTTTTACCGCTTGTCGGTAATGTAACGTTTCTTGTTATCTTATCGGTGCTTTTATCGCCTTCACCTAAGTAACGACTGATGTTGAGTTGATTCGCTGCATCATCAACAGTCAGCTGACGTATTTTTGAGATGTGAGTTGCTCCTTCTTGTTGATATAACTCGCCTACTTCTTGGTCTGTCAACGCGCGATCATATACTCGAAAATCAGCTACGCTACCTTGAAGGTATGGATCGTTTGAGAAGATTGATTTACCGATAAAGCCAGAGAAAGTAGCATCCGGATTAATAATTTCTGACAGCTTTAGTCCCTTTGCATTACCCGAAGCAACCTTAGCTCCATCCACGAATAACGTTATCCTATTGCTAGCTTCGGACAAGGACACCGTTACATGCTTCCACTGCCCACCGATAAGGTTTGAGTTTGCGCTACCTGTAACTAATGCTTCGTTCGGCCAGCCATTTTTAGAGATACCTGTGGCAATCATATTACCTGATCCACTACCGTGACGTGGTGTTACGAAGAAATATTTGTTCGTTTCTGGTGTTAATACAGTACCCAAACCGAAGATCCAGCGATTCGTCCCATCATTCGTCCAGTTCACGATTGAAGATACTGTAATCTCATTCAGACCGTGTAGTAGATCTAGTCCATTTGAGCCCTTAGGAATCTCAACATGCCCACTAATAGATATAGAGCTTCCACCATTGAAGGAAACAAAGCCAACCTCACTGTTTGAAATGAATTGTCCATTGTTTGGATTTCTAAATATTCCGTCAAATGTAACTGCCTTGTTGGCAACATCCTTCAGTACGAGTTGACCGTCTACTTCTTCAGTCGTCTTCATGTTGTAATGAAGAATAAGATCATCTTTTAGCGATTTTCCCTTAACGGTAACGGCTGATGTAGCTGTAAACTCTCCATCTTCAGTCTGTACCGTCATTGTGGCTGTACCTTCACTAACAGCTGTAACTTTACCCGTTGAATTGACAATCGCTACACTGGAGTCACTAGATGCCCAGATAACTCTTTTATTTGTTGCATTTGAAGGTGAAATAGTAGCTACTAATATCTCGCTGTCCCCCGCTGATAAAATAAATGTAGGTTCATTAAGCAAGACATTCTTAACGGCAATCTGCTCAATAGAGTCATCCTTAGGTAGTAAGGTAACAATAAACTCCTTCGTTGCCTGGCTTCCACCTAAAGAAATGGTTGCAGTTAACGTCACTTGTTGCTCCATTTCTCGTAAGAACACTTCCCCGGTTGCACTAATCGCACTCTCATCACTAGAAGTCCATGAGATCATTGCGCCATTCTTATCTTGAGTAGGCAGTTCAAGAGATTCTGTAACTGCCGATATATCACCTAACGTTAGCTCTATTTTGCCTTGTTGTATTTGCTTTTCATTAAACGATTGTTCATATACTACAGCGATATCTTCATTATCTAGTGCCTCTCCGTAAATTCTTAAATCTTGAAAGCTGCCTGCAAAAGTAGCATCCCCTAAATAATTGGAGCGACCGATGTAAGCATGCAAATCAGTACCAAAACTTGCTGTTGTTTTCTCTTTGGCGGTCGTGCCTATACTTACACCGTTAATGTAACCTGTAATAGAGCGTTCTGTAATGACCGTCGTATAGTGAACCCATTGACCTTCGTACTGTGACGTAGAAGTGCCTGATACCCCTACCTCAGTCGTCCAAGGCTGGTCAACATTATTGTTATTCGTAAATACTGACTTAAAATCACCACTTGGATTCGATGGATTAAACATCCAGTAATTCGTTGGCAAGTTATTGCCAGCTGCTGGAGTACCGTAGAATAATGCTGAGTAGTTCCCACTTCCAGTGTTGCTCTTGATCCATACAGATATCGTTGTATTTTCTTGATTATCAAACAAACCCGTAGGAAGCTGAACGTAGTTTGTATTACTATCTGTTCCCCCAGGTAAAGTGAGACCATCGGTGTAAGTAATGTCTCCTACGGCCGTTCCATGCTTTTCATTACCTGATATATCCTGTACATCCTCAAGCAATGGATAATGCGCCAACATCGTTGGTGTTATTGTGTCCGCTGAAGCTTGATTGCTAAATGGCAGAACAAGATTAAACCAGCTACTGAAGGTCATAAGTAAAACTAACATTAGGATTGTAATTTGCTTCCGCATAGCATTCTTCCCTTCGATTAATTTTCAGAAGCATACAACCCATATCTCTCACCTATAAAACCAGACCACCTCGCTCAAGGAAATAGAGATACGTTTTAAAAAAAGAATGCGCTTACATTTCTTCTCATATTACGTCTTCAACACTTCCAATTCAATGTAGTATCTTGTTAATAAGGTGGATTTTTTTATTGTAATTCCCGCAAACTTCAACACTATCCCTATGCTTCGAAGTAATCGTTTTCATTCTTAATATACTCTATAGGTAAATTAAAGGATTGAACGCCTGATAAACATAATATATATAGTTGGGCGCTTGTCATATGGACAACGTGTCCGAATACGATGCGGTAAGCCATGGGCACACCGAATCGAAAAATAAGGAGGATTTTCATTTATGCCAAAACGATTTAGCAGAATGCTCGCGTTCCTCTGTTGCTTGGTAATGGTGGTGTCATTAATGCCTACCAGCTATGCCGCCGCCACTGACAACATCGAGAACGCAGAAGCGAATGAAACACCCACCGCCATTTTTGGAACTCCCGAACTCGGGTCAAACGACCCACTCTGGGGCCAGACCATGGAGCATCACATCAACAAAAGCACTGTGCCCGCCGATCCCAGACCCCATGCCACGGGCACAGCCAGAATCCTTTGGGACCATGACTACCTGTATTCCCGCGTAGTTGTGAATGACAGTAATCTATATCAGGGAGCTGGCGGAGATCACCAGTACGACAGCCTGGAGTTTTATGTCGGCACCGGAACCGGAGGCTCAAACCAATGGCGCGTCAGCGCGTCGGGTGTGTTCTCAGGGCAGGCCGCTCCGGGCAGAGCTGCATGGACCCAGATCACGGAAACAGGATATATCGTGGAGATGAGAATACCCAAAAGAACCTTGACCTTGGAGGAGGGCAAGCTTACCTTTGAGGTTTATATTAATAACTCAACGGAAAAAGGCGGTGATCGTTATGAAGTCGTTTCCAGTTTCGGAGATCCGGACGCGGCTTACACCAGCGCTGCTTCTTTTACAGACAGCCTGCAGCTCATCTCAGCCAATGAAGTGGACACCAGATTATCAATTACCGCCACTGCCGGACCGGGCGGCTCAATAATGTCGAACCCACCCGGCGATGTGCTGAGAGTAGATCGGGGCTCTAACAAAGAAATTACGTTTACTCCCGATTCCGGCAAAATTGTGGATACTGTAACGGTAGACGGCGAGACCGTGACTCTATCTGCTGGCACTTATACCTTTTCGAATATTGAGGCTGACCATACAATTCACGTAACATTCAAAAACGATCCGGACGCGGGGCTGCTTCCCTTTGTTGTATGGAATGACAACTTCGCCAGTGGCGAGTACACAACGGCTGTCATCATCGACTTAGGCGAGGGGAAGGCAGCGTTAGGCTCCGCGCTTAATCCGGACTTGTTTGCCTTATCGGCTAGGAACACAACCCTGAACGGCGAAGCAGTGACCTTTGAAGGACCACGCAAAATCACAAGGGTATACGCTAATGACGAGCCGAAAGTACGCGGCTATCTGGGGCCAGTAAGCAATTCACCGGATTATCAGGACGGACTGGCAAGTGGCCGTTACATCGTAGTTGAGTCTGAGTTTTATTCAGCGAGCGGCGGCAAAACAACGCTGGATGGCAGCAGTAACTCGACAAAGCAGGTTTACAACATCGTCCCAAACGGAGAGATCGTACTGACAGAGGGGAGTCCACTTCGCAACGTGGTTTTTGAACAGGACAAAGTTGTGAATCCGATCCTTGACAAGTTTACAACATTCACGGACAATTCGGTCAATCGCTCGCTCTACCTACACAAGGATGAAGACGGTAAAGTGATCAAAGGATTGCCGCTGTATGTTTATACTCACGGCATGTCACGCGGCGGTACAAACGCTGCGACAGACCAAAAAGCGGCCATGAAATCCGCCAACGGCTCGGTCGCTCTAATGAAAAAAATGGAGAAAAATCCTGACAAGTACGCCAGCCATGTACTGAATATTTCCTATAATGGCGTATCTGTTCCCTCAACAGAGAATGTTAAGAAGGTCATAGACGCCCTGATTGCCAGCGGCGAAGTAGACCCTAACCGTGTTTACGCGGCGGGCTTCTCATGGGGCGGCCAGTATACAAACAACTTAGTTAACAGCCACCCTGGCTTCTTCGCCGCCGCCGCACCTATGGCCCCGGTAAGCGGTTCACCGAATGCTAAGGACAACGACGCTCACAACAACCTGGCCTATTGGATGTTTTTAAATGCTCATAATGTTGGAGGCTACCAGACTAACCTCAATAACTTTATCAATAACAATATGCCAAAAATGATCAACGCGAGGGCTTCGCGCTTTGAGAGTAATGAGGTCCTTACGTGGCCCTACAATCAATTTGATCAGCCGAACCTGAGGCCGAATCCGGCCAACACACCTGTTCTGGCTGATTACATAGCGCACGAAGTTGAAGCGGCGGTTCTTTACAACCAGATAACTATGGGGAATTGGAGCATAGCTCCCACGGCGCAGTCCTCTAACTTGCCAGCTTGGAACAATGACTACACAGACGTCTTTGATTGGATGTTCGCGCAGAGAAAACCGGTCGTGCCAGGTGCTCCGAGCGGCTTCAAGGCGACAGCCGGTGACGGTCAGGTCACATTGAACTGGACCGCCCCTGCTGACGACGGTGGCAGTGCGATCTTGGGCTACAAGGTATGGTATGGCAACGGGACGCCGATCACACTGGATGCGACGGAGACCAAATATACCTTTAAGAACCTGACAAACGGCCAAGGCTACAACTTCACCATCATCGCGGTGAATGCAAAGGGCGACGGCGCGGAGATCAGTGCTACGACGACGCCGATGAAGACGACGACTCCCACTGTGCCTGATTCTGGCGGCAATACGGGCAACACCGGAAACACCGGAAATACCGGCAACATCGGTAATACGGGCAACACCGACAATACGGGCACCGGGACAGACCCTGGAACGTTGAAGTCGACCTACACAGTGAATACACCGAAGGATAAGCCCGCGGTCACAGACAAAAACGGCAACACCACCCTCCCCGGTGGCGGCGAGATTGCGACCAAAGGCGGGACGAAGATTAAGGTGCCCGAAGGCACAACGATAGACTCAAACGATAAGGTAACCATTCCGGCAGACAAGAGCGCCGAAGTGACACTACCCGGCGAAAACAACACAGTGACCATTTCGGGAGGATCGACGATAGCGAGCGACGGTACGGTTACAGTAGGCGGCAAAGACGCGCATGTGACCCTGCCCAACGGCAACCGTGTGGATATTCACGGCGGATCAAAGATACGGAGCAACGGAGCGGTTGTGGTAGGACCGAGCGGCGCAAGAGTTGACTTAGACAACGGCATGTCGCTGAACATCCGTGAGGGTACGGAGCTAGCATTTGATGACGCCACCCCACTGGGCTTCCTCGTGCTATCGGGCAATCCTTTCAGAGATGCCAACATGGACGACTGGTTTTACAACGATATAAATTTCGCCTACACATACGATCTTTTCAACGGCACCACGTCCACAACTTTCTCACCGGGCACCGCAATGACGCGTGCAATGTTCGTGCAGGTACTGGCCAATCTTGAGAACGTAAACCTCTCCAGCTACACGAGTTCCCGCTTTAACGACGTGACGGACGGACAGTGGTACACGGCGGCAGCCGAGTGGGCAGCCGAAAAAGGCGTAGTCAACGGTACAAACGCAGAACTGTTTGACCCCAATTCAACGATGACGCGCGAGCAGATGCTGGTGATACTGTACAACTACATGAAGTACAAAGGCTATGAGCTCCCTGAAAGCCACGCTAAGCCCTTCACGGACGAGAGTGAGATCAGCTCATGGGCATTGGAGGCCGTTCAGGCGCTACAAGGCATCGGCATTGTATTAGGCAAGTCGGACAACTTTTTTGCTCCCAAAGCCACCGCCACCCGCGCCGAAGTAGCCACGATCTTTGTAAGATTCGTCGAATATCTGGCTAAGTGAAAGCGTATACAGAAGAATGTAGCCCCTTCCGGCTGGACAATATCCAGCCGGAAGGGGCTCCTTGTTTACAAACTGTACTTTTTTTGACAACTCCACAGTCAGGACTTTAAACCCTCTATTTTTGCATCTAGAATATTCGTCCCCAAGCTCGTCCCCAAGTCCAAAAATTCTAATTAATTAATGCATGTTCTGATTTATTTCACGCACAAAAAAACGCCATCACATGACGTGATGGCGTTCTTGATTATGGAGCCTAGGGGGATCGAACCCCTGACCTCATCGCTGCCAGCGATGCGCTCTCCCAGCTGAGCTAAGGCCCCAAGATATGAAATAGATAACTTGTCCAGCACTGCTACGTTCCACAGGCGACTCCTATATCATATAAAATCCAGCTTTCGCTGTCAATCACTTTCTCAAGATCCAAAGTGATTGGAGAAGAACAACCGATTTCTCTGGTACACACGGACTGGAACTCCAGACTGCTCTTCTCCCTTTACCAACTTCACTAATCCTCCAGATCGTCTTTGGACAACAGGGATTTCAGTTCTTTCATGAACATATTGATATCTTTGAACTGGCGGTATACCGACGCAAAACGGACATACGCCACTTCATCGACTGGAAACAACTGTTCCATCAATAGCTCACCAATCTGGCGACTCTCGACCTCAGCATCGGCTGTATTACGCAGGGATTTCTCTACTTCAGATACCATCATCTCCAGGGTCTCTACGGAGACTGGACGTTTCTCACAGGCACGAATCAGCCCGCGGAGAATTTTATCCCGGCTGAACTCTTCACGACTGCCATCTTTCTTAATGACAATCAGTGGAGTCTCCTCAATCATCTCAAACGTTGTAAATCTTCGGGCACACTGCTCACACTCACGGCGACGACGAATGGATTTTGCTTCGTTGGCCGGACGCGAATCAAGCACTTTGGTACCCATATAACCGCAATAAGGACACTTCAAAACAGATCACTTCCCACGTTTTACTTTTTACCACATATTCCCTGTACTGATTTTGTAATGAAAAACGCATTGCCGACACATAATACTTTTACCAACCCGCGAGGAGGTGAACAGCAATGGCACAAAGCAATGGTAACTCCAACAACTTGGTGGTAACTAAAGCTTCCGCAGCACTCGAGCAAATGAAATATGAAGTTGCTCAAGAACTCGGAATCAGCATCCCACAAGACGGATACCAAGGTAACATGACTTCTTACGAGAACGGTTCGATCGGTGGGTACATCACGAAGCGTCTGGTAACAATTGCAGAACAGCAATTGGCAGGTCAATACCAATAATATCTGCATCGTAATACGCTACACAGAGGAGCATGGAGCGGCCGGTGAATAACCGGCCTGCTCTGTGCTTCTACTTATATACTTAGAACGTATTATAGATCTTTACATACTGATTATAATAGTAAATGACTCTTTGTACATAGTGACGCGTCTCACCAAACGGAATATCTTTCACTGTATCAAACGAGCCATCCCATACACCATCTCTAAGCCAACTGTTTACTTTGCCTGGTCCCGCATTATAGGCAGCGATCATAACTGCTTCATTGCCATCGAATTGATCGGATAGATTCCGCAGATACCATGTGCCTAATTGAATATTTCGTTCAGGCTCGTGCTTCAATTCCTCCAGCGAAGTGTCGGGAATTTTGGCTTGTTCCAGTATCCAATTCGCGGTGTCCGGCATCAGTTGCATGAGCCCAATGGCACCTCGTTTGGATTCCTTGCTTGTCTTAAAATTAGTCTCCACCTTGATAATGGAAGCAATCAGAAACGGATCAACCTCATAACTCTGAGATTGGGCACGGATCTCTTCCTTATAATGTATGGGATAGAACCATGCCATCCAGTTTGTATTCAGAAATAACACCAGTACAAAGGACACAAACATCAACAGCAGTACACGTTTCTTACGCAATATCTTCATAACAAACCCTTACGCTGTAGATATGAGTCAATTTGCTGCTCCGTCTCTGTCCATAAGCGGCTGTTATCGATGACAATGTCTGCCAGCTGCTTTTTGCGCTCAATATCCATCTGTACATCCATTCGAGCCTCGGCCTGTGCTGCAGTCATTCCATCCCGACTCATCAAGCGATCTCGTTGCACCGATCTCGGGACATATACTACCATGACTTCCTCGAAACCATCCTCCAGGCCTGATTCGTAGAGCAAAGGAATATCAGATACCACAAGTTTATCCGGATGTTGCAACGCGTATGCAGCAGCCCGTTCGCGCATCTCTCTTCGGATCGCCGGATGTGTGATAGCCTCCAATGCCTTTCGTTCCTCTGGTTGTTCGAAAACAATACTTCCGAGCTTTTTCCGATCCAGTGTTCCATCTTCGTTCAGTATGGCTTGTCCAAACCGCTTAACAGCGGCGGCCAACACGGGATGCCCGGGCATCATAACTTCCCGGGCAATAACGTCTGCATCGATGAGCAACGCTCCCTTACTGGCGAGATAGGCGGAAACACTGCTTTTGCCTGTCGCGATCCCGCCGGTTAAGCCTATATTCATCGTTTCACCTCATAACAACTTCATTATTCCCATAATCATTAACAATAGCGCTGGCAATACAGACAGTCTTCGCATCCAGCGCAGAGCTGAGAATCGTAGGCCAACCTTCATGCCGAGTGACAGAAACGCCCCACTAAACAGTGCAATAATGAGTGCTGTCCATAGTGTAGGGAATCCCAGAAGTGCCGCTCCCAAACCTGCTCCAAACGCATCCAGAGACAGGGCAATACCAAGCCACATCGCTTCTTGAGCAGATATACTCCCCGAGTTATCCATATCCGCCTTGGAGGGACTGCGAAGGATCTGAATGACAACGCCCAGCTTGCGCAGCTCCAGTGTAAATACCATTCGTTCCAGTGATCCATTTGAAGCCGACTGCTCCAGATCCAGTGCAAGCACCTGATTCCTGCCCTTTGAATCCGACAGTCTCTCTTGTGCTTCTCCCACTCCAGTTACCTTTGCTTCTGTTCCCTCACCCATTCCAGTGTCTGTTTCCAGCTGTTCTTTGCCTTGCTTTCGAATTAGTTGCAACAGTGACCATGCACCAATACCTATCAATATAACAGCTCCCACGATCGAAGCGATATCCGGTGACACCACATGAGACAACAACACACCTACTTGCATCGACAAGGCAATAACCAATCCTGAACAGATCGAAATAACAGCGATAGATAACAGGGGAATCTTAGTCCTCCGTAACCCATATGTAATCCCGACTCCAAAACCATCTAAACTAAGCGCCAAAGCAAGCGCCAGCAATGAAATAAAATGATGCAGCACCCCGGACTCCTCCTCTGTGCGGTACTCGTGCCAACTGAAGATGCCAGTATGGGTATACGCCCGCTTATTTCTGCCATATCAGTATATGGAGGGAGGAATCCAAGGGTGCTATGATTTCATCATTTCGTTCATTCAGTTCATGTTACAGCAGCTGACAGTTCGGACAAAAATGCGTGCCACGGCCACCAACCACCGTTTTTTCAATTAACGTACCACAAGTTGTACAAGGTTCTGATTTGCGTCCATAGATTTTCAGTTGATGCTGGAACATCCCCATCTCACCCTGTCCATTCACATAGGACTTGATGGAAGATCCACCTGCATTCACTGCATCTTGCAACGTAGCCACAATCGCTTCATGAAGCACCGTTAACTGAGCTTCGGTCAGTGTCTTGGCGATGGTCTCGGGATGGATACCTGCGCGAAATAGAGCCTCGTCCACATAAATATTCCCGATACCAACCACATATGCCTGATTTAAAAGTACAGCCTTGATTTTGGTTGTACGCTTGCCAACCGCCTCGCGGAATGCAGTTACCGTAAAGGCTGGATCAAGCGGCTCCAGTCCCAGCTTCAGCAGAGGTTTGGACACCAGTTCCTCACCTGCATTAAACAGATGCATCGTACCAAATTGACGCACATCCTTATAACGCAATTCCGTACCATCATTAAAATGGAAGATCACATGTGTATGTTTCTCCACATCTTCATGCTGCTCGTACACACCGTACCTTCCTTCCATCCGCAGATGGGAGACAAGCACCAGCCCGTCCAGCAAAATACGCAAAAACTTGCCGCGGCGCTCCACCCCAATGACGGTATGTCCCGCGAGTTCCATTGCAAATGCATCTATGTCGTCCGGCCGCTGAATAATCCGCGGCAAGCTAACGGTAACATGATCAATCGTTTTGCCCACAATAAGTTGATTCAATGTTCTTCTGACTGTTTCGACTTCCGGTAATTCCGGCATGATGTTCTCACCTCCCCTATATTATAACGGAAGATGGCGCTCAGCGGGACCCTTTTCTTATATCTCAAACATGGAAGGGCCTATTGTAAAATACCGGAAAAACCGCGCAGCACTTGATTTATTTCGCTTCGTACCAGTTATCACCAAAGCTGACTTCGGCTTTCAGCGGAACCGACAGTTCCAATGCTTTTTCCATAACAGAAGGGACTAACTCTTTCATCAGTTCCAATTCATCCGCAGGCACTTCGAATACAAGTTCATCGTGCACCTGAAGCAACATACGGCTCTTCAACTTGCGTTCCCGCAGCGCTTCATCCATCTGTACCATGGCCAGCTTGATGATATCTGCCGCTGTTCCCTGAATCGGTGTATTCATCGCCGTACGCTCTGCGAAGGAACGCAGATTGAAGTTACTGGCATTAATCTCTGGCAGGTAGCGACGACGTTCCAACAGCGTTTTGACGTAACCATCCTGACGAGCTTCCTTCACAATGTCATCCATATATCGGCGGACACCCTGGAATACTTCAAAATACTGATCTATAAACTGCGCAGCCTCTTTACGTGTAATATGCAGGTTCTGTGATAAGCCATAATCACTTATTCCATACACGATACCAAAGTTAACTGCCTTGGCGGAACGACGCATATCCCCATCCACATCCTCAGGCTTCACACCGAATACATCCGAAGCTGTCTTTGTATGAATATCCATATCGTTGACAAACGCTTCCTTCAAGCGCTCATCGTCCGAAATGTGGGCCAGTACACGCAGTTCAATCTGGGAATAGTCTGCTGCCAAAATGGACCATCCTGGCTCGGAAGGAACAAATACCTTCCGGATTTTGCGACCTTCTTCCATCCGAATCGGAATGTTCTGCAAGTTCGGGAATTGACTGCTAAGTCGTCCAGTAGCGGCGATGGTCTGACGATAATACGTATGCACCTTGCCATCCCGATTGGATATCTCTTTGAGCAATCCTTCCACATAAGTGGATTGCAGCTTGGCAAGCTGACGATATTGTAGAATATGCTTGACCACATCATTATAAGGAGCCAATTTCTCCAACACTTCAGCATCTGTGGAATAACCCGTTTTTGTTTTCTTCACCACTGGCAAGCCCAGTCTATCAAATAAAATCTCACCCAGTTGCTTTGGTGAATTCAGATTAAATTCCGTTCCTGACAGCTTGTAGATCTCAGCCATCAACCTGCTGATCTGTTCTTCAAACTCACTGCCCAAAGCCTGTAGATCGGCTGTATTGGCCTTGATGCCCTGTTTCTCCATGTCCGCCAATATGCGTGACAACGGCATCTCCAGTTCATGGAACAGTGAATTCATCTCATCGGTTTCCAGCACCTGCTCCTGAAGTGGAATAATGGCTGCTACTGCAGCAGCCTTCCGACATAGGAAATCACCCAAGATCTCCACTTCCGGTACCTTGTACTTGGCCCCTTTGCCCATAACCGTGTCATCCTCCACAAGCGACGGCAGACCATACTTGGTCGTGAGTCCACTAATCGTCTGGTTGGATTCCGTTGGATCAAGCAAATAAGCCGCCAGTTGTACATCAAATGACGCACCAGCGAATTCAATGCCATGCGCATGCAGGGCCAGGTCTACACGATGAAGATCATAACCGCGCTTCGGCTGGTCTGAATTACCAAGCCATGCCCGCACTGGAGCCGCAGCCTCGGAATGAAGCAATTCGGGAGATATGAACGTATATGTTCCAGCAGAACCTAGAGCTAGTCCAATCAATTTTGCTTGGTGCGGGTTATCCCCATGTGTCTCCACGTGGAGTACATCAATGGAATCGAGGGAACTGAACAACTCACTGATGTTGTCCTCTGTTGCAATGGAGGATTCAACTTCGGCAGCAGGGACCGCTTCCTGTTCAGAACCGATGCTGCCACTGAACGACAGGCGTTCGAGCAAGGATTTGAATTCCAGCTTGGCCAATGCAGGGCCCGCATTTTCTTCTTTTAATCCAGCGAATTGCATATCCTCCCACGTCTGCTCCAGCGGAACTTCCCGGTGAATCGTCGCGAGTTGTTTGCTCATCCGGGCATCTTCGGCATGGGCCTCGATCTTTTCTTTCATCTTGCCTTTCAGCTCACTAGTGCCGTTCAGCACATCTTCTACCGATCCGAACTGGTGCAGCAGCTTCAACGCTGTTTTCTCTCCAACCCCGGGAATGCCTGGAATGTTATCGGACGCATCGCCCATCAGACCCTTGAGATCAATAATTTGCAGCGGCGTCAGACCATAACGCTCCTTAATCTGAGCAGGATCATACAGCTCAATATCGGTTACCCCTTTACGCGTCAGCCCGATATGTACATGTTCGGAAGCAAGCTGCAGCATATCTTTGTCACCCGATACAACGAGCACCTGTCTACCCGCTTCATCTGCGCGTTTGGTTAACGTTCCGATGATGTCATCCGCTTCAAATCCAGCGAGCTCAAACTGAGCAATGCCAAGTCCTTTCAACAGTTCTTTGAGCAAAGGGAATTGCTCTGACAACTCTGGTGGTGTTTTCTCCCGTCCACCCTTGTATTCCTGATACCCTTCGTGGCGGAACGTGATTTTGCCTGCATCAAATGCAACCATGACATGTGTAGGCTGATGCTCTTCAAGCAATCTCAGCAACATCGTAGTGAAGCCATATACCGCATTGGTATGCAAACCTTTCGAGTTGGTCAGAGGCGGCATTGCAAAAAACGCCCTGTAAATAATGCTATTTCCATCTATGAGAATAAACTTGTCCATTCCAGCACCTCGCGTATTATATGGTCAACCTCTTCAAATTACATCTACTCTCATGATACCATACCCACCTGTCACATCAAAAAGAATAGCCTCTTTCACTTCACATTTAATCGCAAAAAAGAACCTTCTCCACAGACAGCTGTACACAGCCTACCTGAGAGAAAGTCCTTTTCCATTCATATGATTGCATTACTTAATCAGTACTGATTCCCCAATTCCAAAGTAATGCTCTTCCTATTGATTCAGATCCGGACGTTTACCTGTCACCAGGTATACCGTGCTCTCACCAATGTTGGTTGCATGATCGCCAATACGTTCAATGTAACGCCCAACCATCATCAGCAGCATAGCCTGTGAAGCCTGATTAGGATGCTCTGACATTAACGTGTAGAGATCACTGATCATGTGGCTGTACAGTTGATCGACCTGATCGTCTGTCTGAGCCATTTTGTAGGCCAGGTCTGTGTTTTCTTTCAGGAAAGATTCGATGGATTCATCAATCATGGATTTCACGATTTCTGCCATTTGCGGGATATCCACCAAAGGTTTAATTAGCTTCTGTCCATCCATACGGAGTGTCACCTTCGCCACGTCGAGCGCAAGATCTCCCATACGCTCCAGATCACTGGAGATTTTGAATGCCACGATAATACGTCTGAGATCCTTTGCCACCGGCTGTTGTGTGATGATCAGTTTGGAGCCAAGTTCCATAATTTTGTCTTCAAGGGCATTCAGATTCGCATCATTCTTGATGATGACCTGAGCTTTCTCCGCGTTCATCGTTTGTAAACTCTCAATAGCACCATCCAATGCTGCTCCTACATGTTCACCCATTTGTTTGAGCAAGGTACGCAGCTCTTCAAGCTCCTGATCAAATTCTTTTCTGCGAATCATAGATTTCATGTCCTCCTTATCCATCATCTCCGGGTATGCCGGAATCATTCCAATTCAGCTCGCTTAACCGAACCTTCCAGATATATAATCCTCGGTCCGGGAATCTTGCGGTGTGGAGAATAACGTCTCCGTATCAGCTGCCTCCACCACTTCACCATTCAGGAAAAATACCGTGCGTCCAGATACCCGTGCCGCCTGGTGCATATTGTGGGTAACCATAACGATCGTGTACTTGTGATGCAATTCTTTCACTAGCTCCTCAATCTTCAATGTGGAGATCGGGTCGAGTGCAGACGTTGCTTCATCCATCAGCAGAACGTCAGGCTGTACAGCCAGCGCCCGTGCAATACAGAGACGCTGTTGTTGTCCGCCAGACAAACTAAGTGCCGACTTTTTCAATACATCCTTCACTTCATCCCATAGGGCAGCATGGACAAGACTTTGTTCCACCAACTGATCCAGTTCAGCCTTTTGGGTTACCCCGTGCAAGCGAGGTCCATAAGCCACGTTATCGTATATGGATTTTGGAAAAGGGTTCGGTTGTTGGAACACCATGCCAACTCGTTTGCGCAATGTCTCCACTTCAATCTCATTACTGTAAATGTCAGAGCCATTCAGCATAACCTGTCCTTCCACACGAACACCCGGAATCATGTCATTCATCCGGTTTAACGTGCGAAGCAATGTCGATTTACCACAACCTGACGGCCCGATGAACGCAGTAACGGTTTTTTCCGGCAGATCCATCGATATATTTTTAAGCGCGTGATGCGTATCATAATATAAATTAAGATTTTCAATGTGAATGAGGTCCTTCATGGATGTTCACTTCTCCTTCGCTGCAGGGACACGGAAACTCCCTTTACGTTGAGACCGATACTGATAATCTTTCATCGCTGCTCGGCCATCTTTAATATCCTACCCTTTCATTGTAAAAACAGTATCACTTTCATGTTAACGGAATGTAAAAAAGACATCCTTAACCTTCATGATCTGCTTGATGGATCAATCTGATTGCTGATGCCTGCTTTATTGACTACCTTATAGTTTACTCTCCATTCGAAACCATCTCATCCAGCTTCGTACGAATGTGCTCTGCAACTTCTCCAGCTTTCCCGCCTTCCATGGCGATCTCCTCTGCTATACGAGACAAATCTCTCACCGCACTGTTCAGTTGTCGGAACGTTGCTCCCCCTGCGGTGACATGCACCGAACTGTCGTCAATCTCCGCTCCGCTTGCCTTAACCAGTTCAACAGTCTGAAGGGTCAATCCACCAATATTCTCTAGCAATGAAGACATGTTCCCCGCAACTTCACGGGTCTGTTTTGCGAGCGCTCGAATCTCGCCTGCAACAATCTGAAAACCTCGTCCATATTCACCGGCATGAGCTGCTTCAATGGAAGCATTCAGGGCGAGGAGACCACTTTGATCTGCCAGGGAGCGAATGGATTGTGCCATGCCTGAGCCTGTTTTGATCGAATTCAGCATGTGATCCGCATGTTGACCTTGACTTTCCATATGCTGATGTACCCGGTTATAGGAAGCATCAACGTGCTTCAAACTCTCTTCGCCCTGCTTGGACAATGCCATGATCTCACGGGCCTCATGAACGGTCTGATTCGCAGCATTCACCAGCTTGGTGACCGCATCGTTGATTCTGGATATCTCCTGTCTGCTCTCGGTTACTGTACGTATGCGCTCTTCCGTAACAGCCTGTTGCAATCTGCGAGATAGCGACATTACGTCCCGCATCGTCAACACACCAAGCAGTCTGCCTTGGTCCGTAACCAACAGACAATCGTAGAAATGCTGTTCATTCCGTCCAAGTGCGATATCAATAATCGTTGCGGCTTCCATATGAATATCTGCAATAACCGGAGATGTATTCACTACTTGTATGACCGGCTTACGGTAGAATAGATCTGCGGCAAAACGGCCATTTAACATCCGATATAACGTCTCTCTCATTAACAATCCAGTGGGTTTCATCTGCTCATCACACAATACGATACATGGGTGTTCCTGATCCTGATTCATCATCGTGGCTGCTTCTCCACAGGTGGTATGGACTCCGGCGACAGGTACCTGACGATAATAGTCATGCAAATGGATCACAGATTCTTCAGCAACTAGTGCTACTTCAGTTTGCTCCATTATGAGTGTAGTTAATTCTTCATTATGTAAAACAACATGAGGCTGGTCAGGTTTCACTTCGAGCAACATGGGCATAAATGCGCAATCTCCTTTACGTAATACCTCCGTCTTGAGGTGGGTTATGTAGGTACAAAGTATCACTCAGATAAGTCCATGCTACTCCCTCTACGTAAAGAAAAATCTTCCTTTATGTTAAATGAACGTAAAATAAAACTCCCCGATCATTGCTAACTTGAATGATGGGGAGTTTTTCTTTTGACAACCAATTTATAACCTACACCACGAATCGAATCAATGTGAACCGATTCCGGGTCCAGCTCCAGCTTTTTACGTAATGAACTGACGTGAACGTCCACGGTTCGTTGACCTCCGATATAATCGAAGCCCCACACAGCGTTCATCAGATCATCCCTTGTCAGTACCACACCCGGCTTTTTGGCCAAATATAGAAGTACTTCGAACTCTTTTGGACGCAGACTGATGGATTGTCCACCCAGTGTCACTTCATATTTCAGAGGATAAATCTCCAGCTCTCCCAGAATAATTCGTGAGCCATCCTTGTCCTCAAGCTGTGGTAAATCTTCACCATTGGAATAACGTCTTAATACCGCATCCACTCGGGCTAATAACTCAGATACACCAAACGGTTTGGTAATATAATCATCGGCACCTGATTTCAGTCCCTGTACAACCTCGGCTTCACCGTTCTTGGCCGTCAGAATGATAACCGGTGTACTAACACCCTGTATTCTTAACTTGCTCAGAATGTCCAGACCATTCATGCCCGGAAGCATCAAATCCAGCAAAATGAGATCAAATTCCTGGGACAAGGCCCGATCATATCCTGCAGATCCGTGATCCTCTGCCGTAACGTCGTAACCTTCCTGTGTCAGGTTATACGTGAGTAATCTTGATAATGTAGGTTCATCTTCAATAACTAATAAACGCTGTGCCATGATACCCCTTCTCTCTTCATAGGTTGTCTGTTGCCACAACACTTTTTCTATCATAGCACTAATTTGTTAACGCGGTGTAAAACAATACACACTTTTTACATTTTGATAGGGCGTGTCTGAAAATTCTGAAGGAAGCAGATTTTTCCGAATTTTCGTTCCAAGCCAGGAAGTTTTCCGCAGGCGTGCCGGGGCACGTCAAGGGAAAGTGACGCAGCAGGGGGCGAAAAGGCGGTAAAAGATGCACTTCAGCGAATTTTGAGACACGCCCTAACCAGACGCCTACATCTCTTCTTCCTGAATGAATGGAAGGATCACACCGAACGTTGTCCCCATGCCCAGTTCACTCTCTACAGACAATTTGCCATGATGCAATTCCACCAGATGTTTAACGATGGAAAGTCCAAGGCCTGTGCCCCCTGAATTACGAGATCTGCCTTTATCAACACGATAGAACCGCTCGAAGATTCGCGGCAAATCTTTTTTCGGTATACCAATTCCTGTATCTGACACCGCAAAGACAACTTCATCATCGTTATCCATCGTCACCTGTAACTTCACTCGTCCACCATCGGGGGTATAGTTGATGCCATTGGATAACAGATTGATGAATATCTGCTTCATCTTGTCCTCATCCGCTTCAATGTACAGTTCCTCCGGAACATGCATTTCCAGACGAATTTGCTTTTTCTCCGCCACCTTGGACAAGGTGCCCAGCACCATTTCGAAGAAAGAGTGTACATGCACAGGTGAGCATTGCAGCGGTGCGCGTTTCGATTCAATTTTGGATAACTCCAGAATATCCCCGATTAATCGGTTAAGTCGATCTCCTTCATCATAGATGATTTTCAGGAATGATCGCTCTGTCTCCTTATCCTGTACCCCGCCACTGAGCAACGTTTCGGCAAACCCTTTGACCGCAGCAACTGGTGTCTTGAGCTCATGAGAGACATTTGCAACAAACTCACTGCGCATGGACTCCAATCGGCGAATCGCCGTCACGTCCTGCAACAGGAACAACATGCCTCGATACCCACCATCATCTTCGGACATCGGTACTCCATCAATACGGATCAGTTTTTCCTCCGGGTTGAACACACTCACTTCTTCATGCATCCGTTCTTTCAGTGCAACACTCTCTTCAATGGTGCGAGTTAATTCGTAGTGTCTTTTCAATTCAGTATAAGGTTTACCCGTAACCTTTCCTGCCTGAATACCAAGCATACGCTCCGCTTCCCGATTGACCAGTGCAATGGATTGCCCTGCGTCGATCATGACAATACCTCCGGTCATGTTCGCGAGGACACTCTGTAACAACGCTTCATTGTCACGGATCGTCTTCAGCTGGGACTGCAAGCTGTCTGCCATTCCGTTTATGGCAAGCCCCAGCTGTCCGATCTCATCTCTACGTGTTACATCAACTCTGGCATCGTATTCCAGCTTGGTGATCCGATGGGCCACTTTTGTAATATGCTCAATCGGGGAGGTTAATCCACGTGCAACCCGATAACTGACAAACGCGACAATTAAGAACAATAGCCCAAGTGCAGCAAACATTATCATCCAACCACGCTGAAGCCCTTGATCCACAGCCTGTAGACTCATGGATAGACGAATGTAACCATCAAATTTGCCACTAGGTATTTCAATCATGTCACTTTGATCCGAATTCACAGGTAGTGCTACATACAGCATGTCTTGTCCCAATGTCTCACTGTAACGTATGGATTGCCCGTATCCATCTCCGACGGCACCCTTAATCTCCTCACGGTTCAAGTGATTATCCATGGAGGCCGGATCACTCTCGGAATCCCCAATGACCATGCCGTCTTTATTGATGAAGGTTACCCGGGAATCCGTCAGACGATCCAGTTCCAGCGCCCGATCTGAATAATACTTTCGTGTGGCTTCCGAGGTTGGATCACTTGCATCATGGAATGGAAAAGTTGCTTTGAGCAAATTAATCTCGCGCACCATGGTTTGCTCCAATGCGGCTATATGCGTAGTCTTAAACACTCTGCCCATCGTATATCCAGCCACAATGACGGATACGCTGATCAGCACCATCATAATGATGGCAAGGCGAATTCGGAACGGTCTCATCTATCTCTTCCTTTATGATCAGATTAATATCTAATGAATTGCTCTACATTGAATCCAGTTCAATTCGGTCCCCACGGGTACCCGGATTGGAAATTACGAGAAACTCCACTTCTTCGTCGCTCCGATTCATCATCTGATGCGGCATTCCGGGTGCAATCTCTATTCCTTCATGGGTTTCCAGCACAAACGTCTCTCCATTAAGTTCCATACATGCTTCACCGCTGAGGATGAAAAAAAACTGACGGCTTACCGAATGATAATGTCGTATTTCAGCCGTTCCTGCGGGCATTCGTTCATGAATAATGCTCAGTGTTTCATTTTGAACGAGATGCCAACCATCGCACTGTGCACCCCATATATAATGTGTTGCATTCTGTTTGCTCATTTTCATATGACTTGTCCCTCCGAGTATAATTGCTCGATCTATCATATCACAGATTAGGGGACTCCCAATCTTTTCAGTCAGTACTTTGCAATACGCTATCAACTGCAGTGAGACAAGGCTAATAATAAAATATCATAGTTGTATCAACAGAGATGCCGACTTTTGTAAACAGGTGCTAACCGCATCTTTGACATACATATTCACCTGATATAAAAAAGACGCACCGCTCAGCCATGCTGAAAGCGATACGCCTCTCTATATAATCAATCCTATCCTGAATCTAAACGTTCTTAACGTATTATCCGTTCACCACTTCGCCACCATTCACATGCATCACCTGTCCGCTTACATACGAAGAGTCATCCGAAGCAAGGTATACGTAAGCGGGAGCCAGTTCATCCGGTTGTCCTGGCCGCTTCATTGGCTGCGTTGCGCCGAACTCACTTACTTTTTTCTCATCAAATGTAGATGGAATGAGTGGTGTCCAGATCGGCCCTGGTGCAACGGCATTGACACGAATTCCCTTCTCAATCACATTCATTGATAACGAACGAGTGAACGAAGTGATTGCTCCTTTGGTAGATGAATAGTCAAGCAGGGTTGGGCTTCCGCGATAAGCTGTGATAGAGGTTGTATTAATAATCGTGCTGCCCTTCTTCAGATGTGGCAGGGCTGCCTGTGTCACATAGAACATGCCAAAGATATTGGTACGGAATGTACGCTCCAACTGTTCTGGCGTAATATCCTCCAGATTCTGCTGTGGATGCTGCTCTGCTGCGTTATTCACGACAATGTCCAGTTTGCCCAGTTCATTCACTGTCTGCTGAACAGATTTCTTCGCAAAGGCATCATCACCAATGTCACCTGCAATCAAGATGCACTTGCGTCCTTCTTGTTCGACCTGACGTTTCGTTTCCTTGGCATCTTCGTGCTCGCTCAGGTATACAATGGCGACATCCGCGCCTTCCTTGGCATACGTAACAGCAACAGCACGTCCAATTCCGCTGTCACCCCCTGTAATAAGGGCCACCTTACCCGTCAGTTTACCTGCTGCCTTGTATTCAGGCTTCTCAAATTCCGGTCTGGGATGCATCTCCGATTCAATACCGGGGCGTTGATCCTGATGCTGTGCTGGCATTGTTTTTTGATTTTGTTGTGTGTTGGTTGACATCTAACATTCTCCTCTCAAAATGTGAACATGTTTGGATTACAGAAGACATGGACCCTAACTGTATACTTCCTTGTCTTTCGTTCTCTGAAAAAGTCTCATTCTGTAGGATGGCATGAACAGTTTAGATTATTCTTCTGCGATGAACAGCAACTTAAGCCTCAGCGTGCTGTCTCTAATCGTTATTTACCACTCTCTTTAGATATCAAACAACCAATTTGCTTCAATGCCTGTTTGGCCAAAAATTCGAAATTTATTCGAAATTAGACTGTTTCATGATACAAAGTGTATTCCTATGCTGCTTGGGCTGATGTACAATGTACAGTATACTGATGTGCTTTAACTCTCATCTTTATTGGTTTAATCATTCTAACCTAACATGGAGACCTGACAATGGAATCGCATATTAATTCATATATAACACTCGTCGCTACTTCAGCCGTGCTGAATGTCTTTTTGTGTTTATATACCTATTTCAGAAGATCCGAGATTCCCAGTTCCAAAATATTCATTCTCTACACAGCAGCACTCTCCGTATATACTTTTGGTTATGCGATTGAGCTAGCCAGCAACACGCTGGAACAGATGATGTTTTGGACCACCGTGGAGTATATAGGCATGCCCTTCTCCGCATCTCTTGGCCTCATGTTGATGATAAAGTACACAGGAAAAACGTTATCCAAAAAGGTAACTGCCGCGCTGTTTGTAATCCCTTCCATTACCCTAGGTATGGTTGCAACCAATGACTTTCATCATCTATTTTATAAAAAAGTATGGCTGAGAGAAGATAGTCCCGTTCCTCTGATGGATATCGCAGTGGGTCAATGGTATGTTGTACATGGTGCATTCACCTTCTCCTGTCTGTTATGTGCCTGCCTCATTTTGATCGGACAATGGAGACACACCAAAAAGATGTATCGTCGTCAATTACTTACTCTCATTACTTCACAGATTATTCCTATGGTCGCAGCTTTTCTGTATTTGCTTGGTTTGACCCCCGGCGGGATGGACCCCGTACCCGTACTCATGTGTATCACATCTGCCATGTATATCTGGGCGATTCTATCCTCACGTCTACTAACCATCGTACCCATCGCCAAAGACAGTATTTTCGAGAGCATGCGTGAAGGTGTTATTGTACTGGATAGCTTCAATCGACTGGTCGATTACAACAGATCTCTGCGTGACATGTTGCCAGAGCTTAATACAACCATGATTGGCCAACCCTTGGATGATATCTGGCTTAATCTTGCTGGAAAGACATTTCCCGTTGAATACGGAAGAGAAGGATTGCAAACGGATCTGTACTGGCAGTTAAATGGAGAGACCGTCTGTTATCAGGTCAGGACATCTTACGTATATAACAAGGATGCACAGACTGTGGGCAGTCTAATTATGTTAATTGATATAACGGAACAACGCTTCTTGCAAGAACAGTTGAAACAACTGGCTTATTTCGATGGTCTGACCAAAATCTATAATCGCACTCAATTTTTGCATAGAGGACGGGAGATTTTGAGTGAAGCTCAGCTTAATCCGCAACCTGTTTCATTTATTTTATTTGATATTGATTACTTTAAACGTATCAACGATACGTACGGGCATGATGTTGGCGATCAGGCCATCATTCATGTGGTCTCTGTCTGTAATCGATATTTAAGCCCTGAGATGTTATTTGCCCGTTATGGAGGAGAGGAGTTTGTCATCGCTCTTCCGAATACCTCGCTTCAAGAAGCCGAGAAACTTGCCGAACAACTGAGAGTTGCCTTGTTGAATGACCCCCTGGATGTTAAGGGAGTGCCTATTACGCTCACCTCAAGCTTTGGTATTGCCCAGTACAATGGAGGGTCAGATTCGCTGGAGTCCTTGTTACGCGATGCTGATACTGCCTTGTACGAATCCAAGCGTAATGGTCGAAATGCAGTGCGGGCGTATACTGTGAGTACATCCTAACCAATGTAGACCTTGTCAGATAAATATGTATGATGATATGTATGGTAGTGATCCCTCTAGTTCCAGTTCAAATAAACCGAGGACTGCTGATTTCATCTTGGTAATAACAAAAAATAGACAGCCAATGAGGCTGTCTATTTTTTGTTTGTTTCAACGAAACACCATCTTACATCTCATCCGGCTTGTCCTAAGTACGTCTGCAAACGCTTAACCAACAACTAACAATACATCTTCATAAGGTGGATTAACCGTCCGCAACGCATTTAGATCACCTGATTATTCACCATCAGGTACACCATGATTAGCAAGAATACAGCCAGAAGTGTACTGAACATACGGATCTTGCTTTGCTCAGGACCCACATCACGTTTGTTTTTCACACCTTCTGCAGCGAGTCGCAGCGGTTTACCCATAATTCCTCCAATAGCCGCAATAGCCAAGAGCAGAACAACAACGACAGCCATCCAGACATGAGAATACTCACCTTTGGTCATCAGGTAACCACCAGTAAGAAGTTGGATTACAAGTCCATACTGCGCGACTTTGTTCAAAGAACGAAGTGATGCAAAGGCTCCCTCTTGTGCTGCGGCATTCAAAGTACGGATTTTACCGACCACAAATGGCAGAATCAAATAGAATCCCATCGCCAGTGCTCCAACAATATGGAGCAAATACATAATCATTGTCAAAATTTTCATCCTCCTCAACATTTTCGGTGTGCTATACATCACATCCCATTATACTGGGGAACTTATCCAAAGAAAAGAAAACCTCCGGGTTTACCGGAGGTTTTCTTTTAGCTTCTGTTCAAAAAGTTTTCAAACTTACAGGTTTACTACCGAAATGACGTTGCGAACCGAATCAGCAGATTTGTCCAATCCTGCTTTTTCTTCCGCTGTCAGGTCAAGTTCGAATATTTTCTCAATGCCATTACCACCCAAAATGGTTGGTACACCGAGGAACAGATCATTATAGCCATATTCACCTTCAAGATAAGCGATCACTGGAATGATACGTTTCTTGTCCTTCAAAATCGCTTCGGTCATCTGAACAAGCGAAGCTGCTGGTGCATAATAGGCACTGCCGTTACCCAGCAAATTCACAATCTCGCCTCCGCCAACACGTGTGCGTTGAACAATGGACTCAATGCGGTCTGCCGGAATCAACGTATCGATCGGAATACCACCTACACTCGAATAACGAACGAGTGGCACCATGTCGTCTCCGTGGCCGCCAAGAACGAATCCACGAACATCTTCAACAGATACGTTCAACTCTTGCGCAATGAAGGTACAATAACGTGCTGTATCCAGAACACCTGACTGACCGATAACACGGTTTTTAGGAAAACCAAGGGTCTGATAAGCTGCATAAGTCATCGCATCCACCGGGTTGCTTAGAATAATGACGATGGAATCAGGGCAATATTTTTTCACATTTTCACAAACGGACTTCACGATACCCGCATTCGTATTGACCAGATCGTCGCGGCTCATACCCGGTTTACGGGCGATGCCAGCGGTGATGATTACAATCTCAGAACCTGCAGTATCTTCGTAGTTGGAAGTACCGACGATATGACTGTCAAATCCTTGAACAGGACTTGCTTCCATCATATCGAGTGCTTTCCCCTTCGTCGGGTTCTCCAGTTGAGGAATATCAACCAGCACAACATCCCCGAGTTCTTTTTGGGCAAGCATTAATGCGGTCGTAGCACCGGTAAAACCGGCGCCGACTACTGTGATTTTTTTGCGCTGAATAGTCAAGATTCACATCTCCCCTTACAGGTTTTTAATGATTTGATCCGCGAATTCAGAACATTTCACTTCAGTAGCGCCGTCCATCAGACGTGCAAAGTCATACGTTACTGTTTTATTGTTAATGGATGTTTCCATACCTTTGTAGATCAGGTTAGCTGCTTCTTGCCATCCCAAGTGCTCAAGCAACATTACTCCGGACAGAATAACGGAACCAGGGTTCACGACATCTTTGTCCGCGTATTTAGGTGCAGTACCGTGAGTTGCTTCGAAGATAGCATGTCCTGTTACGTAGTTGATGTTCGCTCCAGGAGCGATACCAATTCCGCCAACTTGCGCTGCAAGTGCATCGGACAGATAGTCACCGTTCAGGTTCAATGTTGCGATAACATCAAATTCGCCTGGACGAGTCAATACTTGTTGCAGAGCGATATCGGCAATCGCATCTTTTACGATGATTTTACCAGCATCTTCAGCAGCTTTTTGTGCTGCATTCGCTGCATCTGTACCTTCGTTTTCTTTGATGATGTCGTATTGTGCCCATGTGAATACTTTGTCAGCGAACTCTTCTTCAGCCACTTCATATCCCCAGTTTTTGAAGGCACCTTCTGTGAATTTCATGATATTACCTTTGTGTACCAGTGTAACCGTCTTACGGTTATGGTCAATTGCATACTGCACTGCTGCACGTACCAGACGTTTCGAACCTTCGGAAGAAACTGGTTTGATACCAATACCGGAAGTCTCAGGGAAACGGATTTTGTTAGCACCCATCTCCTGTTGAAGGAACTGGATCACTTTTTTCACTTCTTCAGAACCTTCAGCATACTCGATTCCTGCATAGATATCTTCCGTATTCTCACGGAAAATGACCATGTCTACCAACTCAGGACGTTTAACCGGAGAAGGTACACCGTCGAAATAACGAACAGGACGCAAGCATGTGTACAGGTCAAGCTCTTGACGCAGGGCTACGTTCAGGGAACGAATACCACCACCGATTGGCGTAGTCAATGGTCCTTTGATCGCTACGATATACTCACGAATGGCTTCCAGTGTATCATTCGGCAACCACTCACCGTATGTATCGAATGCTTTTTGTCCAGCAAACACTTCATACCATGCGATTTTTTTGTTGCCATCATAAGCTTTTTCAACAGCTGCATCCAATACACGTTTGGAAGCTTTCCAGATATCACGGCCTGTACCGTCACCTTCGATAAATGGAATGATTGGATTACTAGGTACTTGAAGTGTACCGTTATCAATTTGGATTTTTTCGCCTTCAGTTGGGTGAGCAAATTTTTCTAATTTCATAGTTAAAATTCCTCCTAGGTTTCGTATATGCAGTATTCATCATACCACTAGTCTTGTTGAGAGAAGGGTCCTGAGAGCTTAAGCCAGTAAAGCCTCTGCTTTCCAACCCTTCACCTCGTCCATATTATTATACTGTTTTTACGGCTATTAGCGAAGTTCAATAGAAACGTATTTCTGTTCTGTAGGGCCAGTGTACTCCGCACGTGGACGAATGATGCGATTGTCCGCAAGCTGTTCCAAAATATGTGCTGTCCATCCAGACACCCGGCTGATGGCAAAGATCGGAGTGAACAATTCCTGTTCGATCTCCAGTTGGGTGTATACAGAAGCAGAATAGAAGTCTACGTTAGGCTTCAGTCCTTTTTGTCCTGTTACCAGTTCCTCGATCTTCACAGACATATCATACAAACGCGTATCATTGTTCATCTCGCCAAGTTCCTTGGACATCTTCTGTAGATGTTTGGCGCGTGGATCACCGTTTTTGTACACCCGATGTCCAAAACCCATGATTTTTTCACGATTATTCAGTTTTTCCTGAATTGCCGCTTCAAGACGATCTGGCGTACCGATCTCATTCAACATTTTCATAACGGCTTCATTAGCACCGCCATGCAGTGGTCCCTTCAGTGCGCCAATGGCGGAAGTTACACCGGAATAGATATCTGACAGCGTAGCAACCGTTACACGGGCTGCAAATGTCGAAGCGTTTAACTCGTGATCCGCATGCAGGACAAGGGCTTGATCCAATGCTTTCACTGCGGTCTCGGATGGTTCTTCACCAGTCATCATATATAAAAAGTTCTCTGCGATGGAAGCGCCTTCTTTTGGAGCCACAGGTTCTTTGCCCTGACGGATACGGGCGATGGCTGCCACAATCGTTGGCAACTGTGCTTGCAACTTAACCGCTTTGTTCTCATTCGCTTCCGTTGTCATCTCATCCGCTTGCTCGTCGTACAGTGCAAGTGCAGAGACAGCGGAACGAAGTGCTGCCATGGTACTGACATTTTTCGGGTACAATTGGATTTGTGCAATCAACTCGCTCGGAATCGGCGCGTAATCGCTCAGGCTTTTACGAAGGGATTTCAGTTCATCCGTTGTTGGCAATTTACCAAACCACAACAAATAGGCAACTTCTTCAAAGCTGGCATGTTCAGCCAAATCGTCGATATCGTAACCACGGTATGTGAGCACACCGTCTACAATAGAACTGATCGAAGAGGTTGTCGCAACGATGCCTTCCAGACCTTTGGTAGCTGTCATATACATCTCTCCTTTAATAAGCGAAATCAGGAACCATTCCAGAGTGTCATATAAGTGCCAAAATGCACCTATTCTCTTTTTGTAAACATTTTCATTTTAAAATTAACAAATATTTCAAACTACGGTTTTCCTATCTGTCAATCGGTATTTACTTATAACATCATACTGGATTTTGTCGTTTATGTGAACACGATGAGAGTTCATTCGCACATCAAACTTCTTTATCGGACCGATAAAGCATTTTTGAAAGCCTTTACAAAAACAAGGTTGACATTTAATGTTTTTTAACCAATCCTGTCGTATGAGAACTTTCTATTGCTATATTCTGTAATACTAAGGCATACTCTAGGCAAAAGAAAGAATCCCCATACATCTTGTTCAAAAATCCGCTTTTGAACAAGATCTGGTAACATCCCGGCGTTTCAAAACCTTGTAAATGCTCTATATTAATTAAGATAGCCATCTATTTTTAATACTGCTCCATGGATCATACATAGGTCGGCTTAATTGAAATAAGGAGAGTTGATGCTTGGATAGAATAATAATGAAACGCCTGCTCCGTGGCTTATGGGTTATCATTGCGGCCGTTCTGATCGCCGTTGCCATATACTTGCTGTTCCCGCTTTTGTACCCTTTTGCGATTGCCTGGATTATCGCCTATGCCATGAATCCTTTAGTGAAACTGCTTCAGCATCGAGCACGATTCCCGCGCTGGCTGGCTGTGACTCTTTCATTGATCCTTTATTTTGGAGCCATTGCGGTGGTGCTGTCTGCGGCGATTACCCGCATGGTAAAAGAAGTCATTTCACTTACGACAAGCTTTGATCTTCATGTTGATGAGATCAAGGACACGTTTGTGCGCTGGACCCAGAATGACACCATTCAAAGTTTGACTGCGCAGATCAATGAATTTTACAAGGAAAATCCCAACTACCAGGAAACCATCAACAGCAATATTAGTAAAACAACTGAAACGGTGGGTACAGCCGTCACAGATCTGGTCACCGGATTTTTCAACATGATTCTGAGTCTGCTGACTTCCCTGCCGAACATGGGCGCGGTATTAATCGTTGTTCTGTTGTCTACATTCTTCATTAGCAAAAGCTGGACTAGGCACAACATCACCGTATCGGGATGGGTACCCTCTTCCATTCGCAAGCCGATATCCGACATCTGGACCGACCTTAAGAAGGCACTGTTCGGATACGCAAGAGCACAATTGATCATGATCTCGATTACAGCACTATTCGTCATGATTGGACTGCTTATATTGCAAGTCAATTCAGCCTTCACCATCGCTCTGATGATTGGTTTGGTCGATCTGCTTCCTTATCTGGGTGTTGGCCTTATCATGGTGCCTTGGGCAGCGTACCTCTTTATGAATGGGGATCTGTATCTGGGCATTGGGATTAGTATTATCTATTTGATCTTATTGATCGCCCGTCAGATTATTGAACCGAAGGTACTTGCAAGCAGTGTAGGGCTCGACCCACTCGCCACGCTGGTTGGCATGTTTGTGGGTTTGAAGTTGTTCGGTGTCCTGGGCTTGATTATTGGCCCTGTCAGTCTCGTGATTCTGGATGCGTTCAATCGGGCTAACGTATTACGCGACCTCAGAACGTATATCATCAACGGCCGTGTCCGATGAGGCATCATCTTATGAGCACCCAGGAAAATAGAAAAAGGCTTCGTTCAACAGAAATCATCTGCTGAGCGGAGCCTTTTTCTATTATGCAAAACAACTGGTGTTTCATTTCGGACGACGATAAAACGTAATTTTGCCACTTTTCATTTTTTTCTCCAGCCACCCCAGGAAGAACAGACGGTACACCGGACGTGTTAATGGAAATACCAGTGTAAACCCGATCAGATCCGTTACAAAGCCTGGAATCAAAAGCAAGAAACCACCGACAAAAATAAAAAGACCATCGACCATTTTTCTTCCAGGTACCTTGCCACGCTCCATCTCGGATTTGGCGTCCACAAGTACTTTTCGCCCTTCAAACTGCAACATTGCTATACCAATCAAGGACGTGAGAATCATGAGAAGCAATGTCTTTCCGGCTCCGATCCAGTCACTCATCAGAACAAAACCAAATAATTCAATCACCGGAATGATTAAGAGTAAAGCCCACATCCATTTTCGCATTGACGTATTACCCCTTTCCCGAAAGCCACACCTTTTCAAGCGCGCTGTATAACTCAGAGACTGCCTTATCCAGCCGAACTGGCTTCCAGTCCCCATTCACCCATACATGCTGTGTAGAACCTGTAACTAGCCGTTCACCGGGGAGTGATTCATCAATTGACCATACCCGTTCTCCAATCGCCATATGCTCATCAGGTTCTTCAGACATGCGTCTTACGTCATACTCATAATTCAGTCGCAGACCACTAAATGCAGCAATACGGGTGAAAATGATAATCTCATCATCATATCGGGCAGGCTTGTGATACTTCACATCCAGTCCGGTTACGGGAAGCAGTAACCCCTGTTCCTCCATTTTACGATATGTATACCCCATTTGGCGAATCATCTCAGTTCGACCGATTTCAAACCAATTCAAATAGTTCGCGTGGTAGACCACGCCCATCTGGTCACTTTCTTGATAGCGTACACGAAGACGTGCCGCATACCAGTTACCATTGCTCTGTTCTCGCACGTTATCGGCCTCCTTCGCTCTATCATTCATACGTGTTACCTCGTTGTAAAGTGTCAATAAGATGGAAAAAAAGCAACGGGACAATAAAGCCCCATTGCTTCTTTCCTGTTGCTTCTCCATCCAAGACGCTATTAAGCGTTGTTTGGAATTTGGCTTACTTTAATCAGGTTGGTAGAACCGGAACGACCCAAAGGTACACCTGCTGTGATCACAACCAGGTCTCCTTCTTTAACAAGTCCGGATTTTACGCCGCCTTCAATTGCATTCTCGAACAAAGCATCCGTGGAATCAACCAGTCTTCCTTTGACAGGAGTTACACCCCAAGCCAGAGCCAAACGACGGGAAGTTCTGTCTTCCGTTGTCACAGCGATGATTGGAGATTCTGGACGATACTTGGAAATCATGCGTGCAGTATGTCCTGATTCAGTCGAAGTAATGATCGCTTTTGCGTTCAAATCTTGAGCTTGAAGAGCAACCGATTGGCTGATTGCTTCTGTAACTGTTGTTTGTTGAGCAACACGTTGTTTCAGGTACAACTCTTGGTAAGGCAGAGCAGATTCTGCTTTTTCAGCAATACGGGACATGGTCAGAACAGATTCAACAGGGTATTTACCCGCAGCTGTCTCACCGGACAACATGATTGCGTCCGTACCGTCGAAGATCGCATTGGCCACGTCACTTGCTTCCGCACGTGTTGGACGCGGGTTACGCTGCATGGAATCCAGCATTTGTGTAGCTGTGATAACCGGTTTACCTGCAACGTTACATTTTTGGATCATGCGTTTTTGTACCAATGGTACTTCTTCCGCAGGAATCTCAACACCCAGGTCTCCACGAGCAACCATCAGGCCGTCAGACACTTCAAGGATTTCGTCGAGGTTATCGACACCTTGTTGGTTTTCGATTTTGGAGATGATTTGGATATGACCAGCATTGTGTTTTTCAAGCAATTCACGAATCTCAAGTACGTCACTTGCTTTACGTACAAAAGAAGCCGCGATGAAATCGACACCTTGTTCGATACCAAATACGATATCGTTAGCGTCTTTTTCGGTGATACCCGGTAGAGAAATGGCAACGCCCGGAACGTTAACACCTTTTTTGCTTTTAATCGATCCGCCGTTAACGATACGGCATTTGATCTCGGTGCCTTGCACTTCCACCACAGTCAGTCCGATCAGACCGTCGTCGATCAGAATTGTAGATCCCGGTTCAACATCATTCGGAAGATCTGTATACGTAATGGAAAGACGTTCTTTGGTTCCCAGAATTTCTTCTGTTGTCAAAGTGATGTACTCGTCTTGAACCAATTCGATCGGTTCAACTTCGAGTTTACCTGTCCGAATTTCCGGTCCTTTGGTGTCCAGCAGGATCGCTACTGTTTTGTTCAACTCTTCGCATGCTTGGCGAATCGCAATGATCCGTCCGCCGTGCTCATCGAAATCACCGTGGGAGAAGTTCAGACGGGCCACATTCATACCGGCCATAATCAATTTTTTGGTGTTTTCCAGAGATTCACTGGATGGACCAATGGTACATACAATTTTCGTTTTACGCATTTTGGGTTTCCTCCGATTTTAAAGGTATTACTCTTTATCTATTTTTCTTTTTCCAACTATTAAATTTACTATACTTTTGCTCATTTGTATAGGAAATTCGTCACATTATTCAGCATTTCCCGACAAATTACTCGCAACATCGACTTTTACAAGCTCTTGAGGGGCTTCAATGGATGCTTGAGGTTCAAACGTGACCGATCCAATTTTACGGAATTTCTCATAACGATCCTGTTTCAGCTGATCCCCGCTCCAACCCTTCATATCGTCGAGATGACGGACCAAAGCTTCACTGATGAAAGCAGCAGATGCTTCATAGTCCCGATGAGCACCGCCGCGTGGCTCAGGGACAATCTCTTCAATGACTTCCATCTCCAACAGGTCTTTGGCTGTTATTTTCATTGCTTCAGCCGCCTGATCTGCCTTGGATGCATCCTTCCAGAGAATCGAAGCAGCGCCGTTCGGAGAGATTGCAGAATAGATCGCATGTTCCAGCATCAACACACGATTACCCACAGCCATAGCGAGGGCACCGCCGCTTCCACCTTCGCCGATGACCACAACAATAACAGGAACCGATAGCTTCGCCATTTCCATCAGGTTGCGAGCAATCGCTTCCGATTGACCTCTCTCTTCTGCAGTATTACCCGGATACGCCCCTTTAGTATCAATAAACGTAATAATAGGACGGCCAAATTTGTTCGCTTGTTTCATCAGACGAAGTCCTTTTCGGAAACCTTCTGGATGAGCGCTGCCGAAAAAGCGGGCGATATTATCCTTCGTGTCTTTCCCCCGCTGTTGTCCGATTACCGTTACTGTCTTTCCATTCAACTTGGCAAGTCCGCCAACAACCGCAAGATCGTCTCCGAACATGCGATCACCGTGCAGCTCAATGAAGTCCGTAAATATCAGTTGGATCAGGTCCAGCGCCGTTGGGCGCTGCTGATGACGGGCCAGATGCATCTTCTGAGCTGCTGTTATGCCAGTGTAGATCTCTTCTTCAAGTCTATGGTAACGTTCTTCCAGGCGGGCAATCTCGTCCGTGAAGTCGATCCCTTTTTCCTGTCCAAACTGTACGAGTTCATCAATCTTTTTGCGCATCTCAACCAGAGGCGCTTCATATGGCAACTCACCCGCCATTTAGACCCCTCCTTTTTCACTATGCATATCCAGAAGCTTGCCAAGAGTGGCCCGAAGCTCTTTCCGGTGCACAACCATGTCCAACTGACCATGTTGCATATTAAATTCAGCCGTTTGGAAATCATCAGGTAACTTCTGACGGATCGTCTGTTCGATAACGATTCTGCCGGCAAAACCAAATACAGCGCCAGGTTCGGCAATATTAATATCGCCCAGGCTCGCAAAACTTGCCGAGACTCCACCTGTCGTTGGGTCCGTAATGACCGAAATGTACAGCCCGCCCTGTTCATCTAAACGGGATAAAGCTGCGCTTGTTTTAGCCATTTGCATGAGGCTAAGAATACTCTCTTGCATCCGGGCACCACCTGATGTTGAGAAAATAATCAATGGTAACCGTTTCTCTGTGGCATGCTCAATGGCACGGGTAATTTTCTCCCCTACAACAGAACCCATGCTGCCTGTGAAGAAATCAAAGCTCATGACAGCAACAACTACAGGCAGGCCATCAATGGTTCCTTCCCCTGTAATTACCGCTTCCTTCAGGCCCGATTTCAGACGCTGTTGTTCCAATTTGTTGCTATATCCAGGAAAGCCAAGTGGATCAACCGATATCATATCAGCGTCAAACTCAACAAATCCTTGATCATCAAGTACCATAGCAATGCGCTCCATAGCGTTAAGACGCATATGGTAACCGCAGGCAGGACATACTTTCAGATTTTTCTCCAATTCCTTGCTATATTGAATCGTGCCGCATTTGCTGCACTTGTTCATAAGCCCTTCAGGTATTTCACGTTTTGGGCGTTCTAGGACTTCCTGGCCTTCGCCGGGAAGTGCACGCTCGGAAGGTATGGTAGCGTACTTCCGTTTCTTCTGGAATATATCTTTGAACACAACTACACCTCTCCAGCCGTTGATTTGATGGCCGCAACCTGCAGAGCGCTGCTTGTGGCAGCTTCATCCACGTGTTACGGTAAACCGCTTACGACCCACACGCTGCCATGGGCCTTGTCCAGCATTCACAACAAAAAAATCCGCCGGTACAGGGCAAGGATCACCGGCTTCTGTCAGCACGATTGATGTTACCTGCAAAAACCGAAAGATTGTTGCGCCGATGTTTGAATCTATCTTGGTAGGGTCTCCGGGAGCAACCAGGTCGGTCCTTGTCCTAACAAAAAAAGAAGGAAGGACAGCAGCATACAATACATGCAAGTCGATTCCTCTCTCCGCTTACGCGATTAGTCCCTTATGTACCGATGGTACTTCTTCATCTGCCAAGGCACGTTGATGTCGAACAAATCAGGAATGCAGAATGGAATTCAACACTTCCTGGACCTCTTCCAATTCCCCAGAAGGGACGCGAATCTCAAATTGCTGCTTGGATAAACTGATGGGACGGGTCTGTACCAGAAAACCTTCTTCCGAAAGCTTGGTCTTGATCTTGTCCGCAACCTTTGCTGTCGGTGCAATGTAAATCACCGTCCACATGCCTTGTCCGCCCCCTAAGCTAATGTTCAGAGCCCGTATATTGGACTAATGATAACATACCTCACTTTTTTTCTGCAAGAAAGGGTTCGGGACCTTTGGGGAGAATTTGGGATCATGAGGGACATTAGTCCCCCACGAATAACTCATATGGTTGACGAAATCTTCTTGTTCATACCTCTTCCATAAGCAGCCGCAAGCTTATCAGGGCAGCGTCAGCCGCCCTTGAAGACCTTCATATGAGCCATTAGATTGACCATAACAGACAAGCATGGAAATACAGGGGGTTAAAGGTCTGAGGGGTATTTTTTGGCTTTAATATTTTTGTGTGCAATCCGGGCAGAAGCCGCAGCAGCCACCCCTGCGACCAGATCATCCAAAAAGACATGAATGGCTGTTGTGTGTTCGTTCAAATCATGAATTACACCTATTTTTTCTTTATCCAGGTAACCAAAGCTGGTTAAACCAATCATACCATACACATGAGTAATGCCGAGGGCCAGAGTCTCGTCCACTCCATACAGGGATTCATCCGCTTCCATAATAGCCTGTAACGGTTGGGGCAAGAGTTTTTTCTCCGCAAGTTCGTCGAGAGCAATACCCGTATAGAGCGTATATTGCACCTCTCGTTTCTGCAGAACGGATTTCACGCTGGTTACACAGTCGTCCAAGGTCAGTTCGGGGTGGTACCCTTTTTGCAGACGGTATACAATTGCTGCGATTGCATCAATCCGTACACCCCGCCGGGCCAGCATGGCTTCTACGATTTCATATGACATATCTCGACCTCCCGCATCAATCCCCCGAGGACCACGAGGTCCTTCGGTGTTCTCAAGTGTATGCAGCAACCTGTTAAAATGTTCATAAAATGTGCGGATGGTTAAGACCAGTCGCACCCTGGACCTGTTGCAGGATTGTACATTCCGCTCTGGTCTGTAGCTGGCCTATAACAAGTCTGCAATTTGTTTGTTTAAACCCTGTCGTCAGGGAACCGAGCTCGCACTAAAATAATCAAAAAAACCTGTTCAGCATTGAGCCAAACAGGTTTCATACTATGGATAAGTGCTATCACTTACGGGACAGCCTCTTATTTAATTTTGACTGTGCCTTCACCCAGCATTTTCTCCATCTCGGAGAACAAGGTTGGTGATGGCTTAATCCGGTAGGCATCACTCAGCGCAAGCAGCTTCTGCTGCTGCTCATAGAAGAGCACCGTCGCCACAGGTCCGGGATGCTCCTGAAGCAGCTGCTTCAGACGTGCCAGAAGCTCAGGCTTCTCCGCATGCGGGGCAATCTTCACGAACACCCGCTGCTCCACGGCCCGCGGTTCGCGGCTCTGCGCCGGGCTGCCTGCCGCCTCAGCGGCACCGCCAGGCCGGGAAGCCGCCGCCGTGGCTGCGCCCGTACCCGCCCCATCGCTGCGCGTCGCTGCCGAGCCTTGGCTCCCGCTGCTACGCGCACCGGAAGCATCGCCGCCTGCGCTGCTGCGCTGCGCTTCGGCTCCTGCGCCCGCTGGTCGCCGCGGCGAAGCCGCCTGCGCCGGGCGCGAAGAGCTGCCGCTGCCGGGCTTGACGCGCCGGTCACGGCTGCGCAGCTGCTGCTCCAGTGCCGCCGGTGACAACGGCACCACTTCCTCAGCCAGCAGCTTAAACCCTTCGTCCTGCTGCTGCACTTTGGCACGCACGACGAGCAGTTCACCTTTCCCGACATGTTGCTGGCTACGCCGCCATACCTCGGGAAAGAGAACCACTTCACAGCGTTCAATCTGGTCTTCCAGCTCCATGAACGCCATAGCCTTGCCCTGTTTCGTCGTAATCGACTTCACAGACACAACCATACCCGCTGCGACGGTCATCGTATCGTCTGCCGCCTCGGTCAGCTCCATGATCCGGTCAGCCCCACTCGATTCCAGCACATCTTCATAGTCATCCAGAGGATGCCCAGAGAGATACAAACCTAACAACTCTCGCTCTAGCTCCAGTTGCTGCCCTGAGGAATAAGGAGGAATTTCCGGATATTCAATCTCCCAGTTTGGCGTCTCAACAAAGTCGAACAATTGAATCTGCAGATCCTCACGTTCCTTGCGCCATTTCAACGCTGCTTCAACAGTCTCATCCAGCATCGCCAGCAATTGGGCACGGTGCCCAGGTAATGAGTCAAAAGCTCCGGCCTGGATCAGCGATTCAATCACACGTTTGTTGCATACACGCAGATCCACACGACGACAAAAATCGAGCAGACTGTCGAACGGTCTCTCTTGCCTTACGATCATAATGCTTTCCATTGCCTGGGTACCGACATTTTTCACAGCGGCCAGACCAAATCGTATTGCACCCGTTAATTTTTCCTTATCTTCATCCGAATTATCATTAGACACTGCAACGTTCTTCTCCACAGAGGACAGCTCCTCTTGTTCCGCGCGCGAAGAAGACGCCTCTTGTCCTTCGTCATTACCATTATCCATTGAAGAAACCGTCACCAATCCCGGTTCCTTCCGGTTGTCGGATGCCTCAGGCATGGTTGTCGCTGCCTGCCACTCATATCCACCACCGTCCTCTTCCGGTCCAGGACCGGGATCATCCGGTAGAGGTGCTTCACCATATTCGGTTTGTCCCGAATGCCCATCATGCTCATGAACGCGATCTTCCCTGAAGGAACTCCCGTTACCATTCGTGGCATGTTCTTCGGCAGGGCTTCCAGCGTCATTCTCTGCATCTGCTCCCGCAGTCTGCTGCGATGCATTGCTCTGATCCCCGGCTCCTGCGCTGCCGGACGGCACAAATACAGGTGTAAACAGAATACCGCTCTCATTCACATCCGGCGGAAGCACCTCCATGTCCATACGCCGACATTCCACTACGTACTCTGCCACTTTCCGATGACTGCCCATTACGGCTGTTAACATGGATGCCATAAAATGAACCGGATAATGCGCCTTCAGATAAGCCGTCTGGAACGCAAGCACACCATATGCCGCGGCATGAGCACGCGGGAAGCCATAGTTTGCAAACTTGACGATCATATCATAGACCAGGTCTGCCTCTTCTTCGCTATACCCTTGTTTCAGGCTGCCTTGTACAAAGTGTCCACGCTCCAGATCCAGCACTTCCCGTTTCTTCTTGGAGACCGCTCTGCGGAGCAAATCTGCCTCACCCAGCGAGAAACCCGCCATCCGGGAGGCTATCTGCATGATCTGTTCCTGATACACGATGATCCCGTACGTATCTTTCAGGATAGGCTCCAGATCCACATGGGGGTAATCCACTTCAATCTGTCCATGCTTGCCCTGAATGTATTTGGATATGAACTCCATCGGACCCGGACGGTACAAGGCAAGTACAGAGATTACATCTTCAAAACTACTTGGCTTCATCTCTTTCAGCACACGGCGTACCCCGGCAGATTCCAGTTGGAATATGCCCATCGTGTCCCCTCGCCCAAGCATCTCGTACGTTAACGGATCATCATCGGGGATAAGGCGGAAATCCGGAATTTCTCCATGTTCCCCAATCCAGCGTACACACCGTTCAATGATTGAGAGGGTACGCAAACCAAGAAAGTCCATCTTAAGCAGCCCAATAGACTCCAAGTTTTCCATGGAATACTGGGTTAACGCTGTCCCTTCACTGCCCTCCTGAAGTGGCACCGCATCGGTCAGCGGGTCACGGGAGATAACCACTCCCGCAGCATGGGTCGAAGCATGACGTGGCATGCCCTCGACCTTCATCGCCATATCCAACAGCTCACGTGTCTTAGGCTTGGTTTCATAGAGCGCCTTCAGCTCAGGTGTAGCTTCCATGGCCCGCTCGATGTTAATACCAAGTTGAGCCGGAATCAGCTTTGCAGCCTTGTCCACTTCACCATAAGGCACATTCAGGGCCCGTCCAACATCACGTACGGCAGCACGGGCAGCCATCGTTCCAAACGTAATAATCTGGGCGACATGGGCTTTGCCATATTTATGCGCGACATAATCAATGACCTCATCCCGCCGCTCATCGCTGAAGTCAATATCAATATCCGGCATGGAGATCCGCTCGGGATTCAGGAATCGTTCGAAGAGCAGATTGTATTTCATCGGGTCAACATCGGTAATATGCAAAGTGTATGCTACCAGACTTCCTGCCGAGGAGCCCCGGCCTGGTCCAGTAACAATGCCTTGTTTATGCGCATAGGCGATAAAATCCCAAACAATCAGGAAATAATCCGAGAATCCCATGCTGTCGATTATACCCAGCTCATACGCCAATCGTTGTTCGAGTTCGGATCGAAGCTCTGCATCTGTCCAACGTGTGGACTGCGCATAACGCTCCTCCATTCCTTCTTCGCACAGCTGACGCAGATACACCGAAGGGCTGAGTCCATCAGGAAGCGGTCTGTATTCCGGCAAAATCGATTTGCCAAATTCCAGCTTCAACTCACAGGAATCCGCAATGCGGACGGTGTTTGCCAGAGCTTCCGGTACATGAGGAAACAAACGAGCCATCTCTTCTTCACTTTTCAAATAGAGCTGATTGGTTCCAATTCGGAGCCGATTCTCATCATCCACGGTCTTGCCCGTTCCGATACAGATCAATACATCCTGAAGCTCCGCATCCTCTTCGGACAGATAATGAGCATCATTGGTGGCTACAAGCGGAATCTCCAGCTCGGCAGCCAGTTTGATCAACTGTGGATTTACCCTTTTTTGCTCCGACAGCCCGTGATCCTGAAGTTCCAGATAGAAGTCGTCACCAAGAATATTTTTGTAGCGTAACGCCGCACGTCTCGCCTCTTCTTCTCGTCCATGCAGTAAATGTTGTGGTACTTCACCACCAAGACACGCACTTAGACAGATAATGCCCTCGTGATGGGCAGCCAGACTTTCCATATCTACACGGGGTTTGTAATGAAAACCTTCGAGATGTCCAATCGAGCACAATTTCATCAGATTTCGGTAACCCGTCATATTTTTTGCTAACAAAATCAAATGATGAATCGGTTGATCCTTGCGGCTTCCCCGCTCTTTGCGGGACCCTGCTGTCATGTATGCCTCGCACCCTATAATTGGCTTGATGCCTCGTTCAACGCAGGCTTTATAGAAAGGAATTGCACCATACATCACGCCATGGTCGGTCAGCGCAAGTGTCGTCATTCCCAGATCTGCAGCCTTATTCACGAGATCCGGAATACGCGCAGCGCCGTCCAGCAAACTGTATTCGCTATGAACGTGCAAATGCACAAAAGAACTCATGTTTTTTTCTTCCTTTCGCCGCAGATAGTCGCAGCATCGATCTTCTGATCCGTCTGCTACCCTATCTATCTCATACTATATGAATTAAATAAATAAAAAATGGAATCCCCATATTAGAATTTGTAACAACCTCTTAAAAGGAGACTTTATTATTCTATTTTATCATAACGTTCGGGGGCACGCCCATACAATAGAAGTACAAGCCGCTCCCCCTGTGACAGACCGAAGACAGGAGGTGTGCTGCTAGGTCTGAAAGGGGTGTTGCCAGTGAGCACATTTTTGTCCAAAGCCATTCTTGATTTCTTTATTGCGTTTGGAATCGTGCTGGGCGGCGCGATGATCGGAGGTATTGGAGCAGTGATCTCTCTTCAGCCTCCGACACAGACGATGCTCGATATTTCTGGAAAAATAAAGATATGGGCACTCGCAGCCGCTGTCGGCGGCACAATAGATCCCATGCGTGTCATCGAGAGCAATTTCCTGGATGGTAACCTGTCTCCGGCGGTCAAACAAATCCTGTATTTAATCTCTGCTTTTATGGGCGCGCATATGGGAACCGAGCTGGTGAAATGGGTGTGCGGCGGAGGCCGGAGCTAATATGAGACAGGAACAGCGTTCATGAGAGTTCCGCCATTTTCTCGTTACCGCCCGCTGATGCGAATGACCGCTGTGTTTGTTCTGGGAATGATCGCTGGATGTGTCGTCTACAACGGCGTATTTCACCTGAGTTACAATGCATTGTGGCTGAACAATCAGGAGCTGCAGCTTCAGCTGCATCAGAATGAGGAGGATATCAAAACGCTGAAAAAATACAGTAAACGCCAAACCGTTATCAAGGAAATCAAGGTCCGTGCAGAAGAATCGGATAAGGGGCCAGACGAGGCTTCTCTGAAAGTGATGTTACAGAAGCTCGGAGACGAACTTGAGGTACTTCGGGGCAGAGATGTATTCAACATCGATGAGTATAGCAAAATGACGCGAATCATGCTGAATCAGAAAGTGTACTCAGTCAGGGAAAAGGAATACACCGTTCAAGTCAAAACGATGCTGGTTATGGAAGGGGTACTGCAAGTTTGGGTACAGATTCGCATGCACGTTCCTGCGTAACAGCAAAAAACTGCCCTTGTCTGCATCTCTCCATGGTACAATAAGGGCAGTAAATGCTTTCCAGAAAAGGAGCTGCGTCTTTGTGTTCATTGATGTACTCAAATATGCTCTAATCGCCATCTTTGCTGTTGCCATGGTTTTTGCAGCGTTGAACAGTATTCGTTCACACAGAAGTTCGGATGCTACCAGCGCCGGTCTGTACCGTTCGTGGACAAATATCTGGATGGGTGGCATGCTTGTTGTTCTTGCCCTGATCCTGATGTTTGTCTTCACGGGCTCCACTTTATCTGTGATTGTGGAAGCGCTATTTCTGATTATGGGTGCGTACAATGTATTTGCCGGAATACGTAACCGCAGTTATTATGCGCGGCTTCAACAACGGTCCAGTAATGGATCAGGTAAAACCTCCGGACAATCTGCATGATTCGTTGAAGCTCTATCGTTGTGACTGCAAAAAGAGAGTACTTCCCCTTCATTAAGCGAAGCCAGAACCGCGCGACAGCGCAACCCGGCAGAGCTTCTTGATCAGGGAGTACTCTCTTTGTTGTCTATGCCCGAGGCAACGTACCCTGCTAGGCATGGTCAATCGACTGCAATGTCATTACCGCTTTGCATACCACACTGCCTTCACGGGTAACCACAATGTCCATTTTGCACGTTCGACGACTGGTTTCCAGAATTAACGGTCGAACCAGGATCTGATCCTCAATCTGTACTGGTCGAACAAAATAAGTTGTTACATTATCCACCACATGGTCGTTCCCTGTAACATCCCACGCTGCCCGCCGGCCAGCCTGTGTCATCACATTCAACAGAACACCTTCGGAGATCGTACCCAGATCCGTTGCCATCTGAGGAATGATGAATCCGTGAAACAACAATTCGTTCTGTTCACCGCGCTCCTCAGCAAACCCGTTCCAGATCAGATGATCAAACGTCTCTCCCAGTTGTGGTTGCTTCTGTGCATCCCGCATGGCCTGAAGCACTTCCTTGCGTGTGACGGACGCAATCAGTTTGCGATTCCGATCCACGATTGGCAGAAAATCGATGCCTTCCCAGGTCATAATCTGGGCAGCAGAAGCAAGAGATGTCTGCAATGAGGCCGTAATCGGGCGGCGTATCACACATTTCTCAATACTTTGATCTTCTTTCAGCTCACTAACATCCTTCAGACTCACAATCCCGATGACCCGGTTCCATTCATCCACCACCGGGAAGCGATGTTCACCCGTCTCTGAAACCAACATATGAAAATCTGCGGCTGAACTGGTCACCTTCAATACCTGCAAGCGAGGTTTCTGACCAATGATATCCTCAACAAGCATAATTTTTTTCTTAATCAGCCGGTCGAAGATCGCACGGTTAATCATCGAAGCCACCGTGAATGTATCATGTCTGGATGAAATAATCGGTAGCCCAAGCTCGTCAGCCATAATTCTTACTTCACGACTTGTCCCAAAACCACCCGTAATCAACACGCCCGCTCCCTGTTCGAGGGCAAGCGAGTGAGCATCTTCACGGTTACCTACAATCAGCAGACTCCCAGCGTCAATATAACGGGCCATTGCCTGTTCTTTCATCGCTCCAATCACATACTTGTGCAGCGGTTTGGCGAGACCTTCGTTCCCCCCCAGCACATGGCCCTCCACAATGGTCACGACATCAGCAAAGGTCAACTGTTCCGACATGCCCCGAGGTCTCTTCTCGATCCGCACCGTTCCAATTCGTTCCTTGGTCACGACCAGCCCGAAGTTCTCCGCCTCTTTCACCGCACGATACGCTGTCCCTTCACTTACACCCAGCTCCCGCGCAAGTCCACGTACTGATATTTTGCTGCCAACCTTCAGTTGTTCAATATGTTGAAGTAACTGTTCATGCTTCGTGACGTTCTCTTCCTGTCCGTCCAACTGTACCACCCCCGAAGATGCATCTGTACTATACTGTATCTATTATAACACGGCTTTAGGAAAATAACCCCACCCCTACCCATTCTCACAGGCAAGTTCGCCATCTGAATTTAATCATCCCATTAACCTCTAATTCTGTATGTACCAAAAAAGACCGGGGCCCCTTTGTACCAAGGGATTCCGGTCTTCCATGTTGGATCTCATACTGTACCTTATACAGACTCGCTCCGCTCCTGCTTGTCCAACAGTTTCATCTCCCACTGCCGCAGCTTCGCCCGGCGAACGGCTTCCAGTGCACGCTTCTTCTCTTCATCCACACCGAGAATAAAATGCAGATGTGCACCAACGATTAATAAGGAGAACAGCACCCATACGATGCCAAAAATATTAACCCAGTCCATTCCTCCAGCAAAGGAAATCCGCGGCAGTGCAATGACCAGCATCGACAACGCAATAAGCAGATAGATCACATGTTTTGCTTTTTTCAACCTCTTCACCATTCACAGCTCCTTCGTTCTTGATCGACTCTATATGTCTAGTCTATGAACGATAAGGAGCTAATATGAAAGGTTCAGGTAAAAAACAAGACAACCTTTTAGTACGTGTTCAAATAGATCAGTTTTCAGTACCGAGAAGATGGAATGAAGCTAGGCATCCTTCGTAATCAAAAGTGGACTTTTTGAACTACCTTTTTACGCTTCAGCGCCACCGTACAGATGACCCAGGCTGTCAGCAATAATTTTATTCACGTCTTCAATGATGACACTGAGGCGACGCTCCGCATCAAACAAACGACGGATGTTCAGATTCAAACTCAGTACTTCAAACAGCTTCTCCATTTTCTCCATCTCATCCGGAGCTGGCATATCCCCGCTCATCATACGTTGTTGCAATTCCATTTGTTGATCACGGAAGTTATCCAGCATTGCTTTTGCATCCGGATCAGCTTCAATCAGCTTCATCGCGGAAGTAATCTCTTCCACCTCGCTGCTTTCTCTCAGTGCTTTGGCCAAATCATTGGCTTTGTCATAAATGTTCACTATTATTCCTCCTCAGATTGGTTTGTTCATCCGTGTTAATACACGCTTTTCTCTCCTGTCAAACAAGGGCGCTCTGAAACAGGCCATCCATAACCTGCCTCGAAATCAAATGCATTTAATCCATATGGGTCAATCACCAAGGGTTATATGTCCTCATATGATGAAGCACATGCCATGTTCAGATGCCGTTCAACTTCGAGATCAGACATCAAGTTGCCGCCCGGAAGGAGATCCGTGATGTCCACTAAAAAAGTAACGATTCAGGTTACCGGCTCGGGCATCCTGCAGGACGACGTCATCATGCTGGGCGAAGGGGTGCTTAAGGCGCTTAAAATCCCTTCAGGAAGGCCGCTTCAGTTGCAATTTGGCTCTTTCCGCCGCGAAGTCACTGTTATTCCGGTACCAAGGTATGACGGGCTGCGCATCAATCAGACAGTTGCCAGCAAGACCGGTCTCGTTCCACGTTCGGTCCTGAGGGTATCCTATCGTTCAGCCAGCCGTACGCTTCGCCTTGGACCCTACATCAGTGTACTGGTTAGCCAGGATTATCCCGATCAGCCCGATCGGCCCTTTGGCTCCATCACGATGTTCTGTCAAGAACTGGTGAACGCCTGCCGTAAGCAAGGCGCCTATGTATCCTTTTTCACACCGGAGGATATTGGAGCGGTAACGGGTTATATGAAAGGCTGGGTGTATGATGACGGCTGGAAAAAGACTGTTCTGCCTGTAGCAGACGTCGTCAATAACCGGCTAACGTCCCGCAAGCTTGAGAACAAACCTAGCGTACAGCATTTTATGAAAGAAGTAAAATCGCTCTACGGCACGCAAACCTTCAATGAAAAGTTTCTGGACAAAAACGAAGTGTTTGACGCACTCAAGTCCATTTCAACGCTTAAACGAGTTCTTCCCGAGTCTCATTTGCTCAAGACGTCTGCCATGCTCAAGACGATGTGCAACCGACATCCGGTTGTATTTCTGAAGCCCGTACGCGGTTCTTTGGGTAAAGGGATCATCCGGGTCTCACGTCAGATTGACGGAAGCTTCCTGACTCTGGCGACTGGCGTCGGGGGCACCCGGAAACAAACGTATACTTCTCTGGATAAACTGTATGCCAGTATGTCGGGGAAAATGAAAACAACGCGTTATCAGATCCAACAAGGGCTGACTCTCATTGACAACAGTGGCAGACCCGTGGATTTCCGTGCGCTCGTGCAAAAGAACCGTACAGGTAAATGGAGTGTAACCTCCATCGTCGCCCGGATTGCGGGCGGGAGTCACTACGTATCCAATCTGGCACGGGGTGGAAGTCTCAGCACCGTCAAGGATGCTGTTGCCAAAACACAGTTGTCTGGATCAGCCAAAGCTTCCGCATATGCAGGATTGCACACCGCAGCACTGGATATCGCTAAAGGGATCGAGAGTGCCATCCCTGCTCATTTTGGTGAACTTGGTATTGATCTGGCCTTGGACACCACTGGGCGCGTATGGCTGCTCGAAGTCAACTCCAAACCATCCAAGAATGATAATACACCACTGAGTGAGAGCAAGATCCGCCCTTCCGTCAAAGCCATGCTTGAATATTCTACGTACCTGGCGGGTTTTTGAAAAGTTATTCCCTATTGGAAACAAATCTGATAGAGGAGAGGTGTAGCGTAATGTTTCCAACATCTCAGACCAAGACACTGGCCATTCTGGTACGTGCAACCGAAGGCTCACCTCCCTTTACGGATGAACTTTTCTGCCGTCGTCTCAGTTTGGGGAGCATGAAATACGCCCTTCAGATTATTGTGATCCCGATATCGAATGATGCAGTCCATCTCCCTCTTCAATGGGGATATGTCTATCATCAAGGGAAGTGGAATTCGGTACCTGTTCCTGCAGTCGATCTCATTATGGATCGTTGTCTTCGCCCTATCTCCAGGTACGTCAGACAACAGCTTAAGGAATGGATACCAACCAACGGCACAGATCAACACCGTTATTGGTCTGCTTCCCTTCCAGGAAAATGGGAGGTACATCGTGTGTTGTCCCGAAATCCTGAATTGAGGTCACAACTTGCTCCCACAACCCGGATCGGATCGCATATTCCTTGGGAAACATGGCTGGACCGTTGGCCCAAAGGACTGTTCTTCAAACCGGTATCCGGGACTCATGGCAAAAATACCTTTCGCCTGTCTCGGGGAACGACTCCATCAACATGGATCGTGGAGGGGCGTAACGAGGACAATGAAACCTTTTTTCTTACATTCAACCATACCCAGGCTGTTTCTTCCTGGCTAGCATTACATCAGGCTGAACGTAAGATGATCGTGCAGCCATATCTGGAGCTTAGCCATCATGGAAGAGCATTCGACATACGGGCTCTAATGCAAAAGAATGGGCAAGGTCGCTGGACGCTTACCGGATGTATGGTACGGGAAGGACCCGAAGGTTCACTCACGTCCAATCTTCACGGTGGGGGGAAAGCATATCCTGCCCACGCATATCTGCTCCAGCGATATGGAACGAACCGCACGGAAACTCTGCTGAAGAGCATCCGGCAGACTGCTACGCTTATCCCCACCCTGCTGGAAAGCCGTTTCGGCAGGTTAGCCGAATTGGGGCTTGATTTCGGAGCAGATGCAGAGGGCCAACTCTGGCTAATTGAAGTCAACTCCAAACCAGGCCGCACCTCATTTGCAGAAGCGGGCGACCGACGCATGCATACCCTGACTTATACCCGGCCGCTTGCCTATGCCCGTTATCTGTTGCAACAACATGTTCTCACGGACGTCGTTCGTCCAATGAAATTGCCGAATACATCCAGCAAAGCTGGCCTGAAACCCATCCCGATTCACGGCGGCTGAGGCCCGCAGCGCCCGCTTGCCATGGAGCCCAAGGATCTTTTCAGGATAGGAGGATAAATCATGAGTTTGACCTTTTGCAATCTGCATTTCACCAAGCAACCGGATAAAGTGGTTTATGTATCCAACGCTTTAATGAAGAGCCTCAACCTGTCCGGCAAAAAAACGGTGCACCTTCGCTTCGGGCGTGACCGGGTACCTGCAACGATCAAACCAATCAAAAAAGCAGGTAAACATCTGTATCTCGCTTCAGGTATCCGTAATATGATGAACGTTCCCAAACGGGGCAGTATTTATCTCCGGAATTTGCAAAATGATGAGGTCCAGTTAGGTCCACTGATCGGCGTACTCTCTGATGGGCCTGCGACGAGCACGAATCCATTCGGTTCCCGTACTGGTTTCATCAAACAGTTACTCCGTGAAGGCAGCCGTAAATCCTACATTTACGCTTTTACTCCTCGGGATATCAATTGGCAGAACGAGACGGTATCGGGTTTTTTCCTGAATGATAACGGAAGCTTTACCCGCAGAACCGTACCTCTGCCCGATGTTGTCTACAACCGGTTACCAAGCCGTCGTTCAGACTTCTCACCAGCAATCAACCAGCTGCGGGAACGATTTGTTCGCCGAAAAATTCCGTTCTTCAACTGGAGCTTCTTCAACAAATCGGATATCTATACGTTGCTGGAGAACGAGCCGGCAGCAGGACGGTATATCCCTGAATCGATTACCAATCCTTCCGTTGAACAGATGAAGGAAATGTTGGAACGCCATCAGTTCGTCTACTATAAGCCTACTGCAGGAAGTCTGGGGAACGGGATCTACCGCCTGACTTATTCGCCCAAACGTGGATATTTCGCACGTTATCGCAAAAAAGGCGGTAATGCACTCCTGCGTTTTGGGTCCTTCAACAGTCTGATGCGCATGCTTCAGGGAAGACATGGTAAACAGTTACGCGGATATGTAGTTCAGCAGGGAATACGCCTAATTGAGATTGATGAATGTCCAATTGATTTCCGTTTTCACATGCACAAAAATGGTAACAATCAATGGGTTGTTGTCGGAATTGGAGCCAAAAAGGCAGGACGTGGCAGCGTCACAACACACATCAAAAATGGCGGCTCCCTAATGACTCCTGAGCAGGCGCTCAGTCGCAACTTCGGCGATCGTGCGGGAGAAGTTCTTCAGCATGCCAAATCCGTCGCTATTACACTGGCCCAGGCGATTGAAACCCAGCACCAGCATCTGATTGGTGAGATTGGCTTTGATCTGGGCATTGATCAGGAGGAACATGTATGGATGTTCGAAGCGAACGCCAAACCCGGGCGCTCCATTTTCCGTCACCCTTCACTCCGGGTGGAGGGCAAATCGTCGGTGGAGCACATCTTGGAACACTGCCTGTATTTGAGCAAGTTCCGGAAGAAGGAAGAGATTTGATGACCCTTCATGATGATTTCAAACCTGTCATTGCTGTTTTGACCATGCATGATAAACAGCGTATGTTCAGGGGAAATCATCAAAATTTTCAAGATATCTTACAGACAGGCGAGAGCATGGGATACGTGGTGTACATTGTAACTGTACGGGATCTGAACGTGAGTGGTCCCACCGTGAAAGGATATACGTACAACAAGGGGAGTGGAAAGTGGGTTTCACAACCTTTCCCCCTTCCCCATGTTCTGTACAATCGTATTCCCAACCGGGAAGACGAAGGAAAACCTTCCGTGCAGCGTAAAATTGACGAATGCATGCAATCAGGAATCGAACTGTATAACCCATTCTTTTTCAACAAATGGGATCTGTTCGAATGGCTCAGGAAATCCAAATCGACTCAGCAACTGATCCCTTATACTCGGCGGATGCGAAGTGCTTCTTCTCTGGGTGCCGTTCTACGGGCGTATCCTTATCTGTACCTTAAGCCCGAGAGCGGCAAAGCTGGTAAAGGAATCATGATGCTTAAATTTCAGGAAAAAGAACGGCTTCCCTATCGTCTCAAAATACAAACCACACGTAGAAGCACGACCTATAAAGCATCTACACTTGCCAAGTTATGGGCACGAATTCGCAAAGAAACCGGACATACGCCCTATATCATGCAACAAGGCATTGAACTGGCATCCTCTCGTAAACGCCCCTTCGATTTGCGTGTTCTTGTACAAAAGAACACCAAGGGCCAATGGAGCGTAACCGGTGTAGGAGCGAGACTTGCTGGCTCCCGTAGCATTACAACTCATGTGCCGCGCGGCGGGAGCGTAGAAGACCCTGAGAAGCTGCTGACCGAGCTTTTTGGCGAAGAAATGTCAACAACCCTGATGAAACGTGTGAAATCCACTTCATTAATGATCGCAAGACAGGTAGAACGGGGATCAGGTTACACGCTCGGAGAAATGTCCATGGATCTGGGCATTGATGACCTGGGGGAACTCTGGTTCTTCGAAGCCAATGCAAAGCCCATGAAGTTTGATGAACCACAGATCAGACGGCGGTCATTGGAACGTATATTTCACTACAGCGCTTATCTTGCCCGTCAGTCCAAACGATGATAGACAGGAATACTGCAAAAAGAAGGTGATTGTTTGTGTCCTCACCTGTTCTGGGCATTATGACGTTGTACTTAAATGAACATCGCGCTCTTGAAGAACGAAGCGTTTATCGCAGAATGATTCTTGAAGGGCGCAAGCGGGGACTCGATATCTATGTATTCACACCAGCCGACGTACACCCCGGCGGCAAACAAATTGAAGCCATGGTTTTTCATGAGGGAAAAGGCTGGTCCAGGGAGTGGCGATCATTCCCGGACCTGATCTTTGATCGCTGCCGGATACAGCGTAACCGAAGGTTCCAGCAATTGCTTGCTTTTCGTGAGAAATATGGGCATCTGCTCTTTCTGAACAGGCCACTGCGCAATAAATGGACCATCCACCAGACCCTTTTGCAAAAAGCCAACTTTCGTGAACACCTGCCGGAAACCGCTCTATTTCAGGATATGTCCGATGTAAACCGGATGCTTAAAGTTTCTTCTCTGGTCTATCTCAAACCCATTAATGGAACAGGCGGACGTGGTATTCTGCGCATTGAACGCAGCAGTAGCGAGGCTAATACAGTGCTTGTTCAAGGGCGGGATCAGAAGCGTCGTATCATCACTCCACGTAAAGTTCATTTATCACGACTTGGCGCGTTGCTCCAGCACTGGAACATGAAAGACAAGTATCTTGTACAAAAGGGCATTCAACTTCAGCTTCCGAATGGACGTGTGCATGATTATCGCATGCTCGTTCAGAAGAACGGAGAAGGACAATGGGAGCTTACTGGATGTGCTGGACGCATGGGTGCAGAAAAAAGCGTAACCTCCAATCTGCATGGCGGCGGTCAGGCAATAGCGATGGACCGACTCATGAAGCAATGGATCGAAGATGACGACCTCCGGGCAGAAATTAACACAACTGCAGAGAAATTCGGCATTGATGTTGCTTCGTTTCTGGAAGATACGTATGGGAACCTATGTGAGTTGGCACTGGATTTGGCGATTGACAGAAGCGGGCGTATCTACCTGCTTGAAGTTAACCCCAAACCTGCACGTGAAGTATTCGCTCGCATCGGGGAGCGGGATATCTATTATAAAGCCATCACTCAGCCGCTGGAGTATGCCTTATGGGTATATCGCAACAGACCTCCCGGAACGGCCAGAAAGCCAGCCAGTCCCAAGCCCGTTACGCAAAAATCACCCAGAGTAAAAAGAAAAAATAAAGCCAAGTGAGTGAAGAAAAAGCAGGAGTCTATGTTCGCCAAGTGCGAGCATCTGCTCCTGCTTCACTGTTTTTATTTCTGTTCTTTCGACCATTGCAGCGTGTCGTTGTCAATCACAATATACCCTATTTCCTCACCTTGCACATAAGATAATGCCAATCTCATCAGGTCAGGTTCCAGTTGGCATGTGGTTACACGTGTAACCTGGTCTGTATGATCTGCGGGCAGGCACAACGTCAGAATACCCACTTTACCCGAGAAATCAGTCTTGCCCTGGATGACCGATGTTTCCGACTTGGAACCATACACCTCAGATACCCAGCCGGGCTGCTCCGTCAACGCGAAGGCTCCCTTCCCGATGCCTGCCGTAACCCATTGCATCGTCAGCGTTATGGAAGATGCCTCATAGCTCATATCCGCTGTCATTTCTCCAGCTTCATTCATTCTCAACGCAATATCCGCTTGCGGATGCAGGTGAAAACGTTGCTCCAGAGTATGCTCTGCTTCTGCCTCCAGCCAATCCACAATTAGTAGTATAGGGATCTCCACCCCTGCCAGCATCCACCGACGGTGTGTAACTGGATCTGGCAAATGTGTATATCCATCCTGTGAAGCATCAATGAAGTGATAGGTGTCATTGCTCTCCCAACGTAACGTTGTGGCCTGAGCCTCCGGTTCTCCCCATTGCTGTGTGGAGAGATAAGGTGTCTGATCCAGACCATCCACCGTGACGGTATTGTGCGCCCGCGTACTTTTGAAATACCGACGCCATTTCCCTTCTTCATACGTATAACGTCCAGTGTCCGTGAAGAAAAGCTGGTTCTTCCACATCCACTCCACATTCAGCGCATCCGCATGTCCGTGTGCTCCGCCCATGGCAGCCGCATCAAAAAAAAGATAGTGATACTTGTCCCTCATGACATAATATCCTGTCTGCGGAAAGGCTCGGCTCGACAACACCGGAGAAGAGGAAGCCTGTAGTCTGAGGCATCGCTCATATTTTTCCACACCCAGCAACCAGAGACACTCCGAGCTATCCGTTCCGCGAGCCATCAAATCATCATCGTCCAGGATCGCGCCAAGCAGGGTCAGTCGTTGTCGTCCATCGCCAACCCAATCCGAATCACCAATACCGGTAGACTGATGATCTGGTCGGATCAGCGCCTCAGTAAATGCGGCCATTTGGCGTAGACAGCGGGCATACCATGCCGAGAAAGGATGTCCTGAAATCTCACCCAACCGATAAGGTGTGCCAAACATTTCGATGCTGGCATTGTGGTAATGTGTTGTCAGTTCAACCTGTATCCCTTCTTCACCCAACTGATGCAGCAAACACAGCTCAAGACGTTCCATCGCCACTTGACGCCAGTATGGACTTCGCGGGTGCTGGTGGTAGAACGTAGCGATCATGAACAACCCTTGCATATGCATAATGGCATGATTGATTTCCGTGCTGCCGAGGTAACGGGTCAAAAACTCGGCGTGCTCGTCCAAACCTTGTAGAAACTCCGCCTGAAAGCCTTCGTCTATCAGTGAACTCGCTTCCATATATTTATATGCCGATATCCAGGACTGCACACGTAGTCCCGTCTCCAGCAGGCGCCACGGACCGGGTTTTTGAAAGAACACAGCCTCGTCGTAAAACAGATTTACAGGTACCGGGTTTTGCTGTCTCCAGCTACGGAAGTGGTCAATAAATGCTGTTACATATAGCGGATTGCCCTTCATCAGATACGCCTTGCCCAGATCGAGCATATGCCAGTGTCGATTGATGCCCCATGTGAACTCCAGATCATCGGTCGGGTTGTGAAGCCAGTCCACAGGTGTCCCCATCGGAATCCAGCGATTCAGATCGTTGGTATAAGGAACGATAAATTCATTCAGGATGGCACGATTGGCAATCGTGAGCGAATTTCGGGCTTCTTCCGGAAAATGTTTTTCATAATATTGGGTAGCCCGTTGCAGGTCTGTTGCCGAAAGGTAAAAATCGCTCATTGGGACGCCTCAAGAAAATCCTGACGGAACGGCGTAAACACATCCAGAATGACGGAGTCCTCCAGTGCCTTGACCCCATGCGGGACGTTAAAACCGGCATAAAAGCTGTCCCCTGCTTTTAAGATGCGAGTTTCTTCACCGACCTGAACCTCAAAGCTGCCTTTGACGATATAACTGACCTGCTCGTGCGCATCATGGGAGTGAACTTCTCCAATACCACCTTTAGCAAAGGTAACCTCCACCATCATTAATGTACCGCCCATACCCAAGATCTTCCGGGAACTCGTTTCGTTCACGATATGTGCATCGATAGACGCATGATTAATAATCATTTTGCTTTTCCCCTTTCCTTGTGAATAAGCGACCGAAGTCGTTAAACCACGGCCGCTATGAACGTTTATTAGTCTTCTGTGGACAATTTACCCTGAAGTTTGGAAGAATCAAACGAAGGATCAGCAGTTATGTTGGTCAGCCCTGCCGCTTTGGTTTTCTCCAGAGCTGCATTATACCTTGTATCCAGATCCTTGATCACAGCATCGAGATCGCCACCCGTGAATACAAAGATTGAAAAAGCCTCACCCCATTTGGTGCCTTCCAGTGAACTCTCGGTCACCACACTTGGATTTGCCGGGAAAATGGCATCATATCGTTTGGGCAGGAAACCTTCAATGCCCGGAATGCTTGGTTTTTTGTCAGAGCTTAGTACAGCAGGAATCAGTGAGATTCCGTATCCTTTTTCGTAATACTCACTCTGAAGATCTGTGCTGTACACATACTCCATAAACTTCCATGCCGCTTCCTTGTTGGCAGAATCTGCATTGATGCCGATGTAGGAGCCCCCGATGACTTGTGAAGCGCCCTTGATCGTTCCATCATTAGTTGGTACAGGAGCGGCTGCCCAATTTTCTTTTGTAGGAAACTGATCTTTATATACACCTGGTTCACCGGAGTGGTTAATGTACATTCCGATTTTGCCTTGAGCAAACTGGGCTCTGAGTGGATCGATGTCCAGACTTTCAACCCCTGGCAGCATGCTGCCATCCTGATTCATCTGACGAAGCGCCATTGCGATATCCTTGTACATCCCAAAATCAAATTGACCAGTCTTGTAGTTGTAACCATCAATACCAACATTATTGCTTGCACCTGCAATCGTATTGGCTGCTCTCCAGAAGCCGCTGCTGCTCTTGAATGGGCTGGCAAAGCCATAGATGCCTTCACTTTTACCAACTTCGGTAATTTTTTTGGCATCCGCAACCATCTCAGCCAACGTTTTTGGCGGACTCTCGATCCCTGCCTTTTTGAAAATATCTTTGTTATACACAAGCCGCCAGACCTGCCCTGTATTGGGGAGGGAATATATTTTTCCATCAATCGTGTTTTTATTTTCAATCAAGCTGTCTTTAAATACGGCCTTCATCTCATCACTCATGTATCCATCGATCGGGGCGAGATACCCCTTCTGATAATACGTCTGAAAATCATTAACTTGCAGCACATCGGGTGCCTGCTTGCTGGCAAAAGCAATATCGACCGCCTGTGGATAGTTGTCCCCCATCACGGTCATCTCCACTTCAATGTTGTCCTTGTTCGTCTGGTTGAACTCATCGATCTTGGATTTCATAAAATCAGCATCATGGCGGTCCGGTGTCCAATATATGATTTTGGTTTTCCCTCCGGCATTCTCCCCGCTGGTCCCCGATTCGCTATTTGCCGAAGTACCACTGTCAGCAGAACAACCTGCCAAACTTAGCGCCAGCAATGCACTTAGCGTAGTCACCATCCACTTTTTAACCATTGATATGCCCCCTTATGCTTGTCTGGACAACCCGTTTGGTTATCCGTTAACGTAATGATAATCGCTACGCTTTCATGGAGGTGAGGGACATTCTGACTTTGCATGGTGGGAAAAATGACGATCCGTATCGGTTTCAATTCTCATACATTTGTCGGAAGCAGGTTGGTGTCATACCGCAATATTTCTTGAACAAACCGCTGAAATAAGGCCTGTCCTCATAACCCAGCCTCTGGCAGATCTCTTGCACCTGTACACCTGCAACCAGCAATTCTTTGGCCTTTTCCATCCTCATCTTAGTAATATATTGAATCGGCGTTATGCCCGTTTCCTTTTTGAAGGCATTGGCAAAGTAACTCGGACTTAAATGTACGGATTGGGCACAGGCATGCAGCGTCAGATTTTCTGCAAGATTCAGACTGATATATTCCTGCGCCTTGCTAATCGCCTGTTTGACATCGGTGAGTCGTTTTTTGTCCATAATCTCGCAACCCATACTGCTAAAATGTTTGATATATCCCCTCCAGCCCTCAAACGTCAAGGAACGCATCGCCTCAAGCACTGTCAGGTCGGCCTCCAAACGCAAGCGTTCCTCTGCTGTAATCTCATCACAAAAGGCACGGTAGATAGCAAAAGCCAGTCCAGACAGCAAACGAATCATCGTGAGTGGCTCGGGAAAACCTTCGGAAACCTGCCATTCTTCGAGAATTTCATCAATGATGCGGTGACAGGTGCTCTCATTACCACATTTCAGTGCATAAAAGAGCTCTTTCTCCTTCTCCAGAGGATATATCGGAGCCACACAGGCCTGATTCTCCAGTTCAGCATACTGGAGGATGCAATTGCCTTCACTGTAAAAACGATAGGATATCGCCTGATCTGCATGTGCGTAGGACGTCCAAATTTCCTGTGGTCTGCGGGCAATCGTACCCACACCAATCGAGACTGTTTTTTTGCTGAATCGCTCCACATTTTGGCGGCATTGCTCCAGTAGATCGGAGACGTCGATCTGGCTTGGTGTGTTCAATATGGCTGCAAGCCGGTATCGGTTTTCCCGTAAAACAACGCCTTTGGTATAGCGGTTTATGGTTTCTCCAACAATATTTTGAACCGCAAAAGGAACGATTTCGGCATCCAGATGCATCGTGTATCCATATCGCGTATAACCATCCACCTCGATAACCATGACGATAAGATTGGAGGAATCGAGATCAATATGCAGCTCGTTCCAGCGACTTTCATTCAGGAATCCCCCGATTTCATGACGCAACAAACCCAGTAGATAGCTGTGACGCTCGTACTGGCTGCTGCTCTCCACCTTCTGCTCCAACTGTTCCAACTGTTTGCACTGTGCCTGTTCTTCCTTAATCACCTGTCTTACCTTCAACACCGCACCGAGTATTTCTTCAGGGGTAAACGGTTTGAGTAAATAATCGGATGCACCCAGCTTGATGGCCTCCTGTGCATATTGGAAATCCGAATAACCACTGATGAAAATAAATTTGGCTCGCAGTCCGGCATCCAATGCCCGCTTCATTAGCTCCAGCCCGCTCAACTTGGGCATCCTGATATCACTAATCACGATGTCGGGTTGCTGCTCCAGCAACAAGGACCAACCGCGCTCTCCATTTCCCGCCGTGCCTACAATCCGAACCTGATGATCTTCCCACGGAATAGTTGAAGATATGCCCTTTACAACTGCCTGGATATCATCCATAACACACATCGTCAATTGTCCCATACTGCCCCTCCTCAGGTGATCGGAATCGTGATAACAACCGTTGTTCCCACATCTGTACTGCTATGAAATACAATTGAGGCCACATCCCCATAGTGCAGGCTTAATCTGCCATGGAGATTGGATAGGGCATAACCTTTGCGTCCCCCGTCAGGAACATCCTCAGCATAGATGCTGGCTACATCCATACCACATCCATTGTCAGCCACCTCCAGCCGTAGTGTGTCACCCTGACGATCAATGCGGATGATGATAACACCCAAATCTTCTTTATCATTGAATCCATGCAGGATGGAATTCTCCACCAAGGGCTGAAGTAATATTTTTAAAATACCAACAGCGTAACAAGAGGGGTCCCCCACCTCAATCCGATAAACGAACAGATCCTCGTAACATTTTTGCTGAAGCTGCATGTATTGTTCGACATGTTTGATCTCCTGCTCCACACTGGTGATGTCTTTCCCATCATTCAGTCCCAGACGGAATAATAAGGATAAGGAGACGATCATCTCACTTACATCCTTCTTCTCTCCGCTCTCACTTTTCCAGAACATCGTATTAAGCGTATTGTAGAGGAAATGAGGATCAACCTGCGCCTGAAGCGCCTTGACTTCAAACCGCCGTTTGTCTTGCTCCGTTGTCCGTACTTCTTCAAACAGAATCTGAATCTGGTCCAACATCCGATTGAAACGATGCCCTACAGCGCTGACTTCATCGTCATACTTGCTGCGAAACCGTACATCCAGATCATTGGACTCCACCTCAACCATCAGGCGTCGCAGTTTGTTCAGTGGCTTCAGCAGAGCGGAGGCCACCAGGCTGGACAACCCGAGTGCGAGCAAGATGCAAAACAACATGATCAGGATGATCAGCCAGCGTATCTTTTGTAGGGGGGACAACAAGTCAGCCTTGGACTGTACACTTACGATGACCCAATCCTCGTTCATCGACAATCCCGAATAGTTAACAAGCATGTCCTCCCCCTGATCGTTCCTGTAGGTAAAATCCCCAGCATCGCCACGGCTAAACTGCTGGGTAAAGTCAGGCTCCATAATGAAATCGTAATTTTGGGACCTGGGCCGAATGACTTCATTTCCGTTTTTGTGCAGCAAAAACAGTTGAATCTGGTTATTCATGAGATCCTGCGTCAGAATGTCTCGCATCGCCTCTTCCTTCATATTGACGACCATATATACATTCGAATAGGTATGATTATCGATCACAATGGGTTTGAGCAACAGAGATAACACATTTCCTTGGGATTGGAATAACTGACTCTGATGTGAACCAAACCACATCGTATTCCAGCCTTGTAGCTTCACGTAGCGTCCGTATTCCTTGTTGAACGAGTTATTGCGATTCGGAAAATCTTTGGTCGAGAAAAAATCACCGATGGGTGTTGTCAGATATGCGGTATCAATCAGTGGCTCTACGAGCTTCAATTGAGCAAACGATGTTTGCAGCAGCGAGAGATTCTGATAATAATGAGATGTGTTATTTTTTCCCACGTCCTTCATGACCTGGGTGAACGTTTCATTGAGCATAAAAGAAAAAGAGGATACAACAATGTGCCTCAGATGTTCATCCATAACCTGCACTGATTTGTTCAGAATGCTTTGTTTCAGTTCAAGTGCATTCTGCTCAATGCTTCGTGCAGCAAAGAGATAAGAGCATATCCCGGTCACACTGATGCACAAGACAACGAGAAAAATGTACAGCAGCTGTATTCTTTTTTTCAGGGACATTTTATAAAAGTTGAATATCATCGGCGCTCGCTCCTTGAACACGGCTTGGCCCGTCCGCTGTGAATTAAAATGAGTATAGCACAGTGGAATAACCCGTAAAACCGTTTCCATGATTGTGCTCACGCCTATCCTTTCACAGCTCCCAAGGTCACCTGCATGAATGATTTGTTGGCAAAAATATAAACGATGAGCAGTGGCAAAATGGACAGACAGGCTCCGGCCATCATCAGTTGGACCTCAGCCGCAGCTCCGATGCCATATCGCAGATTAGCCAGCCCAACCGGCAAAGTCTGCAAGTCCGGATTGCTCATGGTGAACACAAAAGGAAGAATATATTCATTCCATGAACTCTGGAATACACCCAGACCTGCAACGGCGAGTCCGGGCCGCAGGAGTGGAAGAATAATTCGCCAGTATGTGGTGAAAAAATTACAGCCATCAATCATCGCCGCTTCATCCAGTTCGCGCGGGATGCTCTTGAAGAAACCAATCAGAATAAAGTATGTGGCAGCGTGTGCGCTGATCAATATAATAATAACGCCCCACAACGTGGTATTCAGCCCCAGCTTGACCATGAGGTCAAATTGCGGACGCAGCACAACCGCGCCTATGGAAATAAACAGAGTGGATGCCATGAGCAGGGTGTACCCCTTTTTCCCTTTGAAATTCACTCGATCCACAGCGTAGGCTGACATCGAAGCTACCAGCAGTGTGCCAACTGTTGTACTGATGCTAACAAACACGCTGTTCATCGTAAAACCCGAAAAATTGGCGGTTTTCCAAGCCTGAGCATAGTTGGAGAACTGCCAAATCTTCGGCCAGATGGTAGCTCCTCCGGTCAATTCCTGGTTTGTTTTGAAGGAACCGAGCAATACAAGTATGATGGGGAACAGCGACAGCAGAGCGATTGCGATCAAAAACAACCAAAGTACCGTTCGTTTGGTCCAGCGAATGAGTTGGGGAGACCCTGAGGGCGCAAGTACGTTTTGAGTCATCATCGTTTCCTCCTGATAGGGATTAATAGACATCATTTAGCTTTTTGGATATACGGAAATAAATGAGCGTCACAGCCCCTACGATGAGAGCCGTTGTGAAACCAACTGCACTGCCATAACCGAGCTGCTGGAGTGATTGTGTGTCAGCCGACACGGGAAACAACAGTTTGAACAAATACAGATACATCACCTCTGTTTTGCCATACGGCCCCCCTTCGGTCAGCACCATAATACTCTCGTAACCTTTCAGCGCCGTGGTAATCGCCAGCATGATAATCATCTGCAGAACAGGACCAAGCAAAGGAATCGTCACATTACGCAGCTTCTGAAACTCACTGGCTCCATCCAGTGATGCCGCCTCGTAGAGCTCTTCGGGAATGCTCTGGAGACCGGCAATGAACAACAACATATAGTTCCCCACAGCACCCCAGATGGCAATGATAATGGTCGTCAGCATAGCATGCTCAGCTCCCAGCCAGCCGATCGGTTCGGAGATCACATGATACTTAAGCAGCAATTGGTTCAATATTCCGTTATAGGAGTTGAAAATAATAAAAAATACAATCGCCATGACCGAAGCGCTAAAAATAGTGGGAAGATAATAGATCGCCCTAAAGAGGGATCGCCCTCTCCATTTACGATTCAGAATAATCGCCAAAGTTAACGACAGTGGAATCGTAACAACGAGTTTACCCAGGGCATACACACCCGTGTTGCCTACAGAATCCCAGAATTGGCCGTCACGCAAAATTCGTCCAAAATTATCAAGCCCGATGAAGACAGGCATCCCGATGCCTTGATAATCATAGAACATGTAACGCAGCGCCCATAACAGCGGATAGATCCCGAATACAACAGTTAAAAAAAGACTTGGAAAGATGAACATATAGGCATGTATTTTGGATGGTTTCACCAGAATCGGACCCCCTATAGCTTTTGAATGAAGTATAGAGGGAATATGGAGGAAAGCGGGATAGGGAAATCAACTTTCTACAGGGGAGAATGTGACTGCATGATCATATAAAAAAACCTGTATTCAACGAATTTCCGTTGAGTCTACAGGTTCATATCATGTGGTTCGTAATCTTAAATCTCAGTAAACGTATACGGCGTAGAGGCTACTCTGCTTCATCATACAGACGCAGCAGTTCTGTAAAATCAGAGATGAGCACATCTGAGCCTGCAAGCTCCTCATCACGACCAAACCCGGCATAGGCACAGCCGATGACCGCCTGACCGTTCATTTTACCCGCTTCCACATCAGAAGAGCGATCCCCTACCATCCATGCGTCCTGAATACGATGTTTCTCAAGCAGGATCTGCACCAGATTAATTTTGGAAGGAGTCTTGTACTGGCCTGCACTGTATACCCCTTCAAAGAAAGGCATAATCTCGTGTGCAAACGCCACACCCTTCACATAGTCCTCCAGCCCGTTACTTGCGACAAAAAGACGCACTCCTTGTTGTTTTAATGATTGCAGTGTTTCTTTCACCCCAGGATACAATTGGGAACTTCCTTGATCAAGCCCCTCAATCTCCAGTTGAAGCAACAGTTCGTCTGCCCGGCGATGTGCCGCTTCCGATGCCTCAGGCATAACCACTTTCCATATATCTTCGAGCAACATGCCCAAACTTCCCAGCATCCGTTCCTCGGGTGGAGTTTCTCCTTCAAAGTGCCCTTCGGCACGCAATGTATCAAATAGTTGCTGGTAAGCTGGCAACAACAGGGTCTCTGTTTGGAACAGCGTACCATCCATGTCAAAAATCATCGCTTCCGGTTTGAGCAATACCTTCTCTTTATTCATGTCCAATGTTCCTTTCGGATTGGGATATTGTATATGTAATTGGAATCGTTCCCTTCCCATGATAAACATAACGTTTGAACGTGTAAACCTACGATTGTAAAACATCATCAACCCCAACCTTATACAGCATCAACCGAACGTTATATTGTAGTTAAACAAACTATATACAAAAGAAGTTCCTTTACGTATAATACTAAAAAATAGTTCTTTAGACACCTAATCTAAAGACCTACAATTATCACATTTCCGTTTTTTTCGACAACTACATATACCCCATAGAGAGGAATAACAAACATGAAAAAGCGAAAGACCTTTAAGATTTTTTATAAGATCGGATTAGGATATTTACTCGTACTGGCTGTACTGGCTGGTTGCATCCTGCTGATTCAGAACAGCACAAGTCAGCTCCAACGGGAACTGGATTTTCTGGTCGATCACGATATGAGGGTACACGCCCTCACCTATGAACTCGAAAGAAACATGGTAGATATGGAGACAGGTCAACGCGGTTACATCATCACGGGTCAGGACAATTATCTCGATCCCTACACCCAAGGAAAAGAGCAACTTATTACACTCAGAGATGAACTTGCTGCTTTAATTTCGGATAATCCGGCTCAACTTGCACTTTTGGAAGACATACATACTAATATGGAGAACTGGGTCCAGGTCGCTGGTGAACCTATGGTCGCCCTTCGCCAAGCCAATAATACACAGGCCATTCGAGATTTTTTCGCAGATGATCCAGGTAAAAGAGACATGGACCAGATTCGGACTGCTCTCGATACGTTTCGAACCAACGAGCATACGTTAACCGATAACCGTACAGAAGCACTGAAGCAAAAAAACACACTACTGAACTTGGAACTATATGGGGCACTTATCGTTGTGGCCATTATCTCGTTCATCACTGCTTTGGTCCTGTCACGTGCCATTGTTAGAAATATTCGTACCGTAAAGCAGGCATTAAATGACATCGGTTCTTCCAATGGCGACCTGACACTGAGAATCGCTACGCCAATGAAAGACGAAACTCGTGAACTCGCGGAGGCGGCCAATACAATGCTCACTGGTTTGCAGCAAATGATGCTGGATGTTCAGAGCAATGCCATGATTCTGAGCACAGCTTCGAATCGATTAGATAAAGGGGTTGCCGATAGCCATCTTGCAGGAAAAGAAGTTGCCACTGCCATGGAACGTGTCGCTGAAGGCGCTGATGAACAGGTTGCTCTTACGCAAACCATGGTAGCTGCGATGCAGCAATCCCTCAACGGGCTTAATCGTGTCGCCTCCTCGGCAAGTGATGTGGCAGGCCGTGCAGTTCGTACCGAATCCATTGCCGTGGATGGGCAACAGCGCATTGATAATGCTGTAGGTAAAATGAGTTCCATTGAGCAATCCTTCCTCTCTGTACAGGAAGCCATTAATGAAATTTCGAAGATGTCTGATCAAGTGATCAACATTGCAGATTCAATGTCAGGTATTGCGAGACAAACCAATCTGCTTGCACTTAACGCCGGAATCGAAGCTGCCCGCGCTGGGGATAATGGACGCGGCTTCGCTGTCGTTGCCGCGGAAATCCGTAATCTTGCAGACCAAAGTGCAACATCAGCCAAAGAGATTACAAGTATATTGGAAACCGTGGTAGCAGGTGTTCAAAGTACGGTGCAGGTGGTTGATGAGAGCACGCTACATGTGAATGAAGGGTTGCGGACCATTGAGGATGCAGGTAATGCTTTTTCAACCATTACTCAGCATATTCATAACCTCAGTGGTGAAGTTCTGGAGGTATCTGCTGTTGTCGAGGAGTTAACTTCCGGTAGTGAGGCTGTGATGAAGTCCATTAATGAAGTATCGGCTGTTGTGGAAGATACTGCATCAGCCACGGAAGAAGTATCTGCGATGACGGAGGAACAACTTGCTTCTCTGCAGGAAATGTCTGACACGTCCAAGCAGTTGAATGAAATGTCCGATGCACTTGATCAGCTGGTTAAGCAATTCAAGCTGGCTTGAACTGAATCAACATACTGATCGAGTTCTAAATAGCTGTATCATGAACATATATCAAAGGAAAGAAGCATCGCAGACAGACTCACCCGAGCCTCTGCGATGCTTCTTTGTGTTAAGGAGAGCTGAATCAGGAAAAGGTGCACCGGGCACCTCATATGAAAAAACCTAAGCACTCCTTTTCTTATCTCGATTGTTCCGTGTTCCGTAGCGCTTCCAGTACCAATTGTGCCTGATACCCATCGTTAAAATCATATATCTTAGCTGGTTTGCCTTGTATACGGGCAATGACATGTTTAAGAACCGGCAATTCACTGGCGGATTCAAGCACTTCCACTGGAGAAAGTGGCTGTCCCACCAGGCCCGTCTTCAATTCTTCCCAATTTTCCAAGGCAATCGTGCCCTTCGCACCGTACACCACCATGGATACACGTTCTTCCCCGGCAAATTGAGAGATGCCGTTCAGCTGAATTCGGGTTCCGTCTTCCAGTTCCATTGCAGCCTGTACTTCTAGTTCACAGTCACCATTCTCAGGATATTGAACCTGAGTGCTAACAACCCGGATGGCACCAAACACCTTTTGAATCATATGAATCCAGTGAATCCCCACTTCAAGAATAAATCCACCCTGTTCCCGGCTCGTAATCCATGCATTCTGTTGCCATGATCGTGGCCACTGCGGGAATTGCAAAATGAGATCTATTTTGCGAATTGTCCCCACTGTACCCTGCTCAATCATCTCTTGCAACTTCAGCACGGAAGGTTCATGCGGCATCGAGAAATGGATGGCATGAACAACGCCCGCCTGCTCTGCTGCATCCAGCATCTTTTTGGCTTCTTCTACACTATTGGCAAGTGGTTTCTCACAGAATACATGAATTTTGCGCTCCAGCGCTTCCATGACAACCGGATAATGAAATTTCGGAGGAACTGCAATATACAGCAGATCAATCTGATGTTCATTCATCAATTGCTTGTAATCCGTATATGTCCTAACTCCCCGATGAGAAGCTGCAAAAGACGCCAAACCTTCCTCATTCGCATCACACACCGCTACAATCTCAATCTCCGTGTCCATCTTGGTATTCTCGATTAGATGAACCATATGTAGTCCCATTTTACCCAGCCCAATCAGAGCCATCTTGATGACTGTCATTCCATCCCCTCCCAATTCCTTTCCAGTATAGCAGAAAGCAAAGAATTGCGAATGTGATGCATTGATACGAAAAAAAATAAACCTCTAGCTTTCAAGTCGCTATTAGAGGCTGAAATTCATCATTTACAGTCATTTTTTTACATTATTTGTAACTTCGTTGTGATTGGGTAATTCGTTGCAGGGATATATAACCAATTATTTTTACTTTATCCAGCAATACTTAAAGCGTTACCAACTTAAGAATCAGGAATTTAGACTCACAAAAACAGGTTGACAAAAAACCACAAAAAAAGATACTCTTCCTAATAACAATGAATATTTCCTCTTACAACCTTAGACTGTAACTTGCATTCAATAAATGGAATATGCGTATGGTTCTAATAACCTATTTCATGAAGCGAGGTGTCCCGCATGAGAACAGTTGCGGACTATTTGGCAGAAACTCTGCGTAATCTAGGCGTTACTCATGTCTTTGGTATTATTGGTAAATCCATCTGTCCTGCTGTACTGAAAATGGTGGATTACGGATTAGAGTTCATTCCAGGCCGTCATGAATCCAGCTCAGGTTTTGCCGCATCCGGTTATGCATTACAGACAGGTAAACTCGGCGTTGCCTTTGCCACATCCGGTCCGGGCGGAACCAATCTGCTTACTGCAGCAGCCCATGCAAAGGCCAACAATCTGCCTGTACTGTTTATTACGGGTCATCAATCCATTCAGGAACTGGGGCTCCCCCAGTGTCAGGATTCTTCTTCTTATCTGGCTGATCTGGCCGAAATGTTCAGGCCTGCTACGCTATTCAGCAAACTGGTTGAGCGTGGAGATCACTTCGGCACACTGCTGAATCATGCCCTTTCCATTGCACTCGGCCCTAATAAAGGCCCTGTTCACCTCTGTATTCCTTTTGACGTACAGACCGAATTGTTATCCCAATGCCGGATTGTCATTCCCGAACCGGAACCTCTGCTTAGCGTATCTAATCTGAATCGCATTTTTCCTCTCATTCAACAATCCAATCGCCCTTTAATTATTGCTGGTAAAGGTGTAAGTCGCGCCAGAGCCCATGATGAATTGCTTCAATTGGCCGAATCGTTCAACATTCCCGTCATTACTACTCCTGGTGGAAAAGGAGCGATTGCGTGGGACCATCTCTTGTACCATGGACCTTGTGGTGTTGGAGGTTTCCCGCATGCAGACGACATGTTGAACCAAAGTGACCTTTATATCGTACTCGGTTCACGTCTAAGTGACATGACCCTCTGCAATCTGAAGCCTGAACATCACCCGGCACACCTCATTCAATTTGACGCTGATCCTACATTTGTAGGCAAGATTCTGAGCGCTCAAACCTTACATATCACCGGTGATTTGAAGGACAACCTGCAATATTTGCTGGGCACATTAGAAGACCTTCCTACTCCTGTGAGAACCACAGCACCCATGGATTACACTGTCCCTTTACCAGATCTCCCCCAACTGTCTCTGGCTTCTGTACTAGATGGAATGAGCGATCTGCTTCCGTATGATCATAAGCTGTTTGTTGATGATGGCAGCCATGGATTTCATGCGGTTCAGCGATATAAAGTCAAGAAACCAGGCAGCTTTGTGTTTGACGCTTACTTTGCCTGCATGGGGAACGCCATTGGTATGGCGATAGGTGCAAAAGCCGCTTCACCCGGAGAGACCATTGTATGCATCACCGGTGACGGATGTTTCATGATGCTTGGGACGGAGATCAATACTGCGGTATGCAACAATCTGAACGTCATTTTCATTGTCGTTAACAACAAACAACTGGACATGGCACTCAAAGGAATGGAAAAAACAACAGGCAGAATCGATGGCACATTATATGAAGTTCCTATGGATGCTGCCAAATTCGCCGAATCTCTCGGTGCGGTTGCGTTTCGAGCAGAGACTCTTGCTGAATTCTCATCTGCGTTGAACACAGCCCAGACGTTGAATCAGGTAACTGTTATTGAGCTTCTGACCGATCGAGATGAAATTCCACCCACAGCTCACCGCACCGTAAATTTGAATTAGGAGGAGCATATCATGAGTGAACATGTAGCTCAGGGACTAGACCGTTTCGCGAAACTATCTGGTGAGTACGGCGCAAGAGCTCTCGCACCCATCAAAGAACATTTTCCCGAATTGTCGGAATTTATTATGGGGACGGCGTACGGGGATATCTTTCAGCGCACCACGATTACGGATCAATGGAAGGAAGTTGCTATCATCTCTTCGTTGATCACCCAAGGACAGTATGAACAATTGGGCGTACATTACACGATGGCTCTGAGTGTCGGGGTAACTGTAGATCAGCTCAAGGGAATATTGCTACATCTGGCGCCATGTGTGGGTGCTCCACGCATTATAAGTGCATTTAATATTTTGCTTGCCACCTTGGACGAAATACAGTAATTCACTTTTCTACATTTTTATACATGATTCGACTTTTTTATTGATCTTTTTACATTCCTACCTTTATAATATGGTTAAATTATCCTTCGAACCAGCTCTCATCTTAGAAGCTTTCAGCAGAGGCCCTATGGGGCTGTGTATCCACTAACAGGATAGCCTTAACTCATTTAAAGGAGAGAGATCAAACATGGGAAATTTCATTCTGAAGACTGACGTTCCAAACAAGGTGTTAAACATTGAACTGGAGGGTTCTTTCTCTCAAGAAGACGGTTTGCGTTCCATCTCGGCCTATCAGGATACGATCGCTTCTATTAACACCAAGGAGTATGACCTGAACATCGATTGCAAAAAGTTGAATGTTACTGCTCCGGAGATTGTTCCTCTTCTGGAAGGCTGCCTTCAATTGTTCAAAAAAGATGAATATAAAAAAGTCGTGTTGACCCTCGAGAACAACGCGATTCTAAAAATGCAATTGTCCCGGCTCGGCCGATCAGTCGGTCTGGACAATCTCGAAATCATATCTACCGTTACCACTTAATAAACCAGGCGGACAAGCTGTGAGTTCACCCTTCCGCTCAAGAGGAGAATGAAGATGGCCGGAATTCGTATTGTAGATATCGATATCTATCATCCAGCAACCAAGGTGCACAATGATTTTTATATTGAACATTTTGATGCAAGAGGTGTAGATATTCGTGGATTGTTACAGGCACTTGGTCGTGATACACGTTATAAAATTGACAACGATGACGAAAATTCACTAAGCATGGCCTATGAGGCAGCCAGTAACCTACTGGAGAAAACCGGACTCACCGGTGCAGATATTGATCTGATTGCTTATGCAAGCCAAACGCCAGAATACATCTTTCCTACGAATTCCCTGATGATCCATCGCCTGATTAACGGAGCTTCTCACACGATCTGTATTGACAGCAACGCCAACTGCGCGGGTATGACTGCTGCTTTCGAACAAGTTAGCCGGCAGATGCTGGGCAATCCTCGAATTCGCCGCGCATTAATCATCGGCTCTGATTATGTGGCTCCTCACGCCAGTCCCGATGATCCCGTATACTTCGCCAATTTCGGTGATGCAGCAGCGGCGGTTATTGTAGAACGAGATGAACATGCTGTCGGTTTCATTGATTCAATCTATCAGACGGATACCTGTGTGTATGGTAATTCTCTTTTTCCTGCAGAAGGCTTGGCAAAGCTGGCCAAAACGGGTGTAGATGCGGGTGCCTTTCATGTGAAATTCATCCCATTTGATGATTCGATCTGTGTGGACGCCGCTTCGGAGTCCATTCGTACGTTGCTGACACGTAACGAGATTGCTCCAGATGAGATCAGAGCCGCCTGCTTCTCCCAACTATCCATTAGTAACATTCGGGCTGTATCCGAGAACGTCGGCATTGGTGATGATATTGCCGTCTATATCGGAGATGAGTTCGGGTATACCTCAACCAGTAGTCCGTTCATCGCATTACATCGAGCGGTTACAACCGGTCAGATTCAGCGTGGTGACAAAGTTCTGTTCTGGACCGTTGGAGCCGGGTGGCAAAATGTTGCCATGGTAGTTGAATATTAGGTATACACTTCAAAATCCAATAAAACCATCCCAGTAGTATACCGGGGATGGTTTTATTTTTTCCTTTTTCTCCCCTATCATTGGAGATTAAACATCTATAATTGTGAAAAGCACCACTTACATATTATTACACAATAAATATGATTTAAAAATGAAAAGTAGCAGTCCAAATTATTTTATCTTGGAACTGCTACTTTCAATTCTATTATAAATGCGTTGTTATAAGAATTTAAATACTAGAAGGTTTAATCTACCATTTCTGATTATCTGTAAACGGTCCCTTCGTATCTTGCAGCAACAATTCCATCCACAGTATGATAACTAACCAACACCAAGGTTCCTACATAGCCATCTGGCGTAATATAGTCCGTAAGATATTTCGGTACTCCAAAACCTACAGGGTAATAATGCACTACAGAAAAAAATTTACTTTCAAGCATAGGAGATACTACGTCTGATACATTTGTACTGGTATTCGGTTGAACTTTTGCCGCAGACACGCCTCCACTTGAAATGGAAGTGGTCAGAATAAAGGAACATGCAGTCAACATAAGAACTTTACTAAGTCTCAAAATGATCATCTCCTAAATAGAATTTTTAACTACAATTTCATTGTATAGTATGCGAGTACATTTAACAACAATATTTGTAAATTATATAATTATATGTAATTTTATTTTAAAATGAATTATTTAGTAATACTATCTTTTCATACAAAAAAGCAGCCCTACTGGACTGCTGAACTTCTGCCTCGATATCAAATATTCAGAAAATTTTCTTCGTATCCCGATCGTCTTTCAGAATCTCCACGGCTTCGCGGAATCTTAGAGAATGCACAATCTCCCGTTCCCGCAGAAACTTCAGACTATCCTGCAGATCCACGTCATCGGTCAGGTCGATCAACCATTGATATGTAGCCCGGGCTTTCTCTTCTGCTGCAATGTCCTCGTACAGATCCGCAATTGGATCACCCTTTGCAGCAATGTAGGCAGCTGTAAAGGGTACACCGGAGGAATTGGTATAAAACAAGGCAGAATCGCGTTGAGCATAGTTCGGCCCAAGTCCCGCTTCTTCCAATTGATTCACCGACGCGTCCTTGGTCAACTTGTAGATCATGGTGGCAATCATCTCCAGATGAGAAAATTCCTCTGTAGCAATATCCGTCAGCAGACCGATAATCTTGTCTGGAATCGTATAACGCTGATTCAGATATCGAAGGGCAGCGGCCAACTCCCCATCGGCACCGCCATATTGTTCCATCAGCAATTTCGCCATACGAGGATCACATTTACTAACCCTTACGGGATATTGCAGTTTTTTCTCATACACCCACATGTAAGACGCCTCCCTCTACGTTATTAAAATACAGCCCTTCTTCTAACCCTCGGGCTTCCTGTCCCTAAAGTCCTGCAAGGAAGCCTGAGGCTGATGTGTCACACTTGCCATGGCCAGGGTGTCTGAGACCATTCCCAAGGATACTTGGAGAAAGCATGCCCAAAGTTCATCAACGGTCCGTACAACTGCTGAAATTCATGGGCTACCCTCATTCGCTCCTGGCTGAACTTGTTGTACTGCTCAATGCTTTGGAAGTCTCCCGGATGGGTGTCCAGGTACAGATTCAGTTCCACCAACACGAAATCCAGCGCCTGAAGTTCTTCAAGCAATTCGTAGTATTTAGCGTCACAGGGTTTCGGCACTTCAGGTTCCATCCACTTCCACCTTCCTTCCCTTTGATCTAGCTGGTGTATAAGGGCTGTATAATGCAGGCCATAAGGTTCCCAATCTCAACGCTTCCGCCGGGCTGTACTGCGGCCAGCCCATGGGCTGAAATGGAATAAATAACTGCGGAGGTACCAGATACGTCCGAATCGCTACCGGCGGACAAGGATCAAACGGCCCCACAAAAGGGGCGTAAGCACGAAGCTGCGGATCTTTCACAAAACAACGCCTCCTTATTACATCGTTGGTGCATATTGAATAACACTGAGTTCTTTCCCGCTTCCCGTCTCTATATCCATATGACGCTGTCCCCGAAGTTAATCCGAAATTCGTTTCAACTATGTGCAGAATTTCTCCAAATTCTTCTTTAAAATAAAAAAAGACCTTCGGTTCGTTCCCCTTTCAGGTAACGTCCAAAGGTCTTACATCCTGGCAGATCTTCGTAATCTGCATCATTTTATACTTTTGCTCGTCTTATCTTACTCCTGCAACGAGTTCTATTCTGCTGGTTTTTCTTCCGAATTCATGTCTTGATGGACAGATTGCTTGTACACTCGAACCCGGGTAATTCGCAAGCGAGTCGATTCTTCCACTTCAAAAACGTACCCATTCAGCTCCTGCGTTTTCCCCTTAGTTGGATTGCCCCCAAGCTCTTTAAACAACCATCCGCCGATTGTATCCACTTCTTCATCCTCAATGATGGCTCCAGTCCACTTATGAACTTCTTCAATAAGCGAACGACCATCAACGGAAAATGAATCTCCACTCCGTTCCATATGCGGACGCTCATCCTCAAACTCGTCATACAAGTCTCCAACGATCTCTTCCAGAATTTCTTCCGCGGTCAGCAATCCAGCTGTGCCGCCATATTCATCCACAACCAGCGTCATCTGTGAATGTTTCTTCTGCATGAGACGCAGCACATGGCTGATTTCCATCGATTCAGGAACGTTTAAGATTGGACGAACAAGTGAAGCCAGATCATGTTGTTGCTCCGGTTTAGCCAGCAACAGATCGGTGATGTGTATAAATCCAATGATCTCATCCTTGTCTTCTACTGCTACGGGATACCGGGAATGTTTGGTTGCGTTAATGATCTCCAAGTTCTCTTCCAAAGACATATGCGTGTACAAACAATCCATGTCTGTACGTGGCAGCATCACTTCACGTGCCAGCATATCGGAGAAATCAAAGATGTTGTCCATCAGTTTGATCTCATCTTTATCGATGACACCACTTTTGGCACTCTGCTTCATCAGAATACGAAGTTCATCTTCCGAGTGAGCTTCGCCTTCACTGGCAGGTTCGATACCCGCTAGACGCAGCAATGCATTGGCCGATACATTCAGTACCCAGATGAACGGGAAGAAGATTTTGTAGAACAACAGCAAGGGCGCAGATAAAAACAATGCCACTCCGTCTGTTTTTTGAATTGCCAACGATTTAGGTGCAAGCTCACCCAGCACAATATGCAGAAACGTAATGATACAAAAACCGATAATGACCGACACGGTCGAAATAAGCCCTGTATCTCCTACACCAAGTTTAAACATGAGTGGCTCAACGAGCAATTCGGAGATGGCCGGTTCTCCCAGCCACCCGAGTCCAAGCGATGTCAGCGTAATCCCGAACTGAGTTGCCGATAGATAGGAATCCAGTTTACTATTCACCTTCAGTGCATAACCAGCCATACGATTTCCTTCACTCTGCAATTGAGTTAAGCGTGTCTGCCTTACTTTCACAAGGGAAAATTCCGCTGCGACAAATACGCCATTCAAAAATACGAGCAAAAAGACACAGACCAGATTAAATACCAGCTGCCCAAGATGAAATTCGGTATGAATATCCAAGTTGAAACTCCCCTTTTCTATCTATTTCAGGAATACACCTGGAATATCAACGTGTGATTGCCTTTCTCGATTTGAAATCCACACCTTTGTAATACATATCTGCCACTAGCAGGTTTGGTCCGCAACAGGATGCAATATCGCAATGGCAATTGACCGTTTGATTCAACGGATGTTCAGCTGACCATTCATGGAACACATCATCCAGTTTACGATCACGAATATTACCAAATTCCGGGATATCGGCAAAATCGGTCACATACACATTACCCGTGAACATGTTGACGTTAACGCGGTTGCGTCCGTCCGGATCATTACGTACCGTCACATTTGGTTCGCTGTATAAACGGTTGATCAGTTCCCGATCCTGCTCTGCTGCACTGCACGCGAAGAATGGCAGGGTACCGAAGAGCATCCACATATCCTTGTCACGCACATCAAGCAAACGATGAATCGCTGCTCTCATATGGTCCAGTGATAAAACAGGCAACGACGAAGCAAAGTTCGAATTATACATTGGATGCACTTCGTGACGAACACAGCCCATCTCACGAATCAATTGATGAATACCATCCAGCTTGTCGTGTGTACGGAAGTTAATCATGGACTCGGCAGAGATAAACATGCCTGCTTCACTTAATTTGCGGGAATTTTCAATCATTTTCTCATACATCTTCACCGCGACTTCACGTTTCACAGGTCTGCCACTATTTGCAAATCCGACTTGATGGAAATCGTCAGCATTCAGGTAGTTGAATGAGATATGCATAACGTCCAGATACGGCAAAAGTTGCTCATATCGGCTGATATCCAGCGTTAAATTCGAATTGATCTGGGAACGGATTCCACGTTCCTTGGCATATTTGAGCAGCGGGATGATCATCTCATCCACTGTTTTCTGGCTAAAGCTTGGCTCGCCACCCGTCAGACTAATCGTCTGCAGATGCTCCACTTCATCCAATCGTTTCAGCATCAGCGGTAATGGAAGAGCCGGCGCTTCACGCATCGTAAGCATATCTCCTACGGCACAGTGCTCACACCGCATGTTGCACAGATGTGTCACAGTCATTTCTACACTGGTCAACACATGGCGTCCATATGTACGCAGAGAGCCAATCGGATCCCACGGATCATTCGTCGGAGATAAAGGCATCGGTTGTACCGATCCTGAGTTTAGCATGGTCATTGTTCTTCACCTTATTCCTTTTATTAACCTAAAAAGTTTTATTTACATCATACCTTGTGTTTCTCTTTTTGGAGTTATCTTTTATCATAGCACAATTTTGAATGCTCCGGCATACGTAGACCCTGTCCATTACATGACAAAAAACACTCAGGTAACTCCGGGCCGAATCACGAAACGGCCCCGATATTACGACATGAGCGCTAATCATTTCTAAGCTTGTTCAGCTTTCCAACCGTTCACTTTGGGCAGATGAAGGTGTATCCTCCAGACCCTCTACACCTGTGATCATCACAGACAGTGCTGTAGACAGGTTAATTTCGTAGGGCGAAGATAAGGTCTGGCCGTCGGCATCCTTGAGCACCCGGATAAGTGGACGTTGAGGAACACGTGGATGAATCGCTGCGACCACCCCAACCTCTCCCGTACTGAGCGTGACCGATAGACCCACGGGGTAGATCGCTACACAATCCCTGAATCTCTCCAGCATTCGTTGTTCATAAAGTGTTCCTGAGCCCGTATACAGCACCTCTACGGCCTGATGTGGCAGCAAGGCTTGCTTGTAGACTCGATTCGTTGTCATGGCATCATACGAATCAGCAAGAGCAATCCACTTGGCATACTCATGAATCTCTTTATCCTTCAGCCCAAAGGGATATCCGCTGCCATCAATTCGCTCATGGTGCTGCAATGCACAATGTGCAGATAGAAGCGGTATACCTGGTTCGTCTTTGAGAATACGATGTCCATATGTAGTGTGCTGCTGAATGATTTTAAATTCCTCGTCACTTAATCTGGAAGGCTTATGCAGAATTTCTGGTGCAATCTGTGTCTTGCCAATATCATGCAATAAGGCACCCAGACCAATCTCCATTAATTGCTGGCGTGTGTAACCCGAAGCGACACCAAGAACCAGTGTATACACACATACATTCAGCGAATGATTATACAGGTCAAAATCACTGGAGTTCATGTCCATCAGCATAATCATGGCTTCTTTCTGACTGCCGATGTCTTCCAGAATCGCATTCATCACACCACTAAGCGCTTTACCGAAATGAGGAATCCGATTCTTCGTTTTCATTCCCGACATGCTCTGAAATTGCTGCTTGATCTCTACCAGTGCCTTCCTTCGGGTCTCTTCCTGCAACATTTCAGGAACAATGATGTCCTCTGTCGCAGCATCTTTAATATACACATAACCGACTCCGAGATCCTTAAGGCGTCCAATCAATCGACTGGTTAGCTCTACATCCTCACTAAGTAATACAAGGCCTTCTTCACTATAAATACGTTTCCCCAGCTTCATGCCAGGCTGCAATAAGTTTATATGTACTAAACGCACAGCCTATCCTCTCCCGCTCCGTAGATGTAATTACCACTAGCCGCCGCTTCAGCAGAAGGCAAGCACTTTAAATTTAGCTTTGATGCCAGCGGGCTCGCAGGCTGTCGTCCAGAGCCCCTGGTCGTTTTATTTCCGTTTCCAGCAAATCGCGTATGAATTCCGGAAGATGATAGAGCGTACGGGTACCATGAGCAAGAGGAGGATACCCCACATTGAACGTAAACATGTCCAGTGTCCCAACGATATACTCACATTGTTCGTCCATAGGCTCCCCATTGATGGATATGGTCTGGATCTTCTCATAGGCTGGCGCATCTGGGTTGTATTGAACTTCTATTCCGTCCATACATAACGTGCCTAGAATATGACCACGAAAACCAAATCCCACAATGGGCTTACCTGAAAACTCGTCCAACAAGGACTGCTCAAGTGCTTCACGAATATAACTTCCACTCAAGCATATTGTACAAGCATTTATAGGAGATGGACATAGGGAATGCAACATTCCTTTTGTAATATTACCTTGTGGAAGATCTCCGAGAAGCTGACCTGCATTCACCAGAGACAGCTGTGCCCCCGTGAAATGACGTACAGCTTGTGCAAGCAAGGTTGCAAACGGGGACTCCCGGTCATACGTGATGGGCAGCACCCGATCCGTTATCACTGCCGTCTGATTGAGTGTCCTTTCGGCCTCCGTACGATTCGTAGCGATTGCCAGCGCGACCTGATCATCCAGTAATATACTCTTGGCAGCCATACAACCGCTACTTACCAGATGGAGAGGTTCTCCCACACTTATTCGTTCCAGAACCACTTTCCCAAGCCATTGGCCAAATTTTCCAGCTGCGCCCAGCACGGTCTGACCAATGACTAAAGGTTCTTCGAGAACATGATGGGTATGTCCACCGAGAATAACATCAATTCCAGTAATCTGCTCCGCCAGTCTCCGATCTGTCGAAAGCCCCAGATGAGAAAGAATAACCACAACATCTACTTCATCACGTAATGCTTCCACTTGAGCTCTTAATGACTCCACAGGGTCCAGAACATCCCACCCGAGCAATTCGTAAAACGTGGTAAAAGGGGCCGTTGCCCCCAGCAGACCAACGCGAAATGGACCTTTCTCCACAATTAGAGAAGGTTTCATCCACACTGGCGCAAGTCCAGTATCTTGCTCCACAACATTGCTGCATACCACAGGACACAGAAGTCCAGCGTAGGACTGTGAGAGCTGAGCTGGCGTAAAGGTTAGTCCTTCGTTGTTACCGATTGTAATGGCATCGTAGCCCGTCAGGTTAATAACATCAACATTAGCCGTACCCAGTGTTCCCTCTGTTTCAACGGCCATCCGGTCCATATGATCGCCGATATCCAATACAAGGAAGTTGCCACCTTGGTCACGTTCCTCATTGATCATAGCGGCGATGGTGCTCATGGAGCCGAAGTGGCTATGAATGTCGTTGGTGTGCAGAATCGTTAACTTTTGCTTCTCCCTGGTGCTCATCACACCGCCTCCCCTGCTCTTCAATAAACGTTCATTCTTCTAATGGATAAGCATAACATTTTCCGCGTCGTTATGATATATTTATAGGGTTTAGAGATCAAAAAGAGGTGAGTCATATCTATGAAATTGACAATTCAACTATTTGCAGGCATTGCAGAACGTTTAAATACATCCCTTCTGGAGTTTGAGTACATTGGAGACATTCCAACCGCTGCCGATTTAAAAGAAAAACTGAGTCTGGCCTACCCAGAGGCAGCTTCTCAGATAAGGACATCCTTTTTGGCAGTTAACCAGCAGTACGCTCCTGCCGATACTATACTTAGCTCAGAAGATGAACTTGCGTTGATCCCTCCCGTCTCTGGAGGCGATGGTACGGATATATCCGATGAACAGCTTCGCTCTACCGTTCCAGAGCATCGGACTGAAGATGGCTTATTTCTAATTACAGAATCCACTTTGTCCGTGGAAGCAACAACGGCGCTAGTGATTACCCCGAATCACGGGGCAGCTCTTACTTTTGTAGGTACAACTCGTGAAATGACCGGTGAACAGCGCACCGTTCATCTTGAATACGAGGCCTATGTGCCGATGGCTCTTTCTCAGATGGCAGCCATTGGTGTGGAAATCTCCGATCGCTGGCCTGGTGTGTTATGTGCAATCAGTCACCGAATCGGCAAAGTAGATGTGGCAGAGATTAGTGTAGTCATTGCTGTTTCCTCGCCTCATCGCAACGACTGTTATGATGCAAGCCGTTACGCCATAGAGAGACTGAAACAGACCGTTCCGATCTGGAAAAAGGAAATTTGGGAAGATGGATCTGAATGGAAGGGGCATCAATTAGGACCATGGAACCCCATGGAGAACTAAACAATGAGCCTTTACACCTTTTTAGACAGAGTGGGTTAATAGTAAATAAGTCGTTGTCAACCCATTTTTTTCTTGTTATTATAATTATATGTGTCGATATTAGTCGAGAAAAGGTGGTTTATACGTGAGAGTGCATGTTACTGATCTTAAACCGGGTGACCTGTTACAAAATGATGTATACAACAGTTCGGGTCTCCACATGCTGATGAAAGGTTCCACCCTCAGTGAAGATGACCTATCCAAACTGTTGCAACATGGAATCGAGTACGCAGATGTAGAACACACACCATCCGACCTACACTCTGATGCACAAACCTTACCTTCCGATCAAACCCGTCTGTTAACTAATTTGTTTAACGATACGATCAAAGGTACTGAATCTCTATTTCAACAAGCGATGGAGAAGGGTTTTATTGATGAGACACAGGTCGATGAGATTTTGTTTACCCTAACAGAACAGTTGGAAAAACAAAAAGATGTTGTCTCCTTGTTGCTTATGCTGGACGGGGATAGCGATTATACGTACAACCATTCATTGCAAGTCGGAATGCTCGCTTTTTATATCGCCGGCTGGATGGGTTACAACCCCGAGGAATGTCTAACGGTAGCCAAAGCAGGATATCTTCATGATATCGGCAAGTCCAAGATTCCTTCTGAGATTTTACATAAACCTGGTAAATTGACTACGGAAGAATTTGACGAAATGAAGAAACACACATTCTATGGGTACGATATCATTAAAGAATCCACGCAGGATGAAATTCTGGCAACGGTTGCACTTCAACATCATGAGCGCGAGGATGGAAGTGGTTATCCTCATGGACTGCGAGGAGACGAGATCCACCCCTATTCCCGTATAACTGCTGTAGCAGACGTTTACAGCGCCATGACGACGAATCGGGTATACCAGACCAAACAGGAACTGATCTCTGTTCTGTGTGAGCTGTACAGCCTCAGCTTTGGTCAGTTAAATGCTGAAGCAACACAGGAACTGATCAAGCACATGCTGCCTAATTTTATCGGTAAAAGGGTTCTGCTCACCACGGGTCAGACGGGACTCATTGTCATGAATAATCCTGCGGATTATTTCCGACCACTCGTTCAGACCTCTACGGCCTTTATCGATTTAGCGAAAGAAAGAGATATTGCTATCGTTGAGATTTATGTACAATAACTGTTCATTGTACACAGCATGTATACGAAGAACCCCATAGTAACTGAAATAACCAACTTATAGGTTGGCATATGACAAAAGGGAAGCCGTAATCGGCTTCCCTTTTGTCTATTCCGATTCAATCATGTTGGATTACACACAGAATGCTTTTGTAATGATAACCAACAGAATGAACAGTACCAAGATTGCACCAGTGTTTGTGAACATATTGTATCCACCAACGCCGCCTACTCCGCCTACATTGCCACCACAGCCATATCCTACTTCGCTCATGTGATTGCCTCCTCTTCATCAGGTATACCCTAACATATGACGTTTCCGTTGGAATGAACCGGGCGAACAGGCAACATTCGATAAATGGTTGTCTGTCTGCATCTACCTGAGTGGGTTAGCCTTTTGCTACTCCCTGTTCTTTGCAGGGATCTATATATCGGACTCCGAATGAACCTGGATGCCTTTTTCCTTGCGGTACATGATAACAAGTAATCTCCAAAATTCATAACTGCCTTTGTCATTCATAATAAACGGTCGATAATAATCAAATGCTTGTTGAGCCCATGCGGGACAATCCATATTGGAAAGTTGCTCCTGTTGCTGAATCCATCCCCCTTGAATCTCCAGCGTTTTCTGCATGGCTTCAAACATTTTCTTCTGCTCAGTCGTCATCGGCGGAGCCTCCTGTTCCTGAGATGCAGTTCCGTATTCGGCCTGTAGATACACACCCGGTTCTGTCACACCATCTTCGCTGGCAGTATATCCGTAAGATGGCGCGCTGGTTTTCCGGATCTCATAATGTACATGCGGGCCGGTACTCTGACCCGTGCTTCCCTGATTACCGATAAGCTGGCCTCTCTTCACCCGCTGCCCAACGTTTACGGCAATCCGCGAAAGGTGAGCATAACAATGCAAGTAACCGCGATGATCTTGAATTGCAACTGTAAGCCCATAACCACCGAATCCGGAGCCTGTAACTCCTTCGGAAGCAAAACGTACCCTACCTTCCATAAAGGCATAGACGGGGCCATTCCAAGGCTCTGTCACGAGATCAATTCCGCGGTGGAATGTCTGTCCACCATGAATAGGATGAATTCGATAGCCGAATGAACTTGTAATCCGATATCCCTCGAAAGGGTTCACGCTCATACACTCACATCCTTTTCTATCATTAAATGCTTAAATCTATGAAATGGCTTGTGCTATTGGTCTTATTTTATTCCACAAAAATACCGCTCAGAATATCATTAAGGAAACCTTATGGTCTCTCCAACGGTATATTCCAAGCGGCGCTGTGCTAATATGAACACTCTATGAGATGTATATATTATTATTTCATTTTAACCACTGCTCACTTCTAATTCAGAGGTCTGTATATGACGCCTAGCTGATCCAATTCCTGTCCTGCTCTTCCATAAAATCCGGCAATGTACCACCCCGCTGGTGCCTCAAGTTTGATTTGTTCTGTGGTCTTTTGTCCGCCTTCTACTTTATTTCCAAGATTGGTGGACAACTCCACGTAAAAGATCCGTTTATCTCCATTACGTGTCCCCTGACCAATTGTTGCCTCGGTTAAGTACTCTCCGTCTGCCAAGTTCAGTGTGGCAATGTTGGATTGACCACCATGTACCAGGTTCGTTCCATCCCTGTACAGCGTTGAAATGCCGTCTACACGATTGCCCGAGTTAAGCACCACTGAGCTAGGTCTGGCATCGGGAATCTGATTCAGATCATTAAACCCAGTTCCTCCGGATCCTCCGATTGTTGAACTTAGTTGGTACTGAGAAGATGTGCTGTACACAAATTCCGCTGTAATCGGATAATGATCGGAGAGTTGCTTCCCACTCGGGTCAACAAATGTTTGATTTTCCAAACGGTAGCTCTGTGCATTAAGGGACAATGCTTTACTTCCGCGATACAAAATTTTGTCCACGATCTCATAGTTGGGTCCATTTAAATTGCTTGCATCCATAAGGGCGTCTCCATCAGCGGGAATACTCCCACCACGAATCAAATCGATCCACGGATCTCTTAAACCATTCTCAGACATGAGTAGCTCTATATTGTCAGCGGCACGGGTGTACCGTGTATTGGTATCCCCGAATACGATAACTGCGTTCCCGTCCGAGTGCTCCTTTATGTAATTGGAGAGTCGCTTGCCACTCCGATAACAAATAATCTTCTGATCACTGTTATCCCCAGATTTTTTGAATAAAAATACCCCCTAGAGAGACTTTTTAGAAAGTCTGTTCTAGAGGGTATTCGATCACATAAAACGATATCTACCGCTTAACATCAGCAACTAGCTTCAGCTTTACGGCTTCAAAAGGCGCTGCATTGGATTAACCAATGGAGCCCTCCATTTCGAATTTGATCAATCTATTCATCTCAACGGCGTATTCCATTGGCAATTCCTTCGTGAATGGCTCAATGAAGCCCATGATAATCATCTGTGTTGCTTCTGCATCAGTCAGACCACGGCTCATCAGGTAGAAGAGTTGATCCTCAGACACTTTGGATACTGTAGCTTCATGCTCCAGCATGATGTTATCATTCATGATCTCATTGTAAGGAATTGTATCTGATGTGGACTCATTATCGAGAATGAGTGTATCACACTTGATGTTGGATTTCGCGCCCTCAGCTTGACGCCCAAAGGAAGCCAAACCACGGTACGTTACTTTACCACCATGTTTACTGATGGATTTGGAAACAATCGTAGATGTTGTATCCGGAGCCAAGTGGATCATTTTCGCACCTGCATCCTGATGCTGGTTTTTACCAGCTACAGCGATGGAGAGTACGGAACCTTTAGCTCCACGGCCTTTCAGTACAACCGCTGGATATTTCATCGTCAGTTTGGAACCGATGTTACCATCGACCCATTCCATCGTAGCATTTTCTTCAGCAACCGCACGTTTCGTAACGAGGTTGTAGATGTTTGGTGCCCAGTTTTGAATCGTTGTGTAACGAACACGAGCATTTTTCTTACAGATGATCTCAACAACCGCACTGTGCAGTGAGTTCGTGCTGTAGATTGGAGCTGTACATCCCTCTACATAGTGAACGAAGCTGTCTTCGTCCGCAATGATGAGTGTACGCTCGAATTGTCCCATATTCTCGGAGTTAATCCGGAAGTAGGCTTGCAGAGGTACTTCACATTTAACGCCCTTAGGCACGTAGATAAAGCTTCCTCCGGACCATACCGCACTATTCAAAGCAGCAAATTTGTTATCTGCTGGTGGAATAACCGTTGCAAAATATTCACGCAGGATTTCCGGATGCTCTCTGAGAGCCGTGTCGGTATCCATGAAGATTACACCTTGGTCTTCCAATTCCTTTTGCATGTTGTGGTATACAACCTCGGATTCATACTGAGCCGATACACCTGCAAGGAACTTTTGCTCTGCTTCAGGGATACCCAATTTATCAAAGGTTTCCTTGATTTCGGAAGGAACTTCCTCCCATGTTTTACCTTGTTTTTCAGAAGCACGAACGTAGTACTGAATTTCATTGAAATCCAATCCGTCGAGATCTCCGCCCCATTTCGGCATTGGCATCTTTTCGAATTGTTTCAAGGATTTTAAACGGAATTCCAACATCCATTCCGGTTCGTTCTTAATCTTGGAAATTTCGGTAACTACTTCTGCAGTCAGACCTTTACCGGTTTGAAAGATGGATTTGTGCTCGTCGCGAAAACCATATTTGTACTCTTCCATTTCTGGTGCTTTTTTAGCCATCTTGCTCTACCTCCCTATCGTTATTGTACTTTGTTCTCTTCGTCAATCCCTTTGCGTAATGCATTCCAGGCCAGAGTGGCACATTTGATGCGTGCAGGGAACTTGTTCACACCGGATAGGGCTTCGAGATCTTCATAATCGTCGAAATCGACTTCTTCACCTTTCATCAGTGAGGAAAAACGGTTAGCGATATCGAGTGCTTGTTCCATCGTTTTGCCTTTGACGGCCTCTGTCATCATCGATGCAGAGGACATGCTGATGGAGCAGCCTTCACCCGTATATTTGGCTTCCTGGACGATTCCGTCTTTCAGCAAAATTTGCAGTGAAATCCGGTCGCCGCACGTTGGATTGTTCAAATTCACCGTGACAGCGTCATTATCAAATGTTCCGCGGTTACGCGGGTTTTTGTAGTGGTCCATTATAACACGTCTGTACAGATCATCAAGTTGCATCGCCAAAATACTCCTTTGTCTGGATTAAGGCGCTGACAAGCCGATCTACATCTTGTTCGTTGTTGTATAGATAGAAGCTGGCACGAGCTGTTGAGCTAACTTCAAGCCAGCGCATTAGCGGTTGACAGCAATGGTGTCCGGCACGAATGGCTACGCCACTCGCATCCAGCACGGTTGCCACATCATGCGGATGAACATCCCCCAGATTAAAGGTAACAACACCCACATGCCGCTTGGCTGGGCCATAGATGGTTAACCCATCGATCTCGGCCAGTCGTTCTGTTGCATAAGCTGCCAGCACACTTTCATGATGTGCGATCTCATCCATACCAATCTGCTCCAGAAAATCAATGGCAGCTCCCAACCCTACCGCACCTGCGATAATCGGGGTTCCACCTTCGAACTTCCAGGGAAGCTCTTTCCAGTTGGATTCGTACAGACCCACATCATCAATCATTTCACCACCGAACTCAATGGGTTCCATGGACTCCAGCAGCGCCTTTTTGCCGTAGAGTGCACCGATTCCGGTTGGTCCGCACATTTTATGACCGGATAATGCATAGAAATCACAGTCCAGATCCTGAACGTCCACCTTCATGTGAGGTGTGCTTTGTGCGCCATCAACAACGATGACAGCACCATTGCGGTGTGCAATTTCAGCAATTTGTTTCACTGGATGGATCAGACCCATAACATTGGATACATAAGCGATTGCTACAATTTTAGTATTGTTCGTAATCGTCTTCTCAACATCAGCCAATTCAATATGACCGTCAGGCTGAAGCGGAATGTATTTCAATGTTGCACCTGTCTCCTTGGCAACTTGCTGCCAAGGAATCAGATTACTATGGTGCTCCATTTGCGTGATAACAATTTCATCGCCTTCTTTGCAATTGGCGCGGGCGTACGATGAAGCCACCAGATTGAGGGCTGTCGTTGTACCGCGAGTAAAGATAATCTCCTGTGTACTGCGGGCATTGATGAACTTGGCTACCTTCTCACGTGCGCCTTCGTAAGCGTCCGTTGCACGGCTTCCAAGGGTATGAACACCACGGTGTACGTTGGAGTTCTCATACTCATAATAATGTTTGACTGCTTCGATCACAGCATGAGGCTTCTGTGAAGTTGCAGCACTATCTAAATATACGAGCGGGTGTCCGTTAATTTCCTGGTGGAGGATCGGGAACTGCTCGCGAATGGATGGGTTCATTGTCCCAGCTTCTTCTCAATCAGGGACTGCAATTGGGTCCGCAGTGCTTCCAGAGGAATATCCGCCACCACCGGAGCCAGGAAGCCATAGATGATCAGGCGTTCGGCATCCGTACGGTTAATTCCGCGCGACATCAAGTAATGAATCTGCTCGGCATTGACTTGACCAACAGAAGCCGCGTGACCTGCTGTTACATCATCTTCATCAATAAGGAGGATTGGGTTCGCATCTCCACGTGCTTTAGGGCTCAGCATCAACACTTTCTCTGTCTGCTGTCCATCGGCTTTGGTAGCGCCTTTCTCAATCTTCGTGATTCCGTTAATGATTGCAGATGCTTCTTCACGCATAACTGCACGTGTAATCATCTGACTTGGTGTATTCTTGCCGAAGTGACGAGCTTCTGTGGTGTAGTTGATTTTCTGCGAACCGGAACCTACAGCGATGACTTTGGAATCAGAACTTGATCCATTGCCTTTCAGCACGGTCATCGTGTTGCTCGCTGTGTCGCCATTGTTCATTTCGCCTACAATCCACTCTATGGAAGCATCATTCTCTAACACTGCACGACGGAATGAAACATCAGTTACATTCACACTCAGTTGATGAACCGATGCGAAACGTACTTTAGCACCGGATTTTGCGAATACTTCCACAACACCATTATGGAAAACAGGTGCGGACAATTCGCCAGATACATAGTTATCAACATAAGTTACTGAACTGTTTGCTTCTACAACAACAAGCACGTGAGGTGCAAACGTTGCAGATGCGTCATCCGTAAGCAACACTGCTTGCAGTGGTACTTCGATTTCGACATTTTTCGGAACATACAGGAAGACCCCGCCATTCCAAAGTGCCGCATGTAATGCAGCGAGGGAATGCTCATCCGCTTTAACTGCTGTGTTCAGATATTGTTTTACCAGATCGCCATGTTCGCGAACCGCTGTAGCCAGATCCGTGAAGATAACTCCTTTTGCTGCCAGATCAGCAGACACCTTGGAGTATACCGTACCGGAATTGCGCTGGATAACCAGACTGCCTTCAGCTTGATCCTGAACCAGATCTTTGATAGAAGCAGGTACTTCTGTCAAAGAAGAAATGGCTTCACTTGTTTTATATGTTCCGTACTCGCTGACATTCCAGCGTTCGATTTTTTGTTTTTCCAGTTTAGGAAGCGCAAGCCCGCTCGCAAGCTTTAAAGCTTCAAGCCGCTGTTCGGTCAACCAGCCGGGTTCATTGTTGCTTTCCGACAAGGCGCGAAGCGCTTCAGATTCAACCGGAAGAATTGTTTGTGTAGTCATTAATTAATCCTCCTCCGTTTTGTCTTTACGCTTCTTGGCCTACAGTTTCGTCTGTAATTCCCAGCTCTGCCTTTACCCAGTCATACCCTTCCGCTTCCAAACGGTGAGCCAATTCAGGTCCGCCGGATTTCACGATACGACCTTGCATCATTACGTGAACATAGTCAGGCGTAATGTAGTTCAACAGACGTTGGTAGTGAGTGATGATCAGGAAGCCACGGTCTTCGCTCTTCATAGCGTTCACACCGTCAGCCACGATTTTCAAAGCATCGATGTCCAGACCGGAGTCAATTTCATCAAGTACTACGATTTTCGGATCAAGCAGCATCATTTGCAGAATCTCGTTACGTTTTTTCTCACCACCGGAGAAACCTTCATTCAGGTAACGGTGAGCGAACTCAGGGTTCATGTCGAGTTCTTTCATTTTACCTTCCATTTGACGAATGAACTTGATCAGGGAGATCTCGTTACCTTCGCCACGACGTGCGTTAATTGCACTACGCAAGAAGTCGGAGTTTGTAACACCTGCAATTTCACTTGGGTATTGCATAGCCAGGAAGAGACCTGCACGTGCGCGCTCATCTACAGCCATATCCAATACATCTTCACCATCAAGTGTAATTTTACCGTCTGTTACTTCATATTTAGGGTGACCCATCAATGCAGAAGCCAGAGTGGATTTACCTGTTCCGTTTGGCCCCATGATTGCGTGGATTTCTCCACCTTTCATTTCCAGGTTGATGCCTTTCAGGATTTCCTTACCTTCGATCGTCGCTTTCAGACCTTCAATGACGAAATTCGTAGCCATGTGTATTGTTTCCCTCCATTGATTAAATTGATGTTAGTTGTCGAAAACGAAAAAGCGCCTATTATATCTGAACAGGGCTTCCCCTGAATTTCTCCTGTACTCGATTCTTAAAGCAAGAACACTTTAGAATAATTCTAAACTGATTCTCAATGATAATCAAGTCATTTCCTAAGAACCTTTGTCCATTGCATGAAACCTTATTCTTTCTGATTCTATAGTAAAAGACAAATTGAATCAAATCAGAAAACATCTTAAGCACAAATGCACAGTGAGAAAAATCACAGCAATTCAAGCTTTTATGTCATCTGCTGTACACTAATCTAAAAAAAGGACTCATCCATATTATGGACAAGTCCCTCCGTTAAATAACGTTACCATTTACAATTTGAGCATCTCGCTAATCTTCTGTACCTGTTCGTCAAAATCCGCAACGTCCACCACCGGCGTCATTTCGCGCGGCACCGGACCATTCGGAATAGAAATCCATGAACGGCAACCGTTATATTCAGGCAGTACGGGGATTTCCATCGGTTCTTTCAAAAGGTACACACGTAAAATCAATACATGGAGCGGATCTTTCCGTTTCCATTTCAAACGGTCATCGGCAAAATCCGCTGTCCACATATGAAAGTCAAGAAGTCGATCCAGCATCTCCTGATCTCGTATCTCCAGATCCTGCGTTACTTCGGCATATGCAGTAATACGGATTGTCGAAGCTTCGGGCACCCATTCGGCCAGTGATTCTTCAACATAGGATTGATCCGAGGACTTAATCAGTTCTTTACGCTGATGTTCATAAGTCGGATACAGATAAAACGCTGGACTTTTCAGCTCAAAATGTCGGGTTTCCTCTACAATGCCACCTTTGCGCATCACCATAATCTGGCGACCCGTTTCCAGTGCTTTGATTGCAGAAGCCCATTCTTTTAAAGCCGGTATCGTTGGTTCTAACATAAGCGGTCCCCTCCCCTATCGTTCTTGTCAGCAGTATAGACGCTCAGGGCGTTTCTGACAACATGATCCAGGCTCAGAAAGCTTACGTAAGAGACCATTTGTATTAGGCAAAATCTTGGCTATATTAACCCAGGAAAGAGCGAAGCATCCACATGTGTTTCTCAAGGTCAGCCTTGAAACCTGTCAGCATATCGGATGTTGGTTGATCTTCAGCTGCATCTGCAACTTCGATACCTTCCTGATATTCATTCGAAAGTGTAGCGAAGTCCTCGATCAGGTTTTGCACCATTGTTTTTGCGTCTTCTCCGCCTGCTGCTTCCTGGATAGAGGAAAGCTCCAGATACTCTTTCATTGTAGCCGCCGGGCTACCTTTCAGCGTAAGGATACGCTCTGCGATTTCATCCATTTGCACCGTAACTTCGTTGTAGAACTCTTCGAATTTCACATGCAACGTGAAGAAGTTAGGTCCTTTAACATACCAGTGATAGTTATGGATTTTAACATACAATACGTTCAGGTTAGCTACCTGACGATTAAGTACTTGTTCCACCGATTTCGCTTGATCTGTTTTGTTTTTTGTAGCCATATTAATCCCATCCTTTATTTAAAATTAGTCTGTCATGCCATGATAAGCAGGTTGTCCCGCAATGCATAACAGAGAGTTAATAATGTGTCACCACATGTAGTGGAGAGGCTTGTTAACGGCGTTTCTCTCAACCGTCCGGCCTATTTGTTTTTACCCTTGAACCGGAAGTTCGAATCAGGATCGACTTGACTTGTCTCAAAAAAAAGTTCAAAAACCGCGTTATTTCCGATATACTGACATATACCAAGCAAAGAAGTGGGTTTTCCTGTTTCTTCATATATATGGAGGTGGCACCTTTGTCCCAATATCGCCCGTTTACCCCCCAGGATGCAATTGAACTGGCCAAAACATTACCGGGTCCATTTGCGGCAGATGCGAATCTGGATTGTCACGAGATCGGCGATGGCAATCTGAATTTGGTATTCCACATCACGGATCAGAACTCCGATAAAAGTATCATTATCAAACAGGCGCTTCCTTATGCGAAAGTGGTTGGAGAATCATGGCCGCTCTCTCTGGTACGTGCCCGCATTGAACGTGAGATTCTGCAGGAAGAGTATCGTCTGTGTCCAGGGATGGTACCCGAAGTGTATCATTACGATGATGACCTCGCGTTAACGGTTATGGAAGATCTGAGTGATCATGTGATCATGCGTAAAGGCCTGATCGAAGGTGTTTCCTATCCTCTTTTTGCACAGCATATTGGGGAATTCATGGCAAGAACGCTGTTTTTCACATCCGACTTGGGCATGGATCAGCAATTGAAGAAGGAACAACAGGGCAGATTCATTAATCCGGACCAATGCAAAATAACGGAGGATCTGATCTTTGATGAACCCTACCGGATCGCCGAGAAAAATAATTATGATGTTTACATTGAGGACGAGGCTGAAGCCCTTCGCACAGATGGAGTGCTTCACCTTGAAGTGGCCTTGCTGCGGGAAAAATTCCTAACACATGGGCAGGCATTGCTTCATGGAGATCTGCATACAGGCAGTATTTTTGTTACACCTGAATCAACTAAAGTCATCGATCCCGAATTTGCATATTACGGCCCCATGGGATTTGATGTCGGTGCAGTCCTTGCGAACCTGCTCTTGAATTACGCATCCCTGCCAGGATGGATACAGGATATGTCTGCTTTGCGTGAGCGTGAGACGCTTTTACTGATTATGGTTCGTGATGTATGGACTGAATTCGAATCTCGTTTCCGTGCCCTCTGGGTTAACGACCTCGTTGATCCGATGGCAAAAACGCCAGGCTATCAGGATCTGTATGTGCAACAATTGTTCAGAGATTCGATCGGCTTTGCAGGTGCCAAAATGGTTCGTCGTATCGTAGGACTCGCTCACGTGGCGGATATAGATACCATTCCAAATGCAACTGAACGTGAACATGCTCAGCGTAAAGCATTGTCCATTGGTAAAGCGTTGATCAAGAACAATCGTCGCTTGAATACCATCGGCGAAGTACTGGATATTGTATCCACAGCTGTTACTACTACTACTAAGGTTTAACATAAGGAACGGAGGAACCACCCATGACAACCCCTGAATATCAGCCTCTGTCCTCTCTCATCTGGAAAAAGGACAAGCTTGAAATGCTTGACCAGCGTCTGCTGCCCGAAACGATCCTCATGTTGAAATTGTATACACCCGAGGAAGTATGGGAATCCATCCACTCCATGAAAGTGCGCGGTGCTCCGGCGATTGGTATTGCTGCTGCATTTGGTGTTGTATTGGGTGCCAAATCTTATGACGGAACAACCGTTCAAGGTTGGTTGGATCACGTAAAATCCATATGTGCTCATCTGGCTACTTCCCGACCAACAGCGGTGAACCTTTTCTGGGCACTGGATCGCATGATGCAAAAAGCAAATGAGGTCGTTGAATCCGGCCTGAGCCTGGATGAGGGCAATGATGCTCTTGAAGTAGAAGCTCTGTTGATTCAGAAAGAAGACGAAGAAGTATGCCGCATGATCGGTGAGAATGCACTGCCATTGTTCGAAGATGGTATGGGTGTACTCACTCACTGTAATGCAGGTGGACTAGCTACTGCGAAATATGGTACGGCAACTGCTCCAATGTATCTCGCACAGGAACGTGGCATTCACCTGAAGGTATTTGCAGACGAAACTCGTCCCGTACTTCAGGGTGCACGCCTGACTGCATTTGAGTTACAGCAAGCCGGCATTGACGTTACGCTGCTCTGTGATAACATGGCAGGCATGGTGATGTCCAAAGGCTGGATTCAAGCCGTTATCGTCGGAACAGATCGTGTTGCTGCCAATGGCGATGTAGCTAACAAAATCGGAACATACAGCGTGGCTGTGCTTGCCAAAGCTCACAATATTCCGTTCTATGTAGCCAGCCCATTGTCGACTATCGACTTGTCCACTCCATCCGGGGACCTCATTCCGATTGAGGAACGCGCTGCGGAAGAAGTCACTGAAGGATTTGGCAAACGTACAGCACCGCAGGGTGTTAAAGTATACAACCCAGCATTTGACGTAACGCCTAACGAATATGTAACAGCTATTATCACGGAAAAAGGCGTTGTTCGCGCTCCTTTCCAAGAAAACCTGGCTGCCTTGTTCGCAAAGGAAGAAGCTTAATTTAATAAGAGTATTCAAGAAGAGATTGTCGTGTATAGCGTTAGTACTTACGATGTGCCAGGCTCTGTATTAGAACGCTAAGACGCTAAAGAAGGGCTTCCCATATGGGGAGCCCTTCTTTAGCGTCTTAGATCATTTTCAACAAAGCCTCTACACCCGTCATGCCAACCGTAATGCCCATGGCCTCGGCTTCTGTTGTCACCGACTCCATAGGTGCATGCAACAATTGCTCCAGTGTACGCACACCAACCGCCCGAGCCGCAATAATTTTGCGATCCCCGAGCTTCTCATTAAGTAATCCCACGTCGAGTGCTCCGCACATGATATATCCTTTGGATGTGTTAATAGTCAACAACGTTGTTTTGGGCAGCTTGACTTCTACCCCTACCAATACATGCTCTCCAACTACAATGGGCTCCATCGTCACCATAATTTCCCGATCCACCTCCTCTTCCACAGGTCACGATAATTGTATGCCTCATTCTGGATTGTCGTGTGGACACCAGCCGTGTTTGAGAAAATGTAGGTACTTACAGTTCAAATATACTGTTGGTAATTCTCCTCGCAGACTTAGATATAGATATACACTTTCATTGGAATATGAAAAGCCACCTCAGAAATGAGGCAGCTTTTTAACAGGACAAAAAATGCGATATAGTACGAACTGGACTTCTTTTTAATTTCTCATAAAATAAAAAAAGAGATCTATTAGGACTGCTTAGTTACTGTTAAAATTAATCTTTTAAAAATGAAAAAATGCCCTATAACGGGCATCTCATTTTTATTCTAATATTAACCTATTTTGAATCTACCTCTAATCCAACAGCAGTTTTCGCTTCCATTAATTTCAAAATACCCTTCATAACAAATGAATCTGCCATAGAGATTTCTTCTTTAAATTTGGACATATGACTGGGCTTCTGATCGTCCAAGAACTCAAGAACTGCATCGAATGCTTTACCTTTAGAATAATAGGCTGTACTCAAGTTCGAAGCCGTTGCATTCAACATTTGTTTCACATCTTTAGGGAGATTTTCTGGAACATCTAAATTATAGAATTTGCTCTGCAAGTGTTTGGCGGCCTTCTGTGCATTTTCTGTTGCTTCATAGACAGTATAGATGTCAACCGTACCATTTCCTAAGCCTGTCATAGCTTCTTGATATGTATTCATAATTGGAGACATAGTCTCTTCTAATGCATAAACAGATTTTTCAAATGCTAATACTTCTTTTTGATTGGCTTTTTTAGCAGCAGCGTCAGTTTCGTTTTTCAGCTTAGCCTCTTCTTTAGCCTTTTGATCATCTTTTTTCTCGGTTTTTGTATCAACCACAGCAACTGCCTTTTCCACTTTTGGTGCTTTTTCCTGTGAGGCCACTGCATCTGTTTCTACGGTTGCTGTCACGTTTGGCTTTTCCTCAGTTGGTATCACAATTATCAATAAAATAAAGCCAGCCCATATAGCACCGCCGATTTTCGCAACCTTGCCAAGCTTCTTCCATGAGACAAAAATCATAATGAAAGGAACGAATAACCAAGCTAAAATTCTTAACAACTTCAAAACACTACCTCCTAATGTATTATTTACATTGCTAATTATATAGTAAATAATGACTAATGTCTTTAAATAATTGCCATTTCATCCCGCTTGAAATAGGCCTTAAATACCAGCATAGAATTAATCTTTCATTTTAGATTCAATTTGTTTCTTTACGTTTATCTCTTTTAAACCATATAACTATTATTATAAGATTCAGGCAGATTCTCCTCTAACAACTTTAAGTACGAACACGAAGACCAATACTAAACATGGTTGTGGATGTAGAAAACAACAAAAGATATCACCGAAAAAAGACTGTAGTAGCAATAGAGAACCTGTTGTTCGTTCCTCTCCACTTTCAGATAAAGCTATTAGAAATAATCAATACATCAATATATCGCAAGAAAATAAAAAACAGAGGGCGCAAGTATATAATCACCACCTATCATCAATCAACTATCTCTGTTTCAGGAGGTGGAGATGGTTATTTTTGACCCTCACCCAATTAGATTCAAAAGCAACCGCATCGGCGTCTATATCTTTTTCTACGTCTTTGCTATCATAAATTTAACTGGTTAAAATATACTATAAATGGAATTCACACCATATGAAAACGGATTAAAGCGTCGTCTAAGGTGAGTCGAATTGGGCCTACCTTAAAACGTATGCTCATCATTCTTTAATCGCCTTATCTCCGTTAACTCTCTTCTAATTCCCAGTACACGTCTATGAAGTACACTTCTATCTATTGATTCAGCTACCGACTTTTTGAACTGGACATCCAAATCACTTAATTGCTCCTGAGCTAGTTTCTTTTTATGTATTGGTTTAACTAGAACTTTTGTAGTTTCAGGCTTGATAGGCTTCAATCTTTTCTGCTTCATAATCTGTTCAAATACACTGTCCCCTTGTTGCATGGTCTTCATTCCTTAATGTATGATGAACACATTGTATCATAACGAGAAGATGACTGTTACACAATAAAGTACAGATGCATAGAGTTGGGCAAAGCCTAAACGCAAAAAAAGAGGGCCAATGCCCCCTTTGATAATTAACTCATTTTATAAAATGTAAAAATACGCTTGATTTCCTGGACTCTTCACAATTACTGTGGTCACTAAATCACCGGCATCCCGTTTACGGATACTTGTGATCGAATCTAACTCTACATTCGCAATAACTCTTGGTAAGACATACGCGGCCAGATCAGGCTTGGAAATTGTCACTTCAGTAGCCATATCGACAATCTGTCTCACATCTACTGTAGACCGCATATCCTTCCACTCTCGCACCTGAAGATAGCTATCCAAGTATTCTCTTTCCTTGATACTAATATGTGCATCCAAAACATCCATATACTTGACCTCAATGCTGGAAAGCACATCAGGTCTGGAAATATATAATTGCCCAAGCTGTTCTGCCAAATAAGGAATCTCAAGACTGCCTGCCCTCTCATCATGATTTAATGCTCTGACTTGAAGAACACTATTCAGATCAGGCTTATTAACCGTAATCTCCGAAATCACAATCGAATCACCGTCGTACATGACCGTAAGCAAAGACCCCAACGTTGAAGTTGCTTTTATATAATTGGAGACTTCCAATGAAGCATGAAGATCTGGTACGGATACAATTAAACTCGTATCCCGTCCATCATCGAGCAGCTGTGATATCGTTAACGTACTGACTAGAGACATTTGTCTATCTACCGTAATAACTGAAGGTAAGTCAGGATGAGACACTGCGATTTCTACAGTTTTTTCGTCGTCCAGACCTGTTCTAACGGCAAGATTACCGTCTGTATCCTTAGTTGTTCGTATAGCAGTAATGAACTGCGAATGAAGCTCGGGCTTAGAAATAGAAACCCATGTTTCCTTCTCTTCTGTCCTACTTTCAGCAATAGAAATGTTCGAATCCAGTTCTGCATCTATACGTTTAGCTACTATCAGATCTACATCCACGTCCGGACGGCTGACCGCGATTACTTGAGGTATATCATGATGCATGTGATCCTGATAACGGTGGACGTACAACTGAGATTTGAGCCAGTCCAGCCCAATATCACTGTGTACAACTAACGTTGAAGCTATGTCCTTGTGACCTGCACCATAAATAAAAATTTCACTTTCGATTTCGGTTCGACCGATAGAATAGATTTGAGAAGTGATATATTTGATCTGCAAAACAGGTGGTTTGGAAGACTCTCGAGTGTTGAAATAAATCGGCGTGTTACCGCTAGACTGAATAATCAGTCCAACATTCGAAAGAATACCTTCTCTCCACATTTGAAGTAATGCCATCATATCAAACTCAACATAACGTTCAGTCGTATCCAGGATATAACTGGACGATAAGAGCTGAATGGACTGAGGTCTGTTCGCATACGTAATCCCGTACTCACGCCACAACGTATCAGGCTGATGCAGCTCAATGTGTGCTCCAGGTGCCAGGGTTCCTGTGTAATATAACCTCAATTTAGCGTCTTCCAGATATAACAGATCAGGTATTCTAGTATCCAAATCACCGAAATGTATAAACGATTCGAATTGCTCTATCTCGTCTCTACCGATCATCATACGCTGTGTATCACCAAAGTTGAGCGTCTGCAGGTGAGTTTGGCTTCGTGTGGTCGCATCAGCAACAGGCTTAAGATTAACAGTTACACGCGGTGCTTCCAGTAATTCATATTTGCCGTGTGCACGGTTATGTGGGCGAACGTACAACATGCCTTCAAGATCAACTTTGGATGCCGCTTGAATGGTTGCGCCCAGATCTCCTTGCGACCTGTACATCACCGATAGCGAATTGCTCAATTCCTGTGACCGTCTGACACGTACGGATACACTAGAGACGATCTCGGACACTTTTCTTGTAGCAGCTATTAGGGTTGAAGACAGTTCTTCATCCACCTGATTGTACAGGATATACTTTGCTGCAAAACGATTTTCCGGACTTTTAATATGTATATAACTATCTAATAGAGTCTCCCCGTTATTAATTCCACTCACTTCCTGTCTCATTGTATTGAGAGCTACACCCGGTCTGCTGTGACTTTCATTTCAAAATTGCCATTAGGATTCGGCTTGGCATGAATATCCGTTGCGATACGAATATAAAAATCGATGCTATCCTCCGGTTGAATCAGACCATAGGTCAGATAATCGATCGGAAGAAACGGGTCGGCCTGTCTGGATAATTGGACTTCAACACCATCCGTTTCGAATTTCTTATCCATCTCCAGGTAAACATGATCCACAGCATAACCAAGCAAGTTTTTGATTCTGACTTTCTTTGTTAACGTCGTCTGTCCGGCAATGATCACCCCATAATCAAGTTTTTTCAAAATACCACCAAAGGTATCTGAAAGAAAATCTCCAGACTCGTCCATAAACATTAATCCTGAATACGATCCGATAAACTTGATTTCCCGTGAGTCTACGGCACCCCAATAATCCTGAAATTCAACCTTCAATGTATTCTCTTCGCCAAAATTAACATTTCTCTCGTCAATATTGAGTTCAATATTGAATGGAGATGCTGCTAGTCGTGTAAAATTGCCATCCGCCGGATAATACGTTTTACCGTTCAACAAGACGCGGTATTTAACCTTGCCCTGATCTGCATCATCCAGCACACCTGTAAGTTTGTTACCAGAGAAGGTCAGGTCGATTGTGGCTGTGGTGTTTAACAGTTGCAGTGACATATCTCTAAACTCCACTGCATGTCGCGGTGCATCAACGACCATTTTCACTTCGTCAAGCGAATAGCTGTTTTCATAGTGCTTACTGCTATCGAAGTAGTAGGCAATTCGAGTTAAAGCTATTAGATCCTTTTCAGGGATGGCGTTGAGTGTGTCCAGGTTCATTCCTTTTCTTTTGAATAACGTTGTATCCTGGATATCCAGATCAAGCCACTTGTTGAAACGGTATGTCTTCCATGTGAGCCCTGAGTCGAACGAAGCAGCCATTCTTAATATACCTTCCGGACTGTTCTCCGTTACTTTCGTAGCGACAACCTTTTTCACGTCTCCATATAACGCTATGTCTGTTGGTTGCACAATTAATTGCTCAAACGGTAGCGCGTTATACGTCAGCATCATGTCCCGATTACCGGCAATAACCTCTTCATCATTCGTCCACGTAACCACGTCAAAATCTCCCTCAAGTTCATCCAATAGGGAGTAGTTAGCCGTGATATTTAGTTCCGCTGATGTTTTGGTTGGATCGTCCGTGTAGTATAAAACGTCTACACTATCACCCAACTCGTCGTAGAGGGTAAAAGGTTCGGTTTCAATTGTAATCGTTGATTCGGTTTGGTTGGGGTCATCAGTGTATTCGATGATTTTGATCTCTTTATCTTCCCATTCTCCCGCTAGGGTGAATGGATCAGTTTCGATTGAAACTACTAATTCAGTTTGATTTGGATCATCAGTATAATAAAGCACTTCAATATCCTTGCCTTCCCACTCCTCTTCAAGAGTAAAAGGATTGGTTTCGATGTTGAAGAATGCTTCTGTTTTTGTGATGTCATCCGTATAGTAGCATAGTTCCACTTCTCCTTGAAGTTGTGACCATGCGGATTCACGTATGATAGAGATGTCTTTAATGCCATTATTCAAATACTGCTGTTCTGTAGGTGAGTCTAAACTGACTATACTCCAAGTATTATTATCAAATGACTTATATCCTTGATTATCTTTTACAAGTGTACTTTTGAAGATTAGTTCAATATCAACAGAAAACACTTTTGACGCTCCATTAGCTGTGTTGGAAGCAATAAGTCTATAGTCTACATCATCAGTACTAAAATAAATGTTATACGACTTACCAAAAGTAGTATTAGACCAGTCAATTAATTCAAGTGCGAAAGATCCACTGTATTCGAATTTGAAAATATAATATCCTTTTCCACCTCCATTATAGTATGGAGGTTCGGAGGTACTCGTAAATAACAAGCCCATATTTGCTACCCTTTGATCCATATTATGACTATATATATTACTCAAATCTAATGGGAGATATTGACCAGAAGATTTAGATTTGAGTTTTACATTCCAAACCAATCCTATACCGCCTTTGTTTAAAGCTTCAGTCTTAATGTAAAAAGCCATTACTTCATCTCCTTTCTAAATTCTAAATCAAACAATCATTTTACATAACTATGTGATTGATGCTTTCTTGATTGGTGTTTTTGATGTATCTATTTTTTGCTTGAAGACTTTTCCCGAACCTAATATGCTGGTGTTGCTGTTCTGAAAAGAACGTTCACTTAACTCGAAATGCATATCAATTTCATCTCTCACGTTATGCCCATAACTCAAGAAATTTGATTCTGACATAGTATCTAAAAACTTCATTTTTGGTTGTTCTAATATTTCGTACATTAACAATTCTGCAACCTGTATTAAACTACCGCCATTATTACTAGTTATATTAATTCTATATATCTTAAAACTGGCTGTATTTTTGAATGAGAAGTTTCTAACCTCTCCAACTGTCCAATTCGTCTGATTTTCTTGCTCATCTAAAACAGTCCAATTAACTCCATCATTAGATCCTTCGAATGTCCAGTCTTTAGAATTGTTCTCAGCGGTATATCCAAGCAATGAATACTTCCCAATAACTCTAGACTGAGTAAACTCATACTGTAAAGTTATTGGAAAAGATGCTGTTGCATACCATGTCCCACCAATATCTCCGTCAAATGCTCTATAAGGAAATGATGGGCTATTCGTGTTACTTGCACTTGAGATACCAGAAGGAGCAGTATTAGATGTCATCTTTGGAATGACAGTATTGTCGCTATATTTTAAGGTTGAAACTGAATAATACTTATCTTCTGATGAAATCAAGAATTTATTATGCCATTTGCTTTGTCTACCATCGTAAGAATAAAAACCATATGGTATATCGTAATCAAATGGAGTTGCACCAAAATTAACTGTGATAACTTTACTGGTTGTAGATTGACTCTTAATAAACGGATAAACTTCTCCCATTGATAATATGTTTGTGTGAGATACTCCTTGACTTTTCCCATTTATATAAAATTCCAATTTTCCTTCATCCAGATTAAGGGCAATACCGATTACATCCCCAGCCGCTGGTCTTGAACTATATGCTACATTTTCAGGAAATTTAGCTCCAGTTGCTGCATAAATAGTCCTAATATTTAACGCATTTCCGCTTGTTCCATAGTAGTCAGGACTCGCGATGGGATAATTCATATTTGCGATCCCAACAAAAAACCAATCATGCCCAGTGTACTTAATCTCCCAATACCATTTTCCAGTAGTTTTACCATGTGTGGCACGAATATTCCCCGTAGTTGCAGTGGTCATAGTAACAGTTAAGTTCCCATTAGATAAGGTAGTTGTACCATTCTTATCAGTGGGACTTAGTGTTACATCTAAAATATCTCCCATTCAGCCATCTCCTTTCAAAACAAATAGAACACACCATATAGATGTGTCCTCATAAATTTAGCCTAATATAATCTTGTTTGCTTGATGCTTCGACCTGTCGATTGGTTGTCTGAAGAGTTTTCCTGAACCAAGAGACTGAACATCTTCAACTACATTTTGTATGTGAGATATGGAAGAATTCAAGTCAATTGCATCATTTTTATTCATTCCATACTTTATAAAATTAACATCCGAGGCATGTGGAAATTCCCGAACCAAACTTGAAGTGTATTGGTACATTTTTAGTTCTCCCACTATTGCATATCTCCATCCATTGGTAGCACTCCAATTCAGTCTATACATTTTATGTTTTCCAATCTTGCTTTTATCAATATAATACTCTTTATCTGTGTATGCAGTTGTCCACGCTTGATTGGTTTGAGTGTCTAGAACATTCCAATTTACCCCATCATCCGATCCTTCAAATGTCCAATCCTTTGATAACGCTTGTAGAGTTGAGCTATCACCGGTCGCACTTTGTACAGAGTATTTTCCGATAGTTATTGCTATGTTAAATTCATATCCTAAATGCCCTGTCATTCCTGCTCCATCTCTACTTGCATAGGTTGTTTGAGTTTTGTCGAACGATCTCCAAGCGCCCCTATCTGTTGAATATTCACTACTTGAAAAAGCTTTTCCTAGTGGTGTGACATTGCTAGTCATGGCAGGTATCACTGTATCTTGGCTGTACGACTCCGATCTTACAGAATAATATTTATCTTCTGCTGAAATCAAGAATTGATTGGCTGTCAGTTTGCTAATATCCAAACGAAAAATCTTGCTTCCGGGGCTATATACACCGACAAACAACTGATTATCTCTCGCTCCTAAACCTGTTAATCTAGCAGTGTTATACGTATATATTTGAGTAAATGTTAGATTTTCTGTAGATTTACTTATATCGCTAGAAACAAAAATCATATTATTGAAATACTGAGACACAACAATATGCGCTTTAGAAATCCCCTTTTTCCTATAAATAATTGCACCACTACCAGAAGTAGTTATAGGCATTCTATATGTGTTTAACACTACACCTGTGGAATATCTAGTGATATACACCATACCACCAGAATATGTTTGAAACACAATTAAGTCTCTCTCAAGGTCAACATCAAATGTTGCGGTTAGACTAAATCCATAACTTATAGTTCCTATCTTAATTACAGCCCCAGTTTCCTTGTCTATAGTTACGATGCACTCACTGCTATTGGAAACCATTAAATTTGTTCCATCTGTACCTATTGACCCATACTGATTTGCTGTTACACCACTAACATTAAACTCCCTTTTAACGGTATAGGCATCTGCATCAAAAACTCTAATTCTATAGGTAGTTACATTGTATTGTGATACAAATATTTCATTTCCAATAACGGTAATTCCCCAAGGAATGAATCCAGTAGAACTTACTGCATCAATAGCATCACCTAAAGCAACTATCTCTGTCATTAAACCATCTCCTTTCAAAATAAAATAGAACACACCCTATAGATGTGTTCCTCATGAATTTAGCCAAGTGTAATTTTATCTACTCGGCGTTTTGACATATCAACTGTGTGTTCAAAGGTTTTGCCTGAGCCAAGCACAGTATTTCCTTTTTTTAAATTTTTCTTTGTTTTTAAAATTTGATTGAAATCATTTAAATCTCCTACACCACGATTCAAAAAATCTGTTTCGGTTTCGGACTCCATTTGAACTAGATAAGATGGTTTCATTTCAAACATTTGAAGTTCATAGATACATGGTAAAGTTACACCATTGCTGAGCACAGTAATATAGAGCCTATAATAAATATAAGATTTTCTATTCGGAATAACATAATCTAATACACCACTAGCTCCTCCAACAATTGAGTGAAGAGTGTCATAGTTAACACCATCATTACTTCCTTGAAATTCATAGTTACGAGGATAATAAGTTGTGTTTGTAACATAAAGCCTGTACTTTACTATCAATTTTGGTTTTATGAATTTATATCCTATCCACTTTGGCATAGTAGTAGGTAGAGTGTTGTTCCCCCATCCATTAGTTAAACCTCCATCGAATGATTCCCATCCGATAGTAAAACTTCCATTAGGCGTGTTACTAACAAGCACCTCACCTTCTGGAGTTGTATTGCTAGTCATTTTAGGTATAGAGGTTGTTTCTTGAATTCCATCGTTTAGAACGGAATAATACTTACCGCCTGACGAAAGTAAGATTTTATTTGAATAAATAACTTCAAACATTTCAATTTCTTCAACTATTATATATTTCTGACTAACCACACTAGAAATGTTGACTCTATAGCTTGTGTATGATTTATTATTCGACAATGTGAAGACTCTTCTTATGCTCATTCCAGTTCCCCACACTGATTCATTGATTTTAGTGTCTAAAATGTCCCATGTAACTCCATCATTAGAGCCTTCAAATGTCCAGCTTTTTGGAGAAAAAGACTGATCGTAAGATCGAATCGAATACATTTGAACCTGTTTACTCGTTGGGAAGGTGTAGCTTATCCAAGCTGATGTAATATTATTGGAAGTAGCCCAAGAGTTGGCAATTTCATACGCACTGTCAAATGCTCTCCACGCTACATAGGTGGAATCTCGATTGTTGCTGGTTTTAACAAGACCAGATGGTGCAGTGTATGATGTCATTTTAGGGATTAAATTTTCACTGTAATATACATGTACCATTTAACCATCTCCTTTCTAATCAAAATCATTGTTCCCCAAACTAAAAGAAGTAGAGCATCTAAGCCCTACTTCACACTTACACTTGTTATTTCGAAATACTTTTTCAGATCGATTCTTTCTTTTAACAACTTGCCTGATCCTAGCGATCCATTGGCAGTCATAGTCTGAACGAAACTTTCGTTTTTTCTATCTAATACAGAGAGATCATCCATTCCGTCATTAATAAAAGTGTCTTCTGATGGTAAAGTTGCTGAAATTGTATTCCATTCTAAAGTTACAGTATCAAGCCTTTTATAGGCTCCATCATGTTTGACGAAGGATTTAAACATTGGCAAAGTTTCTAGTTCCACTAATGGTTTATATCCAATAGCGGTTGAACTTGTGTTTGTTGCTATACTTCCGTTGTTGTTTGCTATGAAAGCATCTGCGGATGTTCCACCTCTTTGAACTCTTCTGTCAGTAAAAGAAGGGTAAGTAGTAGAAGTCCAACTTCTAGTGGTTCCACTCCAATTCCATACACCATTGCTTCCAGCAATGATTGCTCCATTCAGCGTAGAGCTAACAATATATTTATCCCACTCATTATCCTTATCCGTTGCGTTGATACCGCCTCTGAGTAATCGATAAAGAAAGGTATAATTCTTCTCTCCCAATTCCTTTTGAACGCCAAATACAAGACCACTACTGTTCAATGCATCCCATGAAATTGTGGATTGAATGTTCCTGTCTGCAATTAAAATTTTCTTTCCATTATATGCATCAGCAACAATGAAATAGAAGTCACCATTAGGCACACTTGGAACAGATGTTGTTGATATAAAGTCAGATGTTTGTTTTCCTATATTTTTAAACTCTCCTGCCACACCAGCGGTATTCGAAACATAGTTACATCTAATACGCTTACCAACTTCAAGTTCAGTAATACTTGTCACTTCGTCTGGATGAAATAACCGACCATCTGAGTCTATATCTACGGCATCAAGAGCCATAAAAGTAGTCGTTGATCCACTGGATTTATTCACCATTTCTACTCGATGTCTTGATTTCGGTAATCCCACAATTTCAACCTGAAGTACTTGTGCAAGTTCTGATCCTAGTTGTGAATGAGTCCCATGCAATTTTCCATCAACGTAAACTTCGATTAAATCACTTCGATTGGTATATCGTGCTCCAATTAATCTTAACTTAGTTCCTTCAAAGTCAAAGACAATCTTGTCTCCTATTGTCGAAGTGTAATTAGAGTATCCATTGTATGCACCCGCACCAACACCGTTAGTGAACCTTCCAACATATTTAATAGAAGATACACTATCATCATATCTCTTCCATCCTGCTTCGGGGGCGGTTAATCGCGAACCAACACTAGCTAAAAGTTGTCCATTATCATCAATGTCGATAGCATCAATATCCAATCTCCAATCTCCGTTAGTTCCGCTGATAAGCTTAACTTCATGGACACCTAAAGGTAGATTAGTTTTTTCATAGGTTAACCGTTGTCTTTCGTCTATTGTTGTTGCCATTTTTGAATTAAACTTTTCAGTTGCTCCATCAATGACCACTGAAATATCATCTGCAAAAGTCGAACCTATACTTGATATTAGTCTTAACTTGGTTCCGTAAAATTTAAATCTAATTTCGTTGCCGCCCATCCCTTTTGCAGAATAGTGATGGGTTGCATTGTACAGAGTTGGCGTTCCTGTTTGAGTTTGAAATATCCAATTATCTCCATGATATACAAAAGCATCGTGTGTATCGTCATACCTCTTCCATCCTGTTTCAGGGGAGGTTAGAGTGTGTCCATACAGATACCCCGTTTCATCAATATCTATAGCATCTAAAGTGAAATTTATACGATTATGACCTGTTGCAATAGTAACCGTGTGAAATGCAAGAGGTAATCCAGTCTTTTCATACACTATGGATTGCTGAAGGCTAGGGGAACCTACTGTACGAAACGCACTATACATCTCTGTTACACCATCTATCGTGATAGAGTTATCAGAATGCCTATCTGAGTAAAAGTCAGAGATAATCCTAAGCTTTGTTCCGAAAAAAGAAAATTTAACATAGTTATTGTCGACAGCTCGGCTAGTTACTCTTATACTGCCACCATAATAAACTGTATTGGATGGGGATGGGGTGGTCCAAGTTCCTGTATACTTTAAGCCAACATGTGTATCATCATAGCGTCTCCACCCTGATTCGGGTGCAACTAATTGATCTCCTAATACTGCCATTCATTACACCTCCTTATATTCAAATACTGGGCGAAACCCAATATAATTCTGCGACGAAGCACTTCCTGTAAAAGCAACACCTCTATTATCGTCGCGCTGTTCATATCCTCGTACTATTCTGCTTGAAGAGGGTGCAGATAAGACTGTTCCTTTATTCGTAGTCCATGAGCCGAGAACAGGTGTTTCCTTTGCCCAACAAAACATGTTATGGTGATGCCAAACATTATCAACATTGGGTCTAGCCTTGCCACCCAAGTTGGACTTCATAATATATTTGTCATATTCATTATTACTTGGAAATGCCCCCAATCCTAAGTCCTTCATACTCAGTTTGCCATCTTTGTCTGCATATCCTACTCCACCAGATATACTACGGACAATTCCTGAGACACCACCAAAGGTTTTAGGCAAACCTTCAATAATCTTATTTGCATTCATTGAATCCCAAGTGACAGTATGATGTCTAATGCGATCAGAGATTAAAAGACCTTTGTCTACTTTAATAGCGTACCAGTAGTAGTTGTTTAAACTTGTAGTACCAACCAACCCATTTACAGGTATTTCGTTTATTCCTAGAGTGCCATCTATAAATTGCTCTCCAGAAGAATCATATCTCCATACAATATAGTCGCCAATCTCCATATCACTTATATTTGATCTCAATACGCCTATAGTCGCTGGAACTGCCATAAAATCACCCCTTACTCACTCTGATTCCATCTACTTTTTGAAATTTCGTATTTTCAACCTTCTGACGTAGCACTATCCCTGCTGGAGTGTCCGATGCTCGTTCCATGTTCAATTGATATATTTTCTTTAAGCCTAGTGAACCAGATTCACTTTCAATAAAGGGATTACTGTATTTCCCCTTCTGATTAAATTCGTCTATGTAGAAATTCGAATATTCTTTCTCAGCAACAATCTCAATTTTCACCTTCATATACTTTGCAGGAGCTTTAGTAGCAGTCACATCTGCTAAAATTTCCTCATACGCCCCCCACTCAAACCCATCCTCAGATGTACTCCAGTAGATCTTGTATGCTGCGCCACCCGCAATATCTACGCTTGTAGCCACACCTTTAAATGAAGCAATCTTATCCTGAATCCGAATGGGAGTGGACTCCCAAGACCCATTAGCTGGATAGATTGAATTCCCGTCCGCATCCTGGCTCAACTCTCTTAATTTCAACTTCTGGGCCTGATATATCGTATCTTTGAAAACACCTATAGATAGATCTATATCCAGTGCTATTTCTTGAATCGCCATACTCTCACCACCTATCTCATCTCAAAATCCAACTCAACGAATGTCCCAGTTTATGATCCCTGCATGATTTGCCTTCAGAGGGGCTACGATTTGATCTATGACAAAGCCATTTTTACGAATAACTAATTGCCCAGGCAGGTCCTGATCTGAGGTAATTTTAATTTGGAGAAACGCAGTTTCTTTCAACGGCAGGGAACACACACATTGAAAGTTAATCTGCACATCGTTCAAATTCATCATTTTTTTGTAACCGAAGTTAAAACATTCAATCGTATTATGGAAAGCCCCCGAACTCCCATTACCTGAATGTCCACTCATATTCACATCTGAAGAAACATTCTTAAATTGAATGATGTCACTGTATAGAAAGGTCCTACCCGTTAGCGGGTATTCTTGTTCTTCACATACGTATGATATAGAGTACCGATCCGCATTAATATGAAATACACCGTTGGCAACGTTGTGATACACGTGAGATCCTTGCCCAATCAATCCAAAAGAGACCAACTTTTCCTTGTTAATTTTATAAAAACTGTTTGATTGTTGTGTCTGCAAATCGAATTCGCTTAAATAAGTACCATCATAGTAATCAGCAATCCATACATAAGCTTGAGATACAGGTGAGCGCGTAAATTGTGTATTACCTAGAATCACAGGACTTCCCCCTTTTAATAAAAAGGACAGGCTGCAATAGCCTGTCCACATGACTGTTTCTTTTTTTACACGTAACGATAAGAGATACGTTTCTTGAACTGTTGCTTGCCACTTTTCGCGTTCAGCGGCACTACACATTGAATGGATAGAGTTACATAGTTACCTGCCGCATCTTGAGGATTTCCATTGTTACTAACGCCCAGGATTTCTTTCGGTCCCGGTGCAAATGGTGTTGCATAAGGGGTTCCTGTATGATCTTTGGTTGTCTTGCCTGTTGTTCCGATAGGTTTGGAAAAATTCTTACCAATACGTGAACTTTCTTCTTCCAGGTCTGTCTCCCCCAAGGAATCAACCTGAACGTGGAACCAGTTATTCTTCACCACTTCTACATCATGAGCCTCCGTGTCACCAGTACCACCAGTCATATCTCGCGTTGTAATCGTGCAATCTTCCATTTTAGATACGTCCGAAGCACCATTTTTATTGTTCCATACATTGAAAATAAAAATATCACTTTTGCTATCCGCATCAATAACCTTGTAGTCAAAAGGGGTAATAATCTCATTACTATGTGTAGCATCCATCCATGAAATAATTGGTTGTGTCATTATAATCCATCTCCTTTTTTATGTTCTGATCGTTAATTGAATCGTAAGATGCTGAATGTTTGAACCTGCTTCGATGATGTTGATTCTGAAGATATCTCCAGCCTCCACTTTTTTTGTCTCAAATGTAGCCTCACCGTCATCTTGATGTTGAAATGCTTCAAATTTCAGTGGACTCCCCATCACATCCTGCCAGTGAATGAGATCCTTGGATCGTTCAATTCTTATTTCAGTCGCGGTATCTCCAGAAACTCCACAGTAGCCCTTTACATGTAAAATCTCGCCATCGAATGGAAATGGGGCTAAAATCCCCAGTACTTCCGGGTACACCCGTGATTCTTTGCAAAAGACTATAACCCGATCCTGTACTTCCAACGGAATCTCATTTAATTTCAGGTGTTCAGCTGTACTCATGAGCCCATCCATATCGGAATTAACGACCTGAAGGTTTTGACCAAATACATCAATCTCTACCCATGTCTGTCCATCAAAACGATATCTTTTACCATCCTTATACGTCTGTACCGTCCAGCCTATTTCAGGAGAAGGGTACTTCATACTTAGCTCCTCAGAATCAGCAACTGGACTCTGATACACAAGTCGAGTCGTCTGATAAGCCTCTTTTGCTTTTCCGGCAGCCTGTAAGGCTTCCCCAGCAGCCTCCAGTGCCCGCTTGATAGCGAGTTCAGTTTCGCCAGGATCTCCTGGCTGTCCCGGACCGCTATGTTTCACCGCTTCTCTAATTAAAGACTCTACATGTGCTAAAGTTATCCCATTTGACATAATTCACCTACCTAAGCGTTATGTAGCATATTTTCGTCATAAGACGGTTTCCAAGTTGATACCTCCCCCATAACTAGGAAACCTGTCTCTGGCTTATCATTAAAGAAATTCTTGAACAACCATGAAAAGCATTGCTGTGTCTAGCTTTAGAGAAGTTTTCTAATGGGATTAATGCCGGCTTTTTTGCACTCCTTGCAGTATTTCATTCGATTCGATTTTGCAAGCATTCGTTTTCCGCATACGGTACAATTTTTAATGTTTTCTCCTTTCCAGCGAGAGTACTCCAACACAAAATCATCGAAGCGAACTAACTGGAAGGCAACCTCACCATGCTCCGCAGCGAACAAAACCTGTACGTTAGTCGAATCGACACGTTGACTTTCTTTGAGATACCCTAACTGAATAAGTTTGTGCACCAATAACCCCTGATCTTTTTTGCTTACGGCCATTTGACTATCACCGTAGATTTCTTTCCATTCATGATTAATCCAGTACGTATCATTTTCATTGATTCGATTATTAATCTTGCTGTAGACCAGTAAAACAAAGGCCAATTTCTCGAGTCGTTTACTTTTAAGTTGTTTGATCTTTTGAAGTTCTTCGTGCGTTACAGGTACATGATCAATCTCGATTAGCGTGCTCTTGCTTGCCTCCTCCCTTATCTTGATATACTTCTGAGACTGCTTAATGATACGATTGAGAAATGTATCCCACTGGACAGCATTGTAGTCTGGATAATACTTGGTCATAAACTGATTTAACAACACATATGTATCTTCGGCGTTCTTCCCTTGTTGAAGCCCGTATTTAGCTAAACAAATCAACGTTTTGGTTGGCTTCTTATCCATTTTCCCATGTGCAATTGCTTGCTCGGCATGATGACGTTCATTCAGAATGATTTTCAAGGGCGCTGCTCCTTCACATGCATTTGGGTCATTTTAAAGGTTTTTCCCGCGTACTCAATATCGCCGTCCCGGTCTCTAACCGGATAATGGATAATGTGTTCATTGCTGAGCAATAGATTGCGAATAATCTGATCCCCGGAGACATCCCATACAAATTGCTTTGATTTCTCCGCATTTCGATAACACATGTCCACAATCATATTGCACAAATCTTCTTCGTTATTGCAGATCTCCAGCGCCTGCTCCTTGAAACGTGAAACAAACAACTGCCATCGGGCAGATCTTTCTTCCTTTTTCACCTTACTCTTGCGCAAGTTAGTCATATAGCTACGTAGCTCTTCGTTATGCATCTGATATAAACGTTGAATCTCTTTGTAACGAGCTTGTGAGTATTTTTTGGTACTCATCAATATCGTATGATCAAATGGACTCTCGGACTGTTTTAGCTTTAACTTGTTGAACTCATCTTCCACTTGATGGCATAACCGGTTCATCACAGATGGTGCCGTGGATACAGGCATTCTCTGTTCATACTGTGCCAGGAACTGTTCCTGATCCGGAGATAGCTCCTTCTTCGAATACAACTCATCCACAGTCATGCCAAATAACTGCAAGCACTTCTGACTCGTTTTTTCTACATAGGTGGTATATTCTTTTTTCTGCTCCGGGTCATTGTATATGAAAAAATAAGGCTTCTTGTGTGCTACCATTTTCAAGGCAGACTCGTCCGTTACCGCAGCGCGAATATCATACCAGTGCTTCGGCATTTTTTTACATTCAATACCTTTAGCCTGATCAATGGCATTTTGTTGATAATGCTGACCACATTGAATTCGGTACATCATTTCCTGATATTCTGCACTATGCTCCTCATAATTGGCTAATACATCAAACATCGACGTGATTTTGTTCGTTGTAAAACCGATCAGATCACCAAAGCTGTCTTTGTTAGCCTGAATCAGATCCTTCTCATCCGGAATTTTTTGGGCTGAGGTTTTCTGTACACATACAATCGCATCAAGCTCCTGAATTGCCCCAAGAATTGTGTGGTTGTCTGTAGTTAAGACCTGATCACTATCCATATCTGCACCATTTAAGGAATGTGTCGTCGTATCCCATGAATTTAAGATCGTGACCGTGTTCATATAGCGATACCAATGCTGCATCTCATCTGTATTTTGAAAACGAAGCACCTTGATATTGTTATGACAAGTCATCGGAGCTCTGAAGCAAGCTACGCGGTCCACATGGTGTTCATTCCAATATCTGGAGTAGAACTCACCCGAGCTCAGCAATCCTGTTAAAGGCAAGCCAAAAATGCTCTGACACAATGTATAGGGATCGCCAGATATAATGCTGAAATTGCCTTTCACTCTTAGAACTCCGATCTTGGCTTCATTCATTCGCTTACGTATTAAGGTATGAATTTTGTTGCGCACAAAAGGATCATCTATAAGTCGCGGGTCTACCATCAACCCTTTGATATAATCATCTGGACTATTGCTGTAGTCATTCTCATGGATGTGAATTCCTTTGAGAAATAACAGTGCCTTGCGATAGTCTTCACCTAGCACATCTTTAATCGAGTCTACTGTGGGACGAATAAGTTCACCAATCTCGTTATCATCCAATTGGAGTGACTGAATAAACTGGTAATTTAAATGACGCTCATCCTCCAGTTCTTCGGGTGTAACCTTCGTTACGCTGAACGTGTAGCCATAATAACCGCAACATAACAGGTAATCGTCGATACTGTTGTATGAGCTCCATAGTTTGAGCATGGACGTTGTGATGATCAGGTCTACCTCTCGAATATCCACAGGATTACCCCAGGCATCGTCCACCATATCATTGCCTGCAACTCGATCTGCAAATTCGTGATAATCAAATGTAAAGACCATCCCTTTACAGAAGCTATTACGAATACAAAATCCACTCGGGATATATGCATGTCCCAGCTCGGTTGCCCATCGTTCACTAAGTGCAGGAGAGATAAGACCGAACCCATCACTCATATTCATCTGAATAGGCTCATTTTTCCTACTCTCTATGCGAGGGTATTCTGTCTCGGTATCATCAATCTGAATGATGTCTGCACCAAATTCAGTTATACAATCATGAACAACCAATACCCGCTCGGGATGTGACACAGGCGTGCTTGTACTGCAAGCCAAGGCCTTATATGCCTCCAGTTTGGCAGGAACCAGCTCTTTATTGGGATCTCTGCCGTTATTCAATCTTTTCTCCAACAGCGAATGAATATCCTTACTCACATAGATGACCGTCGAACTTTTGGCTCCACCTGTCGTAGCCAATAACCGCTTGTATTTCTTGCCGTTGATGGAGAAAGCTTTCGATGAATTCAGCCGATCATAGTCTTTATTATTTTCAATGACCACCAGCAAGTAATCATCGGCAAATTTCAGGTTTTTCAGTTCTTCATGCAATTTCTTCATTGTTCTTTTATGTTCAGCATTGGTTTTCAAGGCTTTTAATCGCTCTATTTCCAGCTTGATTCTAGCCAGATCTTGTTCCCTCTCCTTGGTGCCTCGAATACGATCTATAAAACGAAACACCTGATGGTTTCCAATAGATGCCACTTCTCCATTTACTGTCGCTTCTTGATAAGTAAGATGCAGATCATAATCCGCTTTTCTAATTCTGGAAGATGTAATTTTATAAACGTATCTCAATCGATCCTGATATGCATTGCCCATTCCCGATTCCCCCTGTTGCTTCCTGTCCTGATTAAATAAATTATAGAGTAGACCCGCACGACTGGCGCAGGCAAACAGGACGATCAGGGGATGAAAAAAGAAGAATATTTGTTCTATTCTGGGGAGAAATTATGGGGCACTCCGGGACTAGATACATCTCGAATCGGCATATTTCTGCGTCTCTAGCACTATGATAATTTCCTTTTTAATGATATAGTGAATTGAAGCGTTTTTTTGAGCTGACATAATTTTTAACGGGGCTGGGATGAATGAAAGAAACCTTATCCAATCAAGAGGACATCGGCTTTTTATTTAATGTCGATATACTTATTAAGAGCCGCTCAAATGCATTGGCACTGCAGTCCCTGTTGGAGTTCATAAACAATGAAGAACAAATTGCGGACTTTCGGATTCAATCCGGCATAGAGCTAGGCAAAATTATTGAAGCGACACTCCAGTCCAAGAAGGACTCTTTCGTCACACTTCACAACGAACGCAAAAAAGCCAACGCAGCACAGAAGGCGTCCACTGCAGCTCAGACACCTGCCTCACCTGCTCCAGTCAAAACACAGAATCTACAAGAACAACCGGTTAGCGAGAAAAAGCCTGCCACCCAAACATCCAATGTATCCGATGGAAACTCGTTTGATGCGTGGATTGACACACTCATTAAAGAGAATAAACTCACCCGTATTGTTGTCAATAACAAGAACGGTAAACATCAGAGCATTCCTTGCCGTATTCTGAATTTTGATCGTGATACCAGTATTGTGAGCATCTACCATGTCGATGAAAAACAGGTGTATACGTTCCGAACCAATGAAATCGATGAGTTCCTGTAACTAACTTCATCGGATTAAAACAAAAAGCAACTTGCGTTAGAATGACGGTACATTCTAACGCAAGTTGCTTTTTAGTTCTATGGTTCATGTAGGATTTAACCCTCCGAGATTTGTTTGGACCGGTCAGGAGCGATCCTTACCTCGCTGCCATACATCTAATGCCAATAACAACCATCCGGCAATAAAGGCTACCCCACCAATCGGTGTGATGGCACCCAGAATCTTGATGCCAGAAATACTAAGCACATACAAGCTGCCTGAGAACACAATAATTCCGATAAACAACAGACGCGCTGCCCACTTCAGTTTTGTCGATGCTCCAAGTTGACCAGCCGTCAAACCAATAATGAGCAAGGCCAATGCATGAATCATGTGATATTGCACACCCGTCTCATATGTAGCGATGGCCGCCGGCCCAATCGTATCCTTGAGCATATGAGCACCAAACGCACCAATCGCCACCGATAGCATGGTCATTACAGCTCCAAGCATCATCCATCTTCGTTGCATATAAGTTCTCTCCCTTAATTCAACTACAATTCACTCCTATTATTGTAGCGAATCCACTCCTCCTTTACCAGTCGGGACGGAGCTTCAAAGATCATATGTCTGTTTATACTTAACAATCCTATCCCTGCCCTATAAATTGTAGGAAACAAGCGTAAATCCTTGATTTTTATCGATATTTATGGAAAAGTAAACAGGTATGTAATCGTTGTATTTTAAGAAAGAATCATTACTCATCGATTAGGTTAATAACACTCAGTACGATGATTAAGGGAGGCAAGTCAACATTATGGATAATCGCGATTCCTATAATTCAGGTTATAACAACACGGATCAGAATCCTGGCCATGCAGATCCATACAATAACAATGGGTATGAAGCATACCCGCCAGATCATGAGAGGCAACCAATGGCACCACTGAAACATTCCGGACCTGGGATCGCCAGCTTTGTCATTGGATTGGTTGCAATCTTGGGTTATATTCTGATATTCTTTATTGCCACCATGGCTGTAAACGAGTCCATCGGAGTTCTAACCCCGTTGCAGACAGAAGAGATCGCCTTGCATCCAGCAGTGGTTCTGGCTTCGTTAGCCATCCTGGTCTGCCTGATTCTCAATCTGGCCGGAGGCATCGTCGGAATTATTGGTCTTGTCCTCAAGAATCGAAAGAAAGTTTTTGCCATTATCGGAACCCTATTAAATGGGATCATGATTCTGTTATTCGTTGGACTTATCTTGGTAGGCATGACGCTGATGTAACGCTTTGCATCAGCGTCATGTTTCCTTATAATTAAAATGAATGGGTTTACACATAAGGATAATCTATATTTTTTGCCAAAATTATTGTTTTCAAAGGAGATTGACATGTCACGAATCAAAATTTTTGCGGACAGCACAAGTGATCTGGCTCCAGAATGGATCCAGCAGCACGATATCGGTATCATCCCCTTATATGTCGTGTTCGGTGAAGAATCACTGAAAGACGGTGCTGAGATTAAGCCTGAACAGCTATATGAACGTGTTAGCCAAGATGGGCGTCTTCCCAAAACAGCTGCACCTTCCCCCGCTGATTTCATAACGGCATTTCAACCTTACATAGATCAAGGGGATGAGATTTTATATATCAGCTTATCTTCTGAACTTTCCTCTACCTATCAAAATGCACGACTAGCGAGTTCCGAGTTCCCGGAAGGTCGAATATCGGTCATTGACTCACAGAATCTCTCATCAGGAATTGCACTGATGGTGATGAAAGCTGTACATGCTGCTGATAAAGGGCAAAACCTGACTCAGATTACACATCTGATTGAGGCAATGAAATCAAATGTACGCACGGAGTTTGTCATCGATACACTGGAGTATCTGCATAAAGGCGGACGCTGTTCGGGCATGCAGAACCTGATTGGAAGCCTGTTGAAGATTCGTCCTGTCATCCGGGTAACAGATGGCAAGATGGCACCTGCCTATAAAGTGCGCGGCAAACGGGAGAAAGCTCTGGAACAAATGCTGAATAATACGCTCAGCCAGAAGGATCAGATCGATCCAGACCTGCTGATTGTTGTGCACACCATGGCTGAAGAGGATGCGCTTGACTTGAAGAAGTCTTTACAGGAACAGACGGGTGCCCGAGTTGAACTAACCACTGCTGGTTGTGTAGTATGCAGTCATTGCGGCCCGAAAACGATTGGAATCATCTATAACACTGTTTTATAGTATTACACGTTACATCGTATCGTATTACCCAATCCTTCTTCTAAATCTGTATGTGGTTCATCAATAGTTGGACTGGCATACCGTTATAACTAAAAAGGGCATTCCGAGCTTAATCGCTCAGGATGCCCTTTAATATTTTTGCTAAACTTTTGAATGACCTACATTTGGTCCATTGCTCATTATAATAATGGATCAATAACTTTTGGTCCGCAGATCATCCAGACTTTTGAATACGTATCCTTGCTTGCGGGCCTCATCAATAATGGAACCAAGAGCCTCCGTGTTATCTTTGGATACCGAATGAAGCAAAATGACAGCGCCCGGATGGAGTTGTTTCAACACCTGTTGATGAGCATATTGTGCGCCACGCTGCACATTGGTATCCCAATCTTTATAAGCAACAGACCAGAACACATTCACATACCCTTGGGCATGACTCTCTGCAAGCGTTCGATTGTTAAAAATCCCGCGCGGTGGCCGTAAAAAGGTCGCTTGTTGACCGGTCAGCCGATTGACCTCCGACTTGACCTTCTCAAGTTCCTCTCTAAGCTTTTCATTGGAGATGCGGGTCATATCCGGATGACTCCATGAATGATTACCGACAATATGACCTTCAGCCGCCATACGTTTGACCAACTCAGGCTGATCTTTTAGATAATGACCTGTCACAAAGAAAGCCGCCGGCACCTTCTTGGTACGCAAAACATCCAGTATGGCAGGTGTGAATCCATTCTCATACCCGTTATCAAACGTGAGATACAATTCCTTCTGTTTTGTATCCCCCAGGAAAATGGCATCGTTATGTTGTAAGATTGATTTAAAGCCTTCCTGATCAATGGAGGGCAGTTGACCGTTTTGACTTTTTTTGAAGCCAAAGTGATACGCTCCGGTAACCGGTGATGCTTCAGTCTGTGCCGGTACCATACTGATGGATAACAGTCCCAACAGTATATATAGAACCATTCGCTTCATTCTATCCGCTCCTGTTCCTGAAAATTCGGTTAGTCGTTTGCACACACGAACACCTTCAGGTAATATGCCACAGGAACGGCTAATGTATGTAAATCATTAACGATCGAAACGTTTATTTTCAGGTTGTGGCGGAGATTGATGGAACAATTCAAGTAAGGTCTGAGGTTTGCCACTGGAAGCAAGCCATTCCCTCACGGTCTGTATGGCACGGGTCTGTCCATCTCCCCGATCACGCCATGTAAGCAACTCGATAACTTTGATAATCAAGGCCGACATATTGTGATTATCCAGTTCGGACCGCTCTGCCCTCAGCTTGTGATACAAAGCCTCCTGCTCCCAATCCAGTAGAATCTCATCACCGATGGTTGGCTTCAAAAGTGTATACGCTCTGTCACAACCTTTACAACGAACCGTGCTGACCTGTTCATCTATAAATTCCGCTCGAATATCCTGCTGGCAATCCGGGCATTTAAATCCAACTTGTATGTTTTGTATGTTTTTGTTCATGACATTGTTCCTCCTGCAATGTGAGCATTTTGCATCATTCGATTCAAAATACTCTTTGGATATATGCATAATGCTTATGTATGTACTACATCTATACCCGATATTTTGTCGATTCACGCTTATTTTGAAGAAATATGTAAGGTGCTATAATCTTGTAAATATGTTAAAATATTATACATATCATGGTAGGGAAAAGGCGGGATACTCATGTCGAAGGAAGAGCGCAACATAACCTGGCAATCATCCAGCATCAACAGACAAGACCGGGAGAAGCATAATGGGCACCGTAGTCGTGCCATATGGTTTACCGGGTTATCAGGTGCAGGAAAGTCATCCCTTGCATTTGCCCTGGAGCAGTATCTCTACGATCAAGGCGTACGCTGTTATGTTCTGGACGGGGATAATGTACGTCATGGACTGAACCGTGATCTCGGTTTTACAGCAGGGGATCGTCAAGAAAATCTGCGGCGAATTGGTGAAGTATCAAAGTTAATGGTAGATGCCGGGTTGTTTGTACTTTCGGCTTTTATCTCTCCTCATGAACAGGATCGGGAGATGGTCAGACAGTTATTTGAACCAGATGATTTCATTGAAATCTATGTGCGCTGTTCAATTCAAGAATGTGAGCGGCGTGATCCCAAGGGTCTATACAAAAAAGCACGCAATGGTGACATCCCGCATTTCACAGGCATTTCCGCCCCCTATGATGTACCCAAATCTCCTTCATTTATCATCGATACAGAGCAATGGTCCATTGAGGAAGCCGTGCAAGAGATCGTACAGCATTTGGAGCAGATCGGTGCTCTTCAACTGCCACTTCCTACGAAAACAGCCCTCGTTCATTAATTCTTGCTCATTATACTAACTACTTACATGAAAGGCGCGCCCATCGTGGCGCGCCTCTTTACGTTATGTCATAACCGACTTACTGCCCCACAACACCTGCTTGCATGTTCAAAAGTTTGCTGAACGTCCCTACCGGATCAGTAGATAACTGCTGGTACCCGCCCTCTTGAATCACCCGACCTTCATCAAGTACAATTACACGATCTGCCGTCCGAATCGTAGACAATCGGTGTGCAATCACAATAATGGTCACATGTCCTTTTAACCGTTCCAGCGCCTCATGAATGTACTGTTCATTCTCACTATCCAGCGCACTCGTTGCTTCATCCAGTACCAATACAGAAGGATTACGCAACATAGCCCGGGCAAGCACCAATCGCTGACGTTCGCCCCCGGATAGACGAATGCCCCGATCACCAATAATCGTATCCAGACCTTGAGGCAGCTTCCGTACAAATGCCGCAGAGGAGGAAAATTGCAAAGCCTGCCACATCTGTTCTTCACTTGCATTTGGATCAACCAGACGCAGATTCTCACGAATACTTGTGTGAAACAGGAATGGATCTTGGGAGACATATCCGATGGAACTTCGCCAGCTCAATAATCGTTCTTCTGACAGAGGAACACCGTCAATCAAAATACGACCAGTTTCAGGCCTCACAAGGCCCATAATCAGATCTATCAGCGTGCTTTTGCCTGCTCCGGATTTCCCCACAATTGCGGTCATACCCCTTGCTGGAATCGAAGATTGCACATTTCTCAATGAGTAAGCATCACTTCCCTCATAGCGATAGCAGACATCCTCACAGGTGATAGATCCCTTCAGTTCCATAGGTTGAATCCCATCAGTTCCAACGTCTCCTGCCGAAGCAATCTCTTCACTAATCTCACGACTCTTCGCCGTCTGCGCTTGTAATTCTCTGACTACCCGAAATGCAGGCAGCATGGAGCTGATGTACTCCAGATTGGACTGAATTGCCGTAAACCTTGGCCATAAGCGGGAAAAGATTAGGATGATGAGCAGCAGGCTTGCGGGTGGCACCGTCATTACACGGAGAGAAAGATAGATGAATGCCGCAATAATGATTGCCGCGGACATCCGGTGAATTAGCTGTGTTCCACTGTTCAATTGGCTAAATTGAATGACATTGCGTTCTATCTGTCTGCACATGCGCTCAAACCAGTTCATGTGGGAGCGCTCAAGCATGTTGCTCTTAATATCCTTAATGCCGTTGAAATGCTCGGTAATGCCGTTATAATAACTTTGCGAGAATTCAGAGGTCTGGTCCCCGATCTGCTTGGCGCGCTTGACGAATTTTCGTAAGACGATAAATAATACCAATCCACAGACCAGCACAAGTGCCGTCAGCTTGGCGGATAACCAGAAAGCAAGACCGATCTGAATGCCCGTAAAGATCAGAGAGGCTGCCATTTGCAGCATAATGCTCGTTCCCTGGCTCACACGTGCAAGTTCAGTCGTTAATATATGGTTAAAATCGGATTTTCGTTTTTGGAGAAAAAATGACCATTGCGCCATAATAATAGCACCATAGGTTTCCATGCGCAGCGTTCGTACAAATTGCTGTTGGATTCGAGTATTACGGATCGTCTGGAGACGCTGCATCCAGGCCTGTCCGGAGACAATCAACACAAAGGTGAACAATACGAGTAACAATTGGCTATTTTCAGAAAAACGATTCAGTACTTCGCCAATCCAGGGAATGTTTAAGCCTGTGGAGCCCATCTCAAATATGCCAATCAGACTCAGCATCGGAACAAGCATGTAGATACCGATCCCTTCCATGAGACTGATACAGATCATCCCTAGCAGATTCCAATATAAGATGGGCCCCGTGACATGATGCAACTTTCGCATGAAATACCTTAATTCCGAGATCATACTTTACCCCTTTCCGTCACCGTATACCTTTTAATTCGCCGCCAGAACCAGAGAAACGGACGTAACGGAAAGTATAGAAAAAACAAAGAACGTGGAAGTGGCAATTGATCCACATCCCATGTACTTGGATATAAACGTTCAATAAAGAAAAACCATTTCTGTTTTGTACTTCGAAGTTTAAACAAATACGATTGATAAGACTTCATATCAGCCGGACTTTCCAGCATGTCGTTCATGAACTTTGCGCCTTCGTTGGCTAATCGCTTGCCTGTACGGTCACTTAAGGACATCAAGGACCTGTACTCTACATCCAGCGGCGTATTCAACAGATCTGAGGCTAAGTGAAGAGCCTGCGAACCGATCGATAAACGCCCCTCCGCTTTCAGACGTCTCTCTAATTTCTTCACATCAAGTGGCATGCTGCGGATCATCTGGTCGATATCCAGTAACCAGCGCAGTCTGAACCAGCCGTGTCGTGCACCATGGGTTACGAGATAAGCCCATAGGTCTTCTTGTTCGAGCATACGGACAGGTGTCTGTGTGTATGAACTGAACCGGCTGCGTTTCCACAGCAATTCAAAATCGGTTTCTTTGCCCGAATCCGGGTTCAAGCGCCAATGGATCTCCACTTGAGTCCTTTTGACCGGATGGATGTAACAGATATGATGTTCCCGCCATTTCCAGCTGCGCACCGTAGGTGCCCGCTCCCCTTCCTTGGATACATATCCGAGGGTAGCCAGAATGCCTTCAGCCGCTTCCACATCATCAAACGGAATCAGGATATCCAGGTCTTTGGAGGTTCGCATCGATACATCGCCATAGAGATCATGGGCGAGCGCTGGTCCCTTTAGTGTAATATTGCGGATACCGCGTTCACGAAAAGCACCACACACCTGCTCCATTTCAGCTGTTAGATGTAACATGCGGAACGTATTGACCGTATATTGTTGTCTCAGACTCTCCATAACATCTGCAGGAATGATTGCAGAGTTGAATTCTTTCATTTTCACATAAAGGACAGAGTATAAACGGTGATGATAGACAAGCCGCAGAAAAAGTTGCCAATCGGTTCCTTGCAAACCCGCCTTGAGTTCTTCAGGGGATAGAGCCGTCAGATCACCTCTAATCATGCTCAAAATCAGCTTAAGCTCCTTCGGAAACCCTGATGAATAGAGTTCACTTTCATGTATCATAGACAATCTCCCCAGATCCCTTCTCCGGACACCGTTTGCCAAACACACCGACAACCGTATATTGGTCCATAGTATCAGCTCCGGTCACGATCAATTTACCACTTCGCAGCCAGGCATGAGCCATCATATGTCCTTGCTTATTCCGTGCAGTCCCCATATATAACGTACTCTCTATCTTGCGTCGCTCAAGCATCTTCATCCCGGCAATCGCCATTACAAGGCAGCGGCTTTCCCATAACGTATATTTGCTGGCGAGCGAAATTGCTTTGGAAATATTCCGTATAGTGATGACCTCGCTGCGTTCGAGTCCTGTCATCGGTGTTTCTACCATAGGCGTACCCAGCCCTGGCGCGATTTTAGCGAATGGCATAGCCTTCTGTATGCGTGCCCAGCCAAGGAGGATATAGGCCTCCCATACCAGTCGACGCATCGACCGCGGGAGCGAGAGATAAGCCTTTATTTTTCGCAACATGTTTCTACACTCCGCGAGTAACGTCGATTAAACCTTCACGGGACAGATGTTCCAGGAATTGCACCACCTGCTCACGACATACATCTGGCTCAATCTCATACTCCGCAGCAAGTACCTCAACAACTTCACCCAGCGTGCGTTCTTCTGCGATCAGGTCCCAGATTCGTCCACCGGTACTCCCGAGATTATAGTATTTTCCAGAGCTAATGCTCATCATGACTTTCTCACTGCCCATATCACTGACCAGATTGCCTTCCTTCCGGGTTACCCGGTCTTCCACATTCATCGGCGTAGTCGCTGTCATTGTCCTGTATGCACTCCTTTACGTATATGATCTGTGATCCGATCCACCATCTCAAATGCTGTAAACTCAGCACCCGTTCTGACCAATCTGCCAATCTCCACACTTGCTGAAAGTCTTGAAGCCGTCTCAAACAACCATTGTGCCAGCCCCTGTCTTGCAACGAGTCCACCACGGAACGTATGCGAGCATAACAGATGCAGTCGTTCTAGCCCCGTCACTTCCACCAGTTGAACAGATGTATGGTTTGCCTCCGGTTGTGGAGCAAGTTCGAATATTCCACCTAGTGGTACGGCCATCTCATGAAAATAGTGCTGAACAGGTATCGCATACTTTGTAATCTCCGCGTGAACCGTTGCATAATCCTGCTCCTTCATGCCGAAGCCGTCCAGACTGGGTTGCCATAACTTCTGTTGCGGGTAACCAGGTGATACAATAGCTCTTCCTCCGGCATCCCAGGTCAGTGCAACAACATCATCGGTGAGAAGCGGATATCCGCGTGATGCCAGTGCAGCCGACAACGTCGATTTGCCTGCTCCCGAATGTCCGACAAATGCGTAAGCCCAGCCATCAATAACCACTGCACTGCCATGCAATGGAAGGATGCCACGCTGCATCATAATGACCGCCATACAGGTGCCCAGGATGAATAATCTGACCTTTTTCTCATCCGCTCCTGGCTGAGGGGATACAACAATGCGCTTTCCTTGTTCCATTAGAAACAGACCTGTATCTTCGATTTTGAAAAAAAGACTGCCCTCTCGTGCCACAAAGTTGTCGTTGCCTACATCCCAACCCTCCCACAATAGGGTCAGATCTGAAGACTCGATGTGCACATCCACGACATCAAAATCAGTCTCTGCATCCTTGGGTGCGATCTGTAGTTCAGGCATTCGAATTTGACTCGACCAGCGCAGACCATACGCCACATAATGCACAGGCAACAATGAACGACGCCTCCTTCGTAATAAAATGTAAAAAAAGCCCTTATATTCATGTTGCTCAATATAAGGGCGGAGGCGAAAAGCTGGATTTGTTGCATTTCCGCCCTTTAAGTATGATGACACTTCATAAAACTAAACAACTTAGGAAGTTGGATCGTACAGATCCGCATCGTGAACCGTGATCCAGTCAATTTGTCTGTAGCCAGTACCGGCCATTGTTTGATTGACTTCCAACACTTCAAGAGCTGGTGCTTGCCATTCCTTTTTTTCCATTTGCATCGTATTCACCTCCTTTTCGCACTTCTAAGTATGATGGCATATGGTAAAGCTTTCTAACTAGTTCCGTAGAGATCCGCATCGTGAACCGTAACCCAGTCGATATGTTTGTAACCTGTGCCCGCCATTGTTTGGTTGACTTCCAATATTTCCAGTGCTGGTTCTTGCCATTCCTTTTTTTCCATTTGCATCGTATTCACCTCCTATCATGAGTCAATTGTAAGAAAAATCCGGGCCCACAGTTCACCGGGCTATATCAGAATTTCCGAATGAACCGATAGACGATCAGACTATGCATCATCAATCGCAGATCTGGATGTGAAGCAAGCTCTGGTCTCGGACTTGGAAAGTTGGCCAGGGCGGATTTGATACGCTCCGTGTTTAATATGCCAGCGACCTTGCTGTCAGAACACAAAGCACGTAACTCAGCGGTAAAGGCATCCCAATTCGGAATGATACGATGTAACCAATCTGCAGGCTGCACACCCCGTACCCGCTGATTCAGTCTGACCTTGTCAGGCAACTCCGGTGAAGTAGCCCGGCGAATCAATGAACGATCCGTCCCTTGTTTCACATATTGTTCAATCGGAACGGACAGACAGAACCGGATGACTCTGGCATCACTTGTCGGATCACGTTCCCAAGCGCGGTAACGCAGAGAACATTTCGTAGCTACAGCACCGTTTTTGTTGGCGATGGCCAGGTTATTAAATTTCTCGGCACGTACTTTGAGTGCATCAGCCTGGGCACCGCCCTGCAGAACAATAATGGATTTGAGTCTTTCCAGTACACCCGTTCTCTGCGCAAAGTCAGGATGGATCAATTGTACGGATGCGGCCTGGCTGGCTCCTTTGGACTGAGCCTTGAACCAATCCGGATATGCCTTTTTCCCGGTGATCTTGGCTATACGTGAGAAAGGCATGCCCGTTCGTTCACTATACTGCTGCATCTCACGGAACCAGCGGTACCAGCGGCCACTTTTCAGTAGACTGGCGTAATAATCCAGAGCCGGTCCCCAGGAGATGGTGAAATTACCACGTGCCCCTGTGAGCAGGATGCCTGCATCTTGCTGGCTCGCTTTTTCATAGAATCCGCGAATCCAGAATGAATTTTCAAAGTATTTATAGGGCATTTCCATAATGTCGAGCCAGGTATCTACTTCACTGAGTGGACTTCTGCCTTCAAAATCGAGGTAGTTCTCTGTGATATTGCCGACATGATTAATCGTGGAACGTATGAAGGGCCGTTCGTCTGCGAGCAACGTTTTCGACGTATAATCTGTGAAATCGGGTACGGGAACATAACTATAGGCCTGCAGCCGTTTGCCCTGACTTCTCAGTGTTCCGGAAGCAAAACCAACCACGGCTCCCGAGTCCAGTCCGCCACTTAATGCAGCAGCCACCTGTCTGTGCGTTCGCAATCGTGATCCAACCGCCTGCCCAAAGACCTCCCTAAACGCTTCTACATACTCGCCATCGGATTTAAGCCTTAGAGGTTCCACTTCATTCCAGCGATGATATTGCTTCAGCTCCAGTCTCCCATCCCGGAAGACAAGTGTATGTGCAGAAGGCAGCTGGCTTATTCCCCGATATACAGTTGAATTGATATCTGCTGAATCATGCATGTCAGGAATGGCAAGGAATTCGGACAGCCAGGTCTCATCAAGTTCTTTATGTACCCCTTCAAGCCCGAGCAACGGATTCATCAGTGTGCAGAAAGCAAAACGTGAACCATCATGTCGGTAATAAAAAGCTCTCATGCCTGTAATATCTCTTGCTGCATACAGTTTTCGATTCCGCTCATCCCATATCGCGAATACAAAATCCCCCAGCAATCGGACGGCTACATCGTCTCCCCAGCGCTGATAGGCACGCAGGATCAATTCACTATCCGCCAACATAGCCAGTTCAGCTCTGGATATCTGTAATTGATCTGCCAGTTGTTCCCGGTTATCCAGAATCGCATCTGCCGTGATGGTCAGACCACTTTCCTCATCATATAAAGGCAACTTCTCGCTAACCGACTCCGGTGTAATCCATTGGGCATGACAGCTGAGGAACGCCTCATTGCCTTTCCACACCCCTGTTGTATCCGCAGGGACATGCCCCAGGCTTGCGTACAGACGCCAGCTGTCTTCCCATAGCGCCTGCTGACCATCGTTGTGAACAATTCCTGCTATGGCGCTCATGACTTGCCTCCCCGTAGAATCTTGCGCTGTGAAGCCCATGCGCTGATCTGATGACCAAATGGTACCCATGATTTGATACGCTGTATTTTGCTTTGAGCAGAAGCCAGCTGGACTTTCAAGCGTTCTCGCTCACTGTAACCCCGTTCCAGACGATGATCTGCTGCACGTAATGCGGCTTGCAGCTGTCTGATCGTTACCAGTGCAGCTAGCGTCGGGTCTGTCTTTTCCGGTTCTTCGACAACTGGGTCATTACGATTCCCAACCGGATCATGAACGACAGAATCTGCCGGTTGCATTCGGTATTGTGGTTGCCACTGGCAACCGGTCGCTGCTGTCAACTGATGCGTGATTCGGTCAATGACCTCTTGATCCGGACTTGCATCATAATGTACACCCGTCCATTGTTCGGCTTCTGCGAGCTGTTCACTGTATCCCATCTGGTGGAACAGATCTGCCCCCATCACACGGCAATACAGTTCAACTTCATGTGGTTCTAATATGTTTTTCCAGTTGTTAACAGAACCCTGATGTGCCTCTTGATGCGAAGAGAGGAAAGGATCACCCACGCCCATACTGTAGAACATGTCAGACTTGGCACTGTCCAGAAACTGTCCATACTGCTCCATTCCCTGTTCATATCGAATTCCCAGAAACGCACATAGTTTCTCAAGTTCTTCTTGAGGATTGGAAACCAATCGTTCATATTGCAATTCATACGCATTGGAGTGGGGTTTGGCAAAATAATCATTCAAGCGGAGCATCCCAAGTGTGAGATCTACGGATTTCATATTTAATTTGGGGCTCTGCAGACTATGAATCAGGTCGAATCCTTCTCCTGTATGGCGGTTTACCTTTTTGAATGATGCTGCTACGGCCAGAGGATTACGCTGGAGATGAATACGCTTGGACTGAGGGAACAGACGATCCAGCCATTCCAGCATGTAATAGTACCGTGGAGATTTATCAACGATGAAGTCTGCTCCGCTCCCCTCCAGGAATCCATTGTAGATTTCAAGAGCAAAACTTCTGCACGCCTTCTCAAAGACATCCTCAGATACCATGGCATTGTAGAACTGGCGCATGATGGAGCTGCCACCGTAAGCACGTGAATCAGCCTTGGGTAAATCGACAAGATTCATCAGAAACCACATTTCCTGGGTGGCAAATATACGACTATGATTTTGCAGCATTACGGTGGATAAGGAACTACCACTGCGGGGAACACATAGTAAGAAAACAAGTCCGTTACCTTGAGCATCGATCAATGGCAGCCTCTCCTCTGTTCATTAGTATAAATGTGTAGCTGGGATAGACCAGACTCTACCTTTGTGTTTGGCAAAACGAGTAATATGCATGCTATAGGTGAGCATTTTGCAATATTCCGTCGGAAGTTCACCCGGGAATGAAGCAAAACACATGATTACATTCGACAACTCTCAGATACAATATGTATTTATAGTTTTACTCTATGATACAAAATGTATCATGTCAATCTTTTATTTTCACCTTTTCATAAATTGATACTCTTTCACTGTATTCTGCTGTCTGTCATTTAAGCACTTATTCATGGATCAATTATGTTCTGATTGCACAAACGCGAATAAGCTCCAGACATGTTCTGTGAGGAACAATGCCTGAAGCCATACGTAATCCGTTGAGAAACTTAATATGAAAACGGGTGAACAACCATCAGGTAAATCTTACATCTGAACTTTTCCCAGTAGCTCCAACGCTCCCATTTCGCTCTTCTTCCTGATCTGCCCGTGTAGCATCCTGCAACCCCTTCTGTACCTTCACGGTTAACAATACAGCAATGCCCGCGACGAAAAAGAAGATGAGCGACAGAATACCCCAACGTGTGGAACCCGTGATCTGCCCAACATAACCAAACACAAATGGACCAAAGATCGAAGAGAATTTGCCTGTAATATTCACAAAACCAAAATACTCTCCTGTTCTGCCTGCTGGCATCAGATTGCTAAACAGGGAACGCGCTGTGGATTGACTCACACCCTGCACGACACCAACCAACCCGGCGAGTACGTAGAAGTGGATCGCTTGTGTCATGAAATAACCGAGAATCACAATACATATGTAGACCGATAAGCTAACGATTAATACCTGCTTTGCTCCCCAACGCTGTGCCCATGCTCCCAGTAACAATGTACACGGGAACCCGATGAACTGGGTTAACAGTAGCGCGAGCATCAGGTCGGCTGTGCCTATGCCTATACTTGTCCCATAGATCGTAGCCATTAGAATGATGGTATTAATGCCGTCATTAAAAAACCAGAAAGCCACCAACATGCGGATTAACTGGGGAAAACGCCGCATCTGACGAAAGGTTTGCCGCAGTCTGCGCACGCCCACCGCAGCATACCCTGTCCACGTTCCGGGCAGATCCGGTGATGCAGGCCGTCTCGGAGCATGGCGGAAGATCGGTATCGAGAACAGCAACCACCACAACGAGACGGAGATGAAAGCAAGTCTTGTGCCTGCCAGTGTACTGCTCATCCCGAACCAGCCCGGTTGCTGAATCATCAGCAGGTTCACTGCAAGCAACAAGCCTCCTCCAATATAACCATAGGCATAACCTTTGGAGGATATCATGTCCCTTCGTTCCACGGGTACCAGATCCGGCAGCATTGCATCGTAAAAGGTATTACCACCTGCAAAACCAATCGTAGATATGACCAGCAACGCGGAAGCAAGGAACCAGTCCCCTTCACCGATTGCGCTGAATCCCAATGTGGCAAGGACGCCTATAATTGCAAATACACGCAGGAAGTCGCCCTTCCGTCCTGACAAATCAGCTAGCGTGCCTAGCAACGGTGTTAGCAGAGCTACGCACAACATGCCAATGGAGTGTGTATAGGCCAGATAGGAGGCGGCGGTATCCGTATCCAGCGTTGCGGCAGCCACCGAAGCATAGAATACGGGCAGTACTGCGGCAAGCACAGTTGTTGCATAAGCCGAGTTGGCCCAATCATACATAATCCAAGCCTTGATCGCCTTTTTATTCACATAAATCCTTCCTTTACATGCATCTATTAAATGATTGATGTCTTTCTCCTATTGTAAAGGAAGGATATCACACTTGTTCACTATTTCTGTAAAATATGGTGGAGTTCTGTTCTTACGACTCACCTTACCTCTGAGGTGAACTTGCGTAATTGTATCATTTTATATCCACTCTCATCACATATCGTCCTCGCCCGTGAATATACTTAATTACCGACAGGCCAAACTGTGCCGCGTAATCAATGGGGGGTGCCTACATGTCAAATTCACACCAGCCTTACTCGTTCGTTGTGTCGAAGGAAGATTGGTCGCTTCACCGCAAAGGGTACCAGGACCAACAGCGCCATCAGCAAAAGGTGAAAGATGTCATCAAGCAGAATCTGCCTGATCTGATTACGGAAGAAAACATCATCATGTCCGATGGAAAACAAATCATCAAGGTACCAATCCGCAGTCTGGATGAGTACCGTTTTGTGTATAACTACCAGAAGCAAAAACATGTCGGTCAAGGAGACGGTGACAGTCAGGTCGGAGACGTCATCGGTCGGGATCCCTCTGCTTCGCAGAAACCCGGCAAAGGCGAAAAAGCTGGTGATCAGCCTGGTCATGATATTGTGGAAGCCGAAGTGAGTATTGAGGAATTGGAAGATATGCTCTTCGCTGAGCTGGAATTACCCGATCTGAAGCAGAAAGATAAAGACCTGATTGAGACACATACGGTAGTTTTCAACGATATTCGCAAAAAAGGCATGCAGTCCAATATTGACAAGAAACGTACCATTCTGGAGAATCTGCGTCGCAATGCAACGACTGGTACGCCAGGCATCCATCACATCAGTCCGGATGACCTGCGCTACAAGACATGGGAAGACAAAATCATTCCACAATCCAATGCCGTTATTATTGCCATGATGGATACATCCGGGTCCATGGGTTCGTTTGAGAAATACTGTGCGCGCAGCTTTTTCTTCTGGATGACCCGTTTTCTACGCCGTCAGTATGAGAAAGTTGAGATTGTTTTCCTCGCCCATCATACGGAAGCCAAGGAAGTAACCGAAGAAGAGTTCTTTACCCGCGGCGAGAGCGGAGGCACCATCTGCTCCTCTGTATATATGAAGGCGCTGGATATTATTGACAGTAGGTATCCACCTTCCAGCTACAACATCTACCCGTTCCACTTCTCTGACGGGGATAATCTGACCTCGGATAACGAACGGTGTGTGAAGCTGATCGGTGAGTTAATGAAGCGTAGCAATATGTTTGGATACGGCGAAGTGAATCAGTACAACCGCAGCAGCACACTGATGTCGGCTTATCGTCATATCAAGATGGATCAGTTCATGTATTATGTGATCAAAGAAAAAGGCGAAGTGTACAAAGCTTTGCGCAGCTTTTTCCAGAAACGGGAAGGAGGCAGCGTTAGATGACAGATGAGATCCGCGACCTAGAATACGCTATTGCCGAGATTATGGAGATTGCCAATGGTTTTGGTCTGGACTATTACCCCATGCGGTACGAAATTTGCCCATCGGATATTATTTATACATTTGGAGCCTACGGCATGCCGACCAGATTCAGCCACTGGAGCTTTGGCAAAACATTTCATAAGATGAAAATGCAATACGATTTTGGACTCAGTAAAATTTATGAGCTTGTCATCAACTCCAACCCTTGTTATGCCTTCTTGCTGGATGGCAATTCCCTGATTCAGAACAAATTGATCGTAGCCCACGTATTGGCACACTGCGATTTTTTCAAAAACAATGCCCGCTTCTCTAAATCCAACCGTAATATGGTCGAAAGCATGGCTGCTACGGCGGATCGGATCAGCAATTATGAGATGGAGTACGGAACGGAAGCGGTTGAAGCATTTATCGATGCCGTGATAGCGATTCAGGAACATGTGGACCCACAGCTGATTAAACCCCGCCATTTGGACAAACAACGCTACATGGAGATGAAAATGCGGGAGCAGCGCGGTGAGAAAAAACCACGGCCGGAAGGCCGCTATGATGATCTGTGGTCACTTGATGTCGTGCAGACCGAAGAAGCACCCGCTGAAGGTATTCAGGTTCATCATTTTCCGCCTGAACCGGAGAAGGATGTCATGTGGTTTATTCAGGAATTCTCCGAAGTGTTGACCGACTGGCAACGGGATATCATGAGTATGATGCGTGAGGAGATGTTATATTTCTGGCCACAGATGGAAACCAAAATCATGAACGAAGGCTGGGCATCCTACTGGCATCAACGCATTATCCGTGAGCTCGATCTGAACAGTGAGGATACGATCGAATTTGCGAAGCTCAACTCCTCCGTGGTACAGCCATCCAAACAAAGTCTGAATCCATATTATTTGGGACTGAAGATCTTTGAGGATATTGAACGGCGCTGGGATAACCCAACCCGTGAAGAACAGGAACGTTGGGGCCGCAAACCAGGCCAAGGTCGTGCCAAAATGTTCGAGGTGCGTGAATTCGATTCCGATACCTCCTTTATCCGCAATTACATGACCAAGCAATTAACCGAGGATTTGGACCTCTACGTATTTGAGAAAAAAGGCCCGGACTGGAAAATCACCGACAAGTCCTGGGAGAACATACGGGATCAGCTCGTATTTTCACGTGTCAACGGGGGCTCCCCTTACTTGGTCGTGCAAGATGCCGATTATCTGCGGACAGGGGAACTCGTGCTGAAACATCAATATGAAGGCATTGAGTTGGATCTGAAATATATGGAACGCACCCTGCCTTATCTGTATCGCCTCTGGGGACGTACGGTACATGTGGAGACACGTGTCGAGGATAAACCGATCTGGTTTACGTATGATGGAAAGAAACACCACCGCAAGTTTATGTAAGGTTCCAACAGCCCTTTCCCTTTTAAAAAAGAGAACCTTCGAATCACGTATGAAGGATGGCGACATACCATAAAAAACAAAAAAAGCGGCAAGCTCCCGACATACACGGGGACTTGCCGCTTGGCATTTCATAATTAATATTTAAAATTACGTTTCATTGCAACATGCTTAAATGAAGTGATTACATACCGCTCACCATTGTCCAACAGCTTGTAAGATACAACGTATCGATCCACGAAACAGTAGTACGTGTTGCGGTACTCACGAGACGGCAGCATTGTTCCCATAGTAACAATCTTCTCTTCAACGCGGCGAATAAGATTAATTTTGTATTCCATCGTTTCTTGATCTGTAAAATGTTCGCTTTTGATCTGGCGAAGTCGGTTCATTGCCGTGGCGGTCCATTGAACCATCAATTACAGCTCACCACGCTTCACCAGTTCAATCAAGTCATCTGTTGAATACAGCTTGCCTTGTTTAATGTCTTTCTCGGAAGCTTCAATCATTTGCCGTATCTCCGGATCAGAGTCTAACTCATCCACCGGGTTATAGACTTCATATTCCAGACCGTCAATACGAATGAATTCCTTATGATCCTTCTCATAGGATTCAATGACAGTGCCATCAGGAGCCTTAAGACTAAAGTTCATCCTTAGCAACCTCCTTTGATGATATCGCTAAATTTGGTGAATCCTACTTTCACCTGAATTATAGCATACAACTAGGTGGCATCTCAGCCCAGCCATGAAACCATTACTTTTTGTCGATTACATTTGCGGAACAGGATTCAGCACTATAACACGTTCACTCTTAGTCTCCAAATGTTCCAACCATAACTCCACCAACTGTGTACCATTAATCAGATCGATATCCAATCCTTCAGCATAGTTACGGGCGTTACTCGTAAAGTCGCTCGTCGTTATCACATAACCACCAAGAGCATCTTGCTTAACCATCTGAGAGTGAATTATTGCAATCGGACCAAAACCGACCAAATTCATATCGTTATAACATTTCACTTGACCAAGGTATAGTCCCTCTTCGGTTTGTTCTTCAATATCTATGCCGAAGTCTCCTGAGCTCTTCGTCACGTGGGTGGTGCCGCCTCGGACAGATGACATAATCTCTGCGACAAAATGTTCGAACAATAATGGATTTTCTTCTTTCTCCTCTTCTAGTTCCCGTTTAAAACGGTTATACAATCCGATTCGAAGAGTCTCCTTCATATCTTCATGGGATGAGAATGCTTCAAGAGCATTGTTACGATAGTCTTCTAACATTTGTTTTTGATTATTATACTTGTACACGAGGTAACATGTGAACATCAGCAAGATACTAAACAATATAGTCATTCTACGTCACTCCTTTACATTCCCATCATATCCAACGCTTTGTCGTTTCAATCCATTTGTCTATTGTCGGGATGGGACCAGGTAACCCCTATCAGAATTGGAGGGAACTCATCTGAAATCCTCCGATTTAATTTAACTAGAATGCTTTTTTTTCGGGATATTTAATGAATTTTCATAAATATTGGACCTAACTTTTCCTCAACAGTATATAAAATGAACAGTACATACTGACTAACATAAGACATAAAAAAGCGGCAAGTTCCCGACATAAACGGGGACTTGCCGCTTGGCATACATAAAATTAGGATGGTGCCGGTGGTGTACCATTACCCTGCAATCGCAGCGGCACAAAAAAATCATGCTCCACTTCACTTGCCGGCAGTGGGCGACTGAAATAATAGCCCTGAATCTCCCGGCAATCATTCTGCATCAGTATATCCAGTTGGCCTTTCGTCTCAATGCCTTCCGCAATGACTTCCATCTTGAGATTCTGTGCCATCGATATAATGGTCGCCACAATGGCTTGATCGCTGTGACTCTCTGTAATGTCCGTCACAAACGAACGATCAATCTTGAGCTTGTGAATCGGGAAATGCTTCAGATAACTGAGTGAGCTGTATCCCGTACCAAAATCATCCAGGCTGATCTTGACACCCAGTGCTGTCAGTTCATTAAGAATCGCCGTGGATACGGCTGCATCCATCATCATGCTCTCTGTTATTTCCAGTTCCAGATATCGAGCATCCAGCCCTGTCTCCAAGAGTGCATTCTTGACCTGTTCTACCAAGTTGGATTGGTGGAACTGCTGGCTGGACAAGTTAACCGATACCGGAATGAGTGGTCCGCCACTGGCATGCCAGAGTTTCATCTGCCTGCATGCTTCCCGCAGCGTCCAATTGCCAATCTCATAGATCATGCCTGTCTCTTCTGCAAGCGGGATAAACACATTGGGTGCGAGCAGACCTTTGAGTGGATGGTTCCAACGTATAAGAGCCTCCACACCAATCATGCGGCTATCCTCGGTACGAATCTGTGGTTGATAGTACAGGACCATCTCATCGCGTTCCAACGCTTTACGAAGATAACCCTCCAGCTCAATACGTTCATATAGTTCCGAATCCAGTTGGGCCGTGTAGAATTGGAAACCATTTTTGCCGTTTTTCTTCACTTCATACATGGCGGAGTCCGCATGTTTCAGCAAAGCATCCACACCCACTCCATGATCCGGATACATCGCAATTCCAATGCTGGCGGTTACGTAAAAGTCATTCTCCTTCAGTCGATAAGGTAACTGAATGGCTTCAACAATCTGTTTTGCAAGTTCTGCCACTCTTACTTCTGTCGCTTGACCCTGGGTCACAACGAGTGTGAACTCGTCCCCGCCCATCCGGGCCAGCATGACATTCTCCATAGCCAAGGGATCAGAAGCTTCTATGGCTTTCATGATCCGGTTGCTCACTTCTCTTAGAAATACATCTCCAATGGAATGTCCCAGCGAGTCATTAATCATCTTGAAACGATCTATATCCATCACCATAACGGCAAAAGAGTTCCCTTTTTCTGCTGAATCGTTAATCGTACAAGCCAGCACATCATCCAACTTGCGCCGATTGGGCAGCCCCGTCAACGGATCATGCAAAGCTTGGTGACGAATCTTCTCCTGAGCCTGTTTCTCCTCCGTTACGTCTTTGATCAAAATGTGACTTCCCACATGTCTGCCATCAATGACAACAGGAACTACAACAATACTAAGGTCCAGAAGTTCACCCTGCACATCTCTCATTTTGGCCATGTAGTGCGCCTGCTCCAGCCCATGATCATCCCAATCGATGGAATCAAATTCACTTATCCACTCTATATCGATTTGCTGAGCGATCTCATCAATGGAACGATCCATGACCTCTTTTTCAGGATATCCAGTGATTGTTGTTACAGCAGCATTAATCCCTTTAACAATACCTTCCTTGTTCACTGAAATAATAGCATCCGAATGGTTATGATACAGGGCCTGATACCATTGCTCATTCTCATGAATCCGTCGATCTTTCTGTGACATTCGCTGATTGATAAATATGCCAAACAACGTCAAACCCAAAGCAATAAATGTGCCCGATGCGATCAAGTAGGCGAGAATACCTGGCTCAATCTGCATACCTGAACTTACCATCGAGCCATGTGAATGATGGAAATGTGCCGCTGACATCCCGGTATAATGCATGCCAGAGATTCCAATACCCATAATGAGACCGCTGCCCATCTTGTAAACCCAAGTATGTCTTGATTGATGATAACGGAAGAAAAACATGAGCCACAATGCCGCAAATGAAGCAAGCGCTGCAATCAGAATAGATAACACCACTCTGCCTGGTTCATACGTAACCGGAATTGACATCGCTGCCATTCCCACATAATGCATCGAGCTGATCCCTGCCGTCATCAGTACTCCAGCAATCATGAGCTTGCTTATCCTGCCCGATTGTGTACCCGCAATGTTCAAGGCCACCCCCGATGCGACAATAGCAAGTAGAACAGATAAAACAACCTTACCGGTGGAATAGGAGACTTGCGTAGGCAGAACAAAAGCTAGCATACCTACGAAATGCATGGACCAGATTCCTAGCCCCATCGATACTGCACCGCAGGTAAGCCATACATTCCTCGCCATCCCGTTAGCCTGACTTACACGGCCTGCAAGGTCAAGGGCAGCGTATGAAGCTAACGATGCAATAATATAGGATAAAATAACAAGTTCTAAGTTGTACGTGCCATGTAGGTGCTCCACTCACTCTGTCCTTTCAACCGGGAAATGCCTTGTATGTATGCAAAAATGTAAAAAAGAAGCGAGTGCGCTGTCTGGATGACAGGCACTCCCTCCGCATCATTTGACTCGTGACAACAGACTTAGTTGAAGCCGTTGTCATACATTGGAACCCGTTTATATGAATGTATATAGTCTAAACGTCCCAGCCTTTAAAATCAACACTTATTTCCAGATATACAATGTTGAATAGCTAACATTCTTATATTCTAATTCACAACTAAATATTCTATTTACGAGTCAGTAACAGACTGCCGAAACCGGAAGTATCTTGATAAGAATTACCTGATGAATCACTCCAGATGGACACACTGCTTCGCTTGCCATCCCCAGCGCCATCATCATTAACTTGAAGGTCAAACCCAATCCATCTTTGCCCTTCAGCACGAACGCTGTCTAGTGGGATTGCCACTTCAACTGTATAACCTCCGCTTGTTAATCGGGTAGCTGATTTGAAACTTTCTTTCCGTGCATTTCCACCAAAAGAAGCCTCATTATCAAAATTGACCCGGTACTGGGCGTCATCCTCCTGATAGAATGTTGTCTGATCTTTGCTCGGGTCGATAAAAATCTCGATTGAATCCTGCTCATGTGCATTAGAACTTAATTTGCTTCGCAAAGGATCTTTCACATCTGCCAATACGTACAGGTATTTCTCATCCCATAACAGCTGTGCAGTCGCCGTTGCACCGGCGTTTCCGACTACCCAGACATCTGTTTTAACAGATGCAGCCTTTTTCCAGACGTTATCCTTTTTTGCATCAATGACAGGTTTGCCATAAGTGACCTTGGTTTGTTTCAAAACAGAACCGAGCTTCAGTTTGCCCCGGTTGGCTGGTTTGTCCGGCTGTTGATTGGAAATATCATTCCAAACAATGGTCGCTGTCTTTCCAGCAGCATATTCATCCGTAATCCGAAAATCCAGAGACAAGACCTGGCCTTCGGTAAGTAAAGCAGCTGACATAGGCAGTGATGCGTATACAACATACCCGGTTTTTGTCTCCTGTACGTTGTAAGTATTTTTATCTTTGCCTTTACCGCCATCCCGTTTAAATGTATATTGACCATTTGCAGACGGCGGATTTTTCTTCTTGGCAGACAGATCAGCTTCAGAAGTTGCAGCGCCTGTCCCCTTGACTTCTTCCGCGAGGAAAACCTGCACCTGATCCCCTTTGCGACGTGTGGTATCCTTCACTTCCACTCGTAAATTCACCTTTTTGGCATCCCACATCATACGAGCCTCACCCGTAACCGCAGATGTACCATCTGCCAGATGATTAATTTCGAGTCCTTTCACAGCACCCCAAAGAATATCTTCCTGTCCTTTGTGATTCGGGAAAGAAGGGCTGGCCTTCAATGCTGTCCATTCATTACGATAGATCGGAAGGGTGGAAGGGTCCACCAGTGCCCAAAATGCCGGTTTTGCTTTTAATTTACGATCAAATAACAATGGTGCATCTTTGCGTCCTTTGACCGGATGATTATCAAGCCATGTACCATCATCCGCAAGTCCCCATACTGTAACACTGTCCATTACGCCGCGTTCTCCCAGCTCGTCGAACAGGTCGAACAGTTCACGATAACGGTAAGCTTGTTGCAGCATTAATTCATCTGTGACAGGCATCTCCAGTTCAGAATTACTTGAATAGATTGAAACGTCCAGCTCTGTAACCTGTACATTCACACCAAGAGCGATCACTTTCTCAAAAGCCTCACGAATGAGCTTTACATCCGGTCCGTACATGGATACATGCATCTGGAATCCAACCGCATCAATCGGTGTTCCTTTGGCAAGCAGCTTCTCTACAAGCTTCACCATATCATTCACCTTGTTTCCATTGCCCTCCATTCCATAGTCATTAATCACCAGTACAGCATCGGGGTCAGCCTCACGTGCATAACGGAAAGCCAGCTCAATGTAATCACTGTCATCTCCGTCGCCATCTACATCCCCAATAATATCTCTCCACTTGGAGTTACTGGCCTCATTCCTCAACCCGCCTCCGTCTGAGATGACTTCATTGACGACATCCCATGTATGAACCTTTCCTTTGTACCGGGTCACGATGGTTTGAATATGGGTTTTCATCCGCGCAAGCAACTGTTCCCGCGTGGCAGGTTTCGATGCATCATTCGGATCAGTAAAGAACCAATTCGGCACCTGACTATGCCATAACAGCGTATGACCTCTGATTTCCATGTCATTTGCTTCGGCAAACTTCACCAAGCGATCTGTCTCTGACCAGACAAACTCTCCTTCCTTGGGCTGCATCGCATCCATTTTCATAAAATTGTCCGCTGTAATACTATTAAAGTGTTTCGTCAACAACTGGGAATGCTGGTTTTCCGCGTCTAGTGCAGACTGGTTGATGGCAGCTCCCATTGCGTAATTTTGTCCCACGATATCGACCAGATTCGGAATATCCTTCTCAATTTCAATTTTCTGAGCAGCCGTAATCAGAACATCATCCACGTAAAATGAAATCGTATCTGCCGGCGTCACTTCCGCTGACGTCTTCCATGGTGTCTCCACATACATGCGGAATCCGGTGATGCCACTATTTTCTTCGGGAATCACCACATCGGCCTCGACTTTTTTCCACTGTCCTTTGTTCAAGGTAGCGGAGGCAAAGGTAGCATATTCAAGACTCGAAGCGTCTTTATTGTATTCTTTCTCTAGTGCACCGTTAAGGACCTGACTGTCCGGCCCTTCATCGTACATGGCCCAAAATGAAATATGAACTGTGCTGCCCTTCTGTACATGATCCAGCACTTCAACTAAGGGTCCATGGAACGTTTCGGTACGTGAAGAGGTTCTCAGGCTGCGTGTACTGTCATGACCTACTTGCGTTACGATATCAAGCTTTTCACTTGCACGTGGACGCCATTGTCCCAACACACCATCTTCAAAATCAGCCTTGAACAGTACTTCATCATCGCCAGTCTTAACGTCCGCTGCCGAAGCACGTGTCCCTCCTGTTCCCACACTTGGGAACAAACTGAAGATCAATACAGCCGACAAGCACAAGCTCCACCATTTTCTCAAATGCATCCGATCTCCTCCTTGGTTCGTTGTTTGTGAAGAATAACCTTTGCTCTGCCATGTGCCAGCCCTTTACAAGATCGTTATACAGGATGGATAGATGCAAATGGACAGAAAATTGTAAGCACTTTCATTATACGATTGCCAGTAAACTTTGTTTACCCGTTAAACTATAGGACTTGTACCACTCCCTAATCCATATGTTTCCAAATGAGATATATAACGACAAAAAGCACAGCTTATTAGCTGTGCTTCGTGTAAACATCTTTACTATTTACGTTTTTAAGCTTTTAAAGGTGCTGTCGTCTGACGGATGACCAGATTGGAAGGTTCCGTCACCACAGGAGGAGAATAAGATGGATTCTCGATCATGGCAATCAGATATTCAATGGACTTAATGCCAATGGAATAGATATTCTGATTCACCGTGGTCAACCCCGGTTTGAATACCTCAGCATAATACGTGTTATCGAACCCGACAACCGAGATATCTTCTGGTACACTCAGTCCATGCTTTTCAATTTCATGAATCGCACCAAAAGCAGACATGTCTGATGCACAGACAATTCCCGTTGGTTGATCCTGAAGTGCCAGCAATCGTCGGGCAGCCTTGCTTCCCCCGTCGAAGGAATAATCGCAGATCTCCAGATATACCGTAGAATACGGGATGCCGCATTCTCGCAGCCCTTCCCGATATCCTTCCAATCGCAGATTGGCTACAGCAGGTCCAAGTGTCCCTGAGATATAGGCAATTTTGCGGTGCCCAAGCTCATGCAGATGTTTGACACCCATCGAGATCCCGTTCGCGTTATCCGTAGTAATGTAACCGGCACGTTTGCCCAACATGTCCGTATCAACAAACATCGTTGGAATCTCTGCATCCACCAGTTCCTGAATACTCGCGTTTTCTCTGCCTTCCCCGAATACTACTACGCCATCCACATTACGACTGCGGCAATGTTTGATGAACGAGTACGCCGGATCATCGAATCGAGTAGACAACCGGACCAGGTCATATCCACTGTTCTCCAGCGCTGTCTTGATCCCTTCCAGCAACTCGGACACAAAAGGGTTCGTAAACGGAACCGTTAACAGTACTCCCACCGTCCATGAACGGCGTTTGACAAGTCCACGTGCGACCACATTGGGTTGATATTTCAATAATTCGATGGCTATATTGACTTTTTTGCGTGTTTTTTCACTTACATCAGGATAATCGTTTATCACTTTGGAAACGGTTGCAACAGATACTCCCGCTTCCTTGGCTACATCATGGATAGAAGCCATCTGATCACCTCAACCTCTTTCGAATCCCCTGTCTCCGGCTGCATTTTCTATAACATCGGCAGGTTTGTCTACCCATTATAGCTTAAAACAGCCTGAAACGGTATGGAAGGTTCCTAATGCTTTTAAGCTCTATTCCTGCTGTTCCAGTTTCTTCAAATCCAGAGACAGTTTCTCCATTGTTGTTGCAAATACAGCGAGTTCAGCCGAGCGTGAAGCTTGGCTACGTGCCCCTCTGGAAGTATGATCCGACTCCTGCTGCACACTGCTCAGTTTCTTCATGATCTGCTCCAGATTAGACTGAATTTTCCCCTGGGCATCCCGGGAACTGGCTGCAAGCTTGCGCACCTCACTAGCGACTACTTCGAAGCCACGTCCAAACTCTCCTGCATGAGCAGCTTCAATCGCTGCGTTCAGACCGACAAGATGACTCTGATCCGATATCTCGCGAATGAGTTCACCCATTTTTCCGATCTGCTGGATCTCTCCTGTTAATTCGGTAAGCATAACCTGAGCCTGATCCTGAGAAGCCGCTGTTTCTTTGGCAACACTCGATATAGCCATTGCACTTTCATTTAATTCACTAATCATGCCTGTAAGCTCTTGGGTAATCTGCGTAATTGCCTGTAATGTATGTTGTTGGTCATCGGCAAGCTTATGTAACTTTTCTTTTTCTTTCTTCTCATAGGCTTCAAGGACAAGCTGTGAATCCAGATTAAACATTTTGCTGAGCGCTTGAATGACAAGATGCCAGGAATCAGGGATAACCTGTTGGAATATGCTCGTTGCAATATCCAGGTAGACCATATAGGTACCCAGATAATAATCTTCAGACAGACCAATCCGTGAATGCACAAGTCCAATCGCAATCCGTTGCTCAATATATGCGTCGTCCACGATTCCATCCGTCATTGATAACCAGTACATCTTCTGTGTTTCTTTTAGACGATCAATGGTAGAGAATCGAGCGATCAGATCTACCAATTCAGGATAATTCCCCACATGATTGTAGAAATGATCCACCACTTCATTAACGACTTTTTTAAAAACAGGCCGATGATCGGCAAGCAGTTTTAGATCCCCTGCGGTTAATCCCATGTAATCAAGTTGCTTCTGTCTTGTTGCGGAAATACTGCTCATATCTGGTTCAGTCAGCTCCTTAATAAACACTAAATTACTTTAAATTGTAAATATATGTATTGATTATAGACTAAAATACCTAAATATACATATACCATTAGAACTAATTCTCTTTAAAATTAACCTTATTTGTCAGCTTTTCAGACTGATATGACCTTCATGTAATTAAAAAGGCCCTGACCCTGCTGTGAAGGAGCCTCACAACAGGCATCAGGAGCCTGATCCGGAATGGTTCGTTGCCGATTAGCGATTAAGCAGACTACCCACATAACGTAACAGTTCATTCGCGCTGGCTGCGGTGTATCCATGTTCCTCAATTAAACGTTTAATGACTTCATTCATACGTTTCAATTGTGTTGCATCCGGTGTTTTGGTTGAGGTTGTGATCTTGACAATATCTTTCAGATCGGTGAACAACTTTTTCTCAATCGCTTCACGCAAACGGTCATGGCTGCTGTATTCGAACTTGCGCTCCTTGCGGGAGTATGCCGAGATTCGGATCAGAATCTCTTCTCTGAACGCTTTCTTTGCATTCTCGGAGATCCCGATCTGTTCCTCTATGGATCGCATCAGACGCTCATCCGGGTCCATCTCTTCATCCGTGAGCGGGTCACGCATCTTGGACCAGTTGCAAAATGCTTCAATGTTATCGAGGTAATTCTCGAATAACGTTCTTGCGGATTCCTCGAATGAGTAAACAAATGCTTTCTGCACTTCCTTCTTGGCCAGTTCATCATACTCCTTGCGTGCAAGAGCAATGAAGTTCAGATAACGCTCCCGCTCTTCCTTTGTAATTGAAGCATGCTGGTCCAGACCGTCCTTGATCGCCCGCAGAATGTCCAACGCGTTAATGCACTGAAGATTTTGCTTAATCAAAGCACTGGAGATCCGGTTAATGACATACCGTGGATCAATGCCAGACATCCCTTCATCCAGATACTCATTTTGCATCTCGCGCAGATCAGCTTCTTTGTATCCTTCTACTTCTTCACCATCATACATGCGCATTTTTTTAACGAGATCCATGCCTTGTTTTTTCGTTTCCTTCAAGCGGGTAAGTATGGAAAAAATGGCTGCAGTCCGCAGTGCATGCGGTGCAATATGAACATGCTTCATGTCACTTTGCTGAATGAGCTTGGCATAGATTTTCTCTTCCTCGGATACCTTCAAGTTGTACGGAATCGGCATGACAATCATCCGGGATTGCAGTGCCTCATTCTTCTTGTTGGAGATAAATGACTTATACTCCGATTCATTCGTATGCGCCACAATCATTTCATCCGCACTGATTAAGGCAAAACGTCCCGCTTTGAAATTTCCTTCCTGCGTGAGCGACAGGAGATTCCATAGGAATTTCTCATCGCATTTCAACATCTCCTGGAACTCCATTAACCCACGGTTCGCCTTGTTCAACTCCCCATCAAAACGATAGGCACGTGGATCGGATTCCGAACCAAACTCCGTAATGGTGGAGAAGTCGATACTCCCCGTCAGATCGGCAATATCCTGCGATTTCGGATCGGATGGGCTGAACGTTCCTATTCCCACGCGATTATCTTCGGAAACAATGACCCGTTCCACCGGCACCTTGCTGATATCACCACCATATTCGGTACGGAGTCTCATCTGGCAGGATGGGCAAAGGTTACCCTCAATGCGGACTCCAATTTCCTTTTCCACTTCAGGACGAAGCTCCAGTGGAATCAGATGCAGCGGTTCCTCATGCATCGGGCATCCATCAATAGCGTATATGGCACCTTTCTCTGTCCGCGAGAACTGTTCAAGCCCCCGCTTCAGCAGCGTCACAAGCGTCGATTTCCCTCCACTTACGGGACCCATCAGGAGCAAGATCCGCTTCCGTACATCCAGACGACGTGCTGCCGAGTGGAAGTATTCTTCAACCAGCTTCTCAATCGAACGGTCCAGCCCAAAGATCTCCTGTTCAAAAAACTTGTACCGCTTATGCCCACCTACTTCTTCCACCCCAAACGATTCAATCATCTCATACACTCTGGCGTGAGCCGTCATTGCCGGAGTCGGGTCCTCTCTCAGCAGTGCAATATAATCTTCAAATGTTCCGTTCCATGTCAAACGGTCACTCTCTGCCCGATGTTCCGCAACGCGTTCAAAAATATTCATGCTTGGTACCTCCCATGGCTCCTTTAGTGTGATTGTCAACCATTCCGAATGGTATGAAGAAATCAATAGAATTGCGGCTCCTGCTTGAATACCAATCTTGCGGTTCTGTGTAGTCCCGCCACCCTCTGTCCAAACGTCTTGTTTTGTTGTGAAAAGTGTATTACATACCTATGCGGCAATTCGGATAAGTTGACCTCTTTTTTTCAATCAACCGCTTCGAATTTTGGCTTTTCCCTGTTCTATCAGACATCTTGTGCCTTCAGAAAAAAAAGAACGAATATGATATAATGAGGGTTCTAAATTCAGGAAACCGGACAACACATGGTCAGAGACAGGCCACTTCTGGAAAGGAGCACGGACGATGGCAGTGAAATACGAAACCGAATTATATTCGCCTGTGAAGGCTTTTTTCGAGCAGCGTGGCTTCGACGTCAAGGCGGAAGTCAGACATTGTGACCTCGTCGGAGTCAGACCGGACCAGGACGAACCACTCATTGTGGAGATGAAAAAAACATTTAACCTCTCCTTGTTGCTGCAGGGCATGCAGCGCTTGAAACTTAGCCCGTTCGTGTATCTGGCCGTCGAGCGCAATCGCAGTAAACGCGGAGCCGTAAACCAACGCTGGAGCGAACTGACCGCACTATGCAGACAGCTCGGTCTGGGGCTGCTGACTGTCACATTTTACAAAACCAAAGCTCCCCTGATTGATGTATTGTGCGAGCCCTCCGCCCTGATCCCCCCCACTGGCCGCAATCAGGTTGCCCGTAAAAGCGGAGTTCGGCGGAAACGATTGCTCAAGGAATTCGACGAACGCAGCGGAGACTACAATACGGGAGGCAGCACACGAAGACAGCTGGTCACAGCATATCGTGAGAAGGCTTTGCGTGTCGCATCCGCTCTACGGACGAACGGTGAAGCCTCTCCGGCCAACCTTGCCAGACAGACAGGCGTAGGTTCTGCCGCAGCAATTCTGCAAAAAAATTATTATGGCTGGTTTGAACGCCTCTCCCGTGGAAAGTATATTTTGACGATTAAGGGAGTACAGGCGTTAACCGAGCATGCACACATGCTTGAGGATAATGATATGATTGAACGAACCATTAATGAACTCGATGTAACGTATTCTGTATCTGGTGAAAATAAGGACGACCTTGCACACATCGCTGAAACAGCGGAGCAGTACTTAAAAAATACAGGCCATATCTGATATGGAATCATCTGAAGTAACGGATGTGAAAAAAAATGAGAAGGCAAAAAAACACCTGTAATCTCCACTGGAGACTACAGGTGTTTTGATGTGTTCTATATAGAAGATTGTTATTAGAATTTTACTGCTACTTCGGAAGCCAATTTCAGACCTGCAGTAACGATTTCTTCAGCACGATCAGCAGAAGCATTATGTCCTTCAACGATAACCACTTCAGGGTTTTGAATGCCCCACAAGCCGAGAACTGTTTTCAGGAAGTTCAGGGACATTTCAGCAGCTGCCATTGGGCCTTCGGAATAAACGCCACCACGTGCGTTAAGCAAAGCTACTTTTTTGTCGCCAGCAAGTCCTACAGGACCTTCAGCAGTGTATTTGAATGTTTTACCAGCTTGGCTCAGGTAAGCAATGTAGTTTACCAATGGAGCTGGAACAGTGAAGTTCCACAGTGGGAATGCAAATACAACTTTGTCAGCTGCCAGGAATTGATCTTGCAATTGTGCTGCAAGTGAAGCTGCTTTTTGCTCGTCAGCTGTCAGTTCAAAACCGTTTGCTGCTTTGTAAGTACCTGTGATAGCAGTGTTACCATAGAATGGGAATTCTGTATTGTAGAGATCCAACTCAGTAACTGTGTCACCTGGGTGGGACTCTTTGTATGCGCTCAAGAATGCATCGTACAATTTAACGCTGACTGCTTGATCTGCAGGACGGTCATTTGCTTTAACAAATAAAATATTAGACATGTTGAATTTTCCCCCGTTAAATAAAATATATGAGTGCTTTTCCTGAACTGGCCACCATTGTAGCTTATATAAAGAAACCAACAACTCATTAATTCATATTATATATAAAAATGTTAGTGGATGCAATAACGTAATCACTTTGGTCATGAACCAATTTTAATTTTTGCTACAAAATCTATTTTTGATCTGACTTAGCTACGAGCCGTAAATTCGGAAATGGCTTCACTGATCAGGTTCATGCCAAGTAGCAATTCATCCCGGCCCGGGTGGCTAAAGTTCAATCGGATGTAACGTTGATCCTGTACACCTGTGGAGCATAGTGATCCAGGAAGAAAGGATACACCTTTGGGCAAAGCCGCCTTAAGCAGAGCGCCACTATCCAATCCTTCCGGCAACTGTACCCACAGATACATTCCGCCCTCAGGGATGTTGTACTGACACCCTTTCCAGCCCGGCCTCTTCAACAGTTCAAGCATCAGTTTGAGTCTTGTCTTATACTCCCGATTCAACATCGATAGGTGATCACTCCAACGAAATGGGGAATGGGCAAGCAATTGATACAACAGCCGCTGATTCATCGGACTGGACTGACCATCTGCAATTCGTTTAACCGAGGCCATTGCCTGAATCAGCGCAGGATGCCCAGCGGCCCATCCAGTTCGAAGAGCGGGCGCTACTGTTTTGCTGAATGAACCAATGTAGAGAACATGTCCACCCTGATCGGCAGTATCCAGTGCAAAGAGTGAAGGATATTTACGATAGAATTCCGTTGGCTCAAGCCCATCAAAATGGAGCTCTCCGTAAGAATCATCTTCCACAAGCAGTACACCATAGCGCGAACACAGCTCAAGGACAGCCTCCCGCCGCTCCATACTCCACAAAGCACCGGTCGGATTCGAGAAACTGGGTGCAGCAAAAAGCAGCTTCGGTCTAACCTGCTGCATGTGATGCTCCAAAAGGTCTGGCAGTATGCCGTCCCGATCACCCATTACGGGCACAATCTTGGCTCCTTGCATCTCCAGAACCTCAAGACAGCCTGGAGATGTGGGATGTTCAACCAGTACAGAATCTCCTGGCTCAAGCAATAGACGCATCACCAGATCGATGGCCTGCTGGGTACCAGTGGTCAACAGAATCTGCTCGGGTACCGTTCGTATGCCTTTGCGTGCATTCCAGTCTTTGTTCAACCACTCTCTTAGGGGGGTGTAGCCTGCTGGCTCTCCATATTGCAATGCGGAGGGGCCTGAACTAAAGACAGACACCGCTGCTTCTTCCAACAATTTGAAAGGAAACAACTCCTCCGCAGGCAATTCTTCTGCCAGAGAAATGAAATAATCCCTGCCAGACATCTCACGTATATCCCTCAGTGGTGATGACAAAAGCCTGTTGGTACGGGAAGCAAAGAAATATTTCATCGATCCGTTCCCCTTTCATCCCTATTCCGAAACTGTACTCGCAGTCCGCAGCCCTACAACCTATTCCTGCTCGCCATCGAATATGACCGGATGCATATCTAACTGTTGTGATCATGGGAAGAACAAACCTGTTTCGTCAGGATCCCGTCTTCACTTGTCTTGCATGCAAGGCATAACGTTCAATGGCCTGTGCTCTACTGCTCACTTCCAGCTTCACGTATATTTTACGCAGGTAATTATCAATGGAACGTCTGCTAACGTTGATCTCATTCGCTATTTTATCATAGGTTACACCCTGAACAATTCTTTCCATGATAAAAGTTTCGGTTTCTGTTAATTCAATGACACGCGCTTCTGTCGGAGACTCCACAGGTTGCGCCCATTCCGCACTGTTTAACCACGACAATGGAATGGACACATGGCCCTCACGTAATCCAGAGATCAGATGAATCAGCTGGCTAGGGGAAGCCTGTTTGGATAACATGCCACTTGCACCAAGGCTCATCAGATGACGAAACAGCTTCACATTGTCTTCATCCGTCAAAATAATGATGTGACTGTGAGCTGACAGATTCTTCATCTGAGCAATATATTGATCTGCCTGACCCTCCGGAAGACGATAATCCATCAGAATCAGATCAGGCTGGTGAATATTCACCAGATCGAGCCCTTCTGTTCCGGTCGAAGTCATACCACGTACCGTCAGATCTTGCTGCTCTTCCAAAATCAATTTTGTACCGAGCATGCTGGTGGGGTGGATATCTATGATGACCACCTGCCATACTTTTTTCATTGTTGTTCCCCCTGTTATGTATTGGACAAATAACTTTTAAATTCTGTCATGATGATTTCATCGTCTATGCGACAATCCGAGTATAGAAGAAGCATAGGTCGGATTATGTCGAAAAACAGAAAAATACAGGAGGAAGCCGATAAAAAAGCTCTATTTTCACTGTATTTTGTTATAAAAACACCATGACGTCCATCTTCCCATCCCCGGAAAGGTCAAAATATAGTATAAATTTCCTGCATTTCTATCTAAAAAAGTCGAAAAACCTGCCCAAAGTTCCTACTTATTGCATCTATAAGAAATTGTATCCTAGGACTTCCTTCCGATGCAATCTCTTTTTACTCTATTAAGTAAAGAATTTCATTTTTGCGTAATCAATAGGGGCATGATAGAATGAGGACTGGAAATTTTTTTGTACCTATTAATGACCAGGAGTGATGATATGAAACCATCTGCCCCGTCCTCTGACATCCATCACACCCGGAGCGCCAAAGGCAAGGCTGGATCTTCAATCAAGCTGTTTCTGGTAATGTGGATTGTTCTCATTGCACTAGGAGTCGTTGGAACCTACTATTATAGTAACCATCTCCAGCAACAGATGATTAACCAGCTTCAAGCCCATAATCAGCAGCAGATTGCAGCACTAAAAACCGACTACGAAAATCAGCTAACAACGATATCAAAGGAAGTAGAAGACCTGCAGGGACAGGTTCAATCCTTCAATGAATTGCTGACTTTCACCAAGGATAATGCAAGTGACAAAACGGATAACAGCAACAAACTGTATACCCAGCTGAGCGAAGTCAAAAAACAACTGGAGACACTCCAGAAAAAGATGGACCTGCTCAAATGATTACACCCGTCAAACAGGTTAATCGTTTTTTTATGCTTGCACTCGCTCCTTTTGTTGGATTGATATTATGCCTGCTGCTGCTTCGTCCTCCACTTGAACCCGGAGGTTTGATGCCTACCGAACTGTCAGAGGATACGATTACACCCCGGACCCAAGCAATTAGCCAAGAGCTTGCGGGGGCAAAAGATGCTGCTGTCCAGACTTCTTCTTCTATTAAAAGAACGACACAGCTCTATAATAAAACAACTAGTACGATGTCTACACTTGTGCAGAAGGCTTCCACCCAGGCGGATCGTCCGGAAACGATCTACAACAAACGGATTTCATCCAAGCTTGGCGTTCCATTTGAACGGGTAGACAGTGACCGGCTAACGATTGAAATGTACAGAGTGAATCCTGGCAGCTATAAGGGCTATGCCATGAAGATCAAGCTAAAAGACCCTACAGCCATGCAGATGGCTCTAGACAGTGAACCTGGGCGTTCTGAGACGACCATGCAGGCTGTAAAGCGTAACGGCGCAATTGCCGGGATTAACGCAGGTGGATTTGCTGACAGTGGCGGCAAACGTTATCCACTTAGCACAACCGTCATGGACGGGAAATACGTGAATGGTTTCCAGGCCAGTTTCAAAGATCTGTTTTTTGTAGGACTTAACGATGCCGGTAAACTGGTCGGAGGTAAGTTCTCCGACAAAAACTCACTGGATCGCCTGCAACCGCAATTCGGGGCTACGTTTGTTCCGGTGCTGCTACAGAATGGGCGTAAAACCACAATTCCTGCCAAATGGAAAGTATCACCCAAACGAGCACCACGTACAGTCATTGGCAATTATAAGGATGATCAGTTATTGATTATTGTAGTTGACGGATATAATGAGGGCGGAAGTTCCGGTGCTACCCTTGAAGAGTTGCAAGGGCGGTTGTACAAGCTTGGAGTGATTGACGCCTATAATCTGGATGGCGGTGGATCATCCTCGCTTATTCTGAATAATCGGGTTGTGAATAACCCTTCAGATGGCAGCCTCAGACCAGTGCCCACACACTTTTTATTTTACAAATAATAGGGTGAAGCATTTCTTTTCTACCTATAATGGTTATAATAGAAGAAAATGAGCTTGTGCAGGAGGTGCGAAGGGCATGTCATTTTCACTGACATTCTGGATTATTGCAATCGTATTGACTCTCTTCATTACAGGCATTCTCACTTCATCCTACAACAATGACAAAACAAAAGGCTTGTAAAGGCCAAGCCTCTCTCCGGAGAGGCTTTTTCTATTGCTTCATCCTCGAAATAACAAGAGACAAGGCTTAAAAGAATGATTCGATTCTTCTAAGCCTTGTCTCTTGCTGTATTCGGGATCAATAGCTAACCACCCGGTCATTCCGCATAGATATAACAGAATCAGACGAAATAGGCCCACTCACCGACCCACCCTCAACTAATGTCACATAAATTCGTTCATGATCAACGGGTTCTCCAGCAATAATTTTGATCAATTGTTCAGCGGCGAGTGATCCCCACTTGCGCTTGGAATAATCAATGCTTGCCAATCTCGGCTGGACGTATTTGCTCAATTCAATATTGTCGAATCCGATGACATCAATCTCCTGACCAACGCCAAGTGCACTGTCTGCCAGACGATCACATAAGCCAATAGCCATCTCATCATTGAGGCAGAATACCGCTGCGGGTCCATCATACACCTGTACAATCTGATCTGCGGCTTGTTCTCCACCACTCTTCTCAAAATCTCCCGTGATCTCAATCCATTCCACATCGGCTTCACGTTCCGCAACCTGTCTCACAGCCTTTAAACGCTGCACAGAGTCAAACGAACCTTCCGGTCCTGTCACCACGTAGATTTTCTTATGTCCCTGTTCAATAAGATGTTCCATCGCAAGTGTTGCCCCGGCTTTGTTATCCAGCAGAACCTGATTAATGTTGGGATGATCCATCTCACGGTCCAATACAACGATTTTGTGCCCACGATCGGCATACTGCATTAGTTCCTCACTTGCAAACGTATGATCCAGAATAATCGCACCATCAATCATTCTCTCTGGAAGCATGCGATGGGATTGTTTACCACTGCACACGATCAGGTCATAACCTTGAGCATTACATACGGCTTTCATGCCACTCAGCAAGTCTCCATACACATCTCCTCTAAAATCGGTCAAGAATACACCTAGAATTTTGGATTCCCTCTTCTTCAGTGTTCTTGCTGCGGCATTTGGAACATAGTTCAGTTCTTTGGCAATGGCCAAAATTTTGGAACTCGTCTCATCGGTCACTTTGTTGCTGCCATTCAGCGCATATGACACAGTAGAGATGGAAACTCCCGCCTGTTTGGCGATATCCTTGATACTGACCACATTCTTCGCTCCCCTGTTATGTTCATCAGGCCTTCCATAACAAAAGGCCTGACACATTACTCTTTCCATTCATCAGATTAAACAAGTCTGAATGATTTCTTCTGAGTATCCCGACTGTTTGCACCCACAAGAATATGGAACTCGCCTCGATCACTGCGGTAGCTTAAGTCAGAATGATGATAACGAAGCTGTTCTTCATTTAACGTAAACGTGGCTGTACCACTCTCGCCTGGCGCCAGTGCAAGCTTCACATATCCTTTCAGCTCACGCATAGGACGAACGACTTCACCCGTTACATCACGAACGTACAACTGAACGGTCTCTACGCCTGCGCGCTCACCCGTGTTTGTTACATGTACTTGAATGCTCAGGGACTCTTCGGCAGTCATCTCGTTACTTGACACTTCAAGATCACCATAAGAGAACGAAGTGTATGAGAGACCATAACCGAACGGAAGCAAAGGTTCATTCGGGCTGTCAATGTATTTGGATACGTAACGTTCTTCCGTCTTCTCCGGGTTCAGTGGACGACCTGTATTGAAATGGTTGTAATAGACCGGAATCTGACCTACGGACTGCGGGAAAGACATCGTCAGACGTGCAGATGGATTCACTACACCTGTCAGAACATCTGCGATCGCTGCTCCGCCTTCACTACCTGGGAACCAGGCTTCAAGAACGGCATCCGATTCATCGATTACACCATGCAGATCCAATGGACGGCCGTTGAAAATAACGCTGGCAATAGGTTTTCCCGCTGCTTTGAGCTGTTTGACCAATTCCAATTGGGCTGCTGGCAGACGAATATCCGTGCGCGAGCCACCTTCTCCACTCATCTCGGAGTCTTCACCAAGAGCAAGGACAATCAGGTCTGCTTTGCTTGCCACTTCCAGGGCTTCGGCAATCTGCTCAGCTGTAATCGTATGAACATTACTGCCTTGAGCAAATTGAACTTTCCCACCCGTCAGGCGTTCTTGCAGAGCTGTTCCCAACTTAACTGCATCTTCCTTAACTCCTTCGCAGGACCACCAGCCCAAAATATCAGGACTCTGTGCAAAAGGACCAATAAGGGCAACATTAGCGTCAGGTTGAAGTGGAAGCAAGCTGTCATCATTCTTCAACAGGACAGCTGATTTCGTTGCCAGTTCATACGATACCTGACGGTGCTCTTTGGAGAATACAATCTCACATTCACGTTCAGGATCGGCTGCACGCAACGGATTGTCGAACAATCCCAGCTTTTCTTTCAGTTGCAGAATTCGCAGAACGGCTTCATCAATGAGTTTCTCATCCACTTCACCACTCTCAATCAGTTCAGGCACATGATGTACATAACAAGGTGTCATCATCTCCATATCTACTCCTGCGCGAATGGCACGATATGCCGCTTCACGATCATCTTCTGCAGCACCATGCGCAATCATTTCGCGAATGGATGCCCAATCCGAGATTAATACACCATCAAAGCCCCACTCGTCACGCAAAATGCCGCGCATTAACTTCTCATTGCCACTCGCCGGAATACCGTCAACCGTATTGAACGAAGTCATAACCATCTCCACGCCCGCATCCAACGCTGCTTTGTACGCTGGCAAATAGTACTCACGCAGGTTACGCTCAGACATGTCCACCGTATTGTAATCCCGACCACCCTCAGCCGCTCCATATGCCGCAAAGTGTTTAACACAGGCTGCAAGACGATCTGGCTCATCCTTCAAGCTGTCGCCCTGATATCCACGTACAAACGCAGCCGCGAACAAACTGTTCAGATAAGGATCTTCTCCTGTCGTTTCCATCACACGACCCCAGCGCGGGTCACGAACCAGATCCACCATAGGTGCAAAGGTAACATGCAAACCGGATACAGCTGATTCACGTGCTGCAATTTCAGCACTTTTCTCAGCCAGTTCTGTGTCCCATGAACAACCGATCGCGAGTGGAATCGGGAAAATGGTTTTGAATCCATGAACTACATCAGCCATGAACAAAAGCGGAATGCCCAATCGGCTTTTTTTCATATAAGCTTGCTGTACATCAATGATGGCCTGCGCACCGGACAACCCCAGAATGGACCCACTGGCATCCACGGACTGCTCCGTAATTCCCATCTCTTCCATCGGCCCTGTGATCTGACCTTCAACATTTGTTCCTTCATAAAAGTTGGCAGTCAACTGAAGAAGCTGAGCTGTTTTTTCCTCCAACGTCATCTGTTTTACCAGGTCTAACAACTGCTCGTTATTCATCTGATCGTATCCTCCACTACAAGTTGTTGAAATAAAGAACCCGGCTGCGTTCGGGGAGAGACCGCGCACCGGGTTCAAAATTAATTACTGAATGATTACTAGAATTTATCGTTTAGCTCATCCAGATAAGGTTGAACCAGGGACATTTTACTGTTTACCCATTCTTTCCAGTTTGCCTCTAGATCTCCGTTTTTGAGGATCAAGTTGGCATATTCATTCTGGTAGTCGAATGAAGCCTGACTCTTAGCTTTGGAATCGTACAGGTTGACATCCCAATCGTATGGTGCAAGCGATTTGCCTTCTGTACCGAGTTTTGCTTTTTCTTCGAACAATTTCACGGCTCTATCACGGTAATCTTTTTTGATTGCAGGGTTTACAACACTGAAGTCGTCACCGAGCAGGTACAGACCTTCGAAACGTGCTGGATATTTATCTTCCAATACCGTTCCTTCTGGCAACAAGCTAACGAGTTCGTTGTTTTCATCATATTTCCAATCTTTTCCTTCAAAGCCCATGTTGATGAGCAACTGTCCTTCTTTTGTTGCAGAGTAATCGATCAGATCCATGATCCGTTCGAATTTCTCGTCACTAATTTCCGGATTGAAGATCAATGCCGACCAGAAGTTGGCTTGCTCCATGTTACGGTATTTACCGTCATCGCCTACTACGATTGCTGTGTGTACCAGTTCATCACTATCTACACCCAGATTTTTTTTCATATCGGAATCCAGACCTTGTCTGTACGAAGCCAGTCCGCCCAGACTTGTTACAGCAGCTGTACCTGTTACTTTGAAGTTGTTTTGACCTTCATTGTTTTTCCATGTGTAGAACTCAGGATTGAGCAGTCCATCTTTGTAGGCTTTTTGCATCAATTTAAGTCCTGTCAGCGTTTCAGGATCTGCTGGTCCCCAGTGGAATTGGCCATCTTCACCTTTGTAGAACGGAGAGTCAGTCATGGCATGCACACTGTTTGGCATAATCATGTTTGTCATGGCATCTGCCGCATTGTAGGACAGAGGTACAAGTTTGTTACCCACTTTGCCTGGATCTTTTTCTTTTACTAGTGCAGCATATTCATTCAATTCGGTCGTTGTATAAGCATCTTTCAGTTCAAAACCAACCGCTTCAGCCCAGTCTTTACGAAGCGCAATGACACCAATTTGGTTCGTGAGTGGGTCAGCTGGTTTGTTCTCGAAGTAGATTGGTCTAGGCAGGACATATGTTCCACCTGTCAATTCTTCCAACTTGTCTCCAAGACCCGTCAAATTGTAAGCTGCTGCCACGTTAGGCCAGCGTTCTTTCCAGTCATCCGGGAATTTGTAGAACAAACCTTGTTCAATGCTGTTAATGGCATCGCCATGTACGTAGTTCCATACCGCTACATCCGGCAAGTCGCCAGAGTTGATCCACAGACGAAGCTTCTCGCCCCATGAATCCCAATCGATATAGTTGTAGTCCCAAGTTACATTAAATTTGTCTGTCCAGAACTTGTGGAAGTCATTATCCAGGTTCCCGTTTTTGATTTCTGTCAGGTTAGCTACAGAGATGGTCAGGTTGTCTTTGTAATTTCCCTCTGCATCTTTTTCGTTACCACCTGAAGCTCCTTGGCTGGAACAAGCTGTCACCATCAGCATAACTACACTAAGCGTGATGGCAAAGAGAGCTCTTACTGACAACTTTTTCTTCGTTTTCATGTTTTACCCCCATGTTTTTTAGTAGAATTTTATTGCAAAATCCTATACGTATATCAGGTCTTGATTGCCCCTGTTAATACCCCTTTGGCAAAGTGTTTTTGCAGCATTGGGAAGAAACACATAATTGGTACCATGGTGACAAATACGGCCGCCATCTTCATGCCCATTGAGAAGTTGCTTGCCTGGGCAGCATCCACACTGGATGCATTGGATGCATTCGTCGTAGATGTCACGATAATATTTCGGAGTACATTCTGGAGCGGTAACTGATCCGCTTTTCGAAGGAATATCATCGCATCATACCAACTGTTCCAGTAAGCCACACCGTAGAACAACGTGATTGTAGCCATAATTGGTGTAGCCAGCGGAAGAACAACGGAGAACAAAATTCTCCACTCTCCTGCTCCATCCAGTCTCGCCGATTCCATCAGCGATTCAGGCAAGGTGTAGAAGTAGTTCATCATCAGAATCATGTTAAACGCACTGAAGCTTCCCGCCAGGATAACGGACCACAGCGTACCTGTAAGATGAAGTGATTTCATGATCAGGTACAGTGGTACGATACCACCATTAAAGATCATGGTGAACAGTACCAGGAAAAAGAGAAATTTCTTAAACGGAAATTTGTTACGACTAAGGCCATATGCCATGCTTGTTGTCAGGAACAAGCTGAGTGGCAAACCGATGACTAGCAATATAATTGTATTTTTGTACCCCGTCAGAATCGTTCCGTCAGCGAACAATGCCTTGTAGGAATCCAATGTCCATTCTTTAGGGAACATCAAAAATGGATTGTCAGCATATTCTTTTTGTGTTGCAAACGAAATCATGATGACATTCCAGAACGGAATCAGGATCATCAGGGCAAGCACTAGTAATACGGCGAAAATAATGTAATCGAGAAGTGTCATTTTTTCTGTACCAATTCTCGGTTTTTTGTTAGCTTTCTTGCTCATCTCATTTTTCCTCCTCTCTTATCGGAACAAACCGTCTCCGCCAAGCCACTTGGCAAATCTGTCAGCAAGAAGCAGCAAGGCCATATTCACCAGGGAACGGAACAAGCTGACCGCTGTCGAGAATGAGAAATCGGTAGATGACTGGAACGTAATCCGATAGATATATACATCGAGTACTTCCGATACATTTTTGGTAGCAGCATTTGCCAAGTTGAAGATCTGGTCAAACCCGGAAGACATCAATCCACCAACCGAGAGAATAAACATGATTGTGATGGTTGGAAGGATGTTCGGTAAAGTAATTTTGAACATCTGTTGCATACGGGAAGCCCCATCAATCTGTGCTGATTCATACTGATCCTGATCAATACCGGATATGGCAGCCAGGAATATAATCGCGCCCCATCCACTTGATTTCCAAATATCAGTCAACAGCAACATTGGTACAAAGTTGGATTCGGACCCCAGGAAGTTAATCGTTGGCAATCCGAGTAATCCGAGCGCGCTATTTACCAGTCCGTCATATGCCAGCACATTGATGACTACCCCGGATACGATGATCCAGGACAGGAAGTGCGGGAATGTAAGAACGGTTTGGAATAATTTTTTTCCTCTGCGCATCCGCAATTCATTCAGCAACAGCGCCAGAATGATCGGGAACGGGAACTGAATAATCAGTTTCAGAATATTGATGTACAGCGTACGCCATACTGCGTCGATAAAGGTTGGATCACGGAAAACATATTTGAAGTTCTCGAATCCGCTCCATGGACTTCCCCAGATGCCCAGGTTGGCCTTGTAATCCTTGAATGCCAGAGACAGGCCACCCATCGGCATGTAGGCAAACAGAATTAGCCAGACAAGCCCCGGAATAAGCAGGGTGTATGTCATTCGGTGCTTCCAGATTTCAGTCCAGAGCGAATTGCCCTTCACGTTTCCCTTCAGCTTTTTGCTAGGTCCTTCGGCTGCAGGTTTCACATTGCATCTCCTCACTCTACTATGGTCTTGTCGTTGTACAGAAAATCAAACATCGTTCTCAGGTGGTGCTCCCAAAATTTCCATTCATGAGCCCCCGGCGTCTCCACATACCGAAAATCAAAGGCAGTCCCCTGCATGTATTTCGCATAGTCGCGATTCATCTCTACAAAGGGGTCACTATCGCCACAGCAACTGAGGATATCCGGTAAAGGAACACCCTGTTCCAGCAGCTTGGCCGACAGTGCGTAAATATCCTGATCGGCTTTTACCTGTAAACGTTCTCCAAAAACCGCTTTCATTTCCTTGATCATGGTCGCTGGCATATGGGGATCATGAAGCCGTGTCTGGATATCCGTTACGCCGGATAGAGACACTACTTTGCGATATCGCTCTGGATAAGTTAGTCCACATTTCAGTGCACCATATCCACCCATGGATAAACCTGCGACGTATGTTTTCTCCGGATCAGGATTCAGATTGAGCAGACGCTTGCATATTTCAGGTAACTCCTGAGTGATGTAGTGGAAGTAATTCAGGCCGTATTCCATATCGGTGTAATAGCTTCGATTCGCTTCCGGCATAATGATCGTACAGCCATATTGCGCCGCATACATCTCAATTGTGGTTAACCGTTGCCAGGTACTCGCATTATCGCCTGCCCCGTGCAACAGATATAGTGTACCGCCTGAAGTCTCTCCGGAGTCACTGGACACAACATGTATGCTGGTATTCATGCATAAGGTTGGCGATCCAGTTTCGATCGTTATATGTGCCATAAATGTAACTCCTCTCATCATCGCCTGCTGTCTTTACTCATTCGTTTCTCTGGCGTTGGATTGCAGGCTGTTGTAGATTCCCTTGTATTACGATGGGTTATCGAAACGATTTTCTCGAATCGTTTCAAAACATAGCCAACGTTGATTCACATGGACTTCATTACAACACTTTTAATGTGGAAGCGATTTCTTCGAATCGTTTCGAATAAATCATAAGCCCGATGAGTAAATCCTGTCAATAACCTTTTTACAAATTTCGCGTTTTTTTCTCGAAAAAATGCTCTTTTAAGTCTAAATTTGCGTCCAAAGACACTATTATTACGAAAAAATGAAGATTTAGTAAGTACTATTACAACTTTAATTGACACCAAACCAGGTTTATACTAACATGGGTTCTGATTTTGCATTCGAATTACGGAAACGTTTCACCAACCGATTTTACTCAGGTTTCACCTGATATTAGGGAGGTTAATATGTCTGAGCAACTCAAAGGTTTCATTCATACGATTACGGAGCAACAATTGAACGTTTTTTCCATTCGCATATTACAAAAAGGGCATCTGCTTGCCCATTGGGACCGGGATAAGGATCAGCGCAGGGTACAACATTCCATCAGTAAATCCTTCACGTGTATGGCCGTTGGTCTTGCGCTTGAAGAAGGTCTGATACATCTGGATGCGACACTTGGTGATTATTTCTCTTATGATCATGCACCCGTTGCACAACGCAATCTCCCATCGCCGCAAGAATTGAGACTGCGTGATCTTCTCCGAATGACTTCGGGTCATGACTCTCCCCCTCTTTGGGCTGATGAACGAGCTTCATTGACCGAAAAGGACTGGGCGAAATATTATATGTCTCTGCCTCTGGACCGGGTACCTGGAGAACAATTTACATATAGCAGCGGGGATACGTTTATGATCTCGGCCATGCTACAGGCTGCTACCGGCCAAACCGTGAAAGATTACCTGACTCCACGATTATTTGATCCACTTGGCATTCATGATGTAGAGTGGGAAACCTCTCCACTGGGGGTAACACTTGGCTGTGCAGGTCTTTGGATAAGTAATGAGGAACTGAGTCGATTTGGACAGTTACTGCTGCAAGAGGGCCATTGGGAAGGCACACAGCTTGTACCTGCAGATTGGATTCGACAGGCTACGTCCCAGCAGATCGAAACGACTGGAGAAGGAGATTGGGGAAAAGGTTACGGGTATCAGTTCTGGATGTGTTCTCATGACGCTTACCGCGCCGATGGTGCCTATGGTCAGTTGTGTATCATAATTCCCTCAAAGGAAGCTGTCATATGTATTAATAGTGAGGAAGAAAATATGCAAGGCATCCTGAATGCCGTGTGGAATGAGGTTTTACCCCTTTACACCCAGCGTTAGTATACGTATTTTATCTTTTTTTCAAATTGCAATTATGCCATTCAATTGAGAATAAAACAAAAAAAACGCCACGGGGTCAATGGACCCCATGACGTTATTTCTTATCCGTGTTGTGGAAGCTGAGTCATTTCATCTAAACATTGTGCGCATATGTAACGCTCTTTGAACTCGTTGACTTCCTCGATGGATCCGCAGAAAATACATTTTGGACGATATCTCTCCAAGATAATATGGTCCCCTTGTACTAAGATCTCTACAGGATCTCCCTCATTCATTTGATACCTTTTACGCAAAGATTTAGGCAATACGATCCTACCTAATTGGTCAACTTTGCGAACTACTCCAGCTGGCTTCATAGCTACGGCACACCTCTCCTATCTTACTCTAAATTTCTAGGTACATTTGTACTATGTTTATAGATTCGCCAAGATTTTGTCGAATCCTGCTGGAAATAAACATTTTTTGTCCTTTTTTTTGAAAAATGTTTTTTTTCCGAATTCTAGCCGTCATTTATAACCAAATTTTATCCTTCTAACCCCGGGAAATTGAGCTGGCGTAACGCTTCATATACAATAATTGCTGCCGAATTGGACAGATTTAATGATCTAACGTCACCAGTCATTGGCATTTTCATGCATGTATCGGGATTCGCAGCAATTAATTCAGGTGGCAGGCCTTTAGTCTCTTTACCAAAAACGAGGAAATCCCCATCCTGAAAATTAAAATCACTGTATCGGTTCTTGGCCTTCGTAGTTGCATAGAAGAAACGACCTTCCGGATATTTTTCCTGAACCTCAGCAAATGAGTCGTGGTATTCAATATGGACAGCATGCCAGTAATCCAGCCCTGCACGTTTCAATGTAGCATCATCTGTTCGAAATCCAAGTGGACGTACGAGATGCAGATGGGTACCGGTTGCCGCACAAGTACGCGAAATATTGCCTGTGTTCGCCGGAATTTCTGGTTCAACCAGAACGATGTGTAAAGCCATATGTGTTCAATCTCCTTTTCATTTCATGTTGACGACAACCCTCTAATCTTAAAGAAAAGCCCTCCACACGTCAATGTGGAAGGCTCCTATACTTAATTATCCATTTGTCTTCTGGAAGTGGCTCATGAAGTCTGTCAGTGCCTTAACACTTTCATAAGGAGCAGCATTATAAATGGAGGCACGGAGACCACCCACACTGCGATGTCCTTTCAAACCTACAAATCCTTCTTCCTCCGAAGCCTTGATGAACTTTTTCTCCAATTCTTCAGAAGCAAGACGGAAGGTTACATTCATGAGGGAACGATCTTCTTGTTCCACACAACCACGGTAGAAATCACCGGAACCATCAATTGTGTTATAGAGCAATTCCGCTTTTTTCGTATTTTTTTGCTCAATACCAGCCAGTCCGCCCTGTTCTTCAATCCATTTCAATACTTCATTCACCATATATACTGAGAAGGATGGTGGCGTATTGTACAGGGAATTGTTATCTACATGTGTGCTGTAACGAAGCATGGTTGGAATCGTTTTAGGCGATTCGCTCACCAGTTCCTCACGAGCAATTACAACCGTAATTCCGGATGGACCCAGGTTCTTCTGTGCACCCGCGTAGATCATGCCGAACTGATTAAGATCAAATGGTTTACAGAAAATATCACTCGACATGTCCGCAATCAGAGGTACTGAACCGGTATCCGGGAACGACTTGAATTGCGTACCTTCGATCGTTTCGTTGGAAGTCAGATGCACATAAGCCGTACGTTCTGGCAAACTCAGATTCGAAACATCCGGCAATTTCATAAATTTCTCTGCTTCCGAAGATGCAGCAACATGTGTCTCGCCGATCAACTTCGCCTCAGACAGAGCCTTCTTCGCCCAGCTGCCAGTCATCACGTAACTTGCAGTCTGCCCTGCACCGAGCAGGTTCATTGGCAACATCGCGAACTGAGTGCTTGCACCGCCCTGCAGAAAGAGAACCTTGTATCCTTTTGGACTGCCTAGAAGCGACAACAACCGCTCCTGAGCTTCATTATGTACAGACTCATACACCGCTCCACGGTGAGACATCTCCATAATCGACATGCCTGTATTACGAAAATCTACAAATTCCGCCTGTGCACGCTCCAGTACCTCAAGTGGTAACGCCGCAGGTCCTGCATTAAAGTTATACGCTCTTTTTGTCACAAAATCCCCCGCCCTTTCCATCCGTAACTCTGACATACAAACAGCATTTTGCACAATTCGATTAGAATCGCTCACGGTATAAGAGTTGGACAGGAAGAAGCATCCTGATCCAACCAACGTATAGACAAATTGAAACATTTTGATCTATATCTTACTTATTGAAAGTCGCTCTATGGATTTGTGCAAAATGCACTCAAAGTGAATATTATCGCTATGATATCAGTATTCTCTATCTGCTTCAAGGGCAATATGCACTGAAGTGTTGAATTCAGGTCATCAAATTCCTTTATCACCCTGCAAAGTTAAAGCACTACATTGTTTAATTCAAGGAAAAGCCTCCGAGAGCGTGTCCCGGAGGCTTTAAGTTGGAACAAGAACTGTTCCGACCCCGACCGATTAGCAGTCGAAGTAGAGGCTGTACTCGTGCGGATGAATGCGGATCGCTACTGCTTTCGCTTCATCACGTTTGAGGTTGATGTAGTTATCAAGGAAGTCTTTCGTGAATACGCCGCCTTCAGTCAAGAACTCGTTGTCAGCTGCCAGAGCATCAAGTGCTTCTTCCAGGGAAGCTGGCACACTGCGGATGTTTTCTTTATCTGCATCAGACAGGTCATAGATGTTTTTATCGAGCGGACCATATCCAAGCTCAGTTGGGTTAATTTTGCGTTTGATTCCATCCAGACCCGCCATCAACATTGCGGAGAATGCCAAGTATGGGTTAGCTGTGGAGTCTGGTGTACGGAACTCGATACGACAACCTTTTGGTGTCACAGCTGCAACCGGAATACGAACTGCTGCGGAACGGTTACCTTTGGAGTAAACCAAGTTAACTGGTGCTTCGTAACCAGGTACAAGACGTTTGAATGAGTTTGTACTAGGGTTAGTCAAAGCGATCAGTGCCGGAGCATGGTACAGAATACCTCCGATGTAGTGCAGAGCCATTTCACTCAGGTTAGCATATCCCGCTTTGTCATAGAACAATGGGGAATCGCCATCAAAGATGGATTGGTGAACGTGCATTCCGCTACCATTATCACCGAACAATGGTTTTGGCATGAATGTTGCTACTTTGCCATATTGACGTGCAGTGTTGTGCACGATGTATTTGTATGCAAGCAGGTTATCTGCTGTTTTCTTCAGTGTATCAAAACGGAAGTTGATTTCGGCTTGACCCGCTGTCGCCACTTCATGGTGATGACGCTCGATTGACAGGCCAGCTTCTTCCAAAAGGCGACACATTTCGCTACGAATATCTTGTTGTGTATCCACTGGTGCTACTGGAACATATCCGCCTTTAGTACGAACTTTGAAGCCCAGGTTTCCGCCTTCTTCCTGACGGTTGGTATTCCAAGAAGCTTCTTCTGAATCTACGAAGTAGGAAGAGCTGTTCGTGCCGCTCTCATAACGAACATCGTCGAAGATGAAGAACTCGGATTCAGGTGCGAAGAATGCTGTTGTACCTACGCCGCTTTCTTGCAGGAAAGCTTCTGCTTTAACAGCGATACTACGTGGGTCACGCTCATAACGCTCGCCATCCGGAGTGAAGATATCACACATAACATTCAATGTAGGGTGTGCAGTGAACGGATCGACATAAGTCGCTTCAGGGTCTGGCATCATAACCATATCGGACTCTTCAATTCCGCGGAAACCTTGGATAGAAGAACCGTCAAAAGCTACTCCATTTACGAACGTGTCTGCATCCACAGCCGAAGCTGGCAACGAGATGTGATGTGCACGACCAGCTAAATCTACAAAACGAAAATCTACCCACTCGATGTTGTTCTCTTGAATTGATTTCAATACGTTTTCAACCGACATGTATTCGTCCTCCCAAATATTCCGAACATTAAACAACCCCACTAAGAAAATGTCTAAATTCGAATTTTTTTCTGTCGTCATTATAAATTTTAAAACATGACATCGTCAATACTTATGTAAGGTATTTTTTGAAGGGATGTTAGATATACTCACACTTTATAAATAACATAAATTCATATAACAACTAGTTTTATATACATTTAACTGGTTTAATGCGGTAAAGCGCCCTCTATTTTAACCTAAATCATGGGAAAAACTTCACATCATAAATGTTTCTTATCACTATTGATTAATAAATACGTTCAAAACTGCACAATATGCAAAAAACCGAGCATCTATCTGATTCCGTTGCAATGAACGAGATCAGAGGAGATGCCCGGATGATGATCCAGACCTTGACTATGAAATTCTTATTACACGCCTACACGTGCCGGGAAAAATTCTGCCGGTTGTTTGGCAGTGCTGAATGATTTACCCACGATTGGTGCCAATTTCTCCAGATCCTGCAACAGGTTAGCGAATTGGTCAGGGAACAAGGATTGCACACCATCTCCTGTCATGGAGTTATCCGGATCGGTATGCATTTCAATGATCAGGCCATTGGCACCCGCAGCAACGGAAGCTTTTGTCATCGGTTCCACCAGTTCACGTCGTCCAGTACCATGGCTCGGGTCAGAAATAACCGGCAAATGGCTCAGGGACTGCAGAACAGGGATCGCTGACAGATCCAACGTATTCCGTGTGTAGGATTCAAACGTACGAATACCACGTTCACACAGCATAACATTTGGGTTACCACCCGCAAGAATGTATTCAGCCGCATTCAACAATTCATCGTATGTCGCACTGAAACCACGTTTCAACAATACGGGTTTACCACACTCGCCCAATTTGCGGAGCAGGTCAAAGTTCTGCATGTTACGTGTACCTACTTGCAGAATATCTGCGTACTCGGCGCAAATATCCACATACTCAGGTGTCATGACTTCAGTAATGGTCAGCAGGTCATGTTTCTTGCCTGCTTCCGCCATCATGATCAATCCCTCTACGCCCGTTCCCTGGAAGCTGTAAGGACCCGTACGAGGCTTAAATGCTCCCCCACGTAACACTTGCCCACCAGCAGCTTTCACAAGCCCGGCAATCTCATCAATCTGTGCAGCGGATTCAACCGCACATGGTCCGCCCATGACAACAAGTTCTTTTCCGCCGATATCTACACCTTTGATGGAGATCACCGTATCTTCCGGATGGAAGTCACGACTTGCCAATTTGTAAGACTTCGAGATTTTAACGACATTCTCGACACCTTTCATTTGGCGAAGATGCTCTTGCATTTTAGGTTCAACTTTACCAATCAAACCAATGATAGTACGATCCTCTCCGCGAGAGATATGCACCTGAAGCCCTTCTTTTTCAATAACTGCAACGATATCCTGAATCTGTTCCTCCGGTGTAGCTTTGCCTGCAATAACGATCATATTAATTCCCATCCTTCCTTGTATGAGAGCACAATCATTTCTTAATGTGCGTCTGATTAAATTTAAAAATTCTGTCGCGCTTAAACGCTTGTTCGCTTTTAAGCTTTTATCCGTTAAAGTGAATATACCATAGTTATCTGATTGCGTCAAGGTACACACTCCTTATCCATATACAAAAAAAGAATCCTGCTCCACAGGCTCCGACATTCGGATCTGCATAACAGGATTCTTCTCATTCACATCTCGTTTTTAATTCACATACAGTTAGACTTACTTTTACATTTCCTAAGGTGTACGTGTTTTTTCTCTAACTGGAGGCAACAGTTTGCTCATGTTCACGGTACGTTTGATCTCCCACGTCTCCGGCTTGTCATGTTCATACTGTTCCAGGTAAAGGATGACTTCTTTCGTGATCGGCGTTGGTGTTGATGCACCCGAAGTAACCGCCACCTTATTTACACCTTTCAGCCATTCTTGCTGAATCTCGGAAACATCAGATACACGGTAGGCCGTAACACCCGCAATCTCCTCCGACACTTGTGCCAGACGGTTAGAGTTATTGCTGCGAGGATCACCCACCACGATAACCAGGTCCGATTGACCTGCCTGTTCCGCTACAGCTTCCTGACGAACCTGAGTTGCAAGGCAAATCTCATTATGAATCTCTGCGCCCGGAAACTTCTCCAGCAGACGGCTCATAATGTGTTTAATATCCCACTGGCTCATCGTTGTCTGATTCGTAATAAGGATTTTGCCTGGAGATACGTTCAGTTCTTCGATCTCTTCTTCCTTCTCGATCAGATGAACGAGATCTGGTGCAACACCAACGGCACCTTCTGGTTCAGGGTGATTCTTTTTGCCGATATAGATGATCTGATAACCCTCTGCCGTCTTCTCCCGAATGAGATCATGTGTCTTGGTGACATCAGGGCATGTTGCATCCACTGTTGTCAATCCTTTGTCCCGTGCCAACTTGCGCACTTCAGGAGATACACCATGAGCTGTGAAAATAATCGTGCCACTCTCCACTTGGCTCAAAATATCCATCCGGTTCGGACCATCCAATGTAATAATACCTTCATCTTCAAAGGAATCCGTCACATGTTGGTTATGCACAATCATACCCAATATATAAATAGGTCGTGGTAAATCCAGATTGCGTGCCGCTTGACGCGCGAGCACCATCGCATCCACAACGCCGTAACAATATCCCCGCGGCGAAATTCGTAGTACTTCCACTTGGTTGCCACCCGCTTTCTTTCTCGGCAACGTTGCCGATGTAATTGCAGTCCTGTCTATTATACCTTTATTCGATAGGCGGAGCAAAGACAACCGGCAACCAGATAATAAAGGTGGTTCCTTCTCCACGTCTGGTCACAACCTCAACCGATCCGTGGTGTTCTTCAATAATCCACTTCGCAATCGAAAGTCCCAGACCGATCCCCGGTGTCGCCCCACGGGATTCATCCGCCCGATAGAAACGATCAAAGATGAACGGCACTTCGTCCCGATCCATCCCAATACCAGTGTCGCTGATGCGTAGTCCTACCTGACCTTTGTATAATACGGCATCCAGCGTCACAGAGCCTTCAGGTGTGTATTTAAACGCATTTTCGATGAAAATAAACAACATCTGTTGCAGATAGTCCTTGCTACCGTTCACATAAATACCATTAAGGATGGAAAAATCTCCTGGAAGCCAGTCTGCCTGACGATCCAGAAATTGTGCTCTACGTGCCACTTCCTGTACGAGAATTTGCAGCGGGGTCGGATTCAGTTCAATTTTCTGACCCGTATCCGCTCTCGCCAGCGATAACATGTCGCTGATCAGCCTGCTCATACGTTTTCCCTCGTCCGCCATATCTTCAATGGCTTCCAGCGACATTTGTTTGACAGTCTCCTCATCCAGATTCGGTCGGTCGGTCCCCTCCTGATCCCACAGCTTCTTCAGGAAGTCTACGTTCCCGCGTATGGTGGTCAGCGGCGTACGCAGTTCATGCGATGCATCGGATACAAAGCGGCGCTGGGCAGCATTCGTCTCCTCCAAACCGCGGAATGACAATTCTGTACGTTCAAGCATATTATTCACCGTTTCAATCAGACGCCCGATCTCATCCTTCGGCCCGGCATATTGAATACGTACACTTAAGTCATCTCCAGATTGAATCTGATTGGCGGCATCAATGACAGTCACGAGCGGACGCATCGACTTGCGGGCCAAGACGAGACCTGAGGTAATAGCCAATGCCATCGCTACCAGCCAGCCAAAAACCAAAATATTAAGCAACGCTTCCAGCAAGCGCTCCTGTGAACTTACATTCGCACCAACCTGAAGAATCCCACGTACTTCATTGGTTCCCTGAAGAGAAAGGGGAAGCTGATTCACCAGAAACGGTGTACCATCCACATAGATCTTGGATATGCCTCGCTCTTTAAGTATCTCATTGGCTTTTAATACCGGAAATTGAATCTGCAGTTTCTCCATATTACCCGAGATTCTGCCTGAGCGACTCTGATAATCCCAGAGTTGAATATAAATTTGTGCCTCCTGAAGCTGGCTCTCTGTAAATGGGTCCAGATCCAACGACTGCGAAAGAGGATTTACACCAATTTGATCCGTAATCCGGGCACTTTTCACCTTTAATTGCTGTTCGACTTCCTGATAGGAATTAAAATAAACAAAGGCATAGATGACAACGCCCCAAAAAATAAGCACGGCGGCCAGAATACCAGAATACCATGCGGTTAGTCTTAACCGAATGGACATGTCAGGAGTCACCTCTCAGAATATAACCGGCTCCCCGGATGGTCTGGATTAGACGTTTGCCACCGTATTCTTCAGTCTTCTGTCTGAGCATGGCAATGTATACTTCAAGCACGTTAGACTCACCGCTGTAATCATAACCCCAGATTTTATCCATAATCAGATCACGGGACAGTACCCGTCTTGGATTTTGCATGAACAGATTCAACAGTTCAAATTCTTTGGCAGTCAGCTCCAGACGCTGCCCATCTCGCAATACTTCACGTGAGTCATTGTCCAAAATGATATCTTCATACATTAAGCGGTTGTCCGGCGTACCCGCACTATCTGACTTGCGGCGCAGCAATGCACGGACACGTGCCAATAATTCTTCCAGCGCAAAAGGTTTTACAAGGTAGTCATCGGCTCCTGTGTCCAGTCCGGTCACCCGGCTCTGTACTTCATCCTTGGCCGTAAGCATCAGCACAGGCACTTTGCTGCCTGCTTCTCTCAATCTGCGACATACCTCAAATCCGTCAATCTGCGGCATCATCACATCCAGCACAACGATGTCCGGCTCCTTGTCCATCAGTTTGCTGAGGCCTTCGGCTCCATTGGAAGCCGTCTGTACCTCATATCCTTCAAAAGCCAGCCCCCGGCGGAGCATGGATACAATTTTTTCGTCATCATCCACAATCAAAATAGTTGAGCGCATGGTGGTCTTTCTCCTTTATCCTAACGTTTTATCCCATTGTAACAGGCAGAAGCACAATCTGCATCTTCAAGTAGGCGTCTCCAATCCGTCCTGGTCCATTGTAACCCTGCTTCATCAGGGCAAAAAAACGGAAAGGCCTTCAAACCCTTCCGTTGTGTTAATCCTTGCCCGATATTTATGGTTGCTGCTGTTGTGTATCTGTTGTTTGTGAAGTATCAAAATCATTTTTGTTACCGATTTTGATTTTCAAATCCATCTTCTTACCATCACGCACCACGTTCAGTGTAACTTCACTACCGATTTCCTGTTTCTTGATAAAATCAATCAGATCTTGACTTGTCGCGTACGGCGTACCATTGGCACCTGTGATGATGTCATATGCACGAAGATCTGCTTGGTAAGCCGGTGATTGGAAGATCGTGCTGGCTACAACTGAACCTTCGGTAACGTCTGTTCCCATTTGTTTAGCAACTTCAGGCGTGAGAGCCATCAGAGACGCACCGATAAAGGGTACTGGCTCTTTGGGAACTTCTTTGTTCTCTTTAAGATATTTAACGGCTTCAGAGATGACGCTCGACGGGATTGCAAAACCAATTCCCTGTGCATCTGCGCTTACTGCAACGTTCATTCCGATAACTTCCCCATTCAGGTTAAGCAACGGACCACCGGAGTTACCCGGATTAATCGAAGCATCTGTTTGCAACAAATGGCTGTACTCACGTGTTTTTCCTGTTTCTTCATCTGGAATGCTGATCGTACGTTCTTTGGCACTCAGTACACCTGCTGTAACCGTGTGTTCGAATCCTTCAGGGTTACCAATAGCTACAAGCCATTCACCGACTTGAGTACTGTTGGAATCACCCAGTGGAGCTACAGGGAACGCATCGTCACCACTGTTTTTCTCAATTTTCAATACAGCCAAATCCAGATCAAAGCTGCTTCCCAGCAATTTAGCCTCATAAGGCTTGCTGTTGTTCTCCAGGGTTACCTGGATTACATCTGCACCCTGAACAACGTGTTGGTTCGTCAGGATATATCCTTCTTTGTCAAAAATGAACCCGGAACCAATGCCCATAGGCACAAGCTGATTACCGCTTTGTGGTTGCTGGCTTTGGCCTTGATTGCCTTCCGTTCCGCCCCCATTACCAAAGAAGTATTGGTACAGCGGATCACTTGTATTTGATCCACCCTGACCCAATCCTGTACGTGAGGACTGCTTCGCGAGTGTTTCGATTTTGACGACAGCCGGACTTGTACTTGTTACTACGGAAGACACATCTTCTTTGCCTGTTGGCAGTAACGACGCTGTGACATTGTTGCCTCCGCCTGTGTTTGTAGACGCTTCCTGTCCTGAACTTTGATTGTCTGTGTTCGTAAGTGCCGTCTCCGGTGTGAACATGTTTGTTCTATCAGCTGTGTACATGAGAACGGTGATGACCAGCATCCCGGCAATAAAGGAAAATAGAAGTGATCTTACGGAAGAACGTGGCTTGCGGTTATTATAGTTCCAGTTGCCTTTGCCGCCATTCCCTTGATCTCCACCGTTACCTGAGCCGTTTCCGCCGCCTGCTGATGATCTTTTCGCTTGTTCGGATGGTTCACTATTATAGTAAGTAGGTACGGGTCTCACCGGATCAGGTTTTGTAATCTCTACATTTCCTTCTTCACGCTGATTAGTGCTTCCCATGTGATTTGCTGTATCTTCCTGATTCACGGACTGAAAAGGTCCATAAGAATAATAATAGGAGGATTCGTCCGTTCCGGAAGAATTGCGATTCTCCGTTTGTTTGGTTTCGTTTTCCTCGTCTTGACGGTTCGATCTATAGTTGCGTTCATCCATGCCTCTCTACCTCCCAATCTCTTATTCCCAAGAGATATTCTTTAACTGTCCTTATTTTGTACTTTAAACCTTAACCGTACCTTAAAAACAATTAAAAAGGAGATAAAAGCACATAAGAATAGACTCTTTTCCCCGTCACGACAGCATTTTACCCTTTCGTTTTCACCCATCCCTGACGATGAGCATAGATGGCCAACTGTGTACGATCGTCCATCTCACATTTCATCAGCAGGTTACTTACATGTGTTTTGACGGTTTTGATACTGATATGTAATTCTTCTCCAATGTCTTTGTTGGTCTTTCCCTCTGCAATAAGCAGCAGCACTTCCTTCTCCCGTTCAGTCAGACCCGATTCACTCTCTCTCGCTGTACGTTGTCTGATTCCCCGGGTTAACGCCTGCGAAACATCACCTGTCATAACAGGCATGCCTCTATATGCCCCTTGCAGAGCATAGATCAGTTCTTCAGCAGAGACTGTCTTCAGTACATAACTTACCGCACCCGCTTCAATCGCTTGCACAACCAGATCATCCTCCAGGAAACTGGTGAGCATCACAATTTTCATCCCTGGAAATTCAGTCATGATGGCTTTTGTTGCTTCAGCGCCATTCATTACAGGCATCATCAGATCCATTAGAATCAGGTCCGGCATTTCACTATCATTTAACTTACGTAACTGATCAAGCGCATCCTGCCCGTGGCCCGCTTCTCCCATCACATGAAAAGTAGGTTCCAGCATCAGATATGTTTTCAACCCCATGCGCACCATATCATGGTCATCCACAATCATCACGTTTACTTTACCACTCATTGCGTCTCCCCCTCTGGTTCACTCAGGAACGTTCGGGAATTTCGGGATCAATACCCGTACCGTCGTTCCCGCTCCCGGTTTCGATATAATCTGAACTTGCCCCCCAAGCTTCTCCGCCCGTTCACGCATGGTAGATAACCCGTATGAACCCGGACGCTCCGCTTGCTGTAAAAATCCCTGACCATCATCGCTGATGCTCATGCTGATCTGATGTTCACTCTCCCGTATGGACAGACTAACCACTCCAGCCTCTGCATGCTTCACGACATTGGCAACTGCCTCCTGAATAACAAGAAACAGCTGGTGCTCAATGGCATCCGAGATTCCGCCATCCAGTTCCAGCTCTTTCACACCTTTAAGACCATTCTGCCTGCAATAATCAGGAAACCAACTATCCAGTGCTGCGGTGAGGTCACGCCCTTCCAGCTCCACCGGTCGAAGTTGGGCAATCAGTCCTCGCATCTGACGCTGTGCAATATGTGACATCTGTATTAACTGGTCCAGTACTTTACCGCCATGTTCCGGATTCATCTCCAGCAGTCGCGGTAAGGACGAAGCCGACATATGCATGGCAAACAGCTGCTGGCTAACCGTGTCATGGAGGTCCCTTGCCATTCGTTTGCGCTCTTCAAGCACAGCCCGCTCCGAGGCTTGCTCCTTCTCAATGACTTCCTGCTCACCGAGGCGCTGAAGCAGTCTCATCTTTTTCTCAATCGAATCCATCATGACATTGAACTCCTGATAGACACGACCAAACGAAGCGTCATCCGCTTCAGGCATGCGCACCGCCAGATTACCCTTGGATACTTTCAACATGTTGAGATCAAGCAGGTCGATCTTGCGTTGGAGTCGTAATGCAGCGATATATCCGGTGATAACGGTGGCCAGCACAACAACAGCAACATAGGTCCATGCCCGCTGACGACCAGCCCCCATCAACACCTCTCCATACAATAGATAGAATCCGCCCAGCGTAATCAGACCAGTTAGCGCAAAATACATCATCAGTTCCCATTTATTGGCCTTGAGAATTGTTCGAATCATGCATTAACCCACCTTATTCACTTTGACGTCTCCGATAAACACACTTACAATAATCCGTACTTTTTTGCTTGCTTCATGGTAATGGGCAGTTTCAGCCTGGGCACTACTCAGGAATCCGCCGCGTTTCTGGTTCAACAGTGACATATCTCCAATGAAGGAATTTGTCGTCACCGTCACACCCAGATCCATATCTTCCGGAACAAATACTTTCACATCCCCAATAAATGAAGAAATGACAATCTTCGTCTCCCCATAAGGAATCTGTGCCTTCGTCAAATCAATTACAGTATCTCCGATAAAAGCCGAGATGTTCATTGGTTTCAACGAGAACACTTCCTGCCCCATGTACAGATCACCGATGAACGCCGATTTGTTAATGGTATTGCCACTGCCATAATCCCCATAACCATTTCCGTAGCCATCATCATAATGTTTTCCATATCCGGTATCGTTAGAGTTATAGGATTGATGTTTCTTCTTATATTGATGCCCTTGTGATGATGAATCCGTTGATCCTGTGAAATGAGGGCCATGTGCATCGTTCTTCTGTTCCTGTTTTGGTTTGCCAAAGGTTTTCTCGAACTGTTCGTCAAACGACGATGGCATCTCCAGATCCTCCGGAGCCAACGGTTTATAAGGTTGCTCAGCTGCTGGAGGTGGCTGCATCTTGTCATGATGTTTCCGATCACGACGTCGTGGCCCGATCAGTACGAACAATCCTCCGCCAATCAGCATAACCGGTATCAGATAACGAATGAACTCCCCCATGGAGTAATCAATCCATCCCAGGTTACGGGCAAGAAAGTAACCACCAATTGCCAGTACAATTACCGGTCCTATAAAGGCGTAACCCCCGTTGCGACGAATCTCGGAGATTCCTTTGACCCCCCACCAGATTAGAAATAACGGCCAATATGTTCTGAAAATATATCCTACATCAATGTCATATCCCAATTGTCTGAACAAGATCATCGCACCAATAGCAATAAGAGGTATGCCAACCCACCAGCGGTCACGCGTCGATCGTTTCATCGCTCATGTCTCCTTTGTCTGTATTATGTATCCAGTGTAACTCAGACAAGACAATGAGAACAGCGGCGGCAGGTGGAATTCATCTCGGTCTCGAGACTGAGATCAGAGGATATTAATGTAAAAACTTCGTATATGTAAAACACCCCGGAGCTGCTGCTCCAGGGTGCTGAATCATCATTTGATTAATGAATCTTCAATTATTTTTTGTATTTTGATGCTTTGCCTTGGCCAGTTTGGCCTGTGTTTTCTACACCGAACTCGGCATTGTATTTTTCATCAGGTGTTTGGAAATTATCTTGTACTTTGTTTTGAGCGGATTGCTTCACTTTTGCTGCTGCATTCTCTTCTCCAAACTCTGCATTATACTTCTCGTTTGGCGTTTGGTACCCTTGTGATTTTTTAGCCACAACGAATCACCTCTCTCTTCATATTTACGATGCATTGCTGCACCGCGGGGTTCGTCCCCAGTCAGTATTATGTGAAGAGAGCACTTCAGTTATTCATGTTCAACATGTGAAATTAAATGGCCTTGTCCAACCACGAATCCGGTACAGATTTGTACACATCGATTGCATCGGCCAACTCGCTGAGCATCTTTTCTGTACACTTTCCAGCGCCTTGCCTGATCACCTGTACCTCCACATCTTTTTTGCCCCACTCTTTGTACACTTGCTTGGTTGTCGGGAAATACAGATCGATTTTATGACCTTTGATCGCTGAACCCGTATCTGCAACAATTCCGTAACCATAGCCTGGAATATACAGAACGGAACCCATTGGGAACAATTTTGGATCAGCTGCAATCGTGGAAACTGTTTCTTTATCACGACGTACTTTGACACCAGAATACGTAATTCCGTATTGAGGATGTTTTGGTCCTTTTCCTGTAGACTCCACACCTGCCGTATATCCCGTTGCTGTAACCTTTTGTGTACCCAGGATTTGTTCTGAACGCGGAGCAAGCACAGGCATAGACGGATCTGCCACTTGTTTCTCTGGAAGCTCAGGTCTTGGAATGACCATTGGTTGTGGTGACCACAATAAAGCCATATACACCATGGTCGTCAACTGAGCCTCATCGCTGTATTGATGGCTAACCTGTTCCCGAAATTCTTGATCAGACTTGCTCGAAGTTTCAATAATTGGACCTTCAATGCCGCTGCTCTGACTCTCGACATGCAGTACTGTACTTTCCTCTTCAAATGTATAGGCATCCACCTGATTCAGGTTGATCATCATCCCGGCGAATATTACACAGCCAACCAATAAACCCCGTATTTGTTTCTTTTGAATTGAGAATTGCTTTTTCATTGTATAACCTCCCCCTCACTGCAAAGGTTTTCCAAAAAGCAATTAATCTATACTTTTTACTGCAAACACTACGAAAAAACGCCTGAATAACATAGGTCAATCCCATGTCATTCAGGCGTTATTCAGAGTGATCAGCGCAACTTATGCACTGGTTATCTGATAAATCATTTGTTCATTTATACCAAACGTGTTGCAATTTCTTCTTTCAATTGAGCGATAATTTCATCGACCGGTTTCATGCCCAGATCGCCTTCTCCACGCTTACGCACGGATACCGCTTCTGCATTACGCTCATTCTCACCAACAACAAACATATAAGGCATTTTCTCCAGCTGCGCCTCACGGATTTTATATCCAAGCTTCTCGTTCCGCAGATCGGCTTCAGCAGAGATTCCCGCACGTTTCAGTTTCGCTTCCACTTCACGCGCATAATCGTCGAAGTTTCCGGATACCGGAATCACTTTCGCCTGAACCGGAGACAACCACAGCGGGAAAGCTCCTGCAAAGTTCTCCAGCAAGAATGCTGTGAAACGTTCCATTGTACTAATTACCCCGCGGTGAATAACGACTGGACGATGTTTCTGTCCGTCATCTCCCACATATTCAAGTTCAAAGCGCTCAGGCAACAGGAAGTCCAGTTGAACCGTAGACAATGTCTCTTCTTTGCCCAGGGCTGTTTTGATCTGAACATCCAGCTTCGGACCGTAGAACGCCGCTTCACCTTCTGCTTCATAGAATGGAAGGTCAAGCTCTTCCACAACTTCACGCAACATACGTTGGGACATTTCCCACATCTCGTCATTCTGGAAGTATTTCTCAGTATCCTTCGGATCACGATAGGACAGACGGAAACGGTATTCGTTGATACCGAAATCCTTATAGACTGTTTGAATCAACTCGATAACACGAGCGAACTCTTCTTTGATCTGATCCGGCCGTGCAAAAATGTGTGAGTCGTTCAGTGTCATTGCACGTACACGATGCAGACCTGTTAACGCCCCCGACATTTCATAACGGTGCATCATACCAAGCTCGGCAATACGGATTGGCAGATCACGGTAGCTGTGCATGCTGGACTTGTACACCATCATATGGTGAGGACAGTTCATTGGACGGAGAACAAGTTCCTCGTTATCCATAACCATTTTCGGGAACATATCTTCCTGGTAGTGCTCCCAGTGTCCAGATGTTTTGTACAATTCCACGTTACCCAGAACCGGTGTGTATACATGCTGGTATCCCAGGCTTTCTTCCAGATCCACAATATAACGCTCCAGAGTACGGCGCAGCTTCGCACCGTTAGGCAACCAGATTGGCAAGCCTTGACCGACCAGTTGGGAGAATGTGAACATTTCCAGCTCTTTACCCAACTTACGGTGATCCCGTTTTTTAGCTTCTTCGAGGAAGTGCAAATGCTCGTCCAGCTGTGCTTTTTTCACAAAAGCCGTACCATAGATACGTTGAAGCATTTTGTTTTTGCTATCTCCACGCCAGTAAGCACCCGCGACATTCATCAGTTTGAACACTTTGATTTTGCTAGTTGATGGTACGTGAGGGCCACGACACAAGTCGAAGAATTCACCTTGCTCATAAATCGTAATCACGCTGTCCGCTGGCAAATCACGAATCAACTCAAGTTTGTAAGGATCGCCCACTTCTTCGAACGTTTTGATCGCGTCCTCGCGGCTAACTTCCTTACGTACAATTGGCAAGTTCTCGTTCACAATACGTTCCATTTCCTTCTCGATCTTTTGCAGATCTTCAGGATTGAGCGCATGTTCGAGGTCCATATCATAGTAGAAACCATCTTCAATGACAGGGCCGATACCGAGGCGTACCTCTTGGTTACCATATAAACGTTTCACTGCTTGAGCCATCAAGTGAGCTGTACTATGACGCATCACTTCAAGTCCTTCTGGTGAATCCAGAGTGACGATCTCCACCAATGCTCCCTCATGAAGTGTTGTGGACAAGTCCACCACGATACCATCCAGCTTGCCGGCTACGGCATTTTTGCGCAATCCGCTGCTAATTGAAGCGGCTACGTCCTCAATGCTGCTGCCATCCGCGTACTCACGTACTGAACCATCCGGTAATTTAATGTTCACTGCCATTTGTTTCATTCCTCCTGTTAATGTAACCTTCGTGTCCAGATATTTATGGACTGATTATCTATTGCTATTCCAGTCATTTTGCAAAGGAACGCAAAAAACACCCGTCCCGGCAAAGGGACGAGTGTTATATACTCGTGGTTCCACCCTAATTCAGCTGATTCATCCATATTCGGAAATACAGCCCTCATTGGCATGACGATAACGGGCATGACCCGGCAGATCCTTACTCGCGGATAATCCCCAATAAAGGCGATATTCTAACTCCACTTTCAAAATTGCAGCTACAAAGGGGTAAACCATACGTGATATCCGGAGGAAATTTCAGCCTAGGTTCCTCTCTCTGCACCGATCTTGCGTGTGGTTGTTGTCTTTGTCAACGCTTTTGGTTCAATGGTTCACATGAAAAATTCATGGATCAACAGTTATTATAATTGCCGAGATCACTTGCGTCAAGACCTGTCAACAATCCTGAGCGCAGCACTTCGCATTCCGGGCAATGATGACATATTTGCACTTTGTCTTCAAAGATCTGGCATATGGTCGAGATGATTGGCAGATCCGGGGTGCGTGTATGGAGCATGACCTTCTCAGGAGAGATTGAGATGAGTGTACTTACAATCATATCTTCAATATCCATCTCCAGTTCCAGACCCGGCATTTCCACAACGACCTGTTCATCCTTTTGCACGGGTAACAGATTAAGTCCAGCATCCAGGACCTGAAATTCATGCATTCCCTTGTGTACAAGATGAACCAGAGGTACTTTGGCTTCTTGAAAAAACACAAAATATTTCAACAGCCCCATAAACTCTTCATACTGCCGATCCATCCAGAACTCATCCAGCGCATACTCCACTAATTCCTGAAGCTCCTGCTTATATGGCCGTATGCGGAAGTTGATAATGCCTTCAAGGTGAAAAAAGTGAACATCCTCCAGGTCCTGCCGTAGTCCACTGGCTAACGTAGTACGACGGCGCTCTCGAAGTCCGGGCTGATCCAGATCACCATTTAATAGAAGTGGCATGCAGATTCGATTGACCTTTTCCACCTCATGCTCATCCATGACAGAACACGCCTTGGCGATCATATCCTCCACCATGCTCCGTTCTTGTGTCTCCATAATGAAGTCGGCGAGTCCAAGGGAGAGCAGATCACTGATCCGGGGAAGCCATTGCTGGAAGTCTTCGTGATTCTCATTCCCTCTGCACACCCAGGTTGCTCTTCCATCATTATGTTTGAAGGTGAGCCGAAATCCTCTTTTACTTATATGTAAACCTTTGGTTTTTTCCTTGACACAACGATAAAATTGATCCGCTTCCTCTTGCCCCGATACATCGGTCCATACAGCAAACAGTTCCACAAGAATCACTCCTTTCCTTCCTGTTCAAAGTATATGGCAAGGCCGATGGGGATATACGAAGCGGATTGATGGAAAGCGTGTCATGATTTCTCAGTATATTATAAAGAGGTTTGGAGTTAAGACAAAAATGTGTTATTATTTTAATAACAGTATATTTCACGGGAAAGGAGGGAAGCCAGAATGAGACAACAACCTAGAATACTCCACTACACTATCATTATCATTTTGTGCGTTTTCCAAGCCTTGTGCTTCCCTATTCCGATGCAGTCCGAATCTGCCGTTGGGGTGTCTGTAGAAGCAACTTCCAACAAGGAAGTGCTGTTGCAAATACCCGAATCCCAGCAGAAACCTGTCATTCGCAAATATCCACAAGTTATGTCCAAGCTGATTGCGGTTACGCATAATAAGCCTGTCTTTCTTGTCCTCGCATTGTTATTGATGCTGCGAATCCCTACAACGGGTCTGTCCTTTAAACCGTGGTATTGTCTGTTTAAACGCAGATTATTTCTGCTACCTATTAAGTTTACCAGCATGTATGTATCCCTCACCCCTATAGCACCAAAATACGTGAACGCTCTTCACTAGCCGTTACGACGTATTTACAGGTTGCTTTTGCATGAAGACACCTCTGTAATTAAAGACGGTGCGCTTGTGCATAACTTATAACCCTTTTAGCACACGTTAGATAAACCCATGTTTATGACAGTACCTATTTTTGTTGTACCCACACCGACAAATTCAAATCATATGGCTGTGTCAGGAATTTCTGGCTCTGTTTACCCGCATCTTTTGATGTTCCCTTGAGCAGCAGATTAATCATTTTCGGGAAATAAGCCTGTCTTCTATGGCCAGCCCCTAATTATAAGGAGGCAACAATCCATGGATGTACGCGAAACAGACTTGCCGGGAATCGGCAAAAAATTTCAGATTGAAACAAGCAGCGGTGATAAAATTGTCATTATTATTCACGATGACGGTCGCCGGGAAATGTACCACTTCGAGTATGATGATCCCGATCAAAGCATCTCGATGATCACACTTGACGATTACGAAGCACGACAGATTGCTGCTATTGTTGGCGGATTAACTTACAAACCAAAACAGCTTGAAAATATTGAAGTGACGTTTGACGACCTGATTATCGAGTGGTACAAAATCGAACCATCCTTCGGAAGTATCGGTAAATCCATCGGTGAATTGGACGTACGTCAAAACTCTGGGGCAACGGTTATCGCCGTTGTAGAGAAAAATCACAAAAAACATATCAGCCCAGGTCCGGAGGTAGTTATCAGTGCAGAATCCACGGTGGTAGCCGTTGGCGAACGCAATCAGCAGAAACTGTTTAAATCCCTCCTCCTGACTGGAAGGGGGTAAATAGATGGATCATTTGATATTCGAAGTAGGTCTGGCCCTTGTGCTTATTGCAGCAGCCGGCCTTTTATCGGCAAAACTAAGATTTTCGGTCGTTCCATTTTATATTCTGATCGGGATGGCCGTGGGGCCACATGCCATGAAAATCTGGCATCTGGACTTCCGTTTTATTGAGAGTCAGCCTTTTATTGAATTTATGGGTCGGATCGGTATCCTGTTCCTTCTCTTCTACCTTGGACTTGAATTCTCGGTAGGTCGTTTAATTAAATCGGGTCGCTCTATTGCAGTTGGCGGCTCGATCTACATCGGCATTAACTTTACGCTGGGATTAATATTCGGTTTTGTGTCCGGTTTCCCAGTTGCAGAAGCACTTATTATCGCAGGTATAACTACCATCTCTTCCAGTGCCATTGTGGCCAAGGTACTCGTTGATTTGAAACGAACGGCCAACCCGGAAACAGAGATGATATTGGGTATTATTATGTTCGAAGATGTATTCCTCGCTGTATATATCTCGATCTTGTCCGGACTTGTGCTTAGTGATTCATCCTCCATCGGAGGCGTCATCATGTCCGCACTTATTGCCCTCGGATTCATGCTTATCGTGATTATCCTTGGACGCAAAGCAACACCGCTACTAAACAAATTGCTTAAAATTCGATCGAATGAACTATTCTCTCTCGTTGTATTTGGAGCCTTGTTCCTGGTAGCTGGTTTCTCTGAAACTATTCATGTTGCCGAAGCGATTGGTGCATTACTGGTTGGTCTGGTGCTTGCTGAAACAGAACATGCGAAACGGATTGAGCACTTGATTCTACCGTTCCGTGACTTCTTCGGAGCCATCTTCTTCTTCAGCTTTGGATTGTCCATTGATCCGTTGTCCTTGGGTGGCGATGCCGTATGGTTAGCTCTGATTGCAGTTGTTATTACATTGTTCGGTAACTTCCTGGCGGGTATGCTGGCCGGGCGCAGTGCAGGACTTTCACCCAAAGCATCGGCGAATATTGGATTAACCATTGTGTCACGGGGTGAATTTTCCATTATCTTGGCCAACATGGGTAAAGCCGGGGGACTGTTGCCAATGATTCAACCGTTTGCCGCGCTGTATGTCCTAATTCTGGCCATTCTGGGTCCTTTATTAACCAAAGAGTCCAAACATGTATTCCGTTTATTGGATAAAATATTCAAGTTCAAAGATCCTCGGAAAAAGAAAGAAGAACCAAAGGTGCTGCAGAAAGAAGGATAACACCTATGTCTGTACAGAACAGACATACTAACGTACTTCGCGGCTCTTACGCCGATCTTTCTGTGACTAACCCAGGGAGAATGGCTCGAAAGCCGCACTAAGGAGGATGACCTATGAAAGCACCTCTGATATCGGCTAATCCGGTGCCAAACACCGCCAAGACCAGGATATCGTCTACCCGCCGCTGGTTAAACCTGTTTCTCGTTATTGCGGGCGGAATTCTGGCCTCCGTGGGACTTGAATTGTTCTTACACCCCAATAAGATTATTATTGGAGGCATTACAGGCATTTCCTCACTCTTCGCCCACTGGACCGAAATGAGGATTGGATTGTTCCTATTTTTATTCAATGTGCCGTTTATATTTCTGTCTTACAAGATTGTGCAGAAGAAATTTGTACTGGTTACTGTTCTAGGTCTGGTTGTCTTTTCGATCGGTGCCATTGTGCTTCATCCCATGCCGCCACTTGTAGAGCATCCGCTGGCTGCCGCCATGTTTGGCGGATTATGCCTCGGACTCGGAATTGGGCTCGTCGTACGGTATGGCGGGACACTGGATACGCTGGAAATCGGTGATCCGTCTTCCCGCCCACCTGAACGTGTGTTTAGCGGAAAACGGATGCTTATCGAAAAAATAATCATGCTTCTTAACTTGTTGATACTGACAGCCGCTGGTGTTGTCTTTGGCTGGGACCAAGCGATGTATTCCGTAATCGCCTACCTTATTGCTTATGAAATGGTGTACATTGCGTTCAGGGGCTTCTCTTCCAAACGCAAAGTATGCATATTGACCACACAAAGCTCTCAAGTTGAAAAAGCTGTACGCAAACGGCTACGCCGTGAACCTGGAATTCTGGAAGCCACTTCTGACTCAACACAACTCGCGATGGCGGAAGGATGGATCAGGCAAATCCCGGGTGCACTTTATTATGAGGTACATGTGCTGGAGATGATCTGGTTGAAGTCCATTGTGCGTCACATTGATCCACATGCGGGTATTGTAACGAATCCGGAAAAATAAAAAAACGCTCTCTTACCCTATGGATGAACAGTATTGTCCACCAAGGTCAGAGAGCGTTTTTTTCTGTTATTATAATTAATTGTTATTATAGTTCAACGATGGCTTTGACTACATGTGAATCTGGCAAAAGCCATTGGTCTATTGCCGTAGGTAGCTCATTAAATTCCACTCGGTGTGTGATGTACCCATCCATACTTAGTTTCTTTTGACGCAAGGTCGACAGGACCTGTTCAAAATCTTCACGGGTTGCGTTTCGACTGCCCAGGATACTCATCTCCCGCTTGTGAAATTCGGGGTCATGAAAGGTAATATCCGCTTTCACCAGTCCAACAAAAATGAGTTGACCACTATGCGCCACATATTGAATGGCCTCATTCATGGAATTCACGTTACCTGTTGCATCGAAGACAGCTGTAGCATAGTCGCCTCCCGTAATTTCAGCCACTTGTTGTACAGTATGTTCATTGGCCTGTACTAGGTCATCCGCTCCAGCCCAAGTCCGGCTAAGCTCCAGCCTGTCCAGATTACGATCAACGGCAATAACACGCGCTCCAGCCTGTTTGGCGAATGCCATCACACCCAATCCAATGGGGCCAGCTCCAATCACAACCACATGCTCACCAGGTTTAATTCCTGCTCTTCTGACGGCATGGGCTCCAATGCTTAATGGTTCTACCATTGCCGTCTCATCCAGTGTCAAACCCTCTGCTGAGAGCAGATGTGAGACAGGCACGCTGATTTTTTCTCTCATGCCTCCGTCTACGTGCACACCCATGACTTGCATGGACGCACAACAATTGGTTTTTCCACTGCGACATGCAATACAGTGACCGCAGTGCAGATACGGAATAATACTTACCTGATCCCCAGGCTGTAACCCAGCCTCGTTCGGACCGATTTCTTCAATAACAGCCGCCAGTTCATGACCCAGAACACGAGGATAGGTAAAGAATGGCTGATTGCCTTTGTACGCATGCAGATCCGTTCCACAGATCCCAATCCGCCGAATGGCAACCAACGCCTCTCCTTCTGCTCGTTCTGGTTGAGGCAGGTCCTGGAGCTTCAATTGATCTATTTCTTCACATACAATGGCTCTCATCGTTGCTCCCCCTTGGATGCTTCTGCTGACGTGTTGCTTGGCTTCGTATTATATTCAGGTCGTCCGCTTGACCATGTCTCGTTATGCAATGGAGCCAGAATGCGCAGCACTTCATCCAGCAGGCTCTGATCCAACGGTTCCTCTATCCAGGCTGCATTATTGAGGATATTGCGATGGCTGGCACTGCTCACCAGTGTTGTCGGAATTCGTTCATTCGATGTGGAGAATTGCACGGCCAGCTTGGCAATGTCACTACCTTGTTCTGCACAGAAGCGGGCAGCCTTCAGGCAGAGCTCTTTCACCCGATTGTCTGCCGGATGCCAGGCAGGAGCCCCTCGGGTACTCAACAAGCCCATAGAAAGAGGCGAAGCATTGACGAGGCCAATTTCTTTTTTTTCCAACAGGGGCAATAACGATAATAATGAGGTATCATTCAATGAATAATGACAATACGAGATGATCGCATCCGCATCGATCTGTGGCAGAACCTTCTCGAACAACGGTAAGGGCAATCCACAAATGCCCGCATGTCGTATAACTCCCTGCTCTTTCAGACGCAGCAACGTTGGAAAGGCTTCTTCTACGATGATCTCTGCTGGCACAAATTCAATATCATGCAGGAACAGAATGTCGATATAGTCTGTATGCAGTCGATCCAGGCTCTCTTGCACGCTATCCAGAATCCGCTGACGTGAATAATCAAACTCATTTTCCCCATACCGTCCGGCTTTGGTTGATAACATATATGAACTGCGCGGCAAGCTACGGATGGCTTCACCCAACACGGACTCCGCTTTTGTCAGCCCGTAGTAAGGCGAAACGTCTATGTAATTCATCCCCGCATCTACGGCTGCATGTACAGTGCGAATCCCTTCGTCCCGGTCAATGTCACGAAATACAGAACCGAGTGAGGATGCTCCAAAACTCAATACAGGTACGTCCAGTTCCGTCTTGCCAAGTATTCTTCTCTTCATCGGTTTAACCCCTTCCAGCGTGTCTGACTACACAAGTTCCCTTTCATTGTAACAGTTCAATTTCAATATAAAATATCGCCAATTGCGTAACATGTACTGTTTGATGACCTCGAACCGCAGAAAGAAATCAAAAAACCCGCCGTCTCTCCAAACGGAGTAGTCAGCGGGCTTGGCTTCATAAATACTTATCTAACGATCAAAGTTTATAAAGAGTAGTATTGAATTAATTAGAATTAGTTCTGCATTACGAAATCTTCATGTACGGCATTCTCTTCGTCGAACATGCGCACAATCTCGTATCGGGTGTTACGTTGTGCCGGGATATAACCGGACTCCCGAATCAAACGGAGAATGGATTCAATGTTAACTTTATATGTTGCACCAGCAGCAGATACAACGTTCTCTTCAATCATCGTGCTACCGAAGTCATTACAGCCAAATTCAAGCGACTTCTTACCGATCTCAGGACCCATCGTTACCCAAGAGGATTGAATGTTCTTGATATTATCAAGTACTAGGCGGCTGATGGCTACAGTCTTCAAGTACTCTTCTGGAGTCTGACGCTCCAGCTTGAGGTTTGTATTATCCGGCTGGAAAGTCCAAGGAATAAACGCCAGGAAACCTTCGGAGTCATACTTGTTCGCAATACATTCGTCCTGAGCTTCACGTACACGGAGCAAGTGTAATGCACGCTCTTCCATCGATTCACCAAGTCCGATAACCATCGTTGCCGTGGTGTTCATACCGATGCGGTGTGCAGTTTGCATAACGTCCATCCAATCGCGCCATGAGCCTTTCAAGCGGCTAATTTTCCGACGTGTGCGGTCATCCAGAATTTCGGCACCGCCACCAGGCAAGGAATCCAGTCCAGCTTCGTGAATGGCACGAACAACTTCTTCCAATGTAAGGCCATCGGATACTTCAACCATTTTCATAATCTCCGCTGGGGAGAAAGAGTGCATCGTGATGTTTGGGAAACGCTCTTTGATGGCTTTCAACAGGTCTGTATAATAGCTGAAAGGCAAGTTTGGATTCGTTCCACCTTGCATCAAAATCTCGGTACCATTCACATCTTCTGTTTCCTGAATCTTCTGGAAAATAACTTCGTCTGGAAGCACATAACCTTCATCCGAACCAGGTCTGCGGTAGAAAGCACAAAAACGGCAGTACACATCACACACGTTTGTGTAGTTGACGTTACGCCCAATTACAAATGTTCTGTATGGTTCAGGGTGCATGCGTTTCACAATGACATTAGCAGCTGCCCCGATTTTGTCCACTTCATTGGATTCAAATAGCTGAATCGTGTCTTCCAAGTCCAAACGTTCGCCCCGAAGGGCTTTATCTAAGATACGGTCTACCGTACTCATCGTAAAAAAGCCTCCCTCATGAAGAGAAATTATATAACGATCCGTCCCAACTTGTTCAAGAGAAGCAAGTTCTGGTGGCAACATCGTATTTCTGTACTCCACATATCGTAACACAGGTTACATGTGAAAAAAAGCACCTTATGTACAGGTGCTTTAAAAATAAGTAAAAATTTTTACATATGGAAAAGAATTAGTTCGAGATTAAGTGATACGCATCGGCGTATTCGGGCATCCACTTTTGTTAGGATTCCTGAAGTGCTTGTTCCAAATCTACAATGAGATCTTCGATATCTTCCAGACCTACGGAGAAGCGCAGCAACCCATCTGTAATGCCACGGTCACGGCGAACCTCAGCCGGCATTGCCGCATGAGACATCATCGCTGGGTAGGACAGAATACTCTCCACAGCTCCCAAGCTTACAGCAACAATAGGTAGCTTCACCCGGTTAAGAACTGCTTTTGCACGATCACCTGAACCGACGTCAAAAGAAACGACAGCTCCATATCCTGTGGACTGGCGCTCATGTGCCTCACGGCCCGGATGATCCTCCAGTCCAGGGTAAAAGACAGCAGTAATATCACTGCGCTCATTAAGCCATGCCGCCAGTTTGGCTGTGCTCCGTTCACTATGAGCCATGCGAGCACCCAAGGTTTTCATCCCGCGCATCAGAAGCCAGGATTCTTGTGCCCCCAGTACAGTTCCAAGTCCATTTTGCAACTGTTTCAGTTGTACGCCAAGTGATTCCGTGCGAGCAACCGCTAACCCTGCCAGTACATCACTGTGACCTCCGAGAAACTTCGTAGCACTATGTACGACGATGTCCACACCAAGCTCAATTGGACGCTGATAGTACGGTGTCATAAAGGTGTTATCCAGAATTGTGATCAGGTCATGTTCCTTCGACCAGTCAGTTACGGCAGCGATATCCGTAATTCGCAGTGTAGGGTTGGACGGTGTTTCCATATAAACTGCCTTAGTGTTTGGCTTGAGTGCCGCTTTTACTTCATCTATATTGGTCATGTCTACAAAGGTTGTCTCGATCTGCATACGGCTTAATATGGAAGTAAGCAAACGATACGTACCTCCATATACGTCTTCCGTTACAATCATGTGATCCCCTGCAGAGAACATCATGAACACGCTTGAGATCGCAGCCATCCCCGAAGAATAGGCAAAGCCTCGTGCGCCGCCCTCCAGCAATGTGATGTAATCTTCCAGAGCCTGACGTGTCGGATTACCCGAACGACTGTAATCATGTTGAGGCGGATTGAAGATATCAAAATGATGGAATGTTGATGCTTGGTAGATCGGTACACTGGAGGCTCCAGTCGTTTTGTCAATCTCATCGCCAAAATGGAGCAATTTGGTATCAAATTTCAACTCGGAATTGGGCTTGTTGTTGGACTCACTCATGAGTGCACGCCTCCTTCCACTTCCTGTTGTGCAGCTGTCAGAGCATTGCCGAGATCTGCAATCAGATCATCCGCATGTTCAATGCCTACGGAGAACCGGAGCAAACGGTCATCCACACCTACGGCTTCACGAATTTCAAGCGGAATATCCGCATGAGTCTGTACTGCCGGATAAGTCATGAGTGATTCAACTCCGCCGAGACTTTCGGCAAAAGCAATGAGTTGGATATGACGTAGCAACGGTTCAACATAACGTGCATCCTTCACTTTGAAAGAGAAGATACCTGTGTTACCCGTGGATTGTTTGTTCTGTATCTCATACCCCGGATGATCAGATAGACCTGGATGATACACTTCAACCACCGCTGGGTGCTCAAGCAAGTATTTAGCAATAGTAAGTGCATTGTGCTCATGACGCTCCATGCGAAGAGCCAGCGTTTTCATACCTTTCATCAACTGGTAGGAGTCACTTGGAGATAATACCGCTCCAATGGAATTATGCAGGAACGCCATCTCAGCAGATAACGCCTCACCTTTGGTAATAATTAGTCCGGCGAGCACATCATTATGTCCGCCCAGATATTTGGTAGCGCTATGAATGATGATATCGGCACCCAGTTCAATCGGACGTTGGAAAAATGGAGTCAACAACGTGTTGTCAACAATGGTCAACAGGTTGTAACTTTTCGCCCAGGAAGCAACGGCTTCCACATCGGTGATCATCATCAGTGGGTTGGTTGGTGTCTCAATAAATACAGCTTTTGTATTCGGTTGACGAACCTTCTCCAGTGCTGCCAGGTCATTCGTGTCCACATAACTTGCAGTTACGCCGAAACGGGACAGAATACGTTCCAGCAGACGATAGGTTCCACCATACAGATCCAGCGATACAATCAGATGATCCCCTTGACCAAACATGGCGAAGATCGTTTGCAGCGCGGCCATTCCCGAGCTACAGGCAAACCCTGCATCACCGGACTCCAGCGCTGCGGCGGCTTCTTCCAATACTTTACGGGTTGGATTAGTCGTACGAATATAATCAAACCCCGTGCTTTGTCCAAGCTTCGGGTGGCGAAACGCAGTGGATTGATAGATCGGAAAGTTAATGGCGCCTGTTACCGGTTCATTAATGGACCCAATTTGTGCTAAGCGGCTTTCGATTTTCAACTTGTTGTTGTCTTCCATTGCTGCATCCTCCTGTAATCTCGATTAGATTTGCGGGCCAATATCGTAAGGTGTTTCTTGATACACATAGTAATTGAGCCAGTTAGAGAATAATAAGTTGGCATGAGCGCGCCAAGTAGCTGGTGGCACACGAGAAGGGTCGTCATTCGGATAATAATGCCTAGGCAATGCGATATCCAAACCTTTGGCTGCATCCCGGTCATACTCCCACTTTAATGAGAACGGGTCATACTCGGCATGTCCTGTGGCAAAAATCTGTTTGCCGTCTTTGGTAGCAACCAGGAAGATCCCCGCTTCCTCAGATTCAGCCAAAATCTCTAAATTCTCATTCTTTTCAATATCTTCGCGTCTCACTTCCGTATGACGGGAATGTGGAACGTTGAATACTTCATCGAATCCACGCAACAATGGAACATGTGGTTTATTGATGGTATGTGGGAAAACGCCAAAACACTTTTCATCAAGTGCAACCTTGGGTACGTCAAAATGATGGTATAAACCTGCCTGGGAAGCCCAACATATGTGGAGGGTTGAAGTCACATTGGTTTTAGTCCATTCGAAGATCTCCTGGATTTCATTCCAATAGTTCACGTCTTCGAAATCCATCTGTTCCACCGGGGCACCCGTAATAATCATTCCATCGAAACGGCGGTGCTCAATCTCATCGAAGGTTTTATAGAACAGATCCAAATACTCCTGAGACGTATTCTTCGACGTATGGGATTTGGGATGTACGAGAACGACATCCACCTGAATAGGCGTGTTTCCCACCAGACGAAGCAATTGTGTTTCGGTCGTTTCCTTTGTGGGCATCAGGTTTAATATAGCGATACGGAGTGGACGAATATCCTGCTGATATGCAGAAGTTTCATCCATGACGAAGATATTCTCTCCTTCAAGTACTTCTTTTGCTGGTAGAGTATCGGGTATTTTGATTGGCATAGTAAGTCTAACTCCTCCTTGTGCATAGATAGATGCAGCCACCCTTGGCTTGATGTCTTCACATCAATACAGTTATAGACTGCCTTGAGCTTGTAAAAACATTGAATTGCTCTTTCATCCAACGTTACAAACAACCTCAAGTTCCTTAGCGAAAATCACTGCTGAGAAGTCGGGGCATATGACAAAGACCTTCCTCGGATTTCGAGAAAGGTCATATGTAAAATAGATATGCGCCTCTCTCATCTCTCAGTTACAACAGTGCCACCTGACACTTAGTCGCTGCAAGAATTAGCACCGTGCGGTATACCGCCGGTTGCCGGGTTTCATCGGGCCAGTCCCTCCACCTACTCTTGATAAGATTTCGCTGTATTAGATTGTAATTAAATCTGGTTCACCGTCTACTTTATTACATTAATGCCCTCACGTCAAGTTGCAGTTCGATGTCTGCTTCCCAGATCGGAACCGTTCATCATCCGTTGTCATACACTGCCTCAGGGCGCGAAATAGACACATTTTTGCGCTTGAAAGCACCTTGTACCAGCGGTATACTAAACAAGGTGTTATAAACCCTTATGTGAGAGGTGACATATTAAATGGATGGCGACCCGAGGCCTGACTGGCAGCCGAATTCCGACAAACTGCATAAAGAATTAACATCAGCATGCCGGCAGCGGGACGTGACTTCCGTTTGATTATATAGTGAACGCAGCCCTGATCTCCAGGCTCCGCTGCCGACCGGCTGATTTGTTCTTTTTGCGCCCATAATGATAATATCCGCCAAGTTGGCGGGTGCAGAAGGAGTAGATTAACGATGAAAATCCGGTTGGTAAACAACGGTGTATTTATTCCGGTGGACGACATTCAGCAGGCGCTGACTCCACCAGCGGAAGGATTTTACTGGATTGATGCAGACATAGACGATTTGGCGGTACTTCAGCCGCTGTTCTTGATGCATGATCTGGCTGTGGAAGACTGTCTTAGTGACGAAGAACAACGTCCGAAGATTGAAATTTATGAGAACCATTATTTTATTGTGATTAATAGCATCCGTTTTGATGATGAAGAGATATTTCTACGTGCGGTCAACTTATTCCTCGGCAGACATTTCATTATTAGTGTTACCAAGCACAAGGTCAGCGAATTGCGCACACTGAAACCCATCCTGTGGGAACAGGAAATCAGTACACCGGATCGTCTGCTGTATTTGCTGGTTGACTTGATTGTTGATAATTATTTCACCGTAGGTGACCGAATTGAAGCACGGATCGAGAAGCTTGAGGAAGACATTCTGATGCACACCAAAAAGTCACATCTGAATGAAATTATCGGGCTACGCAGTGAGATTCTGTGGCTGAAAAAAGTCCTTGGACCTCAGAAAGAGGTCATTAACACCTTGAATAAAAAAGATCTGCGTCTCATCGATGATCAACTGCAAAAGTATTTCAGTGACATCTATGAGAATGCTGTAAAAATATCTGAAACCTTTGAGACTTATCGCGACCTGATGGGCAACTTGCGAGAAGCCTACCAATCCAGTATTGCGAACCGGGCGAATGAGATCATGCGTGTATTTACCGCCATTACCACGGTCTTCATGCCGCTGACGGTCATTACCGGTATATACGGCATGAACTTTACGAACATGCCAGAGCTTAACTGGAAATACAGCTATTTTGTTGTGATTGGCCTAATGGTTACCCTGGGCCTGAGCATGTTCTTCATTTTCCGCAAGAAAGACTGGGTATGAACTCGTATGAAATAACAAAGACGAAGCGCTCCTCCGGGAGAAACGCCTCGTCTTTTTTCATTTCTGATTATTAACCAACATTCTTCTCTGTCTCTGCGTGCCGACGGAAGCGGATTCGAATCATGCGCAGTCTTTCATAGACCTGCTCCAGACTTCCTCCATCGGGTTTCTCTCCTCCATACACCTTATGTAATACTGGCTTCAGGAACGTATCTCCCAGCTCCTCATACGCACTCCATACGGCCTCTTGTTCGTTCTCTGGCATCACTGCCAGCTCCACATCAAGAAGACAATCGGTGTCATAACCTTCGTGATCCAGTGCCTCTAACAGCTCAACCAACTCGCGTCGGGATAATCCAGATCGATTAACAATCTCCTCTAATGTATACCCTTCCTTCATGCCTTCAAGCACCTGCTTACGCGTGGTAAACTTATCAAGTTCCTGCTTGTACTTCTGCTCTCTTTGCTTGTATAACCAGCTCTCATACTCTTCTTCCTTCAGCGCCGTGTATACCCAGTCCAGCGGGAATGTCGTTGAACGCTCCAACCCGTTTGTAATCTCCATCCATTCCGCACCATACTCGGTTGCTTTGCTCTCCCCTACGCCCGGCAGTTGCATCAGTTCATCCAGCGATTGCGGAACAAAGGCACTGATCAAACGCAGCAGACGATTCGTTGCAATAAAATACGGTGCCTTCCGGTCAGACACAGCTCTCTTCCTGCGCCATGTGCACAGATCCGTATATAACTGCTCATTGCCGTATAACTCACTGTAACAATGGAGCCGCTGTCCACCATAACTGCGTGACTTCAGATCATCATTCTCGTGAAATAACCCCTGCAACTGCGGTCGGTACCCCTCACTCATCTGTATGGCAAGCTGATGACGGTAAATATGAAGCAGCTCCTCCCAAGAAGTCCCTTCATACCAGATGCTGTCCTCACGCTCTCCTTCCTCGTAGCGACTCCATCCCAGCTGCCAACTATCTTCCTCTTCCCCAATCCATAACTGTGCATACTCTGCATTCTGATCTGACATTCTGGACAATCTGTTCATGAAAATGACTTCCATTTTCGTTCCCTCCCTTTGAATATTCAGCTTATACGAGTTAGAGATACTACCTATAGGCAGCACAAAAAAAACACCCCTCCTGCAAAATCCATGCAAGAGAGGTGCTTCCTCATTAACCGTACTATGCTGTTTCCCATATCATACCACAATGGTAAAATTCGTCAATCCCTTAATGACCTACTTATTCAATGCCAACTTGGCAAGCGCCAGTGAACCACACAGACCCGCATTGTCACCAAGTCCTGGTGAAACAACATACTGGTCAATGTCGGATTGAAGTGCCGGATGCTGAACGTATCCAGCCAGCAACTCCTGCAGTTTGCTACGAACCATCGGGAACAGGTGCTCCTGCTTCATTACTCCGCCACCCATGACAATTTTCTGCGGAGAGAGAATCAGAACATAGTTCATCAGGGCGTGTGCCAGGTAATGTGCTTCGATCTCCCAAGCTTTATGATCTGCAGGCAGTTCATAAGCCGGTTGCTCCCAACGTTTGTTAATGGCCGGTCCTGCTGCAAGGCCTTCGAGGCAGTCACCATGATACGGACAGAAACCCTCGTATGTATCCTCCGGATGTCTGCGTACAATGATATGTCCCATCTCTGGATGTGACAATCCATGGACCATTTTACCGCCAACCACAGCACCTGCACCAATACCTGTACCCACAGTGATATACAGACAGCTCTCAAGACCTTGTGCAGCGCCCCAGGTTGCTTCTCCAAGTGCCGCACCATTCACATCCGTATCAAATGTCATCGGCACATCAAAATGCTCCTTGAGCTTGCCAATCACGTTATACTGTCCCCAATGTGGTTTAGGTGTTGTTGTGATATAGCCATATGTTGGGCTTCCTTCAATCGGATCAATCGGACCGAATGAACCTACACCCAGAGCTTCAATGCCTTTGCCTTCAAAAAATGAAATCACTTGAGCCATGGTCTCTTCCGGTGTTGTTGTTGGAAAACTTACGCGTTCCAGAACTTCTCCGTTTTCTGTGCCAATACCACATACAAATTTGGTTCCGCCTGCTTCAATTGCGCCTAAGATCGTCATGTTAGTCACACTCCCAAGTTAGTTTAAAAAGGAATTCGAATTGCTTTACTTGATGACACGATAATTACCCTGCTACTTGTTCTCCAGCTTTGACAATCGTTTCATTAACGTTTGCCTCCAGCTGTCTGACAGCGCAGGAATGGCCAGCAACGCCTGAATACCTTCGACATTTTCTTTCCCCTGATGCATGATTCGATTGGCTTCAAGAACCGTCATTGAGGCTGGATCGGTGCTGATCCGTCGAAATATCGATGAAGGCCTTACCTCACCTTCTTGCAGTACACGAAAGTAAAAGCCGGTATATCCACTCTCCTGAAAATAAACAGGCAGCTCCTTATAGTCATACCTCGCACCCAGCTTGAAGCAAGGTTGTCTGGGCTGACTGACCTGCACTGTGGCTTCGCCCAACTCGTACACATCACCAATCCGTACGTCTTCTTCGGCACAGCCTTCAACTGTCAGATTTTCTCCACAAGCTCCCCAATCCAGCTTGCGATCCATCAGTTGTTCCAGCGCCGGATAACGACTGTAATCGTATACACAAACGGCTTTGTCAGGGCCGCCATGATGCACCAGATCCGCCTGCGCGTCCCCTGTCATTCCAGTGAATGACAGGAAAACCGCGTCGGATACAGGATGTTTCACAATGCCGCTCAGCACTTCACGCTTCTGTCCAGGGAGCGGCTGCGGCAGTCCTACATTAATGGCCAGAACAGCTGTATTGCCCTCCCCTGGCTTTCGATCAGATGTGAGTGTCATTTGCGTCTACCTCCCATAATCACTTTCTTTTAACGCACAGAGCCGCCAAATACGAGTGTATTACTCAAGAGCCGGCCTGGTGAAGTCAGCATTTTGCCCCCGGCATACATACCTGAGGATGCACCACCATCCAGATTCATGGCCTGTTTGGCACCAAGCTTCTGCATCACCGCTGCCCACTCCTTGATTGTTGCTCCGGAAACGGTAGCCAGCATAACAGAACCATCCGCCATGATCGCGATACCACTTCTGGCTCCGGAAGCGTTAAGAATCTTGGCATCCTTGAAACCTTCGCTCGTCGGATTGACAGCTACCTTGCCGTCTTTCACCAGACGTGGCCCTGCTCCCACAGCAGTCACTACATCTTGCCAAGGAATCTCTTTGCCTGCTGCGTTCGTATACTTATAATTCATTTCTACGGTCGAACCAACGGTGAAACGATCCGAAGAAGACTTCTGGTTACCTGTGAAGACCAGTACCGAGCCATTCTTAGGAATCGCTACATTTGTATTAGGCACTTTTTTGGTCACGATACCTTTCTCCATAACAACCGCAGTGCCACCTTTGAACCCGACTGTGGCACCTCGTTCAGGCGTATACAGCATCGTAATGCTTGCGTTCGCTGAAGGTGTTCGATTAATAAAGGTCGCATACCAACTGCGTGATTTACCTTTTGTATCCGTTACTTTACCTGTCAAACTCACCTGAAGTGAATCCATGATCGCCGAGCCGTCTTCCTTAAATCCGATGGATGTTCCGTATCTTCCAATATGTATGACCTTACCATTTGCTATTAACATACCGTATGGATCTGGTGCTCCGTTATATGCTTCAAAAAATGCTCCGTTAATGGCTGCTTGCGCACCATAGGCTTTCACAATCGATGGCAATGTTGCCGTCTGACCAACTTGCTTCTTCGCGAGTCCCACGGTAACCGGTGTTCCCTTTGGAATCGAAACGGTCTGTACGGTAAAATTACGTCCTGCTGCTTTTACTTTCTGTACTTTGGTGCTAATTGCTGCTTTGGCATCCACTGTCTGTGGTGCACTTACTGCTCCCGAAAGAATTACGGGCAAGGCCAGGACGAGGGCCATAGCCCCTGTCCACCACTTTTTACCTGTTCGTACGTTCTGCATGTTGCTCACCCTATTGCCACTCCCATCCAAGAGCCAAGGCTCTTCATCTCAAGTTGTTCAAACTTGTCCATCACCATATCCGGATCAAGACGCAATTCACAGATATCCAGCGCACAGGCAACCGGAACAGCACAATGAATCTCTGCCAGTTTGCGGGACAGATGAAGCATGTCCAGATCATTCTCAATCTTGTTACGCACCGAAGGGGTCAGTTTATCCATGTTGCTCAGAATCCCTTCAATGGAGCCGTATTCCTGTACAAGCTTCAACGCTGTTTTCTCACCAATCCCCCGTACTCCGGGATAATTATCGCTGGCATCTCCCATCAGACCCTTCATGTCAATCACTTGACGAGGTGTCAGTTGTTTCTCTGCCATGAGCGTTTCAGGGTTGTACACCATGTAGTTGCCATGGCCTTTTTTCATAATAATGATACTTGTGCGGTCATTGATCAGTTGCAACATGTCGTGGTCACCCGTCAGTACCATAACATTCATATCGGTCTCTTCGGTATAATACTTCGCAAGCGTCCCGATGCAATCGTCGGCTTCGAATCCTTGTGCACCTATATTCGGAATACCCAGGCTATCCATGACTTCACGAATCAGAGCAAACTGGGGAATCAGGTCATCCGGAGCTTCAGCTCGGTTGCCTTTGTAAGCTGCATATTCTTCACCGCGGAACGTCTTACCGCCCATATCCCAACAACATACGACATGACTTGGCCCAAAAGTCTGAACCGCATCCCAGAAATAACGGATAAATCCGTAGACTGCGTTGGTAGGCAACCCTGCCTTTGTACGTCTGATATATCCGCTTGCAGATGTCGCATAAAAAGCACGGAACAACACCGCCATACCGTCTACCAGCAACAAAGTAGGTTCATTACGTTGATTCACTTGAATTTGTTCTCTCCTATCTAAATCTAGCATATAAAATATCGAAACTAATTCTATCATTATAGCATAGTTCCGCCAACCATCGTTCAGCCAAAAAAGCCCTGAATTTTGAACAATTCAAGGCTGATATTCAGCGCGTTTATGCGTTATTCCATTCCTGCTCGTACGTTTCTTCCTTGAATCCAACCGTCACCTTTTCTCCATCCGTAACGATCGGACGTTTGATCAGACGACCATTGGAAGCCAATAAACGAATCTGTTCATCAGCTGACATTCCCGGAAGTTTGTCCTTCAGTTGTTGTTCTTTGTACACTTCCCCACTCGTATTAAAGAACTTTTTCACTTCCAGTCCACTCTTTTGGATGAGTTCTGTTAGTTCAGATTCTGAAGGCGGTGAGTCAAAAATAGGGATTAACTCCAGCTCATGTCCTTGAGCTTCAAGCCATTTTACAGCTTTGCGGCATGTGCCGCATTTGGCATATTGATATACTTTTAAGTTACTCATGTATGTGTTCCTCCTCTGCTCCGGTTTCGACTTCTCGCTTCCCTTGGTTTGCTTCGCAAATCCAAAAGTCGCTCCAAATCGATACCATCGCCATGTAATTTTACTGACTTTTGCGAATGAGATCAAAACACATTCGCTATATTTTTTTGGGTCAAAATCTCACAACTTTTGTATCCTTAAAAGCTTTTGAAATTTGAATTCTTGAAATATTTAACATCAAATTGGTAAACATCAATACATTAAACCATAATGATTAGCCTACGGCATGTTGTTCGGGTGCATTAAGCATCCCTCACAAGGGTAAGACAAACAGCGTTGAACTCCAAACAGGACAGGCCGTGCAGGAAACTGCGATACGAGGTGCAGATCTAAGGGACTCGTCGCAGCTTCCTACAGTTCTTCTCTGGGAGCTGCCTCATCATTCAAACGTTGCTCCAGCGCGGCCATATCTGCTGGAAAAGGAGCTTGGAACGTTATGCGTTCCTTTAGAATTGGATGTTCAAACGTCAGCTCACAAGCGTGTAATGCCTGGCGTTCGATCCAGCTGTCCCGTTCTTCTCGAACAGCCATGGTCTGCTCATCGATCTCATGCACAGGTAGTGTCTTGTACATTCGATCACCTATCAACGGGCAGCCGATGGACGTCATATGTACCCTGATCTGATGGGTTCTGCCACTTTCCAGCTTGAGGCTTATCGCACTGGCGCTGCCCCCTGACCAACGTGTTACGGTCGTGTACAACGTTCTTGCAGCGTAGCCATCAGGTGTTACGATTCGGCGGTGTGGCTCTTCAGGATCGCGATCGATCGGGCCATCTACTGCCCCCTGTTCCGGGACAGGACTGCCGTGCACAAGTGCAATATATTTCTTGTCCACTGTTCCTGCAATCATCTGTTCAGAGACATGTTGATGGACATAAGGGTTCTTGGCTATGGCGAGAACACCTGACGTTTCCTGATCAAGGCGATGAATCGGTCTAAACCGAAAGCGCTCGCCCTTGGTTTTCCAGTAATGAACAACGCCATTTGCCAAAGTACCTGTATAATGTCCATGTGTCGGATGAACGATGATGCCCGCATCCTTGTTGACAATAAGCAAGTGCTCATCTTCATACAGAACGGTAAATGGAATAGGCTCGGGCAAAATATCATCCGATTCCTCTTGCTCCATCCGAACTTCAACGACATCACCCGCAGCTACCTTGACGCTAATGTACACGCGCTCTCCATTAAGCATGACACCTTGCTCCGTCAGCTTAATTTTGGACAAAAGCTTACGCGACACCAGCAGCCGCCGCTGAAGCACGGTCTTCAGCAGCCAGCCATCTTCTTGTTCGGTCACCGTGTAGACAATCGGCGAATAATACTGGCTCATTCTTTGCGGCGGAAGACTTTTTTGCTCCGCACATATTCAATATCGGCCACCTGTTGTCTCGCGTTGGCCGTCCGTGCAACCACGAAGAAATAATCAGACAGTCGGTTTAGATACCGTCGTACAGACGGATTAATATCTGTATGTTGTCCAAGTGTTACCGTGCGACGCTCTGCGCGACGACATACAGTACGGCACACATGAAGAGCAGAAGACAGCTGACTGCCACCAGGAATAATGAACCGTTCCACTTTTGGGTTCTCTGCATCATACTGGTCGATCCATTGTTCCAGACGTGTGACCATTTCATCTCTCACCTTATATTTGGTCTCACTAATCTTCACAAAGGCCAGATCCGACCCGCAATCAAACAGTTCCTGCTGAACTTCCAGCAGATGTTCACGCAGATCTTCAAATTCCCCTTGAGCAGAGTCAATAAGGCTGATCGCCTGGCCTACAAAACAGTTCAATTCATCAATCGTGCCATAAGCCTCAACTCGGTCATCATCCTTGATGACGCGTCCACCGATGACCGAAGTCTGTCCTTCGTCACCTGTTCGTGTATATATGCCCATCGTTATCCCTCCAATTGGTAATATAATAATGAATACGGGAATGCCATTTTTTCAGAAACCCGTCTATCGCTTTACACGTATATAAGAATTGGTGTGCTCTGCCGAGTATACGACAAATCAAAGGAAACCAAAAGTAAAGGAGACGATTATGGAAAACTGGATAACCGATTTCATGGAACAATACGGCTACATAGGCATTGCACTCATTATTGCTCTTGAGAACGTATTTCCCCCGATTCCATCCGAAATCATCTTGCCGTTTGGCGGATTCATGACCACCTATACCAGTCTCACTCTTCCAGGAGTTATTATCGCCGCAACTATTGGTTCTGTCTTTGGTGCTGTGATCCTGTATGGTATTGGTTTACTCATTGACGTCGAACGCCTTGAGAAAATTGTGGAACGCTGGGGACATGTTCTGCGCATCAAAAAAGAGGATATTCACCGTGTCGATGCATGGTTTGACAAATATGGCATGTGGACCGTATTATTCTGCCGAATGGTTCCCCTCGTTCGTAGTCTTATCTCCATTCCCGCAGGCATGTCCAATATGAAATTTGGTTTATTCCTTCTCTTTACAACCATTGGTACATTGATCTGGAATGTCATTCTTGTCTGCGTTGGTGCTGCGCTTGGCGCATCATGGGAGAGCATTTTGCACTTTATGGACGTCTATTCCATTGTAGTGTATGTCATTCTGGCCATCATTGTCATCGGATGTATCATCTGGTGGATCAGACGTAGCAAAAAGCAGAAATAAAAAGGATAGCTTAATAAATAAAGCCTCCTCGCCACCAATTCGTGGTTAAGGAGGCTTCTTTATGTCACCCGTTTATGTCATCTCGCTATCGTTCATCTTCATTTCGCATGCCCTGACTCTTAAGATCGATAGCCAGACCAGATACCAGCAAGTACATCTTTTCAGCATGTATCTGCAGCATCCGATTAACCGAAGCCATTCTCGCTGTAAATATTCGTTCTTCCTCGGTAGGATGCAATGTGCCATGCATTTCATTGGTAATCACAAGCAACTTCCCCTGATAAGACAATAATGCATCAAGCAAAAGCTGTGTCTCTGAACGCTGATGATCCAGATCCTCTGTTGCCCTGAAACCGGCAGCCATCCAGGAGGTCAGACTGTCTACAATTACAATTCGCTGATCCGCCAAAAACAGATTGGATTCCCGATTAATCTGGGTGATCACCTCTGTCAGATGCTGACCGTTCCCGGCATGAATGGCACGATAATGAGCGGATGGCAATTCGGGAATAACGGGATCATGATCACCGGTGGATAAATATACACCCTCCCGGCTAATCCCGGCTGCGTACTTAAGGGCAAACCGGGTTTTACCACTACCTATGCCGCCTGTGACCGTAATCAGCAATCCGCTTCCCTCCTTCCATAGCCATTCTGAATTTTCTTTACTCTGTCAGCGCCTTCAGCACTTTTTTGGATTCTTCGACATTGGAAGATGACACTGGAATGGTGGCGAACAAATTGCTCGCAGCATATTCTACATCTTTAAACATTTTCATATCTTCGAGTGGAATGCCGTAAAGATGTGATTCTTGCTTGAGATCTGAACCTCCATCTCCTTCACCCTTCTCTACCAATACTCCACCCTCAAATACACCCCGTTCAAACTTCTTGGGATCAAAAGTATCATCCAGCGGAACATTGGAGCCATTACTTCCGTATTGTTTCATGTCGGATTCAGGCAATATGAAAATATCATGTCCTCCAGCCGCATATTCTACCATAATTTTCTGAACATCATACATCGCACTGGTGATCACTTCTACCTTGGGTTCCTCGCCCAGTTTCTGTTGCAGATTGGCCTGTAACTGCTCTGAGATTACAGATGGATTTCCTTGGTTATCAATGATGAAAATCGAAAAACCATCTTTACCTCCACAACCAGCAAGCAGAAAAACGATAGAAATGATTGCAGTAAGCCCCCAAAATCTCTTCATTCCAGTTCCCCCTTTAGTCTCCTATGTCCAATATATCACAATTGTTCCACGCAAAAAAATAACCTGGCTTATCGGGGGATCACCCTGCCTTTACACACAAAAAAAGAAGACCTTCTCAGGTCTCCCTTTCTTTACTTTCTAATTCGATTAATGAAACGTTTCAATCCAGCATAAACGTTATTTTGCTTTAATCGGGTTAGCCTTCATATATTCATTAATCTTTAAATCCAGCAAACTGCTGATTTCAATTACAATATCGGATGTGAATGATTTCTCTTCGAGGAAGATCTGTTCCATCTTGCGACGAAGCATATGAATTTCATCTTCCAAGGAAATGTCATGCAAAGATGCGTTATCGGGTTTCACCGACCATCGGTCGCCATGATCGCCTTCTGCCAGATAGTGCCCACGATTCGTCGGTAAATCATATTCAACACAAAACAAAGCTAACCCCTCCTTGGAAAAATGGTTTCCAAATTTATGAAAACTTATTTCAAATTGAAATTATATCACATTATTTTGTAAAAGAAAGTTATTTTTTTCAATGATAAAAATGTCACATTTGTAAAAAGATTCTACTTTAGTATTAACCCTCTTTTTGCAGTTTGTAAACAAAGTTTCCGATTCGTTCCAAAGCTTCATTTAATTGGGTTACAGAAGTAGCATAAGAACAACGCAAGAAGCCTTCACCCTGAGGGCCAAAAACATTGCCCGGAACAGCAGCCACTTTATTCTCCGTTAACAATCGCTCAGCAAACAGGTCTGAACTCATACCCGTCTTTTGAATGCTCGGGAATGCATAGAATGCTCCCTGAGGTTCATGACAATCAAGTCCAATATCCCTGAATCCCTGCACAATTAAACGTCTACGCTGATTATACGATTCTACCATTCGATCTTTCTCACCCAAACCATTTGTCAACGCCTCAAGTGCAGCAACCTGACCCATGGCCGGCGCACACATTACCGTATACTGATGGATTTTGAGCATGGCTGCAATAAGCTCAGGATGACCACACATGTAACCGATCCGCCAACCTGTCATTGCAAAAGCCTTCGAAAATCCGCTTACGAGAATGGTCCGCTCCTTCATGTCAGGGATAGCTGCAAAGCTAACATGTTTTTGCGTATACGTCAATTCAGCGTAAATTTCATCCGCGATCACAATCAGATCATGCTTTTTAATCACTTCAGCAATAGGCAGCCACTCTTCATACGTCATGATGGCTCCAGTGGGATTACTCGGATAACACAGAATAACCACTTTCGACTTCGGTGTGATACCAGCTTCAAGTGCTTCGGCCGTTAACTTGAACTGATCTTTCGCGTAGGTTTCAACACCAACTGGTATACCGCCACCGATAGAAGCGATTGGTGAATACGCCACGTACGAAGGTTCAGGAATGAGAATCTCGTCGCCAGGTACAATTAATGCGCGCAAAGCCAAGTCAATCGCTTCACTGCCACCCACGGTAACAATAATCTCATCCTTGGGATCGTATTTGGTATCAAACTGAGTATCCAGATATTCACTGATGGCTTCTCTCAACTTCGGCATACCTGCGTTGGATGTGTAGCTGGTCATACCTCTTTCCAGCGAGTATACACAAGCTTCACGCATATGCCAAGGGGTAACAAAATCAGGTTCACCCACACCCAATGTGATAATATCCTTGTTGTCTCCAACCAGATCAAAAAATTTACGAATTCCGGATGGAGGTATCTGCTGCACGAGGGGTGCCAGATAAGATGTCATTTTCTTGTTGTTCCCGGTTGTCTGTTCATTCACTATCATGACACATCTTCCTTTACGGCGAGATCATGAGACGGTTGTCTTCCTGATGGTCTTCAAAGATAATCCCGTCCTGCTTATATTTTTTGAGAATAAAATTCGTTTTGGTTGAAAGTACAGAGTCTATCGGAGACAGTTTCTCCGACACAAAATTAGCGACTTCACGCAGGTTGCCACCTTCTACTTCAACGAGCAGATCGTATGCACCGGACATGAGATATACGGACTTTACTTGCGGATAGAGATAAATACGTTCGGCAATCCCTTCAAAACCACGACCACGCTCCGGCGTGATCTGCACTTCAATCAGGGCCGTTACTTTTTCATCATCTATTTTGCTCCAGTTCACGACGGTTGCGTATTTCACGATGACGTGGTCTTGTTCTAGCTGTGCCACGGCGTTCTTGATCTTGTCTTCCGACTCCCCCAGCAGCGTCGACAGCAGTGCGGGAGTCCTTCTCGCGTCTTCCTTCAGCAGATCCAGAACTTTTAATTGCAGATCGTTCAAATCTTTCATGGTTTTCCCTCCAGCGTCATCCAGGTTCCTGAAAATGAATTAATACTTATATTACATGAATTTGACGTTGATGCATAGACAAAAGACCGCCTGCCCTGAATTCAGGCAAGCGGTGGTATGGTCCTGTAACGTTAGGTGCTTCAAACCTCTTTTGCAAAGGTTACATGTAATAAGGGTTACCGTAATTCGGTTGATGCTGAGACACATTAGGAGCTTGGCTATATGAACTGTTCTGCGTATTCTTTTCCTGAATGAATTGCTGACACTTTTGTTGGGTCTGGTGGGCGGACTGAATTTGCTTGTCCACGTCCTGACGAAGTGCCTTGGACGAGACAGAATACATGTTGTTTTGCTGCATCAGATTGAACAGTTCCCCTTGTAATCTTAGGGTATCGTTCGTCAGGTCTGTGAACATTCGACGTGTCATGGGGCAGGAAGCTTCCGTTGTCGCAGTCGTATATTCGCGCGAGGTTCGTCTTAAATCTGCAAGAATCGACTTCAGCAGATCCTGCTCCTGCATAAAAGCGCCATTAGTTGATAAAGATTGAGAATACATGCGTTTTCCTCCTATACAGTTAGAGTTGTCTTCAATTACTGACTTGCGCCGGTGCAAGAGACTGATGTTGCTGCAGTGCATTGACAAGCGTGTTCAGATGTTGTTCATGTGAGCGAACATAGTGATTCAGAGCTTGTTGAATTTGTGGATTATGTGTGATGGAAGCTGTGGCTGCACACTGCTTAATCAGCAGTTCTTCATTGGTGATAGAGTCCGCAATGTAGTTCAATTCCTTGGGACTCAGCGCTTGCATAGTATGATTCTGCATGTTTCGATGGCCTCCTCGGCATAAAGTTTATGCGCAATTATTGTTAACCCGGTCACACAAAAGTATACAAATTTAAATTATAAAGGAGATGTTTCTAATGGATCTGGTCTATGGCACACCTTTCTGGCCCTCCACTTTCAATTCAACATTTAATTATTCTGCTCTGCAAGAAGACATCTCTTGTGACTGCCTCATCATTGGTGGGGGCATGGGGGGCGCATTGACATCTAAACTACTCACGGAACAGGGTGTTAACACTGTTGTGATTGATAAGCGAGACATTGCCAACGGCAGCAGTTCTGCCAATACAGGTCTTTTACAATACACCAATGACAAGACACTAACCTCATGTATCCACACTTTTGGTGAAGCAAAAGGCGTACGTTTTTATGAGCTTTGTCGTGAAGCCATGAAACAACTTGCTCAAATTGCAGACAGCCTGGATACAGACCCTTGGTTTATCCCACGAACAAGTCTTTGTTTTGCGAGCAGTGAAGATGATGTGGCCCTATTGGAGGAAGAATATCAGACCTTGAAGCGTTATGGTTTTGAAGCTGAACTGTGGGATGCCAACAAAATAAGCCAGCATTTCCCCTTCAGCAAACCCGCTGCACTGTACACCATGGGAGATGCGGAAGTGAACCCCTATCGTTTTGTTCATGCCTTGTTTGAATCCGCCAATAAGCGTGGCGCTCGAATCTATGGTCAGACGGAGATGATACACTGTGAATACGATGAAGATGGTGTAGTCTGCCACACTGCCAACGGTAAAATCCGTGCCAAGAAAGTCATATTTGCTGCCGGTTACGAGACACAGGACATCAAAAAGGATCGCGGAGCCTATCTGAAAACGACCTACGCGATTGCTACCAAACCGTTGTCTGATCTTAGTGAATGGTTTGAACACAGCATGATTTGGGAGACAGCTCGCCCATATTTGTATATGCGAACAACACCGGACGGAAGAATCATCGCAGGCGGTTTGGATGAAGAAACACCTCGAGAAGATCAACGTGAAATACGTTCAAAACACCGGGGAGATACACTCCTGGAAGAGGTCCGTTCCTATTTCCCTTTAGATGATCTTGAAGTCGATTATGCCTGGGGCGCTGTGTTTGGTAATACGAATGATGGCCTCCCCCTGATCGGTACACATCCCGATTATCCGCATTCATATTTTGTAGAAGGATATGGAGGTAACGGAACCGTATACAGCATGATTGCTGCTTCCTTAATTGTGGATGCTATTACTGGCAAACAAAACCCTGATATGGATCTGTTCTCTCTCACACGTACAAGTAAACCATCTCCTGTATAACCAACAACTGAATCAATACAACTACAAATAGGGTACAGCACACGGAAAGTTCTCTTTTCCCGCCGCTGTACCCTGTTTATATATTGGGAAGCCTGCTAAGCCGAGGGCTCTTGCCCTTCCGTTCGGTTCAATAACTTGCGCATAAAGATCCATCCAATTAGCGGAGAAGCACCGAGGACAATAATAAGCCAGGTTAACATGCGTAGAGACGGAGCATTTAAGACTGTCACAATAAATATGGTCAACCCACATAGTCTGCCAAGCATCAGGCATAACTCTCTCAAAACGACAAGTTCAACCCTTTTCTCCACATTTTCGCCACTTGTGCCCATCATGTCGAATCCCGCTGATATCATCGGTAATACATATAACGGCATCGCAACAGCACTCCCAATCCCCATGATTAACAGCGTACCATAGGTCACTTTCCAGAGAAGAGGAAGAAGCACAACGAGCAGAATGAGGGCTCCAATGAACATGCCTTTTGATCTATACTGTGGTTTAAACCATTTCCCGGCTGCCCAATAACTTACTAGTGCCACAGCAGAAGTGATGAGTGAGAACTGCCCCAATTTGTACTCCTGTGCGGTAGCCAAATATACAAGCAGTGCAATCAGGAAGGCAAAGACACCTTCACGTGCACCCTGAGCGAACAAACCCAAGCCTAAGGTCCTCCAGGGACTATCCCGCTTGGATAGCTGTATCCAAGGTTCCGACCAGCGGTATGTACCGCTCACCTTTCTTTTTTTCAGAAAAAAACTAAAAACTACTGCTATGACATAAATAACGAGTGATACCGTGAAGATGAGCCGATATCCTGTGTTGTCTGTCATGCGAGTAATAATCAGACCGGAGAACCATGGACCTATAATTCCTGTCATCGAACCAAGTAACCCGACCCAGCCATTGAATAAATCCCTGTTTGCCCGATCCGTTATTTCAAAATACACAACATTAAATGCAATCCAGAATAGCCCCAAGGAACAACCCAGTAGCATACCCAGAGGCCATATCCAGTCTACAGCTTTGGAACCAGCCCAGAGGACTATCATATAAAATATGCCAGACAGCGCAGTACCTAGTCGTAGTGCACTCATTTTATTGTGTTCCTTGACCCATTTGCCAGCAAGCCAGAATGTCAGTCCAATGGCCAGTTGCTGGCTGAGAGTGAACCACCCCAACATGGCATAATCCGGACGGCTTTTCCACAGAAACACATTCAAAAAGGTTCCCGACAACGCTCCGGCTAACGCAAACAATCCATTCACGCCCAAAAGCAGAATGGATTGTCGGCCTAAAGTAATCTTCATCTGCTCCTCCTTCATCCACCTGAAGTGAACTATGTACAGGTAGGTCTTAGGGTTAACGTGCCCCAAGCAAGAGGAAAACATGATGAATCTTCAGGATTGCTATGAAATTGGTTAGAATCTCCGAAATGTTTATTCCTGCGTACTCAGGTTCTTGATCAGACGCAGACGATCTTCCTCAGACAGACTGTATTGAACTTGGAAACATCCAGAGCATACATAGGTCAATACTTTAAACGGTGATGCCAATAGTGACCCTTCGCCTGAAGCTGCGTTAGCAACTGGTGTGAAGTTATCCTGCGTTGCAGCTTGTGTACCTGCGAGAATCATGAATTCCCGGCAATTCGGGCACTCTGGTACTTCTTCCTGATGATCAAGTTGCTTCTGTACACCTTGTTCATACTGAATGAGATCATTACCTTCATCCGCGTATTTGGTTAACGTTCGCAACTCCGGCAATTTGAGTTCGACTTCATCCCCCCACAGATCTGAAAGATCCGTAGTCTGTTTCTCGTTCGTTACATCGTCTACATCATAGATGTCGTCCTCAGCTTCATCGTTCTCTTCATCATCGATGTTAATGTTGAGTGTACGGTATCCTTTTAACTCATTGTGACAATAAGGACACTCTTCTTCAGGACCGAGTTCCTCATCCCATACAATCTCCGTCTGACACCAAGGGCATACTGTTGTTTCCATATTGATCAACCTTTCTCTTTCATATAATCATGTATTCATTACATAGATGACACCGATGGCAAAAAACACGATCGATGCCGCAAACAGAATCCGTATCAATATCTTCATGACTGGTCCCCCTAGATAATGCTCGCGCCAATAACAAACGACAGCGAGACTGAAATAATCATGGATATCAATCCGACAGCTCGGTTATCCGATTCGATCTCCTTGTCAATGGAGAACACGGGTGTCAGGAATTCGAACAAAAAGTAGGCAATGAGCAGAAGGATAAACCCTACGAATGACCATGTCATGGCTTCATATACCGAAGATTTCGCTTGTATGCAGAACCGCAATACGTTGCAGATCCCGAAGATCTTACCTCCTGTAGCCATCGCAACGGCCACATTGCCCTTCTTGATCTCCGTCCAGCATTTATACTTGGTCACCAGTTCGAAGCAAGCCAGAAATACGAGCAGCTCCATAATCGCTACCGAGAAAAAACCGAGTACCATCCCCAAGGGATGAGACAGCAATTGGTCAATGCTTTCTATCACGCACCGTTCCCCTCTCCCATCTGCGACCTTCATGAATAAGGTCACAGAATATCATTGATTCATGGACCGGCTATTCCAATTCTGCGACGGTCACACCGTTCCCGCCTTCTCCGTAATTGCCCAGCCGGTAGCTTTTAATATGTTTATGCTTACGCAGGTAATCCTGAATACCGGAACGTAAAATTCCTGTACCTTTACCGTGAATAATATAAACTTGGCCCAGGTTGGCAAGGAAAGCTTCATCAATGAACCGGTCTGTCTCCATCAGGGCTTCTTCCAGGTTGGTACCACGCAGATCCAATTCACTTTTTACATTATCATCACGTGTGCGCTTCATACCCGTTACCGGTTTTTGCTTTGGTTTGGCTGCGGGAGCCGATTGCTGCAGTTCCAAGTCATCCAGGGATACTTTCATTTTCATAATCCCCAGTTGTACCATAGCGTCTTTGCTACCCGCCATCTCTACAACATGGCCTTTTTGATTCAAACTGTAGACAAGCACTTCATCACCAGGACCGATAGCACGAGTCTTCGGCGCTGTTGCCGTCTTCTTGACCGTTTTTCTGCGTTTCTCCGGTTCAGCCTCGTCCAGCTGTTTGCGGGCAGCAATGAGTTTGTGCTCCTTCACAGAAGCACCTTCTTCCATAGCCAACAGGCGAAGATCTGCTATAATCTTCTCCGCTTCCGCGCGAGCCTTGTCCACAATGCTACGTGCATCTTCTTCTGCTTTTTCAATCCGGCGATCACGCTGTTGTTCCAGCTTCTCCAGTTCGGTCTGATGACGACTGCGTAATTTCTCCATATCCTGGCGCAAGCTCTCTGCCTTCTCACGCTCTTGTTCGGCCGTAAGACGGTTCTCTTCAAGAGAAGCAATCATGTGCTCAATCCGTTGATCCTCTTCCTTCACTTCGCCACGGGCGTAGTCGAGAATGTAACCCGGCAGTCCCAGTCGCTCTGCAATGGCAAATGCATTACTTCGTCCAGGTACACCCACCAGAAGGCGATAGGTTGGACTCAGTGTGTTGATGTCAAATTCCATGCTGGCATTAATGACACCTTTACGCTCATATGCGTATGCTTTCAGTTCACTGTAGTGAGTGGTTGCAACCATGCGACATCCCGTCCGGTGCATATGCTCAAGCATGGAGATTGCCAGTGCGGAACCTTCAGCCGGATCTGTCCCTGCGCCAAGTTCATCGAGTAATACCAAACTTTTTGGTGTCATGTTTTTCAGAATGCGAATGATGTTGGTCATATGACTGGAGAAAGTACTCAGATTCTGCTCGATACTCTGCTCGTCCCCAATGTCTGCATAGATCGCATCAAATACACATAACTGACTGCCATCCTCAGCCGGAACAAATAAACCGGACATGGCCATCAGACTCAGCAATCCAATTGTTTTGAGCGTTACCGTTTTACCACCCGTATTGGGACCTGTCACGATAATGGATGTATAATCATTGCCCAACTCTATGTCAATTGGTACCACGTTTTCAATTGGAATCAGTGGATGACGGCCTTTCTTGAGCTTCAGGAACCCGCGGTCATTCATGCGAGGCAATGTTGCTTTCAGTTCACGAGCCAGACGTGCTTTGGCAAAGATAAAATCAAGTGATCCCAGCAAGTCGACATCATACAACAGCCACTCTCCCTGCTCACTGACAAGTGCCGTCAATTTCTGCAAAATAATTTCTATTTCGCGTTCTTCCCGAATCCGGGTTTCGCGTAATTTGTTGTTCATTGCAACAATGGATTCCGGCTCAATGAACAATGTCGCACCCGAACCGGATTGATCGTGTACAATCCCGCCAAAGTACGAACGATATTCAGCTTTCACCGGGATCACAAAACGGTCTCCTCTGATGGTGATGAGCTGATCCTGAAGCATCTTGGATACGGTAGAGGATCGAATCATGGAATCCAGTTTTTCGCGAATCCGCGCTTCTCCGCCTCGCAGCTCACGACGAATCTGCGCCAACGTTACGCTTGCACTGTCGGCAACCTCTGCATTATCGTCAATACAGATTTTGATGGCATCCTCAAGCGTTTTTTGCTCTGACAGTTGATCACTGATATAGAACAATGATTCGATGGGCTCATCTTCATGCAAAGTACCAATCTGACGTTTCAATCGCCGCGCTGCAAAGGTTGTATTGGATATTCCCAAAAGTTCGTGAGGGTTAAGTGTGCCTCCAATTTCAGCACGTTTGATGGAAACCGTAATATCTACAATTCCCCCAAACGACGGTGAGCCTTTCAAGCGATCAAATGTGAAGGCTTCATCGGTTTGCTGCAGCAACCGCTTCACTTCTTCAAGTTCACTGCTTGGTTCAAGTTGCTCCGCTTTCTTTTTTCCCATGGTCGTCTGGGCAAAGCTAAGCAATGTATTTAAAATTTTGCGATATTCCAGTGTGTGTAAAATTTTCGTGTCCAAGTGTACAACTCCTTCCAAACTATATCTGTATTATAACGAAAGAAACTTTCTTACGCTATTTAACGAATCCTTCCACACATAACTTCAACCATAACACCACAAACTACAGGTGTCAGGATTGTGCAACCTCTCCATCCCCCTTGGAGTTGCCCTGCTCAGTTCAATCCGAATAAAAGGAGGTAAACACCATGAATTTCCTGGGACATGTCGTGCGATTTGTCATCGCTGCAATTGTATTAATGGTGGTCAGCTGGATCGTTCCCGGATTCGCCGTTGGTGGCTTCTGGAGCGCTCTGTTGCTTGCTCTTGTCATTGCCCTGCTCGGCTGGATCGTTGAAGGTATCTTCGGCAAAAGAGTCAACCCGTTTGGTCGCGGTATTGTCGGATTTATCGTTAGCGCACTGGTGATTTGGCTTGGTCAATATGTTGTAGATCATGTTGAAGTCAGCCTGCTCGGTGCCATTCTCGCTGCGCTGGTTATCGGGATTATCGATCTCTTCATCCCGGTATCCACCCCTTTTGATGCCGGACGAAGCTCCAAAAGTTAATCTCCACTTCACCCTAACGTCCCCATGTATTCTCCTAAACCTCTGAAGGCCCTGTGCCGGAAGGGGTTTATTTCATTCGGGCAGTACACACGCTCTGCCGTACACGTACAATTTTCAAAAAAACGACATACGCAGCGTGTACAGGCATCCACATATTGCGGTATGATGACTGGAGCAATCATTCAAATTTTATCCATATCACGCTTTAAGGAGGCACATGATGAAGAAAGGCATAACATGGCTTGCTGCCTGTATGTTAATTCTGGTCCTCACTGCATGTGGAGGAGCAAAACAGTCCGCAGAATCTGGCAGCAATGGATCCGATGCTGATGCTGGAGTTACAGCCAGTGAAGAATTGGTCATCAAGGCAAGTAACTATGAATTCGATCAACCTGAGTACCATCTTAAAAAAGGCGTTCCCGTTAACATTGTTTATAAAAATGAAAACGGAAATCACGGTATTCTTGTGCCTGAGCTGAATCTTCAACTGGATACCAGAAATAGCTCCAAAGTCATAACCCCGGACAAAGTTGGTGAGTTTGAAATGTCCTGTTCTGTCTTCTGTGGTTCAGGACACAGCAGCATGATCTCCAAAATTATCGTTGAAGAATAGTATTCAAGACAAGGAGCCCCCGCAGCGACGGGAGCTCCTTCTTTAGTATAACAAATTGTACCAGAGTACGTTGCCCACGAGCCAGTTCTGCTGCATTCATTCCGCTAGGTCTGGTCCTGTTCAATCAATTCAATCCATTCGTTATATTCCGTCTGCAATTTCGTATATTCATCATGCAACTGACGATATTCCGTGTTCAGCTGCTCTGCCTTCTCCTGCTCCATTTCACGTTCAACCTGTAACAAACGTAATTGATTGGCCGCTAGTTCGTAACGCTCCCCCATCTCAAGCAGTTCAGTTTCCATGATCTCTTTCTCTTGGGTCGCTTCTGCACGTAACTTGTCCAGCTGCTGTCGTTCTTGCTCCAGTCCCTCCAGCAACTCACTACTTGCAGCACTTTCTCTCTTCCAAACCGTCAGTTCATTCTCAAGTGTAGCCCAGCGTTCCTGCCATGATTGTTCCTGAGCCGCCCATTCATCTGCACGGCGTTGCCATACCCGGTCGTTCTGCTCTGCTTGTTCAACGCTTGAGCGAAGTTCTTCTTCACGTCTTGTCAACTGCTCCAGACGGGATGCCAACTCGTTCTGTTTGGTTGACAGTTCTTCGTGTTTGATCTGCCACTCCAACGCTTCTTCCTCAGTCTGGGCTAGCCGGCTCTCTTGCTCCGAGTAGCGCTCGGAAAGTTTAGCCGAAGACTGTCTCGATTCTTCAAGTGCGCTCACAATCTCTTGTTTCTCCTTGCTCAATTCATCCAGCTTGGAACTGTAATTCTCTTCCCGTTGTAATGCATCACTGTAATCGTTACGGATTTGTTTATAGTTATCCTGAAGTCGGTTCAGCTCTTCCCGAACAACATTTAGCTCAACTTCAAGCTGATTGCGTTTCTCTTCCAAAAGCTCTGCATCCTTCTGGTATTGCACAGCCTCTTCATGGTTGAAACGAGACTCTTCCTTCACCACGGACAATTCATCATGAAGGGATTGCACACCAGACTCCAACGTTTCATTTTGTTCAGCAACTTCAAGAATCTGATTCTCCAGGTCTCCGATCTCAGCCAATCGCTGCTCAGCAAGATCCTTCAAGGACTGCTCACGTTCCGTAAGTGTGCCGATCTCATTCTGCAATGTACGCACCGCAGCATGAGCCTGTTCAAGCACTTTTTGCAGTCTGCGCTGTTCCTCTTCCGACTTCACTTCAGCCTCACGAAGCTTTTGGGCTTCCTGTTCAAGCTGTGCATGTTGCTCCTGAAGTTTGCGTAGCTGTGCTGTGAGAGAGGTTTCTCTATCCACAGTTTCATTATACTTCTGCTTCCATTGTTCCTGTGAATCACGGGATTGCTGGGCAGCCTGTTCCGTTTCACGCAGAAGCTCCTGCAACTGGGAACGGTCCTCTTTCAACTGCTCCAGTTGTTGCTCCAGTTCCGTAATACGGCGCGTCTGAACTTCCTGCTCCTGTTTACGGACCCCATGCTCATGACGTAACGATTCCAATTGACCACGCTCGTGCTGAAGCTGCTGTTCTTGCTCTGCAACCATGTCCTGTGCACTGATGAGCTGGGTCATTACTTCTTCTAATTGCTCTTCGACATCTAATAGTCGAGTCTCCGCCTGTTTACGTTGGTCCTCAAGTTGCTGCTTGAGCTTGCCCTGTTCTTCTTGCAATAAGGCCTCTGCCGCAGCTTCGGCTTCTTTTGCCTGGGACGCTGCTGCTTCCTTGGCTTGCTGCAATTGTTCCTCGAGGGCTGCTTCTTTCTCCATCCATTCGAGTTCCAACTGCTCGGATAACGCCTTGAACTCCGCATTCAACTGATTTATCTCAGTCAGGCGCTTCTGCTCCGCTTGTTCCTGCAAGTCAGCCCGTTCCTGATTCGCCTGATCCGTGAGCTCTTGTGTCTGTTGCAGCGCTTTTTCTTCAGCCTGTTGAAGACGAAGTTCCATCTGTTGCTGAAGTTCGTTATATTGCAACGCTGCTTCTTCCTGAGCTTTCTTCAGATTGCTCTCTGCCTGCTCCAACTCGGACAAAATGGCCGACTCGGCTTCTTCCTTGGCTGTCTGAACCTGCTGCGCAGCCTTGGCTTCAATCTGTTGACGTTCTGCAACGGCACGGCTTTCGGCTTCTTTTAATTGAGCTGCAGTCTTGTCCTGCAGGTCTTTATATTGCGCCGCAGCTTTGGCCTGCGCCTGCTGCAATTCGGCTGCAGAACGGTTCTGAGCTTCTTTGAGCTGGGAAGCAGCCTGTGCCTGTGCATTTTTAAGCTGGTTAGCCGCTTTCTCTTCCATTTCCTTCAGCTGTTTCGTTCCCTTGGCTTCTGCTTCCTTCAGTTGTGCCGTCGCTTGGGCCTGCAATTTCTGCACTCGCTCCGTTGCTTGAGCGCGTTCTTGCTCCAGCAGCTTATTCAACTTGGCTATCTCTGAATTTTTGTCCGATTCGGACTTTTGCAACGCCTGCTCTGCTTCAATCTTCAGCTGTTGCAAATCAGCAAGAGCCTGGTCACGCCGTTCCAATTCTTGTTGATGTTCATTTTGTATGGCGTTTAACCGATTCAATTCGTTTCTCAGTTCTGTACGTTCTCCAGTGAGCATCTTCAGTTCATTACGGATTTCCTGAGTCTGAAGAGACTGTTCAGCCATATGTACAGCCGCCAGTACCGCAATACGCGGAGTATCCAGACGGGAATTTTGCTTGGAGATCGCGCCCATACGCTCATCTACCAGGTTAGCTACTTGTTTCATATAGTCGGCACTGCTGCCAACCAGTTTATAGGAAGTCCCGTAGATCTCTACGGTGACGCGTGTACGATCAGGTGTAGTCACAGTTGTGCCCTCCTTCAAGTCTGTATGTTGATTCTAAGCTGTAATCACAAAAAAGTCACATCGATCCTCTAATGCTAAGGATTCGATGTGACTTCAAACAATTCCTGCTAATCTTTGTTCAAAAAATCTTCTTTTGTCCTATTTACGCAATTCCGCTCCGAATTGCTCTTCCAGACGAGCCACTACACGGGCGTGAACTTCAGTAACTTCCTCATCGGTCAGTGTACGTTCACGATTCCGGTATACCAGTGCCATCGCCACGCTTTTCTTGTTTTCACCCAGTTTACTACCAGTAAACACATCGAACACCTGTACAGTTTGTAACCATTCACCCGCCGATTCACGAATGGCGCGCAGCATATCTCCCGCTTCAATATCCTCATTCACAACAACCGCGATATCACGTTCCATGGCTGGGAAACGCGGAAGTTCACGATAACGAATGTCAGCGTCTGCTTCATTGTAGATCGATTCAAGTGCAATCTCTGCGATGTACACATCATTCAGATCATACTGCTGTTGCAGTTCCGGATGCAATTGACCCAATGTACCGATCAATGTGCCTTCCCCGCCATCCTTACCTTCCAGGTAAACCGATGCGGAACGTCCCGGATGGAATCCTTCAGGGCTGTTTGCTACCAAGCGAATGCGTTGTTCAAGCCCCACATAGGCGAACAGATGCTCAAGAGCACCTTTCAGATCGAAGAAGTCTACTTTCTCCGCTCCAACATTCCACTGCTGGCTTGCACGATTCCCGGTGAGCAGCAAGCCCAGTACCGGAATCTCATGTGGTTGTTTGGTCAACTGATCTTCTTCAGTGAAGAACACATTGCCCACTTCAAATACAGCCAGTGAATCCTGTTTACGGTTCATGTTATACACCGCTGCATCCAGCATTTGCGGCAAAATACTCGTACGAAGCACACTGCGGTCCTCACTCATAGGCATCGCGAGTTTCACGGCTTTACTGCCTTGTGTCAATGCCGGGAACAATGTCGCTTTATCCGGGTGTACAAAGGAGTAACTGATCATTTCCTGCCAACCACTGCCTGAGAGCAATCCACGAATCGTGCGGCGCATTGCTTGAGAGCGTGTATATGCCCCTGGAGTCGTCGGTCCTTCAATCCATGTGGTTGGAATGTTGTCGTATCCGTACAGGCGTGCAATCTCTTCAAACAAGTCTACATCGAGCGTAATATCCCCTCTGCGTGTTGGCACTTCCACATCCAGCAATCCTTGATCAGCATCACCACATGCAAAGTGCAAGCGAGCGAAGATCGTTTTTACCTCAAGCAAAGACAGATCAGTTCCCAGATAACGATTCAGTCTGTTCAGCGACAATTGAATTACACGTTTCTCCGCAGCTTCTGCTCCAGCTTCCACGATTCCCTGGTGCACTTCACCTTCAGCATAACGCTGAATCAGTTCAGCCGCACGATCCAAAGCCGTAATGACCGCACCCGGGTCTACTTCCTTCTCAAAACGCATGCTTGCTTCGGAACGTAGCCCCAGTTGGCGCGACGTTTTCCGAACGGTTCCGCCGTCGAACTTGGCGGACTCCAGCAACAGATTCACCGTACCTTCCGATACCTCGGAATTCTCGCCACCCATAACCCCAGCGATGGCTACAGGTTTCACGCCGTCCGTGATGAGCAACATGTGCGGCTCCAGCTTGCGCTCCTGTCCATCCAGCGTAACAATCGTTTCGCCTTCGTTGGCCATCCGCACTTCAATATGGCCCTTTTCCAGCTTATCCGCATCGAATGCATGTAGCGGTTGACCGTATTCCAGCATGACATAGTTCGTGATATCAACGATGTTATTGATTGGGCGAACACCTGCCGCCATGAGACGGTTTTGCATCCACAGCGGGGAAGCACCCAGCTTAATGCCGGTTACATAACGAGCTGCATAGTGAATGCATTGCTCCTGTGCCTTGATCTCTACAGAGATATGATTCGCGGCTGCATCACCAATTTCAACCAGTTGGTCTTTGGGACTTGGCAGCTTCACTTCACGACCCAGGATGGCACCCACTTCATAAGCTGCACCACGCATGCTGAGACAGTCGGAACGGTTCGGTGTCAGGTCCAGTTCAAGAACATGATCGTCAAGACCAAGAACCTGGCTGATTGGCGTGCCAACCTCTGTTTGTTCCGGCAGAACGAGAATACCTTCCTGCTGATCTTTCGGCAACAATTTATCGTTCATGCCCAGCTCTTTGGCGGAACAGATCATGCCAAGGGAGACAACACCGCGCAGTTTGGCTTTTTTGATATCCAATCCACCAGGGAGCTTCGCTCCAACCAGGGCTACGACTACTTTTTGGCCTGCATCCACATTTTTCGCACCACACACGATCTGCAGATCTTCTTCCTGACCAGCATCGATGACACATACATTAAGTTTGTCTGCATCCGGGTGTTTCTCCTTGCTCTTCACATAACCTACAACAACTTTATTCACGCCCTTGTTGCGGTTCTCCACTACATCAATTTCGACACCCGCACGGGTGATTTTCTCTGCCAATTCCTGTGGCGTCACACCTTCAAGGGAAATATAATCAGACAGCCAATCTGTCGATACTCTCATGGACGTTCACTTCCTTCATCTATAAATTGGTGTTCCCGGTTCATTCGCTTGCTCTATATGGTTAATCTTTCTTGTCTTAAAGTTACAGCCGTCCAAATTGCTTCAGGAAGGTCAGATCGCTATTGTAGAAATGACGGATATCATCGACTCCATACTTCAGCATCGCGATACGTTCTACGCCCATACCAAATGCGAAGCCACTGTATTTCTCCGGATCGTATCCACCCATCTCCAGTACTTTCGGGTGAACCATACCGCCGCCCAAAATTTCAAGCCAGCCTGTTTGCTTACATACGCGACAGCCGCTGCCGCCACATTGTACACAAGTTACATCCACTTCCGCACTTGGCTCTGTGAACGGGAAGAAGCTTGGACGCAGACGAATTTCTGTGTGGGAACCGAACATTTCGCGTACGAATTGCAACAGGGTTCCTTTCAGATCGCTCATACGAATGTTTTCGCTGATGACCAAACCTTCAACCTGGTTGAATTGGAAAGAGTGTGTCGCATCGTCATCATCACGGCGGTATACTTTACCTGGACAGATGACTTTGACAGGCACCTCGCCCTTCATGCTCTGCATGGTACGTACTTGAACCGGAGATGTATGGGTACGCATCAACAAGTCTTCGGTAACATAGAAAGAATCCTGCATATCGCGCGCCGGGTGATTCTTCGGCAGATTCAATGCTTCAAAGTTGTAATAATCCATTTCGACTTCAGGACCTTCCGCTACGCGGTATCCCATACCGATGAAAATATCTTCGATCTCCTGTACCACTTTGGTCAGTGGATGCAGTCCGCCTTGACGTCCACGACGTCCTGGCAGAGTCACATCAATTTTCTCGGATTGCAGACGCTTCGCCGTCTCTTCCTTCTGGAACTGATCCTGCTTGCTGTCGATGACTTCCTCAATGGCAGCCCGAACATCATTGGCTACTTGACCAATAACTGGACGTTCCTCCGCACTAAGCGCACCCATACCACGCAAAATCTCAGTTAATGCACCCTTTTTCCCCAAATACTTTACACGCAGATCACCGAGCGTCTGCGGATCATTCACACTAGACAACTGCTCCAGCGCTTCGATCTTCAATGCCTCTAAACGTTCTTTCATGTGTAATTGCCCCCTTTTTGTGGTGTTTTTGCAACAAAAAAAGGCCTTCTCTCCCCTGAAGGGACGAAAAGACCGTGGTACCACCCTTGTTAGACATCCATTGCTGCGTGGCCCTTCTGGCCTGCAACTGGTTCTGTCTCACTTTGTACGGAATAACGACCGTTAACCGTTTGCCCCTACTGTTGCCTCTGTGTCTGCACACAAACAGGTTCAGGGAACCGCTTCGGAGTGAATTTCGGCAACCTTGTTCTACAGAAACGCTCTCAATCTAAGGCGCTTCCTCCCTGTCCAGAGGCACTGCTTACTTATCTCCATCATCACGTTTGCTTAGTTTACCTATATCGATGTAATCATCGATGATCGTTCATAATTATATGCAAAATAGATCGAAATAGCAAGCCGTCCATATTCTAATTTATGCTTGCACCTTTATCTTTCAATTGTTTCAGGCGCTGCTGGATTTCGCGAATCTCAGCTGCCTCGACTGCTCGCTCATTCGAATGCTCGGGCTGTGTCAGACTGTCTTTTCCAGCAGTGCTCACAGGAGACAGCAACTCCGATAGGCGCATCTCCAATCGTAACCGCTCGTCATCGGATTCCCGGGTCTCCAGCGCCACCTCCCGAAGTTTGGTGGACTGCTCCCAATCCGACACACCTCCTTCAAACAGAGTTGCTGTGCCACCAGCCTCCAGATCGCATAACCGATTCGCAAGTGACTTCGTCAGCATCCGGTCATGGGATACAAGCACCAAAGCACCTGAAGCCTGTTTTAATACATTCTCCATGACTTCCTGGGTATCAATGTCCAGATAATTCGTCGGTTCGTCCAGCACCAGCAGATTGGCTCCGCCAAAGTACAGTCTCAGAAATGCCACTCTGCACTTTTCCCCCATGCTCAAATCCCCAATGCGCTTGAATACATCATCTCTGGAAAATAGGAAACATCCCAGAATGGTACGTGCCGCACTTTGTGTCATGGATGGAAGAGTAAGCAAGCTGTCCAGCAGCGTCAGATTTTCGGGAAGCCCTTCCAGCTCCTGTGAAAAGTAACCGATTTTCAGCTGTGGATGCCGGGTGACCTTGCCTTGCGAAGGTTCCAGTTCACCAATCATCAATTTCAGCAGTGTTGTCTTGCCGGTTCCATTAGGACCTCGTACAGCAAGCCGATCTCCGCGTTCCACAGTAATTCGAAGATTGCGTAGCAATGATTTGTCTCCCGTATATGAAAAACTCACCTCTTCCAGCGCAAGCAGCTGGCGTGCAGCCAGTGGATTCATCTGTAATTCCATGTTCAACTTTGCAGCTTCACGAGGTTTATCCACCCGTTCCCGCTCTAAACGTTCCAGCTGTTTTTGTTTCGCATGGTAACGTGAAATATTTTTGTTGGCTTTGGCTTTGTAGAAACTCTGGGTGATCTTCACCTCCACATCAGTCGCCGAATTATGCGCTTTATGGAACCATTCCTGATAATTTCGAATCGTTTCTTCCAACGCCTTACGTTCCAATTCCTGCCTGCGGTAGATCGTTTCCTGTTCGCGTAATTCACGCTCTTTGTGGATCTTGTAGTCGGAGTAACCTCCCTTGTATTTGGTCAGGGCATCTGGACTGAACTCAATGACTCCTGTTGCTACCTGATCAATAAACGTACGATCGTGTGATACAAATAACAGCGTACCTTCATATGAGGATAACCACTCTTCCAGCCAGCGCATGCTTCCCTCATCCAGATGATTCGTCGGTTCATCCAGGATCAGGAATTTGGGTTTGCTGACAAGTAGCCCCGCCAAACGAGCCTTTGTTTTTTGTCCACCACTCAAGGAATGATAGAGTCTATTCCAATGCTCTGCGGATAATCCAAGGCGAGTCAGTACTTTCTCTACCTCAGTCTCCCACATATAACCGTTCAACTGTTCATATTGCTCCATCACTTGTGTATAAGCTGCAAGCAACTCTTCATCCGCTTCAGTGCTCATGCTCAACCGTTGTTCCAGTTCTTCCAAGTTCCGTTTCACTTCATAGATCTGACCGCTCTCACGACGGACCGCATCCAGTACATTCATCCCGGTCTCAATCTCCGATCGCTGGCGCATGAACCCCCATTCCTGCTGAGGGATATGACGTTCAATCCGTCCACCACCATGCTCCTCACCCAAAATGATACGTAACAACGTTGTCTTGCCGCATCCGTTGCGACCCAAAATGGCGAGTCGTTCGCCCTCATTAATCTCCAAATTCAATCCTGTAAACAATTCAATACCGTTCCACTCTTTTGATACTTCATGTAAGCGTACCAATGTCATCATGAGGCCTCATCCTTCCTGCATCCTTTTTGCTGAACAAAAAAAACCGCTGGCATCAGCCGGCGGTTTGGCAATTCAGGGTTGGATCAAGCATTCAAAGACAGATCTAAGGTAAGCTACGGCATGAACAAAGAAACCCAAAATACAGGGTACACGTAAACCTCAATGGCTTACTTGCTCCATACCTTTTCCCATAGCTGAATTTGGACACACGAATCCCCTCATTGCTCAGCCGCTCTGGCTGACTGCGTCATAAAACCGTCTGCAGTTAACTGGGGTTCAATTCATGTGTTTTACTTCATGGGACGTATGGTTACCTCTCATTCATGTGTAGTATCAATTTCTCCGTTATTGTACCAGAACATTGTAAAAAAGCAAAGGGTACATAATTTAAACTAAAGAATACTTACTTACTCGCCACTCCTAAAATAGAACAATCTTCTGATCGCTGTTACCACGGGATTTCCTTTAGCGCAATAGAAAAAGCCCCTGCATCGCAAGGACTCCGGTACTGCTTCATTAAGCGGGTGATGGGAATCGAACCCACGCTATTAGCTTGGAAGGCTAAAGTTCTACCATTGAACTACACCCGCATGATTGAAGATTTATTGTTAAGTTCCTTAGGAATTTAACAGTGATTTTACAAATAATAATATACCATGATCCTCTATAGCATGCAAGTCATATTTTCCATTTTTTTCATTACGCATCCATCAAAAAAAAGCAGGAGCACCCTCGCGCCCCCGCTGTTCCCTATCCTGTAGGCTTATCCACATCTCTCAAAAACTTCTTTTCAAATTCAGCGGCTTTAATCGGTTTGCTGAAGAAATAACCCTGAGCCTCGTGACAGTGTTGATTGCGAAGAAAGACCATCTGATCTTCGTTCTCCACACCCTCAGCTGTGACTTTCAGTTGTAAATGATGCGCCATTGAGGTGATGGTAGATACGATCGCTGCGTTATTGCTGTCCTCCATGACTTCATTCACAAATGAACGGTCAATCTTAAGCCGATCAATCGGCAGATCCTTCAGATAGTGCAACGAGCTGTATCCCGTTCCAAAATCATCAATACTGATATGCACACCAATTTCTTTGATTTTGCGCAACTGTTCGAATGACCGGTCTTTATCAAATGTCATGCTCTCTGTAATCTCCAGTTCAAGCCATACAGGCTCTAGTCCCGTCTCTTTGAGAATGCCATTGATATTGTCCAACAAATGGGAGTGCCTGAATTGTCTCATCGACAGATTCACCGAAACACACAGTTTACGATAACCGGCTTCCTGCCACTGTTTGTTCTGTGCACACGCTTCACGAAGCACCCATTCTCCAAGTGGCACAATGAGCCCACTCTCTTCTGCCAGAGGAATAAAGTCCGCCGGAGATACCGAGCCTCGTTGCGGATGCTGCCAACGCACCAAGGCTTCCATGCCAACGATTAGCCCACTTTGCAGATTAACCTGCGGCTGGTAGACCAGGTAGAACTGACCTCGATCCAACGCCTTGCGCAGATCATTCTCAAGCTGCAAACGCTCCTGTGCCTTCATCTGCATCGCATGGGCAAAACGATTCAGTTCCATTCCTTGTTCCTTTGCACTGTGCAAAGCCGTATCGGCATTCTGAATAATCTCCAGTGGTGACTCCCCATCATGTGGGAAAATGGCCATCCCAATTCCAAGTGTCAGATGATACTCATTGCCATCAACCAAGACGGGCTTCTCAAAAAGTTGCAAAATGGATCTTGTCCGACGCAACGCTATATCGGTTGAACTGAAATCTGTCATCGTTAATGCAAACTCATCTCTTCCCAATCCAAAGACTTCTTCTCCTGGAAGGGACAATTGTTTCAGTCGTTGACCTACCTGACGCAAAACACGGTTAGCTGCTTGCTGTCCAAGCGAATCATTTATGGTTTTGAACCGATTAATATTCAGGACCAATACACCAACAAGCTGTTCCTGCACCACGGCGTCATCCATCATCTTTTTCAGCTGCTGTGAAAGGCGACGACGGTTTGGAAGTCCCGTTACATCATCATGATGAGCAATATAGTTCATCTTGGCTTCCGCGACCTGCTGTTGCAGGAAAGGTGTGTCCACTACGGACGTATACAGTCCTTTTTGGATGAAAAAATATGCCATACAATTACTCAGCAATCCTAATAACAGATTGAGATCGTTCACCCCAGTTGCTGAAACAAAATAACATTCACCAAAAAAGAAACACAGAATGCCACATAGAATGGTTGGTAAATCACTGTCTTTGGTTTTTTTCCATTGTACAAACAAAAGAACTGCAATAATGCCATAGAGCAATCCAACCATAAGATGAACTCGAGTGAAGATACCACCAAGCACTTCCCCATCAAGCATACTCGGCAACATGCTCCATTCCTGAATAGCCAGTATGTACAAAATAACAAAGGTACCCAATGTCCCACTTAACAGTAAGAATTTGCGTGGTAATGCAAACTCTTTCTCATTTAAGGTATACACGAGCAGTAAACCTACGGAACATACCAAAGATCCCATGGTTGACATCATTAAGGAAAACTCCGATTCCATCATGGCTCCATTTGGAATCTCTTCTGCAAATGAAACGATATGAACCAGTTCAAATAGTCCAATCAATAAAAAGAGTGTTGTCAATAATGTCCTCCGAAGCGTTAGCTTCTGTGTCCGAAACAACCAGCTTTGATTATAGATGCCGATACAAGCCGCTACCGCAGCAAATCCACCCAAGAGTGTCAAAACCGGGTAACCCGATATGATCAGATCAGAGCTTGAAGAAGAACGAAACCATTGACTTGCGAGGAAACATAATAAGCCGCCCACAGCGACCCAAATTATTTTTCTCTGATCTTGCAGATTAACCTTCATGCCGTGTTTTCCTTCCCGGGATCACCTATCCTGAATTACATTAACCAAACTTAACAACTTACTACACGATTCGACAAAAAACATATTAACCAACGTTCAATTCACATGCATACACATGCTATCTGGTACATAATAACATTTAATTTTGTATACGTGAACTAAAAAATAGTTACTCCTAGGAATATTTATTCACAAATATATAGAAAAACAAGGCATTAAGAACTAAAAAAACATGGATCTCCAGTTAGAGTCCATGTTTTCCTATTTTGCAACTGTATTTCAGACTATATTACTTCTCAAAATTCACTTCTGGTGTTGTTAATTTATCATAGAAATCAACAACCTTATCCTTGTCTTCCGATGAGCGAATCGCCATTGCTGAACGTGGATGCTCGTCCAACGCGCCTGTAATCATGTAAGGCAGAATGTAACCCCATTCTTCTTTTTCTCTGAGTGGAACCATCAACTGTTCCAACACACCAAGTACTGGACGCAGATTGTATTTTGTTCCTTTCAGATGAGCTACGAGCAATTCGGTTGGACAGTTTCCTGCCGCACGTCCCATACCATACACAGAAGCATCAAGCAGTTCGACGCCAAGTTCTGCCGCAACCAATGTGTTAGAAAACGCAAGTTGCATATTATTATGTGTGTGAACACCAAGACGTTTGTTAGGCAAGTGAGTCTTGAACTTCTCTACCAGATATTTCACATCATTATGGTCCAAGCTACCGTAGGAGTCTACAATGTAAACAACATCCACAGCGCTTTCTTTGATCAATTCAAATGCTTCCAGCAATTCATTCTCCATAACATTGGAGAGTGCCATAATATTAAGTGTAGTTTCATATCCACGATCATGGAATGTTTGAACCAGTGCAAGTGCCTTGTCTACATCTTTGCTGTAGCAGGCAACCCGGATCAGATCCAGCATGCTCTCACTGCGAGGCAAGATATCATTTTCGTCCACACGCCCAACGTCAACCAGTGCAGACAGTTTGGTATTGCCTTTTTGAGGAATAACTTTACGCAGGAAATCATCGTTCAGGAAACGCCATGGTCCTGCTTCCTCGGCACCTTTAAGCAACTTTGGAGAGTTCTTATATCCAATTTCCATATAATCAACGCCAGCTTCATTCAATCCAGCATATAGCTGTTGAACAAAGTCCACGCTAAAGTCCCAATTATTCACCAATCCGCCATCACGGATCGTACAATCTACAATTTTGCAATGATTTGTCTTCATTAATGTCTGCTCCTTTTCTGACCAACTTGTGTATTCCTCTCATGATACTTGAACGTGACAAGAAAAGTAAAGGGATTCCGGACTTATTTACTTCGATAAGATCTCCAGATTCGGTCAATCTCAACCATATCGGAACGATCGGGAGATTTCTCTCCATAACGGACGGCATTATACGTATCTGGCAGTCTCGCAGACAGCTCATCTTCTTCTACCTTCATACCATTCTGAATAATGGTCTGTGCAGCCTCCAGCGGAGTGTGTGTCCGCTGTATTTCCACGCCTCGATGAGCGGCTCTTTCAATCCAAGTCCGATAGTAATACCGAACACGTTCGGCATCCTGTGCAGGTGGCGCCTCTTTCTTGCGAAACCAATTCTTTCGGACTTTTGCTGGCGCATCAAGCGTCTCACTGACATCGATATACTCCGTCCGTGGTTCTGCCTTCTTTTCACCTGGTTGTAACATCCCCTTGAATCGGTCCATAAGTCTGTTTATCGTTTTTTGTCCCAACCTCAGAAGCAGCCACAGAATTACTCCTGCTACAGCACACATCACTACCCATCCGAGGATGTTCCAGAAGACTGAGGGCTCGGATGGCGGCTCTCTCCAGTCATTCGGTATATTTAACTGCTGATTGGGGTTGTCCATTGGTAATCGTGGCTCCTCGCCGGAAATCGGACCAAACCATCCCCTGATCCATGCAAGCAAGCGATCACGTAGCGGTCCCAGCCAGGCAGCCAGACTTGGGAAAGCACCAATCGCGACGATAACAATAAACATCCACATGAACCGCTGATGATTCGCACGTGCAAAATCTCTTAATACCAATCTTCTCTTGCCGTCATTGAGTATTGCCTGATCCAGTTGCAGCATATATCGTCCAACCAGCCAAAAGGCAAAGCTGATCACTCCCGCAATATAGATCCATAGGGTATAGGTTTGTATCGGCTGCATGAATTCCAACGAATTCGAAGCAATCATAAGCACGATTGCACTGATTACACCCATAATCTGCAAGCGCCATAACAATACAGAATGAAAGACTGGCTGGAGGGTCAGACCTGCATAAGCCGAGATGACTCCACACAGTACCAATGTGATGATATCCGGCAACGGGAGAATAAGGCTCAACCCAACAACGAGTGCGAAGAGAAATCCTATGACGAGTGCCGCTAGTCCACGAATGAGTGTACTTTTCTCGCTAAAACCTGGAATTTTATGCTGAATGAATTGTCCTAACCAACCTACAAGAACAACCAGGATGAATAATGTGTACGGCAAATGTTCCATTGCGTAGAATGAAGCAAGCGTAAATATCGGAAAAAGGTATATGCCAGCCATCAAGACGGCAAGCATTGTTATGAGTCCTGTGGTCGTCACTACCGGTCTGTTCCTCATGCACTCACCGCCTTCGTATTACCCTTCACGTCCTCTACCGGGAGAATCGTTACACGATGTCCTTGTTCGTGCAGACGTGCAATCTCGTGCTCCATAGCGGCAGATACATAGGATGTAATCAGCAGATAACTGCGGATTTGCTGTGCTTCTTCATTCAGACGTACTTCATCATTCAGGAATTGCTCCATGGGCACCATGCATTTCAACTCTGTCTCAGCCATAGCTTCCAGTAACCGTTCCAGATGGGGCGTGCCATAATCCGGTTCAATCCGAAGTGTATCGCGGCCTCCACCCACATGATAACCATTATGGGCGAAACCTGCCGGCAACCCTCTACCGATGGCATCCACTGCAGCTGTGGCAGCGTAACGAAGTGCCCGCTCAATCTTTTCCGGTCGAGTAACAACACTCCACATATCTGCAGATTCCTGAATATTGACTACAATCCAGGATTGCGGATCAGCCGTCCATCCCTGCTTGTAGACTTGTAATTCACCTGTACGTGCACTCGCTTTCCAGTGAATACGATTCATGGGGTCGCCTGCGCCATAAGGCCGAACACCCAGAATCAAGAAAGGATCTTCAACGATCCATCGTGATACTTCAACTTCTCCCTGCCAAACCTGATAAATTGCAGGAAGATCCTCTGCATTCACTAATGAGGGATACACAATCATAGACATTTGCAAAGGAATCGGTTTGGTGGAACGCCACACGCCAAAGAGATCCCCACCTGTCATCGTTGCTGTATTTAATGGATAAATTCCACGCTGAGTACATGTGAAAGGATGCTTGCGCGTAATACGAGTAAACGGTTTTAACGTAAAAATACTCTTATGGTTCTGATAGATTTCGCCTTGACTAATATCCATACCTGAGCCGGAACGAAATACAAACGACACTGGCATCATCGATTCAAGTCTGAGCCACGGTACGGAGACTCGTTTCTCATTCGATATCGTCTCCACCATCTCAAGTTCATCTCCAGCGTAACAACGCAGCTTGCTGAATTGTCTGCTGTACCTGAGCTTTCGCAGTGCAGGTCGTCCAAACCACACACCATGTATAACAACGACAATGCCTCCAACAAGGACAAGCCATAATAATGCCATAAGATTAACGCCCGCTTGTAGCGAGATTCTCCGTAGGCACTTCTGTCTGATTCAGAAGTTCCTGGATGATACGCTCAGCCAAGCCCTCTTGTTGTCTGATCCGGTTACGGAATACCAGTCGGTGCGCCAGCACAGGTCCCGCCAGTGCTTTAATATCATCAGGCAAAACAAAGTCTCTGCCATGCAGTGCAGCCCATGCCTGACTTGCCTTGAGTAATGCCTGGGCCCCTCGTGGACTTACGCCAAGCGAGAGCTCTGGATGTTGCCTTGTCGCTTCGGTTAACTGAATGATATATCGTAGCAGATCTTCGTTGATTTGCACTGTTTTATACGTATCCTGCGCCTTCAAAAGTTCTTCACGACTGATCACTGCCGAGAGATCATCAACAGAACGACTGGCTACCGTACGTCTCAAAATTTCTACACTCTCTTCACTGCTTGGATAACCCATGCGAATTTTCATCATAAAACGATCCATCTGCGCTTCAGGTAGCGGAAAAGTTCCCTGGTTATCTACAGGATTCTGGGTGGCGATAACGATGAATGGCCGTTCCAACTGTCTCGTTGAACCGTCGATACTGATCTGGCGTTCTTCCATACACTCCAGCAAGCTTGATTGTGTACGCGGTGTAGCCCGGTTAATCTCATCAGCTAGTACAAGATTGGCAAACAAGGGGCCGGGTCGGAATTCAAAATCCCCTTCTTTTTGATTAAAAAAATGAATCCCTGTTAAGTCCGAGGGCAGCAAGTCCGGTGTAAACTGTATCCGTTGGAATGTGCAGTCCAATGAAGAGGCTACCGATTTGGCAAGCATCGTTTTCCCAGTACCCGGTACATCCTCCAGCAGCACATGTCCTGACGCTATGATCGCTGTCATCACCAGCTCTATCGTATGCTCTTTTCCCACAATCACTTTTCCCACGTGATCCATCAGTTGTTGATTCATTCGTTCCATTCCTTGGATTTCCATCTGCATCTCATCCTTCCGTTATGGAGCTTATGTATTCGCATTCATTACTAACTATAACCGTTATTGGCAACATAAAACAAAGGAGTTGGCAAATGGCCAACTCCTCGACTCCCCGCTTTTCTCAATATACCAAGGGTAACATAATTATAAACCGCGTGCCTTCACCCTTTTTGCTATCCACAGAGATGGTGCCTCCATGGTTCTTGATGATTCGGTAACTCACCGAAAGTCCAAGCCCCGTTCCGCTCTCCTTGGTCGTGAAGAATGGATCAAACAGACGTACAAGCGTGTTATGGTCCATCCCATGACCGTTATCCGCGATGGAGATCTGCACGAACTTGTTTTCCGTGGCGGTAGATATTCGAATTAGACCCGTATGTTCTTCGCCAACTTCCTCAATGGCATCCATTGCGTTTTTCACCATATTCAAAATAACCTGCTTAATCTGTTTGACATCAATGGACACATTCAGCGGGGCATCCCCTTCATCCAGTACGATCTCGCATCCCTTCATCAACCCTTCGCTTTCGGTCAGCAAGACCACCTCTTTGAGCAAAGAGTCGACGGATATCACGGTCTTCTGTGGAGCTGACGGTTTGGAAGAATTCAAAAATTCGTAGATGATGTCATTCGCCCGATCAATCTCCGTCAGTATGATTCGAGCGTACTCGTCTTTGCCGAGCTGCAGCAAATGGGGCCTGAGCAGTTGAATGAACCCACGGATTGCAGTCAACGGATTACGAATTTCATGAGCAATAGATGCTGATATTCGCCCCAGCATCGCAAGTTTGTCATTTTGATAAGCGGTCTGTTCAATTTGTTTATAATCAGATACATCTTTGACGCTGAATAAGAAGTCGCCATCCATCTGATCACCGTACGTCACAGTAACCAGCCAATGCCTTCCGTATTCATCAATCAACTCATGATAGCGCTTACGATGAAAAATAGTTTCCCGATAGATACGTAAAATTTTCTTTTTCTTGAATCGGCTCATCTGCGGATGATGCAGCATTTGCATCAGGGTGCAGCCGCTCAACAGACTTCGTGGAAGCTCCAACAACTTTGCCATCTGAACGTTAATAAACGTCAATACACCGTGACTGTCAAACAACATAATACCGCTATCCAGATGTTCCAGTACATTCTCGTACTTGTTGTTATCCAGATGCACAGGCGGGAATCCATCCGTTGGTTGAGGCACTGTATCCTGAAATTCACTAATCATGTCAGGTTCCTCCTTTTCACGTAAATGATAAACTTGCCATTCGGACATCATATCATCACAGAAACAGGAAGGGCCGATTTTATTGTTCATTACCGGTGCCCTTTCGTTGGGGGGCTGAGCCGAAAATATGGATGGCATGTCCGGAACTCAAGCTGGTCTATTCCCGGTAACCAACATTCGATCCGGAAAATCATATACGTTTGTTCCATTCTGACCTTCTCCTATTCCCAAACACGAACATTTTTTGCTCCGCCTCTTTGCAAGTCTGTTTTTATCATAGACAAGTTTATAGAAGAGAGTCAATCGGAGAAAGTGTCGAATGGAAATTATTTTAAAAAAAACCTCGAATTAGTTCCAGAACAACGCACAAAAACGAAGCCGTTTCACCCCATAGGTAAATCAGCTTCGTTTTTAATATCTTTAATTTGTGATATATCCGAGTTCATCTATAGTCCGGTCTTATTATGCTGAATTTTCAGTCTGCGCTGACTCATCACAGCTAATCGACGTTTAAGTTCGCTTTCCCACTTCTCGTCTTTGGTTTCCTTCGCGAGCCTGAGCAAATCCAGAGCCATATCAATCTGGCGCTGCACAATGACCATCGCATCCTCGCTCTCACGGTTTACACAGTTTTCGAAAATCGCATCCTCATCTTCTGTAACATAATCTTGAAAGTCGATCTCGGATGCACCGTCTCCATGCGCATATTCAGCCAGGATTTCGTATTCGTTTTCCACTTTATAATGCACCTCAACCCGGTGACACACCGGGCAAAACAGCAGGGGAACATTATGAACCTGGGTGCGGTAATGCTTCAGCGTGCCCTTCGTTCCAACCATACTTGCCCCACAACAGTAACTCATTTTTGTTCACCCTCCTTATTACGTGCCGGGACTTTTTTGTTAAAATGCAATCCCGTACACTTACAGCACTTCCGAAAAGGAATAGTTCCATCAGTGTTTCACATTCATGTACAGATTATAAATGCAGAGCACCGGAATATTTACCGGGTTTCCATACCCTATTCGCCTTAAAGGCCATCAATTCCTCTTTCAACAAATAAAAAGAAGACTTTCTTCTAATATATTATTAACACGCTTAGCTGCTTGTTCAAACACTTTTGATTAACTTCGTGATAACTTCCGGCAAAAGGGTGCAAAAAGCCCTCAATCCCTAACGGGATGAGGGCTTGAACAAAAACCGTTCAAGTTAATCTGGCTTACAGGTTAGTGTCGCCTGGTTTCCAGTTCATTGCACACAATCCGCCGGATTGCAGTGCTTGCAGTACGCGAAGTGTTTCTTCAACACTACGGCCTACATCGTTGTGGTTAACCACTTGATATTTCAATTCGCCTTCTGGATCGATGATGAACAGACCGCGCAATGCTACGCCTTCTTCTTCGATCAGAACGCCGTAATCTTTAGCCACTTGCTTCGTGATATCGGAAGCCAGTGGGAAGTTCAATTGACCCAGACCATTGCTGTCTACAGGTGTATTGATCCATGCTTTGTGGCTGTGTACGGAGTCTACGCTCACGCCAAGGATTTCTGTATCCAAAGCTTTGAATTGCTCGGAAGCAACGCTCAAAGCTGTAATTTCAGTTGGGCACACAAATGTGAAGTCCAAAGGATAAAAGAAGAATACAAGCCATTTGCCACGATAATCGGACAGTTTAACGGAACCGAAGTCTTGTCCGTCTCCCGATACTGTTTCCATTGCGAAATCCGGTGCTGGTCTACCTACCAAACGTTCTGCCATAACTAAAAATTCCTCCTTTGGGATTATGTAAGCATCCTTGCGGATTGCTCATCATCAAGAAAAACGCGTACGCTTTTCCTGTAATTAAAATGATTTGATACTTGATAACAAGTACAAGTAAAATGTTATCATCCGGACTTCCCAAAGTCAAGATTATAAACATTATTTTTTTATAATCATTATAAATAAGGATTTTTCGTGGCAAAAATGATAAAGGAACAGCCCTCTGTACATTCCATAACTGGAAACAAAGGGCTGCCTGTAGTTGGTAATATAATTACGCCTGTTTCTGAATAGCCGCCACGATCAAATCGCCCATTTCGGTCGTGCTGATCGCTGTGCTCTTGTCTACAGCAATATCACTCGTGCGGTGTCCTGCATTCAATACATCCGACACAGCTGCTTCAATGGCATCCGCACCTTCTGTATAACCAAAGGTTGTACGGAACATCAACGCCAAAGAGAGAATGGTTGCAATCGGATTAGCGAGGCCTTGACCTGCGATATCCGGTGCGGAACCGTGTACCGGTTCATAGAGTCCGAAGCTGCCCTCTCCCAGTGATGCAGATGCGAGCATACCGATGGAACCTGTCAACATCGCTGCTTCATCACTCAAGATATCTCCGAACATGTTTTCCGTTACGATGACATCGAAGCTGGACGGACGACGCAGCAATTGCATCGCGCAGTTGTCTACCAGTACATGCTCCAGTTCAACATCCGGATAATCCGGTGCTACCCGGTTCACGACTTCACGCCAGAGACGGGAAGTTTCCAATACGTTGGCTTTGTCTACAGAAGCCAGCTTTTTGCGACGTCCTTGCGCAATTTCGAATGCCTGACGAACGATCCGCTCCACTTCTGTTACATTATATGCACATGTATCTACTGCCTCTTCGCCCTGTGCACTTTCACGTCTGAACTTCTCTCCGAAGTAGATCCCACCTGTCAACTCACGTACCACCATCAGATCTGTACCTTCCAGTACTTCAGGCTTCAGAGTTGAAGCATCCTTCAAGCAATCAAATACAACAGCCGGACGCAGGTTGGAGAACAATCCAAGTGCTTTGCGAATACCCAGCAGGCCTGTTTCCGGGCGAAGCTCCTTGCTGTTGTTATCCCATTTTGGACCACCAACCGCTCCAAGCAGGACTGCATCTGCACTTTTACATACAGTCAGTGTTTCTTCAGGAAGAGGTGTACCCTTCTCATCAATCGCGATTCCGCCAAACAACGCATGCTCTGTCTCAAAACGATAACCGAATACTTCCTCCGTACGTTTAAGAACTTTCTCAGCCTCAGCTACGACTTCAGGGCCGATTCCGTCACCTGCAATAACTGCAATTTTTTTCACGTCTGCCATTGGGTTGTCCACTCCTTATATTTCATTCATTAATTATTCATAACGTAACGTCTCATATTAACTCTCTCTTTTGTATCATATTCCAAGGAAGGTCATTTGACCAAGATATACAATCTATGACTTTAATAGATTTTACCTATAAGCCAATAGAGATTGGCCTTTCCAAGTTGTTCTGACCTCCCGGCTGGGTTAAAATATAGCTGAATTCAAATCAGGTACGCAGGAGGGATAAGCAACATGCAATATTCGTATTTGGGTAAATCAGGCCTCAAGGTCAGCCGAATCTGTCTCGGCACCATGAATTTCGGGCCTGCTACAGATGAAAAAGAAGCTTTCCGCATTATGGACGCAGCACTCGATGCAGGCGTGAACTTTTTTGATACCGCTAACATCTACGGTTGGGGTGAAAATTCCGGCCTTACCGAAGAAATTATCGGACGCTGGTTCAACCAGGGTGGGGGCAGACGTGAAAAAGTAGTTCTGGCCACCAAAGTATATGGCTCCATGCATGATGATACAGATGGCCCCAACAACGAAGCTGGCCTCTCCGCCTACAAAATCAGACGGCATCTGGAGGGCTCCCTCCGCCGCTTACAGACCGATCATATCGAGCTATACCAGATGCATCATGTAGACCCTGCCATATCGTGGGACGAGCTGTGGGGTTCGTTCGAGAATGCCGTTCATCAGGGTAAAATCGGTTATGTAGGATCGAGTAACTTTGCTGCATGGCAGATTGCAATCGCTCAAAGTGAAGCCAAGAATCGTCATTTCCTCGGCCTGGTTTCCGAACAACATAAATATAGTCTCAACTGTCGTTTGCCTGAGTTAGAAGTACTGCCCGCAGCCAAAGAGCTGGGCCTCGGCGTCATTCCATGGAGTCCACTGGATGGTGGATTACTGGGACGTAACGCTCTGCAGAAACTGGAAGGAACACGCAGCGGGGGCATCGCTGGACGGATCGAGCAGCAGCAAACTCAGCTTGAAGACTTTGCCGCACTGTGTCGTGATCTCGGTGAACCACAGGATACGGTGGCTTTGGCATGGGTTGCAGCCAATACGGCGGTGACCGCCCCGATTATCGGACCGCGTACGCTGGAGCAGTTTGAGACCGCACTCAAATGTCTGGACGTGACTTTGGATGAAGCTGTGCTCAAACGTCTGGATGAGATTTTTCCGGGCCCAGGTGGATATGCACCTAATGCATACGCGTGGTAATAGCTTGATAGCGTAAGCCAATACAATAGGAAGCGTAGAAAAGGTTCTGTGTTTTACTGCCATAATTATATAAATCAGCATTTTGCATAATTCGAATTATACCGCTCACGGGTACAAGATATAGACGAACAGAATCATTCCGATCTATATCTTGCTGATTGGAAGACGCTTAGAGAATTTATGCAAAATGCTCAAATACAAGCAAAAGAGTCTGGCCCTCCACAGGAGAGTCAGACTCTTTACGTACCTCACTAAACGTAACAAAGCAAGCCGAACGATCTTCTATATCCATTAAATTAAAGATAGATCATTCTAGCAGCATACATGTGTCTCAGCTTAAAGTTCAGTTCAATGAAAGGTGCGTGCTTCTTGCATTGGAGCCTACAGATTAACGTTTACACGGTTCGTATATGTCTTGCGCTTCTCAATCAATTGATTCAGGCCGTCTACATAGGCACGTGCACTTGCACCCAATATATCTGTGCTTACGCCACGTCCTTGTACCGAAACCTGATTCTGAGTCAGCACAACATGTACTTCACCCAATGCATCCTTACCATGCGTTACCGATTTGATAGAGTAGTCAGACAACGTTACGTCTTCCCCACTCACTTGGTCAATCGCATTGTAGATCGCATCTACCGATCCGTTACCCTCTGCTTGCTTCTCAATCGTATCCCCATCAAGCGTTGCAATGCGGACTTTGGCCGTTGGTACCGATTCATCTCCGTAAGTTACGAAGATGGATTCCAGTTTATACACCTCAGGTGCATCCTGCAATTTCTCTTCAATTACGGCAAGCAGATCTTCGTCAGTAACTTCTTTTTTCTTATCAGCCAGATCTTTGAACTGGGCGAAAGCCCGATTCAATGCTTCTTCTTCCAGCTCATATCCCAGATCAATCAACCGTTCACGGAAGGCATGACGACCAGAATGTTTACCCAGTACAAGTTTACTTTCCTTCAGACCGATGGACTCTGGGGTCATGATCTCGTACGTGGTTTTTTCCTTCAGCATACCATCCTGGTGAATGCCAGATTCATGTGCGAAGGCATTTGCCCCAACAATGGCTTTGTTTCCAGGCACAACCATACCTGTCAAACGGCTAACCAAACGACTGGTCCGTGCAATCTCAGACAACTGCAGCGATGTTTTCGCCTGGAAAAATTCCTGACGTGTCTCCAGTGCCATAGCAATTTCCTCGATCGCCGTGTTTCCGGCACGTTCACCAATGCCATTGATCGTACCTTCGATCTGATCGGCTCCGTTGAGAATGGCTGCAAGTGTATTGGCCGTCGCCATACCCAAGTCATTATGACAGTGGGCGCTCAGCTGTACCTTTTCAATACCGTGTACATTCTCCTTGAGATGTTTGAAAATGTTTCCGTATTCATATGGGCTCAGGTAACCAACCGTATCCGGAATATTCACGACGGCTGCACCTTCTTCAACAGCCATATTCACCATTTCCACGAGGAAATCATACTCGGTACGACCTGCATCCTCAAGGGAGAATTCAATCTTCGAGAATGTTTTCTTTGCATAACGAATCGCGGAACGAGCTGTATCCAGTACCTGCGCTTTGTCCATGCGCAATTTATGTTGGCGGTGAATAGGTGAAGTTGCCAGGAAAACGTGAATGCACGGGTCCTGTGCACCTTTAAGTGCTTCCTTAACCGCATCAATGTCTTGCTCTCTGGAACGGGACAAGCCAATTACAGTCACATTTTTGACCGCATTTGCTACTGCATTGACAGCTGCCAGATCACCTGGAGATGCCGCCGGGAAACCCGCTTCCATCCGGTCAATGCCAAGCCGCTCGAGCTGATGGGCAATTTCCACCTTTTCACGAGTGTTCAGATTGACTCCCGGGGATTGCTCTCCATCACGCAGCGTTGTGTCAAATACATAGATTTTACGCACGCTTCGCACCTCCTGTACTTGTTGTTATATGTTTCTCTGAACCAGCAATAGCGGCTCACGCATAAGCACGGCCGCTATTCCCAGTTAAAGCTCTAAGTTTACTTGAATACCTTTAAGTGCATGTTCTAGAAGTTAATTCTTATTTCTTGATCCAGTGCATCATCTCACGCAATTGTCCGCCAACCACTTCGATTGGGTGTTCAGCTTCGTTGCGACGAGTTGCTGTCAAGAATGCACGTCCGGATTGGTTTTCCAGAATGAAGTCACGTGCGAATTTACCTTGTTGGATATCCGTCAGCACTTCTTTCATTGCTTTCTTCGTATCTTCAGTTACAACGCGAGGTCCAGTTACATAGTCACCGTACTCAGCTGTGTTACTGATGGAATCACGCATGCTTGAAAGTCCGCCTTCATACATCATGTCAACGATCAGCTTCAGTTCGTGCAGACATTCGAAGTATGCCATTTCAGGAGCGTAACCCGCTTCTGTCAATGTTTCGAATCCAGCTTTTACCAATGCACTCACGCCACCACACAGAACAGCTTGCTCACCGAACAGATCTGTTTCTGTTTCTTCACGGAAGGAAGTTTCGATAACCCCTGCGCGTGTACAACCGATACCTTTAGCATAAGCCAAACCGATTTCTTTAGCTTTACCCGTTGCATCTTGCTCAATCGCGATCAGGCCTGGTACACCAAAACCTTCCACATAAGTACGACGTACCATGTGACCAGGGGACTTAGGAGCTACCAGCAATACATCGCTGTTTTTTGGAGCAACGATTTGACCGAAATGAACGTTGAAACCGTGTGAGAAGAGCAATGCAGCGCCTTCTTTCAGGTTTGGTTCGATTTCGTTTTTGTATACAGAAGCTTGAGTTTCGTCTGGCAGCAAGATTTGAACTACATCTGCGCGGCTTGTTGCTTCAGCCGGGGACAGAACTTCAAATCCGTCATTTTTTGCAGTGTCGAAGGATTTACCTTCACGAAGTCCGATGACTACGTTCAATCCACTATCACGAAGGTTTTGAGCTTGGGCGTGGCCCTGGCTACCATAACCGATTACCGCGATCGTTTTTCCTTTCAATACGTTAAGCTCTGCATCCTGTTCATAATAAGTAGTTACTGGCATGTTTATAAGTCCTCCTTTGTATTGTAAAGAACCCTTCATTAATGAGCGGGTGTCTCAAGGGACCGCCTCGCTTGGAGTGTCAAAAGCATCTCTGGTCTGATCCGATCCGTTCAGACACCCGCCCATTAATGCGGGAATGTAGCTATATTTTCAAGCGTTACATCACTAAAATGTTAAATTACAACTGTTAAGGGACTGACACTCACATAAGATCAACTGTATATGTTAGCTAACCGTCGTCCCTCTTCATTCATTATAACTTTATACGTTGCCGCGTACCAATGCAGTTATGCCTGTACGGGACAATTCGCGAATGCCATATGGCTTGAGCAATTCAATCATAGCATCAATTTTGTCCGTATCTCCAACTACCTGCACAATCAGGCTGCTCGGACCAACATCTACAACGGATGCGCGGAATGTTTCTACCACACCCAGAATTTCAGGACGCTCGGAAGGCTCTGCTTTCACTTTAATCAAAGCGAGTTCACGGGCTACCATCGGTTTCAGGCTGAAATCAACCACTTTAATAACATCGATGATTTTGTACAATTGTTTCTCAATCTGCTCCAGCGTTTTATCGTCACCAATGGTGACAATAACCATCCGGGAGAGTCCAGGTTCTTCCGATTGACCTACGGTAATACTCTCAATGTTAAATCCGCGTCGACCGAACAACCCTGATACACGCTGAAGGACGCCTGGCTGATCGTTTACCAATATTGAAATCGTATGTCTAATCATTCGTCAGCATCCCCCATCAGCATTTGATCAATTGTTGCTCCCTGCGGAACCATTGGATACACATTTTCATCCTTGCGTACTACGAATTCTACAACGACTGGTCCTGGTGTATCCAAAGCTTCCTGCCAAGCACGCTCTGCTTCTTCTTTATTCGTTGCACGCAATCCTTTCACGCCATATGCTTCAGCCAGTTTTACAAAATCCGGGCTTCCTGCCAGATCAATGTGGCTGTAACGGTTCTCATAGATGAGTTCCTGCCATTGGCGAACCATTCCAAGTACCTGATTGTTAATGATCACAATTTTTACCGGTATATTGTTAATAGCACAGATTGCGAGTTCTTGGGAACACATCTGCATTCCGCCGTCACCGTTAATGGAGATAACGAGTCTGTCCGGATTGGCCATCTGAGCACCAATTGCAGAAGGGAATCCGAAGCCCATCGTTCCGAGACCACCCGAAGTTACCCATGAACGTGGTTGATTAAACTTGTAATATTGTGCCGCCCACATCTGATGTTGTCCCACATCCGTAGTCACAATCGCTTCACCTTTGGTTGTATCATTCAACATTTCAACAACCCACTGCGGTTTCAGCACTTCGTCTGAATCCGTATAGCTGTATGGCTTCTCTTGTTTCCACTGTTTGATCTGGTCTCTCCATGCATCTGCACGCTCTGCACGTCCAACTTCTTTGTTCGCTATTTCAAGTACGGTCTTCACATCACCAACGATTGGAATATCGGTTGCAATGTTTTTACCAATCTCAGCCGGATCAATATCGATATGAACGATTTTGGCATGTGGAGCGAATCCGTCCAGCTTACCTGTTACCCGATCATCGAATCGTGCGCCGATATTAATCAGCAGATCCGACTGTTGGATGGCCAGGTTGGATGTGTATGTTCCGTGCATTCCTGGCATCCCTGTCCATAGTTCATGCCCACTTGGGAATGCACCAAGCCCCAGAAGGGTTGTCGTAATCGGAATGCCTGTCTTCTCAACAAACTCGAACAGTTCTTCATGTCCTCCCGAGTATACCACACCGCCACCGGCCAGAATCATTGGACGTTCTGCTTCCTGAATGGCCTGAGCCAAACGGTCAACCTGTAGTTTGTTTGGTACTGTCCGTGGATTGTACCCTCTTAATGTAACAGGTTCAGTACTCGGTTCAAACAAGGTTTTGTTGGCTGAGACATCTTTCGGAATGTCGATCAGTACAGGACCTTTACGGCCGGTGTTGGCAATATGGAACGCCTCATGAATGATACTCGACAAATCCTTAACATCTTTTACCAGATAGCTGTGTTTGGTGATCGGCATTGTAATCCCGGTAATATCCGCTTCCTGGAAAGCATCCGAGCCGATCAGGCTGGAATTAACATTTCCCGTAATGACAACCAGCGGCACTGAATCCATATATGCCGTGGCTATTCCAGTAACCAGATTGGTTGCTCCCGGCCCGGAGGTAGCGATACAAACACCAACTTTGCCGCTTGCACGTGCATATCCGTCAGCTGCATGAATTGCACCTTGTTCGTGACGGGTTAAGACGTGTTTGAAATCCTCGAAACCATACATTGCATCGTAAATGTACAACACTGCGCCACCCGGGTAACCAAATACGCAATCCACACCTTCAAGCAACAAGCTTCTCAGCAGAATCTCGGAACCGCTAATGACCTCCGGCTTCATCCATTTTTCACGTAATTCATCTGTCGATCGTACTTCTGGAATTTGAGCTCCCATTAGTCATCCTCCTCTCGGAATTTACACCATTCTGACATTTAAAGTTACAAAAAAAACCTTCCATCCCCTGCAAACAGTTCATGCTTGCGAGGGACGAAAGGTTATCGCTTCCGTGGTACCACCCAACTTTGCCCGAAATTTCGCAATAACGGACCTTACCAGGTACAACAAAACGAATAGCTCAAACGAACATAGTCGTTTCCCATACCTGTTGTCTGTAACGCAGACATACGATTTTCCCTAATACGCGAAAGGAGTGACATCCAGTGCTTTTCAGGAAAACAGCTCCGAGGTGAGCTCGTATATAAGGGATAATGGTGGTGGTTTCAGCAATTCCAGCCACTCTCTGAGCAAAAGAGCCCTTAAAACTTCGTCCTCTTCATAGCCGATGAAATATTCTCGTTAAATGTTAGGAACATTATATGATTCCTCCAACCGATAAGTCAATACCTGTTTTGCATAAAAATTCAGAGAACCTTCCTTCCTCCCTCTTCAGCCTATAAGGTTGCCCTAATCCCAGCGCTTCATTCAGTCACCTTTTATCTTGCTTCGGGCATAGGATATACGAGCAGCACGACTGGTCCTGAAAGGAGGCTCCGCATGGTGATTCGGCAACGCACATCCAAGCTGGATGATGGCGCCATCATGAAGCTGATTGACACTCAACTTGTTCCTTTATCCCATATGAGCGAAAAGGAAATTAATAAAATCCGCAAAGAAATACCCCTGCGAATGAACAGGGGCATGACCTTTGTTGTCTCGCCGGAGCCAGACAAAGCTGCTGTGGCATTCATCCATTTTCTCATGCATGGGGAATTGCTCTATGTCGATATGATGGCCGTTAGTCCGAAAGAACAACGCAAACGTTACGGGCAAACTTTGTTGCTCAAAGCAGAGAGCTTTGCGGTATCTCGGGGTTGTCGAAGATCTAAAGTGATGGTGGATGAGGGCAATACCAAAGGACTTCAGTTTTATCAAAAAAATGGATACAGTGCGATTCGATACATCATGATAAGCCGCTGCTACGAATTGGAAAAAACATTATAGAATGTCCTAGAAAAATCCTGGTGGGCGTGGACCTGGACCATAAGGGCCGAATCCAGGACCAGGTCCATATCCGCCACCAGGTCCTCCAGGTCCATACCCCGGTCCGTAGCCTGGACCATATCCAGGGCCTGGTTTTGGTCCAGGTCCATATCCGGAACCAAAGCCGGGACCACCTCCATAAGCATAAGGCAGTGTAGCAATAGCAAGCAGATCAAACAATACCAGTGGCAGAATCGCTTTTGTACGTACTTTTTTGCCATTCAAACGCTTGAGTACCAGTTTGTTGCCCGATACTTTCAACAGCTTTCCCGTAACCCGAGTGCCGTCTTTTTTTATTGCAACAATATTTTTGCCTATTAATTTCATCGCTTCATCACGCGTAACTTGTTGTTTCATACTTTCCCCTCCTCCTCGGATCGTTCAAAACAGTGTATTCGTCCATCACTGAATTCGCCTGTTTCTTTGTCCCTACCTGAAAATATGGGTATCTGCACGAGAACCAAGTTAAGCATGTAAAAGTCGATGGGCGTTCAAGAAAACAAAAAAAGGCCCGCACAAGGCGGACCCTTTATCAGAACTCTGAATAGCTAAGCTGATATGGAAAAGGTTGTTACCTTTTACCCGGATCATATGCTTCACCGAGTGCAGACGGAGCCGAAGAACGTCCAACCGCTGCAACGAGAACGATGATGGTAAGCAGGTAAGGTAGCATAAAAATAATTTCCTGGGGAATATTTTGTGACCATTCAAACAACTGTACATAGTTTCGGATCGCTTGTGAGAATCCAAAGAAGACAGCCGCCCCAAAGGCACCAATCGGATTCCACTTACCAAAGATCATAGCTGCAATGGCAATATAACCTTGGCCGGAAACCGTATTGTGTGAGAATGTACCCGTAGTCGTCAACGTAATCGCAGCTCCACCAATAGCCGCAAGCGCACCACTGATCATAACGCCAATATAGCGATAACGAAGCACTTTAACACCAACCGTGTCAGCCGCACTTGGATGTTCACCTACAGAACGAAGGCGCAGACCAAATGGCGTTTTGAACATGATGTAATACGTCAGGAATACGAACAGAATGGCCAGATATGTCGTTGGATATACGTTCTTAAAGAAGGCTTCTCCAAGCAAAGGAATGTCTTTCAACAATGGCACATCAAACTTGCTGAAGCCTTGAACCAACGGTGAATCACCAGAACCTTCAAACAACAGTTTAACCAAGTACAACGTACTTCCTGCTGCCAAAAAGTTAATGACGATACCACTGATAATCTGGTCTGCCTTAAATGTGATAGACGCAACGGCATGAATCAGAGATACCATTACGCCCAATACAATCGCGAGCAAAACCCCCATCCAGGCCGATGTCGTTCCGCCCATGCCCGCTTCTTGAGCATAATGCGCCCCGATTCCAGCTGCAAAGGCACCAAAGACCATAAAACCTTCAAGTCCAAGGTTGGTTACACCTGATTTTTCCGAAAAAATTCCGCCGAGTGATGCAAAAATCAATGCCGTAGCAAAGACAAGCGTCGTATTGATAATTTGCCCAATTGTCAACAAGTCCATCTACAACACCTTCTCTTTCTTACGCTTCGAATAGAACGGTTTAAGTATCCAGCGCACGATGCCTTGTGCCGCAATGAAGAAGATAATCGAACCGATCACAATCCGAATAATCTCAGGCGGAACATCCGCAGCAAAACTCATACCTGCAGATCCGTACGTGAGGGTACCAAACAACACTGCCCCCAATAACACCCCAAACGGATGATTCAAACCAATCAGGGCAACCGCAATTCCGTCAAAGCCTGTTCCCGGTGAACCCGACATTACGGTTTGGTATTGGAACACACCAAGAACCTGGAATGCACCACCAAGACCTGCAAGCATACCACTGATGAACATCGCTTTTACGATATTCCGGTTAACATGCATACCTGCATATTCAGCCGCATTAGGGTTGTAACCTACTGCACGGATTTCATAACCCTGTTTTGTTTTCCACATATAGATATAAAAGAGCACAGCCATCACAATGGCAATCAATGTCCCCATGTGTACACGGGAGTTGCCCATCAGTTCAGAGAGCCATGTCAAACTAATCGAAGCCGATTCGCTGATATCCACGGAACGATTCTCGCCCTTCAACAGCAAGAATTGGCGAACGATAAGGTTGGCCAGATACAGACCAATCCAGTTCAACATGATACTACTGATAACTTCATTAACCCCACGTGCCGCCTTCAGATAACCAGCAATCGCGGCCCACAGACCACCAAACAATGCACCCGCAATCAAAGCCAGTGGCGCATGAAGGTAGATCGGCAAACCTGCAAACTTAACACCAACAAATGTTGCAGCGGTCATACCAACGAGAAATTGACCTTCTCCCCCGATATTAAACAACCCTGCACGTGATGCAAATGCAAATGCGAGTCCAGTCATGATTAGTGGTGTCATTTCCCGTACTGCTTCACCAAAGTTGTACATGTCGCCAAATACCTTGGTGAACAATGCACCATAGGCTTCAATTGGATTGTAGCCACCAATCAGCATGACAACTCCACCGAGAATAAGACCCATAATAATAGCTACTACAGGTAAAATAAATGAATCTCGGGTAAACCATTTCAATACGTTATTCATGCGCAGTACCTCTCTTTTGGGTGCTGCCCGCCATCATCAAGCCGAGCTCCCTGTCATTGGTTTCTTCCGGCAGCACCTCGCCAACGATCTGGCCTTCATAAATAACAGCAATTCGGTCAGATACATTGATAATCTCATCAAGCTCAAATGAAATCAGCAGAACAGCCTTCCCTTGATCGCGCTGTGCAATCAGTTGCTTTTGCACGAACTCAATAGCCCCTACATCCAAACCACGTGTTGGTTGCGCAGCGATAAGCAGTTCAGGGTTTTTATCTACCTCACGGGCGATAATGACCTTTTGCTGGTTTCCTCCGGACAAGGACCGAGCTTTGGTCTCGATGCTTGGTGTACGCACGTCAAATGCCTCAACAAGCCGCTTCGCCTGCTGTTTGATGGCATCGAAGTTAAGGAACCCTTTACGGGTGTATGGTGCTTTATAATACGATTCCAGAACGATATTTTCACTCACTGAAAAATCAAGTACAAGTCCGTGTTTATGGCGATCTTCCGGAATGTGGGCTACACCCGACTCCGAGATATGGCGCGGAGAATGATTGGACAGCTCCTTGCCCTCCAAAAGAATCGAACCACTCTCTACTTTACGAAGTCCGGTAAGAGCTTCAATCAGTTCACTTTGACCATTACCATCCACACCTGCGATTCCGACAATCTCTCCTGCACGTACGTTCAGGTTAAGTTGGTTCAGAACCGAAATACCTTCTTTATTCTTCGCCGTTAATTTACTGACTTCGAGCACATTGGCTCCAGGTGTAGCCGGTTTTTTGTCCACTTTGAATGTGACATTCCGCCCCACCATTTTCTCTGCCAGCTCATTCGGATTCGTTTCCGAAGTTTTGACCGAATCAATCACTTTACCCCGACGAATAATCGTTACCGTATCGGAGATTTCCATGATTTCTTTCAGTTTGTGCGTGATCAAAATAATGGACTTTCCTTCAGCTACAAGCTTCTTCATGATGATCATCAGTTCTTTGATCTCTTGAGGAGTCAATACGGCTGTAGGCTCGTCAAAAATAAGAATGTCTGCACCGCGATACAACGTTTTAACAATCTCTACACGTTGCTGCATTCCGACAGAAATATCATGAATTTTGGCATGAGGATTCACCTTAAGTCCATACTGTTCGGAAAGACGCTGAACTTCAGCGGCTGCTTTTTTATAGTTAATATTGAGACCCTTCGTTGGTTCAGATCCCAAAATAATGTTCTCTGTTACCGTGAACGGCTGTACAAGTTTAAAATGCTGATGCACCATGCCTATGCCAAGATCGATCGCTCGGTTAGGGCTGTCGATGATGACAGGCTTGCCATTCACTTCAATGGAACCTTCATCTGGCTGATAGAGACCAAATACAATATTCATCAACGTTGACTTACCAGCGCCGTTTTCGCCCAGTAGCGCATGGATCTCGCCTTTACGAAGCTGAAGGCTGATGGCGTCGTTGGCAACAATGCCTGGGAAACGCTTCGTAATTTGTTTTAACTCAACGACGGGGGTTGCTGCACCCATGTAATCACCCTTATACCTGATATAGTGTGGTTCCGCAAACGTAAAAAAAAACGTCTATCGACGTACTTTCAAAAAAGACAGACCGCGCTTAGCTGAAGTTTTTCTTGCGATAATCGAATGGTTCAGCTCATTAAGAACATATCAATTCCATTATCTTAAGAAAAGCTCCTACCGGAGCGTTGGTGCACAGTGACCTTGTACAATTGTTATGATGACTTGATCAAATGTTCCTGTTCTTGCAATCATAAGGCCGGTCAAGACCGGCCCCAATGATTATTCATTTGCGACTAAGATCAAAATTACTCCGTAGGAACTTTGATTTCGCCGCTGATGATTTTTTCTTTGTACTCTTCCACTTTTGCAAGTGTATCAGCAGATACATTGGCAGTAGAAGTATCAGCAATACCTACGCCGTTTTCTTTCAAAGTGAGGTTCTCGGAACCACCAGCGAATGTACCATCAACTACTTCTTTGTTAACGCGCTTAACTGCTTCGTCAACTTTTTTGATCATAGAAGTCAAAGTGATCTCATCACCAAACTCAAGAGATTGGTCTTTGTCAACACCGATAACCCATACATCTTGACCTTGTTTCTTACGAGCACTTGCTTCGTTAAACACACCGTTACCTGTTGCGCCAGAAGCGTGGAAGATAATATCTACGCCTTCATTGTAAAGTGTTGCTGCTGCTGCTTTACCCAAGTCAGGTTTATCAAATGCACCTGTGTAGTTAGAAATGAATTGAGCATCAGGGTTAACTGCTTTAACGCCTTCTCTGAATCCTACTTCAAACTTTTTGATCAGTGGGCTTTCCATACCGCCTACAAAACCAATTTTGTTGGATTTTGTTGTCAGACCAGCCACAACACCAACTAGGTAAGATCCTTCTTCTTCAGCAAATGTTACAGATTTAACGTTAGGAGCATCAACAACACTGTCGATGATCGCGAGTTTAGCATCAGGGTTTTGCTCAGCTACAGTTTTGATTGCATCAGCCAATTGGAAACCGATACCCCAAGTCAGATCATATCCGCCTTTAACAAATTCGTTTAGGTTAGGAATGTACTCTTCATCGGATTTACTTTGCAGGTATTTAACAGCAGTACCTGTTTCTGTTTCAGTCGCTTGCAGAGCTTCCCAAGCGGATTGGTTAAAGGATTTGTCATTAACTCCACCTACGTCAGTAACCATACCGATTTTGAGATCGGATTTCTCTTCAGTGGGTGTGCCACCTTTATCTCCTCCGGCATTTGTTTCTTCTTTCGGTTTGCTACCGCAACCTGCGAGCATAACCGATACCGCCAGCAACATTACCAATGACAAGCTGAGCATCTTTTTCATTTCTCTTTTTCCCCCTTAATGATATATCCCTCATTCCAATCCAGCCTACAATTGAACGGTTAACAGATAGCAGGAATGACTTTTATGCAGAATGTATGGTTTCTTCGACATTAAAAGCGCATTCTCACCCTTGTAACATCCTATCATCTGTCGAAAAACCGAACATTATGACATGGAGAGAAAAATCTAGGACTAGCCTACTAGAGGTGATTATACAATCAACCAGTGTTAAAATCCAGATGTTTCATCACCAAATATCACATATTTTTGTTCTTTTTTTATTGAAAACGCTTAATAATTTAGCGTTTTAACACACTAACGTTACAACGATGTGATGTTATATAACAAAAACATATCGCGAACTTTAGTGATGAGAGGGATTTACCTGTTTTTATTTGTATTATTTCACCGTTCGTATTTTATGTATTCCCATGGAACGTTATTCACCAGTTATCTGGTTTCATTGTTCCCTTCCAGACTACAGCCTATTCGCTCTACTCATTCAGAGATTCATCCTCGAATTTCTTCCCAAGCCGTAAAAAAAGCCGCCATATAGGTACGGCGGCTTGTATCATACATTTTAAGCGTTGATTTTGCCTTTAGCTACAGTAGCCAAAGAGTTGAACGCATTGATGTCGTTAACGGCCAGATCAGCCAACATTTTGCGGTTCATGTCTACTCCAGCAAGTTTCAAACCATGGATCAGTTTGTTGTAAGACAAACCATTCATACGTGCTGCAGCATTGATACGAACGATCCACAGTCTGCGGAAGTTACGTTTCGTGTTGCGACGGTCACGGTATGCGTATACCAGGGATTTCATTACTTGCTCGTTAGCTGTTTTAAAAATACGGTGTTTGGAACCGAAATAACCTCTTGCCAGTTTCAAAACCTTTTTATGACGACGACGTACTACAAAACCGCCTTTTACTCTTGCCATATTAAAGAACCTCCCAAATAAATATAAATGTATCCGTGGTATGTGTACGGCCGTAGCCGATCCCCCATACGGAATGTACTAATTAAAATTAGCCTTTCAAGTTAGCCAAGCCTTGTTTCAAACGTCTAACATCCCCGGCAGCCATAACTGGGTTACCGTTCAGAACGCGCTTAGCACGTTTGGATTTGTGGGAAAGCAAGTGGTTTTTGTGAGCTTTGTAACGAAGGACCTTACCGGAACCGGTAATTTTGAAGCGTCCTTTCAAACTGCTGTGTGTTTTCATTTTAGGCATTTTGTGTTTCCTCCTCCAATGTTATCAGGCTTTAGGAGCCAAAATCATGATCATACTGCGGCCTTCCAATTTCGGTTGACGTTCAACAGTACAAAGTTCTGCAACTTCTACCTTAACGCGCTCCAAAATCCGTTGACCAATCGCGGCATGTGCAATTTCACGTCCGCGATAACGAACAGAACATTTCACTTTGTCGCCTTCGTTCAAAAACTTAACTACATTACGAAGCTTCGTTTGATAATCGTGCTCCTCAATATTGGAACGGAACCATACTTCTTTAATATCAACAATTTTCTGGTTCTTACGGGCTTCTTTATCTTTCTTTTGTTGCTCATAGCGGAATTTGCCATAGTCCATAATACGACACACCGGCGGTTTAGCCTGTGGTGCCACATTGACCAGATCCAAATTCAGGTCAATCGCCATTTGCAGTGCTTCGCGAATGGGCGTAATCCCAATTTGTTCTCCTTCAGCTCCGACAAGGCGTACTTCCTTCGCCCGAATCTCATCATTAATCATGTGATCTTTACTAATAATCGTCCACCTCCAGGTCATTTTGAATATCCAGTTACACAAAAATAAAAGGGATGCCGGTCAAGCTACCGACATCCCTGTAATCAACACAATTCTTCATGAGTATACACTTCATAAATTATTGGGATCGTTGACCAGCCAACATGTTCGTTGATCAGGTGAGAAGTCGGACTTCTGCTTGTGATTCCATTGCTATTCGCTTTAAGGCACTTGAATACTATATCACCCATGAAATACATTGTCAACATTCTCACAACTTTTTTTTCGTGAATTACACATTTGTGATATCAGATGTAAACAAAGTATCAAATGTAGGTTCCTTACCCTTGTTTGCTTTGCACCTCATCCAACCGTACAACACGTGTATGTTGAGTGTGGCTCCACTGTTTGTTGTTCTGCGTAAAGAAAGCGTAGAACGTAATTGGGTACCAAGACAGCAGGTAGATCGGGAACAAAATCAGATATAGATAAACTTTGGCAAAGGTAACCTTCTCCAGCGCCATGGACAACAGGAACGTCAGAATGTTCAAACCAATAGCCACGAACCCAACCCATAACGGGAAGTATCCATAAATATTAGCAATGTGCGGACCACTGAATATCGCCATGTCTACCCACATCACAGCCGTCATCAGGAACGTAAGCAACACCACATAGACATTGGCTCCATAGATAGCAAGGTCGAATTTCACCAAGCTTCTTTCCTTAATGGACTGCCATAGCAGCGGGAAGAAGTATCTACGCGCAACTGTAAAGTGACCTTGCATCCAGCGCAGACGTTGTCTCGCGGAAGCTTTGAATGTTAATGGCTTCTCATCAAATACTTTGGCGTCATAGTTGAAAACAGGATACACATTACGTTGCACACTGCGCATCGTAAACTCCAGATCCTCAACCAGACTTGTTGCACCCCAACCAATTTCCTTCAACAGGTTGGTCTCAAAGCACATTCCGGTTCCTCCGAGGAAATTCGCCATATTCAAGTTATGACGAGACAACTGCCACAAACGGTTGATGTACCAGTAAGATACACCGTAAGCTGCAGTAATCCAGGAATCCTCCGGATTTTTCGTATCAATGTATCCTTGGATAACACGCGAACCATTGTTCAAGTCATCATTCATCTCAAGCAAGAAGTTGCGGTCAACCAGGTTATCCGCGTCAAACATAACAACTGCGTCATACTGACGTGGCAATTTCCACAGGTACTTAAGCATCCATTCGATGGCGTACCCTTTACCTCTTAAATCGGCATTGGTACGTACACAGGCGTTTAATCCATGCTCTCTGACAATTTGAGCCGTTCCATCCGTACAGTTGTCACAGATGACAAACACATCGTACAGATCTTCCGGATAATCAAGTTGTTTCAAGTTCTCCATCAAGGCACCAATGACTTGTTCCTCATTGTGTGCTGCGACGAGTACAGCGAATGATTTTGTCGCCGGATAATGTTTCTTTTTCTTTTTCTTAATCAGACCGAACAGCGAAAACGTGAATTGGTACACGGCTAGCAGTGCCAGAATGACCTGCATCGTGACGAATATAGCGTCCAACATCGTTCTCTGTTACCCCCTTTTTTTCAAAACCCAGTTTACTCAAGCATTTCTCTTCCTGATTCTGCAATTTATTTTTTTTTGATCTGCAGAATATGACCCTGTTCTTTTGTGTACTACGTGAATATATCAGGCAATGTTTCAAAGCTTGGTTGCTATCAGTTGGCTGCTTTATCGATTCTGTATCCTTTTCAGTCATTTGTCAAAACCCCAATTCCACTTTTTGAAGCAGAAATGTGATCTTTAAACGCTGAATAGACACTTCGTGATACCACAACCTCGCATTCATGCCTGTTATATCTTATTTTCAGCCGTTTACTTGATTTTTATTTCTAAAGTCCCTGCTTTTTTCATCAGCATGTTATTCTTCGTCAGAGGCTCTATAACAAATAACGCAAACAGACCTCAAAAAGTTTGAAACAGAACTCACATTTTTTTACCTCATTTCAGCCATGTTGAATCATTGTATCTTTTTTGGCTGACCCAAGTCAAAAAGTTAAGATGGGTATATATCCACTCTTTAACATGAATTTCACGTTCTTTACATGGGTTCTCCTTGAAAAGGACAACATTTAAAAATATGATAAACATATACCTGAAATAACCTCAAGTTCATGAAAAACGGTTATATACTAATCAGGACGAAACCGGATGCAGAAAATCACCGGAAATAATGCCGCCATTACGGGCGGCCTGACTGGCAGGAGGCCAATATGAGCCGTTTATTCTTAAAGTTTCAAGATTATGATCGAAATGTTTTTATGTGGATCAACGGCCGACTTCATAATCGTTTTATGAATTTTTGGCTGTATTATTTCACCCATCTGGGTGGAGCAACTTCATCTATTGCAATATCGTTGTTAATCTGGCTGCTTGCTCCAGCTCCATGGAGCACAACAGGACTCCAGGCATGTATCGCCCTTGCGGTCAGCCACATCCCTGTAGCCATCGCGAAAAAATTGTATCCCCGCATTCGACCTTATCTGGCCTTGCCGGATACAATTACGTTCCGTAATCCACTGACGGATCACTCGTTTCCTTCAGGGCACACAACTGCCATTTTTTCGGTCACAGTTCCCTTTATGACCACTGATCCGATCTTATTGCTAATCTTGTTGCCTGTGGCCCTTATTGTCGGATTCTCTCGAATTTATCTGGGGTTACACTATCCTTCCGATGTTCTGGCGGGTGCCACAATAGGTACTTTAGTCGCACTTGTAACAGTTGCATTCTGGTCTTAAAGCCGATATGTTAGACTCAGAAAAACCTAGCAGGAACAGGTGAAGTAAGCGTGGAGAAAAAAAGAGTATTACTATTATCTGAAGGCTTTGGTACGGGTCATACTCAAGCCGCCTATGCACTGTCCAGCAATTTGCGAAAGCTCTCGCCAGACGTGCAGACAAAAGTGCTTGAACTGGGAAGTTTCTTAAATCCAAAGGTTGCACCTCTGATTATAACAGCATACAAAAAAACGGTTACCAACCAACCCAAACTTTTCGGATACGTATACAGACACCAATATAAAAAATCATTGAACAGGCTGACAACACTGGCGTTGCATAAACTGTTCTATACACACACACGTAGCGTTGTGCGCCAGTTACGTCCCGATGCGATCGTCTGTACACATCCGATTCCAAGTGCTGTCATATCCAGACTGAAGCGTCTGGGTGTACAGGTTCCGCTATGCACAGTCATCACCGACTATGATGCACATGGGACGTGGATTAACCGTGAAGTAGACCTTTATCTGGTTTCTTCAGATGAGGTTAAGTCCAAACTAATGCTACGAGGCGTACCTACAGAAAACATTCGAGTCACGGGCATTCCGGTGCATCCAAATTTCTGGGAACATCCCGGGCGAGAAGAGATCCGAAGCAGATTTAACCTCAAGAACATGCCTACTGTACTGGTGATGGGCGGCGGTTGGGGAATGCTCAGCGACAAGCTGGTCCATCCGCTGCTGACACGCTGGCATGAAGATATTCAAATCATTTTTTGTCTCGGTCGCAACGATAAAACACGGATCAGCATGGAACAGAACCCCATGTATCGCAAAGAAAACATTCACATTATGGGATACACCAACGAAGTGGACAAATTAATGGAAGTATCCGACCTTCTGATTACCAAACCTGGGGGAATGACATGCAGTGAAGGCTTGGCCAAAGGAATTCCCATGTTGTTCCACAATCCTATACCTGGTCAGGAAGAAGAAAACGTCCATTATTTTACGGCAAGAGGGTTGGGAGAACCCATAACTTCGCCCGACGTAGTGGTTAAATGGATGAACAAGCTGTTGCATCACTACCCGGATGTTGTACGTAAACGCAAACGTCATCTGGCTGAAATCGCCAAGGTTCATCCAATGCAGAGCGCTCAAAGTATTATCGATCTGCTGGAGGACGTTCGTCCTTCATCCGCAGAAGAGGCCCGTTTATGAATTTATCCCATTAGGATGTCGCTTCCCGTATTCTTCGTCCAATCATGCCTCTAACCAACGGCTTCAAACAAGCCTGCAACCACATTGAAAAGGTGCCTTCGAATCAGAAGGCACCTTTTCTTTATGAAGGAAAGTACAAACTATTGTATGCCTGTAGACTTCAAATACTCCTGCCACTGCTTGGTGTATTCTGCCTGAATTTTTTCCAATCCTGCTTGTTTAGCCTTCTCCATAAATGTGTTCAATCCAGCCTCTACGTCTGCCACCAAACCTACATTAAGCGGATACAGATATTGTTTTTCCACTTGTTCCAATGCAGCCTTCTCGGCTTGATACGGTGTCCAGTCTTCAGCAAATCCGGTATAAATATCCGGCTTCTTGATTTTGTCGAGATCTTCAAACATGGTCAGGACATCATCAAAGGTTTTATCATAGAGCATGAATTCCGGATTACGCCAAGCCCAGCCATTCATGCCTTCACGCGGGAAGCCGTTGGTTTGTGCATCTCCGACCATTTTGTAGTATCCATTATCTACCTCGAAGTTTTTGCCTTCAACGCCGTATTCAGTCAACCAGTTATATCGTTTGTCTGTCACAAGTTTCTCATAAAATGCCAATGCTTTTTCCGGATTTTTACTGCTACGCGGAATCGCAAAACCATTGTGGATCGGGTGAACCGGTTGTGCAAACCCTTTCGCATTCGGGTACGGGAAATAAGCCAGTTTCCAATCTGGATGAGTAGACTGCACCTTGATGACATCTGCATTAAATTTGTTCGGGTTCTCCCCGGACAGAACAACAGCCGCTTTTCCATTTTGCAACAATGAGTTGGATGTATCTTTTACATTCAGTACGTTTTTCGGGAAAAAGCCTTTATCCATCCAGCGTTTGTATGTTTTCAGGTCTTCCAGGTGTTGCTCCGATCCCCAGTAGGACGTCACGGTCGATGGTGTGTCATACATAATATCCAGTCCATATGGAAGTTGACCTGCTGTATTAACCAGCTTGGATGTCAATTGACGAATACCATGGGTATGGTTGGCATTACTATCCGCAATCGGAATCATATTGGGTTCGTTGGCTTTGATGCCCTCCAGATACGCTTCGAGCGTCTCCAAGGATTCCGGTTTCGGAAGATTGTACTTCTCGCGCAAGTCCTCACGGTACGCAATTCCCTCGGTTACATACTCAATCCAAGTGGAAGGAACAGTATAGATTTTGTCATTGATCTTGACAGCATTCCACATGTCATCAGGTACATGAGCTTTCAGTGCTGGCGCTGCTGTAGGCAGCATTTCATCCAGTGGCAGGAACGCACCCTTCTTGGCATAGGACTGGTAGAATGTCCAATCCGCTGTGAAGATCAGATCGATCGGCTGTCCGGAAGACAGCAGCAGTTTATATTTTTGATCCCAGTCGGTCCATGAGGTGTAGTTGAATTTCACATTGACGTTCAGATCAGCCTCCGCCAGCTTATTGATCTCGGATTCAATAACAGGTAGATCTTTCGGAGCATCTCCAAGCATGTAAAATTGGAGCGTGACTTTCTCTCCTTTGTTCCCGGATGTTCCTCCCTGCTCACTTCCTTGCGTCGATCCCCCCGAACCGTTATTACATGCGGCAAGTACCCCGGCGAACAACATCAGGGCAAGTACCAGAGACAGGTGCCGAATTGTTTTGTTACGCATACGCATCCTCCCTTTTTGTGGTGAACCTTTATATGTTAGCGCAGACTCGCCATTTGTCAGACCGGAGATGATCTCAATGGCCTGACACCCACAGCGTGTTCACATTCTAACCTTTCACTGCACCAATGGTGAGTCCTTTCACAAAATAACGTTGTACAAACGGATACAGGAACAAAATCGGTCCCGTTACAACGATCGCCATTGCCATCTTGGTTGATTCGGTAGGCACATCCTGACTGAGCGTGATCCCTGTGCCAATCGCCATCTGGTCAATGAATGTAATCGTGTTCATCGTGTTGTAGAGATAAAATTGCAGTTGGTACATATCCGGGTTGTTAATGAAGAGGGATGAGGTAAACCAGTCATTCCAGTACCCTAGTGCCAGAAACAGACCTACGGTTGCGATACCAGGCATCGCCAGTTTCAACACAATGCTGAAATAGATGCGGAAGTCATTCGCTCCATCAATTTTGGCGGACTCAATCAATTCATCCGGCACTGCCGAGCGAATGAAGTTTTTCATCAGGATAATGAGGAATGGCGTCATCAACCCCGGGAAAATCAGTACGGTGTACGTATCTGTGAGATTGAAGTAGTTCGCCAGCATAATGTACCAAGGTACAAGTCCCCCACCAAACAGGGTTGTGAAGTAGATAAAAAACGAGAACGTGTTCCGATATTTAAAATCCTTACGCTGGAGCACAAATCCAGCCATCGTGATGAGGAACAGCCCTAGCGTAGTCCCCACCACCGTTGTAAAGACCGTTACCCCATAAGCCTTGAGTACCTGAGTCGGGAATTTGAACACCATTTTGTAACCTTCCAGGGAAAAGTCCGTTGGAAAAAGGTGATAACCATCCCTCACAATGGACTCGTTGCTGCTGAATGAACCGGATAAAATCAGCAGAAACGGTAGCAAGCACATGATTGATAAAATGATGATGAAGCTGTAGGAAATCAGTTGAAACATGAAAGTGAATTCCGAATCTCTGAGACGCGTATTCGTACGAGTGTGAGTATTCATTGGCGTGTTCATGATCGTTCTCCCTCCTGCCCTACGGGCGTTCTAGAACAAGGCGTAGTCCTCATTTACTTTGCGGATAATATAGTTGACGGTCATGATCAAAATGAATCCAAACAAGGACTGATACAGACCAGCAGCCGTTGCCATCCCGATATCAAACGTTACTTTCAGTGAACGGTACACATACGTATCAATAATATCTGTTGCGTTGTACAACACCCCGTTGTTGCCGATCAGTTGATAAAACAGATCAAACTGCCCCTTCATAATGCTGCCAAGCGAGAACAGGAGCAGGATGACAAAGGTTGGCTTCAGCATGGGTACCGTAATGTACCAGATCCGCTGAAATATATTGGCCCCGTCGATTCGGGCGGCTTCATAATACTCGTCACTGATACCCGTTATGGCGGCCAGATAAATGACCATGCTGTATCCGAGATTTTTCCACAGATAAAAGATGATGATCAGGAACACCCAGATCCAGGGTGTGTTATAAATGTCGACCGGGCCGGCCTCAAAACGTTTGAGCACCGTGTTCACAAAACCCGACTCGTAGTTAAACATGTTGTAAGCGATTACACTTAATAGTACAAATGAGATGAAATACGGCAAAAACATGACGGATTGCGTGATTTTTTTGAATAACCTGCCCCGGATCTCGCTAAGCATGATCGCGCAGAAGATCGCCAGACCGTTTCCTAATATAATGAAGGCGAGATTGTAACCCACAGTGTTGGTTGTGAGCTTCAGCAGCATTCCGGATTGCCACAGGAACTTAAAGTTCTCCAGGCCGACAAATGGACTGCCAAATAATCCGCCTTCAAAATCATACCGGGTGAACGCATAATAGATGCCGACCATCGGAAAATAGGAGTTAATCAGAAAAAAGATCAGCGTGGGCAACAGCATCAGAAACATGATTTTGTTTTTGTTCAATTCTTTGAGCATGGCTCGATCCCTCCCGAATTTCTTGCGGTGCTGCGTGGTGGAGCTCTCTTTTTATTGTAGATGCTCTCTTCACTCACGGATACTGAAGCTTCCCTTCAGAAAATGAACGATTCTGCGAAATGAACTATGAACAACATGAACGAACTATGAAATGAACAGACATCCACACACATCCGTTCACAAATGTTGATATCGTGCATAGGCTACACCTAGTGAACAATCCAGCGAAAGTTGAACTTTATGTAGAGAAAACAGGCAAAATGGCCTGTCCAGCATTGATGTAAACGCATACATAATATATAATTCAAGTTACTCTTGCTCTTCTGTACATCGATATATGAAGCCTCACATATGTATATGAAATTCTATGTTGTTCACCCAAAATAGGAGGTCTGAGGGGGAAACAGAATGCGTAAACGTTCAGAGGACAGTCAGAAGGTCTTCACACGGATTCTGATCGGCATTATTATCAGTACCGTCGCTACCTTACTTGTGGCTTCTACTATTTTGTACGTCAACTATAATCGGATTGCTCTTCGCCAGGTGTATCGTACAGATATGAACAGTCTTACACAAACCAGCCGTGAAGTGGCGAAAATGACCGAGACTGCAAAATCATTGTCATATCAGATCTATCAGGACTACACCATCTCTTCATTACTGCTTTATTCCAAACCAAATATCTATGAGATCACATCGGCGATGGAGCAGCTAGACAACTACCGTATGTCCCTTCCCTTTATCGAATCCATCTATGTATATAACTCCAAAAGCAATGAATTCTTTATCAGTTCCGACGTGCGCAATGGGCAGCAGTCCATCTCGGAGATCGACGATCAGGGGATTAAAAGTATCCTCCAGAACTTCCATGACTATAAACCTTTTGTTCCCATCCCGCGTACATATCAGGTCGGTTCTACCGAAGCGACAGAGGTTAACAGCTACACCTATCTCTGTTATGACACGATCAATGACAATGCCAAACTAAACTACGCTGTCATCGTTAATATCAAGGATGATTGGCTCAGTCCAAATATGAATGCTGTGGATCAACCAGGCAAGACCTTTATCGTGAATGAGAAGGGAGACCTTTTATCTGACTTTGGCGACCGTGCATTGATGAAAAATCTCTCCAGCGAAGCTTTTATGAAGCCAATTATGCAGGATACGGAGCAATCAGCTTACTTTACCGAGAAGGTCGACGGAGAAAAATCGCTCATCACCTATACCGCTCCCGATGATCTGGGTTGGCGTTATGTGAGAATAACACCTTATGATCTGATTACCTCAGATATACGGAGTATGCGCACACATACCGTTCTGTTTTGTGTTGGACTTCTCTTCGCAGGGTTACTGCTCTCTTACCTTGTGTCCCGAAAACTATATCACCCTATTGATAAGGTACTTGTTCGTTTACGTGTGATGGAAGCAGAGCGACGTGGCAGTCTTCATTTGTTACGGCAGGATTTTCTACGAGGGGCCCTGCAAGGCCGCGAAACAGTAACTGGAGGGATGCTGGAAGAACGGATGAAGTTCTATGGTTCCTCCATTGATGTTCAGCGTGCATCCAGACTGGTATTGCTGCGTATTGACCATTTTACCGAATTTAGCGAAACGTATCGTGATGAGACCCAGCTTGTAAAATACGCCATGATGAACATATGCACCGAGACAGCCGATCTCCACTACAATGCGGAAGCTGTGGACATGGGCGGTGATCTGATCACACTCATCTTCAATGAAAAAGAGGAAAGCGATGAACTTGGGCAACCTGCCCCTAATCGAATCGAAGAGCTGCTGCGCATGATGCAGGCTGCTGTAATGACCCATTTGAAATGCTCCATCTCCTGTACGATCGGCACGGAAGAAGATTCATTGGAAGACAGTATTGCATCCTACACCAGATCAGCCGAAGCCTCACTGCATCGTTTGTTCATGGGACCAGGCTGTCTGATCTATACCTCTGACATCATGGCTTATCACGCCAAGGAGTACGCATTCCCAGCAGGTAAGGAAAGACAACTTGTCGATCATCTAATGACAGGTAAGACGCAAGAAGCAAAACAAGTCTATGCAGATATCGTGGGCGAAACAGCTGCATATCCATTTACCGTCTTCCAGCTAGCCTTATCCCATCTGACGATGACACTGAACCATGTACGAAATACCCTCAAGAAGAATAATCAACTCACGCTTAATTCAGTCTCGGATGGTCTAATGTTGCCTGTCAAAGACGCGGAAGACATCAGTGAAGTACATGAACACTTCTATCGGATGTTTGATGAGCTTGGTTCCAAAGTGGAGGAGAAACGTACGCTGAAGCACGAAGAGTTGATTCGTAAAATCAATGGCATTATTGAGCGGGACTATGCGGACCCCAATCTATGTCTAACTTCTATCGCAGATGAGTTGGGCATGTCGCCCATCTATGTAAGCAGGCTCTACAAACAGCTTACCCTGAAAGGGCTCACGGACGTGATTAACGAAACCCGCATAGCCAAGGCACAGCATCTGCTGGTAGAGACCGAGAACTCCGTTGCCGACATTGCCGAGAGAACCGGGTTCACCAACAGTTCATACTTCTATCGCATGTTCAAAAAGTTTAACGGGGTTACACCAAACGATTATCGCCGCAAAGAATTTCATTCAGAAAACTTCTGAAATCATCCCAGACTTGAGTTTATGGAGTAATGCACATCGATTGTTAATGCAAAAAAAGAGCGACTTATGAGAATGAATCATTCACCTCATGTGTCGCTCTACTTAATTGAGTTTAAATTAGATTTCGATTTATTCCTGTTCCTGATCTTCGCCAGACTCATCCGAAGCTTCACGAACTTTATACTTGTCCAGACGTGTCTGCTGATACTCACGCAAGGCCTCTTCACCCACAATCACTTCAACCCGGTGAATGTTCATACCTTTACCCATGAATTTCTGCTCGTACTCCGTCATCACATGTTCTTCATTCAAACCATCACGATGCAGATTCAAAGAAATATTGGTCATTTGCAGGCCGAAGTCGGCAATGGCGTTGAGTGAGAAATCAAACAGCGTCTCCGAATCGGTTTTGAAATGAATCTCACCTTTGGGATTAAGCAATTCCGTGTATTTCTTCAGGAAGCGCGGGTGCGTCAAACGACGACGTGCATGCTTTGCTTTTGGCCAAGGATCACTGAAGTTCAAATAAATGCGTTCCAGTTCTTCCGGTTCAAAAACTTCTTCGATCTGTTCAATATTCGCCAGCGCAAGCTTCAGGTTCGGAGGTGTCTCCACATCAGCCTGACTCCACGCATTACGAGCTTTCTCACTGGCACGACGCACCAGTTCATCATACATATCAATACCGATGAAATTAAATTCCGGATATTTATAACTCATTTGGCTGATAAATTGACCTTTACCCATACCAAATTCCACGAAGATCGGGTGATCATTGCCAAACAGTTCAGACCATTTTCCTTTATGTTGCTTGGGGTCCAGTACAACAAGATCAACTTGCTGCTCCAGATTTTCTCTTATCCCTTTTCTGCCACGTAAACGCATTTTATTCCTCCGTTTGTCCCATACTTGTCTCAGACTTATTTTGCCGAAGAACTGGCAAATTGTAAAGAGCAATGAAAAGGGAATCTTCGGATCTGCCACTTTGGGCAAATCTCAAAGATTCCCTCTTCGATTTATTTGGAATTGGGGTCCAACTACTTTAGTAGTTCATAGTCTACCTTATCTTGGTGTGAAAAATCAAATGTCTTTTCGAAAGCATCGCGAACTTTTTGTCTTGCAGCCGCTTTCACTTTCGGATTTCCATTAAAACGAACACCTGTTAAAGCCAGTGCTTCTTCTGCCGTCAATTCAACAGACACATGATTCAATTCATTGTTTTTAACTTGGGAATTCATTCATATCACCTCACGGTATAGTATGGTCCATGACGTCAACGTTGATTCAAATGCTATGATGAATAATACCCATTAGATGGTGTCTGACGCTGATTCAAATATAACATAAGGTGTAAACTATAGCAAGGGAAAAACCTTGATTTTACGGCCTATTTTTGCGTTTCGATTCCCTTTTTTTTTAGTTTTTTGATACAATGATAAAAGTTCATGAAGACACCTATAATCGCTATCCATCGTCTATGACGGAAATCGCATAGCGCTTCTTCTTTTGTTCACGTATGATTACGGTAATTCGACAGCCAAAGGAGTACCCTGAAGATGAATGCACCTGCATTACAGTCCCCTCTCCTGTGGGGAGATAAACGATTCCATACCTGGAATTATGAGATGCGAGATCAATTTAACAATAAGGTTTTCAAAGTAATGCTGGATGCTGGATTCACCTGTCCCAACCGCGACGGTTCCATTGCCAAAGGTGGTTGCACCTTCTGCAGTGCGCGTGGATCAGGCGATTTTGCTGGCAGCAGACGTGAAGATCTGGTCACCCAGTTTAATACAATTCGAGATAAACAGCACCTCAAGTGGCCTAAAGCCCATTATATTGGCTACTTCCAAGCCTATACGAATACGTATGCTCCGGTTGAGGAGCTGCGCGAGTATTTTGAAGAAATTCTTGAGCAACCCGGTGTCGTTGGTTTGTCCATCGCCACTCGCCCGGATTGTTTGCCAGATGACGTTGTTGATTATTTGGCTGAACTGAACGAGCGCACCTACCTGTGGGTTGAGATGGGGCTTCAAACCATCCATGATTCCACATCAACATTGATTAATCGCGCGCACGACACGAAGTGTTATGAAGAAGCGGTTGAGAAACTGCGCAAACGGAATATACGTGTGTGCACACATATCATATATGGTCTGCCTCAAGAGACACATGAGATGATGCTGGACACTGGGCGGGCAGTTGCCAATATGGATGTACAGGGAATCAAGATTCACCTGCTGCATCTGATGCGCAAAACACCAATGGTGAAGCAATACGAAGCTGGTCTTTTACGTTTTTTGGATCAGGACGAGTATATCAAGCTGATCGTAGATACACTGGAGATGCTTCCACCGGAAATGATCGTACACCGTCTTACAGGCGACGCACCGCGTGATCTGTTGATTGGACCGATGTGGTCCATGAACAAATGGGAAGTGTTGAACTCCATTGATCGTGAGCTGCGAGAGCGGGATTCATGGCAAGGTAAGTATTGGAGGCGAGCATAGATGGGCTTTCTTTCAGTTCTCAGCTGTGCACATCAGTGGATTGCTTCCCGTCTGCAGCCAGGTGATCTGGCCATAGATGCAACGGTTGGCACAGGAGCAGACACACTATTTTTGGCACAACAAGTAGGCCGGCGTGGTCAAGTCATTGGATTCGATATTCAAAGTGAAGCCCTCACGCTGGCACAGGCCCGGATTCGAAAACAAAATGATGAAGCCAAGCTTGGCTCCATCTCCATGCTTCAACTAAGCCATGATCGAATGGCAGAAGCAGTTCCTGAGTCATGGCTTGGTACGGTTGGTGCAGTTATGTTCAATCTGGGGTACCTGCCTTCAGAAAGTGCAGATTCCTCCATCATCACCGAGACAGACAGCACAATCGCTGCACTCGAAGCCGCACTCGCTTTATTACGTCCTCGCGGAATTATTACGGTTGTGCTCTACCCCGGTCATGACGGAGGGGCACAGGAAGCAGAAGCTGTATTGGACTGGTCCTCTGCCCTTCCGGTGGAACAGGCACAGGTTGTGATCTATCGCCAATTGCAGCGAGAAACTTCTCCTTTTCTGATCGGAATCGAGAAAAAATAATTTCCTTTGTTCACCAAATACAATAAACTAGACACAATCGCAAGGCGAGCTATTAACGGCTTTTTCTTACTGCGATCTGTGTTCTACATCTACATATGCAAACGTATTCACTTGTTTGCTCATGGCGACTACATGCCCATGACTGATTAAAGCGATCCACCATTTCATATACTAGAGGAGAGATTACTGATGTCTACGCCATACCCATTACAATTCCAACCTGAGTTCAAAGAACGTGTGTGGGGCGGTCGTGCGCTGGAGCAATTCGGCCTTACGCCCCCTGAAGGACATATCGGAGAAGGATGGATGATTGCGGATCATCCCAACGGTACAACCAAGGTATTAAATGGAGCACTGGCTGGCAAAGGTCTGGATGAAGTTCGTGAACAACTGGGCACCGAATGGCTTGGAACCAAAGGTGTCTCTGAAAAAGGCGGCCGTTTCCCCCTTCTGATTAAGTTGCTTGACTGCAACGATGACCTGTCCGTTCAGGTTCATCCAACTGACGAGTATGAGGCACTTCCTCCTGGCGAGCTTGGCAAAACAGAAATGTGGTATGTACTCGACGCAAAACCGGGCGCACACATCATCTATGGCTTGAACGAAGGCGTTGATCGGGCAACATTAAAAGAAGCATTGGAAAACGGCACGGTGATGGATACCCTTCGTCAGGTACCTGTAGAAGCTGGTGATACGTTCTTTATCCCTGCCGGAACAGTGCATGCGCTCTGTGCAGGTGTCGTTGTCGCTGAGATTCAGCAAAACTCGGATACGACGTACCGGATATACGATTACAATCGTCCAGGACTGGATGGCAAACCACGCGAGTTGCATGTTGAAGACTCATTAAATGTCACCGCCTATGAGGGCGCAGGTGCCTCAACGATGAAAACAAATAACGCTACTCCTGGTGAATGGCTCAAGCTTGCGGAATGCCCTTATTTTGTAGTTGAAAAAGGTATTGTGAACAAACGTTGGGAACTCTCCACCAATCCTGACAGCTTCACGATTCTCGTTGTCTGTGAAGGAGAAGGAACTTTGGAGTGGGCACATGCTGAATCAGACAGCATTGAATTGAAAGCTGGACAATGTTATCTCTTGCCAGCCAATCTGGGTTCTTATACATTGAACGGGAATACCACTGTTCTTCGCTCTTATCTGCCCTAAATCAAGCTTATATGTAACCTGTGAAGGAGGAATTACACGAGATGCAGGAATCTACCTTTGCCTTGGTCGCTAGTGAAGGTACCCGTATTCATGTGTACCGCTGGCTTCCCGATCCGGAATGCAACGTTAAAGGTGTAGTGCAAATTGCACACGGCATGGGCGAGACAGCAGCCCGATACGCCGAATTTGCTGACATCCTTACCCAAAATGGCTATGCGGTTTATGCAAATGACCATCGGGGTCATGGCAAAACTGTGGAGAATGCCAAGTTGCTTGGTAATGCTGGTATCGATGCCTTCCGCTGGATGGCGAGTGATATGATCAATCTGGGCGAAGTAGCCGCCAAGGAGAATCCTGGGGTGCCCCTATTTCTAATGGGACACAGCATGGGCTCATTCTTGGTACAACATCTCATGTACGCTGGTCATGAGCAGTACCATGCCTTTATTTTATCCGGGACAAACGGCAGACGCGGTCTGCTCCGATTTGGAGAGAAGCTGGCCTTCTTGCAGTGCGGCATTCAGGGGGCTACCCATCCCAGCATGCTGCTCAACGCGATTGTATTTGGTGGATTTAACCGCTCTTTCCGTCCTGCAACGACACCGTTTGATTGGTTGTCCCGGGACTCACAAGAGGTTCAGCGATTCATTGATGACCCCCTGTGCGGAGCCGTCTGTACAGCAGGCTTTTTCCGCGACTTCTTCAAATTGCTGCTTGAAGTCCATCTTCCACACAATATGGAGCGCATACCCAAACACAAACCCGTATACCTGTTCTCAGGTGAGAAGGACCCTGTCGGACTTCATGGCAAAGGCGTTCTTAATCTGGTCTCGCAGTATAAGAAACTTCACCTGGAGAATATTGAGTATCACCTTTATCCGGATGGACGCCATGAAATGCTGCATGAGATTAACCGAACAGAAGTGGCCCAGCACGTTGTGAACTGGGTAAAGCGGAATACCCCTGACTCGAATACACCCCCTAGTCCGTTGAACCTGACTGAGACGGCTGACTCTATATAATAGAGTCGGAGACAACATACCAAGAGCCAAAAGAAACCCCTGAATCGGATGTACAGCTCACGCTGCGCTCCAGTTCAGGGGTTTTCTTGTTAAGCGATATGAATGATAGCTATAATCAAACGTTATGGATTAACCTTCAATTAACAGGGATTCCGGGTCTTCAAGCAGTTCTTTCACGGTCACGAGGAAACGAACAGCTTCACTACCGTCGATAATCCGATGATCGTAGGACAACGCGATGTACATCATTGGACGGTTCTCCATCCGTTCTGCATCAATCGCCACTGGACGAAGCTGGATCTTATGCATCCCCAGAATACCCACTTGAGGTGTATTCAGAATTGGCGTAGACAACAAGGAACCAAATGTTCCACCATTGGTGATGGTGAACGTTCCACCTTGCAGATCAGATAACGCCAGCGTGTTGGAACGAGCTTTGGATGCCAGGTCCGCAATGCTCTTCTCGATCTCGGCAAAGCCCAGACGATCTGCATCACGCACAACCGGTACAACCAGTCCTTCCTTCGCAGATACGGCGATGCCGATATCATAATACTTTTTGAGTACAACATCTTCGCCATCAATCTCTGCGTTAATTGTAGGGAATTTTTTCAGAGCCCCCACAACCGCTTTGGTGAAGAAGGACATGAAGCCCAGGTTAATTTCATGTTTCTCTTTGAACTTGTCCTTACGGCGTTTACGTACATCCATGATCGCAGTCATATCAACTTCATTAAACGTAGTCAACATGGCTGCTGTCTGCTGAGCCTCTACCAGACGTTTCGCAATGGTTGCACGACGGCGAGACATCCGCTGACGCTCCACTGGTTTGGTATAGGTTGAATTTCCAGCTGCCGGAGCACTTGGTGCTGCTGGAGCTTTACTCGCAGGTGGAGCAGCAGGAGCAGGCGCCTGATTGTTATGACTCTTCACATCATCCTGGTATACCCGTCCAATCGGATCTTTGCTCTGAACCTGATCCAGTTCGATACCACGTTCACGTGCAAGCTTACGGGCAGACGGTGAAGCCGTCTTGGCACTATCGGATGACTCCGGTGCTGCCGCAACAGGTGCTGGTGGTGGTGTTGGAGCTTCAGGTGCAGGAGTAACGGCCTTTTTCTCTTCAGCTGCTGGTTCGGAAGCGGGTGCACCGCTTCCTCCTCCAGAACCAGCTGAGAGTGTACCGATCGTTTCACCGATCACTACCGTCTCTCCTTCCTGACGAATGATCTTCTCCAGCACGCCACTTTCTTCTGCGCTGATCTCAATATTTACTTTATCCGTTTCCAGTTCAAGAAGCACATCACCCTGATTAACGGTATCCCCTTCTTTAACCATCCATCTGGATACAGTTCCCTCAGTTATTGACTCACCCATTGCAGGTACTTTAATTTCACTCACAGCTGTTACCTCCCCAGTGGAATATTATTCTTCGTCGTTTGTTTCAACGCAGATGTAATAATCTGTTGCTGTTCCATACTATGCACAAGCTGATAACCGCTGGAAGGACTTGCGTGTTCCGGGCGACCTTCGTATCTAACGGTTGTGCCTTCCGGGGCAACTTCACGAAGACGAGGCTCCATGTATGTCCAGGCACCCATGTTTTTGTTTTCTTCCTGTACCCATACCAGTTCTTTTACATTGCTGAAACGTGCGAGTATGCGTTTAATCTCTTCTGCCGGGAACGGATATAGCTGTTCCACTCGAATGATGTGAAGCCATGACCAATCAGCTTTATCTTTTTCAAAAGCATCTTCCAAGTCAATGGCAATCTTGCCACTGCACAAAATAATGCGCTCTACGCGATCCGGCTGTGTACCCAGTCCGGCTTGCTCCAGCACAAGCTCAAACTTGCCTTCACTGAATTCGACTGCCGGTGAAGCAACACGCGGATTCCGAATGAGACTTTTCGGTGACATCATCACAAGTGGACGAGCATCTTCCGTTTCAGTCAAGGAAGCTTGACGACGCAACAAGTGGAAGTACTGAGAAGCACTCGACAAGTTGGCAACCGTCATGTTGTCTTCTGCACAAAGCTGAAGGAAGCGTTCAAGACGAGCACTTGTATGCTCAGGTCCCTGACCCTCATTCGCATGTGGAAGCAACATGACCAGACTGGATTTCTGAGACCACTTGGCACGACCCGCTGATACAAACTGATCAAAGATAACCTGTGCACAGTTGGCAAAGTCACCGAATTGAGCTTCCCAGATGACCAGTGTATCGGGTGAATATACGTTATATCCGTATTCGAATCCAACAACGGATTCTTCAGACAACGGACTGTTATAGATTGCAAAGGATGCTCTTGCCTGTGGCAAGTGATGTAATGGGCAGAACTTTGCTCCATTCTCCGAATCATGCAACACCAGATTCCGATGAGCGAATGTAGCACGCTCGGCATCCTGTCCACTAATCCGAATTGGCTTGCCATCTGCCAGAATGGTTGCAAATGCGAGTGTCTCCGCAAGGCTCCAATCCACTTTTTCCCCTTCGTTCAGGGAAGTGCTCCGGCGTTGCAAAATTCGCTGTAACTTCGGATACACATTGAAGTTCTCAGGCCATTTCAGCAGATCGGCATTAATGCTGCGAAGATTCTCAAGCGGTACCGCAGTCGGAGTAATCGTAACAGCCTCCGGCTCACTGATTTTCCGCTGATAATATTCATGCACTTCATTTTTCTTCATCTGGTCATAAGCTTCTTTTAATTTGTTCGTTACTCCATCGCGAATGCTCGTAATGGATGCATCATCGATAATCGATTCCTCTTTCAACTGATCCTGATACAAGTGGCTTACCGTTGGATGGTTTTTCACCTTGTCATAAACGATAGGTTGAGTTGTTTCGGGATCATCGGTTTCGTTATGGCCGTAGCGACGATAACCGATCAAGTCGATCAGGAAATCCTTTTTGAAGCGATTGCGATACTCGGCTGCCATACGAATGGCTGCAATACAAGCATCCGGATTGTCCGCATTCACGTGTACAATCGGAATTTCGTACCCTTTAGCAAGGTCACTTGCGTAGTACGTTGAACGGGAATCATTGCTATCTGTAGTGAAACCCAGACGATTGTTGACGATAATATGGATGGTTCCGCCATTCTGATATCCTGGCAGAGCTTTGAAGTTAAGCGTCTCTGCAACGATCCCTTCTCCAGGGAATGCTGCATCACCGTGCATCAAAATGGTAGCTGCCTTCGTCACGTCTTGCTTCGGATATCCAGGGTCACGACGGTCATCCTGAGCCGCACGAGCAAACCCTTGTACAACCGGATTAACGTATTCCAGATGGCTCGGGTTATTCGCCAGAGTAAGGCGTGCCTGCACAGTTTCCCCGTCTTTCACAAAACGGTTGGCACCCATATGATATTTGACATCCCCCGTCCAACCGTAGTTGATCCCAGTCGAACCTTCCGATGGAACCAAATCTTTGTTCGGAGCATGATGAAATTCAGAGAAAATCTTGCTGTACGGTTTGCCCAAAACATGAGCCAGTACATTTAACCGTCCACGGTGGGCCATACCCATCAGAATGTGGCTTGATCCGGCTTCTGCCATGATGCGAACAGCTTCATCCAGCATCGGCACAAGCACATCGTTACCTTCGATGGAGAAACGTTTCTGCCCAACAAATGTTTTGTGAAGATAATCTTCAAATTGCTCGACTTCAACCAAACGTTCCAGCAAAGCCTTACGTTCTTTCGGCGTAAGTGGAGCCGGTGATGTCCGAGATTCCGCACGACGATTCAGCCACTCACGCTCTTGAACTTCGTGCACATGACTGAATTCGTAGGCCATGGGTCCAGTGTATATCTGACGCAAACGTTGGATTGCATCCCATCCGGTTGCTGTCTGCCCATCTGCACCTTCCCAGATCAGGGAAGCAGGCAAAGCTTTCAGATCTTCTTCGTTTAATTCAAAATGCTGAGGTTCCAGCAAAGATGTGTCTGTATCTTCACTGATTCCAAGCGGATCTATATCTGCAGCAAGATGACCATAGGTGCGGATGTTCCATACCAGTTTACCCGCTGTAACCGCTTTCTGTAATAGTTGAATGTCTACGCTTCCGGAAGCCGATTGGGCGTTGCCGGAATTCAAGGTTGTGCGTGCATCCCTGCCAGACATCGGCGGTGCACCCCATTGTTCAAATAGTTCACGATAAGCCGGTGTAACCGAACCAGGGTCTTGAGTGAATAATTCATATTGTTCCTGTACGTATCCCATATTGGGGCCATAGTAACTTTCCCAGGGCTTCTTGTTGCCTTCCACGATCGTCATCGACGTTCCCTCCGTCTTGATTTAGTCATAAGTTTTTGACGGAAATCATTGACTAAGCCGTAATTTGCGTTCGTTCAACATTTTAAGCGAAATTTTTCATGAAGTCCAATAATCGTGCTGTTGGTGGTAGTAACGTTAGTCCGACGCTCCCGTCAAGGTTTGTCTGCGTTTTCAAAATCAAAGTAAAACAATGATTGTATATACCGTCGCACAGATGTCGAATACTGTCCTGATCCGTTCGAAGGTTACACTTTCTCCACTTCTTCAAGTGAAGTCCATGTTCTACTATCTATTCTATAAACTTTTACGCTCAGGAGCATTTCCTATTTTTAGTTCAATTGATGCATAAATTAGATGAATCGAATAAATCGATCAATTTGGGTAGAACAACGAACGCTTAATTACAACAAAATAGGCATACGATCTCCCATTTTACCTCCTTAATTGAATTGTGGTCCATTATGTGCAAAAACAAACCGTCAAGTTAAACATTAACCATTTGACGTCACATTCAACAAATAATTGGGGTTTTCTTCAGGAGACCCACAGCAAAAAGCTGGCCCAGACATAAATTATCCGAGCAGCTTCTTTGGATTCATCAAATTTAAGTTAACAATAAAGTTGAGGATGCACATCAAGATGTACTTTTGCTAATCATATACTCTGCAAACGGCGTTAGGGAAAGATCTCTAACTTGCTCCAGTGTAAACCAGTCCGCGCCCAACGAATCTTCACCATCGGGTTCTTTTTTGATATGATCCGGCTGACTGGCTGCGGTCAAAACAACATCATACAACATCCCGATATGGTGCAACTCTTCCGGCTCACCTTGATACACCCATTCCAGTACCGTAGACTCCGCAGAACGAATCATCACTTGTAGATGGGTCAGGCCCGTCTCCTCTTCAATCTCACGATGAAGAGCAGTCTCTGGCTGCTCGCCAAATTCCAGCCTTCCGCCTGGTAAATCCCATTGCCCCTGATATGCTCCGCGAGCCTTATGAATCAACAGGAATTGGCCCTCCCAAGCTACCAAGCCATATACCCCAATATGTGTATGCCGATTCACTTAAGGACTCTTCCTTTCGTTTTCATCCTCTGTAACAGCATCCAGATCTATGGCCATACGGATCATATCCACACAGCGGATACCATCCTCTATAATCTCTTCCTCATAATGCCTCACAAAGAAGTCACGATCAACCCCGATAATGCGGAAACCGCAACGTTGGTATAACTTCAATTGATGAAAGCTGGAGTTGCCCGTCCCAATCTCGAGAATTCGGCATCCCAATCTACGTGCAGCTTCCATCGCTTCCTTAATCATGTGTTTGCCTACACCTTGTCCCTGCAGTTCTTCCTGTACGGCAATATTAACAATCTCCGCAGTCTCTGGACGAGTCTTCAACAATACGAACTCCCCAACCATCTCTCCTTCGTACTCGGCAATAAAACAAACACCCCGACTCAGGTATTCATCCACAATTGCTTTTGAAGGATCAGCCATCAACAAAAGTTCGTAGGGTCTCTCTTCTTCCCAGTCCAAAATCCGGAACGACAATTTCATGCCAATCTCCACCTTTTCATCGTACAATATTCATTTACGTTCTGTTTGCAGAAGCCTATGTATGGCAAATCTACAAATATATCATTCTTCATTTCAACAAACTAGTTTACTCAAGCTATTAATCACACACTATTACCCACAGACTAGTCATCTCCTATAAAAATAGTAAACTTCATTATATCATAATATTTGGATATAAATATATAGATATGGATGATACATTATGAGGCATTATTTTATATCCTAACCCAAGCTTAAATGCTCATGGATTAATTTCCATTCCCCATCAAGCGTCGCCGCAATGTATCCTTGCAGGGCATGCTGGTATCCCATGATTTTTCCTCCTTCTGACGGTTTAACTTATCGGGTCCTACTCTGTTCAAGTACGGAATCGCTATACACCATAAATGTTTCTTGCAACGTACGTCCGGACGACTTCTCCCAGATCACACTCCGCTCAAAAGTGCCTTTTTGGAAAAAACGTGGGAAACGTTCAGCGAACCAATCCTGCATAGGCAGCTCAAAAACCCGCTTCATCGGCACCCATAACAGCTCGCCTTCGGGCGGATCTTGCAATAACCGACCCTCGAATGAAGTCGCCAAATAGTTAAATACCATGTACCGCAATCCTTGTTCGGGATCACAGAACTCATCAAGCCCTTTATACGTAATTTCATTAACTATTAGCCCCGTCTCCTCCAGAACCTCCCGCACGGCACCATCCACGATACTCTCCGGAAAATCTACCTTCCCCCCAGGAGCGATGTATCCCGGAAATCCTTTGCGGTCCGGCCGATTCATTAGCAACACTTGATCATTCATTTTGTCCCATACCATACACATCGTTAATATTTCTATTCTAGTATCCATATTCGTCCTCCTGCTAACATGCGCTTCTCTGCTGTACACTAACATTTCTGGGAATAACCTGTGTTTTCCTTCTTTATTTCCACTCTGATTCATTCGTATTTTCACCGGTCTCACAGTATAGTCTATGATGATATATGCATACGAAAGGCGGACGCCCTGTACACCTGTACATCAGAAGCCCGCCTGTTTTGTTATATTCTATGCTGCTATTTCCTCAAGCCTGGAGTTTCCAGTTCTCAGTTCAATTCCGTAATTAACACCCGGCGTTCCTTCCATTCAGCCCGGCGATAAGCCTGTTGCATACCAAATTTGCGGATACTTGCCTTTGGCACCGATTTATAAGGCAAAACGATCGTAAAGTCCTCATCAAACGGGAAAAAAGACAGGCCTACTTTTTCATTGGATAACCACTCTGCCTGAATCGGTTGTCTGGAACAGGCATCAAATGTACAACTGAGCCCTTCTGCAAAAAAATCATAACGTGCAGCAGGTGTTCCAGGTTCCTCCATACAGAGAAACAGACTGAGCTGATCACAGAAAAGCATAATCTCCACATCACTTTGCAGCCTCTGTTTCAGTGCTTCAGCATCACCACCAAGCTGTTTCTCCCAATCCAGCTGACGTTCGTGTTCTTGCTCCAGATAATCTCGGATGTCATCATCATCCTGAGCATTGGCCCCCAGATTTTTCTGAAATAGCTCCGTGTACATCAAGCTACACAATAATCCGGCGTAGAGGTTTTTCTGACGAACTTCTTCAATCCCTTTATGGTAGAATACAAAACGCGGACGCAATGGAAAGTCACGAAACGAATACGGCGATTGACTGTAATCATTCCAGAACGGAGATGAATCCAGTTCAATCCAACCACGGTCATGTTCCTTGGCCGCTAGAATCAATTCATCCCGATGCGCAGCATCGGCTAGTAATTCATTTTTCCAGTGGGAAGCCATCTCTCCGGCTACTAATCCATGCTCATGCTGTGCGGTCAAAACAAAATCATGCTCTCTCTCATATACGATCATGTGCTGTCACCCTTCCGCATGGTATACGTTGACTTTAACATAAATTGGGTTAAACTTTCCTAGTAAGTTGTTTTTCGCTCCATTTTGACGAAAGGCATTATGAAAGGCACAATGTAAAGGTGTTGTCAGTTTCCTGAAATTTGATACACTAAAGGTTGTGTCCACAATTATATTACATACAGAAAGCGGGATCTCATGAATTTATACTCTCCTTACATCGAGTTTAACCGCAAGGAATGGGCTGAACTTAAAGAACATCAGACCACTCTTCCACTGACGGAAGCCGAATTAGAACAGTTAAAGGGATTGAATGAAGAGGTATCGATTCAAGAAGTCGAAGATATATATTTGCCTCTTACCCACTTTATTGACCTATATGCAAGAGTTTCACGAGAGCTGAATCAACTGACGGCCTCCTTTATGAAAAAAGAAGCCCTCCCCACCCCCTACATCATTGGAATCGGGGGTAGTGTTGCCGTGGGCAAAAGTACAGCGGCCCGCTTGCTACAGGCACTGCTCGCCAGAGGTAAGAATAGCCCGAAGGTTGACCTTGTCACAACCGACGGTTTCTTATATCCCAATGCGGTGCTACAAGAGAAGGGCATCATGAACCGCAAGGGATTCCCGGAAAGTTATGATATCAAATCCCTGATTCAGTTCATGGGTGATGTGAAATCTGGCAAACCCGAAGTGAAAGCACCCGTCTACTCTCACCTCGCCTACGATGTCATTCAAGGAGAAGAGAAGCAGATCTGTCAACCGGATATTCTCATTATTGAAGGTATCAATGTACTTCAGATCAAAAAGGAAACGCCTTTGCTGGTTAGTGATTTCTTCGATTTTTCCATCTACATTGATGCGGAAGAAGAACATATAAGGCACTGGTACGTTGAGCGTTTCAAGCTACTCCGCAATACAGCGTTCCAGAACACAGATTCCTTTTTCCATCAACGATTCGCCAATATCGATGAAGAAGAAACCGTGCGTACGGCCAACCAGATCTGGCAAGATATCAATGCCAAAAACCTGCATGAAAACATTTTGCCAACCAAAGGACGTGCCAGACTGATTCTGAAAAAGGAAGCCGATCACTCCATTGGGCAGATTCAATTGCGCAAACTGTAGACAACACTCGTGCAGTAAACTTTGATGTTATATCTAATTACCCTTAAAAGGAGAGAAAAACACATTGCAAACCCTGATTATACTCGGCAGTATTATGATGTTCCTGGCTGTTGCATTGGGTGCTTTTGGCGCACACGCGCTCAAGCGCAAATTATCCGCTGACATGATCAAAATCTATGAAACCGGTGTTCAATATCACCTCATCCACGGACTTGGCATCATCCTGATCGGACTGCTGGCAGACCGTCTTGAATCCTCTTCACTCGTCATGCTTGCCGGATGGCTGATGTTCGCCGGGATTATCCTGTTCTCTGGCAGCCTGTACGTTTTAAGTGTGACGGGTGTTCGCAAATTGGGAGCCGTTACCCCACTTGGCGGAGTCGCATTTTTGGCTGGATGGGTTATGATCATGATTGCTGCATTGTAATATGCCCCGTGGATAAACGAAAAGAGTGTTCTGGCTGATATAATATCGCTGGAGCACTCTTTTGCTGTTTAATCTGTCCAGATTCTTCGAATGGTGGACAGCCCTGCATCCGGTCGTTGTCTCTCCAGCACATACACATCCGGGTTAGACAGTTTGGTCCACTCTTCATAACCAAAGGATGGTTCATACTCACGAATAAGCAGTGATAACAAGTTTCCATGTGTAACCACGGCCGCGTGCTGTTCCGGTCTGCTCCACAACTCTTCCAGTAGTGCCAGCCCCCTTGCAGCCGCGTTTCTCGAAGATTCCCCGCCTTCTTCCATCCAATCCACATCATCGTATGCACGTTTCAGTACATCCATCCAGTTAGGCAGATCAAGAGAGCTAAGTACCCTCTCCTGAAGACGTTCATCCGTATGTATATGTTGCATCGTTGCTATGCCCAGTGGCATAGCCGTCTGAACGGCCCTTTTCCATGGACTGGAGACAATATACGTTATGGAATGATGAGCCAAGATATCTGCAAGTTTTTCAGCCTGCCTGATCCCTTCATCAGTAAGCTCTGCATGGGGTTCCTGCCCTGTGGCCTTGGCGTGACGGATAAGATAAATGGACTGCATAGCTATCACCTCCTATGGTGTAACTTACTTGGAGTTCATCTCAAGATATTGAAGTGCACTGTACATCTTCTCCTGCTCTTCCGGTCGGCCTGATGAACTGAGGAAAGTGACCTGTTCCCCTGTTCTGTCTCCATGTTGAGCCACCAGTCCAAGCCGCTGCTTCAGATGGTTCACTGTGCCTTTACTGCCATCAATGATCTGTATATGATCGGGCAGAACCGTGCGCAGAATGGACGTATAGAATGGATAATGCGTGCAACCAAGCACCACTGTGCCATACCCATGAACATCAACATCTGCCAGCTTGAACCGGAAATAATCAGCGATTTTGCCCGGATCAAAATCCAGCTGTTCACACCACTCCACAAGTTCCGGCAACGCAATGGAATCCACACTGTGGTGATCATCAACACGTGATACCAGTTCGTTATACTTGGTTTGGCTCAAGGTGAGGGCCGTAGCAAATACAAGCACCCTCTTCCCACTGTTGCGATTCATCTCCACGGCTGGTTTCACTGCAGGCTCCATGCCAATGATCGGGATATCATACTTGGCGCGCAGATCCTTCACAGCCAGACTTGTTGCTGTATTACAAGCAATCACGATGGCTTGAACATCCTCCTGAACGATGGCTTCCACACAATCAAAAATATGTCCTCTAACCTCATCCGCAGACTTCGTTCCATAGGGGACATGCAAGGTATCTGCGTAATACAGAAATTTTTCTTCCGGAAACTGTTGTAATGCCTTATGCAAAACGGTTAAACCACCGATGCCTGAATCAAAAAAAGCAATTTTCTTTTTCAAGGATTTCACCTCTATAATGTATTCTTTCGGGTTCCAAGAACCTCTCAATGCTGCTCATGCTGACTGGAGGTGAGGTTTGTACTTCCGGCTCATCACACACTACAGTGCTTGACGGCTTGCGGGAACCATTCCGGTTACGGATCGTTCTTCTGATCGGAGACAAAGGCGAACGCTATCGCTTCTTCAGAATCGATTCCGCCCCCTCCATTACTTCCGCTAAGTCAGGTACTATAGAGAAGATGAGCCATTATTCTACGCTCATTTTATACTGTCTGAGCCAGTCCTTGCCACTATGCCACGCCTCTACAGGGTTAAGCTCTCCGAGCATTTCAGTACTTGCCTGAGCCATGATCCATTCCTTGAGACCATTATCCGGACTGGATTCGAGCTGCTGTAGCAGGAAAGGCAGTCCTGCCTCCCCCGTATTCAAGATGTCGTCGTAAGCCTCCCGGTTACCAGCAATATAATCATTCGGATTGCTGCTGGTCAGGAGGACAGGGTCGCTAACCATCTGCTGCAGGTTGCTTTCAATCGATGCTGTTAATGCTTGGTCTTCTGTCCGAATCGAACATGCTGCTACCGTCAATGCTGTGCATACGGATAACAAACCCAGAATCAGTCTTCTCCGATTCACTGTACCACTCCTTTCAACAACGAGAGTTATAGAACAAGTTCCCATTGTTCTTCGGTAAGCTCCTGACCTGACAACATCTGCTTGCGAACTTCCTTCACTTCAAAGCCCACAGATTGATATAATCTACGCGCGCCATGGGTGATAAATTCAGCAAAGCTATGATCATAATTATACTCGTTTCGATAGATTCGGATATGCGCTTCAATTACATACTGCAGATCCTTTTGTACGAAAGTGCGGATCACTCAGATATCACAGTCCTTCCTCAAATCCACAGTTGTGATACTGAAATCCACACCAAACTGAATTAAACCGAGTTTACGGGCAACTTGCTGTGAAGCGAGATTATCCCAAGATGTACTGTAGATTGGCATGCGTCCACGCTCCTTGACATAATACTGCCAGCACTTTACTGTCTCCGCTGCATATCCATGTCCTCTATAACCGGGGGCCGTATACAGACTCGCTTCCGCCCCATGATCGGAGAGCCTTGCGGAGCAGCACACTGCCACAGCAGAATCCCCAATAACATAAGCGGCAACAGGGCTTTTTTCATATAAGTGATCTGTTAATTCAGGAAAATGCTCTGCCAGCAAATAACGCTGCTCCTGACCAATCAACTGAACCTTCTGATTCCACTCGTAAGATATCTCAGGAAAAGCATAGGCGGGTCCCATCCACACACGGTTAACTAGCTCAAAGGTTTCCACCTTGCGAATTAGTTTCGGAATATCCAACGGAAGCTCGCAATCCTTCCCCAACTCATCCATTAGATCCGGCGGTAACTGCTCATGATAATAGATCAGTGAACTGGCAGAAGTCATACCGATAAAAATGGCTGGAGCCTGCCCACCACCCGGCTCGTTGATGCTTAATAGACGCTGCTGCTCGTTGATCGTATATAAAGTACTCACCTGTATTTTCAACATTTCCATAGACGACAGGTTCGATTTTGGAACCATAACTAAGAAGTTAACCTTTGCAATAATCGTTTGCCTACACTGCCTTTACCAGCTTCCTGTTGCTCCAGAAATTCGGATAATTGACGTAATTCTGCAGGACGATATCCAGCCCCGCACCCGCAATTATGATAGGTATAACCATGACGGTACAGCATCATCACTTTGGTCCATTGTTTGGTATCATTTTGCTTGGGCGCCTGGAAATCGTGTCCCATGCTAACCATAGATGTGGCACATTGCGGGCATTTATATTCAAGTTGTGCCACCACCTCAGGGCTCAGGTCATGTCTGGAAACTTGTTTAAATGATTTGCGACAAATGAAACATGCATAGATGTCTTTATATGGTCCTGACAAGGCATATCTGCACATCATCTGCACCCCCTTAATAATTTCCATTATACGGGATTTCACACACGTATACGAATGGATTTTGCACATTTGCGAAAATTCCACCACTCACTCATTGACCTTAAATCGTAGCTTGTTTCCAGGCCTCACCAAGTTCCGCAATCGATGCGTACCGCTCGGACCGATCATCGCTCACTGCACGTATCACAACCTGATACAATGCTTCTCCGGCATCCCATCTGTCATAAGAACGATCTTTCTCCCCACCAAGCAACCCAAACGCCATTGCCCCCATGTTGAATACATTGGTAACCGCATCTATGGGTGCACCCAACTCAAATTCCTCAGGGGACATAAAGCGGGAAGATCCCCACATGCGCCCCATGGTATTGGTAAAAGAGCCCTTCCGATACAAGTCGATATCACAAATTTTCATAAAGTTTCTGTCAAAATCATAGATCAGACTGCCATCATACAAATCAACAGCCACATAACCTCTTCGTTCCACCTCGATATGAAAATTCAGAATCTGCTCCATTGCCCGAATGCGTGTCTCAACAGGAAGCTGTCTGAACCGATAGTAGGGCGAACGCGGATCTTCATATTTGGCCGGAGGCGGAAAATACCAGTGGGAATGCAAACACTCCCCATCCACCCAATCGAATACACAGGCATACCCCTCATCCGTTGCAAAATGATCCGTTAGTCGAATCAACGTGTCATGCGCCAAATCTTCGTAAACGGAAACAGATGATTTCAGATTACGAATGGCTTCCGGGGGACTTCCCGTATGATTCGCATGAATTGTATGTGCTCCCGCATATTTAACGAACAATCGCTTTCCATCCTTTTGCACAATACCAAAAGAGAGATTCCCTGAATCCTGCTGATCGAATACGCGAAAGACCGTACCCAAGGGCTGTAACCAGTCGAAAGAATGAGACTCTTTTAAGACAAAGGAAACACCGTCGATCTCAAGTTCAAATTGATCTGTCATCGGACTCCTCCTGTGCTGGTATCTTCATTCAATGTTGAATGCTCCGTGTAAAAGTAATTCATATGCGCCTCATCATATCCCTGACCGTTGACTTCCAATGCGTTACGCTCGATGCCGAAAACTTCAAATCCATATCGCTCGTATAAACGTCGGGCTGATTCATTCGTTGTCACTACACTCAGATTAATCTGCTTGATGCCTTCCAGATGTCTTCCACGATCCAGCACCTCGCGGAGCAAGAGCGAAGCCAGCCCACTTCCCCGATATGGCGGAGCAACATAGACGCCCCAGATCATGCCTTTGTGCCTGAGCTTTAGGCCATATTCTCTTTTGAAACCCATCATTCCCGCCAAGGTTCCTTCTTCTGTGTATGCTCCCAGAATATAATCATCCGGTTCATTATGTATGCGCTCCTGCACTTCACTCATGGGGAGTTGAATGGACAACTCGAACGAAGCCCCGAAGGCTTCAGGATGTGTTTTCAGTGCTTCCAGTCGCAAAGGCCAGTAGATGTCTGCTTCATCCCGCTGAATATTGCGAATGATATAAGTCTCTTGCTTGCGATCTGCATTCATTCTTCGACCACTCCCTGCATCTCATAAGGATAATCGATCTGAAGTTTTACATTCGCTGCCGCTTCCTGTCCTGCAAGCAACCCAACAACATAAATCCCAAGGTCAATGGACGTGGCCACACCACCGGCAGTAATTACATTTCCATCTTTTACAATCCGCTTCTGAATCACCTCGGTGACATACGGCTCAAGCAAATTATATGCACGGGGATGTGTTGTTGCTTTTTTGCCGGATAAAAAACCAGCCGCACCCAGCAGCAGAGAGCCTGTGCACACCGAAACCTTCAAAGGCACAGACTCAGCCTGTTTCAGCCAACCTACAAAGGCCTCGTCATATCGAAGCTTGCGCGTTCCCATGCCTCCGGGGATAAACACGAGATCATATTCCGATAGGTCAGGCTTCACTCGATCCACCTTCAACGTTAGACCAGACTCATCCGTGACCTGATCTGTCATGGCACAGGTTTCCCACGTCGTTCCTTTGGTAGGTTCAAAGAAATTCAACCGATTGATCACATCATAAAACCCTGCAAAATCAAGGAAAGTCAGTCCATCAAACAAAACGAATGCCATTTTCATTGGTAACCTCCGCGTTTTAATTTGGAGCATCCTGATTATGTTTCTGATTCCGATCCCGTTCCATTGCTTCCTTCACCCAGTCACGCGCTGGCAGCTTACTATTGATATGAAAGAGCAGACCCACAATCGCAAGAGGTAAAATAATGACGATAAATTCAAATATGGCTAACCCCTCCCATTCGGAAATTACGCAATCGTGACTCGTACCTTATCTCTATTTTAATCCACGGGCGATGATCCACTCCAGCCACTTCCAGGGTAGCAGTACTTTACCTATGATGAGCACACGCGAACCTTTTCCCAAAGCATATCGAAGTCTTGGTGCACGCATCCGTGCAATTCGGCCAATCAGATCAGCTACCTCCTGTGGATCAGGTGCCGTCTCGCTCGCATGTTTGGAATAACGAAGAACCGCGTCCAGCTTATGCTTATACGGAGAGTCCTCGCTCTGGTGAATCTCACCCAAACCTTTATTCCAGATTGGCGTGCGATAAGAGCCTGGCTCAACCAATACCACCCGAACACCAAACGAAGACATCTCATGGCGCAGACTTTCCGTGAATCCTTCCACAGCGAATTTGGAGGCAGCATAAGGCGCATACCCTGGAAAACCGGACAAACCACTGACACTGGACAAGTTAACAATTAACCCCTGCTTCTGTTCACGCATCACAGGCAGGACCGCACGTGTCACGGCGATTAATCCAAATAGATTCGTTTCCATCTGGCGCCGCCAATCCTCCATCGATACTTCCTCAATGAACCCGCCCACCGCAAATCCTGCATTGTTCACCAGCATGTCGATTCGGCCATTATTATGAAGTACGGACCGCACAGCTTTCTGCACGGATTCAGCATCGGTCACGTCCAGTTGCACATATTGCAAACGATCAGCTAACCCCGCCTGTTCAGCCAGTTTCACCAATTCTTCTCTTCGACTCAGATCACGCATTGTAGCAACAACAAGGTATCCCTGCTTGGCAAGGGTGATCGCGGTAAGCATACCAAAACCACTGGAGGTACCCGTAATTAAGGCCACCGGAGCGTTAGTTCCTTCCTTCGTCTTTTTCACTACATCAGAACCTGCATTAATCCGTCCCTGTCCGGCTTCTGTTAAGTTTCCCTCTACTGTCACGGTGTGTCCTTCTTTCCTCGGTAAATTACTTACTTCCCGTTCCTACCTATACCGCACGGCCCCTGCTGCTTAATCCGCCACTCCATTATGCCGTCTCTCCACCCTGCGCAGCTTCGTAAGTCCCGGTTCAAACGTATACGGTACAAATCTGATCTCAGGTAAGGTGCATTCAAGCCGCTCTCCCAGCTTCATCAGTTCCAGCAGTACATTGGTCTCAACCTGAGCCATCACTGCGTTCCCGCCAAGTCGAAGGGATACCTCCATTGTTCCGTCCCCTTGCTGCACCACACGATAATGTTCAATATCCGGCGAAGCCGCAATGACCGAACGGGTAACGAAATCCGGAAAGACCGGTACCGCCTCACCCGTATGCATGTTTGAAAAATAAAGCGTGTCATCACAGCGGCCTTCAATCCGCTCAATGGCAGTAAACGGGGAACCACAGGCACATGGCAGCGCCGCCTCGGTCAGAATATCATTCAACCGATATCGGATGATCGGCTGTGATGTTCTGGAGAAGTCCGTAATAATGGGCACGAACCGTCGGGTGGCGGGATCAATGAACTCTTTTTCAATATGCACGATATCTTCATTCAAATGCAGTGTGCCATAACGACAGGTTGCACCCAGGAACCCTTCTGTGCACTGATAGACTTGATGAACGGTCTGTCCGAAGACCCGCTCCAACACCTTGCGATCCAGGGGGTCCAGCACCTCGGCAACAGAGATGATTTTATCCGGTACAGCAGTCAGATATCCTACCACATACGCATCCGCCAACAGACGCAGCATGGATGGAGGAGCCACCCACACGGTAGGTTGGTAGGTTTCCAGCCGCTTAACCAAGGTCTCCACACGTTCCAGCAGATCAAAGTACTGAAACTGCAATTTGCCACGTTGCACCGATTCATACAGATTACTGTTGGCCCGCAGGAAAAACGCAATCTTCGCAGGTTTCCACAGTCCACCAGGCAACAACTTGGCCAGCACCGTACCCGTCCACGCATCCTGCTCCCGATCACTCACCAGAAATATCCCCCGGTTCCCTGACGTGCCCGAAGACAGTCCAACCGTCACGCCTTGAATGGAAGGTTTGAAATCACGTGTTTCTTCACTTTCACCTGCAAGAGCCAGAGCTTTGTCCTTGGTAATACCCACCGTGTTCAGTGTATCAAAATGTTCCATCATGGTTGATTTGTCAATCAACGGAAAGCTTCTCCAGTCGGTTGCGTCCACGCCACCCCACCACTTCCGGTAAAACGGAGATCGGGCACGGATCTGATGAACATGCCGAATAATCCGGCGCTCTTGCCAGCGCTCAAGTTGTTCTCGTGTTTTCCATGTTCGCAGCCCACGTGCGAGTGCATAATGAACCACAATACGAAAGGTATTACTCATCGTTTCGGCCCTCCTGTACCCCAAGCGTCCAGTACATCTCGACAATGACTCGGCACAATCCGAATGTGGGGAAATTGCTGATGCAGCTGAACCAGCTTGTCAAAGTTACGATTGTATTCCTGTCGATTCGACATGATGATTCCAGCAAGAATATTCGGTCTGCGCTGTTCACGAAAAGCCCGACTCGACCATACCGCGTCCGCACAGAGAAAATAGTCATGTTCTTCTGTACGCAACAGGAGTCCCATCATGCCTTCCGCATGACCGGATACATCCACCCCAAGCAGACTGCCATCACCAAAGATGTCGTAGACCTCATCAAAAGGGAAAGCTTCCCCCGCTCTTATCCATCGCTCAGGCTCACACGTAACTGGCAATGATCTGACTATAAAATCCTCGGGCAACAGCCCCGCAAGAAAACCTGCTTTTACAGCCGCAATCGGACCAAGTGAGCGCACAGCATCATAGGCTCTTGGCAGATAGATGAATTGTGCCTCCGGGAAATCTCGTACACCCGCGATATGATCGCCGTGAAAATGCGAGAGGATGATATACCGAATATCCGAAGCTTTCAGTCCAATTCGAGCCAAAAAATGAACGGCACTATCCTCTTCACGATAGACCACAGGTGTAATATGACGATACAGTGCGTTAGGCAAATGAGCCGTTTCCTCGAAAAAGCGGGAACTATATCCCGTATCCAGCAGGATCGGTCCATGTACGGGATGAATGATGCAGGCAAATCCTGCCGGGAAAGGTACTGGGCTCAATCGACCACCACGCAGCGTCAGAAACTCTGGATGTGTACAATAACCCGCCGCACCCAAATATAGTTCCACAGGAATTGTTGTCAGCATGATTCAGCCCTCCACCAGTCTGCAAATTGTTGTAATCCCTCTTCAATGGACACCCGAGGGACATACCCCAATTGCTCCCTTGCATCCGTAATATCCAATGTCTGTGGAATAGATAAGGAGCCGACTGTATACCGTGTCAATGCAGGTTCACCCATCGCAGGGATAAAGCCATGAACTCGCTCTAGCAACGCTGCCACACCATATGCCATCCGATAAGGAATGTTTCGACGACGCAAGGGCATATCCAGCATGCCAAACAGGCTGCTCACCAACTCACTGAACGCCCTTGGATCGCCATTCGAGATATTGTAGGCTCTGCCGAGCGCTTCGTCAGAGGCATCGCGACACAATAATAGGGCATCCACCACATTATCCACACATGTCAGATCGATTAACGCCTGTCCACCACCGATCATGGGCACGCCTGATTTTGCGTTTGCTACGACAATTCTGGGAAATAACGTCTGATCATACGGACCAAAAATGGCTCGCGGTCGAATCATGATCGATGGAAGTCCCTTCGCATGCCCCTCCATTACAACCTGCTCAGCGAGAAGCTTCGTGGCTGCATAATGATTGGCTGGTTTGGATGGCAACGGATCATTCTCATGTACGTTATACCGCGGGTTGTAGTTAAAATATATACTCGGAGTTGAGACATGTATGAATCGCTGCACCTCATTATGCAGGCAGCCATCAATGAGGTTTTGTGTGCCTTCTACATTACTGCTATAAAAGTCACGATATCGGCCCCATGGCGAGGATAGAGCTGCACAGTGAAACACCACATCCTGTCCCGTACACGCTTTGTTCACTGCAGCCTCATCCCGTATATCTCCATTCAGGAATCGGATTCCTGCCAACTCAAGTTCTGCACCAACCTTTGGCTGTCGGCCCATGCCAGTGACTTCCCATCCCTCTTTAGCAAGTCGTATCGCGAGATGCCTGCCCAGACATCCCGTAGCTCCTGTAACCAATGCTCTATTCATTGTTGTTCACCGTTCCATTCTATGTCATGAGTCAAAGCTTCAGTCAGCGAGCACTTCTGCGATCTTGCCAGACGCCATGCAGCTAGCACCACTTCGAATTGTTCAAATACAGGCTGGATATCCTGCCCTACATAGACCACATCCCTGGCTCCACGCCACGCAGCTATCCATGCACGGAGCTTCCTTTTGCCTAAGATCTGCTGCAACCCGCTTCCCAGCATGGGAAGCATGAGCATGGCTTTGGTGCCACGTGCGGGCGTGATCATTTTTCTTTCTTTTACCAACGTCTCCGGTTCAGTTAGTGCACGCACCAAGTCATCTCCGGGGTGAAACAGATGAATCCCGCTCGTTGCCCTCGGATTACACTCAATCGCGTACACTCGCCTATCCTGACCTTCTATAAAATCAAACCCAATCTGTCCGCTAAACCCCGTTGCCTCAACAAATTGTCTCACCCACGCAAGGGCACCTTCATGTTCCACCTGTTCAAAAAAAACACTGGCTCCCACGCTTCCTGTACGATAGCGACTGTCGTAAGTGGCATGTGCAACCAGTTGCCCTTCATGCGCTATGCTGTATGTACACAACATCTGACCAGGAATGTAGGCCTGTGCAACCCAAGGTGAAATAGATGATAGTGCTACCTCGTCCGGAGGGTCGTTACGGAAATGTCGACGTTTCTTTTCACTTACGTTTCCTTCCTGATCCGTCCCTGCCCTAGCCTCATCGTTCATGAGTGTTGGCATGCGAACTTTGGCTGCAAAGCGGGAATACACCGGTTTCCATACCCAATCTCCTACTTTTCCCAGAACAGACTGAGCTTCCATCCATTCCTGCCGACTGTGGATCAGACGTGTATCCGGAACCGAAAGACCGAGTGACCCTGCAAGCTGGATAAAATCATATTTATGGTGCAGCTCATGCAGCTGCTCCAGAGTTGTAACCAGAACACGGCAATATGCACGCAATCTGTCTGCCCCTTGGGCAACATAGAAGACTTCTTCACACATCGGAATCAACAGGTCGATCTGCCAATCCTGTGCCAACCGTTCCAGCTCTGCCAGATACGCACGTGTGTCATGACGTGGCGACGGGACCACAGCGCACTGTTCCACTGCACGAGATAATCTGGTCAGATGCCGTACGGCACTCTCCGCGACATAGACCCGATGGCCTGCCCGATGAAGCATGCGTGCCAGATCCAGCGTTACGGGAGCCCTTCCTCCTGTAAGCAGCACACGGAGAGAAGCAACTGTACGATGTCTGGTTTCCCCAGATCTAGTAGTCAAAAATGAGTCCTCCCAATGATAATCCGGCAGCCGTGCCAATCATCAACACCCGATCACCACGCTGAATACGCTGTTGTCTAATCGCTTCATGCAGACCCATCGGGATCGATGCCGCAATCGTATTGCCGTGATTTCGTGTGATGTCCATAAACCGATCTTCAGCAATGCCAAGCTTCTTGCGAATCAGTCTCATCGCCATGGCACTTCCCTGATGGGGAATGACCAATTGGAAATCCTCCATTCGATTCCCGGTCGCCTGCAGCATATCACCAATGAAGCCAGGCAAAAGTCTGGATGCCATGCGGAAGATCGCCTGTCCATCCATATGAAAAAGGTAGGGTTCAGGCTGATCCGCCTTATAATTCGAAGCATGCAGCCATGTACCTCCACCTGCAATCTCCGAGAAGCGAGCACCTCGGCTGTAGGTTTGAAGGGAAGCATGTACAATCTGAGAGGATGACCCTTCAGGCGAACGCTCAATAATAACAGCGGCCGCTCCATCTCCGAACAGGGCCGCACTTTCTTTATCCGACCAATTCAGTCCGGCTGAGGCAATCTCAGTGGCTACGAGCAGTACTCGCTGGTAACGTCCAGCATCTACCATATAGGAAATCACATCCAGTCCGTTCAGGAAACTTAGGCAGGTTGCATCCATATCAAAGGCAGGTACGCCCGAATCTTGCTGCCCCATGGCCTGCTGGATAAATACCGCCGTACTTGGCAACGGTTGTTCCTTCGTGCCACTGGTACACACCAGACAGTCGATATCACTAAATTGTAATCCTGCATCCGCCAGTGCAGCTTCCGCAGCCCGTGCGCCCATGAAAGAGGAGGTTTCTTCACCCGAAGCATAATGACGTACACCTACGCCTGTAGCTTTGCTAACCCAGCCCGCAGGCACGTCCAAGCGGCGATCCAGTTCCTCATCGGTGACTTCCTGTTCAGGCAGGTACTTCCCTGTTCCCGCGATCCTTACTCTTCTAAGTTGCATTTCCCCAACCTCTTTCTGTTCATCTGACTGATATATAAGTTCGTATTCAAAAAGACCGGTTTTCAGTACCGAGAAGATGGGATGAAGCTAGAAATGGAGTAGCGGAGCGTAGGAAAACTACGTGAGCAACGGACATTTCGGCTGAATTCCATATTCGATGCTGATGATGCCGATAGGCATCCTTCGTAATCAAAAGCGGACTTTTTGAAAAACCTCTATAAGTTCAGCTAATTAGTATTTACACAGACACTGCGATGACAGAACAACTTTCCAATCGCTGTTATCCCCAGATTTTTTTGATTCCCTTCTTAAAAAGGGAAAATCCGGGGATAAGCATATGCTTCCGATGCAGCTTTCTTTCAGAAAGCTTTTAGGCGACCGCTTCGCTTCTTCAAGTTATTTCTATCCTCTCCGTTATCGTGTAAATGTTTAGTTGAACATATATAACAAAAGGGCAGATGCCTCTGCCCTTCCTGTTGTGTTTTCTTTTGTTATGAAATGTTATTTCTTCTTATTCAAAATCTCGGCAAGAGCGGTATCTAGTGTACCGTATGTGAACGTGAAGCCTTCCCTCTCCAATCGCTCGGGAATCACCCAACGGCTTTTGAGAACCAGTTCCGTCTCGGTCTGAATAAAACGTGCGCCCACTTCAAGCATCCAGCGAGGAGAAGGTAGTCCGATCCGAACACCCATCTGTTCTCTCAGACGCGCCATTAGCTCCCGATTCGTCACCGGATGCGGAGAGGACGCATTGAACACACCATTCAAGTGTGGATGCTCTTGCAGATAAATTACCATGCGGAAGAGATCCTCGATATGAATCCAGCTGAACTGCTGTGTTCCTGCGCCTTGAGATCCTCCCAGTCCAAAACGGACGAGGTTCGTCATGGGCACCATAACGCCGCCCTCGCCCAGCACAATCGCAATCCGCAGTGCAATCTGACGCGTAGACGGCAGACTGAATTCAAAGAAGGCCTGTTCCCATGCCTTGGCAACGTCGACCGAGAATCCGGAGCCAATCTCGCCCTCTTTTTCCGTCATGGGACGATCTTCAGCATGTCTGTATATGGTCGCTGTACTCGAATTAATCCATAGTTCAGGAGGATGATTACAAGCCAGGACGGCTTCGCCGAGAATGCGCGTTGTCCGGGTTCTGGATTCCAGAATGACTTTGCGATTCTCATCCGTATAACGGCAGTTCACCGATTTACCTGCCAGGTTAATCAACATTTCTGCTTCTTCCAGTGCCCCTATAATTCCTGCACGATCCTCCCAGGCAATATGACCGGGCTGACGCGAGATAATTAACACCTCATAACCTAGTTTCTTAAATCTTTGGGCAAAATCCTGTCCGACAAATCCCGTTCCACCAGCTAATACAACCTTCTTCACGGTATCCCCTCATTTCCCATACTGGGTAAAGAATTCGCAAGGTATAGATTGGAATGCTTATATACATGCAAAATGCAGATATTAGATTAACACCGCCGGTGACCCGTTGGTTTGATTTAATTCGCACCCAGGGCTGCGTACAAGCGATCCCGCTCTTCGATAGCCCATGCGTTTGCAGGGTTTTGTTCCAGCTGATATCGGAGTTCATCATAAAAATCATGGATCATGAATCCGTCCGGCAAGTTCCCTAGCATCGCTGTAAAGTTGTACTCTGGCAGTGTTCTCTTTCCTTCACTGATCTGCTTCAGCCAGTCCATCCACTTTGCAAGAGTAAGCACTTCCTCCTGCCATAACTCAGCCTGTAACCCAAGCGCATCCTGAAGTTGCTCGTACGCCAATGGATCAGCGAAGGCGCGGCAGGCCTGAACAGCCAGTTCGTACAACTCGGTCACTGCACGGCGTACCTCATGCTCAAGTTCGACCTCCAAGCCTCCCATGTAATCCTGAACCTGGATGCCCTGTCCATCATCATATAATAGTGGTGCCTGCGCCAACAGGCGTACAATCTCTTCCATCGCTTGCATTGAAATTCGCTTCTGCTCATAGAGAGCAGGTAATTGATATGCTGTAATGATCATTCACTCCTACATCGTTCTTCTATTAATGACCTATATTATAACATGGTTTGGCAATCATCTATCAGGATAACTTGACTATCCACTACAAGTTGTAGTAGTTTATACGTACTACGTAGTGTAGTAATACGATCGTTATGGACGCATAACGATGTTAAGGAGTGTTCACTGTGAACCAGATTCAAAAATTATCCGAAACAGAAATGGAGTTAATGGTTGTTATATGGTCATGCGCCCCACCGGTCACCTCCACAGAACTATTAGACATATTTGCTGAGAAGGGGAAAGCGTGGAAAGCGCAGACCATGTCTACCTTTCTGTCACGGTTGGTGGATAAAGGCGCTCTTACCGTCACGAGACGTGGACGGACCAATGATTATGAGCCTCTTCTGAAACCCGAAGATTACAAACTACAGGAAACGCAGCATGTTCTTGATGGACTGTATCAAGGTTCAGTCAAGAATTTGGTTTCGGCCATGTATGACGGTGACAAGCTTTCAGACGATGACATTTCAGAACTGAAAAAATGGCTTTCGGAAAAGTAGGTGCAGATGATGAATATCTTTTTTGAGATTCTGTGCAGCCTGACCGTGGCGGGAAGTATCGTTTCTGTTTGTATTTTGGCACTACGACTTATACCCGTATCTGTCTTTCCGACCAAGTGGCTCTACAGACTCGGTAAACTGGCTATCTTGTTTTATCTGTTCCCGGTATCTCTTGGCCTTTCATGGCTTTTGGATATTGCATTCCAAACGACATCAACTATACCAGGTACGGAGAATGCAGCAGCTTCGGATGTACTTGCAGGAACGTTTATCCCGGAACAAACCATCTCGGTAACCACAGCCTGGTTCTTGTTATGCGTCTGGGGCATTGGAGTCATTGGTTTTTCTGCATGGCAGGTGTACTGTTATCGAAGATTTCTGAATGAATTATCTCGTACACGTACCCCAGTCCTCTGTCATAGTGAAGCAGCTGTACAGCTACCATTAATCAAAGAAGCTTTGGGTCTCAAACGTAATATCACGCTTGCTCACAGCACGCTAGTACGAAGCCCTATACTGGTTGGCTTGTTTAAACCCACGATATATCTGCCACCCGAAAATACGGTGAAAATGGACATCAGTATGGTAATTCATCATGAGTTGGTACATCTAAAACATAAAGATCTGTGGGTCAAAGCTTTGACCTTGGGGGTTAGTGCCCTGCACTGGTTCAATCCCCTGATTCATATGATTCGCAGGGACATTCATACCTGGAGCGAGTTGGCCTGTGACGAAGATGTGGTGAAAGAGATGTCCCACGAAGAACGCAGACGATATGGTGAGACAATTTTAAATGTGATGGCGGGAACCAAGAAAATGCCTGCTCAATTTTGTTCGTCCCTATCGGGTGAAGGCAAACAATTAAAAAGGAGATTGATGATTATGTTTAATGTAAAGAAACTGAAAAAGAAACATTGGATGTTAAGTATGGGAGCCCTCCTGCTTATTACAGGTGTAAGTACGTCCACCGCCGTATGGGCATCAAACCACACGGTTAAAGTGGAGGCTGAGGCTTCTGAAGCTGTGACTGTTCCTTCTACGGGTGGATCTTCTGAAATCGTAGCTTCTCCCAACAAGGTTGGAATTTCCGAAGCTGTAACTGCTCCTTCTACTTCCGAAACTCCTGAGATCGTGGCTCTCCCTGAGGATGAAGTTTCCGAAGCTGTGCCAGTTCCGTCTGCTACTGTACCTTCTACTACTGTTCCATCTACTACTGAACCTTCTGAGGCTAAAGTTGTAGAATCAGCCACTGTTCCTTTTACTGGTGAATCTCCTGAAATGGTAGCTCTCCCTGGGGATAAGGTTTCAGTAACTGTACCTGCTCCTTCAGAAAAATAACCTATCGTTAAGGAGCAATAGCCATCCTTATATGCAACAGGACGAAGCATAGATCATAGATCTCCGCTTCGTCCTGTTTGCTTTTTTCTGTCATGTGCATTAGATAAATGTTTTGATCGTAGCAAAATATTCACGGATCATGTTGACGGGTTTCAGATAACCCGGTGACGGGGCCGATATGCCGTATTCTGCTGCATAACCGTTCTTGGCAGCGATGTATTTGGAACGGAACATATGATAGTCACTGGTGACAATCATGATCTCAGGGTGCTCTAACCCGGATTCAAGAATGATTCTTTTGGAAAAGGCCAAATTCTCCTGTGTACTTGTGGAGCGATCTTCCATAATGACTTGGACGGGGTTAATCCCCTGTTCAATTAGATAGTTTTTCATGGCGAGCGCTTCAGGAATGGATTCTCCAGGTCCCTGCCCACCCGATACAATGACGGGTGTCTGAGGGTGGCTGCGAATGTAGTCCAAACTTGCATCCAACCTTTGCTTCAGGGTCAATGACAATTCCGTTCCTCTGATGCCTGAACCCAGAATAATGACATAGTCCGCTTCTTCCGGATCATTCGCACCAAGCTGTGTGAATACAAGTGCTTCAATAATGACAAAAGAGACGGCAACCACGCCAAATCCGGTAAGGATAATCCGTTTCAGAATAACATGCTTCTGATAGTCAATCCGTCTTAGAACGATAAAAGCCACCGTGATCATTCCGAAAAACATGACTGGGAATCTTTGGCCCCAGAAGGCCAGGAACGCCACAAAACATGCCAACAGGACAAGATCAATGATCAGTCCATTTTTGTGTAAGAACTTTTTTATCAAATCCGTAGACACTCCTTCTTGTACCCATTATTCCGCAAATCACTTATTATTCAATAATTACGAATATATCCTGCAGCTATGTAACTTTGAGGCAAATGGAGACTACGAACTCTCCGCAGGTCATGCATTAATTGCTCGTGTTGGATGATCGTCTGAATGAATGGGGCCTCATATAACATATCTGCCTCCTGCGGTTTACCTCGTTGTCCTCTTATAGATGTTAACCTTCATTCCAATATATCATGTTTACCTGGCTGCAATAAAATGAACAACGCTTGAACATCCTCTGTACAACTTCGAATCTCTGATTAATCACAACCAAATAACCCATAAACAGCTTCGGTTATCCGAATGTTTATGGGCTACAATGATCGAGTTTGAAACGGTTAAAATTTATTTAATCGGTATCCAGATTTGTGGCGGTTGATTGGGCCCCGGGTATACTTCCAGCTCCGGCATATATGCGTGCTCATACGGGTTGGATGGAAACCATTCCGAAATAATCCGTTTCCACAGAAGCTGCATACTCTCCGGCATCGGGCCTTCTACTTCAAATACACTCCATTTGGAAGCAGGCATGGTGAAGCTTGATAATCCTTCCGGTACTTCACCATCGTAAGTCGTAGCAATCCAATATTGCATCTGTTTCTCCTGGATTTCGCTCTGATCCACAACGACACCGAGTAAACCTGGAATATCCCCATTGTTCAGTTCAAATAAACGCTCCTCTGTACCGCTCGTCCACGCTTCCTGCCACATCTTCCCGATGCCTTGCAGATGTTCTCCATCTGCATATGAGAAAGTTTGCTCTACTCCGACCAACGTAAATTCGGGATGTTCAACGATTTTATATTTCATCGGCTCTGCTCCTTTTAGACTCACATGAATCACCAGACGATTATACGATTGGACAGCGTTACTATTCTTTCGAGCCTCACTGGGTGCGATCCCATGTTGTCTACGAAATGCTTTGGAGAAAGATTCCGGTGTGTCGTAACCGTATTTAAATGCCAGATCAATGATTTTGTGATCACTTTGAAGCAGCTCATGTGCCGCCAGTGTCAATCGTCTGCGTTTTATGTACTCGGCTACAGTAACATCAGTTAATAAGGCAAAGGTACGCTGAAAATGAAAAGGAGAGATATGTGCCTGCGCTGCAATCTGCTCCATCGTCATATTTTCGAGTAAGTGGTCTTCCATATATTGAATAGCGACCTGTAATGCGTTGATCCAGTTCATGTAATAATCACTCCTTGATGTCTAATATAACGGATAAACCACCCAAAAACCTGTCATGTTGTGCTCTCATATGTCCGGTTAATGTGCAACGACGTTGTTCATATAACGCCCTGCCCAGGCTTTGAACTAACCAAAGACAAGAGGAGTCACAACATTTGACAATGTAAAAGATATATTATAGCCTACAAGTATAATGATCGTTCTATCTTATTTTGAAGGGAGAGTATTACTGATCATGAGCAGCAAAAAGGAAATGCTTTTGAACGTGGCTGAAGAATTATTCTACCTCCACGGCTTCCATTCTATCGGCTTGAAGCGGATTATCACGGATGCCGGGATTGCCATCATGACGTTATATAATCATTTTGAGTCCAAGGATGATCTCATTGTCCAGGTACTCTTGCGACGCGAACAGCGTTATTTAGAACAGCTCAGGCAATATGCAGACAATAAAGCACAACCCATGTTCCTCAATCTCGCTGAAGGACATGCAACCTGGTTGAAGGAACACGAATCAAGAGGTTGCTTATTTTTACGCGCCAAAGAAGAATTCGGAGGTCATACAGACCATATCATCGTCCAGACAGTAAATGCGCACAAAAGACATATGCGAACTTTAATCCAAACATTGGCGCCTGCTGCAAGTGATCGAGATCTATTACGATTCTCCCTGCTGCTGGAGGGTTCCACGGCACTTGCTGAGACAGAAAATGTAAATGACGTCTGCCTTGAACTGATCCATATGACGCAGACCAGTTTCAAATAAAGCTATTCCGGGTGAGTTAATATTTCAACTCACTTTTTTATTTAATAAGAAATATAATGATCGTTCTATCTAAAAGGCGGTGGATTTAATGAAAAAAATTATCTTTCCAGGCATTGCACTTATCGCTGTATGTTATGCATTCGGGCGATTCAGTTATGGATTGTTTATGCCGGAAATTTCGGAAGCCTTACAATTAAATGATGCAGCCTCTGGCGCGATTAACTCAGGAACGCATATTGCCTACTGTCTGTCCCTTCTAACTGCACCACTGTTGATTAATCGCAAGGGACATCATTATGTCATTCAATTGGCAGGGATCAGCGCAGTGCTCGGATTAACCGGCATCGCCTTGGCTCAGAATGCATGGGTTCTTACATTTAGTATATTTCTAGCAGGTTTGAGTACAGGCTGGGCCTCTCCAGCCCTCGGTAACACGGTTAATGCCGAGCTTGCTCCCGAGCTACAAGCAAGAGGCAACAGCTGGATTAACACAGGGACCAGCTTCGGAATTGTAATATCAGGTCCACTCTACTGGCTGTTCACGGATTACTGGCGTCTAACCTACATCCTGTTTGCTGTAATCGGTGTTGTGGTTCTTTTGTGGAACAGACGTGTTATTCCGGCAACCAAGACACTGCCTTGTACCAAGTCTCTCTGGACATGTATGAAACCTACCAGACCAGGGTCTGCTCTGCTCATGGCTTGTCTGTTGACAGGTTTCAGTTCTGCAATCTACTGGACCTTTGCCCGGAACTTCCTCACAGACGAGAAAGGGGCCTCCGATTCGGAAGCCGTGTTGTTCTGGATTGTGATGGGGGTTATGGGGATACTCGGTGGATGCGCTGGTCGCATTATTGAACGGTTCGAGATTGGGTGGTCCTACCGAATAGGCATACTGTTATTGGATATTTCGCTCGGGGTTATCCTTCTGCCTTCAATGACTGCCAGTCTCATCTCTGCGATCATATTTGGCAGCACGTATATTTTCCTGACCAGTGTATTTATCGTTTGGGCGACGAGACTATTCAGTCCAAATGTGTCCATCGGAATTAGCCTTGCCTTTCTCGCGCTGGGTGTTGGGCAATTTCTTGGCTCATCCATGGCAGGGTATACGATCGAAGTGTTTTCCAATACAACGGCATTTCTGGCCTTTGCTATACTCGGTCTGTTCGGAATGTTAATTCGGGTGAAATAAATGACAAAACAACCTTCTGATCCCTGTTATTTTACCCGGCGAACACTTCCGGTCACTCCATGTTGAAGCTGTACGTCTGTAAAAGTAACCGTGGTCCCTTGCCCAATGGGGGATTGGGCCACAATGCCAACTTTGATCTCTTCCGCGCAGTCGAGTCCGAAATAACGAACCAGCTTCCACTTCTCTCCATCCTGAGAATAATGGAAAGCAAAGCTGCTGCCTGCCCGGGCTACACGTAAATAAGGCTTATTAACGTCTACAGGTGCGGATACACAATCATCCGAGTTACCACGAGTAACAACACTAAGAATGGACGGCTGTTCCTCAAAATACTCAAAGCAGACTTTAGCCCAATTCGTATCGTCCACCCTCACCATCAGGCAGCCGGAGTCATACTGTTCTTTCATATCCACCTGTACTTGAGTCGTAATGCTGAAATCTCCCTTGACTATTGTATGTAAAAATGGCGCTGAAGCTTTCACCGGCTCACCTCCCGGATCAATGAAAAAGTCACTGATTGGCGAAACGGTTATCGTTACTTTGCCGTCTTCAATGGACCAATCTGCTGGCTCGTTCAGCCATCTCAGGTTGGCAGATAATGTTTGACCTGAACAATGTTCGAATAGATTCGTCATGTGGCACACCCTTTGTGTTGGAGTTGGAGTTTAAGTTTTCTAACTTCTCTATTGGTATTCGGTATGTGTCATGGTTAATCCTGTAGGTTTTACATCAAGTTCCCATCCCTGATATCAGTTGATAGAAATCGTCACTCTTTATTATTAATAAGGTAATTTTATCCAAAATATGATAAACTGGACATACGAGATTACTTCAATAATTTGAATCACAACAGGAGGTCATCCTATGTTTGGTGTTAACGTGAAAAAAGTAGAAGATCAACTGGTCATCCGGTGGCAGTTTTCCAAAATTGAAATTCCCATCACACATATCACATCGGTCACCCTGGATGATACGTACGGTGGAAGCGAACCATCCGCCATTCGGATCGGTCCAGTCAATGGCACAAGCGAGAGGATTCTGATCCGCACAGTGAATCAATCGTATATTTTATTCACTTCCAGCGTGACTTTACATACCAATATCCAAGCTATGTTACACCCGTCAAACTAAATGGTTGTTCAACTTCTAATGTTTCAGGGGTGATGGGTTCCATTAACAAATGTGCGCTACCAACAAATGAAGCATTAGTATTCGCATGAATTCTTACAGCGAATACTAACGCTTCTCTGATTCCAATTCAAGTTGGACGTGGGATTCTTATAACCAACTCCACTTCGGTAACTGATCGAGCGTAATGACCTCTTTGCTATGGTACAATTCCTTCAAAAACGTTAGTTCATTATGCGTCCCGTCTCTCAGGAATCCACCTGTCCAGGTACAGAACCAACTCCAGTGTACATCCTGTTCCTTCATCTGCTTAGGATCAGGGATGGAGCCGTTCTCGGCCAGTGCGATGATTTTACTATCCTTCACAAGCTCTCGCAGGTTGGTGTAACGTGCCGCCAGCGGGCTGTGATCTCCCGCTTCCGGGTATACATCTACACTCACAATATCCACGATATCATCCCCTGGATACCATTCCGGTTTTTCCGAGTTCCAGACCCAGATAAGATTGTGCAGCTGATGTTCTTGAACCAATCGATCATACAACAAACGATACAACTGTTTGGCAGGTTCGGGGCCTTTCGCTCCCCACCAGAACCAGCCACCCTCCGCTTCATGAAGTGGTCGAAATAATACAGGCACACCAGTATCCTTCAACTCTTGCAAATGTGTAGCAATAACATCGATATCCCGAATCAATAACTGATATGCTTCCGATTCAGGATGCGCCAGCGCTGAACCCAGATCATAGGTGGTAGCATCCGTATAGAACCCCCGCCACCACTCTTTACCCGGTTCATCGATCAGATCCGTCGGTGCGTTCCAGTGCCAGCATAGCGTCACGATCCCGCCTTGTTTGTGCCAGTCTGCCGCATCCCGAATCTCCTGGGAGACCGCACCGCGCTCTGTTCTTGATGGCGAATATTCCATGAGATCAAAGCCAATCACAACTGGTTTCCGTCCTGTATTTTCATTAATCCAGTTTAGATTGCTATAATCCTGCTGGCCTGACAACATCCCTTTTTGATAACGCTCTACCAGGAACGCCATCAGTTCTTTTGCTTCGGGAGTCGCTGCTTTATTCACCGGAACTCTGCTGATCTCACGCACTGTCATCTCTACACCTCCAATTGGATTTAACATGTTAACCCACTACACCAGAACGTTCAATACTCTCCACGAAATAACGTTGCACAAACAGATACAAAATAATCAGGGGTGCAATAGCCAGCAAAATGCCTGTATCCACAATCATCGCCACATAGTTTGGATCGGCCTTGATGCCCGAGTTCGAGCCAAAGCCCATCAGCTGCGGAATCAACTGGTTCGCCTGAGCAGGTAAGGAAGCCACTTTCAGCGAGATCAGTGGACTTTCACTCATGAATAATGCCGAATAAAAGGTATCGTTATACTGCCATACAAACGAGAACAGAATAACCGTAATCAACGGCGAGATTGCATTGGGCAGCATGATTCGAGCAAACGTTTTGAATCCACCTGCGCCGTCAATCAATGCAGCCTCCTCGATTTCCTTTGGCATGCCCTTGAAGAACTGACGGAAAATATAGATGAACAGCCCCGCCTTCAGCCCTCCCGCTGTAGCAGCCGTGATCATGGAAGGCCAATACGTATTCAGCAGATTGATGCCATTTTTTCCAGAGAACAACTGGATGATGCCCATAAAGTCAAAGCTGCGGAAATGCAGATACATTGGCACCATAAGTGTGCTTGTCGGCACCAGAATCGTCAGAATCACCAGCACAAAGAGCACATTACTACCCGGAAACGAAAACCGGGCAAAGCCATATCCGGCAAGTGCACAGGATATCGCTGTCAGAAGCGTTGTGATGGTAACAAACAATAACGTGTTCGCCAACAGAGGCAGGTAATCCATCACTTGCACCGCTAGCCGGATATTATCCAATGTAAAGTGCTGGGGAATCATATAGATCGTTGGATTGTAGATATCCTGTTTATCCTTGAACGCAACTGACACTTTGAGAAATAACGGGTACAAAATAATAAATGAAATGCCGATGACCAGTGCATATCTGAATATGGAATAGAGAAGGTCCGATGTTTTGTTTCGCACCCGATGCATGTGATAATTCTGCTTCGGAACTACCACCATGCGATCTGTCCCTGATGCAGCCATAATCTGAAGCCTCCCTTAATGTTAACCGTCAGTTGTAGTGAACCCGCCGTGACAAGACCCATCCCACTACGATCAATACAAGACCAATCACCAGTGTGTACAGCCAGGACATCGCCGAGCTTAAGCCAAAGTTCTGGGTTTTGAATGCGGTTTGGTAGATGGCCTGTGTGACTGGACTCCCGGCAAATGAATCAATGATCGTATAGATGACATTTGTCAGGATCAACGGACTGACCATGGGAAATGTAATTTTCCAGAATGATTCATAAGCTGTCGCCCCTTCGATCTTCGCAACCTCATACATCGATCCCGGTACCGATTGTAGCGCGGCGAGGAAGATCAGAATCTGAACACCTGAGCTGCTAATAATCTCATAGATCCGCATGATGGCTTCTACAATGTAATCCACATAGGCCATCGGCAATCCCACATCCGCCAGCATCCGCACAATGGATACTACGTTGAACGAAGCACCGCCATCGGCTGATGCATCCACCGCACTTGCATCCCCCATTAGATTGATTAATCCCGCAGACTCAGCTGCTGCGACTGCACTCGAAGCCAGAATAACCGGCAGGAAAAAGATTGCACGTGCCATCGTTCTGCCTCTGAACTTCTGGTTAAGCAGTGTGGCCGTAAACAGACTGAAGAACAAAATCATCGGCACATTCAGTAGCATCGCTCCAACCGAGTCGACCAGAATCCGGTTGAACGTCGCGTCAACCAGAAGCGCATCCTTGAAGTTTTTAAATCCAACGTATTCCAGAACGTATCCGCCCGGAGCAACAGACAGATTACTCAGACTGAATCGAATCGATTGCAGGAGCGGTGTGGCAAAGAGGAAGATGAATCCGACCAGCCACGGGGAAATAAATGCAAGTCCAAGCAGCGCTCTCCGTGACTTCAGCGATAATCGAATGGTTCTCATCGGTTCGCTCCTCCCACCACATAGTCCGTCCCGCCAACCGTTGTTCCATCCACGGTAACTGCATCCGCATTGTAATTCACAAGGATGGATGTACCCCCAGTATAGGTGATGCGGACCACGCCATCCTGAATGCGTTCATGCTTGAGGATCTGCTCATTCCCCAGTTCTCCCAGTACTTCATTGGCCTGCTTATACAAGGCAACAGCGTCATCCACCCAATATGCATACTCCGTTGCGTAAGCCGAATCATAATTCGTCAGCTTCAGCCGGGAAGATGGTTCATAGGTCCATTGAAAATACGGAGCGGCCCCAAGCTCCAGACTGCGCAGCAACTGTTTGTGGAGATCCTGATCCCCCGACGTGTTCATGGGAGATGCTGCGTAGTTCATGTACCCATGAATGACCATCGCATAAAAAGGAACTTCTTCATCGGTAATATTGAATCGACTCGACCCTGCGGGTACATTTACAACATGTTGTGCACTTCCCCAAGCGTAGCTATTAGCGGCAGATACCATCAAGTTCGGATAGGACTGTTCCAGCTTGCCCAGCTGCTCTTTCACAATGTTCTTCGCCGTCTCTCGATGAATCACCCGACTATCCCGATAATCTGAAGTCAGGACCTGCCCAAGATCACGAAGGGATAGTCCACCAAGGTCCAGTTGATTGAATTTGTCAGCAAACTCACTCACTACATAAGGAAGCTTGGCCGCTGAGAGCAAATAATAGCTGTCCCTACTCTGATCCATGCGATTAAGTGCAGGATTGTACGGATACAATTCTGCTGTCTCCTTTGTTACAAACCGCGCTGCATCCGAGGAAGGAGCAAAGCGCATATCATCGTGATAAATGTGCTGGAAAGCCACATCCGGGAACAGTGCTCCACCCGACTGCTCCAGCTTGGTGGACAACGCCTGCAGTTCGGAACGACTGCCCACTTCACTGTCCAACTTCACCTGGGTTGGCGTATGATGACTGATGCCACCGCCAAACCATCCTTGATACCGCATTTGTACACGTTCAACACCATCCTGCTGTAACTTTGCTGCCATTTCTGTAGCCTGTTCGTACGTGGTCATGGCTAAAGTGGTCCGATAGGGTACACTCAGGAACGAAGCCTTTTTATCCACTGCACCAAGCACATCAACATAAAACGGCATCTCCGTCTGTTCTGGGAGCGGCTTCAGTACATCCTGCTCGATCAACTGCTGCTGATACAGGCGGGCCATACCCGAGTAACTGGCATCTTCTCCATGAAGGAAATGATAACGGACCTGAATATCTCCACGGTAAGGCTCTTCGCTAAGCAGCTGAATCTCCTGCATTTTCTGCGAGGTGTACATTTCCAATTCATCCTCCCCCCGCAGGGAGAAGGTCGCATGCACGTGGTTGTAGCTATTCTGTCTGCCTCCAATATCCGCGGAGATACTGGCAATACCGTCCCCTTTTTCAATGACTGCAAACCAGGAATTTTCCCCGTTCTTCAGACCAAACACAGGCATATACGCGGATTCACTCACCTGAGGACGACTGAGCGAATTATCATTTGGGTCTGCGCCGTATACACGCTGTACATATTGCTCTTCCTGGGTTTTCCCGTTGTTCAGATGGATCAGGCTGCCGGAACCGTCAGGTACGAGCATATAACCCTCGCCCTTTGTATCCGCAGCACCAAAATAAGCGAGCAAATCAATATTCCGAATGCGGTATTGCCCACTTTCTTCTATTTGGCTTAGAGGTACAGTCACAACAAGCGCCCCTTGATCCAATCGGTATTCCACAGAAATGACAAAGCTGGGCTTATCCGATACACCTCCGCCTTCGACTCCATTCTCCTGATTGTCAAAAGCCAGATCGTCCGCAGTGTACCCCGCCGTCTCAAAGGCACCCAGCATCTTGTTCAGCACAAGTTGCTTCGAGATCTGTCCATCCAGCCGCTCCAGAATATCCGGATTGTTCTTGGTTGGATAATATCGGGCAGATGTGTATCTTGCGACAGTAGCATCCAGCTTGGAAAGAACCTTCTCCTCCAGTCGCTGTTTGCTAATCAACTTCGGCAGCGCATCAATGCCAAGTGATGTATCCCCAAGGGTATAATTCACCCGAATCCCCTGGTCAATCTGGCCCACTGTGAATTGTTTGTTGCTAATACTCGAACTGAAATTCGGAAAGTTCTCCAGTGTACCCATCGAATCCCGGAAAGACACATTCAGCTGGGAGGACAGCACCTCTTTTTCATACGCGGAAGCAAGACCGTCCTCAGCCCGTTCTTTCGGGTTGCTGTACCAGATCTCTCCGCTTTTCCCGTCACGTACTGCAATTTCCGTGGTCTCCTCGTTATAGTACAGGGCGAGTCCCTGATCTTCAGCGACCAGTTGCATACCAGGCACACCCTGCGAGGAGTCGCTAAGGAACTGCAACGGGTCCTCCGTGACGGGCATGGCTTTGGTTGTCGTATCCAGATAAGCCGCGGCTTCTACGGCAGGAACTCCCCTGTTGTTTATATACAGCAGCCCGGCTGCAATCATGATTACAGCTGTACCACCAGCCAGCACCGTATATAATCGTTGCCTTTTGTTCACGGATGCCGCCTCCTTTAGGTCCGAAAAATCAACTCGCGGTAAATGTTATAACCGAATTCGTACAGCTGTTGCAGCATGCTAAAGACCAGTGCTCCAAGGAATACAATAATGCCCATCACAATGAGTGTCAGCACCATCGTAATGATTGTTCTAATCACCGTGTACTGGTGTACCGTCATCATGCCAATGAACAGAAGCAGTACAAACCAGAAGAACGCGATACTATTGAACAGATAATAAAAAGCAGTCTCCTCCTGCACCATAAAACGGCTGATCACGATCATTGGGGCATAGATCAGAATAACCGGAATGAGCGAGTAACCTGTCGCCAGAACGATTTCCTTGAACTTGCCTTCCCCTTCCATCAAAGTTGTTACCGCCCAGTTGGCCATGCACCATAGAAAGAAAGGTACTGCAACCGTGGCGATTTCGATGATGCTATTAATCGTACGAGGATCGATGTAATTAACGAGAAATCCTGCGTACTGCTTTTGCAAAACCATCATAACAATGGTAAGCGCCAATGCTGCAAAAGCAACAAACAGCCGTCCCCGGTTATCCGACTTGAGGTCCCAGAATGCATCAATGGGGTGAAAAATGAGATGCAGCGGAAACTTAATGAAATCCTGCTTCACGATCAACCTGCCTCCTCCGTCTCCATTTAACCGCTACCCGGGTCAGGATCAGAATGACAATCAGCGCGATTGCAACGGTCAGGAATGTACCAAAATGTTCTTTCATCATCTCCCGCCGATGCCTCTTGAACGCGACAGAATAACTCTTGCGGTCCATTCCAAGTTCGAAGTAACCTAGCGCTTCCTCGTTTTTCTTCTCCATTAATAAGGACTTGCCGATACCGATATAAGCGATGTCATAGTTGGCATTCAGCTTCAGCACTTCTCTCCATATATTCACGGCCTCCGTGTCCTCGCCCCGATAGTGGAGTACCACCGCTTCATTCACACGGGCACCAAAACGGGTCGGCTCATAGACAACAAGGTTATTCTTGCCCCGATCCAGAACCAAGTGGTGCTCACCCGATTGTTCAATCGCGACAGGTGTTTTGAGCGTGCCCACCTGATTTCCTTTACCACCGTATATGTAGAGCAGATGACCTTCATCGTCGTACGTGAACACCCGATTCTGTGTCGCATCCAATACACTGTACATGCCGTCGCCCAGCACTTTCACATCGATCAGTTTGGATGGACCCGGATTGTTGCGGAACCGGATATCGCCTTTGACGTCGTAATAACCAAACCGCTTCAGTACATCTTCACCAGACGGATTCAGCCTTTTGATCGGTTCATTTGAGCCGGGATCAATATTCGTTGCATACACAAATCCTTTGTGGTCAATATCCGCATTGGAGAACTCCGTTGGAACAAAGAGAACCATCTGTGCGCGCTGGGCTTTGGTGGATAACATGCGCCAGATATATTCGCCGTAGTCCCGCTCCACTTTGTTGGTACCGACATATCCGATAAATTTCCCACTCTCGTCAAACTGCATAATCCCTTCGTAGACCCCCTGCGCCACAACATACACTCGGCCTACATGGTCCACCGTCAGCTTCAAAGGCTGGAACTGGAATTGGGTCGACAGGATATCCGACTCGGGCTTCGTGATGGTTTGAATCAGTGTCCCTTCTCCATCCAGGACAACCACACGACCGTTGCCAGTATCAGCGACGTATATGCGTTCTTGCTCATCCACGAACAATCCGCCCGGAAGGTTGAAGGTCTCCTTGCTGCCATCCATCATGAATCCATCGATGACGCGCAACAGCTTAAAGTCTGGGGCCAATACAACAATTCGGCTGTTGCCGCTATCCAAAATGTAGATCAACCCGGAGGGAGAAACGTTCACATCACCGGGGTCTTTGAACTCACTAATGCCGAGGTCACGACCTGATAGAGTACGCTCGGGCAGATAGGCATCTGGTGAAGGTACAGCCTCTTTCCAGTAGTTGTAGTTATAACTCTCATACGGCGCCGGGGAGGCCGCCGCAGGCACGGCATTCACCAGCAGCAGAGATACTGCCGCCAGGAGAACAAGCCATCTTTTCACTGTGCGTGCCATATCGTTCCCCCTTAATCCTTCATGCCCGAGCTCGCCATCGTCTCAATGATTCGGCTCTGAGAGAAAATAAATAGCGTGATCGGCACACTCATCAAAATCAGTGCTACCGCAGCACCCGCTCCTGCCCGGGATATTCCGCCCTGAATAATCTGACCTGCTGCATAATGCAGGGTCTTGAGCTGCTCGCTGTAGATGTACCCATTGCCATCACTGCCCCATAACATCTGAAACAGTAGAATGATCAATGTAAGCCAGGCTGGCTTCACATTGGGCATGACAATGGACCAGAAGATCCGGTATTCACTGGCGCCATCAATCTTGGCTGCTTCCAGCAGTGCATCCGGGATCTGCTCCATGAACTGTTTCATCAGATACAACCCGAGTGAATAGGCAAATGCCGGAATAATGACGGCCCAGTACGTGTCGATCCATCCGAGCCATGACATGATCATATAGTTCGGAATTGCCGTTACCGCAGGTGTGAACATCAGTGACAGTACGACCACTTGGAACATGAATACTTTGCCCGGAAACTTGTGTTTGGCAAGTGGGTACGCCGCTGCGGAAGCTAGCAGCACATGGCCTACGATACCGATGCCTGTTATAAACACCGTGTTGAATATATAACGTGAGAACGGCACCCACGAGTCACTCAGCAGATTCAGCAGATCTGTAAAGTTGCTGAACGTGGGATTTTTGACAAACAGCGTTGGTGGAAAGGTGAAAATCTCATCCAATGGTTTAAATGCATTGTTGATCGCATAGATCAACGGTAGCACCATGAAGGCACCAAAAACGAGCAGAAGAGCAAACAGGGAGAGGCTTCCCGATAGCGAGCGATTCACCCGCTTTTTGCCTGTCGCAATTGCAGCCATAGCTATTCTCCCACCCTTCGAAGCAGTTTCTGGACCAGCAAGTTGGTGCCCACCATAATCATGAACAGCACGGTGGCAATTGCTGATGCATACCCCATCTCAAACCGCGTAGTACCAAAGTCGATCAAATGGGTCACCACAGTCTCTGCTGCATAGTTCACACTTGGGAACCCGGCCAGCGCGATCGACACATCGGCCACGGCAAACGAGGTTGTCAGCTGAATGACTGCGCCGAACATCAACTGTGGACGCATCGAAGGCAGGGTAATGTACCATAGTTCCTGCCAGCGATTCTTGATCCCATCCACCGCTCCCGCTTCGTACAATGTCCGGTCCACCGTCTGCAAACCAGCGATAAAAGCCAGAAATCCCGTTCCGAGACTCAGCCATAGCTGCACGAGAATGAGAATAGGCATAATGTAGGCTTCCGTCTTCAGCCACTGGATTGGCTCCAGCAGAAAACCCCATTTGATCAACAGCCCATTGGCAATACCATAACGATCTCCCGAGAAAATCATCAGCCAGATAAAATACACATTGCCCGAGATGGAGGGCGCGTAGAAGATCAGCGTCATGAACGCTCTCCATTTCGGTGTTAACTCATTAATGATCCACGCGAAGACAAAACAGGCAATATAACTGATCGGCCCGGTAATGATGGCAAACAGCAACGTATTCTTGATTGCAATCAGGAATACATCATCCTCCAGAAACAGGCGAGTGTAGTTCTGCCAGCCAATAAAACGCGGGAATTCCAGCATGTTAAAGTAGGTGAAGCTGAGTATGATCGAGATGACAACCGGAATCACGGTAAACATGAGGAACAGGAGCATATAAGGTGCAAGCAGAACATAGGAATGTTTGCTGGCCTTCATTTCCTGGATCTTCCAGCTCCACCACGATTTCATGCCCATCCTTGACGCTTTCTCAGGAGGACTGTTTTGTCCGTCTCGGAGTGATATTTGTGGCACGATTAACCCTCCCTCTGCTTACGGAAGACCAAATTCATTACGTTTGACTCGAATCTCGTCCTGAATATATTGGGTATAATCCATGATGGATTCCCTGGCTTCCACTTGGCCAACAACGGTTTTGTAAAATGCATTGAACAGATGGCGGCCTGTAAAATAACCACCGGGTACTTCAGGAATGCCCTTCACCGTTTCGAATTGTGCCTTGAGATTGGCGTAATCCTCCGCAGGCCACGGCAGGGAATCCAGCGCCTTGATGTTGGCCGTTGGATAACGGGCAGCGGCACCCATCAGTCCTTCCATCTCCCGTCCGAATTCCGCCTGAATCGGTGTGCTGGTCCACCACTTCATGAACTCCCACGCCGCATCCTGATCCTTGGCATCCTCCAGCATCATGACTGCGCTGCCTCCACCCGGTACGTCCCGATTCAAGGTACCATCTGCTTGAACGGTTCCCGGGACAGGAACGAATCCCCATAGTCCGCGAATCTCCGGTGCAAATACGGACAATTGGTTGTACATGGTGTAATCCGTTAGTCCGATAGGCATCTGTCCTGTCCGGAAACGGTTGGCAAAATCATATTCCCGCTCTAACTTGTAATCGGTATAAAACTCCGTCCACTGCTTGAACGTCTCAATTCCGATCCTTGAATCCAGATCCGACTCCTTGTCATCGTTACGATAGAAGGCGCCGCCGTTCTGAAGCAGCATCGTGGCATACTGAGAGTTCGGCGGAATATTGACACCCTGCATATTCGCTTGGGTCACAATCGGCATACCAAATTCCATATGATTTTTGCTCAGAATCGCGAGCAGAGCTTCGACATCTTCCCAGTTCTGAGGCACTTCAAGTCCGAGTTCTTCGAGCACGTCTTTACGATAAAACAGCATGTTAAAAGTTTGCGTTTCCGGCAGGGCATATACGCCTGAATCATAGGCATACGGCACGATTGCACTTTCCCTGAACTCCTGTTCCACGGTGCTATAATCACTGAATTGCGTCAGATCTACAGCCGAGTTCCGCATCGCAAAGTTCACCGGCAGATCATTGCCGATCTGCATCGCTACATCCGGTCCTTCACCGGACAAAGTCGCTGGCAGCAAGGTTCCCATATTCACCAGCTTCAGATTGACATTGATACCACTGTCTGGTGTGAAGGTCTTGTCAATCATCGCTTTCATCGTATTCGCCTGATCACGTCCGCTACCAATCCAGACTGTTACCGTACGCTGATCTTCAGATGTAGCTACATTACCAATCTGGTTATAATCAATGAAGAACGAATGATAGAATATCTTCGCTTCATGACCAAGCTTGGCAAGTGGCCCCATACCTGTTCCAGGAATATCGCGGTCAATCGAAGTGACGTACAGTGCATCGATTTCAAGGGGTTGCTCTCGTGCCTGCTGCACCCATGTGCCGAGACCGCCTGTATTGGTTTTATAAGCCGCAAGCCGTCTTGGAATGGTATCTGGCTTGTCAATCATCTCGTCCAGTTGCAGCGCCATCGTCTTAATCAGTGCTTCCTGATCGCTGGACTGTCCTGACAGAAGACGAAGCTGTGCGGCCACGTCCTTGAGACGTTTACTTTCTCCGCTGAATACTTCCAGCAGGTTCGGAATCTGTTTTTCCACCCGGTAATCACGGAATTCATCAGGCTTGGTGCCTGTAATCATCAGAATACGTCGGTACATGGAGTTCAAGTTGTACAGACTGTCCTCCACATTGCGGATAAGCGGTGCGAAGTCCCCGAGGCTGTTCTCCAGCCGCAGCACATGTTTTCCTTTTTCCATGTGAAACTTGTATGCTTCCTTGCCGCCCATCACGTCAATACGATAGTCACTTTGATAACGGAAAGGTGCTTTCGCCATCTCTGCAAACGGAACTTCACCATCGATGGTCAGTTTGCGTGTAGAATAGATGCCTTTGACAAAATTCTGCTGAGCGGTAAAACCGATATGATACAGTCCACTTTCCGGCACATCCACTTCCCATTCAATCCATTGTCCTGGCAGACGCCAGTTAAAGCCGCCAATCGTATTGATGCGTACCTGGGAAGCGCTATAAGGAGATACAGCAGAACTTGACCTTTCGCTGGTCGGGTATAACGTAGGTGAAGATTTGGCAATCGCGGCTTCTCCTTCAATGCGAATCAGTACATCCTTCGGCTGTCCAGAAGAATCCGATTGTTGTGCACCCGCAGTCTCCGCGTAAGGAACAGCTGTCTTCTCATTGAAAAGACGAATGGACCGAATCACCATGGGTTCACGCGATGATTTTAGCGTTAGCGTGTGTTCCCCTTTTTCCAAATAAAACTTGAATGGAGTCTGTTCGTACCCGTCGGAGTCCTGAAACGTTTCTTCCAGCCAGCGTGGTTGCTCCACTTGTCTCGGGCGAAGGTCATTGCCTTGGTTATCCTGTTCAACGACATCTTTCTCATTCGCCCATACCCGGTCAAACTGCAAATAGGCGGCTTCCGCAAAAGGAAGTTCACCATCAATGTACAATGCACGCTCAATGGCCGAACTCTTGCCTTCTACGGGAAAATAGATTGCGGACAGGTTATACAGCCCGGTCTCCGGCACATTAATCGTCCAATCGACTTGTCCGGTCTCTCCGGTATGGAGGGATACACCATCCATTCCTTCATAATTAGTCAGTTTGCGGACGTCTTCACCTTCGGCTTTTATGTAATCTCCTGCTTCAATGGTGATGTCCACATTCGGCTGTGTAGCCTGATCCGTTCCGGATCGATACTGTTCGTATCCCTTTTTCTGCCGGGTCTGCTGCAAGACTGCATCCACTTCAATGGCAGGCAGACTGCCAGGTGGAATGTTTGCACTCTTTCCATCAGCGCCGGAAGTTATATATAGAATGATGCAGGCTGCCGCCACGATGATTACTGTGGACAATATCCATGTCTTACGTTGTAGAATTCCAGCCATCCTACGAGTCCTCCTCATCAAGGCTGATGCCAGCAATGCCGATTTGGTGGTTCAGGAAAAGGGGCTCCGTGCAACATTGCCGACACGAGCCCCCTGCCTGAATCGTTTGCTGGTGATAAGTGTTGTTATTGTTTGCCGAGTTTATCAATGGCGGCTTGTGCCTGTGCTTTGTATTTCTCGGCTGTTGCTGTCACGGAAGCATTGTTTTTGATGATATCGTTCACATAATCCCCGAATGGGTATCCCGTGTAGGCATCATCCAGCAAAATACGGCCCGTTCCGGCGATGTGCTCGCGAATGATCGCAATATCCTTCTCGTCGGTATAACGACTCTCCAGATAATCTTGACCTGGATACTCTTCAATCTGCGGGATGTCGAAGGTCTCTTCATAGATTTGGTAGACGATCTTTGGATCTTCCACACCTTTAGGAATGAACTTCGCTGATGCTGCGTTGTTTGCATACGTTACCTCTTTGCTACCCTGTGGCCCGTTCGGAATCGGCACAACACCAACCGCAAAGGTGAGATCGCCCAACTGCCATTCAGCAGCAGTGAAAAGAGCTACATCTCCATCTTTGAACGTATTGCTTTCCTCCCAATTGGTTTTGTCGCCGGTTTTGACCTTCACGACATTTTCCACGTTATACAGGCGTTTAACAAATTCGGCAGCTTCAATCGTTTTCGGATCAGACAATCCTTCTTTGCTATTGGTATCATCCACGATTGTTCCACCATTGGCTGCGGTAAAATGACGAACGACATCAAGCGCCCAGCCAGAAAATCCGTATACGTCAGTTTTGCCGTCGTTATTGGTATCTTTGGTTGCCTGTTTGGCAAGTTCCATGAATTTATCCCAATCCCATTTACCTTGGTTATAAAGTTCTTGAGGATCAGGCAAAGATAATTTTTTGAACAAGTCACGGTTATAGTGAAGTCCCAGACCAATGCTGGTTGGAGATTCGAAGGCGTATTCGTTGCCTGCAATGGCAGGAAATTTTGCAATCAGGTTAGCCTCTTGGTTGATGTTATTCTCAGGTGTAGTGAATTCGGAGATGGGCAATAGTTGCCCTTTGAGGATGGCGGGTAGTGCGGATTTGTACTCCATCTGAACGATGTCGGCGAACGGTTCGCCAGCCAGTGCAGACGTTGTGAATTTGTTCATGTATTCTTCAAAAGGTACGTTAACAAACTCCAGTTTCACGTTGTATTTCTTCTCGACCTCTGCAATTTTATCAAGTCTGGCCTTATCGGAGGCCGTCTCTCCCGCCGGTTTCAAGTCCCACCAGGCCGCGACCTTGATGACACGTCCACCCAGATCAGGAACATCAACCACCGCTTCTTCCACTGCGCCTTCTTTTTCTGTCTCAGCGACTTCGGTGCTGTTACCTGAGTTCGTTGTTCCCTCTGCTTCGGTCCCCGTCTGCGCTGTCCCCCCACCACTGCAAGCGGATACAAAAAGCATCACGGCCAATAACATCAGAGGCAGAACATTCCATCTTCTCATCATGATTTTAACAACCTCCCCGAATGTGTATACCAATCATGGTTTACCCTAAATCATTAACCCCATTCATCAACCAATCGAAAATAAAAAATCACCACCATTTGTTATTTCTTTGTTTGCTTTTGACAAACAAAATTTAACACAGCAAAATGTAAGCGTCAACATTTTTGTTGTTAACATTTTCTAATTTCTCTGATAAAATGCTGATTAAGCTCAAATTATCCTGTATTTTATCTTATTCATGAGTACGTCCACTAAGTACATGCTTATTAAGCTATGATTATAACTTTGTTTATTTTGTTATTTTTATAAAATAACAAAATAATAATTAAGCAGACAAAATTCGTCATTCTATCTGAAAATATGCTTACCGTCACGTTGAACGTTCATCCTAAAATACTGTGTATTACTAACATTTTGAATTCTCTGTCCGTTATTAGATTAAGAGAAATACATCATGCTATACTAGAATCGTTGGATATCGCTCCAAATAAGGAATACGGCAGAACTACGAGTGTAAGGATGGTATGATGAAGACAAAGGTAACAATTCAGGAGATTGCACATTTTACGGGTTTGTCGAAATTCGCGGTGTCACGAGCTTTGTCTGGAAAATCGGGAGTTAGCGATCAAACGAGGGATGTCATTCTCAAGGCCGCTGGCAAACTTGGATATTTCAAAGATAACAGCATGTTGTCTGGTGAACTGTATAACAGCCATGAACTTCAGGAACCAAAGAACACACGTTCAAGCGGAACGATCTTGATTTTGTTCCCCAATGTTCGGTACCAAAATCAAGACTCCGTATACTGGGGCCCCGTCTTTAACGGGATCTCTTCCAAGCTGAACCAAAAAGGGATTAATATTCTGACCTTAACGGAACCCTCAGCAGACCAGCTATTTACCCTGCTCAACCCGGATGCCATTCGTGGAATCATTACCGTTGGCTCTATCTCGACCCCGATTCTGCTTGAAATCAAACGTCTCAGTATTCCGGTTGTGATGGTCGATCATCTGGACCCTGTTTTTCACAGTGACAGCATATTCACCGATAACTTTGCATCCATGCGTGAGATCATGCTCTATTTGCTCCGCAAGGGTTTCAAAACATTCCAGTTTGTTGGCAATATCGGTGATGCTCATAGCTTCTATGAACGCTGGATTGCATACACTTCTGTGCTTATGGGCCATGGGATGGAAATACATCAGATTCCCGAGCTGAGTAATCAGGCATTGGATGAGTTCCGCCAGACGTTCACTTCGGTGATCAGTGAGGATAATTTACCTGAAGTGTTTGTATGTGCGAATGATTTCTATGGGCTATACACCATAGAAGCCCTTGAGAGTATGGGTATTCGTGTACCCGATCAGTGTGTTGTCACGGGATTTGATAATCTATACGACAATATCCCATTACTGGCTACAGTTAATGTGAACAAGGAGTTGCTCGGTGCGCGTGCAGTGGATCAGATGTTATGGCGCATTGCGAATCCAGAGAGCAACGTCGAGAAAAAGTTGATTCTTGCTGATGTCATTATTCGTGAACAGTTTGGCAGACATAGTGGGTAAAAGTATAATACATGTTGGTGAATATGTGTGGACATAAGCATATATGGAATAATGCTTATGTCCACACAGAACAGCACACCAAATACCCCTTTAACCGTATTCGTGCGGCTATAGGGGTATTTGTATTGTTGTATGTTGTGTAATGTTTATTGTTTATTTACAATAGGCCGTCACATCATCCCGTTCTACGTATCTGTACGCACATCATCCCACGCCAGATCCAGATAACAGATCAGCCAGTTCAATGCACGGTGACGTTCATAAGCCACTCCACCATTCAGGCCAGCTGGAGGTGTTTTGTCATTCACACGACTATCCACGCATACCCAGTTATAACGGTAGATCAGATCTGCTTCATCCAGAATCTCGCTTTTGTTACGCAGAGATGCATCGGAGAGAAAGTCGGTAAAACTATCCTTCTGCTGCAAATAACCGACATCCTTCCCTACGTTACATAACTCCGTTGGTGCACCTAGTTCCTTCACATAACCAAGCGCCCACAACATTACGTGGTACGCTTCATATCCCCAGGAGAAGGAAATAATCTCCTGCTGCTCTGCTCCGTGCTGGTCGATAAACCTCTTCTCTACGGGTGAGAAAAAGGAGTCAGCCTCATACTTGTCGATCACTTCCTGAACCAACGCTGCGGTATCATCCGCACTTTCGCCTGCTCCCAGACACTCACCTTTAAGCGCGGCAAGACATAGGGCAACCGCACGGCGCGCGACTTCCTCTTTACTCCGAATCGTGGTGTGCTCATCTCCGGCCCTTGCGGGCAAGTTCGCATTATACGGAATGCCTTGTTCAGTCAACAATTGCTCTGAACGTGCTTTACGTTGAATGCCAGACTCCGACTGCGGTCTGTTACCGTCAAGGAAACTGGTGTGCGCTGTCACCGTGTAATCCTCCACCTCAGATTCTCCATTCACATCCAGCAATAGCTGACCTTGTGCATTCAGCAGAGATCCACCTCCCCAGAAGATAACGGCATCCAGCGCATCAGCCAACCGCAATAACTCGCCGAAGAATTCCTCCGAGATATCCTCTTCCGTCTCAATACCAACCACCATGTTCAATGTGGAACATTTGATCAATACCTTTTCCTGGAGCGAAGCATTGCGCCCCTCAATCTGACTCAAAAATCCAAGCATCCCCTGAATCATTGTCGTAAATTCCTCAGGATGTGTCTGGCTGGTCATGATATTAAAGCCTTTGGTTTTCTTACTGAGCCATTTTTTCTGAGTCACTTGAATATGGGTCTTGTCTTCCCGGCGTTCAATCGTACCCTCAGGATAAATGGATTGAATCAATTCAAACAGCTGATCCAGGTCAAACTGAGAGCTATATATCGCACAATTCCTCATGAAGTTCACCCTCTTTTCTAACTAATCCTTGTATGGATCGAATTCATTACCTCCGGCCATGGCGACACCAACGGGACGCAGCACATGGTTGATCTTCAACGTATTCGCATGTGCGTTCAGTACGTCTTGCAGTTTCTTGTACACAAACGGACTTTCGTCTGTGCCCGCTCCCCGCAGCTCAACACCATAGGCACGAATCGCCTCATGCATCTGTGCTTCGCTAATCTCGCCACCCATACGTGTGCGCAGCTTGTAATTCATTTTGCCAGCCGCCTGGGTTCGGCTCATCGTTCGCCCTGCCCCATGTACGGTGCTGCGGAATGACTCGGTATTCTCCCCGCTGTGGATCCCCTCCACAATTACCGAGATATCACCCATACTGCCTCCGACAAAACCGAGTTGCCCGGGTGCAAGTGGCGTTGCACCTTTGCGGACCACAACTACCTCTTCACCCATGTGTTGTTCCTTCCAGGCAAAGTTGTGATGGTTATGTACGGCGTATTCAGCACTTGCCCCCAGAATACCGAGTACCTGTTCAATAACATAGTCGCGTCCTGCATAGGCGTATCGGCCCGCCAAAGTCATTCCATCCCAATACATATCACCCATTTCGCTGTTCAGGTCAAACAACGTAGGCGGTTGATCCATCGATTCGCCAGGAGCTTTGCCACTGAACTGACGTCCTGCAGCAAGGTTAAGGAATCCACTCGCCACTTTATGACCGAACCCGCGGCTGCCAAAATGATTGGCGATCCACACCTTCCCCGTTGCTTCTTCTACAAAAATATCCACGAAATGATTGCCACTGCCTACGGTTCCAAGTTGGTTGCGTGCAAGTGTTATCAGCTTATGTTGTAATCCCGGTTCAATGGTATCAAACAGCTTCCAGCTCGCGTCGTCGAACAGCTCATGATCCACGGGTGTTGGATTGTTACGACCCACGCCGAAAGATATGGTCGAATTGATGTCATCCATAATCGTTACAATCCGATCCCGAATATCTTCCCACATCAGATTTGTACGCACAGCCTTATTGCCACAGGCAATATCATATCCGACACCTGACGGGCTGATCATATTCCGATAAGCGACAACACCACCGATGGGTTGCGAGTAACCTTTGTGATGGTCGGCCATCAGAGCCACACCCAATACATCTCCATATTGCGAGCAAGTCACCGCCTGACTTACGGCGTTCTCCAGCGGCTCCCCCCAGACTTTAATGTTATCTACGATACGCATAATTGTGTTAACCTCCTATGTACTTTTTTTGAAAATACATCTTTTATTTCAATACTGTTGTTCTTATTAGTTTAACAAAGATCAGCGTGGCTCGAAATGCTCTCTTTCTTTAGATCACCAATTATCTACGCATTAAAAAAAGAGAGCTAGGCTCCCTTTTCTCACGGTTGGTTCCTATTCACTTCTTGCTAATCTTAAACTTGAACGCCCAAGTCGCTGTGTTACCAGAATATCGGCCTCTGTTCTCGGTCACCACCACGGAAAGTGTCTTGTTGGTTGATTTGGAGAACGAAGATAGTTTGACGTTGGTGCTTTTATCCCCGTAATCGGGAATTTTGTCCTGTTCTTCGGCGATGGCCTCCAGTTTCAATGTACCCGTGGATTTCAGGTTTAAAGTGACTGACGAACCCTCCTCCAGATCTTTGCCGTTCACACTTGCTCCGATGGCCCACTCATTACCGACAGAGTTATTCTCGACAAGCTCTGCGCTCACCAGCGTAACGGTTACCTTAACCGTTTTGGCGGCAGCATAGGAGGTTGGGGAACATACGGCGAATACCAGGCTCAGAACCATGAAAACATTAGCCCATTTTTTGAACACGAGAGTGCCTCCCTCTTATTTGTTTCTTTTGTTAAGACTATGCCTTATTCGCCGTGTTCCTTAAGTAATCCTTCAACTTGTGCAAGAAAATTTTCTCTTAAAGTACCTGTTAAAGGTGCTTCCGGTAACCCTGAACCTTCTCATCCTTGAAACCTAACTTCTCATAAAATATATGTGCTTCCTTACGCTGATCGCCAGACACCAGAATCATGTAACCACAACCCATATCTTTTGCAATCCGTTCAATCTGGAGCATTAACCTCTGCCCAATGCCCTGCCTGCGTACCTGATCCGATACAATCACATTCTCCACAACCATGAACGGTTTGCATGCCCCTACCAGATCCATACACTCAATCCCCATAACGGACCCGACCAGCCTGCCATTGTAAAATGCCCCAAGCACATGATAATGGCCATTCTGCTGTATGTAATGAAACATCTTTTTCATCTGCTGTTCATTGGTAGGCATTCCCATCAACTCATTGTATAGCTGGCTTAGTGCCGGTAAATCTTCAAGTTCGATTCCTTTAATGGTAACCATGATAACCCTCCTGATTTTGTCCTATTTCGCACGCTTTGTCTTACATGAGGTCCTTTTTAAAATAATAATGACTGTGTCCAGTCGGTGCATTCTCGATCGTTGTGATCAATTGGTAGCCATGTTTCTTGTGAAATTCAGGTGCTTGATAGGAGAAGGTGTTCAACATGACAAAATCACAAGATTTCTCTCGCGCAATTCGCTCAACTTCAAGCAACAACTGGGAACCATATCCCCGATCCCGTTGTTCAGAATCCACCCAAAGAATATCAACCTCCAGCCAGTTCCAGCAAAGTGTACTAAGCACACCTGCAACAATCTCACCAGTCTCATTTTTAATATTGAAATTCAATTCTTCGTAACGATGCCTTAATTCCTCGCTCACATGGGTCGCATTATATTCGATAAGTTGCTGGCGAACATACTCTGAATCCTCTGAAGTACTTGGATTGATATTTATTTCGGACATCTCCTAATTACTCCTTTTATCTCAACAGTTTATAATTTACGATAATGTAATTCATTCCGGATAAGAGAGTAACGCCTGTTGCAACCCATAGTAATGCCACATCCACTCTGATATCAGTCAACAAACTAAACGGAACATTATTCAACAAAATGGCAATGATCGCTGCCACCTGAAGCACCATTTTGATTTTTCCATACTGGTCGGCTGCAAGAGCAATGCCCTGTTCTGTGGCTACCATTCGTAATGCAGTAATGACAATTTCACGTCCTATAATGATTACAGCAATCCATGAACTGATCATATTCTCCTGCACCATCATGATCAGCGCAACCGCAATCAACAGTTTATCCGCCAGTGGATCAAGCAACTTTCCCAGATTCGTGATCTGATTATATTTTCTCGCCACATATCCATCCAATTTATCCGTACCAGCTGCTACTGCAAAAATAATTAGTGCAATCATCACGCTTTGCTGATTGAGAAAACAGATCATAAACAATGGAATCAACGCGATTCTAGCCAACGTGATTTTATTTGCCAGATTCATTAGACACCCATTCTCCCCTCATCCATGTTGGCTAAGTGACCTTTTTTCCATTTACGTAATCGGGTCCGAAAGGATTTAAAAGGAGCTACCGAATTAATCTGGATCCATTTCACCATAGCCCACCTGGGCTTTGTTCCCGTCCACTGTCTCATCCCTTGTACAAATAAGTCCTCTTCACTAAGGGAGTCAATCCAGTTCTGCCATTGTTGTTCTGTCTCCCGAAACAATGAGCGTAACTCCTCCAGCGTACAACCTGAATACTTTTCGTAAAATGATTCATTTAATGACCCTAGTTGGTTCCATTTATACCCTGGTGCAGGCATATGACATTCATGTCCCAACTGTTCATTTCTCTCCCACTCCATCACCAGGTTCATCCATCCTAACTGGTAGGCGATCATCTGGGCAGGCGTCTTGTCCACACCTTCAACCCACTTATCTTTGTCGCTGTTATGGATGTCATTGAATTCACCCTCAAACAATTCATAGGTGCGTCGAATCGTCTCACTTAACTCTTTCTTCGAGGCATATAGAACTCCAGGCACGCTACTCCACTCCTCTCGTTTCACCGTTATACATGAATCAGAAGCATGGACTCTATCATCATTTCGACTCAATTCCATAATCATCCTTTTTTTCATAAAGCTATATTTATTTCTGCAAGAAAAAAGGGCAGTCTGTAAACAATACAGCTGCCCTTTACTCAACCTATTTTGCTATTTCAGCATACTCGTGATCCCAATTCTACAAAGCTTCCTTAATCACCCGTTTATAGTACCACACAGACAACAGACCAAAGATCGAATATAACAATGTATAGACTATCATGACAATGACCGTAGGTGTCGCCAGCTCCGTACCAAAGAAAAACCAACCTGATTTCACGGCAAAGTAACTATGACTCAACCCCACCATAAGCGGAATACCAAAGTTAAACAACTGCTTGATCTGAATTCCACGCAACAGATTGCCTTGCGTAAATCCGAGTTTTCGCAGAATGGTATAATTGTCCTTCTCCTCTTCACTCTCGTTCATTTGTTTAAAGTACAGGATACATCCCGATGTAATCAAGAACGTCAAACCAAGGAAACCAACAATGAACATAATTAAGCCCATATTATTACGTTGGTTATTTCTGAACTCAATCTGGGAGAAGCTCGGTGCTTCCAACTGTAGCTCCTTATATACGGCATATGCCTCTTCAGCCTGCCCCTCATTCAGAATACGTACACCATAGTAATCCGCCCACTCGGATTTTTGCAGCTCGGGATCGAGATCCTGCCGCAACTGCTGGTATACCATTTCATCTACTACCGCTACAGGCGTGCCCCCAGAATAGTATCCAGGAAGAACACCCTTTTGGGTGGTTCCGATCAGTTGTTGGTCTAGCGTTCGCTTCAATCCTTGCAAGACAATTGGACCTGTCTCCTGAATGGAAATCAACTGCTGAACGGCATTTCCGTATCCCATGAAGACCGCTTCGCCTGGTTGCAGATCAATGTTATCTACCATCTTGTCACTCAACACACTACTGAATAGGTACTTTTCCGTCATGGACTCATCCATCACTTTATGAGCATCAATTTCAATATAAATGGGCTGTCTATGCTTCTCTTCATATGGTATCTGTTTGTGTTTCAACTCGGCTACAAAGCGATCTTTCACATTTACCTGAGCAAAAGAGAAATCCTCTGGCAAGCTTTCCTTCGCCTGAGCCTCTGCCGAATAATACGAAATGTAACTGAGTGACAGCATGCCAATAGCAAGTGCCGATACGGTTGTAATAATCGTGAGCAGCAATGCATTGGATTTCATGCGGAACATGATTGAAGATAACGATAACACCTCATGAATGGATAGGTATCCGTTTTTACTTTTGCGAATCAGATTAAAGATGAAACTTACCGAACCCTTATAGAACAGGTATGTCCCCAGTATGACCGAGAAGAGAATCAGGATCATCGTATACATCAACTGTTGCATATCCATTGCTTCACCGCTGAACAGCCGTGCAGACATGAAGTATCCATACACAATCAGAGCAATGCCCAAGACGCCAACAATCATCTGTCCAAACGACATCTTCTGCACCTGCTGCTCCGAAGTGGCAGACACCCGAAAGAGTGAGAGAATACTCTGTCTCTTGATAAAAGTGTAGTTCATCAGCATGATGAGCAGATACATGATCGTAAAGACAATCACCGTTTGCATCAGTGCCATCGGAGAGAAGTACAGTTTCGTAATCGCATCCACACCGAGAATTTTGAACAATATCATCAATACCAGCTTGGACGCAAGAAACCCAATTAACACACCGATAGCCATGGAGCCAAAATAAAGAATACTATTCTCCGCACTCAAAATACCAAAAATTCTGCCTTTTGTCAGTCCGATCAATTGAAATAATCCAATCTCTTTGCTACGCTGCTTGATAAAGATCGTATTGGCATAGAGCAAAAAGATACCAACAATGACGATCAACAGTACCGAAGATGCGCCTATAGCCGCCGCACCTTTTGTTGAAGCAGCTACCTCATCCATGGAAGGATCATACTGTAACGTCACAAAGGAAAAATACAATGCCACACTGAACACAAGCGCAAATACATAGAGATAATAATTCTTCAGATTTTTTCTGAGATTGCGGAAGATAATATAATTCAAGCTCATTGCTGCACACCACCCAATACGCCCTGGGTTTTGATAATATCGTTGAAGAACGATTGCCGTGACTCGTCTCCTTTATTCAACTGGGTGTAGATCTGACCATCTCGAATAAAGATCACTCTGCTGCAATAACTTGCGGCAACCGGATCATGGGTAACCATAATAATAGTCGCTTTTCGTGCGCTGTTCATATCACTTAACTTGCCGAGCAGATCCGAAGCGGACTTGGAATCCAGCGCTCCTGTCGGCTCATCCGCAAAAATGATACTCGGCTCGTGGACAAATGCTCGTGCTGCCGAAGTCCGCTGCTTCTGACCCCCTGAAATCTCAGATGGATACTTGTCTTTCAACTCGTAGATTCCCAGTTCACGTGCGATCTGTTCAAACTTGTGGTGTGCCTCCTGTTTTGGAATGCTCGTAATCGAGAGCGGTAATAATACATTTTCCTTCACCGTAAGGGTATCCAGAAGATTGTATTCCTGAAAAATAAAGCCCAGATGATGTTTGCGGAACTCAGCCAGCTGTTTCTCCTTCATTCCGGTGAATTCCTTGCCCTCAATATCAATCGTGCCCTGGCTCACCCGATCAATGGAGGAAAGTACATTAAGCAGCGTTGTTTTACCCGAACCCGAAGGCCCCATAATACCAACAAACTCTCCCTTGCTTACCCCAAGATCAATCCCCTTCAGCACTTCCTGTTTATTTAATTTATTACCATAGACTTTATGAATTTTTTTGGCTTCCAGTATCCACATATCCCACTCACTCCTCTTAGATCTTCTGCAAAATGCTCATGTCTATATCATAGGCGGAATGTGCAGTGTTATCGTGTGATTCACCAAACAAAACCAAAAAGCATGTGACATTGTTGTCACACGCCTGCAAGATGCACCATGTCGTTTTTTCGCGGAAAAGTAAGTGTGACGGTTGTGCCCTCGCCAAGAGAAGATTCTACATGAATGTTCACATGAAGCGTCTGGACCACCTGACGAACCAGGTACAGCCCCATCCCGGTAGCCGCCCCATCCATTCTGCCTCGGGTGGACGTGAATCCTTTATCAAATATACGCGGCAGATCTTGAGTCTCAATCCCTCGCCCGTGATCCTGAATCATGAGTATGATGTGTCCATCCTGTTCCCAACTTTCAATGAGGATGTCCGATGAATCGCTATATTTCACCGCATTGCTCAACAACTGCCGGAGGATGAAGCCTAACCATTTGCTGTCTGTGAGCACGCGCGATACCATTAAAGACACATCAAAGCCAATGCCTTTGGAAATGCACCACGATTTCAGTGCTCGTATCTCGCTATTCAATACCGGTTCAAGTTCCGTCTCTTCGATGAACAGATCATTATGCATAAACGGAATACGCTTCTGGTGAAGCTGCTGATCCAGCAACTGATGAATTCGTAACCATTCATATGTCATTTGGCTCTGTAACTTGTCATCTGGTAAGCGCTCGATCATCAGTTGCAACGCTGTCAGTGGGGTCTTCACCTCATGAATCCAGGACAACATCTCGTCCTTCTCCTGTTCCAGAGCGATAAAATGATGTGACGACTCCTTACGATACCGCTGTGTCTGGGAACTGACGGCCTCATGTACAATCCGCTCATATGGACTTTCGGCGATATCAAGTTCTCCCAGATCATAGGTATGTTCCCAGATGCTCAACTTTTTATAGAAACGGGTCTCTTTCAGGTATCTCGCCCAGATAAAAACAAGGCATACCACTACATTCAGTCCTACGATATACACCACAGATTGGAATGGAATGGACGAGTCCAGGTAGGCCACCAATAAAATAATAAGTTGCATGCTTACCAGTAGCCATAACCAACTAGCCCTTTCTCGTATGTACTTTCCGATCATGCTTCTGCCTCTTCCGTTGCCATGTACCCCTGACCTACTTTGGTTTCAATGTACCGCTCCAAGCCGATGGGTTCAAGCTTCTTCCGTAACCGATTAACGTTAACTGTTAGCGTATTGTCACTCACGAAATGCTCATGATCCCACAAGCTCCGGATGAGATCCTCACGGGTAACAATCTGATTTTTGTGCTCGACCAGCACTTTAAGGATGAACATTTCGTTTTTGGTCAACAGGACAGATTCATCCCCGCAGGTCAGTGTATTTTTCACATATTCAATAGCCGCACCGCGCCAAGTTCGGAGTTCAATATGCTCTGTATTATAGTTATACACCCTCCGCAAAGTCGCTTGGATCTTGGCAATCAATACATCGAAGTGAAAAGGCTTCTGGATAAAATCGTCTGCACCCAAATGCATGGACATGACCATATCCGCAGGATGATCCCGTGAGGACAAAAAGATAATCGGCACATTGGAGTGCGAACGAATGATCCGGCACCAATGGAACCCGTCATATTGGGGTAATTGAATATCAATAATGACCAGTTGCGGCTGAATTACGCTGTACTCCTGCAATACCTTTCCAAAATCCTGCACACCATACACATCATACGACCATTGGGACAAACGTTCCTTGATTTCACTGAATAACGATTCGTCGTCTTCAATGAGCATAATTTTAAACAAGAGATTCACCACATTTCTGATCTTCTAAGGTTGAATAAGGTAAATAGACTCCGTTGTTGCAGGATCACCTTTACCGTTACGAATCGTTCTTCCGATCGCTGATTCCAGTGTACAGGGAAGTTGGGCTTATATCAAAAGGTATCCATACTTCGTAAGAAAACGAGCTGAAATACGTATATCCTATTAGCTCTCAATAGTGTGTATAACATGGCTTGCATCACTGTTTTCGTCCAACCGCTCGATCAACTGCATCGCTACGTCTCGTGGCGATCTTAATTGTCCTGCTTCATATACTTGATTGAACATACCCGCAAGGGCGAACTCCTCTGCACTTTTGCCTCGTGCAACAGCCTGCAATTCCGTATCGACCATCCCCGGATCAAAAGCAATAATCTCAACAGGGTTCTGTTGGCCCGTTTGTTCCAAAGATACGCATTGGGTGAACATGTTCATCCCTGCCTTCGATGTACAGTACACTGCCATTGAAGGCGCGGGATAACTTCCCGAACCCGATGAGAGATTGACAATTTTACGTCTGGCGGACAGATGATTTGTTTGTTGAATAAAAGAGGAACTTAATATCATTGGTGCTGCGAGGCTGATGTTAAGACTCTGACTTATCTCTGCCGCACTGCATTGATTGATAGGTTTTAGAGGCTCCAGCATCGCTGCATTATTAATGAGTCCAATGAATTCAGCTTCTTGAGAAGGTATTTGGTCCAATATGCGTGTAATCAAATCATCGATCCCATTCAGGTCGGCAAGATCATACTGAACATGGCGGTAACGCCCGCTCCATTCCTCGCTTGATTCTGACAGATCCGAACCCCCGCGTGAAATACCGTAAACGTAATCCCCCTTAGCCAATAATAACTCTGCAAGTTGTAAACCGATCCCTTTGGATGTGCCTGTAATGATAAAGTGTCTTTTTCCTGTTTCTGTTCCCATTCCGATACCACTCCTCCTCTATTTTCAATGCATGTTTATTTCACTATTCTTACGAGTTTTTCTTTCTCCACAACGTGGCCCAGAGAAAAGGTACACCAAAATACGGTTCATGTTGCTCCAGCGACTTCATTGCACGGAACTCCACACATTCAAAGCCATCTTCCAGCATGTAGCGAAGCTTCTCCTCCGTGAACGCAAGACCACCGCGCATCGACTTCTCTTGATACACCTGCCAATCATTCATAACGATCTCAGGCCCACCAATATCGCCAAAACCAGGAGCAAAACAAGTCATTCCAAAGTATCCTTCAGGCCGGAGTGCATTGTGGATCATCTCTATGTAGGGAATGCGCTGATGTGGCAACAGATGGTGCAGACAACCCGAGTCGTAGACAAGATCATATTCTTGCTCTGGGGACAATTCGAACACAGATCGGCATTCAAAATGCACGTCCAGTTGCTCCTCTGCCGCCCTCTCTTTAGCCCAAGCAATAGCTGTCTCCGAAAGATCATAAGCATCTACCTGATATCCTTGGCGGGTTAAATACAACGCATTTCTGCCCGGGCCACACCCCAGTTCCAGTGCCTTGCCGCCGCTCAGTACACCTTCGCTCACATGCGCTACCAGATTCTCATCCGGTTTGTTTGGGAAAAAGGGGATTGGTCTGTTCCGATCCTCATAGAAAGGTTCCCAAAACTGCTTGGCAGATCTGAAATCCGCATCGAGCATATCATATAGATCCTGTACACTTTTAATCGTCTTTTCCACAACCACATTCCTCCTTAACTGCTCCATTCAAACCTTCATTTCCGACTTCATTCCTCATCATTTTCAATAAATCAGCCACACTCTATTATAACATTTTTACCCAGTAGTTCTCTATTTTTCTTGTGTTTTTCTACTCCAAAACAGAAGCTTTTTCCCAACAAAAAAACGACCGACATGAATGTCGATCGCTTACAATCGTTGGGGTTTTGTGTTGTAACTTACTTCGCCCGTTCCAAAACTGCAAAGTAATTTCCTTCGTTATCAGCAAAGTTGAAGACACGCCCCGTTGGCATCTCGACAATCTCTCCAACCGTTACATGTTTACCAGCCAAGTCGGCATATAACTGATCCAGATTTTCGGTGAAGAACATTAACGAAGGTGTGCCCAGATTTACACCCGCCGACATCCGCTCCACAAACTCCTTGTCATGAAGAATAATGCTCGTCTGCGAGTCTGCGGTAGGCGCAATCTCAATCCATCTCATACCCTCGTCAAGGTTTACTTCATCCACAATGTGGAACCCCGCAACTTCCGTCCAAAATGCCAGTGATTCATCTTGATTGTTGACATACAACATAATCTGGCCGACTTTGCTAAACATGCATCATTCACTCCTCTGATCATCTAATCTCTCAACATCCTGCTTATCATTCCTCAAATTCCAATAGAGTATAACATGCAGGACAGCTTTTTGATCATCTTTCTTTGCAAGTACTAACTACACATTAGACTTATTGCGTGGCTTTTAACTTCTTCGTAAGATAAAGTACAACATCGTCGTCCATAATCGTTTCTTCACCCGGCTGAATGTAATGATCATGTTTGTGTACACCGTGACCGTCTGGTATGTAACCGCGATGGGCATATAGAACTTGCGCTTTGCCATAATCGGAAAACACACCTACACCAATGCCTGCTAAATCCGTTCGTTCCAGAATAACTTCCTCTGCTCGGTCCATCAACCGTGAACCAATACCTTGGCGCTGGAACTTCATTAGTACATTAAAATCGTTAATTTCGGGAATGCCTTGTTCCCTGAAAGACGGGTAGCTGGAATTCCACAATACATTCACGTATCCGGCAAATTCTCCATTCAACTCGGCTACCAAGGTTACGCGTTCCCCATTCTGTTGTTCAGCCAAGTAATGAAGATACTGCTCAGGGGATCTCCCCCAACCCTGCTCCTGAAACGCCTTTGATATGATTACAGGATCGTTCTCATTTAATAGTCTGATATGTACACTCATTGATGAATCCTCCTTAAAAGATATTTCTAATAGCTATATTCCCAATCTATCCCGAAGCGATGTGATGTGAGCAACATGGTGTTTGCCATGCCAAGCATACATGCCCAGATTGTAATCCAGTCTTGTCGTTTCTTCCGATGAGGGATGATAAAATTGTTTGGCATAATCTGCATCTGTCAGCGCGTTTAACAGAAACACCCAACGACGATGGAGGGCATCCAGAATCTGAAGCGAGAATTCGACATCCAGGTCTCTTGAATCACTCAGTTCAGCCCAGCGCTCTTCATAATAAGGCCGAATCGTTGGTGTATCCTCTGTCAGCGCCAACTTGAAACGAATCATACTGTTCATATGGCTATCTGCCATGTGGTGAATAACCTGTTTGAGCATCCATCCACCTTCTCGATACGGTAGACTTAATTGCTCTTCACTCAATCCCTTTACCGCTTCTCGTGCGCGTTCAGGCAACTCAGCAATGTCCTGAATCCACTTCTCCCGTTGTGCCAAAGTAACTTCACCCGTGTGTACAAATGGTCCTATCGGAAATCTTTCATCCATCCATTATTCCTCCTTGTTTATATGATTCAAATAACTTTAAACAGGATCTACAGGGCATATTCCATAAGCCAACAGTCTCGCATCTGTCCTTCATGCTGCTCATGTTTCTCCAACAGCTTAATCTTTTGGAAACCACATTTCTCGTAACAGGATATCGCTCTTAAGTTCCAGGATTGAGGGTCCATAACCACTTTACGGGCTTGTTTTTCATTAATCAGATAAGCCAGCATGGACTGCATCAACTGTGTACCAATGCCTTTATTCCAGTATTCTACCTCACCAATAAACTGATCCGTTCCATAGATGATCTCATCCGTGTCTCCATAACCATACTCCGTTCGTTCTTCTTCCTCAAGCTCATAGAACTGAATGTATCCAATCGGATGTCCTCCATACTCAACGATACAACGAGTAGCATCATCTTTTTGATTGTAAAAATGCTCTCTCACCTGTTCCAGGTCATGCGGCCGATCACGCCCTTCATAGTATTGAAGAACTTCCGGGTCTGACAGCCACTTCACCAGATGTTGTTCATCTTCTGTGTCCAAGAAACGTACAGTGATTTCATTCGATTCATATACATTCATCATTCTGATTACTCCTTATTGATCTCCAGATTCTCACTCGTAACCCAACTCAGATCCTTCCCTAACAAATGCTCGTTGTGAACATAATACACCACGGGATTCTCAAGCGGCTGAGTCGTTCCATCCAAAGATCTGAGCGTTAACCGCAACTTGTAGCTCCCTATCTCATCAGGTATCGCAAATCCTATCAGATTATCAGCTGATTTCATGGTCTTCCCCTGCGCCTTTAGATACTTTTCCAAAATGACTTGATCAAGATAGGAGCTGCCAACAGACGAAGGCATGTACCACGCTTCATCTTGTTCTTCAGTGAATGTGACCCCTTCCCATCCAGGGACAACGGGATACACCATATGTTGATCCTTGTCTTCTCTTTTTCGCGTTATCTCTAACTCTACCTCAACTACATCCGTATCAATCTGCCTGATTGTGCCTGCCATCACAACATCCTGGGCACTCACACTTGGAATAACATAGCTGTATATGAGCAGAGTCACCAAGAGAATTATCGCTATTCCCGTAATCCAAAATATTGTACTTTTACGCATCTGTCTGATCCTCCCCTCTGGTTAATCATACTTCTGGAGTAGCTTCTTCTCAGTTAAAGATTGAGTTAACCTATCCAACTCAGGGGATGCCGTCCAATCACTGGATGTATTCAATCCATGCTTGATGGTATGTATCGCGCTATGTGCAGACATGTATATATTATGGTGGATTCCAGGTTGGACAATGATGTGCTCTCCTGCACGCATCACTCGAATCGAAAACATCTGACCGTCTCCATAACTGGCATACGCAATCCATCCGGTTTGCACCACATAAAACTCCGTTAGATTGATATGTACATGACTGTTTTGCCATGCTCCGTGGGAAGAAGCAACGGTTCTACAATAATAACTGCCATCTTCTGCTATCATTTTATATTTTTGTTCCCCGTTCGCCATCTGCTCGAAGCTGGTTTTGACACCCGATTCACCATATTTCTGTTCTGAAAATTCTGTGTTCAATCGGCTTCACCTCCTTATGGCCTGCCAAATATACTTGCATTCTCTTACAGCAATTCTACCATCAACCTGGTTCTCCTTCAGCTTAACTTCCAGCTGTTCCCGGTACTCAGGCTGTGTATAATCCGGGTTTCCGGGGATATCGGAGAGAAAGATGGCAAACTCTTTTTCATCTGAGAAAATCATAAGTGCCTCGTTATATTCCTCAATCTTGATCTCCTTAAAAGCATTTCTTTCCAAACGCTCACGTACCTTTGTTATATCCGTATGAATACCAATCATAACTCCACCCTTTTGTAGCAATCTCCCATGCTCAATAATGGAAGTTGGACCTCTGCGATCATAGATCAGACCAAATTGCTTATCTTCAAATGGCATCTTTTCTTTTGTGCTTACACAGACAAATTTCACATTTGTTTTCGTGCTTGAATGAAGACTGTTTTGGGCTATCTTTATCATCTCTTCCGAATTATCAAACCCTATAATGTGATCGGTATATTCCGACATTTTCAACGTAAACTCCCCATGTCCACAGCCTGCATCGAGCACGGATGTATACTGAGGCAGAAGCTTAATCAACCGCTCTTCAAAAATATCTTCAGCAGAGTTACCTTCCAACGTATACAAAGCTCTACCCTTGTATCCCCCATTACGTTGTGCAATCATATCGTACCATTCCATGCTCATAGAGTTCCTCCTGACAAAAAATCCCTTTATTTAAACATTCGACATAGGTAAGTCGATTCTCCTGTTTGGATATACGATATATCTTTGCTAAAATATGAAACGCTTCTCTTCCAGCTTCCGTATTAAGGTCGAAGCCGTATGTATCCCATATAATAAACCATCTGATCTGGAGGTAGAGCGCATGTCATTTTTCAAGAAAATGTTAGCCAGTGTAGGTGTTGGAGCAGCCAAAGTAAATACGGAATTGCATACACCAGAGGTCACGCCTGGAGGAATCATCTCGGGGGTTGTGTACATTGAAGGTGGAGATGTGGAACAGAACGTAGATCGAATCTATCTTTCAATCAAAACCCATTACATACGGGAGCACGATGATCGTAAAGTAAAAGAAACAGCCGTTATAGCCAAATATCTGCTCACCGAAGGTTTCACCTTACAGCCTGGAGCCAAATTGGAGAAAGACTTTTCATTTGACCTCCCAGAAAATCTGCCAATTACACTGCATCGTGCAGAGGTATGGGTGGAGACGGGCCTCGATATTTCAAGTGCTGTAGACCCCTCAGACCGGGACAGACTGCATGTTGTTCCTAGCAAAGACATGAACACCGTGCTCGATGCAATTGATATCCTTGGTTTCAAACTGCGTGAAGTGACCAATGACTATGCACCAAAGCTGGGTGGCAATCTGCCATTTGTGCAGGAATTTGAATTTGTACCAACAAACAAATTCCGTGGGCATCTGGATGAGTTGGAAGTGCTGTTCTATCCGATGGGCGATTCGCTGGAGCTGCTATTACAGATCGACCGCCGCGCTCGTGGACTCAGTGGAATATTCTCCGAAGCGATGGGAACGGATGAGAGCTTCGTCCGCCTGCATCTGTATGAAAGACATCTGGAGCGGGGTGCGCATTCTGTCGCTCAAGGACTGGAAGAAGTCATATCCAAACATATTTAATCAATAGTTTGTGTAAACGAATAAAAACCGTCCTTTATCAGACAAATCTGATGAAGGACGGTTTTTCCCTTTCGAAAAGGGGATCAGAAAAATCTGGGGTTAACAGCGATCGGAAGGTTATTCTGTCATCGGAGTGTCAGTCGAATTATCCTTAGTGAACTTATATATTAATACGCTTCGGTACTTTTTAGACTCAACGTTTCGCATACAAGTTGGGCAAAGGCATCGAAGCTGCCGCAGGATCGCAGGCTTTCCAGCTGCTCCTCCTGTCGGATCAACTCTACAAACAGATCATAGATCCCCATCGCCTGTTCGTAATCCTCTTTGCAGATGGATAACATAAATACAGCATGTACTTCATTCTCCTCATCCCACGGAATCGGCTTCTCGAGCAGACATACCGATACGGTTGTACGAGTTGAACTCAGCTCCATGGGGTGCGGAATCGCCATACCTCTTCCAAGCGCCGTTGAAGCCATCTTTTCCCGTTCCTGCACAGCGGGCCAGAACTGCTCCGTCACAACTCCCTTTTCCAACAGTGCTCCGCTCATCTCAGCCATAAGTGTCATTTTGTCAGGCTGATCGGACCGAAACATGAACAACGCTGGATCAAAGTAACGTAGCAGCGTCATTTCCTCCTGCTCATCACTGGTTCGCACCAGATGAGTGATCGTTGCCATGTCGCGTTCCGATGGAATCGCAGCAATGACAGCCGACGGTTTGCCTTTGGACTCGCGTAACCGGATCGTGGAAATGACCAAATCTTCAGGCACACTCCTCATCTCCTCGTACTCTCTTAGCGAAACTACACGAGAGACCTCCAGCTCGGCAAATAAAGAGCGCAATCTGGATTCAAGAATACGAGCTGTGCCGTATCCTGACCCACAAACCAGCAATACGGATTTCCGTTTGCGATGAGGAATCTGGTATTTACGTTCCAAAGCTGCACCAATGTGAAGAGCCAAGTAACCGATCTCGCTGTCATTGATTTCATGAGGTACATATGTCTGTAGCTGTTTCACTGCACTTATCGTAATCTCATAGGCGAGTGGATAATATTTACGTATATGTCCCAGCAGTGGATTCCGCATATTCATGCCATGTTCCAATCTAGTAATCATGGGCTTCAGATGGGCATAGAGATCATTCGGCAAGCGTTCATCATCACGCAGATCATAGGTGTACCGATCATAGATATGATCCAGCATCTGCTGTACAGCAACATATAACGGGTCACTTCGAAGTCCATTCCAATCGGTAGCGGTCATTTTTTTGCTAACAATGTGCAGCAGCAGATAATCTCGCTCTCCAACTGGACAATGAATGGAATATAACAACTCCAGATCCTGAATAATCTGCTGCGCAAGTTGCTGATCCTGAACATTCGCCTCCACTTTCTCGAATTGCTCTAGTTCATGTCCCTGCTTAATACGTAATACCATAACAGCCAGATGCGTAATCAGATCTTTCAGTGCCACATCTGCAATACGAACATCCTGTTGGCCTACATGGCGAATGACGATTTCGCGGATGTGTGCGGGTTCGATTGGGTACAACAAACGTTCCTGTGCAGCAGTCACGCCTTCCGGCCCCAGTTCTTCATCTCGCGCATCAGCGTATTCGGCAAGGCAATAACGGAACCTTTGCTCGTCTCCGACAACCTTTACCCCATGTCCTGGCTTGATCTGAAGCTGAAGCTGGTAGTTCTCCAAAATCTGACGAATGATTTTCAGATCATTGTTCATCGTTGCACGGCTTATATACAGCTGATCAGCGAGGTCTTCCATCTTGATATGACCCGGTTCACCAAGCAGCTTGAACAATTCATACCGGATACGCTCATCAGGCGATCCAGGTACTGGCGCACCTTTTTGCCGATCATCCTTCCGTTCCTCCAACAGCTCAGTATACCGCTTCGCATCACGCACACGAATGGAATAACCCCGCCCACGCTTGGATTCCAGGCTCCCACCATGCCCAGCAAGGATATGATCCAACTTTTTCAGATCATCCCTAATGGTACGCACCGTAACCTCTAGTCTGTCTGCAAGTGCTTGGCTCGTCCAAGCCTGTTCCTGCCCTTCACCATGAATGAGGTGGAACAGCTTTTTCAACCGTTTAGTTGGAAAAATCATACCGATATCCGACCTCCCTTCTGATCAGGATTGTGTCAAACTAAAGTTCAGCTTATATGGATACAAGTACCGTCATTAATTTGCAATGTTCGAGTTCCGGCAAACGAACGACCTTTTCTCCATCGGTTAACCTCTGCTGAGGCTCCAGGGGTTGTTCACCAAGAGATACACGCTCTGCATGTACAGGTTGATTAAAGTGTATGTTCACGTTTGCAGACTGCGCCAAATATGGATTGAAGACACGTACAATGTAACCCTCACTCTGCTCTGCTTTCTTAAAACTGCTTAACACCACGTTGGAATCGTCGCTGAACGACATCAGGCTGTAGTCTGTATCAAGAACACGTTCCTCATCGCGGAAAGCAAAGATCAGACGTCCATTCAAAAAGTCGCATAGCTGATAACTGCTGATGGGTGTCAAATATTCACGCGCAGCACGGGCCACATTCGCTTCGTCGAATCCAGAAGTCTGGATATGCAGGCCAAAGGTAAAGGAGAGCTCGCCGAGCAATTGCGCGTCAGGTGTTGTCACAATTTTCTCACCGGAGGCCCGTCCGGGACGATACAAGAGATTTTCCTTACCCATGAAACCGAATGTGCGGAACAAGGTCAGGGCAATGGTATCCATTTGCTCGCCAACAATCTCGTACTCACGTACACCTTCCGTCATCACAGCCATACCATGCGAACCATTGTTCAATCCGGCATAACTCTGCATCGCTTCAATAGTGATCGGTTTCTCCTGCCATTGTTCGCGCTCCCATACGTCCACTTCTGGCAATGAGGTTGGACGAGCAATGACTCCAAACGGTTGATCTGCAATGGATAGGGATGAAGCAATTCCTGTATCAAAAAGGACACGCAGACGGTGGCTAAACACCTCATTCTGCACCTGAACCTGGAAACGGATCAGATTCTCTCCTTTGCGAAGAGATATCTCCACTTGCATTGGCAATGCTCCCGACGTGATGCCTGCGGCGCGCTCTTCCAAATCGTAGGGGACATCCAGCGTGAAACGCAGGGATAGTGTCTGAGATACAGACGTTTGGGTGGTCGTTGCACTCATCTGGCTACCTGCCGAAGAAACAATCAGATCCCGCTCGGGAGGAGAATAATTGTAGGAATCTCCGTCATCCCCGTTATCTTCGAAGACCATTTGATCCGCATACACTTGGCCAGATCGCTTATCTGTAATTTGCAAGGTGCCGTTTGCTTGTAGCGCAATGCTGAAATGTTCATTTTCAATCGTGTCTCCGTTACGCCGCTCAATAACAGGTGCAGCGCCCTGACTGAAATCAAAAACAATCTGGGTGTAACCCATCGCCGGGACCTCTTGCAGTTCCACCAGCAATTTGGCGCGATATACGCGTTCTGGCAGATGCACTTTGCGACTTGGATTCAGGTCAATGTGTTGTCCAAGCACATAATCGGTCTGATCTGCTTTTTCTACAATGGTGTAGGCCAGCTCGCGTCCCTTCGTATCCCGAATCACAAAGGATTCTTCCGGAATATAAGCTTCGATCTCGGTAACCCCACCTCGCACATACGGTAGCGTGTTGAACAGGGTGAACGCACATGTCTCCTTCTGCTGTATCGTTGAAGCAATCATCCGCATATGCAGGTCGAGCAGATTGAGTGCGATATCATAGGCCTGTTTGTAACGGAACGCAACGTCCTGATTGGTTGTATCACTGTTACAACCACCGATGCTGTCATGTGCCGCATTCTCAAACAACAGCTTCCAGATATCCTCCACAATACGGTGCGGGTAGTCATGTCCGAGAGAATGGCTAATCGCAAGTACAGGTTCTAGCGTGTTAGCAATCAGATTCTCAATTCGGTTATTCTGTTGCTTGAGATCCGCACGGGTGGAAAAAATGGACTTGTGAATCCGCATGTGCTTGGCTTCCATTAATTCACCCCGAAGTACAGGCAGATCCTGACTATCAGCTTCGATCTCCGCCAGAAAACGTTCCGGTTCATTCATCACATATTCGCGTTCTGTATCCAGTGCATTGAACCGTTTAATCAACTCCGGCAGATTCAATCGCACAGGCGCCTGATCAAACCCATTGGGGAAATAGATATGTTTGGTGGAGGCTTTGCGTTCCAGCGCACCAATCTGTTTCTCCAAATAAGGGATCAGATCTTCTTCATTTTCCGGAATGTTACCACCGTAGTAATACCCGAATGGCATCTGTACAGCAAATACACGGCTGCCGTCCGATCCTTCCCACGTAAACTCGGTATGTGGATTCGTATTATCTGATACGCCTCTCCAGAACAGGAAACGTTCAATGCCAAACTCGCGATAGATCTGCGGCATCTGTGCTGATTGTCCAAACGCATCCGGGACATAACCAACCTTCATCGCATGTCCGTACTTTTGTGCTGTTTTCATACCATAATACAGGTTTCGGACCATGGATTCACTGGAAATAACCAATTGATCCGTCTGTGTATACCAAGGTCCAGTCATCAGTCGTTTGGCTGAAACCAGTTGGCGGATCCGTTCCTCATCTTCGGGACACCAGCGGATGTAATCATCCAGCAGAGAGCCTTGTGCATCCAGCAGGTAATAATGGAATCCATCGATATTCTCCAGTGCATCCAATACTTCCTTGACGTGTTTGACGAGATACACTTTGGAACGGGAGGTCGTAAAATACCATTCCCGATCCCAGTGTGTATGTGGAATCACATGTACTTTGGTACGCTTGCTCTCACTCATATCTCTATATCCCTCCAGGTGCTTTTTAAAGGTTGTTCAAGATACTGAAAACCGATCTTTTTGAACATGTACTTTTAGTCAAAAACGAGTTCGATTTCTTCCCCGTTTTTCTTCACTGAAGCTTCCTGAGTCTTGGCAGGCTGTTTCTCTTCTTCATCGCGGAAGTTCACCAACATGGTGCCACCCGCCACGATCAGTGCGCCGACAATGCCTCCGGCAAGGTACGCGATTGGGGTACCTACTGACACAGCTCCATATAAGCCGCCAATTGGTGGCATGATGATATGTGCTCCCAGCAGTGCAGTCAAGGCAGCGCCCGTTGCACAGGCAAACATGTTGACCAGAATCATTTTGGCAGGGTTACGCAGTGTGAACGGAATTGCACCCTCCGTGATGCCGATCACACCCATAATCACTGCACCTTTTCCCGCTTCCTGATAGGTTTTGGAAAAACGTTTCTTCATCAGTAATGTCGCCAAACCATAACCGAGCGGTGGGATGCAGATCGCAATGTTGATAAATACATTCGGCAGATACACACCGGACAGGAACAGGGCATTGCCTGCCATCCATGCCGCTTTGTTTACAGGTCCACCGAGATCGAACCCGATCATCGCTCCCAGAATAATCGCAAGTAGAACGGTATTCGTTCCGCTCTGGCTCATGTTTTGAACCCAAGCAATGAGATACTCATTCAGCGCGCCCAGCGGGCCACCCAGAATGACTGCCATCAGAAATCCGGTTAAACCGACGGTAATCAGCGGTAAAATGATTAACGGTACCGAGCCAGCGGCTGGACCTGTAATCTTGACTTTGTTTTTGACCCACAAGGTGATGTATCCGGCAAAGAAGCCTGAGATTAATGCGCCCAAGAAACCGGCGTTGGTCTGCTGTGCCAGCACCCCGCCGATCAGACCTGCGGCCAGGGCAGGTTTGTCGGCAATCGAGTAGGCAATGTAACCGGACAGGACAATCGTCAATAGTCCGATGCCGCTCCATCCTACATTTTGCACGAGATATAAAATATGCAAGAATCCGCTTCCATCCTTGTACGGATCAAGATCGGTAATGCCCATCGATAGTGCGATAATTTTACAGATGGCAACGACCAGGGAACCCGCGATAATGACCGGCAGCAGATAGGAGATACCTGTCATTAGATGTGTTTTTGCTTCACCAAACCATTTTCTCATCGTACTCTCTCCTCATGTGGAAGGTGGGGTTAAGCTTGTGCGTTCACAGCCTCGACGGCTTTGGTTAATACCGCTTCTGCCTGACTTACGGCATGACCAATTTTGACACGTACGACTTTTTTGTCACCAAACCGATCCATGTCCTTCACCGTTTGATCCGCTGCAATCAGTACAAAATTCGCTGCAGCAATATCTTCTTCCGTCAGCTTATTGACTTGTCCCATGGCTCCCTGCTGTTCCACTTTGATCTCATAACCCAGTTGCTGAGCTGCTTTCTCCAATGCTTTGGCCGCCATCGGGGTATGGGCGAGACCTGCGATACATGACGTTACACCTACGATTTTCATTATGACACCAGTCCTTCCGTATATTGATGAAGCAACGCATATACATCTTCCGGCTGCACCGCTTCCGCGATGGCCTCTTTGAATGAATCTTCCAGCAATAAGGTGGCAAGTGAAGAGATAATTTGTAGATGGGATACGTCTACATGACCTTTAGGCACAAGGATGGCAAAAATATATTTTACCGGCTTGCCGTCATGAGATTCCCAATCAATGGGCTCACGCAATCGAATGACCATCACTGCCGGACGTGTTACAACTTCACTCTGGGTATGGGGAATTGCAAAGTGATCCTGAAGTCCGGTGGAGTAGACACGTTCGCGTTCCCACAGATCAGCCGCAAGTTGTACACGGTTTGTAGTGATGCTGTAACGCTCTGCCTCCGCAGATATAAAATCAAATACATCCTCTTTGCTATGCAATGTCTGATCGAGATAAATCTGATTGGTTGTAATCATGATCTCTGTCTCTCCTCCTCTCTCTATCCAAAACGATAAGCGCTTACAAGATCATTGTAACGGATTCTTCCTTGACCTTGGATCTAGAAAATTTCCCCTTCGAAGCGGAAAAACATTAGCCATAGCAAAAACCCTGAGTCTAATGGACTCAGGGCAATTGCAAATGAATTTCAATGGTGCGCTGCAAAGGCAGCTTAAGTAAGTACAGAACCTGGACTCTAAGCGGATAAAACATCAGGAACGCTGTGTCCAACGCTGCATTCCTGATCGAAGACCGTAATATGCTGCAGCGAGCAAAACGAATCCGGCAACAGCCATGATCATGGATGTTGTATCCCACTGAACCATAGTTCCAAAAGCAACCTTGGATTGCAATAGAGTACCCGAAGAAGCGGTGTTCATGAGATCAGGTACATAATTCATGGTCATGATCATGCCTTGAACGACATTCCAAGCTACAAAACCGATGATGAATAACAAGGTAACCAAAAAGGATTCCAGCGCTAATCGTTTGTTCATGATTGTCATTTTGCCTCCTCTTCCCACTCAATTAGACAAAACGTGTTGCATCTCCTGTTTCAAACGTTCTTTATTTTCGTCCACATATTGATACAGCAGGTCAAAGCTTTCTTCGTTATCCGATTGCATGCTCAAATTCGCGGCTTCCAGTTCAATCTGCTGTAATACCTCATGAATCTGTTCCCCGTGTGTTTGCAGGCTTGTCGTGATGTCATCTTCGGACAGGCCATTCACATTATCTCGTAATTGCCCGTGCGTTACACCGCTTTCGGACAACATCTGCTCTATCTTCTTCAGGATCACGGCATCTGCATCATTGCCGATCCGCTCCATAGCTGTTATCGTCTCACCGAGATACTGTCCGCTGGAATTCTCAAGGAAACCGGTCATCCCGTTCATGGACAGCTCGGTATCCAGATCAATGATTAGAATGATATCTCGCAATACTTGCGGAAGTTCCGACCCACTCTCTCGAATCGTCGAAAATTCAGCCCGATAAAGGTCCATGGCAACACTCCCCACCACTTCTTCACCTGACATCTCTTCAAGCTGATCAAGTGGTAACAACTCCTGCAATTCTTCTTGTAACTTGTTCATCTTTCTCTGCCTCCTGTATCTCTCTTTCTATATATACGCCGACACGTTATTACATCATATCAGAATACGCTATATAAGTTGAACTTATGGAAGTTTACATGTTCGTGCCGAAGTCATTTTACAGGGAATATCGTCAAGTTAACATGCACTTGACCTCTGGAAAATGTTCCGCTGTTATGATCTTGGCATCACAAGTCTTGGGAGGGGTAATGATGCGCCTGGCCTTGTTCACAGACACCTATCTTCCGGAAACCAATGGTGTTGCTGGCACGCTCCACCGCTTGAGTAACCATCTGAACCGCAGAAGAATTGAACATCTGCTGTTTACTCCGAACTCCGTCATTGAAGGAAGCCATGAGACTCAAGTCCGATCGGTTGCCAACATCCCTTTTTTTCTGTATCCCGAATGCCGCATTGCTCTACCCAACAGAGCAGACACGCACAAGCAGCTACAAACCTTTCAACCCGATCTGCTGCATATCGCCACACCTTTTAATATGGGGTTGCTTGGTCTGAGGTATGCCCTCAAACACCATCTTCCCCATGTTGTCTCCTACCATACCCACTTCGATCGTTATCTCGAATACTACCGGTTGAAAAGTATGATTCCTCTCTACTGGAAGTATATCCAGTGGTTCCACCGTGCCTGTGATGCAACCCTAACTCCATCGCAGGAAACGTTAAACACCCTGCAAACCCAAGGCATTCAGCGTCTGAAACTTTGGTCTCGCGGGATTGATTGCAACCTGTACTCCCCTGATAAACGCAGCTCGGATATCCGTGAACGATACCACATCACCGCTCCCCTTATTCTACTCTACGTTGGACGCATTGCCCCGGAAAAAGATATCGCTACTCTCACGACTACCATGCAGCAGTTGCCCCAGGAAATGCAGTCCCGTGTACACTGGATCATCGTTGGCGACGGCCCATCTCTCCCGAAAATGCGTCTGCAATCCCCACCCAATGTCACCTTTACAGGTTATATGCATGGCGAAGAACTTGCTGTTATGTATGCTTCGGCAGATCTGTTTGTGTTTCCTTCCTCTACGGAGACATTTGGCAATGTGGTACTGGAAGCGATGGCTTCAGGACTCCCTGTGGTGGCGGCCAATGCTGGAGGTGTAAAGGATCTGGTATCCCACCATCGCAATGGTGTGTTATTCGAGCCAGGTCAGGCTGATGCACTGATTCGGGAGATATGTCTCTGGGGAAATCACGTGAACCAATTGAGGATGATGGGACTGGAAGGCAGAAAGCTGGCTGAGCAGCGGTCGTGGGAGCATATTTTTGATACACTGATCGGGGATTATGAGGAAGCGATAGAACATCGGAACAGACAAACGAAAGATCGAATTATTACAGCGTAGTTTTATGAAATCATCTTCTTCCAAAAACCCATAACTACCACCTCTGCCCTATGCAAAATTAAACCGGTTCGCTCGTTCAGGCTGCCATAGTATTTACACTCTGCTACGGTCAGCCTGAAACATGTTTCCAATATGCTTCATAACAAACCCTGCATCTTGGATCGGGTTGAGCTATTTACACGGTATGTAGAAACATAGAAGCCGAAGTTATTGAAATTATTTAGAGTATTTTGAATGATTGTATATATAGAAAAAGACATGACCTCATTGAACTGGATCATGCCTTTTATTGCAAACAATCTATTGGTTGAATTTACTGAACGGGACTTTGATATCTACAAACCCTTTAGCGTAGGGTGCAACCTCATAAGGGTGGAATCGGATGACGATACCTTTGTCATATAAAAAGAATTCAGATGTTTGATCAAGCTGAAAATCATAAATATTTTCTTCAAAAATAGAAACTCCTGCATTATACATGGCTAATAGACTGTTGGAGATTGATTTCTCTACCTTCTCCATCTGAGTATCGTCTTTAACATACTCGCTTAGCTTCAGTTCTTTCCCCGTTCTTATGTCATAGTTATATGATTTTGTTGCATCCATTCCATGTGCTCCGCCAGTGTACACATGATCTTCATATACCACAGATAACTTTTCTTTTGCATTGTATTTTACACTGGCCATGGTGATGTAGAAATATTTTTTGTTTGATTTCTTTTCTTCTTTGTCCAGGCGAGCTGCTTTCACTGCGTGGAGTTTAAATGTCTTGTTCAGTTTATCCGTCACAGATTTATTTCCACCTGTTAGATGTATGTATGGCTGTCCTTTATAATATTGGACCTTCGTTTTCACTGTAATCGTGCTGCCTGCCTCTACATGACTACTCGGAAGAATGATAGCAATCAGTACAGTGATCAACAGGTAATTTATCCATCTCAATTTTTTTCTTTCCATTCTATATTTCAACATTATCGATTAACCCCCTTTGGCTCAAATGATATCGTTTCCTGCATTCTGTTCCATATTACCTGTGGAGTGTTCTTTAGGTCTGTTCCCCTCTGAACGTTTCCAATCCAGATGTCCTCTGCTCCTGGGTGTTGTAAATAGTGCCTAAGCGTTGCTTTGATCAGAATAGACGAATGTAAGTCCAACACCTCATCCAGTGGTATCCAGAATAACTCGCCTTCATCCGAGGGCACAAAATGTCGATGCGTGGTCTCTCCGAAATATACAAACTGCTGCCAAATCTCACCACCGTTAACTTCCAACAGAATATATCGAAGCCGAAAGTGTTCGACATCCTCTTGCTTGAACCCGGTCTCTTCTTCAATCTCCCGATAGCTGGCGCTCATGGGTACGTTCAGTTCCCCTTGTTCCAGATGTCCGCCAATGCCACCCCAGAATTCAAACTCAAACAATCTGCTACCCGCCTTCTTCATCATCAGCATCTCTGAGCCATTGCTCAAAAACGCTGTAGCCATCTGTCTAATCTCCATATGTTCCTCGCTTTCCAAACTTTGTTTATAGTAATCTTTATCTATATAAACTTAACTAAAGAATATTTACACTAGCCACTCCGATGACAGAACAACCTTCCGATCGCTGTTATCCCCAGATTTTTTGATTCCTTTCCTAAAGGGTAAATCCGGGGATAAAGGCGACCGCTCCGCTTCTTCAGGTTATTTCTGTCCTCTACGTTTTGTGTAAATGTTATATTCAATTTATATAACCGTCTTCTAAAGCAATTTCTTCAGCTCACTTAGATGCTCAATCGTATGTAAAGGACTAGTCGTAATCCTGTCCTGCCACGGCTGGTTGACCTTCATCCAGATGGTGCTCATGCCTACGCTTGCCGCTCCCTCAATATCGTTCACCGGATGATCGCCAATGTAGATGCATTGCTCTGGGCTTAGACCGAAATGATCGAGCGCAAGCTGAAATATGCGTGGATCGGGCTTTTTGACTCCCGCCTCTTCTGAAACAATAATATGGTCGTAATCATCCCGGATACCGAGTTGATCGATCTTCCCATACTGAATATCGGTCTGCCCATTGGTAATTAACCCGGTTTGGTATTTCCCCCGAAGATGCTGAACGACTTCTCGCGCCTGTTCCATCAGAACTGAACTTCGCACATACTCTCTGCCATAGAACTCCATCAGTTCTGCATGTGGCGGATGCTCTGCCCAGGGCAGTTCATGCAACAACTCGTTGAACAGAAAGGGTTTGTCCTTATAACCATCCTGGTCGAGTTCAATAATTCGTTTGCTTATATCTTCGGTTGACTCAAGGTGACCAAAATAGGTTTTAATCAAACTCTGCGTGAAGCCGTCAAAGGTCATCGTTCTGTTCAGAATTGTATTGTCCAAATCAAAAATAACCGCTTTAATATGATCCATCACTCTTCTCCCCCAATTCCAATACATGAGTTATCTTCTCCATACTCGTCACTTCTCTAAATCCCAAGTTGTGATAAAAAGATCCAGCAACCGGTTGATCTGTGTACAGAACCAGTCGAGCGTAATGTTTTTCCGCTTTATGAATAATCGCATCCATCAGCCTGCGCCCAACCCCATGTCTTCGAAATTCTCTCATCACATAAAGCCTGCGAATTCTTCCGGTATCAGTCACTTCAGAATAAGGATCTCTGTTCAGACCGCAGATCCCAACCACCTTATCGTGCACTCTGCATTCAAAAAGCGCTTCATCTTCTTGCTCGAATGTATTGATTCCTGTCTCATATTCATGGATTAATCGCTCGATATGTCTAAACCCCTCACTGGAGCTTTCGACCAGCATCGCCACTAAATCGTCATGATTCCATACCGATATCTCCTGTATCTGCATGGTGTAACCGCCTCCATCATTTTAAATCAATGGTACACATGCAAACCCAACCATACATTGAACGATGGCCAGGTTTATCTTGTACAGCTCATTCTCATTTTTTCTTTTTGTGATAGTGATAACCCGTGCACAGACCCTTTTGTTTGGATTTGGCTGAACAGTTATGTCCACCGTTCTTATCCAGTCTGCCTGGATGAGCATAAGCGGAAGAGGATACACCAACAAGTACGACAAGAGACAGGATTACGATAACAACCTTTTTCATAAGTCACCCTTCGATCAACACCCTATGCTTTAGGGCTTAATACGTGCTATATCATTCTACATGAAAATCCACAATTTGGATATCCTTCATCTTTTTAGCCGATCCATTCTCATAAAACCTTAAATTGCTTCAATGCATGGAAGACCCCATCTTCACTTGCCCGCAGGGTGACATAATCAGCGCTTTGTTTAATCCGTTCTCCGCCATTTCCCATCGCAATTCCGATTCCCGCATACACTAGCAGATCCACGTCATTCTCCCCATCGCCAAAGGCCATTGTTTCCTCTCTGGATATCTTCAGGTAGTCGAGAACTTTCTCTGCGGCTATAGATTTGCTGACTTCGCTCGCTTCCAGCACATTCACTACATACGGATGGAATCTCACGAATCGTAAGGAAGGAAATCTGGACTGGAATTTCTCCGTCTCCGCTTCATCCGCATATAAGCAAATGCAATATACGTCCTGTTCCAACGTGCTGATTTTCTGTGGGGAATCCATAAGTCCAAGCGTATCTCTTAAAGCGTCAGTAACACGACCATCTGTTGTACACAACCCGTTCGTCTCAAATGACTCTGTAAAATATGAAATACTGTGCCCATGCAACTCGGCAAACTCACTAAATGCTCTAACCATCTGTGCTGAAAGTACAGACTTATGTATCACTTCATCACCTGCTTTGATCAATGCCCCATTAGCCGAAATGATTGTATCGATTCCGAGATTTCTGAATTCTTCGCATAAATTATAGGGCCTGCCTGTGACGAGTACGACTTGAACGCCTTTACGAATCAATTCCCGGATCGACTCAGCAGTACGCGGTGATAAACTCCGATCTATTTCGCTCAGCAATGTACCGTCCACATCAAAGAACACAGCTTTAATCAAAATGTACTTCCTCCTCTGTCTTCAATTAAAAAGAGCAAGCACAGAATAACCTTGTTTGGTCTTCCTGCACTTGCTCTTGTGATTAACGGGTCTGAACATCTTGGGTACGTCCCATGTACCATGATTGAAATGATTTCGCCGTATCCAGGGAAATGTCATGTGCCCGATGATGCAGTACTGGTTTGGCGCGGTTTACCGTATGAATGGAAGCCACACCGAACCAACGCTGTAACACATTACGGGTGATCTGCACTTCGATGACTTTCTCACGTTTGGAGATGAAGAGGGTTGACGTGAGCGCACCGGTTCGAAGTTGAATGAAATTCTGATGCAGAATGTATCGGGTATGGAAAAAGTCCATCACTCTGCATGTTGCAATCCACACGAGCAGAATCGCGGAAATCATCCACCAGGCATGTTTCTGCCCAAACACCAATGGTTTGAAATACCACAATAAACCCGTAATTATGATCCACCCCCAGCTTGGTTTGAGCAGGCGCAGCCATAGTGATATTCGTGGAAGTTTTTCCATCTCCTGCGTAACCCGATAGGATGGCAGGATCTCCTCAATCAGGGTATAGGCTTGCTTCACAGGCAAGAAAGGATAGAGCGAGTTCACCTCCTGCTCGGATTCCCCCAGACTACCTGCAGTGGTCAGTTCTACTTCCGCTAATCCAAGCAGCCTTTTCATCGGTGACTGTGTAATTTTCACGGCCTGGACTCGCTCTTTCAAGATTGAAAATGACGTTTGCTCCATCATGCCCTTCGAGATATAGATCCGTTTGGCATCCGAGGTGATCTGGAAATTTCCATATTTTACGAAGGTTCTGACTATGCCCAGAGCAATAGATATGATCAATAAAACTAAAATCATCAAACCGGCAATCCACCAGGAATCAAGCCAGGTTAATAACAAACTTTCCGTTACTTCTTCATCAGGGAAGAAGTCCTTCACCCAGGAATAGAGCGTAGCCAGAACCGGAATCAGTACGAGAAAACTAAGCGAGGTAAAGGATGCTTTGAATATGTCCTTGCGGGTGGAATGATAATGAACAACCCGTTCCTGTTTTTCTTTTGCAGGTAGAGACATGACTTCATCAGTTATAAAAGGTTTGGATTGCGCCTCTCTCTCTTCCATAATCTGAACTGCATCCAACGTATCATGTTCCTCTGTTGCTCCTGCTGTTTCTGCTTCTTCAGCCATATGACCTGCTACAATTTTCTCCAGCTGTTCCGCTTCGGAAAGTGAAACAACGTGTAGCTGAAAGGTAGCATCTTCTCCCTTAATTCCGGTCTCGAATCGAATCGACGTCACCCTGAACAAACGATGAAACAGCGTTGTATGACGATTCACATTCTGGACCTTCGTATAAGGTATCGTTCTTCGGGTACGATTAAACACACCACTGTAGATATGAAAGGCTGTATCGTCTGCTGCATAACGCGAGGTGAACCACTTCAGGATCATGGACAGGATGCTAATGGAGACACCTACATAAAAAGCGATTCTTCCATAGAATATCCATTGGGACTCCGAGCCCTGACGGAAAACAAACAAAAAAAGGACGATAGCGAACCAATTCTTTACCCGTTTCCACAAGCTCCACAGCATGGTTAATGGATGATGTCGCTTCATATCGATCATTCATCCACCTCATTAATCCGCGCATAGGACGCAATCTGATGACGGAGTGCAAGCGCGACTTCCTCTGGCAATGCCGGGATTTCATGCGATGAACCCATCGTGCCAACCGATACGGAATAGAGTCCATATTTTCGCATTAAAGGTCCCTGATTTGTTGTAACCGATTGCACTTTCGCCATGGGGATGATCTGATGTACCTTGGTTAGCGCCCCACGCTTCAGTTGCAGGAACTCCTCATTCACATCATAGAACCAATGCTTGTATAACCATGAAGGCTGGATGAAAATATCCCACACCGCATAAAGCACTGATATGGCCGTAACGCCCCACAAAACCCAACCAATCCACGTCTTCCATCCATAGATGGAGTCGAGTATTAACAGTACGGCAAGGATCAGGAAACCTATTACATTCCATATGATGGCGCTAATTCTCCACAGGTTTACTGCATTAGGAGATAACCGTTGCTCGGGTGTATTCCACTGGATTGACATATGTTCACTCCTTTTTTCCTCGGGTACATAAAAACACACATGATACAATGTACGAACAATCGTCCACGATCGATGCAAAAAGATAAAGAGATGACCCCTATACAATACAGGTCGTCATCTCTTTTGTTCATTTCATTTTACTTTAGTGCATGTTCAAAAAGACTGGTTTTCAGTACCGAGAAGATGGGATGAAGCTAGAAATGGAGTAGCGGAGCGTAGGGAAAACTACGTGAGCAACGGACATTTCGGCTGAATTCCATATTCGATGCTGATGATGCCACTAGGCATCCTTCGTAATCAAAAGCGGGCTTTTTGAACAACCTCTATAAAATCCTGTACTTCACACAGCCATACCATATGATCTGTTCCTTCGCCCCAATAGTTGTTCGCCACCACATAGGGTTCACCGAATTTGCGTTGCCACTTCTTCTGTGCGATCTGGTAACCGCTATCCAGACAAAATTGCTGAATTCCCAGCCGTTGCAGTTCAGTAACCAGTGCAAAAATGAGCGCCGAACCAACCCCCTGTCCTTGAACCTCGGGCACCACATACAGGCTACCCAGTTCTCCGATACCGTTCAGCCGGCCCTCTGTACATTCTCGAATCTCCTTACCACACGGTCCATACGAGATTGTGCCTACAATAACATCTCCCATTTTGGCGACGAGGAAAAACACACTTGCTTTGATGTTGTCCTTTGCTTGCAATGCCTTGTGAATCATCGCTTTTTTCTGTGTTATTTCATCCTGAATATCATCCAGAAGCGAGCCTATTCCCTCCTGATCAAATGCTGCGGGAATGGTTGTCTCGAACACCTGATACACTCCATCTGCATCCGATTGTTTCAAAGGTTCAATGGTGATTTTGTCATCCACAGGTTCTTCTCCGTTCCATATACCTTCTTAATCTATACGTCGCTGAATCAGTCTTCTTAGTTGATTCGCATCCTCAAGAGGAATGCTATATCCAGTATGCGTGTCTTCCTCGTTTACTAACAAGCCTTGCATCTTGGGATCCATTCCTAGTGAAAAATCATACCTTGTTATGGAGCTGTCCGCATTTGTTATGCTCATCTTGTACTGCGTACCATAATCAATAATACCTGGCATACGCTCTGCCTTATGTATGGCCTCCATCATGATTCGAATCTCGTCAGATCGATCAAACACAACATCTTGGCATGGTTCCAAGGCAAGGTTGGGATTACACGTTAAAGTGATCAGTACAGGAAGCCCTTCTTCCGCGTTCGATTCATTCGGTTTGCTACACCCTGCAATGAACGTGGCAATGACGACTATGAGCAACACGCCTACATATCTCACCATACTGTGTTCCTCCCGACTTCGTGTTAATTAGACAAGTAATGAACAGAGAAGTAATAGATACAGTATCTAATAACTCAATTGCACTAAACTTTCTGTAGTCATATTCAGTTACGTAACTCCGGGTCCCATGAAAACAACAAAGCGATCAGTCGCTCTACGGTCTCTTCCACAAATACCTGAACTCTCTCACCCGTGATGAACTCAGGAGTAATTCCTGGTTCTTCCCCATTAAGAAAAGAAAACGTGTGGTCCCGCCAGCGTACAATCTCATCGGCAGTTAACCGATCCGTCATGTCATAACCCGGTGAACTGTTGAGCACCTGCCATACCTCTTCGCTCCAACTTGAACCTTGATAGAGATTAAAATCGATCTGGTCCGTCTCCTGGTAATATAAACGCGCCAGTTCATCCTTCGATCTGCTACTGCCTGTATGTTGGTCTACCTTGTTGACCCGTTCGACGAATTCGGGATGCACACTACGGAACCAGTAATAGTCTGTTAGCACATGCATAAAGTATCCTCGCACAAACCACTTCCATCCTTCGTCGGTAAGTTGTTGCATATAGAATGAGTAAAGATCCTTCAATTCACCAACGTGATCTCCATCATCTTTCGGGTTAAAATGGGTGTATTCCTTATCATCTCTAGTTGTACCTTCGCGCATATGTATGGAATCCGGGGCGATATTCCCCAGATAGAATGAACCTCGATCAGCCTGCATTTGCAGCGAGTCTGCAATCAGATTAGCAATATTGAGATGAACCATAGGTAACGGCATAGAGTTGATCTCCTTTTATCGGGAAGTATTCTACTATACTTAGTAAAAAGAAACGATATAACCTACTGGTGCAACGCAGATCACTGGAATAGTGAGAATTCGCTAGGTACCACCTTTTTTTCACCGTAGATGCGTGATTAAGCCTGAATTCTCTCCACTTGCATGCGGTCAAACAGCTGCTCCAGATCGGTATGGTACTCCGGATGCTCCTTCACAAGTAGACTAATGTATTCCGATCCACATTCATAGAATACTAGACGATTAAACGGAGCAGTATCTCCAAAATGATTACTTTCCTGCCCAAATTTCGCTCGAATCAGATTCTCAATATAACGCGCGTAACCTTCGTTCCACTCCAACCAGCTCCAGTACTCGGCTTGTTCTTCATTTAATGAAGTAAATAACGCCTTTCTAGCTGTGTGTACTTGTGTCAGGTCTTTACTCTTCAAAGCAGACAACAATGAGTTAATCCCTTCCACAACGACTTCATCTTCATACGGAAACTCATAATCCAGTTCCCATGTTACACGCTTCAGTTGGTCCATTTTATGCTTAATCTGAAGACGGTTGACGATCCGTTCATCATATTTCTCATATACATAACAATGAACATATTCGTGGAACAGATAAACTTTCTGCTCCAGATCTTTGAACGCTGTATCCGTTACAATCGCACACATTCGTCCGTTCATATGATGCACCGGCATCGCAGCAAGGCATTCATCTGGAATATATAAATCGTCCGGTACCGTCTTCACCCACTCATATTGCTGCGTTTTGGACGAATAATCATAGATATATAATAAAGCTTCATAGGCTACAACCACTGGATAATGTTCTGCAAACAAAGGATGTAGGCTAACCAAGTCTTTCTGAAGCTCGTTTAACTCGTTAATTTGCTCTAAAAAAGCATCCATGTCATTAACCCTCTCTTTACTGGATTGATGCGTTAATCATACTAGATCAGGAAAGATAAAACACTGAGAGAAAAATGATAATTCTGTTCGAGTGTGAGATGGTGAACGTTAGAACCGCTCTCCGCGTTTCTCATACAAGTAGATATCCAGTGCCTGAATCCCACGCCGGGCCAGCTTAATAAACAGGATCAGTGCATACACACCCAGTCCGTATAACAACACATTAATCAACATTAGAAATATCGTAATCATAATTGTTATTCCTCCTAATGAACCTATTAAAATACCACTCCCTATTCTAGCATATTTTTCCTCATTTAACTTTTCTGGTGGATGTAAAAGTCATTCGGTGTTCGTATTGGTTCAAAACGAAAAAACTTCCACATCCGTATGTGAAAGGTGGAAGTTTTGTAATACGGTATACAGTTTCCTAAGTTCGCTCACCACTGACTATATGCCAATGCTGATGCTTCGAGTCTTGATAACTGCCCAAGTTAGTTATAATCTTCGACGAGCCTGTCTGAGCTAACAAGTCAGCGGCAATCTTTTTAATGACACGCATCATTTCTAAGAGTAGTTCATCATTATTCTCTTCCTCTTCTGAAATGAAGGACTGAATATGAATCTTGGGAATCACCAAGATATGGTGTTCGTAGTATGGTCGGGTATGGTGATAAGCCATAACGTTATTTGTTTCCATGACAACTTTGACTTGCGTTTTACCACTCAGCACCTCATCACAATAGAAGTCCTGCGTCATAACATACCCTCCTCTTACTAGTTAGTTCTAATATATCCTGCCTTCTTCAACACATATTCCGTAAACGGATTGATCTCAGGGATCGGCTGATTCAGATCAAAATATCGGAGTTCCAGCCCTTCATCATCCAAAATGGTTGGGCTGCCCTTGATACCTGAAGCTTCATAAACAGCCATGACGTTGTAAACTTCATCACCATGTGGGTACTGATAGTACATGTCCTCACCTGAAAAAATGCTAATGAGTTTGAACGATTCCGCTCTCAGTCCGGCCTCTTCATACAATTCCCGCGCAGCTGTTTCCTCCAAAGACTCCCCGGGTTCCATGGATCCCCCAAGTGTCCCCCAATCCAAGCTATCTGTACGTTTTTGTAGCAACAGGTGACCTTCCTCGTTGAACACGAGTACACATGAGCCCGCCATAATTAGAGGACGCGGGCCCACCAGTTTTCTTAGCTCCATGATATACCCCATTCGTGCTTCTCCCCCATCTTCAGAGTGCATACGTTAAAACGTATCCTTATGATTTGGTCAAGATTCCCTCATCCACAGATTTCTGAATAAGCTGCTGTGCATACTCCCACAATATTTCGGAACCGTTCGCAATCTCACGGTTTCTGTTTAATACCTGATCACTGGTAATGTTATATTTCTGCCACGTATCTCCCTCATTCTGATGATTATGGATCAGAGGCTGCAACCGATCCAGAGATGAGGCAAATTGTGCTTCAGGCGTCTGCTTTGCTTCAAACTCTAACCATAAGTAGAGTAGTTCTTCCGCCTGTTCCTTAGGCAATATACCAAACAGCCGATGAGCTGCTTTGAGTTCACGATTATATTTATCCGTGTGTCCCACCGTATCATAAGCGAACGTATCTCCGGCATCAATCTCGACCAGATCATGAACGAGAAGCATCTTAATGACTTTGAGGATATCCACATCCTTGTTGGCATGACTCTGCAAAACCAAGGCCATCATCGCCAGATGCCAAGAATGCTCCGCATCATTTTCAAGTCTCTCACCGTGCATAATTCTCGTCTTTCGTTCAATCGTTTTGAGTTTATCAATCTCAATGAGAAAGTGAATCTGATCCTGTAATGATTCGCTCACAGCACATCCTCCTTCATACCCATCTATGTGGATAGATCATACCAGTAAACTCTATAGTTAAAATCGAGTGACATCCCCACATCTTGTGCCAGACGAATTGAGCCTGCATTGTCCGGTGAACAATCCCAATACGGATGTATACCTACACGACTGCATTCTTCCACAAAAGCTTTTGCCACCATCGCACCATAATTCCTTCTTCTGTAGACTTCAACCGTTTCAATATCAACCGCATGTGTCTGATCTTCGATAAATGCCGAAAAGCAAACACTCGCGATATCATCGTTATGCACTGCAATATAGCCAAAGCCATGTTGTAAAAAATCATCTATTGTCGTCCAGAAGTAAGAGATTTTATCCTTCAAGAATTGAGAATTGTTATATCTTCTCTCTCCTAATAGTACTTCATCTATCCTGAGAATTCTGACTTTCTCGTCCTGTGAAGCACATATGTCGAGAGGTGCTTGCTGACTTATCAGATTTGGATTCAACTTGAATACATGCTGAATATCACTGGAGATATCTCTTTTCCCGGAGATGTGCCGAAGAACATCTTCCCAGGCTTCGTCCACCACACCAATTTCAACAGCATGAATATGTAAGTTTAATAATTCAGGTTCAATACGTTCCCGCATGTACTCTTTCAATTCATTCAAAAAGGGTTCACTTCGAGAATCTCCGATCAACTGAAAACCAGATTGTCCATGTACCCAAATTAGAGCTGCTGTGATATTCTCTGCATCATCTACATAGATCCGTCCCGGGTTCAAGCCATACGCCACCGCTTTGACTTCAATATTCTTACACGAGTCCGTGAGATGTTTTACTTTGTGGAAATCATGTTTATTAATCTCGGTAATCATAGGTTCATTCCTCTCGAATTCAAGACAAAGCCATAAAGCGTGTGTAACCTCTATTAAATCTTATATTCATAGATTCTTGTCTCTTCATCATCAAGCAAATATCCTTTACCGATATAGGCCCAGTTATTTTTTTCATAATAATCAGTCAGATCAGTACACAAATACAGCTTGTCATACCCTTTTGCTTTCACCTCATTCATCGCATGGGTCTGAAGTTGTCCACCCAGATTCTGGCCCCGATATTCTGGATCAACATGAAGACACGCAAACCAGGGAAAAAGATCCTGCCTGCTATTCAGATCACTTCGCAACAAAGCGCACCCACCGATAATTCGGTCTCCGTCCAACATCACATAAAATCTTGGTACATCACTCTCTGTATCCACAGAACGCTCTATACAATCCCGATAGAAATGGAAGCTTGATTCCGAGCCCCATTGTTTCCAGAAATACTGTACTGCTTCTTGCAGCACCTCCGGCTTCTGCCGAATATCAAAAATTTGCAAAATGTTAATCTCCCTTCAATTGGATCTGATTCAACATATATTCCGCATACTCCCGAAGTAAGGCTTCACTCAAATTCACATTCTCCAAATCACCATTGTACTTTGCAAGACATTGTGAGATGACTTCCTTGTATTTAGTGGGAAGGTTTGTAAGTGCCCATTCTCCTGCTTCTCGCTTGGAATGAATGACTGAATCTTTCACGTACAAAAGAACCCGGGATAGACTCAATACATAGTAGACTGGGTTGTCCGCAATTTCTTCCATAGCTGAACTCACGTCCGATGTAATTGAGGCAATCATATGTTCACGATTTTCCGGTTGGAACATATCCTTAATGGGTTTACCATCCAGCACAATACCTCGATCATAGATGACAGCCATATGTGCTACCAGATCCGGATCTTCATATCCACCACAGAGATATTGCTCATCCGTTCGATATTTCTCCCGGTGATAGGCAGAATAATGAAATTCGAAAGGAGTAGGGTATGCCATACTTACAATCGTAGATTCCAGTACAATACTGAGTTCAAAACCTTTCGTAATGTGCATCTCATCTTCAATATGCATTAGCTTTTTTGCTATCCTTCGATAGGTGTCAGCAGACCGCTTTTCCCGGCTAACAACCAATATATCGATATCACTCTGATTTGGATGAAAGCATCCCATGGCCATAGAACCGTGTAAATATATTCCCACCAAGGCATCCGTTAATTCTTCTTTCAAGACACGAGTAACGCTATCTAAAACAGTCTTTTCATTCAATAACAGTCTCTCCTTTATGTAGAAGATCAGGTGTCCAATTCAACGTTCAGTTCACGCACAAAAACAGCTGTCCCCTTCATTCTGACATCCATATCCTCACCATCCCGAATCACACTCACTTGAACCTTTCCATCTCTACCAATCTCATGCCCTTGCTCTACCACAAACTGTACCTCATCAATCTCCGGTTTCACATAGGTTAAATAATAAGCACCCATCACCCCGGAGGCTGTTCCAGTCACTGGATCTTCCGTCGTACCAGAGTATGGTGATGAAAAATGTCTGGCATGCATCATCGCATCGAAATCACGGGTTTCGAAACAAAAGGGATGCAGGGAAGCTTTGGGATTCTCAATTAAAATTCCTGGGAACAGGGAAGAATCCGGTTTCATTTTCATAAAGGAGTTCAGTTCACGAATCGGGATTAATAACGTCCAGGCTCCTGTACTTCCATAAACGATTGGCGTAGAAAGGTCAACATCATCCAGAGTGAGATTGATGGCGCTTACCAGCTTCTCGATATCCCCCTGGAATGGTATAAACTGCGGCTGATCCTGTTTCATTTCCATGTAAATGGTGTCGGCATTGCGCTCAAATCGTATGGGTAATGTACCTACATTGGTTTCAATTGTGATCAACTCTTTGTCACTTAACATCCCACGCGTCTTCAAACCATACAGTGATGCCATTGTGGCATGACCACACAGATTAATCTCATGCCCCGGTGTAAAATAACGTAGTCTGACGTCAGCTACTTCAGAGTTCAACACAAATACCGTCTCATTAAAACCAACCTTATAAGCGATCTGCTGCATCTCCGTCTCACTGAAATGATCAGCATCAAAAACCACTCCTGCCGGGTTACCTTGACCGGGAACGGTAGAGAAAGCATCATAATGATAGACCGTAATATTACTCATGACCAGACCCACTCTCTCTGTAATCTAAGAGACGCACATGTCCATACAACTCTATGCTTTTACCATCCATTACAAGCCCGCCACCATCTTGGCACGCATAAACCGCCGTACGGTTAACGCGCGTATACTCTCTTAATGAATTCAGGGTATCTTCCGAACCGTCCCAATGCGGTGCAAACTCAAAATCAACGAGTCCCAGTGCTTGCATATCTTTCAGATCTAAATTGTTTTCATCAGCATCTTCCCCATATCCCGCTATATCTATGGTAGGTGTAGTCAGAATACTTCCTGCGCTGACCCCGATCAGAATGCCGCCACTCTTCACATAGGAACGCAACAAACCAAGCACATTTCTCTTCTGTAATAAACTTAGAAAATAAAACGTATTTCCGCCGGATAGATGAATCGCATCACATTCGAAAATAGAGCCAAATGTGCTCTCCTCATACTCCAGATCAAGATCATAATATTGCAGGTTATCTATTCCTATTTGATTATAATAACGTTTAGTATGTTCATAATATTTCCGCTCCGGGTCAGAGCACGAAGGGATATATCCGATGGAAGGCTGTTCACTGTTGAATAAGCTTCGTATTCTCTGATCCAATTTATCGTTAGATTTGAATACCAAATCACTTAGCAAAACCAACGTAGTCATCTTATTTCCTCCCGTACCTATTAGACTGACTTAAATTCTCTATCCAAAATCGAGAAAAAGTACTGGTCTGTCCACTGATTGTTCCACCATAGTTCTTCCTGGAAAACGGCCTCCCGTGTCATGCCCACATGTTGCATCAGTGCAGCTGAGCGAACGTTTTGTGAATTGCACATGCCGACGACCTTATGAGCTTGTAACTCTTGAAATGCAAATTGTAACAAAAGTCGGGTAGCTTCACTCCCGTATCCTCTACCTACATAACCCGAAAGTACGGCGAATCCAAGTTCCCAGCTTTTTCGGTAATCCACATAACTCCACATCTGAACTATACCAATGGGGGTATCAGCCGGATCATTTATGCGGCGTATAACGAAATCATAGGCATATGGTTTATCATCTGCGACAACAAAATGACTGCGATATTTCTCACGGACCTTTTCCTCATCCGTCTCAACAGTTTCCTCAAAGCTCCAGATGTTTGTGTCACATTCAAGTTGACATATGAAGTCGAGGTCCTGTTCTGTGACTGTTGTTATTCTGACCTTCTCTCCCACAAATTCCATGTGAATTCATCCCCTTTCTGTAAGGATCATTCCTTTTCCCCATAGTCCTTTAACAATATCGACCTGATAGTTTGACTTAATCACTTTGCCCTCAGTGACTGCTGACCACAATCTCTTACTATCTTCATGAACCATACTAGAGTTCTTATAAAATAATTTAACCGTGTTAATGGCATATCTTTTATTTAACGAGTTCTCTCTATGATTATATCTCCCTTGGGGAATACCTCTGACATAACCATCCTCACACAGACCTAGAAAAGCAGTTCTGGGACAGCCTTTCCGTTGTCCCCAACTTCCCTCACCGAATAACTCTCCAGTTGCAAAACTCCAAGCCTCAACTGGGTTACCAAATTTCTTGGTCTCTACGTAATGAACTGCATTAATAGCGGCTTGAACATATTTGTTTTGAGACATACGAACATCCCCTTTATAAAAAGATCATTGCTTAGGAATCTCCCATTCTGTATTAAGCAATCCTCTACCAATATTCCATTTGGCAAGCAAAGCCCTCTGTCTGTTTTCCAGATCAAGATAGGGTGCTGCAACACAGGATAACGTGTCGAACATATGGATAAAATGAGGCCCTTCCTTGAAACGTCGAAGCCCTCCATATTCTTCATCATTTGCTGCCCATACAATCTTCTTAATCCCCGACATTAATATGGTGCACGAACACATGGGACAAGGCTCACAGGTAGTATAAAGCGTCAATTCTTTCTTCTTCGAGAATTTCTTCTTCTCTACATCCAGCAAATGTTTTCCTGCCCGACGAATGGCATCCACCTCAGCATGTGCGGTGGGGTCGCAATCTGAGAAGACTCGGTTCCGGCCTTTACTCACGACAATCCCATCCACATCCACGATTATCGCACCAATCGGATACGTTCCTTCAGTAAATGATTGTTCTGCTTCTTCCAGAGCCAAAGTCAGATACTCATAATCCGATAACTTCATTGAAAATCCCCCTAAGTGCAGTTATAGTCGCTTATAAAGCAGATTCCTTGTCTAATGTGTAGTAAAAGAGATTGACGGAATCTCCTTAGATCGTTAAAAGTTCCTGATCGTGTACTGCCCTGCTTCACCAAGAAAATCACTTTTGGTTAACCCTTTTTCTCCGAGTACCATCCTGTAGTTCGATATCGTACCATCATGGGAAATGATAAACGTATTGCCGCTCTGTTGCCTGCACCATTCAAGAAGCTGTTCAGCTAATTTCTTGAATCGACGTGCATCCATCTGATTAATACTTTCTTCCCAATAATCGAACCCCAATTCAACGATTCTTATGTCAGTATACTGATGACTGAGCTCTTCCTTGGAATAGATCTGATCACAGACGAAAGGAACAAACTCTGGATTCTGAGGAAACATTCTTGGGCCAACCAGCGGGCTGAAGAACACAAGATTTTTGTTAGGGGTTAGGAGTTGTGCTGTTTCAATAGTACGTTTCGTTGGACTAATCAAAATGACGTCTTCAGGCGCAAAAACCACTTGTTTACGTAACGCTATAACCTGACTTTTCCCCAATTCAGTGAGGCCCGGATGCTGACAATTTAATTGATTTGGGTAATCCATCAAGTGTTCGCCATGACCATGACGAATAAATGTAATGTCCATAGGCACCTATTCCTCTATTTCTGAATGAAGTGTTTGATGCCTTTTGCATCAAGAAGGTTAGTCAGTTCCTTTTTCAAAAACACAGGATATACTTCCATCCGCTCCAGTTCGTCCAAGGAAAACCATTGGAAAGTTAACTTACCGTTATCTTCTAAACCTTTGAATTCAGTTTCACTATATAGCTTATGGGCTTCCGGCAATTTGATGAGATAATAAAAGCCAACTTCATGATACTTCAGGCCATCATATTCAAAGAAATCTTCACTAACATATGCGAGCCTTTCCGCTTCTACATGAACACCCAGTTCCTCCATCATTTCTCGTACAATAGCCGCTTCTGTTGTCTCGTTTAATTTCACCCGACCTCCGGGCAGATTCCAGAAATCATCCTGTTCAGTCGTATGCAAAAGAACTCTTCCCGCATCCATCACAATACCTGCCACACGGAAGTTGAATTTGTTGTTATTTTGTTCATACGATACATTATTGTTATCTGCAGTGGTCATCTCGCTGACCATCCATCAGCAAATCCGTCCATGAATCCCATGATGAATGAGGGAATGATGAGTACGAGCAATAAAATTAAACTGGCTATGCCCCATCTAAGAATTACTTTCCGTTTGCTTCGAACACCTATAATAATTAAGATTGCGGTTGTTGCAATTAGAGCTACTTCATAAAATGTCATAAAACTGACCTCCGGTATGTATTCGTATTTCATTAAGGTTACTGCAGAATCTTTTCTAGTTTGTGCCTACAAGCCTCGCGGTCATAATCCGAATTATCCAGCCATACCTTATCCATTTGAAGTAACCTATAGATTTTGGACTCTAAATTCTTTCTTTCCTGCAAAACCTGTACCGTACCTTCAATACCCTTATAACCCTGTGCTTGCCCAAGACCCTGATTCGTATAGTAGTCAATAAAACCTTCTGACCATTCTTTTGGTCTTTCACTAACTGCCTTATCAAATGTATAGGATATATCTTTCTGGTCGATATAGATGAGAAGCGGATTCAGATCATGAATGATACGCCCCAGTTCCAATACATACTGCACGTTCTGCTCTTTGGATTGATTGCATTTTACAAGACCCATAGTTAGTGGATTCTGGATAAAACAACACTCAAATATCGTGATGCAGTCATCATTCGTGCTTAACACGTTTTGGGCGAAATCTTGCCACTTCTCGGTGATCAGCTTAACATTTTGCTCAAAAGGAATTTCGTAAATATCTCGGCTGAAAATATCCTGTACAATGTGATCGGGCAAATCTATTCCCCACTGTTCTTTCATCTTACGATAAGGAATCAGGAAACCTTGATCATGGACAATCGCATTGCTTTCCAAAATCTCTCTGTATTCTTCATGTGTTTTCAATAAAGCCTCGAAGTCTCCAGCATAATAAAAAGATACGCCTTCGTAATCAGCAGGGTGATCCAAGTCCCCTTCTTGAAATAGTTGTACCGTCTTGCCTTGTTCTATCAAAATTTCGGATACCATATTGGCAACCGTCGACTTGCCTGAACCCGGTAACCCTTCAATGAGTATTAATCGCCTATCCATCATTACATCATCCTTTAGGTTGTATAAAATTTTCAGCTCCATGATCAAGACAGTGTTCTACTGTGCTTAATCAATGTCTGCAAAAATCCATTGCGCGTTATCGCCATCTTCTTTCTTTTTCCAAAACACCATCGTATTGCTATACTCTTCGTGGTTCTCATTTAACTCATTAACTATCACCACTGCCTGATAGAGTTTCCTTTGCTCCTGTATAGTGATATCGCTCATGGAAGTAACCTTGAGAACTTTGTATCTTCCCATACCTGATATAGGAGATTCAGGATCAATCAAACTCATATATGCTATTTCATCCTTTTCGTATAAATAACGTATACGGGCATTCATAAGTTTGACGATTTCCAATTTGTCACCGGTATAGTTTGTTTCATCGAGATACTCTGGTGGGATGTCTTCCTTCTCATGGGATGTCGATATTTCTTCATCCTGTTGTGTCTCTTTTGCTGTGACACTTTGAGCCAAGGAATCTATTGATTGTTGTGCATCTTCAGTGTTTTCCTGGTTCTGACAGGCCACCAGAAGTAGTAATAATAATGAAACTACGTTTAACTTTTTCATAGTCAGCCCTCCATTCAATCATGGATAATACTCCCCTCGTAAAGACCTTAAATGCCTTTAATTTAAAATAGAGACTTCCTATGTATGTAAAATTCTCTCTCAAGGTACATCATAACCCATAATGTGGAATTTGCGAATAAACGAAGTTAACCATCTCTGTTTCTATAGCATTTCGCGCAAAAAACCACGCTTCTCTGCACGAGTTATATCATGCAAAGCGCGTGGTTATCAGCAGAACTTTCATTCAACTTTTGTAACTGTCCACAATCAATCTAGCTACCTACTAAATAGCATATTCATTATGCCGACCGCTTCAATCTGGATCTCTTTTTTTTCATTATCCAAGAAAAGGTAACTATATGTTGAAAAAATCCCTATATGCCCTATATGTCCGCCTTTATAGTGAAGCTTCTTTTCCTCACCGTCGATCGTCTGCGTAAACGTCCTGCCATCATTCACATCATACGAAGCATGGATGTCATGTTCACTTGCGAGCCACGCAACAAAATCTTCTTCGTTTGGATTGGTCATTACTAGAATAACGAGCAGAACAACAAGAACAACAATGCCCTTTCTTAGTCCTGCGCCCTTCTTGCCACCATGCTGTGTGTATTCACGCTCCATCCCGTTCACCCCGTTTCTTGAACAGAAATCTCTACGTTCTTTGCCAAAACCCAACCACTCAATCCATACGAGGATGAGATCACCATATACTTGTATTTCTCCTCGATCAGCCGGATTTGCAATTCGTCATAGGAATCATAACTGACAGGCCAAGCTTGACCCTTCCCTGACTCTAACAACTCTCGATTATAAGGGATAAAATGCTCTATTTCCCACTCATCCAGATCCAAAATAACGCTGCCATGCAGCGGTGTATCAAACGCATGGGCCATTACACCAGAGAATAAAACATCCATATTTTTCGGCACATCATGACTTGAACGAGTACGCATCCTAATTCTTTTGTTCTCTAAATCAACTTCGTAACTTAATATGATGTTGTCATGCAAACTTGGCATAGTCCCCCTCCTTCCATACCTTATAAATCCGAATCAAACACCATAATATTGTTTATAGTGTGAGACCCATTCCGCGTTGGAGAAATCAACAAAGTCATACGGCTCGCACTGTTTAAGGTAAAGCAACTCCTTGTGCGCCTGTTCCCCGTCCATATTTTCCAGATAAAATAAAGTCTGCTCATGTCCCGCACCACATAATAACTGCACATCAATATAACTGCCCGTATCCTGATTCTTTCGTTTGGCTTGCCAGATCAGCGTGGTGTCCTCCACATTTCCAATACAGAATAACATGATGCACAACAGTCTCAGAACCTCGTTATCCTCTGACTTCCGGTTCTCAATCTCTTGCTGAAGCAGCTGTCGGATGGCCTCCCGGTGTACCTCATCAGGTTCCAATCCGTACAACTGCAACAGTTCTTCCTCGTTCATACGTGTACTCCCTACCTACTTGAGAATGTTATTTAACTCTTCCGCTTTTTTCCTGCTATCCATTCTAGCATAAAAATAAAAAGCGATGACGTGTAGCACGATAGATAATAACCACATGCCGGGGAACCAGGGAGCGATGAATTGGAACATGTCTACCGAGAATAACCATACCATCGCCATACCTCCTGCAATATTGAATGTGGAAGAAATGACGATATTCCATACCGGTTTTAACGTAAAATAGTTCCACAGTATGTTATACATCATTCCAAACAACAAAGCTGCAATAAAAGCAATACCCGCTATGTTCCATAAATAGGACATCTGAATGGGCAGATCACCAAAGAATATTGTAGCCAAGAGTGTGATCCATAGCGTCATTATAGTGAATACTTGAAAAAAAGAATTTCTAAGTTGAGTAATCATGATAATTTCCCCCTAAAGTTTTTAATATAAAATCGGCTGACGAAGTAACTGGAGCTATCGCTCAGGTCTACCTTAATTCGAGCTTGGTCTGTTGCAGAGAATGCGGTGATGTACCTCGTATTGATGATCGTTTGGTTATTTATTTTTACAAAATGAAGGTCATCCAGATCCTCTTCTACAAATTTCAGACGTTTTTGAAGCAAGTACCTCTCACCTGAGATCACCCGGACACAGCACATCCGATCCTCTGATTCAAAGGCAACCACCGAGCTCAACTGGATCTGTATATTGCGATTATTCTTGGCATGGATGACCGTTAATTGAGTTTCCGATTCACAGATTGCCTTCTGAATACGGTCCCACTTCGACTTCTCCGCAGGATGGGTTATGACCTTGGCTAACCTTTTTTCAACTGTCGTGTCCTCTTCAAAAATGACTTTCATGTGTTTGCCCCTCCTCTCACAACTCATATTACAAGCATAGTTACGGCAATCCCACTGTATTGCGTTTTGTTGCATGATTTTGCAAGTTTGTTGCATCGGTACTGCATAAATACTAAAAAGAACCACTCCATGGGAGCAGTTCTTTTATTATAAGGAGGTGCTACGTTAACCTTACTCAATCTCCAGATACATATCCCGATTTTGCAGGATCATCTCATTCATATGTGTAATAGCTGCTTGCGCCACGGTCTGATAGGTGTCATATAACACCTCTGTTCTCTGAAGCAAGATTGGGTCCTTATCCAGATCTGTTGCCAGCACCTCAAGCCACTCTTCACCCACTTTATTTTTGTCCGTAATGAGACTTTCAATCTGTTCAAGTACATTAACCATCTCATCTAAATGAAAAAAGTGCATCCCATTTTTTATTCCATTCCAGCTTTTGATCTCAATGATGTTATATGCCGAAAACCAATAAAATTCTGCCAGACTTTTCGTGTGATTGTGATAGGAATAGAACAGAAATAAAGCTTGTTGCCCTTCGTGTAACATTCGGTATATCTCTGTTTTGGCTGCCATATCTCTGCCCCGTACCGAAACAAGCATTGGTTCAATACACAGCCAGCTCAGTTGCTTTGAATATATATCTTCTGGTCGAAGTTTAGCCTTCATAACATGCCCCTTTCTTTTTACCTATTTAAGGATTCTCTGGTACTTCCACGGCCGGGTCATTCTCTCCGCCCATTCTGCGTCTGGATGTCTCCATTTTCCCTGTCGAAGGCACATGGTCAGAAGCTTTAGCTAATCCGAATTTGGGCATGTTGGCGTATATGGTCTCGAAGGAACCCGACTGAGCCTTGTATGTTTCATGATATATCCCTACTGTTCCGTCAGTACCAATAGATCGGTTGAATTTTTTCCAAGCTTCCAAGTGTAATCCGCCTCGTGCGTATTTCTCCAATTCATCGTAAGAGCGCCAGTATTGTAGTAGCGTCACCCCACGCCTGCTTATAAAATACTCTGTACTCAGAAATCCGGTCTCCGGATTCATATACAGCTCTTTAATCATCGGGCCCATGGACTTAAAGACAGGCAACCATTTGTGTATAGCCCACAGACGATTAATCCTCATTCCGATGATAAAAACAACAAATTCTCCCTCAATCTCAGCGGAGTATCTTCCCTTATGTATGTTCGCCACGTAATCTCTCCTTCTCTCAAAACATTCGATTTCATCGGATCTGGACGACCCTGCCTATCCGCTCATAGGCATTCAAGGGAAACTCAAAACTCCACCGTTTGTGATATTCCTCCAGTCCCATTTCCTTCAATTTGCTTAATTCTCTGTAAAATAGCTTAGTCAACTTGACCAAGGATAACTCCTCAGACATAAGCAATCGCCCCTCTGTAACGGCTTCCGTGCTAAAGTTATCACTCATCTCATACATCATGAATTGAACGATTACCTGCGAACGTTTCTTGATCCAGAAGCGATATTCTCCAGGTTCGGTCTGCATGGTCATGGTTACCTCCGTGGCTCCTTTGTGCAATGCAACGAATTGACGTGTTATCTCATCCACCGCATCCGACAAAAAAGAAACCGGAATCTCAATCTGTTCTCCCTGATCAGGTTGAACCAGGATATCCAGCCATCCGTGCGGTTCAAGCGTCATAACGATGTCCATAGTCATCCTCCTTTATGCAATTCTGTGAAGCAGAATAACTGGAAACCCATTTTCAGATATAACCGCTGTGCCGCAATATTCCCTTCATTTACAGCTAAAATAATCTCATTAATCTTGGGATGCAACTCACAAACGCATTTGTGCAGTGCCTTCATTGCTGCGTAAATCTTCATACACATTCCAACTTGTATACAATTCTTTTAGCGCTAACGCCGTTTTATGTATGAACTCTTCCATAGCTTCCATGGATAACATATTTAAATCACCCAAAGGTTCGTTGTCAGGGTTAACTAAAAACTCAAGTTTCTCTTCTCTATACTGGTACACCTCAGATTCCAGCAATCCGCCTAGATCAAATGCTCTTCCCACATTCAGCTCATTTAACCAATCGTTGGCCCTGTTCCAATTCCGTAAAATCATAAACTCCAGCTTTGTGACATCCTGTGTATACACACTTCTTCCGTTGGGATGGACTTCATATGCAGGATAGATATCGAATGTCCACGCGCGATCCGTATAGATATGGGCGATGTAACCGCACAGATATTGCAGGAATTTGGGATCACTATAAGCTAACTTCTTGTTGGATTCAAAAAATCCTTTAAGTTCTTCGTCTGTTGCGAATCTTCCTGCCTCTGGCATGAGGTGGGTTTTTGCCTTTTCTGTACGAAGATTAGTTCTTACATGGATCGAATCAGGAGCAAGGCTCCCCAATAACAATTCAGGGAATGGCTCGGATATCAACTCGGATGCAATTGCAAAATGTACAATCGGCCAAGGCAATACAAAAACTCCCTTCTTTAGTCAATTGGTCTTAAAAGAGTTAAATTTCATATCCCAAAATGCACAATGCAATTCCCATTTATCTCAGCATACTTTGCCATGTTCGCAAGCTTATGTAATTCGTTGATTAATTCAACTTTGTTGTACACGAGTTTCTCGTAGTAGCCCTTCCGTTCTTCTCCATCAACACAGTAACTCCCTGTCAGAACAATCGGATCCGCCGCATGGCTGAATAGATCAATCCAGGCCTGAATCAGTTAATGAAACTTCAACAAAACATCCTGCTCTTTAATCACGGTTATTCCATAGTTGTTCAGTCCACTACATCTCATACACGTAGATGGATTCCATGTATCCAACCAGCAAAGGGAATCATAGATGTACGCAATGAATTCGTCTTCCAAGGTCGCATGATTCTTTGTGGTTAATCCACTTCCATGTATTCTCCCTTGTGAATCCCATGAGTAGGAGGTATGAATATTCCCGTCTACTTGCGATTTGTTTTCAATAACAAAATGATGCTTTGGCATGCCTACATTTGTCCCCTTTACACGCTCACTTTCATTCAATCCTCTTAATTCATCATAACCCATGTATTGGCAAATGCGAAGTTGTTTTGAATCTAAAAATCAAAAAGCCTCCACAGTCTTATTCGACAGTGGAGACTCTATTTGCTTCTACACTTTCATCAGAAAAGTCACTAATGAAAATGGTCTTCAAACATAAACATCATGGTGTAGCAGTAATCTCCCCTGTACCAACTATCTGCGTTGCTGGGGCAACATAATTTCCTGCATCATTTCCTGTAAGAGTGTAATTAATCGTTATTACTTTATTGGTTCCTACAGCTGCATTGTTGTAAGTGGCTACGGCGATTACCTGTACGTCATCCCCAGGGATAATGTTAGATAATGCACCTGGTGTTACATTTGCAATAAGAGTTCCGTCATACACTTTGGAGAGTATTAATGTCGGAGACGTGATCATCAATTGCTTTCTAGTTATTACACCATTCACTGCAATTTCATCTGGTGCAGTATAGTTTGTTGCATCATTACCAGATAAAATATACGATACGGTTATCTTTTTATTTGTTCCTACATTTTCATTATCATAGACTCCTGAAGCACTTACCCTTGCGTCATCCCCAGGACAAATGCCTTTTTCATCTACTCCACAAGATCCAACTCTAGAACCTGCTATTGCAGTTGTTCCTGTTGTTCCATCATACACTTTGGAAGTTGTTATCAAATCTATGATAACGCCTGTATCTGCACTAGATTGCACATAAACAGTGTAGTTCGTATTACTTACAGGAAGAATATATTTGCCACTATCCGCACCAGCTATTTTGTATACCACAGTTAATGGCCTAACTTCCTGAGTAGATAATGTATCATATACCGCCTCTGCACTCACGGTCACATCCTCACCTGGAACAACCCCAACTAAGGAACCTGCAGATACGACTACGGATGAATCTCCATCTACCTTTTCAATAACATTCAACATCGGCTCGCTGATCGTCAACTGTGCGGCTGTAATGGCCCCTGTCTGGATTGTATAGTTTGAAGGCGCAATATACTTTGCTGCATCTGTTCCGCCCAACGTATAAACTACAGTGATTGTTTTACCTGTACCTATTGTTGCATCACTGTAGGTGGCAGCTGCACTTACAGTTACATGGTCTCCAGCAGCAACTCCGGTTAGTGAATCCGCTATTACGGTTGCCGAGGACGTTCCATCGTACATTTTCTCGGTTGAGAGTACTGGATTCGAAACGGTTAACTGATTTGTGCCAATAACGATCTCTGCCGAAGCCATCGATATATTGTTCGCGAGATCAACGGCATATACGACATACGTACCTGACGCTAATCCCACTGTATTAATTGTGGCATCTACGTTTGCTGTCACCGACTGTTTCTTGCCAAACAACCCTGCAACAGATTGGTTTAGACTCGTGATTGTTTTTGGTGTTGCGGAAGGAACCAGATACACATATCCACTTTCATTGCTTCTACCTACCACAGGATCTCCACCTGCAATATGACCACTCGTTACATTGGACAGTGTAGGAGCGGTTGTATCCGTTCCACCAGTGGATGGTGAAGTCACAGGTACAGTTGGAGGAATTGTAGTTATGACTTTATCCAACAGTCGAATTGTAGTTTCAAAAGTCGTACCACTTTTAGCAACGGAACTTAGTGTCACTTTTTCAATAGTACCCGTGCCTAGAATCTTAGCTACCGCATCTAAGAAAAGGTTTACAATCGTTGCATCCGTGCCTAAGTTAAGTGTCGTCCCCGTTGCTGTAACTGCTACGATAACGTCCTTAATACGGCCTTCAGGAATATGCACCTGAATTCCACTGCCTTTAACCGTTAATGAATCAAATGTTCCTTTTAAACCCACTTTCGAACCCACAGGTAATCGCTCAGATAACGTAATCTTGCCGAAACCATTACCCGTAGTATCCGATTCTTGTAGCGTAGCAGGGGATTGAATGGTTACTTCTCCTACTGTCGTTGAACCTTCTGTAATAATGAGAACAGGTCCTTTTTTCTTATCAACGATAAGGGTAGATGTTACGGTATTTTTTAAATAGATGGTACTAACGCCCCCACCTTCTACCCGAGTCACACCTTTGATCGTAACATTCGTAAGGTGTACATCTCCTTCTTCGATACCTTCACTAAATAATAGATTCCCGTTAATGATCATATTCTTCAATGTAACCCCAGCCGTGCTAATGAGCACATCCCCATCAATGGTCTGCGTCCCCGCCTCAGGGCCATATGTTCCAGCTAAGCTGTAATCCGTTGCTCTTGCATTCACTGAACGATCCAGCGCAACGACTGCTTCAGCACGAGTGATCGGTTTATTCGGATTGAAGTTATTATCGTAGCCCTGTAAAATCCCTTTAGCCACTATAGCATCTACCGAATTTTTAGCCCATAAGGCTATCATATTGGAATCCGTAAAGTGATTTCCAGTACTAGCTTCATTCGATAGATCCAGAAGATCATTGATAATAACTGCAACTTCTTGTCTAGTAATGGGTTTATTGGCACCGATTGTACCGTCCCTATAACCCTTTATGTATCCAGCTTTTACAGCTTTGGAAACCTCAGCATATGCCCAGTTAGATGAAGTAACATCCTTGAAGGATACAGATGCTGTTTCAGTAAATCCATATGAACGATTAACCAATGAGAAAAACTCTGCTCTTGTTATGGTATTGTTCGGTTTAAAGCTGCCATCTTCATAACCATGAATAAAACCTTTGTCGATCCATTTCGTAATTTGGCTTTCTGCCCAGTTTCCCTCGATGTCTGATGCCGAAGATTCGGCGGCACCCAATACTAAATTAAACGATGAAAACAACATAACTGTAATCAATAGAGTGGTCACAAGCTTTTTAGCACAATTCATGATATTAGTCCTCTCACTCATAGTATGATTACTGGATCTTATTCGTCTCAACTTATCACAAAGATCAGCAATAGTATACATAAAATACTGCCCATGAAATATGGCTGTAAAACCCAGTCTGTTAAAGAGTTTAGAGCCCAACTTTCGGTGCATACAGTATACATTTTTCCCACTCCTCCCTAACACAATCAGAACTGAAATATAACAAAAAAAAGGACACCTCATTGTCGTATCCATAGGTATCCTCGTTTATTAAATTAGGTCGTAAACTAAAGTGCTGAATCGCTAGTTTCCTCAATGCTCACATTCATAAAATCCTTCGTCTACTCAGAAATGCTGTTCCTTCTTCTCGGTACATCTCTATAGATTCATTGGTCACATGATCATGCCTCAGTGCTCCCATATAATCTGTTCCGGGTTTGTTCGATCTATAATCTGAATCAATCGTGTAGATATTGAAGTGCACCTCATCTTCATCCTCTGACACATCTGTTTTATCAAAAAGTGAAATCACTTCATCTTTACCAAGAAACCTAAATGGAGAATCCTGACGCTCTATAATATAAAATGGATATGTGATATTCTCTATCTGAATGAATTTCTGGTATGCCTTAAGCTCATCAGGTATTAGATCCATGTACTGTCTAGCTACATCTTCTGCCTGGAATACACCCGAAACCCACTTCAAACTCCCCTTGGTTGCTACGATAATGAACATACTAATCACCTTCTAATTTAAATATTATTTCTCTCTTCCACGTACAAAAGTCTGGGACAAAATCGGGTGGCTACCAGCGATGTTGTCAATCTCAATGTTATATTCAGACTCAGTGTATTCAATCTGATGTTGCTCATAATATTTTTTCCAGAATGAAACTGCTGTCGCATTGTTAGCGAACTGTTCTACTTTGAATGTACCCTCAAATTGAGCAAAAACCAAGTCAACCGTTTGTGTTGCCAGCCCCTGTCCGCGATACTTTTTGACCAGGAACAGCTCTTGCACGGTATAATCCACACCTTCCGGCACATATGGAGGTGAGCAGACCAGTACGAATCCAATAACCTTTCCTTCATACTGAATCAAAAACGGATGTAATTCATCGCGTTCCAGATATAGATAGGTGTTCGTTGGATCATATTTCCCCTCTTCAAGTAGATCCTCGCCAGAAAATTCGGACAGATCATATAAGTACAAGTTGTACAGGTTGAGGAACAATTCCTTTTGTTCTGCCAAAATACTCGTAATTTGTACATTCATCTTCATTGCATATCTCCCTTAGTTAATGAGTTGGTTAGTGGTCCATACATGACATTACCGATGTCCACAACGAGTTTGCTGTGCCCTGTTCTCAATATATTCTTTCAACCACAGCAGATATAGGCAAAGTTTGGTTTAAACCATGGAGTAACCTTACTTTCACAGTGGACATGAACATTTGGACAAAAAAAGACTCCCTAAAGAGTCCGATTATTGGTCTTGTCTTTATTTTTCACCAAATATCCATTAGCACTTAGCTAATAATTATCGAATTATATAGGTTCAACTAAACTTTTTACACAAAAACGGAGAAGACAGAAATAACCTGAAGAAGCGGAGCGTTCGCCTTTATCACCGGATTTCCCCTTTAAAAAGGGAATCAAAAAAATCTGGGGATAACAGCGATCGGAAGGTTGTTCTGTCATTGGAGTGCTCAGTGTAAACCTCTTTAGTTGAACTTATATAGATAATCAACCACAGGATATGAGATCACATTGCGATCTCTGTACGTTGAAGTCACTGCTTCGGGATGTGTGCTAAGAATTCCATTTTGCAACATCACCGGCCGGAAACCTCGCTCCATCGCTCCGTTGTAGGTGAATAGAACACATTCCTCTGCGGCAAAACCGGCGATGATCACCAATTCAACTCCATGACTCTTCAACACCTGCTCCAAATCGGTCTGCCAGAAGGCATTGGAGGCTTCCTTGGTAACGGTGAGATCCTTCTCATTCACATCCACCTCGGGTATGATGCGATACTCATCTGACACTGCCTCCTCCATGCCCTCCACATCCTGCACGTGAACGACCGTATGATCATTCGAGCGCAGCACATTAGCCACATGGTTAATGTACTCACAGGCATGGTCTATCGAAGTCTGGTCCATCTTTTTCGACACAATACTCTCCTGCATATCAACAATAAGCAAACCTACTTTCATCCAATCTCTCCTCATAAATAAATTTCACGCCCATGGTTGAGTAACTTCCCTTGTTAAACTGAGAACTTAATCTTTAAATAATTCATTCAGCATCCGGTCGCGGTTCTCCAGAAAGCTGCGAGTAATCTGATAATGATCGGTCTCCTCATAGGCTACCTCTTGAATATGGCTATCGTCAAAACTTAAAATCTCTGCCCCCGGATACCCCAGTAAAATGGGTGAGTGCGTCGCAATAATAAATTGTGAAGTGCCCGACAAATCATGAAGGATACGCAATAAGGAGAGCTGCCTAGCTGGAGATAAAGCGGCTTCGGGCTCGTCAAGCAGATAGATGCCTTTGGAACTGAAGCGATTGACGAACAGACTGAGAAAAGACTCCCCATGTGATTGTTCATGTAATGAACGCCCGCCATAATATTGAAGCGACGCCGGCATCTCATCGACATGTGATGCGAATTGATAGAACGATTCAGAGCGCATGAAGAAGCCATTCGTTATTTTGGGTAACCATGCCAGCCTGAGATAATTCCCGAGCGAGGATTCTGAAGCATGTGTCTCATAGGTATTATTCCTGCCGCCCCCTGCGGTATTGAATCCACATTGATGAGCGATGCCTTCCAGCAGCGTAGATTTCCCTGAACCATTTTCACCTACAAAAAAAGTAACGTTATTCGTGAATTCCAATCGTTCCAAGGACCGGATCGCGGGGATGTCAAAAGGATATTGGTTCCGATTCTCGATCTTGGCCGACAGGAGTTCCACACTTCGAAGATACATAATCATCCTCCCACATTTATTTTATATAAATTCAACTAAAGCATATTTACACTCGAACTTCGCACACTTATCTTCAAATTAACATTAAGTTTACTCTGATTGGTCCAGCCATGGACGAATGATGTCCTTGCGGGTTATGTTCTCCATCGTAACCTATTTCGGGGTAGATATGAAACCGTTTCAACCAAAAAAGAGCAAGCCATAGGCTTACTCTCTCTTCAGGGTTAATAAACAAATCTGCGCTGTGCCCAATAGCTGAACAGGAAGATGGATACCTCGGTCAACAGCTTGGCTGCGAGTAGCGGAATAATCAGTTTTTCATTATAAAAATACAGTAAACCGTAGTTTAATAACAGCACCAGTAGGACAAGTGAGAAATATTTGGGCAATGACTGCCGAACCTTAGAGGTTCGTCCAGCGGAAAATACGTACTTTCGATTAATCGTATAGTTGAAGATGGAGCTGCACAGTCTTGCTGCGACAACCGACAGAAACAGATTATGCGTAAAATAAAAATACTGGATGACGAATAGTAATCCAAAATCAATCAGAGCGGATAGCACCGATGATGTGCTGAACATCAGGATTGGCATATAGATTCGGAATGAATCAACCAGCGGGCGGAAATGGGAGGACTCATTGTGATCCAGATACACCGTATCAATAAACTCCTCCGTAATCTCATACCCTTCCTTGTGTGCCGTTAACAACATGTTCATCTCGTATTCAAACCGATCCCCAGGAATCTGGTTCAGCCAATCCAGCATGGAGTAAGGAAAACCACGTAGACCCGTCTGTGTATCATATACCTGGGTACCTGTTGTGAGGGAAAAGACCGCCCTTGTGACTGTATTGCCAAACCGGCTACGTGCTGGAATTTTACCACTGAAGCGACGGCTGCCGAGTACAATTCCTGGTGTGGTTTGTGCGAGTAGCACTTCGAAGATACGCTTAATATCATGTGGCAGATGCTGTCCGTCACTATCTGCGCACACTATACCGCCCTGAGGTCCATACTCCTTAATATACTGAAAGCCAGTCTTCAAGGCCCTGCCCTTACCCAGATTGACGGGATGTGTCAGGACCGTACAGCCATACGCTTCTGCCGTTTCAAAAATTCCACGGTAACCGGGGCCACTGCCATCATCCACAATCACAATGGGTCCAAGTTTAAAGGTTTGCAGTTGCAAAACGAGATTCAGTAAACGCACATCGGGTTCATATGATGGAATTAATATCGTCATGATCCTTGTCCCTCCGTCAGATATAAAATGTCACTTACGCCACGTTCCTGATTACGCCCCAGCGGATTATTGACAACTCTGCCCATAAAATACATCGTGGATGAACCCCCGCCGTCCAAGTTGTAGGCTTCGGTTGCTCCCAGACCTTTCATGACATCCGCCAGTTCTGCCAAGGTCATGCCACGGCTGTTGTCCTGCCGTCCGTCCACCACCACAAAGACGTAATGATTCGGAGCAATCATGCCAATCGCAGTTCTTGGATTTGCATCCTGAATGGAGCGGTTGCCGAAGTTATTATCGATTTTCACACTGCTAAAATCACTGACGATCTCGCCATCCTGAATCAGAATTGGCCCAAAAGATAGTGTGTTGGTTGCACCTTCGGCCAGCAGTTCCGAGGAAGAAATCTCGTTCTCGTTATATGTTTTCATCGTACCGTCGTTGAACAGGGCAAGTGCATCCCGCGTGGGGCTGTCTCGGTACAGTGTTCCATTTCGGATAATGACACCATCGTCGCGGAATCCGTAATAATCACCGTTAATGGCAAAGATCGCATTGTTGGCTGCGGCAATCTCTGACGTATTCTCGGTGATGTTCGTTCCAAAACTGTTGTCCGCTAGCGCAGTTCGCAGGCTGCTTGCATCCGTTAGCTGAACATCGGCGACATAATACGTAATCTGATCCGAGCCTGAACCAGTCTGTACCTTTTCAATACTGACTTTCATATCATCACTCGAATAATTCCAATCATCTGATGTTGCATTCACCTCAGTCGCTGTGGTTGAAGTGTTGGTGGAATCATTCGCGTTGTTCGTTGTTGCCGTTGCCGTGTTCTCATCCGCCACAACCACCTGCACATGCCGGATCAGGTAACGGTCAGCCAGACTGTATAGGATTCCACCTACCGCAAGCACGATGACAAGTGTGATGATAAGCCATCTGCGCTTTCTTGGAGAGATCGGCCTTTTATGTGGTTCTTTCCGGGTTGGTTTCTCATCAATCTTCATCATGTGAAGCTCACCTCTTCATCTAAGTCTTAAGGCCATATTAGGCCGGGTAGCTTAAATGAATCTGAAACCATATCAATTGAACTAAAGAATATTCACACTGACACTAAGATGACAGAACCACCTTCCAATCGCTGATATTGTGTAAATGAATAGTTTAATAAAAAAAGGTGATCCGTTTTCCCATTGAGGAAATCAGATCACCTTGATTTATAATCTATACAATCCTAAGGCCACTAATATCGTGTACATATTTCGTTCAACATTCATATCACATATCTTCATCAGGTCTTCCTGTTATGCGTCTGCAAAAAGAGCATCGTACGCGGGACAAGGCCGCTTTTCCAAAAACTCCGTTAACGCCGGTGGCTGTTGGGCATAAATATCCTTCAACGACGTTCCAGTGTAGATGTTGCCAATCACAACAGGATGGCATAACTCACAGATGAGAATATCCCCATTGCCGTGCAGGTGCAGCTGTTTCGTGCCATCCACACAATTAGAGAAATACACACCGGGTTGTTCGCGCAAATTTAACTGTTCAGCGAACCGATCCATACAGGTGAAATAGAGCGTTGTATCTGGCTTTTTATGTTTAATTAATTCCGTAACAGATCGAACAAGGGACTCTTTGGATACAATCTGGGTCCAGTCGGTATGCGGCATCTTAATACTGTTCTGGATCTCATGGATGCGCACCCCCAGGTCATACACCTTATCGCTAATGGCCTGCATGTTCGCTTGGTTCCCTTCAAACAGTAAGGTTTCCAATACCGTCTCCAGACCGACTTCTGTACACAAACGGATATTCTGCTCCAACCTTTCATACATGCGAGGATGCACACGGTAGTACGCAGCATAGGCCTCCGCATCCGTATAATTAAACGAGATATGAATGTTGGACAAGCCTGCATCTCGCAACGCGATGATTCGTTCTTCAGTCAGCAGACTGGCATTACTGTTCAATTGTGTATCGATGCCATGTGCCGCACAGTACGTCACAACCTCCAGGCAATCCTGATATTTCAGAGTAACTTCTCCCCCTGACAATCGCACTCTCTTGAGACGAGGAAGCTCACTAATAATACGGATGACTTCCTGACTATTGATGCACGCTCCATCATCCCGATTGTAGGCGCAGCAGTAGTCACATTTATAATTGCAGTTCGATGTCACTCCCACTTCAAGCCCTTCTAGCTCATATACGCCGGGGGTTTCCAGTTCGAGTGATTTATATCTGTTTTTGGTCGTCAATTCGTTGTACCTCCTGGTTCCTTCATTCAATCCATGTTTTAATAACTTGAAGATTATAGCGGAAGGCATCCAGTTCACGATATGACATTATGTACGTTGCTTGCTGAAAACAAAAATAAAACCATTTCCTCAACGATCGGGATTGATGTTAGGTAATACCATAATCCTCTATTGTATGTCATCCATGTTGAACTCAGGATTATAGGCAAACTCATAGCTCGCTAGCATGATGAATGACACACGCCCCTTTTGATCAAAATTCATGGACAACCCCTTCATGTTCTCAAATCCTCCTTCCAATATTGCATGATCAAAGGAAGGTATGACATGGTAATTGCCTTGTTTATTTTTCTCCATGACATATGTAATACTTTTTACTTTTCCTTTTCTAGTATCTATAAAAGCTTTTTTGCCGTATTGTTGGAAAACCTCCTGGACTGTACTTGCATAACCTATCCCTCTTGGCGTTTTATACTTTTTGAACTTTGCCGGATCATCAATCATGATGCCATCCACAATGCCATCTTTGTAATGAATTCTCATATCTTTGTACTGGTAGACATTCGTATAGTAGTAGTAATCCACGTGGAGTCCAAGTTGCTGCTCAACCTCTTCACGAGTACTTCCTAATTTAATCGTAATATCTTTGGATTTAATCTGAAATTGGAATTCATCCTCAGTAAATATCTTAGTTGCATGAGATGCAGGAGGTTCTTTTGAAACGGCATTACGATTGTAAGTCACTTCTGAGCTACTTAAAAAAGTCATGAATAACATAAGATACAGAATTCCTTTGTTCAACCTCGATCGCCCTTTCAATAACACGTTCTTTATTTAACACGAGTAGAAGTCTTCTTTTACGATAGCATACATCTTCAGATCTTGAAGCTCATTTTTTACCTTCATGTATTTCCTCAGCACACCTTCGAATTGCATGCCTGCCTTCTCCATGACCTTGGCAGAACCTGTGTTTTCCACTAAACATCTGGCCTGGATTCGCTCGAGCCCCACTTCATCAAATCCAAATTGGATGATTCGTTTCACTACCTCGGTCATGTAGCCCTGATTCCAAAATTGATCAGATAACACATATCCCAGTTCAACTCTCCTGTTATCGCTGTCACACCCTAGATAGTTACAACTACCAATCAGCCCCTTGGTGTGTTTATCTTCGATCCCCCACGGGCCTATTAGATCCGTCTCATAGCGACTCATGACAAAATCTAAAAAAGCTTTGGTGTCTTCTTTACTCTGATGCGCGTCCCAGGTCGTGAACTCCGATACAGCAGGTACAACGCAGTAACTGTATATATCCTCCAGATCATCATAGGTAAGAGGTCGGAGTAACGTCCGTTCGGTTTCCAACATGGGAAATGGTTCGAAGAAACTTTCAATCGTTTTCATAGATTTATCCTCCCTCAGATTGTTAGGAAAAAGAAACACACAGCAGCTCGCTTCATATTGCCTGACTCATCTGTTCTAAAATCAAGGCCATAATCTGAGTGTCTTCCACTGCCCATCTTGCTTTACATATTGGACTCGTACATGCTTGCGCTCCGAATCTCCCTGCCAAAACTCCACCTCTTGTGCATTCACGGCATATAAACGCCAATTAGGTGTAACGACACCGGGGTCACGAATTATCTTTTCCTTCTGAGCTTCAATGGAACTATCCAACACTTCCTCGCTATCCAAAACCTCACTCTGATGTCCTGTCATGGCAACTGCTCTCGCTCCAGCTGAACGTTTGCGAAAATCATCAGCGCCCGCTTGATCTCCCTGATCCTCGGCAACTCCCCTTATCCGAATCTGTCTTCCAAGGGAAGGCCAGTAAAAGGTAAGAGCCACATGAGGGTTCTCCTTCAATTGATGTCCTTTTCGACTCTCCGAACTGGAGGCAAAATAAAACGTTTCATCAATTATGTTTTTCAAAATCAACACCCGCGCATCAGGATAACCGTCTTGATCCACGGTGGAGATTGTCATAGCGTGAGGTTCTTTCACTTTGTTCTCAACCGCCAATCTCAACCACTCCAAAAATAGCTTCCCGGGCCGCTCCGGCAACTGCCCCGTATCCCACGTTGGAAATGGGCCGGATAAAGATTTTAAACGTTGCAATAGTTCAATTGGTTGATCGCTCATGTCATCGCCTCCATCTTCTCTTTAATCTATCATGAAAACAACTAATCTAGATGACTTAACACATTTGCGTTGCTAAGTTTCCAACCATGCCTTCCCTTTTCAACGGTATGTACACTGGTGTTGTCCATGGGATAAAAGCTGGATTTATTGCTCCATTCCCTCTTCTCAAGCAGATAATACAGGATGTTAATCACTCCGCCGTGAGTAATTAACAGAACATTGGACTTGACTGTTTGTTCCTCTATATCTCTAAGAAGACTTTCGAAAGATGTGCTTATCCGGTTATAAAAATCCCTTGGACTTTCTCCTCCCGGAAAAGGCGAAGCCATCTTAAGAGTGTTGAAATAAACCCCTGGGTAATGTTCTTCAGCATCCTTATGGAGCATGCCTGCCAAATCTCCGTTATTCATCTCCCGCCAATCTTTCACTAAGCTAGCTTGCATGTTTAATTTCTTCTCAATTTCCCGTGTTGTCTGTACTGCACGAGGAAGATCACTGCTAACGATCGTATGTATGTTGTACTCCTCAGCATGATGATGCAAATGCTCTCCCAGTTTCCTGGATTGATTGATCCCCTGTTCCGTAAGTCCACGATCACTCCATCCGCCTCGATACCCTTCCTCATCCACCCCATGCCTTACCAGATAAATTTTCAAGATCTCTCCTCCTTTTCATTTCTATAATGAACAATATACCTTTACACTGTATGACTAGCCCGGCATATACAATAAACCCGACCTCAGATAGCTTCTATCCAAGATCGGGCATTTCCTGCTTACCATTTATCTTACAAATGTGTTATGAACTCGCTCGGATTTGATAAAATAAGGAATCCAGATGGCACAAGTGATGACAGATTTAGCAATTTCTCTGATCGAGCTTCCATCTTCCAATTCTTTTGCTAACGGAATCTGGAGCAATAATAGGTAATCAATAATACCTACAATCAGACTGAGACCATAGAAGATGATCATCAGACGGGGTAATATTGCTTTCTTGCTATAAAACACAAAAATTGTATATACACTGAATAATAAAAACAGCGTATTGTACACCATCTCAAAAATAAGTACTGGACCCCATAATGGGTGATAATAGTCTGATTGTTTGGAAGTTAGCATTTCCCAAGTCTCAGTTGTGAATGTGGGTATTATCTGCTGAAATAATTGCACTGCAAGTAGAATTACCGTAACAAATAATCCAATCTGGATGAGAATCAGCCAACCACCCAATCCCGACACACCTAGTGGACGGTAGTCTGTTTTTTGCTCTTCAATATGTGGTTCCACCTCGTAACACTTCCTTATGCAGTTTTGTTTTTCTGAGATGAGTCTTCCTCGTAATAGTCATAAAGCAAATCGAATCTACGGGTGCTTCTATCCCTTTACTTCACGTGCGTTGTATGTATTTTCACACTCTTCTTATAGCGATCTCTCCGTCCTCCTCTCATATAGAATTTTACACAACTTCCTTATTGTACTACGAGTGTCAAGGACGAAGCAGCATTTTCAAAAGATCTTACTCATACGCTGCAAAAGCCATAGAAGACCTTCGCTATACTTCCGCCATGTTCAGTTTAGTACGTGTACGTCATAATCCTCTTATACAGATGCAGATGGTGACTCTGCATTTGACAACAAAGGAGGATATGGATATGCCCAATCCTAAAGTAAAACTTTTGCCTTTTGCCGACATTTCAAATTATGTCGAGGACTTCGATATCGTTTCCACCCAGTGGGGCGGTGATGGCCTTGTCTATGTGTTGTTGATGAATCAGATTCCCGAGAGAGAGCGAGGTATGTTCGTCCAAAGTAAATTGAAGCAAAGCTATACGTACAAAGTGCTTATTGTGACAGATCAAACTATTGAGGAAGTTGTCATCTGGGGGCAGACGTTCAATTATCATTACGTACAACCATTACATGATCATCTGCTGCTCGTCGGAGCACGCTGTACGAATTACGGAAATCAACAGTTTGATTTGAACGCCAAAGTGTGTGATCTGGAAGGAAATACGATCCGCGAGTTTCTGTTGGGAGACGGTATCCAAAGTGTGCAGGTCACAGAGAAAGGAACGATCTGGACCAGTTACTTTGATGAAGGGGTTTTTGGTAACTACGGATGGAGCGACCCGATTGGATCAAGCGGTCTGCTGGCCTGGGATGAACATGGCAATAAACTGTATGAAAATCGTGAAGCTGATATTGCGGATTGTTACGCACTCAATGTGGTGACTGAGAAGCAGGTCTGGTTCTACTTCTATACCGATTTTGAACTCGGTTGTATCTCAGGGGGCACCACTGAACCCAAAGTTACATTTATGAATCCAAACATCTCCGGTTCCTCTGGCTTCAGTACGGATGGTTATCATTTCTTGTTTGATGCCGGGTATGGTAAACATGGGTCGTTTGTGCTTAAAAAAATGGAGAAACCCGGTAGATTGAACAAGGGGCAAAAGATTGTTTTGTTAAATGAGGAAGATCAGCCCTTCAAGAAGGCACGGCAGGATTTTCGCCAATATCGTCTGCTACTCAGTGAAGGTAACTTCTTGTATCGGGTAACGATGGAGGAGATTACTTCCGCTTCTGGTTTGGATTAGTGGAACAGCGTGAAGAGGGTTATTTCTTAAAAGACAATCCCTCTTCTTCCAAAGCGCTTCGCAGTTTGGGCATGGCAGATGGCCCGATTCCGTGAAGTTTCAGGATCTCTTTCTCCGTGTACTCCGCAAGTTGCAGTAGTGTTGTGATGCCTTCATTCTCCAAGGCCCGTCTGGCGGGAGCTGACAATAAGGCTAGAAATCCCTCTGTCGGTTTACGTTCAGCTTCGCACGTCGGACAGGTTGGGCAATCACTTTTTTTATAATACAAATGTCCTTGTTCGCATGTTCTGAGTGTTCCTTTATCGTTTGCCATGTGGGCATCACTCCTTATAAATTGTATAATATAACCAAGGCAACCTGAATGATAGTTTACTCATAGGAGTGTGTAGAATGGAATTAAAAGACAAGTTGTTATTAATAAAAGAGAATGACTACCAAGCACCTTCAGATATATTTCCATTAGTACAAGAAATGATACATAACATCGGTTCTTTGGATGCCCAGCTACGTGATGAATTAATTTACACAACCTTATCGAATTGGATTCCTGGTCATGCTCTGACTGTGTACGAACTAGAGCAAATCTTACCCATAGTCTTGGATGAAAACCATTTGCATTTTAGACTTGGAGAAACAAATTCAGACGCTGTATTCACTCGATCTTTCTCTATGTTGGTTATATCGCTCTTTTTATCCAGGCATAGAGAATCACCATTTCTCTCAAAAGAACACATTCATCAGATCAAAGAGAACGTATTCTACAATGTACAAAAAGAGCGTGATTACCGTGGACATGACGAAGTAAAAGGCTGGGCTCATGCCATAGCACACGCAGCAGATGTTTTGGATGATTTAGCTCAATGTAGCGAACTAGATGAGACCGATCTCTTAACTATCCTCGACCTAGTTTATCAAAAGATAACCGTCACAGATCGCGTGTACTCCGATGGGGAAGATGAAAGAATGGTGAAATCCATCATTAGTGTCTTAAATAGAAAGATACTTAGTGAGACTTACATAAAGCAATGGATTCAACGTTTTGGTGATGTAGAGAAAGATGCAGAATTTCTTCCCGCGTTTAGGCAAAAGAATAACATAAAAAACTTTCTAAAGAGTCTATACTTCAGGATTAAATTTCACCAATTGGATGCTGATCTCGGTCCAACTATTGAGCACACGTTATATAAAGTAGAACCCGTATATTACTCATGATTATCAGTCCTTCCAAATTAACACCCTTATCTCAGACATATTATTGGAAGGAATCGCAATTTTAATTATTGTTAAATTCAGCTCCAAACAAATTGAAATTAGGTTATGAATTCGGCTTGTTTTCTTACCATATAACTTATAATCCGTACTCGGCAAAAACGGCTGCATATTTCTTTTCTAATATCGTCCAGCGCTTTTCGGCTCCGTATTTGGCGTGCAGTTGCTGTAAATAATGCTTGGCTTCTTCCGTATCGCCGGCTTTTAGCAGAAAACGGAAGGTTACTTCGCTTAAATGTAGCGCTGTCTTGTCCATATAATAATGGACTATATCTCTGGCCCCTGTTAGCGAGTGTAAGAATGACATACCCTCTTCCAAATGTGACACCAGTTCTTTCGATAAAGCGTCTGGATCGATATCAGGCGTTAAGGTATAGTGGGCCGGAGCGGAAGGGGCTATTTCTCTGATTCGGCAGGTAAAATGAGATGTGAACTCCAATATGTCTCCATTCAATCCAACGGAATGCAACTCCGCAAGTTCGGTGGAATGAACACCACAATTAACATAAAACTGGACTTGTCTACTGGTGTTATACTTTGCTCTTTGAATGTTGAACTTATATGCGAGGTTTCCATCCGCTTTGTAGAAATTCAGATTTTTCTTCGAATAGCCGTGTTTGGCAAATACGGGTTTGACGTCTGTTTTGATGATCTTCTTAAAAAGTTCCTGCATTGATATCACTCCCAAGGCAAAGTTTATTTAATTCGTTGTTACCCTTTTTTGTTCAGAATCATGCTTGTTCTATTTTATAAAAATAAGGGCCGCACATGGATTCGTGCGTATACACGTACGTCCATGTAAACGCTCGGTCGAAGATATAGATATCCTGCTCCGAATCAAAATCCGCTGCAATGACCCGATTCGCGTTTTCGTATAAAAGCACCCAACCACCACTTTCATACATCACATATACTTCATCTTTCGGCTCGGCATCGAAAGCATCTCGTGCTTCATCATGTGTCAGACATTTCTGTTGTTCATAACTGAACAAATGCCACTTGTACTGGCTATAATGGATAGACTCTTTGACCACATCATCGATATTATGGGCAAATACGCTGTCCCATTGCTGTACAATCCCTTCGGATTCCTCATACAGTTCGGATACGACAACCCCTTTATCCTGCAATTTCTTCTTGAACATATATTCCTGATGGATACGCTCAATCCCCCAATATGCTCGGTTCAGTTCCATTTCGGGTAACGCATCCAGCAGCTCGTTAATTTTATCTCGAATCATCATTACCTCCGTAAGTTATCTGGAATTATAATACCTGGCCCTTGCCTGACTGTTTAGCTTCATTTCGCAGTACATAAGCCAGTTTGTACATCTCCGCAATGTCATGTCTGTTCTGTTTCTGGAATCTTTGGATCGCTTCATCAATCTCTACCACTTCCACTGCAACCACCTGCTCACCATCCTCCGGATTCAGCGGATCACCGACAAGTTCAACATCTCCATAACCGATGATTCGTACGAAATGGGGATGCGGGATATACGGTCGATACGGTTCCAACGCACTGGATGTGCAATAGAATTGACCAAAGATCTGATAGGACCGCATGTCTGCCCCAAGTTCCTCCATCAGTTCGCGCTTCAGTCCATCCATATACTGCTCACCTGCTTCAAGCGTCCCTCCAGGCAGCTCCCAATCTCCATTATCCAGTTGAAAGACGACACATTGATCCCCGACAAACGGAATGATGCTAATATTACTCACCAGCTTTTCATCCACGATGTCGTTCAATCTGAACTCCGCCTCAATAATTCCCCAATGAATTGACGTACTCAGCGCCGGAAATAGTTCCGCACTCAAGCTACTCATCCGCACCCGATCCTCTCTATCTAATTCCACTATTCTTCCAATTATAGTCGAAAACACAGAAAGAAGGCCACCTTCCCACCGGGGAATACGTGACCCTCTTCTTACGCTCTCTGCCCTTAAGCCTTGAATCAGTGTTCTCTCCAGACTCTCAGACCATTCTCCTTCTAATGCTGCACCAGCTTTCCATTTTCCAAAAAAAGAACCCGGCTACAGAGCGGCAAAATCCGCTCATCATGCGTAACCATCACTGCACTCTTGCTCTGCTCCTTTACGAGCCGTGCAATCATGCCGACAATATCCAGTCCACGTTCCGCATCCAGACTGGCTGTCGGTTCATCCGCGAGCAGGACAGCTGGATCGTTCATCAACGCCCGTGCAATGGCGACCCGCTGACGTTCCCCGCCTGACAGTTTCTCCGCATATGCCTTCCGCCGATGGGTCAAGCCTACCGTATCCAACAGCTCATTCACTCGCTTCTCCGCCTTGTTTTTATCCGTTCCGGCGAGCTTCGCGACCACCATCAGTTGTTCTTCTACTTTCAGATACGGAATGAGGTTGGCACTTTGAAAGATAAAACCGAGTTGCTGGAGCCGTACATCGGATATCTCCTGTTTGCCTTTACCCATAATCGAGGCCCCATCCAGTAGAACCTGCCCCTCCGTAGGTTCAAGAAGTGCGCCAGCAATGGACAGGAATGTACTTTTGCCCGAGCCGGAAGGCCCCATCACAGCTACAAGTTCCCCTTCGGCAACCTCAAGGTCCAGTTTGTCCAGAATCGTGCGTTTGCTGCCGCCATCTTCAAAGGTCTGTGTAATTCCCTGTAATACCAATCGGTTTCTCATGCTGCTGTCCTCCCAATCGCATCAAGTGCATCAATTTTGGTAACCTTCCACACCGAGAATAACGAACCCGCCACAGACATGAGTATGAATAACACACAGGTCAGAGCAAGGGTGGACAAGCCTAATTGAAACGGCATCGATGCAGGAAGAATGGACTCGAACAGTCGAACCAATAGTACGCTAATGACCAGACTGCCAACCGACAGAACCAAGACTTGTAACGAAACACTACCCGCCAGATAAGCATTCCGCGTTCCTATGGCTTTTAATATCCCGAACTGACTCGTTTTCTGAATTGTGATGACATAGAAGAATACCGCAAGCACAAACGCCGAGATGACATATAGAAAAGCGATCATCATGAGCAACGATCCCTGCTCTTCCTTATAACCAGGAATGGCCGATACGGCATCCGACTTTGTGATGACTTCCGTATTAGGCATTGCAGCACTCAGGCGGTCTACCTGATCGCCCCCACCCTTAATCGCAATGGCATTGTACACCGGAGCATGAGCATTGGTGTCTGCTGAACCTTGCGAAGTTCGTGAACTTCCCTGAAGTGCGAGCCATTCCTGTGCATTCAAGAACACTACTGGGGAGTGACTGAAAGACTCATTTTGTACAAATCCACCAACGGTCCACTCCGTTCCCGAAGCTTGATCGACCAAGACGGTGCCAATTGTGACACCAGATTCAGACAACTTATGGTCCACCACAACTTGCCCGTTCGTCTGATCCGTAATCAGAGACCCTTCAGTCACCGTTGGAGCAAGCCAGCCCTCCGGATTAACCATGAACAGCGTGACATCGATCTTTTTTGTGTCGCCGGTTGGACTGACGGTTGTCATTTTCACACCGAGTGGCTCAGCGTTCTCTTGCCCCACCACGGAGCGAGCTTGATTAAGTTGATCCTGATCCACTTGTGACCGGGTGAACCGATGATTCGAATCCTGCTCCAGCACAAAGTGGGTTGCTGCCATATTTTTGACCGAAGCTGCGTTATCATACGCCAGCCCCTGTGCAAGACCTGTAACAAACAGTACCAGAAATGAAACCAGTACCATGATTGTAGCAATTAAGGCATAGCGCCCTTTGGCATACCTCATTTCCCGAATAGCCATGTACATGTTCTGTGACCTCCCTCTTGATAACCCAAGTATAGGAGGCGAAAATGAACGGCAAATGAATAACAGATTACATCTGCGGAAGTGTCACGGTAAAGATCGTACCCTCAGGTGAACTGGAAACCTCGATTGTACCGTCATGAATTCGGATAATTTTCTGTACGATGGCAAGTCCAAGTCCGGTTCGTCCAGAAGAACGTTCCCTCGCACGATCCACCCGATAGAATCGATCGAACAGGAAAGGCAGATGCTCTGCAGCAATCCCGTCTCCTGTATCCCGAATCTGAATCACACACTGGTTATCCGTCTGCTCTGCGTGAATCTCGATGCTTCTTCCCTGTGGTAGATGGTTCACCGCATTGCCCAATAGATTCATCCAAACTTGCATGAGCAGCACTTCATTGCCAACCAGCTGGATAGATTCGGGCACCGAAATCCGAAGCAACAGTTCTTTTTCTTCCAATTGCCATTGCAGCACCTGAACTGCTTGCCGGAATTGATCTCGCAGAGAGAACTTTACTTTGCTCAGATCTTCATTGCCTTGTTCTAGGGAGGACAGGAGTAGCAGTTGTTTGCTGAGCAAAGAGAGATGACGGCTCTCCTCCTCAATGATCGATGCATAGTGCTCTCTTTCCTGTTCAGGCAGATCCCGATCCGCCACCAATTGGGCAAACCCCTGAATTGAGGTCAACGGTGATTGAATCTCATGCGATACATTCGATACAAACTGCTGCCGCGCCTGATCTACCCTCTCCAATTCACGACTCATGGTCATGAAATGCTGGGCCAGCTGTCCAATCTCATCCCGCCTTGCGGTAGGCAATTTCAGATTATATTTTCCTTGCGCAATCCGTTTGGTTGCCTCGGACAGACGTTCAATCGGATTGACCAGATAGCGGGTACTGATCAGAAAGATCAGGATACTAATACCTATCGTAAATGCTCCAATCAGCGCAAAAAAGATCCGTAGCTCACCGAATTGCAGAATTACATCCGGACGCATAAAGAGAGCGTAATTCGCATTGTCCAGCTGTAGATGAACACCCACGGTATTGCTTAATTGATTATCGAAGAATCCGGTAATGAACGGTTTGCTTGGAAACTGGGCGACGCCATGGTATACCTCACCCCGCAGCACCAGATCTACAGCTTGCTTATTCAGATCTTTCTCACGGAATTCGCGGCCGTAGAATTGGTCGTTGCCTTTTCCATCCGTCACATAGATTTCGTACCCAAGTGCGGCGGCATTGTTCAAATACTGCTCCATCGTGCCGGGTTGCTGTTCCACAAATTGCTTCATATGCGTCGCGATGCCCACCAGCTTCTCATCATTAAAATCCTTGAGCTTTGTATGATAGTAGATGTTGGACAAAAGAAAACCAAGCATGCCGCTGACCATAATCACGGCAATTGTAATGAGGAATACCCGGACGTACAAGGTCCTCAAGGTGCTTTCACCTCCATCTTGTAACCAATACCCCGCACAGTCTGAATGACAAAATCGTCCGTATAATCGGTAAAACGATCACGTAACCGCTTGATGTGTACATCAACGGTACGGTCATCTCCTTCGTAGTCTGCTCCCCATACAAGCCGAATGAGCTCATCCCGTGAGAACAAACGTCCCGGAAACTGGGCAAGCTGTGAGAGTAATTCAAACTCCTTCATTGGCAAAAAGAGAATGGATTGCCCATCGGTAACCTCCACATTGTTTCGGTCAATGACGATCCGGTTCATACGGATAATATCGCTGGATGTGCGATGGTACCGACGAAACAATGCCTTTACCCGATAGACCAGTTCTTCCGGTTCAAATGGCTTGGTCACATATTCATCCGTTCCTTTCAGATAACCGTCTCTCTTGTCAGATAGCTGATCTCGTGCCGTCAGCAACATGATTGGAATGTCGTAATGCTGCCGAATGTAATCACATAACTCCAGTCCGTCCATGCCTGGCATCATCACATCTAAGATCGCCAGATCGATCGGAGTTTCTTGCATTAGTTTGACCGCTTCCAGTCCATCCTGCGCTTCATGAACCCGATAGCCTTCCTTGGTCATGACATGCCGCAGGAGTGCTCGAATATTGGCATCATCGTCTGCCAGCAGCAGATGTTTCATAAGGTTGTCCGCCCTTCTATGTAACGAGTACATCTCACTTTGATCCTGCACAGATGGTAGCATAAAAGCAATCTCATTCGCCAGCAACATTCCCGGAAACACCGCGGCCATGTTTACATTTCCATGAATCTGGTTGACACTATTATGAGGCGCAACTATAATAAAATCATAACATATGAACAAGTGCTCATATATTCATTTGTAGACGATCAAACATTGCCAAGAATCATCTATATTCCACACTAGAAATCATATTACATAACGGAGCAAGGCTCCAAAGGAGAGGATTTATATGTCCGGACATCATCACGATCAGAACCATGGGCACGATCATGGACACAACCACGCTCACACCACCAATAACAAGAAAGTCCTGTTGTTTTCCTTCATTATTATTACCATCTATATGATCGTTGAAGCCATTGGTGGATTCATCACCAACAGTCTCGCGCTCATCTCGGATGCAGGTCATATGTTGTCCGATTCCATTGCGCTCGGGATCGCTTTACTGGCGTTCACCTTTGGTGAAAAAGCAGTAAATACCGGCAAAACCTACGGCTACAGAAGATTTGAAATTTTGGCCGCTACGTTAAACGGAATTACGTTAATCGCCATTGCACTCTACATTTTCTACGAAGCCATTGGTCGATTCATCAACCCGCCAGAAGTCGCAACCGTAGGCATGTTAATCATCAGCGTCATTGGATTGCTCGTCAATATTCTGGTAGCCTGGATCATGATGCGTGGTAGCGATACTGAGAATAACCTGAACATGCGCGGTGCTTATCTGCATGTCATCAGCGACATGTTGGGATCGGTTGGGGCCATTGCGGCAGCACTGCTCATGATGTTCTTTGGCTGGGGTTGGGCCGATCCACTTGCAAGTGTAATTGTCGCGGCGTTGGTATTACGAAGTGGGTTCTATGTCACCAAGTCCTCCCTGCACATCTTGATGGAAGGTACTCCGGCCAATGTGGATGTGAATGAACTGGTGCAGACCATCAAACAAGTTGATGGCGTCAAAGGCGTACACGATGTGCATGTCTGGTCCATTACCAGTAACCTGAATGCGCTGACCGCTCATATTGTGGTAGATGGAACGATGGATGTTTATGCATCCGAGATCCTGGTTCAGAAGATTGAACACATGCTGGAGCATAAAGAAATCAAACATGTGACGCTCCAAGTGGAGTCTGAGAAACATCTGCATGATACCTCGGTATTATGTACGGTCAAAGGCGACGCACCAGATGCTCATGCGCATCATCACCATTGAGATGAGTAACAAAATTTAGTTATAACAAAAACAGGGCATATTCCCCGATGAAGGGAACGCCCTGTTTTTATTTTCCTAAGTTCAGCTTTTTGGTATGAGTAGAAAATAGAATAGCCTTTACCTAACCGTAGCGGGCTCTGGATTACTTGTATCTGGAGAGTAACTTCTCTTTCTTTTGATCGAATTCATATTCTGATATGATATTTTTCTCTTTTAATTCACCTAACTGTAGCAGTTGTTCATGCACATTCACAGGGGTCTTTTTTTTCTTGCTAGATATGATTAGAGCTAGAATTGAGAAAAGCAGACCATACAGTCCACCCAGAAGTCCCAAAACTGCCGCTACCTCCGCACCTTCTTGCGAACCATCTAAAAAAACTGCTATTAATAAAAAATTGAGTAAGAACCCAATAAGGCTAACGATTGATAATGCTTTCAATGAATATTCCTCCTAAATGTTATGTATGTTCTATTCAAAATCAGGAAAGGTCGGTCAGAAGTCTAAACATTAACCTCGTCCCAGTTTATAATGACGTATCCAAGCTGAAACAGCAGGATAACAATATAACTAATGTTGATTCCCAAACTGGTCTTAACTTTCTTGATCTGATCCAAGTAGTCTTCTTTGTTTATTTTTCCGCGTTCCAGCTTGGACTTCATCCAAGCCTTTCTCAATTCCTAGCTTAAAGCTTACATTCACGCTTAAGGTTAGAATGACTAATCCAAAACCTATAAAACTTAAATACGGTGTGAATTTGTTGCTTCGTATGTGCTCTTCCCTTCCGGCAATCTCCATTTGTCTAGTGACTGTTTCATTCAAGATTGCAGATTCACTGTAGCCCAGATACTCAACTTCATTAATCTCCGCCACCACCACAAGATGAACAGCTGGATGAGCTGCAAGAAGAGTCAGAAGATGATCCCGAGGATGATCCAGATCCTCCCGAGGAACTACTATTGTCTGTACATTGGTCCGCATAACAGCTGGAACTGCTCGTGCAACCACTGCTTGACGAGGAACCATAGGCTGCCTTTTCCTGTGGAAGAATTTCCTGTTCCAACCGCCCCATGTGTAACCCATATGTCGCCTCGTTATGCATGGAGTAATACACCATGGCGCTAGCCATGACGAGAGCTAAATCACTACTTCCGGAAGATGCTGGAGATAGCTCTTCTTCACTTAGAGTTGCCGATCTACGTAGTTGATCAATCAAGTAGATAATCACCTGAGCAGCTTCAGGATCCTCCTGCATGCGTCTGGCATGAAACAGTTCATTTACCAGTTCGAATTGATCTCCCTGTGCGATCAGCTTCTGTACATCACTGGATAATGGGTAAGTGAAAAAATCACCCCAGATTGCAGCACTGTAGGGGGTGAACTCAAATAATTGACAGTACACCCAGTCAAACCATGCACGTGCTCCTGGCGTTTCGCGGCGGGTGATTGCCGGCTCATGGTGTACCGTGGAACCCATTAATTCTGCACAAAAATCAGCGTAAGATTTCGTAAACATCAGCATCTCATGCCACAAATCATCAACTTCATCACTGAACATGGGCACCTGCTTAAGTAATGAAGCCATAATGAAATATCGCTTAAGCTCTATCAATTTCCACCGATACTCCAGCGTTTTCATGTGAGGATATTCCTTTTGAATTCGGATCTTGAGTTTGTTGGCAAAATGCTTATTGTAACTCTTCTCCAATTGAAGAATGGTTTGCTGATAGGAGACTTCTTCTCGAAGTCCAAGATTCAATGGTGCTTTTTTTCGTTTGTACGTAACTTTCGTCTGTTTTCTGCGTCTTCCTGCTGGACGGAAAATCTTGAACTTACGTCGAACCAAATAGGCTGTTACAACTAATAAAACTGCTGCAAGGTAGTAGTAGATCGGCATAATATAACCGCTCCTCTCCGTTGATCTTCTCTATGTAGGGTTAAACTATCATTAGTATAAATGAGGAACGGCAGTTATTAATAGAGCCCTTTGGCATACATGCCAGGGCTCTAGTTTAGTATATTCCATTGTTGCTCATTGTTATGAAATGGCAATGATTATTGGAGATAGGGTATTTCCCGGGAAACTTCCCACCCATAGCATACTCACCCCACGGTACACCTACCACTAAAGCAACTTGAAAGAGAATAACGATTAGGATCAGGAAGGTGAATACGATTGCTGACGTTAATACGATCATGACCACACTCCTAAATCATAGGTGATTATAATGGTTTATCATAAAGTACCCGAGCTTGATCACAGTTCAACGGTTCGGTAAAAGATACTTTCAAGAAGTATTCCAGCTGCCATTGCTGCGTTTTTACAGCCTGTTTACTTATTGGCTTGTCCCAAGGCGGATATAAACGAATTGCACGCTTGCCACCTTTGCCTTGATCCGATATGATATCTCGCTGTAACAATACATTCTTCGGAAATACAAATTGCCCAAAGTGGCTACCTGCGCGCGTACTAATGACATACATATCTGCTGGATCTGATACATCATATGGCTGTGTCGTTCCATCCTCACTCCGCTGCCATAGGGTAACAAATTGTCCGATCTTGGTTGGCGTGGTTTTGGCGACGCGAAATCGAATGGAGAGAGCATTTAAGGTGAACACATATGCACCATATTCAGCATTTTGTGCTTCTTCATATGGTTGTGAGCAGATAAAGCCACACTTGTCATAGATAAGTTCTTTACTGGCAAGTAAGTCGCCATGAAGCATCTCGGAGGTCGTCCAAGAATTCGGACGATTCAAAAACCTTTTGTTATCCAACTTGTGATATCTCTCCTTTCTTGTATAGTCTGAACTAAGGCATTTGCGATAGCTGTAAAAAGTTTGTTAGTTCAAAGTTCCTGACATAATCGCTTCCATTCCTGCCATGCCTTCAAATACTCAGGCAGATCATCAGGGTGATGCTTATTGCTCAGCCCAATTCGGCAATATAGATGGACCAGAGCTTCCTCTATCAATCTGGATTTATCCATATCTACTTGCTCTAAAAGTTCGAACGTAGCAAATAATGTTTCGGTGTTGATATCATCCGGCGAAGAGCTAAAAGCATACAAGAAATCATAGAGGATAGGTCCAACCATTGGAGATGGGTCAATAACGCCGATGAGTTCATTTTGATCATATACAAAATTATGAACCCCCGTATCGCCATGTAAAAGAAACTTCTCTCCTACCTCATGAAACAGGTGATCCACTTTGGATTGAACCAGATTATAATCATCTGTTGTTAAAACACTTCCGATATTCATCTTTGCTTCATGAATACTAATCTGATTGAATTCTTTCCATGTCCTCTGTGGGAACTCTATTCTGCCCCATGATTTGGTATCTGTAGAACGCACATATGTATTGAATAACTCTTTCACCAGACGAGTTAACCAGTCTCTTTTCTGGCCCCGGTTGAAATAGGTCGTACCTTCCATATACGTATAAATGAAATAAGTGTTATCCGGATCAGTCAACAAAACTTCAGGCAGTAACGAAGAATTCTTATACGTATCCAAAAACTGCTGGGCGATGTGAATCTGTTCGGGTTCATCTGATTTCAAAATATAGTGCTTATTCAGACTTGTACTCAACCGATAAACACGTCCAGCTGTGGTACCTGACAAACTTTGAATTCCAGATATTTCTTCGTTGATATGATGCATCTTGAATAAGTTATTGATCTCATTAATCGTTGGATTAATTAACATATGGTTCTCCTCATAATAACTAGGATCTGAATTCATTTGTCGAAGATAAGGTGAGTATAAATTCCAGCTGCACAGTGGGTTGGGTTATCTTTCAAAATGGGCCCGTTCTTCTTGATTGGAACTAAAAATATAATCTGGATACTGGTTTGCCATGGGTGGAAGCTGATCCTCGGGGAAAAACTGCAGATCCTTCATCTCTTCATTATCGGGCGTGAGTTGCCCGTATTTGATCCTGCATTCAAATACGATAGTCAAATATTCAACCTGATGACCATTACTGTATGTAAACCGTCTTGCTTCACCCCCGTATACCCCGATAATCTTCTCGGGTTCAACAACTAGACCTGTCTCTTCCAGTGCCTCTCTTACCATCGCTTGCGCCGGTATTTCACCAAGCTCAATTGCTCCAGCAATCAGCCCCCAGGTTGATTCGTTATGTTTACGACCGAACAGAATCTCCCCTTGTTCATTTCGGATAATCCCAGCTACACCCGGCATAAAAACAAGCTCGTTGCCGATCTTTTCCCTCAGGTTTTTGTAATAGTCTGACATGCCCATACACAGTTACCTCCTGTCTTTTAATTACTGAATTCTCTTCCATGAATGATCCATTGTACGGCATCCCAAATATCTTCTGCGATATAATCAGGTTCGGTCTCCATCCATTTGTCTCTGAATTTGGTTAATGAAGATTCCCCCCAGCCTGTTCGCACCATGATCTTGGTCGCTCCTACGGCATGGGCAGCAAGCATGTCTGTATCTCCTACATCTCCAATTACTATGCATTTGGATAAATCCAGACCGTGTTCCTCTGATGCCTGTAATAACATTCCGGGTTTAGGCTTTCTACAACTGCATTCTTGCTCATGCGGACATATATAGGAGTGATCGAATCCATACTCACGAAATTGCTCTTCAAAATCCTCAACACTTGCTTCTCCACGTGAGATTCGATATTGATTCGTAAAAGCCAGTACCATAATTCCTTCTCGTTTCAAAAGCATAATTGCTTCTTGAGCATTGGGGTATAATCTGAAATCTCTCGGATGAATAAAATGACCTGTACCACCGATAGTTCCATCTCTGTCTATAAAAACAGCTTGTACGTTCCCCTGTGGTTTCATCATGGTCTGTTCCTTTCTCAGAAAAATTTCAAGGTGTTCATCTATACTTTCTCATCGATAATATGCTTGCTACCATCTTGCTGCTTATGGTGTTGCAATTTTTTAATTTCAGTTTTCAGATAGTGCACTTCTTTGATTAATACATCCAGCTTTTTCGATGTCTTGGATGAATCTATCGCATAACGTACAATTGCTGCAAAGACAAGAACGACAATTAAACTTATAATTGAGATCACTAAAGTCCAGATAAATTCAAAAATGGTGTTCAACTCCTTGCTGTCAAAATAATATGTTATAAAACTCTTCTGAAAACCAAAACCATATCATCCCTAATATAACCATTATGGTGCCTAGTACTTTTAATATTATTTCGATATGTTTAGGGATATCACTATTAGGTGGGTTATCTTCAAACTCGTAATTCGGTTTAATTTCTCGATATCTCATCAGGACAAATATTTTGTATAGAAAATCAGGAAAGAAGTAACATGCAAAGCCCACGACAAATACGGGAGTAGATAAATAACCAAACGTACTGGTGGTCCATTCCATCTCTATTTTCTCCATCCCCCTTTTTTTCCTTACTGAATTCCTGCCGTACCAAAAGTATTTTCGATGGCCTGTTTATAATTTTCCCAACCAAAATAAAACGGGCCTACCTGTAGTTTCTTGTCGTTCAATATGAAATCTCTCCAGATCACAACATCATCTTCCCTATCAATCTTTACAGAAATAAATCCACACTCCTCATCCCCACACCAGGGACACACTAAAATGGGATATCTATAATACATGGCTTCATGTGGTTTCTTAAGTAAAAAATAATCAATAAGAAGCCTTTGATATTCATCGCTTCCCCATCCGAGACAAGGTACCAAATCATGTTTTTTCAGCCTTTGATAGAGCGATGTACCATCAATCATAATGTCAGCAAATTTCGTATTTTTATTCCCATCCTGTTCAGGATCGAACTCGTCGTATCTTGAAGCTAACTTGGTTTCTATCGTGCTAATTTTCACTATATTTCCTCCGTAATCATCCTCTTGGTCTCTCTTGGTCTCTCTCATTCTTCCTCTACGAGAATATCAGCACAGCGAACAATCAACTCAGGCATATTCTCTCCATCAAATAGAACATGAAGCTCATATCCGTTATCGATCCGATACAGCTCTTGATACAGCCAGTAACTGCCTACAATCTCACCATCTTGCTTAAGGATTTCCGGCGCAACGAGCGTGAGTTTATTTATATTGGTGAAGCCCCCACGGGTGTCAAAACGAATGACCACTTCATCTCCCGTCAGTAGTTCCATCACTGTACAATCATGAAATTGAACCCGACTACGGATTTCATCGGGAATATCCTGCGCTAGAATGGCTTCCCTGTATTCATTCGATACACGCTCCATCTCTCTCCTATTTTCTGCACTCTGTTTCTTCAGCTGGAGCATAACTTCTCTCGTGCAATAACCCAACGTAAATACACGGATATCCGCAATTTGCTCATATATTTCCTTTGGTAATCGTTCTTTCTGGTGTTTGTAATCCCATTCCTGCATCTCTTTAAATGCAATTCTATGCTGTAGCTCGTCAAAAGGAGGCCTCACATCATAATCCGCGATTAATTTCTCGATCCGCTCTCTTTCTTCAGCAGGCATCTGGTATACTCTTTTATCGTCTTCCGATATCTCATTCCCACTAAGAAACTTTTCGGCAGGTACAAAAACATGGCCATTTTGCTTCAGCAAAAAACGAGGATCTATATTGTACATTTCACGCTGAAACTCTACATACTCTTTTTCTTTTCTTTTATAACGTCGCAGGAAAAGTGCTTCGTCCAATTCGTAAGTTCCTCTATGTACCCTCATCCCAAAATGAAGCCCTGTCCGCTGACACAGCTCATACCATTCTTTCGTTCGATATCTCATATGCATCTCTCCTGCTAATTTTTAGGAATCTAAATCTACTTTGCTATTGAAGCGTAGAACGCTTTAATTAGTGACGATACGAACTCCTGCATCAGACTCCTCTGTTTCCGGGAATTCCCCATCTGGATCATCACATAAGTGCTCACCACTCGTTAGAAACTGCTCTATTGTTTGCATCGCTACTCCTCCAAAATCTTCAGCCCTAACGATTCCTTATATTCACAAACACTGTTCTACCCCACGGTTTGAAACAATTTATGTTTGATCTCTTTGTTGTTTCGCGCCGCCCATTCATGCACAGCTTCTACGCCTGCGGATTCCTGACCTCGTTGAAAGTAAAAACATAGATCCATCGGTACTAACCGTTTACCATAGAGTTTGATGCCAATCCGTCTGTAATTCATATAAATACACTCAATCTGAGATGCATCATATCTCTGATGTTTCATAGAAATCACATGATCGCTTTCCAGCGTAATACTGGGTTTAGTGAAAAACAAACGCCAGAGCAGAAAAACGATATAACCGAGAATAAAGGTCAATATAACGATCAGGAAGTACTTCATAATACCATTTTCATCATAAATAATATTTCTGAAAAACATAGCTTCAATGACCAACATACATAATAGGCTCAACCATGCTCTTGGATAAATCGTCTTGTATGTGATGAGTTCCACCTCCTAATTATTCTCTTCATTAATCCGAAGCCACTCGGAAGGGGCTTTTCTGGCAAAATGCTTTTCAACAAAATCCAAAATGTTATCAATCCCAGGCAATGCCGCATTTTCTTTAGCTTCGTCAAACGTCATCCATTGGTACTCGGTATGTTCATGATTTAACCGGACAACCTGGCTTTCATCCACATATCCTACGAATACGGGAGCAATATAGATATACTCCCCCATGGGTGAATAATATTGTTCGAATTGATTGGCAGAATACAACCGGACTTCCGTAATACCTGTTTCCTCATGAACTTCTCTGAGTGCAGCTTCCCATGCCTTCTCGCCCTTTTCTATCCCGCCGCCAACATAACACCACTCGTTATGCAACATACGACCAGCCCGCTTTAGCATCAGTACACGGTATTGATCGAGGCTTTTCTTCAACAGAACTACAGCCACGCCTTCACAACGAATAGGGACTACCTGTTTCACGTGCTCCGCACCATTCAATTTCTCGCCCCCTTCTCTTCAGAATCGAAGTCCTCCAAAACTTTAAACTTATCTCCGTGGATTTTATCCAGATGCTCTTCTCCCCAATAACACAAATGGTCCAGGGCAGGCTTGAGTCCCCAGCCGTAGTCCGTCAACTCATATTCCACTTTGGGAGGCACCTCCGAATATACCTTGCGCTGTATGATCTCATCCTTTTCAAGTCCTCTGAGCTGCGTTGTCAGCATCTTCTGCGTAATGTCCGGTATTAACCGCCGAAGCTCCGACGTGCGTTTCCGTCCGGTCATCAAATGATAAATAATCAACGGCTTCCACTTCCCACCCATTACTTCCAAGGCCGCTTCCACGCCTACTTTATATTTTTTTGGAGCACTCGTTTCTCTATGTTCTGTCATTCTGAACCCCTCCATAAATAGGCTGTATCCCAAGTGAAAATATAAACTTTTTGCTACTCTTCTTTCTATTATTCAAGCCCATTTCGAACCATCCATTTAGGGTACTTTAATGTTCCTATGGCACTTCATTCTTCCTATAGAACATCAAAGTGCGTACTTCCAGATGTTTTCATACCTGTTTATAATAGCATCAGCCACTGATTTATGGCTACAAGACTGCAATCCAGAAAGGTAGTGAAAGATAAGATGAACGTACTCGTTGTAGTATCCCACCCAAGAAAAGACTCCTTGACCTTTCAGGTAGCTCAACGTTTTGCACAGGGTCTTACCGATGCTGGTCACGGTTATGAGATATTGGATTTGCATGGGATTGGCTTCGACCCAATTCTCCGAGAGATGGATGAACCAGACTATACCCAAGAAAATCAGGTGTTCTCGCCTGAGGTTGAGACGGAGATGGAGCGGTTGAAGAAACACGATGCTGTGGCTTTTGTGTTTCCTCTCTGGTGGTGGCATCTGCCAGCCATGTTGAAAGGTTATGTGGATCGTGTCATGAACAACGGATTTGCCTACGGCGCGAACAAGCTCTCTCATAAGCAAATCTTGTGGATCTCTCTTTCGGGTGTGACGGAAGAACAGATGTATAAGCGCAACTATGGTCAATCGATCGCCAACCTGCTCAATGTGGGGATTGCCGATTACTGCGGCGTGTCCCAATCGAGGGTTGAGTTTTTATATGAAACGTTGGAATCCAAGCCTGAGCATTATGAGGCACTGCTGAACCATGCACATCACTTGGGACTGAACTATGTCAACGATATTCCGACTCCATGATCGTATGAGAAAAAAGGTGTGACCCTAATATGAATTCTGAAGTTTAGTGGTACGTTCAATAGCGGATTACTATACTTGAACACGGCAAAAAGTCGCTCCGAAGAGCGACCCTGCCTGTGTGTCTTGCATTATTTTACTGTCGAGAGAAGAAACTTCTCCAGCATAGTGATATCGGTAATACTATGGTTGCAAGCTGTGTTATCCATGCATACGTACTGGGCAATGGAAGAAAAGTTATCCGGCGAATGAGCCTTGGTCTTCACGTTGAAGAATCCGAGCTCCTGATGACGATGACAGAACATGCAGTACCCCTTTTTGTTCGTGGGTGTAATCCGTCCCTCAATACCGAGGAATCTGCCTTCGTACGGGTACACGATGAACAAACGGCTCGTCGCAATGTCAGTCCATCTCAGATAGGTAGTACGTGCGTAATCGATGGATTCGAGATCGGGCACTTTAAGCTTCTTGGCCTTTGGAAACAACTTCTGAATCTGCTTCGCTGATATTTGCGGATATGGAATCAAATATGATTCCAGCCCGTTCAGATACGTCTGCAATTCATGTGTTGTCTCATACGTGGATAACTGCTCCAGCAGTTGCTTCTGCTCCGAAGTGAGTTCATCGAAGATGCTCACCGCATTTGTGCCGACCGTATAACGGACGGTTTCCAATACTTTGGGATCCACAACCGAGCGTAGCGTTTTAAGCAGGAAATCAGCTTGTTTTTGAATATAATTGAATTGATGATTCTGAATAAATGGTGTTTGCATGGCGTTCAGCCCCTTATTTTTATTGGAAGAACAAATAAGGTGCAAAGCCTGCGGGATGTAACATTATGTTGATATTGATTCCAGGGCAACAATCTCATTTTGTCGCGCCCTACACAAAGTCCGCCCCTATTCAGGCTTTGCGTAAGGCTTTCTAGCGAACGAGCAATCCGGCATCATCCATATTGCCACGTCATAACCCCCAATACGATAGATATATCGAAATTATAACAGGGCATCATAGTGTAGGCAACGGGCTTCGTTCCAATTTCCTCTGTTCAAGAAATATGATTACATATCAGGCTTCCTTCCCATTTTCCACGAAATGATCTACTGCTGACTGCTCAATGGCCAGTCCTTCCGTGTAACGCTCCATGAACAAGGCAAATCCATTCACATCCGTGCTATTTGGAGAAACCTCTTGTCCTTCTGCATCAATAAACACCTTGGTAGTAAGGTACTCCGCCAAACCCTCGTGCTGCTGCTTATTAACCATGTAGGAAGCCAAAATAGCCATTCCCCATGCGCCACCTTCACCAGCGGTAGACATGACCGACACGGGAATATTCAGTGCGGATGCGCACATTTTTTGAGCGACTCGTGGGGTTTTGAACAATCCGCCATGCGCCCAAATGTGCTCAATCGTTACGTGCTCCTTCTGTGTGAGAATATCCAGCCCGAGCCTTAGTGCAGCAAACGCAGCAAACAGATGGACTCTCATAAAGTTTGCCAGGTTGAAGCGGCTCTCTGGAGAACGTACGAACAACGGACGACCTTTTGCAATTCCTGTAATGTTCTCGCCTGAATAGTAGCCATAGCTCAGTAAACCACCGCCATCAGCGTCAGCTTTCAGTGCTTCATTGAACAACACACTGAATAACTGGTTCATATCGGGCTTCTGTCCCATCGCCTCATAAAACTCACGGAACAAGTCGACCCAGGCATTAATATCGCTGGAGCAGTTATTCGCAAGAACCATAGCCACAGGATTGCCATCAGGTGTAGTCACGATGTCAATCTCAGGGTATACCGTAGATAGGTTTTTATCTAATACAATCATGGCAAAAATCGATGTACCTACGGAAATGTTACCCGTACGTTTTTGGACGCTATTCGTAGCAACCATGCCTGTTCCAGCATCGCCTTCCGGAGGGCAAAGTGGAATATTGGATTCCAGATTACCTGATGGATCTAACAGTCGGGCACCAGCTTCACTAAGATATCCGGCATGTTCACCGGCAGTGTACACTTTAGGTAAAATATCTTTAAGATTCCACGTGTAGCCTTTGTCGGCAATTATATCGTCAAACTTCTTCAACATATCTTCATGGTATTCCAGTCTGGATTCATCAATTGGGAACATACCTGAGGCATCCCCTATACCAATAGCTTTACTGCCAGTTAACAGCCGATGTATGTAACCCGATAACGTCGTAATATAATTGATGTTCGTAACATGCTCTTCTCCGTTCAAAATCGCTTGATACAAATGTGCGATGCTCCAGCGCTCTGGAATTTTAAACTGGAATTTCTCGGTTAGCTCTGATGCAGCCTTACCCGTTGTGGCATTACGCCATGTACGAAACGGAACCAATAACTCCCCTGTTTGATCAAGTGCAATGTAACCCTGCATCATAGCAGAACATCCGATTGAGCCAATTTTTTGTATCGTTACACCATAATTTGTTTCAATCACTTGCTTTAATTGATGATAGGTTTGTTGCAACCCATGAATCATTTCATCCATAGGGTAAGTCCAGTAACCGCCAATCAATTGATTTTCCCACTCATAACTGCTGGAACAGATGGTATTAAAATGGTGATCAATAAGTACAGCTTTGATTCGTGTGGATCCAAATTCAATGCCTAGCGAAGTTTCTCCCCTGACTATTGCTTGTTTCAAGTTTTGATCCATCATCGTATTCATCCTCTCTCAATTTGGAATTCGCCCGATTCGGAAATAGGTGATTTGAATAGCCCAAATCAAGGTGTAAATTTCATGAAGAAAGAGCAGGATTGAAGCTGTAACGGACAATTACAAAGTTAATACCGCCTGCACTTCACCACATGCCAACATTTCACCTGTTTGAATAAAACCAAGAGAGTCATAAATTTTCTTCGCAACTACATTTTCAGGTTTGTAGGTGAGTTCTACAACTTTGGCTTTTCCACGTGGAAATGTCCTCGCATACTCAATTGCTTTTACTACCATTTCTTTACCATATCCCTTACCTTGGTATCGCTGGTCAATCATCATCTTGAAGATGCCATAACTGCTATATTCAAAATTGCCATCCCCGTCATCATAGTACATCGAAATAAAACCTACCATATTGTCTTCCTTATAGACTGCAAAAGTAATAATAATCTGCCCCTCATCTGAGGCAACGTACGCTTCAGCAAGTGCATGTTGGTTCGAGGATATGAATCTTTGTTGGTCTGGAGTGACTTTAAGTTCAATACATTCGATAAAATTATCCCAAGTTATTCCTCTAAATTCCATTTTGAATTCCCTCCCGCACTCATCATCATTACTATTTTCATTCTATTTTGTTGCACTAATATAGCTCAATTTAAAAATACGATCATACATATATGTGTAAGAATCGTAATACTCAAGCGCCTTTTTTCTCTCTTCGTGGAAAGACTTTAATCTTTCCTTGTCCCCGGTATGAACATAGGCTATTAACTCAATACTTGCTTTTTTATATGCCTCCACACTATAACCCGCATCAGAAAAATCAAAGGAATTATAGTCTTGTACTGGAGTAAACACCTCTGGACGGATCCAGCCCTTAAATTCGGCTTCCTTTATTAACTGTTGTAATCTGGAGATGTCAACTTGCTCTTCTAATATCACTTTACTAAGAACATCAACCACTTCTTGCTCGATCTTGTTGAATTTGCTTGTAAATTCATGATTGGAAAGATGCATCTCTATTAAATTTTTAGTGTAATGAGAATAACTATTCACTAGATTAAGCTTGGAATTCTTATACTCTACCGCAAATCTTGCATCACGAAGAACACTGGCCGGGATATAAGCATGATTGTCAATTATTTTGACTTCTGTCCCTGCCCTGGTCTTTAGTTCTTTTCCATTCAAAAATATACTTATCTTCTGTGGTGCGCTTGTCGCTGCAAAAGCAAGAGAAGCGCTTACTAACGACAAAGCAAGAGTAACGATTATCATTTTTTTCACTTCGTACACACCCTCTTATATGAATAATAAAAATAACTTTCAATCAGCTATCATCGTACCATTTTATTCAAATAAAGGTAATACACTACATATATGCAACGTTCTTTATCCATACACAAAAAGAAGCCCCCTCCCTGGCCTTCCCCAGTTCAGTGACTCCTTTTTCAAAACCCTATTCATTCCCTACATTCAACTACTCCTTAACAGCACCAACCACGATCCCAGTAACAAAGTACCGTTGCAGGAACGGGTACACGAGCAGGATCGGCAGCGCGCTGATAAAGATCTGCGAAGCACGAATCGTCCGTTGGGACAGGTTCTTCACCGCTTCTGGATCAAGCTTCGACATATCAGCCTGCACGATGATTGTCTGCATGAATGTCGCGAGTGGCAGTTTTTCCGCATCACGGATGTAGATGATCCCGTCAAAGTATGCGTTCCAATGCCCAACCATCATGAAGAGAGAAACCGTTGCAATAACGGGTACCGAGACAGGCAGATAGATTTTGATAAACGTCTTAAAGTGACCTGCGCCATCGATAAATGCAGCTTCCTCCAGATCCTTCGGAACGGTACGGAAGAAATTCAGCAGCAAGATAATGTTAAACACCGCAACCAATCCTGGCAGGATCAAGGCCAGCAATGTATTCATCAGTCCCAGCTTCAGAATCAGGATGTACCCCGGAATGAGGCCACCGCTGAACAGCATCGTGATGACAAAATACCATAGATAGATGTTACGTGCGCGGAACACCCGCGTCTCTTTGGAAAGTGCATAGGCTGCAATCGTATTAACGATTAACGCAAGTCCAGTACCAAGTACCGTCCGCTCCACAGATACCCATAAGGAAGAGAGGAAGTTGGTATTGGCAAACGTCTTGGCATACGCCTCCAGTGTAAATCCAATCGGCCAGAACGTTACGAGACCAGCATTTGCAGGTGCAGATGCGCTAAGTGATACCATGAGCAAGTGATACAAAGGCAGCAAGCAGAGCAGTGAAAGGATGGTCAGTAACACATTGTTGAATATGCTGAATATGCGGTAAGGCATCGTTTTATGGTACATTCGTTTGTCATCCTTTCTAGAAAATTCGATATCCGGCGAATCGGTAAGCCAGTCGGTACGAGATCACAATCAGGATCAGGCTGATGACCGATTTGAACAGATTCACAGCGGTAGCGAAACTGAACTGCCCACTAAGCAGACCTTCTCTGTACACAAACGTATCGATAATATCTCCTTGTTGATAAATCAACGGACTATATAAGTTAAAGATCTGGTCAAAGTTGGCGTTAAGCACATTACCCAGTGCCAAGGTTGCGATTACGATCCCAATGGGAATCAGTGCCGGGATGGTAATATACATCGTTTGCTTCCAGCGTCCTGCCCCATCTACTTCAGCTGCTTCATAAAGTGCAGGGTTAATGCCAGACAGTGCCGCGAGGAAGATGATTGTGTTGAATCCAAACTCTTTCCAGACATCACTCGCAATAATTGTGAATCGGAACCAGCTGCCATCCCCCAGGAAGAAGATCGGTTTGATGCCGAATACCGAAACCAGGAACTGATTGACAATACCCGTCTGGGCCAGAATGTCGATCAGAATGCCTGATAGCGTAACCCAGGACAGAAAGTGAGGAAGATACACGAGCGTTTGAATCGTTCTTTTCAGCGCCATCTTCCGTACCTCGTTTAGCAATAAGGCGAAGACAAACGGAATGATCAGATTCATGACAATCTTCGTGCAGGCAAAAAATAACGTGTTCCACGTAATTTGCAGGAAATAATCATTTTCCCACATGTACCTGAAGTGTTTCAGTCCTACCCATTCGGAATTGAAAAATCCCAGTGCAGGTTTATAATCTTGAAATGCCATCAAAATCCCGGACATCGGAATGTATGAAAATATAAAGACCATAATGGCCGCCGGCAACACCATAAAGTGCAGAATCCATGGCTGTTTGTAGCGTTTTTTTCTCTTTTTATCCAGCTTGTTCCCAACGTTTGCCTGCGGGATCCGCTTACCCTCCAATTTAGCCTCCATAGCGCTTCTCCTGTTCCCAAAAAAAGTTTTTGTGTGTGATCGGGTTCTCTGATATAAATAGTATCAAGCCATTCTGAGGTCTGCTATATAACATTGTTAGGGTTGATAGTGTTTTGTTAGGGTATCATCAGAAGAGGTTGTTTACACACGAATTAGAAGGAGACTTTTCATGTATATATGGAAGCGCTTAATGCCTTTTCAAGGTAAAACCAGATCCCCATTCAGTCTTTTTGCCAAAATAAACTTGTTAATTGTGGTCTTGTTCATCCCCATTCTAATCATGTACACCTACTCGAATAACGTCACCTATGATGTCGTCAGCAAAGAACTGCAGATCTCCAACACGAAACAACTTACGTTTCTGTCCAGTCAGATCGACTCCCGCATCAACCAGATGATGGATTTCAGCCTGATTCTCTCCCGAGACCCCAATGTCAGAGCATTCAACGGCCTCAACATGTGGGATGATCGGTATGACCGGATGCAGACCCGTTATGTGATACAAGAGAAGATGACGCTGCAAACCGGCGTTACGGATATATGGCCCACCCGATATGCGGTGCATTCACAGCAGAATAAGGATGTCATCGCCAACTACAATCAAACGACAGGGTATGATGAAGAGTATTTGAAAAAAAATATGAGTGGACGATGGACCTATGGGGATCAGGGAGCCGCATCAGAGGATGAACTAAATTCCTTCTATTGGTTCTATACCGATTCCTTGGCGCAGCCGGGGATGCTCACGGGAAGTAATCTGGTGATTGAAGCCAGCTTCAGTTATGAGAACATTCAAAATATGCTGGATACGTATAAAGCGGGCGGACAAGGCGATCCTTTCTTGTATCACAAAGGAAATTCACCCATTCTCAATCGCAGCGCGGACAAGCAATTATCCGCAGAACTCATTCAGTATCTGGACGCGCATTCTCCGGAAGATACTACACAGGATGTCGTAGAGCTGAACGGTAAGAACTATCTGGTTAGTTCCGTGAAGTCCACTTATCTGGATTGGCATCTGGTTGACGTGATTCCACTGTATCAGATTTTGAAACCTATCTCGCTGAGTCAGAATCTGTTCTACACCTGTATGATTTTGCTGCTGGTGGTGGGTATCTCGGCGTCAATCCTGCTGTACCGGAATGTGCAATATCCGATCAAAAAGCTGATCAAAGGCTTACGCCGTGTAGAGCAAGGAGATTATTCTGTCCGACTGTATAGCAAAAACCAGAATGAGTTCTCATTCCTGTTCCGCCGATTCAACGATATGTCCCATCAGATTCAGGATCTGATCGAAAATGTATTCCATGAGAAAATTAGAGCCAAGGAAGCTACGCTGAAACAATTACAAGCGCAGATCAATCCGCATTTCCTATATAATTGTCTAGGTTATATCATCAACATGGCCCAGATGAAGGACGAGCAAGCCGTGGTCTCCATGGCGCATAACCTAAGTGCGTATTATCGCTACACCACCCGTATGGAACGGGAGACGTCGTCGCTACAAGAAGAGATCAAGCTGCTGATCAACTATCTGGATATCCAGAAGCTGCGCAATGGTCGTATTGAGTATCACATCGATATCCCTGAGGATATGCTCTCCCAGTCGGTGCCACGATTAATGCTTCAACCGATGGTTGAGAATTCCGTGATTCACGGCGTGGCGAAGTCCTATTCATCCGGGGAAATCCGAATTACCGGGGAGCGCTTGAACGGTTTTGGCAGAATATACATCGACGACGATGGTCCGGGCTTAAGCCCAGAAAAATACGAAGCACTGAACTTGAAGATGCAGGAACCTTTACAAGAAGAAATGGGCTGCGGCCTTTGGAATACGCACCAACGAATCACGCACCTGTTCGGCAGTCACTCCTACCTCCTATTCGGCCCATCCCCACTTGGCGGATTCCGAACCGAAATCATCTGGGAGATACCAAAAGAGGATACAGATTCCGATAAAGGTAATACCGATACGAATTTAAGTTAATACAAACAATAAATTGACGATTTAATTTTGAACAAGATCACGTACACGATAACGCAGAGGGCAGAAATAACCTGAAGAAACGGAGTGCTCGCCTGAAAGCTTTCTGAAAGAAAGCTACATCGGAAGCATAAGCTATCACCAGATTTACACATTATTAAATTCATTCAATAAATCTGGGGGTAACAGCGATCGGAAGGTTGTTCTGTCATCGAAGTGGCAAGTGTAAATATGCCTTAGTTCAACCACCAAGGGAGACATTATAATGCAAATGATGATCGTAGACGATGAAGCACATTGGGTCGATAACCTGTCCATGACCAAGCCCTGGCACACGCTGGGGATCGAACATGTGCATAAAGCATACTCAGCACACGAAGCACTACAAATGATCGACACCCACCCCATCGATATCGTGATCTCGGACATTCAGATGCCTGAAATGACAGGCATAGAACTGATTGAACGCATCCGCATCCGGGACAAAAAAATAAAATGTATCCTGTTATCCGGGTATTCCGAATTTGATTACGCCAAAAAAGCCATCCAGTTTGAAGCCGTAGACTATCTGCTCAAGCCCCCGACAGACGAGGAATTAATGGGCGCTGTCCAGAAAGCCATTGATCAATTGAACAACGAATGGGAAATGGTCAGTTCACTGACACGAACCCAGTTTACGTTGCGAGAGAATCTCCCCCATTTGCGGGGAAGACTGCTCCTAGGGGCTTTGCAGGGACAGCGAATCGCCGCTGCCGAATGGGATCGGAAGCTCGCTAATTACGCTCTGCCCTTTCATACCGGGGATGCCGCATTAATGTTGGTTCGTTTGGAAGAAGAATTCGGACACTATGACAGCAATGATCAGACACTGATCGAATATGCAATCATCAATATGGCGGAAGAGATTATGGGTGAGTTTATTGAAGTGTGGGGCGTCAAGGAGGAGCACGGATATCTCGTGTTTTTGCTTCAGTTGAAAGATCGGAAAGGCGATATTGGCAAAGAAACCATGCTGGAGAAGCTATCGATTCAGCTCCAATCCAAAGTAAAACAGTTTCTGAAAGGCTCCCTCTCCATCGTTATCACCGAGTGGTTCACCTTTCCGGATCAGCTTTACGATCGCTTCCGTCAGGCTTCCGCCTATTTCCGGCAGATCGTCGGCGACGAACGCGAATTTGTCATGCGTGTCAGCGATGTCGAGACACCTGCGGCACAAGGTCCCTTGGATGTACTGTACACCCCGCCCACTTTCATTAGTTTGCTAGAGAGCGGACAATGGGATGCAGCGGAAGAGAAAATACGCGCGGTCTGCGCTGAGCTTGATGAGAAATGGTCGGAATCATGGGAGCATTGCATGGAGGCTGGTTTTCTCATTACGGCTTCGTTCACTAACATCGCCCACCGGAACAAGCTGACTCTGACCACTTTAATGGGCAATGATGTCGAGGATTTGCAAAGTGGGGAAGTTTTCGCTACCATCAGCAAACTGCGAAGATGGTCACTTAGTGTGCTTGGCAAACTCAAGGAAGGCGCGTCCAACGAGATCAAGGACATCCGTTCCGAGTATGTGAAGAAGATTCAGGATTTTACAGATAAAAACCTGCATCTGGATGTATCTTTGCGTGTACTAGCCGACCATGTCAATCTGCACCCGACCCATTTGTCCAAGATCTATAAGATCGAAACGGGCGAAGGCATCAGTGATTATATCTCGCGCCTGCGTATGGATCGGGCCTGCCACAAGCTGGTCACGACCACCAAAAAAGTGTACGAAATCAGCATGGAGATTGGCTATATGGACCCGGCTTATTTTATCAAAGTGTTCAAGCGCCAGTTCGGCGTTACACCGCAGGAGTATCGCGACCAGCATAAATAACATGACTGAAAATCGATCTTTTTGAACATTCACTAATAGAGTCCTATGGAAACTAACAAACTCATATAGATGCACTCCCGCACAAATTGGTACAGTTACAATGTAAAGATCATACACCGTAGGGGGATTGAACAATGATCAAATTCAAAAAAACATGGTGGTCGCTGCTCATGGTTATCGCGCTCATCACGATCACTGCGTGCGGCAGTGGCGAGACAGGCAGTGACAATGGAAATAATACGCCGGGAACTGTCGGCTCAGCTGAAGCAGAAGCTGCTTTTGCTAAAGGAAAATATGACCCACCCATCGAGTTCAGTTCGGTATTAATGCCGAAGAAATACGTGCAAGGAGATACCAAAGAAAATAACGTGCACGATCGCTGGATGCTCGAAACGCTGGGTATGAAGCATAAAGATACCTGGTATCCGGCCAATGACGATCAATACAGACAAAAGCTTCAATTGGCTATCGCCTCTGGCGAGAAGCTGCCTGATTTTGTAACCGTGCCGACCAATGCGGTATTGACCAATCAGCTGATCGACTCCGGTCAATTCATCGCGATCGATGAGTTGTTCGACAAGTACGCGAGTCAGACCCTGAAAGATCACGCAGCAGCACATCCTGAACTGTGGTATCCGTTCACCAAGGACGGCAAGAAATACAACATGCCGATCATGGAGTACACCGATAACGACGATACGCTGCTCTGGCTCCGCGAGGACTGGATGGAGAAGCTGAACCTGGAAGCTCCGAAAACCATAGCAGACCTTGAGAACATCATGGACAAATTCAAAAACGAGAACCCGGACGGTCTGTCTCCAGACAAAGTATTCCCGCTGGCGATCTCGCTGAAAAATAACACCAACACCTGGATGGGTCAGCTCGACTGGTTGTTCGGTGCATACGGCACAATCGAGGAACAATGGAACAAAGACGCAAACGGCAACCTTGAGTACGGCTCCGTTAACCCGGGTGCGAAACAAGCCCTTGCCAAGCTGGCTGAATGGATGGATAAAGGTTATATCCACGCTGACTCCGCTCTGTGGGATGAAGGTAAATCCGCTGAAAGCTGGACAGCTGGCAAAGCGGGCATTCTGCCTGGCGCAAACTGGGTACCAGACTGGCCTGCACCTGACCTGCTGAAGAACGTACCTGGCTCAAAGTATAAAGCTTACCCTGTTCCAGCTGGCCCAGACGGCAAGATCGGTACGAAGTGGCAGAACTCTGGTGTCAACGCAAGTATCATGATTAACAAGGATGCGAAGCATCCAGAAGCCATCTTCCTGTACTACAACTACCTGCTGGATAACCTTGCGAACCCGAAAGCGGGCAGTGAGTATGAATACGGCTTCGCCAAAGGTTACGACTGGGATATCATTGACGGACAACCGACCAGTGACAAAGAGAAGATCAAAGACTTCTCCAACGAATTCCCTTTCCTGACCGGCCCAGCACGTATCCCGGATCTGTACATGAAAACACTCGTGAAGCTGGCCAACGGCGAGAAGCCTGAAACACCTTACGAGAAACAAATGGCCGAATTCCGTAAACCGGAAAACTGGTATGCAGGTAAAGTCGTGATGTCCCAGATCGACGTCCGTAAACAAAACTACTTTACTGGCGCTGCAACACCAACCATGGTATCCAAATGGAACCTGCTCCGCCAGTCCGAGATGGAAACCTTCAACAAAATCATCTACGGCAATCTGCCAATTGATGCCTTTGACCAATTCGTCGCCAACTGGAAATCCAATGGCGGAGACCAGATCACGCAAGAAGTGAATGATTGGTTTAAGTCGGTAAGTGGGAAGTAAGAGACAAAATAAAACAAGCAGAAGCGTTTAATTCTATCGCTTCTGCTTGTTTTCGTTTCGTTCAAAATCACTAAACTTTTTTGTATTCGGCCTTCGCCTTCTGACCACATCGAATGGCTCAGCAAGGATAAGGTGAGCTGAGTGCTTTCCCGCAAACCTCGCAATGACAGCCTCTTATTCTGTATTTTCTTGTTTAAAGCTCCTTATTCAAAGCAACAGGCTCATCCTTCATTTATAAGATCAAAATTTCAGCCTCCGGTTCATCTGTTTTAACATGATTCAATTACCCACTGGGAACATACTCCTTTGGTTTTCATTCTGGGGAAAACAATCCTTGAATTATCCGCAATTGTCTCTCTTGAATTTTGAAACATGCACTCATTTTATATAATCACCTATGTATTACCTTAATCAATTTGAAGATACATCTTTGTTACATAAAAGCACCCAAGATTATTTTCAAGGTTGCAAAAGCACCTATCGCAGAGTATATTTAAACAGATATAGATATTTTTACAATTTTATTAAAGGAGCTTAATTAATGAATAGAAGAGCGGCTGGAGTTTCATTTTGTTTTATAGCCACTATATTATATGTGTCAAGATATTTTATTGTAACAAGTGGTGTAGTAAATTATGCAGATTCGCCATTAAATATAGCATTAAGTCGGTTGAACGGGCATGATGTTCTCTTAGTGCTAAGTATACTTTCTTTAATCATCGGAGTTATATACATCATTATTAGTGAGGTTAGAAAAGAAAAGTAAATACTCTAATTTTTTCAGTAGAGTTAAAGATTCGATTTTATTTCCTTACTTAATTCTATACCCCAAAATAAAGGAAGAAGGTTATCCGATCTAACAGGATAACCTTTCTTCTTTATTTTTTAATATGGGGCGGTTTTGAATACTAAGATTCCGTCAGCTTGACCACTTCCTAGCTCTCTTGCTGTGTATATCTCAGTGTATTTACTTGTTCTTACTGATCCATTAAATGAATAAATTTCGTTTAAGTAACCAAAAGATTTATCCATAATCGGCGTAAATTCTGCCCAACTCTTATGCTTAGGTCTTACTGTAGTTTTTGTGACGTCAGAAAAATTAGTGGTTTTGGACCAGCTACCACCTAGAGTTGTTGTCACAGCTTTCTTATGCTGGAACGATAGTCCGAAATTTGCTGACCATGTCTGACTGGTAGAAGAAGAAATTGTTCTATCAGCATTATCTAGAGTTTCGTTGTACACATATGTGGAAATACGTTTTGTAAGAGAAGTCATAGGCACGGCAGGTTTGAATGTAGATTGTGTATATCTCCAATAGTATTCATTAATCGCATTTGGTGTCACAATTTCATTGTTACCCGAAGAGGCATACTCAAGAGATTTATCTGTATTCAATTGAGCGTTACCATTTGCTTCTTCCAAAGCTTTATAAGCTTGAATTTCTTCTTTATTAAGCTCAACCAGCCCATTCTCAGTTACGCGATAGGCTTGAACAATTTCGCCTTCTACTTCTGGTTTTTCTGCAATAGAATCATTACTAGATGAGGCATATGCACCGGTAGGTAAAATTAATGCCCCAATAAGAAGTAGACTTGAAAATCGCGATAATATTTTTTTCATTTTTTCCCTCCTAATTCAATATATTATAATTATATGTATTATTTTTCCTAAAGTCAACCTAATATAAGGAATATTTTCCTATTAGGTATATAGTATTAATCCAATCGAACTATCATTTGTTAATAATCAATACAACTGTATAGATGTATTTACCGAAAAAATTCATATATTTGTAAGTTAAAAAAGCTAACAATATCCCTATTCGAATCTAAACATCATTTTTAATTTGGTCTACTGTCGCCCCTCGCTGACCTTGGTTCTAGTATATATTCAATCACGAGGGGCTTTTTCTAAATGCGGTAGTCATACATTCCCTCGATCAAGATTCTGTGGCTACGACTCGCACAATACAGCGCAGTAAACAAAAAAGCAGGGTCAAGTAATAGCCTGAGCCGAGCGACCTGGTAACAATCCATGGCAACCTGAACTTTCCCTTACTATAATAGTTTCAATAGCCTGACGTTGGTTAGAACAGCTCAATATTTCTTCATTACTCAGGAAATCTCTGTACTCAGAAAAGCGTACATATGCTTGAGATCGAAACCTTCTCCCTCTGGCCAACACAGGAGCAAAACGGCTTTCTCTAGCAGATTAAGCTTGCCCTCATAGCAATAACTAGGTAAGCGTGACAAAGAGAAGATCAAAGACTTCTCCAATGAATTCCCGTTCCTGACGAGCCCGGCGTGTATTCCAGATTTGTACATAAAAAAACTCGTGAAGCTAGCGAACGGCGAGAAGCCTGAAACGCCTTATGAGAAACAAGTGGCCGAATTCCGTAAACCGGAAAACTGGTATGCAGGTAAAGTCGTTATGTCCCAGATCGACGTCCGTAAACAAAACTACTCTACTGGCGCTGCAACACCAACCATGGTATCCAAATGGAACCTGCTCCGCCAGTCCGAGATGGAAACCTTCAACAAAATCATCTACGGCAATTTGCCAATTGATGCCTTTGACCAATTCGTCGCCAACTGGAAATCCAATGGCGGAGATCAGATCACACAAGAAGTGAATGAATGGTTTAAATCGGTAAGTGCGAAGTAAGGATTGAAGAAGTAACAAGGGCCACAATAAAAGAATAAAAAAACAAGCCGAAGCGTGCATTGCCACCGCTTCGGCTTGTTTTCTATATCTAGTTAACCCGGCACTTTAAAATACATGAACTTCAACAGAATCTGTACCCATAACTCTTTTTCCAGCTTTATCTTCTGACCCGACCTCAATACCAACTTTTAATGACTCAGAGGGGGACTCACCCTTTTTATCTGGACTTAATTCGATCACAATCGTTCCAGTACCTCCGCCATTTGCTATGTAATTTCGTTCTCTCCCAATTTCAATCATTGTGCGCCATGAAGAGTCATCAGAAGAATCCATCCAGGTGGATACAAACTCAGCAGGCTTCAACTTCGATTGATGTTCAGGATAACTGCTGGTAATGCAGGAGACACTCCATTGATCAGGGATATAGAATGCAACACCACCCCAGTCAGCGGGGTCAATCTCTACATGTGCTACTATTTTGATATGATCAATATGCTGCTTCTCACTCTCAACGAATATCGATCCTTGTGTCATTGTCTTTAAATTCGTTGATTTGGCATCCAGATCAAAGTTTTTGACGTGAATGATATTGCCATTAACCACTGGCTCATTGGCTTCATTTTTGTTGGTATTTAAAAAAAGAAAAATTAACACAATCGCAATAAACAAAAAAAGCACGATTAAGTATTTAGATCTTTTTTTCATAATAACCATACCTCGCTTCTACCCTTGTTTCTTTAAGCTTAACACATCATTAACGCCTTCCTTTCCTTAATTTAGAATTTGGAAAAGTAGAGCATTAAAACTGGAGCGGAAGCGCTAGATTCACGCTTCCGCTCCAGTTTTTAAGTTAAGATCTAGGTAGCTTCCCCTGACTTATAGGTTCGCATTAATCGATCAAGCCTCTCTATCGGTCCCCTCTGACATCGACTGACCCAGCAAGGATACTGTGAGCTGAATACCATCTCGTAGTCCCTGCATATACAACCTCTCATTTTCTTTGCCTTTGCTGACAATATAACGATTCTCCCACTCAGTATATTCAGGTGTTTACTCGACATCCTTACCTGCAAACAAAACTTCAAATGCTTCGTCTGTTCCCCCACGTACTCGACTCAGTTCAGGATCATGTTCAATCCGGGCAGTCACCTCATCCAGCCTTGCTTGAATCGCTCGTTGCATCCACCGTGGAAAATCCATAGCTTCTCCTCCCCTACGCATTATGTACCTCACATCATCGTGCAACTCGGCTATATCTTGCCTTCATCTCACTAACTCGTGCCACCAGTTCGTCCACCCTTCGGCTCTGTTCCTGAACCTCAGGGTTCTCCCACAACGGAATCGCTTGCTTCAAGGATGCCTCACCAAGCTGATTAAGCTTGCGCCGTTCCTCTTCCAATACATCAAGCAACCGGCTCATACATCCACCTCTCTGTTGGGTCTAAACTGCGTCATGTCTTGTTAATGCTAGACATGAGCAGTCGCTTTTAATGCGATTATCGGTGCCCCGATGCTGTATACTAATAATTTCATCTAATCCAAATTGTAAGATAAAAAATAATCCATTTAATGCGAGGATCGAATTAAAATAAAAAACACCGATATAAACCTATGTGGTTAAAAAATATTATTCGTAAATAAATAGCCTGGTTGTAAACATTGAGTTTGGACATCAGCCAAATCAGTCTTTCATGTATGTTTAGAAGGTCAATATAATCTTGTTCAAAATTATGAAGTGGTTGTAATACGAAGTCGTTAGAGGTTTCTTTGTGATATCTGCTTGGGGAAGCAACTGATTAACTAAAAGAGATTACATTATTTTGTAGAAAAACTTAGAAACTCATATCAATTATAATGAATTAACTATGTTGATTGGCTGATTGCTTCCCCTTAGACCGCTTCTTCCTAAAAATAGGGAATACAAAATTCTTACTTTAATTATTCTGATAGCCTTATTGCGCCTCCGTCCGTGAAGAAGTTTTGTCTCCCCACCTCCACCTTTCTGATTTCTAAAAGTATTTGCTTTTTCTCATAACTATGACTTAATTTTGCATAAAAAAATGAGTAATACTGAAATAACAAAATCAAATAATTTTTATCGTTTCATAAAGGGCTAGCGAGAAGCCTACCTTTCCTATCTCTCATATAATTATAAAAAAAGAACATTTATAGTATGTTCTTTTTTATATAATCTACTAGTGCTGTGCTCCGTAATTGTTGTTTCGCTCCATCGTTTTTTATCCACGCTTTATTACTACCAGTAAAATATAGCTGCTTCTCATAAGAAGGAGGGACTATAATTTCTACTACATATTGATCTTCTAACTGAATATAATTGCGATCCTCGACATTATGGAAATAAAATACAACCGAAGTAGGGTCAATATGTGGCTCGATTTGGGCTACTTTGACATTAATTTGTTGTCTGAGTGAATCTTTATCTTCCTTTGTTAAATAAACACCGCTCACTTTACCATTATCATCGATCCCGTAAAAAAGTTTACCACCGTTGCTGTTTAAATAAGCGCATATGTAATCTTCTGCTGAATCAGATATTGCTTTTACAGGATTTTTTGAAGTTACGCTTTTAAACTCGTATATTCTGTTTTCTTCCATTTCAACGTTTTTACCTTTCACCATTTTTTTTCTGTAAGGAACAAAACCCACTATTTCCTTTTGACTAGTATTAAGTGTTTTCCAAAAATTCATTACTTCGTTCAGCTTTCGTTTAGAAATCAAACCGATTTCCTCTTTAAAGAATTGTTGATTCACATTTCTTAACTTATCAAATCTAAAAATAAAATTAGCTTTAATTCCGTATTGATTCTCTCCAATTTCAATCAACGGAAATACATTTCTCATACTACTCTCAGGGTAATAATATATTGGAACTACAATTGATTGGTTTACTTCTTTATAGCATTCAATAACAAGCACATATACAAAATTACCAAGGGTAGGGAAATCACTTAAAGACAATTCTGCTTTATATATTTTTCCTACAACCGTAGATACCTCTACTTTACTATTACTATAGTAACCGCTATAGATTTTCCAGGATGGACTATGATACCTTCTTGATTTTTCATCCCATTCCATTTTGACATCCATCCAGTCATCACTTGGAAACAACGATGGAGAGTATTCTCTTGAATGGAACTGAAGCCATCTAATATTATGCAAAATAGAATTTGTCTTCTCATTCATTTTTTCATGAAAGATAACGTCAAAAAAAGATAAACGAACTTTAGTTGCAATCGATTCAAAAAAATTAGTAATTCCTATACCTCCATTATCCGCACAAATTACTACAGTTGCAATATAGCCTTCCTTCAAATCAATTTCTTGACCAATATATAATTCAATTTGACATGTATGTATAGAAACATACCCATTATCATCGGGCGCATTATAAAATGATGCATAAGGAAAGAAAAATTTATAAATTCCAGGATGATAATACAATGAAACTCTTTTCCTTCTTGTAATTTTATTTAGCATGATGTTTATTAGCTTCCTCAATAAATACACCTCTATCGATTCTATTTTATTATTTGGCTGGTCACACTCGAAGAGAAGATGATATGCCTCATAATTAAACTTTCTTACAAGGAGTTCACTGGTACAATTGGTTCATCATTAGTAACTTCCTCTAATAACTTCATGCAATGCTTCATCACATAAAGCCCTTTGTGAAGGCTAGTTTAATATTTTACAGATTTTTCAACCGCCATTAACCAGAAACGAAAGAAAACCAAATATGTCGCTTTCGAACAGGTCAAAAAGTTCGCTCTGCGACATATAGCTCCACTTTATAATCTTCTATGATACAATAAATAAAAAAAGCACTCTCGACAGACTAAGCAAACGATTCAAGATGCCACGTTTTAGCATTCTCATCCTAAGTGTACAATGTCTAAGTACATATCGTGTTTGAAACATTACTCCGTTGGGAATTCGAAGATGGATTAGCCTGCTGAGTTATTTCCTAAAAAGCATTCTAGCATAACCAGTATTAATACAATGGTATTCAGAAGAATGTATCTGAACGGGCTATTTAAATCGCTATTGCATTGTAGAGAACTATTCCTAGGCTACTGATAAATGCCTTCCTTTTAGAATCAATCCAAGTCATCCCTTCAAAACCTACAAACCCAAATGATTTTAATCTCTCAACAGAAGCAAAGAGCATATATTTATCAAATAAAACAACATCTATATTCTCAATTTCATCAGATTCTTTATCAAATAAATACCTAAGAACATCTATGTCAATAGGTTGCATTGAATCTAAACATTCCGAGAAGTAGCAAAACGTCTCCCAATCATATTTTTCTTGTATGTGGCCTATAAACAACTTAGCAAACAAAACAGACCGTTTTTCAGTCCTTAATCTATCTATAATCAATATTATTTGTTCTGTTACCTTGTATTTAAACTTATCGTCAGTTTTAAGCTTATTTTTAAATTCACAAAAATTATCTGTCAAATTTCTCGAATGGAACTCTCTCAAAAAACAAAGTACTTTTTTAGTAAAGTGAAGTTGTTTTGTTGAACTTCCTAATTTACCTAGAGATACTATAGTCTTCACTATTGGAATTTCACTGGTGATGTTATCACTTAATAATGCGTCAAGTGCTACTTCACTATAATCAATAGTTAAATCTAAGCTAGTATTTATCAATTCTTTTGAAAACGATTCGTTTATATTTACATTTTGTAGTTCGTTCTCATTCATTTTATGACTCCTCTCTTCAAGTTTTATGAATAAGTTTTAAACATACCAATGGAATTACTCTGCTGGATCGTAACACTCGCACCGTGAATATTATGTTATATGAGGTCAGCACTTTACAAGGAAAGTCCACGTTTTAAAGATTTCTTTTTGACTTTCATTCATGAATTATATTAATTTTAGCTTTTCTACGAATATATCCATTGTCAAATCATTAACATCGAATATTTTTCTCAGTAGTACTAATCCAATCTCATTAGCCTCTTTCTCATATTCGTTATCTATGTATCTGGTTGCAAAATACTCTTCAAAAGTCATGCCATTTTTGATTTGTTTGATATGAACTAACTCATGAATAAAAGCGAATTCAACAAAAGTATCAGCTAGTTCATAAAACAAATCTGATTCTTGAATTGAAGAAAATAAAGAATTTATAGTGACACATATGGCTTCCGTAAAAAATATTCAGCCTCAATCTTGTCAGTTAATATAGGAGTTGCTCTATTAGGTATACAACTTGCTTTCACGGTTTCATCAGGATAATCCTCTTTGATTTTAACTGATTCCTTTTTAATCTCGTATTTCATATCCTCTATATCCAACTCTTTTATTATCTTTGTTTTATAATCCTCTACTACTTTATCTATTGTATTTTCGATATTAATTTTCTTCACTTCATTTTTCCATAATGCCATAAAATCACTCCTCAGTATTCTCGATAGTCGGTTATTAAAGATTAATTCTGGTGCTGATTTACTATAACGTGCTTGCACTACTGACGTTCAAGCGGCTTAAGGTGCATAGCACCGAGTCTTTAGACTTAGCCAGTTGAATGTGTAGCAATCCACTTCTACGAAAACCCACTTGGCGACTGAGGAGCGTTAGTGATGAAACAGGAATATTCTTTCTCCATCCTCTTCGATAGACTAATTTAACTCTTTTTACCACACTAAACAATAGTCCTTAATACAGTCTTTAAATGTAATGACATTATAATCCATGCTTTTTGATCTGGCTCTCCTTTTTCTCACCTTATTCTCATTTCACCATTTATTGATTCTATTAATTTTTTGTGAAAAATAGCCGCCCCGCCGAAGGAGGTCATCCAGTTCTTCTGATTCACTCGCTACTATCTGTCTCTTTGTTTTTTAATATGTAGATTTACCAGTATTATTTATGTACTTTTCCCTAGATTTTAAAACAATCGGTGATTTCAGTTAACGTTATCATATTCACGACACGACATGACCCGACTTAAAATAGCTCCTATCTTAGGACGGGTCGTGTGTTGTCTGAATTATCATTCAAGAATATACAACTGACAATTAGCTATTTCTTTAATTTTTTCTTTATTAGCCTTCAAGCCTTTTAATGTGTATTTTCCTACTCAATTTATTCATCATTAAATCTCTAAAGGAGCAATTAAATAAATCACAAGGTTTAATTTAATATAAATACTACATCGTCTTCATTTATCCTCCATTTAGATAATTGATTGTTTGTTCAATGTAATCATCATCAAAATTATTATAATCACTTAAAAATGCTCTTTCACTGTTAGAATCCCCTATACAAATCAATGTTGCTTCATTATAAAAGTAATTTTTATTATACCCTTTTATAACTTCTCTTTCATTTTTTGTATCTGCTATTGAAATTATTGTTTGAGTGTCACTTGGTTTATGCTTTTCGATAAATTTCAATATTTTATCTTTATTATCTATGTCGATATCTTCCTTGAATATCGCATCGAGCATAAATGGAATTCGATGAATATAACTTGTTGCTTTAATGTATTTATTGAAAGCAAAATGATAAGCCATAACTGTCTTGTGTAGTTCAACCCCTTGTAAGGGGAATGCTGTAATCTCAAACAAGTGATTGTATCTCCGTTCAAAAAGATTACTTATCCCCATTTCTCTCAAATAATCTACGAATAAACTTGCAAACTCACTGCCTTTTTTGTTGCGTTCTTTTAGAACCTCTTCTTCTGTACTAAACTTCTTTAGGTCCTCTTCAATTTTCTTTTTTTCCAATATAAGTTGTCCAATTTTTCTCTCACAATTCTCAATTAATTTTACATTTGCTTTGTTATCAATCCAACTGTTTAACGTAATACCAGACTCGTTTCGATTATTCAAGATATTATAACGTCTTATAAGTTCTAACTTTTCTGTCTCAATTGATTTTCTTAAGGAATTTATTTTCGACTTCACCTTTTTAGACTCTTCTTTACACTTTTTGACTTCATTAATAGTATCATTTTCTTCTTGGTAGTACTTATACCAATCTATAATATCATCAGATAATGTTTGCTCACAGGTTGGACAAGTTCCATCTTGAGGAGCTTGTTTTTTATGATTCGATAAAACTCTCCTTAGAATACTTTCTCGTTTATTTAAGTAACTGAGTTCATTACATTTTAAAGTATAATCTTTTTCCAAATTACTCAAATATAACTGCCTCGAACTGTATTCTTCTAAATATTGAATTGAAATAATTAAATATTTCTCATCAACTAATTTTGAGATGGCTAACTCTTCATTATTTTGCTCCATATTAGAAAAAAATTCTATCTCACTTTCCTTACTTCTAAGACGCTTCTCAAGTTCTAATTTCTCCTCTCGATCAACAAAATTTGTGATTCCAGTATAATAATCTAAATAATCTTCTTTAAAATTCCTAAAAAAATCTAGGTTATTAAATGACTTTCTAAGGTATACCCAACCAACTGACTGAGATACATAATATGGTAAAACTAATGCCTCTAGTGGAGCACTTTTTATTACACCTTTTTGTTCCAACTTTAAAGAAAATCCAAAAATGTTATTTATGTATTCTTTCAACCTTACATGTTCTGTTGATGTATTAGCACTTATACCTATAAATTTCTTGGTTGGTGCATTGTCCGAGACGATTACTAATGTTTCGGCTTCTCTTATAAATGAAATTCTTTCAACTTTATCATCACGGACTAAGCTACAATCAAGTCTAAAAAAAACATCGTATTCTAAAATTTCGCTTAGAAGTTTGTTATTTTCATTAATCCCCATAGCATATAAGATTGAATGGAATAGAGTACTCTTCCCCGATGTGTTTTTTCCATATATTACATTTAATTTATCACCAAAAAAACAATTAAAAAACTTTCCTTTGTCTTCTGAGTATACAAATAATCGGTTGAATTGTAGTTTAATATTCATCCATATCCCCCATCTCTACATATGCAGCGTATATTGCAGCTTTAATTTCAATCTCACTCAATTGCGAGTCAATTGATTCAAAAAACTTTTCACATAAATGTCTAACACACTCAATATGTGTTCTATATTCCTTAGTTACATTCATATTTTTAGTTACAAACTTTAAAATACGTTGGTGTTCACCTTGTTCAAGATCTTTAAATAAGTCAAAACTATTCTCAAAATAAGATACAAACGATTTTCGCTCATTGACAACCAAATTTAAATCATTACAAATCGTCTCTGCTTTTGTACGCCAAAAGCTAAAGGCCATTTTCTTTTTAGTTACAATATTAAATACATCATTAATCGTAGTAGACTCTATTCTTTTTGACTCATCTAGAATCTTAGCCTGGTTTCCTTGGTTAAATGTATTCTCAATTTTTCTAAACATCTTAAGTAATGTATCTATAACCGCCTTAGAATCACTAATTTTGTCACCTAACAAATCTTCACATCGCCCTATAAGAACTGCTAATTGACTTTTAGTAGTCTTTGGTAGATCCACAAAAGATAAGTAAACATTAGAAAGCTGTTTCTTTGTTTTAAATCCATTTAGTTCAATTTGTGAAATAATCCTATCTCTAATTTCCTGGTCAATCAGTGCGAAATGCTGCTCATTGTTTGCCTCATTAATAGTTAAATTCTTTGTCTCACCTTTTTTTCTCTTTCCGTTACTCAGCTTAATCGCATGATTAGTAGCAAAATAGAGCTTATGTGAGTAAGAATGTGATCTTGGGAAATCTTCATTGATTAATTTGTCCCCAACAATGGTAATTTTCTTGATTATTTCAAACAGATCTTCACTCATCGTCCACTCTGAAGAAGCCTTTTTTACTTGGTATGAATTCACAAAATTAATATCATTATTTTCATCTTTAAAACAGAATATAATATCATCATGATGTTCAATTGATAAAAAATAATTTTTATCTTTTAGATTTTCATAATCTTCTATTATGAACAATAACGCGCAATGCTTCTGAAATTCAAGACCTGTAGAATTATGCACCCCTGCATTAACTGCTACATCCGTTTTACACATGGTTTTCCCCCCTTAATTTTTTAATAAAATGACTTCGGGACATCCATTCCCCGTTAGATAGTTATTATCTCGGGGAATGGATGTATCTGTCTGTTCAAACATACCGTTGGCAAATCAAGAGCAGACAGGCTCGCAGTTTGAATATTCTAAATCAGCTCTTAATATCATTTTTAAACATGCCTATGAGAAAAATCATAAATGGTATTATACCCCATACTTATTGAAATTAGCTCTCCCATTTTTATATTTCTCATATCTTCGTGTATTGATTCTATTGATTTTATTATGGGAATAGGAGTGGAAGGGATCACCCTTTTCTTTGGATTCACTAGCTACTACCTATCTCTCTCTTTATGTTAAGATTTACTAGTACTTATATATGTATTCTCCAAGGTTTTAAATTAATCGATGATTTCAGTTACCGTCCCTGTATTCACGACCTCAGCATAGGCTGAGGTGTCCGGCTGCATACTACTTCGCCCGAAATTCTTCTGCTGGAACCGAGAGCGTATGCCCGATGCTTGAATATTATGTTATGCGAGGTTCTATTTGAAGTTGCATTTACTCAATCCTTTTAGGGATTTTTTTCATTATTTCCTCCCTGATTTTTAACAATATTCTCTCTGATGGATATATCTTTTTATCAGGAAAATCAATTAAATTAGTACTCCATTGATATGCGTAAAAATCAGGAGATCGTTCAATAAATTCTGAGAGTATAGGATCCACTTGAGGATAGCTAGAAGCTTGAATATGCATGACAACCTTATCAAATATTTGTATCAAAGCAATTCCATGCTGCTGTGCATATTCCACCGCTCCGCTTTGAAAACCAGAAGTAGAAATTAATATTCCTTTGTGTGCTCCTAAACTTCGTACCTTATCCGCTAAAACTACGATTTTTTCACGTTCTACAGGTCTTGTATAACGCTTGCATTCAACAATAACCTTAAAACTTACAGACAAGGCCATAAATTCAGCCATAATATCTATTTGATATTCTCCATCACTGGTCTGAACTTTTTGATTATGGAGTATTGAAAAATCCTTAAGCTCTTCAGTCTCAGCATATGCCTTCAATACTTCAAAACAATATTTTTCAAAATCTGTAGCTGAAATGCTGGCGACAAATCCACGGTACAGGTTTATTTCCAACACCTACTTTCATTTCTATGAAGGTATCTACTTGAATTTAACTTTATTTTTCAGTCTTTAAAAAGCACTTAATATAATTTCAAATAACGTTCCTGTATTCACGCCATAGCGCATGCTTGGTGTCCGGCGAATGCCGGGCCAAGGGCATACGCCCTCAGCGTGAATATTTTGTTAGACGAAGTTATTTTCTTCTCTGAATAGTCTCACATCACTCTTTTATTTGTTTTATTAGGTTTGGTATTTCTTTATATGAGTCGTACCACACAATGTTAAGACCCAGTTCTTTATAGTAGTCTTCTTGCAACTTTTGATTAACAACATCGAACTTCTCTATACTCGTATTATTAATATTAGTTTGATCGTATTCTTCTCTTACATATGACTCACGCTTCATAAAAACGAAGTGCTTATATAAATTTTCTTCCTGCTTTCTTACTGCTATATCCAGTAATCTTCTTAAATTCGGATCAGTCATAGATAAGCCGATGAATAAGCACGTATTTTCTCTTAAATAATTAAGTTGCACCAAATTCGACCAATTGTACGGATCAAGCATTAAATCATGGTACCCTTCTTCAGAAAATACAAGCAAAGATTTAGATAAGCTATTGTATTCATCAGAATTTCTTGGCAAGAATCCATGAACATGATAAATGCCAAGTTCGTGTGACAATGGCAGGTCAGCTTCTCTATAAATTGACCTAAACTTTATTTTATATTCTTTTAAATTGTACTCTAACAAATCATCAAAGTTATAATTAACAACTCCTCTAATGCCAACTCTATTCCTCACAGGTAAACATAACTGGGCAATTCCGTCAAGCAAATCGGAGGTATCTATACAATTTTTATATAATATTTCTACAAGTATTTTACTGAATACATCTTCTAAACCTTTTCTGATATACCTAGCCATCAATAATGGAGAATTCCCATTAGAATTTTTTAGTTTTTCTACAATAAAAGCTTTTTCCGCTTCGCTTAAATTTACATTATGTTCACTTAATTTGCTTCCTATCAAATTGACCAAAAGATCATTAACTAAATTGTCCCATGATGCAATCTTTGTATCTATTGAGACGCCAGCCCCTAAAAATAATACTAAATCATCATCCGTATATGCTTTTTTTAATTGTTCGATACTAGTTCTTTGTTTGCTTTTCCAATCACTCGTGCTTTCTTTTATACTTGTAGATATTTTAGTGTTTATCAAAAGTTTGGATATATTTTCATATGTTTCATTAACTGTTTGGGGGTATAATTCAAATATTTTTGTTAAGTCATTAAGATCCCACACTTCGATATTAATATTTTCTTGTTTATTGAATTGCTCTTTTAATTTCTCTTTTTCTTCTTCATTAAGCTCTAGCGTAATGATAAATACAATATTTCTAACCTCCAACCCACTTTTTATTATTCTATTATTTATTTTTTCTAAATTTTTCTCCGCAAATAATTTAATAGTCGAACTTTTACTTCTATAAAATTTGACTTCAAAAATTGTAGAACCTTCAAGATTCTCAGTTCCGTCTGGTGCAAACCCATCAAACTCTCCATAATAGAAATCATTTTTTATAATATAACTAGGAATTAACTCCTTACCTTTTTCATGAAAGTGTTGTTGCAAAACTTTCATTATAAGTGTTTCTAACATTTCGTATGATTTGTTTGTTTTATTCTCTTCCAATAAAGATTCTATTATTTTATTCAATTCCATGTTTATCAATCCTCTACTATAATTTCGTCTAACATCCAATCTATGTATTTCGTAAATACCACAAATCCTGCCTGATTTCTGAACTACGTATATGATAACCTATGCAATGATATTTGCGAAGAAAAATCTGGTGAAAAAGGGAGATATATCAGGATACTCAATCTCCCATGTCCATACGATCCAATGGACTTTGAATGCGTTGAATATTTTTCTTACTAATATGCGTATATCGCTGAGTTGTTCGTGCACTCGTATGACCGAGTAGTAGCTCCTGAAAGTATCGTAGATCTATCCCGTTTTCCAGCAACTGAGTGGCGAAGGAGTGTCTCAGGGTATGGCCCGGAAAAATAGGTCAGAAACAATACGGCCTTATGTTTAGGGTTGGTTACCTTACTACCATTTCAGCGGGGAGGAAACAATCTGCTTACAGATAACGAAAATACTGTTAGAATATAACGATTGATGAAGTTGTTTTCACACAGTGATATTGTTAGTAGTACACACATAAGGATGGGGTATATTTTGAATAACAAGAAGTTAATATTTAGCGTCTTTACACTTTGTATTCTAATCATATTGGGTTTTCTCAGGTGGGACAATCTTGAGTCCAGCGCAGACTTTCATTATAAGTATGATCGATGGGCAGGTCAGAAATGGGTAGAGTTCTATCCGCCCCTAGCTGCTTCTTCCAATAGCATGGAGTTTCCACTTATATATATGGATGAAATCCATCCGAATGATATAAATAAATATTTAGAAAAACAAGCTCTCTCTGGAGAGTTAGTGAACAAGTGGATTGAACGAACAAAGTTAACGGATGGATATATAGGTCTATTATTATTGAATATTCTAGTGGTCATTTACAGTTTCATTAAAATATTTATATTGAGAGACAAAAAATAGGATGATCTTGATCCCCCTTCAATTTGCCAAGGCACAAGTTACCAAAGGGCATACTAACACAAAGACAGCAGTCCCCAATAAGGAACTGCTGCCTTTACTCCTTTTAATTGACCCCACTTAATATTTCACTTATCTATAGAAGTCATCCACGAGCCATTGTAATGTTTGAAATATCTACACTCAGCGTTTACCTCTCTAAACATACAAATTCCATCCCACAATAAAAGCAGCCAAGATGAGCGCCGAGATGCCAGACATGATGTACATCACCTTTTGCTTTTTGCTATAACTGTTCTTCCGCAGTTTGTAGATAAGCAAGCCAAGATACGCCATTGCTAGAACCACATAAAGTAGGTTAAACATTAAATTGATGCGTATCGAAGAATAAGCAGGATAATTGGGAAACCTCAACTTCGTTTGTAGGATGAAAAGATTAAGAAGGAGTGCCACACCTGCAAAGTTAATTACAAGATGATATTTATTAAAATTGGTATTAGGATTTCCTCGTTTATATAGCTTGTTAAGAAGCATCCGGATCAAATAGCCGATCAAAGCAATTAAACTGAAAATGATGGCTAGTGCAACAGGAATAAGAGATATCTTAATTAAGTTCACCTTTACATTCGATACAGGCAAATAATCAATGTAAGGAGTGACTGAAATTTTCTCAACAATACCATTATGCTCGACAACATTATAAGACTTTGCTAAATCAGCTTTTGTATATTTCGTTATATCAAGAAACGTAAATAAATTAGTAAATCTAGCGGCTGCCCGTCTTGCGGGTTGATAATATCCTCCCCCCTCCGAAGTAACTCTATTAGAATTGACATTATCACCGAAAATCTCTTTAGTAAGCCCATAATAATAAATCTCTTCAAAAGACTGGTTTGTCATGACGACCATCCCAAATTTAGATTCGGGATCAAAGACAAGTTTACTGGAGAATGCTTTCAAATTCCCCTCGTGCATCAGTGTAGGCACCCAGTATTCCATCTCAACGAACCCATGCGCAAATCGCGGAGTAGAAGTGCCTTCATAATATAGACTTGTTGACAACATTTCGTTCAACGTATCCCTGTTCTTAAATAATACATTGCTATCATCTACAGGCATCAATGCTGCAAGGAATTTTCCTAAATCTTCTGCTGTCCCAATCGCTGCCCCTGTAGGATAAAACGTTACGTATACTCTGTTCTCAGGGATCAGTTTTAAATCTTTTGTATACCCTTCAATCTCATTTCTTCTTTGTACTAGGTCTGGATGATCTTGCCCCGTTGGATGAATTGAAGTGTCGTTCATATGAAGTGGTTCGAAAATATGTTGATCAACATATTCATAAAAAGGTTGGCCACTTATCTCTTCCACGATGTAACCAGCTAGACCAACGCCGTAGTTCGAATAACCCACTATGCTATTCGGTTTATATATCTGTTTCGGCTCATTTCTACGCAACGTTTCTCCTGATTCTAACGTTTCATCCTCGGAGTAATAAAACACTTCGGCCGCTGTTTGATCTTCCCAACCCGCATTGTGATGCATCAGGTTCATTAGGGTAATCGGTTCATCGTATCTCAGCTTTTTGAAAAATCCCTCTGGCAGATACTCTTGGATATCCGTCTCCAAATCAAGCTTTCCTTGTTCGACAAGCTGCATCACACTCGTATAGACCAACAGTTTCGAGATGGAAGCCCATTCAAAAACCGTAGAGGTATCCGCCTTTCGCTGATTCTCAATATCTGCGTAACCATATGCTTTATTCACAATGGTTTCACCATCTTTGATAGCCACAACCGAAACGGCAGCGGTATACTTCTCATACGAGGCTACATAAGCATCAATCGTTTCCTCTAACTTGGATAAAGGAATCCTGGATGGTGTAGTCTCAACCTGTTTCTCTTCAGCGTGGGCAGGTACCCCTATTGCCATAATGATAAATATGAATGACAGAACACAAGCGATTACTTTGTTAACCGTGTGATATCCACGATTCATCTGCATTAGCTTCTCTCCTTTTATATTAAATGTTAATTACATCTCTTGTTTTCGAGTATGCGTTTTCAAAAGAGTCCATATGACTCCAAATTATTTTCAAATGCAATTACAATCCATCTAGGAGAGAGGCCGAAGAATCTCACTTTTCCAATTAACGATGTTTATTTCTTTATCTTTCAAGAGGCACCAATCAATGATTTCACCTATCAATTTTGGCGTGATGATCTCATCGCTCCATTTCGGTGTTAGTACTCTTCTGTATCCTATATATTCTGTTGTCCATCCTTCGAATTCTTCTCCGATGATGACTATAAATGGGATCTTGTTCTTAATACTGTGTTGTCCAACTTCATAAGTGACGATTAACTTCTTATCCTCAGAAACGATATGTAATTTGATTATCCCTTCATCGTCAATATCCGGTTCAACATACCAATAAAATAATCGATTGGAGCGAACGATTTTACGTTTATATTTTTTTCTTACGCCCATAACTCACCTCACATATTTCTTTTTCCTTTGATCGCAGTATTTGGTATGTTATCCAAGACACAGCTTAAGGAGTAGTACTTTTATAGAAATCAATTACTTTATCAAGGATTTCGATCTCTCGTTTTTTTATGTGCGGTAATGTTTCGCAATGCTTTACAATATGATGTATATTATCTGCTACAGTCTCTGCTTTATGAATCCCTACATATCCTGGTACCAGTTCATTAAGGTAATGGAAGTATCTCATTTGAGGTTCAATCATGCACAGATGTTTGTCAAAATTTCTTCTGGATCTTGTCTGATCCATCTCCTTTCGCTTGCGCAGCTCATCTTCTTCAGCCCAGAATAGTACATAAGCATCCGGTAATGATATTTCATTCTTCAATAACTTCTCTCTAAAAAAGTTCGCTGTTTCATCTAAAGATAGGTGCTCATAACCATATATCCAGCTGTACCAAATCTTAAATACATCGCCATCCAAATTCACTTACTCATGTTGTTGATTCTTCTCATATGCTATATGCCATCTATCGATTTGTCTCTCCAGCAACCACATCATAAGTTCCTTACCTTCAAGTTGAGGAGCTTCAAAAAGGAACCCTGTTTCTGGGACAATAAATGCATCATATTGTGTAGCGAACTGCTGACAAGTGGTACTTTTACCTACGGAACTGGCACCTCCGAGACAAATTATCGTCATTCAATTACCTCCAGGTATTACTCACCAAATGATTAATCAACCTTCACTGGCTCTTAAGCGATCATGTTGAATTTCATTAGACTATGTACTGTAGATTTCTTTGATCTTTAGCCAAGTTTCATACCAGAATGTTTTTCGTTTAAGAGGTTTTATTACCTTAATCTCGACTTCTTTTCGTTTCAAATAAACCGTGCCATCCACTTCAATGAGTCTATCGCCAAATGAAAATACAATATCCTTGCAGTCTTTGTGATAATGGGTCTCTCTTGTTTCTGACCACTCCGCTTTTTCAATAGAATGTCGTTTTCTCATTATTTAAATCCTCCTTTAAGAAAAACACCACTATTTTCAACAAAAAGGATACTTGTCCCACATCATAAACACTTTGTTATCCGATATTGATGAGCCTTAAGGTTCGTTTATTCCTACATAATGTTATCTGATGTCCATTCCTTCAAAGCGTGTCTTACAAACTTTATTTTCTTATTCCAATTTTTCATCATTATATGGATTTGCATACAAATCAACATCAATTTCAGCATGAATCATATTAACAAATTCAATAAAATCAGAATCGAAATAAAGAGCAGGCGTTTTCCCCTCTTCTATTCTTATTACAATGAAAAATTTTGTTCTTAATTGATGTTCAATTCGAATCGAGTTGATCTCTTTTACTTTGTTTCTTAACATATCGACTACTTTTATTAATTGGTGATTTACATCTAATGATTCTTCATAATCCGTACCTAATGTCCATGATGTTTCTTTTATTCGATGCTTTTTGTTAATTATGTCGCCTTTGTAAGCCGTATTGGTAGGTTCGATTCTAAGTATTGAAGTTACATGATTCGGATCGAATTCATCCCCAAATAAACAAAAATAGGCCATCACTTTGGTTTTGTCTTTCAGGAGTTTCACCTCTTTAAGAATTGATGTATGGATTTTTTAGAAATAATAATTAATCAGAAAATATATACCAAGCGAATTCCTCATTTACTCCATAAACTCTTAATATCTTCTACTATAGTTTTTGAAATATGTTTGGATGAATCCTGCGGATACAACCATACTGTTACGATAAGAGTTGAACATATCGTTAATCCTAGAATAACTCGCCCAACAACTCTAAATCTGGTGTATCTAAGCAAATAATAAACTAAACTGGATAAGATCAGAATAATCATACCATTCACCAAAAAGGTCATGGGTAAGCTTATAATCCTGCCTAACCCGGTGTTAGGATATTTTAATAAAAGTAAAATCTCTAATACTACAAATGGAACTGACAGTAAAACAATATAAAAAAAATGACTTTTGAATTTTCTCTCCACCACTGAACTCACCTACTCCAACTCTTTTAATACAATTGCACATAACCTTTGGTGTTTACGAGCCCGAGAACCCTGACTGACCAGTAATTATTCTTGTTTCCATTGATGTAATTCGTGTAGTTTACCAGTTTCATAAAAATACTTTAGTACTTCAACCATGGGTATTAATTCTATACAAATGTTATCGCAATAATTTCCTAACTGACCACCAATCACTAGAGAAATTTCACTATTTCCCCGCTTATCGTTCATAAGCGTATATATATGTTCATCCATTGTAATAGACACTACAAAATATTCCGGTCCGCCTCCAACTAATGCTGAACCTGTGTCAGATACCTCAAAAAAAACTAATGTAAATTTATCTCCATCGAGTTTTCTCAAAAAACGTAAACTGTCTGCCCATGTAGGTTTCATAACGATCTCTTCATTAAATGTGGTCCCATTCCGTTCATCAATGCTAATAGAGGTTATCATTTTTTTCTTTTTATCCTTTTTAGATCATTTTATTGGTTTAGATCCTCCAACATAAATGTTTCACTATAGATTTTACGCAGCTCAGTTGAGTTATCATGCCACTGAATGAGCTTACCATTGATGATCTGCAACAATACCTCCAGACACCTATGTCACCCAGCGTGGGTATTCACTGCCCATGATTCTTACAACTTCGTTCATTCATCACACATATCCATCTTCAGGTTCACCAACATCAAAACCCAACACTTTTGACGCTTCCAACTTAAATGTTTCTATCCAAGATATCCATACATCGCTATTCATCTGTGCATAAAATGATAATCCACTAGGCTCAACGGATGCTTCAATGAAAACATCATCCTCTTCAGTTCCAAACCAATATGGAATTCCACTTTTATAACCAATCCACCCTGGCATACTCTCATATACTTTAGAAACTTTATCCCATACCTCAACAGGCAGGTCATACCTTATATTTAGGTTGCAATTATGAGAGTTTATGTTGTTCATTACACGCTCTCCTTCTACCTTAGACGTATATCAAAATTCATCCTCTATTTTTATGTAAAGTACTACAACTCTTCCACCACTTGCTCAAAGTTGTATCTCTTGGTCCTTATAGACTTTTTTCGTTTATCGTTTACCAAATATCTTCTCCCTTTAAGATTTCTTTCGTAGGCTGGTCTACAGCTAACCAAGTAGAAATATCCTCTTCTATTTTTCTCTTCCATGCTATTAAAAAATGTACTTGGCATATCTGGTGGGAATTAATCTCTGTCATAGATACTTCAATGCCTTGATCAGAATGTAAGACAAAACTACACTTCTCAAAAGCAGAGTTCAAAGCAAGAGATTTAGGAGTCCTATCACCTTGGTTTCTTTTTCCCATTATCAGTGGTTCTTCTTGGGTTCCTATGTGTAAGCGGTACTGTTCATTCTCATATTCGACAGCTTCAAGATTTTCTCCCGTGTCAGATCCGTAATCTTCCCAGCTGTATCCCTCTTTCCACAAAGCAGAAAAGCTACAAGTGCTTATCTGATGATATGCATTGGGTTTGATTCTAAATACGGCTCCCCAGCATTCGTCTACTTCCTGAGGTGAAGAAAGATTGTGGTTCAGATTACAGAGCACTAACTCGCAATCAAACGAGTCGTAGTAATATTGGTAGAGCAATCCGCCATGTTTGAGCTGAGTACAGTGAGTAGGAAAATAACATTCGCCAGAGGCAGCAAGTGAAAGTTCAATTGTTCCAAGAGGCGTATATATTGAAGGTTTTATAAGATCAGTATCTTGAATTAAAGCTTCTTTTCCACGAAAAAGCTTCATTATGTCCCTCCTTATAGTCTTTCACTTAAGCGTCCAGAACTAAACATAAGCGGTTTTAGGAAAAAACCTCTTTTCAAATTTTGATTTATTAATTTCTGGAATGTTCCAGCATCACGACGCCCCCCTTTAGATAGCCCTTATCTTAGGGAATGGATGTACCTGCTAATCCATTCCACAGAAATATTACGGGCAGATCAAAGGGCGCAAGCCCCTACGCGGGAATATGATATTATACGAAACCAATTTTAATTTAATTTGAACTTGTATATTCTGAAATTTTGTCAAGTGGCCCTCTTGCTATCGCATAAGACTACAGAGGTCTCAATTTGTCTTTCTGGAACATTCCAATAGGTATTTAATAGCTTTTTCTTCTCATCAGGTGCTACCAGTTTAAAACCATTCTTTAAGTAAAATTTCTTAGCCCATTCAGCTGAGTCCCATGTCCCTATTAAGATCGGTTTATTTGTTAAAGCCACCATATGAGTTAAAAGCTTCGTACCTATTCCGCTATTCCGTTGGTTTGTTCGTACATATGCGTGTCTAATTAAACATACATCACCCTTATCTTGAATTCCCATAACTCCTAATAATTGATTTTTTTCTTCAAACCCCCAAAATACTACACCATCGTTCATTTCGCACTTTAGCTCTTCCAATGTCATATAAGGCTCATGATACCTATCGTCAGGAATTACTCCTTTGTATGCCTTTGCTGCATCATTAATAATCTGATACATTACATCCGTATCCATGCTTTTACACAATCTAATCACGTAATTGGCCTCCTTATGGTTTGATGTCGTTTCGTAGATGCTAACCCACCACCGGCTTAAAAGCACCCGAAAGGGTGCTGCTACATGAGCACAGTTAGTTGGTGCGGGGTTATCCGCCTATATCATAGTCTCTCACGAACTCATTATAGATTGTATTTCATTTTCATTCTTTCATATAACTTATAATCCGTATTTCGATTTACAATCTCTCCAATTAACTCTTTCCATCTGTTTTCAATCCACTTAGGACTTTGTTCTTTCAGAATATCCTCGTTAAATTGACTATCGATATACTCCAAATCTTGTTTAAGCACTCCAATATCCTTAATCAGTTGATTTCTCGATTCTTTTTCTAGCGATATCTTATTCGATAAAATTTCGCCTATGATTTCTACTCTTATATGCGTATACATATCTCTAAACACATTATAGATTAAATAAGTTGATGATAATTGATCTTCCCTGAAGTCGGATTTCAGAAAGACAAATGATTCTTCACCAACTTTCAAAGATACCGCCACATTTCCTAAGGCATGTATGACTGTTTCCTTCGAAGAGCCGTCCTCTAAGCTTTTTATCACATTATCTAAATTAAAGATTGATTCTTTTATACCCATTTGAGTTCCATGATTTAGTTTAACCGTGTATTCAACTTCTTGATTATCTTTGTACGCTTTGAATTGATAGTTGAAGTACATGCTTATTACCAATCCAACCATTAGTATGATTATTGCAATATTTTTTCTCATTAAGTCACCTCCTACTTGTGCCTGAACTACGTATATGATAACCCATATTGTTACAATTGCGAAGGTGAATTGGCTAATAAGGGAGATTTATTAGTTTTCTCAACCCCTTATCCAATCGATCCAATAGGCTTTGAATACGCTGAATATATGCAGGGTTGTACAGGACGCGAGTATGCAGTGGAACCTTCCGTATAGTAATAAAACAAAAAGGCCCTTCTTTATCCCATGGGGAATCCGACGACCTTCCGATGCATTTGGAACATATCAACTTTAAAAAAGGTAGAGCGTACCAACTTTCGCTGCAAGCGGGCTAGCGCCAGCAACTACCTATCAAGCCAACAACGCCTGTTCAATCTGATCCACTATCCCATTAATACCTGTCGGCCCATAACAACCGATCCATGTTGCGGCATCGACCGAGTGTATGTGCTGGCCTTCATCCGTATCCAGCATCCCCCAGACACGTTGCTCGGTCGCAGATATCCCATCCTGCATAAACTCATTACTCAGCAAAAAGTAGTGGCTAGCCTGTACTGCAGGTAATCTCTCAACCGAGATATGATAGGCCGTGTCGGTGGTATCTGCCACAAATAACGGAACGGGCAGACCCAGATCCCGGTACAACACAGCGCCTGTGCGATGAGCAGCAGAATGGACGCGCACGAGGGAATCGAGTGGACGAATCAATGCCACACTTTTTCCTGCCAGTACGGAGGACAATTCCTCGGATAGCAAAGCTGTTCGGCGATGATAATCCGCGATAATCTGCTTGGCCTCTGCTCGCTTGCCTGTCAGTTCACCGAACAGACTTAGAATGGTCTGCCAGTTTTCGTTACGCTTGAACATGAGTACTGGAGCGATTCCACTTAACAGTTCATGGTGCTGATCATGCACCTCGGTGCAAATAATCAGATCCGGCGCAAGTCGCTCTACCGCCTGGAGATCGGGGTATTCATACGTACCAAGTAATGCTGTATGCTGGAGTCCTGACCGGAGTGATTGAGGGAACGTTAACACGCTACTTCCAAGTCCGACACTTCCTACCGGAGACAAGCCCAGTGCAAGCAAATGATCAGCATATTGCACATCGAGGACAGCTATACGCTGTGCTATTTCGGTGACGGTGTACTCCCCGCGCATATGGCAGATGACCGGGCCTTCGGCTGATTCATAGGAAGAAGCTGTGCGATGTTGCAGCAAAGCATTCGCATAGTCTGCATCTCTTCTCGAAGCGGCGGCATGCCGGTAATGTAGCGGTGGGACGCCATTATATTTTTTAAATGCCCTACTGAAATAATACATGTCGCGGTAGCCCATTTTTTCAGCAATTTCCCCAATGGACGCATCCGTATGACGCAGCATGCGTGAGGCACTTTCCATACGCAGCTGAATGACGTATTCCATCGGTCCAAGCTGCTTCTCTTGTTTGAATCGTCGCTGCAGCTGTCTTACACTACAGCCCGCCAGGGCTGCCAGCTCTTTTAGCTCCAAGTTTTGACGATAGTGCGATGTGATATAAGAAGCGACTACATCCACCATGTCGGACTCCGCTCCCCCTTGACCCCGTTCATACTCCATGATCAGCTCGTAGATCATTCCTTGAAGCAAAGCGTTGGCATAGAAACGTTCCAGTCCTTCACCGCGGCGCCATTTGACAACGATTTTTTCGGCGTTTTCGATCCATTCCGCATGGGTTGCCGAGTTTTGAACAAATGACCTGCGCAGCGGGTGCTTGCGATATGAAGGCACAACAAGAGAGGCACCCTCTATGGAAGAAGCCTTGTACATAATGACAATATAATGAATGTCCTCTGATCTGGCCGTCAGCGTAAAGGATGATCCCTTCACCACATGACAGGCAAAAGAAGCTCCAATGTGGCTACCCTCGCCATCCATTGCAAGCTCCCCTTCCCCTCCATATGCCAGCAGCAGCACATTTGAAGTTAATTCAGTTTCGCTAAGAACACTGCCTGTCTGCAAAGTACCGCTATACCCGTCAAGCATCTTGATCGTTGTATCACTCCATAGACTTGTCTGTTCTTGCAGCGGCATTTTTCTCATCTCCTGACAATCACATAGGCATAATCATTGCTGTTGTTATTGTAGTTGAGATTCTTTCTCATTGTCAATTTTCGGACTCGGCACACCTCTTCGTCATGCAGCTCAGGCAAAGCAATGGTCAGAACACTATGAGGGAAACGAATATTCAGTTGTTAGGCGAAGATTCAGCAATGTTGATCAAAGTCTCGTTAATCCCCAGCAGTATCCAATCATTTAATAGGTTTCACATATTTTTAACTTGTCTGTATAACAATTACATGTATAATGGTGGTAATTAGAAGGAGGTGAATACATATGAAAAAATTAGAGATTAAAGAATTGATTTCTAAATCGGAGAAACTGGCTAAAGTTAATGATATGTGGTATTTTGTCAGATCTGGAGAGGGTGCTTGGATTGTAGGTTCAGGAGGCGGAAGCAAGTAAAATGTCTTTTCTGAATCTGTGAATTCCATAAAAGCTAAAACTCAAATTAGTGGTTGAGTCATCTAAAGCTCCAAGCTTCTTCATCAATTTTGATACATACGGGAATTACTCATGTGAGCTCTGGCACAATTTGCGCCTGAAGACTGCCAACCACTAATTATGGGGTCTGGCTACTTTATTAGGAATTATTTAGTAGGAATTTCGAGCGACTGTGTATGAAATAACGCTTTTACATCTCACTTCATTTAAGAACGGTAGAAAGGAAATGTTCATGTATAACAATGCGGTCATAAACCTGGGAGCGAAATGTAACGCAGCCTGCGCTCATTGCTGCTTTTCTTGTTCTCCAGCCTCGACTCAGTCTATGGAGCCAAATTACATAAGACAACTTGCCCATGAATTGGCTGAAAATAAAAAAGTAAACTTGATTTCATTCACAGGTGGAGAAATTTTTTTGAACTATCCATTTTTACAAGAGCTATTAGAAATTATAAAACCTCATCAGAAGAGAATCACCCTTATTAGTAACGGCTTTTGGGGTATGAGTAGAAAAAAAACAGAACAGTATTTTAACGACATGGAGTATTACAATGTGACCAATCTAACAATAAGTTATGATGAATTTCATGAACCATACGTTAAAGCAGACGCCATTAAAAATATACTGGAATGTAGCAGAGACTTCTCTAATACGAGCGTGGCGCTAAATATGGCTGTAACAAAAAGTAAAATGTCTAATCGTATATTAGAATATATGGGAGAATCTTTGCTTGGGATCAGAGTGACAAAGTTCCCACTCATGCCAGTTGGAGAAGCAAAACATGAAGAACCGGACAGCTTTCAACATATTTATAAACTCAGTAACGAAAGGAGTTTGCATTGTCCTGGATTTGAAGTCGTGTATCATTTTGATGGTCAAATATATCCTTGTTGCTCGCCAGCGGTATTTGATACCAAATTGCATTTGAGAGAAAGTATGGATCAAACGTTTGACAGAACCATTGAAAAATTAAACGCCAATCTTCTATTTTACATTATGAGAAAGGAAGGGTTTAAATGGTTTATTGATATAGTTCAGAGCAACCCTGAATTTAATCATATTAAAATTCCGGAACAATTTTCATCAATATGTAACATTTGCAATATTTTATTTAAAACGGAAGAGAATATTGATTTGTTAACACCATATATGATGAATTACTACGAGAATATGGTATGAAGCAGTGTTTTACGTTTGAAAACGAAGAATATGAAATTTTTGTAGAAAACGAAGTCTTTGTTAAAGATAAGTGCAAAAAAGAATTTTATAAGACAAGTATTATCCATTTAAATGAAACTTTAAAGGAGCAGTTGACCGAATATAAGAGTAAAATTAATTCTGTGAATTTCACCATTTATATCACAATTTTTTTAATACTACTTGTGTCTAATCTTTATTTTATTCATTTTTTCGGTTATAAATTCCCTGGGTTTGAACATAACCTGAAAAACTATTTCATTTTTGCTTCTTACATGATTTTTAATGTCTTTATTCATGAGCTAGGCCACATAAAATCCATGAATTTTTTTGGGCGGAAGCATAATAAAGTTGGATTCAAAATGAACTTTTATGTTTTTCCTTCTTTTTATGTTCAACTAAACGATATTTATATGTTATCCAAAAAAGAAAAGCTCATTGTTCATTCAGCAGGTATTTACATAAATTTATTCATTATTTTAACGTTCCAGATCATCAATACGTTATTCTTGAAAATGGATATGTTGTCGGTATCATATATTTTCTTCTTTTTAGCATTATTATGGAATGTGATCCCCGTGTTGAACTCTGATGGATATAAAATTTTACTTACACTCCTAAATAAAGATGAATTTGAAAACTCTAAGAAAAATCATTTGATTATTAAAATAATTCAGATTATTGGAGTTTTACTAGCTATACGTTCAGTATTATTGTGGTTTTGAAAGAGGAGGAATTCATGCCATGGTTTTAGATATAAGTGGCTATACGTTAAGAATCAAAAATAATCTCTTGCTTGATCACGCACATTTACATTTTCAACCAGGGAGTGTCAACCATATTGTAGGGAAGAACGGTGTGGGGAAATCCAGATTGGCGAAAGACTTTATTCTAAATAAGAGCGGTTTTTTCCCGAAACAACTATCCTCAAATCTAACCGTAATCTCAAGTTATTCTAATATACCTGAAGATATTTCCGCAAAATTGCTTTTTAAGATATTAATTAAAAGATATGATCGGATGATGTTGGATCAGCTTAGTGATTTATTGAATATTGAAAATATACCATCCAACATTCTCATTAAAAATTTAAGTGATGGACAGAAACAGAAGCTTAAGCTGGTATCATTTCTTTTAGAAAATAAAGAGATTATCATTCTGGACGAGATCACTAATTCTCTTGATAAAAAAACAGTCAATGAGATTCACCAATTTCTTAATATCTATAGCAAGCAGTATTCAAACAAAATCATATTAAACATCACTCACAATTTATCAGATCTCAAAAACATCGAGGGAAGGTACTTCCTCTTTCAAGACAAAAAACTAGTGCAATACGAGGACAAAGATCAACTAATAAAAATATATATTGAGGACTAGTGACTATGATTGAATTTGCAAAAAGCCTATTTAATAAAGTATTTATGTTTCTGGCACTTATTTTTGTATTGTCGTTCTTAATCGGTTGGTTCCTTCCTATTGGAATTGATAAAGTTACATCTCTAAGTTATCGAGAGTATCTCTTCAGTACGTATACTGTGTTTACTCAATTTGGATTTTTAATGTTCTCGTTTATCATTGCATTCTTCGTTAATAAAGAATACTCTAATAAAACCATTCTGTTTTATAGATTATTATCGTATGACAGTCTTAGATTTTTTTTGAATAAAGTTGCTGTACTTTTTATGGAATCGCTTATTTTAATTACAATATTACTTTCATTTGTATCTATGATGTACAAGGATTTTAGCCTGTTTTTTCTTATGGTGTTTTTGTTGACGTCTGTAGTCACACAATATATCCTCATTATTGGGACAATCAGTTTGCTTTCATCTAACATCTTGATGAGTATTGGTTTAAGCATCTTATACTGGATATTAGGTGTCGTTTTAGTAGCTAGTTCTGATAAATTAACATATGTTGCTGTATTCGACGCTTCGAATCTCCTTTATTCCCATATTGACCAAGTGTTTGTACAAGGGAGCAATTTCATTTCTCTAAGTAATGTATTAACGGTTATTGTCTATAATGGTATCTTATTTGTAATGAGTGTTCTGATAAGTAAACTGATGAACAAACGTTGGTTAAAGCTTGGAATTGACTAAAAAGTTGATGTACAAGCTGGATTTTGGGGCAATCTGATATCAACTCTTTTTACACCATTATATGGATAGTCCCATCAAAACATAAAGGTTGCGTATTTCTGAACCCGAACAGTTTTCTGCTGTGATTCCTCTCCGAAACTGATCTGGCCGTCAGCGTGTACGATGATCCCTTCACCACATGACAGGCAAAAGAAGCTCCAATGTGGCAACCCTCGCCATCCATTGCAAGCTCCCCTTCCCCTCCATATGCCAGCAGCACATTTGAAGTTAAATCCGTTTCGTGTAAAACGCTGCCTGTCTGCAAAGTACCGCTATCCCCGTCAAGCATCTTGATCGCCGTATCACTCCATAGACTTGTCTGTTCTTGCAGCGGCATTTTTCTCATCTCCTGACAATAGCAAAGGTAAAGTTGTTGCTGTTGTCATTTTAGTTGAGATTCTTTCTCATTGTCAATTTTCGGACATTTGAGACAATATTCGCCTGACATCTGGTAATAGAAACAGCAGGTAATTCGCTCGCTTTTGGCAACATGCACATTGTCCTTACAATCGGTGAAGCGGGTTAACGGATTCTTCCTCTCACCAAACACTTCCCCGGATGCCACCTGCGTCAGATATGAAAAGTCCTCTCGAATGATCTTACTTTCCTGCTCAGTCTCGGCTTCATCAGGAGCGAATAGTCGGCCGATACGTACCATGATATTCTCCCAGAGAATACTCATCGAAAGTGGCGCAATCGCAGCAAGCGTCTTTAACAGCGGTGTAAGTTGTACTGCAAACATCTCCTCGACCACCTTTTCCCGCCACACTGCCCTGTCTCCCGTTAGTCCTTCAGCCTGAAGTCCATTCACCGCTAGAAAAGGAAATCGTGTGCCGCCCTCATGATCTGAGAGCGCCGGATGATAGAGAAAGCTGTTCTCCAGCTGAAACGAAACATGCTGATGATGAAAAGTCATCGCGGTCACCAGCGGAGCCGTCCACAGATAGCCAATTCGCTTGGCTAACATGGAAGCGGCAACCTTCATGTCAGGAGCATCGATATACTCCTGAAACCAGCTGATGTACTCTCGGCATGCCGCTTCGTCATGCAACTCACTTAGAGCAATGGTACGGACACTATGTTCAGGTGGCTCACCGAGCAAGATCGAATAATCCTCCACTGTCTCTTTCCATAAGTCTGTCGAGAGATATGGGTTCATATTAATTCGATCCGAGCAGGGCTTCCGATGCCTGATCTACAATAAGATTAATCGCAAGAGGTCCGTAATATGCAATCCACAATGTTGAGTTAACGTCATACGTGCGGTTATTTTTCACAGCATCAAGGGACTTCCACACGGGATTACTCACCATCGCCTCTGCCTCTGCCGCAAACAGCTCATCCGACAGCACAAAATAACGATCTGCCCCAATGTCAGGAACCTTCTCCATCGAGATTTCAACGGAGGTATCATCCTTGATCTCTTTAACGAGTTCAGGCATGTTTAAGCCCAAATCATTATACAAAATGCCGCCTGTGCGGTGCTCGATGCCATGGACACGGATACCTTCTTTACGCGGACGAATCAGAGCGACTGTCTCATCTCCCATTTTCTCTGTCAGCTGTGCCTTCAGACCAGCGACTTTCTCCTCATAGGCTATGCGCACTTTCTCTGCCTCGTCCTGCTTGTCTGTAAGTTTAGCCACCGTAGCTAACGTATCACGCCAGTCTTCGTAGAAATCGAGTACCAGGGTAGGTGCAATTTTGCTTACACTCTCATACTGTTTCTCCTGGAAATCCGTCATGATAATCAGATCAGGATCTAGGGCTACAATCGCTTCCAGATTAGGCTCATCCCGTGTACCCAGTACCTGTACGTCACTCGGTTGATCGCCTAAGTATTCTGGAAAATCAGTATTACCTCCAGCGATAACACTGCCTGCCGGCTTCTCGCCAACGGCTAACATTTGATCCAGGAACTTAACATCAAGCACTGCAATTTTCTGTGGTTTTTCGTTTAGAGTGATGTCACCCTTCATACCCTTGATCGTTACGGGAAAAGCTCCGTCCGACTGCGTTTCCGCATTCGCAGGTGTCTCCGCTGGCGTTGCCGCAGATTGTTTACCGCTATCTGTACCTGTTCCGGCACCACAAGCCGTCAGGACAAGAATAAGGGCTAACATCAAGCCCATGAATAATCGTGATTTGTGAGCAGCATATGCCTTGCTTCCGGCAGCCTGCCTCTTTGTTCCTTGATTCATGATGAATCCCCCTTATGTATAATACTGATAATGATTTTCATTATCGAAACATAAAGAGAGTATAAACGATCTCTGCATTGCGTTACCATGTACTTTTGCGACATTTGAGCCGGACTAATGCGACATCGTAAGCCGCTTATCCGCCCTTTAATGTTTCAGTGATATATGCTTGCAGTAGGTAAATGTCTGAAAGAAGCTTTTCTTCTTCCGGTGTATTTCCATACTCCCCTAGCCAGCGCGGTGTGCGGATATGCCACTCGTTAGACATGTATTGTTGTTCATTCCGATACGCTATAATGTGCTCCAAGAAATATTCCAAAGAGCCAAAGGATTGTTTATGACTATCTTTGATAATGGATTGTGTTTTTTCAATGATTGCCTTTAACATGTGTTGGATATGATCTTCTGAATTCTTAGCGTTAATTTCCATCGTGACCTCCCCCTATCTCTACAAAAAAATGAATTAGTATATTATTTAAATGAGCCTAATATTTCTAAACGTTGAATTCTGTTCTGATTAAATACAATAAATCGATGCCCAATGAGTATTGAGACATCGATTCATATCATCTAATTATGAGGTGAATCATGAGTATGCGACCAAACATGAAGTTTAGCATCATTGTTAGCGCAGTTATTATTGTCGTTGTTCCTATTATCATTGGATTTTATATGTTGAACAAGGTTGTCGATCCTGACGAGACAATGGTTACGAGAACTGAAGTTTCTCCTGAGCTTATTACTATAAAAGGTGGATTTGCAGACAGTATTAGCAGATATCACGGCTACTACCTCTCACTTGACAACAATTCACTTTTCATTCAGATTAAAGGCAGTAAACTTCCTATCGGTGGTAGTAAAGACTTCACAATTTCATTTTCTAATACTTATGGGAATGTTGATGATATCTACTTATTAGGTCCTGGCAACGCTAAGAAAAAGATTTGGCCAAATCCCTAACTTTCATTTGAAATATATATCATATGATCTGACGCAATCAGCTGCAGTCTCTTAGTCTCTTCTGCTTAGCTTCCTAAATGCCAAGTATTCCTGATCAGACTTCATATAACTTAATATCTTTTCCGCACATGCAGCTGAGCTAAGCTCTTCCGTATTTACTTCCAGGTCATATTCATCATAGGAGTAGATGTAGTCGAACTGGGAATGGGCAAGTCCAATCTCTCGATCTCCCCTGCTCTGCTCTCTTCTGGTGAGTTCTTCTTTTGAGCACTGCACACCTACAAACAATATCGGATAATCCGATAGTAACTCATAAAAATCATTAAACCACTTGTCATTGCTGATGACTGTATCCACGATGAAATTCAAACCCATCTCCGAAAACAGTTTAATGGTTGCACAGTACAACGAATTGATCGGGTCGAACAGGATATCTGTCATGACATGGTGCTCTACTTCTCTTGTTGGTATCATATCTGGATATGTAGTATCGATAAATTGATCATAATTATGAAGAAATTGATCTACAGATAGATGATGAAACGGAATGTCTCCCTGATTTTTCATTTCCATCGCAATGCTTGTCTTCCCCGAACTTGACGTTCCGTTCAAAAATATAATAATTCCTCGTTCCATATTGATCACCCTTATCATTCAAAATTGGAAAACACTGTTCTGCTGAATTACCACTCTCTCCATTCTTCCGTAATATCTTCATCCTCATGGATGTCTAATCCAGCCAACCTAGCCGCCTTGTCTATAAAATCAGCCAATTCTTCACGTTCCATCGTTTCAATAAAGTAACCATTGGCCTCATTCATTTCATTAAAGGCAACCACCACTTCTTCTACAGCCTTCATCATGCGCTCAGAATCTTGTGTTTCTTGTAATGCTATTAATTGGTGCAAATATGTATCCAGGGCTTGATCAGACTTGAGTAATCTTTCTTCTGTGAAGAGCTCATCTCCGCCTTCAATCATTCTTTCATTCCATAACTTCGTTGGTTTTTGATGAAACAAGTTTTGTAACGTCATTGGAGTCACCCCTCTAAAATTCAATTATATCTATACTTTATCTGTAACCAAAATTATGAACAAGCGTTCTCGCCTATTCACTTTCACCCTATTCGCCCCATAGTCTTGTCACGTTCTCTAATTCCATCTCGTCAAATTGTAATCGATAAATGTCCGGTTTCTTGGTTTGATTCATAAAATCCAATCCGTAACTCGAATCAAAGTAGTTCATCATCAACGTCATTACATGTCCGTGTGTGCCGATCGCCACTTTTTTGCCCTTGTATTCTTCTAAAATCTGTTTCAACATGCCCACTGCTCTATTCTGGCAAACCGTGTTCGACTCGCCTCCTGGCAATGCATAATCAGGGTCATCAAACATTTTCTTCGAAGCAGGCTCAAATTCTTCGTCTGCAATCATATCATCTGAAAAATGCCTTTCCCGCAGATCCTCCATGATCTGAATATCTAATCCTAACGCTGCTGCCACACCTTCTAAGGTTAGAATCGCCCTAGCATAAGGACTTGAGACGATGGAATGTATTCCTTCATTCGTTAAAATTTCCGTTATTCGTTCTGCATTCATCTTGCCCTCCAGGGTAAGCCCCCTCGTTCTTTCCGTTCCTTCCGTATACGGTGACTCCCCATGCCTTACCATATAAACGATGGTCTTCATAGGACCCTCCTTGAATTTCTTCTATCAAAATTTACTGCCCTCTTTAATCTATTTCACTTCTTTATCAAGACTAACGTCAAATGTTGAAGTTATCGATTTTTGTCTAAAATCATTGGGTATCACTTTAATCTCCACGTTTAGATGTATAGATTCAGGCAGATTCATTTCAGTTATATTCTCATAACCAATGAAGTAATAATGCTTTTCGTCCAGTTCTATCAAACCTCCACCTGTTGAGCCAGAAGTTGAAATCAAATGTCCGTCACGATAAAGCTCACAAGCAATATTATATTCCTCCAAACTAAACCCTTTCACTTCATATCCAATCTTGATTTGATTTTCCGTGTAATCAGCATTTCGTAAACTGATCGCACCACCATCCACCATTTGGGTCTGAATTGCAATATTTGCTTCGGGCATCTCCGGTTTCTTTAATAGATAGCCTACTTTTAGGTACCATATAACTCCTAATACAACTACAGCAAGTACAATTATAGCAATAATAATCTTCTTCTCTTTTTTATCCATAATCCATACTCCTTACATCGGAACACTCTTATAGTTTTTTCCAAACCTGTATTTCAAATAATACATAATCCCTGCTCAATCAACATCCGAGAACTGTCTTGGAACATCCACCCCATTATCCTAGAAATACATTGTTAATTCTGTCTCGATCATAATCTAAAATCCAATCGTTATATTCTGTATAGATATCCGTTAGTGCTTGTCTTGATGCTGAAATAACATCGCAACCTCTATCATCATAGATATGAAATATCGTTTTCTGACTTATATTAATGATGTACACCCTATGATAAATCTTTGGCTTAATTCCAACATCATGATTACATATAGCTTTGATTAACTGATTATATTTCAAGTCCTCAACTCTACATTTAGTCCAGTACCTATACATGTTGTTCCTTGGGTCTAGGATGTCATCCGGTTCACAATCCAAACCTGGAAATATCTCAAGTCTTAAGGCTCTAATCGGCCCTTTCTTCTTGATATATTTTCTGTACAGGTTCAATTTCTTCACTTTGTGTTTAGCCTTATCTGCAAAATAAGCTTGAGTTATTAATAGGATTTCATCTTCTTGATCATGAAGAGCCTTAAATAGTTCAACTGATCGATGATACACTTGTTCCATGTAATGCTCCGTATTCGTTCCAAACATCAGAAGATTACCAAGTTCGAATCGTATTGCAACATCCCAATTATAAAAAAGAGGCGGTTCTAAGGTCAGGTTTGGAAAATGCTCTGCGAGATACGTCTTCAGGTCCATTCTGTGGCCTCCAAATTCACTTTAAAGATGAGCGCCAGCTTAAAGAAGGTATCCGTCTCTTCAAAGGTTTGCGGTTTGATATTCAGATCTTTTAATATTAATTGGGTTACTTCCCCCCCCCAACGCCTTTTCAGAAAAATTAACCCCAGAACATTCCGTTATGACCTTCGTCCACGATCTTGAGCTGTGTTTCAAAATCTTCGTTCGGATCGATATCATCGATGTAATGCCACTTTCCTTTACTGTCCTGCCAATACACTTTCCATACCTTCTCATCCATTCTGAATTGTGCTACCGGCAATTGTACCCATTTATCGCTTTGAAAGGCTTGTCTTTCTTCAATCAATGTCACATGGTTACCTCTGATTTTATAACTAATCTTCATCTGACTTTTCACATGCTCGGGTACAGCATTCTCGGTGTAATGGTCCATAATCTTTTGAATGCGTTTCTTCGTAAAATCATCCATGTTTTCTAACTATCCTTCCTTGATCCATTTTGTTTTGATTATATCATGTTGATTTCTCCGATTTAAATGATGCTTTACTTGTAAAAGGTAAACCGGAGCGCGGCTTGTGCAATAGCAAGCCACGTGAGGGTGAGGTGCTGCGCCCAATGGGGTTGCACCGCGTCAATGATCGCGGTGCCCACCTTGGTAGCATCACGAGCACAAAGCCGCGATGCACGAAAAAAAGCGCCACGACCGCATAGTCGTGGCGCTTCCTCTTGCTACATGGCACCAATTAGCCATGTAGCTTATCTCAGGCCGCTGCACCTACATGGCAGCGGCTTCTTCTCCCAGCGGCAGCGTGTAATACTGCGCCTGCTGCCCTTCATGCTGCTGGTACACAACGACCAGCAGCGTCCGGCCTTTCGCGGCAAGCGGGCTGGCGCCAGCTAGCACACGCTCAAGCCGGAACGGAAGCACATCCAATACGGTGTGCTTCTGCAGTTCCTTTTCGCCGAGACCAAGGTCGGCGAAAGCACGGGCACCCATGACCGTCTGTGCGGTCATGGCCGAGGTCATCGGCAACGCACGCGAAGCGTTGCCGTCCACCATGTCCGCCGCTCCATCCGCGGCGGACCCTGTTGCGTCGCCCGAAGTGAGCGACGCTGCATCCCCGACTTCGCTGCCGATCACACCCGCCGCATCTGCGGCAGAGTCTTCTCCGGCAGCAGCCGAACTTCCCGCAGCGACACTCGCACCCGTGCCGCTGCTTTCCAACCAAGCCGTGCCTGCGGCGCCGGCAACACGTGGCAGTCGAACGTCTTCTGGACGTTCAGCCAACGTTTTCATATAACCCGCCCACTGGTCTTTCTGAAGCGGATCTTCCCACCAGATTTTGCGTGGTTTGTATTTGTGACCGAGGAAATAGTCCAGCTTCATCAGGCCAAGCACGATATCCATATGCGGCGTATTCCGCGACTCCAGGAAGCTGTGCAGACGAGTGAACAAATCCTCCAGTTGGTGACCAATCTTCTGCCAACCCTGACCTTCCCAGTAATCCCCGAACGCCTGGAAGAAATCAAACGGCGAGTTGAACTCCTGCTCCATCAGATACTTCAGCGTATGGTCCATCCGGTGTGCGTTCCAGTATTTCTCCAACACATCCTCCAGCCGCTTCAGGCGTACGATGTCACTGAACGGCAACACGTCACTGCCCAGAATCTCATACGGCGCGTGATCCATGTATGTGTAGTTATACTTCTCCGCATCCAGACGCAGACCTGTACCACGTAGCATTTTGAGGAATCCGAGTTGAAGCTCTTCCGGCCCCAGTGCAAACACATCGTTAAACGTTTTGCGGAACGTATTGTAATCTTCCTCCGGCAGTCCGGCGATGAGATCCAAATGCTGGTCGATTTTCCCGCTGGCTTTTACCTTGTTCACGGTCCGGCTCAGCTTGGTAAAGTTCTGGCGACGTTTCACCAGTTCATTGGTCGGATCATTCGTGGACTGAACCCCGATCTCGAACCGGAATGTGCCCGGCGGCGCATTCTCTGCAAGATAGTCCAGTACTTCGGGACGCATAATATCCGCCGTAATTTCAAACTGGAACACCGTCCCCTGATGATTCTCGATCAGGAATTTGAACATTTCGAGCGCATAATCCCGCTTGATGTTGAACGTCCGGTCCACAAACTTAATCAGCTTTGCGCCCTTCTCAATCAGGTACAGAATGTCCGACTTCGTCCGCTCAATATCGTAATAGCGCACGCCGACCTCTATACTGGACAGACAGAACTGACAACTGAACGGACAGCCCCGACTGGTCTCAAAATAAACAACCCGTTTCCCAAGCTCCGGGATATCCTCATCAAAACGGTGCGGTGATGGCAGATCGTTCAGATCCGCTTTCGGGCGTCCTGGCATGAGTATGACCTCTTCCCCTTTGCGATATGCCAGTCCATAGACAAAGTGGAACTTCTTGCTTCCTTCCAGCTCCATCAAAAGCTGATGCAGCGTCTCTTCCCCTTCACCCATCACGATGAAATCCACATTGGGAATCCGGTTCATCCAATATTCCGTGTCGTAGGACACTTCCGGCCCGCCCAGCAGAATTTTCACGTTCGGCATAACCTTTTTCAGGTTATCAATGACCTTGATCGTCTCTTCAATGTTCCAGATGTAACAAGAGAAACCAATCACGTCCGCGCCGCGCTGGTACAGATCAGACACAATATTCATCACCGGGTCCTTGATCGTATACTCCGCCAGGTCAATATCAAAATCCTTCTCACTGTACGCCTTCAGACATCGCAAGGCCAAAGAGGTATGGATGTACTTTGCATTTAATGTAGAAAGAATAACCTTCATGGTTCACAACCTTTGCCTGGACACCCAGACCATATTTTTTTGATAAAAGGAAAGCTGCACAGCCATCCTGCCCCGGATGCTGTTCATCTAAACCTCTTTTGAACTAGCCATTCCATGTCTCAAGGACATATCCAACTTTTGTCTTTCAAAGAGTGGACACTCTTTTCAAAAAGACATATACACCCCGCCAAACCCAAACCACAACATACAGTATGAAACACACATGATAATACTACATGATGTATACGATAAGGTTAGCCATTTCTAACGCCAATGTCCACCCTTTGAAAGACAATTCGCCACCATTTGTCCACTCTACAGAGACAAGACAACCAACTTCAACCTGTAAAAGACCTCATTCGCATTCCATCCACAATTCGATATCCACATTTTACTGCCTTGAGCCTTTAGGCTTTAGCCTCGAACCTCCTGCCGAACGCTTCCCCCGTATCATGGACGAACCATCGACTTGTATGAAGCATATCCATCAACTTTTTGATCAATTAAGCTTTACGTGTCATGAACTTCAAGACTTGAAATGGCGAATGCAAAAAAATTCTCACTCCATAACGCCAGCTAAACTCGCTCATAATTGATCATACTCACTCATACTCGTAAAACGCATCATCATCTGTATCCACTTCTTCGCCCGATTGCTTCTGGAAAAACTCCAGGAACGGCAGTCCGTACTTGCGGTACTTGACCTCACCGACCCCTTTGATATCCAGCATGTCACGTTCTGTCTGTGGACATACCACACTCATCTCACGAAGGGTCGCATCATTGAAGATAATGTACGATGGCACATGCTCTTTCGCCGCCAGATCTCGCCGGATCAGACGAAGCTGTTCAAATACGGTCTCGTTGACCGCAGATGGCATGGCATCGCGACCACGACGTCCGCCGTAGTTCGTACCCGAAGCCGTTGCCGCTGTCTTGCGGACAACACGCTGCATCACTTCACGCTGGCCTTTGAGCACTTCCACCGCAAGTGGTTGCAGACGAACGACCGGATACTGTCCCTCGGACAGCATCAGATATCCTTCGGATACCATCACGTTGATGATCTCCGAAATCTCACGTTCTGTCCGATTACCCATCACGCCGTAGGTTGGCAGAGAGTTGAATCCATAATCAAGCACCTTTTTGGCACGGGAGCCTTTGAGCACCGAAGCGACCAGCGATACACCATACCGTTCACGCATCCGGTGAATGCAGCTGAATATTTTCTGTGCATCAATCGTCATGTCTACCAACTCGCGGTCGTCCGTACAGGAACTGCAAGTACCGCAAGGTGTATCGTCATGCACCTCACCGAAATAATCCAGCTGCGCACTGCGCAGACAACGCGTTGTGTAACAGTAATCCACCATCTGTTGCAGCTTCCGGTAATCATTTTGTTTGCGGTCGCCGTCCATCGGATTCTGCTCAATCAGGAACTTTTGGGTGATAATGTCTTGTGCCCCGAATAACAGAATACACTGGCTTGGCTCTCCATCCCGGCCTGCACGTCCGGCTTCCTGCACGTATGCCTCCATATTTTTCGGCATGCTGTTATGAATAACGTAACGCACGTTCGACTTATCAATCCCCATCCCAAACGCATTGGTCGCCACCATCACTCGGATATCATCGTACAAAAAAGCTTCTTGGCTCTGGGACCGTTCATCGTCCGTCATGCCAGCATGGTAGCGTCCTGCGGGTAATCCCGCCTGCAACAAACGCTGATGCAGATCGTCCACGTCCTTACGAGTCGCGGCGTACACAATGCCCGGCTCGCTAGCATGCTCGCGCGCATAATTCAGGACAAAGTCCTTCTTGCTCTCGCCGCGCAGCACGCTAAACGCCAGATTATCCCGCCCAAGTCCGGTCACATATGTCTGCGGGTCCTGCAAACGCAGCAACCGCAGAATATCGCCCATGACCTCGGGCGTCGCTGTCGCCGTAAAGGCCGCAACTACCGGCCGCTCCGGCAAACTGTCCACAAACGGCGCTACCGCCAGGTAGCTTGTCCGAAAATCATGCCCCCACTGCGATACACAGTGGGCCTCATCCACGGCAACGCAAGAGATCGGCAAATAGCCCATCTCCTCGCGGAACCAATCCAGCTCCAGTCGCTCAGGCGCGACATAAAGCAACTTCAGCTCACCGCGCTGCGCCGCGCGGATGCGATCATTCACTTCTTTGCCGCTAAGTGTACTATTAATATACGCGGCAGCAATTCCGGCGGTCGTCAACGCATCGACCTGGTCCTTCATCAATGAGATCAACGGGGAGACAACAAGCGTCAGACCCGAATATAACAGAGCGGGGATCTGATAACAGATCGACTTACCGCCCCCAGTTGGCATAATACCCAACGTATCTTCACGTTCCAGCAGACTGGCTACGATCTTTTTCTGTCCCTCACGGAAGTCGGGGTAGCCATAATATTTTTGCAGGAGACCCTGCGCTTCTTCTAATGTAGGTGTTTGCACACTCATGTAAAGACTCCTTACTTATCACCGGTGTTTTTCCACCAGCTTGGTCCGATCCGATTCTGACATCCGAAAGCGGCTCATATCCCGCATCCTTGACAACAAAATGGCGTTCTCATGACTTGTCCGTCAAGCAAACGCCGCTCCCTTTAGTTTAACGGCCCAGCCCCGAATGAGCAACCGCGTTTTACTGTAAAACGTTTGAAGCTTCTTCATTAAAATAAAAACAACCGTCCTGCCCTAGTTGGACAAAACGATTGTTGTAAACTTTTATTCACAACCGACACACTCATATCACGTTAGTGTACCCGTACCCATTCATCTGTTGAAGCTACTATACCTCACAACTTTACAACTTCACTTTAATCTTTCAACGCCTCAACTTCAGACACAGTTATACCACTTGTTTTGGCAATAACTGAAACTTCAATCCCAAATGAGAGCATGTTTTTTGCAATCTCAATTGCCTTTCTTTTTTCCCCTTCTACTAATCCCTTTTCTATCCCCTTAGCTATGCCTTTTTCCGTTGCCCATTCAATCATGGAAGCTTCGTCATGCAAATACTTCTGCCGCTCTTCATACAAACGACGTGCTTCACGATCCTGACTCAAGAACTCCAGCGTATCCATTACTATCTTAACCCCAGATTCATTCATGTTGTATCACCGCCTTTTGCATTCATGCGATAATACAATCCTTTCCTCTGCATCAGTTGTTCATGCGTCCCATCCTCGGCAATTCGGCCATGTTCCATCACAAGGATGCGAGAGCACTGACGAGCTACCTCCATTCGATGTGTGACAAGCAACCCTATGCTGCCTTTCATAAAATTCAGCAAGTGATTCATCACGTTCTGTTCTGTCTGAATATCCAGGGATGACGTTGGTTCGTCCAGAATATTCAGATCAGATGACCTCGTAAAGAGCCTAGCAAGCGACAGTCGCTGTTGCTGGCCTCCAGATAGATTGGCCCCTTTCTCATGCAACATTGCTGCGTATTGTCCTTCCTGTGCCTCAATATATTCATGCAAACCTGCCTGCTCTGCCGCAAACTTCACTCTGTCCAATGTAACGTCTGAACTCAGACGAATATTGTCTTCAATCGTTCCTGTGAAAAAAGTTGGTCTCTGTGGCATATACGTCAGTCTGGATTGGTTATCCATCTCTACATACTCTGCAACATGTTTATCACCCAGTAATACGCTTCCGTTTATTGGCTCGATCAACCCTGCACACACTTGGCACAGTGTAGATTTGCCAGCACCGCTGGCGCCAACTACCGCAACCAGTTCACCAGGAACCAGATTAAGCGTAATTTGATCCAAAATCGTCCGACCACTGTTTTCATCTATTACCGTAACCTGTTGAAGACGTAGCATAGCAATTTCGTTCTCTTTATGTGCCCCTTTTTGTGTACTCCCTTGATCTTGGGTACAAATTCCCTGTGCAAGCTCCTCGTGCTTAGTATTGGATGTGTCTGCCTTCTTGTTCTCCGCCAATTTCAACCATGCAGAGATACGTCCAAATGCACCCACGCTGGCTTGCATCTGACTCCACTGGCTGGACAAGCCGAGTACTGGCCACACCACCAGTTCAAACAGCAGACTACTTGCAACAACCATGCCCGGAGACAAAGTTCCCCTAGCCGCTGACAAAGCAATAAGGAACAAAGCTGCCAATTGAGCCAGACCAAACACCGCCATCGCCACATTATCCGACATGCTCAGGGTCATCTGTAACTTAGCCTGAACACGATTCAGTGATTGCTGTTGTGTCCGAAAACGAGCGAGAAACCACGGTGAAGCATTATAAATCTGAATCACCGGTATCCCTTCAACATACTGTTGAATCTGTTCTTGGGACTCGCCTTCCCTGGATTCGACCTCATCGGACAGATGTAGAATTCGCTGATCATACAACCTCGCCGTGAACCAGATTGCCCCTGCACTTACCAAGGCAATAACCGCAACCCATGCATCTGCTCTGTACAAGTATCCCAGCGATAGAGCAATGATGAATACAACCGTAACACCCTCTGCAATAGCCTCCACAACTTCTGCACCATGCTTCGTGTCTTCCTTGATACGAAGCATCACATCCCCGGACTTCTCTCTGCGCACCCAGGAATAGGGCATCCGGTTTAACAGTTTCAACAGATCCATGGACATATCCCGTTGCATCGATTCCTTGAGCCATACCAGCACATAACGATGCATCGCGAGTAAAACGATAAACCCTGACAGAATGGCGATGAAGATCAACGCTGTAGCGTTTAACTGCTCCTGTCCCCCATCATGAATAGCATCCACGAAGAATCCCTGTACAAAGGCAAGTCCCCAATCAAATACCGCATCTGCTGCGATAAAAATGAGCAAGATCGCTACAGCTAATCCATAAGGCTTCATCCAGCGAAAAATAACGGGCCATACCGTTGCCAATGATACAGCTTGTTTTGGGTCATCTGGAACATCACTTTCGTTCATCTGATGATGAGCTTCTATTTCAGACTTTTCATTTATCTCATATGCTCCACTTTTCTCATGACTGCTTTTCATTTCAACGTCATCGGCATATGCTGCATCTTCGATCTTGTTACTCATGCTGTTCCTCCACTCCCGTATCCTGCTCCGCAATATAACTTCGATATCCGTTTGGACGATCCAGCAATTCACGATGAGTTCCCGTATCTTCGACGCGTCCCTTCTGAATATAGATGACCTGATCTGCCCGTTCTATCAGCGATAATCGATGAGTAACAGCAATAACCGTTGTGCCTTCGTCAGCAGTGATTCGGGCAAAGAGATCATTCAACCGTTGCTCATGCCACGGGTCTTGAGATGACGTCGGTTCATCCAACAGAAGAATATCCGGGTTCCTCAGCATCGCTCTGGCTAAACTAATACGCTGAAGCTCACCACCCGACATCGTCCCGCCTTGTGGCTGAAGCTCTGTCCCATAGCCGAGCGATTGACGCATAATCGCGTCATGTGCATACGTCATGTGGGCCGCAACCTTTACTTGATCGGCAGATATCTCCTCTTGTCCAAAAATAATATTCTCTTCCACTGTTCCTGTGAAAATAAAGGCTTGTTGCGGAACATACACCTGATTGACATTCGCTGTCTGAACTTCGTGCATATCCTTCAGTGAATTCTTCTGATTCATGACCTGGATCGAACCAGTAACAGGTGTATCTAATCCGGCTATTAATTTCAATAACGTGGTCTTCCCGCACCCACTTGGCCCCGTGATTACAGTAAGCTTTCCTTTCTTAGCCTCAAAAGAAATATCTGTTAACACTTCTTCTTGCTCCGCATACCTGTAAGACACATGCTGCACGTTGATGCCAGCCGGTTTAGATTGTTTTTCAAGCTGGCCTAAATGCGTATCGGACCGTACATATGTATTTGTACCGGTATTAGCAACCGTGTTCTTTCTCTCCAAATCCAGCACCTCAAAGATTCTGGACGCATGAGAAGCCGAACCAATAAAATCATTCCACAACCCAGATAACGATTCAATCGGACGTGTTAACTGACTGCTTGCTACCAGAAAAGCTGCCAGTCCGCCTACATCCATATGTCCATTCAGGACCTGCATGCCGCCTAGATAGAGAATCAGAATCATGCCACCATACGTGGAGACCCGTCCGGCTGCTTCCGAAAGTCGTTGTAACACAGATACGGACATCGTATATCTGAACACTTGATCCATTCGACCTTTAAATTGATGGTGTACATAACCCGCGAGTCCGTAACTTCGGATCTCAACCGGGGCTTGGATGATTTCAGTCAGTATCTCATCTCTTGACGCTGCGCTGGCATTCAACTGATCATGCTGTCTTTGTAGACGTTTACCAAGTCCTACCGTTACAAGAGGATAGATCAATGTGAATGCAATGATAGCCAACGACAGCGGCAAGTTCACCCAGCTGAAGTAAGCAAAGGCAAGAATCAGCTGAATGATATTTTTGGCGAGTTCAATGCCATGTTGGTTGATCCCCTTCTGTGCTTCCTTGGCTGAAGTCCAGACCCTAGAGGTTAGGTCACCCGTATGATAATGCGCCAGATCACGTGTCTCTGTGTTGCTAAAGGATGAGAGCAGTAGAGACTGCACAGACAATAATGTCTTTTGCTGGAATAACGTCTCGACCCTCGTCATGAATGCGGTTACAATCAATCGTAATACTACAATGCTAACGCCTATGATCAACCCTGAGTAGAGTAACGAAAACTGTGCTTCAGTCGCGCCTTTGACCAGTCTTCGGATCGATTCCAAATAACCGACCTCAATCAGGGAGACCACACATGCGGCGAAAAGTAACAGAATGATGAACATACGGTACTTGCCCGTTAGTGTCCATAATCGAGTTAACATGCCTAACGTTGTATAATTTTTTTTGTCAGCAAACATGGATGCTTTCTCCAATCTTGTCATTAAATTATGTACTTGGTTATGATATCATCGGTGATAAGGAAAAAATGAACATTTATTGCTGTAAGTACTATTAGAAGTAGGGAGATTGATATGCAACATGATCTGCTAGACACATTGGATAAGCTATTCGACTACATAGAAGACCATATTCAAGACAAATTAACGCTGGATCATCTGGCATCTGTGACTCATATATCCAAATTCCACCTGCATCGCATGTTCAAACATGTCAGCGGACAATTGCCTGGAGAATACATTCGCTCACGCAAATTGGCACGCAGCCTGGAGCAATTGGTGAACCTGAATTGGAAAATCATCGATATCAGCGGACATTACGCTTTTGAACATGAACAATCCTACATACGTGCTTTCAAACAAGCCTTCGGCATTACCCCCCTGCAGTATCGCAAACAGGGAGCTGGAGACCTTGAATTTACAGCCCGCATGACTTCGTCCATGATCACAACGCTTCCATATGGATACATTTTCAAACCAACGTATGTACGAAAACCGGCTATGAAACTCATTGGGCAACGGTCCCACATTCGGTATGCAGATAACGAAGAGCACTATGAAGCCAATTCAGCAGGCAACGACTTTTTTGACAAACACTTTCATTCGATTCCTAACGTGCTGCAACCCAACGTATATATCGGATTTACCAATGAAATTAACGAGGATTACAGTACATATCAGCCGTCTGTAGAGGTCACCAGTCTGGATCATATCCCTGAAGAACTGGACGGAATTGAGGTCCCGGCCAACCAGTATGCCGTATTCAAATTTGTCTGTGATTTCCACCCAAGTCTGATCAACATTGATCATCTGGACAGTGTCTGGACATTTATCGATGAATATTGGCAGAGCCATTCGGGGTATGAGAAGAGTGATCCCTACTATTTTGAAAGAATTGATGGCAGTCTGGCTCAGGACCACTACGGAGAGTTGGACATTTATATTCCTGCAAAGCAAATTTCACTGTAAGCTGCATATGGAGGTTCAACCTTATGGACTCAAATACTCAAGCTAATTCAAGTTCATCCAATACAAATTCTCGCAAATCTTGGATACGTAGACACCCTATTCTCACTACATTTACAATATTGATTCTTATACTGTTCGTTGCCGTATTCCTGTATTTCTGGCTCCGTCCATACTTCTCTACGTTTGACCGTTCTGAGAAAGGAGAATTAAGCTATTCCATGCCTTCACGTAATGGTGAGTATACTGCTGAAATTTACGGTGTACCTTACGGTGGTGCGACAGGCGGCGTTACAATCTGGGTCGATGTTAAGAAGACAAATGCACCTGAGGACGCCACAGTAAAAACGATCTATCGTGCCAAGCACCACGGAAATAACCATCTCGAATGGGACAGTGAAAACACACTTCGGATTGAAAACTGGAATGAATATACGGATGAGACCATGACCCTCAATATCGATGACGAAATATATGATGGCTGGGGCTGGGCTTGCAAAAGCTTACGAATGAAGGACAAGTCTGTGCGATGCCCGGCACCCGAAAAGTAAAACATCTTAGCAACATAGTGTAAGTCTAAAACGCGCGAAGTTCCATCATGATGCGTAATCTTCACTGCACCGCATGTCAAAAGTCCCAATGCTCTGTATGCCTTGTGAAAATTTCACCAAATGCTACTTTCATTACACCATGGCAGGAGATACACGCAGCACGAGAAGCATTAAAAGCCCCTCTCACCGACTCTTTCGGCTGAGCGGGGCTGCTCTTGTTCTGCATTTTATCGTTTATTTACTTATACTTTATTGTGATCTAATATGCTTGTTCACTAACAACTTCGTAGCTATCGGACTTTAAACATATGGCAGCATCATATTTATCTATTATATCTATTCTACCTCTTAATCCTCTTCTGCTTCTGCTTCTGCTTCTGCTTCTGCTTCTGCTTCTGCTTCTGCTTCTGCTTCTGCTTCTGCTTCTGCTTCTGCTTCTGCTTCTGCTTCTGCTTCTGCTTCTGCTTCTGCTTCTGCTTCTGCTTCTGCTTCTGCTTCTGCTTCTGCTTCTGCTTCTGCTTCTGCTTCTGCTTCTGCTTCTGCTTCTGCTTCTGCTTCTGCTTCTGCTTCTGCTTCTGCTTCTGCTTCTGCTTCTGCTTCTGCTTCTGCTTCTGCTTCTGCTTCTGCTTCTGCTTCTGCTTCTGCTTCTGCTCGCAATTGTGCCTTACACTCTATCTCCACTCAACCCTTATTTTCACTGATCCGCCCTATCGCATCCTACCAGCAACGGATTAGTTTTTGTGTTATTTCACTTCTACTTCAATCTATTTTCTCTATCTCTACTCCCGCTTCAAACCCTTCTGTCCTCATCTGTCCCAGTTCGTCTCCCTACTTACGCGGTGACACTTCACCACGTTCTTCCCGCTCCTTCATCTCCTTGCGTACCACCACTTCGAGCTTCTGCCGATTAGCAAGCAACCCGGGATCGTTGGGCAAGTACTCACGGGCTTTGGTGTTATGCATGAGTGCCTGCTCCCAGTTGCCCAGATGGGCATAACAAAGGGATAAACGAGCATGTGGCAGCCATGTACGGCAAGCCCTAGGCACCGGGCGCAGACCCGGATCGCGGCTGCTCACGTCCACCGCCTGCATATACCAGTAGATCGCCGAGACGGGTTCCTGCCGTTCATGGAAACAGGCCGCAATAGCGCAGCAGAAATCGGCATGTGGCAGATCATACTGGAACGACTGCAGCAATGCTCCGAGCTTACGGCCCGGCTCACCCAGTCGTTCATAACATTCCGCCAGCCGCGCGCAGGCAATCAGGCGATCCTCGCGGTAACCGCTTGGCTGCTCCAGAAGCTTCGTGTATCCGCGTGCCGCCGCCGCATAACGCTGGCGGTCATAACACTCGCCTGCATAATAGAACAGCAGGCGACCTTGGGCTACGCCCTCTTCGACGATCCATTTGCGCAGAATGCGCACGTTTCGCGCCGAATGATGTCCCGCTTCGCGGCGATGCGTGACGGCAATATCTGCCGTAATGACCTCGCCCCGCGGAAAGCTAAGCTGCTCGTGCAGCCGGCCATGCCAGCGGCACCCGGCATCCCGCTTGACCAGGCGAAGGCGTCGGTCCGTCACAAGTGGACTCCCCTCCGCTCCCTCGGCCAGCGTGTAGTTCAAGATCACAGCTTCCGTCTTCCCCCCTGACGGAAGCTGCTGCTTCAACACCTCCAGCTTCGCCCGTTCCGCGGGCAGCAACACATCATCCGCATCCAGCCATAGGATATACTCCTGCGTGGCCTTGGCGAATGACTCATTCCGCGCTGCGGCAAAGTCTTCCTTCCATTCATACGTGTAGACATGGTCGGTATACTGCGCAGCGATGTCCATCGTGCGATCCGATGAACCGGTATCCACAATGACGATCTCGTCCGCGATGCCGGCAACCGAGTCCAGACAGCGCGCCAGCGTGCGTTCCTCGTTCTTCACAATCATGCACAGACTGATGGTGATCACGTTTTGAGCCCCTTCCTGTCGTACGCGTATTACGAAATGTCATAACGATTTGCTTTTGTTGGTTAAATACTCCGAACAAAGTACTATCATAAGTTGAACTAAAAGAGATTTGCACTGGACACTCCGATGACAGAAACTTTCCGATCGTTGTTAGTCCCATTTTTTTGATTCCTTTTATAAAGGGTAAATCCGGGGATAAAGGCGAAGCATATGCTTCCGGTGCATCTTTCATTCAGAACGCTTTTAGCTCAGCTTCTTGATATTCTTTTTGTCTTCTCCGTTTCGTGTAAATGTTTAATCCAATTTATTTGGTATTGGTATTGATCACGGAATTCATTTCATCTTCACTGTGGCTAACGAACTGAGGTGACGCTATTTGGTGTATTTCAGCCACCTGGTAAATGTAACGAATCTGAGACCCGCTATTCTCGCATTATAGGCATCCATTCGTCGTTTATCGCAGCTTTCAGATGAAATAGCGCCGCTGAGATTCGTTACATTTCTCATCTCGTCTAATTCATCAAAATAAGACGTGTGAGATTCGTTAGAATACCCCTGCCCTTGCCGCTGTTGCTACCCTTCCCCACTCTCCTGACGGCGAAGGCGTTTCACCTGCTCCACCGCACTGTCCAGTGCCTTCTTGCGCTGCTTCATTACGCGGAGGTGCTGATGTTCCACCTCGGCAAAATGGACATGATCCAGCTCCATCCACTCCAGCAGTTGGTCCAAAGTCGGCGACATATGCAGTTGTGAACTCCGCCGTTTGCGGGCCACGCAACATAGATATTTATGATGAACTTCGAGTTTCAAGACTTCAAAATACGGCATTAGGGTCATCGCCAGACTTCCCGCATAGAAGGTCTGCTTGTGGTCATAGAACGGGTGATGCCCATACGGCACAGTCACAACCAACGTCCCATCTTCTTGCAACAGCCGATGAATCTGGATCAACAACGTCTCCGGATGAGCAAAATGCTCCAGCACTTCTCCAAGCAGCACAGTATCAAAGGTAGTCCTTACTTTCCATTGCGTAATATCCAGCATTCTAAAATCCACATTGTTCCTAACTGGCCGAGACTCTTTGGCAAGCTCAGCTTGCGCATATCGAACACTTTCTTCTTCCAGATCAATCCCTGTCACACGAAATCCTTCACGTGCCAGCAGAATGGATGTAATGCCCTGACTGCACCCGACATCCAGAATGCGTCTGCCTGTCGCCTCACGGCACATCCAGTGGATACGCGTTCTCGTCGCTTCATGAGAATCTTCCGAATTAATCTCGCCGTAGTAGCGTTCACTCACTCGATCATGATTCGCCATAGGTTTCTCCCGTTTTCACTCGGTGAACCGGCTGACCCAGCACCACAATATTCCCCCCGTGGCATCCGGCCGTTGCATTGCGTGTATCGAAGATCAGCTTTGCATGGTCTGCCATCTCCTGATAATCGAATGCCGAATGATCCGTGGTGATGATCACCAGATCAGCTCCTGTCCACAATTCCGGCACCGCTGGACAAGAGTGCAACACTGTACCGTCATCCTTACGGAAGACAGGCACCATTGGATCGGTGAAAACTACATCTGCACCCGCTGCGCTTAGCAGCCGATAAACGTCCAGCGCTGGCGATTCACGCAGGTCGTCAATGTCTTTTTTATAAGCCATACCCGCGAGTACAACACGTGCTCCTCGCACAGATACACCATTCTGCTCCAGCAGCTCCGCGGCACGTTTCACCACTCTCTCTGGCATTTGCCGATTGGTTGCATCCGCCAGCTGGATGAATTGCAGCTCCGATCCCTGACGGTTCGCAGCCCAGGACAGATAGATCGGATCGATTGGGATACAGTGCCCGCCGATGCCGGGACCGGGATAGAATGGCATATAACCAAACGGCTTGGTCGCCGCCGCATTCAGCACCTCCCAGATGTTTACACCCATCTGTTCACAGGCCGGAGTCAGCTCATTCACGAGTGCAATGTTGACACTGCGAAATGTATTTTCGAACAGCTTTGCCGTCTCCGCTACCGTTGTTGAACTAACCGGAACAACTTCGTTGAGGAACGAGCCGTAGAACTGTTTACCATAATTCAGACAAGCGGGTGTGGAGCCACCAATAATCTTCGGGGTATTTTTCACACCATAATGCACACTGCCCGGATCTACCCGCTCTGGAGAATAACAGACGTAGAACTGTTCTCCAGCTCGCCAGCCGTTTGCCGCTTCAATCGGTTGTTTCACACGTTCCTCCGTTGTGCCCGGATAGGTCGTGCTTTCCAATATAACCAGGCTGCCCTCCTGCAAATAAGGACTCATGCCATCCACCGCCGCCGAAATATACGAGATATCCGGTTGATGCTCGGCAGTCAGCGGAGTGGGCACACAGATTACAATGACATTGGCCTGTGCCACCGCTGCATAATCGGTGCTTGCCGTGAATAATCCAGCCTGCATAAGCGACTGCACAACATCATCTTCTATACCTATGACATACGAATTCCCGGCGTTCAGCTTGGCTACCTTGGAAGTATCGATGTCAATCCCGTGGACTTGATAACCTGCCTGTGCCATCTCTACAGCCATGGGTAAACCAACATAACCGAGACCAATGACAACAGCTTTTAGGGAGCGGTCATTAATATGTTGTATTAGGGTACGTTGCTGTAACTCTTCATTACCTTCGTGCTGGTTGTGTTGATGATTTTCTTCCATTCCTTCCACCTCCAAACGCTCCGCCTCCCCTCGGTGGGTGTGTCTGAAAACTCCGAACGAGTTTTGAGACACACCCTAATCGATATAGCCACCTGCACGCAAAAACCGGGCAATCGCTGGTTTGTTCATCATGGCACTGTCCGAGCGATACTCGGAGAAGTTCACACGTGGCAGACTGCTGTACTGATCCGTCAGGCTCTTGTCCTTGTGCTCCGGCAGGATGACATAATACTGTGCATCGTATTGGTACGTACGCGGCGCTTCAAAGGGCGAGATCAACACTTCATGCAATTTCTCGCCTGGACGTATTCCCGTCACCTTATAATCGAAGGATGGACGACCTGCCTGTTCCAACATGACGGATGCAAGTTCCGTCATCTTGCAAGCTTTCATTTTCATCACAAAAGTCTCTCCGCCCACAGCCGCCTCAGCCGCCTTAAGAAGTAAATGTATAGCTTCGGTACGCGTCAGGAAAAAACGGGTCATGCCTTTGTCCGTAATCGTCGGGCTTTTGCCTTCATTGATCTGACGACGGAACAAGGGCACGACACTGCCGCTGGTTCCAAGCACATTGCCCCCGCGGATGCAGACAAACCGGGTACCTTCACTTAGCCAGTTGGCACGGATCATCATTTTTTCACCCAAAGCCTTTGTCATGCCATATACGTTAATCGGATCTACCGCCTTATCGGTGGACACATCGATGACTTTGGCAACCTGCATACGTATCGCAGCCCGAATAATATTCTGGGTACCGATCACATTGGTCTTGAACGCTTCATCAGGCTGGTCCTCGCAGACCGGAACATGCTTCAGCGCAGCCAAATGGAAGAGCACATCCACACCTCTGCATGCATCTTCCACTGCCCGATAATCGCGGATATCCCCAATGATGAATCGCAGACGCGGATCATGGTTGAACTCTCGCTGCATCGCAATCTGGGCGTATTCATTACGTGACAGAAGGCGAATCTCAGCCGGGTCCTGCTCCAGCAGTACCTCAGTCAGCTTTTGACCCCAGGAGCCCGTGCCTCCAGTGATCAGAATCGTTTGTCCTTGAATCATGGATGAGTCCCTCCCTGATCAGATCATGAATTCGCGTAGTACCTGTGCCATCTCATCCCGGCTTAACCGGTCTTTGGGCGGTACCTTTTTGGTTGAAGTATTGCTCGAATGCACGATGTTGACATAATTGCGCGGAGCAAGCAGCTCATGCGGAAGTTCAATGACATTGCCATGTGTACCTCTGCCCGGAAGCTTGACCCGGTATCCTGCTGCGTATTCGGCTGTCTTATATAAGTAGACATAGAACTGTGGAGAACGGTGAAACGCTGGGGCCATCTCGTTATTCACACTGTCCCACAGATATCCGTTCTGGTTAATCAATGCCATCGTCTGTTGCTGTGGTTGAATATCGTAGAGCTGTTGAACAAAGGTTTTATGGTATAAATCATCCGAATCCAGACGGGCAATATAGAGTTGCTCCGAACCATTGGCAAACGCCAAAATAGCACGTACACTCTCCATATTGGTTCCAAAACGAATATTGGAAGGAAGCGGCTCCTGACCCGCCAGAATCTCCTGCATTAATTCCCCGGATTCCTTGGACAACTTCACCACTGTGAGGAAATCCTGATTCGTCTGCGCCTTCAGGCAATGCAATGTGAACGTGCGGAAGATGCTCATCCGACGCTCCAGCCATTCCCGCGTTAATCGCTGCGGGTCCATCCCATAATTGTTGAAGTTAATCTCAATCACAACTTTCCTGGACATAACATTCCTCCTCATGAACGCTGCAAGTTCCGTTTGTCGGATACAGACTGTTTTCATAGTTTTGATGCCGTCTTCCTATGAAAATCATCTTCTATCTATCTGATCGCTTACAAGCGATATCTCGCTTGTGAATCCAGCACTCTATATCGTATGAAACGTTGATAGAAGCGGTACCGACAGATGTACTAACTTTCATATAAATAGATTGATATTCAACCAAGGATGGCGCCCTTTGGGTCGAACGTACATATCGTTACGGTAGTCGCAACATAGAATAGAACAGTTCAATTTTCAAAGGAGGCAACCCATCACATGAATTCGATCTATCTTGAAATGGAAGGTGTGCTTGATCAGCTCGAAGCGGCACTTCGGGAACACCGACCGCTGTCTCTTGTAAGAGTCGGTGATGGCGAGAATATCGTCATGTCTCAAGAAACCGTATGGCCCACGGAACAGGTCCTTCAGGAGCGTTGGGCCAAGAAAGCCAACCTAGGGCAAAAGGGACTTCGTCTTCCCAACCCGAAACTACGGGATGAAGTCGCCGCTTCCTTGCAACGTGCCGATATCGTGGGCATTCTTCCTCGTGGTGACAGCACCATTAATGCTCCCGATTATCTCAAAAGACCCCTGACCGACATGGTATTTGCACACTTTGGCATCTCTCCTCCGATGACTTGTCATGCCTGTGTTAATCGGGAACTGGCGCAGAACCCGCGTTTCTGGCAGATGCTTGCAGGCAAGCGTGTGTTACTCGTTACTCGTGAGATTGAGGCACTGCGTGTCATGCTCGAACGTGATCCGTATAATCTGAACATTGTGACTGCCCTGCCCTTTGACAGCTATGATCAAATGGATGCAACGCTGCACTGGATTCAGAATAATCAACATACCTTCGATGTCGCTCTCTTCTCCTGTGGCGTCAATGCGGTTATCCTTGCGGAGCGAACAGCTGCACTCGCAGGCAAAGTTGCTATCGACTTTGGCAAAGCCAACAACATCATTCTGAAAGGCCGTGCCAACTGATCATGGACAGTTTCAAACTTTAGATTCGTGATTTGTATTGAAACGTGCAGATGCTTGTACGGCAAAAACCCCCGACTTCTTAAGCCGGGGGGTTCTTGCTGAGCGCTAGTCGAAACCTATCGCTGCATTGTCTTGCGTCTCTGGGGTATGAAGCGAACTCTGCCGTCAACAGAAGTGATGACGAAGCACTCTGCCTGTTATATTTCGCCTTTCACTACTAACCGGTGGCTGCAATACCGTATAACATCTCCGGCCCGGTTCTTACTGCTGTGGACACCCCCGAGATGAACGAAGTATACACACTTTCCAATGCTGGTGGTGCAGACAGATCCTGAGCTGTGAACGAATGGAATTCGGCACCTCCGTTCTGTCCAATCGTACCTTCAGCACGGTAGATGATATAGAAAGGATCATATAAAAAACCTCGCACAAGCTCCACAACAAAGGTATCTCCCAGTTCCCCCGTAACACCTACTGTCCCGTTCAACGTAATAATGGGATTCACCACACCCTGCGTCTGTAGACCAATGGTGCCAAAAGCTGTCGGGGAATCTGACAGTGACAAACCGGGCTGTCCTACGGTTGCCGAGTTCATCGAAGTTCTCATATCGAGAAACACGCCCATGAGTAACACCTCCAATGCTATGGGATACCCTATCCTATGAATCTCACTACTCTTATGATTGGATGTATAGCAGATTGTATGAACCTATTTTTATTTGTCGACTGTTAATGGTATATTGAACTGCATAACGAAAATGAACGGATCGTATGCACACAAGCGGTACAGGCTGTTCAGAAGGAGATTATTATTCATGAATAAACGCAAACGTCCAACCAGCAAGACATCGGCCTCGGCCAAGGGGAAATCTTATACAGGTTCATCTTCAGCACGTTCCGGCAAGTCCAACTTCTCATCTGCCAAAACATCAGGTGCTTCCGCATCACGCAATACAGAGGAGAATAAGAAGCCAATAACCGCGAAATCATCGGGTGCACCCAAGAAACCTGGAGGCAACAAACCCAAAAATGCCAGCGCATCCAAACGACCAGGCAATTCCTACTATCGCAAGCAGGAACCACCACGCCAGTACAAAGTAACTGAACCGGATGAACTGTTGAACTTCCTGTTGCAGCATTTGAAATCAGGACGGAACGCAGTGAAGTCCATTCTGGGTCGTGGACAGGTATCCGTGGATCAGAAGGTCGTGACCAAGTTTAATGAAGCGCTGACGCCAGGTCAGATTGTCTACATCCGAAAAGAAGGTGCAGTCGCTGCTCCATCCTTGACGGGAATTAACATTTTGCATGAAGACGATGATATCATTGTGATCCGCAAGGAAGCCGGACTATTGTCCATTGCCGCTGACAAGACAGATGACCTGACGGCTTATCGCCAACTGACAGAGCATGTACGCCGCACCAATCCGCTCAACCGGATCTTTGTTGTCCATCGTCTGGATCGGGATACATCGGGTGTGATGATGTTTGCCAAAAGTGAAGAGGTACAGCAGAAGCTGCAAAACAACTGGAAGGAAAATGTGCAGGACCGCGTCTACGTTGCCCTTGTTGAAGGTTCGGTAGCCAAAGAAGAAGGCACCATCTCTTCCTGGTTGAAGGAAACCAAAACGCTGAAAATGTACTCCAGCTCTCGTCCGAATGATGGACAACATGCCATTACACATTACAAACGTCTGAAATCGAACCGTGAGTTCTCCTTGCTGGAAGTGCGTCTGGAGACAGGGCGTAAAAATCAGATTCGTGTGCATATGGAAGATCTCGGACATCCGATTGCCGGTGACAGAAAATATGGTGCACGCACAAGAGACCTTGGCCGTCTTGGACTTCATGCACGTATACTCTCGTTTATCCATCCCACAACGGATGAGTTAATGTCATTCGAAACGGATATTCCAAAGCCATTCTTGTATCCGTTCCGTGCAGAAACTCCACCCGCGAAATAACTGCACCTCTAATGTGTGCATATATAGAAAATTCACTGATCGATTGATCATGCCTGAAAGGAGGAACGGACACTGAAAAACCTGTTAATCACCGGTTACCGGGCACATGAATTGCAGATTTTTGGACAGAAACATGAAGGTATTCCTTTTATCAAAAAAGCCATCTCCTCCCGTCTCACACCCCTTGTCGAGGATGGTCTGGAATGGGTGCTGACGCCGGGACAATACGGTGTGGACCTGTGGGCCTGCGAAGTGGTGATTGATCTAAAAAAGACGTATCCACATCTGAAGCTGTCGATCATCACTGCCTTTCAGAACCCGGAGGAGCAATGGAAAGAAGACAAGCAGGAGTATTACCGTTCCATCCTCTCGGGTGTGGACTATTACGGTGCGATTAGCAATCAACCTTATATCGGGCCGTGGCAGTTCACTGCACGGGATGACCTGTTGCTACGTAAAAGTGACGGTCTTCTACTCGTCTATGACGAAGATGCCGGTGAAGGCAGTCCCCGTTTTGTGAAGGAAAAAGCCGTGAAGAAACAGCAGAACGAGGACTATACAATCATCAGTGTCACTTCAGAGGATATTCAATCTGTAGCTGAGGATGAGCGCATGAACGATATTGCGGACTTCGACGATTCTTCATTCTGAAAAAATGCAGATTATCTGAAGTCCTTTCATGCATAGCTGTGATCAGAGGAAAATCGTATTTTGAATGACGTACATATGTTTTTTTTCGAGGCAGGTTGGGTATAAGTAGTATTATAACTGCGATGATATGTCGTATGGGATAAGGGGAACTGCAACCATGACAATTACGCCAGAGCAGCGCATTCAACTGCATGGATTTAACAACCTGACCAAGTCGCTCAGCTTTAATATGTACGATATCTGTTATACCAAAACCAAAGACGAACGCGAAGCTTACATTGAATATATTGATGAACAGTATAACGCCGCCCGGCTGAGCAAAATTCTGAACAACGTCTCTGATATCATCGGGGCTCATGTTCTTAATGTTGCCCAGCAGGATTACGTGCCTCAAGGTGCGAGTGTTACGATGCTTGTCTCGGAGGGTCCGATTGTGGAGATCCCCGAAGAATCACTCGATGAATCTCCCGGCCCTCTGCCCGATAACGTTGTCATGCAGCTGGATAAAAGCCATATCACTGTGCACACCTACCCTGAATTTCATCCTAGTGAAGGTATCAGTACTTTCCGTGCGGACATTGATGTCTCCACCTGTGGTGAGATTTCACCGCTTAAGGCACTGAATTATCTGATCCACTCCTTTGATACGGACATTATGACGATGGATTACCGGGTGCGTGGTTTTACGCGGGATACGAGCGGGCGCAAGCTGTTCATTGACCATGAGATCGGCTCGATTCAGAATTATATTCCGGATGAGATCAAGAGCAGCTTTGACATGATTGACGTGAACGTCTATCAGGAGAACATTTTTCATACCAAATGTAAACTGAGGGAATTCGATCTCGACAATTATCTGTTTGGGTACACCAAGGATAAGCTCAGCAAGAAGGAACAACAGGAGATTACAGAATGGCTGAAGCTGGAGATGGACGAGATCTATTACGGCAAAAATATTAATCGTCCCTCTTAAAGAGGTTGTTCAACGCTGATCCATGAGGGCAAAATCTAAGACAAGATTTCATGAAGGCAGGGTTCTTCTTATCGAGGAACCTCCGGCATGTGCTTGTCTTTTTCTTTGTTATGTTGACAGTGTGCAACTTAATTTCTTATTATAGAAGTAACTGTACAATCTACAGTGAAGGAGACTGAGCCCGTGATCGAAACGAATACGACAAGACGTAACGAATCACTGTTACAAGCGCTTACTGCACAGCACAATGCCATTACCAACAACATAGCCAATGCAGACACGCCCAACTACAAAAAGAAAACGGTAGAGTTTCAGGAAGAGTTGAGACGTATCGTTGAAAATGGCAAAACAGATCAGCTCGCCATGAAGCGGACTCATGACAAACACTTTCCTATCAGTGATCCCAATTCTTCGATCGTACAGTACCGAATTGTCGAGAACAACGAAACAGCCATGAACAATAACAACAATAACGTTGACATTGACAAGGAAATGGCGAATCTTTCGGAGAATCAGCTCATGTATAACTACATGGTTGATCGGGTCAGTGGACATTACAAAAAAATGAAGAATTTATTGAATGATCTGAAATAATGAATGTACAAGCAGCCCGAAACGGCTGCTTTTTTTTGTTATTTTTCCCTGAGTGTAGCTCGTTTGGTGCCATTTTTCGGTATCCTCTCCTGTTCGTAGTATAATGGGGAGAAACGATTGATTTCATATCGAATAAAAGAGGTGCAACATGTCTCCACGTCATTTAAATGGTTTTCAAGGTTCCAAAGTCAGATTAGCGGCCCCATGCCCGGAAGATTGCATGCGTCTCTCCCGCTTCACAGACGATTATGAATATTTGCGCAACATGGATACTGATATCGCGATCCCTTTAACGCCGGATGAAACGGGTTCTTCGTCTGTCCGCCGCGACAACGGATTTGAATTTGCATTGCGTACACTGGAGGGTAACCGATTCATTGGATTCACAGCCCTATACCGAATTGAATGGAACAATCGCTCCGCTCGTCTGGCCATTGGCATCGGCGAAGAAAATGATCGAGGTAAAGGTTACGGAAGCGACGCTCTGGCTCTGATTCTTCGATATGGCTTCCACGAATTGAACCTGAACCGGATTGCGCTGGAAGTCATTGAATACAATGAAGCCGCGAGACGTGCGTACCTAAAAGCCGGATTCCGGGAAGAGGGTCGCCAGCGTTCAGCAGTTTTGCGGGATGGCATGCATTATGACCTGATCTCAATGAGTATTCTTGCTGAAGAATGGTCCGCACAGGCTGGGCTTCCCTTGTCATTCCAGTCTACTCGTACTCCTGAATCTGGGGATATGGTAGCGGGTGGTTTTTCACAACCTAATGGGAACGAACAAGCTACGCTGTCTCTGTCGGAATTAAGTTCTGTTCCGGAAGGTGAATCTGAAATTTCACCTCGCATCGGCGTAGGTGCGATCATCCTGAATGAACGGGGTGAAGTGCTTCTCGCCTGGCGGAATCGTCAGCCCGAGCAGCACACCTGGAGTATTCCCGGCGGGAAAGTCGATCCCTACGAATCACTCGAAACTGCCGTCATCCGTGAAATCAAGGAGGAAGTGAATCTGGATATCGCCATCGACAGTCTGCTCTGCACGGCGGAGACGATCCAGCCACAACAGAAGGAACATTGGATATCCGTGCTCTATTCCACCAAAGTGATTGGCGGTCATGCTCGTAATCTGGAAGAAGGCGGAGCAATCGGTGAGATCGGTTGGTTCCCATTGAATGATCTGCCCTCTCCACTCGCTTGCTTTGCGGTACCTGGGCTGGAAGCTGTGAAGAAGCTGTATAATGAATCCCTGTAAATTCTAATATCTCATCAGATGGAGGTATTCCTTTATGAATCATGCAGAACAGATTAATCAATTATTTCAGGCTGCACAGGCGGGAGATGTGGACAACCTGCAATTATTGCTCAATTCTCACCCGGAACTCACCAATACTGAAAATCAGGATGGGTTAACTTCGCTGGGATATGCCTCTCATTATGGACAAGCAGAAGTAGTTCGTCTTCTTCTGGAGCATGGAGCAGATGTTAACACCCTTTCTCATTCCAAGATTTCCTTTATCCCGTCCAATACTGCACTGCATGCCACACTTGCCGGAGAACGCTCACCAGAAGTTATCCAACTTTTACTCGAACATGGGGCATCCACGAATATTCTGGACAGCGATGGACAATATGCGTTGCACTCCGCTGCATTTCATACGGATCAGATCGAACTTATCGAGATGTTACTTCAGCATGGAGCTGATCCAAACGCGCTGAACTCAGCAGGCCAGACCCCACTGGAGATTTCACTTGAACGTGGTAACACGTCTACAGCTTCATGTCTGCGAGCAGCAGTTACAGCGCATCAGCAATAATGATTAGATAACGTGAGTAATACGCGAATAACCGTCAGGACTCTTTTTGGAGTACAAAGAGAAGGTCTGACGGTTATTTGTTGTCCGATTACATACCTCTATCGGTGAGAGGCTATATAAGTTGAGCTAAGAATATTTACACTTGCCACTCCGATGACAGAACAACCTTCCGATCGCTGTTATCCCCAGATTTTTTAATTCACTTTTACAAAGGTGAAAATCTGGCGATAAAGGCGAAGTGTATGCTTCCGAAGGAGCTTTCTTTCAGAAAGCTTTTAGCTCCGCTTCTTCACGTTATTTCTGTCCTCTACGTTCTCATGTAAATACTTCGTTCAACTTCTATAGAAATCCCGATACATTATATTTTTTTAGAAAATAAGAACCGTTTGGAGCCTTACGCGGTCTAATACTCAACATATCCAGGAAAGGAGGAGCCATGTGACCCCTACTCAGCTCACCATCGCCGCACAAAAAGGGGATGCCGAGGCTTTTGCAGCCTTAATGGAATTACATCAGAGCCAACTGTACCGTATCGCCTATGCCTACCTGCATAACGAAGGTGATGCGCTCGAAGCGATTCAGGAATCAACGTTCAGGGCGTTCCGTAAACTCAAAAAATTAAAAGAACCATCCTACTTCGGCACTTGGCTCATCCGCATTCTGCTCAACTACTGTGCGGACGAACGCAAACGCAAAAGTCGATTCAGTCCCGTCACCGAGATTCATGAATCCAGCAGCTGGGATCGTCCTGCGGACCCCGATCTTGCTGCTGCCGTATCCACTCTTGACCGGGATTGCAAACAGATTATTATTCTGAGTTATTTCGAAGGTTTCTCCTTAACTGAAGTTGCCGATATTCTCGAAATCCCGACCGGAACCGTAAAATCTCGATTACATCGGGCGCTCGGACAGCTCCGTGATCAACTTGAAACGAAGGGAGATGTATCCTCATGACGAATGAACAAAATTCATTCGACACATTGGAAGAACGTCTGAATGCTCGAAAGACGGAGTACGAAAACATGCCTGTACCGGATGCTGCCTATCAGGCTGTGCAGTCCGGAATCCGCCAGGCTGCCCGTAAGCGAAAGTCCCGGCTGCGCTGGTATATGAGCTCCATCTCGGCAGCTGCCCTCATCCTGTTGTTTACCGGTTGTATCCGCGTCTCTCCCGCCTTTGCGTCCTTTGTGGAGCAATTGCCCGGAATGGAGGGCATTGTGAGTATGATTCGCCAGGACAAAGGATTAATGATGGCGATCGATCAGTCTCTCTTGCAGAAGATCGGTGTCACCGACGAGCATGATGGTACTTCCTTGACCGTTGATGGCATTATCACAGACGAGTCACGTATGGTTATTTTTTACACGATGAAAGGCATGAAAGATCCCGAGAAATTCAACTATGATATTGATCTGCTCGATGAGAACGGTAAAGATCTTCCAGTTGCGTTTACTCACGCTTATCCAACACCTTCACCAGACGAGAATGTGAATGAGAATATGATAGACGTGATCTTCACGGATGGAACCTCTCCTCCTGAAGAGCTGAGCGTCGTGTTTAAGGCCAGAGATACAACGCGTGCAGAAAAGTGGAAAATAACGTTCCCGGTAGACAAGAATCTTACCAAAGGTATGAAAAAGGTCATTCCTGTGAATCAGACGTTAACAGTGGATGGACAGCGTATTGATGTGAAACAGGCTACTATGTATCCAACACGTCTTGTGCTTGATGTGAATTTTGATCCCAAAAATACCAAGAAGGTATTTGGCCTCAGCGATCTTCAACTGGTTGATGAGCAAGGCCTCGCGTGGAGAACAGATACCTCAACCGGTGAGGATGAACGTTCCATATACTTCGAAAGCATGTACTTCTCCATACCGAAAAAGCTGACGTTACAGGGATCTGGCTTCTCCGGATTGGATAAAGATGAGTTGGATCTTACCCTTGATCTGAAGTCACACCGGATTACAGGTGGACCTCCTGGATTGAAGATGGTAGGCAGCAAGGTCGAAGGCAAAGATCTAATTATTGACTTCTCCGTTGCTGGCAGGATGGACGGTGGGTTCGTTCTAACTTTCAGGAAAGTTACAGACAGTACAGGGAAGTCATATGAAGTCCCTGGCTCCAGTTGGAGTAGTGGAGAGGGAACGGATGACAGTCATACGATTGTTTCTTCTACTATCAAAAATGGAGCCAAATTAAAAGGGGAAGTGAAAATGAACATCTCCACCTATCCGATGAAAGTAAAGTCTCCCTTCTCATTGGACATCCCTGTTAATCCTTAATTTTCTACCAGTAGGCTGTGATTATCGCAAATATTCTATATAATGGAAACATTCATTATTACGAGCAATGATGTTCATAGGGAAGGTGTGTTTAGATATGAATCAACGTTCCATCCGTTATCCGCAGCCACTCGCTCCGGGAAATACCATCGGTGTGGCAGCCCCCTCCAGCGGTGTAGGCGAATCCCTATACCATTATCTTGAGGAGAGCAAACGCAATATGGAGCGCCTTGGTTTTGACGTGCTGGAAAGCCCATCGCTCCGCCACAACATCAAATGTGTGAGTGCCTCCAAAGAGGAACGCGCTGCAGAGATGAATGAATTTTTCCACAATCCAAATATTCAAGCTATTATCCCTCCATGGGGCGGGGAATTTCTGATGGATATCCTCCCCCTGCTGGATTGGGAAGCTTTGAAAACATTACCGCCCAAATGGGTCATGGGATATTCGGATATCAGTACGTTCCTGTTCGCATATACCCTGATCACTGGAACAGCATCCGCACATGGCACCAATTATGTTGATCTAAGATCAAACGCCCTCGATCCCGTGACTGCGCGCTGGATTGATGTGTTACAGACCAAATACGGCGGACAGATCACACAATCGTCTTCTACACATTATCAATCGGCATGGAAACCGGAATCTCCTGGATTTAACCTGGATACACCTTCGCAATGGAAACAGCTCGGCCACTCGGAAGATGCAGATACCGCTGTGTCGTTCTCCGGTCGGCTGATCGGTGGCTGTATGGATACGATCTCCAGTCTGATTGGTACGCCGTCTGCACCCGTCCAATCGTATTTGGATCAGTACTGTGCAGACGAAGGAACCATCTGGTATCTGGAGAGCTGTGAGATGAATGCGGGGGATATCTACCGTCATCTGTGGCAGATGAAACAGGCTGGCTGGTTTGCAGGTGTGAAAGGTTTCATGTTTGGCCGACCTGCGGGTTATTCCGATACAGCGGATTTTAATTTCACCGATGCCCTATCCTCTGCACTTGGGGATCTGGATGTCCCTGTACTGTACGATGTGGATCTCGGCCATGTTCCACCCCAGCTCACCTTTGTGAATGGAGCATTAGGCAAAGTCGCTTATGAAAATGGACGTGGGAGCCTTGAGATGGCGTTTGTGTAATCACCTTTTATAGGCAGATGCATACCTTGAAGTAAGAACTTATTTTGAGGAAGGGTTGTGCATCATGTCTGAATCTACATCCACGCCATCCACGCGTGTCGTGTATCAAGCCAATCAACCGATGCTTCAATCCGTGCAAAATGTGCGGAATATGCTTCATCATACAGCCCGGCAGCATGTAGGCAAGAAGGTACAAGTCCAGAATATCGATGGGCAAGTGTGGGAAGGTGTCATCATCAGTGCAGACCGGGGAATTTTGTATCTCCAGGTTACCCCGATGCATGGATATCCTGAACCGCGCGCTTTGTTTGGACCAACCATTTTGCCGCTTGTGCTGTATGAATTGTTGGTTATCACACTGTTGATGTAGTGGTATTGTACTTCTATATCCGAACCTGTCCCACGAAGCTTCGCTCCTGAGATCATCAAGTCTTGGGAACGAGGCTTTTTTATCGTCTTGGCGATGGTGCGGTATGATTCCTTGCGAGCGTGTGAAATATGATACAATGGTGTCGCACCACCCCATATCTCATATGAAACGGAGCTTGATCCGGTTGGAATACATACGTCATGATTCATCACCCGTATCACAAGCCGAGACGGGTATGATTGGCAGCAATCCTACTGAACAATCACGCGTGATTGCAATCTGTCTGCTCGCAGGCAAAATCATGCTACAAAGCGGTGGTGAAACCTACCGTGTGGAAGATACGATGAAACGTATGGCAGCTGCGCTGGGCTTACCCCATTCGCACAGTTACGTTGTTCCGACAGGCATCTTCTTCTCTGTTGATGCAACCGAACCTGCCAAGCTCATTCGTATCTCCGAGCGTACGACGGATCTGGACAAGGTGTCCGAGGTGAATGCGGTCTCCCGTCGCATCGGACAAGGTGAGCTATCCGCTCAGGAAGCCCATGATCTGTTGATACAGATCGAAGGAAAGCCCTCCTCCTATTCAACGGCTGTGCAGCTTACGGCCGCAGCGTTATCCAGTGGTTGTTTTACCATTATGTTTGGCGGGGGCTGGAGGGACTTTCTTCCGGCGTTAATCTGCGGGGGCATAGGTTATGCAGCCGTTATTGCCTTTCACAGGTTGGTGCGGGTCAAATTCTTTGCCGAGCTTACGGCATCCTTTGTCATTGGCTTACTCGCTTTTCTCCTGATCTATATGGGAGTAGGTCATGAACGGGACAAAATCATCATTGGTTCGGTTATGCCGCTGGTTCCGGGGCTGCTGATTACCAATGCTGTACGCGACCTGATGGCCGGACATCTCGTCTCCGGATTATCCAAGGGAGCCGAGGCATTTCTGACTGCTTTTGCCATAGGTACCGGCATTGCAGTTGTATTTTCACTTTTTATGTAAGACGGAGGAATGCAGGATATGCTCCATTTTATTGAACAAGCCTTGACCAGTTTTGTCGCTTCAGCCGCGTTTGGGATCATCTTCAACGCACCACGGCGCATGCTGCTCCACGGTGGATTTGTCGGCATGATCGGCTGGATTATCTATATCGTGCTTGAATATGCAGCGGATGCGGTTCCTGCTACACTTGCAGCAACCATAGCCGTAGGTGTCATCAGCCAGGTATTCTCTCGCATGTTTCGCGCACCCGTTATCATCTTTAGCGTCGCAGGCATCATCCCTCTGGTTCCTGGTGGACTGGCGTATAATGCGATGCGAAGTTTTGTGCAAAATGACTACAGTGCCGCTATGGAGATGGCCGCCAAGGCACTCATGTTATCCGGCGCTATTGCCGTAGGCCTTGTGTTATCCGAGGTATTAAATCAGATGATACGCCGAATTCCCGCCTCACTTCGGGCAAAATCATCATCGAAATAATCGTTCTTTTCACATATTCAGCACACGTAAGGCCCGTTAGCATACAGGATAAAATCTTGTATACCTGCGGGCCTTACGTATCACTTTTCCAATCCATCCTTTTTACTTCACAAACGTATTTTTCACACGTACCGACTTTAGAAAATACGGGATAAAGATACAACATGTCAGAATGGATCGTATCGTCAAATTAAATGCTGATGTTGGATCGAGCACATGTTGCTCTCTCGGAATCTCAATTCGTGCGATCAAGATCCATGTCACGATTCCAATCAATACATTTGCAATGTACAGAATAATCATCATGCGCGGAAATTGCCTTTTTTTCTTATACAGCAGTACGAGATTCACGATAACAATTATTAGTAAAATGACGCTGCTTATGACCCCGAACCAAAGGAGCGGGCGTATCCCTTCAGTATAAAGTTCCGGATCAACACCACGGACACCCTCCCATCTCACCGGATCCATAATGACATTTACCTGCGACATATCCGCAAAAAGAAGCACCAGTGTGACCCACAGGCCAATCTGAATTAATATAAGCCATCCGCCTAATCCGGAGATGCCAGGCCGTTCCGGTCTAATACCACTTTTAGGCTGCAGCGAGCTTGTATCCAGTTCCGAGTTCCTATATTTATAGTTCATTTCAGCCTCCGTTTACGATAGATAAGACACATATTATACATTAGAAGCTATTTTCTGTGTTACCCAAGAGAAGGAAAGAACCATCTGGACTAAGGTCTCTCTCTTGCATTCTATTGGGTAGCACGTCTCATCACTGTTGCGAACAACTCCGCTGCAACACCACTTCCTGACTTCATATAATGTTTTGCATCCGTATGATCAAATCCCATCCAGACCGCCACAGTCCAGTTGCTCGTATAGCCCACAAACCATAGATCCCGATTGACCTCTCTTCCCACACCAGGTAATGCAGCCTGTGTTGTTCCCGTTTTCCCTGCTACCTTGTGCTGACCGAGTTGTGCCCGGCTTCCTGTTCCCTGACTGACTACATTTTGCAGCATTCTGGTCATGGCATTCGCCGTACTGGAGGAGATTACCTGCTTATTTTCCGACTTATGAGCAAATATAGTCCGTCCTTGTGAATCTGTAATCTCGCGTATCAGATGGGCTGTATTCAATTTGCCATGATTCGCAAACACCGTATAGGCCTGCGCCATCTTCATTGGCGACACTCCCTGATGCACACCGCCCAGAGCAATCGACAGATTCATATCCTCTTTCCCCAGCTCAATACCGAGTCGTGCCGCAAATTGATGTGCATCGTTCAGACCTGTCTCATGAAGCAGCCATACGGCTGGTGCATTGATGGACTTTTGCAAGGCTTGGGACATGGCTATTGATCCACTGTAACGCCCACCGAGATTGGAAGGTTGATAGCTGCCATATTGCATGCGTTTATCCGGTAGTATGCTCTCTGGCTTGAACTTCCCCGACTCCAACGCAGGGCCATATGCAATAATCGGTTTAAAAGATGAACCTGGCTGCCTTGCATCCATAATCGCCCGGTTGATGCCCCCTTTTAAAGGATTACGTCCACCCATCATCGCTTTCACTTCACCGTTGTGCTGGTCGATAATAACCATACTTGCCTGGACCTGCTCGTCTTGGCGATCATCGGGGAATCGGGTAGCGTCTGCAAATGTTTCTTCCATCGCCAGTTGTGCCTGTTCGTCTAGCCCAGTTTGAATAACCCAACCTGCCGATTGAATCTCTGCTTCACTTTTACCTGTGAGCCGAGAAGCCTCCTGAATCACAGCATCCACGGCAGACACATATGCGGGCTCGCTCAAGCCCGGTGAAGTTGTTGCATTCAATACGGTTTCAGGCGGCGTGAAATCGACATCACGGGCTTGGAGCATCTGCTTTCGTGTAATTAGTCCCTGTTCATGCATTAGTCCAAGGATAACGGCACGTCTTTGTTTGGAAAGCTCAGGATGATCTACTGGATTGTATATGGATGGACCTTTGGGCATTCCAGCTAATGTAGCAATCTGCCATAGTTTCAATTGGTGCATATCCTTAATTCCGAAATACCGCCAGGCTGCCGCTTTTACACCATACTGCTGGCGTCCCATGTAGATCTGATTCAGATACATTTCCAGAATTTCATCCTTGCTATACTTCTTCTCCAGGGCCATCGCAATCGATATCTCATTCACCTTTCGACTCAACGTTTTATCCCCATTCAAATACAGATTTCTTGCCAGTTGCTGCGTAATGGAGCTTCCTCCCTGACTCAGATTCATATGTAAGATGTCTTGCATAATGGCTCTGCCAAGTCCGATGAAATCCAGTCCATCATGGTTGTAGAAACGTCGATCTTCTGTAGCCAAAAAAGCCATCTTTAATAAATCTGGCATAGCGTTCAGTTCAGCATATTCGGAATACCCTTTGGTCTGCGTATGCAACCTCGAAATTTCGGTCCCCTCTGCATTCGTAATAATGGTTGAAGAGGCCACCTGCATGGCCTCTGGACGATTGCGAAGCATTCCTTCGCCATAAGTAATTAGATAGAGATAGAAAAGGGTCAATATCAAAACTACAACCACTGCGGCATCAAAAACGTAATACATCCATCGCTTGCTCACGTGTTTCAACATTCAGGCTCCTTGTGTACCCGTTCAATTGAAACTTCGTGTTCCTGTCTATCTCGTTGTGTAATCTCCAGAGCATGATGAAGCAGCAATGTCTGTTCATACGCCAACTTGACCCAATGCTGAACTTCCATCTCGTCCTGACACCGCCCTTGGATAATCTCATCCAGAGAAGATTGAATACCGTAGAGAGTAAGTTTTATCGGTAGGTTAACCTGTATAGAAATAGTTTGAGTGTTCTCCTTGTCTTCTTCATTATGTTGCTGAAGGCCGGGTTGCTCATGCAGGAGAAACGTAATTACATTCAGATTGGCAACAATTTGTCGTAGTTCACCACCACTTAGAACATCAATTCTTCCAGGATTGTGGCCCAATGCAAGTTCGGCTGTTCCGCGTGCAAGTTGACTGAGATCTTCCGCAATCTTCTGGGATCGAATCCAGAAAAAGATCGCAAACATGGCTCCTCCAATGAAGATAAAGAGCGGCTTTGTTCCGATATGGTTGATTCCCCAGTTCATCATACGCGTTATCCATGCTGCATCTGGAAGGACGTGATTGTGGGCAAACCGTAGCACGTGATAAACGACAAAAAGGAGCGCTGCGCTCAGTAACGCGCTTGCTCCTCCAATGTATATGTATCTTAGTCTTACTGTACTAAATTGAGACTTCATATTCGGTATCCTCCTCTATACAATAATATGGTAATAGAGGTAGAATACCGAATATTTCTTAATGAGATAGTGGTTAACTTCTTACCAAATTCTTAATTATTATTCCTCTGAGTAATTACTTGGTGAAGCAGTGGTTACAGGGAAACGGGTAACAAAATCCGTTCTGCCATTTTCACTGTAAGCAACGATACTTCCTCGATGTAATTCAATCATCGATTTGGCAATCGCCAGGCCGAGACCGGTACCTCCCGTATCGCGGGAACGGGACTTATCTACCCGATAGAATCGATCAAATAGATGTGGCAGATCTTGTGCCGGAATCGGCTCACCATAATTACTGATGCGGACTACAGCCTCTTTACCTTCAAGGCCCAGCCCAATCTCCATTCGTTTACCTTGCGAACCATACCGAATGGCATTGCTGAACAGATTCTCATATGCTCTTACAAGCTCCCCGGGAGCAGCCTGTATCCATAGTGGATCTTGCCCGCCGATGATCTTGTAGGTCATGCCAGCATCCTCCAGCATGGGAGCAAACTCTTCAGCCAGCTGCATCAGAAACGAATTCAGGTTCAACGCTTGCAGAGATATCGGAAGACTTCCGCCACTCACACGCGTATATTCGAACAAGTCATCGATTAACTTGCGAAGGGTCAAGGATTTCTCATAGGCAATGCTAACGTAATAGCGCATCTCAATCTCATCCTGATAGCGATCCTTCTCGATGTACTCCAGAAATCCCAGAATAGAAGTGAGTGGTGTTCTCAGATCATGTGATATCCCCGTAATCAGATCGTTTTTGGCAGCTACCGCATTACGCTCTTCCTGAAGAGATAACTGCAATTGTTCAGCCATCTGATTAATGCTTGCAGCAACCACTCCGAATTCATCCGAGGTCTTCACTTCGATGCGATGGGATAACTCTCCTTTGGCAACCTCCTGAATTCCTGCCGTAATTTCATCCAGAACCCGCATCACCTTACGAGAAAACAGGAAAAAAAACAGCACAAAACCCAGCACGCCTACCACAATCATCAAAGGCACCGAACCGATATTATTCACCAACCACCTGATCCCTTGGGCTGGAATGGAATAATTCGGATACGTCTGAGCTTCCAGGATGGTCTGCCCCACCTTACTGCCCCCGTACAAAATAACTGCAGTTAATATGCCGCTCAGCAAAAATGCATAGATAAATTTCCATCGGACTGTATTAATCAACTTTGAATTCATAGTAGGAACTCCCTGAATGTGTTCATGTTACACGACATCCTGTGAATGTACATGTTTATTGCGGTTTGATCATCTTATAACCAACACCCCATACGGTCTGAATAAACTTGGGGTGTTTGCTGTCGAGTTCAATCTTCTCACGAATCTTGCGAATATGTACCATGACTGTATTATTCGACTCCATGAATTCTTCTTTCCATACTTGACGATAGATCTGTTCCATACTAAGTACTGAACCTTGGTGACGAGCCAGTAATTCAAGAACTGCAAATTCACGCGGAGTCAGACGAACCGGCTGCTCGTCCACCCAAACTTCATGTGTATCGGTATTAATGACCAGATCATCAATAACCCACTCGTGCTCTTTGTTCTCCCGACCTTCATTGAAGGTATGATACCTGCGCAGCTGGGATTTCGCCCGTGCGACAAGTTCAAGCGGGTTAAACGGCTTGGTCACATAATCATCGGCACCGATGCTTAGCCCTGTGATTTTATCCATATCCATACTTTTGGCGGACAGCATAATAATCGGCATTTTCTGCTCTTCCCGAATTTTCATACAAGCTTCGATTCCGTCCATATTTGGCATCATGACATCCAGAATAATGAGATCGATCGACTCTTTTTTCAATTGTTCCAGTGCTTCAAGCCCATCATTCGCGGTGAGAATCCGATAACCCTCGTTGCCAAAATAAATTTCCATCAGTTTAATAATCTCCTGCTCATCATCCACAAGCAGAATGGTTGCTGGCTGTGCCACGGCATTATTCCTTTCCCTTCCATAATTCCTTACCTGTTCAAAGTATACCACCGAGGGATGAAACTGCGAAAATCATCGTGATCTTCACGGACACGCTCGATCTTGGCCATCATCTCAAGCGTCTCTTCAGGCTTCACCTGCTGAATCCACACTACAGAAGACACCAGCGCCATAGCCGTATACAGTGAATACAATCTCCAGAATAACTCATCCGGTTCATTGCCATCGAAATAGCCTTGAATTTGACCTATGGAATATGGAATACTGATCTCTGAAGCAAACAAACCCAGCTTCAAAAATTCATGAATGGGATCACCTTGATCATAACGATTAAAATCAATCACTCCTACGAGTTTATCCTGCTTAACGACAAGATTGCTCGGGTGAAAGTCATCATGCTGAAATCCATCTGGACGATTTTTCATCCAACCGAGATGGTCTGCAATAAACGTTAGAATAACATGATCCTCTTTCATCACAATAGGGCACTGTTTATAGCGCTCCACGTAACGTTGATGCTTGGTGCTCTTGCGTATGTACCATGATTCGATCTGTTCCTCCATCGGCAACTGGTGAATCAGCTGTAGCTGCGCTCCTGCTTCCAAACCAACCGCCCACTGCTGCTGTTCATTCAGCTGAGGCAATCTCTCAGAAGCATCTTCGCCTTCAATGTAGCTAAGAATCATATATCCGTTCTTCTCATCCAATCTACCTGTGCCCAACGTTGCTGGACACAGTACACCTAATTGTTGCATGCTCTGCAAATATTGATATTCCCTTTGCTTCATCCATTCCTCAGCAATATCATACACCCTCACCAGCACATGGCCTTGACCAGGGACAAACATTTTGAATTTAGTATCTGCTGAATAACCCTTCATAACAGGTTCAATCCGCGTGGCCTGACCAAGTTCAGGAATCTGTTTTAACCTGTCAATCAACGTATTGTCCATCGATGCATTCCATGTATCGTGTTGTTCCACGTCCCGAATCCTCCGTTATTTCACGTATGGCGTGTAGTATCGTCGGTCTATTCCCACTTTAACCCATGATATTTCCTATAACATGCTTATATGTATTCTATCCGTTTCTATTTAAAAAGTACTGATTCGGGTTCTTTGCCCGTCAGGGTCAGCATCGTATACAATTGTCCTCTGTGATGATATACATGCCCCATAATCTCAAGTAACCACTCCAGCCGACTATAGGAAGCTCCCCAGTACGAATCCGTCACATGTAATAACTCTTCCGTGTTAAACTGCCTGTACCGTTGGTATAGATACATCTGGTTATCAATCAGAGCCTGCTTGATCTCACCGAGCGAATGCACCTGATTCTCTGCATAGAATTGAGCCATCTCTTCCTCCGATGCACCTTCGGAAATATAAACATCCGCTCGGCAGATCACAGACAGATGGGCTAGTAATTCTCCAACAGGTCGTTTACCTTCAATTGGAGTCAAAGCCAAGTCTTCTTCCGACAGCTGATCACATATATCGATTAAAGATGTTACAGCCACGTCAATATGTTTAAACGCAGATTGAATCAACAGTTACACTTCCTTTTTATCCCATTATACAGAACATATGATCGGTTATCAACCAAGATATCCCTCCTTAATATATACCCCAAATCTATATAAATTGAACAAAACATTTACACAAAACGGAGAAGACAGAAAGGACCTGAAGAAGCGGAGCTACAAGCTTTCTGCAGGAAAGCTACTTCGAAAGCATACACTTCGCCTACAAGCTTTCTGCAAGAAAGCTACATCGGAAGCATACGCTATCCCCGGATTTCCCCTTTATAGGAGGAATCAAAAAAATCTGGGGATAACAGCGATCGGAAGGTTGTTCTGTCATCGGAGTGTGCAGTGTAAATATTCTTTAGTTCAATTTATATAACAATCTACGAACAAAAAAAGTCCTTCCTCCTTCATATAGACGGGATTCAGGACATTTTGTTGCCTATTTGTTTTCAAATCTTTGCTCAACTTGAGTATAACGAACAATACGTTTGCTCGAATCGTCCAGCCTCCAAGTCAGACTTGCGAATGAAAAATTGCAGTTCCCCGCAATCCCACCATTGGAAACCAATAGCATCATGTGTATCTATCTTCAACAGCAGTAGCGTATCGGATAGTTCCTGCCATGTCCGATCCTCATCACCGCCGTAATGTTTGGTCAGCTTCTTCTCACACTCCTGCTCATTATAATCGTACTCTTCTCCCAGTGCGATCTGTAACAAGGCACGATGCTCGGCATCCGGATGCTGCCCGTCAGGATATCCAAACATCCCACCCCAATTCAGCGTACTTGGATGATTCCAACTCGACTCGAATTCAAGGTAACGGTCATACAGACTCACTTCCGCTTCGGCCTCATCGGTCTCAAGCAGAGAAGGCGAGAGCTCATTCAGCGCGTTGGCGTCAATATATGCATATGTAGGAAACTCAAGATTAGGCAGCACAGTCACCGAATGTGCAACAAACGGTGCTCCATCCAGCGCGGTATCACCTTCAGGCTCTCGCCTTATGAGGTTATGAGAACTTGGCTCAAAAATCACACGATGTTCAATGGGACAAGCAGATTCATCCTTGCCAACGAAAAAGTATAACATTCCACGTTCAGGCAAAGTCCCGCGCCCATCATTCGGCGTATACGGCGACAAATCCACCAGGTTCAGTTGGGCCAGGAAAGTCATTGGAACTCCTTCTTGTGTTACGGGCCATTCCATGCGACTTGGCAAATCCGGATGTCCACCCACACGTGAGTTTCCTGTTCTGCGATATTCGTCCAGTGTGGATACATCGAGGCGAATTCCCCAGCGGCTTGAGGACAACAGCAGATCGGCAGCAACTCCCAAACCATATTCCTCAAGTGTTTTACGGGCTTTTCTGGTCAGACGTTCACATTGTTCTGGCTTAATCATATAGATCCTCCCCTTTTGACAATACACCTATGCTGAGACATATTCAGGTTCACACCTGTATATTCTTCCGCCCGGACGTCTTTCCCTGCTTCTAGCAAAAAAAGAGACTGACATCCCCTGTCAGTCTACTTCTTCATCCTATATTCCATTTAACGATTTGGATCAGAAGACTTTTCCTGGTAAGCACGCATATGCTCCTCACCGTCCAGGAATTCATGGGCCTGATGGGCTGCCATCACACCATGATAGCTGATATCCAGACCCAGATCTTCCTCTTCTTCTGTCGAACGTACAGGCACAATTTTGCCAATCAACTTCAGCCCGATCCAGGTCATGGCGAATCCCCAGATGACCAAGGCTGTAAGGCCAAGTGCCTGAACACCCAGCAACCTCCAGCCGCCGCCCATAAATAATCCACCATCCGTGGCAAACAGACCTACAGCAATCGTGCCCCACATTCCTGATGCGGCATGCACCGGGAAAGCACCAACCGGATCATCAATCTGTCGACGGTCCAGCCAGTTAGTGGCAGCCATCATCAACAAGCCGGACACTGCCCCAATAAATATCGCTGCTACATCACCAACAAAAGCACAGCCTGCCGTAATACCGACCAGTCCAGCAAGCGAACCGTTAATGACCGAGGGTGCATCTGAACGATTGAAGCGGAATAACGTATACAGCAACGTAACCGCACCACCCGAAGCCGCAGATAACATCGTGACAATCGCAATGTGACCAATTCTTACATCCGTCGCGCTGAGTGTACTACCAGCATTAAAGCCAAACCAACCGAACCATAACAGAAATGCACCTACAGATGCCAGTGGCAGATTGCTTGGGAGTGCAATGGCACTTACGCCAAGTGGCGTGTACTTCCCTTTACGCGGGCCAATGATAATCGCAGCAGCCAGTGCTGAGAATCCGCCGAGCGCATGGATGACAGCCGAACCGGCAAAGTCCTGCATCCCCAGCTGACTAAGCCAGCCGCCGCCCCATGCCCAGTGTCCACCAATCGGATAAATGATCGCCGTCATCAATATGATATACAAAAGATAAGCACGGAAGTTGATCCGCTCGGCCACCGCTCCCGAAACGATGGAAATAACGGCAATGGTAAAGGCCGCCTGGAACAACCAGAATGTCTCCAGAGATACCGGCACGTCCAGGTGAGACAAATCCCCATTCAGGAAAAATCCCGTTACTCCCGCAAAACCGCCTACGTCCGAACCATACATCAGTCCAAAACCGATGGCATAGAACAGCAACGTTCCAATCGTAATGTCAGCAAATACCTTCATAATAATGTTCACACTATTTTTATAACGCACAAAGCCAGCCTCGAGCAGGGCGAATCCACCCTCCATCAATAAAATCATCGCTGCACTCAATACGACCCAGACCGTATCAATCCCGGTGCTTAACGTCTCCAAAGTCATGCTTGTACATCCTCCGTTTCACTAAGCTGTCTGAGCTCACGGATTGTATCGGGCGCAAGCTCAATCTCGTCCCGCTCAATGCTGTCCGGATGCTTAATTCGTTCTGCAATCTGGTCCAGATCACGTATGCGTCTGCGAATCTGTTCCATCTTGCGAAAACGTTCCTTCACCTGAACCATATATTCCACCGCCTGATGATGGGATGCGGGGCGTCCCGCAAACCATTTGCGTACAGGCGACAACGATTGATAAGCAACCTCTTCCGCTCGACGCTTTTGTTCGAACTGTTCGATCTTTTTCTTGAGCGTTTCGATCTCATTTTCTTTTTTGACCTTCAGCCGTTCGATAAGGTACAATAAATCGGACGATGATATTTGCAATGCTGTATGGTGATACACCTCGTCGATTACTAACATATCATGTCAGGACTCCTTACATATCAAGTTACTTGTACCGATTATAGTTTGCCGGGGTCTGCCCGTCAATCTTTTTTTGGACTTGGGATGGATTTAAATGAACCGTTCATGGAGAACGGCTTTTTTTATTTGCCACGAATTACATCTAACAAAGGATAATGTTGCCTAGATTCGCATTCACTCTTTCCATTCTCAATGCTTATAGAATAAGCATCCACATTTGGGGTAATGAACATATACAGACTACCCGCATCATAGAACCTGTATATAAGGAGAGGATTCCACAATGTTTACTCGTAATGACAATATACGCAACCAAATCTAGGAAGCAGTCTCGGGACTCGAAGAAGAACAATTGAACCGAAAACCTTCACCCCAACAATGGAGTATTATGCAAGTACTACGACATCTGAATCTGATGGAAAATGTAATTGGAAAACAAGCCCGCCTGGCCCTCGAAAAGGAACAGACGGTGTCTGTGGACAAAAAACCATATGAACTATCGTTGGACCGCAGCCGCTCCGTCGAGGCACCACCCCATCTTCAGCCTCCAGCAGCACCTGAAGCACTTGCAGACGTACGCAGTGATCTGGACGAATCTCACCAAGCTTTAAACAACTTTGCATTGGATCATGATCCTGACCTGCTGCGTAGCAAGTCCTTTCCTCATCCCGTATTTGGTGAGATGGATCTAACCCAATGGATTGACTTTACAAGTTATCATGAGGAACGTCATCTAGGACAGATCCAAGAGATTAAACAGCAGCTTGGCGTATAAACACAACCTCCTTTTTCACATAGCGAAAAATATAGTCGAACGACAAAAAAACCTCCAATCCTATTAATTTAGGTTGGAGGTTTTCAGTGTTCTTATGTTACGAATAAGAACGACACTTATATTTTTTTGCCCAAAATCGCCAGATCTCTATTCACACCATCCAGCACGGCCACTTCGGGATAATATCCCCACTGTTCAAAACCATGTTTGCGCAATAACCCCAGACTCGGTTCGTTATGTCCGAAGACAAATCCAAGAATGGTCGTAATTCCAAGTGCAGGACACGCCGCAAATACCGTTTCGAGCAAACGTCCACCAGCCCCAATTCCGCGACATTGCTGATCCACGTATACACTGACTTCCACCGTTCCGTTATATGCAGGGCGCCCATAGAACGAGCTGATACTTGCCCAAGCTACCACCTGCCCTGCCTGCTTCATCACCCAAAGCGGACGATGTTCCGGTGTATGTTCCTCGAACCAAGGCAAACGTTGCTCCACCGTCACTGGCTCCAAATCCGCTGTTGCCATACGGCCCTCAATAGTAGAATTATAAATCTCCACAATCCTCGGCAAGTCCTCCAGGCGCGCATATTCAATCTGCACATCTTCCAGTTTCATCGCTATTCCTCCATCATTCCAGATCAAACCTCTAATTATAGAAGATATTATAACGGAGAAGAGAAGTCTTCGTCATCCCTAACATTCTGACAGAGAAATCTGTAAATGTTTAAGTAAACATTTACACGACAACGGAGAGGAGAGGAGAGGACAGAACCAATCAGAAGAAGCGAAGCTAAAAGCTTTCTGCAAGAAAGCTACTTCGGAAGCATACACTGCGCCTTTATCCCCGGATTTGCCCCTTTATATAAGGGAATCAATAAAATCTGGGGATAACAGCGATCGGAAGATGGTTCTGACCGCGTAGTAGTCCAGTGTAAATTCAATGCTTTAACTTATATATAGCATTACTCTGGAAGTCCCTGAATTGTGTTCCCACGAGTGAACTGCTGACTCTGGTCTGCCCAACGAATGTTAATTGAGCGAGATGTGAACAGATCCGGGCCATCCGATACCTGGAAATGCAGATGAGCTTCACTGGAATTTCCCGAATTACCAAGCTCACCGATAGGGTCTCCCTGCTTGAGCTTATCTCCTTTTTTGACCGAAACACTGCCTTTCTTGATGTGTCCTGTGATGCTGTATTCACTGTTGCCATGGTCGATCACCACATAGTTACCGGCCGGTTCTTCCGGATTCATGACACCCGGCACATTGTCCCGTATATCGTTCTTGATCTCGACGACAGTACCATCGGCAGCTGCATAAAGTGGTTCACCAAAAGCATAGTAGTTTTCGTTTGCCGTTGCATCACCTTGATAACTGGATTGTTCTTTGGTCCGAACGATATCCAGTGCATAACGCTGCGTTTCGTGCTCATAATGATAGTTTGACAAGGCATCATTACCTCCCCAGAATACATACCATTCTCCCTTCATCGGCAATTGAAATTCGGTTTTGGTGAATTTGGCATCCGTGTCCTCATGAGCTTGCAGCGGTTGGATCGAGAGACCTTCAATTTGATTTTCTTCGGAAAAATAGGCTCGAATTCCTTTCGTCCCAGTCTGATCCTTCCAGGCCACCTCAGATATTTGATTCATTTTGGCGTCTACCACTTGCTCCCATGTTTCAACACCCTCCAAAAAAGGATCGGCCGTCGTTTTGAACTGTTCAAGCGTTAACGTCCCCTTCAATTCGGGAGAGAATTGATTATAGATTGCATCCTTTGAACCGTTCATCAACGTATCTATGAAATTGTCCGGTGTAACCACCGCGCTCACCTCTGAACTTGAGTTCTGCTCCTGATTCGAGTTCCCGCTCGCTTCATTATTGGATGCCTGTTCGGCTGACTGCTGCTCCGCCTGTTCGGAAGTAATGGAGTTGCTGTTACCGCAAGCAGACAATACCACGCAAGCTCCAAGGGTAATCGCAAGCACCTTCCAACCTCTTTTATTTTGTAATTTCGAATGTGTATTTTGCTCTGATTTCAGATGACCTTCTCTGTTCATTCTCAACATCCCTTCTGCTAATCGTTATACTTTCCAGTTAAGTGTACAGAATGAGTCTTATCCTTCGTCTAACCCCATCTTACATGTAGTTAAACTTGCAACGCCTTTTGAGGTTGTATAATTAAGATTCCGTTAAGATAGCTCGTACGCTATACAGCCTTCTTGGATGGTATGATTAGCAATACACACAACGGAAGGATCAGGAGGTCATTTTTAAACTATGGATAACGTCTCATTACTGCTTGTGGATGATGAACAGGCTATTCTGCATATGCTCAAAACCGTTCTGCTCAAAGAGCAGTTTCTCGATATTGATACCGTTACAACAGGCGAAGCTGCCATCGAAGCATGCAACAACAAGACGTATCATTGCATCGTGCTCGACATCATGCTTCCTGGCAAAAGTGGACTGGAAATCTGTCCTTTTCTACGGCAGGTCACCGATGCGCCCATCCTGTTTCTAACGGCCAAAACAACCGATTATGACAAATTAACCGGATTCGCCGTTGGTGGCGACGATTATGTCGCCAAACCCTTTAATCCGCTGGAAGTCGTTGCTCGAATTAAATCATTACTGAAGCGTTATTTACCATCTAAAAGCGTAGCGATCTCGGATCATGTCCCATCTAACGTAAATACGTCATCTCCCAGCACATCGGAAGGCGTGTACGACTTTGGACGATTCCAGGTACTGGAGTGGGCTGGTGAACTTCGGGTTGAAGGTGAGTCTGTATCTTGTCCGGCACTTGTGTTCCAACTGTTACTCTTTTTCTGCAAACATCCCAATCGAATCTTCACCAAATCAGATCTATATGAGCGGGTCTGGGGCTCGGAAGCCATTAGTGATGACAATACTGTGATGGTTCATATTCACCGCATTCGGGAGCGCATTGAAGCCGATCCTTCCAATCCGGTGTTTCTTGTTAACGTCCGGGGTCTGGGGTACAAACTGATTCAGCCGGAACATGTGTCACGCCCATGAGTATTCGTCGCAGGTTAATGACCCGGTTTATCGGGATGCTTGCCGGTGCAGTCGTTCTTATCATCCTGCTTGGGTCTGTAGCCACTTACTGGGTCGTGCAAAAGGTAAATGAAGTGAATCTGGTAGATGATTTTGCTGCCAATGGTCTGGACCAATTGATTAGTACAGCAGAAATCATGCCGGATGATACGATCCGATATGACCCCGAATTGCTAAAGCAAGTGGATAAATATCAAGGCTGGCTCCAAGTTTTGGATGAACAAGGTTACGCCATTGATGAATACCACACACCCGCCGATGTTCCTACTCACTATAAACCGGGGGAATTGATTGCATACTGGGAAGGCCAGAAGCCTTTTCCTTATCAGATCGTCATGCTGATCCGGGAGAAAAACGGGAAGAACTTCACCTTGTTATATGGCGAGAGTAACCCGGCCAAGTCCTTAATGAATAACATTCGTTCAGACCTTGCTTTCACCAACGGGAAGCTTAATCTTCAGCCCGACCAACAGGAGGCCCTCCGTGCCGCCAATGCTTATCTTCAAGTATTGGACGCATCAGGAAGCGAACTCTCCTCCTATAACAAACCAGCCATGGGCGTACCAAGCGAATACACCATTCAGGAACTGGTTCTGCAAATTCGCTATCCGAGTCGATCAGGTATGTCTGTTGCAACGTGGTACGACGAACAGAATGAAACCACCTGGCTGATTAGCATACCTGGTGATCCATTGACGACCGGAACTCAAAACCCCTACAGTTTTATTCTGGAACCGGCATTGGTTGTATTGATCGTGTCTATCATCATGCTGCTCATTTTGCTTGCCTTCTGGTATGCCAACCGATTTGGCTCACCCATGCTGCATATGCTCCAATGGTTACAACGTCTGGAGCGAGGACATTACGAGGAACCTGCCGGAGCCTCTGGAGTGCCTCGCAGTCAGCGTCGTAACGGAAAATGGAAACGAAAATACAACGTGTATGCTGAAGTGCTTCGCTCCATGCAGGCCCTGTCTCACACTTTGAAGCAAGATGAAGAACTTCGGAAACAGACCGATTCTCTGCGGGAGGAGTGGATCGCTGGCATAACACATGACCTGAAGACACCCCTCTCCTCCATTCAGGGATATGCTCATATGCTTGAGGCGGATAAGTATAGCTGGACCGCGGAGGAAGTCAGGGAATTCGCAGGCATAATGCTCGATAAGTCCATGTATATGGACAGGCTTGTCAACGACCTTGCCATGACCTATCGATTACGCAGTGGTGGATATCAACCTGCAGTGGAAGAGACTGACGTAAATACGTTGCTCCGTGATCTGGTCCAGCGCGCTGAACGGAATCCGGCATATGGAGAAGGTCGCATCCTATTCCAACCTTCTGAAGTGCCTGTGTATGGACTTGTCCATATTCCGTCGTTTGAACGAATTGTGGATAATCTGACCGCCAATGCCCTTCTTCATAATCCGCCCGAGTCCATCCTGGTTGTCAGTGTGCATTCAGGTAAGCAAGCAGATGAATTCAGCATTCAGTTTGCCGATAATGGAAGAGGCATGGACTCCGAGATGGTATGGAAGTTATTTGAACGATACTATCGCGGTACAGATACAGGTACATCGGACGTTGGATCAGGGCTGGGCATGGCGGTAACCAAAGGTTTGATCGAAGCCATGAATGGTCGTATTGAGGTACAGTCCACCCCTGGTGAAGGAACGATCATTCGCTTAATATGGGATGGGCCGTCCGAAACCAATTAAAATGTTCCGCTTGACCTTTCCATTTTCAGTCTATATAATCGACACTCAATAACACCTGTTCCAATATATTAATATTGAATGCAACACATTTCAGAATAATTTGAATGAGTTGACCTAACATATTTGGCGATGACCAGAGACATGATTTCGTTTGCGTGCTGCCCAGAGAGAGAGGGGATTGGTGAAACCTTCTTCAGCGAACGGACCGGAATTACCCCTCTGCAGCCGTGACCTCGAACCTCAGCATTTCGAACTTCCCTCGGATGTTTGGCATGCTGCCAGTAGAGTTCACCGCCTGATCCCCGATAACGGATTCCAATGAGGGTTATGATGTTTTCTGTTCCGGCGGCTGGCCGAGAGCAGGGTGCACCATAACCAAAATTAGGGTGGAACCACGAGCCAAGCGCACTCGTCCCTTTTCCGGGACGGGTGTTTTTTGCGCTTTCATTTTAAGAAATGGAGAGTGGTTCACATGAGCAAACAAGAAAACAGTAACTCAGTAAGCAACAAATCAGGTAACGAAATAAACAACCAAGCAAATGATCTTCAACCATCCAGTCATTCCATTGAGGTCCATCTGCAAGGTGGCGCGATACGTTCTTACGAAGCAGGCATCACTGTAGGTGCGGTTGCCTCATCTATCAGCACAAGTCTTGGGAAACAGGCTATCGGCGGTATTGTAGATGGTCAAAATGTCGATCTCGATTGGGTGCTCCAGCAAGATTGCGAACTTGTTATCGTTACTTTAGAAAGTGCGGAAGGTCTGTATCGTTATCGTCACAGCGCAGCACATGTGCTCGCACAGGCACTCAAACGCATCTACGGTGCAGAACAAGTGAAACTGGGTATCGGCCCAGTCATTGAAGATGGATTCTATTACGATGTTGATCTGGATCATGCCTTGTCCATCAGTGATTTGGCTGCCATTGAACGGGAAATGAACAAAATTATTCAGGAAAATGAAAAGATCAGTCGGCGGGTCGTTAGCCGGGAAGAAGCCCTCCGTATCTTCGGAGAAATCCAGGACCCCTACAAGCTTGAACTCATTCAGGATTTGCCAGAGGACGCCGAGCTTTCGATCTATGATCAAGGAGAGTTCTTCGATCTGTGTCGCGGTCCCCATCTTCCATCCACTGGTCGGATCAAAGCGTTCAAGCTGTTGAATGTAGCTGGTGCGTACTGGCGGGGGAACTCGGATAATAAGATGTTGCAACGCATCTACGGCACTGCTTTCCCGAACAAAGCCCAACTGGATGAACATCTGCACATGCTCGAAGAAGCGAAGAAACGGGATCACCGTAAACTTGGCAAAGAGCTTGAACTGTTCATGTTCTCCGAAGAAGCGCCCGGCATGCCCTTTTATCTACCCAAAGGCATGACTGTTCGCACTGAACTGGAGCAATTCTCGCGTGAGCTGCAATTACAGGAAGGTTATCAGGAAGTTCGGACTCCTCTCATGATGAACAACCGGCTGTGGGAGCAATCCGGCCATTGGGAGCATTACAAGGACAACATGTATTTCTCGGAAGTGGACGATGCCACTTTTGCACTGAAACCGATGAACTGTCCTGGACACATGCTGATCTTCAAAAACACACTTCATTCCTATCGCGAATTACCCATTCGCATGATGGAATTTGGTCAGGTTCACCGCCATGAATTCTCAGGTGCCCTGAACGGTATGATGCGTGTGCGGACATTCTGCCAGGATGATGCCCATCTCTACGTCATGCCAGAGCAGATCGAAGACGAGATCAATCAGGCGATCTCACTGATCGGACGTATGTACGACATCTTTGGGTTCGAATATAAGATTGAATTGTCCACTCGCCCGGAAGATTCCATGGGATCGGAAGAACTGTGGGATCAAGCTGAAAGAGCTTTGCAAAATGTTCTGGATCGTCGGGGCGTGGAGTATCGCATTAACGAAGGGGACGGTGCCTTTTATGGACCGAAAATTGACTTTCATATCCTTGATGCGCTGAAGCGCAGCTGGCAGTGCGGAACAATCCAGCTTGATTTTCAAATGCCGGAGAAGTTCGACCTCACTTACATTGGCGAAGATAGTCTGAAACACCGTCCTGTCGTGATCCATCGTGCCATCTACGGTTCCATCGATCGTTTCATCGGCATCCTGACTGAACACTATGCAGGAGCATTTCCACTCTGGCTCGCACCTGTACAAGTGAAGCTGCTGCCTGTATCAGATCATTACGCAGACTATGCGCTCCAAGTACAGAGCGAGCTCCGGGCTGCGGGCATTCGGGTAGAAACAGATCTTCGCAGCGAGAAGCTCGGATACAAAATCCGTGAAGCCCAGATGGAAAAAGTGCCTTATTCGCTCGTACTTGGTGAGAATGAGAAAAATGCCTCATCCGCCTCTGTCCGTGCACACGGTCAGGGAGATCAAGGCATTCAACGTATTGAAGCTGTTATTGAAATGATTCAACAAGCTGTAAAAGCAAAAGTATAAAAGATGTAACGACTCTTTTCATGGGTCACTCATCAGCTTGTGCTGAATTACAACTTCTCGTCATCTCTTAGCCCCACCTGTTCTTCGCTCCACGTCCAGAAACGCTCAGCTGAAGCATCGTCAACGGCATGTGCCTTCAGCTGCTGCTCTTTCTGTTGATAGAAGTAACGACCGGTGATGCCGACGACTTCAGGGCTTGTGGCCAGATAAACAGCCGTTCGCGCCCCTTCTTCAGGGGACAGAAAGAATGGAAGTTTACCTGCAAACGCCATAATGCGTGTGCCAAATCCGGTATTGCGATCTACGCCAATACTCGTTCCCACCGCACCAGGGTGTAGACAGTTCACTGTGACAGACGTACCTGACAGTTTGCTAGCCAGTGCACGAGTGAACAGCACGTTCGCCAGTTTGGATTGAGCATAACTTTTGATCGGATTATAACCTTTGTGCAGATGTGGATCTTCGAAGTGGATTTTGCCGGCCTTGTAGGCACCTGACGAAACGTTCACAACCCGTCCCTGCTTCGCAGCTTTCAGAGGTTCTATCAAAAGTAAGGTCAGCAGGAAATGTCCCAGATGGTTAATACCGATACTTTGTTCGAACCCGTCTGAGGTTTCCTTCCGCTTAACCATCACTACCCCCGCATTATTAACCAGAACGTCAAGGTGATCATGACGCTCGCGGAATGTGCCGGCAAACTGGCGTATACTTTCGAGTGAACCCAGGTCACACAGTATCAATTCAATCGCAGAAGAACCGGACTGACGCACAGCTTCCTGAAGAGCCTCCTGTCCGCGCTTCTCACTGCGGCATGCCATAATTACGCGATATCCTTGCCTTGCAAGTTCAATGGTGGTTGCCAACCCCATACCTGAGTTAGCTCCTGTTACAATTGCTGTCTGATTGGACATGAGGTACTTCCCTTCTGAACCTGAGGTTCCGAAATTAGAGGCGCGACGACGGACAATATGAGATAATGATAGGATCACATCTCGGTTTCCATGGGAGGACAAGTATGCTGACCAAAGAAGATTTTAAAAAAGTTAAAAAACAAGCCAAACTTGAAATCGCACTACTCGAACAGGATTATCAGGAAATCTTGCAGAACGTTGATTCTACGCTGTATGAAAAATACGGTATTTTGGACAAAGAAGAAACACGTGACTTCACCCGAAAACGCAAAAACCGAAGATATGCTTCACTGGTCATCGAACTATGCGCCATTATTGAACAAATGTTACATCAACTGTATAGAGACGTATATCAGAAAAAGTTTAATTCGACCCAGCTGATGAAAACTCCTGCCTACCGTGCACGCTCCAATATGGAGATTATTCAGTCCGAACTGAGTAAAGAGTTTATTGCTCTGGAACCCGAAAAAGAAAACTTCGCTGAAGCCCTTAGTCTGGTGTTTCAGACGAGGAACAAACTTGTACATGATAATTTCTCATTTGTCACCATCGTTAAGGACGGCAGTAATGAAGAAGAAACGTTCGAAGCACTGCTCCATACCGTTAAAAAATATAGAAAACACTTGAAATATAATCGCCCTGAATAACAACAATCATCGCTAAAAAATATAAGGAGGTGTACCGGACTACGGTCCGAATAACCATGAGCCATCCAACAACTTCGATTACTGTGCTAAATCTTCAGATTCCCACACCTTCCGGGAACAGCCCCATATTCCCCGTCATGCTTCGTGATGTAGATGGCGTTACCTTGGTGGATACAGGCATGATCGGACAATTTGCAGAACTTCAATCCGCATTGGAACAAGAGGGCGTACAGCTCTCGGACGTCAAACGTGTGATTATTACTCATCAGGACATCGATCATATCGGTAACGTGGGTGCTCTGCTGGATGCCATCCCTGATCTGGAAATCTGGGCACATGCCGATGAGATTCCATATCTAACCGGTGAGAAGCCTTTGATCAAATTCACACCTGAACGTCGTGCTCTGCTGCCCGCGCCCGTTTTGGCACTGGCAGATCAACTGCTCTTGCAGTTGCCTGAAGTGAACATTAGCAGAACGCTGGCAGACGGGGACATATTACCCCTTCAAGGTGGTACACAGGTCATTCATACACCGGGACATACGCCAGGCCATATCTGCCTGTATTTCGGGGAGCAACAGTTCCTGCTCGCTGCCGATGAACTTCGTGTGGTTGATGATGAACTGGTTGGCCCTGCACCACAAGCGACACCGGACATGCCTGAAGCGCTGCGAAGCCTGAAGAAACTGACCGACCTTAAGCTCAATAAGGTTCTCTGTTATCACGGTGGAGAGTACATGAATGATCCGGCTCAGCGTATTGCCACACTTGCGGAGAGCGCAGAATAGTAAAGAACGCGGACTTGTGAGTATTTTTGGAATGACACAAGCATCCTGTTAACGTTGTTTCTCTTCGTGCGGCATTGTGCGTTGTAGCTCATTCAAGATTAGGATGACACATACATTACAATAAAGGAGCTGTCCCATAAGTCATGAATTTGACGGGGACAGCTCCTTTAATTAATTAACCACGCATTTCTACTACTGCACTGGAGTTGACCGTATGGTAGCACCTATTGCGCACGGTATGCACGCAGTATCTTATATTACACCTGGCATCTGCACAGTATCTTTCCCCTTAACCCCGACTCAACTCTCCGGAGTAAGTACAATCAGCTTGTCATCTCCATCTCGTGGTGATCCCCGTCCATCCCGATTGTTCGTAAGCACATACAACTTCCCGTCCTCACCAGCACTCACATTGCGAATCCGGCCCCATTCATCTTCGAAGATGGGTTCCACCTTCTCCACCTGTGTGCCATCTTCCGAAAGAGTGACCTTCAGCAGCTGCTCTCCACGCAGATTTGCAGCAATCATTGATCCAGCCCAAGGTCCTTCTTCTACAAAAGCTACACCAGACGGCGCCCATGTATCGTTCCCACTATGTGCAAGCGGAGCCTGATATGCGCCATTGTCATCGTCGTCTCCCTCCACCTCGGGCCAGCCATAATTCTCACCAGCTACAATCCGGTTAATCTCATCATGATTCCGCTGACCATGCTCGGTAGAATAGAGGTAACCGTTGTCCGGATTCCATGCCAGTCCCTGTGCGTTACGGTGTCCCATACTGTATACAGGTGAATTCGGCCATGGGTTGTCTGCCGGGATCGATCCATCGAGACCTATCCGCAATATTTTACCTCCAAGGCTATCTTCGTTCTGTGACAATTCCGGTTCATAACGTTCACCTGTCGTGATATAGAGCAACTTGTCCGGGCCAATTTTGATCCGCCCACCGTTATGATTTGTTCCGCCTGGAATGTTACCAAGCAACTCTTGATCTATGACCGCTTTGCCATCATTCACCTTGAGACGTAACACTCGATTCGCAATGTCGTCGCCTTCCAGGTAGGAGTGGTATGCATACAAATAACCGTTATCCTCGAAGTCCGGATCAGCTGCAAGACCCAACAGACCTCCCTCACCTTCTTCATTAAATGGGGCTGAGAATTCAATCAGTGGTTCAGGGGCTAGTTTTCCATCCTCAATGGCCCGAATCGCACCAGGGCGTTCCGTTACAAACATCCGACCATCAGGCACACTCACAATCTCCCATGGTGCATTCAATCCTTCAACCAGTACGGAAGCCTGATACGGAATAACCGTCTCTCCCTGCGCTCCACTCTCATTTCCACTTGCACCGGTATTGCCTCCGTTGGCCGTCTGTCCCTGACCTGTTCCCTGTCCCTGAGACGTCTGCTCTGTTCCTCCCGTAGAAGGTTCGCCTGAAGAACATGACGCGGTTAACAGTGCCACACTTAATAATGAAGCATACAGCGGAACGGTTACTCGATTATTCATGATTACATCTCCCTTCGTATTTCGTTCTTCTGTATAAAATAAATAAGCCAAGCTTCAACGTATTGTTAACTTATTGTTCGCTATAGTTGTGGTGTTATTATTCATCTGTAAAGCGGTTTCGCCCTGTATTACCCTTCATACCAACCACTTAAACCGAGAATTCAAGGGATTTCGAGGACATGAAATCACTGCGGTTTGGAATTCCATCATAATCTTTTATAATAGAAGGATAGTATGAATGGAAAGGTGGACAACTACACTTATGAATCAAAACCCTTTATCTCGTCTTGAAGCCAATCTGTCCGGGCAAGGATTGGACGCCATGCTGATCACAGATCCAAAACATATCTACTATTTAACTGGATTTGCGAGCAATCCGCATGAACGCTTCCTAGGTCTGGTTCTCGCACGCGGCGAAGAGCCCCTGTTGATTGTACCTGCGCTCGATGCTGAAGCTGCCGCAGCCGCTTCTTCGGTATCCAACATTGCCACTCACACGGATACGGATAATCCATACGCTTTGTTTGATCGTTATCAGGGGCGCTTGGGCCGAGTTGGTCTCGAGAAAGAATACGTGACGGTCGCACGTTATGAGCAGCTGACCGCCGCGCTAGGTGCTGCCAGCTTTGAAGATGTTGGCCCCCTGCTTCGCACATTACGTGTGAAAAAAACACCGGATGAGGTAGCCCGCATTCGCCACGCCATTTATCTGATTGAAGAAACATTGCGTCAAGGACTCTCTCATGTTCGCACAGGTGTAACCGAGATCGAACTTGTCGCCGAGATGGAGTATCAGATGAAAAAGCTGGGTGCCGACGGCCCTTCCTTTGATACCATGGTGCTCACGGGACCCAAAACAGGTCTGCCACACGGTACACCCGGTGAACGGAAACTGCAACATGGTGACCTGTTGATGTTTGATATGGGTGTGTATGCTGGAGGATATGCCTCGGATATCACACGTACATTCGCCTTTGGTGACATCTCACCTGAACTCAAAACCATCTATAACACTGTACTCGCAGCGAACGAAGCTGCTATCCAAATCGTGAAACCAGGCATCACCTGCGCCGAAGTGGATCGTGCAGCACGCCAGGTCACGGAAGAAGCGGGATACGGCGAGCGCTTTATGCATAGAGTAGGCCATGGATTGGGTATCGACGTACATGAGTATCCTTCTCTCCATGGAGAGAATATGGACATCCTGAATGAAGGTACCGTATTCACGATTGAACCGGGCATCTATACCGCAGCAGGCGGCGTCCGTATCGAAGATGATGTAATTGTGACCGAGACGGGTATCGAAGTTCTGACGACATATCCAAAAGAACTGCAAATCCTTAGCGACTAATCCAATTGGATCTATGTCAAAACAGCCCATATACATCAATGCTCAGCCGATATTATGCATCATGAACTAAACTGCACGAAACTGTGCTGAACTGTATCTTCAAAATAATATACTCTTTTCGCGTACGCCTCAGGCCTGTATACAGAAAAAGTAGCAAGTACACACGCGAACACAAAAATCCCGCAAATCCATGAATATCATGGGTTGCGGGATTTTAATTAATACAAAGCATATCCTAAATTACTCCGTCTGCATTCTACGTAATTTTATTCCTGCTCACTCATTTACCATTAGTCAAACTCATGCGTAATATCCTGCCAAGACTCCAGCTGTGGCAGCTGTTGCTTCCCCCAGTAATCCAGAAACCATTGAATAATCCCAGTCGTATCTGTTGTTCTGCAGCTGTAATGTCGGAAACCGTCCTCGCCTTCCTGCAAACGAATCTCCGCCACCATCTGCCCTGGTTCCTCAAGCGCAGCAGCCTGCATATACATACTTCCCTCCACCAGCTCCGAAGGTTGAAGTACTACGAATTCCTGCAATTCCAGATTGGAGATCAACTCCACCAATAACGAAGCATTAATGTTATCATTCTCGTAGGTTGTGCCATTGCTTTCCAGTGTATAACGCAGTGTAGAGTACATGTGCGATTCCCCTTTGTATGAAATGATCATTCCTATTGATACACGCTCATAACGACAGGTCGTTTATATTATAACTTTTTCATAAAAATGTAAAAAGGATTTTTCTTGTTTCGGGTCTTTTCTATGAAAAAAACCCTTGCAGAGTCCGAATTACAATTGACCGCGCAGAGGTTTTTTTTAAGTGATACTCTTTGAATATTGTCTAAGCTTCATCCTTAAACTTAAAGCTACGTGCAGCATACAGAAATGGCGTTCCGACCGCAGTTAATACAAATTTGATAACATACGTAGTCAGGAAGATTTCCAGCCAAACATCCCAAGGGTAGATGAACGCAAACGCGATCGTGCAGAACACCAGTGTATCCACAAATGAACTGATGATCGAACTACCGTTGGTGCGTATCCACAACTGATTGCGCCCTGGGGCCACCTTGCGCAGCCAAGAGTACAATCGAACATCCAGGAACTGGCTTATGAAGTATGCCGTCAGACTTCCGAGTGCCAAACGTGGCAGCAGTCCAAACAGCTTCGCCATAGATTCCTGTGCAAAGTCCGTTGGTGCCGGTTCAAAGAACAACACCATCTGCATCAGAACCGTTGTCATGATGAGCGTGAAAAACCCGAACCATACGGCTTTGCGTGCCTCACCTGGTCCATATTTCTCATTAAGAAGGTCACTGGTCAGGTACATGCTGACATACATCGTGTTACCAAGCGTCAGCACAATTCCCATGATATCTATCGTTTTGGTCACCTGAATGTTGGCTATAACCGTAGCCACACCAATCCAGGCATAGAGACCTTTTTTACCGAACAAGCGGTAACACAACAGGAAAAATCCATAAGTTACGAGAACAAAAACTGCTCCCCACCCTAAGTTAAACATAAATACATACACTGCCTTCCTAGTTTTGATTACGCGGGATGGTTACGAACCGCGGTTTGGCTCAGGGCCAAAACATGAATACTCTATCACATTTCTCGTCCCATGAACAGAACTAAATAACTCCAAGCGTGCCTGAGTGACTACGACCCCTTCTATATTCCTCCCGCTTCCCTCTCGACCATACTAGTTTTTCCTACCTCTATTCCCCTTGCACCATGTATAGAAAAAGAAGACCCCTTCACCACTGTGCACAGCATAGTTTGATTGCCGCAAAAAAACCGCCCTCCGGATTCCACCGAAGGACGGCTTTTCTTACTTGATTTGTAGACGGCTCTAGTTATCTTAATGTGAGCTTCTATCTAATCCATTTTGTATTAAGCCTGAGCCGCAGAATCCAGCTCACGGCTCTGATCGTTAAACGTGTCCCGATCGTTTTCCTTCAAAATTCTGCTCGTCACGAGTCCTGATGTCATCGACCCGTTCACGTTAAGCGCTGTACGACCCATGTCGATCAGCGGCTCCACGGAAATGAGCAGTCCAACCAGAGCCACAGGCAGATTCATGGTGGACAATACGATTAGGGAAGCGAAGGTTGCCCCGCCGCCAACGCCAGCCACACCAAACGAACTGATCATGACTACGAGGATCAGAGTCACAATGAAGTCCCAGCTCAGCGGGTCGATGCCGACCGTCGGAGCAATCATCACCGCCAGCATGGCCGGATAGATCCCGGCGCAGCCGTTTTGCCCAATCGTAGCCCCAAAGCTTGCAGACAGGTTCGCAATGCCGTCCGATACGCCGAGTTTCTTCGTCTGTGTCTCCACATTCAGCGGGATCGCCGCTGCACTTGAACGGGATGTAAAGGCAAATACCAGTGTTGGTAGCACCTTCTTTAAATACGTAACCGGGTTGAAGCCGGACAGCGAGATAATGATCAGATGAATAATAAACATCACGATGAGGGCCACGTAGGACGCAATGACGAATTTGATGAGCTTTAATATCTCTTCCGCATTGGTTGTCGCCGTTACCTTTGTAATCAGTGCTAAAATCCCGTAAGGCGTAAGCCTCAGCACCAGTGTAACAATTCGCATAACCACCGCATATACCGCATTAACCATACCGCGGAACGTCTCCGCCTGCTGAGGTTTTTTGCGATCCAGTCCAAGAACGGCTACACCGATAAACGCGGAGAAGATAACCACCGCCAGTGTGGATGTACGACGTTCTCCTGTCATATCTGCAAATGGATTCGAAGGAATGAATTCCAGCACTTGCTGCGGGATGGTCTGATCCTTCACATCAACAAGCCGTTCCTCCACCTTCTGAATCTGCGCATTCTCCCGGTCTCCTCCTTGAATCTCAATGGAAGTCAGGTTAAAGCCAAGGCTCGTTACAATGCTGACACCTGCGGCAATCGCTGTGGTGATCAACAGAATGGCAATAATGGAAACACTCATCTTGCCGAGATTTTGTTTGCCCTTCAGATTCATAATGGCAGAAATGATCGACACCATGATCAATGGGATCACGACCATTTGTAACAAACGAACATATCCTGAACCGACCAGATTGAACCAATCGACTGATTTCGTAACTACATCAGAACCTGATGTGTACACCAATTGGAGAATAACCCCGTAAACAACCCCCAGTCCCAGACCCGCAAATACGCGTTTCGTAAAGGAGATATGCTTTTTCTGCATCCAGTAGAGGACGCCAAGTAAGGCAAGTATAACCACTACATTCAATATGACTAGAAAAGTATCCATTTCTTTAAATCCTCCTCAGGCATGTGTGTAACCGGAACATATCCAGTTTTCTCTTCTATCTTTTGTACTTCCGACAAAGACATTTTACAATATAACATATAACAAACTATTCTGGTAGGTATTAATTGATATTATGTAATATGCATGTAACAGATTCATCTATTTCTGAAAAAAATACACTAAATCGTGAAAATTGTTCTATTCAACCTCCGGTTAATTTTGTAATATAGGTATATCCGCTTATTCCCAAGTTTTCTCAACGTATAACTTAGGTCTTTCTTCATTGGTAGATAGGTCTTATGATTACGGAAAAGCGATAATGTTAATGAACATGACGTGAAAGGATGATCATATGTTTCGTAATCGCACCGTTGCCGGTAAAATCAGAGGCACTTTGTTCCTCGTTCTGCTGGTTGCTTCCCTGTTGTTCAGTATTAGTTTTTACGCCGTATCGATGAATATTATTCAAAGCTACGTGCTACCGCAGTTTGACAAAGTCCTAAACACGTCCATTCAGGATATATACAAGAATACTTCAGCATCCAAAATCCTGCAGGTACAGAGTGGCGGAGCCGGTTCTGAAGGTGCTGCCATGACCGTGGAATCGTACCTGGCAGATAAAGCAAAAGAACATAATCTGGATGCAGCTTACGTTGTTGCTATTCAAGATGGCTCAGCCAAAGTGGTTGTGGCAAACTCTTCCTCAAACATGAAAGCCCAGGATGAGATTAGTGTAGAACCTGCAATGAATGCAGCTATTGAGAACAAAGAAATGGTAATCAGTGAGGTCTACTCCGATTCCTTTGGTGTACATAAAGCAGCCTTTATCCCCATTGCAGGAAGTAACATGATTATGGCTGTGAGCATGGATGCCCAGTTCATTCAAGACAAGATTACTCAGATTTTCTGGTTGTGTCTTGGGATTACAGCATTAGTGTTTGTGCTCGGCTGGCTTATCTCCACTAGTATGATCAAAAGAGTTACCAAACCAATCATCAAGCTCGTCCAACATAGTAAACAAATATCCCAGGGTGATCTAACCGCTGAACTAGAGATCAAAGGTAAAGATGAAATTGCCCAACTTGCCGCAAGCTTCCAGACGATGACGCATAACCTGAAAGAAATGATTAGCCGTGCCTTGTCCACGTCCAATGAAGTTGTATCAGGCTCCAATGACCTGCTTCAGCGGGTTGAATCGATGTCCGGTATGGTTCGAAACTCCAGCCGCTCTGCAGAAGATGCAGAAAAAGGCAGCATCAGCATTGCGTCAAGCGCATCCGAGAACGCCAGAGCTATGGAAGAAATTACGCAAGGTATCATGCATATTGCTTCTTCTTCCGCTGAAGTGTCTGACCAGATTGGTGAAGCAGCCAACGAGGCAGTTAACGGTAACCGACTGGCTCAGAATGCCATTGAGCAGATGGAGCGTGTAGGCCAGACAGCAAGCGAATCGTTGCGTTATGTGGAAACTATGAATGAACGTTCGGTAGCCATCGGCACCATTGTTGCTTCCATTTTTGAGATCACCAAACAGATTAACATGCTGTCACTCAATGCCTCCATCGAAGCAGCACGTGCCGGAGAGCATGGCCGCGGATTCGCTGTTGTTGCTGGAGAAGTTCGCAAACTTGCCGAGCAATCCAAGACAGCCACGGAAGAAATATCGGATTATCTGGGTACCATTCGTGAAGATGCTGAACGTTCGGTTGATGCCATGAACCGTGTAACCCAGGAGATTGGTTCAGGCACAACGGTCGTTCAACAAGCAGGCTCAGCCTTCCAGCAACTGAATGAATTGATTCAGAACGTGAATCTGACCATTCAGACAGTCTCGGCTTCTACACAACAAGTATCTGCTGGTGCTGAAGAAGTGAGTGCATCCGTTGAAGAAACGGCACAGATTACGACCAAATCCCGTGAGAGCATGTTACAGATTGCTTCAACAGCAGATCTGCAGCTCAGCGAGATGGATTCACATTCGAATACAGTTCGTCACCTGCATGAACAAGCTGTAGAGCTGCAATCCGCTATGAAAAATTTCAAAATAAACTAACAGGTTAACCATTAACCTATCATCACCTGTTTTAAACCTCATTTAATCATAGGATATACAATACCCCCATGTCGCTAACATTCCGTTTCTAGAGAACGGTTTGTCGGACATGGGGGTATTGTTGTTTCACTCAGGTGCCTGAACACCCATAATCTCGTACACACGCTTCATATCCAATGCCGAACGCAACGATTCAGCTACCCGATCGAACTCCATCTCCTTACGCTCATGCGCACTATACGTCTCCTGAAGTGGAGCCAGTCCCTTTCCTGCACGCAAGGCATTCAGCCAAGAACGTCGGAATTGATCACTTTCAAACAAACCATGCAGGTAGGTTCCCCACACCCTGCCATCTACTGAGCCCCAGCCTTCTTGGAAAGGTTGATCTCCTGGATGTGAGATTTCAAACAACGCGGTTACACGTTCAGGCTCGTGGCACTCCGTAACGCCCATATGAATCTCATATCCGTTAATGGGTAATGAAGCATCTGCTACATCTCGCTCACCATACAGACGAAGCGGGTGATCAGGCTGCACCCGTCCGGAAGCTCTGACGGTCTGCTTTTCCTGAAGAAATGTTGTCGATAGCGGGAGCCAGCCAAGTCCTTTTGCTTCCTGGATCTGATTCGCCTCCACAGCAAACGGGTCCTTCAGATGACGTCCCAGCATCTGGTATCCGCCACATATTCCTACCAGCTGAACATGCTCACGCTCGGTCTGACTGGCAATCGCCTGCTCCAGCCCAGACTCACGCAGAAATGCCAGGTCACCTATGGTATCCTTTGTACCCGGTAGAAGAATGGCATCCGGACTGCCCAATTCCTCTGGCGAGGTCACGTACCGTACATTCACATCCGGTTCACGGGAAAGTGCGTCAAAGTCTGTAAAGTTGGAAATTCGCGGATATCGGATCACCACCAGATCCAGCTCGGTTTTGCCGGATTTCCCATGACGCATGGAGTCCAGTACCACCGAATCCTCTGCTTCAATCTGAATATCTCTTATGTAAGGCAATACACCTAATACTGGAATGCCTGTCCGTTCTTCGAGCCAGTCGAGTCCCGGCTGCAACAGGGACAGATCACCGCGGAACTTGTTGATAATGAACCCTTTGACTCGCACCACTTCATGGGGTTCCAGCAACTCCAGCGTACCTACAATGGAAGCAAACACTCCGCCCCGATCAATATCGGAGATCAGAATCACCGGCGCATCGGCCCAGCCTGCCAGATTCATGTTGACGATATCTCGGTCCTTCAGATTGATCTCGGCCGGACTGCCCGCTCCTTCCATCAGCACCACATCATAGGTATCCCGCAACCGATTCAGCGCATCCATCACCGTCTGCTTTGCTTCAGGCAGGAAATGCTGACGGTAGTCCGATGCACTCATCTGGGCAAAAGGTACACCATGTACCACGATCTGCGAATGCATGTCCCGTACGGGCTTAATCAGGATCGGGTTCATGTCGGTTGTCGCCTCAATACCACAGGCTTCAGCTTGTGCCCCCTGAGCCCGACCAATCTCCTTGCCATCTTCCGTCACATAGGAATTCAGTGCCATATTCTGTGACTTGAACGGAGCAGGCTTGAAGCCATCCTGCTTAAAAATCCGGCACAATGCCGTTGTGATGACACTTTTGCCCACATCGGAAGCCGTTCCTTGCAGCATCAGTACCGCCGCTGGTTGTGATGGCCTATCTTCCACGCTCTCTCCCCCTGTCTCCATGTTATATCCAGATCACCTTACTCCCAACCTCATGCGTAACACTTTCCATACTGCTTCATATTTCAAAAGTTACAGCCAGAACAGTCCTTGAAGCACACTCAGCACAGTCAACAAAGCCGCCTCCAGCAGCTCATTCATGGCACCATACGTATCCCCGGTTAAACCGCCGAGCCGTTCACTGATCCGGGCAGCCACGAATCGGCCGATATAATAACACGCCACAGGCAGTATAATAACTGCCGTCACCGGGTATAGCCACCATGGCAGTGTTCCCAGCCCACTCACCATCACATCCGCAATCCCCAGATCCGGCTTGAAAAGCCACACCGCGGCAAACGTAACTGCCCCTGCGATCAAGGTCAGGCCAACGGCTGAGCTGCGTGCACGCTGGACCTCCTTCCGATCACCCAGACCTTTAAACAATACGGCAAGTCCATCATCTTCGCGTGCATTCGGCCAGGCCGACATCGCATACACCATGAACCAGCGGCTCCAGATCATGGGCAGGATCAGCAACGCACCGTAAACCCAGTGGCCCCGTGCAATAAAATCAGCGATCAGCGCAGCCTTCATCATCAGAAGCAACACGCAGGCGATCACGCCCATTGCCCCGACACGGCTGTCCTTCATAATCTCCAGCATCCGTTCACGGGTACGATAACTGAGCAAGCCATCCGCCGTATCCATCCATCCGTCAAGATGGAGCCCTCCGGTAAGCCATACCCATAACGTCAAGGTCAGGACGGCAGCCGGAAAGGCCGGAAGCACTGCACCACTTAAGGCTCCCGCGAGCCAGACACACAGACCGATTGCAGCACCGACCAGCGGATAAAAGATAACACTTTCCCGCAACAACGGCGGGACAAAATCGATTTGCATTTTGACAGGGAAACGGGACAAAAATTGAAAAGCGGCTGCCGCCGCATGTTTACGCTGAGGAGCAGGCGTGCCATCCTTCATAAGCGGTACTCCTTGCTTTTTAGTTCAATCGCAATGCCTACGGTCACCAGAAACACTTCACCGCATATCGCCGCAATACGCTGATTCAGTACACCGGCCAAATCCCGATATTTCCTGCCAAGGGCATATTCCGGTACGATCCCATCTCCCACTTCATTTGTAACCAGAACAAGCAAACCGGGATAGGTTCGAATCGCTTCAACCAACGCGTCCAAATGTCCCTGTAACACCTGTTTCTCGTCATGCTCATGTGCTAACAAAACATTTGTCAGCCACAGCGTCAGGCAATCCACCAGAATGGTGGGTGCAGAAGTCCCTGTATGCCCTTCACCCATGCGGCTTATCAAAGCAGGCAGATGTATCGGCTCTTCCATCGTGTGCCACAGATACCCTGATGCCTCGCGCTGATGCTGATGCATGGCGATGCGCTCACGCATTTCATCATCGTACGCCTGAGCTGTCGCCACATACCACGCCTCCGAGGAACGCTGCATGCAGAGACGCTCGGCAAAGGAGCTTTTGCCACTGCGTGCGCCGCCTGTCACCAGTACGCTCATCGGGAACTCTCTCCTTGCAAGGATGAATCAACCGACGCAGCGGAGTCCGAAGCGTGGCTTACCCCGTCCGAGACACCCGCGCTTGCAAAGGTCGCCATTTCGTTCAAAATGAGACATGCTGCGTCAATCAGATGAAGACTGAGCACCCCGCCTGTGCCTTCACCCAGACGCATGTCCAGATCCAGCATCGCTTTCAGGTCCAGTTCACGCAGCAGTGCTCCATGTCCATTTTCGTGTGACGTATGAGAAGCGATCATATAGGCTGTGCTCAGAGGTGCAAGTTGTCTCGACACCAGCGCTGCCGCGGTAGAGATGAACCCGTCTACAACGACAGGGCAACGATGAGCAGCTGCTGCGAGAATAACCCCTGTGAGTCCGGCAATCTCTAGTCCACCCACCTTGCACAGAACATCCAGTGCATCTTCCGGGTTTGGTGCGTTTACGCTAAGCGCCCGGCTGACTACAGCAGCCTTGCGCTGCAAGCCTGCATCATCAATGCCGGTGCCTCGCCCCACGGCGGCAGCTGGTGCAACTCCGGTTAACGCGCTCATTACCGCAGCACTTGCAGTGGTGTTGCCAATTCCCATCTCCCCGGTGACAAACAGCTGTGTTCCCTTCGCCACCTCTGCTGATACAACTTCGGCTCCTGCAAGGATAGCGCTGACTGCCTCATCCCGGGTCATCGCTGCACCCCGGGCCATGTTGGCCGTGCCTTTGCGAATTTTACGGGAAAGCAGGTCCGGATGTTCAAGATCGGCATTCACACCAATATCCACACAGATCACATCTGCTCCGGCGTGACGGGCAAGCACATTCACCGCCGCACCTCCAGCGAGGAAATTCAGGACCATCTGCGGGGTCACTTCAGCAGGAAAAGCACTGATGCCCTCTTCCACTACGCCGTGATCTGCGGCCATGACAATGACCGCCCTGTGATCAAAACGCGGACGTGCATTGCCAGTCATGCCTGCCAGACGGATCACCAGCTCTTCCAATTTGCCCAGACTCCCCGGCGGCTTCGTCAACGAATCCACGTGCGCAGAGGTTTCTGCCGCCACTTCCTGATCAGGAGCAGTAATCTTACTTATTAAATGCTCCAACACCTGTTCATTATTCATACAACCAGCACTTCCTTCATCAAAATATGGGTTGCCCCGTTTCATTTAATCGATGTCCCGCCGCAACAGCAGTTGAGGTATGGCATGGTCGGGATGAGAGACAATCGCGGGTTTGACGCGAAATATATCCTGGATATTCTCATCGTTGATCAATGTATGAGGCGTACCCTTTCCAACCGCCATGCCCTCACGCAGCGCCAGAATGTGATCGCAAAATAACGCGGCCAGATTCAGATCATGCAGCACAGCCACAATCGTAATGTTATTTCTCTGTCGCCATGCCGATAACAATTCCATGAACTGCAATTGATATTTAATATCCAGAAACGTGGTCGGCTCGTCCAGCAGCAGTAACCTCGGCTCCTGAGCCATAACTTTGGCTAGTGCGACCCGCTGCCGTTGCCCGCCGCTGAGTGCATCCAGCGGTCTGTCCGCCAGTTCTGTCAATCCCAGGTCTTGAAGCACCCTGTCCACCACAAGTGCCCCATCACCCGTTTCACGCCCCAGCCAGTTCTGGTATGGATATCGCCCCATCTCCACCACGTCTCGCACGGGATAGGAGATGGCTGGCAAGCCATCCTGCTGCAATACAGCGATCATGCGTGACAGGTCCTTACGGCTGTAAGAGCCGATATCTCGACCATCGATACGGATCTGACCTTCGTTTAACTGTTCCGTTCCGGCAATAAGCTGGATCAGGGTGGACTTGCCGCTGCCGTTTGGTCCGACAACTCCCCACCAGTCACCTTCGCCAACATGCCAGTCTACATTGTGCAGTGCCTGATGATTGCCATATGACTTCCCTGCTCCCTTAATAGAGATAAGTGAAGTCGAGTTGGAACGGGTACTGGAACTCATGGCATCATCCCCTTCTGCAACTTTTTGTTCCGGTGCAGCAGGTAAGCAAAGAACGGCGCACCAACAAAGGCGGTGACAACACCGAGCGGAATTTCAGTTGGTGCCAGCAACGACCTTGCGATGGTATCGGCCCACACCATGAAGATCGCTCCACCAATGGCAGACAAAGGTACCAACAGTCGGTAATCCGGTCCCACCAGCAACCGCAACATATGCGGGATCACCAATCCAACGAATCCGATGACACCCGATACCGAGACAGCCCCAGCAGTCAGCAGTGTGCCAACTGCCAGCACGGACAGCTTGAGTCTGTCCACTCCGATCCCGATATGTGCCGCTTGACGTTCTCCCAGTGCAAGCACATTCAACGAGCGTGCGCGGCTCCAGAGAAAGACCAGCCCTAACAGAAAATACGGGAAAAGGATGGCCGTATACGACCACCCACGCAGAGCCAGACTTCCCATCGTCCAGTATATAATTTCATTAATCGTCTGTTTCGACATGGTCGACAGGAAGGAAACAACTGCGCCCAGGAAACTTTGCATGACCACACCAGCCAGAATGAGGCTATGTGTAGGTATTTTACGCCCTTCACGAGCCAGTGCCATAACAAACCATAACGTGATTACACCCGTCAAAAACGCCACCAGTGGCAACGTCCAGATCCCAATCAGTGCATACTGCAATCCGAAGAAAATCAGAAAGGCTGCACCCACTGAAGCACCGGATGATACGCCCAGGGTGAACGGGTCTGCCAGCGGGTTCCGAAGAACCCCCTGGAATCCCGCACCTGCAATCGCCAACGATGCGCCCACGAGCACGGCAAGCAGTACACGTGGGAATCTGACTTTCCAGATAATCTGTTCGGCTGCCTTATTCCAATCCGGTGTAATCCAATCGCCCACCCAGGGAATTTTGTGAATCAGGATGCCTGCAATATCCCGGATCGGCAACGCTACTGAACCAATGCCCGTGCAGATGAGCACGGTGAGCACCAGCAGCACCATGCCCGTCGTTCCGAACAGGATCAGCTTTTTACTCATTGGAACAAGTCAGGGTAGATCGCTTTGGCTACTTCTTTCAACCCTTGAGTTACACGTGGACCCGGACGGCTCAGCAGGTTGGCATCCAGGCCAATAACCGCGTCATTTTTCACAGCCGTAATTTGATCCCAGCCGCTGCGCGCCTTGATGATCTGATCCAGTGTTTTGGAGTTTTCATCAATTACATCGTTGGCATACAGGATCACATCCGGGTTGGAGGCAATCACGTTCTCTTCATTAATTTCATACCAGCCCTCTTTGTCCGAAGCAATATTGCTACCACCGGCTACAGTGATGAGTTCATCCATGAATTCGCCTTTACCCACAGTCCAGCCTGGGGAGAATTCAACGTATATTTTTTTCTTCTCTTCCGGTTTAACTGCCTTCACCGCTTCGGTTACATCCGTCACGTCCTGTTTCATCTGGGTGATGATCTCTTGAGCTTTTTCTTGATGATCAGTGATTTTACCGAAGGTTTCGATATTATTCATCACGTCGTCAATGGATTTAGGATCCGTTTTGAAAATGGTAATACCCAGTTCGCGCAGCTTTTTCACCGCATCCTCACTCATCGAGATACCTGTGAAGACAATGTCGGCTTCAGCAGCAATGATTGACTCTTCATTTGGCTTGGTGATACCGCCCATTTTAGCTTTGGTTGTTGCTGCTTCCGGATAATCGTCATAGTCGGATACACCAACGATCTGATCGTCCAATCCAAGTGCAAACAGGGATTCCGTCTCAGCCGGAGACACGGATACGATTTTGGCCGGTGCCTTTTCAAAGGTGAACGATTCCCCCGTTGCATCCGTAACTGTCAGTGGATATTGTGTTTTGAGGTCCGTCTGCGCCTGGCCTTGGGACTGCTCCTGTGCCGGTTGCTGTGAAGTACCTGTGCCCTCGTTTGTTGTTGCATTGCCACATCCGGCCAAAGCCAGTGCGAGTGCCGCTGCACTTAGCAGGGACGCTACGTTTTTCCAATTCTTGAAATTCATTCTGTTATTCTCCCCTTCTCTATTTGTACTATTTTCTTGCATCGTGCTCAAACTCTTACTCCCCATGCCTTGGTGTTCCTGTGTAAGGTTTGAACTGCAATATTTACACGCTAACGGAGAGTGCAGAACCAATCTGAAGAAACGAAGTGTTCGCCTTTATCACCGGATTTTCCCTTTCAAAAAAGGGAATCAAAAAATCTGGGGATAACAGCGATCGGAAGGTGGTACTGCAATCGGAGTGACCTCGTGTAAAATTGGTCTCGGTTCATCTTACATGAACAATAAAAAATCCCTAATCCTTACGTCTAGGATCAGGGATGACGTCTCGCATATGGCAATCTGTACATGTTCAACCAAGGGTTGTCCATGCGCATAGAATAGCCCGAAACGCTGTCCTTTCCTCGAAGGAACACCGGTTTGTACGTCCAGGGCAGGTAACCTGACTTACAGGAATCATCCTGTTTTACAGTGGCGGGACCGTGCCGGATTTGCACCGGCTTCCCCATTTCACCCATGTGTGTTTCATGACTCGTACTAAATTTGCCATGAAAACAGCCTTCACACGCGGGACCCTTGGTCGCTGATATGGTAAACCATTGCCGTGTAATTTCTGCATACTACATACTCGTTCAGGCTTCACAGCCTGCAGCGAATCTGCATCCATGCTGAAGTCACACTTCTGTTGTGATTATAGGGTATATTGTACATCCTTACAACCCGATCGGCGGAAAAGTCATTCTGCTGCCAAACCACTCATTCCCCTGTTGTTCAAGCTGAACCTGAATCGCCTGTCCCGGTACGACATGTGTATCCCAGAACCCAAGCCCGGCAATCAGACGGGACAAGGCATACCGGATGACACCACCATGCGTAACCACAACTATAGTTGGCACTTGGCCCTCATCATCGTGCGTCGAAGGACGGCCCTCCAACAACATCTCTTGGAGAAAGGAGTCCAACCGTCCGGTAAACTCCTGCCACGATTCCCCCTCAGGCGGAGTGACCTCCTGCGGGGCATCTATCCAGTTTCGGTACACAGAATTATCCTTGAGCTGCTCATACGTCAGCCCTTCCCACTGTCCAAAATCATTCTCGCGCAGACGCGAGTCGAACTTCACCTGTCCGATGGCATCAGGAAGAATCTGTTCCAGCGTCTGCCGGCAGCGAAGCAGATCACTGCAATATACCTCATTCCACGAAATACCGCTCAATTGTTCATGAAGCGGAGCCAGTTCTTCTTTGGCATTTGGCAGCAGACCGATGTCGGTATGCCCCAGATATTTTTTTTCCACATTCCACAACGTTGTCCCATGACGGACCCACAGAATGTTTCGTTTCAGCGGCCCAGGCTGATTCGTATGTACTTCATTGCCTGCATTTCCTTCATTTACGGCCATAACAGCGTCCCTCCTGCCAGCCACACACCCAGCGTTATGAACACGCATAGTACCACAAAAGCACCTGCCGACCAGAACATCAGACGTGACGTTTGCACAATATCCTCGGCTTCCATCGGCCGTGTGGCTTCACCCATGTAGGCACGAAATGAAGCAACGCCGTGATACACGTTATGTCCGCCAAGCCGGATGCCCAGTGCTCCAGCCACCGCTGATTCGGGAAAACCGCTATTCGGACTTGGATGTAGTCTTGCATCCCGTGCAACCATGCGTGCTGCTCCTTTGGCGTCCAGCTTCATGACCCAGGCACCCACGATTAACAGAATCGCGGTCAGCCGGGCAGGTATCCAGTTCGCCACATCATCCAGACGGGCCGAGGCCCAGCCAAGATGCAGATACTTGTCATTTTTATATCCGACCATGGAATCCAACGTGTTGATGGCACGATAAGCCATGGCAAGCGGAGCGCCTCCAATGAGCGCATAGAATAACGGCGAGACAATGGCATCCACAATATTTTCGGCAACCGTCTCTACCGTTCCCCGTACAACCTCGGGTTCATCCAGATGCGCCGTATCACGTCCAACAATCATGCCCAGTGAACGTCTGGCCGCCGGCCAATCCTGCTGCTTCAGATGACGATACACTTCCATGCCTGCATCCTTCAGCCCTTTTGAAGCAATGGTTGTTGCAATGAGCACCACTTCAGCTGCCGCTGCAATGACAGGGTGGATTAGTCCAAGCAGATATACGATTCCCCACGTGATCGCAAAAGAACCCCCTGCGATCACCATCGGGAACAACAGCCCGGCTCTCTTCAGCCCCGAATCTGTGCGCACACACGAGCGAATGACACGCTCCAACGCCGAGATGCCTTTACCCATGCCAATCACCGGGTGGGGAATCCAGCGCGGATCTCCGATACATCGGTCCAACAGGTACGCCAGAATAATAATCCAGGCTCCCGCCATGCCTGTCCAGAAAGGCCAGGTCCATATATGCTCCACCTCAAAAGTCATTTGTGCCTGACCCTCTCTTTCCATAACAGTCCGGCCCGAAGGCTTTCCGTTACCGTGTCGTATACCAATCTGCCAATCGCCGCCCCTGCCGTAGTCGCTGTCCCGGCATAAGTGATCATCGGCTGAGGTTCCTCCACTTCCACTGCCTGACCTACTGCAAACACAATGGCATCGGTTGTGGTGCCGGTGGCGAGCAACCCGTTCTCCGAATCCAGAACACCCACATCCGCCAGCGCGGCCGCTTTGGCTTCCACCGCCGTCTGTACCGCATTCACCATCGCCCCGTTGGTCATGCGTCCGTTCAACCAGAGCATGATGTTAATTGTACCCGGGACATAGGGGGCCATCGTTAGATTCCGTGCTGAAGGAGCAGAGCGCTCCCTGCCGGAAGACATCGTCTTATTTCCCACCGTATCAAAAACCGTTCTCTCCGACCCCGCGCGTGCGGCATTCGATACACCCGCAGTGGTACAGCACAGAAGACCAAATTCATCACTTGTATATTCCTGAATGGAGGTATGCTCCAGCCTTACGGCCGTCAATAATCCGGCACATTGATCACGCGGCTCTCGCCATTCGTTCAGCGCTTGTTCGATATCACGCGGCGGATCATCACAGCGGTAATGCCTGTCCACATAGATGTTAAATATGCGATCCAGTTCAAACATCCCGCCGCCATATACCGCACTCGACAGCGCTTGGGCTGCCCTTGGACTCTGTGCTTTGATATGTCGTTCATGTGCAGATATGTTCAGTCCCGGCCAGGAAGAGGAAGCATATTCATTCTCGTCTGTTTCTCCATTCGTAAAGTAGTTATAAAACGGGAGTGTCATTGCCGCTCCCCTCCCTGTTCCTCATCTTTCGTCTGATCGACATTCGGATATCCCTTGGTTTCCAGCACGCTGCCCAGCACTTCCAGTAATGTAGCATTGGCATCTGCATCCTTGACCGCGAAACGTACATGCCCTTTGTCAAGCCCCGAATACATGGCACAGCTGCGAATCAGAATGCCTCTTCGACCCAGCGCCTCCTGCATTGATGCCGCTGTCCAAGGGGCCGGCACACGTGCCAAAATAAAATTCGCCTCTCCCGGTGTCACCGCACATCCGTACGCCTTCAGCCCTTCGATGAGACGCCCCCGTTCCCGCGTGATCTGTGACATGGTCTCCTGTTCGTACCGTTCTCCGCTGCGCAGACAGGCTTCCCCTGCCATGAGCGCCAGACCGTTGACACTCCAGGTCACCTGTTTCTTTGTCATCGCCTGAATGTATTCGGCACGGCCCAGTGCATATCCGAGACGCAAACCCGGAATGGCATAAAACTTCGTCATCGAGCGAATGATGATCACATTAGGATAGTCATTCAGATGTGCTGCCAGGGACTGACGCCGGGTTACCGGAATAAAATCCATAAATGCCTCGTCAATAACAAATACGGTTCCCGTTTCTTCCGCTTTGCGGGCAAGCCTCTGTAATACCTCAAGCGGATATTGTACACCGTTTGGATTGTTGGGCTGGCCGAGGAAGAGCAGGTCTACCTTTTCCATGAGCTGCTCGATGTCCTCGGGTTCCGCTCGCCACGCCAGTTCTTCTCTTCCCTCCGTATGCACCACCTCGGCACCGAATTGTTGTGCCAACGCCCGGTACTCCGAGAATCCCGGTTCCACGGTACCCACCTTGCGCGGGGCAAGCCCCAGCAGAATGAGCGCCATGCTTTCGGCTGCGCCGTTGCCCACGGAAATCTGCTCCTGCATCACACCAAGACGCTCGCTCAGCAGTGCTTTGAATTCCCGATGCGCCGGATCGGGATAGCGAATCACCGACTGCATTCCTTGCTGTATAACCTCCAGCACTCCTCTGGGCGGACCCAGCGGATTAATGTTGGCACTGAAATCCAGAAAATCAGCGGCTTCCCTCCCAAATCGTGACGCAGCCGTCTCCACGTCCCCGCCATGTCCGAACACTTCGATATAACCGGTCATTCTTCCGTCATCCTTTCTGTATGTCCTTTTTATTATGGATGGCACGGGAGGTGTGGGTCAATCCTGTTTTCTTTGTGTCCCAACCATAATTCGTTTACAATAGAAGAGGAATTTCGGTTCCTTTTGATATACAAGGTTCACTACATAAGGGACTAGCAATCCCTCACATACATTAATGGAGGAATGACCATGCTGTTTGTAGATAACCAGGGCATTACAGATCCTTCTGTAAACCTTGCCATTGAGGAGTACATTCTGAAGCATCTGCCGATGGAGGATGACAGCTATCTGCTGTTCTACATTAACCGTCCGTCGATTATCATCGGAAAACATCAAAATACGATTGAAGAAATTAATATCGAGTACGTTCAGGATAACGGTGTGCAGGTCGTTCGTCGTCTTTCGGGAGGCGGAGCGGTATATCACGATCTGGGCAACCTGAATTTCAGTTTTATTACAGCGGATGACGGTCAATCCTTCCACAATTTCCGCAAGTTCACCCAGCCTGTGGTTGAAGCTTTGCACGAGCTTGGTGTAAATGCCGAGTTGACCGGGCGTAATGATCTGCAAGTGGGCGAAAAGAAAATTTCGGGCAACGCCCAGTTTTCCACACGTGGGCGCATGTTCAGTCATGGCACATTGATGTTTGATCTGAATCTGGAGCATGTTCAGGCTTCCCTGAACGTCAATCCCGAGAAGTTCAAATCCAAGAGCACCAAGTCCGTCCGCAGCCGGGTCGCCAACATACGGGATCTGATTGATACCAACCTGACGATTGAGCAGTTCCGCGATGAGCTGTTACGTCACATTTTCAGAATGGAGCCACAAGACGTCCCGCAATACAAGCTGACTGACAAGGACTGGGACAAAATCAAGGAAATCTCCGCTGAGCGTTATAATAATTGGGACTGGAACTATGGCTTGTCTCCGGAAAGCAATGTGAAGCACACACGCAAATTCCCTGTTGGCATCATCGATCTGCGCATGAACATCAAGGATGGACGCATCGAAGATATCAAAATCTTTGGCGACTTCTTCGGCGTAGGCGATGTGGCGGATATCGAAAATATGCTGCGCGGCAAGCGGTATGAAGAAACCGAGGTGCGTACTGCACTTGAGGGCCTGGATGTAAAACATTACTTCGGCAACCTTGAGCTGGAAGACTTTATTGGCCTTGTTTTCCTGGAAGAGTAGGTATATAAGTTCAACCCAAGAATGTTTACACCTGCCACTCCGATGTCAGAATAACCTTCCGATCGCTGTTATCCCCAGATTTTTTTTGATTCCCTTCTTCAAAGGGGAAATCCGGTGATAGCTTATGCTTCCGAAGTAGCTTTCTTTCAGAAAGCTTTCAGGCGAACGCTCCGCTTCTTCAGGTTTTTTCTGTCCTCTCCGTTCTCGTGTAAAACGTTTCGTTGAACTGATATAGATTAAGTCGGGTATAGATACAAATAGATACAGATAAAAAAGGAGAGAAACACAGATGAGCTACAAATTGATTGCAATCGACATTGATGACACCCTGATCAACGACAACAAGGAAGTAACCCCTGCTACACAGACAGCACTGGAACAAGCAGTTGCCCATGGTGTAACTGTAACGCTGGCGACTGGACGTGCTTATGCTTCCGCACAAGCGCTTGCTCGTCAAACCGGACTTAACGTTCCGATTATTACGTATCAAGGCGCATTGGTGAAAAACCTGCTGGACGAAAAAGTCCTCTATGAGCGTTACGTTCCACAGGAAGCTTCCCGCAAATTGTATGATTACTGCCTGGAGAACAATCTCCACCTTCAAACATACATTGACGACAAGTTATATGCCCGTGAGGAAAACGACAAGCTGCGTGATTATGCCAAATTAAACGGCACCCAATATTACATCGAATCTGATTTCATCAAAGTCATCGAACAAAAAACACCAAAGCTACTTATTATCGATGAGCCAGACTACTTGGATAAGGTTGCCGTTGACTTACGTGAATTGCTCGGACCTCAAGTGCACATCACAAAGTCCAAACCTTACTTCCTGGAAATCATGCACAATGAAGGAACTAAAGGTCACGCCCTGACCTTCCTGGCTGACCATTTCGGTCACCAGCTCAGCGAGTGTATTGCCATCGGCGACTCCTGGAACGACCATGAGATGCTCGAAGTTGCTGGTCTTGGTGTAGCGATGGGAAATGCCATTCCTGCGCTGAAAGAGCTGGCAGATTACATTACGGCAAGTAATAACGAAGACGGCGTGAAAGAAGTTATCGAGAAGTTTGTGCTGAACGCAGAGTAAATAAGATCAACGAACAGCCCAGTCGGCGAATTTCGCCGTGCAGGGCTGTTTTTTTGATTTTAAAAATATGTTTTATCCTGTTTAAACGATTATATAAGGTATATTTTTCTGTTATTTTTTATGTTTTGAGAGCAACAATGCGGTAACTTTCACGCACCACGATTCATTGTTTTACTTGCTCATGGCATGCTGGAAAGACTCCAGCAGTTTTTTGATTTGCCCATCAAATTCCAGTTGAAATGACGGAATGATCTCATCTATTCTTTGCTGAAACAGCTCCGGATCTTGGACACCAAGCTCTGCTCTTAACTCCATTTCTTCTTCGGAACCGTTGTCGTTCAGGATCATGTTCAGGATTTCACCTTTAAAGTATTCACTTGGAGGAAGGATTAGAGCATTCATTAGGAACTGGGTAAAAAAGAGATGTTTATTATTTTCCTGACTCGCCTTTTTCATCGCCTGCTTAGTAAACAAGTTTATATACTTCTGAGCAAACGCAACCCCTTTCATTCGGGAAGGCCCAACATGTTCGACCCCCTTCCAACGCAGATCAGCCACAGAACTAAGCCACCAGGCCGGTTCAATAGCCTGCTGCATACGAAGCAGCACTTGACGCTCAAACTGCGGCTCAGGATGCATTCGCTGCTCATCCAAACATTTTCCTATGGTCTCGGCTTCAATTGCAGCAACCGTCATGCCTTGGCCATGGATTGGATCGAAGCTGCAAAATGCATCGCCAAGGACGAGTAATCCGGAGGGCCAATTCTCCATCAGTTCAAAATGTTGACGGACAGACTCGGAAATACGGTATCCACGCGGTCCTTGAAAAGGCTCCAGCTGTTCTGCCAACGCTACGATTTCATCCGAAGCAAACAGATGTTTGATTTGCTCTTGAAACTCATCCGGATGGGTTGGAGGATATTCATCTCCTCCTGCGTTGAACAGTAATAGTCCAGCGATATCATTTTCAATGCGCCACAACATGCCTGCACGAGTTCCTTGCACAGGATCGGACTCTGTTATCACCGTTCCCCAATCATTTTGAATAGAGGATGGTATCTTATAATAGCGGGTGCTGTAACCAAGAGACACCTTCAGCACTTCCGGCTCAGGCACGGACAACCCTATCTGATCAAGCCATCTGATCAATTTGGAAGAACGTCCCGCGGCATCAATAACCATATCTGCTGCAAGCATTGCTTCCCGGTTATCCCGACCTCTTTCTTTGGTATACACGCCTGTAATCGAACGCTCATCTTCTGATGCCATTAACCCGGTAACTTCCGTATTCGTTAAGAAACTTATATGATCTATGTTCTGGACTCGCTGACGCAGTACCCATTCCAGCAGGGCTCTGCTGCTCGATGCAATTTTGAATGAGGAAGCAGCATTCGCCATATTAACTAATGTACCGTAGCGATTGGCAATCATAAACTTCTCTTCATGTGAAGGAATGGCACCAAGCGCGACCAATTCGTCATTGTATCCGGGAAAGTAATGTTCCAGAATGAGTCCGCCGCGCGGTAATACACGATGTGGATGAAAGGATTGAGGCACACCCTGCCGATTTGCCGGCTCAGAAGGCAATTCATCTCGCTCAATGATACATACCTCATCATAATAATCAGATAACATTCTTGCAGTGATTAATCCTGCGATACCTGCCCCGATCACCACAGCTTTTTTCATTTCGGACATCTCCACTTCATCCTCTCTAATCCATCATATTTTATCTACACTTGTAGCCCTATCAAAAAATTACTTATAATACCAATATACACTTGAAATCTCGTTCCATGTAAGAATCAATGTGTTGATACTATATAGCTAAACTACAATAAGGAACTGATGTAGATGAAAATGATTGATAAAAAGGTGGATTTGAGAGTTACCCGAACTTATAAATTGTTAACGATGGCGCTACTCGATCTGTTATGTGAGAAAGGTCAGCTATTCAGCAACATCACAATTAATAAAATATGTGACAAAGCTATGGTTCACCGAACAACGTTTTACAAACATTTCAAGGATAAATTTGCTCTACTGTCCTCCACCCTAACTTGGATCCTTCGGGATTATTTACACATGAATGTAGAAGATCGATTACAGCAGCCTTTGCAGAGCGTATCTAAAATGCTGTTTGGAAATGTACTGGAGACAATTGTGCATAACCAACAGAATGATGAGGGGTTTAACAACTTTTTCATACATTAGATCGGAGAGATATTCAGACAGGATTTTCTGGAATTGAAGAGAAGAGGTAAACAATTTTCACTTCCCATAGAACTTGTAGCCGAGTTTCACTCGGGGGTGATTCGTTTACTTGTGATGTGGTGGATACAACATTTCGAAGAAAATGTTACGGCAGAACAGATGGATGAATATTACTACCTACTGGTTAACGAGAATATCATGTCGGAATAACAAACAGCTCAACCTAAAATCAAGGGCTGATTTTGAGATTGAGCTGCATACCTTCAAACTTTACCTATTTTAAAACAGATTCGGAAGCCTGCACTGTCATCCTCGCACGACTTCTTTTCTTCAACCAGCCGCTCACCTTCTCATTCATCGCCAGCAGACCTGAAACGACCAGCACTACACCGATCCATGTAACCCAGCTGACATGCTCACCGTAGACAACAGCACCAAGCCCTACGGCAATGGGTGGTGAAATGTATAACCATGTTGCTGGAAACAACGGGTTGGTACGCGACATAATCCAATAGAACAGACTATGCCCCACCATGGAGCCGATGACAGTCAGATAGATCACCGACGACACAGCAGGCACCCAGTCGAGAGCAGACATATTCCACGATTCCGTTCCGACCGAGAGCAGGGATAACAGCAGTCCCCCATACATCATCTGCACCGCATTGATCGCTACAGGACTAGCCTCCTTGAACTGATGAATGACCTTTTTGGAGTACAATGCACCTGCTGAATAACAGACCTCCCCCACTAGTACCGCGATACAACCCCACATGAACAGGGAACCTGCACCAAGCGATACACCTGGCAACACAACCAGTACCACACCGGTGAACCCGATCAGGCAGCCCACAATCATACGGGCAGATGTTTTTTGTCGTAACAGCGCCGTCTGCATCAACATAATCATCAGCGGCCCTGTCGCCGACAGAATGGCACCCACACCCGAGCTCACATGCTGTTCGGCCCAATATAATGTGGCAAAGGTGCCGAAGGTCAGCCCCGCTCCCGTCAACAGCATCTCCTTGCGGAACAGGAGCGACCAGCTCACTTTGCCCTTCATCCTCATCCATGCAAACATCAGCGCTCCCGCGATTAAAAATCGCAATCCGGCTGACAGAAAAGGAGGCATGCCTGCCTCTACTCCAATTTTAATAGCCAGAAATGTTGTACCGAAAATAAGACACATAACCGTAAATGCAATCCCCACCATGATAACCACTCCTTTATCTGTTCTCCATCATATCTCATGGTCTACAGAACAGAATGAACAAAACAGAACAGTTTTCTCTCATTAGCTGTTACAATAGAGTTCAAAAGGAGTGTGAGCCGGGTGGGCAGAACCATGATGATGACAGATAACAGCCTGAAATTATATGAGCAAGTAATTCATTATCTCGTTGTACGTATAGAAGCGGGAGAGTGGGCCGAACATGAAAAACTGCCATCTGTACGAAGCCTGTCCGAGCTACTCGGCGTACATCGTCTGACCGTATTCAAAGCCTATCAGGAGTTAAAGGAACGTGGGAGTGTTTATGTTAAGGACAAGTCCGGCTACTATGTCAGCCCAGCGACTCCATTCTCAGTAACGGATCAGGCGGATGATCCCGCCGTGTCTGCCTGGCTGCATTGGGATTCACTTGCACGGGTACAGTCCCTTGAAGCAGAATACCAATTTTCCAAATCGTTAATCGATCCCTCTCTGCTGCCCAACCGGTATTGGGGTGAACTAATGCGTGATCTGCTGGATCAATATCCCCGTTTGCTCGGAACGTATTCCACGATTCAGGGAGATCTGGAATTGCGAAGTGCGCTGGCAAGCCATCTAACGAAAAAAGAACGCTTCTACCTCTCTGCAGACGAAGTGCTCATTACTTCGGGGGCGCAGCAAGCGATTGATGTCATCTCGCGGACGCTGGTCAAACCCGGGGATCGGGTGTTGATGGAACGGCCTACGTATGGACCGGCAATGGAGATTTTCCGCAAACAAGGTGCTCGTCTGATCTTTACGGATATTCACTCGGATGGGTATGATCTGGAGCAGATCGAACATCTGATGAAGAGTGAGAAGCCGCGCCTCTTTTATATGACACCGACCTTTCAGAATCCAACCGGCCTTAATGTTCCAGTAGAACAGCGTAAGCAGTTACCTGAACTTGCAGAACAGTATGGTTGTTTTCTGCTCGAAGACGATAGCACCTATGATATCTATTTTAAGGAGAAACCTCCTGCACCCATTTTCACCTACGACACTACTGGACACACCCTGTACATCCGCAGTTACAGCAAGTATGTTGCACCCGGGCTACGGATTGCAGCCATCATATGCCGCCAGCGATTCATGCCAGGACTACAGGCTGTAAAATCACTGACAGATAACGGATCGCCCCTTCTGAACCAGAAGCTTTTTCTCCGTTATTTTCAGTCAGAACGCATGCATCAACATCTGTCCAAGCTGCGGACCGCCATCCAGCTACGGATGGAAGTGATGGAACAATCTCTGCTGGAAACGGACTGGACGTGGACCCGGCCGGAGGGCGGACTCAACTTTTGGGTAGAGCTTCCTGAGGGTGTGGATACAGGGAGACTGCTTCACCGATGCATGGAACAATCCGTTGCCTTTGTACCCGGAACCGTATTTGATTCTTCGGATCATTCAGCCAGTCGCAAGCTGCGCCTGTCCTTCTCTTATGCACATGAGCAGCAGATTCGGGAAGGCATGAACAGGCTCATTACACTGGCTAAAGAAATGTAAGGTTTGGATTTCCTGGAACTGACGTCACTCCGAAGAATATCAAGTGTAATTTGCCCTCTCACCCTGCTGCATCAAAAAAGTCGCCTTGTGGCGACTTTACTTTTGGTGTTCTATACTCTCTACCTGCACCCGCTCTGTGCTTAAAGGTCTTTTCTTGCAAACAGGCGGATCGTAATAAGATAAGACACTACAAACAAACCTATAATGCCTACAGAAACCGATGCCATTGTCGTTGTGGTAATCATACCGTTCTCGTTGGCCATACTCATGAGGTACGCAACGGGTTGCGCCAGTATAATCATGCAGACCATGAATATCGCATTGATGATACCAGCTCCTTTTTTGCTAAGCCCGTAGAAAAGAGGCATGTATATGGAAACCAGCGCAAGCACCATGCCTATGGAAATGACAATATCCCTAAATGAATAATTCGGCTTGTTCAGTTCAGGATAATTCAGGTTCACAAGCTGGTGAATCCCAAACGACGCGAGTACCCCGAATAACGTATAGATTATAGCAGAAAGGTACTTGGCTTTTACAATCTGTTTGCGGCTAACGGGGAGTGTGACCAGGAAATTGTGATTATGGTTCTTGATATCAATCATGGTTGCCAGCATGACCGAACCAAAGGCTGTGTAGATGCCTACAAAATACATTGACATTTCACTCTTAGGTATAAAGGCGAGACTAAATACCACCAGGTATAACCCAATCGTCCACAGTGAACTTTTTAGTACAATGAAATCTTTACGAAGCAAGTTAAGCATATTTGCGTCCTCCCTTCGCCGTAAAATAAATGAGGTCTTCTAACGTAGGTCTTTGTAAAAGAGCTAACCTTCCAAATAACTGTTCGGCCTCTGCCTTATGATCCGACAATGCTTCAAAACCAACGGCTGTCTCGCGTATTCCGATGAAATGTTTCCGAATGTCAGAATCAAGCAGACCCATATCCCCTTTTACAATCGTATACCTTTCCAGCACATCATCTTTTGCCTCGTTAAACACCAGTTTCCCTTGATGAATAAACGTAATGTAGTCTGCAATACGTTCCAGATCCGTCGTAATATGCGTTGAGAAAATAATAGACCTTGTTTCGTCCTGTATCATATCTGCAAGCAGATCAAGCAGTTCCCGCCTAAACACAGGATCAAGCCCGGATGTCGGTTCATCCATAATCAGCAGATCCGCTTCATGCGACAAAGCTACGGCGAGAGAATACTTAATCTTCATGCCTTTGGACAGATCCTGGATTTTCTTTTTGGGAGACAGTTCGAACTGATCCAAGTAGTCATTGAACGCTTTATTATCCCATTTGGTGTAAAAAGGAGCGATCATTTGTGTCATCTCCCGGATCGTTAGATGCTCATAATAAAAGCATTCATCTGACACAATGCCAAGGCGTTGCTTGATATCAACTTCCTGATTTGGCATCTCACTGCCCAATGTCTTGAGGCTCCCCTTATCGGGCTGGATCAGACCCGTGATCATTTTGATCAAAGTACTCTTTCCCGCCCCATTCGGACCAATAAGTCCCGTGATATACCCTTTTTTCACATCCAGAGATACATTATCTACTTTAAATAAGGGATACGTTTTGGTTACATTACGTAATTCGATAGCGTTCATTATGCTTATTCCTCCTCAACCAACAATGTAAGATGATGGATTACATCCTGTGAACTCATGCCCAGTTCTCTGCTCTCACGAATCACTTCGAGCATCTTCTCTTCCAATTGTTTCATCCGCCGCTCTCGAATAAAGTCCTGATTGGCTCCGGATACAAAGCTCCCTTTGCCTACAACTGAATCGATCAGTTTCTCCTTCTCCAGCTCTTCATAGACACGTTTAGTTGTAATAACACTGACTTGCAGATCCTTGGCGAGCTGCCGAATGGAGGGAAGACTATCTCCAGCAACCAATTCTCCGCTCAAGATGCTCTGTCTGATCTGAGTTAGAATCTGCATGTAGATCGGATCGCTCGAAGCATTCGATATTAAAATGTTAATCTTTCCTCACCTCATTGATGTTACGTAGTTTCCAGTAGGTATAGTGTGTATATATAATATATACACTATACCTACCGATGGTCAATCTTTATTTCACATTATTCTCAATCTGATTCGATCCATAGACACGGGCTAGCTAATCTGGACGACAAAAAGAGGACGTCAGTTTCCTGTTCGTCCTCTTGATTAATCAAGCTCGAAAGGTCATATGACCTCCCAGGCTAATGTTATGTGCTGGATATGACCTTATCCACCAATCCATATTCGACTGCTTCAGCAGCGGTCAGGAAATAGTCTCGATCCGAGTCCTTCTCAATCCGCTCAATTGACTGTCCTGTATGGTCGGCTAACAGCTTGTTAAGACGTTGACGATGCTGAATGATGCGGTTAGCATGAATCAGCATATCGGATGCCTGCCCTCGCGTACCGCCATGTGGCTGATGGATCATGATCTCACTGTTGGGCAGCGCCATACGTTTACCTTTTGTTCCACCTACCAGCAGTATCGTGCCAAAGCTTGCCGCCATACCTGTACAGATCGTGGAGATATCCGGCTTCACAAATTGCATCGTGTCATAGATCGAGAATCCCGCAGTCACCGACCCACCAGGGCTGTTGATGTACATCTGGATGTCCTTTTCCGGGTCCTCTGCAGTCAAAAACAATAACTGGGCCACGATAGCATTTGCCATCTGATCCTCAATTTCTCCGGACACCATAATGATCCGATCTTTGAGCAAACGTGAATAAATATCATAACTCCGCTCTCCGCGAGCTGTCTGTTCCACTACATAGGGCACTACATTCAAGTGTGTCGCCTCCTCGGTTTAGGCAACCATGTTGACCGTGTATCCGCCTCCATACGACATCGAGTTCATGCCAGAAGTAGAGTACCCGTACATCATTGGTTGCATGGTTGGAGACGGCAAAGTCTGCTGCAAAATCGTGCCCGCCACAGCCATCGGATCATCGGTCCGGTTCAGGCACAGATCAATGATTCGGGCTGTATCCCCATTACGAAATGCCAGCAGATAGCTGCGCAGTTCCTCCCGATTGTCCTCCACTGCGCCTTCCTCATACTGCAATTCAGCGTCCGATTGTTCCAACCTGTGTCTCACTTCAGCTATGGCAGAGCGTGCACGACTTAACGCTGCTTTCACAGCACCTTCAGTCGTATCCAGCATTTCCGCAGTCTCTGCCGCCCTATAACCCATTAATTCACGTAATACATATATCACTCGCTGCCACGGTGGTAGCGTATTTACAAGAAGTTGTACGGCAGACTCCAATTCCTCGAATCGCCTTTCCTCCTCCATTTCGTGTAGGAGCGGCTTCAAGCTATCCAGTTTATAAGCCAATCTCTCCCGCTGACGTAAGATATCAATCCAGCTGTTGCGAGCAATACGAATCAGATAAGCTTCCCAGTTTATATCTTTATTCATCCCGGAAGTTCCAACCACTCTCGACGACAATACTTTGAGACAGGTCTCCTGAACCAGATCCTCCGTGTCTGGAACTGATTTCGTCAGAGATAGACAATACGCATACAACGAACCCATCAGATCGGGTAGTACGGTATGGATGCTTGGGTTCAATTGATTTTTTCTGTCGTTGCCATTAAATTCAATATCGAATTTATCTTGTTTACCATCATCATGTGGTCTGTTGATTCTGCAATCCACGGACTTCACAAAGGCCATCTTGGGGGCCCCCCCTTTGCTGGTTCCTGATTGATTTTGACTTACACTATGTAAACGAAGAACCCCTTGTAAAGGATACGCTCTTCTGAATTTATTTTTGTTACGCTAGTTAAGTTGAGTTACGCATTCGTTTCCAGCTTTAATGTTCCAAGCGGCACCTTCATCCCGGTAAGGGCAATCGTAATACCTTGATCCAGATTATAATTCTGCCGTACATCAACGTCATGAGACATATGTGTAAAATAGGTATGGCCCGGCTTCAGTTCCCACAGCAGCTCCTGCGCCTCACGCATATCGTACACGGAACGTGTTGAGAATTCCGCAAGCTCATGCACAAAGCTTGTTCCAAGCACCAGCATATCTAGTCCGTGCAATGGCTCTTTCTCGGCATCCTTCAGGTCAATAGCGTCTGAACAATACGCCCAGCTATACCCACCCTGATCCAATCGATAGGCGTACGAATACCCGTTATGTCCATGGCATACTTTCCAGGAATGTACCTTCCAGTCGCCTAGTTCAATACCGCCATCCGTTTCGAGAAAGTCCATATGACGCCCCAACCAGGGAAACTGTCCCTGAATGGTGGCAATCACTTCACGTGGTGCATACAAACGCCCCTTCACACCCAGCCAGCGGCACGCATCCGCCCATTCCGGCAATCCTCCAATATGGTCAAAATGGGCATGAGTGATGAGCAGCGTATGCACCATACGTAATCCCTGATCCTCCATCTGTGATCTCCAGTCTGGTCCGCAGTCAATCATGAACTGTTCACCCGCACCATCCCCACCACCGTCAATCAGAACAGAAGAGCGTTTCCGTTTATTCTCTCCCGTAAGCCTCGCCTCTGTACATACGTCGCAATCACAATACACACGTGGAACGCCCATCGCATCGCCTGTGCCCAGAAATGTTAGCTGATCCAATCCGCATTCCCCCCTGAATTAATGATATGTAGATTGTAATCGTCCACCTCCGTTTTTGCAAAAAAAAGACCATCCCGCTGCAGTTCTCCACTGCAATTCGGGACAGTCTGTGTTCTGACCGTTCACCGTCAGACCTTCATCTCCATGCTTCGCTCCATTCGGGAGCGTACGCTTCGTCAGCATGTGATGCAACCTTATAAGCGGGTCATCCGCATGAAGGATCAGGCCTTACCTTTTAAACAGGCCACGACCGATTAATTCGAGTCACATCCACTCCGCGCTGGAACTATACCAGTGCCCGCAGCTTCAACGTCAGTTCCTGACCCGCAGGTACATCCTTCGAATCCGTAATGACCCAGTTCGATGCAAGCCGCTTCGCCAGTACCTCTGCCTGCTCCGGTTTCAACTGTAATCCGGTGATGATTCCTTCACCCACTGTGAAGTCTTTCTCGGGCTGTACCTTGAAGGCTTTCTCCAACCAGATTCCGAGTCCACCACGCGTGTTAAAGGTAATCCGGTAGCCATCTTTTACTGCTGCCTCCAGATTTTCACCATGCTCGTCCGCATACGAGAAAAATTCGGTATATCGGTATTCCTCTTCAGACACGGCGTCAAAAGCGGAAACGTCTTTCGCTTGAATAGCTTTTAAAATTTCTTCCTCAGGCATCCCCTTACCGCGGGCCTGCTCCAGTCGAATTGCTGTACTTTGGGATAATTTGATCTCTGCACTCATCCAACTCACACCTTCCTGCTAGTACTATGTAACAATCATGATTCAGTATACCTCTATTATAACCTTTTGGCAGTAAAAAACCTTCATCTCTACTTCCATTGAAATGAAGGTTTAGTATCTACATGCTCGGTTACCTATTCGATTACATCAGCCATACTCATAATCCAGCGAGCACCTGATACCACACGCCGCGTTTGGAGTACAACGTACTGCGTACCTCGTCCCATCCACCCAGATAGTTGATATCAAATAGTCCTTCTGGCGTTGGGAATGTCGACTCTGTCTGTGCAAATACATCTGGATCTACTGAACGAAAACCATGCTTGGCAAAAATGCGCTGTGCCTCTGGTGTACGCAGATATGCGACAAAAGCTTCTGCCAGTTCACGATTCCCATGTTTATCGGCATACTTATTCACCACAACTGCCGGGTTCTCAATCAGGATCGTATTCTTCGGAATGACGATGTCATAATCTACACCTTTGGCGATCCGGGCAAGCAATTCATTTTCATATGTGACGATGACATCACCCACACCATATTCGAATGCCGCCATCGAAGAACGCCCACTCTTGTCCAATGATTCAACGTTACGATGTACCTGTTCGAGAAAAGCCTTGGCTGCGGCAGGATCTTTCTTCCCCTCTTGGTCCTCCGACAGTTTCAATCCGGCACCATAAATGGCATTAATGTCCCATTGTGCGCCTCCGGATGTCTTTGGATTGGGGTACAGTACCTTCACTCCTGGCTTGGTTAAGTCCTGAAAATCACGAATACCGAGCGGGTTGCCCGCTCTTGTGCCCAGAACAACAATTGAACGGGTGATCATGCCCTCATTAGGGGTCTGTTTCCAATCAGAGCTAACCAGATCGGCTTTGACCAACTTCTCGATATCACTCTCCATCGCGAGCAATGCCACATCAGCCTCGAATCCACCAACGATGGCTCTTGCCTGTGTGCCCGAAGCTTCATAGGATTCTTGAAAGTTAATCGTCTGTCCGGTTTTTGCCTTCCACTCCTCTTGGAACTTGGGTAGCAATTCGCCTACAGCATCTTTCGCTACACTATAAGCACCAATCACCAGCGTATTGGATGAATCGTTACCAGAGGGCTCGTTCTGTTCACTCGACTCCTCCTGCTTGCTGCATCCAGCGGTCATGCAGACGAGCAGAAGCATGAGGGCAACATATAAGAGTATGGCTTTCTTCTTCCTCGTCTGCATGGGCAGCCCCTTTCTTCCACTTGATCTAAATCATCACCGGCATCGGATCTTCCTTCAGTCGGTTCTCAACCACCCAACTGTTGGAGTCATTGAACAGGTATGCACGGTGTACAAGGACTCGAATTTGTTGACCGATCTCCAATGTCGTTTTCTCCAGGGAACGATATGTGATTAACTTATGACCCTGTACGTCCACCTCTACCATCCATTCACTACCGCGGAAATGAAGATGTTTGACTGTACCTTTTTCCGTTGCAGACAACATGGTGAATTCGTTTTTCAAGCCGATTTCAATATACTCCGGTCGAATCAGCGCTTTGGTATGTTCACCCTCGACGGCATGTTCGAATCCTTTCAACTGAGAGGCATCCTCCACAACCGTAGACTCCCCGATAAATGTGGCAACAAACGGTGTCTGCGGGTTTTTGTAGATATCCCAAGGTGTGCCCTTCTGTTCCAGACGACCCTGACTGATAATCATAATCTCGTCCGCCACTTCAATCGCTTCATCCTGATCATGCGTTACAAAAATCGAAGTGATTCCCACTCGCTCAATCAACTCACGCAACCATGAACGCAGTTCCTGACGGATCTTGGCATCAATGGCCGCGAACGGTTCGTCCAGCAATAACAGCTGTGGCTCCGGGGCGAGTGCTCTGGCAAAAGCAACACGTTGACGCTGCCCACCAGATAACTGATGTGGATAGCGCTGTTCGAAACCTTTTAACCCGGTCAATTCAACCAGTTCCATCACCCGATCACGGATCTGGGCTTTTGGCGTCTTCTTGACCTTGAGTCCAAAAGCAATATTCTCAAATACCGTCATATGTTTGAACAAGGCATAGTTCTGGAATACAAATCCGATGCCCCGCTCCTGTGGAGGCAGATGGTTCACAACTTTTCCGTGAAAGCGAATCTCTCCGGAACCCGGATTCTCCAGACCCGCAAGCATCCGCAGGATGGACGTCTTCCCGCCTCCGCTGGGTCCAAGCAGACCGATCAGATGACCTTTGGCAATATCGAATGAGACATCTTTTACCGCATGAAAATCACCGAAATGTTTGTTCAGATCACGGACTTCTACATGCATATCAATGCACTTCCTTTCGCTTCTTGGCCCATTCCATCATGAGCAGCAGCCCGACGGAGAAGGTGACCAGCACCAATGCCACACCATTTGCGGCAGCCACATTAAAATTCTCAACATCCTGGTACACCAGAGTTGTTGCGGTCTGCGTTTTGTTCATAATATTACCGGATACCACCAGCACTGCACCGAATTCCCCAAGCGAGCGCGCAACCGTCAAGACTAGACCATACACTACCGCCCAGCGGATTGAAGGCCAGGTCACACTCCAGAACGTTCTCCAGCCGTAGGCGCCAAGTGTAGATGCGGCCTCCTCTTGCTGAGAACCGAGTTCCTGCAGGACAGGCATAACCTCTCTGACCATCAGTGGAAAGGTAACAAATAACGTTGCGATCACCATACCCGGGAAGGCATAGACCACATTGAATCCAATCCCTTCAAAAAAAGCGCCCATAATGCTGTTAGGTCCCAACATCAACACAATCATCAAACCGCCAATGACAGGAGATACGGCATAAGGCAGGTCTACAATGCTGTTTAGCAGCCCTTTTATCCGTTCACTCAGCCATCCGGCACGAACCAGATAAAGAGCCATCATGATGCCAAACAATGTATTTAACAGGGTGACCACCAGAACTACCAGTCCGGTCATCATCAAGGCATGTAACGCCTCAGGGCGCATTAACCCTTTCAGGAATCCACCTGCCCCGTCTTCAAATGCGCCAATAAAAATGCGTCCAAGTGGGATGATCAGCAGTACAATAAATACCGCAAACGTCAGTCCGATTAACAGTCGTCTCATCGTCTTCTCCCCCGCATCTGCACCAGATTGATCAGCCAGAGGATCAGGAAGGAGAGCGTCAGGAGCAACACGGATACCGCAGCAGCCCCCGTTGGATTATCACTTTCAATCTCCCCGTAGATAAATACGGAAGCAGTCAGTGTTCTTCCCGGAATGTTACCAGCCACCAGCACAACAGCCCCGAATTCAGCCAGTCCTCTCGAGAAAGCCAGCATCCCCCCACTGATCATGCCAGGTGCCATGGAAGGCAGAATAACCTGCATGAACGTGCGAGCCTTGGATGCCCCCATCGTGTACGAGGCTTCTTCCTCGGAAGGATCAATTTCTTCCAGCAAAGGCTGCACTGCACGGATAACAAACGGAAACGTGACAAAGGTCATCGCGATAATAATTGCGGGCTGGTGAAATACAATCTCAAATCCCATGGATTCTGCCAGTTTCCCGATGGCACTGACCGGACCCAAAAGTAGCATAATCATCAAGCCGCCCACCGCTGTTGGCAGTGCAAACGGGAGATCAACCAGACTATTGAGAAACGATCGGCCCACAAAGCGATACCTTGTCAACACCCAGGCGATCATCGTGCCCAAAACCACATTAATCAGCGTGGCAATGACGGCCAGCCGAATGGTCAGCAGTACGGCTTTCCACGCGATGGGGTCCATAATGCTCTGAACAAAGTTGCTCCATCCTTCAGAGAAGGAATTGACGTACACACCGATGATTGGAAGTACAATAAGTACGATAAAATATAACAATACGGTACTGCGGAATCCCCAAGTCCATCCCTTATGACGAAGAACGGTATTCATTGTTGCGTTCCCTCCCAGCCTCCGGCTTTAGCTCCGGTCGGCAGTCTTCCTGGCTTTAATACGACATTTTTCCTAAATTGGATGATATTACTTTAATATTATTCCCATTAGTCTACTTGGTTTTGCTTTTCTGATACTTTACCAGTTTGCAGTGCTAATCGTCAATGCTTTTATTGAATATAATTGGGCCTCATATGAGAACGATTAATAAAAATCGCGCTGTACACTGCGCGGCCAGAACAACCTTCCGATCACTGTTATCCCCAGATTTCTTTGATCCCCTTTTTAAGGGGAAATCCGGTGATAAAGGCGAAACTTATGCTTCCGAAGCAGCTTTCCTACAGAAAGCTTTTAGCTTCCGCTTCTTCAGGTTATTTCTGACCTCTCCGTTATTGCGCGATTCAAATATCCGTCTTCATATGTGGTTTGTTTGGTATGTAGTGGTTAAGGTACAATCGAGGGTAAGAAATGAGATCCTAAGGAGTGATTTAACATGTTATACAAGAAGAATATATCCACTTCCACACGAGATGAAATGAAGGATATCACATGGGACGTAAAGCAGGTTGTCCAGAGTAGCGGGGTGCAGAATGGGACGGTGCTCATCTACTGTCCACATACGACGGCAGGTATTGCCATTAACGAAAATGCAGACCCGGATGTGAAACACGATGTCTTATTACGCCTTGACGAAGTGTACCCTTGGGAGCACCCCGAGTATCGACACGCCGAAGGCAATACAGCCTCTCACCTCAAATCGATCACAACAGGACCATCACAGACGGTAATTATTCACCAAGGCAGGCTGCTGCTCGGCCGCTGGCAAGGCATTTACTTTTGCGAATTCGATGGACCACGTGAGCGGGAGTACTTTCTCAAAATCATGGAAGGTTAGTTGGGTCCAATAGACCTGCCACCAACTCGTTCATTTTTTGCAAACACAAACAGGCGGTCCACCCTCATTCCGGGTCGGAGCCGCCTGACTTGGTCTACTGCGCATATTAACTTTCGCGAGACAACGTTATAAAGAATTAAAGTTATGACAAATCACCGCCCTGAAGTGTAAGGGTGCAACAACAGCGTCATTATTGGTCGCCAGGCTGCTGACCCAGATTGCGGCACAGCACTTTGACATGAGACAGCGCAGACGATTCAATCTCCACAAACGTTAAACGGTCCTGAATGTAATAAGAAATGAATCCGTGCATAGCCAAAAATAGCGTACGCGGTACCCTTTGAATATCCTCTTCCGTACAGTTCGCTTCATTCATATACTGCCTTATAATCGATGCAAACAATTCGAAGCAACGCCCCTGTTCGGTACGACAATAAGACAACAGTTCTTCATCCCTGATCATAAACATAATTTCGTATTGGTATGGATTCTCCAGACCAAAGCGAATAAACTCCATCATAATGTGCTCTACCTTGCTCACATCATCACGAACCGGCCTGACCATGGCTTGCAGCAGCAAATGCCCTAGATGATTAAAATCTTCAACCACGATGGCATAGAACAGCTCTGCCTTTTCCTTAAAGTGATAATACAGCGACCCATGACTATAGCCCAGATGCTGGCCGATGCTTCGCATCGAAATGGCGCGGTATCCTTTGGTAATAAAAAGGTGCCTCGCCGCCTCCAGTATCCGCTCCCTCGACAACTCCTGTTCGACTGCTCTTCTAGCCATATATTTTATTCCCCTTCAATAAAATAAAGCCGCTGTCCCTCCGTGATCCGGGATTGCCCTTGCGTCAAATCCGTGATCCAGGCTATAAAAGCCTCGGTTTCACTATCCGGCGGAAGACAAGTCAACGTAACCTTATCGGTGAATCCAGTTTCACCTGTACGGACTTCCCGGCTTCTTAACTCATTTTCCACTTTACCCAGCCACGTATAATCCAGTTCAACAAACACTTCACGATGTAGCACGTTGGTAATGGCTTCTCCGGCTTCAATGGCTGCTACAGCTCCATCCGTATAAGCACGAATTAACCCGCCAGCTCCAAGCATAATTCCCCCGAAGTATCGCGTAACCACAATTGCCACATTTTTTAATTTCTGATTTTTGATCACTTCAAGAATGGGTTTCCCTGCTGTTCCGCTGGGTTCACCGTCATCGGATTGCTTCTGGATCTCGTCCCGCTCCCCAATCATGTATGCAGAGCAGTTATGAGTTGCATTCCAATGTTTTTTCTTGATCTCATCGATGAAGGCAACAGCCTCTTCTTCTGTCGTGACCGGCATAATATGACCGATAAATCGCGACTTCTTGATTACAATTTCCAGATTGCCCGGTCCTCGAACCGTGCGATAACGTTCAATCATCCTAAATCCAACTTTCTGATCTTTTCCTGAGTCCATTTTACAAGAAAGCAGTTCACCGCGCGAACGCGGACGAACTGCCCTGGTTATCTACATCCGGGAACCCTGCATCTTACACAAACAGTGATTACCGGTTAGAATTACATTACCTTATTCAACTATATGAGCAGACCGATGAATTATTCGGAAAGTCTCGCTTCGAGCGCTGCTTTCTCTTCTTCAAAGCCTGGTTTGCCCAGCAATGCGAACATATTTTTCTTGTAAGCTTCCACGCCTGGTTGGTCAAATGGATTGACGCCCAGCAGGTAGCCACTGATACCGCATGCTTTTTCAAAGAAGTATACCAGATATCCGAAAGAATATGGAGTCATATCTGGAATGTTCACAATCAGGTTTGGTACTTGACCATCCGTATGTGCAAGCAGTGTTCCTTGGAACGCTTTTTTGTTAACAAAGTCCATAGTTTTGCCTTCAAGGAAGTTCAAACCATCCAGATCGTCCGGATCGGATTTGATTGAGATATGCTCAGCAACTTCAGTAACCTGGATAACAGTTTCGAAGATATTCCGGCTACCTTCCTGGATGAATTGACCCATGGAGTGCAAGTCTGTAGAGAAATCAACGGATGCAGGATAGATCCCTTTGTAATCTTTACCTTCACTCTCTCCAAACAGTTGTTTCCACCACTCGGACACGAAGTGCAGGGATGGCTCATAGTTTACAAGGATCTCAGTGCCCTTGCCTTTGCGATACAATGCGTTACGAACAGCAGCATATTGATATGCTTCATTCTCAGCTACGTTCGGGTTGCTGTATTCTTTGGATGCGTCAGCCGCACCTTGCATCATTTCTTCGATGCTGATACCCGCTGCTGCGATTGGCAGCAAACCTACAGCTGTCAGAACGGAGTAACGTCCACCTACATCATCCGGGATAATGAAAGATTCGTATCCTTCTGCATTTGCCAGTTCTTTCAATGCACCACGTGCTTTGTCTGTTGTAGCATAGATGCGTTTCCGAGCTTCTTCTTTACCATATTTCTCTTCCAGTGCTGCACGGAAGATACGGAAAGCAATTGCCGGCTCTGTTGTTGTACCGGATTTGGAGATAACGTTGACGGAGAAATCTTTGCCTTCAACCAGATCCAGCAAATGAGTTACATATGTGGAACTGATATTGTTTCCTGCAAAGTAGATTTCAGGCGTTTTGCGTTTGTCTTTTGGCAGATTGTTATAGAAAGAGTGAGTCAGCATTTCAATCGCTGCACGTGCACCCAGGTATGATCCACCGATACCGATAACGATCAGTACTTCGGAGTCGCTTTGGATTTTGGCAGCCGCTTTTTGAATGCGAGCGAACTCTTCTTTGTCATAAGCCGTTGGCAGGTCAATCCAGCCCAGATAATCGGAGCCTGTTCCTGTTCCGTTGTGAAGCTGCTCATGAGCCAGACGAATCGGTTCTGCGAAATAATCCACTTCGTGCTGATTTACAAATTGCAATGCCGTGCTATAGTCAAATGTCACTTTTTTTGCCATGATCTCAAAAACCTCCTGATTTCGATTATAGTGCGTGTTCAAACTTTGTAATCAAAAGCGGACTTTTTGAACAACCTCTTATATTATGTCCGTATTCCATTCTAAACAACTTGCCTTAAGGATACTTCAAATCCACGGGGCTGACAAGCTTGCAGCTCGAACTTTGTCGTTAGAATTCAAGAAGCAAAAAGGGTAAACCGAATCCGCGGGTTGCGGTTCTGCTTACCCTTCTTATGTTATTCCGCCGGGTACGAGCAGACGTAGTCAGTAACGCTGCGTATCTCCAGTTTAAATTTGGATTCGGCAGGCACGTGGAACGTAGCTTGACCTTGAATCTCTTGCCACTCTTCTTCTCCGGGAAGCAATACTTTCAGATCTCCAGACAGAATCTCCATAATTTCACGGGAATCCGTACCGAACTCATAACTGCCTGGAAGCATGATGCCCAGAGTCACTTTGCTGCCATCCCCCAAAATAACCGTTCTGCTGGTTACCTGACCATCATAATAAATGTTGGCCTCTTTCACTACACTGACTTGATCGAATTGTGACATGCGTACCCGCTCCCCTGAAGTTAATGAAAACAAAAGGCAAAACAGATCAGGGCGATCATGAGTCACCGCCCATCTCTGCGGAAATAACTTACTGCCATGGATCAGGACAGCATGATGCTCTCCCAACCATAACAGCGCTTATGAAGCTAATTGCGTGTTCAAAAAGTCAGGTTTTTAGTACCAAGAAGATGGGATGAAGCTAGAAATGGAGTAGCGGAGCGTAGGAGAAAACTACGTGAGCAACTACAATGTTTCCGAAGGAAACATACTCCGTAAGCATATTCTTATTCGGCTGAATCCCATATTCGACGCTGATGATGCCGTGAGGCATCCTTCGTAATCAAAAGCAGACTTTTTGAACAACCTCTATTACAGCAATGCTTTTACGCGGCTAACCACGTTATCCACTGTAAAGCCGTATTCTTGGATAACACGGTCGCCAGGCGCGGAAGCACCAAATGTGCTGATTCCGAGAATGTCACCTTGATCGCCAACATATTTCTCCCAGCCCATAGGATAAGCCATTTCGATTGCAAGACGAGCTTTAACATCCGGAAGAAGAACGGACTCTTTATAAGCTTTATCTTGTTTCTCGAACAGATCCCAGCTTGGCATGCTGATTACGCGAACTTGGATGCCTTGTTCTGCAAGTGCTGCTTGAGCTTTAACAGCCAATTGCACTTCAGAACCTGTAGCGATAATTTGTGCTACCGCTTTGCCATCTTTTGCATCAGAGACAACATAAGCACCACGTTTCACGTTCTCACGGGAGCCTTCTACTGTTCCTTCCAGAATCGGTAGGTTTTGACGAGTGAGTACGAGTGCAACCGGGTTGCTCTTGTTCTCAAGCGCGTAAGCCCAAGCAGCCGAAGTTTCATTACCATCAGCCGGACGAATAACCGTCAGGTTAGGAATGATACGCAGGGATGCCAATTGCTCGATCGGTTCGTGCGTAGGACCGTCTTCACCAACAGCGATACTGTCGTGAGTCAGAACATACGTTACAGGCAATCCCATCAGGGCAGCCAGACGAACAGCTGGACGCAGGTAATCGGTAAATACGAAGAACGTACCTCCGAATACTTTCACACCGCTGTGCAGTGCCATACCGTTCATTGCTCCAGCCATACCGAATTCACGGATACCGAAGTAGATGTTACGGCCGGAGTAATCTTCAGGTGTGAAGTTCTCCAGGTTGTTCAAGTGAGTCATTGTGGAGCTTTCCAAGTCAGCAGATCCACCTGTCAGTTGTGGCACGTTGTGCGCCAGACCGTTCAGAGCGTTACCGGATGCTACACGAGTGGAAAGAGCTTTGTCTGTTGCTGCATATTTAGGAAGATCACGGTCCCAACCTTCTGGAAGGTCGCCGTTAATCGCTGTTTCGAATTGAGCTGCCAGCTCAGGGAATGCTTTTTTATACTCGGCAAATTTCTCATCCCAAGCTTTGTTAGCAGAGATACCACGATCTTTCACTTGTGCAAAGTGATCGCGAACTTCAGCTGGTACGTGGAAGTTTTCTTCGTAAACCCATTTGTAATACTCTTTAGTCAATTTGGCTTCGTCTGCACCCAGTGGAGATCCGTGAGTACCGCCGTGGCCGCCTTTACCTTGTTTATTCGGGCTACCATAACCGATAACCGTTTTAACTTCAATCAGTGTAGGACGCAGTGTATCTGCTTGACCTTCCTGAATTGCTTTTTCGATTGCAGGCAGATCGTTACCATCTTCAACGCGCAGCACTTGCCAGCCATAAGCTTCAAAACGCTTCGCGATGCTTTCAGAAGAAGACAGATCCAGTTTACCATCCAACGTGATGTCATTGGAGTCGAACAACATGATCAATTTGCCCAGGTGTAAACGTCCAGCCAGGGAAGCTGATTCATGAGATACGCCTTCCATCAAGTCGCCATCACCACAGATTGCGTAAGTGTAGTGGTCAACAACGTTGAATTTGTCTTTATTGTATGTTGCGCCCAGTTGAGCTTCAGCCATCGCCATACCTACAGCCATTGCAATACCTTGACCCAGTGGGCCGGTTGTTGCATCAACACCTGCAGTATGTCCGAATTCCGGGTGACCCGGAGTTTTGCTTCCCCATTGACGGAACTGTTTCAGTTCTTCCATTGGAAGATCATATCCGCTCAGGTGCAGCAAGCTGTACAGCAACATGGAGCCATGTCCTGCAGACAGGACAAAACGGTCCCGGTTAACCCAAGTTGGGTGGTCCGGGTTATGAGTCATCGTTTTTGCAAAAAGTTGGTACCCCATTGGAGCGGAGCCCATAGGCATACCCGGGTGTCCGGAATTTGCCTTCTCAATTGCATCAATCGCCAAAGTACGTACGGTAGTAATCGACAGGTTGTCGATTGTAGTGTTCTCGTCCTTTTGAATCGCTTCGTTCTTGTCAGTCATGGTTTGTCCTCCTCATGTCTTTAGATAAGTCGGGTGCGCAAGCGAATCCCTCTCATCATACAAGCAAACCGAATTTCACAATAAGTGAATCCGCTTGAGTGTTTCATTTTGACTTATTCACTTTTGTATTGTATCACTTGGCGTGAAGCTTTTCCATAACCTTCTTTTAGAAGTTCGTGAAAAATTGGTGGTTTGTGATGAATAATCCTTGTCCTATCAAGCAAAAATCGTACTGTACAAGGTACTAAATTCCAAAAACAGACTTAAGGAGCCTCGCAAATCCATCGCATGAAGTATAACCTTTAACCTGAAAACCATGCATTTTTTAGATATTCATCCTCAATTCACATATAATGTTCCTTAATATGGATTACAAAATTCGGGCTGTGGTTTACTTTTTTCATATGTACACGCGTCAATCATAGGAGGTCTCGATCATGCCAGATCCTGCTGCTCACCCATCAACATCGGCAAAACACTCATTACCCTGGATATCCGGTATTTTAACGGGAATTCTCTCGGGAGTTGTTCTGGGATTTTTCCTGAAAATGATTCAGGCCAACACTGGTGAACAAGTATATACTCTGCTGCTGAATATTGATTTTGTGCCTGTTCTTCCGCCAACCTTACCCGAATTCATTGAATTTGCTTTGCATCTCATCGTGTCCGTTGTCATCGGTATCTTCTATCTGTGGTGGGTAAGGCATTCAGGCCGCCCTATGATCAAAGGGATTTTACTTGGTGCAGTCTCGTCCTTGCTCTATATCCCACTCTCTCAATTGTCATCACGTGTGCCAGACCTGTACGATGTGTCCGCCATCCTCTACTGGATTGTAGGACATCTGCTGTTTGGTATTATGCTTGGCTTGTGCGGAAAGTATATCAACACAACAAAAAAAGCGACTCCCGTTTCGTAAACGAATTGGGGTCGCTTTATTATTAGTCTATTACGTGGTTCCGAATCAACCTTGCACAGTATTAAAGCGTGAGCTTAAAATACAACGGTTTTATTTTCGTGAACAAGAACACGGTCTTCGACATGCCATTTCACGGCACGTGCGAGCACAACACGCTCAATGGTACGTCCAATACGCTTCAGCTCGGTTACATCGTCCCCGTGGCTTACACGCTGCACATCCTGTTCAATAATCGGGCCGCCATCCAGTTCTTCCGTAACATAGTGCGCTGTCGCACCGATAATTTTGACACCACGGTTGTACGCTTGCGCATACGGTTTACCGCCCACAAAGGCTGGCAGGAACGAATGGTGAATATTAATGATTCGATTACGGTAGTGCTCAATGAACATGGGAGAGATGATTTGCATGTAACGAGCCAAAATGATCACATCCACATCGTTGCCGATGACGTCCAGTTGGCGCTGTTCCGCTTCTTTTTTCGTATCTGCTGTAACTGGGATATGATGATATGGAATGCCAAATGATTCTACATAGTCCTTCATGTCCAGATGGTTGCTGACCACAAGCGCAATATCTGCATCCAGGTCGCCTGCCTGCCATTGCCACAACAATTCAACCAGACAGTGATCTTCTTTGGATACAAAGATAGCCAGTTTCTTCTTGCGGCTAACCGCAGATAACGTCCATTCCATTTGGAAACGGCTTGCCACTTCTTCAAAATCAGCTTCCAGTTTCGGCAGGTTGATTAACAACTGCGGAAGATCAAACTCAATTCGCATAAAGAACATGCCGCCAGCAGGGTCCATTGTATACTGGTCCGACTGAACAATGTTTGCACCATGCTGGTGCAGGAAATGAGATACGGCAGCTACAATTCCTGGACCATCAGGACAGGAAATAAGCATGCGCGCACGATCGGCGCGGTTTTTAGAATCAGGGCGTACTTGTTTAGCGTGGATCTCCATCGGGTTATTCTTCCTCCTTCAATTAAGCCATGACCTGCGGGATTAACCCGCAAGCCATGCAATCAAGCGATGATTCAGTTGTTCTTCATTCAAATGCGGGAACAAAGCAGCTTCAGTCACCATGTCATAGAGGCGTTCCAGCGGTTCGCGCGGATCTGCCTTTTTGGCTTTGGCATCATTTTTGAGCAACGTCCACACATCCAGAATATACGAACGAGACTCAATCTCTTTACCTTTGAAAAAGTGTTGCAACTGTTCTACTTCTGTCAGGAAATCCTGGCCGAATCGACCGGCAACATCCCCACGAAGCAGCGCAATCTCCACCTCATACATTGGACGCTGTGTCTTGGCCTCTTTACCAATCCAAGGTGTCTCCAGAATAAATGGACGTCCTTGAAGCTTCTCATGGTTGACGATGTGGTTAATCGCTTCAAACCCGATCCAGCCAGAGCCAATTGGTGTATGACGGTCCTTATGCGCACCCACAGCATTCTTACTATCATTAATATGCATTACGGCAATGCGGTCAAGTCCTACCGTACGATCGAATTGTTCCAGTACACCGTCAAAATCATTAACGATATCATATCCGGCATCATGAATGTGACATGTATCCATACACACAGTCAGGCGCTCGTTATATGTTACTTTCTCGATAATCTGAGCGATCTCTTCGAAACTGCGACCCATCTCCGTACCTTTGCCAGCCATGGTCTCCAGAGCGATGTTCACATCCGTGTCTTTCACACCCTCCAGCACTTCATTCAATCCTTCTGCGATCCGTCCGATCCCATAGTGGGCATCTTTGTCTGTAAATGCGCCGGGATGTAATACGATGTTCTTCACACCAATAGCATATGTCCGACGAATCTCTTCCTGAAGGAAATCTACAGCCAGTCTAAACGTATTATCTTTGTATGAGCCAAGATTAACAATGTACGGTGCATGGACAACGATATCTTCCATTCCACCCTCTTGCATGGCAACCTTGCCTTCTTCAATATACATGGACTCAATTGGCTTGCGACGTGTATTCTGTGGTGCACCCGTATATATCATAAACGAACTGGAACCGTACGAGGACGCTTCCTTCGTTGCACTCAATAATCCCTTGTCCGAAAAGGACACGTGGGAGCCGATTTTCAGCATTATTGATCCCCCTTATTCTGAATTATCCCTTATTCTAACGCGATTATCGAAATAAATCTAGAAATGCGCTATAATTCGGGATAGAGGCTATTTTTGACAGCTAATATGTGGAACATGGGTAGGCGGAATCCGTCTTTCCGTGAAAATCAATGAACCGAGGTGACTCCGCAATGATTTTCGACTCCTACGCGATAATACTGAACAGCTATTCCCCCAGCAATTGGTTTATGAATACGATCGCATTCTGGACTTTTTTATTGCTAGGCAGCATGTGTATCGGTGGATTTTTCATGATGCGCAAGTTTTTGAAAGTGCTCCCAAAAGCAGACGGAAAGTCCAAACTGGATTGGCAGAATTATTGGGTTGAAGCCAGCCGTCACTTATGGACAGATGAAGCCAAAGCTTTTTTGGATCAACTAGTGGAGCCTGTGCCCGGGCCATTTCGTGACATCGCCAAACATTCCATTGCTGCAGAAATCGGTAAGATTGCAGTTGAAGACAATGCCACGGAAGTATCGAGAGATCATTGCATCAAAGGATACATTATTGCCACACCGAAGCGGGATAATAAGTTTTTGGTAAAATTTTTGGAGAAAAACAAAATCGATTATTCCCCTTATCAACATTTGATTAAATAAAATAAAAGATGAGTTAAGTGGCATATAGATTTGGTTAATTAGATACAGATATGCTCCGTCAGGTAAGTTGTTCCCAACAGGCATTGCTTACCGTACGGGGCTGTTTGTCGATCCAACGGTATGTATCAGCGCAGTGAAAATACAGAGAGGATGTTTGATATGAAAATTGCCATTTGTGGAGGTACCGGATTTGTAGGAGGAGCACTTGTAGATTACTGGCTGCAAGCCGGGCACCATGTGAAAGTTATTACACGAAAACTGCCTGACTTGCATAATCCAAGTAAAAATCTTACATATATATCGTGGGAACAAGTCGAAGAACAACCTCACTTGCTGGAAGGTATGGACGCTCTCGTTAACCTTGCCGGAGAAACGCTGAATCAACGTTGGACAACCAAAGCGAAGCTGGAGATTGTTGAATCCAGAGTCACGACTGTAGCGCGGGTAGCCCGATTGGTAGAATCCCTGGAACAAAAGCCGGAAGTGGTCGTTCAGGCTTCTGCCATGGCCATCTATGGAACCTCTCCTACCGAAACCTTTGACGAGAGCAGTCCGCAAAAATCAATGAATTTCCCCTCCCGGGTCTCGGAACAATGGGAAGTTGCTGCAGATGCAATCAAAAATGTAAGACTCGTTAAAATCCGGGTGAGTCTGGTGCTTGGACATAAAAGAGGTGCTTTTCCATTGATGAAACTTCCTTATATGCTGGGTGTTGGTGGCAAGATCGGCAGTGGCAAGCAATGGACCAGCTGGATTCACATTATGGATATCGTAAGACTCATTGATTTTAGCATTCAAAATAAACAAGTGTCAGGTCCGGTCAATGCTTCCTCACCAAATCCTGTTACCAATGATGAATTCGGTCGTACGGTCGGTAAAGTGTATCATCGCCCTCACTGGTTCCCCGTACCCAGCTTCCTGATTAAAACCTTGGTTGGAGAACTATCCGTTGTTGTGCTTCAAGGGCAGAGAGTCATTCCGCAAAAAGCTCTCGACCACGGATTCCAGTTCACCTTCCCAACCTTAACCCAGGCACTGGAAGATCTGAAGCACCGCGGCTTATCTGACTGATTGAACTATGTCTTATCCAACCGACCGATAAGTGTAGACTGACTCCGCAAGTGTAAATGTGTCTCCATCCGCCAATGGATACTCCTTATACGGAGCAAGAATATTGCCCTGAAGAATGGTGCCATTGACGGAACCCAGATCCTTAATCACATAGCCCGATTTGTTCCGGCTCAATTCCACATGAGCACGGGACACGCCGGTCGCTGTGTCCACCCACTGAACCATGTCTGCTGATCTTCCGATGACAAAAGATGCTCCATGCACATCCATCCGTTCATGTTGGTCACTGCTTCCAGATCTTCGTTCAAGATAATAAGACGCCATCACCGGGCCTGCCCCTGTAACATTACCTCCACTCAGATTCTGCAAATTCACGGTTGCCTCCGCAACTGCATCCTGTCGAATTAGCTCTGAAGTTGAAGCTACCGTTTCCACATGGCGCTGAACGAACGGTGGATCAGAGTGTTCAGGTGTCATATGCAAATTTTGAAAACGGGAATACTCGCTACCACCTTCTGAGGCGGATACAACCGTTTGGTTTATGCGTTCCACTGGCCTTTCAGCTGCATTCCAGCGCCAACTTTCCTGAAATTGTTCCTCATCCTCTTCCGTTTGCTTGCCTTTGTTCTTACCTAAATTGAATGAAAAAGACCGCTTATTCTCTGAGGCATTATGAGGGCTTCCCTTACGCTTCCACGTCCATCCTGCTACACCAAGCAAGCCAAGGCTGAGTACCATACACAGGATCATCTGCGTCTGTCCCGGTTGCTCCATGTAAATAAATCTCCATACCAATGCCATGGCAACCATACAGCCCAATATGATATAAGTTACTTTGGAAGATCCAGGCTTTTCCTCCACTTCCATATCAACACGCTCTAGCGAATCATACGAGTTACTTCCTTTCTTATCCATACCGTTTGAACTCTCTAATGGAACTTGCTCAGGTGAGCGCCTGCCTGGAAAGGTTCGAGATCTCACCGGAATGTCTTCAACCTCGAATTCACTTGTTTTCTGCGGCTGACGGAAATTTAGTTGCGGCCCTACACCAACATTTTGAACGGGAGGACCGGGTTGATATGGCCGAGAAGTACCAGTGGCTAGCCTGCTATCTCGCTCAGAAATCGACGAATGAAGATCACCTCTTGGATCATTGGGTGTGTCCAAAGTTCTGGACGAGAGAAATGCTGCGCCTCCTCCATTCTCTTGCTCGTCAGCGTATAACTCCAGCAGAAGCTCGCGCAACTGTCTGATATCCCAGCGTTCGTTGTCACATAACTGCAGAACACGCTGAATACCTTCTCCCTGCAGTTCCTGTACATGTGCCATCAATCTGATCACTAGTTCACGGAATTGCTGAGGTGTTGGATCAACTTCAACTGTATCCATGATTGGCACATATACCATTCCAAGTTCACCCTGTTCGAATGAACCGTTAATGAACAAAGACTCTTCCTGGATCAATAATTTACGAGGCTCCAACATATACTGTCGGCATTCCGTGAAGGCATCGGCTAGTTGGAACAACAAACCATACAGAACACGCAATTTGATTTTGCTTGACTTTAACATCTGAGATAACATCTTGTACCCTGATATGTCGTACTGCAAAGTTACATTTCGATCGACTTCCCGAATATGAACAGGAAGAAGTCGCGGAATCTGATTGGAGGACAACATCCCCATCTGTACACGGCTCAATTCCTCCATTCGTAACCCGTCTGCTTTCTCCAAAACCATGAACGCTCCGCCGTTACGAATAAAATCTCTCGTTAATCCATACATGCCAATCCTCTCTTTCCATTGTTATTCTCAAATTTTTCGACTCCTTCAGTTAAGGGAACAGTCCCGGGATAAAGACCGTGATAAACCCGGGCAATACGGCCAGCATAAACGGAAACTTCAATGTCTTCTCTGTGTTAAACAGCTTGAGGGAACCAAGCATGAAGAACCCGGCAAGATTGCCTGCCATGCCTCGAATTCGCTTCGCTGAATCTTTACGGAATAGAAGTATCACTAAGCCAATAGCGCCCGCGTACAAAACGGAGTAAATAATGACATGAATGCCAAAAGCAAGTCCCGTCCATGCGCCAATCCCACCAAACAATTTCACATCTCCTGCCCCTACGGCTCCAATCGCATACATCAGAAACAAAATGCCAAAACCTGCTGCAAATCCAGCGGCTGAAAACAAGAAACCATCCCAACCTCCCCATATGATATGGGCCAATACGCCAGCAACAGTCACGGGTAAAGTCAATCGATTTGGAATTTTCATTGAACGAATATCCGTAATAAAAGCTGCAATTACGTATATGCCACAGGCAATGTAAAACCACTCCACCTCCATCATCCCCTTCCTTATTTTCTGGAGGCCACGGTAAACGTAGTCTCCGTCTTGGCACCGTCCCCTGTCTCGACAACAAAACTCCATGTTCCTTCGGTTGTCCGAGTACCAACAAACCAGTTCCATTCAATAATTCCATTCTCGTCTGCGGTGGCCCAGCCGATGTGCTTCGCAGAACTTTCACCTGACTTGTAAAATATCGTTAAGTTGGCTGTCGCCCCTGGTTCTACCTTCACCTTGATCGTTGCATTGTTACCTATGTATGCCGGGTCAGGCTTCGACAGTACCGTTGCTGAACCCGCAGTATCCCCGTCTCCTGCGCTGCCATCTGACCCTTCTCCGGTATCTCCAATCCATACCCGTTCTGCCGCAGCAGCCTGAATCCGTAGCGGTTTACTGAGAAAGGGGACTTTTATAGGCAATTCATAACTCAGTTCAAGTCGGAAATATGGATTTGTTTTGTTTTTGAGATCAGGTATCGAAATACCATTCACATGAACACGTTCCATATTCAGCAGCGTTGGCTCGATAAAAGGTTGAAGCAGCGGTTTTACCGTGGGATCAAGTACGGTTTCCAAGACGGATGTTTTGATCTCCTGTAGTGGCTGTTCACCACTGGCCGCCGCTGAACGTACCCAATCACTTAATGGCTCGGGTAGAGAAGAAGCATAACCTTCTGCCCATTCCGTCAGAGATAACTCTGGTATGTTCCAACCTCCTCCTGAACCTTCTCCGCCGGCAGAATCAGAAGGTGTGAATGCAAGGGAAACGGGATATATTTTCGTTGACAATTGCTTCACCGCTTCACCCGCCGTGCTCTGTAACGCTGTGGAGATTAGACTCATCTGCACTATGAAGATGAGAAACATGATAAAGAATAGAAAGACAGGTAACACCAGTGAAGCTTCCAGAACCATGCTACCCTGTTCCTTTTTTGGAGAACATATCTGCTTTTTGAGAGACTTCAAACGCTGCAATCTGATTATTCGTGTTAAACGAATCTGCTTTTGTGCGCTTTCTTTTTCATAATGTTGCTGCTTATCCATAATCCCTCCACCGAAACGATCCTGATCATTCAATAGGAATAATCCGCCTTCCGCTCAATGAAAAATCGTCCATCTTCAACTTGGTCCGCACTACCCATAACTGCACCTATGCTTCTAACCACCCCTGGTAAAAACCACAACTTGATGCTACTACGCATGTTACCCGAAGCATACGTCTGTTTCTCATCTGGATTCACACCGGTATTCAATCGAATTAGCGCCAGCATTCTGGACATTTTGCGTTCATTGTTGCTATGCATCAATAGGAACAATCGGAGATGGTCCCTGTACGTCAGTTTGACTTTGATATACTTGGACAATTCCACACTGCCCTCTTTTGCTAGTTTCACCATATCCGCGATGGCGTTTGTAATCCCATATAAGATTGCCGCCGATAAAACCAGAAGTGGATTCCCCAGCTTGCTGTGCTCAATTAACCCTTCTGCCGTCCGAATAGCCAGCCGCATACCAAATATCTCCGCATATGCCGCAGCGATGTTACCCGAAGGATTATGAAACCCGTAAACGATATACTCCAGTTCCTGATTCTCCAGTTTGAAAACATCACCAGCATCTCCACTACCTTCAGTCCAGGTAAATAACTGGCCAAAATCCATGGAGTTGAAATAGGCTAAAGCATATTCATTCTGAAACAATTCGTCGCCAAGACTGTCCATCAGACCGGACATTCCGCCAAACAAACTGTCCATCCCCTTCATGGCATCGCCACCAGAGTCATAGGGATCTCCAGCAATCTCTGCCTTTTTGGCTTCCTCACGACTAGCCTCGTTAAAAGAAATATTAGCGTTGTAATATTCCTCCAACTGTTTGAAAGCGTCCATGGACCCCGAACTTCCATTCTGAATCTGCGACAAGATTCGTTTGACTTCCTTCAATTTCCCTTTGGATTCTTTGTCATTCGCTTTGCGCTGGGCATCCGACCCACGACCACTCTCCAGCTGCTGTTTACTCTGTTGGATGAGATTGGCAGGACCGCTACGTACATAGGTGTCCATATATCGTTCCGTAACCTGACTTGCCTGTCTGACCGCCGGTTTAATCGGAACACCGCTCATGGCCGTGACACTGCGAAGCTGTGTATTCAATTCCATGTTGTCTCTTCTGACGTTAGAGAAGTCCGAATTCTGGGAAACAACCCGTGCCTTCAATTGATCAAATAGGCTATCTGCCCTCACAAGCTCCGAAGCAAGAGAACGTGTGCTTTTAGCTTCACTGCCTGATCCAGTAGATGCAGGACTCGTTCCAGGCAAACTCGAGTTGCCCACGTTGTCATAGCTCGCATTCTGCGAACGGTTCTCCCCCTCCGCGATCACACGTTTCATTTCCTCATTAACTTTGCGCGCTTCTTCGATTTTGGACTGTGCTTCCTCCAGCTTTGTTTGATGGGCCTGTAACGCGGGCTGTATGATCATGCTGATGCCTGTCACCACATTACCAACACCAGTCCGATAACGAGCCAGTTCCAATATGTATTGTTGCTCTCTGAATGGCAGTCCCTCATCCGCCTGTTTCTTGTTCAGATAATCTGCATAACGTGCCGCTGCCTCGGCAGCTGTCTCTGGTGTATCTTCCAGCATCTCTTCATAGATGGCCTGTGAAGGCGGGTCCATGATCAACTTTGGAAGATTCTTCAGTTTCTCCGCGGATTCTGTCTGATTGGCAATGGCTTCATCCAGTAATTCTTCACGTTTGTCATATAACTTCTGTAATTTTTTCAGCAAGTCTACCGTGTGCGCGGCTTCCTTCATCTCGTCTGATATCGGTTTGAACCGATTGATCACTTCAAGGGTAAAATCAACCGGAGCCCGATACTTCATATCCTCCTGAATCTGGCGATTAAATATATCGTATCTGCCCAGTTCACGCTCCATGCTCAGCGAAGTTGTATCCCACTGGATATCCAGAATGGGAAATCCATCTTTTACAGCTGAAGGCTTTACGCTATCATTCAACACTTTAGCCATAATTGCATCCCCACTGCTGTCCCCATACCCGAATAAACCATACTCCCGGAGTGATGTGTCATAGGCTGACATGACGGATCTCATTGCAGCATGTGTCATTCGTTCGGTCTGCACTTTGAATGCCGCTATACGAGCGTAATCAATAAATATAGCTACAAACATATAGACTCCAGCCAATATTAATATCAAAAAAAGGGTTACGGCCCCCGACTCACCGTCTTTTTTTCTAAACAGCTCCGCCCTCCTCCTTTTCTCACTTTTTGCTTTTGCCAAAATGCTGCACAACCAGTCCGGCTTCTGCCGCTGTACTGGTCGCCGCACCGCCTTTCCCTTTAAACTTGGCTGCATAATACCGGATTAAATCTACCGTTCGAATGAATTCAACCGGTTCAACCACTGCGGACGATCCTTGAGTGAGGACACGGTTACCTGAATCGAACAAAAAAGAAGGAAGAGGCAAAGATATTACTTGTTCCAGCTTGGTTGTTACTTTCCGCTGAATCAGAGAATTCTGATACTCAATCGTTCCTTTCATAGCTGAGGGCATATGTTGCACCGCTTGTGCTAATTTCTGTTCCGAGAGATTGCCACCTTCACCACCAGGTATAGAGACGCTAACCTGATTATCCGCTCCCGCCCAGCCAAACAGTGCTCCAAGCATACGATCATCCGTCAGTCTCCAGTACAGATTGTCATGTTCTCCAACACCATATTCACCCGTCATCGCCTGTTTGTGGCTGTTGTCCCAGCTATAGGCTGCACGTTCCGAAGCTGCATAAGCATGTTGATTCAAGAATGTCTTTTGATACATGTACATGGTGAAAAAAAGCAATAACACAAGAATAAACAGCACAACAGGGAAGATCAGGGAAGCTTCAACGGTGAAGCTCCCTTCTTCCTTTTTGAACTTGTTATTCGAAGAATTCATTACTTTTATTACTCACATTAGTTAACAGTCTCTCTACCAACGTCTTAATTTGGTTTTTAAAAATCAAAGCAATAATGATAATAACCCCGATAATCAGAATCAGTTCCAACGTGCCGAGTCCGTCCTCTTCTTTCCAAAATGCGCTTACCTTGTTTTTTAACACTTCCATCATCCCAATTCCTCCTACATATTCATCATCATAAAAGCAGGTGCCCCGATCATGACCACAATCGTAAAAAAGATCAGTACCATTGGAAACACCAGTTTGGAAGAAGCCTGTTCTCCCTTCGCCCGACTGACAGCCTTGCGTTTCTCCCACAACACATGTGACAGATCCCGCAGCGCCAATACAAAGTCACCTCCCCCACGTCGGAAATTCAGCAGCACTGTTGTCGTAAAAATCGTCACTTCCTGTACGCCGCAGCGACGGCTGAACTGTTCAAATGATTGTTGAAAAGAGTAACCATTATTCCAATCCCCCACCGTCTTTCTGAGTTCGTTGTACAACGGATGATTCCGTTCCCCCTGGCTTGTCACACAGTGAACGATGGCACGTTGCACGGTTTCCCCTGCGCCAACCAGCAGTACAATTCGGTTCAGTAGCTCAGGCAGTTCCATAAGAATATCCTGGTCTCTTCGCTGCACCTTTGTATTGAGGTCTTTGTAGAGCGCAAAAGGCAACGCTGCACCAAGCGCGAGCCCACCCACCATACCTCCGATGCCCATATCTCCAACGAGTGATAACAGGCAGCCCACCAGCAGCATGAGCCACGTGTAGGTCAACATCTCGGCGCAATACAGCATCGTTTTCTCTCCACTGTGCTGTATGCCGTACATTTTCAGAATGGCATGTTGCATTCGAAACATGAGCACTGGCAATCTGCGTCCAATCTCGAACTTGTCCAATATAAACAGGAAGGGACCATGCAATTTTTTCAGTCGTAATCCTTCCATATCCAGCTTGCGCAGATGCCGGTAGGTCTGCCCCCGGGTTCGATCCAGCACCAGCCATCCCGCTCCGAGCATCCCTGCGACTATAACGGGAAGCAGCATCGTTTCAGCTCCTTATACTTTGATATCCATAATGCGATTAATCCACAGATAACAGCAGGCGAGTACTACCAATGCTCCACTAGAGATGAGGTACCCCATCCCGCTATATAACGGCTCCATAAAGTCCTTGGCGGTCAGATTGAGGAATATCAGAAAAATAAATGGAGCGGCAAACATCACCTTTGATTCGAACTTTTTCTGCGATACCGCGACCATAATATCCTGCTGAATATCCAGCTTCTCACCAATCACCGCAGAGGTACGACGCACAACCTCAACCAGATCCCCGCCAGTCCGTTTGCACGTAATGAACACATCTGCAAAGTTCGTAATATCTTCAATCTGCGCCCGATCCGAAAAATCCTGTAGTGCCTCTTCAATTGGTTGTCCATACTCCATCCGTGTCCGCAATATCGTGAACTCACGAATCAGATCGGTATCCGCTTCCGGGTTCAACATCCGCAGATCCTCTACGGATTCCTTGAATCCATTTTCCACCGATTTTCCTGAGGCAAGTGCCGAAGATAATGCATATAATGCTTGCTTAAAATGTAAACTGAGTGTCATTCTTTTTCGTTCCAACAGCACTTTAGTCCAATGTTTTGGTACCCATATGCAACCCGCAGCCAGGATCGCTCCAGCCAACCAGTGATGGTAGAACAGAATTCCGATGCCAAAAAACAGCAGACCGCTAATCAGCATACAGACCATTCGTTGTCTCCGGGAAAGCGTATATACGGTGTAATCCGTCAACATCTGTCTGGCTTCACCCAACAGTAATCACCTTCCAATGGCTTTAATTCACGTTGTTATCTGATGAATCTAATTCAACACTATATTGTTCTATGTATTCATCCAGCCATTCCCCGAGCCCAGCCATCTGAATTTTATCCACCTGATTCAACTTTCCAACTTGCACTAACCCGCCAATAATTTTGCCTTCACGCTCTTCTTGTTCCTGGAAACGAAACAGTGGATTCAGCATAACCTCACCGTCCTGCATGCCAATCACTTCACTAATCTCTGTCACCCGCCGTGAACGATCTCGTAGCCGGGACAGATGTACAAAAATATCGATTGCTGAACTAATCTGCTGCCTTACAACCGCAATAGGAAGATCGGCACCGCTAAGCACCATCGTTTCGAGTCTGCTAATCATGTCCGAGATGGTATTCGCGTGCCCTGTAGACAAAGATCCATCATGGCCAGTGTTCATGGCCTGTAACATATCCAGCGCTTCTGCGCCCCTGACTTCCCCAATCACAATCCGGTTCGGACGCATCCGTAAGGAAGATTTGATCAGATCCCGAATAGATATCTGTCCCTTGCCTTCGGTGTTTGCATTCCGCGTTTCCAGTGATACCAGATTTGGTACCGTAACTATCTGTAGCTCAGCCGAATCCTCAATGGTAATAATCCGTTCATCGGCAGGGATAAACTGGGATAATGCATTCAGAAAGGTCGTTTTTCCCGATCCGGTCCCGCCTCCAATGAAGATGTTGTATTTGCTCCTTACCAACTGCTGCAATAATTCTGCCGCTTCTTCATGCAGGGCTCCCTTTTCAATCAGATCGGACATCTTCATCGGTTCACTGGGAAATTTACGAATCGTCATCGTGGGGCCTTTCAAGGCAATAGGAGGCAACACGATATTGACCCGCGAACCATCCTTTAAACGGGCATCTACGATTGGAGAAGACTCATTCACAATCCGGTTTACCCCGGACACAATCATCTGGATGATATCCTCGAGCCGTTCCCTTGACTCAAATTCAAGGGTGATCTGGCTGACTTCACCTTCCTGCTCCACAAAAATCTCCTTGTGACTATTGATCATAATTTCCGTAATATCGGGATGATCCACAAGTGGCTGCAAAATATCCAATCCACGAAAGGAGTCAAACAATCGCTGTACCAGCGTGTGACGCTCTCCTGAGGTCAGATCATCCAGCTTCGGGTCAGTAAGAACTTTGCGTTCTATTCCCTGCCACAGTTCATCATCTCCTGCGGAAGAGGTTAGATCGAGGCCAGCCCTGACTTCCCTTCGCATCATCTGAAACTGTTCTTCACGATCCAGTATTCTATTGGATGAATCCGTCATAACGCCCACCGATCCTGCTTCTGAATTCGTCCCGTCTGCTTCAATTCTTCTTCGCCATCTTGTACCAGCATGGCACATAATCTCTTCACTTCACGTTGGAAGATCGGAGAACTAAGCATGACTTCCTCCTGACTGAGTTGCTTCCAAGAAGGGATATAGGGTAACACTGCATCCAGATGCAGATCAGGGCGTGGAAGTGCATTGACGACATTGTCCCGATATTTGTTAACCACAAAGCGTGAACGATCCAACATACTTTCGTATAGATCTGGCTTCGTACGCTCAGCATGCTGTAACCATTGTCCCCATCGATGCATGGCAGATATATCATCCTCAACCAACCAGACAAATGCATCTGCTGCATCCAGCACCCCTTCACTGCGCCCATCCCAACCGGAATCCCCATCCAGAATCAACACGTCATACTGTCCACAATCCGTTAAATAACGAAGCAGATTCGACGTATCCTCACGAGTCATTTGCAACAGTTCTTTCCGATTTGATAATGGCCAGAACACATCGGATTTCAGCGCTTCATGCCGGACCACATATCCATCTACGCCCTTCGATTGTACCTGTAACTGCTTACCGGATTCCTTCCTGCCCACCTTCAGATCGTATAACAAGCGGGACAATCCCGTCTCCGCATCCGGGTGGCGCTGCCCACTTCTAGTTAGTCCCTTTTCCAGAAACGGGAGCGTGCTGTCCAGCGTCTCCAGATTAAGATAAAGAACAGCATATCCTGCAAGTCCCAATTGCTTCGCCATATGCAAGGCCACTGCCGTTTTGCCACTTCCACCAGAAGCGGATACTACACCGATGGAGAGAGTCTCTTGCCCTGGATGGTGAACCTTCTTACGGCGTGGCTGCCGGCAAGCATGCATCACAGCATCCAGCAAAGCAGGCAAGGGTTGATATTTCATCAGCCGCTTGGCCTCATCCACCTCTTCCATCCCTTCACTAAGCATTAGCCAAGGTACACCTGATACTTCTCCCCCGTTATTCAGCCAGTTATTCAGAAACTCCGGTTCCGCAATAACCAGATCCGGTAATTCTCGACCTTCTTGCTCTTTCATGTGATCCCTGAACGAATCCTCTTGGGAGAATGCCGTGAAACGCACATGAAGACCAGATGAATTTCCCTGTACATAATCAAGCCAAGCGCTAATGTAATCTCTATCCTTTGAAACCAGAGCAACCTTCAGTACAATCAATTTTTCCTTCCCTCCCTGTCAAAAAGCACAAAAAAGCACCGTCCAATAACCGCATGAATATGCAGTATATGGACGGTGCTTCCGTCACGTGCTATGAATGTATGGATAATATAGCATACAATTTCTGGGGGAGCAAGGGATTTATTCTAACCCTTTTTCCTTAAGAGTTGTACGGTGAATCGAACTCAATAATGTTACGGTCCGGATCAAGTACAAAAATCTGCGCGAATCCAGCTACACTGTCAAGTCTCGCTTCATACTCAATTCCCTGCTGCTCCAGCCAGGCTATAGTCTCTGAATAACTGGTGACCCAGATCGCAAAGTGACCGTCTGTAGTATCAATCCCAGCCTCACGTAACGTGTGACCCTCTGGGTGCTGAAGCAGATGAAGCTGCTGGCTGCCGATAGCGTACCATGTACCCGTGGAGCGGAAGGCTGGACGTTCAATCTCCTGCATGCCCAGTAACCCCGAGTAGAACTTCTTCGCGATTTCCAGATCACGTACAGCCAGACTAACATGGTGGATGTGTGCATATTCAATCATCTTTTATATCCCCCTCTCTACTTCAATATGACTATACTATAACACCTTGAACCCTGACCATAATCTCCGCTAAACAGAAAAACACCCCTGATTCTAATCCGGTAAACCTCTCGGCTCACACAGATCTAGTTCAGAGGTGCCCTGCAAACGGGCATACAAGGATGCTCGCTTACCGCTTTAAATCATCTTCAGCACATTTGGCATAACCAAATTATTTTGCGCTATCCAATGCTTCTTGTGGAATCTTGATCTCTTCCACTTGATCGTGGTTAGAAAATGTACTGTTCATCTTCATGTCCATCGTCATTTTCTGTCCATTCTGTTCCATCTCCATGACCATGTTTACATCCGTACCTGCAGGCAGATAGGTTTCCTTGTTAATCATATATTTCATCTTCATGCTTGTAATATTCATTTGTTCAAGCATCGCTTGGGTCTGGGCATTCGATCCGTTTTGCTCCATCACGGCTTTGGCCAGTTCCTTTACGTTATCACCGGATACATTAGCGTTAATGACATAATTGTCGCCATCTTCTGTAACTTCGGTGTCTTCCTCAATCTTTTTGAACTGATCCAATTCACCTTCTGGATTCATGCTTGCTTTCATCTGCTCCACCAATTCTTTGGTTTGAGCTTCAGGAATTTTAACCCATTGTTCTCCCACTTGTGAATAGATCGTATCTGAAGTGATGTATTGTTTTACATTCTGCGCTTCCTGCCCAGACATTTCCATTTTCATCTCTTGGTAGATCATCATTGGATCTTTGATGATATCCATTTTGAGCGATGTTTTAACCTGTTGATCCTGTGACTGTTCACCAGCATCCAGTTTCAGATTCTGATCAATGTTTGCTTCAGTTGTGAAGCTTTTCATTTCTTTGGTTGCTGCATTCGTTTTGGTAATCAACTCATCCAGGGTAGGGATCTTTGTTTCCTGCTCCGCAGGTGTATTACCCTCGTTAGATGTTTCATTGTTGGTCGCTGGCGGCGTTGCCGTGTTGTCTGTGTCGTTTCCGCATGCTGCCAAGCTTACTGCTAATAATGCCCCGATAATTAATGTAGTCCACTTCTTCAAGTTGTTTTCCTCCCAAAATAGATATGATCTGTAGTCATTACCCAATTATTTCCGCTATTAATCATCAAATTTGGATACAATGTGTCGCACGAGACTTTTTCACAGAAATCGATCTTTGATCTCCGGTGTAGGCAACATACACGCTTCATCCTTGCCAAACCAGCGATAACGGTTGCGAGCAACCCAGTTATAGACTGCATTACGAATAAATTTCGGTATCATGATGAACACATATAACAACGGATAAGGAAACTTTAGACCCTTAGCCAATCGCAGTGCGGCGGTTGAACGTGTATAGTATTTTCCATTTTCAATCAGCACAAAGGTGTCCATACTATCTGTCGACAAATTGCCTTTCTTCAGCAATTCCTTGGCTACATCCGATTGAAGCGATGCAAAATGATATTTTCCTTCCGGGTCACGCTTGATAATCCATTTGGTTAAGCCCTGGCAGAAGTGACAGACACCATCCACCAGTACGATCGGATGTCCCTGATGCACATCTGTTTGATTTGCTGTCATATTGGCTGCCTCCTATTGTTGCGGTTAGAGTAACTTACCCAATCTGGGCCATCTTGTTCACTAATTCTAAATTTATTTCTAGAGGTAGTTCAAAAAGAATGAACACCGCTCTTTTTGAACACGCATTAATGGGAAATAAAAGAAAAAGAGCGCAGGCATTGTGCCCACGCTCGTATCTGTCCGACAATTACTCCGTAACTGCCTTTTCCATCCATTGGTCATCGATCATCTGTTGATGCAGGTCACTTGCCCACTGGTCCATACATTTGCAAATGAAATCTTTGCGACATACTGGACAAGGGGTTTTCTGCAGACGGCTGATATTGGTCATCTTCCATTCCGGTGAACGGGTGTAGAATACACGGCATTTTGTACCGTCTACCAAATTCATTTTGAATTCATACAATCCGTCTTCCTTGTTACCATAAGCTAATTCTAAATCTGCAATACGCGGTCTATAAGACATGGATATCACCTGTTTAATTCAAATTTGGTTCATGCAATGACACTACTCAGTACTAAGTTATATTAAAGAAAATTCAGATCAATGTCAACTCGCGCATGTCTACCCGCCAAACAGAATATCCAGAATCGTCCCTACCTGTCCCTGTTTTTTCCCTTTCAAGACATCCGGATCAAATACTTCAACATACCCGCAGGAAGCACAAGCCACGAACAAGTAGTGATTATGCTGTATATCAAACATCTTACTCAGGCCTGCTCCTGACATGGAAACTTCCTTAATGTTACAATCCGTGCCCCTGCATTTTGTACACACAAATCGCCGCTCGATCATCTCTTCAATACTCATCTTCGTTCCCCCTTTATGGAATGTGTAGCATGAAGTGAGAGTGCAATTATGTAAAATAGTACGCGATCTGGCATCTAATCTCCTGCATCATGTCCTTATATGATAATCAACACAAAACCCTGCCGATTGCCAGCAGGGCTTTGTAGTCGAACATCAGGTATCTGGGATAACCTGCTCTATATGTTCCCTTTACTTACCAGGAGTCAAATCTTAAACTACGTTTAATACAACATCAATGTTGCCACGTGTTGCTTTGGAATATGGACAGAAATCATGCGCCTTGCGGGCCAGTTCCTCTGCTTGACTGTGATCTACACCAGGCATGCTAACGTCCAGACGAACAGACAGCTGAAAACCGTCATCCGCAGGGTCTTTACCAATGGATACGTTACTTGTAACGACCACATCCTCCAATTTCACACCTGCTTTGCGTGCTACATTGGCAAGGGCACTTTCATAACATGCTCCATATCCAGCGGCAAAAAGTTGCTCAGGGTTAGTACCTTCACCACCGGAGCCACCAAGCTCTTTTGGCATTTTCAGATCATGCTTAAGCACGCCATCCGAAGAAGTCACCGAACCTGTACGTCCACCTTTAACTGTCGCTACTGCTGTATATAAAGCTTCCATTCAGAATCTCTCCCTTATCCATATAGTTTTTTACTGCCTTCCTTTCAATTTAAACTTCTGGCTCATTTTGAAACGCAATTTTGTATCTTTATCAGCTTTTACAACTTTATTATTTTCATGCATTTCAATGCCATGGCTGTATTTTCCCTAAGGTTGGGTAATATACGAAGGGGCATATTCAAGCTACAACCGAAATTTTGTGCTGATACATAAAAGTTGCACTAGACAAAAATAATTGAAGGAGTACAATGTAACAATAAACATAAAAATTTAGATATATCATGAGCGGTTTGTACCGCATCAATATCTCCAAATCAATAATTCAAAGTCAGGTGATTATCGTATGAGTAAAAAAAATCCGTTCAACGCTCCTTCAAGAGAATCATTGTCTACTGCGGGCATGGCCCCTTCCCTTGGAGAAGCACATAGTTCCATGAAAGTTCCGCAGAATGCTGCATGGTGGAAGAAATTCCTCGCCTTTGTAGGCCCAGGATACCTTGTTGCCGTAGGTTACATGGACCCGGGGAACTGGGCAACAGATATCGCAGGCGGCTCGCAGTTCGGGTATACCTTGTTATCCGTTATCCTGTTATCGAACCTGATGGCCGTTGTCCTTCAGTCGCTGGCTGGCAAGCTCGGTATCGTCACTGGACGGGATCTGGCTCAAGCCTGTCGTGAACGATTCAGCATGCCTGTTGTTATGATGTTATGGATTCTGTGTGAGCTTGCCATTGCAGCTACCGATCTGGCTGAAGTCATTGGTTCTGCCATCGCGTTAAAGCTGTTATTTAACATCCCCATGTTATACGGCGTTATCATCACCGCAGTTGATGTACTCCTGATTCTTGTTCTGCAAAACAAAGGCTTCCGCGCTTTGGAAACTCTCGTCATTGTGCTGATGGCAACCATCGCCCTCTGCTTCGGGATTGATCTGTTTCTGGCAAAACCGGATATGGGCGGTGTTCTCCATGGTTTTGTACCAAATGTTGAGATTCTGCAAAACCCGGCCATGCTCTATATTGCCATTGGTATTATCGGAGCAACCGTGATGCCGCATAATCTGTACCTGCATTCTTCCATTGTGCAGACCCGTCAGATCGAACAGACACCACAGGGCAAAAAAGAAGCCATTCGGTACTCGACCATGGATTCTACGATTGCGCTGACACTGGCCCTGTTCATCAATGCAGCCATCCTGATTGTATCTGCCGCTGTATTTCACAGTGCTGGTATGACGCAGGTTGCTGAGATCGCTGATGCCTATCATCTGCTGACACCTCTATTGGGCACTACGGTTGCAAGTATCCTGTTCGGTGTGGCGCTGTTAGCATCAGGTCAGAACTCTACCCTTACAGGTACACTCGCTGGACAGATCGTTATGGAAGGTTTCCTGAACATTCGAATTCCGGCTTGGCTACGCAGACTGGTCACACGTCTGATCGCCATCATCCCGGCGGTAATTGTGACAGCCATTGCAGGAGAACATGGCACAGAAGAACTGCTCATTTTGAGCCAGGTCGTGCTGTCGCTTCAATTGCCCTTTGCTGTAATTCCCCTGGTGATGTTCACAAGTGATAAAAAAAGCATGGGTGCATTCGCCAACAAATTGTGGCTCAAAATCATCTCATGGGTCATTGCCGCGATTATCGTTGTGCTGAATGTATATCTGATCATTCAGACGATTCGGTTATTCTAATCTCATTTTAATTGGCTAAATACTAAAAAGGCTGATCAACTCCGGTATTTTATACCCAGTTGATCAGCCTTTATTGTTGCAATACAGCAACATGTTTCCTTTTATAGTAAAACTCAAACTCCAATAAACAACCATCTGCATCTAATCCTGATTTGGTATCAGTAACGGCAAGAGTTGATCCAATGAATCAACGGTCCAATCCGCACGTTTGTCATCCGATAGTTCTGGCTGGAATCTTCCGTAACCCTGCATAATTCGAATCGTACGCATGCCCAGCTTCCGAGCAGGTATAATGTCGTTATCGATCCGATCGCCGATCATGACGGCTTCCTCCGGTTCACAACCGGCCTGCTTCAAGGCCACAGCGTATAACTCAGGGTCTGGCTTAGACACTCCTTCTTCAGCCGAACATGCCAGAACATCAACATACTTCCGCAAGCCATAGCTTTCCAGTCTCTCTTCCGTTCCAGGACTCTGATTGGCAATAATGCCAATGCGATAATGCCGTGACAACTGCTGAAGAACGGAATCCGCTGAAGGAAAAGGACGTTCAAGATCTTTTTGAAACTTCAGCTTGTCCTGAATCTGTTTCTGATGCCCCTCGTCTTCAACGAATGTGCGAATCGCCACTCTCATAGGCCATTGCTCATATTTTCGGTAACAACTCGCGAACAGTTCGCGTACCGCCTCAATTGTCACCGGATACCCCAAAGCACAAGCTTCACGGACAAACTGTCCGATAATATCATCAACCGGCTCCCATTCATCCACCAGCGTATCTCCAACATCAAAAAACAACCATTTCAATCCACCTACATCCGGCACGCCAATTCCTCCTTGTAAGCATAAAAAAGAAGACTCACCATCCTGCATGAGTCTCCTCAAACTTCCGTTTATCGATGAATCAATTTCATAATACCTTGAGTGAATTCTGAAATTGATTCTAATACATTCAATTATAACAGGCACCTTACACCTGAGCAATCAGAAGCTATGGCATTAACCATTGAGGAGAAAGCCAACTTCCCCATTGAGCGAATATACAATCCGGTCTGCGCCCATGCCCCGATAGATGCCCTTAGGATGACTCTGCTCCGTAATGACGCACAGGGATTTCGATGTCCATGAACGACAGATCTGTAAATAACGACAGGTCAGATTCAGGCTGTTTTCAAAAATAAACACGTTGCCTACGCTTCCCTGCGGCAAAAACCATTTTTGAGCTGCAGCCGTATTCATGCGAATGACATGTTCTACTCCGATTCTACGGAGTCTGCGCTCTTCCCCTGCACTGTTGGTTAGAACGGCAAACGGCATTTTTTTGTACATCAGCAATTTGATAAATTTACGTCCTGCTTCATTTGGAGCAGTCACTAAGATCATCTCAGTATCCATCATTCGTTCCTCCCTTGGCGTGAAAAGACAACAAAAAAGAAGCGTGGGGGACCAAGGCCTCCCGAACGCTTCTTAAATAACCCATGGCGAAAACACCATGAACCAGCGTACGGCTTGTTGCCTCTCCCTTTAACGCTTACGAGGTTAGCTGACGGATTCGGGCGCGAGAGTCGCCCTATTTCCGGCTGTCACCGGAAAATTCACCCCATGAATGCCCACTGTCCTGGACAGCGCATTCCGTTGGTTCCCCCGTTTCCCATTCATTAATGAATGGAAACTCAGCGATTAAAACATCGTTCGTATATCTTAAGGTAAGATCGAGCGATATTATCGTTTGTTTCGTTTTTCAAGTACAATTTAGTTTAAATTGAAATTACGTTATGAATCATACACCCGTGCCATGTCGGTGTAAAGTCCGCCCAGATCACCAAATCGGCAGATTTTTGCCAATTCCTGTCCATAATAACGCTTACAACAAAGTTATACTCTATCTATCTCTTCAAGGCTATCTAATTCTCACTCTGGCGTAAATCACTTCGCAATTCATTCACGTATTCTGCACAACTTGCCTGTTTTGATTCTTTTAACACCATATTAGTTTTGCAATATTTAATTGCAACCAATATAATAGAAGATATAAGAGTAAATAAATGGAGGCGATTTAGATGACAGTCTACGATTACAAAGTGAATACCCTTCGCGGTCAAGAAGTTGAAATGTCCGACTACCGTGACAAAGTGCTCCTGATTGTGAATACGGCAAGCTCATGCGGCCTTACCCCTCAATTCAAAGGTCTGCAAGAATTGCAAGACAAATTTCAAGATGCTCCATTTGAAGTTCTTGGTTTCCCAAGCAACCAGTTTGCACAGGAAAAAGGATCTTCCGACGATATTGCCGAGTTCTGTCAGATGAATTATGGCGTGAGCTTCCCCATGTTTGAGAAAATTGATGTGAACGGTTCAAGCGCTCACCCTCTTTTCCAACACCTTAGCACAGAAGCTCCTGGCCTGCTCGGCTCCAAAGCAATCAAATGGAATTTCACCAAATTCCTGGTGAATCAGAACGGACAGGTCATTAAACGTTATGCTCCCAAAACAACACCGGACAAGATTGAAGAAGATATCAAGAATTTGCTGCAAAAATAATACACAGGCCACCCGTAGCCGGTAGGTAGAGCAACATTCCTCCGGTAATGGATGGCCTTTTTTCAACCCAGATGTCATACTGTTCGAAAAAGACAAAAAAAGCAGCTTCCCATTAATGGAAAGCTGCTTTTTAATCGTTCATATGATGCGGTCGAGAGGACTCGAACCTCCACGGGCATACGCCCACTACCCCCTCAAGATAGCGTGTCTGCCATTCCACCACGACCGCATGTCGTAAATAATCGGCAACAGAATTGATTATACCGGGTTCAGAACTAAAAGTAAAGTATTTTTTAATACTTCTTTTTCAGCTAGGCATTTTCATCAAAAATCGCATAATCTCGTCATCATTACCCATGAACTGCATATGATTAGATTTGATCCCCTCTCTTTAGGTAAGAGCCGATCTTGTTGGTTCATTTATATATAGTCCTTCCTTATATATAGTCCTCCCTGCACTTCGCAAAATAAATAACACAATAAGTTATATAAAATAACACAAATATTAAATCCCAGATTTAATCCATTAAATTTCACGGATACTATTGACAAAAAGCGGACATTCATGGGATGATAACTATCATATAATTCGGATTTCTAAACACAAAGCAAACAAAAAGGAACATAAATGTTACTTTAAGTGACATTAAACGAACACAGGAGGCGAATGATTTTGAACCGTGGGAATAAGCTGCTCGATTATGTCAAACTGCTTGATTCCTCTATTCAGGTTGGAGGGTTCACCCATTCCTTCGGCATGGATATCCATATCAGGGAGGGTACCATTCGTAATGCTGAAGATCTCGAATCATTCATGCGTTGTCAGTTGCATCCGAGCATCGTTCGTCTTGAAGGTATGGCTATCAAAGGCATCTATACCGCAACAGATCACAAGGATACATGGCGGATAGCTCTGATCGACAAGCTCGTCCATGTTCAGCGAACCCCTGGAGATCTCAGAGAACAAGCTGCCGCCATGGGTAAACGATTGATCAGACTCGCACGCGCTCTGCACCCCTGGATTGAATTCAGCCAGCTCGAACAGATCTTTGCCAAATATGATTCGGTTGGCTGCCTCTCCACTGTTCACGCCTGGATTAACCACCACCTCGACATCCCGGTCGAGGAGGCGGTCCTTGGTTACCTGCATTCAGCCATGAATGCCTGCATAACCGAAGCCTCCAAAGTCATTCCCCTGAACAACGATACAACCAAGGATCTGATGGTCCGCCTGGCCACAGATCTGGAGAATGAATGGAAGACCGTCAGCGCCTCGGCTGCGGATGGACTGGCACAGCCAACCTCGATGTCCATGAAATCGTTTTTCCCCAGTTTCCATATGCTCGGAGCTGGACTTCATGCCTACAGGGCCTAATCCTCTTCCTCCTCATACCTGCTCCCCTTCATTCAAACAAACTAAAAAACACGCGGCAACCTCCTTGCCGACGTGTTTTTTGTCATTTTATTTGTTTTATTTACGTATTTACGCCATTTATAATCACAAAATACACTTTTTTCCGTCTTTTTTAATTGTTAGATGACGAATTTACGTATATAATGAAACATACAGCTCGCATTTCTATATATTCTACATGAAGAAAGAGCGGCTGAATACTACATTCTAACCAGGGGTGAACCCTTTTGAACAAGAAAAAACCAGTTACTCCGTTCGGATGGGCCATCAAACGACGGCTAACCGAACTTCAAGTGGACCAGAAGACCTTTTGTGAACAGCATGGCATCCCACCCTATCGTTTATCCAATCTTATTCACGGCACACGCAAAGCAACCCGATTCAGACACCTGGTCGCTGATATTTTGGATATTCCAGATGAACTGAGATAAGATTTCTGCCAAAGGAGGGTCTCATCCATGAGACATGTTACATCCGATCTGGAGAGGCTGTCGTTCCAGTCCATACGTCACCAGCTCATCATTGTTGATGACAATTGGATTATCCAAAGTTGTAACCGTGCCTGGCAACAGGGACTTGGTCAATGCTCACCAAACCCGGATATACACAGTAGTCATAGACACTACCTGCACCTGACGGAAGCCTGGGCAAAACGAGGCAAGAACGCTAACATGGCACTTGTCGCACAGAATTTGAAAGAACGCGGAATACCCTTTAATCGAAATCATACATATGACATCTGCGTGTATACTGTATACAACGAAAAGAGGTGGTTTCGTGTAGAACTCACCCCTCTATCTTATTCAAATTCAATTCTGGATACCGATCTCGCTTTAATTGCACACATGGATATTACCGAACAAAGAAAGACAGAACACCAATTGAAGAAAGCATTGTCTGAAGTGCGCACATTGCGCGGACTGCTGCCTATTTGCGCTGTCTGCAAACAAATCAAGGACGAAGAGGAACACTGGAACTCCGTTGAGAGTTATCTGGAGAAGCATACCCACGCCGAATTCACGCATGACATCTGTCCGGAATGCATCCGGCGGTTATATCCGAAATACTCGAATATCCTGGACAAGCGCTCCTAAAACCTTTCTCCACTGGCCGACTAACTACAACTATACGGAGAGATGATGTTCAAACTGCGACATATCCAGTTCTTGCGGTGTCCCATGCAGGGTTATGGTTCCTTTGTCCATGATATAGATGTAATCTGCGGCACTTCGTACAAAATCAATACTCTGCTCTACCAGCAGAACCGAGAGGTCCCCCTTTGCCTTGAGCTGCAAAATAACCTGCCGAATGTCCTCCACGATAGAAGGCTGGATGCCTTCTGTCGGCTCATCCAGTAGCAACAACCCCGGACGCGAAGCCAATGCCCGGGCGAATGCCAACTGCTGCTGCTGTCCACCACTCAGATCCCCGCCCTGCCGTCCATACATCGTAGCAAGCACCGGGAACATCGCCAGTACATCCTCCGGGAACGTTTTTACTCCCGGTGCACTTGTCTCCAGACCGAGCAATAAGTTTTCTTTCACCGTAAGCTGCGGGAAAATCTCCCGCCCCTGCGGTACATAACCAATCCCTGCCCTTGCCCGCTTGGCTGAGTCCAAGGTGGATAACTCCTGATTTTGCCACTGAATACTGCCCTTGCGTGATTTGAGCAGCCCCATTAATGTTTTCATCAACGTTGTTTTCCCCACACCGTTACGGCCCATCAGACACACCACCTGTCCAGGCTGTACATCCAGGTTCACACCACGAAGCACATTGCTTTCCCCGTAGCCGGATTCAATTCGTTGCAGCGACAGCATGGTCATCCCTCCTTTTGCCCAGATACACTTCCGCCACTTTCGGGTCTGCCTGTACCTCCGCCATCGTACCTTCCTTCAGCAGTTTTCCTTCATGCATCACCGTTACCTTGGCTGCGAACTCTCGCACAAACTCCATATCATGCTCCACCACCACAACCGAGCGCTCACGCGCAATCTCTTGCAGAAGTCGCCCGGTCTTGTGTGTTTCTTCATCCGTCATGCCTGCGGCTGGTTCGTCCAGCAACAACACCCGTGGCTCCTGCAGAAGCAGCATGCCGATCTCCAGCCACTGCTTCTCCCCATGCGATAACGCTCCTGCACGAGCATCAACGCGGTCTCGCAGACCAATCTGGAGGGTAACATGCTCCATGGCAGCACTCATTTTCCCATATCGACGAATACCGATGGCTTGCAAAGGGGAACGGCGAGTCTCCGCCGCCAGCGTCAGATTCTCCTGCACCGTCAGACCCGCAAAGATCGATGGCGCCTGGAATTTGCGTCCCACACCTTTGCGAACAATCTGGTGCTCCTTCAGTCGTGTTAATTCCGTGCCATCCGCCATCTTCACCGAGCCGGACATGGGTTTTGTTTTGCCACATATCACATCCAGCATCGTTGTTTTTCCAGCACCATTGGGTCCGATCAGAAAATGCAGGTCATGTTCATGCAACTTCAGGTTCATGCCTTTGACAGCAACGAACCCACCAAAGGCTACCGTAATATCCTCGGCTACCAACACCGCTGATTCCTCAGTAGACTTTAGGTTTTTCCCGAGTGACTTGGACATGCGCACTCTCTCCTCTCCGCTTCAGCAAGCGAACGACATGACGATATACACCTACAATACCGTTTGGCATGAACAAAACTACTGTTACAAAGAGTCCACCAATGACGAACAGCCACCCCTCGGGGTAAGCCTCACTTATGCCTGTTTTGGCTGCATTCAGCACCACCGCTCCGATAACCGCTCCAATAAGCGTACCGCGACCACCCAATGCAACCCACAGGACCATCTCAATGGAGGGTACAATCCCCATCATCGATGGCGAGATAATACCCACCTGAAGAACAAACAACATGCCCGCGATACCTGCAAGCGCACCGGAAAAAGCAAAAGCCAGCGTTTTATATCCTGCCGGATCATATCCGAGGAATCGCACCCGATTCTCTCCATCACGCGCAGCTTCGAGCACTTGGCCGAACCGACTGTTCACCATTCGACGACAGAGCATATAAGCGATCACCAGAACAGCAAGCGTTATATAGTAGAGAGCAATCGTCGTTCCAGCGGAATGAAGTGTAAAACCAAAGATCGAATTATATCCGGTGATGCCATTTGTCCCACCCGTCCATTCCTGTTTACCAACAAAGAGTGTTACCGTAATGAGAACCAAGGCTTGAGTCAGGATGGTAAAATAAACACCGGTGATCCGGTTACGGAACGTAAACCACCCCAGGGCAAAGGCAAGCAATGCCGGAAGGGCTATCCCCAATAACAGCGCCACCGGGAAAGAGCGAAACGGTTCCCAGAACCACGGCAGACCACTGAGACCACTCCATCCCATGAAATCAGGAAGTGTTGCTCCACTGGCCTGAAGCTTCAGATACATCGCCATCGCGTACCCACCCAGACCAAAGAACACCCCATGCCCAAGACTCAACACACCCCCATATCCCCAGATCAGATCGAGACCGATGGCCAGGATTGCCAGCGCCAAAAACTTGGCTAACAGACTCAGACGAAACTCCGTGGAGATTAGTGGAGCAAGACACATCATGATCAGTACAACCGCCCAGATAATCCTCATTTTCAGACTGCCAGTCTTGAGTAAAGCGGACATGAACTAACCCCCTTTTTCACGTTAATCGAGACTCCGTGTGCGCATCGCGACCAATCCGCGTGGTTTCCATTGCAGGAAAGCAACGATACATACAAACACAAGCACCTTGCCAATGGAGGCCGAGGTATAGGTTTCGAACAGCGTGTTGAACATACCAATCCCCAATGCACCACACACGGTTCCAACCAATTTCCCAACGCCACCCAGAACAACGACCATGAACGCATCCACAATATAATACGTACCAAGCGAAGGACCAATCGGACCAATGAGCGTTAATGCACAGCCAGCAATTCCGGCAATGCCCGAACCAATCGCAAAGGTCATGCCATCCACCCGCCGGGTCGAAATCCCAAGACACCCCGCCATGCTCCGATTTTGCATTACAGCCCTCATTCGTCTTCCGGAAGATGTTCGATAGATATAGAGATACATACACAGCAGCACCACCGCAACCAGTGCGATAATGAAGATTCGTTTATACGGAAATACAATACCATCCGAGATCGCCAATCCCCCATTGAGCCAAGCCGGACTGGATACTCCCACGTTCGGCGCTCCGAATATCGTACGGGCCAGTTGTTGCAGCATCATGCCTACACCCCATGTCGCAAGCAGACTATCAAGCGGCCTGCCATACAGATGCCTGATCAGAACCACTTCAAGCAACCAGCCAATTAGAGCCGCTACAATGAACGCAATCGGCAGAGCCACAACAAAATAGGCACCAAACCACGTTGCTGGAGCATAGGACATGAACAGATTTTGTGTTACATATGTTGCATATGCACCGATCATGATCAGTTCACCGTGAGCCATATTGATGACATTCATCAGCCCAAACGTTACTGCAAGCCCCAATGCAATCAACAACAGAATTGAACTGATACTCAGACCATTGAACATCTGCAGGATAAACATATCCATCGCTATCCCCTCCTCCATACCGTGACTCTCGATATTTCACATGAATTCAATTATGGGCAGTAACATTTTCCACATCACAGTAACGCTTTACCGCGATAAGGTAAGAGGATGTGTTGTCACACCCTCGTTTATGTTTCAGCTGCTTTGAAGCGAGTTGCCTGTTTTATTGCGAGGTTTCTATGTTATTTAGCGCTGAGGGTTGCTCCCCATTCATACGTTTTCAGATAAGGGTCCGGCTTGACAGGCTCACCAGAATTCCATAATTCCTTGAACTGCCCATCCTCCTGCACCTCACCGATCCGTACGGTTTTGTAGATATGCTGATTCTCTCCATCCACGGTTACCTTACCTTCCGGGGCATCAAACTCCAGACCCTTGGCAGCTGCCTTCACCTTCTCCACGTCGGTTGATCCTGCTTTTTCCACCGCCGCCTTCCAGAGATAAACCGCCACATATCCCGCTTCAATCGGATCAGCTGTCACTCGATCAGCACCGTATTTTTCTTTATACTTGGCAACAAATGTTGCATTCTCAGGTGTATCTGTTGTCTGATAATAATTCCACGAAGCCAGATGTCCCTTCAATACGTCTGCGCCAATACCACGGATTTCTTCCTCCGCCACACTTACCGAGAGGGTCGTCATCTGATCCGAGGAGATTCCGGCATCCTTCAATTGTTTGAAGAAGGCCACATTGCTATCTCCGTTCAGTGTATTGTATACAATATCCGGCTTCGCAGCCTTGATTTTGCTAATGATCGTACTATAATCGGTATGTCCCAGCGGTGTATATTCCTCACCCACCACTTCGCCGCCTTCTGCTGCGAGTTGCGCCTTAATGACCTGATTGGCCGTTTTTGGGAATACATAATCTGAACCGAGCAGATAAAACGTCTTGCCCCTGTTCTCCAGTAACCAGGTTACGGATGGAACGATCTGTTGATTGGTTGTTGCTCCTGTATAAAAAATATTTGGCGACGATTCCAATCCCTCATATTGCACCGGGTAAAACAATAGACCCTTGTTCTGTTCAAACACTGGGAGCATAGCCTTCCGACTTGCAGAGGTCCATCCACCAAATACAGCAGCAACCTTATCCTGCTGCAGTAACTTCCCAGCCTTCTCCGCAAAAGTAGGCCAATCCGAAGCGCCATCCTCAATTACAGGCTCGATCTGTTTACCCAAAACTCCGCCAGCGGCGTTAATCTCTTCAATGGCAAGCATCTCCGCATCTTTAACAGATACTTCACTGATCGCCATCGTTCCGCTGAGAGAGTGAAGAATGCCAACTTTAATCGTATCACCGGATGCAGATGGTTCTCCTGTACCACCTGAACCTGAAGCCTCAGGCGGCGCAGTGCCCTCCACACATCCTGTCATCACAATGACCGCACCCAGCAAAATACTCCATAACTTGACCGACCTCTTCTTCAATAGCCTACACTCCCTTTTTTTAGTCTATTGACGAACATTAAGGTCATTTGCGTCCGAAATGTTCGTTGATCCAAATTATGGAGGGTTACTCTCTTCATGTCAATATAGCTTACATAATTTTATTTCATGCCTACTCGTTTCATGCATACTGCTAATATGCCTTGAAGCTTATTGACAAAGGATTCACCCTGTGTGAGTATATTTAACATACAATATGATCCATGAACATATCAGACATTATAAGCGAAAGGTCGGATTGCCTTGCACTGGACTGAGCAGGAAAAGGAAAAACTCCTGATTACCGTGGCCGCTAACCTCGCCCGTGAACGAAGAGCACGCGGACTTAAGTTGAATGTTCCCGAAGCCATCGCCTTGTTGACCTCCGAACTGATGGAACGAGCACGGGATGGAATGAGTGTTGCCGAATTAATGAGATACGGAGGCACCATCCTGACACGCGAAGACTGTATGGATGGTGTTCCCGATATGATTCCTGAAGTACAGGTAGAAGCCACATTTCCTGACGGTACAAAACTGGTTACTGTACATGAACCTATACGCTGAGAAAGGCAGGAGAAACCATGATTCCTGGTGAATACCGTTTGAAGCCAGATGACGACATCATCTGTCATCCGGATCGTTTAACCCTACGACTCCTTGTCCTTAATCGCGGCGACCGCCCCGTCCAAGTCGGCTCTCACGTTCACTTCTATGAAGTTAATGCAGCACTGGACTTTGATCGCACGTCAGCTTTTGGACATCGTCTGCACATTCCGGCAGGCACCGCAGTTCGCTTCGAACCTGGTGAAGAGAAACCGGTTGAACTCACGACCTTTGGCGGCAAACGCCAGATTCACGGGTTCAACGGATTAACCGAAGGCTCTGCGGATCAAGCTCCTGATCCACTGAAACTGGAGGCATTCCTGAAGACGTTCTCCCCTCCCATACAAGATGGAGGTGAACCTTCATGAAACGAATGAGCCGCGAACAATACGCGTCCATGTTTGGACCCACAACCGGTGATGCCGTAAGACTTGCGGATACCGAACTATGGGCAGAGATTGAACATGATTATGCCGTCTACGGTGATGAGAGCAAGTTCGGGGGCGGCAAGGTCATCCGCGATGGGATGGGCCAGTCCACCTCTGCACTTCGCAGTGACGGCACTCCCGATACTGTTATCACCAACGCCATCATCATCGATCATTGGGGCATTGTAAAAGCGGATATCGGCATTCGAGATGGTCGCATCTGCGCCATTGGCAAATCCGGCAACCCGGATACAATGGATGGTGTTCATCCCGCACTGGTCATCGGTGCTTCCACCGAAATCATCGCCGGTGAAGGCATGATTGTAACCGCTGGCGGTATTGATACCCATATTCATTTCATCTGCCCACAGCAGATTCAGACTGCATTATCCTCCGGGGTCACGACCATGATCGGCGGCGGAACAGGACCGGCAACAGGAACCAAAGCCACCACCTGCACACCAGGAGCCTGGCACATCCACCGGATGTTAGAATCGGCAGAGGCTTTTCCCATGAACATCGGTTACCTTGGCAAAGGTAACAGTTCCAACACCGCACCTTTAATCGAACAGATTGAAGCGGGCGTAATCGGCCTGAAGTTGCATGAGGATTGGGGCACTACCCCAAGCGCTATCGATGCCTGCCTGACTGCCGCCGGGGAACATGATGTTCAAGTGGCTATCCATACCGATACATTGAACGAAACCGGATTTCTCGAAAACACCCTGGCTGCAATCAACGGCCGGACGATCCACACGTACCATACGGAAGGCGCTGGTGGCGGACACGCACCGGATATTATCCGGGCCGCTGGGGAGTCCTACGTTATCCCCTCATCAACCAACCCAACACGACCGTACACACGCAACACTGTAGAAGAGCATCTCGATATGTTGATGGTGTGTCATCACCTGGACCCTTCCATCCCGGAAGATGTAGCTTTTGCAGATTCGCGGATTCGTCCCGAAACCATCGCAGCCGAAGACATTTTGCATGATCTTGGCGTGTTCAGCATCATTAGTTCCGATTCACAAGCCATGGGCCGAGTGGGCGAAGTCATTATCCGCACCTGGCAGACAGCCGACAAAATGAAAAAACAGCGCGGCAAACTTGAACTCAACCCGAACTCACCTTCCGATAACGATCGGATCAAGAGATATGTCGCCAAGTACACCATCAATCCAGCTATCGCACACGGAATCGGTCATCTCGTCGGTTCGGTGGAAGTTGGAAAGCTGGCAGATCTAATCATATGGAAACCGGCCTACTTCGGTGTTAAACCCGAGATTGTCATCAAGGGTGGCATGATTACATTTGCCCAGATGGGTGATCCCAATGCGTCCATCCCGACACCTCAGCCCGTATTTGGCAGACCGATGTTCGGAGCTTATGGTAGCGCCATTGCCAGCGGATCAATCACCTTTGTCTCCCAAGCCGCAGCAGATGCCGGGATCAAAGAATCATTGGGCCTGAAAAAGCGGGTTGAACCCGTTAAAGGCTGTCGCTCAGTCAGCAAAAAAGACATGATTCATAACGACGTCACCCCTGTCATTGAAGTCGATCCCGAAACCTATGAAGTACGCGCCGACGGTGAGCTTCTCACCTGCGAACCCGCAGAAGAGTTGCCTATGGCACAGCGGTACTTTATGTTTTGATAGGAATACGGATTAGCTAATAAGGGGGCACTCATGATGAATAGTGGCACGAAGCTACTCCGTTATGTTCAGCTGCTGGATTCGGCCCTGCCCATCGGTGGTTTCTCCCACTCCTTCGGTCTGGAAGCTTACACGCATGATGGCACCGTGCAAAATACCGCGCAGCTTGAACAGTTTATTCGCAGCCAGCTTCATTCCAGTCTTGTACGACTAGATGGTCTTGCCATCAAAGGCGTCTATCAGGCGATAAAACAGCAAGATGCCGCTCTACTTGCCCTGTATGATAAACGTGTCCACGCCCAGCGCTCCCCTCGGGAACTTAGGGAAAGCGGCCACAAAATGGGAAAACGACTGCTCAAGCTGGCCCGTTCACTCTATCCATGGATGGACTTTTCCCTAATTGATGAGGCCATACGGGAATACGGCGCGTATTGTGGCATCACGACCATTCACGGTTATATCAACTATCAATTGGAGATTGAATTGGATGAAGCCGTTACCGGGCATCTGTATACCTCAGTGAACGCTTATGTGAACAGCGCACTTCGCCTGCTGCCCATCGGACAAACCGAAGCGCAGATGTTGATTCAGAAACTGCTTGATGATATCGAAGCGGAATGGGCTCTCATTCGGGAAAATGACCCGGAAGATATGCACAGCTTCGGAATTGCCCAGGAAATCTACGCCATGCGGCATGAGACCTTACCCGCGCGGCTGTTTATGTCTTAACTACAACTTTTATCTAACTTAGGAGGAATTGTTATGTGTGGAGGAGCTAATCATACGCATCATCCGGAGTGGGAACGTAAAGCATTTGATCGGAGTCGTCCGATGCGAATTGGAATTGGCGGACCGGTAGGTTCAGGTAAAACAGCCCTTGTGGAGAAGCTGTCCAAGGCACTGCGTACACGTTATAGCCTTGCTGTCATCACGAATGACATTTATACCAAGGAAGATGCCGAAATCTTGCTGCGTCAGAATGCACTGGCACCAGAGCGCATTATCGGCGTAGAGACAGGCGGATGCCCTCACACGGCTATTCGTGAAGATGCCTCCATGAATTTCGAAGCAGTTGATGAGTTAATTGAACGTTTCCCGGATCTGCAACTGATCTTCATCGAAAGCGGCGGCGACAATCTCTCCGCTGCATTCAGTCCGGAACTCGCTGATGTGTTCATCTACATTATCGACGTTGCTCAAGGAGAGAAACTCCCTCGCAAAGGCGGTCCCGGCATCACGCGCTCAGACCTGCTGTTAATCAACAAAACCGACCTCGCCCCTTATGTTGGAGCAAGCCTGGAAGTTATGAAAAATGATACCGAGCGGGTACGCGAAGGCCGCCCTTATGTCATGTCTAATCTAATGAGCGGTGAAGGTGTGTCCGAGATTGTCCACTGGCTTGAACATCAATATATGGATGACGATGCTTCCGCTGCACATCTGCATTCACACAGCCATGAACATGGCACTCACTCGCATTAATTCATCTTCTGTCCCCACCGGAACAGAGATAAATAGGAATGAAAGTGCAGGTGCGCCCGTCACACGCCGCAGCGAGCTTCGGGCCACCTTTGCCTTTCAAGGCGACCGGACTGTCATGACCGATCGTTATTACAGCGCACCGCTCAGGTTTAGCCGATCCTTTCGACCTCCCGGAGGCGGAACCGAATTATGTGTGTACACGTCAGACGTCTCGCCCGGAGTCCTTAACGGGGATCTTTATCATTCCGAGTGGGAATTAGGCGAAGGCACCCATGTCATGCTGAGCAGCACATCTGCTACCAGACTTCATCCTACACCTTCCATTCCCTCATCCGTTAATCATCACTTTCGGTTGGGAAAAGGGGCCACGCTGGAATACTTCCCTGAATGCGTCATTCCCTTCAAGGGAAGTTCTTCTTCGCTCACTGTAACCTTTGAGCTGGAAGAACAGGCAATCCTGGCCTATGCAGATATCTGGTCTGCCGGACGGATTCATCGGGGAGAAGCGTTCCAATTCGAGCGTTACCGCAGCTTGACGGAGATATGGCAAGGTGAACAACTGGCTGTCTGGGATCGATTCGGACTCGAACCGGATACCGATGATCCCAAACACTCAGCGTCTCTCCTTCACTACACACATACCGCTGCGTTATGGATGATTGCCCCAGGTCTTGGTACTGCGGAGTTGGAGCAAGTCAGATCTGCGCTGCCACCAGATGGGCGAATGCTCGCAGGTGCAAGTTTGCTGGCAACCGGAGGCATCGGCGTACGACTCCTTGGCATGGCAGCTTGGGAACTTCAGGAGCAGTGTCTTCAGATCTGGAACACACTCCGCCCACATCTGCTGGGCAAAGAAACTCTTGTCTTTCGTAAATAAGGGCATCAAGCATAGTTAACACCAAAAAACCTCTGAACTGTCTCCGAGTGTGTTCGGATTAGTCCAGAGGTTTTTGTACATTCAGTCTATGGATGTTGCTCATCTCACTTACGCTTCGTTTTCCTCAGAATCGTTCTCTGATTTGTTCTCTGATTTGTTCTCAGGTTTATAGCGATAGTCGCCAGCATCCTTGCTTTCCTTGGATTTACGGTAACGGGTGAACTCAATATATTCGCTGATAAAAGACTGTTCCACAGTCGATAATTCACTTTCTTGGCAATTCAATTGCCGCAAAACGTCAAAAAAATAATCCTCCCGTTTTTCCCGAACCATCGCTTCCTTCGATGGACGCCCAATCATGAGCCAGTCGAGGCTCACATCAAAAAACGAAGCAATCTCAATTAACTTATTCGTACTCGGAATAGACTTGCCACGTTTCCAATCACCCAGATTGCCTGTGCTAATCTTCAGCTGTTGGCAGAAAGCCTTCTTGGTCATTCCTCGTTCGGCAATCAGGTGTTCAATTCGCTCATAGATCGACTGCATACAAGAACCGCCTTCCAACCGTAATAATCAACTCATCTGCTTGAATTATACCACATTATTCCTGAATGCTCAGCCTTTATATGCCTGGAATAGGATGAGATATATCGTATAACACAAAGATAGACTCCCATGAATGATCATAGAAGTCTATCTTATGTTGTTGCTGTGATGCGGTCGAGAGGACTCGAACCTCCACGGGTATACACCCACTACCCCCTCAAGATAGCGTGTCTGCCATTCCACCACGACCGCATATTCAATTGTAAAAATGGTGAGCCATGAAGGGCTCGAACCTTCGACACCCTGATTAAAAGTCAGGTGCTCTACCAACTGAGCTAATGGCTCTTGCTGTAAACTTCACCGGATGTGCCATGCTTCATTCTTGTCTATAAGAGCAATGACTTTGAGGATTACTCATCGAAAATGTAGATCTCATGAGGTGGTGAAGATATGACCCGTAGGGGATTCGAACCCCTGTTACCTCCGTGAAAGGGAGGTGTCTTAACCCCTTGACCAACGGGCCTTAATAACAAGTTGTCTTTCTTGGCGACAAGAATGAGTATACCACAGGACAATTTGAACTTGCAATACTTTTTTTATAATTTATTTTTCAAGCCTTTTTGCCCATTGCATACTCTTCTTCAGAGCCCCGTTATTAGCCACCTCCCGTTCATGCCAATGTCATCCCCGTGCAGGAACAATGTAAACCATCCATCAAAACACTTATAAAAACTTACGTTCACTTATAATATTGCAAATCACATTAAAAATACTTATAATTAAAGTATCAGTATAAGTACGGTCATCCATACAACCGGAGGTGACATGTTTGTTTCAAGAAGAACGAATGCAGCTCATTGTTGAACATCTACGCAAACACAATCGCATCTCAGCCGATGATATTGTCGCCTTGTTTGATGTATCACGGGATACTGCACGCAGGGATCTGATTAAGCTTGAGGAACAGGATGCCATTATCCGAACACGTGGCGGCGCGATTCTCCCCCCTCCTCCGCAAGAATTCAGATCCTACAAAGACCGTTTACTCGATGTATCTGAGGAAAAGAGGGCCATCGGCAAACTCGCTGCGGCCATTGTAAGACAAGGCGAGATCATTATTCTGGACTCTTCCACGACTGTGCAGGCCTGTGCCGAGAACTTAAACGGTAAATCCTGTACCGTCATTACTAATTCGATTCATTCCGCTGATCTTCTCTCCAATCACACTGCTGTCCAGATTCGTTTGCTCGGAGGCAAAGTAGATAAGGAACAACGTTATGTCTACGGTACCTCTGTTATCGAGACCCTCTCCCACTATTATGTAGATAAAGCCTTTATCGGAATTGGCGGTATCACCATGGAGGGCTTCAGTGCTTCCGAAGAGGAAGGGAAAATTAAACACCAAATGATGAAAGCTGCCAAGAAAGTTGTTGTTCTTGCAGATCAATCCAAGTTTGATAGACGTTATGGTTATCGTTTTGCCGACTGGTCATTGGTGGATGTGTTGATTACGGATCAATGGCCAACCAAAGAATGGCTTGTTTTTCTAGCCGAACAACAGGTTGAGATTCTCATTCCTGAACCTACAGATGATAAGGAGTTGTAAATATATGAAATTATTTGCCACAGATTTAGATGGAACTTTGTTGAACATAGATAGCCAGATTAGCCCGGAGAATGCCGCAGCCATCCAAAAGGCCCAGCAATCCGGTATGAAAGTTACCATCGCAACAGGACGTGTCTATTCCGATGTTGTGACCATCAGCCGCGAAGGCGGAATCAAAACCCCAATTATCGGCTCCAACGGAGCGACAATTCATGACGCAGACGGTGAACGTTTATTCCATCTTCCGCTCGAGCGTGACACAGCAGCTTCCGTCATGCAGTGGCTGGAAGATCATGATGTCTATTATGAGGCTTCAACACAACAAGGCATCTATGCCCCACGTAGCAGTCATGAGACCTTGCTCGCCGAGATGGAACGTGTTCTTGGTTCAAACCCTGGTGAGGACATTGCACGCATGATTCGCTCCATCAAGAAACACTATGACAAAAAAGACTACCACCGCGTAAACAGCCATCTCGAAATTCCGGCAGAAGCCTACATCTATAATATTATGGCCTTCTCCATGAATCCGGACAAAGTAAAGACAGGACGAGAATACTTCGCTTCCCGATCTGATGTCGCTATGGTTGTATCCTTTGAGCATAACTTCGAAATGCAGCACCCGGACGTCTCCAAAGGTAATGCCCTCACCAAACTGGCGGCTCACCTGAACATCTCCATGGAGGATACCGTAGCTATTGGCGATAACTTCAATGATGTCTCCATGTTAAAAATGGCAGGACTCGGCATCGCCATGGGTAATGGCGAACCCGAAATCCAGGCATTAGCCAAAGCCATAACGCTGACCAATGTGGAGCACGGTGTTGCCCATGCCATCGAGTGCCTGCTCGAGGGTAAACCGGTATCCCGCCCAGAAACGATTGTCGGAGAAGGTCAGTAATCGAACCCATCCTGAATTAAGCACTGAACCTGCATGGTCACCTGTTGATCCATGCAGGTTCTCTTCATTTTAACTCCGCAGATCGAACGTGAGGCACGTCCTGTAACAAAATAATCAGTTGCTCGCCCCGGTATGAACCCGGTAGTTGCAACGTGAACTCAAGCACAGTCTCTTCCACGGAGTCTGTGCTTGTTTGCTGTTCAGTCTTAAATCCGATGACCGAGATCTTCTCCTGTCCCAGCAGTGCCAAAACAGTCTTCAGGGCCTCTCCCTCATTTTGCAGATGGATGGTTAACGTCTCTGTTCGAGCGGATACCAGCCAGCGTGTAGGTCTATGCAGTAACATCTGTGCCACGACAATAAGCAGTGTCACGCCCGCACCCGTCCAATACAGACCTGAACCCACAGCAAGTCCCATGCCTGCCGTAGCCCATATGCCAGCCGCTGTGGTCAATCCCCTGACCGTGTGACGCTGTGTGAAGATCATGCCCGCTCCAATGAACCCCACACCACTAACAACTTGTGCAGCGATCCTTGAAGGGTCAAGGGACAGATTGTCCCAGCCAGCCTGATCCTGGAATCCGTATTTCGATACAATCATCATCAGGGCAGCACCAACGGCGACCACAAAATGAGTACGGATTCCCGCTTCTTTCATTCGATTCTTGCGCTCATATCCGATTAGCACACCACATATTCCAGCTATGAGTACACGCATCAAATATTCCACTTCCATGCACATCACCTCTTTCATTATGTATATGCTTACATGAGTCTATCTTTACTATTACCCAATCTTTACATGACTAATAAAAAGCCTCCACTCAGGTCAATTCTCTGCCCGGAAATTTTCCCCTTGTCTCTTGCCCAATCCGAAATAATGTCTGAAATTATATATCAGCGGATGCCATTCCTCCGGATTAATCTTGTTCGGTCCAGATATTAGTCTGGTGTGTGCGTGCACCTTCAACGCTTTCACTTCAACAATCGCCATGAACGGTGTATGTTCGGGAATACGTATGTGTTGTACAGCTGCTTCAACCTGGAGCGGACATTCAACTATTTTATCTGGAGCCACCTGAACCGAGCATTCAGATGTCAGTCCAGCTACAGTGAATTTATCATGACAATATTCATAGCCCATCTTCCTTTTCTCCTCAGGAACCGGGGTAACTCCCGTATAACGACCCAATGCCTCAACCTGTTTCCACATGGTCGCATCCGGCAGATTAATTACACACTCCGGGTGTCGACTCAGATTTTCATAGGCTTTGCCGTGTGTACCTAGACCGAGAACCAGACAATCCCCCAGTGCCCAAGACGAGGATAATGGTGACAGGTTGGTTGATCCATCCTCATTTAATGTGCTCAGCAGCACTACAGGCGTACCATAATATAAAATACTGGGATTAATCGTCTCATGTTGAATCACTTCTTGACTCGCGGACAACTGCTCTGTAGCGAAGTACTGTTTCGTTATCTTTTTCATCCTGTACCTCTCCTGTTCCCATTCCAATGCTTTATAAGCTCAATCTGACCCCTATGGGACGATACAACTCGATTGTAATACAGTAATAGTTCAGGTATGATCGAAGTATGAATGTATATCCGAATATTACTGTTATTGCGTCGTTAATCGCTGATCCAAGCCGCGCTATTTTTCTATCATCCTTACTGGATGGCCGTGCGTTGCCCGCAGGAGAGCTTGCTCATATGGCAAGTGTCACTCCCCAGACGGCAAGCAGCCATCTAGCTAAACTCGTAGAGGGAGGATTACTCGAAGTTGAACAACAAGGGCGCCACCGATACTACCGTCTTGCAAACAAAGAAATTGCTAATCTGATTGAAAGCATGGCCAGTATTGCTCCACCTGTACAGATCCGCTCTCTCAAACAATCCGATCAGCTTCAACAACTGAGTCATGCACGGACCTGTTATGGTCATCTGGCCGGGAAATTGGGAATCTCGCTCTGTGAAGCCTTAGTACAAAAGGGGTATCTTTCAGACCCCGAAGAGGCACACAGCAAGGATTATCAAGTTACAGAGAAAGGAATACAGTGGTTCACTACGTTCGGAATTGAACTTCAGATGAAGCCGGGATCACGCCGGGCCATCGCTCGCAAATGTCTGGATTGGAGCGAACGCCGTCATCATCTCTCAGGTATGCTTGGGGAACAACTCAGACATCGGTTAGCGGAACTGGACTGGATTCGTCAAAAAACAGGAAGTCGCTCTGTCGAAGTAACGGAAGCAGGCAAGAAAGGTTTATACGAGGTGTTGAGCATTTCACTTTAAGCAGAAGTGTATACGAGCGATAACCAAAGATCAGTAAACGCAAAAAATCCTCTTCACACTGACCGTTAACCGGTCTAATGTGAAGAGGATTTTTTGTGCAATCAGAACGGAGAAAGAGGAGTACTCTCACTTCGTTCGAGACTGCGAAGTATTGCTAACGAAGCTTATGCTCCGACGAACCTTTAGGGTTCTCATCCCTTTGCAGAGAAGTTTAATTCAGAACGGAGAGAGAGGGATTCGAACCCTCGCACCGCTTACGCAGTCTAACCCCTTAGCAGAGGGTCCCCTTATAGCCACTTGGGTATCTCTCCAAGAAATGGCTCCCCGAACAGGGCTCGAACCTGTGACAACTCGATTAACAGTCGAGTGCTCTACCAACTGAGCTATCAGGGAAAATTAACTTGAATAAGATTAATCTACCATGATTAATAATCCAAGTCAACATCCCTTCCATCACTTTCTTTAATACATTGAACGAAACGCACATCAGATATTCTGAAGCCCCAGTTTTCCCGCGCAACGACCACAACGATAACGCTTAGGATCTATTTTCCGCTTGCGCAAATATTCCGTACCACAGCTCTTGCACACCAGCTTATAACGATATGGCAGCGGCTTTCTGCCTTTGCCGTCAGGAAGTGATTGGCAGTAACGCGAACCGCCTACCTTCTGCAATAAAGCCTTGAATTCCGGGTCACGATGCTGATAGCCGCGCCCACGAATATGCAGATGATAGTGACACAGCTCATGCTTGATGATTTTCTCAACCTCATCTCGCCCATAGGCTTCGAGTTGATGCGGATTGATCTCAATCCGGTGACTTTTAAGCATATAACGCCCACCCGTCGTGGTCAGGCGACTGTTAAACAACGCTTCATGGGTGAACGGCACTCCGAAATGATCCAGTGATACCTGTTCAATCCATTGTTGCAATTCCTCATTTTCCATCGATATCCTCTCCTTGCACCCCCTCGGAGCATTTGTTTTTCCGGTATAATACTTGAATTTTAACCGTTTCGTAGGCTACACTGTCAAGTAGAATGTATGAGGGGAGATTATTACTCGTTATGCCTACAATGCGCTATGTCATCCTGCAGCAGGAACAACACTTGCAGTTCGTGGAAATGCCCGCAGATTACGCCTATCAACTCAGTGCGCTCAACCTGCGCCTGCACAAGGAAATTGATAAACTCACTGCAGCAGATGTCCCTGTCCTGCCTTGGGCGATCGCCGAATGTGACAGCCTCGATCTCCTAAACGAAAATCTTACTATCATCGGCGGCCTTGATTATATCAATGCGCTTGAAGAATCTTTTGCAGTACTACGTGAAAGCCATTATCCTTTGATTTCTCTGCTTACCGAAATCCGGGCTCTTCAGGCCCAATTGGAACAATGGTATGAAGAAGAGATGGAAGCTCTCTAATTCACCGCAGGTATCATTTTATAATGATGAGAACAAAAAGCACATTTCCCTGAATTGGGATTTGTGCTTTTTTTTGAGTGAACCAGATTGATTTGCCGGAGGGCTCCACTTATCCCGCACAGTCCAGGCTATTGCCACATATGCTAACGTACAGATGAATTATGCAAGAGGAGGAGATACCCTTGCCTCAATGGCTTTGCAATCAACTGATGCGTGCATTTCACAAAAAGGACAGCCGGCAAATCAAGTTGCTGAACGAATGCTGGTTCTTTTATCGTAACAAACCAGCAAATGGCACACCACGCAGCGCGGAGAACGAACTTTAAGAGGTAGTTCATAAAAGTCTGCTTTGGATTACGAAAGATGGCCTTTTGAACACGCACTTTAAGAAAATGCACATATTGCCCACCGTACTTACTAGAGCAATTAGAACGGATAACGGGACTATTACTGTCGACAACAAACAGCCTTCCTGGTTAGGGAAGGCTGTTCTCCAATCCTACTATTTAAGAAGACTGTTGCGCAGAAGCAGGCTTCTTCATCGTCAGGCCGACACGGCCTTTTTTGGTATCCACATTCATAACCCAGACCGTTACATTATCACCTACAGATACAACATCCATCGGGTGTTTAACATACCCGTTGCTGAGCTGTGAAATATGGACAAGCCCATCACTCTTGATCCCAATATCAACAAAAGCACCAAAATCAATAACGTTCCGAACCGTACCTTGCAGCTCCATGCCTTCCACCAGATCCTCAATTTTCAATACATCTGTACGGAAGATTGGCAACGGCATTTCTTCACGCGGGTCACGCCCCGGACGCTGCAAGCTGTCCAGAATGTCACGCAACGTAGGCACACCTACGTCCAGTTTCACAGCCAATTGTTCTGGCTGTTGCTCTGATAGTAATACCGACAGTTCCTTGCTGCCCAGCTTGTCCAGTGCAACCTGAAGCTCCTTGAACAGCTGATCCACTACCTTGTAAGACTCAGGGTGAATAGGTGTACGGTCCAGCGGGTTCTCGCCCTCACCAATACGCATGAAGCCTACGCACTGCTCATAAGTCTTCGCACCAAGACGTGGCACCTTCTGAAGCTGACGGCGGTTCGTAAACCGGCCATTTTCTTCACGGTACTTCACAATGTTTTTGGCAATCGTAGCGTTAACTCCGGCAACATATGACAGCAACGATGGTGATGCTGTATTCACGTCCACACCCACATGGTTAACTGCGGATTCGACGACAGCCTTCAGGCTTTCTTCGAGAATCTTCTGGGATACGTCATGCTGATATTGACCCACGCCAATGGCTTTTGGATCAATCTTAACCAACTCCGCCAGCGGGTCTTGTACCCGGCGAGCAATGGAAGCTGCACTGCGCTCCGCAACATCCAGATCAGGGAATTCTTCCTGGGCCAGCTTGGATGCAGAATATACACTCGCGCCTGCTTCGTTAACAATCAGATACACAAGACTTTCATCACCGTTCTCCTGAATGATCTCGGCAACAAATTGCTCTGTCTCACGTGATCCGGTACCATTACCAATGACGATTAGTCCGATATCATATTGCTTGATCATCCGATGGAATACTTCGGCAGCTTCACGTTTCTTGTTGTGTGGTGGCGTTGGGTAGGTCACAGCCACTTCCAGCAGTTTGCCCGTATCATCTACTACAGCCAGTTTACAACCGGTACGATAGGCCGGATCGACACCCAGCACACGTTTGCCGTGAATCGGCGGTTGAAGCAACAGGTTACGCAGATTGGCCGAGAATACCGATATGGCCTGATTTTCACCTTTTTCCGTAAGTTCTCCCCGAACTTCTCGCTCGATGGAAGGCGCAATCAGCCGCTTGTATGCATCTTCAATCACATCACGCAGGATATCCTGCACGGCAGAAGCACCACGAATGATCTGTCCTTCCATATGGCGATGGGCCGGTTCTGCCTGTACGTCCAGGCCGACTTTCAGAATACTCTCACGTTCACCGCGATTAATTGCGAGAATACGGTGTGGAGGCATTTTTTTGGCTAATTCGCGGTAATCATAATAATTCTCGTACACGGACTCCTCTTGAGCATCCTTCGCTTCAGAAGTCAGCATCCCGTGATCCAAGGTGTACCGACGAATCCAGGCACGAATGGCAGCATCGTCTGCGATATTCTCCGCGAGAATGTCTTTGGCTCCCTGAAGCGCCGACTCCGCATCTTCTACACCCAATTCAGCATTGATATATTTCGCAGCTTCCTGAAGTACATCTCCTTGTTTCGGTTGACCCCAGATCCATACAGCAAGGGGCTCAAGACCTTTTTCTTTTGCCACACTGGCACGCGTTTTCCGCTTCTGACGGTAAGGTCGATACAAATCTTCCACTTCCTGCAGCTTCACAGCTTGCGTAATGGATTGCTTCAGTTCTCCGGTCAGTTTGCCCTGTTCCTCTATAATACGGATGACTTCCAATTTGCGATCCTCAAGATTGCGCAGATAAACAATGCGTTCTTCAATCGATCGCAGCTGGTTCTCATCCAGCTCTCCAGTCATTTCTTTACGGTAGCGGGCGATAAATGGAATCGTATTGCCTTCGTCCAGAAGCTCCGACGTTGTGCGGACCTGCTTCAAGGACAGTGACAGTTCCTTGGCTACCTGTTTGATGATTCGTTCATGGCGTTCTGCCTTTATTGTTTCTTCATTGGGTTCCAGAACCGTTTCCTGTTCAGACAAAATAAATCCCTCTTTCCTTCCTGAATCGTTCGTTACAATCATTTCAGGGCAGCTTTGCTGCTGTAATTACAGTATAGTTGAACCATTTGTTTCTTCCACTCTACCCTATATTATCACAGAATCACGTCCAGATTTCCATCAATCCGCAAGCATACAAGTTCTGACAGAATGATGTCATCCTCCAGCCTTCCCCATTACGTCAAAAAAAGACCGAAAAACGTCATCACGACACTCCTCGGTCCTCCCTTTTTTTAAAGCTTTAAATAAAATAGCAATCTAGACGCGCTCGAACCGGAACATTTCGCTCAGATAGTCTCCTGATGTGCTGCCTACCGAAATACCGCCATACATGAGGGCATCGCCGGTAAAGGTCTCCGATCCGCCTTTCAGACGGTAATCCGCATTAGGGTCCAATCCTTTCAGCTTCAGGCGCTGAAGTGGCGCATTGGGCTCAGAGAGCACACGGAAGTAGAATACAACAGCTTCGCTTCCGTCCGGTGCAATAAACATCCACGCCGTCTCATTGCCTTCAAACGGACTGAGCAAACGACGGAATGTTCCATATTGAACCGTTCCACGAATCTCCTTGTACAGCTCAACCTGGGCTTTCACGATGTCGTTCTCTTCCTCGGTGAATTTCGTCAAATCCAGCTCATACCCGAAGTTGCCCGACATCGCAACATGTCCCCGAATCTCAAGCGAAGTGATCCGGTTGACCTGATGATTCGGTACCGCTGAGATATGCGATCCCATCGAACTCACCGGGTACACAAGACTTGTACCGTATTGAATCCGCAGACGGGATATGGCATCCGTGTTATCACTTGTCCAAGTCTGTGGCATGTAATACAGCATACCTGGATCGAAGCGACCACCACCACCTGAACAACTCTCGAACAGAATGTTCGGGAACGCCGAGGTGATTCGTTCCATCACGTCATACAGCCCCAGCATGTAACGATGCGCAGTCTCACGCTGTCTATCTGCCGGAAGCAATGCAGAACCCACTTCCGTCATATTGCGGTTCATGTCCCATTTCACATAAGTGATTGGTGCAGAACCAAGTACGTCTGTTAACATGCGCACAATCTCATCACGTACATCCTGACGAGAGAAGTCGAGTACCAGTTGTTGACGTCCTTCTGTCCGGCGACGATCAGGCACATGCAGACACCAGTCTGGGTGCGCACGGTACAGCTCACTGTCTGGTGAGATCATCTCTGGTTCAAACCACAAACCGAACTGCATGTCCAGACCTGTTACACGGTTAGCCAGATCATCCAGACCCTGTGGCAATTTGTTCTTATCTACAATCCAGTCGCCCAATGAGGAATTGTCGCTGTCCCGATGTCCAAACCAGCCATCATCCAAGACAAACAACTCAATACCCAGCTTCTGTCCGGCGCGAGCGATCTGCTCAATCTTGTCTGCATTGAATCCAAAGTAGGTTGCTTCCCAGTTATTGACCAGAACCGGACGTTCCGCATTACGGAACTTACCACGCGCAAGACGCTCCCGATACAATTCGTGGTAGGACTGTGACATGCCGTCCAAACCTGCAGCCGAATATACCATAACCGTCTCAGGTGTCTGGAACGCTTCTTGTGGCTCCAGCTTCCAGCTGAACTCGAACGGGTTGATCCCGAGCGATACACGTGTGGTGTGGAACTGATCCACTTCAGCCTGTGCAGTGAAGCTGCCACTATAGACGAGACTGAATCCGTAAACTTCACCTTGGTCTTCATCCGTGCCTGGTGTCATCAGCGCAATAAATGGATTCTGCTGGTGACTGCTTGAACCACGACGGCTCTCAATTCCTTGCAGGCCTGAAGCAAGCGGTCTGCGAACAATATCACGTTCCCGTGTCCATGCACCTGACAATTGCAACAATTCATAATCCGCATGCGGGAAATCAACAGAAGAACTAAGCGCACGCACCACATTCACTGAGGTAGCGCTCTCATTAACGATACGCATCGAGCGTGTAATTGCATTAAATGCCGTAAAGGCTGTATAAGAAAGCTCGATTTTGATGCCTGCAACGCGGTCTTCCAACTCAATAACCAGCGTCTCTGCTTCTTCATCGGATTCAACATACGTTGCTGGCAGTCCGGTAAGCGCTGTCTTTCCTTTGATCAATCGATGACCTGTATACGTAAACTCCGAAACCGTCGAGCCATTCTCAAGTTCCAATTGGATAGCCGGATTACGGAAATCACTTGTGCCATACACGGGTAGTTCCACTGCCAATGTATCAAATGAAATTGTACGGTCCTCTGGTACCGGGTTCGGACTGAAAGATGCTCGTTCTGTCCGTACATGCAACCAGCTCAGATCGGTGTCGCGTAATTTTTTGCCATAATACAAATGCACCAAATATCCTGAAGGCAGTACCTGAAATACGTAACTGGCCTCGCGGGTCTGTAAATGAAACTGAAGTTTCTCCTGATTCTGATTGATGTAAATGCTCATATGTCTCCTCCACCTCTATATATAGGTCTTTCGGGTAAACGGTTTCTCAGGTTTCATTATAGCGAAAAGATCGCCAATGTTCTACGCTTTCATCAAGCTTTAATCAAAAGAGCGCATAACAGCCCGAAGGATGTCATACGCTCTTTTGGTTACAGTCTGAATTCAGTGTGTTCCCTTACGGGAACATCCATTGCCAACGGACGGCAGTGCAGCGTACAAGACGCTGGTTGCTGCCTTAAAAATCGATTAAACCAAGGCTGATCTGTAAGGCTTCGTTGACCAATTTCATGGTCTCCTCGTCCAGATGGGTAATCTTGTCAGTCAGCCTCTGTTTATCAATCGTCCGTATTTGTTCGAGCAAAATAACCGAGTCCCGGTCAAAGCCGTGTGCCGCCGCATCAATTTCAACATGCGTTGGCAGCTTTGCCTTCTGGATTTGGGCGGTGATAGCCGCCACAATACAAGTTGGACTGAACCGGTTGCCGATATCATTCTGGATCACCAGAACCGGCCTGACTCCACCTTGCTCGGAACCGACAACGGGAGAAAGATCCGCAAAAAAAACGTCACCACGTTTTACGATCAATGTCTACACCCCGCTAACTAAGCGGTCCAGAGTGCTGTCCGCATCTTCCTCCGCATGAAAGGCTTCGGATGCCATGGTCAGATTAATTTTTGCCATCTCCATGTACCCTCGCTGCATCGTTTCACGGATGTAACGTTTCTTACGCTCCGTTAAATACAGCTTCATAGCCTGCCTAATCAATTCGCTGCGGTTGGAATTCTCCAGCGCTACGATGCCATCCACTTCCTGCAAAAGATAATCAGGTAAACTGATCATGATCCGCTTGGTGTTCTGCAAGTTGGCCACCTTTCTTCCACCCCCACAAACCTTTCGCCATTGTGAACCAGTATTACGTTTTTCCAGAACTTTTATACAAAGGAATATATATGCCCCGAGTATATCAAGTATGCTGTACTCCATTATAAACACGGGGAACAATATTCGTACAGACCAAACATCTCAATTCAGGAATTAAATCCTTACCATCATACATAATTCGAGATGCTCCGACAGTTTTCCTTCTGTTCTGAAAAAAAGTTTATTGGGAATGACGTCCAGTTTACCTGTCAGGATGTCAAAAGTGGATTGATTCTGGCGACTACTGCTCCCCCGCGGGTATATACCCGCGGAATGCGGTGCGCCATCATGCAGATCACTTCATAAGCAATCGTACCGAGCTGAGATGCCACCTCGTCTGCGGTTATTACGCCACCAGACTGATGACCGATGAGGACAACCTCTTCGCCGACTTGAATTTCTTCCGCCTCTTCCGCGAAAGATTGTAACGACACCATACACTGATCCATGCAGATTGTACCGACGACAGGGACGCGGCGTCCGCGTACAAGCACTTCTGCTTTACCTGTCAGCATTCTGGAGAATCCGTCTGCATATCCGATCGGCAGGGTCGCTATTCGTTCGTAACCTTGCGTAAAATAACGGGTTCCGTAACTGATCCCCCAATGGGGTGGCAGTGTTTTGACCAGAACCGCTTTTGTCTTCAGCGTCAATACCGGGGACAGCTTCACCACCTGATGATTCACCTCAGCCGAAGGATACAGTCCGTACAGGCTTATTCCCACACGTACCATGTCATAGGACAATTCCGGTGTATCAATGGCAGCGGCGCTGTTCGCCGTATGTATAATCGGGATGGAACATCCCTGATCCCTGAGCGCATGAACTACGCTTTGGAACCGTCTATACTGCTCCAGTGTATAGGTTTTGTCTTCTTCATCTGCTCTGGCAAAATGGGTAAACATGCCTTCCAGCATCACCTGATTGAGCGAAGCTACTTCCTGAATGAAAGCCAATGCCTCATCGCCAGGCAACAGACCTAATCGGCCCATGCCGCTGTCGATTTTAATATGAACCTTCAGTTGGTTAGCGAATGTGCTCGCATCCAGATGTCGAATGGCGTCAAGCACTTCCCTGCTGAACAGTGTGACGGTCACATCATGTTGCCATGCAACAGCGATCCCTTCAGGCGGCGTATAACCCAGTACCAGGATTGGAATCGTAATCCCATGTTGTCGCAGTTCTAGAGCTTCGTCAAGAAAAGCCACACTTAAGTAATCCACACCCACTCGTTCCAGTTCCCTAGCCGTCTCCACCGCTCCGTGTCCATAGGCATTGGCCTTCACACAGGCGAGGAATTTCATGCCCTGTGGCAATGCCTCGCGGAAAGCTTCTACGTTAGTACACAAATGATCCAAATTGATCTCCGCTTGGGTCGGCCGATATTGTCCTTGCACGTTAAGTCACCTTCTCTAATCATCTTAATCCGGCTCACGTCAGACTCCATCGTAATGCTCCAGCATGTGACTGTCAAATGAACCGAAGTTTCGCATCCAAAAACAGATGTAAGGTGCGCCTTTTGAAGAACAAATGCGAACACAGAAGAAGACCGATAAGCGAGATTAGCAGGGCAAAATCCCACTTTTCACCCAAGCAAAATCTGCTTATATCGATTATTTACCCGGTTCCCTCTGCGTAGAAGCGCATTTTGCTTTATTGAGTGTATCGGGTAAGAAAAACAGCGCTAAATAAATACCTTTCTTACATCAAAGCAAAGCACCGGAGAACAGGTCTCCGATGCTTCTTAGCATTCCTTATGTTTATGCTACTATTCGTTCATTTGTTCAAAAATCATTTGCCTGACTCTTCCTGCATCGATGTTGCAATGCGTGCCATTTCGTTCTGAGGCAGGTCGGCACTGGTAATCCGATATTCTATGCCATCTGTCATCCATGTCAGAGTCTGCAGTGCATCTCCGCTGACCATGCCCAGTGTGAATCCCAGATCCAGTACACGGGATGGAGCAAGTGATACAGCTCGATCCTGTGGTCTGGCTTCGAATATCGTGTAATTATATGTTCCTTCATAACGAAGCATAACCGAATAGTCTCCCGCTTCTTCCAGAATCTGATCGTCCTTGAGCTGCACGCCTTCCGGCGCATAGGTCGGCTGAATCACGCCGAAGCTGTCTGCCCCTTCCGGTTCTGCAAGTGTCGGCTCTTCGCCTTCCTGACCTGTTGCAGCACCTTCTGTACCTTGCTGCTCTGTGTCACCACCTACACCCGACTGTCCATCAGTAACGGCTCCATCAGGTTCAGGCGCAGTCTGAGGATTGGCAGGTTCTTTACCGCCCTCACCTGTTTGCTCCGCAGGAGTTACACCAGAATCCGTTCCTGTTTGGCCGCCCTCTTTTGTAGCTGCTGTCATGTTACGTTGCATGTCAAAGGCGTCTTTCTCAAATGCAGCACCAAATTTGAAGGAATCAAACTTCACATCCACGACCACATTGGCATTGGAGTCGGATACCTCCACCTGTTTCGGTGCGTAATCGCTTTTGTTCAGCCAGATCTTCTGTCTGACGAGTGCGTGTGTATTATAATTGGCAGCTACATCAAAAACATAGCTCTCCTTCTCGTCGGCAAACTGACGGGTTGTATCCCCCGTAATGCTCCGAATCAATGTTTCATAGAGATATACCTGTCCTTGATTATCTGGCCAATTGCTCTGAAAACGGAAGCTTTTGTTCTGGCTCGGTGTCAAAACAAACACGCCTTCATCGTTACGCAGCACAATCTGTGTTACATCCTTTTTGGCATTCGTTAACGCAATACGATAATAGGAAGGCTTCTGATGCCATACCTCGACCTTGTACTGCTGCGGCGTATCTCCGGTATGCAGCGTCATCACGCCTGCCCCCTGGTAACTTTCCATCTCTCCTACGACTTCGTTCAGATCTTTGACCACAGCTGCCGCATCCTTCTTCCCGCAGGCGGCAAGCAAGACCGATAAGACCAATACCATGGCAAGCATCCATGATATTCGGCGCATGACATCATCCCCTTTAGCACATGTTTTCACTTCAGGATTGTGCTTGCAGCAGAACCCCTACTTGATTAGTACATGTTATGAGGGACTTGTTCGATATATGCGGACTAGTTTGACAAGCAATCGGTGAAGTCCGTTAATACGGCATTGCTACGCAAAATCAGTCTCAGGGAGGATGTTAACTTTATCCAGAAAAGGCATAGTGAATTGTAGGAGATTATTCGTTTTATTGAATATTAGGAGGAAAAGGTATGACGACAACAAAGCTTAGCACATCACTGGAAGGAATGGATGAATTCATCGACGAGCAGCTTCAATTATGGAATGGTGTCGGCACAGCGGTGGCTGTGATCCATAAGGATGAAGTCATCTGGCAAAAGGGCTACGGTTATCGTGACATGGAGTCCAAACTTGAAGTTACCCCTAATACGTTGTTTGCCATAGGTTCAAGTACCAAAGCCTTTACCGCAGCAACTGCTGCTCTGCTTGTGGATCAGGGAATACTGGACTGGGATACCCCTGTGAAGTCGTATATGAAAGACTTCAAGATGTTTGATCCGATCGCAACAGAACGTATAACTATTCGCGACATGCTGTGTCATCGTTCCGGTCTTCCAAGGCATGAGTTGGTATGGTACAACTCCCCACGTACAAGAGAAGAACTTGTTCGAACATTACAGTATCTGGAGCCGAATCAGGATTTCCGAAACAAATGGCAGTATCAGAACCTGATGTACATGACGGCAGGTTATCTGGTTGGACAGCTCAATGAAACTTCGTGGGAGCAGATGGTTCAGAAGAATCTATTTAATCCGCTGGGTATGAACTCAAGTCTGTTCTCTGTTGAAAAAATGCAACTTCAGCCTGACTATGCTTACCCTTATATGGAGAAAGATGGTCAGAATACGAGAATACCTATTCGAGCCATTGATGCCATAGGACCTGCTGGTTCCATTAACAGCAATCTAATCGATATGATTGCATGGCTTCAATTCCAGTTGCATCAAGGTCAATGGGAAGGAACGTCATTGATATCTAAGGAACAGATGAAGATTATGCATAGTCCTCAGATGCCTAGTGATTCGCCATTCATGAGCCAAGAACTGCCTATGAGTACATATGGTCTGGGTTGGATGATTGAGCCTTATCGTGGACATGCCATGATTCATCATGGTGGGGCTATTGATGGCTTTGCATCACAAGTTGCCTTTTTGCCAGAGGAACAGATTGGAATCGTGGTTCTGAGCAATACCAACGGAAGTATAATTCCGTATACGGTTGCTTTTCATATCATGGACCAACTGCTTGGATTAGAGCCCGTCAATTGGAGTTCCAAATTGAGAAAATTAATGGGGAAAGAATCAACAGAAACAGAGGCTAATCCGGAGAATCCTCTGGAAGTGCCTATTCAAGCAGACACTGCCGTTGAGGAAAATATTGAAGAACCTCACATCATACCTTGTGATCGCCCTTACACCGCTTATGCGGGTATTTACACGCATCCTGGTTATGGCGAGATGTCGATTCAAGAGACAACGGACGGGTTGCAAGCAACCTTTAACGCCATTGAAATGCCCATGGAATACACGGGGAAAGATACGTTTTCCGTCGAATTTGTGTTATTCGGTCTGAAGATCACGTATACGTTTACCCTCAATGAATCTTCAGAAGCTGCTCAATTCATCTCCATTCCTTTGTTGCTTGAACCGGGTTCAAAGCCTATTGAATTCATCAGGGTTTCGTAAATGATCTGAACCTATATAAATTGAACTAATGAATATATTTACACTGGTCACTCCGATGACAGAACAACCTTCTGATCGCTGTTATCCCCAGATTTTTTTGATTTCTTTTCATAAAGTGAAAATCCGGGGATAAAGGCGAACGCTCTGCTTCCTCAGGTTATTTCTGTCCTCTCCGTTTTGTATAAATGTTTAGTTCAATTTATATAGAAAACGCCTGATTCATTTCCGTTGTGGCAGCTAATCCTACCACAACGGAATATACACCGGATAACTCGTATCCTCTTCAGCGGCCCCAGGGCTTCTCTTCACCCACAATCTGCGCAGATCAGGCAGACCATACCCCGCAAGACGATAATCTCTCAGCGAATCATGATGGGTGTGTTCTTCCTTGAAGCTGTATGTGGGCAGAAGCAATGCCTCCTGAATCAGTCGATCTTCTAGCCGAATCAATCTATTCAACCGCTCCGCAGGTTCCTGGATCATGACCACTCGTCCACATTCCTGTTCCAGTTCATGTCTCCAGTAATCATTCATCGCAATCAGGAATAACGTGTTCTGGAAGGTGTACATCGTCACGAGACTCAGCACGACATGATCATTGAAGATTTCTCCTGTATAGATCAGATCACAATCCCCGAACCCATCTTGATAGACTGCGTGGACCGGATCTCCCGGCATAATGTTGATATGTAGGCCAATCTGTTTACATCTCTCTGCAAACCAGACCATATCCGTCTCCATCTTCTCTCCTTCTTCCACCCACAGACTTAAACTCTGCCCTTGATAAGAGCTATGACGCAATAATGCTGAGGCCCGCACCATTGAGGTCTCCACGGAAAGGTCAGGTACAGGTGTGACCGAACATTCTATTTGTTCCGATTGCTGTTTCCCTGGCTCCCCTTGATCTGAACCCACCTTTAAAGGTTGCTGTACTCGTCCTCGAATCAGACTATAGGCAGCCTGCGTGTTCGTGCTTCCGAGCGCTTGCGACAACTCCTGCGCATTCAATAGCTGTTGAACAGCCCGGCGAAAATTCACCTCATGCTGCGGCCCTTCCTTCTGCATATTAAACGTCATATACATGCCACCCTGCATCTCATGCTGCACGGCACGAGGCTCCGCATCCGGAAATATATTATGCTTGATGACGGACTCCACCCTCCCAGAATGGGGAAGTTGCCATATTTCAACGCGGTCAATATAGGCTCGGCCTCGGAAGTAGGAAGGGAATACTTCCAACACAAGCAGCTTGGAATCATGACGCGTCAACCGATAAGGTCCTGTTCCAATCGGATGGAGCGGATTCATCTCCACATCTCTCGGCAAGATCGATGCAGACATACTACTCATCAGATCCGGGAACATGAAGTTAGGCTTGTTTAACACAAAACGTACAGTCAATTCGTCCAACGTCTCTATGCGCTCAATAGATCCAAACAGAGGCCTGCACGGGTTACTATTGTCAGAGATAATACGATCAAAGGTAAACTTCACGTCCTCTGAATCCAATATTCTGCCATGATGAAAGGGTATACCTTTGTGCAGATAAAAGGTCCATTCGCTCCCCTCTGAATGACTCTCCCATGCCACAGCCAGACTCGGTTCACAGACCTGGTGTTCAGCATTATAACGAACCAAACGATCAAAAACCTCCGCAACAATAAAAACTTCTCCCCACATGGCCGTCTGCGTGGGATCCAATGTCTTAAAAGGGATATTCCGTGGAATCCGCAATGTATCCACTCGTCCTCTGTCCCCTCCATTCGAACGCAGACCAAATTGATGCTGCATTTGCTGCATCAGATGTTCTCTCATCGTAATTGGTAAGGTGGCGGCCAGTTCATAGGCGTCCTCCATCCTGTTCCCATCCAGGAGATGGTCAAATCGTTCACGCGCCACTTCAAGCAACGGGACACAAAATACCAGCATCGATTTTTTGCCTCTTCCGCGCTGCGGGTTCCACCTGACCCATCCGTTCTCCTTGAATTTGTTCATAATGAGGTTCATATTGCGCATGGTACAACATAAAAGATCGGCAAGTTCACCTACCGTTGTAAGTACTTCTTGTTCATCATGTACATGTGGAAAGTTTAATCGCAGTTGAATGTAATGTTCTGATACGTCCATATATACCCTACCTTCTGCTAAAATACGAAATCCATCCGGATGCTTCTACAGTTTTTCTTCAGGTTTTCCTCCATTATACTCAGTAACATCAACATGACCAGTGGGAAGGAAGAACAACGATTTATGAAATACGCCGATTTGCACCCGAACATCAGGATACGTATCATTACTGATTTTTTCACCGATCTGACCCAAAAGTCCATCATTCCATTCATGGCGATCTATCTGAGTATTCAGATTGGCGCAGGTTTGGCGGGGTTATTGCTGACGGTCAATATTGTGGCTTCCATGATTGTGGGATTGTGGGCAGGATATTGGTCTGACCGAATTGGACGAAAAAAATTAATGGTGATCGCACAAAGTCTCCAAGTCATGGCTCTACTCGGCTTGGCCATCGCCAATTCGCCGTGGATGGATTCGATCATCGTCACTTGCCTCATGTTTCTGCTCAGCAGTCTCAGTTCAGGGATCACCGTGCCGATTGCTAATGCCATGATTGTCGACGTGAGCAGTGAACATGAACGTCATTATGTATATGGGTTGCAATATTGGACAACAAATGTTGCTGTAACTTTTGGTGCACTGATGGGCGGGCTGTTTTTCGAATCATTTCGTTTCCTATTGTTCAGTCTGGTATGCCTTGAAAGCCTAGCTACCCTGTTTATTTTGATCTTTATGATTCGTGAAACAATGGATAAACGTGAATCAGGTTATGGCGATGCTCCCATCCAGAGGAACATATTGAAAACCTACTGGGCGGTCTTTCAGGACAAACGTTTCATGATATTTTTCACGGCTACTGTACTTGCAGTCTCCCTGGAATTTCAATTGGATAAATACATCGCTGTTCGTCTAAAAAATGAATTCACCGCCCAACTGCTCGGCTCAGATATCTCAGGTCTGCACATGTTCAGCCTGATCATGGTCATCAACACCGTAATGGTTGCCTTGGTTGCCATTCCATTCACCAGATGGATAGGTCGCTTCCAGTCCCGATCTATTATGACTGTTGGTATGCTCCTCTACACCGCAGGTTTCACCGTACTTGCTTTCAGCAACTGGGCCTGGTTACTCATCTCATCCGCTATATTGCTAACCATTGGAGAATTGATGTACGCCCCTGTTCGTCAGGTCATGCTCGCGGGCATGATTCCAGATTCGGACCGTGCTGCCTATATGGCTGCTGACGGGTTGAGTTACAACGCTGCTGCCCTTCTCGGCAGTCTCGGGTTAACCATTGGAGCCTTTCTGCCCTCCTATGCGATGGCTGGTCTGTATATCCTGATGGGGCTTGGAGCGCTCGTCTTTTTCCGAATGTTACTTCGGAGGGCAGAGGAACAGAATCAACATCTGCCGTGTGCAGATGCATCTTGATTTCACTTTTCTGGCAACTTTTCCGACAACAAAATAATCATCCTAGGGAGCCCAACTGGCTCTCTTTTTCATGTCCATGATCAACGTTTAGAAGTAAATTATCTTTAACATTTTGTATATTATAGTTTACATTTAGTCAAATATCATGTACATTAGGTTCATGGAGGTGAGCAAGTGGAAGAATTACACAATCACGTTCGGGAGTTACGAGCCAGAGACCGGCTATCCCAAGCAGAACTGGCCAAACTCATTGGTGCATCCCGTCAAACCATTGCCCTGATTGAGCGTGGAGATTACTCTCCGTCGGTCGTTCTGGCACTAAAAATAGCACATGTATTTCGTGAACCTGTCGAAAAAATCTTTGAACTGAAAGGTGGAGATTAAAATGAAAAATTCATCATCCTCGTCCATTAAAAAGCGGTTGCGTCTTCCCTTGTATGCAGCCGGTGGCGCTGTAGTTGGTTTTCTCGGCGCTAGCGGAGTCAGTAAACTCCCTTCTGACTTGAACTGGAAGCTGTCCGTGTATTATGACTATGATCTTTTATTCGCAATCCTGGCGGCTCTTGTGGTAGTTATGACGGTGTGGAACATCTTCAGTCTCTCCCGCACGCCATCTGTCCCTCCCATGGAAAATGATGCTTATGGAGATTCCGATTCACTCATCTCTCCCGCAGAGCGCTCCCTCGGAAAAGCGATGATCCTCAGCGGATTCAGCGTTATTCTTACGTTTACCTGGGCAGCACTTGCCTTGTCCTTGTATGCATCCAACCGAACCATGCCGAACTCTCCAGAACTGTTCAACCTCTTGAATTTTGTTGCTTCGTGTATCTCTATTATCATCGTTGTGGTCGTGCAAACTCTGACTGTGAAGCGATACAACCGTTATTATCCTGAGCGCACTCTGGATCTGAACTCGCGCAACATGAAGAAGGATCATTTTGAGAAGCTCGATGAAGGCGAGAAATGGATTGTCTATCGCGCAGCCTATCGTTCTTTTCAGATGATGAATGTACTTCTTGGTGTTGGAATGGTTTCTATGGTTCTATATTCGATGCTCTTTACCTTTGCTCCATTCCCGATTGTAATGCTCTCTGTGATCTGGATTGCCAACATTGGAATCTATTATCGTGAAACCTATCGTGCAAGTAATCAGTAATACATGAGTAGGTAACTATTTTGTAAATATTTTCATAAAGGAGTGTTTGCATGCATTTATCCAAACGAAAGACCCGTTTCAGGTTCACCTCCCTAACAGGAGCTTTTATGGCTGCGGTTCTGTCTCTCAGTCTGTGGGTACCCGCAGTCCAGGCGGAGACCGCGACTCCAGTAGCTGCTGAACAAGGAAAGACGAAAGCGCTGACAACCGAATCGGCTACAGCTTTTCTGGATTCTTTCTTCGATTCACCTGAGGCAAAACCCCATTATGTGGGAGCCTCCGTTGTTGTTGTGAAGGATGGCAAAGTTCTGGCGGAAAAAGGATATGGCTTCTCCGATGTGGAGAGTAAAACAGCGATCGATCCGAAAAATACGGCCTTCCGTGTAGCCTCTGTATCCAAAACGTTCACGTCAGCTGCTGTAATGCAGCTAGTGGAGCAAGGCAAGGTTGATCTGCAAGCTGATTTTCAGACCTATGTGAAAGGGCTCGAATTCGATAATCCTTTTGACAAACCTGTAACTGTGGAGAACCTGCTCACACACACGACCGGATTCGAGATCCGTGATCCCCAGCAGGAAGACATCCATACTGACTTCGACAAGTACATAGCGATGGAGGATTACGCAAAGCAACATATGCCTCCTGTCGTTCGAGAGCCTGGTAGCGCCTACATGTACGATAATTTCTCGTTTTTGCTGCTTGGCATGATTGTTGAAAATGTAAGCGGCGAACCCTTTGAATCCTACATGCAACAACATATCTTCAAACCGCTAGGAATGGATAACAGCAGTTTCATGCTGGACAAAAAGTTCCAAAAGCAGCTGGCTACTGGCTATGATGCGGCACACAATCCGCTTGATCTGTACACCATCGCTCCAACACCTATGCCTCAAGGCGGCATGTTGTCTACCGCAGAAGACATTGGGAAGTTCATGATCGCTTTCCTGAATGATGGCGTGAAGGACAACAAGCGAATTTTCAAGGAATCCACGGTGAAAAGCATGGAACAGTACCGTTCTTCCATTCATCCACTGTTACCAAACACCACGTATGGATTCGAAGCTGCATTTCAGCTTCCCGGAGCAGGAAGTAGTCCAAGTATCATTACAAAAGGAGGCGACCTGACCGGATTCAGCTCTTATCTCTTCCTTATTCCCGAGCAAAATACAGGCGTTTTCCTGACGTATAATCAGAATGGAGCACTTCGTAATCTGTTCTACCCTGCATTCATCCAGAGCTTCTTCCCGGAATATGCAGAGCCTGTACAGTTCAAGGATTACACGCCGCAATCCGCAGCTGAGCTGCAACGCTTCACCGGATTGTACGCAGATCTTCGACTTAGCACGATTGTAAGTTCCTTGAAAGGTGGCGGGGATAAGCCAGGACAACTGAGCATTAACGATGTATTCCTGGGTCAACGCAACCTGATTCAGGTGGAAGATAATCTCTTCAAAGATGAATTGACTGGTCAATTCACAGCATTCAAAGAATATGCAGATGGAACCACATACATGAAAGAACCTTACCTCAACCCTATGGGTTATGAGAAAAAAGGTCAAAAGCCTATGGGCTTCCGGGATGTTCGTGAGAACAGTCCTTATGCCGAAGCCATCTATGCCATACAATCTCTTGGATATTATGAGAATGATGGCAACAAGTCTTTCCAACCAAAAACAGGTGTGACACGAGCTGAATTTATTGAGAACACCCTTAAACTGAGTGGATTGAAGCCCAGCAAAACTACGCCTCCTGCTGGCACCGACTGGGCAGATCATGCAGCAGCCGGATATATTCAACTCGGATATGAGTTGGGTATGATTACTGGCACGGACGAACAGCAATTTAAGCCGGATCAAGTGATTATCCGACAGGAAGCAATGGTCATGATGTGGAGAATTATGCAACTACAATATCCTAGCGAACTGTTCAATGATGTGAAACTTGCGGGGCACACAGATGCATGGGCTGTACCAGCCATTCAGATGATGGCGAAGCTTGGTATCCATGGACCCGAGGTGAAGGTAATGGAGGATGGTTCTGTTGATTTCCTTTCCCGCAAACCTCTGATTCGTCAGGAAGAGGCTGCGATCATGTATGCGCTGCTTACCCAACCAACAGATCAAATCGTCGCTGAACTGATGGCAGCTCAACAACCACAAGCAGAACCTGCCGAAGGAGCTGAGCCTGCAGATGAGACATCTGAAACTGCACCGGTTCCTGTACCAGTAACGGTCCCTTCTGCAACATCAGCACAATAAAAATAAAATATCTTCATACCGATTAGATTGATCATGCTTATGATGCAAGAAAAAAACAGGCTTGTTCAGAAGGATACGATCCTTCTCGAACAAGCCTGTTTCGTTACTTTTCATAACTTATTATAGCGATCGGTTAATGAGTTATATCCGTCTCTATTCGATCAACGAAGATACATGGAGGTTCCCGTTGCGCTGATCAAACTTAGCTGCAGCGGTCTGAGCATGCTCCGCAAAGTAATCGGCCAGCTTGAGCAGGTCGCCCGGATCGCCTTCATACGGGAAGGATGCTGGCAGACGCAATCGGTATTCTGGAGATTCTTCCACCCAGCGGCGAAGCAACGATGCTGCTCTGGCATAAAACAACATTTTGGCGTAAGGATCTTCATGATCAGCAGCAAACACCAGTGTTTCCTCCAGCACATCAATGCCTTTTGCCGGGTTCGTACGTGTGAGATAATCCATCTGCTCCGCAAAACTCTGCACAAAATCGTTCTGGCCTTTAATCAGGCGATATCCCTTGGTCTGATGTTTATCTGCTTCCGCAGTCCGTCCCAACCGATATAACGGCATCAAAATTTCAGACAAAGTCAGATGCGGAATCTCTGCACAGCTCATACGCCCTTTCAGGATAGGCTGTGCCGCCTCCAACACCTTCTCATCGTCTCCTTTTAACAAGAAATATCGCATAATCTCATCCTGCTCACAGGCTTCGCAGTCACTCATAAAGTCACGATCCATCGTTCTGAATCGATCATAACTGCGTCCCGCTTCCTCCAGCTCCCCAAAATCCATAAAGATCCGGAACCGATAATACCAGTAGGAGCGTTCGCTGTAACCGTAGGACTTGAAACGCCGTCCGAAATCCTCCAACAGCTCCAGGATCTTCTCGCGTGATATTTCCGGAAAGTCGGGCATCTTGCCCAATATCCATTTGTACGACCACATTAACGTTTCTTCATCATATTCTTCGGGCTGTTGGTCGAACTTGCCCAGCTGCCAGGAAAAAGCAATCAGTGCTTTCATCGGATAACCACAGAATGTTGCTGTCTCCACAATCTCCGATCTTGCTTCATATGCCTCTTCCTCCATGCCGTTCACATCGGCAACTCTTGCCGCTTCCTCCAGCATACCGAGCTTCGCCGGACCATTGGGCAGGCCATAGGCCTCGTCCATCAGTTCTTCAAAATCCATCTCTGTCTTCATCAGGCATCTCCCTTACGATCTGTATTGGCACGCAAACCCCAATCAATAAAACGAACAATGCCCTGATTTAACACTTCAAGCTCCTGCTTGCTCATGGCATAATGCCCCATCATCAGTGCATTGACGTATAACATCTCGATGGCAATCGGTGTCATCTGGTCATCCGGTGATGTCAGTACCCGCTGAATGATCGGATTACCCACGTTCAAATACAAAGTTGAGTACCCTGCTGAACTCATGCCAGAAGACAATGAACCCAGAACAGACGAGAACAATTCCGTGCTCTCCTCGCTTGCTTTTTCAAGCGCACGAAGTGTTGAGGATTCCTGAGACAGCGTGAACAACACCGGCAGATCCGATGGCTTAAAACCTTTCACCTCAGCCCGACAACGGAAGCGCTGCAAGGCAGAATCGGCCAATCGCAACGCATCATAATACTGATTACGCTCAGCGGGTGGCACATCGGTGAAACTCATCGAGACCTGATCCGGCTGTAGCCGCTCCGTGTGTACGTTGTGCACGGTCATCGGCAGTGTTGCCATCAAATCGCTGTCATAGATATAACCACCGTTAATTACCAGCATCGATTGTGCGGAAGCTACATGATGAATCTGACGGTACTCATCAACAGAGGACGTGAAATACAATGTCTCTCCTTCATCAATTAACTCACCCAATTCACGGTGACCCCTCGTACTCTCAAATGGCAACCAGCGATGAATCATCGCGTAGAATGCTTGATCCTGCACAGCCAATGCCTTCATGGACAGAGCATGCAAGCGAATCAGCTTTTGAAGCCGTTCCGTCTGGCTCTCAGCCATGTCGGCCAGTCCCTTGCGAAGTGCGTCTCCGAGTTCGGAGCGAACTTCCTCCAGCTTTTCATTTTCATAAAAATGTTCTCGTGATGCCGTCGGTTGAAGCTCATCTGTCCAGATCAGGCATTTCACGAAGAAAGCCCACTCTGGCAAAATGTTCTCAGCCTTCTCCGAAATCAGCATTCGCTTCAGGTAAACCCGGTGAGAACGCTTGGCATTCAGATTAACCGCGTGTGGCAGTACAAAAGCAATACCCCCGGTACGGCCTGAAGCTGTCGTCAACGGAATGAAGTCCTGGAACTGCTCGCCAAGCAGACGTTCACCAAAAGCCAATACCTCCGCTCTGCGTGAACGTGCGAGTGCAGGATCCATCAGCCAGATCGGTGTCTCGCTATTCACCACATGTTGCGCGCCGTCATGATACAACGTGACCGGATACGGCAATAATGCTCCGTAATAGAACAGAGCTTCTTTCACATACTCTGGTTCAAAGTAGTGCGCCGCGTCCGGTGTGCAACGCAGATATACTTTGGTCCCCGGGGACAGCTGTGTGTCCAACTGTCGAATCGTATAGGTGCCATCCGGCTTGCCCCGCCACTCCATCGAAGGGCCGCCCTTCGCGGATTGCGTCAGCATGACAATTTCGTGACTCACCATGAAACAGGATAACAACCCGATCCCGAAACGCCCGATAAAGGACGTCTCTCCATCCAGCAGCGCTTGCTGCCCCCTCTTCGAGGATTGTCCAATCATCGCCAGGAATTCATGGATGTCAGCTTCAGTCAAGCCGATGCCGTTATCCTCCACCATCATGGTCAATTGCTCACCTGTTCCCGTCAGTTCAACACGAACTTCACCCTGATACCCTGGCTCCGCCTCCGTTCGTGCAGTAATCGCATCAGTCGCATTCTGCATCAGTTCTCGCAAGAACACTTTAGGACTGCTATATAGATGGTTGGATAAAATCTGGATCATCCCGCTCAGGTTCACTTGAAAACGATATTCATTGGATGCTGTCATGATTCACTCACCTTCCTCTACGTCCAAACACAATATGTACCCATACGATGTATTCATATGGATGTGTTAGACGAATTCATTATGTAATCGTTAGAAACAGACGTTCCCCGTGACAGGCACGCCAAAACATCGCGTCAAGCCGGCCCTGAATAACCAAGACCGGCGTTATATGCATATTTCAGGCATTCATGAGACGTAAGGCCTTATCTTCCATTACCACGTTATGAATAGCAATGAAACGGATGTTCTACCCTAAAATAAGGATACATGTTACAGGGCAGAGTGAAAACAAACCTGAGACCCGATTTCAGGCAGACTTCAGGGTAAATGTGCATCCTACATTCGGGACTATTGAAGGAGGAAAATATCTTTTTTGTCGTCCATTTGAACGATATCAGCCTACCGCACGTATAATCTCCAAACTCAGATCGGACGGTGAATATGCATGATCGAAGTACGTAACATATCCAAGCAATTCAAGGTGCATCAAGCACTGCATGATGTCAGTTTCACAGTTAAACAAGGCAGTGTCACCGGGTTGATTGGACCCAACGGTTCGGGCAAAACCACACTGATCCGTATCATGAATGGGGTCTTGGGCGCTTCCGGTGGACAGGTAACCATTAACGGATTGGATGCCGCTTGTGAGGCAGAGAAAGTACTGGCCATGTGTGGCACCCTTACCGAGCAAAGTGGATTATATGAAAATATGAGCGGGCGTGACAATCTGACTTTCTTCGCAGATGTTTTTGGCCTGAAGCATGCCAAGAAACGAATCGACGAGCTTGTAACTCTGTTCGAGTTTCAGGATTATCAGCATCGAAAAGTCGGCACCTATAGCACAGGCATGAAGAAACGCTTGGGCCTTGCACGAGTACTCTTGCATCGTCCTTCTATCCTGTTTCTGGATGAACCCACCAATGGCCTGGATCCGGATGGAATTCAGATGGTGCTACGCATTATCCGTCAGTTAAATAAGGAAGAAAAGATGACAATCCTGGTCTCATCCCATGTGCTGTCCCAGCTGTCAGCCGTCTGTGATCATTATATTTTCATGGAAAAGGGGCGCATCGTGGAGGAAGGCACGGAACAGGAGATTGTTAGCCGGTACCTGTCCACTCCGAAGCTCGAAGTAGAAGCATACATGCCCGATGGATGGCACACGGCAACCGACTTTACACCTGAAATAATCTCCGCACATCAAGCAGTATTTCAGCTTACATCGCGTGAAGACATTCCATTACTGCTAAGGCAATTAACGGAGCATGGTCAAGTCTATCAGGCCCGCATCACGGGCAGTGATCTGGAAAGTATCTATTTTGCCATAAGGGAGGCACATCACCATGAATAATCGCCAAGCCATACGTGCACTGGTACGTAAAGATATCCGGTCCGTCACAGCCAGCGTTCAGCTCTGGTTGCCCATGTTGATTGTTCCACTGATTATCGGAATCATTATGCCCTCTGCACTCCTGTGGGCGGCCTCCAGAATGGAACTTCGTTCTCTGGGCAACATCAGCTTTCTGCTCGAATCATTGGATGCGTTAACCCATGGTGGACAGATTCCTCAGCTTGCTTCCATGCCTACAGATAATCATCGTATTGTCTATTACTTGGCCATGTATATGTTCGCTCCCTTGTTTCTCATCATTCCGGTGATGGCCTCCAGTATTCTGACGGCCAATAGTTTCGCTGGAGAGAAGGAACGTAAGACGCTGGAAGGATTGTTGTTCACACCGATCAGCATGGACACTCTTTTTAAAGGCAAAGTGCTAGCTGCCCTGATCCCTTCCATTCTATTATCCTGGGTTACTTTCCTGGTCTACGGAATCATTGCCAATATTCTGATGCACCCCATGTTTGGAACGTTGATGTTTCCCAATCTGAACTGGATCATACTTGTGGTGTGGGTTGTTCCCGCTTGCAGTCTTATGGTCATTTTATTGAACGTCCTGATCTCGGCCAAGGTCCGTGGGTTCCAGGAAGCCTATCAGCTCGGCGGATTAATTGTCCTTCCCCTCATCGCCTTAGTCGCTGGACAAGCCAGTGGCATGCTGCTGATTGGTCCTTGGATGTTAGTCATGATTGGAGCAGTGCTCCTACTCATAAGTGTGGTTCTTCTTCGTCTGGTCACGTCGTGGAATAGTCGTCAGCAACTGGCGGAAAGTCAGATCTGAATGATGTGGAGTGTAGCGACGAAATTCAACAATCTACACTGTCGCTCCGCTATACAGATTGAGAAATAAATATACGCAGGTTATGATGTGGAGATATATGCTATGGGATGATTTTAGAGAGGAATGGAACAACTGTATGGAATCCAAACTACTTCAAAAATTAAAATATGCTTCACAATTAACGGCACAGGAGAAACATATTGTAGACTATATCCTGAGCAACCCCGAAGTTGTATTTGATTCTACAGCCCATGAACTGGCTCAGCAGACCTATACAAGCTCATCCACCATTGTTCGTCTATGCAAAAAGCTGGGTACCAAGGGGTACCCAGACTTTCAGTTAAAACTTGCTCTTGAATATCAACAGATACCTTCCGCGTTGCAGACGCAGGATCATGCAATTGCAGAACAAGGCAACGTGCTGGCTGCCATCGACTCCGTTCCTTACCTGTATCAGCAGGCGCTAGATGATACGCGCCGGATGTTAAATGCTCCTGTTTTGCTACGAATCGCGAACTGGGTCAAAGAATCCGGACGTATCGATATCTATGGCAGTGATATGAATTATTATCTGGCTCAGCAGGCTTGTGCCAAGTGGAATGAACTCGGCATATCTGCGATTGCTCATAATAGTCCCAACATGCATTACTTGAACACGATGAATCCCAACAGCCTGACGTTTTCTTTTGTTATCTCGCACACAGGTGAGAATCAATCCATGATTGAAGCTGCCAAAGTGCTGAGCAACAAACAGATGAAAGTCATCGCGGTCACGGGCAACAACCATTCAACCCTGTCCAGACACTGTGATGAAACGCTGCTGGCTTATGGATACAATGAACAATTAAGGCTATCCAAAATGTCTTCGATGGTCTCGGTACTCTACATTTTCGACATGTTATACATGGGGAGCATTAGCGATACGTATTAACGATTAACGCTGGTCCGCTGCAAATACAATTCCGGCATCCTTACGTGCACTCATGAGTACACTCATTACAGACTGGCTGTGTTCGAGCAGTTCGTAACACCGTTTGTGATCCCCATTTGCATGGATGTCCCTGAACGCTTCCCACTCATAATACAGCCAATTGGATTTGGTCTGCGCATTATACGCCTCAGCAGGCTCATTCCCGATCTGAAGCTTGATCTCCCGGCAACCGTTTGCTCCTCCCACAACCTGAAGATAACCTTTCTCCCCCTGAATGAGCACAAAGTTCATGCTGTTTGTGTCTTTGGCACCTACACATTCCGCAATAAACTCCGGATACTTAAGAACCACTACTCCTGACGTATCAATGCCGTTTGCATGCTGGTTCGCGGTATACGATACGGTATTCGGACTGCCAAACAGATTCATGACCAGATGCAGATTATAAATATTGATATCCATCAGCGCGCCACCAGAGAAATGTGGATTGAATACGTTCGGCGTTTCCCCTGCAAGCAGATCATTGTATTTGCGCGAGTATTGACTGTAGTTACACTGGATGAGTTTGATCGGACCAAGCTTTGGTAGTTGCTCCTGTATGACTTTAATATTGGGCAGATGAATGTTGGAGATGGCTTCAAACAGCAACAGATTCTTTTCTTTTGCAAGTGCAATCAGCGTTTCTGCTTCCTGAAGCGTGGACGTGAACGGTTTTTCGCAGACGACATGTTTGCCATGTTGAAGTGCCTGATAGGCCTGTTCGTAATGCATGCTGTTTGGTGAAGCAATATATACGAGATCTACATTTGTATCTGAAAATAGGGATTCCAGGTCCGTATAGATGGTATCGACCCCATACTTACCCGCAAGCTCCTGTGCTGTCTCTCTCTTCCGGGAGTACATCGCTGTACACGTAACATCTTCCAGTTCATTGATCGCAGATAAAATGGCATCCACAATGGACCCTGTACCAATCGTTGCTATATTCATCATATCGTTTCGCTCCTGTCGTTAGTTGTTTGTCAGTTGGCTCTCTTCGCTGCTCTGGTTGAGTGTAATGTTATCACGATCAAGTCAGGCGGAGAATGCTTTGGGACGGGATTGGCAGCATCATGCGCAATTTGATTTCAGGTTTGAATGACTATGAAATTCAATTTCATCCTCTTCTTTTTTTCATGTTTGAGAGCTAACATATCTTCCATAGTTTACCGATATAACATAAGGAATTAACGACATACATATAGAAGAACGAAGGGGACGATGAACGAATGAAAACAAGGTATACATACGTACAACGCACCATCTGTACATTGCTGTTATTTACACTCATTGCAGCAGTGACATTGGGAGGTGGAACCGCAGCCGAGGCAGCTTCACTTAACCAATCCACAGTGTATTATGAGTCCGACGGAGTTTTGTACAAAGTATCCGCGGATGGCAGCAATACAACAGAAGTATTAATTGATTTCCAAGGTGTGGACTTGCTCGCGGCAGGCTCTTATCTCTACTACACGCAGACTGCTTCTTCCACAACCTTGCTTCGGGTTCCGAATGACGGGTCCAGCGATGCGGCAGAGACATTTGCTACAGATGTACTCAGCTATTACACGGATAACGGATTTATCTATTATCTGGATGCTACAGGTACCATTTATCGCGCGAATGGCAATAGTGACGCTTCATCTGTCACCAAGATTGCTGACAAGGCTGATACCGACTTCCCATTCCTCCTGGTAACCAAAGGGCGCGCCTACTATAATGCGTTAGTTAATGGAAACACGTGGATCGTGTCCAAAACGTCCAACGGTGCTGGAGCTGTGCAGCGGATTGCCGCAGGCGCAGTGGAAGGACGTTATTTTACGAATCAAGCCAAAAACGAACTGCAACTGATGGTAAATACAGACCCCTACGAGGATTTCTATTCCACCAATGCTGTTGTCATGTATAAGGTGAAATACAACACTGGCAAAGCAACTGCGGTAAATCCCAAAGCCAAACTGGATGTGAATGCTGTATATTCCGGTGGTTGGGGAAACAATCTTTACGTGTATAACAAGGGAATCGTTCTCGACAGCAATAAGGATTACAATTATGCCAAAGGCAAAGCGTTTGCGTTAACCACTTCAGCCAAAACACTTCAACTTCATAACAAAAGCGTTCGTGAAGTAAGTGCCTTAGGTACAGACAAGGTTGTCCTTATTGATGCAGACAAAAAGGCTTATGCCAAAACGGTCTCGGGCAACAAAGTGACCAAGTCTGCCAATCTGAACCTGAACAATGTAACGTATGTTGCGAATCAATTGACCAATGGTACATCTACGGCTGCATACATCTCGGGCAACAATGGACTCTATTCGGTTAATACAGCTCTCAAGGTAACGAAACTTACCGGGGACGAATGGGATGCATTCCATATCAGAGATGATGTTTCGGGCCTCTTCTACATCAATGCCAAAGATCAATATCGCTTGTATCACGTGCAAACGGGTGGAACAGGGAAAAAAGTAATGAGTGACGTTTTCCTCGACAATATTCTATTGGTGACACCGTACTAACATATCATGTTGATTCAGGCGTATAGCCCATTCAACGGACATGTCCATAACAAAAAGGATTACCATGCAGCCATAACGGCTCTTGGTAGTCCTTTTTTGGTTGTCGAAAACTATTTTTCAAAAACATCTTCCATATGAGAATGATAATTGTTATCATTAAGAAAATAAGACAAAAGGATGGTCCGTATGACTGAACAGTTTCCCTTCATTTCTGAAACCTCATCTCTACCGCTCCTCTCCTCCATGTGCCGTGTGCGTCGTGGGGAGAATTTCCGTGTGCAAGGCAAGACGGTGTCACGGCCCATGCTATGTCTTATTTTGCAAGGAGACGGTGTTCTGGTCCTGAATGATACAGTCTATACAGCGCAAGCGGGCAGCTTGTTTGTACTGAAGCCAGGAACAACCATTGAGGCCGCTGCACGCTCGAATGTGACCGAATGTATATTACTAAGCATGGATACGGTTTGTTTGCAGCAAGTGCGCGGTGAATGGAAAATGACCTCATCACCCGCCTTCCCGCTGGATTGGGAGACAGGCAGGTTGCTGGTTCGTCATGAGCAGCAGGCTGTATTACGTTTGGAACAACTGTATGAAACCTATCGTGGTCTTCAACCGGATCACTTTATCGGCATACATAGCCAGCTGCATGAGCTGTTGCAATTTCTCTCAGAGAACAGGCTAGAAGCCAATCATGAGAAAGTGGACCCTGCCTTGGAACGCAGCATTATGTATATGCGACGTTACATGAGTGAAGGAATCAGCATGGATCAGCTTGCCAAGATTGCTGGACTCACCCCCAGCTCTTATTCACGCAGTTTCAAGAAGGCCAAAGGCATGTCACCGACCGATTACCTGAATCGTTTACGTATAAACGAAGCAAAAAAACAGCTGACAGAGGAATCCTGTATCCTCAAAGACGTCGCGGTATCTGTCGGGTATGGCAATGAATATTATTTTAGCCGCAAATTCAAACAAACCTTGGGGATTGCTCCCAGCGTATATATGAAAAGAGATCAACTTCGCGTAGCTACGGCATCCATTATGGGATTCCATGAGAACTTGGCCTCGCTTGGACTGCGCCCGGTAGCTGTGCTGGAAGGTGAAGGTATGTTTGACCGAGAATCGGATGAATATGAACAAGAACGCCGATTAACCAGACAATTCGATCAACTTCGGCAGGCGAAGCCAGACTTGATCATCGGTGACTTTTACCACAAGCCTTATTACGATCGCCTGAAAAGTATTGCACCCACCATCATCTTGGAGTCTACTGATGACTGGAAAGAGAACCATATTCGCATAGCCGAACTAGTCGGACGTGAGAAACAAGCGTTGCTGAATTTCAAAGAACTTGAGTTTCGCAAGCTTGAAGCAAGCCTGAACCTGCAAACCTATTTCGGACAAAAACGGTTGGCTCTGATGGAGATTACGAACCAGTTCATTCGCTTACAAGGGACTGGCGAGCATCCATTAAATCACTTGTTGTATGCTGAATTGGGACTTCAGCCTGCTCAGCTTGTATCTCCCGAAAGTTCCAGAAATGAGTATGTAGCGGATAGTATTCCCGTGCTGGACACGGATTACCTGTTAATCCATCGTGCTTTGCTTCAACCTGCCAGTGAAAAGGTGTTCCGACGCATGAAACAAATGGCATCGTGGAATCGATCTCCTGCTGTATTGTATGGTAACGTTCACGATATTTCGAACTGGCAACGGTTATGCTGGACCCCGGGTGGCCGGTTGCAGATTCTGAACGAACTGGACCAGATTACTCAGCAGTCTGTAGTCTTTCCTCAGGCAGGTCTGATCGGACATTAGATGTGAACATAGGTCGATACGATGGGCAAGATTATCTTTTACATCGTGTTCCTTCATTAATAATTCAGTAAGATATTGCACAGGCCAAAGGGCCCTCTCCTATAACGGAAAGGGCCCTTTGCATGTAATTATGAATGTTCCTTAATCTCTTCCTTCGGAACAAGCTTGTATATCTCTTCATTTTCCATGGTATCAATCAACCGATCCAACCATTTGTAATATGCTTCCGCTTGCAAAACTTTGTGTTTGTCTTCCATCAGAATGTGGATAAGTTCAGCGTCTGCCTGCTCATCCAGACCTTCGACTAACCGATTCAGTTCTTCAATTGATTTGCGTAGAATCTGAAGGTTACTCTCCACGGCTTTTCTCCATTTAATCGCAAAATAATCCGTAAACGTCTGATGCCAGTCGTATTCCACTTCATATAGGTCTTTTCTGGAGCCCTTGCTCCACACTTTATTTACCATTTTCAAATCCAGCAGTGTTCGTACACCTGTACTCATACTCGTTTTGCTCATTTCCATTTCCCGTCCCATATCGTCAAGGGTCATTGGTTTGTCTGCAAAAAATAGCAATCCATATAAGTGTCCCGTCGACAGCGTAACGCCGTAAAGATCCATATTACGTCCAATGGCTTCAATGACGCGCTTACGAATCTTCAGCACGGTTGCCTGCTGTTCCTCTTGTAAATGGTCCAAGCCCATGCTTGCAACCTCCATTCTGAACATTCCACAGTCTTTGGCGAAATAATTGCAACACTTTAAAAGTCCTGCTTACATGGGAAAGCACTCGGCCGGACATCATATATGCCAGAGGGCTTTCATTCACCCAATGTATGAAAATGGGAACTTTACCAGGCTACAATTGCCTATGACTATCTTTTAACCAAAAAATTCAGCTTCAATTCAGCTCATTTTCTATTGTAGGAAAAGCAATGTCAAATGTAAAGCTGCCTTATTAGCCAGAATAAGGAGAATGACGGAGTATTTGGACGAAAAACTTTGTACAGTTTTTACTGTACAAACATTATGTACTGTTTATTCGGTTGATATACTGGTTAAGTATTGTTAGACTTAAAAACGTTACCCAGAAAGACGGGAAGCGAAGCAACAATTACCGGATTTCGTGGCTGGGCGCATAAGTGTATGGGCTTATGGATGCTGAAAGCCGTTCGAAGTGCACAACACATCAGAAGGGGTGAAAACATGACCATACTTGAAGTGAAAAACGTAAGTAAATTGTTTGGACCCCAAACCGAGCAAGGTCTGCAATTACTGGAGCAAGGTTGGGGTAAAGAAAAGTTGGCCAAAGAAAAACAGATAACGGTTGGTGTCAACCGGGTCAACATGGACATTAAGGAAGGCGAGATTTTCGTTATTATGGGACTGTCCGGGAGTGGTAAGTCCACACTGGTTCGGATGTTCAATCGTCTGATTGAACCAACATCCGGAGAAATTCTGGTCCATGGTAAGGATCTACGCAAGATGAACAAAGAACAATTGCGCGAAGTGCGCCGGAAAACGATTAGCATGGTCTTCCAGAAGTTTGCGTTGTTCCCGCACCGTACCGTTCTTGATAATGTGGAGTATGGATTGGAAATACAAAAAGTAGATAAGGAAGTACGCCGGGAGAAGGCAAAAACCTCACTTGAGCTGGTTGGCCTTAAGGGCTGGGAAGACAAAATGCCAGATGAACTCAGTGGCGGGATGCAGCAACGTGTCGGCTTGGCGCGTGCACTTGCCAATGACCCGGAAGTACTGCTAATGGATGAAGCCTTCAGTGCACTTGATCCATTGATTCGCCGTGATATGCAAGATGAGTTGATCGAGCTTCAGGATAAAATGAAAAAGACCATCATTTTCATTACCCATGACTTGGACGAAGCGCTGCGCATCGGCGATCGTATTGCCCTCATGAAAGACGGCGCAGTTGTGCAGATCGGTACACCGGAAGAAATCATGATTCAACCGGCCAACTCATATGTGGCCCGCTTCGTCGAAGACGTGGATCTGTCCAAGGTCCTCACTGCCGCTCACGTCATGCGTCGCCCTGAGACAATCACACTTGACCGCGGTCCTCGGGTAGCCCTCGAACTCATGCGCGAAAATGGTGTCTCTAATCTGTTTGTCATTGACCGTTCGAAGAAGCTACTTGGTGTCATTACTGCAGAAGATGCAACCCGTGCAATGCGCGAAAATAAAGTATTAAATGACATTCTGATCACGGACGGGCCGACAGTGTCGCCTGAGACCCTGATTCATGAATTGTTTGAGATTGTAAGTTCTGCCCATGTGCCGCTCGCTGTTGTTGGTGAGAATGGCCGTCTGCAAGGTGTTATCGTCCGCGGTGCCCTGCTGGGTGCACTTAGCGGTGAAGTTGCAGTAAAGGAGGAACTTGAGAATGATTCCCAAAATACCACTAGCATCGTGGATTGAATCCATCGTTGACTGGATGAGCTCCTCGCTCTCCGGATTGTTTAATGTAATCTCTATTGTTATTCAGGCAGTAGTTGGATTCTTCTCCGGGCTGTTCATGCTGCCCCATCCACTCCTGTTCATTGCCATATTGGGTGTTCTTGCGTTCCTCGTAGGACGACTCCCACTGACACTATTTACGGTTATCGGGTTCTTGCTCGTAGATAACTTGGGATACTGGTCCCAATCGATGGACACACTCGGCCTGGTTATCACTTCAGGATTGGTTTCGATCCTGCTTGGTGTACCTGTCGGAATCTGGCTCGCATACAGTAAAACTGCGGCGCGTATCATTACACCGCTGCTTGACTTCATGCAGACGATGCCTGCATTTGTCTACTTGCTGCCTGCAGTTACATTCTTTAGTCTAGGTGTCGTTCCAGGTGTTATCGCGTCCGTTATATTTGCGATCCCGCCAACGATTCGTCTGACTCACCTGGGAATCAGACAGGTATCTAGTGAATTGGTTGAAGCAGCCGATGCATTCGGCTCAACTTCTATGCAAAAGTTGTTCAAAGTACAACTTCCACTCGCTTTGCCTACCGTGATGTCCGGTATTAACCAGACCATCATGTTGTCACTGTCCATGGTTGTTATTGCATCCATGATCGGTGCACAAGGTATTGGTGCGGAAGTCTATCGTGCCGTAACACAGCTTCAAATCGGTAAAGGTTTCGAAGCCGGTCTGGCCGTTGTTGTACTCGCGATTGTTCTGGACCGTTTTACACAAAATGTGTTTATGCCAGGTCGCAAAAAGACCTCACGCATTACAGCCAAGCAAAAAGCATGGATCACTGCTGCGGCAACATTCCTTGTGCTTGTAGCTGGTTTCTCACAATACTTCGTTGGTGGCACAACTTCGGCTGGCGGCAACAATTCAGCAGCCAATGCTGTAGGTCAAGAAGTGAAATATCAGATTATTGGTATTGATCCAGGGGCTGGTATCATGAAGTCCGCTGCAAAAGCGATCGAAGACTATAAACTGACTGACTGGACTCTAATTGAAGGCTCTGGTGCAGCCATGACGGCTACATTGGACAAAGCCATCAAAAATGAAGATCCAATCATTATTACAGGTTGGACTCCGCACTGGATGTTCAACAAATATGATCTAAAATATCTGGAAGATCCAGAGAAATCTTTCGGTGATGCTGAAGAAATTCACACCATCGCCCGTAAAGGTCTGAAAGAAGATCACCCTGTTGCGTTTGAATTCCTGTCCCGTTTCCAATGGACATCGGATGACATGGGTGAAATGATGACTGCAATCCAGGATGGCACATCCGCAGAAGAAGCAGCTAAAGCTTATGCTGAGAAACATGCCGATCAGATTGCTGAGTGGACCAAAGGTCTGACTCCAGTGAACGGTGATGCATTCAAACTCAGCTATGTGGCTTGGGATTCCGAAATCGCAAGTACAAACTTGCTAAAATATGTGATGGAAAACAAATTGGGTTATAAAGTTAACGCTCTGCAAGTCGAAGCCGGACCAATGTGGACGGGTGTTGCCTCAGGCGACGTAGATGCCTCTCCAGCAGCTTGGCTGCCATTGACACACGCAGACTACTGGGAACGTTACAAAGACCAGGTGGACGATCTGGGGGCTAATATGACAGGTGTACGTACAGGCCTCGTGGTTCCTAAGTACATGACTGAAGTCAATTCGATTGCAGATCTGGAGACAGGTGCAGCTTCTTCCACTCCATCGGCAAGTGCTAATGTGGGCGAAGAGGTTAATCACCAGATTGTTGGTATTGATCCAGGTGCAGGTCTGATGAAGGCCACAGCAAACGCCATTAAACATTATGAATTGTCTAACTGGAATCTGATTGAAGGTTCTGGAGCAGCAATGACTGCATCATTGGACAAAGCTTATAAAAATGAAGAACCCATCATCGTTACGGGTTGGACTCCGCACTGGATGTTCAATCAGTATGATCTGAAGTATTTGGATGATCCCGACTTAATTTTCGGCGATGCAGAGGAAGTTCACACGGTTGGACGTAAGGGAATCAAAGAAGATCATCCCGTTGCCTATGAGTTCTTCTCTCGTTTTAATTGGACTGCAGATCAAATGAGTGAAATCATGGTAGACATTCAAAAGGGCGTTTCGCCTGAAGAAGCTGCCAAGACTTATGCGGAAAAACATCCGGACCAAATTGAAGAATGGACCAAGGGGTTAACCCCGGTTAAAGGTGACAATTTACGTCTCGGTTATGTTGCATGGGACTCTGAAATTGCGAGTACCAACCTGATGAAGTATGTGCTTGAGACAGATCTGGGTTACACAGTCAAAGCACTGCAAGTCGAAGCTGGCCCCATGTGGGCAGGCTTGGCGGCAGGTGATATCGATGCTTCTCCAGCCGTATGGCTCCCGCTTACACATGGGGACTACTGGGAGACATATGGAGACAAGATTGAAGATATCGCTGTCAGCATGACAGGAGTCAAACAAGGTCTGGTTGTTCCAACGTACATGGATATCAACTCTGTTGAAGACTTAAAAGATAATTAAACCAGATTGAGATGGATAAACCTGAATTTGGTAAAAAGACCACCGAAATTTTTCGGTGGTCTTTTTGAGTGTAACTGTTACTTGGGAATGGGAATGTCTTCAAGCCTAATGAAAGCCCGAATTTACCTGAAGTGCCGTTAAAGTGGATTTTCTCCCTTTTAATGAAAAGCTTCGCTCTGGATAGGATAGGATCAGGAGTCAGATACTCACTCACGGTTAGAGCAGAGCAAATACAAGAGCTAACGAATCGGAGACGTCTTATTCAAGGATATGAAGTGATTCCAGAAATCTAAAGAATCTGAGACACGCTATATCAGAATAAAACAGTCGTTTGCTGTGTATTTGCAAGGAATTCCAGTAAATAACGTGTCTGATGTTCCTTACTTTGTAAAAAGAAGAGCTAAAGGCGAAATAAGGCGTCCTGAGTTCCTTAGAAAATGGTACCCCTTTCCCCAGGGTATGAAGGCTTGGGCTTCAAGACATTTTAAAATGCTAATCTCCACACCCTAACTAACTTCGAAAATCTCAAGCATAAAGCTAAACGTACTAATCGTTACCTTCTACATTAAAGGCTGTGAAACTGAATTATGTACTCAGGCTCTGTAAATTTTCCCCTTTTATATTCCTACACTTTACCAATCAGCAACAATAGTACACCAATGGCAATCATGACAACACCGAGAATACCATATACCACTCTTGCACCCTGACGTCCAATGGTTTTCACAAAAATCCCTGCTCTAAAACTCTTCATAAACCAGTCCCAATTGTTGATACCACCGAGCAAACTAAAAATTCCTGCCGCTATGGCTAATAGTGCGATTAAAACGGGCTGTTCTTGCATGTCGTCAACACTCCTTCAATATAATCCTGTCTACTATACCTTCACTTGGTGAAAATTAACAGGCATTAATTGGGCGTATCTCAAAACTCGCTGAAGTGCATCTTTCACCGCCTTTTCGCCCCCTGCTGCGTCACTTTCCCTTGACGTGCCCCGGCACGCCTGCAGAAAACTTCCTTGCTTGGAACGAACATTCGGCAAAATCTACTTCCTTCGGAGTTTTCAGACACGCCCTAGTAAAAAAAACAGCTTGCAGATGGAAGTCTGCAAGCTGTTCAAATACGTTTGTATCATGTGTTTTTTTTATTGTTTTTGCAACTCGCTTGCTGACAATAACAAGGTTACCACTTCAGCACGTGTTGCTTCAGCGAGGGGGTTAAACTTATTTTTTCCTGTTCCCTTCACCAGTCCTGCATCATATGCAGCAGCGATATATGGAACGGCCCATGCAGGTACTTTATCTGCATCCGCAAAACTCAGTGACGGATTGGACTGTACAGGGAGGCCGAGTGCTCTAACGAGCATAACTGTCATCTCTACCCGCGATACTTTGCCCGATGAACGGAACGTATCATCCGTATATCCACTAATGATACCTTGATCCACTGCCTGAGCAATAAATGATTGCGCCCATGCAGGTATCCCGGCAGCATCCTTAAACGTTAATGCCTTGTTGCTGGCTGGAAGATCAAATGCTCTTCCCAACATCACAATGAATTCGGCGCGTGTGGCTGGTGCATTCGGACGGAAATTACTATCCTGATACCCGTTCACAATTCCCCGGGAAATGGCTTGCTCGATAGCAGCAGCCGCCCAGTGATTTCCGATGTCCTTCAGGTCTACAACCGGTCTGGTTGGAATAGGACTTCCTCCATTACCAGGAACGGTTGGCGTAGTTGGGGTCGTAGGATTGGTTGGTGTAGTCGGTGTGGTTGGAGTTACGGGCGGGGTAGGTGTTGTAGACCCTCCACCGCTGTTACCACTACCCGGATTACTTCCATTATTCCCGCTACCATTACCAGGATTGCTTCCATTTCCGTTATCTATAAAGGTTAATTGTGCAAGTAATGGATCATGATCGCTCACTCGACCATCTGCTGTTTCAAAGTCAGCATTCACATGCACCACTTCAATGGCTGCGTTATCCGTCAGGTTTTTACTCACCAAAATGTGATCCAATGTCTGAGAATTTCCGTCATAAATATAGGAATAACGCTTGTTCTCAGGCAGTTTATTTACCAGATTGTCCAGTTCATTACCTTCGACAATGCTCAATGTTTTCGAGAACTGGAAGTCATTAAAGTCCCCGAGGACAGCAACATTTACATCCGGGTCCTTATTGATTAATTCATTGACAAATTTATTGACAACCGTTGCTTGCTGCGCACGCTGTACTTCACTAATGCGAATTACAGGCTGAATATTTCCAAACGGGGCTAAATCCCCACCCTTGGAATTGAAATGGTTAGCGATAACAACCACACGTTCACCATTAAATTCAAACTCTGCTGCGAGCGGTTTGCGGGAACTGGTGAACGCCTCGTCATCTGGTGCAATACGCCCCGGATTAACCGAGAGACTACCGTCTGCTTTGACTGCGATTGCTGTCGTAGCATCACCTTTGCCGAAACCACTAGCTAACGATACACGGTCTGGCTGATAGAGGAATCCCACACGAATGTTGGCACCTGGTGCCCCGCCATCCTTATTATTTTCCGGAGCAATCTCACTGTATTGATATGTGGGGCCTTTATTCGCTTTGATTGCATCAATTAGAGTCTGAAAACTCTCATCGGCCGCTGTTGTACCCGTGTCAGCATCCCCATCGTTATCCTGAACTTCCATTATTCCTAATATGTCTGGCGTTTTCAGATTATCCACGATAATTTTACCGATTTTATTGGCTCGTGTTGCATCTTTTTTGCTGAAGTTCTCTACATTAAACGTGGCAACAGTCAGCTTTTCTTGTTGCAACTCAATTGATGTTGTTGCTTGTTTCAAACCATTGGACGTGATCGGAGGCAAATCGCCTTCCAAGTTAACCTTATAATTACCACCCGAATAAGAAAGCACACCTTTAATGGATCCTCTAAATTTGTCACCCGTTGTCACAGCTTGAGGAGGTTTTTTATTAATGAACAAACGTTGAGGATTTAGAGAACTCTCAAACTTTCCTGCTCCGTCTCCACGTAAGATTAATCCTCCTGCCGGAGTCTGCAATGAATTATTTGGTTCGTTGTCTACCGTTACTGCTAATCCAGGATTGTAAGAATAAGGTCCGAGAATAGTAGCATCATCTAATTGAATACGCATGCCTTCCAAACTTTCATAAAAGTCTATGGCATCCACGTCAGGGTTAAACTGGCCCAATCCATCCGAATCAATGACTTTCGGTATTACGCGGCCACCTTTTCCAATGATTACGGATTGTGGCAATTCTACATCGGGTTGTTCCAACGTAATCTCAGAAGCTACAATTTCAGTGGTTGGCAGGTCTGTTGCACTTGCTACATACTCTTTCACCTTGCCGGCAACCTTTACCTGGTCCTTGACTTTCATTCCATGATCTTTCTTATAGATTAAAATCCCCTCAGAAGTTGCCGGATCTCCATCTTCCTGACCAGGAATGGATTGCATATAGAATGAATCTGCGTTAATTAGAGATGTAACAATTCCATCTACATTCTGTACATTCAATCCATCATAGATGGAATAATGGCCTGCCCCCTGAATTTCGTGAATACGTACACCATCCACCCGATCCACCGCAGTATATTCAAAAGAAAAAATGGTGCTTACTCTGCTATCAGCAGTGGCAACAGCTTTAATGATTTGATTTTGAGTAATCGTAATAGGCTGTGTGTATTTCATGGAATTCACAGTTGGGTCAGAACCGTCCAGTGTATAGAAAATTTGGGCACCTACATAAGGGGAAGACAACGTAACTTCCGTTCCTTTTACAATACCACCGGAAGGTGTGCTCGCTGTTACGGAGAGCAAATCCTCCAGAATATCCGACGCCGTTCGAGGAATCAACTCCAGACCGTAAGTGGAATGGTAAGTCAAGACTCCTGTCACTTTATGATACGATTTGCCAACGGAGAGAGCTGACGGGCTGTTTTTGGCATAAATCAGCATTTGCCCGCCATGTTCATCTGTCGCCGTGTAAGTGGGCGTGTTGCTTTTTGTCACTTTAATATTGTTTACTTCGACAAGCATCCCTTCATACTGCCCTCCAGTACCCTTGCTCCCTCCCGCACTCGGAGCAAAATGAGATGAGTTGAGCGGTACAGGTACAGGTAGATCCTGTGACTTTTCAACATTTCGAATAAAGCCACCCTGAAATCCAGATTTGCTTGCTTCAACCTGAACAAGGCCATTGTAAATCGTAATTGGCCCATAGGCATCAATCCGGTCTCCAACTTCTATACCAGAAGCATTACCGCGCACAACGATCCCGGCATCGTTATCCTGAATATACAGATTCGATACACTTCCGGACAATTCGCTATAGGTTACAATGCCTTGAACGCTAACGGTCGTATTCTCAGTTGCTTTTCTTGCATCTGAGATTGAAATAGGAGTTGTGTCGACAAGGGTATAATCAAAACTGGTAACATCACTATTGTCGATCCCCTCTTTGGCTGCGTAGGTTTCAATGTGAATTGCATCATTTATTGTAATGGGCACGGTATAGGGAAGATAATCAGCGTCCGTATTTTGCTTATAGTAAACGGTTGCACCGACTGTGGGTGTTTCCAATGTAACCTGCGTTCCTGCCGGAACAGCACCAGAGGATGGATTAGCTCTGACGCTTGCCACTTTAGTTTCAGGTGTCTCATCGATTAGTTGGAAGGTTGTTGAAGAGGAGTCAATGTATTTGATGCCAGGTAGTGAGAGATAAGAGGTTAGTGTCCCATTGGTTACTCTAACTTTCTTTCCAAGAAGTTCGGGGTTGCTATTCAATCCAAACGTATTTCGTACTGAAGTAATATTAGGGATTTGAACAGAAAGGATCCTATTTAAATCTGTTTCACCTGGATTGTCCGCAAGTCCAAAATTACTGCCTCCACTGAACGGAGCTATAGTTTGCAGTTTATTTTTTGAACCATCAAAATACCCAATAACATATCCTTCTACCGTCCCCGGTAATCCATCATTGTTACGAGCCATCGCTTGAGCAACAGTTAAAGGCTCATCCGCCGCGGCTGCCTTACTGCTGAACAATCCAGCCGGAATTGCACCTGTGATGAGCAGGACCATGGCCAGGAAAAACCTGAGCAACCTCTTCATTTGCAGAACATGCATTTTTTACTTACCTCCATGTTTTTAAATTATAATCATAATCATTTGTTCAGATAGCTTGTACATTAGTTCAAATATAAGATAACTGAATAACAGACTCGTGTAAACAATATTTCTTCAATATGAAAGAAAATAGAACATATACATTACAGAAAGAAACTATTTTCTATTCTTTAAAGCTAATTAGGACTAATTTCAGATCAAAATTATGTCTTTTTGATCTTTTTAAGTCATGTTTATGTGCACATTAAACTATTTACGTTAGATAAATTAACACATAAGATATGAATCGTTTATTATTTCGACATTTTTTTACAGCATATTTCTATCCCTTTTCAAGAAAAATCAGACTTAAGTCTTATAGAATTTCAAGACACAGGCATAACAATACGACGATCAGGATTGATCGCCGCATCTTTATTATGAGATTAGCCTACAATTATTTCTTCACCGTGCTGTTATATTGCGCAATCTTGTCTGTAATTTGTTTGGCTGCTGCATCCAGTGCTTCCTGTGGTGTACCTTGTCCATTCAGGACCGTTTCAATCGCTCCTTCGACAAGTTGTCTGGCTTCCGGGAATACACCCATTAATGCCCCGGATGTTGCTGTCGAATCGGCGGAAGCGTGCAATTGATCGACTGCTGTCTGGAATTGCGGGTACTTCGCCATATTATCCTTTAATACTTGCTCATTGTAGGCTGCTGTCGTAATAGGGAAGTATCCTGTCGCAACACTCCAGTTCGCTTGTACCTCTGGTGTAGCCAAGTACTTGATGAATTCCCACGCCGATTGCTGTTGCGCTTCCGATTTGTTATTCATGATGTACAAGCTCGCTCCACCCACTACAACGCCGCCTTCTTTGGCATCCGCTGGACGAGGCAGGAAACCTGTTCCCAGTTCAAACTTGCCACCGGAACCTTCTACGATTTTACGCAGGCCAGCCGTGGAATCTAGGGTCATACCGATTTGCTGAGCGGTAAATGCTGCTGTTGTATCGTCTGTGCTACGTCCCAGATTGGAGAGGGTCTTCTCATCAATCATCTTTTTCCACCACGTTAAAGTCTTCACTCCAGCTTCGGAGTTCAACAGAGACTCTGTGGCTGCTTCATTTCTTCCGTTTCCATTGTTTACATAATCTGCATTCTGGTTTGCAAAGAACTGTTCCATAAACCAGCCGTAGATCGCCATGGATGCACCTGGCTTACCGTCTTTCGCCAGTGCTTTTGCTGCTTGCTCAAACTCTTCATACGTCTTCGGCGGGTTCTCCGGGTCCAGACCTGCTGCTTTGAACATATCCTTGTTGTAATACAGGATCGGGTTGGATGTGTTAAACGGCATGGCGTTCAATTTGCCATCGATGGTGTAGTATCGGATGATGTTTGGCTCCAGTTGGGACAGGTCGAACTGATCCTTGTCAATGAACTGTTGTACTGGCGTAATCATGCCCGAATCGATCATGAACTTGCTACCGATCTCGTAGACCTGGATAATGTCTGGACCGCTGTCTGAGCCCATGGATGCTTTGAGTTTGTTCAAGCTCTCATCGTACTTCCCTTGATAGATGGGTTTCACCTGAATGTCGGGATGGCTAGCGTTAAAATCGGAAGCGAGTTGATTAATGGCTTTCTCCCCAGCGCCAGACATGGAATGCCACCACGTCAATTGTGTTGTTTCAGCTGCGGCCGCTTCTGCTTGTGCTCCACTTGCCGGGCTGCTTGTTTCAGCTTTTGTTCCGCAAGCGGAAATGACCAACATGAGTGCAGCCAGCATTAATGCGAATGTTCCTCTTTTTTTCAAACGAAATCGCTCTCCTTTTATATGGCTCGCGTACAATAAAATCTTGGGGATGACGCGGTGTGGCCGTTACGGTTACGAATCGTTCTTTTGATCGCTGTTATCCCCGGATTTTTCTCACTCCCCCTATCAAAGGGGAAAATCCGGGGATAAAGGCGAACGCTTTGCTTCTTCAGAATCGATTTCGTCCCCTCCACTACTACCGTCGTTCATTTCAACATTTTATTTGAAGCACGAGCCTCATTTTATTCGCTCCTGGTATCCAGACCTTAAGAGCTGATACATGGTTTAATTCAAAACCTCTAAATTAAAATCTTTAGATCAAAACCTTCAGAGCTTCCACTTCAATTAAATAGTTGTAAAACTTTCTCTTCCTACCCCTTTAGCGCGCCTGCGGCCATACCGCGGACAAGCTGTTTCAACCCGAAGATCAATAACAGTAAGGATGGTAGAATGACCATGGCTGTTCCGGCAAATACAAGATTCCACGCTGTGGATTCCTGGAACTCCAGCATCGAGATTCCGATCTGTGCGGTTCTCATTTCCGGTGTGTTTGTCACCAGCAACGGCCAGAGATACGAATTGTACATGCTTAAGAATGAATAGATTGCCAGTGTTCCAAGTGCCGGACGGGACAATGGCAAGACATGCGATATGAAATAGCGAATATGACCACAACCGTCGATCCTCGCCGCCTCGAACAATTCCTTGGGTAGCTGCATGAAGAACTGTCTTAGCAGGAATGTACCAAACGCCGTTGCCAGAAACGGCACGGTAAGCCCCTGGTAACTATCTAGCCAGCCCCAACTGCGAACCGTCAGGTAGTTGGGGATCATCGTCACTTCCCATGGAATCATCATCGTTGCGACAAACATGCTGAAGATGACGTTTTTGCCTTTGAACTGCATTTTCGCAAAAGCATAGGCTGCCATACTCGCTGTAATCAATTGACCAAGCGTTGTCAGTCCTGCGACAAGAAAGGTATTGCCGATAAATCGACCGATCGGAACAATATCAAATACTTCGCTAAAGTTGGACAGATCGATTGAATTTGGAATGATATGCGGCGGATAAGCACTCGCATCTTCCGGCGTCATCACGGCCATGAAAAAGGTGTACATCACCGGATACAGCACAAGCGCTGCACAGATCGTCAGTAATACATACAACAGCGTTTTGGTCCATGTCGCACTCATTGGTAATGCACTTTCCTTTCTACCCATTTGAACTGGATCAGAGTCAGCAGCATAATCACCACGAACAGAATCAGTGCCTGTGCACTACCTGTACCAAAGCGGAAATTAACGAAAGCCTCCTGATAGATGGAATAGACAAAAACATTTGTACTATCCATCGGGCCACCCCGGGTTAGAATGTTGATCTGACCGAACGATTGAAAAGCGCCAATGATCGATACGACCGTAACAAAGAATAACGTTGGTGACAGTAGCGGCATCGAGATTTTGCGAAACGTCAGCAAGGGTCCTGCGCCGTCAATCTTGGCACTCTCGTAGATCTCATCCGGGATGCCTGCCAAACCACTGGATAGAATAATGTAGTTGAATCCAAGGTTCATCCAGATCGTCATGATGGAGATCGAAATCAATGCCCAATCCGGGCTGGTGAGCCAGGGAATTGGATCGATGCCTACTTTGCCAAGCAGATAATTCAGCATGCCCAGGGTCGGATGGAACAGAAACTTCCAGATCACCGCTGACGAACCAACGGATAACACCACGGGCAGCGAGAATACAAATTGGAACACACGCATTCCCTTGAACCGGTTGTGAGTCAGTGCAGCAAGAATCAGAGCAGCCAGCATGCCCGTGGGGACTGTAAACAGGACAAATAGTAATGTCACTTTCATCCCTTGCATAAACAGTCCTGATTGGAACACCGCCTTGAAGTTATCCAGTCCTACGTAAGCCGCAATCTGTCCCGTCGGATCTGTGGAATGCAGACTCAGGTACACGGACTTAAACATCGGGTAAAACAGAAACACTGCAAACAAAAGCAGCGATGGTGCCAGGAAACCATAGGCCAGCAGATTCTCCCGCATTCGCTGCACACGCAGCGAGGCTGTCCGGCGCTCACTCGTACCGGATACGCGCCGTTTGGCGGCGGGCAAGCTGATCCGGTTATCAAGCTCACTCATCGGATTTTCTTCCCCCTTGTTTCACGCATTCAGTGTGTGTGAAATGTTAGATCAACTTCAGCACCACGTTATCTAGTGTAAGAGTCGAATGTCACAGCAAAATTCATTCTGAATCAACGTAACGTTAATCATGGATAAGGGACTTTACGGAACCAGGGATCAACTCTACGCCGGAATTAGAATTAGATTTCATGACAAAAAACCGCAGGAACTCCCCTGTTTGGAGATATCCCTGCGGTTTGATGTGTAAATGGAATATGAACGTTTGTCTATTAATAAAAGCGACTCATTTTACAATAATCTGTAAATCTTCCAAACGAGGTAAAGCGATTAACCGTTCGAGTTAACGATTAAGATGATATGGCACCGTGGTGACAATCACGTCTTTGTAATTGATCAGATAGGCTCGGATCATGAAGCTGGTCTGGTTGTGCAGTACATTTTGCCACCAATGCTTGGTGATGAATTGCGGAATCAATATGGTGATGTGATCGGTCTCAGCCGTTTTCCACTCTACTGTATCAATGAATTTCTTCAGCGGCCCCATAATGCTACGGTATCTCGATTTGATCACGACCAGACGAACACCTGGATTCCATTCTTCCCACTTCTGCTCCATCTTGCGTATGGCCTCATCATCGAAGCCAATGTACAGCGCGACCACATGATCCGACATCGTCTGGGCGTAACTGATCGTATTCATAACGACCCGGGTAATGCCCGCAACAGGAATGACTATCGTATTGCCTTTTTTGGCTGGCTTATCGACCTGAATATCAATCCGCAGCTCATCTGCAATGTTACAATAATGACGGTGAATACGCATGAACACATAAACAACGAGCGGCAAAAAGATAAAGATGACCCATGTCTGTGTGAACTTGGTGAAAATAAAGATCAGGGTAATCGATAATGTGGTCAGCATACCGACGGTATTGACCAGCAACTTCATCTGCCAGCCAGACGGCTTGACTTTGATCCAGCGAATCATCATACCGAGCTGTGACAGGGTAAATGGAATGAACACCCCTACCGCATAGAGCGGAATCAGGCTTTCCGTATTCCCTTTGAACCCGACCACCAGCAGCGCAGACATCACACTGAGGAAAATGATCCCGTTTGAGAAACCAAGGCGGTCTCCTCTGACCATAAATGCATGCGGCATGTATTTATCCTTTGCCATCATGAAGGATAACAGCGGAAAAGCCGAATAAGCTGTGTTGGCTGCGAGGAACAGGATCAGTGCCGTTACACCTTGGATGATAAAATACATCGTGCCCCTGCCAAACGTCGCTTCAGCAATCTGGGAAATGACCGTTGCTTTGGGATCAGGCTTCACTCCGTACCCATAAGCCAGTAAGGTGATACCGATGAACATGGCTCCCAATATACAACCCATAAGCAGTAATGTACCCGCGGCATTTTTCTCGGCAGGCTGCTTGAAGTTTGGGATCGCGTTACTTACCGCTTCCACACCAGTCAAGGCCGAACAACCGGAGCTGAATGCTTTTAACAACAGAAACATACTCACATGGGATAGACTTGTTCCGAATTCAGGTGCAGCTGCTTCCATCCCCCCGGCAAGAAATTTGATTCCACCCGAGATAATCAGAACCGCAATTGAAAAGATAAATAGATAGATGGGGATCGCCAGCACAGACGCTGACTCCGTCACTCCCCGCAAATTCATTATGGTTAGAAAAACAATCATAATCAGAGCAATCACAACACTGTAGTCATGCAGCATAGGAAAAGCCGACGTAATCGCATCCGTCCCTGCCGACGAACTTACCGCAACGGTCAAAATATAATCGACCAGAAGAGATCCTCCGGCAATCAGACTGGATGTTGTACCCAGGTTATCCTTGGCTACGATATAAGCGCCGCCCCCTGTTGGATAAGCAAATATCGTCTGGCGATAGGAAAAAATTAAAATGACGAGTAATCCCAGCACGGCGATAGAAATCGGAACGGAGTACCACAGGGCGGCGAATCCGGCCGCAACGAGCACCAGCAAAATCTGTTCCGTACCATAGGCAACGGACGATAGGGCATCCGAGGACAGGATGGCGAGTGCCTTCCATTTCCCCAATTTTTCTCCATCCAGTTCAGCCGATTTCATTGGCTTGCCTATTAAGATTCTCTTCATTTTGCCAAGCATGATCATAACTTCCTTCCGTCTCTCATCTGTGAAGCATTGTTATTATGCAAAATCGCAGAGCCGTTGACAATACGTCATTTCACCCGAATTTCGCCAGCGCGTGATAATGCATTCTACGATTCAATAATCGATAACAAAGCCATTCTTGTTCAGCAATTTGAACTTTTTTGAACCAAAATGACGATTGTTCGTCAAAAAAAAGGAAATGGCCTTTGGTTCATTGAACCAAAGACCACTTCCTTGATCTATCCGTTGACTATTTTATCTGCCCAGAATTCCGGGACGAGGGGTAACACCAAACGCTTGTGCCAGTGTGGTCAGCTGCTCATCCGTAATTCTCTGCCGGATCTCGTGACCAGCAACCAGCATATACACTTGGGCTGCCTTCTCGATGGTCTCAATCAGACCAAAAGCCTCATCAATCGTTGTACCTGTTCCAAAGATGCCATGTTGCGGCCAGATGACCGCGTGGTATTCTTTCATTTTCTCAGCCGTTTCGCGACCAATCTCGTTCGATCCAGGAATCATCCATGGAATAATGCCAATCCCATCCGGAAATACAACCACACACTCCGTGCACATTTGCCAGAGGGTCTTTGTCAATTTTGCTTCATCCAATTCGTGGATAAATGTCATAGCCAATACGTGAGTGGCATGGTTGTGCATGACAACCCGGTGGTTCGGGTCCAGTTTCAAACGTTCGATATGGCTCATGAAATGTGTAGGCAACTCACTTGTTGGATTCGCGCCCGACTTCAATCCCCAGAGCACTTCCAGCTCCTGTCCATCTTGCGATACACGCAGCACCCCTAGATTACTCTCCGGATCAGCGAGTACATTTTTGAAATATTTGCCCGATGCGGTCACGATAAAATACTTGCCTGCCAGCTCATGCACCGAAGATGCCGGTTTGATCTTGCGAATCACATGATGGATATCGATATATTGGGCAACTTCCTCTTCCTCCAGCAGATAGCTGACATTACCGCCATTACGCTCATCCCAGCCATTTTTCCACATATGTTGTGTAATCTCAGCCATCTCACGGACAAATGGGATATGGAAACCTGCAGCCTGCGTTGTTTCATTGCTAAGGGTCACGTTCATGATCAATCTCTCCTTATATTGAAAATCAAATGGCTTGCCACGTACATAGTAAGTTCCTTATTTCACATTCATTATACCTTTGTTTATCTTTGATAGTCAATAACAAACACAGAAATATACTTTTGATTGTTTTTGTTTAGTTTTGTTTATTTGAAAATAAAACAAAAAAATACCCCGCCGGCGCCCGGCGGGGTCAGTCACACATCTATTTAACACGAGAAGGGGTTTACAAGACTTATCTTACCTCTGCTACCTTAATAGAAGCTGAAAGCGAAATAAAAAAAGCATGAAAACATATATTCCCTTCGGACAGAAGATTCAGTTCCTCCTTTTCATTCAGTACATATATCTCTCTGTCCAAACGCTTTCGTCAATTCTAACATATGCTATTCTAGCTTTTCTCAGGAAAAGACATTCATAAAAAAAAGGAGATGAACCTATGGCAGTCCTTTCTACAGGCCCGATCGAGAACAACCTCTCCGGTGGCAGCAGACCTACACAACAAGTCACTATCAAAATGGTCAACACCGATTCCATCAATACGTCCAATGTACTCATTGAAGGTTATTTCCTGAATGGAACGAGGACCTTATATGTGCTGCAATCCGTTAATCTGACCCCCGGGCAAGTCTTCTCTCAAACCTACTATGCCAACCTAGATGGATACGAATATGTATTCACAACAGGTGGAGGCGCAGCTGCATCAACTGAAATTTCAGTGTGGGGAAAAGACAGCACTGGGCAAATCGTCACCGCACATCGTATTGTTTCGAATGAACTAACTCTATAAAAAAAGGGGAGGAAATCAGATGGCCACAATCTCATCCGGGCCCATTGAGAACAATCTGGTATCCGGATCAAGACTCACCCAATCGGTTACTGTCAAGATTGATAACGAAGATCCAGTCAACGCCTCAACTGTTCTTATCGAAGGATATGTGCTAAACGGAACGCGGACCTTGTATGTACTGGAATCCATCTCGCTTGCGCCCAATGAAGTCTTCACCAAGAGTTATTATGCAGACTTGGATGGCTTCGAATTTATTTTCACTACCAGTGGCTTGGCGGAGAGCTTAACCGACGTTTCCATGTGGGGCAAAAATGCCACAGGACAATTGGTCGCTGCCCATCGACTGGTAACTTCTGAATTGCTGGGTGCCGAAGGTGGCACTCCCGACTTCGAGTGGGGACAGACGATCTACTGGGCTGACTCCAGCGCTCCAGGACCAGGTACCGGATCACCCTTTGATCCATTCAACTCCCTACAGGCTGCTATCGACGCAGCCACGAACAGCCCTCTTGCGGTTACTTTTGGCATGAGAGCCCGGTTGATTATTCTTATTGCCGGCAATTCATCCTTCAATGAAGACATTGTTATTCCTCCTGCAAGACATGTGCAAATTCTGGGAATTGGCCCTTGGCAACTCGGAAATTCGGATCTGGCCAACTTCGCTTCTTCCATTCCCCGGAATGTCACGATCCAGACAAGTCAGGCTGCAGAAGATGTCTATCTGGTTCAAGGACCTGCATTTGATGCTCGTCCTGTTACGGTTATAGGAACGTTTAATGACGGCACGTCCGTCAGTACGCATACCAACTACACGGACGGCGCCATTATAAGCGGTGACGTCACTTTTCAGAACGTGGCTGTGGGTGACCCGTTCACGACCATTGAATTTCAACTGCTCAATGCCAGAGTCGTAGGAAATATTGTACAATCGGGTCATATGGGTAATCTGAATGCATACCTGTATCACAGTCGCATCAACACCATGGTTCATAACGGTTTGAATATTCAAAGGATGGTAGATAGTACTTCAGACAGCACCATTAATGTAAGAGGATACTCACACATTACCAATTCCACGATCAGTGGCAATGTGACCGTCACACTCGCCTTAAGTGATGTCCCTCCAACAGGCATATTTAGTAGTCAGTTTGCTACGATCACCTGGACAGGACCTTTAACGCTGGATGCCGCCTCCAACTATTATTTTGTTAACAGCGGATCTATACTTGTGGGAACCAAAACCGTATTATTCAGTATCGCCTAACACGCAATCCCTGTCCTTCATTGGTCGGGGGTTTCTTATTTTCGCAGCACATATGATGGATGCATCTTTCCTGTTGGTTCATAACGTTCATCACCTGTATACTCAAATCCCAGCTTGATCAAGATGTGACGTGACACTTCATTATCCGGATGATGCCCGGCAAACAGTGCCTTCACATTCATTTTGTCAAAGGCATAACCAATTACCGCCCGCGCCGCTTCCTGGGCATACCCTTTGCCCCAGTGATCCCGGGTTAGATGGAATCCCAGTTCATACATATCCTCTTCTGAAGAATACGGACGCAGGCCACAACAGCCCACAAACACCTCGGACTCTTTCTCAAAAAGGGGCCAATATTGCACACCCGCTTCCTTCTGCCTTTGAATCTCCTGTGTTAATCTCGCTTCTACTTCATCCTCGCTCAGAAATCCCTTGCTGCTAATCCATTTGGCAACCTCATGATCGCCCCACAATGCAAACGCCAGCGCACGATCTCCTTCGTTCCAAGTCGCACATTCCAACCGTTCCGTTTCAAATAAGATTGTTCTATTCATCATCCACTAACCTCCTGTATGCCAACACCAATCTGCGTGCAGCTTATACCTTAAATTAATCGAATGACCGTCAGGATAAACAACATTTATAATCTGTGTACATGTTCATCCCTTGTAATAACACTTATAATTGCTTAGCCAATTTCTCAAATTGATTGATGTGAGGCTTGATCTCTTTCTCTACACTTTTTATAAAAGAGCTGAATTGCTTGGAAATATACTCTTCTCCAACACCAATATGTTTATATACTTTTCCCTTTTTATATGTAAATGAGAATATATAACCACTCTTCAAATCATTCCAAATGTCTCCGGCATACCCTAAGATTTCAAATCTCAATTTCGAATCTTTGTAAAGAAACGAATATGGCGGATCATATTCCCCATTTCGTACATCATAGCCTGCAATCCACTGATCTTTTGCAAATGTCCCTGTTTGGATTCGCGATTCCAGCATATATCCAGTCAAAGCTATTTCGTTAACATGAAGTTTACCTTTACCATCTTTCTTGTCATTCTTCCAGTTCCCATCATACTTGGACTCTGTAATACTGTCCTCTCCGCGTGTTATAACTTTATATACGCCGTGTCCCGAACGTTTTCCCTGTGCCCAGCTTCCTTTGTAGGTTTTGGTTTTCCCCCAGGTCATGGTTCCATTCCCGTGAGGTTTTCCATTTTTGGTCTCTCCATAATATGTAGCCCCATTGCCATACTCCAGAGTAGTCTTTTCATTCGCCGCCTGAGCAACATGTGGTGACAGGATTGCAGACAATCCTAAGGTTATCCCCAAAATACAGATGAACATCTTTCTAAACATCAAATCTCCCTTTCTCTCGCTGTATAAGAAATTCATTCTTATAACAACCTATTAATCAAATAATAAGACTCTAGTATAATATCACTTTCAATCCAGAAGGTTCCACATAAAAAAAAGAAAAACCCCTGCCGACAAGATGTCCGACAGAGGCCGTTCCAATTCAGTTCACACCAATTACAAATCTGCTACGGCGAATTGAATTGTTCCGGAAGCTGCGCCTCCAAGGTTAGCTAACAAGGCAAACACCAGAACTCCACCTGAAGAAATGGTAAGGCTGCTGTTTACAGGAACAACGTAAGTGACTACTGGTGCATTAACACGTGTGATCACGAGAGATACCGGAAAAGGTCCAAAGTTGTTCACTGTAGCGCTGGCATTTGTGCCTCCAGCCAAATTTTCGTAGTAGGACTTGCCTACTCCGGCAGGAAGGTTGTAATTTTGTATCGGTAAAAGGATGGCCATTGAAATCACCTCCTTTTTGCTTTGATACGGTATTCTATGCTTGAAATCTATTAAAGCAACGGTGAATTACCAGGGTCATAATGTCCAATTTTGATAGACTTCATAGATTGATAGACGAATGTACGCAAAAAAGCCCCACCGGACCATCCGGTGGAGCCAATTAAGCTTACTTTAGTTTAATTACGCATACAGCATGAAAAAGTTCAGTTCATGGCCCTGCTGCTTGAGATAGTTATACAGCTGCGAACGGTGATGGAATACATGCGTTACGGTTTCAATCTGCCATTGAACCTGCAAGTGACCATGTTCCATATAAAAAGCTTTTGTTGAACGATTCAAAAAGTCGTCTTCGCTCAATCCTTTGATATAAGCTTTGTAGGATTCGAAATTGCTCCATAATGTTGCTTCAAGCTTCTCGATATCCTCAATCCCCGACAGGCTATTCTCCACCAGCCCAACCTCAGCTTCACCTTTTTCCTGCATAATGGCAAGATCCGATGCCGTGATTTGGATAAAGTGATGCACTAGCTCCACCAATGAACGCATATTCTCCTGTGGACGATACGACCAATCCTCCGAACGGATCAAGCGAATTAACGAAGCCCCCGTCCGTACGCCTGTTTCCAATTCATTTAACAAGTGATCCCGAATCTGCAATGTTCCATTCATATATGATGTCTCCCTTATCTTTTATTCTCACGACTTCAGTATAACCGAAGGTGCTGCAGATCTATTGTACAAATCGGACAACATTCTGCCATGCTCCCTGGCTGCCGTCAACGGAGTCTCTCCATAAAACTTGCGAAATTGCCGAATTAGATGGGCTTGGTCAAAAAATCCATGATTCTGGGCAAGCATTGCCCAGTCTGCCGTGTCCCCTTGATGAATATCACTCAACACACGATGAAAACGAACCACCTCACTGAATCGTTTGGGACTGATTCCGACCCACTCCGAGAACTTGCGATGCAGCTGCCGCTCACTGATCACTTCACGCATCGCCAGCTCTTGGACACTCATACGTCCCCCATCCATAAAGATGCGGTGCAGCACGTTTTTCATCACATTGTTCTCCGATGTGCTTGCCTGCACGGTAAACGGACTCAAGTACGCATTCATAACCTCTACTCGCTCTGCAAAATGATTCGTTTCGGCCATCCGTTCCTGAAGCTCGTTCAGCTTCTCCGGCCAACATTCCTGAAGGGCAATTCGCTTATCCGTAAACCACTCCAGAGGCATGCCATGGAAGACATGCGCTCCACCCGGGAAGAACCGGACACCAAAGGTGTAGTCTCCAGCAGGGGAACCATCATCGGCTGGCTCAGGTACAGCGAACGGCTGTGTATAATTGCCACAGTAAGCATAGGAGTGCTCTGAACAGACTGGGTCGTATGTAATCAGCATGTCCGTGCAACCATCCGGTAATACCCGGGCAGGTACCGTCATCATCGATCGCTCTGGACCTTCTCTCTTAGCAACATCCGCATGTGTGTTCGGAAGAGATCCTGATTCCCAATAACAGGCCACATAAGCCATCAGACCAGCAGCAGGTACTTTCTCAACATAATAACTGTTAGGGTACGTTCCATTCATCTGAATAGGTTTAAACAACGGGTGCAAACTGTGATCCACAATTCCATCCTCCGGTCACTAGAGTTGGTTACACATTATGTATTTATCTATCATACCATCAACCGCAGAAATGAAGAAAAAAAGTGCCCTACCGGAGGACAATCCGATAGGGCCAGTCACACATCTATTTAACACGAGAAGGGGTTTACAAGACTTATCTTACCTTCCCAACCTTAATGGAAACTGAAATTGGGATGAAAAGAACATCAATTTTTCTTATAGTGCGTGTTCAAAAAGACCGTTTTTGACAACCTCTTAAAGTGTCTTGATCAGTATGGACGCAATTAACACGGATGCTGTTGTGACCGTTGTGAATCCACCTACCAGCATTGGCGTTAAAATCTCATCGAGGATGGCTTTGCGTTCATTTTCATCACGTCCAACTGAACGGCTTACTTCCTCACAGATAATGTAGTCCCCCGGAAAACCGAATAGTGCAGTCAGTGCCACAGGCAGACCTTTGAGCGGGTCCCATTTGAACAGCTTGGAGCCAACAAATCCACCGATCAGCACCCCAATCACACCGATTGCGATAATGAACAACACTGGAATAATGGAACTAACCACCGCATCGAAAGTGATCGACTCCATACTTGTCATAACGACTACGATCAGACCTATCATGGCAATTCCCGATGTACTTGCTTTATCCAGAATACGAGATGGGAACAGTCCGATCAGATGTCCGAGGACCCCCAGCAACAGAGCCCAGATACTGTAGCTAAGTCCGGTTACATTACCTAGATAAATGGAGAGACTACCCATAATGAACAAGAGCAACAGCAGAATAGGTGCGGTCTGGAATCGCTGTGGAAGGAATGTTTTGGCATTCGCTTCTTTAATGTTCACATGGCCTTCCCCTGCAACCTTGTTCTCAAAAGCGCCCTGCTTCTGCAGTTTCAGCGCATATCTGCGCAACATATTGGTTGCAATCGGCATCCCCACGAGGGAATGAATACCCAGAATAACAGCCGGAATTGTAATCAGATGACCCAGATTCATCTCCTGCAACTTCGTGGTTGTGATCAGATATGAGATAATGCCACCGACAACCGGACTTGATCCCGCAACAGCCGTAGGATAACCATAGAACGGTGATACGATTAACAGGATAAGACCTGTCGCCGTGAGTGATGCGAACAATGAGATCAGTATAGCTTTATATTGGGAACGTATTAATTTCAGCGGTATTAATGTCCCCATGTGTACAATCAGCGGAGCCACCATGAGAGCCCCGAACGCCGTCAGAGCAGAGCTGGATACCACTCCTTTAGGAAATAACCCCGCCCAGTTCAGCAGCAAATATCCGATCAGAATAACAAGCAAGGAAGGAATTCGCGCTTTGGACCAGATCGAAACCAGTTCCCCTATAGCTAAAATAACAAGCAATACTGTGGCGATATATATCGGTTGACTAAACATGGTGACTTCTCCCCATTCTCTATGTTGTCAGTGCAGTTCAGTACACGTAGAACCATCGTTCTTATTTCAAGCGTTCACCTGATAAATAGACCTGTTCGATATTCTCTGTGTTTTCGAGCAGTCCAATATCCGTCAACGGATTCACATTCAGTACCAGCAGATCAGCAGCTTTGCCAGGTTCAATCGTACCGATCTCCGCTTCCATCTGCATCGCTCTCGCCGCATCTCTTGTTGCGGCTACAATCGCTTCCATCGGCGTAAATCCAACATCTTCAACAAGCAATCGAAGTTCTAGTGCATTCCCGCCATGCTCAACAGGTGCACATGTGCAGAAGTCTGTCCCTACTGCAATGGTTACGCCTGCCTTACGCGCGATAATCATGTTCTCAATATGCTCCTGATATACACTTTTGGCTTTGCGGATGCCAAATTCGGGAACACCGTATTTATGCCCTTCTTTGATGATCCGATGTACAATGGCCAGCGTTGGAACCAGAACCGCCTTTTGATCCAGCATCATGCCAATGCCTTCTTCATCAATGTAGATCCCGTGTTCAATGGTGCGTACGCCCGCTTCCAACGCATTTTTGATCCCCTGTACACCTTGAGCATGTGCAGCCACATAAGACTGTACCGCTTCCGCTTCATACACGATCGCCTTCAGCTCATCCATGCGGAATTGCGACCAGCGAGGGTCATCTTTCTCCGAAAGTACCCCGCCTGTGGAGCACACTTTAATGAAATCCGCCCCTTCACGGAACTGCGTGCGTGTTGCCTTAATGACTTCCGGAACCCCGTCACACACGGTGAAGATATTCAGTTCCGTTGGAATCATATGGATATCTGCATGTCCACCCGTCTGAGAGAGCATATGACGGGAAGTTTTAATCCGCGGCCCCTTCACCACACCTTCCTTGATCAGATCGCGAATGTATACAGCAACATGGCTACCGACATCCCTGACGGTTGTGAATCCTGCGTTGATCAGCTTCGGCAGATCCTGAAGTGCTCTCCCCATCTGGAGTTCATTGGCCTCCAGCGCCACCGCAGCCATATTTAGATTTTTGGCCCCGTGTACATGGACATGGGCATCGATTAATCCGGGCATCACCGTTTTGCCTGTTACATCAACAAGCTCGGCATGTTCCGGAATTGGAACGGTTGCTTTTGCACCCGCAGCTATGAATTTCCCGTTCTCAACCAGGACCACACTATCGGAAACAGGCTCTCCACCTTGTCCATCAATCAACAATGCACCTACAAAAGCAGTAATTTGACTCATCTGTACTCCACCTCATTTTCAGACTTGGTTGTAAGTTCAACTAAAGAATATTTACACTGACCACTCCGATGACAGAATAACCTTCCGATCGCTGTTATCCCCAGATTTTTTTTAATTCCCTTCTCCAAAGGGAAAATCCGGGGATAAAGGCGAACGCTTTGCTTCTTCACGTTATTTCTGTCCTCTCCGTTCTCGTGTAAAAAGTTAAGTTGAACTTAAATATTACGTATATCTGTTCGATTTACAGCTCTACTGTTGTACTACGATGAAATTGTATCGTGTTAAAGTTAATGACATTATATAAGTTGCAAATGTATAATGTCATTGTTGATAGCAACAGCATTCTAATATTAATTATGGTGATATACACAATACAAAATATAAATCACACAGCATAGTGAAGATCATGTTATATATGTAAGCATTCTGCCATGTGAACACAAAAGGAGTACGTTTGCTATGATTCATGAAGCGGTTCGCTCATTTATGGTTCAAGTCTTTGGGTCTGTTCCGTACGGAATTTGGATCAAGGATGAATATGATTTCCAGTGGAATAACTGGCTACGTGAAGGAGAGTTACCTGAATATACAGATCAAGAACAGATTGAGTCATCCTGGAAGATTCTCAGGTACACGTTTGTTTTTTTGTCTAACATCAACATTCGTGTGGTTATCGATACCCAGAAACAACTTACCCTGCTACAGAGTGAACGTCTGGAGTCTTTGATTCGGGAAGGACTGCTGAAGCAACAGATTGAGAAGGAACGTGCACACAATGATCGATGGTTGACCGGACTGCGGGAGCTGACCTGTTCCCTGGAGCTGAACGATTTGTTACTCAAAATCATGGAGAATGCGCTCCATGTCATCCCCTCCCTTTCCTGCGGACTGTTCATGATGGTTGATCCGGACTCTGGCAAGATGATTCCTAGAGCCAAAGTCGGTTTTCAGGATAGCGTGTATCAATATCAGGGCGAGCTGGATGAGGGCATTACGGGAAAAGTATACGAGGAAGGCATTGGCCGAATGTATAGCACACCGGATGATGCCTTTAAAGATATGGGCAATGTTAGTCAGGAGAATGCGGATATCATTGTAAGTTCACTGCCTGACGGTATTATGGCAAAAGGACTTATCGCCGTTCCCGTGACAATGAATACTCACAAAATCGGTGTAATGCTGGTATACCAATTTGAACAAAACAGACGATTTGCCCCACATGATCTGAATGTAATGCAGGGATTTGCGGATCAGGCAGCCATTGCCATCTCCAACGCCACCATGTATTCAGAACTGCTGGAGACGAACCGATATCTCGTTAGCCGCAATGAAATTCATAATCAATTCACGGCACTTTCCATTGAACATGTGAGCCTCGGACATATCATTGAGACGGTTGGGTCGATGCTGAAACTTCCCACCTATTATGTGGACATGGCGAGAAATGACTGGTACCCGCTCATCCCGGAAAGTGTCTTGCTAAGTGAGCTCGATATCTATACCGCTCTGGACAGTCAGTTTAACCCCATCACCTTGTCCGGTGGAACGGATCATAGCGATTATTACCTCTATCCCATTGTGAACGGATCTCTGGTGCTTGGCTGTTTTGCCATCCAATTAGATCATCCGTTAGGTCAGTTGGATCATGTGATTTTGGAACAAGGCGGAGCTATTGTGATGCTGGAGATGGTGAATACCTACTCACTCACCGAGATGTCCTATCGGAAAAACCATGATTTCTTTAGCGATCTCGTGCAATATAGAGAACCACAGCAGTTGGAGGCACGACTTTCCAGCTTTCAGTTGCCAGCCCATCAGTCCTTGTTCGTCGCTCAATTGCAGCTCTATGGGGAACATCCCGACATGAAAACAACTGAAAATTGGGTGCGCAAGTTGATCGGATTTATCGAAAAGGAGCTGGGCACCCGCGAACATCTATTGTTCAGTGCACATCACAAAATTACGATTCTGGCTGCGGCATCCGAGCCCAAGGTCAGACACTGGATCATCAGCAGGCTGGAAACGGCTGTGGAGAAATGGACCACCTCTAAGACTCCTGCCCTATCTATCGGCATCGGTGGACTGTATCAAGGGCTTGAGTATGTGTCCAAAAGCAATGACGAGGCTACACGCTCGTTGTCCTTTCTGCTGAAACAAAACAAAGCGGGCCTGATGCTCTACGAAGAAATCGGGATCAATCGCTTGTTTCTGAACCAGGAACCTTCCGATATCGAGAACTACATTCACGAAATTCTGTCCCCTCTTCAACAGCAAAAATCAGGAGAGCTTGAACTCACACTCAAAACCTACATTGCCGCGAATCGATCTGTGCAAGCCACAGCCGAACGTCTGCATATTCATACCAATACGTTGTACCTGCGCCTGCGCAAAATAGAGGAGATTCTAGGTGTTGATCTGAACGATTCCGAGGGTTGGATGAAGGTGTATCTGGCATGTCATTTAAGTGAAGTGTACTCTGTTGCTCCTACCGCAAGTGGAGCACTAAAATTGTAACTCCATCAATTCAGTCCGTGCAGTTTGCGAAAACGCTCTGGACTCATGCCTGTATGCCTTTTGAACATCGCACAGAAATAACTGGCATTCTCGTAACCCACCCGATCAGCCACTTCATATATTCGAAGCTCTCTCTCACTGAACATGAGTTGTTTGCTCCGATTGATCCGTTCTTGGTTCACGTAAAATACAGGTCTGGTGTGGAGTGCCCTCTGAAACAGCCTGCACAAATATTGGGGAGATACCACAGCCACATCGGCCAGTTCCTTCAGCGACAGTGAACGATCCAGATGCTCTGCGATATAACGCAGCACAGGCTTCAAGCGCTCCAGTTCATCATTATAATTGGCGGATGCGATGAGCAGTGGCTTCAGATCCAGCAGCAGGGCATATAATTGTTTGGAGCATTCCACGTCGTAATCTGCGTAATCCGTATCACCGCCATTCTCTCCTCTAACCAGAAGTTGCTCCAGGCCACGTAGCAGCGTTGCTGTCCTGAGTCTGCATACGCGTGAACCGGTTATCCCCGCATAAGATAATAACTGGCTAGCCTCTCTCCCCTGAAACGAGACCCAAGCCAGTTCCCAACGGTCACTGATGGGCATATATCGATGCGGAACATCGGGATACAGAAAGAAAACGTCACCCGGTCCGACGATATACTCGTCCTCTTGTATAATCAGTCTCCCCTGACCATGAATAATCTGGTGGATCTGATAATCCGGGAATCCCTCTGGACGCTCAGTTTCATATTGGTGTTCCCAGTAACCAACCGTGGTCATATAGATCGGCAGGCGAGCAGCTTCTTCTGTTTTACCAAAAAAAATCCGGGTATCCATCCAGTACACCACTTTCTTCATCGTTAGTTTCATATTGTGATATATATGGGCAATATTCTTTATTCTCTAAGTATCAATTCAATTCTATAATGACAATATTATAACATTTCAGAAGGAGTTGCTGTTATGCGAAAGAAACTGGTACACACCCCTCCGGCAAATGGATACCCGGAATGGAACAATAATCCCGAGACTTTTCAAGTAAACCGTCTACCCGCACATGCTTCTATGGTAGCGTTTCCATCTATAACAGAAGCATTGTCCAATGATTCCAGCGCATCGCCATGGTACGAATCACTGAATGGTCAGTGGAAGTTTGCCTTTGCGGAGACACCGGAGCAACGGATTACATCCTTTTATGAGAACAACTATGATGCCAGTGACTGGGACGAGATCGCCGTTCCTTCCAACTGGCAGCTGCAAGGTTACGATTATCCCCACTATACAAATATGACGTATCCGTGGGTCGAGCGTGAACCTGAATTGAAGCCACCATTTGCACCAACAACTTATAATCCGGTGGGTTCGTACATCCGCACGTTTACGGTTCCTACTGACTGGAAAGACCGGCCTGTCCTGCTGCACTTCGAGGGCGTTGAATCTGCCTTTTATGTATGGGTGAACGGGGAGCTGGTCGGTTATAGCGAAGATACGTTCACGCCCGCAGAATTTGATATCACTCCATATCTGACCGAAGGTGAGAACAAGCTGGCTGTGGAGGTATACCGTTGGTGTGATGCGAGCTGGCTGGAGAATCAGGATTTCTGGCGGTTAAGCGGCATCTTCCGTGGTGTATACCTGCATTCACCTTCACCGGTTCAGATCGCCGATTTCTTTGTTCGTACTGAACTGGATGACGCGTATCAGGATGCGGAGCTACTGCTGGATTTGAAATTAATTAATCATAATGCCGCGCAGACCCCTGCCGAATTGTCCGTTCAGGCGCAGCTCTATGATGCACAACAGCAGACAGTGCTGAAGCAACCACTTACTGCAGCCGTTACTTTCCAGGGCGAGGATGAACTTTCATTCCAGTTGTCAGCAGAGGTTATGAAGCCGCTACTATGGAGCGCTGAGTCCCCTAACCTGTATACACTTGTGCTGTCCATTCAGGACGAATCAGGCGAAACACTGGAAGCAGTCCGTAGCCGGATCGGATTCCGTAAGTTTGAACTGAAGGACGGCCTGATGCAAATCAATGGCAAACGCATTGTATTTAAAGGCGTCAATCGTCATGAATTTTCCCCGGATAAGGGTCGAGCCATTGGACGGGAAGACATGATCCGTGACATCGAGTTGATGAAGTCCTATAACGTTAACGCGGTGCGTACATCCCATTATCCGAATCAGTCACTCTGGTACGAACTGTGTGATGAATATGGCCTCTATGTCATTGACGAAACGAACTTGGAAACTCACGGTACCTGGGAATATGGGCAAAAGGAAATGAATGAAAACAATATTCCCGCGAGCAAGCCGGAATGGCGTAATAACGTAATAGATCGCTGTAACTCGATGTTCCAGCGGGACAAAAACCATGCGTCCGTTATTATCTGGTCTCTGGGTAATGAATCCTTCGGCGGCGATAACTTCATCGCCATGTACGATTATCTGAAACAAGTCGATCCAACCCGTCTCGTTCATTACGAAGGTACCTTCCATTATCGCCCTTCCGATTCGGCAAGTGACATTGAATCGACGATGTATATCAGCCCACAAGATGTGGAGCAATACGCGCGCATGAAGGGTCCGAAGAAACCTTATATTATCTGCGAATACAGCCATGCCATGGGTAATTCTTGTGGAGGTTTGCATCTGTATTGGGATTTGTTCGATAAATATGATGTGTTGCAGGGTGCATTCATCTGGGACTGGGTCGATCAGTCCATTCGTACCACTACGGCAGACGGTGTAGAATATTTTGCTTATGGCGGCGATTTCGGTGAATCTCCTCATGATGGCAATTTCTGCGGGAACGGACTGATTCTGGCGGATAAGACAGTTACACCGAAGCTGGAAGAAGTGAAGAAATGTTATCAGAACGTTCGTATGGAAACCGTTGATATCAAAGACGGCCTGCTTCGTATCAAAAACCAGTTCCTGTTCACGGATCTGAGCGAATATTCGCTCGTATGGACAGTAACACACGATGGTGTATCCGTAGAGAACGGCACGTTGGATATCGCAGTACCTCCTGGCGAATCGGTTGAAGTCCGTATCCCGTACACGCCATCATCCGATTTGTTCAAGGAAGCGGTGCTGACTGTATCTCTGGTCACCAAAGTGGCAACCAAATGGGCAGGAATAGGTCATGAGATTGCCTGGGATCAATTCGTGGTATCTCCGCGATTGCGGCCAATCCAAGCGGTACACCAAGAGCAAGGCAATGCGCCGCAGGTACAGGATCTGCAAGATGAATTGAAAGTGACTACAGGCCAAGTCACGTTGAGCTTCAATCCAGCTACTGGCGCATTAACATCCTATCAAATCAACAATCAGGAGCAATTGCTCGCACCTGTCCGGCCGAATTTTTGGAGAGCCATGACAGACAATGATATGGGGAACCGCCTGAATGAGCGTTCTGCCTTCTGGAGAGATGCTCACGCTACCAGCAGATTAATTCGCTTCGAGCACCATGTAGACGAGCAAGTCATTCTCGTAACGACCGATTATACGTGGGATCAACATCCGGGATGTACGCTGTCCATCACATACCGAATTGATGCGGATGGTGTATTGGAAATCAGTCAAACCCTTATTCCAGGCGTAGGCTTACCTGATCTACCGGAATTCGGTATGCTGCTGCAACTGAATAACCGCTTGGATACAATCTCTTGGTACGGCAGAGGCCCGCATGACAATTATGCTGACCGTCTAACCAGTGCACGTCTCGGCTATTACACAGGTGCGGTTCGAGATCAATTTGTTCCATATCTGAAACCACAAGAGTGTGGTAACAAAACGGATGTACGCTTTGCTGAAGTTAAGTCAGCGGATGGTCAGCTTGGCCTTCATGTTGAAGCCACCATACCCTTTGAAATTAATGCGTTGCCGTGGACACCGGAGGAACTGGAAGCAAACGACCATGTGTACAAATTACCTCAGAGCACACAGACTGTCGCCCGCATCAATTACAAACAAATGGGTGTTGGCGGAGATGACAGCTGGGGCGCACGTACCCATGCCGAATACACCTTGCCAGCCAACCGCGCGTACCACTTCACCTTTACGGTAAGACCTGTATAACATTAAGCAAGCACTGCTGGCAGCATGCCGGCAGTGCTTTTTTTTGTTGGGGCAGTGAATAGTGGGAGTTTGAACTTTGTCATGGGAACATTATAATGAATGAGGTGCAAGAAAGATTTGTACCAGCTATTACTCTATTACGAGGTGAGACTTTGCAATATCTGTTTACTACTCTCTTCATTTTTGGCTTGATCGCTTTCTTGGGATTTGTTGTTGGGATGATCTTATCTATTCGCAAAGGTGATAGGTTGCCGATCAGATATATTTTTCTTACGACGGCCTGTTTTGCAATTGCTTCAATAGGTTTGTATGGGATGCTGACTTTATCTTCGAACTCTACTCAGCCTGAAATAGATCAGCCCCCTTCACCCCAGATTAAACTTTCTGGCCTCCACATGACTACCGATGAATTTAAAAACAAGTTTAATGGCGCCGTAGGCAAATACCGACTGAATGGGTTGAGTATTACCCGCTTGAGTATACAAGACTCTTCCGAGCAGGGCACTGGCACTTTCGAGTATGTATTCAATGACAAGTTGCTTTTGGTTGGTGCAGTGAATGCAGATGAGAGCATACAGGAAGTCAGGTTGTACGGAACTGGTGATACGCGTAAACCAACAGGTGGAATTTTTATGACTGCTATCGCCACACTCATTCTCACAACCAATAGTGAGTACACGTATAACGATGCACAAGATGTCATCCAGGATATCGGTCTATTGGATCGTGATGTGAATCAGTCTGATTTTGATGGAGCGACGGTTCGCAACGGATTAGAATATCGCTTCAGCGTACAGGATTCTGAGCACTCTACTTTTGAAATAACTGTTGCGAAATAAGATGCGATTGTGCAAAAAGGCCGCTCCATGAAGGAACGGCCTTTCGTGTAAAATGTACTATTGAAATGATTCAGTAATTGCCACCAAACCAATGATGAACACCTCCCGCATGCGAGAGTTACTCAAAAGTTACAATCTCGCTTTGATTGTTCCAACTCATTTTAAAAGTAATTGGGTCTTTCGTTTTCTCCGCCTCAGTAGCCGTTCCCGACATACTGAATGGTACCCCTTGTTCTTCAAGCGCTTTCCCCTGTTGTTCTATATTATTGCCGGTAAGGTCAAACACAAAATCTTTTATACGCTTTTCATCACCTATATAAGTAATACTATAGCTCCCTGTTGATCTCTGTAGAGAAACATCCCAGTTATCGCTCTTTCCGTGTAACCTATCATCCGCACCACAAGCTGACAAAATAGATACAATTAATATAATACAAAGAATCAATGGCAATTTAAATAATTTCATAAAATCCCTCCTTTTAGTAATATACCCAAAAATGTGAGTTATGATATTCGCTAATCATTCCTGATATCTAATCTATATAAGTTGAACTAAAGTTATTTACACAGACACTACGATGACAGAATAACCTTCCAATCGCTGTTATCCCCAGATTTTTTTGATTCCTTTTCCGAAGGGGAAAATCCGGGGATAAAGGCGAACGCTTTGCTTTTTCAGGTTTTTTCTGTCCTCTCCGTTATCGTGTAAATGATTAGTTCAATTTATATAGTTTAATGTGACTTACCTTTGATATGACTAACGATTCTCTGAGCATCGTACTTGACCCATCCCAACAATGCTGAACCTCGTGATGTTTGCCAAGGTAGCCCTACAAAGTACAGTCCAGCAACCGGTGATACGCCTCTCTCGTGTATAATTACACCTTGGGCATCAATAGCAGTATTGATATCGATCCAACTATCGTTTCGCTTAAACCCAGTCGCCCAGATAATATTGTCTATTCGTGTTTCACTACCATCCTCATATAGGATGCGGTCATCTATTGCATTAACGGCACGTGGGCGCATGTTAACTTTTCCCTGGGTCATCAATTCCTTTAACTCATAGCCATATACGTACTCAGGCTGATTTCTCAACCATTTTCCAACCATACGATCTGCACTTGCACGTAATATTCCGAGCTTTTCAAAATACCAGAATATACTTCGTTTCATAATATGCAAAGGCCTAAAGGTTATATTTCGAGCTATGGATATGTATACGATTTGTTGTTCATCTGATGTTAACTCTGCAGCAATTTGGGCACCTGAATTTCCTCCGCCTACAACTACTGTTGTTCCAGGAAGCAATTGAGAGATTTTTTTATATTCTGATGAGTGAAACTGAATCACATGCTCGGATAATGCTTTCGCAAAATGAGGAACATTCTTGGTCTGGAAAGGTCCCGTCGCAACGATAATATTGCGCGCTTCAATCATTCCATCATTGGTTTCAGCATAGTACACCTCATCTTGCTTCGAGAGACGGGAGATTACACAGTTTAACTTTATAGGAAGCTGCATTTGCTTGGCGTAACCTTCAAAATAATCTGCAATTTCGTCTTTGCTTGGCAGGCCATTTTCATTTCCACTAAGCGGCATTCCCGGTAACCCATCATACATTCGTGGGGTAAAAAGACGCAATGAATCGTACCGTTTACGCCAAGATTCCCCGACAAGTGAGGCAGCGTCAACGATTAAAAAGGTTAACCCTGACTGCTGAAGATAGTAACCTGTTGCCAAGCCTGCTTGCCCAGCACCGATAACCAATACATCGTACATATGTATCATCCCCAATATCGTTTTATGTATTAATATATGAGCACTTGTTCATATGTTTATTTTACTTAACAACTATCTGTTTAGCAATAGAAGAAAACATCACTACTTCCTTTTTACAAGATTAGCCATTAAAAAGACTCCCTCACGGGAGCCTTTAATCATTTCAGGGCAAGTTTCTTATAACTTCTCATGTATGCTACGTGCTAAGTACGATAGGTTGGTTGAATTCTACCTGGTGTATCTATCGATGTCATCGTTCGCAGACTGATGCTCTCTTCTATGGTAATCTTCATGCTGCCGAACGTCATTCTTTAACTTTGCTAAGAATCCCCACCCCATAAAGGCAAGTATAAGCACAGTAATCAGTGCATAAGCAAAGCTATATAGATTCATAAAGAAGTTGATAAAAATTGCAGCGAGCATCAAGCCCAGAATCCATAATGTCCACTTTGTACCCTTTCTCAAATCATTTCCTCCTCAAGTCGTTACTGATAAGCTCTCTATGTATCACAGTACATACGAAACCATAGGAACGAGGTTTCAATCACAGGGCTTCAAATCTACATTTAGAGCGAATTACCGAATCTTTAATTAACATCAGTTCCAAGAGAAACATCCAATATGCCCGACATCCCTTGCGCAGAAGAGGTACTTACATAATACGAGCCCGTCGACAATGCTTTGTCACTATAATATGTATGCTCTTTCCCATCTGCTGGAACACTGCCAGACGTTATCGCGGTTCCACTAGTAGATCCTTCATTGATCGTAAACGTGAAGTGTTTCGAACCCGTGTTTTTAAAACTCACTTTCACATAACTAAACCCTGTTGGAATATCAAACTGATGCGTATTTGTAGTGCCTGCGAAATCCTCATTATTAATTACTGTGAATGTAGTTAATGGAGTATCACTAGCTTCATTTACTTTTACAAATTTTCGTTCGGAATCAGAAGTGAAATTATAGATTAAGATGATAACAGCAGCAGACACTAAACCTGCCAATATCATTTTTCTAATATGTTTCATGATATATGCCCTCCATATCTCTTGATACTAACTTTGATTATAAAAATACTCAACAATACAAAAACCACTCCTTAATTAAGAAGTGGTTTTTGTATTGTTTATAATTTGTAACAGTGACTGCTTCACAAATTCTTGTCACATCGTAACGAGAATTCACTCTGCCAGGCACATGATGCTTTAAAGGTTTTTACACCTTTATTACATCATGCCGCCCATTCCACCCATACCGCCCATGTCAGGCATTCCGCCACCAGCACCTGCTGGTTCTGGTTTGTCAGCGATAACTGCTTCAGTAGTCAAGAACATTGCTGCTACGGAAGCCGCGTTTTGCAATGCATAACGAGTTACTTTCGCAGGGTCAACGATACCAGCTTCGATCATGTTAACCCACTCGCCAGTTGCAGCGTTGAAGCCTACGCCAGTTTGTTCTTTTTTCAGACGTTCCACGATTACGGAACCTTCTTCGCCAGCGTTAGCTGCGATTGTACGGATTGGTGCTTCCAGAGCACGTAGGACGATGTTTACGCCTGTTTGCTCGTCACCGGACAGAGCTACAGCCGCAACCGCGCTATATACGTTCATGAGCGCTGTACCACCACCGGATACGATACCTTCTTCAACCGCAGCGCGAGTTGCGTTCAGGGCATCTTCGATGCGAAGTTTGCGTTCTTTCAATTCTGTTTCAGTAGCCGCACCAACTTTGATTACTGCTACACCGCCGGACAATTTAGCCAGACGCTCTTGCAGTTTCTCTTTGTCGAACTCGGAAGTTGTTTCTTCCAATTGTGTACGGATTTGGCTAACACGTGCATCGATATCGGATTTGTTACCAGCACCGTCAACGATGATTGTGTTTTCTTTTGTTACACGGATTTGACGAGCTGTACCCAGTTGTTCCACAACAGCGGATTTCAGATCCAGACCCAGTTCTTCCGTGATCAATTGGCCACCAGTGAGGGCAGCGATGTCTTGCAGCATTGCTTTACGACGGTCACCGAATCCTGGAGCTTTAACAGCTACAGCATTGAATGTACCACGCAATTTGTTCACAACCAGCATAGCCAGTGCTTCGCCTTCGATATCTTCAGCGATCAATACCAGCGGTTTGCCTTGTTGAACGATTTTCTCAAGCAATGGCAAGATGTCTTGCGTGCTGGAGATTTTTTTGTCTGTGATCAAGATGTACGGATTGTCCAAAACAGCTTCCATTTTGTCCGTATCAGTGATCATGTAAGGAGAGATGTATCCACGGTCGAATTGCATACCTTCAACCACTTCAAGCTCTGTAGCGAATCCTTTGGATTCTTCTACAGTGATAACGCCATCTTTACCCACTTTTTCCATAGCTTCAGCGATCAGTTCGCCTACTTCTTCGTCAGCTGCAGAGATTGCTGCAACTTGTGCGATGGATTGTTTGGAATCAATTGGTTTGGAGATGGATTGCAATTCAGCAACCGCAGCTTTAACCGCTTTGTCGATCCCTTTACGGATACCGATTGGGCTAGCGCCTGCAGTTACATTTTTCAGACCTTCTGTGATCAGCGCTTGCGCCAATACAGTTGCTGTTGTAGTACCGTCACCGGCAACATCGTTGGTTTTTGTTGCTACTTCTTTAACCAGTTGTGCACCCATGTTCTCGAATGCATCTTCCAGTTCGATTTCTTTAGCAATGGTTACACCATCGTTAGTGATGAGCGGGCTTCCGAATTTTTTCTCCAGAACCACGTTGCGGCCTTTAGGACCGAGTGTTACTTTTACTGCATTAGCCAATGCGTCCACACCACGAAGCATGGAGCGACGAGCGTCTTCACTGAATTTAATGTCTTTAGCCATGTTAAGAAAACCTCCCTAGTTTTTGTTGAAAAATGGTAGTGCTATATGGTTCGGTTATCCGATTAAATTTGAATTAGTCGAGAATCGCGTGAATATCGCTTTCTTTCATAATCAAATATTCTTTACCTTCGAATTTGATTTCTGTACCGGCATATTTGGAGAAAATAACGCGATCTCCTTCTTTCACTTCCAGAGCTACACGTACGCCGTCTTTCAATACTCCAGCACCAACTGCAATGATTCTACCCTCTTGCGGTTTTTCTTTGGCGGAGTCCGGGAGTACGATCCCGAAAGAAGTTGTTTGTTCTTGCTCCAGTGGTTCTACCAATACGCGTTCACCTAAAGGTCTGATCATGAAAAATAGCCTCCTTTTGAAATTATATAACGTTACATTGTAGGTTGTAGCCATATGTATTAGCACTCGACAGTGTTCAGTGCTAACAACCAACTTTATGATACTCAACTTGAAGCATGATTTCAAGTCCTTTTGACGAATTCCTGCGAGAATTTACGTTGAATTTACACAAACATAGCCAAATTACACCCGCTGTGCCTGGTTCTATGTTGCAATTCACTAATCTTATTCTACGAAATTGTTTAACCCTTCTGCAACGTTAACAGACAGTCCCTTCCCCATTGTATCCATTGTTGAACATAATATGCCTGCTTGTCCTGTCGTGTTGGTCGACAGTCTACAGAAATAGCCCGGATAAGAACATACCGTCTTTTCCGGGCACATCACAGCTTATCCCATTCAGCCCGCATGTTTCTTATCCTCGGCACGAACGTAGCGGGATTCGATCTCTTCATCGGCTGCAAGCTGCTTGCGATATACGATTGCGGATAATAACACACTGATCTCATATAACAGGAGCAAAGGAATCATCACCAACAGATCGGAAATAAAGTCTGGAGGTGTAATGACCACTGCAATGAAGATCAGAACAAAGTAAGAGACTCTGCGCATCTTGCGAAGACGAATTGGATTCAGAATCCTCAGTCCTGTCAGAAACATAATAAGTAAAGGAAGTTCAAATAACAGGGACACAGGTAGCACAATGCCAAACAGGAAGCTGAAATACTGTTTCATCCCGTAGGTCTCCACAAGCCCCATCTTCTCCGTTATCGCTGTTGTGAAGGCAAGTGCCATCGGAAAAATAACATAATACGAGAAAGCCATACCTGTCAGAAATAAAAGAAACACATAGGGCACATACTTCAGCGTCGCTTTTCGCTCGCGCGGCTTTAGCCCTGGACTAACAAACTTCCAGATCTGATACACCGTAAACGGCAGCGTAATAATAAGTGAGAACAACCCTGCAATCTTCATATAGATGCCAATCCCGTCCCAGAACGAGAAGGCATGTAATACAAAACCTTTTGCCGACTCTGCCTTGGTCAGATATTGGTATACCGGGTCCGCCACAAAAAATCCTGCAATCAGTCCCAGCACAAAAATGCTTAGTACATAAATCAGCCGCTTCCGCAGCTCGCTCAGATGTTCCGTAATCGACATTTCTTCCATTTGCTGCGTCATGCCTGCCCCCCATTATTGCCAGCTTAAAATACAAAACCCTTCCGGCAGGAAGGGATTTCTCTTTCATTGCCGTCAAGATTATTCCGGCAGGCGTTTATCAGCAGGCTTGTCTGCAGGTGTGCTCTCAGCCGCCAGCGGTTTCGCTTTCTCCTGCTCTTTGCGATTGGATGAGTCATCCTCAGAGATAATCTCGCGAGCGCCCTCTTTGAATTCACGGAAGGTACGCCCAACTGCACGTCCCAGTTCCGGAAGTTTGTTGGGTCCAAACAACAACAATGCAATCACGGCCAGCAAAATAAAGCCCGTTGGTCCAATGGAACTAAACATTGATATTCCTCCTCGTCTCAAGCTTCGAAGATGCGCATACTCGGCCAGATGTTCATAGATGTCTCTGCTGCGTTCTTAATTTAAGCCCATCATACCATAGATGTAACCACTTACATAACCCGCAAAATTCACAAATAAGATAAGAGATGTCACTAGAACAATCTAACACCGGTTCATGGCTAATCGGATATCTTGCCCCAGAGTCCGTGCTCGATTATTGCTTGAACTGACCCGTAACCATCAGCAGCGCTTCCGGAAGCTGATCCATAATGGCCGCCAGATGTTCATGCACACCCTTTGGTGTACCTGGCAGATTAACAATCAGCGTGCGTCCACGAATGCCACATACCCCGCGGAACAGCATTGCAGAACGGTTTTTGCTCATTACACTGTACCGCATGGCCTCTGCCATCCCGGGAACTTCCCGCTCAATTACGCGCCGGGTCGCTTCCGGAGTAATATCACGAATGGCCAGCTCCGTGCCACCGGTAGTCAGCACCAGATCGGCGTGAAAATAATCCGTCATCTCAATCAAAGCCGCAATAATCTCATCGGGTTCATCCGGAACGATACGGTACTCCACGATTTGACCACCCAGCTCTTCTTCCACCAGCTCCCGAATGACTTGTGCACTCGTATCCTCACGTTCCCCGCGGGCTCCTTTGTCACTGGCTGTCAGGATTGCTGTTCTCCACACCATAAAGATCACCCTTCTCCTCTATGAAAATAAATATTGCCTATCGGCTGTAATCACCGTTTTTGCCACCACTCTTGGAATTCAACATGGTTGGACCGATAATCATATCTTTTTGCATGGCCTTGCACATGTCATAGACCGTCAGTGCTGCAGCTGAGGCAGCCGTGAGCGCCTCCATCTCAACACCCGTTTTGCCTTCGGTTTTGACAGTAACTTCAATGTGTAATTCATCCACTCCGTTATCATGAAAACGAATATCCACACCCGTCAGTGCCAGCGGATGGCACATCGGAATCCAGTCCGACGTTTTCTTCGCGCCTTGAATCCCGGCAATCTGAGCCACAGCCAGAACATCACCTTTGCCAATTCGGCCCTCCCGAATCGCTTCCAGTGTATCTGGATTCATCGTCACTTTGGTTACAGCCACAGCCGTACGTACGGTAATTTCCTTACCTGAGATATCAACCATCCGGGCCCGCCCCTGTTCATTAAAATGGGTCAGTTTACCACCGGAAGCCTGGCCGTTGTTCACTTCTGAACTCAATCACATCACAACCCTTTATTCGATATGTAATATACCTTCGGTTGTTATCAACAGATCAATCCGCAGATCGAGCAGGTCCATCGGGATCTCCTCCTGTAGCTGACCCGGCAATACCATCGCAGCCATCAACGGTTTCTTGCCCGTCATCACACAGGTTGCTGCAAGCGTCTCGGCAAAACGATCATAATAACCGCCACCATAACCAATACGCCCGCCATGGAGATCATAACCAAGCCCCGGTACCAATATGAGATCGATATCCGGCCAATCATCAGGCGTCAGGACTTCACAGGAATCCTTGGGTTCCGGTATCCCCCATATGCCTGGCTCCAGATCTTGTTCTCCAGTCACTCGCCGTAGCTCCATTCGAGGTGGATTCGCCAACACTTTTGGTGCAAACATCACATCTCCATGATTCCAGCCCTCTTGAAACAGAAAAGCTGTGGACGCTTCGCTTCCATAGGACAAATAACTGAATATGACGAGTGGTCTGTTCACAACCTTGCTCTTGGCCTGTCTAAGGCGCTCCAGCTCCCGCTTCACTCCAGCGTTAATCTTAGTCATCGCCTGCTGATGCATGCTTGCATCCATCAAATCACGGCTCTGTCTCAGTCTAGATCGAAGCTGACTTTTCAGTTCCGCATGATCCTGCATATCCTTGAATAACCTCCTGTTGATAGGGAAGGTAGAAAAAAGCTCTCATTAAAAACAATTTATATGTTATGACCAGTTGTCATCTTGTTGAATGGTTAAAATGATTCATTTTCTGCAAAATCCTCATGTAATAACATGCCTTCTTTCAGTTTATCATTGATTGATCAAAAAGACTACATGCCCCATGCGTTCCCAATCGGTGCAATTGCTCTGTATTTCATGTAAACTGGGATATAGTTGTCATATCAAGAACTGGACCTATGGAGGAACTTAATTTTATGCTGCTGCAAGTATCCGGAATTATCAAACGTTTTGGTGTCGATCCAATCCTGGACGGCGTGAACTTACAAATATTAGAACGCGAGCGCATCGGCCTCGTTGGTGTAAACGGTGCAGGGAAATCCACTTTGCTCAAAATTGTAGCCGGTGAAATGTCCTATGACGGAGGACAGATTTTCAAGTCCAAAGAAACGACGCTCGGTTACCTCGCTCAGAACAGCGGGCTACAATCCGACCGTAACATCTGGGAAGAAATGATGAACGTCTTCGCTCACCTGACACAGGCTGAAGCCGATTTGCGTCAGATGGAACGTGATATTGCCGACCCTGCCCAGATGGAAGATGAGAAAAAGTATGCTGACCTGCTGGAACGTTATGCGAAACGCTCCGACTGGTTCAAGGACCATGGCGGTTATGAGATGGAAACCCGCATTCGCAGCGTACTGCACGGAATGGGATTCGGCGAATTTTCGCCAGACACCCCCATTGCTACTCTGAGCGGCGGGCAGAAGACACGCCTTGCGCTTGCTCGTATTTTGCTTCAGGCACCCGATCTGCTCATGCTGGACGAGCCTACCAACTATCTCGATATCGCCACCCTCACTTGGTTGGAAGATTATCTGAGAGGTTATTCAGGCGCACTGCTCGTGGTATCCCATGACCGGTACTTCCTTGATCGACTTGTAACAACCATCGTTGAGATCGAACGTCACCGCTCCAAAAAATATACGGGCAATTACAGCCGTTATATGGAGCTCAAAGCTGCCGAATATGAAACTCAGATGAAGCAATATGAGAAACAGCAAGGCGAAATCTCCAAGATGGAAGATTTTGTTCAGAAAAACATTGTACGTGCTTCGACGACCAAACGGGCGCAAAGCCGGCGCAAAGCCCTCGACAAAATGGAGCGGCTTGATAAACCGATGGGAGATTTGAAAAAAGCCCATTTTTCCTTCGAAACCGCCGTTATGTCAGGCAAGGAAGTGCTTCGAGTGGATCAGCTGTCTGTCGCTTATGACGAGGCTTCTCCATTATTCCGCAATGTATCCTTCGATCTGCGGCGTGGGGAAACGGTTGCTTTGATTGGACCGAACGGTATTGGTAAATCCACCATGCTGAAGTGTCTTACAGGAAGTTTACGTCCGGTAACCGGAGAGATCCAATGGGGAACAAAAGTGCAGATCGGCTATTACGATCAGGAACAGACTGGGCTCAATCCATCCAACACGGTTCTGGAAGAACTGTGGAGTGCCTATCCCGGGATGGAAGAAGCACGCATTCGGACCGTACTGGGGAACTTTTTGTTCAGCGGTGACGATGTGCTCAAGAAAATCTCCTCCCTCAGCGGCGGTGAGAAGGCACGTGTGTCTCTCTCCAAGCTGATGCTGAAGGAAGCCAACATGCTCATTCTGGATGAGCCTACGAACCATCTCGACCTGTTTGCCAAAGAAGTGCTGGAAGCGGCATTAATGGATTATGAAGGCACCCTGCTGTTCATCTCCCATGACCGGTACTTCCTCAACAAAATGGCTGAACGCATTGTTGAACTTCATCCAGGCGGCACAGAGCAATATCTCGGTAATTACGATGATTATGTGGAGAAAAAACAGGAGCTTGAGGACATCGCACGTGAAGCTGCTGAGGCACGTCAGGCTTCGTCCAAGAACTCGTCCAAATCCGATCTGAACACAGCCACAACCGAAAAATCCGGAGCGGCTTCATTCGAAGCGGAAAAACAGGCGAAGCGTGAAGAGCGCAACCGACAACGCAAGCAGGAAGCTCTGGAACAACAGATTGCAGAGTTGGAAACGAAGATCACCGAACTTGAGGCACAGATGGCTCTGCCTGAAATCTATCAGGATTATATGAAGCTGCAAGAACTCCAGCAACAATCGGAGGAACACAAAGCAGAACTCACCAAAGCCTACGAGGACTGGGAAGAACTAGCTATGGAATAGTACGAATAGTACAGACTCAGACCATGGCTTGATCGCGTCATACAATTATAGTAGTACCACCGGCTGATTCCTTATTGGGATCAGCTTTTTGTTTGTTGAGGATGCGTATTGAAGCTAAGCACCCTATCTTCTTTATGTTCCTTGAGAATGAACTCTACTTAGGGGAGCTGTTTTGACTTTTGTCAAATTTACTCGAATGAAGAGAAATATTTTTATCCCCCTGTCCCTTACACTTATCCACAAGAAAGCAAGATAGCAAGCACATTAATAAGCTTAATTATACAGCGGTAGAATAGCCTTTTACACACAAAAACCATATTTATCCACCAAGTTATCCACTTTATCCACAACTTTGTGGATAGTAAGGAGTCATTCTATCCCCTAAACCCTTTTCGTTTCGAAAACTATGCTGGTTTGGCTTTGGGATAGTTACCCACAAATTACACTGGATATGTGGATAACTATAATAACACCTTGACAAATGCATCATTCCACTCATCAATGTACCTACATAATAAGACAAAAGCAGACCTTTGTCGTTCAAGGCCTGCCCGTCATTTATTTACTATATGCCATGCATATTTACAACGAATTGCAATTGCTACTATTGCCGCTGTAGATGCGATCTGGCAGAAGATATTTTACGCATGCGCTTCTTGTTCATGATGTTCGGAAGACTCGGCCTTCAGCCCAGCAGCATTACAAGCCGCTACATAAGCCAAACCGGCAGCCATGACGATATCATTATGTGTTGCTGTTCCCCGGAACTCACGTCCTGCACGCTCCACGGTAACTACAGCTTCTGCACTTGCACCCTCTCCACCACTCAAGGCATGCATCTCCATATCTACAAATGCAATATCATCGGAAATGCTCTGACCAATCGCACGGATGGTTGCATCCACGGGTCCCCCGCCAACAGCGGAGTAAGATTGTTCTCCAGCACTTGTGCGAATACGAACGGCAGCCATTCGATCCGTCATGCTGCCGGCCGTCACCTGCAATTCAACCAATTCATAATCCTGTGCAGGAATATTCATGGTCTGGCTAACCATCTGTAATAACTGGTCGTCACTGACCACTTTTTGCTGGTCTGCGGTTTCTTTGAACACCTCATACAATTGCTCCATCTGTTGCTCATCCGGCTCAAAACCGTATTTGCGAACCCGATCCTTCAGGGCGTGACGACCGGAGTGTTTGCCCAAAATAATCATGCTGCGTGGAATACCCAGCGCTTCCGGGTCCATAATTTCATAGGTGCTCCGATTCTTCAGCAGACCATCCTGATGGATGCCGGATTCATGCTGGAATGCATTACGTCCCACCACTGGTTTGTTGTACGCAATCGGGAAGTGCATCGCACGGCTAATCTGACGTGAAGTCTCATACAGCTGATTCAGCTTAATGTTCGTCGTTGCACCAATTGCGTCTCCCCGAGTCTCCAGCGCCATAATCAGCTCTTCCAGTGCACAGTTCCCTGTCCGTTCTCCGATACCATTAATGGTCACTTCAATCTGAGAAGCACCATTGGCAATCGCAGCCAAGCTATTGGCTACGGCCAGGCCAAGATCATTGTGACAGTGAGCACTATAACGAACCTGATCGCCACCTCTTGCACCCTCACGCACCCGGCGGAACATCTCGCCATACTCATGTGGCAGGGCATATCCGACCGTATCCGGCAGATTAATAATGGTCGCTCCAGCTTCAATGGCGACTTCAACCATTTCAATCAGATCGTCCATCTTGGTACGGGCAGCGTCCATCGCTGTGAACTCTACGATGTCCGTGAACTGGCGTGCATAAGATACCATCTCACGAGCGGTAGCCACCACTTCACTGCGCGGACGGCGTAGTTGATGCTCAATATGAATATCCGAAGAAGAGATAAACAGGTGAATTCGGCGACGTGCTGCATCCGCTGTTGCTTGAACTGCTGCATCGATATCACCTTTGACCGCACGCGCGAATCCACAGATCTCCACGTTCTGCAACTGTCTCGAAATCGCCTGAACCGCCGCGAACTCACCTGGACTGGAGATCGGGAATCCAGGCTCAATGACGTCGATACCCAGAGAAGCCAGTTGGTGTGCCAGTTCAATCTTTTGCTCGGGTTGCAGACTTGCTCCTGGTGCCTGTTCTCCATCACGCAGCGTTGTATCAAAAATCTCAATCATGCGTTTGTTATTAGTTGTTGTCATATCCATCAACCTCCATCAAATTTTTATAAATATTTTCGTTACGATCCACGTGCCACAGAACACCCGCTGATCGCCGTCCCTGTTGTTATATGTTTTGTTTGTAAACGTGTATGTTGTTTGTAGCTTAGTCCTTGGTGATCACTAATACCTGTTGAATGTTTAGTGCCTGTACTTGTTGTTCAATGTTCACTACTCGTTCGTTGTATATCCTGCTTACCTTCATGACAGAGTGTACGTCGACTTACACCCTGACCTTCTGATTTTTCAATCTCCATATGGTTCTTCCCATGCCCACCCTGCTGCCGGCAGCAAACACAAATAACCCGCCATCTCATATAAGAGACGGCGGGTTATTATCCCCTCCGCGGTACCACTCTCGCTTGATGGGCCAGGCTTGCGCCGGACTCCATCCACCTCGTCGTCTCCGATTCGCTGGATGTACGTACACGCACGACACCACTGGAATTCGGAGAAACACCCTATAACGGGGGTTAACCGTTGCTGTGTAACACATGTTGTTGTCCATCAGGACAACTGGGCGATTGATATCGTCCCCACGCTTCCACAGCTCCGTTCCCGGGCGAGATTCGAATGATTCCAGCCACTGCGTCGCACCACCCCGCAGCTCTCTGAGCGCTTTATCATTCTACTGCTCCCGTTCATCACATTTATAATATGACCTAACTTCATTCAGCCTTATTTTGAAAATCAAAAAAACCTGCCACCTCATGCAATAATGCAAGAGACGACAGGCTGTTCACCTTCGCGGTACCACTCTTGTTGACTTCCTTCCTGTTCATTCAAGACAACCCCTGAATGCTTTCGCATATCCGGATCACTTAAAGCAGCCTGAAAGCCCCCTCAGTTATCGTCAGTTGATCCTTGTAATAACGGTCCTACCGACAACGGCCCATTCACGGAGGCAACCCGTAACCATGTACTTTGGGCCATAATCGGCCTTCGGATTCTCCCAGGGAGTCACCGTGTTCCATCGTTCCGCTTCCAGGTGAGTTTCAGGTTTCCTTCGACTGCGTTGCACCATACCGCAGCTCTCTAAGACCGGGATTGACCTTACTATTCCTGTTCATCGCGTTTATCAGTTCAGGAATCTGAATTCCTGTTTAAATTTGTAACTAAATATACATTCTTTACATCCCAGCTGTCAACTCTTAATCTCAAACTGCCTTACTATACAGATTGAACGGACCATTCCTCCAGAGAAAGTCCCGGATCTGCCTTCGCATCAAATTCAGCAATTTCTCCCCGCTGCCATTTCAGATACGCAGCTGCTCCTATCATGGCCGCATTATCCGTACAATATTCCATTGGCGGGATTAACAGTTCAAGCCCTTCCTTCGTGCATCGCTCCTGTAATGCCGAGCGTAACCCCCGGTTAGCTGCAACACCACCGCATAATAACAGTTGACGTGAACCATATTCACGAACTGCTCTAACCGCTTTCTCCACCAGTACTTCAACAACAGCTTCCTGGAAACCACGTGCAACCGCAGACGGCTCCAAGGTTTCTCCGCGCATTTTGGCCTGGTTGAGCACATTCAGTACAGCAGACTTCAGACCACTGAGACTGAAATCGTACGAACCTGCTTCCAGCCATACCCGTGGTAATGGCACTACATCCTCCGCTTCAGACGCCATCCGGTCCACATGCGGGCCTCCCGGATAAGGACAACCCAGTGCCCGTGCTACTTTGTCATACGCTTCGCCTACAGCATCATCACGTGTACGACCAATCAGTTTGAATTTGCCCTCGGATTCCATATGCACGAGTTCTGTATGTCCACCAGATACGACCAGTGCCATCGCTGGATATTGCAGTTCATGAGTAAGTCGGTTGGCATAGATATGCCCCGCAATATGATGTGTGCCAATGAGCGGTTTGCCCAGTGCCATCGCCATCGTTTTGGCTGCAACGATACCCACCAGTAGTGCTCCGACCAGCCCCGGACCTTGCGTCACGGCGATAGCACTTAGATCACGTGGACGAATGCCGGACTGTTCGATCGCCTGTTCCAGCATCAACGTAATGACTTCAACGTGTTTGCGTGAAGCCACTTCAGGTACAACACCACCAAATGCCTTATGCGTCTCGATCTGACTTGAGATCAGATTGGACAGCACTTCCCGTCCATCTTTGACTACTGCTACCGATGTTTCATCACAGCTTGTCTCCACCGCCAAAATGTAGGATGGTGCAGAATTTATTTTTTCATTAAGTTCGTTCATGAATCCAGTACGCTTCCTTCCTCTTCGCCGCTCCGGCCTGCAGACGGCAAGTTCGCCCACATAATCATCGCATCTTCCCCGTTATCGGAGTAATACCCTTTACGAAGACCCGCCGATTCAAACCCTTTTTTCTGATATAAACGCTGAGCAATGCTGTTCGAGACTCTGACCTCCAGTGTCATTCGTTCCATCCCGAGATAAGCCGCTGTGCTCATTAATTCATCCAGTAACTTTTCGCCAAGCTTGCGTCCACGATACGCGCCTCTGACTGCAATATTGGTAATATGGGCTTCATCCATGATTGTCCACATACCTGCATAGCCAATGGCCTTGCCTTCCAATTCCATCACCATATATTTAGCAAAATGATTGTGTGTCAATTCATTTTGAAATGCTTCTTCCGTCCAGGGCAGGGTAAAGGCCTCATGTTCAATCTCCATCACATCGGGAATATCCGCGAGTGTCATGAACCTGAACTGAAGCGTTGCTTCCTGCTTATTATTCGCCACATTGTCCATCTGCTTCCCCTCCCCCTTTAGCCTTTGCGCAGCAGATTGGCTTCCGCTTCAGACAGCTGGGTGTAGTTTGGCACCAGCGCATGCACGTCATCACGCTGACCTGCAAGCAGCGCGGCGGCGCCAAGGCGCCCAACCCAGCGGCCTTCCAGCTCATAAGGTACGAGCTGGAGCGCCGTTCCTGCGGGGCAGCGAAGCTCCGCCGCTGCCGCAGCATGAGGGCCCGTCTCGCCGACGATCCAGACGGCTGCGGGCCGCTCTTCCGGCGCTGCCTCCGCCATACGGGCGGCGAGAGCTTCCAGCCATCCGTCCATCTTGCGGATGGCATCAGGCGCCAGACGCCGGGGCGCATCGCTCCCGGCGGAGGCAAACAGCGCGGTGCACGCTTGACCGCGCCGTGCATCCACAAGCGGAACGATCCAGTGGACAGGGGCAGCACAGGTGCTGCCCTGGTCCGCGGATGGCGTTCCGCCAGCCCCTGCTGCGGCATCCTCTGCCGCAGCTTCTGCCTTGGCGGCGAGGCCGCTGTGCCAGCCGCCCCAGGCGATGGCCTGAAGGCTGGACACCCCGGCTACGGGGATGTCCCACGCCCAGGCCAGTGTCTTCGCCGCGGTCACCGCAATGCGGATGCCCGTGTACGAGCCTGGGCCAACGCCAACGGCAATGCCGTCAAGTTGCCCAGGCTGTGTGTTGCTAGCGGCCAGCAGCTGCTCCATCACCGGTACAACGTGTACCGAATGGTTACGCTCAGCCCGTTCATTGCGTTCTTCCAGAAGCGCATGATCTTCCATCATCGCAGCTGCCATCACTGCGGTCGATGTATCCAACGCCAAAAACCGCTGACGCGGCTCTTTTTGTAAATCTTCCATCATCATTTGACCCCATTCTGTCTGAACTGTCGGCACATGGCTGCATAAGTCTCGCCGTACCCATCCAGTGTAATCGTTCGATCCTCCAGGCCCGTTGTTTCAATCTGCACATGCAAGTGCTCTTGCGGCAGCAATTCGGGAATGATACTCGACCACTCCACCAGACTGACTCCGGCTCCATAGAAATATTCATCAAGTCCAAGCTCATCCGCTTCTTCCAGCGATATGCGATATACATCCATGTGATATAAAGGCAGACGCCCTTCGTACTCCTTGATTAGCGTGAATGTGGGACTGCTTACCACATCACGTACACCCAAATGCCAGGCAAATTTCTGTGAAAATGCCGTTTTTCCCGCGCCCAGATCACCATCCAAAGCAATCACCATGCCGGCGTTTGCCTGACTGGCGAGTGCGGAAGCGAGTGCTTCTGTATCTGCAATGCCATGGGATTGATACACCCACTGCTCGTGCGTCTGATTCAATATTCGCCCCACCTTTGGCGGTCCAGCCGCCTGAGTTCACTTTGAACCTTATTATATCGGTCCCTTTCTTCCCCCGCAACATCCAAGGAGGCGAGCGGAAATTATAACATGCATTATTAGACGTGTCTCAAAACTCGCTTCCTTCGAAGTTTCAGACACCTACTGGGAAAAACCAAAAACCGGCACCTCTCGGTACCGGCCGTGTTATGCATATATTTCAGCTTTGATTCATTCTCGAATGCCTCAATAACTATATGCTACTTGTATCTACTCCTCCAAGCGATCCACACGAACCGTCTGGGTATTTCCCGGTCTGCTGCCAACCTGAACGGTTGCCATGCCATTGGCTTCATCTACATTCTCGATCCAGACTGGATCTCCCTCCAATGTAACGGCAATGGTATCCTTGGAATCATAGATCGCTTTGGCGCGCTTTGCATCCATCATCTTATTCATACTCCCCTTCCGGATCATCATGTGACTCTCGAACCATGCTATCTGTTGTACTTTCACCAATATAACCGTTATCTTCCGTAACCTGTCCCCCGCCTAACCCTTCATTCACCATCCGGTCAATGTCAAGCATGAACGACTCCCGATCAAGGGGCAATTCTTCCGAAGTGACCGCTTCCCAGTTTACAGCTGTAGCAGGTGTATAGAATTCTTCAGCACTTTCGACTTTGGCAAGAGGATACGGAGAAAATGCATGCTTGTGAGCTTCTTCCTCATCACGTTTGTTCTTCAATATTGCACCTCCCGGCATATGTGCTGCGAGAAAAACTATTTTACTTATCCCATGCTCATCTTCCTGTTGGAATCCGAAGCATGTTTCTGTTATCATCCCCGAGTCTCGCCGAACCATACGAATTCGTTCGGCTACAAGACGATTATCCCTCGCGCCAGATGCCCATACTATTAAATATAAATCCGTGTTCAAAAAGTCCGTTTTTCAGTACCGAGAAGATGGAATTTTTGAACAACCTTTTGAAAGGAGCCGATCTATGCATACCGTCTGGAAAGGTGCAATCAGTTTTGGCCTTGTGCATGTCCCTGTCAAAATGTTCTCGGCTACCGAAGACAAAGACATCTCCATGCGCTATATCCATAAAGTCTGCGGCAGCCCGCTCGCTTATGTTCGTCAATGTCCCTCCTGTGAAGTGGACGTGAAGTGGGAAGAGATCACCAAAGGTTATGAATATGAAAAAGGAAAGTTTGTACTCTTCGAGAAAGATGAATTGGAAGCGTTAAATGATTCCTCCAGCAAAACCATTACCATACTCGATTTTGTCGACTTGACCGAGATTGACCCGATCTATTTCCAGAAAACATATTACCTATCGCCCGATCAGGCTGGGGGAAATGCTTACCAGCTGTTGATGAACGCAATGCGGGATACCGGCAAAATTGGCATTGCCAAAATCTCCATCCGCTCGAAGAGCAGTCTGGCTGCCATACGTGTGCTGGAAGATTGCCTCTCCATGGAGACGATTTTCTATCCGGACGAGATTCGTCCTGTCTCCCAGGTGCCCAACTTGCCGGAAGTGCAGAACGTGAATGAAAAGGAACTCACGATGGCAAAGTTGCTGATTGATCAATTGTCCACGCCTTTTGAACCCGGTAAATACACCGATGACTATCGCAGCAAACTGCTGGACCTTATCCAGCACAAAGTGGCGGGCGAGGAAATCAAGATTGCTCCAGCCAAACCTGAAGCTAATGTGATGGATTTGATGGCTGCCTTGCAGGCAAGTATCGAGGCCGTGAAGCCTATTCCGGCTGACCCTGGGACAACAACGGCCAAGCCTAAGAAACGTGCACCGCGAAAAACGCCTGCTCAAGCGGTTGCCGGAGGAGAATCCGATACACCTGCTGCACCAGCCAAAAGAAAAAAGGCGACACCCAAACCAAAAGTTTGAATGTCGCTCAGGCAAGACCGATATCGTTATATGCGTGTGTAATGCGTTCAACTCAAGTCCGGCTTTACAGTCGGATTTTTTTGTTTTACAGAACTATTGAAGCAGTTCTTGTCAATAAAACTCCAGTTTTAATCGTAAAATACGATTGACGAAAGCTGATTTATATTTTATATTAACTTATGAAAAGTAACTTATTTATGAATATACAGTCACCCTGTAATTCTACTTCAACAGTATGCAATTAAATAATCCGTTTTCAACGCATATACACAATCAAACGAGAACCCATATTATCTATTAACAGGAGGAAACAATCATGAATACAACGTATCAAATCCCTGCCACAACCCATCTGGGTGAAGTGAGTCTGCGAATCATGAACCTGAACCGTTCAATTAAGTTCTATACCGAAGTGGTTGGATTGAAATTACTGAAGCGTAGTGACAAATTGGCCACGTTGACAGCCGACGGAAAACAGTCCCTGCTGCGATTGGAAGAGCTCACGGATGGAATTACCCTGCCAGAACGCTCACACGCTGGCTTGTATCATTTCGCCATCCTGTTGCCTGACCGCAAGTCCCTGGGTCTTGCTCTTCGTAATCTGGCTGCATCCGGCATCGATATCGGCCAAGGCGATCACTTGGTCAGCGAAGCCTTCTATATCTCCGATCCCGATCAAAACGGGATTGAGATCTATGCCGACCGTGCACGTGATACCTGGAAACGGGATAGCGACAATAACTACGTGATGGCAAGTGATCCTGTTGATGTGGAAAGCCTGTTTGCCATCTCGGAGAATGAACCTTGGCAAGGCCTGCCTACTGGCACCGTTATTGGTCATGTACATTTCCACGTCCGCAGCCTGGAAGAAGCACGCAACTATTACACCGGCATACTCGGTTTTGATATCGTGGGTAACTTCGCTAACATGTCAGCACTATTTGTATCCGCAGGCGGTTATCATCATCATCTGGGACTTAATATCTGGGCGGGAGTGAACGCACCTGTTAATCCAGATAACGCTACAGGAATTGACTACTTCACCATTGTGTACGCCACACAGGAACAATTGGATCAGGCACTTGAACAATTGCGTCAATCCGGTGCAGTCGTTACCCAAGTGGAGGGTACCTGGTTTACGGTAGACCCACAAAATATTCGTATACGTCTGACAACTGCGAACTGATTTTGTTTAGGCGTTACAATATGCTTGCTTAACCTCATTTTATTAAGCCCGGGTAACTGATTTCTCTACATCACAGAGAGATCAGTTACCCGGGCTTTTTGAGTTGGCTTTTATAAAACTGGCACAATTGGTGCATTCTAACCAATACATAGACAAGATATGTTAAGGAGATACCTCATGATCGAAAAGGGACGTTTGACAGTTAGACAGCTCGCTTCACTCATGTTCCTGTGCACAATTGGGGAGCAGATTCTGGTCTTCCCTTCCATGATCACATCCTACGCTCATCAGGATGCCTGGTTATCAGCCTTATTGGGAGTCGTAGGGGGCTTGGGAATACTCTTCATTATGCTAGTTGCCTACAAACTGCATCCCCGGTTAAATCTGATTCAAAATGCTCTTCGAACACTGGGACCCTGGATCGGAACCTTGTTTGGCTCTTTTTATCTCTTTTATTTCCTGATCAGTACCTCAACGTTCATTAGGGAGATTGGCGATTTTATGTCTACTCAGATCTTGCCGGAATCTCCATTACTGATTCTGCATTTGGTTTTTATGTGTGCGCTTGTCTGGGGGCTTCTGTCGGGTCTGGAGAGCATTGGTAAAACTGCTGAGGTCTTTCTTCCTCTGATCGTGTTGTTTCTGCTTATTCTGACGGTGTGTCTAATCCCCCATGTACGTTTGGCCAACATCCAACCTGTGCTGGCACAAGGGTTTCTTGATCCATTCAAAGGTTTTGTTGCTGTACTCACCTATCCCTACTGTGAGCTATGCATCTTCATGATGTTTTTTCCCTACACTAAAAATGAGCCCCATCTGGAGAAAGACATTCTGTTAGCAGGGATGATTGGCGGATTGTTACTCACACTGACGCTAAGTATGTGTCTGCTCGTTATGGGACCATGGATGACCCAGCATCACTGGTTCGCTTCATTCAACCTTTCACAGAAGATCAATATCGGAAACTTTATGCAACGCATCGAAGCTTTCATAGCATCGGTCTGGATTATTGCAGTTTTCTTCAAAGCCGCTCTGTTCTTCTACGGTTTTGTCCTGGGCATCGCTCATCTGTTTCGCTTGTCCAGTCACCGTTCTCTGATCCTGCCGGGTGCCATGCTTATTCTCGCCATGTCAATTCTAATCTCTCCAAACGAGAACTTTTATCTCAAGGTCGTTATTCCCTATTGGATTGATTGGGATCTGACCTGTGGTATAGCACTTCCATTACTGCTCATTCTGGTGCATCATATGAAGTCCCGCTTCAAAAAATATAGTAAAATTCCCAATTAACCTGAGCTAATTGGTGTACGAGAGAGGAGTTCCCCATGTTCAAACCGCTGATTCCGTTCGAACCCATATCCAGAGATACTTTGCCCACAGGGCCGCAATGGATTGCCCAGGTCAAGTGGGATGGAGTCCGCATGCTTGCCTATGAGGATGGGCATGAGCTGCGCCTGGTGAATCGCAGATTACATGATCGAACCGCACAGTATCCCGAACTGGTAACACCACGCAATCTGTGTTCAGGCTCCTCCTATATCTTGGATGGAGAAGTTATTGCGCTGGACCCGGATACCGGAAAACCTTCGTTTTATCACGTTCTGCGGCGGGATCGGATGAGCAGACCCGAAGGTATCGCCCAAGCCATACATCAGATTCCGGTCACATATATGGTATTTGATATCCTGTTCTATGAGGGGAAATGGGTGACGGATCAGCCTTTGGCAGATCGACAGCGCCTGTTGCACGAGGTGCTTAACACCGCTCCCCATGTTCAGGAGGTCACCAATACACTTGATGCCGCTTCCCTGCTTACGGTCATGAGACAACATCAGATGGAAGGCATTGTCTGCAAGGATCTCACCAGCAGTTATGGCATACAGGGCAAGGACCAGCGCTGGCAGAAGGTCAAAATCATGCATGACGTATATGCCATGATCGGGGGAGTCACGTACCGGAGCGGTATTGTGAATGCCGTCGCCGTCGGTGTATATGATGGGCCTGATTTTGTCTATATTGGTCATGTCGGGACTGGCAAATTGAACTCCAATATGTGGCGGGAACTCACACATCAAGTCGAGCCTCTGATCAGGCAGGACAGACCGTTCCATAATGTACCCGAGCGCAGTGCAGAGACCACCTGGGTGGAACCGCGAATAGGAGTCAAAGTGCAATATATGGAGCTGACTCATCATAACACTCTACGCCATCCCAGTATTCAAACCTTCGCGGATGTAACCCGCGAGGATTGCCTGGCGAACCAGCTTCTTCCATGATGAAGAGTTCGCTGCACTCGTGTTTCGGCCCATGTTTCAATAATTCATTAAGTATATAGGAGGTATTCCATATGACCCCCAAGATCCAGGGAACCATCATAATAGAAGGCACTGAGCTGACGGTCACCAACCCGGACAAGCTCTTATGGCCGGAAGCGGGCGTTACCAAAGCCATCTATCTGCAAAAGCTGGCCGCTCTGGCTCCTTATCTGCTCACGTATACGAGCAATCGACTTCTCACCACGATAAGATATCCCCACGGCGCTGGAGGAACATTTTTCTATCAAAAGAATGCCCCTGAGCCCGTACCAGATTATGTGCGCACTGAAGTTCACGACGGCATCCGCTATGTGGTCATGAATGGACTTCCCGAATTGTTATGGCTTGGTAATCTGGCTGCACTTGAATTTCATCCTTCTCTGCATACTGTGGGAAGCCATCTGCCCAGTGAATGGATGATTGATCTGGACCCCTCTCAGGAACATGAACCCCGGATCATGCAGGCCGCACTCATCGTTGGCGAAACCCTGACTTCCCTTGGTCTGAGGTCCATTCCCAAAACTTCGGGCGCAACAGGAGTTCAGATCATCGTTCCCATTGTGCAAGGGGTAACCTTTGATGAATTGAGAGAGGTTGGTTATTTTGTAGGCAAATATGTCACTCAGAAGCACCCGGATCTGTTCACACTGGAACGACTTAAAAAGGACCGTGGAGACCGCATTTATTTTGACTATCTCCAGCATTATGGAGGCAAGACCCTTGCCGCTCCCTATACACCACGTGCCAAATCCGGCGCCACTGTCTCTACACCCCTTACTTGGGATGAGGTTAGAAGCAACGTCTCCATCCAGGATTACCATCTGATGAACATTATTGAACGCTTGAACCAAACCGGTGATTTAATCGCAGCTGTTGAACCCCAACCGGTAGAGCTCATTCTCAAACATTTGAAGAAAAAATAGCCGACTCCCTCATCACAAGGGTGTCGGCTATTATCATTCATGTATATATCAATCGCTAATGGATACCTTTTTTCTTGAAACGTCCGCCCTTCACGTCATGAATGTTACCGATAGCCACAAAGGCTTGCGGGTCCCAATCTTCAACGATGGTCTTCAGCTTCGCTTCTTCCAAACGGGTAATCACGACAAAAATGATCTTTTTCTCGTCCCCGCTGAATCCGCCCTCTCCATCCAGGAAAGTTACACCACGACCAAGACGGTCTGTCAGGGCTGAACCGATATCACGATATTTCTCACTAATGATCCATACCGATTTGGACTGGTCAAGTCCTTCATTCACAATATCAATCATCTTCATCGCAATATAATATGCAATCATGGAATACAGGGCATTCGGCCAGCCGAATACAAATCCTGCACCTGCGAAAATAAACACGTTAATGAACAATACGATCTGTCCTACAGACAAAGGTGACTTCTCACTAAGCAAGATCGCCACAATCTCCGTACCATCCAGTGAACCGCCAGACCGAATGACAAGTCCAACACCCACACCCAGGATCAATCCGCCAAATACAGCTCCGAGCAAAGGCTCCCCTGGTGTTAATGCAGGTACATGGTGCAATAATGATGTCCCGATGGACATGACCACGATCCCCAGCAGCGTGGATAACGCAAATGTTTTACCAATCTGCTTGTAACCCAGAATCAGGAAAGGCAAGTTAAGCAAGGTCAGGAACACTCCGAGTGGCAGATGTGTAAGTTCTGACACCATAATTGATATCCCCGTAATCCCACCATCAATAACACCATTCGGTACGAGAAACACTTCAAGCGATACAGCCATTAGTGCAGCACCGATCAGAATCATCACAATACGTTGCAGCAACTTTAATGTAAACACCGAGCTTTTGACCCCGCGGTCAGCTTGCTTGGCTGTTAGTTCTTTCACCGTTACATTGGACATGGTATCCCCCCGTTAAATCAGTGTGTGAATCCATTTTATAAATCATTTAAATACTCAGGGTGAATCTACATATGGAGAACAGCAAACTGCGTTCTATATGTACCCTGGCTATACAGCGCAAGCATCTAAAGGCGATATAAAATGGATTCAAAATGTTATTCATCCCGGTTTGCACTTTCAAAAGAGAGCAAAAGGGAGCCTGTTTTCCCGCAGACTCCCCTCCTTCGCCAAGACATGATTTATATATCTATTATATCATAAAAGATCAAATTTGCGCAAAATACTTAGCAAAAAGAAGATAAATTCACAAAAAGTGAACTTATCTTCAGAAATCTGCCCTAAATCGGCTAAAGAAGCGGTGAAAGCATCCGAGAAAGCATTTCTGCGCCTTTTTGCCGTCGTGAACGCTTCTGAAATACCTCCCCATCGATCTGACTGCATTCCCCGAGATCACGTTCAAAATCAGTGATCAAACGACGAATCGGAGAGGACTCGAACAGGACAGCCGTTAACTCAAAATTGCAAAAAAAACTGCGCATATCCATATTGGCCGTGCCTACCGTTGCAAGCAACTCATCCACAATCATCACTTTGGCATGTACAAAACCTTTGCGATATTGGAAGAACTCAACACCTGCTCGCAGAAGTTCCTCTACATATGAAAGGGATGCCAAATGAACAAGCTTTGAATCGGATTGATACGGAATGATAATTTTCACATCAACGCCACTGACAGCAGCTGTTTTGAGTGCCTCATACAGGGCAGGATCAGGAATAAAATAAGGTGTGGTAATGTAAATTCGGTCACAGGCTACCGAAATCGCCCCAAAACACATTTCCTGAATGGCATCCCAGTCCTGATCCGGCCCACTGGCCAGAATCTGAATTCGTTCTTCCCCGCTACAGATATGGGGTGGAAACAATTCCGCAAGCTGGGGTTCGGTAATTCGCTCACCGGAAGCCAATTTCCAGTCGTTCAGGAACGTACTTTGCAGGAAGTACACGGCATCTCCCTCGATCTGCACATGTGTATCCCGCCAGAAACCCACCTCTGGATATTGTCCAAGGTAATCATCGCCTACATTAATGCCACCCACGAAGCCAACCTGTCCATCCACAACAACAATTTTACGGTGATTCCGGTAGTTGACTCTTCGGTCAATCGTTGCAATCAGTGGCGGTAGAAAATAATGAAATTCCACACCTGCATCCTGCAGTTTGCGAATAAAACTCCAGCTCATCTTGTGACTGCCGAGACCGTCACAAATAAACCGAACCTTCACGCCCTCCTGTGCCTTGCGAATCATGACATCCTGAAACTTCGTACTGATCACATCATCACGGAAAATGTAAAATTCCACATGCAGATGGTGCTTTGCTTTTTCCATTTCCCTCAGCATTGCGGCAAACGCCTCTTCACCATTTGTGAGTACCGTACTGTGGTTACAACCTGTAATCGGGCTCTCCGACAGATGGGATAATAGGTTAAACAATCGATGCTGGTGGCTGAAACGATCGCCAGGCATCTGTTCGACATCTCCAATGATGTGGGCTTGTTCCCAGATCGTTTCCTTCATTTCACGGAAGATGCGCGATCCACCCTTGCGGAGTTTTTTTCGTTTGTTATAATCCTGCGCCACGAAATAGTACACCACAAAACCGATCAAAGGCACGCAGAACAAAATAAACAGCCAAGCCACAGCTTTAGCCGGATTACGAAATTCCAGCAAAAGAATTGTGGCTGCCTGGAAAATAAATACGAGTAATATAATGACCAGCCAGAACATTCGGCTTCCTCCTCAAGTGGCAAGCTTCATGGCCTTGCCTTTCTCTCACCTACACATCTTTGACGATTATGTATACAGCTAATCATAGATACCCAATGTACCCCCTATTCGTAACGTTTGCTTAGATAAAACTTTACATAAGCAGACGGAATACTTGATTCTGGAAATTCAAATTTCTACTTCGTTCATTGTATATTCTGACTGTGTTACCTTCTACATATCAGTTTAATGATGGAGCAGATTCGCATTGTGACGCCAATCTGCTCATTTCACCTTCCAGACTCTTCCTCATTTCTTTGTCTGGAGGTGGTCTTCTTACGTAAAATTAGATATAATAATCGTTAAAAACTTATTACCTAAAGGAGAAGAGCAGTGAATGGAAAGTGAGAGGTATGCGTTAAATTTAGTATTGGTTGCTTTTTTGATAGGACTTTCGGCGTTTTTTGTCGCAGTGGAATTCGCTCTGGTACGGGTTCGTCCGAGCCGGATCGATCAAATGATTGCAGAAGGAAACAAGCGTGCGCTGGCTGTTAAACAAGCCGTTGCCAATCTGGACGGATATTTGTCTGCCTGCCAGCTTGGAATCACGATCACATCTCTGGGACTGGGCTGGCTGGGTGAACCAACGGTAGAGAAGATTCTCCACCCTGTGTTCGAAAGCTTGCAAATTCCTGAGGCGGTTTCTTCATTCTTATCGTTTGTAATCGCGTTTGCTTCCATCACGTATCTGCATGTTGTGGTTGGTGAACTCGCTCCAAAAACGATTGCAATCCGGAAAGCCGAGACTGTTGCACTGCTGACGTCTACACCTATCATCTGGTTTAACCGAATTATGTATCCTTTTATCTGGCTGTTAAACGGCTCAGCGAACCAACTGGTGAAACTGTTCGGAATCAAACCTGCTTCTGAACATGAAGATGCACACTCCGAAGAAGAGTTGCAGATCATCATTAATGAAAGCTTTGAAAGTGGTAAAATCAACCAAGCCGAGTTCGGTTACGTAAGCCGGATCTTTGCTTTTGATGAGATGTTAGCCAAAGAAATCATGGTACCCCGGACCGATATGGTCTGCCTTTATGTGAATAGAACAAACGAGGAAAACCTGGAGATCATCCGTGAAGAACAATATACACGTTTTCCAGTAGTGAATGAGAGTAAAGACGATATCATCGGTATCATTAATACGAAACAATTCTTCCTGGAACTTTACGGAAACGATGAACCTGTTGATCTATCCTCCCTGATTCAGCCTGTATCGGCTGTTCACGAAACAACTCCTGTGAAGGACTTGCTCAAGAAAATGCAGAAGGATGGCGTACATATCGCCGTACTTGTCGACGAATATGGAGGAACTTCCGGAATTGTAACCATCGAGGATGTGCTTGAGCAGATTGTTGGTGAGATTCGCGACGAGTTCGACGCAGACGAAGTGGAAGATATTCAAGTCATCAATGAGAACTATGTCATTATGGATGGCAAGGTTTCCTTATCGAAGGTGAACGACATGTTTATGTCCAGCCTGGATGCAGATGAGTGGGACACCATTGGTGGATGGCTCTACAGCCATCGTCCCGAGATGAACGAACAGGAAGAATATGAGTTCGAGAATCTAATCTTTGTTTTGCTGGAAAAAGACAAAAATCGGTTCTACAAAGTGGCCGTTGTTCCCAAGGAACCACTGACCATGTCTGATTATACCGATGAAGACGAGAAAGAGTCCAATTGGTCTAAATAAAGCAAATTTATAAATAAGAAGAGGAGCACTTGCCTATTTGGGTAAGTGCTCCTCTTCTTATTATATCTCGCCCCATGTGTCACTTCTCCAAGTTATCATTCAACCCAAGAATGGAACTCCCGTTTTTAGTTTGATTTTAATACCCACTTCACAATATCATCGATAATGGCTTTGGAGACATTAGATGGCTCAGCGTACTCTTGACCGATCGAAAGTCCATCATAGCTGGATAAAAGATGATTTACCTTTGGATAGCTATTGTACGTTACATTGGAATGACCTTGGAGAGACGATTTCCAGGTTTGGAATTGATTCATAGACACTTGCACATCGTTTTCGCCTTGTATAACAAACATAGGTGTATTTTGTGTTTTAGCCAGTTCCGCAGGCACATAATCTCTCTGCTCAAACCACCAATAAGCAGGTTGAAGTGGAAACGCCTCAGGAAGATGATCTACAGAATATTTTGGATCTTTAACCATCGCAGCCACATTTTTATAAAAATCAGCTTGCCCTTGAATGACATCCGTGTCTAAACCAAGCTGCTTCATCCGCTCTACCAATTCGTCCTGCTGCTCGGTAAGCACATCCGCAAAGCTACTACTTGGTGCAGCAAGTAGTATACTTCCTGCAATATCATGTTGTTTATCCTCAGCAATGATTAATGGCATTGCAAACCCGCCTTGACTATGTCCAGCTACAAAAATCGCTGTAGAATCAATATGTGCATTCTTTTTAAGCAATTCCACTGCATCGTTTACCTGATCTACGCTCTCTTGTTTTAATGTGAATTTAGGCTGTGAAGCCACCTTATAGGTATGCTCATACGTGACCTTATCGTATCTTAATACAGCAACTCCTTGTGAAGCTAAACCTACCGCAAGATCGCGAAACGGCTTTGCACCACCAATGGCAGCATCTTGATTGCTAGGCCCAGATCCGTGTACCAGAATGACAACCGGGAAAGGTCCCTCTCCCTTGGGCAAAGTTAATGTCCCTGGCAAAGCTAAATCACCCTGACCAACCGTAATGTCTTGTTCTGTATAGGCAGATGGGTCGTCGTAGCTTGGTTTTTGATACACATCGGGAGTAGCGGCGGCAATATGCAAATCATCCACAAGTCCGTTATCATTCATTCTGACCGTAATATTTAAACGAGTTAGCTCTGTTTTGAACGTATAGGTAACATTGCGATGCACTGTATTATTTTCTACATGCTTAGCTATAGCTTCACTTGTAATTTTGCCATTTTGTCCTTCTAAAGCTCCCCATAGCTGACTCAACAACGTGGGTGACAACACTCCACTCACAGAGGTATGAACATACTTGGCAGCCTCCTTGCCATCGCCCTCACTAATAAGGGAAATGAATATATCCTCAGGTGCTGCCTTCAGCGTCTCGGAAAGAAATGCCCCATCCATATAGGTAGTTCCTTTCGTTAACTGAACAGGATTGTCTAAGGATATGGCTTGCCCATTCACCATCGCCTGTTTCTCTCCTACCTTAACTACAATCGTAAGCTCACTTTTTCGTATTGTGATTTCTCCTGTCTTTTGTTGCCAAGATACCTCTGCCCCATTCTTTTCTGCAATCTCACGAATAGGAACAAGATTTTCACTACCAGCGGATTTTTCAGCAGCTTCTGAGATGGATGTTACCGGAAGGATGAGACCTACGAAAGTAAGAGAAAGTAATAGCTTTTTCCAATTGTTCATTGTAATAACTCCTCCTAATAATTAATTTCATCTATTATATGCATAGCATTATGAGCATTTATTGGCTCAGGACTATGCTTATAACAACAATAGCAATGATGAATAACAATAGGACCCAAGATAGTGGACGAGCGAAGTTAATTGTCCAGCCTATTCCATAACGCTTTTCTATGGTTAAAGAAGGATCATTGGCATTGAAGTAAATAAACCCAAGCTTCCAATGATCATCGTCATTCACAGGCTGCTCCTTAGATCGTTCGTGATCCTCTTGTTGATTACGAATTTTGCCACCGCCTTGTCTGCCTGTGAGAGACAGCCATACAACACCTAACACGATCACCACAGGAGTGATGAAGCTAATAGCTGTTAACAAGACCAGATTAGGGACGAACATATTGATCTGAATAAAGGCAAATAAAATGGTAAGAAGTAAGCCTGTTACAAGCGTAAATAGGGACCATTTACGGCGGAATTGAATATTTTCAGCAGCAAATTGGCCCGGATTAGACGTAGTAAGCTGTTGTTTGCTTGATTTAATACTCCAGTTAACCAACATCATAAGTGCAATGATTCCTAGCTGTACAAGATTAATAGCCAGTACCGAGAGGTAAGTTTTAGGCACACTGGAAGTAACATGGCCTTGAAGATCATATTTTATTGGAATGACGTTAGGTAGTGCCTTATAATTCAGGATCGAAATGATCGCAATGGCAACAATAATAGCAATGTGAATGAGAAACCAATAGTTGGAATAGGTGAGTTTATTTTGGCGAAAGGTGGTATCGATTTTAACTCTTTGAGGTGCTTCTACAGTTGTAAGTGTTCCTTTTATCTTTTTCATCTTGAAATGAAATAAGATGTGTAGCGCTGTCCAGTACACAATAAATATCATTGTGCTAACACCGGTAATCATTGCGGTAGCATCTTCATTAGCAGATCGGAGAAAATACAGACAGACAAGTATAACCATCCCGTTTCCGATCAGACTTACTGTAGCAAACGTACTTCTTAGCTTACGTAAGATGGGTGTGTAGTAATTATATTGACTTACCGTAACCCCAAAGCTAATGGTTTCCCTTGTCAGATATGGTGTAAAAGATAGAAGTAAGGCTAATGGAGCAAAGATTAAAATGATAGGTAATATACTAAATAGCTGCATACATAACACACTCCCTTGATTCTTTACTCTTTGTTGTGACCCATCTTCACATCATCATACATTTGGTCTAACACCGCAGATAATTCTTCTTTGGTCATTCCTCGACAGATCGCTTCCGCAATAATCGGTCTTAATTCTCTTTGCTGCTTTTTCAAAAAATCATCCGTTAAACCAGGCATTCCATCAGGGTTCACTACAACTCCCTTTTGTCTATGAACTAGAATGTATCCATCTTGCTTGAGTAGTGTATAAGCCTTATTGACGGTGTGAAGGTTAACACCGATATCTGCGGCCAAATTCCGAACCGAAGGTAACGCCTCACCTAGCTGTAACTCACCACCAGCAATGCCTTCAATAATTTGATAAACAAGTTGCGAATAGATGGGAAGTTCGGATTGCATATCCAGTTGAATAATCAAGGGTTCACCTTCTTTTGTTATCTGTTATATATCAAGTATAACAGATATAACATGAGTGAACAATATGTATGAAAAAAAGCCGCCTACCAATGGCGAGGGCAAACTTGCTTGCCCCTTCGCCATTGATATGCGGCTTATCCTGATGAGCTTATCGATGTGATTCAATAACAAACATTAGTAGTGGCACACATGATAGCGTTGTATTTCAAATTCCATTTAAGTTTCAGTCTTATCTTCGACAATCCGATAATGGATTTTGCGAACTATAATTTTCAGAATCATATATAGGGGAATCACGATGATCATACCCAAGATATTTCCCAGGTCAGCACCCACGAGCAAAAGGATAACGGTAGTCAGTGGATGAATATCGAGCTGTTTGCCATAGACATAAGGTGAGATCAGGTTATCCTGAATTTGCTGTGCGATTACAATGATGACCAGTGACCAGATCGCCATCGAAGGTGATTCGATAAACGCAACAATGACAACCGGAATAGCTGCCAGCAAAGCACCCACATAAGGGATGAAGTTCAGAATAATCGATACAACCGTCAGCAGCAATGCGTAAGGCAAACCTAAGATGAGAAAACCGATGTACATCAGAATCCCCAAGGCTACATTAACAATAACCCGGCCAACAATATAGTTGCTTAATGCTTCATCGATCTCATGGACGGTTTCTTCCCCATCCTTCCGATAATGTCTTGGCAACAATAAGGTCAGATTCGTTCCAAACTTGCTACCTTCCTTGAGCATGTAGTACAACATAATCGGGAACGTTGCCAGAATAATAACCAGATTGGATACCACGGAGAATAACCCGGAGACATAATTGGTTACCTGAGTGATCCCTTGGCTCAGAACATCGGATAATCGTGAGAATAGATTGGAATCATCAGGCAGGTATCTGGATACAACATTGCTCTTTTCAAGTGCATTCAACTGATCGCTGAGTGAAGTAACCAACGCTGGAGCATTCTCTACAAAATTCATCAATTGTTCACGCAGGGAAGGCCATACAAGCACACTAAAACCTGCAAGTATTAGTGCAATTACGACATAAATAATCAGAACTGACAATGCACGTTTGATCTTATGCCTTTCCATATAATCGACAAGCGGGCGCAGCAGATAATAGAAGAAACCAGCAATCAGCAGCGGAATGATGATGATGTGAATCAGTGAGGTCAGGGGGCTGAAAATAAAGTTCACTTTTTCCCCCAGATACACGATGAGCAGCAGCAGAATAATCGCTGTACATATGCGGTAGAACTTGTTATTTATCAAGAAACGTGATCCCTCCATGCGCTGCTCTGCCAAAGTGACTGCGGCGTTCATATGTATATCTAGTCATTTACTTATGATACTAAGTACCCTTAAATGACAGTCATGCCACAGGCGATGCTGAATATACACTTATTTTCTTTCCAAAACAAACATTGGAGCAAAAAAAAGAAGCAGGCGTTAGCCTGCCACATCTCTTTTGCTGAATACAACCCAGGAAATCACCATGAAAATAACGTAATACACCGCCAGAACTGCAATGGAGAAACCCAGTGTCATTCCTGCACTCGGGCCACCCATTAGCGCAAAATCCGCCCCGGAGGTCATGTATTTGCTAAGATCCATGTTGTTGAATAGAACATACTTGGCCCACTCATAACGGACCGGATTGAATATGAGTGAGAAGATACTCTGTGAGAACATAATGAACAGGGATAATCCAATCGCAAGTGCACCTGAACGAAATACGGAGGACACCATAAAGGCAATCGCAAGCGTAATGAACAGATCAACGTACAAATATCCCCATAACGTCAGAGCATTCGTAGCCGGACTACCGCTTCCTCCCGGAGCATCATGGGAGAAAAGGATATAAGACATCAGCATGGCCATCGCGATGACCAACAATGTACTGACAATACTGAAGCCAACGACGGTCAGATATTTGGAAGCAAGAACTTTGCTTCGTGACCATGGACGGATCAGCAATAGCTTAATGGTTCCCCAAGTAAATTCGCCTGCGACCGATTCCGCTGCAATCACGACACAAAAGATCGTGTTCAGGAAAAATGTAACCTGGATGGTCGTTACAGCCGCTTCCCAGTACAAAACTTCATTGGACCCCATGCCTTCTCGCAGTAACACTGGCATTAATAGCGAGATCAGCGCCAGAATTGATAACATGATCCAGGTACGGGGACGACGGAAAATTTTCATATTCTCGTTCAATATCAGATTACCAAAACTACCCAATGCCTCCACCCCCAGTGACTTGCAAGAATTGTTCTTCCAGGGTGTGAGTCACGTTACGAATACCGTACACCTGAAACCCTTCGCTAACCAGCTTGGCATTGATATCCGGAATCTGCTCACGAGACACCCGCATCACCAGGACATTGCCCTGTACGACAGCACCCTGAATCAGATCCGCAGCACGGTCTGCATCATTCAGCTCAAAAGCAACTTCGATTAATGCATCCGAACCGGCTTCAGCCCGAAGGTTTCTTACATCAATCAACTTGCCATTCTGGATGATGGCCACCGTATCACACATCAGCTCCATCTCCGACAATAAATGACTGGATACAAAGACCGTAATGCCTTCCTCTTGGGTGAGCTGACGCAAATAATCTCTCAGTTCCCGTATACCCTGTGGGTCCAAACCATTGGTCGGCTCATCCAGTACAAGCAGCTTCGGTTTATGTAATATCGCTTGCGCGACCCCCAGACGCTGGCGCATGCCAAGTGAATAGGTTTTGACCTTATCGTGAATACGGGCTGTGAGCCCCACACGCTCAATTGTTTCCGCAATACGTTCCTTCGTAACTCCCGGCGACATGCGGGCAAAGTGAACGAGATTTTGGTACCCGGTCAGAAACTTGTACATTTCCGGATTTTCCACAATAGCTCCTACCTGGGCTACCGCCTTCTCAAATTCATTCTTTACACTGTGTCCGGAAATGAAAATATCACCTTTACTGATGGACATCAGTCCAACCATCATTCGAATCGTCGTTGTTTTTCCCGCGCCATTGGGTCCTAAAAAACCAAAAACCTGCCCCGGAGAAATATCCAGAGTCAGGTCGCTGACCAATGATCGGGAGGATATGATCTTGCTGACGCCCTGAATCCGGACGACCGGCTCCTGCTGCATTCAATCCCCTCCTTCATGGACGAGCACATCATTCATGCCCGTTTCTCATATGCACATAGTGTATCATAATCTTTAGTATATTGTCCCGCAAACTGGGATTTCCCCTGACGTTTCGCTTCAACTACACACGCTTCACAGCATCCAAGCGGCATTTCACTCCGGTAGAATCCGGTGCGAAATACGTGATTGCCTCCATTGCCCTCTTCCTTCATTTCGACAGAGCTTCTAGTGACCGACACAATCATCCCACAACTGACACAGTAAAAGCGGCCCGTTTCGATCAATGATATTCCTTCCCCTCACAAGGAGCTTAGAAGTCCTTGTTATTTGTCGTTAGACGCTGAAAATTGATACATTTTGTATCTATCTCGTAATTTACTTGACACCGGGACTAATGTCAAGGCTTTAAAGCTATAAAAACAAGCAAAACACAAAAAAAGCTCCAAAAATGCGACAAAAGTCTCGCATTTATGGAGCCTCATGTTAGGTAAATGATACAATTCGGTTCAATGTATGGGTTAATACTATTTCCTGATCAGTCACTTTTGTCGACCTGCGAGGTATCCTCATTTTTCTGATTTGGATAATACCAGAGTAAGGTCCACTCATCGCCATCCTCTACCAGATAACAGGTCTGCACAATATCGAATTGGCCAAAGGTACCTGAGTACTTCTGCGTGACCCGGATTCTGTAGGCTTCAGAAAATGGCTTAACGCCATCAATCACGGTTACATCGAACTCGCGCTCCGGCTTTTCCATCTCCAGCTCAAACGTTTCCACGCCAAAATGCTGCATAAATATATGTGCTCTGTTCTGTACGTAAGCGCTCTTGGGAAACCGCTCTTTCATCAGGGGATGAAAGAGTTCCCACGAACTGCCGAAGTCACCCGTCTGCTCATATTTGTAAAACTCTTCGGCAACAGCAGCAGCTTCATCCGATGTATCTGCCTGAAACAAATACGGAATGGTTCTGGCAATCAACCACAGCAATAATACAATGATCGTGATGAACCCGATCTTTTTGAGCAAAGCATTCCGGTTCCTTCTTCGCAGCATGTCCAGTCCTCCTTGTCCTACTCCATACTTATGATGGATGGCAGACAAGTAGAAGTTGAACGATACATCTAATTTCCTGGGAAATCACTCGCTGTGAATGGAAGTACGCTTTCCTTTTCTGATCCTTCGGATCATGGACTGAAGTGCTGCATATATGGCAATCCCACAGCAGCCGCCGAGCAAGTCTACTCCAACATCACGTATCGAGCTTGTCCGATCCGGGCTGAACTGCTGAATATACTCATCAATGGAGGCTATAACAAACACCACAGCCAGAGCAGAAACGATACTGGTCACAAGGGAGGTTCTTCTGTACCGCATCCCGCCGTACACAAGCACGGCGAGCACAGCGTATACAAATAAGTGCGCACTCTTGCGAAAGATGAACTCTGCAAAATCATACGGCCGCTGCTTCAGCGAATACTCATACTCCCCGTAAGTGAATTGCACATCAGGAAGTGTAAAACCGATGTGCAATTTTTGAGACCATTTATGAAGCCAAGGCTGAATGTCTTGCTGTTGAGAGGATTGCGTGGACATGGACCAGATGACCAGAATCCAGATCACAATCAACAGCAGAGCAATGAGAAATCCGTATGTTCTTCGTACATGCTTTTGTCTCGTGCGCCCGGAGCCCTCCTCCATCATTTTGATCTTCACCACTTTCATATCTCTATCGTTATTCTATTGATCCAACATACATGCCTCTGCCATTTGTACCTACATATACCTGACCATAGATTTGACGGTCTGCCGCCATAATTTGCGGTTCATTGCCCAGCCCGATTCCATTACCTAAAGGACCTATATTGTTCCAGGTTATCCCCATATCATCGGAACGGAAGAATCCATGCACGTTATTTACGGTGCCATATACATAGACAGCCGGAACCAATCTGCCGGGCTGAGCTTTACCAAAGGCAAATAATTTGGAATTCTGTACACCCTGGATCTTGGAAAATGTATTTCCCGAATTCGTTGATGCATATAATCCATCGGTTCCCAGACTCACCCATACATTATTCGCCACGCCAGGTGCAGCCTCGACTTTAATGAAGCTTGTATTGATATCCGTATTAATCGGAAGGCGAACCGTATTCGCTTTGGACCAGTTGGCACCTGCATCCGTAGACCGATACAGATAACCAGCAGCATACATATAAAATTTATATCCATTGATGCGATCCGCAGCCAGTGGATGATTATAGGCAAAGACCATATTCCCCCCGATGGCCTGAAAAGGGGCACCATTCATATTTTGCCATGTTGCACCACGATTCGTGCTTCTGACCGGATTACCGGTCTGGGGGTAATAAACAATTACATTTGGATTAATAGCTGAATAGGCGACCCTCCCCAGTTTGGAGCCAGCCGGAACATTCATTGGAGTTACTGTAACTCCGTTATTGGAAGAGACAAATAAACGTGTGGTGGTACCATACCAGTCACTGCTTCCCAGAAATATCATGTAATTCGGATTTGCCTCGTGATAGTCAATACTCACAATTTCTCGCATACCTGAGAGCGGGATTTTATTAAGAGGAACATCGGTTACATTTTCATGTCTAAATCCGACTTGATCCGTTAAACCACTAAAAAATGAAACACCCTGAGGTGGTGTGGATGCCGTGAGTGCGACGACTTCTTCATGACCATCGGTAATGGCTTCCCAAGTACTCGCTGTATTGCCAGTCAATCCATTGGTACCATTGATATTTTCCGTCTTGTACACGCCAAACCAGTCTGTAGCGTATACGGTGCCCGGATTATGCGGATCAAACTTGATACTGGATGTGGCTGAGAAAAACATGTTGGGTGTCCACCAGGACGGTTTGGATACCAGCGTTTTGCTCACTGTTGTCCAACTCTGTCCGCCATTAACGGAACGATACAGTGGCAGATTATCTCCGCCTGTTCGAACGGCTGCCAGGATGTGATTATCATTATTGGGATCAATCGTGATTCCATAATAAGATGAGTAACTGGAGCTGGGTGTTATATTTGTCCACTGCACACCATTGAACTTGTAGACGCCCTGATTATCCGTGGTCACATACAACGTCCCGTTCTTCGCCACAGTCATACGTGCAGGATATTCGGGACTTCTCCCGGTAAGTTGCCAAGTGGTCTGCCCATTGCTTCTTGGTGCTTTGCTGTACACACCAATGCCGCGAACCCCCGCATACACAACTTGACCTTGCTTCGTCACGGGATTCAATCCATAAGCTACACTCCGAATTCCCTCACCGGACAGTCCGCTAGGTACATCCCATACCTTGCTCCATGTGGCTGCACCATCACTGGAAGTGTACAATCCATCATATCGTGTACCCACATGCAGGTAATTGGAGTTCGTGGGATTAACCGCGATGCTCTCTCCCATGGCTCGATGGATATTTCCATTTGATTCATTCCGAAGATTAAGTCCGGTTCGAGTCCAGGTCTCTCCCCGATCTGTGGATTTCAGAATATCACTCGGCCCCACGTTCCCGTACTTCCCAGCAGCGATATACACGACATTAGGGTTTTGCTGATCCAGCGCAATTCCATCCACGCCGTACAGATTGCTGTCCTCATCTCCAAAATGATCCAGTAGTGGAACCCAATCTCCTGAAGCTGTATCCAACCGATATACTCCTCCAACGTCAGTTCGAGCGTAAACCAGATCAGGCTCAGTCGGATGAATTACCACCCCTGTAACGTACCCCCCACCACCAATAGGTATATTATTCCATTGATAGTTTTGAGCTGATTGAACATAATTTGTACTTGCCGGTATCATGAGCATATACATTAGTAGCACAATCAGGGACAATTTCATTAGCCTGGAGATACGCATCTGGTTCACCGCCCTATCCGATCATTTTGAATGTTCTTCAATCATCTGATGTATCCTATCTCGTTCCGATTGTTCCACGATATAGTAATACACTCCGTCTATTTTCTTGCCCGTGCCTTTAATCTCAACGGATTCAATATGATCCAGTACCGAACGATAATTGGAGAACATCTGCTTCATCTCATCAAAGGTAACGTCGGTTCTGACGTGAGCACTGACTTCGTCCAGCAACGTCTCCAGTTGCAATACGTTGGATACCTGGACCGTATTCTTCAGCACTTGTTTGATGATCTCCCGCTGGCGGTCATTCCGCCCGAGATCTCCCTTCGGATCATCATAACGCATCCGCGAAAATCCCAAAGCAGCTTCACCATCCAGATGAATATTCCCTTGCTCGAACCGGTAACCCTCATAGTCAAATGCAAACGGGTTATTCACATCCACTCCACCCACCATGTCGATGACTTGTGCAAAGCCCTCCATATTCACTTTCATGTAGTAATGTATGGGAACGTTGAGCAATTGTTCCACGGTCTGCACAGACATGTTAACGCCCCCAAAAGCATAGGCATGGTTGATCTTATCCTCCGTGCCGTGACCAACAATATTCGTTCTGGTATCTCGAGGAATGTTAAACATAAGTGCGGATTTTTTCGCAGGATTAACACTTAATACAATCATGGTGTCGGAGCGCCCCCGATCATTGGAACGTTCATCCACACCCAGAATCAAAGCATTAAAAGGTTCTTCATTCTCCATATCCACAGGGAAATCTCCCCCACCCCGCTGGTCTACAATGGATACCTGCTTGATGGGTTCCCGGGGTTCATACATTTGATCCGCCGCTGATTTAACATGCGAATACAGATACACAGAATATCCAATCATGACAACTGCAACAAGGGAAATGGCACCTAATGTTATTTTGATCCCGCGTCTCATGTTATGGCCTCCGTTAGATGACTGCCGTTTTTCTACCATCGATATTGGTTAGACCTGGACGACCAACGGAGTAGTATTGGAAGGACGTATCTTTAATCTGATCTTCTCCGTAGATGTTTCTTCCATCAATCAGGATGGGTTGATTCATATGCGCTGCCAAATCAGTCAGATTAACCTCCATAAACTCTTTCCATTCCGTCAGAACACAGAGTGCATCAGCACCTTCCGCCGCTTTCATGGCACGCTCTTCCCACGTAATGGATGGGGAATCCACCTCTTTGCGGAAGTTCTCGGTAGCGATGGGGTCATATGCCCGAATCACTGCTCCCTGCTCAAGCAAACGCTGAATGATCTCAATCGCCGGAGCATCACGAACGTCATCGGTATCCGGTTTGAAAGCGAGCCCCCAGATGGCTATCTCCTTCCCTTCGAGTGAGCCTAGTGCGTCTTCCAGTTTACGAATGACGTTAAAGCGTTGATCTTTGTTCACTTCCACCACGGACTTCAGCAATTTGAAGTCATAATCCACATTACCTGCAATTTGAATCAGAGCTTGTGTATCCTTAGGGAAACAGGAACCTCCGTAACCAATGCCAGCCTTGAGAAAGGAAGCACCGATTCGTCTGTCATAGCCCATGCCTTCGGCAACACGGCTGACATCTGCTCCTACTTTTTCACAGATGTTAGAGATTTCGTTGATAAATGAGATCTTGGTTGCGAGGAAAGCGTTGGATGCATATTTAATCATTTCGGCCGAGCGAATATCCGTAACAATAATCTGATCGGTTAATGGCTGATGCAGCTCTTTCAACGTGGCGACTGCCCGCTCACTATGTGTCCCAATGACTATCCGGTCAGGATAGAGCGTATCCTGGACAGCGGTACCTTCTCGCAGGAACTCCGGTACCGATGCCATGTCGAATGGATGATTCGTCAAACTGCTGATCCATTCCTGAATACGATCGTTAGTTCCGACAGGAACAGTGCTTTTAGTCATTATTATTTTATAATTATCCATATAAGAACCTATTTCTCGAGCGACAAGCTCAATAAAGCTCAGATTTGCTTCGCCATTAGGCAGGGATGGCGTACCCACCGCGATAATGATGATATTCGAACGACTGATAGCATCCTGAATATTGGTGGTGAAGGACAGCCTTCCTGCTTTCATATTGGCATTCATGATATCCTTCAGACCCGGTTCATAGATCGGAACATGACCGTCCATTAACATATTCACTTTTTCCACATTGTTGTCGACACAGATCACGTTATTTCCCAGTTCCGAAAAACATACGCCCGATACCAAACCCACATACCCTGTGCCAATCACCGTAATATTCATTCCATAATCTCCCCCATGTTCTAATGTGTTGGTTACGCGTGCTTCACATATGTCTGAACAATGTCCTGCCATTCGGTAGACACTCTAACGATATCTTCCTCAATCAGCTGACTGCCGATCTGTACTTCAATGATCTCCAGTTCCGTAACGGCTCTGACGGAATGAAGCATACTCCGGTCAATGATCACCGTATCTCCTTGCCCAATCATTCGGCTCTGCCCATTCAGAATCAATTCCCCAGTTCCTGATACAACCGTCCATACCTCATTGCGAAGCAAATGGTATTGATAACTCAGGTTTTTCCCGGCACTGATGCAGATTCGTTTGGTGAGAACCTCGCCGCCAGCTTCGTTTCTTGTGTAATCCAGAACCCGGTAGCAACCCCACCTGCGCTCCTCATACATGGGGCGTTGATCCTCGTTCTTCAAGATTTCCTTGATCCGTGGGCTGGCTTCTTTGTCGCTGACCAGAATGCCATCCGGACTCACGGCGACCACCACATCCGACAAGCCCAATATGGCAACCGGAATGTTCAATTCATTGACCAGGTGGGTATTCAGGGAATCTCCCGTAATCCACCCTTTTCCTACAACCGAGCTTCCCATCTCTTCCGTGAGTGTGTTCCACGTGCCTAGATCTTTCCAGAAGCCGTTATACGGAATAGCAATAATCTGATTTGCCTTCTCGACAACCTGGTAATCAAAACTAATCTTGTTCAATCTTCCGTATTGCTTCAGCATCTCGTCATACTGGATCGGCAGTTCCATCTCAATGAGCAGATTAATCAAATAACCAAGTTTAAAAGCAAAAACCCCGCAATTCCATAATGCGGCCTGCTCAATCATGAGGACCGCATCGGATTCGCAGGGTTTCTCCTGGAACTTCGCTACATTCACGTATTCATTGTTATTTTCACTGGAAGATTGGGATTGCGGAATGATGTATCCGTACTTCTCTGACGGGTGCGTCGGCACAACTCCCATCAAGGCCAGATCAGCACCAGACTTATCAAGCATCTCCGGTAAGGTTGCCAGCACTTCGAAGAATTCTTTTTCAACAAAGGGATCTACAGGCAACACCGCAATCGTCTCATTCAGACTCACACTCTCTACGGAATACAGATAGGAGGCTGCCAGCGCAATCGCAGGAAACGTATCTCTGCGCTCAGGCTCCACAACCAGTCTCACATCGTCTCCCAGCTGAGAAGTCAGAATCTCCACCTGTGGCAAACTGGTCGCAATAAGTGCCTCTGATGCAAGTCCGGCATGATTCAGCTGTCGCCATACCCGCTGTACCATGGATTCCGGATTTCCCTCTGGCCCATGAAGAACTTTAAGAAATTGCTTGGATCTGGAATCGTTGGATAACGGCCAGAGACGCTTGCCAGAACCACCGGATAACAGAATACTTCTCATAGGGCTGCACCATCCGATAACACAACCGTACTTGCTCCCTTGCCGGTCTCGGTTGGTTTGTTATATGTGCTGGTCTGATTGGATTCCAGTCTGCCTGCCGGATTGCTCTTGGTCCAAGCTGCATAATAATTCGAGTTCTTGCCGTATGAATTATCCAGCAGGATGTTCGGTTGATCCAGGAGACAGGCCAGAATATGTCCATGCAGACGGGATGTCGTGATGGTTTGGTATTGATTGAATTCCTTAATGGCCGTATGTACCATCCGATCAGAGTATTTGTACCACAACCAGCGGGCGAAAGAGCTGCCTTTCCCTGACTTTAACCGGGATGTAATCATCCGAATGATCTTCCGGTCTACCCGGTTGTACAATGTCTCCCAGTCTTTAAACGTGGCCTTAGATCCACTGACGGATTCGTAATGCACCTGATTCTGAGTTTTCTCAATGTCTTTCCGGAAGAAATACAACATCTCTGCAGTAGGCTTGCTCTTGGACTTAAGAGGCCATAACTGATGCGCCATATCCGGAGATAGATACACATTGGTTTGTTGAAATTCTTTACTGGCTATCTCATAAGATAAGGTGTCCCGGACAAAAAAGTGCACATCCTTATGACGATTGAATACTTGGGCTGTCTTCTTCAATTCAATGTCACTCTTGTAAAACATCGTCTGTGGCAGAATGACAATCCGGTGATTCGGATGCTGGGCAATCATGCGCTCTCTCAATTTCTGATGGGCAGGGTACAGATCACCAAAGTTACCTCCCCCGTGCAACACAATCGTGATACCTTCCGGTACCTTGAGGGACAAAGGGCAATCCAGAATGCTGTATCTGGCACGTACATGAATATCATTGTCCCGGAAGAAAGCCTCAGTACCTTTCATAATCAACAAGTCGCCACCATTGCTATGCACCGGGTAATCCAAATAATAGATTTCGGTGCGCGGTGGAATGACCTTCAAAATCTGACGTAAATGTCCCTTCAACTCTTCCATTGGATGAATATTGTTAGTGCCCAGCATCTCCATCTCCTCCTTGGGTGACTCTTCTTCTTTTTTTGTTTAACCGTTCATAGAGAAACGTCAGATCTTCCTTGTCATAGAACATGGCGGCAAACTTCACCTTAAATACAATCTTCATCGCAGCCACAGTAACCACCATTCGTACAATGGACCCGATCAATAAGGCAATCGCAATTCCGTTGAGCCCCCACAACGGGGTGAATACAAAGAACAAAGCCACCGTTACCGAGAGTGCAATGAGCTGTCTGATCATCACAAGCCCTGGCCGACCAAGTGCATTAAATGCGGATGCCAGAATCCAGGAGCCACCACCAATGATGCATTCCACAGCCAAAATATAAAATGCTACGCTCGCCTCCAAAAATTCGGAGCCAAACAGAAGACCCATCAGGTAGTTCCCCACAAACATGGTGGGTATTACAATGATCATCATGACCATGAGCGAGATGCGGAAGGCTCTGCCAACTGTTCGAATAATCTGCTCTTGGGGCAATCCAGTCACTTTTGGGAAAACAACATTGCTAATCGCCGTCTGAACTGCGTTATAGATTCGGGATAACGCAAATACGACGGAATACAGTCCAAAATCACGCGGGGTGAGCAAAGCCAAAATAATGATTTTATCAAACTGGGTATACAGCGTTCCTAACAATTCAACACCATACACCTTGCTGCCATAACCAAAAAGCTTCTTCGCCGAACTCTGGTCCACCCGATCCTTGAACCATCTCAGTCTCAATTCATTACGGTTGGCATAGATAGCCCACGCCACCACGGAGAAGCTGGTTACAAAATAGATCGCAGCTGCGAGCTGAATGCTCAGCATGCCCAGGCCCCATAACACAAAAAGCCCGCCTACATTAAACAGGGGGATCATTAACCGGATACCATTATATACAGCGAATTTCTCCCGACTCTGTGAGAGCGCTGATATGAGATTGATGACAATAAGTACCGGAACGGTAGCAATCGTATACCATCTGGATATCTGCACGACCTCCGGCGGAAAGCTGGAGAGCCAGAATGGTAATCCAAACCAGGCCACAATACCAATGATGATGCACACCGGAACTTGAAAAAGAAAGCTTAACCGAACATACTGCGCACTCTTCTCGGTTACGCTCTGTTTGATGTTATAAATGATAGAAGTTGGTAGTCCAAATCCGACCAATCCGGTTAAGAGCGCTGGCCAGAACAGGATGGCCGAGAATGCGCCCTTTCCCTCTACGCCGAACATACGTGACGTCAAAATGGAAGACAACATCGTCAGTGTCATGACCAGCAGATTGGTTCCACTTGTCTGAAATATGGCACTCATTAAGCCGTTTCCTCTGAATACTTTGCGAAGTGCAACTTGCGCCATAGCGATCCTCATCCCTTACTGTTTTGACGAAGCGACCCAACAATCATGCCGTTTCGGTAACATACTTTGGCAAGCTGACGTGTGAACCGATCTGCATTATAAATGTAGATCAGTGAGGTTGTGATCCCCTGTGCAAGCTTGATGCCATGTTTGGCCGTACGCACAACACCACGATCCTGATCCCGAATGGCATCACTCACACCTTGCCAATAGATTCGGCGCAGAAACCAGTTCTTTGTCGTTCGCTCTTTGGCTACTTTATGTTGTACCGCGCCGTATGGCGTGTAATATACCTTGAACTTTGTCCGTATTCTTGCAATTAACTCACTCTCTTCACTGGAGAGAAGATTATTCCCCACTCTTCCAAGATCTTCACGGAAGGGAGCCAGTTGATCAAAGACAGATAAACGAAAAGCCACATTTGCACCAAATGGAATATAAGGACTTTTCATTTCAGTGACTTCATCTGCAAAATCCAGAATGGTGAACAGCGACCTGTTCTCCGGTGGAATCCACATTGGCTCAGGCACTTCCCAGATCGGGTCAATCTTGCCACCGACACAACCGATATTTTCATTCATCTCAAACACGCTAACGATCTGGCGAATCCAATCCCTGCAAGCAAAGGCATCATCGTCAAGGAACAGGATATACTCGCCACGTGCCTCGTGAATGGCCCGGTTACGTGCCACAGACAAGCCTTGCTTTTCTTCCAACACATAACGGATCGAATGGTTTTCATGCTGCAAGATGGTTTGGAGCACGATTTCCCGTGTGTTGTCTTTTGAATTGTTATCAATGAGTATGATCTCATAGTCATCGCTAAAGTAATTCTGTTGTATTGCACTTCGTATAGCCTCTACCGCATCATGAGCACGGTTATACGTACAGATCGCGACGGTTACTTTCATCATTTCATCCCCATATTTTTCAATTAGGTCCACCCGTTCATCTGCACTAACTGGAGTACAGGGTAAGTGTCCTTTGGGCAATCACTGGCCAATCCAGCCGCTCCAACGCTTTGACAAAACCACTGCCTTCCTGAAACTCCGATTGTTTTAACCGGATCATATTCATTGCCTTGAGCAATCCATCCGGATCCGAAGGTTCGTAGAGTACCGCACAATCTTCGGGCAGATATTCCTCCAACAAGCCAATCCGTGGTGCCACCACAGGTTTACAGAAGGTCAATGCCAGAATCGCACTGCCTGAAGTTGCAATTTGCTTGTATGGAAGAATGATCGAATCAACTGCATCAAAATAATCCGAATATTCATCATCTTCGATGAAATGAAAATGAGTATGAATATGTCCACTCTTGAGAAATTCATCTCCAAGGTCATAATCCTTTACCTTTTTACCGGCAATCAACAGATGGGCTTGTTCTGAATCCAGATCCTTGAATGCCTCCAGCAAATCATCCACGCCCTTGTAAGGCGACACCTGACCGAAGAACGCATACACATAACTATCCTCCGGGATGCCAAACCGGGAGCGGATATTCACGCCTTTACCCTGATACACTCCCTTGTAATGTCCATGCGGAATAACCTCGATCCGGCTGGAATCAATCCCAAACGTCGAACAGATCTCAGAGATCAAGGGTTTGCCCATGACAATCAGCTTGGAGCAATTTTGGACCAGTATTTTTCTCATCCAATAATCGAACCGCGTCTTGCCGCTGTTGTGTGGCCAGATGTTGTGCACCGTCCAGAACAATTTTGCCCCGCGCAAGCGTGCAAAACAAATCATCAATACATACAGAATGGACTTGATCACTGTTGTCAGCACGGATGAACCTCTGTAATAGAAGCTGGGCCAATGAAAATGCAGCACATCATTTTTTTTCAGTTTGATTAGATCTCTTTTGGTAAACTGTTTCACTTCCCATCCCTTGTTCTCAATGGAATCGGATAACAGCTCATTGAATTTATTGTTCTCAATCATCTTGGGCAGCATATACACCGTCGGATTTTCCATCCAGGCACCTCTTACTTTAGTTTCATTCGCACAGGTTCCTCTGTATACGTACCAACTGCGCGCCTTGCATGAAATCTCATTAGAAATCCTTGCAGCATAATTTTGGTATTACGCTTGAGCAGCACCCAATCTTTCCACCAAGGGTACAGCGACAGTGCTTTTTTCAAATAAACGTTATTGCGAAGTGTATTTCTCGACCATTCGAGCATTCGATAATGGTGTAACTGACGGCGCTTCTGTTCCTTGGACATGTCATTGTAGTATTTCAAAATAATCTTGCGTTGGCCCTTGTACTTGGCCGTTGTAGAGGTTGAAATTCGTGGACCACTATGGATGTTGATATCCACCAGCGGTTCTTTCACATTCACGGCGATGTAACCTCGTTTCAATATACGCAGATAAAAATCATAATCCTGAGCGGATGTCAGATTTTCATCAAATCGAACTTCACGGGCCAGTGAGGTAAGTACCATGATTTTGGAAGTTTCCCCAATCCAGTTGAATGTAAGCAGATCCTCATACCGGATAACATCGCGAGGTTCCACCGACAATTTCCGTTTGACCACCTGATGCTGCTCATTCGTGTATGCGAGATACTTGCTGCAAAAGGTGAATGATTCCTTTGTTCGTTCCAGCACTTCCGCCTGGGTTTTTATTTTGTCAGGTAGCCATTCATCATCATCATCCAGGAAGGCAATGTACTTGCCATTGGCTTGGGATATCCCTACATTCCGTGCATGGTTGGCTCCTTTGGGATATGGAACCCGGATGTACCGAATCCGTGAATCTTCCCGGGTCCAAGCCTGACAGATCTCTGGCGTCTGATCTTCTGAACCATCATCCACAATGAAAATCTCCAGATACGGATGTGTTTGCTCCCGTACACTTCTCAACGCATTTTTCAATAAATCGGCCCGGTTATGGGTCGTAATGATGCAAGATACCAAGGGGTTCATTTCATCACCTTTTCCTGTTCACTAGGATACCTTCACTTGAAGTGCATCATATATTCCTGATAATCTGCCCACGAGAAGATTCATATCGAACTTATCCGATATAATCTCTCTGTTATGTGAACCCATTCTTGCTCTAACCTCTTCATCCGTGATGAGATATTCCAGCGCTGATGTCAGCCCGTGCACATCTCCCGGCTCGATTAACAGCCCATTATGACCGGATGTAATCACTTCGGGGATGCCTCCGACGGTGGTCGATATAATGGGCAAGCCACAATTCATTGCTTCAAGTATGGCCATAGGTAATCCCTCATGATAAGAAGGCAGGACCAGTAGATCCGCTTCCCGCATCAGCTTTTCCTTTTGCTCTCCGTTAATCCAGCCGAGTACATTGACACGATCCTCTATTCCATACTGCTGCACGATTGCTTTGACTTCTTCGACTTCGCCATCCCCTGCCAGATTAAAGGTAGCTGTAACGCCCAGCTCCTTTAATTGCTGAATGGACTGAAGCAGATCGTAGACTCCTTTTCGCTCACCCAGTCTGCCCATGAAGAGAGCATTAACGGCTGTTTGTTGTTCTCTTACAAACGGTTCTTTGACAAAGACCCCGTTATAAAGAACCTCAATGGCTGTCTCCGGCACAATCGTAGCAAAGTATTCTTTCCACGTCTGGGACAAGACAATCAACTTGTCTGCCTGATTCAGAATGTAGTGACAATACTTGCGCTGCAGAGCAAATTGATTGTAGAAATCATCAAAGCTGGCCGCATGAATATGCAGAATAACTGACTTTCGAAACAACTTTCGTGCGGTTAGCAGAAATAGAGACTTCCGATAAAAGCTCCCGTTGTTTGCCATATGAATATGCACGATATCCGGCTTGAACGTGTACAACTTCATCCAGAATTGCATGAATCCCCGTATAAAAATAAGCAGCCGTGAGAACACGCTGCCCGTGATATACGTTTCGACCCGCTGCATGGCATACATTTCCGAGATGGAGGAATCCTCAATGTTTTTGATGACACTCACAATTCCACCCATATCCTTCAAGGATGATCCAACAACCAATACTTTTGGTTTCATGATAGACTCCTTTTTTTCATGGTTAATCTTCATACCTCTTACAGACTATTCACGTAATTTTTAATGGATGAGATCAGATCAGACTGTTTTCTCACATAAGGCTGGAACTTCAGCTCTTCTATGCAAGGAACCAACTTTTGCAATTCAGCCCGACTCTCCGCGACGGCCACATAGCCGTTATCCTGAAAAACTTTGGAGATCTCAAGCTGATGGTCATCCACATGTTCGCCCCATTCTTTCCGGCGTGGAATGACAATAACGGGCTTGCCACGTTCAAGACAATTTGTAATGGAGCCAACACCCGCATGAGAAATAATGCATCTGCTGCGCTCCACATATTCATTCATCTCTTCCTGGGTAAGGAAGGGAATCACAGTGAAATTCCGCGGCTGATACTCGGTATATCCGGATTGGGCAACAACCTCTTCTTCAATAATTCCTGCCTCAATCGCCTCATCAATAAGCTCAAACATCCGATTGAAGGGAAAACGCTGGGTTCCAACGATAGCAAATATCAAAATAAAGCCCCCCTGTACTTCGCATTGGGATAGCTATCCTGCAACGTTTCCCATTGAATGAAGAACTCATCCGAGATTTTGTACATCAATCTCCCGGTTGCGCTGGAGGAATAGATTTTGGCATAACTTTCGATATAAATCAGCTTGGCACCGAAGATTTTACCAATGAGGCAAAAAGGGTATGTGGCTCCCGCCCCTGTTGTAATGATCACCTTTGGACGCTCACGCAGATATAGAAAGAACGATTTGATAATATTAGCCACAAAGATTAGCAAGAACATCGCGTTTTTACGCTCTTGCTGCATTAAGAAGTATACTTTGCCCTGAGACGAATCTACTTTTCTGCTTTTATTTTTCTCGGTAATCAGGAAATAATCATGTTCTTCAACCGCAGGAATAATTTTGGTTAATTCATCAAAATGGCCGCCTGTAGAACTGATCAAACAGACCTTCATGTTCTAATCTCCTTTGAAAAGGATACGTCCTTGGCTCGCTGTATCTGTATATCCACTTCTGCTTCAGCCTCTGACTTGGAATGAACTCCATTTCCCGTAGCATATAACGCGTTCAGGAAGATACAGAATGGAGCAATCAGATGAACCGTGGACAGGGTATTGTCAAAAAAGGAATAGGTCAGGAAACCGATAATCATACCGGCAAAATACAACCGGATCATGCCGCCCAATCGGAAGTAAACAGCCCGAAACACCAGCAGCAGCGATAGAAACAACAGAATGGCTCCAACTAACCCGCCATCGTAATAAAAACGAATGTATTCATTATGCGGAACGACGAAGCCAGAAAAAATACTTCCATCATTCGCTACAAGAGTTGAGCCGAGCCCACGTCCAAATATCGGATACTCATTTGCTTTGCCAATAAAATAATTCCAGGCTACATCCCTTCCCGACAAGCCTTTGCTCTCTGACCTCATCTCATAATTGTCCCACTGCGCAATCACCATATAGGCCACAGCGACAACAAACAGAATGAGAGGAATAATGGCACTGACTCTGCCTTTGATGAAGGCTTTCAGTTGATCAAAAAGATAGACCAGAATAATCGGTATAAGCGCAATAAGTGGCCCCCTTGTTCCCGTCTGTACCAGAATGACCAGATGTGTCAAGGTAAGCATGTAATACAGAACAACCTGATGGCCTTGCTTGATCTGAATCAGACAGACGCAGATCGAGATAAAACACAACATGGCCAGATGCGCGGCGATGTTAGCACCCTGTAACCGGGTTACTCCCGACATCTCCAGGTTAGTAATGGACAATATGCCGGCGAGTTGCAGAATATAACCACCAGCAAGACTGAACAGCGGCAACCATGCAAGTACACGTATAATTCGTTGACTGATCTCTCTTGAAAAATGGGGCATCAGCAACAAAAAAGGAACAATGACTCCCAGAAAGGCCTTGAATGGATCGAGCGGACTAACCTTACTGGGCAGATCAGATAGAAAATAACTCTCCACAAATAAAAAACCAATCGCCAGTGCAGGATATATCAACTCTTTGCGAATACCAAAGCGTAGAAAAAGAGAGACGACAAAACCCAGAATCGCCAGCTTGTAGAAGGACAGCGAATCCAGTCCTGCCAGATGAATGCTAAATATTTTATCAATGGATAATGAAAAACTTACGATGAGAATCATAAAAATCCAGCTGGGCTGTTTAATATAAACGCCCAGCAGAATCACAGCTATGAGTGCAACAACCGAGACTAGCGGAAGATAGATTGCTGCGAAGACAATTACCAGCGAAAAAAGAATGATATTAAACGACTTCATATTTAATGCAGCAAGTATACCGGTCTTTTGCATATCTGCTATGCCACCTCAAAGCCAGAATCGTGTTTCAAAACGCATCCTTCGAACCTACCAGCACCTTGAACGTTCTGAAGATAATTTTGATATCCACCATCATGCTGCGCTCACGGGCATACGTCAGATCCAGCTCCACCATTTCCTCAAAACCAACACTATTTCGTCCGCTGACTTGCCATAATCCCGTACATCCCGGGATCATCTGAAGACGTTGTCTGTCATAGGAAGTGTAGTTCTTCACTTCTCTGGGCAGAGCCGGTCTGGGTCCAACGAGACTCATCTCTCCTCTGAACACGTTCCACAACTGTGGCAGCTCATCCAGACTGGTTTTCCGAATGAACTTGCCAATCCGGGTAATGCGGGGATCATTTTTCATTTTGAACATATTCCCGTTCACTTCATTCTGATCAATCAGCTGTTCCAGCAGATCTTCTGCATTCGCAACCATGGACCTGAATTTGTACATATGAAACTCTTTTCCATTCTGTCCGACCCGTACCTGACGAAAAAAAACAGACCCCTGCGGGGCCTCAATTTTGATCAGTAATCCGATGACCGCAAACAAGGGGCACAAAATGATCAAACCTATGAAAGAACCCAGCAAATCGAGCATTCTTTTCATAAATAGATACACTTTATCCGCATTTTGTCCTGACATCGTTGATGCATTGTACCCCAGACTTGGGTCCATAACGATCTCCGCTTCCTTCGTTTGGGGAGATGGACTCATTCAAACTCCCCCCCGGCTACATGTTCTACCGACTCTTTTTCCAGAATCTGTTGCAGAGCTTGCAGCATTGGAATTCTAAGTTCCTGTTTTTGCAGAGCGAAGTCGATGGTTGTCAAAATGAATCCCAGTTTCTCGCCCACGTCATAACGTACTCCCTCGAAATCGTAAGCATACACTCCTTGTGTCTCATTTAAGCGCTGAATCGCATCTGTTAATTGAATCTCTCCCCCTTGACCAATCTCTTGTTGCTCCAGATGTTCGAAAATCTCTGGACTCAGTACGTATCTCCCCATAATCGCCAGGTTGGAAGGCGCTGTGCCTTGGGCAGGTTTCTCTACGAACCTGAGAACCTCTGTCAAACGGCCATCCGATTGAAGCGGGTCTACAATGCCGTATCTGTCTGTTTGTTCAGCAAGTACGGTTTGTACGCCAACAATGGAATGTTGAACCTGATCATATTGATCAATCAATTGTTTGGTGCATGGAACTTCCGATACGACGATGTCATCTCCGAGCAACACGGCAAAAGGTTCGTCACCGATAAAGTTACGTGCACACCAGACAGCATGACCAAGTCCTTTGGCCTCTTTTTGTCTTATGTAGTGGATATCCACGTTAGAAGATTTGCGGACCTCTTCAAGCAAGCCCAGTTTCCCTTTTTCCAGCAAGTTATGTTCCAATTCAAAAGCGTTGTCGAAATGATCTTCAATTGCCCGCTTCCCTTTACCCGTTACGATGATGATGTCTTCAATTCCAGAGGCAATGGCTTCCTCAACGATATACTGTATGGTTGGTTTGTCCACAATAGGGAGCATTTCTTTGGGCATCGCTTTTGTGGCTGGCAAAAATCGTGTACCTAGTCCAGCTGCAGGAATGATTGCTTTTCTCACTTTTTTCATAAATACCACCCTATCCTCTTTTTTTTTAGTTTGATAAAAGTTGAACCAGGGCATCTAACCCGTCCTCACGTCATACCTTCGACGATTAACGTCTAAGGTTCATTGAACCCACAGCATGACCGAGTGCCTACAGTGATAAAGGTGCAGTAGACATTACCTGTTTACTTGGGAGCATTGGATGGAAGGTTTACTTCTCTCCGTAGCCCACCGGAACTGCAGCGTTTTTGATATTGTTCAGGATTGCGCCCAGAATTCGTGCATTCACATGCTCCAGAGCAGCCTTGGTCTTCTTCACCAGTTCCTTCTTGACCTTGCCCGAGTTCACGACCAGTAGCACACCATCACACAGCGAACTCACAATGAGTGCATCCGTTACCGCAAGCACCGGCGGTGTATCAAACATGATGACATCATATTGATCCTCTAACTTCTCAATCAGCCTTTTCATCCGGTTGGAACCGATCATCTCGGAAGGGTTCGGCGGAATTGGGCCAGAAGTGAATAATTGGAGATTGTCGATATAACTCTCTCTAAGCACGTCTTCCACACTGTACTGATTAGACAGCACACTACTCAGACCGATATGATTGGGTACGGAAAACACCTGGTGCAAGGAAGGATTACGCAGATCCGCATCGATCAGCAGAACTTTTTTGCCTTCCTGGGCATAGGTTACCGCCAGGTTGCTAATCGTTGTGGTCTTGCCTTCGCCGGATTCAGCGGAAGCCACCATGATTTTTTTGATATGACTGTCGATTGAGGAGAACTGGATGTTCGTCCGTAATTTACGGTATCCCTCCGAGATCTGAGATTTGGAGTTAAAATAGGTCACCAGATTGTTATTTTCATTGGTTAGCCGCGACATATTTGCCATCCCCCACTTTCTGTTGAGATACGTAATTTTTCGTATTTTTCAGATCGTCTTTTTTCATTTTGGATATCACGGTAAGCACAGGCAGGCCCAGCTCTTTTTCAAGCTCAGTTTCGGATTTGAATGTGTCATCCAGATAATCCATCAGGAATACGAGTGCAATCGCGAGCACAAGACCTGCGAACAGACTGACAATGATGCTTAATGTGGTTTTCATATTGATTGGAGATGCATTACTATCCACTTTTGCTTCACTGAGGATAGCCACATTATCGATTTTCATGATTAGGGGGATTTGAGATTGGAACACGTTGGAGATGGCATTGACCGTTTTTGCGGCTTTTTCGTAGGTAGTCCCTTGTACAGTTATGCTCATCACTTGGGATTCGCTGGCTGTAGAGACGGAAGTGCTATTCATGAGTTGAGCAGAGGTTAAGCCTAGGTCCGGATACGTGGTAGCGACTTTATCCATAATGGCGGAAGATTTAATAATTTCTCTGTATGAGTTAATGAGTTTGATATTGGTTTGAATCATGCTGAAGTCCATCATCGCTTGGCCTTGAACGTTAGAGGTCTGGTTCACGATCAGTTTGGAACTTGCCTCATAGATGGGCTGGGTGAAGAAAATGCTTTTGACCCCTGCACCCACACCGGCTATCAAAGCAATTGCAACAATCAACCACAGTTTCTTTTGTAAGAGTCGAAAATATCCTTTCAGTTCCACTTTCATTCCTCCTATACGTTGTGATCTATCCTATGTAACTACCAGATGGACAGTAGCCATTTGCGAGGTTTCCAGCGTTCTGTGACCAGACACGAATTCGATAGAATATGCGACGCATTCTCTGCCAGCCGCTTAACGGCTTCAGCTCCAAATCGACGCTCGATGGCCCGCTCTCCTTCACTTATGGCAAATGTCCTTTTGCACGTATCATGTGCATCTGATGAAATGAAATGAAACCCGTTTTCTTTGCAAAAATGAAAACACCACTGCCGAACTTTCCGTCCGAAAAGCCCAGTGAAAGATTGAGCTGTGAGCTGACATAGTCCGCCTTGACTCAAGTAATCAGCCAACAACCTTGGCTTCTTCAAAATGACACGATTACGTTCCGGATGAGCAATAATAGGGGTAATTCCCGCTATTCGTAATTCATGCAGTATCCTGGGGAACTGTGAGGGAATATGACCAAAGGGCAGTTCCAGCAACATGTAACGACTTCCGGCGAGTGTGCAGCACTTTCCTGCATATAAGTCTCCAATCAGGTTGTCATGCACCCTGATCTCCTGTCCGGGACGGATCTCCAGGCGAATGTTGCGTTTGCGAAGTTCTGCATGAAGCAGGTTCACGGCCTGATTGACCACCATCGGTTCATTGTTGTATTGCCCGTTCAGGTGATGCGGAGTAGCAATAATGGAGGTAATTCCTGAGGCTGCCGCCTTCTCAGCCATCGCAACGGACTGCTCCATTCGAACAGGACCATCATCTAGGCCGGATAATATGTGGCAGTGCATTTCAACCATATCCAAACTTCCTGAAATAGTATGAGCCCCCTCGCCCCTTTATTCATTGCGCAAATGCTTTTGGTGTTAAAGAACTAATGCATAACGCTATGAAATATAGTAAAATGGCGTTAAGTACATGTTTTGTTCAGAAAATGTTAAGAATCGACTTGGAATTATATGGTGAAATCAATGTAATGATAGGGTTCTTGCAGAGCCTTTTGTTCTGTTGCCTTTTCATACTGAAAACGGGAAACCGCGGGAAACTGAACTTCAGTAAGCATTGTGTTTAACTGTCCAGTTATATATAGTTTCTGTTCGTGCTGAATATGCAAGTTTGAATGATACATTGTGAGCTCTCCGAAGGGCTGTTTCCATTGCAACCTTGCGTGAAGTCGTACACATACATGTTGATCTTCAACATCCAAACCAATGAGCATTTCTGATGATACCGGCAAGTTCAGGTCGCTCAGGAAGGTGATTGCTTGAGTGTCCATTCCAAGTAACAGAACAGGGCGTCTTTTGCGGTCTACCATTTTCCCGTGAAACTCCTGAATGTACATATGGACATTTAATTTCATATCAGCCCATTCCTGAATTATTGAATACATGGTTTCATTCCTTTAGAATGGATTAGCCTACATGGACTGCCTCTACTTCCTTCTCACAGGTATATGGTCCAGGCAACCAGGAGATACTTAAAATATCCCAAATGATACATTTTGTAACTCCATACGTCCAATTTACGATACAATACGTATCATGTCAAGCGGTATTTGGACATGGTTCTTTTGATTTACGACAATTTGAGATGTCCTTAGACAGACCTATTTACAAATGGAAATGGGTTAAAGGAAACACATGAGGAGTTACTCTTTTGCAGGAAAGCTGCCCTGATCAAACACTTGGCTCAGGATTGTTTCAATATATATTTGATGTCGTTCAGGGGGAAATAGCTTATGAGCTACGGAAATCGCATTGCGGAATTACGGGAACAGCGGGGACTTACTCAAGAAGAACTTGCGAGCTCCATTCATATTACAAGAGCTGCTCTCTCCCACTACGAGAAGAATCGACGTAAACCGGATTTCGAAGTGTTAACGAGACTTGCTGACATCTTTGATGTGTCTATTGATTATCTTATAGGACGTACAAAGCAAAGTGATGTCGTGATGGATGAAGACGTACGTGATTTCGTGGATACCTTGGAGTTATCGGACAAAGAAGTGTTAGAACGCTTCGATCTGATGATTGATGGGAAGTCTTTAACCGAAGAAGAGGCACGTCGTTTTATTGCATTTGTCCGAATGGAACGCAGCATGGACTAAACCCGAAAAGAGGACCCAGTTCCCGAGAGATAACCTCTCTGGCTTCTGGGCTTTTTTTGTGTCTTAATTCTTTTTCATTCCATGCTTGTCTATTGTGTCAAGGACGCTTGTTGTTGACGGAGGATACGAAATGGTTCCAACGCTCCGGGTCGATTCCGCATTGCAGTAACACCTTCATGATGTCCATCTGGGTTGCTTCGACTTGTTTACCTGTCGGCCTACGATCGTCCCTGTTTGGATGCTTCATATTCATTCCGCTAACCTCTCTTATCTTTATACTTTCCCTGCCCTCCAAAACTAGCCTTATTATACTTGAGAAAGTTCCTCGATGTTGTCGTCTCATGGCGATAACGTTTTTTGATGGGGTTCTAATTTTGTCGAAAGCAAAATAGGAGCAATATGGTGCCGGAATGGCAACCATATTGCTCCTATTATTCTTAATACAACCTGTTCATGCACTTACACCTTGGAACAAGGAAGTTATTAACCTCCAGCACGTGCAAGTTCACGCATATTCGCTTCAAACGCTGCAAGCAGCGCTGCTTCTCCAGTCAAACCTGTTGCCTGAATCCGTTCGATCTGTTCTGTCATACGTTTGAAGTCCTTCGGAATAACCCGAACGAACTGATTCAGCGCATCTTGCCAGTTATCCAGAACGCGCTGACCGACAGCACTTCCTGTGTTGGCAACATGACGTTGAATCATGCCTCGCAGATCTGCACCTTCGGCCACATCTTCGATACGCTCCAAAAGAACCATTTCCAGATTACAACGTTTCAGGAATGTGCCTTCCGGATCATACACATAGGCAATACCTCCGGACATCCCTGCTGCAAAGTTACGACCTGTATCCCCCAGTACAACGACACGTCCACCTGTCATATACTCACAACCATGGTCGCCTACACCTTCAACAACTACTTTGGCGCCCGAGTTACGTACAGCAAATCGCTCACCCGCAATACCACGGATATACGCTTCGCCGCTTGTTGCTCCGTAGAGAGCCGTGTTACCGATAATGATGTTATCTTCCGCCTCAAACGTTGCTTTCGGAGAAGGCATCACGATCAGTTTACCTCCGGACAGTCCTTTACCTACGTAGTCATTGGAATCCCCTTCAACGGTCAAGGTCATACCTTTAGGTACAAAGGCCCCAAAGCTTTGTCCGGCAGAGCCGACAAATTTGAATTTAACCGTATCTTCAGGCAATCCTGCGAGTCCATATTTGCGTGTGATCTCACTACCCAAAATGGTACCTACTGCACGGTTAACGTTTGTAATTGGAAGCACCGCTTCAACCGGTTGACCGGATTCAATAGCAGACTGTGCCAGTGGCAACAATTGTTGCATATCCAGCGTTTCTTCCAATTGGTGATTCTGATGTTGTGTACGGTAACGTGCAGAGCCTTCCGGCATTTCAGGCACGTGCAACAATACAGACAGATCCACACCTTTTTTCTTCCAGTGATCTACGGCTTCTACCGTTTCGAGGCAATCTGTACGCCCGACCATCTCCTGAATAGTACGGAAACCAAGATCAGCCATGATCTCACGCACATCTTCAGCAACAAATCGCATGAAGTTAACCACATGAGCTGGATCACCCATATAATTTTTACGCAATTCCGGATTCTGTGTCGCTACACCAACCGGACAGGTATCCATCTGACAGACACGCATCATGATACAGCCAAGTGCAACGAGCGGTGCTGTAGAGAAACCATACTCTTCTGCTCCAAGCAAGGCTGCAATCGCTAGGTCACGGCCGTTAAGCATTTTGCCGTCTGTTTCGAGGACGACACGGTCACGCAGATTGTTCAGCATCAACGTTTGATGTGTCTCTGCAAGACCTAGTTCCCAAGGCATACCTGCGTGGCGAATCGAACCTTGCGGTGATGCACCTGTACCACCGTCATAACCGCTGACGAGGATAATATCAGCACGGCCTTTGGCTACACCAGCTGCGATGGTACCCACGCCCACTTCCGATACCAGCTTCACGTTAATCTCAGCACGCGGATTGGCATTTTTCAAGTCATAGATCAGCTCTGCCAGATCCTCGATCGAGTAGATATCGTGATGCGGTGGTGGCGAGATCAGACCTACACCTGGTGTTGAACCACGGACTTCAGCAACCCAAGGATACACTTTACGTCCTGGCAGCTGTCCGCCTTCACCTGGTTTAGCTCCCTGAGCCATTTTAATCTGAATCTCATCGGCATTAACCAAATAGTTGGATGTAACACCAAAACGTCCGGATGCTACCTGTTTAATCGCACTGCGACGGGAATCCCCGTTGCTATCTTTAATGAAGCGAGCCGGATCTTCTCCACCTTCACCGGTATTGGATTTACCTCCAACACGGTTCATTGCGATGGCAAGATCTTCATGCGCTTCTTTACTGATCGAACCGAAGGACATTGCACCTGTTTTGAAACGACGCATGATATCTTCTACGGATTCAACTTCTTCGAGTGGAATGGAAGCTCCCACCGGTTTCAGCTTCAGCATGGAACGAATGGTCAACAATTGATCATTCTCACCTTGCACAAGTTTGGAATATTTTTTATACAGCTTGTAATCCCCAGTGCGTACCGCGTGTTGCAGGGTATGAATGGTTTGCGGATTGAACAGATGCTCTTCTCCGTCGTTACGCCATTGATAATCCCCACCAGAATCCAATACTTTATCGTTACCGTCTTTTTCCGTAAAGGCACGGTTATGATGTGTCAACGCTTCGGCTGCCACTTCTTCCAACCCAATTCCACCGATACGGGAAGGTGTCCAGGTAAAGTAACGGTCAACGAAGTCTGATTTCAGACCTACCGCTTCGAAGATTTGAGCTCCACGATACGATTGAATCGTAGAAATCCCCATTTTGGACAACACTTTAGTAACGCCTTTGGTAGCTGCTTTAATGTAGTTTTTCACTGCTTTCTCATGCGAGATACCACGCAGCAATCCTTGCTGAATCATGTCATCCAGCGTTTCAAAGGCCAGATAAGGGTTCACCGCACTTACACCATAACCCAGCAGCAACGCGTAGTGGTGAATATCACGCGGTTCTGCCGATTCAAGCATAATGCTGACTTTGGTTCTGGTTCCCTGGCGAATCAGATGGTGATGCAGACCTGCTACAGCAAGCAATGCAGGAATGGCAGCATTCTCTGCGTCCACACCGCGGTCAGACAGGATCAGAATGTTATGACCTTTGTCGATGACACGATCTGCAGCTTCGAAGAGCAAATCCATCGCTTTGCGAAGTCCTTCTGCCCCTTCCGCAGCGGTGAAGAAGATTGGAATCGTCATGGAGCGGAAGCCTGGGCGACGCACATGGCGAATCTTCGCAAAGTCTTCATTAGACAATACCGGTGTATCCAGACGGATCTGGCGACAACTCTCCGGTTCAGGGTTCAGCAAGTTGCGCTCAGGACCAATGGTTGTTGCCGTAGACGTTACAATCTCTTCACGGATTGCATCGATTGGCGGGTTGGTTACCTGGGCGAACATCTGTTTAAAGTAGTTGTACAGACGCTGTGGACGATCGGACAGCACAGCCAGCGGTGCATCATAACCCATCGAACCCGTAGCTTCCATACCTGTTGTTGCCATCGGCTCCAGGATTTTACGTAGTTCTTCAAATGTATAACCATAAGCGAGCTGAAGCTGGGTCACGTTATCATGTTTTGGATCAGGAAGTTCCGGTGCGTCCGGCAACTCGCTCAGATCCATCAAATGCTCATCAAGCCAATCCTGATACGGATTCTCGGCTGCAATGATTGCTTTTACTTCCTCATCCGCGATGATGCGGCCTTCTTGTGTATCCACAAGCAACATCCGACCTGGACGCAGACGATCTTTGTACAGGATCTCTTCCGGCGCAATATCAAGTACTCCAACTTCGGAGGACAGGATAATACGGTCATCTTTGGTTACATAATAACGAGCTGGACGCAATCCATTACGGTCGAGTGTTGCACCAATCTGCAAACCATCTGTAAAGGCCATTGCTGCTGGTCCATCCCAAGGCTCCATCATCGTACTGTGATACTCATAAAATGCCTTTTTGGCAGGGTCCATTCCCTCATCCGTGCTCCAAGGTTCAGGAACCATCATCATGGCCACGTGTGGCAGGGAACGACCACTCAGATACAGGAACTCCAGCGTGTTATCAAACATGGCTGTATCCGAACCGTCCGGATTGATAACCGGTTTTACTTTCGCGATGTCGTTACCAAACAACTCGCTCTCGAACAAGGATTGCCGTGCATGCATCCAGTTCACGTTACCACGCATCGTATTGATCTCACCGTTGTGGATCATGAAACGATACGGGTGGGCACGTTCCCAGCTTGGGAAGGTGTTGGTACTGAAACGGGAATGCACAAGTCCAATGGCCGATTCCACGAGTTCTTCCTGCAGATCCAGATAGAACCCGCCAACTTGTTCAGTTGTCAGCATGCCTTTATATACAATTTTGCGACAAGACATGCTCGGAAGGTAGAACGAACCACCTTCTGCTTCATCTGCCGAATAACGAATAGCCAGCTCAGCGCGTCTGCGAATAACATACAGCTTACGCTCGAATCCAAGCTCATCCTTCACATCTGCGGATCTTCCAATAAACACCTGACGTACATAAGGTTTTGCTGCAAGCGCAGAACGGCCAAGCATTTCATCAAAAGTAGGAACATCCCGGAAACCCAGGAACGTCTGACCTTCTTCTTCAATAATCTTCTTAAGGCTCTCTTCATGCGCACTGCGAATGGCAGGGTCCTGGGAAAGGAACAACATCCCTACGCCATAGAATCCCTGTTCAGGCAATGCAAAACCAAGGCGTTTCGCTTCCTCTGCAAAAAAGCGATGTGGAATCTGAATCAGGATACCTGCTCCGTCACCGGAATTCGGCTCACTTCCCTGTCCTCCACGGTGTTCCATGTTACTAAGCATGGTCAGTGCCTGACTAACGATATCGTGTGAAGGTACTCCTTTGATGTTGGCAACAAAACCCATTCCGCATGCGTCTTTTTCGAACTGCGGGTCATACAGACCCTGTTTTGGAGGTAATCCGATGTGTCTCATGGAACGCAACCTTTCTATAATGAAGTATTTCGGAAAGATCAAGAACATAGGCAACAGGCAACAATGAAACGGGAGGAGCTGGCCTTTCGCTTGCGATAGAGCCTGCTAGATAGAAGAGGTGACAGCATGAGACTGTCAAAAATAATGCCTGCTATTGGGCAGAAGCCATTAAATGAGATGAGCTGATCCGGACGATCCGGCAAACAGCCTGTATAAATCAACACGCAGCCGCTGGCACGGCTACTGAAATGGAGCGACGTTTTTTTGATATAGTTCTATTATTTTAACACCGACCTAACATCAGCGCAATTTAAACTTTTTAATACCTCTGATAAGAAATGTTTTGCAGTACAGCATTACAGTAGTGACGTTTAAATTCATCTCTTTTTCGAATAATTATACACTTTTTAAGCCAGAGTACAACTGAATTAAATTGCTGACAGAAGAAAATCGTTCCATGTGCAGCCTAGGTTTATCCATAATTCCACCAAATTTTCACTGCTTAAGCCAGCGAAACTTTACTTCTCTATGCATTTGTATACAAAATAGCCTGCAACCCCTTTTTGGGGTCACAGGCTATTTGCACTATTTGACTACTATATTGCATAATTTCACTACAAGAAAATAAAGTTTTTTTCAAAAATATGACCCTGCTGAAGATCAGGTTCGACTTATGCCGTCACAACTTGACCAGAATCAGCCTGTTCGACTTCTTTTTTCGGACGTCTGCCATTCCAGAGGAAGTAAGCAAGCGTCAGCAGAATGGATACACCTGCATAGATGCTAAGAATACCTGCCTGATGCCACATCACATCCAGATTACCACTCGATACCACGGCTTTGAAGCCCATAATGCTGTGTGTCATTGGCAACCAAGGGCTAAATGCCTGAAGCCATGATGGAATCAGTTCTACAGGGAAGGTCCCTGCACTAGCCGCAAGCTGGAAGACCAGAAGCAGAATGACAACATAACGTCCAGGCAGATCCAGCCAGGTTACAAGTGCCTGAACAATCAACATGAAGGTCAGCCCCGTAATAATGGTAAACAGGTAGAACAGCCCTACGCTGTGCGTCTCCAGTCCAAGACCATATAACATGAAACTTGCCACGATAACCGATTGGAAAATACTCACGGACCCAAATACCAGTGTCCGGCTGACAAAACGATTCCAGCCTGTTGCACCAGGTACGGACGTTTCCCGCATTTTCAATACAATCGTGGAAATCAACGATCCCACAAACAGACCGATCGACAGGAAGAACGGTGTCAATCCTGTACCATAATTACTCACGTTCTCTGCTGTATTCTCCGAGGAGTTTACCGGTTCAGCGAACATGTTCACTACATCATCCGTTTTCTTAACTTCGGATGTTTTCTGTGCGGCATCATTCAGCTTGGTTTCCAATTCACTCGAGCCATCTTTTAGCTCAGTAAGGCCGTCAGCCAGTTTGCCCGCGCCATCACCCAATTGCTTGGAACCATCGGTTAGTGAACTAACGCCACCACTGAGTTTACCTACACCCGTTTGCAAAGCTGTTGTTCCTGAGCCCAGCTGCTTGGCACCATCTGCAAGCAATGTACCGCCACTTGCAGCATCACCCAATTTGCCGCTGAACTGCTTCAGACCATCGGAGAGTTTCGCTCCTCCTTGACTAAGCTGCCCTGCACCAGCCAGCAATTGTTTCTGACCATCCACCAGCTGGTTCGCACCAGCAAGAAGTTGCTCCTGACCTCCATGAAGCTCGGTTGCACCCGCAGCCAGTTGCTGGTTGCCCTGATGCAGCTGATCTGCACCTTGTGCCAGCTTCTGCTCGCTCTCATGCAGTTGTGCACTGCCATCAGCAACAGCTTCACTTGCTGCAAGCAGCTTCTGTACATCCGCATTTTCAGCCAGTTCGGGGTTCGATGCAGCAAGCTGTTTCAATCCGGCGGCTACACCCTGTGCACCATCAGCAACCTTGGAGCTGCCATCTACAGCCGATTGCAGGCCTGTTGCCAGAGTGCCACTGCCCTGAACAGCACTTTGCAGACCATCCGACAGCTTCGCACTGCCCTGTTCTGATGATTTCAGACCAGCCTGCAACTTACTTGTGCCATCCAGTGAAGACTGGAGTCCAGTTTCCAACTTGGCGCTACCATCCTTCAACTGATCTGCTCCGCTCTGAAGCTGGCTCGAAGCAGCTGCCTGAAGCTGTTGCAGACCGGATACAAGATTTGATGTTCCACTTTCAAGTTTGGTTGCCCCTGTGTGCAGCGCGTTAACACCATCACTTAATGGAGAAAGTCCTTCCTGAAGTTCAAGCGTTCCGGATGCAAGCTTCGCCAGGTTATCCTTGAGCTTAACAGCACCATCATCCAGTTTGCCTGCGCCAGTATTCAGTTCACCCGCCCCATCGCCTGCTTCAGCCAAGCCATCCGATACTTCGGAGAACTTGTCGAGCAATGTCTCTGCATAGGATTCCGTTACTTTGGCTGAGACTTTTGCTTTCAGGTCCTTAATAGCGGTCTTACCGATCTGTGCACCAACAAAGCTATAATTGCCATTCGGTTCATAGATCAGATCAGCCGGCTCCGGCTTGTCATCGAGCAATGTTGTTGCTTGGGATGAGAAGTTCTCCGGAATCGTAATTTGCATATAATATTTGTCATTATTCATGCCTTCTTTGGCTTGACTGGCACTGACAAAATCCCATTTAAAATCGGCATTTTTCTTCAACTCATCCACCAGATCACTACCTACATGGAGGGATTTGCCCTCCAACTCAGCGCCTTTGTCCAGATTAACAACGGCAACCGGCATCTCATCCACATGACCATACGGGTCCCAATAGGCCGCCAGATAGATGCCACTATACAGGATCGGTATAAACATAATTGCGATAACAGGGATCAACACCTTCGGGTTTCTCACGGCCGATCCCACATCCTTGAAAAACACGGATAAAGATTTCATGTCATTTTCTCCCCTTAATCTCTCTGCTCCATGAGCAGGAATAACCATAATGAAATACAATGTCGCATTCCAGAAAACATACTGAAACACGAAGTGACCACTTTCCTCAAACGGTCACTTCAGGACAAAAAAACAACCTGTCTTCCGACAAGCCTCCCTGCTTGATACACGTGAAAATCCTTATATTATAGTAGATTAAATTCGGATTACGTTACAGCAGCAATTCCTTCCATTAAGAAAAGGCGAAAGTAAGTCTTGATTTCCTCTTTGCTCAGCGGTTGATGTTGTTTGCTCCAGTCTGAGGTGAGTGCAATATACAGGCGAATCATCATAAATGCGACGACTTGCGGATCACAATCTCGAATCTCTCCATTGTCTTTTGCTTTCTCAAGCTCCTTAGCCAGAAAGTCGGAGATTACTTTCTCCACCTTGTCCAAACCTTCCTTGGCCTGCAGCGTTCCAAAGTCCTTCAGCTCCTGAGATAACTTAACGAGCAGATCGTGATCACGACGAAACTCCAACAAGGCATCCAGTACCCGAAACAGATTATCGAAAAATGCACTTTCCTGATGTACTTCACGATGTGCGATGTTTTTCATTTCCTGAATCACTTCTACCAGGATCTGATCAAACAATTGTTCCTTATTGGTGAAAAACGTATAGATCGTTCCTTTGCCAACGTTCGCAATCTTGGCGACCTGATCCATCGTCGTTGCTTTGTATCCAAACATGGCAAACGACTGGGCTGCTGCATGAATAACCTGCTGTCTCCTGTCAATCGGAGCCATCTAATCCCTCCTTTAATCACATTCATTGTTCAATCGCTCTACATAAATGACCAAAAATACAATTCAGTCATTCGGTCAAAAAATACAATACCACCTTCGAAAACAGATTGCAACCCTAACATTTTAAAAATTGTGTTAATATTTTTTAACCTAAATGCAGTGGAAACTCCTTCTTTCGTCGTCTATAGTGTAAGATGACTCAGATAATACGTGTATATAATGAAGTTTAGGTTGTCTCATTGTAAGATATATGGTGTAAATATTCATAGAAGAAACATGATTTTGCGCTTCAATGTATATTCATGTAGTAACGCATTCCATAGCTAGAATAAACAATGAATATCTTCATTTTGAATTAAAACTTATGAATAAAGGTGAACTCATGCGAAAACCAAGAGTGCTCTTATTATCGGAAGGTTTCGGTACCGGTCACACTCAGGCCGCTCATGCGCTGGCACATGGCATCAAAAAAGTCAGTCCACATGTTCACAGTCGTGTCATTGAACTAGGCAAATTTTTGAACCCAACGGTAGCTCCACTAATTTTCTCTGCATATCGAAAGACACTATCGGTTCAACCCAAACTGGTCAGCCTGTTGTACCGCACACAGTACAATAAATCATTAAATGGTTTTACCAAGCTGGCGTTGCACCGAATTTTCTATACACAGACGGCACAGGTCGTATCCCAACTGAAACCCGATGCGGTGATCTGTACCCATCCTTTTCCGAATGCTGTCATCTCCCGGCTTAAACGCCAGGGTCTGAATATCCCGCTCTATACGGTTGTGACGGATTATGACGTGCACGGAACATGGATTAATCCGGAAGTGAACAAATATCTGGTCTCTACCCCTCAGGTCAAAGCATTGCTTGAGATCCGGGGTGTTGATCCCTCCCATATTCAGATCACGGGAATCCCTGTGCATCCAGACTTCTGGGAAGCAGGAGATAAGGTGAAGCTACGGGAAGAGATGGGGCTTCAGAACATGCCTACAGCGCTACTTATGGGTGGTGGATGGGGACTTTCGTTTGATGAGGATCATATGAAAGCTCTCACGTCTTGGGCAGATCGTGTTCAATTGGTCTTCTGTCTAGGAAGCAATGAAAAAATGATCGCAAAAATGAAGGAAATGCCTTGCTTCCAGCATCCGAATATTCGTATTCTGGGATATACACGGGAAGTAAGTAAACTGATGGATGTATCCGATGTGCTGATTACGAAGCCAGGCGGCATGACATGCACTGAAGCGCTGGCCAAGGGTCTACCGATGTTGTTTATCCCTCCGATTGCAGGTCAAGAGGAAGAGAACTGTGAATACTTTGTACAAGCCGGATACGGCCAGGTCATTCACTCTGCCGACGTGATCACCAATCGTTTCAGACAACTAGTGGAGCAGGCATCTACTCAAACTGAAAGCCCGCTGAACGTAGCGCATCATTCAGGTAACCATTCGGTCTATGATCCGAAGTGCTGTGCTCAAGCTGTTCATGACTTATTGTTTCCGACTACAGCCGAAGTCACAACAACCTCCTTGGAGCGCTTCACAGCCGGAATTACTGCCACGTCCTTGTCAGGTACCAGAATACCATTCTGATGCCTCTACGGACCTATAGAACAGCTCTCACGAGGTGTTATTGGGGGCAAGACAATTGCTCACGATATACAAAGAAGGTTCCCTTCCGAATTTTTGGAAGGGAACCTTCTTTTATTTTCACTAATTCCACCGTATGATTTGGCAGAAAAAAGGGTAATTTAGAGTATAACGATATTTTTAAATAACGAAATAAAACTACGATTCAGGCTTTTTCAAGGGCCGTGTGAAGCACACACAGTTAACTACCCTGCCTGTTTGCAGAATTTACGGGTCGATTACTTGTAAAAAGTATGATGACCGATCGTTTTTACTTTTTTCTGCGAGCGGGCAACTGTCAGATCGTCAGCAAGCGTCAATGATAAGAAATAATACGTATCATCGGCAACTTCCTTCTTCCCATTCAACGCAGCATTCACTGCTTTGATGCTGTCCTCGTTGGGAACCACACGTTTCATACGTCCGTTCGCTACAGGACTAAACTGGGATTTCTGATGGATGACCTTGTAAATGGTATCGGGAAAATTGGCTGACCGCAGCCGGTTTAAGACAACATTGGCAACTGCCACTTTGCCTTCGTACGGTTCACCTTCCGCTTCTGCCATGACGATTTTTTGCAGCAGATGCAGTTCTTTATCGGACACACTGTATGACCAGGTTGCAAGTTTCGAGTCTTCCTGGTTCAGAAGTTTGGTCCGTGTAAAGTATAGTTTTTGGGGGGGAGTTGTTACAGCAGCGACTTCTTTGGCACGTTTCACTTTGGCCAATTTCAGTGCAGCTTCTTTTTTGGCTTTGGCCGCAGCTACCGCTCTAGCTTTGTTCTTGGCCTTGGCTTCTTGCAATTCCTGCTCTTCTTGAGCAGTCGTAAGCCAGTTCTTCGCTGGCAGAGATTCAGTCCACGCTACGGTTTGGGCAGACAGATTAGAGGACAGACTTGTCCCATCTTCCATCATGCGCCTCTCTTCTTGCGTAGATGTTTGGTTATTTTGCCCAGAAGCCGCAAGTTCGGTCATCTGTTTACTATCACTAGCTTCATTCCACTTCCCCGTCGCCTGAACGACATTTACCCCCACTATACATACAAGCAGCACTGATAACATCGGTGCTACCCAACGATTTTTGCTTATAATGTTCATTCGAAGATTCCTCCTGTCGAAACAATTCCCTTAACTAAGTAACCCAAAAAAAAGAATTTGAATAACGATGGCTAATATTACATAGGGATAAACGTTATGTCAATGTGATTTTATGGCATAAAAATGATTATCAGGAAAAAGTGAACGTATCCACGGCCTCATACATTGGCGATTGTCCCAGCCTTGTCACATAAAGTACAATGTCCTCCACCATCCATGAATTAACACCTGTGGAATGTTCCGGAAGCACTCCAGATATCCCTTTATTTTCATTACCTGGAAGCTGTCCCAGATATTTTCTGGCAATGGTAATGTGGGGAGCATAAGGTCTTAATTCAGCTTCATACCCCAGGGGCGAAGTTGCCTGCACGATTTGTTTTTGCAATGAAAACAAGTGCTCTATCTCTCCGCTAACACCTTTCCAAAGCACCTTAGGTGCTTCTTCAAGTCCAAATGTGCCCCAGTCGGAAAGCTGAAGTTCAAACGGCTGAAATCCGCTTGCTGCTGAGCGCAATGCTTTTCGCAGGTGCCCAATGTCACTAACTAACGTATCCCCCAGAAATTGCAAGGTTATATGATAATCTCTATGATCTGTCCATTTACGAAAATCTAGCTTGTTCTGTACAAGCCTCGCATCCATCTGAAGAGACTGCTGAACAGCAACAGGAAGACGAATGGCTACAAACAATCTTTCCCGTCGGGATGAATGATCCTGATGTGATTGGTTATTCATTGCATACACCTCTCTAAAGTTCGCTCTATTATTTCATAACTATACATATCGTTTCAAGTTGGGTAAGTATAGAGTGACACAAATATAACCATTTGCAAATAAGGCTAGATTCCTGCATTTCCCACCTTAATGCACATCCAACACCAAATCTGATACACTTTAATCATCAAACTCATCAAACTATTTATCTCAGGAGGACCACACATTATGGGTAAAATTGTATGTTTTCCATCTCTATCCGAAGAACAGCAACAACGAATTCAGAATACTGCACCAGGATACACCCTGAAATTCGGAAAAGCCAAGGAATTGGACCCCGCTGAGTTGAAAGAAGCTGAGATTATTCTCGGCTGGTCCCCACTCGTCACAGAACATGCATTGAAACAGGATAGCCTGTTGAAGTGGGTTCAGGTCTGGTCTGCTGGTGTGGACAATCTCCCCTTCGCAGATTTGCAACAAAAGAACGTTCAGGTCACCAGTGCAAATGGAGTTCACGCGATTCCAATCACCGAAATTATTCTGGGCATGATGTTATCCCACAGTCGCTGGCTGAGACAAGCTATGCTGCATCAACAGCAGGCCGAATGGAAAGCTCCTGCCAAACCACTGCCGGAACTGCATGGCAAAACAGCGGTCATCGTTGGTGTAGGTGAGATCGGTACGGAAACAGCCCGTATTCTTAAAGCACTCGGCATGCGCACGATCGGAGTTCGCCGCTCAGGTAAGGATGTCCCCAATGTGGACCAAATGTACGACATGACCGGTTTACATGAAGCCTTGAGCCAGGGCGATTATGTAATTAACATTTTACCGCTAACTGATGAAACCAAACATATATATGATCAAACTGCATTTGAGCAGTTCCGATCCGGTACCTGCTTCGTCAATGTAGGCCGTGGCCCCAGTGTGAAAACGGAAGCCTTGCTGAATGCACTCCAAAACGGCCAAGTTGCCTTCGCCGCACTGGACGTGTTCGAAGAAGAACCTCTTCCTGCAGACCACCCGCTATGGAGCATGGATAACGTGTTAATTACGCCCCATATCGCAGGAAGTACAGAGCAATACGCGGATCGAGCAGTTGATATTTTCATCAAAAATCTGGAAGCTTACGTCGCTGGCGATACCCTGCCGTTGAACCTTGTTGATTATAGTCATAAATATTAACACAAACACCCGTTCCCATGCAATATTGTGCAAATCAGATCAACGATATCAATTGATATGTACACAGTAAAAAACTCTACCTCTGGAAATTTCCTCAGAGGTAGAGTTTTTGTTTTTTCACGCTTACATACACAGCCAAATATGACGTATAAACGTGCCTTTGTGTACTGTTCGGTACTCTTTTACAGTCCATCCCGCTTCCAACAAGTGCTCTTCTACCCACTCTGTGGAAACAATCACCGCCCGTTTTGCCAATCTGCGCAAACTCTCCAGCATGGCTCGTTGCTCAGCATCCGGAAGTACAGAGCAGAGATTATAGGGCATGTCCAGAATTGCCGCATCATACAAATCTTGCAGTTCATTCATATCCCCCAGTGTGATTCGATCTGAATCATATCCATAATGCGGCAGATTGATTCGCGCACCTCGGACAGCCAGAGGATTGAGATCGTTACCTTTTGCATCAATTCCCATGGATAAAGCCTCAATCACAACCGTTCCCATACCACAGCATGGATCAAGCAACCGATGGTTTTCTACTCTCGGAACAGCAATGTTAACCAGCGCTCTCGCGAGCGTGATGCCAAATCCAGTTGAGTAATTTTGCGGCTTCTGCCGGTGAATCTGCCATGATCGATCCGCTTCTGTCCACTGGCCCAAGATCCATTTTTCTCCTGTTCGGATTAGGCCGAAAGTCACCTTAGGTTTTTTCATCTGTGCCTTGCCTTTAATGCACATGCCAACTTCTTTTTCCAGTTGACGAGACTGTGCATAATCAGGGGCTTGATCCCCTTCTTTTAGACAAACTACCTTGAATGTCTCATCTGGCAACAGGTGAATATTTTTGGCAAGAGGAAGCAGATCTGTCACGCTGCCCCCTTCGCCGATCACGTCCAGTCTGCCATGGATAAAAGGACTGCGTCCAGGTGGAATACATCGGTCAGACCACACATACGATCCCGTATCCATATGGATCTCCGAACTCGGCACAAGCAGCGTATTCAGCTCCAGCATGCATAATTCTTGCTCGTTCTCGTGGCAAGCAAAGGTATAGAGGTGTTTCCCAGAAGTAGCGTAAATACCAAGTGTTTCATCAGGCAAAATCCCCCTCTCCTTCCTTCATTAATCATGTTTCTTCTATATAAATAGTAAGCTCATTGAAGACATATCAAATACGACTCAAACGTTTGCTTCAGGTAGTCATTGTATACAATGTTAGACTGCTAGACAACTACCCATTTCCTTGCACGTATCTATTTGGACAGAAAAAAATAAGGTGTTCCCATTGTTGAGGAACGCCTTACTTTATTTTGAGATTATAACATTGGAAATCTAATCGTTCTTGCAGTATACGTTATAGGCCAACAGCTCATATATCATACTGATTTCTCACCATTAGCCGCCTACGTGATTCCAGCTTCTTCTATTATAAGAACAAGGTTATATTTTTAATTTTTCAATGGATGTAAGCAAATCTTCCGATAATTCTTTCAGACTTTGAATGTTGCCGCTAATCGTTTCCATGGAACTTACTTGCTCTTCCGCCGATGCAGAAACTTCTTCCACACTCGCTGCCGATTGTTCCGAAACAGCGGAAATCTGCTGACTGAAATCATTCATTCGTCCGCTTGCTTCCTGCATGCCTGCCAGTCCATCTGTCATAGTGCTGATGACACCAACCATGCCTTCCACCGATTCATTAATTGTACGGAAGAGTTGACCTGAAGTAAGCACATGTTCCTGCCCCAGTTCGGTCTCCTGAACGTTCGTACGTAATTCCGCAACCACCCCTTGTGACTCCTGCTGAATATCCTCGGTAATCGCCGTGATCTCTTCAACCGAAGTCTGCACAGCCTCAGATAACTTCCTCACTTCTGATGCCACTACGGCGAATCCGCGTCCACTCTCTCCCGCACGCGCTGCCTCAATGGAGGCATTTAATGCCAGCAAATTGGTTTGGCGTGCAATGTCATGAATGACCTGAACCAGCTTGGAAATATCTTCATTTTTACGATTCAACCGTTCCATCTTGTTCATGGAAGCAGAGACCGAACCGGAAATCTGTTGCATCTGCTGCACTGATTGTTCCATCACCTTGCGACCATTCAACCCTTGCTCCAGTACAAGATCCGACATGACGCGCAACTGGCTGCCTTGTTCCGTATGATTCTGAATGTGATCATTCAACACTTCAACCGTACGGGCTGATTCCACAGCTGTCTCTGCCTGGCTCTCTGCAGCCTTGGCTGACTCTTCCATGGTCACAGCAATCTGGCGACTACCAATCTTAACCTCTTCTGAGGATATTGCAAGTTCCCCGCTTTGTAGATTAACAGCTTCCGCAATTCGTCTGACGCTCAGAACCATGGAAGTCAGGTTACCTTTCATGTCATTCACCGCTTTGGCCAGAACACCAACTTCATCCTCATGTTTGGTATGTATGTCCTGAACATTCAATTGTCCTTCTGCAATCAGTTTCACCGCACTAATGACACGTAGCAGTGGTTTCACGACCTGTGAACGAATAATCGGAATGCTGATCGCTGTAATGGCAATCATGACAAGAACACCGATAATGATGATTAATCTACCATCCTGCACTGATCTGATCGTTTGGGCCGCCGCAAGATTGGACTGTTCCTGATTGTATTCCACAAGATAATCAAGATCGACTTGCATGGTGTCAAAGGAATCAGCACCTTTATCAGCTACTTCCTTCGCCAGCTGTGTCTGACCCTCATCACTTAGCTTGATCGATTGCGTATTAATCTTGAGATACGCTTCCCATTTGTTCTTGAACGCATTCCAGTGTTCGAGCTCTTCTGCAGACTTCTCCTGCTGATCATAGATTTTAATCGCCTGCGTCGTTTCACGAATATACTTGGTACGCTCTTCTGACAAAAATGCCTTGTCTGTTTCTTCCGCGTCAAAGTGACGATAACTTAGTGACAGGACATGCTCTGTGGTATAATTTAACCGGTTAATTTGCTGGATTGATGGCATCCAATTGTTCGTAATTTCATTAGTGTTGGTTTCAATTGAATTCATCCGGGTGACAATCGTGACACTCAAAATAATTAAACAGAGGATTAACAAGTAGAACGCGATGCTGATACGCAGACCGATACTCTTGATCTTGAATCTGCTGAACATATGATTTCCCCCTTGACCTCTTCGGTCATCCCGAATTCAGGTGCTTATGTCATCGTTTTCCCCTTCTTTTGACCTCTTGTCAAAAGAACTTCTCTATATTATATCGATAGGAAAATAGACGTAAAGTATTATAACATTATTTTGTCATTAAGATGCTTGGTTTTGTAAAAGATTGTTGAATCTTGACAAAGTCCAAACCGAAGAGCTGCAGCATACGGTAAAGTCCCGATCTGCAGCTCTTCGGTTTGTTCGGATTTCAACGGCTAACATCATAAAGCGATCAGCCTAGTTCAGTATTGCTGTCTTATGCTCAGCCAGCAATCGATATGAATCCAACCTGCGCTCATAATCTGGTCCCGCCGTAACCAGAAGCAAACTTTCCGTATCCAGCCTTCGACTCACCTCTTTTAATCGAGCCCATACCTGCTCAGGTGTACCTGCATAGTGCCGTACCGATTCATTTTGATCACTAACGGCTTCATCATTCGTATTAGAGACCGCGGTACCACTTGAATTCGGCTCAGTTGAATGTTCTTTCCCATCCAGCTTGCGCCTCTCCGCCATGTCACGACTCCAGTCCAAAGCATCCGTCTCTGACTCGGCACACAATACGCTGACTGCCACCATAACCTCAGGCTCCTTCATCGTTGCACTAGGCATAAATCCTTCTCGGTATCGCCTTACAGCCTCTGTACCATCGGCATCACTCATGAATTGACCAAAGACATATCCCATGCCAAACCGTGCCGCAAATTCTGCACTCTTCACGTTAGTTCCCAACATCCAGAGTGATAACGGGAGCTCGGGAATCGGACGAGCTGTCACGGAATGATCCTCGTACATGTAACGGTCTTCGAGCAGTTCTGTGAGTGCTGCGAGTGATTCAGGCAGCTTGGACACATGCTGCAAGTAATTGCCACTGAGTGCCATCGTGGCATGAGGTCCACCGCCAGGAGCACGTCCGAGCCCAAGCTCAATGCGCCCCGGATAGAGCGCAGCCAGCAGGCGGAACGACTCCGCAACCTTGAGCGGGCTATAATGCGGCAACAAGACCGCACCAGAGCCAAGTTGGATCGTTGTTGTCCTTGCTCCGATGTGCGATAACAGTACTTCGGGAGAGGCCGATGCCAGTTCAGCCATATCATGATGCTCTGACGTCCAGTATCGGGCGTATCCCCAAGCCTCGGCATGTTGCGCAAGTGTCACCGATTGTTGAAGCGCCTGTTCCGCTGTGACATCGTTTAACCTTGGAACAAGGTCAAGTACGCCCAGACTGAACGTCTCACTCATTCGCTTAGCCACGCGTCTCATCTCCCTTTATATCGGTTTATTTTAATCCAGATCGTAGATCGAACCCACCTTCAGACCGTAGAGTTCATTATATATTTTCTCGGCAAATGCATCCGTCATTCCTGCGATATAATCGATCACCATGTGTTCCCAAGTCCAGATCGGCTGGGCTTTGGCTTGATCCTTCTCATACCGCTGCAGCCAGTCGGATGGAATAATGGATTTGGACGTTTCCGGATCGAGGAATGCATCCCATAATCGCTTAATCATCCACTCACTGCGCTTTTGTAGCCGCTGTACACGTAGATCACGAATCATGGTCACCCAGGCAAAACTCTTGAGCACACTCACCGTACGCAGCATGTCGAGGTCTTCAGCCCCTTCACGGACAAAGGTTACCTTCTTCCAGTCACCGTCGTCAATAACGCCCAGACTGCCTACAAAAAAGCTCACCCAGTAGGCTTTCACCTCACGGCGGGTACGCGAGTAATCATGCTCGCAGAACGGCATCTTTTCATTCCAGATGCGCAGGAACGAAGCGAGGACCTCTTCTACCTTTTGCCCAATCGCTTCTCGGGTCCATCCGTTCCAGAACAGATCCTCCAGCGTTGTAATTTTATCCACAATCAGTCGATTCACATGCGGATCTTGCAGGAAATGCTCATGTACTTCAATTTTGCCTGCTTTGATGCCATCCTCCAAGTCATGTGAGGAGTACGCAATATCGTCGCAAAGGTCCATCAGCTGTGCTTCCAGCGTCTTCTTGCCCGCCGGTACGTTCCAGCGATCACGGATCTCCCGAATATATTGCCACTCATGATGATACATGCCTTTTTTGCTCTCTGTCCCAGGGTACGGATACTTGTTGATTCCTAGTAATACCGCATCAGACAGATTCAGTCCGTTGATATCTTCACGTTTCTCCAAGTGCATAATGAGACGGAAGTTGTGCGCATTGCCTTCAAAATGCTCGTATTTCCGTTTTAACTCGGCACGGACTTCAGACTCGACCTTGGGAACTTTGGCGCTGCGGCTTTTCTTCATGATTTTCTTAGCCTCGGTGTTGATGAGGTCATCCAGAATACCATCTAATACTTCTTCACCTTTATGTCCAAACGGCGGGTGACCAAAATCATGTGCGATTGCAGCGCACTCCACCACTTCTGAATCAATAATAAGGCCGGGGTTATCCGCGCGGTCCCAGTCTACCTCAGGAAAACGGCGAATCAAACTTCGGGCAGCCTCTCGTGCAATCTGTGCCACCTCCAGGGAATGGGTCAAACGAGTACGATAATAATCACCCGTTCCTGCGCCAAACACCTGCGATTTGCCCTGTAACCGACGGAAGGTCGGTGAATGAATGAGTCTCGAATAGTCCCGTTCATACGCTGCACGAGATCCATCCAATTTGGTTAATTCAGGATATTGTCTATGTTCTCTCAGATCGTTCCATTGCATGGGGATCACTCCTAGCCGACTGTCTCTATTTTGAGTGATTATACACAACATCTGTGGTTTCGAAAAGTAAAACCTGTCTGCGATTGTCATCTCTTCTTACATCAACTTGTAATGAACAGTCATCTTCTCTTATTATACCCTGCCAGACTATCATCCGTGCATCTAAATGACAATGATTCATATTGAACTCATTATTCACATATGCTCGCTCCATAGCAGAACAACCATAAGTACTTACTGTGCCACCAGGTGGCCGTTCCGGTTACGGATCGTTCTTCTGATCGCTGTTGTCTCCAGGTTTTCTGAATTCCCTTTATTAAGGGAAAAACCCGGAGACAAAGGCGAGCGCTTCGCTTCTTCAGAATCGATTCCGTCCCCTTCACTACTTTTGCGTCCTTAAAATACATAATGGTATTCATCATCCAGCTCGCTAAAATCGAGTGAAAATCAAGTTCAATTTAGAAAATATCATCATTTGTTTCAATGATAGTATGCCTCCCCTGCACCCTCCCCGTTGTGGGTAAAAAACAAAAACCGACAGGACGGAAATGCCCTGTCGGATGAATATGGTGGATGCAGCGTTGCGATTTAGCTACTAAACTTAATGTTCACGCAGTCTACTCTTGAAGCTACATGAACTTTTGCATCAAGGATATTATCGCACCCTTGTACGAAGGATTTTCACACCATAACCTTACAGATATCGTTGGTGAACTCTACTGGATCTTGAATTGGCAATCCTTCGATTAACAATGCCTGATGGTACAGCAGGCTAGTGTAGAGGTTCAGCTTTTCCTGATCCTGTGCGAAAGCGTCTTTCAACGATTTGAAGACATCGTGATTCACGTTGATTTCTAGCACTTTGTCGGCTTGTACGTTTTCGCTATTCGGCATAGCTTTCAGGATTTTCTCCATCTCAATCGTCAGCTCACCTTCAGTGGACAAACATACCGGGTGGCTTCTGAGACGTTTGGAAGCTTTAACAGCTTTGACTTTACCCGCCAATTGAGCTTGCATTGCTTCAAACAACTCTTTGTTGTCGTTGTCCTGAGCGTCCGTTTCTTCTTTGTCCGCGCTATCTTCGATACCCAGGTCACCACTGGAGATGGATTTGAATTCTTTCTCCTTGTAGTTCGTGATCATCTTGATTGCAAACTCGTCGATGTCATCGGTAAAGTACAATACTTCGTACCCTTTTTCAAGAACACCCTCGATCTGCGGCAGCTTCTCAATACGGCTAATGGACTCACCAGATGCATAGTAGATGTACTTCTGATCTTCCGGCATTCTGGAGACGTATTCGTCCAGGCTCACGAGTTTGCTCTCTTTGGAAGACGTGAACAACAGCAGATCCTGCAAAGTATCTTTGTTCACACCATAGTCGCTATATACGCCATATTTCAACTGACGGCCAAACGCTTGGTAGAACTTCTCGTAGTTCTCTCGCTCGTCCTTCAGCAGGCTTTGCAGTTGGCTCTTGATTTTGTTTTTAATGTTCTTCGCGATCAGGCTAAGCTGACGGTCATGTTGCAACATCTCACGGGAAATGTTCAGGGACAGGTCTTCCGAATCCACCATACCTTTAACAAATCCAAAGTAATCTGGCAACAGATCCCCGCATTTATCCATGATCAGTACACCGTTGGAGTATAGCTCAAGGCCTTTTTCATACTCTTTGGTATAGTAGTCAAACGGTGTGTTCTCCGGAATGAACAGGATTGCATTGTATACCACAGCGCCATCTGCGCTAATATGCAAGTGTTTAAGCGGTTTGTCAAAACCGTAGCGTTTTTCCATATAGAAGTTATTGTAGTCTTCTTCAGTCAATTCGCTTTTATTTTTACGCCAGATCGGCACCATGCTGTTCACGGTTTGTTCTTCTTGGTATTCCTCGAACTCGTTCTCCGTGCCCTCTTTTGGACGTTGACCCGTTACATCCATCTTGATCGGGTAGCGAATGAAGTCGGAGTATTTCTTGATGATGGATCTCAGGCGGTACTCTTCCAAAAATTCGTCATACGAATCTTCTTCGGTATTTTCTTTGATCGTCAGGACGATCTCTGTACCTACGGAGTCTTTCTCAGCTGGTGTGATTGTGTAACCATCCGCGCCTTCGGACTCCCATTTCCAAGCCTCGTCGCTGCCCAGCGTTTTACTTGTTACGCTCAGCTTGTCCGCCACCATAAATGCCGAGTAGAAACCAACCCCGAATTGTCCGATGATGTTGTGACCGTCTTTTGCTTCATTTTCTTTCTTGAACGCCAGGGAACCACTCTTCGCGATAACCCCCAGGTTGTTCTCCAGCTCTTCCTGCGTCATACCAATACCGGTATCTGTCAGTGTGAGTGTGCGGTTATCTTTGTCGATCGTGAGCTTGATGAAGTAGTCCTCTTTGTTGAAAACGAGTGTATCGTCCGTAAGTGCTCTGTAATAAATTTTATCAATGGCGTCACTGGAGTTGGAGATCAATTCTCTCAAAAAGATTTCTCTTTGCGTATAAATGGAGTTGATCATCATATCCAGCAAACGTTTGGATTCTGCCTGGAATTCTTTTTTAGCCATGAGTGGTTGGACTCCTTTCAAATTGGGATATCGAATGATTTGATTGAAAATAGAAAGTAACTGAGATAATCCTGCGGCCATTAGTAGACTCAAAAACCTTTGATCGCTCTAGTCCACAGATATTGTGCTTCACTTCTAACTGGCTCACTGTAAAAATAAGTGCACGACGTTCTGCAATGTAGCCGTTCCGGTTACGAATCGTTTTTCGGATCGCTGTTATCCCCGTATTTCTTTGATTCCCTTTTTAAAAGGGAGAAATCCGGTGATAGCATATGCTTCCGTAGCAGCTTTCTTTCAGAAAGCTTTTAGGCGAACGCTCCGCTTCCTCCAGATCGATTTCGTCCCCTGAACTACTTTTGCATTTGATCAGCGACTGATTTTTTAGGATAGAGAATATCAATGAAGTGATATTTCTTAGACGTGGAATGCAGCTTCAAGTCTGTTGCATACCTTGGCTTCGCATGTTCTACTCAGGTTCAATATCTATTTTCAAAAACAGAATCATTCCATATGTAAGCTTATAGTAAAAACATCATCTGTTAGCACTCTGATGATCGGAGTGCTAAACCCTTCCTTTTATATAACATATGGGAAAATTGGGTGTCAATACGTAGGCGGTTATTTTAACTAAAAGATCGAATAACTCTTTAACTTTTGCACATCACCAATTATTTTACCGTAATCCCGCAGGTAAAACAAAAGCCGACTCGAACCAGAGTTCGAATCGGCATGGGGAAAGATTTTATTATGTCTGTTGATATAGTAGATAGCGTTAAAACATATTCATTTAATGTACCTTGGAGTATCCTCGGTCTTACTGTGTTGAGACTGATGTAGGTTATATGGGTACTTTGGTACTTTGGTACTTTGGTACTTTGGTACTTTGGTACTTTGGTACTTTGGTATGTTGGTATCTTGGTATTGTGGTTGCTTGAATGTCTTGAGCAGCATGATAGTCACGCGCTAACGAATCTCAGAGGCGTTAATTGGCCTTTTTGGGATGACTTCATAATCTAACGAATCGTAGACATGGTATTTCTCGACTTTAGCCAACCTTTTGAGACTTTCCGCAGGTTTTCGCAAAATAACGCGTGTGAGGTTCGTTAGACTGGGAAATTGGCTGGAAATCGTAAAATAAGGGCTCCCGGGTTCTTTAGAGTTGAAGCAAATGTTGGCGTTACAGCTACAACTAGGCTTGCGATAAAAATTAGTGCTTACGGTTAGTGTTAACGTTGCCTTTGGCACGCATGCTGCGTTACAGAAGAAGTTAGGCTTGCAGAGCTAGAGTTTCAATCAAAATTGCAGTCTGAGTTCGAGCTTGGGTTACAAGTTACGGTTACGGTTACGGTTACGGTCACGGTCACGGTCACGGTCACGGTCACGGTCACGGTCACGGTCACGGTCACGGTCACGGTCACGGTCACGGTCACGGTCACGGTCACGGTCACGGTCACGGTCACGGTCACGGTCACGGTCACGGTCACGGTCAGAGTTACGGTTTGAGTTTGAGTTTGATAATTCTACTTTTTGGCCATTTTCGGATCAAGGGTGTCGCGCAGGCCATCGCCCATTAGGTTGAAGCCGAGAACGGTCAACATAATGGAAACGCCGGGGAAGATCAGTGTCCAGGGTGCTTTTTGTATAAACTGACGGGAGTCCGACAGCATTTTACCCCATTCCGGGTCGGGTGGCTGTGCACCCATGCCTAGAAATCCGAGTGCAGCAGCTTCGATGATCGCCGTTCCAATTCCCAATGTACCTTGCACGATCAGCGGAGTAAGGCTATTGGGCAAAATGTGGCGAAACAAGATTCGCCCATTGCTCGCTCCAAGTGTCCGTGCCGACGTAATGAATTCCTCCTGTCTCAAGCTGAGTACCCGTGAACGCACCAACCTTCCGTAGGTCGGGATATTCACGATGGCGATGGCGAGCAGTGCATTTTGCAACGAGGGGCCCAATATCGCCACAATGGCGATGGCCAGCAAAATCCCCGGAAAGGCAAGCAAGATATCAAATAGACGCGAGATGAGCATGTCCGCCCATTTTCCATAAAACCCGGCAATGAGACCAAGCAACGTACCCGCGATAATGGAACCAATGACGGAGAAAAAGCCCACCCACAAGGAAATACGCGCCCCATGCAGCACTCTGGAAAACACGTCACGCCCCAGATCATCGGTACCAAACCAATGCTCTGCCGAAGGGGACTGAAGCCGATCCACCAGCACCTGTTCCTTGTAATCGTAAGGTGCGATGTATGGCGCGAGGAAGGCCAACAGGATAAAAAATACGATAATAATCAGACCTGCAAGCGCAAGCCGATTTCTCCGAAACGTTCTCCACGCTTCCCGCCATGGACCGGATATGCTCGCCGACGCAGCGTCAATGGATGGTCCGGTATTGGTCGATAATTTGGCCATGCGGTGTCTCCTTTCTTGAACATGAATATAACAAAAGATCAACGCATTCTATTACACTCAAGCACTACGATTGCAGTATCATCTTCTGATCGCTGTTATCCCCAGATTATATTGATCCACCTATTTAAGGTGAAAATCTGGTGATAAACGCGCAGCCTATGCTTCCGATGTAGCTTTCTTTCAGAAAGCTTTTAGCTTCGATTCTGCAGATTGGTTCTTGATGAATTCCCTATTTATAACTAATACGAGGATCAAACACGGCGTAGAGCAAGTCCACAATCAGGTTAATCACCACGAAAAAGAACGCCACGATCAGAATGCCACTCTGGATCACCGGATAGTCCCGCGAACTAATCGCTTCATATATATAACGTCCCACGCCCGGCCAAGCAAAGATCGTTTCGGTCAACACCGCACCCCCGAGCAACGATCCGGTCTGGATGCCGATAACCGTGAGGACGGGAATAAACGCATTTTTGAGCGCATGTCCATATACGACAAAAAACGGACCCAATCCCTTCGCCTTTGCTGTACGAATGTAATCGGAACTCATCACTTCCAGCATGCTGGAACGGGTCATCCGGGCAATAACGGCCATCGGGATCGTACCAAGCGCAACACTTGGCAGGATCAAATGTTTCGTTACGGTCCACAACTGATTCCATTGTCCAGCAATCATCGTATCCAGCACATACAAGCCCGTAATGGCTTCCACCGGATCACGCGCATTCATGCGTCCAATGGATGGCAGCCACTGCAACTTGTTCGCGAACAACCATTGTTCCATCAGACCGAGCCAGAAAATCGGCATCGATACACCCACTAGAGCAATGACCATACAGCAATAATCAAACCAGGAGTTATGCTTCCATGCACTGACAATACCGGCATTCACCCCAATAATGACAGCAAACAACATACTTGCCATCGTTAATTCAAGGGTTGCTGTCAGATAAGGCACAATTTCCTGGGCAATAGGCACCTTGGTGCGGATGGATGTTCCCAGGTCACCTTTGAGCAAATCGCCCAAGTAGGCGAAATATTGCTGGAACCAAGGTTTATCCAGACCGAGCTGGTCACGAAGGGCCTGCTTGGATTGTTCGGTCGCCTTTTGCCCAAGTATGGTCTCAGCCGGGTCACCCGGAATGGCATGGATGATGGAAAAGACAATCAGGGTCATGCCCAGCAGTACGGGCAGCAACACAAGCACACGTTTGACAATATAGCTGTTCAATCCTGTTCACCTGCCTTCGACATATCGTGCAAAATAAAAAGCGCCGGCAAAAACGCATGCTTTGGATAGTTACGTCCGGATGTGGGTTCTGCCAAGCATTGCGTCTCACCAGCGCTTTGAAAGAAAGAATTAAAACGTAATCACTCCGAACTGTAGTGCCATCTTCAGATCGCAGTTATCCTGAAATGGATAAGTTCAGCTTACAGCTTACTCGAAATAAGCACCGGCATAGGATTCGGTGCCCAGTGGAGAAGGGACGAAACCTTTCAAGTTGGCTTTACCTGCCAGAATTGGCGTCGTGTGTACCAGAGGAATCCATGGTGCGTCTTCCTTGATCATCGCCTGCGCTTGTTTGTACAGTTCAGCACGCTTGTCCTGATCGGTTTCTTTCTGTGCACCCGTCAGCAATGTGTGTAATTCTTCGTTTACATAATAACTGCGGTTGTTGCTTGGAATGGCATCTTTATCCAGCAGTGTATACAGGAAGTTATCTGGGTCACCATTGTCACCTGTCCAGCCGAGCATGTAAATGTCGTCCTTCTCCCCGGCCTTTGTATCTTCGAGATACGTTGCCCACTCCGGTGATTCGATGGTGACAGTCACTCCGATTTTCTCAAAATCGGCCTGGATCGCCTCGGCCACCTTTTTGCCATCAGGCATATACGGGCGGGATACCGGCATCGCATAGAAAGTTACCGGATCAGGCAAACCGTCAGGGAAGCCAGCTTCGGCCAGTAAAGCTTTTGCTTTTTCCAGATCATATGGGTAATCCTCAAGGGTATCGTTGTATCCCCACAGCGTTGGAGGCATCGGGTTCACGGCAGGCTCAGCTTGTCCAGCAAAGAATGCATCAATAAGGGCCTGCTTGTTCACCGCATGATTGAGAGCTTGTCTGACTTTGACATTATCAAATGGTTTCTTCTTGAAGTTAAAACCGATATAGGCCACGTTGAACGGTGGACGCTCGATCTTCTGCAACTCGCTGTTGCCTTCAAGGATGGACAGATCGTCCGGGTTCAGGTCTTCCATGACATCAATCTCGCCGTTTTGCAGGGCATTGAAGCGAGCGGTATTATCCGGAATGGAACGCACGATTACTTTGTTCAGCTTTGGCAGTCCTTCTTTCCAATAATCCGCGTTTTTCTCCAGGGTGATGGAGTCGTTACGCTTCCATTCTTTGAATACAAATGGGCCGGTGCCCACAGGCTCGCTCTTAAAGTTCTCTTTTTTCTCCTGAATCGCGGTTGGGCTGGCAATGCCAAATGGCGTCATCGCAATATTTTGCAGGAAAGGCGCTTGTGGCTGGTTCAATGTGAACTCCACCGTAGTCTCGTCCGTCGCCGTCACTTCCTTGATCACACGTCCGTCCTCTGGACCAAACATGGAGTCGTAATAATCGAAGGAATCTCCCTCGAATTTATATTCACTCGCCGGATCGCCCCAGCGGTTGAAGTTGAACACAACAGCCTCTGCGTTGAAGTCAGTTCCATCATGGAATTTCACACCGGACTTCAGCTTAAACACATACTTTAGCCCATCCGCCGAAATCTCCCAGCTCTCTGCTAGTCCAGGAACGACCTCTGTTCCGCCTTCCTTGTAGTCCAGCAACGAATCAAACACCTGATGCCCAATCTTCAGCGACTCCCCATCGGTTACAATCGCCGGATCGAGTGCAACGGAATCCCCGCCACGCCCCATAATCATCGTATCTTGCGCTTCTGTCACCTCGGCTGGTGGCTCGCTGCCTTCCGCCGGAGCAGGTGAATTCCCAGCCCCCTCATTGCTCGAACAGCCTGACAACACCAAGACGGTACTCAAAGCCAGAGTCAAAAAACCGGACATCCATTTCTTTCTCATTCGCATACGTACAACACCCTTCCCTGTCTCATAATGTGTGTGATGCTGGCATGAAAGATCTCCAATGTTGGCAATTGGTTTGGTGCTATGTATCATATAAAAGGCTTTAGATGCCTGCGATACCTTAATTAAAGTTCTGGGAAAAGTACGGCATGTATATGAAATGTAAAAACAGCATGGGACACGTATGGAATACAGGTAAATTTCAGATCGTGCACATGGATTTAGGACGTCGTTTGATTACTTTTATAGAAAATGAAAAAGGTTCAACAACGGATCTTGTGAGATGAATCTATGAAAATGAATGAAATTGATGCGTTTTATTTGAACTTAGGTCAATAAGCAACAGCGAGTGGGTATGGACTGGTAAGAGCAAGTTTACGTTGGTAGATTAAAAATACTGATGGGCATATGGATACTACGCTGCTGGCTACGCAATAAAGTCTGTTCCTTGAGCATGGAGTGTGGAGACCGGATTAGGTATCGTTATCGTTCGTTAGCAATGAAAGAAACTCAACATAGGCTAGGTTGTTTGATGAATCGTGTAAGTTGTTAAATCGGTGGCTTTCTCTTGCAGATTGGATGTGTAAAATGTAAGAACGAGTCATCTTGAGATGTTGGATTGTACAACAGGGAGACATTACAATAACTTCATGTGTTATGGTTTTGTCATGATGAGGAGGATTGTGTAAATAAACTGTGGTGAAAAACAATTTCGTGTAACTTACTTTACATCACATTAATCAATTAGACAAGAGATTTACAGACATAAGTCTTTAACTTTATTATATGCGTTAATATTACTTACATAAAACACAAAAAAGGAACACAGTTCGACAAAAATCGTCCCATGTCCCTTCTCCACTCAATCCACATTCAGATAAAATCCACATTTAAATTTGCTAAGAATCAGCTCACTTTTTAAACAAACCTCTGCGATGCATCACGGTAATAAAACGGTAAAAATCATAACTCGCCCCATTATCGATGCTGAACAATGGATTTTTGGTGTCATATGCCAGTGCTGCATCCACAGCTGCCTTTGCCCATACTGGAACTTCCATTTGCTGACGCGCCTGTAGTTTGTCGACCTGGGATTTGAGCGCATCAAACGTTGCTTTCTCTTCGGCTGTCATCGGTTCGCCCCCTTTCGGTGGTTCAGTTGGTGGATTCGGATGACTTGGATTCGTTGGATTGGATGGCTCCGGTGGTTTCGGAGTTGCTGCTGCGTATCTTGCTCTGAGCTGTGCCGCTGTTCCCTCGAATTCATTCATATCCACGTTGCCACTAATACCATTCACCTTGCCCGAATCCGTATACTGCCAGAACGTCCAACGCTTCCATGCCAGCTGGTCGTCCGGTACACGGGTGTTGCTGTAACGTGCGATCCACAGATCGTATGAGCTGAGTGATGTATCAAAATTCCCGGCAAATGAATTGCCCGTGTATATGATCGGTTTCACACCTGTCAGACGTTGTAATTCGGTTAAAAAAGCTTTGGCAACTGTATTCATCTGCGCTTTGCTAAGGTTGCCGGGGTTGTTCTCGTAGTCCATGACGGGTGGCAGTTGTAACGCCTTGGCGCCCCCAACTTTGTTAAGTGTGTTGGCATAATGTGCCGCTTCTGCCTTGGCACCATCGGTAGATGTCGCGCGGAAGAAGTGATACGTTCCCACCATCAAGCCCGCCGCCAGTGCTCCTATTACATTTTTCTGGTAATTCGGATCGGTATATGTCTGTCCCTCAGTTGCCTTGATGAATACAAATGTCATGCCACTTGCCTTCACCTTCGCCCAGTCAATATTGCCCTGGTAACGAGAGACGTCAATGCCCTGTGTGTTGCCCGAACTTCTCGTTTGCATGTTTCTCACACCCTTTATGCGGCAAATTGCCGTTTGTATCAGCATTTTACATCATTCGATTCAAGCGTTCCCGGGTACAAGTATAGACAGATTAGAGCATTCTGATCTATACATTGCTGATTGGATGTCACTCTCTGGATTGATGCAAAATGCTCCTATAGTTAATGCGGTTGGATTAGGGGTTGCTTGTGTGCGTGTCCCTGATGTGTTGGAAATGAACTGAGCCTTGTTCACACGGACACTCCGATGACAGAATAACCTTCCAATCGCTGTTATCCCCGGATTTTTTTGATTCTCTTTATAAAGGGGAAAATCCGGAGGATAAAGGCGAGATTATGCTTACGAAGTAGCTTTCTTTCAGAAAGCTTTTAGCTTCGCTTTTTCAGGTTTTTTCTGTCCTCTCCGTTATTGTGTGAAAATGTTAAGTTCAATCTGTATAGATGTATATAGTTCAAAAAAACTACACTTGCGATGTTCAGCAACGCTATAGTAAAGAAGACACTAAAAATATTTCAAACTATTTAACGTTATCTTGAGTTTCAGAAGGTTCAACATCCTCTGTTTCTAGATTGGAAAAAGAATCTTTGCTCTTCGGGGAGAAGTTACCGGGAAGTTCCCCGGTTCCCCCTTTGCCCTTGAGCACTTCAATGGCTTGCCGAATCACTGGCGGAATTGGAGCGCCCAACTTACCCCCGTTTTCGATAATGGACAACAACTCATTTGCGATATAAAAAAAGGCGACCGCATCCCTGAACAAATGTCCGTCTCCCAGAACACCGTCCACCAGATGAGCCACCGATACCATTGCAAATATAAATACCTTTCGTGCGATGCCGAACATGCCGATGTTGCTTTCTAGCTTGCCACTCATACCCGCCGCCGCGATACCCGTTAGGTAATCGAGGATGACAAACACGAGTAGTACACCCAGGACGCCTGACCAACCTCCGAAGAAGTAGGTTACTGAGCTGCTCATGAGTGCAATTCCCCATTTCCATAGGTTGTCCCATCGTTCCATGGTTTCACCTCCTCTTATTTTATAATAGAATTCTTGAATTGTAGGATGTTTAATTTCACCTTGAAAGTAAACAAAAGCCATGACTAAAAGGTTTACACTATTGCTATAACAGTCTCATAATTTGTTTTATTTCATTTTGTTTACCATCTTCAACTGCATACCCTATACCCATTTCGTCACCTTTCATATCAGAGACGCTTCTCAATAACGATACCTTACTATTGGTATTAATGCGATCAAATTGTTCAATAGTTCGTCTATTACCATCTAATAAATATATATATTTACCATCAGGGCTAAATTTCACATCATGAATGTAACGTGCATGAATATCTGGTATGTTAATGTATGAAACGATAGAAGCACCATCATCAAAAATACTCATTAGGTACGAGTTGTTAAACGTTACCCCCCAGTCAGTGAAGGCAATTATTTTTCCATCCGGTGACATGTGAGCACTGTAGTATATGTCGGAAGGTACTGACAGCCCCTTCGCGTATTTAACCTTGCCAGTTGGAGTGAAAGTATCATCCCCATTAATTTTCCAAACAAGCGGACCACTCTTAAGGGAAAGACTTGAAAATACAATATACCTTGAGTCGGGGGTGATACACATTTCGCGCTGCTGTATTGATAACGGTTCAAATGTTGCTGATAGTTTAGTGAATATTTCTCCGCTAATTTTAAATACAGAGACTCCTGCTGTCGTCACCGTTGGCATAAATACATACTTGCCGTCGGGGGTAAACGCAACATGCACATCTGTAGATTCTCTGGGTATTCCTGTAAAATTGTTAAGTTTAGTGAATGTATCTCCGCTACGTCTATACACCAACCATGACGTTGCCTGCTGAGTGACAACTAGGAATTTTCCGTCTGGAGAAAACGTCACACCATGTACGATAGTTGATGGTTTTATTTGCGGATCTGGTAATCTATTAAATGATATTCCATCCCATTTAAAAATACGAAGAAAAGAACCACTAGCACTTGTACCTATCGCAATGAAATCACCATATATCGACACGGAAAGTATACTCTCACTACCTGAAGCTACGGAGATTAGTTGTTTAAAAGCTGGAGTTCCATTGGAATTGATCAAATAAATTGTTGCTCTATTACCACCATACCCCACCAAGAATCTACCATCTTGACTGATTTCAATATGCGAACCAACTGCGATTTCAGTTACCTCGACAAACCGCATGTAATCAACAATTGAGACCATTTCACCTTTAGATATGTTCTCTGTAAATAATGCTGTAGACTTAATTGATCCTTTTATCACCTCCCGTTCCCCACTAACTGCTAAAAAATCTGATCCTACACGTCTAAAACTGTAAGGCTTCCCAGCCAAAAGATCACCTGCAGAGTATGCTGTACCATCTTGTTTTTTTAGCGGTATAGCACCTAATCCATTCACATTTAGCGTAGGAGCAACTCCATTTGTTACATGTGGTACAATGGTGATGCCAAACCCATCAGCAAAATTTGCAGGAATAGGGATTAGCTTTGCCGCATAAGCTGAGCTCGTACCAGTTGTCCTAGCGTAACCTGGTTGGCGTACATAATTTGATATTATCTCCATACTAACATCCCTTACCGCCTTCTCCGTCGCAGCCACTGTTTCGGACAATCCGTCCGTCTTACTAGACAATTGTACCTTCCCCTTCTGCGTCAAAGACGCATCGGGAACATCTATCTCACCCACCGCTTCAAGAAGTTCCTCTAAATCTTGCTTAGTCGCTACACCCTCATCAACCTTCTCCCAGTTCTGATCCAAATACTTATCCAGATCAAAATAGGTTGTCGATGGTGAGGAACGATCAATCTTATTCAACCCCAAATTTTGTGTTTTTGGTTCATTCATTTAAGCTCCACCTCCTGCAAATTTATCCTGCCGAGTCTGTTCAATCTCATCCCGCGTCATGCTTTCAACCTCCGCAATCGTCAAATACCGTAGACGGTAGTCCACGGTCATATGTGCCGGTTTTATATCCTCAATCGCGGCCTTCAGATCGTCCAGATTGGGCGGTAAGCCCCATGTGTCGATAAAGCGAATTCGGATCAAGTATTCCTCAGGTGACACGGATACATCAATCCCGCCACTTTCGTACGCCTGCGCCACGTTCTTGAGCATCGAACCGGAAACCTTACCACTTCCGCGCATTTTGGAAATGATTACGGATCTCCGCTGGTCATCCGGCTTGGCTTGATTGGTAGGAATCTGCAAATCCCGCTCATAACGTTCCAATGCCCAGGTCGCAGACTCCGGGTAGAATTGGTCCAGTACACTTTCCAAACCTAACGTAAGCTTGTCCAGCTCAACACCTTCGGACTCTGTAAGAAGCTGCATCTCAAGCACATTTTCATACAATGGGGGCAAAAGAGTCATTAACACCTCTGCTTTACTCATGTCACCTTCACCGTCCCAAGAACAGCTACTGCGCCGGGGGCGATCTCCAGATTGGACATACCACCATTCACTAGCAGATCGCTATAATCGATCACGGGCGGGATATCCAGAATGACATTGGCAATACGTGTCCAACGAACCAACGGATCGGCAAAAGCCAGTTCTTTCAGATACGTCGTAACTCCCGTTTCAATCAGTGTCTTCACGCCGTCGTACGTTGAACCGGAAGCAAGCGTGACCTGCACCTCCACATCAATAGGTACTTCTTCTGCTCCCACCACCGTAACCACAGGTCCGATTGGAGCAGCACCTTCGCCCATTCCATCCTGGGTTGGATCGATATACTCCTGCACCGCCTCAATAACCGCCTCAGCGGGTGTTTGCATTTCATTATTCAACAACGCCACTTTGACTGTACCGGGGCCGTCCCACAGTGGAAAAGCCTTCGCTTTGCCCACACCGGAGTTTTCCCGTGCCCATAACTCATACTGATATTTGTTGGCACTCGTAACCGGACGGGAAACTTTGTCCTGATAACGATCATATAAGGCCTGATCCGTTTCCTCGTCTTCGCCAGGAACCAGCAACTGTGTTAGTTCAGCTGTCGTCAGGCCAGCAATATAATCGATGGGCAGCAGGGCCCCCGTATATTCATTACCTTCCGCTCCCGCGACTTCACATTCCAACACATATCGCCCTGCTGCGATGCGCTCCACTATAACGTACACCCGATCCCCCGTGGAAAAACGACTCTCCAAAGGAACCTCAACAGGCTTACCTTCGTTATCCCGAAAACTCCCAACCCAACGTGCCTTCGTGGCCGCTTTCCGACTAATGCCAGACCAAGCCACCGCACGATCCAGATACTCTCCAGATGCTGTATCCGCAAACTTCAGATTGGCGTTCACATCCAATTCGATATACATCTGAGCCATTTCCACAGCCGCTGGCGCAAGCGCATCATAGATAATGCTGCCTTCACGTTTATCCACACCATCTGGCACCCTGTCCAGCATTCGGTTTATAATAACTTCAAACGTCTGCTCTTCATACATCCATGTTCACCTCCGTCTCTTCCCTGAAGCTGCCAAAATCCGTTTCCACGGTAAAAGAAACACGTACCCCGTCAGCCTTGTGGACAAACTCGAACTCGGTTACATCCGAAATGCGATCATCCGGAAGCAACGCTTCGCGAATCCAGCGTTCCAGTTCCGATTCAACCATGGATCTCCCGGCCATTCCTTCCCAGGACCATTCCATGCCGTAATCCGAGGAATAGATTAGATGCTCGTAGCGGCGTGTAGACAACGCTTTGTACACCGCCTGTTTTACCGCATCTTTTCCATCCAGTTGCAGTCTTCCAATTCGCTGTCCAGAAGCTTGAAACACATACGTCAGACTTGGAAGCACAGCAGCTTCTTCCTGATCTTCTGCGCTAATCTGCGCACCCTTTGGAATCATGGATTCACCAGCCGATCCAGCACAACAAAGCTGTCTCCACCTTGAACACGTAACAACAAGACATGGTCACCCTCGGTCCAAGCTTTGTTCACTACGGATTCCGGCAGTACCAGAAAAGGTTCAGCCAATGCCAGCCGTTGTTCAACGGTGATCTCCAGAGGCTGGGTGTTTGTCACGCTTCCGTACATTACCTGAACGGGAGACTTGGCATCTACAGCGGCCACCGCCGCCTTTTTAATCACGTCCAGCATCATTTATCGTTACACCACCTTCAAATCCAGTGACATCGTATGCACGCCCCCCTGTACCTTATGCGTACATTCGTCTACCAGAAAATATTGATTAATCTTGAGTTCATTGATCTGGATGTTGACAAAACTGCCTGCCCTCACCTTGAAATCACCAAGCGCATCCACTTTCAACGTCTGCGTCTCGCGGTTACGGAGGGTCATCAGGGTCTTCAGCATGGCATCAATCTGCCCTTCATTCAGGCCGTCATCCGCTTTTTGGTACAAAAAAAGCAGCCCCCATTGACGGATGCTGCCTGAGTCCTGATGAACAAACGTTTCTCTTTTTCCCGTATCCTTGTTATCCCGATACAGCTTGATCTTGTTATACGTCTGGTCGTCAATCGACCTTGTATAACTGTAATCCGTGAGCAGACTGTTATCCCCAATAACAAAGCCGTAAGGCATCTCTTCCACATCCCGAAGCACAAGCTTGCCGAAATCATCGTAGAAGATGTAGTTTTTACCGCCATAAATCAACGTTCGGTCGAGCGCCTCACAGATCATGTCAATCAGCTTTTTGTTATCAAATAACATGCGTGGAATCACATATTTCGGCTGAATCAGATCATCCGTTTTCAACAGGAAATCCTTTGCAATTCGTTTAATTACATCCGCAGCAGTGGCATTAACGAACTTGTACGTCTGATTCGCGGTTAGATAACGAGTCTGGTCGTATGCCTTGATTTTGACACTTTCGTCCTTGCCACTATCCACCGAGAAGATATATCCGTAAAATATGCCTACCTCGTTGCTGATATATTTCACGACATATCCATTCTCATAGGTAAATTTCTTATTTTGGTACAGACTGCCCTTGATCAACGTGAATTCCAGAGAGGAAGGCTTGCCGATACGGGAGGTTTTGTACGTAATGTCACCGGCAATTTCGCTAATGTCCCAGATGTTGCCCTGCTTGTCATCCAGCAATAACCGTTCCTTCATGTTTGCCAGCTTATCATCCAGCCTGATCTGCTCTTGCATATTCCCTCTCCTTTCACGGAAGCTTGATTACAAGTCCAATCGGCAGCTTCTTCAGTTGTGCATCTTTGATGCCATTCAGCTTTTGCAGCTCTTTCCAGCGAGATCCATCTCCCAAATGGGCTTTGGCTACAGACCACAAGGAGTCTCCGGCTTTGAGTGTGACGGTCTTGGGCTGGATTTTTTCATTGGGCCGGGAGGCTTTGGTTTTTGTTTTCGAAGCAGCCGTATCCTTGCTGTCCTTGAGTGGCACTACTTTTTTGGCGGCATAAAAAATGAACTGCTTCAGCTTGATATCATACTGAATATCCCCCACCGTACCCGCTGTCTCCTTCCAGTCGAAACTCTCAATGGAAACCGCCATATTAATAGTGTACCTTGCACTGGAAAAGAACAGTCTGACGGGTCTGCCCGTCTGCATCCAGCGGATGATCTTTTTCACATATTCATAGGGATCACGGTAAAACTGCTTCTGAATTGCCGGATGTCGCGCATCGTAATTCAGATGATACGGGCTGTAGTCTGCCGGAAAAATCCCGCTGAAACTGACTTCACGCAACTTCGGCGACTTAATCACGTTAATTTCACCCAAAGCGCTAACATTAAACGTACTGCCGTCTCCCGAATCCGAAAACTCAATGCTCTCTGGTGTCACCGGGAAAAACATGTATTCGGAGCGATTATTGAAGCTTAGTTGAATATAATATTCCACTTATCCATACACCCCCTGAGCACTGGAGACGATCTGACTGTTCAGTCCATCGGTGATTTTGCTGATGATGCTGTCCACGTCATGTCCGCTGTTGATATCCCCTGTGGTGACCTGAACGGTTGGAGTAAGGCTGACAAATCGCTGAATCGCCTGCATCTCTGCAAGCTCACGCATCAATTTCAAGTCCTCGCTGGTTACATCGACTGTTCCATCCACGTCACCGATCTTGTCCACCTGTCCGATATTGTTGATTTTGTTGATGTTACTCATGTTGCTATTGGGAACAACGGTGGGAGCAGGTGCAGTTGGCATCGATGGTATGGGAGGTGTTTTGGGAGTTGAACCGCCGAATTTCCCGGGTAATTTATCAGAGCCGTTGGGAAATAGGCCTTTGGTGGTATCCATCAAATCATTCCCCTGGCCAAATCCCTTATCAAATGCATCCTTATAATCCGCAGAAGCATCCATTCTCCACAGACTAACAACGTCCTTTTGGCTCTCAGGAGCACTCGCTTCAAGGTCACTCATTAAACCCTGTATCTTACCACTCATTGAATGAATGTTAGCATCATCCACTAGTTTAATACCGCCCCAATTGGTACCGAAAATTTTATTCAGATAGGGTATTAATTTGTTTATACCACCGATCATCCAGTTGATCTGATCTTTGAAACCACCTGCGAAATCCTCAATTCCCTTTGTAATGTTGAACAGAATTTGGAGTACAATGAGTCCCATGTCAACAAACAACTTTTGGAATGCATATGCTGGATCTCTGAATACATTGATGACAAATTCAGCCCAAGACATGAAATAATTCAGAATGGATGCAAAAATTGATTTCATATGCTCGTAAACCATATAAAAATAACCTATAATCGCTCCCACCATATCCCCAGCTGTAACTCCACATAATTGCAAAATAAAGATGAGTCCTGCAATGGCAACAATTACAAGCAAGATAGGCCAGTTAGCTACCAACCATGCCGCTGCCAGTAAATAAACCTGCGCGATTACAACTCCGAGCGTAATAATTATATTGGCTAGGAGCACTAAAGCAATGGCTGTTAATATAGGTCCGATGATAGCCCAATTTTCTTGCACAACTGTAGCAAAATTGATGAACCCATCCACGATAAATGCCACCACTTGAGCAATAATTGCGAAGGCCCCACCAATCCATTCGATGAAAACACTGAACTGACCTGAGCTTATGGCTTCGTTTAATCGGTCAAGTACAGGAGATAAAACTTCCAAAGCTCTTGTCCCGATTTCAGATAGTATTCCATTGAACTGATTCACGAGAGCCGTCCATTTTTGCAATGGAGAATCCAGCATCGTATCAAAGGCTTCTTGTGTGTAACCTTGCATTTCAAGAACCGTCTGCAAACCTTGTATAAAACCGTCAAGGTCTTTAGTCTGTATAAATTCACCCAATCCAGCCCCGGTCAATGCACTTTCCGGTATGTTGAATTGACTCGCCAAATCAGTATTCTTTCCATTCATGGCACTAACAATAGCCTTGGATGCATCTGACAGACTTTTATTATCCGGTGATAACATACTCAATCTTTGAGTCATTTCATTTAACTGATCTACCTGCCCTGTATTTTGTGCCAACGGCAAGAAGCCTAGAGAAGATTTAAGCGAATCATTAACATCCTGACCACTCTTGGAGGCTTGATCTCGATACTTATTATAGATGCTTTCCCCGAGTACCGGATCTTCTGCGGCAACCATGTAACGATATTTGAAGTCTTCTTGTTCAGCAGCAGCTTTTAACACAACACTTCCAGCGGACTTTACCATTTGCACCCACTTGGAGAGTTTGCTCAGATTATCACCCAAAGCATTGCTTGTATCATCAGCCGTATCCTCCAACTTTTCCATCAGATTAATCGTTACATTCAGTTGTTGATTTACTTCATTAAAATGGTTGGATATATTCGTCTGGTTGAATTGGTTCAGATTAATCCGGTTAATCTGGTTGAAATTATTAAGGATCTCGGTTGTTCTTACTTGAACCAGATTTAGATTATTGATCAGGGTATTCATGGACGGAGGATTAATTACATCGATACTTGTATCGGACATCTATTTCTCCCTCCTTTCCTTTTTATTTCTTCCGGGCGCGATTTTTGGACCGTTCTTTCTTCTCTTCCTCCACCCGGATGGAGATCATCGCATAGATCGCTGCTCGTTCTCGCATGGAGAAAGCCATTAATTCATGCGGCAAAATGTTTAATTCGTGGAGAGCGTAATAAGCCAGATTGGCTTCGGAATCGCCCTCTTTAATTAGTTTTTTACGTCATCCACCAGTTCGTTCATATCCTGATTGAAGCCGTTCAGCTTCTGAACTTGTTCACCGAGCGAAGCAAATTCCCCAGGCAGCAGCATTTTCCGCAAAAGCGATTCCGCCCCCATCACGCCATATGAACGCTGGAGTTCTGCGTTTTTCAGATCGGGGTACACGACACTTGCGCTCATCAGGCGAGCCATGTAATCATTCGCATCGATGTCGGGTGTGTAGACACCGTTCTTGCCCTTGATTTTGCGAGTAGCTGCCTTGCGGCATTCCTGATTTTCGTCCTCGGTCATGCTACGCAGTTTCCAAGCAACCGGCTCGCCTTTCTCATCTTTAAATCGGGGGGATACGGTAAACTCCTCCGTTGTATCTGTTGCTGCATTTTGGGCAAAAAACATACTCAATCCACTCATGTATTGTTCCTCCTCTAAAGTTAGGTCCCCCGCCGCACGAAGCGGCGAAGAACAGTATTTTGGCACGCCAAATAGCCCATAACACAGGCAAGTTGAACAGGTTTCTTTTACAAACCCGCTGTAAATTTATACTCTTTATAAATCTCAAATCATTATGCTTTCTACGCTACATTACTTCGGTAAATTGAACGATACAGGCATATCGACATCTTCAAAGGTAAAGCTCACTTCTTCCTCCAACGCCTCCGCCTCGGTATCCAGGGATGCCATGATCACACTGTCGAGATTGACACCTTTGAGGGTTACCGTCTGTTTACCAATCGTGGACGAAGGATCTTCGTTGGTCACTTCAATGTCGAAGTACGTGTCCACACCATTCTGCATGTACTGGAGCATCAGCTCGCGGAAACGTGAAGTGGTATAAAAGATTGTCATGGAACCCGAACCGGACCAACCGGTTGCTTTGTGCTGTACACCGCGACGGCCCAAGGTTTTGACCTCTGCTTTTTGTTTCTCCACTGTTGCTTCCAGCGTCTTCACATAGAACATTTCTTCCGTCTGTCCGTTAATCGTTGCGTATGCGCGGCCTTCCTGGCCGGAGATTGTGTCGCTTGCTTTCAAAAATGCCATCTTAAACCACCTTCACTTTCATATATACTTTTTCAACGGAATCCACAGGTTGGACCTGAATCTCGATCAGAATGCTGTCGGTTTCATTGCCCGGAGCAACAGTAATATCTGTTTTGGAATCAAAATTTTGAATCGCCCCAATATCCTGAAGCTGCTTCAGGTAAGTGACACATTGGGAACGGAACAGGCTGCGCCCATCTTCGTTGTTGTTCACTTTTCCGATGTAATAGGACTCAAAAATCCGTTTCATATCGTTAGCGATACCATCAAGTACACGGACTACACGGTTTTTGGCAAAATGACGTGCCTTATCCGGTGTAATGGAACGGAATGTATTCACATCCTGCTCCACCACTGCACGGTTGCTGCTCGCGGTAAAGACAAACTCGCCATTACGCAATGCTACTTCTGTCTCGCTATGTGTCAATCTGCCATTCACATCCACGGCATCATCATACGCACGGAACGTCAGGGATTCATTCAGGTTAGCACCCGCTGTTGCACCGGCAGTCCATGCTACGGTTTGTTTTGGTGACAGGACCGTACCATCTGCGAGCACAACACCATTTTTGATACTGATAATGCCTTCATGATCTGCAGCAGGATAATCGGACAGAACGAGTTGCACTTTCTTGCCCTCGGTATCACGCAAACGCTTGATGTAAGCTGTGTAGACTGACTTGAGTGTGGCATCGTCTGAGACTAGACCGACCGTGTTAAAATCCAGCACCTCTAGCTTGGTCAGAAAATCGGCATGCTCTTGGTTGGTTGCTGTACCATCCAATCCACCTGTTAGTGGAAGTGAAGCTGTAGCTGTGAGTGCACCTTCACCAGTAAATGTGACGTATGCGTTGGATTCCAAAGCTTCGATGGTAGACGCGGTTTGTTTGTCCACTTCTTTACCAGCAAGCAAAGTGGAGACATCCAATTGTTCTGGTTCATTGATATTTGCGGAGATTACAACAGACAGATCATTACCACGTACACCACCGTGATGGGCTGTCACTGTCAGTTTGTCCAAGGTTGCCTTGGCTTTGGTCCCAGCATTGAGTCGGTAAAGAAGTAAGGTCTGCGCCCGTTTCAATGCCTCGCGGATCAGTAGTAATTGCGGTGCTGTCCAGTCATAGCCCAATTTGGCTTGTACATCTTCACCTGCTTGTACGGTCAAGATGGTGCCAGCTTGTCCCCATGACAATGGCAATGCCAAAGCCACCGTTCCTCGCTCTCCTACCGTACCCGGCAATGTGCCCTCTGATGCAAAATTCATATATACGCCGGGGCGTACCTTGTTTTGTGTAGTCCATGTTCCTCCAGCCATTATTGTGCCTCCCCATTCATAAATTGTTGGATGTGTTGCTGTGCTTCTTGTAAGGTATATGTTTGTTGTTCCAGCAGAACTGCTGCCAAAATATCTTTCTCGATCCGGCTGAGTTGCCGGGATTCGGCGAACTGTGCTTTGCTGTATTTTTGGTTGTTTTTCTGTTGAGCTTCCAGATTTTTAGGTTCCGGTTCTTTTTTCGTAAACATTGCCAATGCGCCTCCTATTCCTTTCATGTTGATCCCCTCATTTGGTTGTTTAAGTTCATTTAAAGAAAAATTACACTAGCCACTCCAATTGCAGAACAACCTTCGTTACATTGAACTTATATAGTTATTCTCTCGTAGCTTTAAGTGCGGTAGGTCGCTGTTCCAATTGTCGCATGGTAGCGGCGGACTCCGACACTTTGGTGGTTCGCATGGTATAGTACACCAGCATTCGCGGCATATCGGTTTCCGTTTCCCAACGCATTTCCGTTGCACGATAGGGAGTGCCCTCCACGTCGATGGTTTCCAATGCTTCGAACAGCTGGTCTGGTAGGGTACCCGGGATATTGTCTGCTCCTAGCCAGCGAATTTCATAGGCGTGATATTGCACGAAGCGATCGCTGCGTTCCCGGGTGAGTTGGGCGTACAGCAGGCGGTAGGAGATGCCCGGGGTGGAACTAGTGCCCGTTTGCGGGAGGATCGGGATTTTCGGAAAGTGCTGCGTGAGTGTTGTAGCGATAGAGTCGGTTAATTGGTTTGTTGTCATGGTTCACCTCCTTTTTATTGGTGAGATTGAGATTAGTTAAGTTTTTCCTATCTACCAAGATTCGATATCCAGACTAACGGCTTTAAATGTAAGTTCACATGCCATATGAAAGACGTAATTGGCGCCACCCCCGTTTTCATCATCTACAATTAATACCCGTGTATGTGAACTCGTCGCTGACTTTACTTCTCCGTCTTGGGCACCGGATATCAATCTCACAGCGTTACCGGTTTCCTTGGGTATTGCACATAATTATAATCAGACATGATCATGCCTCCTTATTAAGAGTAAGAACCGCCCACACTGGCGTTCCAAATCTCTTTGTTATCCAGCAAGATCCGGTAAAGGCGAACGCATTTCCATGTGGCTACGCCGCTGTTGTTTGAAGCGTGCGCCCGCAAATAGTAGGACCCGGACAGGTTGGAAACACTCAAGCTGATTGTGGTCCTTGTCGTCAGTGAACCCCGATATGTTCGGGCGTTATATGTACCGCCGCCTCCCATTTGGTCCGTTGACGCTATGAAAATCCCATCTGATTGGATGTGGGATGAACCTTCCAATGCAAAATCAAATACAACGTTAGTTACGTTGGTCAGATCCACTGGTGTGCTTGTCACTACGGCCGCCTCACCGCCGCCTGTGCTTGGGTTGTATGCGTAACATTCCACATGGTCCGATTGTTTGGCCACATATGAATTGCTGCCCCATACGGAACCTTTCCGCATAGTCTGTACAGTGGACCAAATGGGACGCCATACTCCCCCGACTCTCGCATAAATTTGTTGGACACCCCGCCAAGTCCCCGAAACCTTGACAGACACTCTATTGGGCATTTTCCACGTGCCACCCACCTTAGCGCCTAAAGCCATGCGTTATTCTCCTCCCCTTTATCATGAGTATTGATACCAGATGTCGCCATCGTTTCCGCCAGAAGGTGCAGCAGATGAAATAATGTGCCTGTTCTTAGCATCAAGTAAAGATTGAAAAAGGTCTTGTGACCATGCTGTCCAAGTTCCATTGCTTTTAATTCGCATTCTGAATGATCCTGCACTAAATAAATCATAGGCTTTTTGAATAACCCAACTATCAGAAGACATTGCCTGAACTTCGATATACCACCATGCACCACTCGCGGTTGTTGGTGCATGGGCAATATTCTCACCAACATAGAACCCTGCAGCGACTAAATTATTGGCATTCCCATTACTGACGTTGATTGAAAGACCATTATCTTCAGTTAACTTACGCTTTTGCCACGGTGCACCTTGATCAACAATCTGCATCCACGGCCCCCAGGTATCGTTAGCAGTCGTACCAGTACGATGGTACATTCCTCCTGTCGTTCCGCCAGAAGCATATTCGTGAGTGACACCTCCGCTGTCATCATTCCAGCCCTTTAATCCATGTAATACGACATAGAGTTCGGCGGGTAAGCCAATCATTGAGCCTGATTTAAATGAGTATGCGATGTTTTTACGATAATCGCTCGGCTTTGTAGCTACTCCACGAGTATCTGGAATCAGTCTTGGAATGGCACTGTCCACAGCCGCTTTCACTGCCTTTTCCGTCGCAGCCACCGTCTCGGACGTACCGTCCGTCTTGCTTGACAACTGCACCTTCCCTTTTTGCGTCAACGACGCATCAGGAATATCCATATGACTCACCGCTTCACGGAGCGCATCCAAATCCTCTTGCGTTGCAACACCAGCATCAATCTTTTCGAAAATCATACTAATACTATCCCGGGTCACTCTTTCGTTCCCCAAAGGAAGAGGTAATTTCAATCGATCGGTTTCTTGTGGCATTACGCCCACACCTCCAGTTCATTCCACGTCAAGGACGCGGTGTCCAGTTCATCCCAAGTCATCTGTTTGTCGTCCAGATCGTCCCAGATCAGATAACGATACTCATATTCCACGGCCATATGGGCCGGTTTCAACTCTTCAATCGCACGTTTGAGATCGTCGATATTGGGCGGGATACCCATCGTATCCACAAAGCTCACCGTAAAACTCCATGCTCCCGGCTGAAAAGTTACATCCACCTTGCCCCCGGCATATGCCTCAGCCACATTCGAAACCAACCTGCCAGAGAACTTCCCGGCACCACGCAGCTTCGACTCCACTACGGCACGCCTCTGTTCCACAGGTTTGAGACGATCCGTCTCAATGCCAAGCTCTTCTTCCCAGAAGTCCAGCCCCCACGTCGCCGTGCGGACAAAAAACTGCTCCAGCGTCTCATCCAGCGCCTTGTACAGCAGATCCATTTCACTGCCTTTGGCCTGCATATCGGCCTGCATGACACGCGAAGTCTCGTAATACCTTGGCAAATACGAGAACAGCTCCCGCCCTTTCTCACTCGTCAGTCCAACATCTACAATAGAAGGAGCACTCATGCCCTGTCCCCTCCCTTCCTTGCACATCATCATGAAACGTCTCGCTCACCAGCTCTAACTCAGATCGGCGTACTTCTCCCAATCTTCCTTGGTCTCCGCACTCCAAAACTACTTCTTCGTCCACCATCTGCCCAACACTACTCATGCACATCCACCGTCCCCAGAACCGCCACCTGACTCGCGGTTATCTCAATATTCTGGTCGTTCACACCGTTCACGGTAAGCTCCGAATAGTCGATAATGGGCGGAATGTCCAGCAGGATCGCAGCAATGCGAGTGTAACGAACGAGTGGATCGGCAAAAGCCAACTGTTTCAGATACGCGGTCACCCCGCGTTCGATCAATGCTCGTACATCGGCGAGTGTCGCATCACTTGCCAGAGTCAGTTTCACCTGAATATTCATCGGCACTTCCACCGCCGACATCACAGACACTACTGGCCCCGCCGGTGCAACGCCTTCACCCTGTCCATCCTGCGTGGGGTCAACGTACTTCTGCACAGCCGCCACCAGATCGGTACCCGCAGCACGTTTGTCCGTGTCTAACAGATACAATCCCACCGTGCCTGGCCCCTGCCATAAAGGAATGACACGCGTTGCGCCTACACCTGGTACTTCACTGGCCCATTGCACATATTGCGACTTGTTGCCACTGGTCCCCTGATTGCGGACTTTGGCATAAAAGCGTTCCAGCAACGCCGTGTCTGCCTCAATATCTGCACCGCCTTTGATCACATCAACGTTCGTGACAGAAGTCACGCCACTTACAGGTGTAGACAGCACAGTTACCGTGCCCGCAGGCACATTGCTCTCTTTTCCGGCAACAAGCGCTCGCACACCTACCACCCCGGAGCCCTCTGCATCCAATTCCAAACGCCCCACCGTTTCATATTCGAGCGAAGCTTCAGCAGATACTTCATCCGCGAGTGTAGCCACGACCGTTCCCGCAGGAATCACCTTGCCCGGCGTACCCACGAATCTAACCGAACCTTGTGCAACTACCGCAGCCCGCCGCGTAATGCCATGCTCTCCTGCCCGCAGATCCAGCTCTTCCGAACGAAAATTCGGATCACTGCTCGCAGCCGTACTTGCAAACCCCCGCCGAAGTAACTCCTGTGCCCACAATGCAGCCTCAGACAGCATAAACGCAACCGGAGCCTCCGCATCCCACAGAAACGATCCTTCCGACTTATCCAGATCCGCGGGCAGACGATCCAGCATACGCTGCATAATCTGTTCCTCCGTCTGGTCCTCCAAATAACGCGGAATCTCAGCCATCCCGTCAGATCACCTCACTTTCCAGAATAAACATCTCTTCCTGCACACTCGCCACCCGGCACGAGAACATGCACTGCTCCCGATTCCAATCAAACGTGAACTGGTCTACCGATTCCGTGCGCGGATCAGCCAGCAACGTTTCCGTCACCATCCGGGTAATCTCACTTTCCATCACACCCCGGCTGTCACCCTGACCCACCAGATCCTCCAGCTCCGAACCGTAGTTTCGGGAATAGATCACATGTCTGTATCTTGGCGTTTTCACGGCCTTAATGCACCACTGTACCCAGGCTTCATGCCCACCAGCCGCAGCGACTTTACCACTTGGGGTCAGTACAAAATCCCCTGCATCGTAATCGAATCGCCAGCTCCGTCCAAAGCGTACCTCTTCCGAAACCGCCCCCGACAGATCCTCCTCATCTCCCCAGACCACACCCGTTTCCGGGAACAAACTAGGCATGCGCACTCACCACCTTACACAGCACCACAATGTCGTTACCGCCATTCACTCGCATCGCCAGTACGCGATCTCCGGCTTTCAGACCTTTGCCAAGAGACAACACCGTTTCTTCCACTTCCTCTTCTTGCAATAGAAACCGTCCCGTGCCCGTTGTTCCGCCGTTTGCCACGTCAGGTATACCCGAAATCGCGCCAGCAGCCTCGCGCTCCGGCAGTCCAAGCGTGCCCGGCAACTCGGCCACGAGATAGTCCTGCACTTCGTGCTTGAAATCATCCAGCTTCACGCCGGACGAGGTCATCGTACCCAATACCGCGCCCAGCCCGCTCACAGCCTGACGAGAATGTGTACTCATCGCACCCCGCATGACGTCGGCAAAATGCCCATACGGATCATCTTTATTCAAGGTAATACCTCCTTTTCACCAGCTCAGCCGTCCCCAGTTCCAACGTCATCGTTCCAGGTCCGGCAGACAGATCACGGCTAACCGACATGACGATTAGCTTCAGCCCTTTTAACAACACTGCGTCCCCGGCGCGAATCGTATTGATATCCGGTGCTGATATCGTAAAGGTCTCCTGAATACCCGTCAGATGACTTTTAGCCAGTTTTTTCGCGGCGGTTGTGGATTTCACCTGATCGTCCTCGATCAGCTTTTGCAATGTGCCCAGTTCTTCCACATTATCCTGCTCAATCGCGAGCACTTTGGAAGGAACTTCTTTGCCACTGCCAGACTCCGACGCTGCCATCACCTTAACCTTGGTGACCGCCCCTTCGAGCGTACGCATCTGGGTCAGATCAATTAGTCGATCAAGTTCATACACCTTTGCATTACTTCCAACCTGGAAGAGCTGCAACCCACCGGGCGTCATCCGTGGATGGTACATTTCCCCGCCGGACTTCGCCGTTTCTTTCAGATCGGCAAACATCATCGAGAAGATCGTCTGTGACCGATACACGGCTTTTCCCAGCTTTGTCTTGGTTTCTGGCAATGTAGCGTATGGAATCTTCCACTCTTTGGCGTAGGTTTTGAGTCGTTGCGTAGCGGTCTGATCCTTAGGCAACAGGAACTCGTCCTCTGATTTTTCCAGATATATCATTCGGTCGTACACCGTGAGAGATAGCCGCTTAGTGCCGCTGTTCGAGCTTTCCACCTCCCAGATGACCGCAGGATGCAGCAGATGAACCATGGATTTTTCGCCAAAAGGAACCCCGCTAATCCGCACCGCCATGCCCGGTGAGATCGAAGGCAGACCGGAAGATGCAGACACCGCCAGCCGGATGTTAGCCTGATAGGCAATCTGGTCAAGCGAGTCCTTCAGCGTAATCGTCTCCACCAACTTGGTGATGTCGTATTTGTCGTCGACAATGACCTTGTAGGTCATGGCATCACCAGCTTTTGTCCGGGCTTGATCCGGTTCGGATCACTCCCGATGATCTTTGCGTTGAGCTTGTAGATCTCGTTCCATTTGGAACTGCTACCCAGCTCAAGCTTTGCTATTTTGGACAGGGAGTCGCCAGATTTGACGGTGTAGGTCTTGCTGTTCTTTTTCAAATCGGTACGCGAACCTGACTTGCTCGCGGATGCCGCAGAGCCCACCTTCTCCACCTTGGAATCCCGCCATGTGCGTAGGGTCAGGTCGAAATAAATATCCCCTGTCTCCCCCCCACGAAAGCTCGAATTAAGCGAAACAATAAAAACAGGCACGTTCACGCCCGTCTCTGAAATGATGAAACGCAGCGGCTTTTTGGAGATGAGAAAAGTGTTCAACACATTCATCGCCACGCGTGGATCCAGAAAATATTTTTCATCCATGCAATAGGACGGATCATATCGTTTCGGAAAAAAAGAAGAGAAGGTGATCTCCTTCACCTTCTCCCCTTGTGCAAAATCAAACTCGCCATGCTCCAACATATTGACCGTTTCATATCCCTTAGATCTGGAAATATTAACTTCTTCAGGGTTTACCGGAAATTGAAATGGAGTATTGCCATCCTTCAACGTAAATGACATTTTGTTAGGACCAACTTTATCTTCAAGTACAGACATATCTGCGGCCTCCTTTCTGCTTAGGCCATAATTGTTTTGCGATTTTGCATCGCGCGGCGGAACTCATCAGAGATACGTTGCCCCACCTGATGAGAAACTGCGTCATAATCAATAGCGTTCTCCCGAACGGTCACTTGTACCGTACCCGGTGCAATATTCACAGCAATCTGGTTCGTCGTTTCCGTTTTGAAATCCTTAAGGTAACCTGCCAGACTGCTCATCTGTTCTTCGGAAATACGCACTGTGAGCGGCGAAGCTTTCTCATTGGGTTGACCCGCGTTATTCATTGCTACCGCTTGGGATTGCATCACACTTGTTCCCATAAGACCCGCAGCCGTCGGTGAACCAAATCGATTGTTCATGTAGGCTTCTGGACCGGTGATCGATAGAACTGCCGGCCTGTATGGAGGCGGCATCTGAGGTGCTATCGGTGGAGGGGGTGGTGTCTGCGTTGCTACAGGTGTTGAGGGTGACGTTATGACCGCTGCGGCTGGGGCGGTCTGCTCTTCCTTTTTAGAACCGAAACCAAAAAAACCTGCAACCCCATTGAACAAATTCGTCGTTTTCTCCGCCACGTAACTCGCTCCCTCAGAAGCAAATTTTGCTACTTTTGAGATGTCTTCCGCGTTGTTTTTTAGGAATCCACCTACCTTGTCACCAAGCCAACCGCCTGCCTTTTCACCCAGCCAACCGCCTATTGAACCGCCCAGCATGTTCCCAACCACCGGAATTGGAATTACACTGCCAAGTACGGTACCAATAGCTGTTCCTACTGCGTTACCAGCAACCGAACCCACAGCACGGGCACGATCCTCAGGTGGGGCGCTTGCAAGTTCTTTAATATTGTTATACATACGGAGTGGTGCGAACAATTTTCCCGCTCCTTTAACGAGGTTGCCACCAAGCTTGCTTATGATGCCAGACCCACCACTGCCTCCTGCCCCACTTCCGCTTCCACCTCCACCAAAGAGACCTTTTACATCGCCCCACAATCCATCGAATCCACCGATCAAATCGGACCCTGCGGACGAGAAATCATTCACAAATTTTGCCCCACGTTTTGTAACCTTGAACGCCTTTTTCAATTTATTCCCCGGTGTGGCAGGTGTTGTGATTTCTTTCCATAGCTTCTTCCCACTATTTCTTGCATCAAAGACTTTCCCCACACCAGATGAGATTGATTTCCCACGATCAAACATACCTTTCATCTTCTGCAAAAAAGTTTTAGGTTTCGCTTCGGCCGCTGGTGCCGCTCCAATATTGATAGAGTCTAGCTTGGTACTCAGCATATTAATAGATTGGGTATTTGTATTCAAAGCATCGATCAGTGGCTGTGAATTCACATTAACGGATACATCTGAAATCTGGTGGCTGACTTTGAGCTGCACACTAGCTGTAGCATTCAACATCTTAGATCGGATTTGCTTCATTTTTCTCAACAAACCATTTAATGCCGGAGTAGCACGGTCAACCAGATCAACCGTCGGTGTAATACGCAGCCTGCTGATTCGCACAGCCATACTATAAATATGCTCTAACCTGCGTCCAGTCGTTCTCAGTTCATTGTTCACCTTAATCAGACTCTGATAACGAACTCTGCCCAGACGTTCCGTAGAACGCTGAATCTGATCCAGATAACGAAGGGTTGTCCGCATTTCTGCATTAGATTTGGATAGACCTACAATCATTTCTGCCATTTCTTCACCTCCTGCCCTTTTTCGTTATCGATTCATTTGCGAAGTTATCGCTGACATTTCCTCTTCTGAGAACGCAATTAACAGCGAGCGCTCCCCGCGTGGCAAAGACCAGAACTCTCCGGGCCGGAGATGATGACGTACCCACATGTGATACAGGAACGTGGTCATCCCGCCGGAGTGAATCAGTTTTTTAGGTCTTCAATCTCCACACCAAAGCCGGACAGCTCCAGCACTTTATCACCTACGGCATCCAATTCACCAGCCAGTAACATACGACGTACTGCCTGTTCGCCACCGGACAACTTCATGCGGCCGGTAATGCGTGTGTCACCCCAGCCGGACAATTCCAGGCTGCGGACTTTCAATTTCACGGTCGCTTCGGAAATGAGCAGCGCGTTAAATGTTTCGGTATCCACCTTTTCCTCGGTGCGACCTTTGGTCGTTTTACGAATCGTACAGCGTTCACGAATGTGATCCACTTTGGAAGACGTCAGTCCACGCAAGGTCAACAGCAGATCCAGACGCTGAATGCGTACATTCTCCTCTGGCAAACGTTCTGCTGCTTCAAACAACTGATCCAAAATCTGTTCTTCGGACATATTTTCATTCATACTCATTGGGTGTTATCTCCTTCTTATTTCACATATGGGTTTATCTATGCCATCTTCCAAGCCTGTAGAGACAACAAAGAGACCGAGATCATCTCGGCCTGCAATGGTGCCCTTATTATTAATGAAGTAACTATGCAATCACGCTTGAGCAAACTAGCTCAATCACTTGCCTATTTGAAAGTTTAGTTCGCCACAATCGGATTCAGCAATTCAAATCCTTCAAACGTAAAGCCCGTTTCCTCAGGTACTTCCTCACCCGCTGTCCAGTTGGCAAGCTGGATTTTGTCCACCATGCAACCTCTAAGCAATACACTCTCATGTCCATACGATTCAGGGTCGTTTAGCTTGGAAATAATCTCGAATTTGGTGAAGCCGCGCTGGATCATATCCGAAGTGACTTTGTAGCCCGTCATCGTGCCTGTTCCTTTTTTCGCGCCGTTTTTGTGCACCTTCCAGTCGTTACCGACCAGGTTCAGCTCACGCTTTTCAATCTCCACACTCGCTTCCAACTTGTTAATGTTTGTCTGCCACACACCATCGATATGCAACTGACCATGGGTACCGAGAATTACTCTTGACGCATCCAACATATATTTTCCTCCTTGGGTTCGTTGAACTAATAAATATTACACGGTATAACTCCGCAGTCAGAACAATCTTCCGATCGCTGTTATCCCCAGATTTTTTTGATTCCTTTTCAAAAAGGGAAAATCCGGTGATAAAGGCGAGCGCTTCGCTTCTTCAGATTTTTTCTGCCCTCTCCGTTATCGTGTAAACCATCAGTTCAACATATAGTAATTATTCTAGAAACCTTATTGCACGTAAAATGTACCAAACAACTGCTCCATCACATCCGTCAGCTTTACATTCCATTGCAGGAATACCTGATCCGCTTCCGGCTTAAGAACTGGTGCTGCACCATAATACGCCGGGTCGAGAATGACATCATAACCGTCAGCTTCAATCACATTACTCTGTGCGAGCAACGCCAAATAGGCCTTCATGGCACTAATCAGTGCCTGACGACCCTCTTCGGTATTGTTCACTTTACCGATATACGTATCTTCCGCGGAGCGCTGCAAATCCGTGTTGATCGCGTCCAACACACGAATGGAACGGATTTTTTTCCACGCATTATTCTGTCCAGCGGCCGGAGTTACCAGGGTGTTTACACCGCGAAGTGCTTTTACCTGACGTCCATCATGAAAGAAAATAAATACGCCATTCTGTACCGCCTGCTCCTGTTCTGCACGCGTCCAGCGACGTGTCACATCATCGAACGGAGTAGCTGCATAGGTTGTGGATTGGTTCAGACGTTGTCCGGCAATCAGTCCCGCAACATAGGCGGACGTTTCCGCCGAGCTGTAGAATGCATCTCCAAGGCGAACGCCTGTACCGACATTAATCACACCTTCATGGTTGAGCGCAAGCGAACGTGCTGCTGCTTTTTGTGCTGCTGTAGCAGAAGTGTCATCCGCTGCGGAACCGCCAAATATAGCCACCACCGGTTTTCCTTCACTACGCACACGTTTCACCCATGCCGCAAAACTCGCAAGCAGAGGTGCATCGGCCGCCTGATCCAAAGCCAAGACGTCGAATTGCTCCCCTTCCAGCGCACCCTGTACAGCAATGTATTCTGCATTGGTCAGGTCATCGTTGCCACTTACGCCGCCTTTGAATGCCGCACCCGCAATTGTTGCAACTACACCTGCACCATCGCCAATCGCCTGAGCCGTTACCCAGACATTTTGTTCATCCGCGTTAATCTCTTTTGCCAGAGAAGCTGCTGTAATATCCGCTGTCAGGAGCGCATACAACATCCGATTACCTTCGAAGAGACGCACTTCATGCTTCGTATTATCAATCACACCTGGCTGGATGGTGACGTAGAATCCATTTGCACGATCCCCCGGATACTTCGCGTCCAGTTGCAGCACATTGGCATCACTGCTATCCTTCAAGGTAAGCGTAGCTACTTTGGCCGCAGCACTTGCTACCCGATAAGCGAGCAACTTCTTCGGCCCACCCAACAGGGCGAGCTTCAAGGAAGTATAAGCCGTACCGTTATCCAGCACATTCGCCGCATAAATACGTTCAATCGCCGCTTCGCTCCCTACTTCAACAAAAGTCCCTACCGGACCCCAGTTGGCCTTGATCGGCACAACGACGGTTCCCCGCGTACCCGCTTGAATGGCCGAAGATGCTGCCGCCTGAAAATTCATATATAAGCCCGGAAGGACCGGACGATTTGTTTGCTCCCAATTTCCACCTGCCATTATCCCTTCACCTTCGCTTTCATAAATTGGTTAAATCGTTCCTGCGTTTCTTCAATGGAAAACGTCTCTTGCGCCGCTTCGTACAGCGCACCGTACAGCACCTCTGCCTTAACGGCAAAGAGGGCTTCTGCATGATTCATCAGCTCGGCCCGTGTATACCGCGGGGCTGTCTGTTTGCTTTTTTTCACCGAGCTTGCCATTGCCATCTCACCTCATTTGTTGGAGTACTAATTTCGTGAAACGATGATCTTTAAGCTTGATCTATGAATTTTTGATCCTATGAATATGAAGCTATAATGTTAAAGCTACATCTATCATCTCAAAGCTATAATCTGGAACCACTCTTAAAAGTGCATGTTCAAAAAGATCGGTTTTCAGTACCCAGAAGATGGGATGAAGTTAGAAATGGAGTAGCAGAGCGTAGGGAAAACTACGTGAGCAACTACAATGTTTCCAAAGGAAACATACTTCGTAAGCTTATGCTTATTCGGCTGAATTCCATATTCGATGCTGATGATGCCGTTAGGCATCCTTTGTAATCAAAAGCGGGCTTTTTGAACAACCTCTAATAGAAGGTTCCTCTCGACTAACATTTACTCCATCCCTTTGCTATGGTGAATCTCACGGATCAAAGGTACATTCGTACCCGGACGACGAATCCGCTGTTGCAACGTCAGCCGAATCTGACCATTCAGATAGGCATCTGCCTGTAAATCTGCCGTGACTTCATCCACTGTGATATATCGCGTGTTACCTTCGTGCTCTTCGCCACCCGTTTCAGTGACGGCAAGACGAGATTGCACTGCAAGTTGCTCTACCAACCGAGTAACGGTCTGCCGTGTTAGCACCGGATGATCGGTGAGAACATGCCCAATCCACTGTTGTCGAACCTCCAATGCCGAAGTGCCCGCCACAGACGTGCTGCATCCAGCCAATCTCCACAAAACAGACGGCTTCTCGTACCCACCAGGCCAGATATCCCCATATACCGACCAGTTAGAGCCAAGTTCCTGATGTGTCCAGCCTTGAAGCGCAGCTAACCACGCGTCCCCTGTTTCAGCGAGGACAGCTCCCGAGTCTTCGGGAACATACACTCCGAACCGCAGACTGCGCGTAAGCATGCCAGACCCTGCATCCACCCGGTCACTATCTGAAGAACCCAGATAGATACAGGTGAATGCCCCACCTGCTTCATCCACCAGCCTTACCTGGTGCAACCCTTCGATTAGATGGGCTGACCAAGCTTCCACCTGTTCAGCGCCACCATCTTCTGGACGAGCGTATGGGGAGATTTTGATGATCCGTCGGTATCCCGCCCAGGCAGACTTCGGCACTTCTTCGGCAAACGCAACCACGGCACAAGGCCAAGCCAATACTTCGCCTGACGCAGGTACATCCAGCACACGACCGTCCCAATCTGGAACAAGTACCGCGAGCTTCTGTTTCAGCGTTTTTTTAATGAGCGTACTCATTTTACTGTTGCTCACGGCAGTGCTAATTTCATTTCTCATAGACACATTCATTTCGCCCCCTTTAGCTGCAAGTTTGAGATCTGCCCACACCGTGCAGCGACAATGCAGCAGCAGTAGACTCCCCCTTTTAACTCAGAGTCTGTATTCCGACCGAACCAATACCGGGACTACATTCACCGCATCAAAAAGACCGGCCACCTGGCCGGTCTGTACATTAGCGTATGTGCTTTCGGTGCGTCCCTTGTTATTGATCCGATAATACAATCTTACACCCTTTCATTCCTAGCGCGGATGGTGTTCCGTACGACTTCGGTGCGATTAAGGGAGTCGTTCGGGTGGAAAAAAGACGATTTCTGGAATCATCATTTTAAAGAATACCTAAGTAAGCTTTAAGATTAAATAATTGATAAATTTATCCAAATATATTAATATTTTATTATCAAATTCATTGTCTCTTACGTAAAAGAAGGAGAAATACCTATGAGTAAAACATTCAAGATCACTTCACTTGTCATCTTAGCATTTATACTCGGGATATCCTGCTGGGCTTACTTCGGACTGCTTGGTAATCCGCTCAAGAAAAATGATGCTGAACAACAGGTAACCACTTACCTGATTGAACAGAAAGGTTACTCACCGGAACAGCTTATCGAAGTACAAGGTACTTACTCCTCAAAAAGTTCTGAAGCACCTTACGGTGCCTCAGTAACATTCGCGGATGAACTCGAAGCGAAGTACCAATATATCATTTTTAACAACAGCGAGATTAAGCAGTACAGTCATACCAGTGATGATCCCAAACATGAGGAGCCCATGGTAAAATAACAGTTTAGTTCAACGTAACTTGCGGGTTCAACGTAATCTCAAATGCACGGCCCCAGATGAAATCAGGATTCCCATATTCCAGCAGCGCACTGCTATACGTCGCATAGGACAATTCGTCATTACAGATCTGCTTAATCGCCACATTGCCTGTCTGGAAGGCTGTTTTATTCGCAAGTGCCGTTGTGTAAGTTTGCATCAAGTCACGGAGCAATGTTTGCAAATGGGCATAGTCTTCCTCCGAGTTGAACAGCAACATATTTTGATCCGAAAGGGTAGCCACGTTGGTATACAGCGCATGGGCTCGGGAATATGTGCGGATGTCCGCAATCGCTACCGCTTTGTAGTAATAATCCTTCAGAAAACGCTTAAACAACAGCGAGCCATGCGCATTCATAGCATCTCGCAACTTATGCTCATGCTTCTCTGTTGTGATCAATGCGTACCTCGACTGCCCCATACCTACAGCAATACCGATCTTGTTACCTGGTGTATTCCATGCACTATAACCCAGAACCCGTCCGGTATATGGACTGCTCAGCAATGCTTCGGCAACATCAACATTGGCTGGTCCTTTACCCACAAAATCAATCAACACCGAAGGCAGACCTTGCTCACTATTCAGCGTCAATTGCTCCAACGCAACCTGCACCTGATCCAGAGCCGTAATGGCGATAATCTCAATGTCGATGCCCGTGTTCTCCCCGGAATTTCCCGGATGCCCCTTCGTCATACGATCCAGTTCGGAGGTCATGTCAAACGGGACAACTTGATCGGCTGCTACAGCCACTAGCTGTTCATTTTCCAAGCCAGCACCCACATCCGTCACCACTTCCGGTTCAGGATATGCCGAATCCGCTACAAGCACACCACCTACAATATCCACATGACGAACCACATTCTCGTGTACATCCATGTATTCATACGTGTTAATGATGGTATTGCCGTGAGGACCAAAATATTTCACTGCGTAACGTGTCCTCGCCCCGCCTCGGAACAACTGGTTAGCCATGCGAGCGACCAAAGCGTGCCCCAAACCATCTGCATCCGGCAAGATGATAGCACGATCCGGATTTTGCCCATTGGTTCCAACCAGCCATTCATTGATCCGCGCTTCTACATATTTGATTTCATTGATCTGAACACCCTGCGTGTTAGCATCGTCGACTCCAACTGCAAGGAAATCGATATAACCTGTGCGAGCCAGCTGATCTAAAATGTACAGATTTGTTTTGAATTTATGCTGTCTTGTATTGTAATACTGTTCTTTATCAAAATAGGTCGTTGTCCCATATTCCACTCCATCCGGGGACAGGTTATAACCCTCGATAATATCCTCAAACTCGGTGTATGTCTGACGTGGCTGCTGCATCAACGCACGGGACTCATTATATGCATCGAGCGCCAAGCCATCTGCAAACGAGGTCGTAGCCAAACGCATGATGGTGTCCATTACAAATACGGGTTTGCGTGGGTATTTCTGCTTGATCACGCGGATCACATCCAGCAAACGAGTGGTTTCATCATCGTATTCTGGATAGGCGCCTCCTCCATCTTCGCGGAGCTGACGACTGCCAATCAGACCGCCATAAGCGAGCATATCGGATGAGATTATGAATCCGTCGACCTTAGCAGCATGTTTCAGAATAAAGTCGTGAATCTTGGACGGTTTGCCATAAACCGGCGTGGAGGTGCCGAGCAGCGTTGTGCCATCTACGGTTTTCTCCGAGTCCAGACGATTCTTAATATCACTCAGGTTCGGTGTAACGATATGGATACCGGCTGCTTTCCCTTGCACAATCACATCATCCAGATTCGCTGGACGATCATCGAGTGGAACATACAATACTGTTTTCATATCACGTAGCCTCCTGTTATCTGTTTAGTCTTTAATACCCGATCAGGGCAAGGATGCAATCACCGAATTAAAAAACCGGCCCCCTAGCCGGCTGTACGTTAGCGTATGAGCTGTCGGTGTGTCTTCCTTGCTGCTGATCCGATAATACCATTTTACCGCCTTTCCCCACTCGTGCTGATGGTAATTGGGATGAATTACGCATGAATGTAGTCGTGTCCGGGGTGGTTAATTGGCGGTTTCTCGCGAGAAAATCCTATCGACAATCCAACCAAACCTATCCTGATGATGTTTATATGACATAAGTAGCTTTCAAATCCTACGAACAATAAAGGATGGATATGACCATGAAGAAAAGGTATTTCTTCTATCTTTGGATTGCTGTCACCAGTTATATGGCGGGCCCTGCTATGTATGCGTTGGGAATGTACATCTTATATCAAGAAACAGATGTTATAACAACATCTCTCATTGGATGGACCGCGGCAACATTCTTATCCGTTGGTATCCTGTTTATCCTGATCACAGTCATCATGCTACGAGTGTTCAACATCTATTATTTCTGGCTGCAAACCCTGCTCTTCGAGTTGTTTTTCCTTGTCCTCGTCTATATGACCACTGTTCTTCTTGGGGCTGGCAACAGGGGACTGCCCAAGCTGTCCTTTCTATTTACACCCGAAGGCATCTCCTTATGGATGTTCTGGGGGAGTATTGCACTTATGAGTTCCTGGGGAATATGGGCAGCGCGTCAGCCCGTACAAAAATCACCATACATGCTGGTGTCCAGAGTCATGCTGATCCTTTTTATCCTTGAAATTTGGCCCCGTTAAAAAGGTGCAGGCTGCCCACGATTCGGTAAACTAGAATAATGCCTAGAAGGGTGTCCGTCATGACGGACACCCCTTCTGAAATGAATGTTTATCTCACGCGATGATATAACGAAAGTTCTCCCATGTTTCCGGTACGGGCTCCCCGTTCTTGGCGTGGTGATAGAAGCTGAACGGGAATTTGAATACATGACCTCCGTTCCAGTCACGGGAACGTCTGTCGGTGAGCCAATATTCCAGTTCATGAGGGAGCGCCACTGATCGTTCCGCTCGTTCCAGTGGCAGCAGGTCTACGGGTGATTGCAATGTCGGCATCTCCTGTTCAATATCCACATCTCGGCTTAAGCGTAGTGCCTTCACCATGGTAAGGAAAGGCGGAATGCCTTTGTGGAATAATGCCGGATAACCCAATTCATATAATATGTTAAGCGCATGTCCATAGGTCAGCATATGACCGATCAGATCATGATGCGCTTCCGCGTGATATATGGTCTGGAACGCACCAAGCTCATCCAGAATCAGGCGTGACAACTGCGTTGGATCTTCGATCTCGGGGAAACCATCGCTGTTTTCCAGCTTCAGACTGCGAATTTCTTTCATCGTTGTGTTCATCCAAGATCTTCCCGGGATGGTTCGATCGAATGAATCGATCAGTTCAACCAGCCGACCAATATCCTCTGCAGTGCCCCATCCATCCAGTTCGCGAATAGCTTTCAGACTGATTGCCCCGTAGATGGCCTGGTGTCCAACCCAGTGCAACTCTCCAATCGTTCGATCCAATGCGTCCGTAATACGCGCTTCAGCATCTTCCCTGGGCATCATCTCACCAATCGGAGAGGTCTGACCAGGGCTGATTCCATGCTGGCGAAGCATGGCTTTTGCTTCGGCGGTAACACTGCCGGCGGCAAGGGCAGTGAGACGATTTTCCCGCAACCAAAAATATGCCGCAATCGCACCCGCCCCATAATGGGCGTGCCACAGATCTCCTGTACGTTCCCGACTGGAAACGATAATCGCTAGTCCATCTTCCAACAAACGTCGATCCAAGCTTGCCACCACCCTTCATCATCTGTAAGCCTGACAGAACAACCTTCCAATCACTGTTATCCCCAGATTTTTTTTCGATCCCCTTTCCTAAGGGAAAATCCGGTGATAAATGTGAGATTATGCTTACGAAGTAGCTTTCTTTCAGAAAGCTTTCAGCTTCGTTTTTTCAGGTTTTTTCTGTCCTCTCCGTTATCTTGTAAATTTAGTTCAACTTATATATCCTAATTAATAAATAAAGCGTTTACTTCTATAACATGATGGAAATGCTCCACATATGCCCGTTTTGCCCCGGAATACAAAGTTTAGCCAATTCGAAGCTTGCCCACGCCACGGATGGATACTTCCAGGGGATAGATCTTTGCTTTTTGCTTGGAGAAAAACCATGTTCGATCCTTCTTCACCACAATAAATAAACCATGTACATCTCCTACAGGAGCAAAGGTATCACTAACCTCACCCCATCGCGTGAGTCCAATCTGCTGAAGCTCATTCACCGTAGACAGAACATCCTCCGTCACCAGTCCAACTTCACACACCTGTAATATATCTTGAGTCGAGAAGTCATGGTCACTCTCGTTCTGAATACGATGATGAGCAATCAGCTCGATAATATTGCCTGCTGGATCTTCGAAATAGAGAGAATGAGAGTCCCAATTAGCAGAGTATGTCTCATCCTGATTTTCCTCCCTGCTTAAAACAACACGTGATGCAGCCCACTGCTTCGCTTCCTTGAACCGATTCGTCGGAATCGACCAGGCCACATGATAAAAGGGCTCACGATCTGTTTCACACGGTTTGAAAATCATCTTTGTCCTTCCAACCTGCAGGTTGAAGGCCTGATCCGTCGCATTGGACACCTCCATTCCCAACGTATCACGATAAAAATGCTTGAGGTCCTCCATCCGTGTTGTATATAACTGTAATTCTTCAATCATCATACGGTCTTCTCCTGCATCTCCTCCCACTGACTCCACGGCACCATGCCGAGTTCAGGCTTCGCTTCATCCGGGAGCATGGCGATGAATTCAAGCAAATGACCATCTGGATCCTTAAAATATACAGATACCGCAGGCATCCAGCCGAAGACGTACAGTTCACCGATATCATCATTCAGGAAGTTCTGTGTCTTGATCCCTTTGTTCTCCAAGTGAGCCACCGCGTGTTTCATATCCTCCAGAGATACATGAAAAGCAAAGTGCTGACGTTTCACCTCGGAAGATTCCTTTTGCCACAATCCCAGCATGGCATTGCCTTTTCCACCAATCCAGTAGAAGGAGTTCCCACGTTCTTTCTGCCCGTAGGCATGAGGTAAACCAAGGACCATTTCATAGAAATGATGGGATCTCTCCAGATCCGTCACGTTTAGATGTGTTTCAAATATGCCTGTAATCATAATGCTCAACCTCTTTTCCTTTTCCGATTTTTCATCTTCCTTGGTTCTCAACTCATGGTTGAATTCCGCGCATTCGTTAACGTCTGTGCCAGATTTAAAAACGATCCAATAACCCGCTGCACCCGGTCCTCTATATCCTGACTGCCTTCGTACTCTTCATATCCGTCAAATGTCGCTTCGAATCGTCTGCGCTGCGCACCACCAATGGATATCCACTCCTGGGCATTGATGCCATGCAGATTGCGAACAATCGCTTGCAGTTGTAAAAGCGAACTTACCCCCACCGCTCCGCCAGAGGAGCTGATGGACAGGACGGTCTTGCCGCTGAAATGAGCCTGACTCAGGTGATCCAGTGCATTTTTGAGCACACCGCTAATACTGCCGTGATACTCTGGTGTAGACAGGATGATCGCATCAGCCGCGAGCATACGTGTATTCAGGTCTGCCAGATGTTCATGATCCGCTTGTTTTTCATCTGGTGCGTAGAATGGGAGTGGTGTCTGATACAGATCAAACAGGCTGGCCTGATGTCCCTGACCGCGAATAATCTCCACAGCATACTCTCCCAGACGTGTACTGGTTGCATTGTTCCGATTGCTTCCTGCCAAAATAACAATATTCATTCATGTCACTCTCCTTGGTTTTTTAATAATTCAAACTCTCATGTTTCAACCGATCTGTTATTTCTACTCTTATCTTACCTTTCTTTTGCATCCAAATCGTCAGCAGATAGACTTAACTTGAAATACCAAAAAACTCAACCTTTAGGTTGAGTTTATACGACTTAAGTATGAACATATGTCGGAATTGGTCACACGACCCAGCCATTTCTTACGGCATGAAGAGCCGCTTGCGTCCGATCTGCTAGTCCCAGTTTGTCGAGCAGATGACTGACATGGGTTTTGACCGTTTTTTCGGTGATGACCAATTGAACTGCAATTTCCTTGTTGCTCAATCCTTGAGCAATCAGCCCCAAGACTTCTTGTTCACGGCGAGTGAGCATATCCAGTCCGCCAAGAGACGCTTCAGTTGATTTCCCCTTCTGCTTTGGCTCCTGATGTTGACTGTCTGCTGACTGATCTGTCGGTATATGCTGTGGTTGCTGTTCATTTATAGACCAATCGGATGAAGCCATCACATGCATCAATTGACCTGCTGCGGCAGGATGCAATTCCACCTGACCTGTATGCACATTGCGAATGGCTACAGCCAGATCCTCCGGTTCAATATCCTTGAGTAGATATCCTTTAACTCCTGCGCGAACAGCAGGAACGACATGATCCTGATCCGAAAACGAGGTGAGCACAATGATTCGCGTTGCTGGCAATAACGTGCGCAGCCTTCTGGCTGTTTCGATTCCGTCCATGACCGGCATATGCAGATCCATTAATACCACGTCAGGTTTTAACGCTTCCGCCTGAGCCAGTGCTTCCTGTCCGTTCGATGCTTCGCCCACAACCTTCATGTCTTGCTGTGTCGTCAAAAAAACGTGCAGCCCCCGTCTCACCATCGCATGATCATCTGCGAGCAAAATCGTAATCGGCATCTCTTCTTCCCCCTGACTTTATACAGATTCGAACGGAAGTGGAATGACTGCCGTTACTGTCGTTCCCTTGCGGGAAGAACTCACTATTTCTAAGTTGCCTCCGAGCGATTGAGCCCGTTCCTTCATAATGGACAGGCCAAGGGAGCTTCCAGACGACGCTTTTGGCCTGTTCGCACCACCTTTTCCCTGATCTGTGACAGTGAGCACCACTTCATGATTACTTAACTTGAGGGTGACCTCAGCAGAAGGAACATCCGCGTGTTTCCGTACATTATTCAGCGCTTCCTGTCCGATTCGCCACAATGCTTCTTCTATATTACGTGGTAAAGACCGCATTCCCGTCCGATTCGTCACCACTTGAAGCCCCTGGCTTGTGCCGTATTCCTGTAGTGCATGGAGCAGCCCTGCTTCCAGTCCCGCGGGACGGAGTTGCATAATCAATGCGCGCATTTCCTTGAGAGCCTCCTGAGACAAAGCCCGAATATCCTTCAACGCTTCCGTTGCCGGGAGCAACTGCTCGGCGCCGGATAACATACTTTCCGCGCCTTTAGCCGTTAACGATAGTGAAAATAAAATCTGATTAACCGAATCATGCAGATCGCGAGCCAACCGGTTTCTCTCTTCCATTCGTGCAAGTTCGCGGCGATTCTCCGTCAGCTTCAGACTCTCCCATGAGGCCGCAATATGTTCGGCCAATGCCTCCAGCACTTCACGGTCCGCCTGTGCAGGACCTGATGTTCCTATTCCGATCACCAGAATTCCCGTTTCTCCCGGCGTATGGTACGGAAGTGGAGCAGCAATTCCCGAGGCAATGGAATTCGTAGTCTGGTCAGGCTTGCACAGGGTAAATATCTCAGCGATCTCTGTCCCAGACAGAGATGTTACACGATGACTATTGATTACATGGTTAATGTGGCTCGTCACTTCGGAAGATAACGGAGTACCTGATAACGTTCGAACCGTATCATTTGCATAGGCTGCCTGCAAAACGAACATTCCGCTTTTCTGCTGAATGATTGTAGCAAAAGGCCAATCATAATGCTGCCCAAGCAGCTGTACAACTTTTAAACAAAAAGCCTCAGAATTGGTGCATTCGTTCACTGCAAGACCCAAGGCCGTGCTGAACTCCCCCAGCTTGGCATACAGATCAGCTCGTCGCTGCTCCGTGCGATACAATCTCATCCGCTCTACCGCACTACCAATCTGGTACGCCACGCCCTGTAACAGCGCCAGTTCACTGTCGCTGAAATGTTCCTTGGCTGGCGCAGCCACGTTGAGCAGGCCGAGCATCTTCTCACCTGACCTTAACGGGACGGTTGCATGGTGGGTAATATCATGGGTATCTCCCCATTGGAATTCCACCGCATCCTCCAGCCGTTTACAGTTAATGATGTTGACCGCATGATTGAGTTGACCGTCCTTAAAGCGGTTCACACACCAGCAGGTACCTGTTCGCATGGGCTCTTTATCTTCACGCAGTAATGCCGGGGGCAGATTGTAATCCGAAACACAGGTATAGTCTCCACGTTCATTAATCAGAAACATCCAGCCTGCCGTTAATCCGGTCAACTCCAGTAATTTGCCGACCACGGTATCCAGCATTAAGTTCAGATCATTGGACGTATTGAGCGTTTCCGCGATTGTCTTCAACGTGATCATTTCCTGCATTCCGACTTCTTCCGACATGGCAGACTTCTCTCCTTTGGCTGTACCAACTGTGGTTTGTTCAACTATTGTAACCAATCCACCTTGGATATTAAAGGATCAACTTCTTCAATCGCTCACTCAGCCCAGCTTCTGTCGCTCTTTGCGGGACACAGACAAAGGCTCCATATTAATCAGACCTCGATCTGACAGAGCCAGTGCCATTTTATAGAAAGCACGTGTACGAATCTTCGTATACGTATCCTTGCTGACAGGCGGATCAAACACATGGTTATACACTTTATAGTCAAACACATCATCGTCTTTCAAATATCGTTCACAGACGAGTACACGTTCCTTTTCACTCAGCCGGGATACAACAAAATCAATCGTATCGCAATATGCCTGACGCGCGCGCTGCAAGTCCACATTGTAGATTGCCGTTCTCGCCGTGGAATCCCCCGTCACATTGGTTGCACCGTGGAAACGCTCGGCGTAACTTGCCGTCACCATAACCTCTCGTTCTTCAAATGCAATGGTTTTATAGATTCGGTATTTTTCCAGCGCAGCTTCAACAGCTGTTTGCGTTTTGCGTCGGTCCAATTCGGGCAGCATCAATTCCATATTTATCTTCCTCCTTTAATGTTTTTACTCCATTCATATCTCTCACTCTATCGTTCACGTCATGTTGTTTTGCCATCATTCTTTGCACGATGGAAAAACGCTCTTATTCATAGAGTTGTCCAGTTTCCTAAATAAATAACGACATGTCTTCAATTTCCCGCTGTTGCCTTTTGGAATCACTCCAAATCGGTATAATCCGGGGAATTACCTTCTTCAATGAGTCATTTCTAAAATCCAACCTGTGTCGTTGTTACATTTTGTTCGTATAGTGTTCGTATTTCTATTTGAGGATACCACTTTCTGGAGATCGGAGTAAACCTTCATTTTGGTTCGTTTTGACGATAAAATAAAACCTTCGCTCTCATTTCCTATGCCTTTTGGCATAATTGTTTCATATCTCTTTACCTAATGGTATATATACGTTATAGTACTGTTTAATTAATGAACTTCCGTACAAGTCATTTGATTTTTAATATTAAGAAGCTCCCCTTCTCCTTAATGCCGCTAAGGTATATATCAAGCGCATACGTAGTGAAGGAGACGGAATCGATTCTGAAGAAGCAAAGCGTTCGCCTTTATCAACGGATTTCACCCTTTAGGAAAGGGAAACAGGAAATCCGGGGATAACAGCGATCAAAAGAACGATCCGAATCCGGAACGGCGCACCCGCAGAGGTTTAGGAGTTGTCGCATTCATCTTTCTTCTTAATATTAATTCAAGCACTTGTACGAATCGAAGGAGTTGGCATAATTGTGGAGCACGCTTTTGGTCCTTATATGAAACAACTGCGCGAGCAACAAGGATACAGCATCAATCAGCTCGCCGAAGCAGCCGGAATAAGCAACTCACAGATTTCACGTATTGAGAATGGGGTCCGGGGTGTGCCGAAACCAGCGACCATCCGCAAGATTTCAGATGCACTCTCGGTGCCCTATACAGAGATGATGAAGCAGGCTGGTTATATTGAACCTGGGAGTGCTGCTGAACTTCAGGACGTACCGGAATGGGCTACATACAAAGACCGTCGTGATTTCAAAAAGATGCTGGAGGACGATGATGATCTGATGTTTGACGGTATTCCACTCGATGAAGAGGACAAAAAACGAATCAAGGATGTGCTGACAGGTCTGTTCTGGGAAGCCAAACAGATGAACAAACGCAAAAAGACAGACGAATCGGACAATCGCCCATGAGGCATGACCCACTGAATTTAATGAGGCAGCAGGTGAGATCATATGGATGACATCGTAACAAAGCTGATTCGAAAACACCGGACCAACTGCCCGTTCAGCATTGCCCGCGCGGTTGGAATACAGATTCGTTTCACCAATTTGGGGAAGTCCACCAAGGGACTGTACTTTCGCAAGCTCCGGCGCAGGTTTATCGTCATACACAATGATTTGCCGCCGGAATGGCAACGGTTCGTGTGCGCCCATGAGCTTGGACACGACCGACTTCATAAAGGGATTAATCGATTCTTTCTGGAGGAACATTCCTATTTTGCTCCAGGCAAGCTGGAAAGACAGGCTAACCGTTTTGCCATTCAATTGCTAACCTCCGGAGTGATGCCTGAACCGGAAGAATCTTTGGAGAAATTTTGTTTACGTACCGGACTGCCGCGTGAAGCGCAGCATTTTTTTTACACACTTTAAGAACATACGTTCTTTTCAAAGATTATATTTTCCAACAGCAGATTTACATGTCACTTTCAGGTTACTTATTTTTACGTAATTCGCGAGATTTCCTAATAATAGTCTGTTAAAATACTATTTGAGCTGTGTAAACGCTCAAGTAGATTATTATTATTATGGGAGGTTTCGGATTCATATGAAAATCTGGAAGAATTACGTTTCACTTCTGCTAACGGTCTGTTTGCTGTTTGGCAGTGTAGGTATTGCCGCAGCTGCAACGGATACCACTCCGGGCACAGGTAAACACATTACCATTCTACATACGAATGATACGCATGCCCGTGCAGTTGAATCTTCACCTGCTATGGGTTTTGCCAAAGTAGCTGGAATCGCTGACAAATATCGTAGCGAAAACCCGAACACACTCTTGCTCGATGCTGGAGATGCTGTGCACGGTACAACATTTGCCACTCTCGTGAATGGTGAGAGCATCGTGAAAGTCATGAATGAAATGGGATACCAAGCCATCGTACCGGGTAACCACGAATTCAACTATGGTTCAGATCGCCTGATCGAACTGGCAGACATGATGAACTTCCCCATGCTGAGTGCCAATGTGAAGAAAAAAGACGGAACACGTCTCTTCGATCCTTACCTCATTAAAGAGGTGGATGGCGTGAAGATCGGTATCATTGCTCTTACTACACCAGAAACGATGTACAAAACAAATCCTAAAAATGTAGAAGGTCTTGATATTACAGACCCTACTGCGGAAGCTAAAGTTCTGGTAAACGAAATCCGCAGCAAAGTAGATGTTGTTGTTGTATTGGGACACCTTGGTCAAGATGCATCCAGCACGGATACTAGCTTTAAAGTTGTTAAAGAAGTCCCTGGCATCGACGTATTCATCGATGGTCACAGTCACACTGTACTGCAAGATGGCCTTGTATCCGATAATGGAACATTGATTGCAAGTGCAGGAGAATACACTAACTACGTAGGTGTCATCGATCTGTGGGTAGATGGTGGTAAAGTAACGAAGAAACAAGCAACATTGATTGATGAAACGGAAGCAAAAGACATCAAACCAAATGAGAAAGTCGCTACTCTCGTGAACTCCATTCAAAAAGAACAAGAACCTATTTTGAAAGAAGAAGTAGCCAATACAGCTATTCTGCTGGATGGTAAACGTGAACAGGTACGTGCAGGTGAAACTAACCTGGGTGACCTGCTTGCAGATGCCATTCGTGATGTCAGCAAAGCCGATATTGCACTGACTAACGGTGGTGGTATCCGTGCTTCCATCGAAAAAGGGATCGTAACCAAAGGTGATATCATCACAGTGCTTCCTTTTGGTAATCAAGTGGTAACCCTTGAAGTGAAAGGGTCCGATATTCTGGCAGCCCTTGAAGTCGGTGTAGCTTCCTACCCTGAACCAAGCGGTGGATTCCCGCAAGTATCTGGTATCAAGTTCAAAATCGATACTTCCGCTGCAGAAGGTAGCCGTGTACATTCCGTAACCGTGGGCGATAAAGCCCTTGATCCGGAAGCAACGTATACACTGGCAACGAATGATTTCACAGCTGTTGGTGGTGACGAATATACCATGTTTGCCAAATATCCAACTACGGGTATGTATGGCGCGCTGGACGAGGCATTGATCAATTACATGCAGAAGCTTGGCGCTGTAGACATCAAAACAGATGGTCGGATCAGTGAAGCGGTAAAACCTGCAGTAGAGCCGGAAACTCCGGCAACAGAAACACCAGTTCCAACCAAGCCAAAACCAGAAACACCAAAACCGGAAAAACCGTCTAAACCAACACCAAGTAAACCTGCTCCAGCCAAACTGCATGTTGTGAAATCCGGAGATTCCCTGTACTCTATCTCCAAACAATACGGCACAACTTGGCAGGCATTGCAAAAGCTGAACAATATCAAAAATCCACACTGGATTTATCCAGGTCAACAATTGAAATTGCCCGCAGCTTCTTAAGCTCAGCAAAGCAAAGTGCATATAGGCATGACCGCTTATAGTGCATCAGCATACCGATCTATCTTGGCATAACTAAAAGGGTGTCCCCAAAGCCAGATTACTGGTTAAGGGGACACCCTTTTGTATCTCCGTTCTTAAACATCAATCCATATCAGATACTTGAACATTTCCTGTGGACATATCCTGCTGATCCTGACAATCATCTGAGGCAAAAATAAATCCCAGCCTGGCCTTTACGGACCAACTTCATCATGCGCCTTCCACACCGAACTATATAAAAACTCTCCGGAATGACCGTGTTCATGCGGTTATTGTACTTTTATTTCGACATCTCTATCTTCTCAACATTGCATACTTGCACATAAATCCGCCTGCGTATGATCATCTTCAATCCTTAATCATAAAATCATTTGTATACTAAATACAACTATCCAAATATAGTTATTTCGTATGATATCATTCATAAAATCCTACCAAATTGCATGCCTATAGCCCTCTTTTTTATGCTCTCATTGGAATTTAAGCAATCAAAATCAGCTACCGCATCATATTCGGTACTATTATATGAACTCATATAATTAGCGATTTCCCTGAATTTAGGAAGTGAGCTGTTCCTTCACATAAAGCACAGCTTCCTGTGCAGTCAACCCGATTCGTTTCGATTCACCTGTTGCTGCAAGTGCGTGTGATCCCAGTTCGACCTGTCCTTCGGCTGCTCCTCGGCCAATAACGATCTGCACAGGCAATCCGATCAGCTCCGCATCCTTGAATTTCACACCCGGACGTTCATCCCGGTCATCAACCAATACAGTGAATCCGCCATCGATCAATTGTTGTTCCAGTTCAAGGGTAAGCTGGCGTTGCTGCTCATCCTTCCAACTTACTGTAATCAGATGCACATCATATGGCGCCACAGCAGCCGGCCAACGAATACCGTCATCTCCTGCATATTGTTCAGCTATAGCGGCCATCAGGCGGGATACGCCAATGCCGTAACACCCCATGACTGGCACACACTGGCGACCATTACGATCCAGGAATGAAGCGCCCATGGCATCACTATATTTCGTCCCCAATTTGAAAATATGGCCAACCTCAATACCTTTGGTAAACACAAGTGGTGATCCACATGTTGGACAAGCATCCCCTTCCGCAGCAAAGCGGATTCGTTCTACTCGCTCCAATGCAAAATCAACCCCTGGGCGTACACCGGAAACATGCACATCCACTTCATTGGCTCCTGTAATTGCACTCTTCATCACTGCCACGTCAGCGTCCACCACCATCGGCAGATTTAGTCCAATCGGACCCAGGAATCCTACCTTCAGATTTGGATGAGCCGCAATGGCTGCATCGTCTGCAAGGATCAGTTCCTCTGCCCCCAACACCTGCTTCAATGCGATGTCATTCAGTTCATGATCTCCACGCACAAGCGCAGCGATGAGCTGACCATCCGCCACATAAAGCAGCGTTTTGATCATATGTTCAGCACCTTTGCCCACAAAAGTGGTTAACTCTGCGATCGTACGAACGCCAGGTGTCGAGATACGTACTACGTTTTCCACTCCTGAATGTTGATCCGTTTGAAGCGCGGAGTCTGCACTCGCAGAGTCGGCTGGAACTTCCAAGCTTCCTTCTTTTTTCTCCATATCTCCAGAAGTCTGATAATCCGCTTTCTCCAGATTTGCAGCATATCCACAATGTTTGCAGGTTACAATTGTGTCCTCACCCACATCAGCAAGAGCCATGAACTCATGTGTTTCTCCTTGACCGCCAATGGTTCCTGCGTCCGCCTCAACACGGATATAGTCCAGACCACAACGCTCCAGAATGCGACTATACGCCGTGTTCATCGCCTGATAAGTCCGATCAAGCTCTTCCCAGTCCGAAGCAAAAGAGTACGCATCCTTCATGATGAACTCACGTCCACGCAGCAATCCAAATCGAGGACGGCGCTCATCCCGGAACTTGGTTCCGATCTGGTACAGGGTGAATGGCAGCTTACGATACGAGCTCACCTCGTCCCGCGCTAAAGCGGTTACGACTTCCTCATGTGTTGGTCCAAGAGCAAATTCCCGTGCATGACGATCCTTCAGACGCATCAATTCGGGACCATACTGTGTGTATCTTCCGGATTCTTCCCACAACTCCGCAGGCTGCATAATCGGCAGTAACACTTCCTGACATCCAGCACGATCCATCTCTTCACGAACGATCCGTTCAACATTTAACAATATACGCCGTCCAAGGGGCAGGTAACTGTATATCCCTGCTGCCAGTTGGCGAATCATGCCGGAACGCAGTAACCAGCGATGTCCCGCTGCATCTGCCTCCGCTGGCGCTTCACGTAATGTTGGGACAAGCATTTCACTTTGACGCATCATAACACACTCCTAATCTTCCTTTTTTGTTATCAAATACGGCGCATAAACAGCAAAAAGACACATCCGTCAAGGGACGAATGTGTCGTGGTACCACCCTTATTTAACTGCAAATTAATTCGTTCGCAACCTATGCGATCTGTAACATGCAGTCCTACGGGGCATAACGGGCCCTGCCGGCGGAGGTTGCAACCCTGTATGGGCATTCTCTTCCGCAGCTCGCGAGGTAGGAATTTATGAAACAGCTACAGGAACCTTGCACCACACTGTTCCCTCTCTGTTGAAGCTGGCTTGCACAATCATGTCCTCGTTATAACGCTGTTATCATTTTTGACCACATTAGTTCATTTACAAGTAATTGTCAACCAATTAGTCGAATACAACTCCAGAATAATACTCCACTACATCACGAATGAGCATAAACGCATCCCCATTTGTAAGATTGTTCTTGTCAGCAATGCCAGCAAGCGTGTCGGCACTTATAAAGTTTTGTGTTTGCAAATGAGCGAGTGCCTGTTCAAGTGAAGTTTCCGTTTCTGAAGATCCCATTGCCAGACATAACATATACGCAGCCTGATCCAACGTTAAAGGTAGGGTTACGGCATTCTCCATATTTGCTAGAGCTTGGTCGGCACTGCCTGTGTAGGCTTCTGGAAACATCGCTTGCATTCTTTTCAATTTACTTAAAAATCGTTCTGGATTCATTCCTTTATCCAGTTCCCAACCATCGTTATTATAATTGCCTGAAGTCATATACATACTCGCTGCAGCCAGCAATCCCTTGTAATCCTTATGCTCCATATAATCAGGCTGTTCGAAACGATGTACTTTCAGATCCATCCCCTGATTCTCCAGCATCTTACGTAGTTCAGATGCTCGCTCTTCGGAAGTTGAGAGTTCGCGGAAGGACTCCTTATGGATATATGCCAGCTTGACCGCCGCTCCTGCTGCTTCTCCCTCTGCCATTCCCAGTGGGACAACTCTTGCACTACCGTGTGGGATTGTATCAAAACTTGCTGCACGTCCAACGACGAGCAAACCATCAACCTTTAGCGGTACAAGCGAGCGAAAAGGTACACCATATTGAATCGGACTCAACATAATCGTGCCGGGATTTCCAACACTCGTGCTCTGAATATCAATATCGTATGAGCCGTATCCAATGGCATCCCAATGATCACGATTTTCCATGACATCAGCTAATGTTAATCGGTACTCGCCATAGATATGACGTGATTCTCTCACGTAAAGCTCGTCTGCTGTTCCAGCATATTTTAACCCTGCAAATTCATCATAATTTTTCTTCAGAAAATCAACAATTAGTGGGGCTTCTTTACGCCCGATTTCCAGACCTTTTTTCACAGATATCGGATCTAACGGATCTACCCCAAAGATTTGCATCGTATTAATCAAGATTGTATCATCATTTTGTCTTCCGATATTCAGACTTCGAATCTTAATATGTTGTGGATTGGAGGATTCATATTTTCTAGCATCACCGTACCCCCAAGCACTCATCTTATCAACCCCGGTTCCCTCTCTTTCCCTAAACTTTTGCCATACCTCATCAGTAACACCGCTTAACTTGAATACAAGCGTAGAGACCATTTTGGATTTACCATCTCCAATATCTTGTCTACCTATGGAGTATGGAACTCCTGCAGCGGCTGCAATATCCGCATCTTGCGTTGCATCAATGATGGAGCGGGTTGAAATCTGAACAGTTGTTCCATCTTCTTTAGTTATGCTCATACCCGTTATTGTCGTGTGATCTCCCGTAGATTGTTCAGTAAGAGGGACTAATTCCTTAACATTCATCAACAGGTCAATATTAGGTTCAGAACGAACCATCCGATAGAAAATGTTAGCCGCTGTGTTGGTATCAAATGAACTACCCTCGATCTGGTCAAACCATTCCTGGAAAATGCCTTTGTTCAAAAAGTCAGGCTGCCGCAAACTACTCAATAACTGCGGTTGTTCAGGGGAATAATTTAGATCCAGCGTATTAAGACCTCCCTCGGTCAACAATCCTCCCAACATGTTGCGATCTCTTGCTTCCACCAGCAATACACGCATCCCATTACGAGCAGCTGATAAGGCAGCAGTAATACCTTCCGGATCCGTTCCAGCTACAATAACGTTATAGGAATCTTTCAGGTTTAGTGTAGAGTGCACGTCCTCCAAAGGCTGCCATACATAATTATTATTAAATTTATAATTCTTGTTCCAAATATAGAATGCACCATATGCAGCGCTCATTAAAACAATAAACACACTGGCTATAATTGCTGTTATTTTCAATTTTCTACTAATCAAAGAAACAAACCTCCATATGTACTTTAAATTCAATAATACTAACTCGTGAAGTAATTTTCCTATGTTATACCAACAACCGACTAACTTTTTTCTCCTTTCCTACATGAGTATGCTATAAATAATAAAAAACTCCCCAACACTTCAAACGGTGTTAGGAAGTTTTGATAATAAGACGGAAAATTCTACTTTTATGTTGCCATAAATACAAACAAAACATAGGAAAGTCCCTAACTTTCCTCATTATAACGACCACTTTTGGCGAAGTAAAGACTTACCAAAACCGGAAATGCATTAGAAAGATCATTAAACACTCAGACTGTCCGTTCATCCTGACTACAATGAATTCTCTGGCGATGGCTGACATGGCAGCACGTTCCCTGTAATATAGAGAAATAGAAATCTATCACAGGTATTAATCGATAAAGGAGCTTGTCCTATGCCATATATCATATATGATCTTGAATTCACGGTAAGCCGCAATACTCGCTATTCTTCTGAAATTATTGATATCGGTGCCGTCAAAGTTACGGAAAGTGCAGATGGATTAGTCGTAACGGATACGTTCCATACGTATGTTCGTCCTTCCAATAAGTCTGTTCTGTCCACTGACACGATTCAGTTTACAGGTATCACCCAGAAAGATATTGATGCAGCCCCCCTTTTTCCGGCAGCACTGGATCAATTCATCGCCTGGATGGGAAGTGACCCCTATTACATGTGTTCCTGGGGACCCGATGACCGCAGCAAACTGATCTCTCATTGTCGCACCCATCAACTTGATGTGGCCTGGATCACCAATCATAACGATCTCCAGCAACAATGGTCCCGCACCGTTCGTAAAGAAGGCAAGTTCCGTCAACTCGGACTCGCTCAGGCTCTTGAAATCTGCGGAATTGAATTTGATGGTACCCAGCATCGTGCCTTGGATGATGCCATCAATACAGCCAAGGTGTTTATGCATCAATTTGACCGTTTCACTCTGGAAAACAACTGTGCAGCCGATGATGAGGGCATTACATCCAAGGTTGTTTATTCCAGCTCCACAGAAGATGAAGAAAAAGAATCTCCATTTGGCAATCTGGCAAGCCTTTTCAAAACCAAAGAGTAACCGTCCACAGCACAGTACTTAATCGTGTTTTGGCTTAGGATAGGTGGCATTCTAATCTCAACTTTTATTGTACATTTGTTGCCAATAGTTTAGACGTTCTTTCATCTTGATGCGGCAGATCTCCGGTTCGAGAATTTCCGCATCAGGTCCATATTTAGATATCCATACAAGAAATTCGTCAACATCACTTAATATGGCTTCAAATAACAGGCTACCTTCCGGTTCAATGGTTAGGATGGGTCGCATAAAAAATTGCTCCTGCATCACACGCTCCACAGCATGGGGTGCAAATCGAATTTTGAACGCAGTCCACTCCGTACTTCCCTCGTATGCCCAAGGAATGCGGAAGTGCGATTGCATCAGATAATCCTCTTTGCGAAACGTGCGTGGCAATATTCGTATCTTTTGCAGTCGGCTCACCTGAAATATTCGAAGTTTCTCCGACAGGTGACAATACCCTAACAGCTCAAATCTGTATTCACGAGGGATAAGACAGTAAGGATCTATACGTACGATCCCTTTTTTACCTTGAGACAGATACTCCCCTTCAATGGTGTTCTGTGAAATGCCAGCCTGAAGCAGGGTAATCATGGATTGATTCTGCGAATCGTTGTTTTCATTTTGCCATGCGGGCAATCCCGCTTTGAACAATCCACTAATTTGCTCCGACCATTCCACTCGTTCTGTTTTGTTTTTCTGACTCGCAGCAACCACTTTCTCATAAGCGCTCTCAAAAGCAGGTTTCAGCAAAGGACGAATATTCTCCATAACTTCAGCAAGATGCATGAAGGCTTGGGCTTCTTCATCAGACCAATTTAGCGGATACATGGCAAATTGGCTGATAAACATGTACCCTTGCCCGTGTCCCATATTGGCGATCGGGATATGCATTGCACTGAGGGCCTCCATGTCGCGGTATATCGTCCTTTCCGTCGTCTCGCATCGCTGGGCGAGCTCACGTGCCAGTATGCCTGGCTTCGCCTGCACCAGCGTTATAATGCGCATTAATCGGATTAGTCGGTCTGTCATTTTGCCGGACCCTCCACGATGTTGTTTCAATAAATTTGATACAACTCCATCCATTGTTTAATATGATATTGATACATACATTCGACCTTCTCCTAAACTTCACCTTCAAATATGTAGACTCTCTCTATACCGTTAACATCTGAAATCAACCCTATTCCCCTAATATCTTTTTTGCACGGTCATGATATCCTGTTGTAAACGTTATCTCATAGTGATAACGCAACTTTTCAACGATCTCGGCTTCCGCGTAATAGTCCAGATCTTGCTTCCGCGCAGCTTCAATTAACAAGGCATCAGCATGACGACGTAACATATTACTTCCCTCTTGAACCCGGCCTCTTTCGTAGGCGCGCAGGGCTTGTTTGATCAGGGGCACGGTTTCACTTAATTTGATCGTCTTCTCCACCTTGGGATCTTCCGGCTGTCGCAACATGCCCAGATGACTGGTGTACTGAATATACAACTGTTCTCTTCGTAACAATACACGTTGACTTTGCTTCAACTTCCTTGTGCTCCAGTAGGCTGAACATACGGCAGCTTTTCCTGATACACGGGGTCCCATGACGAATTCAAGCAAAATTTGTTTACTTTCTCCCTTGTACATATCCCCAAGCCTCAACAACCAGCCAATATCCGTTTCCTTGGAACGACATCCATAAATGCCTTTTAGCTGTACTCCATATTCCGGTTTGAGCAAAAGTTCCAAATCTCTTGATACAATTTTGGGTGCTATTTTCCTAAGTCTTTTGGCAGGGGCACCGTTACGCCACTCTACCATCATATATACGGGGTCGGCTCCCCCTGTCGGTATGGCCTCTTTATTCCACGAATAAGATACTTCAAAGACTGAGTTCACTGGTAGTCTCTCCCCCGATTTATGTGTATTATCTTCTAAGTTATCAGGGTGAATGGACACTATATTGTCACGGAACACATGTTCTCATTAAATTTTTCCAATATATTAGTTTTATATCCCTAAATCCGTCTCAATACGACAATAAACGACGAAAAAGCCTGGCACTAGGCCAAGCTTATCAATCACTTATCTATGACAAGTCCCAAATTAAACAGTAGGATGATCAATTCCCATTTTGTGTAAATATTGTACACCATCTACTTCGTTTACCGGTGCATAGGTGACACTGTCAATGACCAGCTTACGCCCTACTGGCTCTCCATTAACAGTGATCATAATCGTTTTGGTTGATGTGTTCTGATCTGCTGTATACATAATGTTTCTACTCCTTCATGTTCACGATCTTATATTCAATCGGATATATTGGTATCGTTCATTAAATTGCGCATTTGTGAATAGCATGCACCCGGAACTGAAGTAAAAGATCTGTAAAACGGTCCGGTGTGCTTGCCTATCGTTCTATTACCCCGCAGATTTGTAAGCTAAACAACCCCTGTGCCTAAATAATTTTATATATTTCGGGTAATAAAACGATATCATCTTGAACCCATCGTCCCGGTTTTGACGTATAATGTAAGAGCCGTATTTCAACAATAGACGACGAATTCGGCGATTGATCTATCTAACCGAAGAAAGAGGTGTTAACGATGCCAAAATCCATTCAGGGTTATTTCATTCGGGTGTTATTCACCACATGCATTCTATTTACCGTTTCGATCGCTTCGACAGTAAGTGCAGCCAGTGCCAATATTTTTACGGATATATACAGCGGATGGGAGCGAGTCTCCGAACTGCCCGGAGAAGTGAACGCTCTGCAGGAAAGTTATAAGCAAACGATGGAGCAATTAAATCAAACGTCTGCTCAGTTGGGACAAGCCCAGGCCAATGTCGAAGCATTTAAGACCCAGAACGAACAACTACTGGCTCAGAACCAGAAACTAACTGAAATGGTAAGTAAATTACAGGACGACCAGAATGCCAAAGCAGCTACCACCAAACGAATTCAGACGACGATCATCACTGTCGTTTCTCTCATATTGGGTTACTTTGTTCTGATTCGTGTGATGCGCTGGGGAATGCGTCGCCGTTCGGGCCGAGTATAAAAGAACAGGAGCAACTGCATGAACATACACCTGAACAATGCTGAAGCAAGCGGAGCAGGACAAGTCGTCACATTTTCACTGATTAAAGATGACCGCCTTCATATTTTGCATCCGCAGCAGATTGTGGCCTTCCGCGGTCCAAGTGGGAGTCGCAATGATAAATTCATGAATATCACGGGCATATATCGCAAAAAAAAGCTGATTAAATCCGAAATCACCGGACCTTGCCAATTTGTGGCTGCCCTGCCTCCCGGATTCACGATGAAGGAAGTGGAGCTCACGGAGGACAGTGATCTGCTCTATGACTTCCGCCACCTGTTCTTCTACTCTGATGGTGTAACCATGCATACCAAAATTCAGAAAATCAAAAACATGCTGATCACCCGTGATGCAGTGAAAATGAAATTTTCCGGCAAAGGCAAAATCGGATTGCTCACTCAAGGTCAGGTCTGCCAACAGGAACTTCACCCAACAGCGCCGCTCTATGTGGATGCTGGTAGCATTATTGCCTATCCCGAAAATGCACATCTGGAACTCACCGTATATGGTAACAACCTTGCCAGTCAGCATATGAATTATCATTGGAAGATGACAGGACATGGATCTGTACTCTTTCAGGCGGGACGTGAGAATCACCGCTTGGAACAGGATCTTAACGATGAGGGACTGTTCAAACGAATTCTGAAAGAAGTGATCCCTTTCGGCAATGTATTGATCAAATAAACTGATCAAATAAGCTGTTAGTTGATGGAGCCGACCAATTAGCTGTCACTATGCTCCAGTGGGGTGGTCACCACACCGTTTCATGTTATAATGGTTCAGACAATTGAAGAAGAAAATCCATGCCTGTGGCATGGGAGAGGTTCGCGAACTCCCTCTATAAGACTTGACCATGTGATGGTCAGTATAAGTCTTGCGTACACATTGCGGTCACCATGCAATCATGTACGTAAAAAACTAAGGACACTTACTCTTGCCTGCTTTTTTGAAGCGGTTATCGAGAAGGTGTGTTTTTTGATGGATGCCAGTTCATGAACTTCTCTGTTCTTCCGACACTCTATGCCTATGTGCATGGTTTGATCTCAAGAAGATAGAGAGGTTTTTTTATGTTGAACGAAGAAAAAGCAGTCGTTGTATTCAGCGGCGGTCAGGATAGTACCACGTGTCTGTTCTGGGCCAAACAACAGTTTGCCGAAGTAGAGGTCGTTACGTTTGATTATGGTCAGCGCCACAAGTTAGAGATTGAATGTGCAACAGAGATCGCACGTGATCTGGGCGTACAGCAAACGGTACTGGATATGAGTCTGTTAAATCAGCTTGCCCCCAATGCGCTCACTCGCACGGATGTGGAGATTACGCATGAAGAAGGTGAACTGCCGAGTACATTTGTGGATGGACGGAATCTGCTGTTCCTCAGTTTTGCAGCCATTATGGCCAAGCAAAAAGGAGCACGTCACCTGGTTACAGGTGTATGCGAGACGGATTTCAGCGGATACCCGGATTGCCGGGATTCATTTGTGAAGTCGATGAATGTGACGCTTAACCTGTCCATGGACTATCCATTTGTCATTCACACCCCGCTCATGTGGCTGGACAAAGCCCAAACGTGGAAGATGGCCGATGATCTCGGTGCTTTTGATTATGTACGTGAGCGTACTCTGACCTGTTATAACGGCGTGATCGGCGATGGATGCGGAGATTGCCCCGCTTGCAAACTTCGCAAAGCCGGATTGGATCGTTATGTACAACAACGTACTGCTACTGAATCGGCGGGAGTGGATGTACGATGAGAGAGCCGGGAACATTCCGTATTGTTGAGCATCTGCAACGTATCGGAGAAGATATTCTACCCACCCAGCTGCGCTATCACCGCAAACGTGTGCTTGTAAGCAAAGAATTCACCTTTGACGCAGCACATCACCTGCATTGTTATGAAGGCAAATGCAAGAACTTGCACGGTCATACGTATAAAGTTATTTTTGGCATCAGCGGTTATCCGGGTGAAACCGGGCTGACAGTTGATTTTGGACATATCAAAGATATATGGAAAACTCAAATTGAAGGATATCTGGATCATCAGTACCTCAACGAGACACTTCCTTTAATGAATACTACGGCTGAAAATATGGTCGTTTGGCTGTTCGAACAGATGGAACATGCGCTCCAGACGGAACCCTATGCCGGGCTGACCGATGGTGGGCGGACGGAGTTTGTCCGACTCTTCGAGACACCCACCAGTTACGCGGAAGCGAGACGGGAGTGGATGATCGATGAGTAGTGTGACACAGCAGGTGAATGAGACGGGATCTCGCAAAGAGGCTCGTATTCCCGTGATGGAGATTTTTGGTCCGACGGTTCAAGGCGAAGGCATGGTCATCGGGCAAAAAACGATGTTTGTTCGCACCGCGGGCTGCGATTATCGCTGCTCCTGGTGCGACTCGGCCTTTACCTGGGACGGCAGTGGCAAGGACCAGATTCGGATGATTACGCCAGAGGATGTATGGGAAGAATTGCGCCGCGTTGGCGGCACCCGTTTCTCCCATGTGACCATCTCTGGCGGTAATCCCGCCCTGCTCGCTTCGCTGGGCGGATTGGTTGCTTTGCTGCGGGAGAACAGCATCCGCACCGCGGTGGAGACACAGGGCTCCCGCTGGCAGCCTTGGCTGGCGAACATTGACGAAGTCACCGTCTCGCCCAAGCCACCGAGCTCCGGCATGGACACCGATTGGGCCGTGCTGGATGATCTGATCGAACGGCTGGCCGCTGGCCCGGTAGAACGAAGTCACAGTCTGAAGATCGTGATCTTCGATGAGACAGACCTGGACTATGCCCGCCGTGTGCATGCACGGTATCCGGGCACGGATCTATTTTTACAAACCGGGAACCCGGATGTGACTTCCGCTGAAACGCCAGATCTGGTGTCCTCACTGCTTGCTCGTTATGAGTGGCTGATTGACCAAGTCAGTGCCTCCGATGACCTGAACAACGTTCGTGTGCTTCCACAGCTTCATACGTTGGTATGGGGCAACAAACGCGGCGTGTGATGGGCAGGATAGGTGGAATGGGCGGCTAATGTAGGATGAGGACGAAATGTCCTCAGACAATGAAGAGAATTATACAGGCAAAATTGCCTATTTATATATACCGCGAGGCTTCGGGCTTTGACGGAAACAAGGAGCGTTTAATAACCAATGAGACAACCTGATGAGATGCAAGATGTGACGTTGCTGGGCAACCAGAACGTTAAATATACGTTTGAATATGATCCCGGAATCTTGGAAAACTTTGACAACAAACATCCGTACCGCGATTATTTTGTGAAATTCAACTGCCCGGAGTTCACTAGTCTGTGCCCGATTACGGGTCAGCCGGACTTTGCAACGATCTATATCAGCTACATTCCGGATGTGAAAATGGTCGAGAGTAAATCACTCAAGCTGTACCTGTTCAGCTTCCGTAACCATGGTGATTTCCACGAGGATTGTGTGAATATCATCATGAACGACCTGATCAAGCTGATGGACCCCCGCTACATCGAAGTATGGGGCAAATTCACACCGCGCGGCGGTATCTCCATTGACCCGTATACGAACTATGGTAAGCCGGGAACAAAGTACGAGCAGATGGCCGACCATCGTATGATGAATCATGATATGTATCCGGAAACGATTGATAATCGTTAAACTGGCGGGTAAATAAACTCTGCTATAAATAAAATCAAATTATAGGACACAAAAAAGCCGAACTCTTCAAAACCTGAAGAGATCCGGCTTTTTCTTTGGTTAGTATACACCTGTATGAGACTAAGTGTCTCAACGCAATTGGATCGCAGCGCATTCAAGTAGACTGATCTTCCTTTAGTTCTCTGACTTTTTTGACGTAATGTCTCAACATCAGCACACCAATCGATTGAAAAATGATAAATATGACGATGGCAGCAGATAGAGATTTTGGTGCAACATAGACAGCCTGAAACGTTATTACAACCATATACAAAATAGTCATCACCAACTCACGTTTGGCGGATTCATAAGGTGATAAGGATTTCATATCCATCCCTCCTCCATCCTTATTACACATAAATATAGGTCTTCTTACAGTAGATGCTAAAGTAATACGTTTATTTTGTAAATGTAATGCTATTAATAAACACCTCGGAAATAGAGTTCAATTCATCAACGTTTTCCCTTGTTCCCCTTGTCGGTCCAATCAATCTATCCTATTATGTAACAATATGCTTACACGCATATATTACAACATCAGGCGCTGATCCCTCGTGACCGCGACCAAAGGAGAATTGTACATGTCTACTCAATCCACTTTAACCAAGGACGCCACAGCGCGTTCGAAAGCCCCACCCGGATCGGATGCCCAAAGCACCGTTTACCGGATACTCATTGCCATCAGTTTGGTTCATCTCTTCAATGATTCGATCCAGTCGGTTATTCCAGCCATTTTTCCGATTCTAAAAGATTCCATGCATCTCACGTATACTCAGATCGGATGGATCTCATTTGCTATTAACTTTACCGCATCCATTATGCAGCCTGTCGTAGGCTGGTTTGCTGATAAAAAACCGACACCATCTATCCTGCCCATTGGCATGGGTTTTACATTTACCGGCATGTTGCTGTTGGCCTTCGCCGACAGTTATATGGCTGTCCTGATCTCCGTTATCTTTGTCGGTCTGGGTTCCGCCGCTTTCCATCCGGAAGGTTCACGGGTATCCCATATGGCTGCTGGTCAACGCCGTGGACTGGCACAGTCCATCTTCCAAGTTGGTGGTAACGCCGGACAGTCCCTTGCCCCATTGCTTACACGCTGGATCTTTATCCCGTTTGGACTGTTCGGTGCCATTGGATTTACAGGCATTGCTGCCATGGGGATTGCAGTTCAGATCTACATAGCCCGTTGGTACGGACGTATGTTGCAATCGGGAGGATATCTGCGTAGACAGGCTGCTGCACGTCGTGCACCCAATCCTGCTTTGCGCAAAAAGATTACTGCCGCCATTACGCTATTAATCTTGCTCGTTTTTGTTCGTTCCTGGTATATCGCTTCCATCGGCAGCTTCTATGCGTTTAATCTGAAAGATACTTTTGGATTGTCCACAGAGGACGCGCAGATCTATATCTTCTTGTTCCTGGCTGCTGGAGCACTTGGTACGTTCTTCGGAGGCCCACTGGCAGATCGATTCGGCAAACGTAACCTGATCTTCCTGTCCATGGCTGGAGCTGCTCCGCTGGCTCTGTTGCTACCCTATGCGAATCTGTTCTGGACAGGTGTACTGCTAACCATTATTGGTTTTATCATGTTATCCAGCTTCTCGGTTACGGTTGTATACGCGCAAATGCTGATTCCGGGCAAAATCGGAACGGTTTCCGGTCTAATTACTGGTCTGGCATTTGGTATGGGAGGCCTGGGCGCACTCGTGCTGGGGAACTGGATTGACGTCTTCGGCGTATCACCGGTAATGCAGATGTGCAGCTTCCTGCCCCTGCTCGGGATTTTCACATTCCTGCTTCCATCCGATAAATTACTCAATATCTGGGCGAAAGAAAATGGTAGTGAGGAATAAAGAATACATCAACAGATGTCCACTTTTTATTCTATATTAGATCCATTCCTTACGTGGCAGCATCGCCTTATAAGACGTTATCTTGCGCTAACGAACCTGACAGCACTTATTTGAACGAATACTGCCGGTTTCGCAATCTAAAGAATCTGAGCAACGCTATTCCTGAGAAAAAGGCCGAAAACCTTGGAATGTGCGTGTGAGATGCAGAAATAACGTGTCTGAGATTCTTTAGAAATCGGGATTAGTGAAATATCGCCGAATAACGTCTGCTGAGTTCGTTAGATTTCACTTTAGTCACCAACATTTGTAGTCTAAATAAAATGTTTGAACCATAACAAAAGGGTTCTTGCCAACTCTGTATTGACAGACTGGCAGGAACCCTTTTGTTATATATGTTTTTCTCGTATTTAGCTTCAACCATTTATTCCACGTCACACATGACAACGCTGCTACCTTGAGCTGTAATCAGTTCCTTCACATCTTCAAATTCAAGAAATACCGTTGCCGTATTTTCCATGGGATGAATTCCAATTTTCTGACCAACTAAATCCTTGTCAAAAACTACGGTCACGTTTTTCTGAATATTATTGATAACCCCCATAGGGTTGACGTGCCCTTTTTCCAATCCGAGGAACTCCAACAAATCCTTTTCACTGGCAAAACTTAATTTGCGGCTAGGTATCTTTTCGCTTAAACTTCTCAAATCAACTGACTTCGTTCCAGCAATCGTCACCAGATAATAGTTGCGCTTCTTATCATCACGCAGAAACAGATTTTTAACGATACGTTCTGTATGTGGAATCTGATAAGAGAATATTTCCTCCATCGTGTATACTGCGGGATGTTCAATACTTTTGTAAACGATATTATTGCGATCTAAAAGATCATAGAAACCCTGTTTGTTTAACATATCAAATTCATCTCTTTCAATATAAATATTCTTCTATAATATGACTTCTTCTGTAATATTACTTCAAACGCTGAAGGATCAGCCGTTTTTTGTACAACATTTTGCCTGCTTCGGCGACATCTCGAATTGTATTTTTGTTGCTCACCGAACCAAACACCATGCCTGCAATCGGCACAAGTTGGAACAGCTTCTTCCAGCCAAAAGATTCACTGTAGGAGTTAAACACTTCCCGCCATCCCTGCATCTGCGATACTACTTCAATGGGTTTGTCGGGATCATCATAAGCGGCCAGTTCTTCAATGATCGCTTTCTTGCCTACAATATCAGCGGAAGAGAATTGCAGACATTTGACAATGAAGATACGCTCCAGCGGTTCATCTGGATCATAACCATAACATAGAGCCATCTCTTGCAGTACCTTCAAGGAAAGCCCCATCACCATCGGAATATCTGCAGCAATGGTTACAATGCCACCAAACCCTGTAGCTGCTCCCTGAGCCGCGGCAAACTTCGTTCGACTCTCGGTAATGTTATCAGCCACCTGGTCCAGCACCTGAAGTGGCAGATTCTCTACACTATGAATCTTTGCTGTCCCCTCCGCTTCAGATTCCTGCTCCAGACGATAGGTCGTATCCATCATGGAATAACCGGACCTCCCGGCTTCCTCTTGCAAAAGCTTGGCTACTTTTTTCTTCTGTACGAGGAACTTGCCCCCATTCTGCACATACTGACCCACATCGTTCAGGGAATCTCCGATCTTCTGTTTCAGCGCTTTAGGCATCACTTTATCCAACATCGCAAAGGGCAAACGCCCGATTTTATCCCAAATAAACAAGTCTTTCTGTTGTTTCTCCCATTTCAAAATCTGTTCAAGTTCCTTGTCCAACGTCTCGCGTGAATCCATATGTGATCCTCCTAATAGGTTCTGCATCGTAATCTGTATCTCTCTCATACGCAGAGATCGTCGTTGTGGTTGCTTTGTTTTGTGTCCAGGACACATATGTTCAGGCCACTCTATCTTATCGTTCACACACAGAAGAGCCCTTAATCAGCATCACTCGCTAACTAAGGGCTCTCATATTAAGGTTTCACTACCTCTTATTTTGCTTCTGCTACCGCGCTGCCATCTGGGACCGGAACACCGAAATCAGGTGTGCCATCTTCACGCCAATGAATCACTTGAGCACGGGCATGGCGGTTCGGATCATACAAGGGATCACCCTCGATGTCTTTGTAATTACGCGCATGATAAATCAGAATATCGGTCTTGCCATCCGGTGACACCGTAAAGCTATTATGACCCGGGCCGTATTGGCCGTTCGCTTCACAAGTCTGGAATACCGGCTTGGGTGATTTCACCCAGCTGGCCGGATCAAGCAAGTCGGCATTTTCATCTGCAGTGAGCAGACCCATACAATAATTGTAATCAGTCGCGCTGGCCGAGTAGCCGATGAACAAACGCCCATTCCGATGCATCACGGCTGCTCCTTCATTGACCTTAAAGCCGATGATCTCCCAATCATACTCTGGCGTAGAGATCATAACCTGTTCGCCGCGTAGCGTCCATGGGTTCTCCATTTCGGCAATGTACAGGTTGGAGTTGCCCACAATATCGGGATCTTTCTGTGCCCAGACCAGATAGCGGATTCCCTTATGTTCAAAGGTCGTTGCATCCAGCGCAAATGATTCCCACCGGGTGTGAATCTGCCCTTTCTCTACCCACTCTCCTTCGAGTGGATTCGCGGAATCGTTCTCCAGGACATACATCCGATGATCGAACAGACCTTCGTTGGTCTCACTGGTGTGAGCCGCAGCGTAGTGTATGTACCATTTGCCATCGATAAAATGAATCTCCGGTGCCCAGATGTTGGCACTCATTGGCCCTGTGTCACGCTTGGTCCAAGCCGTTACTGGTTCAGCATCTCTTAACTCTTCCAACGTCTCTGCTCTCCGGATTTCAATCCGGTCAAAGGCTGGCACGGAAGCGGAGAAATAATAGTAACCGTCTGTATGACGGTACACCCACGGATCAGCACGCTGCTCCAGGATAGGATTAGTAAATGTAATGGAATCAGTCATGGGAATGCTCCCCTTTCAAATGTTGTTTGGCTCGAAGTTTAGGGATGTAACCCAATTGCGAAAAAGCGAAAACCCTTTTGGGGTGGTGCACAGCGGACGTTCGGGGGTGGCAGGGCCTTGGTGCTCTCTTGTCCTCCGATTTCCACCGCTCTCTGCGGTTGAAATCGGATGCCAAACTCGCTCCTGCGGCTCCTTCCTCCCCCTCACTGCTTGTGCACCCTCAGAGCGGTAGCTCGCTCTTTCCGCGCTCGCTGGGTCACAACCTCACTTCGAGCCTTTTTTGTTGGCTCGATCTTATGGGGTCGACCGCTTCGCAGGGTCAACTCTCCCCATATTTAGTGCATGATTGGCCTCAGACATAGGCCAGCACAGATTAATCTTAAGTGTCTAAAAGCTGCAACACCTTGGCGTTAGCGCACCTTAACATGCCAACTTTGTCATGCACAGCAGACGCTCGGGGGGGGGAGAGCCTTGGTGCTCTCTTGTCCTCCGATTTCTCTTTCCACCGCTCTTGGCGGTTGAAATCGGATGCCAAACTCGCTCCTGCGGTTCCTTCCTCCCCCTCACTGCTTGTGCACCATCAGAGCAGCAGCCCGCTCTTACCGCGCTCGCTGCTCGCTCCCTTACTCCTCCGCTGCGCTGATCTGCTTGCCCCAGACCGCTACACCGCGGTCATTGAGGCCTGTTACCACCAGCGCGGGCTGGCTTCGCTCCCAGTCCCAGGACGGGAGCAACTTCAGCTCTTCCGTGGAAGCTCCGCCCCATGGGCTTTCTTTCCACTTCAGTGTCAGTGTTTGTTTGTCATCAAAGGTCCAGGTTCCTGAACCATTTTCGCTTTTAATCTTACCTTTGCTTGTTAGGGTATAAGGCACGGCTTGAATCTGCCCGTCTACGGACGGATCAAGCGCCATGCCTTCCCACTCCCCGGCAATCATGGACTTCGGAATGTCCTGTGCTGTCTCACCAGCGTACCGTTCAGGTGAAACCACAGGCCAGCCATCCTTCGTCCATAACATTTTGCGTACATGCAGATATGGCCAGTTTTTATCCGTCTCGCCCCGTGCATGATGCACGATGTAATAATCGTCTCCGTCCTTCAGAACGGAGTTATGTCCAGGCGCAACCCAGCCCTCGCCTTCTGTGAAACGATAACCGCCGAGAATTTTGGTGCCGATCTCATATTGCGGCAGATAATCTGTATCCAGCATGTTATTGCCGTTTATGTCTGTGTACGGTCCTGTGATCGAATCAGCACGCGCAACCCGCACGTTATAATCTTCGAATAAGGAATCATAGGAGACGAATAGATAATACTTTTTGAACTCCGGGTTATACACAATGTATGGACCTTCCACTGCACCCTCTTCAGTTGCACGATCACGAGCGGCAATGCGAGTACCATAACCCTCGTCCTTGAATTTCCCGGTGTCGGGATCAAGTGGCGCAATGTAGATTCCGTCAAAGAATGAACCATATACCATCCACGAATTACCCTCGGCATCCACAATGGGATTGGCATCAATGGCATTTAATTTGTCCTGTTCATTCGCAGAAGTTTTCACAACCAGTCCTTCATCTGTCCAAGGACCTTCGGGAGATGAGGATGTCTGAAGACCAATAGCCGACTGGGTACTGCCAAAAGAAGAAGCGGAATAATACATCCGATAGGTATCGCCATCCTGGATCACATCCGGTGCCCACAGATTGACCGCACCTGTCCAGTCCAACGCTTCTTGCGGAATGCCCGGCAGAGCCTGACCTACCCATGTCCAGTGGATCAGATCATCTGATTTGCGTACCATGACACCGGGTTTCGCTTCTCCTGCTACACGAACGTCTGTGGAATAGACGTAGTATCCCTGGTCTGTTTTGATAATGGCCGGATCATGCGCATTGTTCACCGTCCAGCGTGATTCATCATCCAGTATGGACGTGTCATACAGCTGAGTATCTTGAGGAGCTTCAGGAAAGACGGGACGGGACACCGTTTCTCCTGCTCCTTCTCCAGAACAACCCGTAGCTCCAACAATCAGCATCAGCAACATGGAAGCAACCACTCCTTTTCCTGAATTCGACCACCGTCGGAATTTCTTCCGCTGGTTCATCCCTTCACTCCCGAAATGGCAACCGATTCAATAATCTGTTTCTGGAAGATCAGGAAGATGATTAATACAGGTAACAGAGCCACAATCGACGCCGCCATAATAAGCGGGTAATCGGTTTGAATCGCATACGTGGCATTAAAGTTTGCTATAACGAGTTGTAACGTCTGCTTCTCCGGTGAATTCAGATAAATAATTGGTGCCAGATAATCGTTCCAGATGCCCATGAACCAGAGAATCAACTGTGCAGCAATCGCCGGTTTGATGAGCGGGAACGTAATACTGGAGTACAGCCGGAAGTAGGAACTACCGTCAATCTTGGCCGCCTCAATAATCGCATCAGGTACACTAAGCAGGTACTGGCGCAGGAAAAAGATCATGATTACGTTACCGAACAGGCCAGGAACAATCAATGGTAATAGCGTATCCACCCAGCCCAGCTTTGCAAACATGATGAATTGTGGGATCATGACTGTTGGATAAGGAATCATCATGGATGCCAGCAACGCGAGAAACAGTTTGTTTTTGTGCGGGAATCTTAACTTGGCAAAAGCAAAGGCTGCAATACTGGACGTAAACGTACCCACCACCGTTACACTCACCGCGACAATGAGACTGTTTTTGATCCCGCTGAGTAGGGGACCGGCTTCCCAGATTTCTTTATACTTACCAAATTGGAATACTTCAGGTATCCATACAGGCGGAAGCGCGAACACATCCTGCTTCTCCTTCAATGACGTGGACAACATCCAGATCAGTGGTGCAATCATCGCAATCGCACCAATCGCGAGTACGATAAAGATGATAGAGTTCGTTAATTTCCTCTTTTGACTGTAAGACATCTCCGGTTCACTCCTTTCCTTGACAATCAATCCCCATCATAGGCTGATTTTTCGTTCATTTTGAATTGCACCAGGGTAATGACAAAAATGAAAATACCAAGAATCATGGCCATTGCTGAGGCATAACCCATCTGCAAGTTACTGAAGGCTTTCTGCCAGATGTAGAAAACGATTGATGCCGAAGAATATTCAGGACCACCCGTAGGTGTCATAATGTTCATCTCGGTGAAGATCTGGGAACCGCCAATGATATTTGTAACAATGAGGAAAAAGGTAACTGGCTTCACCATAGGCCAGGTGATATTGCGGAAGATTTGGAACCCGTTCGCTCCATCCAGCTCAGCCGCCTCGTAGTATGTACGTGATACACTTTGCAGTGCTGCCAGGTACAACAACATCGTGTATCCCAAGCCTTTCCACACCGTCATAATAATCAAAGCCGGTTTAACCGTGTCTTTGTTCGCTAGCCAGTTAGGACCTTTAATCCCAAACAGGTCAAGGAACTGGTTCACCAGACCGTAATCCCCGTTGTACGCCCAGTTCCACATGATGGACACCGCAGCGAGGGAAGAAATGACCGGGATGTAATAGATTACTCGGAATGTCGTCGTGCCGGGAATTTTACGATTCAGACCCATCGCCAGCAATAATGCGAGCAACAAACCAATCGGAATACCGAGCATCAGGAAAAATGTATTAAACATCGCTTTGTAGAAGAGGTCATCCGTGAGCAAATCCTTGAAGTTGGCCAAACCGATAAAGTTCATCTGTCCCAGTCCGTCCCAATCCGTAAAGGAACCATAAAGGGAGTAGAGGAACGGGAACATGACAAAGATCAGCAATCCAAGAATCGGAGGTAAAATAAACAGATATCCGTACAGCATCTCTTTGCGATACAAACTCGATTTCGTAATCACGGCGTTCACCCCTGTTTCTAGTATCAGCATGTGGCATTCTTCGATTGAACCTTGTCGATCAACGAATGCCACATGCCCGTATGGAATCCAATAAGTTCCAATACGAATGATGCCAGCAGCATGATTGCAGGCTGCCGGCATCACCCTTTCCTATCTACTATTTCTGAGATTTCTTTTCTTGTTCTACCGCTTTGTCGAGCAGTTTCTGCATTTTCGGTTGTTGCTGCTTCACATAGTCTGCGGCTGTAATCTTGCCATCCAATACCGGCTGGATGTCCGTGAAGAACAGGTCATACCATTCCGCATTGTACGTGTAGTTACCTGGCAGAGCCCTGCCGTAATCTTCAACGATATCAATGAATTCCTGTTTGTTGGCTGGTTTCGTGGATGTATCTTTGGCCCACTCGTCTGCCATATCAAGCAAGTTCGGAATCTGTACCTTGGCATCTACCAGTTGTTGCATGCCTTCCTTCGAAGCCGTAAGGTAGTTCACCAATGCTGCTGCTTCTTCTGGATGTTTCGTTTTGGCAGATACTCCGATTCCCAGAGACCCGATCCACGTTGCCGATTTGCCAGTAGATCCCGCAGGGAATGGCAGCAAATCATAATCGAAAGGCAATTTCTCAAATGTACTCATATCCCATGGGCCTACAGGGAAGAAAGCCATTTCACCTTTCATCCAGCGTTGATACGTATCCAATGTTTGCGCTTCCTCAATGGAAGGTGTAATTTTGTATACGTTCTGCATATCCGCGAAGAATTGCAGTGCTTCAGCGAATTTCGGATCATCAATCGTTACCTTTGTTTTGGTCTCATCCAACCAATCCCCACCGTTGCTCCATACAAAGGATTGCAGGGCCCACTGTACGTTGAATCCAGTACCGTATACATCCGGTTTACCATCTCCATTGGTATCCTTGGTCGCTTGCTGGTTCACCTTGATGAACTCTTCCCATGTGTATGGTTTATCCTTGTCAGGGAGTGGGATGCCCTCTTTTTCAAACAACGTTTTGTTGTAGCCCAGTGCAAATGGCCCCAGATCCTTCGGCATACCGTAGATATCACCTTGACCTGCCATTTGGCCGTCATAACGATACAGGTCCACGCCGTATTTCCAGATATTATCGAGATCAACATCCGGATTGTTTTCAATATACGAAGTGAGGTTCATCAGCACATTGCTGTTCACATACGCTTTCACGTCACCCGGATTGATATAAAATACGTCAGGCAAGCTGTTGCCTGTAATTGCCGCTCTTAGCTTGGTTGCATATTGATCCGCAGCCGTTACGATAATTTTGACTTTCACACCCGGATGATCTTCTTCGAATTTCTTGACCACCGCTTGGTATGCTTTCTGCTCATCAGTACCGCCGCGGAACATAAATGTTAACTCCTTGTCCCCACTTGCACCGCTGCCTCCTCCGCACCCCGCAAGTACCAGTGCACTTACCAGCATAAGAAGCATAAATGTGACCCAATTCTTTTTCTTTACCATCTGAACCCCTCCTGATCTGGACTTGTAACCGTATTCAATTGGATGAAATAAGATTTCTGTTGTTAAATTTATCAAATCCAGATCACTTTAGTCAACACTTTTATAAAACATTTTATATTTATATAAAATAAATCAGTATTTCGGCCAGCCACTCGAGTCCCAAAGCAAGTCATTAATCAGCAATTTCGGATTGCCATTATCCTCTGCATCATAGGCATGTCTTGCGATGACATTGCCGTTGTACACGTCCTGACCACCTGGACCTTTCCACTTCACATTGCCTGTATCCAATATCGTTCCGCCACCATTCAGCATATTAACTCCGTTTTTGTCCACATAAGGGCCTGTTATACTGGTCGAACGTCCATAGACCATTTTGTAGGTACTGTTCACCCCTTGGCAGCAAGAATCGATGGAAGCAAACAGGTAATAGTAGCCGCCACGATATACAATACTTGGTCCTTCAATAGCACCTCCGTTATTCGGGCGCGCAGCAATGGAAGTTATACTTCCCGTCGGTTTCATCGTGTTTTTGTCCAGCTTGACAATCTTCAGGCCACTCCAGAAAGAACCAAAGGCCAGCCATGGATTGCCTGAAGCATCAATGACCAGATTTGGATCAATGGCATTATAATTATTGGCGGTCGTGGTTTGAAGCACCAATCCTTCATCCTTCCATTGCCCTGCCCCAATGCTGTTCGCAGAAGCAAGACCAATCGCAGACCGATTGGAGCCAAAGGTGGAGATTGAATAATAGAGCCATACTTTTCCGTTATACTGCTCTACATCCGGTGCCCATACATCCAATCCGCTTTGTCCCGGAACGGCAGAAGCCCACCAGGATGGCTTACTTAAGAAGATTTGTGGAACACGATACCAGGACGAACCATTATCGGATTTCAATACTTGAATGCCCGGGCCGGTTGAAAAGGTGTACCAGGAACTGCCCTCTTTGATAATCGACGGATCATGAACAGCGGTATCTCCGGTCAGATTCCAGAATGCCGCCAAAGCTTTTGACTGACCTGCCAGCAGTAATACCATCACAAGTAATGCCGGTAACGCCAACCGTTTCCACTTAAACCTCTTCACATTGCTTAACTTTTCCAAACCAACTCCACCTTTCCTGTTCAAATGGTTAATTAGGTTCATGAAGTATTGAATCAATTTAGGTATAATAGGATTATAAAAGCGGTTACATTACATTTCAATGGTATATTTCAAATATATGTGAACTGATTAACACTTATTTTAACCGGAATAGTGGACAAAATATAGATTATATTTTCGTATTTGCGCTATATACAAGGGTTTTGGCTTCTATTTCTCCACCCTTCCCTTCCATGAGGGAATGATTTATAATTATCTGAAATAAAACATATAAATGTGCAAATGTCTGTGTCGAAGACTTTGTTCAGAACGGGGAAAGGAAATCCACCTATGATTTATATTAAAGATCTGATGTCGGGTGTGAATATCTTCAAAGCGCTCAGTTCGGAAATCCGGATTCAGATCATCGAGCTGCTGGCCAAGAACCAAAGTCTTAATCTCAATGATCTTGCAACCAAGCTGGGACTGAGCAATGGCGCCATCACGATGCATATCAAGAAGCTTGAAGAGAGCGGATTGATCGAGATCAACACCGCCGTTGGCAAACATGGAATTCAGAAGATATGTTATCTCAATGAGGAAAAATTGATGGTTGATCTGCGTTCACAAGAGATTAACAATCGTTATGAGGTGGAAATTCAGGTCGGTCATTACAGCGATTATCAGGCCGCACCTACATGTGGTCTCGCTACCCGGGACAGCATTGTTGGAGAGTTCGATGATCCGCGGTACTTTGCTGATCCACTGCGAATTGATGCGGAGATGATCTGGCTGGCTGAAGGTTATCTGGAATATCGGATTCCCAACTATCTCAAGCCTAATCAGTCGTTTAGCGAAATTCAGTTGTCGATGGAACTGGGTTCGGAGGCCCCTGGCTTTTGTGACAATTACCCTTCGGATATTTACTTCTATGTCAATGGGATTGAGATTGGCTGCTGGACAAGTCCGGGGGATTTTGGCAATACACGCGGTACCTTTAATCCGGAATGGTGGCCTCCGCACTTGAATCAGTACGGCATGCTGAAGCTGATCCGGATTACACAGGAAGGCAGCTATATTGACGGATGCCGCATCTCGGACGTAACGCTGGACCAGATTGGGCTGGATTACAAAAGCGATATTCACTTCCGCATTGCCGTTACGGACGAACCTTTGAACAAACGGGGCTTAACGATCTTTGGTAAAAACTTCGGAAACTATGGACAGAATCTGCTCGCTCGGGTTCTCTATAACGTACAAGAAGAGTAGAGCCAGCTCTGACTATTCACTCGATATGAAGTTCGACCGATCTGCTAACGTAACTGTTCAACACAACAACAATCATGTGTCTTCGAAAGGGTGCTATCCAGCACTCTTTTTTTGTTTCATCACACCGAAGAACTTGTCCAATCATGTTGGAACAAAACTTACTGCATGATATGACCTCCTATAGCCCCTCTGTAATCCTCCATTTTGTTTACCCTGGCGTGATATAATAATGGCCTGTAATGACAAAATGGAATAACGGGCGGGGATACCTTTTGAAATTGGAGCGATTAATCTCAATCATATACAAACTGCTGAACCACGAAGTATTGTCTGCTTCCACCTTGGCTGAAGAGTTTCAGGTGTCCCCAAGAACGATCTATCGGGATATTGATGTAATCTGTGCCGCCGGCTTCCCGGTCGTCTCCCATCAGGGACTCAAAGGCGGCTACGGCATGATGGACGGATACAAGATGGATAAAAGCTTGCTCGGTTCTTATGATGTGGATTCCCTGATCACGGTTCTGAGCAGTCTATCCACAGTATTCGAAGATGCACGTGCACAAGGCACGATTGAACGTCTGCAAACGATTGGACCGGAGCATCAAACCTCAAGTCTATCGGTGGATCTGGAGACACGCCGAACAGAACCTGATGCCCTTCCTCATCTGCGTAAAGGTATTACGGATCATCAGGTTGTCCGTTTTGACTACATTAATACAAAGAATGAACATACACCCCGCCATCTGGAACCGGTAAAATTACATTTTAAATATCGTAATTGGTATGTATATGGATTTTGCCAGACACGGCAGGATTATCGCGAGTTCCGACTGTCCCGGATGATGAACGTGCAACTGACATCGGAACACTTCCAACCCCACCTTGAGCTTCCCCAAGAGACGGTTGTCTCAGATCCGTCATGGCAAGATCAGGTAAGTGATGTGGTATTTCGGGTGAACCCGGAAGCGCTCGCGGAAGCCATGGATCATTTTCAACAGGCAGATAAGCAATTTCACGAGGATGGAAGTATGACGATGCGTATCCCGGTTCATCAACCGTTACAAGCCAAGTGGTTATGGTCGTTTCTACTTAGTTTGGGAAGTGGCGCCGAGGTGCTTGAACCGATTGAATTACGAGGCATTCTGAAAGAACAACTTCGAAACGCACTTAAGCTCTATGAAGAAGTATGACACGCTGTTGTCATACTTCTTTTTTTATAATCATCTCAGTAAGTTCATCTAATCCATCGCCAAATTAAAGGAGACGATCATCAATGAATCATCCGGAACAAATGTATAACTACCACGCATGGGCCAACCAAACCATCCTGGACAGAATCAAGGAACTGCCCTCTTCTGTACTGAGTCAGGAAGTGAACAGTTCATATCCAACTATTGCTCACGCACTCAGCCATATCTATACAGTGGATAAGATGTGGTATCTGGTGTTAACTGGCACCGGGATGCCCGAGGCACTGCAAGCATGCATACCACTCAATAGTGAAATTCACGGTTCTGTGGATGAGTACTTCCAATGTTTTACCGACCTGTCGGCACAATACAGTGAGTGGTTACGAGGCCAAGCTGATCTGGAGCAAACCATTCTACTCAATAATCCATTTGCAGGAGTTCGTGAAACCAGCTTATCGGATATCGTCATCCATGTGGTTAACCACGGAACCTATCATCGAGGCAATGTTTCTACCATGCTGCGTCAATTGGGGTATGCCTCCATCATGAATGACTATTCACTCTTTTGGTATCAGGAACCGGCTCAAGTATAGTTGACAATCGGATGGAAAATGTACATTGTATCCCCATGACGTCGAGGGATGAATTGAGAAATTGGTTGCAGACACATGGAAAAGTTGAGAAATCTTGCTGGGTAATAATAAGCATAAAACCCGTGCCGAATACCCTGCTGTATTTGGACGTGGTTGAGGAGTCGCTGTGCTTTGGCTGGATCGATGGAGTCAAAAAGAAAATATCCGAGACTCAATTAGCACAGAGATTATCTCCTAGAAGTAAACGCAGCTCATGGACTGAATTGAACAAGGAACGTGTCCGTCGTCTTGAAAAGTTGGGCTTCATGCATGACGAGGGTAGACAGGTTCTTCCTGTTATGGAGCCGACTGCTTTCATAATTGATGGTGTGATCGAACAAAGGCTGAAAGAAGACCATCAGGTTTTTGCAAATTTCATGGCCTTCCCTACCCTGTACCAAAACGTTCGGATCGATACGATCCAAAGTGTTAAGAATCAGCCAGTATTATTCCAGAGCAGATTGGATAAGTTCATAACCAACACAAAGGAAAATAAAATGTACGGTCAGTGGCATGACAACGGACGGCTTTTGGACTATTAAATTCCCCCTTTTCCCTGAGACAGCAGACAGGACCTCCCTATGAGGAGGCCCTGTTTTGGTGTTTTATATTCGATCAGGTATTAATGAGTCTGCCTGTATGTTTTGGGGGATTCGCCAAAGGCTTTCTTAAACTGGCGGGTAAAATAATTACTGTCGTTAAACCCGCATTCATACGAAATTTCCGTAATGGACAGATTCCCGTTTTTCAACAAATGACATGCCTTCTCCAGACGCAACTTTTGCAGATAAGAGATCGGGGTCATCTGATAATAGGATCGAAAAATCCGATTCAGATGCCTTATTGAGATATTTGACTTCCCCGCAATATCCTCTAGCGACAGTGGCTCCAGATAATGATCTTCAATGAATGAAATGGCATTTGCCAGATGCATCAGATTATTACCTTCGATCCCTTTCTCCTGTGTATCATATTGCCTCGACAAATAAACAACCATCTCCGTAAGACGTGAGATCAACATCGTCTGATACCCTTGCTGTTTACTCTGATACTCCTCAATCATGAACGATATCAGTGATTCTATATACTCCAGACTAGAAATGGATAACGCCAATTTACTCGGAAAGGAGTGAATATTACGATAAAACGGTTCCAAAACAAACAGCGCCTGGAAGCCGTTAGATTTTCTCAGATCGGGCCCAGCCGAAGCAAGCATCTCGGGACTGAACATAATGTTACAGATCCTAAAATCATGAGGGTCTTTATACGCATGATGGGTGTCGCCATTAATCACAAATGCGTTCCCTTTTTTAATAAAAAATTCTTCAGTGTTCACCACATGGGTTGCATGACCATTCAGAACAATCACAAGTTCCGTAAAATCCATATGATTATGAAGCTCCATGTCCTCAACATGTCCACCGTACTGAATAAAAAACGGAAATTGTTGATGGTCCGAGGTAAACCATCTCAAATATGCATTACTCAAAAGCATTCCCCTCCGCGAACATAGTTGGGTTGAATGTCTATATCATGCTATTCCAAGACCGAAAAATCAAGGTTCCGTATACTTATAAGCGTTATAATTCGCCTTGTAGCAGGGATTTTCAATGTGTCCAGATTCATACTAAACTCTCACAATGAATAGGAGCATAAATGATGAAATATACCAATCCGGTCATTCCGGGGTTTTACCCAGATCCAAGTATCTGCCGTGTAGATGAAGACTATTATCTGGTAACCAGTACCTTTGAATATTTCCCGGGTGTGCCCATCTTCCACAGCAAAGACCTTGTGAACTGGCGACAGATCGGCCATGTCCTCACAACAACTGAGCAACTCCCTTTAGCGAACGCGGGCAGTTCTGGCGGCATTTTCGCCCCAACACTCCGGCACCACGATGGCTGGTTCTACATGACAACAACCAATGTCAGCGGCGGCGGAAATTTTTATGTGAGTAGTGCCCTGCCCGAGGGACCATGGTCTGCTCCGATTTTTATTGATCAGGGCGGCATTGATCCCTCTTTTCTCTTTGATGAAGATGGACGTGTGTATTTTCAAACGGCCTGTAACGGCGATGAAGGCGAAGGCATCTATCAGTGCGAGATAGACATCACGACCGGAGCCAGACTAACCGATAGTCGATTGATCTGGACTGGAACCGGAGGAGCAGCCCCCGAAGCTCCCCACATGTATAAAATAAACGGCCTCTATTATCTGATGATCGCCGAAGGTGGAACCGAGTATGGCCATATGGAGACCATTGCTCGGAGCACAGAGCCATACGGACCATTTGATCCGTGTCCTCATAATCCGATTCTGTCCAATCGGAGCATGAAATCCAGCATTCACGCAACCGGTCATGCAGACCTTGTCCAGATCCAGGATGAAAGCTGGTGGGCCGTATGTCTGGGCCTTCGTCCAGCAGGTTACCCCATGCGACACCATCTGGGACGCGAGACCTTCCTGGCACCTGTCACTTGGACGGATGACGGTTGGCCGATAATCGGTGTGGACGGACATATTGAACCAGAGATGACCGGACCTTCATTGCCTGAGCATCCTTGGTCACCTCGGGCTATACGGGATCATTTTGACGAACCATCATTAGGCATGAACTGGATCTTCTTACGTAATCCGGCTCCGGGTAGTTGGACGCTCACTGAAAATCCCGGGCAACTCATCCTGCGGGGTCAGCCGGTTTCACTCGATGATGGAGGAAATCCAGCCTTTGTCGGACGTCGCTTGAGCCATTTCTTATGCGAAATGGCGGCCGAGCTGCATTATGAACCAAGTGCGAGCGGTGAGGAAGCTGGATTAACCTTATTTATGAATGATAAATATCATTACGACTTGGCTGTAACACAGATCGATGGGCAGAAAAAAATCGTATTGCGGCGAACCGTCGGCTCTCTGCGAACCGAACAGGTGCTTGACTGTGACACGGGGCCGGTTGTATTACAAATCAAGGCTGACCGTAATCACTTCACGTTCCTCTATCAGCAAGGTTCATCCGATGCCATCGAAGTGGGTTCAGGAGAAACACATCTGTTATCTACCGAAGTAGCAAGTGGTTTCACAGGTGTGATGATCTCCATGTACGCTTATGCTCCATCGGGGGAGTGTACGCCTGCAAGTTTCGATTGGTTTGACTATGAACCTCTGGACGAATAATCAAACCGCTAGATCCAATACCTTTCGATCAGGTTTGTAACTATGTAACCTCTCACTAATTTACCTTTCGCAGAAGCGTCGTGAATCTGGAAAGTCTAACGAACCCAGCACACGTTATTCGACGCTATTTCACTGATTGGGATTTTTAACGAATCGTAGATGCGTTATTCCTGCCTGTTAGATGCTTTATATGTTGTTTCCAGTCTTATTTGCGGGAATAACGCGTCTCAAGTTCGTTAGAATTGCATAACCACTATAAACGTCCAAATAAGGTGCGCTGAGTTCGTTAGCGTATCTCACCTTGCATTAGTTGAATGCTGGTAATTGGTGTCGCCTCTCCAGCAACTTAAAAACTCACCCTCCATGCACGCATGAAGGGTGAGTTTTTAAGTTAAGCTATATTCTGTTCATTGACGTTGTGCTTAGCGCAAGTTTGATATCTCAAAGAATAATTTACTTACCAGAAGGTTGAGCTTCTGCTGTATAGCCTGTTGGGATATCCGTTTCGGCAGTCACATTGGTGATAACCATCGGATACATCATGTCTGGATCAGGTTGAATAATGGAATAGAGCACGATAGCGCGTCCATCCTTCTCCAATTTCACATCATCAATCTTCAATCCATAACCAGGATGCGGCATTTCAGCACTGAGTTTAACTTTGGTTGTTTTGTCATCAACCTTTGTCGTTGTTACTTCAGGTACAATCGCTTGTTGGCCTTCACCTGGATTGGTTGGAGTTGGCTCTGCTGAGCCGCCATTGCCGTGTTTATCCACAAATTCGAGTGCATTAAAGATCATGCTTGCAGCCTCCATACGGGTAAGCGACTGATCTGGACGGAAATTCCCGTCCTTATCCAGTTCAATGATGTTCATGTTCAGCAAGTTCTGGACTGCAGATATGGCGTCCTTACCGATTTTATTTTCGTCCTTAACAAGATTATACTTCATGATGACCGGATAATTCCCGGTGGTGTTAATCCCTTCATTCAGCAAAATGACAAACAGTTCACGTGTCATCTTGCCCTGCGGGTTCACTTCAACCGGAATGGACAGTCCATTCTGAGTAGCGGCCTGCACCGCATCGGCATACCACGTATCCGGACTGATTTTATTCTGAGCGGATGCTTCCGCAAATTCATTTTTCAGACCAAATGCATTCACAATCAGTTGAACACCCTGTGGCTCGGACAATGCAAGATCTGGACGGAACAGATCCGCCGTTACTCCGTTAACAATGCCTTTTGATTTCAAAGAATCCACAACCGACTTCTGACCTTCATCCTTCACATCTGTGAAAGCAAATACCGATGCACCTCCTGCTGTCAAAGAAACGCAGAGCGCAAGCGTTGCAGCCAATCCTTTTTTATGTTTCATTTCCTGGCACCTCCATATGATTAGTAAAGCCTATTTTTTACCTCTTCATTCCTACAGACGGGGCATCCTTAGAAAATGTTTCAGTAATTTCGACATCTGGTGAATACAACAGGAGAACACGGCATAGAACCCTTCTCCAACGCCGATAATCTAAATCACCTGCTTTTTGCTAAGTGGCTTCGTTGACATCCCATCGGATTAGCGCAAAAATAAGAATAGAGAAATCTATCGGATGACGGATAAACAACGAACTGGATCGCATACAGTAAGAGGGCACGACGCGCTAATAACAGGTGTCGGCCCTTTTCTTGACTCCACCTGCTGAACTGACTTCACCTATAACAAAAGGAGAACAACGCTTATGTCCAAGAAAGGATTACTTCGTGGTTATGTTGTGTCGAACTGGCCTGTTTATCTGGTTGCTGTTCTTCTGATTATTGCCTCCAATGTCGGGCAAGCATCCTTGCCCCGCATACTCGGCAGCTTCACGGATCAGTTGATGCAGAACACACTTCAGATGCAGACGGTCGTAAAGTACAGCCTGTTCCTTTTGGCTATTGCCATCGGGTATAATCTGCTGTTCGGCACCGGGCAGTTCATGATTATGAAGCTCGGGCGACGCTTTGAATTCATGACGCGCGAGCGTATATTCAGTAAGTTTTCCGAACTTAGCGAACATTATTTCTCCAAACAGGGGAACGGAAAGCTGCTCAGTTATGTCATGAATGACGTGACTTCCGTACGTGAAGCGATATCCAATGGTGTGACACTCATGACCAATGCCACCTTCCTGCTGTTGTCCTGCATTGTCATGATGTTGCTTAGCGGGATTCCGTTGACGCTCATTCTAATCAGTGTTGTTCCTTTGCTGGCGATTCCATTTCTGGTCGTGTTTTTTGGTCCGCGGATTCGCAAGCGCTCTCGCGACGTGCAGGAAGCTCTTGCAACCATGACGGAATCGGCGGAAGAGCAGCTGGGTGGCATTCGCGTAACCAAGACGTTTGCCATCGAAGACAGTGCTCGTGCACGCTTTGGAACCACCGTCGATGAGATCAAGAGCAAACAGCTTCGACTCGTTCGTCTGTCTTCCTTGTTTCAAGCCCTGCTCCCGCTGCTGGGAGCCATCTCATTGGTCGTTTCTCTGCTTGTCGGAGGTATTATGACCATGCAGAATTCCATTACACTCGGGAGTTTTGTCGCCTTGACCTTATATCTACGCATGATCATGGGACCGCTTCAACAGATCGGCAATGTTATTAATACCGTTCAGCGCTCAGGCGCATCACTGGAGCGGGTGAATGACCTGCTCAGCGAAGTAGCGGATGTGCGTGAACTTCCTGAAGCCACATCGCTCCAAACCGTACATGATATCACCATGGAGAATCTAACCTTCTCCTATCCTGGCAGTTCATCTCCTGCTCTCCAAAACATTCAACTCCATATCCGTGCCGGGCGAACGGTCGGTATTGTAGGCAAGACCGGCTCAGGTAAAAGTACCCTCGTTAAGCTATTGCTGCGTACATATGAACCACCTGAAGGAACGATTCGCATCAATGGTACCGATATTCGGCAGTTGTCGCTGGAAAGTCTAAGATCGCGCATCGCCTATGTCCCTCAGGATGGATTCCTGTTTAGTACCACCATCCGAGATAACATCGCATTTAGCGACCGAGAAGTATCGCTGGATACAGTGGAACATAGTGCACGGCAAGCCATGATCTATGATAATATTGTCCGTTTTCCTGATCGCTTTGATACACTGCTTGGCGAACGTGGACTCACCTTGTCTGGTGGACAGCGTCAGCGAACCAGTCTTGCAAGAGGACTGATCAAACAAGCACAGTTACTTATTCTGGATGACAGCATGAGCGCGGTTGATGCTGTCACCGAGAGTGGTATTCTGCGTAGCCTGCGTGAGATCGGCAAGGGCAAGACTACATTAATCATCTCTCATCGCATCAGCGCGGTCCGTCATGCGGACGATATTATCGTTCTGGATGAAGGGCGAGTCGCTGAACAGGGAACACATGCGCAGTTGATGGCTGCCAAGGGGTTATATGCGGCCACCTACCGTTTGCAGGAGGAGGGATTACATCATGTCTAACACTAACGCTGAACTTCACCCAGATGCAGAGGCCGATCAGAGTAAACGAACTTCGTTTAAGGCGATGATGGCATACGCCAAACCGCATAAATGGGCTTTTGCCGGTATCTTCTTCTGCTCACTGCTTGGCATATCGGCAGATCTGCTGCAACCCTATCTGGTGAAGATCGCCATCGATGATCATCTGGCCGTGGGCCAGACCAGTGTGGGCTTTCTCGTTCAGCTCGCAGCCATCTTTCTTGGGCTGGCTGTCATCAGTTTTATTTTTACCTATATCCAGAATAATCTGTTGCAGCATGTGGGTCAGAACATTGTATCCCGGATCAGAAAGGACCTGTTCAAGCATATCTCCAAGATGTCCATGTCCTTCTTTGACCGTTTTCATATCGGCAGTCTGGTCACGAACGTATCCAGTGATACGGAGACCATCAGCAGCTTTTTCACTCAAGTACTGCTCAGTCTGATTCGGGATGGTATGATGCTGGTGCTCATTATCGTCTTTATGTTCCAACTTGATCCTGTGCTGGCGACATACTCCCTGATCGTTCTGCCTGTCATTGCGGTGGTTGCGGTATTATTCCGTAGTCGACTGCGAAAAGCTTATCAAAATGCCCGTACGCGTCTTTCCCGTCTGATCGCATTTACGGCGGAGAACCTGTCCGGTATGTTTCTGATTCAGGCTTTTCACCAAGAGGAAGAACAGAAGAAACGTTTCTCGGAACAGAACGCACTTCACCTGAAAGCCAACATTGCTCAAGCCCGCTCCAATGTTATCTTCAACCGGACGTTTGATATCCTTGGCAATGCGGCACTGGTTATGATGGTCTGGCTTGGAGGTCGCGCTGTACTGGGTGAGTCCCTGCAAGTCGGGGTATTGTATGCGTTTATCAGCTATATTCGTCAGTTCTTTCAACCGATTAACCAGATTACGATGCAATGGAATACATTCCAGTCCACGACCGTATCAATGGATCGCATCTGGAACATTCTGAATACACAGCCTGAAGTTGCCGATCCCAAACCCGGTATGGCTTCCTTGCTGGAACCAAAAAATGTGATGGGTCAGATTGATTTTAATGATGTGTCGTTTGGTTATCGGGCAGACCGGCCTTTGATCCAACAGATGAACCTGCACCTCTATCCGGGTGAAATGGTAGGTATCGTAGGCACAACAGGCGCTGGCAAAAGCACACTGATCTCCCTGCTCAATCGCTTCTATGATGTAGACAAGGGCAGTATCGAGATTGATGGTACTGATATCCGGCATCTGCCGCAGGCTAAGCTTCATCGGATCGTGGGTCTGATTCAACAGGAACCTTTCCTGTTCTCCGGTTCCATTATTGATAATGTGAGGATGTTTCGTGAGGATATTACGCGAGAGCAGGCGATTGAGGCCTGCCGGTTTGTCGGAGCACATGCGATGATTTCACGTTTGCCTCACGGATATGATACACATCTATCCGAACGCGGAAGCGGACTATCCGCTGGGGAGCGGCAGTTGATTTCATTTGCCCGGATCGTGGTGTTCCAACCCCGAGTGCTCATCCTGGATGAGGCAACCGCCAATCTGGACTCACACACGGAACAGCTTGTGCAGCAGGCGCTGGAATCGGTATCCCAGGGACGCACCACCATTGTCATTGCTCATCGCCTGTCTACGGTGATGCATGCCGATCGAATTCTGGTGATGGAAAATGGTGAGATTGTGGAGGAAGGACCGCACCAGGAACTAATCACAGCCAAAGGTGTATATGCAGACTTGTACACCCATGCGCGTGATGCAGGTAAAAATTCAGCTATATCAGGGTAATGAACCTGAGTTATAGTAAATACAGAACGTTGAACATGCCGCTCTGCTTATGCAGGCGGCACGTTTGGCATATCGATCAGCATTGTTAATTAGGAGGAACATCCATGCAACAACCCGAAACACCCAAGCGTGACCATCAGCAGATTCGTTACCAACGCAGCACAGCTCTATGGAAGGGAAGTTTATGCTTCCTTTTCCTTCTCTTGTGCGTGAGCTTATTATGGATCATCGTGGACGGACAAGCCGAAAGACTGGAGACCATATACTATTCCATTGCAGCCGTGCTGGGTATGTGGTTGATCGGACCGCTGTTCTTCATGTTTGTGTCACGACTAACCAAAACCCCTGCCGTGTTGTTATCCTGGGATGATGATGCGTTAAGCACGGGCAAACGTAAGATTGCTTGGAGCCAGATTCGCAAAGTCGAACTCGCCTCACCTGCCCGTAGCAAGTGGCTCCTGTCCGCTTCTCCCATGTTTGTCCTGTACTTAAAGGACGGCACACGGTCTCATATTCAGACAGATCATCTGCTGAGCAAAAAAGAGCTGAACCAGGCTGTGACTTTGCTCAGGAGACTTTGCAGGAACAGCAGCAGGATCGTTGAGTACCGGGATGGATGAGGACAAGCTCCCCACTCATCACTGTGATTTCTCTACACCTATGGACAGGCTGACTTTGTAATTGCCGTAGGGCAGTAATGCTTCAAGCAGTTGGCCAAGCTGCTCTGTGGTGCCTGTCTGCACTCTCATCAGATAACAGCCTTCTCCGCTGACGCGATGGACTTCAACGATGTCCTCACGTTCAGCAATGAATGTACGAAAGGCGGCATGTCTGTCGCCGGAGTTCAAGAAAACTGTGACAAAGGCCTGTAGACCAAGGCCAAGGCGTTCCGGGTTCCATTTTACCGTATACCCTTCAATCACACCCAGATCTTGCAGCTTGCGCACTCTTGCACCAACGGCCTGTCCCGTGAGATGAACCTCTTCACCGATCTCTTTGTGAGAACGTTTGGCATCCTGAATCAGAATCTGCAAAATACGTATATCCGTGTCATCTATTATTTCATTCATCTTGCTTCAGCAATCCTTTCACGGTGAAATTAGCGTGGCCTAATTCCATTCATCATGTTATGTACGCTGTTAAACGGGTTGTATACCATATAGGGTAATACTATTAAACAACTCGAAGGAGTGCAAATATAATGAAAATCCAATTGATTCGCAATGCTACACTGTGGCTGGAATACGGAGGGCTGAACATTCTCGTTGATCCGATGCTGATGGACGCCGAAGTCATGCCCGCTTTTCCAAACACACCCAATGAGTTACGTAATCCAAGAGTGAGTTTGCCCGAAACAGAAACGGATTATCTGAATCCGGATCTGTTGATTGTGACACACACCCATGTGGACCACTGGGATGAAGCAGCGGCGAAACAACTTGGCAAAGACATTCCCCTAATCTGCCAGCCTGGGGATGAGAATGTATTTCTGGGTGTCGGATTCACGAATGTAACAGCTGTAGATAAAAAACATGAGCATCACTCTGTCCGATTCGCCCGTACATCCGGGCATCATGGCACAGGTGAAATCGGTGAACGTATGGGCAAGGTGTCCGGCTTCGTACTTGAAGCAGATGGAGAACCTGTCACCTATATTGCGGGGGATACCATCTGGTGTGAAGAACCTGCTGAGGCCATCCGCCAATATACGCCTGAAGTCATTGTCGTGAATGCCGGAGGTGCACGCTTCGTAGAGGGTGATCCCATTACGATGGACGGGCCTGACGTTGTCGCCGTGAAGCTCCATGCGCCATCTGCTCATGTCATCGCTGTGCACATGGATGCGATTAACCATTGTGTGATGTCTCGTACGGATCTTGCGACTTATCTGGCATCCGAGCAGATGGATGGTCAGGTGCTCATCCCACGTGACGGCGAAAGTTTTGAGTTTTGAATTGGAGCGGAAGCTACGCTGAATCAAAGCGGAAGAGAAATAAACTTTTCACACAGGTGGGTGGAGTGTAACGAACTCAGCACACGTTATTAGTCTGTTTTTGGATACTCTAATATTCTAACGAATCCTAGACACCTTATTTCCGCTCTGGGAATGCTTTTACCGAGATTCATCCATCATTTTGCCAGGATAACGTGTCTCCGATTCGTTAAATTTCTACTATAACGATAGTCGGCACAATAAGGTGTCCTAGATTCGTTAGCGCGTATGCACAGGACCATGCACTTCATTTTCAACACACGCCGTTACCTAACTTATATGCTATCTTGTCTGCCACATCATCACTCATGTCACCCATGCCTCCCTTTCCCTATAAAATACAACGAAAAAAAGCTGGATGCGATGAACTCGCACCCAGCTTTTTTGATTGAAAGAACACGCTAATCCGCTGTTCGCTGGCTTCCCTCTTGGGCATCATACCTGCCATTGCGCTCCAACGTGTCCCATCCCTTTATGCTAATCCATTACTGCACTTTCAAACGGATCACGTTCCATGATGCTTTTGCCAAGCTCGCCGTAATCAGGGTATCAGATACAACTGCACCCCCGCGATTATGAGGAGCAACGCGGTTTGGTTGTGCTGCCGTATTAGATGCTTTGAGATCATCACTTTCCAGCACGATATGCTCAATCACGGTACACTTCCCGAAGCTGCGCAGGTCCACTTCGAGCGGAAGGGATTCTTCCAGATGACGGTTGACTGCAAATACAGTCACTTCACCCTGCTCTTCGTTATGAACCGCAATAGCTTCCAGATAAGGGACATCTGTGATTTGTTTTGTATCGTATTTTGGAGACTGGATCAATGGCACCAATGCTGTTCCACGTCCGAAGAGAGATGTATGCATGAATGGATAGAAGATTGTCTGTCTCCATGAACCACCGCCCGTATCTGTCATGATCGGTGCAATCACGTTCACGAGTTGTGCCAGACAGGCCATTTTAACCCGATCCGCATGTTTGAGCATACTGATCAACATACAACCAACAAGCAGTGCATCCTCGTGGTTATAGATATCCTCCAGCTGTGGCGGAGCAATCTGCCAAGGGTCCATCTTCGAATCATTTTCATTGGAGTGATACCATACATTCCACTCATCAAAGGACAGATACATCGTCTTTTTGCTACGTTTCTTCGCTTTGATATAATCACAAGTCGCCTTCACGGTATCGATAAAACGATCCATTTCAAGCGAGCGTGCCAGGAACGTTGGCGTATCTTGCTCTTGATTGCCGTAGTATTGATGCAAGGACAGATACTCCACGTGATCATACGTATGATCCAGCACCGTTGCTTCCCATTCCGGGAACGATGGCATATTCAGATTCGAACTTCCGCAGGCTACCAGCTCAATCGTCGGGTCCGTCCACTTCATGACTTTTGCCGCTTCAACTGCTAACCGTCCATACTCTTCTGCTGTTTTGTGACCAATCTGCCAAGGACCATCCATCTCGTTGCCCAGACACCATGTTTTGATCGCATGTGGCTGCTTGTATCCATGCTTGATGCGAAGATCACTATAATACGAACCTTCCGGATGGTTGCTGTACTCCACAATGTTGCGAGCTGCATCCGTACCCCGTGTTCCCAGATTAACGGCCATCATGACTTCAGAATTAGCCTGTTTTGCCCAGTCCACGAATTCGTTGAAGCCAAATTCATTGGTCTCAATCGTTCTCCAGGCCAGTTCCAGTCTGCGTTTGCGTTCTGACACAGGTCCAACCGAATCTTCCCAATTGTAACCGGATACAAAATTACCTCCAGGATAACGTACAATCGGTACATTCAACTCCTTGACCATCTCCAGCACATCCGTGCGGAAACCCTGTTCATTCGCTGATGGATGCCCCGGCTCGTAAATCCCGCCATAGACGGCACGTCCCAGATGCTCAATAAATGATCCGTACAAGCGCTTATCCACTACACCAATAGTAAAATCTTTATCTACCGTCATTTTTGCTTTTTCCATAATGAATTTCAACTCCCTAAGATTAATATAAAAATTAATTGATATTCTATGGATCAACGTTCATATTTATATTAAAATCGATTATAGCCTTAATTTCAACCTGAATTTTGCAAATTGTTATTCTTTTTACTGAATTTATGTTTAACTTAATTCTATACAGATAAAATGGAGGAACAACTGTGATTAGAGCAAATACCGATGCCGAATGGCTCCCCCTATATGAAGCACTTGCCAGTGAAGTCCGTCTACAGATCATCCGCCTTGTTGCAGAGACCCCGATGAATGTGAAAGACCTTGCTGCTTCACTGGGTCTGAGTAGTGCCATCGTGACCATGCATGTCCGCAAACTTCAGGATGTAGGCATTATTCAGTCCAAAATGATACGCAAAGACGGCGGCACACATAAAATGAACAGCCTTGCTGTAGACTGGATTGGCATCTCCATGCCGCAGGAAAGCGGGACAGCCCGCAAGCTTCACGAGGTTTCCGTCCCTGTGGGACACTATACTCACTTTGACGTCTATCCGACATGTGGTCTGGCTACATCCAATCATGTTATCGGACAGTATGATGACCCTCGTTATTTTCTCGACCCCGAGCGGATGCATGCGCATATTCTGTGGTTTGGCCGTGGATTTGTGGAGTACAAAATTCCAAACTATATTTTATCCGGACAGCAGATCAATGCGATTGAATTGTCCCTTGAGATCGGATCAGAAGCACCTTCGGTTAATCCGAATTGGCCCTCGGATATTACATTCATGCTGAATGGCATCCGATTGGGGGAATGGACAAGCCCTGGAGATTCAGGCAACGGACGTGGCATGTTCACCCCGGAATGGTGGAGTGACAGTGTCAATCAGTACGGCATGCTCAAGGTACTGCGAATTACCAATGAGGGTACGTTTATTGATGGACAACATCTATCCGACATTACACTCGCAGATATCCCGGTCGAACGCAACCAATGGACTCTTCGTCTTTCGGTGGAGGAAGATGCTCAGCATGTAGGCGGGCTTACCTTATATGGCGAGGGATTCGGCAACTACAATCAGGATATCCTGTTCCGGCTGTACTATCACGATTGAGTTCTTCAAAATAATAAATAACACCAAAACACCTCCCACTCGCCTGTCAAAGGCAGAATGGGAGGTGTTTTGTATGCATATGAACATGCGTGGATTATTTAAGAAGGTTCTTGTTTCAACCTACAGCGCACTGCCACCAAACAGGAAGCGATACTCCCAGTGTTTGCCGAAGATATCACTAGTTGTTACACCACCACCAGCGTTGGAATACGTATGTAATACCTTGCCGTCGCCCAGGTAAATCCCTGTGTGCGTAATGGTTGCGCTAGATTTATTCACGCCCGAATACGATGATGCAGAGCTGCCTTTATACGACATGAAATACATCAGATCGCCGCGTTTCAGGTTTTTCCAGTTCGTCTGAACTGTACCCTTGGCTTTTACATAGTCTCCCTGTTTGCGGGAATCCGCTGGAAGCTTGATGCCCAGTGCATCAATGAAGGCCTGGCGTACAAAGCTGGAACAGTCAAAAGTAGCTGTGCTGTTACGACTGGCTCCGAACTCATAAGGTGTTCCCAAATATTTCATTCCCGCTGCAATCACTTTCTCTACAGACGTATTGCCGGTCACCGATGTACCACTATTCGAACCCGATCCGCTTGTGCCGCCACTAATCGCTTGTGTGTATTTGGATGAAGAAGATATGTAGCCTGTCCGGTTAGCAGAATCCTTAATCTTATACCAATCCGAACCGGATTGCTGAAGCACCGTTACCGTTTCCCCTTTAGCGACCAAGCGAACAATCTTCGCAGAAGAAGAAGGTGTTGTGCGTAGGTTTACGCCCCAAATTACTTTTACTTGTGAATTGTTAACAGCAGCTGCCGATACCTGTGCCGTTAGTGCTCCTGTCGTCAGACTTCCCATCAGCATCGTTGCTGTGACACTTGCCGTAATAATCGTTTTTTTCCAGTTCATGATGTCGAGTTCCCCCTGATGTTACAGAATTTTAACCTGGCTTGGTTCTCCCGGGCTTGCCCCATTGTAAACGGGCTATCCATAACGTTCATCAGTCGAAAGTCCTGTATTGATATAGGCGAACTTGAGCACTAAGTATCAGGGTGTGTCCATAATCTACTGGAAAAATTCACTGGTGATCCCTTCTTTTTGAAAGGTTAAATTATTGTAACTATTTGATATACTTCATTTTACCGCGATAAAAGAGTTAGGTCGTTTCTCATTCAGGGCATATGCCATACGACCTAGATTTTAATGTTTAAAATCGCAAATATGGTAAACATTACTATGATTTATTTGCCGATTACCGTTCACCGAATTCACATTTATGCCTCCAACCTCAATACGGATCGATTTATCAGCAGTGTCCGTTTGATTATTTTGTATTTCATTTTTGCTTTCCATAAAAAAAGAAAAGCCAGGGATTTCTCCCCGGCTTAACCTGTATGATTGGTAACATCACTCTAAAATTGGTCGATCAACTCATTTAAGGTTCAATTCCCCATACCTTGGCGCCATCCTGATAAGCTGTCACTTTTGTCCAGGCACTGAAGGCCGATTGGGTGGAATCAAAGGAATAATCATTCGTTTGATCAAAATTCGTCCAGTTGTTTTTCGAGAAACGTCCCTGGATGATTCCGGTTTCGGCACCCGCGGCCAAACTGCCGGCACCCGCTTTGAATTCAATCTCCAGATACGTATCTGCTGTGCCCTTGGCCGGATCTATCGAAACAAAATGCCCTTCCACGTTACCGCTGCCAATCTGTGCATAATCACACCAGAAACTCAGATCAGCGGCACTATCCTTGGTGAAATAATACCGGACCTTCACTTTGCTCAAGTCCACAGCAGTTGTACCTGTATTCTTCACATTAAATTGTGGAGTAATCGCATTGACCGAAGCCCCTGAACTACCATTACGGTATTGTACTTCAAGCGTTCCCGTTGTAACTGGAGGTTCCAATGGGGTCAACACCAATACATTTGAATTCGTCTGACCACTCGTATTAATGGCTACGACTCTATAATTATAAGCCGTACCATTCACCGCTGTAGCGTCGGTATACGTCAGTGCGGTCAAACCTGTTGCCAGATCAGCATATGCCCCGGTGCCTACCGAACGTTGTACCTTATAACTCGCTGCTCCAGTTGATGCGGTCCATGTCAGTACCGCCTGGGCATTGCCAGCCGTTCCAGTAAGGTTGAATACGCCTGGCACAACGGTACCTGCGAGTGGTGTTGCAGATGCCTGTGTCGACGGTGCAGACTCACCTACGGCATTCACCGCAGTGATGACATAATAATACGTTGTGCCGTTGGTCAAGCCTGTATCCGTGAATGTCGATCCTGTGACCCCTGTCGCTACAGACGTATAAGGACCACCATTCACCTCTGCACGTTTCACGGTATACGAGGCTGCACCAGCGGCTGCGTTCCAATTCAGAACCACTTGCTCACTTCCTCCAGTTGCTGTTACGCCAGCAGGAGCAGCGGGTACTTCCACTTCCGGACTATCCGAATCTCCGAGGAGACGATCATACTCGCCGTACGCTGTAGCCATATCCACCTGTGACCAGAACCGGTGATACGTAAAGGTAGGTGCACCGTTTTCCCACTGTTTCGTGGTTGTGTTATATGACGTTTTGTACAGATTATCAAGGTAAGCCCATGCCGGATCTTGCTTGATAGCTGGACGCAGATCGGAGTATCCAATGTATACGCCATTGCCACCTTTTGCAGGATCGGAAGGTACACCTGCTGTACCTGGAATTGTATTGCCTTGACCAAAGGTTCCAGACCAGTTCGCCGGGATATAGATCTCTTTGGCAAAGAAGCGGAAGTAGTCTTTACGCTCTTCTTCCGTAACAATCCCCACACCATCATTGTAATCCCAAGCTGTATCCAACAAAGCCTCAGCCAAATCCTTGGCTTCTTGGCCTTCCGCGCTAAGTGTACCGTTCTCTGCCTGTGTTCCCGCTGCGAAGAAGGTCAGAGCTTTAACGTAACTTCCCAGAACTCCTGTGTCCTGCACTGGATCTTTGGTCGTTACACGGAAGTTCGGATTTTCCGTAAACGAACTGAATCCATTCCATTTGTCCGGTTGACCCTGCCATTCCTGACCACCCGGAATCCAGAACTCTCCCGGAGCCGGCGTTGTTGCTACCTGAACATTAGTTCCACCCAAAATGCGCTGTCCAGCCGCATTCAGATAATAGCCTTGCGCATCCGTCACCGGACGTTCACCTACAAATACATAATCCTTACTCCAGTCGATCCACTTCGTGATTACCTTCTTGGCCATCTGGAAGTTCTCAGAGGTCAAGTCCCCGCTCTCCGCAAGAATATAGTACATCTCGGCTACACGCTCCAGCGGCCATGCCTGGAATCCAAACCAGGTGTTGGAATCCGGATCACGATATACAGGCGCCTCCTGATATGCCATGTCATAGAATGTACTTACCCCTGCTGGATAAGCTTTGTATGAACCATCCAGACTGTTCGTTGCTCCCCCGCCGATGGCTCCTTCATGGGATTGTAGCCAAGTGTAGAATTCCAACTGACGTTTCAGCGTCGCATTCCAATCTGCCTTCGCTGTTGCTGATTCCGGAATCAAGCCTCCAGCCGGGTCAGACAAGGCATACGCTGCAACCGGGTTTTGATAAGCCTGATGGGTATGGCTCGCTCCAATGCGCCAAGCCCAATCCCCACCTTGACCCAAGCCACCTCCCCAAGACGTATACCAAGCCATGAGATACATGTTGGAATCCTTGCCTGTACCCGGAGTTGGTGTACCACTCTTTGCACTTCCAATTTTCTGGAAGTATTTATCATACATGCCATAGCGCAGATAGTCCCCCATCTTCTTCGCTTTATCCAGATATTCCGGATTGTTGTATCCCATCTCCTTCGCCCAATACAGCACCTGTACTGCACGTGCATCGGCATCCGTTGCATTTGTGTAACGCCATTGCGCTGACGGTACCTGAGTTTCCTTTGTGAACAAGCTCATGAAGCCTTCGTTTGCCTTACCAAAAGATTTATCATCCTGAGATGGATGCGGAATGGCTTCCCACACAGACTCCTGCTCCCCACGCTGGAACGTGTTCACATAGGTAGCCGTATGTGATGGATTCAACAGGTTTCCATATCCATACCAGTCATCCACATCGACCAGCCAGTGCATGAGATAAGTCTGATTGTCACCATAGGTCGCCTTAAGTTCGGCATCAATCGGGTCTTTACCCGCTGCATATTGACCATTAAGTGGCGATGGATATTGATCAGGAAAAGGTTTTTCCGCTGCATACGTAGCAGGGCTGTTCGGATTGTACGAGCTCATCGTAGGCTGTTCTTCCTTGCCGTCACCTTCGTTGACCGGGATAATGTATTTCTCCATACTGTCCCAAGCTGCTTCCAGTTGGGACCAGTCTCCAGTGTAGTGACCATACATGGTTTCCAACCACAGCCAGTAACTGTATGCCTCTGACGTCGTCATATGACCATAATCCGGGGCCTCACTCAACAGGGTCTCAATGGAATGATACGGTAGACCCTCTGGCGAAAAATATCCGTTCGCCGGATCTTTCAACTGATCATATAATTGCAAAAACCGGGCTTCATTAATGCCGTCTGCCTGAATCTCGATGGCCTGATCTGCGGCATGCGCTGTTTGCGGCCCTGCCCAGAGTCCGGTGTATCCGGTCAACATGACGGTTCCCGCCAGCATGGCTGTTAAACTTTTTTTCGCAGCTGATTTCAACATTAATATATACCTCCCTGGAATAGTGGAAATTGAATATAAACGCTGTTGGTCTGCCCATGCTGCTATTCGGCCAATGATCTTGAGCTAGTTACGGCTCCAAGCCCCATACTTTGGTGTTTCCCTGATACCCGGTTACCTTGTTCCATACGGCAAAAGCCGTCTTGGAAGCATCATAGGAATAATCATTACTTTGATCGAAATTACTCCAGTTATTTTTGGAAAAGCGTGCTTGAATCACGCCGGTCTCTGCTCCAGCGGCCAAACTGCCTGCTCCAGGCTTAAAGCTAATCTCCAGATACGTATCTGCGGTACCCTTCGCCGGATTCACTGCGATAAATGTACCTTCAACATTGGCCGTGCCCATCTCGGCATAATCACACCAGAAGGTCATTTGATCCGCACCATCCTTGGTGAAATAATATCGGATCTTCACGCTACTGAGATCAATCGCCTGTGTTCCGGTATTCTTCACGTTGAACTGCGGAGTCGCCGCATTACTTGAATTCCCGGACCCTCCGCTGCGGTACTGCACTTCGAGTGTACCAGTCGTCACCGGAGGTGCAGAAGGCGTCAGTGCCAGGACATTGGACAGTGTCTGTCCGTTCGCATTCACAGCTGCAATCCGGTAATTGTACGTGGTGCCATTCAGCGCTGTTGTGTCGGTGTAAGTCAACACGGACAATCCGGTTGCCACATCTGCATATGTCCCGCCTGCCACCGAACGTTGTACCTTATAGCTAGTAGCGCCCGAGGCTGCTGTCCAGGTCAGGACCGACTGCGCATCACCAGCTGTCCCACTTAAAGTCAGTGCTCCCGGCACCGTCGAAGCTGCTTGCGGGGTTGCCGACACCTGCACAGAACCCGATGATTCCCCTGCTGAATTCACAGCAGTCACTACATAATAATAAGCCGCCCCGTTGGTCAGTCCCGTGTTTGTGTAGGTCAATCCATTAACCCCTGTCGCAACAGTTGTATATGGTCCTCCACTCACCTCGGAACGCTTCACCGTATACGATTCGGCCCCGGATACAGCGGCCCAAGTCAGGTTAACCTGACTGCTTCCTGCTACAGCCTGCACGCCAGCAGGTGCGCCTGGAACCGTGACTGGTGTAACACCAGGCTCCTGTCCATACACCTTCACCCCTGCATCATAGACTGGAAGATATATACTCTTCACAGGAGTTCCTGTGGTCAGTGTCTGGAACGAATGGTCATTGCTGGCATTCCATGCACCCTGTGGGCCTGTAATGCGGAACTGTACTTCTTTACGATAATTTCCTTCCCCACCTGGATAGATCTTGGTATTACCGAAGTTCGCCGTAATGGCATAGATATGCTGGGCTGTATTCACCACAACTGGTTGGGATACCGTCGCCCCCTCCGTATAGGAGGTTGTCACTTGCACGTCCGATACTGTACGTCCGGCAGCATACACTTCACTCAAATCCAGGAAATACTTAAAAGAAAGTTGATCTCCCATTCGGGCAGGCCAAGCGGAACGATTATTAAGCTGTGCTCTGATTTCCGTATAATTGGCACCTGATGATTTGATCGCAGCCTCCACAAAGAACTCATCTCCCTTCACCTCAGGTGCAGGGAAGTTCGCCAGGGGCTGATGATTCTGACCAAACAGCAAATTCATCTTTGCCAGTGCGCCGGTAAAACCAGCATTGTAATCGGTTGCGACCTCATTACTCACGTAATCCCCGATATCATCGGTATATCCATCCGATGCATCCGGGCCACCAACCATGGCACCATACAGAATGTGGCGATGGTTAGCCGGGATATCTTCGTTATTCAGCCATGAACTGTGAGCGGTCCGATGATGCGGATGTTGAGGTGCATTTTGCCCATATCCGACCACATAACTGCTCTGACGCGGATTATCGCCCATAATATAATTCATCTGTGAGACAGCAAAATCCTGATATCTTGACTTTTTCACAGGATCACTGACCCAGTCGGAGTATACAAAAGAAATAAAGGATGCATTCGCTGCATATCGGAGCGAGCCCCACTGATCCAGCCACGCCAGACCTCCTGGCGTATACTTGACTCGTGTCCCATTGACTCCAACCGTCCAATAATCCAGATTACGCTCAGTCGACTGAATAAATCTCGTCGCCTCCGGCATGTTCAAACTAGACGTAATACGGGCAAGCAGAATCTGGGCACCATAATGTTTACTGTCCCAACCTTGTGTCCAGGTATAGGGCCAATTGGCTGAGCCTCCGCTAGAAGACCACCGGTCCGTAGCTGCAATGGCTTTGGACAAGTAAGCGCTATCATTAGTAGCTAAATAAAGCCATGCGCCACCCCATGCCAGCTCGTCTTCGTATCCTGTCCACGAATTATAAAACGCTGCAGCATCAGTGATACAATCGGTGTATTCCCCCCGATATGTATCTGCGAAGTTGTACAGCTCTTTCGCATGTTGGAGCAGTCTGGCCGAATATGCCGGATCATCATCTGCAAATACAATCGATGACGCTGCCAGCGCTGCAGCCGTTTCTGCCGCCAGATCACTGCCCGGGCATGAAGCATCAATCTTGAACGAAGGACGGTTCATCTGCATGACTTCTGCAGGTCCCCACCAGGCATGGTCGGTATTACCTGCCCCCACTTGTCCCCATAATTCATTTGGTTTCGTATGCGCTTTCATAAAATAGTCGGTCGCCCATCGGATATTATCCTTGATCTCCTCCAGTTGTCCGGCCTGTTCATATCCGTCACTGTATTCCACGACAGACCAGGCGAGCATCGTTGCGGAAGCAGCCATCGGAAAACCAAACTTCACGTGATCTCCGGCATCATACCATCCTCCGGTCAGATCAACGCCTACATCAGCTCCATCCTGCATGCCCGAATTACCACGCCATTCGACCCGATTACTCGCTGGCAACGGACCCGAGCGCTGTGCCTCATAGAAGTAAATGGCCTTTTGCAGTGCTTCAGCATAGTTCTGATTTCCGGCGGCCGCATCCGCCTTACGAATTCCTGTACCCATCGATAAACTCCCTGCCAGTAATCCTGCCGATAACGCGATCATAGCGACTCGTCTCCACCAGCTCCCCTTCATGTTCAACTATTCATCTCCTCTTCATCAATATTCCGTATGCATTACTCTGGACTGCAAGTTTATATCGCTCCTCTCCATGGTGTATTTCAGTGTAAGTTCCACCATTAATTACCATTATAGCCGTTTGTTTCACCAGCTATATAAGCGTTGGTGACTTCTGAAATAACATTGTTGTGACCTGCTCTGCGTCATGTGACAAAAAAAGCTGTTTCTCTAACGCATATGCGCGTTAGAGAAACAGCTTCTCGCCCTTGGTATCATCAACAGTACAAATCGAATGGCATTCTGACCATCCTGTCAGTATGCCCCTGTACACCTTAGGTATCAGAACATCTCATTGGTTACACTTTGAACTTGTTAATCTGCTCCTGCAGTTCTTCGGCCATTTTGGATAATGAACCTGCGGATGAAGCAATCTCTTCCATCGAAGCCAACTGCTGCTGAGTTGCGGCTGATACATTATGAACCCCGCCAGCTGCCTCTCCAGCAATGTTGGAAATTTGACTTACATATCCTACAACCTCAGTTGTACTCGCCGACATTTCCTCTGAACCTGCAGATACTTCCTGAATTTCACCCGCTACTTTGTTGACCGCATCCGAGATCTGCTCGAACGCTTGTCCTGCCGCAGTAACCATCTCGATTCCTGCTTCTGTCTCACTGCTGTTCACTTTGACTGCCTGAACAGCATGATCCGTATCTTTCTGAATCAATTGAACGAGATCCGTAATTCGTTGCGCAGATGTAGAAGATTCCTCAGCCAACTTACGCACTTCTCCCGCAACTACGGCGAAACCACGTCCATGCTCTCCTGCTCGTGCGGCTTCAATGGCTGCATTCAGTGCAAGCAGATTGGTCTGCCGGGCAATGTTGTTGATTACCTCGGTAATGGTTCCAATCTCTGCTGAACGTTCCCCCAGCCCTGTAACCAATTCAGTAAGCGAAGCAATGGAATTTCGAACAGAACCCATCTGTTCAACCGCTTGCTGAATAATCATATTTCCTTCGGAAGATTGATTCGCCGCATCCACAGCAGATACGGATACACTCTGAGCAAGCTCGGCAATCTGCTCCGATCCGAGAGCCATCTCATTCATCGCCTGTGAAGAGCGTTTTACAATATCAACTTGATCCGACGTACCTACGGCCAGTTCCTCAACCGTTTCGGAAATCTGTTCCGAGGCTTGAGTATTCTGCTCCGCACTTGCAAGAAGCTCCTCCGATGAAGCAGCTACCTGTTCGGAAGTCATCGACACCGATTCAATCATGGAGCGCAGATTACCACTCATGGTATTGAAGGAAGCCGCGAGCGTTCCCAATTCGTCTTTGTTCTTGAGCACAATCGTCTCACCCGTCAGATCACCATTGGCAATAGCCAAGGCCGCTTCATTCATCTTTTTGATTGGACGTGAAATAATGCTTGCAATGAAGAATGCAATGAATATCGCGACCAGGAATGCAAAAATTGTCACTGCCAAAATCACATTAAATGTATTCTCAGCCAACTCGACAGAATCACCCGTTGCGGCTTGCGATCCTTCATTGCCTAAAGTGATTAACTTGGTGATAGAGTCGTTTGCTGTGTACCACATTGGATAGGCTTCAGTGTGCAGTCTACTTGCTTCTTCATAGTTATTTGCAATACCGAATTCTATGAATGCAGGCATTTTCTCCAGATACGCATCATAATTGGTACTGAAATCATTGTAGAGCTTCATCGATTCATCATTGCTCTCAATGTATGTAAGCAACTGTTTACGCTCATCCTCAATCTTGGTGAGGAGCAACTTTAACGCTTCATTCACCTTGACATTTTCTTCTTCGTCTTGTTCAACGATAATTGCCAGCGCCAACCGCTCTACATCCGAAACATCGCCATTCATCAAGCCAAGGAGGCTTACACTCGGCATCCAGGTCTGATCCACATCATTGGCTTTACCAGACATATTATGGATCTGTATTAACGCATAAACGCTTACAACAACCAGCAGAGCCACGACGATAAGAAAACCTGTCAGTAACTTGCCTCGAATCGTTAACTTCAATATCCCCAACTTATTCCCCCGCGTGTCTTCCATGTGTCCCACTCCTCAAAATAATACATATTTATAATATATCGTCACCTATCGTCATGAATTGTAGATGTTAGAATTCAATTTCTATAAATTTCAGGTAACTTCGAACATAACACAAAAAAAGTCTCCCATCTTTGGCAGAACCAGAGATAAGAGACTTCTTTCAATAAACTAAACTACCAAAACTTCACTAGACATTGCTTTCAAAAGCTAACGAAAAACACGTCGGTGTATGTTAATGAAGAAGTCGGGAATCGACTTGGTATAATTGCGGGTTGTAATCAGAACCACACTAAGCAGACTTCCGAGAATGAATCCTCCCAGAATATCTCCTGGATAATGCACACCAACATATACACGCGACACCCCTGTCAACACAGCGAGTAACAACATCCATAACCCGAAGCGACGTCCAATAAAGAATGAAGCAGCCGCTAGAGCAAATACAAAGGAAGCATGTTTACTTGGAAAAGAAGGATCAGGTACATGGGCAACCAGCTGATGCACAGTCCCTTCTACAAAAGGTCTTGGGTGACCGACTGCTGGTGAAATCCCCCATTTGGCCAGAACCAGCGCTACAATGGAAGCCACACAGGCATAGAAAACAATTCGTTGTTTCGATGGATCGCCGAGAAACCATACAATAACGAGCAGTGCGATCATGATCCAAACCGCATACTCGGATGATGTGATCATAAACCAGTCCAGAAACGGTATTTGGTCTGCAAACTGATTAATCCAATTAAATAGTGATTGATTCATAACTGGCTTTTAATACCCCCATTACACAAAACAAGATTATTTTTTACATAATAAATATACACTAACTATTTGTCAAACATTCCTCACATTGACCGAAGTTACGAAATCAAAGAGGACATTTTGCTTTCTTTTTGTTAAACTAGTTTGGGTTACATATCAGTTCAATCATAGAAAGGTGAAGATTATGCTTAAAAAATGGTTATGGGGTACAGCCCTGACCCTGGCACTTGCGATTACAGGTGTCGTTGTATATTACGGATATTCGATTGTTCATTTTGCCAATAGCATCTCCACGGCTTCCGGGACTTCATCCAACTCGTCCTCTTCCGGCACAGACAGCGATTCAGACACACCAACGACAACGATTCCCAGATGGGAGGGCCAGGAACGGGTGAACATTCTGCTCCTTGGTGGAGACTCAAGAGGCGACGATGCAGGACGCTCGGACTCGGTCATGGTCGCTTCCATTGATCCGGTCACCAAGAAAGCCCATCTATTCTCCGTACTGCGTGATACCTATGTCGCCATTCCCGGGCATGGCAAAAGCAGACTTAATGCAGCCTTTTCCTACGGGGGTGCGGAGCTGACCAAACAAACCGTCAGTGATCTGCTCGGTATTCCCATTCAGCATTATGTCTACACAGACTTTACAGGTTTCATGGCACTTGTTGATGCGGTAGGCGGTATTGAGATCGATGTGGAGAAAGACATGTATTACACCAGTAAAGCAGATAAACATATGTACGACATTGACTTAAAAAAAGGATTGCAGCATATGGACGGCAAAACCGCCCTGCAATATGTTCGGTTCCGGCATGATGCCACCTCGGATTTTACGCGCACCGAACGGCAGCGGATCTTCATGACCGAGCTGGCCAAGAAAATGCAGAGTACCACGTCACTCTTCAAAATCCCGGATATCCTGGAAGCGATCGCTCCCTACATTGAGACGGACCTCAGTCCAACCCAGATGTTAAAACTCGCATCACTTGGCTTCGATATCCATGTGAACGATATCGATCAGCAGCAAATTCCACCGAACAAACTACTCACCAATGAACTCGTCGGCTCAGCTCAGGTGCTGGGTGTTGATGTGACCAAACTCCAGTCCTACATTCAGAAAATGTTTGAAGAAGATGCCGAGTCCTCAGAGACTCCATCATCAGAGGAACAGAACTAAAACAAGCATGAGATATATCAATAGAAAAGACGGCCAAAGCCGTCTTTTTTTGTACCTATTTTCTCCATTTAATGCAGTCTTAATGTTTAACGGGTACCCTTATATGATGAACTCCGGTTCCTGGAGGGAGGATTACAATGTGAAAAAACCGCGAATAACCGAATGGACCGAACTGCGGGGCATTGCCTTTCTGGCAATCGTCATGCAGCATAGTATCGCTGAGTATATCTATCGCGCTGATATTGAACAACCGGATTCCATTATGCTGACCATGATTTATCATCTGACCCGATTTGGTACGCCAACGTTTGTATTTCTATCGGGTGTAATGTTGTTTTACCATCATCGTAACACCAAACCGGACTATCCTCGCTTCATTCGAAAGCGATTTGGCGATATCTATATGCCGTTTGTCGTATGGACACTGATCTACTGGCTTTCTGTCCGTATCTTCACCCCCGCGTTCTGGCTTGCAGGCATACCGGATTTTCGCAGTCTGATTCGTGAACTGTTTATACCACAGACGGGATATCATCTCTGGTTTGTCATTATGGTGTTTCAATTCTATATTCTGTTCCCCCTGTTCTGGACAGGAGCAAAAGCCATTCAGAGACGTATCCAGAACACCTCACGTTTCACGCCCATGCAAGTCATTATAGGACTAATTCTCTTTGCAGCAGCACTATATGCCCTGCTTATGCAATGGTCCTACTATAATATGGGGGGCTGGACAGAATCCATGTCTGAGCCTTGGTCAACGTTGCTGCAATATCGCTCCTATTCATGGGTGATGTACTGGTTTTACTTTTTACTGGGTGCCGTATGTGCCTGGTCAGTGGATAGCTGGAGGAGTTGGACCACGAAGATCCTGCCTTGGACGATCTGTCTGTTTATAGGGATGTATATATGGCTTGGTTACGATGTGCTGCGTGGGTCCGGGGATGTTGTTAATCTGAATATCTCCACCTATCTGAAACCAACCACATTCCTGATCATTATGGCTCAGATGTTTATGATGTATGGTTTCCTTGTACTAATGCAGGGAAAAGATACACGGTTTCAGCGCCTCTTAGCCTGGATTGGCCGCTATTCATTTGGTGGATATCTGGTTCATGCACTGGTGATCTACGCGATCGCTTATGTCACCAGACCGCTTCAACTCAGTGGATGGCATCTGCCTGTAACGTTGCTATCGTTCCTTGTAACCGTTGGTATTGCTCTTGCAATCAGTTGGGCGCTATCCAAGCTTCCTGGCTCACGTTTCACCGTAGGGTTAATGCGTAAACCACGTTCAACTCCCAATCCATCAGCTGCTGTGGACAAAAGAAATTCACCTGAGCGAACTCCGTCACCCGGCTCAACTCGCAGTCCGGGAACGAGTGAGCCGTTTTAGAATAAAGAAGAGCGTCCCCTCACGGAGACGCTCTTCTTTATTTTACTTCGCTCGAAGTTGATCGTCCAGGAACAGGTTCCTGGGGACCCGGGGCTGGATGCACGTTGCCCTTCTGATTCACAAATCTCTTCAGATCACCCGTTAATTGTTCCTTCAGCTTGTCCACCAGCTGCGTTTCACTAATGCCTTTTGCCTGAGCAATCTCAGCCAGGGATTTCCCTCCCTGAAGCTGCTCGTGCAGTTGAGCAGGGGTGACTCCAATAAACCGGGCAATTTCGCCCTTATCTACCATGGAACGTTTGCCATGGTGGGCAAATTCACGCCGCAAATCACGCAGCGGGGTATTAATGACCTTTTTCAACTTGGTATCCATGTCTGCCTTCGTGGCTGCAGCTTGCTCCTTGGTGAGACAACCTTCTTCCACAGCTTGATCCAAACGCTGTGCAAGTGTAGGCTTCAACTTCTGCAATAACTGCTCCTCACTAAGTCCCTTACGCTCTTTCGCAATCTGGGACAACGTCTTGCCAAGTTCCATCTGTTCTTTCAGATCCCGAAGTCCAATGCCAAGCAAGTCTGCCGTCTCACCAATCATGAACAGACCGTGTCCTGCCTGCATGCATGGCTTCGCTGGTTTGCCGGAGGAAGAAGCTTTTGACGCATTGTCATGTTCCTCAGCACGAACGGCTGGATCAGCAAATGCTACATGTCCTGTTGCTGCTGTTATAACTACGGCTGCCAATCCGGCTGCCATCCATGTTTTCCATTTCAAATTCATTTTTCTGCCGCCTTTCCGATGTCGAAATCCTGTGCCTTCCTAGTTTGGGCCTAAAATCCACTTTTTTATGCCATAAAATACAAAAAGTCATCATTTTTCTCACAATTGATCACAAAAAATCCTATTTTTTTCAGTTTATTTCCGCTATAATAAGTGTAACTTCATGATCTAGTCGAACAGTCCTGAATCACCTTATTGCAGGAAGGACGATATGTAATAATGCGGAAAGATTGGTTAGATCCGTTTAGATCCGATCTGGAGGTCGTGTTTGCTTCAGCGGAGCAACTCGTACGGGAATATCCCGAACCCTTGTCAGGACATGCATTAGAGCAGCTTCGTTCGGTTAATCCGCTGTTACGAGATTCGGGACACAGCTACATCGGGTACATCACTCCACTTTGGATGCAACACTCAGATAAACTACCCCCAGAGAAAGCACACCAATTAAGTACAGCCTGTCTCATTCACATGTTATATTTTTTGAATCAGGACGACGTGATGGATGAACAACCGGAGAATGCCACATTGAAGTTATCCCTGGGTAATCTTTATTACATGGATGCACTTCAATCTTACGCGGTATTATTCAATCCTTCCTCCACGTTCTGGGTCTATTTCAGACAATATGTAGTGGATTGGGCCGTGAGTGTTACGGGTGAGCATTCCATTGATTATTTCCAACAGAATCCCTTGTTGATTGCGCAAAAGGCTGCCCCTCTCCTCATTGGAGCTACTGGTGCACTGCTTCTGCTGAATCAGTCCGACCGGATCATCCCGGTGTGTTCTACCATCAACATCACACTCATGACACTCCAGATGACCGATGACTTCACAGACACGCAACAAGATGCTGTGCATGGAAACTACAACAGCTACCTCTCCCACATATCCGCAGCACTGAATCACAACTATCCAGTTCATCCTCTAAGCGAACGTATACATGACAATGTATACAATACACAACTCATGAACTCTTACGTAGACATTGCTTATCACTATAATCGTACACTAACATCGTCTAACTTAGGAAAATCGCATCTTGAGGCGTTTAATTCTTATTTATGCAGCACTTTAGTACAAGCTGTTCAGGACATTACACAACGGAAGAAACAGCTCCTCCAAGGTGGGTTTCATCACTGGATTAGCGAGCAACAATTGGGATTCTGAGCATAAAGACTAAGCTGATTCAGTTTAATTTTAAATATGAAGGGAATGTTGACGATGATGGTATCAGAGAAAACGTTGCATGAGGATATTATTGAAAAGGCTTGGACTGACGAGCACTTCAGACAACAATTGCACTCCAATCCGAAGCAGGCGCTTCGTGAAGCGTTCGGCATCGTAATTCCGGAGAACATTCAGGTACGCACTGTTGAGGAGCAGCAGAATGACTATGTGCTTGTCATACCTCCCAACCCTTCCAAAGTAAATTATGATGTGAATTGTGGGCCTTGGAGAAGTTAATTCGGGTGAGCTAATCTTGTAGTGTAAGAAATTAGGGGTAGGAACAAAAAAAGCCGCTGTATCCTTCTGTGAGTTCGTCAATCGACGAACTCGACAAAAGATACAACCGCTTCTGTTCCTACCCCTTTGGTGCTTGTAAAGCTGATCTGTCCTTGCATCGCTTCAACAATTCGGAATGTCACCATCATGCCGAGGCCCGTGCCTTTGATTTTATTGGAGAAATAAGGCTCGCCCAACCGGGAGAGTGCTTCCTCGTCCATTCCTTCTCCGTTATCCCTGACATGCACCTTAATCATTCCATCCTGCTTGTACGCCCAGATATCAATCTGGCCTTGTCCATGCAGAGCTTCAATACTGTTCTTGATAATATTGATAAAAGCCTGCTTGAACTTCGAGGAATTGCCTCGAATATATAGATCTGGCGGAATGTCGGTGGTGATTTTACCACCTTCCAGATTAGCCATCGGTACAAGAATGCCTTCAATATGATTGAACTCATCCGAGATATTGAGCGAGATAATATGGTCAAACTCAGGTTTGGCAAAGGTAAGAAAATCCGTTATGATGCCCGAAGCCCGATCAAGTTCTTCCAGTGCAATTCGCACGTACCCCTTGTTTTTGTTGTCTTCCTGTTCCGTCATAAGTTGCAAGAACCCTCTTGTCACCTGAAGTGGATTACGTACTTCATGGGCAACGGAAGCGGCCAATTCACTAATAATCTCCATCTTTTCTGATCGCTGCAACTCATTGTTGAACAGCTCCAGTTCCTTGGAATACTCTAGAACTTTAGTATGTTTTTCGGCAAAACGACTTCCGAGAATGGCAATCAACGAGATCACAAATGCAACCATGGACCATTTCCACCATAACAGATGATACGTCCCACTCCGCTGATAATACCACAACAGTTCAGCCACACTGATCAAGGCAAATGTACCGAATCCCGTTGCAAGCAGCATAGCTTCCCGATTTCGTTGCAGCGCTTTGGCGATGGTACCAACCAACAGGATTGTCAGCAGAATGACCAGCACAATGCCAACCACACGCTGTACGAGCAGATTGTAGAGGATCTCCCATTGCCCACCTGAAGTCACATAGATAAATAGAGAGAACACAGCGATAACTGAATATATGAATAGTATTTTTCGCAGTTTGGTGAAGATTCCATGCAGTCCTGGCCCGATTATCTGTTCAAAAAAATAACATAGCGCTGGCATACCCAGCAGCATCGCCAGATCAAAGACTACGGAATACAGGTCACCATATACCTGATAGAACGTATACAAAAATTGCGAGTACGTGATGATCATCGTGCCGATGGAACCCATCACAATGCATAGCGAGATCCATAATCCCTTATGGAATTTGCCAAGGAAGAACGTACAACTCAGCATCGTAATCGCTGTGAACACAAAGGTCGCGCCCAAAATTACATCAATAAGTCCGTTATGAATATATTTCTCCTGTAACGCGGCATAAGGTCCAACCTGAACAGTACCTTGTATCCCCAGACGGCCTTTTTCATTTTGCGACCATACATAGAGCGTGTCACCTGAATTTTCGCTGGATAAGGGCAGCAACACAGCATTATTATCATAATTGTAATGATAATTCTCGTAGACCTTGCGGTCTTCCAGATAAACAACAATATGATTGCCTTTAACGTTCTCAAATCGAATGGCTGAACTTTCCTCACTCAACTCAGGAATGGTCAGGCGAGTCCATAGAGAATTCGATCGATCCGTATTGCTATACTCTAATTTATCGCTGCCCTGCTTTTCCCATATCTCGTCTGCTCCCTTAACCTCACTGATGAACCCTTGATCGTCAACGTTCCCCCATTTTACTTCCCATCCTGTAATGGATACAGGTTGCTGAACCGCTCCTGTAGTTGCAAAGACTATCCCATGTGGCATGCCTAGAATAATCAATACACTCATCCATAAGATGACGATAGCTTTGGGCACATTTTTCATTCACAGCACCTCAAAGTTCTAATTTTCCCTATCTTAGATTCTCTCATTTATCATTCGCCACCGTTTGTCACGTCACCTTCTTGAGATAAAATGAAATTTCACATTTAAGTCGATTTATAGTCTTATTTCCATTTTATTGTTAAAGTTATTCAATTAATCACGCAGGTCTTCGAACTGGTTCACTATCATTTCCCGTTCTTTCTGTTCAACTTGACTGCGAAATTCAAGCCACTGCTCTGTCTCCTCATCATCATAGATGGTCCATATGTCGGAAAAAAGGAAATCCCGTAACTGGACAACTTGCCCGGACCATATACCGCCTACCCAAAACAAACCATCCGGACGACGGATGACGGTACGGGAGAACCCGGGTGTGGACGCCTTTTGCCCGATACGGATGCGTGTGATCATATTACCCAGTGTATACCAGTCCACATGAATCCCTCCCTTACATATTCAAGCTTCATCATAACATAGGCAAAACAGGAAAAGCTGTAAAAACGGTGGCTGCGATTCAATCCTTTGCTCCGGGTGTAATGGTTTCTCAAAGCAAACAAACACGCTAAGGAGATGATTACAATGAATGAGCCCCATCGTACGGTTGAGGTAGAACATAAGGATGTTCAGCATAAATCGGATTCAAGTATGGTCGCTTCCACATTTATTAAATATGCCGCATATATCATTATCTTTTTCGGATTTTTATACTTCTTGGTTAAATATGTATTCCCCAAATTCTAAGGCATTCATATCGTAGTGAACACCCGGAGATAATAACCTGTGCAAGATTACAACACTAGCGCTTTGGGTAACTACGGGTAAGAAGCATTTGGACAACCGACAATGAAAGGAAGTGTTACTCATGTCTGACAAACCAATTAGTAACGAAGAGAGCGACCGCTATTATGACCGTTATCAGAGGTCCCGCGATATTCCGCCAGAGACGGAAGTCCCGGAAGGCGATATGGATACCTTTGATGAAGTTTCCGGCAGACGGATTGTAACGGAAGATTCGGATCTGGCACCCGTAGCCGCAACCGCTGTGGATGAGCCGGAATTGGATTCACGTTTGGCAGAGACACCGCTGGAATCTGTACCGGATGCAGATCTTCTGCAACCAAACAGTCCGGTTGATCCTGCTGCACCCGATCCGGATGCGCTGCATGGTACCGACTTGCTTAATGGTGCTGGTGCAGATGCCAAACCAGAGAACGACATTCCACCGCGACATTAACAGCTGTTATGACATCCTGAATGAGGAGGTGCATACACGATGAAGGAAGATCGCCAAAAGCATGTGCATGAACCGGATAATCTCGTGACCGAACGGGATATTGACCCGGACTTCGGACTGTTCACTGAGGACTCCTTTCCCGAAGCACTTGAGGATGAGGATCAACGTGATGCGGTCGAGCATGCCATTCCCAAAGAGAAGGCTTCTCGTAAGCCCTCTTCGGATGACTAACTTATATAGATCCGTAGTAGACTTAAAAAAGATGACGTCTGTAATTTCACAGCGTCATCTTTTTTGTTACCTGTAAGTTCACTTACTCTTGGTGATTTAGCATCATCGCTTAGCGGAAACCTTACTTGCCACTGGCAGTTTGTGATCCAATCCTGACCACTTCGCTACAATCGCAGTGATGATCAATGCCACTCCATTAATAATAAATATTCAGCGTATCGGCAGCCAGCCCCCAAGTACACCACCAATAATCGGTCCCGCCATCGTCCCGATCTGGGCAGCGGATTGATTCAGACTAAAAGCCCTGCCCCGGAAACTCGATGCGGTAGCCTGCACAATCATGGCGTTAATTGCCGGAAATACAGCGGCAAAGAATAAACCATACACAAATCGTAAAATGCCGAATGCGATATAACCTGTTGTAAAGAACTGCAGAAGATTCCCTACAGCCCCACCAACCAGTCCAATGATCAACACTTTACCGTATCCAATCCTTGAACCAATCTTGCCCCAACGCGGTGCCATAATAACTGTTGCTACCCCCACCGCTGAGAAAATAATACCCGAGCTGAGTGAGGCACGATCCGGCTGAACGCCCATCTCCATCACATAGACCGTCAATAATGGCTCCAGAATCATGACGGAGAACGTACATATGCCCATCATGCCAAGCACCGTCATAAACAAACGATTCGCTCTTGCTTCACGAATGTCATCCATGACGTGGGAACGCGCTTTGTTCCGGTTGAAGTTCTCTTCTTTTACCCAGAAGGTTGCGATGATCGCGGAGACTAACACAACAATAGCCGAAAACAAAAATGCATTCCGGTTGCCATAATAATGACTCACCACGCCACCAATTAACGGTCCAATAATACCACCAGTGGCTCCTGCAGTGGACATAATACCAAGTGCATAACCAGTCTTCTCTTCAGGTGTATTTGTGCCTACCAGGGCAATCGCTGCTGGAACAAACCCTGCAAGCAGACCCTGGAACAATCGAACAACAATCAGCGAATACGGGTCCTGCACGAAATAATTGATTAAATACAAGACGGCAAGGCTGTATCCCGACCGGATCAGCATGGGCTTGCGTCCGTATTTGTCAGCCAGTGATCCCCAGAACGGAGACACGAGTGCACTCGCAAGAAACGTAATGCCAAATGCCAGTCCTGACCATAACTCCAGGTGATCACGAACCCCCAAGTCAGCACTTAGAAACAGAGGCAGAAATGGAATCGAGATCGAATAGGCGGTGCTGCAAAAAAATACACCAATCCACAATATGACCAGATTGCGCTTCCACGAGAAGTTCATATACCCGCACGCCCTTTCCGTTACTGACGCCGGGACTGCCGTGTATTGGAGCGGACGGAACAGACCCGTACGTCCCCGATGCGGAAGCATTTTCCTTATTTTACACCCATCATTCCATGAAGGCCATCCCTTGTTCACCACAAACACATGTATTACATTGCCATCCTGTCCACAAAAACGGTATGATAGTTGGGTAAATATCCAAATATGATTTGGAGAAAATATATAATGCAGAGATGCAAGGAGGAACGTTTTTATGTCTTTACGGTGGAAAAAAACAACCGCAGTATCGCTCGTTCTTGCGATGCTGCTTATCGTCATTAGTGGTTGCGGACGCCCTTCGAGTGGCGCTACAGAAACACCAGCTCCAGTTGAACCAACGGGTCCCAATCCGGTAGCTACTATTGAAATGGCAGATGGACAGAAGATCGTCATTGAGCTATATCCGGAAATTGCGCCCAATACGGTGAACAACTTTATTTCACTAGCGAATCAGGGTTTCTATGATGGCACAATCTTTCACCGTGTTATTCCAGGTTTCATGATTCAGGGCGGAGATCCAGACGGTAATGGTCGAGGTGGCCCAGGGTATGCCATTAAGGGTGAATTTACATCCAACGGTCACAAAAATCACCTGAATCATACCCGCGGAGTCATTTCCATGGCACGCGGAGATAATTTGGATTCGGCTGGTTCTCAGTTCTTCATCATGTTAGCTGACGCGGATCATCTTGATAATGCCTATGCTTCCTTTGGTAAAGTAACCGAAGGTTTAGAAGTCGTTGATGGTATTGCAGCTCAGAAAATAAGCAAAATCAAGGACAAACCCGATACCGATCAGGTCATGAAAAAAGTTACGGTAGACACCCATGGTCTGGAGTATCCAGAGCCGGTAAAAGTGCCTTAATCAGCAGCTTAGCCAAACAGATGAAACCTCATTTTTATATCTCGTTAATGAGTTAATGAACTGCAAAACAAACAAAAGCTCTGTCCTGTGCGTATCTCGCAAGGCAGAGCTTTATTTATTGATTTTAATGATAACGGTTACATATATGACTTTATAAAAAATGACCTCTTCCGGCATCATCCTCAATACATCCATCCCATCAAACGTAACCAGCCGATAATCGCAATCCATAACGGGCAGCTAAAGGCAACGCCCCATGCAAGCCCTTTCAGTAAACCACGGTTTACTTCCACGAACAACGACTCCTTTCTCCAGGGAATAGTCGCAGTATCGGTAATAGTATATGATTTTATACCCGTTTTCATTCGTCACGCAACCCTCGTTTTCCTGCTTTTGTTCCGCAGATTCATGGAATGCTTTACGGGAACCTGATATACTATGACTACTGTACGATAAATGGAACCTGATTCATGTTTGGAAAGGAGATTTTCCTATGGCAAAATCCAAAAAACGCACTCCTGCTCCCAAAGCAGCAGTAGCACAGGATAAACCCACAACACTGAAGGATCTGCTTAGCAGTGATGTGCTGGAGAAGCTGAAAGCTCAGGCGGATGAAGCCAAGGCTGCCGAGGCGGCTCTTAAAGAGCAGGAACGTCAGCAGGCAGAAGAAGCTCGCCAAGCGGAGCAGAAGCGCCGGGATAACGATTTCGAGTATTTGCTCAATAACAGTGCAATGGACTGGAAGAAACATAAGTAAACCAGGGCATGACCTGAGGGTGTTTCCTACCATTCACATGCCAAAATAATATTACAGCAGACAGATCATGAAGATGATCTGCTCACAGAACAGGGCCGCATTGCGGTCCTGTTCTTTTTGATATATACACATATGATTCACGCATCTTGAGCCGGGTATGTTAGAAGTAGAGCGTACAACGATAATCTAACTCATGGAGGGATCAGAGATGACAGAACAACGTTTGGAAGGCAAAGTGGCGATTGTAACCGGAGGTGGATCGGGTATTGGTCAGGCTACTGCTATTCGATTCGCCGAACATGGGGCCAAAGTGTACATGCTGGATCGCACACCCGAAAATGCGGAGGAAACCAAGCAGACGATTGAAAAGGCTGGCGGAGAAGCGTATGTGATCGAATGTGATATCTCCAAACCGGATAATGTGCAGAAGGCAATCAATCAGGCTGCGGCTGAAGCGGGTAAACTGGATATCATATTTGCGAATGCCGGCATTAACGGAACGATGGCCCCGATTGAAACGATGGAAATTGAGGACTGGGACCAGACGATGGAGATCAATATGCGCGGAACCTTCGCAACCGTCAAATATGCTATTCCTCATCTGAAAGAACATGGCGGCAGCATCATTATCACTAGTTCCATCAACGGTAACCGGGTCTTCTCAGGGATTGGTTTCTCTGCATACGCTTCCAGCAAAGCGGGACAAACTGCATTTACCAAGATGGCTGCACTGGAGCTGGCTCGTTATAAGATCCGTGTAAATGCCGTTTGCCCGGGAGCCATCGATACCAACATTGATGATAACACCTACCCGTCGGATGATCTGAAAGAAGTACAGATTCCTGTTGAATTCCCTGAGGGTCACGAACATCCGCTCAAGGGCGAACCTGGAACGTCGAAGCAAGTGGCGAACCTCGTTCTGTTCCTCGCTTCCGATGAAGCCTCTCATGTTACAGGTACACGAATCTACGTGGATGGTGCGGAATCTCTGCTCCGTGGATAAACATATAAAAGCTGGCCCCATTCAGGGACAACGCCCAAACATCCCGCAAGCGACCTGATCCAGTCAGGTTACTGCGGGATATTTTATTTATAAAGAGTTTATAATACGGCGCAGACGCAACTACAAGGATTATCCCTATACCGCGGAGCTTTTACCTTTTTTCACACGATGCTTCAACCGATCTGGAATGGCAAAGAGCAAAATGTACATTAGCGAGAACAAAACTAGCGCAAGTATCTCTTCCCCAAGGATGTACATGGGATACGGACCTAGCATATCCAGCACCGAGGGTGTACTCGGCTTGTGTCTCAAAAACATATAATTCGCGTCAAGCATGACATCTACAATGTATACAATTAGTGCTGCCACATTCACAAATATCATCGAACCTGCTACAGATCTCCAGCTAGGTCGCAGCTGTTCTACCCAGGTCATGTAGAGTAAAGCCAGAATAATGCAGGCATGAGCAACGAAAAATTGAATAAATCGAAAATGTGCATAACCATAACCCAGATTAGGAGTCAGGATCGCCATAAGGGCTCCGGCAATGCCTGCAAACAGCAGTGCAGTATGCAACAGTCGACTGCGTGTCAGTAGTAACAACGCCGATAATAGCAGAGACAGACTGCATAGTTCGAGTGGCAGTGACGTCTGCAGGCTCCATATCCCTCCATACACATACCAGAGCTGCAGCACGATTTCGGAGGCAAACATGATACAAGCCAGAACAATCCGCAGTATGCGGCGTGCCCTCTCTGACCATGATCGAAGATGGTGTCGAAGCAAAAACATCAGTACAATCAATGCTGTAATTACGCTAATTGAAACGATATGTGAAGTGGAGAACAGGATAAACGGCTCTGCATCATAAGGGTCCAGCCATGGTGGATACGCCATGCATCTCTTCTCTCCTTTACAAGAATCTCACCAACATTATCTCTCTTTAATGTTAACTTTTTCATTTTGCCATTGAATGAAAGTACTGTCCAGTTGGAATTCTAAATAAGCATTGTAATTTAAATATCTTTATGTTAAGATAAATTCAGAACCAAAACAAACGAAAAGTTAGTAACTGAAATAAAATATACCGTACTTAACAAACGTTCAACTGAACATTTACACTATCCCATTTCATCTAGGAGGAATTATTTATGCAAATCAAAGGACTTCACCACGTATCCGCTCTAACAGCACATGCCGATCAGAACTATCGTTTCTACACCAACATCATGGGTCTGCGCCTCATTAAAAAAACAGTCAACCAGGACGACGTGTCCGTCTACCATCTCTTCTATGGCGATGAAAAAGGTAATCCGGGTACCGAACTTACCTTCTTCGAGATTCCGATGGCCGGACAGACTCGTGAAGGGGTGAACAGCATATCCGGAACGTCACTGCGCGTTCCAAGTGATGCGGCACTTACGTACTGGCAGCAACGTTTTGACGAATTCGAAGTCCCACATGGAGAGATTGTTGAACGGGGTGGTCGTGCCACGCTTTCGTTCACAGACTTTGAAGGACAACGTCTGATTCTGGTCTCGGATGAAAATAATACAGGTGTCGCTGGTGGTAAACCATGGGATCAGAGCCCTGTGCCTGCCGAGTATGGCATTGTAGGCCTAGGCCCTATCCATCTTACGGTAAAAGATGCTTCCCTTACCGCGCCGGTTCTTACCGAACTGCTCGGTTTCAGAGCTAAAGGAAGTTACCCTGCCTTTACTCCAGGTCAACCTGATGTACTCGTTTTTGAATCCGGTGAAGGTGGCAGCGGCTCCGAGGTGCATGTTGAGGAACGGAATGACCTTGCCCAAGAGCGTCCTGGACGTGGCAGCGTACATCATGTTGCGTTCCGTGTGGATAACGAAGAAGAACTGAAACAGTGGGTGGAACGGGTTCGTAACTTCCAATTCCCTAACTCCGGTTTTGTAGATCGCTTCTACTTCCGCTCCCTGTACTTCCGTGAAGCAAACGGCATTCTGTTCGAACTTGCAACCGATGGTCCGGGATTTGATACAGACGAAGAATTGGAGCATCTGGGTGAATCGCTTGCTTTGCCTCCATTCCTTGAAGGTCGCCGCGCCGAGATTGAAGCCAATCTTAAACCGCTGGATACCGTCATTCGTTAATATTCGTAACAAAAAGAAAATAAAAAACGATGTTCACCAGGCAACTCTGAATACCGGATACGGTTCAGGAATCGCCTAGTGAATCATCGTTTTTTTATGTTTATGCTTGTCTTGCCCCTTCTGTAAGGTCGCAAACTTGCAGATTGTGTTTTACTTCGTCAGATACGATGTTGTGAGCGGTACAAACAGAGCCGAACCCGGATCTTCAGATACAATCTCTACATAGACAGCGTCTGTACCTTTAACATCCACATCTAGACTCATCATACCGCTTTCTGGAGTGATATTGAACTTTTTGAGTGTCGCGAGATCCTGATCATAGATATGAATCTCCTGATTTCCTTTCAGCGCGGCAAGTTCCAAGTGCAGAGAAGAATACTTTTTACCCGTATTAATCTGGATATCATCCCCCTGTTTCGTAGGATCATTATGCAGATAAACATCCTTGTAATCCTTGCCTTTATATGTGGTATCCTTAGGATCTTTGGTGTGCCAAGCGGTAGATCCCAGTACGGATGTTCCAAGTGCACTCAGCGTTACTTTTCCGTTGGTTACGGGCGCAGATCCATTCGTTCCGCCAATCAGGACGGATGAAGTTGCACTGTCATAAGTGATCTCTGTCCCAAGCAAAGATCCCACAGCACGCACAGGCAAATAAGTCGTTCCGTTGTAAGTGATAGGCAACACTGTTTTACCATTGGCATCTTTGGCTGTCACCGTGGCACCATTCATTTTTAGCGTAATCTTGCTGTTCAGATAGGCTTTAATCTGTTCCAGTCCTGTTGCTGCGAGTGCACCTGTGCCGATCCCAAGCGTTAATGTGCCTACCATCAAACCCAGTACAACCTTTTTCTTCATCAAAATCCCTCCTGAATGTTAAAATGATTTGTCCTTTATACATTTAAACGACTAAAGTGATAATGTCAATTGTTTCCTACGTTTTTAGTACACAGTGCCTATTTTCGGGCAGCACAAAACGAGGCTGTATGTCCCCATTTTTTTCAGCCTCGCCCTGTTTCCTACTCTCCGTATACGAAGAAAGGAAATATTCTTGTCAGATGTTCACTTAACTCCACACTTGAGAACTTTCAATTCCCGATGCACTACGATATCAACAGGATGATATCAATCAAAAGATTCATAATATTCTTCTTCATACACTTCCATGCTGTACTTCAAATCTACGGCCTTCCACTCGCCATCTTGATACTCATAAGTGAATGTCAGATCACCCGCATATAAAGCCGCACCGTAAGATCCTGCTGCTGATACGACAAGCTGGCCATCCTCTACACTGTAATAGGTTACTCCACCGAATCCCAACTCTTCGTTATATACGCCGCCACTCGTATCTTCCTCGATCCGTAAAGGTTCTGCTTGAATGCCATCAACGGCGACATCAACATCCACACGGTCTGATCTAACCGTAACTTTCGACTTCACATGTTGTTTCGCAATCTCATCCAGAGATTGCATCTTCATCTCTTCCAGCGTTACCGGATTAATGATACGTGCTTGTCCCAAATAAATACCTGTTCCATGACCTTCCGTATACAGAACAATAATTTCTTTCTGGCCGTCTCCATTCAGATCAAGCTCATGCACTTCGGGTTTGTAAGACCCGCCTTCCCCCTGCCAATCACTAAATTCTTGCACTTTGCCGTCCACTTCCAAAATCATTCCGTTATATATATATCCTGAACCCTCAACTTTCATAGGGTATAATCTGACGTTCTCATTCTCTGGAGCTACCGAAACGTATTCCTCTTTCACAGGAATGGATTCCTGTGTTGTCTTCGCTGTGTCATGCAGTTTATCTATATTGGAAGCCTCGACCTCTGCGGTCTGGCTGGATTGATCATCTATATTAAGCTGTTTTTGCGATTCATTCATGGTTCTGGCAGCCGAAGTTGTACTAATCGTAGCTACCGCCAAAATAATCATCAGCAGGATACCTGTCCAAGTTTTCAATATACTGGGCTCCTTTATCTGTTGTGATAATCCTATTATATCTTCATTTATCGCCTGCAAGTTGCGAATTTGTTAATCTTTCATAAAATAATCTTTACAAATTTTCGTTTTCACGAAAGAACGTTCGGCTTTAACCAGAATAAGCAAATTATCATGCCAAAACTGTGCTCCAAAAACAAAAAAAATCCCGAACACAGCTTAAGGCTGCATCCGGAATGCTTTGGTTTTGTCCAATAACCGATCGGTTAATTGTCTCAGTTCTTCAGCCGAGGATGAAATCTCCTCCATGATGGCTGTCTCTTCGTGTGCGGCATCCATAATTCGTCTCGCCTCATCCGAGAACGATCCAGCTTTCCCTTGGATCTTCTTCACATGACCGTGCGTTTGCTCCACGCGACCGGTCTGTTCTGCAATCTTGGAGCCGATATCATGTGCACCCTTCATAAATACTTCCACTGTACCTGTCAGTTCATGCAACGTCTGATCCACAGAGACGGTCCGCTCCGATTCATTAACCACGAGACCATGCTGCTCATGAGACAGTTGGGCTGTCTCCCTGATCCGCTCTTGCACACGACTAATCAACTCATTAATACGGTGTACCGATTCCTTACTTTCGTCTGCCAGCTTGCGGATCTGCTGCGCCACGACTGCAAAACCAGAACCTTCTTCGCCAGCTCGTGCAGCCTCAATGGAAGCATTCAAGGCAAGTAACCCAGTTTCCTCAGCAATGTTTTTGACAGACTGGGTAATTACCTCGATATCGGAGGCTTCCTTCTCCAGCAACAACATAATATCGCGGGAACGATTGTGCGACTCGGCCAGCTCGTCCATCCCTTTCATCAACGATGAGAAAGTCTGTTTTGTATGATCCACCGATCGTTCCATCTGACCGGACATCTCTGTCATGTCCATGGACTGGCTATGCATACGCTGGAAATCGCTCAGCATCTCATCCGCAGTGATCAGAGATTGATGGGAAGTGACCTTCTGCTCTTCTACGCCTACCGCAATATGATCCACTGCATCCGACATCATCTCGATCTGTTCGGCTGCCTGGGTAATCGCTTCACTCAGAGACTGTGCGTTCTGTGAAGTCGTTCTTGTACTGTCAGCAATATCATTTACAATGCTTCGAAGGTTAGAAACCATTGCGCGAAAAGCATCATATAATACAGTAAGTTCATCCTGCGTGCGTCGCTGCGGAATTTCAGTTGTCAGATCCCCCGCTGAAACCTGCTGTGCAGCCCGGGACAGGTGAACGATTGGACGAGTCAGCCAACGTGAGGCAAACCATCCCAGAATCCCGTTCCAGCATACTCCCATGATCAAAATGATCGATATGTATACCCAATTCGGAATATCTAATGTAATCCAGTCTTTGACAAAAAATATAAAAAAGCCGCTAGTTCCGTAGGTAATAATCGAAATCAGTACCAGACCTGCGACAGTCTTTGCTCCTAAAGTCCATTTCATGTGCACACCCCGTAGTCCTTTTTTCCTATTTTACCAATCAAGTACCAAATTTCATGTGATATACATCACTGAAAACGTTCTATTCCCCCTCATACTTGCCGTTCATGCATGACTTCTCTACCATATAGCGCATAATGTATAAGACAAGCTTGGATATCCCTAATTTTATTTATTATCGGCACAAGAGGCCAAATGATTTAGATTGGCATCCATTTTGCTTAAATGATATACTGAGTGCGCTTCAGCAACGCTGGAGCCGAACTATTTTTATTGATGCCACTGGAGGCGAACGAGATGTCTACTATGTCCACACGGACGGAGAAAGATTTTATCGGTGAAAAAGAAATCCCGGCTTATGCCTATTACGGAATTCAGACGGTACGGGCCGTGGAAAACTTCCCGATTACCGGCGTTCCGGTACACCGGGAGCTGATCACGGCTCTGGCTGCGGTGAAGAAGGCAGCAGCGATTACCAACATGGAGTTGAAGATGCTGCCGAGCAAGATTGGCGATGTGATCGTCATGGCGGCTGAAGAAATGATGAAAGGCCATCATCTGGATCATTTTATTGTAGACTCCATTCAGGGCGGTGCAGGCACCTCCATGAATATGAATATGAACGAAATTTTGGCCAACCGCGGGCTGGAACTGTTAACCAAAAGCAAGGGAGACTACTTCCATTGCAATCCCAATAATCATGTGAACATGTCCCAATCCACTAATGACGTGGTTCCTACAGCACTGCGCATTGCGGCGTACCAACTGTCGGAGACGTTACTCGCTACCATGAGAAGACTACAGGATGCGTTCCGTAAAAAAGAAGTGGAATTCAACGATGTGGTCAAGGTTGGCCGTACCCATCTTCAGGATGCCGTACCTATTCGCCTTGGACAAGAATTCGGAGCTTATGCCCGTGTCATCGGACGGGATATTGAGCGTCTTGAATTCGCCAATCGCCGCTTGCTTACCATTAACATGGGTGCAACTGCGGTAGGTACAGGACTGAATGCCAAACCCGAATATATCGTCAAGGTTACAGAGCACCTGTCAGCTGTTACCGGACTACCACTACAAACAGCTGAGGATCTCGTGGATGCAACGCAGAACACAGATGCCTATCTGGAACTTTCAGCGGCGCTGAAGGTATGTGCGGTTAACCTTTCCAAAATCTGTAATGACATTCGCTTGATGGCTTCAGGCCCGCGTGCAGGATTCAATGAATTGCGCCTGCCACCGCGTCAGCCAGGTTCGTCCATTATGCCGGGCAAAGTCAACCCCGTTATGGCGGAAGTCATTAACCAGGTATCCTTCCAGGTGATGGGGAACGACCATACGATCTGTATGGCGTGTGAAGCTGGTCAATTCGAGCTGAATGTCATGGGCCCAGTTATTGCGTTCAACTTGCTGCAATCGCTGAAAATCATGAATAACGGCATCGATGTTTTCACGCGTTATGCAGTTGAAGAGATGGAAGCTAACCGTGAGCGCTGCGAATTAATTATGAACCAAAGTTTCAGTATGGTTACGGCGTTGAATCCGCACTTAGGTTATAATGTGGCAGCTTCCATCGTGAAGGAAGCACTCAAGACTGGACTTTCCTTGCAAGAGATTATTCTCGAACGCGGATTGCTGACACCGGAAGAACTGGAAGAGATTCTTCATCCGGAACAGATGACTACACCAGGGATTGCCGGAGAACACTTCCTGCGTAATATGGAACGTTTGTAGATAATCAGGAAAACTAATGCAGCAACCCAAACACAAATAATTAACAAGAACCCTCGCAGACCGTTTATCCGGTTTGCGGGGGTTCTTGTATTCAGAGATGATAAGACGCCAGCTATTCGATTAAGCCCACCGTTTACGCTCAAGGGAAGGCAGAATCTGAAGTTCCTCCCTGTACTTGGCAACCGTTCTGCGGGAGATGACAATCCCCTCCTCGGCGAGCAGTGTGGCCAAATGACTATCCGAGTATGGACGCTGAGCCTGTTCCATGCGAATGATTTCTTTTAATCTACGTTTCACCGCTGATGCTGATGTTTTCTCCCCTGATGTTGTACTGATTCCCGAGGCAAAAAAAGCCCTAAGTTCATATACACCATGCGGGGTCTCAATGTATTTGCCGTTCACCGCACGACTTACCGTTGATTCATGCATGCCAATCTTCTCTGCAATAACAGCCAGATTAAGTGGTTTTAGCGCGGATGGCCCTTTGACCAAAAAGTGCTTCTGCTCTTCCATCACTGCCGTCAGCACACGTACTAAAGTCCTGCGCCGCAAGTGTACACTCCGAATGATAGCCCTCGCCTCTGCCACCCGGGTAGACCAGATTGCGTCCGGAGCCTCTTCCCTGATCCAGCGGAAGCACGCTTCATTCATCAATACACGAGGGTTACCTGCTGCATGCAAACTATAATGGACCTCACCGTTACGCAACCCAACAATGGCATCCGGAATAATGTAATGTGGCCGTTCTGTACATCCGATGGATCGACAGGGCTTGGGGTCCAGACGTGTAATATAGTCATAGGCAGTCTGAGCTTCCCGTGAAGTCATACCTAATCGACTCCCTGTTCTACTTGGGTGAAAAGGAACCAGTGCTTCCAATCCCGCTTCCACCATACGTTCAGCGTACTGAACAGCCAATGGATCGCGTCTGATCTGAAGCAATAGACATTCTTGCAGATTCCGCGCACCTACACCAGCAGGGTCCAGCGATTGGAGAAGCTCCAGTCCCGCTGCAATCTTGCTCATCGGAAGCTCAAGTGTTGCTTGCACCTCTGCCAGTTCAACCGTCAGATAACCATCATCATTAACGCACCCTGCCAAATATACGGCCATATTTTCCAATTCGTCTGGAATTGTCATCACTCGAATTTGCGCAATCAGCAATTGTTCCAGAGTAGGTTCGGCACCTTTGGCCTGAAGCAGCGGATCATAGGAACCATACCTGCGCTGATCCATTCGCCGCGGAATCCGGGCGAGGGGCGCAGCTTGTTCTTCCACCTCAAGTACTGGATTTTCCTCCGCCGCGTCCAGCAAATAACGGGTCAGATCCTGACCAGACATGGTTAGCAATTGAAAGGATTGTTTCATCTCCGGCGTGATGGACAGCCGAATACGTTGTTCCTGTACCAACTGAACACCTAACATCCGTTACCCTCCTTATGCCTTAGGCAATAAGCATCTGTGTTTCTTATACGAACAAAAGGATTTGCAGGGATAATAGCATACTATTCAAGTGAATGTAAGAAGTTTTTAGTCGGATCATGGGTTTCTGTCTAGTATTTCTCCGATACCAGCTTCGCCTGGGTAAACAACAGCAGATAGTCTCTTCCACCTGCCTTGGAATCCGTGCCTGACATGTTAAATCCGCCAAATGGATGTGTGCCAACCAGTGCTCCGGTACATTTCCGGTTGAAATACAGATTACCCGCAAAGTATTCGCGTCTTGCCTGTTCCAGATGTTCACGATTACGTGAGATTACCGCGCCGGTCAGACCATAGTCTGTATTATTGGCGATATCCAATGCATTCTGGAATGATTCTGCTTTGATGAACGCAAGCACAGGTCCAAAAATCTCATCCTGAGCAATCCGGGCTTTGGGATCCACATCGGCAATTATGGTTGGTTCAATGAAATAACCTTCAACGTTCCCTGTACCGCCACCGTGCACAAGACGCCCCTCACCCTTGCCGATTTCAATATATTCCGTGATCTTCGCATAGGCCTTGTCATCGATAACGGGCCCAACCTGACTGCCAACTTCAAGCGGACTACCCATCGTCAGTTTCTGTGTCCGTTCAATCACTTTTTGCAATACTTCATCATATACATCCTTATGAATAATGGCACGGGAACACGCCGAACATTTCTGTCCTGAGAAACCAAATGCCGAAGCGGTAATGGACTCTGCCGCGAGTTCCAGATCACTGTCACTGTCTACTACGATGGAATCCTTGCCGCCCATCTCTGCAATAACCCGTTTGATCCACTTCTGACCTGGAGCTGTTCGTGCTGCACGTTCATTAATTCGCAGTCCCACATCTCGGGAACCGGTGAAGCTGATAAAACGGGTAAGCGCATGATCCACGAGATAATCGCCCACTTCACTGCCTGGTCCTGGTAAAAAGTTCACAACGCCATCCGGCAGACCAACTTCTGCGAGCAGCTCCATAAACTTGGCGGCAATCACCGGAGTTGTGCTGGCAGGCTTCAAGACCACTGTGTTGCCAGATACCAGTGCAGCCGAAGTCATGCCTGCCATAATCGCCAGCGGGAAGTTCCAAGGTGGAATAACAACACCAACACCCAGCGGTATATAACTCAGCTCATTATCTTCCCCTGCAATCCGCACGAGAGGCTGCGGTTCACTCAGTCGCTGCATATCCCGTGCATAGAATTCCATAAAATCAATGGCTTCCGCTGTATCCGCATCGGCTTCAGGCCAAGTCTTGCCGGCTTCATAAACCATCCATGCGGAGAATTCATGCTTGCGACGGCGCATAATGGCAGCTGCTTTGTATAGATAACGAGCCCGTTCATTCGGGTCAGTATGTTTCCATGTGTGGAATGTCTCCGCTGCTGTCTGAATGGCCTTTTCGGCCAATTCCTGATCTGCCTGATGGATCGTTCCGACGACTTGATTCTTGGCTGCGGGGTTCACGGAAGTTAACGTGCGGCTGCTTGTTATTTTTTGCCCACCAATAATAATCGGGTATTCCTGCCCAAGTTCAGCTTCTACCTGACGAAGTGCGTCTTCAAATGCTTCCTGGTTCGCCTGGACTGCAAAGGGTGTGAATGGTTCGTTAACAAAAGGGATATTCATCAATGATTCCTCCTTCAGGATGTGGGATTCGCTGGCTGCTCGCCTGAATTATTTTGCATGTTACTCATCACCAAATATATGTAGCAAAATCCGTGCCAACTCCGGTTGGGATTGAAATATTTTTCTCGTTAAATTTAACTAAAGAAAATTCACACGGGCCACTCCGATGACAGAATAACCTTCCGATCGCTGTTATCCCCAGATTTTTTGATTCCTTTTTATAGAGGGAAAATCCGGGGATAAAGGCGAGCGCTCCGCTTCTTCAGGTTCTTTCTGTCCTCTCCGTTTTGTGTAAATGTTTAGTCCAATTTAAATAGATAATTTTCATGAAAAATAGTAGACCATCGCCAAATCTGGCACGTTTCTTGCTTGAATTAAGTTAGCACAATGCTGAAGGAGGAAACGAAAATGAGTGTGGGAACGGAAATATATCGCAAAACCTTATTAACCGTGGCAGGCAACAAAGCTGTAGAGAACCTGTCCATTAGATATGGTAAGAAGCTGGCAGGCAAATTTATTGCAGGAAACACCTTGGAAGAAGCTCTCGAAGAGATCCACATACTCAATAATAAAGGCATTATGGCTACACTCGATCATCTGGGCGAAGGCATCACCCGCCTGAGCGAAGCGGCATTGTACAGGGATGAGTATGTACGCCTGGTAGAAGGCATTGCACGTGAAGGCGTAGACTCCAACGTCTCGCTCAAACCAACCCAGATGGGCCTCGCACTTGACCCGGAAGAGGGTTATCGAAATATCCGTACCGTTGCCACACAAGCCAAATTGCATGATCTATTTGTCCGAATTGATATGGAGGATAGTCCATTTACTCAAGCAACGCTGGATATTGTCCGAAGACTGCACTCGGAAGGACTGCATAATACAGGCACAGTATTGCAAGCCTACCTGCATCGCACCGAAGAAGATACACGTGATATGATTCGGGAAGGCATCCGGCTTCGACTGGTTAAAGGTGCTTACAAAGAACCCGGATCAGTCGCCTATCAGAATACTTCTGAAGTCATTCATCAATTCAAAACGATGATTCGTAATCACCTCGATCAGGGTGTGTACACTGCGGTTGCCTCGCATGATGATCACATCATTAACTGGACGAAACAATACGCCAAGGATCGGGGAATCTCGCCGGATGCCTTTGAATTCCAGATGTTATATGGTCTGCGGATGAGCGAACAGGAACGTCTCGCCAAAGAAGGCTATCGCATTCGCTGTTACGTACCTTATGGCACCATGTGGTATCCGTACTATACCCGCCGTTTGGCCGAAAAACCGGCTAATCTCTGGATGGTCGTTAAGAATATGTTCCGATAGTCATTCTCCAACTGGATCAATATATATGAAAAAAGACAAAAGAAAACCATGTTGCCTCTTTTTTTCTGGGCACATGGTTTTTTCTGTACGAACACTTTAGCAGAGCATCCAACTTGACGAATGGTCTAAACAAAAGTTGACAACTATATAGTTAGGCACCATACTATATGTATGGACAATCAAAACAAATCAACAACTGATATGTACCTCATCCCTTCGTTAGTACAAACGAAGCGTCAGGTTGATCGCTATCAATTAGACGTGGATGCACAAGCCGTGCTTGTCGCATCCAGACTGATGGTAGCAGGAGCCAAACTTGGGCATGCTGCAGAAATCCATTTCTCCAGATTTGGTTTATCGACAGGACGATATCGTCTGTTGGCAGATCTTGAAGATCACGAAGGAGAAGAACTGCCCTCCCAACTGGCGGAAAATCTGGGTGTAACCCGTGCTACCGTAACTGGTCTAATCGAGATTTTAGAACGCGACGGACTGGTTGCTCGTCGGACGAGTTCCGTTGATGGTCGTCAGAAGTCAGTCATTTTGACCGCCAAAGGTGCGAAGAAACTAACGGATATGGCTGCGGAACATTTTGCCAGACTGGAAGCGATGGTTGGATTACTTACGATCGAGGAAAGGAGTGTGTTTCTCAACCTGCTGGGGCGTGTAACACAAGGTATTGCTGCACTTACAGATGAGTCACACGACTTCTCCGAACCAAAATCCTAGGAGCATAACGAAGAAAGGTGAACCGGGCTAGTTCAACTAGCCCATTTCCATCGCCATATAGTTAGGCTCCTAATTACTTATAGATGAAAGCAAATCAGTGATTTCTAAACAAAAAAGGAGTAGTGATATGGTTAACCTTAATGACCCCATTCCTTCCGAGGAAGCTTATCCAAACCGAGCTGCTAATCCTCCCCCAAAACCTTTTGTGCTGTGGCGTGAATTAATCCCGGCCTACTTGTCTCCTGCCATCATGGCAAGCATCGGGGGAATCGTTACCGCTGATGAAGTCCTTCAGTTACGAGCTTTAACAACGATTGGAGGGGCGTCTCTGCTTATGGCTCTATGGGCCGGACTCTGGCTTCGTAACCGTAAGAACCGCACACGGTGGGTGGCAAAAGCCCCCCGAATCATTGTCGTGGGCTGCTTGGCACTTGCAGGCGCAGGGTTTGGCTTGGTGGCGGCGTGGGGGATTTCTAATGTATTGCAGATCGTAAACCCGAGTTCTTCATGGGCTTGGTTGGATCATATTGGGTTCGATTTTCCATTGTCCGGTGCAATAGCTTGTACGATCATGACATGGCGCTGGCGAGCTTACATTATCAAATAAACAAGTTCATTATAAGGAGAGATTGAAACATGATTACTATTATTGGAGCAACAGGCATGATTGGAAATGTACTTTTGAGACGTTTGATGGAAAGAGGTATTCCCGTTCGGGCAGTAAGTAGAAAGCCGGATAAGCTTCGTCAACAAATGGCGGACTTGGCGTTGTCCGGGATTGAAATCTGTGCTGCCGATGCAAATGATTCCGAATCCATGCGCAGAGCTTTGGCGGGTACCAGTCAACTATTTCTAGCGTTATCCAACAACCCTAAACAAGTGGAACTAGAGACATCCATTATTCAGATGGCTGCGCAAGAGGGAGTCAAGCATGTCGTCAAAATATCCAGCCCAGCATATGACGAACGTTCACCAGTAACTGTAGCAGGCTGGCATGAACAAATCGAGCAAGCTCTAGTGAAATCCGGGATGACATATACGATGCTGCGGCCCTATGCTTTTATGCAAAATCTGCTCCGACTCGCACCAACCATTACAACTCAAGATGTATTCTTCGGCTGCATTGGAGATTCCCCGTGCAACTTCATCGATTGCCGAGACATCGCAGATATTGCCACAGAAGTGCTGACTAGAGACAAACCAGTGAACCGCATCTATACGCTTACCGGTTCCGAAGCATTCACTTATGCACAGATTGCAGATAAAATGTCCACCCTGTTCAATCGTCCGATCGTATTCTTCAACCTCAAACCCGAGGAGCTTCGAACGGATCTGATCGAACATGGACAGATGCCTCCTTGGCTTGCAGACCACGTTGTGGAAATTCAGACGATGTCTTCCGTTGTGCCAGAGAAGCCGGCGGATACGGTCCAACGCTTGCTTGGCAGAGCGCCGCGTTCACTTGATGCATTCCTGAGAGAACATCGAGATGCATTTAAACCAAGGCTGTAAACCAAGTTATACAATAACGAAAAGGGGCTCTCTCGCTCCAAGCGCTAACGACCCCACCGCATATTAAAGCGATAAACAAAAATGCTAAGTTTAACGAACTTCAGCGTTCTAGAGGATGGTTATGAGCTCTACAGGAATCCTAGCCGGTAATAATGTTTTTAATGAGAGAACTTAACTATTAATTAAGCTAAAGTCTAGCCACTCAAAAAGAGCGGCTAGACTTTATATTATGACTCTTTTAATGCGAAAATTATTAAAGTGAGAACTTCCCATGATTTGCGACCGAAGACTGTCAACCACTAATTATGAGATAGGACCACAATTTTAAATGTCTATTTTTCTGGACACACCCATTTATTATTTAAAAGTTAACCACTTAACTGTTGAATAAGAATAGAAGCATTAGCATTGGTCTGTGTTCCACCTGCTAGTGTTTGCAGACCAACAGCTGATGCGCTGGAATGATTCCGTAATGTCAGCACATCACCGGGAGCAGCCGTAATAATGACCATGCCTGGATTCGGTTGAGTCCCAGCTCCTGAACCATAGACACTGCCACCTACAGGGGCTCCGTTTTGATAAAGGGTGAATTGGTTTGCCTGCACACCTGCAACGTTGAAAAACACCGCATAGTCCCCGGCATTACCAATAATAATCGCAGCGGTATTGGGCGCATGAGTAATATTAGTAAGATTTTGGTTGCTGTCGAAGATTACATCCGCTTCAATAGCTACAGTTTGAGCTGAAGTATTAAAAATATAGGCATAAGAGGACAACCCTTGCCCTGCTGTACCGGTTGCTCCAGTGACACCTGTTGTTCCGGTAACCCCAGTGCTTCCTGTTACTCCCGTAATACCCGTGGCTCCTGTTACTCCGGTAGCCCCGGTACTTCCCGTTGCTCCTGTAACACCAGTCGCTCCTGTCACTCCAGTAGCTCCAGTGCTTCCCGTTACTCCCGTAATACCCGTGGCTCCTGTTATTCCGGTGGCCCCTGTAACGCCCGTTGCTCCTGTCACTCCAGTAGCCCCGGTGCTTCCCGTTGCTCCCGTAACACCAGTGGCTCCTGTCACTCCAGTAGCCCCGGTGCTTCCCGTTGCTCCCGTAACACCAGTGGCTCCTGTCACTCCGGTAGCCCCGATACTTCCCGTTGCTCCTGTAACACCAGTCGCTCCTGTCACTCCAGTAGCTCCAGTGCTTCCCGTTACTCCCGTAATACCCGTGGCTCCTGTTATTCCGGTGGCCCCTGTAACGCCCGTTGCTCCTGTCACTCCAGTAGCTCCAGTGCTTCCCGTTACTCCCGTAACACCCGTGGCTCCTGTCACTCCGGTGGCCCCGGTGCTTCCCGTTACTCCCGTAACGCCAGTGGCTCCTGTTATTCCGGTGGCCCCTGTGCCTCCTGTTACTCCCGTAACGCCCGTGGTTCCTGTCACTCCGGTGGCCCCGGTGCTTCCCGTTGCTCCCGTAACGCCCGTCGCTCCTGTTACTCCGGTGACCCCGGTGCTTCCCGTTACTCCCGTAACGCCCGTGGCTCCTGTTACTCCGGTGGTCCCAGTGCCTCCCGTTACTCCCGTAGCTCCTGTCACTCCAGTAGCTCCGGTGCCTCCTGTTACTCCCGTAATACCCGTGGCTCCAGTGGCTCCAGTTACACCCGTTGTGCTCAGCGTTTCTCCCAATAACTCCTGGGATACCAATCGGTGAGCCGCGACTAATTCGCCTGCGGCATTTTTACCCCATACGGATATTTGTGCTTCTGGAGCAGCCGTGTCTGAGGTTGAAAATACAAACTCAAAAGCATCAAAATTCCCATTATAAACTTTGGTTATGACCTGATTAGGTGATACATTGAGCAGTTCTTCTACATATAATGTTCTGACTCCATTAAGGTAATAGCCCCGAAGAAGCACTGTGAACACATCTGTCGCATTCCGGTTATCGATTTTGACCGTAACGGATTGAGTTAGTCGGATCCCCGTTATTCCTGAAATATTATTCTCAATGGGCCCAGTTGATAGAATCGCCATTTCATCACCCTCCTTCGATTGAATTCATTCATTTCAGTCCTTGGTATAGTATTATTCAGACGATACTTAATGGTGTGGACAAATTGAGAGTCAACATATAGAATCACTTAACCTGCCCAGTGAATGTGTTGAGATTAACGAACTGATACTGTCATGTTCATGAATGCTTCACTTTCGCTTCAGTTTGAGAGCGTATTCTAGTTGTACAAAACAAAATTAACCACTATTTCCGATTGTCTTATGTATGATTCATGTCAAAAAATCTATACACACTTCACTTTGAAAGCTATAATATGGATAACTATCTCACTCAAATATTTCCATTTACTCCGATCATAAAAGTTCCTTGTAACAGGTACAGTTCTGAAAGTTATGCCCTAACTGAGGTGATATCGATGAAACATTTACTTCCAGAATTAATGTCTTTATTGCGTACGGATATGGATGTTCTGGATACAGACCTCCCCACACTTACCATTCCGTCATCAACATCGTTGGTAGATGCCTTCTGCTTATTCGACACATCTTCTTATTTATTCATTCAGGATGATGGCCCTCTATTGGGATATATCGCCGTATCCGATGTTTTGCATGCCATGATGCATGCGCATCGCCTAATAGAAGCTTATTTTGAGACCACACTGGAGACAGCGGGTTCAGCTCTGACATTAATTAATGAAGATGCCAAGGTGGCCTACTGGACAACTGGCGCGGAGCATGTTTTTTCGATCAGCAAAAAAGACATCATCGGACAACCCGCAGCGGACTTTTTCCCTCCAGATCGGTTACAGTCTCTCAAAACGTTGTATACCGGCGAAACGGTCTATCGCAAACAGCATCAGCCACGGCCCGACCTCTTCGCCCTGATTAATGCTCGTCCTGTCCAACTGGATGGACATATTGTGGGTGCAGTTGCTGCCGAAGTGGATATAACAACCGAAATCCGATTACATCAGGAACTATTACATATGACCTCCAAAGTCCAGCACCTGGAGAAAGCCGTTGCTCGGCTACGTCCCGAATTAGATCCATTTGCCAGAATCAAAGGCAGCAGCCCGGTCATCAAGCAGTGCATGGAGACCATTCGCAAGATCAGTACCACCTCAGCAACCGTACTTATTCTCGGGGAGAGCGGCACAGGCAAGGAGTTATTCGCCAAAGCCATTCACGATCTCCGTGAATTGCAGACTGCACCGTTCATCGCTATTAACTGTGGGGCAATCCCTGCTTCCTTGTTCGAAAGTGAGTTATTCGGCTACGAAAAAGGTGCCTTCTCCGGAGCAGATCCCAAAGGCAAAAAGGGCAAGATTGAGCTTGCCGAAGGGGGTACTCTTTTTCTGGATGAGATCGGTGAGATGCCATTGGAATTGCAAGTGAAACTGCTTCGGGTGTTGCAGGAGAAGAGTTACTTTCCTGTGGGGGGAACGCGTATGAAACAGGCCAACTGCCGGATTATCGCGGCAACCAACCAGAATCTAATGAGTATGATTGCCCGTAATCAATTCCGAGAAGATCTCTACTATCGGCTGAATGTCATTAACCTAGTCATCCCTCCTCTGCGTATGCGCAAGGAAGATATATATGAATTAACCCAGACGTTCCTTCAAGAATTCTCATTGCTCTATAACCGTCATATTGAGTTGGTTCCACCTGAAGTGTTCAAGTTGCTGTTCCAATATGATTGGCCAGGCAACGTACGTGAATTACGAAATGTGATCGAACGCCTGACCATTCTGACGACAGATGGTGAGGTGAAGCAGGAATATCTGCCCGATACCCTCACTTCCCTCACCATGCAAGAACAGTCCGAAATTCAACTGGCATCCGGAATCCATTCACACGCCAACAACGAAAATCAGCAACGTCAGGATTCGGCGGGAGCAGAACAAGAACCTCGATCCGTTGCAAATGTGGACGAATTAGATACCTCGAATGATTCCGAACTTGTCTCAGGTGTTACCTACCAGCAAAAATTGGACACCTATGAGGCGCAACTTCTAATTCAATATCTGAAAGCAGCAGATGGCAACAAACGAACACTCGCCAAGCAACTTGGCATCTCCAGGGCAACGCTCTATAACCGCATGAAGAGGCTTGGTCTATGACCAGCCTCTTCATGTCTTCATTATCGGTATGATGAACGAATAGAACCCTACAAAATCCGCGCCAAGCGAGTCAGCGCTGTTCTGAGATGGCGATAAAATGTCGCCCGACTCATGGAACACGTCTGGGCTGCGGCAGTTGGATTGCCAGCATGCGTCCAGTAGGCCGCGTATAACAGCATCTGATCCTGTGGAGATAGGCCATGTACTCTGCCTTCCAACAGATCCATGACATACAGCTGTAACTGGATTCCATCCTTTACTCCTCTAACCCTGTCAGCATATTCATGTAATTCTCCCGGGGAACGAAGATCCCCCAACATCTTGCGAACATCCTGTTCAGTCCAGATGACACCATCCACTTCTGTTGTTTCCGGCTGTATACGATCTTCTGTTGATTTCGGATCAAGCAGAGACATGACCCACTCTCCGAATTGCCCGCTACGCAAATCCAAATCAAGTATGTCCGCCTGGTCCTCGAATCTGTCACAGACACGAGTGCGGGTTCTTCGCATCTGGAATCCAATACTTTGCAAAAATAGTTTCAGGTGAGGATTCGTTGCAACGAGCATCGCTCTCGCACCATCACCCAGTAGAGATAGTCGATCCAGTGCCATGTATCCCACCAGTTCTTCTCGTGTATAACCAGGCACATCATCTCTTGCCGCAGCCAGCAATGCAAAGTGAGTATCACTCTGATCCGGGTCATTCTCAAGCTCCTGTAGAGTGAAGCATTCATGCATCTCATTCGGAAAATACTTCAGTAGCAGCCCGCTACTTTCCCTATGTACTAGCACTGTAATGAACATGGCGATCGGCTCTCCAAGCTGGTCACGCATCAATACGATCCCTTCGGGATAACGGTGCGCCAGCTCATCCAGGAACGGGCCATAGGACACAGCCTGCCATGGTTCCACGCTGTACTCGCACCATTGCTGTAACAAGCTGTGCAGAGCGGGCAGATCCTCTTTTCTCATCGTCTCAAGAGGGGAGAACAGGGAATCACGAGACACGTCTGCGTACTTGCGGTATTGAAGCATCGATTCCTGACAGAGCAGCAGCATCTTTCGGGCGATTTGACGACGCTCATGAGCCCCTGCGTATTCATGTAGCAGTTTCAACAGCTTCGCAATCTTGATACGCAATGTCTGCAACCGATGTGGCTCACGCTGTCGAAAATCCCGTAGCAGATGTACCCTGGCCATGTCATGCAGTCCAAGACCATTCGGACCGGAACGAATAAACGACATCTGTCTCAGCATGTGGTAGTCTTCTTGCGTCACAGTCATGTCCAGGACAGATGATAACAATTCCTGATTGGCTGTCTCAATCAGTGTCAGTACCTCCACCATGGGATGTAGACGGGAATTCGTCAGTTCCAATAACAATCGTGCACTGATCATATGTGACAGTTCAGCCCATTCGGACTGTGGAAGATTCCTCCTCTGATCCGCAGCTTCTACAGCAAGGGCCAGCCCCAGCGGATGTCCATCGGTCATTCGCGTAATGGTACCTGCCATCCCCTGATTCAGAAAGCCTGCCACCGTGATGTATTCCGTAATCTCATCAACTGTGAAATGTTGAAGCCGCATCTGTATAAATCTCTGATGTAATCGGGGATGTGTCCGCCAGGTGGACGCCAGTTCCGGGCGTGATGCAAGAATGACAAGTATCCCTCTTAACGGAAGTTTGGATACAAAGACCTCCATGAACCAGCTTTCTAACAGAGCAAGCTCTTCATAATTATCCACGGCCAGAACCAATCTCTTCTCGATCGATGTGTCTCTCAGCAGACTCAATGGTCGCGGGTATCCTTCACTATCCATTGTTTCCAAGCCTAATGTAGAGGACAAATAATCCATAAAAACGGAAGGAGTTGCCCCACATGATCGACCATCCATCCATATTGCCGTCGCACCTCGATCCCGAGAGACAGATAACATCTCTGAAAGCAAGGAAGATTTACCAATGCCTCCCATACCCGTAATTGAAAATATGGTGAGTGGCGCTTCCGGATGATTGAACCACCGCTCCAGTGTCGTCAGTTCCTTGGTTCGACCAATGAAACGTTTGCCATCCTCAACATATTTGTCGTATTGAGCCTCACTACTGTTTCCCATATATGTCCTCCGTACTAGATACTGGTACTTTTAATATACTTTTTTCTCTCACAAAATTGAGACTATATTGAGACGCGCAATTGCATGTGAAGTGATAGAATCTTGTTAAAAGCCAATTTAATGGAAATATTCAAAACAGCGGACATGGAAACGTTTTTACAAGGTATACATAGACCCCTCCGCGCTACTTCTTAACATAATGGATCATTCCGCCAATCAAGCACAGCCAACATGTACATGAGCATTTACCGATCTCGAATTCATGCTTCCCTTTCATACCCTACTACCAGCCCGATATTCCAGGAAAGGCGGATTTGTGTGAGAATAAACCTCGATATCTGTAATCTGAGCGGACAACTTGGAATCAATCCTAAACGACTTAATGAATGGCTGCACCAAAGTGGCATTTCAATGGAGGACAATGAAGCAGAACAGGAAGGACGTCCCGACCGGTCGTCACCCCCGTATCGGCTGGCTGCTCCTTCTTCATTATCACTGGCACCTTCCTCCGGTCAAACGAAGCTTTATCGTGGCCGACGCTCCACTTCCACTCTGCAACGCCTGCCTACTTCATTACGACACACCCGGCGGATTAGTAAAAACTGCTAGACTGTGCTCAAGGTAGTGTAAGATCGATGCACAGTCTGTGTTGCATCCCTTTCACCTCATCAAGAGGATTGCCACTGTCCATTCTCAATCATCACGTGGGCGAGCAGCGCCATCTCCAGACAGATTCTTCTCCCTTGATCCATGTAACCTGGACCCATCAGTTCTTCCAGCTTCTCCAGTCTGTTGTACAACGTTTGCCGATGAATAAATAACTGGGCGGCCGCATCCCGTTTGGAACCAAAGTTCTGCAAGTAGGCATCCAACGTCTCTACCAATCGCAGGTGATGCGTTTGGTCATGTTCAATCAACATACCCAGGTGATCCTGGACAAAGGGTTGCAGGAAGGATTGGGGTAATGCCTTTAACATTTGATATATACCCATACGTTCGTAAAAGTGAACATGTTCCATCGAATCTACCGATCTCGAAACTTCGATCACCTGATAGGCCTCCTGAAGGCTCTCCGGCAGACTGGTCAAACGGCTGCGAAACTTGCCAAATCCTACATGAATCATAACCTGGTTCAAGTTACGGCTGGCAAACCGCTTCACATCCAGGGCGATTCCTTCCAGCAATCGCAGCAGTTGATGACGTGCAGCGGCCGTAACCGCTTCCTTCGCACAGCACAGATATACCTGGTTGTTCTTCAGCATAATCAGGCTAGGCAGATTGTTCTTCTTGAGCAGGGAACGAAGCAGGACAAGAACATCCTGATGATTCGCTTCCATCCTCTCCCGGCCCGTACCCTTCAATCGATGCTCAATCTCGATGACCCCTCCCGCAAACCAGTACTGTCCCTTCACCAGCAAACGAAGTCCCATTCGGGTCTGGGCCTGCTCCTCCTGATGGATGTTGCCATTCATCAGATCCTGGATCAGCTCGTTCTGATTGCGGACCATCTTCTCTTCAAGAAACTGGGAACGAAGCGTGAGCGCTGCCGCCGCCTTCGCCGTATAATCGAGCAACAGCTTGAGATATTCCACTGGAGCTGCGGGATGCACAATCATGCCTACAGCCGAAAATACCTGGCCAAAACAAACGACCGGATGACACAACAGAGCCTTCTCTTCGTCTATGTGGAACCATAATTCAGTATCCGAATCATTCAGATCCAGATGTTCTACCTCCTGTTCATACCAGGTATAGATTGCTTGCTCCATCTCCGGAGCAAGTTCGGGCACAAAGCTACCCGGCTCCATAGACGAGATGTACACCACCGGTTTTGCAGCGTATTCATGCAACAGGTTCAGCACAGCAGACATGTCCGTACTCTGTAATGTACGCTGCTGAAGCTGGCGGGAGTAGGCTTCCAGACTTTTCAGCAGTTGGTGCTGATGATTAATGAGTAGAGAGTGAATATCCTGTGTAATCTCGACAAAACGGACCGGTTGCTCAAATACGATTAGCGGAAACTGGTGTCTGTCCGCCAGTTCAATCAGTTCTTCCGGGATTCCGAATATGCTGGTACCAAACTCCACACACAGCCCGGCTGCCTCACTGCCAATGAGCTGAAGCAGATACTCTTCGCGCCCTTCTTCCGATTGAAGCCAAAGTCCAGTGGATAAAATAAGATCATGGGGGCTTACGAATGGAGATACATTGGTAATCTCCAATACATGAACCCAGCCAACCTGACGGTTCACTCCATCCTTCCCTGCCGCTAGTCGTGCTCGGCCAAATACCGGACGTGCAAGGATATCTTTGATCGTAAACACACGGTCATTTCGCAATGGCGATCCCTCTTCGTGTTATTTTTTCTTACATTATAATTCATGGACAAATGTCCTGAACAGTCTTTTTCGACAATATGTTGAGTTCAATTTCTAAAGATTAGACATCAAGTAAGGTGCAAAACGATTATCCAAGTCATAAACTTGTAGTATAAGCTAACAACCAATAAATGGACGAGGTGCATGGTGATGAGAATCGGAATTCCCAAAGAAATCAAGAACAATGAGAATCGTGTAGCAATGACTCCGGCCGGGGCTGCTGATTTCATCAGAGCCGGTCACCAGGTACTGATTGAACAAGGCGCGGGGATTGGCAGTGGATTCACGGATCATGAATATCAAACTGCGGGCGCCGAGATTCGGATGGATGCCAAGTCCGTGTGGAGCGAAGCCGATATGATTATCAAGGTGAAAGAACCGCTTGCCAGTGAATATGGATATTTTCGTCCGGGACTGATTCTGTTCACATACCTGCACCTCGCAGCGGAACCGGAGCTTGCCAAAGCCCTTATTAAAAGTCGGGTAACGGCTATTGCGTATGAGACGTTGGAGGTCAACAGTGCCCTACCCCTGCTCACCCCTATGAGTGAAGTTGCAGGCCGCATGGCCTCCCAGATCGGAGCACAGCTACTGGAGAAAACGGAAGGTGGCAAGGGCATTCTGTTGTCAGGTGTACCCGGCGTCAGTCGGGGGAAAGTAATCATTATTGGTGGCGGAACGGTGGGAACAAATGCAGCCAAAATTGCTATTGGTCTTGGCGCCGATGTGACCATCCTTGACCTGAATCTGAATCGGCTGCGCCAATTGGATGATATCTTCGGCAATCAGATCCACACGCTGGTATCCAGCCCGTCCAACATTGCAACAGCTGTTGCGGCGGCAGATCTGTTGATCTGTGCGGTGCTGATTCCGGGCGCCAAGGCGCCAACGCTTGTCAGCGAGCAAGTAGTTAAGACGATGGCACCGGGTTCGGTCATAGTGGATGTCGCGATTGATCAGGGCGGGATCGTTGAGACCATTGATCATATCACAACCCACGATGAACCGACCTATGTGAAACATGGCGTCGTGCACTACGCGGTGGCGAACATGCCGGGCGCCGTGCCGCGTACTTCCACGGTGGCGCTGACCAACGCCACCATGCCTTATGCGCTGCAGCTGGCCAACCACGGTGCAGCCGCCGCGATTCGCGGCAGTTCGTCCATTCACAGCGCGGTCAACGTGCTGAATGGACACATCACGTATGAGGCGGTTGCCCGGGATCTCGGGCATGCCTATGTTCCTGCGGGTCAGGCGCTGGAGAATACCGCCGCTGTCCAGTAATCTTGATATGATCGTTCCACCCGGCGCCTTGTCGCCAGGCCTGTGGAATGCAATAGAAGCGCAAGTCGGGCAGATGATGTTCCCGGCTTGCGCTTCTTGTTTTTTTTCACATATGAAATAACTCATTAGTTGGTATAAGGCCTTTAGTTTCCTACGGTTTGGGCGCTTCAGACTGCTCGCTCACTGCACACTTCGCGGAAGTTGCAATCCCGGCAGGACCGGTGCGATGGCATCGCTGTGAAGTAGGTGACGTCCTTGGGACGGTTGTAATACTCATCCTCCACGCAGGATCGCATCTCCTCAATGTAACGACCCACGTTCTCCTCCACCTTCCGGATATCCTCTTCTGTCGCTGTAAACTCCCGGTGTTTTCCGGTTAACAAGTACTCCACACGAAGCTCAATCTGCTCCAAAGGAATTCGGTAGTGCTCCCTTACATAGGACGCGTAGAGCATTAGCTGATCCGAGAAGTCATCTTCTTTGCCCGTCTTCCAGTCCACAATAACAATATTGCCGTTACTGCGTCGATACAATAAATCCATCTTCACATACACACGCGTATCGTGCAGCATCATGGTATCCCATTTCTCGATCTCCAGAATGTCCGTACTTGCTCGGGACAAGTCCTCCCACGTAAGCGTCTGGTACAGGTTACCGACACAGGCCGAAGCCCGTTCCTTAATCGTGGCGATCCGGTCATTTAACGTGTCATCCCCGTAATAAATCTCCGACAGCATCGTGCGATTCTTGGGGTTCAGCCGCCACTGATCCGCGTCCATGGATTCCACATACGCCTGATTCAGCAGCTTGCGTATCGTCTGTTCCAGGAAGTGTTCACGCGGTTTATCTTTGCCCTCTTCCCTGCTGCGTACCGCCGACTCACACATCCGATGCGCGAGGTCCCCAAAGACAAGATACAGATTGCTGAGCTGCTTCAGACGGTACAGACGAACCTGCATCTCATCAGCAGAGTCTGTCTTCCAGCCGTTATGGGCACCGTAATAATGATAATAATATTTGCGCAGGCACTCATCGAACATACTCGCCCGCGACTGCGAATAAGACCACTGCGGGTATTGTGCCATAAGTAATCTGCCTTTCTGTATGCCGAATCTGCATGAGATCCCTTAATGCTCACAGTATAAAGCCCGGGCAACCTTGCCGCAAGCGTGCTTCCGTTATTTTCTTCTGACGCAACCGTTTCCGATTCGATCCGTATCGTTTATATAGTAACATCACCAAAAGATGAAATTGCGGAGCAGAACGCATAATATACTCTATAGAGGGCAGCGAATCCGGGACCGGGATGTTAGTACGGTCTAGCCCGAGGCCAGTGCGGGCCCGGCGCTAACGAATCTCACACACCTTATCACGTGGATCATGAGGTTTTACGGAACTTAACGAACCCCAGACAAGCTAATTAGTCTTATTCGGTTGTAGAACATGTTTACTGCAAGCAAATGAGCCAATAGCGTGTCTCTGATTCGTTACATTTTCAGATCTGCCAATTTACGTGAAATAAGACTTACTCAGTTCGTTAGAAAATGATTATATGAAAAAAAATTGTACAGGCATATCCTAAAAGGAGGCACCACCCATGAATCGACCGGATTGGTTCCAGGCGGAAGAAGCATTACAACAGATCCAAGTCATCGGAAGCGACCGGAATGAGCTCGTGAACATCATCGGCGATGTAGAAGGATTGAATTGCATTGGCACAGGTACGGATGCGGCTGTATTTACGTATGACGGCTTGCCGCAGTATGCCTTCAAGATGTACTCGGATCATGCCTTGGACAAACTCGAAAATGAAAAACAGGTATACGAGCAGCTCAAAGGTCTGCCATACTTCCCTACCTATTACGGCAGCGGCCGGAATGTACTCGTGATCAGTTTTGAACCCGGGGATACCTTGCTGGAATGTTTGGAAAAAGGAATCCCCGTCCCCGAGCAGGTGATGCTCGATGTGGACGCAGCGCGAGAAGCCGTTCGCAGTCGCGGGCTGAACCCTCGCGACATTCATCTGAAAAATGTAATACTTCAGGATGGACGTGGGAAAGTGATTGACGTATCCGAGTATATCCAAGACGGCAATGACAATCGCTGGGAGCATCTCGTTTGGGCTTATCACAACATCTATCCACGGATCAAAGGAACGCCCATATCTCCACGCATGCTGCAAACGATCAAATGGGGATATAATCAGTTCGATCATGCCAACGTCAAAATGGACGACCTCGCCAAGAAAGCCAATCGTCTGTTCTCCAGATTTATGAAATGAGTATCCAAATTCACTTCAATTTAACCTAAATTCAGATGTTGCAGCTTATCCGGGTTACGCAAGATATAGATCCGCTCAACACAATCGTTTCTAAAAGCTAGGCTGACCACAGTCGGGAATGCCTCAGAGGGGCTGCTTAATACAAATCCTAGTTGTCCATTGACCTTGACCAGACGTACAATACCAGCGCTGTCCCCTTTAGATAAGAGCCCTTGAATGAACGCTAGCACCCGCTGGCTTGATGTAACGGGTTTAATTGCTGCCACAACTTTACCACCACCATCACTGTACAAGGCGACATCGTGGGAAAGCATTTTTAATAGTCCTCCCATGTCTCCACTCGACGTGGCTTGGAGGAAACGAAGCGCAAGCTGCTCGGACTGAACGCTGGGAGTCAACTCGACTTCCGGCTCGTCCTGGATTTTACGTTTAAGACGACTGTATATTTTCCGGCAGCCGACCTCCGTCTTGTTCAAGAAGTCTGCTATATCGCCATAATCAAATTCAAAAGCTTCTCGCAGAATAAATACCGCGCGCTCAATTGGGGTTAGCCGATCAAGCATGACCAGGAAGGCGTACGAAATCGTATCTTCCAGTTCAATCGTTTGAAGTGGATCATGTTCCACCGCTGAAACGGATTCTCGAGAAGCCTTATAATTTTGCACCAGAGGTTCCGGCAGCCATGTCCCGACGTATAGTTCCCTTTTTTTACGTGTTGATTTCAAGTAATCGAGACAACGGTTAGTTACCATTTTGCATAAGTATGCTTTCAGGTTCCGAACAGAGCTACCCTCTTTATGAATACCCTGCTGCTGTACTGTTACAAATGCGTCCTGAACCACATCCTCAGCATGAATGACAGATCCCAGCATACGATATGCGATAGAAAGAAGAAGGGGTCTATATGTCCTGTATACCAATTCAATCTCCATAATGTATTCCTTCCTTATCTATTCCTCTACCTTCTATTATCATTTGAGCAGCCCGTTTTGCGCTCGCCAGAGAGGCATTAATCAGCATCCCTTCATCCCCTACCCAATCGCCAGCAACATAGAGCCCCGGTCTTCCTGTGATCTCAGATCCAGGTCTACCCGAGAGACCTCCGTTCTCAGCTGTGACACTGCCATGTGAGACAAGCATTCGTGGAAGAAACCGCTGCTTAATGATATGCTCGCGCCACCCCGGCTGAATCAAATCGAGAAAGCCCTTTAGTTCGTCTTCATCCTGCCTTGGATCCGATTTTGATGATTCCGACAAATACTTCATCACATGCACAACTTCATATACAGGGTTCTCTGATAAGGAGGCCGCGGCGGAATGGTTGGAGTAGTACCAAGGATGATTTACGCCTAAAACAAATTTTGTTTTCGGTTGAGGCATCCCGGACACGACGAGATCCAGACATGCGGCTCGAACAGGAGTTAACTTGTGATACAGTTTGGCTTCAATGGGTGAAAGAGCAGGATTAAGCAGAGCTAAAGTATCCAATGGGCCAGCCGTTGATAAGAGGTGGCGAGTCGTCAACTGTGAACCATCTTTTAAGGAAACCATCATCTGAGGATAACTTCCGGCAATTTCTCGTACGACCGAGCTTGTGCGGATGGATACACCCGCCTGCTGAGCTTGTTCTGTGAGCCGACTAACGAGGAATTGCCAACCTCCATCTATATACAATACTTGGTTCTGTTTGAGTTGTTCAATGACGGCGCCAGCACTTACCTGATCAGGAGCATCGCAATAGGTGCTCAAACGAACAAGCGCAAATACGACACTACGTACACGTGGACTGGATACCAGGGTTTCCAGGTAAGTCTGCAAACTAACGTTATGCAAAACGGATGTATCTACCTTTCGGAGAGAACTGTAGAACCGAAGAAGCTGGCACTTCTCTCTCCATTTCAAAAACGATCCGAGCAAGAGCTGCGCTAGGGAAATTGTCTTATTCCCGCCGTTTGTTCCTTCAAACACCAAGGTATCTGGCGGTTTCGGTACTGATCCGATAGGTGTGACGCCTACCTCATGGAGAATGGGTAACGCTGCTTTACTGAGCGCATGAGCCCCCAAGTTTACGCGTGCTCCCGCAATCTCATTTGAGATAGCGCGTCCTCCGAGCTGAGCCCCTTTGTCGAGCAACAGTACAGTCTTTCCTGCACGGGCCAGATAAATCGAGGCGGTTAAACCGGCAATGCCTGCTCCAATGATGATAACATCCCATACTGGTTCATTATGATGCTCTGTCATGTACATCAATCCCCTCCGCTTAATGCATACATGACGATGAGCAGCGGACTTTTGTGACTCAGACTTGTTTCTTCATTCGCCCCCCGGAAGGAGTTACTCCCTTGTACTGTTTATATAACTTCGTAAAATAGTTGGCATTGTCGCAGCCTACTCTGGCGGCGATCTCCGTAATGGTCAGGCTACTGCCTTGCAGCAGTTGCTCTGCCTCACTCATCCTGCACCCGTTCACGTATTCTACAAAGGTACGTCCGGTCAGCTTTTTAAACATTTTGCAGAAGTGATACGCATTTAATCCCACATGACTTGCCGCTTCCGTAACAGACATCTTACCTGTGGGGTCCGCTTCAATCTGTGCAATCAACTGCTTGAAGCGTTCGCGGTTTGGAAAATACGATCCGACCGTTTTATCCGGTAGCTGTTGCGGCATAAAGGTTCGCGCAAGCAGGGTGAACAAGGCATGCAGCTTGGATTTCACCACGAGCTGATAAGCCGGGGGCTGTAACGCCATTTCCTCTACGGCTTCATTCAGCAAAGAATAATAGCCTGTGCAGGCTGTGTTTTCCTCTGCCGGTTTGACTGGAAATCTCACTCTTCCTTCCAGATACGGCGCGACATATTGCTCATGCACAGGATCATGAGTGAAATCATGGAACAGTGCACGGTTAACTACAACGGAATCATAATGCACATCCCCCTCATCCAGAGCATATCCGACATGCAATGTACCTCCAGGAATAATGATGACCTCACCTGCTCGAACCACATAAGGTTTGCTATCAATATGAAACAGCGCACTGCCCTTGCGCATAACAATCAGTTCGAAATGTTCATGCCAATGCAAATACAGAATACATTCTTCCGCTTTCATATCTGAACACCGATTTTGGAACAGCTGAAATGGATGTGATTTATGGTCAATTCGGGTATTTTCGTGAAGCGCTTTCAGATCCAGCACGACTTCTTCCCCCTCTTCACAAGATCCGACTATTATTACACAAGATTGTTTAGAGCCATCCCTTTAATCCACGGCTATAATGAGTGTGTCACGAAGTACTATAAGCCAATATTGGAGTGAAATACAACCATGAATAAATCATTACGAATCGGTACCCTTGTAGGCGGGCAGGACGCCGTCCGCGTTATCCCGCAGATCATGCAACACGGCTTCGAATCATTTAACCTGACCTTCTGGCAAACAACTGGTGATCTGGACCTGGCAGAGACAGCAAAACGTGTCCGTGAAATCGTAGACGAACAAGGTATTGTCATCTCCGCGGTGAGTGTATTTGGTAATCCGCTCACAGGAGCCGGAGACAACGCCGATACACTGGCAAGCTGGGAGCGAGTGATCGATCACGCACAGCTCTTCGGTGCAGATATCGTCTCCGGGTTCACCGGACGTTTGACCGATCAACCCATTAATGAGTCCATCCCCCGGTTCAAGGAAGTATTTGGTGAACTTGCACGCCGGGCAGCAGACCGGGGTGTACGGATTGCTTTTGAAAACTGTGATATGGGTGGAACCTGGCAGACGGGAGACTGGAACATTGCCCATAACCCAACAGCTTGGGAGATGATGTTCGATGCTGTTCCGGATGAAAATGTCGGCTTGGAGTGGGAGCCTTGTCATCAAATGTCCAGCCTGATTGATCCTATTCCACAGCTACGCAAATGGGCTCACAAAGTCTTCCACGTACATGGCAAAGATGCCACGATTGCCTGGGATATTGTCAAGGAATACGGTGTGCATGGCCCACGTGAATTTGTCTGGCACCGCACACCCGGCTTCGGGGATAACAACTGGGCAGACATTATCACCATTCTGCGCCAGAACGGTTATCAGGGCACGATTGATATTGAAGGCTGGCATGATCCCGTCTACAAAGACGAACTCGAAATGACCGGACAGGTGCATGCATTGCGATATTTGAAACAATGCCGCGGCGGCGATTTTGTGCCCAATCCGGTATAGGAAACCATCCGAGCTGTATAACACAATCCATGCAAAGGAGATGAGAACTTGACTCATCCTTATAGGGTAATTATTGCTGGCTGCGGTGCCATGGCAAACACGTGGGCGGACTATGCCTTGCAAAGGCCAGATACAGTAATCGTCGGACTGGTCGATCTGTATGAACAGACAGCCCTTGCTTTTGCTACAAGACATGGCCTCACCTGCCCCGCGTTCACCGATATCCGTGAAGCCATTCAAACAACTGGTGCAAATATCGTATTTGATGTCACGATTCCGGCGAGTCATTACGGCATTGCCATGACGGCCTTGAAGGAAGGATGTCATGTATTTGGCGAGAAACCACTGGCAGAGTCCTTCTCCGACTGCACAGATATTGTGCAAACCGCTCGCAGCACAGGACACATTCAAGCCGTCATGCAGAATCGTCGTTTCGATCCGCGTATCCGCGCCTACCAGCACCTCATTTCCGGCGGAGCTATAGGGCAGGTAGGTTACGCAGGGGCTGACTTTTTCCTCGGGCCACACTTCGGCGGATTCCGTGATCTGATGGATAGTCCACTGCTGCTCGATATGGCGATACATACGTTTGATCAGGCACGGTATATTCTCGGAGCCAACCCGGTATCTGTGTACTGCCATGAGTTCAATCCTCCAGGTTCCTGGTATCAGGGCAATGCGATGGCGTTATGTATATTTGAGATGTCCGACGGGTCCGTATTCAACTATCGCGGGTCCTGGTGCGCAGAAGGTGTACCCACATCATGGGAAGCAAGCTGGCGCGTAATCGGTGAAAAAGGAACCGCCATCTGGGATGGTCATGATGACATCTATGCTGAAGTAGTTACCTCGCAAAGCCTGGATGCTGATGGAAAACCATCCTTTTTCCAGCCAAGTGAGCGGATTGAAGCGGAACTGCCTGTCATGGACAAAACAGGTCATCACGGCTGTCTCGAAGACATGTTCGCCGCACTGGAATCCGGCCGACTGCCTGAGACCGATTGCAGTGATAACCAGTTCAGCATGGCCATGGTCCTCGCTTCCCTGGAAAGCGCCCACACAGGCCAGAAAGTCTTCATCGCCGATCTACTGAAAAACACATAGCAAAGCGCCTGTGTTTTTCATATCAAACAAAGCCCAACTGCAAAGTTCAGCAGTTTGGGCTTTCTTGTTTTTTTACCTACTCACCTATTCTAAAAATGATATCGTTCAAAAACAGTCGCGCTCGATAGTAAAAGTAGTGTAGGGGACGAAATCGATTCTGAAGAAGCAAAGTGTTCGCCTAAAAGCTTTCTGAAAGAAAGCTGCATCGGAAGCATACGCTTATCACCGGATTTCGACTTTACAAAAGTCGATCAGGAAATCCGGGGATAACAGCGATCAAAAGAACGATTCGTAACCGGAACGGCTGCTTCGCGAGCAGAGAGTTTTTTTTGAACTTTCATCATTTTATATAATCCCTTTTTTCATTGCCTTGTACACCAACTGCGAGAACAGGCTGTTGGACCAAGCAAACCATGGTCTAGTGAACGTGTTTGGATCATCGGCGTGGAAACCCTCATGCATATATCCGGTACCCGCATCCGTGTTTTCCAGTAGTTCAATCATCGCCAGCATTTCCTCGTCATTGTCTGCGGTCAGACCCTGCATCGATAGCGCCATGTGCCAAATGTATCCCGGAGGGGTATGGGGGCTGCCAATACCTTTGGCTACCTTCCCTTCATAATAGAACGGATTTTCCTTACTCAGAATAAATCGACGTGTGTTCTGATACACCTTGTCTTCAATCGAAGCATACTCCATATACGGTATGGACATCAGTCCAGGTGTGCCCGCATCATCCATCAGACAAAAGTTGCCGTAACCGTCCGTCTCATAGGCATATATCTGTCCATACTCCGGATGACGGTAAGTACCGTACAGGGAAATGCCATGTCGTATTTCTTCTTCCAAACGAGCCATTTGACTCACCAGCTGCTCATCCCGGAACACCCACTTCGCGATCTCCCCCATCTGGCGCAAGGTTACCGCAGCGAACATGTTCGCCGGAATATTATAATGAAAATCACAGGCATCATCACTCGGACGAAATCCGGACCAAATCATCCCCGTATAATTCACCGGCATACCCAATCCTTCATTACGCAGCGTATCATGGGCAGGACAATTACGGCGCATGAACCGGTAAGGTGATTGCTCTGTGTGATGCTGTTCTATCTCCCACAGGTGTACGATATTCTCCATTACTTTCTTGAAGCGCTCGTCAAATATATCCGTAAGTTCAGTCTCCTGCCAATATGCATAAGCCAACTTCATGGAGAAACAGAGGGAATCCAATTCAAACTTCCGTTCCCACACCCAGGGCGACATCTCCGTCTCATCATTGGCATCCCAATGCCATCCATTCGCTGTTTCATTGAACGCATTGGCATAGATATCCATATCAGCGTAGAACGTATGACGTTTGATCAGCCCTCCAATGATACGTTGCAACTTCTCATCATCCTTCGCAAGTGGAACATAATGCATAACCTGCTCTACCGAATCCCTTAACCACATGGCGGGAATATCCCCTGTAATCACAAAGGTTGTCCCATCCTCCAGTAGCTTCGTGGTCGTTTCCAGTGTATTCGGAAAACAATTGCGAAACTGAGTCAGCAATCTCGGTCGATGTTGCAAACGCTCGTCCGCCTCAGTCAGAATATCCTGCACAGCTTGCGGCAATTCCAGATGCGGCATAGGGATTTTCGGTAATCTGAACTGTTCCATGGATGTCGTCTCCTTATAACTATATTGTTATTTTTGTTATGATAATTTATAATAACATTATTATTTGTAAGTGTACTGTGTCAGAAGATGATCGTCAAATGAAGGAGTAATGATATGTCACGCAAAGTATCCATTCAGACGCTGGCTGACCAGCTCGGATTATCCAAATATGCCGTCTCCCGCGCACTCAGTGGCAAGACGGGTGTCAGTGAAGGAACACGCGCACGGGTTCTGGAACTCGCTCGGGCACTGGGGTATCGCCAAAGTACTCCAGGTACTAGCAATAGTTCTGCTACTGCAAACCATGCAGATCCGTCCGATCCACCGTTTGCTCTCATATGCATGAATCAGCTCAACCGCGGTGAACCCCACTACTGGCAACGTGTTCTGTCAGGCATGATCTCCGCCTGTAATGAGCGTGGTTGGCATCATGCCATTGTATCTCCCTCACTCGGAGTGACGGACGAGAACACCTCACCCGAAAAAGCTATTGCTCCTCACTTGGACTGGGAACGTTGTGCCGGGATTATTGTCATGGGAGCTTTCCCGCATACGGTTCTGCAACGACTCTCTCAGACGGGTCGGCCTATTATTTTGGTAGATCATCAGGAACCCCTGCTGAATTGTGATACGATCAGCCATGATAATCTGGAAGCTGGCATCACCGTGGCTAGATATCTAATGTCTCTGAATTGCCGACGGATCGGCCTCATCACAGATGATGGTCGTGCTGCCAGCTTCGCGCAGCGGAAGATCGGGATTGAGTTGGCCTTGAACCATTTCCATGTGGACACCAGTCATACGACCAGCCTCAGAGAATGGAATATTCCGTATGAGAACGGCGAATGGGTTAACCAATTGGCTACCACCATTCAAAACATGCCAGAGGACGAGCGCCCTGATGCCTGGATTGGTGTTAATGATGATATCGCCTTGCAGTGGATGCACAAATTAAAGGAGATGGGCATCTCCACGCCTAAAGATTGTCTTGTCATCGGTATCGACAATGTACATTCTGCCGTTACGTCCTCCCCGCCCCTGACCACGGTTAACCTGTGCAAAGAGGAACTCGGACAGCGTGCCGTTGAAGCTTTACAACGCCGGATCGAACGCCCGGGAACGCCGAAAGAGACGATTATGTTATCGACTACGTTGATTCCAAGGGAATCGGCATAATTCGGAAAAGGTACTGCTCTTTTCTGAAGATGAATTCGTTAGGTACTTGCTGTCCCATAAGTCTGGTGCATACAAAAGAGGCCCCGCATATTATGCAGGGCCTTTTTCGTATATTAGGCTTATATCCTTATATTCCTGTACATTCACACTTAAATCTGATGATCCATCCACCCATCCTTATATCATCCATTCGAAGCTTCATTTACTTCATGTCTGAGGAATTGTACTAGTGGTTATTTCAGCCAAGGCAGGCTATCGTACGACGGAAGATCCACTTCCCAATTCACATCACGATACTCTCTATTGACTACGGTTCTTTTCAAAGTGAATTTTGTACCCTTTTCTTCGTTAAACCCCCGAATTTTTAATTGCAGATCATCTTCAACGTATTCACCGTTATTATTAGGTTGATCCGGATAACCGTTCACTTCAACAGGATACTCTTTTCCATCCGAATCTACTGCAACCCAGCGATCACCCATGAAAGCATTTCGGAACGTCCCACTCCCCTTCAGAACTAGTGAATACCCTTCCTTTACATCAATCTTCGGAGGATCATACGATTCCATCAGTGGCTCGTACTCAAAATCATAGAATAATATTTTATCTCCAAGCTGTTCAAATTGTGCAAAAGTATAAAAATTCGTGTCCTTACGCCTCTTATTCAGGTCAACTTCCACTGATTTCTCTTCTTTCACCGGCAGGGTGTAACCATCCAGAACAAAGCGAATGTTCTTCGCATCTACCGTTACCAACGCAGGGTCCCATGTCTCTGACAACTTCAACGGCCCACCGTTCCTTAAGTCACTCTGATCTTGGAGCTGGAACTTGGCTTGACGGGCATCTGGTCTTATTCCATTGAAAATTCGATATTCATTTGTTTCAGGAATCTCAAGATGGTAGATGATACTCATATAGCTCGCCCAATTCTCATCAACTTTGGCACGAAGTTCATCATCCAGACTCACATTCAGGTCAAGCCGAGTTCCGTTTGGCGTGCGTACAAGCTGTGTCATATCAAGCTTTAGTCCTTCTGGCGTCGTATATGTGTTATCCATAGAATTTTCAACAGCCAATGATTTGGCTTTGGTCATATCGATCTTGAATTTGAAGCTCCAATCCACCGTAACATCTCTATCTTCGTAGGATTTCTTCTCGTAATCATAATATCTGCCCACATTTAAATTACGCAGTTCACCCCGCACGACCACTTGATCCGGAATTTCATCATGAAACTGGAATAACAATCGTTCAGTTAGAGGGCCCTTTGTTCTTGCATCTCTTGCAAGAGTGGCAACCTGTCGCCCCTCTTCATCCGTAACATGAATTCTCCCCAACTCAGGCAGAAACCGTGATACCCCTAATCCATCAGGTGTTGTTTGTTGCATGGTCATTACCATATGAGATCGGTCTACAAGCACGTCTTCAATTTTAAGCGTGTAGCCCTGGTCATTGATATTGATATCCGGATTAACCACAAGTCCAAGAGGTTTAAGACGTTTATAATCATCCGCAAAATAGGAATATTTCAATTCTTCAGGCACAGGTATGTTAGGCAATGGCAGACGATCTACAGCATTTACCGCGGGTTGCGCTGGCTCTGCTGTGTGATCAAAAGCATACCAGGCCCCTCCGGCAAGAATCACAACTGCCGCTGCGGCGATTCCAGTCCGGCGCATCCAATGTGCTCTCATAGATTTTTTCACGAATGGACTTTTTTCTTCCACACTTTCCATGGACACGCCATCCAGCTTCTGCATGACCTTAAGCGTGAAATCCGCATCCGGCTCCTCACGGAACAGGTGCTCTTCCCACAACCGATCTTCATCCTTTGAAATAGGCTTCATACGTAGCTAAACCTCCTTTGCGTTCCATTTGCTTCCTCAGCGTTTTTTTCCCGCGATAAAGGGCGTTGCGCACTTTGGTTGAACTCATGCCTGTAATGTCTGCAATCTCTTCATAGCTCAACTCGTTTGTGTACTTCAGTAATAACACCAGGCGATACGATTCAGGTAACTGTTCGAGCTGTCGATATATTTCACGCTGCATCTCTTTATGCAGCACACGCTTTTCAGGTGTTTCATTACTGACAGGTTCGATCCCCTGATTGACCGGGAACATGACGGGTTTCTTTTCCCGTATAAAATCCCGCATCCGATTCACCGCAATGGTATACACCCACGACGAGAAACTGCTTCCCTCCCGCCGCGAAGGGAGATAACGATAGATGCGAATAAACGTATCCTGAGCGAGATCCTGTGCATCCGGATGACTCGCGCCCATTCCGCGCATGATGCCGTAGACTTTATTTTTATATCGATCCACTAGCACGGAGAACAACTGCTTATCCCCTGCAACAATACGCTGAATAAGCTCCTCCTCCGGTATCTGTTGATTCATGTAATCCCCCTTCTCCACAGCTTCCATGCATGGTTCTGTACTATATAGACGGAAGCCGTTCCCGAAACCTCTCACTTTATCCAAAAAAAAGAATTCGCCCTTATCGCCAAAGCCGACTGGGTGAACTCTGCGTACCAACATTCTGTAATTGCCGCTGCACATTCTCTACAGGTTTGGTGGTGAACTTTATGGCAACCCGAATCACACATTCCGTGGTAGCCTCTTCCTGCTATCTTACCTTTCCTGCCTTACTTGCCTCCTAATCTTCCCTGTTCTTCTCCGCAACAAAATCAGCAAGCTGTGAATAGATCGCCACAATCTCATCCATCGACATGCGCACGAGTCCACTGGACGACGGAGCGACGAACTCCTGAATCTCCTTGACGACCGGGTCGTCCTGAAATCCCCATTGCACTTTGGCGCGCTTGCTGTACTGGGTGTACACTCCTTTTCCGACAAAACAGGCGATGTCTGGTCGGTATTCCTCCAGCTTTTGTCGTAAAATCTGTCGTCCTTCTGCGTACTCTTCCTTCGTAATATCCTCCATACCTCTGGTGGGACGGGCCACAATATTCGTGAATCCATATCCCAGCTTCAGCAACTCTCCATCCTCCTGTGCATCATATAAACGCGGGGTTAATCCCGACCGTTCAAGGATGCGCCAGAACCGGTTTCCTTTGTAAGCATAATGATGACCCGTCTCTCCAGACGTAATGCTCGGATTGAAACCAATAAACAATATCGATAAACCAACATCCAGATGATCTGGAATCATGATGGGAAGCCCCCTTATCTTTTTTAGCTAATTACATCTTTCGTGTGTGTATAAAATGATATAATAAGCAAAGTATTTTCGAAATCGGATTGAAATTTTCATGAAAAAGGAAGCTGAACTAATGATTGCAGACATCATGCTTGAAGTCGTCCTGCCCGTCTTTCTCCTGATCGCCGTCGGGTCCTGGATGCAAAAGGTGTTCAAGCTGGACTTGTACACCCTCGCCAAAATCAATTTCTATTGTATTACCCCCGCAGCCGTCTTTATGAGCATGTACCACTCGGATATGTCGGGCGAACTGCTTGGGACCGTGACACTCTTTTACGCGATATATGTATTGATTCTCTATATTGTAGGTTCTGTATTTGCGCGCTCACTTCGGATGAATAAAGGCATGAAGGCTGCTTTCAACAACAGTATTATGCTGGATAATGCAGGCAACTATGGACTGCCCATCAATGCACTGGTATTCCGCGGGGATCCACTCGCCTCTTCCATTCAGGCACTGGTCATGTCTTTGCAGGCATTACTGACATTTACCTATGGCGTGTTGTCCATTCAGGGCGCGAAGCTCAAAGGTAATTACCGTGCCGTGATTATTGGATTTCTTAAAATGCCTGTTCCATATGCGCTCTTGCTGGGGATTCTGTTACACATGTGGAAGGTTCCCTTGCCTACGTTCCTATCCATGCCACTGACCTATGCGCAGCAAAGTATGGTTGCCGTGGCGCTTCTGACGCTCGGAGCACAGATTGTAAAATATCCAATTCAACTGTACCGTCTTGATGTGTATATTAGCACATTTTTGCGCCTTCTGATTGGCCCGGCTATCGGGATTTCAATTGTGCTACTGCTTGGGTTGGAAGGTATCGCTGCACAGGCACTTATTATCGCTTCCGGTATGCCGACGGGTGTCAACGCATCCATTCTCGCAGAAGAATACGATAACGAACCAGATTTTGCAGCCCAGACGGTGCTAATCTCAACGTTGCTTAACATCATCACGATAACAGCACTGATTTCTTATGCCAAAACGTTCTGAAATGAAAAATAAGTCCATGACCCATGAGCAGGGTTGTGGACTTATTTTTGCGGTGCTGAAACTATGTTTCAAACGTCGTTCGTTCCGGGAACTTGCCGCCTTCCCTGAATAAACATCGTACCAGTCGCTGCGCGGCTCGGTTAAAGAAAAAACTCGGGCTTACCCCATCCACCTGGACAGGTTCCAGTTCCTTCACACTTTCCTTAATCTTATTCATCTCAATGAGCCCCATCTTTCGCTCATTCGGTCCGAAGCGATAAATAACCTTCTCATCGTCCTCCGTCTGTTTCACCAGCAGAATCACAGATGCCATACAGGTTACCCCCTATCGTTACGTTATGAGATTCCATTAATCACTTGCCTATTATAATTATTACCCAGATTCTAGTGGAAGGATATAGGACTTAAGTTAGTTATACCTAAATTAAATATCCTGATATAAAGATTCTCTGAAATGAGTCGTTAGGCTCACAAACACCGTGTTTACACTATCCCAATGGATAGTCACTGTCATGAAAGTGCGTACTGCCCAAGTCGTTTTTCTCCGTTTATACTAACCATATCTTGAATTTTCAAAGGAGAGAAACTTATGACTACAGCTCAAATATATAGCCACGGGGTCCCGTGGGAAGAGGCATTCAGCGTTGCTCAGGGATACAGCATTAACGGTACGATCTACATTGCAGGTCAATTTTCGCATGATATGCAGGGGACGTTTATTGGTGTCGATGATATTGAAGCACAGGTCCGCCAGACATTGGATAACTTGGATCGCGTGCTCGCAGGATTTAACGTGACCAAGTCGAACATTGCTGAACTGGAGATTTTTTTGGTTCACCCGCAGGAGCATCTTGAGCCATGTGTTGCTGTGTATAAAGAGTACATTGGTACTCATCGTCCGGCTGTTACGATGGTTGGGACATCTTGTCTGGCCTTCCCTCATCAACTGATTGAGATTCGCGCCGTTGCTCATACCGACTGATCCGGGTCATGTCAAAAGTTGCAGCGCCAAGTAAAATGGCCTGATGAGGTTTCGCTTTAACGAAGTTCATATACAAAAAAAAGCAGGTCGGATAAACTCCGAACCTGCTTCTTTATGAATTCTTATTCTTATTATTTGACTTTCACCGTCAGCGTATTACCAGAAGAAGTGAGGGATGCCCCAAGCCCTTCTACCAAAACTCTGAGGGGAATGTACGTCGTTCCCTTAATTTCTTTGGGTGCTGCCTGTAGGGTGACTTCTTTCCCGTTAACCTTCACCTTTTTACTGCCCAAGGTAAAGATTAGCTTGTACTTGTCTTTGGTAACGGTAATGGTCTGAGTCTTACTGTCCCAAGACGTTTTGGCTTTCATTGCTTTGGCCATCTCACGCAGAGGTACGAGATTCGTGTTATTCATTATAATTGGAGACTCGGTGAAAATAACCTTGGAACCATTCACCTTCACCTGAATAGCAGACTTGATATATTCTGGTTTAGGAGTGGCTTTCTTTTGGGTTGCCGTTGAAGACTTATTACTTTTCTTGGTACTTCCTGAACTGGATGAACTTGAAGAGGAAGATTTGGAACTCGAAGAAGAACCTCCGTTGTGATAATGATATTCCCCTTGTTTCAGCCCCCATTTTGCACAGTTGGTTCGACAGGTATGTCCCCCATTTGCATCTGTTCTTCCCGGATGGGCAGATGCAACAGTAGCAAAAATCATAAAAATGGCAAGCAAACTGCTTATTAATTTGATACGCATACGGATAACCTCCAGCAATTAGTTTGGCCAGAGTATCATACCATAATTACCCATACAATATAGGTTAATAACAAAATTTATTTTCACATAACAGTTTACAAACGCGGGTCTACTCGCTCTGATTCTAGCGAAAGCGTCGCCAGCACGCATTCATGAATTCGTTCCACTGGCTCTCTGCGTATAAAGCGCTCGATCCCCTCCATGCCCAAAGCACTCTCCATTAAGGCGTGACGTTCTTTTTTGGACGTTTTGCGTTTACGAAGCCGGGACAGATTGTCGGGTGCCAGGTAATCCATACCATAGATGATGTGCAAATATGCACGTCCTCGTACTTTTATCGCAGGCTGGATGATTTTGTTGCTATTCCAGGCGCGGAATGTTTCGGGTTTGATCACAATCCCCTCATGTCCTTCCGCCGTAATCTCATCCCACCAACGAATGACATCCGCTTCATCTGCCTCACTTGCGATCACGCGATATTCCGTCTCCATCATCAAGGTCGACATCCGGGCGAACTCACGGTTTTGTTCCATATGCCATTCATGTGTTTGCTCCCAAAATGCTCCCGTGCTATGTGCAAGTGTATGGAACGGCGCAATCCGAATGTCCCCGATATCATCCACATCCCAGCAGTATTTCTGGAATACATCGCGGAACGTTTCGGCATTAGTGAGTTTACCTACTGTTTCCTGCAACCACTCCTCTACGTTACGACCTGCTGCTTGAGCTTCGCGCAGTTTGTCCAGCACCGTAGAGCGATCCATCATGGAGGCTTCAGCCACATGTGCATATTGTGAAGCAATCAGCTCACGCGCCTTTAGATTCCAAGGTACAATCTCCGCATCGAGCAATACAAACTCCGTCTGATGACGATCAAAATAACCGTCTACGGTCAAGTCCGCATGTAATCTGGAAAGCACATCTTGCTCTGTCGAAGGGTCAAAAAAGGATCGGCCCGTCCGGGTCACAATGTTCCCCAACATCGGCCTACCCACTCGCTGCACCGCAGCTTGCTCATCCCGGAAAAGAAGCAAAATGGCCCGGCTGCCCATGTGTTTCTTCTCGGCAACCATACGGGTAACGCCCTGTGAGCGATAATAATGGAACGCATCCTGTGGATGCTCCAGATATCCCTCTACAGAACAGACACCCGGCGGCGGACTCATCGTAGGCGGGATGTAAATCAGTTCTTCCAGCGGTACAGTATAATGGGAAAACGTATCAATTGCCGTCTTCGCCACCTCACCGTGCACAGACACATCAAGTTTGGATGCTGTCTGAACCGTGAAACCCTCCTTGAACTTACGTATGTTGGGCGGAGCAAAACGCCGCTGTTCCCAGCGCTTTAATGGACTATCCGGATCTCCAGCATAATCCTGCTTCGCCGGAACACTGACTGCCTCACGTTCTGGCATTCGCCAAGCAGTGAGCATGCCACCAAAAACGACACCTTGATCAATGTTGACCGTATCATTCACAATCGTAGGATATGGACGGGGATCATGTCCCCAGACGATGCATTCACCCGAATTGTGATCCACGTACCAATCCTTGCGCACAGGCCGACCCTGCTCATCCGTACCCTCCACATCGCCATATCGGCAGTAATCCTGAATGCGTTTGGACTGTTTTCCGATAAAATGATCTCGAATTCCCGCGTGTGCTACAACCACCTGTCTTACCCCGTTCCGGGAAAAGACCAGATGAGATGGTGCATCAAGCAGAAATGCCCTAAGCTCTGCACGTACTCGCTTTGCTGTCTCTTGGCCTTGCTCCCGCTCAAACTGTAGCAGTTCCATCTCCACCCGTTCGTCACCATGACTCAACGTAACGTCACGACCATCCAGATAACGCGCGATCTTCCAACCGTGATTACTGTCAATCATGTAGGCGAGCTCGGCGGCACAATGCCGTTGCCAGAACAACAGACAATTTAATGATTCTGGCCCACGGCTCGTTACGTCACCAACGGAAACCAATTTCCTTCCTTCAGGGTGACGGTACAGACCACTTCCATCCTCGTCCACATACCCGAGACGCACGATTATTTCCATCATTTCATCGTAACAGCCATGAATATCTCCGATGATATCAATACCTGTACCCATGTCGGTCACCAGTGGATTGGATGTGCGGACAAACGTAATCTCATCCGGCTGCTTCAGCACATAACTGGCATCGAAGCCATCCTCACGGATCGAGCGTAATGTACGCTTGAACTGCTGTACCTGTTGCTTCACCCGTTGACGTCCACGCGGATACTCCCGCCGGGCATCACGTTCCAGTAGCTCTTTTTCAGGGATATCCAGCACCACAGCAATTACCGGCACATGAGCTTTCCTTGCCAGCTGAATCAGGCGCTCGCGATCCTCGGGATACAGATGTGTCGCATCCACCCAGGTCAGCTTGTTCAGACGGCAGCGGGTTGCCAGCATCGCCTCCATCGCCTCAAATGCTTTGGCCGATACTTGCTGATACTCCGCATAGATCACATTCGCTTCGCTGCGGGGACGTTGTTTCCAATCCACATACTCATCATCTCCAACCAGCATGCGGAATTGATCTGACGAGATGGCTTCTGTACGGCGAATGACACTTTCTGCAACGAGACGATCCAGCAGTGTACTTTTTCCACTGTTGGACGGGCCGACAAGAACAACGATACCTGCATGAGGCAGACGAATCTCGCGTTGTCTTTCCTCTGTCCCACTTTCCCGATCCAGCTGTCCTCTGCCCACACCAGCTGTTTCGCTAGAACCCGTTTTTCCACTCATGATAGACTCTCCTTTCTCCGTTCAAAAATGACCAGTTGGGTAGGTTGTCCATAGCCCTCTACATGCTCACCGATACCCTTAATTTCATAGCCATAGTTCCCGTGCTGCGTCCATTCCTCACACCGGGAAGCCAGCTCCGCACGAGTCCATTCAAAGCGATGATCATGGTGACGGAATCTTTCCTGCTCCATTGCATACACTTCGTTATATTCTTTGTTTGGTGTAGTGACCAGCAGCACTTCTGGCTGATAATCGTTCATGATTGTATCCATAATTCCGTTCAGACGATATTCCTCGATATGCTCAACCACTTCGCACAGAATCATAACGTCCTGGTTTTGCATCTGCTCGTCAAAATAAAACAGTGAACCGATGATTGGCTCCGGCATAGCCACCACTCCAGAACGACCCTCCAGCTTCGCGAAGCGCTCCATAGCCCGGAGCCGCGACTGACCGGAAGGTTCAACGGCCAGAATTGCCTCCACACCGGGAATGTACGCCAAACGGGCAGACAGCTTGCCTTCACCCGCTCCCATATCAACAATCTTCCGTTTGACTGGCAACGCTGCAATCACATCTGTAATCGCACGATAACGCAACTCGTTTAACCGCACAAGAGGTTCAGATTGTTCAGATTGCCCGCCATCTCCTCCAGCTGTACCTGTATCTACATCAGCAATCTTGGGATCACCATCTTCTATCTCTGTATCTGCATCCGTACCTTCACCTGGACCTCTAGAATCTGCATTCAGTTGCTTCTCATCGCTATCGGACTCGGACCCCAGGTGCTCTTGTTCTCCTTCTTCCTGATGCCCTGCTTTATTCTCCTGAATAACCGTATCCAAGACTTGAGATATTCCTCTCTCCTGTCCAAGAGACGCAGACAAAGCACCCTCTTGTCGCTCATACTGCCGAATCAGTTCGGCAAATCGTAGCGTACGCTTCACAATGAGTTCTTTCAGTGGGTGAGCATCCAGCCACCCTTCACCATACCGTTTGATTTTATCGATCTCATCTTCACTGATGAAATAATGTTTGTAATTATCCAGCACTGGAATCAGTAGAAAAAGCTGACGCAGTGCATGTTGTACCGTATTACGTCCACGCAGGATGATATGGCGAACCGTGCTTTTATTTTTCAGATCAAATGAATACGATAGTTCTCCACGCTCCACCGAAACGGCGTATCCTAATGGCGAGAATAATTCTTCCACAACTCGATCCGGCAGATCGGAAGCCACTGGGCCAAAGGTCAGTTCCAACTCGAAAGCATGCCCTACCCATTGCACATAGTCTTCCTTGGGCTTACCATTCAAGGCCGTCCCTAGCGCCCCACGTATGTAGGAGCAGAACAAGCTGCTGGTCACGAACTCACGATCATTGATATATTGCGTTATGTCATATCCATCAGGTGTACCTCTGACCAGATCCACAGGATCAGGCTCGGCATGAATTAGTACTTCTGTTTCGTTCTCTGTAGCCGTGGTGTACACCATTCTTACACGCACGCCTTTGTCTACGCGGTCATATATATTCAGCGGGTTCTTCGCTAATAAATGGGATACAACCCCCGCGTCAGCGCCGCTTGCTTTCAAGATCAGATGCATCAGTTCTCCTCCTTATATATGAAAAATGTTGTCACGCACTAGATAGTGTCTTCAAACCTGCTGAAAGCCCAAGCGTACTTAAACGTCCCTGAGCCAAAGCAGCACAAGTGCATGATGGAGCGCTAACGAATCGCTGGCGTCTTATTTCATGATGAGAAGCCCCCTTGAAACCTAACGAACCCAAGTCACGCTATATGGGGCTAAACCGCCATTTTCCAGCCTTTTATCCGACTTTTTCGGACAATAACGTGTCCCATGTTCCTTACATTTTAAAAAGGCACCCTGGAGGCCATATAAGACGTCCTGTGTTCCTTAGAACATACTCTCCCTAGCAATTGCAATTCGTCACAATCAGCCAGCCGACCTGGACTATAAAACGTTCGGACGCGGACATTCATCATCGAATCGCTTGCCTGGGTGAGAAGAAACGTCCTAATTGTTCCCCCACACCTCTTGTAATGCAAAACGGAAAATCCGGTCCAATTCTTCAAATTGAATAATCCGCTCATTCTCCATCTGGCCAGCCAGTCGTTCAAAATGCTCGATCTTCTCCGCCAAAAAAGCTTGTATTGCTGGCAACTGCGGCTCCAGATCCAGTTCCTCACCCGCCTTTTTCCGGCGCAGCAATTCATGAATCTCCGTATATAGCGGTGTAGTCGCAGGTACAAGTTCTTGTACAAGCTCTTCAAATGCCATAGGTGGCATCGCATCATAACGTTCAATCCAGCCACAAGCCAGTAAGGGGCGAAGAACATAGAAATACTTTTTAATCCTCACCTGGTCCACTTGTAAATAATCGCGGAAGTTCCCCTTTGCCATATTCAGATAATGATACATGCAGGACTTGGGCGAGAAGGTCAAAGGCGACAGTGCACGGATATGCTGTGCCACGTTATACTGTTCATCATACTGAATGGGGGATTGCAGCCACTCCAGTAACGGTGGATTTGATTTGCGAAACAGCTTCAACGCCTTGCGTAGATCCCAACCATTGATATCGAGCTGGTCACTGATCGGACGTTCAATAACATCCCTTTTATCCTCAATCGACAAGTACCATTCCAGCGGTCTCACATACAGAAAACGCACATCATAATCACTGTCCTGTGAAGGAAATCCCCACGCCCGGCTACCTGATTCACAGGCATAGATGATCCTTACCTGCTCCTCCTGTTCAATCTGCTTCAGCTGTTGTCTGATCGTATCTCTCATTTCTTCATGAACGTAGGTCATGGTCCGTCCCCTCCAAATTCCCCAATTTAAATCTCTATCTCTCTCACCCGGTTCGCGAGTGTATCATATCCTGCCACAGTCTCGGCAATATACGTCAATACCGTTTCACTCCAACCGTAGATGTAAAAGGTTTTGCCATCCCGTGGCGGTACCATGGCCTGTTGATAAGGTGCTATATCCACAATAAATGCCTTCAACTCCGGATTCATCATCCGGCGATATCGCTCAAGCTCAGCATATAACGGGCTGCCTTCATTCTGCTGTTCATCGGTGATCATAATGATCTGATCCACTTTTTCTCCGATATCCCGAAGTTCCCGCACTGGTCGACCCGTGTCTGTTCCACCTTGTGCGCGAATACGGTGAGCTTGGGAAAGGATGCTCTCATCCATCTTGGGACGAGCATCTTCAACCATATGGTCGAATAACCAGAACAGCGCGTTACCTCTTGTTTGTTTATATAGTGCCAGTGCCAGCACCGAACCAATCCGCAAATAGTCACCTTGCATGGAACCGGAGCGATCTAGGAAAATGGCCGTTCTTCCCGGCAGCGTTGGCAGGTTGCCAATGGATAGCTCCACCGCTTGCCGCAAAGCATCCCGCAACTCTTCTCTCGCAATCATTTCATATGCACTGGCGAATCGGAAAGGCAAGATGCGCGACTTACGCAGGGCTTCTGCATCCGTTAAACGACGTGTTACATAATCGATATTTTTCGATTTTTCAAAAACACCTGCCCGATCCATTGCATTCAGATGGCGCAACAATGCAAAGGTCGGCATCTGAGACATTAACGCCTCCCACACCGTACGTGTCGGTTGCATGATCGAGGTGACCACCGAATACGGGAGTTTACCTTTCTCGATCAGATGCATCCGACTTGCCGGGTTTGGGATAGCTTTCAGCTTTTCCAGCGCCTGCAACTGCGGAAGTTCCGTAAGATCCACCTCATGCCCGCGCAAATAACGGAATAAGGCTTTTTGCTTCAGATCTATCGGCTTGGGATGTGCTGTAGCGATCATATCGCCCAGACTGTATCCACGCCCACGCCCGTTGTATTTGATCGCCCAATATTCAGTAATGCCGTTCAAAAATTGACTCACCTGACGCTTAACCGCTCGCCCGCCCTGTCCCCGACCAGTTCCTCTTAGAATCGTCAGAAAATCGGCCAAGTCAGCCGGTGTCTGTACCACCTTGGAGAATATCTTCGCAAACTGATCTGGGTCCACTTTGGACAGCAGTGCCAGCCCGTATAGAGGCTGTAACCGCATCAAACCTTCATTACGAGCATAGACCAGCGCCCGCACCATAAACCCTGCATCGACCTCAGCCATCTCCTGATGACTGACCATCGCATCGTCCATCAGTTGCTGGGTATCTGCATAAAAAGTATTGTTCAATGTATTGGTCATCAACATCTGTATATATTGTTCCTCCACCAATCGCTCATAGGCTCCGTAGCCCCCATGATTACGTGTCGTTGGCTGAGGTTGATTAAATAATTGTTTCGCTCTGCTCATCACTCATGACCTCCCGGTGTGAGTCTATTTGCTGTTCTTTCATAATAAAATGGTCCGAGGAAAAAGGTGGGAAGGTATAATACCCGCTCTACCGCTGAGCTACACCGCCATGAACGGCGGCGATTGGATTCGAACCAACGACCTGGTCGATTAACAGTCGAAGTAACCCTCCCTGGCGCCTCGGAACCTTGATCCACAGCGCTTGTTGCTGCCCCGCTTCACAACCTTATTATGCCTCACACATTTGCACGCGAACATGGCGAAAGTATGGCGACGAATCATTTTCTGAAATGGAGTCAATCTTCATAAGTTTAAAATGAAACCTTCCGCTCATCCTGCTACAATGAAGGGATAACGAGGAGTGAATGTTCATGGCAAGAGAGAGTTTTGACAAAGAAATTCAGTTCTTACGCATGTTATCCCTAACAAGCGGTGCATATAACCGCAAACAATATGCCGAGCGGCTTGGCATATCCGTACATACCTTTGATAAAACCAATCGCAGATTAAAAGAAATCATGCAGACCGTCGCCGACCAACGCCCAGGTGCCGAAGCAAGCCGGGAAATGGCAGATCTCGTCCGCTTCCAATACGGGGAGTCGGCAGAGCCTATGTTGCTCTTCCTCTTCCGCGCCAAGTCGATGAAAGAGACTGAAGTTCAGCGGCTTTCTGTCCTTTTGCATACCTTACAACATAAAACCCTGACCGCGATGGAACTGCTGGACGCCTGCTGTGCTGATCTGCCGGAGGATCTGGCGTTACCTGACGAGAAAACCATTCGTTCCGATCTGAAGTATCTGGAAGAGGTTGGGGTTATCCGAAAAGAGCCGGGTGGCAGACCGTATCGATATGCTTTACAACAGGACGTCCTTACCGAATTAACAGTGGAGGAACAGCTGGAGTTGTATGATTTTGTGGATATGATGGCGAACACCCAGGTTCCTTCCGTACAGGGGTACTTATTGCGCGACAGTTTAAAAAAAGCCATTACGGCAAGTTTCCCGCAAGAAGAAGCTACCGAGCCCTATATCTATAAGTATCACTATTATTCTCGTATCCTGGACGAAGCTCATCTCTACACGCTGCTTAGTGCGATTCGTCAGCGTAAACGTGTGCAGTTCCTATACTATTCACCGAAAAAACCATCCAGCTACAGTTCACAGAATACGAATCCACGCTTTGAACGGGAAGCAGGTGGTCGATCCAACCGGATCGTGCCCCTTGAAGTGATCTATGACCATCAGTATGGTCGTTGGTATGTAATTGGATATCAGGGCCGCCGTGGCTTTGTGAAATTCCGCATGGAAGGCATAACACAGTTGGAGGAACAAGATTCAGTAGAAGAGCAATACATGCTTGAACTGAAGCAGCAGTGGACCGACATTAGTCGCTACAGTTGGCTCGTGGATACGGGAAATACCGTGACGGTTCAAGCTCGCTTTTTCCACCCGGAGCGTGGTCAGCGCAACTTTATTCTGGATCGGGTTCGTCTGCAAGGTCAATGGGGCAAAATTATACCCGAAACGGATCATACCTTTCTCTACGAAATCCAGGTCAACGGTACCACTGAGATCAAACCGTGGTTGCGGAGTTTTGGCTCAAGCTGTGAAGTAATCGCACCTCAGAGACTACGCCAAGAGATGATCAAGGAATGGAAGGAGATTGCGGAATATTATGAACCTGTTCGAGAAGATGTTCAATTACCAGATGATGACACGACTGAATGAAACAGGACTGTTCACCTGGACCTCACAGGAACGGGCCTGGCTTCGCATGATGCTGAATCACCCTGCTGCGAGAGAAGCGCTGAGCGCTGTAACGTTGGATAAAATGTACAACATGCTGAATGGTGAGCAGGACCTGAACCTTCAGGATTACCTGACTGAAAAAGCCAAAAGCGAAGAAAATAATGTCTCTCACCCACTGCTTCGACAGTTACGGCTAATCATTCTGCATCATCAGGGATTTCGCATGACGGGTCGCGTCCGCAATGGACGCACGAGCCATGATGAATTTGGTTTCCCGTACAAACTGGAGTATTCCATGGTCAAAAAAGAATGGTACGTGCTCTGGTATGCGCCTCGCTTCGACAAACTAATGTCGACCAAGCTGCACAGCATCGTTACCGTGGAAGCCCAACCGGTTGAACCGGATACCGCTTCTGGCTACACTGCCCGAATTGCTGTGATAACAGAGAAGCGTAAAACGACCATCACCATCGACGTACTGCCCGAGTTCAATCAGGAACTGTCCCGAATCCTCTATGCATTCTCCTGCTTCGAAAAACAGGTCGAGTACCTGGAAGCCAAGCAGACATATCGGATCGAGCTGACCGTTCCGCGCAATGAGATGGATTACGTCTTATCCAAAATGCGTTTTCTCGGCAAACGGGTTCGAATTGCTGACCACACAGTGCTGCGGGAGCGAATGTCGGAAACAGCTGCGAAGGCATTAGCCCGTTATGCGGAAAAAGATCCTGATACGCATTCCGAACACTCCAATGAAGTTCAGCACCGCCAACGTGAGGAAGGCTCCCTTGCGAAAGCCGATGGTCAATGATTTTGTAAGATTGGGTTAACCATAACTATTGCTCAAAAGCAAACCCATATACCAAAAAGGTTTGGATAATCTCATCCAAACCTTTTTGGTATACCTGTTTGCTCGTAAAAATATCGTGAAGTGGCAACCAGCTTTACTCCGTTCCACTTAAAATCGTTTCCAGTGTCCAACACATTGCTATGAACAAGGTTAAGCGAGTCTTGAAGGGACTGCCTTTGCTAAGATGACGGTTAATGCGCTCATGTACTACGTTCCACCACTGCTAGCTGCCGAGTTCCTTCTTTTGTTAATCGCGTGCACGCCCATGACCACTGCAATTAATTCATACGTGTCCAGTTGTTCAGACTGGTTATCTAATACAAATGCGCCTGAACTAAACCAGCCGCTGGTGCGACGGAAACTGGCCACGATGCGGCCACCACTGCCACTTATATCATATTCCTGCGAAAATGCTGGGGCAGACACATCATATGTACCTCGTGATCCTGCGTCATATTCATACTTTTTACTAAAAAAACTAAATCTGGGCCGAAGCACACCCAGATGTCTCCCATCTGCTGCAGTGATATCCCAACGATTCGTTAACATGCGAAATTTGCCGCTGCAGACCAATCCCGTGTTATCCGATACATCGAGCGAAGAACCAAAGACACTTTTCAAATCCAGATGCCCGGCCTGTTCCTGATTCGGATTCATAATCTCGGTGTAACCCGCGTTAAAAAAGTTATCCCTGAAGTATAGTTCCATAACGCTTCCTCCTTTCGCTTACATATCCTTTTGTTCTCTTTAAACTAATCTCGCATCAAGCACACAATATATTTATATATACGTATAATTAATGGTAATGGATTCAAAAAGTGGATTATTACTGGATGCAAAAAACGAGCAACTCTGGTTGCTCGCATCACGTTCAAATTATCCTGTCATCAAACTTCGACTTTTTTGTTGTTCAAGTAAATGGTAGCCCATACCAAGATGACCGCCACAATGACTTCAAATACAATGCTTCCCCACATGCCGTCCGACCATAGTACACCATTGGCTGTGATTGCAATACCTGTACTTTCTTCCGTATACCGGAACATCTCATTTGGACTGAAGCGTCCTGTCGTAATGATATTTTCCAACCAGCCAAGCAGATTAACGAGGACAAAGAATGCAACGATTCCAATCCATGGCCCCGTTCTCCAACGGAAGCTGCCTGCAATCGAGATCGAAAGGAAGATAATGACGGTCATGAATACCATAACCCATGCGCTAAACAGCAACAAACTAATATAATCCGAAACATGCAGACCCGAAAGATCAATATTGGTAGCCATGTTCATTCGTAGCTTCATTGAGATATAGATGTAGGCATGAGTCGCGAATATAATGACTAACCCCAACCCGCAAAGTAGTCCAAAGATCAAAGGAGACAACACATGTGATAGGCCCGTTACGGGTAACAGACGGCGATTATAAGAGCGGATATTGGACGTATATGTTTTGATCATTTTCACATAAATAGCCACACCAACTCCAACATAACCCATAATGCCAAGCACAATCCCTGTGACCTCAGATACGAAAAGGGAAAGCCCCACTTGAGCGATAATCAAAATAACTAGCCCAGCCAGCAGTGTATTCCAGTTCCTTCTAAAGTCATACTTCAATAATGTCATCATTCCGCATAGACCTCCTTGAACATCTCATCCACACTTTTCCCATATTTCAGACGGAGCGTTTCCACTTCTTCCCGCATCACCAGCTCACCCTCGCGAATAAAGACAACTTCATCAAAAATCCGTTCGATATCATTCACAAGATGCGTGGAGATAATCAGACTGCTGTCTTCATCATAGAATTTGACGATCGCATCCAGAATCTTGCCACGCGCGACCGGATCTACTCCGCCAATCGGTTCATCCAGCAAATACAGACGAGCCTTACGAGAAAGTGCCAGTGTTAGTTGTAGTCGTTCATTCATCCCTTTCGACAGATGTCGTACCCGGTCACTCTCGACAAGGTTCATGAAGTCCAGCATCTCCCGCGCCTTCTCCTCATCAAAATCAGCATAGAAATCGCGATAATACGCAATCGCATCCCGCACTCTCATCCACTTCTCGGTTAATGGACGATCCGGCATAAATGAAACCAGCGCCTTTGTCTCCAGCCCAACAGGCTTACCTGTGACTTGAATCGTTCCGCTGCTCGGATGTAACAACCCTGCAACCAGCTTCATGAGCGTACTTTTTCCACTACCGTTGCTACCCAGCAGACCTACGATTCGTCCTGGAGCAATATCCAATGTAATATTACTGAGCGCTTTCTTATTGCCATATGTCTTATTGATCTGGTTCAGTTCAAGGATGTTACTCATGCGTTGTTCCTCCCTTTCCTTCCGCAACGGCATCGGCTACGATGGATAAGATATCCTGCTCTTCGATCCCCAGTTCCTGCATTCCGGTCAGAAAGCGTTCCAGCAATTCACCGGCCATCTCTTTTTTGATCGTCATAATCTTCCGCTCCTCACTGGTCACATATCTGCCCAAGCCCCGTTTGGTTTCGACCACTTCTTCCCGCTCAAGCTCCTGAAATGTCCGTTGTACTGTATTTGGATTGATCTGTAGTTCAGCCGCCAGTTCACGAACCGAAGGAATTTTGTCACCTGCCTGAAGTGTCCCGGTTACAATCTGTCTCTTGATGTACTGCATGATCTGCAGATAGATTGGTAAATTGTTATCAAATTCTATAGTCACAAAGCTCTCGCTCCTCTCTGTACTGGTGTGTTAGTTACATAGTACACTAGTGAAATAGTGTTGTAAAGCCCATTTGTTTAAATATATATTCGCTCAATTGATGGGCCAGCTTCGACTATTGATATCCATACAAAAAAAAGAGCAGATCGTGAAGATCTGCTCTGCATAACTTTATTAATCGTATTGTTACCTTATTCATATGCTTATCCAATAAAAAAGAGCCAGCTACACGATATCTAGAGGTACTTTGCCTTTAGGTGCAGGGAATGCCTCATCCAAACGGGCGAGTTCCTCTTGTGTCAAAACGATATTCACTGCTGCTGCATTGTCTGCCACATGATTCAGCTGTACCGCCTTGGGAATCGCCAGCACATCTCCATCCCTGATCACCCAGGCTAATGCGATCTGCGAAGTCGCAACTCCTCGATCCTGTGCAATCTCCTGAATGACTGGATGCTCCAACAATTCACTTCGAAGTCTGCCACCCTGAGCCAGGGGACAATACGCCATTACAGGAACGCTCCGTTCCCGCATCCAAGGAAGTAGATCATGTTCGATACCACGCGAAGCTGCATGGTAGAGCACCTGATTCACCATGCACTGAGACCCCTCCGGCAGACTCCATAACTCCTGCATATCCCTTGTATCCAGGTTTGATACACCCCAGCGAAGAATTTTACCAGATTGCTTTAATTGTTCCAAAGCCTCAACCGTCTCTTCGAGTGGTACTCCCCCTCGCCAGTGGAGCAGATACAGATCCAGGCGATCTGTTCCTAAGCGCTTAAGACTACGTTCACAGGCCGTAATCATCTGCTTGCGATCCGCATGATGGGGATACACTTTGGATACGAGAAAAACTTCATCACGATAGCCCGCGATGGCCTTTCCCGTAACAACTTCTGCCCCGCCTTCTGCATACATCTCCGCCGTATCAATCACGGTCATTCCCAGTTCAATGCCGGAACGCAGTGCGCGTACTTCTTCTTGCTGGCTGGATTGTTTCTCTCCCATGTTCCATGTGCCTTGTCCTATCGCAGGCAGTGCAGTTCCATCCGGAAGTAGAATCGTGCGTGTTTGATTACCATGCATCATCTATATTCCTCCATTCTGAAGACTCTATGGACATTGTGACCTCTCTAACGACGACTATACGAATCATAAATCATATTATCACTCACATGTCTCCAGTGGCTCATCATCATGATATACAATTGATCCAGTGGCACTGTGAGGCTACTCTGGGCAACGCTGATGGTCGCATCGACCATATTGCTGTTGACCGTCATCAATTTGCGTTTCATCCCGTTCTGGCGATCCAGAAAGGCTTTCTCGTCCCGCAATTTGACCCCGATCATTTTCTGTCCCATCAATTCATACATAAAAATATTCTCAACGTCGTTCCAAGCCACGGCTCCTCCTGCGGTATAAGAAGATGCATCCACAAACCCATCCTCATCGATTACAAAAGAAGGTTCCTTCTTAATCATCTTTACCAGACTGTAACAGAAACATAGCCCAAAAAACAAAATGGATAGAAGTCCAATCACATCCGAAAGGATGGAATCATTCGTAACTGAAGAACGATCAAAAATCAAAAAAAATCCGGCTGCCACAAAGAGTGCCGCCCCTGCCGTAAGCCACGCCATTCGTTTCCGGTTTGGATATTCCACATGTTGCTCATAGGATGTGCTCAACGTGACGTTCCTCCTCCATTGCGACTGAATCATACGAGTTCTATATAAACGAATGGCTAAGAACCAAATACCTGAAATGTAGAACAGGAATTGCATTGTACATTAAACCAAATTCACCAATGTTAAACATTAAAATTAGACCGTTTTTCGTCATTTCTGCGCTTATTCAACATTAGGATTCGTCATCCTTCGAGCAAATCCTTTTAACACACCTATATGAATTGAACTAAAGAATGTTTGCACCGGCCACTCCGATGACAGAACAACCTTCCGATCGCTGTTATCCCCAGATTTTTCGATTCCACTTTTTCAAAGTGAAAATCCGGGGATAGCCTATGCTTCCGATGCAGCTTTCTTTCAGAAAGCTTTTAGGCGAACGCTCCGCTTCTTCAGGTTATTTCTGTCCTCTACGTTACGTGCAAATATTTAATTCAATGAATATACATTGTTAAATGTCTTCCCCCTCCCTCATTACACTTATTGTCCTGTCCCTTGCTTTCCGTTAATATAAATGGAAAGGTTAGGAAATTAACCAATTCTAATTCATGGTGGGAGGACAAACAATGATGAGTCAGCGCGGCATAACATCGGAAGATCTTTATCAGATTACATGGGTTAATGATCCAACTCCGTCCCCTCAAGGCGGACAACTGGTATATGTAAGCCGGAAAACGAATGAAGCACGTGACGGTTATTGTTCTCACCTAAGACTGCTGCATCTGGGGAGTCAGAAGGACAGGCCCTTTACCTCTGGTGAGAAGGATCATTCCCCTGCCTGGTCGCCCGATGGGTCTCAGCTTGCCTTTTTAAGAGAGGTTGATGGGAAATCCCAAGTGTGGATTATCGCATCAGATGGCGGGGAAGCACAGCAAATCAGTCACCTGAAACATGGCGTCAGTTCCCTACTCTGGTCACCAGATGGTCATACTTTGCTTGTGAAATCATCCGTGGATATGAGCGGAAATGAAGAATCAGAACATACAGATCCTATAGACGATAAACCCAAACTGCTGCAAGAACATGTCGTAGACCGGATTCGCATGAAGTCAGATGCCAGTGGATTGTGGAACGGTCGACGTTCCCACCTTTTCGCTCTCGCACCGATCGATGCGGAAGCAATTCCTGTAACTACAGGTCATTATGACGTCGGAGACTACGCCTGGTCCCCGGACGGAACATCCATCGCTTGGATTGCGCAGATGCCTGAAGAAGGCGAGGACCATAATGATTACACCCTGACTAATCATGTGTACCTTGCCAAAGCAGACGGATCGGATGTGCAACAGTTGACCCCGGAAGGGTATACGTTCAGCCGACTGGCCTTTGCACCGGATGGACAATCTCTTGCACTGCTCGCCAGTGACCGTTCCTATGGAAATGCCACGCTTGTGAAGTTGTACACCCTTCAGATATCAGGTGGTGAACTCGTATGTCTGAGCACGGATTGGGACGTACAGTTGAATCACAGCATTGTTGGCGACATGCGTTCACATCTGACAACCACGGGGCCAGTATTCAGCAGGGATGGTTCTTCAATCTTCTGTCTGGCGACCATCCATGGTAGTGTACGCATCGCCAAATTCGCTCGAGACGGCAGCAGTGCCGACTATATATGGCCTGACGAACGGGAGATTTATCAATTTGCCGAGTTGGAAAACGGGCAGATCGTTGCCGCTGTAGCCGATACACTAAATCCTGGTGATCTATATATATATGAACAACCGGAAGATCCTGAGGTAGAACCGATTCAGCTCACCCGCAGCAATCCACAGCTTGAGGATGAGATCCACCTTAGTACACCTGAGACCTTCTGGTTTAATTCCTCAGATGGCCTGCGACTGCAAGGATGGATCATGAAACCTCATGGCATGGTCGACGGGGTCAAAATCCCGACCATTCTGGAGATTCATGGCGGCCCGCACATGATGTATGGTTTTACATTTATGCACGAGTTCCAAATTCTCGCCGCACAAGGCTACGCTGTTGTGTATATCAATCCACGCGGTGGCCTCGGATACGGGCAGCAGTTTGTAGACGCCTGTCGCGGAGATTATGGCGGTGGCGATTATCGCGATCTCATGGAGAGTGTGGATTATGCCCTGTCCCAGTATGAGTTTATCGATGAATCACGATTGGGCGTAACCGGGGGCAGTTATGGTGGCTTCATGACCAACTGGATTGTTGGACACACGGACCGCTTTAAGGCGGCTGTTACCCAGCGTTCCATCTCCAATTGGCTATCCTTCTACGGTGTAAGTGACATTGGATATTTCTTCACGGAAGACCAGATTGGCGGTAACGCGTGGGATGACACGGAAAAGCTGTGGAAACATTCCCCACTCGCTTATGTGGGCAACGTGAGTACTCCCCTGCTCATTTTGCATGGCGAACAGGATCTGCGGTGTCCAATTGAACAAGCCGAGCAGTTGTTCATTGCATTGAAACGGCGCAAGCAGACCACAAGACTTGTTCGTTTCCCAGGGGCAAACCACGAGTTGTCCCGCGGAGGTCACCCTCACTTGAGGGTACGCCGTTTGGAGCATATTGCCGGATGGTTCAACGAGTACCTGTAACGGACTAATATTTAGACTATTAATTCAGAGTATAGAACCAGATATGGATTCAACCCTAAAAGCCGTCCAATGAAATCTGTTATGATTTCAACGGGCGGCTTTGGCTGTTCACTTTTTATAGAAGGAAAGATTACTCTTCGCCCCACACTACGGTGATTTCATTCAGATCCTTGTTGGTTGCAGACACCGAACCTGTGATCGTTACGGCATATTTGCCATCTTCACGACCCACAATGCTGAAGCCATCTGCCTGGATATCCTGAGTGTTCTGACTCAAGTTTTTGGTCTGGTAGTAGTCTTTGTAGGATGTTCCAACGGTTAGCAATGATTCTTTGGTTGTGTACGTGAGCACTACTTTTTTGTCACCATCCATTATGTTCTCAATGAGACTTGTCGCCTTTGCGTCCTTAGGTAATGGGAAATCTGCAGGCAGATACTTCGACTTCACACCTGCCGCCTGTGAGTTCGTGCCTGTAGATGGTGATGTCGATCCGCTGTTGCCGCTGGATGTTGACCCACCGGAGGAGCTTGAAGAGCCAATGCTTACTTTATTGTTTTGGGAATCATACTTCACTTCGGTCTTTAACGCATCGGCAATCGAACGAACCGGGAGATATGTACTGCCTCGATATGTAATTGGCGCAAGCTTTTTGCCCTGGTCACCTGTCGGTGTAAATTTCTGTCCGTTCACTTCGATGGCGAGCCCATGGTTTAGATAAGCTTTGATTGTCTCCAGTTGTGTACCTGCATATACACCTGCCGATCCGGTTAACACCATGCCAAACACACCTGCAGCAATCAACCACTTTTTGCTTTTCATCCCTAAACGCCTCCTGAGTTCAAATGTCAGCCTTATGCATAATACGATTCAAGCGATCGCTCGATGTACGCGAAAGACTCATGTAGTTATGCTCATCATGTATGGGTACGAGCTTATTCGGATAACAGCCCGTTGTTCCACCGAATGTTAGCAATATAATAGCATCTGACAAGAGGTTGTAAACGATAAATGTACAAAACAGGACCAAGGACATACAAAAATAGTCTTTGTCGTATGCCCGCTGTTCTCTGGCTCGTTAAGTTGTTTTTATATGAATAAAGTCCTGAAATCCGGACCATACATATGAAGCTAATCATACATGCACAATAGTTGCGAAATTAACCAATGTATTAGATAATTATTTGTCGATTTGTGGTCGAAGGAACGGAAATCAAGGGGGATTAAATACGATGAATAACAATAACAGTACATTTGACCAGCCTATTAACCGGATCTCTACCGGATCAGAAAAATGGGATGCGCTTGAGGATATCTTCGGTGCTGCTGATGCGCTTCCGATGTGGGTGGCCGATATGGATTTTGCTGCTCCACCATCCGTCATTCAGGCCCTGCAAACACGGATGGAACACGGGATTTTTGGTTATACAGTACGGACTGAGGCGTATCATGCAGCTGTTGCAGGCTGGATGGAACGGCGCCACAACTGGAAAATTAACGATGACTGGATTGTATTCACTCCAGGTATTGTGCCTGCACTCAGCATTGCTGTACAACGATTCACTCAACCGGGAGATGCAGTGGTCATCCAAACTCCGGTGTATGCTCCCTTCTATGAAGTAGTGCGTGGTCAGGGCCGTGAACTGATCACCAATCCTTTGGTAGAGAATAATGGTCATTACACGATGGATCTGGAACAACTGGAATCCAGCTTGCAGACCGGTCGGGTCAAAATGCTGATTCTGTGCAGTCCTCATAACCCGGTTGGACGGGTATGGACTCGTGAGGAGCTTGAAGGGCTTACGTCACTGTGTCTGCAATACAACGTACTGATGGTTTCAGATGAAATCCATGCCGATCTTGTTCATCAGCGCGGAACTCATACACCACTGACCCTGATCTCAGACGCCGTCTCTGATCTAAGTATCATCTGTACGGCTCCAAGCAAAACGTTCAACATTCCTGGCCTCAGCACATCCAACATCATCATCCCCAATGCCAAGTTGCGAGAATCGTTCGCGCAGGGTGTAAAAACGATGGGACTTGCCAATATCAGCACACTGGGGGCTGTTGCAACCGAAGCTGCTTACAATGATGCCGAGGAATGGCTGGATGAGTGCCTTGCCTATATCCGTGGAAATATGGCGTATGTACAGCAATATGTTGCGGAACATATGCCTCAGATTAAAATGCATCTGCCCGAAGCAACCTATCTGTTGTGGATGGATTTCCGGGAACTGAATATTCCACATACACAACTATGCAACAGGCTTCTTCATGAAGCAGGGCTTGCTTTCAATGACGGGAGCTTCTTTGGAACAGAGGGTACAGGGTTCATGCGCATTAATGTAGCCTGTCCACGTTCCACGGTTGAAGAGGCGATGCGCAGGTTATCTGTGTTATTAAGCAATGTGTCGGGCAAATAAGCTGTCCAGTTACATCTATGTACGTTGCGAACAAAACGTGTACTGTTCGTTAAATGGTGAATATTTGTCAAAATAGAAAAAGGGGTGCCTCGTAGTCAAGTCCATGACTCATATTCATGGTCAATGACTTCACAAGGGTCACCCTTTTTGCATTCAATCATTTTATTTATTCGAACATAATTAAAATTACAGTGACATCGATATCGGCATCGGTGTAATTCTGTCGCACAACCTGTTCAACAAATCTCGATCATGGCTTATGATCAGTAATCCCAGATCACGCTGGCGAGCCACTTCCATCACGGTATGCCAGATCTGTGCCTGAGTAATCGCATCCAGCATCGTTGTCATCTCATCTGCGATCACGTAACGTGTCGCTGTACCAAGCGCCCGTGCCACACAGAAACGTTGCAGTTCTCCACCGGATAATTCACTCGGCCTACGGTCCAACCAGGTCTGCTGAATACCCAAAGCTTCGAGCAACTGTTCATCCTGCACAGACGCCTCCTGAAGTACACGACGCATCCGCCAGCGTGGATTCACAGCCTTCTCCGGGTGCTGGAATACCAGCTGAACCGGACATACTCCTGTACGTGGGAGTGGGTTCCCATCCAGAAGCACTTGTCCTGCCACAGGTTCGGCATATCCTGCAAGGATGCGTCCAAGGCTTGTTTTTCCACAGCCACTTGGTCCCCACAAGCCAACGACTTCGCCTTGTTTCACCTGCATATTCATCTGCTGGAACACCCACGATTTCGGATCATAACGGTAACTCACGTCCCGTGCTTCAAGTGACATGGAAACACCTCACTTCTCCGCCCCGTACCTTACGAAGTTCTGGACGTTCGCGGGTACATACAGCGGTTACTGCATTACATCGGGGAGCAAATGAACAGCCTGTGGTGATCTCTTGACCTGCCAACGGTTGGGAGCCTGGGAGTGGCTGAAATCCGTTCTGCGGCAACGCATTCCAGAGCGCTTTTGTATATGGATGACGCAGACGTTCTCCATTCCCTTTAAAATCATCCACCTGCGCCGCCTCTACATTGGTCCCCGCATAAAATACAGCGATACGATCGGCTGCCATCAGGGCTGTCGTGACATCATGGGTGATCCACAGGATACCTACGCCTTGATTTGCAAGCTCGCGAAATTGCTTCATCGTCTCGGCCAGCACTTCGGGATGAATGCCTGGTGTCGGCTCATCTGCAATGATCAGCTTGGGCTGACCTGAGGTCGCTGTCGCCATCAACACCCGCCTTGCCATACCTCCAGACAACTCAAACGGGTATTTCCCGGCTGTTCCTTGAGGAAGATGATAACGATCCGTCAGCTCCTGCTCCGTCTTTTTCATATGGGATCGAGCTATGAAGCGGCTCTTCCGTCCCAAATCCAGGGTTACCGGCTGAACTTGTCTTCCCACCTTCATCAGCGGGTCCAAATAACTGACGGATTGTGGGATTAACACCAGTTCGTCTCCACGCAGATGAAGCTGTCGCTCTGGGGTTAAAGGCTCACCATTATAGCTAATTCTACCTTCCAACTTGGCGTTGGCAGGCAGAATGCCCATAATGGCTTGCGCCAGCACACTTTTACCCGATCCACTTGCGCCTACAACAGCCACGATCTCGCCCTCGTTTATGGAAAGATCCAGATTCTGAATGACATAAGTCTGCTCGTGCCCAAACCAACCGCGAGCGCGCCGAAATGACACCGACACTCCCTCAATATCAAGAAGAGCCATATTACCTCACCTCCCTTGAAGTACCTGTACCCGTCAATGTCTTCAGACTGTTGCCCAATACATCAAACGCACGAACAACCAGCAACAATGACAGTCCCGGGAAAAAGGCGAGCCACCACATGCCAGCAGATAAATATCTCATCGACTCTGACAAAATAATTCCAATTGCCGGTTGTTGCGGGGACAACCCCAGCCCTAGAAACGTAATAGCTGCCTCATGCAGAATCGCATGGGGAAAGATTAGCAATACGCCCACGAACAGCTGCGGGACCAGATGTGGCAGCATATGTTGCATCGCAATCTGTAACCGCGATTGACCCAACTTGTGTGAAATCTGAATGTACTCTGCGGATTTCAGTTGAATCATCTCCGCTCGTACAATCCGGGCCAGATTCGGCCAATGCGTCAGCGCAATCGCTGCCGCCACTCCTGCCAGACCTCCACCGAATACAAAGGCCAGCATAACTAGCGATACCAGATGAGGTACACTCAGGAACAGGTCGATAATCCATGAGATTATCCGGTCAGCAACCTTGCTTGAAGCGGCAGTCAAACCCAACAGCAGTGCGATCAATCCGCCACCACATGCAGCAAGCAATCCCACTTGAATGCTGGTTGCCAATCCTTTTAACGTACGCATGAACATATCTCTTCCGAGCCAATCTGTGCCAAATGGATGCGCCCAGGTTGGAGCCAAATTTCGATCCATTAGTGAAGTCAGCGTAGAACCAGCGGGAAGCAGTCTGCCCGTCAACCACACGATGACAATCCAGATCACCGAGAGGCTTCCCCAGATCACCGCTCTTTGGCGAGGATTGCGGAAACGTTGATTGCTGGCAGCCGTATAATCTTTTCTCGTTTGGCCTGTTGTTCCTGTTCCTTTTCCAGTCTCAGCTTGTAGTAACCCCGGATTAATGCTGTACCTTACCTCTTGAGTCGCAGTTTTCACTTTCTGTACTTCGGTTGTTTCTGCCGTCTGTTCGGAGGAGCGTTCTACCGTCTGCTTCATGACATCAGCTCCTCCTTCATCCGTGGATCGATCATACGATACAGAATGTCGGCAACCATATTACCTGTAAAAACAAAAATTGCACTGCACATCACAAGCCCAAGCAGCAGTGGAACATCTCCACGCAACCCAGCCTGAACCGTTGCCTGACCCAGCCCGGGATATGAAAATACCTGTTCTGCAAGCACGGCCCCACCAAACAGTTCACTGAACGAAGCAAACTGTAGCGTTATGGCTGGCAAAACAACATGTCTGAACCCATGTCGACGGAACAGCTGAAATCCACGCTCACCTCGCGCTCTCGCAAACAGAATATAATCTGACTCGAGCACATCTGTGAGCTTCTGCCGGGTATGCAAAGCAATGGAAGCTACCCCAGTCAAGCTGAGGGTCAACGCTGGCAGAATCATATGAATAGCCCGATCTCCCCAGGTCACCTGATCAGCCGATATCCCTGCGGGTACCCCAAGGCCAACTGGGAGCCATCCGAGCCACACCCCAAATACCATCAGCAGCAACAGCGCAATCCAGAATACCGGCGTGGAGGCCAGCGTATAACAATACCAGCAGATCAGGCGATCCAGCTTCGAATCCCGTCTCATGGCAGCAACTACACCAAGAGTGAAACCAATAATGCCGGATAATATCCAAGCTACAGCCATAAGCGCGACAGAATTCATGAATCGTTCCTGGATAATATCCGCTACAGGCTGTCTGTAGATCATTGATGTCCCCAGATCTCCCTGAATAAGCGCTTGTCCCCAGGTCAGCAATCGTTCCATGGGAGATTCATTCAATCCCCAACGTTCTTCGATTAAACTGCGCTGTTCGGCACTTACCCTGATCATGTCTCCACCAATGTAGGCTTCGATCGGATCAACAGGAGAGAATTGCATTAATATAAAAGACAACACACTGACTCCAACCAATAGAGATACAAGTCGCAACATTTTAAAACCAACAAATCTGGCCCATCCATTCCTGCCTGTCATCCAATCTCTCCCCAATTCAGGCTAAAGCTACCGGTACGTTTCCTACTTTGTACTGTTATCCCAGGACCATTCCTCCAGATTGGTTGTCACCGGCCAGCCGTGACCATGGGGGTGGATCTGCTGCTCGCCAATGTTCAGTCCATTCGTAACCAGATACAGATGATCTATATTTACGAGCCATGCCCATGGCGCATCACCCTGATAACTGAAACCTGTTGTTCCATCCCATTCCGCTTTCTGCCAGAATGGTAATGCCTCTTCTTCACTGGTGGCCTGAAGGGCTTTGTCCATCCAAGAATCCACGACAGGATTACTGTACAGCCCCACATTGTAATACCCTTCTCCCTTATGAGTACTGCTATAGAGGTTATAGGTTTCCAAAGGGTCATGACTGCCCCAACCAAATAATACAGCGTTGGAGTAAGCCATCTTTTTCGTCTCTTCACGGCTTTTGCCTTCAACATTGATTTTGATTCCCGCCTGGGCTACCATATCCGCAGCAGCCAGTGCCAGAGATTGTCTTGTTAAATCACCTGCAAAATAAAGCAGATTGAACTCGGCCTTAACGCCGTTTTTCTCGACGATACCATCACCATCCGCATCCACCCAGCCACCAGACGCTAGAATGCGCTTCGCTTCTTCTAGATTGGCATCTGTAAATACAGCTTCTGCATTGCTCCAAGGCAGATCATCACTGACGGAATACGCTGGACGACCGTACCCTTCCAGTACACCCTCAACCAAAGCCTTACGATCAATCACAACATTCACCGCTTGGCGAATCGCCAGATCAGATGTCACATCATTCCCTGCGGGAAGACCATCGCCCGACTTGGCACCAGCAGGTTGCATGGGGAACATGATGCCCCGGTTATCTACGGTTTTCACGGCCTCCAAAGTCATACCATTCACCTGTTGTTTGCTAAACGCTGCCGGGATAGCAGCGATATCCACCGTACCTGCCTGCGCAGCGGCGTAGGCCGCATCTTCATCCAGATAGAGGAAGGTGAGTTTGTGGAATGCAGACTTGTTACCGTAATATTCTTCATTGGCCTCAACGATAGCCTGTTGTCCTTTGTCCCACTGAACCAGCTTGTACGGCCCTGATCCGACCGGATGTTCTGCATAATCGGCACCATAGGCGTGTTCAGGCACAATGCCAAGTGTCGTCAGCAGACTGATGAATGTAGACTGCGGCGACTTCAGTGTAAATAAGACCGTGCTATCATCAGGTGCCTTCACATCAGCCATATTCGTCAAATCAATGACAGACCCACTCTGAGCAGCCGTGTCAAACGTAAATTTCACATCTTCAGCCGTAAGTGGCTCCCCATCAGAGAATTTTACATCGTTCCGAAGCGTAACCGTCCAGGTCAGCCCATCTTCACTAACTGAATATGCGGTAGCCAGATCGTTAACCAGTTGTAACTTGGCATCCCTCTTCAGCAAGGTACTCTGGAAAAGTGGTGACCCATATTGCCCCCATCCGGTTGTTGGATCAAACCCACCTTCCGGCTCGGCGCCTACGGCCAGCACCAATTCGTCTTTGGTTGAGGTTGTTCCTGATTGTCCATTCTCTGCTGATGAAGCTGTTGGCGCTGTGCTCTGTGCACAACCAGATAAACCAATGGAACATACAAGCAAAATGCCTAATCCTGTTCTACCTTTTCGTTTTCCCCATCTCCATGAAAATCTGCCCATTCTGGTCGTTCCCCCTCTAAATATGTGCTGCACTCACTTGTTTCGTGTTACTTATTAGAGAAATTGTAGCACAAAAACTAAAAATCATATCAATAAAGTTGACTTCATAATCCATATTTTTTCATATTTTAGAATTAATAATTAAAAAGTTATATAATCGAGCATTTGTAGCGTTCTATAAAGTCAGGTATTATAACAAACAAAAAAACAGACGGTTGGCATCTTGAACTGCTCCCTTTAAATAGACAGTTTAAAAGGATTTGTTCATTGAGATGTCATAGCTCGGATGATGCACTAAGGTTTCGGAACCAAAAAGAAAAAGAATTTTCATAAAAAAATTAATTAATTATAAAACTTTCGTTACTCTTTTTTTGTTATATATTATAATAGTTGGAAAAAGATAGAATGTTCAATATATTACACACTATTATTTTCCTGCTCATAAAAAACCATGGTGAAAAAATGTCTAAGAGTAAGGTGAAATTATTTGGATTAAGATTGGCTGCATCTCTTATGTTTTCTAAGTGACTAGCTCATCTTTATATGAGCTCCTGTTTCTGTCGAACCAAAAGAAAGTTTGTTTTTTGCTACAACAGAAGAAATTAGCAAATACGTAGCACGGTCAAACATTGTAATAGAGAACCCTAGTTCTGATTTACCTGACCTTAATGATTACAGCTCTTTCGCATATGATGTAAAGGAAGTTGCAATCAACCCTGAACTGAGATCATTCTTACAAAAAGCACTTCAAGGCGGGAAAAAGGTTTACTTATATGGTGGGCTGACTTCGGGGAAATATGAAGAGCTTTTAAACCAACCGTTAGAGTTTAAAGTAAGTAATGAAGCTGAGGGGGAAGTAAGATCGCTCGTCATTAATGATGTTCAACAAAACGAAGGTGAACTAAAAAGGCACCTAAAAGAAACAACCGAACAAGAGATTGTGGGTTATAATCTCGAGGATAAAAACTATAAATTGTTGTTGCTTAACTATCAAAACATGAATGAAAACGGAAACGAAATACCTACGGATGCATCAATTATTTTAAATCAAATCCTCAATCACGAAGAAAGAGCGAATCAAATTATTCCTTCTGCTACTATTATAAAAAGTAATGCAACTGATATTAGGACTGTTGTCGGCCTTTATGGACAATATAGTGGTGAAATGGTTACTCAATGGTTTCTGTACAAAGAAAATAATGAGTCAGATCCAAAATTTGATTATTTCGCAATCAAAGATATTATTCGAATAAACAAACTTGGCGGCTCTACCAATTCCAAGAAGTTAACAGTTACTCATGATGTCATTTACGCAAAAGATGATTTATATAACACAAGTGCAGATACAGCAAAGTGGATAATCACACCTGGTTTCTTAAAGAATCTCCAAGGATCAGATAGACTTGAATTAGGTAGCAGCTGGAAAGCAAATCCTGCATACACTTACACCGGAGTACAGGTCAGTCATGTTTCGGAATGGCACAGTGCCATTGAACACATGTTCGATTTAAGTAACACATTCAATGTGGGGGTATAATTGGTAATGAGTAAATTCCAAAAAATTGTGTCTGTTCTGCTGGTGCTAATAATTGTCTTACTGTGTCTTAACTATTTTGAGATACGGTACAGCAATAAATTACAAAATATTATCATTGAGCATTTGTACAATCATAAATCCTAAAACAAATTTAATTACAAAAGGCCACCTACATCTTAAATTGTTCCCTGTAAAGTAAACAGTAAAAAAACAAAAAATGAGTTCATTTAGATGCCTTAGTTCGGATGACGTGCTAAGGCATCTTGTTTATGCAGCTCGTCCGTATTCGTTCGGAGATACACAGCTCAAATGCTCTGTGTAACGGTAGTTTCTTAGTAGCACAATATACCTGTGAATCACGCTGTGAAGATCTTAGTAGTGCCCTAGATATAATAATTTTTAACTTATACGTTCCCCAAAATCGTTCAATCGGTTGGTTATCCAGACAGCGACTTACACGAAACTTCCTCTTCGTTTATCCGTACTTCAACTGAAGATGGTTCTACTCACGAGACATGTGCTGAAAGCCTCTGTCACTCTGGATCATAGGCAGCACACCTGAATGTTTGACATACGCCTTTTTCAAGGTATCCATCACGAGTTTATTATCTGCGTGGGATGAGTACCTATGAAACAAGACGCTTCACTTTCTAGCATGCACACTTTACATTTTTTTGGAAGAAGTTAAATTGTGCACTCCCTATTCGTTCTTGAGCTGTTTTTTTACGTCCCTTAATCACAGGAGACCGTTTTTTTCCCTTTATGAGCAGGTTTACATTCGATCCCCTGAGTATCGGTTTTCGGTACCTTTAACCCGTCCAATCCATGTACTCTGTATCCTGGACTGAATTCTTGCTTACCCCAAAGTGTTTAGCTTCTACATTCGGATTGAATTGGAGCTCAAGACAGCGTTGTACGATGTGTAATTTGATTTCTAAAGAAACCGGACTTAGTTAAGGCATAAGAAAACTCCCCTCATCGTAGACGTAGAAGTTTGTTTTCTCTGCTGTCTACGATGAAGGGAGCATATCACATCTAACCAATGGTCTGTTTTAATTACATTCGCTATTTTTTAAAAACTTCACTCGTATTTGTCTTACTCCGTAGAGCGATGATGATGATGGCTGTGACCATGCTGACCCGCACTTTGATTGTGGTCCAGACTTTGATTCAGATTGCCATCCTGACCGCTACTCTGAGCATGAGCCAGTTTATTAAGTTCATCCACATAAGTCACAGACAGCTCCGCATACAATACCCCTTTTTGTACCTGGATCTGTTGATGCAAATGACGCAATCGTCCCAGGTTACCCCGTACGGCAATTACCTCCAGGCATTGGTCATGGTTCAGGTGCACGTGCATATTGGAAATGATGTCATGATGCGCCTCATGCTGGAGCTCCATCAAACGAATGGGAAGATCACTGATATGGTGATCGTAGACCATAACAATGGTGCCGGCCACATCCTGATCGGATTGTAATGCAGAAGGTTGCAGTAATGTTTTGCGAACAAGATCACGGAAAGCCTCAGATCGGTTTTTGTATCCCTGTTCCTCAATATACTGGTCAAACTGCTCAATTAGAGGTGTAGGAAACGCCACCCCGAACCGGGTCAAATCTTCTTTATCTGCCATACTTCTCCTCCTGCGCCCTCATTTGCTTCGAGTGTACCACAGACTTGTCTGCTCATCGACTATACTGTTGCATGAATCGTACTGCCGAATGTATCGCCTGTTGTCCAGCGTCACTCCCCAGATCAAATTGATAATCATGTCCCAGCTTCTCTGATGAGTTTGAGAAAAACAAGGTTTCCACCTCAACATCAAGGCGCTTCAATACTTGTGCCAGCTCAATCGATTGACTGGTCAACGGGTCATCATTGCCTGAGGTAATGAATGCAGGCGGGTACTCTGCTGTGGCCTGAAGCACGGTCGACATTTCATGCAGACGTGGATAGTCTTCGAATGTTTTGACTCCCGTATATGACCAGAGAAATGTCCGTATGAGTGGAAAGCCTGTATTGGCTACCGTGCTTAGATTGTATGGACCACAGAATAGCAGAACCCCACGCAACTCTTCCGGCTGGGCGGCTGGTGTTATGTTCATCAGCTTGGCGAGAGATGGATTGGTCACCACTGCCGCAGTCTGACTTGCAATCTGGGCACCTGCCGAATTGCCTGCGAGAAATATGTTCTCCGGGTCACCGTGATACTCACTGACATGGTTCTTCACGTAAGTCAAAGCCTGATTCGCCTGGATCACGGGAATGGGATATTTCGTAACCGGTGCGAGCGCATAATTCATACTGACCACAACGTAACCCTGTTTGGCTAATTGTACGGCATAATCTGCGATATCCTTTTTGTCACCCAAGACCCATCCACCACCATGAACCCACAACACAACAGGCAAAGGTTCCGATGTTACGGAAGGATAATAGATATCCAGCGTACTGTCATTACGCCCTTCGTCTGCATAGGGTACATCCGCAACACGAGTTATCCCATCCGAGAACGTAGTGTCCTTGCTATTTGTGTCTGGATTAGCAGTTTCAATTAATGATTTTAATAAAAATACCGTTATTTTGGGTGTCCATTGTGTACCAATCCCAATAAAACCTATGATCAAAATTAGTACAACGCTGGGAATCCAGTAACGTTTACGTTTAAAACCTTTTGCCCCCGTACGTTTCGTTTCCAACTTGGACTGCAATAGCTCCACCTCGTTCCATCATCATCGAAGCGTCTTTACATCTAAAGTTGTGTACGTTGCAGAGAGGACCGGGTTTCCTCTTATTTGGGTCTCTTGGCGATTTCCTGCCTGACTTTCATATACGCAGTGGATACGTTTTGCTCCAGTGTATGAATACTTTGTTTTGTTCCTGCCCACTTCTCTGCTGCAGACGCCAAGGTGTTCAATGAGCTGAGTACACGTGACGTTTGGCTTTGTTTTGTACTCTGTTTGAACTGTTGTAGAGCGTTGGAATATCGTTCTTTTGCCAGACTCGCCTGTTTTTTAGCCGTTTGAATCTGTTTCTTCGCGGAGTCGGCCCCTGCTAGCATAGCTCGTAAACGTTTTATTTCAGCGCTCTTCCGTTTACGTGATTCAGCAAGTTCCTTTTTCTTGATCCGGATGTCTTCTCTGGCAATTTTCACAACGGGTCTCAACGTCTCTGCCTGTGTGCGGATCGCTGCACTCCATTCCTTATTTTTGATGGCTTTGGCTGCATCCAACTGTCGATTGACTGAACTGTATAGGGCGAATAGCGGTTCATATCGGGCCTGTGTTTGCTTTACCTTTTCAGCTAGAGCTGCGACCTTCGCATCATCGATTTGTCTTATTTCTACACGTAATCGCTCCAATTCCGCGGTATTGGCGGCATGAAGTGTCTTTATTTTTTGTTCCCAAACCTGCTCTTGAGCCTTCCAGTTCCCCACTTTCTCGTACGCTTGCTTCAACGTTAACTTGGTTTGTGCATCAGCTTTGTTCAAAACAGAATCCCATGCTTTTTGCGCGGTTACGCCAAGATCTATGCCCGCAGCCTCCACTGAAGAAGCAAAATACATCGTGCCTGCGCTGAACAGAATCACAAGCCCTATAAGCAGGCGTGATCCGAAAATAAGATGAGTCAACAATGGCAATTGACGACGCCGGACGTTACTTTGTTCCTTCATGTGACTATGGCTACCTGCTACTGGAGAAGGGAATAGTATGTCACTCGTCTCCATTAAAGCTATTTCTTCTGTAGATATATCTTCGATATGCTGTCGCCCCTTCTTCTCTTCTACTAAACCGTGATGTTCTATGAAGTTATGAGAGCTTGATCGTTCCAATAGGGAACAACATACCATGGCCTCCTGTTCATTTATCGTTTCCTTCCATGCTTCTGTTTGCATGCGTCTCTACACCCTTTCTTCTAAAATATTTAGCAGAATAGCCAACGAAATCAGCGAACGACAAAAAAGCACCCGCAAGTCAGGCATTTGCCTGCTCTTACGGGTGCTTCCCTCATAAGCCGTTCCATATGAGATTCGATTGAACGAGTCGCTCAAACCTTTCCTTTTTCTAATATATTCCATTCACTGTGTCTGGTCAAGTAAATCTGGTTTCACTGGTTGAATAAAACTTTCGATCAACGGGAGAACCCTTCCCGCTTATAGTTAACAACTGATACAACTCAGCTTATTGATTGACCAAAATAGCTTTCATTTCCTTGGTCAGATCCTCTTCTTTCAACATCATATAGATGTTCTCGCCACGAATAACATTCAACTTGATCTGATAAATGGTATCTTTCTCTGTTAGATAACCCGACCGTTGACGATTGAGTAGATCGCTAATGATTTCTTTGTTTTGAGTCGCGACCTGCTTCTTGATGCTAAGACTCCCATCGATATATTCTGACTGCGGAGTGGCCCACTGAAACGAACCCGGACTGTTGATCTCTTGCTTCACAAACTGAGCGGAGACAATCTCGTCTGCCTGGACAAGCAACTGATCGTATAATTTGTTCTCCTTCAGCCAAGCCAACACCCGATCATAGCTAGGTTTGATCTCAAAATTCCACATCTCTTTCGGTTGAAATGGATCTTTTGAAGACGAATCCTGATTCATCTCCGCGTAGGCAAACGACTGCCACGGGGAGCGCTGTTCTTCATAGGTCTGATCCAAAATGTCCTGTCTCAACAATGCTTTGAACTCACGGACTTGCTCCGGATTGCTAATATAAACCTTCCGGTATGAACTTATGGCAGAGCGAATGCCGAAACTTAATGCATCTTCATCCAGCTTATACGTTTCAAAGGCGACTCTTTTGTAATCTTGGGACTGTTTCAGAGCCATTAATTCTTGATGGAATTCGGCTTCTGGAATATAGTATTTACGTTTCATCACTTTGCCGTTATCCAGCTTGTAGTTAATTAATATAGACTCATCATTACGCATACCTGTATTAATCGGATCATCCAGTAAAGGAAGATCGGAATTCACAATTTTTTGATGAAGAGCGATAACTGCCCCCATGTATTCCGGATCATTAGAATAGAGGTGAGCATCGTCCTTTTTCTGACTGACACCGTTACTGTAGGTATAACTCTCCCCACCAAGCTTGATACTGTTCACCTTGCTCATTTCAGGCACTCGAGCGGCGTATCCATTCCAGTCGGCAATAGGTACGTACAGTATCAGACCAGCGATGATACCATATAGAATCAGCTTGGGTAGCAGCCTGCTGCTCCAGATCAGCCATGTTTTGCGAATAATCATCTCGGCAACGATATAACCTACAATTCCGCCGAGGATATATCCGAAGATTCCCCATCCAGCTGATCCTCTTGGAGCAATCATTGTAAAGTAACCTCCGCCAATCAGAACCAATGTAAACATCAATCCAAAGCGAAATATAGGTTTTATAAGCTTAAACGTAACTGCTTGGGTAGCAGATTCAACCTGTCTTTTCGCATAAAGTACATAGGTTAGAGGAATAAACAGGATTGCAAATATCGCATAGATAATTAACTCCTGACGGATTACAGGGAGGTTACTGATCGAACCCACACGCAGGACAAGTGAGAGTTTCTCCGCATTAAAGCCCACTTCTTCAAAAGCATATCCGAGCAAATAATGCTGGAGATGAAGTGACATAATGAACCATACGACAACAGGTAACAAGACGAGTGCGTACACGGTGAGTCCCTGCAATACAGATTGACCAATACACATGCCCACCGCCACAGTTAGCATGAACATAAACAGCGAGTAGATACTCATGCTCAAGCCCCACATCCAGATTGTACTGCCATCGAACAGAAACGCAGGTTGATCCAGTACCGCCCATACCCAGCCGGTAATCGCAGTTGTAATCCAGATTGGAATCAGGATCATGACAAATCCGGTCAACAGATTCACCGTTAATAGATGTTTACGACGTAACGGCAAACTATGGAACAGATCCGAAGGTGCACCAGACTGAATATACCGAAAAAGAAAAATACCAGCTGCTACGGGCAGTGTGATAGCGAACAGAATCTGCACTTCACCATTGGCCTGAAACAAACTTATAATCTGCTGTGGCACATCCCTGTACTCGGTAGCGATATATAACGGAAGTGAGAACAACAATGTGATGAGATATAAAATGCCTATCCATCCATGCTGTCTGAAATTTTGGATCAGGATGCCCCGGTTACAGAACAATCGGTTGAATATCATATCCTGCGTCCTCCATTTCATAGATAAAGATTTCTTCGAGCGTCAAAGGCAGTACATCCAGCAGATATGGATCATGTATACGGAATTTATCCGTTACCTGTTGTCGGCTGCCTTTGACAATGTACAGGGATACACTTCCCCGTTTCTCTTCATGCAAAATATCAATCTGCTCATCCATGGCTTTGGCATGGTCCGGGTGGCGGAAAGCAACCTGGATTTTATGCGTATCCGCCTTCAGATCATCGAGATCCTTCTCTACAATAATTCGGCCTTTGTGCATAATCGCCACATGGTCACACAAATCTTCGATCTCACGCAAGTTGTGCGACGAGATGACAATGGTTACCTGACGCTCAGCTGCTTCCTGGAACAGCAAGTTTTTGATCTGCTGGCGCATGACCGGGTCAAGGCCGTCAATAGGCTCATCCATCAGCAGCACTTCAGGCATGCAGCTAAGTCCCAGCCATACGGCTGCCTGACGGCGCATGCCTTTGGACATACGATGCAGCTTGCGTTTTACATCCAGTTTGAACACGGTGGCCAGTTGCTTGAACCGTTCCTCATTCCAGCGCGGATATACCGAACGATAAAATGCAGCCATCTGAGTTATTGAAGATTGCGGGAAAAAGTATGGCGAATCGGCCATAAAAATTGTGCGGCCTTTGAGATCCATATTTTCATAAATCTCATTATCTTCGATACGAACAGTTCCGCTGTCCTGACGGTAAATACCAGCCATCATTTTGAGCAGCGATGTCTTGCCTGCCCCGTTGGAACCGAGCAAACCATAGATCGACCCCTTATGTATGTGCATCGTTACGCCATCCACTGCCTTTTCCTGTTCAAATGCTTTGACGACTTGATTCAGCTCAATCATGAGGCTCCTCCTTCTCTATACGGGCCATCGCTTCCTCAAACAAAAGCGTCATATCCGCTTTGGTCAAACCGGAATACGAAGCTTCTGCAATCAACTTCACCAGAGACTCTCTGATCTCATCTCTCATGGCTTCATTCGGATGTTCCACTGACGATGATACGAAGCTCCCTTTTCCCTGCAAAGAATAAATGTAACCTTCACGTTCAAGCTCACGATACGCTTTCTGAATCGTATTTGGATTCACGGTCAGCTGCGTGGATAACGCACGAACGGAAGGAAGCTGCTCGTCGGGCTTTAGAATACCGTATACGATCATTTCTTTGACTTTGTCCACTAGTTGCTCGTAGATCGCCTTACGGCTGCGTACATCTAATTCGAACATCCCGCACCTCCTTTCTGTAAATGTGTGAAATAACCTATGGGTTTTAAATATGACTGTATCTGAGGTGTATGTGTAGTTATCTGGGTGTAAAAAGGCATTACCTAAGCTGTACAGCTGTACGTATTCAACTCTTAGGTGTATTAACTGTATTACTATTATTAATACAGTTAAATCGAATTGTCAACCGTTGACTTTGACTTCTTGTTTTATTGGGAGTACGTTAATAAAGATAGGTTATATGGTTTAAATGACATATATAATTTGGGGAAGCAGGTTCATTCTGGCTTACGACGGGGCTCGATCAGGGTGGCGTTCACATGAAGTGAAGCAAAACCACTATCTGAAGCGATGTGGCTAGATGTGGCTACTTGAAGTGATACGGCTACCCGCAACCTTTGCTTGACCGCTTTTGACAGAATTACATGCAAAGGTTGTTCAGATCTTTCCCCTTCCGTTATGATGGAGATGAAATATTGTTCAATAATCACTGTATCTTTGTTACTTTTTTGTGCGCGTTTAATCTGATTGATTGTTAGGTCTGTTATGCGTTAGTTGTGTTGTTTTGTGTTGTTTTGTGTTGTGTTGTGTTGTTTTGTGTTGTGTTGTGTTGTCTCGCGTTATAGATCTATTGTCTGCACAAACGGTAGGCCGTAAAGTGGGCAGCTATATCAGAGTTAGCAAAACTGTGTATTTGCTTAAAATTCGGGTTTGCACAAATAAGCTACTATGCAGTGGTCGAGTGTAGACTGGACCGTTATTCATTTGGCTTGTTGGTCTAAAATCCTAAGGCTATATATGATTCGCGTTGGATGGGTCGGGCAGACTCCAGCCTTTTGAATCGTTTATCTGTTCGTTTGGAGGGCCAACTCGTGCTGTCCGCACTGAGCATACATATTGTAGATATGTCTTTCAAAGGGTGGACACGGACATGAGAAAGCACCTCGGAATTGATATTCTACATATAGATTATTTTTAATTTTATATCTGAAAACATCTATATGTAGTGTTTCATATTCATGGATGGATATAGTATCTTTTTAGAAAAAGTGTCCACTCTTTGAAAGACAAAATCAAGATAAATGTCCTTTTGTAGTGGACAAATATATGCCCGAATTCCATTTATATAAGCTGAACTATACATTTACACGAAAATATAGAAGTAAGTAGTAACCCTAAGAAGTGTAACTAGAAACTTGCTGTAAGAAAGATACTATGGAGGCATATGTTACACTTCTAATACCTCATAAGGAGAATCCGAGATGAATGAACATAGACAGGATAAAGATCAGAATAATAAAGCGAACGCCTCATTCGAGACTAGTGACCAACAGGGAGAATTAAGCGAGGCAACAACGACTTCAGATACTAGTCCGGTACAAGCAAATTCATCACAACGTGTGTTAATTGTAACCGCGGTTGATGCGGAGAAAGATGCGGTCCTCCGTGGTTTGGGAGACATGGCCGCGGAACGATTTGACGTCATCGCTGCTGGCGTTGGCCCAGCCTCGGCCGCAGCAGGAACAGCCGCTACATTGGCATATGCCGTAGCGGCTGCGAGCACTAGGGCGTTGGCGCAGGGTTCCACCGCGCCAAGCCCATCCGATGTGGCACAGGCATCTGCCACATCTTCAAGGCCGGGCCCCCTTGCCGGAGCCGGATCACCAGCCTACATGCTGGTGATCAGTGCCGGCATCGGCGGCGGGTTCCCCGGCCGGGCAGACGTCGGCTCCCTCGTGGTAGCCGACGCCATGGTTGCTGCCGATCTGGGCTCGCAGACGCCAGACGGCTTCCTTAGTGTGGACGAGCTTGGATTCGGCTCGTCCATTGTGGCGGCGGACGCGGAGCTTGCCGCTCGCCTGCGCCATGAGCTGCAGCGGGCCGGGCTCGCTGTCAGCGGAGGCACTGCGGTCACCGTGTCCACGGCGACCGGAACAGCGGAGACAGCCGCGGAGCTATTGCGCCGCGTGCCGGATGCCGCCGCCGAAGGCATGGAAGGCTTCGGCGTGGCAACAGCTGCCCAGCAGTTCGGCGTGCCAGCACTCGAACTGCGGGCCATATCCAACGCGGTCGGTCCACGCGACCGCGACGCTTGGCGCATCAAGGACGCCCTCGATGCGCTCCAGGCCGCAAGTTCCATTTTACGGGAGGTTATTACATCATGAAAATTGCATTTTCCCCTTGTCCAAACGATACATTTATCTTTCACGCGTGGGTGCACGGGTTAATCCCGGGCGCACCTAAGCTGGATGTCCGTTATGCTGATATTGATATTACCAATGGTCTGGCAGCAAATCCGGATGGACCCGACACACCTGAAGTGATGAAAATATCTTATGCAGCACTGCCATACGTGTTATCTGACTATGCTCTGCTTCCTGCTGGAGGCGCACTTGGCAGAGGCTGTGGTCCTTTGGTTCTGACCGCAAATGGCACGACCGATCCAGCATATCTGTCTGGACGACGGGTTGCTGTGCCAAGTGAACGCTCGACAGCATATCTATTATTCCGTCTGTGGGCAGCGCAAAATGTTCCTGGCGGTGTAGGCGAGATTGTTGTCATGCCATTCGACCAGATCATGCCTGCTGTTCGTGACGGCAAGATCGATGCCGGACTTGTCATCCATGAAGCACGCTTCACGTACCAGAATTATGATCTCAAACTAATGACAGATCTCGGGAACTGGTGGGAAAGCGACACAGGCCTTCCGATCCCGCTTGGAGCGATCATCGCACGTCGCAACATGGATGCTCATGCCCTCGCCGGATGGGCACGCGCCTCCGTTGAATATGCATGGGCGCACCCGGATGAGTCGAGAGCATACGTTATGGAACATGCCCAAGAAATGGACCCTGACGTAGCTGCACAACATATCGGCCTGTACGTTAACGAGTTCAGCGCCAACCTGGGTGATGATGGTTACGGTGCAATCACTGCACTGCTTGGCCGCGCCATGAAAGAAGGACTCGTTCCCGAGTTCGACCTTGATCTGTTGCGAATCTAACTTTGATTTAATTTGAGTTAGTTTCACTTCGCTCTATATCTAAAGAACCTAGCGCATCTTATTTAGCCGAATAACGTGGTATGAGAATTCTAAAGAATCTCAGACACCGTATTCGGCTAAATCTCGTTCATATCACCGACAAACTCGCATAATTTCGCACAACAACGATCCTACGATTCGTTAGAAATTGGTATGTGCGGATTTTCGGCGAATAGCGTGTGCTCGGTTCGTTAGAGTCCGTTCCAAGACGCTCTGAGGAGCAAGCTTTGTAGAAGCCTATTCGGGGATTCGAAATTTAAGTGGTTTGTAAAAGTAGACTTAGGGTGCTACAAATTCGCAGTTTTTTTCTCTTACGAACCCAGTGCACCTTATTTAGCCAAATATCATGCTACGAAAATTCTAACGAATCCCAGACACTCTATTCAGTTAGCAATCGGTCATATCACCAACAAATTCGCTTCATTCCACCCAATAACGATCCTACGATTCGTTAGAAATTGGTATGTGCAGATTTTCCTAGAATAGCGTGTGCTCGGTTCGTTTGAGTCCGTTCCAAGGTGTTCTGAGGAGTAAGCTTCGTAGAAGTCTATTCGGGGTTTTCGTGGATACAAACCACTTAGCTAGCCAAGGTAATGGTGGTGTCCTTGCGTCTTGTTTCTTAAGAGCTTAGTTACTTAGGGTTAGTAAAGGTCGTATTCAGGAGGGCACGAATCGGAGTCCGTCTTTTAAACTCCCCTGTACCTATTTAGCTGATTCCCTACTTTCCAGCAAAAGTTATATAAGCCTTACCGGGTTTCGGGTTTGCGGTTTGCGGTTTGCGGTTTTAGAGTCTAATTTTTAACTAGGCAAAAAACTTTCATCAAGGTTCTTTGCTGCAAACTAGTGACCTCACTAACCATGTTGGACTACACTACCCATGACACATGACACACGAAATAGAAAGAGCTGTCCCCTAACGTCAGACTTATGACGATGGGACAGCTCTTTTTTTACTCTCTATTCAACTTCATATTTATACTCATATCTAACACTCTGCTCAACCCAAGATCGAAGCAGACAAAAACCATGCAACTACACGCTCTCCACGTCATCTTGAACCCTACTGTACCTCCATCACCCCAACTCACTACTCTCCCTCTCACAACTACGGTCTACGAATCCAACCAACCGTCACCTACGATCTGCTGCAACCGCAGCCGAACGATCGTAACCATCCCCTACGAATCAGCCACAACCGTGTGGATCATGATCCGCAGCGCATCCAGCATCATGGGAATAGGAAGCGATGGAACGGAAGGTTGCAACACAGCCATCTCTGTGGAGGCAGGAAAGTGTACAAATCCTGCACGGATCGGAAGATGCCCTATACGAATGTGATCCAGTACCCGATACATCGTGTTGTTGCAGATATATGTACCTGCTGTATTGGACACGGTAGCTGGAATACCTGCTGCGGACATGTCATTCACCATGGCACGTATGGGCAACGTGGAGAACAAAGCGTCCGGGCTGCCGTCTACAATTGGCTCGTCCACAGGACGCTGTCCTTGGTTATCCGCGTAGGAGCCTGGCGGAATGTCTTTGACATTCACGGCGATCCGCTCCGGTGTGATGGATGTTCTGCCCTTGGCCAGCCCACAGGCGATGACGACATCTGGCCGATAGGCTTCCATCTCTGCGATTAGCAGGTCTGCACATTCATCAAAGTGCACGGGCAACAGTACTGTTTTTAGCTCAGCACCCTCAATCACTTCGTTTGCAAGAGCATCCATTAATGCCCCCGTCGGATTCACCGCATCCCCGCCAAAAGGTTCAAACCCGGATATCAGAATCTTCACCATCACACGTCAGCTCCTGTCTGTTTACTCCGATTTGTAACGTAATCCCCACTGGCCCCGAATCGTGTCCATCAGTTTCATGATTTCCAAGGATTCGTCCAGTTTAATGGTGTTGCTCTCCGTCCGACCTTCGAGGATACAACGTCCCGCTTCTTCTGCCTCAAAAGCATAACCAATACATGTTCGATCATCCGTGAACTTCTCCGGCTCGTCCTGACCATTCACATGCAGATAGGCTTCTTTACCCGCCAAGAATAAAGGAAGACGAATCTTGCCTTCCGTACCGTATATGACCGCTTCATTGCTAAGGTTCAGACGAATGGCAGCACTCAGTGATGCAGAACGTCCCTCGGAATAGGACAACAACACGGAAAATTGCTCGTCCACACCCGTCTCACCGATATTGGCTGTACTCCATACATGCTGGGGCTGTTCACCAAAGATCATCGATGCAAAGGAGATCGGGTACACCCCTGCATCCAGCAAAGCGCCCCCACCCAGATCGGGATTAAGCAATCTTCCTTCCGGCTCCCAGCCGACACGGAATCCAAAGTCTGCCTGGAGCAAACGTACTTCACCGATTCGTCCTTCTGCAATCCATGCTCTGGCTTGAGCGATCGGTGGCAAAAAGCGTGTCCACATCCCTTCCATCAGGAAAAGGTTACGCTCCCGTGCCGTCTCCACCAGTTGCTCCAACTGACGTGCATTCATCGTAAATGGCTTTTCACAGAGCACCGCTTTACCTGCCTCCAGACAAGCCACTACATTCTCCTTATGCACAGGGTGAGGTGTTGCCACATAGATAATATCTACCTCAGGATCTTGCAGCATCTCTTCATAAGAACCGTAAGCGCGTGCAAAACCATATTCAGCTGCAAACTTCTCCGCACTTCCCGCTGTCCGTGAACCTACCGCTGCTTTCACAGCGTTTCCCGCATGCTCCAGATCCCTTGCAAACTGGGATGCAATCCATCCCGTGCCCATAATGCCCCAGCGTACTTTGTCCCGTCCCACTACTTCTGTCATATTAAAGCCTCCCTACTGCAATTTGAGTTGAAAAGGTTCATGATTCATATCAGGCCAACATGTTATCCCCTTTATTTTACCAAAAAGAAACGCTTACGTCAGAAAACGATTTCGATTATGTGCTTTCAATAGACTTCAAGCTCATCAGGGCCTCGAACATATCTGTGTACATTTCAATTCTCCAGTAGATTTGCTAAGATTATCAGCAGACTAGGGCCAAGAAGTCTTGTCCGTAAACATACTTGTAACTAGCGGCAATCTGTTTAAACTATCGATCACATCTGATAACGGGATCATATACCCTGTGCTATTCATAAAACATCTGGCTATACTGCAAACGTGCTTTTGACAAGGCAGCCAGTATTCACTACATCATGCAAAACGCATCAATAGATGAGACGTTCAAGAAAGACGCTCAGGTCCGAGAAAATATGGTGTGTTCCATATTCAATCATTACCTAAACTGTTCAAAAGAGAGGAGGACGCATAACACCATGACTACCATCCCGGGTACCGCCCACAGCGGCATGAATCCACACACGTTGCACCAGCAGACAAGTCCCAATGCAGAAAAGGAATCCTCAACTCGAGCAGACCTGGATGCATTCTTGAATGATACCCTGATCGAACTTCGTCAGGCAGAACATATTATAACCCGTGAGAAATGGCGCTGGTCCACAACTGAGTTAGCTCATCATACCTTCATATACATGCACAAATTCACAGGCCAACTGATCATGAATGGAATCATATCTCACGTGGTTCGCAAATCAGCTTGTCTATCCCTACCAGGAACTGCAATTGAACTGTTTAGTGATGAAGACCATGATATTGAACTGTATATCATTCACTTTGATATGTATCGGGCTACGGAGAAAACAAAAGCCAGACGAATCTACGAACGTGAGCTCAGTTCACCTGTTACAGGCTGGATTCAGGGCCCATTTTACGGTATACAGCGCATTGCCGCACAGCTTACACAATTAAGCAATGAAGGTTTGGAAAGGGGCTTGAAAGCACAGCTCTTCCTGACGGAACTGTTACATATGCTCTGGCCTCAAGAAGACCAGACTGACGTGGGGGCTGGGCAGGATGAACCCGAACAGTGGCTCAGGTCCACCCTGCAATACATGCGCGAAAACTATATGCACGAGATCAAGCTGGAGAAGCTGGCTGAACTGGCTGACATGCACCCGTCCTATTACTCGCAGCTATTCAAGAGCCGCATGCAGAAAAATCCGATTGAGTACATCACTCATCTGCGTATGAACCGAGCCAAGGAATTGCTGCTTACTTCAGATCTGCGTATCCGTGATGTGGCTCGTGAAGTGGGTTACCGTGACGAATTTTATTTCAGCCGACGTTTCCGAAACCATGCCGGTTATGCGCCAACTTCCTATTCGAAGCAGGTCCACCGAAATATCGTGTCGCTCTCCTATCCATACACGGACCACCTGATGACACTTGGCATCACGCCATGCGCAGCTCAGATCCAAGGCCATCTTCCTCATATGCCCAAATCGCTGACGCTGCCCTTCCACGCCTATGAACCTTGGGAACAGGGACGTCAGGCTTTCCTGGATGTGAATCCTGAATTGATTCTGACCAAGGACAATGCAGCTGCCAAAGCGATGGAGCATATTGGCGATGTCGCGCCCATCATCACGATTCCCTGGAACCAGACAGACGTCTTCGGTCATCTGCATCAGATTGCATCCATTGTGGATCGTACCCAAGCAGCGACAGATTGGCTGGATCGACATGAACGCAAGGCAGAGCGTGCACGCAAAAAAATCAAGGAATTCGTCGGGGACATCACCGTTGCCGTTGGCACGTTAACACCTAAAGGTCCACGGATGTACAGCCATCGGAACTTTGGACATGTCTTTTATCGAACCTTGCAATTGGCCGCTCCTCAGCGCATTCAGACCGAACTGGCTGGCAAATCTCCCGGCGTTGGATTCAACTGGCTGCCCTTCACACCAGGAGAATGGGACGGACTTGAGGCAGATGTGCTGGTACTGGCGATTAATTCTATGCATGAAAAGGCAACACTGTTGAAAGAGATGGCTTCGAATCCACTGTGGAACAGCCATCCTGCGGTAAAAAACGGACGTGTACATCTCATCGACTGGAACTCATGGGTCGTATATGCTCCATATTCCATCAACATCCAGCTCGATGAAGCGATCTCTATGTTGACGAACAAACCTTCACTTTTGTAATCTAAAAAATGTCCATCTCCAGAATCTTAATTTATGCCATGTACGGGCCTGAATTAAGATTCTATAATGATCACTAATTGATAATGATAATCAATAACAATGAAATACGTTGTTGGTACCAAAGGAGTGACCCGTATTCAACATCCGGGACTGCCACATCGTCCGTCTAATTCAAGAAAATCTGCAGTGACCGTTGGGCTGACGTTTTTGTCTGCCATAGCCATACTGCTGCTAAGTATGTTTGTCGCAATCTCTTTAGGTGCCAAAGGGTTAACGCTGGAAACCGTATGGGCTGCCATATTTCAGTACAACCCAGCTTTGACACCACACCAGATTATTCATGAGCTGCGGCTGCCTCGTGTCCTTGCCGCAGTTATTATCGGCGCTGCCTTTGCCGTTGCAGGAGCTTTAATGCAAGGCATTACGCGTAATCCGCTGGCAGACACGGGCATTCTGGGCATTAATGCTGGAGCCACTTTTGTCGTAGCACTGAGCTTTGCCTTTTGGCCCGGACTGCCATACGGCTGGATTATGTTTTTATCATTCGTGGGAGCTGTTCTGGGCACACTGCTTATCTTCCTGCTTGGAATGGCAGCACCTGGTGGTCTGAATTCCATCAGACTGACCGTTGCCGGAGCGGTTATTGCAGCCATGTTAACCTCGCTCAGCACAGGTGTTGCCATTTATTTTGACCTGAGTCAGGATCTGGCCTTCTGGTATGCGGGAGGTTTTGGCGGAATAGAATGGCGGCATCTGAAGTTAATCCTTCCCGTGCTGCTCGTGACGCTGGTACTGATCATGCCACTCGCCCGGCGTGTATCCCTTATGTCACTCGGTGAAGAAGTAGCGATTAATCTCGGGATTAACTTGCGCTGGACGAGGTTTCTCGCCCTCGCAGCGGTTGTTGTGCTGGCTGGTGTGTCCGTGTCGGCAGTAGGCTCGATTGGATTTGTCGGACTTGTCATCCCTCATATCTCACGCAAACTGGTGGGTGTGGATTATCGACTCATCATTCCGATGTCTTCTCTGCTTGGAGCGATATTACTGGTGCTCGCTGATCTGGGCTCACGCATCGTGAACCCGCCCGAGGAGCTCGCGGTAGGCATTATGGTCGCTTTTGTCGGTGTACCTTTCTTCCTCTATCTGGCCCGTAAAGAAAGGAGGGCCTTGTAGCGATGAATTTTAATACACCTTCACGAGGTAAACGTTCGATAGTCGTCAGTATCACGCTGCTCTGCATCGCCATTGCCGTTATTGTGATCAGCCTGAACACGGGAACCATTCGTCTCTCCCCAGCGGCTGTGTTACAGACTTTGTTTGGTAATGGCAGTTCGGATGATCAGATTGTACTGTTTGATTACCGACTGCCTCGCATCCTGGTAACTGTACTGGCCGGAGCGGGACTTGGTATTGCCGGAGCAGCCTTGCAAGGGATCACCCGCAATCCATTGGCGGACCCGGGCATTCTGGGATTACATGCAGGGGCTGCATTTGGACTAATGGTGTTTGTTAGTCTCTCCTTTACGATGGATGGCTCTGTGGCCTTGCTGATCCCGTTGTTTGCTTTTGCAGGCAGTGTGGCCGCTGCCCTGATCATCATGCTGTTATCTTATGATCGCCATAACGGCGTATCACCCATTAAGCTGATTCTGGTGGGAATCGCGGTAGCGGCCGGGTTCCATGCCTTGACACTCTACCTATCCCTGCGTCTGGATGAAGACACCTATTCCTTTGCCGCTCGCTGGTTGGCAGGAAACGTCTGGGGCCGGGATTGGATTCATGTGCAAGCGTTGCTTCCTTGGGTGGTGTTATGTATCTCGTACATTTGGAGTCGATCCAAAACGCTCGATGCCTTCAATCTTGGAGATGCTGCCGCAACCAGTATCGGGACACCTGTCCGATCCCAGCGTATTATTTTGCTGCTCTGTGCCGTGGCCTTGTCTGCCGTTAGTGTATCCATGGCTGGTGGGATCGGCTTTATCGGTCTGGCGGCGCCACATCTGGCGCGCAGACTTGTTGGTCCGATGCATCGGCATCTGATTCCTGCTGCCGGGCTCATCGGTATGGTTATTCTGGTGACCGCTGATACGATCGGGCGAACCATCTTTCAGCCTAATGCCATTCCGGCAGGCGTGGTGGTTGCTGCGATTGGTGCACCTTACTTTTTGTACCTGTTAGTACGAAGCAAGTGATCTTTTTTTCAAAAAAACAATTAAGACATCCAAGAGATGTTCAAGGAGAATGTGACTACCCATGTTAAAGAAAAATCTTATGCTTGTCATGAGTATCTGTATGGTACTTGTACTCGCAGCCTGTGGAACGGCCAATAATTCACCATCTGCTTCTGGTGGTTCGTCTACGGATACTTCAACCAAGAATCAAGACAACAGTGCAAGTTCGGGAGAGCAACGTATTGCCTCCATGTCGATCCATCTGACCAATGATCTGCTGTCTCTCGGCATTACTCCGGTTGGTTCCGTTATCGGTGGCGAAGCCAAAGGTTTCCTGTCCCATGTTGCTGATCAACTTCAAAATACAACGCCACTTGGTCCGGTTAAAGACCCGGATATGGAAGCTTTGCTTGCCCTGAAACCCGATGTGATCTATCTGGACGAAGAATTCTCCGGTGGTGATATTGCCAAATTCGAAAAAATTGCTCCGGTGCATGTCTTCAATCTGGATGACGGTACATGGCGCGACCATCTGAAAGACATTGGCAAACTCGTGAATCGCGAGAAGGAAGCCGAGCAATACATTCAGGACTACGCAACCGAAACGGAAGAAGTGAAGTCCCTCATTAACGACACCATTGGTGATGGTACTGTGATGGCGATCCGTGTTACTGCCAAAGAATTACGTGTGTTCAGTACACGCCGTCCCATGGGTCCCATTTTATATGAGGATCTCGGTCTGACTCCTGCCAAAGGGATCACAGATATCGATTCGACTAAACCGTATCAAGTCGTCTCCCGTGAAATATTGCCAGACTATGATGCAGATGCGATCTTTGTGGTTGTGAATTCGGATGATGAAGCCCAGACCATGTTCAAGGAGCTGCAAAACAATCCGATCTGGCAAGGCCTGAAAGCAGTCAAAGCCGGCCATGTCTACCCGATTGGTGCACAACCTTGGCTGGATTACTCATCGATCGGTAATAAAATGGCCATGGATGAAGCCAAAGAAATGTTCTCCAAAAAATAATTTTCCTTACACTCCACACTTAACGTGTCACAATACCAAAAAACCTCTCTTAGAGACCGGAACAGAGTTAGTTATCATACTCTCTTCCGCTCAAAACAGAGGTTTTTTTCTTATCTATTTTACTTGTTTACTTTCCAGCCAATCGACCTGGAGATACCTTTAATCCAAAATTAACGACTTGTATTCACTTGACGATATGTCAAATCAAACTTAAGATTTATTTAGTCGACTAACTAAAAGGATAGGAGTAGATGATATGAACCCAGTCCAAAATGATCGGTTAATGGGACAGCTATCCGAACTCGTGAAACTGAAACGCTACAAGGTTCATGAGAAACTTGTGAACCACCCCGAGTTATACCCGGGGCAGCCCCCTTTGCTGTTCCAGCTTGAACGGGAAGATGGCCAATCCCAGAAAAACCTGGCCGAACAACTTCAGCGCAGTCCCGCAACGGTAACCGTGATGCTCAAGCGCATGGAATCATCCGGTTATGTGAGACGTGAAGCAGACCCGAAAGATATGCGCAGTTTGCGGGTATACCTGACGGATCAAGGGCGCTCTGCGCTACAAGAATTGAGAGAAGTGATTCAGGAGTTGGAACAGCAAGCCCAGAAAGATTTTACACCGGAAGAATCCGAGATCATGTCTGAACTTGCACAGCGTATGCTTCAAAACCTGCGTGAAGCTTGAGGTAATAAAGATTCGCGATTGAAGCAGCTAAAGGTATTATGAAATTGATTCACTTATGCTGTGAAGATTGAGGTGATTCCCTATTGTGGACGTTAAAACGATTCTTGACCCCGTATAAGTCGGCGGCAATCGTCGCCCCGCTGCTCATGGTACTTGAGGTTACCATGGACCTGCTCCAGCCCAAGCTGATGTCCAGCATCGTAGATGATGGTGTACTTGCAGGGAATCTGCCCCATATCGTGACTACAGGTCTGATCATGCTACTTGTTGCGTTAATCGGCTGGGTTGGCGGCGCAGGCTGTACACTCTATTCAAGTAAAGCTGCCGTTGGATACGGCACAGATCTGCGCCAGGAACTGTTTGACCATATTCAAACCTTCTCCTTCCGCAATCTGGATACGTTTCAGGAAGGATCTCTGATCACTCGTCTGACCAGTGACATTACCCAGATGCAGACCTTTGTACAGATGCTGCTACGGATGTTTATCCGTTCACCAATGCTAATCATCGGTAGTATCATCATGGCGTTTACGATCAGTGTAAAGCTGGCTTTAATTCTTATTGCAACTGTACCGGTGCTGTTTATTATTTTATTTATTCTGATAAAAGCTTCCTATCCGCTGTTCGCCAGTGTGCAGAGCAAGCTTGATCAGGTCAACGCTGTGCTTCAGGAGAATCTTGCCGGCATTCGTGTCGTCAAGGCGTTTGCACGTGCGCGTCTGGAGAAAAAGCGGTTCAAACAATCCAATGAAGATTACACCTCAACTGCCGTCAAAGCCTGGCGTATTGTCACACTGAATGCACCCGTACTCAGCCTGATGCTGAACGCTACCATTGTAGCGGTGCTGTGGTTTGGAGGTTTCCAGGTAGTCGGAGGCGATATTGCTGCCGGAGATCTGATTGCTTTTATCAACTATGTCACGGTTGTACTCTCGTCCCTCACGTCGATCGGCATGATGATGATGAGTTTCTCCCGCGCCAAGGTATCAGCTGCACGGATCAACGAGGTGTTACATACACAGCCGGATATTCAATCGGGAACCGATAACTCCGGGAATGTACAGTCATCCCCGTCTACTCGTGATCAGTCCCGAAAACAAACGTCTTCTCTTCCCTCCCACACAGGCGGTCAAGTGGAGTTCAGAGACGTATCTTTCCGTTATGACGGAGACCATGCACTCACTGACATTAACCTGAAGGCTCGCCCGGGTGAGAAAGTGGCCCTGATCGGTTCAACAGGTTCAGGCAAAACCTCGCTGGTGCAGCTGATTCCCCGTCTATACGATGCTTCGCAGGGTGAAGTGCTCGTGAATGGAGTGAACGTTCGCCACTGGGATCTTCAGGATCTTCGCAGCCGTGTGTCCATTGTGCTACAGGAATCCATCCTGTTCAGCGGCAGCATCCGGGATAACATTTGTTTCGGCCGGCCCGGTGCAACGGATGCTGAATTGCGTGCTGCGGCACAAGCTGCGGCAGCGGATGATTTTATTATGAAACTGAAAGATGGGTATGACACGGAGCTGGGTCAACGCGGGGTCAATCTGTCCGGTGGACAGAAACAGCGGATATCCATTGCACGCGCCCTGCTCATGCGACCGGAAGTACTGATTCTGGATGATAGCACAAGTGCCGTGGATCTGCGTACGGAAGCGAGCATTCAGAAGGCTTTGCAGTCCTTGATGAAAGACAGCACGACCTTTTTGATTGCACAGCGGATCTCCTCCGTGAAGGATGCAGACTGTATATATGTCATTGATGAAGGACAGATCGTTGCCAGAGGCACACATGATGACCTTATGGCTCATTCATCACATTATCAAGCCATCTATTATTCGCAGCAATGGAAGGAGGATGTTCAATTTGGCTAAACCTGCATCTTCCTCCATACAACAAACGGTCGTGCCTCCCATCGGAAGACCCGGACCAGCGGGCAGAGGACCTGTTCCCAAAGTCAGAGCCAAAAATGCTCGGCACGCCCTGATTCGGGTATGGTCGTACATGGGGCGTCATCGCAAAGGAGTTATCGCTGCATTGGTGCTGACGGCTCTTGGAACACTGCTCAATCTGGCAGGACCCTATCTTCTCGGCCGCGCCGTTAACGAACATATCGTGCCCAAGGTAACCGCGGGTTTACTGAAGGAATGTCTCCTCTTGCTGAGTGTTTATGTCCTTGGCTCACTCCTGATGTGGGCTCAATCCTATGTCATGATTGGTGTGTCCCAACTGACCGTTAAAGATCTGCGACATGCGCTGTTCTCCCGACTACAAGAGCTGCCTATCCATTTTTTTGATAAAAATCAAAGCGGGGATCTGATGAGCCGGGCGACCAATGATATCGATAACGTATCTACAACGCTGAACCAAAGCGTAACCCAATTGATGTCCAGTGCCATCCTGCTCGTTGGTTCCTTATCGATCATGTTTGCACTCGATGTTCGTCTAACATTGCTTAGTCTGGTAACGGTACCGTTGATTACCATCGCCACTCGCCTGATCGCGTCAAGAACACGCAAACACTTCACCGCCCAGCAGAAATTGCTTGGTGAGCTTAACGGGTATGCTCAAGAAACCATTGCTGGACAAAAAGTCGTAGCGGCTTATAACCGTCAGGATCAGGCACATCAACATTTTGAGAATTTGAACGAGAAACTGCGCACATCCAGCACACAGGCCCAGACCGTTTCGGGTTTGGTTGGACCTACGATGAACGTGATGAACAATATCGGGTTTGCCATACTGGCTTCTGTAGGTGGATGGATGGCTTATCATGAAATGACGTCCATCGGACTGATCGTCAGCTTTCTCGCTTACTCCCGCCAGATTGAGCGGCCGCTCAACGATCTGGCCAATCAGTACAATCTGATTCAGGCTGCAATCGCAGGTGCTGAACGAGTGTTCCACATCATGGATACACCTAGCGAATACGTAGAGGAACAGAAGAAACAACTGGATCAGATTCAAGGTAAAGTGGTATTTGAAGACGTCTCCTTCGGGTACAGTGCGGAGCGAGACATTCTTAAGAAAGTTAGTTTTACTGCAAAACCTGGTGAGATGATTGCACTTGTTGGACCCACCGGCGCAGGCAAAACGACCATTATCAACCTGTTGCCCCGTTTCTACGAGATTACAGGCGGACGGATTACCATTGATGGATGTGACATCTCGGAACTGGAGAAGGATCAACTCCGTCGACAACTCGGCATTGTACTTCAGGATGCCTACCTGTTCTCGGGTACCATTCGCGACAATCTCGCCTACGGCAAGCCGGACGCAACCGATGAACAGATCAGGCAAGCGGCTGAGCTGGCGAATGCACATTCGTTCATCCGCAAACTGCCACAGGGTTACGATACCCCCATCATTTCCGGGGGAAGCAACCTGAGTCAGGGACAACGACAACTGCTGACCATTGCCCGGGCAATTCTGGCTGATCCGGCCATTCTTATTCTGGATGAAGCAACAAGCAGCATTGATACGCGTACAGAGATGAAGATCCAGGAAGCGATGCGCACTTTAATGAAAGACCGCACCAGCTTTGTCATCGCCCACAGACTGAGCACGATTCGTGAAGCCGATCAGATTCTCGTCATTGATGATGGACAGATCGCTGAATGGGGCAGCCATGACGAGTTGATGCAGCAACAAGGATTCTACTATCAGTTACATCAGGGACAGCTCAATAAGTCGAACTAAAGCGACTCTGCAAACTTACTCCATGCCGAAGCGGACCTTAGCGCGTACGGAGCAAGCGAATGCTCTGTATCCTGAATGTGCGAGGACATGTCCTTCGTGTGCGAACAAGTGATCAATACGCCACAAAAGCGGATATTCTCCATTCCACATGAAAAACTCCACTTCGCACCAAGCGGGATTGGAGGAATCTCCCCGCTTGGTGCGGGCCGGAGGAATCCTTCCGCTTGGTGCAGGCCGGAGGAGTCTTCTCGCTCGCTGTTGGAGCAGAGTATGCGCGAGCTCTAACGAATCTGAGGCGTCTTATTCAAGCTTTTGAAGCTCTCTCAGAAATCTAAGGAACCTGAGCCACGTTATATCCAAATAAACAGCCATTTTCAGCGTTTTTTCATGGGATGTTGGGAAATAACGTGTCTGAAGTTTCTTACAAATTAAAGTAAGGACTTGAAGGCCAAATAAGACGTCCTATGTTCCTTAGAAAATCGACTACCCATTCGCCAGGATCAACCGGCTTGAACTTCAGACTTTTATACGCTGACCTCCATCATCATATCGCTTACTTGAATTTGCAGACACACTCTTATATAGCTAAAATGATCTGAACCAATGTAGTCTCCACACATCAACTTATTAATCGAAATATTAAACGCCGCACGGGGTTCTTCTGGACCCATGCGGCGTTTTTATGTTTTTGTCTAATGACTACTTAATTGCTATCTTTGGATCCCTTATATGATTTAAGTCTCCATTGGCAGATGAAGCGTGAAGGTGGAGCCAACCCCCATTTCACTATGGACGGTAATTTTACCATTGTGGTCCTGAACAATTTTCTGGCAGAGTGCAAGTCCCAGTCCCGTACCTTCTTCTTTGGTTGTATAAAATGGATTAAAGATGGTGGATAGCGAATTTTCCGGAATGCCGCTTCCTGTATCTGTAATTGAAATGAGTACTGCGTCTCCGTCCTGCAACAAATCCATATGGACTTCACCAGGGTCTGTCATTGCTTCAAAAGCATTACGAATCAGATTGATCAATACCTGCACAATTTTATCTCGATCCATGATGATCACAACTGGCTCATTAGTCATTTCAAGCGTAATTTGATGCCCTCGGGATGCCGCATCTGACTCGGTCAAAGACATCACTCGTTCAAGGCAGTGACCCAAATGTTCAGGCTTCATGTGATTGGCATGTGGTTTGGAAAACTGCAAAAATTCAGCCGTCAGATCGGTTACTCTTGTCACCTCACCCATAATCACTTCATACCATGGCGCGATATTAAAGGCTTGTCCACGGGACAGTTGCAGGAATCCCCGAATTGCGGTAAGCGGGTTCCGAATTTCGTGAGCCATACCCGCGGCCAGTTCACCTACAGCCCTTAGTCTCTCGGAACGAAATACTTCTTCTTCATTTTTCAGCCATTTGCTGCGCTGTTGTTGAAGCAGCCTATCCTCGGCTACCGTCATAAAGTGCTGCAACGAATCCGACATTTCCGGGTACAGGGAGATGCTGTAGCTTACCTGGAGTCCTTGAAGCTGCACGGATAGTAGTGACGACATTCGTTCTTCCACATCCTGTATCTCTGGCAAAACGACCGCAAATCGGTCTCCTGCATACCGGGATATGCCATAGGCCTCGGTGAAATGATTGCTGATCATCTGGCCTGTACCTGTGATTACCGTACACCAAGGATCTTCTGACTCTTTTTTAAAGCCGCTAAAGTTATTGACGTTCAAAAGGACAAGCAAAAAAGACCGTTGCTCTTCTACTGTCTTATGTAACACCTCCATGTAACCTTCGTAATTCAACAGTCCGGTAAGCGGATCATGCAGGGTCAGGAACCGATTTTTTTCCCGAAGCCTGCGCTTCTCGACCTCACTGTTGATTAAGGTATGATACAAAAAAATGATAACAACCGAGGTTAACAGGTCAAATAACGAAACCAGCAAAGCATATGTATCTACAGGCACATACGAAAGCCGAATCAACGTATATTGCAGCATAAGCAGCAACGAAATCGGCAAGGTCTGCGTCAACCTTGGTTTGTCCTGGATCATTGAAATAATGAGCATATAATACAGCATGTTGCACCAGTTCAGTTCACTGAAATAGTGGAATATCCCTAGAAAAATCCACTGAAATTTTCGCAGCACAGGATATCGTCTCTCCCCATAAATACTTGCTACCAATAATGTCGCCGAAAGTGACATTATTGCCATATTAGGGGTAAGCCTGAGAACATAAGAGGACAGAATGACAAGCAGACAACCTAGCGGGAATATCACCATTTTCATCGTGTAACTAAGCAAACAGCCTCGCCCCCTTTGACATAAAACTCACATCAAATAACTTATGTACATGTATTATATCGATTATGATTAGCTGATGTTGTCGATTAGTGGAGGCTCGCCAAATTCGCACGAATGTATAAATTATGAAGGCAATAGGACATATGATGTAATTGTAATCAACAAAAGTGAAACAATTCCTCTTCGCATAAATCATTATTGTGGTACAATACATTAATGGATTAATTTAGGATAAATACTTTCTTATGGAGGATATCACATGACAACACAACGAAAACCTTTCGGTCTGGGTACTCTATCTCTACTCGTACTATTGATGGGTCTCGCCTTTAATTTCCAATGGGGCAAAACAAATTTTATGATCAGTCATTATCTTTTTAACTTAATAAACATACCGATTTATAGCAACGGAACTCAAGGACTTCACATTCCTTTTGTAGTAGCAGCCCTCTTCTGGATTCCTGCCTTCTTGATCGCCAAAAAAAATCGTTCGCATTATGGCACAAGTGTATCTTATAACGTCGCCGGATTCATGTTGCTCTTATGCATCATTGGACCAGTTATCCCCGTTATCGATTGGATGGTCAATGGTTAAACAATTAAAGCCAGCTCTCTATATCCCGAGGGCTGGCTTCTTTGCTGCTTTACCATATAAGATGAATGGAATTTTTACACCATAACGTAGAGTGCAGAACCAATCTGAAGAAGCGATAGCGTTCGCCTAAAGCTTTCTAGGAGAAAGCTACATCGGAAGCATACGCTTATCACCGGATTTTCCCCTATAATATAGGGAATCAAGAAAATCAGGGGATAAGGGCGATCGGAAGATGGTACTGCACTCGGAGTACAACGGTGTAACTCTTGAGGCTCATCTTATTTCTTCGCCATATACTTACGGATATCAAAAGCCACCGCAGCAACAATGATCAATCCTTTGATAATCAACTGCCAGTATGGACTTACACCGATAAACGTCAGACCATAGTTAATGACCCCGAAGATCAGCACACCCGCCATAACCCCGGGTACCGTTCCAATACCACCTGCCGTTGATACGCCGCCTACCACACATGCGGCAATTGCATCCAGCTCATACATGTTACCGTAATTGTTTGTTGCTCCACCTGTGCGCGCTGCCTCAAGCACACCACCCAGACCATACAGTGCACCTGCAATGGCATACAGCGTCACCAGGTTGCGAGCCACATGAATTCCGGATACATGCGCCGCCTGAATGTTGCCACCGATCGCGTACATATTTTTGCCGAGACGTGTTTTGTTAAAAATCACCCAGCAGATTAATGCCACCGCAATAGCAATGAGGACAATATACGGGATGGAATAACCCCCGCCCAGATCAATGTATCCAGAGCCAATGACGGTAAAATCGGGTCTCAATCCTCCGATCGGCTGTGACTGGTTGGGTTCCGTATCAAAATAAATGGAGTTCAGTCCATACACGGCAACCATGGTACCCAGCGTTGCGATAAAAGGTGGCACATGTAATTTGGCTACAATAAGTCCATTGACCAAACCCACGAATAGACCTGCAGTGATTCCAACCAGAATCGGCAACAACACCGGCAAATGGGGCAGATCGGGGAAGAACCGGTTCGCATACTCGTCAATTTGCAGCATCGATGCCGATACAACCGCTGTCAGACCAACCACCCGTCCAGCGGATAGATCGACCCCGCCCGTGACAAGGATAAAGGCTGCACCGAGCGCAATAATGCCCCGTGTGGAGGACTGCTGTAAGATGTCCCGCAGTGTGGAGAAGGCCAGAAAATTCGGATCAGCAATCGCAATACCAATAATGAGCAGGATCAGTACGATAAAGATGGCGCGTTGTGTTACATATTGTTTCACTTGATTGATCATCTGTGTGTTCATCTGTTTCCCTCCTGACTAAGCCATCCGCTGCTGCGCGGCCAGCCTCATAATATCCTGCTCTGTTGCCTCGGCTCCGTCCACGATTCCGGTGAGACGCCCTTCGCTCATCACCATAATGCGATCCGACATACCCAAAAGCTCAGGCATCTCTGAGCTAATCATGATAATGCTTTTGCCCTGACGAGCCAGTTCCGTAATAATGGTGTAAATCTCAAACTTGGCTCCTACATCGATTCCACGTGTCGGTTCATCCAGTAGCAGAATCTCTGGGTCGGTCAATAACCAACGGGCCAGCAGAACTTTCTGCTGATTACCGCCAGACAGGTTTCGAATCAGCGTGTTAACTGAAGGCGTTTTGGTTCTGAACTTCTGCGTCTGCTCACGTGCCTCTTCGCGGCCCTTTTTCTCGTCCAGCAAGCCCACGCGATTTCGGTAGCGCCCCAGACTGGCAATGATCGTGTTCTCATACACTGACAATACAGGGAATATCCCTGTAACCCTTCTTTCTTCCGTGAGCAACGCGATGTTATGACGCTTCGCTGCTGCGGGGGAGTTAATCTTCACCTTGCGCCCATGAATCGAAATTGTACCTGAAACGAGTCCACGCAGTCCAAACAAGGACTCAATCAGTTCTGTCCGCTGTGCTCCAACCAGGCCGCCAATGCCAAGCACTTCACCTTTTCGCAGCTCAAAGGATACATCACAAAACGATTTGGACTGGTTTGATGTCAGACCCTCGGCTTTTAATATCACTTCACCGGGTACGTTCGTCCGTTCCGGGAAACGTTCGTCCAGATCACGGCCAACCATACGTGTAATGATCAGATCTGTTGTTAGATCAGCAGCATCCCATGTCCCGACAACGAAACCATCACGCATGATTGTCACTTCATCCGAGATCGTCAGGATCTCCTCCATCTTGTGTGAAATATAGATAATGGATACACCGCGACTGCGCAGTTCATTAATAATGGTAAAGAGCTGATCCACTTCCTTGCCTGTCAGGGAAGAAGTTGGCTCATCCATGACGATGACTTTGGATTGAAAAGAGACCGCCTTGGCAATTTCCATGGATTGAATCTTGGAGACAGACAGTGTTCCAGCTTGAGCCTTCGGATCAATATCCAGGTTCAAGTCCTTGAACAGCGCCAGCGTATCGGTATACATCCGTTTCTCGTCCACCAGTATTCCCCTCATCGGAAAACGACCCAGCCATATATTCTCCATCACCGGACGATGCGGGACCGGATTCAGCTCCTGATGAATCATGGATATGCCTTGCTGAAGTGCCGCTTTGGAATTCGGAATATCCACATCCTTTCCTTCGATACGTATCGTTCCTTCATCCGGGTGATACATGCCGAACAGACATTTCATAAGTGTGGATTTCCCCGCTCCATTCTCTCCCATCAAGGCGTGAACCGTCCCCGGTTTCACTTTCAATGTGACCTGACTTAGTGCCTGCACACCCGGAAATGCTTTGGAAACTCCATTCATCTCCAGCAGGTAAGGTGACTCCATCTTGGTTCCTCCCTTCCATATGACCGGCAAAAAAGGGACGCTACCCGAATGTCGGACGTCCCTGTCTCGTGCTGTTATTGGGCGTCGGCGATGTTGTCTTTTGTAATCTTTTTGTATGCAATCCAGACGTATTTACCATCTGTAATATCGTATTTGGTATTTTCCTTTGTTGGTGTCTCACCTTTGGCAAGTACGGAAGCCAGTGCCACCGTGGCTGCACCCTGATTCTTGGCATCATTAAGCACCGTGCCCAGCATTGTGCCATCCTGGAGAGCCTGAATGGCTGGAGCTGTTGCATCCACACCTACAACCGGCATGGATTTGCCGTCCTTGAAGTATCCGGCTGCTTTCAATGCCTCAATGGCTCCCAAGGCCATGTCATCATTGTTTGCGAGAACGGCTTCAATCTTGTCACCATGGGAAGCCAGGAACGCCTGCATTTTCTCCTGACCTTTTACCCGATCCCACATCGCCGTGTCTTCCGCCAGTGCTTCCACTTCGATACCGGCATCCTGAATCGCCTGAACCGAATATTTGGTCCGAAGCTCTGCATCCTGGTGACCCGGTTCCCCTTTCAGCATGACGTATTGCAGTTTGCCATCGCCGTTTTTGTCCGCTTCCGGATGTGCTTTCCAGTAATCCACAATCAGCTGACCGGAGATCGTACCGGACTCCTCCGCTTTTGCTCCTACGTAGTACACTTTATCCCATTTGTTCATATCTTCAGCCACTGGCTCACGGTTGAGGAATACCACTGGAATGTTCGCTGCCTTAGCCTTGTCAATGATGACACCTGCCGCCGTCCGGTCCACCGGGTTCACGGCCATTGCATTGTATTTCTTGGACACAAACAGATCCACTTTCTCATTCTGGGTCGGCTGTGCATTCTGGCTATCCACGATATCCAAAGTCGCGACACCTTCCGCTGCTGCGGTCATGGCATTACGTACACCCGTCATGAATGTATCGTCAAATTTGTAGATGGCAACACCAATCTTGGGCGTTTCCGTACCGGCTGTTGTCTGGCCTCCTGTATCTGTTCCCGTACTTCCACCTGCGCTGTCTCCGCCGCTGCTACACCCCGCCGCCACAACCATACATGCCGTAATCAACAGTGTCATCCATGTTTTCTTCATATCCTAATGACCTCCCCCAAGTTCATTCGGCTTCACCGATGTCTTTATTATGAAAGGGTTTACATTAAATTCGAATACAATATCTTCACCTGTTCTATCGAAATCTTCCTCAAGTTAACAAACACCTTAATTTCTTCATTCAGTATTCGTTCCGGCACTCGTTCCAGCATTGGTTCATTGTACAAAAGGAAACAACAGCTTCTGGTTATCCATCCAGAACATATTGTCTGTACTAACCAGCTTGGTCTCAAGTAACACTCTCGCTTGCACCTGTTGATTGTTCAGCCGCGCAACGGCTTGATTCAATCCCAGATAACCTGCACTGTATCCATTCTGGACAATGAGATGATCAAAGACCCCTTCTTGCAATTGCTCCAGTTGCTGTTGTTCACTTCCAAATCCAACAATCCTTACCTTTTCCGCAGATTTGCGTCGATTCAGTTCATCGGCTGCTCCCAGAGAAGCAAGTTCCTGAAGAGTAATGAAGCCATCCACCTCCTGCTGGTCCAGCAATTGCTTCGCAGTCTGCCAACATCCATCCCGTGTATTACATATCGATTTGGGTTCCACTTGAATATTAGGATACTGTCCCAAGGCTTCCATAACTCCCTGCTCTCTCTGAATAAGACCAGAATTAAGAGGATCGGGGCCTAATAAAGCCACATGCCCTTTCCCTTCCAGAAGCTCCGCCATAGCCTGGCCGGCCTGTCTTCCCGCCTCAACATTATCCATCGAGATGAAACTGGTGATGCCTTTCACGGGAAATTCATCGTTAAGCACAATGACAGGAACAATGGTTCCATCGGAATTTGTTGTCTGTGCCTCCTGAATGATGTCACTAAGGGCCTTCTCACTTAGGGGATCAACCAATAGAGCTGATGCCCCCTGCTTCAGAGCCGATGCGGCGGCCTCCACTTGAGCCTGCTCTCGCGCACTGCGAGACAACGTTCCACGGCCTGCATTGGCCTGCTTAACCTGCATATGACTTCCAGCAGAGTCCAGAATGGCAGGCGTGTACACATCACCATCGGAAGGGTATGCTTCCACAGTAATCAGTTCGGCTCCGTTCTCTTTGGCAGCCGCTTCGGCGCCAAGCCGGATAGCTTCCGCAAGTTCCCCTGTCCCAGCTGGCGTAATGAGCGCAATACGTGGCGGTACTGCCGTAGCATCGGGACTCGATAAGCCACAGGCGCTGCATATGAGCAGACAGCAGCTTGCAACTGTCAGGGTTACTAACCGACGTTTCCGGATTCCAGGGAAGCTCGCAGCAACCTTTTTCCAAAACGTACGAATGTATGACCCTACAACTCTGTGGCTGTGGATATCGTTCCTATTCTCCTTATTGTCTGTCATCAGGCTCGCCCTCCTTCTGCTGCCATTGAATGGGAATCCGAACCCAGACCGTGGTGCCTTCTTCCAACTCACTTGCAAATTCAAGTCCGAAGCCCTCCCCATAATAGAGCCGGATTCGGTCATGCACATTGCGCACCGCTACGCCGGAGCCTGCACCACTTTTGACCACAGGACGACCACTTAATAATCCCGACATCTGTTCTTCCGTCATGCCGACCCCATTATCTGTAATGCGAAACACCAGCTTGTTGTCCTCACGATAAACATCGACCTCAATACTTCCTTCGTCCATGTGGTACTCGATGCCATGAACAATGGCGTTCTCAATCAGAGGCTGGAGCACCAGCTTTAATGTCAGGCAATCCAGAAGCGTATCATCTACCTTAATCGTAAAGTTGAATTTGCGCTTGAACCTCATCTGCTGAATCGTCAAATAATGCTGCGCATGCTCCAGCTCTTCCCTGATCGTGATAATCGTTTTGCCTTGACTAAGACTGATGCGGAATAGGCGAGAGAGAGACGTGATCATCGTAATCACTTCTTCATTGCGACTCATGCCTACCATGCGCACTACTGAATTCAGAGTATTATATAAAAAATGTGGATTGATCTGGGCCTGCAAGGCTTCCAGCTCCAGACGCCGCTTCTGTTCCTGCTCATGGATGATCTCATCCATCAGGGTGCGAATTTTATTGACCATCAGATTAAAGCGACGAGATAGACGTTCCACCTCCAGCGGCCCTTCAATCGGCAACTCCACGTTGAAATCCCCGCGCTCTACGGCCTTCATTTTACGTTCCATTCGCCGAATCGGGCGAGTCAGACTGGAGGATAAGAACAGCGAGACAAGAATGACCAGTACCAGTACAACGACCAATACACGAATGAGATATCCGTTCACTTCCTGACGCGTTGTCATAATCTCATCCAAATAAGCAACACCGACGATTTTCCACCCGATATTGGCAACGGACTTTACGGTATTCAGCCTTTTCTGCCCATCTGCTTCATCTTCGTAACTGCCGGAAGCCACCAAAGCCTGTTCGATATTCTCGCTTTTGAGTCCCATATACATCAATTGTTGCTGCGGATGGTACACGATATTGCCCGCACTCTCATCGATGATATACACGTATCCTCGTTGCCCCAGACTGACCCGACGGCTCAGTTCATCCATCTGTTTGAAATTGATATCGACCAGCAGGATAACCTGCCGATCCTGACCATTTTGCCGTATCGTTATGCCTTTGCTCATGGAAACGACCCATTTATATGGGCCTGTGTACATGTTCTGAATATGAGGTAACGAGAAACTCAGGTGATCCGGCACACGAAGCGCAGACTGAAACCACCCTTGCTGTGTCACATGGGCGCTGGTTTTTAATTCGGCTGTAGGTCGGTTCTTGAGCAATTTCCCCGTGGAATCAAGCAGAGTAATCGAGATGATATCTTCACGACTGCTGAGCAGTGTGTCAAGCTGTTTGTCCACCAGTTCCCCTTCCCATGTCCCGTCACGCAGCATGTGTTCCTCAATGGCACGGTACAGATGAGACATACTACGGACGTAATCCTCCAGGTTATAACTGACCTGATCCACAATCTGTCTCGTCGTGAGTTCCGCACTTCGCTCGGCAGCCTGCGTGAACTTGTCATGCAGAAGCATCGCCATGATAGTTAGCACCAAGACGATGAAGACGGAAAAGGACCACGTAATAATAAACCGGATACTGCTGACTCTGGACGAACGCAGACGAGAGCGTAATTGAGGTCCCATGGACTTCACCCATCTGGACAAGAAATTCATCGGATCGAACCTTCACTTGCCGCCTGGGAAGCCTGTTTACGATATTCTTTGGGCGAGATGCCAATATGTTTTTTGAAACAAAAACTGAAGTAATTGGGTTCGGCAAAGCCAACCTGCTCCGCAATCTCAAACGACTTCAGCTCGGTCGAGCGAAGCAGCTCACGCGCTGCCTCCATTCGGATCTGCATCAGGTACTGCAGGAAGGTAAGTTGTACTTCTTTTTTGAAAATGCCACAAAAATAACCGGAGCTGATATGCAAATGTCCGCACACCTTCTGAATAGATAGGTCCGGGTCGGCATAATGCTCTTTCGTGAAGACCAACGCCTGCTCGACAATATCCTTGTATACATGCTGCCGTCCGCTCGCAATGCGATGTTGCACGAGTAGACAGACCTCCTGTACCTTCTTCTGTGCCTCAGTGAGTCCCGGCAGTCGGAACAAATCCGCATACAACTGGAACCCTGTACCAAAGATGTCCTCCATCGCTTCCCCTGATGCCTGTGCTGCCTTCCACACTGTTGTTAATACTTCAATTAAATAGAGCTGAATATCACTTCGCCCGTGTTCCACTGTAATTTCCCGGAAAATGATCGCAAGTGCTTCCTCCAGCTCCGCTTGTGTACCCGCCTTAAGGCAACGTGTCAGCGTCTGCTGCTTCAACTCGTCGAACCGCAGTTTGCCCGCTGTCTGTCGCTCCACGTCCGCGATGTATATAATTGAATCCGTCCCGGGCACAAGTCGATAATCCAATGCCAGCAGGGCATCTTCATAGGCATGATTCACATCCGCGAGTGTATCCACAATCTGACCAGAGCCCACCGTAGCCGGGATACGTAAATAGTGGTTGATGCTGCGCATCACATTTTCCAATGCCTTCTGTTGCCGCTTCGCTCCATCTGTACCGCCCGTACGATCCACATAGAGCAGAACAATCGTCTCCTGATGCATAAAGGCATGACCAGCCCCATGCTCCGCCCAAACTTCTGCCGCAATGTTAAGTGCCGCAAAGCGTTTCAGTTCAGCATCCTCAGATTGACGCAAGGAACCTCCGGGAACGAATATCTCAGACTGGTCCGCTACCTCGGATGTTGTTTTGTTATGTCGCTGTGGGGGCTCGCTGAATCCTCCCTCAGGTTTCTCCTTCTGCACATCTCCATCCATATGCAGTGTCAATACAGACACCCCATAGCGTTCCCCTGTCAGATCCAATCCGCATTGTTTGGCTTTACTATGAATATATGTTGAGGATTTCTGTCGATGGAGCAAGGTCGCCATCAGATCTGCCTGTAATAAAGGCAAACTGGTATGATAGTGCTCACGCAGCTGCTGTACATCTTCACGCTCAGCCACTTCAGACGCCATCTGGGCGCGCAATCTTGTGAGCAGTTCGGTGAGATGCCCTGCCGAGAACGGCTTCAGCAGATATTCATCCACACTTAACGAGATGGCTTGCCTCGCATAATCAAATTCATCATATCCAGTCAAAATGACCACCTTCACGAGTGGATTACGTTTCCTCAATCTTTGAGCGAGTTCCAGACCATTCATGAATGGCATGCTGATATCCGTCACCACAATGTCCGGCTCTACCCTCTCCGCCATCTCCAATGCTTCCCGCCCATTCTCAGCCAAACCGACAATCCGCAGATCGAGCGCTTCCCAATCGACCTCTACAACAAGTCCTTCACGCACATCTTCTTCATCATCCACCAGCAGTACCCGGTACACGTTTGGATTCCTCCCTTTTAATGACGGCCTTAGCCCTATCAACGAATATATATGTAGCATTGTGAATCATTGATTTCTTATTGCTCACCGAATTGAAGCAAAATGCAAAGGCTCATGTTGATCTGTTCCAAGGTTGCCATCATAATATACAATATTATCAGGGATATGTAATCGCTTTCTTCAATAGAGGTAAGGCAACCCTGTCGGGCAGTGCCTAAGTGAAATGTGAAGGATCGTATATGAATGCTAAAGGTAGGTTAAAGTAATACAAACACGGAAAATTTCGAAGTACTTCTAATAAGAGGTGTTTTGATTCTGACTATAATTCAGTCTTCATTCTTGTTCTTTACGATGATTCGTACTTAATGCTTTAAAATAAATCATTGTTGTATCTGGGTTGGTGTGTCCCATTATCTCGGCCAAACGGTGCAGTGGCGTATGCTCAGCCATGGCGTAGCCAAAACGATGACGCAGGTCGTGTGAACTCAGTCCTTCCAGCCCTGCTGTTATCATTACTTTTTTAATCAGGTGGCGCAGTGCTCTCTCCGTTAAACGATCATTTGTCTTCTCTGAAGGAAAAAGGTACGCACGATCGGTAGCAAGATCAGATAAGTACTGATTCAACATGACAACACACTGCATATTCAAAGGGATCTTACGTTGCACGTTGCGTTTATCGGCGCTCACTGTCAGGTGACCGCTTCGTCTACCAAGTTCGATATCATGAGGCTTGAGGTTGCATACCTCCATCGTTCGCAAGCCTGTGTGAAACATAAGGGTGAGGATGGTCTGATCACGAAGGGAATTACCATACTCCACTGCCGCGAGGAATGCCTGCTCTTCTTCCAATGTCATTCGGCGTGGACTTACTTTGTCTTCCGGGATGAATTTTAATGGTTTGGAAGGATCATGACTGAGCCTGGATTCCAAGACAGCCCATTTGAAAAAACGCTTCAGCGTAATCAATCTCCGGTTAATGGTGGCTGGTTTCAATAACATAACTTGGTGAGCATCTTCACGATAACTGACTAAAGTGGATGTATCCACATCTTCAATTCGCAGTGAGAACTCTTCGCTGAGCATGGTGCTTTCCTTGTACCATTCGATAAAGTGCTTCAGATCACTTGCATATTCCTTCACGGTTTTGGGATGCAATTCCCCCTCTTTAGCAAGCATATGTATGAATTCCTCTACTGTCGGTTCCCGCTGCACCGAAACCCCTGATGACTGATTCATTAGAAAATACCTCCAAATCTTGACTTATATTAGCGGACATGGTATTATCATATTAATCGATACATTAGCGGACATCAAGTTCGTGGTTTAAATGCACCAGGTGAGTGTCAATTTTAAATTATACTCGTCATAATGATCGGCTAAAAACTTATTTTTTGGAGGAATCACATGCAAACAGGTACAGTGAAATGGTTCAACGCGGATAAAGGATTCGGCTTTATCGAAACTGAAGAAGGAACAGATGTATTCGTTCATTTCAGTGCAATTCAAGGTGAAGGTTACAAATCTTTGGACGAAGGTCAACGCGTTCAATTTGAAGTAACTCAAGGTAACCGTGGACCACAAGCTGAGAACGTTACTAAACTTTAATTATATGAAAGCTGCCTTATTAATAAGGCAGCTTTTTATTTACACATATGTGTCACAGCAAAGTTTCCACATCCCAAGAATGAAAGCGAGGTATTCCCCATGGATAAAGAACAATTGATCACAGAAGTAGCCAAGGCTGGCGGTTTTTCCAAGAAGAATGCTGAAAAAGCTGTAACCGTTGTATTGGATTCGATTCTCGAAGCTCTCAAAGAAGGCAAAGAAGTTCAACTGGTCGGATTCGGGAAATTTGAAGTGCAGAAGCGTGAGGCAAGAACGGGAAGAAGCCGGAAAACAGGCAAAGAAATTCAACTACCTGCAGGTAAAGTTCCTGTATTCACAGCAGGCTTAAGCATGAAAGAAGCTTTAAATTAAACAACGCAACAACTTATTGAAAAGAGGTTTTTATTCAAACACACAATGATAATATGGATTTAAATGTCGTGTTTACTACCGTTGATGATATCATTAACTTTTATTCAGGCAAACAGACAAACTCGGATCATACAGAAAATCACACTCATTTGAAGCCCCCATCAACAAAGTCTGATTGTACCCTACGACCACCCACCCGTTAAATTAACATTTCATCTTGGACAACAAGAGGCCCTGATCCGCTCAAAACGGTCCAGGGCCTGATTTGCTTGGAAGCCGGCTCTGTCAGGAACCAGCTTTTTTTGTCTTTTATGCACAACCATCCTATTTGCTGTTCAGAAGTTCGCGCAAGATCTGTAGCCCATATGTGGAGACAAGACGTTCCAAATGCGTATCCAGCCATTCCTCATCCTGATCCCACCACTTCAATTCCAGCAGCAGTGCAATCGTCTCTTCGTCAAAACGCTTTTTAACAGTCTTGGCTGGATTGCCACCAACAATCGTATAGGGTTCAATGTCCTTAACAACGGTTGAATTGGAGGCAACGATTGCCCCGTCTCCAATCGTGATACCAGGCATGATCGTCACATTTTGTCCAAGCCATACATCGTTCCCCAGTACCGTGTCACCCTTATATGGAAGTTGTTCCAGTGTAGGTGTCACACGCTCCCATCCTCCACCAAAAATGTTGAACGGATACGTGGTCATACCCTCCATCCGATGATTCGCGCCATTCATAATGAATGTCACACCTTCCGCAATTGCACAGAAATTTCCAATGACTAGGCGATCACCAATAAAGTCATAATGATGCTGTATCCGGTCATAGAATTGCTCTGGCGGATTTGTGTTATCACTATAATACGTATAATCACCGATGTCCACGTTGGAACGCGGCGGCAGGTTTTGAATGTAACATACCGTACGGATATTCTCATTCGGGAAAAGTTTTGTTTTATCAGGGGCCATATGAAGTCCCTCCTTTTCCCTATTGTAACAGATATTAAATCTTAAACGGACTAAGTGAGGTCTGCAGCTCTGTCGACACATCAGACAAAATAGCCGCAGATGCCTTGATCTGCTCTACCGACTTGAGCTGTTCATGGACAGAATCGGCAGCCTGTTGTGAATTGGTACTGGCCGTCTGCGCATGGCGAGCGATCTCATGCACAGAAGCCACGATCTGTTCCACGCCTGCGGACATCTCTTCACTTGTCGCAGCCATGTCCTCAATCTCTGTAGCAATACGTAGGTTTGTATCCCGGATCAGGCTGAAGTTTTGCTCCGTTTCCCGGGTCAAGCGCAGTCCTTCCTGTACTTCGTCCTTCACTCTCGACATGGCCGATAGCGATTGCTGCATATCTTGTTCCATGGCTTCGACCAGTTCTTCAATACGATCTGAAGAGTCTCCGGCTTGTTCAGCCAGTTTACGAACCTCGGTAGATACGACGGCAAATCCTCTGCCATGCTCCCCTGCTCTTGCTGCTTCAATGGATGCATTGAGGGCAAGCAGATTCGTTTGATTTGCAATCTCATGAATGGCGGAAACCATCTGGCTAATCTGTGCCGACTTCCCTTCCAGCATACGAATAACTTCATCCGTTGTGGTAACGGAAGATTCAATTGTAGACATCTGCTGAACGGTAAGTTGCACCGCTTCACCTCCTGTTTCAGCCTGTTTGCGTGAATACAAAGCAGAATCCGAGATGCTGGAGGCCTTGTCCGCCATGTGTTGTACGGCTATCGCCACTTCTTCCATGGCCTGCAGATTTTCTTCTGTACTAATTGTCTGACTCTCGGCTCCTTGTGCGACTTGTTCAACGGAGGATGCAATCTGCGCCGATTCTTTGGACGTTTGGTCCGCAATCTTCAGTAGCAGCCCAGTCGATTGCTCTGCTTTCTCCGCAGCTTAAAGTCCTCCTTGAATGATGACCTGGAGATTACTTCTCATCTCATTGTATCCCATGCCCAGCATGCCAATCTCGTCTTGGACGTTGTCCACAACTGGCTGTGTGAAATCGCCCGTACCCGCACGTTTAATCGCTACGGATACCCGTTCGATTCTTACTCTCACCCTGCGAACGTACAGCAGGATCAGGGTAATTGCGACTAACATTGCAAGCAGGAATACGATCAGGAATGTCTTAAGGAACGAGGAGATAATCACATCAATTAACGATTGAGAAGCGCCAACATAGAAAATTCCGATAATCTCTCCGGATGCGTTCTTGATTGGTTCATAGGCCGTCTGATATTTCTGACCCACAACCACGGCTTCACCGAAGTATTTTTCCCCTTGCTGCAAAACGGTCTGGGCGACCTCGTCCGATACCTTCGTGCCGACAGCACGCTTTCCGTCCACCATGACATTTGTTGCAACACGTTCGTCACCTCGGAAGATCGTCACTGTGTCCCCAGAAGCTTCTCCAATCTCATCCACCAGTTCGAAATTGCCTTCCAGCGCGGTATCTCCCTTGAATAATTGTCCGTCCTTAATGGTCCAATCTCCTGGATGCTTATATGTAATGATACTATTCGCCATCTTCAAATCTCGCTTTGCCTTCTCTGTAGCAAATGTCGTGATCCCCTGCTTCATCTCCAGGATTACACTTACCGCCACGGCTGAAGAGAAGACGATAAATATACTGATAACGATCAAACTGATTTTGGTACCGATGCTCATGCTTCGCATGTGTGTGAGCCACCCTTTTCCCTATGTAATTGTGGGGATATTCAAGCCAATTTCGATTCCGTTTCGAATATCACTATAGTCTTATCGGTAGGAGAATTCACAATTTTTATAATATTTCAGTGACTTTTATCACAGTAATCGAAATTAAAAATCTAATATTTTACGCATTATCCGTAATCATGTAAGAATGTTCTGCTGTCTGGAAATTTAGAGGAGCTGTATAAGTTGAACTAAAGAATATATACCTGGATACTCCGATGACAGAACAACCTTCCGATCGCTGTTATCCCCAGATTTTTCGATTCCTTTTATAAAGGGGTAGATCCGGGGATAACATATGCTTCCGATGCAGCTTGCTCAGAAAGCTTTTAGGCGAACGTTCCGCTTCTTCAGGTTCTTTCTGTCCTCTACGTTTCATGTAGAAGTGTTTAGTTCAATTTATGTTGCCAACCACATATTCAAGTGTTATATTTATGTTGCCGACAACACAATTAAGAAAGTTGAGGTACATGATGACAGCCAAAGATGATTTCAAAAAGCCTGATAATCTCCAGGAATTAAATAATGAGGAATTCAGTGCAGTAGCGCAGTATCCCATCAGCTTTAGCATTTTTGCTCTGGCACGCTCTCACAAGGGTCTTGCTGCGCAGTTGATTCGGGATACCGGGCTTTTTCCCGGTCAAGAGATTATGCTGATGCAGTTATATGCACAAGACCATCAATCCCAAAACTCATTGGGTCGCACCCTTCGCCTGGATCACTCAACCGTAGCCAAGTCTGTTCGCCGTCTGGAAGATGCCGGTCTCGTTACTCGGAGTCGTTCCAAAACAGATGGACGGGTGACCATTGTATCCCTAACAGAAGCCGGACGCGCACTGGAGGATCAAGTGAATAACGCCTGGCGCCAAGTGGAGCAGATCACCACAGCTGGCCTCTCCGAGGAAGAAAAGAACTTACTGTTATCTCTTTCACAGAAAATTACTGCACAGATTGATTCATCCCTATCCTAAATTTGCTTAACGAATGGAGCGTGTGCACAATGCATACATCTAAAATGAAAGCTATTCAGATTCATCAATACGGAGGACCCGATACATTACAGTTCGAACAGGAAGTCCATAAGCCCCAGCCAGCTGCCGGCGAAGTTCTGGTACGCATTCAGTATGCTGGAGCCATTCCACTGGACTGGAAGATTCGTAACGGCTGGTTGCAAAACGTGTTTGTCAAAGAGCTGCCTTATACACCCGGAACGGCCATGTCAGGCATCGTTGAATCCGTGGGAGAAGGCGTCGATACCTTCAAGCCGGGAGATCGTGTTTTTGGTAATGTGAAGGGTAGTTATGCCGAGTATGGTATGGCTCCTACTACGGATTTGGTGCATATGCCAGACGACCTGAGTTTTGAGGATGCTGCGACCATTAAAGGCGGAGCTGAAGCAGCATGGAAAGCACTGTTCACCGAAGGTGAGTTGGAAGCCGGGCAAACCGTTCTGATCCACGCTGCTGCGGGAGGTGTCGGACAATTCGCAGTGCAGCTGGCAAAATGGAAAGGCGCTCATGTTATTGCTACCGCGTCTGCTGCAAATGTTGATTTTGTTACTTCATTGGGTGCCGATCAAGTGATTGATTACAAGACAGCCTTGTTTGAAGAGCTGGTAAGCAATGTAGATCTGGTTGTTGAAGCTGTTGGTGGAGAGATCGAAGATCGCTCATGGGGTGTTCTGAAACCTGGGGGCAAACTGGTATCATTAACTCAACTGCCTTCTGCCGAAAAAGCAGCGCAGTATGGTGTTACAGCCAAGTTTAATTCCAAATTCCCGACATCAGAGGATCTGTACACAATCGCTCAGCTAATCGCTAACGGTTCCCTCCGCTCAGAGATTGATTCCATCTTCCCTTTAAGTGAAGCGAATCAAGCGCATGCCAAAAGTGAGGCCAGACATGGACGAGGCCGGATTTTGCTGGATGTTCGCTCCGTCTAACCTGAAAAGCAGAACAAAAAGGGGTTCGATCTGACCATCGAATCCCTTTTCTTATTCTCCATACAACAACGTTGATCTGCAGGAGATATTTCTTATTTGGATGTAAGGCTTACTTGTGCAGCGGTTTGATCCCAGTCCACGGTAAGTCCCAGTCCTTCTGAGATGAAGCGTACAGGCACAAGTGTGCGACTGTTTTGAATGATCGCTGGTGCATCAATTTCAAGTGTCTCTCCATTTACGGTTGCGGTGCTGCTCCCGATCTTGAGCACAAGGGTCTGGTCATTCAGAACAGCTGTTACCGACTTCGCCGTTTTGTCCCAAGTCACTTCTGCACCTAGTGCTTCGAGAATTGCGTTCACAGGTACCATCACTCGGCCACTTTGCTGCAGCGGGTCCTGATCCGGGAATGTGATCAATTTACCATCGAGAGTTACGGTAATGGTTTTGTCGGTTGTTCCAGATGAGGTGTTCGAACCTGTCTCTTCCGAAGTCTCAGGCAAAGGCGTTACTTCACGTCCAAGTTGCTCTTGCAGATTCACAAGACGGTTCAGTGCAAATGTCGTCAGTGACCCGGCTGCCATGGAGCCCATGCCTCCGCCCCCACCGCCAAAGTTACCACTAGGGCGTGTCTGGGTATTGTCTGTACCCGTTGTTGCATCTGTTGTACCGTTTCCAGTTGCAGCACCCGGCTGAGTCGGAGGTGTTGTTCCATCTGGAGGAGTCATTCCTTCAAAACCTTCAGGCGGCGTCATGCCTTCCATACCTTCGGGTGGTGTCATGCCTTCAAATCCTTCTGGTGGCGTACCGCCCATACCACCTGCTGCGTCTGCATTTGCAGAATAAGCGATGTTGGATTCGAACTGTTCTGTCGTATAAAATTTCGTGGGATCTGCTTCCACATAAGGACGAATCTCATCGGCAAGGCCAGTGATACGATCCTGAATGCCTTCCATGTAGTCCGTCAGTTCATTGACGTAGCTCAAATATTTTTCCTTATACTCTGGCACAGCAAGCAGGTTGTTAATCATCGGTACATTTTCCATGTTAATGCCCAGTACCGGCTCGTCCACAGATACGTTCGTTGCGTTGGTGTTGGTCGTGGTTGATCCGGTTGTTGTGCCACGTCCACCTCCACCCGAGTACCCGTTGAAGGACATGTTGAAGTCCCAAGGAACAACGGTGAACTTGCCCGCGGCATCACTGTAAAGCATGTAGTTGTGTCCTTTGTCGCCGTTATAGCTGTCATAGTTGCCAAAAACCATGTTGCCTGCAATATATTGAAGCGCTGAATCCACGTCCAGTACACTTTCAATATCACCTTTTTCACCTTCTGGCATCTCGTTAAGCGTTTGGATGAAGGTTTTGAGTTTGGCTTTGTCCTTATCCGTACCCAAATCTTTGGTGATTGTACTGTAGTCACTGTCCTCTTCATATTGAAGATAAGTCTTCTCATCCGTATCATAGAGGACACCTTCTTCGTAATCCTCACCGTAGTTGCGCTCCAGATAGCTATCATCCACCGCTTCAACGCCAGTATAGAAACCAACAAGCTCGCCGTTAACGTACAGATTAACATAGTTCGTCATCGGTACATCCATGCCAATGCTCCGCAGTGCTTCGTAGTGAAGTACCTCACGCATATACGATGGATCGGCGTAGTTATTGTTCAGTACCATTTTGTCCAGTCCAAGTAGGGTTTGTGTTTTGTCGTATTTATCAAACTTCAGTCTGAAGCTGTAACGGTCCGAATCTTCCATTGAGGCTACAGCTTTAAGGGTCAGATTGCCCTTGGTGGAGAAACCGACATTGTCCAGCTTGTTGCCGTCCACTTCCACACTAACATTCTTATAATCCTTATCCAGCGGACTTTCGAGCATGCTCTTCCAGTCTGCATCATCAATCGTTACATTCACATCAATAACGTTATCCGTCTGGAACAACGATTCATAAGCTTGCGTCACACCTGCACTCGTGGTTGTCGCTGTACTCTCTGCTGCAAATGCCGCATTCGGACTTGCAATCAGACCAAAAGATGTCGTTACCATCGTCACGGACAATGCCATTACTGCAGCTTTGCGTAATAAAATATTCAAATGATGAATCCTCCTTCTTGGTTTCTCTGTTAAGCAACTGAGGCTTATGTAACCATGGTAGGGGACGAACCTTTAGTGAATCTTAAACGCGATCAAAAATGATATGTATCACTATGAAATTTTCATGGATATACAAGAAATATAATGAAAAAAAGCGCAATTATAACCTTGGAACCGGTTCATAAGTCCTATTTTGTTGCAAATATCTAATATTAATATGCCTATATAACGATATATCTGAAGAGTAGAACTTACCTGGAGTTCATATACGTGAATAGCAAAACCCATTACGAAAAGCTTTTAGAAACAAAAGAGAATTTGATCAGACAGGATATTAAGGGACGATTTCACAGTTTTTAAGTCAACAATTACATAGCGTGTACAACACCCAGGGTAAGTCCTTCGTCACAATCGTAGAAGGAGTGAACCATCTTGTTTAATAAGCTTCGCTGGAGTACCATGCCTTTCTTTATCAAAAATTTGGTGATTTCATTCGGCAGCATCATGTTGATCGGTGTAATCCTGATTACTGCCGCGTATCAATTGCAAAAAAATATCTTGGTTGAACAGTTGCACGACCAGGCTACCGTCATTACCCAGAAATGGTACGATGATCTCGACACTGCCAAAGTGGCAGAAGCGGCTAAGGAAAAAAGCTACTCCGGTCCTGTACAGCTGGAAATGAAAGCTTATCTCGATTCCATCCATGAATTCTATCCAAACATCGCGCAAGCGTACATTTTTGGTTCAGAACTTGAGCAAGGAAACGGAACGTCCATCATCGCGATTCCAACGAACCTGTTGGAACCATTCGAGGAAGGTAACCTGCCCGCAGGTGCCATGTACCCGTTGCCTCAGAATAACGTCGTAGTGCTGGAACAGATGAAAAAGGACGGAAAGCCTGCCTTCAGTGATTTCTACACGGATGAGTACGGAACCTGGACCACTCTGATCTATCCGATTAATAACGCAGACGGCTCCATGTATGCTGCTCTTTACTTCGATGTAGATGCAAGTGCCGTTCCAAAAGGCCTGAATAAACTGCTTACGTACGGTTTGATGTTCCTGATCGGTTTCCTGATCCTGTTCATGGTGTTGCAATTCATTTTGCTGAAAAGAACGTTGCTTCCGATCCGCAATCTGATGAAAGGGATCGAAGAAGTCAGCACGGGTAATCTGGACGTAACCATCGATACCGGGCGAGATGATCTGGGTATCATCAACGAGAAGTTTAATGCGATGATCCATCGCTTCAATACAACCATCTATAAAGTACAGAATGCTTCACATCACCTCTCGGAATCTTCCAAACAACTACTGGGCATTTCCGAGAAAAATAATGTGAACATTCAATCCATCAGCACCAATATTCGAGAAATATCTACTGGACTGGTGTCACAAGACAAAGCCACTGTGGAGAACGCACGCGCCATGACAGAGATGTCAACGGTAGTGCAGACGATCGCCAGCAGCTCAGCCGATGTGGCAGATGAAGCACTCAGCATGGAGCAGCGCTCCAGCACAGGTAATGTGGTGATGCAACAAGTCATTGAGCAGATGCGCCTGATCTCCGGTGCAGTGCAAAATACGTCAAACTCGATTCAGTCTTTGGAGAATAACTCGAACCAGATTAGCAACATTGTTAACGTGATTACGGAGATTGCTGGACAAACCAACTTGCTTGCACTTAACGCTTCAATCGAGGCAGCCCGCGCAGGTGAAGAAGGAAGAGGTTTTGCCGTGGTTGCAGGTGAGGTACGTAATTTGGCAGAGCAATCTCAGGAATCAGCGAAGCAAATTCGACAGTTAATTGAAGAAATTCAACGGGACATCATGCAGTCTTCCGAAGCGATGCAGTTGGGTTCCAAGGAAGTTACCAAAGGCTTGGAAGTTACCCAAGAGACTGGTGTATTCTTCGAGAATATTCTGACTGCTACGAATAAAGTTGCAAACCAGATTCAGGATATCTCAAGTTCTACTGAAGAAATCTCGGCAAGCACACAGGAAATGTCTGCCACGGCCGATGAACTGTCTGCCAATGTCAGCAAGGCAGCAAGCAGCAGTAAACAAATTGAGCAGTCAATTGATGAGCAGGAAGCCTCCATGGCAGCCATTGTGAGTGCCTCCGATGAGCTCTCGGTTGTATCCGAACAACTGCAAGAACTGATCTCATTCTTTAAAGTACGTGCAGAATAGAATTAATAGGATATAGATAACAAGAATACGACACAGTAAAAACCAAGGTTCATGAGTGACTACACTCAAAGCCTTGGTTTTTTGTTGTTACCAGGGTAGGTGGGTAGGTTCTAGTTCTATACTTCCCGGTATCATTTAACAGACAGTATTTCTTCTGCTCTTATCATCATCTTTTTCTCATCATTGTAGCCGGATTGTTCGGATCGAAATCCAGCATTAAGAATAAGATCGGCCTCACTATTCGATATATATTGAACCTGCTCCGGTGTAAGGGTTATTTCAACTTTTTCTGAATACCAGCTATCTTTCGTTAATTTCGTTACCAATTCTTCACTGGTACTCGACCTCGGCGGGAGAAGCGTCTTGCCATCCATTTGCAGATCGATATCAAAAAGCTGTTTCGAATGGAAAATCTCGTGGTTGACATCTTGTCCTCTATACCTTATTCCCGGTTGAAAAGTGAAGTCGTGATCACCAGATTGTTGGACACTTAATCGGAGTTCATAATCACCCAATTGTCTGGTTGCCGTCATCGTCTGTCCCTCTCTTTGAATCCGGTCTGCTGTATCGTTGCTTTCCAATGATGAATCGGAACAACCGAGTAGGACAAGACACATCATCAGGATGTAGGAGAAATATTTCAAGGTAGACCTCCTCTCATTCTAATATATAATTTGGCTCTTAGATTTTGGACGCAGGGTAAGAGTTGAAAGTTTCAATTTCTATAAATTCAATTTATTTTTATTTATGGAAATAATGATATATTTTAAAACTTTACTATGATATAGTTACTCTACATTTAGCAAATAAAACCAGAAAAGAGGATATCATGAAAAAGACATTTTTGCTCAGTTTAGCTATGTTCCTACTACTTCTCCCTTTTTCCTCAACAACATTTGCGTTCCAAGAAAGACTTACGGTTTCTGAGAACATGACCTTTACAACAAGGTTATTATCAGACAATTCTAGATATTTATTCAATTTCAATGTGCAAGGTGACGTTGAGTTGAGAAATGTTAAGAAAAAAACTTTGATTTGGAGCACCAATCTCAAGGAACGCAGAGTTGTTATGCTTGTTATAGATCAATATAACGGAAGACTGAAATTGACGGACTATAGCAATACTCCCTACTGGACATCCGACAATCAGGCATGGGCCAATGCGTGGTATGGCCCGGGAAATGTACCTGAAAATCTTGTGGGCGACCTGCTAATCATGCAAAATGATGGAAATCTAGTTCTCTATAATACAAAGAATATAGCTAAAGGATGGTATCCTGTCTGGGCCACTAACACAGGTGGAGGAATACACGATTAATCCATCCTATTTGAGCCGTGAACATTAAAGATCACAAGACATCTAACATATCTGTATGTCCACCAAGGCATGTGTGATGACCAATAATATGGTTATCACACATGCCTTTTATTTTTAACAATTTATTTTGAGAAATAATCCCTTGCCCTCTTGACCCGCTTACCATCCCCCATTCATACCATGACAATGATCACATCCATCTCCCCTGTTCAAGTGCTACAGTTGTTAACGACCAACTGACCATAATAGTAAAATAGTCAATACAGGACTTACCTTACCATTATCCTTTCAACCTACAAGGAGGTGTATATGCGATGAAAACGATAGATCGAAGGCAACAGGTGATGGATTCTGCCGAGAAATCCTTTGCCTTGTTTGGCTACAAAGCCACTACGATGGAGCAGGTTGCGAGACTTGCCAATGTGGGCAAGGGAACGATCTATACTTTTTTCAATAATAAAGAAGAACTGTTTAGCGAGATTCTGCGCTCAATCATTGCGGATATGAGACAGATTACAGAGCAGACGGTGAAGGAAGAGAACTCCTTTCTGGATAACGTGCATATGAGTATGGATTCTTTGCTGGAGTATCGGGAGGAACATGAGCTGTTGATCAAACTCTTTCAGGAGGTCAACGAGTTCGGTACGCCACAGGCCAAGGAAGGTTTGCAGAAAGTGGAGACAGCCATTCTTGAATATCTGGAGCGTCAGGTGAGCCGTGCCATGGAATTAGAGCAGATTCGCAGAGACGATCCCAAGCTGGTTTCTTTTGTCCTGTTGAAGCTGTATGTCACATTAACCTCGGATTGGAACAAAACGCATCCTACGCTGCATAAGGATCAGATCAAGGATTTTGTGGCCCTCTTTCTCAAGAGTGGCTTATCCCCCATCTAGAGAAAGGTATGCCCCTAGTTTCAACACATAATAGAGATAGAACAAACGGATTAGCGTATGGATAGGGAGAGAACATGATGAAATCATTCCACGTGTTTGGGCAGGATCTGAAGTCCGCCTTTAAAAAACCAAAAGTATTTATTCCGATTCTCGTTGTACTGTTCATTCCGGTGCTGTATAGTGGCCTGTTCCTGAACGCATTCTGGGACCCCTATGGCAAAATGAATGAATTACCTGTAGCCGTGGTCAACACGGATCAGGGTGCAGTCTACAATGACAAATCACTCGAGGTCGGTCAGAATCTGGTCGATGAATTGAAAAAAAGTGATGATTTCGACTGGCAATTCGTGACTCGTGAACAAGCAGAACAAGGTATGCAAGACAACACGTATTATATGACGATTGTGATTCCGGAGGACTTTTCCACCAAAGCAACAACCCTGATGGATGAGCACCCTGAGCCGGCAGACCTGATCTATGAACCCAATGAAGGATATAACTTCCTCGCGGGTCAGATTGGCGGCACGGCGGTCAAACAAATTCGTTCCAAAGTCGCTGCCAAAGTCACAGAATCGTACACTGAAACGCTATTGGATCAGGTCGAAGAAATCTCTGGTGGTTTGGCAGATGCCGGGGATGGAGCAGGTCAGATTCATGATGGTGCGATCACGCTGGATAAGGGTGCTGCTACATTAAAAGAGAACCTGTCCAAACTGGCCGCAGGAACCGATAAGCTCGAAACGGGCGTAGTTACATTAAAAGAAGGTACGTCCACTCTCGCCCAAGGCACAGATGATCTTCATACTGGCGCGAGTGCCCTGTCCAATGGATTGTCCCAATTGGCGGCAGCAGGCACGAAGCTTGGTAACGGTGCATTGCAGGCTGAAGCGGGTGGAAAACAGTTACAGGCTGGCCTTCAATCTGTTCAGGAAGGCACAGCTAAGCTGGATGCAGGACTGGCGGCTTCCGAGGAAGGCAGTGCAAAGCTGACTGCTGGGCTGCAAAGTTCTGTTGAGGGCAGTGGCAAAGTTAGCGAGGGTGCCAAAGCGGTTGCGCAAGGTCTTGCCCAATTAGCCGAAGCGAGTCCGGAACTTGCCGCAAGTCCTGCTGTGCAGCAACTCCTGGCAGCCAGCCAAGCCGTAGCTACGGGCAGCGAACAGGTGTATCAGGGCGGGCAGCAATTGGTTGCAGGCAGTCAAAACCTGTACGCTGCACAACAGCAACTGCATCAAGGCAGCAGTCAGTTGGTACAGGGTCAACAACAACTGGTACAAGGAGCTGCGCAGTTATCCGCCGGACAAGAAAAGCTTGCGACTGGTCTACAACAGTTCAATTCCAAATTATCCGAAGCAACCGCTGGAGGAGCCAAACTTGCGGATGGTTCAGGTCAATTGAATGCTGGTGCAGGCAAGTTGGTTGCGGGTGTAAGCCAGTTCTCAGACGGCATCTCAACCCTTGCAGATGGCTCACATAAGCTCGATAACGGTGCTGGTCAATTAAAAGAAGGTACGCTTAAGTTAACAGATGGCTCTGGTGAACTTGCCACCAAGTTGAATGAAGCGGCTGAGCAGACGGGCAGTGTGAAAAAGACGGATGAGCTGGTAACCATGTATGCAGAGCCTGTTCAGGTCGATGAACATAAATATAATGAGGTACCTAACTACGGTACAGGATTCTCGCCATACTTCCTGTCACTCGGGCTATTTGTCGGCGCATTGATTGCCACACTGGTTGTACCCACACGTGGCAGCACAGTTAGCCAAGCAAGTGGCTGGAATCGTTTTGTGAGTAAAACGCTGGCTTTCACACTCATGAGTGCAGCGCAGTCCCTGCTTGCTTCATGGCTGGTCTTATACGGCTTGGGTCTGGATGTTCAGAGCGTTCCATTGTTCCTCTTGTTCAGCTTTGTTACCAGTCTAAGCTTCATGTACATCATTCAGGCACTGGTGACTTGGCTGGAGAATCCGGGACGATTCCTCGCGATTCTGATGCTGATCTTCCAGCTCACCACCAGCGCAGGCACCTTCCCGCTCGAACTGATTCCAAATTGGCTGAAAGTATTCAATCCATGGCTGCCTATGACCTATTCGGTTACGGGGTATAAAGCAGTTATCTCAAGTGGACAGTTCGGTGTAACCTGGGATCAGATCGGGATTCTGTGCATCTTCGCCGTGATTGGTCTTGGAGGAACCTTAACGTATTTCTTGATGCATGGCACCCGTGAGGTTGAGGACGTTAGTGGTAAGGTCGTACTTCATATGTAAAAAAGTAATATAAAAAGCAAAGGCGTGTACCTAAGCTCCACCCACTTCTGGACAACAAGGGGTGTCGGCTAAGGTACGCCTTTGCTTTTTTTAGTTTTAGATACAATCTAAGTTTGCTAACTTCATTTTTCTAGTATGTAGAGTAAATTTCAGAACTTGAGATAGCGAAACTAAACAATAGTACGAGCAAAATAAGTAATACATAAATGGCTGTACCTATGATTCCACAGACAAGGCCAGCAATCGCTAACCCTTTTCCTTGCTCCATGCGAACTCTGATCTCTTTGAAGGCCAAAGATGCAAATATAATCGCGACGATTCCGATTAAAATTCCCACGTAAGGAATCGTGACGGATAGAATCCCCAAAACTAGTGATACAATTGACTTACTATTGGTCTTGGGTATTACATAAGGCGGTGGTGGCAATGTGTCGTTAAAATAACGATCCACATCATTTTCGCGATGTTCCAAGGTGAATCCTCCCTGTTCTTTAAGTATGTTCATTATAATTGATTAATAGGAAAATTAATATCCACATTATGTTAATTAAGAATTACTTTTAGATTTATTTTATTCCCATCATCCCCGGATACATATCTACATCCATAAGCTTATAGATTGTACTTCAAGGATATGAATTTAAGAACCGTTTATCCATGTAATGATATAAATCAAGAATACCTCTAACATATAGATATTATAATAGTTGTAATACTTTTCTGAATATCTTTGGGGGATCGCTACGATGAGAATCGATAAAGCCATGAATATACTTATGATTTTGATGCTTGTACTATTGCTTTTTATCAAAATAATGTAGCTGTATTATGTTTTAGTATTGTTTTGTTTGGAATCATGAGTTATACGACTTTTAGAAATCGAACACGTTGGAATATAGTAACTTATATCGTGTTGACACTAGTATTGATTGCCTGGAACATATATCTGTGGACATAAGCCATTATTTCAAAAAAAGAACGCAATCCCTTATTAATCAACGGATTGCGTTCTTTCACATCATATAATTTGAGGTTTCTTCTACCTCTCCACTTCCACCCGCTGCAAAAATGTCCGAGTACGTGCAAGCTTTGGATTGCCGAAGATCTGTTCTGGCGGCCCTGCCTCTGCGATCTCGCCGTTATCCATGAAGAATACGCGATCCGCAACGTCACGGGCGAAGCCCATCTCATGCGTGACAATCATCATCGTCATGTTTTCCTGTGCAAGTTGTTTGATTACGCGTAATACCTCCCCGGTCAGCTCTGGATCGAGTGCCGACGTCGGCTCATCAAACAGGAGAATGTCCGGCTGCATCATCAGTGCCCGGGCAATAGCTACACGCTGTTTCTGTCCACCGGACAGATTACCAGGGTAGACATCGGCCTTGTCCGACAGCCCTACTTTGCCGAGTAATTCCAGACTACGATATCGAATGACGCTTGAGCTTTCTTTTTTCAAAGTTTTCGGTGCAAGTTCCAAATTATCTTGTACAGTCAGGTGCGGGAACAAATTGAAATGCTGGAACACCATACCCATACGATCCGTCATCTTGCGAATATCTGCGGCACCCGCGTAACGGCCATTATCAACCAACGTTTGATCCTGAATGCGAATCGTTCCACCCGAAATATCCTCCAGATGAATCAGGCTGCGCAGCATCGTACTTTTCCCCGAACCCGAAGGTCCGATGACGGCAATTACTTCGCCTGGTTCCACGTTAAAAGATACCTGTTTCAGTACATCAAGTGCACCGAATGATTTTCTCAACTGATTTACTTCTATTATATGTGTCATATGCAGACAGTCCTTTGATTGATCAGATTTAATTTATTCAAATGAAAACCGCTTCTCCAGTGCCTTGAACAGCACGGTGAGTACGAGTGTCATGAGCAGATACATAACCGCCGCCACGAAGAAAGGTGTCAGCTGTAAGTCGCGATTTACCGCCGCTTGGGCGTAATACAACAGCTCAGGTACAGCCACGGCATAGAGCAGTGCCGTATCCTTGATGAGCGTAATGGATTCATTGGCCGTTGCGGGCAATACTACACGAATCATCTGAGGAATAATGACTTTAGTCATCGTTTGCCACTTTGTTAACCCCAGTACCTTCGCTGCCTCATGTTGCCCTTTATCAATGGAAAGCAGTCCGCCCCTGAAGATTTCAGCGAAGTACGCCGCATAGTTCAGGATGAACGCAATCCCCGCTGCAACAAAACGATCAAACACCAGATACTCTCCAATCACCGGAAGCAACGGTAAACCGAAGCAGAAGAATAGAATTTGGAGCAGTAGCGGTGTTCCTCGCATCACATATACATACGTATGGGCAATCCACGCCAGCAGTTTAATATGGCTTCTCATCGCAAGCGTGACCGCAAATCCAAGCGGTACAGATAACACGATCGCTAGCAAGAACATGAAAATGGTGGTCTGTGCACCCTCTAGCATAGGTTTTAAAATGGTCGATAAATAATCCCAACTCATTGTGTTGTCTCCTCTAATCTGTTAACCCCGCATTCCTCTGGGGCATAAATCGCTCCAGCATGGAATACGGGGTCCGTTTTGTTTCTAACTATATAACAGGTGTGTAACCTGCCTATTTCAGAACCTTATCTTCACCCAACCATTGGGTGGAGATTTTAGCAGCTGTTCCGTCTGCATTCAGCTCATCCAACGCTCTTTGCAGCTGATTCAGAAGCTCTTCATTGCCTTTTTTGATACCAATGCCATATTGTTCCGGTGCAAGAGATTCATCCAGCAGTTTGAATGTTCCCTCTTCTTTGGACATGTAGTATCTCGCTACCACTTCATCAATGATGACCGCATCCAGACGTTTTGTCTTCAGATCCGTTAGTGCAAGCACGTTATCCTTAAATTCGGAAGCTTTCACTTTATCCTTCAAAGGACTTGCTGCCAGTGCATCTGCCGCGGAGGACAGCGCCTGCAATCCCACATTTTTACCATCAAGTTCATCCAGCTTTGTGATTGGCGAGTCTGCCAAGGTAATAGCTACTTGACTGTTTTCCAGATACGGCTTCGTGAAGAGTACTTTCTCTTTACGCTCATCCGTAATGGTGTACCCGTTCCAGATCATGTCGATCCGGCCACTGTTCAGCTCTGACTCTTTGGAAGACCAGTCGATCGGCTGGAATGTGATTTCTTTACCCATTTTCTCCGCTGCAGCTCTTGCGTAATCAATATCAAAACCAACAATTTCATTTTGCTCGTCCCGGAAACCCATTGGAGCAAACTTGTCATCAATTCCTACAACAATCGTGTTATCGTCTTTGCTTGCGGAACTGGAACAACCAGCCACAATCAATACACATATGCTAATGAATAATAGTAGAATCGCTTTTTTTCTCATCTCTCGAACCCCTCCATGTCTATAACCAAAACCCAAACGCTTTAGTTCGTTACCACGTTATCAGAGATTTATAATAACATAGCATGGGAGAAGAGTCGAGTCTCTTGCCTATTTCCTTCTATTTCATGCAGTTTAATTGTCAACAATCTGTGAAAAAGCCTCTTTCACTTGTGCCGGTTCTACCAGCTTCTCGCGTACAGTCGAATTCCATAGCTCCGGGTTCTGAAGTTCCTTTAATTCCGTACCTGTCCATTGTTGGGCAGATTCACGACGTAAGGTATGGCTGGTATTCTCAAACTGGTAGACGATCTGCTCCAGATTATCGATCATAACAAAGTTCGAAACCGCATTATATACAAGTATCCGCTCAAGTTCCTCTGTATCCATCTCACGCGTATCCAAGCTATAATTCACTTGGACCGTGAAGGTCTCCGGATACAGTTGGTAACCATTCAATCTTTCACGTAAAGGTAAAGCCTGATTCAGATGACTAAGGTTTGAATTATCACCCATGTAGGGACTGCGATATTTGGCTAAAGCGGCAAAATCATGTGTCAGCGGATTCTGCTGCTCTTCCTCGTACCGAGCCTGTTTCGCCTCGATCTTCGGATTAACGAAGCCCTCAACAATCACTAAGCCACTGATGCCCAACACAACAAGTGTTATAATCCATATGTTTCTAATTCTCATAACGCATCACTCACTTCATACTTACTAACGATCCGATACGCGCGATGCACAACCAAAGGAATAATAACACTTAGTAATGGGATGGCAAAGGCAATGACGATCACTGCAAACTGATAGGGTCCATCCACCTGAATGGGTCGATTAAACCAGATGTTGCTTCCGAATCGTAACGCTGCCTGCGTTCCCCATAGTACGAGTATTAATGCTGCCCACAACCACCATATCCTGCGATTCCACTGCACTAAGGCAGGGATTCGAATAACCGTGGTTTTCACGGAGGTTGCAGAATCGTTCGTCTTGTTGATCAACAGATACAATACATACATGCCACCAACAATGAGACTCACGATCATAAGCAGATTGTTTATGGCGGAGCCTTGCATCAGCACTCTCATTGGAATGGTAATGATCCAGGCTATGAGGCTATAAATCAGAGCAGACTGCAACAACGCTGTCCAGTAAGGAACACGTTGTACCCTTCGATGGTCACTCATCACTTCATCCATACCAGCGATATGCTGAATGGCGGTCTGGAACGCCTTCTCTTCACTCATACCCTGCGAGATATAATCGTCAATCCGCGCAGCGAGATTGCTGTGAATCTCTTCTTTTAATTCTCGATTGTCTAATGTATCTTGTGCGTGAGCGAACAAACGATTCACATGACGGGTGATGCGAGCATCCAATCTCATAGGTCTTCATCTCCTTTTTCTCCAGTGACAATCATGCAATCAATCAGTGCCTTGGCTGCTTGCCAAGCATGAACCTGCTCTCTATAGGCTTCAAGGCCTTGCGTTGTAATTCGGTAATATTTGCGTCGTCCTCCCTGCGTCTCTCCCCCCCAGTAGGACTCCACATATCCAATCTTCTCTAGCCTCTTCAAACTGGAATAAAGCGTAGGTTCCTTCAATTCAAACTGCTCTCCGCTCTTGCGATAGATCTCCTTAATAATGCTGTAGCCATAGTTATCAGCGGGTATAAGTACACTCAGAATGATGGGGTCAATATTGCCCCGAATCAGATCACTGTTAATCACTTGCACATCCATCTACGAGTTTCACCGACTTTCTTCCGTCCTGTGTATACTATAAGACACATTACTATGTCTGTAAAGGTAATATGTATCACATGGTAAATATGCATCGCAAGAGTAACACTAGCAACATTCCTCTCTTGCAAATAAAATTCTTCAATACGATAAGAACATTGACCACATTGGTATTTCTTTCAACTTTGCTTATATTATCCGGCTGTAATCCTACTCCAAGTCATAGTACAAACAAAACTGCCTACACTAGTGATACAGACTGAAAGTGGCACTCCTATTCCTGCTATACAGGGCAGTTATTGCTGGGAAAGTATGTGTGCAGACTATGCAGGTGATATGGAACTGTTGGAAGGTCAGGTACCTGTCTCCGTGTTGGTAGGCGAGAATATATCTATTCATCTGGGTACAAATGTACCACCTGACGAGTTAACTCTTGTCGAATATGTAAATGGAGTGGCACGTCCCATCTCTTTACGAGAAGGTTCATTCCAGTTAGCGCAGGAAAAAGGTACTCATTATTATGGAGCCTTTGCCCGCTGGACTTCCCCTCAAAATTCGCAGGTTTCCATGGGTGATACCTCTTTTGCCTTTGTTATCCGTGGTGTCGAAAAAAAATAGAAATAAACAGGGCCCCTCCAATTTTGGAGAGGCCCTTACGCATTTTTATCTATTGCTGCACTTTCTCGCGATCTTTCCCTTTATCGGATTCACCCGCGTTTTTGTTCGCGGCATCGCGATCCTGCTGCATCTCTTCAACGGTTTTCACCTTGAGACGCGCAGCACCTTCATATTCCTTCGTTGGAATAAGATTTCCAGCAGCGAGTCTCGCTTCTGCGGCAGCGATAGCGTCACCATACTGTGGCAACCACTGGGCCTGTGCAACCAGCATCTCGTCGACCATCTGCCAGATTTCTTTTGGATTACATACGGCACCCACGAGCGGGTCCATCATGAACGCCTGACGAAGTAATTTATCATCTCCGTTGACCGCTGCTTCAACCGCGAGGCGTTGCACGGAAATACTCACATTACATACCGCAGCCGGACCGAGTGGCAGATCGCCTACACGTGGCATGGAGATGCCGTTGCGGTCCACATATCCCGGTGCTTCAATAATCGCATCATCCGGCAGGTTGGAGATGACTCCATTATTAACGGTATTGAAATGTCCGCGATAGACGCGTCCGGTCTCCAGTCCCTCGATAATATACGAACCATGCTCCTCGCCCCGTTTTTCCGGAATGAATTGCATCGGTTCATCCTTCATCCAGTTTGGAAAATCAGTTTCAAACCAGTTGCGCCCCTCGGTACACACCCGCAAATATCCACCCGTCTCTCCGTTGATCCAGTTGCCGAGGTCGATCCATTCGTTAATCTCTTCCGGACGTTTGCGGTACCACGGCACATATTCACTCATATGACCATTCGATTCTGTACTGTAATATCCAAAGCGTCGCAGCATATCGATCCGCACTTTCTCGGTGCGGCTGTATTCCGGATGTTTCTCGAAGGCTTCGAGCAGATCTCCTGTAAGGTCTTTACCTTCATGAGAAGCCTGGATATACCAGGTCTGATGGTTAATGCCGGCACAAACAATATCCACTTCACTCTTTTTCAAGCCAAAAGCTTCCGCAATCTGATGATGACCATGCTGTACGCCATGACACAATCCGATCGTCCGTACACCACCGTACTTGTTGCATGCCCAAGTCAGCATCGCCATCGGATTGGAATAGTTCAAGAGCAGCACGTCAGGTGCGCTATGTTCACGAATATCTTTACAGATATCCAACATCTCAGCGATTCCGCGTTGTCCATACATAATGCCACCTGCACACAACGTGTCACCGACACACTGATCTACCCCATATTTCAGTGGAATATCCACATCGGTTGCAAATGCTTCCAGTCCCCCAACACGAATCGTACACAGTACATACTTTGCATCTTTCAACGCTTCTTTCCGATCCGTGGTTGGCTGAATCTGAATATTCAATCCATTCTCACGGATATCCCGCTGACACAGCTCAGTCACCATGTCCAGATTGTGTTGGTTAATATCGCAGAACGCAATTTCAATGTTGTTAAACTCGGGTACCGTCAGCAAATCCCTTAACAATCCCCGTGTAAATCCGATACTTCCTGCCCCGATAAACGCCACTTTAAACGACATGCCTATGTCCTCCCCTAATCCGAATCTTTCGCTTCGGTTAATGACTCTCTTCATGAAATCATTGTACCAACCGCAAATAGGGAAGCGTTATCAAAATCATGACCTGTTCAAGATCTTGTTGTCAAAAATCCTAACTTTTACACGTCAGTTCCACTAATCGATATGTATTCGAAAATAACTGCAATCGGCTCATTCATCCGAAGGGTACTGACTAACATGTCGTTCCATAGAGGAGCGAAATTCAACCGGCGTACGACCTGTATATTTTTTGAATAACATATGAAAATACTGACGACTGCCTACTCCAACATAGTCGGAGATCTCCGAAATCGGAATATTCGTCTGCTGAAGCAGCATCTTGGCCTTCTCCATTCGAAGCATCGTCAGGTAGTCGGTAGGTGTGCGCTGCGTGTGCTGACGAAAAATGCGATGTAAATAGCCTGGATGCAGATTGACGGCTGACGCGATATCCTTCATCTGAATGTTGCGATCCATATTGTGATGCATGAATTCAATGGTTCGTTTGACATACAGCTCCGCCTGATCTGGCGCACTCCGGCTCATTTCTCCGCGCAGACGTGCAACACGGACCAGCAATTGGATAAACAGTGTACGCACCAGTATTCCCTGTTCCGGTGACGAGAGATTCCGGGCTTCACGGTGATGTAACCTTTCCTCTGGTGGAATAATCCTCATCGGCACAGTTGATCTTCCCTGCTCCAGTAGACCACGCTGATCGAGTTCTAACACTAGACTTTTCATAATGTGGTACACCTCTTCCGGGTCAGGCAGTACCAGATATGGCGAAGCATTAGCCAATAAAACATGTACTTCTTCCTCTTCTTGCGCGAGCTGACGGATGGATAGCTGTCCGGGAGGTGAGCTTGAGAATCCAAACTCCACATTGAGCATCCGGCAAGGGACACCATCTTCCACCAGCAAACGGTGCGGGACACCTGCATCGAGCATAATGAACTGTCCTTTTTTCAAAACAGCCTGCTCCGAGCCCCCATCCGGCATCTGCACATCCACCCGGCACATTCCCGAAATAATATACATGATCTCTGTGGAATCATGATGGTGATAGGACATACGATAGTTGTCCCACTGCTTGTAATAGTACGCGTAGAAACGCGGCCCGCAGTCCTCCGTTCGCAATGCCTCCTGATACAGGCTTCCTGTCCAGTGCTTCGTAATGCTCATATCCATACCTCCATTCCTACAATGATCGATCCTCACTTTTCTCCATTTTAACAATTCTGTCGGGTGGATATAAACTGTCTTCGTTAAAAGCCTCATTGTATTATTTAATTAGATAAATACTACCGAGCATCTAAACTCCAACGATGTAAAAGAATGATGTAACACGGATGGCGGGGAAAAAGCCAAGCTCTACCCGCAGATCCTTATGTGAAAAAAGCTCTGAAACCCCATGTGCGAGACACATGGGAATTCCAGAGCTTCCAAGCTTCGATGCCAACGCTTAAAACTAACGACGCTGCGTTACGTTATATCCTGATCATGAACACATGTTATGTTGCTATTGTTAGCTATTATTACTCCGGCCTGCTTACTTTCCGCCCTTACCTGGCGTGTAGAACTTAGGTAGCGTTACTTTCGACCAGTCCATATCCGATGCCATGTAGAAGGACGGATAGGACGGCTGATTGTATCCACTGTTCTGTCCGGCAATGCCCACACGATACATCGCATCATGCATGAGCGTGTACAACTTGCGGTCCGTTTTCTCGGTACTCAGATAGATACGAATCGCGGAACTGTCCGTGGTTCTCACCAGCATCTCTTCCCGCCAATCCCCGAAGATATCAGCTACAAGAGAAGGTGTACCTTTGGTGTGATTGTTAGTCAATGTGCCTGTTGCCGTCAGCAACGTGCCACGATTCCAGTCTTTGATGGTTGGTGTAACATCAATCGCACCATCTACGATCTGTGTCGTCATATCTCCAGCCCAACGGATATTCATATTCGTTCCCGGCATTTGATCACTGATTTTCTCACCCTTAGCTGTCCACAAACCTACAGCCCATGTCTCAAGTCCACGACGAGTCGGATCAACATCACCCACCATGCCGCGTCCGGTATCTTTCCCCGTGTACCCACCATAGATTACTTCTCCGGTCTTCGCATCACGCAGGGAATAACCGTATGGCGCCCACGGACCACCCTCGTGAACCATGAAAATCTCCAGTCCCGGACGATCCGGGTCGATATCTGCCACATGAAGTGCGTCGCCATGCCCCAGACGGGCAATGGTTCCCGGCGCAGCACTCTCGGCAGGCATCAGGTCTGTTGAGCTGTACAGCACGCTGCCGTCATGATCAATCGTAGCGGAGCCATAGATAATCTCCTGTTTGCCGTCTCCATCCACATCCGCCACACTGAAATAGTGCGCTCCCTGAGTAGTAATGGAGCCGTACTGCGGATCTGTGCCATCCACACCATGCGGCCCATCATTGAACGGGTTCTTCATCGGCGTCCAACCGCTGTCCACTTTCCATTCCTTTTTCAGTTTCTTGCCGTCCCAATTGTAGGCAACCATCGTTGAACGTGTGTAGTATCCGCGTGCAAAGATTGCAGACGGCTTCTTGCCATCCAAATACGCCACGCCTGCCAGGAAACGGTCCACCCGATTCCCCGGTTCGATCCGTGCCATCGCATAATCGCCCCACATCAGGCCATCATCATGACGCTCAGGTTCATATGGGATGGTCTCCAGCTCTTTGCCCGATTTACCTTCAAATACCGTAACGTACTCGGGTCCATCCACGATAAAACCTTCAAACTTGCGCAGCTCATTGCGGTTACTGCGTTCTACCGCGTACACATCAATGAAGTAGTCGGCCAGACTCTCGGCATCCTGCTGAGATAATGGGTAATTATATTTTTTCTCGATTCCAAAAGCTTCTTCTAATGTCGCAGGCCAGTTCCCCTTCACAACCTCGTCGTGCTTATGCCAGTTTCTGAACATATCCACCATATGATCGTAGTACCCATCAGCACTTAAACGATAATCATCTTCGTTTGAGTACCCTGCCTTGCGATCCTGCTTCGGAAGTGTGATGTACTTCTCGGATGTCACTTTTCCTTTTTTGTTATATTTGATAATCTTCGTGCCCGGAGCGGTCTTGAACATCATCTCGGCCTTGCCATCTCCGTCAAAATCGTAAACTAGCATCTGTGTATAATGAGCACCTGCACGGATATTGACCCCAAGATCGATCCGGTACAACAACTGACCGTCCAAGGTGTAAGCATCAATGTAGGTTTTACCTGTGTACCCTTTTTGCGATACGTCCTTGGCGTTGGAAGGGTCCCATTTGACGAAAAACTCATATTGACCATCCCCGTCCACATCACCCACACTCATGTCATTGGCAGAATACGTATAAGCTTCTCCCGCAGGCGTCACGCCATCAGCGGGTTTTTGCAGTGGAATGTCCACATAGCCGTTCGCCCAAGGTTTGACGGATGCACTGCGTTTGCTCTCCTTGCCCTTCTTGTTCACCGCTGCCACTTCATAACGGGAAGACGATTTACCCGCGGCATCTACATAGTTGGTGCTGTCGGTGACGGTAGCGATCTTTTTGCCATCACGATAGACGTTAAAGTCCGTACCTGTCAGCCCTTTGTCGCTATACCCTGTGGCCTCGTCACCAAGCAATCTCCAACTGAGAAAAACACCTTCAGATGTCGATGCAGCCACCAGTCCCCGATCCAGATATTCCAGTTGAATCTCTTTCACGTGACTGCCCCCCTTATGTGATTGCAGGCCAGCCTCCGTCGCCCCATTACCGTTCGAAGCTTCCGCTCCCGTAACGCCAGCTGTTCCTCCAATGAGCAAAGCTACGCTGAGTGCCGAAGAGAGCACCTTGGCTGCAAGTGGCATACGAGTCTTCTTGCGACCGAATTGCCGACCTGACACCGATCCTTTATGTACCGGCGTTGTTGTTCCTGAGTTCATCTACCTTCACGCTCCTTGAGACAGAATAGGTGACGCTTATACACATTGATGATGATTAGACGTTCGATCATTCGTACAGACCTTCTTCGACGGACCAGACTCACCATAATGATTACGCTTACAAAATTAAAAAAGAGAAATCAGCTTGCCCGACTACCAGAGTGCGGTCCCCCTTCCATTCTCTTTCCAATCCGAGCGAGGGAATCCCGCCCATCGGGTTCTATTATAGACATCCTGTCTGCCAGACCCTAGGCAAATATCCGTCCAAAACGATTAATAATCAGTGTTTTTAGGAGTTATTTAGGAAATAAGTACTTGCAACTCTGAGGGTTATCCGTTCCGGTTACGAATCGTTCTTATGATCGCTGTTATCCCCGGATTTTCTTCCATCCCCTTTCCAAGGGAAAAATCCGTTGATAAAGGCGAACGCTTCGCTTCGTCAGAATCGATTTCGTCCCCTCCACTACGTTTCTCAGTTGATCAAGAACTTCAATCTAGAATGACTCTTGTAATGCATAGCAAAAAACCGCGATCCTCTAACACACTGAGGATCGCGGTTAAGACAGTTACAAATAAAGTTTAAGGCTCCATGCCCCATACCAGGTTTCCACCTTGGTGGAGTGTTACCTTATTCCAATCCTGGTAGGATGTTTTCGTTGGATCGAAAGAGTAGTCATTCGTCTCGTCAAAGTTGGACCAGTCTGTTTTGTACATGCGAAGCTGGATGTCTCCAGTCTGTCCACCAGCCTGAATGCTGCCAGCTGCAGATGTGAAGCTCAGCTCCACATACGAGTCTGTGAAGGTCCGCTGGATATTGGCTCCGCCAACTTGAGCGTAATCGATGGCAGAATCCATCGCAGCCGAACCTTCTTTGGAGAAGTAATACCGGATTTTCAGGTCACTCAGATTCACAGCAGTACTGCCCAGATTTTTGATGTTGAAATATGGTTTGATCTGGCTATCTTGAGCATTGGTATCTCCAGCACGATATTGCACGACAAGATCACTCGTTGGTACAACGACACTTTGAGGTGTCGCGGAAGCTACAGCGGAATTGGCACTTTGCCCTGCTGCATTCACTGCACTTACCACATAATGATACGTTGTGCCGTTCGTCAGGGAAGTGTTGGTGTAGGACGTACCACTCACATTCGTCGCGATCGTTGTGAACGGACCTGTTGCACTCAGCGCGCGTTTCACATCATAACTTGTTGCACCTGTAGAAGCTGTCCACGTCAGGCTCACCTGCGCATTGCCTGCAGTTGCTGTGAGAGCAGTCGGTGCAGCTGGCGCCGTTACACCTGCAACAGGTGTAGCTGTTGCTGTTGCAGAGTTAACACTTTCACCTACTGCATTTGTTGCCGTTACCACATAATAATAGGTTGTACCATTGATCAGGCCGGTGTTGCTGTAAGATGTTCCACTTACATTAGCTGCAACTGTTGTGAATGGACCTGATGCACTCAGTGCCCGCTTCACACTATAACTTGTAGCCCCTGTAGAAGCAGTCCACGTCAAGGAGACTTGAGCGTTACCGGCAGAAGCTGTCAATGCTGCTGGTGCTGCCGGAGCTGTTGTTCCGCCCGGAGGATTGCCTCCACCGTTACTTGCAGGAAGTACAGGGAATGCGTTTTTCACCAGTGCCACGAATTGATCATGGAACCAGTGACCCGATACCGGAGCATTAGGCAATGCACCTGTTAATACACCATCCCGAGTTGTGAAGGTTGGATCACACATCCGGTCAAAACCTTTGCCTTCGTTATTCGGAATTTCGGAGCTGGAGCCATCGGATTCACCCGGAGGTTTCACCCATACATAAGCATCCAGATGCGCTGGTCCTGGTGCAGCCTTAGGTGCTTCACCAATACCTGCGCCACTGGCATTACACCAGTTCCCCCGATGCTCCCGGCGATCTACACGTCCGGAGTTCACATAATCGTTGATGTTGCTGCCCGTAGCAGATGCTGGACGGTCCACCCCGCCCCACCCATTCCGGCTAGTATCAATCAGGAAACCTGTACTGCTTGGCCAGCCAGCTTGTACGAAATCGGCATACAGCGCAGCAGTGAAATCGGTTTCGTCAAAATAAGGATTCCACTCATAAAACTTGGCAGATTTAATCGGTTGTCCACCGATATTGAGATCAGGGTTAGACAGGTTCGGCTCCCCCAGCGGTGTAGTGTTTGCTGTATTTGTAATGAAGCCATCTGCACTGCTCAGACCTGCGGCTGTCCCTTGCACAACACTTGTATACAGCGCGACTGCTGCAGAACGGTTGTTATCCCATCCAAGCCAGCCGGAGTGGCCGATATCCAGATAGTTGTACACATTTGGAATGGCGTGCAGCTTGTCCAATGCATACTTCACACCCGCCTCATAGATACCTGTTGAGCTGGCTTGACCACAAGCTGGTGTACTCAGGTTGGTCACAAGGTTAGGCAGACTGTCCGGTTCAATGACAGCAATAATGCGAATATCCTGATACTTCGGATCTGCGAAGATATCTGCGAGCACATCAATATAATCCGTTTTATAGGTCTGCAGTGCCGCCTGTGTTAGTGGAAGCTCACCATTTGATGCAAGTGCATGACAATCCCGTCCGGGCAGATTGTAAATAACAAATGAAGCGGTGATTGGTGTACCCGGTTTCTTTTGAGCGAGAACGGCATCAAGATGTTGCTCTACACTTTTGCGACCAGCGTTGTCCGTACCGCCATAGATTGCAGCAATCCGGTCAACCCATACTGCGGTTGGATACGATTTGATGGTCTCCATCTTGGCCTTCAACGACGCATCGTTGGTCAGTGCAATGGATGTATCCACGAGAGCTGAATAGTCCTGATTCAGATAGGCCGTTGCCCCTACAAATGGATTATCCACATGTGCTTCAGCCGCCTGAGCCAAGCCTGGAGACAGTCCAGGGAAAATCCCCGCCGCGAGCAGCGTTGCTGCCAACATTTGCTTTACACCTTTGCGCAGGATCTTCTTACCTCTCGATTTGGTTTTCAATTTAGTCTTCATAGTTCCACCTTTCCTTTAGTTAGATTGGGTTGTACTCATGTCTGATCCTCTGTGTCATTATGATGCTTAGCACGAAGAGAACGTTCGGATGAGTTGGTTGTATCACCTCCAAAAGAAATGGTTGTATCACTGGAATCTTGAGCAAACAAATGGTGTGTGAGGGCGAATCATGTGAATGAGTATAATATGGTGGGTGTGGTTGAACGTGTGTTAGACATGAAGAAGTGTGAACAATGACTTATGGGATGTCTGAATCCTAAATCGGGTAAGCGCTTTCTTCAAACGGTTAAAAAAAAGGCCTTCGCCTATCCATCTACAAACATGATGTTCGGTGTCACCTCCTTATGTTCTGATTATACGACATGTAAATTTTACTGTAAATTGAATTATATAAATTTAATTATATTTTTTTCCATAATTCAGGCAGGAATCTGGACATCCCTTGCTCCAAAAGACACACGAGGTCCATCGTGGCAATCTGCCACAATGAACCTCGTGTTTTACAATGCCGAATTAACCGTTCGTCTAGCTAGTCATTACATATAATGTCTTGTTCTTATATTCCTACATCTAAGGCAAAACGACAATATCTCCCGGTTTCAAGCCACTAACTACTTCTGTCTTGTCCCCCGATTCCATTCCAGCCTGGATCGTCAGCGACTCGGTCTGTCCATTGCCTTTGTCTAACAGTACGTAAGGCTCGGTCTGATCCCGCATGATCGCGAGGCTTGACACTACCGTCACTTTATCCTTCCGCATTGTCTCGATATCGCCTTCCAGACTCACGCCTCCATACATTCTGGCGTCAGGCTTCAGATCAATGACCACATCAAACTGTGAAGCTTGCTTGAGGTCCGTATCGGTACTCTTGCGGGCGAATTTGGACACCTTACTCACCTTCCCGGTGAATTGCAGGTCTTTCTGCGCTGTCATTCGCACCTTAACTGGCATGCCCACCTTGAGCCTGAACATTTCTTCCTCACCAACAATCGTCATAAATTTCAGTTTGCTGATGTTTGTAATAGACCCAATCAGCTGTCCTTCCGTCACCGCACGTGTCTTGCTATCCTCTTCATTCATCTGAAATATACCGGAAGCGGAAGCATACACAACAGACTTACTTATAACTGCCTGCTTTTTCTGTATCTCCTTCTCCTTGAGGACCAACGCTTTTTGATTCAATTCATTCGTCAGGCGTTTACCTTCCCGATCTGCAAATGCCTTCTTGCGCTCCTCTTCCGTCACGCCAAGGGACTCACTCATATTCGCCTGATCCAGGGTAACCTGATTCATCTTGTTTTCCAGCTGAGCTTTCTCCAGATCACTCTGCAACTGTTCTACTTCCGTTTGTAACGTGGAAGTATCGAGGCTAAACAGGATATCGCCTTTGCTCACCTGCTCACCACTTTTCACGTGCCACTGCTTGATGTTGGAAGCATACGGAGCGAAGATATCCGTCTGATCGGTGTATACGGATTTCCCTTTCACCTGTATCGTTTGCGTCATCGTTTCCTGTGTCACATCAAAGGTAATCGGGGGTGGAATCTCTATAGGCGCCTCCGGTTTTGGCTTGTACTTTTCAAACAGCCAGTACCCTGCACCTGCCAAAAGTACAACGGTGATGATAATTTTAATCCATTTCTTCATGTGCCCAATTTCCCTTTCGCTGATAAAATTACATTGATTTGATCACAGTTAATGCATTGGTCCGAGATGCGCTGATTGCCGGATATATACCTGATACAATGCCAACTAGCACAGCAAAAACGATGCCAAGTGGCAGAGCCGACTGCTGAATAACGACGGTCATCGGACCATTCATCTGATCTGCCATCTGACTCGCCAGCAGACTGTTCACCCCGCCGAGGGCAGCAAAGGCGATCCCCACACCAGCCACGCCGCCCATTAATCCAAGCATCGCTGCTTCCGTAATAAACATCTGACGGATCTGCCACAGATTTGCGCCCAGCACCTTCATCACACCAATCTGTTTACGACGCTGATGCGTAGACATAATCATCGCTACAATAATGGATAATGAGGCCAGCAGCATGATAAAACCACCGATCCCCAATGCCGCTTTTTGGTACATCGCCAATTGACCTGCCATCGCTTCCTCTTGGAACAGATTACTCTGTGTGTTTAACGTCAGCTTTTTAATCTGTTCTTCCACCTGGGATACATAACGTTTATCCTCAACCTTGACCAGAGCCGAGTTAAGATGCTTGGCCGCACTGCTGTCGGCCTGCTGTAATCCAAGCTCATCCTGCAATGCACGAGCTGTATCGAGCGGCAGATATACTTTTTTATCGTTTTGAGCGCTCATCTCATCCATGTTGGAAGGCTTCGTCAACTCTCCAGACACACGTATAGAACCACTCATTTTGGTTTTGCTCGCATTCGCATAATCTTCATATCGGAACTGAACCAGCTGCTGAACCAACTGATCCTGCTTCGCTGACATTTCCGTAAACTGCTCCAAAAGCTCGTTGTTATATGGATCAGCATTCAACTGCTCGAATAACTTCTGAGTTACTTTGGGGTCCACGAGTCCAAATGCAGCCCCATAACTGGTTACCGCCATACGACCATCCTCTGCCCCACGTCCCTCAGCATACTTGTATCCAAACCCGCCCAGGGTCTCCAGCTGGGTACCAATGACCTCAACATACGTGCTGCGACCATCCGGAAGCACCATTTCCAGCGAATCCAGCTTTAACATGGGAGCCACGGCAACAACATGAGGAAGTCTTTGGATAATCTGAATCTTTTCCAACGTCAATGCTCCCCGTTCAAACTTCGATGTCTGACCATTCCCCTTGCCGTTGCCGGTACGAATGCCCTCATTAGGCGTAATCGTAATTTCATCCATCTTGTAATTGTCGTTCAATGTTTTCTCGCTATAGGTCTGTACAGACTGCCCCACACTAAGTGCAATGATCATGGCGGCAGAGCCGATGGACAGCCCCATCATGCACAGCAGTGTGACCATTTTTCTGCGAATGATCTGTCCCCAGGCCATACGTGCTACATCCCGTATTCTCACATTTCCTCTCCTTTTGCCTCAAACTTCCCTTACAGCCTCTTCAACCAATATTCCATGTTGCAGTGTAAGCACAACTTGCATCTGCTCCGCGACCTCTGCTTCATGTGTCACAATGACAAAGGTTGTATTCATATCCCGGTTAAGCTGTTGCAAAATCGCAATAATCTCTTCCTCCGTCTCGGTATCCAAATTTCCCGTTGGCTCATCTGCAAAGATCACCGAGGGTTCGGTAATGAGCGAGCGTGCAATACTGACACGTTGTTGTTGACCGCCCGACAACTGGGACGGGAACAATTTTGTTTTTTCACCCAGTCCAACCTGTTCCAGCAGCTTTAATGCTTTTGCTTTGCGTTTCGAAGGGCTTATCCCCATAAACACCAAGGGTAATTCTACATTTTCCCGGATCGTAAGATTGGACAGCAGTTCATAGGATTGAAAAATAAACCCGATATGACTGCGCCTGAACTCAGCCAGGCGATTTTCACTGAAACGTACAATATCTTGTCCCGCAATTAGAATCTTGCCCTGATCCGGTTTCATCAGCCCCGCCATCAGATTCAGCAGTGTGGATTTACCCGAACCAGAACTGCCCAGCAGGGCTACCATCTTGCCTTCTCCAATCGTCAGGTTGATATCCTGAAGCACCGGCACGGTTCCCTGGCCATTGCGGAACGAATGGGATAATTGTTCAACTTGAAGCATTGCTACATGTCTTCCTTTCTACTTGCTAAATATGTACAGAGGTTGTTCAAAAAAGCCCGCTTTTGCTTACGAAGGATGTCTAATGACATCATCAACATCGAATATAGAATTCAGCCGAAATGTCCGTTGCTCACGTAGTTTTCCCTACGCTCTGCTACTCCATTTCTAGCTTCATCCCATCTTCTCGGTACTGAAAACCAGTTTTTTTGAACTTGTATGTATAGATTCGTGTAGCACATTCCCTTATCATTATAGGGTGGAGATGTATCCGGGCTGGCCCGAGTTGTATCCAACTTGTAACATGTCATAACAAAAAAAAGACCTTGTCCACAGAGCAGCTATCGCTCCATCAGACCAAGGTCTTATATTCGTATACCTTCCGCAGCTTACCAGGCTCTGAAACTAAAGCGGTACATTTCACTTTTATCCACTGAGCTGCTTACAGCAAATAATTCATCGTCATTCCATTTCAGACTGATGAAGTTATCAATATTGCGATAGATCACCGTATCCGACGAAATCTTGCTGTCATTCAGGTAGGCAACATGCAACTCATTCTTCTGATTCTGACTGTCCATCGGGAAAAAGTAAGCTATTCGGGATTCATCTGCATCCAGATCGAAGCTCCAGATCGAACCTTGTAATAACAGATCATACTGCTCCTCTGCTGCATGATACCGATACAGCCCCTGTACCTTATTCATCGTTCCCTGGATGAGCATGTCACCATTTGTCAGCAACTTGTACTGTTGGATGTCTTCCATTGCAGCATACGCCTTCACTTCATGCTCATCCTCAAGCGATACACGATAGATAGCATACTTGTCTTTCAGCATCACCAGTATATAAAACTGTTGGTGATCCTCACTGACCTGCAACACATCCATAACGATAAACGTATCACTCGAACCTTTCCCTTGTTTTGGTCCTGTGAACATGCTCATCAGCTCTTCATACGTGTAGATGACATGACTCGTCCCCTGGCTCAGATCAACTTGTTTAAATAACAGATCATCCTGACCGATGTAGGATTCGTTCCCTACAAACACTCGATAATACGAGTTGTCGTACGGAAGCTTGCGACGTTCCCCGCTCTGTATTATATACTCATACGTTGTCTTCTGCGTCTGACCTGACCGATACTGGGAGTAAATGATTTTCTTGTGATCCGGGCTGATCGTTACACCGTAATCCGTATTAGCCGCAATGTTCTTCACTTCCTTATCATCCAGATGCAGAAGAGACAGCTTGAGCCCTGAATAGGAAAATTCCGGCTGATTAAATATAATCGTATTCCGGTCTAACACTTCAAAATCAAAGATCGCAAAGTCATTTGGAATCTTGGTAGCCGACTCGATCTGAATCGTACTGCTCGGTGGTGGCGCCAGACGGCTGTTGAATTGCTCACTTGGCAAAATTACTGTTCTAGGCTTGAGATTTCCGAGACTGAACAGGCTCCCAATCCCGAAAATTCCGCTGACAAATGCGATCAACAACCCTGACAGCATCAATCTGTCACGGTTTTTACGCCAAAATCCAGGATGTCTCATGCGTTCATTTCCCCCGGAAGACTGATATTCACTTGTGTCCCTTCCCGCATGATGCTCTTCATCTCCACTGTTCCTCCATGACGCTCAACGATGTTCTTCACAATAGATAAACCCAGCCCGGCACTGCCTTTCTCGGCCCTGTTAATTCCTTTATCCTGGTAAAAGGGTTCAAATACATGTTGGAGCGCTTCAGCACCGATTCCTTCCCCCTGATCACGGATCACAATAGCGATAGAATCACCTAACCGGAAGGATTGTACTTCGATAATGGAGTTCACATCACTGTACTTGACCGAATTATCCAGGATGTTGAGAAAGACCTCCTTCAACTTATCCCGATCTCCCTGTAAATACTGATGTTCCTCCAACTCATAGTGAATGCCTATATTGTACTTGCTGGCCTTAATCGACATATCCTCACAAGCTTCACGAATAATATCTGATATATCGATACGTTCGAACCGGTATGCCTGAATGACCGCAGAGGAGACCGAGACCTCCAGAATATCCGCAACCATCGTGTTGAGACGCTGGCTTTCCTTGATGATATAATTCATGCCCTTGTCAAAAAAGTCCTGGTCGGTAAATCCGTTATCCCGTAAAATCTGGGCGTATCCCAGAATCGTCGTTAAGGGTGTCTTCAATTCATGTGTCACATTGTCAAAAAAGACTTTGCTTCTGGCCTGTACTTGCTTCACTTCGTCCCGCTCTCGCTCAATCACATCAATCTGCTCCCGAACCCGATCAATCATGACGGTGAAGCTTGAAGCCAGTTCACCGATCTCATCCTTGGTTGTAATCTGAATGTCCGCATTCAGACTTCCTTGGGCCACTTCCGCAGAACGTTTCGTGAGTACACGGATGGGTTGTGTAATTTTCCGGGAAATAAAGATGGATGCGATAAATACAAATACGAAAATAACTGCTGCAAAAAACTTGATTGTATTTTGAAAACGAAGGTTGCGTTTGAACAATTCCGTGTAATCCTTCTTCATCTGTACGATTCCAATCAATTGTTGATCCATCTGGAGCGGGAAGGACAGACTGGCTGTGACCCGACCCTTATCCACAACTGTGGTGTAAGCAATCCGGGAATGTACGGCTTCCTCCACATCAGGATGGTCAGACCGCTTAGCAACGTTAACCTCGCTGCCAACAGATCCGTATGGCGAAGCATCGGGGCCATATACTACAATCTCCCCACCAACGGCTGAGCCAATCTGCTCCGCGAGCTCGCGACTCCCTGCTTCGAGCGAGTCTCTGCTCATGCGTTTGTTATGTATCAGAAAGTACTGATTCAGCGCGATGTCCAGATTTCTTTTGGATTGCACCATATCCTCATGCACTTCCCGGTACATATTCTCCTGGGCTACCTTATTGGACAGAATCAACAGGACGGAGAATCCGATAAATACAATGACCGAGAACAGCACCACCATTTTGAACTGGATCGTCCACTTCATGTCTGTACCTGAATATTCAGCTTGTACCCCACACCGAATACCGTTTCAATCATCGAAATGCCTTGCACACCACTATCCAGTTTCTTGCGAATCCGTTGTACATGAATGTCCACCGTTCGGGTATCCCCTGCAAAATCAAATCCCCATACCTTGTCAAGCAGTTCAGAACGTGTATGCACCTTGCGATGATGGGTCACGAGAAATAACAACAGATCGTATTCTTTATTCGTGAGTCCTGCCCGTTCCCCGTCTTTCCACACTTCCCGTTCATCCTTGCGGATCTCAATATGCTTGCCTAGCCTTACCACCTCATAGGACTGATTCTCCAGTGTCTCGCTGATCAGATCAATCCGGCGAAAAATCGCCCGAATGCGCGCAACCACCTCACGGATATCAAAAGGCTTCGTGATATAGTCATCCGCCCCAAGCTCCATGCCAAGTACCTTGTCCAGCATGTCCGACTTCGCAGTGATCATGATGACAGGTATCTTGGAGTTCACAGATAGTTGCCTGCACACATCAAAACCGCTCATATCTGGCAGCATCAGATCCAGCAGGATCAGATCCGGCTTCGAATCCCGAAGCAGATCCAGACCTTCTTTTCCCGTAGCTGCTTCCTTGATCTCAAATCCTTCCTTACGTAACGAATAGGACAAAATATCGCGAATGGACTCCTCGTCCTCAATAATTAAAATCTCTTTTTGTCTCATGATACTTTCGTAATCTCCCTGCTCTATGAATTTCCTTGATCTGCCTTTATTTTGTATCCCAAGCGGTATGCTTGAATAGAGGGAAGCACGAAATGTTACAACTCCGATACAACTCTGAACCTTTTGGAAACAACCACCCGATATACTTGGATCATAAAGAGACTCATACCAGACCGGACCCAAGCCTGATCTGTATCCAAGGGGGATTCACATCATATGAACAGCACACAAATTAATGATGCTTATGTCAACTATAAATCAGAAATCACAAGGTATCTATCCCATATCGTCAAACAACCGCAAGATGCAGAAGATCTGGCACAGGATTGTTTCATTCGACTAATGAACGTTACCGTGGATATCCCTGAAGATCGCATTCTCTATTATCTCAAACGCATTGCCCGTAACCTGGCGATGGACAGCTTCCGCAGGCGAACCCGTACACTCAGACGAGACAGTCGTCTGGAGGTACCTACCCATCACGTCGATACATCCCACCTTGAAATTAGCGAAGGTGTTCATGATCTTGTTTCCCATATTAACAACACCGAACATCGTAAAATATTAGAACTTCGCCTCATCCATGGATACTCCATTAAGGAAACGGCAGAGCTGGTGAATCGCAGTGAAGGCATGATTAAATCCTCTGTCTTCCATGCCGTCAATCGAATTCGGGCCAAAGTCATCTCATAAGAGATGGCTTTTTATTTGCGTAAAATCAATATGCACGCAGAAATGAATGGATTATGACGGGACCGAAATACCTATGGATATGTCAAAAGACCCAATTTTACAAATATCGAGTTAATTTTTACAAATTGTTATGACTATGTGAGATTTTCATGTGGTAGAATATGGACGAACTCATGAATCAACTAATATTTGGGAGGGATTTGGTTGGGTAAATTAACAGGTATGCGAGGAGTATTTTTAAAATCACTCCTGGCATTGTCCATGGCTTTGCCGCTTCAGGTCGGATTATGGAACGGAGATGCATCGGTTCATGCGGAAGGACCGACAGACCCGGCACCGTTCATCCAGGCAAAGGTTGTGAACCAAAATGCAGGTAAAAAAGTATTGTTCGACAACTCTCACGGCCAAACGGCTGGAGCTGCAGACTGGGTCATTGATGGAGGTTTCTCCGACTTCGGGAATGCACTCGCGAATGATGGTTACTATGTCAAAGAACTTCGCAAGACAACTCCATTTACCTATGATGATCTGAAAGAGTATAACGTATTCGTTATTGCAGAGCCTCAAATTCCTTTCAAAACATCCGAACAAGCAGCACTCACACAATATGTTGAAACGGGCGGCAGCATCTTCTTTGTTGGAGATCACTATAATGCAGACCGTAATAAAAACCGCTGGGATGGCTCTGAAGTCATCAACGGCTATCGTCGGGGAGCATTCGAAGATCCGGCCAAAGGTATGAGCACCGATGAGCGTAATTCTGAAGCGATGCAAAATGTAACCGGCTCGGACTGGTTGTCCGATAACTTCGGCGTACGTTTCCGCTATAACGCACTTGGCGATATCAACGCCAATATCGTTGTACCGGCAGATCAAGCCTTCGGCATCACAGAAGGCGTATCGGCTGTAGCGATGCACGCAGGTTCAACACTTGCAATCACCGATCCGGAAAAGGCAAAAGGTATTGTGTACCTGCCAAAAACCAACGCAAAATGGAATAACGCGGTAGACCAAGGTGTCTACAACGGCGGCGGGATTGAAGAAGGTCCTTACGTGGCTGTATCCAAGCTGGGCGCAGGTAAAGCTGCCTTCATCGGTGACTCCTCTCCAGTAGAAGATGCATCACCAAAATACTTGCGTGAAGAGACAGGCACACGCAAAACAACTTATGACGGTTTTAAAGAAGCCGATGATGCCGTGTTGCTCGTGAACACCGTAAACTGGCTTGCTACACAAGAGAACTACACAAGCCTGACTGAAGTGAACGGACTTGAACTGGACACAGCTACAGCGCTGTTGCCATTCGAAGAGCCGGCTGCTTCCACAGAACCACAGGCTGAACCTTGGTCCGCACCTGCTGCCGGATATAAGTGGTACGATCGTTCCACGTTCAAGGCTGGTTCTTACGGAGGCCCTGCATCCAGTGCGAACGCTGCATACAGCTTCGTGAAACAGGATACTCTTCCAAATGCAGAAGACTTCCAGATTCGTGTAGTTGTGGAGAACATGGTTCCGAACACAACCGTATCCGGTTATAGTGCCGGTATCTATCTGACTGGCGGAACACAGGTCGCCATGATCCAGAATGAAAGTGGTACTTGGCCAACTTCGTACGGGTATAGCTCCACATTCAGTGTAACCTCGGACAGCCAAGGTCGCGGGATCAAAGATCTGAACGTCCGGATCAAACCAGGTACAACTGGCGCTGCCAGCTTGCGTCTGCGTCTGAATGGCAGCAACCTGATCACCAATGCCGTGACTGTTGGCAATGTGCCAGCAGAACAGCTTCCGGAAGAAGAAGGACCGATTCCAGCAGCTATCACAGTTGCTGAAGCACGCACCAAAGCTGCTGGCACTACCGTAACCATCGAAGGTGTTGTGACGACAGAGCCAGGTGCATTTGGTGGACAAGCCTTCTATCTTCAAGATGAAACTGCTGGAATCTACGTATTCCAGCACACTAGCGGCTTCCATGCTGGTGACAAGGTGAAAGTAACAGCAGCAACAACCATCTATAACAGCGAGTTCGAGCTTACCGATATCGTTGCGATTGAGAAAACAGGTACGGCTTCCGTACCTGCTCCAATCGAAGTTACTGCAATTACAGATGCGAACCAGGGTCAACTGGTTCAATTGAAAAATGTAACGATTGAGAATATCATCAGTGCTACACCAGTTGGATCTTTTGAATTCGACGCGGTAGCAGCAGATGGAACGAGCACACACATCCGTGTAGACACCCGTACAGGTGTGACGGAGACTTCCTTCCCTTATGCTGCTGGTGACAAAATCGATATCACAGGCGTTTCCGCTATTTTCAAAGATGTATATCAATTGAAACCTAGAAGTTTGAATGATTTTGTACCTGCTGAAGAGCAAGGTGGCGGCGAAGTGCCTTCCACTCCAGCTGCAGGAGCACCGGGTAAACCGGTGCTTTCTTCTGATAATGGATATACCACTGGCCTGTTCGAAGGTTCGTACAACGTAAGCATGAACCTCTGGTGGGGTGAAAACGGTTCTGAGTACAAACTGTATGAGAATGGCGTTCTGATCGATACGCAGAAGTTGACTGCGGCTTCACCATCGGCTCAGTCCTCCAAAACCGCCATTACAGGCAAAGCCAACGGCACGTATACCTATGTAGCTGAGCTGACCAATGACAAAGGCACAACACGCAGTGACGTGCTGACGGTACAAGTAACCAATGCTGCTCCAGGCAAAGCTACGTTGTCCCAAAACAACTGGGATGGTGACGGCAACTTTAACGTATCCATGAACCTCTGGTGGGGTACAAATGCAACCGAATACCGTCTCTATGAGAATGATGTATTAATTGATACACAAGCGTTGAACGCGGCAACACCAGCTTCCCAAAGTGCTACAACTGAATTGTCGGGTCGCGCTAACGGAACGTATACGTACCGTGCTGAGCTGATCAACGCCGCAGGGGTAACCAGCACCGAGACAATTACGGTTCAAGTTACCAAAGCATTGCCTTTGGCTAGCTAAGTCTCAGTTAAGAAGCCTAACGTTTAACCAAGCAACTAAAAAACCGAAACCACATTGCCTGATTCACAGGGCAACATGGTTTCGGTTTTTATCATTCATTTCAAACGTTCAGGCTCATATCCATTTCTAACAAATAGAATGCTGTTCCATACAGCACAATAAGCGGCGACGGCGATGACACTAATGACAAAAATCAAGTTCATCTGTGTAAACGTATAACTGCTTCCCGTGAAAATGATCAGGATTGCACTGAGCCCAATATTTTCTCTGTTATGTTTTTTAAACTTCTGAAAGATCATTCTGTACAGCAATATCAATACCATAAATACAATCCATATAAAATAAAATATTTCCATAGGTCACCTTCCTTTTGAAAACTCACTTCTTGTATGGATATCTATGAGGAGTATTTATTAATATCCTTAATTCCCTTTATATAGAAACCTATTAATCTTACATGGATTTGGAAAATAATTCAATCATTTTCACACATATTCTTGGAATCCTCTTATTCCTCGACGGTTAACTGAGCAACAAAAACGCACCGTTGTTTATTTGCAGACACAAAAAAAGACTATCCCTGCCCATATTCTGGCACCGAATAGCCCTCTCTTCTTCCTCTATCAACTTATCTTAATTTATCATTTAATATATTCGTAGCGCCACATTAACCCTTACACCAGCTTCTTACGAATATACCCCGAGATCAAGTCAATAATCGTGATCATCACGATAATACCCAACAGGATAATACCTACTCGCGGCCAGTTCCGTGTGCTAAGTGCAAAGATCAGCGGTGTACCGATACCCCCTGCTCCAATTACACCCAGTATAGTCGCGGAACGTACATTGATCTCAAAACGATACAATGTATAGTTCAGGAATCCAGGCATAACCTGCGGCAGGATGGCAAACCACAACTGCTGCATACGGTTGGCTCCAGAGGCAAGCAGCGCCTCAGATGGGCCATAGTCGATATTTTCAACTTCATCCGCGTACAGTTTGCCTAACATGCCGATGGAGTGCAACCCAAGGGCGAGAACCCCTGCAAACGATCCGGGACCTACTGCCTTAATGAACAACAAGGCCATGATAATCTCAGGGAACGTGCGAATAAAGCTGAGTACCATTTTGCCTGCACCCGAGATGGAACGATGCCCACTCATGTTACGAGCTGACCAGAAAGCAAATGGAATACAGAGCACAGCCGAGATCACGGTACCCAGCACGGAAATCGCCAGTGTATCCAGCAGTCCTCGCAGCAGGTCTTCTCCCTCAGGCAAATATACAAACTCCCAGTCCGGTGAGAAAATTCCGGCTACAATGGCTTTCATAATCTGAGCGGCAGTTTCCTTGAAACCAGTAAACGGTACACCGGCAAGCGCCCAAGCATACACAAGGATCAGCAGTAATACAATAACCCAGCGTAGCGGGTTTTTCCGTGGTTTTGGCCGGATGCGGCTTGTTTCATTTTTCATCATAGCAATTTCTCCCGCAGCTTAGTACTTACATAATCAATGACCAGAACGATGACGAGGGTAAACAGAATGATTACGCTGGTCTTGTCATACTCCAGGAATCCAAGTGTGGCCTCATAGTAAAGCCCGATCCCTCCGGCTCCCACCAATCCCAGAATGGCAGCAGCACGTATATTAATTTCGAAGGCATACAGCACATAGGATGTGAACTGGGCAGCCAGTTGCGGCACCACGCCATATACAATGAGCTGAATCCGGTTCATACCAACAGCCGTCATCGCTTCCAGCGGCCCCTGATCAATGGTTTCCAGCGTCTCATACGTCAGCTTCGCGATCAGACCTATCGAGAACACAGCCAGTGCCAAGATTCCGGGGATTGGCCCCAAACCAAACACAGCAACGAACAAAGCAGCAAGCAACAGATCCGGCACGGTCCGAATCAGGTTCAACAGAAAGCGCGCCGGATAGTAGATCCAGCGACTTGGCATCAGGTTACCGGCACAGATAATCGAGACTGGAATCGCAATAATCGCACCAATGGTTGTCCCAATCAGGGCCATTCGAATCGTTTCAAGCATGCCTTGCACGATATTATCAAAGTAACTCCACCGGGGCGGGAACATCTCCTTCAGCAGATCCAGCATGTTGGGAAAACCTTCAAACAACTCCGTGAAGCTGGCATCCGTCTGCTTGGCACTGGCCCACAGAAGGAGCAGAATGATCACTAAGGTGAGCAAATGTTTCGTACGCCCAGGCGGTTTTGGGCGATTCACAACCTGAGCCGGGCTGGAACCAGGTTCCTTCCCCACTCCGCCTGAATTCTGAAGTGGAACGTTGGACTGCCCCTTCATACCACAACTTCTCCCTGCTCATGCACAGCCTGCTTGTCCAACAATTCGTCAGCCAGAATTGGTCTGCCGTATATTTCTGCAAAGCGCTCATCCGTTGCCTCTTCTACCGGGCCGTCGAAGACCACCTCGCCTGCTCGCAATCCGACAATACGGGTCGCATACTCTCTCGCCAGATCAATAAAGTGAAGGTTGACGATCGTCGTAATCCCAAGGTCTTGATTGATGCGTTTCAGGTCATCCATGACCTGTTTTGTTGTAAGCGGGTCAAGTGAAGCAACCGGTTCGTCGGCCAGAATGATTTTTGCTTCCTGTGCCAGTACACGAGCAATAGCCACACGCTGTTGTTGTCCACCAGACAACTGATCTGCACGGGAATAAGCTTTCTCCGAAATATTCACACGATCCAGCGCAGTGAATGCCAGTTCAATATCCTCTTTTGGAAAACGACCCATAATGGTACGCATAGTGGAATGATATCCAACCCGTCCAGCGAGTACGTTACGTAGTACACTGGACCGTTTTACCAGATTGAAACTCTGGAAAATCATGCCGATGTCACGTCTGATCATGCGCAGCCGTTTGCCTTGTGCCTTCGTGATGGAACTTCCGTTAATCAGAATCTCGCCCTCACTAATGTCGTGCAGTCGGTTAATGGAGCGTAAGAGCGTTGATTTACCCGCACCGGACAGACCCACAACAGCAATGAATTCACCCTGCTTAAATTTCAGATTAATATTATCCAGGCCCTTGGTACCGTTAGCGTAAGTTTTGGTAACGTTATGAAGCTCAATCATGACAATATCCTTCTTTCATTCATAATGATCAACCATACATGAGTCCTTGCTATAATGGCACAAGCCAGTGCAGCGTAGATCACGCTGAACTGGCCTGTCCATTGCTACGATTAAGCTGTTCCCATCCAAGAAAGCTACTACAAAGTGAACAGATCCCGAACTACTTTTAGATCAGAATTATTCACCTTTCACTTTTTCGCCATACTGACGAACGATCTCAAACTTGCTATCATCGGACTCTACATAACCTTCATGCGTATAGATTTCTTTGATGATCTGGTGACCTTCAGTATCTTTACCGATATCGATGAAGGCTTGTTTGATCTTCGCAGTCCAATCTGCATTCATGTCTGTACGAACGGCAATGGTATCGTTAGGAATAGGCTCAGTGAACGCCAGTACACGTGTATCTTCAAATACAGTCGGATAGTCTTTAGCTACCGTGTTGCGGGCATCTTGGAAAATAGCTGCTGCATCAACGTCACCGTTCAATACAGCGATAACACCTTGGTCATGACCTTTCAACGTTACAGGTGTTACATCTTTTAATGGATCAATGCCCCTGTCCAGCAACAGACCTGCTGGCCATACATAACCTGCGGAAGACGTTACGTTTTGGTAAGCCACTTTTTTACCTTTAAGGTCCTCGATGGATTGAATCGGAGAGTCTTTTTTTACAATGAACATGGATTTATAGGAATACGCCAACTCTTCGGTTGGAGCACCTGTCTCATCATTTACACCGAAACGTTGTGCTTGCAAGATAACCTGCGCAGCGCCTTTTTCTTTAGCCAGTACATAAGCTGTCGGAGGCAAGAAACCTACGTCTACTTTGTTGGAAGCCATTGCTTCAATAATTGTGTTGTAGTCGGTGGATACGCTGACTTTTACCGGAATGCCCAGTTTGTCACCAAGCAACTTCTCCAGCGGTTTCGCTTTGGCTTCAAGCGTATCTGCGTTCTGGGAAGGAACAAATTGAACCGTCAGTTCAGTTGGCACATAACCTTCGACAGCTTTCTCTGTCTCTGCCGTAGACGTACCGGATGCATTCGAACTCGAATTATCCCCGTTAGCCGAACCTGTTGTACTACTGCTAGACCCACAAGCACTCAGAAACAGAACCAAAATCAACAATGGTAAAAATAAAGCAGACTTCTTCAAACGAACACCCTCCAAAGAGTTTCTATTTTTCAGTACTTATCTACTATAGTTGCCAAATATTAGCGCGATGTGAAACGAAATTTGGAGTTTTGTAAAGTTTCCTGTCAGGCTGTCAGCGCGACTTGTATCTGTTAGAATAGGCTCATTATGGTTGAAGATATAAGAAGAACATCGGAGATAACGGCGCATACTTCGGTTCTTCAAGCTATTCATTCTTCTCCGTTTTATAGTAATTCCATATATCTGAACTTATATATTAGAGGAGATTGTAAAATGACATCCACAAACCATACGGCAAGCTTCGATATTCTGTATACCAGTGATCTGCACGGGGCGATCCGTCCCATTCATTACAATACCAATGCCTACCGCCCGGCTGGGCTTGCCCTGCTGGCCTCCCTGATTCGCAAGGAACGTGAACGTGCACCTGAATTGATGCTGGTGGATAACGGGGATCTGTTGCAAGGATCACCCTTGGCCTCCTATGCAGCTTCACAGGTTTCCAAAAACGAGGTGCATCCATTCATAACGGTACTGAATGAACTCGGTTATGATGCTGCGGTGATGGGCAATCACGAGTTTAACTATGGTCAGAGTCTGTTGCGCGGAGCAGTTGAAGCTTCTAATTTCCCCTGGCTGTCTGCCAATATTGTAAAAAATGAGCAACCAGACGTACCTGCCTTCGGTCCTCCGTATCTAATCAAAACCTTGTCTACGGGTGTTAAAATTGCCCTCTTGGGCGCAACTACGCACTACATACCGAACTGGGAGCACCCGAAAAATATTGAGGGTTTACAGTTCCTTGATGCCTTAGAGACCATTCGTAAATGGGTTAGCTATATCCATGAGCATGAACAACCAGATGTAATGGTTGTCAGTTATCACGGTGGATTTGAGAGTGATCTGGAGACAGGCGAGCCCACCGAACGGTTAACTGGGGAAAATCAAGGCTATGCCATCTGCCGGGACATCGAAGGCATCGATGTGTTGCTTACTGGACATCAGCATCGTCAGCTTACCGCTAATATTCATGGTGTAACCGTCATTCAGCCGGGATTCAGTGGAAATGGTGCGGGGCATGTAACCGTTCAGTTGGAACAATCATCGGGCGGCAAGTGGCAGATTACAGATAAGCAGGCTCGGTTGTTACTTCTGGATGAACATCATGAGGTTGAACCTGATGCAACCGTCATGAAACTGACGGAAGAGCTGGAAACTGAGGCACAAGCATGGCTTGATCAACCTATTGGCGAGGTGGATGGGGATTTATCGATCACCAATGCTACGTCCCTTCGACTCAAGGCACATCCATTCATTGCTTTTGTACATCAAGTGCAGATGGAAGCGACTGGGGCTGATCTGTCCAATACCGCCATGCTGAGTGAAGAAGCTCGTGGATTCGGACGCCATATCACCGTTCGGGACGTGTTATCCAACTTCATCTATCCCAACACGCTGACGGTGCTGGAGCTGAGCGGTCAAGATATCCGTGATGCACTGGAACAAACAGCACGTTATTTTGAAGTGAATGCTTTTGGCGAGGTGGCAGTCAATCCGGCCTATATGGAGCCCAAACCTCAGCATTATAATTATGATATGTGGGCCGGCCTAGAGTACGAGCTGGATATCTCCCAACCTGTCGGCAGTCGAGTTGTGAAGTTGGAACGTGAAGGTAAACCCATGGATATGGATGGCACATACTCTGTGGTGATGAACAGCTACCGCGCTGCTGGCGGCGGGGATTATGCGATGTATCCAGGCAAAAAGGTGCTGCATGAAGGCGCCACGGATATGGCAGCTCTGGTGGAAGATTACATCCGCAGACACCAGCCGTTAACGGTGGAGCAGGCGGACAACTGGAAAGTTAGTGGCAGTTAAATGAGAAAGAGCAGATCCTGATCACAGGATTTGCTCTTTTGTTTTCAACCTATTGCTTACTTGTTCTTGTTGAATTATCCTATCCTGTCCCTTCATCCAACATATTGAAGGATTAACTGATATAATGCTATTGAAAATCCTAAGATACTCGCTTTCATTTTAGATGGATGATTTCTTTCGCTGCGAATCAAATAAAAGAAAACCAAAATAAACCCTGCGGGGATCCATAGCTCAAAGACACCTTCTGATGTACTTTGAGAATAAATTGGCGTAATGAACGTACTAATTAAAAAGTAAAAGAAAACCGTAAAACGTCTTGTTTCTAACTGCTTGCTCCACCTTACTAGAATGAAAATAATAATGATTGCGATAATAATAATGTGAACAGGGGGTAGAAGAATAGCAGCATTCCCAAATTTGAATTCCATTCCGCATTGCCCTCCTCTCTTTTAATGCATCACATGACTGACTACAGGCATACGTGTAAAAATTCATTCTCATGCTTCAAAACCGCTGGCAACCGTCCAAAAACGGACCTATTCCAATATATCCTTATTTTAACATACAATCACAGTTCCGTTTTCCATTTTCCTTCAAGGGAATATGCAAAAAGAGCAGAATTGAGGAACATCGTGCCCTCATCCCTGCTCTTTTTACATACCTACAAGTTCTCTAATACATGTCCCATATTATCCAAAATGACTACTGAGCCTTTTTACGCAACTGACTGTAATACAGCTCGCTGTAGAAACCGCCTTGTTCCAGCAGGGCATCATGCGAGCCTTGCTCCAACAGATGCCCATCCTTCAGCACCAGAATCCGGTCTGCCTGACGGATCGTGTTCAGCCTGTGGGCAATAACAAAGCTGGTACGGCCTTGCATCAGGCGTTGCAGCCCTTCCTGAATTTTAATCTCCGTAACAGTATCAATACTGCTCGTCGCTTCGTCCAGTACGAGTATCGATGGATCTGCCAAGATTGCCCGGGCAATGGCGAGTAGTTGCTTCTGCCCCTGACTAATGCCGCTCCCATCGGCCTGGAGCACTTTGTCGTATCCATCCTTCATTCGCACAATGAAGGAGTGGGCATTCGCCAGCCGGGAGGCTGCTTCCACCTCTTCATCCGTTGCGTCCAGACGGCCAAATCGAATATTTTCTCGAATCGTGCCCTGAAACAAAAATGAATCCTGAAGCACAAATGCCATATGTGACCGCAGATTCTCACGCCGAATGGTGGTCATATCGCGACCATCTACCGTTAATGTGCCACCTGTTGGATCATAGAAACGGGATAACAGCTGAATTAATGTTGTTTTCCCCGCTCCGGTCGGACCCACAAGGGCAATCATCTCCCCCGGTTTGGCTTCGAAGCTGATCTCATGCAAAATGTTACGTCCTTCATCGTATCCAAAGGATACTTTGTCGAAACGAACGGCTCCCTCTACCTTGTCCAGAGATATCGCTGCCCCTTCATCCTTCGCTTCCTCATCTTCGTCCAGCACCTCGAATACGCGCTCAGCCCCCGCAATCGCGGACAATAACGTATTCCACTGGTTCGCCAGATCATTCAGCGGACGGGTGAATTGACGGGCATATTCCACAAAGATAATAATCACCCCGACCGTAACCGAACCCTGAATCGCCAGTATACCACCAATGCCCGCCACAATCGCAAAGCTCAGGTTGTTCAATCCATTCATCAGTTTCGGGATAAAACCAGAGATCGTCTGTGCCCAGAAACCGGAGATCCGGATGCGGGTATTTCGTTCCTCAAAACCGCGAATCACTCGCTCCTCTTGGGAGAATGCCTTAATGATCCGCTGCCCGGATAAAGTCTCTTCGATGTAACCGTTAAGTTCACCGAGATTGCGCTGCCGCTCCTTGAAGAGCGGTCCCGTTCTGCGCGTAATCCAACGCATACCGATGGCCATCAAAGGCACAACGATAAAGGTAAGCAGGGTCAGTAACGGGCTGAGCCAGAGCATAACCCCAAACGTTCCGAGCAGTGTTAATACACTCGAAAAAATCTGGATCGCCGAGCTGTTCAACGTACCGCTGACATTCTCGATATCATTGGTCACTCGGCTCATAATCTCACCCTGCTGGCGTTTACCGAAGAATGGAATCGGCAGCTTGTGCAGATGGGAGAACAGATCATACCGCATGCGGAACACAGTTTCCTGTGCAATTTCGATCATCCATATATTTTGTAACCAAGACGTAAGAGAGAACAAAACGTACACTGCGGTTAATCCAATCAGAAACCGAGTCCAGCTTGCGCCGGCTTCGCCCGCGATGAAATCATCTACGGCCACCCCCACCATGTAGGGGCCAAGCAAAGCGAGTGCGGAACTGGCAAACACCATCAACAGTACCATGGACAGCTTAACCTTGCGACGTGCCAGATAGGCCCAGATACGACCTAGCGTACCTGACCAATTCTTCGCCCGTGCCTTGGGTTTGCGACCACCACCTGATCGTAACGTCTCCGGATCAATCGGAGGCGGTGGCTGACGGAAAGGCTCAATGAATGCTTTGAACATGCTGTGCACCCTCCCCGTATTGTGATTCATGAATTCGACGATACAGCTCTGACGACTCCATCAGGTCTTCATGTTTTCCTTGCCCAATGAGTTGTCCATCATCAAGCAGCAGAATCAGGTCCGCCGAAGTGGTTGAACTGATCTTCTGGGTGATGATAAACGTGGTACACGACAATTCCTCCAGCGCATCGAGCAGTCTTCCTTCTGTAGCCACATCCAGCGCACTTGTGCTATCGTCCAGAATCAAAATTCTTGGTCTACGTACCAGTGCTCGTGCAATGGAAAGTCGCTGCTTCTGTCCACCGGAGAGATTCACTCCCCGTTGACCCAGCAATGTATCATAACCGTTTGGTAAATTCTCAATTGTTTCATGGATCTGCGCGCGCTTTGCGGCTTCCACGATCTCATCCAAGGTAGCATCTTCCTGACCCCAGGCAATATTCTCCCGGATGGAACCGGTAAACAGGACAACCTCCTGCGGTACATAACCAATCGCACCACGCAGTATGGACAGATCCAGCTCTGATGCATCGGCACCATCAATCCGTACCTTTCCTTGATCTTCTGTGTATAAACGCGGAATAAGCTGTACCAGCGAAGATTTGCCTGAGCCTGTTGCTCCCATAATGGCAATACGCTCCCCCGCTTTTGCCGTAAATGTGATGTTATCCAGTACTGTAATTTCACTATTCGGATAACTGAAGCCTACACTGCGGAATTCGACCGCTCCCTGAACAGCGCGCTGTTTCTTCACTGGGTATACAGATTGCGGAAAATGTGAAGATTTCATAGATCCAGCAGATGGTGCAGACGTTGATATCGTCTGTTCAGTCTCCGACGTGTCCTCTGTATTAAACACTTCATTCAGCCTTTGCGCCGAAGCGCTTGCTCTGGAGAAGGTTACCAGAATCCATGACAACGCAGACATGGCACCAATTGTGCGAAGCAGGTAGTTAATGACGGCGACCACTTCACCCACGGTTGCATTACCGGAGGCAATGTCGACTCGTCCAAACCATAACACGGCGATGATACAAACGTTCATCATCAGCAACATGAACGGCATCGTGGTCTCCGTCAAGCGCAACGCGGAAATTGTGCCTTTCATCAGCTTGCCGCTGAATCCGGCAAAGCGTTCGATCTCATGGCTCATCCGTACGAAGACACGGATCAGCCGAATGCCTGTCAGATTCTCCTGGATGACTCCATTGACGGCATCCAGTCTGCGCTGCACATTGCGGAACAGCAGCGCTGCCTTTTTGATCATCCACACTACAACAATGAGCAGTACAGGCACCATGACAACCAGCAGCAGACCCAACCTCGGGTTCACGATCACTGCCATAATCATGCTACCAATCACCACCAGGGGCACACGTGTCATGAATCGCAGACTCATGAAGACGGTGTCCTGAACCTGGGTCACATCCCCCGTTAATCGGGTAATCAGGGACGACGTCGCGAACCGGTTAAAGACGGCATAAGAGAACGTTTGCACTTTCTCATACAGCTTCTCCCGCAGATCGTATCCAAACCCCAGACTTGCATGGGATGCAAAGAACGAACTCGCAATTCCGGCAACAAAAGCCACAACAGCACTGCCAACCAGCACACCGCCCCACAACCAGACGACAGAAAGGTCTCCCTGCTGAATCCCATTATCAATGATCTTGGAGATCAGATAAGGCTGAGCCAGCTCCACCGCAAGCTCAATTAACATCATGACCAGGGCTGCAATCGCGGCAACTCGGTACTTCTTCAAGTAGTACAACAGCTTGATCATAAGCATTCCTCCGGCTCGGAGCACCCTAAACCGATAACACGTTCCAGCTCAGAGCCTCCATTAGACATGTTGTTTTCTCCACAGCGTCCAATATGTAATCATTTCTATGTACACATATGGTTATTATAGCGTATTTTACAATGCCGCTTCTATTCTTATTACCCTACTTTTCCCAATACAATAAACTTCTCTTCATTTTGGCAGTAAAAAAAGGAAGGTCTCCCTTCCTCACACTAGTTAAGTGCTTACAGCTGACGTAGTTTTTCACTTAGATACTCCCGACGTTTCAGCACATATTCGCGAATTCTTTCCGGTTCACCTGCAAATACATCCATGGGCCATTTCATGTAAGGATCTTTGTTGACATCTTCACGAATCCCATTGTGCAATCGATGGACTAGAGGCATAATTCGCTTCTCTGTAAAAGCATTCATCAGATGCTGCCGCAGCAGCTTTTTATATTGTTGACGGAAACTACGAAATGCCAGCAATCGTCCGGTAAGTCTGTTATACCCCTGAATACGAACAAGATTGGGATCAACTCGTGTTCCATAACAGTTCCTCCCCCAAGTACCCTCATAATCCCAAGGCAGGATGCCATATTTTCCGCTTTTGATTTTCTCATACCATGTGTAATTCTGATGAAATCCGTCGAAGTTCCCTGTAAGCACAGCTCCACTTAACCAGCGTAAATAATTGTCTGTATCCACCCTCGACTGTAAAAAACGAAACAATTCCAGCCTGGACTTTATGTTCAACTGCTGAATAAAGTTACGTAGCCTTGTGCGATCCACATCTTTACCACGAATTAAGCTGTACCCTGACAATAGATCGGTACTTGTTGAAGAGGAATTCGAATTTATCATAAAACCAGCATGATCATTCACCGCATAGAAGATACTGCGCACAGGGATTTTCCGTTGGCGAAAAAAGAAGGATTTCACTCCTTCGATCCTCAGGTATACACCCAGAAGCTGCCCGTTCAGATAGAGTACGCAGTGTTGTGTAGACGGTGCGGGTACACGAATCGACTCAAAAAAACGAAAAGAAAGTGCATTGCGCAACAACGAAGGATCATCATACTCCGCATTAAAATGATACGTTCGGCTGGATGTACGAATCTCAAATGATTTTTTGGGATAACCGCGTGTATGTCCTCCACGGTATCGAAGCCGGATCGGAAACGGCTTACCGTCCATCTGCATCGTGCTGTTCACAAACGTCTCTGACCATATATTGGACGTTAACTGTTGATATTCGGTTGGAGACAAGCTGATATGGTAGACAGGTAGAGCCATTTCCATCCGCCTTTCGAATACCTGTAAGATTCGCCCGTAGGCTCTTACATCATCCTATGCAGATGCACAGAAAGTCGTACGGGCGAATGCACAGTCCTGATACTTATCACATCCAAATTCACTTGTCATAATGCGGAATAACCGAGTTATTAATCTATAAATTTACATCATTTTCATAGATTATAGCCGAAATGGTATAAATATAGTTAACTGGCTAGTCCCTCCAAGAAGCATGTCACATATGCTTAAACTACAGACAGACACGAATGACGAATGGAAGGGATCATAATTACATCCACCATTTCTGTCCATCTGAACTTATATCATGGAAGGGGTCAAACACAATGTCTATGAATGGTCAAGGAATAAGAGGTTTGTTGGGAAGAGAGATTAAGATTAACCGGGGAGGACCTGATTCAATACAAGGTACACTTACGGACGTACGCATGGACTACATGGCAATGAACTGCAAAGAAGGGATTGTCTACGTTAATGAACCACATGTCAAAAGCATAACAGATACAGGCCGTTCCGGTGGTAACCGAAATGCAACCATGGGGAACCCTATTCCTTCCAACACGTTTTTGGGCGTTATGCAAGCACTCCGCTTCCGCCATGTTCAGATTAACCGGGGAGGACCTGAAAAAGTGGAAGGCATCCTGGCCGATGCCAACCAGAACCAATTGATCATGACTTTGAAAAATCAGGAGATTGTTCGTATTCCGATGCAACATGTGAAATCTGTATCCCTCGTACGTGGTGGTGGGAACAACAACAACAACAACAACAACAACAACAGCAGTAATAATAAAAGTCAAGGAAACCAAGCAGCCCAAGGTAATCAGGCGGCTCAAGGCAACAAATCGCGTGGCAATCGTTCTCAAGGGAACCAAGCAGCTCAAGGCAACCAAGCTCAGGGGAATAAGTCCGGCGGCAACAAGTCGCGGAGCAGTCAAGGCAATCGTTCTCAGGGGCAACGAGTTCAAGGCAACCAATCCCAAGGCAATAAATCAGGTGGCAACAAGTCGCGAGGCAATCAAGGTTGCCAAGGTTGCCAAGGCAATCAATCCCGTGGTAACAAATCCGGCGGTAAAAAGAAGTAACTGAAATAAACTGACAACTTAAGTTATCTACCAGCTTAAAGGGGGGAATTATCATGTTGATCTTCGTCGCATTAGTCTTGATTGGTGTGCCTTTTTACTGGATCGTTGCACCCGGAAGGCCCACTCCATCCCATGAACATCTGCTTCAGGCTTCGTCAGGACTTCTCCCCCTGGGAGGTGAATCACAGTAAATGCCTGACTACCAGTTGTGGTTAACCTTCGGGGTCTTTATCATCACTGTCATTTTCCTGATGTGGCGTCCTGGCGGATTGAATGAATCTATACCCACCTCGCTTGGCGCCCTTCTTCTTATTTTAACTGGAGTGAGCAGCTATGCTCACATTGTTGGAATCTTCGGGATCGTATCTGGTGCAGCCGTAACAATCCTCTCTACCATTGTCATGTCGATTATTCTAGATAGCATCGGTTTTTTTCGCTGGATCGCTTTGAATATGATTGAGAAAGCAAGAGGTTCCGGCTTTCGATTGTTCTGGCTAATTCTATTACTTTGTTTTCTCATGACCATCTTCTTCAACAATGATGGCAGTATTCTGATCACAACTCCGATCATTATTCGAATCTGTTCTATACTTCGTCTGAAAATGCATCAACAGTTACCCTACCTGATCTCCGGTGCGCTAATCGCTACGGCTTCCAGTGCGCCAATTGGACTTAGTAATCTGGCAAATCTGATTGCTTTGCAAATGGTTGGCTTAAATCTGAATACTTATACTCAGATGATGTTTGTGCCATCCATGCTTGCGATCATGGTGATGACCGTACTGCTGTTCTATTATTTTCGTAGAAGTATTCCCAAAGTTATTCATCATTTCCCTGTATCCCTGCAGTCTTCATCAGGTTCAGGATATCATCCGCTACAGACGACTGAATCCGAGAATAAAGTAGACTGGTGGCTGTTCCGTGTCTGTATAGGCATCGTTGTATTTATCCGTGCAGGATATTTTCTAGCTGAGCAAGTTGGTATACCCATGGAGGTAGTTGCAATCACTGGTGTTATTCTCATGCTCGCTGTGCGTTGGTATCGCACCCGGACTGGACTCAAAGATGTGATAACACAAACGCCTTGGCACATTTTACTCTTCGCCTTCAGCATCTATGTTATTGTAGATAGTCTTCACCGAGCAGGCATGACCGCATGGATCATTCAGTGGATGAAACCGATAATAGAAGGAGGAAATGCCAGCATCATTGCTGTGTCGGGGTTAATGCTCACTCTGCTTTCCAATCTGTTCAACAATCTGCCCTCCGTGATGATTGGGACCTTTGCTGTTACAGACCTTCCACTAAGTGAATCCCAACTGCATCTTGCGTATCTTGCTAATATTCTGGGAAGTGATATCGGAGCCTTGCTGACGCCTATTGGCACCTTAGCAACGTTAATTTGGATGTATATATTAAAGACCCATCATATTCGAATCTCCTGGAAACAGTATATGAAAGTTACCTTTATTGTGATACCGATAAGTCTAATTGTTAGTCTAATTTCACTATATATTTGGACGTCTATAATCTACTGAGAGGAGGTATACTGTGGAACTTCTTACGCATTGGCTGGGTAAATCCGTCGAATTAGAGCTGTCTGGCTGTAAACTACCGATCCAGGGTGAGATCATTGATGTAGGCCAGGATCTGATTGTAGTCTACGGAAATCAGCGATTTGTTTATATTCCGCTTCATCATGTTCAATCCATGCATGTCAGCACAGCAGATGATTCAAGTATAGTTTTGCCAACACCTGACCCCGAGATGGATCACACCAACATCTCTTACCGCAAAATGCTGATGAACGCCCGTGGACGATTCAGTGAAATCTCCATCGGAGGGAAAACATTGCATGGTTATATTACAAATATTATGAATGACTACTTTATGTTCTACTCTCCTTTATATCATTCTATCTACGTTTCCATTAATCATCTGAAGTATATTATTCCTTCCCCTACTAACAGCACACCCTACTCCCTTAGTAAGCAACATTTCCCTATGCAACCCTCGTCCATGTCACTCTCCCGTACACTCGATCAGCAACTTCATAAAATGATAGGTGAACTTGTTGTACTCAACCTCGGTTGCAAGCCTTACCGAGCAGGGTTATTGAAGAATGCAGACAACCACTTGCTTGCATTGGTAGAAGCAGATGGGACTTCTTTAATTATGCATACCGATCATATCCAAACCATTCATCTCCCTTGAGTATCAGAAGAACACAAAGGTTCATCTGCCTATGGCTGATGAACCTTTTTTTCAACTTTACATCCTACCATCTTCTGCGTCCACGATCACCCCGATAGTCATCATTCAACTCGCCCAGGCGATCGTACGTATCCTTATATATCCGAATCACGGCCTGAGCTTTGATAAAATCAGCATCTTCCGGTCCAAGTCCCTCCATAAACATTCTCTGAATGATCTGTTGGAAGAATTGCACTCTGGCCTCAATCTGTTCTTGCTCAAGCTGTAATATGTCTTCGAAACTGTGGTTCCCTATGTAATCCATCAACTCATCATCAGGACTGGAATAATCTGCGTTTCTCCGATCTGCTACCCATTCATCTGGCTCATCGGACTGGAGGTTAACACTGGTGCGTAATTGGGATAAGATGATTTTCTCTTTAGCCAACATGACATGAAAATCTTTGTTACGGAGCAGTTCCGATACAATCAGACTGCACATTTCACGATTTTGGATCAGTATGCCGTCAAATGGATGCAGCGTCCACTCCCCGTTTGCATAATACAGGTTAAAGTTAAAGAACTCACTGCCATATTTGTATTGAATATTAATCTTGGTCTCATCAATAATCTCGAATGAAAAGTCCAGCATGTTCAACAAGCTCCTTCGCACAACCCCAGATTTTACCTTCATTCTATCAAATAAATGAAACAAAGAGACGCACTCGGCGTCCCTCGTAGAAAATAAAACCATGTAGCAATCTCGATACGATATGCAGCGAGTCCTACCCTAATCCAGGAAAGATCCTAATGCACTGGAATCCGGTTTGTTTTTCTCCGGAATGGCAGCAGCCTTCGGCCCTTCCAGACCCAGTCGATCGCTCATTTTGGCGTTAAGTGTTGTCATCTTGTTGGTATAGTCATTACAGCTCTCAATGATCCGGCGATTAGACTGCTCGGACAGATCCAGCGCAGACATTAGATCACCCATCGCCTGATTGACGGCTTCAAGGGACATGGCCGGTTTGGACAACAGTTCATTTGTTTTCTCAGTCGTTGTCTTCAGCAATCTGGCGTTTTCCTTGAATTGATCTTCAATCGTCTTGTTCGTAGCTTCCACAGCGGAAATAACCTTCTCCTGATCATTAAGTGCCATCGCAATCATGGCCGAAACGGTGATCAGATTCGCTGTTTTATCAATGGCATTATTAACGGAATCAATCAGCTTGTCATTGTTATCATTAATGATGTCGGTAGCTGCAATTGCCTGATTGTACAGCATGATCATCTCTGTCATGGATTGGGTACGTGTTACCACTTTGCGCAACCCACGCTCCAGATGTGCTTTACGATTCTCGTTCTCAGGCTTGGCAATCTCGGTTTCGAACAATGCTTTCAATTGATTACCAAAAGAGATTTTGGTCTGCAGATTGTAGATCTCCTGAATGGAGGAACGTTTCAATTGGCGCATATTTACGATGCTTTCTTCCAGGTTGTCCTTGCCGTCCCGCAACCCGTTAATGATCGCATCAATGTTCGTGCGAACAGATTGATAACGGTATACATAGTTTTTCAGCGGGCTTTTACGTAACAACTTCCCGACAAAACTCACATTTTTACTCTGCTGCAAACTCTCACATTCATCACGGAGCTTCAGGATCATGTTGGATACCTCTGCCCGGTTCCCGGACATCAATTCATTGACTGGGCGATCAAGCAACTTGAGAGTCTGTCCTGCTCTCTCTTGTGTTTTCACGCCCAACTTGCCGATATCATCCATTAAGGTATCCAGATGAGCCGGATCACTTTGGGACACTTTCTGAATAAGCTGTGTTGCTTCCTGGTTAATCCGTTGCTCATCTTCCTGCTTCAACTGAGCCCATTCCGTTGCCATGCCAATCCCTCCTATAATTCAGAGCTGTTATACCGTTGATGTATTAGTTCCGCTTTGTTCTGGAGCTCCATTAAGTCTTTATGTTCAATCGTTGATACAATATCCGATATCTTGGAATCCACGTCTCGAAGACCATTCAGCAGCATACGCCGATTGTTGCGTTTGGCTTCTCCACTTAAACGTAAAAATGGATTAATAAAACCGTTCAGGTCTTTTAAAATCAGTCTGCGCACCGTATGGTTAATATCCCCGTTGTTTAACTCCTGAAGGGAAGGAATCACACGCTGAAGACGGGCAAACAACGCCAATGATTTCTCCACGATCTCATTATCCAGCTCGTTCTTCTGACCTTCGGAGATGATCATGTCCTCCAGAACCTCCAGGTACTCAATCACCGGATCAAATACAGGATCTGGTTCGGTCCGGGAAGGCTTCGCTTGTTCTGTGCCCGCATGCTGTGCGGGAGTGGAGCTCGGTTGGGGCTCTGCCAGAGAAGCTTCTCGTGCCCCTGTTGGCACTGTGCTCGGTGCTTGTCCACCATTCAAGCGGGATGGTTCATTTCCGATATCTGTAATGGGTACAGGGGCTGATGACGAACCCTGGACCTGTGTACGTGGCGTGGAACGTGAAGGAATCAATCCTCCGACCACAGTTGCCAGTGCCGGAATTGCCCACGTGATGACATCCGGTAGAAAGGGACTCGAGATCGCCGCGAGACCATAACCGACCAATGCGCCTATACCTATCTTCGTTTTCCGTAACATTACTTGTCCTCCTGCCTTAACAACACATACAGTGCATATTCAAAAAGTCTGATTTTCAGTACCGAGAAGATGGACTTTTTGAATAACCTCTCATCCGTATTGTAAAAAAACCATCCAGAAGGTGTCAATGTTGAGGGAAATTCTCAGCTAGACGTGGTGTACTCCGCTTACCTTCTGAACGTCGATTATAAATGGCTGTTCGATATGACTTCCCAGTAAGCCAAACTTCGGATGTAGTGGTCCAATATCATGGCCAAGTGCAGACTTGACAGCCAGATACGGGAAGTTCACGCCCGACAGACAAGACATGTGCAACCCACCAGACATACGCGGATTAATCTCCAGTAGCTTCGGTGTATCCTTGCGATATTTCATCTGTATATTAAAATTATAAGGAATCTGATATACCTCTGCCACATTGCGGGCAATCGCCAGCAATTCCTCGTTTTCTTCGAGCAAGCGTAAACGTCCTCTTTCTTTTCTACGCGGGATAGCCGTTATAAGTTTCCCATTGCGATCCGAAAGACAATCAATGCTGTATTCATATCCTTCCAGTACCTCCATCACCATGACATTTTGAAAGGACGGAGCAGAAGAGAACGCACGCAGGGCATCTTCATACGAAATGGAGTTAAGCGCGTATCCGAACAACTCCTGCAACGGATCACGTTCATTATTAATCACTCGGAATCCCATACCACCCTCACCATTACATGGTTTGAAGCATACATCGTGTCCACGTGCACGTAGCGCCTCATAGGCTTGCTGGAATTGTGCAGCATTACTGACCGTGAAATAATCCGGAATCTCCATAATGCCCTTCTCACGCACCGATTCATAGAACCGGTCTTTCTCCATCAATTGTTCCAGCAATTCCGTGTCCGAGCATACGATAACCCGTGTACCGATCTCTTCGAACAGGGAGATATGTCTGCTGATGTCAAGCATGTTCCAGCGTGGAATAAACACATCAATCTGATGACGACGGCAAAAGTCGAGGCAAAAATCAACATACTCCCGGCCCGTTAGACGCGGTTCAACTTCTGCAACATCACAGCCCTGTAATGCCATATGTCCCGGATCAGGATGAGTACCGTAGATCTCAAATTCCATACCGTCCTCATTGTCCCGAATCGCATTCATATAATGATACGTTACAGAGAACCAACGGTTGAAGTAAATCTTCATTTTTTTCATTTATACGGTCTCCCTTATCTCGGCATGGTCTATCTGGGTCTGTTGATCGTTATGAATACGGTGAACGTAATCGAGAATCTCATCTGCTGCAAAAGCACCGAATTGTTCCGTAAATTGATACGGCACCAGCTCAGGTGCACGCTGTCTCTCCACATGTAACTCTCCGTGGGACGGAGCAATGGCATGCTGCGCAAAGTCCAGCAAACAGCGATCCAGCAAGGAATCGCCCGAAGCAATCACAGGCACATCGCCAATGCGTTGCCTAATATGCTCCACTGCAGCTCGTTTGTTCACGGCTGAAGGTACCAGATAGAGCTTCCGACCCTGGATTGAACTCTCCCATCCCAGCGTCTCTAACACCCGAATCTTTTCCGCAATACGCTCCATCGGAAGCTTGTCACGTTCGATCAGTAATGCAAAAAACAGCTCATCACACAATCGCTGATTAATCACCCACTCCGGGCTCAGTACATCGTCAAATAAATCCAGGATCTCTTCAGGAGCAGCTGCCTGCTGACGAAGCAAAGAACGAATATGCAAGTTCCATTCATCGTCTACCTGTCCGTCAACAATGATGTTGCCACCATTACTCGTCACCGCATATTTCGGAATACATTCGTTCTGAAAAATATGAATGCGCCGGTACTGCTCCACGGTACGTGTCGTCACAGGCATAAATACAATGTCTTGTGGCAAAGACTGCAACCGCTCCAGTGCATATGCTGACATAAAAGCGGACAACTTGCCGTTAATCCACTCTGCGGGAACAAGTCCCGGTGTATCTTCGGGAATACGGAGCGCACGACGGGAGTACACCAGCGTCTGGTCCAGATCACTTGCGTAGATCATCATTCTCCTCCACCTCCCAGGGATTGAATAATGCCGCAACAGGAATAGGTTAGTCCCGGATATACCTCAACCGGCACATTTCTGTCTCTGGCGAGCATCATGATATGTTGCAAATCCGGATTATCCAATCGATCCACAAGAATCTTCCAAGGAACCCGGCGTAATAACACCCGGGTTGTTTCTCCGATCCCAGGTTTGATCAGATTGATGTTCGCAATGCCAAAGGATTGCTGGATGGACTCGATATCCTGCCAACCTTTCCAGGTAATTTCCGAAGTACCAGTAGCATTGTCCTCCGTTTGAATCTCCGCTAGATCTATCATTTGCGGAAAATGCTGAGCAATAGTATCCACGTATTGGGTCGACACATCCGCAGAGGACCATTCACGATACCATTTGGCTCCGTGAAAATCTGTCGGCCCAATCAGATCATCGCGAAGTACTGTGCGGCTCACCAGTCCAGAGACAGTGGAATTCAGACAAGCGCTAGGAATGAGATAATCTTCCCTTGTCCCAAAGGTGCCTGAGCATTGCCCCGGATCGGCCAACACGGCAAGATCATCATCGAGGCTCATGCCATAAGTCCGTTCCATTTGGTCACAGGACTCTTTCAGCACTTTGCGAATAGCCCCTTTTCCTGTCCAACCATCTACAAACTGAATGGCTGTTTCCAGACCATGCTGCTGTAAAATATATAAAATTGCGTTCTCGTCCATACCCTTGCCACGAATAATTGAAATGCTATAATGCGGAATCGTCACCTTGTATTTCAATTCAATATAACGTTTGATCAGGATGCCCACAGGTGTTCCGGCTCGAGCCAGAGATACCAGCACCAGATTCAGTCCCCTGCGCTCTACAATCTTCTCAGCCACAATGGCGGTATGACGCGCGATTCTTGCAGCGGATTGTTCCAGCGTCTGATGGAACAGCTCAATGTATTCTGCTGTGGGCTGGTATTCCACGGGCAGCATCTCCGAATAATGAACCCCGGATTGGATCGCCTGCTCCCGTTCACCCGTTCCCTTTTCCAGATCAACATGGCTGATATCCTTCAGTAGGAAAACAACGTCCGATGCAACATAACTGCCCATCGGTTCGGGAGACGGAATCTCACGTTGTCTGATTAGCTCCAGTGTAGTTAAGTTCATTGCTCGTTGTCCCCTGTCTTCTCTGGCAAGCCGCAATATACGATATGAATGTGTCCACACCCCAACTGCTCCAGTACCTTCAACATCGGTTCCATTCGTTCTTCGGACATCTGTCTCTCCAGCAGAACAAAAATCTCATCATATTGTCCCGGAGCGATGTTATAGATAAAGTTACGAACAGATGCGTCTTCCGGTGAGGCATATCCGGCACCACTACGAACAGCATATCCTGGAGCCGGATGTGTATGGATTGGACTGCGGGTAGTGGATTGATACAACACGCCTTCTCCCATCTCGGCAGCAATACGCATCGGAATGTACATGAACTCCCCTGTTCCCATCACCAAAGTCCGTTCTCCCGTACGCTGCGTCCGAAGCCGTTCTGCAATCCGGCTAATCTCCTGGCGCAATTCGCCATTATGACGGGATTGCATACCAAACCTGCCCGTATGCTGGACGTAGCTCGCTGTGCTACGTTTACCTTCACCATCCTCCGAAGTAGCGTGCAGCTGATCGAAGGCATCGGCAACGGTAGAGGTTTGAAGCGTTACGGCAGGACGGGATAGCTGCTCATCTTGCTGTGTTGGTTCCAACTGTGGAGTACCCACTACTTCAATACGGCCCTTCAACAGGCTTAACGGTGTAATGGTAATTCCCAATTCAGCTTCCAGTTCGGCAAACCGATTCTCGTCCGCTTCCGTACGCCAGTCCAACAGCGAAGCAATCACATATTGCTTCCTAGGATATCTGGCCTGAATATCCCGAATGATATTCAACGTCGTTTTGCCCGTCGTAATCTCGTCGTCCACCAGAACAATCGGACCCTCTCCTGCAAAGGCTTCATGATCCAACGCATAACAACGATGAGCCATCGCGTGGGAGTGTTCTTCTTCAAATTGAATATCCGGATGCATCGCTGGAACATATTCGCGAGTGGTGTGAATATAGGAAGCTTGATCAGCAAACATCTCGTACATGCTGTGACCCAGCGCTGTAGCGGTCTCGGCAAAACCAACAAAACGAATCGTTTCCGGTAAACTCAAGCTTTCTTGCAACAGCATGTTGTACACTTGCCGGGCTTGTTGGGGATCAATCAGTCCCTCGACCATTTCCCGTTTCCACTCGGTGATCTGAACTTTCGTCTCTTCCGTCTTTTCAGTCAGGTGCTCATATAACAGAACAGCCAATGCCGCGCCACTCAGAAGCGAGGTATACGGATTAACCGGGATGTGCTTGCCCAGCAGTTTGCTTACAAACAGAAATGAACGTTTCTTATTGATGCGTGCAGCCATGGAAAATAGAGATTCTAGTGGAAGTTGCAGCGGGTTATGTGTAACCTGAACGTTCAGACTGAATTGATCAAGAATTGGGAACGTAGTTATGTTGTTGTTCGTGCTTGGGCAAGAGCCCGACAAAATGCTGCTGTTCATGTAACACCCCATATATTTGTGATCGGATTAGAATTCGATTCGCCCAGCTCAAGTGTGGTTTAATCTCATTCATTTTGTTATAGTAATTACTTTTGAACACACCCAGGCTACCGTCATTACGGGCGATGATGTCTTGGGCATCGGAATATTCCTCATGTGTAACAACGTACATGGCTTGTACGGGCTTAATATGAGAAGGATGAATGATCGTTTTGCCTACAATTCCATTTTCCTTGTCCATCATGACTTCACGCATCAATCCATCCATTGTGTTCGTAATATATTTCATTCTCAGATGCAGCCCTGACTTGCCAAGGGTTTCTTCGAATGGAGTCTGTCGTAATTGAGGTTTGAACACGCGCTCCCGCTGACTGAAATATTCCCAGACAGGACCCGAGATCACATACGGCTTGTCCATTCGTCCAAACAGATTGATAATATCCGAGATGCAGTCACGGATCGTGGCGATATCGTATATAGTCAATTCCGGGCTTCGGCGTAGTCCAAACAGGCTGGAGAAATCGGTCGCACCAATGCGTACATTGAGCACATATTCAACATTTTCATCGAGGATGTTACGAAGGCCCAGTAAGGTCTCCCAACGTGTCTCCCGATATATAATTGAAGCCGTTTCCAATATAGGCATTCCATAGAGAACGGGATAATGATCCGGTTTCCGTTGATTATAACTGCGGATCTGGTCGAAATAGGCTCTTCCATTGCCCACACAAAACTTGGGCAATGCCACGCCTGTCAGCATGGACACCAATTCTCCCAACGTATCAATGAGACGTTCCAACTGTTGTGGTGAACGTACACGAGCAAACAGAAGAGGCATTTGATCCTGACTCAGCATGCCTGTCTCCATATAAGTCATCAATTGAGTTAGATGCTGTACCAGACACTGCTCGGCAAACTCTACTTGGTCGTCACCCACAGCGTCCTCCAGATCAATAATAATGGTCGTCAGACCTTCATGTTTACCATTCATAATGTCGTCCGCGATATGAGTGCGCGTCGCGGGCATATATAAAGCAGCCCCAACAGCATATGCCAGTAGATCTTTGGAAGTCCGGTGATTGAACGAGACGGGTGAAGAGAAAAATAAAGTATCTTCTTCTTCCAGACTCAAAAAGTTAAAATATTTCAGGGTTGTCTCCTCCTCGCACCTTTGGCAATAGCCAATCTGCAATAGTTGATTCCAGCTGTCGGGGCATAAAAACCAATCCCTCCTTAGTCTGGAGGGATTGATGGTCTATTATCGAGGATAACGTTGGTCAACAGTATCCTTGCAATGGTGCTGACCGATACAGCGTTTGTATATTGAATAAATTCAAATGATTACTTTCTTCCCGCAACCCACTGCATTCCCCAATCATGAGCCTCGTCCAACGCCTGATGGCCATTATAGAACTGCACGATTCGTTCAATACTGAATGTCTCATTGTTCACATTGCGTAACATCGCGATGCCACACATGCCAAGCGGGCTCCCGTATTCATTCATTCGGACAATGATATCCGGGCCATCCTTCTGCTGGATAGTTACCACACCGTCTACTTGAGACCAGTTGGCCACACCACCATAAATATAGGTGAATACCAAGATGCGCTCAATTTCCGAGATACGGGCACCATTAATCCGCAGATTCTCTCCCGTCTTAACCGATCCCGTCCGGTCATCCCCATCCAGTGCAATATAAGGGAAACGGTTGAGTGAACCAAACGTTTGTCCCAATGCCTGAATTACATCTCGTGTACCATCCTTCATCTCGAACAGACAGCCCAAGTCCAGATCCACACTCTTGCTGCGACCAAATAACCCTTTGCTACCCTGTTGATTCCAGTTGAGGTTAATCAGGATTTCACCAAGTCCCCCCGCATTTTTCTTGAGGTTAATGGTGTCGCCCTTCTTCTTCAATTCAATTTTGCTGAAATTGATCGAATTCACAGGGGAAGGCGTCGGTTCTGGTGCGGGCACCGGGGGTAGTGGAGTAGGTACATCTGTCGGTGGAACGGTTGAAGTCGTTGGTGCAGGTTCTGATCCACCATCTACATCCACACCAAAGTTAGCGCAGAGTGCATTCAAACCACCTGCAAAACCCGACCCTATTGCATTGAACTTCCATTCTCCGTTATGGCGATACAATTCACCGATGACAATCGCGGTCTCCACTGTAAAACCGCTTCCCAGATCATATCTCATTACTTCCTGACCTGTAGCTGCATTGGCAAACCGTAGAAAACCATGCTGAACCTGTCCAAAATGATGGCGTCGTGCTTCACCGTCATGAATCGTCAGGCTGAAGGCGATTTTCTCAATTCGGGCAGGGATTTTGCCAAGATCAATGGCGAATTGTTTCTTCTCGCCACCAACCTGTCCACCATCCATATACGTGATGAACGAGGTAGAGGGCTGATTATAAAAGATAAAATCTTCATCTCCAACCACTTTATTGTCTGAACCCAGAAGGAATGCTGATGTGTCCAGCTCTACACCCGAGGCTGCCTCCCAACCAATGCCTACCGTTAGACGGGACAAGCCCGGATTGGTTTTGGTCAGATCACTCTTCTGGCCTTTCACGACAGAAATCGCCATAGCAGATTCACCTTTCTATGCCAAGTTATGTTATTGTGCATCCAGCCCGTAATTTTTGCATAAAGCAGATAGTCCACCTGTGAAGCCACTGCCTACCGCCTGGAATTTCCAGTCTGCACCTGCACGGTAAAACTCACAGAACACTACAGCTGTTTCGGTAGAGTAGTCTTCTCCGAGGTCGAAACGAAGCACTTCCCGATCACTTGCAGCATCTACAACACGAACAAAAGCATTGGAGACTTGTCCAAAATTCTGCCCTCGTCCATCTCCATCATAGATGGTTACGGTAATACCGATCCGGTGAATGTGCGCAGGGATTTTGCTGAAGTCAACGACAACTTGCTCATCATCGCCGTCACCCTCACCCGTACGATTGTCACCGGTATGTGTCACTGAACCCGCACCGCCGCTTGGATTGTTGTAAAAAACAAAGTCATCCGTACCTTTGGCTTTTCCATCTTCGTACAACAAAAAAGCCGAGGCGTCCAGGTCAAAGTCGACTCCACCACTATATTTGTTTGTATCCCAACCCAAACCAACCACCACACGGGTAAGGCCCGGATTCGTCTTAGTCAGGTCAATACGTTGTCCTTTGGCAAGACTGATCGTCATTTGTTTTTCCACCTTTCCAAAATATGTGATTAAATGAAAAGGAGAACCGTCCAGGAGACGGTTCTTCCCATCCTGTAAGTCGTACTGTACGTCCTATTGCAAACCGTAGTCGCGTGTCAATCCAACCAATCCATCTTGGTAACCACTACCGATGGCACTGAACTTCCACTCGCCGCTATGACGATACAATTCACCAACAACTACACCTGTTTCGATGGAGAAGTCTTCTCCCAGGTCGAAACGAATCAGTTCTTCGCTGTTTGCTTCGTTGACGATTCGCACATAAGCACGGGAGACTTGTCCGAAGTTCTGGCTACGTTCTGTAGCTTCGTAGATTGTAATGGAGAATGCAATTTTCTCTACATTCGCGGGTACGTTAGGCAGGTCGATATTGATCTGCTCATCATCACCATCGCCATCTCCTGTACGGTTGTCACCGGTGTGAACAACAGAACCATTTTCATTTTGTGGATTGTTGAAGAAGATGAAGTTTTTCTCGCCTTCTACTTTACCGTTTGCATTGGCACAGAATACCGATACATCCAGGTCAAAGTCTTTTCCGCCATCATACTTATTGGTATCCCAGCCCAAGCCTACTGTGATTTTTGTCAAACCTGGGTTTGTTTTAGTCAGATCGATTTTTTGACCTTTAGAGAGATTAATTGCCATCGTATGATCATCCTCGCTTATTTAAGTGTATTGTAGTTATCGTGACATATGAATATCAGAATTATTGTCGATTTAGGTTAAATCTTGTACTTAGGAGTACCTGCGAGCGAGTTCGTTGATATGTACCGCATGGGAACCCTCTCCAATTGCTGAGAATTTCCATTCGCCTCCATGACGATACAATTCACCACAGATCAACGCCGTTGAACCTGTGTAGTTTTCGGATAGATTGAACTTCACGAGCTCACTGGAATTTTTACCATCCAGAATACGAATATAAGCCTTCTCAATCATGCCAAAATCTTGCTTGCGATTGACACAATCGTAGATATTAACAACGATTAATACTTTATGAACATCAGCAGGAATACGGGACAGATCCATTTTGATCTGTTCGTCGTCACCGTCTCCCTGTCCTGTTAGATTGTCACCTGAATGGATAACCGAACGACATGCACTTTGCTTGTTGTGGAAGCAAACCAGGTTGGAATCCTTGACCAACTTGCCTTCCTCATTCAACATGATCGCCGATGCATCACAATCGATATCCGCTTGTTTTTTTCTTCCAAAGAAACCTTTGGCAGTTACCGGGTCCCAACCGAGACCAGCAATCACCTCAGTAAGTCCTGCATTGCCTTTGGTTAAATCAATTTTCTGTCCTTTGACCAAATTAATGCTTGCCACTGATTTTCACCTCCCTTCATATGTAAAATAGCTACTTAGAGATTGAATTCACTCGGGTTCAGTCCAAGTACGATGCATATCTCGGCAACGACTCTTTTCTCCTGATCATCAAAGTTGCCGTCAGCTGAACCAATCGCACTGCATACACCCACAATAACGCGTCCTACATCCGGCTTGGCTTTGAATTTCCCAATAGCTTTCAGCGCTTCCTGCTTCCCGATCTCTGGAGAGAACTCAAAGTTCGCGACATAATGATTAAATCGTGTAATCACTTCAGCCATATCAAATACTTTCAATTCCTGACTCAGGTTGATATAACCGGCCATCTTGTTCTTTTCTGCTTCGTCAATGGAACCATCTGCAAAAGCAACCAGTGCACAACCTGCAACCACGGCATCCATAAAATCTTTATTTTTAAACTTTTTGACTTGCTCTTCAAGTCCTTGTTTTGTTGAATTTAACCAGCTTTTAAATGAACTCATACTCAACCTCCAATAGTTTCAACCTGGTGTTCCGTACATTCTTTTCAAGATTTTTCAGTAAATTTCATGTCTACATCATGTTGAATATAAGTTAAATTATTCCTTAACTATACTCTGAAATACGGCAATTTTCTACATTAAAAAACAATTAATACCTTATGATACGCATCGTTCTGGATATAGTTTCAAGCAAGATACGAGAACTTTCTATTCACTTCATTTTCCAGGTAAAAATCCCCCTATTTGAAGCCCAAACATAAAAAGGCTCTGATCAGGGGATCAGAGCGCTTATTTCTACCAACACCAAAATTATAAATCTTATGAATGATTTGAATCCATGAATTTATTCCGATTTTTCAAAATCAGCCTGTTGTTGTTCATAGATTTCATAGAAGTCGTCCCAGACTAGTACATTATCCTTTTCCTTGCTCCACCAGTCTTTGTACCATGCTTCAATCTCCGGGCCCCCGCCTTGCTCCCACTTCTGCTGTGCTTCCGTTGCAGCCTGTTCGACTGTATATTTGCTTCCGCCAATGATGGAACGGGTAAAGATATCGTTGATCGCTGTTGTCACATTGGTCAACTTCACCTGAAGCTCCTTGGGTAGCTGCGGCATATGTTCTGAATGGGTAACACCCTCTCCTACCGGAAGATCCGTCATGTATACCTCACGCGCTTCCTTGAATAGTCGAAGTCCTTCCTTCTGCGACGGGATCTCTTCGCTGAATAGCATTTCTGTGTACCCGCATTTGCCTTCCTCCAGACGGCTGTACAACATGGCGTAATCGCCTGCCCAGCTGATCTCCTGCTTATATTTCTCCTGATCCGAGATGCGCGGACAGCCTTGATCGTTCAGCGTATAATGCGTGTTTTCAAATCCATTTTTGAAGGTTCGACCTGACTCTATTTTGGTCAGAAAATCGATATATTGTATAACTGCTTCCGGATTTTTGGCTCGTGCATTCACAGCTGCAGTCATCTGAACCGGGTTATTCCACACCATCGTGTGCTGTCCTACGGACGTGGTTGGCAGAGCGATGACCTTTAATTTGGCTTCAGGAACATTCTGCATCAGTGTATCCAGTTCCTTCGCTGCAAACCCGGTATAATCCGAAGTCATGGCTGCGTACATACCGATTTTGCCATTCAGGAAATCCTGCTTCGCCTTGGCCCCATCCTTGTCGGTCAATAAGTCCTTATCCACCACTCCTGCTTCATATAATGCACGTTTGAATGCCGTGGCTTCTTTCATGTTGTTGGGACCAACCACCATCTCCCCGTCCTCCACATTCACCCAGTTGGCGTTGTACATATAGCGGAACAGACCCGCTGTATCACCGAACTGGAATCCACCGATGCCGTATGTATCCTTAGCTCCGTTTCCATCGGGATCATTCTCCGTGAAGGCCTTGGCTACCGCCAGCATCTCTTCCTCATTGGTCGGTACCTCCAGATTCAACTTTTCCAGCCAGTCTTCCCGAATGAAAAAGCTCGTTAGTGGAAACACCTCGTTCATACGTCCCACTTCATAGAGCTTACCATCGCTTTTGATGCCGGCCTTCTTGAGCTGGGGATATTTCTCCATCAAGGCTTTGTATTCCACACTCGAGTTCTCGATTAACTCATCCAGTGGCATCAGCTGTTTTTGATTAAACAGAGTGTTACGGATGGGCGTACCGAATTCAAAAATGATATCCGGTGCACTGCCAGAAGCGAATAATACGTTAAGTTTCGACTGAGATTCCCAGCGGGGAACTGCTGTATATTTTACATTAGCCGGGCCATTCTCGTTAATCCACTTGGACCACATATTATCTTCGATCGTACCCATGCCGCTTGGGACCGCGCCCCGATCATAGATCGTTGACGTAATGTTCCCCCTGTTGCCTTCGCCTTCCGCCTGTTCGCTACCGTTACCTCCTGTACATCCCGCCAGCAAACCACCGATCAAGCCCAGAACGAGACCCGACTTCATCCATGCCTTCATCGTTAACGCCATAGATAAGACCCTCTTTCTCTCCTGTAATATGAACCCATGCGGGTTAACCCACAGCCTGCTTTAACCTTTAATTGATCCAAGCATGACCCCTTTAACGAAGTACTTCTGCAAGAACGGATACACTGCCAAAATGGGTATGACCATCACAATGACAGCTGCTGCCCGGATGCCTTCCGGGGTCAGATTCGATATCATCGTTGGATCGGTAAAATCCTGTACATTCAGATTGGACATAATCATATTTTGGACAAGCACGGTCATGTTGTATTTGGACGTATCATTGATATAAATCATCACACTCATGAACGAATTCCAGTAACCCACGCCGTAAAAGAGAGCAATAGTCGCCAGCAAAGGTTTGGATAATGGCAACACGATTCGGAACAAAAGCCCCAGTTCACCACAACCATCGATGCGCGCAGCCTCATCCACTTCCCCCGGCAGATTTTCAAAATAAGATCGCATAATCAGCATGTTGTACGTGCTCACCAGACCCGGTAGCCAAAGCGCGCCGTAACTGTTCACAAGACCGAGATTTTGCACGACCAAATAAGTCGGGATGAGTCCACCGTTGAAAATCATCGTGAACACCATCGCCATCGTAAAGAAGCGCCGGTGATAAAAATGTCTGCGTGACAGCGGATATGCCGCCATAATTGTCACCGCCATGCTGAGCCCTGTACCGATCAATGTGATCTCCACACTGTTCCAGAATGCATTCAGAATCGGCGTCCCCGTAATTAGGCTGTGATAGGAGAACCAGGTGAAATCGACGGGCCATAACCCCACTTGACCTGAAACTACCGCTCTCGCATCACTAAATGACAAGGCAACAATGTTCAGTAAGGGCAGGATACAGCTGACGGCAACCAATGACAACAATACATAATTGATTAGATAAAAGACTTTTTCTCCCTTGGTTTTTCTCATGCTGTTCTCCCTCCCTACCACAAACCTTCGTTGAATCGACGCGCGATATAATTTGCACTGAAAATGAGGATAAATGCAACCAGTGATTCGAACAATCCCATCGCCGTTGTCAGGCTGAACTGTGCTCCCTGAAGACCGGTGCGGTAGATATAGGTACTGATTACATCTGCTATCTCATTGACATTGGAATTCTGAAGCATATACACCTGGTCGAATCCGACCTCCATCACCCGCCCCATCGACAGAATCAGCAGGAGAATAATGGTGGAGCGTATACCCGGAAGGGTGACATGCCAGATCTGGCGCATTTTGCTGGCCCCATCCATCTGTGCAGCCTCGTATTGACTCGGATCAATGGTCGTTAGTGCCGCGAGAAAAATGATGGCATTAAAGCCCATGTCCTTCCAGATCCCTGAGCCAACAAACACCGCTACCCACGAACCCTTGTTGTACATGAACGGATAAGGTGCTCCCGTCCAGGCCTCGACCCAGCGGTTGACGATCCCATTTTCCAAAGAGAAAACCGTCATGATCATCATCGCAATGATGACCCAGGAAAAGAAGTGTGGCATATAGACCACCGTCTGCACCGTTCGCTTAAAGGCCATGTTTCGCACTTCATTCAGCATAATGGCCAGAATGATCGGAATGGGAAACCCGATAATGATGCTTAACAGACTGAGGAACAAGGTGTTACGAATAATCTCCACCGTGCGCGGATCACTGAACAGCGTCTGAAAATGCTGAAAGCCCACCCATGGACTGTTCCACAGCCCATCATAGAAGTTGTAGTCCTTGAAGGCCATGACCAGCCCTCCGATGGGTGCATAACGAAAGGTAAGGTAGAACATAATCACCGGAACAAACATCAAGATTAACGGAATATTCATCTTGAATCGTCGAAGCCGCTGCTGCCGAAGCCGCTGCTTCATCTCACTGTCCGGCGGTTGTAATCCAGACGGCGGACCTGCGGTCAGTTCTCCCTTCACATCCATCACTCCTCTCTGCTGTTGATGTACTATAGTTGTATTTTAGATAAAAATGTAAGCGTAAACATTTGTTATTTAACGATCCTTTTATAATTTTCTACGCAAAAATAACCCCACATGGTGGGGTTGACCTTGGAAACGAACAGATATTAAGAGAAGGCTTCTCTTTAATTTGAGACCCTGCAGCAGTTCGAGGGGGATTGCTACCGGGCACTTCACTTGGCTACTTGCTTGCGATATTCGCGGGGTGATACCCCCGTCATCTGTTTGAATACGGTTGTAAAATAACTGGAGTTATCGAACCCGGTCAGTTCCGCGATATCTGCCATACTCTGCCGAGTGCTGTGCAGCAGCAGCTTCGCCTTATCAATTCGGCGCTTGCTGACATATTGGCTGAAGCCTTGTCCTGTCTCTTTTTTGAACAAATGGCTTAAGTAGTTGGGAGTCACATGAACATGGGCAGCCACGGCCTGCAACGTACATGTGCTGGAATAGTTCATTTCAATATACTGTATAACTCGTGTAACGACATGATCCTGCTGTTCCTGAGTTAGCCGCATTATCATATCCACCCACTCTTCGCTCTTGCATCTGGCCCAAGCGATGACTTCAGGTATGGTATGAATCCAGAGTAGTGGATCTGGGGCAGTTGAGTCCATACCACTGGATTCCTGAGGCTGAAGCTGTTGTACCCGTAAGTCCGTCATGACCTTCATAAGCATATGAATCTCCGCTTTGCCTTGTGACAAGCTCATCCCGGACGCTTCTTCTAGCAACATCTCGATCCGATTCATTATCGATCCGAATTGATGGTGGAGCAGCAACAAAGTCAGTTCCTCTCGCAGTCTCTCGGTACGGTCCACCTGGCTGTATTGTTCCCTGATCCGAATGTCGGACTGTTTTCGGCGATATCGTTCATGTGCCTTTTGTAACACCTGGCATGCTTCATCGAGCGAGAACGGCTTTAACAAAAATTCAATTGCTCCATATCGGATGGCACGCTGTGCATATTCGAACTCTCGATAACCTGTCAAAATGATAATCATAATGTCCAGTCCACTCTCGTGTATGCGTTCAGCCAAATCTAGACCATCCATCACAGGCATGTTGATGTCCGTAATGATTAGATCAGGTGTGCAGCTGTGTACAGCCTGTATCGCTTCTTCTCCATCGGCCGCTTCCCCAACAACCTCCCAACCGAGGGGGTTATTGCGAACCAGATGAATCAGACCCTGACGAAATAATGCTTCATCATCCACTACAAGCATACGTCCATTCAACAGAACCTACTCCTCTCAGTCACCTGAATTTCCCGGCATAAGTCCTCACCGATCTGATAAGGCAAACAAAGACGTACTAGCGTACCCTCTCCCACAGTCGACTCGATCTGTACACCGTAGGGTTCACCGTGAATCAACTCAATTCTTCGAAGTACACTCCGCATGCCAATGTGCTGACGTTCCTCATCGGCATGTGCCACTGGCTTCATAATGCGTTCAATGACCGATGCGTGCATGCCGCAGCCGTTATCTGAAATTTCGATGATGAGCAGATCCGGCTCTCCTTCATGCCCGTTTTGCCGCGAGCCACGAATCTCCAGATGGCGGTTGTTCCTTTTGTCCGAGAAGGCATGAACAAAAACATTCTCCACGATGGGCTGAAGCAACAGCCGGATCACCTGACAGCGAAGCAATTCAGCAGGAACGGCAATTTCAATCGACAAGGCTTCCTGATACCGGGCCTGCTGAATCTGCAGGTAGTGATCTATTTGCTTCATCTCATCCTGAACGGTCGTCAGTTGCTGCACGGGTTCCAGCGTATACTGCAGCATCTCGGACAAGGCAGTGACCAGGCGAGCCGATTTCTCATCACCAAGCATATAGAACTTCCAGAAAAACATGCTCAGCGTGTTATACAGAAAATGGGGATTCAGCTGGGCCTGAATAGCTTTGAGTTCAGCCTCTTTTTCACTGAGTTCGCGCTCGTACACTTCATGTATAAGCGTATCAATCCGGGAAGCCATTGCATTGAATCGTTCACCGATGAAACCGAGCTCATCCCGTGTCTCGATCCGTACCCGTGTATCGAACTGTCCATCACGCACTCTTTTCATCGCGTTGACTAGACTCGCAAGTGGACGCAACAGTCTGCCGCTAATTACGGTAATGATAAACCAGGAGCATAATATGCTGGCTACCGCAGAGAACACAGCAACTTTTACAATAATCTTTCCCTTGTTCTGAATCTGAGCCAGTGAGACCTTGCTGACCAGGGTGAAGCCCGCTTTGTCTGACGTTTGCTTCGTATACAATTGGGTTGTTCCCTGCTCGTCCCTGATCTCCGTCGCCCCTAGGCTTAGCTCGGTAAGTGGTGGTGGATCCGCATCCTGATTATGAAAGGCATATAGAAGCTCACCATCTGCGTCAAACAAGTAGACAGCAACTTCCTCATTCAGTCGCAGATCTTTGAGATACGATTCGAACAACGAGGTGTTAAACAGAATTAGCATGACGCCATAGGTCTCCAGATCAACAGACCGCATTAATCGTCCCGCCAGAATCCAATTGGATTGTTCCTCCTGCAAGAAGGCATCCGGCCCCAAACGATTCCAACCATATTCGCCGCCCGTTCCTTCCAGTCTATGAACCATCTCTGCCAGATAGGAAGGATCCATCTGTTGAAATGAGCCAGCAAAGGCGCCGAGATTAAATATGTTATCCTTCAGGTCATATATGCGGAGCCCCATGATCTCCGGTGCATCCAGCCTTACCTGATACAACTGATCATCCAGTTCATCTTCCAGCTTCATCTGATCATAGGACGAGATGCCAGAGGTCTGTGCTTTGATGGCATTTTTTACGGAGGGATTCAGTGTGATATAATCGGTGACTTTATACATGTCGTGTACCCTGGAATCCAGACGTGCAAGAATCTGCTCTGCGGTAAGACTATACTGGCGACTGACCTCTTCATTGAACAGGTCGATATGGATGCGATAGGTGATCAACCCTGTGATTCCGGAGATTAAGACCGTTGCGGTAGATAAAAACAAGATAAGCTTCGTTTTAAATTTAAAGCGTTTACAAAAGTTCATCCACCACATCTTTCACACACCTCACCTATATTCCGTACATGTCTGACTCCTAAAAACATATCATACACCTATTGGAAAATACCAGAAAAACCCTGACCCCGCTTCAAGCGGTAGTCAGAGTTTGAAGGCATGTGATCCAGACATGTTACCGGGATGATCCAGATTAACTCTGGATCACGGCATTTTTATTCCCCGTAAATCTCTTTGATCCGTTCTTCCTCATTGGTAGACAACAGAACATTAAGCAACCCTATGGCATTATTGGCATCGGTTCTCGTCGTCTTATACATCTCGGCAAACGCCGCTTCATCCTGCTCCGGGTCCATCGCAGCAAGCTTGCCCCACGACGTGCGGGCTTTGTCGTATAGCGTACTCAACGTGATGTCACGCGGATGCTGTGCAACAGGTGCCATGGATTCAAATTTCGCTGTGACCCTGAAGAAATCCATCGAATCCTGGAATGATGTACTGCTATAATCCTTATTTTTCATCGCATCCTCAGTAATTAGCAGACCTTCACGGGCGATAAACAGTGTTTTCACCATGGCACGCTCCAGATTGGTTGCTTCTTCCCAAGTTATATAAGATTCATCAGGTGCTTGTACGGTTGTGAAAAATGGAAAGGCATCATCAATTAACCGCTGCGAATCGGAATGAATTGGAACCTCTGCATTCATGTCCACAACGGCATCACTATAGTTGGCCACATTAATATTTTTGGAACCTTCCTCACTAACCCGACGCACCGGATGATCATTCAGGGGAATACGGATATAACCGAGTTTATCCGCATACTGCTGCTTCAACTCTTCCAATGTGGAGTCCTTTCCAATCTTACCGTCGTCCGTTGAAGAAGATTCGTCTGTAGTTGAACCTGTCTCCTCACTCTCATTCGAACCGGTTGCTGCGGTTTCTGTTACAGCAGCATTTGAGCTGCTTGTTTCTGATGAAGCAACTTCTGTACCGGAAGCAGACTCCGGCAATGACGTCTCTTTCGCTCCGCCACCACAAGCTGTCAGAATCGCTGCCAAACCAAGCATAACTGTGAACGTCTTTATCGTATAATTCCATTTCATCGTATAATCTTCCCCTATCGTATGTATATTCCTGAGAACCATTAACCTCTGGCTCCAAGACTTGAACACCTACTTACAAAAATATCCTTTCATATAACATGCTTGATTCACACAATTGGACATGGTCTACATTCTATCATAAGTTAAAAACCGGTTGTATACGACGATATACCTGTGTCTAAAGCCTTTTACTAGGCGCGCATTAACTACCACCGCAACGCAAAAACACTGCCGCCCGTATGGACAACAGTGTTCGTAAAGCGTAATTATTTGATCCCTTTAGCCTTCTCCATATGCTCTGACCGAATCTGAGGATCCGTGGAATTAACCGATGATAACAGAGCGTAGATCGCCTGAATATCTTTCTCTTGAAATACGGTTTCGGGAACCTCACTCTCAAGTCGTTCCGTCTTCCGCTGAATCGTTTCCACCAACTCATGATCGTAGATGATCAGTTCATCCGAATTCACATACCTCACAGCAGGATCAACACTGATGCGGCAACGGTTGGTGAAGGTCACCATGGAGACAAGACGTACTCTTTTGTAGTCTCCGAGGTGTGCATGAATGGCTTCCACATGTGCACGATGCTGCATAAGTGGATTGTACATTTTGACCCGGCTGCTGCTGACCGACCAATTGGCCTCTCTTCTTCCGCCGCGAATCTCACCTGTCGTCAGATTTCGGGTTTCGATCACAAAGATTGCCCGAGGACCGATCACGACATGATCAATCTGCGAATAACCGGAGCGTGACTTCGGATTGGTAACGAGCAGGTCGTTCAGCACTTTATATTGACTTGGAAGACCTATCAGCTGATCTGCTGTACTAGGCTCCTCCGGCTGGCGTATCCAATCCCCTTCCGCCTTTTTCTTGCGCTTACTACGGACCATACGCGGGGGAATGGTTGTCGTTGATGGCAACGCTGAAGCGGAGGCTGTAATCTGGTTCGCAAGCTCTGGTTGTGTCTTGAACAGAGACAGGATTTTCTTGAACATGGGCAAGCTCCGTTCTATTATAGTGTGGGTTACGGGTGACCATTACAGGAGGAATAACATCCTTTGACACATTCATTATGTAAACTTCTATTACTTATGTCGGATAAAGCGGGGTAAAAATAAAGGGAAAACGATCAAAATCTCTCCAATACGCAAAGTACATATGAACATTTAACCAATTTCGTGACTTTAGACGCATAAACAAACCGCAAAATTGAAAAAAAACAGCGCAACCCTTTCCTGAATAGAAAAAGAATACGCTGCTGTTCTCTTGGTTGTTAAGCCTGAAGATAATAGGTGTAGAGCACCTGAGTACCCTTCTCTTCCAGCCCATTATTCGCTATTTCCTGATACAGGGATTCGGCCAGGGCCAACCCAGGCGTTTTCATGCCCATCGATTTTGCAGACTCCAGTGCAATTCCCATGTCTTTGATAAAATGTTTCACATAGAATCCAGGCTCATAATCGCCTGCGATCATGCGCGGACCGAGATTGCTGAGCGACCAGCTTCCGGCTGCACCGGTAGCAATGCTCTTCAGCACGGTCTCCGCGTCCAGACCAGACGTCTTGGCATAGGCAAGTGCTTCGCATACACCCATCATGCCAGAGGCAATGGCAATCTGGTTGCACATTTTGGTATGCTGTCCGGCTCCCGCCTTGCCTTGCAACACAATGTTGGTGCCCATCTGCTCAAACAGCGGACACACGGCTTCAAAGGCCTCCGAACTACCACCAACCATAATGGACAATTTCGCGTTCTGCGCTCCGATATCACCGCCCGACACAGGCGCGTCCAGTGCATGCAGTCCTTTGGCTTCCGCAGCTTCAAAGATTCGTGCAGCCAGTAACGGACTGGATGTTGTCATATCAATCAGATATGAACCCGGTTTGGCATTCGCTACGAGTCCATCCTCACCGAGATAGATCTCCTCCACATCCTTCGGATACCCTACCATCGTGATGATGACATCACACGCAGCAGCCAGTTTGCCTGGTGTGTCATGCCATACGGCACCCTCATTCACCAACGCTTCCGCTTTGGCAGCAGTTCGCGTGTACACATGCAGCTGATATCCCGCTTGCTGGATGTGCCCAGCCATGCTTTTACCCATCACGCCTGTACCAATAAATCCAACTTTTGTCTCTCCAGGTGCCTTCGTTGTATTTGTCATCGCAGGTTTCCTCCCTATTTCTCTATGCTTCGCTCAGTGCTTGTCTTCGACATTGCTATATCTGTATGTTAAAGCTTTCTGCGTAGTCCGTCCATATCGCTTGCAGCTTTCTGTGAAAAAATCTGAAAAAGGAATCAACTTCCTGTATGCTGTACAACCTAACGGAAACTTCCTTCATTGGAAAGGAGGATTCGCATGAGTCGTGAAAAAGGTCAAATTACCATTTGGTTGTCCTTTTCCATCATTTTATTAAGTGCCGGACTGGTCTGCCATGTCTTGTCCATTCCAGGAATTCTCGAAGCAGCAGGCAGAGATGGATGGTTGTCTGTCGTGGTGGCAGGACCTTTGTTCATGTTGTTTCTATGTATGATGTACATCATTATTCGCCGTGTACGTGGACAGCGATTAACAGATTGGATTACCCGAGAATTCGGACCGGTCCCTTCCTGGATCTTCCGGATCTCCGCTTCTATTCTGCTGTTTACGCTTGGCACGCATACGCTGTATGAAACAACCAACTGGACCGTATCCACGTATCTTCAATTCACACCTCCCTATGTTCTGGCAGGTGGCGGAGCACTGGTTGCTGCGTGGGCAGCGGCTAAAGGCATACGCTCCATCGCGATGACTTCCAGTCTGCTGCTGCCCTTTGTCATTTTGCTTGGTTATTTTGTAATGTCCGCCAATATGAAATATAAAGACTACAGTCTATTGTTCCCGATTATGGAGAACGGTATGGGTCCCGTGTGGCGGGGCATGATCTACTCTCTTGCCGGGCTTATGGAAATCTGGATTCTTATGTTGTTCCAACATGAAGTCAAAGGCAAAATTCGTTGGTGGCATGTTCTGATCCTTGGCGTGTTTATGCTCAGTATGGCGATCGGTCCCACGATCGGAGCCATCGTGGAGTTTGGTCCTGAAGAAGCAGCCAAACAACGGAACAGTCCCTATGAGCAATGGAAACTTGTGAATATCGGCAAGCTGCTGCAACACGTTGATTTTCTGTCCATCTATCAGTGGCTCAGTGGTTCCTTCGCAAGGGTCGCCATATCCATGTATCTCATCGTGGATCTGCTGAATTTCCGCAGACCGAAGAAACGATATATCGCGATTCTCACCATTACCGTCATCATGAGCTTCATGGCGATGCAATGGTGGCGCATTGATTACGTGGATTATTATGTGGACCATATTCAGTTCCCGGTCATGCTCGCTTATGTATCCATCGTTACCGTAATATTAACCATTGCCGCATTAATCCACAAAAAGGACAAGGAGGCTCCCGAACGTGCCGATCTCAACCCAACCCAAGAATAATCCTGACGTTGAACCGTTCCGAATGAACGAGCATAACCTGAATACCTTTTTTGCCGGATCTGATGATGTCATCATCAATAGTCATATGATCGGAGAACCTCCGATGCAACTCCTTATGACCTATTGCAGCGGTATGGTAGATAGTGAAGCGATCTACGATATTATTCTCCCTGAACTCAGACGAACATATGAAAATACACACTTTATCCGTACATCCGATATTGAAAAGTGCATCAGCCTAGATTGGACCCGAATGGATCTGCAAGATCCGGCATTTGGAACTGAACTGATGTCTCTCCGTGTTTTTGAAGGCCATATGTTGATCTGTATTCCTTCCCTGCAAACCATGTGGAGTATTGATATATCTAACATCCCTACTCGGACACCGGAGGAATCGACCACCGAAGTTTCGATCCGCGGGGCAAGAGATGGGTTCATTGAACCCCTTGCCGTCAATGTTGCCTTAATACGCACCCGTCTGCGTACGAACCAACTGGCTTGCAATATCGAACTGATCGGTACACGTTCTGCAACCAAGGTGGCATTGATGTATATCAAGAATATCGCCAATCCGGAGCTGATCGAAGACGTCCAGGATCGGTTGCGTAAGATTGAGACCGAACGCATCTTGACCGCCAATGAACTGGAAGAATTGCTGTCACCTTCGAAGATTACTTTGTTTCCCGTCACCCATTATACGGGCAGGCCTGACTTTGCTGCAGAATGTCTTCTCAACGGACGTTTTATCCTCATTGTAGACGGCAATCCCAGCGCCATTATTGGGCCCGTCAATCTGTTTCTTTTGCTCAAATCACCGGAGGATGCCAGCTTCCCCTTCTTGGCTGTGAACGTAGGACGGATGCTGCGCTTTCTTGGCCTGATGATCACCGTGTTCCTGCCTGGCTTTTATATTGCGCTGACATCCTTTCATATGGATCAGATCCCCTTTCCTCTAGTCGCAACGATATCGGTTGGACGCATGGGACTTCCGATGGAATCGGGAATGGAGATGTTTCTCATTATGCTGCTGATGGAGCTGTTCCGTGAGGCAGGGGTGCGTTTGCCAAGTGCCATCGGCCAGACGCTAACTGTCGTTGGAGGTCTGATTATCGGAGATTCCGCCATTCGAGCTGGCATGGTCTCTCCCCTCATGATTGTCATCATCGCAGTTACCGTCGTAGCTGGAGCAACCATTGTGAATCAGGTCATGACCAGTTCTGTGCTGATCCTGCGGTTCCTTTGTTTTGTCCTGGGGGCATCCCTCGGTATCTATGGGTTCATCCTGTCGTTGATTATGTTCCTCATCTACCTGACCGATCTCAAATCATTTGGCATTCCGTATCTCACGCCGTTAACACCGCTTCATTTCAAACAAGCGATAGCTTCATTATTCAAACTGCCAAAGGGGCTAGGTAAACGAAGACCCGTCTATCTCGAGACCCAGGAGCCCCGCAAGAAAGGGAACGAACGATGAAGCGTTTGTTGCGGCGATATATGCTAGGTCTGTTAAGCCTATCGATGTGCGTGATGACAAGTGGGTGCTGGAGTGCCTTTGAGATTCAACAGGTAGACTACGCCAAAGCCTTTGGGATTGATTATAAGGACGGCATGTACCACCTGTATGTACAAACGCTGGATTTTGCCAGTGTCGCCAAAAGTGAAAGTTCAACCAAAAGTGCAGATACACCGCCTGTATGGGTCGGACATGCCGAAGGGAAAACCATGAGTCTGGCGCTGAACGAACTGTTCCGTACGGCTCAATTACACATGGCTTGGGGGCATGTGACAGCCATCGTTATGGCGGAAGGTGTGCTGACCAGCAAACATATCAAAGAAGTGTTCGACATGCTGGGACGATTTCCAGAATCCCGTTATACAACATGGGTGTATGGAACACGAGAGCCTCTGGAGAAAATCCTAAGTGCAACGTCCATCTATAATATGTCGCCACTGGACAGCATTCTTCACAACCCGCTCCCCACTTATATGGAAGAATCGTTGTACCCGCCTGTGCTTAGCTTTAAGCTCATTGCAACACATAATGATCCCGCTACCACGACGTATCTGCCGAGTCTTGCATTGAACAATACCCAGTGGGCTGAGAATGAGAAGAAACATGATTTGTTTCTGGTGGAAGGGGCCTTTTTCGAAAAGACTGGTTATGACTTTGAATACTTTCCACGCAGTCAGCTTCCCGGTTATCACTGGCTAATCAAAGACATGCGACGGGCCCCTCTACTTGTCCAGAAGGATGGAACGATCTACGGGGCGCTCAGTGTAGGATTACCAAAGATCAAAATTAAACCTGTCATTCAGGGTGAAGACGTTACGTTCAACATTGATGCCCACTACCTCACCGCCCTGTACGAATACCTGGTGCCCACCTCGTATGAAGAGATGATCCAGATTAGTGAAGTGAAGTTGCGGGAGCAGATCATGCAGACCTATCGTCACGGCCTTGAGCGTGGTGTGGATATTTACGGTCTTCAGGAGAAGCTGTATCGCAAAAATCCGAAACTCTGGCGTAAGTTATCCAACAACGGGAGCAAGATGATGCTTACCGAAGACTCGATTAAAGATCTGAAAATCCATCTCACCATCCCATATACAGGGAAATATAAAAGGAAAGTGTAGCCAGAACGCGAAACACCCCTTGTCCGGTATGCAGCCGGATAAGGGGGGTTTGTGTAGATGGATGTCGTTCGTTTGCAATTCGAATCATGCGGATCTATGACTGCGAAGTTTCCATTCCATCAGCCAGCCTGTCAGCATTGAGAGAGACAGGCCGAACAGCAGGATCGGCACGTTGTAAAATAGTGTGTTCGTGTATTGGTTCAGCCAACCAAAACGGTATACTGCCGAATTCGGATCATTCGTAAATCCATTGAGTTGCATACGTAAGTCATCGATGATACGTAACTCCAGAAAGACTGACAACACACACAGTAGTAGAGCAATCAAGGGTACACAGACATGCACCTTTCCTCCCCAGCGCTGACGCTGATCGTACAACCACCATTTGGACAAAGTTGTCGTCCAGATACATAGAATCAGGAAGGTCAGAAGAGATGGGAATAACACCAGAAGTCCCAGGTTACCGTTACCAGACACTCCTCTACCAGGCTCATGCTGGAAGGTTAATCCACGAACAGCGCCGATCATGAGTACATTCCATATGAGGAAGATGAAGTATGGCTTGTTGATTCTTTTTAAACGACTCATATGTTACCTCCTAACCTCACTATCGAGAGATGAGTAGATGACGTGACCTTCGTCGTTCAACCCTTTTATGTCCCATATCATCTCGTGAATCGGCTGCTGGATTACCGCATACCACAACCTCCCGTTGGATTGATCGGAAGATGATTCCACGATTTCCGCTTCCAACCGTGAAGAGGCCAGATTTGGTTCGTAGCGAATATGCACCTGGGTAATGTCAGCATCGTGGAGATACCCGTATATAATATAGATCATTTTGCCTTTAGACTCCTCGTATCCTGATATATGAGAAGAAAGCGGCTCGACCGGATTATCCTGCAGACCACCGCCTATTCTGGCCAGTTCGGAGAACCACATCTTTTGCTGAATCAAAGCAGGAGTCAGGTTATTCGTAGTGAGATCTTGATATAATACCATTTGTGTTCGCGTTTCAATAGTTGTAACTAGCTTTACCTGTTCTGGGGGAATACCTTCTTCGCTTAAGATTGTGTCGATGTCCTGCGGACCACAAGAGCGTATCAAAAACAGAGCCACCAATACAAAGAACAACACGTACGCTACCCGTCGACGGTTGCTTGTCTTGGGCATAGATTAACCTCTCCTTAAAATTGAATCTCTATAAACAATTAATTATCGTAGAAATGGTATGTCAGATAGTGCTGCCCCGAAGTAATCTACCAGCATCCATGCAGCAATCCATAACAATGGAAACTGCATGATCCAGTAAGGAAAGAGGTATCTTTTCGTTCTCCTTTACTTCTTGTTATATCTTTGCTTAACAATCGAACTCTCCCCCATGCGTTCATTTCATTTAAAAAGACGACCAACGGCCGCCTACTCTCATCTAACTTTCACTTCTTATAATAATGCATTACCCGCAACCGAGTAGTCAGGATTAAGGTCTGAGGAATGAGCACAAAGACAATATACATAAGTACAATTAACCATAGATGTGCGGCAAAATGTTCTGCACCGAATGATGGTTTAGGACGCTCAATCCAATACCACCAACACGGAATGGCAATAAACCATGTCAATCCTGTCGAGAGGAATAAGTCTTTCACATCGCTCCACAGAAAGCAGAAAACCGCGACGAACAAAATAGGACCTGTCCAAGAATCCACTATCGGTCCCCAGCTCTGAAATACAAAGATAATGGCAGGATACAGGAGGTTAATGGTCCAGCGGCATATGTTATTAGTATAAAGATTCATAAAGATTCACCTCACTACATAACGTTGCAATTGTAACTTCACTTATTGGGGTCATTTGCTACATTTATCACAAGATGAAGCATGATTTTGGATATTATTGCTCATACTACCTTCAGGAAATTATCGAAGGAGTGACAGCATGAGGTTAAAAAGTATCATCGCCGTTGGAGCCGTGTTAACCTGCTCAACTCTGTTATGGGGCTGTGGTAATGGCACTGCGAATAATGCATCCCAGCAACAGAATGACACCGTTCGATCAGAGAGTTGGAGCGATCCCAAACGACTGGAAGCTTCCCATCTGGAGGCGCTTGAACGTATGGAGAAAGACCATATTCACCGAATGGTCTCGCTTAGCGCAAGTACAGATGGAGACAAAGTGATGACCACACTTGAACGGTCGAGCCAAAAGTTGGAGGAAATGCGCCCGCTCGCCGAAATGCTCCAACATGAAGGACATCCGGCATTATTACAGCGAATTCAAGACATGTCCGGTGATATCCAAGGTTCCAAATCCGTCATTGCTGAGATGAAAAAATTGCCTCAGGACGGTAAAATTAAGATTCAGTCCGAAAATTCCGATTCCTTGCATCACATCAGCAGCTTCCGCGATTACCACCAATATATTCAGGGACAAGTGCAATCTTTAGACGATAAATCTACGCAAATGTCCCACTAAGCCTAAAGATAGTTCAGAGAATCGTTACAGTCGGAATACGATAATCCGATGGTTAACGGTTCTTTTTATTAACTTCATATTGTTATCCCTCTTCTCTACAGCTTCATTCCACCCACAACGATACCCAGATGAACATGCTAAACAGCAAGACTGGTGCAAGTGCGCCTGTGGCTAATATGATCCAAAGTGTCGCGGGCTTGATCTTTTGACAGTATGCATCGACTTTGCGCATCCGGTCTTTGCGCCACTTGGCGAACCTGAGCTGTTTGATCATCCGATTGAGAACTATTTGCCGCTGCTCGCCCTCTTCGAATTCATCGATCGCACGCCGCAACTCCTCGTATAATTGAGCCTCTTCCTGCCCAGCCACTGTAGGTGTACTCATCTGACACTTCCTCCCATGAGAACATTATTGAGATATAGCCACTACTTAAATAACACATTACAGACCTTCAAGGTTTGAAGTTTTTTCAAAAAAATGAACAACCCAAAAAGCCCGGGCATAGCCCGGACTTCGTTGAATTATGTTAGAACTATTTATCTGAGTGCTATTTAGCTCGCGTTAGCGATCAATGCATTCAAGCATACCGCACCCTGTGCACGCACATTAACGACGATAATCGGCGTATCCAACATGTCGTGCATCCAAGACATATACTCTTCTACTTTTTCGTTTGGAAGGATCGTCAGAATTACCCCTGCGAATCCACCACCATGAATACGACAAGCGCCATCACCCAGGTTTTGCAGATAATTCTCGGTCAGTGCCAGCGCGATGCCAATCTCCTGTTCCTTCACAGCACCACTCTGATATACATTCTGCAGCCACTTCCATGATGAGTTACCGGACGCCGTAATCAGTTTCAAGAAATCAGCAAAACGTCCATCACGCAACGCCTGAACCTGACCATCGACACGATTGTTTTCCTCCAGGAAATGAAGCGCACGCAGCACGGCACGATCCCCAGCCGCTTCACGAACCTTCTTGAGGTTGGCGTAGATTGCGTCAGCTGTAATTTCCCGAACATACTCACTGCCGAGCGCCTGAGCAACCGCTCTCATCTCATATGGCACAGCAGCGTAATCTTCTGTCAGATCGGCGTGGTTACCGCCCGTATTCACAATGACCAATGAGTAACCGTTTTGTTGGAAATCCCACTGAACAGGCTCGATGACTGGCTGTGCAGGATTTTCAAAATCAATAGCAATGAGTCCGCCGTACGCACAAGCCATCTGATCCAGCAGACCCGAAGGTTTGTTCCAATAGTGATTCTCCGCATACTGACCGATTTTGGCCAAAGTCACAACATCCAGTGCTCCATCGTTATAGAAATGATTCAAAATCGTACAGATCAGCATCTCAAATGAAGCCGAGGAACTCACCCCAGATGCTGAGAACACATTACTTGAGAGGTACGCCTGGAAGCCGCCTATTTTATATCCAAACTCTCCGAATCCCGCAGCCATACCGCGAATCAATGCTGTTGTGCCATCGTCTTCCGTATTTGGCGTGAGATCCGTGAGATCGATTACATATTTCTTGTCGTAGCCTTCCGAATAAAAAGTAATAACCGATTCTGCCGTTGGCGCAGCCACCGCAAGTGTATCCAGCGTGATGCTGCCCGCCAGCACTTTACCATGGTTATGATCCGTATGATTGCCGCCAATCTCGCTGCGTCCTGCTGCGCTGAACAACTTGCTTCCCTCTTGCGGGCCGAAGTACTCTTCGAACGTTGCGTTCAGCTTTGTGTAACGTGCAGTCTGTTCTTCTACTTGTGATTGTCCATACATTTGGGCAAGCAACGCTTGGCCCTCCGTGGATTGGATCAGATTCAATGGTTGTGTCGTCATTAATAATCCTCCTATGGATATGCAGCTTTATTTTTAGACTGTTGGTGAACATGGTTGTTGTGTCTGTTTCATGCCTTATTCCTCTCCCATTATCTCAGCTTCGTAGCGGAAAAGGTAGGGTAGAATTGAAAGTTTGTAAGCGTTTTGTGAAGTTATTTGTTGTAAAAATAGGATTGAAAACCATTTTAGAATAACTTAAATTTGGTTTAAGTGAAAACACATTATTTTCCAACCTCAAAGTTGCTATGCTTAACATCTTATTGATGGAGGGAACGATGAAAATCAAGTCGAACTATACCAAGTTATTTGGTGCATTTTCGCTTACTTTCTTGGGTGATGGACTTACACTTGCTGCGGTTCCATGGCTCATATCAACACTTACGAGCGATACGCTGTATGCCTCCATCACCATGACGGCACTTCGTTTACCCTGGCTACTATTCAGTCTGCCAGTAGGTGTCCTCATCGACCGTTACTCACGCAAACATATGCTTGTTGGCGCAGGCTTTACTCGAATGATCCTTCTCCTTGTCCTGACGTTATGTATCTGGGGAGGATGGGTGAGCATTCCGATTCTGGCCCTGTTCATGTTTGGGATTGGTCTTAGCCGAGTCGTATTTGACAGTACGGTGCAGACGATCATCCCACAACTGGTAGATGAGAGTAAGTTGGAAAAAGCCAATGGGCAATTCACCGCGGGACAGTTAATCACAAGTGATATTCTGGGCGTTGCTCTGGGAGGGTTCATTATAACCCTGCATATTGTTTTTCCTTTTGCCATAGACGCTGTAACGGCTGTTATTGCTCTGCTCTTTTTGATCAGTTTGAAGGGAAACTTCTACCCAGGGGATACGGAAACAACCAAGAAGGAAACTCGCCCGATGAAGAATTGGAAACGAGAGATGTGGTCCGGTATTCGATATGTCTATCGTGATCGTTTTCTCCGCGGACTAGTCATTCTGTCTGTCACCATTACGCTGATGTATTCGATCATTCTGGCTACTCAGATCTTTTTTGTACGCGATGTGCTTCAGTTGGATGCTTTTGCATTCGGTATTCTCATCTCCATTGCAACGATCGGCAGCATTGTAGGGAGCCAGGCTGTGGCTTATATGCGTAAGAGATGGAGTACAAAACAATTGATTATCTCCTCCATTTTGTGCATGGGAATCATCTACGGTGTGGTGGGGTTAACCACGAATGCTTATATGGTAGGTGGACTGTACTTCTGTGCTGCATTTTTCATTATTGTCTACAATGTTACCCGTTCCTCCATCCTGCAACGTTCCGTTCCTAATGAGCTGCTTGGCCGGGTCGGAAGTGTGTTTCGCTTTCTATCCTTTGGCATTAGTGCCATTGGTACGCTTCTCGGCGGATTATTGGTGCGGGTTAGTGAAACGACTTTTGATCGCGTATTCTCGCTGCAACTCCCTTATCTCTTGTTAAGCCTGATCTATATCCTGTCTGGTCTGATATTCGCAATGAAGATGAAGAATCACTCAGAGAGCCAGCAGCGTAACATCAACGCTTGACTGTTACGTTAGGTCATACTTGATAATGATCTCAAGCTTACATGAAGGAGAGATTAAGGATGAAGATTACCGCGTTACGTTCAGATAAAATCTATGAGGAGATCATCCAGGCTGCACCCGATGAGAAATTGGAGTTATACCGCGAGCGAATGATGAGTCCCTTCATGAACAAATGGAACATACAACAGATCCCGTTTCGCTCTCAAGAGCCTCACGGCTTCGATGTGATCATGATGAATAACTTTATGAATATCGCTCCAGCAGATATTACACCTGAGATTAACAAATCGTTAGCAGCGATTTCGTCCGAAGCATTTTGGCAACAGTGTCATGAAGCTGTTTGTACGAGTCTATCCACCTTTACAGATCACGGGATTGAGCTATCGGTCTCCGAGTATCTATATACGATTTTATTAGGCGATAAGAACAGTCCATCACTCACCATGAACGAAGGCATCAGCGGAGATGGTGGAATCCCGGGTTATATTATTGCGAACCTGATCCCCAATGGGTATACTCTACCTCGTATGCAATCCGTGTTAGCCCATGAATGCAATCATAATGTGAGATATCAATATATCCAGTGGAGTCCGCAGATTACGCTTGGCGAGATGGTTGTTAGCGAGGGGTTGGCTGAGAGCTTTGCGACATCCCTGTATGGAGAAGAGTTGTTAGGACCCTGGGTAGCCAAGACGGATATGGAAACTTTGAATAACGTTATCAAGCCAAAAATGAAAGATCAGCTGTATGTCACCGGTTTTGACCAAATTAATCCGTATCTGTACGGCGATGAACTTGCCATCATGCAAAACTTCACGCCCGTAGGTATGCCCTATGCGGCTGGCTATTCTTGCGGTTATCACTTAATTAAATATTATCTGAACAAAACAGGTACACCGATCACCGAAGCAACCATCACTCCGGCAAGTGTCATTCTTGCTGAAACAAAGGATTTTTGGAATGAAGACACCCTATTTCACCGTTAAAGATATCATTCAGATCACTGGCATCACCAAACGTGCATTACATTATTATGATAAAACAGATCTATTAAAACCGAGCAAAGTCGAAGACAATGGCTATCGGTATTACGATCAAGAGGCACTGGGGAATCTGCAGATGATTCTGTTGTTCAAAGAAATGAATTTCTCATTAAAAGACATTGCGGCCATGATGCAACTTTCCAAAGAAGAACAAAAAGATATCCTAAGAGAGCACCGTAGCACACTCGTTCAACGCAAACAAAAGCTCGAAACCATCATCGACCAGTTGGATGAGTATGTAGATGGGACGGATATCTCTCATCTTAATCTATTTGACAACTCTTCCATTCTGCCCATCCAAGAACAATATGAATCCGAGGCGAAGTTTGTATATGGAGATACCGAGAAATATCAGGAATTCGAAGCTAATGTGAGCCAGCTGTCTGTGGAAGAGCAAGAACAAGCTTACCAGCAGTTCTCGGTCAACATGGAGCAAGTATTTCGGGAGTTGGCGAAACATCAGGATCTGTCCCCTGCTTCTGGTGAGGTGCAAGCGTTAGTGCGTGAATGGAAAAGTTGTCTGGAACAGTTTATGGTCTGTGATGATGAGATTCTGAGGTGTATTGCAGAAGCCTATGCGACGGATCGCCGTTATGCGGGTTATTTTGGTCAGTTTGGCAATGAGGATTTTTTGAGGTTTTTGTATGAAGCTATTATGGTTTATGTGGAGGGTGAGTAGTTGTGTGGTAGGAGAATTTACTATAAAAGAGTATGAAAAACGTATTTACTTCAAAAATGGTATTAAGGATGAGCTTTTCGTTTATTCAATTGCTCACACTTCCGTTTCAAATTAGAAGTAGTTACACCTTCCTTACAGCCTTAACCATCTACTCATTCGTTGCTGCTCCACCTCATCCAAATATCCGGTTGCTCTAAGCGATGTAATTCTTCTTTTGGATACCATCTCATCCACGTTTCTAATTGCGTCTCATTTCGTATTCCGAGCTTATCTATAACCTTCACAGGTACCTCTGCCAATCTCATTTCTAGGGCTTTCATTTTGATGAGGCTAATCAGATAGTTTACGTTTTTCTACAGAAAGGTAACCGTTATATCCCCAAAATTTCTCCCTAGATTCATTCTTACATTTAATACGAGTTCACAGTATCAATATAAGTTTATGAACTATCTAATTAGTTAACTGAAGGTGTTCGTCTCATTCACTTTGTGCCGTGCAGGAGATATCATCAAAACTATTCAGTACACACGGCGTATTTTTTGAGAGTAGCCTGGCTTACTCACTTCAAACTCTTCAATTTCTAGTTCAATAACCCAGTTTAGTAAATGGTCTAACAGTATTTTCAACTCTCTCCGAGTAGGTTTAGGATTATCTAATAATGAATTATGGAGATTTTGACTAAGCTCACCGAAAAATGTTTCATCTAACACAGTGTATTTTAGCCATATATAAGGTTTTGATTGTAAAAATTGATTTCTAATATTAATTAAATTATAATCGAAATTCAATTTGAGTATATCTACATCACGTTGACACAATTCAGTAGGTGAATGACTAAAAAACATATCTTTAATCCACAAATAATTATTTTTATAAAAAGCCTTAATATTAAAGCTCCAATTATAATCAATCTCTTTATCAGATATATTAGAATTCTTATAATCTATCATCATAAGGTTATATAGCTCTTCACTTAATTCCATAGATATTCTAAATAGATCGATAATATTATCCATTTCATCCTTGTTTATATCAATTAAAGCCATTGATTCAATATTATATTTTTCTCCTAAACCTATCCCCCGAACTGTTGCATTAGCGCTCCCTATCATTATGCGTTTTTGATCAAATACATATATTTTAGAATGAAGTTCATTATTCACATAAAGATTCCATCCATTTTCTTTACAGTAGCTGTAAAGTTCAATATCTGTAACACCTAATATAAGATCAGCCAATTTAAATCTTACTAAGATACTTTTTTTTATATAATTGTTAGATAACACGCTGTCAATATATTTGACCACATCTAACTTTACAAAAGCAGATATTATCAAGATTTCACTATGTGTATTTAGTAGTTCCATATTTAGTCGCTGTTTAATATTAGAATGAATGAGCCTATCCATTGTCCACCCTCACTTTTATTGATCTTATGTCTCAGAATAGTAGCATAGTAAGAGATTTAACTCACTGATCACAATAAAAAGACCCTTAAAAAGGGCCTAAGTATTTGAATTTGCTAAGAACCTCTTGGCAACTCTCCCCCAATCCGTTCTAGCCTCTTGTGCTTTTTCTTTAAGAGGTCCATCTAATAATTCATCTTCATATCTTGCCCAAGCCATTAGTAAAAGTTTTAATCCATTGGAGGCAATCTCAAGGCGGTCTGTAAGTTCATTTATATTATTCTCGTGGCTATCTCTTTCAAGAACTTCTAGAAAATTATCATATGCTGGATGCCTTGTGTTCAATATTATATTTATTGATCCTCCTTTAGGACGCACTGCAAAAAAAGCATCAGTTTCTAAAGAAGCTTCTGAAAAGGAGTATTTTAAATTGTTTTTTATGGTTTTCGCAGCGAGTTCTTCTGCTTGCTCCTCAACAACCCCCGTATCAATAAGTTCTTTTTTTAAATCTTCTTCTTTAATTTCAGGCGTATTCTTCTCATCTTCATCGCTTGTTCCCACAAAACCCTCATCTTTACGTTTTTGAGTTAATTCTGTTGCCATTTTTTCAGGAGTATTCTCATACCGTTTACTATTAGATCCTCCTCTACCCTTGCCCTGAGCTTTTATTAATTCCCTCATCACTTTTAATTGTCTCTTGATAAAGAGTGATACTTCAATTAATGGAGCACGAGGATCCCCGTCTTCTTCCAATTCAGATTTTATCAAATCCAGAGATTTTCCACTCTTCAACAAATCTTCGATATCAAAATTTAAAATATCCGCAAAATTTCTTGCTGCTTGTTTATTGTTAGTTACTCCCATAAGTTCATCAAGTGAAGGTGGAAATTCAACTTCTATCCCCCACCATCTTTCTCGTGTATCACTCTGTAAAACTTGGCTTTGATCTAGGTCCAACTCACGTCTTGCCCTCACTACAGATATACCAATATTCTTTTGAGCATGCCTACCATAAGCTGTAGAACCACCAATGCTGTCATTGTAACGTGCTTCATGTTTAGCCATAGATAACCTTATAGTCACCTCATGACTTTGCCCCTGGAAGTCAATAGTATAACGAACTTCGTAATTTTCCCCGAATGGCTCAAAGAGAGGAACAGCATCAAATGGAGCCGGACAACTTGTAAGTTTCATTAGATAGCCTGGATCATTAGGGCGTGCATCCCGATCAATTGTCAATTCTTCCGGTTTATTTATTGAAAATGCTTTTAGCGATATAATCTTATCTCCATCGTTTAAGAATTCTCTATAAATTCTCCCTATGAGGTTTTCAGAGTTTTCTATTATGGTCTTAGCCTTACTCCATATTAGTCTATCAAGTTTTGACCAAACAATCAGTGTTCCTGTTTGCCCTACATTTGCTGCCGCCTTTAACCACACATTTGGAATTTCTTTCCTTTCCGGATCTGGAACAATAGTTCGTTTTCTATCCTTTATTTCTTGAATATCAAGATAAGTATGTATGGCATTCTCATGCCCATTCTGCCAACTCCAAACATCTACCCTTTTACATTGTGATATAGAGGATGCAGGCAATCCCATCCCAAACTTTCCAATTCCATCTCTGTTAGAGTCCTCTAATCTAGTACCATTTCCGAATTGCAAAGCAATTTTTAATACATCTTTCTCCATTCCTACACCATTATCTAGAACAGCTATCTTATATATTCTTTTTGTTTTTCTAGAGGCAAATTCATCCTCTTTTTCTGCACATAGGAGTTGTACATGATCAGCCTCAGCTTGAAGAGAATTGTCAATTAACTCACAAACTGCATAAGCTGTATTTTTATATCCATTATCTCTCATTGCTTCAATTGCTAAATGCGCTGGCACATAAGATTGTAGTTCATCATTCATTCCCAAACATCCTCCCAATTTACAAATGATTCTGAAACAGACCTAAAACCCGGTAAATTTGTATCAATTACTGTAACTATCTCTGCTTCTAAGTTGCCTCCAACCCTTCTTCCACGTATTGCACGTCCTATCATCTGACTGTACAAAACAAGCGATAATGTCGGTCTAGCAATAACTGCCGCACTTGTATTTGGGGCATCAAACCCGGTAGTTAAAACACCATAATTACATATAATTCTAGGTTCTTTTGAATTATGCTTATACTCTTTTATGATCTCTCGTCTCATATTTGGCGTTGTGTGACTCGTTACTGAATGCGCTATATGACCACGTGCTTGTAATATACAAGCAAGCAAATTCGAATTTTCTACTGAAGGAGCAAATATTAACACTCTCTTATGTTTTAATATCAAATTTTCAACGGTTTCAATAATCATTAAATTTCTTTGATCATCTTTGCCTAGTTTTTTCAATACATTTAAGGGAATATCAATAGATGCAGATATTGATTTGAGATCACTGACTGAAACTACACCACGATCATACGTTAAATCTCTGTATTTGACCTTAGCAAGATAGCCTTCATCAACTAGATAATCAATAGGGTTAGCATATCCCTGGACATCTAATCTAACCTTTTGTTTGGAAAAAAAATTGGATAATTCTTCATCTGCGTTCACATCATTCCATGTGCGACCAGGAGTAGCGCTCAATCCTAGCAATCTATTTGGATTGCCTATATAAAACAAAGAATCAATTACTGTTTTAAAAGTTGGTGCAACCGCTTGATGTGCTTCATCCATTACAATCAGCGATGTTTTATTTGCCAACAAGGTGATCAATGAAATTCCTTTAGAATCTTTCAGAGCACTTGTGATTTTTGGTAAACCAACCACGATAAATCCATCATAAATATTATTGATCTCTATTTTATTATTTCCCCAATATTTATATACATTCAAATCTCTATTCCCCAAAAAACTCCAGGATTTCTCAAATTCATCAGTAGCTTGACTACATAATTCCTCACTTCCAGCAAGCCAAACGACTACAGTAGGTTCATTATTTCTTAAATGTTCAGCTATAATATTCATTGCCGTGCGAGTCTTTCCTGAACCAGTCGGCATATGCAACAAAACCCGAAAAGGTTCATTATATAATAATTTCTTGACTTTTGTAACAGCCTCTCTCTGATGTGGAAATAAAGTATATTTCCCCTCCACTAAAGTTTCCACTTGAACATTTTCTATTTCTTCAATTAAAGGTGGCACTAAATCAAAAAAACGAAATAGCTTTTCTTCGTCCATTGAGCCACGATTGAAATTATGTTTTTTTAATTTGGAGTATAACTCCAGATCTGAATATTCAGGAGAAGTGTATAAGAGTCCCACTAATTCTTTAGCTTCACTTTCTCTTAATAGGTCTAATATTAACATTCGTTTTTTCTTGTCTAACAATAAACCCTCTTTACCAAATAAATTAATAACCAGTTCTTTTATGTACTTATTATATGCCTGAGTTTCATCTAGAATAGTTAACACTCTGATAGTATTTGCCCCTAAAATTTCTTGAAGAGTTTGTTCATCCGCTCGTGAAAGAATATCGTCGAATCTCAATTCATCATTCCCTTTTCTATACGGATTTTCGCTTAGTTTTTCTAATAATATACTTACTCTATAGTAGCTGCATCTTATAGAATATAGCACAATTAAAGTTTTATATAATGCGTTCTATAACTTATATACAATATAATTTGAAATTTATCAACTAAATTACAGTTCTAATCTCAACTTATTATCTTCGATCAATAATAATACTACACGTTCTTATCAGTATTTTCTAAACTAAAGTGTGCACACGAATACTATTAATTATGTAGAACCAACCTTGGCATCTGAATCTTCCTAGAACGAATTTAACTCTTCGGATACGCTCAGAGCATTGGTTAATAGCCCATCTTTTCAATACGATCATGAGTTTGGTAGTAGTTCAGTCATTTTCTAGTAAGTTTGTGATTGGTTTAGGCAAATATATCTTTCATTGACTTATCAAGGCTTTAAGAAGCGCTTTGACAAGTAAATGTAGAATTTTCGCTGACTTTTGGTACCTGCTGCGTGTGGATTAAATTCAAAATCATAGAGTTGGAGAGCCCCTCGAATAAAAGATCCCACAGATGAGTTCCCCAAGACGCAGCTTCAGGAATTTAGTTAGTAAGCTGGGATCGATAATTGGAGACTATATCTATTTTAGTTGCTCCAACAAATCGATATCAAAAGGGTCATACCTGCATTTGATCTTAGTATAAAAAATAGACAACCCTCTCTAAAAAATCAAGAAGATTGTCTTTAGGCGTTTTTTCAATGGACTCGTACAATTCATGGGCTGATTATCGGCATTTATGAAAATGAACAAACACAAGGAATATCAGCATCCTCTTGAAATAGATACTTCTCAAATCCCTCTGATTCTAACTTTTCCCTGAACTCTTTTAATGTGTAGGGACCAGCGTTTTTCTTGAGAATTGACACATTTTTCTTGAAGGAATCTCTAAAACGTTCTTCCATCTCTTCCTGTTCTTTAAAACGTTCAGGCCAGATAGCATAAAGTATAGCATAATGCTGGAAACCACCTCTAACGCATTTCCCTGCACAATTTGCATGAGAAAAACCTTTAATATTGTGTTTAAGCAAAATCTTAGCATTCTCATTGTTTTCTTCAGCTAACTGTTCAGCAATAGTATACATTCTTGGGAGTTTAATTCCCCACTCTTCTTGAATAATACCTTTCGCATCAAGATCTTCTCTAAATAGTTCTATCAAAGGAAATCTAGTTTCTATATGCTCCAAGGGAAAGTGGCTATAAAATTCCTTTAAATTGTCAGCTCGATGACTTTCGTGAGGGCCTATGCCAAAATAAAGAATAGGCTCTACATCTTGTTCATTTCTAAGTTCATCTTCTAAAAATATTATCGTTTGTCTTACTTTTAGTTCTTCAGAACATTTTGCTAGTCTTGCATTTCCTAGGAATCGAGTTTCATGAAACACCTCTTCTGGTGTTCTGCCATCAACTCTCTGGGTAATTTCTATCCCTATATAATCAGCTACCTCTTCCATAAATCGATAGTTGTCTTCATCTTCCCATAAAGTGTTTGTAAAAAACAAAACACAATTTTCTTTGCCATAAGTTTGAACCATATGATGCGCTACGTACGCACTTCCTGCTCCACCACTGAACATAGCCACATGGACTTTTCTTTTTTTATTTTCGTCCATTTCCTCACTCCATGTCACTTACATATTTTTCAAATATTTTGTAAACTACGAATTCTAATTCTTGCCGAGAAACACTCTTTTTTGTAGCACTAATTAGCCTATCTAAATTATCATACATCACTTTAGATTTAACAGATAAGTCTACTTCATTTATTATTTTTTTACTATGACCAATCTGTACTGGAATTCCTTCATCCGTTTTTATTATATCTTCTTGGGAATCATGTGCTAAAATATCCTGATTCAATTGATTAATAAGAATATCATATGTGGCATCAGACCAATCTTCAAGGCGTACACCTACATACATTTCTACGAAACGTATTAACCATCCAGATTCGAGATCGCTTTCGTTGTGTAGGAGGGCTCTGTTTAAAGAATTTAATAGATTGTTTCTTGGATTTTTATTCAAACCGTGTTTACCAAGCCACTCAGAGAGCTCATTAAAATTGTTTACTCCGATAATAGAAAAAATATTATCTTCGATTTGCTTTCCTATTACATTAATGTGGTTCTCTCCATAAGCTTTTAAAGCAACCATATTATCGAAGTTATCATAGAATTTTTCAAACAGCATTTTCATACTTTCTTGTGGACTAATTTCCGAGCGACGGATACACTCTCTAAACCAACTAAATAGATCGTCGATACTGTTTGATAGCTGCGTATACCTCGGTAAACCCCTATACCACTTTAGTAATGTTCCAGCGATAAATATAGTCCGAGATTTATTAACAAGTCTTTCCTCTGTAGAATTGGAAAACTCCACTTCGATTTTCCTGTAGAAATCAATATACTTGTCATCAATTCTTTCATACTTATACTGATATTGACCTGCTCCTATTTCTACGATGATTTCAAAAAGTTTATTTCCATTAAGCCCTGGTACAAACATTTCATTGCTGTACAACATAAATTCACTTAGCCTATCACTTAACATCGCCACTAATATAACTGGTACAACTGGTTTTCTGATCCCAAAAGGCGAGTCTGTAAACAAATTAATAATATCTTTAAAATCACCATACGGCTTATGATCCAATAATTCTATTAAACGCTGTCTTAGAACAGCATAGGGCTCGTATTTAATATTTTGAAACTCTGCATTGTTTATATTCAAATCAAACAGCCCATTATTTTTAAACACTGACGCGTATATACTATACTCAGGGCCATTACCCTCAATACCAAACTTTTCAACACGGGGGTTCTCCATTATTAAATCAATTAATTTAATAGCGCCGTTTTTCTGGGGGGCAGATATGACAGTCCTGTTAAACGAATCATTAAGAATGACCGGTGTATATCTAAATAATTCATGACATTTTTCTGACAGGAAATTACCCAACTCCACATCGTTTATAAAGCTCAACTTTTCACCGTTGTAGTACCATGAATCTTTTGAAAAAGTATCTATTTCATTCAAGTAATCGGAAACTATAAATTTTGATTCATTGAGCAGAAGAATTATCTCTTCTTTGATACCTTTGTCTTCTTCAATAAATGCTTTATTTTTCAAAAGTTGCTCTAACGCATAAATATTTTTTAGTTCGTCTTGAATAACCACTAAGGGCTTAGAATGTAAATATAAAAGGGTACCCTTTTCTTTACTTATCTCCAGAATCTCTTCATATTTTTCATTGTTATGATAATCAGAACCTAGCAATAGATAATGAATAGTAAGGTCAGCTGTTTGTTGTCCAATTATACTCTTGTAATCTGGAATATCTAAGTCACATACAAACTGTACTGAAGCAAATCGTGTCATACCTTTAATATCATTATATTGTTGAGGAAAATAATATTTTTTGCTTAAATTTCTGAACAATATTTCTTTTTGTATTTTTTCATTAATTTGCAAAGAGGCTTTGTCTGACTCTATTCTTTCCTGTAGGTTAACGGAATTACCTGCAAACAACTCCCAGTAATTACTCACTCTATTGTATCTGAGTATTTTATTATCACTTAATATTTGAATAACTGATTCTAAGTCTGCATGATTTCCATTAAATACAAATGACATAAACTCATCCGTCAATCTTACTTCAGACTGTAATCCACAGATATTCCAAAGTGATACGAACTTTATTAAATTTATAGCTAACTCCTGTTGTAGAAGATCACTTGGGATTCTCGCGATAGCCTTTTTCAACAGTAAAAAGTGTCCAGCTAATTCCTCGGAAGTTATATCTCTCGAATCAGGGAAAAAGTAATCAAATAGCTGATGCGGCAAATAATAGTTATCCGTTTTATTTATGTGATTATGGAACCCACCACTATCTCGACTTTCCAAGAAAGTAAATAATGTCCTCTCGTTTTGTCCAAAAACGCTCGTTAACTGCGGTAACATAAATAGAGAGACTGGATGTAATGGATACATCCCCTTCAAGATCAATTTTTCCTTTTCTGTCTGGTTTAAGCTTGGGAATAAAGTATATTCCCTTAATTTGTCGCGGCTATATTTAAACAACTCATTACTAATTTCAGGCTTATTCTCTAAATTCTCAGATATAACAATTTCAGCTAAACGAAGAAACGTAGCTTGATCGTTCTTAATAAGGTATTGTCTAAACCTCTTCTCAATGCGCTGAAATTCACTAATTGCTTCTTCGCCTAAACCACTAAAATACTGACGAAGACCTTTATGTGTAACAAGCAATAGATGTATTAACTCATTACGGTTAGCAATCTCGGCGAGGTCTTGAATATCTTGCATGGCTTCATTAAATTTTGAATCATTTAGTCCTTGTAAGAATCGTGCAAACTCATCATATACAATGAAAACACCTATATTATTCTGGTGTAGTACTTTTAAAACATATTCTATTTGAGTTATAAAACTTTGATTGTAATCAATGTCAAAAGAAGCACCAGAAGTCAATTGAGAGTATAATTCAGAAAAGTAAGAGATCTCTTTGTCATTTTGTTTATTTATTTCTGTAATCCATGGTTCAATTTCTTTACCTTCCGATAGTAATCTGGTGTGGAACAAACTATATGTCTCAGGAAAACTTTGCTTCCAACTAGTAATCGTTTCAATTACCTTTGAACTTACTCCTGGTAAGGTTACATGTATGTTTTCTTCATGTAGCTTTTTTAGTAGATTTGAAAGTATGGATTGTCTAAACCGTCCTTCGTCCCCACTCAGTATAATAGGAAGATAGCGACGCTCTAATTGAGATACCTCACTTATATGATGAGCTGTACTATCATCTACTTGTATGAATTTATTAACAAGTGAATTGACATCCTCTGAAGATACTGATTTAGAAACCATACTTGCAATTATATTTGCTAATAAAGATTTCCCTGTCCCGTACGGGCCAACCAAAATATGCGCTCGATTTGCATCTTCTTTAGTAAAACCTTCAATAATCCCATTAATAGCCTCTGCATGAGACGGGGTAGATATATATCTCTTAATGAATTCAGTATTGCCTATATCAAATTTAATGTTAACACTAGTTTTAAAAGTCATATTTACAACACCACTCTCTTGCCAAGTTCATCATTCAAAAAATCCATTGGCTCTATCTGAGCAACTTTTATATAATCCAAATTGTTAGTTCGAACGTATTGTATCGGATACTTGTCATGGTTAGTTAACACATTTAAAGCCTCTATAATTTTGTTCCGAGACAAATTATATGTAGTACCCCACAAATACTTCTCGTTGACAATCTCATTTATGCTCACTAATTCGATCTTGTTTTTATTACAGTAATCAAGAAGCACAAAGTACAGAGCATTAACACCTATAGTTTCAATATCAGGAGAAATTTTTTTTATGGTTTCTCTTTCACTAACTGAAGGTTCAATTTTTAACAGTTGTAATTTCGAAAACGGGCTGAACGTAACATCCTCAGGATCAAGTTCATTGGGCTGCTTTGTATAAAATTGAACCAAACAATCAATATCTCTTTTTAATGATTTATCAGAAATCTCTTTAGACTCATTCAAAGAAACCCAAGTTTCGAACGAAGAATTCAAGTCCACTTTTTTAAAAGCGGTTTCCTTATAGGTATTAAAAAACCAATCAAATACTGTAGATTGATCATTATCATTACAAATTAATTTATAATGTAAGATTGATAAAGTAACATTATGTTGCAAAACTCTATCGAACTGAAAGATCAATTGCCCTAAATTTGTAAGAGAATGTACTTTCAGACCATCTTCGATTTTCTCTTCTATAACCCCAAAAGCAAAAAGCCAATATTTTAAGGCTTCAACCATATTTTTACCAAGGCCAATTTTTTCAAAAGAATCATCATTGTAAAAGAAACGACTATTATCTTCTACTGATTTCAAACCCTTACTAAGCCATTTATCTCTCAAGTAGAAACTTTGATGCCTTGCATATGCCATGCATGATACTTCCTTTCAAATAGGATTCATCCCTGGTTAATACCTTCCAGGGATGATTATACACTAGTTCAACCTACATAGACAACATTTAATAGGAACATACATTCTTTAAACGAATGATTTGTAATTTCTTTTGGAAAGCATCTTATCCCCCTTCCTAATATTGTAGGCTATAGGCATCAAAATTATATCATTTTCTAATACTGTAGGCTATAGCCTGTTGACATTATTTTCGTAAAATTTTTATGATAAGTTCAATATTAATCAAATTAAGGGGCTGTGCTCTTGGAAATTGAACAAGTCATCTTTGGAGAAATAATCAGAAATAGACGGTTGGAACTTAATATCAGCCAAGAAAATCTGGCTTTGAAAGCTGATATGGACAGATCGTATGTAAGCGAAATAGAGCGAGGACATAAAAACCCTTCTTTATCTAAAATTCTGGCTCTAGCAACAGCTCTACAACTTAAACCCCATGAATTATTTTACTTATTTGAAGAATTGTCTTACAAAAAACAAAAAAACAACCATCAATCTATGTGATGGTTGTTAAACATATTATCATTTAGAAAGTTAGATATGATAAGATTTCTCTCTCAACTCATTAAGAATTCCCTCTGCTTCCTTAACATCACCTAATTTACCTTTATACTTAGAATCCAATTTCTTAAATTCATTTTCTTTTAAGATATCAGGCTTATACATAAACATTAATAATAATTTAACCAATTGATTGTCACCAGCAATAACTTTCTTTTCATGGTCATTCCACAAAAATTTTATCCATGGCTGTTCATTGAGGAATAGATCAATTTTATCAAATTCTTGAAAAATTGTCTCAATAGTGATTTCTGTATTTCTTCTCTTTAATTCTATACTAGCTGTTACAAAAGGAAGTAAACCTATCGGACGAAACAAAAGATGACCGCCATTATTTCTATTTCTAAATTTTTCTGCTGGTGAATCTTCATTAGTATTTAAAAATTTTTGTATAACATCAATCTTCATAAATGAATCCCAATAATTGAATACAAATACCTTAAAATCTTCAATGTCCGTATCCGAAGGTCGGAGTCTTAAATAGTCATTAATGCGAGTCTTATCATTTCGAATAACTTTGAAATACTTCAGTAACTCCTTATTACAATCATACAATGTGATAACTGAAGTTACTGCTCTTTTGTTAGCTTCTGGAATTGGTTTGCCTTTAGAATCTAATACCCGATCATTCTTAAATAGTTGATGATCAACTAATAATTCTCTTGTTATTACAGCTACAATGTCATCTTCATCTAATGCAATTATATCTCTCATACTTACTGGCTTAGCATAGCGATTTAGTGTACTGAACAACCTACGGGTTCTTTCCATACCTCTATCATCAGTGCTATGTCCAATAAAAATTACTGGTACAGATTGAGATGATAAACTCAAATCTTCCTCCAAAGCCCTTTTTATACCTTCTGCGCGATGCTGACCATCAACCGGAAAAATTTTCTCTTCCCCATTCAACTTCAAAAAACCCATATTGAAAAATTCTTCTCCATCGTCATAATCTATTTCAACTTCCACCCATTGAGGATTGCCGGCATATACAGCAAGGACAAGTGAATTAAAAAAGCGTTCATCCTGATTCAATATATATTTCTTAATATTTTTGTAATTATTTGTAATACTCCTCTGAATCATTTCGCTAAGAGTAGTCGATTTATGTAACTCATCATTTATCTCTTTTACATACTTAGAAATATCACTGAAACTCATAGTTGAAACGTAATAAGTCCATACTCCTATATTTCCTCGAATAGCAGGCAATTTCAATTTATACACATCCTTATCAAAAAGCATTAACAGCTCTTTTTATAATTTTATTTGGAATTTCATCATTAAAAGGTGGAAGAAATGAATTAATCAATTTTTTTTCAAGATCATTTATAGTGTTATTGTCCTTTAGCTCAATATATTTTATGTATAAATATGGTCCCCATTCCCTAATCATTGAATTTATTTTAGGGCGCTCTTGAGGATATTTTTGAAAATAACTTCGACAACGTTTTTTTAAGTTTTGAGCCGTAGTCGATTGAGCACGTCCAATATAAACAAGATATTCTGTATTAGGAAGTATACCCGGTCTTATATAAAAAAAGTATATCCCGCCTGTATTATTAGGCAAATCATCCATCTCTGCATGCATTTCTTTACCATTAGAGTCTAGGAATTTTGTTTCATGAAATGTCACATTAGCCCAATCAAAATCCTGCAGGTTCCACAGATCTGGACATAATTTAAACCTCACTTCTGTATTACGTATTTTTTGTATAAGGTCTACTTCTTCCATATTAAGATCACCTGGCCAATTAATTTATTTAACAGTTAATTGCTTACTATATTCTCCCTTCTCTATTAATTAAAGCAAATTAAATTGAATTCCAACCCAAGAATACATTATAACTGTTTGAATATCCAGACTTACTTCTTATGATGAGCTTGGTTTGTTTCTCATACAATACACTTATTCGCCACCGCCACCATCTTCGCAGGCATCTCTTCCCGCAGTCGCCATACAAAGCTCATCGGTTTGTTCCCCTCATGACTCACATAATCTGCTTCGCCCAGGAAAACAAATGGAGAGGTATAGTTATGCTCCTCCTTATACTCCCGCACGAACAGCACGATCCGGTGGCCTGTCTGGCGGTGATGAATATACCGCTGCGCGGTAGCTGTATGCTCCGACACCCTGCTCTGTGTCTGCCAGTGGAATAGACGCTCGTTAATCGCATAATCCTCGTACAATGTGGAGGGTGAGAAATCTTTGTCCGATTTGTTCAACGTAATGAAGAAAATATCGGTCTGTTCATCTGCAAAATACTTCACGCCTTCACGGAAGGCAGGTGATTGCTGGGCATTCCAGTAACCGAAGGCGGCAAGTACTTGGTCAATAGAGTACAGACAGTGGATATCCAGTGGACAAGTGTACGGGAACGAATTGCTTTTATCCACAAATCGCAGATGAGCCAGATTATATTTAAAAATATCCACAAGTTCTGCTCGGTATGCTTCACAAGACAGCACACGCTGCACACCCTCTTCGATGCTGGTCAGTCCTAGCTTCTCGGGCGCAGCTCGATGGAAGGTGTAATAGAACATAATCAACATGCGCCGTTCATCGGCGGTGGTTGCTTCTTTGCCTTTTTCAATAAAGTCGATCAGGAACGTCAGCCAGCTTCGGGAGTTAATCGTAAGCACAGACGGCAGTCTGCGGATGTACTCCTCGTATTCATCTTCGATGGGTGCTGTTAATCCGGCTTCGGCCAACATGCCGCGGAAATACCTTTTGCCCGTACGTCCACCATACAATTCAACTAGTGTCATCCCGTGATGTTCAACAAAATGAGCCAAGGTCAGCGGTAGTCCGGTGTCTTGCTGGAACGTTTGCAGCTTCTGGATCAACGCTCTGCGATTACGACTCATCTGCTTGAGGTTGCGCATGACGTATTCCTTCGCTTGTTTTTCCAATTGAATGAACGTGCCGCGAGGCAGGTTCGAAAAGCCGTTCTCGACGTAGTACGAGATGGAATGTTTGGTAGCGCCAATCAGGGCGCGGAATTTATCCTGGAACCTGTACTCCTGATGCGCTTGCCCGATGAAGTCGAGCACGGTCAGGCACTCTTTACCATCCGCCATCCGTAGTCCACGTCCCAACTGTTGCAGGAATACGGTCAGACTCTCGGTAGGACGCAGGAACAGGATGGTGTTCACCTCAGGGATATCCACGCCCTCATTGTACAGATCAACGACAAAGATCATGCGCAGTTCCCCGTTCACCAGCTGTCCTTTCGCAGAATGACGTTCCTGTTCGCTCGACCCGCCATGCAGGGCCATGGATGGAATGCCGGCTTCGTTAAATATTTTTGCCATATACATTGCATGATCCACCCCTACGCAGAAACCAAGCCCCTTCACATCGTCCAGATCGGTTACGTATTTGTTCAGACTTTGGATGATCTGGTTGGCACGGATTTTGTTATGAGTGTAGAGCTTCTCCAGTTCGTTCAGATCGTAGCCTTTACGCGACCACTTCACCTGAGATAGATCGACAGTATCGGTGACGCCAAAATATTGAAAAGGGCTCAGGAGCTTGCGGTCAATTGCATCGGTTAGACGGATCTCGGCGGCAATCGTATGATCGAAGTAGGCGGTAATGTCTTTGCCATCCATCCGTTCAGGCGTCGCGGTGAGTCCCAGCAAAATCTTCGGTTCGTAATGGGACAACAGCTTCTGGTATGAAGGTGCAGCCGCATGATGGAATTCATCCACAATGATGTAATCGTAATAGTCTGGGCTAGTGATCTCCGTCAGCTTCATGGAGTTAAGACTCTGAATACTAACAAACAAGTGATCCAGCGCCTCTGCTCGGTAATTCCCGACATGCAGCTCACCAAAGTTCATATCCTTCAGGATATACCGGAACGTGTCCCGACTTTGCTTCAAGATTTCTTCCCGATGGGCAACAAAAAGCAGCTTTGCTCCCGTATGGCTTGCCCGGAATCGCTTGTAGTCGAAGGCAGAGATGACCGTTTTGCCAACGCCTGTGGCGGCGACGATCAGGTTGCGGGTTCGTCCATACAACGTACGCTCGGCGTTCAGCTGTTCCAGCACTTCTTTTTGGTAATCGTAAGGCTGGATGTCGAGGTGAAAGTGGTTGGACTGATCTTTTTTACGATTCAGAGCCGCCTTCAACTGTGCCTCATGCCCTTCATCCTCAGCTACATATCGCGTGAATTCACGGTCATTCCAGTAACTCTCGAAGGTCGCTTCAATCTTGCGCAGCACATCGAGTGAATCTTTCTCCGTCACCTTGAGGTTCCACTCCATACCACTGGTCAGCGCTGGGTTGGATAGGTTAGAGGAGCCGACATAGGCTGTTGTGAACCCGGTATCGCGGTGGAAAATATACGTTTTGGCGTGCAGCCGGGTCACTTTGGTATCATACGAAATCTGGATCTCTGTGTTAGGTAATTTGCTGAGTTCAGTGATGGCCTTTAGGTCGGTTGCCTCCATATAGGTGGTCGTGATGATCCGCAGCTTCCCGCCACTAGCCGTGAACTGTTGAAGCTGTTCCAGCAGCAGGCGAAGTCCGCTGAATTTGATAAACGAAACCAGCCAATCGATCCGATCGGCGGTCACGATCTCCTTTTGCAGCTCCAGTAACATACTCGGCTCGGACTTCGCACCTGTGAACAAAGAGCTTTGGGAGATAGGCGTATCTGGACGAACGATTTTGGTATCCCGGACCGCACGAATGCTGTTCAACTTGGAATACACATGGGTCAGTACTTCTCCCTGCTCGTCCAGTTGCAATTCGTTGTACTCTTCTTCCCCCAGTGTGCCTTTCAGGGTAGCAATAATCTCATTACACGTTCGAATCTGCGCCAACACTGCTGTCTGGTGATGGTGTTGATAAGCTGTTCATATATACCTTGTTTCATGAATATACCTCTTGTGGGTGTAGGATGGTTGTGGATATGTAAGGGATTCAGCTAATGATTTGGAATAGGTAGAATGTTCTCTAATCTATTATCGTCCAGTATGGGGATATTTTCATTAGTTGTTCGAATATAAGAGAAAGGAGCACTCTCTATTGCCTCTGAACGGCGGGAGTACTCCACTTTTAATAGAGCTATTATGAAATTAACATGATCAATCGGCTTCCTGCCCAAAGTAAGTACCCAACTTGAATCGTGACGTACATGATGTATTCTATAACCGTTAGTTTCCTTTGCCTTTTGATTTTACGTAACTCTAGAAAGTAAAAGAAGGTACCAATGAGTAAAAGAACCACTGCTAATTCATTAAATATTTCTAGGATGGCTATGCTCCTCATCTCCTTTCATACCAAAGAACCTCTTAAATTTATTAGACATCAATCACACTCATAATTATCATTGGTACCTTGGATTTAATGCGTCTCTCCAAACGTCATCACCAACAAAATCCACATTAATCTCTTGAAAATAATTTCGGGTCTCTAACTCCAAATCATTCAAGATTTGGGGCCAATCCTTCTCGTTAGTTTCCTTGGATTCAAAATCCCCAACAATGTTGAGCCATCGATGATTTAACTGCTGATACTCCTCGACCCTGGCTTTAAGTTCAGCTGTTACAGGATAACTGGTTAAGTCCAGTCTCTCGAACGTCTTTCGCATGCGGTAAAGTGTAGGTGGCATTACATCCTCTTGACCTAGATCGTTTGTGAAAAAAGATGCGGGTTTTACCAGCCAGTTAGCTTCTTCACTGAAATTTAGATTCATCAAGTTATACTTATCTATAATCTGCGTCATATTTGTAAAGTTGTAATAGAGCTGGCTTGCTTGTTCTCCATCCTCAACCATCTCGTTTGTTATTTTCTCATTCTTAAGTATTTGGTCAAATAAAATATCATTATTTATAATCGCACTTTTCATATCAACCATATCTTGTCGTACATTCATCGTTAGATACTGTTCATACATTCTTTTTTCTTTATAAAAGCTATAGGTTAGAACAAGTAAAAATACAAAGCCAATGCAGCATCCGATTATTAAAGTTCGTTTTTTTAGTATCATAGCGAACCGTTCTCCTAGGATTTTATAGTAAGAAGCACCTCTACGTTTGCCTGGTAGAAGTGCCTTTGAGTAGTATCATTATTTCATTACCTGCTGCTTTTTTTAACTTGATAACTCCTTTTCAATATAAGGACGGTCAAGTAAAAGAAGAAGGCTTGGAGTTAGGTATTTAGTTTGATATTCATCCAACCGATTATTAACCGCCAACAGACCATTCTCCATTCTAAGTATTTGAGTAGAACCATCTTCTAGGAATAAAAGATTTCCACTAGTATGTTTTATTAGCTTACTAATAATGCTGAAAATATGCTCTATACCTTCAGAAAAAGTACTGCCAAACAATTGAGTTCTAATGCATACATTCACATCTAAGTTATAATGCTGTCGAACAAAAGTGATATCAGAAATATCCTTAATTTCAAGATGCAATGTAAAAAAGCTACTGCCAATTACTATTTCCTCTTCACTACTTTGGAAAGAAGCTTTCTCAACAACCGATTCAGTGACATATTGCTCTATCAGTTTCCCCAAAGAATTACGATCGAGCTTACTTTGTAAAAATAATTCATAGTCCATCTATTAATCCTCCCCAAACACCCGTGTTATGTTACCGTCCTTAACGAATAAAATCTCTTTCAGATTTTTCAAATCTCCGGTTGGATTTGCTTTTCTGTTAATTCCTTGACTAAGTTCATTAACTTTTTCCGTGGGAAATTCATCTAGGTTAACAACGATTCTTTCCGCTTGCGTTTTAGTTTTCGTTGCTATGTTTCGAAGAATATTATCTACGTTTGCATCTTCCTTAGGCGAGTAACAGTCAAAAACCTTACCATGAATTAAAAAGTCAGGATTAGAAGTTGCCTTAATTCCATAGCCATTTCCGCCATTTATTTCGTCTAACATTTTGATTTCATAACCTTGTTCAGCTAAGAAGTCAGCAGTTTCATTTTGTTTCTTTATCCCATGGGAATCACCTACTCCATAATTTCCAGTTGGTTTACTTCCCTTGGGTAGGGTAGGCTCAGTCATATCTCTATTACCTGTCCCGCCTTTTCCTTTCCCCGACTCCGGCTTGCCTCCGCCCGACCCAATATCGTCCTTTGAACGAAAAGCTTTACCAAACAAAACATACGCCAAGGCCTGTCCCGTCATCGCTCCACCGTAATACCCTGCTCCACTCTCATCAATCTGCTTCTTCTGCTCTTCCACAAATTGCTCTATGTCAGACCGCGCCGTTCCCGTGCCCCAAGCGGTATCCCATGCAAACTGAATACCACGCCCAACGTCTACAACTTTGCCCACTGTCATGGCATATGCCACACTGCTTAATGTACTGAATGGGTTCTCAAAGAAAGCTTCTGCCGTCTGACCCATTCCCGTTATTGTTTCTCCTACTGATTTATCAAGCAGCCCTACAGCGAAATTTCGCTTTAGTTCCTCTGGAATGTACAGCGCAACCTCGCCTGAGCCGTCCGTTGTTTTGAAGTTCTTCGCGATAAACGTAAACTCTTTCTGGATTTCGTCCAACAGCCCGATTGTAGTCGGGAACACTTCTTTCACCTGCATAAAATCCCAGAAGAAACGCTCTCCTGTCACACCCGACCACTCGGATTGCAACATATAAATTGATTTCTCCAGTTCCCAGACCATTCGCTCCAGTTCCTGTTTCTTCTGCTGGACCAACCGGGCCTTTTCCTCCAATAGATCGGGATGTACCTCAATTCGCTGCATTTCCTTATCACCCGCCAACCTGACCGTAGTTTATGTACCTAAATTTTAACAAGTGAGAAGGAGGTTTGGAATCAAACGGAAGGATCATTTCCTCAGAGGTTATCCGGTAGTTCGGCAACATCCTTGGGTAACTATTTTTGCACATTAATGCATGGATGAATGCCTTTGAGCCGACTGGGTAACTTGTACAAAAAGAACGACTTCTATCACAGATAGAAGTCGCACAAGATAACAATACAGTAGGATTAAATCTTCTTTAAGACACTACAAATTGAACAACAATTGGAGTTCCATCATTTAATGCATCTCCACCGGGAATTGTAATTGTAGTCGTCGTAGCCGAGGATGTATCTGCTGTTTGCATAAGGCCATTAATATAAAGATTGTAGTAGTTGTAGGTGCCTGGAAATGCGGTTGCAGCTACACCAGCGTCGTTTGTAAAAGCAGTCGCAGCAATGGCAAACGTTGCCCCAGTGCCGGTCCCATCACCAATGGTTGCAACAAATCTTAAACTGTTCTGAAATGGTGTCACAAGTGGCATGTTTCTCACCTCCTACCTAACATAGTATATGTGGTAGGTTTGGGAGTAGTGAAGGCAAAGGAACCAGCAACTAAAACCAATTTTAACCATTTGTGATATTGACTGTTATTATAATTATCTCGATAGTGATAGGTGTCCCTGCAAAGATCACACCGTTTTGTGACGAAAAAAACAACCTCTCCGCACTTACACTGTATGAGTTTCCTGGTTGGACAATCCCGTTTATATAAAGATTGTTGAAACTAGTAAGTCCACCCCCGGAAAATTCGGTTATGCTGTCGCCATCGTCATTCGTGAATTCTGTGGCAGGAATTACAACCGATGCGGACAAATCCAGATCGGTGTCCGGAAAATAGAAGTAACGGTTTGCCGTAGGAATGATTTCAATTCCGGGTACGGTGCCCGGCGGACCTTGCTCGCCTGGGGGACCCGTTGGTCCTTGGACTCCGGGAGTTCCCGGTTGACCTGGCTCACCCTGAGGACCTGCCGGACCCTGCGCTCCGGGAAGTCCTGCTTGACCCGGTTCACCTTGAGGCCCTGCGGGACCTTGCCCGGGAACTCCGGGTTGACCCGATTCACCTTGAGGGCCTGCGGGGCCTTGCGCTCCGGGAACTCCCCGTTGACCCGATTCACCCTGAGGACCTGCCGGACCCTGCGCTCCGGGAACTCCCGGTTGACCCAGCCCGCCGTGAGGACCAACAGGACCCTGCGCTCCGGGAAGCCCCACTTGACCCGGTTCACCTTGAGGGCCAGCTTGGCCTTGCGCTCCCGGAACTCCTGGTTGACCCGGCTCGCCGTGAGATCCGGCGGGGCCTTGGACACCTGCCACACCTTGCGTTCCAGGGAGACTCACAGTCTCCAATTCATGTTGTCTCAACGGAGCGAGCAGGGGGGCGGGCTCACAACATACCGGGTTGCTACCCATCCCTCTCGGTAATGCAATGACTTTTTTGTCACGTACCATTTTCTGTGATCTTAATGGACGCTTCAGTGAGCAGCCTTTTCTCCGATAAGACCTACGGATAATATGGTATTTCTTTCGTTTTCCCAAGTGTTTGTTTCTGCATTTCGACGTAGAACGACTGCGCCTTAATTTGTTGAGGGTGGCTGTCCTCTTGTTCAGATACTTCAAAATGGTCATCTCCTTAGGCCAAGGCACACAGTATATATGCCCTATACTATGTCCTTAGCACATTCGGAGAGTGTGCGAATAACTATTGAAGAAGCCCAATAAAAAAGACAAGAGTCCTGCTATAGTTGTCCTTTGTCTTGCCAGCATGGCTTCATTGTTTCCCCAGTAGGACCTCACTGTATGTTTAACTCAGACGATCCATCGGGATCAAACTTCTTTTTAGTAGACTCTCACCTCTTCTTAAAATGCTGAACGATCGCTTCCGGTTCATGCGTCTCCAGTGTAATCTCGCCTTTCTCGAACAGGATCATGTACGGATATGATTTCAGACCAAAAATCTTCTCATAATTAAACTTATTTTCATCACGGACATTATAAAAGGTTACGTTAGTTATTGGGCCTTCTGCCCTCAAATTCTCGTTATTCACTTCATTTAATTGCGTCTGTAACTCAACAATAAATGGTCGCTCCGAAGGTCGGTCGGTAAATACAATGAGTGATGCATCATTTCTTTGATTTTGCGTTAGATAATCAATGGCTTTCTCTCTATTGTTCTGACCACACCCTGTCACTAAAAGTATCAAAATACATAACACCCAAAGCCTCTTCATTTATATCACCACCCAAAATATGATAGAATTGGTTATTAACCACTAAATTCACTTCATTAAAAATCTATTCGCTGAAAGGAAGATGCACATTGAGCAAAAGGAATATCATCATCGCTATCATTATTGCTCTTATCATATTGATACTTCAACTTGTGCTTTATTTTTCTGTAACTAATAAAGAAGAATCCGAACTTCCCGATTCAAACATCCCACTTCAAACCAAAACCGTAGATGAGCTTACCATCACACTACGTAATGCAACCTAACCTACACAGATCATGAAGTGCACTTGGGTTATGAGATTCAGGGTGGTGGACAGTCAATGCTTTGCTTTGTACAGATAAAATCTCGATTTTTCACCTTTCAAATAGAAACAAAAACCTGCATACCAGCCTCGGCTTCACAGTTTTTATTAAGAATTTGCATGTGGATACATCTCATTTACAACTTAGGCATCCAAAAGGGGTTCTCTTCCTTCTCACACCCGGTTAACACGTAAAAAATATGTCCCTGCTCACTCTTCATTGTCCCGATCCCTTTGCAGGTGTCGGTCTTCATTCCCTGTTTGGAGCCGTAGGCATCCCTTGAGTTATCGTAAGTCGATTGAATAGCTGTACCATCATAGATCAATTCCTGGATAATGGGCCCACCTTCAATGGTATACATCGTTACACGAACCTGGTCCTGCTGTTTTTTCTCCACATTCTTCATAAATGTGTCCCACTTATCTTCGTTCCGTATGCCTCCATGAAGCACAACCACATCCCCGCTTTGCTCCGCTTGCTCTGGATTATGGGGCTCAATAATTTCTGGAAAAGCTTGCGTAATTCCGGAAGCATTCATTGATGGATCATTTGCCTGACAGGCAGTTAACAGCATTAAAGCTAACGATAGGATAAGCATACTTTTTCTCATTCCATCACCTCATGTATGAAACGGTTCAATACTATCCTTTGTTGCATGATTATGCTTAATTTGTAATTTATCTGTAACTCCCTCGTTGTCCTAAACGTTTAGAATCATAGAAATGTATAGTTAACAACAACGGAAATTTTAGTATTTTATCATTCAGCAGGGGGTTAGTTTAATGACATTAAAAACAATGCTCGGTGTAGCACTGGCTCTATCTGTACTCATACCCACCCATTCGGCCAATACAGCGACTCTAGCTTCAACTAACGAACGGCAGTCAACCGGTTTTGCCCATGAAATGGAGCAATCCTTCCCAACATCTACACCTGTTCTGCTCATTGCCCCAACTCAACATGAAGGTCGTTCCGCATACAACGGCAGCTTCACAATGGTTGCTTCGAACGGGACACATGCCAACATATCGATTGAAAACAACAGCAACCACACGGTATATGTGAGAATGTATGTAGATGAAGTAAGTGAACCTATGGAAACATCTATCAACAGAAATAGTGATAAAACGATCAATCTGCTTGCATTACAAGACACGGAGATTAAGTTGTACATTTATAGCAGAATAGGCCATCACTTAGATCTCTCAGTTGAAGCAGAGCAGTTTCATTGATGTTTTCTCTCACACCTACATACAAAAAAAACCCTTCACGCAAGCGATTCAGATCCACGTTCCCATGAACCGATGCCTGCTTGAAGGGGTTTTATATTTCCATCACATTTATTTCTCGAATCGGAACCAGCCAAAGTCAAACTGACTGCCTGGCAGGAAGATAAAGCTTACTTTCTGCACACCTGTCACTTGCTCAAGCTCAAACACCCGTTCCTCATATCCACCCGACTGGGTGAACTCAACCAGCTGGTTGCTCTGTCCGTCCGCACCTGCGAAGCGAATATGAATCGTATTTTTATCAATCGGTGAATGACCATAAATCACGAGCTTCGACGTGCCTTCTGCCGTAAAGTCCATGTTCTCAAACTCCAGCGACACATTGTTCCCGATGCCTTCAACACGGTCACCCTCGATTTTGAACGTATCTCCATAAAGATGGTCACAGGATGCAGCCACATTCTGTTCAAAGGCCCGACTCTGACGTTCGAAGGAGAACCCTTTAATATGAATCTTCTGCTTCAGCACAAAACAGATCGACGTGATCCCGCTAAGGCGTTTGGACAATTGGTACGTCTCTTCCTGATACACATTCCAAATGGACTCTTTGTCATAAACCACATCTGCAATCATCGTACTTCCCTCTTCATCCGGCATACCTTCCCAGATCTGAATGAAGTAGTCCTCAGTGGATAGCGTGAAAATAGGAATCGTTATGGTATCGGAGCCGTACGGTCCGAAGTCAATATTACGGAAACCTACGTGCGTCTCTCCATCCCGACTTGTCGCTACCCCGCGCTCATTACCGTTACCTACCTCACCTTTGGTGTAATCGTACAGTCCACCTGTGATGAAACCGTATGGATCTTTGTAGGCTGTACCGAGACCGTCCGCCTTGAACTCCAGCTGGGAGATGAGTTTCGTTTTATCCGTACCATTGGTACTGGTTGCGCGAAGCCGGAACTCCCCGTCACCTATAGCCGATACCTTCACCGCATGTTGATGCTCACCGTTGTCGCCCGTTTCTGCTTGAACAGCTTCCACTTTGGCAATGTTGGACTCGATCCCCGCATCGTTCACAACGGCCCACTCGATATCGCGATAGGAGGTGTTCTCCGGATACAGCTTGGCGGTTACGACCAGCTCCGGATTGGACGGATTGAGCAACTGTCCTGCTTTACTGATGATCTCGATTTTCCGCAAAGGAATCTCCTGAGCATTTCCCGTAAGCACTGGACGTTCTTCATTGTTCATGAAGACAGGTTGAACTTGCTTCTCATCAACCAGTTCCGCATCCACAATACGCGATTCAAACTCAGCTACAGCCCCTTCCAACCCTTCGGAAGAAACTTCAATCCGTACCGTTCCAGCTTCATTTGTCGCTCCGATGATCGCCATCAGTTTACCGCTGAATAGTCTTCTGCTCAATCCTTTGTATGGATCATAGTCGGTGCTGTCCCCGTTATCCAGACCCAGCAATCGTCCTGCACCACTCACCTGAACTTGCACACGGTTGTTTGCATTGTGAACCGGATTACCCGCTTCATCTTCAACATCAATTTCTACAAAAATAAGGTCCGTTCCACTGGCTTGCAACTGCGCCCGATCCGCTTGCAGACGAATCTTCTTCGCATCCGTATAGGATCTTTGCACATCGGTTGCAATGATCTGCCCGTTCTCATCGTAAGCGATCGCTTTCAGCTCGCCCTCTTCGTACGGCACTTTCCACCAGCCAGACAGCTGTGTTCCATTGGCATGATCGATATCGTACGTACCAATGGTTTTACCATTAAGTTGCAACTCAATCTTCGGCGCGTTGCTGCATACGCGTACATCAATAATCTGACCCGGGCTGAAATCCCAGTAAGGGAACAGGTGAACCATCGGACTTTTCTTATAATCCGTCCAAGCTGCTTGGTAGATGTAATAGGAGTCTTTCGGGAAAGTTGCCGTATCCAATTGTCCAAAATACGAATTCTTCGTATGATACGGTGTCGGCTCTCCGATATAATCGAATCCAGTCCACAGGAACTGACCCAGCGAATACGGTGTATCCCGTTCTGCCAAGATGCAGTATTCTGCCGACTTCGCGCCCCAGCTGGTCGTACTGTTACCCAAAGCCGAGCACTGCTCGTCATCATCTGCCAGAATCGGCTGTTCGAACGGGAAATGATACATGCCACGGCTCTGCACCACCGAAGACGTCTCACTACCATAGATGATCCAGTCCGGATGTTCTTCATGATGTTTGTCGTAATATTTTTCCGCGTAGTTGTAACCTGCCAGCTTCACGATATCCGCGCATTTTTGTGCATTTTCCCATGGCATGTAGTTCGAACCAATCGTCACGCCAGCATTACCTTTTGGATCAAATTCCAGCACATAATCCATCAGCATCCGAGTTACTTCTTGTCCACGCTCATCCGCATGGGTATCGTAAATTTCGTTCCCGATACTCCACATGATCAGACTGGCATGGTTACGGTCGCGCTTCACCCAACTCTTCACATCCGTATGCACCCACTCCGGGAAAAATCTCGCATAATCGTATGGCGTTTTGGCACGTTCCCACATATCAAAGGCTTCAGACACAACCAGCATACCCATCTCATCCGCGAGTTCCATGAACTCTTTGGCAGGCATATTATGCGCGGTACGGATGGCGTTAACGCCCATTTCTTTGAGCAAAACAAATCTTCTACGCAATGCCGTCAGGTTAAACGCAGCTCCCAGCGCCCCAAGATCGTGATGTTCACACACGCCGTTCAGCTTCATCTTGACCCCGTTCAGGTGGAACCCTTCATTGGCATCAAGTTTGATATCCCGGAATCCAATCCGCTGTGATACCGATTCAACTGTCCGATCTTCCTGATCATCCAAGATCAATCGCAGCTCTGTCACCAGTTCATACAGATGCGGTGCATCCGGGCTCCACAAGTTTGGACTCTCCACAATGATCTGTTGGCTATCTTCCGATACGACCGCATTCTCACCCGAAGAAGCCGTAACATTCGCCTTCGTCGATGCCACCACCTGACCTTCATACCGGATCGTATGCACCAGCTCTGCTTGCTGATTCTGTTCCAGGTTCAGTTCCGTATCTACTTCCACCTGCCAGCCATTCGGCTGCTGATTAATGGATACATAGATCCCATCCGTAACAATATGGTTGCGGTCTCTCGTTTTCAGCCACACATGGCGATAGATTCCGGCCCCGGAATACCATCTGCTGTTCGGGCTCTGATGTACTACTTTGACCACAATCTCATTGTCGCCTTCCACCAGTGCATTCGTGATCTCATGTTCAAAAGCAGAATAGCCATACTTCCACTCCCCAACCAGCTGCCCGTTCACATACACCGAAGAGTCCATGTATACGCCATCAAAACAAAGCAGAAGCTGCTGCTCATCCTTCGTGTAATGAAACGTCTTTCGGTACCATCCGATGCTGTCTTCATATAGTTCAAGCGTATTATATATCAGCCAATCATGGGGAAGCTCCACAGGTTCATACACCAGACCCGCAGGTTCCGTAACATCCAGCTTGCTTTTCGCAAATTGCCATCCATCATTAAAAAGTCTCTTCTGATTCATGTTAGTTTCTCACTTTCTTGAAGTAAATTATGATTACGGTTACAACAGTAGATGTCGCTTTCTCCGAAAACCTTTTCGGTAATACACAAGTAAGACTATAACACATATCCCGATTATACCATCAGTCTCTTTCCTGTAACTCCTTTTCATAAGATTTTTTAGCCATAATGATGAACGTTTTATTCCCTCCAAGCATTGTAACTTTCGATGACAACAAACCAAAAAGGCAACCCGTCAAGTAGATAATATAAGCCCGGAATGGTGAACCGCGAAGATACTTATAAGGTATTTCAGGGAATGACGATATCAAATTCATTAAAATCGTAAAGCTGCGAGTGTCCCTTTTTTTGTCCAAATCGCAATTTGTATTCATTTCTCAACAAAAGATACCGATATAAAATGACATGTTACAATTTTTTCAAAAAATTCCATTCGAAGAGGATGTGAAGTCATGCGTATTAACAATTCTAGTCCTAGCATTTATCACATTAACCAACGCAACAATCTAACAAACAACAAAGAGTTGTTTAAATCAACGCTTCTCGTACAAACAGTCGAAAAGAAAGAAGACGAAGAAAAGAAGGACAAATCAGTAGAAAAAAAAGGGCAGCTGGTTACAGCAAGGGAAGGTGCTTATACTAGACAGTATCTTGTTAATTCAGACGGCTCAAAGGTTCTATTGAGTGAAACAAAACATGCTGAAGGAGAAGCAACAAGTACAGAAAACTATTCGCGGTTCCTCTCCAACTCCAATAAGAATCAGAATGACGACGGAATGAGTAATAATTCAAAGGAAATAGTAAGTCTGTTAAATCAACAAATAGGTAATTTTAATCAACCGATAACAACTAATTAGTAAATATAAGTAACAAACACATTGCCATCATAAGAAGGTGAGCCAGTAACACTTATTCATTTATAACATCAGTCCGATTTCTGTACTTGGATTTCATCAGATTCACCTTCAATAATTATGAACATTTATTCCCCCCCTCGCGATTTGAACCTTCATTACCAAAAAAACCGAAAAGGCAACCCGTCAAGCGGGCCACCTTCTGCATTCTATCCCTTGTAAAAAGGGTTCCACCCTATGCCTTTGCCCGATGGCATCGCGCCAGGCACCCCATCCGCTTCAAGCAGCGGACGGACAACTAACTTCACGGGCCACTCCCTACTCTCAAATATCGCATGAGCGAGCGCGGCCCGGTCGGATTCGGGAAGCTGCACATGTTGCAGCGCTTCCCTCCAAGCCTGCTCCGTGATCTCCCATAACTTCGTTTGCGGGATGTGATACACTTCGCTAAGTGCCTCCATGATCGCAGCCAGATTCACCTGCGTCCCCAGAGACTGTACATAGAAGATCAGCTTCTGGATCGTCTCGTTATACAAGCTGTTCGAGTAGCCAGGTCTAATATGATAGGCGGGGTCTGCAATGCCATGTTTGTCCAGATAAGGCTGATGCAAACGCACGGAATCATGATCGCGGAACAATAGACCTTTTACCTGACTATCCCGTAACACCAGACAGCAGTTCTGTCCATGAATCTCAGGTACAACGCCCACCTTGAACAGACGCATCACGATATCATAAAACGTCGTAGCTATACTGGCATAAAAGTCGAGAACATTCGTGTTGCTCAGGTTTTCCCCCAGAATTTCCGTTAATAGATGATGCCCTTCCAGATTCACACCCAGTGCGGCCATTGGGATTACTTTGTAATCTTCACCCAATAACTCAGCCGGATACACACGAATCTGTGCAGCCAGATGGCGTGGATGATCATCGAACAGTCCCATGGATTCTGGCATAAAGCCCCACCAGTTCTGCTCTTCACACATATACACCTTGTCCTTCAACGTCTCGTCACAAGCAACGGCCTGCCTTAACATGCGTTCTCCAGCAAGACCATTCAGAAGTTTGACTACCGGAAGATAACGAGCAGCCCCCAGAGACAGCACACTAACCGGTAGCTTGAGCATTAGGGTGGATTCAATTGACGGAGCCATCGAGCGCAGAGAGGATGTGGCCTGTACGTCGCCCACTTCTATGTCCAATACGACAATGCTACCCTCTTCGATCTCTCCAGTAAAGCGGGGCAGAATCACATGCTGCAATTGCCACGGGTGAACAGGCATCGGCAGATATTCGTTCAACGTGATCCCTTTTCGGGCAAACTCGGCTTCCAACACTCCGCGCTGAACATCGTCTAACACATCCAAAATGGACAATCTATCTTCACACCCTTGCTGCACGGCATCCAACCGTATAGCCACCCAGCGCAACGAAATCGCCTTCCCGAATTCTGCTGCATACCGTGTTACATCTTCTGCGTTGAATCCCACCTTGGCTTTGGACGATGGGTGAAATGGACGATCCCGCAATGCCGCAACGCGCTCCCCCTTGATAAACCATTCATAAGCAGAAGCCGGGACGTTAGCGGACAGATACTGGACTTGTTCCCAGCCCAAAGCATACTGCTCCACAGCAATGTCCAGACTAACCAGGAATTCCGCCACCCCAGGCTGCGCATAGGCCTTATCCGACAAAGCCCTCTGTAACACCGCACGTCCAACTTCTGCCGGAGTATCAAGGAGAACCCAGCTTCCATCAGTTTTCTCCTCGTAGATCGGTGAACCCTGAACCCACTGAGTCCCCTGTCTTACTCCAGTTTCAACCAGACACAGCACGCCTTGAGTGTGCAATCTATAGCGAGACGCTACATTATGATTATGCTCTTCGCTGTCATATCCCTTGTACAATCGACGGAACGGTGCAGGTGCTGCGGTAAAATCAATTAATGGGTGATCCTCCAGTGGGATTAATTGCTCCGACAAAAATGAATTCATCAGATCCGCCATAATCCGGCGTTCAGCGGCTTGCAGACTGGAACGTTTCATCAGTGTTGACATGATTATTGTCCTCCGTTAGATAATGGAATGCCGGGTGCGGATGCCCCAGAAAATCATGATGCGAGATGGTCCAGCAATAAGCCCCAGACTTTTCAAATACAACAATGTCTCCCACGCGCAGCAGTGCTACCTCCGCATCAGCATGCATGCGATCCTTGGGTGTGCATAGCTCACCTACGATATGGACTCGATGACCTCTTACCTCTGGCCGGACAAATGAATGCTTCCAACGGTCCGTCTCCATAATCTGGAACGGGTGGTTATGTCCCCATGAAGCAGGCAGACGATTGTGATGTGTACCTCCCCTTAACACAGCAAAATGCTGATCATGAGAGGTTTTGATATCCGTAACTTCTGCTGCGTAGTACCCATGGTCTGCCACCAGTAGTCGACCCGATTCAAAATACAGCTGACCTCCGCGTGAAGCAAGGCGCTCTCTGGCTTCACTTTGCTCCAGCAGGGAAGTGAACAAGGGCCAGTCGAATCCGGGGCTGCCATCATACGTAACACCGAACCCACCTCCTGCATTCACCACTTCCACAGGAAGATCATACTGTTGCTGCCACTGTTCCACCTTTTGCAAATACAACTCGATCATCTCGGCGTGCAGCCTTGCATCCATATTGTTGGACAAGGAGTGAAAATGGAACCCGCTTAACCGAACCACACCCGCGCCTTCCACACGAATGAGTTCAATGGCTTCTTCCACCGCCTCTTCATCTATTCCAAAAGGACTCGGCCCACCGCCCATGACAATCTTCGTCCGAGGTAACGTACTGCTTCGCAGATTGATTCGGAGCAGAATGCGCACCTCCTGCGCTTGCTTCTGTTGTTGCTTGTGTTTCGGCTCATTTTCTTGCACTTGCTCCTGCTCCATCGCCCTCTCTTTCGCAATCGCAATGATGCGCCGAAGTTCCAACAGACTCTCCACATGGATGTAACTCACGCCCTGCTCGATCGCCAGCCTCAGTTCGCTCTCCTTTTTACCCGGACCTCCAAACAGAATTGGAACCTCGCGACTTACCGCTCTAACCTTCAGCAGCTCTCCAATTGAAGCCACTTCAAAGCCCTTCACAAATGGAAGCAGCGCCTCAATGATCCGCGGATCAGGATTCGCCTTAATGGCGTAGAACAACTGTGTGTTCCCAGGCATGCTGTCCAACATCTGATGTACCTGTTCCTGAATGCCAGCCAGATCGTATACATACGCACATACCGGATCTTCCATCCCTCGTTGCAGTTCATCTATCGCATGCCATACACTAGGTTTCATATCTGCCCACCCGCATTCCTGTAGTCATTCCGTTTTTGGGCATACGCCCGAAACGCGGTATTCCGATCATCACCAAGCACGTATATATGTACTCCCCGCTCAGCCCAGAGAGACATATCCTCCACACCTCTGGTGACCGTTGCATAAGGTACTTCGCACTGCTGGGCGGTAGCATGTAATTCATCCAGCGCACGTCTCACATCCGGGTGCTCGGTCTGCCATGGCACACCGAGGGATTGCGACAGATCCGCTGCCCCTTCCAATACAAAACTCACCTGAGGGTGAGACAGAATCTGTGCACTTTGCCTCACGCCCTCCGCACTTTCAATCATGGGGACAACCATCACCTGTTCGTTCGCTTCTTCAATGTATTCTGTGAGCGGATATTTCCCAAATACACCGGGACGACCACTATTCAAGCTCCGCATGCCAACCGTATGATAGTAGGCGTGACGAACCGCTTCTTCCACCTGCTCCAGTTGCTCGACATGCGGAATGACGATGCCTTGTGCGCCACAGTCCAGCACTTTCAGAATCTCCGCTCGCTCCACTTTTGAGATACGTACCAGCGGGGTTAGGCCGACCAGTTCAGCCGACCTGATCAACTCTTCCACCGATTCCATCGATGTTGCGGCATGTTCCAGATCAATAATGACAAAATCATATTCCGCATGTCCTATCATCTCGACGATCACCGGGTGTGGTATGGATACAAAAAGACCGTATACGGGCTGTTTGCGTGCAATTTTTTCCTTCAGCGTATTAATCCTCATTCGACGATTCCCTTTAATTCGGGTGTTCCATTTGATTCAAGTACATCCTTTGATATCTTGAGCGGATTGCTCGCTTTGCGGAAATATAACTCTCCATCCCCATACAGACGGCGCTTGGTCATCTCTTCGATCAGTGCATCTTCGGCAAAAAGGTCAAATGCAACGAACCGTTCCGTGTACTCCGGGTGCTGCTTCTGATAATCCACAATTACACCTGCGCACAGCTGCCAGAACGCTTCCTCCGACAACCCAAACTTCTCCAAAGCCAGCGCAATATCTGTCATGCAGATAAAAAAGAATGCATCATACGTATAGTCCCGGACTTCCGACACATCTCCGGCATAGATGAAGGAATATCGATTGAACTTGCGGTGGGTTTCCGGCTCGGGGTTCAGCTTCGGTGCCCGTTCCGGGTGCAACAGTTGATCTGGTACATAGCGAACTCCATCATGCAGATCCTTGATAATGATTCGTTTCGGCAGATCATCTTCCAGTACCAAAATGATATTCTGAGCATGAGATTCCAACGCAATCCCGTGTGCATAGAGCAAATGTATAATCGGAAGAGTTACCGTGCGAACAAGGGCCTCGCTCCACTTTTCCACACCATGTCGTTCTACAGCATCCTGGATAAATGGAACACCATCCGGCTGCACCAACATCAATGCATTCAGCGGCCACGCCGTCTCACCTTGCTTCAGGTGAACCGATACATTCTCCCGCCAGATGGCACCAAGTGTACCGTAGGCCCGTCCATACTGGGTTGCAGGCAACTGCTCATAACGGAACGACAATCCCATGATTTCTTTTAAAATGCCAAACTGCGCCTGCTGCAACAGCTCATCTTCACGAACAAGTTCATCCAGCCAATCGCTGATCAGCGGTGCGTTCTGGGTCGTATGCTGTGCCAGAATACGTGTGCTCGACGTGTTGGTGATGCTAAGGGCCAGCTTGATGTAAGGGGCTTCCAGATTCACCCGATTCGACAGCGAACGGATCGACTGCTGCGCACGATATGGCGAAGACGATGGACCAAGATACACGATGTCTCCATCCATCAGTTGACGGGCATATACCGATTCCAACTGGTGCTCCCACTGCCATGGATGAACCGGAATGAATACATATCGATCACCTGCGTCAGAAGCTATTCCTATACCAACATTGCCGTCTTCCCTACCCGAGCTACGGACTGTTTCGCCTTTTTCACGAACTGCCCCATGAAGCTTCGCTTGGATTATCTCTCCAACGCTCTCACGAACTTCGGTACTGCTCCCCAACTGATCTGCACTCGCCCCATATGCGTTGACGTTCTCACCCGTGTCCGTAAAACCTTGTTGTTGCAGGATCTGTTGAAATCGCTGTACGTCCTCTGCGGTCAGATGTTGTCCCACCAGTTCTTCCAAGCTATAACCCGCGGATACAGCGGTCTGAGCAAATTCTTTTTTCACAGCAACCCAGACTAATGAAACCTTCGAGTTAAATTCAGGGCCATAGGCCAGATTGTCTTTCAAAGAAAATCCCAGCCTCGACTTATAACTCGGGTGGTACAGATGACCGTCGGTCATGTGACTTTCGAGCGCATCATAATGCCGATCTTCATTCGGAATGTTCAAGGGTAATATTGCCCGGCACTGGCTGTCCTTTGCCATCGTTTCGAGTAGTTCCTGGATAAAAGCCGTCACATTTGCACCCTTCAAAGCGTTCAGCACAATTTCCTCCAAAAACAGATCCAGATCGGTGCACGGTACGCCTTCTCTTTGGATCGAACCCTTCTTCACTTTCACCCGGCCAAATGAAAACTTTCGCTCCGCTTCACATGTGTACGCCACAGAATGACCGGAAGATGTAAGTCCCTCGGTTCGCCATTCGCTCCCACTTACATGACTGTCCAGAATGCCTTCGAACCACATTGCCTCCAGTGTCTGCCGCATGATCCGTTCCTGTACACCCACGTAGACTGCTTCTGTCCTGCCGCCTGCTTCAGCCCTGTATCTCACGACTCCCACGCACTTCACTCCCTATTCGTTTCATTACATTGCTCACCGGCACGTAGGCCGGGGTCTGGCTGATCCCTCTTACACAACTCACCAAGTTTTGTTTGGCCAGAAATGCATCCGTTGTCAGCAGATGTCGTACATATGCATTGCCCGTTCGTTCCAGCTCCTCCACAAGTACCTCACGTACCTGTTTCCAGAAATGCTCCTCCGGGACGTTCACATCTCGCGCCATCGCATGAATCAGAGACCCCAGATGATTGACGATAAAATAGTACGATGTCCGCGCCCAGGCTTTCTCTCGCGAATAAAATAATAAATCGGACGCAGCACGATCCTGCTCACTTATAAGTTCCTCATCCACACTGACCCCTTCCAGATCGCGGACGATAAACTCAACAGGCAACCCATCCTTTAAGGTCACAAGGGTATTCTGCAAATGGGCTTCAAAATGAATACCTTTCTCTCCCGCCGCCTGTACAATCGGTAGCAGAGAACATTTCAGATAACGTTCCAGCCAACGCTCGGCAATGTCACGTCCACCACCCAGCATCGTCATCAGTCTCGACCGCATCCCAGGAAGCGGCGCTTCAACCAGACTGGATAAGACATACGTATTCTCGACATCAAACTCAATGGGCCGATAAGCTATCGTAAACAGACTGGTTAACTCTTCATCTTCAAAAGCACAAGTCGCTACGCCTGTCTCATACGCAATATGTGTGTTCGGTTCAGCACCGAAGCAGTCATGCTGCCTGACGTACTTGGAGGCATCCAGTGTTCTGCGCATCTGCTCAGCACTGTTAGTGCGAATCATGTTGGTGATCTGCATGTTCAGTGACAGCTTGATATTGCAGTTCCATTCGGGAACATAAACTGTACGGACCGAAGAAGTTGGATAGACGATAGGCCCCGCACTACCGAGTAGAATTAATTTTTCATCTCGAAAATAGGACTGTACCCCGGACAATCGTGATATGTACGCGTATTGCCATGGATGGACAGGCAGCAGCCCATACATTTCACTCTTTTCTTTTAAAATAGGCTCCACATGGCTCCACAGTAAGTCTTGCAAATCCATTGCCGCCTCGTCATCGACCCATGCCTGCACGTAGACATCCTGCCTCACGGCGATATAACAGAGTTGAAATGATGTCCGTAACTCCGGACTGTACTTCTGCACATCCTGCTCGCTGAAGCCTTTGGAGTTCTTCGGAAACGGATGGAACGGATGACCATACAACAGTGACTGTTCCGATGTGCGATAATCGTGGATGTCGAGACCGGCTGCTTGTTCGATATACAACGTAAGGTTGCCCACACTGTTATCAACCTTTTGTGCAAAATCTCTGGCATACGCCAGCTCTACACGATTCATATTCTCACCCAATGGATGTACATTCTCCAGCTCAAGTGAACGCTTCATTTCCATCACACTTTTCATCATTCCATGTTGATCCGAACTCGCTCCCTGTTCCCCATTCCCGCTTAGCTCAGATGTGATCCAGCGAACCAGGTCGCGATAATGAACGGTTTCCCCGCCAGATTCCATGCTGAGGTATTCATGCTCCCCCATGGCAGAGTAATAAGACAAGCGTCCTGTCACCTTCACCCTACTAGCTTGAAAAGTAACAGTGTACGACAGCGTGTTCGGATTGATCCGAATATCGCTTTCCTTCTCTAGCGCAAGCTCACGGATGTAACAGTTCAACAGCAGTTTGCACGAATGTTCATGGGCCTGCTGCTCAGCCTCAGACCGGAGCTTGTTTTCCATCTCGAACAATGATGCCAACCTTCTTTCGGGTTATAAGTAAGACCAGGGGAAGTGTAAGCAGTATGGCGCAGCCAAGTCCGATACAGATCTCTTTGAGTGCTCCCCATTTTGCCATCTCCATGGACGTTCCTGCCCCGGCAAGCCATTGCCAACGCATATCGTAATACAGGGTCAAGCCCATCACCGCAAACGAAGAAGCCAGACGCTCAATCGTGGTTGATAACACCGACCCTTCGTGCATGTCTTCGTCTGCTAATGCTTGCAGACCAATCGCAGAGATGCTCATACCTGACAGGCCAACGCCAATTCCCCGGCATGCCATGAGCATCCCTATGATCCAGATCGATGCTCCCAGGGGCAGAACCGCAAACGACAAGATCGATATCGACACCAGCAACGTCCCCCATGCGATAAAATGTATGGACCGACCGCGATCCAGCAAGCTGCCGCCAATCCACATGAACAGACTTGTACAGATCGATAAGGGAATGAACAGTGCACCGGACAGGGCCGGTGACAGGTGGAAGACGTCCTGGAACAATAGTGGCAATGCAAAGATCACGCCAAACATGACACAATCCTGAATGGTCGAGATCAGCACGGTCAGCGGAAAGACGGCATTACGCCGCAGCAACTGGTACCGGATCAGCGGTTCCTTGCGACCGTTCTCTGTCTGGACAAAACGAATGAGCAGCACCACACCGAGCGCAATCAGCATCCAAGGTACCCATACTGCCACGACAGGACTTGCGTACAACTGTACCCCCAGACTAAGGGCACCTACAGCGCAGATCAGCATTATGACACTGGATGGATGCCATTTTTTCCTACGGGCAGGGATATAGGTTTGAATGACTCGACCGCAGCCGATCAACGAGAACACAGCTAACGGCACATTGAGCCAGAACAACATTTCAAGCCGTCCATACTGAATGATGAAACCACCCAGCGTAGGCCCGGCAGCCGGAGCCAACATAAGAAGCAAGCCCCACGCTCCTGTAATTCGTCCCCTTACCTCCGGTCCGTAGACATCAAACAGCAGCACAAGTGATAACGGAATCATCAGCCCCGCGGCAACGCCATGCATGAAACGAACCAGCAACAGTACCTCAATAGAGTGATAAAACAACGCACCTGCTACCGAGAACAGTCCATAGATACTGATCCCCAACATATACGTCTGCTTACGCCCCAGTCGGTCCACAATCAGGGACGCCACCGGCATCGTTAACGTCATAGCCAGCATGTACAGCGCGATAATCCACCCGCCTGCTGTCGTAGAGATCTGATAGTATTGCACAAAATAAGGCAGCAGCAGGTTAAATGCACTGTTGGTCAGCACCAGCGAAAAAGCACCGATTAGAATCGCGAGTAATACTGCATGCCTCTTCATCAGAGAAAGCTTCAGCATGCGGCCGTTGCTGAGGCAATCGCTTCAGCTACCGATTTCTCAAAGATCGCAAGGATTGCACTCGTTTCTTGCTCCGTAATATTCAGCGGCGGCAGAAAACGAACAACAGCTGAATGACGCCCGCCCAGTTCTACAATTAATCCATTCTTGAAACATTCACGCTGAATAGACTCAGCCAGCGCACCATTAGGCAGATAATGTCCCAGACGATCCTTGCGTCCCATTGGATCAACCACCTCAACACCAATCATCAGTCCTCTGCCTCGCACATCACCAATCTCTGCATACCGCTCTTTCAATGAATTCAGTTGATTCATGAACTGCTCACTGCGCAGATGCACGTTGTGTAGAACATCCTGTTCCCGAATATAACGAAGTGTAGCAAGTCCCGCTGCCATGGCTAGCTGATTGCCACGGAACGTACCTGTGTGTGCACCAGGTTGCCATTGGTCCAGCTCTTCTTTGTAGATGACAACAGACATCGGCAAACTTCCGCCAACTGCTTTGGAGCAGACAATTACATCGGGTACAATCCCGGCATGTTCAAATGAAAACATCCGGCCTGTCCGTCCAATGCCTGTCTGCACTTCGTCGATAATGAGCGGAATATTTCGCTCTGCTGTGATTCGACGCAGCTCCCTCAGCCATTCAATGTCTGCCGGAATCGCCCCGCCTTCGCCCTGGACCGTCTCCACAATGACTCCGCACGGTGCGGCAATCCCACTCTCGCAATCATCGAGCAGGTTCTCGATATACTGTGCGCTCAACCGGGCCGTCATGCCCTCACCAACACCAAATGGGCAGCGGTATTCATAAGGAAACGGCAGGAAATGAACATCGGGTAGCAGGCTTTGCAGATGTTGTTTCTTGCTCAGGTTGCCACTCATCGACATCGTCGCTTGGGTCGAACCGTGATAACCTCCCTGAAAGGCAAGAATAGACTTGCCACCTGTTGCATGTTTGACCAGCTTAATGGCTGCTTCTACGGCATCCGCTCCGGTTGGACCACAGAACTGGATTTTGGCTTTGTCTCGCATCTCTGCCGGGAGAATGGAAAACAGTTCTTGCATATATGAAAGCTTCAGCGGCGTTGCCAAATCCAGTGTATGAAGCGGAATTTGCTGATCCAGAACATCGCGAATGGCGTTGACCACCGTGTCATGGTTATGCCCCAACGCTAATGTTCCTGCACCCGCCAGGCAATCGTAGAATACGCGGCCTTCCGTATCGGTAATCTTCACCCCATGGGCCTTGCTAATGACAAGCGGGAAATGTCTCGGGTACGATCTTGCATTGGATTCCTTCTCATTTTGCATCTTCAGATATTCCGTCTGCACCTCTACTGACATAGCCCTCTAACGCTCCTTATAATCGATTCAGGCTGAACCTGCTGCCTGTGATTCTTGTTCTACATTTTGCATATGACCTGGTATTGGTTCAAAATCATGGTGAGGTCCGAATTAAATGATGGTATCCGTTATCCGTTATCCGTTATCCGTCATATATTGTCATCTATACGTTGTTATAAGCTATATTTATTTATATTCAAGTTGCTCCTGACACAGGTATTCCAGGTATAACCGAACCACATCACGAGTTGTTCCACCATGGGGAAAGACGTGGTGTGTCAGATCTGGCAAGGCGTTCACTTCCAGGATGCCTCCCAGATCTCTGGAGATCGGGGTGCGGATATCATGACAACGAACATCGACTCCTGCTACATCGATCTGAAGAGTCTTTGCCGCCTGAATAATCATCCGGGCATTTTCGGGATGAATGATTTCGGTACAATCCTTGTAGAATTCACTGATTTTTCCGGCGGCAGAATTGCGGAGATTGTACAGCTCGATTTCTTTTCCGGCGTCAGGAACTTCATCCAGTGTTGTCCCTTGTGCATGTAATACCTCCAGCAGTCGTTCCGTTTCTGCATTAACCTCGGGAAATGCTTCATACTCGCCAATGGGTGTCATCTCGATTCGTCCCTGATTCAACTGCTCAATTAACGCCCGAACGGTTGAAGTTCCGTCTCCCTCAACATAGACAGGCCGATACTGGTTCACAGCCGCCACTTCACCGTTAATGATCAGCACTCTGTAATCGATTCCGGTCACATATTGCTGTAACATAATGCTGCTGCCGTGGACACTCGCAAGATGAATGGCTGCCTCCAGTTCTTCTTCAGTACGCACATCCAACGTCACGCCCATGCTGCTGCTCGCATCCAGCGGTTTCACTACAATAGAGCCGTATCTATTCAGAAAAGCTACTGCTTCACTCCTCATCTCCGGGATCACGATAAATGATGGTACAGGCATCCCCTGTTCATGCAACAACATATTACATGCCTGCTTGTTCTTCGCGAGCAGTCCAGCGATTAACGGCAGACGATGAGATCTGGTTTTGTTAATGATGATCTCTTGGTCCCCTACAGACAGCTTCAGAAAATCTTCGCATCCCTCAAGAAGTGGCTCACAGGTGATACCCATTTCTCTCGCTTTGCTTATAATGAGTCGGTTTTGCAGATTATGAATCCCTTTCGGAAACACTGAAAATCCTCCTCGATCGAATGAAAGTACTCGCTCCTATATAAGTTGAATTAAAGATTATTTACGCTGACACTACAATGACAGAACAACCTTCCAATCGCTGTTATCCCCAGATTTTTTGAATCCCTTATACAAAGGGGAAATCCGGTGATAAAGGCGCAGCTTATGCTTCCGATGCAGCTTTCTTGCAGAAAACTTGTAGCTCCGCTTCTTCAGATCTGTTCTGCCCCCTCCGTTAACGTGTGAAATTTGAATTCAACTTATATTGCTCATACGTTCATCAATTTTTATTGTAATTTAATATTGATAATGATTATCAATATCATACAAAATCTATTTTATGGCAATTCGAGTTATATTGTCAATAATAAACTTTTAAGGAAAAATAAGATTGAATTTTGTGTAGGTTTGAGTCGATGCTGGTATGCTTTTATCGAATAATAGGCACAACAAACCGGGCAAGCTTGGGACATGGTTTTACCAACGGCTTGCCTAATTTGTCTTTATACAATGGAGTCGATGTGGAGTTTTGAATAATTTATTAAACGAATCAAAAGTAGACTTTTTGATCCTCAAGCCAGTTGAGTATAACGCTGTTCCCCATTCAGCTTCCTTCCTCTTCCATGTGGTATGCAGGTTGGTGTGCCAAACAGTGGATCAACTGCAATCTCACACTCCATCTGGAAAACCTTACGAACCATCTCCTGTGTGACAATATCTTCCGGTTTTCCTTCTGCGTAGATCGACTTGTTGTGAACAGCCACAATGTGATGCGCATAACGACATGCCAGGTTCAGATCATGAAGTACCATAACAATCGTGCGTCCTTCCCGTTCGTTCAAATCAAACAACAGATCGAGGATATCAATCTGATGTGTCATATCCAGATAGGTTGTAGGTTCATCCAATAGCAGCGTTTCGGTACCCTGCGCAAGTGTCATCGCAATCCAGGCACGCTGACGCTGTCCACCGGACAATGCATCCACAGGTCGATCCGCGAGTTCTGTCAGATGTGTGGACTCCAGTGCCAGCTTGACCATGCGCTCATCCTCTCGTGACCATTGCTTCAGCCATGTTTGATGTGGATAACGTCCTTGCTTAACCAGTTGGTTCACCGTCAAGCCTTCCGGAGCGGTCGGGCCCTGCGGCAGGATGGACATGCGTCTTGAAATTTCCTTGGTCGGCAGCTTTGCAATCTCTTCGCCATCCAGCAGCACCGAACCGGAGCTGGATTTCAGCAACCGGGCCATCGTACGCAGCAGCGTAGATTTGCCACAGCCGTTGCTGCCAATGAGGACGGTAATCTTTCCCTTGGGAATGGTCAGGTTCAAATTTTCAATAATGGGATCTGCTCCATAGGAGATCGTAAGCTCCTTGGCTTCCAGAATACTCACAGCTCTCTCCTCCTCAAAACTGATTTCGATTCTTGAACAACAAATACAGGAAAAATGGTGCGCCTACGCCTGCGGTGAATACCCCTGCGGGAACATCCAGCGGTAGAAAGGCAGTGCGGGCAATCAGATCTGCCGCAAATACAAGCAGAGCACCAACCAGTCCAGACACAATCAGCATACTGCCAAACATCCGTCCAACCAGCTTTCGGGCAATATGTGGAGAGATAAGGCCTACAAAACCAATGGTTCCGGCAACCGCAACGGCGATTCCCGCCAGCAGTACACTGCATAACAACAACGCTGAACGATGCCGCTGCACAGTTACACCCAGCCCTGTGGCCAGATCATCCCCGAACTCCTGTGCATTCAGGCTACGGGCGAACCAGATCGCCAGCGGTATAACAATTACTATAACCGGTAAAATCGTTCGGACATCGGTCCACGATGCTCCGTATATACTTCCTGTCAGCCAGATATAGGCTTGACCTGCCGTGTAGAACGGACTCAGGATCAGCATAAAGGTCGTCCCGGCTCCGGTAATGGCCGATACCCCAATGCCGATCAGCACCAGACGGATCGGACTGACTCCCTTTTTCCAGGCAAGCACATAGATGATCAAAGCCGTCACAATTGCGCCAGCGATGGCGAACAATGGCAACAACTTGATACTTACCGCTCCACCTAACAGCGTAACAAAACCTACAGCTGCAACGGCCGCGCCGCCGGTGATGCCGATGACATCCGGTGAGGCCAGCGGATTACGGATAATGCCTTGCAGAAGTGCGCCTGACATACCGAGGGCTACTCCTACGAGCAGAGATAATAGCACCCTTGGCAGTCTTAAGGTCAGCACGACGAAGTCATGCTCTCCTGCATTCAGACCAAATATCGTTCTGAGCACATCCAGCGGAGAAATAAAGTCACTGCCTACACTGGTACCGACCACTCCTGCCATCAGGAACAATAGGATACATACACCGATGACAACCAGTGATTTTCGTTCCATTTGCACTGAGACAGTGTCTTTTTTGTTGCGAAAAGTCAACACCTTCCTCATATCTTCGTCACCCCCTTGCGGGCAATATACACGAAGAAGGGTCCGCCAATCAGTGCAGTCATGACACCGAGTGGAACTTCCTGCGGCATGATCACCAACCTTGCAACCACATCCGCGGACAGCAACAGAATCGCTCCCCCTACAATAGAGTAAGGAACAAGCCAGCGGTAATCGTTGCCTACAAATGCACGCATGATATGCGGGACAACCAGACCGACGAGACCGATCGAACCGGCTACGGCAACCGAACCACCCGCCAGCAATACCGTAACAATTCCCATGAGCACCTTGACCAGAAGTACATTCTGTCCCATGCCTTTGGCGATATCGTCACCCGTCAAGAGCAGATTGATGGCTCTGCCCATGAACAAAGAGACAATAGCTGCGGCTGTCATGTACGGCAGAACAGGATATAACATATCCAACGTCCGTCCACTTACTGAACCGGCAAGCCAGAACAGTACATCCTGCAATCCGGTTCCATCCAGCACCAGAATGGCCTGTGTGAACGAGGCAAATAACGCGGAGATTGCCGTACCTGCCAGTACAATTTTGATCGGTGTCAGGCCATCACGACCTAGGGAACCTAGCCCATATACAATTGCCGCGGCTACAGCAGCCCCTGCAAAACCAAACCACATCATGGTAGTGAGCGAAGATACGGACAATACAACAATGGCAATAACAATAAAAAAGATCGCACCAGAATTGATCCCGAACACACTTGGTGATGCCAGCGGGTTACGTGTCAATGCCTGCATCAGCCCACCCGCCACTGCCAAACTTGCTCCTACAACAGCAGCAATAACCGTACGTGGCAACCGTTCCGTCAGCAGAACCACATGTTCCACAGAACTTTCGTCATAGAATTGCAGTGCTTCCCATACCATCTGAAACGTGATATGCGTACGTCCCAGAATCATACTGGCTAGGCAAGCAAGTAGAAGTAATATGAATAAACCAACCAGTCCATAGATCTTGGCGCTTGCCTTTGTAAAAAGGGGAAACATACTCTCACTCTTTCATCTGTAAAATGATAAAAGACCTGCCTGCCCATACACTTCGTTAACGAATGTTCTGGTGCATGGCAGGTCCTGCTCCTGTTCGTTAGTTCAGGTTGAACTGCTTATATAGATCGTCCAGCATCATGTTGGCTGATGTGTATCCACCTGCCATGTTCCAGGCCACTTCATCGACCTGAACCAGTTGGTTATTCTTGACTGCATCAAGGTTTTTCCACAGTGGACTGCTGGTCCAATCATCATAATTTTTCTGAATGGCATCTGTTTCTGTGCCTGAATTGAAGTTGAAGATCATGTCTGCATTCATATCTGGAATGTTTTCTTTGGAAGTCAATTCAACTCCCCATGTGTCTGCGTCATGTCCGGCAGGTCTGGTGAACCCAAGTTCATTCAGAATCTTACCCGCATATCCCATGTAGAAAATACGAACCTGATCGGCTCTAAAGTTCGTGATGGTTGCTTCAATTGGCAGACGATCCCCCATTTTCTCTTTGAAATCAGCTACACGGCCATCCCAATCAGACAACAATTTATCCGATTGCTCAACCCTATTCATCGCTTCCCCAACAGTTTTCACCGTTTCTTTCCAGTCAAAAAGCGTCTCCGTCACTACCGTTGGTGCGATCTGCGACAGTTGCTCATAGATCTCTTCATGTCTGATCTTCGTAGCAATAATCAAGTCGGGTTTCAACTTGTTGATCTCTTCCAGATTGGGTTGCGATTCCTGTCCTACTTGTGGAACTCCGTCCAGATCTGCTCTCAGATATTCATAGACTGGCTGCTGAACCCAGGATTCCACCACGCCTGTCGGTTTCACGCCAAGTGCAACAACGACATCATTCGCACCCTGGAACAGTGTCACGATCTTTTGCGGGGTTCCCTTGATTGTGGTTTCGCCCATGGCATGTTTGATCACTCGGGTCTGATCTTCAGTCGCACTGGCAGTTGTATCACTTTCATTATTGCTCTCATTGCTGCTTGCAGCTTGGCTGGACGTATTTGTTGTCTCGGCACTTCCACCCGAAGCACAACCAGCAAGTAGTGAAATCATCAGAATAAGTGCTGCATAAATGTATAGATTTTTCTTTACTTTATACATGAAATCCGTCTCCCCTTTTTTATCTAAATGATATTGAATCTCATTATCAATTGTATTGTAATGGAGATGAAATCATTATACAAGCATTTTATTTGGAAAAACTTTTCACTCCCTGTCGAACTCTGTAACTTCATAAAACAACATTAAATAAAGATAAATTAACTAAACCAATACAATATATATCGATACAATACGCCTCCACATAAACCATATATGTAATTTTTTTCTTACCTGCTAAATATACAAATCTCTCTTCTTACTTTTAGCTTCATCTAATACATGTCCTTTTTGCTGGTGAATCATTAATCATTCATATGCGTTTGATTGATGAATTTACTGTAAAACAATTCCTGTAATTTCTTGTTGTACTATGTTAGATTATCCATTGGAATAAAATCACATCTATAGATAGGGGATATTAACACGTGAAGAAATCATGGGTACTATCAATCATTATGAGTTTTGTCTTGCTCGGCGGGGTGTTCGCACCTGTAGGGTCCTATGCCGCTGCTGCGGATGACTCAGCCACTACATATTCGGAAGACGAATACTATGAAGAAATTGACACGTCAGAACAAGAACCGATCCCTACAGTCGAAGAAGAAGATTTCCTCAACTACCTTGATCAGTTGGATATGGCATCGTTATATGAGGAGAGAGCCTTCAATGCTTTGGGAGGTGGATTTTACATTACATCATCCAATCGCAAGTCCGTTTTCTTGAAACTGACCAATACAGCGATTCCTAACTACACCAAATATGTATCCAAGCTGAAGATGATCAAACCGCAAAATGCGGAATTGCAAAAAATCCATGCCAACTTGATCAAAGGTAGCTATACACAGCTGGAAGGATTCCAACTCGCTAAAAAATCTGTCTCCAAAACAACGGTAAACAGCGCTGTCCTGAAACAAGCCAATGCCAAAATTGCTACCGGCAAGAAAAATATCGAGAAATTTCACAAAGAATTCTCTGCATACGCCAATAAACTTGGATTTGATTTATAAAAAACAGTAATTGCAGATATGCGTCCTACATTTCGAATAAAACAATTTGAAATTTAAGGAAAAAAAGTGTTTTCTTTTGCTGAGTTAGTTCGTATAATAGCACTATAATCAAAAGGCTATGCTGCCGAAAGGTACAACCTCGTGAACAATTGAGGTTGTGCCTTTTTTTGCGTTTAATGGCCACTTTTATCTGAATTTCATCATCTGACGAGGAGTGATTTACATGATTCTTGAAGCCGTTTACCATCGCCCCAAACTCAATTGGTCCTATGCGTATGACCGCTCGACCATGCACCTGCGACTTCGGTCCAAACGTGGGGACCTGGATGCGGTGATTGCGATTACGGGAGACAAATATGCCTGGGATCGGACGATCACACACACCCCTATGCATATCTTTGCCCGGGATGAAATGTTCGATTATTGGGAAGCTGAGACTTCACCTCCCTATCGCCGATTACGGTATGGTTTCCAACTGATTCAAGGAGAGGAATCGGTCTGGATGACGGAGCGCGGATTCGAGCAGGCGCTGCCTGATCATCCGCTCGAATTCTTTGATTTTCCATTTATGAATCCAGTCGACATTTTTGAACCGCCTGCCTGGGTTAAGGACGCTGTGTTTTATCAGATTTTCCCTGAACGTTATGCCAATGGTGATCCATCCCTCAGTCCCAAAAATGCTGAACCCTGGGGAGGAGAACCTACACCGGTGAACTTCTTCGGCGGCGATCTCCAAGGTGTGCTGGATCATCTGGATCATATAAGTCAGCTCGGCATCAATGCCATTTATTTCTGTCCGTTGTTCGAAGCCACGACGAATCACAAATACAATACAGGCGATTACATGAAGGTTGATCCTCACTTTGGAACCAATGAACAGTTCAAGGCGTTCGTGGATGCCTGTCATCAGCGCGGCATACGTGTCGTTCTGGATGCGGTGTTCAACCATTCCGGCAGAGAGTTCCCTCCTTTTGTCGATGTCATGAAGAATGGAGCTGCCTCTCCCTACGCAGATTGGTTCTATATCAAAGATTGGCCGCCGCGTGTGGAGGATGGTATACCGACTTATGACACCTTTGCCTTTGAACCGCTCATGCCGAAACTGAACACGGAACACCCTGAAGTGAAGGCATACCTATTAGAGGTAGGACGTTTCTGGATTGAGGAGATGGACATTGACGGATGGCGGCTCGATGTGGCGAATGAGGTGGATCATCAGTTCTGGCGCGAATTCCGTCAGACGGTAAAAGCCATTAAACCTGACGCCTATCTGCTCGGTGAGATCTGGCATGATTCGCTCATGTGGCTTCAGGGAGACCAGTTCGATGCCGTGATGAATTATCCGTTTACCAATTCGGTATTGGACTATACGGTGCACGGCAAGCTCGACGGACTCGCATTTGCCAATGAGATCGGCAAACTGCTCGCAGCCTATTCACAGCCTGTGACCGAAGCGTCCTTCAATCTGCTCGGAAGTCATGATACACCCAGACTGCTGACCTTATGTGATGGAGACCAGCGCAAGATGAAACTTGCCGTTACGTTACTACTTACGTATCCAGGTGTGCCATGTATCTATTATGGAGATGAAGTGGGACTTGATGGGGGATATGATCCGGGTTGCCGCAAGTGTATGGAATGGGATGAGACCAAACAGAATCGCGATCTTCTGGAATTCTTCACCCGTACGATTTCCCTTCGCAAACAGCACCCTGCCCTGCGCAGCACGGAACTGAAGATTGTATATGCAAAAGCCGGAGACCCTTGTCTTGCCATCGAACGATTGGATTCGCATACGGGAGAGCGCATGCTTCTTGTTCTTAATGCGGGTGATGAACCATGCACCCTTGAACTCCCCTTGGGAGATCATAGCATCTGGCGAAATCTGTTCACATCAAACACCGTGGAAGCTCGTCAAAATAAACTGACCCTCGATCTGGAAGCATACGGATTCTCCCTGATGCAACTTGAAGTTAAACAGCCAGCTGAGGCCTGAGATAAATACAGCTAACAAGGGAAAATAACTTCAAAGAGGCTGTCCTCCAGGTGATATGCTCCCCATAAAGTAGACAGGTGAAATAATAAAATCCTGTTACTGTATGGGTAGCATATCAGACCAAGGACAGCCTCTTCTGTATCTTATACGTCATATTCTAACAAACCCAGCACACCTTATTCGCTTCATTATACGCGGGTTAAATGCCTAACGAATCAGAGAGACCTTATTTCGCCCAATACGTCGATTTTCGAGACCCGAAGCCGTATTTTTGAAGCAATAACGTTACTGAGATTCGTTAGGTTTTACTTTTCTTGATTATCCCCTCAATACGATGTTTGAGGTTCGTTAGCGATACCGATTCAAGCAAGGTGAAACTCTTCGAGGCTGCGACCTATTTCCCAGCCGAGGCGAAGGGTGTCGAAGTCATTGGTTTTCGTATTTTCTTCATTCTTGAACTTACGAGCGCTCCCTGTGTAATTACGATTTTCTGCGGAATTTTGTATGAAGGCAGCTTGTCCTGACAATATTCCCAGATGGATCGCCGCAGATCGGTGAGAGTACATTCTGTAGCCAGCCGGATAGTCACCTTCACCCTCTGACCCGTGATACCACTCTGTTCTCCCGAAACTACAGCCGCTTCAATACATTCCATCTCTTCCAGAACACCCTCGACCTCGGCAGGATACACTTTCCGTCCCCCTACGTTAATGATCTCGGAACGACGTCCCAGAATACGAATGTAACCCTGCTCCAGCACAACTTCATCCCCAGTACGTAGCCACCCGTCCTCTGTAAAAGGTGAAGGTGCATTCAAATATCCGATCATCGCAGTTTCGGTATGGATCTGTAATTCTCCTTCCACCACCCGGTACTTGACCCCTTCATCTTGAATGGAAAACAGCAGCGAGCCTGGCTCTTTGGAGCGGGTTGGCAGAATGCCAAGTTCAGACATGCCATAGGCTTGTATCGTCCTTAGTTGTGGAAATCTCCGGTTCCAGGCTGCCAGTACGGATTCAGGCATCACTTCCGATCCGTATGACACAACTTCGAGACTCGACAGATCATACCCCTCATCATTTCTACCCAGCAGCAACAGATTCATAAATGTTGGAGAGACCGGAAGAGCCTGCACACGAAACTTCTCAATCGTTCGGCACACTTCTTCGGGAGATCGATCTGCAATGATACAGAGACAGCCCCCACTGGACAGGGATTGCAGCATTGTATTCACACCGCCGATATGATCAAACATCATGAATGGAATCGTTCGCAAAGGCCGAACCTGCCGCCGAAAACCATGTAACAGCCGATCTGCACGATGCACAGTCGCTTTACTCACTCCCGTTGATCCGGATGAAAAGAGTACAAGTCCGCCTACGCCTTCTTGTGCCAGCGAGGATAACAACACAGGAACCTCTCCAGATAATTCACATGTTTGCCGAATGCACAACTTGCCTTCTTCAACGCCCAAACGCCACTTCACCTGTGCCAGCTGGATATATTCCTCTCGTTTGGCTTCAACCAGGTTCCGATCCATGGGGAGCACGATACACCCTTGTCCGAGCAAAGCAACCAATGCTGCCGCTGCATAGGGGGAATAGTCTTCCTCCAGCGTTACAAGTTGCCCAGTCAGCCCTTCTGCTGTAATCCACTTACTCATGATGCCAACCTGTTCCAGCAGCCACCGATAGCTGTACTCCTGTTCCTTCCAGATCAGCGCAGGTTGCTGTCCCTGTTCCGCGAATCGTTCAAGCAAGAATTGGTTCAACATGTTGCATCCTCCTTACCGGCAGGCGCCCATTGCTGTGCGAGATAATCAACAAGTGAACCCACGGTCTGATATGGGCTTTCCGGCATAGAAGCAGCAGCCATCTCCGCCAGAGCAGTTCCCATTCCCGTACCCCAACGATCTTCGATTCCCTGCTCTACCACTGCAAGCAATGACACGAGTTCCAGCGAATCCAGTTGCCCACTTCGTCCGTACAGTGGAGCGTTACCACCCTCACCAAGTGGAATCGTGGTATTATGGTACGCGTTTAACTCCCGGCAACTATCCAATACGATACGGAGCAAATCCTCCCTGTGTTCTTGTCCAATCATCAACACGGCCTGACGTGGGAAGCAATCTGCCTGAGGTATGGACTGTCGAAGTGACTCATACCATTGCCATTCATCGGTGACCAACATTTTAATTACACTTGTTAGCTGTACTTTCCACTGCTCACGCTGCTTTATCCGACTGACCTGAAGCATATTATAGGCCTTCTCCCAACGTACAATGATCTCGCTGAATTCTCTCGCATATTGATCAAATGGAGAACCGAGCCATAAGACAGACTCCTGAAGAAGATCTCGAAGAAAATATCGACTCCATCGCATATCAAACAGCAGACCCGATATTAACATTTCATTGGCCTGATCCCCTTCATTCGCCCCAAGCAGTGCATCTAAGAGTCGCAGAGACACCACATGTCCAAAATGAAAATTCCGCTCTCCTTGCGTAATCGTCCGGCCTGTCAGAAATTCTTCAATCTGCGTTGTTAACGCCTGGATCAACATGTCTCGGTAACCGTCATAGTCCAGCTTCACAGTCGCCCGAATGTCCATGGTGCCATACGTTCGGAGTTCTTCTTTGCGTTTGGCATGCGCAAGCTCGGGGATACTTCGGTTCCCTTTCCAGAAATCATGAAAGGCTGCTTGAGCAACCTTCCCCTTATACTTGGAGGGCACGGGATCGTAGACATGAACATGCTCATCATCCAGACCATATACGGCAATCCAATGGTCTACCAGATGCAGTCGGGAGCTTTGCTTCACGTGTTTGCGAATGTACTCGGGATTCTGATAATCCTCACAGTAAGGCAGATGATAACTGGTTCCTGTAGCCAAAAAAAGCCCACCTTCGCCAATATGCTGCCGGATCTGCGTCTTGCCTTCCTCAAAGCTGTCCAGCTGTCGCTGACCATACATCTCCCAGATCGGCTCTGCATAATCCAGCTTGTGAAAATAAGGCTTCACCAGTCCGTTATCCCCGCACGAAGGAAGGCTGTACAACCGACTTGCCGCCAGCAGTGCAAGACTTGTGATGGATCCTTGTCGATGGAGCACTTCATGAATCAGAGGAAAATTGCAGGGATAATAATAAGGAATGTCCAGCACTGGAGCGAATGAAGGAATGATCATTTTGGGCCTCCTGTTCCCGTTTTGGCTGACGTACTGCCCCAGGATTGGATTAGGTAATGCACAGACATATCATCTGTCGCTCGAAATACCCGATTGGCAATAGGTTTGCCATCCACATCGGTCTCGAAACGACGGAAACCGCGAGTAAACCGGAAGGAGAACCCACTATCTCGCGGGACTCGATAACAACCTTCATATCGACCTTTACCAGAACGGACAAGCTTCATGCCCATCCCACCATATATCGTTTCCTCCGAGTCTTCGTCGGGAGCTACCTCTGCACCAATGCAGACCTCCACATGATTGGACAATTCAGGAACGACCGTATAGATGCGTGTAGCAGACAGTTCCCCCATAGTCAGTGTGATGGATGCATCTCCAATACCGACAGGAACCAACTCTCCACTCGCATGAACCTGAAGTACATTCGGGTCACTCGAAGTATAATTCCCATGCAGCAGACTCTGAACCAATCCACTCTCGTAGTGCATTTGTGCATTGATACACACGGTCATTCCACCCTCTAGTCCGATGACATCCCTTCCAAGCAGTTCGAGCGAGGAGGGCTTACCCACGTGGCCGAACATGTACAGTAACGGGAGGTGAAGGCGTGCTCCCCAGTCACCTTCCTGATGACAGGCACCCTGCTGTTCCAGAAATGCCAATTCCTCACCCGATCCTACTCCGCGTTCAAGTACTTGATGAGCTACCCTTCTGACCTGGGAAGGCAGAAACAATCCTTCCGTATCTCCAATATCCATCCACATTCGAACGTCGGGTACCTCTTCTGGCAAGCGATACATGTTTTCTTCCAACAGTCCGCTCTCCGATGTTTCGTCTAACTGCACATCCACATAAAAAGGCGACATCATGATCATTTTTCCGAAAACATCCGGATTTCGCATCCCCATGTGCAATGTACAAAGTGCTGCGGCAGATGAACCCAACAACCCGGTATTCGACTTGTCTGGCAACGTCCGGTAACGATGATCAATGATCGGCTTGAGCTCATGCATGATGAAATGTTCATAGGCGATGCCTGAACACCCCACACTCACGGCCTCTCTCTCCGGAGCGACGAAGTGATAGAATTCGTTGTGTGTTACTGGACGGACATGCGTAATGCCGACAATAATCAGGGATTCAATCTGCCCGGAGGCAATTAGTCCGTCCGCTGCCTGATCCATGTTCCATGTTTCATTGCCTGGCCGGGATGGACCAAAAGCCCGCTGCCCCGCATGAACGTACAGAACCGGATAATGCCGAGCTGCCTGCTCATGGTAACCGGGCGGGAGGTACACATAAATGTTGCGGATATTGCCCAGCCGCGACGCCTGAATGCCTTCCAAACATTCGATGACAGAATGGGTACTCAACGATCATCAACCGCCTCTCTTCTCCCGATTCGACTGTATAATACAAATAACCCCGCCTCAGAAGAGACGGGGTTGTCCTAGAACACACGTAAGTGTCCCGGGATACATAGCCCTTATATTGTGAATCTGCGAATAGTTTAAATCCCCGGACGTGCTTTTGTAAACATAAAAATAGAAAATAAATGCTCCCAAAAAAGTTATTGACATAAGATCCAATATTTCTTACGATAACGTTGTGATCATAACTCGAGGGCCATGCTTTTAAACCTGAGCGGTTTAGGACAACCCCGGTAACTCCCGAAGGAGATGCCGGGGTTGTTGGCGTGTCAAAAGGAGGGAAGTCTTCAATCCACTGCGTAACACTTCGCTGTATTGAAAGCGCTATTATTCAAGAGCCGGGTTGGTTGTTTATCTAAACTACTACATTCACGAGAAGGGTGGATTACTATGTTTCAAATGGCCAAACGTGTACTCCTCAGCACAACACTGACACTCAGTTTACTTGCAGGGGGCGCACTTCCCTATCTGCCTGCTTCAGCGATCTATGCCGATGCGGATACCGCGGTTACCAACAAGCAGAACTTTAGTACAGACGTCATCTATCAGATCTTTACGGACCGCTTCCTGGACGGAAATCCTTCCAACAATCCTACCGGAGCTGCCTACGATGCCACTTGTAGTAACCTGAAGTTGTATTGCGGAGGCGACTGGCAGGGTTTGATCAACAAAATCAACGATAACTATTTTAGCGATCTGGGCGTTACGGCACTGTGGATCTCCCAACCGGTCGAAAATATCTTCGCTACCATCAACTACGGCGGCGTGATCAACACAGCGTATCATGGTTACTGGGCACGTGATTTCAAGAAGACCAATCCGTATTTCGGAACGATGGCTGACTTTCAAAATCTGATTACAACCGCTCATGCCAAAGGCATCAAGATCGTCATTGACTTTGCACCGAACCATACGTCTCCTGCCATGGAAACCGATACATCCTTTGCTGAGAATGGCAAGTTGTACGATAACGGTAATCTTGTTGGCGGATACACAAATGATACAAATGGATATTTCCATCACAACGGCGGCTCCGATTTTTCCTCCCTGGAGAATGGTATCTACAAAAACCTCTATGACCTCGCTGACCTGAATCACAATAACAGTACCATTGATCAATATTTCAAAGATGCAATCAAGCTATGGCTTGATATGGGCGTGGATGGTATTCGCGTTGATGCGGTGAAACATATGCCTCTCGGCTGGCAAAAGAGCTGGATGTCCTCCATCTATGCACATAAACCTGTATTCACCTTTGGTGAATGGTTCCTGGGATCCGCTGCATCCGATGCGGATAACACGGAATTTTCCAATGAATCCGGGATGAGTCTACTCGATTTCCGCTTTAACTCTGCCGTACGTGACGTCTTCCGGGATAACACATCCAACATGTATGCTCTGGATTCAATGATTACTGGCACAGCCGCAGATTACAATCAGGTGAATGACCAAGTCACGTTCATCGACAACCATGATATGGATCGGTTCAAAACAAGTGCCGTCAACAACCGTCGTCTGGAACAAGCGCTGGCCTTCACCCTGACTTCACGCGGCGTACCTGCCATCTATTATGGTACCGAGCAGTATCTGACTGGAAACGGGGACCCTGATAATCGGGCCAAAATGCCTTCCTTCTCCAAAACAACCACTGCTTTCAACGTGATCAGCAAGCTGGCCCCTCTGCGCAAATCCAATCCAGCAATCGCCTATGGCTCCACTCAGCAACGCTGGATCAATAATGATGTGTACGTCTATGAACGCAAATTTGGCAAAAGTGTAGCTGTTGTTGCGGTGAACCGTAATCTTTCCACACCAGCAAGCATTGCGAATCTAAGCACTTCACTGCCAACAGGCAACTACACCGATGTACTGGGCGGTGTACTGAACGGTAATAACATCACTTCCACCAACGGTAACGTCTCTTCCTTCACACTGGCAGCCGGAGCAACCGCGGTCTGGCAGTATACAACAAGCGAAACAACACCAACGATCGGACATGTAGGTCCGGTGATGGGCAAACCGGGTAATGTCGTTACCATTAGTGGACGTGGATTTGGCTCCACCAAAGGTACCGTATACTTCGGTACAACAGCCGTTACCGGTGCTGCAATCACATCCTGGGAAGATACACAGATCAAAGTAACGATCCCAGCGGTAGCCGCAGGCAATTATGCTGTGAAAGTAGCTGCGAACGGCGTTAACAGCAATGCGTATAACAACTTTACCATTCTTACGGGTGATCAGGTCACTGTACGATTTGTCATTAACAATGCGTCCACCACACTGGGTCAGAACATCTATCTGACAGGTAACGTGGCAGAACTGGGCAACTGGAGTACGGGCACAACAGCTATCGGCCCTGCTTTCAATCAGGTCATCCACGCCTACCCAAATTGGTACTATGATGTGAGCGTACCCGCCGGGAAACAACTGGAGTTCAAATTCTTCAAGAAAAATGGAGCGACCATCACGTGGGAAGGTGGTTCCAACCACACGTTCACCACACCAACCAGCGGTACAGCCACAGTTAATGTAAACTGGCAATAAGATAATCCTTCTATAAGCTAACCCGGAGTTACGCTAACGAGCGTATGCTCCGGGTTTTGCTGTACCTAGCGAGGTTGCTTAGATTGCTTCTGTCCTCTCTCTGTTGAATGTGTACATGTGGGTTCAATTCATATCAATTTGATGTATCATACATGTCATTGATAGGTTCGAATCGACTTCAATGTTGTAGCGGCCAGAATACCTGTCGCCAACAGTAATATGCCCACGCCTTGCAGCACAGAAGCTGCCCCCCACTGATCTGCCAATACGGAGACAACAGTCAATCCCAGAATAGGCGCTGTACTGGTGATTGTTCCTACTACGCCATAGACCCTTCCTTGCAGCTCGTCTGGAACGGCTGTCCTCAGCATAATCTGGGTGAGCATCGTACAGCACGCGAACATCGCACCTCCGCCCACGATTAACGGCAACACCATGATTGGAGAGGATACATTCGCCAAAAAAATATAAATCGGACCTAATACAATCAGACCGATAAACACCCATCTCCCTCTTCGCTTCAATCGTTTTCCCGAAGCAATCAACAATGCAGAGCCAATCATGTATCCGAGTGGAATACAGGTTTCAATTAATCCAAACTGCACCGGATTCGCCTCCCATACCTTGACCGCCATCACTTGAACCAGCATCATGGCTGACATGAAAAATAATATCAGCAACGGATTGAGCAATACGATGGATCGGATCAAAGGATTCCGATAGATGTAGGCAAACGAACTACGCCATTCCTGAGCAAACGTGGTCTGCTGACTAACGGATCGCTGTACCTCAGGAAAGCGGCCCGCCATCAGCACACAGACTGCGGACAACAGAAAGGTTGCCCCTGTAATTAATATGGCAACGAATCCACCAAATGCAGCAACAGCAACTCCCGCCGCCGCTAGTCCACTGATTCGGGCAAGATTATCCACCATATGAATGGTTCCAGTTGCTTGTTGAATATGCTCCCTGCCCACCATACTTGCTACAGAGGCGTGGAATGCAGGGGCCTGAAACAGGCTTGAAAACATGGAGAGTGAGAGCAACAGCAGCACCACCGGAAACGGAGCATGCCAGCCGAACAAGCTAACTGCAATCAGCACAGCCATCACACCGCGGAATACATCCGAGGCCAGCATCAGCTTCCTGCGATCCAATCGGTCTGCAACCGTACCCGCCACCGATCCAAATAGAAAGCTGACGGCCATATTGCAGATCTGTACAGCTGCCATGCTCTTTGCACTCCCAGTGGTCTGTAACACCCACAGACTGATCGCAATCCCATTGAAGCAATCCCCAAAGACCGAGATGCCATAGCCGTACAATATCCTCCGAAAGGTAACATTACGCCATAGTGTTCGCGGAGCTTTGGTATTATGCAATGCAGCTTGTCCATCTTGGTATCCGATAATCTCAGGCTCACTGGACGAGTTCATGCCCATACATCACGTTCCTCCCTTATCATCATTCGAGCCCATGCAGAATCAGGCACTTCCGTAGCATTGCCAGTCGATAAAGACATGACATCACGGAAGTGCCTGGTTGGCGTGCCGCAGGTATCGCGGCTGACTATGCTGTTATGGCACAGGATTACCCTTTCGAAGCTCCTGCCGTCAGACCCTGAACCAGGAATCGTTGCAGGAAAACAAACAGCAGGGTAATTGGAATAGCGATCAGTACCGCCCCCGCAGCAAACATCGTAAAGTTACTGTCCTGATAACGGTTGACCAGATCCCACATACCCACCGCAAGCGTCCAGTTCTCTTTCGTCCGCAGCACCAGCCGGGCGAAAATAAAGTCCATCCACGCACCGGTGAAACTGGTTAGTGCCACATAAGTCAGCATTGGTTTGGATAAGGGCAGAATGATGCTGGTGAATACTCGCAGGTGACTCGCACCATCCATGCGCGCCGCTTCGTCTAGGCTGCGCGGGATGGTGTCAAAGAAACCTTTGACGATAAATCCGCCCAGTACCGCTCCTGATGAATAGACCAGAATAAGCGCAGCGTGGGTGTCGAGTAATTTAATTTGCAGCAAAATGATATAGATTGCAATCATGCTCATGAAACTCGGGAACATGCCAAGGATCAGCATGGTGGAGAGGATCGTTTTACGTCCACGGAAGCGGAAGCGGGACAAGGCATACATCCCAAGTGTCACCATCAGCGTGGAGAAGATCATCGTGAAAAAGGCAATTTTCAGCGTATTCATATACCATCTGCCGTACATAAAGGACGGGTTATTGAACAGCTCACCGTAATGGGTAAGCGTGAATGCTTCCGGCCACAACCGTTCACTGAACAATGCCGCACCAGGTCTCAGAGAAGAGAGAAAGATCCAGAGCACCGGGTAGATGGAGACAACGGCGATGATCAGCAATAGCACATAACTCAGGGCCAAACGCAGCGGATTATTACGTGTCTTCATTGAATCATGTCCTCCTCCTTGAATGATTTGGAGCGGCGGAAGTTCCAGATAGAGAATGAAGCGATAATAAGGAAGATGATAATGCCTACCGCTGAAGCCATGTTGAATTTGTTATTGTCGAGTGTGAGCTTGTAGAGCCAGGTTACCAGTAGGTCCGTTGCCCCTGCGTACTGGTAGTCTCCCCGCAATGGATTTCCGTTGGTCAGCAGGAAGATGACATTGAAGTTGTTGAAGTTTCCGGCAAACTGCATGATGAGTACCGGAGTTGTGGCAAAAAGAATGAACGGCATCGTAATGATCCGGAATTTCTGAAATGCGGATGCTCCGTCCACTTCAGCAGCCTCGTAGAGATCACGAGGGATGGCTGTCAATACACCCAGAATCAGCACCATACTGACTGGAATACCAATCCACATGTTGACAACAATGACGGTGACTTTGGCCCAGAATGGATCTGTAAGCCAGGGCAATCCCTCCAGCCCAAATGCTCTCATGTAGGTATTGATTGGACCAAATTGACCATTGAACAGATTACGCATGAGCAGCAAGGAAATAATCTGCGGGATGGCATAAGGCAGAATAAAAATCGTCCGCCACAGCTTCTTGAAGCGTATGCCCCTCTGTTCAATCAACAGTGCTACAAGTACGCCACCAAAATAGGTGGTGACTGTCGCCAAGATGGCCCAGATGACCGTCCAGGTGAGCACGCCATAGAATGTCTGACTCCAGGATTTGAGCTGAATCAGATCACTGAACGTCTTGAATCCCACCCAGTCCACGAGTTTGGCTGGCGGAATATGATCCGGGGCCGAATAGTTGGTAAATGCGATCGTGATCGTAAACAGAATGGGCATAACGGTGAAGAAAAGTATGCCTAGTGCCGGGATGGACAGAAACAGATACGGAAAGTTTTTGTCCATCATGTTCCGAAGCGATGCCGCTGCGCCCAGGGTCTGCTTGCCTTCTTCCCTCGCAAGTCCTGTGACGTACGCATCCCGGATATTCAGGATATAGATCAGAATAAACACAAAAAACACCAGCAATACGATAATGCCATCAAGCAGCAAAAAGATGGAATGGTCTCCCCTTTGAAGTACGGTGGACCCATTCACTTTGACAAAACGCTGTGTATTTTCCCCCAGTGTCCATATGCCCCATACAGCCTGTGACAGGCGAGGAAGCAGGTACGCCAGCCCCGCTCCCTCCAGTAACAGTAGACAAATTCCCTTAATCCATTGTCGATTGTACAGCTGTCCAAGACCTTGCAGTATGATGGAACATATGGCCGCTGTCATCCGGTGCTGTCTTTCCCTGTTCGGTCCAACAGACACCGGGACATGCTGCTGTTGCATTCGCTCTCTCCTCCCCGCCTATTGCTAACCTGTATACATTGAACAAAAGTGTACTTACACTGACCACTCCGATGACAGAACAAGCTTCCGATAGGTGATAAAGGCAAGCCTATGCTTCCGAAGTAGCTTTCTTCTGTCCTCTACGTTTTGGTGTAAATATGAAGTTCAATTTATGCAGCTCTTATGCAGCTCTTATGCATATCTTCGCATTCGTCGTTCGTCCTTATTGGACGGTTGCAAGGCTTTCCTGGATCTGTTTCACAGCATTGTCCAGCGATGCCTTCACGTCCTTATCGGTATCCCATATATCCGTAATGGCCGAAGTGATTGGTCCCCATACGCTGTCCATGGCAGGAAGCGAAGGCATCGGTGTTGAGTTGTTGAACTGTTCCAAAAACGCCTTATTGATTGGATCCTCCTGTAGCTTCGGATCAGCAGCTACGTTTTTGTTCGCAGGAAGTGTACCGTTCAGGTCAAAGTTCTCCATCTGAGCTTCTTCATTGGAAAGGAACGCTGCCAAGAGCTTCGACGCATTCGGGTATTGTGTAAATGCATTCACATAATAGGCTTTAACACCTGAGAAGGAGGTCATCGGTTTACCATCGATTGCCGGAAGCGGAGCAACGCCAAAATCAATACCTGCATTGCGATAATCGGCAATGGTCCACGGACCGTTAATGTCCATAGCCAGCTTGCCGCTGGAGAATAATCCTTTTTTGATATCATAGTTCACGTCACCCATCTTAAGCGGCAGCACTTCCGACTTCAGCGTCTGCAAGAACTGTCCGCCCTTCTGGGCACCTTCGTTATTCAGACCGAGATCCGCGCTATCCATCCCGTTGTCTCCAAAAATATAACCGCCCTGTGAAGCCAGGAACGCATAGTTATAGTAAAATTGCTGCAATTCCCACATCAGCGCATACTGATTGGACTTCACATTATTGAACGTCTTGGCGAAACTGATAATTTCATCAAAGTTTTTCGGAGCTTCTGGATAGAGTGCCTTGTTATAGAAAAGGGCGTAGGTCTCCACGCTGTACGGATAGCCGTACAGGATATCCTTGAACGTCACCGCCTTCAACGCGTTGTCACTGGTGTTCTCTACGGTGTCTGCTTCGAATATGTCATTGGGCAGAATAAGTCCCGCCTCTGAAGCGCTACCAATCTTATCATGCGGGAAAACAACCACATCTGCCGCCAGACCCGCTGGTCCATCCGTCGTCAGCTTGGTTACCTGATCGGTTGGAGGTAATTCCTCCATTTTGACCGTTACCCCATATTTTTCTTCGAATTTTTTGGCTCTTTGTTCAATAAAGCTGCTTTGATTTTTGTCCTCCCAGATGACCAGGGTTGCCCCTTCTTCAGGCTGAAGGTTCTCGGCTGTCAGTTGAACAACTTCCTCCGGATTCTCACCTGCCGTAGTTGGAGATGTGCTTCCGCCTCCCGTAGAGCACGCAGCCAGTGTAAAAGCCATCATGACGGACAATGTTGCCCCTTGCCATTTTCTCATGTAAAATGTCCCCTTCCCTCTGCTTGGTCCAACAAAGTTCGCGCTTTTCACCCTTTTGTCTGCGTATGTTGTCAGGTTTTGCATCCCATATCCTCTTTTGTACAAACGTTTGCTCAAATGGAAGACAAGATGACCTCTCGGTTCAATATGTAGGGGTAAACAAGTCAAGAAGTATGTAAATCCACTGATGTAAGCGCTACAATAACAATCACATCATACAATAACGATCTTTATTTGCACAAACGTTTGCACAAGCCATATTTGCTCAATTTTAACCAATTTCCTTCTTCTACCTACAGTAATTTCCTGTTTCCTTGTTCTGACTCTTTCTTCCTTAATTTCACTTCACGTGCATCCCTTACTCGGCAGTTAGCAATTGATTTCTCGTATCCTTTGGATTACCATAGGAGAATATTTATACGATTGTTCAGAAGGGATTTTTTTACATGATTACGATCAAGGATATTGCCAAATTGGCGGGTGTTTCCCCTTCTACAGTGTCACGGGTGATTTCCAACCATCCTAGAATCAGCACCAAAACGTCTCTCAAAGTGAAGCAAATTATGAAAGAATTGAACTACCATCCCAACATCATCGCGAAAAGCCTGGTTTCCAAAACAACACATACCCTTGGGATTATGCTTCCGCGTCCTGCAGAAGAGTTGTTTCAAAATTACTTTTTCGGGGAACTGCTCCGAGGTATTATTACACATGCCACCCGTATGAATTATGAATTGCTGCTAACAACCGAAACATCATCAGACAATGAATTGCATGCGATATCCCGCCTTGTGCATGGCCGTAGAGTTGATGGTATTTTGCTGCTTGGGTCCAAGCGAGACGATCCCATCATTTCATTTTTGGAAGCGGAAAAGTTTCCTTTTGTGTTAATCGGTCGCAGTGAAGCTCATCCAAATGCCCCCATGGTGGATAACGATAATGTGCAGACCGCTTATGATGCGACTCATCATCTAATCGCTCAGGGACATACTCGAATCGGATTTGTCAGCGGTCCTCCGGACATTACGTTATCGCATGATCGTATGTTAGGATACCAAAAAGCGCTTGCCCAAGCCGGGCTGGATGCGGATAGTGATTGGATTGTGGAAGGCGAATTTCTGCAGGAAAGTGGATTCAGAGCGATGTCGCTGTTCATGTCCTTGCCGGACAGACCCACCGCAATTGTTGTCATCGATGACAACGTGGCCTTTGGGGTATTGAGAGCTCTTGCCGAGCTTCATTATCTGGTGCCTGAAGATATCAGTGTGGTCAGTTTTAACAATATTGCATTATCGGAACTGGCTTCTCCACCCCTAAGCTCTATCGACATCGGGACTTATCAGCTTGGTTATACAGCCGTTCAGGTATTGTTAAAAATTCTTAGTGGGGAACCACAGCTTCATAATCCGGTCATTATCCCCCATCGTCTGATCGTGCGTGAATCCTCACTCTTTTCCAAACCAAGGCCACCCTCAGATTGATTCATTTCGGGTTTCCGTGTAGTAATGCAAACGTTTGTCCTACACGGAATATGATGCTGTTATCCACCGTACGTAGGTGCATAGGTGCAAAAAAAGGAAGCCGCTTATAATTATGCGGCTTCCTTAATTCACACACTATTTCCGTACTCCATGCTCGACTGCACTTGAATAGATTAGTAAGAGCTCCAGCCAGCATCTGCTGTAACGACAGTTCCGTTCACGAAGCTGGACTCGTCAGATCCAAGGAACAAAGCCACTTTGGCGATCTCTTCGCTCGTCCCGATGCGTGGGTTGATTGCCATCCCAAGCTGTTGCCGCCCTGCACCGAAATGGCTAATACCTGTCATGGAGGAGCTGATATTGGTTGCCACAGCGCCTGGAGCGATCGCATTACAGCGAATGCCTTGCTCAGCATACATGTACCCTGTATTTTTGGTGAAGCCCACGACCGCATGTTTGGACGCCGTATAGGCTGCTCCTGCACGTCCGCCGTGTAGGCCCCCTGCCGAAGCAATGTTCACGATAACACCTTTTTGTTTTTCCAGGAAGATCGGCAATACTTTACGTGTTGTCCGCATTACACTGGTTGTGTTCACAGCAAACAATCTCTCCCACTTCTCATCCGTTATATCAGCTGCCGGCTCCATGCCATCCATAATTCCCGCATTGTTAATTAGAATATCTACTGTACCATATGTGCTCACCGTCGTATCGATCAGATTTTGCACATCTTCTTCTTTAGCCACATTGGCCAGAACGACAATCGCTTCTCCGCCCTGTGCCTTAATATCATTGACTACCGCTTGTGCGGATTCTTCGTTAATATCCGATACGACGACTTTCGCGCCTTCTTGAGCATACAACGTGGCAATTGCTTTCCCCATACCTGAACCAGCACCTGTAACAACTGCAACTTTATCTTGAAGTTTCATTCCATGTATCCTCCTTTGTGTATTCGTTTACAATAAGTTAACAAACAAATGTTCATTAACTCCTATCCTTAGTATAATAAGTCATAGCGTTTCACTTCAATCAGTAAAAGCTTGTCCAGTTGTACGTTAAACAACACTTATAAGCCCGAATGTACTTTAATTAATAAAGTGAACTCGCGAGGAGGAAAATAGATGTCTGAAACTATGAATTCGATGGACCGAAGAATCAAGAAATCAAAAGCTGCACTGAAGGATGCACTCATCCATTTGATGCAAAAACATCCCTTTAAAGAAATATCGATTACGGATATTGTGCAGCGAGCCGATCTGAATCGGGGAACTTTCTATAGGCATTATCAGTACAAAGAAGACCTGTTCAACGAAATTATCGATGATGTGATTCAGGATCTGGTAACTTCTTTCCGCAAACCTTATCAGGATGAGGAAAAGTTCGAAGTCAATCTGATGCCCTCTTCGGCTATCACTATATTTGAGCATGTACACCAGCACGCACAATTCTACACACTGGTTGTGAAATCTGAGGCCTCCTCCAACTTCCAGCGTATGATCTGTGATGTCCTTCGGGATCTCGCTTTACAGGATCTGAACCACATTTTCCCTCCGCACATCAACCATGAAATATTGGCAAGCTACCAATCTCATGCGATATTTGGCATGATCATGGAGTGGATCAGACAGGATTTCAAGCACAGCCCCGCCTACATGGCCGAGGAGTTGTTCAAGATCATCCATTACAAGCCAGATAATGTCGTGTTAAAAAACTGAAATTTTGAATCATCTTACTTCCCTTTAGTAGGGGTGATTGAGATTAATTTCAAGAAAGCTTCCCACCAAAATTATGTAAATGTATTCCTGTAATTTCTGGTAATGATATGTTAGGTTATCCAATGGAATACAAACAAAAGGAGGATGACATTACATTTGAAGAAGTCGTGGATTATATCATTGATTACCAGTTTTGTTTTGCTTGGTGGGATGCTTCTTTCTCCAGCCGCTTCTGCTGATGCAGCCAAAGTAGCAACCTCTACATATTCAGATTTGGATCAGAGTTATGCAGAATTTAAAGAGTACACTAATCAGTTATTTGCTCTTGAAACTTATGAGGCCAAAGCCTTCACAGCTTTGGAAAGCATCGACACCCAGGTAACTTCAACCAATCGCAAGTCCATGTATCTTAAACTTACGAATACGGTGATCCCCAATTATACGAAATTGGTATCCAAGGCAAAACAAATCAAGCCTACCAATCCGCAAATCAAGAAAATCCACGCTACATTTGTTAAGGCAAGTTACACTCAGCTCGAAGGGTACCTGTTGTACCAAAAGGCAGTATCCAAGAACAAAGTGAATTACACGTTACTAAAACAAGGTAATGCCAAAGTAAACACCGCTAGTGTTCTAATGGATCAATGCGAACAACAGTTATACGCCTATGCAAGAAGCTTGGGGTATGACAGTTAGTACCTATCTTCATAGAAGCCCAAAAAGCGACCGTTCCTCATGTTTAATGAGGAACGGTCGCTTTTTCTAATTATAAATAAAGAGGACAATCAAATAGGTATTTATTTCTCTCTCTCCTTATCACAGGCCCAGCTTCTGCCCTTTCTCCAACCGCTGAATCTGTTGCTCGCCGGTATCCGCAAGTTCACGGAACTGGTTAATCGTCTCGCGCATTCTTGGCAGGGCTTCCTGCTTATAAAGACTGATTGAATCCAGTGCTGACAACACATCGGTGAACGCCTGTTTCATCGTATCCACGGAGATGCTCGCTTCATACGCCTGCTTTTGGATGGCAATTCCCTGATCCTTGAGCATTTTCGATGTACCCGCGATCAGATCATTGGTCGTCTGGTTCAGCAACTCAATTTTCTGCAATACAATCTTCTGATTATACAAAGCACTCGCTACAGTTACGGCAATTTTCAATGCAGAGATGGTTACATTCTTCGCACGGTCTACGCCTCGGATCAGTTCCTTATTATTGCGGATGACCACTTCAATCGCCATGATGCCCTGCTGATTCACGACCAGCATTTGTTGAAGATCCATGACCCGCTGACGGAGCGGAAACAGCACTTCTTCCGTAATAAACCGGACTTTCTCGGGGTCCTCATTGCGGACCTTGGCGGCTTCAATCTGCGCGTCGATGGACTCATCCATAAGCACGCCAAGCTGAATCTCCTTTTGCAGTCGTTTGGTGAGTTCCCGCAGGTTCTGCTGTTCAATCTCCAGGGTTGTATTATCGTTACGCAGGGTGGATCTTCCTTTATCCAAAGAGGTTACGATGTCAGCGATGACTGCGTCAGCCTTCTGGTATTTCAGGAAATAGGCGCGAAGCGGATTGAACAATTTCCCGAGGAAACCGTTCTTGGCAAAGTCGACCACGCTTGGGTCGAGATCCTTCAGTTGCATATGCAGCTCGGTCAAACCTTTGGCGACCTGACCGCCCTCGTCTCCCGTCTTGGACAGATGTCCAACAGAGACTTGAAGCAAGGCGTTTTTCTCAGAAGAGGATCTCATCGTGTTCATGCCAAAGCCGTCAATGGATTGCAGAATTTCTTTGCGCTTCTCCAGGGATTCGAGGTCCAGTGTCATAATCATCTCTACGTTGGCATTTGCCACTTGTTGAAGCTCCGCGACCTCGGCGGGCACGGGTTTCACCTCTTCCTCAATCACCTTCTGAATTTCCTTCTGGCTCGGTATTTCCATTGAAAATGACATCTACAGTTCCCCCTTTAAATTTACATCTGTACGTTAAACAGGTTTCCAATCTTGTACACGACATCGTCGGTATCGGCATTGATGCTTGCGGCTTCGTTAATGCTGGAGATGCTCTCCAAAGCCTTGATGTCCGCATTGTATCCAATCGTATAGATTGGTATTTTGTACGTCTCGACCAGATCCCGGATATCCTTCAGGGTATGACCTTCGTTGGTCTCGCCATCACTTAGGACAAAAATCAACGGCTTCACGTTCGGATTAGCAGCCCTATAATCTTCCAGCATCTTCATTGCCACCACGATTCCATCAAAGGTCGCTGTACCACCGCCAGCTTGCAGACTATCAACTGTTCCAACAAACATGGACTGTTGGTTCGTATCATACTTGGCAATCGGCAGATTCACAGTTACCCCGCTGGAGTAAGAGACCAAGCCAATACTGTTCTCTGTACCCAGGTACTTCTGACCTTTGCGTAGGGACTCCTTCAGTCGGTTAAGCGGTTCGCCGTCCATGCTTCCGGATACGTCTGTCACGAACACGGCAGCAATAGGTTTACTGCCATTCTTTTTCTCTTTCCATACTTTCTGTGCAGACAACAACGTGCCGCCATCCACAGTAGCCAGTTCGGATTTGTAATCCTGTAACCCGTTGAAGCCGAACTCCTCCGCCGATTGTTGGTACTTTGCTTGGGTTACGAATTCCGCGAATTTCTGGATGATTTCCTGTTTATTCTGCGGCAATTGTCCCAATGCATACAGCGGGCTATCATGTCTCACACCAAACGGTGTAAAGACGTATCCACTCTTCAGATCAGCGGTATTCACATACGTCTGGTATTCGAGTACAAAGGCATCCAGTCTGCCGGACTTGGCAGCCTCCCTCATCTGAATCGTTGTCGACGCTGTAAACGGTACATTCGTCTGGAATTTTTCGAACCCTTCAATAGCCTTCTCGCCAAGCGGGTTGGCGCTGTCATACGTATTCAGTGCGGTCACCAGGAAATTCAGTCCTGTGGAGCTGGCAAATGGATCGGTATATCCCATCGCGAGTTCATTGTTGGCAATCGCTTCGGTTACGGTTTTTACATTAACGGAGCCGTACGTATCAACCAGTGCATCATATTTGGCTTTGGAGATGACAATACCCGGAACATTCCCGACTAGTCGCTCGGATACCATCTCTGTCTTCACTCCACTGGCCTCAACCATCTCGCCCCACAGTTCATTGGAAGGTGTGAAGGCATCCGGCATATACTTACCGGACTTGATATAATCGGTGGCTGTTCCGGAGGCAATGTTGCGGATTTTGACCGATACCTGTTTCCCACCAACGGTAATATTTGCTTTGTTGAACTCCTCGCCCACTTCGGTTAACCAGCCGTCTACCCCGCTGCCCGACTTCTCCGTGGAAGAGAAGATTTCAACGTAATCATTTGTTGTATTCTCTACGGCAATTGCAAATTTGGAGATATCCGGCAGTGATTCTGCCACATCGACCGGGTCGAGATCAATCTGTCCTTTGACCGGTTCCGCCGTCGCTGGCGCAATGTCCGCGTAAAGTTTCCCGAGTTCCTTACCTGCATTCTCTGTGCTCACCTGTGTAGTCGACTTGCCAAAGTTCGACGTCAGTGTAATCCCTGCATAGACCAGACCAAATACGAGCACCAGCATTACAATCGATATAAAAAAAAACTTTCCCTTCTTGGCCATACGAGCAACCCCTCACTGTCTGTATAATTTGGTGTGCTTGATTAACTGATCAATCTCCTGCATACAAGGCATCTGTTCAATATCTCCGGCTTCAAAGCTGTCGAGGCGTGAAATCTCCAATAACAACTGATCGAGCTTGAGCAAAATTTCCTCATTGGTGTGAAGCGAATTCTTCACATAAGACAGATAATCGTTGTATACCTTGGTTTTTTCCTGAAAAAGCTTCTGGGGAAGTGTGGAGGACTTGGATTTCATCATGTTGGCATAGTCAGCTTCATCGAATACATTCAACCGGTTCAGCACACTGCGGATGTTCAGGTACAACAGCTTCTCCACTTCCAATGTGACCGAAGCGAATTTCTTGTAGCTCAGTTCCCCTGGATCAAAGCGTTGATGAAGCACGTTCAGGAGGGTTTCTTTTTTCTTTTTCATTCGACTAAGTTGGGACAGCCCCAGCGTAATATCTTCTTCGAGGACTTTGATGCGTCTATAAAAAGATAGTGCTTCCACATAATCTTCATGCGTTTCAATATGCTTCACGGGCAGCACTACCGGTTGTCTGAACAGCAGGGCATAACTTCCATACAAGAGTGCCATTGCACTGCCGAACAGAAGGGTAACGGATAGCGCAGTTGTGAATGCACCCTCCTCGAAATTCAGCCCGATAAAGCCGGGTGAGAATGCGAGAACATTCACAGCCACAATACCGAGGATTAATCCCAACAATTTTATGTACTTGATCATGTTCAATCATCCGACCTCCTTTCATGTTATATATTGGTGCTTCATGTCGTAATTTTCCTGTTCAACTTATTCTTATTGTACATGATGTTAACGCTCTCAGGTGGATATGATTTGATATTTGGATACTCATAATATACGTGGTTTGGGCTTATCCCATTTCATATTTTCAGGGACAACGTGGAACTTGGCAGGAAATTTTGTGGTCAATCCATAAAAAGTGAGTTTTACGAGACAGCAGATTGTGGAGAAGAAATGTTATCAGGTAATACGTGGAAAATAGCTATGCGTGTCATTTTTTATATAAGACTTGTCTGAAAAAGGAGCAAAGCAAAAAAGACGAATCGGAGATCATCCGCTTTCGTCCCTTTTACGTTGGTTCATTATTTTTCGTGTTCTTATTAAAATTTTGATGCCGTGTTCTACATCTAACGAACTGAGGTGACGTTATTAGGTACATTCCAGCTTTTCTGAAAATGTAACGAACCTGAGACACGTTATGTTCCCGTTTTAGGCGAAAAGACGTTGTTTATCGCTTATTTCGAATGAAATAGCATCGCTGAGATTCGTTACATTTTCCACCACATCAATATTGCCCATATAAGACGTGTACGGTTCGTTAGAATAAAAAAATGGCCGCCTTATTGCTTCGTCTGTAGCAGACAGATTGACGCTTCGCACTACCTGAACTTGAACAGCGAATCCAACGGAATTACCAATTCAGGATATATAACCGATTGAATCGTTTCCTGCTCTGTATACAGATGACGGGTCTGGTAGCTGCCATCCTCCAGCGTGTACACATGGACGGTTTGATTACCGGGGTCAACAATCCAGTATTCGTTCACACCATATTTCTGATACAAGTTAAATTTTTCGTTAAAATCCTTTAACGCAGTCGAAGGTGATAACACCTCAATAATTAAAGAAGGCGCACCGTGACAGCCACTTTTGGATATCTGGTCTTTGGAGCACACTACCGATAAATCAGGCTGTACAACTTGATCTGGTAGGTCATATTGTTCATTTTCGCTAAAATACACATCAAAAGGGGAAACAAACACGAAACATTTCCGATTCTGAAAAAAAGTCCGTAAAGAGAAGTGCAGCTCACCCACAATAAACTGGTGCAATGAAGTGGGTGCTGGGGACATATTAAAAGCTTTGCCGTTAATTAATTCCCATGCCCCCTCCCAAGTTAACCAATCCTGAAAGTTATAAGTACCTTTATTATCGGGTTTTGCCACACTTCCAACCTCCTCTTTCACTAACCGTAATTTATTTTCATTATAACATTGTGTTTGCGCCTTTTCACACCATGCCTCTTATTATGAAAAGATGGATTCTCGTTTACTTCGCGTGGTGCGCACCTCTACAACTTTCCCGGCACAGCCATTGTCTCCCTTCGCCTGGAACATTACTGTAACGCTGTTTTTGCCTGATGTTACGGCCTCAGGAATATCGTAGGTCACATAGAACACGTCGCCAATTTTATTCATGTGAATTCTCTGCTCGCCAATGAGTGTTCCATCCACGGTAATAGCGAATTGTCTGTCATATAACGTACCTTCCCGTTTAAACGCGGAATGATCTCCGCCCCAATAGGCCACACATAGATAATTGGTTGCTTCACGATCCACCGCCAGTTGGTAACTGAAGTAAGCCCCACTGACGCCAAAAGCTTCTCGCCACATATGCAACTTCTTACGGCCATCTGTGGTTGAACCGTTGTGGTGCTCCCCACGGCAGTTGCTGTCCAGTTGATGTCCAATCTCATCCTGCTGACCGTCAGCCTGAACCCTGTCGATCGTGATATCGTTCAACTCTTTCTCCAGCGCATCCCCTTCATCGTTAAAAGGCCAGTACACGGTATAAAATTCATGATGCACATCATAGAACGGAATCAGCTTCACAGCTTCGCCAGTGGAAGTGACCTTCTTGCTAAGTTCAAATGTTAACGTATCTGCATCCACAACCTTGATCCACTCTCGTACATCCTCCTGCTCCGTCCAGATCACAGGTACAGGTGCTGTCTTGGGATTCAGCGCTGTTTCGTCCACAATCGTATCCTCGGGAAGACCCTCGTTTCCTAGTGCACCAGCGAGTACAATTGGGCCGTACAAGAATGCCACTTTGTGGGCATCATCCCGGGAAGTGTACTGGCGGAGTGACATCGGCAGTCTGATTGTGATGACATCGCCCGTTGTCCATGTGCGCTCGATGGAAAGATAGCCGGGTTCCATCCGTGTATACGGATGTTCCGTATCCCCATTGACGGTTGCCGTCATTGGCTGTTGCAGCCATGAGGGCACGCGTAATCTTAGATGAGCCGAGGCGTTGCCTCCGGTGATCGTCAGGGTCACCTTTTCCGAATAAGGAAAGTCGGTTTCGAGCTTCAGGGATATTCCCTGAGACGTCCAATCCAGCTGGGAAGCGATATACAGGTTGACGTACAGGTCCTGTTCATCCTCAAAATAGATCGCCTCGGCATATTTGCCCGGGTTCTCCATACCTGATCCTGTGCAGCACCACCAGGCGGTGTCGTGAGTCCCATAGATTTTGTAGTGGCCTTGCAGCGTTGATGCAAAATACGTTTTGTTCCCCGTATCCGGGTCCTGCGTGCCAAGGATGTGATTATAGATGGCGTTTTCATAATAGTCCATGTAGGCGCTATCATGATTCCAGGCAAAGAGTTGCTTCGTTAGATGTAACATGTTGTGAGTACAACAGCTCTCTCCTGTTTTGATGCCCAGACTCTCCATACCCTTTGCTTCGTAATGCTCTGAAATGCTCGTCGCACCAAATACATAAGAACGATGATGCACCGTGGTGTTCCAGAAAAACTCTGCCGCTGTCCGATAACTCTCATGGGTATGGTCCTGGTTGTAGATTTCGGCAGCACCGATCACTTTGGGAATCTGCGTATTGGCGTGTTTGCCTTGAAGATCGTCTTGTTTGTGCTCTAAGGGTCTCAGGATCAATTGATGGGTGAACTTATTAGCGATCTCAAGATATAAGGCTTTACCGGTAATCCCATACAAGTGTGCGAATACTTCATTCATGCCCCCGTGTTCACTTTGAAGCATCGTCTGCATCTGTTCTTCTGTCATCGGGAGCAAACCTTCGACCGCCCAGTCTGCAAATCGAGTAACCACCTCAAGTGCCTGTCCGTTGCCAGTCAGTTTATAGGCGTCAATCAAGCCGCGATAGATTTTGTGCACACTGTACCAGGGAACCCAGTATTCACCGATATTGAATCCACCGATATTTTCTGCTCGAAAAGCCATGTGGAAAGGTTCTTCGGACAAACCACCGATATATCCGCTTCCCGTGGTCTGCTGGATTCTCGCCAGTTCGGTGACAGCATAATCCAGTCTTTCTTTTAACGTGATATTCCCGGTTGCCTGATACGTCACAGCCAGGGCAGACAGATAATGTCCGAGGGAATGTCCGCTGATGGTACGTGCCTCCCAACCCGCGTAACGCTCTTTTCGGGCAGGTAAACCATGCGCTTCGAAGCATGGAGCCAGGAATCGATCAATATCCAGCGATAACAGGTAACGCTCCCCCACCTCTTGTGATGTTTGAAACACACCATTTAACAGATCTACATGTTCCGGTCCCAGAAATCCTTTTTTCGTATCAATCATGACACTCACTCCTTCTCGGGATGTAATAGATATCCATTCATTCTTAAGGGGTAAAATCCGTGTTCTGTTCCATATGACTAATACTCATCAATCTACTGTAGAGCTTGAATATCCCCATACTATCAAATAAAATACAATTACATCAGACTCATAATCCAAGAAAAGGTGGATAAATCCGTCCTATGCAAAAGCCACTGGAACATTACCTGTGCGGCAAGTTCATATCCGAAGGCAACTGGAGCCACATGAGACGCAGCATGCCTGTGCATGAGATCATTTTGATGCTGGAAGGTGAGATGTACATTGCGGAAGAAGAGGAACAATATGTAGTTCGTGCCAACGATCTGTTGTTTCTGCGCGCTGGTCGCACCCACTATGGCTACCAGATTAGCGACACACCCGTCAGTTTCTACTGGGTTCACTATGATGCCATGTCGGCAGAATTCAACCAGTTTAGGACACATGCCACCATTCAGGTACCTTCCATGGCCAATCAGTTATTCAAGCAGTTGCTGCATGTGTCATCCTTCTCACCGGAGGAAGCCAACGCTGCTTTGTTATTGTTGTTCAGAGAACTGGAGCGGAATATAGAGGCGGATTATCGTCCGCACAATGCGATTGTGGACCATATCTGCAAGTGGGTCGATATTCATCTGCATACAAACATCACGGTGAGTCAGATTGCGGAAAATTTTAATTTTAACAAAGACTATATCTCCAAAATGGTGAAACGTGAGAAAGGTACTGGACTCAAAACCTATATCCTCACAGAACGAATTCGCCGGGCGAAACAGTTGCTGCTCAACACCAATGCTAGTGTAAAAGAAATCGCCGGACAGTGCGGCTTCTCCGACTACAAGCTATTCCTGCGCATGTTCAAACAATACGAAGGCAATACGCCAACCGAATATCGCAATCATCTGTATTCCACACAGCTCAATCGCTGATGCGCTACGATCTATAGAAATGACTGAGTTACCTATAGAAAATTTGAATGAATCGGATTGAATCCGTTATGGTAAAATGCAAGAAAACTATATTCCATACTTAACCCATAAGAGAAGAGGAATTATAAGATGACAACGGCTGCCGTTACGATTCACCCTGCCACAGAAGCAGACCATCCAGAGATTGTAGATATCCTTGTTGCAAGTTATGCCGAGTATCGGGAGACTTTTGAGCAAAATGAACGCTGGGAGGCCTACCTCAAAGATATTCGAGAGTCTGTGGTTAATCCGTACCTGACACAATTATGGATCGCGAAGATTGATGATCAGATCGTTGGTACAGTCCAATTATTCGAAACAGCGCGCAAGGCTTATCCAAACTTTGAATTGCCAATCGATTATCCGTTTATTCGGCTGTTGGGTGTTGATCCAAAATGGAGAGGTCACGGGATTGCCAGAGTATTGCTCCAGCAATGCGTAGATTCTGCCAAAGACATGGGCAAAAATACGGTGTATTTATATACGGGCGGTCAGATGGTCAATGCCATCCGGTTATATGAGCGTTTTGGATTTACAGAGGATGAGGAATTCAGCTCCGAGAGTGACGGAGGCAAGGCGATCTGTTACCGTTATGATTCCTAGTGGAGGTTAACAGCAACACGGGATCAGGGAGCAGAGAATGAAATGTAAAACAGACCGATCATCTTCATGACGGTCTGTTTTACATTTATAAATGATCAATCAACATTTGAAATAATACATCGCTATTGATTTTTTTAACCGCCAATCTCCACCAAAATCTTCGCATGGCTCTTGTCGCTCATTAACAGCTCAAGCCCTTCCTGCACGATATCGTCCAGTTTGATTTTCTTGGTGATGACCTGTTTCACATCGAGCGACCCTTCCGCAATCAATGAAATCACTTCAGGGAAAATGTGGCGATATGCCAGCGTTGCCGTTAGATTCGCTTCTTTGACCAGAAGATCGAAGAAGTTCACTTGAAGCGGATTTGGAATCGCTGCGATGACAACAACTTCTCCGCCTTTTTTGACAACCGCAATGGCGCTATCCATCGTTGGCTGCACACCCGCTGCTTCATAGGCCACATCGATGCCGCCCGATTGTTGCAAGATCACCTCTGTTGCATTGACTTTGGCACTGTTCACCGGAATGGCTCCCAGTTTGGCTGCCAGGTCCAGACGTTCCTCAAATACATCGACTGCATAGATTTCAGAGGCTCCTGCTGCTTTGGCAGACAGAATGGTCAATAATCCAATTGGACCTGCTCCATATACGGCTACTTTGTTCCCCACTTTCAGCTTGCTGTGACGAACCGCGTGAAAGGCTACGGCTGTAGGCTCTACAAGCGCACCTTCTTCGAAAGATACGTTATCCGGGATGGGATGAACCATGTATGCCTCAACAACAACATACTCCGCAAAACCACCATCACCATTCAGTCCAACGAATCCAAATTGAGTACACTGGTTGTAACGTCCCTGAATACAGTACTCACATTTTCCGCAATGGTACAACGGCTCTACCACAACTCTATCCCCTACACTGATACCGCTTACATTACTTCCCAATTCACTCACGGTTCCTGCAAATTCATGACCCAATGTCAACGGTGCTTTCTGTCCTGAGAGCGGATGATTCTCGCCTTCTTGAATTCCTACACCATGATGATAGGCATGCAAGTCACTGCCGCAGATCCCCGCATATTCCACTTTGATTTTGACCTGACCCGCTTGAGCAACCGGAACTTCCCGTTCTTCTACACGCACGTCTTTATGGCCGTACCATACTGCTGCTTTCATGAAGTTCATCCCCTTTGTATGATTGTCTATATATTATATCGCTGTTCATGTATTATTCATATTTATAGATACTAATGTTAACATTAGTTGTATTAATGCTAAACGGAGATGAAATCATGAATCTGGAACAGCTCGAATATGTCGTTGAAATTGCGAAAACGCAGTCATTCTCCGCCGCCTCGGAACATCTACATGTCACTCAATCGGCGATCAGCCAATCGGTGCATCGTCTGGAGAAAGAATTGGGTATCATCCTGTTCGAACGCTCGCGGCAGGGTACTCACCCCACTCCCGAAGGCAAACAATTCATTGCCAAGGCACTGGACATTTTGCAGCGGATTGATGAATTGAAATCCCTGAACGCCGAAGCCTCCTCTCTTAGCGGAGAGCTTCATGTGGCTACTTTTCCAAGTGTCATGCCCTATCTTGTCCAGTCTGCTGCAGATATGAAGCGTGAGCACCCGCAACTTAACATTTCCATTGAAGAGAAAGGGTCCATGGAAATTATCGAAGATATTCGCAATAACAAAACCCATCTGGGCTTTATCGCGATCTATGCGAAACAATTGCGGGAATTCGATGGACTTCACTTCAGTCCCATGTACTCGGGTAAGCTGGTCGTCGGTACTCATCACCTGTCTGAACTTGCCAAGCACAGCCGCGTTACACCGGATCAATTAAAAGAACACAAGCTGGCACTGTATCGAGATGGTTTCATCGAAGACTTCATCAAGGAATTCACCTATGATCATGGACCTCTGTCCATTCTGTTTAAAACAAATAATTCAGAAGCCATCAACATGGTGTTAAGAAACGATATTGCCTCCACGATTGGTCACGACTTTTCCTTTCACCAAAATCCATTATGGAAAGAAGGTCTGGTGAAGATGGTAGAGATCGCTGGAATCGATCAACCGAAAATGCAGATTGGCTTCGTGCAGACGGAGTCCAAGGAGTCCGCCGTAGCTGCAGAACGATTCGCCCAACGCTTCAGACAGGCGATAGAGCTGGATCATTTAAAAGTTTAAATCTAAAAAAGTGCTCCACCCTTTGAAGGAAGTTTGGGATGAACACCAACTTCTCCAAGAGCGGAACACTTTTCTGACTATCTCTTGCGTTACTATTGCTACATCTAACTCAAACTATACTTTCACTTTGCGCACGGCTTCGCTCATCTCGGTGGTCTGCTGTTCCAGCATGGTGGAGGTCTGCGCCACCCTGTTGAACATGGCCGATTGTTCACGCATTAAGCGATAGATTTCATCCGAATGATTCGACACACCAGCTGAGATCTGCGAGATCGTATTTACGGAGGCCGCAGCCTCTTCCGAACCTGCCGAGATCTCCTCTGCTGCAGCGGAGACTTCCTGAATGCGACGGGTCACCAGTTGGAACGCATCAACTACATGAGCGAAAGCTTGCTCCGCTTCTGCGGTAATTGTAACCCCTTGTCCAATCTCGGTTGCAGTAACCCCCATCTGTGAGCCAATCTGTTGTGATTCTTGTTGAATACGAAGCAGCAAGTCTGAGATCCGTTCCATGGATGTGCTTGAGGCCTCAGCAAGCTTCCGAACTTCATCCGCCACAACCGCAAAACCTTTGCCGTGTTCTCCTGCATGTGCTGCCTCAATGGATGCATTAAGCGCAAGCAGCTTCGTCTGACTCGCAAAATCACGAACCGTGTGCAGGGCACCACCAATTTCCTGGGAGTAGTTGTTCAGCACCTGAACCATCGCTACAACTTCACTTGAGACATTTGAGATGCTCTCCATCTGTGTTTTCATCAGTGTCATGCTCTGTTTACCGGACTCCGCCGTAGAAAGCGCACTTGTTGCTGCATCCGATACAATCATCGAGGATTCGGAAATATCCGTTATGCCTTTTGCAATCTCTTCCATCGCATGCGCACTATCGCTCGCACCCTGCTTCTGCGTATGTGCCCCTTGCCTAATCTGTTCGACAGATTGATCAACCGTCTTGCCCATCTCAAGCATCTCTTCGGTACTACGATTAAATTCCTTCGTTGATTCCGATAAAATATCTGTGGTTACTGCTACGCCTTCAACCATGTTACTCACAATCTTATTCAAGTTACCGGACATATGTATCATCGCTTGATATGTTGTTCCAATCTCATCTTGGCTGCGCAAACGATACGACGTCAAAATTTGGTTCGCTTCTGCAAGCTCACCCTGTGCCATTTTTTCCACACTCGCCTTCAGCGGTTGAAGTGGTCGCAGTCCTCTTACGATAAACCACGTGACAACAGCAATGCCTATAAGTGTAATCAGTAGCAATAAGGCATAGAAGGGAATACTTGATTTCATTATATCTGACTCAATGCTTCCGATGACCGATACCGCCGTATCGATCCCAATTACACCTGTTACAGCGCCATTACTATCCAGCATGGGAGCGTAAGAGGAAATATAGTCGCCGTACTCCTCATTGTTAATAATCGAAGAACTGGCTGTTTGCCCCTGCAACAGCTTCTGAACAGCCTCCTGAGGTACATCCGTTACTTCATTAATCGGTGAGGCTTTATCTACATCCTTCATACCGTCCACCATAATAAGTGGCGTACCTTTGTCATCTATTTTGACGAAATACACATACATTGCACCAATGCTTACGCGAAAGTCATCCAGTTCATCACGAATCTTCACGAATTCGTCATTCTCCTTGGGGTCCTTGGCAAACTCGGCATAAGATGCTGTATCCAGCTGATTCACATAACTCTGAGCAATCTGGATGTTGTAACTCGAAATGGCCTCCTGCGCAGCAAGTTTCATATTGGCCACCTGTAACAGCATGCTTCCAACGGCTATAATCGTAATGACCAGTGTGACTACTGCAACAATGCGCACAACCAAACGTTTTCTAAAAAAACCAATCATCCGCTCCTCTTCCTCTCCCGTGAACCCAAGCCTTTTTGACTAGGCGCTACCCAAAAAACACATGCTTGAAGCACTATGTATGGGAAAATAGTAAACGAATATGTCGAATTAGGCAAGAAAATATTGGGTTTGCATAAAAACGCTATCATGGCTGTGGTAGCTTTGTCCATTGGATCAGTATTAGGAGTTTTGTGTATACACTACTGAGTTAATAGGGATCTCGGATTGGCTTATTGATTTACCAACACATATACCAATACTTTTTTTATTCATTAACGAACTTGAGATTTGTATTGAAACCACTTCTATTGAAAATTCTTTATTGTCAGGTGTTCGTACAAAAATATAATTATTGATTCGCTTTTTAATTTGATCATGGCTCAGATTATCAAGATCAGGATTGATTCCCACTAAAATAGTGCCATGTTCTGACGATTCAAAAATATCTCCAACATTCATTAATTTATACATAATTACAATCCCTTCTCCTTCTATCTATGTTGAATATAAAGTTCGTTTTTTACATCCTTTACACGGAGATCTGCATTTTTCAATCTCGTAATCGCATCTCTGAGTAGTGTCATTCTCTCTACAGAAGTTAACTCTGGGGCAAATCTCGCCGCTCTTATACTGGCTTGTGCTTCGTCCAACGCAAAATTTCGCGCATAGGTTGCATCATCAAGATTATATAATTCGAAAGCTTTTCCGCTTTTAAACGCTTCATAATGTCCAATAATCTCATGGGCTATAGTAGCTCTACCCGAAACACGTGTATTCGCACTTAATGTGCCTATTCCAAGAGACTCTGCTGGTAAAACATCTGTATTGATATACAGTCTGTCATACATCATACCGGTATTCCAATGTTCTCGAAATACTATATTCTCTTCCGGAAAACCTAATCTTACAGAGTAACTAACCAATTCAGTTTTCTGAGCATCTGTTAGTTCTATTTCATTTCTTAAACCATCTGATGAAATTTGTCGATAATCCCCTGTCCCCGCCTCTTTTTCCTTCTCCAGATACTCGGAAAACTTAGAGGATTCTCTCGCCTTTTTACTCTCAGCAATGTTATCCAGAACTCGAAGGCGTTGATCTTGATGTCCATTAAAACTACCTGTTAACTGCCCTGTACCAGGCGGACGATTGAATGAATTAATCTTCGCGCCGCCTTCCGACGAAGTCAGAAGATTATGCGGCTTGATCATCGTGGAAGCATAACCCCCACCAACCATCAGCCCTCCCAACCCAATCATATTCGCCCAGTGTTCACTGGACCAGGCATTGGTCGGAAAGGTGGCTTCCCGTATCGTCCCATGGATACCAAATGTGAGCCAGTTGGCAGCATCATTCGGGGAGTTGAATGCTTTATCCGCCCTGTCTACATACCCCTGAACAAGACCACTTGGAATACCAAATGTCCAATAATCCAGAAAACCACCTACACTATCATAACGCTTTTGATATCGATCATCCGCAGATTGCATAAAGGCTTGTCCCAATTCGACTAAACTATCAGCAGACTTCTGAAAAGCATTACGGGTGTCGGTTGCTGGTGCCCTGCATTCATCTGGCGGTGGTGGTACGCAACTCACATCATAGGATTGTACAGCTTGCTGATCAGCAAGTCTGAATTTTTCCGCATGCCCTTCAAGCTCTTTGGCAATAGATAAAGATAGTGAGACAAAGTCATCCATCACCCGCTGCGCAACTATAAAATCAACATAAAACCTTTCCTTCGTGCTGCCATCCCACTGTCTTTCGATTTCGTATAAATGTTGTTTCAAGATGTTATTCATCTGAAAAACCTGATTCTGAGCTGTTGTAAATTGTTTCGAGACAGATATCAACTGTTCAGGAGTTACTTTTATCGTTGTCATGTGAGACCTCGTTCTAAATATATTTCGTTGTTATACGAACATTTGTTGTTTAGAATGCTATAAGATTCATATGTACAGATGCGCTTTTATTATAAAGTGAACACAGATCATTTCGTAGAGACTGCCGGTTTATTTATCTAGTTCGTATTACCCCTAATTTGTCCCAGTTATAACAAAAACAGAGGCTCTAGTTCCAAAATAAAACCATTACCTTACTGAATACAAAAAACACCCCGCCGCAAGCGCCGAGATGTCATGTTGTTCTACATTTGCATACTACCCATTCATACTAAACTGTTCGTCCATTCGTCCTTCTGAATCGAATTAGGGACCAGATAATCAGCAACGCAAGCACGGCAAGACAGATGCTAATGCTGAACCGATTACCTTCATCAAACACAAACATCACCGCAATTACACTAAGACATAGTACAACAACTCCGGTTATATAAGGGAATCCCCAAACTTTGAAGGTCGGTTGAACCGGATATCTCTTCCGCAGTTTCAACTGTGATGAGGCAATACAGATCCACACAAGGATTACGACAAACCCCGGAACTGCGAGCAATACGCGGAACAGTTGATCCTGCGCGAACAGGCCAAGCAAGGAACCTCCGAGCAAAACTACTGAGCACACCAGAAGTGTGTTAACAGGGCTACCATTGCGATTCGTCTGTGACAATGCCTTCGGAGCTTCCCCACCCACTGCCATGGAGTGCATCATCCGGGATGCACCATAGATCCCTGAATTCGCAGCAGACAGAACGGCAGTCACCAAAATAAAGTTCATTATGTGTGCTGCTCCCGGTAGTCCCGTGGATGCAAGCACCTGTACAAATGGACTGCTCTCCGGCCCGATCTCATTCCATGGGATAAGACCACAGATGATGAGAATCGGCAAGGTGAAGAACAGAATAATTCTGAGCATGAAATTGCCCACGATTTTGGGCATAACCTTTTCTGCATTTTCCGTCTCGGTCAGGGTCAGACCAATCAGCTCCGATCCCCCATAGGAGAACATGACCACAAGCAGTGCCGAGAAGATCGATGACCATCCGTTCGGGAAGAATCCGCCTGCTTGCGTATAATTTTGCAGATAAGGGGTATTGTCACTTGGGATAATGCCAAAGATCAATCCTGCACCCAGGAAGATAAAAATAATGATCATGGCAATTTTGATCCCGGCCAGCCAAAACTCAAATTCCCCGAACACACCTACACTTAACAGATTAACCAGTATAATGAACGCCGCACAAGCCAGACTCAGCATCCACAGCGGTACTTCACTGAACCAATACTGCAAAAAACTCCCGGCGGCAATCACCTCAATGACACACACCGATAACCATAGAAAGCAGTACATCCATCCCATAACAAAGGAAACTCTGCTACCAAATGCCTCCTGCACGAAGTCTTTCATATTTTTGTTCTTGTACACCGTAGCCATCTCCGCCATCGCGGCCATAACAACCAGCAGCAATAATCCGGCAAAAATATACGTGACAATAACGCCCGGACCCGCGAGTCCAATCGTCTCTGCACTGCCTTTGAAAATTCCCGTTCCAATGACACCACCCATAGCCATAAAACTGATGTGTCTTGGTTTAAGCTTCTTCTGTAGTGTTCCTTCTGTCTGAGCCAATTCAAGTCCTCCTGATGTAAAAAACGTCTGTAATGCTGTCTTGTTTCATAGACATAATGTCCAGTATACCCTATTGTCCATCAATCAGCCCAGAAGTTCCTCATGGCCAATTCATCCCAAAAATATATGGACATAACCTATGTTTTATACCCCACAATGGCACGAAGCAATCTGTGTGCAATCCAGGTTAGCAAAATGTACCCTGCCCCATAGATGAACCAAGCGCCTATGTTACTACCCCATGTTGAAAGATCACTCGCGATATACAACAAAGGCAGCATAAAAGATATAACCAGCGCTACCCAGAGTCTAAACGAATTGGCAAAATAACTGCATACTCCAAGCACCACAGCAATGATGGGACATAACACCAAGACAGCAAACAGCGGATTCATATCATCGAACCACCAATATATCATGCACGACTCCCTCCACATTCTTCGTCACAAGGCCACGTTGTTTTAATGCTGTATTATTTAGTTTATTCTACTCTTTTTCCATCTCTTAAAATGTACGATATGTTGCAAAATTAAAAAACCAGCGTCCTGTAAAAAAACAGAATTCTGGTTTCTCATGCGATTCCACTTAGATTTTTTTTGTCATAAACGTGCTGTTCGGGTCCCATATATAATCTGCGAATGGTTCGCAATATTCAAATCCGAAGTCTTCGTACAACTTCCGTGCCGGGATAAATGAATCCATTGAACCCGTCTCCAGACTGATTCGCTTATAACCACGGTCTGTGGCAACCTCCATAATATGAGCCAAAATTTTTCTCGCGACGCCTTTTCTCATATGAGCTGAAGCAGTGCGCATCGACTTCAGTTCTGCATGCTCTAGATCAAGTTCTTTGATAGCCCCGCAGCCGAGCAAGTCGTCCCCTTCCCAAGCACACCAGAAAGTAATTTCGGGCTCCTTGAGTCCATCCAGATTCAACGCATGAATACTTTCTGGAGGCGAATCTGCTGCCATCCCTTGCAAGTGCTCAGCGATTAATGCCTTAACTTGTACTCCACTCAAATCATCCACTTTGATCTCCATAACGTACCACTCCCGCCGACATTTTTATTGGTTTTATCACTGAATGTATATCAATCATTTTATCTTACTACCGTGTTAGGTTTTATGACAAGAGGTTACTTATATCCACTGAAATACGCTATTGTGATTCACCTATAATTTCCAGTATGATGAGGCTATCATATGCCAAAGGGGCGAGGTCTATTGCGAAATATACATAGAGTTAAACGTGGAACTAAGGTGAAGCAAGCTTAACTTAATTTAAAGGAGACCCCTATGACACTCACTACGGATAACCTGTTTTATAGCAAACGATTAAAGATGACGCCACCACGCTCTGAAGACGTGCAGACCATGCTGCAATGGAACGAAGACCCGGAGTACCTTCGGAATGTGGATACTGACCTGGCCATTCCCTATTCGGAGAAACAGTTGGAGGATGAGGGCGAAACGAAGAACAAGGAAGTTTACTTCAGACTTCGCACGCATGAAGAGGATACGCTGATTGGTTTTGTCGTCATTCATGGCATTGAATGGAACAACCGCTGCGGACAGCTTGCCATTGGCATCGGACTTGCCAAACATCGCAACAAGGGATATGGCACGGAAGCGTTGAATCTTATTTTACGATATGCGTTCAATGAGATGAATCTGGACCGAGTTGGTCTCGATGTCATCGCCTACAATGCCAAAGCAATCCGTTCCTATGAAAAGGTTGGTTTTCAGTTGGAAGGTCGTGCACGCTCAGCTGTATATCGTGATGGTAAGCGTTATGACCGCTTGATGATGGGAATCCTAAGACCAGAATGGGAAACACACAATCAGATCCATACGGAGGGTGAACAAGTATGACCAAGAATGCAGAAGTTACTGCGTTTATTGAACAGATTCAGATCCCCTGGCAAGTACAAGTCGCTGAACAATTGCGCCAGTTAGTGCATGATACCATCCCTGACGTACAAGAACGCGTACAATACAAGAAACCTCATTTTTTGAAAAACGGAAAGTACGCTGCGGTCATCTCGCCTTCCAAACAAGCCATGTCTTTCACCATCTTCAATGCAACTGGACTCGATCTCCCCGATGGGATATTTGAAGGCCCGGAAGAACGAAAAACGATCAAACTCAAGGAAAAAGATACGCCGGACTATGAATGGTTGGCTGATTTGTTAAAGCAGGCATCTGCGGAATTGTAGAGAGATGTAGTGAAGAGCACATACGCCGAAGTAGTAACTTAGGTAGTAATGTGCGAAACGTATGGTGTGGGCCGTAATGTGCGGGTGGTATGTATGGGGTGAGTTTAGGGTTAGGGTTAGGTTTGTGGCAAGCGCTAACGAATCGGACATACCTTATATCGCAGTTTTAAAAACATATGAAATTCTAACGAATCTCAGCAGTCTTATTACAGAAACCCCTTCGATTTTCTTCGAAAAACCATGACAATTGGAGAAATAGAGTGGCTATGATTCGTTAGAATTCTATACTGCTGCAAATTCACCCAATAAGACGTGCTAGGTTCGTTAGACTGTGTGAGTACGACAAGCGGCCTCTGCACGTAGAAAAAACAACCCATTCTCACTCTGGCGGCTAAATAAATAGCATAAACGACTGGCTGTAGCAAAGATATCTCACATCCATCCTGCGCAGGGCAAAGGGGCATCCCATGAAGTTCCAAGAACTTCGGGATGCCCCTTTGTTATAGTCTGTCTACTACTGTCATTCCAACCTTAAAAGCGGTGTAATATCATAATAAGATGACTGCTTATAATTGCTTATAATGTTATATACTAGCTTCCACCATCAAGATTGCTGGTACGATACGGCGGTCATCTGACACGGCTCACATATGAACATGTAATACATACCCTCACCATATTTCTCAACCTCGCCCCAGTCCAGTTGTGCGACAGCCTTCATTCTCGTGGAACAGCGTGGACATGTTGGGTACTCCGCATCTTGAACCCATCCCGGATGGCCGCCGACCTGAGATAACGATGGCTCCATCGCCCACTCACTGGCATGGAATGCATGACGCGATGCATTCGCAATCCCAAACTGCTGGCCAACATCCGGTGCAAGTTTACCATAGTCGTCCAGGTCAATCTCTTCCATTCCCGCAGGCATGACATTATGTGAACTCCATAACGGTTCCCCTGCTACGTCCAGCTCCATGTAAACCACACCGTAACTGCTGCATATCACGCAAGTCCGTATCTGAAGTTGCTGAGCATGCCAAGAAACGTCATTCAATGCTGGATGCTTAACATCCAGACTAATTAAGGTGGTTAACGCATTGCCACACCATGGACAGCAATTGGCGCTAGGGTTCAGCATCGATAGTGAACTTCCGGTTAACTCCACGTTAGGTCCTTCATTCTCTTTTACTTTATAGAGTGAATAACTTGGGGTGATGAATAATTCCCTGCGCTGCCCGTCTTTTGTAAGCTCCCAACCAGCTTCAGTGGTGTAATGCTCAGGTGCCACGTATAATTCGTTCGCCCAAGATGGAGGAGATTGTCTCCACTGCCGGAACTGCCGCACGACAACATCATCTCCGATATGGGCCAGCATGAGCAATATGTGGTTCCGATTCTCATCATCGGTATCCACCTGCTGCAAGAGATGATCACGAGCCTCACCCGAGGCACTTTTATACAAAATGGCAGGATAATATATCTCCTGTTCCAGCAGCTCAGGAATTTCGGCAGTCAACGATATATCATGGTAGCAGACCAGATATACCAGAATGTCTTTGCCCGTATCTTCATCACCTGTACGAATCCGTTGCATCGCGTAATCCTTCATCTGATCTTGTTGCTCTACAGACAAGGATAGATATACTTGTTCCTCGGATTGTTCATAGGGTGTATAACGAATTAGTGGATCGCGAACCTGAGGTTTGTGCATGATTTTCAAAACTTCGACCGGGTCTGTGATACCTGCATACAGGTTCACGTCACGTCGATTCGCTTCAATGTATCTCTGGCGCTCCTCGCGTTCCATCTCCTGCTTGCAGGGCATGCAATAACCACCCGTTTTCAACGCTGTTGCTGGTAAAATGGTATTTGCACACCCTTCCCGTATACACGGAATTCGTTCTGTCATCCCTCCACCCCCTCTACTATCTGCTCGCTTCATCATGCCATGACAAACACGCCACAACGTGACGTGCTTGTCCCTTACTCCATATTTAAATACCTGCGTGTACCATAAAGGAAAATACGAATCAGTGATGTCCCAACTGGTCCTTGGTAAATTCGTAAAAGGCAAGCGCATCTTCACTGCTGGCAAAGCCTGCTTGAGCCATCTTTTCACTGCCTCCACCTTTACCCTGGTATGCTCCAAGATTACCTTTGAAGAAAGGTCCACAAGCCCATTCAGGCGGCTGGCCGTTCTGTGCCAGAACTACTTTGGCCTCTGAGATACTGGCAAAGAGTACAAGCCCCTCATGGTCTGCCGTCAGCTTGGTAGCAAGACTCTGCATATCCTTGAGCGATTTGTCTTCAAAGACCTGAGCAATTACCAGCCCTTGCCGAGCGGCCAGAAGTTCCTCCGCATAATAGGCATCATTGGTTGTTTTTACTGCATTCAGCTCGGTTTGTAGCTGTTTTTGCTCCAGTTCCATTTTCTCAATACGTTCCAATAATTCGTCCTTGCTGGTCTTTAATTTAACCATGATGCTATTGAGCACGTTTTGTGTAGCTGTGAATTCACTCAGGGCTCTTGTTCCACATTTGAAATAAATGCGGGTGCCGCCCTTCACTTTTTCAGTTTTCAACAGTTTGATGATCCCAATCTCACCCGTCGCCGACACATGCGTTCCACCGCAGGCGTTATACTCCACACCCTCGATCTCGACGATGCGAATGTCTTCCGTTACCGTAGGTTGCTTCACCAATGGTAACTGTGCAGCCTCTTCTGCTGTAACCCAAGACGTGTTGATGCGAGCGTTACGATAGATCTGACGATTCACTTCTTGTTCAATGGCGGTTAATTGATTCGCTCCCAGTTCAGCCGTAGCCACATCAATCGTGTCATACTCCGTACCGAGATGGAAACTGAGGGTCATCGCTTCAGTCAGCTTTAGAGTGATTGCCGATAACAAATGCTGACCCGTATGCTGCTGCATATGATCGAATCTGCGCTCCCAGTCAATCTCACAATGTACCTCAGTCTCTTCAGGGGTACGTTCCAGCTTATGCCATACTTCGCCATCTTCAATGTTCACATCCAGAACAGCGATGCCACCAATTTGTCCCAGATCACAAGGTTGTCCGCCCCCATGCGGGTAAAAAGCAGTCTCCGCCAGCGTGACATATACACCGTCTTCCTTGTCTACTCTGTCTGTAATCGTTGTATGCCACTCTCTTGTATAAGCAGAGTCATAATAGATTTTTTGCGTCATTGAATCATCCCGATCCCTTCTCGTTCAAATGGTTTTTTACCGATCTGCACCTAACCTCCAGATTACACTATCTGGAACTGCGAATCCAATTTAAGGCACATAAGATCGCTCCCCCATATCAAAAAGACCGCTCTGTAAGCCAAGCTACAGAGCGGTCCCTTACTTATATCCACGTTTAATGTAACGTTGGATATGGTTTGAGCTATGATTACACCGGAACGGAGATTGCAGACATATTACTTATTATAGACACAAGAGCGAAGCAGACAGAAAGGACCTGAAGAAGCGAAGCGTGCTCCTTTATCACCGGATTTCTACCTTCAGGGGGAAAATCATTAAAATCCGGGGATAAGAGAGATCGAAAGGTTTTCTGTCTGTGTAGTTCCTGAGTGTCAAATCAAGTATGGTCTGCAATCGGAGTGGTCAAGTATAGTCCTAGGTGCATTCCATGTCTTTTTTTACATTAAACCAAATTCCAGAACAGGGCGGTATTCGCCACCGTAACCATCGTGAACAATAATGTGTTCACAAATGCGGCGAGCCATACATTATTCGTTTTTTCAAACATTTTGCGTGCATACACGGCAGCGATGATGAGACAAGGCACCAGTGCAAAGAGCAAAATGCCATTCAATGCCTGACCTGGATACAACGCCACACCTGTCATAAAGTCTTTGCCGTATTGCACCAGCAACCACAGCACCAACCCGCCAACATTCAGTACAATCGTCAGTAACGTTCCGCTACGTTTGCCGCGTGTGTTGGCATTCAGAGCAACTGCACTGACAAAGTAATAAATCAGGAAGAACGGTGTATACCGTAAGGCGGTAATGAAGTGTTCACTCTCGAACGTACGGACCGCAAACGTCCAGATCCGGAAATCTGTTCCGAAGATCGCCTGCACTACAAACAGCAATGCGTATCCGATGACTACTGCGAGCACCGCGGTCACCAAGCTGGCAATGATCGTAACAGGATTCAAGCTGATACCATAATCGCTGAAACGGGTTCCTGCATCCTTTTTAGAGAAATAATGGAAGGCAAAGGTCACCAGGATCATAATTAACGCCGAAACCAACGCCCAATACACAATCTGGTTCGTTGTTGGTTCATTGAAGTACGAACTTGTAACCACAATCTTGTCTGCATATTGGAAGACAAGCCACATCACTAGGGACACAACAGCCAGAAGCACGCTGCCTACCGCAATATTTTTCATCCGGCGGCTTGATGTATAGTCGTTCTTCTTGCTTCCAGCCATCACGAACCCAATAATGGCTCCAAGCACACTCACGGCAAGTACAATCAGAGCGATGATGCGAAGCACATTCAATCCATTTGCCTCTTTATCCATCAAGGTTGGGAATAAGACCGCTGGAATCAGGGTGCTGAATGCGATAGCAAGCCAATAGATTGATTTTTGTTTCCCACTGACTGCTGCGGACACCGTTGCAATCTCTCCCGTTACCGTTTTGCGCAAGAACGGCAGTCTGATCAACAACGTAATCAGCGGCACAATCATCAAGAAGAATCCAATCAGAGCGACAAAGTTAAATGCCTCTTTCGCCCACCAGATCTGATTGCCCGAATCCAGATTCACATTGGTCTGATTAGGCGACGTCACACCATTAAATGCATGTGCATAGAAGTCGATTAGATGCCCAGTTGTTGTACGCGAGAAATGGTTCCATGGGTGAGTCTGATTAGGTGTAAACAGAATATGCTCACCCGTTTGGGAAGGACGTACCACTTTTCCGTCTACGGTCAGATCGCCGGATGGTACTTTGGTAAATGTATCGGTCGTACCTCTTGGCGCATCAGGTGCAAGGCCAAGGAAGGCTTTACCCGAAGCCGTTGCTGCAAAATCCTTGCGAGTCACCGTACCTTGTACTTCTTTCTCCGCGGCTGTTTTCTCTTCATCTGATTTGTTGAAGAAAAACTCGTCATATTTCCCCGCGACCATGCCCACCGTCCGACTGCCAAATGCAGCCTGAAGCTGATCCTGTGGCGCAACCGCCGCAGCGTAAGAGTAATCCGCACCTGCTGAGATGCCTGTGTAGATCATACGGTATCCTGTTTGAAGGGAACTCATCTCGTCCATGTACATTGACAACAGCGTTGAGAACCCACCCATGGAGTGACCGCTGACTGCCACGTAGGCATTGCCTTTCTCATCTTTCTTGGTGAAGTCCTGCTCATAAATATATTTGGCTGCATCAAACTGCGAGTATATCCAGAACGTTCCGAACAGATCCTTTACCGGAATATCTGCACTCCAGCGGGAATCCCCGTGGTCATACATGTCCAGTGCAAGCACAATATAGCCGCGTCGGGACATCTCAATAGCAGGTGCATCCTGCATTTCTTTCGTATTCAGATATCCATGTGTTGTAATAATGACCGGACGTTTATCATCCGCACCTGCCCCTTTAGGCATGTAGAGCAGACCCGATAGCGTGCCGTGATCGGCTTGGAATTTGATCTCTTTGACCTTAACGGAATAAAAGGAAGAGTTGAACATTCCAGCAAACAAGCTGCCGAAAATGACCAAAACGAGTGATAAAACCAACAACCCCTGCGGTTTTTTTAAGAATGATGTGACTGTTCTCATAAAGGTCCCCTTAATAAATATAAAATACTAGATAAATGAATGAATAATAGTGCATTGTAGATACGTCCAAAGAGCTATTCAAATTAGATGTAAATGATAACATGTAAAAATTGACTTAGTATGGCCTAAAAAAGGCACACATAACGGCGCCGGACGTCCGGCGCCATTACCTGTGTCACTTGCTGCATAGTAGCTTAACGTTTGCTGACTCAATCTCTATACCTGTCTGATGAATGACGCTGGGCAAACCCGTGACCAATCTTATTTCATCGACTCAGATAATTCTGTGAAAATAACACCCAGCGCATACGCGCCAGCATCCGGGTAGCCCAGACTACGATCGCCGACGGCACCTGCACGTCCCATACGTGCCACGATGTCTTCCGTTTTCTTCGCACCTTCAACGGCTGCTGCTGCACCTTTGGCAAATGCTGTTTTGAAGTCATCGCCAGACTCCGCACTTTGAGTCCAGGAATCGGCACACGGAACGAGTGCATCGATCAAGGTTTTATCACCTACAACGGCACCACGTCCGAAGGAACGTTCTCCTGTATACTGAATCCCTTGCACCGCTGCATGGATCATCTCAGCGAATTCAGCAACGTTTAATTGCTGTTTATCCCCTACTGCTTTGCCAGCTGCACGGAATGCCGAACCCCAGATTGGGCCGGATGCGCCACCACAATATTCCATGATGACCAAGGAACATGCATCGAGAAATGATCCGATGTCTTTTTTATCTTCGTTAATGATGTGATTCCATTCGCGTTTCAACTGGCGGAAGCCTTTTGCCACACTCATACCGAAATCGCCATCACCGGCATGTGAATCCAGTTCACAGAACGGTACCTCGTTCTTGATGATGATCTCGCCCATTTTATCGATCAGATAGACGACATTGTTCAGTGAAAATTGATTGCCTTTGATGACCGCAGCTGATGCATCCGTCTCCACTTCGTAAGATACGGGAGCATCTTCACCCACAACAGCTTCCAGCGCTTCGGAATACGCCACTTGTGCTGCTGGAGGGCCGGATACTTTAAATGCAGGTGTATCACTTTCCTTGAACAACAGCGTTTTTAGTTCATCATCCAGTTTCAGGATCGTAACCGACGCACCCGCCATATCGATACTTGTCATGTAGTTGCCTACAAACGTAGTAGCGACCTTCAGACCTGCATGTCCAGCAAGCTCACGCTGAACGGAATTGTTGAGCAGATACAGTTCTTGCAGTGGTGTTGCACCAAAACCATTCACGAGCACCGCAATCTCAGCGGATGCATCCTTATCCAGCTTCATGTCTGCGAGCAATGCTTCGACCATACGTCCTGCCAATTCATCAGCCGATACGATTTTCTCCCGGCGAATCCCTGGCTCACCATGAATCCCTACGCCGAATTCCATCTCATCTTCAGCAATTTCGAATGTAGGCGTGCCTTTGGCGGGCACCGTACAGGATGTGAATCCAAAACCAATACTGCGCACGTTCTGAGCTGCTTTCTCAGCAACGGATTTCACATCAGCCAGACTGCGGCCTTCTTCGGCTGCTGCTCCGGCGATCTTGTGAACCAGTACAGTTCCGGCAACGCCGCGACGCCCAACGGTATACAAACTGTCTTGTACAGCGATGTCATCCTCAACACGTACATACTGTACGTTGATGCCATCTTCTTCAGCCAGATGTGCTGCATTTTTGAAGTTCATCATGTCGCCGCTGTAGTTCTTGATGATCAAGAGTGTACCCTTGTTGCTGGCTGTTGCCTTGATCGCTTGATAAACCTGGATTTGGGAAGGAGATGCGAATACATCTCCACACACCGCTGCATCCAGCATGCCTTTACCCACATAACCAGCGTGAGCCGGTTCATGTCCGCTGCCTCCGCCACTGATCAGACTGACTTTATCAGCCTGAATCTCTCTGCGTTTGATGACTTTATATTTTTTCAGAAATTCAAGCTCCGGGTGTGCAAGCGCAATCCCGTTGCACATTTCAATAACAACATGTTCGGCCTGGTTAATAATTTTCTTCATTATTTTACCTCCCGGCGAGCTGCTTTGTACTCACGGCCCATGCGGTCAGCCGCTGCAATGGCAGCAGCTACTTCAGGAACGGTGATTGGGAACGGCATGGCGTGAATGGATTCTTCCGGAATACAAGCGATCTCTGCCACTTTCAACAGTTCTTCCTGACTAATCGTATCTACACCGATATCCGCCAAGCTGATCGGCAGTCCCACTTCGAGACAGAAGTCCATGACTTCATGCAGCTCTTCAGTTGGTGCATTTTCAAGGACGAGTTGTGCGATTGTACCGAAGGATACTTTTTCACCGTGGAAGAAATGATGTGTGCCTTCCAGAACAGTCAAACCGTTGTGGATCGCATGTGCTGCGGCCAGACCGCCACTTTCGAATCCAAGACCTGACAACAGAATGTTAGTCTCAACGATGTTTTCCAGGGCTTGTGTCACAACGTTGCTGTCACTCGCTACTTTCGCTTTTGCACCATCAGTCAGCAGCATTTCATAACACAATTTTGCCAATGCAAGTGCCGCATTCGTACCTACTGCAGATGGGGTATATCCTTCGCGGGAACCCATTGGCAGACTTGCGTTTACACGGGAATAAGATTTCGCTGTTGCTCTTGCTTCGAAGTATGTAGAGAGCGCATCTCCCATACCGGATACGAGGAAACGTGTTGGTGCATTAGCAATTACCGTTGTATCAACGAGTACCACACTCGGGCTTTGTTTGAAGTAAGCATAGTCATCAAAAGAACCATCCGGTGTGTACAATACAGCGGAGTGACTTGTCGGTGCGTCTGTTGCCGCAATCGTTGGGCAGATGATCAGTGCTTCACCTTCAGCTACACATTTAGCCGCATCAATGGCTTTACCACCACCAAGACCGATGGTAGAGTCACATCCTTTTTCCTTTGCGATCGCTTGCAGACGAGCAACTTCCTCACGGGAACATTCCCCTTTAAAACCGCTTTCAACAAACGTAATATTAAATTTCTCGGCTGTTGCATCCAGCTTTGCTTTGACACGCTGTACATCATCTGGATGTGCAATCAGCAAAGCAGATTCTCCGAAGGATTTAACAAAGTACCCCAAGTTCAACAACTCGTCTTCGCCTTGTACATATTTAGTTGGGCTGATAAATGCTTTTCTCATAATATTATATGCCTCCTAAGGATATGAAATAGTGTAGTGATTACATCAAATTTTAATTTCTTACAATTGACCTTAATATAACGCATGAGCAGCAGGTTTACAGTGGACTTTGATAACAAATTATTATAATTTACAATCGTAATTTTTTGCTTTTTGGCACAATCATGGTATCTTATTGTCATGAGATGGTTGAATTTTGACCTCCCATTATACATTACCCGTCATCAATACATCTTAATATGTACAACTTGCTAACTTTTAACGGCCTAAATTATGAATCTGGTTAGCCTATGGAGGTTGCACCAATGATCAAAGAATATCTGCATATCAATAAAATTCTGGACCTTAATAAATGGAAGCGTCTACAAGATTCTCTCGCAACAGTAACCAAACTGGCGATCCTCACCGTTGATTATAAAGGCATTCCCGTAACCAGTCACAGCAGCTGTCAGGCTTTCTGCCAGAATGTCCGTAAAGATCCGGAGCTTCTCCCCTACTGTCAAAAATGTGATTCACGCGGTGGTCTGGAAGCCGTTCGATTGAATGAACCTTATGTGTATTTATGCCATTTCAATATTATTGATATCGCGATTCCAATCACGATTGATGGCAAATATATCGGTGCCGTCATGGCAGGACAAGTGAAACTCGCCGATCCGGAAAAGGGTAGCGACTTGGAGCAAATTGTCACGTCCAAAAACGTACCCCTGCATGCAGCCAAGTTGGAGGAATTAAAGGATGATTACGCCCAGCTACCTGTGATGACCTATGAAGAGATTGTGAAAATCTCTAACATGTTATCCCTGCTCTGCAACTACATTGTGGAAGAAGCGCTAAACAAAAATCTGTTAGTTGAAATGTTCGAAAAAGCTTCAGGCAATCAGGAGACTCTAAACCTCTCCACCATTTTGCCGGGTTACTCCATTCGTAATATCGAGTCGATCAAAAAAGAGATGACCAATGCGATAGCGGATGCTTATCTGAAGAACAGCCCAAGTGACACGGAAAGCTCCAGCCCGGTGCTTCAGCCTGCTTTTGAATACATTCACAGTCACAAGAGTGAGCAGGTTTCACTCAAACAAATGGCCGATCTATGCCACCTGAGTCCGAGTTATTTCAGCAGACTGTTTGCCAAGGAAACCGGTGAGAACTTCACAACCTATCTGGCTAAACTCAAGATTAAGTGGGCTAAACAATTGCTGGAGGTCACCGACATGCCTGTCTCACAGATCAGTGATGAGCTGGGATTTAATGAATCGGGATATTTTATCAAAATATTCAAAAAGTTCGAGGAAATTACGCCTGCTCTCTATCGCAAATACCTCCAGGAGAAAATATAGGTTCACTGATACTTTTTTCGTATCAAAGATGAGGTTAAAAGATATTTCACCTATTAATCTGCCATTGTTACAATGGAGTCCAGATGACTTAGGGAGGCGACATGAATGGAATATCGCAAATTAGGAAACAGTGGATTAACCGTCAGTGAGATTTCACTCGGCAACTGGATTACGCATGGAGCGCAAGTCGAGGATGGAATAGCAGAAGCTTGTGTGCGAACCGCATTGGATGCAGGTATTACCACATTTGATACCGCAGATGTGTACTCCAATACCAAGGCAGAGTCCGTACTGGGACAGGCTCTTAAGGATATACGAAGAGAAAGTATTGAACTGTGCACCAAAGTCTGTCACCCAACCGGCACAGGTCATAATGACCGCGGACTTTCACGTAAACACATCATGGAAGCCTGCAATGGTTCATTACGGCGGCTACAGACGGATTATATCGATGTCTATTACGCTCACCGTTATGATTACAACACTCCGCTGGAAGAGACGTTTCTGGCATTCTCCGATTTGGTGCGTCAGGGCAAAGTCCATTACATTGGCGTAAGTGAATGGAACGCAGATCAGATTGCAAGAGGAGCCGCTTTGGCGCGGGAACTTCATGTCCCCTTCATTGCAAGTCAGCCGCAATATTCGATGTTGTGGCGTGTGATTGAGCAAGAAGTCGTACCTGCAAGCGATCAAGCAGGGCTGGGACAGATCACATGGTCTCCTCTTGCTCAGGGTATACTATCAGGCAAATATGCGCCTAACGCAGCATTGCCCACCGGATCACGTGCAGCTGCTGAGGCAGGAGCACCCTTTTTCAATAAACTGGCTGGTCAGTGGTTACGTGAAGATGTTCTTACCGCTGTGCAACAACTTGTTCCACTCGCTAAAGAGATTGGTCTAACTCTCCCCCAACTCGCTGTGGCGTGGGTTCTTCAGCATACGTATGTTAGTTCCGTCATTATCGGTGCATCCCGGCCAGAGCAGGTATTGGAGAATGTAAAAGCTTCTGGTGTGAAACTGGACCCTGCGATCATGACTCGTATTGATGAAGTATTGAATCCATGGATTGAGCGTGATCCAACCAAGACGGGTTAAACACATTCATCAACAAAGTTCATAAAACGGGATACCACTTCCTGATTCATATCCGTCCGCCATGCCGTGTACAACGGTACGGAGGGCGGATTTTCTTGTAATGGAAGAAAGACTACACCCTTACGCTGGAACACATCCACCGAGGACGGAACAATGGAAATGCCCATGCCAGCCGCAACGAGATTCACAATCGTATACATCTGGATCGCTTCCTGCGTAATTCGAGGGTCTACGCCATGCTCCCTGCAATAATCCAGAACGAGACGATGGAACGGAGAACCCAGATGCCTTGGGAATAAAATAAAATCTTCATCCGCCAGTTCTCGAATTGAAACTTGAGTCTGAGAAGCCAACGGGTGATGATCTGGCAATACGGCAATCAACGTTTCCATCTGGCAGGGGCGGAACGAGACATGACGAGTATCTTCCTGATATCTCAAAAATCCAATATGGATCTGTCCGTCTTCCAGTGCCTGCAATTGTTGGGACGAAGTCATCTCACGCAGCGTCAATTCAATCTGCGGATATGCAGCGCGAAATTTCCTAAGAACATCCACCATAATGCTCCCCGAAGCCGAATCCACAAAGGCTATGGTTATATGCCCGATGATGCCCTGATCTGCTTTTTGCGTAAGCTGAATGGATCGTTCGAGCTGGGCCATGATTAGCCTGGCCTGTTCCAGAAATACCGCGCCTGCCGGGGTAAGACGAACCATTTTCCTCGTGCGCTCCAACAGCTTCACGCCAAGCTCTTCCTCCAGATTCTGAATCTGCTGGCTCAGCGGTGGTTGCGTCATATTTAATTTTTCCGCTGCACGGTGAAAATGAAGTTCTTCTGCCACGGTGATAAAGTATCTTAACTTCCGAATATCCATAAGCCAATTGCGCATCCTTCCGTCTACCTTGTTAATTCATCTGTTCCTGAACCCAGATTGCCGACTCAGCCAGCATCGTCATCAATTCATTAAAGTCCACAGCAATCTCCCGCAGAGGAGTTTCCCCTGCATCGTGGATCAACATCAGCACCTTGCCTGAATTTTGATCCAGTATGGCCGTACTTCCTTCACCAAATCCACCAATCGGGAAAGGCTGGAGGTCAGCTGGCAGCTCGTATTCTTTCTCATATTCACGGTATACTTCCAAAAAATCCGGATAAGCCCAGCTCAGTTCTTTCACCGAATACAAGGCAGGGTCGCCGAAGTTACATGCACCGAATTCAAGCAAAAGTGCGCGATACGCTGCGGGCAGTTTTACATTATGCTTTTGCTCAAAATCCTCAATGCTCTGTTGTTTCTCAGGAGTACATCCATCTCCCATTGTTGTATCGTAGGCCTTGACCAAAAGATCACGAATCGGTTTCAATTCTATTGACGTCACTTGAACTCCCCCTTTTAGTTACCTTTCCCCACTGATCAGCCGTTGTGAATTCAATAGTTCTCCTTGAAGCGCAACACCTTACCCAAACAAGAGTCGAGCATTAAAATCAACTTCTTATCTCACCTGTTTACGCAACTCTTGATCCAGCCATTCCAGTGCTGCATGCAGCTTGTCCTGAGGAACTTTCTCATAACGATCACCCGTAGACAATTCAAAGGCACAGCTGTTCCCACTTGTTTTGTTCAGATATGAAGTCAATCCTATGCCATACTGCTGAGCCATTTGCACAAGAATTGGTTCAACTTCGGCAGCAGCGAGCGCAAAGTGCACATGGAACATATTTGATACAGGTACCTCGGGCAACGTTTGTATCCCGTGACACGCATTCAGTAAGAAGGCGAGTTCTTGAGCCTGCTCGTAATACAACTCCATTTTGCCAATCCGTTCATTGAAATAATACTGAGAACTCAAAATATACGGATACAGGCCGATTAGATCTCCGCCGTGCCGACGTTTCCATACTTTCGATTCTTGCATCACATCCGGATCACCCGCCAATATAGCCCCCGCAATACCTCCAATGCCTTTATAAAAGGATACATACACCGTATCAAACAAACTGCAAATCTCCGCAGGCGTTTTCTGATAATAGGGAGTAATCTCAAACAGGCGTGCCCCGTCCAGATGTAGCTTAATCCCGCGTTCACGGCAATAGGCCGAGATCGCTTCCAGTTCTTCATACGCCGGTAATTGCCCACCAATCTCACGTTGTGGCAGTTCCAACAGCAGACAGGCAATGTCCTGATCAAGCGCTTGTACATCTTCCAAACGAATCAAACGATCCTTGTCCGCAAGTAAAATTGATTCAATCTGATGCAACTCTTTCAGTCCGTCTTCCTCATGGATTTCAAGATGACACAGAGGGTGGTAAGCTACTCGTTTTACATCTTTGCGGTCACACCAGATCCGTAATGCAATCTGCTGCGCCATCGTTCCACTTGGAAAAAATACCGCCGATTCCTTGCCAAGAACGTCAGCCATCTGTTGCTGAAATTCTTCAATGAGTGGGCCGTTCCCGTAGTGGTCACTGAACAACTCCCCATCGATCTGGTCCAGTACGTTCTGAAGTACCTTCACTTGGCGACTGCCATGACCACCTACAATAAAGTCTGCCTGATTAAATGCATCACCCAACGTTAACGCAGTTTCTTTCAAGATCACTCACTCCTTTATAGTGCATGTTCATAAACGGACTTTTGAACAACCTCTTATAGGTCTGGTTCTGTAATAATCTCAACCAAAGCGCTGAGTGCACTAGATATATGTTCACCACGGGAATACACAAATCCTACTTCCAACCGACAATAGGGATCAGGCAAAGACATCACCGCGATCTCACCTCTTAATTCTGCTTTGGTAACCGAAGAACGTGGCAGCAATGATACGCCGAGCCCGGCAGATACACCATTCAGAATCGTGTCCAGTGTTCCATATTCCATGATGTTAAGCGTGTGGATACCCTGATCGTTCAAAAAGGATTCCGCCTGAGTGCGATGAGTGCATCCGATCTCAAAAAACAACATCGGCCTGGACAATAACGTGTACATCTCATGTACTCCAGGTTCAGCGATCAACACCAATTCCTCGTCATACATCTTCATATAATTCAGCTCAGGATGATCAATCGGGCCATATATTAAGGCTCCATGCAATTCATGTTGGATGACCTTCTGGTTCAGTTCATGGGTCCCACCCGTGACAAGCGAATGTTTTACTTCCGGGTAACATGAAGTATATTCAGCCAAGAGCGGCGTCAGAAAAGTAGAAGCTGCTGTCTCTATGGCACCTAGACGAAGCATGCCAGCTGGTGGGTTACCCACTTGCGTGGCCTGCTCTGCTTCATATAATAATTCTAATATTCTATCCGCATACCCAAGCAGGTTCTCGCCTGCTGGTGTAAGCGACATCCCCCGATTGGAACGATGAAATAGCGGTACTTGCAGTTGGGTCTCCAACTGTTTAATCCGTGCTGTTACATTGGACTGCACATAATTAAGTGAGAGCGCAGCTTTACTGATACTACCTTCGCGGGCAACCGCCTGAAATATTTTCAAATCACCTGCATCCATACTCTGATCACCTGCTCGTCGTTATATCGGCATTCTGCATCATCCGATTCATGCAAAGTGCTTATCTATTATTTTTAATGATACTGACAATCATTTTTGTTCATTTTACGTGAATCTGCTCCGTCTGTACAATGAGGCTCAGTAGTGAAATCTAGCTACACAGACAGGAGGAATATTGAACATGAAAGCTATTGTCCATTCGGCCCAGAGCGGCCTTGCAGGTCTTCAATATACAGAGTCAATCTCTCGGGCACCAGAAGCCGGGGAAGTGCAGATTCAATTAAAATCCGCTGGTATCAATCATCGGGATCTATTCATCATGGCAGGACGCGGCCCTCAGGACATCCCACTCGTTCCCGGTTCCGATGGAGCAGGTATTATCGTAGCGATTGGCGAAAGCGTAAGAGGGTTCGCGATAGGAGATGAAGTCATTATCCATCCTACGCTCGGTTGGGAACATGCATCTGAAGTGCCCACCGTACCCGATATTGTTGGTGGCCCTATGGATGGAACACTGGCTCAATATATAACGTTGCCTGCTGAAAATGCCCTGCCTAAGCCAGCCCACCTATCCTGGGAGGAAGCAGGTGTGCTGTCCCTTTCAGCCCTGACGGCCTATCGCGCCTTATTCACTCGCGGTGTATTGAAGAAAGGTGAACATGTGCTCATTCCCGGTATTGGCGGTGGTGTAGCAACCTATGCCCTGCTCATGGCGGTTGCGGCAGGTGCCAAGGTGACCGTCACCTCCAGAAGTGAAGCCAAAAGAAATGAGGCACTGCGCTTGGGTGCTACCCATGCATTGGATAGTCATGCCGATTGGAGTACGCAGAACGATCTGGAACCTGTGGACATCATCTTGGATAGCATCGGACAAGCCATGTTCCCAAAATATTTTGATATAATCAGACCAGGTGGACGTATCGTGATGTATGGTGCAAGCTCGGGGGATGATCTGACCCTACTGATTCGCTCTATCTTCTTCCCGCAGATCAGTCTGATCGGCACCTCTATGGGCAGCCGTGAGGAGTTTATCCAGATGTTGCAATGGGTGGAGCAACATGACATACATCCTGTAATTGATGGCGTATATCCATTGCAAGACATAGTAAAAGCATTCGAACGTATGGAAAAAGGCGAGCAGTTTGGTAATCTGGCTATCCTTATGGAGTGATATCTATTTTGAGATGGGCCTTCATGAATTGTTGAAAATTGATTTACGATAATGGGGTGAATCCATCTGACCCGTCTCGCTAAACGTATACTAATTGTTCTTATTACTATTATCATTGTGGCCCAAATTCCTATGTTAAAAGAAACCTTAGCCCGAGGAGTTACTACGTTATATGTGAAGATAAAGTATCCCGAACATTCCTTTCAATTCCAAGACTTCATCTACGAGTCTCATTTCGGAAACTATATCATTTCTTATACTGATCAAGACGAACAACGCATTAGTCTGATGCTTGAGCCCAATTTTTTTCCGGCGCTCATTATATATGATCCATTGAATCAACCCATGAAAGACTAGTTTTTTCACACTATGAATCATTCAGGAGGTATCGATATGGACAATCGATTACATTTGGTCGAATTGGTCCGCAAATTGATGGATGCCGAAGGAACGGAAGCCGAGTTGGATGACATGTTAACGGAGCTACAGCAACAGGTTCCACATGCAGAGATCAGTAATCTGATTTTCTGGGATGATCGAGACCTGACGCCTGAACAGATTGTGGAAGAAGCCTTGGCTTCCCGTCCGATCATTCTCCCGCCCAAGCCATAATATTCTTCGTGAGGTGAACGGTAGGATATGTCTGACATGTCTGATATGAATCATAATAACAACAATGAACACCCTGATTTTAACGAAAACAGTGGAGAAGAAAACATATTAGTCAGAGGAGCGGCCTTTGCTATTCTTGTTGCACATCAACAAGTTAATGGTGCAGCATCCGCGTTAGAATCGCTTCAATCCGATCCTGATTTTGGCTCTTCTGCAATACGGGTACTGCATTCGAAACAACGAAGTAATAATCAATAAACCAAGTTCACCCTCCCCAATTTCCATAATTTCGTTATAATGGTAAGCAAGACACCATGCTATTGGAGGAGAATTATGGAAACGGAAGCTTTACGCAACGTGGAACAACTAGCTCTGAAGAAACACAAGATTTACAAACAAAGTTTAATCAGGTACCTCGCACGCTCCATGCTGGCCAGTATGTTTATCGGATTCGGCGTCATCGTGGCGTTTAAGACAGGTAACTTCTTTTATATGGAGCAGTCCCCGTTTACCTATCCGATGGCGGCAATTACGTTTGGGGCGGCCATCATTTTGATCGCCTATGGCGGGGGTGACCTGTTCACGGGCAATACGTTTTATTACACGTATGCGGCGCTGCGCAAGAAACTGCGCTGGTTCGAAGTGATCAAGCTGTGGATTGCGAGTTATAGCGGTAACCTGATGGGCGCAGCCGTGTTTGCCTTGTTAATTTACCTGACCGGATTGTTCGATTCGTCTCAGGTGAATGGTTTTCTGTTAAGCGTGGTGGAGCATAAGATGGAAGTTCCAACCATGCAACTCTTTTTCCGCGGAATTCTGTGTAACTGGCTTGTATGTATGGCGTTCTTTGTCCCGATGTTCATGAAGGAGAATGGAGCCAAAATGTTTGCCATGATGCTCTTTGTGTTCTGCTTCTTCATCTCGGGATACGAGCACAGCATCGCCAATATGTGTACGTTCGCGATTGCACTCGTGCTGAACCATCCGGGGACGATCTCAATTGAAGGTGTGATTCACAACCTGGTTCCCGTGACCTTGGGTAATCTGGTGGGTGGTGTGCTGCTGATGGGCTTCATGTATTATGCGGTGAACAAACCGTTTCTGGATGAAGAGACGCATTAATCTCTGGCAAAAAAAGCCCTCCTTCCGGCCCGGTCCTTCGACCGTGGCGAATCGGTAAGAAAAACCCAAAACACCCCGGCACCCTTCCCATCTCAGGGAAAAGGTTGCCGGGGTGTTTCTCTATGGGCAGGCTCACGGATAAGCCGCCTGCCCTCCACACGCATAGCCATGTGATACACAACCACATGGCTCCATGCGGTGGGTCGGCAAGCAGGCCGCAATCAGGTAGCCCTGTGTTGCCCGCTTGCCAACCCCATCCGTGGCTTAGAAGTACTCCCGCCACGGAGTATATTCAATATCGTTGTCGCCGCGCGTGACCACGATCATATTCTCGATTTTGCCCGTGTCCTTATTGGTACGGTAGATCATCGTACGTGTCTCGCCTTCTTCCGGCACAGAGAACAGGAACTTGTCCGCAACGAAGGAAGAACCAAGTCCAGTGGCATGTTCTGTAAAGGCAGAGCCCGTCTTGCTTGTGAGCAGCAGACCAATCCCGTAGGCTGTAGCGGTTTGTGCTGCTTTGCCAAAGAGATGCTCGCCTTGACTGGTCGTGTGCGTTTGCTCCGAATACCTATACTTTTCCGTATCCTTGCTATAGTCCACCACATTGCCCTGTTTATCCAGACTGATGGTGGTTGTTTCGCCCTTGTCGCTTTTCACCTGATACGTACCTACGATGGAATCCTCGGTAATTTTCACCGTCTTGCCCGTATTGGGGTCAGTCTGATAGATTACATCTTCATACTGAAGCCGAATGATGTTCATGCTGGCCTGAATCTGCTGCGCAAGTTCTTCGTCACCCATCTCTTTGGCTTTCTTCAGCATTTCCTCATAGTTCTGGTATTTCTCGGCATCCTTCTCATCCCATTCATCCATGTTCTTTGGTGGACCTGGCGTTTTGTCCAGATCATCACCTTTATTTTTGCCCATGGTTGATAGCGCCCGCGCTGCAGTCAGCGCCGTCATGATTGCCTGGCTCACTGCCTCTTCATCTGTCGTGCGGAAACGCTCGGCAATCTTCTTAAGCTCCGACTGAATGGACAGAACCAGTTCCAGAACAGATTTCATCGTGCCTTGAGCCGTTGAATAATCGTTATAAAAACGCTCACGCTCCATGCCATCCCAGTTGCTGCGCATGACACTCATCTTACCGTCCAATGTGGACATGAATCCCGATAATTGCTGATGTGCCTGAGCGAACTGCCCACTGACCGTCTCCAGTTGTTCCGGTGTCACCTTGATCTGTGTCATCCTGCACACTCCTCTTCGTGGTCATTATATCCCGTGGTTAACCAATGTGTTGCCCGAACAGAACTCTCCCAGATCTCGACCAACTTGTCATGATCCTGTTCCCGATATTCAACGACTAACATGTCCGACGTATGCTCCTTTTCTATTAAAAGTAAAAGGTTATGTAAAAGCCCGATCCTGGGATCGGACTTGTTTAATACATTAAATTTGAAATAACTCTACGTTTATTTTACCATGTCCATCATTCAATCTGTACCCATAATTTCCAAGCTTGAGTCAACGTTCTACCTCCGTTTTTGGCTTCCAACGGAAGGTTGCTGCCGATTGGGAAGGCAGTATATATCGAAACGAATCTCCGCTCATGACTACATCAAAGGAAACTTCTGCCTCACCCGTGTTAACTGCAACCAGCACCATCGTTCCATCCGGATTGCGGAAGGTTACGTTCTCTATCTTGCCCTGTTCTTGCGTGGAATCAACTCTCACAGCTCCCGGACGTACATAACGGCTGATGTGGCCTAACGCATAATACTCCACATTTCTGGTGATTTCGTCACTGTCGGGGTCAATCGTCACAACCCCACGACAGTTCTCACAGCCACCGTTCGTGGGTCCACCTTGCGGATCGAGTACGATGTTCCAGAACAGCACATTCTTCGCCCAGTTGCGAGGTGCACCAATAATGAGATTGGACATCTGCCAGCTCAGATTCTCGCCAAAATCAGGACTCCACTCCCCACCACTACATTCGGTAAAATAGATATTTTTGTCCGGGAAGCGCTCATGCACTTCCGACATGGCAGATGGATCACCTGCATAACAGTGGAAAGCAGATCCATCGATATAAGCAGCAGCCTGCTCATCACCAAGCACCTTGTCGGTATATTCAACCGCCTGATCCCAGTTATGATCATACGCAATGATTCGCGTGTCCAGTCCCGCATCCTGTAGCGCCGGGCCGAGATAATCCTGAATGAACATCGCTTGTTCTTCAGCTCCCATACTCATACTCGGATATTTGTCCGAGGTGAACTCCGGTTCATTTTGCAACGTGATCCCGTAGATGGGAATGCCCTTTGTCTGATAAGCTTTGATATATTTCACAAAATATCTCGCGTACGCTTCATACACCTGGGGATCGTTGTAATCCAGATACCAGCCGTTAGTGGTCTTTTCTCCATATTTCATCCAAGCTGGGGCCGTCCACGGTGTGCCAAATACTTTAAGATCCGATTTAAGACTAGCTACACGCTCCAGCATATTCACAACTTCCTGATCCTTTTCGATCGAAAAGGATTCCATGTCATAGTCCTTGCCAGACTCGATATCATCATAGGTATAACTCGAAGCTACACCTGATTCATCTACCGAATAATCGGAGGCACCAATCGTATGACGCACCATATCCATGTTCAGCCCTTCTGTTGTAAACAGTTCTTTCAGCAGTCGCTCTTGTTGTTCCTCTGGGAGCTCGTTGATCAGATGTGCCGATGAACCCGTCATCGCTGCGCCAAAACCATCCATGGTCTGATACGCCTTGTCCGGGTCAATCTGTATGGTGAACGCCGACGAAGAAATGTCTGGCTCCTGCGTTGAAGAAACTGAAGAACTTGTGTCTGCATCATGGTGATCGGTAATTGGAATGGGCTTCTGTCGTGCAAGCAGATTTTGCTGATCTCCCGTGGTTAACCAAACTTCGGCCGTTCTCTGTTTGTCCACAACCGGTGGCGGAGCGGGTTGTTCACTTCGGTTGAAGATAAGCCAGATTCCTATACCGACAAAACAAACAGCAGCGATCAACAGGATCATCCATCGTTTGAGATATTCTCGCCAACCTATGTTTATCATGCTTCACTCTCCTTCCATTGTGGAAAAAGCCGCGGCCACTAGGCCACGACTCATTTTCCTAATCTATATGAAGTAGAACAAACTGCATTTAACGAAATAACTTCACTGGGAGAACAACCTTCCAATCTCCATTATTGAACTTTTATTTACCGGACTTGCTTCCGATATTCACACTGCCTGTCAGACGGATATCATCCGATGCACTGCCAACATACACTTGGACTTTACCCTTAGGCATTACCCATTCATGGGATGTTTCATCCCAGTAGGACAATGCGCTGCGATCCAGTTGAATGTTGACCCGTTGCTGCTTGCCTGCCTTCAGATCTATCTTCGCCCAACCAGCAAGCTGCTTCTCTGGCGTTTCAACTTTAGTTGGCAGATTGCCAACATAGACCTGTACAACTTCTGCACCGGCAACTTTACCGGTATTGCGCAGATTCAGGGATACTTCTACAGTTTCCTTATCGCCTTTACCTGTGTTTTTCACATGCAGATTACGATAATTAAATTCGGTATACGACAGTCCGTGTCCAAAAGCAAACGCCGGTGTCATGCCTTCTTTGTCATATCCTTTATACCCTACAAAGATACCCTCGGAATAGTTGCCCACCCCGTTCACACCCGGGAATTGTTCCGCAGTGGATACCGGGGTCTGGGAATCATCTGATGGGAACGTCACCGGCAACTTACCGGATGGATTCACATCACCAAACAGCACACGTGCCACTGCATTACCTTGTTCCTGACCTGCATACCAAGCCTGAACGATGGATGGCACTTCTTTTTGCCAGGAATCCATTTCAACAGCGCGACCACTCATTTGCACCACGATCGTTTTGGGGTTGGCTGCTGCTACCTTGCGGATCAGCTGCTCCTGGTTATTCGGCAACTCCAGGTCGGAACGGTCGACGTAACCTTCACTGTCATACGTACGAGTTACCACGACGGCAACATCGGATTTTTTCGCCAGCTCAACTGCTTTTTGCATTTTAATATCCACAGCGTCGTCTGGAGCTTCCCAGCCAAAACGAACCTGTGCACCCATATCATGATTAGTCTGTACCGGGAAATCCGTACGATACTCAATTCGAATATTGTGGGACTCGCCTTCTTTGAATGTGATTTCTTTCTTCGTTGTACTCAATGTTTCACCTTGATTGTCTACGAGTAACTTATCATCCACATACAGTTTCGCAGAACCTAGACTGGTCAGGGACAGTTTATATTCACCCGTTTGAGGTGCTGTGATCGCCCCTGTCCAACGAGCAGACATTTTGGCATTGAATTTCGTAGGTGTCACTGGAAGCTTGGAAGACTGTGCGTTAAAACCTTCATAGTTGTAGAATCCAAGATTCATGTTGACCTGATGATCTGTACGGACCAAAGAAGGATTACCCTCCATATCTTTATTCGTCCAGTATTCAGCACGCAGACCGTATTCCGCACGATCTGTACCATAGTCTCTTTCACTTTCCTGAGCATCCGCTGGTGATAAAAGAGTAGAAGGTACGGCGGATGGTCCATTAAATGCATCCCCTGCGGAGATAGGATCGGTTCCGGCAGCATATTTTACATCCACACCGTTACCGGCACGGTTACGAATGCCTTGAAGTGGACTTACGGTATACGTCGGATTAACCAGACTGCTACCTCCACCAGCAGCAGATGCGTTATCTGCATCCGGACCGATGACAGCGATGGATTTCACGTTTTTCTTGGACAGCGGTAGCACATTATCGTTGTTTTGCAAAAGAACCATGCTCTCTTCTGCAATTTCACGTGCCTGTTTGCCGTCTTTCTTGGCATTGATTTGTGTATTCGTTACAGGGTTATCGAACAGCCCTTTATCGAACATTTGAAGCAAAATGCGTCTAACCTTCTCATCAATGGTTTGCTCGCTGACTTCGCCATTGTTCACGGCTTCCAGCAATTTGTCTCCCCATTTGCCGTAAGGCTCTCCCGGTGTCTCCAGATCCAGACCCGCATTGGCGGACTTGGCTGTGCTGAAGTTTGCACCGTAGTCACTCATGACAAACCCTTCGAAGCCAAACTGATCCCGAAGGACATTGGTCAGCATCTCCTTGTTCTCACAAGCATATGTACCGTTCACCTGGTTAAATGAACACATTGCTGAACCAAGATCCGCTTTTTCAACCATCGCCTGGAACGGACGTGCATAGACTTCCTGAATGGCACGTTCGCTGGCTGTTGCATTGGTCGTGAAACGTTCCGTCTCCTGGTTGTTCAGGATATAGTGTTTCGCTGTAGCGATAACTGGATTACTTTGAATCCCGTTCACATACGCTGCACCCATGCCGGAAGCCAGTAGCGGATCTTCCCCGAGAGATTCGAAGTTCCGGGAACCCCATGGTGTACGTGCAATATCCAGCCCAGGTCCGAGCACTACATTATGTGTTGTATCATGTGCTTCCTGACCGATCAGATCGCCATATTTCTTGGCCAGATTGGTATCCCAGGAAGCGGCAAGCGCGATGGGGGCAGGCAATGCCGTGGACTTTTTGTCCTGCACATCCGGGTTAGCCACACGTACTCCTGCGGGTCCATCTGCCATCTGTAATGCCGGAATGCCGAGGCGCTCCAATCCATCATTATAGAAACCATAATAGTTATTGACTTTACCAGTTACGAATCCAACTTTCTCCTCCAGCGTCATCTCCTTGAGCAACAGCTCGGTGCGTTCTTCCGCTGATAGAGATGTGTTCATCCAAGGCCGATTGGCCCCAGAATCCGCCTCCGCGGCGAAGGCGTGCAGCGGCATAGCCGCAACCGCCACGATGATTAATAACATAAACCATCGTTTGAGGAAAATCAGATTGAGTCTTCTGTTCATGTTGTAAGTTCTCCTTCTCTCTTGATCATTTTTCTTGTGCACATATTGAATACATGTATACAAGGGAATGCGAACTGGCTTGATCCCAGTCTTTCAAGCATTCAGGTCGTCCTGCACATGGCTTCTGAAACTGCAGCCTGCAAGCAAGTCAGCAGATTTCGCTTCCTAACGATAGCCGACATGATCATGAATTACATCCCCTTAAATTTGGTAAATGACTGATTAGAACAAGCCTAGTTCTTTGGAATCACCATGTTAACAATTCAGATAACAAAACAAGAAAACGAATTATTTACATTTCCGTAACTACTTTCGAACAAATTCTTTACTTTTAAAAACAGTCGGTTCGACCCACTCCCGATCAACCAATTAATGTAATTAATTATCAGATTAAGGAATATGATTAGACGATCTGGGTCCTAAGACTATTTGAAACCGGAACCAATCCGGCCCATTGAAATATCCAAAAATATAAAGGCAACTGAGGTCCCTTTTAACAGGTTCCTCAGTTGCCTTTATGTTTGGATTTCTCCATATTGTTCACTTGTCACCCCTGATTCTTGTTCTACACTCATTATATTGAGATTCCGAGTTACATTGAAAATCGGAGCAACAAATAAAAAACCGCCCCACAAGGCGGTTCACTTCTAGTTTGTTCACTTCTAGTTCTGTAACTGTGCAAGAATCTGCGGGTCCTTGATCTTTTTATCTTCAGCGAGCAACATCACCTTGGACAGAATCTCAGCTGTTCTCGGATCTTCATCGAGGAATGGCAGGAAGATTCGACCCCGATGCTGACTGTGCACCGGTACGATATGAAGTGCACCAGTGGCTTGTTTGAACACATTACCACTTCCCAGATGAACAGCATACTCACCCAATTCACCATCAATTCGTGCGTAATTCCCGTCCAGACGTACATTGTCGATCTTCAGCAGACGCAACGACTCATTCACAATGACATGACGCATCTCGATTGTTGTCAGGCTGGCCTCCGGATCTACGCCTCCCACATGTGCAACACTGACCACAAGATCGATATCACGCATGACTTCGGAGAAGAACGTCAGCGGCACATCTTGCAACGCTACAGGTTTGTAACTCTTGCGATCGTAGAACTGAACCGTCTCCAAGGTAGGTGCTTCGGTATCTGCTGGTGAGAACCAATCTGCCATGGCATAGAGATTCGCGATCAGATTGTGCTCATAACTTACCTTCTGCAGACCTTCCTCATAACTGACAGTCCATTGGCGTCCTTTAAGCAGAGCTACTGCTTTTTTCGGTTGAATCTGATACCCGGCATATCGGCGGGACACCGTACCATTAGCCAATTCGTCCTCGTTAGGAAGATATAGCTCACGGAATACCTGCTTGAACGGCTGACGCTCCTGACGGGTGAACAGATCCCGCTGGAATTCACTCCAGCTTCCGCTCTGATACAGATGAAGCGGATGAGCAATCAACAGTTGATCCTGTTCCGCTAGTGCATGGATCGTATCCTCCGGCCCTGGAGCAACCAAACCACTGGACGATACATCGAATCTTCCCGTCTTGTCACCTGACTGGAAGACAAGTGTTCTTACCAGCGGTTGTATAACCGGATTTTGCATCAGACTCGCAATTTCCTCACGTTTAAAGGACGTTCCAGCAGTCATCGAACGTTCCAGCTCCTGTCGTGCCCGGCGATACTGATCCACCAGATCCGATTTCAGCTCTTTCAGTTCAGCGATATATCCATCTTTTTTGAACCGGGCAGGTACAGATTTGAGTGTCTTACCTTTACTAACGATAACCATCTCGGGTTGACCTTCCTCATCGATGACCAATTGCGCTGTCGTATCAGCATCCAATGCATGAGGTTCAAAAAAGGATTTCATCTCATCCAACTTACGTGCTTCCATGTCCCACATCAGCCGCGTAACATCGGCATAACCTGCATTACGAGCAAGATTGCCCAGTGCAATCTGCGATGCCACACCTTCACTGGCACGGCGTTGCGCACCGAATTGTTTGCTCTGCATCAGAAACTTCTGAATGAAGTCGTATCGCTCACGCAGATCCTGTTCGCGATTTACAGCGAATGGAATCAAACTGTAGGTTAACAAGTGATCCTTGTTTCGCTTGTCTGACACGGACTCACGCATATCGTCCAGTCGAAGCTTGCCTAGTGCAGCATCTGCGAACAATTGGGATCTGCGGTGGTTGGATCCCCCGGAAATGTACTTGGCACAATCGTATAACAGATTGAACCGTTCCTCCCCGACAGCAGCATAGGCTTCTTCAAACCAAGCGATATCAAACGCACCTTCATTAAAGTCCTGTGGTGAGATTGGAGAATAGTGGGCCACGATGGTTTCTTTCTCCGCAGTAAAGCGTTCATTAATATGAGCATGGAAGTACCAGGCCGCACTGCGTAGACCTTCCCATCCCAGATGTTTCGCTACAATCTCCATCCACTGCGGGGCGTACATGGCTGCTTCCAGCAATTTCTTCTCATTCACCGGATACTTCTGGAGCAATTCCCCAAGACGCTTCTCATCTTCTCCATCTCGTGGATGACAATTCTGAATTAGATAGCTAAACGTCTCTTTACGTGTTGTGTTGTCCCCATAACTATAGATATATCCACGGACAAATGTATCCTGATCCATCGCCGAGACCAGATGTACCCAGTGTTCCATGCCTTCAATTCGATCCAGTTTCATGGCAAGTGTGCTTACTTCTGTAGAGAGTTCTCCCCGGGTCAGCTCAATCTCCAGAATGCGATCGACCACCGCATCTCGCAATTGAACAAGCTTCGGATCACTCGCGATCATTTCTGTACGAGTGGATGTTAAGTCCCGAATAAACAACTGACGATTCCCACCGACCAGCACCTGTCGATATATCTCTTGATCATCAATCAGGTTCAACTGGTACGCACGCAGGAAATCTTCAAGTGACAGTAAAGACAGCGGTTGACTACTCTCTACAAGACTGGTGAACTGGTAAGCTGTCTGGAAGAAACGTTTGAAGCTGTTATCGTCATGGATTTTGCCGCGAACTACATAATTCCAAGGTCCAGTCAGAATATGAAGCATGCCTGACTCTTTTTCGAGTCGATCAGCAGGCATACTTGCGATGATGGAGGCCCAGGTTTTCTCAGCTATTTCAAACGTGTCGATCGGATCGCTATCCTGAAATGCCGCCGATATCAGTGCCACTACCTGATCCTTATATGTTAACGAATCCAGCATCTGCTGCAGCTTTTCGATGTCATCCAGAGGATAGATCCGTTCGGCAAACGACTTGCGCCAGCCTTCCAATAACGGAATCTTCTGCAATTCGTCATAGTCATACTGCTCACGGAAATAACTGTAATGGTCGCTCAAATTGCCATTGAACTCCCCGAGCTGTATAGCCATGTATAGCTGCATCAGTTCCACACTGTTGAACTCGGCATGTTGAATATAGTTCTCCCATACGTCATGAAGTGGGAACTGTTCCATCTGCTTCATTTCATTCCGCTCTCCATATGGAACCTTGGAGCGAAGACTCGCTCCGACTAACAATGTGTCTTTATAGCCAGCGTAGTATTCCACTTGATACTCATAATCCCTGTGTTCATGCACTAATTCACTAAGTCCCTCCAGAAATGGTCTGGTCTTATCCAGAGAGAGTGTAAAGATATCCTTCGGATTATGGCCCTTGAGATCACGCTTCTCATCCAGCAATGGCTCACGTCGCTTCGGATCAAATAAACCAAATCCATTAGAGGCTGTGTAACGACTGCCCTGATCGGTCAGCTTATCCAACAGTTTCTGTTCCTTGGCAGTGGGTGTCTCAATCAGCTGCGCCAATGGCTGCAATTGATCCTGCTGATCTATCCGCTCTGGATCTGCCGCAATCTCGGTCAATAATTCTAGCGCACCCAAGCGCTGCAGTTCACTCTTGGCCTGCAAAAGTCGCTTCAGCGAGACCTCCAATTGGTCCACGGGTTGCAGTAACAATACATGAATGACCTTCTGACGAAGTGAGCCTGTTTTGAGCTTCATCAACGCCTCCATCTGTTTCATCTCATCAACCGTCAACGTGAGCAGCTTCGCTTTGGCGAGTGCACTCTCCCGATTACTGATGCTTTTATCAGATAAACTCTCAAACACAAACTGTCTTTGCACCTCATTATCGGGATGCAGAACAAACTGGGACAACAGTTCTCCGCGCAGTTCCGGGCTTAATCGGTCCTTGATTGCGATGACCTCCCCGATCCATTCCGGGTCCATATCATAAGCGGCCAAATATAACATTTTCTTGACTACATCATCCGTATCAATCCGGTAGTGAACATACTCAAGTACACCCGATGGTCCACCTGACCCGCCTTTTGGAATGGCAGCCAGCATCTGTTTGAACCGATCAAAGTCCTGACGCCGCAAGGCCTTATCTCCAAGAGCAGGCAATGGCCACACGTAGACGCTACGCTGATTCTCTCCATTCTCAAAACTCCAGTTGTACATATACATCGCATCATAGTTGGTCACAATCCAGTGCATCAACTCGGTATCCTGCGCCTCCAGATAACGACGTGCAATGTCCAAACGAAGCTCCCTGTTCTGGCTGTTAGCCAGTACATATTGAGCAACAATCTTCTGATATAACTGACCTTGATCCATAATCTCGATTATCTTGCTCTTCAATTCATTCTCTTCAATGACCGCTGTCGCCCAAAGACTGATAAAGAGTTTGTTGGCGTTAGCTTCCTGCTGCCAGGCCTCGCGTACTTCTGGTTGCACAAGCGCCTGATAGGCCTGTTCAATCAACTGCGCCGCAACACGTTGGTTGGCTGCTTCTATACCGATCCCCGTCCATACGGCAAGCGCTCTTACCACGGAACTGAAACGAATCAGGTTGTTGTCGATAATGATTTTTAATATGTAAATATAGGCTTCCAGTGTCCCTTCATCCATCCGCTCCACAATGCTTTGGCGCAGCCCTTCCTGCAACCTTGCTGCAACGAGCAACTCACCCACCATCTGATAGGCATCCGCCTGATCGCTCATGAATATACCTTTGATCATTTCATGGGTTAACAGCGCCGTCTGATTGTCACCATAGATAATATCGTGCAGTGCCTGCTTCATATCTCCGCCCTGATGATCCAGTTCATAAGCGATACAATCCGCCAGAACCCAACGGATCTCATGCAGATAATCCAGCTTGTACTCACGAAGTGACACATATTCTTCCAGGGAGAAATTTTTCATTTCCATTCGGAACAATCCCATCAGTTTACGGATGACTTGTTCTACATGCTGCTCCGGATCGGATGTGCGGAAAGGGCGGCGTTCATAGTTGTTACTGTATGGGAAACAAGTCGCACGCTCTGCGATATAACGGAATCGTGCAACCAATGACTCGCTCGCCAGATGCTGGAGCACATCCAGTAGTGGCTCGAATAATGGTTTCTGTGTTTCTGCAGCCAACCTTCCAAGCAACTTATCAGTATTCAAAAACATCTTTTCGTCTCCACGTAAATACGTAGACCCGGCGATCTCCACAACATAGCCTGCCAGCTCAAGCTGTACCCCTGTTAACGACTTGGCTCTTTCCTGCAATCCATCCATATACACCTGTACTTGCTCTTCCTGATTCATCCTGTTCTCCTCCTTCATCGTTCTCTACCACAGACGTCCGGCTAGCATTGTAAAACGAATAAACACCACGTTATCTCCGTCTTTTACAACAAGTGACTCATCCAGTTCCTGCAATTCTTCATCGTTGAGAAACACTTTGTACAACCCATCCTCATATGCGGTTATAGCTGTCTCCATCGCAACTTCCAGATCAGGAACACCCTCATTGTATACTGCGCCAAACCCGACTTTCCCCACCGCTCCTTGCGCGTCAATATCATCCGGCATCAGGTAGGCGAACAATTCTGCCTGTTGTTTCTTGTCCTGATGCGCTTTTACTTGTACAGCCACCATGTTCTCAATGAGCTGCCTTAACGTATGAGTTGTTTCCGGAAGTTCGGCAGCTTGCTTGGCAAGTACCGGCTTGCGCTTGCCCAGACTTTTTACCGTTATCCATACGTTCACCGCATTCCCTCCCTTGTCCTGCTCTATTTGAAGAAGCTTCCATAAGCCCCGATATCTATACCACGATGCAGAATAACCTAAACTCGAAATGACTATCTGTCTCTAAATAAAATATAAAATACGTACATATGTACCCCTAATGAACATCATAACTAAAATTCAATCCATATTCATGAGCCAATCCTCATGTTTACGTGGAACCACGGAACTATGGCCTACTTGCGTACATATACGCAAAAAAAGCCGCACAGTCTCATATAAATATGGACTGCGCAGCCGCTAAGCTACCATTAGAACAGTTTATGACGCCTGAGAACCTTTAATAAATTGAAACCTCTATGAATCATCTTACCAAGCGCAAAGGTCGAATGGTTACAGCTGCTGTCTTGAACCCAGGCATCCGGCAGAACGGATCCAGCTCTGGTCTGGTGGCCCGATTCACATTCTGAATGCCGCCCCAATGCATCGGAACGAACAAGGTATCCTCCCGAATCGAATCTTTGATGCGCGAACGAACCGTGAAGCTTCCGTACGTCGATTGAATCTCAATCCACTCTCCATCGTGAATACGATAACGGGCAGCCGTAGCCGGGTGAAGTTCAACAAAGTTCTCCAATTCACGAGCTGCCAATGCCGGACTTCGATGTGTCTGCACCCCTGTAAGATAATGAGGCAACACACGCCCATTGGTGAGAATTAAGGGGAACTCCGAAGATATATCATTCCAGCCCGGGCTGGATTCAAATGTGAATGTCGCTTTGCCGTCCGGGTGAGCGAATCGTTCACCGAACAGCAGTCCTTCTCCCTGATCTTCGAGGGCAGAACACGGCCAGTATACCCCTTTCTCGTTACGCAAACGCTCATAGGTAATGCCATAGTAATCAGCCACTCCGCCACGACTCGCCACCCGAAGCTCATTAAAGATATCCTCAGCAGTGTCATATTCAAAATAAGAAGCTTTACCCAATTGCGCGGCAATCCGGCATATTATATCCCAATCATCGAGCGTTTCTCCCGGCGCAGGCCGCCCCTGTTCACGAAGCAGAACACGCCCCTCCAGATTGGTCAATGTACCTTCATTCTCCATATAAGATGTAACCGGCAGAACCAGATCAGCCATTCGCGCTGTCTCGGACAGAAACATGTCTGCCACGATCAGAAAGTCCAGCTTGCGCAGACCTTCTTCCACCAAACGCACATTGGGGTTGGATACGACCGGGTTGGAGCCCATCACAAGCAATGCCCGAATCTCCTGATCATGAACCTTTTCCATCATCTCATAGGCCGAGACCCCTTTACCCGGTAAACTTGCAGGGTCCACGCCCCAGACCGATGCCACATAGGCACGATCGGCTTCATTTTCAATGGAGCGATAGCCCGGCAGCTGGTCAGCCTTTTGCCCATGCTCCCGTCCGCCTTGACCATTTCCTTGACCTGTGATGGCACCATATCCGCAGCCTTCTCTGCCAATTTTGCCAGTTGCCAGCACCAGGTTCAAAAAGTGTCTCACTGCCATATGTCCATCCGTCTGCTGCTCCACACCACGTGCTGTCATGATCATGCCTGTCTCTGCCTCACCGTATGCCATCGCCGCCTGACGAATCAGCCCCAGATCAACCCCGCACGCTTGTGCCGCCTGTTCGAGTTGCAGATCAGCCAACCCTTGTATCAATTGATCGTAACCATGCGTTCGTTCACCAATAAAGTGAGGATCTATCAATCCGGCATCCATAATCACCTTCAACATGCTATCCGCCAGCAGAGCATCCATGCCAGGCTTCACCTGCAAATGAAGGTCGGCAATGGCAGCGGTTGCCGTCTTGCGTGGATCAATAACGATAATGAACGCCCCGTTCTCCTTGGCTTGATTGAAGTATGGAAGAAGGGTAGGTTGGCATTCTGCAATATTGGTACCTGCGAGTACTATACAACCTGCCTTGGGAATATCGGACAGACGGAACGTCAATCCACGGTCCATCCCAAACACTTTACTGCCAGCTGAAGCCGCAGCTGACATGCAGAACCGTCCATTATAGTCGATATACTTTGTCCCCAATGCAACCCGGGCAAATTTTCCGAGCAGGTAGGCTGTCTCATTGGTCAAAGATCCGCCTCCGTAGACTCCGACCGTATCTGCTCCGTATGAATCTTTCAAGTCCTGAAACCGCTCTGCGATGGTCTGAATGGCCTCCTTCCAGGAACAGGGTTCAAGCTCGCCATTACGACGAATGAGCGGATGCATTAATCGTTGACCACTGAGCGCATGTTGATGAGCATTCATGCCCTTCACACACAACCTGCCCTGAGAGGCTTCATTCGGAACACCCTGAACCGTATACTCACCACGACGCTGGCCTGCAACAGGTGCAGCCAGTTCTTCAACAGTCATCTTGCACTGCACACTGCAATACGGACACTGGGTTTCCTTTACATACAGCTTGGAGGCTGTTGGTTCTGAACTCACGGATAATCCCATCTTTCCATCCCCGCCTTTCATCTATATATCAGCTTGAAGTGTAGCTGCAAGTTCCTTCTGTAACTGGTCATCCAGCAGCGTTTCCCGAATCGACATGAATCCCAATCGTTCCGTCCATGCCCATAACGGCTCATCATACCAAGCGGTTTGGCGATACCATTGAAGACAGGCTGATGCGAGTGTGGCCGCTTGCACCTCTGTTTCAGCCACCCCAATCAAGCCACCTTGTTTGACCGGATGCTCTGCATGACCGCCTGCGTAGATCTCCCACCCAGCTGGTGAAGCCAACAAGCCGATATCCTGCACCAGTGCGCTCACCAATGATCCCGGCCCTGGTGCGACTCCTACATTCACGGGCGACGGCATTGCTGCGCCGATCCAACTCGCACGAAGCTGTGCAGCCAGCCCCCTGGCATCTCTTGCATAGGATGAAAGCGGGATCTGATCATCCCAGCGTACCTGAATCTCTGAGTGACCTTCCAGCTCTCGAACAACCATCGTTCCACCGGATACCTGTAAGTAATAATGAATTACGGGACGACATACCGAGCAACCAAGCTCCGAACCCCAACCCAGCTTCTGCAAGATCAAAGATATGTCTGGTAGCCCTGTCTCCAGAACATTGATGTCAGCCAGTATTCCCTTCAACTCTGCATGCCCAAGATCCGTACAACTGCAAACAGGCATTGGAGCAGGTTTATCTGGTGTGGCTACCACGCCAGTACCCCCGTTATTTTTCAGGTTATGCGTATGTTTCAACAGAGCAGCCACCATCGGGCGACAGCCACCGCATGAACCTGACGCCTTGGTCTGCTCCTTCACCTGATCTGCCGTCTCGAGACCCTGTTCCTGAATAGCTTTCATAATGGCAGCCTTGGTCACATTGTTGCAGGCACAGACATTCTCCTGAGCCGATAATGCCGCAGCAGCTATCTCAGCAGGGTCTGGGGCGCCTTCACGCGGAGCCAATTCCGCTACATCTGCGCCTCGTTGCACAAGTCCAAGCAATGCCGTTCCTTCGGTTGTATCTCCAAATAAAATGGCTCCACGCACTTTGCCAGCCTGCATCAGTACTTTTTTATATGTGCCATGAATGCCATCCAGATGTTGAATTGCGGTCTGCATGCCTTCGCCGCTGATCTCACCCGCCGAGAAAACATCAACCCCCGATACCTTCAGCTGTGAATATGGAATAGATCCTTTGTATTCAGGCGTTTCCTGTCCACAGAGCGTACGTGCGAGCACCTTCCCCTGCTCGTATAAGGGGGCCACCAGACCATAACTGATTCCCCGATGTTCAGCACATTCCCCAACTGCGTAAATACCCGGTACACTGGTGCGCATATAGTCATCTACCATAATTGCCCGATTGGTGGCGATTCCACTTCGTCTGGCCAGGTCCACATTTGGCCGAATTCCTACAGCGACAATGACAACCTGTGCTTCAAGCTTGGAACCATCTGTGAACTGAAGGCCCTGGGCCTGCGATCGCCCGGTAATTTTCTGCGTATTTTTGGCCAAAAGAAAGGACATTCCCTGCCCTTCAAGTTCCTCCTGAAGCATCGCGGCAGCCTTCTCATCCAACTGTCGGTTCATAATGTAAGGTGCGTTATGGACCACCACAGCTTCCATGCCCAGATGCAGCAACCCGCGCGCAGCCTCCAGCCCAAGCAATCCGCCACCAATGACGGCGGCCTTACGATATGTCTTCGAATATTCAGACATGCGCGTACAATCATCAATCGTTCGGAAGGACATGACCCGCTCTTTATCAATCCCCGGAATCGGTGGGATAAAAGGTGATGACCCTGTCGCCAGAATCAGGACATCATAGGTTTCTTTTAGTCCGGATTCCGTCTCTATATATTTTCCACGGGTATCAATGCGGTGTACCGTTTCACCTGTACATAGCCGTATATGATGCTCGGCGTACCAAGTCCAATCATTGATAATGATATCCTGTAACGAATGCTCACCCTGCAATACTTTTGATAACATGATCCGATTGTAGTTGGGACGGGGTTCATTGCCGTAGATTACAATCTCATACGTATCAGGCTCCAGTGCGATAATCTCTTCGACACACTTCACTCCTGCCATGCCATTCCCGATAATCACCAGTTTGCTTCTACTCATGGGCTGCCCCCTATCTCTCTCACCTGAAAATAAACAGAAAAATCCCTTCTCCATGATTCGGAAAAGGGCACCGTTGCCTCCGGAATCCACACGCCTTTGTGTAGATTCATATTAGATTCAGATTAAGGGAATCCGAATCTAATGTCAACTAAATTAACATTAAAAATGCGAATAACGATTAAAAAACGAAATATTCAAAATTTCATGTAATTTATGTTGACATATATATTTTCTCTTGATTATAATTTGAATCAAAATCACAGTGCTGTGATCAACTCAGATGCGGGAACACAATGACGTGTACCGCCTGTCGGCAACGGGGCCGCAAATCGTTCAGATCTGGACGAATTGCGGCCTTTTTCTGCCTCAACAAGCACATAGACAAATCACGAAGATCTCAATTGGATGAGGAGCGATGATGGATGATGGAGAGCAAAAGTTTTTGGAAAAGCGGGCATAAGCCCACCCTCTTCGGGGCGTTTATGTATTTTGACATCAGTTTTATGATATGGGGGATGCTTGGTCCACTCGCAGTTGTCATAGCATTGGACTATCCGATGACTCCGCTGGAAAAGGCCAATCTGGTCGCATTGCCTATTCTCGGCGGCTCCATCCTGCGGCTTGTGCTTGGCTTCATGTCTGATTATATTGGTCCGAAACTGACCGCACAGATCGGGATGCTCGTCACCTTAGTTCCTTTGTTACTCGGCTGGTTATGGGTCGACTCTTTAAGCCAACTGTACGTGGTGGCACTCTTGCTTGGTGTCGCAGGCGCCTCCTTTGCTGCTGCGCTACCTCTGGTAGGCCAATGGTATGGCAAGGAGCATCAGGGTCTGGCCATGGGTATTGCCGGGGCGGGTAACAGCGGAACCGTACTCGCGACGTTGTTTGCCAATCGCTTGGCTACGCATTTTGGCAGCTGGGAAGTTGTGTTCGGACTTGCTATTATACCGATTGTTATTGTATTCATCCTCTTTTCTATCTTTGCCAAGAATAGTCCTAACCGGCCTGAACCCAAGAAATTGGCCCAATATGGAAGTCTGCTTAAACAAAAAGATGCTTGGGTATTCTGTGCCTTCTATTGTGTAACCTTTGGTGGTTTCGTTGGATTATGTAACTATCTCACCATCTTCTTCAACACCCAGTATGGGCTCTCTCCAGTTCGTGCCGCTGACATTACCACCTTCTGTGTAATCGCAGGCAGTTTCTTCCGGCCTGTAGGGGGTTATCTGGCGGACAAAATTGGTGGAACCCGCATGCTAACATTCCTGTACACAGGAGCCTGCATCATGTTAATCGGAGTATCCTTCATGCCACCGCTTCCTGTGGTAGTAGTCATGTTGTTCCTCGGTATGATGTGTCTGGGAGCCGGAAATGGCTCCGTGTTCCAACTGGTTCCCCAACGTTTCGGCAATGAAATTGGCCTGATGACAGGTATTGTGGGTGCCGCTGGCGGATTGGGCGGGTATGCACTGCCGCTGATTCTCGGTCAACTGTATAGCAGCTATCAATCCTATACACCAGGTTTTGTCATTCTTAGCCTGATTGCAGCAGCTTCCCTGTTCCTGGTTCTCTTCATGCAATCCCGCTGGCGTGTGAGCTGGTTGAGCCGAGGTAACAAAGGCATGACGGAATCGACATCCCTTTCTTCCTGAGCAACCACTCGGCCGTTAACCAATGGTACGGTGTATGTGGATGATCCCGAAGTCGAAGTAAGCAAAGAACAGCGCAGCCCGATGGGGCTACGCTGTTCTTTATGCTTAAAGCTGCTTTTTTGCTTAAGATGAATACTTTTGAAGAACTATAACCGCATTATGACCGCCAAAACCAAAGGAATTAGACATCCCAATCCGCAAATCCGCTTTTCTTGCCTCGTTTGGCACATAATCCAGATCACATTCGGGGTCCCTCTGCTCCTGATTGATGGTTGGAGGAATGATGCCATGCCGCAGACTTTGAATAAGTGATATCGCCTCCGCACCACCTGCTGCACCAAGCATATGTCCCGTCATGGACTTATTCGCTGTGACCGGAATATCATAGGCACCTGTCCCGAAAAGTTGCTTAATCGCTCTTGTCTCAGACAGATCACCTGCCTCCGTACTGGTGGCATGAGCGTTAATTACATCAATGTCCTCAGGCCCAATCTGAGCTTCTTTCAGTGATGCTTTCATCGCCAGATATGCACCCCGTCCTTCCGGATGGGTAGCTACCATATGATACGCATCTGAACTGGCACCATATCCTATCACTTCGGCAAGAATATTCGCCCCTCTTGCTAAAGCATGAGACAGTGATTCCACAACCAGAATTCCAGCACCCTCCGCCATGACAAAACCGTCTCTCCCTGCATCAAATGGACGGCTGGCTGCTTGGAACGCTTCATTTCGTGTAGACAACGCTGTCGCATTACCGAAGCTTGCCAGTGACACTTCGGTTACAGCCGCTTCTGTTCCTCCAGCAATAATGACATCGGCTCCGCCATGACGAATTAATCGAAAAGCCTCTCCAATGGCTGTATTGCCAATGGAACAAGCTGTTACTGGCGACAATGTCGGCCCCCAGCAACCAAACCTCATACTGACCATAGCTGCCGCCATATTGGATATCATCATAGGTACCAGTGTTGGGCTGACTCGAGCAGGTCCCCGATCTGACAGGACCTTGCCTTGTTCCATCAATGTCTGGATGCCACCTATGCCTGAACCAATATATACACCTACCCGTTCACGGTCCAGTTCATCCATCACAAGACCCGATTGTGATACAGCCTGATCCGCAGCAGCAACAGCAAATTGAACGAATCGATCCATACGTCTTGCTTCCTTGCGTCCAAAACGCTCTTCACCATCAAAATCACGGACCACTCCTGCGATTCTGGTTTTGTACGAAGCTGTATCAAAATGTTCTATAGGTGATACACCTGATCTACCCTCAATTAATCCATTCCAGAATGTATGTACATCATTTCCCAAAGGAGAGATGACTCCCATACCTGTAATCACGACTCGTTCCATGTCCATCCTCCTTCAGCGCTGTTGTCTACCTTACTCTTACGCTCTGCCACTAATAGTGCACTTTTGAATATCCTATTACAAGTTGTCAATTATAATAGTATAATGACTACCATGATAACGAGGATTGAAGGTGATGGATTGAACTACGATGTCAGGTTACAGGCATTGTCCACTTTTCTGAAAACACAGCGTTCCAAAATTTCTCCCGAATCGGTCGGTTTACCCACTGGAAGTCGGAGAAGAACACCTGGGCTGAGAAGAGAAGAAGTTTCCCAACTGGCAGGAGTGAGTACAACATGGTATACCTGGCTTGAACAAGGTCGGGATATTCAGGTATCCCATTCCGTGTTGGATAACATTGCTTCAGCACTGAGGCTTACTGCGGATGAACGAAAGTATCTGTTTTCGCTCGCCATGGAGCATCATACGGAGCTGCCCACACTGGAAGAAGAACCGGTTCAACTTCACCCTTCTTTGCAGAAAATTTTGCAAGAGCTTTATCACTGTCCTACCGTGATCTCGGATCGGCGTTGTTACATTGTCGGCTGGAATGATGCAGCCCGGCATGTTTTTATGGATTTTGAACAGATTTCCCCCGAACAACGGAATATGATCAGTCTGTTATTTGATCGAAAGGAGTTTCGCAGGCTCGCGGTAAACTGGGAGGATTTTGTTAGTGGATTTCTGGCGATTTTTCGTGCTTACTATGGCCAGTATGTTGATGATGAATGGTATAATTTATTTTTGGATGACATGATGAACAGACATCCCGATTTTCATACCCTTTGGAAACAAAGCAGCGTCAGCAGTGCCCCGGACGTATTAATCGAGTTCAGGCATTCCAAAGCAGGCAAAATGTTGTTTGATCTGACTTCGTTGCAGGTTCAGGGTAGTTCCGATCTGCGTATCAGTGTCTACACCCCTGCGCCAGAGAGCGCTACCGAGCGTAAATTGATGCGCCTGATCGAGCGTGAAGCTGATCCACATCTCGGCAAGCATTAAATCGGAGTCTCTCACCTTCTCGGAGTCATGTTAGAGCCTCGACATCCTCATGTTGCATGTTTTAAATACCAGGTATATTAAGTAATCCATGGATCTTAGTCCTTCTACAAGAAGGGGGTTCAGAAAGGAATATCATGACGAAAGTGCTTATCATAGAGGACGACAACATGTTAGGCGATACATTATCCTTGTATTTGCAAGGTGAAGGGTATGATGTTATCCGTGTCGATAACGCAAGAGATGGTCTTCTACAGCTTCAAGCGCGGCCTGATATCCTGCTTCTTGACTTGATGCTCCCTGATTCGGGTAATAAGAATCCTAGTTCTCTCATGCGCCAACATACGGCAATCCCCATCATTGTCATCTCTTCCTTAACCGAGGTTTCTGAGCGGATTCGATCATTAACAGACGGGGCTGATGACTATGTATGTAAGCCTTTCAGCATGCAGGAGCTGAAGGCACGTATTGAGGCCGTATTGCGTCGTTACTCTATATTGAACAGCTCTGTTGTCACTGAACAGGAATCCGGAATATCTCTCGATCTGGCCCGAAGAACTGTTCTGTTAAATAACCAGCGCGTGGAGATGACGTTCTCCGAATTTGAGATCATGAAGCTGTTTATTCTCAATCCTGGCAAAGTCTACAGTCGGTATGCCCTGATCGAAGCCATTCGTGGTATTGATGCCTACATTAATGATCGCACCATCGATGTGCACATTACCAAGCTTCGCAAAAAAATTGAGGACAATCCAAAAAACCCCCAATACATTCAAACCATCTGGGGGGTCGGATATAAGTTCACACCTTAAAACAACACAGCTTCATTCCGATCACCATGGCAGGGACTCGGTAATTTTATCAATTTCCTGTTGTACCTTCTCCAATACCAAACGCAGTTCCTCTTCTTTGAACAACGGACGGAACAAGAGCGATTCCAATTGGAGAACTGCACACATCAGGTCCACTGCATGCAGATTCGCAGCTACGCCTCGAAGAGAATGAACACTACGAATTACATCAGCAATCTGTTGTTGCTGATGTTGAATCGCCAGTTTTTTTTGAAACGAGCTATACCCCATTCTGAATTTCGTGAGCGCATATTGCAGAATATGCGGCTTGCCGTCCATCTGTCTGATCGCCTTATCTGCATCAATTCCATTGATTTCCCTTATGCCTTTTAGATCAATCCATATTTCCAAAATGTCTGCGAGCTGCTGTTCATGTATGGGCTTAGTCAGTATGGCATTCATGCCTGCTTCAAGATATAATTCATGGTCGCTTTTTAAACTATTCGCTGTAAGCGCAATAATGGGTGTACGATCATATTTCCTCATCTTCCGAATGTGTCGCGCTGCATCAATTCCGTTCATAGCTGGCATATAGAGATCCATCAGAATCAGTTCCCATGTTTGTTCGTCCAATTTCTTTAAAACCTCTGTGCCACTGTCTGCCAGTGTCACCTTGAATCCGGTATGTTCCAGCATGGCCCGAATGACCAGTTGATTGATTTCATGATCTTCAGCGATCAGAATGTGCCCTTTGGATTTAAGCAAGTAGGATTCATCACCTTCTATCATCCGCTTTTTCTCCAATGGCCCTTCACCCTGAAGTGCAAGTAATACTTCGAACAATCCCAGACGTGTAATCGGTTTGATCATCATGAGATCCGGGCGAAAGGATCTCTCCTCACTCCACAGGGCATTTTCACTAAAAGCATGGGTATAACCCACCATTTGAAATTTGGTTTGATTCATTCGCTTCATGAAACTATCCCATGACGATCCGTTGACGGTCTCCTCTGCATCCATATTCAACATGATCAACATCGAACTTGCCCCATCTACATGATGGACATACCAATCACTTTCCATCATCTGGTTCAAGGAAGTATACAGCGTCGGATTCATCCCGAATGAATAGAGCAGCTGCTTCAAATTTGCCCCCATCCGCTCATCATCTTCAATGATAACCACATCATTCGCACCATATAAGAGAGGGTGTGTCTGCAGGGAGAAACTCTCTTCTTCTTCCGAATCTGCAAGTTCAAATATCAAGTCGAATGAAAACAGACTGTACTCTCCCAGCACACTATCCACCCGCAAGCTTCCTCCCAAAGAGGTGACCAGAAGGTAACAGATGACCAGCCCAAGACCAGAGCCACCATATGTTCGATACGTCGAGGGTTCCGCTTGAGTAAACGGGACAAAGAGCCGTTCCAATTGTTCGGGTGACATTCCGATTCCCGTGTCCTGTACCTCAAAACGGACATGAACTCGCTCCGCCTCCAATGAAAGAACCTCTACCTGCAACGTTACATATCCATGCTCCGTAAATTTAATCGCATTACTGAGCAGATTCAATAACACCTGTTCAAGTCGGAACGGATCACCAATCACCGTTAATGGCAGATCAGGATCGGTTGTAAAGATCACTTCGATATCTTTGTGCCCGATGGCCACACCGATCTGATCTGCCACACGTTTGATCACATCCTCTGGTGAAAAAGAGACCTTCTCCAACATCAGCTTGCCTGCCTCAATTTTCGAAAAATCAAGAATATCATTTACGAGGGCAAGCAAGGTTTGGGAGGACGAATTGATTTTACTCAAATAATCCTTTTGTTGTGGAGATAGATCTGTCCGTTGAAGCAACAACGAAAAGTTGATAATACCGCTCAGTGGGGTACGAATCTCGTGGCTCATGAATGCGAGAAACTCACTCTTCGCCTGGCTTGCTTTGTCAGCCTTAACACGTCTATAGTGATCCGAAATGTCTTGAATGACTGCCTTGATTTTCTCACTCGAGTTTAATACTTTAACAGGGGATAGGTGAACCCGAACATGCTGCTCACGACCTTCTCCAACAATGAAACTCAGTTCCGTATCCAGTGCTATATTGTGATGTAAGGCTTTTTGGAAAACGAACAACCAGTTTTCCAGCTGCTCAATGAACAACAATTCTTCAAGCTGACGCCCAATCACATCCTGCCTGCCGAGACCGAGAACATCGAGAAATTTCTGATTCACTGAAACAATACATCTGTTGTTATCCAAACCGACAAACCAGTCTGCCGACACTCGCTCAAGTGTTCGATATCGCTCTTCACTTTCTTGAATCCTTCGTTTAACCGCTCTGTGTTCCGTAATATCAAGTCCATATCCCACGACATATTTCACCACACCCTCTTCTCGCAGAGGGCGAACGTTCACCAGCGAATAGTAACCTCCATGCTCAATCTCGTAAAAAAAAGATTCCCCTTCCCATGCCCGGTTAAACTGCTTTCGCAGAAATTCTACCTTTTCCTGAGGTAAAATATCCAATGTGCCCAGTTTGTAATCTTGCTTCAGACTACTCATATCCAAGCCCAGTCGGGAGAGCATCTCTCCCTCAAGCACAAGATACTCGAATTTTCCGTTCTGTTTTCGGATTTTAAAAGTAAAACCCGGCTGCATACGAAGCATCTCCAGCATTTCCTGATCCCTCTGAATGACCAATCTCCTATATCGATGATTTTGGTTCAGATAATACAGGAATAATATAACGAACAGCAGGCAGATACATTGAAAAAAGAGAATCTGCCCCATCATTAGCAGAGAAGGGGAATTGGTCTTTAGTGCAGAAAACTCATACACAGTAATCAGCAGCAACGCTCCGGACAACCACTTCTGTATAAATCCCCTGATATACTTAAAGATCAGACATATGGCTACAACAAATAACAACTCTGTCAACGCATACTGCCAGTTCTCCAACAAGGGATTACGCCCCATATTAATCCGAAACATCCACATGAATGCAAAAGTAACGAAAGCAGAGCCACTCCCACCAAAATAAGCAGCAAGCAGATACACACTGCCCCGGAAATTCAACAATGTACCATCCTCAAGCACAATAGAGAAATAATAGAGCGCCGTGCCCAACATGCTCAGCGTAATACCAATAATGATTCGAGTCGTGATGGATGTTGAACGGGTAGCATTTGTATGGTTCAGATAGTGATGAATCAGGAAAACAAAGATCAAAATTAGCGTGAAATTTAATACAAGATCGCGTAGCAAATGGTCACCGTCCACATTACGACTTCAGGATTTCATGCATTCAATGAATGTTGTCAGATTCATGGTCGCAGTTCCTCAGTACACAAATCATAGTATGCCGTGCTCCCTTATTCAATTGACGATATTGACCATTTTTTTGAAAATAATTACTGCTTTCAGCTAACATCCCCTTATCACCAAACAACGTTTTTTTTCATGAAAATTCATCATTAAATATGCTGATATAAAAAAGAGAATCATCCAAATGAACCGATGTAATCGTAATTTGGGCTTCCCACACTTCCTGATCAGCCTTCATCAGTTTGGCTACGCCGGACCAGGTCTGATTTCCTCTCCATTGGGTATCCATTAGCAATCGGGCAGGCTGACCTATGGTGCTCTCCCGTGAGAATCCTGTTTTGGTTACATAAACGGAATTCACATCCAGAATCACACCCTCCTCATCTGTAATCATGACCGCATCCGTTAGCAGTAAGAAGGCTTTGAGTTCCAGTTGCATGGTTGTCCACTCCCTCTAATGAAACATGATGTGATGCTGTCCCTGTGATACTCTCTTCTACGATCCCGTTTAATACTTAAACTGTCTAATCAGGCGCTGCAGCTCTTCAGCCAGGGTAGACAAGCCACGAGCCGAGGAAGAAATCTGCTCCATCGCTGCCAATTGCTCCTCTGAGGAAGCGGCCACTTCTTCGGAAGTTGCGGCGTTGCCTGACGCAATGCCTGCCAACTCATTGGATACAGCAGATACTTCCTGCACACCTGCTGTGATCTCTTGCGATGTGGCAGCAATCTCTTCAATCTGAGGTGTCGTTTCCCGCATGCTATCCAGAATACGTTCAAACTTCCGAATCGCTTCTGTAGAGATGTCCATGCCCTCTCCAACCTCTGAAGTCACCTTCTCCATCATGCGAACGGAAGCAGCCATATCTTCCTGTACCGCCGTAGTCAGCACGGTGATTTCATTGACGGACTGCCCGGATTGCTCTGCCAACTTGCGAACCTCTGCTGCTACAACGGCGAATCCATTGCCATGTGTACCTGCACGAGCAGCTTCAATGGATGCGTTCAGCGCGAGCAGGTTTGTCTGTTTGGCTATATTTCCGATTAACTCCGTAATCGCTGAAATTTGGTGTGATCGTTCATATAACGCCTGAATCAATTGGTTTGTCTGTTCTACCGTCTCTTGAATCGATTGCATCTGACTCACCGTCTGTTTGACGGTGTTGCCGCCTTCTTCTGCTTGTACGGTTGTATGTTTCGCCAAATCAGCGACATGTATGGAACGTTCGGCGATTCTTGTAATACCAATCGTAATTTCATTCATGGCCTGATGGTTATGTTCAATACCTTCGGTTTGTTTCTCCGCACCACTCGCAATTTCCTGAATGGCTCGCGCTACCTGCTCACTGGCTGCACTGGTTGATTCCGCACTCTGAGTCATTTCATCCGATGAGATGACTACCTGACTGGCGCTGTTCTCCACATTTTGAATCAACACACGCAGATTGCTCTGCATTTTGCCAAAAGCCTCACTCAGTTCACCTATTTCATCATTACTTGTGCTTGTAATGGTCTGGGTTAGATCCCCTTCGCTCACCTGAATCGCCTGATCCTTCAATTGACGAATCGGTTTAACAATCGATCGCATAACGAGCCAGATGATCAAAATTCCGATGACAAGACAGGAAACGATCACCATAATCGTTCGATTCAGAATAGGCGCAGCGGCATCCTCTACTTCAGAAGAAAACATGGTACCTGCAACCTTCCATCCCGTGGATGCATTCGTGGCGTAATACATGACCTTATCAACCTGATCATAGGTATAGTTGAAGTTACCGGACTCATTCGTATACACTTGTGTCCAAAAGTCTTCTGTTGCATCTGTTCCAGGTTGCATCGTCGGATGATAGATATACTTTTCGCTGGCATCCAGCAGAATCAGATGTCCCTTTTCTCCTACTTTAATTCCGCTAACCAATTGACTAATGTCCGCCAGATTGAGATCCAGTTGGACCACACCAGATTGGTCTTCCAGTGCCTTCGCAATCGTAATGGTAATCTCTTTTGTCTCTGCAGAAACATAAGGGTCTGTAACAATGACTTGCTGTGGAGTACCCATCGCTTCTGTGTACCATGGTCTTGTTCGCGGATCGTAATCTTCAGGCATCTCCGCATCAGAGGACATCAGATACACACCTGCCTCTGTGCCTACACCTATGGTGATGATATCTTTGTTCTGTGCGGCATACCCCTTCAATTCGTTCACAACCCGAACCTCGGCATCTTCTTGTCGTAATTGCTCTGCAAGTGTATTCGCATAATATTCAATGTGATTCCGCTTGGCATTGACTGAAAGATCTATCGTTGCACTGGCAAGGTTCACATTTTCCATCGCACTATGTAAAATTTGCTTCTCCACTTCATCTTTTGCACTGTTATACGATAAAACTCCAATACTGAACGAAGGAATGGCCAGGAAAGCAATAAAGGACACCACCAGCTTGGTCTTAAAGTTCTTATGCATCTTGTTGAACCAGGTCGATTTGCTATTTTTTCGGGACAAATTTCTCTACCTCTTCCAGATAAATTTTAGTTTTACTTGATCTACTTATAAGTTGAACTAGTGATTATTTACACTTGCCACTCCGATGACAGAACAACCTGCCAATTGCTGAATGATTCATACAACTTATATAGCTCTTGTATAGCTCTCATAGATTGTAAACCATCTTTTCAAAAAACTAGGTCTCACTTCTTGTGAAAAACACTTTTTACACTAAAAAACTCGAACAAATCTCTTAATTTATAATCCAAAAGAACTATTTTCAAACAAATTATACGAAAAAACTATTAAATAAAGTGTTCCGGGGATATGACCAAATTGTTAACTTTCTAAATACTTGTTAATAAGCACGCGGACGACAAAAAAAAGATCCAAGCGTTATCGCTCAGATCTACAGGTTATTTACATTGGACCAACGTATTCTCTATTTAAATGCCGGGATCGCGATATCTGCATATTCCTCTTCGAAGAAGGCTTTGACCTCTGGACCCGCCATGCGTTTGGCCAGCTTCTGGATCGCTTCGGAGTCCTTATTATCCTCACGAGCAACCATGGTGATTGCAAAATGGGAATCATCCTTCTCGGTTAACAGTGCATCCTTTTTCGGTGTAAGACCGAGCGGACTGGCATATGCCGGTGTCATGGCTACCAGATCAGCATCATCCATCATGCGAGCCAGCATCAACAAATCCACTTCCTCAAACTTGAAGTTCTTTGTATTCTCGGTGATGTCTGCCTGTGTCGCGTTAAAACCTGCGCCCTCTTTCAGCTTAATCAACCCGTTCTGCTCCAGCATCACAAGAGAGCGACCAATGTTGGAAGGATCGTTTGCAATTGCAATCGTTGCACCTTCTGGCAATTCCTCAATCGTTTTGTACTTTTTGGAGTAGCCGCCATAGATGGCATTATAGATAGGCTGTACAGCCACCAGATTGGCATTGTTCGCTTCATTATACTGGGTCATGTAAGGCACGTGTTGGAAGAAGTTTGCATCCACTTCCTTATTCGCAAGTGCCGTATTTGGTTGAACGTTATCTGACAACACAACAACTTCCAGGTTGACGCCATCTTCCTTCAAAAGCGGTTTAACAATATCCAGCACATCTGTCATCGGCGGAATCAACGTGGCTACTTTTAGCGTAACTTCTTGTGCAGCCTGTGTGTCTTCCTTTGTTCCTTCAGCCGCAGGTGTTTCTTCTTTTTTGCCACAAGCAGCTACAACCAGCATTACTGCAAGCAACATAAGCATCATTTTTACTTTCATTTCATGTTTACCCCTCATCGTATAATCTGTATTGGTTATTCGTAATAATGCACGGTCCAACCGTTCAGGATCTGCGATCCAGCCAGTGGGACAGTCTGCTACCTGTGAATTGGATCATCTGTACCAGGATAATCATAATGATGATCGTAAATACCATAATCTCCGTTTCGAAGCGCTGATAACCGTAGCGAATGGCAAAATCACCAACCCCGCCGCCACCTACAATGCCCATCACCGTCGAGTAGGAGATGAAGCTAATCGTAGCTGTTGTGAGTCCCAGTACAAGACCAGATCGTGCCTCCACGTACAAGAATTTCACCACAAGTTGCATCGTCGATGCTCCCATGGAAGCAGCAGCTTCAACCACTCCCCTCGGTACATCCAGCAACGCTTGTTCCACCAGTCTGGCGTAGTAGGCAATGGCAATAACCGAGAGTGGCACGGTTGCCGCCAGCGTACCTATGGACGTTCCCACAACAATCCGTGTGAATGGAATCATGAATACAACCAGCAGTAAGAACGGAAACGAACGAACGATGTTAACGACACTGCCGAGTACAAAGGACAGCGTTTGATTCTGATACCGTTGTCCTCTCCGGAATAAGTACAGCAGTGTACCCAGAGGTAACCCGATCAGAACAGCTGCCGCAATGGAGATGCCCACCATAACAAAAGTCTCTCCGATCGCCTGCCATATCTCATGCTGATATTTCAGCACAGACTCAGGTAACCTCATGACTTGTCCTCCTGTTCTGCCTGACGGAACAGAGACGAACCTGTCATCCCGTAATCGTCACCCGCAAGCAAGGAGGTCAACAGATCAGGCTGCGGAGCAGGGATACTGCTCACTTCCGCTTTAGACAACGTACGAACGAGTCGCCCATCCTTCATGACGGATATCCTGTGACATAGTCTGCGAGCCACTTCCATCTCATGCGTCACTACAACAATGGTCACGCCCAGCGTTTCATTGATATGACGCAGCACATCCAGGATACCGTTCGTGGTCTGTGGATCCAGCGAAGAGGTCGGTTCATCACAGAGCAGCACATCCGGACGACTGGCCAGCGCTCGTGCAATCGCCACACGCTGCTTCTGTCCTCCGCTGAGCTGAGCAGGATATTGATCTGCCTTGTCTTCCAGTCCAACAAACCGCAGCACCTCAAGTCCACGTTCAACTCGCTGCGCACGGGGCATACCCGCAAGCTCCAATGGCATGCAGACATTGCCACTCACCGTTCGGTTACTGACAAGATTGAAGTGTTGAAAGATCATGCCAATGGATCTTCGTGCCTGACGCAGACTCTGTTCATTCATCTGGGTCAGGTGCTGCCCATTCACAACAACCTCACCATCATCCGGCTTTTCCAATCCGTTGAGCATCCGCAGAAGCGTGGATTTGCCTGCACCACTTGATCCGATGATGCCATGAATTTCTCCTTGTCCCACTTCGAGGGACACCGAGCTTAATGCTTCGAATCCCTGATCTGCACGGGAACCGCGCTCGTTATAACGTTTGCTTACACCATATAATGAGATCATGGAGAGTCCTCCCGTGAATGATCATGCATGGTTCTTCAAGAACACATGAAGAAAGCCCGCACAGCCGATAACCGGAGCGCGAGCAAGCCTGTTCATTTATAATAAATCAACATCTCTTACGAGACAAGCTTTTAAGGTGAGATTGCCTCCTGCAGGCGGCTGGCTTCATATACACGAAAACGTCCGTTGGACGAACCCACATACACTTCATTACCGATCCGGTTAATCATTCCATTCTTCGCATCCCGGTCCCGGTGCTCCGGGTTTCCCATCACAACGTCATGTACACGACCTAACAGTGCTCCATTCTTTTTGTTCATTACGAGCAAATTCTCGTCCATGGGCAACAGCAACTGATCATCAATGACCAGATAACTTCCCTGATTCGTCGGATGCCTTAGTGTTGCAATCGTATCTTTGGTATCCCAGCGCGTCTCCCCCGTTTTATAATCCAAAGCCGCTGGATAACCGTTCTTAATCACATACAACTGATCCTCTTCCACCAGTCCTCGTTCAATCTTGCCCTTGAGCGTCCAGCGTGTTTTGCCTGTCTTGGCATCATACAGGGTAGTTGTAAAATCTGCATATTCTCCGTAATGATCGCCGTTTTTATTCTCACGGATCAACAACATGCCATCATTCAGCTCCTCAAATCTCTGTCCTACCCGAGCAGGGAATTGGGCAAGCTTTTTCCCCGTGTTCAGATCAAGCAGAAGCCACTGATTATCTAGTGATAGCCATCTTTCAGCATTCGTGGTTGCAAAGGGATCAAGACGTTCAATTCCACCAGTATATGGATCATTCCAAAATTGTTCTATGGTGGATCGTTTGCCCTTTAAGCTCCATACGGTTCGCCCTGATTGCGGATCGACTGCAACCAGCTTATTCTTTTCCCAATACAACACATAGGGGTCATCTGCACTCTTATTCAATAATTCATAACCCGTAGCCAGTTTTCGCGTCCACAATGTTTTTCCGTTTGCACTGTCCAGAACCATTAACCAACTGTTGCTTGAACTCTCAACAACCGGGTTATCCACAACCACAACGTTCTTCGCAGCGGTGATGCCATTTAGTCTAAAATTTTGCTTAGGAGTGTACGTCCACGTGACCTTTCCGTTCTTCAAGTTCAGATGACGAATACGATCCACGTATTTTTTCTTATCAGGGTCATAATCGGTGTAGATTGTAACGTATTTGCGCTCTGCATCCATCTCTGCCTGCTGTCTTCCAAAACCCCCGTTGATCTCCCATAATTGCTGGCCGGAATGTCGGTCAAGGACATATATGGAACCTTCGTAGTAATCCCCGCTGAATCCACCGTCATCCCCTTTCATCAGGAGCACATCATCCGTGGCTGCTTGTAAAAAAGTGTAGTTAATATCCCCCTGGTTGGTCCATACCGGTTTCCAAGGGATTGTCGTTGGCAGTGTTGTGCCATAGATTTTTGTTGTGAACCCATATTCATCCGCCCGACTTATGTTCCAATCGGAAACGACAGCATTTCGATTATCCTGTGCTAAATTCCAGCGTGTTCTGACCAGTCTGCCATTCTTGTTGAATGTGACCAGAAATTGCGCATCTTGCCGCTCATATCTCCAGGTCTGTCCAATACTCATTGCATAACCCGTGAAATTTAGATTGCTTGAACTCTCTTTCCACTCCGGCTCGCCTAACCACCCAGCCACTTGTTTGGAGGTGGTTGCCTTGTTCAGCTTAATATCTGTCAGATGGCGTATAACCGAAGTTGGCAGCGATGCATCCTGTTGGAACCAGCCATCAGCCACATTCATCCTCTGTTCTATAGCCTGTGCCTTGATCCAGAAGAGTCCTGGCCGATACGTGAAGGATTCTTTATTCCAGACTCGTGGGGCAATGGATACCCCATACCAGCCTTTCCACTTTGCAACAATAACAGCCTTATCTGTTAGCGCTTTCTCAAAAGACCAGGTTGTAGAACTATCTGGGGCCAGATACAGCTTGCTGCCTGATTGGAGTGTGATGCTTTGGGGAGCTGTTTCCGTCATGCTTCTGCTCTCCTTCAGTGCATACCAACTTGGCAACCAAAAGTTTCCATGATCGGTTGACTTAAGCTGCACCCACTCGCCTCGAACCGAGGCCAACGTATACTTTTCGTTTTTTGTTGTATAGTATTCAATCCCCATCTGGTCAGCAGCCACACTGCCGTCCCTTCTGTTTTTGAACAGAGGGATGTCATTAATAAGCGTAACGGTGTCTCCTTGTTTGTAAGCTAACTTTGCAGTTAAGACTTGGGAACTTGCCCCCAATGCTTGTGGCGTTGTAGCCGAAGCTTGTCCTTCAAGGGCGACCATTTTGGAATCCAGCAGCATCCAGCCCGTCAACAGCACAGCTGATAATCCAGTCATGGTAATCCATTTGTACCCCGTTCTCTGCCAGTCAGGACCCGTCTTCACTCTCGTTCATCCCCATTCATTAGAAGTTATTTCCAATAGAGACGCAGTAAAAAGGAAAAGGTTACCGTTTACCTCAATATATTTCTATCTATCTGCCCGTATTACCTTACATCCACCATCGTAGCATGATAAGGAAAGGTAACCCCGATGTAATAAGCAGCCGTTAAGGTGAGCATATAATAAAATACAAACCACAGATCAGCTCGCGAATAGCCAATCTGAATGTAATACGTTCGGCTCGCGCCATCTGTGAACCCTTTCGCTTCCATCGCTACCGCCATTCGCTGTGCACGGCGAATACTCTGTGCCAGCAGCGGAATAGCGTAACGCTTGAGTGTACCATACACATTCCAGCGAGAGCCGCGTTGCTGTGTTCCACGAATACGAATCGCATAACGGAGCGTCTGGAATTCATCCAGCAAAATGGGGATCATGCGCATCGCGGCCAGAAAGCTATAGGCATATTTTGCGGGAAGCCGCCACTGCTGCATCAGGGAATAAAACAGTCTCACAGGCTTGGTCGTAAGACCAAAGAGTAACCCTGCCGCTGCCATGCTCAACGAGCGAAAACCCAAGTGTAGACCGCGATAGAAACTCTCTTCGGTTATGTGGATCAGTCCCCACTTATACCATGTGGTCTCGCCCTTACCAAACATCATCATACCTGTAGACGTGGAGATAAACACCAGAATGAATGGTGATGCGTACAGCATCAATCTATACCACGGATGACCTGTCCAGCACAGTAACAGCATCATCGCCAACGCAACGTTGGTCATTACATTCAGATTGTGAATGAGGATAACGATGACAAACATCATCGTCAGAATGATCATCTTTAATCCCGGATTGACGTTATGAAGCCAGGTTTCACGGTGAGGAAACGACAGTTGCATCAGATAACCTCCCCTCATCTACCGTCCAGATTCGGGTGCAATATCTTTTTACAATTTCACGATCATGGGTAACCATAACAATAGCTGTTCCCTCTCTCCGCAATTGCTCCAGCTGTGCTAACATGGCAAACGTATTGCGTGCATCCTGTCCAAAAGTAGGTTCATCCAACAGCAATATTCGCTGCTCTCTCACCAGTGCAGAGGCAACGCTCAAGCGTCGTTTCTGCCCCATCGATAATTGGTAGGGATGGCGCTCGGACAGGTCGATTAGTCCAAATTGATTCAACATATGATCAGTCCTGACAAGTCTTTCTTCCGTTGAAAGCCTGCCCCCCAGCAATGAGAATTCCACTTCTTCCGCGACGGTGTTGGTCACAAATTGAAACTCCGGGTTCTGAAATACAAACGCAATTCGATCTGCAAGCTGCTCTGTTTTGCCAGAAGGCTGACCGTCCAACTCATAATGACCTGTTGTTTTCAGGATATTCATCAGAGATAACAACAATGAACTCTTGCCAGCTCCATTAGCTCCGACAATACCAATCCAGTCTCCATGCCATACCTTGGCCTGCTCCACCTGAATGAAAGGTGTTTTCCCACGCCATCCGGTGAACTGCTGCAAGTCCAGTGCAGGCAGATAGGCGGGAGATACAGGCGAAAAGGATGAGTCGTGAGATATGGGGGATATACCCGGTGTATCGGATAAGCCAGACGATCCCTGTGCTTCCAAACTTGAGATGCCCTGATCCACACACACTTGAAGCTCTCCAGAAGCACTTCCCTCTTCTTGCTTAGCTGCCTGCTCGTGCTCATCCCACACACCCGGATACCAGATTCCATAAGCCTTCAGCTTTTCCCGTTCATGAGTAAATACCTGCTGTGCTGGCCCATCCGCCACAATCTTTCCTTCAGGTGATAACACAATGATGCGGTCGACCATATCCACAATCTCGTTTATTTTGTGTTCAACGATGATGATCGTTTTGTCACTGGCGATTCGTTTGACGGTATCCCACACCTGGGAAGTCCCCACATCATCCAGCAGTGCAGTGGGTTCATCCAAAAACAATACCTCCGGGTCCATGGCAAGCATCGAAGCAATCGCAAGACGCTGCTTCATCCCCTGAGACATGGACTGGATCAATACACGATTCTGTTCAAAGGATAACCCCACTTGTTTCAGATAATATTCAATCAGAGCAGGCATCTCTTCACACGGAATATTTCGGTTTTCCAGAACAAATGCGATCTCTTCATCCGTAAAGGACATACAGAACTGGGTATCCGGATCTTGAAAGACTACTCCTGCTTGGGCGGGAACCTGAATATCATCACATTTCATCGGAATCTCAACCGAACGTGGTATCAGACCGCTCAAAATTTGCAATAAGGTCGATTTACCGGAGCCACTCGGGCCAAGCAACAGCACTTTCTCCCCTTGACGCACAGAAAGAGACAAGCCTTGAAATACCAAGGCTTTCTCTCCCGGGAACTTGCATCTTAGATTAGTCACCCTTACCGCTTGCGAATTCTCTTCCCCGTTCATCTAATCCAGCGCCTCATAATCTTGTTTGGATACCGGTCTGAGCGAACGCGTTACACCAGTCAGTTCCAATGCTTTGGCGAGATAATAAGCGAACACTCCAGCAATCAAGATGCTTCCGATGAAGCGGAATCCGATAAATAACGTGTAGTTCCAGGCCGAGAGTGAATCAATATACCCGTACTGGTAATCCAGCAAAAGCGAAGCCGCTGCGGCTCCTATGGCTGCAAGACAGGTGACAAACAGATTGGTTTTGCGATACAAAAATGCGGCGAAGAATATCTCGGCTCCCAATCCTTGCAACAGACCGTATACAAGTGTGGACATGCCCCATTCACTACCCAGAAAAGCACTTACCGTTGAAGCCGCAACTTCGGCAAGAATAGCCACGCCTGGTTTACGAATGATAACAAAAGCAAACGTGCCCGCCATAAACCACATGCCGTAGATCATCTGCTCCGCATGAACGCCAAATGGTTTCATCAAGTCATATGTAGGTCCCCATATCTTGTAAATCACCCCAAACACTACTGCGATCACGATGGTTACCAGAATATCCGTTAGTTTTAATCGCTTGTTGCCTGCTGTTGTTTCCATATTCTCTACGTCCTTCCTTTGTTCCCTGTGGGGGTTATCAAAATAAACGAAAAAGCCTCCCCGGTTCCGGGCAGGCCTTACGTACAGTGTACAATCCTCACAATGATGTATTGGATGGATGTCGAAAATACGGAATATCAACCAGCCCCCCTCCGTCATGGCAGATACACCACCACAGTTCAAAGAGGTCTGTTGTTCATCCACGTTCATTCCCACAATTCACCCTTACATATCGCAAATCCATGTTCTCTACGCTGGCATTACCCAGATCAGATGTACGGTCAGCGGCACAAGGCCACTCTCTCAGCCCAACTTCATTGAGCTCCCGGTTCACTTATTTCATTGCTTCTAATGTACATCAAATGGGTATTTGTGGCAATCCTTTAATATTGCGTGTTCCCAGACTGGCTCGTTTTCCCTGAAGCAAACCCCTTGAACAACGTTGGTACTTTGGAATAACGGGTATTCGTAATTTTCCCCTGTGATGTGCTGCTGTCTGTACGCATAATCGAATCTTTTACATTGGAAATGTTGGAGTTATCCAGCGTCATGTTAACTGCGAAGGAAGTTCCACCATTTTGGCGAACCAGTTTGCCAATATCATCTGCACGGAAATTTTTGATGTTAATTGTTCCAGCTGCATTCATCTGGAACACTTTATCATAAGCCTTATACGCTGCCCCACCGGTAATGTTAACCGTTCCCGCAGACTTCAATGTCAGTGCATCCTCGCCCACGTCCTGCCAGACCACATTCGATATATTACAGTTGCCATAACAGTGAACACCATCAGCAGCTGGTGATCCAATGTTTACGTTTTTGAGCGTGGCCCCTGCCTCCAGACGGAAGACTGGCTTCTGATTTTCTGCTTGAGATCCGTCGCCCAGTGTGGAAGGATTGGCTACAAATGTTTTACCTTGGCCGTCATAGGTCGTGCCCTTTGGTACCACAATGGTTGAATTTACAACCGTAGGCGCAGCCGCAACCGGAACTGCACCAAATATAGAAGCAACCAAACCAGCGGACAGTAACAACGTCAACATTTTTTTCATAACTTTATTCCTCCCTTATTCTCTCGTTTTTTGGTAGTGTACAGTCTGGGCTTGTACTGGAAGTTCGCCAGAGGTGCACCTCTGTCCGAACCACAACCTAATCCTACCAAATAAGGAAGGTAACTAGAATAATCATTAGATCAGATATATCATGACATCGTACAATCCCTGTCATATCGGCATTTTTTGCATGCTAGGTCTCTCAAGCAATATGCTCATATCAACCTCTGGTATGCTCATTTGTAACGTTGGTACCCCTCACTTAATCCCCAATAACAAAGAAAGACCACTACATTTGTCTCCAAATGTGTGATCTTGAATGTCTTCTGGCTTGCTGTTATAAAATATCAGGCTCCGAATCTCTTACGATAACCGCACTTTCGACACAACTCTTCCACAGCTTCCCGCTTGGAGAAGCCATATACCAGATTGTTCGCTCGCTCACCCTCAATAATCTCCGAGAATGACTTCTCGTGCACATTACCCAGGTTAATCACACCCTCGCCATCGAGACAGCATGGAACCACCGTTCCATCTACAAGCACAGCTGCCTGACCGCGAAGTGCATGGCAAAATCCTTTACCGTCATCTTCAGGTGCATCCAGACTTGGCCACTGGAACTCATGGTCCTGATTCAGGTATACATTCGGGGCAATTTTGACCCCGCTACCTGGAACTACTTTTTCCTCAATGCGGAAATCCAGATTGAACTCACGTTCCAATACTTCAAGGGTCTCCCGATTTCGATTCATCTGAGCATTTGTGAAGTTATCCTGTGTCAGATTCCACAACCGAAATGAGATGATGACATTGTGCTTAACGGCCTCGTGTACAAAGGACAAAATATGACGCAGGTATCCGTCACGGTCTGTTGAACCTTCATGCCCATCGAAACTGTGCAGGGAGAAATTCATCTGCCGCAGCGCTGGTTTGCCAAGCAATTTATGCTGAGTCTTGGGCAGCAGTGTACCATTCGTTGTAATGTTCACCTTGAGTCCCTTCTCATGTGCGGAATCGAGCAACAGATCTATTTTGGGATGCAACAAGGGTTCGCCTTTGACATGTAGATAAATATGATTGGTGTGTGGTTTAACTTGATCCAGTATATTGTTGAAGACTTCAGGGTCAATGAATCCTTTGGCACGCTGTGTCTGCGGACAGAAGCTGCATGCCAGATTGCAGATACTCGTGATCTCAATATATACTTTTTTGAACGTTTTCAACTCGGGTCCCCATTCTGCTTCGGAGGGAGAACAATCCCGCCTGCATTTGTGATCCGGCCAATATGCGCCACCACTATTATATCGGGTTAGGGAGCCTAGGTAAATTGTTCAGTTGTTCGGGTCTGACTCCAAGTTCATCTCAACAATTCCATCATGCTGCCTCTTTACAGTTCATGTTCAAGTGATATATGCTGAACACACAACTGCATATCTTGAACTTTTGCACTAGGGGAGCCTTGCGGCTGAGACGAATATGACTATTCGGACCCTTTGAACCTGATCTGGATCATACCAGCGGAGGGAAGTGGAGCGGCCTTTTAGTAAGCGGAATTTTTCATGTATGTGAAGATAAATTGCGGATTTAACTTACAGACCCACTCATTTCTCCGGAAATGGGTGGGTCTTTTTTGTTCCTTTTGCAGAGTATAGGATGCCGTTGTTATTGCAGTAGTCTGACATCAAGGGGGTGAGGATCAGATGGATAACCATGTAACCATTCACAACGTAAGCTTTGCTTTTCCCGAAAAAAAAGAGTCCCCTGTGCTCGTCAATGTGTCACTTCAGGTTCAACAAGGAGAATTTGTCTCGCTCATCGGCTCCAGCGGATCAGGTAAAAGCACACTCTTCAAGCTGCTCGCAGGCTTGCATGAGCCAACCGTTGGCACCATCGATATAGCTGATGTCCCGCAAGGACAACGGCTCGGACGAGTCGCCTATATGCCGCAGAAAGATCTGCTGTTATCCTGGCGTACCGTCATGGAGAACTGCATGCTACCTGCCGAGCTTGCACCAGGCCGACAGGACAAGGACAAACTACGAGCCGATATCATCGCAGGATTGGCAAGGTTCGGCTTGTCCGGTTATGAGCAGGCCTATCCAGATGAGTTATCCGGCGGCATGCGGCAGCGGGTGGCATTGCTGCGTACCTTGCTTACAGGCGGGCAGCTCATGTTGCTGGATGAACCCTTCGGTGCACTCGACGCCTTAACCAAACGAGAAATGCATCGCTGGTTGCTGGAGCTGTGGGAGGACTTTGGACAAACCGTGCTGTTCATTACCCATGACATCGAGGAAGCCCTGCTGTTAAGTGACCGTATCATTCTGTTAACTCCAGGGGGGCAAGGTCAGCAGTTGCGGGAGATGACGGTTCCTTTACCACGCCCAAGGCATTCGGACATGATCTACAAACCGGCTCTCGTGCAGATGAGGCAACAACTGGAGGAACAATTACATGCAAAATGATAGAGCTGAGGTTAGCGTTTGGACGTGGTGTTCAAAGTGGCTCTCGAAATGGTTTTCCCAATATGGTTTGTTTATTCTGCTCATGTTCTTTTTACTGGCGATCTGGGAAGTGATTGTGCGTATGGGATGGGTGCCCTCCTTCATCATTCCTGCACCCACGGCCATCACAGGCTCACTGGTTGAGCATCGTCGTCTGCTGTTGACCATCCATCTGCCTGCTACCTTTATGGAGGTTATTGTTGGTTTTGGCTTGTCCATAGTGACTGGAATTACGCTGGCAACAGGCATGCATATGAACGGATCGATTGAAAAGGCCCTATATCCCTTCATTGTAATTAGTCAGACCATCCCGCTGATCGCCTTGTCCCCCGTATTTATCTTGTGGTTTGGTTACACGTTGTGGAGCAAAGTCGCAGTGGTATTTTTAATCGCATTCTTCCCCATTGTGGTCAGTACCTACGATGGACTCCGCCAAGGCGATCCAGAGCAGCGTGAACTGCTGCTCACCATGGGCGCCAGCAAGTGGGATATTTTTCGCAAACTCCAGGTTCCCCTGGCACTTCCCTCTTTTTTCTCGGGGCTAAAGATGTCTGTGGTGTACTGCGTGGTTGGGGCAACGATTGGCGAATGGCTCGGTGGTAGCAAAGGTCTAGGGTACTTCAGCCGTCGTATGTCCAGCAACATGAACACGGATGCGATGTTTGCCGCCATTTTGCTGTTATCCCTGCTTGGGATCGTTTTGTTTGTACTGATTACCTGGCTGGAGAACCGGTTTAGCATACGGCGTCATCGTCATGGAGGCAAAAGAAAGGTTGGATAATACTTAGACAGAAATTAGATGTAAATACAGGAGTTACGATCTTCAGAACATACCTTATGCACAATTTCAGCAGCATCTTCAATCAGTTCATTGTCACATTGTCATTAACATGCTGTTGTCCATTTTCTACAAATCAAAACGATGAAATGAGGAACTTCATTTATGAATAACAAAGGTATATACTCCCTGCTTCCCATCATGCTCATTAGCCTTTTGCTGTTCGTTAGCGGATGCAGCACCACGAATACCAGCAAAAATACGCCAACAACAGACTCTAAGACCAACGCACAACAAACAGACAAGTCTGCAACCGAACCAGCATCAGACGCCAAAGATAAACTGTCCATCATGCTCGACTGGTACCCGAATGCAGTACACTCCTTCATCTATGTGGCTCAGGAAAAAGGATACTTTGCAGACCAAGGTCTGGATGTCGAAATTCAGATGCCTGCGGATACCAATGATTCGCTCAAACTTGTTGCTGCCGGAAAAATTGATCTGGCCCTAAGCTACCAGCCCCAAGTCTTGCTCGCGCGTGGCGAGAACATTCCTGTACGTTCCATTGCTGCTGTTGTTCGGCACCCGCTTGTGCATCTGTTGACCGAAGCAAATGGCAACGTGAATTCACCCAAAGATCTTGAAGGAAAAACTGTCGGTTATTCTTCGATTCCGCTGTATGAAGCGATGGTTCGTACGATGATCAGCCACGATGGTGGCAATCCCGACAACATGAATCTGGTTGACGTTGGGTTCGATCTGATTCCTTCGCTGGCTTCCGGACAGGCGGATGCAATTATGGGTGGTTTTATTAACCATGAACAATTGATTTTGGAGAAAGAAGGACATGCCATGAAATCAATTAACCCCACCGATTATGGCGTGCCTGATTATTATGAATTGGTCCTGACTGCGAGTGAAGCTGGCATTGAAGCAAAAAAAGACCAACTTACCCGGTTCGTCAAAGCGGTCCAGGAAGGACAGAAATATGTAACGGAGCATCCAGAAGAAGCCTTGAATATTCTGCTCGCTCATGAGAATGAAACGTCTCCGCTTGACCCGGAGATCGAAACCAAAAGCCTGGAAATTCTGCTACCACTCATGAATGAAGAAGGCCAACCATTTGGTCGGCAGGAAATGGAATCGTGGGAAAATGTACGTGCATGGCTCGTTGAACAGGATTTGATTCCTGAATCGGTGAAAGCCGAGGATGCTTTTATTACTCTGCAAGGAGAGTAAATAAAGGAGAGCAACGTGAATGAAGGAAAAGTGATTGAACATAAAGGGAATGAAAGCAATGTGATTAAAAGCAAAGTTAGCAAAACGTAGGATCGAATGCATGAAGTTTTGCGAAATGGAATTGGCCTGAAGCAAGCATCGGAGGATCAGAATTTATAACAATCCTAAGTGGCTTGATGTGCAATTGGGTAGATTGATATGCGTTTGACTGGCTTGATGTGCATCTGGGCAGATTGATATGCGTTTAGGTGGCTTGTTGATATGTATTTGGTAATGTAATTAGCGCTTATCTTCAAGCCTACTGGGAGCTGAAACGCTCCTTAATTTGATCGAAACAGAGCATGCTACGACCGCTAACGAATCTGAGGCGTCCTATTCAGGGATTTGGAGCGGTTGCAGAAATCTAAAGAACCTGAAACATGTTATATCAGAATAAATAGCTGTTTGCAGCGTTTTGGTCAGGAGATTCTGGGAATAACGTGTCTGATGTTCCTTACATTTCAAAAGGAGGACCTGACAGCCAAATAAGACGTCCTGTGTTCTTTAGAAACATCGTCTGAACAGTCGTGCCCCGATCGATCGTGCCCAAATCAGTTGGGTATCGACCAGCCTGGACTTCAAGACACTGGTTGGATGCTAACATCCATCACAGTATTGCTTGCCTGAGTTTGGAGAAATACCCTGGGTTCACTTTCTGTATTTTGTATCGTTTCGTTTTTTACTGTTTCGTATGTGTACTGTTGTCTATCTGCGAATTTACATTTTATTTTGATCCACCTTTTAGCTATCAATCAAGGCTAGATATCGATCAGAATGATTCAATTTGTCTATATCCAGTTCCAAAAATCCATTTTTAGTGAGTTATGAAAGTTTCTGCTTTTCCTGCATTAATGCATCTGGCTGTTGTTAGACTCTGCGCCCCAACTCAACAAGGCAACTCATATCCTATTATTCTGTTGAGTGACTCCAGATATCGGACTTCCGCCGATCGGGTTACTTCAAAACAAGGAGGAAATTATATGTCTTATCTGGAACGTGTTCGTACGCAAAATCCGCTGGTACACAATATCACTAACCTTGTCGTGGCTCCCTTCACAGCCAATGGTCTGCTTGCACTCGGTGCGTCCCCTTTTATGGCCTATGCTCATGAAGAGGTCGCTGATGTCGCCAAGATGTCAGGAGCCGTGGTACTCAACATCGGTACACTCGATGACAAAGTCGTTCAGGCAATCCGTCTGGCAGGCCAATCGGCTAATGCGCATCACGTGCCTGTGGTGCTTGATCCGGTTGGAGCTGGCGCAACCACTTATCGCACGGAAACCGTGCAAATGCTCGTTCGTGAACTTCGTCTCACGGTACTGCGCGGCAATGTGGCGGAGGTCGCCAATGTCATCGGTGAGAGTTGGAGTATTAAAGGTGTGGACGCAGGGTCAGGTGAGGGCGACCGAATCGGCATTGCGGAGCGGGCAGCGCATAAACTTGGCTGTGTCGTGGTCATTACCGGAAAAGAAGATATTATTACTGATGGACAATCCACATTCCTCACGAGTAATGGTCATGCCCTGCTCACTCAGGTCACAGGTGCTGGCTGTCTACTCAGTTCGGTGATTGGTGCTTTTACAGCCATAGCGGAATCAGGAGCCGATCTTCTAGGCAGTGTTGTTGAAGCGCTCGCGTTTTATGGTGTAGCAGCTGAACTGGCGGCAGAGCGGACAACTCATCAGGGGCCGGGCAGCTTCCAGATTGAATTGTTGAATCAATTGGCACAAGTAACACCCGACCTCTTGGCAGAACGCTCACAGATCTGTCAGATCCGTGGAGGTGCAGTATGAGTATTGCTCAAGCGCTAACCATTGCAGGCTCCGATAACGGGGGCGGCGCAGGAATTCAGGCCGATCTAAAAACATTCCAGGAGCTTGGCGCATACGGCATGACCGTTATCACCGCTATTGCTGCCCAAAATACAACAGGTGTGCAGGGCGTTTTTCCCATCCCTTACGATGGCATTGCCCAGCAATTGGACTCGACCGGCGAAGACTTTCAACCAACCGCAACGAAGACCGGCATGTTATATAGTGCCGAGATTATTCGTCTAGTGGCTGAGAAATGGCAGCAATACCGTTGGTCAAATCTGGTCATCGACCCTGTGATGGTAGCCAAAGGTGGCGCTCCCCTTCTCCAGCAGGAAGCTGTAAAGGCGTTGGTTACGGATCTGTTGCCCCATGCCCTGATCACAACACCCAATATTCCGGAAGCGGAACTGCTTACCGGGATGTCTATCATCAATCTGAGCCAGCGGGAAGAAGCCGCAAGACGGATTGTACAGATGGGCTCAACGTATGCTTTGGTCAAAGGTGGTCATGATGAAGGAAGTGGCATGATCGTGGATGTGCTCTACGATGGGCAGTCTTTTCATTATCTGGAGAATGTTCGTGTGGTAACACGTCATACACACGGAACAGGATGCACGTACTCTGCTGCGATCACCGCAGAGTTAGCAAAGGGTTCACCTGTTCTGGCTGCCGTTACGACCGCGCGAGCATTCATTCAGGCAGCCATCGAAGATGAGCTGGGGATTGGGGCCGGACATGGGCCGACGAATCATTTTGCGTATCAGCGCAGACAGCGAGGTGAGCAGTGATGCGCCCTTGGGATGCAGAAGCGGTACAACGCGCGATGCAGGTGTATTTGGTGATGGGCAGCGTTAATACAACGCAAGACCCTGTGGAAGTGCTGCGCCAGGCCATTGCTGGCGGCATCACGCTGTTCCAGTTCCGTGAAAAGGGAACTGGCGCCCTGGTTGGCGAAGCTCGCATCACACTTGCGATGCGGCTTCGCGAGGTGTGCAGCCAGCACGGGGTCCCGTTCATCGTGAACGATGATGTGGAGCTGGCTGTAGCAGTGGAGGCCGACGGCGTGCATGTCGGCCAGGATGATGCGGACGCGGCGCTAGTACGCGCCCGCATTGGAGATGGGCGGATGCTTGGCGTATCCGCCCACTCCGTGGATGAGGCGCGCCGTGCGTTGCAGGCGGGCGCCGACTACCTTGGCGTCGGGCCCATGTACCCGACGCGCTCCAAAGCGGATGCCCATGCTGTGCTGGGCCCCGCAGGGGTGGCGGAACTGCGCGCCGCAGGCATCGCAGTTCCGATTGTGGGTATCGGCGGCATTACGCCCGATACCACGACCGCCGTGATGGCGGCTGGAGCCGACGGAGTAGCCGTCATCTCCGCCATCGCGGGCGCGGCCGACGTGCGCGCAGCGGCTGCGCAGTTCGCTGCGGCAGTTCGCGGGATGCAGGCGTAGCCCTGCTCTCCCTGCACTGCCAGCCCCGTGGGCTGCACCGCATACATGGTGCAACCCACAACTGCTCACGCTCCTCTCCATAACAGAGGAGCCTCAAAACACCCCCGCGGCGCGGCAGCAACCCATGTCTTCGACATAGAAGCACAGCCGCTCCCCTACAGTGACTGTATAACACAATAATCCAGTCACATCCAGCCACATCTAGTCACCCAATCCATGATCAAGATGTAGCTTCCATGCTCGCATCTTGTTTTTTCATTTTCAACGGTTGACTCTCACGTAACGTGACACTGTACAATCGGTGTTGTAAGGAGGTTTCACACATGGCCATGAAGGTAAAAGAAGTTGCCGAACTTGCCTCGATCAGTGTGCGCACACTGCATCACTATGATGAGATCGGATTGTTAACACCGGACGAAGTAACTTCTGCCGGATATCGATTATATTCAGATGCCAACCTGGAACGGTTGCAGCAAATATTGTTTTTCAAGGAACTCGACTTCTCTCTGAAGGAGATCAAAAACATTATAACCAACCCCTCCTTCCATCCAGAAGAAGCACTTAAAATGCATCGACTTATACTGCTGGAGAAGCGCCAACGCTTGGACCAGATGATTGCTACCATTGATAGAACGGTTTTACACGTGAGAGGAGAAATTAAAATGACAGCCAAAGAACAATTCGAAGGATTTGATTTTAGCCAGAATCCGTATGAACAAGAAGCGCGGGAACGTTGGGGAGACCATGCCGTCGATCACGCAAATCAGAAGCTGCACAGTAAATCAACCACAGATCAGAAGGCTCTATCCAATCAAATGAACGAAATCTACAAACGTCTGGCTTCACTTCGTCACACAGAACCAGCATCTGCCGAGGCACAGGCCGGTATTCAAGAATGGTACACCTGGCTGAATCAGATGGGAAGCTACTCGCCTGAAGCCTTCAGAGGACTTGGTCAGATGTACGTGGACGATGATCGCTTCACGCGTAATATTGATCAGTTTGGCGATAGTTTGGCAGTATTTATGAGGGATGCCATGGCTGTATTTGCTGACCAAAACAAATAATATAGCCCTGTTTTCAACCACATACAGTATTATTCAACTCTCATTGCCGTCAGATGTGGATAGTAAAAAATAGTCTGGAAATTTAACCTCTGTCCGTAGTGGTAAAAGTAATCTCTCGTTCTCGTCATCAGCTTTATTCGCAGTAAATGACCATTCGGATATTTGAACCTACCTCCTGGGGTGACCATATCGTTCTTGTAATTAACCTTATGAACATGTTGATATATACTAGGGTTACGTTGTAAATAAATTAAATCGATCCGAATTGTTGCAAAAGTTATGAGCAATATCCCCCCTACCCGGTGGATACACAAAAGGGACGTACACCCTCAGGCGTATCGTCCCTTTTATGTATGCAAGTAACTCAGCCGCAATGTGAACAAGCCTAACTGCTGCTCACTCTGAGTACTTTATAAATATCTTTTAAAGTAGATGCTCTTTACTACGTTTTTCTTCTGCTCCCAGCCCTTCGATATAATCGTTTCACCAGATGCTTAGGATGATGAGCATTAAGTTTCTTCTGTCAAACGTTCTTCATTTTACTGCCAAGCGTCCACCGTCTATCCGATTAAGCTCTTGGTGCGTGATCCGATGAAGATGCATCCGTAGCTAGACTGGTTCTCGCCATCCGGCCAGGAATCTGCCATGCAGACACAATCGCAAGCACGATGAATAACAAATCAATCGGTTGACTGAAGTACTCCTGGAAGGTTTCCACAAACGCACTGATCATCTCGCTATCAAACACAAGTTCCATCACGCCTACATCACCAAACAGTTCGGAAGTAAAATAAACCACCGTCAGATATTTCCCCAACAAAATGCCGACAAGTGCAAACAGTACGGCAATAATCTTATGTACCGTCGCAATTTGTTTATTGGAGAACAACACAACTGCGTAACCAGTGAGCGCTCCAATCAGAATCGCAATTAATCCCACCTCATAATCGGTCATTGCAGCAATAGCTGCCCATACGATGCCTCCCAGAATGGCTGCAATTAAGCCACCAATGATCGGCATACCGATTTTAACTCCTTGTTTCTCTTCCACGTTGTCTTTCCCTCCTGAGTCATGCATATGCTTCTTTTCCAGAATTCACCTTTCCTATGAAACCACAAAAAGACTTATTATTCAACATTTTTCTACTTTTGGTTCCATGTATTTACATAATAGAAAAGATATATTAAGCATCCATTTCCTTATTCGCTCGAATATCATTTTAGTTTTGTCCACAAACCTCTCATAATCATTCCCTTGGCACATAAAAAAACACCCCTCCAACAGCATAATAGCCGTAGAAGGGATGTTGTCCATATCTGTATCATAGATATAACCAATGTAACCGAGAAAACTACATTGAAAAGCTCTCTCTATCTTACCTTTGCACTTCCTTGGAAGGCTGAATGACAGCTGCAATCTGTGCCAAAATGGCATCCACCGATGCCGGATCATGCACATCATACTCATCAATGTTCAGACGCAGCACAGGGCAAGCTGTAAACTGATCAATCCACACGGAATAGCGCTCGTGCATGTGTTCCCAGTACGAACGGTCCGTCTGAATCTCCATCTCGCGTCCGCGTTCCGTAATACGGTTTAAAATCGAAGGCAGACTGCCTTCCAGATAGATCAGCACGTCTGGATGTGGGAAATACGGTGTCATTACCATTGCTTCAAATAAACTGCTGTATGTCTCGAAATCTGTAGCAGACATGGTTCCTTGATCTGCATGCATTTGTGCAAAAATGCCCGTATCTTCATAGATGGAACGATCCTGTACGAATCCCCCACCTAGTTCAAAAATCTTTTTCTGTTCCTTGAAGCGCTCTGCAAGGAAATAAATCTGCAGATGGAAGCTCCAACGCTCAAAGTCATGATAGAACTTCTCCAAATATGGATTATGATCAACTTGTTCCAGAGAAGTCTTGAAATTTAAACGCTGTGCAAGCGCAGCCGTTAACGTGGATTTACCCACTCCAACCGTACCTGCTACCGTAATTAATGCATTCGTTGAAATGCCATAGTTATTCATATGATATACTCCTTTACCTGATTAACAATTTGCCTGAAGTGTTCAGGATGTTCCACAAAGTCGAGTTGCTCTGCATTGACCTTAATGATTACTGGCGGATTTGTGCTATTTGCCAGATAATCCATGCCTGTTTTGTAATCGGCGATCAGTTGTTCCATATATGCCGGGTCCATATCCTGCTCAAATGAGCGTCCACGCTTGTTAATGCGGTACATCAACGTATCCAGTTCAGCTTCAATATAGAGCACCAGGTTGGGCTTTGGCAGATCATCTGTTAACAGATGATAGATTTGACGATATTTATCCCGTTTCGTTCCCTTTAAGGTACGATCGGCAAAAATCATATTTTTATAGATATGATAGTCTGAAATGACTGGGGTATTCTGCTCTACATAATGAACGCCCGTGTCTTCAAGTTGTTTAAACCGATTACACAGAAAAAACATTTCCAATTGGAAACTCCACTCGTCGATATCCTGATAAAAGGAAGCCAGAAATGGATTCTCTTCTACGATTTCTTTAACTAACGGAAGATTCAATTCATGGGAAAGCATCGTTGCCAGCGTTGTTTTCCCCGCTCCGATCGGACCTTCCACGGCAATAAACGGGGCTGATTTCATCGTGTTCACTGTTCCTCCTCGTACTTATGCGTGTTTCCGTTTTCTATATAGACCTCACCTATTGTATCACAGCTTTAAGGATTGGAACGCCAGTATTTTATGTATATAACAAGTCAAATCGGAACTTATGAATTACATTAAAATAAAAAAGACACACTCGATATCATCAAGTGTGTCTTTAGATTGCTTGGCGGCGTCCTACTCTCCCAGGACCCTGCGGTCCAAGTACCATCGGCGCTAGAGGGCTTAACGGTCGTGTTCGGGATGGGTACGTGTGGAACCCCTCCGCCATCGCCACCAAACGCGTAGCTTAGCTTACATTTCAGAGATCGTTCTCTGAAAACTAGATTCGAAACGAAACATGCGTATTACAACTTGCTATTGGATAAGCCCTCGACCGATTAGTACTGGTCAGCTCCATGCATTGCTGCACTTCCACCCCCAGCCTATCTACCTCGTCGTCTTCAAGGGGTCTTACATACTGGGAAATCTCATCTTGAGGGGGGCTTCACGCTTAGATGCTTTCAGCGTTTATCCCGTCCGTACATAGCTACCCAGCGGTGCTCCTGGCGGAACAACTGGTACACCAGCGGTACGTCCATCCCGGTCCTCTCGTACTAAGGACAGCTCCTCTCAAATTTCCTACGCCCACGACAGATAGGGACCGAACTGTCTCACGACGTTCTGAACCCAGCTCGCGTACCGCTTTAATGGGCGAACAGCCCAACCCTTGGGACCTACTTCAGCCCCAGGATGCGATGAGCCGACATCGAGGTGCCAAACCTCCCCGTCGATGTGGACTCTTGGGGGAGATAAGCCTGTTATCCCCAGGGTAGCTTTTATCCGTTGAGCGATGGCCCTTCCATGCGGTACCACCGGATCACTAAGCCCGACTTTCGTCCCTGCTCGACTTGTAGGTCTCGCAGTCAAGCTCCCTTATGCCTTTGCACTCTTCGAATGATTTCCAACCATTCTGAGGGAACCTTTGGGCGCCTCCGTTACTCTTTAGGAGGCGACCGCCCCAGTCAAACTGCCCACCTGACACTGTCCCCGCACCGGATTACGGTACCAGGTTAGAACCTAGATACGATCAGGGTGGTATCCCAACGTTGCCTCCACACAAGCTGGCGCTCATGCTTCAAAGGCTCCCACCTATCCTGTACAGATCGTACCCAAATTCAATATCAAGCTGCAGTAAAGCTCCATGGGGTCTTTCCGTCTTGTCGCGGGTAACCTGCATCTTCACAGGTATTAAAATTTCACCGGATCTCTCGTTGAGACAGCGCCCAAGTCGTTACGCCATTCGTGCGGGTCAGAATTTACCTGACAAGGAATTTCGCTACCTTAGGACCGTTATAGTTACGGCCGCCGTTTACTGGGGCTTCGGTTCACAGCTTCGGGATTGCTCCCTAACCACTCCCCTTAACCTTCCAGCACCGGGCAGGCGTCAGCCCGTATACTTCGCCTTACGGCTTCGCACAGACCTGTGTTTTTGCTAAACAGTCGCTTGGGCCTTTTCACTGCGGCCCCCTCGTGCTATTCACACTACCGGGGCACCCCTTCTCCCGAAGTTACGGGGTCATTTTGCCGAGTTCCTTAACGAGAGTTCTTCCGCGCGCCTTAGAATACTCTTCTCGCCTACCTGTGTCGGTTTGCGGTACGGGCACCATCACCTGGCTAGAGGCTTTTCTTGGCAGTGTGAGATCATGACCTTCGCTACTACAATTTTCGCTCCCCATCACAGCTCAGCCTTACAATGTGCGGATTTGCCTACACATCAGCCTCACTGCTTAGACGGACATCCATCAGTCCGCGTCACTACCCTACTGCGTCCCCCCATTGCTCATAACGGCTTACGGTGGTACAGGAATTTCGACCTGTTGTCCTTCGACTACGCCTTTCGGCCTCGCCTTAGGTCCCGACTTACCCTGAGCGGACGAGCCTTCCTCAGGAACCCTTAGGCTTTCGGCGGATCAGATTCTCACTGATCTTTTCGTTACTCATACCGGCATTCTCACTTGTATAATGTCCAGCGCTCCTTACGGTACACCTTCAACCCTTATACAACGCTCCCCTACCCCTGATGCAAAGCATCAAGCCATAGCTTCGGTGGTGTGTTTAGCCCCGTTACATTTTCGGCGCAGAGTCACTCGACCAGTGAGCTATTACGCACTCTTTCAATGGTGGCTGCTTCTAAGCCAACATCCTGGTTGTCTGTGCAACTCCACATCCTTTCCCACTTAACACACACTTGGGGACCTTAGCTGATGGTCTGGGCTGTTTCCCTTTTGACAATGGATCTTAGCACTCACTGTCTGACTCCCGGAAGTAAGTCTATGGCATTCGGAGTTTGACTGAGCTTGGTAACCCTTGCGGGCCCCGCACCCAATCAGTGCTCTACCTCCACGACTCTGTTTTCCGAGGCTAGCCCTAAAGCTATTTCGGGGAGAACCAGCTATCTCCGAGTTCGATTGGAATTTCTCCGCTACCCCCACCTCATCCCCGCATTTTTCAACATGCGTGGGTTCGGGCCTCCAGTGCGTGTTACCGCACCTTCACCCTGGACAGGGGTAGATCACCCGGTTTCGGGTCTACGTCCACGTACTAAGTCGCCCTATTCAGACTCGCTTTCGCTGCGGCTCCGGCTCTTCACCTTAACCTTGCACGGGAACGTAACTCGCCGGTTCATTCTACAAAAGGCACGCCATCACCCCTAAAACGGGCTCTGACTTTTTGTAAGCACACGGTTTCAGGTTCTATTTCACTCCCCTTCCGGGGTGCTTTTCACCTTTCCCTCACGGTACTGCTTCACTATCGGTCGCTAGGAAGTATTTAGCCTTGGCAGATGGTCCTGCCGGATTCATACGGGGTTTCACGTGCCCCGCACTACTCGGGATCCGTCTCGGAGGGAACCAACTTTCAACTACAGGGCTTTTACCTTCTTTGGCGGGCCTTTCCAGACCTCTTCGCTTAACCGGTTCCTTTGTAACTCCATGTGAGACGTCCCACAACCCCAAAGAGCAAGCTCTTTGGTTTGGGCTTCTCCGCGTTCGCTCGCCGCTACTGACGGAATCACTATTGTTTTCTCTTCCTCAGGGTACTTAGATGTTTCAGTTCCCCTGGTATGCCTCTACACAACCTATGTATTCAGTTGTGAGTAACTGGAAATTACCCCAGCTGGGTTTCCCCATTCGGACACCCCCGGATCAAAGCTTGCTTACAGCTCCCCGAGGCAGTTTCGTTGTTCGCCACGTCCTTCATCGGCTCCTAGCGCCTAGGCATCCTCCGTGTGCTCTTAGTAGCTTAACCTCGTGCTCCGGTTTCGACTGCTCGCTTCCCTTGTTTTGCTTGCGCAAAGCCAAAAGTCGCTCCCATTCGATACCATCGTACGTGCAATCTACCTTATAAAAACACTTCACTTGTTTACACAAGATCAGCTTAAAGGAATGTTCTAATTCGCGTTTGTTTCGTTTCGATATCTAGTTTTCAAAGAACAAGCTCCATGCAAAAGCAAGCTGTTTGAGAGTTTGAGCTCTCAAAACCGAACAACGAGTGAGTGTTTTGCAGCTAAGCTGCATATTTGAATGTTTCCGTTGCAGGAAACGATTCTCCATAGAAAGGAGGTGATCCAGCCGCACCTTCCGATACGGCTACCTTGTTACGACTTCACCCCAATCATCTATCCCACCTTCGGCGGCTGGCTCCTTGCGGTTACCCCACCGACTTCGGGTGTTATAAACTCTCGTGGTGTGACGGGCGGTGTGTACAAGACCCGGGAACGTATTCACCGCGGCATGCTGATCCGCGATTACTAGCAATTCCGACTTCATGCAGGCGAGTTGCAGCCTGCAATCCGAACTGAGACCGGCTTTGTTGGGATTGGCTCCATCTCGCGATTTCGCAGCCCGTTGTACCGGCCATTGTAGTACGTGTGTAGCCCAGGTCATAAGGGGCATGATGATTTGACGTCATCCCCACCTTCCTCCGGTTTGTCACCGGCAGTCTATCTAGAGTGCCCATCCGAAATGCTGGCAACTAAATATAAGGGTTGCGCTCGTTGCGGGACTTAACCCAACATCTCACGACACGAGCTGACGACAACCATGCACCACCTGTCTCCTCTGTCCCGAAGGAAAGATACATCTCTGCATCGATCAGAGGGATGTCAAGACCTGGTAAGGTTCTTCGCGTTGCTTCGAATTAAACCACATACTCCACTGCTTGTGCGGGTCCCCGTCAATTCCTTTGAGTTTCAGTCTTGCGACCGTACTCCCCAGGCGGAGTGCTTAATGTGTTAACTTCGGCACCAAGGGTATCGAAACCCCTAACACCTAGCACTCATCGTTTACGGCGTGGACTACCAGGGTATCTAATCCTGTTTGCTCCCCACGCTTTCGCGCCTCAGCGTCAGTTACAGCCCAGAGAGTCGCCTTCGCCACTGGTGTTCCTCCACATATCTACGCATTTCACCGCTACACGTGGAATTCCACTCTCCTCTTCTGCACTCAAGTCACCCAGTTTCCAGTGCGATCCGGGGTTGAGCCCCGGGATTAAACACCAGACTTAAATGACCGCCTGCGCGCGCTTTACGCCCAATAATTCCGGACAACGCTTGCCCCCTACGTATTACCGCGGCTGCTGGCACGTAGTTAGCCGGGGCTTTCTTCTCAGGTACCGTCACCTTGAGAGCAGTTACTCTCCCAAGCGTTCTTCCCTGGCAACAGAGCTTTACGATCCGAAAACCTTCATCACTCACGCGGCATTGCTCCGTCAGGCTTTCGCCCATTGCGGAAGATTCCCTACTGCTGCCTCCCGTAGGAGTCTGGGCCGTGTCTCAGTCCCAGTGTGGCCGATCACCCTCTCAGGTCGGCTACGCATCGTCGCCTTGGTGAGCCGTTACCTCACCAACTAGCTAATGCGCCGCAGGCCCATCCCCAAGTGACAGATTGCTCCGTCTTTCCAGTTTCCTTCAGGCGAAGAAAACAATTATTCGGTATTAGCTACCGTTTCCGGTAGTTGTCCCAAACTTGAGGGCAGGTTGCCTACGTGTTACTCACCCGTCCGCCGCTAAGTATCAAGGAAGCAAGCTTCCTATCAACTCCGCTCGACTTGCATGTATTAGGCATGCCGCCAGCGTTCGTCCTGAGCCAGGATCAAACTCTCCAATAAAGTATTGAAAAGAGCGATAAGCTCATTTTGAATCTGACGAGATTAAAAATCTCATTTGTGCTCCAGTCGATTCAAGCCAAGGCTTGTTTCAAACTTTCGCGTTCATTCTGCAAGCAGAATGTTTACTCACTCGTTGTTCAGTTTTCAAAGATCAAACTTGTTTCGTTACTGAATGTCGTTCTCTTCAGCAACTCTTATATAATATCATGTCCGAACCAACTTTGCAAGCTCTTTTTTTAAGTTTCTTTCGAAGCTTATTTAATTCGCTTGCCACACCAGTGTTAAACCGTGTTTTCTTGGCCGGATTAATAATATATCACGTATAGATATTAATTACAATACTTAATTTAATAAAATTCATTTACCACAAATCAACTACCTTTACTGTGTTGCTCTCCTCTCTCCCAGTGAAAAGTTTATTATAGCTTAAATGACATTTTTTCCATTCATACATCGCAATACATGTCCAATTTATTTTAAACTTATTAGCCTAGATCTCCTCTCATATATTTTAGCTTCATTAATATGCTCAATTTAGGTTATCCTTTTATCAAGGTCATGCAAGATTACTGGGGGCACTGTAAGTTACCACGAGTATAAGTAGAAGTATTATAGAAGATACACAAAAAAAGTGATGCACGCATATAACTATACGTGAACCACTTTCTTGTGTGTGTTATTACATTATATATAGAAGGAAACTCTTAATGTTGTGCCTGCACTGATGCTGGAGGCGTCATCGTCATTTTTCCATTACCTGCTTTTTGCATGCCAACTCGTAGCAACGTAATTCCCCACGTAATAATCGAGATTAACAGAAGATGAACCATGTATCCCCCCACTGCTTCTCCACTATAGATCAAACGCATAAATCCCTGTACCCCATTGGAAGCGGGCAGAAAGTTTCCGATATAACGGTAGAATGGCGCCAGCATCTCGGCTGGAATGATATTTCCTGCTGTCATCAACTGGAGTGGAACCATCGCTACATTAAATAGAGGACCTGCATTGCCAAACAGGGCAAAACTCATTTGTGTAAAACAGATACAAGCCAGACTCACCAGCACATGATACAGATACAAAGCGCCGAAGGAGCTCGCAACATCTGTGAACTGAAGAGCTACTGTATCCACAATTAGGGGAACAATCAAAGCTATACACAATAACAGCAATTGCCGTCCCCAGAAGATTTCCCATTTGGAATGGGTACGCTTCATGATATTCGACGTAATATTAAACTGAATATTCATAGTCATCGAAGCAATATAGGTGATAAAACCCAGGATCATGGGCAGCATCGATGTTGCAAAATCACTCACGCTGTTCGTTTTATTAATTTCAGCCTTCACAGGCCCTTCATTCATCTTCGCCATCGCTTGTCCAATAGCTGCACTCAGTTCATCGCTGTTTATACTATCGTTATTGAGTGTCACTTGAACCTTGGATTCCAGAATCCCTTGACCCATTTGTGCAGTCATTCCGGTCGCAGCATGTTCCACAATGGATTTGGCTACATCGGCATTTCCCTGATTGATATAAAAGGGTAAGCTCGCCTCTGTGCCTCCTGCAATCTGGTCAGTGAATCCTTCCGGAATAACAATAACCATCGCATAGTTACCTGCATTCATCTGTTGCTCAGCTTCCTCGGCAGAACCCAGTACATTGACATGGAAAGGCGCGAGCGTTTCAATCTGCTTCTGCACCTCTTTTCCCTGTGTCCCGTCTTCGTTCACCAGAGCAACTTGAAGTTGATCCACTCTCTCCGTGGCTTGATGATAACCCGTCATCCAGATCACAACAAATAACAGCGGAACAATCAATGCAAAAACCAACCCTATTTTTGTCTGTGGCACTTTAAGAAAATCTTTGAAGCTTCTCATTCGTTCACGACTCCCATTAGTTAAAATTAAAATAATTGCACTACATATATATGCACATGCACATATTTGGTCAAAAAAATTTATTTCATCTTTTCATAGATGCGATTCATTACATTCATGAATGCTTCAAGCTCTTCAGGGGAACATTCGGCGAGTGCCTCTTGCTCTTGCTGTTTTGCCTTTGGTGTCAGAACGTTATTCATTTCCAGTCCTTCCGCCGTCAAACAAAGCAAAACCGCTCTGCGGTCCTGTGGATCTTCTTCTCTTGTCACCAGACCTTTACGAATCAACTTGTCTATAATTTTGCCTACCGTTGTCTGGTCCCGCACTGTTAATTCAGCCAGTTTTTTCTGTGATATATGGCTTCCAGCCTTGCTCAATTCATTCAGAACTGCAAATTGTTCCGGCGTAATATCCTGTTCACTCAGATTTCTGGTTGTTGTTTTTTTGTATGCCAGATACGTCCGTGACAGAATCAGTCCAAGTGGATTTTCATCCATATTAACAGGCATGCTGATGCTCCTTTCTCTATATAGTAGCACTACCATCTAATTTGCGTAAGCTCTATATTATTACCATATTTACATTACTGTCAATTTAATTTTTTATCTTTTCAAGCAAAAAGAGACCCACCCGTTAGTCAGGCAGCTCTCTCCTCTGGCATCGTCAAGCTATACTTACTCGGGCTTGCCACTTGAAGTTTCGGTATCGTCCTTCTTCTTTGTACCTTTACTTTTATAAGGCTTCGGGGCACTTTTCGCCCGGTTAGCAGCGGCTTGCCAACGGTTCCAGCCTTTTTTACCCGTACCACGGCCGGTGCCGCCTTTTCCTTTTGCATTGCTCATGTTATCACTCCAATAATCCTGTATATGCTTAAAAATGACCGTCCTCGGTAACTTATTATGCAACCCAGCCCATCTAATTCACTTCCAGCAATTCTTATTATACCAAAAATCCACGTCTTTACGTCCATTTCCATAAATCATTGTATTGTTATTCTGTTATGAAAGCGGTATAGTGGACATAATTGAAAGAGGAAGCTGCGTCTTCTTCGGGATTGTTACTGGTAAGCAGGCGATACCCAAACCAAGGCTGTCTATTAAGCCTTAGTTTGGGTTTTTTGTTTTTATTACGACCAATTGAGGTGAAACACATATATGATCATCCGTCAGATTTTTAACAACAATGTCATCCGGGCTGAGAACCAGGTTGGTCACGAATTTGTTGTCATTGGCAACGGTCTTGGCTTCAAAAAGAAAAATGGACAGCCTGTGGATGAGGATAAAATTGAAAAAACCTTTGTGCTTAAATCGGATAAAATACCACAAAAATTAATCGATTTGATTGGGGAAACATCTGTCGAATATTTGAAGTTAGCGGACGAAATTGTGGGCCATGCCAAACAGGAAATGGGCGATATTTTTAGTGATAATATCTATATATCATTGATCGATCATATTCAGTTTGCCATTACCCGGTACCGTAAATCCGTCGGGCTGAAGAATTCTCTTTTGTGGCAGATCAAGAAGTTTTACAAGAAGGAGTTTGGGATTGGCATGAACGCTGTGGAGCTGATTCAGGAACAATTCGGTATCCAAATGGATGAACATGAGGCCAGCTTTATTGCGATGCATTTTGTAAACGCTCGTCAAGATGCTCAGGGCATGAAACAAACCGTTGAAATTACCGAAGTTATTGATGATATCTTCAACATTGTGACCAACCATTACCACATCGCCCTGGATGAAAATTCATTTAATTATTCCCGGTTTATTACCCATCTTCAATATTTTGTGCAGCGAATGTTGAGTAATGAACAGGAGCAATTTGCTTCTGGAGATAACTTTCTGTATGAGCAGGTGAAGGACAAATATAGCAAGGCATTTGAATGCACGCAACGGATCAATCAGTACCTTGAAGACAAGTTTGAAAGTGCCATGTCCATTGATGAAAAGGTGTATTTGACGATCCATATTCAACGTGTCACTTCCCGTAACGAGTTGCTGGACACGGAATAAAAAAAGCTTGCAAACGATTTCGGCGTCATATATAGTAAGTCTCACAACTTAACGACAAGGATTGTTACTGCTCAAGCAGGCGATACCTAAATGATTGGCAACAGGTCATCTTTCCGATGATCATAGCCATTTGTTTAGGTATTTTTTTGTTTTCAGGCAATCTTAACAACAAAGGAGAATGAACATGGATCATAAAAAAATGGGGGATGACATCGTTCGTCTCGTCGGCGGAGAAGCCAATATCAATGGTCTTGTCCACTGTGCGACCCGGCTGAGATTCAACCTGAAAGATTCGAAAAAGGCCGAACGCGAAACGCTGGAAAAACACGATGGTATTATTACCGTTGTTGAAAGCGGCGGCCAGTTCCAGGTTGTCATCGGTAGTAACGTGGCTCATGTATATGCGGAGATTATGAAAAACCGGGATTTTGGAGGAGATTCCTCCTCATCGGCTGAGTCTACAGGGGAAAAAACCTCGCTATTATCCAAAGTTTTTGAAATTATATCCGGAAGTTTCTCACCGTTAATCCCGGCTATGGCAGGATCAGGTATGCTAAAAGCTTTGCTGACTGTCCTGACCATGCTCGGATGGATGTCGGATACAAGTGACACATACCTGATTTTATCTGCTGCCGGCAACGCTGTATTTTATTTCTTGCCTATCTTCCTTGGCATCACACTGGGTATGAAGCTGAAAGCCAATCCTTATGTAGCTGGCGTAATTGGTGCCGCTCTGATGGAACCGAGCTTCACCGGGCTGATGGATAAGGGCTCAGATGTATCGTTCCTGGGTATACCGGTTGTGATGATGAATTATTCAGCCAGCGTATTCCCAATCTTCATATCGATTAGTATCTACGCTGTTCTCGATAAATTACTCAAGAAAATCATTTTGAAAGACCTGCAATTGTTCCTTGTACCAATGATTGCTTTGATGATTATGGTTCCGCTGTCCGCAATGGCCTTTGGACCATTCGGTACCACGGTAGGTGACTGGATCTCCTCCGGCGTAACTTGGCTCATTGGGGTCAGCGGTATATTATCAGGGGTTGTACTGGGTGGATTCATGACCTTCATGGTTGTGTTCGGACTCCACTGGGGCTTCACTCCAATCACGATACAGAATATCGGGGTTGGCGGCGATCCGATTGAAGCCATGGCTGCTGCAGCTGTATTTGCACAAATCGGTGTAGCCTTCGGTATTTTCCTGAAAGCCAAAAAGAACAAAACCCTGCGCACTCTTGCTGGCTCAACCAGCCTTACAGGTTTACTTGCAGGAGTCACTGAACCAATTGTATACGGTCTGATCCTGCGTTATAAACGTGTGATTCCTATCGTGGTTATCGCAGGTGCGATCGGCGGTGCCATCAATGGTCACTTTGGTGTTAAAATGACTGCTTATGTGTTCCACAATATATTTGCCATTCCTGTCTATACACCAACGGTTGTCTACGTGATTGCGATTGCCTGCTCCTTTGCGGTAGCAGCAGTATTAACGGTGATGTTTGGTTATGAAAGCAAAAGCAAAGATACAGATTCCGAGAAAAATAATTCTGTCTCCAGCACATCGGCTGAAAGTACGCCGGTAGAGCTTCCTGTCGTACCTGAGACCAAAACAACGGAGATCAAGAAAGAACAAATTTATAGCCCACTTACAGGTAAAGCCGTAGCACTGAATACCATTAACGACCCAGCCTTTTCGACTGGTGCTATGGGCAAAGGTTTGGCGATTGTCCCTGAGATTGGCGAAGTTGTCGCTCCCGTAGATGGCGTTGTAACTTCCCTCTTCCCAACTGGACATGCCATTGGATTAACAACCAACGCAGGAACGGAAATCCTGATTCATATCGGCATCAATACAGTAGCGCTAAAGGGAAAACACTTCTCTCCAGTTGTTCAGGAAGGTGATATCGTCAGACAGGGCGATCTGTTGATCCAGTTTGACATCGATAAGATCAAGGAAGCCGGATACGAAACCGTAACCCCTGTCATTGTGACCCTAACGCAGCAGGAAGTGGATGTATTCGAAACAACTCAGGAACAGGTACAGAAAAATGATGTCCTGCTGACTCTCGTAGTCTGACCCAACTTATATTATACGAATTCAATTTAGGAGGAACTAACTATGAAACATACTCAACTGAAACCATTTCCTAAAGATTTTTTCTGGGGAGGTTCAACCTCTGCCTATCAGATTGAGGGAGCCTGGAATGAAGATGGTAAAGGCCCTTCTGTCATCGACATGGGGAATCATGTGGAAGGTGTAACCGACTTCAAGGTAACCAGTGATCACTATCATATGTACAAAGAAGATGTGGCGTTGCTGGCTGAAATGGGCTTCAAAGCCTACCGTTTCTCGATCGCATGGACACGCATCTATCCGCAAGGAGCAGGTGAAGTGAATCCGAAGGGCCTCGCCTTTTACGATTCCCTCATTAATGAGTTAATTAAATACGGTATTGAACCCATAGTGACGATGTATCACTTCGATCTTCCTTATGCGCTTGAGGAAAAAGGTGGCTGGTCCAACCGTGCAACGATTGATGCTTTTGAACAATATGCCAAGACCCTTTATGAGAACTACGGAGATCGGGTTAAATATTGGCTGACCATCAACGAACAAAATATGCTAATCCTGCATCCTGGCTCTCTGGGTACACTGGATACAACACTTGTTGATCCGCAAAAAACACTGTATCAGCAAAATCACCACATGCTGGTTGCTCAAGCTAAAGCTATGGTCCTGTGTCATGATATGCTGCCTGAAGCCAAGATTGGCCCAGCTCCTAATATCGGTGTAATTTACCCGGCGAGCTCCAAACCGGAAGACACACTCGCGGCTGATAACTATGCTGCCATTCGTAACTGGCTCTATCTCGATATGGCGGTATATGGACGTTATAATCATATTGCCTGGAGTTATCTCGAAGAGAAAGGATATACGCCTGTCATTGAAGACGGAGATATGGATATCCTAGCTCAAGGAAACCCTGACTTTATTGCGTTCAACTACTACACTTCCCAGACGGTTGGTGAAAGTCTGAACGATGGCAATGACTTCTCCCATACAGGAGACCAGCATGAAATCGTAGGTGAACCGGGCGCATATAGAGGATCTGTGAATCCCAATCTGCAAAAAACGGAGTTTGGCTGGGAAATTGATCCCGTGGGCTTCCGCTCTACCCTGCGCCAGATCTACTCCCGTTATCACCTGCCATTGATTGTTACGGAAAATGGTCTGGGTGCCTTTGATAAACTGGAGGAAGGCGACGTGGTTAACGATCCATATCGTATTGAATTCTTCAATAAACATATCGAACAGATTCAACTGGCGATTACGGACGGCGTGGATGTATTTGGCTTCTGCCCTTGGTCTGCGATCGATCTGGTCAGCACACATCAAGGGTCGAGCAAACGTTATGGATTCATCTATGTGGATCGTGAGGAATTCGATATCAAGGAATTGAGACGTATCCGCAAACAGAGTTTCCACTGGTATCAAAAACTGATTGAAACGAATGGAGAAATTCGTTAATACACGCACTAATAAAAAAGTCGACTGCACATGAAACATGTGTACTCGACTTTTTTGGTGTTGATGCATTGATATGGAAGCTTTCTTTTCCAATTATAAAATTACATTTCAGCCTTCGGTTGTTTTACCGCTTTGGCCCCTCTGAGTACTCGTAGGGATAACAGGAAACAGATCGCCAGAACGGCAGCTGCCGAAACATAAGGATAGTTAATATTCACATCGAACAGCGCTCCAGCTACGATTGGACCTGCGATATTCCCCAAACTGGTATACGCCGAGTTCAGTCCGGCCACAAAGCCCTGTTGTTCTTGTGCCAGTTTGGACATCTGTGTACTGATCGCCGGACGTAAAATATCCATACCCAGAAAGACGATAAACGTTACGACGAGAATCATCCAGTACGTACTTACAAACAAGGTCAACAGTACAAATACGGCTACAAATAACAGACAGACTGAAATGACCATCTTTTCACCAAATCGATTGAGCAACCAACCGATCAGGGATACTTGCACAACCGCACCTGCGATGGAACCAAATGTAATAATAAATGCAATGTCTTTGGTCGTGAAGCCAAACTTGTGATCCACAAATAGTGAAAATACCGTCTCATAGTTCGCCAGACCAAATGCCATAACAAATACAATAATCAAACTGAAAAAGTACGGTTCACGGTATGAATTCAGCAATTGGGATACCATACCCGGAGCTTTGAACTTCTCTGCGCCAGCTACAGGTTTAGTTTGCTCTCCTGTGCTTCGCGTGGATTCCGGCAAAATAATCAATGTAATGATGGATGCCAGCAAACCGGCAACCCCAGCGGCGTAGAATGGAATTCGAATGCCAAAGTCCGCAATGTATCCACCAATTCCCGGACCGATGATAAATCCGGTTGTAATCGCTGCATTAATCAATCCCATACCTTTGCCGCGTTCTTCCTCTGTTGTAATATCTGCGGTGTAAGCCATAACCGCCGGGAAGATCATCGCCGCACCAATACCACCAAGCATCCGGGCTGCGAAGAGCAAGACTGGTGCATTGACCGCACCAAACATAAACTCGGATACGGCAAAGATCAGCATTCCACCAACGATAATTTTTTTACGTCCCCATGTATCCGACCAACGACCCGCAAGCGGGGAGAACAGAAACTGGGTGAAGGAAAAGGCCGCTACCAGCAATCCAACCGTGAATCCGGTGATATGCAGTAGATCCATATACGCAGGCATGATCGGTACAACCAGACCAATACCCGTAAAAACGAGAAAAATATTAAACATTAACAGCAGCAGTGCGCCCCTGTTCCGTGTTAGTAATGCCATGATTCCATCCTCCGTAGTTGTCAAAATGTTGCTTAAGCTTTATCTTTTGCAATCCCATGTAAGAATACACTGGCAGCCTGGCGGTATAACGCAAGAGCCTGATCAGGCTCCATCCCCCGTGACATCTGACTAAGGCCAATAATGGTACTTTCCAATATCAGTGCGAGATTATCTACATTGCCTGCTTTGAACTCACCGCTCTCAATGCCTTGCTCTATCATTTGTTTATTAAATTGAATATGCCGCTCAAACATTAAGGAGATTCGCTCCTCAATATCATTTTCTTTCTTTTCCCCTGTGAAGAACTCATCAGCTGCCTTCGTCAGCGGGTGATTCATATCATCCAGAACTAATTGTTCCGCCAAACCATAAACCTTCTCCGTGGAGGTGCGATAGAGATGTTCTTTAGCCGCCCAGCTCTCTTCCCACTCCCGGTCCCACTCATCGATTAGATAGAGGAACAGGCCTTCCTTACTTTTAAAATGGTAATATATATTGCCTTTGCTGCTGCCCGTCGCAGCTACAATATCCTCAATGGACGTTGCTTTATAACCTTTTTGTACAAAAAGGGCTTTGGAAGCATCCGCAAGTTTTTTCTTGGTCTGCTCGGTTTGAAGTTGCTTTTTATTCATATTCATTCCATTTCACTCCGTCCCATGCATACTGAACATTCGTTCTGTATTTTAACAGATGCACCCGATATAAGCAATGAAAAAGGAGAATTGGCACGCATGCCCACTCTCCCTCCACAATCATTTCACTTTTTTACCTTTACCATGCAATATTTTCAGTTGACCATTCTCATAACCTAACTGATACTCGACCCGATATTGCGATAGTATATATTCCCCATCTTTGCGTTCATTTGCTGTAATCATTGCCTTCACTTCCATCTCGTCATCGCCTTTGTTGACCGAGGATACCTCACTGATGGTCACCTCACTTGTATTCAGATATCCTTCTCTGAACTTGGCATATGTTGTAGCACTCTGCCACTCGCTTCCGAGCAGTGCATAAGCGGTGACATAATCACTCAGATTAAGGCTTGTATAAAAGTCCGTTACTATTCCTTCTGCTTGCAATGTCTTAGTGGCTGAACCCAGGTGAGTATCTCCAACCGTCCGCACCGACGTTGTGCCAGAAGGATTTTTGGACCACGCCTGCACCTGCTTGAGCACACTAGTCATAGGGATGCTGAATCCTATTCCCCCCTCCTGCTCCACGACCGCCGAATTAATGCCGATCACTTCACCAGTCTCCGCACTAATGAGTGGTCCACCACTGTTGCCATGGGTTATTGGTGCCGAGATCTGATAGAGGTTACTATAGATGTAAGGCGCTATTTCAAAGCTACGCCCCAATCCACTGATGATTCCGGTCGTTACGGTGTTCTCTAGCCCAAGTGGACTACCCAATGCCAGAATCTCGTCTCCGGTCTCAGCTTTGGATTTGGCGATGATTAACGGCTTAACTTTTTTCAAATCAGGAACCCTGACTACAGCTACGTCTGTTTCATCCCCAATACCAATAACCGTCCCCTTATATTCCTCATGGTTCAAGGTCCGAATAGTTACTTCATTCGCCCCCTCCACCACATGCGCATTGGTCACGACATCTCCCTGATCATTGTAGAGAAAACCGGAGCCCAATCCGCTGCTACTCTCGATCGTTACAACTTTCTTCTGGCTTTCTTCTATAATCTGTTTGCGTGTCTTCTTCACAGGTTGCTTGGAGGCAGTCGTCGCTGCCGCATTTTCCGTTTCCTTCGCGGCAACAACTGCCAGTCTGGGCCCATCCTGCAACTGATCTGCTGAATGCTGGTGTATCCAGAACACGCCTCCTGCTCCAGCACCAATGATAATAGCACTGGATATGATCATACTCCATGTTCGTTTGGTCATTCCAACCTGTCCTCCTATTCGAGATACCACGTTGCATTCACAACAGAGATTTCCGCTTCCTCGTACACACCATAATAATAGGTTTCAAAGAAACCTTCTTCCCCCACATCCAGCCAGCTTGGATACACATCTGCATAAGTTTGGCCCAGATATATACCGTCTATATTATAAATATCAATCAACACTGTAATGGAAGAGATCGGACGAGTTGCATTATTGATCAATGAACCGCTAATATAAAGATCCCCGTACATATCAAGCGTCGCATCAACGTTCACGACACTTACTGCCGCCGTTCGATTCATCAGATCTTCTTCTGCAGCCTGTTGCTCCGCCAGTTGAATCCGATCCGCTTCCGCTTTTTCAAATGCCTTTTTCTCAGTGAGCACCCGTTCACGATACGAAGTCAGTTTTTCATTTTCCGGCGCATAGGACAATCCCTGGTCGACCGTTTGTAACGCAATTGTGAAATTCTTTTGCTTTACTTGCTGTTCCGCCTCTTTATAACTTATGCTTGCGAGCTTGTCGACAATTTGCTTCTCTACTGTCTCAGCTTCCTTGCCTTTCAAGTCTGATATGGTTTCCAACTTCTCGGCTAGTGCCTCAATTGTTGTCAAACTGTCGATTTCCTTTTTCACCTTCAATACGGCCAGCGTTACCTTTCTGTTGTTGAATGCGGCACGCACTTTGGCAAAAACAGGTTCTTCCCGCTCCATCAACGCTTTGGCTACAGCCTGAATGGTCTTGTCTCCTGCGGACAGCCTTCCTGTCTTCAGACTTGTGGACGCCTCATCCAACTGATTCATCAAGTTGAACGCCTTCGCCGTAATTTGCCGATCCTGTATAAGTGCATCATAGTTCGGTCGTTTCGTTAGAGCGCTGTCCAGCAGTTGGAGAGCCTCTTTATATTTCCCCTCTAGTGCAGCCCGTTCCGCCTGTTGGTGCAGTGATTTAACCTCTGCATTTATACCTGTTTCCTGCTTGTAATAATACGTTAGCAAAGCTCCCACAACTACTGCCAGAAGTATGGGAATAATCCAGCTAAATGCAAGGCCTTGACCCGTATTTCCCTGTTTGGAAGCTGGTTGCTGCTGACGGGACAACGAATCAATTGCTTTTTGCGTTCCTTTATCCAAGTCAATGGCTGTTTCTGCCCAGATCTGTTCCTCTGTAGAGCTTGTTTCTTTCAATTTGGTTCTACACTTTCTGCACGTGTTATCCGCCGGACTGTTTTTGGTCCCACATACATGACAATACACCCTGATCCCTCCACTTAAGAACATATGTATACTTCGCTTTCCCGGGGTTCGCCTATCGCATCAATTGCTAAAAAACACCAACATGAATCGATAATTATCATATAGCAAAAAGGAATATTACACCATATGTTCTGTAGATATCATGTTTAAACGAGTCATACTGGATGCAAAAAAACCTTCCTATTAATCTAGGAAGGCTCTAGTTATTTTCATTTTATTACTCCGAAGGAAAAGCGCTGAGATCCATATAGGAAACTTCCCACAGGTGATCATCCAGATCCTGAAAACTCCATCCGTACATAAATCCGTGATCCTGTGGTTCGTTGGATGGCTTCCCTCCTGCATCGAGGGCAGCTTGTACAATCACATCTACCTGCTCACGGCTATCTACAGACAGGGCAACAATGACTTCGGTTGTATCGGCGGCATTGGAGATTTTTTTTGAAATGAAGGATTGGAAACGTTCCTCCACCAGAAGCATGGCATAAATATTATCCCCGATGATCATACAAGTAGCAGACTCGTCCGTAAAATTGGCGTCAAACTCAAATCCCACCTTAGTAAAAAACTCAACGGATTTCTTCAAATCTTGAACAGGTAAATTGACAAAGATCTGCTTAGCACGAATAGCCACCATCGATCACCTCGAACTCATAGAATACATTCCACCTCAAAATAACACCTCGCGAATACGCTGTCAATTGAATATAATGGAGACATTCCAACTTGTGAGGTGACACGGATGTTGCTCCGTATTGTTCGAAGTAAGTAGTCGTCGGGCTGGGTCAAAACGCGTACCAGCTATCAAGGGACACGTCTGTCCATTTGATCCTATTCGACCATTTACATTAGAACGATTTGGCATAACTCTTTTGTCCTGTTCAAACAAATCACATTGGAGGAATATGAAAATGAAAAACAAAATAGATTACGATGACTTTTATGAACGCGTAGGCCGGACGAATGGCTGGAACTTCAGCTCCATGAACGTTGTCTCGGAGAACATCGGATGGAACTTCTATGAGGAAGTTGTTCGCCATACGCGATCGTCCGATCTGTTGCTGGATATTGGAACAGGTGGTGGAGAAGCTATTCTGTCCATTGCGGAAGATGCCTTATTACTGGTGGGAATTGATCTCGCTCAAGGAATGATTGAGACCGCACAGCATAATCTTCAGGCTACGGACGGTCATTCCAATGTACGCTTTCTTCATATGGACGCAGAAAAACTGCATTTTCCAGATTACTTCTTTAATGTGGTATCTTCCAGACACTCTAGGTTCTCTGCTTCAGAAGTATTTAGAGTTCTTGCTCAGGGTGGGATATTTCTAACCCAGCAGGTCAGCGAACATGATAAATCCAACCTTTCAGTAGCTTTTGGCCGTGGCCAAAGTTTTGGCATTCAACCTGGCACATTGATGGAACGATACAAGCATGAACTTCAAATAGCAGGTTTCCGTGACATTCAGGCCCGTGAATATAATGTGGTGGAGCATTACGCTACACCCGAAGATTTCATGTTTCTCCTAACCCATGCACCCATCATTCCTGATTTCGGAAAGGTAGACACTGACTTCGAGCGATTCCAGCAGTTTGTGAAAGAACATCACGACGAGAAGGGCATTCGTACCAACTCGGCACGCTTCATGATTACTGCTCGGAAATAAATGATTCCATATTGAATAAAATGAAACAATAAAGACCCGGTCACATGTGAGAACCATAACATGGTGACCGGGTCTTTATATTATGCTTTCGAGGCTATATTAAATCGGAGTTACTGCGTAATCTCCAACTTTTCCAAAAAAGGCTTTAATTTATCCACGACATAGTGGCTTCCACCTCGGCCGTTCACCTCTTCAATTACAGCGGATAACAGAAAGCTCGGAGAATCAGTATCAAACACTACGAAAAATCCGTTTTCCTGACCCTTCTCTCCCTTTTTTGCTTTCAGTTCCGCTGTTCCCGTCTTGCCCGCGAGCCCTCCAGGTATTGAATTCAAGGTGTGGGCCGTACCTCCCTGCCGGGAAACAACTTCTCCCAAAGCATCCTTAACCGTATTTGCGGCTTCCGGAGTAATAATTACCTCAGGCTCAGTGCTTTCTTTTCCCTCGATCAGAACAGGTTTCACCAGTTTCCCTTCATTAATAAAAGGTGTAAATGACGATGCCAGATGAATCGGGGACATCAACATCTCCCCTTGCCCGTAGGACGTATCAGCGAGCAACACCTCGGAAGACAGATCCAGATGTGCTTCGTTGGCATATTGGCTTGGCTTCAGATACAGTTCATCCAGTCCAAAGTTATCGCCAAAACCAAACTTCTGGATCCCATCAATAAACTTGGCGCTACCCATCTCGATCGCTTCCATCGCAAAGTAAATATTGTCCGAATACACCAGAGCATCGACCATGTTAACCGGGGATAAACTCTTCACACGCTTAACATAATAACCGCCCCAGCTATCGTCTTTGCGCCATTGCAAGCCAGAGATATCATGGGTTTTGTCCGCTGTAGTCACCTTCTCCAGCAGTCCCGCTGCGGCTGTAATCGCTTTGAAAGTTGATCCTGGTGCATACCGGGTAGTGACTCTGTTGATAAAAGGAAGCTTCTCATTCGCCGAATAAGCATCCCACTCTACCTGAGTAAGTCCTGTAACCATTTTGTTCGGGTTATAGGAAGGCGCACTGACCAACGCCAACAGGTTGCCGTCCGTCGGATCCATCAGAACCATTGCACCGGCATCTCCACCACTGGATAATGTCTGATACAATTTCTTTTGTTGTTTGGAGCTAATCGTCAGTTGAACATTCTGTCCATCTACAGCATCCTTACGAATAAGCTCAGAACGGGAGTTACCGGATTCATCTGTGATTTCAATCAGACCACCACGTTCACCACGCAGCTGCTTCTCCATGGACTGCTCCAAACCCGCTTTGCCAATCCAATCTTCTGCGCGATAATATCCTTCCGTATCCTTATCCAGATCTTCCTTGGTGGCTTTGCGCACGTATCCAATCAGGTGTGCAGCCGCATTGCCGAGTGGATAATAGCGGATTTCCTTGCTTTGCATCGTAACCCCGCTTAAAGATTCTGGTACGTCAAACTCCTCCGTTGAACCAATCGGGACAAAATACTCCGGCTTCACCCATGTCTGCGCAAGCGCCTTCTGAATGGCATCTTCCGAAACCTGATAATGGCTCGCGATTCGGGCAATCATCTGGTCCGGGTTATCACCAAGTTTCTCAGGTACAATGCCCCATTCATTCATCGTACCCTTGGTAGCGAGCGGCAAACCATCACGATCCACAATGTCTCCACGATCCGGGAACAGTGTCCTCACTCGTACCTTACTGCCCTTAACCATGTCATTCAGGATCAGTGAAGGCTGCCAGTTAATTTTCCAGTTTTTGCCCCCGTCCTCAAGCTCCTGCCGGACCAGTTTTAATGTATGCGTCTCACTGACTTCACCCAAAAAAGTTGTCAGTTGCAGGTTGTAATCCACCTCATACGTATCCGGGTTTTGTTTCTCTGCATCGGTCTTACTGCCATCGGAAGTCGTTTCGGCAACCTCCACAGGTTTAACCTCCGCCTTGACGGTGGATACTTCCATACCCGAATAGATCGCATTGTATTTCTCAACAAATTGTTCCTTGTTCATGCCCGACTCTTGCAGCGAAGCAGGTGTCATCAAGGTGTACAACTGGTCAAATTCTTTTTTTTGCAGATGCTCTATGTACTGATTCACGGTAGTCTGGGGCTTAGCCTCTGCTTCTTTGTTATTCTGCATGTATAGATACATTCCGATTCCACCTGCAAACAAGATGGGCAGCAGTCCGTACATTAATTTACGTTTGGATTTCATGGTTACATCACCTCTAATATACACTATAGATTTCCAGAGCCATTTAAACAATGAAACAAATCTGACGAATTTATCATTAAAAATAGCCGAAAGCTCACATAATATGTTTAAATAAGGAGAGTGAGATTACATACTAAAGCTTTTTTGCTATGCAAAAGGCTGAAAAGGAGCCCGATGATGGAAATCAGCTATTTTTTACTCCCCAAAGCCGAAGTGGCCTATATCAAGTCTACCGCTTCCATGAAAGATGCTATTGAGCAATTGGAATCGCAACACTACACCGCCATTCCCGTGATTGACCAGGATGGAAAATATGTTGCTACCCTGTCCGAAGGCGATTTGTTATGGAAAATGCGAAATACACCCGGATTGACTTTTGATACGATGGATCAGGTTCAGGTCCATGAGATTAACAATCGGGTATATAATGAATGTGTATTCATTGAGGCTGAAATGGAGGATATGCTGACACTTGCAGCAGACCAAAATTTTGTGCCCGTGGTGGATGTCGATCGTGTCTTCCTCGGTATTATCCGTCGTAAGGATATTATTGAATACTATACGCGTAACATTTCGGATTAGATGAAGCCAAACATCCCGTAATAATCGAAAGGGTACTCCTGTGGTCATATTTTGGCCAAACCGGGGTACTCTTTTTGTTTCATGGTCTGGTCGGAATCACTCTACTTGCGCTTAGCCCGCTCTTCAATGTAATAACTCAACACGTCCCTCGGGCTTCCCTGAAATGCACGCTCTCTGCCGAACTCATACGCCTGATGCAAATACGAATACGCCTCGTCATGCTGTTCAAGTCTCATGCAGATCATACCGAGATCGATCAACGGACTTGTACTTCTATCCGAACTCCGCGTACTTAACGATATCTCAGCCCACGGCTTCGCCAGTCCATACTGCTTCAGATCGATATGTGCATTCGCATGACAGGATGCAATCCAGCTTGCAATCTCCCATTCCATCTTCGGCTCGGGCAACATGCTCCAAGCCTGATCATAATAGATAAGTGCTTGTTCATGTTGTTGCGTCTCATCCAGCACATTACCGGCTTCTACCGTTTCTACAATTTGTCGCTCCAGTTCGGCATGTTCCGGTGTCAGATCTTTCATTGCACCGTCTCCTCCTCCAGAACGAAATACCACTCCAGAAAAGCATTGAAATCAGCCCACTGCGGCTCACTCTCGCCATTAAGAAACCGTTCAATCGATTCACCCAGTTCCACCAGTACCACTTCTCCCGTCTGACGGTTGTAGAAAAATCCACCTTCACCTTCAAAACTGTCCAGTGGAATATACGCCTCGGGAAGTCCCAGTGTAAGCTGTGCTACATCCATGTCTTCCATATATACGGTGTTCTCCATAAACCAGCAGATCTGATACAACTCCTGATGCCTGCTGTAGAAAGTTGGTCCATCCTCTGCATGTAAATAAAATTGTGCAAAATCCGATTGAAGATCAATTCCAAGCTTCCGCAATGCTTCTTCGTAGGCTGCTGGAACATCTTCATGCCACCAGCCTTGCTCCTGGCAATGATCAATCACTTTATTGGATAACATCGCAGACCTCCTAATTCAATTTTGCTCATAATACCTGTTCAAAAAGATTGGTTTTCAGTACCGAGAAGATGGGATGAAGCTAGAAATGGAGTAGCGGAGCGTAGGGAAACTACGTGAGCAACGGACATTTCGGCTGAATTCCATATTCAATGCTGATGATGCCTCTAGGCATCCTTCGTAATCAAAAGCGGACTTTTTGAACAACCTCTTATAGTGATTTTACAGGTATCCAGACTTGGGGAGGTGTGCCATCACCTTTGTACACTTCAAGTTCTGGAATCCCTGCATGCTGATATGAAGTGGAAGGAAACCACTCTGTCATAATATAGTGCCACAACCGTTGTATCGCTTCCGGCTCTAGTTCATCAGCTTCAAATACGACCCAATGGGACTCAGGAAGTTCGATGGACACCAAACCTTCAGGCACTTCACCTGAGTAAGAGGTAGCAATCCAATACTCCATTTGATTGTCATGCAGCTCTCGCTGATCTACACAGATGCCCACCAGACCGGGAATAGCTCCGTTGTTGAACCCGTTTAAACGTTCCTCAATGCCGTCTGCCAAAGCATCCTGCCACATCTTTGGGATTTCTCTTAAATTCTCTCCATCCACACAAGAGAACGTTCGTTTGATTCCCACAAAGGTAAGAGACTGCTGTTCGATCACATGTTCATTCACATTCATTAGATGGACTCCTCTCCGAGAGCGATACGGGGCACGGTTCTCCATGACCCATTCATGAAGACATTGTCCCATACATGATATATACCTCCGATATGTCCTACAGTTACTGTATCAAAAGAGTAAGTAGATTGGAAATAGTGCCAGTACTCCTGCAAATAAAAAAAAGCCCGCAGGGACTGCGAACCTTATTTCTCAAAAAAGGAATCACTCATAGCTTCACTCAAGAAAACACTTCCCGGCTATGGAATATACGATATGTGGCAAGTATAGTCGAAACAGTCATGAAAGCCATCACAACTATATATAAGGTTAAATAAGACATATTCAGCCCGAATAAGGAATAGTTTATTGGTGTTTGATAAAGCCCTGTTACCCGTATCATGGTACTTATCGAAAATTTTTCGACCCATTTTAATGACCCGGAATTCAAATTTAATACGTCAAAGGCCAAGTATGGCAGACCTACTATCACAGTATTCACAATTATAGCTATAAAGGATGTAGAACTGAGGACGGATACCAGTAAAACAATAGATGCAAAGACCAAGCTACCTGCTATATGAGTAAACAATTGAACTAAATAATATTGAAAAGCAGTAAACGTATATGGTGAGAACTCATAATCAAAGCTGTAAACATACATGCCCACGCTCTGTATGGAAGTATCCGCCCCAGCCAGATTACCAAACCTTAACCAATATAAAACCAAGTTTACCCCAGTAAATAAAACGGCACACATCACAACGTACAATATGGAAGCAATGCATTTTGCTGATACAAGCTTGCTTTTGCCTCTTTTGCTGCTACGCAGTAATGATGCTGTACCTAGTACATATTCTTCGGTAAATACCGGAGCCAACCCTAGCAGAATCATAATCATCATAAAAAATACACCGAATTGATCAATGTATTCCAGTAGGTAACCCCAAGGTTTATTATAATAAATTTCGGATACATTCACTGTTCGCTCCATGATGTTGCCACGATCATCATATCGTGTGCTGTTCTTAATCGTCTCTGGAGAAAAAAACACAATATCGTACAATGCACCATATTGGTATCTACCTTTGGTACTATCCCAAATGGAATCATATTGATTATGTGCGACTTTTACCTTCTCTGTTGTAATAGGACCTTCATAAGGTTTGTAAAAGGCGGAACCATCCATTATCCCAGGATGCCTCCAAAATGAGTATACGACTAGAAAAACAATTAAAATAGACAATGCTATGCCAATACTTTTACGCGTTAAAATTTTATAAAATTCGAATTGAGTTAAACGAATCAAGACTTCGTCTCCTCTCCAAAATAGTGCATATATACATCTTCAAGCCGAGGTGATTCTCGTACGGCTTGCGGGACAGGCTGTTCTTTGGCCAGTATTCTGGCTACGATTCCATCAGACTCATAAGACAAACCACTTACTTTGAAATGAGAGGTAAGATCAGCAAGTTGTTGCGGATTTAATTTCGCTTTCCATACGTTATTTTTCATCCGGTTCATAATCTCTTCCGGAGTATTATGGGCGATGAGCTGCCCTTCATTCAACAAAATCATCTCCTTACATGAAAACTCCAAATCAGAAATGATATGCGTAGATAACATTACAATACGATCTCTTCCCAGCTCGCCGATAATGTTACGAAATCGAATGCGCTCTTTGGGGTCCAATCCAGCTGTAGGTTCGTCAAGAATCAAAATTTGTGGATCATTCAACAAAGCTTGGGCAATTCCCAATCGCTGCTTCATTCCTTCGGAGAATGTGTGGATTTTATGTTGTGCTTGATTTTCAAGGCCCACCGTCACTAGCGTTTCCTGCACACGTGCTGAAGCTTGACTAATACCGATCCCTTTCAAAGAGCACATATACATGAGAAATTTATAAGCACTGAATCGGTTATAAAATCCAAATCGCTGGGGCATGTAGCCCAACAAACTTCGATAACGGTCTCCCATGTTTTGGATAGACTGCCCGTTCAACAAAATTTGTCCAGACGTGGGCTTGGAAATGTCTACAATCATGCGAAGCAATGTTGTCTTCCCTGCTCCATTCGGCCCAAGGAGACCGTAAACACCACCACTGGATAGTTCTAGTGAGACTTCTTTTACAGCCAACTTGTTCCTGTATTTCTTGGATACGTTATCCATGGTCAGTATCAAAGGAGTAACCTCTTTCTGTCTGTGATGTATATTTCCTTGCCATCTCATATATCTGACTGATTAATAGTAAAAATCCGCATAGAGCCATCGCTATAAGTACTGTGGGCTGGATCGATTGAAGTAGAGTCTTCAATTCGGGATTACTTAGTACAAGCCAAACCAGCGCGAACCATACAATTAAAAAGATACTGACGGCTGTCCCACCTCTGACACGCATCGCAAGCCATAGACTTGTACCTGCTGCTATCATAAGCTGTGTATACGAGAGGCCGATAGCACTCCATGATATGGAAACATCTTTTTCGCTTGATATAAGTAAATTAAGCAAAACAACAAACGCCATATTCCCAATAAGTACTACGATTAGACGGGTAAGCATCAGTTGCTGTGCCGTGATTTTGCAGGTCAGTTCGATTTCCATTAATCCTTGATCTCGACCTTTAAAAACTTCTAGCAAACCAAGTACAAATGGAACAGGAACTATAAAGAGCACACTCATGTACGGGTCTGTCGTACTGTGAGTACCTAGCCAATAGCCGAACAACAAGAGCATTGAACAAACTAACCAGTAAGATTTGTGGAAGACAGCAACCTCACCATAAACTAACTGGAACAATTCCTTAACTGAATTCCCAGATGATTTTTGTTTCAGGTGAGCATTCATGGGATCTGGCATATATGTATCCAGTATTCTAATTGTCTTGTCAATCTCCATCTCGGATGGAAATTCGACCGGATACTCATCCAGATATGAAGCAATTTCGTTGTACTCTTCTATTTCCAACTCTGTTACAGGATTCAGTTCATCTCCGTTTCCTCTGCTTTTCATCCCGTTCACCTCCCACAATAATCTCCTTTAATTTCGTTATCCCCAATCGAATGCGCGACTTCACGGTCGATTCGTTGGTTCCCGTAAGTTCAGCAACTTCCCTGATCTTCAATCCATTGTAATAGTTTAGAATGACTGCATCTCGCTGGTGATCAGGCAAACTTAATACTGCGCGCCTGACTTGCTCATTCTGAAATCGCTTATGAAAAATATTCCAAACATTCTGTTGTTCACTGGCAGGGAACGCATCCTCAGTTAATTCACTCTCTCTTTGTTGTTGCTTGAACTCCCGCCCACGATAATAATCTCTACAATGGTTCACTGCAATCTTCAGTAGCCAGTGACTGAATTTACCTGTGTTCTGATACTTGTCCAAGGAATTCATCATTTTTACAAATACCTCTTGTGTTAGATCATAAGCAGTATGGTACTCTCCGGTTTTCCGGTAAACATAAGCAAATATCGACTGATAGTGCCGCTTCACCAGTACTTCCATGGCAGCACGGCTACCTTCGCGAATCTCTTGAATAAGCTCTTCATCATTCAACGCTCCCTCACCCCCTCTATAAACAATTAACGAAATTTGGATAGTAAAAGATCAAAAGCATAGAAGTATATTTTTCTGAATATAACAAAATTTCAAAAAAGAAGTATTAATACATTGGCTCTGATCCAAATTTACTCAGGCGTGCGAACTACTGGCTTCATCCTTCATTTCCTTATTCTGGTGCAACTTTATTGTTACTCGTTCGTCTAACTACTGACCAACAACTAAGGAGATGACTATGCGAATAACTTGCAGCCCCGGTTTCCCAGGAAGCATGATTGGATCGATTGATCTTCAGCCATCGAAGTATTACACCCCACCTTCCAGTAACAGTAAGATCACAGAATATGTTGACCCCGAACTCGTTACCATTCCCTATGTAGAAGATCCGGAATTCGGATCACACTTTGACAACATGAAGGTTATGAACGGAACTTATAAAGATGAAATGCATGTGAGCTATGATGTCGAATTTACGATTGATGTAGATAAAAAAGGTTATATTACGCAATTTGAGCATACGTTCCAGCTGGAACGTTATCTGGATCTGGTTCGCACAAAGTCCTATAAAGTGATCAAGACAAACTGGTGCGGACAAGTATTTCACGTGATGACGTACAGTTACCTGGAGGAAGTCATTCATCCGAAAAATGTTCTTTTTAAATGTAACATCGCAGAAGACGTTTTTGTGGTAGCTGAACTTGTCTCCAATCGCTCAGATGAAAGTGCAACTGGGCACGGTATCAGGGATCTGCATTTCCGTGCATTAATCTCGGCACGAGATGATCTTTACCCATTAGATTATATGTGTGAGCCTGATTTCGACCTGAGTCTCGACTAAAAAGTAGATACATATGTAGAAAGAGCATAAGCTGTCCCGAATCAGCGGGGTGGCCTGTGCTCTTTTTTCAACAAATGAACCACCAACTCCCTAATTTAAACCCCCTCCTTCACACGCTCGGCCTTATGCTCCCATGCCTGACTCTAAGCAAAATCAACTGTAATGTCGATGAATATACCATAATGCTGAACATGCATATGTTCTTCGTACGTTCAGATATGAGAGGGGTTGGAAACATGGTTTACCGGAAAAATAAAATACATTCACTGTTCACTCTGCCCTTGGCAGGTTTGCTGTTTCTGTTATGGGGTGCTCAAGCGGCACATGCGGAACAGGTCGACAGTTTGTTACCTGAGCGAAGTCAGCAGGAGATTGTCCAAAAGTGGAATCAGTGGATGAATGGCAATGATACATCTCCCCTGTATACAAAGACACCTTCGACAAGTGCTCCCTACTCTGCTGGTGTGGTAAGTGACGCCTATCTGGAACAAGGGCTGAATGCAGCCAACTTTTATCGTTTTATCACGGGGCTACAGGGCGATCTTGTCCTTGATCCGGCATTGAATCGTCAAGCCCAGCATGGGGCTGTTGTGGTCTCCACGGGTGGATACCTGTCCCATTCTCCAAAACAGCCAGGAGATATGCCAAAGGATTTCTTTGACACCGGTTCAAAGTCTGCCAGCAGCTCCAATCTGTACGTTACCAGCAGTGCAAAGAATAACGTCCTGACAAAAAGCATACAGGCCTACATGAATGATTCAGACGCCTCCAATATTGATCGACTCGGTCATCGGCGCTGGATTTTGAGTCCACAACTGCAACGAATCGGATTTGGACTCGCCACTCGTAGTGAAGCAGGCAAGACATATGATCAGTACTATAGTGCCATGCAGGTATTTGATAAAAGCAGAACGGGGGGAACTTCGTTCAACTACAGCCTGTTCCCGAATCAGGGCGCATTTCCAATCGAAGCCTTTGGCAGCACACAGGCCTGGTCTGTTCAACTGAATACAGATGTATTTGCGAAACCAACACTATCTGAGGTACAGGTCGAGATGACTCGGACTTCCGATCAACGTACATGGACCTTTAATGCAAAGAATCAGAACAGTGGCTTTCCAACCCGTTATTACAACGTGGACCCTGCGGATAAACAATGGTTTAATCAAGCCTATTTCAATGTAGAGACAGGTGGATATGGATATGGTTACGCCATTATCTTCCGTCCCGACGATGTGCAATTGTTAAAAAGCGGCGATACGTTCAACATTCGAATTACAGGTCTGCAAAAGAAAAACGGTACAGCAGCGGAAATCTCATACTCCACACGTTTCTTCCATGTGGACGGTGTTCAAGATACAACGCTTACCCGTATAACGCCAGGACAACCAAACCTGAAAGTCCGAGCAGGAGAACAGATTGATCTGCCTTCAATCACTGCCGTGAATGATAACGGAACATCCTATGTTCCACAGTCTAACGTTTCCTTCACCACGACGTCAGATCGCATTGCCATCAAGGATGGAAAAATCATTGGACTTCAGGCTGGTAAAGCCGAAATTCGGATTCGTTTTGAAGGGAAAGAAGCGGTTGTCTCTGTTACGGTAACGGGAATTCCCCAATTAACTGATATCCGTACACATTGGGCAAAAGATGCCATTCAATGGGCCGTTCAACAGGAGATGGTCAGTGGATACGAGGATGGAACGTTCAAACCCAACAATCAGGTGAGTGAAGCCGAATTCCTCTCCATGTTGTTCAAGCTGTATGCTAATTCCCATGTCATTCAGAGCATCGAAGATGCGGAGGGACAAGCTATTAAAGGAAACATCTGGAGTGATCGTTATTATACCTATGCTTCCGCGTTGAATCTGAAACTGGATGCCAGCAAACAGAATCCGAAGCTGCGCAATCATGCCTTGAACCGAACAGAAGTAGCCGTAATCGTGGCGGGGCTTGGCGGTAAAAATTATACCCAGGATGACGATGCCATCCGGTATCTGCTGAACATGGGATACTCTTCAGGCAAAACCGCAGCTACGGTGCAAGGTTATGCGGGACAAGAATCCTTGACCCGGGCAGAGGCCGTTGTTTTTCTCCAGAACCTAAAGGAAAAAGGCTTCGAACTATGGAGCAGACCGAAGAATGCCACTGAAGCTACCGAGAATGAAAAGAACGGCGGACTACCGGATCAGACCATGAAAGCAGTATATTCTGCCGATCACACGCTGGTCCTTCAAGGTACGTTCCCGGCGTATGCCAACCAGACGATGCCAATTAAAATTCATGGTCCTTCGCCTGCTGTAGAGCACATCCAGACGCAGCAGGTTACAACAGATGCCTATGGCAATTTCAAATTAACGGTAAGTAACCTTGATGCGAAGGAACTTAACCTCTATGTGGACGTGCGCGAAGATCATTCCTACTGGATCAGTGTAGAAGCGGGGCATACTGCGATAAGTGATTATACCGAGTAACATGTAAAAAACCAGCTTAGGAATTCTACATGGAATTTCCAGTTGGTTTTTTTTCTCGAAACATATTATTTCTGGTGTGAACATGACATATTTTTATGGAATTGGAGAAGCGTCGGCTGCACTAGAAATTAAATCGGATAACCGAATTGCTCTGCCTTTTCTGTCATTATCCTCGCTAACCTCGCTCTTAGTCCGCTCATCCACTCCGGCTCATATGACCACTGCTCTGCAACAGATCGAAGCATACGCACATAACCGTACAAGTTGGCAAAACGACGACAAGCGGGGAACATACTCTCCAGATCATAACGTTCTCCCACCTTGGACCAATACCCGTTCAGGAACAATTGATTCTTCTGCTCCCATTGTTCAGGCTCGATCTCCTCACGTAGACTATCCAGACTCTGTTCCACGTCCATTGCGTACCAGTGATACATCGAGTCATCAAAATCAATGGCATAACAAGACTGGTTACCTTCGTCATAGAAGACATTGTCCAGTTCAAAATCGTAGTGGATGAGACCGAAATTTTGCTGGGTCATCGGCCAAGTCGCAAAATACGTTCGAAGAAACTCCACCTCATTCAAAGCAGCCGTTTCACCAGAAAAACCCTTCAGGATCTCCTGCATCCAATCCAAAACATCCGTATAGGTCCAGCGTTCCTCCTTCTGCTCAGGCATGAATGCGCGCGATAGATGATGCAGCTCACCCAATGCCTGACCATAGCTGTACAGGATGGAGTCATTCAAATCAATGCTTCCTAACTGCGATCCAGATACTCGCTTGAATACGGAAGCATAGTACGTTCCCCATGGGGTGTGAGCCTCTACAAGTTCCGTCCCTGAATGAGAAGGTACAGTCTCCATGGCTCCATACTGATTCGTTCGAAGATAACGGAGGAAATCCAATTCCGCGCTAAGGTTGATTTGATTTTTTTCCTCTACCGGGGCAAAACGAAGCAATCTCACTTCCCCCTGATCTCTGAACGGATACACGGCATTGGAGGATATGCGATAATACTGAAACATATCCAGCGACTCAGGATCATAACTCCAATTCTTTAGAATCATCTCGGCAAGGTCTTTATTTTGGAATAAATATTTTAATTTTAACATGGACATTTCTCCTTTTTGATCGTTTTAGGTGCATTGCTTGTAACCACCGAATGCCTATTTTTGCGCGCAAAAAGCCGCAGGCTATGCCTGCGGCTTTTAAAAATTCTGAGTGTATGAGAAATTTGCACAAGCAAATAAACCTCGCATACGCCAGAAAAAATGAGCAGTTATATCCCTATATATCGGCAGATCTCAGATCGGACTGGGAAACTGGATGTTTTCACCCTGCATCTGAATGGTCTGCCGGAATTATTCAGTTTATGCTTACCTTCATTGTAGTAATAGAACATACCATCTTAGACCGTCGTTTCATGACGCTCACTCCCTTCAAAAAACCAGTTGTTACCATAATAGCCGATAAGCCAAATGTAAGCAATTACAAAATGACGATAATCCCATCATTTTTTACTGGACAACCCTCACCCGTTCCACCGTCTCGGTGTTGTCCTTATACCACACCATCACGATGTTTTCTTTTTGAAGATCAGACACTTGAATGGACGAATTCGCACGTGAGCTGGAATTGCCCGAGCCCGGCGTCCCCATACCTTCAGTGATAACAACATCATCACTTATATTCAATTTCATCTCCATTCCGGTATCCTTCCACTCCATGCTTGGGGATGAGTTGTCCTGCACCTCAAGTAACGCCAGCGTAACTGTGTTTCCATTCACGGAGATGACTCTACCAGTAATGTTGGCATTCATCATCCCCTGCGTCATGCCAGGACTGCCTGATCTATCATTCATGCCCGCGGTGCCTCTTCCACCTCTCGGTGTTCCTCCATTCATTCCCAGGCCACCACCATTCGGCATACCACCACCGTTCATGCCTTGCGCAGAACTGGTCTTGGTAATATTCTGAGCGGTTATCACATCGCAAGCCGTTAGCATAACCGAACATCCCAGCAGTAGGAGTAGCGTAACCGATGTAAAATATTTATTTTTTCGCATATGATCACCTTTTTCTCTGGGAATATTTCTCCAAGGTACCTTTACGATGGAATATGAAATCATACGTATCTTTGAAACCCATATAGGACAGCACAACCAACAACGGATATACAGGGTAGATGTATCTGGACTTAATCTCCCACAGAATATAAAATCCGATGAATCCGAGAATGACCAGGATTAAGGAGACTTCATCATACCGTTTATGACGAATTCCACCGACCAACCGAATGAAAATAAAACAGTACATCAAGAAATTCATCACATATACAATCCAGAGCAAACCTGTCCGATAAGCGGAATCCCCCTGCAACAACTCGGTTATCGCATTGGTATAACTATAGGAGCCTGCGATTCCGCCTCCCCTTCCTCTTCCGGCACCCATGGAACTTTCATTGCCGATTCCATAACGGTCCATCTGGTATGTCCCTTCGGTCCAGGTCCATATGATCTTTTTGTAATACATCTGCACCAACTCACTCGCACTTGCTTCAGACAGCTTATTGCCAATCTCTTGTTTAAATAATGCTGTGCTCTCAGCCTTACTGTAGTTGGCCTGTCTCTGATAGATCTGATAACTCTCCATATTGTCCCAGAAGCCAAAACGCTCCAGATTAATCCCCATATTCAGCCACATATAGACCGGTGCAGCATTCTCTCCGACAGGTTCGCTCACAGCACCGGAGGATTGAAGAACCGCATTCTGAGTCCAGGTTGGTACATTAAACAACATAGCCAGCACACCGATGGAAATGACAACTTTCTTCATTCCAATGCTCCGTAAATTCAGCAGGATATATATGATGGCAGCGATCAGCACGATCACGCCAATGCTTCGGAAGTAATTGCCCATCGCGAGAAAAACGGCGGCAATGACGATGGTTTTCCAAGACTTTTCACGTACAAAACGAAGAACAAAGTATAAACACGATGTCAGAAAAGCTGTGGCAATCACATCGTTATAGATCAGGTTGTTCAGGAACAAGGACGGTAGGTACGTGGCTGCAAAGATCAACACACCGTAATCACGCTCCGTAGATCTGTCATTCACTTGTTTGTAGATAAGATAAATCATGAACGTTGTTAACGTTGAAAACAAAATATTAAATAGTTTGATAACCAGATAGTTGTCCGGGAACAGGTACAGCAATGTCTTCAGGTACAACACGATCGAGTAGTTAAACGGGAACATGTGCAGATAACCACCCGGTTCAAACGACGAGTAGTCTTGGTCATACAGCATGTTCATGGCGAGTGAGAGAACGGTCTGTGAATCATCGGTGGGTACTCTCGGAAATACGAAAATGACGATGATCTGAATGGCCAAAGAACTTAGCAGCACAATCGGAATGACAACCTTCGGACTGTATTTGTTCAGCTTCAGACATAGAGCATATAACCCAGCACCTGGACCAAGAAGCAAAAGAATGACCGGGAGAAAAACACTCCACTGCTGCATGCCCAAAATGGGATTGTCCCCATATAAGGCGTAGTTGTACTGTGCCCGAACCAACAAGGACGAAGCAATAAACACCGCAACAAACACGAGCAAAATGAGATAAAACGACTTATGCAGCACCTTAGACATGCAAAAACTCCTTTTCGATTACAGGATTCCGTGAGTATTATAATGGCTCTGGCTGAAAAATCGCTGAAAAGGAGTAACGCTTGCGATCGGTGCAGCTCAGTATGTGTATACAAACAGAAAAAAACCGTCCCTTCGATAAGGTAACGGTCTATATGTCCAATTTTTTAAAAGTATAGGGCCTTAGCTAAATGTTGAAGATCACTTCTCGTCCTTGATAAACTCAATGATATCCTGGATTTCACAATCCAAAGCCTCACATATTCGATTCAGCGTATCGAACATCACACCATCGGTTTCTTCATTATATAATTTGGCAATCCCATTTCTATGTAATCCGGTTAGTCGGGATAAATCAGCAATATTAATTCTTTTCTCACCCATAATACGAGATAAATGAACCTTGATCATACGAATTCCCCTCCAAACTAAAATGCACACTGTGATGTTGACAAAGGATGCCTTATTCTGTCCAATACACACAAATAGACCGCCCCCCTCGCAAAAGGATGCGGTCTATTGTTGATCATCTTTCTAAGCGAAGCCCACCGCCCTTAAAAGCGGCTATTGCTCGGAGGAGTCGTGTTACCAGCGCGGCTCTCTTTGCATTTTACGTCTCATCTGCTCTTATTATACCATACTCAAATCTCCGGCGTCACTTGTAAACCACGCTAGATACGATACATTTCTTTATACTCATCCACATATAAAACTTCAATACAATTCGACCAATTCAGAATCGAACCGACAAAATCCTGAATGTCCAGACCCGGCATCTCATACGTCTCCGCTGTGTTCACCGAACCTGTTGCGTCCTCAATCAAGGTTACCTTAAACCCTTCGTGTTCCGCAGTGATTGCTGTAAACAGACAACAATATTCCATGTTGAATCCAACAATAAATACATGTTCTACCTGATGCTCTTGTAGCCAAGTTCTTAGCTCTGGATTGCTGAAGGCACTTGGTTTGCTTTTCTCCATAACGGGATACTGACCGGTATCCATTATAATTTCCAGGTTCTCAACATTTTTATAGAACAGTGAAGAGCCCTCCTGATCGTAATCTACATGTTTCATGTATATGACTGGCTCATGTTGCTGTTCAAAATCAGCGATAACCGCTTCAATCTTGCCCAACTGAACTGTGAAATCCTTCAATGATGTAATCCCATACTGCACATCCAACACGATTAGTGCTTTGTTCATCTGCACTTCCCCTTCAGTACACTAACAGTTTTTTACCATTTACTCTTCTTCTGCTTCTTCTCCAGAGCTTTTTCCACATTTTCTTTCACCCGAAACGCCACAATCCGGCGGATGAGATCCTCTGGCAATGGCTGATCCAGCGGAAACTGGACAGATCCCTTAGCCCCTTTGTACTTGGAGAGTTCCTCCTTGAACGCCAGAACCCCACTCGGAGCAGGGTAAAATCCAATATGTTGCTGGTATGCGGCAAAATGAACCAGATTCCCATGCTGTGCATACGTAGGCATCTTGTAACTGATCTTCTCTTCGGCGTTCGGAGCCGCTTCACGAATAATCTGTCTTAACGCCTGTAATCTCACCTGTACATCGGGTGCAAACTCCGAGATATATTCATCTACCAGCACCGAATAATGGTTACTCTCAGCCATCTTGGACTCCTTCCACCACGGAAACATTAATGGATTCGTGGTACGGGCATATTTGCTTATATTGTACTTCAAATGGACAAGCGGAACAGCTAATTTCCTGCAACTTGGAATGTTAAATTTGATTTTTAAGTGAACTAAGCCTTATAATACGTTTAAACAATTAAACATTATAACGGAGTGAGCCATGAAGGAATCGATGGGTAACCAAAAAGTTATTGATATTTTCGAGAATCTAAGTCCTTATCTTCAAGGATTGGGAGACCCCGTTCGCCAGCGAATCATATCGCTGCTCATTGATCAAGAGAGCATGAACGTATCGCAGATTGCAGAGCATGTCCCCATGTCACGCCCTACGGTCTCTCATCACTTGAAAATATTGCGTCAATCCGGGCTGTTATCGGTTCAGAAAAAAGGTACGGAGATGTATTACAAGCTGGAGTTCAACGATGCGATCGAATTAATCAAACAGCTCGTTCATCTCGTGGAAGTGGAATGTCAGAGCTAGCGCATACCGCGCTGGTGAACCGCATTCCTTTTCTTCACTCTATTATGTTCATTAGTTTAAACATATAAGTACATAAACATATCAACGGAGGTTTATCGAATGAATAGAAAAAGAGTTCTTATCGCTGGGGGCTATGGTGCTGTAGGTGCACAGCTTGCTCGCATTTTGCATGACAGGCATCCTGATCTGGAATTGGTACTGGGAGGCCGTTCTGCGGGTAAAGCAGCACCTTTTCCATCCAATCGTGTCCAAACGGTTGTTGTTGATACCAATGCAGACGATCCACTGATTCACGCAGGAGAGAATATATCGTTAATCATTAATGCAGTGAACGATCTGGATGATCGACTACTGGTGTCGGCCGTACGGAGAAAAATTCCCCTCATCGATATAACACGCTGGACTGAGGTGTTCAATCAAGCGATCCGTACAATAGAGCAGGAAGAGCTTCATGCTCCGGTAGTCCTGTCCTCTGGATGGATGGCAGGAACGGCGTCACTCTTTGCCATGATACTTTCTAACTCTCTGCAACATGTCGAAGTAAACATTCATGCCCTATGGTCGCTGCGGGATAAGGCCGGCCCTGATTCGGCAGCCTTCATGGACCGGATGAGTATTCCTTTTCAGATATCCGAATCCAATACACATCGACTCGTCTATCCCATGACAGATCCGATCAAAGTTCATTTCCCGAACGGGTATACGACTCCATGTTACAGATTGGATACACCCGATCACGTCACATTACCTCATACCAGTCATATTGATTCAACCAGCTTCCGCATTGCATTCGATAGTAAAGTATCTACCTATGCACTCGCCGGATTGGTCAAAACCGGAGTATGGAAGATGATCAGTGGTGAACGTTTCCAGCCATTCCGGCGGAAATTGCTCTATAATCCAGGAACTGGGAGTGCACATCATCTCGTCATTCAATTGAAAGGGCTGGATGCAAAAGGAAACGAAGTTAAACGAACGATGACAGTCTCTGACCCACTCGGTCAAACTCATATGACTGCACTCGGCGCTGCGGTGCAAGCCGAGAAGATACTGATGATGCCAATGGACAAACCTATGGCTCCAGGCATCTATTATCCTGAGCATCTGTTCGATGACCGAATGGACATGGATGCGGTTACTCATTTTTTCAAACATTACGGCGTTCAAGTATCCCATTCCTGATCCAGACAAATACAAAAAATCCGCGAAGCCGCTCACTGCTACAGTGGGATCTTCGCGGATTTTACGAATAATATCAGAGGGGTATGGCGTGTCCAAGTGAAGGCTTAAGCTTGTTATTATAGTGTCATGGCCCGACCATTTCGCATCAGGTAATCTTCTTTTGTTTTGTAATCCGGCATGATGCTGCCGATCCGCCGCCAGAAAGAGCGGTCATGATTCATGTGGTGAATATGGCAAAGTTCATGAATAATGACATATTCGATCACTTCCAGTGGCGCCATCGCCAGGCGATAATTGAACGTAAGTTTTTTGTCCCAGCTGCAACTGCCCCACTTGGTGGGAGAATCTACGATCTCTACTGACTTCGGCTTCACCTTCAACTCTTGCTGGTAGCGACCGATACGCTCCCCAATCATGCGTTTACACTCGGCAAAATAAAATTTCTTCAGATTCGCTCGCAGCTCTTCTTCTGTAAGCCCCTCTACAGGGATTAAGTCATGCAGTGCATGCTCCTTGCCAAAAAGCAGAAACTTCCCCTTGCCTTCATCTTCGTATTCCTTGGCTTGAGGACCGTCGAGCGCCCGCTGCATGAGAGCGGATTTCTTCAAAATTACATCCCCATGCTGCTCTACAAGTTGCCGGATCATGTCTTCACTGGTACCATTGGGTGCTTTGATCGTTACCATATAAGGCAAGTCCATCGTGATGGACACCTTCTTGCGTTTGCCGTATTGGATATGACAGTTAATGCTGTGATTATTTAATTCTATAGTTAACATAATGCGCTCCGCTTCTGAAGTTATTCATTCAACCAAATCAAATTGTATACCATCTCCAGCTATAATGCATACTGTTCGACGATATATATGTTTTTATTGTATTTTTATACACAATTATGTATTATTATTTAATCATAAAATCGGAGGTTGGATATGACGCATACCATAGATTCAGAACACAAAACCATTGAAGAACTATCCCTTAATCACTGGCAACCCTTGTCTACCTTATTATATGACGGATGGGTACTGCGTTTTGCCAAAGGATATACCAAACGTGCCAACTCCGTTCAACCTATCCATTACTCCACTCTGGATGTGCATGAAAAGATTGAGGAATGTGAGCGCATCTATGCTTCCAATCAGTTAAGTACCATATTTAAAATCACACCGTTTATTCAGCCGGATCATCTCGACCAGCTTTTGCAAGAAAAAGGGTATGGCGTTGTCGATCTGACCCGTATCCAGATTAGGAGCCTGGAAGAGATCAAAGAGCCTGTGCACCAAGCTGTACAGATCGACGAACAGTTGACCACAGCGTGGCTGGATCATTTTTGCAGGCTAAATCAGGTGAATGATCTGCAACGGGAAACGACGGAATTAATGTTGGACAATATCCGGACAAAGGTAGGTTTCATCTCGCTGTTGATCGATGGGCAAGTCGTCGCTTGTGGGTTTGGTGTAATCGAGCGTGGCTATATTGGATTGTATGACATCATTACAGACGCTAACTTCCGGAATCGGGGACTTGCTGAACAGATGATCCTGCATCTATTGCATTGGGCAAAAAAACAAGGCGCTACGTCTAGTTATCTGCAAGTGGTTGCGAATAATGCACCTGCCTTGAAACTTTACGCCAAGCTGGGTTATTCAGAGATTTATAGCTATTGGTACAGAGTCAAAGAATAGAGTGTTTGCTAATCAAGCTTAGCTTGTGGATTCTTTCATCATATTCAGTCTGACAAACAGATTAATTCAAAACAACATCTTGAAGCAAAAACTGCCCTCCTTCTATAAAGGAAAGGCAGTTTTTAATTTGTCTTCGTAATTTTCCAAAACTCTTCAGATCGTTCAGCATTACTCCTTGCGCTTTTCTACAAAGGCAGCTTCACCAGCACCTCATATTTCACGCCGCCCTGTATATTCTTGATGATATCGCCTTCAATCCGTTGGCCGTCAACATGCACCTCAATTGTCTGGACAGTTGCATCCTTCTTCATGTTCACATGCAGCTCAGCCCCGCGGAACAACCGCGTGACCGACGCCTCGTTCCAATCTTCTGGCAACTGCGGACGCACCTGCAGCCCTTGCGCGTGACCCTGTAAGCCAAACAATCCGTCGATCAGACAACGATACACCCAAGGCACCGTGCCGGTGTTGAACAGATGACTGGAGCGCCCAGCTGTACGTGGGAATTGACGATAGGCTCCGCGATAATAATTCGGGATAAATACGGGTAGCTGACCCCGCTGAAGAATATCCTCGGCATCGGGGCCCGGAATCATTTTACGCAACAGACGGTACGCCTTCTCCTTCTCGCCCACCAGGTACAACGCATATATATAGAACGCCGCCGCGTGATTGTACACTGCACCATTCTCCGCACTTCCCGGATGTTTCTGCGTAACTCGACCTACATCTTCCCGCATCGCTGTGAAAGACGGCGCGAGCTTCTCGACACCATATGGCGTCTCCAATTGCTCCTCTACAGCACGGATTAACCTCTCCTGTTTCTCCTGATCCGCAGCACCGCTCATGAGTGCCCAGCTCTGAGGATTGATATAGATGCGTCCTTCCACGTCTTTGCTTACACCAAACACTACGTTATCATCCGTAATGCCTCGCGCATACCAGTTCCCATCCCACAGATACTCATTCGCTACCGCATTGGTCTGAGTGGCTTCCTGACGGAATTCCGCTGCAACCTCGCCATGCCCTGCCTGTTCACCAATATCTGCCCACACATTGAACGCATATGCCGACGCAATGGTTAACCAGCCGGATACGCCTTTGCCTTTGTACCCCACCATGTTCATCGGATCACACCAGTCACCCTGATTGATATAGTTCAACCCACGCGCATCACGCTCATGGATCAACCAGCGCATTGCAAGATTCATATGCTCCAGTACGGAAACCTTTTGTTCACTGTCTGTAAAAGCAACCTGTTCCTCCAAAATGCTATAGTCATTCGTTTCATCCAAATAGGTCTTCATACAGACCGGAAGCCAGATGCAGTGATCAGTATGAGGAACCTGGTTAATATATTTCAGTTCTGCGTCCGGGTGCAAAATAATGCCGTCTGGCATCGCGCCGCTTATATGCTGCTGAGACAAAGCGGTCAAGAACGCAGCTCGTGCAATCTGCGGCTGAATATAACTCATGCCCATGTTGTCTTGCAAATAATTCCGCGTCTGCGGATCGGTTGTCAGACGGTTGGTTTTGCCATGATAGTACATCTGGCGAGGCAACCAATGATTCACGACATTATCTAGCCAGCTGTCCGGTGTCTCAATCTGGATGTTCCCTTGCCCTTCCGCAATATAACCAGCATACTCCTGCTCGGCTGCGGTGAAACCATCCTGTCCTTCCTCATTCTGCTTCACAAAATAATGCTGACGAATGCCCTCAATCTCTGTCTCATCATGAGCCGGACCAAAGATGAATCGATACGCCTGCTCCGCTCCTGCTTCCAGTTCGACTCTATATTGCAATACAGCTACAGGTGTCTCGTACCGTGCATCTCCACCAGCCAGTGTCTCCGACTGCAGGGCCGAAGGATTATGTAGTCCACCTTCGCCTTCAAAAGTCTCATGATTTACTTCCCAGCCAGTCGGTTGGTGATCTGCAAGCAGATAGGTTTTGTCGCTGTAATTTTTGATTTTGCTATAATCCTGATATTTCTGATACGGCGTAATCGCCGAGCAGACAATGCCCTGCAAATCTTCCAAATACGAACCGGACTGGTTCATCCATGACATATAGCCGACCGTATAATACGGGTAGATACTAAGCTTGCGTTTTCTCGAAGACAGATTGGTTACCTTCACACGCCACAGCTCCATGACATCTTCCTTCGGCAAACGCAGGGACATCTCGATGCAAATGTCGTCCTGAATCACTTTCCAATGAATATCGTGTTTACCGACAGCGAACGTATAGCTATCCGCCTGCTTGCGAACGGGTTCATACGGGGCGGAGAAGATTTCGCCACTTACTTCATCTTTAATGTAGACAAACCGTCCCGGATGGTGGGCATAGTATGGCTGCTCCGGTTGCATAAACGTCTTGGCTTCCAGGTTGGGCGCATACGAGTATTTAGCAGGTTCGGGCTGCATGAATTGGGCCACCGCGTACCCCCGGCAATTCACATGAATCATCATCTTTTCATTCCAAAGGAATCCGGATGCCTTCGGTAAACTTGTCGGGCTTGTTAGTTCAACATATTGATTATCTTCCGTTGCTTTAATCATCACTGAACCTCACTTTCAGATTATGGAGTCAAAAGACAGAAAACGTTTTAGGTAACTTGTATACAACTTTGTTCATTATAACACGGGAACGCTTACAAAGAACTGAAAACTAAAAAAGAGCTGAGAAACTCAGCTCCGATTACGTTCCAATTGTTTCTCGATGCCCAACCTGTCGATCTGTATCCAATACTCTGCAATTTGTTCTTTTTCCACTCGGTATACCGCACTCGCAATTTCAATCACCGGGAGGTTGGTTGGACTGTATCCGTCCACTTTGCCGATATGGGTACCCGTTTGTCTCCAGCGCACATAAACTTTATCACCTTGCGTCAGCAACTCCTGAATTTCGAGTGAAAATTCCCCGTAAGCTTCGATCATTTCTCGCACATGATCTGCATAATCGGAAGGGGTTCGGGTCACTGTGACCTCTTCTTCAGATATCACTTGATGGGCCAGTACTTGTTCCGCCATGACGCTGCTTGCATAATCAGGATTCCGGCCTGATCGGACTTCTTCAAAAAAGGTTCTGACAATCTGTTCTGCTGTCATACGCCAATCCAGCCTATTCAAATGTTTCGTTTATATATATAAATATGTAGTAACTCTTGTATTTTAACATGGTCCCCCCGCTACAGAATTACAACTGTTCTATTGTTCTACAGGACTTAAAACCTACCCTCTCACCTTGACAATGCGTCAATATGACCATAAACTAGCAAAGGATATTAGGAAATTAATGGGAGGTTTGGCTGTTAAGAGGTTCGTGTATGGGTTTTAACCAATTTTGATAGTCTTTCGGTGTGTAGAAACGTAGCCATTAGAGCAACTCAGAAAAACAAGAAAGCGGTGTATCATGAAACGTCTATTTTTCATTATGTTTGCGCTCACCCTGTTACTGGCTGGATGCCAGAGTACTGAGCAGGAAAGCAGTCCGTCCGAAAATAATCCAACAGAAATAGTAGAAGGTTCTACCATTTTAAGTTTGAAGCAGAAATACGGCTCTGAATTGGAACAAGCGATCATGCCGATGTACAACGTAGCTCAGGATGAAGAATTTACGTTCAAGTTTAAAGCAGATTTACGGAAGAATAACCTGTCAGCTATTGACATTATAAGTGTACATACCGATATTAAAGCACTCAAAGCAAGCGATGTACATGCCCTTCGCGATACCAATGGCAACAACGTTTCTATTAGACCTCTTGGATGGGGCGTTTTAAGTTCAGATTCCATGATGAACAAGGATCAAAGTTCTTGGGGCGGTGCCCCCATTTATTACATTCGTCTGAATTATGATCCAGATGCTGAGAAGCTAACACTACTCGATCAGCCCATCATTATTCCGTTTACAGTGAAATCGGAGTTACCCGTACCTAACCTAAGATACGAAATTGACAAAGATAGACGGTTCAAGTTGGTCTGGGACAAGGTTGAAGGTGCCACCGAATATAAAATTTATAAACGTTCTGACCTAACCAACTTCGATACAAATGTACCTCTAACTGGCGCAGAGGACGCTTTCAGTAATAGTCTGCCTTTAGATATTGCGGTAACGACAGAGACGTCTTTCAATGATTTTTTGAGAGACGGAAAAGGCGGGCTAGGCACTTATAATGAAATGATAACTACCACTCAGAACCATGGTATACGAGGAGAATATTACGTCACTGCAATCGGCGGAGGCAAAGAATCCAATTTTAGCAGAGGTGTCCCTACAGCTCCGCTTGCTTCCCAGTTGCCAACATCTCTGAAAGAACAATTGTATAGGGAAAAATTAAAGAATATAGATGTACTTCCTCAGAAAGCAACAGTTGAGTACAATGACGGCTCTCTAGCTCGTGAAACCATTGTCTATGATACCAAAAGCGTAGAAATTTCAGAGTTCAATGAAACGAATATTCCTTTTCATATTAAAGGAACAGCTTTGAAAAGTTACGTGCGCGTAGAAAATGTGACCCAAGCAGACCTGGACAGACTTGCTCAGCAAACCGTAGCCGATTCCAGCAACGGACTGGTGGAACCAAAGAATGACACACCTTACGTTCCTGCACCTGATGTGCCAACAATCATCAACAATCATGATGCACCTGAGTCTGCAACGGAAACAGAAGAAGCACCGGCTTCGGAAACTTCAACTCCAGAGTCTACAACCGATACTGGAACGTCAGAAGATGTAACTGATCCTCTATCTACTGAGGCTTCCGATGATACTTCTGATAATTCTTCAGATATGGCTTCTGAAGAAGCTTCCAATGAAACACCTGCTCCAGCTCCAGAAGCTGTAGAAGACAACCTGGTAGATGAGCAGAAATCGAATACACAGCAAAATGTAGAACAAGGTAATCAGGAAACCGTGCCTCAGCCTGCTACAGGTGATGCAATGATCAATGCAGATTCCGCATTGGAAGAAGTTTTAGCCAAAAATATGATTGCTGCACAAGATAAAATTTCGTTAAAAGCTTTTCCTGAAGCTCAAAATTTCACAACACTCTCAGATGTTGTTCTGAAAGTGATGTACCAGAATCCATTGATTCTTGGTGTGGAAGGTTTCGAATACAACTATGGTACACTTACCCTTTCCATTTATTACAATGAATCGGCTAGTGGAATCCAGAAGAAGCAAGATGAGATTATTGCCAAAGCGAACGAAGTGGTGGCTTCCATTATCAAGAATGGTATGAACGAAGACGAGAAACGGAAAGCCATCTACGATTATCTGAACGATAACGCGAAGTATGATGATGCAGCGCTGGAAAATGCGGAGCAAAACAACTTCAAAAATGTCGATCCACAGTTTAATGACTCGTTTACCACATACGGTATTCTGGTCAAAGGAGTTGGGGTATGTGCCAGCTATGCTTCCGTTTACAAATTGCTCTCCGATCTCTCGGGATTGGAAAGTATCGTTGTAACGGGCGCTTCCAGCGGCGTTCCACATGCATGGAACAAGGTCAAAATCGGGAACGAATGGTTCCATGTAGATGCCACCAACAACCTGACGAACTCCGGCATCCCGTATTTCCTGTACAATGCCAATGATGAGACTGCTGCAAGTCAGAAAACGATAGCGGATCAAGATTATTGGCTTGATTCCGAGCTCGCGTTGTTTAATGGCGAGAGCGATGCCAATGATTATTATGTACAGAATAATCTCGAAGTCGCGTCCATTAATGAGTACAAAACCAAGGCTGAGAGTGAACTCAAAAAAGGAGAGAACCGGGTCATTCTCCGTTTCGCCTCACCTGTTGACTCTGATGAGCTGATGACAGCTGCCGGTGAAGCCCTCGCTGCAGTGGATGAAGCGCTTCTGAATACAGCACAATTAGCCATGCTAGGCAGTTATGCCATTCTGGACCCGAAACCAGAGCAGAAGTAACTTAGTTACACAGCAATCCCCTTTGCTTTTTCACGAGCAAAGGGGATTTTTTTTCTATTGTTAGATGACTTCAAGCCATTGATTTAACCTGTTGTAATCTGGTAACAAAAGAAGAAATAAATGCTTTCTCTTTCATGAGATTCTCTTGTAATCTCTCACTTATTTTACTGAGTGTACTTGCATCACGCGTTATATTGTATTTCAGAACTATATTTCTCAATTTAAAGTAGTCCTGTTTCAGAATAGTGCTTAATTCCATAAAAGTTGCATCTGGCTCAATGATTAATTTCTCCATTAAATAAGATAAACGCAACTCCATAAGTAGCTTATGTTCATACAAGAGATGAAAGACTCGTGAATCCAATGCTTCTCCAACTAGGGCTGCCTGCTCAATATCGGTAAAGATGCGTTGAATGGCTTGCATTCCAAAATCGTATTTCTGATCTCTCACTAAGTCATATGTCTCGCTTGAGTTAAGATAGTTTTCCATCGCCGTTATAATCTGCTCCACATGAATTGCATAATTGATATTCTGAATTGGCTTGAGGAATCTCACTTCTGTCCAAAAACTGTACTCATTAGACATGGTCCAGTAGCCTTTCTCAAGTTCATCCAGACTACATACGCTTTGTATGAATTTACCATCATCAAGATTATCAGCAATGTATATCAAATTTTGATCCAGGTCATACCCATACACCAATAATTCATGCATGAGATGTTCCTTTTGATAATAGTCTGTACACGCAATGTAGTATCTGTCTGCGTAAATATATAGATAATATCCCATATCTATCGCTTCCGTAATCACTTGTTTAAGTGATGTTCCCCATTTGCTGATCACAATTTCTTGTGGCAGGTTGTAAAAGGAAATTCCCGGACAGGTACTTAACAGAAACTGATGAGAATCAAACGAAAAAATTCCCCATCCATGTGCATACCTGATTTGTATAAAGTTATTGAAAATCCATGGCCATAAATCTTCGTGCATAACGGATGTTAATGTCCCATATGATGTGTACGTGCTTATGACAGGGTCACCTAGTTTAAGTACATTCTTGGCCATTACAGAATTCCTCCTTCGATTCCTAGGCATAGTGTATTGTTCTGAACAGATTCATTGTATAAGCAACGCACTCTCAGAGCTGGGAGCGAAGATCATGTTCTTGAATATATTACCATGTAGCTTATCCGTTTTATATAAGAACGCTTTCATATATAAAAATATTTTATTTCTCTCATCTTAATGACAAAAAAGAGGATACCGCCCCCAATATGGAGACCGTATCCTCTGATACCTTGATCGGATTACCTAAACTATTTACGGGCTAACCGTACCGCCATTTGCATTCAGTGTCTCACCGCTCACATAGCTGGATTCCTGGCTTGCCAGGAACACAAATGCCGGAGCCATCTCGGCAGGTTGTCCTGCCCGACCAAGCGGTGTGTTGGAGCCAAAATCGGCCAGCTTCTCGACTGGTTGTCCACCCACGACCTGGAGCGGTGTCCATACCGGTCCTGGTGCAACAACATTGACACGTATCCCTTTGCTACCCACCTGTTGGGCTAGCGCTTTGCTGAACGTGTTAATGGATGCCTTCGTTGTTGCATAATCCAGCAGGATTGGCGAAGGTTTATACGCCTGAATCGATGATGTGTTGATAATGGAGCTGCCCGGCTTCATGTGTTTCACAGCTGCTTTGCAGAGCCAGAACATGGAATAGACATTTGTTTTGAACGTTGCATCGAACTGCTCGGTGGTCAGATCCGCAATCTGCTCTACAAACTGCTGTTTACCTGCCACGTTAGCAAGGATATCAATCCCGCCAAGCTCTTTTACCGCAGATTCAATGAGTTCTTCACAGTATTTCTCATCCTTCAGGTCACCTGGCATCGTAATTGCTTTGCGACCGGCTTCCTCAATCAGCTTCACAACTTCCTGCGCATCTGCTTCCTCTTCCGGCAGATAGGCCAGAACAACATCTGCACCTTCACGGGCAAACGCAATCGCTGCCGCCCGGCCAATTCCGCTGTCGGCCCCGGTCACAACTGCTTTGCGTCCCGTTAATCGTCCGCTGCCTTTATAACTTTTCTCACCCGCATCGGGAACAGGGGTCATCTCACGCTGGAGCCCCGGCTCATCCTGTTGCTGTTTCCACTCCGGTGTAGCCTTTGGATATTGGGTCGTTGGATCTTGCATGGTGTGCTGATCTTGATTAGCCATGTTCAATTTCCTCCTTGGTTATTTACACGATATCCATCGTATAAACGTATTTTTTTATTTGTTGTGAATTTAATTTTCATAAAAGTTGCACTCTTTCCTTTGTAACCGAGATGGGTGGAATTTAAACTAAGCTAACTGGATTCCCAGACAACTGTCACACATTGAATCTCCCCTAACTGGAGATTGTATAATAGAACATGAGGTGATCTCGTTGAATGCAAATAAAGAACCCTATTCCATCGGTGAAGCAGCCAAACTGATCGGCTCCACGGTGAAAACGATCCGTTATTACGATGAGATTGAACTGTTACAACCCTCCAATCATACGGAAGGCGGGCATCGACTTTATACAACGCAAGACCTGTGGCAACTCGAACTCATTACAACGCTTCGTTATCTGAATTTCAGCATATCGGATATTCGAAAGCTCATGTCGGGTGAACTGGCGGTAGCACAGGCGTTGGATCTACAGATTGAAGCGTTGGAAACCCAGATCGGCACGATGAATTCCATGCTCTCCGTTTTGCAGCAAGCGAGGCAGCATGAAGAAGAAACTTCACTGCGCTCGGAGCAGTCTCTTACCTACATCTCCAGTCTGGTAGAATCCCTGACGGCCAATGCGAGCAGGCGAAAACAATTTGTTGCTGCCAAGGTGGATGAATCCCATCTGCTGGACAGCATTCCGCAGGATTGGAGAGTGTCGTTTCTGCACTTTTTCGATAAATACATGATGAAAGATACCAAACTGACGGCTCAGCAAACACTGGCCTGGAAGGAAATTCAGGAACTGATCAATGATCCGGCCTATTGGGCTGATCTGGCTCGGCTGGAGGTTCCATTCTTCATTATGGCGAATCAGCCACAAGTCGAAGCGGACGTCTGGGTGAAAAAAATGGAGGCTATTCGCATTCGCACTACCGAAGCGCTGGACAAGCGTTGGGCAATCGATAGCCCTGCTGTGCAAAGCATGGTGTGGGACTTTGTGTTGATGTATGCAAGTGCTGAGCATGCGGAAGCACCAGAAATATTTTTTCGCAAACAGGCCCGATATATGCTGGACTCTGTGACGGATCGCATTCTGCGTTTTAACAAGCTGTGCAAGGTGATGAATCCCGAATGGAGCCAAATTGTAGATGGCATTAACCTGTTGCAGGAGGGCATGCGGTTACGTTTAAACCAAATGGAAGAAGACTGAACTTCAGTCTCCTTCCATTTATACGTTTAGCCTTTTTTCAACGAATAGGATTCATGTTCTCCCACTTCCTTGTCCATATGGAGCGTTTGCCCTTTCAAGTAGTGGTTGAAGAAATCAATCGTTGTATCGTTGACCAACTGTTGTGTCCCCCGCGCATCTACACCCTGTGTCCATTCGAGCAGTGGAGAGATCAGGTAGAGGTCGGAGAAACTCAGATGTTTGGTGTTGGTCAGCTCCATCCAGAAGTTCCCTCCTGCGGTTACCGGCTCATAGCGCTCGTACACTTCCTCGTAATATTTCTCGGCTTCCGGACGGGTCGTGCCCATCGCAGCAATCTCTTCGTCACTCATCACACTTGTGCCTGCAACGGTTGAGTCTGCACTCATCATCAGGAACGGCTTGCCCACGCCTTCCGCAGGAATACGCTTCTCGCCAAACAATACACCGTCCATATTCATGCCTGCTTTCACACGTGGATCATTCATTAACATCTGTACTGTCGTTGCTCCGCCAAATGAATGCCCAAACATGCCGATATTGTCCAGATCCATTCGTCCGGTAAAGCGTCCGCTCGGATCTCCCGTACCCAACTTCTCTACCTCATCCAGTACAAACTGTGCATCCTGCACCCATGTCTCATTCAACTTGTCCATGTAACTGAATTGCAGCTGTTCAAAGCCTTCTTTTCCTTCCGATTCAAACTGCGCCACACGTCCATCCGGGAATACGGACACCAGACTGCTGTACGTGTGATTAATGCCTACAACAATGTAACCTTGACTGACCAGCTGCTCGACCTGGAACGTATTCTGATTTTCATAGCCATGCAGACCATGAGAGAAAAGAACAACCGGATACTTGGCTTCGGCATCAGACAACTGAGCTTCCTGTATCGCATGTGTTTTGACCTGACTCAGACTGGAAAATAAAAGCTTTGGCAGTTTCAGCACTTCATTGAAGGCTGTCCCGTAGATCTCCGGCTTATTAACATAAGGGGCTGTTGCTCCCTCTGCGTCTGGATTCGTTGGGTACCAGATCTGTACCATCAGCTCCCGTTGATCACCAACAGAACTCGTCAGCAACTCCTCACGGCTGTTATCTGTCCAGTCGTAGGATACTGTTCCGATTCCATAAGGACCTGCTGGCTTGGCAAACGAAAACACCGGGAACAGCAGCGGCAAGCCAATGCTCACAATAGCGTATACCAACACCAGAAGAGACGTTGCGATGATTCGAACACGTCCGAATTTCCTCGTCACAGTCGATGTGGAAGCAGATGCCCCGGAACCTTTGCTGTTCAGCGAGGTTACACCTGACTGTTGCTGGCGTCTTGCCTTTGTAAATAACACAACCAGTGGAACCAACGTGAGCAGATACGCCGGAATCATCGGCCAACGAAGTCCTTCGACCACACCATGGATGATCAGCAGCACACCTGATATGGCAAATCCACCCCATACCATTTTCCGAAAATGTTGACTCTGTCTCCCAATCCCGATTCCCCCCACGAATATAAGCAGGTTGAAAATAAGATAAATCCATTCTATTGTCCTCATATACTTAAAGCCTCCCATTCTGCCACGGATTAAATCGGAATGATATTATTGCGCAGCAGCTATTATATAAATTGAACTAAACATTTACACGAGAACGTAGAGGACAGAAATAACCTGAAGAAGCGGATGCGTTCGCCTTTATCCCCAGATTTTCACCTTTGTAAAATTAAATCAAAAAAATCAGGGGATAACAGCGATCAGAAGGTTGTTCTGTCATCGAAGTGGCAAGTGTAAATAGGATTTAGTGCAATCTTTATAATTCCAATCTTAAAACCTCCAGTTACAGGAGATTCAAGCATGAATTTTTCGAATAAAAAAATGCACTCCCTGAATGACGCTGAATCACCCTCAGGTTCTCCAATCGTTTCAAGGAATGCATGTATGATATTACGATATAAGTTGATTTTTGAATATTAGACTAGCGATCTTCGCCGCCATCTATCCGTTGTCTTTTTCCGATGCCAAATGCAAAATATCCAGCCACCACGATTGCCATGAACGTAGCTCCAACAACCAGAGGCAAGCGCGTATCCGGGTTAAACGCCATACCGATAATGACGAGAATCAGATACACAATAATGATGTAATTGCTGATCGGGAACCATTTGGACTTGAAGTTATGATCCGCCATCTCGTTGCCCCAACGCTTTCTGAATCGGAACTGGCTGAACGCCAGGGCGAACCATGGAACCATACCCGGAAGAACACTTGCACTGTAGATGTACAAGAACAGCTTGGAGTCCGGCATCAGGTAGTTCAGCACAACCCCTATCAGCAGCAAGGAGATTGTAATGACGATACTGTTGCGGGGAACCCCGCCTTTGGACAGCTTTTTGAAAAAGGCAGGTGCCTGCCCATTCTCAGCCAGCGTGTATAACATCCGTCCTGCACTGTAGATCCCGCTGTTACATCCCGACATGGCCGCCGTGAGCACCACAAAGTTAATGATCCCCGCTGCAGCAACAATACCAACTTTGGCAAAGGTGAGCACAAACGGGCTGCCCGTCTCGCCTACTTCGTTCCAAGGGTACAAGGTTACGATAACAAATATGGCACCAACGTAGAAAATAAGAATACGCCACACGATATTTTTGATCGCTTTACGCAAAGTGTGTTTCGGATTCTCCGCTTCGCCTGCTGTAATACCGACCATCTCCACCCCTTGATACGCAGCCGTTACGATACACAGCGCGAAGAGGAAACCTTTGATGCCCCCAGGGAAGAAGCCACCATGGCTGAACAGATTCGACAGACCAATGGCCTGACCCCCATTCCCCCAGCCGAAGAAAATGAGTCCTGTTCCGATCACGATCATCGCAACAATAGCCGTCACTTTGATCATCGCAAACCAGAATTCAAATTCCCCATAGAACTTCACCGCCGCCAGATTTGCCGCCGCAATGATGAGCACCCCAGCCAGTGCAGGCAGCCACTGTGGAATATCCGGGAACCAATACCCGACATAGATGCCAATCGCCGTAACTTCCGCCATACCAACCGTAACCCACAGGAACCAATAGCTCCAGGCGGTCAGAAATCCGGCAAGCGGACTAATATATTTGTGAGCAAATGTTGCAAACGAACCCGTGACCGGCTCCTGAATCAACATTTCCCCCATAATGCGCATGACAAAAAAGATAACGATACCAGCCAATAAATAAGCCAGCAGCACGGATGGACCTGCCCATTTGATCGTACTTGCCGATCCCATGAACAAACCAACGCCGATTGTACCTCCGAGTGCAATCAGCTCTACATGGCGGGGCTTTAGCCCTCTAGATAGTTGCTTTGATTCCAAACGATTCTCCCCTTTTCTTGTGTACAGCTTCCTGATGTAATCTTTAATTTTCACATTCACATTAACGCAATGCAGAATTACTTCACCAAATTGTACGAGATGTGCCGCAGAAATACAACAAGGAATGTGAGGAAACGGATTCACTACCCATATAGGTATAGGATAACCGCTTAATGAAAATGGCAGTCAGATGAGGCAAGGTCTGATTGTACAGGCTGAGCCATTTCAAGGTGTGGAGTAGAACGATAGTACAAAAAGAACAAAAAGAATCCCCTTGAACAGGAGGCTCTCGACTCTACTACTTATTACCGAACTATTGCTGCTTCATCATGGCAGGCAGTTCATTCAAAAATTCATGCATCGTGTAGGCATCACGTTTATTCCACTTTTGCTCCACTACATATACATGACCGTTCTTAACCGCATGAAGGTCCTTCCATATGGCTGACTTCATCAGTTCGTCATTCTCAGCGGAATCTTCTCCTGACCCAGCTGCCATAAGGAATACGTGATCCCCGGCAAATGATGGCAGACTCTCAAGTGATATTTGAGCCCATGGCATTTCTTCATCAATCGTTACCTTTTTCACCTCATCAGGTATATCCAGTCCATAAGGTGAGTATAAATCTGCAGCTAACCCTGTCGTCATAACATACAGCGTACGATTTGTGTTTAAAAATATCGTTGCCGTCTCATCCGGACCGATGTTCGCACTCTGTTTGAACGCATTCCAGGCTTGCTCCGATTTCGCATCATAATCGACCAGCCACTGCTGTGCCTCTGCCTCCTTATTCACCAGGAGACCAAGTATAGGCAGGCGCTGCTCCAATGGAGCATCTACGTCGATTCCGACCGTCGGCGCCACTTTCGCAATCTGATCCAACTCCTCCCCTTGAGCGTGAAGACCTGTGATGATCAGATCTGGCTCAAGCTCAACCAGCTTTTCCAGATTCAACGGCGCACCAAGATCTTCAATGTCCTTGACTTGATCCTGATATATTGATTCGAATCGGCTATCCTGACCGACTGCATCTGCTCCAAGTACCAGCATGTCCCCGAAGGTTTTATTATCATAATAGACGATCCTCTGTGGATCAGTTGGAATCTCTACCTTACGTCCCAGATAATCCACGTAATCTTTGGTTTCCGGTTTCTCCGCAGCGGCTTCCTTTTCTTTTACGGTTGTCTGCTGCGTTGTTCCGTCATTTACCGACGCACCTTCATTGCTACTGCAAGCACTCAGGCCGATACTCAGCACCAGAACCGCACCAATAGACCATCCCCATCGTTTCACACTATACATGACGTTCTCCCCATTCACTCTGTTTTAGTGATAATCATTATCACTATCTTCTACCTATAGTAACGATCCCGCATAGGCGCATCAATGGACAATTCCAGGGCTTTTCAGACAATACTTAGCAGGTGTAACACCAAGTTATGTTCTATCTCGCCTATCAATTGGTTGAAAAAAGAGCGTATTTACACTATGCTATTCCATGAGAATCGTTATCAATTAGTAAGGGGATTGTGGCATGAAGCTTCTATTACATACCGATCAGGTACATGGAATCTATTCGCTTAGCGAGATTGATTTTATGGAGGAACCCGTCAGCATACTGCCTTCGCAAGAGCATCGTCTCCTCATTGTCGTTTCGGGAAACTTCAGGTTGGATCTGGGGGAAGAGACCCTTACTGCCATTGAAGAACAGTGTTTTTATATTCGACCCGGAGGCAACATTGTACTAACCAGGCAGGATCATGAGCCGTTCGCTGTCTATATGTTTTCTTTTCATGTAATTAAAGTTCAGGCTTCGTCCGTCTGGTTTGACACAAGTCCTGCCTTTGATGGAAGTACGTTGCGATCCGATCGTTCCTATTCCAGCGTGCACACCATTATTCAGGATATGACTCGTCAACGCCCCTATATCAACAAAGCAGAAAGCAATGCCTATCAACCTATGTTCCATATGCTGATGCTGTCTCTCTCTGAACAGAATATGAAAGCTCCCTCTTTGGAAAATACCAGAGATGCCGTTAAACGCACCCTTATCTATTTGCAGGAACACTACGCCGAGAAAATTAAAGTGCAGGAACTATCCGATATATCCGGGGTCTCCTTATGGCAATACAATGAGCTGTTTCGCTCACTGACAGACAAAACCCCGATTGAATATCTAACCGAGATTCGTTTGAATCGAGCCAAGGAATTGCTTTTACAGACAGAAGAAACCATTGAGTCCATCGCCCATCAGGTTGGATTCAATGATCATTATTACTTTGTCAGACGTTTTCGTCAGAAGACCGGGTTGCCTCCTAGAGAGTATGCAGCGATGTATAAGCAAAGCGACAGGGACAAGGACATTCTTTTCCGTGACTCTACAGGAAGGCTATTAGAACTCCCCAAGGACAAATCACGTATCGTATATCTGGATCGCAATACAACAAGTGACTTGATGGCCCTGGATTTGTTCCCAGTCGGTAGTCCCAAGAGTCTATTAGGCCAATTCATCGATACCGCTCCAATGCAAAACACAACTGAAATCAGCTTTCCCCCCAAGCCTGAGGAGATTCGAAAGCTGAAGCCCGATCTTATTCTCGTCGCCAACTACTATGGCATTTCTCTGGATGAAATGAATACCATTGCTCCAACCATTGTGTTGGATCGTGAGCAAACATTGGATAGCCGCTTGCGGACCTTGGGCCAAATTTTCGGCAAAGAAAAAGAAGCGGAACGTTGGCTGATCCGCTATGAAGCCATGGCTGAATACATGTGGAATGTGTGTAAAGGTGCATTTGAACACGGTACAAGTGCCACAGTTCTTGTGGACGGAAATGATGGAAAACTCTATGTCATGGCCTCTCAAGGTCTCACAAACACACTGTACCATGCCAATGGATTCAGACCTCCTCATGAAGTAGCGACATTAATAGAGCAAGGCGAGGCTTTTGTTAAGATCGAGGAAAGCGATTTTGAGCGTTATGTAGGGGATCGTATTTTTATGATATCTGCAACCAGAGATGGGGACGTCGATGACGCTACCTCTTATAAGCGCGAGATGAGTTGGCTGGAAAGCCCTCATTGGCGTGATCTTCCTGCTGTGCGTAACGGAAAAGTATATCATGTAGGACAACACTGGAATATGGAGGGTGCGCTGGAACGTATGCAAGTGCTACATGCTTTGCCAGAACTGTTGCGTAATCACTCCTACCCTGATAACTCGTGATGATAAACGAATCTAAACATCCATAAAAAAGAGCTACCAGAAAAATATCTTTGGCAGCTCTACAATCATTTTTGTAATCATCCGGAAGGCAAATGAACCTGCACCGTTGTCCCCACGCCCACCTGACTTTTCATTTCGACAGTTCCGTGATGGAGCATCACGATTTTTTTGACGATGGCAAGGCCCAGACCGTTACCACTGATGCTACGATCACGTGACAGGTCTGTTTTATAAAACCGTTCGAAAACATAATCCAGTTGCTCCGGCGCTATTCCAATGCCCGAATCGGTTATCGTGAAAATGATTCCATCTACCGACTGGCTCGTGCGTATTTCGATACGCCCACCCACGGGAGTAAACTTAATGCTGTTGCCTAGTAAATTCATCCACACTTGGTTAAGCTGATCCCGATCTGCCCTGATTTTGATACCGTCCGCCAATTCTAAGTGAATTCGAATGCCTTTGGCTGACCATTGAGGCTCGCAAGTCACCACCACTTGCCTGATTTGCTCATCAAGATTATAGGTGGTTGTCTCGAACGGATGATGATCGGAATCCAGAGACGCAAGCTCCAGCAGATTATCACTTAGTCTGGATAGTCGTCCACTCTCCGTAATAATGATATCGAGGTAATAGTTACGATCGGCCTCAGCGACCAGGCTGCTGTTTTTCAACGCCATGGCAAAACCGGAAATAGAGGTCAGCGGCGTTTGAATCTCGTGCGATACATTGGAAACAAAATCCTGTCTCATCTGTTCCAGCTGTTTAAGCTCACTCGCCATTTCATTGAAACTCTGCGTCAATGCTCCCATTTCGTCCACGCGCTTTGTTTGGATTTCCACATTAAAATCACCCTTCGCCAGTCGTTTGGTTGCCCGCGTCAACACCTGGATCGGCTTTACCAAATACCTTGCAGCAATAAGGATACAAAAACTCCCGATCAACAGTGCAAGCAATAACACCAGCAAAATCATCCGATTAATGATATTTTCGTTCTGCGGAGAATACTGCATAAACATGGCTTGTGGTTCCCCTTTGTATGGAAAAGGAAGACCGATGAACGTCTGCTCCACTTCTCCGGGAGAACGATAGACCTGACCCTGCAACACCTTTTGAACCACTTCTGGTGCGATTTCAACGGTCTCTGTATGGTCTAGGTCATAATAGGTTACGTTACCCGAAACGTCATATAGATGAATGGGATAGGTGGACACTTTCACCATACTTTTGATGAAAGCATCCCTGTCCTCAGGTTGCGTTTGCTCATATAGACGGATCAGTTCCTCCCCTACAGAAATCATGTCATTCTGACCGATATGATTTACTTCCTTTTTGAAAAGGAAGATCCCCATGAAGAAAGAGGTCAGCAAGCTGAAAACAATGACGACCAGAAACGTGCAAATAATACGAACATATAAGGTTTTGATCATGTGATGACTAACCGGTAGCCCAGACTACGAGCCGTTTCAATCTGAAAATGGTGTGCATCACCAGCGAATTTTTCACGTAGTCGCTTGATATGAACATCAACTGTCCGGTCATCTCCTTCATAGTCACTTCCCCAGATCTTAATGATTAACTGTTCCCGGGTAAAAATCTGCCCAGGCTGGTTTGCCAGCATGAACAGCAATTCAAACTCTTTTAAAGGCAAATTGATTGTTTCCTCTCCACGAATCACTTGAAAGCTGCGTCGATTCAGCATAATGCCCCCTAGTTGAATGGTCTGGGAGGAGACAATCAAGTAACGTTTCAGCAAAGCTTTTACTCGCATCACAAGTTCCAGCGGATCAAAGGGTTTTGTCAAATAATCATCTGTTCCCAACTGAAATCCCTTTACTTTCTGGGCCGATTCCCCTTTTACCGTGACCATTAGCAATGGCATATTCAGATCCATACGCCGGATCTCCCTGCATAATTCCCAACCATCCAATCGCGGCATCATAATATCAAGGATAACCAGATCAATTGGGGATTTCCCCACAATCTCCAGTGCTTCCGCACCGTCCTTGGCTACCACAATCTCGAATCCTTCATTCCGCAAAAACAAGGTAATCAGCTCACGAATATGCACATCGTCATCCACAACTAGGATTTTGGTCATATGAAATGTATGCCTCCGATATCTATCTTGTTCTTCCTATCTGGGCGCAGGTTTTCAACCAAAATGCCATCCCAGCAGGTTCCAATGATAGAAAAATAAACTCAAGATCACTGCTGCTACCATTACGAACGTATAATGCACACGCTTCAGTAACGTCCAATATTGGTTTTTCCATGCCAGGACGCTCATGATGAATATTGCCGCAGTCAACCCTACAAGGATAACCGGCATAAACAGATAGAGACGTAAAGATAGTGGAATATGGCTAAGCCGATCAATCAGATTCATGTTCATCACCAGAAGTGTTGCACCCAAGGTTAGCAATGCCCACACGGACGTAACGGTTGACAGTCGAACTGCCCATTTCTGTGCTTTTGGCATCACTCTGATTTCGCGTCTGCGATAAACAAATCCATGCAATACAGTGATGAACAGAACAACCGAAATGCCGAGCAAGAGGAGCCAGAACTTCGATTGGTTCATTAACGGTGCAGGTTCCAGCGGCATTGGGTTTAATATATCCAGAAACAGATACGTGACCTTGCCCTCTGCATCGGTGCGGAACCCCATCTGATGTGTCCCTCCGACCTCCTGGAATAAATTCACGCCAATCTGAGTATACACTTGCTGATCTGCACCACTTCCAATAAACAGTCGGTTATCCGAAAACTCAATATTGATTTGAGTCAGAAAACTGAAAAACTTATCGATCTTCGTGTGATTACGACGTGTAAATTGATAGGAGCCTGCATATTTTTCCAGAGACTCCCCTAATTCGATAGAAGTTTCATTAGGCTGCTTAGTTGCATGTACAGGATAGTATCGGTCAAAAAAGGCTTGCGCCAACCCTTCTGCTGCCGTTCCGCCTTCCCCTCCACTATAGGAAACAAAGATGCCCACTTTTTTGTCCGGTACAAGATAAAGCGCTGTATTAAACAGCTCATCGGCCCCTCCATGAGAGATCACACGTAGCCCATTCATATTCAACTCGTAAAAGCCCAGATCCATAGCGGGTAAACGTTCATCAAACTGGAATGCCGGAGAATGCATGAGCTTGGCTGTCTCCGGCTTGAGCATTTGTTTATCTTCATACCGCCCGTCTTGAAGATGGGCAATCATAAAATGAGCCATATCGTTCGCCGAGACGCTTCCTGATCCCGCAGGACGGAATCCTCCCTCATACGTTGGCCGTTTGGTTACAAACTCGCCGTTAGCTCGGGCGTATCCAAGGGCGGCATAAGGTTCCAGAGACGCTGGAACAGGCTCCTCTACCGTAGCATAATTCATGCCCAGCGGATCAAATATATTTTTCTGTATATAGTCATTGTAGGCAACACCGCTCACTTCTTCGACGATAAGTCCCGCGAGTGAAGCGCCATAATTGGAATACGACAGCATCTCGCCTGGTGGCTTAACCCGTGCAGGCATATGTTTCGCCATCGTTTCAGTAATAGAGACGGGAAGTTTCCCCGGATCGGTAGTGATCTGATAACCTACACCGCCTTCCTCAAAGCCTGCGGTATGGGTCATGAGATGGCGCAACGTAATCGGAACCTCATAGGTTTTCGGTATTTTCACCGTTTTTAGATAAGTGTTGACGTCTGTATCAAGATCAAGCTTGCCCGCCTCAACCAATTGCATCACGGCGGTCCATGTGAACAGCTTTGTTGTTGAAGCAATTCGAAATAAGCTGGTTTCGGGATCAACGGGTTTATTTTCTTCGATGTTGGAATGTCCGTATCCTTTGGAGAGCAGGATCTTCCCATCCTTCACAATCGAAATGACTGCGCCTGGGATCTGTAAAGATCGCATTTGCACATCCATCATCCCATCCATGAATGCCGTTAACTGATCAGCATCCTCCAGATTAGCTACGACTCCTTGCTCCAATTTGCCCGAATTTAATCCCTGATTGGATACTGCTGCCGATAGTGGCATGGTCCCTAATCCAGTTGCCCCTAATATCATGCCTAACAATAACACCAGTAAAATCATTTTCCCAAAAATCTTTCTTATCAACGATGACATGACTTGTCCCCACCACTCCGCATATTTTTTAATACCTGTTCCTTACGCTTTCTTTCGAGAGCATATCAAGCACGTATGAACGGAGCGTGAATCTTTTTTTCATATTTTGCCAAATTAAATTACCTTTAGTAAGATAGGAGCAGATTGAATAGGAAAAGGAGACTTTACATGCCTGACTTTTTACTGGTTTTATTTTTGTTTAACCTGTCTCTCTTTCTGCTTCACGAAATGGATGCCATCAGGCGGTCCGAGTGGAAATTGTTTATGGTGTTAAAAGATATGGAAGATGATAAAGCCTATAGGTATTTCACTTGGATTCACCTGCCAATGTATACCATCATCCTCTCTCTTCTTTTTAGCTCATATCAGACCATTACATTTTGGGTGCTGGATATCTTTTTCATCATACATACCGTATTACACTTCTTTTTCGAAAAACATCCTCGAAATGAATTTAAAAACGGGTTCTCCAGATCATTGATCTACCCTATGGGAATAATCGCTTTAGTTCATTTAATATCCCTAATCATCTAATCTGTTTACATCGACGGAATGAAGGAAGCTGGAAGGGTATTGTTGAATAACAGTGAATATGGAGGTGTGCCTATGCAGCAGCATCATGCAGAACGAGTTGAATTATTTGTTTCCAACACCCAGATCATCAAGAAGTCATTCAAATGGCAACATGCGATGATGCAACGTCTGGTTGCCCTGCTCTATGCAGCGGAGAATAAAACAGCGGATGGGGAAGCTATTCGTCAAAGCCATGAGTTGATTAAGCAAAACACAAAACTCTTCTCTGCATTCAGAGGTAATTCGGCCATTAGCATTGCTGCCATGCTCTCCCTTACAACGGATGAAGAGACGAGACTGGCAGACACCTTGCATGTCTATGACTTGATGAAAGAGATCAAATTTCGCAACTCCGATTATCTGGTTATTGCCGCCTATCAGATCGCTACTCAGACATCACCTGACCAGTTTCAACCTACGGTGGAGCGGGCCAAATCATTTTATGACGGCATGAAAGCAGAGCATCGTTTCCTCACTGGACAGGACGACTACATTTTCGCTGCCATGTTAGCCCTTTCCGATCTCGAGGTGGATACTGGTGTGGCACGTATGGAACAACTCTACGGGGAATTAAAAACAGAGTTCTCTTCCAGAAACAGTGTGCAGGCGTTAACACAGGTCCTGGTTCTTGGAGATGATCCCCCGGATGCAGGTGCTCGTGTGATTGCTTTAAATGAAGCTTTTCGCAAAAGGAATCTTCGAATGGACAAAACCTATACGTTAGCCTCTCTTGGAATACTTTCTCTACTGCCTTCGGACAGAGACTCATTAGTGGATGAAGTCGCGGAAACAAATGACTGGTTACGGACTCAAAAAGGCTTCGGTGCCTGGTCAATCGACAAACAGGAGTTGCTCCTGTTCTCGTCTGCTCTGGTAGCCATTCAACATGTGGAGAATCTGCGGAACGGTGTGCTTACGACAGCAATCTCAACCAGTATCACAAATATTATCATCGCTCAACAAGCAGCCATGGCCGCAACTGCCGCAGCATCGGCTGCTGCCGCTTCATCATCATCAAACTAGCAAATTAATTCGACTCATAAGACGCTCCGTGCAAAACAAAAAACGAGTACCCGGGTGAACCCTGAGTACTCGTTTTTCCTGTTGAACGCCACTCATTAATGGCTTAATTACTGTAAATCCTTGTCTTTCCCTAATCCAGAACATACAGAGGCAACGTGAAATAAAAAGAACTCCCTTTTCCGACTTCACTTTCTACGTGTATGTTTCCATCATGATACTGAATAATTTCCTTCGCAATCGCAAGTCCAATTCCACTGCCCTGAACCACATGCCGATCATGTTTCTCACGGAAAAAGCGATCAAATACAAATGGCAGTGACTCTTCCATAATACCCGCTCCATTGTCCTCCACACGGATGGTAAGTCGTCCTGGAGATTCACCGTCATTTTCCCATTCCTCAATGGAACAATGAAGACGAATCATTCCGCCTGCACCTGTATGCTGAATCGCGTTAAACACCAGATTGGTCAACACCTGAGTAATCCGATCCATATCAATCACGACTTGATATTCACTTCGCTGAGCAGTCGTAATGTTCATCTGAAATTCGTAGCTCATGTCAGCACGTGCGATGTCCAGCCTGAATTTGTCCTGAATGGTATCCATTAACTCCTGCAAGCTCATCATGATAAAGATCATTTCAGACTTGCCCGACTCCAGTCGGGACAACTCGAATAGATCGTGAATGAGACGGTTTAGCCCCAGCGCCTTCACTAAGACCATTTGCAGATATACTTTTTGATCCTCTTCATTATCCACCAATCCGGATACAATTGCCTCCACATAACCCTGAATCGCAGTCATCGGTGTGCGCAGTTCATGCGATATATCGCTCAGCAATCGTCTGCGTGACAATTCCAGACGGCCCATATCTTTATTTTTCTGCTCCAGCTCTACTGTACGATCCTGTATACGATGCTCCAGGTTGGTATTTAACTCGGATAACTGCTGATTCAACTCTTCAAGCTGCTGTGCGTTCAGACTCAGCTCCTGAGCAGACCTTTTTAACAACAACAGTGTGCGTACACGGCTTATGAGTTCATTACGTCCAATAGGTTTTGATATATAATCATTGGCTCCGGCGGCAAAACAGGCTGTAATTGTATCATCTCGATTACTTGCTGTCATAATTAGAATAGGTAACTCAATCAGACTGTAACGCTCCCTGATCAATCCGCATAGTTCATATCCAGACATGCCAACCATCATCATATCCGTGATCACCAGATCAAAATTCTGCAACTCATTGATACGCACGAGTGCTTCAGTGCCACTGTTCGCAATTTCAAACACACATGCCAGTGGTGCAAGCTGCTGAATCACCACCTGCAGGTTAACGGGCTCATCGTCCACAATTAATACACGATAAAGTTGGATCTCCGATTCTTTCGCGGAACTGACTTCCCTATTAAGAGCATGTGAACTTGCTGTCTTAACTTCTGCAACAGAACGAAGGGTGCTTACGCCGTTCTGAATGAATTCATTGTTTTGCTTATCCGGTAGCGCAGTTGGAACATTCTTCTTATGCTGCCTGATGGTGAACGAGAAAAGGGAGCCCTGATTCACTTTCGACTGTACTTTAATCTCTCCTCCATGCAGCTCGACAAGTTGCTTGGTGATTTTCAGTCCAAGTCCGGTACCCGTGTTATCAATGGATTCCAGCTTTTCGAATGGATTGAAAATCATTGCAAATTTATCCTCCGGTATGCCAATCCCTGTATCCTCTACCTGAATTTCTATATCGCCCTGCACAATCCGTGCACGAATCACGATATGACCCGATGGTGTGTACTTGATCGCATTGCCGACCAGATTAAACAAAATTTGCTGCATTCGATTCTCATCTGCTTCGATCGGTGGAAAGTGGGGATCAATTCGATTATGTAATAGAAGATCCCTACCAGTAATGAGCGGTTTAACCACGGTGAGGACTACCTGAACTAATTGGTGCAGATTTATTTTGGTTCGATTCAGACGTACATCGTTATTTTTAAGAAGTGCATAATCCAGAATATCGTTAATCAGAAAAGACATACGTTGACCACTTGAGACGATCATGTTCAGATGCATTCGCTGGTTATCTTCCAACCGGTCATCCATGCTGTGTAGCAACGACTGCGTAAGCCCGATAATTCCGTTGAGCGGTGTACGAAGCTCGTGGGAGGTATTGGCCAGAAACTCATCTTTTACCCGATCCAATTCAAGCAGGCGCGAAGATAAACGTTCATTGGTTTTAATGGCATTGGAAAATTTGGTGGATACAATAATCGACAGACAAAGAATGAGAAAGAGAAGACCATATGAGAAATAGATTCCTGTTTGAATTATACCGTTATTCATTAAAATATCATTCACTACGGTAATGAAGAATACGATGGTACCTGCCAGCATCCAGTGTGCCCCAGCAAGTTTTTTCATGGCAGCTCGGACCACATTTTGAATGATCACAATCCCGATCAGAATCGCGTATGCCTGCATGAACAACGCAAACTTCGTATATACCTGAGTAGGTGTGAACAGGATAAATACAGTGAATAGCAACCCTGGAATCCAAAATATACGTAATCGTTTGGACATCTCGTTGGGGAAAATGGAGTAACAAAAAAGTAGAGCAAGTGGAGAGCTGCCCAAGAAGCCTAAATACTCAATTTTAAGGAACGTATCACCACTCATTCCCGGAATAAGCTCTGATAAAATGTACTGGGAATCAGAGCTGTTCTTCATGGCCAGCAGAATGCAGATCAGACCAAAATACAGAGACTCCCGATTTTTGCGCAACAATGCATACAACAGGATATGGTAGAGCCCCATAATCAACATGCAGCCAATAATCATGCTCTCGGATACAATTTTGTATTTCATGGATTGATTCAATTGATTATATTCACCGATCGTTAGAGAGCCAAACAAACCCGCTTTTCGATGTGTATAGTTCGAAACTTGAATGATAATATCAGCTTGAGTCCGCCCTGCCTCCATTCGGATTAGAGCAGGCACCTTATATGAAGAAGATTCCTTTAACGTTCGTCCGACAATCCCACTTTCGGATACCAGTTTGCCATTAATCCACAATCGGTGTGCGGAAGTTATCCCTGAGGTTAGTAATCCCAGCTCTATATCTTGCTCAGGTAAATCCACCACCAGACGATACGTGGCGAATCCCGTATTATCCAGCTTATGCCCACTGATTTCATAATTCCCCCAAGATTCTGGAACATTAACGTAACTTACCGGACCCGTTCGTTCACTGGCAAAATCCTTGGGCTCCAGCAATTGTTTCCAATAGAATGCCCACTCGCCATCTAACCGACTTCCTTCTCCAGAGGACAGAGCTTCACTGGTAATCGTTAAACGCCCATCCTGAACTTCTGCATTCATCTGATTAGAAGGTAATTCGAACAAGATCAGTACCGTAAAAATCAGAAAAAATAGCATAACAGGGATGATGTAATACAGGAAAGAAGTACGTTTATTCATGAGATTCCCACCACTGTGTCCCCTCTTTTAACTGAATAAAAAACCGAACCACCGGGTTCATGCATGTATCATAGCACAACCCTATTGTTCAGATGCCATAGTTTTCAAGCCAGCGCTGAATCTTCTTCTCCTGCATGTGAAGATACGTATTGATCCACTGGTGGAGATGCATGCGGCGCGGATCAACGGCTATGGCAATATCGTCATCCTGATCCTCCAGCTGCACATATTGAAGGTCAAGGGAGTAGGCTGGATTCTGATCCAAATAACGTGAAATTTCAAAAGCATCATAGACTGCAGCGATCACTTCGCCTTGCCGCACACGATCAAACAATTCGGAAGTATTCTTGTAGGCAATCTGTTTTTGCGTGGGGAAAAGCTCACGTGTGAAGCCTACGTAAGACGTCCCTTGAACAATGCCGATCTGTGTTCCACGTTGCTGAAGCAGCGTTAGCACATCGGAAAATTCGTTTTTTTTGCCGAGCTCCGCAAGTTGAAGGCGGTTAATCAGCAGTGCTTGTTTGAAATGCAGATACGCATTAGAGAACAGTACTCGCTTCGCCCGCTCCAGGGTGATACTCAATTTGGATATGCCGACATCCACCTCCCCGGAAGACACCTGATCAATCACTTCATCGAAAGAATCCGCTGTTCGGATATACTCCGGTTTAACTCCAAGCTTAAGAGCGATGTCGTTGGCAAGCTCAACATCGCTCCCGCGCAGTAACCCTTCTTCATCGGTGTAAAAGAACGGATAACGGTCCTCTACCTTCAATCCAATCCTCAGCTTGCCCCTGCTCAAAATATCCCGAATATCTTGCGGATATCCTTCTAATTCTTCCGCAGTATAAACTCTTGGTTCCCTTCCCTTAACTGCATTAGCTGCTGTGATGTCCGTTTCTGCTGCCCGAGACGGAGCCGTTTCAGTCTGCGGACTTGGTATGGTTGATACAGCGTCTCGGGATACGCTTGTACAGGATGAGAGGATAAGTCCTATAGTTAACATGAACAACAGCAAGATGCACAGCCGGCCGTAACTTCTGATCATGGTTAGCCCCCTTCTCCTGCAAGTGGAAGCTGCGTTTTGCGAAAACAAGCTGCACATACGCTCATCTCGTACACTGCAATTCGAATGTGGCAGACTTTGCAACGCGCAATTGAAACAGTCGCCAGTCCACCGACAACCTCTTCCAGTTCTTCTTCCAGCAGTTCATCGGACTGGCGGTTCTCCTGCTCCGCATCGTTTCCATTCTGTTGATATCCCATCTTCTGCCTCTTTCGAAGATTACTGAAGCCGTATTGTCTCAGATCATATCAGAGAACAGACGGAATACCGTAACCCCACGTTATATTTTGACCACTCATGCCCTGACCATAATCAAGTAATAGGCCTAGACCTTGTACAAGCTCTTCCAATTCAGGCACAGAAGGTTTTAAGGTGAACATATCATAGATCTTCCTGCGACTTCGTCCGGCATTTATGTGGTTCTCCATACGGTGGTAACCAAACGTTAACGTATTGACCGAGACTCGAAAAGGCGTCATCTCTTTGGCAAAGCTTTTGACATATGCCTGGGCACCCTGGTTATACACCGGAGAAGAAGGAAATCCACTATAGTGCATCATATCTGCCAGTATGGGTACGATCATCTGTCCACTCTGTTTACGCGCCATAAAATGACCTGCTGCACGGGTATATAGAAAGAGTTCACTTAACTGACGATGGCTGGTTAGAGCAAAAGCCGCCGGATCACTTTGGAGCTTAGACAGTTCATCCACCCAGCTACTGCCATGAATATAGAAGTCGAGCCCCTGCATATGCTCGGCAGATGCTGACAGTACGGATTCAATTCCCTTCATTGCCAGGTCCGGCGCAACGATAGTCCGGCAGTTCTTCTGGTCGTGCACAGACAGATCGGAATGAAACTGCTCTGCTTGTTCTGATGTGGCGAAGCTTGCTGTAATCTGCAAGCCACGATGTAACAAATATACAACCATCATCTGCATAGCTGTACTTTCTGCATGATGCACATACGCCGTTTTCATTAGCTTCCCTCCCTCTGATTCCAATTCAAGTTTGCCCTTAACGCAAAAAGCCGCCATCCAGTTTTAATGTCTGTCCGGTATGATAACGTGCCGCGGGTCCTGCGAGGTATATTACCGCCTCAGCTACCTCTTCCGCAGACCCTTGCCTTCCGGTGAGGGTGTGGCGCAGAAAATCATTCAGCTTCTCTTGCGACACCTCCCCCGTCATCTCGGTATCAATCATACCTGGTGCGACGGCACTGACCTGAATGTTGTGTGATGCATACAGGCGGGCATATAACTTCGTCAGCCCCATCAAAGCGCCTTTGGAAGCTGCATAATTACACTGCCCTTCCCGGCCATATATACCGCTCACCGATACCAGGTTGATAATGCTTCCACTGTCCTGAAGAACCATGTAGCTGACTGCTTCCTGTGAGCAATAACAGGCACCAACATAATTGGTGTCCAGCACCTCATTCCACTGGTGCTCTTCCATCCGCAGTGCCATCTGGTCGCTCGATCTTCCGGCATTATTGATCAGGACATCCACACGACCAAATGTATCAAATACCTCTTTCATCACATCCGCTACAAAAGCATGGTCCGCAACAGAGCCCTTGAACAACTGCATCCGTCCGCCTGCTGCACTCACCTCTTCTGTTAGCCGGTCCGCTGCAGCGTCATCCCTGACATAAATGCCTGCCACAATGGCTCCCTCTGCAATGAATCTCATCGCTATGGCCCGCCCTATGCCCCGTGTTACCCCCGTAACCACAACGACGTGATCACGAAAGGTCATTGGCCTCGCGTTCCTTTGGTCTTTCTGGCCATAATCAGTTCGGCAATAGATTGCACATTTTTCAGATGAATCTGCAACTCTGTCGCGGGAAGGTCCTCGACCATCACGCCGTATACTTCTTCCATACCAACCATAACCTCAAACGCCTCCACAGAGTCCAGTCCCAGTTCTTCACCGAACAAAATCATGTCATCCGTAATTTCCTCTGCGGTGATGTCCTCCAGTTTGAGCCGATCAATTAACAACGTTTGTTTGATTGTCTGTTTGATCTCATCCATCTCTACCTCGTAATTCACTGTCATATGTGTAAGCCTCCTATAATTTTTTTCAATTAACACGGTTCACTCAGCGACGCTACTGACGATTGCCGCAGAATAACTGCCATTAACGGTAGAACTGATGGTCAAAATATGCTGATATGCAGATGTTCGCTCAGGCAGGCCCAGATGGGCGTAGGTACCTTTGGCAAGTTCGTGCATGACTCCCGGGCTTACAAGCTCTGCAGCCGCCGCGAGATGTAACATCGAACTGTACGATTCTCCATAGCCAGCCCATGCATTAAGGTTAATGATCGGCACAGATGGTACGGCCACAGCTTCCCCGATCGAAGATATGGCGCTCTGCTCTAACTCCAATTCACCGGGACGTCCCACTGAATTGAGCAAAATCAGATCCATTTGCCCCATGCTGGTTTCTGCTTCATGGAGTGCATCGGTAACTGCCCGGATCAACGCCTCGCTCTGTCTCGAAGCGTCATGTGCTGCGCCAGAAGCAACACCGAGTCCACTCAATTCCGCATAGATCCCGGATCGCGTCTGATCAGCTTCTTCCAGGTCACTGAGGACCATACAGACACTGCCTTCCGTCATCTCGTAACGGCTGTCCTGCAATCCCTTGGCCCGGTCGATATCCTCCGCAAGCTGGGATCGTTCATCTCCAGCACCAATCATACAAGACGTCAGGGCTCCCTCTCGGATCTTGCCCGTTGCATACAATGCGGCAGTCAATCCCTCAGTGCCTCCTGTGCTGAAGGAGCTATTGAATCCCTTAAATTGCAATTTCTCAGCCGTCTGACCAGCAATGGAATTAATGACCGTATGCGGGAAATAGATCGTACTTGCATACTCCGGGCCTTTGACAAATACAGATTCCAGAAAGTTCGAAATACTGCTCGTGCTTCCTCGTGCTGTACCGTAGATAAAGCCCGTATGTTCCCGCTGAGACTCGCCCAGCGCTGCATCCTCCAGCGCTGCAAGGACTGCACCAATCGTATTCTGTGTGAGCTGGTTCATTCTGCGCTCATATTTGCTCTTATCGTAATCTTTTAAGGAGAAGAAGGACGTTTCCGTTACCTGTTTGGTATCCTTACCAAAAGCCCCGAGTACATTTCCCTTACGGATATCCCCTTTGCTGACGGCACCCACTCCAGTAATGACAACACGTCGTCTGGGGACTGCCTCGCCCGGATGCTCTTCAAGTGAATTCTCACGTTCAGCATTCTGCACGCTCGAATACCACTCTTCTTCGATTCCATTTGTACGCAGCACAAGCGAAACATTGTGTCCTCCGAACCCCGAATTGTTACAGATCATATATGCCGGACGCATCGGACGCATCGAATGTTGAACGATATCAACATCCTCGCATCCTTCGCGAGCTTCTTCAAAATGAAGCGTAGCGGGAACGTATCCTTGCCTGATAGCGTAGAGCGAGGTAACCAGCTCCAATGCAGCCGAAGTACCTAATGTATGACCAAAATAGGCTTTGCTTGAGCTGATAGGAATCGACAGATTAGGCCCGAAACTACCCTGCAGACCACTAATTTCAGCACGATCATTCGCCTGTGTTCCAGTCCCGTGTGCGTTTACGTATTCAATATCCGTTTTGGATACTCCGGCAAGGCTGATCGCCATCTCCACTGCACGTTGTATACCCGCACCTTCCGGGTGAGAAGCCGTCATATGATGGGCATCGTTACTCAACCCATAGGCACATAATTCAGCATAGATCGTAGCACCACGTTCAAGTGCGGCGTCCAGTCTCTCCAGAACCACAAAAGCAGCACCTTCTCCCAGATTCAATCCGTATTGGGTGCTGAAGGGTGAAGAGGGACGGGAATTAAGTGCACGGAGTACATTAAATCCGGCATATACACTATGCGACAATGGATCAGATCCGCCAGCGAGCATCACATCGGCATACCCCCAGCGAATGAGATCACTTGCATAGCCTATGGCATTGCCACTCGCAGCACATGCCGTATTTAACGTTGTGACCGGACCTGCCACACCCAGAACTCGCGCTGCATCATCGCCCTGCTGATAAAATGGATACCTGGACGTATGATCAACGTCCAACTCAGACAGGTTCCACTGTTCTTCCAAAGATAGAACTCCACCGTTACACGTACCCAGCGTGAGTCCGATCCGCGCAGGAAGAACGGATGGCTTTCCGCCTGTTCCTTTTGCCCTGTCGTGATGTTTCATGTTATCCGCATGTGCTATTGAAAGGCCACTATCGATTAACGCTTTCCTCGCAGCAGCGATGGCATAACGTGCACATAAGTCCATGGATAGCTCCGCTGTGCCTGCAAGTGCTCCTTCACGGATGGAATCCTCCAACTGACCTGCAAGTGAACTCTGTAACTTATCTGTATTGAAGCGGGTGACTTCCCGAATTCCGGTCTCAGCAGCAACCATACGCTCATATACCATCTGCGGATGATCGCCAAGTGCGCATAATACGCCCATGCCTGTAATCACGATACGATCCTTCGTGTTGGTATTCTCTCTGTCGCTCATATCCGTCCTCCTCTCCTTATCCCAATCGGATATGACTGCTTCGCTTCTCACTCGTCTTCCAGGAATACGGTGCAAGCCACTGCCGGGAAAGCTTCATCATGATTGGTGTACTTTGGTTAACTGTGAACATCGCGTGGGGGATGCCTGCCTCCGTTTGAACCCGGATGGATCTGCCCAGCATCTGAAAAGCCAGACCGAACTGTTGATATTCCGGCGCAATATACAGTGCATCATACAAGATCGTGTCCTCGTCCAGTCGATACGTCATCGACCACCCCTGAACTCCCTGTGTAGATTGAATACCGAAGCTGTTGCTTGGTTCCAGAGGAGCAAAGGTTTTGAACGGAGACAAAAATGAAGGGAAATCAAGCTCTCCTGTTTCAATGGATTGTCTAAGTTGTCCCTCTTCCTGATCTGCCCATAGAAATAACTCCAGCCCATTGGGGATAGCTCGTTCCCTTAACCAGGTCGCCTCAGCAATTCCGCTTCCAAGATGGATATGGAAAACGACTGATTCACATTGCGGCTGTATCCAGCCTTCCTTATGCAATAAAGCTTCGATCGTATCCGTCGAAGACTTGTCAGAGTAATAGCTCAGAGAGAGCGTAGCCATTTCTTTCTCCATACCTAAAATTCGTGCTTCCTGGAGCAACGATGTAGCGATTTTTTGCCTGCGCCATGGCTTCGATACGAAGATACACTGTAAGACTGCATGCCCGTATCCACCCCGCTGCTCAAGCACAAGCAGGCCCACGGGGACACCTTGCGATTCTGCTCCGATTAACATGAACCGTTCAGATTCCATTGGATCATTCAAGCTCTGTTCCACTTGTTTGTATAACCACTGAAACATGAACGATTTATACTTCAACCTGTCCTGGAGTGTTAGCCGTTTGATAGTGATCATAGTTATCCTTTCTGGCTGACAATAGTGAAGTGGTTAGACATTGTATGGATACATTCGCAGCCGTAATGATAGGATCAATAATTGGATTCATAGCCAAAAGCAGAATGATGGTGACCTCGGAAGGCAGACCCAGCATCTCCGCAATAACCGCGATCATGCCAATAGAGACAACACCCGGGGAGCCTGCACCAGCAATCGATATCACCACAGCCCCTGCAAGCACCACGATCCACTGCGACAACGTAAAGTCAAAATCATACAATTGGACGGTAAAGGTGATGCCAAGCGTATACACAAGCACCATACTGTAACGGCACATGATCATGCCCAGAGGTACGACCAATTGTACGATACGCGGATCTTGCTGAAGCTTCATACTCAGTGCCTCCATACAGGTCGGAACGGTGGCGATACTATTCCGTGTACCGAATGCCAGAATTAACGCATCCTTCAATGCAGACAGGATGACCCAGACAGGCTTCCGCAATGTTACAGCCATGATCACAATAGATAGCACAATCAGAATCACGCTGGAAATGTAAAACATCATAATCAACTTCATCATGGCAGGTAGAATATCCAAATTTAGTGTCGCGAACTGCCCTGCCATCATACAGAAGAGTGCAAAAGGCAATGCGTACATGGACCAGGAGATCACCTTTTGAAACGCTCCAAACAATACATCAGCAATCTTCAGCACGTCATCTCCCTGCGGTGTCCGCATCATGCCGACTGCCACCCCAACGATCACGGAAAAAAACAAGATTTGCAGCGTATTGTTTTCCGTCAGCGCTGTGAATATATTGGATGGAATCATGTTAAGCAAAAACGAAAATATCCCCTGCGGCTTCTCTTCGATGGACAGGGCACTGTTATCGGCGCTCAGATCGTATACAATAGCCCCAAGTACATGTTTGGATTCTTCTGGCAGCCCTGCACCCGGACGAGCGATTCCACCAAGACTGAGACCCAACAGACCACAGAATATCAACGCTATGGTATATACCATGCACATGCGAACGATCATCTTCATCGCTCCGCTCTGGATAAACAGACTGCCGATGCTAGAGATGATGGCGGTCATCATAATGGGAATGACACACATCTTCAAAAAGGACAGATACAGATCGCCAAAACGTGATACGGCATGAGCCAACTCGGGAACGTATAATCCTGCCGCAATTCCAGATACCATACAGAGCACAATCATCCAGAATGATTTGATCCATTTCAATGAGAAAGCTGTCTTCCTTGACACGCAGGCACCTCTTGTTCGTCATTGTAGCCATGGTGACTGCTGCACTGAATTCCTGTTCAGACAGCGGACCTTTCGGCTCGTGTTAAGCAATTTGGAGTGCGATCCTACCTGGGTAGGGGATCACACTCCAATTCATTCCATGCTTTTTAATATAAGTATGAAGTATATAAGGAAGACTACTTGGCTTGTGCGTTACCGTAATTCTCTCCAACACGGATGGCTGCTCTTGCTGCATCCTCGGCAATACTACCCACGCCATTGAAGAAATCAGTTGCGCCGTCTTTGCTACCACCAGCCACAGATTCCAGCTCGGTTTCTGTCAACTCATCCGCCTCGCCGCGTGCTTCTGGCAATACAATCGTTGCGTGGTAACCTGTTCCATCTACTACATTGATTTTGAACTCACGTGGTACTTCTTGACCCGTTTCTTGCTGAATTGCTGCGTAGATGTCGCTTACAGCCAATGCGCGGAATGCTGCATCCGAACTTGCCTTAGCCATAACTGCGTTTACCGTTTCTTGAATCTGCTCTTCTGTCCAACTCATGTAATGATTCCTCCAATAGATCGATTTGGTTTCTTACCTTATTCAGCATAACAGCCCAGTTTCAAGCAACGCTCAAGGTTACTTCAAGTTTAGTTCAAATCTTAGGCCAGCTGACGGCTGGCCAGTTCCGCGAAGAGCCCATTCTGCTCCATCAGCTCCTGATAGGTGCCGGACTGAATGATTCTCCCTTTATCAAATACATAGATATGATCCGCCTGCGTAATCGTACTGAGCCGGTGTGCAATCACAATCCTTGTCACCTGAAGCTTGCTGAGGCTTTGGCTGACAATACGCTGTGTCCGGTTGTCCAATGCACTTGTTGCCTCGTCAAAAAAGAGAATCTTCGGCCGTTTGGCAATGGCTCTGGCAATCATTAAACGCTGCCGTTGCCCACCGGATAGTGTACCTCCACCTTCGGAAATTACGGTGTGCATGCCCATCGGCATGCTGCGGATGTCATCATCGAATCCAGCCATGGCTGCGGCCTCCCAAGCATCCTGAATCGTCAGATCCGACGTTCCTGTGATATTCGTGAAGATATCACCGGACATCAGTTTGCTATTTTGTAACACCACGCCGAACTGACTCCGAAGCAAGCTGATATCAAGCGAACGCAGATCCTGACCATCGAAATAAATAGAACCGCTCTGAGGTTGTTCGAAACCCAGTAACAATCGCATCAAGGTAGACTTTCCACAGCCTGATGCCCCGACAAAGGCTACATATTGTCCTGATTTGATATCCATCGACAGGTCGTTCAACACAAGTGCCTGATCCTCTTCATACCGGAACTGGATATGGCGAATCTCGATCGCTCCACTCACCTCACCCGGATCTTCCAACTGATCATGGATTTCAGGTAACGTTTTGAGAATGGGTTTGGCTCGTTCATATAATGGAATAATGTTCACCACGGATAATAGTGCTGTAGCCATACCGAGCATGGCCATAAGGAAGCTGGTAAATGCAGCGAAAAAGGCGATAAACTGTCCTGCCGACATTTCTGAACGGGTAGATACCACCAGGTAGAACAACACCATTGATGTCAGCAATGGGAAAAAGGCTTGAAAGACACTGGAGAAGCTATCCAGCATCCGAACTTTATAGGACCACTTTTTCTGCTCCGCAAATGCTCTGGCCCACAAGAAGAAAGCCCGGTTCTCGGCTGCTGCCATCCGAAATTTGCTCATTCCGTTCAATAGCTGAAGTACTGTTCCGGCAATCTGTCCCTGAAGCTCCAACAATCGGCGCTGGTAACGTACCTGTAGCAGGCCAATCGCAAAGGTAAATGACATGGAGATGAGGACAAGACCACCCGCCACCAAGGCAAGAACAGGACTATACCGGAACAATAATGCAAATTGAAAAATGGAGAACACACCTGTTAGCAGCGAACTGATTACTGCACCGGATAACAGCTGCCGAATCGCATTGATGCTTCCCGCTCTGGAAGCCAAATCCCCGGCTGAATAGTTTCGGAAGAACGAAACCGGCAGATTCAGCAATCGATCCCAGATGGCAGCCTGAACCGCATTCTCCACGCGTCCTTCCATACGCAGCGCGGCAAGTGAACCTGCGAGTCGGAACAAGGCAATCGATAACACGACCGCGATGAGGATAAAGGCCATCTGTACCAACGGCCCTCGATAAGACTCCGGTATAATGGTATCCACCAGAATACCGCTGGCGAGCGGGACCATAATGCCCAGTAATCCAGCCAGTGCCCCCATCAGAATCACCATCACGAGATCCCGACGAACCGAGTGGTGAGCACCATACTGAAGCAGGTCTTTGATGCCAAGCTCGCGCGCGGGAAAAGGCCGGTAAAACATGTACGCCATCGGTTGTATGGTAGCCGCCATTTCATCATTAACGAACCCATTTTCCCCGTGCAATGGATTCTCCCAGCGATAAGAATTGGCCCCTGCCGGGATTAATGCAATTGGCTCGCCTGATGTCTCCAGGTATCCAACAAGCGGTCCATTGTCCGCTTCCCACCATTCCCCTTTAAGTACGACCTGGCGGGAACGCACACCGGAAGCTTCCGCCATCTCCTGGACAGGTGAACGCTTCGATTGGCTTTTTAATTTTCGTGTAACAGGCTTCATCACGATACCAGCATAGTCCCCAACGATCTTGCCTACCGGGTAAAGCGGATCAGTAGAATAAAAAGAGACAACTTGCTGCTCATCCGGCCCGGTAACGGCAATCAGTTTTTTGAGCGCATGGTCCATTAAGGAATCATCATGCTCCGTACGCTGTTGCAAGCGTTCCTGTTCCTGCAAGCGTTCCTTGGCAACCACGACCGCAAGCCTGTTGGCGACTAATCGATGGAAGGCATATAACCCGTGAAGTGACGGATCTGTGGGTAACCAGGACTGTGTTACTTTTACATCGACCACAGCCGCTTGTTGCGTTTCCAGCCAGCCCGAGGACGTTACGGGTATGTAACAAGCATCTTCTGTAGTAACGGGATGTTCTTTCCCCCAGAGTACCATGCCATCCTGTACTTTAATCCATACGGTACGCATCGGCCTCCAGGTCTGATCAGGTATCAGATTCTGATCTTCCCCAGGTTCCAACAGTGTAAATTCAAGTGGTGAATTCCGTACATTCAGTGCTGCCGACCAACTACCAACCCACTGATCTACCCTGGATGCCAGCCACTCGTTATCCCACTGGTCGTTTACTCTTCGGTTCAGGAGTAACTCCTTATCTATCCGGAATACTTTGGTACCGACAGACGCTGTTAACAACAAGCCCATTCGCTCCACCATCTGACCATTGTCAAAGCCGAACAAGAGCGCTCCCTCATCCAGACTGAACATATAACGGCGTTTATGTCTTGTTCCGGCGTTCTCTCCTTCCATGACTACAGCGAATATATCCACGTAACCGGAAGCCACGTACCATACACTGTTCTCATCCGTGATCAGAATAGGGTTATTTCCTTCCACATCATGAATCGTTCCAACCTTTGTAAAAAATGACTCCATTTTCGGCCTGATCGGCTCTGCCACGCTTTCACCCCCTTCTGCACCCCTGTTACTGACTCTGAATAAGACGGGTGTAATATCCGTTTTGCTCCATCAAAAACGTATGCGTTCCCCGTTCAATTATCTTCCCGCGTTCCAGTACAATGATCTCATCGGCATCCCGGATGGTACTCAAACGGTGAGCCACCGTAATACAGGTCAGACCTCTGCGCCGAAGACTGTCATCGACCAATTTCTCTGTTGCCGGATCAAGTGCACTCGTCGCCTCATCCAGGATCAGAATCGACGGGTTGCCTGAAAGGGCTCTGGCTATTTCCAGCCGCTGTCTCTGTCCTCCGCTGAAGTTACCGCCATTCTCCGAAATCATGTGGTCATACCCACCGCTACGTTCTGCGATATGGTCATGAATGACGGCGTCTTTGGCTGCACGAACGACATCCGTCTCTGGAATCGTTGCATCCCAGAATGTAATATTTTCCTTGATCGTGCCTTCAAGCAGCACAATCTCCTGATCCACAACGGCCAGGGAATTGCCCATCCGATGCCTGGAGATCTCATCCCGACGCAGATCATCAAATCGAATCTCACCTTCCCATGGTTCATATATTCCGGCAATCAGTTTTGCAATCGTGGATTTTCCGCTGCCCGAACCGCCCACCAGAGCCACCTTCATACCTGGCTGAATAGACAGATTAAACTGGTCAATTAACGGTGCCTCCAGCTTGCTGTATCCGTATGTCAGATTACTGATCTGTACCTGACCGGATAACTTGGCACGGTCCTTCTGTTCGTCTGCTTCATCCAGATCCGATTGAATCTGACGATCCACCGGATATTGCAACACGTCATCCAGACGTTTCATGCTTCCTCCTGCTTCCTGAATCGTTCCTGCCAGCATGACCATCTCATTCACAGGCTGACTGAAGCTTGCCGCAAGACTTTGAAAAGCAACCAACGAACCAATGGTCAACGCCCCGTCCATGACTTGAAAACCGCCAAAAAATAACACGGCAACAGCCCCCAGACTGGTCAACAGTGTGGGAACAGACATCAGAAACTGATTGGATACGCCAAATTGCTGATTGGATTGCAACAGTTTTGCCTGATAACCTGACCATTTGACGAAAAAATCAGACTCAGAGCTATTGGACTTCAACGTCTCAATAACCTGAAGTCCATTCATGGAGACACCCTGCATCTTGCCGCTTTCCTGCAACAGGCGCAGATTCTGATCGTTGCGCTTACGTGTGATGAATTGCATGAATATAACATTAAGCAGGGATACCCCTACCGTAACTACAGCTAGCAATACACTGTACTGCAACATCAGGAGCAGATAAAACAGGATCATGACACAATTCAGTGCAGCGACTGCCAGCTGTCCAGACAACAGCTGCGCGACCCGATCATTGATGGCCACCCTTGATGCGATGTCTCCGCTATGCCGTTGGGAAAAAAATTCAATCGGCAACCGGAGTACATGCCAGAAAAAACGACTGGATGAGCTTAAAGCCAGTTTCATCTCCAGTCTGAGCAAGTAGTAGCGCTGCAGCCAAATCAGCAATGCACGCAGCAGCGCCGTTATTCCCATACCAACCAGAAGCGGGAATAACCAATTGTTCAGATGTCCAAGTAAAACCTGATCAATAAAAATTTTGCTGAACACCGGAATGACCAGACCGGGCAGAACCAGAAACAATCCTGCTATAATCGCATAGACCAGTGCCTTCTCCGAACCTTTGATTCGACTGGAGAGAGAGCTAAGCAGACTTGACGTTTTGCCTTGTGGGACATAACCCTCCGCAGGCTTCATCGTCAGTACAACACCCGTGAACGACTGATCCAATTCCTCAAAGGTAATCTCCCGCGGGCCCGTAACCGGATCATTGAGGAACACCCGATCCTTCTGAATGCCCTCCAATACTAGAAAGTGATTGAAGTTCCAGTGGATGATGACCGGCCATGGCATGTTTCTCAGATCCTCGGGATTTTTACGGTACCCTTTGGCTTCCATTCCATATTGCCTTGCTGCCTTGAGAATATTGTTCGCTTTACTGCCATCACGGGACACGCCACAGGATATCCGAAGCTCCTCCAGCGGAATGAAACTTTTGTAATAGGAAAGTACGATCGACAGTGAGGCAGCTCCGCATTCTACAGCTTCCATCTGTAATACCGTCGGCGTTTTCACTCTTCTTGGGGCCACTACTCCATCATCCTCCCTATGCCTGTTCGACTATATTGACTCCTCATTTGAAATAGGGAATGACGGTTGCAATCGGTCGCTGCGAATGAACCGTAATGGTTCCATCCATCGTCATTCCGCTATTCAGACGCACAGGCGGACCTTGTTTCGTTGTCCAGTTATATCCACTCGACAACTCCGAGTTAGGTGAGAGATTCACGCGTACTTCCAGCGAGAGACCTTGTGAGGCCATCTGCTCTACAAGACCCTCGTTACCTAATGTAGACTGTAACTCTTGTACCGTTACGGGGAATTCAGATACCGAAACGACCTGCCCGATCATGGAGCCATATTCTTCACGATTAACGGTACTTGGCGAGACACGGACTTCCATGCCCGGAAGTAACTGCTTGCCTTGATTTACGGGCACATACATAACCCCTATTAATTCATCCGTCTGAGACCCGTAGGTCTCCATCCGGAACATCTCCGTTCCTTCACCCACATACATTCCATTCTTAACTAACACCTCGGTGACCTTTCCTGTGTAAGGACTGACCACTTGAGTCTGGTACTCATAGTTCAGTAACTGCTGCTCCTGCTGCTGTTTTAACTTGCCCAACTCCGCAACACGCCCTGACTTGCCTTGAGATGAGGCACTTTGCAGATTGGTGATAGCAAGCTTCGTTTGCCTGATCTGGTCAAGCAATGCCGGTTGCTCGATCCGACCAATCACCTCTCCTTGCTGAACCGTATCATTCTCCACCACTGCAATATCGGAGATTGCGCCTTCTGAAGAGGTGTGTACCGTTTTTAGGCCGCCCGGCCGAATCAATACACCCTGTCCTTCTGCCATCGTGGTCATGGTGCCAAAGATTCCCCAATACAGCGCAGCTGCCAGAATTAAACCTGCTCCGATGAGCATCAACCAGCCGCGGGGAGAGGTGACACGTACCAGATTATCCAGCTGTTCAGGAGAAGACAGCCGCTCAAGGGCTACTTTTCGAAAAACCTGTTTATTCATCCTGACCTCCCCCTTTCGCTGAATCTCGTGATGAATTTGAAACGGGCGTCTCATTCAGGGTCTGAAATTTGCCCTGCTGTAACTTCTTCATTACAATGCTCATTCCCTGAACATCACCCTGGGTATCAAAAAAGTGTTCACCCGTAACCCCCTCCCAAGATGTAAGGTCGGACAAAGCTTCTGCTATCGCTTTCGGACTTCGTGAACCTGCTTCTTCTATACCCGCAGCGAGTAATTTCAGTGAATCATATGCCTGTGCTGCCCATTTGTCCGGTGCCTTACCATAGTGTTTAATATAGGTTGATCGAAAATCTTGATTGACGGTCGATTGTCCCTGATCATCGTATACGGAAGCGACTATTGTGCCTTCTACGGACCCGCCGCCTTGTGCAAACTCAGCCGAATCAAGCGCATCTCCCCCAATGATAGGGGTATCCATACCCGCCGCACGGATTGCTTTGACAAACGTAATGCCTTCGTCAGCCCTAGTCGCTACCATGATCAGATCCGTGTCCAGTGTTTCCCATTTATTCGCAATCCGCATCATGTCGGCTCCGTCCTTATAACCGGATACGCGGTCAACCACATTCTGTCCGGATAGGGTAGCCTGACGTTCAAATGCATTCGCGAGCCCTCTACCATACTCGTCATCGGTATAGTAGATTGCGATATTCTCATGTTTCGTGCCCGCAGCATACAGGGCAAGAGATTGCCCGATCTGATTATCATTCGGTATATTTCTAAAAATATAAGGACTGCTCACATCGGTCAGTTTGGGCGAGGTCGATGCCGGAGACAACAGTACAATGCCCGCATTGGCATATATACGTGAAGCCGGTACGGTTACGGAAGAACCCCGATGTCCAATGACCGCGCTGACGGAGGAATTATCGGCAAATTGCTGCGCAATGGCCATGCCCTTTGTCGTGGAAGCGCCATCGTCCATCTCCAGCAATTTAATTTTTTTCCCTCCCAGAACACCCTCTTTGTTAATCTGCTCCAGCGCCAACTGAAGTCCTTCACGGAATTGTTCATTCTGCTTTTCAAAAGGCCATACAGCTCCCACGATGACTTCATTTGATGAGCTTCCAAGCGTCTTTTCTCTGATCTGGTCTGGCGCAGTGTCAGATGAACACCCACTGATTACCAGTGCACCAAGCAGTACCACACTCCACAACACCCATTTCAGGCGATTCCCCCCACTTCCATTCACTAGACCTATCTCCCTCCAGAGCTCAAACCTGGAACGCCCAAGTTTTAATATCATTAATTATAGAAGGAGCCTAATCATCAAGACCATAAATTGAAATTCAAGTTAACCTCAATTTCATATCAAATTTTGTGTATCCAATCGACTTATCCCGGTCCACATGCGATACTTGAAACAGAATACATCGAGGACTTTCGACGAACGATTGGAAGGATACGGACTTTGACCAAAGCGATATACATAAGGAGAATGAAAGCCCTATGTCTTTGAAAAACACGATTTTGATCGTCGATGATGATCATGAAATCAATGAATTGTTAACGATGTCTTTGAAACGGGAAGGTTTTCAGACTATATCTGCATACACTGGCGTGGAGGCACTTCGAGCTGCACAGGAGCATTCACCTGATCTTGTACTCCTGGATGTGCTGTTGCCTGGGATGGATGGTTTTCAGATCTGTAGCGAGATTCGTAAAACGAGTAATGTGCCTATTTTGTTCGTAAGTTGTAAGGATGAAGCCACAGACAAAGTCATCGGACTTGGGCTGGGAGGGGACGACTTTATCTCCAAACCATTTAGTCCAATTGAGCTGATTGCACGAGTCAAGGCTCATATTCGGAGAAACAACATGCCACAGAAACAAGAGGAACAGGTGGATGAAACGCTGGTATTTGATCAACTACTCATCGACCCAGCTACCCATCGTGTACTCGTCGGTGACAAACCCATTGCTTTGTCGGCCAAGGAATTCAAATTATTGTTTCATCTTGCGAAGAACCCTAACCGCGTATACAAAAATGAACAGCTTTTCTCGCTGCTCTGGGATGATGTGCATATGGGCGATACGCATACAGTTATGGTACATATCTATAATCTGCGGAAGAAGCTGGAACAAAATCCGGCCAAGCCACACTATATCCGTACAATTCGGGGTGTCGGGTACAAATTCAATGACAAGCCTGTTGAATTCGCAGAGTAAACGTATTACAGCACACAGGTATGTACGTTCATTCAAACTAAAAAAGCCGCCAGAATGGCGGCATGATGATGGTAACTATATTCTCTTTTTCATTGAATGATTAACTAACGATACCTGCTTCCCGGAATTCTTCCACGAAACTATCCAGCCAATCCGAACCATAGTCCAGCGCACCCGTATCACTCTCAATAAAAGCAACATCTAGTCCCATCACCCAGAATCGGCGAGCAACAATAAAGAGATCAACCGCCTGCTCATCTTCGGCAGAGAAGCTTCTGACTGAACGATATCCTGCCATGAGCGTTTCCCATAATGCTGCTTTTCGTTCATCAGACTGTCTTTTTCGAACTTTCACTTGAGCTAAATCATAGGCACGCCAGCCTTTGGCTGCCCACTCGAAGTCATAATGGATGAACTGATGTTCCTGTTGAAATACATTGTTATTCCCATGCATATCGCCATGGCACAGACCAAAGTCCAGGTCTTGCCTGGAAGTGGCAACGATGCGTTCTTTTAATGTTGTGGCAAACGTATGGAGAAATGCTGCTGCTTCATTGTTCTCACCGATATAGTGAATAATTCGCTCAAGAGGTTCGTCAATAAGTAACTTCAGATCCAGCTCATATCGTGGCAGCTCCATGTTCACCTGATCCATAGCCTCATGCAATTCAGCGGCAGATTGACCAAAGGCGTAACAAGACTCCTCATCCTCCAGGTTGTTCTCCGTACCCTCAATATACCGAAACATTACAGCAACCCGCTTGCCTTCCGCAGCCTCCAACACCGTATATCCCGTATGATCTTTCTTCTCGATGTATTCTCCAATGTCGGTATGTTCCGCAGAACCTAGAACGTTCTTGAGTTGAGACAATAATGAAAGCTCATACTGAACATCTGCCTCCATGATTTCAGTGCGGTAGATACGGAGAATGTACATGCCACTGGACGTGCGAACCCGGTAGGTATCATTTAATCCTCTAAGCCAAAACAAACATTCTTCCCATGTTCCAATGTCATATTGATTACTCAATGCAGACTCCAGATACCTGGGGTTAAGCACTGAACGTAAAGCAGTCGGTTGAATGGACATATGGTTTCTCCTTCGGTTTAATATGATTATTTCTCATCTGATGGACGATGTAATCCTTTCACCTATCAACCTATAACATAGTATATTTTTCGTTTATTTTCCAGAATATATATTTTGATAAGCAAATACTCTCTAGACTCTTATAGCTCCATCTCTCATCAGCAGGTTAGATAGGGCTATTTGCATTGACTCGCTTTCCAGGTTTCAGCAGGTTATTACACTCTGGGTCGGTGCCAGCACTCGACAATGCAACGCATTCACGAAAGGCAAAATGTGTGCACCCCCTACATTTCTGAACATCCAGATGCAATAATGCATAATTGATGGCTTCACCCGTGTGCTCAAACATATGATCCGGACCAATCCGTTCAATCAAACCTGTTCTCTTCAACATCTCCAACGGTTGCGCCTGAATGCCTGAAAGTAAAATCCTGCCCCCGGATCTCTCCATATGTTTGACAACACGGGCCAGATTGGATTCACCTGTTGTATCCATAAAAGGCACCTTACCCATTCGCAACAGCAGAGTGCCTGGTCGCCGATGAATCGAATCCATGACCGACTTCTCGAACATATCCGCTGCGCCGAAAAAAAGTGGCCCTTCAATTGTGTATAGGCTTATTTGCGGGCAGTCATGTCCTTCCCGAACCATGTGGGCCATGACTTTCTCATGTTTATGATCGGGATCGGGTAGTACTTTGGCAACCTTCAACATCTCACTCATCCGTTTAACAAATAAAAGGACCGCCAGAATCAACCCAACCTCTACAGCCGTTGTTAAACTTGTAAATACGGTCAGCAAAAAGGTAATAAGCAGAACGAGTGAATCGCTCGTTTTGGTTTTCATGACATGCATGAAGGATCTCCGTTCACTCATATTCCAGGCAACCAGCATGAGAACGGGAGCCATACTGGCAAGAGGAATGTGAGATGCATATGGCGCAAAGAGAACAAGTACCAGCAAAACCACTACACCGTGAATCACGCCAGACCATGGCGATACTGCGCCGGATTTGATATTTGTTGCTGTGCGTGCAATCGCTCCTGTTGCAGGAATACCACCAAACAACGGCGTCACCATATTAGCAATCCCCTGCCCAATCAACTCTCGATTGCTGTTATGCCGACTTCCGGTCATGCCATCGGCAACAACTGCGGATAGCAGCGATTCAATTCCACCCAGCATGGCGATGACAAAAGCGGGTTGCAGCAAGTTCACAATACGCTCCCAAGTGATCTCTGGCACATGAAACTGAGGCAAAGAGTTAGGTATGGCGCCAAAGGACGAACCAATTGTAGCCACCTGCCCTTCAAAAAAGAACGCCGCGACTACCGTCGAAAGAACCAGCCCCACCAGTGATGCAGGCACCTTTGGTGCAAACTTGGGCACAAGCAGAAGAACAGCCAGACAGATTCCAGCTGTAAGCACACTGTATATATTAATCGTCGAGATATGCATCCCGATTTCTTTCATATTGGACCAGAAATCCTCGTGTTTCTCGATGCCTCGAAGTCCTAGAAAGTTCGTTATTTGTCCGCTAAAAATAATGACGGCGATCCCTGCCGTAAAACCAATAGTCACCGGCTTTGGAATAAACTTAATTAATGCCCCGAGCTTGAATACGCCCATTAGTACAAGCATCAAACCGGCCATCATTCCGGCGATCAGCAGATTCTCATATCCATACTGCATCACAATGGCAAATAGGATCGGAATGAATGCCCCCGTTGGCCCGCCAATCTGGAACTTGGACCCACCCAGCAAGGAAATGAGAATCCCTGCGATTACTGTGGTATACAATCCATACTCCGGTTTGACCCCGGAAGCGATGGCAAAGGCCATACCGAGTGGAATCGCAATGATACCTACAATCAGTCCTGATAACAGATCCTTGCGAAAAGCGGCAGCATTGTACCCTGCATATCTCCCCATCCATTTCATGTACAAAAACCTTCTTTTCTTCATATATTTGAATATTTGAATATATTTAAAAGACTACTCCCCTGCATACGTCCTGTCAATCGGATTACGCACAATCCCAGCAGGAACCTAACACAAAAAAACAAGAACCTCCGGAGCTTACACCCAGTTGCTCTTGTTTATTGTGTCAGGACTCTTTACGAATATCTTCCAGCATGGAAATGGCATCAACCAGATGATTGTCAAAAATCTGTTTGGTGACTGCCAGCAGGTCCTTAATCAGCGGATCACGCAGCGAATAGGTGACGGTTGTCCCTTCTTTGATTCCGTGGACAACGTTTTTGCTGCGCAATACAGCCAGTTGCTGTGAAACGGCAGAGCCTTCCGATCCCAGAATGCTTTGCAGTTCATTCACGTTTTTGGCTCCTTCACTCAGCAGTTCCAGAATCTGAATCCGCATCGGGTGTGCCAATGCTTTGAAAAAATCCGCTTTAAACTGTTGTATGCTCTGATTCATACGCTATGCCCCTTCAATCGAACTTTTGAAGATGCAAATATCATAACATAGAACGGGTACCATGCTTTACTCTAACCGTAAACGGTTTGATGGAAAAATTAAGATTGACCTTGAAGTACACTTCAACCTTTATACTTCTCTTATAGTCTCAACAGATTGTATATCTGAACTCCATCAGGAAGGGTGATTCCTCAATGAACATGTATATCCATAATCACAAACGCTCGTTGACGAGCTTTCTATTCGAGAAATATATCGGAACGTTAGATACCAAGAAATTTTTTTCAACACGCGAGCTTACCCGAAAACACCTGGATCATATGGGCTTGGAAAACATTAAACCTTATACCTTGGGTAAAATAAAACTGTCATCTTCCATTAAAGATCGCTCCCATGAAGACATGCAGGTGTTCACATTAAACGATCAGCATTCCCGTGAACAGAGGGTCATTCTCTACATTCATGGCGGGGCACATACACACCAGCCGCTGTCTTTACACTGGAAATTCATGGACCGCATGGCTCAGGCTCTGAATGCCAAAGTTGTTGCTCCCATCTATCCAAAGGTTCCGTATTTTAATTATCAGCACACGTATCCGAAACTGCTCAATCTATACCGGGATCTGCTTGCCTCCGTGGACGACCCGGCACAACTGACCATTATGGGCGATTCCGCAGGCGGGAATATATCCCTAGCCTTGGCTCATTATCTGAAGATGCATGATCTCCCGCAGCCCAAAGATATCATCTTGTTATCACCTTGTGTGGATATGGTGCTGGACAATCCAGTCATATTTGATTACGAGACCCGCGACCCTATGCTCGCTGTCGAAGGGTATGATGTCATCCGGCGGATCTGGGCAGCTGACAAACCGTTGAACGATCCGTTAATCAGTCCAATCTACGGAGATTTCGCCGGTCTGGGCAAAATCAGCATCTTTATCGGGACTCACGAGGGTTTGTTTCCTGATAATATGAAGCTCGACAAACTGCTGACGGATCAAAGAATCGATCATCAAACGTACGTTTACCCCAAAATGAACCATGTCTTTGTCCTCTATCCGATTCCGGAAGCAAGGGATGCTCAGCGTAAAATGGTTAACATCATAAAAAGCTCAGCACATGAAGCTGGACAATAAACTGTAACGCCTCCCCATAGCCGTTTGGCAAAAAGAACGAAAAAAAGCTCAATTCCTGGACTACCGCCACCGGATTGAGCTTTCTTGCTGTTATTCTGTCATCTAAATATTATTTATATGAACCATATTCAAACCAGTCAAAGTCCGCTACCTGATCGGAAGAAGTACCGTTGCTGCTGCTAAACATTCCGATACAACAGCCAACAAAGCCGCCGGCTACTTCGGTGCTCAAGCTGCTTGTATCCACCTGTTCCGCCACCAGATGATACTGACTTCCATCTGTGCTGTAATAGAAGTTTAGTTGCTGACCTGTTGCGGCCAGTTTGATATACACCCGCGATACATCACCCTCCAGTGCGATTTGCGCTATGTGGGTATCCTGACCATCTATACAGGTCAATACACGCAGCACCTGCTGTTTATCCGCCAGAGCACGCTCAATCCGTACGTGATATAGATCGTTCTGAATGACGACAAGACCAGCCGTTTCGTTGGTATTCCCGGGCACAAATTCCATCGCTGTAGCTGCGACATAATCCATATGCCTTTGACGCAGACAAACAAAGCTGGAATTTTCTTTTTCCTTCAATGTTTGCGGTTTCAGCTTCAGTCGCAAGTATCCTTTTCGTTCGGTTAATGAATAGAGATCCTCCTGAGGATTGCGCAGGAACATCCATTGCAAGCCCAGTTTATCACTGTCAAAATGGTCAAAACGCAGTTGCGGCTCTACCGGAACAGGCTTCAAATCCAACGTGCCCTGCTCCTCCAGGATTCCGCGGCCCTCATTGACAACAGGCCATCCGTCCTCCCAAACGACAGAAGCAAGGAACGTCTCCCGCCCCAGGTTGCTATAGCTCCCTCCATATGGACGCGAAGCAAGCATGACCATGAACCATTGACCATTCGCAGCCTGCACCAAGTCGGCATGTCCTACATTAACAACAGGGTAACGTTTACCCAAATGGCGATGTGTAATGATTGGATTATTCGGATTCCCGACGTATCCTTCGGTCAAACTTTTGCTACGAGCAATGGTCACGGCATGGTTTGGCCCTGTGCCTCCCTCTGCAATCAATAAATAGTAATACTCATCGATCTTATACAGATGCGGGCCTTCCGGCCAGATGACATCCACCATCGCCCCGCGCCACAGAACGTAACTGTCTCCCACCAGTTTCATACTGCCCAGATCCAACTCCCGCAGCCACACTTCCCAGTTCCCATTGTAACGAACTCCCTCGGAGCAAGGACGTGTACCAAGGTAATACGCTTTGCCATCATCGAAGAAAATTGTAGGGTCTATGCCTTCTGCGCCTTCAATAAAATAAGGATCAGACCATGGCCCAGCCGGGTCGGTAGCGGTTACAACAAAATTGCCGCCATGTGATACATTAGTTGTAATCATATAGAAGGTGCCTTCATGATACCGAAGCGTTGGAGCGAATATCCCCTGTGAATGGCCTGCTCCCTGAAGATTTAATTGCGAAGGGCGGTCCAGCACATTTCCAATCTGTTTCCAATTCACTAGATCACGGCTCTGAAAGATCGGAACGCCAGGAAAATAGGCAAATGTTGATGTCACCAGATAAAAATCTTCACCCACCCGGCATACGGACGGATCTGGATAAAACCCGGGCATAATCGGATTGTTAAACGTGCATTGTTCGCTTTGAGTTGTATTCTTCATTCTTTTACCCCTCCAATGGTTAGTCCAGTCACAAAGTATTTTTGCAAGAACGGATACAGTAAAACAATCGGCATTGCCGTCACAACCGTGATTGCTGCCCGAATGGATACAGGCGTCACCATGTTGGTTACATTTTTGAATGAATCCACGTTGACGGTCCCCCCCTGTGAGGTCGCAGAGGATAACAATTTCATCAGCTCATACTGCAAGGTGGTCAAATTCCGATTTCCCGCCGTGTACAACATGGAGTCAAACCAGGAGTTCCACTGACCTACAGCAATAAACAGTGCAACCGTAGCCAGAACCGGTTTGGATAGGGGAAGCACGATACGCATGAAAATCCGAAAATCTCCGGCTCCATCCATCTTCGCGGATTCAATCAATCCCTCCGACAGTCCCTGAATGTAGGTACGAATGACGATCATGTTGAACACCCCGATCAACCCGGGAATAATGTATACCCAGAAGCTGTTCAGCAGCCCCACTTGTTTGATCAGCATGTATCCCGGAATTAAGCCGCCGCTGAAATACATCGTCATGACAAACAGCGTTGTGACCAATTTGTTAAACATATACTCCTTGCGGCTCAGCACATAGGCCAGCATGGCTGTACAGAACAGCTGTACAACCGTTCCCACCACGGTTCTGGCGACCGAAACAAATGCGGCTTGTGTCAGATTCGGGTTTTGGAATACGGAGACGTAATTTTGCAGCGTCCATTCCCTCGGCCAGAGATAGATCCCCCCGCGGATCGTATCCAGCCCGTTATTGAAAGATACGGCAATGGTGTTTAAAAAAGGATATAACGTAACAACCATGACAAGCAACATAAATATGCCATTGGTTATAGAAAAAATAGAGTCTCCTAAGCTTCGGTTTCTACTAAATCGTTTCACAGCTCTGCCCCCTTATCATATCAATCGCTCTTCACCAAGAGACTTGGCAATCCCGTTGGCGATAAATATGAGCACCAGACTGACCACACTTTTGAAAATGCCTGCTGCGGTGGCAAGTGAGTAGTTGCCGAGATTAATCCCGTATTTCAAAACAAAAATGTCGATCGTCTCGGATACATCCTGCACAAGTCCGTTCCCCAGCAAGTATTGAATCTCAAAACCCGCGTTCAGTACGTTACCAACGTTGATGATAAGCAGGATAATAATCGTTGGTTTGATGCTTGGAAGCGTGACATTGAACATTTTACGAAACCGTCCGGCTCCGTCGATGGAAGCTGCCTCGTACAAGCTCGGATTAATCGACGCCATGGCCGCCAGATAAATAATCGTGCCCCAGCCAATTTCCTTCCACATGCTGGACAGACCTACAATACCCCAGAAGTACTTTGGTTCGGCAAAAAAATTGATCGGTGCATCAATCAGGCCCAATTTCGTCAACAGCACATTCACTATTCCTGTTTCCGTTGATAATACATTCGCAACAATACCTGTTACGATGATCCACGACAGGAAATGTGGAAGGTAGGAAACCGTCTGTACCACGCGTTTGAACAATACCATTCGCAGTTCATTCAATAAGAGCGCCAGACCAATTGAGCCGACAAATCCCAGAAACAGACTGATCAGGCTCATCGCCAGCGTATTGCGAATGACACGTAAAAATGTAGGGTCCGTGAATAACGTTCGAAAATGATCCACCCCAACCCAATCCTGCTCCATAAAACCAATGCCCGGTCTATAATTCTGAAACGCCATCAACCAGCCCCATAATGGTCCATACGCAAAAATAGCGATAAACGCAATAAACGGAAATGACATCCACATTAATTGTCGCTGACTTTTCATTCTGGACAGGTTGTACCCGATCCAGCTTGTTCCCGCAGGGATATGGCTGGTTTTTAACGAAGGCTGCAACTCCTTTTTGGCCATGTTTTTCTCTCCTTGCTTACGAGTTTATCTATATCACCCAGTCTGGGTGAATCGATTCCATTCCTATCCAATCTCCCAATCTAGCGTGTAAGAAAGGCTACGGGGTTCCCCATAGCCTTTCTGTGTGACAGGCCTTTATCCCCACAGTTCCATACGTCTGCGGACTTCTTCCGTCAGCGCATCTTCATACGCTTTAATATCTGCACTTTCCTTGAGCGTGGCTTGATATTCTTCCCAAGCCTTATCAAATTCGGCTGGTGAAGTCATAATCACTTTGGGCAGCCATTTGCGTTTTACATCGTCCATTTTCTGTCTGGCGATGGTCTCCGGTTTATTCGGTTCAAAATTATAGGTATAGATTGGGAACCACGGTTCATTTTCCTCCGCAGGCTCAAGGAAGTCGGTAAACTTCGTATATCCATAAGCCTTCAGCACTTTTTTGTCGATGTCATTCAATGTAGCAAGATACTCCTCCGGCTGCTCCTTAGGGTCAAGGGCATTTTTCCCGTCAGCGGTCATGCCTTCATGATGCGGGAAATAGACCAACGGGCTTCCCGTGTTTGCCAGCACCCAGTCCGGATCTTTGGAATTCGCACGTTGCTCTTCATTCCTGGAGAACACGCCTTTGTCATCTACTTGGTAATCCACGCCTTCCTGTCCCCAGGTTCTCAATACCTCCATCTCAGGGTCCAGCAAATCATTAATATATTGAAGTGCTCCCTCGATATCCTCGCAGCTCTTTGTAATGGCCAGGCCACCATTCACGTTAAGGATTGGATTGTTCTGATAACGCCCTTTAACATCCTCGGAGAGTGTAATGGACAACGGTACATAGGTTTTGTCGTACAATTTTTGCTTCACGAGTGATGCCTCGGCGTCAAGGAACTGCCATCCTTGATCCACCATGCCCAGCACACGTCCGGTTGAAATTTTGGAGATATATTGATCATAGTTTGCTGTAAAGGTTTCGTTATCGACCAAACCTTGATGATATACCTCATTGATCTTCTTGAAATATGCCTTCGCTTCCGGAATGGTATTATAGTTTTTGGCCGTCAGTGTTTCTTTATCAACGATGGCTGCGCCTTCGTTCGGATAACCAGCCATGAAGAGCGGAGGGTTCTCCAGTGCGAAATAACGCCAGTCATAGGAGATAATTTCAAATCCAATGGTTGGCTGACCATCAACGGTCGGGTGAGCTGCTTTATACCGTTCAATCAAGTCGAAGTATTGGTCAAGCGTTTTGATTGTCGGATAATTATCCCACTCCAGTACGGCCTTCTGAATCCAGAATGCTTCTCCGTCATGGGATACTTTCATCGACTTTTCTTGTATATTGCCGAATTGAGGAATGAAGTAGATATGTCCATCCGTCGTATTTTTCATCTTCTTCCAGTCTTCGCCCAGGTAATTTTTGATGTTTGGATATTTATCGATGTAATCCTCAAGTGGTACTAACGCCCCTGCTGCTACCAGTTGCTGAGTACCATCACTCCCATCGATAAAATCGGGATATTCGCCGCCTGCAATGAGTACACCAATCCGCTCTTTGGCTGTTTGGCCCGTAAGCCAGTCCATCGTTACTCTGACGCCTGTTTTCTCCTCAATAGCCTTTAACACCCGATTATCGTCAGGCGCAATTTTTCCTGGTACGGCAAAAAATGCGGAAAATTGTTTCAATTCCCTTCCATCTGCTGTCTTTTCCCCTTTCGAGGACGATCCCGGTGTACATCCAGCGAGTGCGATGACCAGTATTAAAGCGAGCAGAGCACTATACTTGATTCTTTTTCTAACATCCTTTTTCATCATGACCCCTCCATCGATTATATTGACAGAAGCTTTTTGGAAAGCGCTTTCCAAAGGCTGACTTAAAATTATCATGCTTCCATGCCCCTCTCAACGGGATAAACTATAGATGGAATCCCACTAATTCCAGCATCTGCGAAAAAAAATATCCCGCCGCTCCGTCAAGGAGTGCAGGATGTTAATCAAGAGAGTACGCAGCATGGGCACTTTTACGATATTGTGCAGGAGTCTCCCCCATGAGTTTCTCGAACCGGCTAATAAAGTAATCGGAATCCCGATATCCCACCATTGTTGCGATTTCGTATACTCTTTGATCTGTTCTGCGCAACAGCCGGGCGGCTTCCTCAATACGCAATTGATTCAAATAATCACTGAAGCTGATCGAGAAATGCTTTTTGAAAATCTGACCCAGATATGCACTATTCATGTAAAACTGCTCCCCGAGCAATTTCAGGCTGATATTTTCTCTGTAATGCTCGTGAATGAAGGCCTCGATTTTGGCTAATACGCCCATCGCATTTGACTTTTGCTGCTCCTTCAGTTTCTCTGCGCACATGAGCGAAAATCCGCATAAATGTTCAATGTTTTCCTCCATGGATAACATCGCGTAGTTCACCTTCAGAAAAGTCGATTCCATCAGCCCGGAATCTGGAGTAACCGTATCGTTATTCACGAGATCCAGCAATGTGTATGCCAAATAATGCAAGTGGATGCGGACAATACCAGGCTCGATTCGCTCATCCAGAAAAAATTGAAAAATGGCCTTTGCATGACTATATAACTCATCCGTCTGCTGTTCCTCAATAGACTTAACAAGCCCATCAAACAATTGTTTTTCGAACTGTCCCGGCGGATTAACAAATAGGGTCGTATCCATAAGTTCGAAATAATAAATGGGCCTGCAAGTGGTGAAGAAACGTAAGCTTTTCATTATGCCGCAGGATTGATAAGACTCATGCAGCGCCTCCAACTCATATACTTCCTTCCCGACATAACAAGCAATAGCCGCCTCTTGACCATGGCTCAGATCGGCATGTAATCGGGTCAAATATTGCTCCAAGGTCACTGCCTCACGGTTCACCATCAGGTCCGTAACCATGAGCAGAACCGCATTTTTATCACCTGTGAACGGCTTCAAAATTTGTCCCGGCAAGGGCCTGCCCACCCATGCCTCAACCCGAGCGCACCAATCCGTTCCCTGTTCTGGACCAGCTTCCGCCTCAATCAGGATGCAACGCAGTATGCCGGCATCTTGATAGTGGGACTGTAGGCTCGTAACAGCATCCTCCTCAGCCACCCCAAGCAAAATTGACTGCATATGCTGAGCCATAATAATCCGATCTTTTTTTTGCTGATATCGCTTCTCTTCCGTCCGCTCATTAAATGCGACTCTGAACTCCTCAAGCACCTGAACCAGTTCGGTCTTCACAATAGGCTTGAGAATATAGTCATCCACCTGATATTTAATTGCCTGCTTGGCGTATCCGAACTCATAGAATCCACTAAGAAGAATCAGCTTGATGTCACCGCTATATTGCTCGTACAAGGTTTGGGCAAGCTGCAATCCGTCCATTTCCGGCATCTTAATGTCGGAAATCACCAGATCGGGCTGCATAGCGCGTATACACTCCAATGCCTTCATGCCATTGGAAGCCTGACCGCAAATCTGAAATCCGTAAGACTCCCAATCAATTAACAATAGAAGTCCTTGGCGAATAAATGGCTCATCGTCCACAATCAGCACGTTGATCATATCCTCGCTCCTTATTCTTGAGATGCCTGCATAAGAGGAATTTGAATGCCAATCGTTGTTCCTTTCCCCTTTTCACTGAATATGTGCACCTGAACGAAATCATCAAAATACATCCGCAGCCGAATATATGCATTCATCATACCAATGCTGCTAAGCTCGCTCATCCGATCCATACTCGGGTCTTGCATCATTTTGCGGAGCGAGGCCAGCTTGTCCTGATCCATACCGACTCCGGTATCTCGAATGGAAATGTACAGATCCTTACTTCGAATTTCGAATAATACCTCCACGACCCCATCATTCGACGTCCCCTCAATGCCATGGATACAAGCATTCTCCACAAAGGTGAGGACGGTGAGCTTTGGTATCATCATGGCAGCAATGGATTCGTCTGTGATCCGGATTGCGAATTGCAGCTTTTCGCCAAAGCGATACTGCTGGATACTCAGATAACTCTCCACAAAATTGATTTCCTCTGCAATTGTAATCAGATCGTCGCCCCAATTGATCGTCTGACGTAACAGCAGTGCCAGTTTATGAATGACATCGGAGGTTTCAAGCTCGTCCTTGATCAAGCTCCGCATACGGATCGTTTCAAGCGTGTTGAACATGAAATGGGGATTCACCTGACTCTGAAGGGCTTTCAGCTCCGCCTGCTTTTTGGAGAGCTCAAGGGCTTGCCGCTCCACCTGACCCTTAAACACAATCTCAATCAGGTTCTTGATCTTGATGACCATCATGTTATAACTATGGGTCAGGCTGCCGATCTCGTCCTTGCCCACAGGTCCCGATATCACTTCAAATTTCTCATGCTTCACTTGATCCAGGTGCTTCGCTATCCGATCAACTCTGATGACCAGTGATCTGGATATCAACCAGATTAGCAGTGTCGGCACCAACAGATTAAGAATGATTAGTAGAGTCAAATTAATCTTTGAATTAACAATCTCCGACAGAACGTCCAGTTTCTCCGTACTGACAATAATCTGCCAATCCTCGGATACGACGGGAATCGATTGCATGGATTGAACAGGGTCAATTGGACTGTTTGCAATCAGATTAAATGGCTTGCGCATCTGATTCATTTTTGAATCGTTCGAGAAAATGACCCTGCCATCCGAAACGACATACACCTTCCCATTTGCTCCCTCATTTTTAAGCGATTTGTTGATGAAAGCGTAGTCCAGATCTACCTTTAACACCTTTTCAACCTGTTGCTCCCCAAAGTAATCCAGCTTACGAATAATGCTTACTTTGCGTCCTCCCTGACTTTGCGACATCTCCGCCTGTTGTTTGTCAAAATACGAATAGATCATGATATGGTCGCTCGTGTTCATCAGCGCTTGATACCAATCACTTTTCTTCACCTCATCATCCAGCTTAATGAAGTTTCCTCCATTGACGAAGGTATCATTGCCAACATAAAACATAATTTGATTCACCTGCTGGTAGCTGTAATAGTACCTGACCAGATTGTTGTTGCTAAGCATATCATAGTAGGCAGAGTAATAGTCTTCCTGATCGCGATACTTGAACTCCATGAACCGGTTCAGCGTTCCATCGGTATAGAGAAAATTGGACACATACAAGCTATTGTCTATACTGTTCCGCAGGTTGAACTTGATCCTTTGCTGCATTTCATTGAATCGGCTATGCTCCTTCTCTTCAATATTACCTTTGATACTTTGGTAAAACACGGTATTTGTGACCAGGACCGGGACCAGCACACAAAAAATGAACAATATGTACAACTTGGTTTTGAGACTCCAATCATCCAGAAACTGAATACGCTTACAGTATGTCTTTCGGCTCATGTTATGTCTTTGTCTCCTCTAACCATGTCATATATCAACATTATTATAACGAGTACAGGATGGGTTGGATACTGCAATCCAGGATTTCCGGGAAGCCTTTATTCAACCTCCCGTTCAACTGGTCCAACAAGACAGACGCTAACACCCCACATATTTTCGTTTGAACCCGATCTGATCTTAAGTCGAAACGACGATCACGTTATAATTTCAAGAGCATTTCGTACTGGCCCACATGATATGCAAAACCTGATTTGACCAAGAGGAAATCTTGCATCGGTTTCAGATGAGACTCCACATTGAGGACACTGATTCTAGGCGATTCTGTGCGTTGGACCATCTCTGTCAGGATGCTGCTTGCAATACCTTTGCCCCGGTAATTTTGGTTCACTGCAAGCTGTGGAATATCACCTGTTTTTTGATCTATAATGCCATAACCAACAATGCTGTGATCCTGACGTGCTACCACATAGATAAAAGCCTCCGGTACAGCGTAGATGGAATCAATTGAATTTTGCCAGGAGGGCTCCACATCCCAAAATTCCTTAAACTGCTCCAAATCGATTCTCTCCACACATTCCACCGTGGAGGTCGTTTGCGGTATGAATTGATCTTTTTGCAACTGGAAACATGAAAATTCCCTTTGAATTTTGAAGTTTTGTTTACTGTACAGTTGAACTGCAGATTCGTTGGATTGGATGACTTCCAGCAAATAGTGCTCTACATTTTTTTCTTTTAACAGCTTTTGAATATTCAAGAGCAGATCGCTTGTAATGCCTTGCCGCCTGCAATCTTTTACAACGCCTGTCCCAAGATCATATGCAGTTGTCTTTCCATTCCAGCTTCGAAGTCCATTGATAACAAATCCGACCATTCTCTCATCTTTAAAGGCTCCCATAGATATTTCGGGGTGATAACCCCTTCGTTGGAGCATTTGTTGAAACTTCCAAAAAGGCAAATCCATTTTAACCTGATAGTCGGAGAACGCATCCACAAACGCCTCGTGAAGTGTCTCCATGCTTATTTTGTCCAACAATTTATAACTGTACATTAGGGCACTCTCTCCTTTAAAAAGATGAAAACAATAATATATTAGGGCTCATGATCCCTATCCTTATTTAAATATTCTACTAAATAGTGTTAAAACTATAAAGTAATATCCGTACGATAAAATCTGCTTTCTTCAGAGTTTTCAGACACGCCCTAATAACTAAAATAGACCGCTCCCTGGTTAAGGAATACGGTCTATCGAGTCATTATTCTATGGGGATACCGATTTTGTTAAACCAATTTTGGTGATCACCGTATCATACGGCTCCAATTCCACGGTCTGTTTTTCATGCTCTGTATTGATCGTCGTGGACTGAACCTGATTGCTATTATTGATCACAACCAATATGTTGCTCTCGGGGTAATAGGCGCACTCAGTATACAAGTTATCCGTGATGTACTTTGTTTCATGGAATTCATTGCCCGCAAATCGAATCAAATTCAGAAGTAGTCTTGTATTTTCCCAGCTGAATTCGAAGGAAGGCAGGTAGATCCCTTTTCCTTTTCCAAAAGCATGTGTGGACAGTGTGATCTGACCATCCGTTTCACTCACTACAGCTGCTGATCCATCAGTAAGATAAATGTTATCTTTCGGAAGTATGCTGGCCCCCTCAGGCACCAAACCATACTCATCATTAACCTCATACGACCATTTTCCATGAACAACCCTTGCACCTGTATCCTCATCCACCCCAAGCACATGAGCCATTCTGAAAAAGCTGTCGTACCCGTCCATTGCCGAAGGCTGGTTAATGCCAATAAAGGTACCACCCTCATATACCCATTGTGTCAATAAGTCCACAGACTTGTGGTCACTCCAGTGCTCTCCACCGCTCCATGCTGAACCTGCAGAGCCGGCATTGATGACGACATCTATATCCTTCAATGCGCCCTGACGAATATCATCAAAATCAATAAACTGCACGTCAACAGGCAACCCGGCTAATGCCTCATTCACATGAATCAGATCATGCATATGCGTTTCATGAAAATGACCGGACAAGGTCCACGATCTTAACTTGCCCCAGCTATGCAGCACGGCTACCTTTGTCTTGATCTGATAAGGCTTTCCAGCCTGATGTAGCTCTTTCATTTCCCTGAATTCATGGGCAATCTTCTCGATATAATCCACAAAGTCCGGGTAAGGCTCAACCAGATGCAAATATCCACCCAGTCCAATCCGGTCAATCGACTCACGCAGCAGCGCACGCCGGATATTAATCCAGTATTTCTTCGCATCCAGGGTAGGGTCTCCTCCCTCTTTGAAGGTAGGAAGCCCGCCTAAGCCAACTGGGAACAAGTAGGGATGCAAGCGAATCTCATGGGTATCAGCCTTAACGCCGGAGCACATTCTTGCCTCGTAACCGGAGAACACACATTTGATCATGCCGTCGAATCCAAATTCCTCAAAGCGATCATTATACGGCTCCATGCCCACCCAGCTGTCATCATAGAAGACATACGCCAGCTTGTCATGTTTGTGTACAATATCAATTAACTTTTTACCGAATTCAATGACAAAATCATTGATAAATGCCATCCAGTCCAGTTTGCGCTGATCCGCAGGCATATGAGTGACCTGATATTTACCGCCATTTACAAAGTCCTCGGCGGAGAGTGAATACCCATATTTTTGAGCAAACAGATCCAGCGCTCTCGAACTTACCGTGAAATCGTATGAACCCCAATCCGAGAACAGATGGCGATTCCGCTCATCACTGCCCCAGATCCAGGCGAAGTTATAAAATAGGGACGTAAAACGTACAACGGTTGTTTCCGGGTGTTCTTGGCACCACTTTTCCATCCAATCCAGCAAATAGGTTTGGGTGTCTGTATAGATCGGGTCAATCTGCATCAGATGCTCTTTGTCCCAATTATTCGTCGTGTGATTGTACATGGAAATCTCTTCCCATATCCGATAAACCATGAAACTCACCGTGTATTTATGCCAAGGAGCAACGCCGGTAATGACAACATTGCCAGATTCCCTTTCATAATTCCACTGTCCTCTAGGAACTTCTTCCCCAGTCGTTCGGTCGTACACCTGCCAATACTTAAACGCTTCTTTCGAATCATTCACCCTGAATTGTTCAGCGAAGAAGTCCTCCATCAGATAGATGGATACATAATCTTGGACAGCAACCTTTGGATTCGTTATTAGAAAACATTGCTGCAGCTTATCCAGATTACGGGATGCCCACTCATTATGATCCCGAATAATGCAAATGGTTGAATAGATGCCGTATCCGGCATTAATAATCTCATCGGACAATTTTGTACCGTCACTGTCACGGATCACATCGGCACCCCAGCGGTCGGCAAGTTCAAGCGTCAGTGCTTCATAACCGGATTCTCCCGGTAGTGTAAAGGAGCCTTTGGTTAATTTGGACAATTGGGTTCCCTCCCTATCTCAACATATCGGACAGAAAAGCGAGTGCCAGGCCCTGACCCCAGCCCTGAATCCAGTCTTTTGGTATATTGCGATAGCCATCCCGATCCTTCATTACCGCCGTACCGCCAGATACACCAAGCACCCGTCCATCTTCGCTAATGTTGTTCAGGATGCCTTCCAATGCCTTTTGCACGTATTTGGTATGCAGTGGATTGCCGTTATTGATCATCGCTGCTGCAATACCCGCGGAGGCTGACACCTCTTCATACGATTCTTCGTCATCCAAAACGGTACGCCACAAGCCATTCTCGGTCTGCACCAGCTTGAGAGCCGCCAATTGATCACGAAGGGCACACTCTACGTCCATACATTGGGGATACAAGTACCAGTCGTTGAGCTGAGGTTTCACCTGAGACATGGTATAGGCTCCCCAAGCGTTCGCTCTTCCCCAGTAAAATCCGGACATATGGTCCTTGTTGATATTGTTATAACCGTGATACCACAGACTGCTGCTCGGATCTTGCAGGTATTTGATATGCCAGTAATACTGATTCAGCGCATCCTGAATCATGGCTTCGTCTTTTAATTTGCTACCTACGCGGAGCAGGAAAAATGCCGCCATAAACAAGGTATCCGCCCAAGCCTGTTCCGGAAAATCATTGGAAACCGATACCGTATGCTGAAGCACATTGTCTCCAAAACGAAGCGCATGATTCTGGAGATAATCAACCTTGCTGAGGACAATGTTCCAATATTTCTGATCCCCGGTTTCTTCATATAAAGTGATGAGCACATGGCCCATGGCACATGTATTCACCGTCCAACTTGGCAGACCCAGCTCGATATATTCGTCTGCCCATTTCACCAGTCTGTCCAGAATCTCTTGGTTGCCTGTCGTTTGATAGGCTCTGGATACACCATAATAAGCCACTCCACCGGGCCAATCCCATGTCAGATCCATATCCAGTGTTTTCTTGGTAACGTTCTCGATTACGTGTAGAATCTGATCCCTGTCATATTTCACTTGAAGCATTGTTATTCCCCTCTCCCTGTGCACACGCCCCCAAGTGCGCCCTGAGAGGTGTCCGTCCATTAATGTAAACGCTTTACTTATTCCATTGTACGCAGTAAAATAGTCACAATCTAAGCATATTCATAACAAAACTGTGCAATTTCAATCATTTATACATAGGAGTCCTCGAAAATGCCCAAACCGAAGAAACCTGTCATTGAATATCGTCACTATAGCCTGCCCATTGATTTCCCTGTCCTGTTACTCAGTGGAGACCGCTGGAGAATATCCGATATCAAGAGTGAGCATCTTCATTTCCATAACCACATGGAGATTGGCATCTGTTATTCAGATGGGGGGATCATGGAGATTAAGGGAGAATCTGTGCCTTTTCGAGCAGGGGACATCACGTTCATTCCCCGATATCTTCCGCATACCACATACAGTTCACCTGATAACGCCAGCCTGTGGGCTTATATCTTTTTTTCACCGGAAGAACTCTTTCGTCATTCGCTCAAAAGAGCACAAACTCACATTGAACCGAATCTATGGGCGATTCAGGGAACCAATTGCATTCTGAATAAGGAACAGCATCCCAAAATTCATATGCTCGCAACTTCAATCGTTGAAGAAATGAAGCAGCAGTCCCCCTACTATCGGGAGAGCGCGTACGGCTTGTTGATGTCTCTATATATCGAACTGCTTCGAATTCATGCGAGCAGCGAACGCTTGTCATCTCAGGATCACGAACGGGAAAGAGACCTCCAAGGTGACTTGGTCATCTCACCCGTGCTGGAGTTTATCACCAAAAACTATATGATGCCTGTGACCATCGATTACCTCGCTGATCTGTGTCATCTGAGTACAACGCATTTTCGCCGCAAGTTCCATGAAATTATGGGAACCACGCCGCTTGATTTTCTGAACAGTACCCGGATTGAAGAGGCATGCAAACGATTAAAAAGCACCGAGGCCTCCATTCTGTCCATCTCTGAGCAGGTCGGCTTCCGATCCATCTCCAGCTTTAACCGCTGCTTCGCCAAACTGATGGGCGAATCGCCTAAAGCCTGGCGCAAAGGCGCTCATACAGAAGCACAGTCTGCAAAAGCCTCAATATTGGAATTCACGGGGTGGGTATGAAGGAATTTGTCGAAATATGATTGCACCCCCCAGAGATATTCGCTACAATGCCGATAGAATACAAGAGATTTTGTCCGAAGCTACCAAAGGATTGAACAATCTCTAAAGGAGCAGCATTTCGTGTTATTAAAAATTTCAGGCGTTGTCCTGACTGTTGTACTCGCTATTACCGTACTGCTGCTGTCAACGATCAGAGAACCACAATCTGCTGCGCTTCATGCCCGTCAAGGTGTTCTGGACCTCTCGGCCTGGGACCCTGAACAAGACGAGCGGATCAAGCTGGACGGGGAGTGGGAATTTTACTGGGAGCGATTGCTTCCTGACGAATCTGCAACATCGAATCAGGCTGGTCCAACGAAAGCACCCGACACCTATGCAACCGTTCCCGGCTCCTGGAATCGACTTAAAGTGGATGGTGAACGACTGCCAACCCACGGCTTCGCCACGTATCGACTGGTACTGCGTAATGCACCTGTTGAGGGAACACTGGCGATCAAAAAAATGAACATCCGTTTTGCCAGCGAGATCTACATTAATGGCAACAAGCTGCTGGAAGACGGGCATGCCGTGGCAAAATCCGCAGGTTACCGACCAGGCAACTCCCCCCAGATTGGCTTTTTCCCCTATCATGGCGGTGACATTGAGATTTTGATTCGGGTGGCTAATTACGATTACACGGACTCTGGCATTCCGGGTCCACTCTTTTTTGGCGAACAAGCAGCCATGCTGAAAAAACATCAATTCAACACAGCTATCGAATTTGGCACGCTTGCTGTACTGGGTACCATTTCGATCATATTCCTCATCAGTTACCTAGGGTCTGCACTCTACCGAAACAGAGACGATTCCCTGCTGCTGATTGGTCTAATCTGTCTGCTGTATGCACTTTATAACGGCATGATCAGCGAACGTGTGTTATCCATGGCGGGCACGGAAATCTCCTTTAGCACACTCTATAAATTAAAAGATTTCTGCTCCGTGGCATGTCTGGGTCTGTTAACCTTTTACTTCTACCGATTCAAAACAGGCATCCTGTCCGGTATGCTCACGGCGGTGATCCTGATCATCTTTGGAGCATACTTATGTATGGTCGCGCTCCTGCCTATTTCCATCTATGGGCTGGCTGCACCTTACGTCGTCGTTATGTACACGTTGCTGTTAATCTGGTTGCTGTATCAATGTGCAAAACAGTTCCTAACTAGTGAGAAGGGCGAACGGCTGTCTACTTTTCTGTGGTACGCAGCTCTCTTAAGCATCATGCTGTATTGTCTGGACATTAATCTCTTCTCGATCTCGCTCAAGGAAAATATGAACATCGGACAGGCTTCCATTGTCCTATTCAGCATCCTGATGCTGTTTCTAGCGGTGCTTCGGTTCTTCGAGGCCTATCGTACGGTCCGCACTCTCAAAGATCAGTTGCTCTTGCTGGACAAGGTGAAGGACGACTTCCTGTCCAATACTTCGCATGAGCTCAAAACACCGCTGAACGCGATTGTTAACATCAGTGAAAGCCTGCTTAAAGGCGCAGAAGGTCCCCTTACCGATGAGCAAGCGCACAATCTCGCGATCGTGACGGGAAGTGGCAGACGATTAACCTATCTGGTCGATGAATTACTGGATTATTCGAAAATGAAACATGGCGACATCCCGCTCCACCGGTCTTCGACCGATCTGTACTCGTTTGTCGAATCGGTCATGCGTATGCACTCCTTCCTGCTTGGCGCGAAAAAGGTGGAGCTTATCAACCGCATCCCGGCGCATTTCCCGCCGATCTATGCAGACGGCAATCGACTGATTCAGATTTTGCATAATCTGATCGGCAATGCCGTTAAGTTCACGGAACGTGGCACGGTAAGCATCAAAGCGGCGGTTGTGCAAGGCAAAGCGGAAATACGCATTGTGGATACCGGCCGTGGTATCGGTACGGACAAGCTGGAACATATCTTCCTGCCGTTCGAGCAAGAAGCGGATACGGGGCCAGTCGTTGCTGGAGGCACCGGTCTAGGACTAAGCATTACACGCAAGCTGGTCGAGCTGCATGGCGGAACCATTCATGCGGAATCAGCACCCGGCATGGGTGCTACGTTCATCCTGACCTTTCCGCTGGCAGAGAATAAAGGAGAGAAACGTTCCAACGTCATGCCACTTACCATCGCTCCTACAGGTCCTGGTAATCGGCTACTCCGGTTCGAAGAACCAACGATTGTACAAGGGAATAAAGACGAATGGATCATCGTTGTGGATGACGACTCGGCTAATTTGCAGACGATTGTTAATCTCTTGAAGCTGGAAGGATACAGTTATGCAGTCACTTCACGCTCACCTTCAGTACTGGAGCTGCTGGACAAACTACCTGCCGTGCATCTCGTCATTGCTGATATCATGATGCCCGACATGTCGGGTTACGAATTGCTGGAACGGATCAGGGAGCGCTTCTCTCCTTCCGAGTTGCCTGTACTCATGCTGACGGCGAGTAATAAAGCCAATCAATTGAAGCTGGCCTTGGAGAAAGGCGCCAATGATTTTGTATCCAAGCCGTTCGAATCGGAGGAACTGCTGGCACGGATCGGCGGTTTGACTCGGATGAAAACATCCGTGCAAGCTGCGCGAGATGCGGAAATATCTTTTTTGCGGTCTCAGATGAACCCACACTTTCTGTATAACGCCCTGAACGCCATTGCCGAATTGTGTGTGGATGCGCCGAATCGGGCAGAACAATTGATTTTGCAATTATCGAGTTACTTACGACGGAGTGTGCACTTTAAACATCTGGACTCAAAAACTAGCCTAATGAACGAACTGGAGATGATCGAGGCATATGTATCCATAGAGCAAGCCCGTTTTGGCTCAAGGTTGGAGGTCATTATCGATGTGGATGCGGACGTGAACCGGAATATGGACATTCCACCGCTCACGTTACAGCCCCTGATCGAAAACGCGATTCGGCATGGGCTGATGTCCAGCATTCGCGGTGGTCGGGTCATGTTGTCTATCCGCAACCTGAATGATACGGAAACACGGTTCACCATCGAGGACAACGGAATCGGCATAACCAAGCAACGGATGGACGAAATTCGGCAATCCACGGACGGCAGTAACGGTGTTGGACTATGGAATATTTCCAGCCGGTTGAACCTGCTGTATGGCAGACACCTTCAGATGGAAAGTCTGGACGGCGAGGGAACGCGGATTACCTTTGATCTTCCAAATCAACGTCTAAGCACAGATGGGAACGGAGGTTATGAAACATGAAGATGAAAGTCATCATCGTGGACGATGAGGATTTGTCGCTGAAGCGACTGAATCGCATTTTGACAGAAAGCGGAGAAGTTGAGGTATCTCGTGCGTTTCATGACCCGGAGGAAGCCTGTGAATATGCGGCAGAGAATAGCTTCGATGCGGCATTTCTGGACATTACGATGCCTCGCATCTCGGGTATGCAACTCATTGGTGAATTGCGTAAACATCAACCTTCGCTTCCAATCGTGCTGGTGACCGGTTATGAGGAATATGCGGTGCAGGCCTTCGACAAAGAGGTCATCGATTACGTCATCAAGCCGGTCACGGCTGAGCGACTGAACCGCAGCATCAAACGGTTGCAGGAAAAGCTTCACAAGTCCGTGACAACACCTGAACCAGCGGTGCCTGGACCCAAACTGAACGTTCGTCTGTTCGGTGAATTCACCGTGTTTGGCGGTGCCGGAGCAGACAGTCCCATCAAGCTTAGAACGCCCAAAACCGAAGAGTTACTTGCATTCTTGCTGTATACCAAATCAACCACCCGCGATGCCTTGGCCGATACGTTATGGAAGGACCTCAGTCCGCAGAAAGCCTGGACCAACATCAATTCCACACTGTACTACGTGCGACGTGCCATCGGTGATAACAGTGACGTGCCGATCATTCTCAAGGACAGAAACGGTATCCGTATCGACCGGGAAGCGATTAACTGTGATCTGTACGAGTTCGAAACTTTGTTCCGGCAGATGCGTCAGGCCTCGGCACATCGCCCCGAGCTCTTCGAGCGGATGGATACGTTGTATACGGGTGAACTTCTGAAAGGAAGGCATTATGAGTGGGCTTTTGCGTGGTCCAGACAGCTGGAACTGGATTTCATCATGACGATGGAAACTGCGGCCCACTATCACGCGAAGGCAGGCGAGCCGTTACGGGCGCTGTATTATTTTGAACGTATCCTCCAGATTGATTCGATTCGGGAAGATATTCATCGCGAGATCATCCTGTTGTATCTGTCGCTTGGACGAAGAACCGAAGCGCAACGACAGTATCTGGTGCTGGAGGAATTGCTCAAAGAGGAGCTTGGCTCCAGTCCGGCAGCGGATATCAAACAACTGCTGCGACAGTCATGAAACAGCAAAAAAGCCCATGCCTTGGCGATAATGAACTGCTCCCATCGTAGTCTTCTACGGTCTACTATGACAGGGAGCAGTTCAGTGTTGCTTTTGGCTTGGGCTTTTTGCAATAAATGGACGTTTATTCGTCCATAACTGATGATTTTACATCATCATTGTCTAGAATCAATTACTCATTTATGAGTTTTTCTGTATTAAGGGTAAAGCCTTCAATCACTACATCTTCGTCCACTTCAATCATGATGCAACGTCTGCCTTGATAATTTACCTGCTTCACATATCTCAGGTCTTGCGGGCTAACCGAAATCGTAGCAACCTTGGTCTCAATCTTAATGGACTTGGACGTAAACTTCGGCATAACACTGGTTGCCTTCATCTCATAGTTCTTGTTATCAACGATGGTTTCGAAGGCCCGTTCCACTTTCTCCGTTGTCAGATCCTCTATACCGCTTGCGGTCAGTACACGTTCCAGATCTTTATAATCCAGCTTCGGAGGTTCTTCCTCATGGGACTCTTCGTTAATCTCGATGACTCGGTTGATCTCCTCGTATACATGTGCAATTGTGGCTGAATCGAGCTGTTCACCGGCCACTTCCTTCACGATATCTTCGAAGATCGCCCGTTCTTCCAGTGCGGTAACGGATCTTTCTCCATTCAATACATTTTCAACAAAATGCGGATCCGGGAAATTAGATTTCCCTGTACAATACAGTACACGATTCACATCGGAGTAGTTGTCCGTCACGCTAGGGTACAAGAATCCTTGCTCTGGCGTGCTTAATTTGATAATCGGATCTACAATAATGTTGTATTTAAATTCTCTCTCCACGTAATCAAACAAGAGTGTCTTCCGCTGTTTCTCCGTGGAATTCACGCTGCACAGAATGAACGGATGGGCGAACACCTCATTCTTCTCACTCTCTTCCGTGGCTTCGTTTCTAGCCTTGGTCGGCAGATAATACTGTCCACGCACAAACGTAGCTACCATGTCCCGCTCAAACTTCGCATCCACTAACATTCGATCCACGAGCAGCAGCATCAGATCCTGCCATTCATCCGGATCACCTGTTACCAGCGCCTGGTGAAGCAATACTTGTGCTGGATCCTCCGCCGCTTCCTGGAACTTCAACTCAAACAACTTCTGATCTAAATCACCTGTCAGCAATTTTTTGAAATTGCCCATGTACAGCTCCTGCTTCTCTCTGTCCACCAGTTCGAACGGGTGACGCTCCCAATGATATACCTCATTCGTTTCCTTCGTAATATACACATTGAGAATATCGTAAATATTCAGTAGATCGTGATCGAGTTTAAATTGCTTGCGTATATGCGCGACTTCTTTTTTATTCATGATTCGTTAGACAACTCCCACAATATATAATTTTATCTGCGTGCAGCTCTATATCCTAAAAGCCAGTGCTCCCTTGGAAGTCTTCATCTGAGCAGTAGGTCACAAATGGGCGCAGCTATGGAGTAGCTGGATCAAGCCGTTCTTGCTCTCCATTTCTGTACTCTCAGTGAGAAATTATATCATATAATGATGACGATTAATGAGAAACAATCTATGGTATTTCCCTCTTTATCACGATCCATTTTTGAATATGGAAAATAGCTCGCCGTATGGGAGCACGAATGAGATTTAAAAGAAAACAGAAAGACGCAACAGGAATGACTCCCGTGCGCCTTTTTTCGTTGTTTAACAATTCTTAAATAATTAACTACTGCTCGGCAATATATCCGTATTCAACAGGGGTGCTCTGCTGGAAGAAACTTTCCTTGTTTCCCGCAGAAACAGTAATCCTATAAACAAGGACACTCCGCCAATAATAATCAGCAATGCCCCCAACTCCTGACTATAGGCTGTCAGCGCTCCGTCCCTAAACGCCATTCCACGAATCAGACGGTTAAGCCAGTTCATGGGTAATGCCCATGCGAACATTTGGAACGGTTCTGGGAACGCCAGTGGCGTTAGTTGAATTCCCGTAGCCAGAAAGGAGGGATACAATACAAAACTGGTTCGTAGGCTTACTTTCGACATTTCTTTGGCAGTGTATCCTATCAGCATACCCATGAGTGACAAGGCAAAAGCATAAACAACTAACGGAATGATAAAAAGATAAGCCTCTGCTTCAAACCGCATTCCCCCCACCTGCTTTAATAATCCATAGGATAGAAGTAGCGAAAGCGAACTCAACACAGTGTAAGGTACACTCCGAACCCATAGCTGGAAAGGTGACCTTCCGTTTGCAAACAGTTTCCCTTCCTGACGAAGCCGGGGTACAATTGAGCCCGCCGCGCTTGTCGTAATCATCAATACTACGATATTTACAAATCCAAGCACCATAAAACCGACATAACTGGAGGTTGGATTAAACAGCACCCGCTGCTGAAGGGATAACGGTGACACGATTCCTTTAGCTGTCTCGGCATCCATACCCTTTTGGATCAGACTTGTCATGGAAAGGGTCATATTCTCTGTCTGGATGATCTCCTGAATCGCAGTGCGAATACCGGTTAACCCCGAGGGCATCGTGTTATCCATCAAGATGCCGATATTTGTCGATTTCCCTTGTTGTTGACGCAATCCCAACTGATTGGGAAGCATAATGACCGCTACAGCCTGCTCGTTGGCAAGCAATGTTTCAGGACTCATTCGGCTCACATATACGCTTTTGACGCTCATATATTGTGACGCATTTATCTTGGAGATCAATTGCCGTGAATATTCGCTATGATCCTCATCAATAACCACAACTGGTGATTTATTAAGTTGATTCTGCGAGAACATTAATCCAAAAAATAGGGCTGCAATCATTGGCCCAATTAAAATCAGCCGTATATACTTACTGTCCGCGACGTACTTCCATTCGTCAATCAGTGATTTCATCAAGTTTCACCTCTGCTGTCATCCCCGGAAGCAAATCGGTATTCGAATCCATCGATATTCGGACCAGAAACATGCTCAAATCGGCTTGCCCTTTTTCCCGCGACATACGCAAGTTCGCAAACTGAGGAGCAGTTGAGATGGAAATAATACTCCCCTTCACCTGCGTTGGCTGATCCAAATAAGGGAAATGAACATCAATGCTTTGATTCACTTCAAGCTGTTGAATTTCACTTTCCTGTATGTAAAGGTCGGTGTAATACGTATTCTTTTGCACAACTGCTAGCGGGACTCCTGCTTGGACTTGATCTCCCTGTATTACAGCAACTCGGTCAACCAACCCGTCATACGGTGCAAGTACCTCCTTATCTCCCTCCCCCGCTGATTTCACTTTGAAAAGTACCTCTCCCTCTTTCACGGAGTCACCTGCAGACACACCAACCTCTGCAATCGTCCCGGGACTATTCTGATAAAATAATGTCGTTTGCTCTGCCTCAAGTATGCCTTGTTTACTGCTCTCGGCCTGACTTACAGCATCCTTTCCTTTAACAGCCAGAAGTGAACCTCCAACAATGAACACCATCGCAATTCCGATATACAAACCTGCTTTTAACTTCATCTTTTTATCTCTCCCATTCCCAATCCTCGTGTATGGTTAAATTTGCTGACTATTTTTGCTTTTTCATTTTGATGACCGCGTTCTCGGCTGCCTCCATGATCACTTCTCCCAAAGTGGGATGAGGGTGAATCGTCATGGCCAGATCTTCCACGGTTGCGCCCATCTCGACCGCAAGTGCAAGCTCCGATATCAGTGTGGATGCCTCCACTCCGACGATTTGCGCACCAATGACAATTCCTGAAGTCGGGTCAGCCACTATTTTCACAAAACCTTCGGTTTCCCTTAACGCCAATGCTCTTCCGTTGATCCCAAAAGAAGATTTTCCGATAACCACCGGAATGGCCTGCGCTTTGGCTTCCGTCTCACTTACCCCAACACTGGATAGCTCCGGATTAGAAAAGACAACAAGCGGAATCACCTTGTAATCCACTTTGGAGGTGAGACCCGCAATGGCCTCTGCAGCTACTTTAGCTTCATAGGAGGCCTTGTGAGCAAGTGCCGGACCGGCTGTAATATCTCCAATGGCATAAATGTGCGGGATAACCGTTCTGCACTGTGCATCCGTCTCAACCAGTCCTTTGTTTGTTACGGGCAAGCCTATGCGTTCCAGTCCTAACTGGCCGTCTGTATTGGGTTTCCTGCCGATTGTGACCAATACATATTCCGCTGTAACCTGATGCTGCTCCTGATTTTTTGAATAATGAAGTGTAATGGAATCCGCCTTGTGCTCCACCTTTTCGGCAATCGCTCCGGTTACGATCTGGATGCCGTCCGCCTTTAATTGTTTGACTACAGGGGCTGCAAGTTCCGCCTCGAATCCAGGCAATACTTGTGCGCCTCCCTCCAGAATCGTTACCTTGGTTCCGAATTTGGCATACATCTGTCCGAGCTCCACCCCAATATAACCTCCGCCGATCACAATCAGACTACTCGGAACCTCCTGTAGAGATAATGCTTCAGTGGAAGATAAGATGCGACCTCCAACTGGAAATGCTGGCAGCTCAATTGGACGAGACCCCGTTGCCAATATGAGATTTTTAAAAGAAATGCTTTGCTCCTGTCCAGTTTGCTGGATCATGGCTGTGTGCTCATCCAACAGACTGGCCTCGCCTTCAAGAATGGTCACACCCGCAGTCTTTAACAAATAGTGGACACCACCTGCCTGTTTATTCACAACCCCCTGTTTAAAATCCTGAGCATTCTTAAATGTCGCTGCCGCGTCAGCTTGATTAAACTGTCTGAACCAATCATAACGATGCGATTCCGCAATTAAGGCTTTGGATGGTATGCAACCCACATGTGTACAGACCCCGCCAAGCTGTTTACGTTCAACAATTGCCATCTTCATCCCCAACTGCGAAGAACGAAGCGCCGCCACATATCCCCCTGGACCTGATCCAATAACTAACGTATCCACAGATTCAAGCTTGCCCATATTCTGATACCTCCCGATTTGAAGTTGATTTAAAATATGATGACCATAATATATTATAACCATCATATTTTAAGACCGTCAACAACCGTATTTGGCCCTTTTCTAAATCAACTGATATCCAGTCGCCAAATTGACAGGATTTATTATGATGACTATAATATTTTATAAAAGCAGAACGATGAAGCTATGGAGTGAGTGATCATGCCCTATCCCAAAGGACATAAGATAAAAGTACGAGGTAAGATTGTTGAGAGTGCTGCTCGAGCTTTTCGCACCAATGGTATCCAGGAGGTGAGTGTCCCGTTTATTATGAAGGGAGCTGGATTAACTCATGGAGGGTTCTATTCACACTTTGACAACAAGGAACAATTGGTTGCCGAAGCCTGCGAATATGCCATTAGTGATACCATTACACTTCTAAAGAACGTGGCTGATCAGGAAGAGCAGAATTCCAAAATTAATAAAGTAATCGATTATTATTTGAGTCCGTATCACCGCGACCAAACGGAAATGAGCTGTATTTTCCCCGCCCTTTCCAGCGAAATATCCCGTTCGTCCGAAGAGGTTCGGCAGGTATTTACCCATGAATTGGAGCGGATGATCGCTTTTATCTCCAATCTGGCTGAGATTGATGTGTCCAGAGGTCGTGCACTGTTCAGTACAATGGTTGGTTCGCTTGTACTTGCACGCTCTGTTAGTGATCCTGAGCTTAGCGACAGCTTTCTCTCGGCGGGCAGGCAGCAAGCCAAAGAAATGGTTAAAAGGAACGATATGTAGCCTCGATGTTGCTATATGCTTATTATCTAGCTGTCAACAAAAAAAACGCCTATAAATGGCGTGTTTTTCTTATCTGTTTGCAACTAAATAAATTCCATACTAGCCACCGTAACGCTCTTTTCGCATTCAAAGCACGGGGTCATTAACATTCCCAAACTTTTATAAAAAACGAATTATTGTTCATCTATTAGGTCCAAGAAAAATATGGTATACTCACAGAGCAATGGAAAGGCTTATATGGGCGGTCGGCTAATCTCCCGGAAGGGAGGTGATGCCTTGTGACAGTATTTGAAGCAATTATGCTAATGCTTACCTTCGGTTTGCTGATTGTAGCGCTGCTGTCCAATAAACACAAGTAGACCGCCCACCCTTGCAAAGGTTGCGGTCTACTTGATCGTGTATCCTCTTGTTAAGCCCACCGCCCTTAAAAGCGGCTATTGCGTCAGAGAGTCGTGTTACCGCACGGCTCTCTTTGCATTATAAGCTGTTTCTGTCCTCATTATAACATGGAGATTGTGGATTTCAATCCCACGATAACCATATGTTCCATATGTTAAAACTGACGATACGGCGAAAATTTCAGCATCTTACATATTTTCGCTTGAACCCCGTCCGCCCTTTTTCCACTGCCTTTTGGATATTCTCAGAGGCATTCAGCAGCTTGCTCTTGGGCATGTCCTTGTTCACTTCGACAGGGCCAACGGCCTTGGCCGTTTCCACTGCCTGATCATGCAACGGTTGATAGGATGTTGCAACGGTATATAGGAAGTTGTTCATCGAATATTTTGTTCGTTCCGGAGATTCGTGAATCGTCTTTTTGACCTGTTCAAGCATCTCCATTAGTTTATTCTCCGAAAATTCAGCATCCTTTCGACTGCCGAGCAACCAACAGTAACAGCTCCATCCTGCTGACATTTTCAGCTCATCTCCGCTGGCGATCCACTTATCCGAAACTTCTTGAGCAATATCCGTCTCGGCTAACGTCACAGCAACGATAAAGTCAGAGATCATGTAAAAATAAGCAGCGTCAATCCAACGGTCAAAATCAGCTTCCGTCATCGCTTGAGGATGGGCAATCACGCCCGCAAAGTACATCGCATCATAATTCCCCGTCGCATATAGTTGCTCTGCCAAAGGTTGATCCTTTTGGATCCGCTTCGCCATTGGTTTCATCGCCCCGGTTGCCACGCCAAATAGCGGTTCATGCGCACCATTGGAGATATAGATTTTTTTTGTTCGTTCTTTGCCCAGAGCTTCAAGCTCCTGCATTACTTCATCTAGATTCATTTCACAACACTCCCAATCCTATAAATTATATATCTAATCAAATCAAACAGACACTTATGTTTAACGAAAAACCGATGGGGAAATCGCACATTATCCCATTCGAACTATTCCGCCATTTGCATAATCATTCCGACGAGATTACTACCTTACGTATGAGGGATTCCCCACTGGGGTATTTTTCCTGAAAAAACTGAATTCTATTCAAATTTCCCTGTGGCTCTGACAACCTGTTCGAGCATTATAACCGATCATAACTTCTATACCATTGTTTTGCACAGATCCCTGAAAAGATAGATATAACTTCTTCGCAGACAGACATTTCTCCTTTCTTATGCTTCTACTGGCAACTTCTGAATACCTGCCGAGGGCCTGATTGGAAAGAGCTGATTCCCCCAGCACAAGCAGAGCAACATATGTCCATGTCCAAGCAACGTTAAGCTATGGCAGGAAACGTCGCTCATCGTTTATGTTCAGTTTAGTGTTGTTAACAAAACCGAGATGAGGAAGGATGCGAGAGCATGAGCAACAATCAAGTGTTAGGCTTTGCCCCTGCCCTAGGCTGGAATTCGTGGAATACCTTTACGTGGGATATTAACGAACAATTAATTCGGGATGTCGCTGATGTGTTTGTATCGGAAGGTTATCTGGCCGCTGGTTACGAGTATATTGTCATTGATGATTGCTGGAGCCTGAAGGAACGGGATGCGAGCGGTAATCTAGTGGCTGACCCGGATAAATTCCCGAGTGGAATGAGAGCGCTTTCTGATTATATCCATAGCAAAGGACTAAAATTCGGCATGTATTCATGCGTGGGTACGCATACATGTGCCGGGTATCCAGGCAGCTTCGAGCATGAATTCCAGGATGCTGCCCTTTTTGCCGAATGGGGCGTTGATTATTTGAAGTATGATTACTGCTTCAAGCCGCGCCATATCTCAGGAGAGCTGCTGTACAAACGGATGAGTCTTGCGCTCAAAAACTGCGGACGCGATATCCTGTTCTCCGCCTGCAACTGGGGAGCCGACGACGTATACGATTGGATTCGGGAATCGGGCGCTCATATGTACCGTTCTACCGGCGATATCCGTGACAATTGGGATTCAGTGAAGGAACTTGCCCTGTCTCAATTGGGCAAACAAAGCTACACCGGCTCCTTCTGCCATAACGACATGGATATGCTGATTGTAGGTATGTACGGTGGAAGCAACAATGATTATATTGGTAGCATCGGCGGATGCAACGACATCGAATATAAAACCCACTTCTCTCTCTGGTCCATGATGGGTTCCCCATTAATGATCGGATGTGACGTGCGCAAGGCTAACCAGATCACAAAAGATATTCTCCTGAATCCTGACCTGATCGCTATCAATCAGGATGTAGAAGCGCGCGGAGCTTACCGCATCAAACCAGAACCGCAATGGTTTCACACAGACGATGTATTTATGCTGGTGAAGGTACTCACAGATGGTGATCTAGCTATTGGTTTCTTCAACCTGAGTGACAGCCAGCGGGAATTGTCTTTGCAGTTTTGGGATATGGGTCTGCCTTACGCTGCCGGTTATGCGCTGTCCCTGTATGACTGCTGGGAACATCAAGAGCTTGGCGTATTCCGTGAACGCTTCGCTCCCGTTGTCGCAGCACATGATTGCCTCGTCGTCCGGGCCAAACTGGTGAAATAGATGGCTCAACATCGCCTGTGCACCTCCTGTCAGGTCCCGCTATCTTCAGACGATGTGGGCATCTACCTCAAATTGATCTCGCGCTCTGCCCAGCAATTTCTGTGCATTGATTGTATAGGAGTGAAGCTGAACTGTGGACGTGAGCCTATTGAGAAGCTGATCCGTTATTTCCGAGAGTCCGGGAACTGCGCCCTGTTCCGTTAACGTTATGCCTTGGTCCCGTACAGCATCATGTACGATGTTGGCGTGTGTGAAGTTGCTTTCTTAAATACTTTGGAAAAATATAACGGATCATTGTAGCCGACAGAATAAGCTACCGATTGAATCGGCAGGCCCGACGTTTTCAACAGTTCACAGGCGCGCTCGATTCGGCAGGATGTAATATACTCCAAAACAGACTTGCCGGTTGCTGCCTTAAACAGACGAAACAAATAACTGCGCTCCAGATTAACTGCCTTTACGATCTCGGTGACGGTCAATGTTGGCTTCCAGTAGTTCTGCTCGATGTACTTTCTCGCCAGCCAGACATAATCCTTGGCGTCCACCTGCGGCTCTTTCGGATAATGCTCCATATAGTAGGAGAGCAGCAGACGCAAACGTGCATCCGCCCGCAGTAATTCATAAGATGATGCACCCGCGTTCCAGGCAAGGTGGAAAAAAGGCTGCAATGTCTCCGGCGAGACCGTCACCACGGGTTGTACCTCTGAGAGCTGTGTCAGCCCCAGCAACCGCCCGGCATCCTCACCGCTAAACTCCACCCAGACGTACTCCCATGGATCTTGCGGGTCTGGATAATAGTAAATCTCCTTTTGCGGAAATATGATAAAGCTTTCCCCCATAACGAGCCGAAAAACGCGGCCGCCCGTCTCCAGCGTCCCTTGGCCGCGGATAATATAGTGCAGCGCATAAACGTCACGCACGCCTGGCCCCCATTGGTGAGGGTTAGCTGGCTTGTGACCACCGCTGATAAAATACAAATTACTGGCTCTACTGCTCTCATGCCAAATCGGATTCAACCTTGATTCCCCCTTTCTAATGCCACGTTGATCAGATGCTCGGTAACGCTTACATGCTAAATTCAGAGAGGAGAATGTTGTATGCTTAGAATGGTTACGGTAGAACATGGACAAGTGCAAGGACTGCCCGCGGCGGACCCGCGGATTACCAGCTTCAAGGGAATTCCTTTTGCCGCACCTCCTGTAGGTGAGAACCGCTGGCGCGCTCCGCAGCCGCAGTCGAACTGGGAAGGTGTACTGCAAGCTTTTGATTTTGCCCCCATCTCCATGCAAGCCCCAACAGTCATCGATGATAACAATATCTATACCCGCGAATGGGCCGTTGATCCCGACCTGCCCATGGACGAGGATTGTCTGTATCTGAATGTCTGGACACCCGCCAAGCGTACGGACGAGAAGTTGCCTGTTTTTGTCTGGTATTTTGGCGGGGGCCTGCAAGTCGGCCATACGGCCGAAATGGAATTTGATGGCGAGCGAATCGCTCGTAGAGGTATTGTCGTTGTGACGATTAATTATCGGCTGAATGCCTTTGGCTTCCTGTGCCATCCTGAGATTAGTGCCGAATCCCCACATGCACCCGCCAACTTTGGTCATCTTGATCAGCAAGCAGGTACACAGTGGGTCAAACGTAACATTGCCGCCTTTGGCGGTGATCCAGAACAGATCACCATCGGCGGACAGTCGGCAGGCGGAGGAAGTGTACTCAGCCAGATGACCTCTCCTCAAAATAAAGGCTTGTTCCAGCGAGCCGTCATCATGAGCGGTATAGCTACCGAGTTGTACCCGAAGGTCCGCGTGCCTTCTGTCCGCTCCACACTAAGGGATGCAGAGCAAGCAGGGGTTGAATTTTTCGGCTTCCTGGGCGTATCTTCCCTGGCTGAGGCGAGACAACTGGATGCTGAATATCTCCGTGACAAAGCACTCGAATACAAAAGCTTCTGGGGAACCGTCATCGACGAACAATTCTGCGCAGGCGATCCGTTTACTCGTTTTGTTCAGCAGGAGCGCGAGGCGATCCCCGTAATGCTGGGGCATACGTCTTCCGAATTTTGGACTCGTCCCGCCGCAGCCAATCTGGAAGAACTGAAGCAGATGGCTGTGGAGCTATTTGGCGAGGATGCTCCTGCCTTTTTGCAACTATGTGAGGCTGATTCCGGCCAAATCGAACATGCTCTGCAACAAGCATCGGTCCGCATGATCCAACATGCCATTCTGCTCGCCATCCGCGCGAACAGCGGTCATCCGTCTGAAACGCCTCTCTACTATTATAACTTCGACGCCGAGATTCCGGGCTGGGATCAGCCAGGTACTTTTCACTCCGTTGATCTGTGGTTTTTCTTCGAAACACTTGCCAAATGCTGGCGGCCTTTCACAGGCAAGCATTATGATCTGGCTCGCCAGATGTGTAATTACTTATCCAACTTTATTGCTACAGGTGACCCAAACGGTTCGGACTCCACCGGAAAGCTGATGCCTCATTGGACTCCTTGTACTACAGAACAGCCGTATCTCATGGAATTTGGCGATCAGGCTCAATTACAGCAGGCTGAGCCCGGACCGATGCTCGCGTTTCTAATTGAACAATATTTCAAGAAACAGAATGCACCTGTTGTTTAAAACATAAGGCTTCCCCTCTCGCGATATATGTAAGAGCCATGCTGTCGCATGGCTCTTTTTGTATAGTGTGAATGGTAGAGCGATGTTCTTTCGCCTATGCCTATTTAGCCAGTTGCCCCACTACAGAAGCCTAAGGTAACAATCAGGCAGCCAAAGGAATCCCACGAACATTCAGCATCATTCCAAGAGATTCGTTATATATGAGTCTGTGTTGGTTTGTTGATGATGACAGGTAGCATAATCTGTAGTGAAAAGGTATCTTCTTCCTGCGACACCGTCAACGTCCCGTTATGCTGCTGGATCATTTTCTGACAACTAACGAGCCCAATTTCGTTGCTATCTTTCTTTTTACCAACATGTTTAATCTTATTCTCCACCGCAAGAATGACCCATTGTTGCTTCAAAGAAATCTGGATATGAACGGGATGCCCTGGATCGGCGTATTTTCGAATATTTGAAAATATGTTATCCATTACGCGACGCATAGCGACCAGATTGATTTCCAGCAAAAACTCCTCATGATGTGCATCTGTCTGAACCTGCACGTCTATATCGTCCAAAACCACTAATTGCTCATCTATAAGTTGATCGATAAGTGCTCTGCCCTCATACATTTCAAATTCTACTTCCTCTTCTTCAGCGGCAGAGGATACCGTAAAATATTCGAATAGTTTGTCTGACAGCACTTTGATCTGATAGGCCTTCTCCCGGCTATTATGAATATACTGCAACAGATCCTCATGTGTCTTATATTTGTTAAGCTCTATGATATCCATATATCCTAATAGAATCGTGAGTGGCGTTCGCAAATCATGGGAAATCGCCGTGATCAATTCACGGTTGGCCATCCTGACCCTCTCCTCGCTGCCCAGCCGCTCCACAAATGATTTTCTCATCTCGTCAATACTCTGGGCCAGAGATGACAGTTCATCCTTTCCCGATATCGTAATCGAATAATCCAAATTTCCACCTTCGAGTATTTTGATCTCTTGTTCAAGCACGCCAATATAAGACGTTTTCTTATTAATCATCAGTAGAAAGGAAACAATGAACACAATTGCTGCTATGAAAACACCAATAATCAGAATGAGGTTGTAATATTGATACTCATAAAAGCTAACCAAGTATATCTGGGCATCCTGATCCGCAAAATGGATGGTGGTGATGGGTATTTTCGATGGCACGAATTGAGTTAACAACTCTTCATTGATGGCAGGATCAATCTCCGTGTTGGAGGAAAATATCAATTTGTCTTTTGCAAAAATATACAGATTTAAGTAGCGCTCATGTCTTATCCAAGCAGACAATTGCTCATGATCACGGGTTGACACGTTCTGGTTATCCACAAATGCTTCGAATCGATCAAGCGCATCTTGCTGCCTGTTCTCTACAAAAGTGGATTTGCTTAAATAACTATCCAATAGAGTCTCGCCAACAACTTGTAAAATAACGAGTGCACTTATGGAAATAACCAAAGAAATGACAACCGCCAGAACCAGTTTAATCTTCAGCTTTTTTCCGATTAATAATCTATTCAATTTTGTACCCCTTCCCCCAAACGGTCTTCACATATTTAGGGTTCTGCGGGTCATCCTCCAGTTTGCCTCTCAAATTACGAATATGAACCATGACCGTGTTATTACACGTATAAAAGTAGGGTTGCCCCCAAACACTCTCATATATATTTTCTGCCGAGAATACCTTTCGTCGCTTCTTAGCCAACAGCAGCAAGATCTGGTATTCAATTTCAGTTAGAGCAATCTCCTTCTCTCCAACAAACACAGCTTTTGAATCCTGATGGACGGTAAGATCCTTAACGATAATTTGGTCCTGTTCTTCGGTCTTCTCCTTGCCCCGATAAACATAATACCTTCGCAGTAAAGCCTTCACCCTCGAAACGAGTTCTGTATAGGAAAAGGGTTTGGACAAAAAGTCATCACTGCCTGAGGAAAAGGCCAATTGTTTGTCAGAATCCTGCGTTTTCGCTGTGAGAAACAGGATCGGTGCACTTGTTTTTTCACGAATCTCCAGACAAGCCTTCAGCCCCGATTTATTGGGCATCATCATATCCAAAATAATGAGATCCGTCTCTTCGTTCACTTTATCAATCGCATCTTGACCATCTATCGCTTCAATCACTTCATAATTCTCACTCTCTAACAAAATTCTTACAATTTCACGAATTTCACTGTTATCATCAGCAATTAGAATTTTCTTGCTCATCTGATCCCTCCGTCTAATTTCAGTATAATATGCGCTATTAGCGACTACCAGCAAATACAATCGACTTAAGAATTCTTCAGAAGTTATGTAGGTATCTCTTAATAATTTCGTCTTATACTGTAAATATGTAGAAGTTATTAGACAAAGGGGTCGTCAGGTATGCCACAAACTTCGAAAAAAGTAATGATTAACATATTGTTGGGTCTGTTCATCATGTTGTCCATTGGTCTACTGGTGTATTATTCTCCTGCCCTTATTAAAATCATGTCTTCCATGGACAACTTCAGAGCGTATATTCATTCAACAGGCCATTGGGGTCCGGTCATGTTTATTTTATTCCAGATTCTTCAGATCGTGGTTGCACCCATTCCAGGAGAAGTGGTACAGATTGCAGGCGGTTATATCTATGGGGTTACACTTGGGTCCTTGTATACTACAATAGGTTTGATTATAGGCTCAGCGATTGCTTTTTATTTTACTCGTTTTATCGGTCGCGCTTATATTTCACGGCTAATGCAAAAGAAAAATAATAAGTGGATGTCGTTAATTCATGATGAGAAGAAGTTCTCCGCTTTTTTATTCATCTTTTTCGTAATTCCCGGCTTGCCCAAAGACATGCTTGTATTTGTCGCCGCACTTACATCGATTAGTTCGTTTAGATTCTTCACGATCCTTATCGTCGGTCGTCTGCCGTGGATCATCGCATCTACCGTTGTAGGGTCCACAATTCATATGCAACAATACACAATCGCCATTATTATTTCTGTTATCGCTGTAATCGGGTTTGTACTCGGTTATATCTATAGGGAGAAATTGGTGGGATTGTTCTCCCGGTCAGACAGTACCAAAGCCAAAACCAAACCCAAGGCTATACCCAGTTATAGTACGAATAGGGAGTCTCGTAAAATAAAAAGAGATACAACATGAACAAAGCCAATCTATTGATATGAAAACCGGAGGTATATCATCTTATGCAAATACTTAAAACCAATCGATTAATCCTGAGAAATTTCACCGTAACGGACGCAGCCGGACTGTTGGAATACACAGCAAATCCCAGAGTGAATTGTTTTATGGATCAACGAATTTCAACGTTGGAAGACGCTGCGGCAGAGGTCGCAAAAAGAAGCAGTGACGATTCCCACATCGCAGTCTGTCTGAAAGACAGTAACGAGTTGATCGGTGAGCTGTTTGGTATGAGGGAAGATCGGGATTCCGATACGGATAAAGATTCGAATTCAGATACGTATAGTATTGGTTGGAACTTTAATGGCAGCTATGAAGGGAAAGGGTACGCCAGTGAGAGCGCCAATGCCTTCATCGAAAATCTCTTTATGGAACAGGGAATTAGAAGACTGTACGCCTATGTCGAGGATGATAACTTCCGTTCTCAGAAACTGTGTGAGAAGCTGGGCATGCGCCGGGAAGGTCTTTTTTTGGAGTTCATTTCATTTGTCAAAAATGAGGACGGCACACCGAAATACGAGAATACGTATCAATATGCTTTGTTGAAAAAGGAATGGCTGGCACAGCGTGAATCGCAGAAATAAAGAATGACAAGCCCCATCATTAGTTTAAAAAAGTTATAGAAATGAGAACGTACCTATACGTATACGTACGTTCCACAACAAATACGGCGGCTTCTCACTGGATAGATTCCAGAGGAAAAGTCGCCGTTTCATTATCGCACAGAACACTATTGATCGAGCAATGTATTTATAAGGTCACAATACATTTAGCTTGAATTCTAGACGGTGCTGCCCCAATATTGCTTGGCGATCTTCTGACCTTGGTCAATCTTCGCCCATTGCTGAGCTTCACTTAATTCGTTACCGCCATCGCAGGATGCAAAGCCGCATTGGTGAGACAGCAGCAGCCGATCCTTATCGATAATTTTGGATGCTTCGTCCAACAAACGGACAACGCGTGCTTCATCATCGAGTGTACTCGTTTTGGATGACAACAGACCCAGTACAATTTCCGTTTCAGGTCTATCCTTGAACACTTCCAGAGCTTCAATTGAACCCGCACGATCATCATCCCACTCCAGGAAGAAACGGTCATACTTCAATTGCTTCAGGAACAGATTCGCAATTTTGGCATACGATCCACCACCCATGTTGCGGGAATCATAATTGCCGCGGCAGTTATGTGTCCACATTTTCAAGCCAAGGCTATGACCAAAGTCAATCACGGTATTATTAATATCAATGAATTCGGTAGCAAGTCCCTTTACTTCATCTTGATTAATATTTTCCCCTGTAAAAGGAGAGTTCGGGTTGTCGTCTGCAAACAATTCCCACAAACAATCATCGAATTGCAGAATTTTACCGCCCACTGCAGCGAATTCCTCCACGAATTCCTTATACGCGATCACAAGACCCTCTTTGAGTTCCTGTATGTTTTGATATACAGCATCCGTTCCACCAATGTTATCTGACCAGGAAAGCTCACCGAAAATATGGGAAGGAGACGGTACGCAAAGTTTCGTTTGTTGCTCGCCAGCCGTGTCTTGCAGTTGTTGGAACAGTTGAATGAAATGATGGTTCTTTCCACTCAATTTATCAGTGATGCGCAATCCAATATCTTTGCGTGTTTCATATTTCGAAGTTCCGTCCACATCTCTGAAAAAATAGCCGTGATCCGCGATGTAACGCTTCACTCCGCCAAATCCCCATACAAAGTCCAGATGCCACATCGATTTGGAGAATTCGCCATCGGTAACCACGGACAAGTTATGTTCGATTTCCTTTGCGACAACTTGTTTGATTGCCTCTGTCTCACACTTCTCATATCCTTCGTAGTTTTCATAGAACGGATATTGGATATCATCATTATGTTCAATTTGTGTTTTATATTTCAGCAGCTCATCCGGCCGCAATAAACTTCCTACGATCTGGAACTTATCAGTCATGTAAAAAACCCCCTTGTTGTATACAATGATCATATCACGCTGAGAGCAGTTAGAAGGGATACTAAAAAACCATAACTGGTTATAGTTAAAAGCTATATCCACTTATTAGACAGATTTCAGTGAAACCGTCACCGACACAGTGTACCTCTATCCGTGAACGTTATTCAATTTCACACCGTACGACGACGCAGTTCATAAAAATACTGAACGGCTGGATGCTTTAATTTGACCTGCTCCGACATGTTTAGAATTCGCTTTTTGCCAACTCGTCTGTCCATTAAAGCCAGAATATTAAACAAGATATCCTTGCTCTCCAGATTATCCTCTATAGAAGTGGATAAATACGTCGTAGCTGCAACGGTAAAATTCGATTTACTGAGTGCGGTCTGAGTCAACAAAAGCTCTTTGGCATGTACGGAGATTTTTCTACTTCTTGCCATGACTTGAAGACGATCCTCGGGAATGGGTCCTTTGGAATCTTTTCTGATAGCTTCAATCTCTTCATCGCTCACAGGAATCATGATCTCCGGGTCGCTCTTGATCTCCTGCTCTGACTGATACCATCGGATTGGGGTTGTAGTATCACTCATGTTGAGTACATTCTTTTTATCTACAGTAATATAACAATTGCCTGATTTATCAGGTGAATAGCTATAGCTGGTAGCACGGTACTCCACCCTTCCAACTAACGCAGGACTAAGAAAACTCTCCAGTTGTTGCTTCAATTTACTCCAGGACATAGATCCTCCTATTATCAAAAGCCTACCGCATGAATTGCGGCGATCATTTCAAATATTTTTCAATCCGTCTCCAGTATCAACATTCATCTAAATTATAACATAGCAAACCAAATGGATGATGGAAGAAACCCAGTTATTGGTTTTAAAATCCCCTATGTGATAAAATTGCAGAAAATTATCTACTTACTATTGAATCGTCATAGCCTACCATTGGAACATACGGTGTTATTCACAAAGGAGAGGAAGAGTGTAATGGCTACGAAGAAAGCAACCTTACCTGCTCATATGGAAAAACTCGTTAAAGATAATGATATCGCTACCGTAAAAGAGGTTTTCGAGCAATACGAATGGGATGCACGTGGGGGTTATAGCAAAGGTACGGCCCTCAGCTTTCGGCATATTTCGGATGAATTGGTCCGCTGGCTGGTAGCGCAAGGAGCAGACATTAATGCACGCGACAAATATCAACGCACTCCTTTACATGCCCATGCCTCACACTGGTCAGGAAATGTACCCCTGTTCCTTGAATTAGGTGCGGATCTGGACGCTGTGGATTACCAAAATGAAACACCGTTACATGCAGCGGTCAATGGGTATCGAACCAAAGTGGTTCAAGAGTTGGTAAACCAAGGCGCTACTATTAACGTAGAAAATAAACAGGGAAATACGCCATTAGCTAAGGGGTTAGCCAATTGCAGGAATAGCGATATAGTCAGTATGTCGAAAATTTCAGCAATTCTGCTGGATGCTGGTGCAGCAGTCACCTCGGAAATGAAAGAGTCTGTGAAGCGGATCGGTAAGGATTTTGAATTCGTCCGTGAGAAGTTCAATAAGGACAAGGTCGATGAAGTTTCAGACGCGCTGATCAAACTGTACCCGTTATTTGATGTCGAGCCGGTAGCGAATCGGATCATGCACGATGGGACTACCCCCATTCAGGTAAAGACAACCACTTGGACCAAACAGCACCAAGAGCTGTGGGAATATCTCATTCCGGCCCAAGGCCACGCTCAAACGGTGCAGGGAGAGGTCATCCGCATAACAGGACGTGTATCCCATGAAGTATTGGATAATGGCGGTGGAAACTGGGATGCGGAGTATCGCAAGATGCTGGATGCACTGATTCGTCACCTGGGCTCTGGTGCGCCACTCGCCCCCGCACTTCTCCAAGAGGCAGCAGACTTGGTCAGCAGACTTCACAATGGATACGATTTTGATGCGCCTGCCAGATTATCCGAGTTGGCTGTGTTATGGGTACTTGCCAATCCTCAGCCGGTCGCTATGGAGAAGCCTGTGTATACGCGTTAAACAGCAAAGCAAAAAAAGAAGCGGGAGAGTTACCGCTTCTTTTTTTGCTATTAATCTACCTGAATCATACTCCGTATCCATGATTACGTCTTACTCTACTCCACCTGTTCATTACTTTCAAACTCATTGAGCAATTCGCGTACTTTAGAAGTGGTTTTGGCGTTCATCAAGCTGTTTCTCAGCTCACTAGCACCGCGGAAGCCACGAACATAGATTTTGAAAAACCGGGCCAGCGGGCTGAACGAACGCGGTTCAAGCTCGGAATATTGATCATGTAGATCCAAATGCAGCCTTAGCAGATCAAGCAATTCCTTACTGCTGTGTTCCTTCGGCTCCTTCTCAAAAGCAAACGGATTCTGGAAAATACCGCGTCCAATCATAATGCCATCCACGCCATATTGCTCAGCTAGTCTCAGGCCTGTCTCACGGTCAGGAATATCCCCGTTAATCGTCAGCAGTGTATTAGGAGCTATCTCATCCCGCAGTTTTTTAATCTCTGGAATCAGTTCCCAGTGAGCGTCTACTTTGCTCATTTCTTCTCTCGTACGCAGGTGAATGGACAGATTCACGATGTCTTGCTGCAAAATATGAGTTAACCAGTCGCGCCATTCATCGACCTCAGTAAATCCGAGACGCGTTTTTACACTGACCGGCAGCCCCCCGGCTTTCGCCGCCTGAATGATCTCCGCCGCAAGGGCTGGCCGGCAGATCAATCCACTTCCTTTTCCATTCTCGGCTACATTCGCTACCGGACAACCCATATTGATATCGATGCCTTTAAAGCCTTCTTTCGCCATACCGATACTCATCTCACGAAAGAATTCCGGTTTATCTCCCCAGATATGAGCCACAATCGGCTGTTCGTCCGCTGTAAAAGTCAGACGCCCGCGCACACTATGGTGCCCCTCCGGGTGACAATAACTCTCTGTATTCGCAAACTCCGTAAAAAACACATCCGGTCTGCCCGCTTCACTTACGACGTGCCGAAACACAACATCCGTCACATCTTCCATAGGTGCCAGTATAAAAAATGGTCGTGGCAATTCACGCCAAAAGTTTTCCTTTGTCATCTCAAAAGCTCCTCTATACCTTCCAGGACGGTCTCTGTCCTCATTAATAGTTAAATAGTAAAACTCGTAACTCATGCATCTGCTTGCCTATCATTTACATGATCATTCGCAGTTTCGTTGCAATTCACATTATGCTGTCCTTGCTTCTTCACTTATACCATGCAAATGAACTTCCTTCAAACAGCAGTATCTGTTATTACTTCCATTAGATCTTCAGATTAATGGAAGTTCGATGATCTCAAAATTGCCCTTTCCCGATTTTATCACGTCTTTATTAGCTTTTCAGCCCGATTGCACTTGCCGAACTGGAAAAGCTCCTCTAAAATGAAGCTCGACAGGCTTTTAACCTGCAAATCGAGATTTTAAGGAGGCCTGAATGATATATGGAAATTTCACTGGATATGATCAAAGACAAAGTCGAATGCTTGCAGGCTTATGACTTCCGTGAACTGGAACGAGCGATCGAAGAACGAATCGGAATGAACAAAGCATTAATGCTGCGCGTGAAACAAGTTCAACATCAAGTAACGTTTGACCCTTTTCGCAACAAGATGTTATATAGTGCAATCGTGCATTTTGCCGTAAATTAATGGACCAAGATTTTCAATAGTGAAAAACAGTTCACTGACGCAATTGCATTTAAGCATATCCTATAAAGCATGCAAAAAAGAAGACGCGAATTCGCTCGCGTCTCTTTCCATATCAAACTCCACTTTCTCTTGTTACAAATCTTGCTTAACCAACAACAACTTATAAGCAGAATTTCACCTGTAATCATACTTTACATAGTTAAATACGGGATCGTACCACTTTCCACTATACAAACAGTCACTTTTGAGGATTAAGGGGGTAATACCATGCAAGAATTAATATTTATGAAGAATTATAAAAACAATGAAGTACTGCGCAAGAGTTTTTTCGAGCTTGCTATCAACACGTTTGAGATCAATTTTGAAGATTGGTATCAACAAGGATACTGGGGCGAGCGTTACATCCCTTATTCATATGTCGATGGAGACCAGGTTATTGCCAACGTTTCTGTTAACATCCTTGAGCTCATCATTCACGGTGAGAAGAAAAAAGCGATTCAAATCGGCACGGTGATGACACATCCTGATTATCGGGGGAAAGGACTCTCTACACGTTTAATGAATAAAGTTTTAGAGGAGTACGAGAACATGTACGATTACATGTACCTTTTTGCCAATGAATCGGTGCTTGATTTTTACCCCAAATTCGGGTTTAAGCCTGTGGAAGAACACCTTTTTTCAATGAATTATACGGTAAAAAAATCACCTGAGCCTGCGAACATCCGAAAACTAAATGTAACTAACGCGGAGGATTTACGTCTTATTCAAAAATTGGCATCGGAAAGATTGCCTGTTTCTCAGCATTTCGCAACCCATCATGCTCAAGGAATACTCATGTTTTATTGCCTGAATGTCTTTAGTGATGACATTTATTACTTGGAAAACGAAAACGTCATTGTTATTTATCAGAAAGAAGACAATCATATTGAGCTCTTCGACGTTGTTAGCTTAAACGAAATGAATATGAAAGATATCTTGGATAAGATTGCAGATGAAGATACAGAGAAAGTAACCTTTCATTTCACTCCAGATGCAACAGATGATATCGTTCTAAAAAGTTCGATCACCAATGAAGGTTTATTTGTAAGAACTCATGGTGAACATCTCTACCCTGTGCACGTTAAACATCCGATTACATCTATTGCTTGATGATTTATTTAATAAGACCTACCACCTGACCATATTAAAAAAAGATCAAAAAGGAGCAGGATTCCCCTGCTCCTTCGTTATGTGAAACTTCTTTCTCTCATCAAACGTAAATTCACAAGGTATAATGAAATCAAATGACCGTTCAGCATGATCTTATGACCATCATAATGAAGGAGGGGACATTCGTGGCGTTTATCCCGCTAAACTGCCCCAATTGCAACGGAAGAATTGAATACAAGAAGGATGAGGTTTTAAAGTGTCCCTATTGTGAAACAGAACTTTTATTGAAGCAAAATCATGTCTATTACGTAGACCAGACCATTAATCATTACCACGGAACACCCCCTAAAGCACCGCTGAAGCAGACTGCCTACGTAAAGGTAATGCTGATACTGATGTTAGTCCTAACTGGCGCGATCGGTACATATTTTTATTATAGTAATAGCCCCACCCATCCAAAAACAGAAGCCAATCTGTCTGTGCGAAAGATGCCCGAAAGCGAGGTTCTGCTCTCATTTTTGCGAGATATCTTCGATAAAGGGTCCGCCTTGCCAACAGAGGAGGAATTGGCTCGTATTCGCTATTTAACCGTAGAGCATTCGGAGAATGATCAGTGGAAGTTTACATATAGCCTCTCCGATCCCTTCAGCGATGAACAGGCCGAGAAGATCACTTATATTACTCAGGACAAGAAACTGAATAGCCAGCGGATTGATCAGCGAGATTTTGAAGCTTTTAAGGGACTGACGGCATTGGACCTGACGAATACCTATGAAATATCCCAGACGGACCAAACCACTCTGGCCCATATGCCGGGATTAAAAAGTTATGCTGGCGCTTTTAACGAATCCTTCAGTACATTTTCGGGCTACTTTGGCGACAAGTCTAAAATTACGGAGCTTACCACTCAGCTTCGCAGCAATCAGGAATTGGCTATGTTGCTGGAATTCCCCAATCTGAACTCTTTATCCATTACCTATGTGGATGAGTCCGTAACAGATTTTCACTTGTTAAACCAATTGCCAATCAAGTCCCTGTCGCTCACCTTTGTCGATGAACTCGGATGGTTGTCGTCCATGACCGGGTTATCATCCTTGTCTATACAGTACAGTGAAACCACAGACCTGCAGCCGCTGTATGCCTTGACCCAGCTTCAGGAGCTTCAGTTGTCCTATTTAACGAATGTAAAGTCCATCGACTTTGTGCAAAATATGCCTGCTCTACAAACGTTAGATATTGAAAATGTAAACTTCTCCAGTCTGGAGCGCTTGACCGGCAAAAACTCTATTACTACACTACGCCTGGCTTCTCTAAGTGAGCTTGGCTCCGTAAAGGCCATAAACAGTCTGCCCTCTTTGCGGGAATTAACGTTGTCCGGCTACTACGAGAATGCGGAAGCGCTGACACTGCCTAAAGTAGAGCGAGTGGAAATTCCAAGCTCCTTTCTCCCCGGGCTAAAGGCCCCGGCTACAACCAGTCTGACACTCCGTGGCGGAAGTGGGGAATTGAACTTGGCTGCGCTGGGGAAATTCCCGAAACTGGAGCAACTCTCGCTCTGGGAGATCGATGAAATAACCCGTCTTGCCACCCTGGACGGCTTGTCCCGCCTAGAGACTTTAAACATTTACGACTCGTCACTGTTCAAGGAAAGCGATGCCCTATTTCGTTTGAAGCAAGTGAAATCTTTGGTGTGCTCCGAGTGTAGGCTGAACTTTGAACAAAAGGCGGCCGCGGAGAACAGCGTACTTGAACATTTGATCTTAAACCAGTCATATTTTAGCATGAACAATACCTCTGTTACTGAAATTGATCAAATGATGCCTTACTTTGCCAAAATGTCCGCTCTACGTTCCTTCACTCTGCAAGACAGCAACTTGGCTTCTCTCGAATTCATGAGTAACTGGCAGGCCATAGAAGAGCTTCATCTCGAGAACAATGCCATTTCCAATATCGAGACCCTAAGCCAGCTGCCTGATCTGAAAAAGGTATATCTATCCGGTAATTCCGTACAAAACAAATCCGTGCTTGGTGCGGGTGTGCATGTGTATTAGACTACTATAATTAATGGATGATATTGAAACAAAGACAAGAAGGGGTTCGAGAATTATGTATAAATTCTCGAACCCCTTCTGTTTATGTTTAGCTTTCTAACCATCATCGCTACACTCCAGAACGCTGCGGATTGACCGTGCCAAAGATATGATACGGTGTTATCCCCTTTGAAAATAGACTATCGATCAGTTTGATCAATTCCTCCGACGATAGATCTTTGTCGTTGCGTATCCAAAGACGAAACATAGATATTAATGTTGAAATGTAAAACTCAATGATATATGGTGCCAAGACATCATCTGTTGGAAAATCCACAATCAATCGCTCAAAGGGAATTTCTCTTTTCAAGCGTTCCACAAAATGAACAGAACCATAGTCGCCCAATATAGCTTTAAGAACTGAAATCTCCTCTGCATTTTCTAAGCATTGAAGTGCATCTTGAATAGTATGTGTAGAAAACTCTCTGCCTGCCATTTCCTCCTTAATGGATTTCAAAATACGCTCTTCAACGCAGTCCAACAACTCATAGATATCTGTAAAGTATTGATAAAATGTACTCCGATTATATCCTGATTGGTTAGCAATCTCTTGAATAGATATTTTTTCGATGGGTTTTTGGCTATATAAATCGCAGAATACATTTATGAATGTCTGCCTTGTTTTGTCCGTAATTTCAGGTTGCTTTTTCATTATTTGCCTCCGTTTGCTGTTCGATCAATTATCCGACAGATATTAAAAATCTGATGGTTGATGACCGTATAGTGAATCAATACAATAATATTATACAACACGTTGTTGGATCATCAACAAGGATGAATATTGATTATTAGGAGGCTAAGATGAGAATTTTATTTTTCGGTAGAGGTGTAATATCAACCCAATACGCGTGGGCTTTCGAAAAGGCAGGCCACACCGTTGAGTTTTACGTTAGAAAAGGGAGAAAAGAAACCTTCGGAAGTCATATAGCGCTTGAAATGTGGGACGCACGAAGAGCGAAACGGTTAATCAAGGAAAACTGGAAAGTCAAGCTGCATGAGGAGATAAGCCCAAATTACGATCTTATTATTGCGAGTGTCAACACGAAACAACTTCCCGAAGCAGCACAATTACTATCGACTACCGCGGGTAACACCCCGATCCTTATTTTCAATAATATTTGGCAGGATTTAAAATCATCGATCTTGCCCTTGTCTATGAACAATGTTGTCTTTGGTTTCCCAGGAGCAGGAGGCGGCATTGAGGACAATAAGCTTAGGGGCGGCTTCTTAAAAACGATATTTCTGGAAAAACCACGTGTAGGCACGGAACAGATAAACAACAAGGTCAAAGAACTATTTGAAAGCGCCCATTTTAAAATCAATTGGATAAAGGATATGCAAAGCTGGCTATGGAATCACTTTGCCGTGAATGCGGCGATGGAGACCGAGGTGTTAAAACGGGGAAGTTTTCCAGCACTTATGAATCATCGTGACTCATTCGCAAATGTTGGTAAGAATATGCGGGAAATGGCACCTGTACTTAAAGCAAGAGGCGCAAAGATGGACGCGATTACTCTACTGTTGACCAAAATTCCATCAGCACTTCTCGGCACGCTGTTTAACAAGGTTATTTTTGCAAAGGGTAACTTACCGCGACTTTTCATTGAATACAACAATAGTAAAGCCGGTTTTGCAGTACTTGAAGTTGTGAGAGAAGCAAAAAAGTTAGGTATACCTTCACCACGTCTTACTGCGGCATTTGCAAACACTGAGCAACAACACAAAGCTATTGAAAAAGGATAAACTGGAAAACTTGATATTGTTCAGACCAACATCAACTCTACTAATGGTTATAACAACTATAGCCCGAGCTTTAGAAGCTTCGGGCAAAGTAATTTATTAAAACAGGTAAATGTAGCTTCAAAACACTACACCCTAACCAACATCGCTACACTCTCCACATGACTAGTGTGCTGTAACAAAATCAAAACAAAAAACGGCATCTCTGCCGTTTGTGTTTAAAGTGTTGATGCAGACGGCGGCGGTTTTCATACGATGAAAAGACACTTGCACAGTATGCCTGTTGATGTGGCTCAGTTCTAGCAATATTAGATGTGATTTTACCTGAAAGCCTTTAACATTAAAAATAATTGATTATGAAAATGTACTTCATTCGTATATATTTTTGTAAATAAACCAATGCACTTGTCTATGATTTCCCCAGTGAACTTTTGGGACATGATGGCTTTATTCGAATAGATCCTTACTGTCTTCCAGTCATGAATAATTTGGTCCAATAACGGGTCAAGCGTATGTTTTGCATTGATATGATCAATGTTGTACTTATAGAGAGTATTTAACCTGTATTTCTCAGAACATTTTCTATAAATAGTACTGCTCAGTGTTTCTATAATCGTTTCATTTTTTATAATGAGCTCGTAATTTTCTGCCAACAACAGTATATTATTCAAACTTTCCGTTATTTCATTTTGATACCTGCACATATTTTCTACGAATGTATTGATGGTTGTGTGTGCTAAATTCTTATTGTTCAAGATCTCATGATTACCGTGGGACACTAGCGCATATTCCCAAAAGTAGTCTGGCATCTTTACGTGTTCCGAAGTCATACATGACCATTTAAATTCTGAAAATGGCAGAGAATATTGTCTGTATTCTGTGATATCATCAACCGTATATATTTCCTCGTTCGTAAGATTGAAGCCATAGACAAAAACAGGGTGCAGTCCATGTTTTTTGTTATAGTAAAAGTCTCTCCCGCGTTGATAAAATAAATCAATAAATATGGAAATCGGATGACCACTTGAAATAGAGTTTATGATCTCATCTTGTAACGTATCTAGTTCAGGGGATTTTTTACGAATAGAGATCCCCATTTCCTCAAGGATCTGATCTCCCTCCTCAAGATCCAACACCTCTAACTTGAAATATCCTCTTGTTTGTATTTTTTGTTTATCAAATCTATAAATACTAATAACATTATTCAAAATCGGCAACTCATCTTTTTTAAAATATCTGGCAAGCGTTAACAACAAATTGTAGCCGCAATTAAAATAAGGAAAATTATGATGAGGATACATTTTTGTCATGCCGTCGAAGGGCTGAAAGGTGTCCAGGGAAATAATTTCTTCCATAAAATATTTCTCCTATACTAAAATTATTGTTGATATTACGGCTATATTACCTCTTAACAAGGTTCATCATACGGTATTGCCGCGTTCCAGCCTTCATCTCTTCATATTTCTTTGAGCCGGGCAATGCGATGAATTCATTGATATCTCCAATATTCGTGCTCGCTTTGGCGTTGCTCGCAATCCCTTGTGTACCAGTACGCTGCTTCGCACTCTCATCACATGATAGAAGAACATTCGAAGTCACATCCTGATTGCGGATTACAGACAGGCCTGCTTCCTCTAACAGCCTGATGTTCTGCGCTACCTGATCTCCCAGCATCAGCTCCGTATACAGAAATACGCCGCCAACTCTCATTATCCGGTACACCTCTTCATAGAATCGTGATCGGTTCGGATAGGCATGTGCGGATTCTATATTTAACACCACATCGAAACTCTCGTCTGCAAACGGTATATTCTCCGCATCGCCGACGAGGTACAAAGATTCACCCCCTCGGGATTTGGCATTGCAATAGGCAATATTCGCCGGGCAGATGTCGAGACCGACAATAGACAGCGGCTTGAAATATTTAGACAGAGCTGCTATGTTCCCTCCCCTGCCGCATCCGATGTCGATCACCTGCCGCTCCCGAATCGCCGTCCTGCCCACTGTCTCAAGCAGCAGCTTGACCGAGTTTCTATTCCATGCATCGTCGGGCTCGATCACCGCATGTTGCTCATTCCCGTGCGGGACGTAACCATAATTTAAGAAGGTGGCGAATCGGCCTATACCGGACAGCGCAAGAGAGTGCGAAATCTCGCTATAATCCCGAATTTCAGCCTCTTTCCGGTTCCATTCGGAAGGGTGGACAAACTGCTCACGCCGGTCGAGCATCGATACATAACGGTCATCGTTCGTATATACCGCATCGCAGCTGCAGCATTGCAGCAATGCCTCCGACTGGACCAGCACGCCCTTGCAGCTGGAGCATACCAACCTTGCATGTAGGTGTTGTAGCATGACTATCACCCAGCCGACGTATGCATTTGATTCAACGCGTACACATTATAGTAATTTGGGATATTCAAATCTTCGTAGTAATCAATCACGGCATAGAAGCCGTTGGTTTGGAAGATGTTCTCGAGCCTGCTGATCTGCTCTCCGTCCAGTCCGTGTACCTCCATTACAATTTGCCTGATTTTGCTCCAATCTTCCGGTTCGATTCCTTCCAGCACCTCGAACTCACTTTTTTCCACGTCGATTTTGAGAAGATCAATTTGGTTCAGATCATAAAAACGGATCATTTCGGAGATCGTAGTTAGCTTGCAACGATAGATTTGTTCATTCAGAAGCTTCGGCGACATAAGATGATCGACAAAGCGGTTTAGCATTCGCCGGTCAGCGAAATTATCTTCGTAATGGTTGATTAACCCGTATCGGAGATCTTGATCGTGGTTCTCCCTGTATTTGATCTGGACAGAGTCCGTGGACATCGTAGGAAAATAGGCAAACTCCGCTTCCTTGATCTCATTGGAAAGCCCGACGTTAACCGTCGTTACGCGAGGCAGCGAGCTCGTATTCATCTTCAAGAGTTTAAACGTCGGAGGCAGTGGCTCAAAGGCATACACCCTGCAGTCGCTCTTGCTGCTGACATATAGGCTGAACATGCCGATATTAGCCCCGACGTCCAGGACCGTGCCATGATCCGGAAGCGTAATACCGTGCTTGAAATACATCTCCTTGTGGAAAATCTCGTTGTAGAGAAACTCGGTCTCGCCATCGTTATTTTGATAGATTTCAATCCCGTTGTGTAGCTGTTTCTTTGTAATGGCCTCTATCTGCAATGGATGACGCTCATGCTCCGTCCTGCTCATTCAATTCACCTTCTCAACAATTTGTTTGTAGGGCATTTCTCTAACTGCTGGCGCTTTCATAGCGTTTGACGGCCAGCTTCCAGAACAGCCTGACCACTAGAAGCGATATAACGGGAGCTACAAAAATCCATATCCCAAGGAACAAGTCCAATCGATCAATCAAATAAACCGACGGCATGTTGGTGATGAACAAGATCGGCACGACATACAGCCCAATTCTCCGCAGCCATTTGGGGTATATGTACATCGGCATATTGTTTAAATCCCAACATTTGTCGAGTATTTCGAAGATCGAACCGGACTTCACCGTCCAGAAGGCAAGGATTTGCGGAAGTAGAAGCACCGAATAAGTCACGATCGTGCTACTCAAGATCACGCCGATATATCCGGCCACGTGGATCAAGCTTGGCTCGATGTCAAGACGCCGCCAAGCCAGTACGATCATCGTGATCCCGGCGATCAGGTTCGGGATCGGAAACGCGAAGTTAACGTGCCGGAATGAAATCATGAACTGCAGCGAAAGCGGCTTCGTCATATACAAGTCCAGCGTCCCGTTGCGGATATGGCCGGCGAATCTATAAAAGTTATCCATAAACAGTCCTGTATAGATTGCGATCATAATCGTATAGGTCCCCGTGAAGATCAACATCTGGTCAGGAGAAATGCCATTGATTTCGATCCCGAGCTGGAAAACGAACAAGATATAGATCAGCTTGGAAAACAGAAATACGGTCTCCATGATCAAACCGGAGTAGAAATTTGCTTTATATTCCATGTAACCGACCAAGCTGTTTTTTGCAAAAATAAAGAACATACGTACATGCTTCCGAAACTCCGTCAAGCTGATACTCACAGATCTAACCTCCAACGGCTACATATTTCCTCATCCCGGAATCCCACGACAACTTCGAAATCATCATAAGCACAATTACCCAGACCGCTTGTAAGAGGAGTCCGCGCACGATTTCATGAATCGCCATGCTCCCATTGATGATGTTAACCGGGAAGAATACGACATATTGAAACGGTAAATAGCTGGAGATTCTGGCAAACGTATCTCCGAAAATATTAAGCGGAAAGATGGCACCACTTAGCAGATAGACGCCTTGATTGAACGCGATATAAACGCCCCAAACCTCGGTAATGATGAACGCGAGAGCACTAATCGAATAAAAAAGCAGGAAGTTGATGAGCAGTCCGAATAGAATGCTGACCAGGAACATAACAATCTGCACCCCTCTAAGCTGAAACCCCCAAATCTGAGTAAAAACGATCATCAGTATGACGAATAAGACAAGGACGACCCCGATCTGAACCGTTTTCCCACCGAAAAAATTGCATATCCGATAGCTGAAATAATGAATGGGCTGAGCGATAAATTTGCTCAGTCCACCCGTCTTGATATCATTCGCGATTTCCCCTTCAAAGCCGGCAGAAACCAGCTTGGAGACGACGCCGGACAACACGGAATAAATGATGATCTGTGAATAAGTATAGCCATTAATAATCTCTTGCGGCGAACTGCGAAACACGGCCGTCCAGAGGAAGCATTGGACGAGAATGATGAAGCCGCCGCTGATGATACTCATAAAGAAATCGGTCCGATACTCCATCGCATTCTGAAGCGCAAGGATGTACGTCCTTTTATACTTCTGTAAGGCTTTCATGTCTGACCCCATCTTTCTGATACAAGCTTTCGATGCCTCGCTCGACAGGTATATCTTCAACTGTGAAATCGAGGATCGGGAACCGGTCCAGCATCATCTTGGAAAGCCGCTGAAGGTCATGCTTATCGATCTCCATGACGGCATTCATGCCGTCATGTTGCATGATAGCGCCATAGTCGCTTAGCGCTTGCCTCGGCACTTCGTCCGTAAATTGCAGCTTGATGATCTTTTTTGCATGAAACAGCTCGTTCACACGCCGAAGATCGCCGTCGTATACGATCTTCCCTTGATTGATGATGATTGTTCGTTTGCATAAATCCTCAATATCCGCCATATAGTGGCTTGTCAGAATGACCGTTGCTTTCGTCTGCTGGTTATAATACTTCAGGAACTCCCGAATGCGCTTCTGCGAAATCAGATCGAGTCCGATTGTAGGCTCATCCAGAAAAATCACCTTAGGCCGGTGGATGAGCGACGCAATTAGCTCCATCTTCATCCGTTCCCCCAGCGAAAGCCTACGTACCTGAATATTGAGCAGATCTTTAACATCAAGTATCTCCGTAAGCTCATCCAGGACAAGGTTGTAGGGCTTATCCTCGACCTCATAAATGCATTTGTTCAGGTACAACGATTCGTTCGCCGGTAAATCCCACCACAACTGCGATTTCTGCCCCATCACGATCGAGAACTGCATCTTGAATTCTTTTTTTCGCTCCCAAGGGACATAGCCTAATACCGTCGCTTGCCCGCTTGTCGGATACAAGATGCCGGACAGCATCTTAAGCGTAGTTGTTTTGCCGGAACCATTCGGGCCTAAGAACCCGACCATCTCGCCTTGCTCGATTAAAAGTGATATCTCGCTAACCGCTTCTTTGATCAGTGATTTCCGCTTCACTAAATTTTTTAGCGATTTTTTGAACCCCAATTCTTTTTCGTAGTAATTGAAGCTTTTGGATAAGCGTTCCACTTGGATAATGCTCACTGGTTCACCTCATTTATGCTCATGTAGAATAGTTAAACACCGTGCAAATGCAAGACACTGCACTTGGAACATGCCGGTGTCAGTCGTTCATCCATCATTTCCCTTATCCTTCTGTAGGTCATGCCGTGCCATAATTCCTGTACGGACGCTTCATTTAATTTGCCGATCTCAAACTCCTTGAAAAATTTGCATGCAACAATCGTTCCATCGGGCGTAATATCCATCCGGTTCGAGAGAGCCAGACACTTCTTGTTCATCGTGCCTTTACTCTTCACCTCTTTGCCGAGCACGAAATCTTCGATCTGGTCATAATCCAGATTCGGCTGGTAGCGTAAACGCATTTTCCAGACCCGATTATTCACCCGGTCCAACTCGCTCATCAAAGCAGGGATACGCTCCGGATCGAGCTTGTAGTTAAAGGCGTGCCAGCTTCGTTCGCCCTTGTGCTCGCTCGCCGGAAGGAAGTCGAACTTCTGGTCAAAGTAATCGTCCATTCCCTGCGTGCATTCGTCCGAGATGTACCACGGGAAGCAGACCATGACCATATCTACACCGACGTCCTCCAGAAATTCCAGCAGATCGTAAAGCTTGTCGGTCATAGCATCGTTAACGACGGTATGGATCGTAATTTTGCCCCTGAATCGGTTTTCCTTGCGCAGCTGGACTAGCATCCGAATAGCATCTATCGCCTTGTTGAATACCCCTTTGCCGCGAAGCGCATCATTCTCTTCTTCGAATCCATCAAGTGCAATGAGCAGCTCCAGATTGTCGGAGATTCTCAGCAAGGCGTCCAGCTTTCGCTCGATCAGCATCGCGTTCGTGCAGATCGTCGTCTCGCGAGGATGGGCTTCAAGTAAATCGGCCAAACGGTCGAAATGGCTGTATACGAGCGGCTCGCCGCCCCAGATATAGAGTCTCGACTTGGCTGGTTCCGTCTCAAGGATCAGCTTCTCCAGCAGCCCGTAGTCGAGCTGTTCCCGCTGCTGCTCCGGTGTCATAAAGTGATGGTATCCGGTGTCGTTCCATTGATAGCAATGCTTGCAGCGCAAGTTGCATTGGTTCGTGAGTTTAATCCCGACCGACTCTGGCAACGGTGTCGCGTAACCCGCTATTTTCTCCATGTTCCGCTTTGTTTCCACCGTATTCTTGATAGTACGTTTCAATATTTGCAAATCCTTTGGGGAATGTTTAATCTCTGATTTTGGATTCATATCAACACACCCTTCTTAAACTTATTAGGTTATTCACATGAATCAATAGATATAATACCTTGAACAAGCCGTACAAATCGGAAGCATATTTTTTTTCATATACGCGCGATAATCTTTGTACTTGTCACTACTCCAGATATCCAGCAAACTCTCTTCGTTCACGTTGCCGAAGGTCAAATCATAGAAGGCATGGCAGGGCGAAACGTCGCCCCTTGCCGTAATCTCCGCATAAACCCATGGAAGGGAGCACCGATTTCGTTTATCAGCCATCTGATGGAATTGCCCCGAGAAATAGTTACTCAAATTTTGTTCATCTATCGTCTTCGGATAGGTGATCACATGGATGCGGTTTTTCAAGCAATACGCTTTAACATTATTGAGCTGTCTCGTCAATTCCGGAATATCGATCTGGCTGAACGAACTGGTGTCCCGCCAGACCATCCCCTTGGCATAAGGAGCTTCATGCACGTCGAATTTGTCACTAAGAACCTCCACATATTGGGCATACTGCTCTTCCGTTGCATAGAGCTGCACTTCCATGCTGATATGGTCCAACATCGACAAGTCGATATGCTTAAAGAAAAATTCCTCAACGTACATATAGTTCAAGGGCGTAATGATAAAGGATACACCCATTTTCGGAAATTGCTTGCCCTTGCTTTCCCGAAGCTCATAAAGCTTCTCGATCCCCTTGATTACTTTCTTGAATACGCCTTTGCCTCTCTGCCTATCGTTGATTTCCTCAGGGCCGTCGAGCGACATCCAGATCTTATTTGGAGCAGTCTCGACAAGCATCTCGGCATGCTGCTCAAGCAATGTGCCGTTCGTGGGGAAGTCCGCTTTACTTCCATAGTGATTGATCATGGCGAGAATGTCGCTCAGCCAAGGGTACATCAGCGGCTCGCCGCCGAAGAAATCGTAATACGGCTTGCCCGGGCTGCACTCGACGATGATCTTTTTAATGAGATCCGGATCCAGATGCGCTAACGTTTTTTTGCTTTTGTAGGGCCCTTCGAGTCCCCACTCATAGCACATCTTGCATCGTAAATTACACTCCTCCAACAGCTGCATGACGATCCATCTCGGATAGCTTGTCTTTGTCTTATCTTGGACGACACTCAATTTGTTTACACTCATCGCATAACCCCCTCTGCCATTGGAATCTTACCCCTTCGTTAACGCGACTCTCGCACAATAATGATCCACATAATTCGTCCGTTCTCCGGGTCTGTTCATGATCGCTTGATGCATCTCCCTAAGGACCTCTACGGAAAAATCCATCTCCCGCCACTTCTCGTAGCGTATTCCGAACCCCAGTGATTCCCACAATTCCAAATTGCTAAGCTCGTGACTTCCGAACGGCTCCAGCAGAATAAGAGGGGTTTCGGATGCAAGCGAGTCGATTAATGTGCCCGCTCCCGGCTTGGCCACGATAGCCATCGCCTCCGAAGCGATATCGAATAACCAATGATGATCAACCTCAGCGGCGTATGACTTCGTGTCTTCTCCCGTTATTTCGATGTATGGCGGAAACTCGTGCAGGCCGTTCGCACTCTTCACCCATGCACACCATTCCGGATCATTCATCCAATATCGGTGATCGGGATCGGGCTTCGCTTCCTTCCAATCGTAAGCTACGATATCAAGCCCATAGTTATGGCCGGCAAGCTCTGGAATTGTACTTTGATAAGTGCCCATCCCCCAGCCGCCGCCATGAACAACAAGCCGCCGCTTCCTTGAGTCGAAGGGCAGTGGCGTACGATGAAGAACTGGGATTTCGCATCGAATCTCCATCTTGTCAGTGTCATAGAGACAAGCATTGTAATAATACTCGTCATAGCGAGAGTGAAACTTCTTCAAGCTCTTCCAAGACGGGGCCAGATCTGAATCGACGTAGAGCAGGTCTACATGAATTCGATTCGGCAGCATCTTCTCCCTATACAAATCCAGAATATAGATCCAGTGTCCGGATAACGATATGAATTCGTACCGGTCTTCCGCTTTCCACGCCTCCAGCAATAGCTCGACCTGGGCATAATCAATGCTGTTGCGTATATCCATCGGCATTCGGGCCGATAAATTGGCAAGTGCGAAATTATTGTGGTAAGCCTTTCTGCTGTCTACAATATGTTCCATCTTGTCTTGCTCCAAATAGCTTTCGAACACGAGCACTTCCGTCGCGATATCCCTTTTCTCGAAATCACTTGCAGCTAACAGACCGGGAATATAGAAACCCAGACCGAAACCCGAGCATAGAATCGTCACTTTCCGCTTACCCATAAAATTTCTTCCTCCATTCATGGCTTTAAGCGCTTCGGACTGCATCAGCGGGCGATCTTGAAGGATAACGACGACAGCACCTCCTTAACCTTAGCGGTCAATCGTTCGTTATCCCATTCCCCCTGGATCAACGAATAATATAATCTGCCTTTCACCTGCTTATTCCGGATCCCCTTGCACTCGCTGACGACTTTGTTAATAAGGAGCGTATTCGCGCTTAACGGTAAAATACCGAATCCTCGATCAGGCTTATATAGAACACCCTCGCGGTCCAGCGATTCAAGCAATTGATCGAATGATACATCGCATGCAAACTGTAAAGTCGCATGCGTCATGCTCCCGGCCGTGTCGTGCTTCTTCAGGTAGCGGTCAACGTAATGCTTGATCAGACTCATCGATCTTCTTGCATTCACCTCAACAATCGGAACGATGCGGCCGTCTGTCAACAGCATAGAATCGACGCATACGTCGCCGTGATAACCCGACAGATAAAGCTCGCGAGCCGCCCGTTTCATTACATCAAAATACTTCGCTTCCTGCAGCATATGAAGCAACCTATCGTCTGCTGTATAGGAGCCTTGGTAAGCGAAATTGTGATTGACCAACTGCTGCACTGAGATATGTCGGTAAGTACCGTCCGAATCGATGTGGAATTGGCAAGAAAAATCCAATTCCTTGCGGAGGAACGGCTCAATAATAAACCGAACCGTTTTTCCCTTGCTGCACTGATCGGCGACATAGGATGTGACTCGCTGCAAAATCGCTTCCGACTCGATCAGCAAATTCCCTTTCCCGGATACCCCAAACTCATCTTTGATCAGGAAGGGTCCTTGATTCAGCAAAGTCAAGCCGCTTGCCAGCAGCTCTTCGGGAGAATAGACCGTCTGGCTGTCACACCGAAGATCAAGGCGACGGTTCAATTCGGTTGAATACAGCTTCGAATTGACAGTCTGAACCGTTTCGATAGCTGGAAAATCCTGTTCCAGCCCGTAACGCGCTGCAGTACGATCTACCCCCGGAATGACGGCAAAGGGCGACAACCGGGCGCCGTCCAGCAAGTAGAGATCCATGTCACCCATTCGATCGGCTGATGTGAGCAGGTCGAATATATTGGCGGTTCTGCCTACGCTTCCTACATCAGGACTCTCGAGATCGGTTGAATTGGAAAGAAATTTAAATCCGATCTCATGCAAATACTCTTTATGGCAAACGTTCATTCGATAGCGAGTAATGAGCTTATCCTGCGCCTCGCAAAATGGGAAGAGCAGCTCATCCATGGCCATCACGATATTCTCCATTTCAGGATCGTGAAACGACGGCAGTTTGGCTAGATTAGGGTCGCGCCAGAAGCGTTCCGCGTCAAATGTCCCGATAATGAGCTCGAACTTGCGTCTATCGTTCATACAGGCGCTGTTTTCTGCAGCTCCGAGATATAATTGCAGAAGGTCGTTACCGACTCCATAAGATTGAAGTCGAATTGTTCAAAATCGATTTCAATACCGAAACGCTCTTCCACCTGTAGTACAAAAGTAATTAGCTGTAAAGAGTCCAATCCCCCGTCTTCCATGATGTTCGAATGCTCGTTCAAACTGTTTGCCAGTTGGGCGTCTTCCTTGATTTCGCATATCATCGCTATGATCTGTTCTTGCATAGGTACCTCCCGTTTAATGGATTATTGACCCTGGTAATAGTGGATCGTTCTAGTGAGTGCATCATGCAAACTGATCGCCGGTTCCCAGTCCATAATCGTCCTTGAAATGGTAATATCCGGCTTCCTTCTCCTTGGATCGTCTTCCGGCAGCGGGAGAAACTCTAACTGCGCGTTGGACTTCATTAGCTCCTTCAATATTTGGGCGACTTCAAGTATGGTGACTTCCTCCGGATTCCCCAAATTGACTGGCTGTTCATACGTGGTGCTCAGCAGTCTCACAATCCCTTCCAGCAAATCGTCGATATACTGAAAGCTCCTCGTCTGTCTGCCGTCGCCATAAATCGTAAGGTTTTGCTTGGACATGATTTCATTAATGAAATTGGTAATCACGCGTCCGTCATGTAAATCCATCTTCGGACCGAATGTATTGAAGATCCGAATGACCCTTACCGGTATACCGTATTTCCTGTTCATCCAGTAGGTGATCGCCTCTGCATACCGCTTCGCTTCGTTGTAGCAGCTTCTTGCTCCAACCGAATTCACGTTGCCATAGTAGCTTTCCGGCTGAGGATGAACAGTGGGGTTACCGTAAATCTCGCTTGTTGAAGCCAAGAAGAACGCAGCCTGCTTTTCTTTGGCCAGATACAGCAGATGCATCGTCCCTTCGCTGTTGACCCTCATCGTTTCGATCGGATAGGACAGATATTTGGGCGGACTGGCAGGACTGGCAAAATGCATCACCCAATCGACAGGGCCTTCAATTGCGAGCGGATAAATGACGTCATGCTCGATAAACTTGAAATTTGGCGACCGTAAGAGATTGTCTATGTTGACAGTAGACCCGGTCAGAAAATTATCGACGCCGATAACGGTATGGCCTTCCCGCAGCAGCCTCTCGGCGAGGTTGGAACCGATGAAGCCTGCGACTCCTGTTAATACAATGAATATTATGATCCCCCCCCTTGCTTAAGGTTTGTGAAACCACTATTAATTCAATCGAACAGATATGGTTCTATGCATGAGTCACAAGATGTTGGGTTAAATACTAGGAGAGATTCTTGAGGTGAGTGGATCCGTTGTGGTTGTGCCGGAAAAAGCGCTTAAAGCAATGCGGATCGTTGAAAGACAAGAAAGCAATAGGCTGTCAGCAAACGGAATCTTTAAGACAAGAGCAACGGTTTGGCTTACTCAACACGCTGTCTCCCAACGATTATAATCCCGGCATCACTCCTTCCATAAATATGCCCGGATCACCACGGGCTTCGCGCTAAAGCTTCTATTCGGGTGCAAGGAAGAGATATCCACAACTGACATCATCTGCTCCCTCAACATTACTGAATAACTACCTTCTTCAGCCATCGTTCAAGGAATATGGATTCTTCATTTTCTATATTCGTAATCAGCGTTTGTAAACTTTCGGAAATACTCGTATCCTTTGTCAAATTATATTTAATCGCTAGATTCACAAGGATTTTTGCTTTAAGTTCAATAGCTGTGAATTCATCTATATGCTCTTGATTTAATTCAATTAAATGCTGATTATCGTACAAGTACTTGAATCTTAGCGTCATTATCTTCTTATGATCATAAATTAAATGAAAGGGTCTTATATCAAGCATAACCTTATGTTCCAATGTCTCTTTCGCATAATTTAATAGAGTTGTGTATATTTGCATGCCGAAGTCAAGATTATCCCTGTCGCCCCCGTAGTTAAACATCTCCCAATACTCCGGCGTTTTGTTAGTGAAATAATTTCTTATCGAATTCACTAGGGTATCTGCACTGAATTTATCCTGATTTTGATCATTGAATGTATACAGATAAACCATTTCTCTAAGGTAATCATGATTGGTTGTTAGATGATTTTTGTCGAACGCAAGATTGAAATCATTAAATGATATCTCAGCCTGACTATACACCCCGTTCTTAAAAAAATCGGAAACATACAACATCTCTCTATCCAAATCATAGCCGTAAACAAATATGTCATGATGCAATTGAAGTTTATTGTAGCGATCGCTTAGGGGCACGTAGAAATAATTGATCATGGTGTGGACATAGTTATTAGCATTAATATTTTCTACAATAAAATGAATAACAGAGTCCCATTTAGTTGTTACAGTATCTCTATGTATCTTTTGAGTAGTAATCCATTTGCACGCATCCGAAGGCCGCAGCTCATAAGTCAGAGGGAAATAAAAATCTCCCCAATGATGTTTATAATCTTTGTTAATAAACAATTGGATATAATTGCTAAATATCCATGGGTGTGCGCACTCGTAATGGGTAAGTATGGACAAGAGATGAGCATGTTGCGTATAGGTTGTAATCATCGGATAACTGACCGGCAATATTTTTCTGCCTAACGTTTGAGTTGAATTCTTCAACCTTTCGTTCACCCCTGGTTATCTGGTTAAATAGCTTAAGGATTTCGAATCAGTATATCTCATTTAGCAATAAGCGCTTCGTGCTTGCCCTGTCCAGTTTTCCTGTTTTTGTTTTTGGAATGTTATCGATAATCCTCCATTGTCTAGGCACTTTATACGTTGACAAATGCAAGTTGCAATGTCGTGTCAGTGCATCTATATCAATCAGGAATTCATTAAAAACTTTCAGAAATGCGATAGGCACTTCGCCTAACAGATCATCGTGTACACCAACAACCATGACCTCCTCCACTTCTTTCAAGCCGTACAAAAATTCCTCGATTTCTTCCGGATAGATATTGATACCGCCGGATATAATGATATTCTTCTTTCGGCCTGTGAGTATAAGACACCCTGATTCATTCCAATATCCCAAATCTCCTGTCTTTAACCAACCCTCAACAATGGTAGCGTTCGTTAACTCCGGGTTTTTGTAATAACCGAGCATCACATTCGGGCCCTTTACCCAAATTTCTCCGATAGCAGCTCCTTCTACCTCATTCTCTTCTTCGTCAACAAGACGAATAGAAACGTCATTTATGGGTGATCCACAGGATAAGTAGCGCTCTCCCCGTTCCATCATGCTTACCCGCGGAGAAGCTTCGGTCAATCCATAGGTTTGAATAATGTCCGCATGAGGAAATACAGTCTGAAGATGGTCTACTAATTTCGCGGGAGTCGCCGCACCGCTAATTACAATAAATTCAATGGAATCAAAGGCACTCCAGTTCTTTGTCTGATGGAAATCGGAAACAAAGTGCATCAATTGCGTAGGCACCGCTGAGAATGCCGTGACCGCCTTATTCTGAAACAGTTTAAACGCGGTGCGCGGCAGAAAGGGCAAGCTGATAAGTTTAATTCGGGTTCCATATAACATACAAGAAATCAATTGCGTGACAATCGTAGAACTGAAATGAACGGGCATCGTTACAAGAAACGAATCTTGTTCTGTATACCCCACCTTTCCGCCATGTGCCAACGCATTCGTTAATACATTCCAATGGGATAACATAACGATTTTAGATTTTCCGGTTGTGCCCGATGTAGGAAGGAGAATCGCACATTGATTGGGATCGGACTGATTGGTTAACGAGATCGATTCGAACGAAGGCATTGGTTCTTGCGATAAATCCTGAGCGGTAACCCAAGGTATGTCGCAATTTAAATGCGCTGGCTGTGCAGATTTGCTGATAACCAATTTGGCGTCACTGGCATTTAAAATATTTTCAATTTCAGTATTGGACGCCGAATAAGGAACCGGTACTAACACATAACCGCAGAATTGAATGCCCAGCGCCGCAAAAATGAACAAGGGCTCATTATTTGTGTATAATGCAAGATGGCTTCCGGACTCAAGCTCAAAATTCTTGTGGATATATAGAGCAATCAAGTAAGCTTCTGTCATCACCTCTGCGTAAGTCCATTGCTGCTTTAGATCTTCAAGGATAATATGATCTTGGCGATCAGAGGCCTCCAGAAATAGACGCTGAATGATCGTCATCATAGCGTTCTCACAGTCAAATAATTAAGGATTAATCCAGCCGTGGAGAACTTCTCAAATAACAGATCTTCATCAGGGATCGAGATGTTAAACTTCGATTCCATTAAAACAATAAGCTTGATGAAGCCTACTGAATCGATCCCTTGGTCCAACAAACGGGTATCGTGGTCTTCCGGATACTCGATGTCCAGTTCAGCAAAAATTTCATCTCTCAAGATAGATTCTATTGATTTAGACATCATATTCCCCCGTTAGATAATCTTTAGAAAGGCTGATTAAAGAGGATAGTATACGTGATGAGCAAGTGAAAGTGATTTTGAAGAAGAATAAGTTCATAACGATGGAAAAGGTGAATTTGCACTGAAAGAGTTGTTTGCAGAGATGCTGCAATTCATGCTGGAGGTGGAATATGACATGGTTCATGTCATAAAAAGCTTGACGCGAAGAGTACAACGACGGAAATACTTGAGGGTTCCCTCGTCAACATCGCAAAGCCTAAAGAAAAAAGCATTTTCCCAAGCAATGAAGCGTTGCTGAAAATGCTCTACAAAACTACGATGAATGTCACTCGTAAATGGACAGAGTGTATATACAACTGGGAGTAAGCCCCCAATCAACTCTCCATTTTCTTCCTCGACGGGATCAAACTATACTGCGTAAAGTTTTTCTTGGTAGCGTTTACACTAGTAGATTTACGGCACCAAACGCCCGATATATTAAATATAATTACATATATGCCAATTGTCAACAGTTTTGAAAAAGCCCGTTGATGCCCTCTGGAATTCCATTCGTCATCTGGTTGTTTCTCTCATTTGTGATTGTTTCAAAATGTGTATGGTAAAGGGAAAATATAGTTAACGCAACCATTCCAGTCATAAAGAACAATAAACATTGTCAGAATGCTTCATAACCACAATGTCGAAGTGTTTTCGTCTAGGGACTGTTAAGCTTACGAGGAAACAGACGAGCGGAGATATTGATAAGGAGAACGGCTCGACTTCAAACTGGAATCGCTCATGAACACGATAGAATCACGTGTATCAGCGTCCAAAGCTGAGTTAATGAAGTTTGCCTCGCTTTGACGTCCAATCGAAATCAGTTATAACTCTAGCACATGGGTAAACACGGTTTCCAGTAACCTCTTTCATCTGTTCGGAAAGAAAGAGGTTACTGGTACGAAAGTCTGGCTGTTGGCCAGCGGCGATCCACATGAAGATGATATTTTCACGAACCGCCCTACAAGGCTTCTCTACCCACATTTGGCTACAAGCGTGATGATAAGAAGCTTCTACTTGATGAGATCTATGCCCCTATAGTTCAAGAAATTTCACCTCTATCTGTATTAGGTTTAGGGTGTGTACAAAATCAGTAATTACTTCATTATTACAGGTACAAAAAAAGACACGGAAGAACAACTCCGTGCCTATATAAAGCAATTATCCCGCTTCACCAAACTTCAAATTGAAGGTCAACAAGTCTTTAAGCAGGCACTTCAAAGACTTATTCAAAAAATTGAAGTTATTAAAGACGGTTCAATCAAAGCCATACATTACATATTTCCCGTCCTCAATCCATAAGGAAGTTGGAACAACGAGAGGCGTAGGAATTAATCCTGCCCCTTCCATTTTAACATCGCCACCGATTCCACATGCACCGTATGCGGGAACATATCCACCGGCGTTACCTCCACGGTGCGATAGCCGCCATCTTCCAACACACGAAGATCACGTGCCAAGGTACTCGGATTACAACTCACGTAAACCACGCGTTCCGGCTTCATCTCCAGGATGGTATCGAGCAAACGTGGATCACAGCCCTTGCGCGGTGGATCGACAACGATCACATCTGCTTCGATGCCTTGTTCTTTCCAGCGTGGAATAACGTCCTCTGAGGCACCAACTTCGAACTTGACGTTGCGCATCTCGTTCAATAGAGCATTGCTCCGCGCATCCTCGATCGCTTCAGGCACGATCTCTACCCCGTACACCTGATCCGCATGTTGCGCGAGGAAAAGAGAGATCGTTCCGATGCCGCAATAGGCATCAATGACAGTCTCTTTGCCACTCAGTCCTGCGTACTCTACCGTTTTGCCATACAGTACTTCCGTTTGCACCGGATTCACCTGATAGAACGAACGCGCAGAGATCGCAAACTGCACATCACCGATATAATCATAGATTACATCACGGCCCCACAGGACGCGGGTCTCATCGCCAAAGATGACGTTGGTCTGTTTCTTGTTCACGTTCTGGCAGATGCTTGCCACATGCGGAATCGCTTCACGGATACTGCCAATCCATTCGTCTTTGTACGGAATGTCTCGACCATTCGTGACCAGTACGAGCATCATCTCGCCAGTACGGAATGCCTTCTTCACAACCACATGGCGCAATAAGCCGCGACCTGTCTCTTCGTTGTAGGCGCTAATTCCAAAATGACTGCCGATCTCTTTAACCTTTGCGACCACTTCGTCATTGTGCTCATGCTGAATGAGGCAACTCTCCATATCGATGATGCGATGGCTTCCTTTAGCGTAAAAACCACCTACCAGACCACCCTCGGCAGCTCCAATTGGCACCTGTGCTTTATTCCGATAGCGCCATGGCTCGTCCATACCCATCGTAGGTAGTACACGAATGCCCTGCTCCGTATCCTCTTCGTTCATGACACCTTCAAGCCGCAAACGAATGCGATTACTTCCAATCATTTGTGCTTCAGAAGATGTTTGTCCAGGTTCAGTTGTCTGATTCGCATCATGTTCCAACCGTTCTGCCAGCTTAGCCTCATCAACTGAGGTGTCATCCTGCGCGTTGGATGCCAACGTCTCTGCATCCTCCACCATCACGTTCAGCTTGCCAATACGTTGCAAATTATCTACGACCAACTGGCGTTTCCACGCAAGCTGTCCGGCATAGCTCATATGCTGGATCTGGCAGCCGCCACACTGATCGTAAATCGGGCAAGGCGCGGACACTCGATCCGGGCTTGCTTTCACGATTTCCAGCAGTTTGGCGTAGCCGTACTGCTTCTTGGTTTTCATCACACGCACATGCACGGTTTCACCTGGAAGCGCACCCTGCACAAAGAGCGTGTATCCATTCGCACGACCTACACCCTCACCGTCATGGTTCATGCCAATGATGTCGATGACGGTCTCTTCATTTTTGCTAACGGGCAGTCCTTCGATTGGTGCAGATTCACGCGTTCTCCCCTTTGGACGAACGGCAGAAAGAGATGCGCCTTGTGGTCGCACCTCTTTTCCCTGCTGACGTGTAGATGGACGAGATGATTGACTTGGCTGACGGGACGCTGAAGCGTTCCCTTGCCCCTGAGAGGCAGCCGAATTCCGGCGGTTTTTTCCACGACCGCTGCGGTTCGTATTAGACAACGTACATTCACTTCTTTCTTCTTATATAGTATCACATCAAAAAATAACGTTCCGAATTTCTAATGAACTTCAGAAAACGTTATATCATCATCCGATGGTGTTTCCCGACCTTTTTCGGTCATTTTCTCCAAAATAACGACACTGAGATTCGTTAGATTCGCAGCTTCGGCGATTTAGCCACATTAAGGCTTTCTGAGTTCGTTAGCCGCCAGCCGGCACTCGACCAAACTGTTACATTCAGTACGGTGTACTACATCGCAGTACCATCGAACTAGACCAGCACTTTTAACCTTCACTGTTCAATGTTCACTGTTTCACGTTCACTCAATCACCACAATGTGCCCTGTATCAGCTCAACGTTTGGTGACAACATGAGATTATACGCGATCCCACCGTACACAGCAACTGGAAAATGCACTTCCATCACACCTTACGGTCGAGCTGAATCCAACTCTCCTCACCACTTGTGCGATGCTATACAACAACCACTGCGGCATTAACGCTTTCCGCAAGCGACCACATTCTCCGCCAAGTGCCAAGTTTAACGATACAACATCAGATGATGACGCAAATTCGTAAACGTAGCTGGCAATGTGCCGCCCAACTCTCCATCGAGATTCAATTGTACATATCCCGGGGACGTAACTTCCATATGACTCGTCTGGAAATGAACCACTTTCTTGTCGTTCAGATGCTCCCCACGCAGCGCAAGCGTTACGAGGCGGATCATATCAGCCAGATTACATTTGCGGACACCGATCACATCGAACAGACCATCATCAATGCTTGCACCTGGAGCCAACTTCTCAAATCCCCCGACCGAATTGGTATTGGCGATGAGGAATAACATGAATTCATCATGGATTTCTTCCTGACCGTCGGCGCGAATAATCAGCTCCTGAGGAGACAGGCTCGCCATTTTCTCAATACCCTTCATGTAATAGGCCAGTTGCCCAATCATCGTTTTCAGACGACTCGGTACTTCATAGGTCAGTTCAGTCAGTGATCCACCGCCGGCGATGTTGATAAAATATTTATCATTCGCTTTGCCCAGATCGAGCGGACGAAGTTGCTGGTTAATGACCAGATCCACGTAATCTTCCCACTGTCTCGGAATGCCGAGTGCACGTGCAAAATCGTTCGTCGTTCCCAAAGGAAACACACCCAGCGGAGGACGGTTCTCCCGCTCGGCCATACCATTGATAACTTCATACAACGTGCCATCGCCACCAGCAGCAATAATCATGTCATATCCGCGTTCAATTGCCAGTTCAGCTTCCCGGGTTGCGTCACCTTCACCCGTTGTTGCGTGACATGAAGCTTCAATACCACCTTGATCCAAACGCTGCAAAATATCAGCCAGACGTTTCTTCATTTCTTCCCGGCCTGAGGTCGGATTATATATTAAGCGAGCTTTTTTCATCTCATACGCCACCTATTCCACATTATCCATGAGTCTAAACGACCTCATATTCTTACGTTGCATCAGTCCACAAAAGGGCATATTTTTTACACAATAATGAACTTGCGTTAATATTGCTCTAATCATTCGTATTACCTATATCTATGCATCAGGAATTCCGTCTCATGCCAAAGCCTTTAACTCCTATCATATCATCAAATGTAAAGATGTCCTAGCCTGTAATACATAAGTATATTTTAACATATCCGTACCCACTAATCTGCCTATTACCCAATAAACCTCACGCACCGATCCTGAATCTTCCCCACTACCTTTTATGTAAAATAGTCTCATTAATCAACCATTCTGCCCGCTTGGATAGGAATTAGTCTTCGATTTCGATGATCTTCATATGATTATGACATAAATATGCTACAAATTTACAAATCTTAAGATGAAAAGATAAATAACATAAACCTTTTTCCAATATAGTTTTAGTGAACCCTCCACTTAGCACTACATCATACCCTTGAAGGAGATGTGTAAATGAAAAAAATCATGTTAATGCTCCTGGTCTTTCTTATGGCATGTATTCCTTGGGTCACCGTTGTTGAAGCAGCAGAAATCAATCATGATCAGGTTGTCGGATTTCAGGAAGTCTCCCCAGTCACCGTAATGCAACAAGCAGCCAAGCGTTTTCAGCCATTTCTAAAAGTCTATCATGGTTGTGTACCTTTTCCCGCAGTGGATCAACAGGGCAATACCAGCGCTGGCTTGAATACGTCCGGGTCATCGAATGGGAACTGTAGCTCAAACACAGGGCAGATCTACTCCCGCTCCGCATGGCACAATGGGGTGTGGGCTATCATGTATTCGTGGTATTTCCCCAAAGACTCCCCTTCCTCTGGACTCGGCCATCGTCATGATTGGGAAGGAATCGTCGTGTGGGTCGATAATCCGGCAGCTCCCAATTCCAAAATCCTCTCTATCGCATATTCCGGTCACGGCCAGTTTACAAAAGTTACACCGAGCAATAACAATACACAAGGTAACCATCCGTTGATTTCCTATAATAGTACCTGGCCGCTGAACCATGAGCTCGGCGTTACTAATGCTGTTGGCGGAACTCAGCCTTTAATCGGATGGGACGATCTGACTTCTGCGGCACGAAATGCACTCAACACGACAAACTTCGGTAGCGCCAACGTGCCTTTCAACGATAACAATTTCACCAACAATTTAAATAAGGCCTGGTTCAGATAAAAAAATCCCCTTCAAGTGGCAGCTCACTTGAGGGGGATTTCGTTATGAAGTTATCCTAGTATCCCGGATACCTGTATCACTTCTTCAGCCAACCTCAAAATCCGATTTTTCTACCTGCACGCAGCTGTTTATACCAGAAATAGACGGTGCAGCCTACACAATAACCCAGCAGCGCCGCGCTTGCAGCCGCGAGAAGCATGACGGAGAATACATAACCTGCGGCTACCCAGCCAAGCGAGAACGAGATGAGTGCCAGAGACAGGAAGAGCACGGCCAGAATATTGTTGAATCGCTGCAGCTCCACCGCCTGCGTCTCTGTACCTTTACCAGTCAACACAGCTTTCCCAATCTGCACAAACAGATTAAGCTTGCCACTGGAAGCCAGACCAACCACCTGAATGACCCACAGCGCTCCCAGAACTACAATTGGATTGAACACAAACGAGAGTAAAACAAACAATACAATACCGACCTGATTTGCTTTCACATAACGCATGGGCACTTCCCGCATCTATATACCTCCTTATTCCCATTTTATTAGTTGGTTTTATTGTAGTCGGTATTGGGTTAATGAGCAACACTTCATTTAAGGATAGTAAAATCTCTTTTCAGCACGTCCCAATGGGGAGTCGGGATGCCTGTTGTCTTTTTCCAATCGGTAAATGCATTATTTAACGCCTCAATCTCTCCAAAAGAACCCGCGACCAGCTTATGAACCGGAAGCATGCTATAGATCTTCAACAGAAGGTACAACATCCGTTGATGCTTGCGGATCATTTTAGCCTGAATCTCCGGTATAATCGTTATGCCCATAGCTTCAAGAACGCTAAAGCCTTCATCCATCGCCCCAATCATATGTTGGATTTGCTTTCTGTTCCCGTCCAACTTGATCAACTCACGCTCCTCATTAAAGCTCACCGCATTAAGCATCAGAATGGGGATGATATGGCTTTTCAGCCAGGCATCAATATCGCTCAGAACATTTAACTTGTATTTCACATGTTGGAAAGCTTGATCCAGCAAAGGTTTAAAGCCTATTTCACCGTCCAGACTTCCAATTACCATTTGTCCGCTGCCTCCACCGACCGATAACATGCGGTCCTTTTCCCGCTTCCCTGCACTCACATGGAATCCAAACGCGACCTGTTTTGCTACCCTGCTGTTTTCCTCCAAAAAGTTTTGCATGCTTCGTGCATCTGCGTTGTTTCCCACAATCACAATATTGCTGCTCTGATTGTCTGCCAGGATAGGTAACACTGAAGGAAAATCGTTATATTTCATGACAACAAAAATCAGATCATATTGGTCATCCACTTCCAACGTTCTGGCTACCCGAACCTGATCAACTGTCGTTTTGAATTGAAAAATATGCCGGATGACGATTCCATCCTTCTCCAGCTCCTCTGCCCGCTTCCCTCTAGCCAGAATAGTAACATCATTCCCGCCACGTACCAGAACTTGTGCCAGTTGACTGCCCAAAACACCTGCACCATACACTAATATTTTCATTGGTTATCCCTCTATTTCATATTTTATCAATATTCGTTGCTTTATGAACATTTGTTGATAAAATAAGATTAACAAAGCACCTACTGTGCTTCAATCGTTAAAATATCTGTTTTTGTTGAATAATCAACGAATGATTCCTTATTGTTGAAAACCATCATAGGAGGGGCCATGGACAGACGAGTACTCAAGACACGAAAGGCGATAATTGAAGCTTTTGTGGGGTTACTGGAGGAACAGGAATTCGAGCAAATTACGATAAACGATATTGCAGATCGGGCTAATGTAAACCGAGGAACCATCTATTTGCATTACGCTGACAAGTTCGACCTGTTGGATCAATGCATTGAGACCTATTTGCAGCGGTTGTTGGATGCCTGTATGATCGAAAGCCCTACTACAACACCCGTTACGGCCAAGGATGCGCTGCTCCGAACCTTCAGTTATCTGGAACAGCATGCCTCTACCTATACCACACTTCTAACTAAAAAAGGTATTCCAGCGTTCCGTAGTAAGTTGATGACATTGTTGGTCCAGGGAGTGGAGGAACAGATGGATGCCTGTGGCATCCAGGAAGGTATGAAAAAAGAGATCACCATACAGTTTCTTGCTTCCGCTGCTGTGGGCCTCCTGGAGTGGTGGATTATGAATTCCATGCCTTATCCGGCCGAGGAGATCGTTGACCAATTAATAAATTTACTGGAGCTACATCTGCAATTGCACGCACCCATTAATGGATAGCCCAATCTCTTTCAAGTGATCTACAACAAACAAAAACCACGTCCTTCGACGTGGTTTGATTGTTTATGAAGCTATGGAGTTCAAATCAATTGATGCGACATTACTGCGAGCGATGCAATCACACACCTATGCCAAAGCAATCACTTCAAGAAGAAGCTTTAACTTCATTACATCTCTCCAGCAAAATCTGGATCTGACGCTCCAGCCACTGTCCAAGCAATGGATGTGGTAATAGTGTCTCACCGCTGTACACATAGTTCAGTTCTTGCAACCGACCCGGGATAACGTTCCTCGTGAAATAACCGGCACTCAAAAACAGCGGCGCCACAATGACTCGGTTCCCCCGCTCTTCGCTCCAGTACTTCACTTTGTCGTACACACTCTCCGGATTCAGCAATGCATAATCCGTATGGGCTACACCACTAACTTCCTGCACACGCTCTGCAAGGGAAGAAATTCCGGCTTCCCAACGCTCGCGAAAACCATCATGAATACTCCCATGGCCTACCAGCAGAATCGTTTCTTCCTCCGGTTGCTGCGACAGTAATCGGACTTTGTCCCACACCATCACGGCAATATCCGGATCGTTATCCACCGGATAACCAAAGTGAACCCGAGCCTTCACATCGAACGGTTCCAGATCCGTTTCGCGATCAGGTGTTTCCTTTGCACCGATGGCATATTCAATTTCATCCACATGTGTACTCCCGGACGAAACAAATAGAGGTACGACCAGAATATCGGTTACGCCTTGTGCTTCCAGTCGGTCGATACCGTCCTGGATCAGGCGTCCTTCCACAAGTTCCAGAAAACCGGCTTCAACCGGTAATGGAACAGGCAGATTCAACCGGGAGATCGCGTCATCGACAGATTCCACCCAGGTCTGCTCCTGTGAACCGTGACTGATGATGAGTACACCCGGCTTCTTCATGTTAGCGTCCCAGGCGTTCCAGCGTCATTTTATAACCATCATTGCCGTAATTCAGGCAGCGTTTCACACGTGAAATTGTAGCTGTACTCGCACCTGTCTCTGCTTCAATCTGGTTATACGTATTGCCTTTACCCAACATACGAGCCACTTCCAGCCGCTGTGACATGGATTGGATCTCGTTAACTGTGCAGAGGTCATCAAAGAAAACATAACACTCTTCAATATCTTTTAGCGTCAAAATAGCCTCGAATAGTTGTTCAATGCTTTTATCATTTAGCTTTTTCAGCTGCATTTCATCATCATCCCCTAGCGGTTACTGTGTACCTACATTGTACTCACCCTGAGTTGGTATTTCAAGCGTTACCGATTTCACGCACTACAGAATAAAAATACATGTTACCGCTTACAAAAGGTACTATTGTCCTCCGCTCACGCACATCGGGCGAAATTTCCGCGCTTTTTCCCAGTTTTCACCTGTATATATCCGATTACTTATGTAGGATTTCAATCCTCCTAAATGTTACAATTTTGTGTCTAAACTGCATTTTACTCTTCGTGAACCTGCCATCATACATGCGCCCAAATCCGCAAATATCCCGTTTTCCGGGATACCCGCCTACGCCGTCTCTCCGCGAATGACATACAGTATAACAAAAGGGAGTTCCACAAGGGTCTATGATGTACATCTGTCATGCAACTCATGGAACGCAATTCCGAAATCCAACATAGAAGGAACGTGATCGTTCATGCCACAGCATTATTATCACCGCCAGCCAGCACCAGGGCAGCGTCCGTCTTCTCATGCTCATCGGCAGGCGCATACTTCTGCCTATATGCCGCCCGGTGTGGTTCCGCGGTCTTTGAATGAAACCCAGATCCAACCGATGTACCCTGGCGTAGAACCACACTACCCGGGCTTTGGTGAAGTCGAAGCATCTGCAATCGTACCGTATGGGCAAGGTGCTCCAGGCGGGAACTTTTATGGAGGTGCAGCTCAGATTGTTCCCCCAGCTCCGGTACAGGCGCCTGCTGCTACAGGCAGTTCCGGGTTTTCGTTAGCCAACATCGGTGAGTTAAAAGGAATGATCGACCGCTTCGGCGGTATTGATGGGATCATGAGTGGAATAGGCAAAATGCAAAAGGTCGTCGGTGGGATCCAGCAGATGGCTCCGATGATGAAACTCGTTATGGGCATTCTGCCTTTTGGAAAAGGAAAAACGGATAACAGCGCGGCCGATGCAGACTATGAAGAATATAAGCCGTCCCGCAAACGCAAAAGTAAACGTCGGAACAAAGCAACGAATGTTCCACGTCGCCGTAATACGACTCCACCCCGTCGCAAATCCAATTCCACGAAGCGCCGTCCCAAAAGTCGCAAAGGTTAAAAAAATTCAGGCACCCCCATACAGAAGGTGGGTGCCTTAACACTGTTCATCCGAATACAAATAAATTTCAGGAACTCACGTTCTTATTTCTGTAATTTGAGGTATACTGGATAGTAACTAAAGGAGGCGGACCATGGAACTTTTCAAAGACAAATACACTCCCGCATTAATCGATCGGACCGGCGAACAGATGCGTCAATTCTACCCTAAGCTGGATACACAGCAATTTCATGAATTGGTTTTCGCTGAAGGCTGGGAAAAGTTGGAATTTAAAGCGCGCATTCGCAGAATCACACTGGCTTTGACCCAGGTACTGCCGGACAATTATGAGGAAGCATTACATATTATCGAACAAGCCGCCCCGACGATGAGAGGCGTTGAATATCTGTTTGTACCGGATTTTATCGAAGTGAACGGACTTGACCCAGAGGATTACGAGTTATCCATGAAGTATCTGACCCTCTTCACACCTTATTCCAGCTCGGAGTTCGCGGTACGCCCGTTTATTGAACATTATCCAATCCAAACGATGAAACATATGATGGCGTGGGCAGAGAGCAACAACGAGCATATCCGCAGACTTGCCAGTGAGGGCAGCCGGCCACGTTTGCCATGGGGTGCGAAACTCCAGAACTTTATCACTGATCCAACACCTGTACTTCCGATTCTGCATGCATTGAAACAGGACGAGTCCCTCTATGTTCGCAAAAGTGTCGCCAATCATCTGAATGACATCTCCAAGGACCACCCTGAACTGGTTATGGATCTGGCCACGACCTGGTACGGACAACATGCACACACAGACTGGATTGTCCGGCATGCCAGCAGGTCATTACTGAAGAAAGGACATAGCAAAGCACTGAGTCTTTTTGGTTATAACGAGCAGGATTCGATTCACATTGAGCAGCTTCAGCTTGTCCAGGATACGATTAGCATTGGCGAGGATCTCCATTTTTCGTTCGATGTCGTTAATGAGAGCGGCGAGTCCCAGATGCTGCGAATTGAATATGAGATGGGTTATATGAAGGCAAACGGCAAGCAGGCCCCCAAACGGTTCAAATGCTCCGATAAAATGTACCCGACAGGCAGAACCAAGGTAGCCACCAAACAATCCTTCAAAGTCATCACAACGAGAAAATATTATGCCGGTCTGCATACGCTTACCATTCTTGTGAATGGCAAAGAAGCAGCTACAACTACTTTTGTTCTTGAAATGGAGTAAAAGGAAGTCATCATAAGTTATACACAGCTTGTTGAAGCGGAATAGTTATTCACATGTGGATACATTTTTTCAAAACTTCTAATAGAAGAATCAGAAAGGCCACCTGGCAAACATCATCTCCCGACATTTATTACTGCCCGAGATCATGGCCCAGTGGCCTTCTTCATATGTAGTTCAAACTGCAATTCCCCTTACCCACCCTCACCGCTATCCAAAGACCTGCATATGGTCGTAACAATTAGAAAGATACACGATACATCCATGCTGCGCATTCTTGTAACAATATTGGGCTAAATGATGATATGGGTTAGACATGGCCCAGCGTCTACCAGGTTTCCAACTTCCCGTTGGTGGGTTATGCTCGCTTCATTTGGATAGGGTTACCGACGCAGTTTTATTCCTCGATTAAGTCTATGGTCCAGTTCTTCTCCTGAATTTTAAAATCCAGTTCCCGGTAGGATTTCGAAAGGCTATCCACTTTTTGTTGAATATCTGCTATGTTCACGGTTCGCTCATACTTCACTTCAGAACGACTGTACCGATCCTGGCGAATGGACGCATGCTGCAAAACCTCGTTAAACGATGCTCTTTCTTGCATGATTCCATCCCGCTCTGCAAGGGCATCAGCAAGCGTAACTCCAGCTGTGAAGTCAGTCTGTGCATTGGTCTTATTAATTTTCTTAACCAATACCGTCAGGCTCCGGATCGTATTCTCCAGGTCAATCATAAGCAACTGTGGGTCCTCTGCTGGCTGTTCACCTTCCTGAACTTTAACTACGCGTTCCAGACGTTGCTTGAGCTGAGCTATCTTCTTCTGCTCATCTGCACGCAGTACAAGAGCCTCTGCCAATCTCATCGTATCCCATCCTTCCACAATGATATGTATGGATAATTCATCCAGAATCTATTCACATATCGTTATATTTTACCTGTGGATACACGTTATTACAAGTTTTTGTTACTAACATCTGATTACACTGGTTCTCACTTAAACCAGCCCCGTTTTACAAACCAGGCGACCATGCTTCCGCCAAGCACAAACATCAACAGTAGCACCGCACCATACCCAAACTTCCATTGAAGCTCAGGCATATAGGCAAAGTTCATGCCATAAATACCCGCGATCAGTGTAAGCGGCATAAATACAGTCGTAATCACCGTGAGTGTCTTCATGATCTGATTCATCCGGTTGGAGTTCAGGGAAATATAACTATCGCGCAGGTCAGCGGTCATCTCCCGATCGGCTTCAATCATATCCGTCAGCTTCAATAAATGGTCATAGATATCGGTAAAATAAGCCGTATGTTCGCCTGTTCGTTGTACATGCTGGGAATTGACCACCCGATAGAGCAGATCCCGCATCGGTACTACCGTTCGTCTTAGCTTCAGCAATCGAGTCCGCAGATCAAACACCTGGTTCATCAAGTCTTCAACTGACTCCTGTCCACCCCGGTTCTCCAGTTCGGCCAGTTCATCCTCAATCGCAAATAGAGACGGAAAATAATGATCGACCAGCTTGTCCATCACCGTATAGGCTGCAGCCACCGGACCTCGTGCCCAGATGGTTCGTTCATGTGCATGGTGCAACAAGCGTTCCCACGCTTCATCTACTTCCTCCAAAACTCCATGATGAAAAGACACTAGGAAGTTTGATCCGAGAAACAAGTCAACCTCCTCGGCTTCCAGTGTGGACGGGTTCAGTGCATGTAGTACAAGAAACTGCAGATTATCATAATAATCAAGCTTTGGCCGCTGCAATACATGCAGACAGTCCTCAATAGCTAAAGGGTGAAAATGAAAATATGTATCCAGCAAACGACTTTCCTCTTCCGTTGGCTGGTTAAAATCGGCCCATACCCAGGCGTAATCGTTCAGATCCAGCTGTGTAAGTGGTACGTTAACGGAGACTTGATGTTCTCGTGTAATGGCGAGTGTACGAATCATAAATTAGACCACGTCCTTGTCCTGTATCTTTACGTCATTGTACAACTTTAACCATAGGTACGTCTCCCACGTGTCCAAAATATCCACAGACGCATTCAAACTCGACAACAAAAAAAGCCAACCCTGTTGGCTTCTCTCATTTCCCTATCCACAGTTCCCTGTATCCACAGGAATATCTTCTTTTGGTTTATCATTCCACGGATGGCTATCCACATATCCAGCCTGTCCACACGTTCATGCACAGGCGTCTCTTGATTTTGGTTGTATAATTGTCCACATATCCCGATATTCACACAGTTATGAACAGATGGTCTGGTAACCCCGAATTCGTTCGGGATAACTTCTCTTTTTAGAAAATAATCCAGTAGAGCAATCCTGCCAGTCCCGCAGTAATCGGAATCGTAATGAACCACGTAATAATGATACGTCCAGCAAGTCCCCATTTCACAGCAGAGAAACGTTTCGCGGAACCCACACCCAGAATAGCTGAGGTGATCGCGTGCGTTGTACTAACTGGAAGGTGAAGCAACGTTGCTGTGAAAATAACGGAAGCAGCTGAAATATCCGCGGCAAAACCATTAATCGGTTCAATTTTAAAGATTTTGGTACCCATCGTTTTGATGATTTTCCAACCACCGATGGACGTACCCAGAGCCATCGCTGTTGCCGCTGAAATTTTAACCCACAGCGGAACATCCAGATTATCCTGCACACCTGCTGCAACCAAAGCAAACGTAATAATACCCATCGCTTTCTGTGCATCATTCGTACCATGCGTGAATGCTTGCAGTGCTGCCGTGAAAATCTGTACCGTACGGAAACCTTTGTTCACGTTATGCGGACTGCGTTTGGCGAAAATATATTTGAGAATCGTCATGACCACATAACCGATGGCAAATGCGATCAGAGGTGATAATAGCAAACCTCCGACGATATCAATGAATCCGCTCCATTTCACTTTATCAGATCCTGCGCCAACGAGTACGGCACCTGCAAGGGCTCCAATAAGTGCATGTGAGGAAGAAGACGGAATACCAAACCACCATGTAACCAGGTTCCAGATAATCGCTGATATCAAGGTGACTATGACGACCTCTATCCCGTTATCCAGCGTGGTGGGGTCGGTCACACTCCCCCCAATCGTCTTCGCAACACCTGTGAACATCATCGCACCGACAAAGTTCATCACCGCTGCCATAAGAATAGCTCGACGCGGCGTCAGTGCTCGGGTTGAGACCGAAGTCGCAATGGCATTGGCCGTGTCGTGAAAACCGTTGATGAAGTCAAACGCCAGTGCAAGGAAGACGACTATACCCAATACCCAAATCGTTGTTTCCATTATTCTCTGGCTCCTTAAGAATTACGCATAATGATGGATTCAAGCACGTTCGCCACGTCTTCACAAGCATCCGTTGTTGTCTCAAGACGTTCGTAAATTTCCTTACGCTTGATCAGTTCAATCGGATCAGACACGGTAGCGAAGAGATGTTTGATACACATGCGCAGCACTTCGTCGCCTTGGTTTTCCAGATCATTCAAACGAATGGTATACTCACGGATCGCGAGCAATTTTTTCTGGGACAGCAGATGGATCGCCTTCTGAATTTCGTAAGCCGATTGGCGCAAAATTTCAGCAAACTGTATGACGAACTCATCATCTGGATCTGTCAGTTGGTACATATAGAAACGGGAAGCCGTTGCTTCGAGTCCGTCCAATACGTCATCAAGTGTTGTTGTCAGCTCCATAATATCATCGCGTTCGATCGGTGTGATAAATGTTTTGTTGAGTTCTGTAATGATCGTATGCACGTAATCATCACATTTCGACTCGTACTTCTTCATTTCATTAGCAAAAAGAGTCACATCCTGAAGGTTGGAAACATGCTGGGAGAAATAATCTGCCGCTTGAACAACCGTATCTGCCATATTCTCCAGTGTCTCAAAAAATATATCCTTCTTCTTCTTAAGCTTCATAGCTCTATCCCCTTTACGAGAAAAATTGCCGACAACCGATGAAACATGAAATGACAACCTTTGATATCTTATCATATTTGTTTCATGGTTTGTACAAAAGGTGTGATCCTTTTTTATATTCTTATCACATTAATCTGAAATGAATCTTAATTATTTGGAATAATGGTAAATTCAAGTCAAGATTTTACACTGCGTTTACAATTCGACATCAAAATTCAGAATCGACAAGATTCTACTTTTCACGCTAAGAACAATTATAATGCCTTTTCGACGACAAAATGAATACATGTTTCATTGTTTTCTTTCATTACATCCTTTTATTGCTGCACAGCCAGCTTCACGTGACTGGAAAATTCAGGTTGATTCGGAACAATGCTGATAAAGGTTTTGCCCGGCACAAGAGCTACTTCACTGCCACCCTGAACAAAACGGATAATATCCCCCTGCTTCTTCACCCACTGCCCACGAATCATCTTGCCCTTCTGAAACAGCATGGCCTCACCACCCTGTTCCAGATTGACAGACAACCGGCCTACACTATCGAGCACCTTGTGATCTGCACCTGCCACAATGATGTTTGCTGCACCAAGTTGAGTCCCATTATCCAGATCCTGATCTGCCTTGCCATTCACCATTCTCATATATCGTCCGCTAACTTCATCATAATCATACGTCACCCGGTAACTATCCAATAAATAATGGATATCAAATTGCTTCAATGCCTCTCCTGCGGATGTCGCGCCTTCTTCGTTATAATTGTATACCGGCGACTTGAAATCATGGCTGTAACCCTTGATGTCTGCCCCTTCTCTCAGCTTGTCCGCTGAAGTATACAGATTATGTGGGGCTTTACGATCCGAGGAACGCCAGAAGTAAGGTCCACCATTCGAGATTTCATCCATATGCTGTTTCTGCTGCCTTTGCAAAATGGAATACGCCTCCGGACTACCTCCTGCGTGAACAAGTACCCCATCATAACTCTCGCCGAGCTCAATGAGATATGGACGTATACTGCGAACGGGTCCAACCGTCTCCGCACCGCCTCCACTCTGGAAGATGGCTATGAAACGGGTAATGCCTCCCTCAGCGAGAACTTCAAGAATGATATCGGCTGAACTTAGACCCGATTGGGGCCGAGCTGCGGGTGCATTATTAATCATTACGGCGAGTGGTCGACGCGTAATCGCTTCATCTACAGGCAGACCCGTCAGAGGTGCTGTATAGAGAGACGTGTTGGATTCCTCCACGTGTTCTTCTTGTACAGGTGCAGGTGTCGGTTCTGGCTGAACTGGCATCTGCGCCACCTCCTGGTTTTGGCAAGCAACAAGACTTAATGAGAGAATAAACAGAGATGCAGCCCATGCTGCTTTGTTCCATTTAAAAAACTTCAATATAGGACCTCCTGAACGATATGGCCTGGTTCTAAGTTGTGATATATGTCTCATGTGGGCAACCATTTCACGTATTTCTTTCCATTTAATCACACCCTATCCGATTTGTCTGCGCCTAGAAGGCCTTGATACTGCGTGAAATTCACATTTGAAACAGCATATAGCCAGAAAAATATGTCCTAAATGTGAACTTCTCAAACCTTACTTAAAATTTGAACTAGATTGTGATTTTAATCACAAACAAAACAATTTTTGAACTATACAATAAAGACATCAAAGGTGATCACTTAGAAAAAACAAAAACAACACACACTAGATTCCATGAAGGAGTGGTTCATATGTTCAGCACAAACCAATGGCTTAGAGAAAACAAAGTAGCAATGTGGATTTTGACAGTACTTCGGGTGTATATCGGTTATGATTGGATGACTCACGGATGGAGCAAATTGACTGGCGGATTCCAAGCTGGCGGGTTCTTGGCCGGTGCGGTAGAAAAAGCAACAGGTGATCACCCGGCTGTCCAAGCTTGGTGGGCAACGTTCCTTGAGAAATTCGCAGTACCAAACGCAGGACTGTTCGACTTCGTTATCCCATTGGGTGAATTCCTTGTAGGTTTGGGTCTCATCCTCGGTTGCTTCACTACACTAGCAGCACTGATGGCTATGGTCATGAACTTCGCGTTCCTCTTCTCGGGAACAGTAAGCACGAATGCTCAACTGGTTGTAATGGAAATCTTCCTTGTCGTTGCTGGTGCAAATGCAGGTAAAATCGGGCTGGATCACTGGGTACTGCCTTACCTTCGCGGATTGTTCACTCGTAACAACAAAGGCAATCTTCCTAAAGACACACCAACAATTAGCCCTACTCAAAAAACAGCTTAAGCAATCATTCATAGAATTCTTGGCCCTGCTCCCAATCCCCCTGGAGAGCAGGGCTTTTTACTTTTCAAAAATAGCCTGGATACTCTGTCTGACTTGCTCAGGCACAGAAAATCGTATTATGATGAAATAAAGTTGAATTTCAAAGGAGTACACGATATGCCGACCCAGCGACGTCTTGAGACCGATGCGGACTTCCAGGAAGCCATGAATATGAAGTATAAGGTTCGAGTTTTTAAAGATAATCACCAGATTGACTCTGGTGGCATCATTATCCGTTTTGACAGCAACACCGTAGTAGTACAATCCAGTGTCAGTGAGCTCGCTTATCATTCGCGTACAGACTGTGAATTGTTCGAAATCCGCAAATAAAGATCTATTGCATGAATAAAGTCCTCATATTGAAAAAAGGTTACTGTAGCCCTTCAAGGGTGTACAATAACCTTCTTTTGTTTATATATTGTAATTGTATGCATTAATACACGTTATGTTATCCGTACGAAACTGGCTTCAAGCACCATAATCAGGCTGTTGTCTGTTCCAAGTTACACGCCGTCTCCAAACTGCCAGCAGTTCAAACTGAGCGTTCCGTAAGGGTAAGACTGGAATAGACGCTTCGCTGATCGGGACATATCCGCTGTACCCATGGCGTAGAACAAAGGTGCAATGTGTTCTGTACCATACGACGGAACCGCCGTACGTGCATGAGGGGCTTTTTTCTCATATTGAAACAGTTCTCTTGTGTTCCACTGCTGCAAGCGCTCCCCAATCCAGTTATCAAATTCCACCGCCCACTCTTGTGGTTCATCCGTATTGCCCAGCAATCGCAAATTGTGAACCGTTCCTCCGCTGCCAATGATTAACACATCATCATGACGCAGCTGTTCCAGCATTCGGCCAATATCATACTGTTCCTGCGGCGTACGCAACGAGTCTACAGATACAGCAATCACAGGTATGTTAGCCTCGGGATACATATGGAGCAACGGTACCCATACGCCATGATCCAGCCCTCGGCCTCGAATCGGCTGATGTGCCAGATTGCTGCGGGTGAACAAAGCACATATCTCGTTCGCTAAATCTGGCTGCCCAGATGCAGGGTATTCCATCGTATACATCGTAGAAGGAAATCCGTAAAAATCATGCAAGGTCTGATGTGTATCATCCATCGTCACGGACGGCTTAGGACAATCCCAATGCGCCGTAAATACGACAATGGCTTTCGGAGCCGGCAGCCTGTCTCCAAGCTGGTTCAAGAAGTGAGTGTAGTCATTGCTCTCCACCGCCAGAGCGGGAGAACCATGCGCAATGAAAAGTGCGGGTAATGTCATTGCTGCCAACCTCCAGACACGGATAGAATGCTTACTCCTCTATTTTACCCTTAAGAAGGCGCTTTTCCAAGCTGACATCCCCAAACAGTTGTAATCCTGCCACTTATATCATCCAGTGCTGCCAATCCTGCTCGATCTTCTGACGTTCGCCCAGCCACTCTCTGGTACGCGTAATTAGCTGTTCCCGCTCTTTACCTGAAGAGAAGGTGTGATCGCCCTGGAAGATGATCTCCTTGTCACAGCGGCCCTCTTGGCGCATCCAGAATACCTTTTGATACAGGAATGCGTAGTCTACAGGAATAATCTCATCTGACGTGCCATGCACGACGAGTACATCTCCGCTAAACTTAGCTGCTTCCTGGAATGGCTGTTGTTCAGCAAGAGACTCGAAGAACGTCGGTGTGAATTTGTATCCGAGATAATCAGCCGCACCCTGTTTGACGCCTTCATCGTATACTTTCCGTCCCGTAATCTTCACGATATCATTAAATGGATAACCCACGGAGGACCACATGACCAGGTTCTTGACACGTTTGTCACGTACAGCAGTTAGTAATGCAACGGCACCACCCAGACTATGACCAATCAGCGTAACACGCGTAGGATCTACATCACTGCAATTCACCGCGTAGTCCAGCACCGAACGGGTCTGCAGCACCATGGACTCCAGTCCCTCCGCTCCGTACTCCCCGCTGCTCTCTCCGCAACCGATATAATCGAAACGCAAGACCAGATAACCGTCTTCAGCCAGCTCCCGTGCAGTCTTTACAAATAAACGATCCACGCCGATCCGGCTACCAACGAAGCCGTGGCAGATGACCGCCAGAGGGACTCGCTGCTGACTCTTCTCCTCCTTGATATCTTTCACGACCGGATAATGAATCGTGGCTGTTAATTCTTCCTGTCCATGACGGATACTGATCTGACGTTCCATACCGATTTCCCCTTTCCACGCTTAGCCTTTAGAGTTCCATTTATTAAATATATATAATCCGATAAGTTTAGTGTGTATTAAGATGTTATTCATATATTATCATCCCGTAACCTTCAAGTCAACGTAAGTAAGAACCCTTTCTACGTCGACTACCAATCTACATTTTATCGGATAATAAGCGCAAAAAAATGAGCCACGCTGATGACAGCTGGCCCGGATATCATTTGGAATTCAAACCAAGTGTTGCAGGATCGTTATTCGTAGCTTCTACGGAACATCTCGTGGGTCTCCACCCGTCCATTCCACTCATGCTCATAACCCGAATCAGTATTGTCCCAGAAACTTCTTCCCTTCAAATTGCCATCTGTCAGTTCTTCTGCATACTCCGTATCCTCCAGATTTTCCTCAAAGGATACAACCTCGTCCACGACTCCACGGGAGTTGCTGTTCAGTAGCAGCTTCCGCGTCAATTCTGTTTGTTTATCCATAACAAGCACACTCCAATCTTGGATTTCTGTTGGAAATGCTACTATTGTGATGGAATCGGCTGCTCTTTATGCATACTTCACACAATCGTTAAATCTGGGAGGCGTGAGGGTATTTTTTCACATGAACGGGGGAAAATAAACGAACAAACATAGGCAACATATGCCTCGGAATCCTTCTGCCGAAAGGAATGAATTCATGGAACATCTACTGGAATGGATTCAACATCACGGTAAACTGGTGCTGTTATCCACCTGTGTTATACTGGCCTGTGTATGGATATGGGTCCACCATGAGCAGCTTTTTTATAAGGAATGACTTTGCGAAACGAGAGCCCTTCCCGTATACTAAAATACCGTCAGGGTCTTCAGTCAATTGGAAGATCAGAACGTGTGTAGACAGGGGGAGCAATCATTGGGGATTTCCTATAAGAAGCTTAAAGAAATACAGAATCGGCAAATAACTGAGATGAGTCGAATGACACCGGAACATGTGAAACTGTATGACGAGATCAGCACAATTGCGCGTCATGCGCCAGCGGACGAGAGAACACAGGAAGAGTGGATACTCTCCGCAGGAAAAGCGATCGTACAGGCTCAGGGGGACAACAAACCCGCTCGCGAGTTATACGGACCTGATCTGGAACAAGACATCCATGCACAGCTCGGGATTACAGATACAGCACCGGAGAAGACGGCTGCCGTTGAGGTGGGTAAATCCAGCCCAACCCGTGATAATAGTTCAACAGCTTCATCGAAAAAGAATGCCAACGCTGTAGAACCACAGCCAACTGAGAATCCAGAGCGTGTGAAACGGACACCAATGTGGTATGCCATGATCGCTTGGGCGGCTTTGTCTTTTGTCATGTTGATTCAAGGATGTGTGGGATTGTTCGTGGGTTGGACTGGCGGAGATACGGAGCCGTTCCAACACATCAGTCTGTTCTCTCTGATCGTTGCGGCAGTTGGCGGTATTGCATTGGTGGAGATGCTTCGCCGTCTTGCTGAACGACCGGACGATGAAGGAGCGGACAAGAACACCGTACCTAAGGTTAACCTTAAGGGAATCATCATTTACATCGTCATCGTGGTCCTTGTGCTCTTTGTAGGGTATCCACTGCGTGATAAACTTCCGGTATTTGCACTGGCTCCGTGGGTGAGTGCAGTGATCGGAGTTGTGGGACTTGCAACGGTAAGGCCTTTATTTGGACAAAAGAAAACAGCATAACACGTATATAAGCGATTAAGGGACTTCACGAACTCGTGAGGTCTTTTTCCATTTGGAGCTGGTTCCGATGTTTGATTCCTTTGCCCGGTGTTTCTCCAAACTCCCGCTTGAACATCCTGATAAAATAGTTCACTTCCATCCCTACGGTCTCTGCCGCCTCTCGTACACTTGCTCTTGGATGCTTGTCCAGCCATTCCGAAGCCTTCTGCAAACGTAATCGTTGCATATATTGATGTCCTGTCACGTCATAATGCTGGTGAAATAATCGGTTGAGATGCTGCACCGAATAACCAACTGCGTCAGCGATGTGCTTCAATAACAGGTCATCCTGGTAGTGCGTATGCATCAATGCTACTGCTCGGATGAGTGCATCCTTGCTCGGATCGGTCTCCCGATTAGAGTGTTTTACAGCTACGTCACGGGCCATCGATGATCCAACACCTCCAATACCGACATCAGATGGAATTTTCGATTGTGCTATATCTAAAATAAGCTGGTAGATAAGGGCTGATGTGTTCCACATCTCCGTTGCTCCTCGATCCAGCCCATGCCAGAGATTGGTCATCCGTGACCAGATGATTTCAAAACCAGAGATATGGCACGGCTCGTTCTGAAGCAAACCCGTGGATTGTAGTACCGATCCAGCCGATGTACCGCCAATACCGATATAACCCAGTTCCCCTTTGGATTTGTAATGAGGCACATACTCATGCGCAACCTCGGGTTCCACGATGAATAACTGCCCTGCTCCTATCGTCCATGTCCCTTTTCCCGTTATCTTGAACTGCCCTTCACCACCGCGTGACAAAAACAACTGATACACCGGAAATCCATCCGGTCTATGCAGAACTTTCTCTTCCTGCGTCCCCACACAATACAGGTACAGCGGCAACCGGGAATCCGGCAGGCCCGTCAAACGAAATGCAAGCATTCCATCATTCCTTTCGGCTCATTAGGCTTATACATAAGTGAACTAAAGATATTTACACTGGCCACTCCGTTTCATGTTAAATGTTAGTTCAATCTATATAGCCAACTTCCCTTTATTATCCATTATTTGTTCCCGATGTAACAATGGTCTTAGGCACCTTTTTGACGACAATTTTTTTTATCAAGTGAATTGCCGCGAGGATGTTAAGCGGTGTCTACGCGGGAATATTAAAAACTCCCTTTCCGGTTGGAAAGGGAGTTAATGGCTTTAAATTCCTAAAAATTAATTACCCAGTATGCGTTTCAACCGCATTTGTCTATCCGGATTCATGAACCTGGCGTAGAGAGGTCTGCAGCAGATGATTGAGTGCCATTACCACCTGAATTTCCCGCGCCCGGATTGTCAGTTCCCTGACCATTGCCAGAAGAAGCTGGCGGAATATCAAATGTTCTTTCTGCACTGACAGATGTATATTTCGTCGGCTCACTCACCACTGAGACTACCAAAACTTTGTATTTACCCGCTCCAAAAGCCATATTATTTGAATCATTGGCGGAATTTCCAATATCCACTATTGCTGTCCCTGAAGATGTACCACCCGTTTCAACAGTTTGTAAAGCTTTCCCAGCAGTTCCTGAACCGCTTCCTTCTTTAACAATGTACACATCGTAACGAGTAATCCCTAATTCATTTGGCTTATCGAAACTTACACTGATTAAATTATCAGTTACTTTTGCATCTAAAGCAGTTACCGTTTGCACTGGTGTTACTGTCTGTTTCTTCGCATTAATCGTGAATGTAGATGAAGCCAAACTTGATTCACGATTATTGTCGTTTGATTCAGATAAAATATACACCGTGTATGATTTGCCTGCTTCAATTTTTTGACCATTGATATCAGACAGTACACCCGGAAGTATGGCATTTCCACCAGATGTTTCCACATATTTTATTGTAGTGGAATTGTTTTCTTTCACTATATTCTTCGCTACATTGAGCCCAAATGCGCTTCCTGTCGGAGCAACCATAACAACATAACGTCCAATGCCTGCTTTGGAAGCTGGTTCCGTATATCTCAAAGTCACATCCGTTACATCACCAGCTGCTTGCTCTTCTTTCTTAACTTCAACGTTAGTAATTGTAACTACTCCTACTGCACTAGTTACGGACAATTTAACATCTGCATAGGCCGTTGACAGCACATTGGATGAATTACCTGTATTACTTACCGCAAGTACAAATATGCGATAGTTCTCATCATTGCGAATAGTTGTACTATCTGTTGCCTTGGTATCGTCTAAAGTCACCGTGTAATCTCCGCTTCCTCCAGCTTTATTTACCACCTTAAAGTTGGAGTTCCGATTAGCTTCCGACAAATCAAATCCACTCAAGTTGGAAGTTTTGACTACAAATACACGGTAATGGTACACGTTCGTCTCATTCGACGATCGATTAAATGTCACACGCAAATCACGTCCATCTCCGTTATCCGCGATGTCCTTCGCAGTCACACTGGTCGGAGCGGTAACAGCCGTGTTCGCAGTCAGTGTGATCTGAGAAGAATACGAAGACAACGCATTTTGACTTGAGTTTCCGCTATTGCTTACTGACATAACGAATACACGATAGGAAACATTATTGGAAATAAGGGAACCGCTTGTATCATATGCATTCGGAAGCGTAACTGACAAGTTACCACCCGTTTTGTTCACCTGCGTATAGTAGTTCGACGCATTAGCTGCACTTAGTGTGAAGTTGCCCGCATTACCGGAGCGAACAACGTATACTCGATATCCAGAGATTCTGGACTCATCCGCGGCCTTGTTGAACGAAACCCGTAGATCACGCCCATCACCGTTGTCACCAATATCCGCAACAGCCAGGTTGCTAATGACTCCCGCGTTACCGGTCGTTGTCAGTCTCAGAGCTGTGGAGGAAGCTGACAGCGCATTGGTGTATCCATTTTGCTGATTGCCCACCGCCATCACAAAGATGCGATAATCTTGCAGATTCGTTACGTTATAACCACTTGTGTCCTTCATGGATGAAGGCAAAGTCGTTGTAATGTTGTTACCTGTTTTATTCACCGTATAGTACAGACTGGAGGATAGGTTACTCGCCGTTGTCAGATTAAAGCTGCTGGCAACCGAGTTGCGTACCACAAAGACGCGATAATTCGCAACCTTGGACTCATCCGATGAACGGTTGAAGCTCACCTGAATATCACGACCATCTCCATAATCCGAGTTATCCTTCACCTGCGTAATTACTGGAGACGTTGCTGTGTTCACGGACAACGTAAGTGAAGATGATGCTGCGGACAGCTTGCTGTCTGTTGTTGTATTAGTGCTTACCGACAAGATGTAGACCACATACGCTGTGCCACTTTTAATCATTTCGCCAGACGTATCCCGTGTCGAAGAAGTCAGCTGGCTTTTCACTGCGGTACTGTTTCCTTTGTATATGATCGTGGAGTTTGCACTGGACACTTTATTCGCTGCAGCCAGATTGAACGCAGAAGAGTCCTTCGCTTTGACTACAAAAGCACGATAATACGTAATGTTCGATGTCGTGCTCGGCTGCGTGAAGTTAATCTCCAGATCGCGGCCATCGCCATAGTCACTAATATCTGCGGCACGCAGACTTGTAACCGCCTGTACTGTGGATTTCACATTATTGAGCTTCAATGCTTGGGAAGACCAGTTCAATGCATTTTTATAATTATTGCTGCTGTTACCAACAGTCAGTACATACAGACGATAAGTTTCATTACTATTGAGCAAATCCCCGTTTACGTCACGCGTCTGTGCATTAAGTGTCAGTTTCGGGTTGTTGCCATTCGGTGTAACAGATGTATAGTTTGCAGAAGGTACGGCAGTTGCTGAGGACTCCGTAAAGCTATTCACATCGCGAGTTTTCACCAGCATAATCCGGTAAGCAGATACCGCCTTCTCTGAAGTTGGACGTGTGAAGCTCACGGTCAGGTCACGACCATCTCCGTTACTTCCAGATACCGACCCGTAGATGTTCCATGCAGCATATTGTGTCTCATCCACTGGAGGTGTTGCCGTTGTCTTGATATCTACACGCTGATTGCGTGAGTTCCAGAATACTTTTTCTCCAAAAGCTTCACTGACAAAACGAATCGGAACCATCGTGTTGCCCTTAATCGTGTTTGCAGGTACATCCAGCGATATCGCTTCCCCGTTGATGTATGCCGTTTTGGAACCAAGTGTCAATTTAACTTCCTGATCGTCGCGAGTTGCAACAATCGTTTTGGTTCTGTTCGTGTACTGTACCTTCGCATCCAATCCTTCAAAAATCGACCGTAGCGGAACCAGTACGCGTCCACCTTTCATGACAGGTGCCTGAGCAGATGATAACTCTGCATCATTAATATATATACTGATCCTCGCAGCTGCATCCATAACCGACGTTGGAAGTGCGGACATCAGCATGGCCGATACAGCCAGCGCTGACATTACCTTCTTCACTTGTTTTCCTCCCGCTTTCCTCATATCCCATATCCCCATTCTCACATTTAGTTAACATCGAAATAGATTCGCTGTTCATTTCATTAATTCCTGTATTTACCTATGCACAACTAAGACGTTCCGATCGGCTCAAAAGTTTCCAGTTGTACAAAAAATATTTTCTCAGAAATCTTCCTCTATCTTCCACCCTCCAAAAGTTAAAAATAACAGAAGAATTTGTCACCATTCCGCAACCACATCCTGCACCAATTGGGTTAATGTATAGTGACTAGTGAACAACACCTATCATTTTCTCAACTACGGGAGGTTCATATCTATGACATCATCGTTCCAATCTGCCAAACGTAAAGGCATGCGCACCTTCATTACAGCCACCGCCATCCTCATGCTGCTCCAAACGGCTGTCGCTCCATTATCCGGAGTCGCTGCTGCCGCTTCTTCCAGTACAGATACCAAAGTCACAACTGCCAGTTCAACAACGATATATAAAACATTTCGGTCCATGCTCTACAAAAAGAACGGCTTGCCTGCCGCTGATATTTATCTCGAATCTCATATCGATCAAGTTACGACTCATCATGCAACCCTGATGGTCTTACAGCTGGAGAATGCCCGCAACAAGGCGTTAACAGCCATGACGGACCGTCTACTGGTGCCTAATGTTCAAGACAAGATGATCAAAGCCTACAAGTGGAATGATAGCTTCACCCAACTGATGAGCCGCACCAACGACACCAGTCTGCGTGCGCTGCTCCAGCAGGCACGGGATAGCGGTTATCGCCTGGTTATGCTGGAAGGTTCCCTCTATCCGATCATGAATTATATGGCTTTTCAGAAATATATCTCGTACGTGAAACCAGACATCAAACAATACATTAATATTATGGCAGTTGAAACCAGCAACCTTGCCGCCGATGATGGTGCACTGGTCATTGGCTATCAGGAGATACTCAATCGCGCTTTGAATCAGGAACGATTCCTGAACGAATATCCGAAGTCCAATCGGGTACAACAGGTGAAGAACCTGATGAATAACTATACCTTGTATACCTTTTATGGCCTGAATAATACGCCTTTATTTGACTATGAAACGAACAAAATGACAGCCAATGCCCAGAAAGGTTACAAAGCTGTCTTACAACGTAACTCATCCGAAGACAGTTCCTTCCTGACCAAACTTGAAAAGTTCATGGACATCGTAACCGAAGCCAAATTCGAGAAAACGACTGCTGTCGAGAAATGGCTGGAGCAGAATGTGCCGGTCAGCGACTACGCGAATTATTGAGTTAATCCGCTTCCATGGTTAACACCCGGTTCAAGCCAAAACTTGGGCTAAATCCTAACAGATAACCACGACAAAAACCGCCACAGGATTTTCTCCTGTGGCGGTTTCTTCTTGCTTCTATAATCAAAACTGACTTAATCCGTGAGCTCCCTGCACTATTGAATCGGTTTGACCATATGATTATACTCATGTCCTGCGATGACAATCACATCGTCTTTGACATATCCCTGCCGTTCGTACAGCATTAGTGCACGGCCGTTGTCCCGTTCTACAATCAAGGATACCTGCGAGTGACCCAGATCTCTGCCCTGCTGCTCAAAAGCAGCCATCAGTGCCCGGCCGATGCCCTGCCCCTGATAAGCTTCACTTACCGAGAGAGTATCCAGATAATACTCCCCCGGACGGGTTTCTTTGACCAATGCATACTTCTCTTCCTGGCTTCGTCCAGGGCGGTTCAAAATCGGCTGGTCCAGACGATCTGCGTCTCCGCCATCATAGGCTACCAGAATCCCCGCAATCAGCCCATCCCGCTCCATCACTGTCACATGACGATAGCTAATCCGGTTGTTTTCCTGTACATAGAACTCCTGCAAAATCTGCATCGCCTTCTCATGATCCGCCTCACCCGCAAGCGCGTATGCAATGTCTCCTATCGCCTGATACAGCAAAGGAATAACCTGATCAGCATCTTCTATGCGTGCAGGTCTGATCAGAGGAGATGTTTCGTGGTGATCTGACGGCATACTGGTATGTTTCATCAGATTAACATGTTGAACAGATTTAGATTTTTGTTCAGTTCGGTATAGGCGATACCTTTGCGGTTCATGCGTTCAATGAGCGGGTGGTAATCTTCCTTGTACATCAGCTCGATGCCCACCAAGGCAGGGCCATTTTCCTTATCATGCTTTTTCGTATATTCAAACCGGGTGATATCATCATTTTTCCCTAGAACTTCCTCCAGGAATTCACGTAAAGCTCCTGCACGCTGCGGGAAATTCACCATGAAATAATACTTCAGACCTTCATAGATCAGGGAACGTTCCTTGATCTCCTGCATCCGGTCGATATCGTTGTTCCCGCCACTAATAACACAGACCACCGTCTTGCCCACGATTTGCTCACGATATTGCTCAAGCGCCGCAACAGCCAAGGAACCGGCAGGCTCGACAACGATCGCATTTTCATTATATAGTTCCAGAATAGTTGTGCACGCTTTGCCTTCCGGCACTTTCACAATGTCATCAAGTATACTATTGCAGATATCAAAGGTGAGGTCGCCAACCCGTTTCACCGCTGCGCCATCCACGAATTTATCTATATCATCCAACGTCACAACCTGTTTGCGGAACATCGCTTCACTCATGGAAGCTGCCCCAAGTGGCTCAACTCCAATGATGCGTGTCTCTGGACTCACGGTCTTCATGTAGGTTCCCACGCCGGCTGCCAGCCCTCCGCCACCAATCGTCACGAATACATAGTCGGCATTCTCATCGAGACTTTCCATGATTTCCATCGCTACCGTACCATTACCTGCAATAATCTTCGGTTGATCAAAAGGATGGATAAACGTCATGCCCTGTTCGTCACATGCACGCATTGCTTCTGCGTATGCATCGTCATACGTATCCCCGATCAGCACCACTTCAACGTTGTTTCCACCAAAGCGACGCACCTGCTTCACCTTCTGGTTCGGTGTTGTACTCGGCATAAAGATTTTGCCGTTAATTCCAAGGGCATTACAGCTAAAAGCAACACCCTGAGCATGGTTGCCCGCACTTGCACAGACAATACCCTTCTCCATCTCGGCTGGTGTCAGACTGCGAATCATATTATAGGCACCCCGAATTTTGAACGAACGTACCACTTGAAGGTCTTCCCTTTTCAGATACACATTACAGTTATATTTGGCCGACAATACAGCATCCCGCTGTAACGGCGTTCTTACAATGACCTCACGCAGCACATGATGTGCGCGTACGATATCTTCCATGCCAACACTGGCACGACCGGGACTTGTGGTTCCCGTTGGTTCTTGTTCAACTGGTTTCATGTTGTCTCCACACTCCGCTTTTATGGTCTAGCAATGTCGCGCACTGCTTTTCTTTGTATTGTATCACTTTTGTTCTGTTCTTGCGCCTGAGCTCACATCATTTATCATTCGTACAATTTCATCAATAATGACCTGAGGGTCTGTATACATAACCATATGTCCCGATTGATCGGCCCCAATCCATCTCGCATTGGATAGCTGGCTCACCGTCTGGCGATGCGCCGTGATGAGGGCAGGTCTGATTTTCCCCTCTCCCTTGCCCGGGTTCGTACCCGAGATCACGCTAACTTCCAGATTACCCAGAGCCGGAGGATGTTCCAGCAACGCTGCCATGTCATCCAGAAACGTTTTGCCTTCCGCAAGCATCGTGCTGGCTGCCCGTACAGTGAAATCCTCCTTGAGGTGATCCGCTGCCACATCGTCAGGCTGAACACTTCCAGCTTTGCTGCCAAGCATCTTATATAAGCCAGTTCGCGCCATGATTGGAATAATAAAACCATTGATGGCAAAGCTCTTTTTAGTAAGCTTGGAAAAATACATTTCGCAATGCTCGTCTGATGGATCTACCAGAATAATGCCACGTAATCGAGATAGATGTGCAGCTGCCGCAGCCCGTACAATCGGACCGCCCCAGCTATGTCCAACCAGAATGAATGGGCCCGGGCCCAGAGCTGTCAGCAGTTCTCCAAGATCCCCTGCAATGCGTTCAAGGCTGCGGGGAGCCGAGTCGACATCACTTCGTCCCGCCCCTGCCCTGTCATACACAACTGCACGTGCATGCTCAGCAATGGCTGGTGCAACCAGTCCCCAGTTTGATCTGGAGGCGCCCATACCGGACTCAAATACAACCGTCAGTTCTCCTGTTCCCCTGGACATATAATGTAGTTTGCGACCATCGCGGGTCTGAACAAACGCACTTGAACCAAATGTATGTAAGCTAGGGTTAGGATTCATATTCCCCTCCTGATTACGTGCATAATCATCTATCACCGAATCTAATTGAAAATGATTATCAATTACTTCATTATAGATTAATCCATCCTTTACGACAACCATGTTGCTTCAGCAAGTTACAGCAGCCCTGTCACCTCTGTCACGTTGCAAGGATCATCCTCCATACACCGTTCCTTTCCCCCTCCTTTTTCCTTATGCAAAAAGAAAACCCGATCCATGATCGGATCGGGTAACTGTCCTAGCCACTATGCGGCTGGCCCTCATGCACATTCTTATGGCTTCGTGCGCAGTTCCTGCACGTATCGCATAATCGTAATCGCTTAATCCAAGGATGGACGAATACTCGGTTTAAGAGCACAGCCCCTTATCCCCTAATACCATGATCCTTGTTGTTCAGCTGCTCCAGAAGTTCATTCATCGCTTCTTCCGTCATGGCCCCACCGCTAAACGCAACTAGTGCTCGCAGCGGCATATATTTCATCATCGCATCCATCATATCTGCATGATCCCCGGCATCATCACCGCCGAACCCACTGGCTTCCTGGAATTGTTGCAAAGCCTGGTCCAGTAGCTGTTTATGGGCCGGATCACGCTGGATATCACCCAATGTACTATTACGCGTATAGGTTGGAAGGAATGTCGCTGTAGACTCTACGTTCACACGTGTGTGCACATGAATGTCCCGTGAGGAACTGCCTACCTGAATCTCGAACTCTCCGGTCTCCACATGCCAGTCCTTCATATCTACGTTGTAATAGGCGAATGAACGTTTGTTTAGTGTGAAGCTCACCACTTTGGACTCTCCAGGTTCAAGGGCCACCTTCGCAAATCCTTTCAATTCTCTTACAGGACGAATAACTGTGCACTCTACATCGCTGACATACAACTGTACAATCTCCTTGCCTGCTCTGTCACCGGTATTGGTGACCCTTACTTGCACATTCACCTCATCCTGATCGGTCAATTCTGTGCGATCTACCTTCAGGTCAGCATATTCAAATGTCGTATAACTTAGTCCATAACCGAACGGAAACAGTGGCTCCAGCTCTTTTTTATCATAATAGCGGTAACCAACAAAGATGCCTTCCCGGTAATCAACTCGATCCCCTTCGCCCGGGAAATTCAAGTAGGATGGATTATGGCTGAGCTTGGCAGGGAACGTCTCCGCCAGTTTACCGGACGGATTCACCTCACCATACAGCAGATCAGCTATCGCTCCACCAACCGCCTGCCCGCCAAGATAAGCTTCAAGTACCGCCTGCACCTGCGGTAGCCATGGCATCTCCACTGGAGATCCGTTACTCAGCACCACAACCACACGTGATTGTACTTTTGCAATCTCTTCAATCAGACGAATATGATTGTCAGGCAGACGCAAATGGGCACGATCATACCCTTCGGATTCATAACGATCCGGCAATCCAACGAACACAACAGCGGTATCCGCTGACTGTGCTGCCTGAACAGCCTCATGCATCAATGTCTCATCCACATCATCCGCTTCAATCCGATAACCTGGGGCATACGAGAAGGTTACACTTTCGCCAGCCACCTGTGTCATCTCTTCCACAATATCATCCACTTTGGTCGGATTAATGTGGGAACTTCCCCCGCCCTGGAAGCGAGGTTTACGCGCAAATGCCCCGATTATCGCCACATCGCCTTCACGCCCAAGCGGCAGGATACCTTCTTCATTTTTCAGCAAAACCATACTCTCGGCTGCCACCTTACGCGCAAGTTGGTGATGCTCATACTTGTTATATGTAGCCCCATCTTGCTTTTGATCAACGGCATTAAAGATCAGCGTAAGCAGACGCTCCACCGCCCGATCCAGCTTGTCCAGCGGCAGTTGTCCGCTTTCTACGGCATCGATCACTTTACGCTCACCGATTCCACCACTTGTTGGCATCTCCAGTTCCAGTCCTGCTGCAAGGGCATCTGCACGTTCATTGACCGCACCCCAGTCTGATACCACAAGACCTTCGTGACCCCATTCGTCTTTCAGAATATCCGTAAGCAACCATTCATTCTCACCTGCATACGTACCGTTCACCTTATTATAAGAACACATCACCGTCCACGGCTGTCCATCCTTCACCGCACCTTCGAAGCTTGCCAGATAAATCTCGCGCAGCGTCCGTTCATCTACTACCGCATCAATCGACATACGCCGTTCTTCCTGATTATTAACTGCAAAGTGTTTGAGAGACGTACCCACACCCTGGCTCTGCACACCTTGAATATGACCGGTAGCCATCTGCGTAGATAACAACGGATCTTCGGAAAAGTATTCAAAGTTACGCCCGCCCAGCGGGGATCGTTTAATATTTACACCCGGTCCAAGCAGTACCGCTACATCCTCGGCCTGACATTCCTCTCCCAAAGCCACCCCGACCTGACGCGCCAGCTCCTTGTCCCATGAACTAGCCAATCCTGCCGCAGACGGGAAACAGGTTGCAGGCACACTCGACGTTAGCCCAAGATGATCCGCACTCCCATCCTGCTTGCGAAGCCCATGAGGTCCGTCCGTCACCATGATGGATGGAATGCCAAGACGCTCCACCCCTTTCAGATGCCAAAAGTCCAGGCCCGAGCACATACCCGCTTTTTCTTCCAGTGTCATCCGCTGTACCAGTTCCTTGATGTTACGTTCCACATTAACCCCTCCAGTTCATGATGTTGATACATAGCTATATCACTAAGCATACAAGGTTATCTACCACACATTCAAATGTTTACCCGGTTCGTAACGGTTACATAACACCAGTCAATCATTTCCTCTTCCTGACGATGATCAAAATAAAAAGGAAAAACAGCCCGATCTTCACGATCAGGCTGTCTCTATACGTTTCATAACCGTCTATCCACCCAATTTACGCCTGAGTCTTAAACCAAGCTGCCGCAGCTTCTGCCTCGGTACGAGTTAACTGATGACCCTGACGCTCCCAATGCGTGTTTACATCGGCACCTGCACCGCTGAGCAGCGAAGCAAGTTCCTCGGTTTCACGTCTTGGTACAATCGGATCGTTCTCGCCCGCACCAATGAACACAGGCAGACCTTTCAGATCCGGCAGTTCCAGTCCGCGCAGCGGTACCATTGGGTGATGCAAGATTGCACCTTTGAATACATCTGCTTGATGGAAGATCAAGCTTGCCGCAATGTTGGCACCGTTAGAGTAACCCAGTGCATACACGTTGGACCGATCGAAACCGTATTCCACCGCAGCTGCATCTACAAAAGATCCCAGCTCTGCCGTACGAGCAATCAGATCTTCTTCATCAAAAATACCTTCGGCCAGGCGGCGGAAGAAACGGGGCATCCCGTTCTCCGATACATTCCCCCGCACCCCAAGTATGCCAGCTCCTGGTGCGATCATCTCCGCCAGACCGATCAGATCATTCTCGGTTCCGCCTGTGCCATGAAGCAACAGGATTGTTGGCGCATCCGTCTGAGCACCTGCTTTATAGATATGTTTCATTGTATTGGTTGTGGTCATGATTTGGACTCTCCTTTCCATTCACGTACTTCAATTCGTGGCAACAATTGTTCAATCTGCTCACGCTGTGGTTCATACCATTCAGGCAACATCAGTTTCTCACCCATGCTCTCTGCTGGTTCATCCCGTGCAAATCCCGGAGGATCTGTAGCCAGTTCGAACAGTATACCACCCGGCTCCCGGAAATACACAGCGTTGAAGTATTGACGGTCAATGACTGGCGTTGGATGATATCCGGATTGTTCAAGATCCTGCTGAATTTGTTCATGTTCCACGTAATCTTTGGCACGCCATGCAATATGGTGAACCGTTCCGGCTCCACCAATCCCGCGTTGGATACCTGTGGACTGAATATCGATGATCTGACCAATATCGCCGCTTGCCTGAAGACGAAGAAGTCCGTTCTCTTCACCTACTTGCTCCAGACCCAGTTTGCTCACCAAGACGTCCATGGTTTTCTCAGGAACGTGGCTGAACAATACGGCTCCGCCAAATCCTTTGATGGCATGCTCCGGTGTCACACCGTTGAAACTCCAGTTGCTTGGCTGACCACCTTCACGCTCAACCAGTTCAAGCAACAGACCGCCTTTGTCGAAGAAACGAATGTACTGCTCACCAAATCTGGTTTTATTTTCATATGGAATATCGAAGGAAGCAAGACGTTCTTTCCAGAAAGGCAGGCTTCCTACAGGAACCGCATATACGGTAACTCCAGTCTGACCTGACCCAATGACACCTCTTCTTGAATTCTGCTGTGGGAAAAAGGTAATGATTGTGCCCGGTGCACCCTGCTCATTCCCGTAATACAAGTGATACACGTCCGGTGCATCAAAGTTTATTGTTTTTTTCACCAGTCTGAGCGCCAACACAGCTGCATAAAAATCAACGTTTTTCTGCGCATCGTCAACAAAAGCTGTAATATGATGAATTCCTGAAGTTCTGAACATAATCTCCACTCCCTTGGTTTATTTACACAGACACTACGATGACAGAATAACCTTCCAATCGCTGTTATCCCCAGATTTTTTTGATTTCTTTTCCTAAGGGAAAATCCGGGGATAAAGGCGAACGCTTCGCTTTTTCAGGTTTTTTCTGTCCTCTTCGTTACGTGTAAGTTATTAGTTCGACTTATTTTGCTTCTTTTATTTATTGCTTTTTGTTATTTATCTTTAAGTTAAGATTCTTTAAATTTATATTAATCCATTGGACCACATTATGCAAGCTTTTATTTTAAAATTAAGATTTATTACAAAAAGCAGGCCCCGATCACTCCGGGAACCTGCTTAGCGTATAACGATTGATTAGGTTGCTTCGTATTCCTGTATTACTTTTCCATTACTGCTTCTTAAACCAGTTTCATTCTTTTTGGTGGATTCACCAAATCTTTATGCTCGTATTCATCCTTGATATCTCCGACAATCTCTTCAAGGATATCCTCCATCGTAACCATACCTACCGTAGCACCTGCCTCGTTTTTCACGGTTGCAATGTGTACACGGCTTTGTTGCATCTGGATCAGTACATCCTTGATTGGAGAACGCTCGGAGAAACTCGGCGTATTGTGAACAAATGTCTCCATATTGAAATCTCTACCCGCAGCCACACTCGTCAGCATTTCTTTTGTATTAATAAAGCCAACAAAATGAGCCTGATCCCCATTTGCAATAACAGGGTATCGCGTGTATTCATGTCGATTTAGCGTCTCAATGATCTGATCAATCGGCATTTCCTTATTCAGAGTAACAATTTTATCTCGTGGAATCATAATCTCCTGAAGCAGACGCTCATCAAAAGCAAAAATGTTTTTGAGATAGTCCAGCTCCGTCTGGTTGATCTCGCCACTCTCGTAGCTCTGTGCCATAATCAGCTTCAGCTCTTCTTCGGAGTGAACGGTATCATGCCCGGCAGGTTTTACACCAAATATGCCAAGCAACAGACGAGCAGCTCCATTTAGCGCGTAGATGAATGGATTCATGATTTTACCGAACCAGTACAGTGGTGGTGCCAGCAACAGCGTCATTCTCTCTGCAAACTGAATCGCCAGGGTTTTCGGTGCCAATTCACCAATAACCACGTGCAGGAACGTAATGATCGCCAGAGCGATACCGTAGGAAAGTACGGTAGATAAAGCCGCCGGCACTTCCATTCGTTCAAAGAGCGGATGCAGCATTTTCTCAACAGTAGGTTCACCCAAGGCTCCCAATACCAGCGCCGTGATGGTAATCCCCAATTGACACGCCGACAGATAATAATCCAGGTTGTGAGCCACTTTTTTGGCCAGTACTGCCTTTTTGTTCCCTTCCGAGATCAATTGATCGATTCGGGACATCCGTACTTTAAGAATTGCAAATTCGGCTCCAACGAAAAAGGCTGTCAGACCTATAAATACGGCTACTAAAAATAAATTCAAGGCTATTATTCCGTCCAATGATTTCCCTCAGGTTGAGGGATTCACCTCCATTAAAATTTAAAATAAGGTTGCACGAGTGACGTTCCGGTGATGGATCGTTCTTCCGATCGCCATTGCCTCCAAATTTTCCTGATTGTTGTTTTCAAAGGTTTAAAATTGGTTTGCAAACGCGAACGCTACGCTTCTTCAGAATCGATTCCGTCCCCTACACTGTTACGTTGCCAAAACGTTTTGAATTCTGAGGGCAGAAGCCAAATAGACAGTCAAACCCTAGATTACAGTCATGATCGAACCAACCAAGATCAAGCCAGGTCGCTAGTAGCTTCCTCAACCTGTGCGCCGCTCACTCGTTCCAGAAGAACTTGTTTGATGTGATAGTTTTCGGTATCCACAACGGTCCAGACATAATCACCGTGTTCTACCGTGTCTCCTTTCTCCACACCTACACCCTTCTGGTATTGAATCCATCCAGCAACGGTATCCATCTCTTCATTACCTTCAAAGCTAAGTCCGAACTGTCGCTCCACTTCATCCAAAAGTACCCGACCATTAATGAGATATTGATTCTCTCCGGTTTCCTGGATATCAGCCACCTCATCGGCATCGAATTCATCGCGAATCTCACCGACAAGTTCCTCCAGAATATCCTCCATTGTAATGATACCCGAGGTACCCCCATATTCATCCACGACCACGGCCATGTGTACACGTTCCTGCTGCATTTTAATCATCGCATCCTGGATACTTGTAACTTCGGAAACAAATGGGATCTCACGAACGAACTCACTTAGTTGATATGTTCTTGCGGCTACCATGTCAGGCAAAATCTTTTTCACATTCACAACGCCGATAATGCGGTCCTTGTCCCCATCCTCGATGACAGGGTAACGTGAGTAGTTATGTTCATCCAATATAGGAATAATATCGTCATAGGTCATATCCTGATCTAATGTCACCAGTTCCGTACGTGGTACCATGATGTCTTTGGCATCACGTTCGTCGAACACAAATACATTTTCCAGATATGAAAGCTTGGTCTTGTTGTTCTCGTCACCTTCATAACTCTGGTTCATGATGATTTTGATCTCGTCCTCCGAGTAGGCTTGATCATGTTTGGCAGGCTTCACACCGAATCCGCGCAGAAGAACACGTGATGTTCCATTAAGCGCCCAGATGAACGGATACATGATTTTACCAAACCAGTATAGCGATGGGGCGAGCATTAATGTCAGTTTTTCTGAAAATTGAATCGCCAACGTTTTCGGTGCCATCTCACCAACTACCACGTGCAAGAACGTGACGAGGATAAAGGCGATCGCATAGGAAGCAATCGACGAGATTGAAGCAGGTACATCTAAATAATTGAATACCGGATATAACAATCTCTCAACCGTCGGTTTTCCGAGCGCTCCCAGTCCCAGTGCAGTGACCGTAATACCGAGCTGACAGGCTGACAGATAATAATCCAGGTCCGAGACAACTTTTTTGGCGAGTACAGCCTTTTTATTGCCCTCCGCGACCAGTTGATCCACTCTTGATGTACGAATTTTGACTACAGCAAATTCCGATGCTACGAAAAATGCAGTCAATGCAATCAAGATAATAAGTAAAACGATATTCAATATGGTAATTATGTCCAATGATTTCCCCGGTTCTCAGGGATTCACCTCCAGAGATAGTTACAGCGTGATCCGTTAACTGTGTTAACCATTCATCAACTGTTAGTCTTTCAACACGACGTCTGCCTTATATAAAATTGATTTCAATGATATCTTTTGTATAAGTCTTACGTTTGACCTTGTAAAATTACAAAACAGGAATTCAAGATGAAGTCAATGACTTGCAGAAACTTCTTCATTCAAATCGGGTTACCCCTCATGCTGTCAATTGTTCCTCGCTTAACTCCACCTAGATTCGCCATTTGGACAATTTACAATATCGCCTACCCAATAGATATCCACCTCCCCTCGTACTCATTCCTGTTTCCGAAAAGTATACCATGTTTCCCGCTCAACCATCCAGTTGCACGTTATGGTTTGCCACAAGCTTACAGTTTAATGTTCTCAAATTAGTCTCTATGTATGTTACGTACTTTATATAATATGATTGATATTACCTCATAATGTGATATTGTTCACATGTTTAGTATAGTTCAATTTATAAAAATACTACCCCTTACTTTAGGGCATTAAACATGCCGGATCTCCCTGATTTAATCCCGTTTTGAATCTTCCCCATATTCTTTCCCGTATAAAACAAGTCCGGCCGTATGCACAAGATACATCTATATACGTAGCAAAGAGCCCGCAAGATGCAAATACCTTTCCGGTATACATCTTTACGGGCTCTTATATTCATTCTATACGAGTGCTTTGGCAGCAATATCCGTTCGCTGATGTTTACCATCAAAATGGATACGCTCCACCTGTTCATAAGCTTTGTTTCTAGCTTCGGCAATATCCGCACCAAGGCCAACTACACCCAGGATCCGTCCACCATTCGTAACCCAGTCTCCTGCTTCACTACGTGCTGTACCTGCGTGGAATACCACGGCATCTTGCACTTGATCCAGTCCTTCTATGACTACACCTTTGGCATAAGGACCCGGATAACCTCCTGAAGCAAGCACCACACATACTGCGGCTTCATCACTCCATTCAATCTCAATATCAGCCAGCTTGCCATGAACGGTTGCCCAGAAGATATCAAACAAGTCGCTTTTCAGACGTGGCAATACAACCTGTGTTTCCGGATCACCAAAACGTGCGTTGAACTCAATCGTTTTGGGTTTGCCATCTGGTGAAATCATCAGCCCGGCAAACAATACACCCTGGAATGGGCGTCCCTCGGAAACCATCGCTTTGGCAGTTGGTTTGATGATCGTCTCCACGGCTTCCTCAATAATAGAAACAGGGATATGTGGCAAAGGTGAGTATGTACCCATACCGCCTGTGTTTGGCCCTTGGTCATTGTCGAATACAGGTTTGTGATCCTGTGCCGCCGCCATCGGGCGAACCGTCTCCCCATCAACAAATGCCAGAATGGACATTTCCTGCCCTGCGAGGAATTCCTCGATAATTACTTTGGCTCCTGCTTCACCAAATACTTTGTCCACCATGATACTGCGAAGTGCCTGATCAGCCTCTTCACGCGAATAAGCTACGGTCACACCTTTGCCCGCTGCAAGTCCATCTGCCTTGATGACAACCGGAATTGCTTGCTCATTCAGGTATGCTTGAGCTTGTTCGTAATTGTCGAATTTCTCATAGGCTGCAGTTGGAATGTTGTATTTGTGCAGCAGGTCCTTCATGAACGTTTTACTTCCTTCGATCTCTGCTGCATTACGACGAGGTCCGAATACCGGAATACCTGTCGAATCAAATGCATCCACGATTCCATCCGCCAACGGATCATCCGGACCAATAACCACTAATCCCACTTTAAGCTCTACAGCAAGAGCCGTTAGTTTATCGAATTCATTTACCGCAATGGCATGACACTCAGCCAGCTGAGCAATGCCTGCATTTCCCGGTGCACAGTGAATCTTGTCTACCTTTGGACTCTTCGCCAGTGCCCAGATGATTGCATGTTCCCGGCCACCGCCGCCTACTACCAGAATATCCATTCGCTCTGTTCCCCTCCGTGCATAACTGAATTTGTTACGCTATTGCGTGTTGAAAAAACTAAAAAATAGGGGGTGTACCATAAGTCATTAGCATGACAGGCGACACCCCTTATTAAACCTTTTTCGTTCTAGTGTTTGAAGTGACGAACGCCTGTGAAGACCATGGCAATTCCGTATTCATTCGCTACTTTGATGGATTCTTCATCTTTGATCGAACCACCCGGTTGAATTACCGCTGTAATTCCGGCTTTTGCTGCCAGTTCCAGCGTATCACCCATTGGGAAGAACGCATCAGATGCCAGAATAGCACCTTTTGCTTGCTCGCCCGCTTGTTCAATCGCAATTTTGGCTGCACCCACACGATTCATTTGTCCAGCGCCCACACCCACCGTCATGTCATTCGCAGCAAGTACAATCGCGTTGGATTTCACGTGTTTAACTACTTTCCAGCCAAACAACAGCTGTTTCAATTCTTCTTCCGATGGCGCCCGATCGGTTACCACGTTCAGCTCGCTCGCTTCGATGGAGTGTACATCGGACTGTTGCACGATCATACCACCGTCGATGGACGTTACCACGAATTGGCTCTCCCGTTTACGAGCAGCATTCAGTTCACCCGTTTTGAGCAAACGAATGTTTTTCTTCTTCGTCAGGATATCGAGAGCTTCTTGCGTAAAGTCAGGAGCAAGTACGATCTCCAGGAAAATCTCGCTTAATTTGCCTGCTGTATCGCTGTCGATAATGCGGTTCGCTGCCACAATGCCACCAAAGATAGACGTTGGATCTGCAGCATATGCTTTGCCGTAAGCTTCATAGATACTTGCGCCAATACCTACGCCACATGGGTTCATATGTTTAACCGCAACAACGGCTGGTTCTTCAAACTCTTTGACAATCTGCAATGCTGCGTTAGCATCGTTGATGTTATTATAAGACAACTCTTTGCCATGCAATTGCTCTGCTGTTGTCAACGTATCTTGAGCAGCCAGCGGTTTGCGGTAGAATGCCGCCTGCTGGTGTGGATTTTCGCCATAACGCAAATCCTGGAGTTTTTCGTAAGTAACCGTCAGACGCTCTGGCAGTGGATCGCCATTTACGTTGGACAGGTAGTCGGAGATGAGTGCATCGTAAGCCGCCGTATGACGGAACACTTTTGCCGCAAGCCGTTTGCGAGTTTCGAGAGTGGTATCTCCATCGTTGCGCACTTCCTCCAACACTTGGCTGTAATCAGATGCGTCTACAACGACACTGACAAAGGCATGGTTTTTGGCTGCCGAGCGAAGCATCGTTGGACCGCCAATATCGATGTTCTCGATGGCATCTTCGTATGCTACGTCCGGTTTTGCAATAGTCTCTTGGAATGGATACAGGTTCACGACAACCAGATCGATATAGCCGAGACCGAGTTCTTCCATCTGGCGTGTGTGCTCTTCGTTATCACGCACAGCCAACAACCCACTATGAACTGCCGGATGCAATGTTTTGACACGTCCGTCCATGATTTCCGGGAATCCGGTCACATCCGAAATTCCGATGACAGGTACGCCTTCCTTCGACAACAGGCTGCTTGTACCTCCTGTCGAAATAATCTCCACACCCATTTGCGACAGCTCGCGGCAAAAGTCCACGATGCCCGTTTTATCCGATACGCTAACCAGCGCTCTTTTGATACTCACAATATGCTCCTCCTTTAATGTCCCATGGCTTCGCGTTTCCTGACGAAACACAGCCGATTTATTTCCCGAGAAATATCACAAAATGCGTACCAATATTCGACTTCTGTTATATAAGTGGAACTAAGATGTTTACACGGGACACTCCGATGACAGAACAACCTTCTAATCGCTGTTATCCCCAGATTTTTTGATTCCCTTTTCTTAAAGGGAAAATCCGGTGATAAAGGCGAACGCTTCGCTTTTTTAGGTTTTTTCTGTCCTCTCCGTTAATGTGTAAAAAAATTTCAACTTATATTAAACCGGTTTGATAACAGTAACATGACGTCCGTCTAATTGAACCAGACCTTGAGCGAACCAGGATACCACTTCAGGGTATAACTGCTGTTCGGCTGCATGGATGGAACGGCTGACTGACTCAAGTGTATCCTCTGGCAAAATGGGAACGGGATGCTGGGCAATAATCGGCCCTGTATCCATGCCACCGTCCACAAAGTGCACCGTCACGCCTGTAACTTTCACGCCATATTCGAGAGCCTGTCCAATCGCATCCTTGCCTGCAAATGCTGGTAGCAAGGAGGGATGAATATTAATCAACCGCCCTGCGTAACGATCCACTACAACGGAAGTCAGCAATCTCATATATCCAGCAAGAACGACCAAGTCGATCTTTTTGGATTCAAGCACTTCCACGATCTCTGCCTCATAGGCTTCACGGGAAGCATAATTTTTCGGAGTAAACAGATGACATTCCACGCCTGCGTCCTGTGCCCGCTGCACAACACGTGCAGCCGGTTTATCACACACGAGCAGATCTACGGATGCATCCAGCCCACCGTTTCGTACTGCATCTACCAATGACTGAAAGTTAGACCCTTCACCCGAGGCAAATACAGCTATTCGGTAGTTCGCCATTAAACATCCGCTCCCGTGAAGGTTACTCGCGCATCTCCTTCAGTAACACGGCCAATGATGTACGCCTCTTCACCAGATGCTTTCAATTGTTGCAGTGCTTCCGTTGCATCTGCTTCATTAACGACCAGTACAAGCCCAACACCCATGTTAAATGTGGTGAACATGTCACGGTTCGAGACAGCACCCTTTTCCTGTAACAGGTTGAAGATTGGCAGGATCGGCCAAGATCCGTAGTCAATATCCACGTTCACGTTGCTAGGCAACATACGTGGGATATTCTCGATGAAACCACCACCTGTAATGTGAGCCATGCCTTTTACTTTTATCTTTTCCAGCAGGGACAACAGGGGTTTAACATAGATCTTTGTAGGTTCCAGCAGGGAATCACCCAGCTTACCGCCCAGTTCCGCTACTTCATCATGCAGATCAAGACCCGCATCTTCCAACAAAAGTCTGCGTACCAGCGAGAATCCGTTACTATGCACACCGCTGGAAGCAAGTCCAATCACTGTGTCGCCAGGGGCGATGGTTGTACCATTGATGATCTTCGCTTTGTCCACGATCCCCACCGTGAATCCGGCAATATCGTATTCGCCTTCACTGTACATGCCCGGCATCTCCGCAGTCTCGCCACCGATCAGCGCACAACCAGATTGATGACAGCCTTCAGCGATACCCGCAACAATAGCTTCGATCTTCTCAGGAATGACTTTGTCACATGCCAGATAGTCAAGGAAGAAGAGTGGTTCTGCACCCTGTACCACAATGTCGTTCACACACATCGCTACCGCGTCGATTCCGATGGTATCGTGACGGTCCATGGCAAATGCAATTTTGAGCTTGGTGCCTACGCCATCCGTACCAGATACAAGCACTGGCTCATCGTATTTATCTTTGTTCAAACCGAACAGGGCACCGAATCCACCCAGATCTGTCATCACTTCCGGACGGAAGGTACGCTTCACGTGTTTTTTCATCCGTTCAACCGCTTCATTACCTGCCGCGATATCAACGCCGGCCTTTTTATATGCTTCGGACAAGTGGAATCATCTCCTTTTTTTTCGCCCCACCTAAATCCTCCCGCCCGGGAGGACCCCATAGGACCTTGGCAGGCCCTCTGGACACCCGCCAAAAAAGCGGTGCAGAGGTGGCTGGTGTGATCTTGCTATGGTTGATTCGTACGTGATCTCGCGGGGTTGTTCGCCGATTCCGTTGGCTGCAAGCCATCGGTCGGCGAACCCCGCTCAGCTACGCTGCGGGGCAAGCCCGCTGGGCAGCTGCTTCGCTCGGCTGCCTGGCCCCTATTGCTCCGCAAAGCGGGGCTTAAGGGCGCGGGCCAGGCCCGGTGGCAGCTGCTTCGCCTGGCTGCCCTGGCCCCTGTTGCTCCGCAAGGCGGGGCTTGAGGGCTCGGGCTAGGCCCGGGGGCAGCTGCTTCGCCTGGCTGCCTGAGCCCCTGTTGCTCCGCAAGGCGGGGCTAAAGGGCGCGGGCTAGGCCCGGGGGCAGCTGCTTCGCCTGGCTGCCTAGCCCCTGTCGCTCCGCAAAGCGGGGCTATAAGGCTAACAGCTGCAGCCGAATTTTTCCTCGCCGCCAAAATCGAGGCGGGTTGGGTAATCATGATCAAAACATGCGAGACATAGTCCGCCTTTAGGATCATCCTGATTATCTCCCTGAATCGATGCAATCAGTCCATCGGGACTGAGGAACTCCAGGGAGTCCGCATTAATTTCACGGCAGATTTCTTCCACCGACAACTGTGAAGCAATTAATTCACGGCTGTCAGGCGTATCAATACCGTAGAAACACGGGTTTTTGAAAGGTGGTGATGTAATGCGCACATGAACCTCGGTAGCTCCTGCATCACGCAGCATGTTCACGATCCGGCGGGAGGTTGTTCCCCGTACGATAGAGTCATCAATCATGACCACACGTTTGCCTTCCACAACGCGACGCACAGCGCTCAGCTTCATCTTCACGCCCTGCTCCCGCAGTTCCTGGCTTGGCTGGATAAACGTACGTCCGGTGTATTTGTTCTTGATCATACCCATCTCATACGGAATACCTGTCTGTTCAGCGTATCCAATGGCCGCCGAGATGCTGGAATCTGGTACCCCCGTAACCAAGTCCGCATCCACAAACGACTCAATCGCCATCCGGCTTCCCATCCGTTTACGGGCCGCATGCTGGTTCGTACCATTCATATCACTATCCGGACGAGCAAAATAAATATATTCCATCGCGCATAATGCCTTGCGGTGTTTGTGATGATCAAAGCGATCCTCGTGTAGACCATCTGCATCCAACACAAGCAGTTCACCCGGTTCAATGTCACGGATTAACTCTGCGCCAATTGTTTCCAGTGCACACGTCTCAGACGCAAACAGATATGCATCTCCCAGCTTACCCATCGTCAATGGACGAAGTCCGTGCGGATCGGAAGCAACCAGCAACTTGTCGTTGGTCATGATCAGAAATGCATAACCACCCACAATCCGCTGGAACGCCTCTTTTGCAGCTTCGACAAGCCCTTTGGAGGATCGTGCAATCAGATGTGCAATAACCTCGGTATCACTCGTTGTTTGGAAGATGGAACCACTCTGCTCCAGCTCACGCCGGATCGTTGGTGCATTTACAATGTTTCCGTTGGTTGCTACTGCCAGATCACCATCACGGTATTTGAATACCAATGGCTGTGCGTTCGTCAGTTTACTGTCACCACTTGTTGAATAACGGACATGTCCAATGGAAATATCCCCGGTCAACGTCTGCATCAGGTCTTTGGTGAACACTTCTTTCACCAGACCCATGCCACGATGATAGTTAAACTGGCTGCCATCACTCACACACATGCCTGCACTTTCTTCGCCCCGATGTTGCAGCGCATGCAGTCCATAATAGGAGAGCGAAGCCGCGTCAGGGTGTCTGAACACCCCGAACACGCCGCATTCTTCCTTCAATTTGTCGAGTCCTTCCTTGCCGGACCCTTCATTATAATAATCGCCTGTCCACAACGGTCCTGTCGTCAGTTCATGAGACATGGAATCGCATCCTCCCAGACCTGAGCCAAACCTCCTACAGGTTCGCTCACGGCTGATGTTCCGTTCAATTCAATCGTCAGGTTACTTCCTTCTACACGTCCAATCACAGCTACAGGTACACCGCGCTCACGTACAAATGCTTCGAGTTTACCCGCTTGCTCAGGCGTAGCCGACAACAAGATACGGGATTGGCTCTCACTGAACAGAGCGTGATCTGCACGCAGTGCAGTCTCTACATTCACCTGTGCTCCTACGTTACCGCTGATACAAGACTCAGCGAGTGCAACAGCCAAGCCGCCTTCAGACAAGTCATGTGCCGAACGAACAAGACCGGATTGAATCGCTTCCAGCACCGTGCTGAGCAGCGCTTTTTCCGTTTGCAAGTTCAGTTCTGGTGGACGACCTTCTGTCTGACCATGAACCGCGTATTGCAGCTCGCTGCCACCCAGTTCAGCTTTTGTTTCACCGAGGAGGATGATAACATCACCTTCGGACTTGAATGCTTGTGTCGTGATATGATCCGTATCATGAACGAGACCTACCATACCGACAACTGGCGTTGGATAGATAGAGCCTTTGGCGTTTTCGTTATACAGACTTACGTTACCACCGATGACCGGCGTATCCAGCACACGGCAAGCTTCCGCCATACCGTCTACCGCCTTCTCCATTTGCCAGAAAATATCCGGCTTCTCCGGGTTACCGAAGTTCAAGTTGTCCGTAATTGCCAGCGGCTCTGCACCGGAACATACAATGTTACGCGCTGCTTCACTTACGGCAATCCGTCCACCAACTTCAGGATCAAGGTACACATAACGTCCATTACAGTCCGTTGTCATCGCGAGACCTTTGCGTGTGCCACGAATCGTAACTACGGCTGCATCCGAACCCGGACGAACGGCAGTGCTTGTACGCACCATATAGTCGTATTGATCATAAATCCATTTTTTACTTGCTACTGTTGGTGATGCCAGCACTTGTTTCAATGCTCCGCCGAGATCCGACACTTCGTCATAACGAAGCGTGTCGATGGAAGCACTTTGCTCGTAGTAGGCAGGTACAGAAGAAGGTTTGTCATACACTGGACATTCGTCAACCAAAGCCGTTACCGGCATATCTCCGACCACTTCGCCGTGGTGGATCAATTTCAGACGACCATCATCCGTTACTTTACCAACTTTGGCACAGATTACGCCCCAACGTTCAAAGATCTCCATCGCCTGCGCCTCATCCTTCGGCTCAACGACGAACAACATCCGTTCTTGGGACTCGGACAACATCATCTCGTAAGGCGTCATGCCTTCTTCACGCTGTGGTACCTGATCCAGATACAGTTCCAGACCGTTACCCGCTTTACTTGCCATCTCTGCACTCGAACATGTCAGACCAGCGGCACCCATATCTTGAATTCCCAGCACGATTCCCGTGTCGATCAATTCCAGACAAGATTCCATCACCAGTTTCTCCATAAACGGGTCACCGACCTGAACGGCTGTCCGTTGGGACTCGGATTCTTCCGTCAATTCAACCGATGCAAAGGTTGCTCCATGAATTCCATCACGGCCTGTTGGCGGACCAACATAATACACAGGGTTACCTACACCTTTAGCTACGCCGCGCTGAATCTTGTCATGATCAATCAGACCCACACACATGGCGTTAACCAGTGGATTGCCTTCATAGCTCTCATCAAACATCACTTCGCCACCAACGGTAGGAATACCGATACAGTTACCGTATCCAGCAATACCCGCTACCACATGTTCGAACAAATATTTAACGCGATCGCTCTCCAGCTTACCGAAACGAAGGGAGTTCAGTATGGCTACCGGTCTTGCACCCATGGAGAAAATATCACGGATAATGCCGCCCACACCTGTTGCGGCACCTTGATAAGGCTCAACTGCGGAAGGATGGTTATGGCTTTCAATTTTGAATACAACGGCCTGGTTATCACCGATATCCACGATACCGGCACCTTCACCAGGTCCCATCAGGACACGTGGTCCAGTGGTTGGGAAACGGCGCAGTAATGGCTTGGAGTTTTTATAAGCACAGTGCTCGGACCACATTACACTGAACACACCAATTTCCGTGTAGTTTGGCTTGCGCCCCATGAACTCACAGATCAGCTCATACTCGCTGTCAGATACGCCCATTTGTGCGTAAAGTTTATGTTCTGCGACCTGTTCTGCTGTTGGTTCCTTAGCGGATAGCTGCTGCGTCATGCCGATCCCTCCATGCTTTCAAAATAGATGTAAACATACGTTTGCCGTCTTCCGAACCAAACAGTGAATCCACTGCACGCTCTGGATGCGGCATCATGCCGACCACGTTTCCAGCCTCGTTACAGACTCCTGCAATATCACCCAGGGAACCGTTCGGGTTGGTCCCGTACGTAAATACGATCTGGTTGTTCGCTTGCAGACTCGCGAGCGTCTCCTCGTCGCAATAATAGTTTCCTTCACCGTGAGCAATCGGGATGATAATCTCTTCGCCCGGTGCATAATCACGTGTAAATGGTGTATCTGCGTTTGCCACTTTCAATACCGTATCGTGACAACGGAATTTCAGGGAAGTGTTACGGATCAATGCACCTGGAAGCAATCCCGCTTCCGTCAGGATCTGGAATCCGTTGCAAATACCAAGAATATATTTACCTTGTTCAGCAGCCTTCGCTACCTCGTTCATTACCGGTGCAAAGCGGGAAATCGCTCCGCAACGCAAGTAGTCACCATAAGAGAAACCACCCGGAACTAAAATACAATCATAAGCCGATAGATCTGTAGCCGTGTGCCATACATAATCAACCTCTTGCCCAATGGCATCTTCCACTGCCTTATAACAGTCGATGTCGCAGTTGGAGCCAGGGAACACAAGAACTGCAAATTTCATGAGATTAACCCTCCAATTCGTAGCGGTAATCTTCAACAACGGTGTTGGCCAGCAACTTTTCACACATGACTTTCAATCGTTTCTCCGCTTCCGCACGATCTGTTGTATCCAGGTTCAATTCCATGACTTTACCGATCCGTACACTTTCCACTTCGTTGAATCCCATAGAATGCAGGGCTCCTTGAACAGCTACGCCTTGCGGGTCGAGTACGCTTTGCTTAATAGTGACATATACGGTTGCTTTGATCATGATCCTTATGTTCCTCCTCAGTAATGAACGGGATAAATGCTTTACGCTGTTAAAAAAGTTACTTTTGGTGCTTGCTCCGGGGCGGATTGTTCTTTCCGGTCGCTTGTTGTCCCCAGGTTTTTTGGATTGTTTTGGCCCGCTGTGCGGTCAAAACCCGGGGACAAAGGCGAACGCTATCGCTCCTTTAAGAACAATTCCGCCCCTCCGCTAGTCCATGCGACGTTTTTTAAAGGCATAAACCTTTTACGTTGCACGGTGTTTAATGGTCTAGCCTGACCATTCCTTCAAAACAGTGAATGGTGAATGGTCTTTAAGTTACTTTAGTAATTAGTGAATTTAATTCTCGTAATCTCTTCAGGCTTCCCCTACCTGTGGGAAGCCACCGCTCTTAATTGCCTCACCCACCAGTTTGAACACTGGCGGAGGGAAAGATTTGAGCTAGAGAAACGAAGTGCTCGCCTTTGCAAGCGGAATGTTTCCTTTTGAAAAAAGGATTCCAATCAAAACATTCCGGGGGCAACAGCGATCGAAAGCCAAACTTTCTCGTAGCCCGCTCAAACGTTAGTCTCCTCAAACGTTAAACTTTATTATCTCGTTAAACGGTTATAAATATCGACGTACCTTGCGGTTGTTGTCTCTACTACCTCTTGTGGGAGTGGATCAGGTTTGCTGTTCTTGTCCCAATCGGTTCCGGCGAGATAGGTGCGCACTGGCTCTTTATCCATACTGTCGATCTCGATGTCGAGTTCATAATTCTCTTTGGCCCAGAAACGTGAAGCATCTGGGGTGAAGATTTCGTCAATCAGGATGACCTTGCCATCCACGATGCCGAACTCGAATTTGCAATCTGCCAGAATGATGCCACGCTGATCACAGTAATCACGGGCGAATTCGTACAGGCGCAAGCTTTTTTCCTGAAGCTCAACTGCGAGTGCGTCTCCCACCAGTTCTTTCATGCGATCCATTGGGATGTCCTCATCGTGACCAACATCGTTTTTGGCTGCCGGTGTGAAAATAGGAACTTCGAGCTTGGCGTTTTTGCGAAGTCCATCAGGCAGTTTAATGCCATTCACTTCACCACTCGTCTCGTATTGTCTCCATCCCCCACCCGTGATGTATCCACGCACGACACATTCAATATCAATGCGTTCTGCTTTGCGGGTTACCATGATGCGGTCTTTGAGCAATTCAGGGTCTGTGATGAGATCACCCAGTTGATTCACATCGGTATGAACGACGTGATTCTCCATCATGTCACCCGTCAGTTCGAACCAAAAGCTGCTGAGTTTATTCAGTACGTTTCCTTTCTCGGGAACCGCCGGGTCCAGCACGTAATCAAATGCCGATATACGGTCCGTAACCACGATCAGAAAATGTTCACCCAGATCGTATAATTCACGTACTTTTCCTTTATATAACAGAGGTGCTTTAACGAGATCTGCCGCAGTGGACAGTGCCATGGGCTCACCTTCTTTCAGGAGATGTAAAGTATACGTCCAATTCCCCTCTTCACGCGGGGCCACTCCGAATGCAGAACAACCTTCCGATCGCTGTTATCCCCTGATTTTTCTGATCCCCTTTCTCAAGGGGAAAATCCTGTGATAAAGGCGAGCGCTTTGCTTCTTCAGGTTTTTTTCTGCCTTCTCCGTTCCAGCGTGAACACATAATCAACCTATACTTTTAGAGAGTAGAATAATTCAAAACCTTAATATATTAGTCGTTCAAACCGAGTTTTTTGAAGATGGTGTCTACGTGCTTCAGGTGCCATGATGGGTTGAACGCATCTGCAATTTCTTCTTCGTTCAGCACTTCCGTGATTTCCGGTGTGGATTTCACGATATCCTGGAACTGGCGTTGTTCTTCCCATGCTTGCATCGCACGTGGTTGAACGGTATCGTATGCTTGCTCGCGGCTGAAACCTTTGTCGATCAGCTTAGTCATGATACGACCGGAGAATGGTACCCCGTAGGTGCGCTCCATGTTGCGTTTCATGTTTTCAGGGAATACTGTCAGGTTCTTCACGATGTTACCAAAACGGTTCAGCATGTAGTTCAGCAGCATCGTTGCATCCGGCAGAATGATACGTTCTACGGAAGAATGTGAGATGTCGCGTTCATGCCAAAGTGTTACGTTCTCGTATGCCGATACCATATGTCCGCGAATGACGCGGGACAGACCGGAGATGTTTTCACTACCGATCGGGTTACGCTTGTGCGGCATCGCGGAAGATCCTTTTTGACCTTTTGCAAAAGCTTCTTCCACTTCACGGAATTCACTCTTCTGCAGTGCACGTACCTCTGTAGCGAACTTGTCCAGGGACGTTGCGATCAACGCCAGTGTAGCCATATATTCTGCGTGACGGTCACGTTGCAATGTTTGAGTTGAGATCGGCGCAGGCTTCGTGCCCAGCTTCTCGCAGACAAACTCTTCAACAAACGGATCGATGTTCGCGTACGTTCCAACTGCGCCTGAGATTTTGCCGTATTGTACATTGTCTGCTGCATGACGGAAACGCTCGAGGTTCCGTTTCATCTCTTCATGCCACAATGCCATTTTCAGTCCAAATGTCGTTGGCTCCGCATGCACCCCGTGCGTACGTCCCATCATTGGTGTGTGCTGATAAGCCAATGCTTTTTCACGAAGAATTTCAATGAAATTCACGATATCCTTTTCCAGAATCTCATTGGCTTGACGCAGTACATAACCCAGAGCCGTATCCACGACATCTGTGGAAGTCAGTCCGTAGTGCACCCATTTCCGCTCCGCACCCAGACTTTCAGATACCGTACGTGTAAATGCGATAACGTCATGACGTGTTTCCTGTTCAATCTCATAGATGCGGTCGATGTCAAAAGATGCGTTCTGGCGAAGCAATGCTGCTTCTTCCTTAGGGATAACACCCAGTTCGGCCCACGCCTCACATGCACAAATTTCAACTTCCAGCCACGATTGGAATTTGTTTTCTTCGGTCCAGATGGCTCTCATTTCGGGTCTGCTATAACGTTCAATCATGAATTTGTATTCCTCCAAAGGTTAGTTTGTTCAATCCATTGCAATCCTTCTTCAACATCCTGACAGAGCATATTCACATGCCCCATCTTACGTCCTGTTTTTGCTTCGGTTTTACCATATATGTGAAGCTTGGGAATCACACCGAGCTCTATCGCTTCTGCATCAGGTTGCCCTGTTCTGGCGATAATGCCTTCCAGATGTTCTCCAAGCACATTGACCATAACAACTGGACTCAATAACGAGGTGTCCCCGAGTGGTAATCCGCAGATCGCACGGATATGTTGTTCGAACTGAGAAGTCGCACAAGCTTCCATCGTATAGTGACCGGAATTATGCGGTCTTGGTGCCAGTTCGTTAACGTACAGTCTTCCATCCGCCGCTACAAACAGTTCCACAGCCAGCAACCCAACAGCCTTCATCGATTCTGCCACCGCTGCTGCCAGCTTTTGCGCTTCAATCTGGATGTCTGTGGCAACTCTAGCCGGTACAATTGAAGCATGCAAAATGTTATTCACATGAATGTTCTCCGCTGGCGGGAACGTTTTGATCTCCCCATTTGTACTACGCGCTACAACGACCGAAATCTCGCATTCAAACTTGATGAATTGTTCCAGCACCAGTTCCGCACCAGTAGCTGCAAGTTCTTCATATGCGGCAACAGCCTGACTTGCTTCCCGGATGACCCGTTGACCTTTGCCATCGTAGCCTCCAGTCACCGTCTTCAGTACACACGGCACTCCAAGTTCGCTAACAGCAGCAAGCATCGTATCCACACTTGTGATCTCACGATAAGGCGCGACTCTTACTCCAGCAGCTTCGATCGCACGTTTTTCACGCAACCGATGTTGTGTGGTGTACAGTAACGCACTTCCTTGTGGAACGTAAGACTCACGCTCGAGCAGCCCAGCGACTTCTGCATCCACATTTTCGAATTCATACGTAATGACATCGCATTGCCGAGCCAGTTCAAGTGCAGCTTTGGCATCGTCATAACCAGCTTCAATCTGACGAGCAACTTGACCACAAGGCGCATCCGCAGCGGGATCAAGAGTAACGAATCGATACCCCATTGCCGTTCCTGCGAGCGTCATCATACGTCCGAGCTGTCCGCCCCCTAGAATGCCGATGGTTGTCTTCCCCGGCAGCAGGACATTTTTCAGCTCTCCTGCTATACCGGATTGGTTCCCTGTACTACTCATAGTTCTTCACTGCTTTCGAGTACTTCTTGTTTGATGCGCTCTCGGCGAGCTTCAGAGCGACGTTGGACATCCGAGTCAAAAGCACCGATCATTTGAGCTGCCAGCAATCCTGCATTCGTTGCCCCCGCCTTGCCAATCGCCACAGTTGCGACAGGAATACCACCAGGCATCTGAACAATGGACAACAAGGAATCGAGACCGTTCAATGCTTTGGATTGAACCGGTACGCCAATGACTGGAAGCATCGTTTTGGCGGCAACCATACCGGGTAGATGTGCTGCCCCGCCTGCCCCTGCAATGATCACCTTAAATCCTCGATCAATCGCCTGCTCTGCGTATTCAAACATCAGATCCGGTGTACGATGGGCGGAGACCACCTTTTTCTCATACCCAATCTCCAGCTCGTCCAGCACCTCGCACGCATGTTTCATCGTTTCCCAATCCGACTTGCTGCCCATAATTACAGCGACTTGCAGTGACATGAATACATCCAACTCCCGTCTGCGCTTTTTTGATTACATCTGACTATTAAGGGACTCTTATTACGTGTGAAATGAAAAAATCCGCTACCCGCGAAAACATCACATTTTCTCCGGACACCGGACTCCAAGAAATACGTATCCCTCATTTGGGCATGCCAAAAGGGGGCTTGCTGTCCGCATCTGGTTGCATGCGACTCTCAGCCGTATCTCCTCGTAGTCCGGAAATTTACGGTTCCCGGGTAGATACTTCCGGGCCCTATTCCCGGCGTTATACGAGCAAATATCTATCAAACTATCTTCGTTCATTTTTGAAATCTCTTATTACATATTTCGTTCCTACTCGACCTTATTCTTACCTGATCGACACATCTAACATTCTAACAATCCCCTACAGCTAATGTCAACTTAAAGACGAACATTTAACATATTGACAAATATAATGTTCGGAAATTGCTTCTTTAAATTCGCTTAACCATCCATTTCATCCCATAAAAGAAAGCCGGCTCCTCTTCAATCTCTCGAAGACAACCGGCTTCCTGCTTTTCAGTGCGTACACACTTCATCCATTATTTTACGATCAGTACTGGAACCTGCGCATGCTGAACCACATTGTGACTGACACTACCCAGGACAAATTCCCGAATACCACCCAGTCCGCGGCTACCAATAATAATGATATCAGAATCATTTTCTTTGGCAAAATCAAGCAACACTTCCGCAGCTGCTCCTTGAATCAGGTCCACATTGGCCGTTACACCCGCAGCCTGAATTCGTTCTTTCGCTTCATCTGTTGTCTGCACAGCCAGATTGTAGTAGTCATTATTAAGTGAAGGTGGCAGTGGAGCCAACCCCTCACCGATGAATACACGCGGGAAATCAAAAGCATGAATGACATCCAGTACTGCATTTGGGGACACTTTAGCTAGCTCAATCGCACGATCAAGTGCTTTATTTGAAGCTTTGGAACCATCATAAGCCACTAATATTTTGGAAAATAACATGTGAATCCCGTCCCTTCCTTTATATGTAGAGCACGCGAAGCAAGCTTCGGTCTGACATGTAATAAACTAACAGTTAAATAACAGAACCATGTAACTCCTTAAACGTTCCAGAGCCACAATGAACCATTTATACGAATGAATTTACATATCAGACGAATTAATGATACACCTTTCACTTCAGCGTAAGTCTTGTTCGAATGGTTACGCATGTGTTCCATGTGTTCATTGAATAAAGTAACCATAGATTACCGCATTCAAGAATAACAACAATGGAATGCCAATGGTGAAGCTTGGATGTTTAGTCTTATGCCTTTTCCGATACATCGCGATCCAGACTCCCAAAGCACCGCCTATAAATGCTAATAAGAATAACGTCCGTTCGGGTGTACGGTCACGACGCTGTTGTGCACGCCTCTTATCATCCGACATCACCAGATAACCAACTACATTAATAAATAAAAACCACAATATAAGTCCGGTTTGCATATAATTCTAGCGATCCCCCTGTCCCGGGACATCTCCCTGTCTCCATTATAGTCCTCATCAGAGACATGTTCAACGCACCGGATAGGGAACCGCAATTTTGTGTAATAACGCTAACCTCGCTCTGACCTAGGACTCCTGCTTTGGAATACCGTTCAGGCTTGGTGTTCTTTTGGCTGCTTTGTCCGGGCGCACAGCGATACTCTCTTCCCGAATACTGTCTTTGTTTTGCTGGTTATGAATTTTCTCTGGTTTATTATGCGGCATGTAGGTATCACCTCCTTGGCTTACGTTGCCTGAAAACGGAGTATCTTATACGACTTCAACTACCCTTAAGCGTGTTACTCTCCCTTTTTCTCCATAGCCGCCTTCAGCAGATCTCCAAGGTTAGACCCAATGGACTCCTGCTTCGCATATTGTTTCACCAGCTTTTGCTGATCGCGTTTGTTCACATGCTGTTTGTCCTTATCCAACGTTTCTGTAATACCACAAGGTAGACATTGTACGTATAACCCCGCCTTACCTTCTTTGATTTCCATCTTTTTGTGGCACTGCGCACAACGACGATTGGAGAGTCTCTTTTCTGCCGAACGACGATACCCGCAGTCCTCGGTAGGACATACAAGAAACTTGCCGCGCTTGCCCTTCTTCTCCAGCAAACGTGCATTACAGTCCGGACAATGGCTATTGGACACATTATGCGGCTGGTACTCTGCTTTGCTGCCTTTTACCGTAGACACCAGCTCTTTCGCCATGGATCGGATACTATCCAGAAACGGCCCCGGTTTCCCTTGCCCACGAGCGATGCGTTCCAGTTCAGCTTCCCAGCGGGCAGTCAGATCTGGTGAACGAAGCTGCGGGGCAGCCAGTTCAATCAACTGTTTTCCTTTACCGGTTGGATGCATGCTGTTGCCTTGACGATCTATTGTATCGGAACTGACCAGCTTCTCGATAATATCCGCACGTGTAGCTGGAGTGCCGAGTCCATGCTTTTCCATCTGGGAAAGCAAAGCAGCTTCGGTATACCGTTTGGGCGGCATCGTCCGTCCACTTTTAATATGGCAACGCTGAACCGTCACGGACTGCCCTTGCTGCACATCTGGCAAAAGCGCACGCTCATGGTCTGCTGCATCATCAGTACGGTCATCGTCATCATCGCTGTAATCACCGCCGTATACTTCACGCCATCCACTTTCTTTCGCCGTTGTACCTTTAACATGGAAGGAGTCATTCCCCACCTGAACCGTGATTGCAACCGAATCGTACTTCGCTGCCGGATAGAACAGGCTGATAAAACGACGTACGATCAGATCGTACAGTTTGCGTTCCTCTGGATTCAATTGATTCAAAAGCACCGTCTGCTCCGTGGGGATAATCGCATGGTGATCCGTAACTTTGCTGTCATCCACAATACGTTTGGTGATATTCAGATTTTTGCGCAGCAAAGGACGTGCCAAAGACGCATAAGGTCCAATGGCTACACTGTCCAAACGTTCTTTCAATGTAGCTGTCATATCGGAAGTCAGGTACCGGCTGTCCGTACGTGGGTACGTTACGAGCTTGTGCTGTTCGTACAGACGTTGCAGGACATTTGATGTTTGCTTTGCAGAGAAACCATATTTCCGGTTGGCATCCCGTTGCAGTTCCGTCAGATCATATGCCAGTGGATGTGGCTCTACTTTCTCGCTTTTCTTCACTTGGGCAATCGTGCCCTTGCGTCCGTCTACCCGTTTCTTCAATTCTTGTGTTTCCTGAGGGTCAAAGATTCGCGAATCTCCCCCAGCTGCCCGCCAGACAGCCTGAAAACCTCCCATGTCTGCCGTTAACGTCTCATACTCCTGCGAGCGGAAACCGTTAATTTCATTTTCCCTGTCCATAATCATGCCCAAGGTCGGGGTTTGTACCCGTCCAGCAGACAACTGAGCATTAAAACGAACGGTTAGTGCACGGGTCACGTTAAGTCCAATCATCCAGTCGGCTTCCGCCCGGCAGCGTGCAGATTCATAAAGACGGTCGAACTGACTGCCTGGCTTCAGCGAAGCAAATCCGTCTTTGATCGCCTTATCTGTCTGGGATGAAATCCACAGGCGTTTAAAAGGTTTTTTCCACCCTGCCATCTGCATAATCCAACGGGCCAGCAATTCTCCCTCACGGGCTGCATCCGTCGCAATGACAAGCTCACCCACATCCTGACGTTTCATTAACTGCTGCACGGCTTTATATTGATGATTGGTCTCTTTAAGTACTTTCAATTTCGTACGATCTGGCAGAATGGGCAGGTCCTCCAGATTCCATGTTGCATATTTTTTGTCGTAATCCTCCGGTTCAGCTAATCCAACCAGATGTCCAAGCGCCCAGGTAACGATATATTTCGGACCTTCCATATAACTTTTATGTTTATCACGCGCACCCATAACTCTGGCTATTTCGCGTGCTACAGATGGTTTTTCTGCGAGTACCAATGTCTTCACTTCATATCTCTTCCTCTCTGGTAGAACGTTATGTCTCTTTTATCCCTATCTTTTCATTATATCATTTCACACTAAAGGTATGCTCTGTCATCTCTACTTCCTAACTACTCGCATCCTGTAACCTCATGTTTAATCAACTTATCAAAATGATGTTATATTTATTCACATTATATTATGTAATAGTTTTTCTGAGTACATGTAAACAGAAGCATGAATAAGTATTAACACTGTAAAGTATTGATGTATACGTTTTTTTGGATAAATATAAACATTGTAAGATTACCTGACATAACTATACAATGTGTCAAAAGCATAGAAACAGAATCGCTGCTACACACATCAATGAGACACAGGAAGGGAGCGTGGATGCATGACTTATCATGGATCTGTATTGAAAAAAAGTGGGGCTTTGTTACTGGCAGGTGCTGTTGTTGCCACAACATGGGGAGGAACGGTACCTTCGGCATCAGCCGCAACGGCAACGCCTACGAGTAAAACAACAGTAGCAGCTGTATCCAAAGGAAAAGCGCCAGCAACTCCGGTAGCATTTGTTCAGGCTATGGAAGAAGCGGCTACACTTGCAGGTGTTCCTTTTACCATGGACAAGCTCTCCGGCACAACCGTACAACGTAAAGATGCTGCGGTCGCCTTGCAACAATGGCTCAAGCTGGATTCGACTACCGTATCATTCAAAGATGTTCCGGATGAAGCCACTTTCGCAGGTGCTGTTGGTGCATTGAATACGGCAGGGCTAATGAAAGGTTATACCGATTCCCTCTTCCTTCCAAACGCTGTACTTACCGAGAATGACCTCTCCATACTGAAAGACCGCATTTATAACTACATAAAACCGTTTGTCCTGGAGGAAGCAACCATCATGGATCTCCAGACTGCAATGACGAAAGGAAAACTGACATCAAAAGAGCTGGTTCAGAAATATCTGGACCGCATTGAGAAATACGATGATCAAGGTGTAAGCATCAACGCCGTATTAACCCTGAACCCGGATGCACTCCAAATTGCGGAGCAATTGGATGAAGAACGTGCAGCCCAAGGTGCCCGCGGGCCTCTGCATGGCGTTCCGATTCTGGTGAAAGACAATTTCGATACCAATGACATGCCGACAACCGCAGGCTGTATCTGTCTGAAAGATTCCGTCCCTGCTCACGATGCTGAACAAGTGAAGAAACTCAAAGCAGCTGGCGCCATTATTTTGGGCAAAACAAACCTGCATGAATTCGCATTTGGCATCACGACATCCAGCTCATTGGGTGGACAAACACTGAACCCTTACGCCCTGGATCACTATCCAGGTGGCTCAAGCGGTGGAACAGGCGCAGCCATTGCATCAAACTTTGCTGCAGCCGGCATGGGTACAGACACTGGCGGTTCGATCCGAATCCCATCCAGCTTCAACAGCCTTGTGGGTATCCGCCCAACCATCGGACTGTCCAGCCGTGAAGGCATTATCCCACTGGCTTTGACACAGGATGTAGGTGGACCTATGGCTCGTACGGTTAGTGACGCTGCAATTATGCTGGATGCTACAGCCGGCTATGATAAAAAGGATGTCGCTACAGCCTACGCGGTTGGCAAAATTCCATCCAGCTATACAGACTTCTTGGATGTAAACGGACTGAAAGGTGCACGCATCGGTGTGGCCACAGAACTCATCCCAAGTACCAAAGCTGAAGAAAAAGCCGTTGCTGACGTGATCAATACCGCTGTGGAAGAACTGAAGACACTGGGCGCTACCGCAGTTCCCATTTCCATCCCGAACTTGACTGAGATCAACAAATACCCAAGTCTCAGCGGATATGAATTCAAGTTCCAACTGAATGACTATCTGGACTCATTGGGTGCAAACGCTCCATATCACAGTCTGTCCGAGATCATCGCTTCCGGAGAGTTTGATAAGTCACAAGAACAATCCATGAAGACTCGGGATGCACGCCAAACGTTGGAGACTACCGAATACAAGGACATCGTCCTGAAACGCACCCAAGTTACACGTGAGTCCCTGCTGAAAGTTATGGCAGACAACAACCTGGATGCCATCATCTATCCTACGTCCACACAAGCCGCTGGTGTTATTGGCGAAGGACAAAACTCCGGTGGTAACAACCGATTGAGTCCTTTCTCCGGCTTCCCGGCGATTACGGTCCCTGCTGGTTTCACAACTGATGGTTTGCCAGTAGGCATGGAATTCCTTGGTCGTGCCTTTGATGAAGGAACCTTGATCAAGCTGGCTTACAGCTACGAACAAGGTACACATCACCGCCAAGCGCCTAAGCTTACGCCGTAAAATATTTATGGGATTAAGCAATTCCGGTTAACACAAAAAATAGATGCAATCATATCACTTTTTTGAAACGAGTTAACCCACTAAAGAGACCACCCTCTTCATGACAGCATGAAGTTTGGGTGGTCTCTTTTATGTTCTCTATTTATTTTTGTGTTGCATACCGTCGGATGTTACTCATTCCTGAACCTTGTCTGGCACGCCCCATTTCAGCACCAGACCTGCGTACGTCAGACCACCGCCAAAGCCAAAGAGAGCTACGTTCTGTCCTTCTTTCAATTTCCCTTCATCCACTGCAAGCTGTAAAGCAAGCGGAATGGAAGCAGCAGATGTGTTCCCCCGATACTCGACACTGGTTAAAGTACGTTCCAAAGGAACCGGACCACGTTCGCAAACAGCTTCAATCATTCTCATGTTGGCACTATGCGGGACAAACCAGTCAATCTGGTCAGGGCTTAATTCAGCTTTCGTTATAAGTTTACCCAATTGCTCTGGAATCGTCCGTACAGCCCACTTATAAATCTCTCGCCCATTCTGAACTAAACAACCTTCGCCCTGTAAAGGCACACCATTCATCTCCGAAGACAGACCACTCTTATAGAGATGTACACCGCCTTCTCCATGTGTACCTGATATGGCTGCCATAAAGTCACCTTCAGCACCCGTTGATCTCTCCACCAAGAAGGCCCCCGCTCCATCACCAAACAGTACACAAGTCGTGCGGTCTGTGTAATCCGTAATTTTGGATAATGTCTCTGCTCCAATAACCAGTACTTTGCGGTACATTCCACTGGTTACCAGACTGTCGGCTAGCTGCAACCCATAGGTAAAACCTGCACATGCAGCATTTAAATCTAGTACGCCGGTGTTTGGGATCTTAAGATTAGCCTGTACTCTGGATGCCGTACTTGGGAAAGCATATTCAGGTGTACTTGTAGCCACTAGGATCATATCCACATCTTCTACACTTACATCATAACGACGTATCATATCTTCTACAGCCTTCGTAGCTAGGTCAGATACAAATTGGTCTTCAGCTGCAATTCGCCGTTCTCTCATGCCAGTACGCTGTACGATCCATTCGTCACTTGTCTCGACTAATTTCTCCAGATCAGCATTCGTTAATATTCGATCCGGTACATACGTCCCCATTGCCGTGATGGTTGCCTTTGATTGATGATTCATACCGGTAGTCACCTCACTTGTTTTTTATCATTATAGCACTAAGTCTTAGTACTTGGTACTAATTTTATAAAATATTTATTATGATTCTTTCGTTAGTTGTTTATTTTAAAGTGATCTCTTCATTCTATTACCCAGAGCAATACAAACGATGGCATGCATTTTTTGATGAAGAATTGTGGATATTCCCTGACTAACATGAAGAATGCCTTAATTATATGCGTTTTTTATAGACAGCTCATTCAAACAGGAGGAAAATAAACAAATTGCCCTACATTACTAAAGAATAGAGTTGATCTATATCCATGAAAAAAGAATTAAATATCCTTGCCATTTCCGGAAGTCTGCGCAATCAGTCCTCCAATACGTTACTAATGCACGCCATGATTAAACTGGCTCACACTAACCTTAAGTTTGAAGTATATGATGGATTAAATGATCTGCCGCATTTTAACCCTGACCTCGATGTCGAGGAGGGTCCAGTGTCCGTACAGAACTTGAGAGCCCAACTTAAGCATTCGGACGGTGTCCTTATCTGCACGCCAGAGTATGGAAACGGCGTTCCTGGGGTCTTAAAAAACGCACTAGATTGGGTTGTATCTTCTGGAGAATGGCTCAATAAACCCACCATTGTCATTGCTGCTTCCCCAAGCCCCATGGGAGGTGACAAAGCCCATGCTTCCTTATTGCTCACACTAAACATGATTAATGCACAAGTTCTACAGGAGGGCTGTTTAACCATTCCTCATATTACATTGAAAATGAACAAACAAGGCGTCATCATTGATTCGGAAACCCAGCATGCATTGCAGAACTCCCTTACAATCCTTGGGGAGGCTTGCAACCAAATGAAAGTATAGACAGATGTTGTACTTAAATCGATGATAGAGAAGAAATGATCCTTTTAAAGTTATTTAACATGCTCATAAATAATGAAATAGTAAACAGCCTTGGTTATTTACCAGGGCTGTTAAGGTTTATATAAGTATTTAGGATTAAAACAAAAAAGACACACTCGATATCATCAAGTGTGTCTTCCTATTGCTTGGCGGCGTCCTACTCTCCAGGACCCTGCGGTCCAAGTACCATCGGCGCTAGAGGGCTTAACGGTCGTGTTCGGGATGGGTACGTGTGGAACCCCTCCGCCATCGCCACCAAACGCATAGCTTAGCTTACATTCAGAGATCGTTCTCTGAAAACTAGATTCGAAACGAAACACGCGAATTACAACTTGCTATTGGATAAGCCCTCGACCGATTAGTACTGGTCAGCTCCATGCATTGCTGCACTTCCACCCCCAGCCTATCTACCTCGTCGTCTTCAAGGGGTCTTACATACTGGGAAATCTCATCTTGAGGGGGGCTTCACGCTTAGATGCTTTCAGCGTTTATCCCGTCCGTACATAGCTACCCAGCGGTGCTCCTGGCGGAACAACTGGTACACCAGCGGTACGTCCATCCCGGTCCTCTCGTACTAAGGACAGCTCCTCTCAAATTTCCTACGCCCACGACAGATAGGGACCGAACTGTCTCACGACGTTCTGAACCCAGCTCGCGTACCGCTTTAATGGGCGAACAGCCCAACCCTTGGGACCTACTTCAGCCCCAGGATGCGATGAGCCGACATCGAGGTGCCAAACCTCCCCGTCGATGTGGACTCTTGGGGGAGATAAGCCTGTTATCCCCAGGGTAGCTTTTATCCGTTGAGCGATGGCCCTTCCATGCGGTACCACCGGATCACTAAGCCCGACTTTCGTCCCTGCTCGACTTGTAGGTCTCGCAGTCAAGCTCCCTTATGCCTTTGCACTCTTCGAATGATTTCCAACCATTCTGAGGGAACCTTTGGGCGCCTCCGTTACTCTTTAGGAGGCGACCGCCCCAGTCAAACTGCCCACCTGACACTGTCCCCGCACCGGATTACGGTACCAGGTTAGAACCTAGATACGATCAGGGTGGTATCCCAACGTTGCCTCCACGCAAGCTGGCGCTCACGTTTCAAAGGCTCCCACCTATCCTGTACAGATCGTACCCAAATTCAATATCAAGCTGCAGTAAAGCTCCATGGGGTCTTTCCGTCTTGTCGCGGGTAACCTGCATCTTCACAGGTATTAAAATTTCACCGGATCTCTCGTTGAGACAGCGCCCAAGTCGTTACGCCATTCGTGCGGGTCAGAATTTACCTGACAAGGAATTTCGCTACCTTAGGACCGTTATAGTTACGGCCGCCGTTTACTGGGGCTTCGGTTCACAGCTTCGGATTGCTCCTAACCACTCCCCTTAACCTTCCAGCACCGGGCAGGCGTCAGCCCGTATACTTCGCCTTACGGCTTCGCACAGACCTGTGTTTTTGCTAAACAGTCGCTTGGGCCTTTTCACTGCGGCCCCCTCGTGCTATTCACACTACCGGGGCACCCCTTCTCCCGAAGTTACGGGGTCATTTTGCCGAGTTCCTTAACGAGAGTTCTTCCGCGCGCCTTAGAATACTCTTCTCGCCTACCTGTGTCGGTTTGCGGTACGGGCACCATCACCTGGCTAGAGGCTTTTCTTGGCAGTGTGAGATCATGACCTTCGCTACTATAATTTTCACTCCCCATCACAGCTCAGCCTTACAATGTGCGGATTTGCCTACACATCAGCCTTACTGCTTAGACGGACATCCATCAGTCCGCGTCACTACCCTACTGCGTCCCCCCATTGCTCATAACGGCTTACGGTGGTACAGGAATTTCGACCTGTTGTCCTTCGACTACGCCTTTCGGCCTCGCCTTAGGTCCCGACTTACCCTGAGCGGACGAGCCTTCCTCAGGAACCCTTAGGCTTTCGGCGGATCAGATTCTCACTGATCTTTTCGTTACTCATACCGGCATTCTCACTTGTATAATGTCCAGCGCTCCTTACGGTACACCTTCAACCCTTATACAACGCTCCCCTACCCCTGATGCAAAGCATCAAGCCATAGCTTCGGTGGTGTGTTTAGCCCCGTTACATTTTCGGCGCAGAGTCACTCGACCAGTGAGCTATTACGCACTCTTTCAATGATGGCTGCTTCTAAGCCAACATCCTGGTTGTCTGTGCAACTCCACATCCTTTCCCACTTAACACACACTTGGGGACCTTAGCTGATGGTCTGGGCTGTTTCCCTTTTGACAATGGATCTTAGCACTCACTGTCTGACTCCCGGAAGTAAGTCTATGGCATTCGGAGTTTGACTGAGCTTGGTAACCCTTGCGGGCCCCGCACCCAATCAGTGCTCTACCTCCACGACTCTGTTTTCCGAGGCTAGCCCTAAAGCTATTTCGGGGAGAACCAGCTATCTCCGAGTTCGATTGGAATTTCTCCGCTACCCCCACCTCATCCCCGCATTTTTCAACATGCGTGGGTTCGGGCCTCCAGTGCGTGTTACCGCACCTTCACCCTGGACAGGGGTAGATCACCCGGTTTCGGGTCTACGTCCACGTACTAAGTCGCCCTATTCAGACTCGCTTTCGCTGCGGCTCCGGCTCTTCACCTTAACCTTGCACGGGAACGTAACTCGCCGGTTCATTCTACAAAAGGCACGCCATCACCCCTAAAACGGGCTCTGACTTTTTGTAAGCACACGGTTTCAGGTTCTATTTCACTCCCCTTCCGGGGTGCTTTTCACCTTTCCCTCACGGTACTGCTTCACTATCGGTCGCTAGGAAGTATTTAGCCTTGGCAGATGGTCCTGCCGGATTCATACGGGGTTTCACGTGCCCCGCACTACTCGGGATCCGTCTCGGAGGGAACAGACTTTCAACTACAGGGCTTTTACCTTCTTTGGCGGGCCTTTCCAGACCTCTTCGCTTAACCGGTTCCTTTGTAACTCCATGTGAGACGTCCCACAACCCCAAAGAGCAAGCTCTTTGGTTTGGGCTTCTCCGCGTTCGCTCGCCGCTACTGACGGAATCACTATTGTTTTCTCTTCCTCAGGGTACTTAGATGTTTCAGTTCCCCTGGTATGCCTCTACACAACCTATGTATTCAGTTGTGAGTAACTGGAAATTACCCCAGCTGGGTTTCCCCATTCGGACACCCCCGGATCAAAGCTTGCTTACAGCTCCCCGAGGCAGTTTCGTTGTTCGCCACGTCCTTCATCGGCTCCTAGCGCCTAGGCATCCTCCGTGTGCTCTTAGTAGCTTAACCATTTTGTTCCGGTTTCGGTCGCTCGCTTCCCTTGTTTTGCTTGCGCAAAGCCAAAAGTCGCTCTCACCCGATACCATCACAAAAGCAATTTAACTACCTTTATAAACACTTCACTTGTTTACACAAGATCAGCTTAAAGGAATGTTCTAATTCGCGTTTGTTTCGTTTCGATATCTAGTTTTCAAAGAACAAGCTCCATGCAAAAGCAAGCTGTTTGAGAGTTTGAGCTCTCAAAACCGAACAACGAGTGAGTGTTTTGTGCTCTTCATTTCATCCACACCGAAGTGACGGACCGAAATGAATCGCTGTTGCAGGTTCTAAGAACCTGCTTATTTGAATGTTTCCGTTGCAGGAAACGATTCTCCATAGAAAGGAGGTGATCCAGCCGCACCTTCCGATACGGCTACCTTGTTACGACTTCACCCCAATCATCTATCCCACCTTCGGCGGCTGGCTCCTTGCGGTTACCCCACCGACTTCGGGTGTTATAAACTCTCGTGGTGTGACGGGCGGTGTGTACAAGACCCGGGAACGTATTCACCGCGGCATGCTGATCCGCGATTACTAGCAATTCCGACTTCATGCAGGCGAGTTGCAGCCTGCAATCCGAACTGAGACCGGCTTTGTTGGGATTGGCTCCATCTCGCGATTTCGCAGCCCGTTGTACCGGCCATTGTAGTACGTGTGTAGCCCAGGTCATAAGGGGCATGATGATTTGACGTCATCCCCACCTTCCTCCGGTTTGTCACCGGCAGTCTATCTAGAGTGCCCATCCGAAATGCTGGCAACTAAATATAAGGGTTGCGCTCGTTGCGGGACTTAACCCAACATCTCACGACACGAGCTGACGACAACCATGCACCACCTGTCTCCTCTGTCCCGAAGGAAAGATACATCTCTGCATCGATCAGAGGGATGTCAAGACCTGGTAAGGTTCTTCGCGTTGCTTCGAATTAAACCACATACTCCACTGCTTGTGCGGGTCCCCGTCAATTCCTTTGAGTTTCAGTCTTGCGACCGTACTCCCCAGGCGGAGTGCTTAATGTGTTAACTTCGGCACCAAGGGTATCGAAACCCCTAACACCTAGCACTCATCGTTTACGGCGTGGACTACCAGGGTATCTAATCCTGTTTGCTCCCCACGCTTTCGCGCCTCAGCGTCAGTTACAGCCCAGAGAGTCGCCTTCGCCACTGGTGTTCCTCCACATATCTACGCATTTCACCGCTACACGTGGAATTCCACTCTCCTCTTCTGCACTCAAGTCACCCAGTTTCCAGTGCGATCCGGGGTTGAGCCCCGGGATTAAACACCAGACTTAAATGACCGCCTGCGCGCGCTTTACGCCCAATAATTCCGGACAACGCTTGCCCCCTACGTATTACCGCGGCTGCTGGCACGTAGTTAGCCGGGGCTTTCTTCTCAGGTACCGTCACCTTGAGAGCAGTTACTCTCCCAAGCATTCTTCCCTGGCAACAGAGCTTTACGATCCGAAAACCTTCATCACTCACGCGGCATTGCTCCGTCAGGCTTTCGCCCATTGCGGAAGATTCCCTACTGCTGCCTCCCGTAGGAGTCTGGGCCGTGTCTCAGTCCCAGTGTGGCCGATCACCCTCTCAGGTCGGCTACGCATCGTCGCCTTGGTGAGCCGTTACCTCACCAACTAGCTAATGCGCCGCAGGCCCATCCCCAAGTGACAGATTGCTCCGTCTTTCCAGTTTCCTTCAGGCGAAGAAAACAATTATTCGGTATTAGCTACCGTTTCCGGTAGTTGTCCCAAACTTGAGGGCAGGTTGCCTACGTGTTACTCACCCGTCCGCCGCTAAGTATCAAGGAAGCAAGCTTCCTATCAACTCCGCTCGACTTGCATGTATTAGGCATGCCGCCAGCGTTCGTCCTGAGCCAGGATCAAACTCTCCAATAAAGTATTGAAAAGAGCGATAAGCTCATTTTGAATCTGACGAGATTAAAAATCTCATTTGTGCTCCAGTCGATTCAAGCCAAGGCTTGTTTCAAACTTTCGCGTTCATTCTGCAAGCAGAATATTTACTCACTCGTTGTTCAGTTTTCAAAGATCAAACTTGTTTCGTTACTAAATATTGTTCTCTTCAGCAACTCTTATATAGTATCATGTCCGAACCAACTTTGCAAGCTCTTTTTTTAAGTTTCTTTCGAAGCTTATTTCAATCGCTTGCCGCACCGTGTAAATCGTGTTTTTTTGGCCGGAAATAGAATATACCATGTACAGTTATGAAACGCAAGTCTTTTTTAGATAAACATTAAATTCTTATAAAATGAGTACCCTGTAGACCTTTTAACAAGTATCTCCTTATAACCAGCTAAATGATACATCTGCGCACTAACTTTAATGATCGGAGTAATTAAAAAAGGTTTTTCATATAATTCCTAATCCAATTATAGAGAAATTATGTTGTATACAGTACATACTCATCACGTTATAGAACTTATTAACCGCTGATTTCATTGGATAAACAACCAACAGATCTTAGAACATTATACTCATTCCTTCTATATAGAAGGAAAACATTTTTGTAATTCATTTTTGCTCAAGAAAAGAATGCAAAAAAAGCGAAAGCTCCGGGTTTAAATCCCGTGGCTTCCGCTTCTTTCATATATAAGGTATCAAACTTATCTCCGTATTCTTCATTAAACCTAATGTACGCTTACTCCCCGCCAATAAATACGTATCGGCAGACTACGATGAGCGCCAAGATCCACATAAGCCAGTGAATTTTCACTTTACGCTCTGTAACCAAGTTACTGAACACCGCCAGAATTACATAAGATACGATACCTGCGGAGATCCCGTTTGCGATTCCACCTGTGAAAGGCATCAATACAATGGTAAGGAACGCAGGGAAAGCTTGCAGGAAATCATCCCACTCAATGCTGCGCACTTGACTCATCATAAGTACACCCACGATGATCAATGCCGGAGCCGTCGCAGCGGATGGAACAACCAGCGCAAGCGGTGCGATAAACAGGGCCAAAATGAACAATAAACCTGTCGTTACCGAAGTCAGTCCTGTACGTCCACCTGCCTCAACACCTGAAGCACTTTCAACGTATGCCGTAATGGTACTTGTACCTAGTGCAGCACCTGCGCTGACACCAACTGCATCGACGAGCATCGCTTTACCGATCGTTTTCTCGCCTTTTTTCTTATCCTTCATAATCCCCATACGCGTTGCAGTACCTACCATCGTACCAAACGTGTCGAACAATTCAACGAAGGTAAAGATGAAGATGATCTCGAACAATCCGAGACTGATGGCACCTTTCAAATCCAGCTGTCCAACCGCCAGATCACTGAAGTTAGGCAACCAGCTTGCGCCTGAAAGACCACTCAGATTCGTAACTCCCATCGGAATACCAATCAGCGTTGTTGCTACGATCCCGATCAGCAGAGCGCCTTTGACGCGCATAACCATCAATATAGCAATAAGGAGCAAACCAATCAGTGCAAGCAAAGCATCGTGGTGCGTTATAAAGTTTCCCAATGACAAGTTAAAACTGCTACCTGGAATCGGCTGACTCAGATCTGCGTCTGGCGCAACATTAACTGTTACAGCCACGAGATTAGCAAGTTTGAAACCAATAATGGTAATAAAGAGACCGATACCAACCGTAATGGCCATTTTGATCGACTGCGGAACTGCAACAAGCAGCATTTGACGAATCTTCGTCACGGTCAAAATAATGAACACGATACCGGAAAGGAATACCGCTCCGAGAGCTGCTTGCCAAGTAATCGCTCCATTCGAACTTAGAACGACAGTCATGAAGTACGCATTCAGCCCCATACCTGGTGCAAGTGCGATCGGAATATTCACGAACAATCCCATAATAATAGTCATTAATCCGGCGCCGACGGCTGTTGCAAAGAATACTGCATTATCCGACATCCCCGCACCGGCTTGTCCCAAGAACAACGTATTTACAAAAAGAATGTAAGCCATTGTCATAAACGTAGTGAGACCCGCAACAATCTCCGTTCTAACGTTTGTTCCGTTTTCTTTTAATTTAAAGAAACGATCCATAATTACTAACTCCCCCTTAGAGATGTTGAAGCCATATTGAAAAACGACAAATGACCCTGATGAAGATTCTTCACCCAGGGTTCAGCTGACAAGGAGTGGCATGATGCCTTTACTAAGAACAAAAAAATTCTAATGTGCGTGATGTCCCCGCAATCATGTAGAATTCATGTGCTTAGCCTTCTCCTCTTCGTAGCCAGATCATTAGGGTGATCTCGTAGAGACTCCCGGGCCAATCCCCAGGATTATACGAATAAGTATGCGCTATTTGTTTGTTTCCCATCACTATTTTAGGAGGGCAGTATGTTTTTGTCAATGAGAAAAACGAATATTAATATCAAGCTTTTAGAATATCGTTCGTATTATTTAACAGATTGAACCAGTTCAGCGGTTTACAACCCAATTGAATACGCTTTTTTCAGTGTAATCTCAATGGGATATGTCCATTCTTTCAGACTGAAAGTTCCGCAGGATAACATAAAAAGCTAGCCTGATCAAAGAGCAGAAGCGCTCTAATCAGGCTAGCTTATATTTCTGATGCGTTTTAGCAATCAGGTGAATGATGATCTAGGAATAACGATATCTCGTATTCCGAAGACTTATACTCATTAGGTATATGGAGCAATTTGCGACATGTTCCGGAGCTATTTTTTACCGGATCAGTCCTATGTTAATTAAATCTCTGTCTGCGGAGTATCCTGTATATCTTGTTGTTCCTGATTTGTGTTCGTTGTTGTGTCAGAGGATAACTCCTGGTTTCTGGTCTGATCGGAAGAAGCATCCGCTGCCTCTAAGTTCACAAATGGAAAGTCCCCCGAACCGGAAGCCAGGTCTTGCATACCTGAACCGCATCCTGCCAGCATCACCATCAGAAACGCACTTCCAATGCCCATCTTCCATTTGCTCATATAGTCGGTTTTACGCATACATTCAATTCTCCTTTCAGTAGCCATATAGCTCTTAGTATGTACTTATTGTACAGGCCCGACCTGAAAGGATCATGAAGTCAACTTTAAAATGGGATTAATTTTGAGAGTTTATTACTTGTAATAAGTAGCCCTACAAAAATTTGATCACAATATTCTTCTTAATAAAAAAAACGCCCTTTTATTTGCGAAATACCGCAGATAAAAGAGCATTTTTTAAATCTATCGTTAAGAGTCTATATCCTATTCCCACTCGATTGTTGCAGGTGGTTTGGAAGTTACGTCATAGACGATACGGTTTACGTTATCAACTTCGTTAACGATCCGTACGGAGATTTTCTCCAGCACATCCCAAGGGATACGTGCCCAGTCCGCAGTCATACCGTCGATGGATGTTACTGCACGAATACCTACGGTGTAGGAATACGTACGTGCATCACCCATAACGCCGACACTCTTCATGTTAGGCAGGGCTGTGAAGTACTGCCAGATTTCGCGGTCGAGACCGGCTTTGGCAATCTCTTCACGCAGGATGTAGTCTGAATCACGAACGATGGTAAGTTTCTCTTCGGTAACCTCACCAAGAACACGGATCGCAAGACCCGGACCAGGGAACGGCTGACGGTGTACAATTTCGTCCGGCAAGCCACACTCGGTACCGACTTTACGTACTTCATCCTTGAACAACGTGCTCAGTGGCTCGATCAGTTTGAAGTTCATGTCCTCAGGCAGACCGCCCACGTTGTGGTGGGATTTGATGGTCTGTGCAGTCGCTGTACCACTTTCTACGATGTCCGTGTACAGTGTACCTTGTGCCAGGAATGCAAAGTCATCGAACTGCTTGGACTCTTCGTCAAATACGTAAATAAACTCGTTACCGATGATTTTACGTTTTTGTTCTGGATCATCCACGCCAGCCAGTTTGGACATGAAGCGCTCTTGTGCATCAATTTTGACAACTTTCATGTCGAATTTGCCGACAAACGTCTCCATTACACTTTCTGCTTCACCTTTACGCAACAGACCGTGGTCGATAAACATACATGTCAGTTGATCACCAATGGCTTTGTGAAGCAATGCAGCTACAACGGAAGAATCTACACCGCCGCTAAGCGCACACAGTACTTTACTGTCGCCAACTTTTTCACGAATGTCTTTGATCGTGTCATCGATGAATGTCTCCATCGTCCAGTTGCCTTCGCAACCACAAACTTCGAACAGGAAGTTACGAATCATGTCGTTACCGCGAACAGAGTGACGTACTTCCGGATGGAACTGAACAGCATACAATTTACGTTCATCGTCACTCATGGCAGCGATTGGCGCACTTTCCGTGCCTGCATCCAGTTTGAAACCTGGAGGAAGTGTAACCACGTGGTCACCGTGACTCATCCATACGGTATGTTCGCCTTCAATGCCTTTTGCCAGTGTAGATCCAGCGGCAAACTCAAGGTCTGCTTTACCGTACTCTCGCTTCTCGGAACGTTCTACTTTACCTTCGAGCTGCTGGGCCATAAGCTGCATCCCGTAGCAGATACCGAAGATCGGCAAGCCCAGGTCATAGACACCTGGGTCCACGTGTGGAGCATTCTCAGCGTATACGCTGGACGGACCACCTGAAAATACGATCCCTTTTGGTGCTATTTCTGCGATCTTTTCCGCCGGTGTATTATACGGCAAAAGCTCGCTGTATACGCCAAGATCCCGGATTCTTCTGGCGATTAACTGATTGTATTGCCCCCCGAAGTCAAGGACAACTACAATTTCATTCTGTTTATTCATAACCGTGCCTCCCTCAATTCAATGAAACTAATTATACGCAACGACAAAACATACCGTCAAGGAAAGGCGAAACTCCTTTTTTCGACATATCAAAACAGGATTACCAAATGCCTCTAAATATGAAATTTCGAACAGAAAAGCTTGGCAGCAAGATGCTGGTTCAAGTGTATGATCGTGGAAAGACGCCTCGTTCGCAGCGCAGCGCGAAAGGCGTCTTATGTATGGCATGCAGCGATGAACCAAACGCTTCATTTAGTTAACAATGCGCCAGCAATGGAGATCTTCATCTGCCCACAAGTGGCCAAGCTCTATTGGAAAGCGATAGCGACTGTATGGCAGCTGCTTCGCATCTTTGGTGTAACGTTGTAACATCCTTGTGTTACAACGTCTGCAACCGCCGGGCCAAACGAAGTGCCCGGCGCAGGAAGTCCAGGCTGTCCGCGCGCAGCGGACGGTCTGGCCCGTACAGCAGCCGTTCCCAGTCGGCTGCAAACCGCGCGATGTCCGCCCCGTCCGCGCCTGCGGCCAAAGCCGGTGACGCTGCATATTCACGCAGCGTCATACCCGGCGACCGCGGGCCGTACCGGCGCGCGAGCGCGGCCCAGACCGGAGCGGCGGCACGCAGCAGCCGCTCGCGGTCCGGAAAGCTGCTGCGCGGCCACGCCAGCAGCAGCCTTATCCGCAGCGCGGGGCGTAGCCGCCGCATGCGGACCAGAGCAGCGGCGCCCAGCAGGGCCGCTGCCACAAGGGCTGCCGCGAGCCATGGCTCCGCGGCAATGGCCCGTGCGCGGGCGAGCAACCATGCGCCCACATTAGCCAATCCGCCGCTCATATACGGCGGATTCTCCGCAACAGGCTGCGGCCCGGCAAGTGCTGCCACATCTTCGCCCGCGCCTTGCGCCATGGTGAAGCCTGGCGTGGCCTCAAACGGCATCCAGCCTGCACCCGGAAAATATACCTCTACCCAGGAATGTGCATCTCCCTGTGAAATCACATACTGACTGGGCACATCCGGGTCAGCAACTCCGGGGCCAAAACCTTTAACCCAGCGTGCGGGGATACCCTCTGCACGCAGCAACACAATCATAGCTGTAGAGAAATGATTGCAATACCCCTGCCGGGTGACGAATAGAAAATCATCCACAAAATCGGTTCCACGCGGTGGCATACGGGTATCCAACGTATACTCGGCATGAGCAGCCAGATAAGTCTTGACGGCCTGCACAGCGTCATACCGGGTCTCACTGCCTTGAATGATTTCCTTGGCAAGCGTCTTCACTCGACCAGGGAGTGATGCAGGCAATTGCAGATAATCCCTCCGAATGGCTGCCGGATCTTTCCCTTTATTCGTTTCCTCAAGAAGACGTAACTGTTCAGGTGTTGCGACAGGAACCATGACGTCTGCCGAATAATGTTTAACTATCTTATCGTTTCCGGAGCTCGCGAGCCACAATGTTGCCGAATCGCGATTAGACAGCAAAGAAAACATGTTTTCCTGATTATCCTTGTTCTTATCCTGGAACGTTACGTTGACCGGTGTGCCTCCGGTAAAGAGTGGATTTGGTCCTTTCCACTCTCGCTGCATCGTGACAGTTTGGCGAATGCGACTCCAATAGGTTGGATTCTCCCAACCATCAGCACGCAGCATTCCGGATGGACTTGCCGTTTCGAAGCTTTGACCCGGATCACTCCAAGTACTACCGTTATAATATGAACGGGTCTCCCCTCGCCAATACGTCACTTTTGGACTTTTTGCTATAAAAAAGATGGAGTTCCCCTGCACCAACGGTGCTCCCATAGGCGCGTCCGCTGTGCTATATCCCGTGACTGCCGTTGCAGCAGGGATACTACTGTGCTGTGTATAACCTGCCCAGCGAGCTATGCGTTCACCCATCTGTTCCAGAGATATGCGTTCAGGTTGAGGAATGGAAGCAAACTGGCCAGGTAACGCGGAGAGAAGTACCATACCTGCAGAAGCAACGATAGTTACTGCACTCCAACGGCCATAGGGGCTGCCGCGATAACTCGGAGTCGTGACTCCTCCATTGAGACGTAGTAGCTGAAGCAGAGCCTGAATAAGAAAAGTCCATAGGACAGACCGTATTACGGAAGCATACACATCCAGCCCCGCAAAGGATTCAAGCAAAAGCAAATAGAGCAGCGTTGCACTGCCAAACAGCATCACGCTTCGACGTAACAATACGAGGGATTGCACAGAAGCCATGAGCATACTCCAGCCGCACATCATGAACAAACCTCTCGTTTCTGTACTAATCGAGTGGAATCGCCAGTTATTTATAAACGTGTCCATATCCGCTGAAAGTATCCCAGGGTATGCAACGGCCCAACGGACAGGATCACTTCCTCCGTACATCAGACATAGCGCAGTGAGTGCAATGAATAATCGGATCAGTACTCCGGTGATCCATCCTGTACGAATTAACCCCGCGAGCAACAATGCTCCCGTTAATCCCGCCATTACGGACAAGAACCGTTCACTGCCCTGCTGATCTGTTGATGTAACAGGATATATCCACTCCAGAGACAGTATAAGTAAAATGGCCGAAATAAAAATTTTGTACAGGACAGGTACGCTAACATATCCCTCATCCTTTATGTCCGTCACAGAATTCTGGTTCACAGTTTTATATACAGAATAGGCCGATTCTATTCTCGTACGGTCCATTGACTCTAAGCCGACCACAGTGGAATTTGGTTGCTGGTTACCATTACGCTCCCACATCCGTTACCTCCACCTTTCCCAATGAAGATAACGCAACGTCTGTAACCGCATGGATCGGCACCCCGCTGTGACGAATCCGCTCCAAGCTTAAGCTGTCATATCCCAATCCATTCATCAATCTATCCGTTGATCCTAATTGGTCCTGGTTCGCTTCAGTCAATTGCACCTCTACACGATAACCCGACCCGATTGCAGTTATGATCCATTCGGCCAGAACCTGATCCATCTTACCTGTGAGAACCACAATTCGCGACCCACTCGTCAGTCCATCCAGCATCTCCGTTCGAAGCGAAATAGAGCCTGATTGTGCTTTGGATATTCGTGCCCCCGCTAACTTGTCCAGTCCATGATTCTCATCATCTGCATGAAACGGCCCATGTTGCCATTGATCTTGTGCAGCATAGCTCTTATCGCCGCCTTCCATCCACAGATGATAAGGAATGTCATCCCGCTCAGCGGTATGAATCCAGCGGGCAGCTGCACGAACCACTCGTTCAAAAGCAGGTGCATCCATGTTCTCCCGTTGTTTTACGTCATAACCCGACGCGCCTTCATACACAAGGATGCCGAGCGAGGCCAGATCCGTGGTATCAGGCAGAAAGGTCTGAAGTTTTCCCGTTTTAGCTGTACTTTTCCAATGAACTCGTCCCAGTGGGTCACCCTGCTGATATTCACGGAACTCAGGACTACGGTTACCCTGGCTATTTCTTCGCTCTGACAAAGTCCCTTCGATCATCGCTGTGAATTCTACCGAATCACCCTTCCCCCAAGCCGTTGCTTGAGGAACAACAATCAGGGGTGTACCTCCTGCGGTCTCTGCCGAGAGGGTATTCCAGCCAAACATATCACCCCAATACAATCTGCCCGTATCCCATCTGTAGACTCCTCTGCGTAACCCGGAACATTCATATTGATAGGAAAATTGTCGCCGTGTTCCCGGGAAAATCAATTTGCGATGAACACCTGCAGGTGTGTTCTCACACAGAACGATCCATAACAATGGAATACGGCAATTGAATTCCAGTTCGACCAGAACCCGTACCTGCTCGCCTGCCTCAATCCGGTTCGTGTGTATTTTCCGACGGATGTGAATACGCCGTGGTCCGAACCAATGGAAAAACAGACCTCCTGTGAACATCAAGAAAGCTATAACGGATAGAAACAACGCCGCTTTGCCCCCATGCCACTGATACAAGGAAGCAAAAGCCACCACCAAGACAGCACTCACAATCCGTTGTCCCAGCGCAGTCATTGCCTCCGTCCCCTTCCCTGTGATGCCATCTGTACAGGTACCGGGACCGATGACAATGCTTCTTCAATGACCTGTACTTGCCCCCAAACCTCCGCTCTGTTCTGGGCCTTCAATTGAATACGGTGGGAAAGGACAGGCACCGCTACCTCTTTCACATCATCCGGAATGACATAACTGCGCCCTTGAAGATAGGCAAATGACTGCGCCGCAGCCATCCAGGCCAGTGTTCCACGCGGACTGATGCCCAGTCTGACCGCCGGAAGGCTGCGAGAGGCTACAGCAACAGCCACCAGATACTGTTTAACGACCGGATCAACATGTACCTGTTTGACTTCACGCTGCATGGCTACGACCTCTTCAGCAAGCAGGACAGGGCGAAGTTCATCAATCGCTTCTCTACCTTGCATGCGGGTTAACAATTCCAATTCCTGTTCCGGATCGGGATACCCCAGTCCAATTCTCATGATAAATCGATCCAGCTGCGCTTCAGGCAGACGGTACGTACCTTCGAACTGTAACGGGTTCTGTGTCGCCAGCAGAAAGAACGGGCGTGGCAAGGCATAGGTTGTGCCATCAACCGTAATACGTCGTTCCTCCATTGCCTCCAGCAGGGCAGACTGAGTGCGTGGTGAAGCGCGATTTATTTCATCAGCCAGGACAACGTTGGACATGACGGGTCCGGGCCGAAACTTGAATTCAGCTGTATGTGGATGATAGATTGAAGTGCCCGTAACATCTGCCGGCATGACATCGGACGTGAATTGAATCCGGCCCATGGAGCAGTCCAGTGCAGAAGCAACGGCACGAACCAGCATCGTTTTCCCGGTACCCGGCACATCTTCCAGAAGTACATGACCTCCACTGAGCATTGCGGTAAGGACATAACGAATCTCTGTTTTTTTGCCAATAATCACACTCTCAACACGCTTCATGACCCTGTTTAACAATTCAACAGCATGTTCATGTTCCATTCGGATATAAGACATTTCTCTGATCTCCTTCCGTTCATCAGCATTCCTGAACCATAGTAATCTATGATTCAGTGTTGCCCGGAAGTAGAGAGAATAGTCCTGCAAGAATGACTTTCTTCAGATCATTTTATACATAAATATGTTGTTCATTGCCGAAATGGATCTGGAAGTGCCCGCCTTTACCGTCCACTCTGCTTCATTACTGGTTAAGGAATTCACCCTCAACCCCATCTGCTCCAGTAGCTCACGTAACGGAACCCAGATGGTTCCACCTTGACTCTGTACTGCTCCCGTTTCAATTGCCCCGGTTGTAGTCAGTGTTCCACTCACACTGTCTGCATGAATCGTTCTTTCCTTCCATACTGCTATGGCCGTCCTTGTTTCAGAGTCCCAGCGAGTGCTGCCCCCGAATTTTTTCATGAAAGTACGCAATGGCACCATGATTCGCTGCCCCTCCATGCGGAACTCGCCCGGTTGCAAGGTAGCTGCAACCAATCCCACCTCTACCTTCAACTTCTTGCTTGCAAGCCATAACGTCGCGTTCGCTTCTACATGCTCTGCGATCCAGGCCTTTCCTGGCGCCTTGCGGGCCTTATACTTACCATCTGGATGTACACGGAATTGAACTGGTTGATCCGTACTCTTTATGGTGTCAAAACGATATCCATGATCACGATAATATTTGATAATACCCGGAAGTGCTTTTACCGTTTCAGCATGTGCACCACCGTCATGCATCAGGACAATGACGGAACGTGCTCCCGCAGGTACTTTGGTGGAATTGCTGAGGATCTCTTTGGCCGGAACACCTCTACGCTTGGAATCTCCACTGTCGACGTTCCAGTCCATGACGGTGTATCCACCCAGTTGGAGCAAATCAAAATAACTCTGGTCAAAATGCCCGTAGGTACCGCCTGGTGCTCGCACCAGATTCGGACGGAAACCGGTTATACGCTCCAGCACTTCCTCTGTCTGCTTAATCTGTTTCCAGAACACTTTAAAATCACTGTACAGCTGTTCGTATTGATGATTAAACGTATGATTGCCCAAAGCATGTCCATCCTCCACAAGCCCACGGATTAACTCCGGATACCGCTCTGCCTGCTCACCCAGCACAAAAAATGTAGCCAAAACCTTCTCCTTACGCAAAATATCCAATACTTCACGGGTATGGTTACCCGGTCCATCGTCAAAACTCAGATAAACTACCTTGTCTTGAGTATTCTTATCTTCCGGGATTGGATCACCTGAGCCGGAAGCAGAAGATGCATAAGCCGTGCCTGCATATACAGCAAATGCACATAACAATATCGCAATACGCATGAGAATGACAGACCACTGTCCAGCTAAAAACATATGTATGGTTGTTGCAGAGTTTCCCCCTAATTTCTTGATTCTGAATTCCGGTCTCTGTACCATTTACGAATCGACCTCCACCGTCTCTAGTAATTTGCTGATAGACTTCAGCAGATTTGTTAGAATTATATGGAGGCTACATTGAAAAAAGACGTGATTTTGTTTAATATTTTTTCACAATTTGCTATGTAGCCTGATTGATTCTTCGCTTCAGATTAGGTAGCATAATGAACAGGCAGAACACATTAAAACACCTTGGAGAGTATTCATGCTCCCACCCCGTATTCAGGAGAGTGAAATCTATTGGAATTGCTTGAGAAGATCCAACATCTGTTTGGGTCCTACGGATACAGCGTTTTGTTTTTTGGCTTGTTGCTTGAATTCATCGCACTTCCCTTTCCTGGTGAAACAACGATGGCTTACGCAGGGTTTCTCTCCTACAAGGGGCATCTGGACTTCGGAATCCTCACCATACTGGCTTTTCTGGGAACAACGATTGGCATGACCATCACTTATTTTATTGGAGCCAAAGCAGGACTGCCCTTTATAACACGATACGGAAAATGGTTTCTGATGAAGCAGGACAAGCTCGATAAAACGCAAAAGTGGTTCGCCAAGTATGGTAATGCCTTAATCTTCATCGGTTATTTCATTCCGGGTGTAAGGCATTTCACCGGGTATTTCGCGGGCATAGCCGCTGTTCCCTTTCGCAAATTCGCTCTCTACGCCTATTCAGGCGCACTGTTCTGGGTTGTATTGTTTCTGGGCATTGGCAAAATATTTGGCCCTCAGTGGAACGCCGTATTCCATCTGGCTCATCAATATGCAGCATATATCGTGGGAGGAATCGGCCTATTGCTCATCGCAGCCGTGTTCTATCGTTACCGCAAAGCATGGGCAGCAAGATCCACCGTATCCAAGCCAGCCCCTGTTCGACAAAGACAAAAGTAAATTCGGACAAAAGTCCATCTATAATAAGCAGGCAAGGAGTTGCGAATAATCGCAGCTCCTTTTTTTTGTGATAATCCGAATTCATCCAGGTCATACTAACTTGAAAATATAGGGTGTATAGGGAGGTGAAGGCATGAGTGAATCGTCGCTGGAACGCCAAGATCAGAGGCATATCTCTCCGGATCTAAGCGAAAATATGGAATACTGCAAGCAAGTGATGGGGAACAGCAACGACTTGATGATGCGCACTCTCCAGTGTTTACATAAATGGCCTGCAGTCATGTTGTACATTGATGGATTAGTGGATGTGCAGATCCTGAATCACTCCATTATGGAATCATTATTGCAAAAGCGTGATCTCCCTGAATTCTCTGCAGACGATGAACATCTCAGCTACCTCCAGAATGATATCTTGATCGCCAGTGATGTATTGCTGGTTGATGATATGGATGAAGTAATGAATGCACTTCTTTCGGGATCAGCTATCTTACTGCTTGAAGGATCTGTACGAGGATTGAAGATTGGTGCAGCAGGCTGGGAAGATCGATCCGTTGGAGAACCTGTCTCCCAAACCGTCGTTAGGGGGCCTATGGAAGGCTTCAACGAAAACCTGCGTACCAACACATCATTGATCCGCAAACGAATCCGTAATCCTCATCTTTGGATCGAAGAAAGAGAAATAGGTCAGGTTACCAAAACCCGAGTGGCTGTGCTCTATCTGGAACATATCGTGGATCAGGAGATTGTAAAAGAACTGCGTCGAAGACTCGATGAGATCGATATCGACAGTATCCTTGAGAGTGGATATATCGAGGAACTTGTACAAGACGAAACCAGAACTTTATTCCCCACGGTTTACAATAGTGAACGTCCAGATACGGTTTGTGCTGCTTTGCTTGAGGGTAGAGTAGCCATCATCGTGGACGGTACGCCTTTTGTGCTGCTGGTTCCCGCCTTGTTCGTGCATTTCTTCCAATCGCCGGAGGATTACTATCAACGGGCCGATATCAGCACATTGATTCGCTTGATTCGTTATCTGTCCTTTTTTATCGCTTTACTAGCCCCATCCTTCTATATTGCCATCTCCACCTTTCACCAGGAAATGCTGCCGACCAACCTGCTCATCAGTCTGGCAGCCCAGCGTGAAGGCGTTCCTTTCCCCGCCTTCATTGAAGCCATACTGATGGAACTGACCTATGAAATTTTGCGAGAAGCAGGTATACGTATTCCGAAAACGGTCGGTCAGGCCGTTTCCATTGTCGGAACACTGGTCATTGGCCAAGCCGCCGTAGATGCAGGAGTTGTCTCCGCAGCAATGGTTATTATCGTTTCCATAACGGCCATATCCAGTTATGTCATTCCAGAGAATGGACTGTCTATCTCTGTCCGAATTTTGCGATTTGTATTGATGATACTCGCGGCAGCTTTTGGATTCTACGGTATTCTAATTGTTCTGCTCATTACGGTTACACACCTGTGCAGCTTGCGTTCTTTTGGCGTACCATATATGTCCCCCTTTGCACCTCTAATTCAGAAAGATCTGAAGGATACGCTGTTTCGTGTGCCCTGGTCCCGTATGAAAACACGGCCACTCTCTACGGGTACACCGAACAAAACCAGACAAACCACAAAAAAAACGAAGCGTTAATTCGGTAAGGAGAACAACGTATGAACAAGTGCTTCCGATTAATTGTATGCATTGCATTCCTACTCCCTCTCCTTACCGGATGCTGGGATCGCCAGGAGCTGAATGAACTTGGCATTATGCTGGGTCTTGGTGTAGACAAGGATGGCGATTTGATTAAAGTGAGCGCTCAGGTCGTTGTGCCAAATGAAGTTTCCTCCAAGTCAGGGGGAGGCAATGGCACTCCTGTCACGCTGTACGAAGCGTCTGCGCCCACGCTGTTTGAAGCAATTCAAAAGCTGACCGAGACAAGCCCACGCCGTATATTCATGGCACATATCCGTGTACTGGTGTTCAGTGAAGAATATGCCCGTAAAGAGGGCATCTACGATGTTATGGAAGCATTAATGCGAGAACCTACTGTCCGGCCCGATTATTACGTCATGGTTGCTCGAAATACTACAGCTTCCAAGGTATTGGACACACTTACTCCATTAGAGAATTTACCTGCAGAGAAGTTATTTAATTCTCTGGACGTATCTGCCAAGACCTGGTCTCCTACAACGACTGTAACCGGTGATCAGTTGATGGAATATATGCTTACTTCCGGAATACAACCCGTAATCACTGGTGTAGAGGTTTTTGGCAATTCAGAGAGAAGCGGAAGCAAAGACAATATTGCGACGATTAAGTCCAAAGCTCGTCTAGTTTCAACAGGATTGAGTGTATTCAAAAAAGACAAACTGATTGGCTGGTTAACGGAAGATGAATCCAAAGGGTACAACTATATCCGCGACAATGTCGTATCTACCATAGGTCACCTGCCTTGCCGAAAAGGAGGAAATGTGACTTTTAAAACCCTTCGCACCAAGACTCAACGAAAAGCAAAGGTCATTGATGACCAACCTGTGATCCACATCAAAATTAAAAATGTATCTTCCATTGGTGCAGTAGAGTGTGGAATCAAAATTGGTTCGATGAAAACACTCAAAGAGTTGGAAAAGGACAGTGAGGAGCGATTGATAGAACTGATGGAAAAATCCGTGAATTCAGTGCGGCGAAAGTTCCATATTGACATTTTTGGATTCGGTCAGGAAGTTTATCATGCCGATCCTAAATTTTTCAAAAAAATTGAGAAGGATTGGGATCAATATTTTGAGAATCTGGATGTTAAATATGAAGCCAATGCACAGATCAAACGTGTAGGTACACTGGATGATTCATTCAAGGAGGATTTGAAGGAGTGAGACCGGATGTTAATTACAATTACTGTCATTGTCATAGGGGGCCTCGTAGGTATGGTTGATCTTCCAGGTCTCATCCGCCGTAAGGAATGGAGGGAAACAGTTGTGTACAGCGGAATGCTCGTCATAGCCACAGGGTTCAGTGTGATTGCAGCCAACCTGTGGGATTTCCCCAGTCCGCTCTATATCATCATGTGGATCTATGAACCTGTTAATCAATTCCTGGCACATCTGACGGGAACCTAGAAAAAGGAGAGGACCATTATGCTGGAACAGGGGCGCCTTGGAACAAGACAATTGACCACTCTCATCTTTATGATGGTGGTCGGGGATATGATGCTGATCTACCCCTCGGTCATCACGTCCTATGCCAAACAAGACTCCTGGATTTGCGCTTTTATAGGCGTTCCTCTGGGGATGGCACTGATGGCCATGTTCCTGAAGCTATGTAGCATGCACCCAGAAAAAAATCTGGTGCAGATGGCACGAAGCATTCTAGGGTTCTGGCCAGGTACTTTCTTTTCCTGCCTCTACCTGTTCTTTTTCATTATTGGCGCTTCCACACATACGAGAGAAGTCGGCGATTTCATGACCACTCAAATCTTCCCGTACACTCCCCTTCGCATCATCATTCTGATGTTCGTCATCGTGATTGCCTGGGGAGTGTCTCATGGATTAGAGGCGATGGGGCGAAGTAGTGAACTACTGATGCCCGTCGTTATTGTGTTTATTGTCGTTCTTGCAGTCTGCCTGCTTCCTCAGATTGATATCAGAAATTTGAAGCCAGTAAGTGATACGGGTGTTGTCTCTATCTCGCAAGGCATTCTGGTAAGCATTATATATCCAATCGGTGAAGTCGTTCCCATCATGATGATACTGCCCTATGTTGCCAAGCAGGCTCATCGAACACGGGACGTAATTATTGCAGCTGGCCTAGGTAGTTTGGTATTGGCAACACTCGTTACCATATCGTTGCTGGTCTTGGGTGCCTTTCTTACGCAACATAACATATATGCTTCGTTTATTTTGTCCCAGAAAATCAGTATTGGGAACTTTTTTGAACGTATTGAAGCGATTATGGCTTCTTCCTGGCTGATCTCTACGTACTTCAAAGCGATGATATACTTATACGCCTTTATTGTTGGTTGTGCGGAACTGTTCAAGCTTAAGCAGTATCAGATACTGGTACTCCCTGCGTCCATACTTGTGTTCGGATTAGCCAATCTGATCTCACCAAGCATTACTTTTATCGTGATCACCATTGTTCCATATTGGGTAGATTGGGATACTACACTGGGGATCATTCTGCCGGGTTGTCTCCTGCTGATACAATTGCTTAAGTCTTACAGAACATCATCGGTTACTCCAAACAATTCCTCACAAAAATGAGTACAAATTTTTTCGGGGAAGGAGCCTGGTATAGATGGAAAAATGGAGTCCATCCATGAAAGTCATCCATGCTGAATATAGAGAAGGAGAACGGTGTCTATGTTAATTAAGGAGAAAATCACCATTAGGCAATTTGCAGTCCTTACCTTTCTCGTCATGATTGGGGACATGATTCTACTCTACCCCTCCGTGGTTACTGCTTCCGGTAAACAGGATGCATGGATCTGTTCTCTTATCGGTCAACCGATCGGCATGCTCATCATGTGGGTGCTATACAATCTTCATCAGACGCACCCTGATCTTTCCCTTATTGAAATCTGCCAAAAAATACTTGGCCGGTGGGCAGGGTCTGTTTTGGCAGCTGCATATCTATTTTATTTCGCCATAGGCGCTGTCATATGTATCCGTGAAGTCGGTGACTTTATGACCACACAGATCTACCTTCAGACCCCCATCCGGGTCATTCTAATTATCCTTATGTGCGCTCTGGTCTGGGGGCTTATGCATGGCTTGCATACAATAGGAGCAAGTAGTGAAATGCTGACTCCAATCGTTGTTGCATTTATGATTCTATTATTTCTGGGGCTGATGCCCAAAGTAGACAGTTCAAATCTACAGCCTTACTTGGACACCCCTTGGCTTCATCTGATGCAGTCTGTCATTAGAGGGGCTTTCACTTCCTTTGGTGAACTAATCGTGATCACCATGGTTCTTCCTTATGTGATGTCCGGGCCTCACATCAAACGGGACATGTTACTCGCTACTTTATGTGGAGGGCTGTTGCTAACCACATTGTTGGTCATTTCACTGATGATATTTGGCCCCTTTCTGACACAGCATGACATCTACATCTCCTATACCCTGTCCCAAAAAATTAATATCGGCAACTTTTTTGAGCGAATTGAGGCGTTCATGGCGACCGCTTGGTTAATTGCTACCTATTTCAAGAGTCTGCTGTATATGTTCTCCTTTGTCGTTGGAACAGCTCAGCTATTTCGGTTAAAGACATATAAACCTCTCATCCTGCCATCAGCGATGTTATTATTCGCGTTAGCTGTACTGATTTCTCCCAATGTCATTTTCTACACCAATACGATCATGCCCGCTTGGGTGGATTGGGATATCACGGTAAGCTTTATTATTCCGCTATTCCTACTGCTTGTGCATCGGCTTCGTTCGGGCAAGAGCAAGAACAATTCAACCAATCATAAACGATTGCCCACCTAAAAAGGCTGTGTTCACGGTAAATTCCGCGAAGCACAGCCTTTAATGATGAAACGGTTAAGATGTATTTATTCACACATGTCTAAATCATTAATTACAATGTCTTCAAAGCCTCAAGCGCAGCCTCGATATGTCCTTTGACCCGAACTTTGGACCAGTCCTTGATCAATATCCCCTCTTCATCAATCATAAAAGTGGAGCGAACCATACCCATGTACTCCTTGCCATACATTTTCTTCAGCTGCCATACACCGTATTGCTCGGCTACAACGTGCTCTTCATCCGACAACAAGGTGAAAGGCAGTCCATATTTGGCGATAAACTTGTCATGTTGTTTCATCGGATCGGTGCTGATTCCGAGAATGACCGTGTTCAGCCCTTCAAATTCAGCATGTCGATCCCGGAAATCACAAGCTTGTTGCGTACAGGACGAGGTCATATCCTTGGGGTAAAAATAAAGCAGTACCCGCTGTCCGCGGTAATCCGAAAGCTTTACTGATTCTCCCGTACTGGACGGAAGCTCAAAATCCGGTGCCAATTCGCCTACATTTAACGTCATGTCAGTTCCTCCCTAATCTCCCCCATGAAATGCTATAGGGCGTTATTATGAACCTGCTCCGCGATACCGCTTCACGCCAAAATTCCACAACAGCAAGCCCATCGAACCAAACACCAATCCCATCACAGGTGTAAGCAGCGCCATGCGATGCATCTCGGACCTCTCCAGGAACAACGCTGCGGGATAGATCCCCACAAAGGCAAACGGAATGATCCAGGTTAACAGCACCTGAATAGCACGGTTATAGATCGTTACCGGGTAGCGTCCATATCCTTGAATGTTATACATCAACGGCAGGATACCTGTTGGCGCGTCCGAATAAAAGGATAGTGAAGTCAATGTGGTGTAGATGCCGGCATAGATCATGACTGAGCTGAGTGCCAAAATAATCAAGGCAGGGATATGCCACCACTCCAGCATCAGACCCATCTCTGCGCCACTGAAGATCATGATGATCAGGCCGATAAACGAACCCATGAGTGCAGGCGGATCTACATTTTCAAGCAATATCTGGAACAGGTTATGTGCAGGACGTGTCAGGATCCGATCCATCTCACCTTTGACGATGTACCGCTCACTGAATCCCCACAGATTGATAAAACAACTGAAGATGCCATAGGGCACCATAAAATATCCATAAACAAAGAGCACTTCACTCTCACTCCAGCCGCCCAGGTTATCCGTATGGCGAAAGACCACAAAGATAAAGATCAGGTTAGTTGCCTGGAACAGCAGATCCGATAGGATCTCCACCCAGAAATCAGCACGGTACGTGAGTCGTGTTTTCATGTAATTCTTCAAATATTCCCAGATCAGACCCATATAGTACATATCTGTTATCCCCCTTGCACGAACAGACGCTTGCGCGCCTTACGCCAGATCAATACCATCGGAAGCAGCAGTACGGCAAACCAGAACACCTGAATACCGAGTACACTCCAGATGGCGGTACCTTCCACTCTTCCAGTGAAGACGGAACCGGGCAGATACGTAATGGCCTGAAAAGGCAATACTTTCATCACCGCAGACATCCAGCCTGGATACAGGCTGATCGGGATGATTAGACCGGAGAACAAATCAACCACGACGCGTTTCATACGCATCATGCCTTCATTGTTTTCCACAAAGAATGCCGCCAGTCCCGTTATCACATTAATCTGGGAATTAATGAGGAAACTGAAGAACAGCATGACGAGAAAGCCAATCCACGCCGATGGCGCCGTAGGCAATTCAACCGGGAACAGCAGAATGGCAATGAGCATCCCCGGAATCATGAGCAGCAGGAAGCGGAAAATACCTTCGCCAAGACCCTGCATCATTTTGACCATAACGTAATTGATCGGCCTGATGAATTGAATCGCAATGGAGCCATCCCGTATATCTGCGGCAATCTCCCGGTCCAGGTTGTTAAAGTAAAAGGCACGTGCCATCCAGGATACAGCGATGTAAGTGGTCATCTGTGCTGCCGTGAAGCCGCCGAGTTCACCACTGCTACCGTAAATGGCTTGCCAGGTAAAGTAATACACGCCGATATTCAGCGTATATATCAAAATGCCGGAGTAATAATTCACCCGGTATGCCAGCATCGTTAAAAAACGGATGCGCATAAAATCAATAAATGCACTATTCATCTCAGGATACACCCACCGCTTCTTTCCCTGCTCCCACAATCTCGGGACGCTCGGCGGAACCGGATTGGTAAATACTGCGCACAATCTCATCCGTGTTGATCTCAATAATCTGAATATCGGTAATATCGGCTTGTCCAACGACACGTCCGAGTACATCCGAAACATTCAGTTCCAGCGGAATCCATACGGATGCGGACAATTCATTCTCAACCGTCCAACGTACAGGCAACGCAGCAGTCCATTCCTGCATCTGACTGATGTTGTGAGCTGAACCAAATTTGAAACGGATCTCCCGCTCCTTACCCCACTGGGATTTGAGATGATCCAGACCTCCATCATAAATGATGTTGCCTGCATCAAGCATGATCACCCGGGAACACAGTGCCTCAATGTCCTGCAAATCGTGGGTTGTGAGCAGAATGGTCGTTCCATGCTCCTTGTTCATGTCTTTCAAAAAATCCCGAATTTCCGACTTCACGACAATATCCAAACCAATAGTTGGCTCGTCCAGGAAAACAATACTTGGATTATGCAACAAGGCTGCCACTAACTCGCAGCGCATACGCTGACCAAGACTGAGCTTCCGTACCGGACGACTTAGCAGGTCCTGTAACTGCAACCGCTCAACCAGTTCATCCAGCCGTTTGCGGAAATCGACCTCTCCGACACGATATACTTTGCGCAATAAATGGAAGGATTCGATAACACCAATATCCCACCACAATTGACTGCGCTGACCAAAAACAACACCTATATTCTGTACAAACTTCTCCCGTTCCTGATACGGAACATATCCACCAACCGATATTTGCCCTGAAGTAGGCACCAAAATGCCAGTCAACATCTTGATCGTTGTTGATTTACCGGCACCGTTCTCCCCAATATATCCACATATTTCACCCTGCGGAATCTGAAACGAAATATCATTTACAGCCAATACCTCTTGGTATTGGCGTGCAAACAGGTCCTGGAATGCGCCCTTCAGCCCACCTCGGCTTTTCTGGACGCTAAACGACTTGCGCAAATCTTTGACATCAATCGCCAGCATGATTATACCTCACTTGGATTTTGTTGAAATTGCTTGTAGCCCAAAAAGAAATTATAATGGTATCAGTCAAAATTCAGCAAGCTTTAAAATAGTCTGGAGCCGCGTCCTGCCCTTATGTTGGGAAAAGACGTGTACGGAAAGCTTCGACTAGTTCTTACTTGAATACTCGAACTCGTTTTTTTATTTCATCTCAAATACAAAGGAGAGCTAGCATGACCAGAAAGACGAAGAGAACCATATGGATTTCTCTTGCCGCCTTCGTGTTAATTATTGGAGGAGCAGCGGCATATTACTTCGGTTCTATTCTCAATCAGTTGGACGGTTTGGCAAAGGACGGCGACGATTCACCATTTGCAGGCATCGAAAATGTGGAGAAAGTAAATACGCCTGACCCACCCAAATGGGAAGGCACAGAAACGGTAAATATTCTCGTTATGGGTGTCGATGCACGTGGATTGAAAAAAGGTGAAGTTCCTCGCTCCGACAGCATGATGGTTGTATCGCTCGATCCACTGACCAAAAAAATCAATCTGTTCTCCATTCTGCGCGACACTTACGTCAATATTGACGGATATGGCAAGGAGCGGATCAACACCGCTATCACCCATGGTCCTAATGCAGCGATGCAAGCTGCCGGCGACCTGCTCGGCATTCCTGTACAGTATTATGTGTATACGGATTTCCAGGGATTCATCAAATTGGTGGATGCCGTTGGCGGTGTTGATTTTGATGTGGAGAAAGACATGCACTATACAAGTAAAGCAGACAACAACGAATACGATATTGATCTCAAAAAAGGGTATCAGCATCTGGATGGCGAGACAGCGCTCATGTACGTTCGTTTCCGCCATGATGCGATGTCGGATTTCGCTCGTTCCGAGCGTCAGCGTGAGTTGCTGAAAGCTGTAACAGCGAAAATGCAGTCAACAACTACCATTGCCAAGCTGCCTGCCATTCTGGAACAGGTTAATCCTTACGTAGATACGAATCTGACACTCTCCGACATGTGGAAACTGGGTGGACTCGGATACCAGAGCAGCATGAACGGCAGTGAGCAGATTCCGCCAATGAACTTGCTGAAAGAAGAACGTACAGCAGGCGGTGCGCAAGTATTGACGGTTACCAATGAAGAGAAATTGAAGCAGCATATTCAGGATATTATTCACCCGCCTGCTACTACGGATGATAGTACAACCAGCACCGAAGATAAAACAGCCAGTGGTGACGATCAGAAGTCAGAGCAACCGGCTCAGTAATCTAAACATGCAGAGGGCAGCCATTACGCTGCCCTCTCGTTGTGCCCGGCTATACTATTATGAGAAAATCATCATATCTTTCTGTGGTTTGTACCTTTATCATATTTTGAATTACGAAAGGAAGTTATCTTATGAATACATCACGTTCCCGTTCCGAACTTCTATACGCAGAAGCACTTGAGCATATTGTAGGAGGTGTAAACAGCCCTTCACGCTCGTTTAAAGCCGTTGGTGGCGGTGCACCTGTATTTATGAAAAAAGCTCAAGGTGCCCACTTCTGGGATGTCGATGACAACCGTTATATTGATTATCTGGCCGCTTACGGTCCGATTGTTACAGGACATGCCCACCCGCATATTACGCAGGCCATTACGGAAGCAGCGGCAAATGGCGTGCTATACGGTACCCCGACTGAACTTGAGATCAAGCTCGCCAAAATGCTGAAGGAAGCCATTCCTTCCATGGATAAAGTGCGTTTTGTAAACTCCGGTACAGAGGCGGTCATGACTACGATTCGGGTCGCTCGTGCCTACACCAAACGCAACAAGATCGTAAAATTCGCCGGATGTTACCATGGTCACTCCGATCTGGTGCTTGTCGCTGCCGGTTCAGGCCCGTCCACGCTCGGAATTCCTGACAGTGCGGGAGTTCCAGCCAGTATTGCACAAGAAGTCATTACTGTGCCCTACAATGATCTGGAAGCCCTGAAGGATGCTTTGGAGCGCTGGGGTGATGATGTCGCCGCGGTCATGGTTGAGCCGATCGTTGGGAACTTCGGTATGGTTATGCCGGAGCCTGGCTTCCTGGAAGGTCTCTGTGCCATGACACGGGCCAACGGCTCACTGGTTATCTATGACGAGGTTATTACGGCTTTCCGTTTCCATTACGGTTCTACTCAGACATATGCCGGACTCAATAACCATGCGGAGATTGAACCCGATCTGACGGCTCTTGGTAAAATTATTGGTGGTGGCCTGCCAATCGGTGCTTACGGCGGACGCAAACATGTTATGGAGCAGGTTGCTCCGCTTGGGCCGGCTTATCAGGCGGGAACGATGGCTGGTAACCCTGCATCCATCTCGGCTGGTATCGCATGTCTGGAGGTCCTGCAAGGCGAGGGTGTATACGAAGAGATGGAACGTCTTGCTATCGACCTGACGACAGGTCTGCAAGCTTCTGCTGACCGTCATGGCATTGCGCTGACGATCAACCGGATCCGCGGTGCGTTCTCCACCCATTTCTGTGACCATCCGGTTACGAATTATGATCATGCTCAAGACACGGATGGAGAGCTGTTTGCTTCCTTCTTCCGTCACATGCTGGACCGTGGCATTAACCTGGCTCCATCCAAATATGAGGCCTGGTTCCTGACCACGGCTCATACAGACGAGGATGTTCAGGCTACATTGGAAGCCGCAGAAGCTTCCTTCAAGGCGATGGCTCAGGAATAAATTAGATTATTTCCATTCACAATGTAGCGTACAAGCTGCATCGTTGATAGATAGTAACTCAAGGAAAAGGCGTCCAACAAGTGATCAACTTGGGTGGACGCCTTTTGTTATTTACGGACAACACTCCGATTCTTCACGTTATCTCTGCCTGATCTGAAGTTTCAAAATTTCCTCCCGGATCTTCTGCATCCCTTCCTCGATTCGCTGCTTCGGCACATTGGAGATGTTCAAGCGCAACATTTGATCCTGATGCACCTGATATGTTCCCTCCGGATAATACCGTTCTGTCGTATCAACGATGACTCCGCGCTTTTGAAGCCGGGACAGCAGAATACGAAGCGGCATATCACCCGCCAAGGGCAATACGGTATGCTCCCCTCCTGTTCGAGGAGCGTCCATAAATGGAGCAAAGTCTGGATATGTGTCCAATTGCTCATGCACCGTGTTCATCCGGGCAGCGTAGCGGTTACGAATCACTTTCCTGTGATGAGCAAACATTCCGCTGTGGACATAGATCTCCAGAGCAGCTTGAGACAGAACGGAAGTGTCGATATCGAGCATTTTTTTGTAAGCTCCAAAAGATTGAATTAGTGGTGAGGGCAGAACAGCTACACCAATGCGCAGACCTGGAAACAAAATTTTGGAATAACTCTTCAAATAGATGACCCGGCCTTCCGTATCATAGGACCAGAGTGGGTCCTGTTTCGTATTGTCCTCCAGATCGGCCAGATAATCGTCCTCCACCAGATAGACATCGTACCGCTGTGCAAGCCGGATCAGTCTCTTCTTGTCAGCAACAGTCAACGATGTGCCAATTGGATTGTGAAAGCGCGGCATGACATAGAAAAACTTGATATCTTCCTCAGCGAACTGACGTTCAAGTGATGCCCAATCCAGCCCGTCCAGGGCACGTCTCACACCGGCAATCGGCACATTTAATCCACTCAGTAGCGAGGGCATATTGTGATAGGTCGGTAGTTCCAACAGTACTTTTCTCTTTCCATTGGGAAAAGGCATCAATGCAAGTACAGCCAGTGCCTGTTGCACACCTGACGTGATAAAAAACTGCTCCGTTCTCGTAAACACCTGATAATCCGCAAACTGCTTCTGCAACAGCAGAATAAGCGAAGGTAATCCCTGATCCGTGCCATACATGAATAACTCTGCCTGCTTCTTCTCCATCGCCTGATCCACACAATGACGAAAGTCTGCATAAGGGAAGACCCGTGGATCAGGAGCAGCCGAAGCGAAGTCCAACGCTCCCTGCCAGTCCATGTCCTGAGCACCTGTCCCGTTCTGTACGGCATAATAACCGGATTGAGGTATGGCATACACCAAATGCCGCTGTTCCAGCCACTCATATGCACGAATAGCTGTACTTACACTGCATTGATATTGTTCTGCTACAACTCGAACTGCTGGCAGTCGAATGCCCTTATCTGCCCACTGGCGACGATCCTGCTGCTGCATCTGTTCCTGAATCCATTGCTTTAACGCTTCGGCAATCACTTCGTATTTTCTCAATGCACCCATCCCTCTCCAACAACTGTACCGATACAGTTTAACCTTTTATCTATTGTAGCACGATGCACCTGGCAGTATATTGAATAAGGCCAGCACATGCCTCGAACCTGACATAATTCAGGATAATGAAAGATAAAGCGCTATGACTACTGTATTGGAGGAGCATTCATGAACACAACACACACTCGGGGATACGCCTATATCGCAGCTGTATTGTACGCAGCTATTATCGGTCTATCTTTTTTATTTGTTAAAATGACCGTCACGGTTGCACATCCAATCGATGTGCTTGCCCACCGATTCGCCCTGTCGTTGATCGTTGTCAGCATTCCTGTCATTTTTGGCTGGATCAAAATCCGACTGAGCCTTCGTGATCTGTGGCGAATCATTCCACTTGGGCTGTTATCTCCCGTCTTATTTTTTGCCTTTCAAGCCTTTGGACTCGTATCTTCCAACTCATCGGAAGCCGGTATTATTCAGGCTATGGCCCCTGTATTCACACTCGTTCTGGCTTCAGTTTTCCTGAAGGAACGCACATCCACGATGCAGAAGTTGTTCCTGCTTCTGTCTGTCGCTGGAGTGGTTTTTATTTTCATGATGCAAGGAAGCGGCGTATCTATGAGTAACCTGAAGGGCATTGCATTATTGCTACTATCCACGGTATGTTTTGCAGGGTATGGTGTGCTTGCAAGACCATTAACCCAGAAGTATAAACCAATGGAATTAACTTGGGTCACACTGATGGTTGGCTGTATTGTATTTAACGCCGCTTCCCTGATCCGACATGCGTCCAACGGCTCCATGATGGACTATATCAAACCGCTTGGAGATACATCCTACCTGGGTGCACTCGCTTATCTGGCGATCCTCTCCACCATGATCTCCACCCTGCTCGCGAGCTATGCCCTGACCCATCTGGAGGCTTCGCAAATGAGTGTATTCAGTAATCTGTCCACGCTCATCTCCATCGTAGGAGGTGCATGGATATTGCATGAACCAGTGGGTAGCCATCACTATATTGGTGCATTGTTGATTATCGCCGGTGTGTTTGGCACCAATATGAGCGGTCGCAAACATAGGCTGGTCAGTGGGATAAAAGCATGATTCCCCATATTGAGACAGCGCGGAAGTTGGTTCGCCGGTTCAACGAGTTATACGCTCCCATCCTCCCCAACCCCCGCATTTTGACTGGAGAGCGGCTCGGGAAACGATCTTAGAGGTAAAAGAAGCCATGGGTATTCGTTATTTCGACTGACGGTATGAAGCGCTCCAATCACGTTAACACTGCTGAGGACAGTCTACTGGGAAAAGGGGACCCCTCAGCATGAAACGAACACAACCTTCTTTTTTACAAGCTATGATGTTGATCATGTTGTCCGTTGGCTTGATCAGCCATGTTCTGATTATTCCTGCCCTTTTGGCTGCGGCCAAAAGGGATTCTTGGATTTCCGTCCTGTTATCAGCCGGACCATTTCTGATATTTGCGCTAATGCTCGCCTATGTCTCTTGTTTCCTCCAACATCAAAACCTGCATGAATGGTTAACATCCCGTCTCGGCAAGCCTATCGGTCTGTTCTTTCGAGTTGGTAACAGTCTCTTTTTTCTGAGCGCAATCTATTTCACCCTGCACGAAACCACGACTTGGGCCAAAACAAATTACCTGACAGAAACGCCAATATTGGTAACCAGTATTGCTTTGATGACTCTCTGTGCCTACGCTGCGTATAAAGGTATTCGCTCACTGGCATTTACGGCAGGATTGATCCTTCCACTGGTGGTACTGCTGGGCTTCTATGTTGCAATTGTGAACACTCAATATAAGGATTACAGTCGTCTACTGCCTGTGTTAGAACATGGCTGGCATCCGGTGCTGAATGGCATGATTTACAGTCTTGCAGGCATGTTTGAACTGCTGTTCATCTGGTATATCCAGCCTCATCTCACCAAACGTATACGTGTATGGCAGTATCTGATGCTCGCACTCATTCTTGTGGGACTAACAGTCGGCCCACTCATCGGGGCGATTGTGGAATTTGATCCTTTTGAGGCTGCCAAAATGCGATATCCCGCCTTTGAAGAATGGCGAATCGCCTCCTTGGGCAAATACATCGCCCAGACCGACTTCTTTTCCATCTACCAGTGGCTCGCAGGCTCGTTCACCCGGATTAGTCTCGCCATGTATATTGTAGTAGAAATATGGAATATTAAGAGCTCTACCAGAAGGCTTATCAGTTGTATCTCGTTAGGTGTCTTCTTTATTCTAACCATGTTGTATCCTCTGGATGATATGACCTTCGAAAAGCTTCTGGTCGAATACATATTTCCGTTCAATCTCGTGTATCTGAGCGGATTTGCGATTATCGCGACGACGGTTGCCTTTATCCATTCACGCCATCAGAGGAGGAAACATCATGGAGCATCAAGCGATTGACACCACGTCCCATGAGACACTGCTTGCCTCTTTGAAAGAGCAGTTCAATCCATGTGCAGATGTCGTTATTCAGACCTTTCCTGTCAAAGATGAATCTGATCAGCCCGTAATTCTGCTTTATTGCGACGGTCTCGTCGACGGTAAACAAATTAACCAATTTATTATTCCACGTCTGGAACAGCACTCCCTGATCATAGAGGAATCACATCCTAAAGAACTGGGATTAACATTGAATCCGTTGGATGACCTCACAGATACTAACAAGCTTAATATGTTGATATTTAGTGGACAACTACTGATCATTTTCGGTAATGGTGTGCAGTCCTGCAGTGTGGATATTGCTGATATCCCGGGACGCAGTCCCGAAGAATCGGCTATTGAGACATCAGTTAAAGGCCCGCGCGATGGATTCACCGAAGAACTCACTACCAACGTGGCCCTTATTCGCAAACGAATGAAAACATCTTCGATGTGTTATGAGAAATATGTCAAAGGCGGTCGTACCCAGACAGCCATTGGACTTCTATATGTAAAAGATATTATCAATCCAGATATTCTAAAAGAAGCTCGGCACAATCTGGATCAGATTGAGATTGACGGCATACTGGGTACCTCAATCATGGAGCGAGCTGTCATGGGAGGGATTCGGAGTATCTTTCCACTTACAGATAATACCGAGCGTCCTGATTTTGTCGTTGATTCCCTGTTAAACGGTCGTTTTGCCGTTTTGATCGAAGGTTCTCCTGTAGCGGTCATCGCACCAACTACACTTTTCAATCAATTGAAGTCTCCGGAGGACGAAAGTACACCCTTTTTTATCGTTACTTTTGAACGGATATTACGTATTTCAGGACTGCTGATCGCCTGTTTCTTCCCAGGCTTTTATATTGGCCTGACCAGCTTCAATGTGGAACAGATTCCCCTGCCTCTTCTGGCAACGATTGCTGGGACTCGAATGGGCCTGCCCATGCCCGTGACGCTGGAAGCGTTCCTGATGATTTTTATGTTCGAGCTATTCAACGAAGCAGGGCGTAGGTTACCACGTGCGTTGGGGCAAACGGTCAGCGTTGTTGGCGGGCTTATTATTGGGGATGCTGCCATTAGAGCCGGGATTACGTCCCCTACGATTATTGTCACGGTTGCGATCTCGGTCATCTCTAGCTATATTCTCGTGAATACTGTGTTAAGCGGGGCTACTGCCCATGTTCGGATCGGGATGTTACTCATCTCTTCCATTCTTGGATTATTCGGTTTTATGATCGGACTATTAGCCTTGTTGGTGCACCTCGTATCGTTGGAGTGTTATGGCGTATCCTATCTGTCACCTGTATCTCCCTACATTCCCGGAGACTTCACTCAAGCCGTATCCATGCCACCTTCCATGAAAAGAACCAAGCGCCCAGAAGCACTTCATACACAGGATTCTACTCGCCGGAGGAAACGTCCGTGAAACGATGGGCATCCATAAGCGGCCTTCTTATAAGCTGCTTGATCCTGCTAACGGGGTGCTGGGATTCCAAAGAGGTGCAAAGTATAAACTTCATTACGGCGATAGGAATTGACTATGTAGACAACCAGTATATTGCTTATGCCCAACTGATTGACTTCTCCAGTATTGCAAAACAGGAAACGCCAACTTCCCGGGAGACAAGGGATATCTGGACTGGACGGGGCGAGGGTACAACACTGAACATGGCTATTAACGACTTGTATGAAACGTCACAGCAGCTAACGCTCTGGACTCATGTGAAAGCTATTGTTCTATCCAAAAGAGCTTTGGATGGTCGACTGGAGGATATCTTTAATACACTTCTTCATTCAGGCCAATTGAGATATACACCCTGGATCTACGCTACAGAGCATAACATTCCGGATATACTCTCTCCCTCTGCATTGTTGAACCAATCCGCCCAGACCATTGAATTATTTGAGCCCATGAGACTATACAAACAGCATTCCGCTTACGAACCTATCCGGCTCCATCAGCTACTTGATGGATTACGGGAACCCGCTTCTGTCGTTCTTTTACCCTCGGTGTCAACGAGGAACGAGACTTGGTTCAACGGCGATAAAACGCCTCCCCTTGTTAGAATGGATGGATTTTATGTGATATCCAAAGGCACAAGTCAGGGTAGAGTTGCAGGAGCAGACGCAGATGGTACACGATACGTAAATTATGAGCGTGTACATCAGTACCCACTATATGTATATGCGAATGGTGGGAAAATTCCTGACTTAACTTTGATGCTTCATCATCCCAAGACGAGAATCACGGCGAGGAAGCAAGGTGATGGCGTAACATTTGATCTGGCGACTACGGTTAAAAGTGCCATCATTGAGGACCATGGAGCCCCGCGTACGCCTCATGCCATGGAACAAGAAGCGGAGAAACAGATCGAATCCCAAATCCGAGATACGTTTGAAAAAACCAAGGAACGCAAGATCGATTCATACGGTCTTGTGGAACACTTATATCGCCACAACCTTCCCTTATGGAAACAGGAAGTCTACAACCGGGCGGATCCACTCCAACGTTTTAAGCTTGGAAATGTGGAGGTTCACGTGGATATCCTGAATGCGAGCACGTATAAATACAGCGAATAAATGAAGAAATAGAAGCCCCGTACCTGCATTGAATGCAAGGTTACGGGGCTTCTTACCATCTCCAACTATGCTGTCGATTGGGGAAGTTATCCTAATGGATACGCCATGACACTCATCAAAGCCAATTCAGGCTGGGTCGTGTCCAAACGACTGTACTGGACGATAACGGGGATATTGCTCAAAACCGTAATCGCATAAGGTACGCCCGGCGGAATAGACTGCTCCCCGGATCGTAGCGATGCAGTGCGAATATGCTTCGTCCTTCTCGCTGGCACTTCAGCGACAATACCTTCGAGTGGTTCTCTGTCTTCAAAGTAAATCGTGATATGCAGCTCCGCATCCGTGGCACTGGTGTTCAGTACACAGATGCTCTCATGACTCTCCAATGTGCCCCGGCTCTCCGGGGGAATGTAACCATCCGGAATGACCCAGTAGGTGTGACCTGTAGCTGCTGAAACATTCTTACGGGCAGATGTGCCTGATTCTGTCTGGTCAGGTGTCATTGAAATACATCCTCCTTTTTTGCGAGTGCAATATTAAGTTAAAAATGTGGGGCTCGCGGGGCAGTCGCTTCGGCGGGCGGATCGGGCTGTGGGCCGCTGTTGGCTCGGGATTTCTTTGGCTCATTCGCGGGGGAAACTCTTAAAACCCGTGGGCTCGCGGGGCAGCCGCTTCGGCGGGCGGATCGGGCTACAGGCCGCTGTTGGCTCGGGATTTCTATTCAATTCCCCCTCAGCAGAGGAAATCCCGCTCCAAAGGCGGACGCTTCGCTCCCTCTACCCGATTCCGCCCTCCTCCGCTGCTACGCTCGCCTGTTTTTTAAAAGATTATTGCCTTCGCTCTTTCGCTGGGCAACTTTTGCTGGCTCGTTACTTCGTTTAACTCGCTTGGCTTAAATACAGACGCACAGGACTTAAAATCCTGCGGGAACTTATCCCCTAGAACAATAGAATTAGATCCTCTACTGATACTGATACTTATTACCGCAGATACATCTGCAACGGTTGCAATTGCAACTCGCGGATGGCTTCTGCCACCTGCTGGGCAAGGCGACGGGCGCCTCGTTCCTGAAAATGCGTGTTATCCTCCACGCCTGAGGGGAAGTTCACATACTCGCCTGGTAGTACCCACATAAAGTCGTCCTTGGTGCCTTCAACGCCCGCCTGCTCGAACAGAAGACGGCTGCGCTCAGCCAGATCGATCAGCGGAACATCTTCCTCTTCCGCCAGCTCACGCACGGCGATGATATAATCGCCGTGGGTATCGGTCAATGTGCCATCATCCGCAAAATAGCGACGATGCACCGGGGTTATGAGCACTGGACGAGCCTTGGCTTCGCGTGCAGCATCGATATACTTTTTCAAATATTCCTTATATGTTGTGAATGGGTCCGTCCCACGTTCAGGGTCAGGCTTCTCATCGTTATGTCCAAATTGAATAAACAGAAAATCTTCGGGCTTGATTCGCTCCAGAATGGCGCTTAATCTGCCTTCATTAATAAAGCTGCGGGAACTGCGGCCTGACTGGGCATGATTATCCACTGCCACATCATGTTTGAACTGTGCCGGCAATAACTGGCCCCAACCGCAATACGGATATCCACTTTCCGGCTGATCTGTTACGGTTGAATCCCCGGCAAGAAATACGGTCATGGTCTGATTCGCAAGAGTAATCTCCAATGCATTGATTCTCGGTGCAGGACCGGAGAATGACAGACGAAGTCTGCCGCCGCGAACAACAACCGAGAATCTAACCTCTGCGTATTGTCCGGGAAGTGTGCGAATGGTTGGCAGTACAAGCTTGCCTTCACCAGCTTTCACGCGTGTCACTGTCTCAGCCAATTCATCCCCTGCAACAAGTAATACTTGGTAGGTTCCGTCTGGAACATCCACGATGAACGATGCTTTGAGCGGAATACAGAAGCCTGAACGCAATCGGGCAGACATGGTTGTCTGCCCCGAATTGTTATGATGTTGTTTCGTGGGATTCGACACATCGTCATCACGAATGCGTTGTTTCTCATACACCAGAGATCCTGCCTCGAATCCGTACCCTCCGCGTTCCTCATATGCGGTTGTTGCAGTTACTTTCAGATAATCCCCTGTCTCATCTGCTCTTCCCGAGTCTGGTCCAAAGTTAAACTTCCAGCTGGTCACGGACACTGCCTGGCCCTCTGCCGCTGCCTCCATGGCAACGGCCTGACTACCCTGAGCTTTATTCAAAAGCGATAACCTCCTTGGTTAACTTTCGTAAACGTTCATTCGGGCGAAGATACGAAGATACAGTAATCTGGCTTATCCTTTCAATCCGCTGGTGCTCATCCCTTGAACAATTTGTTTCTGGAAGATGAAGAACACAGCTACAACCGGAACCAGACTGACGATGGACATGGCGAACATTGCACCCCAGTTGGAAGCAGATTCGCTATCGAGGAACATTTTCAGCGCCATCGACACGGTGTATTTATCAGGTGAGTTCAGGTACAATACCGGACCGAGCAGATCCTCCCATCTCCAGTAGAAGGAGAAAATGGCTGCAGTCGCCAGAGAAGACTTGATCAGCGGCATAATAATCTGGATATACAGTCTGAATTTGTTACATCCATCGATGGTTGCAGCCTCATCCAGCTCCTTCGGAATCGTTCGAATGAACTGTACCATCAGGAAGATGAAAAACGGCATTCCGAAGAATGTAGGTACAACGATTGGCAAGATAGTATTCAGCCAGCCGAGCTTCGTGAAAATGATGTACTGAGGAACCAATACCACGTCATGTGGCAACATCAGTGTTAACATCATCAAGGAAAACCAGAACGTGCGTCCCTTGAAATTCAGTCTGGCAAAACCAAAAGCGATCAGCGATGACGATATCACAGCACCGATGGTAGATATCACTACGATTACAAGTGAGTTCGTGATGTAATCCATGAACGGTCTTCCCGCTGTGCCTTTCCAGCCATCTACATAGTTGCTCCAGATCCACTCCGCAGGAAACAGGGTATCCGCTGTGACGAATATCGTACGGCTTTCCTTGAATGAACTGAAGAGCATCCAAAGTACGGGATACAACATTAGGAGGGCAAGAGCTGCAACGAACAGGTGATAAATGGGCCATTTCACATTTCTCCAAACCATCGTTACTTCCCTCCTTCAGATTCGTAGAACACCCAGTACTTGGATGTCAGGAACACAGCTACCGTGAGTATACCGATCATGATCAGCATGATCCAAGCCATGGCCGAAGCATAACCCATGTTGTTAAACATAAATGCCTGACGGAACAGATATAGAGAGTACAGCATCGTACCGTCCATTGGACCGCCTTCGCCTTTGGAGATAATATAGGCAGGTACAAACGTCATAAATGCACCAATCGTCTGCATAATCATATTGAACAGAACGATCGGGCTAAGCAGTGGCAAGGTGATGCTGAAAAATTTCCGTATAGGGTTCGCGCCATCCACACCTGCTGCCTCGTACATCTCAGTAGGGATATTTTTGAGACCAGCCAGGAAGATCAGCATGGACGAACCAAACTGCCACACAGACAGTGAGATGAGCATAACCAGGGACGCATTAGGGTCACCAAACCAGCTTATAGGCCCTATCCCGATTGCCGTTAGAGCACTGTTGATAACACCCTCATTACTGAAGAGGTTACGCCACATAATGGATACGGCCACACTACCACCGATAATGGATGGCAGGTAATACAGCGTCCGGTACGTTCCAATCATACGAGAGCCAGTGTTTAGGACCATCGCTACGAAGAGGGCAAAGATCAACCTTAACGGTACCCCAATGAATACATACAGAAACGTTACTTTGACCGAGTTCCAATATTTCGGGTCATCAAAAAACATTTTGGTGTAGTTATCAAGCCCAATCCACCGCGGAGAAGTGAACAAGTTATAACTCGTGAACGACATATATAAGGACACAAACATGGGGATGAGTGTGAAGCCCAGGAAACCAATAATAAACGGGCTTATGAACGCATATCCAGTTAAGTTTCTACGTAACGATGAATACTGCCTCAATGGAACGAACCTCCTTCATGGATCAGCTTGCTCCCTCATCGTGGCTTCGGTCATCTGGACGGGGAAAGGCCCTCGCATTTGCGAGTAGCCCCATTCCCGACCATCCCTGAAGTGGGACGAGCAAGCCATCATTCAACTGTTATTTATTGTTCGCAAGTACAGATTCGGCGTTCTTGCGGAATGTCTCTGCTGCTTGTTCAGGTGTAATTTTGCCAAAGTTCAATTCTTCAACCACATCTGCTAGGGAAGAGATTACTTCAGGTGAACCAACTGGTGGCGGAGAACTCATTGGTGAAGCCTTAGGCTCCATGGCTGCTACGAATTCAAAGACCTGTTTTGTTGCGTCACTCAGCTCAGGTGCGATAGCTTCTTTGATTGCTCCTGAAATTGGCACACCGCGCTCACCTTTGATCAGTTTGTTGGCTTCCACGTCATTCACCCAGAAATCAATGAATTTAGCTGCTTCTTCCTTCACTTTGGAGTTGGACGTTACACCCCAATACATACTTGGTTGCATATATAGTCCTTTTTCCATATCTGGTCCTGGCATTGGAGCGATTTCGAGTGGACGGTTCGCTACCTGTTGCAAGGCTACGAACTGGTTGGACCATTGCCATACGCCAATTCCTTTTTCCTTCACGAGATCCGATTCCTCAATGATGCCTTTGGTTTGGTTAGCTACATCCGGCGTAGGTGCTGCACCTTGCTCGATCATGCGGCGCATGAGTCCGAAGAACTCCACAAACAATTGATCATCATCATAGCCAAGACCTGTTCCTTCCGCATTATAAAGCGACAATCCTTTGGTACGCAGGAAGTAGTGGAAGAAAATATCCGGAGCTATCCCTCCATCCAAATACAGACCTTTATCTGCGGTTTGTTTGCCCAGTGCTTCGTACGATTCCCAAGTCATATTGTCAGGGATTGCATCCACGCCTGCTTTTTTAAGCAATGCCGGATCATATTGGAAGCCCAGAACGTTAACACCGGCAGGTACACCGTATTGTTTACCGTTAATTACACCTGTGCTGATAACATTCTCGGATACATCGTCCACTTTGATCTGGTTGCCCAGATAAGGCGCTAGATCCTCAAGCTGACCATTCTGTGCATATTGGCTGATGTAGGAAATATCCATCTGAACGATGTCAGGCAACTGATTTGCCGCTGCTTGTGGTGCGAGCTTTTTCCAGTAGTCATCAAATGAAGCATATTCCACGTCGATTTTGACATTCGGGTTTTTCGATTTGTACAGGTCGATGACCTTCTGTGTATATTCATGCCTTGCATCCGAGCCCCACCAAGCGATCCGCAGGGTAACTGAGTCATCTCCAGATGCTCCTTCATTTCCTCCACCTGAGCTACATGCCGCTGTAAACACGAGCAAAGCAGCCATCATCAGGAATATTGCCTTTTTCACCATGCCAATCTCCCCTTTTATGTTGATATGGTTGTGTGAACGAGCTATCCTTTTTATTTCTGATAACGCTTTCACAAACTTGTTAATGTCATTTTCGCAAATGTACGACCATAGTTGAATACACAAAACCGTCTTGTTGGTTCAAAAAACAGAGGAGGACAACAGTCCCCCTCTCGGCGCTGTTCGTCCTCCCCAGACATGAATCACATGATTGGTAGCTCATTGTTATATGCCGATCCTGCGGAATTCCGTAGGTGTCATCCCGGTCCATTTTTTGAACACCTGACTGAAATATTGTGAATTCCCGCCAAATCCGAACAATTCAGCAAGCTCAAACACTTTCACATCCCCACCTCTGCGAATATGGTCACATGCGCGTTCAATGCGCAGGCGATTCACGTAGTTGGAGAAATTCTCCCCTGTGACTTTTTTGAAAATCTTGCCCAGGTAATCTGGATTCATATAGAGCATCTGATGAGCGACTCCATTGAGCGAGAGATCCGCCTCTCCAAAATGACGATCCACGATATCCATCATCTTCTCCACGGCTGAAGACTGGCGGCTGATATGGTTTTTGTAATAACCGGAAGTTAATCGGGCCGCACTGCTTGCAACAAAAGACTTCAAACCAGATAACGTATCGATATGCGGCAGTTCTGCCATACGCTGGGTGAATTCCGTTGCCTCCTCAGGTGGACAGACATGCACCATCGCCGAGTAGAGCTGCACTACATAAGAGCGAGTCACTTCAATTTCCAGCTGCTGACGTGATAATAGATCAAACAGACGTTCCACCTCTACCGCTGTTTCCTCGGTATTACCCGATTTGATCAACTGACACAGTTGCTCGGCATCCTGTTCTACATGCAATCCGTCGCATTCTCCGGCCAGTACCAGATCATTCTTCGTAATCAGCTTGCCTTCACCGATAAAGAAGCGATGGTTCAGATACTGCAACGCCTCACGAAACAACCGCCGCGACTGAATCATTCGATCTGCTTCACTCAGCGCAGCGGTCACTTCCAATTTATATAGTCTGGTGAATGCAGACCGAACCTCTTCAATACTTTCTTTCAGTCCAGCCGGATCAGCTGAATCCGCGAGCAGAATGAGGAGTTTGCCTTCAATGGTTGTGCTTAACAGGACATGTGGGAGCAGGTCACTGGCAATGTTTTTGATCGCAAATAAGTGGCTGTAATCATGTTCATCTACAATTCGGAACAGCAGTAACCGAACTGCGTTCTCTTCAAGCTCCAGATCAAACAGCTCCTGATAATACTCCAGATCAACCGGACCATAGGTGCGGTTGGTCATGAACTCCAGCAGAAATTGCTCCTTTACATGCGGAAGGACTCGCTGCAATCGCTGTTTCATCTCACCTGCAACATGCTCCTTCACCTGGGCATCCTGATGTTCCTGCAACAGTTCAGTTAATGCATCATGGATCTGATTCTCGTTGCAGGGTTTGAGCAAATAATGCTTCACACCATATTGCATCGCTCTGCGAGCATATTCGAACTCCTTGTAGCCGGATAACATAATGAAACGTACTCCCGGGTATGCTTCAGATGCCTTCTCTATGAGTCCGAGACCATCCAGACCCGGCATGGAAATATCCGTAATGATAATATCCGGTCTCGACTGCCCAATTTTGTCCAATGCTTCGATCCCGTTCCTCGCCGTACCCACCAATTCCGTACCTGCTGCGGCCCAATCGACCACTTGGGAAATCCCCTCCAGAATGACACGTTCATCATCTACGAGCATCACTTTGTACATCGTCATCGTCCTCTCTGATCCAAGGTATGCTGATCGATACTACAGTTCCTGATCCGGGCTTGCTGCTCATCACCATTCCACCTTCATCACCGAAGGTCAGTCTGATTCGTTCCTGGATGTTAGATAACCCAATGCCCTGTCCTCTTGTCTGAATACGTCCTTCGTGTAGCTGTTCCAGGAATTCCGGTGTCATCCCCGGACCGTCGTCCTCAACTTCAATAATCACCTTATCTCCATCTGCTCTCGCCCGGATTCGAATCCGGCAAGGGTCAATGCTTGGTTCGAGTGCATAATGTATCGCGTTCTCCACCAACGGCTGTAATGTTAACTTCGGTATCCGTGCCGTTCCTACCTCCGGGGCAATTTCCATGTCGAAATCCAGTCTTTCCTCAAAACGTGTGCGCTGAATTGTCACGTAACTGCGGACAATGTCCAGCTCCCTTTCCAGCGTAATCCACTTCTCGGACATGTTCACAGAGCTACGCAACAGAAATCCGAGAGCCTCAACCATTTCCGAGATCTGTCGTTGCTTCTGTACTTTAGCCAGCCAGTTAATGGATTCCAGCGTGTTGTATAGAAAATGTGGATTAATCTGCGCCTGAAGCGCTTTCAACTCCGTCTCACGAATCACCAGTTGCTTCGCATAATTCTCATCAATCAATTCACGTATCCGTTGAAGCATCATCTTGAATGTGCGATGCAACAGCCCAACCTCATTCTGTGGAGATATCGGAACATTGCCGAGGGCAGCCTCCTCCAGCTTATCCAGATCTCCTTTTTCGATATTACGCATCTTTTTGATCAACTGTGCAATCGGATGGGTAATACTGCGAGAGAATCTCGCTCCAATAATAAGCGCCGCCAGAAAGATCATGATGAAGATCACCGTGACCAACTGTTTGACAAACTGGATCTTTTTAAACATCTGGTCAAACGGGGTTGTGTACAGATAGGTCCAATCCGTATAGGAAGAATGAGCACGAGCTACAAAGTGTCTCCCCTGCTCCAACATGGCAATTCCATAGGGCTGGGTACGCTTCAGTTCAGACTCAATCTCGGCTTCACTGACCGACGATTCTGTTGGATAGATCACTTCTTTTCCATCCGTAATGAGTAATTGGGAGTCCTCAGCCGGTTCTTGCATCTGGTCCTGTACAATTCGGTCCAGCCGGACGCGGATGATCAGTGTGCCAAGGTCCTCCAATGTAAATGCTCCGCCAATAAAGGATTTCACCTGTCGAACCGACAAGAGTCGGGACTGTTTATCCCCACTGGTATGCCATGCATTGGAGCCCGAGTATTGCTGTCCCAGTGCAACCAGTTCCTTTTGCTTCGACTCCGAAATTCCCTCCCGATTGCCTGCGGCCATAACGTTATTATCATTATCGATAAATAGCATGGAATAGACGTATTTTTCGGAACCGGCATATGCGACTAACCTGTTAGTAATTTTTTTACGCAATCCATTTTTCTCGTAACCCGTTTCGGCCTTTTTCAGTTGGAGCAGATATTGCTGAAGCGGCTCGTCCGACATCACCTTGAAGGAGAGATTAGAAATTTCACGAAGTTGATTCTCAATACCTACCGAAGACATATTGAGGACCTGCGAGGATTTCTCATAGATCTGGCGGTCATAGATGCTGAACACATATCGGAGTACGGACGCATAAAACGTAAAGCTGATCAACATCAAAAGTCCGATGAGAAGAATCGTTTTGTGGTGAATCGGTAGTGTTGTGAAAGCGTTTTTAATTTTGTTCATCCTAAGCGCTCCTTTGGCTTGCGAGGGGTGCCTGTCATACTATGCATTAGTGGTTTTATTGTAAGTTATTTTCATATTTACACATCCATTGGTCATCTGACAAGATATATTTATGCAACATTTTAGGTCATTAGAGAAGGTATACATCTGTGTCAGCAACGTAAAAAGAACACAAAACAGCCAGAATACCTTGAACAAATCAAGGTATTCTGGCTGTTGAATAACATCATGTTAAAACATGAAATACAATTTACGGATTAACAAAAACAGTTTTCAGCTTCGCTACATATTGCACATCAAAGCCAAGACCTTCAGCCACCATGGCAAGTGGTACATATGTTTTGGACTCTTTGCCTACCTTATTCAGGAATGCAGGTGTATCCACAGTAACCGATGCTCCATTTACCTTCACAGCATTGGCACCAATCTTCACCGCAACTTTCCGGTCTCCATATGTAATGGTTGCGGTTGAAGTTTTGTTATCCCACACCGTAGTAGCACCGACCGCATTCACGATGTCTTGAATCGCCACAAAGTTTTTGCCGTTACGGATAATCGGTTTGTACGGAGTATTTAATGTTTTGCCACTCACAATAATGTTCATCGGCTCACCTGTCGCAGGTGTAGTCAGCTTGGTGTAGTCGCCCCAGATCGTTTTGGCAAATACTTCGGCAATGGCCGCATATCCAAATTGGTTCGGGTGGAAATCACGATCTTTGATCATATGTGTCATCGTGCCTTCACCACCAACAAACTCCTTGGCCACGTGTGCGACTTTGACATCGGTACCCTGAGCAGTGAATTGTGCTGCAATGCCATCAATGGTCTGTGTGAAACCTTGGGATGCCTCCATCAGTTTGGCATAAAGTGCCTTGCCTGCTACTTCTGGCATCGGTTGATACTGGTCGGCGATGACAATTGTAGCTGTCGGATTAATTTCATGGATATCATTAATCGTTGCACTAACGTTGGCTGTATATGTTGCGAGTAATTCTTTTACCTTCGCTTGCAGATCCTGATCACTCAGTTTGTCTGCTGTACCGAGAAGCTCAGATACATCATTTCCCCCAATGGTAATTGCAACCAGATTGGCCTGTGCTACACTCTCACGGATTGCAGCAGTATTGGCTCCGATCTGTCCCGCTCTTGGATCAGGAAGACTTGGTTGAATGGCTTCAGAAGTCAGCGTTTTGCCATCCTTAATTGCAGTAGTAAAGTTTTTCAGACCACTGGTTTTCAATCCGGCAATCCCGTAGTTGTCCACCTGTGTACGTCCATGCAGCAAACCTTGCTCCTGGAGACGTTCTACATAACCATAAGGCAATTCTTTTGTGTTGGGCTCATAACCTACCGTTATGGAATCTCCCAATGTGACGATGCGGAACTCCTTAGTTACGGCTACTGCATCTTTCTTCGCTGTCAGCGAAGTCTCGTTTGTACCCGCTGGCAATACACCGGTTTTGGTGTCAGCCGCGTGTGCAGGCAATGCAGATGATGTAAAGAGCAGCATTCCTGCCAACATGCTTACCGTTAAACCGGCAGCTGTATTTTCCCATATACGTTTACGCTTCATTCAGGTAACACTCCTTCTCGCAAATCTATAATAATTTACACTAATATACGTGTTCAAAAAGGGCGGTTTTCAGTACCGAGAAGATGGGATGAAGCTAGGCATCCTTCGTAATCAAAAGCGGACTTTTTGAGCAACCTCACTAATATATAGTACATTGGTCATTCCAATGACATAGGTTGGTGTTACTCTATTCTATCATTTTAAAGTAGGCGTTGTCCTCTCTACTGAGAGCACACATGAAATAACAGACTCCCTAAAGGGGAGCCTGTTATTGGTTAAGCTCAGCTATGACGTTCAGTGATTAGTTAAGATTGCGGCTTATTCGAGTCTTCAGCAATCGAATGACCCTTGTCACTCTCCGGTTTGTTCCCGGTAGCTCGCTCCAGATACCGATCATAACGATCATCCACTTCGCGTGCCATCTTCCGGTACTTTAACGTTTCCTCGACAATTGGATCACGTTCTGTCTGGATTCGCACTTCATATTTGGGAGGAATCAGCTGGCGTTCACGCTGATTGGTGTCGCCGGACTCTTCCATGTCCCCTTCCGTCAGCATATCACTGAGCCGTCGTTCCAGTTCTTTGGATTCATCCATTGTTTTCGCTCCTTATAATGAATTTCATTCCAAGCCGGTTGCTTTCGCTTCCTTCAGCACATCCGTCAGTGCATCATGGATTTTGCCATTGCTGGCAACGACATGATTCACAGACAGTTGGTAAGGCGTTCCGATGGTATCGGTCACCTTGCCACCTGATTCTTCAACCAACAGTGCACCTGCGGCAATATCCCACGGTTTCAATCCAACTTCGGTGTAGGCGCTGAGGCGTCCTGCGGCAACATATGCCAGATGGAGGGCGGCAGATCCGCCTGCACGCAAGTTACGAACTTGCGGAGCAAGCGCCTGCACAGCCGCCATATTCAGTGGCAACGCAAAGGTTGTGTCTGCCGGGAATCCAACCGCAATCAGGCTCTGAGCCAGTTCCTGTTCACCAGATACAAGCATCCGGTTTCCGTGAACATATGCTCCTTTCCCTTTTTCCGCAACAAACATCTCATCACGGGAAGGGTCGTAGATCACGCCGACAATGACTTCACCATTGTGAGCCAATGCGATGGACACCGAATAAAACGGGAATCCGTGTACAAAGTTTGTCGTTCCATCCACAGGATCAACAATCCACAGGAACTCTTCCTCCTCGGCCTCTTTCAGTGCTTTTGCCGAAGCTTCCGGTCCCGGTTCGACGCCCTCTTCACCCAGAATGGCATGGTGGGGAAAATGCGTAAGAATCAGGCGGCGGATCATCTGCTCCGCTCCTTTATCCACTTCGGTCACCAGATCTTGGGGTGAATATTTGGTGCCAAGTTCAGCTACCGTCCCAAGACGGCTTTTGATCCATTCGCCAGCTTTGGAAGCTGCATTAATGGCAACGGCAGTATAGCTTTTGCTTGTCACGACATAAGGTGTCTTTTCCTTCTCATTCAAAGCGTTCACTCTACTTTCTATATCAATCTACGAAAAGTTGAAATACTTGTTAAAAGTATACGCCCCACAGGTCATAAAGTTTCTCGTTGCCCAGGCCCCTTTTGGCACTACGGATGAATGATGACGGTAGACTCGTCCACCCACTCTACACCCTCTTCGTGATAGAATGCCAGCTTCTGCATCAGTTGCACAAGAGCCTCATCCTTGCGTTTGGCCTCAATCATCACGTCAAGTCTTGGGGTGTCTGCTGCGATATGACGCAAGAAATCGAGCACAGGCTCTACCTCCACACCATCGGCATGACCTCGCAGATCCTTCTCACTCTTTGGACTGGAGACATGGATTTTGGGTGGCAATGGCTGATCAGCCGGTGAATCTGCCTGGGCAAGCGGTGACTGCCAGGTCTTTAGAATATCAGGCCACAGATCCCATGCCTGTTCTCCTTCGTTGTTCACCCAATGGTGATGGATATCCAGTACCATGGGCAATCCCAAGCGCTGGCACACGGCAAGTGTCTCAGGCGCATTGAACGTTTTATCATCATTTTCGAGTGTGAGCCGCTCCTGAATGTCCCGATCCAGCTTCAAAAAGTTTTCTTCAAAACGAAGCGCCGCCGAAGGCTTGTCCCCGTATGCACCACCAATATGTATATTGTTCTTGGCAGTGGCATTCAGCCCCATGGCATCCAGCATCCGAACATGATGACGAAGGTCGCGAATCGAGTTGCGCAGAACTTGCTCGCGGGGGGTACTAAGTACGGTAAAATGATCCGGATGAAAGGACACACGCATATGATTTTCCTTCACAAAATCACCAATAGCCGCAAAGTCCTGCTTCAGCGCCGGGAACGGGTCCCAGTCATTCAGGTCCTCGTGTGTTGCCAGTGGAATCAATTTGGAAGAGAAGCGATATACATGAATATGGCTACCCTTGTTGTGCCTGAGCAAACGTAATGTATTGTGCAGGTTCTCGGCTGCAATCCGTTCGAGCTTGCGGATCGCCGCTTCCCTGTCATCGATTTTGTTAAAACTCGACATGGTCATGGTCCGGGAAGGCGAGGCGTTCTCTATAAGCACGGACATTGCCACGTAACCAAAGCGTACGAGCATGAATCTCTTCCTCTCTATTAGGGCGGAGAACCCACACGGCATATTCAGCCGTCAGGATGTACCGTCACTGTATATAACCAAGTTTTACCCTAAAAGAGTGACCATAATCGTATTCTGGCAAATCCGTCCTTCCGACCCGCACTTACAGTCAACAACTACTCCTGTGCTTGCTCCCCAAAGAACATCTCATCCGCAAGGGCAGTCTGGATGCGTGATTCTTCCTCAGTCAATTTGCGGATGAGTAGCATCTCCACCTCGGTTACCTCTTGCCCCTGGAAGTTGATCTCCGCAATGGAAACCACGATCTTGACGATGGCTACAGCCACGTTATCCGGTGTGTATGCAATCACTTTCTGGCCGGTAGGAAATACCCGGAAGCCCTGTTTGACCATTTTGCCGCGTCCGTATTCAAGCAGTTCGAACAGCTCCTGCTCATTCTTGAACTTGCATACGGAATTGAATTCAGTCTGAAATCCCATGCATATCCCTCCTGATCTTGTGGTCGCAGGCTACGCCTGTACGCCGTTCTCGTAATTCAGTGCCTGCTTGCGGTTGTAACGCTCCAGTGCCAGCTCAATCATGCGATCCAGCAGTTCGGCATACGATACACCTGTCTCACGCCAAAGAAGTGGATACATGCTGTATGGTGTGAAACCAGGCATGGTGTTGACTTCATTAATAAGCAAGGCGCCGTCATTTTTCCGAATGAAGAAGTCGGCGCGTGAAATGCCGTTACCTTCAATCGCACGGAACGCCTGCAAAGCTGCCTCGCGAATGCGATCTGCGGCCTCTGGGTCCAGTGGAGCTGGAATCAGCATCTGTGATTGACCATCAATATACTTGGCTGCATAGTCATAATACTCACCGGAGGATACGATCTCACCTGGAACGGAAGCCATGGGCTCGTCATTACCGAGGACGCTGACCTCAACTTCACGGGCTTCAACGAACTCCTCAATGACAACCTTCGTGTCATACCGAAGTGCAAACTCGACAGCTGTCTTCAGCTCATCGCGGTTACGTGCTTTGGAGATGCCTACACTGGAGCCCAGATTTGCCGGTTTGATAAAACAAGGATACCCGAGCTGATCTTCGACCTGTACGATCATTTCATGCTCTGTCTGCTTCCATTGTGTCGCGTTAAAATACGTAAAGGCACATTGGTCAATGCCAGCCTGTGCAAACAGCTTTTTCATGACTACTTTGTCCATGCCGCCAGCCGAAGCGAGTACACCTGCACCTACATATGGCATATCCGCCATCTCAAACATGCCCTGAATGGTGCCATCCTCTCCAAACGTACCATGCAGCAGAGGGAACATCACGTCCAGCGCTTCTGCTCCGCCATACAAACGGCCAAACAGTGCGTTCAGCGCATCCTGCGTTCCGCCTGCCGATTGCTCCAGCTTCAAGTCTTCAATCTGCGCGAACGGCGCATGCATGACAGGTCCTTTTTTCCACGTACCCTGCTTGGAGATATAAAAAGGAACCAGTTCATACTTTTCATAATCAAATGCGTTTGTTACAGCAAACGCCGTTTGCAGCGATACCTCATGCTCGCCCGATTTTCCGCCGTACACGACGCCTACTTTTAATTTATCCATACTCATGTGTACCCTCCGATTATCTGTGCCTGATGCTGTCATGCTTGCATGCTCAGCACCCTTGTTATTCTGCTTGCATTATCTGGTCTTATTTTACACGGAACTGGATGTCTGCGTCACCGCATCCCGAAAATCTTTCGTCATCAAAACTCATCTGCAATATGAAAAAGCCGGTATACCGTCCGCTCCGTCCAAGCGTAAGAATCCCGGTAATCCCAAAATCGGTGACGGCTGCTAACCGTATGTGCGTTAACAAGCGGCATGCCGCCCGCATCAAACGCGGTCACAACGGTGCTGTGCTGAAATCGTCCATCTCCATCCCAATCGTAGAGAATAACATCGCCGAGCATCAGCTGCTCAGGACGCTCCACTTCTGTCGCGGTCAGACCCCAGCTGCTGCCTGACAAATAACGCTCCAGACTGTTGGAAACTGCCCAACTGTAACTCCACATTTCGGAGCCGTTCACATACCCTTTATACCACCAGCCAGCTTCTCTTCTACCAGTATAGTGGATGGGTGCGCCCCCTGCAAAGAGACATTGAGACACGTAATTGGTACAATCCACATCAAATTCCTCAAATGCCGGATTCCCCGCATTCCACCACCGATCTGCATAGGCAACCGCCAGATCTCTGCGATATGACTGCTGCCGTGAGCTTCTTCCTTGACCCAACACTTCCCGATTCAGCAGCGGCCGATTCATCGCCTGTACAAAATCAGCTTGTTGAAACGGACGTCCTTCCCCAGCAGGGCGACGCTCCGGCACTTCTCGCTCGACCCGTCCAATGATCCATCCACCACTCTGCCGCAGAAAGGTTAACCGCTCCCGCTCAATCCGGTCCTCCCGGTGGGTGATCCCGCTCTTCTCGTAGAACAGTCTGCTGTACAATTGTACATCCACCACCGCTTCTTCCTGGCCATCCATAAGCGTGCGCACAAGCTTGGCGCTGGTCTCGCTGCGAAGAGGCACGGCGCGCCGCTTACGATACCATTCGTCCAGCCTTGCCATACGCTCTCCCCGTTCCACCACGAAGTCAGGATCGGTAACGATCCGTTCGCTGGTCTGTGGACGGTAGTCGATCTCACAGCGATTGTACTGGTTCACGTAAGTATATAAGGCACTCTTCCATTCCCGTTCCAAGCCTATGTCCCCCTTTGGCATGAGTTCTGTCTGGAATATTTCATTGCGTATATAAACTCCTACTATTCATATGAAAGGGTCTTCGGTTGTATGTACACGGCTCAGGAGGGAGATCCGAAATTCGGCAAATACAGGTACACAAGATATCTTATTCCTGCTCGCTTCACGAAAACGCCTTCATCGGTCCAAAAGCTTGCTTGATCAGGCAAAAAGACCTTTACGTACGGAGGTGAAAACGGTATACTTAAAACTAAAGTTATGATTATGAAATTACGTTTCATCTGATGAAACTAACGAACAAGAACACGGAACGATGAAGGCCTGTTCTTCACCTAAATGAACGTTTTCTTCATCTCACCGACACATCCCAAGGAGGTACATGTATGTCAGCAAAGAATCATTTCTCCGCCGCTCGCAGTCTTGAGGTTGGAGGCAAGTCTTACCGCTACTACAGTCTCGATGCTCTTCAGGAAAACGGCCACGGCGATCTTTCCAGGCTTCCTTTCTCCATTAAAGTGTTGCTTGAAGCAGCAATTCGTCAATTCGACGGACGTGCTATCACCGAAGAACACGTAAAACAACTGACCGGCTGGGCAGATGGCCGTGACAATAACAAGGAAATTCCATTCATCCCTGCACGTATCGTTCTGCAGGATTTCACCGGTGTACCGGTTGTCGTTGACCTCGCTGCAATGCGTGATACCGTGAAAAAAGCAGGTGGCGATCCAAAACAGATCAACCCGCTCGTACCCGTCGATCTCGTTATCGACCACTCCGTTATGGTTGATGCTTTTGGTACCAACGATGCACTTGATTACAATATCAAAGTTGAGTTTGAGCGTAATGAAGAGCGTTACCGCTTCTTGCGTTGGGCGCAAACGGCATTCAACAACTTCCGTGCAGTTCCACCATCCACAGGGATCGTTCACCAGGTTAACCTGGAGTATCTGGCTTCCGTGGCAGCAACAAAAACCGTGGACGGCGAGACCGTTGTATTCCCGGATTCCCTCGTAGGTACAGACTCCCACACCACCATGATCAACGGACTTGGTGTTGTTGGTTGGGGTGTTGGTGGTATTGAGGCTGAAGCAGGTATGCTGGGCCAACCGCTTTATTTTGTAACACCAGACGTTATCGGTTTCAAACTGACAGGCAGCCTGAGCGAAGGCGCAACAGCAACGGATCTGGCACTAACCGTTACCCAATTGCTTCGTAAAAAAGGCGTTGTTGGTAAATTCGTTGAGTTCTACGGCCCAGGTCTTGCCAACATCGGTCTGGCTGACCGTGCAACAGTAGCCAACATGGCACCAGAATATGGAGCAACGATCGGTTTCTTCCCTGTTGATAGTGAAACATTGAACTATCTGCGTAACACTGGCCGTCCTGACGAACAGGTAGAATTGGTTGAAGCTTATTACAAAGCTCAAGGCATGTTCCGTACTTCAAGCACCGTTGATCCTGAATTCACAGATGTGATTGAACTGGATCTCGGCTCTGTTGTACCAAGTCTTGCAGGACCAAAACGTCCACAGGATCGCATCGAGCTGACACAAATGAAAGAAAGCTTCAACAGCATCATTCGCACACCTGTAGATAAAGGCGGCTACGGTCTGAGCGATGAGAAAATCGAACAATCCGTACCTGTGAAGCATTCGGACGGTTCCAACAGTGAACTGAAGGCAGGCGCTGTTGTGATCGCGGCGATCACAAGTTGTACGAACACTTCGAATCCAAGTGTTATGGTTGGAGCGGGACTACTGGCGAAAAAAGCAGTTGAACGCGGCCTGACCAAACCAGGATATGTGAAAAGCAGTCTGACACCAGGTTCCCTTGTGGTTACCGAGTACCTGGAAAAAGCAGGCCTGATCACGTATCTCGACAAACTCGGATTCAACGTTGCCGGCTACGGTTGTGCAACATGCATCGGTAACTCCGGCCCACTGCCGGACGAAGTGAGCGAAGCTATTGCTGAGAACGATATGACCGTAGCGGCTGTATTGTCCGGTAACCGTAACTTCGAAGGCCGTGTGCATGCACAGGTTAAAGCCAACTACCTGGCATCACCACCACTCGTTGTGGCATATGCACTTGCGGGTACAGTGAATATTGACTTTGAAACCGATCCAATCGGTTATGATACGAACAATGAGCCTGTATTCCTGAAAGACCTCTGGCCTACTTCCGAGGAAATCAAGGATACCATCGCAAGTTCCCTGAACGCTCAGATGTTCCGCAACAAGTACGAGAATGTATTTACAGCCAATGAGCGTTGGAATTCAATCTCTGTACCGGAAGGTGAATTGTACGAGTGGGATCCGAACTCCACGTACATTCAGAATCCTCCGTTCTTCCAAGAGCTTGGCGACAAGTTGAACGATATCGCAGATATCCGTTCTGCACGTGTCATGGCATTGCTTGCGGATTCCGTAACAACGGATCACATCTCGCCAGCAGGTAATATTGCACCATCCAGCCCGGCTGGACTGTACCTGAAAGAGCATGGCGTAGAGCGCAAAGACTTCAACTCCTACGGTTCACGCCGTGGTAACCATGAAGTCATGATGCGTGGTACGTTTGCCAACATTCGTATTCGTAACCAGGTGGCTCCTGGTACAGAAGGCGGTATCACGAAGTACCTGCCAACGGACGAGGAAATGTCCATCTACGATGCTTCCATGAAGTATCAGGATGAAGGACAGAACCTGATCGTTATCGCAGGTAAAGAGTATGGTACAGGAAGCTCCCGTGACTGGGCGGCAAAAGGAACATTCTTGCTCGGCGTCAAAGCCGTTATCGCAGAAAGCTTCGAGCGTATTCACCGTAGTAACCTGGTCGGCATGGGCGTAATGCCATTGCAATTCCAGGAAGGTCACGGCTGGTCCAGCCTTGGTCTGAACGGACGTGAAACGTATGACATTACTGGCCTCAGCAATCATGTGAAGCCAGGACAAGAGTTGAAAGTTACCGTAACTCGTGAAGACGGTACACAGTTCGAATTCCCTGTCATCGCTCGTCTGGACAGCATGGTTGACGTGGATTACTACCATAACGGCGGTATCCTGCAAACTGTATTGCGTCAAATGATGAAAAAAGCTTAATTACATGAATCATTAATGTGATGAAGTTATACAGAAAAGCTCCCTGCCACGTGCAATCAGCACGTGGCGAGGAGCTTTTTTGGCTTTGTTTTTTATAATAGGAATATGTTTAAAAATCAATCTTCAAAGCCAACTGCCTTTTAATGCCCAATGTGATGTGCGGCTTGATCTAACAGTTGAATTGTGCCCATGATCAGAAACAAACACGACAGAGCAATTAACGAGCCGCCAACCCATCTAGACATGATCACTCGCTCCGTGATCTGTTTTTCCGAAGCATCCGTTACCTTGTGTGGATACACGAGAAATATTAGCCCTGCGCTAATGAACAGTACAGCCATTATAATCAAGTTGTTCCCCTCCTTACACGTGACTTTCCTTAGAATTTAACTTTTTCGTCGTCACGCGGGATTCTCCTCCCACCAACACCTTACTCAGACCCATAGCCATAGTGAAAACAATATATCCAATCAAGCCGCCGAGTGTATTAAGCATCAGATCATCCACATCGAATATGCCCATGCCAGTCACTAACTGTGTCACTTCATAGCCCAGACTGAGCAGCAGGGACAGCAGGAGCACCTTTACTCCAGAGAATAACTTGTTGCCCGTCAACACAGGGATGAAGATGCCCAGTGGAATAAAGGCCAATATATTGCCTACTAGATGGATTGCGGTGCCAGGACGATGTAACGACAGACTGTTCCAATCTCGTGATATTTCCTGAAATGGTGTCAGGTTGACGGTTCGGGTATGGACCAGATCCGGTTGTTGCAAGAACGCCATCAGTCGATCCTTCACGATGCCAAAATCGACCGGGCTTCCTTTAAACAGGATCAGCTTAGTCAGCAGATATAAATAGATAGTGAAAACGGCAATCCAAAGGATGTAATGTTTGCTTTTCTTCTGGTTGTTGTGCTTCATGCTGCTCCTCCTCCTTTGTGTTGCCCTGTTATTTCTTTACGGTGACGATGACGCCATCCATGTTATCACCCGATATTTCAGTTTGGCCTTGTTCAGGTATGTACACGGTCATATCTTGGGTGGCACGGTAATAGCGGATATGATACGCCTCACCCTCTACTTCAACAGTAATGTTCTCTTTTTCTTTTAACAATTCAAGGTACTCCTCCAGCACTAGATTATTATCATGCATGACAGCACTATGGGGCAGGCCTACATATCGAAAGTGCCATGGTTCATATTGAATACCTGTAATGCGCACTTTATCCTTTGGGTAACGCAAAATAAATCCGTATTTCCATGCATTCTTCTCCAGCCATGCTCCCTCTGGTGCTTCATTCATGGCAGCCAAGCTGGAACCGACATCCAGGGATAACCCGAGATTGTGCTCACTGTGTCCCGCAGGAAGCGCATAGTCTGAACCCTTTTCCCGATAAAGCTCGTCCTGCTTCGCAAAATCCCTGTACCCACTACTGATGAGAAAATATCGGACTCCCTCTTCGCCTGCTGCTTCAACCATCTTCTGAAACTCCTGCGCCACCTGTCGTGATAACATGATTTTCTGATCCAGTATCCCATATCCACGAAGTAGATCATCCTCATGTGCCACATATACAATATCGGATTTAACTCCTTCCGGGTGAACGGGGTATTGCTTATCAACTAGTAACAAGTTGCCCTTATGTACCTGATCCTGAATGTTTCCGGTGACGGATACGGTATAACCTGCGGGATTTTCACGCGTATTCTGAATCTCAATGGGCAACTCATCCTTCTGCTGAATCCATCCCGGTGATTGCGTAACGATATATCCGATCAAAACGATACATATCAAAAAGCCCCACTTCTTCATGCTTGTTCCTCCTTTTACCTCATACATCAAGGATAGACAACACAAGTTAAAGAAAAAGCAGGGCAATTTTAAAGTTTTTCTTAAATTTGATATCAGACCTCATTGAAATACGGGCAAACGAACTTCGAACTGCGTCCGTACCACGTCGCTCTGGGCCGAAATTGTACCGTCATGCTGCTCCACAATATTGCGAGCGATAAATAGGCCGAGGCCTGTCCCACCCTCCTGAGGAGTCCGGGCACGATCTCCGGTGTAATACATATCGAAGATATGTGGCAATTCCTCCGGACGAATATGTCCACCATAGTTAATCACCTGAATGATGACCTGTTCTGCATCCCGATATCCATTAATATCTACGTACATGCCATCCTTGCCATGTCGTGCAGCGTTAATCAGCAGATTCTCGAACACACGTGCCAGCAACTCGCCATCACCGGAGATGGTAAGGTCAGTGTCTATTTTTAGTCGGGCGACTAGTTTGTTCTTTTCAAATACAGGATAGAGTTCTTCGTTCATCTGCTTCAGCAGCTCACTAAGATCCAGCTGTGTCTTGTTTATAGGTAGCCTGCCATAATTCATGCGGGTAATTTCGAACAAATCATCAATCAACTTCTCTAGACGCTGTGATTTGGTGAAGGCAATCGACGTAAAGTGCCTAACCTGTTCCTCCGTCAGATGTTCATCCTTCATCAGCAGATCCAAATATCCAAGCACTGAGGTCAGCGGTGTTCGCAGGTCATGCGCCAGATTGACAACAAGCTGGTCCTTACTATTTTCAGCAAAATCCCCTCGTTCTACCGCTTCCCTTAGCTTCTCACTCGCCAGATTCACATCCTCTGCAATCGTACCTAATTCGTCCTTGGATGAGATCTGTACACGATGCTGAAAGTCTCCATTCGCCAAATGACTGATCCCTGTAGAAATATCCTTGAAATACGTCACGTAGGGCTTGGTAAACCAGAAGAAAAATAGAATGGCGAGCGGGATAAATAAGAGCAGAAAAAAATAAATATCTCCGATACTTCTCATAAAATGACGATATTCAGCAAGCGGATCTTCTAAACGGACACCCGAATAATAGGCTTGTAAAAGCTTGTAAATGCCATAGGTAATTGCACCAGAGGCAAGCATGCTTAACCCTAGCAACATAATCATGGTTGTACGAAAACTTCTTCGTTTAGTCATTAAACGTGTACCCCACACCCCAGATGGTTTTGATAAACTTGTTCTTGTTCACATCTTCCCCCAGCTTTTTGCGCAGGGTCCGAATATGGACCATCACGGTATTCCCACTCTCGTAATAGGCTTCTCCCCAGACCTGTTCAAAAATGTTCTCAGCACTGAACACCTGCTTGGGGTGGCTCGCGAGCAGATACAAAATGTCGAACTCCTTCGGTGTTAGTTCTACTGGTTTGCCGTAGAGTTCAACGCGATGTTGATCTGGCGTGATGATGAGCCCGCCCTTCTCCAGAATGGACCTTTGCACAGGCACAGACTGGCTGAATTGCAGAGAACGACGCAACTGAGAGTTGACCCGGGCAACAAGCTCCATCGGATTAAACGGTTTGGTCATATAATCGTCCGCGCCCATCACAAGCCCCGTAATTTTATCCATATCTGACGTTTTGGCACTTAGGAAAATGATCGGTAAATGATGCTGTTCCCGAATTTTACGTGTCACCTCATACCCGTCCATACCAGGCATCATAATGTCCAGAATCGCCAAATCTATCGCTTGGGTCTGAACAGCTTGAACCGCCGCCTTCCCATCAAAGGCCTTGATGGTGTGATATCCTTCTTTTTGTAAATGTAAAGCAACCAGATCAGCGATCTCAACTTCATCGTCTGCGATCAGAATCGTAATTCGCTTCATTGCTTATTCCACTCCTATGTGTGATGCTCAACAATATAACATATTTGAATCCAACAGATAAACCAATGAAAGGAATCCATACATATGAAACTGGAGCGTTTATTAGCCATCGTGGTGTTGCTAATCAATCGTGGACGGGTACAAGCCAAAGACTTGGCAGATATGTTCGAAGTATCGATCCGGACCATCTATCGAGACATCGATACATTGGGTCAAGCAGGTATCCCTGTAGTGACGTATCAGGGGGCAAGCGGCGGGATTGGTCTGGCAGAGGGTTACCGTCTGGATCGAAACGTATTAACAGACAAGGACCTCGCTTCTATCGTCACTGCACTGCGCAGTGTATCCACTTCCCATGCTAATGCGGCGCGTGAGCTTCTGGTCGAAAAACTCAGCAGTATCGTCCCTGAATCCAAAAATGACGATTTTCAGGCTAATACCAATCGATTCATCGTTGATTATTCAACCTGGACGCATCCCGAAGCGCTGAAAATCAAGCTTGAACTTATCGAACAGGGTATGGATCAATTACGCCCCGTAACCTTTACCTACTGCAGTGCGGAAGGTATCCATACTCACCGAACTGCCGACCCTCATACCATCGTACTCAAGAAGCATTCCTGGTACCTGTACGCTTTTTGTCACGAGCGGAATCAATTTCGCATGTTCAAGCTTGTGCGCATGCAAGATGTTACACTTGCTAATGAGCACTTCGAGCGTAAAGTCATTAACCCACAGGACAGACCCTGGCAACAGGAATGGAGCCGTCCGGACAATCAAGCTAGGTTAACCTTGAAATTCCATGCTCGCGTCCGTCATATTGCGGAAGAATGGTTTGGGATCGAGAACGTCATGCCTGATGGGACAGGGTATTACATCAGCCAGGTTGCTTTTCCCGAGGATGGCTGGTTATATGGGTTCATTCTGGGCTTCGGCGCGGACGTTGAAGTATTGGAACCTCAGCATATTCGGGATGAAATCTGCCGTATCGCGGAGCAAATTGTACAAAATTATATACCTCCGACTCAAACCTGACAGACAGCTGTCCAGTTCCTACCCTTATACTTCAGATATATTCAATCTGTACATATATGAGGAGGAACTAATCATGAACGTCACTGTATGTCAAAGCTGCGGCATGCCGCTCACAACCCCTGCCCAATTCGGAACGGAAGCAGATGGAAGCACAACCCGTGAGTACTGTATCTATTGTTACAAAGAGGGCAAGTTTGAGCAGCCCGGTATGTCACTTGAAGGCATGACCGAGATGTGCACTGCCATTCTGAAGGACGAAGGCATGGATGAGGAATCCGCTCGTTCGATGCTGCGTAACCAGCTTCCTTTTTTGAAGCGTTGGCGCACGAATACAACGGATCAACATACAGAATCTCTCGCTGAAAACTCTACTGCTTCCGCTAATCCTGGTCAGGTAACAACAGAGCATTCGTTCTCTGCCCAGCCCGTTCGTTATGTCACTCTCCCTGGCAAACGTATTGCCGGCGTATCCGCCCGCACAACCAACGCCATTGAGATCAGTGGCAAAGGTTGTATTCAGGGACTCTGGAACAATTATTTTGCCTCAGAGCACCTCCCTGCACCTGAAGTTGTTGTTCGCTATGGTTGTTACACGGATTACACCGATGGGATAACCGGAGAATACACCATACTGGTAGGGCATGAGGTCAGTCCGAACGAATCATTGCCTGAAGGATTGGATGACATTCTACTCCCTCCTGCAACTTACGCCGTATTCACTTCCAGAAAAGGACCGATGGCAGAGGTTGTTGGCGAAGCTTGGGGAGCCGTGTGGGCATGGGACAAACAAAGCGATCGTACGTTCACCGGGGATTTTGAATTATATGATGAACGTAGCCTGAATCCCGAAAGTGTACAAGTGGATATATACATCGCTGTTCGCCAAAGTAGATAAAACCAACACGATACCACCTCAGACAGAATCCAAGTTTCTCGCATCCTTCTTCATATCACGTAAGCTGCCGGGTTCGCTCGGCAGTTTTTTTTATATCCGGAACTACATTACCCCCTAAACAACCCGACCATGGTACCAAGTTAGTTAGCATGCTTTGCATCATTTAACCAGATAATATGCCTCATAAGCGGGTACCATTGACTTCCTTAAAATTGGGACTATTCACATAACAACCGATTCGATCCTCCCATATCAAACCTTTCAAATCAGGTCCTTTACTCCTGAATTTTCCTAAAAACGTTTACATCTCCTTAAAACCGGGTAAAATCACTACAATCCAATTGGAATTACGCTTTAAACTCTTTTATTTCGTCTAACAAGTCACATGTACCTATATGCGCACCTGGCATGGTAACCAGTCGAAATACATAATCCAAAAAAACGCATCAAAGGAGGAACCAAGATGATCCGCATGCCTATTCAGCAAATGATCCCGTACCATCACCAATATCCGCGCAACACGGCGACCACTGCTCCTAAAAAGGAGAATGAGAACACTCAAGGTCTATCCTTTCATGAAATTCTGCAACAAAAAATGGCGAAGAAAAATACTTCTCCTTCCCTTAGATAAAAATGGACACCGGACCGACCCTAGTCGAGTCAGGTTATCAACCGTCCTTCCGTAGCTTGGCGGAAGGGCGGTTATTGGCGTTGAGCCATAAACGACTGTACAGTTCTCAGGCATGTTTCTATAATGGTTTAAATATCTAAAAGATCCATGACATATACGAACTGTAAAAGGGGACTTAGCACATGATCACCATTGGTTGTTTTCACGCTCATTATTCCAACATCGCCTTAATTGAAGAGACGCTTGCTCCTTATGAAGTTGAATTGGTCCATTACGTGGATCCAGGTCTGGACCGTCTTAAACATGACGCTGACTTTTCCGCGGTCGTCATTCACGAGAAGGTAGCCCAGACGCTCCAATGGATCGCTGAGTGTCATGCCCATGCCATTCTGGTCACGTGTACCCTGTTTGCGACAGCATTGGAGCAGGAAGCCATACAGGTCCCTGTGCCTGTGATCGGCATAGATGATCCGTTATTGCAGGAGATGCGGCGAGTACCAGGAGATTACATAATAGCATTCACCAATCCGGCAACCGTTGAAGGAACGATGGCACGGTTGAATCGGGTATTACAGCAAGAGGATGAGAATGGGCAACTACACGTTGCCAAGACATCTCAGACGGAAGCGGTGTGCATCCCTGGGACATTTGAGTTGATTATGCGTGGAGATCAGCAAGGGTATCTCGAAGTGGTACGTGAAGGCTTACAGCAGATTGCTGAGCAGCATCCGGGTAAAACGGTAGTGGCAGCCCAGCTGTCTATGGCTCCCGCTGCTGCACAAGTTACAACGAATCGTGGTATTCAGATCCATAGCCCGCTGGCATTGCTTGCAACGTATTTGGAGAAGGATTTGGGCTTGGCTCGACAGTAGCTGCTGATTTGGAGTGAAGTAACAAGTTCTATCTGAAACTATGCAACTATGAACTCACTTACTTAGTAACACCACAAATTAACGAGGTGAACTAATATGCGATTCCTCTATATTGTTTTACTGTTTATAGTAGGTTTTTCCTGTTCCGCATTTCTATACGGAGGAGCACCAAAACTCAGTGATGCTCTTTTATTCGTTATCGCAGGAATTCTGTATAAGATATGGACCACACTTAATCACAAAGCTAATTCTGATAAAGGCTGAGTATGGTTAAGAATACATACATGACATAAAACTAAAAAAAGCCGTTCTTCTCTGCAATGACAGAGAGAAACGGCTTTATCTCTATTTCAGACTGCCCAGCTTGCGCTGTACCGGCGCCTAGGAGCGTGTCCGATATTCCTCGGCCTTTTCCTGCATCCCGGCAGCTACAGCCCCATTCTCGGACAACCCTTTGTCTGCGGCAAAGGCACGAATGTCCTGCGTAATGCGCATGCTACAGAACTTTGGTCCGCACATGGAGCAGAAATGAGCTTCCTTGGCCCCTTCTGCTGGCAGCGTCTCGTCATGGTAGGATAATGCCCGTTCCGGGTCCAGTGACAGGTTGAACTGGTCCCGCCAGCGGAACTCAAAACGTGCCTTGGACAATGCGTCATCGCGGCGTTGAGCACGCGGATGGCCTTTCGCCAGATCGGCGGCATGAGCTGCGATCTTGTAGGCGATGACCCCTTCCCGCACATCATCCTTGTTGGGCAGGCCCAAATGTTCTTTTGGCGTAACATAACAGAGCATGGACGTGCCGAACCAGCCAATCATGGCTGCCCCAATGGCGGATGTGATGTGATCATATCCTGGCGCAATGTCGGTCGTTAGCGGCCCAAGTGTGTAGAACGGTGCTTCTTTACAGATCTCCATCTGCAAGTCCACATTCTCCTTGATCTTATGCATCGGCACATGACCCGGGCCTTCGATCATCACCTGCACATCATGCTTCCATGCGATCTGTGTCAGTTCCCCAAGCGTAGCCAGTTCCGCCATCTGTGCTTCGTCATTGGCATCGTAGATACTACCTGGACGAAGCCCATCTCCCAGTGAAAATGCCACATCATACCTTTTCATAATCTCACAGATTTCTTCAAAATGGGTGTACAAAAAATTCTCCTGATGATGCGCAAGGCACCATGCTGCCATAATGGAACCACCCCTAGACACAATACCTGTCATTCGCTTGGCGGTCATGGGGATATAACGCAGCAGTACACCTGCATGAATCGTAAAGTAGTCCACGCCCTGCTCTGCCTGCTCAATGAGTGTGTCACGGTACAACTCCCAGGTCAGCGCTTCCGCTTCGCCATTCACCTTCTCCAGCGCCTGATACAGCGGCACCGTACCAATCGGCACAGGTGAATTGCGGATAATCCATTCCCGGGTGGTATGAATGTTTTTGCCTGTGGACAGATCCATCACCGTATCCGATCCCCATCGTACCGCCCAGGTCATCTTCTCCACCTCTTCCTCAATGGAAGAAGATACAGCAGAGTTACCTATGTTGGCATTGATCTTCACGTGAAAATGACGACCGATCAACATCGGCTCACTCTCCGGGTGATTGATGTTGGATGGCAGAATGGCCCGTCCACTCGCCAGCTCCTGTCTCACAAATTCCGGCTCCACGCCTTCACGAATGGCGGCGAATTCCATCTCAGCCGTAATGACTCCCTGTCTCGCGTAGTGCATCTGAGTCACGCAGCGTTCTGGCTGTGCCCGCAGCGGTTTGCCACGTAATCCGGGGTACTCTTCAGCGCCGGCTCTCTTCCCTCCGGGCTTCAGTCCGTTATCCTCCGGTTTAACCATACGGCCCTGATAAGCTTCAACATCGCCACGCTCTGTGATCCAACGAGTGCGCAGAGCTGGCAGACCTGCGCGGATATCCGCATGAAATTCGGGATCGGTCATGGGGCCGCTCGTATCGTAGACACGCAGCGGTTCGTTATGCTCCACCCCTTGGGGAGTATTCGTGTCATGAAGGGCTATCTCACGCTCCGGTACAGCAATGTCCGGCCGTGAGCCCTGAATGTAGACTTTGCGGCTGCCCGGAAAGGGCTGAACCCGTCCGGCCGCCCCTGTTTCTTTTTCCACCTGCTGATCGTTATGTTCCTGTTCCATCGCTTGTTGTCCCGTTTGATTTCCTGTACTCATGTCGCTCGTCTCCTCCTCAGTGTTCGTCGCTTGTTTGGTTGGTTTCATCATTAGGTCGCTTACGTACCTGTCCAAATCATGCGCAATGCAGAGAAGAAAGAGCGATCCTACATCAGACCAGGAGAGACACTTTTCATGTACAGTATCAACAGAACGGAGGCTGCCACAGATCATCGATCTATGAGACTTCCCTCCTCATCCAAGCCCACTTTTGCAGGTTAGTGAAAAAGAAGCCCATAGAATCCGCGCTATATCGCCCGTTCCCTGTATATAAAAAAGCCGGTCCCCGAAGGAACCGACTTTTATGTCCATCACCAATAATGCACCTTCAATCAGCTCCTTAACGGAGCCCTACAAGGGTCACATCATGTGGTGGTTGTGGTCATATCGCCGATTACTTCCCTACGCTGGTATGATCCAGATCAGGTGCAAAGGGTCCGGAATCTCATGCGATTCCGTCTCAGTCCGGACAATTCGGACTCCCCCAGTAACGTTAATAAGTTGCGGCTTACATAAGTCCGCTGTTCATATTCAATGAAGCCGGCCCCGCTGGGCCGTCCATTACAGAGTAGCGCAACCGGAACATAAAAACAACCTTTATATTCCAGTACACCAACTCAATTGGAGAAAAACCTTACCTCACCATCAGGATAACATGAGCCCCATTTGCGTAGCAGCATCCTTCAACACAGGTGCGTATTCATGCAATGTCTCCTGTGAGAGTCGGCTGACAGGCCCTGAGACCGAGAGGGCAGCTGCAATATTGCCTCTGCGATCCATAATCGGTACCGATACCGCGGCAGCTCCCGGCTCACGTTCCTCGTAACTTGTGGCATATCCGTTATCCCGGATATCTCCCATCTGCGCCAAATACACTGCGGGATCAATAAACACCGGCCATTCCGGCCCGTTCATCAGTTCTTCACGATCCTCGTCCGTGGCAAACGCCATCAGGACTTTGCTGGAAGCGCCCACAGACAGAGGAAGTCTAACACCGACTGGAGCGACTCGGCGGATCGCCTGATCACTTTGCACAGCCTGAATCCGAATCCGTTCACTGCCGTCACGCAGGTACAGACTCACGGTCTCCCCCAATCGATCTCTCAGTCGCTCCATCGCAGGCAGCAGCAGAATAGCGGGATCATCACTGCGGGACATATGAGCTGACAGCTCCCAGATTCGGATACCAAGTCGGTACTTCTCTGTTGCTGCATCGCGGATCACGAACCCTCGATCCTCCAGCGTAGCCATCAAACGGTGCACTGTACTTTTGTGCAGGCCAATCTGGCTGGCAATTTCGGTGAGTCCCAGATCACTGCGTGTGGTAAAACATAATAATATATCCAGCGCCCGTTCCACAGCCCGGACGGTTAACTTGCGATCTTCCATGGCATAATGCCCTCCTCATGTTTCATCACATGAAACTTGGTTACATAAATTATATGAGAAACGGTCTCATCTGTAAACCAAAAAGAGCCAAAATCAAAATAGGCCAACGTGTAAATTTTTCCTTTTTATAAGACTTAATCCCCTGTAATTTACACACTAAGGTAATGTTACCCATATATCTTAAGAACTATATAACAATTGCGTAACAAATGCCCTCAATCAATTGACTTTGACTATATTGGAACATACGATAAAGATATATTACATTAAGATATCGCTCTGAAGCAGGCTCTGAAATCGACGCAATTCTCTTTTCATGTCGTTGTTATCTTCAACTGAACTTCAAAGGAGGGGCATTCATGTATCAATCATCCCAGAGCGAAGCCCCGCTGCAAACAAAAGTGTCCGATCTGCCCTCTTCCCTATCACCGAGGCTGATTCGGTTCAAACATATTATCGTAGCGTTGCTGCTCTCCGTTGTATTTTTTCTACTGTTTTGTTTTATCGCACTGCATGGTTATATCGCATGGGTATTATCCAATCCAACGGTAGCGCCTGTCTTCTCCAATCCGATGCAAGCCAAGAACATGAAGTATGAAGACATCACGTTCCCGGCAGCAGATGGCAGCCGCACGATGCAGGGATGGTATATACCTGCTGACAATGCTGCAAGCAAAACGATTATTTTCAGTCACGGCTATGGTGCCAATCGTGAAGAAACATGGGTACCCATGTATGACCTGGCACATTATGCTCATCAACTTGGGTTCAACGTGGTCATGTTCGATTATGGCTTCGCCTCACAGGTGAACAAAGCTGTAGCCACAGGTGGCAAAGCTGAGTCACAGCAACTGCTCGGTGCGATCCAGTTCGCCAAGCAACGTGGTGCGCAGGAACTGGTTGTCTGGGGCTTCTCGATGGGTGCCGGTACAGCGTTACAAACCGGACTGATTACGAAGGAAGTGGATGCAATGATTCTGGACAGTGCGTTCCTGCTGGAGCCAGATACGCTGTACCACAACATTCACAACCAGATCGATCTGCCACGTCAGCCTACACTGGAGATCATGAAACTGTTGTTCCCTGTTCTGAATGGTACCGGATTACAACAGATTCCATACCAGGAAGTGAAAAAGGAAGATTATCCGTTCCCGATTTTCTTCATCCATGGTACAGAGGACGAGAAGGCGCCTTATCCAATTGCGGAGCAACTCGCCGCCAACCAGACCAATCCGTACTCCGATGTATGGATTGTCCAGGATGCGCATCATGAGTTGATCTTCCGGGAGCATCCAAAGGAATATCTGCGCCGTGTCTCAACTTTCCTCAGTCATGTAACGAAAACAAGCAGTGACGATGTGCAGAACACGAATAATGGACAATAACCAAATTTCAATCATCGAATTTTTTTCAGAGCCCTCAGGGGCTCTTTTTTTGCACTCATAGGACAACAAGCTCACGGAATATACTCTTGGGACGCATGAACAGACGGTCTGCATGCAATGAATTTCATCTGAAGGAGGTTCAACATAGATGAACTGGTATGGATATGGTCACCTGCTGCCTCTGCGGACATTGGAGGAAATCCGTTTCTGGAAAGAGCAGGAGAAAGAACATACACTCGTCATCCGTGCCCTGGTTCCTGATTTGGAGCCCCCATACGTCAAGCTACTGGAGGAATGGGAGGTTACCTTTGCAAACAGTGAGCGAGTAGCCAATCAGCTTTTAAAACAACTATTGCCCGCAACCCATCCACCTGCTCCCTACATGGTTCGTTGTATCGATCAACTTGTGTTGGCAGCTCGGCAGCAATCGAGAGAGTTCATCAAACAGCTGTATGTTCTTCTGGAGCAAAGTGCTGCTGTGCAAGCTGTTCCGCTTGCCAAAGTACTCATTCTGCATTTTATTCGCGAGTCGGAGTATTTTCTGGGCGTATTGGATACGCTTGGCCAACCTGGCATCTTGCGTGAAACGGATTCGGAACCGTCACTTTTTCTGGAAAATGCTCTGCATACGTCAGGGCCAGGAAGCATCCATCGCCAAGCTTCAGAAGCCCCAACTTCTCCAGAGGGAAATGTAAATGCACCTGCCGGTTCAGCTCATATCCAATCCGCAACCATTCAACCACCTTCTACCGGAACAACACAAGCCACACCCAGCTCTACAGCACCTCCTGTAAAAGAAAAGCCGGTTCCCATTGGAGGACACACACTGCCGCCTCTCCCCTATGCGTACAATGCGCTGGAGCCACATATTGATGAGCTGACGATGCGTATCCATCATGACAAACACCATCAATCTTATGTGGACGGACTAAATGTAGCAGAGAAGAAGCTGGCGGAATCGCGAAAAAAGAATAACTTTGAACTCATCAAACATTGGGAACGTGAACTTGCCTTCAACGGGGCAGGCCACTACCTGCATACGATCTTCTGGACAATTATGAACCCTGCTGGCGGCGGCAAACCTTCCGGTATGCTCGCAGAGCAGATCAAGCGAGATTTCGGGAGTTATGAAGCGTTTAAGAATCAATTCACAGAAGCCGCGAACAAGGTGGAAGGCAGTGGCTGGGCGATGCTTGTCTGGAGCCCGAGAGCACATCGTTTGGAGATTTTGCAGGCGGAAAAACACCAGAACCTGTCCCAGTCCGATATCGTACCACTCCTGCCACTGGATGTGTGGGAACATGCCTACTATCTGAAACATCAGAATGAACGCAAAAAGTATATCGAGGATTGGTGGAACGTTGTCTACTGGCCCGCTGTGGCCGAGCGTTACGAAACGGCACGCAAGTTGTTGTGGCCGCCTTATTAAGCTTGGGGTTAGATGGTTTAGAGAAAAAAAGAGATATCTCCAGCCGAATGACTGAACGATATCTCTTTTGGTGTATACAAAAAAGCAAGCCTCCTGTAAAAAGAGACTTGCTTGTATTTTGAGAGACTTCCTATTTTTAAATGTTCACTTAAGAAGCACAGCCCTCGCAAGCCACATAGTTGTCGCCAACCTGTTTGCTAATGGAGATCAGATCGCCAAGCTTGATATCAGACTCATCTGTAAACTCCAGATCGGCTATACGTGCAACGATCAGTGCAGCAGCCTCTTCCTTGCTTGTTGCCATTTGGCTGAACTCGGATTTTTCGCCTGTTGATACAACCTCATATAAATACGTATATCTCAATGTGTCCATCCTAACACTCTCCTTCCGAAATCACATCATATCATCTCTATTAACCAATTCCAAGCCCTAGTAAAAAGTGTTAATCGTAGCGCAGCTTCATCTGCTCAGCTGTCAGGCGTACTTCTTCAGAGCCAACGCTAAGCACCCTGCTGGTCTCCGCAAGTGGATAGCGATCGCGCAGTGTCCGAACCAAAGCCGCAGTATATGCCGCAGCCGAAGGTACACCTGCCAATTCTTTCAGACTTGCCATCGTGCCAGGCTGAACATCGGGATATCCTTCACTCGCCCCGCCTGCTGCATGCTGATAGAATTGTCGCACATCTGCTGCCAATTGATCACCCTGACCGTCCACGATGATAAAAGCCGTAATGATATACGCCTTTGCCTGCCTGCGCTGGGCAATACCACAGAATTTTAGGCCACCTACACTGACATCATAATCTCCCGGGCAAAAAGCACCCTGAACCTCACCTGTCTGCGCCTGATTCGACCACGGCGTTAGCGACTCGGCAATAATCGAAGCCATCTTCCGGAAATCATCATGAATATTGATGGAATGTCCGGGATTAGGCAGAATCAGCGACACATTAACTACCCCTGGGTTCAAGGGTACTGCCGCTCCACCGGAAGGCCGAACACAGACCGCTGTCCCTTGGCTTCTAATCTGTTCCATCGCTTCTACAGCCTGTGGCAACCTGCGGTCACGCAGACCCGCTACAAAGGCATCTGGGTGTCTCCATATATGTGCAACAGGTAGATGCCCTGCCCCAACCCGCCTGCACATAACTTCTTCCCAAGCAAAAGCTTCGAGTACACTACTACCTTGTCGCATGAGTGGTGTCTCCCAGATTTGCAGACGCAATGTAGCCTGTTGATCTGCCTGTAGTCCCTTTTCCGGCTGAACCGGTTGATCTGAATGGGAAGGTACACTCATCGTTCCATTACCTCCGGCTTAACGAATTCATATGTATCCAGTATATAGGAATGACAACGCATATATAAATAAGCCGGTTCCCAGGGAACACGGCTTATTTATATCACATCCTATGGCTAGAAACTGCTGCTTCCAAAACCAAAGGAACTTACTCATCCGGCTTGTCCAACGAGTGGACATACCTGATCTTAATCTTTTACCAAAGACAAGAACTCCGCACGTTGTGCCGGATTCTCACGGAAAGAACCACGTACAGCAGACGTAACCGTCTTGCTTCCAGGTTTCTTCACGCCGCGGGAACACATGCACAAGTGCTCGCCTTCCACAACGACCATAACTCCATGAGGCTCAACGGCCTCTGTCAGAATGTCAGCGATCTGTGAAGTAATACGTTCCTGCACTTGAAGGCGACGTGTTACTGCTTCGACCAGACGAGCCATTTTGCTCAGACCAACGATCTTGCCGCTTGGTACATACCCAATGTGCACCTTGCCGAAGAACGGCGCCATGTGGTGCTCACACTGACTGTAGTAGACAATATCCTTGACGATAACCAGTTCTTCATGATTCTCGTCAAACGTGACACCGAGCACATCGCGCGGGTCTACTTCATATCCGCCAAAAATTTCTTCATACATTCGGGTCACACGTGCAGGCGTTTCAAGCAGCCCTTCACGTGTACTATCTTCTCCGATCAATTTCAGGATCTGCTCTACATGATACTCGATCTTCTCCCGATTGTCGGATACTTTTGAATTCAAATAATCTTTAACGCCAGCCACTGCCAAACGCCTCCTTTCGAACCACAATACTTTAAGAGGTTGTTCAAAAAGTACGACCCAACTTTTTGAACACGCACTTTAAGCAGTTATTCACTTAACTGCTATTATTTTCGGCGGCCCGAACTTTTACGCGCAGGATGCTGTTGCGGCTGAGGCATTTTCGCTCCTGGCTGCTGATTCTTCATCATCTGCTGGGCACGCTGCATTTGCTTGCCATTCAGGTTGTAGCCCATTTGCTTCGCCATTTTCTGAAGCATGTCCGGATTGCTTTGCATTTTCTCAAGTTGTTTACGCAAGTAGAACACCCCGATGAAAAATCCCCCGACCAGACCAACAATCAATGTAATAATCGGTATAACAATATCCATCTCTTAGACACCTCTGTATGCATTCTAAAAAGCCTGATAATCCGTGTCACTTCATGATGTTTGACACACATGTTGCAAACCTGACACAGAGCGGATTTCCTGAAAGTATCATAGCATTTCCGCACGCCTTGAGCAAACGGATTTTCCAGTTGAACCGCACACAAGCTACGTCATGACAGCTTCAATGAAAACGGTTGTATGCTGAGCCAGATCGATTTCAACCACATCCAGAGAATAACGCGTACTTCCGCGTGCCACCCTGATCACAGGTCTGCCGGGCAATCCCCGATGTTGACGCACAATGACTCCAGTCTCTTTGGTGGACAGTCGTACCGCTGTACCATTGGGATACACGGATACACTCTTGTTGAACTCAATCAGAATGTCCCGATCCAGCTTTGTACCAGACAACGCCATCATCTCTTCACAGGCCTCATGTGGCATCAAACTGTCCTTGGATAAACCATTAATGAGATTATCATAGATATTAGCCACACTAACGATTCTCGCAAACAGATGAATGTCACTTCCCTTGATCCCTCTCGGCATGCCTGTACCATCTACATGCTCATGATGTTGCAGGGCTGTATGGGCGACCAACAGACTGAACTCCCGTTTGTTCTTAATCACTTCGAATCCACGCCATGTATGATGCAGCGAAGAATTTGCAGCAGAACCACTGCCAGGAGGTTCCCCCACTTTGCCAATATCATGCAATAATGCCCCCACAGCAAGGTCCTTCAGTTGATTATAATTGAGTCCCATATTCAGTCCGATGACCGAAGACAACAAACATACATTCATCGCATGAACATACTGTGCATTGTCTTTGGTACGAATATCGGTGAGCTGCACAAGCATTTCACGTCCGTTCAGTACATCATTCAGCAACTTCTCTATACTGAGGGCAACTTTTCTCGGACTCCAGTCTTTCCCGGATCGAATGGATTCGAGTGTGACACTCATTTCATTAATTATTGCCCGTTTCGTGGTTTCATCCAGAATGTCTTCTGCATCCACATCTTTATACGCTTCATCCTGGATGTATAACATGGTCACGCCAATACGCTTCAGCGTATTGACCATGTATACGGTGAGCTGGACTCCGGCAGACAGCAGTACCGTGCCGTTACTGGAATATACCGTCTTGCCCAGAAGCTCCCCCGCTTCCACGCTCTCCACGTTTACATACTTCATGAACGTCCCCCGCTCTTACGATAGCTGCTCCAATGCGAGCAATTGCTCCTTGGTTTGCAGACCGCCTACATAACCCACCAGGGTACCGTCTTTACCACTGATACGGTGACAGGGAATAATAATCGGAATCGGATTCTTGCTAATGGCGTCCAGAACTGCACGAACAGCCTTGGGTCTGCCGATGATTTCCGCAACCTGTTGGTGTGATGAGGCCTCTCCATAAGATATATCGGACAGAACTTGCCATACTTGTAGCTGGAATGGTGTTCCAAGCCGATCAAGCTGCAAGTCGAACGTTTTTCTCTCCCCTGCAAAATACTCCTTTAACTGCTTTGAAGCTTCGCTGAGCTTCTCTTCATTCTTCTCATATCGATACTCGCCAATCCAGATGCGGGCCCATTGTTGCAGATGAGCTTCGCGTACGTGAAAGGCGCCAAAATCGATGTGACACAGCCCTTCATCCGTCGCGCATAACGTAAGAGTACCAATCGGTGTCAGTACCTCATCGTAGTATACGGGCTTGCCATGAAGACCTGTAACGGCTGAAGGTTTCCACGCTGCGGCTTCCGGTTTGTCAGGCTGTGCAGACTGCTCACTACCCGGTTCAATCCCGGCTTCCATTTTCAAATCCTGTTGTAACGCAAGTAAGGTATTGTTCTCGTTATTCTGTTCCTCTGGCTGCTTCTCACTCACTTGCCCAGCCTGTGGCTGTTTGGGTAAGGTCTCGGACGAACTCAGTCGCTCCTCGGCCTTCTGCAGCATGCTTAGTACGTTCCCATCTTGTTCGTTAGCGGCAGCTTCCCCAATTGCTCTCATGGCGTCTTCTCCTCCAATTCTGCTTAACGCCCAGGCTGCGGTTCCCCGCAACTCGGGGCGCGGATCACGTTTTAATACTTCTGTAAGTTTGGGTACAGCACTTTTGTCTTTGAAATTACCCAGGGCAATAACGGCGTTGCGTTGAATCGGCTTTTTGCCCCGCCAGGCGGCGGAACTCTGACCGAAACGTTCCTTGAATTCCCGGTTACCGATGTCTAGCAGCGGCAGTAGGAGTGGCTTCACAATCTCCGGATCGGGGTGAAACTCGGGATGGTGATCCCAGTTCTTGCCCCGGTTCTTCGGACAGACAATCTGACACGTGTCACAACCGTACAGACGGTTGCCTATTTTCAGCATAAATTCTTCATCCACGAACCCTTTTGTCTGGGTTACAAAAGAAATACAACGCTGTGCATTCAACTGCCCCGGTCCCACCAATGCTCCTGTAGGACAGGCATCAATACATTTTGTACATTCACCGCAGTCCTCGGTCACAGGTGTGTCTGGTTGAAAAGGAATATTCGTTACCAGTTCTCCGAGAAAAATCCATGAACCAAATTTGGGTGATATAATGGCACAGTTTTTGGCACTAAAACCAATCCCTGCACGCTGGGACACCGCACGATCCACCAATGCTCCGGTGTCTACCATGCTTTCGATCATGGCTTCAGGTACGCGTTCCTTTATAAAATTGACCAACTTGTCCATCGCTGCACGCAGGACCTGATGATAATCCTGACCCCAAGCCGAACGGGCAAAAATGCCTCGATACGCACCAGGCTCCGATTTCGGCGGATTAACCATTTTGGATGGGTATGCCACGGCTATTGCAATAAGTGAAGCGGGCTCGCCATCTTTTAAGGCGGGGTGCACCCTTTTTTCAATATCCGGCTCTTCAAAACCTGAAGCATACCCTTTATCCCGCGACTGCTCCAGCAGCGACTTCAGGGAAACAAAGGGATCAGCCGAAGCAAAACCGATATCATCAATGCCCAGTCCGGGGCCAGCTGCCTTGATCTCCTGTTTTAACTTTTCCCATACGGAGGCATCCTGTGCTGCCCCGGTCTGTACGCTCGTCATTTCTCTTCCCTCTCTTCTTCCGACACTTATTCCTTAAATAGTGAACGCCCGCCTCACGGTAAGAGGACAGGCGTTAATTTCTATATATGCCTTGCATACTTGAATTCAAACGGAACGAACTCTATATGGTTTAACGCAAAATGCAGTCTGAAGTTGTTGTCCTGTAAGCATTTTACAATTTCTTCAGTTCAGAAAACGGCCAGAAAATAAATTCAGCCTTGCCTACAATCTGGTCGGATGTAATACTGCCAAACACTCGGCTATCCTTACTTTTGCCTTCATGACGATTATCCCCCATCACGAAGAAATGATCCGGCTCCAAGGTAATTGGGCCAAAATCTGGGTCCTGCACCTCAATATCGGTGTACGTTTCCGCTTGTTGCTCGCCGTTCACATATAGATGGTGATCCCTAACTTCAATTGTATCTCCCGGAAGTCCAACGATCCGTTTCACCAGAAAATCCTTCTTCTCCACACCTTCGCTTGGATCACGAAGTACGATCACATCTGATCGGGAAGGATTACCCAGATGGTATACGATTTTGTTGACGAAAAGGCGATCTCGCTCAACCAGTGTCGGCTGCATGGACTGTCCCTTGACCATTGACAGATTAAACACAAACAGGTTCAGCAGCATCATAATTACAAAAGCAACAACAATCGTTTTGACCCAGTCCCACAGCTCGACAACCCAGGATTTCCCCGGTTGTTCAGGCTTTGACGGTTCATTATGTTGCTCGGAAGTCACATGTTCCATTGAATGATTATTGGAATTCAAAGGGACACCTCATTTATTAAATAGTTGAATTAAACTTGTAACATGGTGACCATACTCCCATTCAGTTTACTTCATTTGAGGGAGTGAAACAATTGGTTATGAGCACCAATACCTTGGATATCTTGAATATAACCGGGATAGTCAGGGTGATTTAAATAGAATTCAGGCACTCCGAAGCATGTTCAGAAAATGAGGAAACCAGAGGAATATGACGTGAAGAACACTCATATAAATAGAAAGGCACATCCCTCACGTTCTTACACGTTAAAGAGATATGCCTAATATGAAATGAAAATCTTTTTTTTATTTCTTTTTAAACATGCAAACTAAGCTTTGGACAAAATACTAAGAGTCTGGAAAGCGCTCATAATCTGATTGGCACCGTAACCCATTGCTTCATATAGAGGCATGGCTACTTTGTTGTGCTCATCACCCGCCACCCATACTTGGCTGACTTTACGCTGCTGGAACCGCTGTTCCATAGCCTCGACAAGTGTTTTGCCGACTCCACGGCGACGATAGTCTGGATGTACCGCAATACGGTAGATACAACCCTGGTTGTGATCAATCGTACCGATCAAAGCGCCTACGAGGTCTCCCTCTTCTTCCGCAACCATGATCAGGTCAGAATCCCATGACAATTGACGGGCAAACGGGCCCATCGTGTTCTCATAACACTCTTCCGATAGTGCAACCTGGAGAAGCTCCGTCATCTGGCTTGCATCACTCAACTGAAAGGAACGAACGTGCATGTCTTAAATCTCCCTTTTCGTTAGCTTAGATGAGGTTTTTTACAAAAAGGGAATCCCTTTTTACCAAAAACCCAATGTTCATATAATGACAAAAAACGAGAAAATACCGCTTCTTCGTCAATTAAACCATACTTTTCTCCATAAAACACGCATTTTCTTTTGAAAGCGCTTAATTGTAACCGTTTACATACGAATATTAAACTTTCCATCCATTTTAACGGCTGGAAACACATAAATAGTTGCATAAAGGGTAAAATATGTTTGTTATCTCTGGCCCATCATTAGATCAACGCCTCGGGGGACTTAATAAACAAAAATGTTGCTTAATTAGCTCGAATGCGGTTTAATATTAGTGGCAAGGGTATTATTACATATGTACCTGTTTTCAAAAAAACCTAAAATCTCAGGAGGTATTTCATTATGACTTTTCAATTACCAGCACTTCCTTACGCTAACGACGCACTGGAACCACATATCGATGCAAAAACGATGGAAATCCACCACGATCGCCATCACAATACTTATGTAACTAACTTGAACGCAGCTCTGGAAAGCGCTCCTGAACTGCAAGAAAAAAGCTTGGAAGATCTGATTGCTAACCTTGACAGCGTACCTGAAGGCATCCGCACAGCGGTTCGCAACAATGGTGGTGGACATGCTAACCACAGCCTGTTCTGGGAAATCATCGGACCTAACGGCGGCGGCGCTCCTACAGGCGATATCGCAGCAGCTATCGATAGCGAACTGGGTGGCTTTGATAAATTCAAAGAAGATTTCGCTAAAGCAGCTACAACTCGCTTCGGTTCCGGCTGGGCTTGGCTCGTAGTTGGTAAAGATGGTAAGTTGTCCATCACTAGCACACCTAACCAAGACAGCCCTCTCTTCGAAGGTCTGACTCCGGTTCTGGGTCTGGATGTATGGGAGCACGCTTACTACCTGAACTACCAAAACAAACGTCCTGACTACATCGCCGCTTTCTGGAATGTAATCAACTGGGATGAAGTGAACAAACGTTACGCTTCTGCAAAATAAGACTGTTAGCATGCAACAGTTAACATAAAAGAGAGCCTGATTCGGTCATCATGACCGTGATCAGGCTCTCTTTTTGCTACCGCTATAGTTATAGTTAATGGGTGTTTTGTTTCTAACGAACCCAGGACACGCTATTGCTCCATATTTGATCGTATCGCGAACCTAACGAATCTCAGAGTAGCTATTTCCCCAAATATGGGCTTTGATACACACTTTTGGGTTGATTTGTCTATGATAACATCACTCAGGTTCGTTAGAATTCATAATTGTGGTATATCCACATGATAAGACCTCTGGAGTTCGTTAGCTACCCCATTTAATCATTCACTTGATCATACGCACCAGCAAAATAACTGCTGATCAGCTTCAGAAATATATTCGGGAATGCCATCTTATCCATATCTTCCGGACCGATCCAGCGGTAGGTCAAGCCATCGCCTTTACCTGTCAGTGTCGGAGTACTCAGTGCTAGGTCACTAACGTCAGATGATGACATCAACATCTCTCCATCGTTAAGCGATGTTGAGATGTTCTGCGCATTAGGCGTGCCTGGCTCCGATGAATGCGTCGTGTCTGACTCAGGTGACACAGCTGATGATGAGGCTGTGCCCTCCCTTGTTGCCGCCTGTGCATCGTAGGCGGCTCTGGCTTCCGCTGCGATCAGCGGAAGCTCACTGCTCTGGTCCTGCTCGGTACACTTGTACACCTGCAGGCTCCAGACAATGTGGCTGAACACATGCTCCGCATGGGTAGCCAGCCCTTCCGGGCGGGCAGCGAAGCCTTCCGCCCACAGACTGCCGGCCAGCAATGCCATGGCCGGCTCATCCGCCAGCGGCGCCGCCTTCTTGCTTGCTGCGGCAGGCGCCGCGAGCACATGCGGCAGCTCCCACATGCGGGCCAATAGGCCCGTGTCTGGGCGCTGGCGCACAAGCACTTGGCCGCGATGAGCACCGCGGCCCTCCACAATCGCGACCAGCCGCTGCTCAGGGCGCGGCGGCTTCGCCTTGGTCTTGACCGGCAGTGTAAGCTCTCTTCCGGCGATGCGGCCGGAACATTGCTCCATGACCGGGCAAGTCAGGCAGTGCGGCGCTTTGGGTGTGCATACCAGCGCACCAAGCTCCATCAGCGCCTGATTGAAATCACGCGCCCGCCCTTCCGGAATGAGCTCTCCTGCGAGCTCTTCCATCAACACCCGGGTGCTGCCCTTCATAATGTCCTCATCGATGAGGAAGTATCGGGACAGTACCCGCATGACATTGCCATCTACCGCAGGTTGCGGCTGGTTGAAGGCAATGCTGAGAATGGCCCCGGCAGTATACGGGCCCACCCCTTTTAATGCAAAGACAGCCGGCTTGTCCTGCGGCATCTCGCCTCCGTGCAGCTCCATGACTTGTCTCGCGGCTGTCTGAAGATTACGTGCACGGGAGTAATAACCAAGTCCCTCCCAATTTTTCAACACATCCTCTTCGGGTGCCTCCGCTAACGCTTGCACGGTCGGGAAATTCCCGATAAAACGATTGAAATACGGAATTACCGTATCGACCCGAGTCTGCTGAAGCATAATCTCCGATACCCATGTGAAATACGGATTGCCGTGGCGACGCCACGGCAAATCCCGTCGGTTGACCATATACCAGTCCAGCAAATTCACGCTGAAATGTTGTTTCTGTTCCTGTAAACCCATATTTCCGTCCTCTCCTATTGCCAAGCTAACTACTTTTCCATCTGTTCCACGATCGCAAAGGCCGCTGCCAATTCCGTCTGATGTGTAATACTCAAATGAATGTCATATTGCTTATCATATGGCAGCTGCAGACGTTCCCAGGCTTGACTGGACAGCGAGGCCACTGGACGTCCTGTCCCATCAGGCAGCACCTCAATGTCAGTGAAGCCCATGACACCACCAATACCGCAGCCAAATGCCTTGGACACCGCTTCTTTCGCTGCAAATCGACCGGAAACAAACTCCGTCATCCGCTTCCCTCGACGAACTGCGATCTCCCGCTCTGCTGGCGTTAAAATTCGTTTCAGAAAAGCTTCCGCATGGCGACCGGACAGTAGCTTCCGCATACGTCCAATCTCCAGCACATCATTACCTATGCCATATATCATCAACGCTTCACCCGCTTAATCTTTTATACTGTAAGAGGTTATTCAAAAAGTTCCATCTTCTTGGTACTGAAAACCGCTCTTTTTGAACCTTCATTGTAAAAGATCTCCATTCAATCACATGATCCGTAACTCTCCGAACACGTATTCTATTGTAGCAGGAGGGACGATCAGAAGCGAGTACCTATCCGCATTACCATATATGCTAAAATATGAATCAGGAATCGTCTGAAATTCCTAGGAGGTCTGAATAATGCCCATAACTTTTGAATTGCCCACTGACGTAGATGCGATCATTCGCGGAGACTTTTTCCCTGCACAACAACCCGCTCAAGGTGTCATCGTTCTGGCTCACGGATACAAAGGCTTCAAAGACTGGGGCATGTTCCCCTATGCAGCTGCACAGCTAAGCGAGACGCATCATGTGCTGACCTTTAATTTCTCTCACAACGGTATCGGCGAATATCTGGAGCAATTCTCTGAACTTGAAAAGTTCGCAGTGAATACCTACAGCCGGGAGCTTGCCGATCTGGCCCTGGTACTGGAACATGTGGCTACACAACCTGAACTCACTGGACTTCCTGTATACCTGGTTGGTCATAGCCGCGGTGCGGGCGTAAGTCTCGTCTATGCACTGGATCATCCCGAGCAGGTGGCAGGTGTCATCTCCTGGAATGGCGTAACCAATCTGGATCTCTTCACAGCGGAGCAAAAAGAAGAAATGCGTACGCATGGCCGCAGCCATGTCGTTAACGGACGAACAGGCCAGCAGATGCCACTGGACGTGGCTATTCTGGAAGACCTGGACAAGCATAGCAAACGTTACGCTATCATTGACCGCTTGGCTTCTTCACCTGTGCGAGTCGCACTCATTCAGGGAACAGAAGATCCACAGCGTCTGCGGGACGGTTCTGCTGCACTTGTGCAAGCACGCCCTGATATCCCATGGCACCAGATTCCAGAAGGGAACCACACCTTTAATACGGTACATCCATTCAAAGAAACCACTCCGCAACTGGAGCAAGCCATCACCCAAACCCTGCAACAGATCAAAGAATTGAATAGCTAACTCATCTTTAATATAGTAGTCACCTGGATTTTTGCGGTTTCTTGTTCCACATAACAAAAAGAGTCACTGCGTGAGCAGTGACTCTTTTTGCATTCCCTAAGAGGGATGTTATTTCAATGTTAGTGTTAACAGCTTATAACCAGCATGCTTTTCCACCCGTATTAGATACCAGGAATGGCATTGCGTTTGTGATGTGTCCGCGTATAGAACGCTTCAAGGCGCTCTTGTGCAGCCGGATCGATCTGTTTGCCTTCGAGATAGTCGCTGTTTGCTTCATACGAAATTCCCAGCTCATCTTCGTCCGTCTGACCTTCCCACAGTCCTGCCGATGGTGCTTTGTCCAAAATAGCCTGTGGCACATTCAGATATGCTGCCAACTGGCGTACCTGACGTTTGTTCAGGGTGCTCAGTGGTGTGATATCCACAGCACCGTCGCCCCATTTGGTATAGAAGCCTGTAATGGCTTCAGAAGCGTGATCCGTACCTACAACGAGCAGGTTCTCTTCAAACGAAAGCGCATATTGCATAACCATACGAGTTCTCGCTTTGACATTACCTTTGCCTTGGTGAGTCATATGGCGTGGGCTGCCCAAGGATTTGAAACCTTGCTCCACTTCCAGCGCAATCTCGTTAACTGCATCTTCGATATTGGTTTCCACGACATGCTTCAGATCGTATGCTTTGGCTACAGCGTAGCTGTGATCGATATCGGATTGTTCACCATAAGGTTGGAACACACCAAGCGTTTTGTACTCTTGGTTGTTCTCTTGCGTAAGCTCGTCCGTCGCTTTTTTGCAAAGCGCCGTAGCCACTGCACTGTCAATACCGCCGCTGATCGCAATCAGCAAACCCTTGGCACCCGCATTTTTCACATACGTTTTCAGAAAATCAACACGTTTGCGTACTTCCTCTTCCTCATTAATGCTTGGTTTAACCTTCAATTCAGCGATGATCTGTTGTTGCAAACTCATCGTTCACACACCCCGTTTCTAAATGAATGAAATTTGATGTCCAGCTTGAAAGGTCCGAATGGTTCAATAACCTTATCTATCCAAAATGAAACGCCCCGGCATCGGTGATCCGAAGGGCGGGGCGTTCTATTGGAGCGAATTAACGGCAGTAACGGTCAAATGCACTTTTGAGATCAGCCGCAATATCCTCTGCAGAACGGTCTTCCACTTGATGACGCTCAATAAAGTGAACGAGTTCTCCGTCTTTCATCAGAGCGATGGACGGTGAAGATGGAGGATACGGTGCAAAGAATTCACGTGCTTTTGCAGTTGCTTCTTTGTCTTGACCAGCAAATACAGTGTACAGGTGATCCGGTGTAATATCGTGCTGCAGTGCTTGGGACACACCTGGGCGACATTGACCCGCGGCACATCCGCAGACAGAGTTAATAACAACCAGCGCTGTTCCTTTTGCATCCGGAAGACTTGCTTCCACTTCTTCAGGAGTACGCAACTCCTGGATTCCTAGACGAGTTAAATCATCCCGCATCGGTTGAACCATATCTTTCATGTATTGATCAAATGACATCGACATTCGGTTTCACTCCTTATAAATGGTTGTTCTATGATCTCGATAGAATTAAAGGCCAATAAACTCTCCAAAACAACGTTACATTCATATCGAACATTATGGATGTAATGATGTGCTATTCCTATTATACATCCATAAGCAATGAAAGCAAGATTCAGAAACCGCCTGCGGAAAGGCTTCTTCCATAATATTATGTCTCAATGTCTGGCAATATATGCTGAATGACTAACGTTCAAATGCCACTTTGAAGGTCGTGCCCTGGCCTTCCTCCGATTCCACAGTAATGGTTCCATTATGTCGTTCCACAATACTCAGGCACATGGACAATCCAAGTCCGGTTCCCTTGGCTTTTGTCGTATAGAAAGGTTCAAACAGCTTTTCCTTCTTCACTCTGGGTAGACCAGGTCCTGTGTCACGTACACACAGTTCCACCTTATCATCCACAATCCGTGTCTCCAGCGTAAGCACACCCTTCTCATTCATGGCTTCCATCCCGTTACGGGCCAGGTTCAACACCACCTGTTTGATTTCCTTAGAATTGAGATTCAGCTTTGGCACATTATGGGCCAACATGAGTTCTATACTCTGACCACGCAGGTTCGCATCCGCCCATAACAATGGACTGAGTTCATGGATGATATCGTGTAACTGGGATTCTTCTTTCTCAGCAATACGATTCTGAGCCAAAGACAAGAAATCATTAATGATACTGTTGGCCCGGTCCAGTTCTTCCAGAACGATCCGGTAATAGTGATCGAGGGAGTCAGGACTCTTTTCTTGCATAAGTTGAAGAAAGCCCCTCACAACCGCCATTGGATTACGCACCTCATGCGTAATGCTTGCAGCCATCTGCCCCACCAGACTGAGACGATCCACATTATCCAGTTCACTTCGCAACATCTCAAGCTCCGTGATATCCTGTATGATCAGCATGGCTCCTGTAACTTCTCTCGCAGACTCTGTTGAAAAAGCATAGATCGGTACGGTTCGGGACTGAAATACGTATGCACCGTAACGAACGGTCAACCCACTAATCTCACCATGAACGATGGCTCTGCGAATGCTTTTATCCATCTTATCCGCCTGACCTTGTTCAACAAATTGACTGGCAGGCTGTCCAATGAGATCAGGCGTGGAGGTACAAGGTAGCTGCTCCCTTGCCGTTTGCTCCATCATCTCATTGACAAACATCACTGTGCCTTGTTTATCTACGGTAGCAATGGAGAGAGGCACTGCGTTCAGAATCTGATGAAGTTTCTCCGTTTCAGCTATGTATCGGTGGTGGACTTCCGAGAGATGCTGCTCCAGCCCGCGATAGTGCTTCATCCGTTCCAGCCATAGCAGACTCAGACTGCCCGCAACAATGGCTCCAGCGGTATATCCAAGTGCTGTAAGTATCATGTAGGTCGCAGAGTAAGTGGATTCATTCTGGAGGGATGCGATCCATAACAGACTCGTTACAACCAGTTCCATTGTAATCAGGATGATGAGGATCGCCATTTTGCGCGAAGGTGTATTATGCTTGAATCGTTTGGCAGACAACCATACAATAGGATAGAGAAGAATGCCCGTATGAAGGAGAAATCCGTACAGATCATAGGGATGCGCAATAAGAAAATAGAAGAGAATATGTAGAATGGACAGCGTTACGCCTATAGCGGACTTACAATACAAAATAACAAGTATCACAGGTACGATGCTTAGTGATATGGGTACGGCCATCGGGCTTGCATAGAGCGCAAACAGCAGACACAATAACATGCTCAGGGCACTTGTCACAGCAAAACTGGTATGAACGGTTCCGGCATGTTCCATTTTGGCAATAGCTCGCTTGGAGAGTACCAGACGGAATAAGGGAATCAGAAATACCGCCGACCCTGCCAGCAGTACTTGTAAAAGCATGTCCTTTAACGCAACCACAATGCCATCTCCTCCTCTGCCTGCACATTCCCTCATGTATTTCTGATTAAAACATAGGCGACAGTATATTACAATATATCCCTTAAGACTGCACAATAGAACTGCTCATAACTCCATTATATTTCAGAAAAAGCCAGGAGTAGACACATTTTTCGTAAAACAGACAAATTCAATGAAAAAAGAGGGTAATAACATATGTATGATGTCATTGTAATTGGTGGTGGATCTGCGGGCCTGATGGCTTGCGTTGCTGCTGCCGAGCATGGAGCCTCCGTGCTTCTGCTGGATAAAGGAGATCAACTGGGTCGTAAACTCGGTATCTCTGGCGGAGGTCGATGCAATGTAACCAATGCCAAGGAAACGGATGAACTCATCCGGCATATTCCGGGTAATGGACGCTTTTTATATAGTTCGTTTCAAAATTTGGACAACCAGGGAATCATGCGTTTCTTCGAGAATCTCGGAATTGCCCTGAAAGAAGAAGACAACGGCAGAATGTTCCCTGTAACCGATAAAGCGAAAACAGTCGTGGATGCGCTGGTTGGCAAGATTGTCTCCCTCGGCGTTGAGATTCGCACCAAAGAACCGGTCAAGGAAATTATTCAGAATGGTCAGCAGGTACAGGGTGTTAAATTGATATCTGGTAAAACCATTCTTGGGCGCTCTGTCATCATCGCTACCGGTGGCAAATCCGTCCCCCAAACCGGATCAACCGGAGACGGTTATCCCTGGGCTGAGGCTGCGGGTCACACAATTACAGAGTTATATCCAACCGAAGTGCCCATTGTGTCTGGAGAGAGTTGGATTCAGTCCAAAGAACTGCAAGGTTTGTCTTTGAGGGATATCGCTCTATCCGTAGTGGATGCCAAAGGAAAAACAGTCATCTCTCATCGCGGGGATATGATCTTCACGCATTTTGGAGTGTCTGGACCGGTCGCACTGCGCTGCAGCCAATTTATCCGCAAGGTTCAGATGAAGACTGGAAACCCACAGGTCATTATGAGCATTGATCTGTTCCCGGAGCTGTCCCTAGGTGCATTGGAAACACAGGTGCAACAGGTATTGGAACAAGAATCCCGCAAGGCTGTCAAAAACATTTTAAAAACATGGGTTCCTGAACGTATGATTCCCTTAATGATGAAACGGGCAGAGATCAGCGATGACCTCACGTTCCACCATTTTCCCAAAGGTATGTTAAGCAACTTGTGTGGGCTAATGAAAGCTTTTACCTTCCGTGCAGACGGAACAAGATCGCTCAAAGAAGCCTTTGTTACTGGGGGAGGAATCCACTTAAAGGAGATATACCCAAAAACAATGGAATCCAAGCTGCTGCCTGGACTATTCTTTTGCGGTGAAGTTTTGGATATTCACGGCTACACCGGAGGGTATAATATCACCGCTGCATTCTCCACAGGATACACGGCTGGTATGCATGCGGCAGAATATAAACACGCTAAACTATAATAGGTATTACACACTTAAACCGTATTATGAATTAGCTCAGATGCCAAAAACCCCGATATCCACATCTGTGGACGATCGGGGTTTTTGGGCATTGTTCCATTTTAGAAAAATTGGCTCGAACTGCTCTTAGCTTGTGATGCTCTATGCTTTCACACTGCCTGAAAATCCATCAGCCGAATCATCGTATGTTGGGTCATCGCTATAGTTATGTCTGCCTTGCTCAGCCTGGCTTCCCTGGTTTCCGTTTGCATAACCCTCATTCCAATCTTCATTCACGAGATGAGCCGGAATCGATATATTCTGAAACTGATCCAGTTCTTCCGTTTGCGAGGCAAATACGGCACTACCTCCATGAGATTGTACAATCTCTACGGCAGACTGAGGATCTTGGCGATCTGTAGGGATGTACAATTCCAGCGGGCCGGACTGATATGGCTTATATCCCAACTCCTCCAAGGTTGCCCTGGCGGCATTCAACGCTGAATCGTCTGAGAAGTGCACCTGTAGTTCGCTATTATCCATCATCGTCTCTTCCTCCTTGCTACAGCTAATCTCTCATCATCCATGGATGAGATTCTTCTTCTATAGCATGGGCAGATATAGCGCACGATATGCTCTGATTTAGAAAGGAATTCCTTTAGGGCGTGTCTGAAAACTCCGAAGGAAGCAGATTTTGCCGAATTTTCGTTCCAAGCAAGGAAGTTTTCCGCAGGCGTGCCGGGGCACGTCAAGGGAAAGTGACACAGCATGGGGCGAAAAGGCGGTAAAAGATGAACTTCAGCGAGTTTTTGAGACACGTCCTAGGCCCGGGTCAGCCGAACCCATCCGGCAATAGATAAGACGCAGAGTCCAAAAGCCACCGCACCTGCAGCTGTCAGAATACCGACGATCCAGCCGAGCCAGGCCAATCCCAACGTGAATCCCATAAGAATACATATCGGGATGAACAACATCCGAACCATCATTGAACCTGCAAGATGCAGCGCCTCCGAGTCATACGTTATAAGCTGAACATAGTCGGACGTGGCAAAAACATCCCAGGAACGATAAAACATCACCGTCAACATGATGATTAATAACGCACACACGATAACATTGACCGGAAAAGGTGGTAAGGCAACTGCTGCGATGGATAGTCCTCCAAGCTGCAGATACAATTTCATCGTGGCCGAGTTCCGGAAAAATGCCTTGAATGCAATCTCCGCTGTCCGATTCGCGATGGAACGATTGTGTAACAGTTTACGCGGTTTGCGGAAGATAATAGAACGTGTTCGTGGGGCTTTCGGCTTGCTCACCGCCCGGCTTAACATTATAGCTGTAAGCTGCAGCCTGCTCCGCAGATCCTCCCGCACATCCCCTTCAAACGTTCCCTTCATCAATAGCCTCATCTGCCCGACTGTAATTAGAAGAAGCATGATAATTACAATTCCAAATATGATTTTCCACGTCTGTCCATGCATCCATGATGTCGCATTAATGGTCATATAACCTATGCCTATGACGAGAGGGATCATCTGAATCCAGCGTCGCCATCCTGTATGTCGAACCTTTGTCATATGTAGTGTTATGGCTTGGAATGAAGCTACTGCACCAAACCAGACAGCCATAAGTGCAATCTGGAGATTCGACATCTCATAGACACGGGACCACAGGGGTGCGGTCAGCGCTGTAATCAGGATCATTTTGCCCAGATGTTGCAGACAGGACCGGTAGAGCCCTTGCCTCATTAGCGTTCGCATCCACAACGGTCTTGATTTCAAAAACAATACATCCGCTTCCTCCACAAATATCAACACACCACCGGTAAGCATAACCACGTCGATCAGCCCGGTCAGTACGGGGAGCGGTAATCCTGTCGCCCATGCAGGCAGTGGTTTGGTCCACAGACTCGTGTACCATCCAATCAGATAGAGCAGACCCGGAACAAGCAGGTATACCCACACTGTCCAATCCACGACGAGTCTGAGATTTTTCATCTGTTCCCTGAAATGTTCTTTGCGTCTTCGTCTGTATAAACGAAGTGGGGTATAACGCTGGGAAGTTTCCATTCTCTCTCACCCTCTCTCTATCTAAGACGTCAGTATATCGAAACAGTCAAACAAAGAGGCTTCCGGCAATCCTGCCGCTTCACGGATCTCATCCAATGTTCCCTCGGCAGCGGATCTGCCCGAAGCAATCAGAATAAACCGGTCGCAGATTCGTTCAGCGGTATCCAGTACATGCGTAGACATAAGCACACCCGCGCCGCGGCGACGTTCATCATCAAGTAATTTTAGAAAATCCTTGGTTGCACGAGGGTCCAGTCCGATGAACGGCTCGTCCACAATATAGATATCCGGTGAAGACAGAAATCCGATCATCAACATCATTTTCTGCCGCATGCCCTTTGAAAAACTAGCTGGAAGATCATTCCGAACATGGTCCATACCGAAACGAACCAACAGTTCCTCCGCTCGGGCAACAAAAGCTTCTTCCTTCATTTCATACGCCGCTGCGGCCAGATCAAGATGTTCCCATAGCGTCATATATTCATAAAAAACCGGTTGCTCCGGGATATAGGCATAACGACCATCTCCCCCAATCGTCACTTCATAGTTCGCATGTTCCAGCAGACCAAGAAGCGTTTTGATTGTGGTACTTTTGCCCGCACCATTGGGTCCGATAATACCTACCAATTCTCCTCGCGCCACATTCATTCGAATATTGCGTATGGTTGATTGTCCCGGCTCGTATCCTGCCTCTGTAATATGTACGTCCAATATGGACTCCTGTACTTCCGTACTGTTATATTCCGTTCCCATATCATTCACTCCCTGTTCTGATCAGGCGTTTATTTCATTCTTTATGTTTTATTGTAATCGAGTTGCGGGTTGTATGTTTGATCATTTTGAGCATTTTGAAGTACAAACCATGTTATAATGTTATTACATACTAACATTAATACATACAAATGTATTACTTTCATAAGTTGGATCATACTATAGGAGGAATATATCATGAATGGTGGGGCTCAGATGAAAGAGGAGCATTCCAAAAAAAAAATTATTTCTCGCAAAATAGGCAAAATGGGAAACAGCTTGGGCATTAGCTTGCCTAAGGTTTTAATTGATAAGCTCCATGTTTCTCAGGGCGATGAGATTGAATTTATTGAAAACAGTCAGGGAGAAATTGTACTAAAAAAGGTTAAACAAATGAAAATACCCGAAAATGTAAGACCCGAAGTACTGGAAGCCTTCTTCGACGTTTTCGAAGAAGATGAGGATATCCTTAATGATTTAAGGGATCGTTAAGATGACCATATTCCTTTCCATTGAAGAAGTAGTAGCCGCTCACCATTTTATGATGAAGAAGATGAATGATACAGCACAAGCTGGGATTAAGGATTCTGCTCTGTTGGATTCTGCGATAAATAGACCTCTCCAAAGTTTGTTTGGAGAGGATGCCTACCCTTCCATATTTGATAAAGCTACTGCCTTATTAGAGTCATTGGTTAAAAACCACTGTTTCTATAACGGAAATAAACGTACAGCTTATCTTGTAACCAAGTCCTTTCTGCGAGTGAATGGCTACCATTTGCAGATGGAACGTAAATATGCCGTAGAATTTATGGTCAACATTGCCGAAGGCAAGTATACATTTGAAAAGATAGTGCGCTTATTAGAAGAACATTCAGAAGAACGCTAACTCATATGTCGTAACAATGCAAAAAAAGAAGCAGGGGTTCCGGAGTCCCTGCTTCTTCATATTAAAGTGAAAATCTCATATTACCGATTTGTTTCCACCACGGAAGTAGTTTCACTCTCTGCATCTGCATCCACGTTCAGACCGAGATCCAAGGCTCCACGGCTTTCGCTCGCGTAGTTGCTGTTTACGTTACGCTCACTGTCTTTCACGCTGTGGTTGCTTTCAGTTTGAGCCATCGTTGCACTCTCTCCTTCCGCATTCACGTTCAAACCGAGATTCAGCGCTCCACGGCTTTCGCTCGCAGTGCTACTGTTTACGTTACGCTCACGGTCATTCACGCTATTGTTGCGTTCGGATTGAGTCATCGTTGCACCCTCTCCTTCTGCTTTCGCGTTCAGACCCAGATCTAGTGCTCCACGGCTTTCACTCGCATAGCTGCTGTTGTCGTGACGCTCGCTGTCTTTCACGTTGCTGTTGCGTTCAGATTGAGTCCATGTTGCACTCTCTCCCTCCGCTTTCGCGTTCAGACCCAGATCCAGTGCGCCGCGGCTTTCGCTCGCGTAGTTGCTGCTGTCGGTACGCTCGCTGTCTTTCACGCTGTTGTTGCGTTCAGTTTGAGTCCAAGTCGCACTCTCTCCTTCTGCATTCGCGTTCAGACCAAGATCCAGCGCTCCATGGCTTTCGCTCGCATAACTGCTGTTCACGTTACGCTCGCTGTCTTTCACGCTGTTATTGCGTTCAGATTGAGCCATTGTTGCACTCTCTCCTTCTGCATTCACGTTCAGACCCAGATCCAGTGCTCCACGGCTTTCGCTCGCATAGCTACTGTTCGTGTTACGCTCGCCGTCTTTCACGCTGTTAGTGCGTTCAGATTGAGCCGTCGTTGCACTCTCTCCTTCTGCTTTTGCGTTCAGACCCAGATCCAGTGCGCCACGGCTTTCACTCGCATAGCTGCTGTTGTCGTTACGCTCGCTGTCTTTCACGCTGTTGTTGCGTTCAGATTGAGTCCATGTTGCACTCTCTCCCTCCGCTTTCGCGTTCAGACCCAGATCCAGTGTGCCACGGCTTTCACTCGCGTAGCTACTGTTTACGTTACGATCACGGTCATTCACGCTGTTATTGCGTTCAGATTGAGTCCATGTTGCACTCTCACCTTCGGCATTCACGTTCAGACCGAGATCCAGCACTCCACGACTTTCACTCGCATAGCTACTGTTTACGTTACGATCACGGTCATTCACGCTATTGTTGCGTTCAGATTGAGTCCATGTCGCACTCTCACCTTCGGCATTCACGTTCAGACCAAGATCCAGTGCTCCACGGCTTTCGCTCGCAGTGCTACTGTTTACGTTACGCTCACGGTCATTCACGCTATTGTTGCGTTCGGATTGAGTCATCGCTGCACTCTCTCCTTCGGCATTCACGTTCAGACCAAGACCCAGTGCTCCACGGCTTTCACTCGCGTAGCTGGTGTTTACGTTCCGATCATCGCGGCCTCTTGAATAGTCGTTCATCGTTGTACCTTCTCCCGACACATTGGCATTCAGGCCAAGGTCCAGCTTGCCAGAACTGTTACGCTCAACTGTGTGGTCGGAAGAATGATCATTGTAACGGTTCATACTCTCGGAAGATAAGCCGGCGTTAAGGCCAAGATCCAGATTCAATGCTCCAGTTGCACTGGATGAACCTCCGTAGCTACCATTGTTCCCGTGACCTGTGTCACGGTGTCCTGACAGAAGAGATCCCAGTTCCAGGCGCAAACCTGCATTTAGATCCAGATTACCACTGCTATTATTGCTATAGCTATCTGCGTAAGTTGCCTGCGAAGCTCCCAGCAATCCAGCCACCAACGTACCCGACAATACCGACAATTTTACCCAACGATTCACTTTTTTCATGATTATATACACTCCTTCTCAATTTTGGTTGAATTAACGCCATTGTTGCTTAAGAGAAAGAGGTATATTGCGGCGGCCTCCCAGGTGGTGCCTGTGACCATTGACTGAACCCATCGAGCCGTTCCATTCGGAAGGCAAAATCGTAATCTGGCGTAACCAGACCCGTTGTTGCTCCCGGAAGTGCAGCGGCTGGAGCGGTTGCTCCACCTCCAGTTACACCGGTCGAACCGGAGCTTGTCCCGGCGGAAGCATTAGCTGCTCCGGGAGAAGTTGCTGCAACAGACCAACTTGTTGGTCGTTCTGTGCGAGGTTGCAATGGAGATGTTGCATCAGCATTATCTTGTTTCAGATCGGCTTCCTTGTTACTCTGCACTTGTTCAGTGACAGCTGGTTTAGCAGTTGTCTGATCTACGAGGAATAACTCGTTATCGGGCAAACCTGCATTAACATCGGAATCCTGCGTCAGATCGGTTCCTTCCATAGGCAATGCCTGCGGGACAATAGGTTGTTCTGGACGTACTACTGGTTCCGGGGTGACCTCCATCACTTTACCCGTAACCTGTATTGCGTCCTGTCCTTCCTCGTCGTTCTGTGGTGAAACAGGATCTGCGAGTGCACTCGAACTGGAAATTTCAACATTCGGTGTTTTGACGAGCGTCGGCTTTTCCGGAGTGACTACAGGCGGTTCCGGCTTCACACTTGGAATCTCCACCTTTTCCTGATCAGGATTGAGTTCAGCGGATACGTCTACAACTGGAACTTCTGCTTTTACAGAGGGCAACTGTACATTTCCCTTACTCAGATCCACATGGGATGAAGAGATATTGACCGAAGTAACTTCAGGTACATCCACCTTCACGGAAGGCAATTCAACCTTGCCCTGCCGAAGGTCTGTTTTCACAGCAGACGTCTCTGCCTTGATCACATTGGGTACCTCTGCGGTAACGCCAGGCAAGGAAGCTGTACCTTCATTGAGGTTCACCTGACTGCTTGATACATCGGCTTTGAACACCGGTGTATCCGCCTGTACAGACGGCAGTTCGACGGTTCCCTTCTTCGCATCAATCCCAATCTCTGATGTTCCGGCCGATCCAAGCGGTGTATCTACTTTCAGCTCAGATACACTCAGCTTACCTGTCGATTCATTCGCTTTGATCGACGGAACTTCAACATCCAGCAGTGGTGTGGATACCGATACTGACGGAGTCAGGTTCAACCCGCCATCCGAATCACGTGAAAACAAATTTAGCGACAATCCGCTGGACGGTTCTTCAGAAGATACCTGAGCCTCGTCTGCGTATACATGTGACGATCCAAACCCCAGCATCAAAGTCCCGGCGAGTATAGCCAGTGGTATGCTTCCAAGACGCACTATCGATTTTGGTAACTTTACATTCAAGTTGCTTCACCCCCTTTCCGCTAATGCGTTGGTGGGACAAGGTATATGAGTTTTCCCCTAGGAATAATTAGAATACAGGGATTTCTGCCTGTTCCTCATTAAACGTGAAGGCGTTTACTCAAACGCTTTATAATCAAAAACTTAAAATTTGAAGTAAATTCAAACCTTCATTTCAACTGTTCTAACCTGAGCAGATCCGGCCTGTTTTCAGTCGCCTGCAATCATGGTCTTGGCTTCAATGGAGCCAGTCAGATCGGCTTTTTCCCCGCTACGTTTCATCAAATAAATCAAACCAAGCAGGGTCAGCAAAATGCCTGAACAGACAAAAGCCGGCACTACACCAAATGAAGTGACCATGAATCCGCCTACCACCGGGCCCATAATATTACTGGCTGTCATCACGCTGCCTACCGTTCCAAACACCCTGCCTGTCATCGCCTCAGGTGTCTGTTCCTGCAACAGGATCTGAAAGGGGACAATTGCAAACCCAATTCCAACACCTGCCAGGGCAAAGAGGGATACTAACAACAGATTGGCACCTAGCCCAGCGTGCGGCCAAATCCCAACAATAACTCCGGCTCCGCCGATAACCAGACCCATGAGTATGGTGCCCAGACCCATTTTCAAAACATGCCCTGCATGCTTCCACTTCCGTACACTCATCGCTGCAATTAATGTACCTGCGCCACTTGCTGCCACGCACCATCCCAGCAGATCAGTTGAAATTCCGGGAAGTTGTCTGAATAACACCACAGTCTGTGAATCGGCAAATTGCAGAAAAAGTATGGCTGAAGCAAGCAAAATCAGAGACGTTCCTACATGAGGGAGAGATGCAAGCATGCGGATACCCTCCAGTGTTTCTTTCCAAAAAGAGCCTTTTGAGCGGTTGCGAACATCCCCAGCTGGCTCTTCCTCTACTTCTGTTACGTTATGAATTGCGGTTTGGATCACCCGAGTTCCAGGAATCCACAATAAAATGATGCCGGAGATCAGAAAAGACGCTGAATCGAGAACAAAACACCAGGTAATTCCAAAGGCGGCTACCAAAAGTCCGCCAAGCGCTGGACCAATAATTTTGGACATCTGTTCGATCACCGAGCTGATGGATACAGCTTGCGCAAGTTGTTCGCGGGGTACAATTTCCTTCAGCTTTCCGTTTTTGGCCGGAGAGAAGATTACATCAAACAGGGATTTGAGGACAAGCAGTATGTAGACGTGCCAGATCTGGTCAGCAAAAATTAACGCACCCACGATGATGATCCGTGCACCATCAGCTACAATCATCAGCCATTTTCGGTTCAGGCGATCTGCAAGTGTGCCTGCGAATGGCCCTGTCAACAGAATGGGTAGTGCTGCGGAAAGTGTGACAAATGTAATCTCCCATGGCGTTGCATTCCAGCGGATACCCACGAGGGTCAGAATTGCGAGCAGATGCAGCCAATCACCCAGATTGGAAATAGCCTGTGCCACCATCAATGTTACAAAAGATCGGTTATTCTTCAGCGGTCGTTGTCCTTCAAACGTTAAATCACTTGTCATCCTTCTTCTCCTCCATTATATTCCAATTCATAGTATGAACTCATTATATAGAGCAACCCTTAACTCGACCTCCTGCCAGAGGCGGAGAAAAAGCGACATCTGAAGGATGATTTTTCAGCATGATGAATGATCAAATTTTAAATGCTAAAAATGCAAATCTTGTGACATATCGCATGTTTTTCGTAGAAATAGAAGTTTACAATTAAACCATGGCGACAACCTGAATCGTCAAACATAACTAACCAACTCATATAAGTTGAAATACTCTTTTACATGAACAGCATAACGGAGAGGACCCCTCTTCATCATTTCAACTTATAAAACTAATCTGAAAAGGCGGGATCAGCATGCTGGAATTACAAGAAATCGGAACCGAACGTTCACTTCATCTGTACCGCACCTTGGCCCAGACATTCAAGAGCGTGAATGAACACGCTGTATCCGGAAGCAAAGTGCATGGCTTCAACCCCACCGCATACGGGGTGCTCGAAGTGTTATATATGAAAGGAGCTCAGCCGATTCAACAGGTTGGCGCACAACTTCTGCTGCAAAGTGGTAATGTGACCTATGTGATCGATAAGCTGGAGCAAAAAGGATTGTTACACCGCAAACATTGTCCGCAGGACAGACGTATCATCTTTGTGGAACTGACCGAAGAAGGACAGCGCACCATGGATGACATCTATCCAGGCTATGCGTTGAAGATTGATCGGGCGGTAAGTGGACTAAGTGAGGAAGACAAGGAATTGCTGTCCGAACTCTTGGGAAGGCTTGCACATTCTGCAGACCGTTTATCAGCGAGCAGCTAGAGCGTATCTTCAAACCTGCCGAAAGCCGGAGCGGAACAGAATGTACTGGAGCAGCTATGGAGCGGGAGCGCTAACGCTAACGAACCTGTGACGTCTTATTCAGGGGTTTGAAGCGCTCGCAGCATTTTAAGGAATCTGACACACGCTATCTTTGAATAAACAGCCGTTAACAACGTCTTTTTCAGGTGATTTCGGGAAATAACTTGTCTCATGTTCCTTACAATTTAGAAAGAGGAGCAGAAGGTCAAATAAGACGTCCTCCGTTCCTTAGAAATTCGTCTGGACGATTCACCAGGATCAGCCAGCCTGTACTTCAAAATGCTTTAGACCCGGATATCCCACTAACGTATCACTTGCCTGAGTTTGAAGATACACTCTAGTCCACTGCACATGTGCCAACAAAAATAACCGGATTTGCCTGACATCGGCGAATCCGGTTTTTCATATGTTTTTCGTATATATATCTTCTTTTTACTTTGAGCCTTGTGGCTGCGGTGGAGCATCTGCATCTTCGGGTACAATTAAACGTTTGCGTAAAGCAAGCGTCGTTACCCACGAGACCAATGCAATGACAAACATAATCACAAACAAGGAATGCAAGCTTCCTTCCAGCACGTTACGCAGTAGCGCCCATTTGTCATCAGATAGGGCAGCATCCGTATGTGGTGCGAGCAGTTCGTTCAGATCACTCTCCGAAATTCCCGCCTCCGCCAGATTCTGTTCACTGGATAACGTGGAGATCCGATAGTTTAACCAAGTGCCAAAAGCCGCTGCACCAATCGTCTGTCCCAACGTACGCATGAACGTGTGCAATGCCGTAGAGGAGCCACGCTCCTTATATCCTACAGAAGACTGCGCAATAATGGTGAAGATTGTAAAAGCAAAACCGAAACCAAGACCATAAATAAAGGTCAATACAAATAGCACAGCCTGCGGGGATGTCCCGCCAACCAGAAAGAGTCCACCCGATCCAATCGCAATACCGGTTAACCCAATCAATGCGGTCATACGTGATCCAATTTTCATTAACAGACGGCCTGCCATCACACTACCAATGAGCCAACCCACCGACATCGGTGCGAGCAGCAGCCCGGATTCCGTCGCATTACCTCCCCGAACCCCCTGCACCCAGAGCGGCAAATAACTGGTCAGGCCGATCATCAAAGTACTGGTCAGCAGTCCAGCGATATTCGCCACACGGATGTCCCGAATTCGGAACAGATGTAGTGGAACCATTGGAGCCTGAGCTCTTTTTTCCACCACGAAAAATAAAATGATAAACAGAGCGGCGACCACACTCAGCACAACAATCAACGGAGAACTCCAGGCATAATATTGCCCACCCGCCGACAGGACAAACAACAATGCGGTAATGCCCACCGTGAAGGTCATCGCACCAACATAGTCAATTTTGGCTGTACGCGGAGAGATATCTTCCTTCAGATAACGAAATACAAACCACATCGCAAGCAGACCAAATGGCACATTAAAACCAAAGATCCACTGCCAGCCGAGATTATCTACAAAATAACCGCCAAGCAGCGGTCCCGCCAGAGAGGAAATGCCCCACACGGAGCTAATCCAGCCTTGGATTTTGCCACGTTCTTCAATGGCGTAGATGTCCCCAATAATCGTAAATGTAACAGGAACTACTGCACCCGCACCGATCCCTTGAATGGCACGAAAAATAATTAATTGCTCCATGTTCTGCGAAAGACAGCACAAGAGTGAACCCAGTAAAAATAAGGCACAGCCGATCAGAAATACAGGCTTTCGTCCATACAGGTCACTGATTTTACCGAAAATGGGCGTACTCACAGCCATCGTCAACAGGTATGCCGTGAAAATCCAGCTCAGCAGCTGTACACTCCCCAGCTCACTGACAATGGTCGGCCCTGCCGGACCAATTACGGTGCCTTCAATTGCTGACAGAAATGTCGCGAGCAACAGCCCCGTCAAGATGAAACTGCGCTTCAAACCTCCAGTTGCATTCACACAAACCCTTCTCTCTTCATTCTCTATATAATTGGTACGTTAATTTACACCTCTACTACGAACCAGCACAAACTTCCGATGTAGCTTTCTTTCAGAAAGCTTTAAAGGCGAACGCTTCGCTTCTCCAGCTTTGTTCTGTTTCTTCGTTTACGTGTATTTAAAAAAAATCATATATTCTCTCTTTTATTTACCTTTCTTGCGAAGGAACTCATCATACAACATGGAATACATTACCATATCCTTGTATCCGGTGGACGTATGTTGCACCTGTCGCAGCAATCCTTCCCGCGTGAAGCCGCGGTTCGTCAGGAAATCGCCGGACGCCAGATTACGCGGATCAACCAGCGCTTCAATTCGATTAAGACCCATGGTCTCATATCCAAAGGGCAGCAATGCGGAGAAAGCCTCCGTCATATAACCATGTCGCCAATAATCACGTCCCAGCTCATAACCGATCTCACCCCGGAAGGCGCCTTCAAGCTGCCATGTGTTAAAGCCACAGCTGCCGATGAGCTTGCCTGTTTCTTTGAGTTCGATCCCCCAGCGGATCGCATCCTCTTCTCCTGCCATTTGGTTGAGCAGTCCAATCATGTCCGCCGCTTCGCTTGTCCCAATCATGGGTGCAAGATTCATGTAACGGGTCACCTCGCGATCTGACCAGCATGCGAACATCTGAGCCGCATCCCGGCGACGCATTTTACGCAGACGAAGCCGCGCAGTCTCCATTTCGGGAATTCTTCCTTTGCATTTATACATATAAAGACACTCCGATCCGATCTATCTCCGCAGACCATAATATTCACTAGTCATCTAATCATAACCTGCGCCGAATGGCAACTGTTCAGTCATGCACACACGTCAAAAAACCGGGCCAATTTCGCTCCCGGTCTTGTTGTACGTATGGAACAATTCAAGTTTGAGTGAATTACGGAATCATGGCTTGTCCTAATGAATTTTAAGCTTTGGACGTTTTCTTGCCCTTTCCCAGTAATTCATCGCTAACCCGGCCAAACACAGCCGTGATTTCCTTGAATTCTTCGATGCCAGTCCCGGTCAGGCTCCATTGGTCCCCGTGGGCGGTCAGGAAGTTCTCCTGTGTCAGGTGTTCAAGCTCCTGCTTGATCTCCCGCTCTCCAACGCGATATCCCCGTTCTTCCAATAGGGGCAGTGCCTCGCTAACGTTCAAATCCTGATTTTGCGCGAAATATAGTAGATGAATCCGTACAAAAAGATTCTGTACCTCTGCATGCATAAGCCAAGCTCCTTCCCGGGTTATAGCCCTCCGTGGTTGCTAAGTAATTACCCCACGTAAGAAGCTGAGAAACAGGAGGATTCTTCAGGTATTCCCTTCCCTTTCCGAAATCCTCCGCTTGACTAACCGCATCCTCTGCACTATCTTGAAAATAAGTACCATTTTGCTCGGGAGGGTGATTTACCATGTTTCAAGCTGTTTCCTATGAAGGAACACGAAGTGAGCAGCACACCGCCGTCCTGGGACAGTTAAGTGCTCTGATCCGCGATGAACCTAGTGCGATTGCCAATCTGGCCAACGCTGCTGCGCTGCTCAATGTATTTATGACCGACACCAATTGGGTCGGCTTCTATCTGTATGATGGAAAAGAACTGGTTCTCGGGCCATTCCAAGGACTGCCTGCCTGTATCCGAATTCCATTGGGACGTGGTGTATGCGGCACATCTGCTGCGGAAAAACGTACCCTGGTCGTTGATGATGTTCATGCCTTCCCAGGCCACATTGCCTGTGATGCAGCATCGAACAGTGAGATTGTCGTACCTATTATCAAAAACGGCGAACTGTACGGGGTGCTGGATATCGACAGCCCGATCAAAAACCGTTTTGACGACGAAGACCGCGTCTTCCTGGAGAAAGCCGTAAGCCTGCTCACAGAGCAGTTGGAGGCAACCATACCCCTTTAGGAAATGATGAATAAGGTGATCGGAGTCTCATCACACACGATGATGAAGAACCCGTAATAACAAAGAGCGCAGTCCTCTCAGAGGTCTGCGCTCTTTGTTATCCATTATGATTCACACCCATGTTCTTGCTCGCCCATGTTACTTTATGCATCTAGGATAAATCATGTTCCGCTTTAATCATCATCCCATCCCGCAGGAATTCAGCCAGCCTCGGGTGGTAACCATCATACATCTGACGGAAATTTTTATGCTCTACATACAGATTGGCCAAATCCCGATAGATCTCAGCGGTGGGTGTATAATAACCTTTGATCCATTCAAGATGCCTGCCAATAATCTGTTGTACTTTTGCACTACCGGGCTCCAATCCGTCCTCAATGGCCTGTTGCAAGTCCAGATGAACTTGATCAATTTTCGCCTGGGAATCCAGATAATCTTCTTTTGACTTCAACTCCTGATTTTCAGGTAATGTGGATGAATTGGAAGATTGGATGTCGGACCTCTGAGCACCGTCTGTCTGCACATGGTTCATATCATTAGTGACTACAGCTTCAGAACCCGATTCATTCAGCAACTGGTGACGCCCCTTATTTACAAAACCGATATAAAGATCATGTTCATCAATTTCCTGTTCACCTTGCAAATGAGAGATCGTTTTGTCCAGTGTCTGAATCAATCCATGCAGACGGAGTGCCTTCTCCAGAATATCAATGCGATGTTGCTTCATGATGCGTATGACATCCTGAGGATTATCCCGTAGCATCGGGGCAATCTCATTCTCCTTCATACCTACTTCCTTACAGAAAAGGATTTGCTGGAGTCTCAACAATTCCTGCTTTTCATAATAGATGTCCTCATCTATATCCCCAAAAGCCGGATTCAGAAGACCTGTCTCCGCATACTGGCTCAGTTCGTTCAGACTTACGCCTGACATTCCCGATACGTCAACCATGGAATATGCCATTTGAATACACCTCCTGCCTGTCCTGCAACTCCAGAGTTCAGGCTTAATTCATACTGCATTTTATTTGAATAATGAGAGAATATAAGACTTTCGGCAATGCTGTACCGCTTCATTCCGCTCGTGCTCTGGATGGGTACATCATGCTTCAGTGATATGAGCGGCGTTTGGTCAGTTATGTTGCGGTATGTTAACTATGTTATACCCGTCTCATCAGATGTGAACCCGCAGTCGGCGAAGAATCCGCATGTATTTTTGAAAACTTTTTCCATGATCTTCATATAAAAAAACCTGTGCCATTATTCTGGCACAGGCGTGTGTGATTATGTTTTCATTGGAATACGGTATATCGAGTAAAATAATGGAAGAGAATCACCCTTTGTTAAACATAACAAATTTCAATTCTGTCATTTCCTCTACAGCATATTTTACACCTTCACGTCCGATACCACTCTGTTTCACCCCACCATAGGGCATATGATCCACTCGGAACGTCGGAATATCATTAATCATAACTCCGCCTGCTTCAATCTGATCGACAGCATGGAGGGCGGTATGGATATCGTTTGTAAATACGCCTGCCTGAAGCCCGTATATCGAATCGTTAACATGTTCAATACCCTCTTCAACGGAATCTACCGTATTGATCACAACGATGGGTGCAAACACTTCCTGACAGGATACCTTGGCATCACGCGGAACGTTAATCAATACCGTTGGACGAAGAATGCCTCCTTCAGCTTGACCGCCTGCTGCCACCTCAGCCCCTGCCTGTTTGGCTTCTTCAATCCAGTCGAGTGTACGCTGTACATCCTTGGAGGTAATCAGCGCAGAGACCACCGTATCCGGTCTCAGCGGGTCTCCGACCACCACTTGTTTAGCCGCTTCAGCGAAACGCCGAATGAACTCATCCGAAATATCACGATGTACGTAAATCCGCTGTAGCGAGATACATACCTGTCCCTGATACGTGAAAGCACCGGTCACACATCGAGGAACCACTTTGTCCAGATCTGCGTCCTTATCCACAATCACCGCTGCATTCGACCCTAGCTCCAATGTCACGCGTTTTAGTCCTGCTTTGCTACGAATGCTCGTCCCTACCGCTGGACTGCCTGTAAACGTAATATGAGCAACACGGGGGTGCTCCACAAGCACATCACCAATGGTTTTGCCATCACCACTCACCACGTTCAGTGCACCATCCGGCAGTCCGGCTTCCTGAAGCAGATTAGCGATGTAATAGGAAGACAGAGGCGTCTGTTCCGCAGGTTTGAGTACGATCGTATTGCCCGCTGCCAGCGCTGGGCCTACTTTGTGGGCTACCAGATTCATTGGAAAATTAAACGGCGTAATCGCACCGATGACACCTAGAGGTTGCCGCATCGTATAACCGATACGTCCTTCTCCACCTTTGGCTGCATCCATCGGAACCGTCTCTCCGGTCAGCCGCTTGGCTTCCTCAGCGGCAAAACGATATGTTTCCACCGTCCGGTCAACCTCGGCCAGTGCTGCCGTAATTGGCTTCGCCGCTTCAAGCGCAATGATTCGCGCTGCTTCTTCCTTGCGTTCTTCAAGCATGGAGGACAACTTGTACAGAATATCTGCACGCTGATGTGCAGGCATCTGGCGCATTGCCTTCCCAGCTTGAACCGCAGCTGCAACAGCAGCCTCCGCTTCCTCGGCTGAAGCCGAAGAGACTTCTGCCAGCGTTTCCCCGGAGTATGGTGCTTGAAGTGTTTTATAATCTACAGATTCGGTCGGTTGGCCACCGATAAACAGATGTTGTTTTTTCATATGCTGCATCCTCCATCCTTTTAGAGCCTATTGAACTTAAGAATATTACACTGCCACTTCGATGACAGAACAACCATAGTCTCATGTAAAAGTTCAGTTCAATTTATATAATCTATTTATACACTATTTCCGTGCCATCAACCCACTACGGTATTCGGCAATCATAGCTTGTAACGTGCCTGATGAGCCATTGTGGCAATCTTGAGCTATTGCATTATAAAGGATTTCACAACCTATTTAACCGTCAGGACGGGGCATTCTGCATGTTTTAACACGCTATGACTGACACTGCCCACGATCATCTCTGCGATCATACCTTTCCCAGCCGCGCCCATCACGATCATTCCACAATCTCGTTCACGCGCCACACGGCAGATCTCATTAACGGGATCACCTGCAATCAACAGCGTTTCATATGCAATGTCACGCCCGGACAACTGATTAGTCACCGGTTCTATAATATGTTGCCCTTCTTCGGCAATCCGAGCTTCCAGATCAACACCCAATGCAGGTTCATTGATAGAGATAGCCGGATTCACATGCACGATCAACAGACTTGCGGGTTGTTTCATATTTTCAGCCAGGATCAGTGCTTGCTCCAAAGCCTTATGCGCATGATCCGAACCATCAACAGCAACCAATATACGTTTCAACATTGCAATTCCTCCTGTGAATTAATGAGATGTAATGGCGGAATCGATATCCCGCAGATGATGACGGCGCACCAGCAGTACCACGACTCCAACCAGAACCATTAATGCACCAAAATAAAACGGCGTTTCCGGCAGGAACCACTCGGACAATTTACCCGCAAGCCATGGAGCAAGTGCACCACCCAGGAAACGAACGAAGCTGTATGCAGCAGAAGCAACAGAACGCTCTACAGGTGCAGCTTCCATAACAGCCGTTGTAATTAACGTGTTGTTAATCCCAAGGAAAATCCCCGCTACAATGACTGCCACAATAACGGTAGTTGGTGAACCCATCACCGTACCTACTGCCATAACAACCAGATCAATCGCGAACAATGTAAGCATGACACTCATGGACGGAACCGATCCGAATCGGCGTTGTAATCTTGGTGCCACGAATACCGACGTAATCGCCAGCATCAGTCCCCAGCCAAAGAATACATAACCCAAGCCGTGCTCATCCAGATTCATGACATATGGTGAATAAGCCATCAAGGTAAAGAAACCAAAGTTATACAGGAAGGCGGTAATCGCCAATGTTTTCAGTGAAGGATAACTTAATGCTTTAAACGGATCGGACAAAGAACTGCGTGTTTTCGGTTTGGCCATCTTGGGCAACATAAATGTAATGCTGATAAAGGCAATCGCCATCAGAACAGCCACCCCATAAAACGGGCCACGCCAAGAGATGGAACCTAGCTCACCACCAAGCAGCGGTCCAACCGCAATCCCGAGACCAAGCGCTGCTTCGTACAAAATAATCGCTTTGGCTGTCCCCGACGTGGACAGTCCCACAATGGCAGATAACGCCGTTGCGATGAACAAGGCATTACCCAGTCCCCAACCGCCACGGTAACCAACCAGTGCACCTACCGTGTCTGAGGTACCGCCGAGGAACGAGAAGATAATAATCAACAATATACCGCTGAGCAGCGTCCACTTCACACCAATCCGGCTGGATACGACACCTGTAATCAGCATCGCTACCCCGGTTACAGCGTTATAACTGGTAAATAGCAGTGACACCTGGCTTTTCGAAGCATGCAACTGATCTGCAATGGCGGGCAGAATCGGGTCAACCAGACCCAGACCCATAAAAGATATGATACATGCAAAAGCAACCGCCCATACCGCTCGCGGCTGGGATAACAGGCCCCCACGTGATGAAGGCAATTCGTCCGGTAATGATGGCTCTCTTTTCATACGTAATTCCTCCTGTGAATAATTTATGTGGTGAAATTTTTCATTTGAAAACAACCGTGAAAATAATGAAAACATTCTATACATTTTCAGAATTAGAGGTAACAAAAAGGCACAAATGACACCGAAACATCCGGTGTTTGTACAGGATCGCCACAGGTACTATGGTGCTCACTCCATGTAGCGATTATGTGTATACAGTTTTGTTTATTTGAAAATAGATACTAATTCGGTTAGCCGTCTTCATCACCCTGCAGATCATGTGCCTGTAACTTCTGAATACCGCTCCGAACGCGTTCACGCAGCTCTTCCAGTTCAGTCTGTACGGCATGTATGCTCTGAAGTTTCTGCTCAATCAGTTGCAGCTGACCATCCAGCGTTGTTTCCATCGCGGTAAGCTTCTCGATCCGTTCTCTTACTTCGGTCGTCTGCTGGTAGTCAAAACGTTGTTCGTTCAAGGCATCTGCTGTTGCCACATAGGTATGTAACTCCTGAAGGGAGAATCCAAGTACCTCTTTGGCGCGAACCACCTTTTTCAGATAATCGATATCCTCCCGAGTGTACAACCGCGTACCGCCATCTGTCCGCTGAGGTGAAGGCATGACACCAATCTCTTCATAATACCGAATGGTTCGCTTGGTCAAACCACATTCCTTGGCTGCGTCGTCGATTTTATATAAACTCATTCCTTCACCTCTACTTCTTTTTATATGTCTATAATGTTATGTACATAATTATATATAATATTAACGTTAACGTCAACGTTAGATTTTGTGTATGAAGTCTTAGCGAGTTTAACATCCTCTTCGCTTCTCTATCTTCAATTGAATAGGAGATTACCCATTCGTTGAATAGCCGACCTCTCACAACACCCTACGTGTTGTTCAGCATATGGCCGTATTTAAATTTACGTCTTGAGTTGTCAGTAAATACACAGAAAAGAATATGAATCAGATTTTCTGAGGTTAGGTTCGCAATAACCAAAACAGAGAGGGTTCTGAGAACTATCGTGGACGTTGGACGAAGAACCTTTTTAGTGCAGAAGAAGAAACGGCTTATCTGAAAGCGCAGGTAGAATATTTCTAAAAAGCTCAACACGAATTTGCACGGAGAGGGAAGCTGGATTTTGAAGCCCAATGCCAGCCCGTTCAAGGAATAAACAAGTGGGCACTGTGGTTGGGTGTGTAAAATTGCTTAAATTCATCGCGCAGGTCACTACAAACGGATGAAGAGTGTTGTCCTAAGAGAAAAACAAGTAGATTGGGATGCACATATAAAAGCACATATTTTTTTAGGTATTCACCAGCTTCGTCCTTATTCTGGCTACTGACGTATGCGAAACGCGTTAGGAAAGGAAGGCTTCGTGGTGAATCACAAAAAGGTTCGTCGCTTATCGAGAGAACTTCAATTATTTCTATAATTTTCATAATAATATTCTATAGTTAAACCTCCTACTCATCTTTCAATAATTTAAATATATAGTTAGATAACAAAAAGCTTTTTAACTATTGTTCATACTTCCCAAAACTGCCCCATACGATTTATCTTCTAACATAGACTACTCTTTATAAATCTGTAACACTCATTCGTATGTATTTACATATGGAACAGATAAGGACGGAATCAGTAGTACTTCCAAATGACGAAACTTACTATATGATTCAAAGAGCAAGTCAAGTCCTTTACTTTCGAAAAGAACTTGACTTGAGAAGAGAATTTAGATGATTTATATCTTGATGAAAAGGTCTCCTACTACTCTTATAACGATCATTTCGACGAAACTTGTAAACTAGACTTAAGGATGTTTACAGTCACAGCCTTCATAATCTGAACTCACATAAAAACAATTTGTAGTTCCGGATGAATTTTTGCAGCGGTCATAATTATGAACATACCCTATTCCCCAGATATCACAACCGTCTTCACATGTTCTATTTTGGTTACATTTCCCTACATAAGACCAACCACTCGGACACCCAGCCATTCTATTTCCTCCTCTTAATAATAGTTTAATTAATTCAAAGAAACGATATCCCTGTATTCCAATCATAATAATATAAAACTTATACTAGGGATATTCCTATTATATTCCACATTTAAGATTTGGAAATAAATAATATCTAAATCTTTTATAAGTAATTATTTGCATTTTCAATTATTTTTAATTTTCTTCCATTTAGAATGTAAGCAACGTTAGTTTTATAGATTGACGGTTCAACCATAACAGTAGAGGCATGTAATAAATTAATATGTTTAAATTTTTTCTGTTTGGTTTTAAATAACCATTCAGGACCATCAAAGATAACTATTGTGTTTTGAAATGTTCCAATAGCCAACTTTTCTTCAATACTTTGGAATTCCTGCGCTCGATAGTTTAAAAAAATGAAGTTATAAGAATCAGTACTACTTAGGTTAAGTTGAGAAACACATTTGGACAATAACGCCTTCTGCATATCTTTTAAGTTTTGATTAATCAAAATCAAAACAATAATTAATGCAACTAGAACAATACCTATTATTAGAATATTCATAAACTTGGCCCCAGTTTCTTGATTTTTTTCAAAGTATCCCAAATATCAAAAATCACAATAAAAATACTGTACGCCAATAATAAATATAGTGAATGTCTGATGTCTCTTTGTTGATTTGAAATAATGATTTGAACTAACGATAGAACAATAAAAAATATATTTCGCAAAATTGGGTTTTTATTTAGAAAGCTCACTTTCCCAAAACAATTACATGATTCTATTCCGCTTTCACGTTTCTTCCTGTAAGTAATAATTGTGAAAAATATGAATAAACATATTGTTGCAACTTCTTTATATGGATTAAGAACGTGAAATGCATATAGGATTGCTAACAGGAACTCCAATATAATTACAGTGACAGCAGCCACTTGAGCTAAAGATGACGGAACAATGTTGTAACTCTTGATTTCATATGAAAAGTTAAAAATATTTCTTGCTTTGAAATAAAAGGAAACGAAAAAGATAAAAGAAAAAAAATAATCTATAAGAATCAATGTTAATCCCATTATGACCTCCTGTAATCAGATCGAAAGACAAACATACATTTTAGGTTCCACCATAAAAGTTCTCTATTTTGTAACGTGAAAAATTTCAAAAAACAATTTATCTTGAAATTCAGTCGCCTTTGCGTCTAATCATAAAAATCTTCGCTAATCAGAGGAAAACTCTACTGTTAGCATACGTATTACGATTGTATGAAGATAGCTGTTTCTACTAACACTCCAATTAACTGAGCGTTGTTACAGTAAGTAGGCCTTACGTTTATGAATAATCAAAGTATGGTGGTATTGCTAAATTGTAATAATCCAGACCACAAACGTAGCTTTTTATGATAAAGCCTTCTTTATCAATACTGTATAACCATGGTATGGTACCTGTATTAAGTTGTTCTTTCATTGCTTCTGAGCTGAAGGAACAGATTTGATAACTTTTAAAAATGGTTTCTAAAAGTTCTTTCTCTCGTTCTGGAGCATCAATTAAAATAAGGACGTTAGCATCTGTATGTTCTTTACTGAATTCAACCAAAGACTCGAGTGCACTCTCACAAGATCTACAAGACACACTTAATAATAGTATCATTAGATACTCATCTTTAATAAAGTCATATAGATATGTTGTTTTCTCATGAATTAGTACATTCGGCAGCAGTTCACCAACTTGAAGTACTGAGGGTCTATAATTCATTTTTTTAAATGGTAAATTCATGATTAATCCTTCCTTTATTTCAATTTTTATAATTTCAGAATATAACCGCCACCATTTCTGGTTAATAAATATTTAGGTTTTTTTGGATTTTCCTCTATTTTTTTTCTTATTTTTTGTATAGTCATATAAACATTAGCTTCACAACCAAAGCCTTTCCAAACAGATTTCAAGAGTTCGGTTGTATAAACAACACTATTACAATGATTAATGAGAAATTGAAGAACTTGATATTCCCTAGAACTTAAATCAATACATTTATTATTTTTTAAGACAGCTTTTCTGTCAAAATCTAAATGTAATTTTGAAGCATAAATACTTTTTTTTGTATTCAGCAAAACATTTTTTTGAACATTTATTCCAATTTTACCAAGAATTCTAAATGTCTTATCAACACAATTAGTCGAATCATAATACAGATAAATATCCGCTATAGCCCCTAAGTATAAATTTATTAAATATTGCAATTCATGTTCTTTCCTAACCATTGATAAATGAAGAATTATTTTCTCTATTTCACCTAAATGAATTTTTTGCAAATCATCTTTGCTACTAACAGTAATAATAGACGCTCCATTAAATAATGATTGTACATATGCTAGGAAACTTAGGTTATCGGTCCACAATAAAATTTTCATATGAACTCCATTTCTCGGTTGGTACATAGTCATTAGCTTTACATGCATTCCAAAAATCCTAGTAATTAAAGAACACCTGCGGTATATTGCAGGCGTTCTTTCTTAATTTTTATTATCTACACTCGCAATCTTCAAAAGTACTAGTCACATAGTAGCATTTCGTTGTTCCACTTTGAGAGCAACGGTCATAAGTATGCTTATATTGGATTACAAATCCAGCATAAGCGGGATTGTCACAAGAAGATGTACTACAAGAATAGTCAGTACATGTTCCAATACGAGTCCATCCAGAAGGACATGCCATTCTATTACCTCCTCTCATTTATTCTGTCATTTACATTCATAAGTTTATAAAAAAACAATTGTATAAATCTATAAATTTATCCTAAATTTGATTTGGATAATTAAAAATGTATCCCCCTCCTTTTTTAGTGACTAATAGTTCAGGAGACTTAGGATTGATTTCGACCTTGTTTCTGATCTTTTGAATAGTCATGTATACATTTGCTTCGGAAGTTAGCCCTGACCAAACTCTTTTTATTATTTCCTCTGTATTAATAATCTGTCCTTTATTTTCAAATAGAAAATAAAATAGATTAAATTCCTTTTTAGTCATTTCAACTTCGATGTTTCCTTGAATAATCACTGATCTATTCATTTTGTTTATTTGAATCATTTCTTCACAACAAAACGATGAAGAATTAAATTCATTAAATGCAGCTTCTCTTTTTTTTAATTGGTAACGCTGATTCTTCAAGAAATTATGTAATTCCTTATTCCAGTCTTGATCAATAACAATTATATCTATACCTTGTTTCACTTTTCTTCTTAGAAAAATGAAATCATTAATTGAGAAATTTGGACAATCAAGGATGATGCACCTAATGTAGTTCTGATCAACACTTAGAAACGAATGAACATCAGAAACAATAATGAATCCTCCCGTCTCTAATAGTAGTGTGTTAATTTGTGCGGTGTATATAACTGAATAATCCTTCCATATAAGTGTCGACAATAAAATCCCTCCTTTGATTGTAGTCACGACACTCTGTGCGGATTCTGCAATTCTTTGTTTGAAGAGAGAAAGGCAGCAATGATGACATTGTTTATCTTATGGATAAAAATTAAATTTTATATTTATCTTTAATTCATACAAAGAGATTAAGTTTAGGAATCAGTACTAGCATATATTATGAAGCTATATACTAAATCCTGGTTTATACTCTATCAATATATAATAATTAACACATAATTAACAATAAAGTCTATATTTTCAACAAAATAATTAATATTATATAAAATTTAGGGCTTATTTATGTAAGAATGTTTGGTTTCTCCTTATGATGATAATTAAAAACTTAGGAGCGATATTAAATGGAAAAGCCTGAATTCTTGAAAAAATATGACTTAGATATTCTCAAAATTGATGATTTTTTACCAAACATGCCTCTCTCTGACCACACCAACTTACATGACTTAATTGAAGATCATTTAATACTATTTTTAGCAAGCACTCATTGCGACTTGTGTGAACAAACACTAGAAGTTATTGATAAGTATACTGAGATGAATCATGATCTAAATATCGTAGTTCTTTTAGACTCCGATCCATCTAGCATCGGAATGTTAATCAATCACTTTAAAGAAAGGGCTCAATTCTATTTAGTTCCACCTCATATCATGAATAAATACTTGAAAATGAGATTTTTACCTGTTGGTTTCGCAATTGATTGTAATATGAAAATTGTCACTACACATTCTGTTCAAGATATGAATTCATTTCAGGATCTGATAGAACCTTTGCAATTGGAAATTATGAGGTAGATTATGAAGTTTAATTTATTAAAAAAAGAAATTCATCATAATTCTTGGAGATTGTACGTGACAATTCTTGTGTTAGGCTTGTTAACTGCATTGCTTTCTACAAGTCAGATAGAAGTAACAAAACATTTAACAGATACGTTAGTAAGTAATTCAATTAATTCCCAACAAGTTGTTCTATGGATGGGTCTTCTTTTTTCAGTGTATATTGGCATGAATTTAATCAAAGTCATTAATACATACTTTCAAGATAAAGTACGTATTCAAATGAGCTTTAATCTGGACACCATATTCTTAAATAAAATTAATCCACAAACTATTACAAATGTAGAAACGCCTAAGTATCAAAATGAATTGAACATCGCAAAGTATGGATTCGATTCTATATCAGGTTTAACTTTATCTTTTCTACAATTTGTTAGTCTTTTATTCTCCATAACTTTCTATTTCGTTGTTATATTTCAGAAAATTTGGTTTCTTCCCTTTATAATATTATTGCTCAACTTACCTAAATTGCTCACTGAATCTAAATTGGCAGTGAAAGATTATCAATTTGTCGAACAAACTACAGAAGTTTCTAGAAAACGTTCAATCCTTCAAAGCCTCCTCTTAACACCATTAGCTATTAAAGAAATACTGATATTTTCTGCTAAGCCTTTTATACTGAACCATTGGGATCAATCGTATAGAGAAGAAATTATACAAACATTAAAATACAAAAGACATGAGTCTGTAAAAAAACTCATCCTTGGCCTTCAATCTAACTTGGGCCTGCTGTTAAATCAGTCTGTTCTAGTCTTTGCATTAATGAATAAAATAATATCATTCGGAGATTACATTTCACTTTTAGCAGCAATTACAATGATCGAATCCTCATTCTATGGTGTTGCAAGTTATTACAGACAAATTAAGCAATATCATATATCAACTAAGAAATTGGTTGATTTTTTTGGAAAATATTCTAATATAGGTATAGAAAGTAAAGATAGTGTAAGTATAAGATCAAAAGATTTATCCATACAAAACCTTAACTTCCAGTATCCTAACCAAAAATTTAAAACTCTTAATGGAATTCATCTAAATATTAAAAGTGGAGAAAAAATCTCTATTGTAGGCAGTAATGGATCTGGAAAATCGACTTTATCTAAAATTATTGCTGGATTACACGATATTGAAGCTCAAACTGTCTTTATTGGTGGAATAGATATAAAATTGTTAGATTCAACCTCATATTTTAGCAATTTTTCTATGGTAACTCAGGATTTTATGAAATACCCTTTTACATTAAAAGAAAATATCTCTCTTTCTGATAAACCTAATATTGAAAAGATTCTCAGCATTAAAAGAACATATTCAAACCTCATTCCTGATATTGATTTGAATACTGTATTGGGATACGAATATGAAGGTTCTAGACAACTTTCAGGTGGTCAGTGGCAAAAGGTTGCTTTAGCACGAGCATTATATAAAGATTGCGAATTTATGATCCTAGATGAAGCCACTTCCGCGTTGGATCCGGAGTCAGAATTCAAATTTATTAATACGTATATTCAAGAAGAACGAAGAAAAAATTTAATTTTTATCACTCACCGTTTAAATTTATGCAAACTTTTTGATCGAATTATTGTTATGGATAATGGGAGAATAGTAGAAGTTGGTACACATCATCAACTCATGAATTCAAGAGGAACATATTACAACTTATATCAGAGTCAAAAAATGGAGGAAGAATATAATGGGCTTGTTCAAACAACTATTTAAGGATGCTCAACACGGAAGCGAAAATGTAATAGAGTCATTTCGACCAGGAGAAATGTTCCCTCACCATGACCGTCAGCCAAAAAGCAATGTTGTTTTTTTATCCTTAACTTGCCAAGATTGTATTGAGGTCATCACAGCCATACAAAAGGCTAGTACAGCAGAGCACAATAAAGAAAAGATTAATCTAGTCCTATATATCGTTGCTACGGTTGAAGAAGTCAAAGAACTTGATACTTACTATAATTCGAGTTTCACCATATATGCGATTACAAAAAAAGAGCTCGTAGAGAAGTATAAAGTTCCTAGCACGCCCTACTGTTATCACACTGATCAAAATCATCAAGTAATCAGCACAACTGAATTTGACGATGTGAATTCATTTATGAAAATGATAACTGCTTTTGACTTTTGATTGTTCTCATCTATAATTTAGCGGGGTTTTCTTTGAGAAAATATATTTTTCTCCTAGAGCCCGCTTTCCATTTGTATTCATTATTAAAGGAGTGGCATAATTGATGGTATCCAGGAAACAAAAAAAACATAAAAAATTTAATAAAAAAAAATGGGCTATACTGACTCTTACAGCACTTATTCTTCTCGCTGGTTCAACCTATTTATTTAGAAAAGAATTATCTGTATTTGGGTTTAATACAGTGTTAAAGAAAGATGTAAAAAAAACGCTAGATAAATCATACAAACCCGTGGGATATGAAAGCAAAAGTCCTAAAGTAGAAGTGAGCGAACCTTTTTCCTTACTGTTGCTTGGTATCGACCAACGTGAAGGTGAACCTAGTCGGTCAGATACAATAATATACTCTGTAATACGGCCTAAAGAGGATAAAATACTACTACTCTCCATTCCTAGGGATACTTACACCGATATTATCGGAAGAGATGTAACATCCAAAATAAACTCTGCATATGCCCATGGTGGAGCAAAAATGACCATAGATACCGTGGAGAATCTTCTGAAAAATAAAGTAAATTACTATGCTGCTGTAAATTTCAATGGGATGAAAGACATTGTTGATGCAATAGGTGGAGTTAAATTACCGATAACTGAATTAATTGAAAACAAAAATCCTATTCATGAAAAATTAAGAATAGAACCCCATAAGCCAATTTATTATGGTCAAGATGCTTTAGCCTATGTCCGTTACCGTGAAGATTCTGATTTTAAACGTACCGAACGTCAACGTATTTTTATCAGCGCTTTGATGGATAAAGCTTTGGAATTGAAAAACATTTCTAAAATTCCAGAATTAATAGATATTGCTGGTTCTAATTTCACAACTAATATGGACTCTGATTTTATTCTGAACTTAGCAGAAACTGTTTACTTAAAGGATTCCTCTCCTAACTTTGAAAATTATATGCTTCAAGGTAATGGGAAAATGAGAGGAACGACTTGGTATTATGACATTGATTCTGAAGATTTAGAATACGCCCAAGATCTTATTGCAAGTTGGCTGGGTAGTTCTGATGAAGAGGGACTTCTACATCCTAAAAATATGGATTAATAGAGTTTTTAGTTGAAATAGCAAAAAAACTAGTAGGAGCATAAGCCCTACTAGTTTAATTCACGTTAGCAACATTGTGAATAATGACTATCTGCCCAATAGCAGTCAGTTGCTCCTGTTTTGTTATTTCTGCATCTGTGATACTCGTGTCTGTACCAAGTATATTCTAATACTGGTACGGTGCTGCACACTTGATTAAGGTTACAAGACCATTGATCGTTACATTGACTAGTATAAGTCCAACCTGATGGACATCCCGCCATATAAATCAGCTCCTTTCTAATATGTATTATATATCCACATAATACAAAATAACATAAATTATATATAAAAAAATACTAAATAATACAATAAATTCTTTTTTGTATAAACAATACTTTATGCAATCCTGTTTGATTATTATTTGATTGAGATAATGTTACTAATGGGAACTTTATATTATTAATAAGCCCTACTCTCTTCCTCTTCATGGTTAGCCAAGTTAGATTAGCGTTCATTCGCATAAGGACTGAAAATAGGCTGTACAAAGTTCATTTTTGGACTGGGTATTTCTACGCTTCAAACAGAATTCCGCCGTGTTTGCTTTAACATTTTCTCAAGCAGCCTTTCCTATGAATCGTTTACGTTGGTGCTGTCCGTTTCGGTTATCTTTACATGACTGCACGTTCCACCATATCCTTCGCGTTCCGCACTCTTCTTTTGCGTTAATCCCTCCTTTCCGAAGTTTAGCTGTGCTTCCTACTGTTTTAGAAACTTTCATCGACGGATACCAACTCGCGATGGATACCCTTGCTCTTTGCCTATGGGTTCTTAACTCCCCCAACAGCGAACTTTCACCACTTAACTAGTCCCCGTGATTGGTACATACAAAAAAGACCCGCTTCACACGCAGGTCTTCCTCTGTACACTATTCATTCACTTTACCTTAAACGTTCTGCTCATTCTGTTGCTGTTGAGCACGCTGCATTTGCTTCAACCGGCCTTCAACTCTGGTAAACAATCTGAACGTATAGAATCCTGTAGCAACCAGACTCAGAACCAAAGCTCGTACATCTGTAAGCCAGAAACCGATAATGCCGAATATCGTAATAATCACACCAAATTGCATCATCAGATTGGCGCTATAACTTTGCGCTTCGTCCCATAACTCGGGATTACTCATTGCACGCGGGGTCCGATAACCATATATTCCGTTAATCATTTTCGGTGGTTTTTTGAACACCATCAACCCCAGAATGAAATAACACACTCCAATGATGATCCCTACTACTGCTCCTGTCAAAACGTTCTCCCCTTCACTGTTGTCTTCCATAGACCTGCTCACATTGACACTCCGATGACAGAATAACCTGCGATGGTAGCTTCGCTTCTTCAGGTCATCTCTGTCCTCTCCGTTCTCGTGTAAATGTCTGGTTAGACTTATCTACATAAAAATATAAAAACGGCTCTACGTATATACGAAGAGCCGCCTGGATCGTTTCGTAAACTTAGATATTCTTCACACGAAGTACACGCATGGCGTTCAGGACAGCTAGCACCGTGACACCGACATCCGAGAATACCGCTTCCCACATGGTAGCTATGCCAAACACACCGAGTAACAGGAAGATCGCTTTAACTCCCAGAGCAAACGCGATATTTTGCCACACAATCATTCGTGTACGCTTAGCAATGCGGATTGCACTCGCTAGTTTCGACGGTTCATCGGTCATGATGACCACATCTGCCGCTTCAATCGCGGCATCTGAACCAAGTCCACCCATGGCCACACCCACATCGGCGCGTGCCAGCACAGGTGTATCGTTGATACCGTCACCGACAAACACCATTTTCTCCTTCGGAGATTTGGCAGCTTCCAGTTGTTCCAGTCGCTCGACTTTGTCCTGTGGTAACAATTCAGCGTAGACCTCATCCACACCCAGCTCACGTCCTACCGCTTCACCTACGGCTTTAGCATCACCTGTCAGCATGACCGTTTTGCGGATGCCGAGTTTCTTCAGCGCCTGGATGGCCGCGGCTGCGTCATCCTTCACTTCATCGGCAATGATCAGATGACCAACATATGTGCCAGCTTCAGCCACGTGGACTATCGTTCCAGCCGTCTCTGGTGTGGTATAGGATATACCCGCCTGCTTCATTAATTTGGCGTTGCCTGCCAGCACTTCCCGACCATCGACGCTCACCTTAATCCCATGTCCGGCAACTTCGTCATAACCTTCAACACCTTGCGTGGGAATGGCTTTGGCCCAAGCTACGCGAATGGATTCAGCAATCGGATGATTGGAATTGGCTTCGGCAATGGCTGCAAGCTCCATCAGTTCTTCTTCCGTGCGTCCACCTTCGGGACGAATGGCTGTTACTTTGAATACACCTTTGGTTAGTGTACCCGTTTTATCAAAAACAACAACTTTCACATCGTTCAACGCTTCAAGGTAGTTACTGCCTTTGACAAGAATCCCGTTACGTGAAGCTGCTCCGATACCACCAAAGAAACCAAGTGGAATAGAGACCACGAGCGCACAAGGACATGAGATAACCAGGAAGACCAATGCACGATAGATCCAGTCGGCAAATGTTGCACCACTAAGTATCAACGGCGGAACAAATGCAATCACGGCTGCAAGGATAACAACAACCGGTGTGTAATATCGGGCGAATTTACTAATAAAATGTTCTGTTTTCGCTTTCCGGCTGCTCGCGTTCTGCACCAGGTCCAAAATCTTGGATACCGTTGATTCACCAAACGTTTTGGTTACTTCAATCGTCAACATACCATTTTTGTTCACAAATCCACTCAGTACATCACTTCCGGGCTCCAGCTCACGAGGTACCGATTCACCTGTCAGAGCAGAAGTGTCCACCATGGAACGCCCAGCTCTAACGATACCATCCAGCGGTACTCGCTCTCCTGCTTTCACGACAATACGATCACCAATCTGTACGTCTTCCGGAGATACACGCCGGGTCTCGTCACCCGAACCCGTCAGGATATTCGCGTAGTCCGGGCGAATGTCCATCAATGACTGAATCGACTTGCGTGACCGATTAACCGCCATGCCCTGAAACAGCTCCCCGAGCTGATAAAAGAGCATGACCGCTACCCCTTCGGGATACTCTCCAATAGCAAAGGCACCCAAGGTAGCGACAGACATCAGGAAGTATTCATCGAATACCTGACCGCGGATGATGTTTTTGGACGCCTGGAGCACGATATCTCCCCCGGCAATCAGATAGGCGAGCGCATATAGAGTAAACTGTGCCCAGCCCTCCAGCGGCGACCAGATTGCGGCTGCGAGCAACACAGAACCTGCAGCAAGACGAGCAAGCAACACTTTTGTCTGTCCTGCACCATGTTCATGCGAGTGGCCTGCATGGGCATCATCATGGGTATGGCTGTGATCATGCCCAGCATGACTCCCGTGCTCATGTGTATGACCATGTTGATGTTGATCATGAGTATGCGAGTGTTTGCCATGTGAATGTGAATGTCCATGATCATGTCCAGTATGGTCATGACTGTGGTTATGCGCACCAGCTGCACTTCCTGTGTGGGTGTGCACATGTCCGTTCACGTGTTTTCCTTTTTCCGAAATGCGAATATGCGGCTCCAGCCGAAGCACTTTGCGCTTTGCTTCTTCCACTACCTGTTCATCCATGTCGGAAGTGGTGTGCAGCGATAATGTTTTGGTAACAAAATTGACAGAGCATTCGTTAATGCCCTTAATTTTTTTGACGCCATTTTCAATCTTCAATGCACAGTTTGCACAATCCAGTCCATCAAGCAGCAGTTCCCTTTTCACCTGTTCCTGTCCGGTTCCCATGTGAATTCTCCCCTTTGCAGTACAAAAACGATGTTATATTTCAATTGCATTCAATATATGAGCACTCATTCATATGTTTGGTTACCCCTATTATATGCACGCCTAAACATGAGTGTCAACAATCATTGTTGATTTTTCATACAGATTATGCTAATAGTAATCATTTCGCTTTAGGCGGGTTTTGGATATAATAGAGCTATAGTTGTTAACATAGGCGGTGATAGGAAATGGAACAACCGGTTAAAGCACCAAGCGAATGTGATGCAGCCTGCTCAGGTACTGAAGCCGACGTGCAGACGATTCGCACTTCACTCATAGATCGGGAGACGTCTTCCGAGATGGCAGATTGGTTCAAGGCATTCAGCGACCCCACACGTCTACGTATTATTGATGCGCTGTTACAGAAGGAATTATGTGTTCATGACCTGACGGTTCTGCTCGACATGGGACAGTCGGCCATTTCACACCAGTTGCGTTCACTCCGCAACATGCGGATTGTCAAGCGGCGCAAGGAAGGCAAGACCGTGTACTACTCTCTGGATGATGCTCATATTGAGCAGATTTTCCTGCAAACGCTCCAACATATTAAACACAGCTAGGCAGCAGCCAAGCTTGTTCATGAAGAAGAACCCCCGCCTCTCGGCTGTATGCCGATGGACGGGGGTTCTTCTTGGTAAGGGTACCGTTTTATACAGGATACAAAGTGACTAAATCTTCTGATTAACTATCTCTTGGAGCTTGCCACTTCGGTTATAAAAGATTGTTCTTGTTCGGGTCGTACAGGCCCGATCTGTCCTTAAACCAGTTGAAGATATGTGATACACATACTTTGAGCACCGCGTATCCTGGAACAGCGAGCAGAATGCCCACGACTCCAAACAGATTACCCGAAGTCAGAATGACAAAGATAATCGTGATAGGATGGATTTTCAGCGTTTTACCCATGATCTGTGGTGAGATGAATTTACCTTCAATTAACTGTACGATCGTCCATACGGCAACCATTTTCAGCAGCATCACCGGAGAAGTGACGAGTGCCACGATCAATGCTGGTGTAATCGCAATTGCAGGTCCCAGATACGGAACAACACTTGTGAACGATGCGATAATTGCAAGAATCAATGCATAATCCAGACCAATGACCATATAACCGATGTAGAGCAGAATACCGATGCAGAAGCTGACGATAATCTGTCCACGAATGAATGAACTGATCTGGTGATTGATGTCTTCCAGCACATGCATTGCGCCCGTACGGCTCTTGATCGGCAGGAAAGACAGAATTTTCGCTGGCAGCTTCTTGCCGTCTTTCAGCAGATAGAACAGAATGAATGGAACCGTTACGATAGACAGCACGGTCTCAGTGAAAGCTCCGAGAAATCCGCCCAATTTGGTCCAGGTCGAGTTCAGAATTTCAGTAGCCTTTTGGGAGATTGTTCCCCACCAGTCCTGCGAATTCAGATTCACCGTTTCCTGGAACTGACCGAACAATTTACTGCCCGTAAGCTCCTCAAACTGCTGTTTTACCGTCTCACTGTAGGTTGGGAAATTTTCAATCAGCCCCACAATCTGGTTACGCACAACCGGAATGACCGCCAATACTACGACTGTCAGAATGCCTCCAATCGCAAGATACAGGATCAGAATGGACCAGCCGCGCTTGATTTTCCACCTTTCCATCACATCCACAATCGGATTCAGCAGATAGTAGAGTATGCCTGACAGAATAATAGGTAGCACAATGGTTTTGATGAGTACTGCGAGCGGATGAAGAACAAAGGATACTTTGGTCAGAACCATCACGTTCAGTCCCACCAACAGCAGAATCAGCAGAAATAGGACAAACTTGTTGTTAAGAAAAAATCGTTTGAACCGCTCCGGCCAAACGCGGGGTTGCTCAGGTTGCTCCATAGGCGTGTCGTCCTCTCTTATGACCCTTATTCAAAACTAAACTATAAAGCTAAATAAATGCCCACACACGAAAAAAATACCTTGTACAAGCCAACATATGTATAACACTCTGGATTTATACGTATGGTGCTGTTTAACCGTTTCAAATTAAACCGGTAAAGTCATTTTACCCCAAAATGAGTCTTCTGCCCCACACGAATCATTTGCAAATTCTCCCTATTCAAAAACGGCCCGCCTCCCTGGGAGACGAACCGTAAATTTATAGCTATACCCTACCAATAAGCCAGCTTTTATGCTGAAAAATGAAGATTAAGCTTTTCCTGCTAATTGTGCGATTAACTCATAGGAATGCAGCCGTGCCTTATGATCATAGATCATCGACGTAATAATCAGCTCATCTGCCTGCGTCTGCCGAATGAAAGATTCCAACTGTCCACGTACGGTTTCTGGTGAACCATTAACAGCTGCCTTCAGCGTCTGCTCAACACCAGCTTTCTCACGATCCGTCCATTTGCCTTCCATCTCTGCCGGAGGCTGTACCAATCCCGTTGTGCCGCGAATAATGTTCAGGAACTGCTGTTGCATCGTTGTACCCAGCCATGCTGCTTCCTCGTCTGTATCCGCAACAACGGCGTTAACACCAACAATCACATGTGGCTCCTTCAAGCTATCAGATGGTTGGAAGTTGTTTCGATACGTTTCCAGTGCAATCCGGGTGTAATCGGGCGAGAAGTGGCTGGCAAAAGCAAACGGCAATCCCAGCTGACCTGCCAGACGTGCACTGAAATCACTGGACCCCAAGAGGTAAATTGGAATATTTAATCCTTCTCCAGGAACTGCGCGAACAGGCGCATGATAAGATGTCGCCGAAGCATCAAAGTATGCTCTGAGTTCTGCCAAAAGCTCAGGGAAATCTTCCCCACTGTTCAGATCTTTACGTAGTGCAAGCGATGTACGGCGGTCACTACCTGGTGCGCGACCCAGTCCCAAGTCAATTCTGCCAGGATAAAGGGATTCCAGAGTACCAAACTGCTCAGCGATGACAAGCGGTGCATGGTTAGGCAACATGATGCCTCCTGAACCCAGACGAATCGTTTTGGTTCCACCAGCCAGATATCCAATAACAACCGAAGTTGCGGAAGAAGCAATACCCGGCATGTTGTGATGTTCAGCTACCCAGTAACGGTGATATCCCCAACGCTCTGCATGCTGTGCCAGATCAAGACTGTTGCGCAAAGCATCAGCAGGTGTTGCACCCACAACGACGGGGGCCAGATCCAAAATGGAAAGCTTAACGTCATTAATATGTTCTTTATGGGATGAAGCCGTATTTTCAGTAGTCATTATCATTTAATCTCCTCGATGATTATATTTTTGTATATCCAGATATATAGATTAATTAAATCGCAATTGGATATGGTGATGTGTTCATAATCTAGCCGTTTACATCCGGACGGAATCCCTGCCTGCATATGCATCCTAGCTTCCGTTCCGGCATCCGGCTTATAACTCGTTCTGTACGTACTCGGCAAACTGACGGATTGTCTCCTCGTTGCGCCGATAATACGTCCATTGTCCTCTTCGCTCGGAGAGCAGCAACCCTGCCTTGAGCATAGTCAGCAGATAACTGGAGATAACCGACTGAGCCAGTCCAGCCTTCACTTGAATCGTACCAACACAGATTCCGTTCTTGCCACCATCCGGATGCTGAGATAGTTCCAGCGGTGGGAAGTGTTGCTCCGGGTTTTTGAGCCACAACAAGATTTGTCTACGTGTCTCGTTCGATAATGCTTTAAATATAAGTATAGGTTCCATGGGTAAATTATACCCCCTTTCATCCATTTTGCAAACACATGAACAAACAAACCGACTCATGATCGAGTCGGTCTGGTATCATATGGAATCCGTATCTGGATTCAACATCCATATTAGAAATTGGTTGTAATCGTCTGTTTAACCTGATCCAACATGGCTTGATATGCGGGGGCATCCAGGTATCCAATACTACCGAAGAGCAGATGATCTACGGCTTCAATACCTACAAAATCGAAGATACCTACGTCTGAAGTTAATTTCAGTCCAGCGGTCATGCCAATCTGATCATAAATTTCACTTGGTGTACCATGTGTATTGATGATGAGTCCTTTTTTGCCTGTCAGCAATTTCTCGATTCCCGCTTCACCTGCTGCATATGCAAAACCATAGGCGAATACACGGTCAACATATCCTTTCATAATGGCAGGAAGACCTGTCCACCAGATCGGATAGATGAATGTGATAACTTCTGCATCCGTAACAAACTGTTGCTCTGTTGCGATATCCTGTGGTGTCTGTCCTGCACGCATGGAAGCTGTGTCAGCTTCAGTCAGTACGGGTTGGAATCCAAGTTTGTACAAGTCACGAACAACCACTTCATGGCCTTGAGCTTCGAGAGCTTCTACAGCAGTATTGAGGATTGCGTTATTCAAGCTGTCTGTGTGTGGGTGAGCATATACGATAAGATGTTTCATGGTGTGAATCCCTCCAGGTTTGGTTTGAGTTAGGTTGCGAAAATGGGGTTACATTGATACGCTCCCGCATACATAGATATCTATGTATATGGGCAAAAAAATATTTGGGCTCCTCTGCCTCCACCCCAGTCAAATCTGAAAGGGTTGCAGACAGAAGAGTTCATTCATTATAACTTTCGGACAATAATGGATAACAAGCTCTCCAATTGCTCCGACTGTTCATCGGACAAGCCACTATAGATGATGTCATTAATCTGCTCTGATACCTGATGGAAGATCGGTTCGAGTCGCTTCCCCTGTTCGGTTAGGCGAATAATCGTCACCCGGCTATCTTCCGCACTCTTGTTGCGTTCAACATAGCCAAGCTTCTCCAGCTTGTTGACCAGTACCGTTACCGTTGGTTGCGTGCGTTGAACACGTTCAGCCAACATCTTGATCGACAGCGTCTCTTCCCGGTACAAGAACATCAATACATCTCCATGAGAAGGAACAATCCCTGTTACCTCATGCTGTTCCAATTCGTGTACAATCCGTTTGTTGACATGGTCTCTGATTCTTGCAATCAGTGCAATTGCGTTGTATTTAGGCATGACCTCATTATACATAGACATCTATGTAATTTCAAGTTCTTTTTATAAAAAAGAAAACAGCCCTTTCCATCCTGCTAACATGTGGAAAATATCGGGCTGTTTCGATTCTACTTTGATCCTGATCTATAATGTTAGATCTTAGCTAATCGTTTTTTGAATTCATGTTGGATTCATGCTGAATTCAGTTAATCCATTGCGTGATTTTCTCAACGGATTGTCGGGACTTCTCACGCTGGGGCTCCTCTGCCCGATAACCGAAGGCTGCCATCATGGAGACGCCCCATGCGCCATTTTCCAGCAAGCCCTCTTCTTCCATAATACGGTGGACGCCCTCACGGCTGAAACCTTCGATTGGACAAGAATCAATCTCGATCTGAGCTGCCGCCGTCATCATGTTGCCAAGTGCAATATAAGTCTGTTTAGATGCCCAGTCGAATAATGATCGTGGATTATCCAGAATTTTCTGGTTATTTTGAAACTTTCCATAAGCCTCACTTGTTAGCTCAAATACGTTATTAGGCATTCCCTTTGTTTCCTTCAACATGTACTCCGCATAGGGAGAATTATAACTGGCATCTGATCGGGCCAAAATAACAACAAAATGGCTTGCTGTAGCCAATTGCTTTTGAGCGCCGGAAGAGACTTCGGACAGACGCTTACGCAGGTTTGGATTTTGTACAATCAGAAACTTCCACGGTTCAAGGCCAATGGAACTTGGAGATAATCTGCCTGTTTCCAATATAAATTGGAAATCCTCATCCGAGATTTTGCGGGTATCATCAAATATCTTTGTTGCATGCCGGAAATGATACGCCTTTAAGATGTCTTCCTTTGTCTTTGACTTTGCTGTAACTTCCATGGAGCTCCACGTCCTTTTTATAACTTTTTTTATGTTGAACAATAATGTTTAAGTGGTTTCATCTCAAGTATTATTTTAGGCTCTATGTGTATAAATTAAAAGTACGCACATTATTGTTTCTTGGTTTATAAAAGTAAGTATTGGATGAAAGACAGCAATAATCCACTGGGCACATACATGGCCCTAGTAGATTATCTATGACTCTTTTCTTTTAAATCTTGAAATCTTGAACCAGCTTATTCAGATTTAATGCACTATCCTTGACTTGATCAGATTGTTTAACTACTTCCACAGATTGCGCAGCAGAGGCAACCATATGTCCTGCAATTTCCTGACTGGATGCGGCTGATTGTTCACTTGCTGATGCAATCTCGTGAATGGAGCCCACTAGTATTTTGATATTCGCAGTCACTTGTTGTGAGGTTGCATTGAGATCTTTAACTGCATTGGCATGATCAAGAGAATCGACATAATACTGTTCAGCTGTATCCTCCAATAATTTATAATCTTTGCCAACCTGATTGAACATAAAGGATAGCAACTCTTTGGCATTCGAGGACAGATTGGTTACAGACTGCATAACTTCCTCCGTGACCTGCTGAATTTGATCGGCAGCCTGTCTGGAATCATCAGCCAACTTTCTAATCTCGCTTGCAACAACCGCAAAACCCCTGCCTGCTTCCCCAGCCCTTGCAGCTTCAATGGATGCATTGAGTGCCAGCAGATTAGTCTGCGCTGTAACATCCAAAATAGACTGAGATAATATACCAATCTGATCTACAGCAGTTGCACGTTCCAGCGCTTCTGACATCTTCTTACTCGTATGATCGTACATGTCTATGGCTGCTCGGCTCGATTCGCGGGCTTCCTGCTTCAACTTTTCAGCCTTCGTGCTGGTCACATAGGCGGACTCTACTTGTTTAGATGTCTGTTCCGATATATATTCAGCTCCCTGTTGCATCTCATTAGCCGAATGATTCATATTTTCCGTATGGGCTGAAGCCTCTTCCATTGCAGCAGAGAGCTCTTCAACTGTAGCTGATACTTCACGAATTCGTTCATTCAGACCAGCCATGTTCTGGTTGGTAAGATCGCTAACCTGGTTGATATGATGAGATTCCTGAACTACACCACGAATGACATTTGTTGTGGAATCGGTCATTGTACGAATAGCTCGTGCGATGACACTTATCTCATTATTTCCCTGTGTTAGATGCGGATCTAAGGATGCCGTTAAGTTGCCTTGTGTTATTTCTTCACAATAACGGGTGATAGCTTTCATTCGTTGACGTATACTGCGAATCACTACAAATGAAATAAGAATGAGTGCTGCAAGTGAAAACAAAAGAACCGAACCGAGCACCAATGCTCGCTGCTGAATTACTTCCTGTGTATCCGCATAGAGCTTGGCTGACTCTTCTTCGTTATGCGCACTCAACAGGGTGATCGTCTCCACAATTGCTGTACTGCTTTTGTTAATTCTTCCTCTCTCTTCACTATCGTAGGTGCCCGACATCTTTTTGGTATCCATGATTTGCTCAATATCCTGATAATATGTATCCATCTTTGCTACCAAATCTGCAAATATCTCTTTTTCTTTGGTATCCAATGTTCTTGCTGAAAATTCATTCAAGCCATCCGTGATACTCTTCTTACCTTTCTGAACCTGATCGTACTGTTTGTCGGTATACTCTGCATTATCAAGAACCTTTGTATAATTGGCGCGCATATTATAGAAATTACTTTTCAGTTCAAGAACATTGGTTTGATGCTGGAAGCGGTCATTATAGAGGATGCCTTGTCCCGTTTTTGCTTCGTTCATTCCGAAAATCCCAATCAGAAAAACAGTAAACAAGCCGATTAGACTAATTACAGTCATGATGACCATCGTTGTTGTTAATTTCATATTTTTGAGTTTATTTCCTTTCTTATTTTTTGGCTTAGACTGAATTGACATGATTATTCCCCCACTTTAAATAGTAGATAGCCTTATATATCTTATATCTATATCGTATGTATCCATATTGTTTGTTAGCATTTCAGGAAAATCGACTTTATTCATTTGATGAGAAAAGTAATGGGAGACAACAAAAAAGCCGCCAGGATATAATCCAGCGGCTTTTCTGTGAATATGAAACGATAATCTGTGCGACCTATAGTTGCTGCATCCATTCATTTTCAGAAATGACGGTATATCCTTCTTGTCTCAACAATGCTGAGGTGACACCTTCTCCAGTTACCTTGTGATTGGCAAAATTCCCATCATAGATCATCTTTGTACCACAGGACGGACTAAACTCCTTCAGTACCACACACGATACATTCAATTCTCGCGCCCATTCGAGCGTCTGATAGGCTCCCTTAATATAAAGCTCTGTGACATCCTTGCCACTTTTCTCGATCACTTTTGCAGTGCCTGCCAGTACGTCCTTGCCCGTGCCACCGATAATTTCAGCTGGTTCCCGTGGAGTCGAGAATCCGCCAAGCAGCTCCGGACATACCATCTTAGCCTGCTCCTGCTCCACCAGCTCCTGAATTTTCTCATCCAGGCTCGCTGTTCCATTGTAACGGCAAGCTACCCCTGCCAGACATGAACTCACCAAATATTTCATCGTTATCTCCTTATACACATTCCATCTATGAAGTAAATTGTAACATATAAGATCAAGCTCTATAACTCGCCTCTGGTAATCATCTTGATCCGTCCATCTTCCCTGTATTCAACCTGAAAAACATCCGTGCTCGACTCCAGTTCAAATGTGACGACTCCTAATTGCTCAGCATTTCTGTGAAGTTTATAAGCATCAAAATCAATGTTAAATATCTTCTTCACTATTAGCCCCACTTTTTCTCTAAGAAGAGACTCATCTATATTATATAATTTCTCATGATAAGCCTCCATCTCTTCGATGTTGCCTATTTCTTGTTGCTCATAATGATTAGCATCCCCTACGGTATAACCCAAGCCCTCTTTTCCTTCGGTCATCTGTACAAAGTAGTTATCTTTAAAGGAAAAAAAGACTGTATCCTTGCCAATTTCATCATCTTTGCTTCGGCTTGCTCTTACCAGATCAAGATTGGCTTTACCAGACAGAGCCTCAATCGCGTTTCTGGCATCCGTCAGCGCTGCCTGGGATACCTGATCAGGACTAAGGTCGCCTGTGATCGAAACAGCCTGGTCCTGCTGCCATACAATCTCCCCATAACCATCGCCAGTCTCATTTTCTAACCATAATGTCGTATGTGATATCGGCTCCAATTCCCCTTGCTTCATACTCACAAAACGTTGGACTGACGCAGGTTTAAGCGTTGGAGTGCTGCCTATACTTTGCAAAAGCGATGGAATTTGACGCAGATAACGGTGTTCCAGCTTGCTTGGCTGCATCTCACGTCTCATCTTTACTTCACGCAGATTCCCTGTTGTCGCATCGAGCCATATCTGCGCATACTCCTTCTCGCTTTCATTTCCAGCCTCTACATATATTCTGCCGGACACAGGCAGGTCTTCCACTTTCTTAATCTTCAGCTGTTTACCGAGATCGTCTCGCATCGTAGTCGCAACATTTCTTTTCATTTTGTCGGTTAGCAGATTTGTGTTCAAACCATCGGATAACTGTAACGCTGCTGTCGGATAGACCTGCTCGATCACGGGTTTCACCAGCTGTCCATCATCCCAGATCCATAGGAACAATCCAGCAGCAATAACCAACGCACCCATACCGGCAACAAGAGGCCCTCTTCTAGGGCGACGCTTATGTGAAACGTTACCTACTTGCGGCCTGGACAAATTAGCCTTGCTCTCTGGCCTATCTCCCTTGCTTCCCTCTTCCGACTTCTTCATCCACTCCACCTGTTGAAGCACCTTTCGCTTGTGATCCTCTGTAAAAGGAGACAAAGCAAACGGTCCCTTCCGGATTTCCTTTTCCCATTGCTCATCCTTGTGTGTCATTTGCTTCGCTCCTCCCATTGTTTCCGTACCTTATTCTTACCTCGGGATAGTCTGGATTTTACTGTGCCTAAGCTGATTTTCAACATCTCAGCAATCTCACTCGTCGTAAGCTCATACTTCAGATTCAGCAAAAGAATCTCCCGGAACTTCTTTGGCAACGCCAGAACAATATCCCAGATTTCATGGATATGCTCCTTACGCATCACTTCCATCTCGGCCGAAGGATGTGCAGACTGCTCTGCAATCATGACTCTTTGGCTCGAACCCCCAAGCTCTGTCTCAATGGGTAACGTCTCTCCCCACAGACTGCTGCGAAAAAATCTGGATTTTCGATATGTAAAAGTGGTGTTTCTAGTAATCGTCAACAGCCAGGTTTTCAATGAGCAATCTCCACGATAATGAGCGATCCCCGAGTACGCCCGAATAAATACCTCCTGTGACAATTCATCTGCCTGTTCGGCACTTTTGGTCAGAAAATAAGCGTAATTCCACACGTCATTTCCGTAGTCATCCATTATGCTGCTAAGTGTGTAATTGTCTATGGTCTGAGCCTGTGCCAGTAATTGATCATCCAACTGTTTGTTCACCTCACTTAATATGACTGAGTCTAATGTGATTTGGTTCCCTATTTTGGACATTATTTCTTATTATTGTAGCAAAATAAAAAAACAGCATGTTCAACATCGCTGAACACGCTGATTCCTTCAAGTTTACTTAGTTAATAATCTCTATCAGAAAGCTTTTAGGTGAACGCTCCACTTCCACAGTTTCTTTCTGCCCTCTAGTCTAACGTATCATTTTCATCGTTATGCTTTCACCGCAGCAATCATCAGAAACATCGGTCTCCGATTCTCGTCTCTCAGGCCTGGAACCTGTTCCATCATCTCCAAAGATGGCTTGGATTCAGCTACCTGTTGAATAGCAAACCCTGCCTTAATGAGTTCATTTAGATGTGTTGCCAGTGTGCGATGATATTTAACCACATCCTGATTCAGAAAGTTCGCCATACGTTTCCCTTCATCATGGTAATCATCCACGGGCCAGTGCAGGATTTCACCTTCGGGTCCGTAATGCCAATCCTGCGCAGCGCGAGCGGTGAAGATCGGATGTTCGGAAGATAGTACAAATGTGCCCCCTTCTACGAGACAATCATTGATCTTAGCGTACACCGTGTCTAATCTTTCAATATAATGCAAGGCAAGTGAACTAATCACAATGTCGAATTGTGCCGGTGCAAAATCAATATCTTCAATCGCCAGCTGCTTGTACTCGATCTGCGGATCGTCCGTCATTTCACGAGCACGCTGAAGCATATTTTCAGACAGATCTACACCGATCACTGAACTCGCTTGTTGCTCTCGCGCATACCGGCAGTGCCAACCAAAACCACATCCCAAATCCAGCACACGCTTGTCCTTCAAATCAGGCAAAAGAGTCTGCAGTTCATGCCACTCCCCCGCTGCATCCAGCCCTTGAACGGAACGTGCCATCTTACTGTAGTTATTGAAAAACTCAGCTTCATCGTATTTATTTTGTTTCATCAAGAGATTCCTCCCGCCTTATAAATATCCACCTACTCTATCACATAAACAATATTTAAACGCAAAAGTTGCCAAGAGAATTCATGGCGTGTTATCATACAGAACGAACGTTCAGTATTATTAAATATAGAATGAACATTCAGTTTACTAACGGAGGTCATTATGAATACGAATTGGACGCATCCATTGGAAGGGCAATCTGTAGGTAAAGCTTTTATAAGTTACCTCGTGCCTTCTGTATTAGGGATGCTGGTAGTTGCTTTTAATTTTATTATCGACGGCATTATGGTTGGACACAAACTGGGTTCTACCGCAATGGCCGGGATCGGCATTGCCTCACCTGTCTACACGCTCTTTGTTGCCATGTCGCTGTGGATTGGTATGGGCGGGGCAACGTTGTACTCCAACGCTATGGGTAGAAAAGATATCACTTCAGCCAAACAAATTTTCACCAAATCCATTATGCTCATTATGTTAGTTACGGTAGCCATTGGATATGTTGCATTTACATTCAAAGACAAACTGGTATACTCCCTCGGTGCAAACGCCGAGACTTTCCCGTTTGCTTCGGACTATATGAATATCATGTTATTGTTCGGGTTCGTTTTCACCATTGAGAATGCACTCTCTGTCTTTGTACGAAACGATGGGAACCCCAACACGTCGATGTACGCTCAGATTACGTTTGCTGTAGCCAATATCATCATCAATTATATAACATTGTATGTACTTGAATGGGGTGTACGCGGTGTGGCCCTCGGTACAATTGTATCGGCGTCTCTTGCGCTACTTGTTCTGTTCACTCACTTTTTCAAAAAAACAAATAATCTCACGTTCACCCGGTTCAAGTGGAACAACAAACTGCTGGCTTCCCTGCTGCTCATTGGTTTCCCCAGCTTTCTGGCTGAACTTGGCATGTCGGTCTTCTCTGTCTCTCACAATATCTCCATGGACCGCATTGCAGGCACGGATGGTGTAGCATCCTTTACCGTGTTGAACTATATTCATGGTGTTGTATTGTTGGCTTTCCTGGGTCTCGCATCCGCTGCCCAACCTCTGATAAGCTATTATCACGGTGCCAATCAGATTAAACGGGTACAACAAACGATACGTTTAGCCACTAAAACAGCTCTCGCATGCGGTCTGTTGTTACTGGTTGTTGTTCAGATCGGTGCACCTTATTTCGTGCAAATCTTTGGAAACTTCAGTAGTGGCGTAACGAATAATGCCGTTTACGGATTACGTATATTTACATTTGCCTATGTCTTTATGGGTGTTAACTTTGTCATGAGCACCTATTTCCAATCTGTTGGTAATGCCAAAATGGCCATCTGGATTACAGCTGCGCGTGAAATGATTATCATGATTGCGTTGATTGCGATCCTCCCTTCATTCTTTGGTGTCACGGGTGTGTGGCTTGCCGTACCGCTGTCCGAAATGCTGGTTCTCGCAACCATAGCCCTGTACTATAGAAAACGATCCCTTACGGATCGAATACACGCGTTGCAGTCTGAATAACGTTAACAGGTAATAACAGCAACAGATAGAAGATCAATGGAACGTAGATAAAATGTAGGTAGACCTCATAAATAATCTAAAAAACTAATATACAAAGCCCTGCACGATCAATATAGATCGGTCAGGGCTTTTGTTTTATCCTAAATTTAGATGTAAATTAGATACGTATATCAAATCGACCATTGCTGTCTGTCATTGCGTTCGCAATCTCCTTAGGGGTAGCTACTCCCATTCCATTGGATGGTGGTTGGGCAGGTGGAGCCTCCTTCGTAGCAGTTGTACCGGCTCCTTGAGAGCTTTGCTGTGCAATCTGGTTCTCAATCTGTTTGATCTGCTGTTGAAGCTGTTTGGTCTTTGTCTCCTTAGTCTGTTCATCGTCCTTGCTGGATTGCACTTTCTCCAGCTGAGCCTCAAGCTTCGTCTTTTGTTTCTCCAAGCTGCTTGAATTGTCCGAACTCGAAGATGTCGATATGTATGATGTAGTGGAGCTGGCTGTAGAAGATATATTCATTATGATTTCCCCCCTCTTTACTTAGCTTCACTATACCCTATCCCACTGAAACGTACGTTAAATTCAACTGAAAGGTTGCTGAAGGAGCTAAGAATCAGAAGTCGAACAGAGGGAAGTATGCATACCAGCATTAATAGTCTGATCAATAATATTGAAAGTCTTAATATAAGTGAAGGATCTTATTTTCGTCTCATCTATAAAAATAGTAAAACAAAAAGACACACTCGATATCATCAAGTGTGTCTTTAGATTGCTTGGCGGCGTCCTACTCTCCCAGGACCCTGCGGTCCAAGTACCATCGGCGCTAGAGGGCTTAACGGTCGTGTTCGGGATGGGTACGTGTGGAACCCCTCCGCCATCGCCACCAAACGCGTAGCTTAGCTTACATTTCAGAGATCGTTCTCTGAAAACTAGATTCGAAACGAAACATGCGTATTACAACTTGCTATTGGATAAGCCCTCGACCGATTAGTACTGGTCAGCTCCATGCATTGCTGCACTTCCACCCCCAGCCTATCTACCTCGTCGTCTTCAAGGGGTCTTACATACTGGGAAATCTCATCTTGAGGGGGGCTTCACGCTTAGATGCTTTCAGCGTTTATCCCGTCCGTACATAGCTACCCAGCGGTGCTCCTGGCGGAACAACTGGTACACCAGCGGTACGTCCATCCCGGTCCTCTCGTACTAAGGACAGCTCCTCTCAAATTTCCTACGCCCACGACAGATAGGGACCGAACTGTCTCACGACGTTCTGAACCCAGCTCGCGTACCGCTTTAATGGGCGAACAGCCCAACCCTTGGGACCTACTTCAGCCCCAGGATGCGATGAGCCGACATCGAGGTGCCAAACCTCCCCGTCGATGTGGACTCTTGGGGGAGATAAGCCTGTTATCCCCAGGGTAGCTTTTATCCGTTGAGCGATGGCCCTTCCATGCGGTACCACCGGATCACTAAGCCCGACTTTCGTCCCTGCTCGACTTGTAGGTCTCGCAGTCAAGCTCCCTTATGCCTTTGCACTCTTCGAATGATTTCCAACCATTCTGAGGGAACCTTTGGGCGCCTCCGTTACTCTTTAGGAGGCGACCGCCCCAGTCAAACTGCCCACCTGACACTGTCCCCGCACCGGATTACGGTACCAGGTTAGAACCTAGATACGATCAGGGTGGTATCCCAACGTTGCCTCCACGCAAGCTGGCGCTCACGTTTCAAAGGCTCCCACCTATCCTGTACAGATCGTACCCAAATTCAATATCAAGCTGCAGTAAAGCTCCATGGGGTCTTTCCGTCTTGTCGCGGGTAACCTGCATCTTCACAGGTATTAAAATTTCACCGGATCTCTCGTTGAGACAGCGCCCAAGTCGTTACGCCATTCGTGCGGGTCAGAATTTACCTGACAAGGAATTTCGCTACCTTAGGACCGTTATAGTTACGGCCGCCGTTTACTGGGGCTTCGGTTCACAGCTTCGGGATTGCTCCCTAACCACTCCCCTTAACCTTCCAGCACCGGGCAGGCGTCAGCCCGTATACTTCGCCTTACGGCTTCGCACAGACCTGTGTTTTTGCTAAACAGTCGCTTGGGCCTTTTCACTGCGGCCCCCTCGTGCTATTCACACTACCGGGGCACCCCTTCTCCCGAAGTTACGGGGTCATTTTGCCGAGTTCCTTAACGAGAGTTCTTCCGCGCGCCTTAGAATACTCTTCTCGCCTACCTGTGTCGGTTTGCGGTACGGGCACCATCACCTGGCTAGAGGCTTTTCTTGGCAGTGTGAGATCATGACCTTCGCTACTATAATTTTCGCTCCCCATCACAGCTCAGCCTTACAATGTGCGGATTTGCCTACACATCAGCCTTACTGCTTAGACGGACATCCATCAGTCCGCGTCACTACCCTACTGCGTCCCCCCATTGCTCATAACGGCTTACGGTGGTACAGGAATTTCGACCTGTTGTCCTTCGACTACGCCTTTCGGCCTCGCCTTAGGTCCCGACTTACCCTGAGCGGACGAGCCTTCCTCAGGAACCCTTAGGCTTTCGGCGGATCAGATTCTCACTGATCTTTTCGTTACTCATACCGGCATTCTCACTTGTATAATGTCCAGCGCTCCTTACGGTACACCTTCAACCCTTATACAACGCTCCCCTACCCCTGATGCAAAGCATCAAGCCATAGCTTCGGTGGTGTGTTTAGCCCCGTTACATTTTCGGCGCAGAGTCACTCGACCAGTGAGCTATTACGCACTCTTTCAATGGTGGCTGCTTCTAAGCCAACATCCTGGTTGTCTGTGCAACTCCACATCCTTTCCCACTTAACACACACTTGGGGACCTTAGCTGATGGTCTGGGCTGTTTCCCTTTTGACAATGGATCTTAGCACTCACTGTCTGACTCCCGGAAGTAAGTCTATGGCATTCGGAGTTTGACTGAGCTTGGTAACCCTTGCGGGCCCCGCACCCAATCAGTGCTCTACCTCCACGACTCTGTTTTCCGAGGCTAGCCCTAAAGCTATTTCGGGGAGAACCAGCTATCTCCGAGTTCGATTGGAATTTCTCCGCTACCCCCACCTCATCCCCGCATTTTTCAACATGCGTGGGTTCGGGCCTCCAGTGCGTGTTACCGCACCTTCACCCTGGACAGGGGTAGATCACCCGGTTTCGGGTCTACGTCCACGTACTAATTCGCCCTATTCAGACTCGCTTTCGCTGCGGCTCCGGCTCTTCACCTTAACCTTGCACGGGAACGTAACTCGCCGGTTCATTCTACAAAAGGCACGCCATCACCCCTAAAACGGGCTCTGACTTTTTGTAAGCACACGGTTTCAGGTTCTATTTCACTCCCCTTCCGGGGTGCTTTTCACCTTTCCCTCACGGTACTGCTTCACTATCGGTCGCTAGGAAGTATTTAGCCTTGGCAGATGGTCCTGCCGGATTCATACGGGGTTTCACGTGCCCCGCACTACTCGGGATCCGTCTCGGAGGGAACCAACTTTCAACTACAGGGCTTTTACCTTCTTTGGCGGGCCTTTCCAGACCTCTTCGCTTAACCGGTTCCTTTGTAACTCCATGTGAGACGTCCCACAACCCCAAAGAGCAAGCTCTCTGGTTTGGGCTTCTCCGCGTTCGCTCGCCGCTACTGACGGAATCACTATTGTTTTCTCTTCCTCAGGGTACTTAGATGTTTCAGTTCCCCTGGTATGCCTCTACATAACCTATGTATTCAGTTATGAGTAACTGGAAATTACCCCAGCTGGGTTTCCCCATTCGGACACCCCCGGATCAAAGCTTGCTTACAGCTCCCCGAGGCAGTTTCGTTGTTCGCCACGTCCTTCATCGGCTCCTAGCGCCTAGGCATCCTCCGTGTGCTCTTAGTAGCTTAACCATTTTGTTCCGGTTTCGGTCGCTCGCTTCCCTTGTTTTGCTTGCGCAAAGCCAAAAGTCGCTCTCACCCGATACCATCACAAAAGCAATTTAACTACCTTTATACACTTGACTTGTTTGCACAAGTTCAGCTAAAAAGGAATGTTCTAATTCGCGTTTGTTTCGTTTCGATATCTAGTTTTCAAAGAACAAGCTCCATGCAAAAGCAAGCTGTTTGAGAGTTTGAGCTCTCAAAACCGAACAACGAGTGAGTGTTTTGCAGCTAAGCTGCGTATTTGAATGTTTCCACTCGGGAAACGATTCTCCATAGAAAGGAGGTGATCCAGCCGCACCTTCCGATACGGCTACCTTGTTACGACTTCACCCCAATCATCTATCCCACCTTCGGCGGCTGGCTCCTTGCGGTTACCCCACCGACTTCGGGTGTTATAAACTCTCGTGGTGTGACGGGCGGTGTGTACAAGACCCGGGAACGTATTCACCGCGGCATGCTGATCCGCGATTACTAGCAATTCCGACTTCATGCAGGCGAGTTGCAGCCTGCAATCCGAACTGAGACCGGCTTTGTTGGGATTGGCTCCATCTCGCGATTTCGCAGCCCGTTGTACCGGCCATTGTAGTACGTGTGTAGCCCAGGTCATAAGGGGCATGATGATTTGACGTCATCCCCACCTTCCTCCGGTTTGTCACCGGCAGTCTATCTAGAGTGCCCATCCGAAATGCTGGCAACTAAATATAAGGGTTGCGCTCGTTGCGGGACTTAACCCAACATCTCACGACACGAGCTGACGACAACCATGCACCACCTGTCTCCTCTGTCCCGAAGGAAAGATACATCTCTGCATCGATCAGAGGGATGTCAAGACCTGGTAAGGTTCTTCGCGTTGCTTCGAATTAAACCACATACTCCACTGCTTGTGCGGGTCCCCGTCAATTCCTTTGAGTTTCAGTCTTGCGACCGTACTCCCCAGGCGGAGTGCTTAATGTGTTAACTTCGGCACCAAGGGTATCGAAACCCCTAACACCTAGCACTCATCGTTTACGGCGTGGACTACCAGGGTATCTAATCCTGTTTGCTCCCCACGCTTTCGCGCCTCAGCGTCAGTTACAGCCCAGAGAGTCGCCTTCGCCACTGGTGTTCCTCCACATATCTACGCATTTCACCGCTACACGTGGAATTCCACTCTCCTCTTCTGCACTCAAGTCACCCAGTTTCCAGTGCGATCCGGGGTTGAGCCCCGGGATTAAACACCAGACTTAAATGACCGCCTGCGCGCGCTTTACGCCCAATAATTCCGGACAACGCTTGCCCCCTACGTATTACCGCGGCTGCTGGCACGTAGTTAGCCGGGGCTTTCTTCTCAGGTACCGTCACCTTGAGAGCAGTTACTCTCCCAAGCGTTCTTCCCTGGCAACAGAGCTTTACGATCCGAAAACCTTCATCACTCACGCGGCATTGCTCCGTCAGGCTTTCGCCCATTGCGGAAGATTCCCTACTGCTGCCTCCCGTAGGAGTCTGGGCCGTGTCTCAGTCCCAGTGTGGCCGATCACCCTCTCAGGTCGGCTACGCATCGTCGCCTTGGTGAGCCGTTACCTCACCAACTAGCTAATGCGCCGCAGGCCCATCCCCAAGTGACAGATTGCTCCGTCTTTCCAGTTTCCTTCAGGCGAAGAAAACAATTATTCGGTATTAGCTACCGTTTCCGGTAGTTGTCCCAAACTTGAGGGCAGGTTGCCTACGTGTTACTCACCCGTCCGCCGCTAAGTATCAAGGAAGCAAGCTTCCTATCAACTCCGCTCGACTTGCATGTATTAGGCATGCCGCCAGCGTTCGTCCTGAGCCAGGATCAAACTCTCCAATAAAGTATTGAAAAGAGCGATAAGCTCATTTTGAATCTGACGAGATTAAAAATCTCATTTGTGCTCCAGTCGATTCAAGCCAAGGCTTGTCTCAAACTTTCGCGTTCATTCTGCAAGCAGAATGTTTACTCACTCGTTGTTCAGTTTTCAAAGATCAAACTTGTTTCGTTACCGAATGTCGTTCTCTTCAGCAACTCTTATATAATATCATGTCCGAACCAACTTTGCAAGCTCTTTTTTTAAGTTTCTTTCGAAGCTTATTTCAATTGCTTGCCGCACCGTGTATCTCGTGTTTTTTTGGCCGGAAATAGAATATACCATGTAGAACACACACTTGTAAAGAGTTAATTTCAAAACTTATCAAATCCACGATCTAACCATATTAAGGACCTTCAATCTACCACGAACTCTTAGGTTCAATTTTATTATCCTGCAGCTTAATCTTCTTTATTTAAATCTGTCTTTCTTCTATATATAAGAAGGCAACCCTCTCAACTCTTATATTCGAGACGAAAGGGTTACCTTCTATAGTAATCTATATTTATTTACGTTCTACTTTATATCCCTTATCCTCAAGCAGTTTCACGATGCCGTGATCGCCCAAGTAGTGTGCCGCACCAACAACAATGAAATATTCCTCACCTTTGCCGTTTTTCAAGTAACCATCGATTTTGTCCGCCATACCAATGTTACGATCAACCAGCATTGCTTTGTTATATTCCTCGTTAGTGGAGAAGCTGTTTGTCAGTTCAAGCAGTTGCTCGTCATTACCCGTTTTCCACATCTCAGCCATTTCTTTCACACTGTTATCCAACACGTCGAAGTTTTCGATTGTCGCTTTCAGTGTTTCCTCTTGTGTTTCTTTGGAAAAGTCGTTAAACATACCAAGTTGAGATTGATAACTCTCCAACTCGATAACTGGAAGTTTGCGCTCGATCGCTTTCTGGATGAAATACAGATCCACTCCTGCTGACGCTTCGTATCCTGCCGTTGTGGACTTCAAACTTGCAAGTGTGCTCTCTACCACCCAAGGCTTAAATGCATCCAAAGCGTTAGACTCCAGACCATTTTTCTTCAATACATCACCCAGCTTTGTATACGTTTCACTGGAAATGTGGTCTTTCAGTGTTGTTCCATCTTGATACGAACCCAGACTTAGAACCAGCTTTTGCTGCTCTTCGTCAGCGGCTTTGCTAATATCAATCTCTACCCCGAGATAATCTGCTTCGGCAAAAGCTTCTTCAAACTCCGGACGCAGTGGGTAGAAGCTCTCATCCGCAATATGCATGGACCCTACCAGATAGACGGTGTTGCCATTGCTTTCAACTTCCCACATGAAGCCACGTCCACCGGTTTGAGCAGTTTCAGTTGCTCCACCTTTGGATACCAGCAGCACGGTGCGCGTTGCAGCATCCCAGCGAACTTCATAACCCGCTGCATCACCGACGATGCGGATTGGAGCATACGTTACACCGTTGATACGTGTAAGCTTGCTTTTAAGTGTAATCGTTTTGCCATCTACTACAGCCGTGATCGTATCATCTGTCGCAGTTGTTAGCTTCACATCCATAGCATCCAGCGTGGTCCGCAGTGGAACCAATGTTGTACCTTTCTCCAGGATCGGCGCTCCTGTAGCATATTTCACAGCTTGGTCATTAACCTTGACGGAAGTTCCTTGTGGAGCAGCCATAGCTGGCACTGCAGATGCAAGCAAACCTACTGAGATGGTAAGAGATAAGAGCATGCGTTTCCAATTCTTCATATTATGTATCCTCCTTTAAGGAATATAGTTGCCAATCCAATTTTTAATAGAATAGACATACTTAGATACTACGGATAAAGGTGGGAATTGGTGCCACTCCAAAACGGAGCAGCACTTTCTCCCTTCATTACTCTCATTAGAATAAGAAACAATAAAAACGAAACCGTCGTATAGGTTTAATGCTAGATATTCGCAAAATCCAAGCTATGCCAAGATAAATAGATACTGATCAGAGCCAGGAAAAAGAATGCTATAGAAACCTTCGGATTGCCCAGCAGCTTCACCCCATATGCGACGAAGAAAATAGCGATAGCTAAGCTTTGGTAGTTGCCCTGCTCTGAAAAGGCTGAACTGCTAAATACAATTGAAAGTAGTAGTGTAGTCAGGATCGATCAATGCTTTAAACCACAGAGGTTCCCTCAAAAACTGTATATAGAACCCTTTTAACTGCTGCATGATCATCGACCCTCTCCTGAACTCGATTTAATATGACCACCGACAGAGCACACCACTTGTCATAATTAGTGAGAAAAAGTCATCAATAAAGCTTATCTATCAGGACATATTTTCATGATAAGTAGGAAAAAGCGCAAAACTCATTTTGCATATTCATGCATGCTAATATATACGGATTTTTGCGATATTTTTTCTTAATTATACATAGCAAAAAGACCACTATCTAGTATTAGATAACAGTCTCATTTTAGAATACTTTATTCATTTAAATTAAAATCATTCCGTCTTCTATTCTTCTACAGAAACATAAATACTTAATCGTATGCGAATTGCCGCTATCTCAAAACCAGTTAGAATCATAATCCAGTGATCTTTCCTCCCCTTCTTTCTCTAGTAATATGTTCAGGAAAACATCAAGCAGCTCCTATCAGCTTGAGTACAACTAAAAATATTGCTGGGATAATCGAATTGATGGAATTAAATATTCAGTGAACTATGATATTCGACCATATATTTCTGATAGCTCCTTCTAAAGTAAGTAGAAGCTGGATCCTTATTCTTGCTGCTTCATTCGGAAAGAATCTCACAATTTTTGTGCTTCGGCATGTAGTTGTCATGATTCATCCTCTGGTATAGAGTCTAACTAATCTTCTTGCACATTTCGGTACAGTTTATCTAATATCGTTTTTAACTGATTTAATTCATCGTGTTCCAAACCTCGTGTAACATAGTCATGCGCGTTTTTAACTGTTAACAACAGCTTTCCTTTAACTTCTTGACCTTTAGAGGACAAATATAAATAATGTGAGCGCTTATCTTGATCATGAACAATACGTCGAACCATGCCCTTGCGTTCTAAAGAATGTATCATTCTCACTACCGTTGTTTGATCCCGATCGATGGCCTCCGCCAGCTCTTTTTGAGTCATAGCTTTATCTATATCAAGACAGGAGATAATGCTCCACTGCTCCGGTGTAACCTTGTAGGGCTTTAATTGTTTCGTAAAATAGTTTGTAAGCTTGACATCTGTACGATGGATCAAGAAGCCGGTAATATTATATAAGTCCATTGCAGTACCCTCATTTATCATTTTCTTAAATCAAATATAGTCGATCTCTCAAAGGTTACACATGAAATCCGTCAAAAATTCGTTAATTTCGTTTAGAAAAAATGATACATGGATACAATCAAGCTAAGTATGAACAAAATGAGTGCTGGAATGGCCTTCTGAATCGGGTCTTTAGCTAAGACTATTAAAGTAAACGCTCCAGCAAGCATTGTTCCGGCTAGAAGCAAGCCAGCTAAAATTGCTGCGACAGGCATCCAGATGCCAACGATCATACCAGCTGCCCCCACAATCTCGAACGACCCAGTCAAAACATTAAAGAACGATGGCAGTCCAAAACGTTTAAACTCATTGGCCATTTTACCGGAAATAATTTTGCTTCCTGTAAAAAGGAAAAAAACACCTAATAGAACCTGTAAAACTGTGATAAAAATGAACATATCTACCCCTCTTTCATAAAGTTATGCATATGAATTTAATATATGCTATAGCATGTATTTTGTTTGAAATTTTATATATTGTCAACCCTAAAATAAAGCTTTATAGATTATAGCCCTCTTATGTCCTTTTAATTTTTCTTAGATTATCGTTCCAAAGGAAGCTTTCTTTTTCACATATCGTTAATATTTCTAGCATGGATAATTCAATTTCTGTTCTTTGTTGAACTGTGGTAAATTTCTCTGTAATCAGCCAATTAAAAGCCTATGCTTCTTACTTTCAATAAATTTAGTAATAAACAAAGGTAATTTACTTAACTTATTGTCAATTCGACCTACGGAATGTAATTTAGCTTGTTTATACAAAAATCAACCATCCCAAATTAAATAAAACTTCTAAGTAATTATTCGTTCTTGACTGTTTGTATCGAACACCATTAAACAACATGTAGCGCGTTCAACATTAAATTGGCCACCAATGGCTGCAAGCTAATTTCAAATAGAGATATGCATATTTATGGATAAATATGCATATCTCTCTAATTATGACAACACACACACCTTCAAACACTCCACCTAGATCTTATATGCCTTCATGGCTTTAAACAATTCCTTAAAGGTTGGACGTTTACCGTACATCAACACACCTGTGCGATAGATTTTGGCTGCAAGCCATCCGAAGATGATAATGGATACGATGAGAATGGCTAAGGACGTTAGAATCTCCCAAGTTGGCGCAACTCCTGCGCCGATTCGTACCAGAATCGCGGTCGGCGACGTGAATGGAATGAAGCTTGCGATTTTCAACAACAGAATGTTCGGCGTAGAAATACTGAAGATCGCAATATAGAAGGAAACAAGCGACAACATCGTAATCGGCAGAACAGCCTGACCGAGTTCTTCAGTACGGCTTACCATTGAACCAATGGCAGCAAACAACACGGCATACAGGAAGTAACCCAGAATGTAGAATATGAGTCCGTACACAATAACTGCACTATTCACATCACTTACACTCATATTGAAATCACCTAATACTGCACGGTTATGCGGCAGCAAGATATTTCCGGCAACCACCGCTCCGAAGATCCCGATTTGCAGCATCCCCACCATGAAAATACCGATAATTTTACCAAACATCTGACTGAGCGGTGATACACTCGTAATCAGAATCTCCATAATACGTGAGCTCTTCTCAGCTGTGATCTCAGAGGCAATCATGTTACCTGTCATCATCGTTGAGGTAAACAGCAGGATGATCAGCAAGTACACCACAATATAGTTAATCGGGCTCATTTTACCTTCAGACTCAGTACCTGCTCCGCTCTCATCTGTACTCAAACTTTGCTCAGTGAGCTTCACAGGTGTTGTAATCAGTTCCTTCTGCTCCGCTGTGAGTACATCCTTCACAACCACATCCAGCTTCACACTCTGCAACGCTGCTTCAATGGATGCAATGATCTGAGGTGATACGTCTTCTGCTGAATATAGAATGGGCTGCGGGAACTCTTGCCCGGAAACAGCTTCAAACTTCAGATAACCATCGGTAAGCCCTGCTTCCACATCCGCCGCAAGAGCAGCCTCATCTTTGTCACCACTGGCAATGAATCGATAGGCCTGATCTCCTTGAGCCGCAGAGAAGCTCTCCAGTTTCTCGGAAACTTCAGGTTGCCCTGTACTCAAAAGACCAATATTTACAGGATTACTACTTGAAGCTCCACCAATGGAACCCCCATTAAATAAGGTAATGAAATACGGGACATTGAGTCCGATTGAAATTAAAAGTGCAAGTACAATGGTCGTTACCATGAATGATTTCGTTTTAACTTTGTTTTTAAATGTAAAACCCGTAATCGTTCCCATTTTATTCATTCGACTCACCTACCTCACGAATAAAGATTTGGTTAAGCGTTGGTTCCTTCAGTTCAAAGTGTTCCACTGTCGTCTGAGTCATGGCTGTTCTCAGAATCTCTTGAGCCGCTTCCACCTGACTAATATGTATCAGGTAACCACGCTCATTTCGCTCGACTTTCTTCACACCAGGCAACTGTTCAAGTCCTTCCACACTACCAATCGTACCCAGGAATACCTGTTCACGCGGATACCGGCTCTTGATCTCCTTGATCTCTCCTTGTACCACCGTGTTGGAACGATGCAGAATGGTGATCTGACGACACAACTCTTCAACGTGCTCCATACGGTGTGTTGAGAACAGAATGGCCGTGCCTTCGTCACGCAATTCTTTGACGGTGGACTTGAGTAATTCCACGTTGACGGGATCCAGTCCACTGAACGCTTCATCCAGAATGAGAATCTGCGGTCTATGCACTACAGCCGCGATAAAGCCCATTTTCTGCTGATTACCTTTGGATAACTCCTCGATCTTCTTATCGTAATACTCAGGTACCTCAAACCGATTCAGCCAATACTTGAGGCTCTGATCTGCGTCCTTACCATTCATGCCACGAAGTCGTGCCAGGTAATTAATCTGTTCGCTGACTTTCACCTTCGGATACAATCCGCGCTCTTCCGGAAGATAACCCATAATCTGTTGTAGCTCCGTATTATAGGGCTTGCCGTTGTACAGGATATTCCCTCCGTCAGGGTGAATCAGTCCAAGCACCATACGCATTGTTGTTGTTTTACCTGCACCATTAGCTCCGAGCAGTCCGTAAATCTCCCCCTCTTTTACATTGAGCGTAACTCCATTAACGGCTGTTTTGTCTGCATATTGCTTGACGACTTGCTTCAATTCCAATCGGTTCATCATTTATCGTCTCCCTTCGGTTATTTCCACTGTACGGGTGCATACCCGGCAATCCAGAATGCCAGCACTTCATCCAATTCCAAGTTACGGATTTTCAATACCCGGTTATTGGACAGCTCCAGCCTCTCCTGCGCCTCGCTGACCCGGGTTGTAATTACGCGAACCAGACCTCCCTCTTCTATAGAAGATTCCACAACACCAGGAATACTTTCTGGCCTTAAATCTCCTTCATACCAGACTTCTTTCCACTGATCGAGCACCATATCTTTCTCGGCCATCCCCAGTGACTGACCACGGTGCATCAATACGATGTAATCCGCAAGCCTTTTGACTTCGTCTGCAATATGTGTGGCAATCAGAATCGTGGTGTCTCCCCCCGCCATGAAGGTACGGAACTGCTCAACCATCACTTTCCAAGCAAAGGGGTCCAATCCTGATGAAGGCTCATCCAAAAGCAATAGTCTTGGGCGAGCTGCAATTGCAGCTGCAATCTCAAATTTTCGCCTTTCTCCCTTGGACATCTTGTTCAGCTTCACATCAACAGGTACTTCCATATCCTGAATCAGTTGGTCGAACAACTTCATATCCCAACGTGGGTACCAGTACGCCCGGAAATGGGCCGCTTCTTGTGCTGTTATCCGGTTCTCTTCTGAACCAGCGTTATCTGCCACAAAACCAATCTGTTGTCTCAGTTCAATGGGAAGTGGCCCATCATGTTCCTGACCAAACCATATAATCTGCCCAGCATCTGGCAGCACCACTTGCTGTAACATGTTAAGAAGGGTGCTTTTGCCTGAACCGTTGTGACCGAGAATAGCCACTATATACCCTTCCGGGATGGTCAGATCAATTGGGCCGATAACTCTGCGTTTTCGCATTTTGGATATGCCGTTCAACTGGATTGCTATGGGTTCCACGTATGAATCACTCCCTTACTTCACGTAAATAGCCTTCAGGACTTCCCGGAATAGGCTCTCCATCTCTTCTTCCGTACAGCCTACCGATTTCCCGGACTGCACCGCTGCCTGCATCGCTTCCTGTGCGGCCTTTAATCTATAATTTTCTCTGTCACCGGCTTCTACCTGGGCCACAAATGTACCTGTCCCCTGCTTCGTACGAAGCAAGCCTTCATTCTCCAGATCCTGATAGACCCGTCTAACCGTAATAACACTGCAATTCAGTGCTCCGGCGAACTCACGAATGGACGGCAAATGTGTTCCCTCCCCCAACTGACCCGTAATAATTAACGATCTTAACTGATTTTCAATTTGGTGGTATAAAGGTTCAGCGCTATTTTCATTAATTTGAATGGGTATTTTCACATCTTGCACCTCGCCCTCCGGTACACTCCAGTCTGTTACCTGACCGTGCCGGTTTCATCCTGTATTCGTACATAAGCTCAATTCTCATTTTAATTCAAATCCCGATGAACCAGCTTCTTCAGCGTAAAACGACTAGACAGCCATAATCCCGCTACGCCAGCCACCAGAGAAATCCACATGATCGGGGAAAGCAGCCCCCATGATTTACTTCCATCCATTACAATCCGTAATCCGTAACTGCCTGATATTCGAATCAGTATGGATATGCCAATGGCGAATGGTATAAAAAGCATACTGAGAAGCAAGTATTTCTTGCCACTGTTCAGAAACTCTCCGTAAATATAGAACCCTGTTACCAAAAGGCCATAACCTGTACAGGTAAGGCTAAAGGCCAGATACTGATCCCATCGGAATCCTTCGACATGAAGGTTAACCACGTATAATGATCCGTAGAAAAAGATTCCATTGTACGTAAACGCCATCAGAGACTGCTGTAGCCTGGACCACATCACCACTTGTTCAGGGATGGGAATTCTACGATAGTAGGCCAGCATCTGCGTATAAGAATCTTCCTGTATGTAACGGAAGGAGCGCCTGCAGAACATAAACCCTTGAAATGGCAACATGATTAAAAAGAAGGAATCCACTACTGGATTAATAATATCTGTCTGTTGTTGTCCTAAAAACATCACACCGCTCATGCCGCCAGTGTATATCATGAATAATGCAGACCATAGCCATTGGAGCCTATCCTTACTCATCTGGCTGCGGGTCAACCACCATGCCTGCTTCCATTCGTTCATATGCATGCCTGCCTTTCACCTGTCATTCACTCATGTTGCTTACTGTGATTACTGTATATATCAATATACACAGTATACAGACCTGTTTCTCATCCCGTCAACCCCTAATTTTCCTGAATCAGGAAGACGGGATGGGACACAGTACGAATTTACGTTAAAATAAATTAGAATCATAGAAAGGAAGGTTACAGCTATGGATTGGCTGGTAGAGATCGGATTTGTCCTCCTTTTCCTTATCGTCGTAATCTGGTTGGTCCTTCGGGATGAGCCTCATCGTCATTCTGCCAAAAAAGGCAGATACCGCATCCGCCGTAACAACGGTTATACCGACTCTGCTTCGGGATATCCGGTCATTATGGGAGATGACTCCTACGATCGACATGCCAAACACACACCGGATCACAAACATCATGAGTCGGATTCTTCATCAGACACACATTCTCATCACAACAGCGATAGTGGTAGCAGCAATGACAGCGGTGGAGATAGTGGCGGTGGAGATAGTGGCGGCGGAGACAGTGGGGGTGGCGGGGATTAAACATCATTCCCCAATCACAAAAGAAGGGCTGTACCCGTTATTGTGTAAACACAATTCGGGTACAGCCCTTTGCCGCTCTCTAGCACCTGTTAGAAGAAGAGGCCTTACGATTAAACGAGGTTATAACCACTAGGCAGACTGCGATCCCTGCGGATTGCGCGAATCTGAGCCAGCGTTAACCGTTGATTGGTGGAGATCAGGGATTCCACATCATTGCCACGGATCAGATCATCCAAATCTCTCAAGTTGGTGTTGCCTCGGAAGACCCGGAATCCACCTTGGAAGTTAGGACGTGTAAACACAACCAGTGTTGCATTAGAACTTGTTGAGAAAAAGCGCAGGCTCTCCACCCCATCCAAAATATTGTCCAGGTTACGAAGACCCGTGTTGCCACGATAGATGCGGCTTCTCCCTCTGTAGTTCTCTTCTGAATACACGGTAAGACGTGGATACGTCTGACTGACGTTGACTGTTTTTTTCATTTTGTTTCCCCCTCTCGAACTCATTCTATGAATGAATGAGAGAGGAAGCGTGGACGAATGATCTGCTAGATTCGTCCATTTTCATATTTTCAGAAGGTTATAGTGACGCACGCCCGAGTAACCGGAGGTTATATCTCTACTTCTATACGCCGAGGATAACTTCCCATACCGGACGTGTATGACCACCAGGATATAAGAGATATAAAAGAACATACACAACAACACCTGTTAGCGCTGACCCAAACCAGATCATGGACGTGAACTTGCCCCAGCGGCGATGTGTTCCGAACTTCTTTTTGAACCCCAGTACCAGTGTGGAGATGCCAAATATCGCTGCCACGGTAGCGAGGATAATATGAAAGATCAGAAATATCCGATAAAAGATCTCCAGATCCGGGTCCCCGCCCCAAGCCGTATTGCCCACGAACACTGTACGAGACATATAGATCACAAAGAAGATTAGAGCTGCAATCGCACCTGCTACCATGGCGGACTGATGAGCCTCACGTTTCCCCCGAATAATCAGTACCCATCCAATCCCCACCAGTACTGCACTAATCACAATGAAAGAAGTACTGATCGTTGGTAGCCAAAAATACATATCCATCGTGTGTTCCCCCTCTTGTCAGAACATTACTTCATTATTTGGCAGCCGGATTGAGCGGCCCTCCTGCGCCCCCTGCAGGATACGAATCATCATCATCTTCCTGCTTCTCTTTCCGATACCATTGGAAAAAGACATAAGCCAGCATGGAGGCAAAGATTCCTTCCTGAATAAACTTCATGACAATGCCACCGACCTGCTGATCTTCTTTCGCAGAAGACAGGAAGTTGAAGAACGCAGGCCCACCGAATGAGCGAAGTAATGCCGTAGAATCTCCAGACACACAATACCGCATTGCTTCAGCCCATACTGCCGGGTTGCTGTACGTCTGATACAACGGCTCGGCCGCAAAAATAATCAATCCACACGCAGGCGTGAGCAGTACCATATTCAGAAAAATAAAACCAATCTTGGATAACCCCGATGCTTGTCTGCCTTCTGGTAACGGATTCAGCAATGTCCACCACATGAGCATCGAGGTGATGAACAATGCAATATAATACAACCGGTGAACGGTAAAATTCAGCATGACGTAATCATGTACAATCGGTAGGTGATACAGCGAGAACAGCCCGTTAAAGAGCACTGCCGCAACGATCGGATGAGCCAGGAACGATAGCTGTCGTGTAGGCAACCAGCGTACGATTTTGCGCCATACCCAGATCGGCAAACCTTTCATCATCAGCGGCGGGGCTACCAGATAGGAGAACGCCATGCTCACCATATGGAAGCTAAACATCACGTGACCAAGCAGATTAAATGGTCCAGCTTGAGCCAGATACAGGACAAACAGCCCTGTAATAAACATGATTTTCTGTGCAGCAGTCGCAGGTTCTGCATCCTTTATTTGCTCGCTTAACGGTCCCACAAGCACCAGATAAGCCGCAGCAATGATCAGAAATAAAGCCAGTATAAGCGGACTCCATAAATCATTGAAGCTAAAATATTGCAACCCGAGCATACGGGAAACCTCCCCGTGACCTGATTTGGTTGTTGCCTTCATTACTTTGTGAAGATTCATTCGCCAAAAAGGGGAAAAGACGGCGGCATTGCGCCGCCGCCATCTCTTTTACCACCAGACCCAATAGAGTGCCATAATGATGCACGTAAAGGCTACGAAAAAGCCAAAGGCCATGAACAGAATCGGCATCAAGTGCCCTTTGTCCTTCAAGTGCATCCAATAACCCAATTGAACGAATACTTGAAGAATAGCCATGACGAGCAAAATAATAATGATAAAGGTTGTGTTGACCCCTCCGGCAGAAGCAGCCGCAAACGCAATCAGCGTAAGAATAATGGAGAAGATAAACACCACGACGTGTTTCTGTGGCCCTTCCGTCCGGTGACGGTGTTTCACAGGCTGTTGATCTGTCTTATCCTGTGCCGACATGTGCTACCCCACCTTTCCGAGCAGGTACACGACCGTAAAGATGAACACCCATACCACGTCAATAAAGTGCCAGTACATTGCGGAGACGTATACTTTAGGTGCGGTTACGACCGTCAATCCTTTTTTGAACAGCTGACCGATAATGATTCCGATCCACACAATACCAAAAGCAACGTGGGCTCCGTGGAACCCGACCAGTGTATAGAATGCTGAACTGAATGCACTCGTGGTCATGCCAAACTCTTTATGTTTCACATACTCGTAGAACTCGTAAATTTCCAGTGCGAGAAATCCCATACCCAGTACTACCGTGATGCCAAGCCACAACGCCAGTGCATCTCGCTTGCCCTTATGCATGGCCTGAATCGCAAATACACTCGTCAAACTACTGACCAGGAGAATGAACGTTGCAGCGGCCACAAGTGGCAGGTGGAACAGTTCATTCGCCGTAGGTCCATCATTAGTTTGGCCACGAAGAGCCAGGAAGGTAGCAAAGAGTGTACCGAACAGTACCGTCTCGCCGCCAAGGAACAACCAGAAGGCGATAAGCTTGTTACGGCCTTCCAGCGTTGCTTTCTCCGGTTCATGCGGCAATTTGTCGTTCACCGGTTCGGCATGTGAGGTTGTCATGTTCTAGCCCCCTTCTCATCCTGATCCTCCGGTTCAATATGCCAGCCATGATCATCATAAAGTGAACGAAGTGCCATTGCACCGAATGTGATTACGAGACCAATAATAACTACAATATAATTGTTGAAAATGACATTCATAAATGCATTACCAAATTCATCATTGCTGAACATCAAGCCAAGTCCGGCGATAAAGATACCTACTGACATTACAAACGGCAACGGCGTTGCTGAAGGCATATGAATCGAACCTACAGGTTCTGCCGGTGTCATCTCCGTATGTCCTGCCATTTTTTCCTTCCAATATGCATCAATTCCGCGTACCAGCGGCGTCTGCTTGAAATTATATTCCGGCGGCGGAGATGGAATAGACCATTCCAGTGTACGGCCGTCTTCCCACGGATCGTTTGGCGCGCCAGCCGGTTTTTTCATTGTGATCACGATGTTCACGAGGAACATGATAACCCCAACACCCATTAGAAACGCACCGACGGAGCTGACCAGATTGAGCAGGTCAAAGTCCTGATTCGGCAAGTATGTAACGATCCGGCGCTGCATCCCCATCAGACCGAGGAAATGCTGTACAAAGAACGTTAATTGGAAACCGATCATAAATGTCCAGAACGTCCATTTGCCCAGTGTTTCGCTGAGAATACGTCCGAACATCTTCGGCCACCAGTAATGCAGTCCCGAGAACAATCCAAGTACGAGTCCCCCTACAATAACGTAGTGGAAGTGGGCTACAACAAAGTACGTATCATGGAACTGGAAGTCTGCCGGAGCAGATGCCAGCATAACGCCTGTAACACCACCCATAACGAAGGTTGGGACGAATCCAACAGCAAACAGGTTTGCCGCGGTAAAGCGGATCTGTCCACCCCACATCGTAAAGAGCCAGTTAAAGATTTTGATCCCGGTAGGTACGGCAATCAACATCGTGGAGATGGAGAAAAGCGCGTTGGCTACATTACCCAGACCTGTTGTAAACATGTGATGCGCCCATACCATGAAGCCCAGAAAGGCAATCAGGATGGTGGCAAATACCATGGAGCTGTATCCGAACAAGCGTTTACGCGAGAAGGTCGGAATAACCTCCGAGATAATACCAAATGCCGGCAAAATCAGAATGTATACTTCCGGGTGCCCGAAGATCCAGAAGATGTGCTGCCAGAGTACCGGGTTACCGCCACCTGCTACATCGAAGAAATTCGCTCCCAGTATACGGTCAAACGTCAAAAGTACAAGCCCTACCGTGATGGCAGGAAAAGCAAAAAGGATAATGGCAGATGTAATAAATGTCGTCCATGTAAACATCGGCATCCGCATGTAGGACATGCCTGGAGCACGCATTGTAATAATCGTTGCGAGAAAGTTAATGCCCCCGATGAGCGTTCCCAGACCCGCGATCTGAAGGCCAATGGTGTAGAAATCCACACCATGCGTTCCACTGTACTCACTGCCCGAAAGCGGAGTATATGAGGTCCAGCCCGCATCCGGTGCTCCGCCCATAACCCAGCTCAGGTTCAGCAACAATCCACCAAAGAGGAATGTCCAGAAACCCAGCGCGTTAAGAAACGGGAAAGCAACGTCCCGTGCCCCGATCTGCAAAGGCACGACAGCATTCATAATGGCAAAAATAAGTGGCATGACACCAAGGAAAATCATCGTTGTTCCATGCATTGTAATCAATTCGTTGAAGACCTGTGCCGATACAAAATCATTCATAGGCTTCATCAGTTGAATCCGAATCAAAATGGCTTCAATGCCGCCGATTCCAAAGAAAAATCCACCCGCAACCAAATAGAGAATGGCGATTTTTTTGTGATCGACGGTGGTGATCCAATCCATCAAGCCCCTGTACCTCTTGACGCTATGCGCATGAGCCAAGGTTGTGTACCCCCTTCTTCGTCCTTGCTGTTCTATTCATAGTCCAATTTGTAGTTGGCCAGATATTCGGCAATTCCGTCGATTTCTTCATCCGTCAACCCAAGATCTTTGGGATTCGGCATGGTATTGCCCGGCTTCACGGATTGTGGATCATGGAGCCATTCTTTCATGTTATCCAGTACCGGATTACCTTCTTCCTGTCCCTCGCGAGAATTCAGCAAAATGCCTGCGACAGATTCCTTGCCGCCAATTCCCGTCAGGTTAGGTGCAACCGGTCCACCTTGATCACCAACAGCGTGGCAAGAAAGGCAGTTTGTTTTGAACTTTTCGGCCAATTGAGTGTCTTCAGGAAGGACTGCAGGTGCTTTCATCTGGTTCACCCATCTGTCAAAGGATTCCTGACTCACTGCTTTTACCTTAAACTCCATAAAAGCATGCGATCTGCCACATAATTCGGCACATTTACCACGGTAAACGCCTTCATTCGGTGCAGAGAAACTGAACTTGTTAAGTGTTCCATCCGGGTTTGTGTCCATTTTGCCCGCAAGTGACGGCACCCAGAAGGAGTGAAGCACGTCAGCGGTTTTTAATTCGAATGCAATTTTTGTTCCGGTCGGGATGATGAGATCTTGAGCGGTGGTTACGTCATATTGAGGATAAGTGAATTCCCACCAGTACTGATGCGAGGTGACTTGGACCTTAAGTGCATTTTTGTCATTGGACAGATCTTCGCCTTGGGCAAAAATCGTTTGGACCGTCGGTACTGCCAGAACAATAACCAGCAATAACGGAATGGCTGTCCAGATTACTTCCAGCTTGAAATTACCTTCAACCTGTTCGGGCATCTCAGTCTGCCCGGCTCGTCTACGAAACCGGATCAGAACATAGGCCGCTATGGCAAATACAATGATGAGCACCACGATCATAATCGCGATGGATAACTTCATCAGATCATATTGGCCTTGCGCTACAGGACCCTGAGGTTTCATTACCGACAAGTCTTCCCGCCCGCATGCGGATAGCAGCAAAGAGAACACCGCCAGCAAGGGGAGAATTCGCTTTGCAACCTGCCACTGTTTCATCATTGATCTACCCCACTTTTTTACGTTTTCGTAGATTACCGTTGTCGTTCGGTAGAAAGGCAACAAAAGGTACGTTTCAGCACGATACGCATAATCCTCTTCATCATACAGAACGCTTAGAAAAATAACGCTTCCAGTACTCCCGTGATTTCCTGCTCAGGGCATGTCTGCGCATTCTTCCAATTCATTCTATATGCTTCAATCACTTATTAAATATAAGTTGAGGGTATGATTTTGTCAATCTTTGGACACATGTTCACAAATTGTTCACTTTATGTAAAAAACCGCTCTACAACTTGATTTGCAAACGATTTCAGTTAAAAGTATTACACTCTACATTTGAAAATTTTTGCCAAATTTCGGTGATAAAACTCGATTTATTGGTGATTTTTCTCACATTGAAAACATGTGCTATTATGCAAAAGAAAGATCAGAATTTATGGAAAACCTCTTCCATATCCATTCAGAAGACATGCCTATCGCTCCATACCGCTATCTTCAAGCTCAAAACAGCATGGAGCATTTGGGAGAAAGTTCAACTCAAGTCCTCTTCTTCTCTGATTTCATCTCACGTGCCATCGGTCAGAATCAAGGGGCCATTCCCAGTAATCGCAACCGTATGCTCATACTGGACCCCCCAGCTGCCATCTACCGTCCTTACCGTCCATCCATCGTCATCCCACACAACGGCCCCAGAACTGCCTTTTGTAAAGATTGGTTCAATCGTAATAACCATACCCTCCGTGAGCATCGTGCCCGTTCTGCGTTTGCCATAAGGCAACACATTTGGGGGTTCATGAATATATTGACCAATCCCATGACCAATGAGAGGCTTCACAATTCCGTACCGATACAATCTGGCTGTTCGTTCAATGGCACTTCCAATATCTCCGAGTGTATTCCCTGGAACTGCCTGGGCAATCGCCCGCTCAAGTGCCTTCTCCGTGCGCCTCATCAGCTTGCGAATGGATCTGCTTGTTTCACCAATTCCATATGTCCAGGCCGAGTCAGCAAGCCAGCCGTCTTTGTTCACCACCATATCGATGGTCACTACATCCCCGCTCGCCAACTCCTCTTCCCCAGGAAATCCGTGGCAGACCACTTCATTAACAGAGGCACACGTCGCGTAAGGATATCCTTTATACCCTTTTTGCTCCGGTGTGGCTCCTCGTGCTGCCAGAAACTCTTCCACCCGCTCATTAATCGCTGCTGTCGTGATACCAGGGACCATCCACTGCTCAATATGCTGGTGACAGCTCCACAAAATTCTTCCTGCTTCCCGCATGTAGCCAATCTCTTCTTTGGTTTTCAAAATAGGGTCCACATGCATTCATCCTTCCCGCTGTAGGTGTACTACCATATATATGCAGCAGGAACGCAAAAAAAACCGCCTTCCGGAGCTTAACGCCCGAGAGACGGTTCTATTCATTATCGGAACAGTATAATCAGAGTTGTGTGTTGTTTCAGGACACGGAAGAATCCATCTTGACAAGCTCATGCTCAACCACAGAAGTCAATTCTTCCTCATATCCACCCGTAATCCGGTATTTTCTCACGTACTCCTTCACGAATTTTTTTGGATCCTTAGGACGGAAAATCCGAGTCATTTCCCTCAAACTTTCTTTGACCTCATTGTGACCTTTCGTTGCCATTGTAATTCCCTCCCAAAACGTTGAAAGTGAATGCTCCGTTTAGAGAATGCCGAATAAGTCTTAAATGCCATCCATGAAGTTGTGTGCGCGGCTTAAAGCAAGCTTTAGGTCGGGAACCTCGCTAGAAAGCAAGTACCTGACACTATAAATACCCGATATGATTCGGAATGAATCATAATCTTATTGTAGCATATTCGGAAGTATCTTACGACTTGACGATTTCCTCTAATAAATATAACGGTTTTCATGCCCAAAAAGTTTAATTCCGAATCATATGTTAAGATTGCCACCATTCTATACGGAATTAATATATCCAGCATAACACCGAACTATTCGGGGGATATTATCACGGACAACCCATACAGTTAAATTACTGGTATCCAAAGGAGGCGTCGTCTCATGGACCGCAAAGAACAAGATATGCTGCCCCTTTCTCATGAAAAGGTGGAAGTAGACGGAGTTTACATCAATGAAGCCGGACGTGAGGAACATCTGCACCGGGGGCAACATTTCCCGGCCGATCCCGTTCTTGGCAAGTCGGAATGGAAACTGACCGAATATGCATATGATAATCATCACGAAGGAAGAACCGATGAGCGGTTGGTTCCCAAAGAAAACGACACCGATAAAATGGGCAAGATTACAAACCCTCGCAGACAGATCGAGGGCGGATAACGATTTCGTTTAAAGCAACGTTTAATCGTAAACGATAACAGGGGCAGAGTAAGCTGTACAATGGCTTGTTCTACCCCTGTTTTCTTTTTCCTATGTGTTGATCCCCATCCGTCACAGGCAAATAAATTCATCGGTTCAGTTCTGTCCACCTCTCTCATAACCTAGTTAAAAAGGTCAAAGGAGGCTGGACCGATGTCCCCCATGAAATCGTCTAGCGGTCTGGATGAAAATATTGCCGGCATGCTTTGTTATCTGTTTACCTTTGTAGGTGGGATTGTCTTTCTCGCTGTGGAGAAGCGGAGCCGGTTCGTGTTATTTCATGCGCTGCAATCTGTAACGGTCTTTGGCATCATTATGGTTGGGCATGTATTATCGGCTTTCCTTCCGTTGTTCGGACCACTGGTGGCATCGCTGTTATCCCTGCTTGGTGTAGTGGTCTGGCTTATTATGGTCGTTTCCAGCCTGCAGGGGAAATGGTTGAAGCTACCGTGGGTTGGCGATTTTGCAGAAAAACAGCTGCGTCATCTGTAACTTCAGGCAGAAGGTATACGTGTTCCAAAAAGAAAAGACGATCCATTTCCGTTCAACCGGATGTGGATCGTCTTTGATTATAACGAGGGAAACGAGTCAACCTCTCACCCCCGTATCATGAACACGTGGCTCAGAATGCTTTTTACGGATCGGAATGAAACTTAGATAAGTACCACATCTCCATACCCATTCCAGCGGCCCATACTGGAACCAGCGCATCCACAGATTACTCGCGATGACTTGTACAATAACCATGCCAATGCACACAAGGGTAGACACCGTATACGACACAGCAGCATCTGCAAATATGAGTTGGTATACCACTAACAAAATGATGGTCTGTGCAATATAATTGGTCAGGGCCATTCGTCCGAATGCATGCAGGGGACTTAACATTTTGGAAAAGGTCATGTTCTGGTTCAATCTCAGTAATGTACTTAGATAAAAGATGGATACCACCGGACCAATTGCCACACCGATATGTTCTAATCGAAAAGCAGCATCCATATTGGCTTGCTCAGCAACAGGCAGGCTCGCACCAATCACTTCGTATAGAAACGGACTCATCGCATCCGGAGGAGCAACCCACCACATGATACCGATCCCCACCGTAGAAGCGATGAATGAAATGAACCAGATTCTGCCCAGATACGGGAGTCCTTTCTGGATCTTCTCCATCAGTTGATATTGACCTGCTGACAATCCCAGTATAATTAAAAAAGGAATCGTTAGCATTTTGACACCTATCGCGGCGGCTGCAATAAATCCCACCACACCGATCACCAAATTCACAGTTCGAGGTGCCCAATATAACGGAATGACAATCAGCCCTATGATAGCATAAAGAAATAAAGCTTCTCCAGCCTGATACTGTTGATGAATATATCCCAGCGCTAATAAAATAAGCATCCTGCGGATATAGAGAAACAGCTTGGTATGACCTTTGGGAGCTGACCGGCTTAGAAAAAGATAAAATCCAAGGCCAAATAAAAAACAGAAGATATCGTAAAAACGTGCCTCCACCAAAAAATATAATGCTCGTTGGATCCAAAAATCTACACGAGTATCCGGCTTCAACATAACCCACAATGCCAATACATTTACGAATGGTAGGCCTATCAAGGAAAACCCTCGAAACAAATCCAGAAACTTCATTCGATCTTGTTTTAATACAGGTTGATAATTCATCGTTCCTCCCAGTGAAATTATTGTTATGTAATCAAAAAGCGATTGGATCGCTTATCTCTTTGGTGTATATCCCCATGCATGATAACAGTCTATCCTTCATACAACATGGCTTGCCATCGAATTAGGTGAATAACTTCTTACATCCGGCATAAGGTCTTGTTCCTGTATTGTTCCTGTACAGCAGCACATTGGACGCTATGCTGATGATAAACAAAGCAAAAAAACACCGAAAACACGACTCTGCTGAGTCTGTATCTTCGGTGTTTCACATATAAAAGTGTCTCTTTCATTTATTCATGGGATTGAATATTCATAGCATAAACGATGTATGTCATAAACCATTCATGCTGTATATCACCATGATTAACCTGATTCATTATTTATCTTGTGAATCGTCTATTTATAACAGTTAACATAACAATACTGCTGGATAATAATCCTAGCCTAATTCGGCTATTTAAGCTGACTTGCCCGTCTCTCCAAGGATGGCATCTGCCTGTTGTTCAGCCATCTTGGCAGCCGTTTCCTTGGTACCCAGACCATTAAACAGCAGGTTCATGAAGATCGCCGTGAAGCTGCCTGCAATGATACCATTACCGAGCATAATCTGAGCCCAGGCCGGTGCACCTGCGAACAACTCAGGTACAACGGTAACCCCAAGCCCCATACCTACAGAACAAGCGATGACAAACAGATTTTCATGTCGGTTCAGATCAACCTGACTGCCGATAATCCGAATGCCTGATGATACCACCATGCCAAACAAGGCCACCATGGCTCCGCCAAGTACTGCCCCTGGAACGAGCTGTGCGAGGGCTGCAATTTTTGGTACAAATCCAATGACCACCAGGATTCCACCAGCTACTACAATGACATCACGTGTCTTCACACGTGTCATCTGTACAAGTCCTACATTTTGCGAATACGTTGTATACGGGAACGAGTTGAAAATCCCGCCTAACACAATGGCTAGACCCTCTGCGCGATAACCGCGCGCCAGATCCTTGGACGACAGGTCCTTGTCCAGAATTTTGCCCAGAGCCATAAATACACCTGTGGACTCGGCCACGCTGACAATCGCCACCAGAATCATCGTCAGGATCGGTACAATCTCAAATGTCGGTCTGCCGAAGTAAAACGGCTGAACAACGTGGAACCAACTTGCATCGCGGATAGGAGCAAAATTAACCTCGCCCATAAACCCTGCCGCAATCGTACCTACAAGCAGACCAATCAATACTGAGATGGAACGGATAAAACCGGTTGTAAAACGAGTCATTAGAATGATAAAGAGCAGCACGCCAAAACCGAGCATGAGATTAACTCCGCTGCCAAAATCTTCTGATCCCTGACCGCCGCCCAGATCGTGGAAAGCAACCGGAATCAAGGTTAAACCGATGATCGTAACCACCGAACCCGTAACCACTGGTGGAAAGAGCCGAATAAGCTTCCCAAAGATTCCGGAGAAGATCAATACGAACAGCCCTGAGGCAATAATCGCTCCGTAAATGGCAGATACTCCACTGTTCATCCCGATTAGGATCATCGGAGACACAGCCTGAAATGCACAGCCGAGCATGACAGGCAGCCCTACGCCGAAATATTTATTTCCCCATACCTGAAGCAGTGTAGCCACACCACATGCGAGCAAGTCAATGGCAATGAGATAGGTTAGTTGTTCCTGTGTAAAACCCAATGCGTTACTGACGATCAATGGAACGACAACAGCTCCTGCATACATCGCAAGCACATGCTGTAGTCCGAGGGAGAACGTTTTGATTGGATGCCGATGCCGTTGAAAGATACGTTCGCGTGCCATATTAGTTCGTGCCCTCCTCGTCCGCAAATGTAACCTGTCCATCCGACAGTGCCCCGATGCGAACCAATGATTCCACACGGTATCCTGCTTCTTTCAGCAAGCGACCTCCCGGCTGGAATGCTTTTTCAATCACAATACCGATACCCACCACTTCAGCTCCAACCTGCTCCACAATGCGAGCCAGACCAAATGCTGCTTCGCCATTCGCCAGAAAATCATCAATGATCAGCACGCGATCACCAGGCTTCATGAACTTCTTGGCAACGGTAATTTCATTGGTCTCCTGCTTCGTGAAGGAGTAGACCTTCTCTACCAGAATGTCTTCCGTCAGTGTGAGGGACTTCTGCTTCCGTGCAAAGATCAGCGGCACGTTCAGCTCCAACGCAGTCATGATACCTGGGGCGATCCCTGACGACTCAATCGTCAGCACGCGAGTAATATTCTCGCCTTCAAAGCGGCGAATGAATTCTTTACCTACTTCCTTCATCAAAACCGGGTCCATCTGGTGGTTCAGGAATGAATCCACTTTGAGTACTTGCTCGGACAGGACAATACCTTCCTGTCTCACCTTGTCTTTTAACAATTGCATTGTAATTCTTCCCCCTGAATGCCCTCCGCACAGAAGCTCACATGCTCTTCCAATCGCATGGTAAAAAAGCAAAAAGCCCGCCTTTTCACACGCTGCGGAATAACCGGAGACGGGAAAGACGGACTTGTACGTATATGGACAAGCCGTATGGATGCTGCAAGTGTACTGGTTGGACAGAATGACAGGAGTTCAATCCTGCTGTGAGAAACCTCAAACAGTGTAATCAGAAACAGATAAAAGCCACTTGAACCTGCTCTTCAGTCAAACTGTCTGAGAATGATCTCATGCCAACCCTACAAAACATTGCAACATCTTTCCCGTAGTCCGATCATTCCGGTGATCAGGTAGAGACATGCAGGCCTATTCCTGCACATATACGAGTAACGGCATATTTAATTTTTTGGCTCCATGATTCGTTACAATGTATGATCGCGAACCTGAATGTAAAAGGTTAAACATAACTGACAATGTTAGAAGTATACCGAATCGACGCCGTGAAATAAAGAAGTATTTTCATGGAAGTTGCGGAAACTTGTCTTAATTTGCAAACAGGGGGTGATTGGAATCTATTTTTTATGTACAATATGAGAACGGAAGCGCGGATCTGAACGGAGAATGGATGGAAACGCGGCCTAGATTTTGAATCGAATGATCAAAGGAGATATGTAAACATGAAAGGCGTACTTAACGAATTCAAGGAATTTGCCGTCCGCGGCAACGTCATCGATCTGGCGGTCGGTGTCATTATCGGGGCTGCTTTTGGTAAAATCGTCACATCCCTTGTGAATGATATCATCATGCCCCCGGTTGGAAAACTGATGGGTGGAATCGACTTCAGTCAGAAAATCATCAACCTGGACCGGGATATCAAAACAGCAAACGGACAGGACATCACCACCCTCGCTCAAGCCAACGAAGCTGGGGCTACCGTGATTGCTTATGGACAGTTCATCAACGTCATGATTGATTTTCTTATCGTTGCGTTCTGTATCTTCATGCTTGTGAAGGGCATTAACTATCTGAAAAGCAAAGAACACAAAAAGCCCGAGCCGCAAAAAACGACCAAGGCTTGCAAGTATTGCCTATCGGAAATTCCAGCCGCAGCTACCCGCTGCTCGCACTGTACTTCAGAGCTCGAAGCTGAAGGCACCGGCGCTCTAGCATAATTACAATGAACGTTTAAAGACGCACCGAGTTGAATTACGGATAAATCCTGATGTGGGGGACAACCTCTTACTTGCTAGGGTTTATGTATGAAAAGCTAGCCATATGGGCTTCATTAACTATGGGTTGCGTAGCTTAAAGGTTTGAAGGTTCCACCGTAAAGGTGGGGCCTTTTTTGTGCCTATCATACATGTATTACATATGCTCCCCCATGAATTTCATTTGCGGCCATGCTCATGAATTAGAAACGGCGTGGCAGCAAATGCTCCAGGATCGACTTCAGATCTTTATCTTCTTTGTAAACTTCTTCCCCAGTATCAAGCTCTGTCACACGAATATATTCAAAGTTGGCCGAAGCATCCACTGGCTTGAACAACAACTGGGCCTCATCTTCCAAACGTACATTAAATCCCATATCCTTAAACATGCTGCTTAACTGACTGTTAGCCGGTTCCTGACCTTGCCCTACAAATATAAGTCCTCTAAGACTTTTACGTTCCTGAGGTTGCGGATAAATCACCTGAAAGTGTACAATGCATTCCATACGATGGTTCCCCTTTCGTTTAAAACATACTTTGTGAAATTTTGAACTTTAAAATCTGCTATATAAGGAGATACGTTTCATGACCCCAGAACGTTTCGACATTTATGACGATCAGCAAAATTGGATCGGCACTTCACTCCGCAGCGAGGTCCATGCCAAAGGATATTGGCACCGTTCATTCCACTGCTGGATCGTGCGTGACGAAGGCGAGCAGCGACGGGTCCTTTTTCAGCGGCGGCGTGATATTAAGGATACCTTCCCCGGATGTTACGACATTACAGCAGCAGGTCATCTTACCGCAGGTGAACAACTGCAAGACGCCAGTCGTGAGCTGGAGGAAGAACTGGGTGTTTATACTCCATTCGAGGCACTAACCTATCTACTCACGGCTACACAGCAGCTCCAAGGAGAGGTGCGTGGTGTCCCATTCATAGATCGGGAATTCAGCGCCGTCTATGGATTATGTCTGAACCAGCCGCTCGAAGCCTACGTTCTGCAGCCTAGCGAGGTGGATAGCCTGTATGAAGTGCCGCTGGATGATCTACTCGCTTTGTTTCGTAATGAGATCGAAGTCATTCAAGCTACCGGAGTTCAGACTCAGCCGTTGATATCACCGCCACATTCCATCGGTCATAAGGACCCGTCAAGCAGTGATCATGCAGCTGATGAACCGGAACGTATCGTTCGCGAGATTCGGGCAACGGAATTCGTACCCCATGGTACAGCTTATTATACGGACGTGCTGGAAGCTCTGTATCACGTGCCCAAAGAATGATCGTGTACAATCCTGTTCAACCCGATCCAGTTCAATCGAATGTTCATAGCTTCATTTTCTCAAAAATAGCATAACTTCATACCTTTACTATCGACTTGACTAGGAACAGATGCTGTGACGAACATCACTGTCATATCTCAAACCAGCACAAACAGGCGTCTGCCTTCGGGCAGCGCCTGCTTTATGTACACACGTATTCGTTTCGTCAAGATAGGTACCTATGTGCTGGCATGTTCACTCCATCAGAGGTGAATTAGTCGCCGATCTGTCTAGCTCTGGTCAACCTCTCCTGAAGGAGAAGACCAATAACGCGCAGAGAGTTCTTCGTACCGGTGCCCATAGCGGGACTCCAGTTCCTCCCCCATATCCTGTTCCAATTCGTACAACACCAGCTCTTGAGCAAAATGATTCAGCAGCAGCCCGGTCATTACCGGATGCTCCGTAACTAGTGCCTGTGTGGCGCATGATTCACCGCGCATGCCTAACATGCACCAGCGGCGATCGACCACCAGGGAAAATTTCCGACCATTACCTGTACCATACATAGGCAAACCCGGCCAAGGGACAGGCTGATCAAGCATGCCTTCGCCACCATCACACGACCATAACAGCCGCACACCCCGAGCTTCAGCCTGCTGTAAGTCATTACGTAGCAACTCTGCTTCTTCACGCCAAACGTCTACGACAATCTCATGCTGAGCCTCGGCCAATTCACGGCTCAGATTCTCAAACACATTTTTGTCACCTTCGACGTTATAGAAGACAGGCTTCTCCGGTTCACTCTTGGGCATGCTGCTCTGGACATAATCCAGCGAGGTACGCATTTGATCGGAGATCATACGTGTCATCTCCTCCGGCTTCAGCACACTATACTTCGCTGGTTCCCCCGGACTACACCGCAAGAACCCACGCTGCTCCAGCCGTTGCAGGGTCGCATATACATTGGAACGGGACACGCCCAGCCGCTTCGCAACCTCATATCCCGAGGCTGATCCCTGACGAGCGAGTTCCACCATAATTTTAGATTCCATCTCGGTAAATCCGAGATGACGCAAATGATGCAGCAGTTGGTCCATATTCCCGTCCCCCCATGCTGTCAGCAACCCGCACTGCCTCACACTGATGCGGCAGTGCTTCTACTGCATCAGATCAGATCTGTTCGGCACCACAGCGCGGGCACCACTTCGACCCTTTGGGTAGCTCGGCTGCACAAATCTGACAATTCACCATTTCACGTGACACTTCGGTCTGTACGTCCACCGTATTCACGATCGGGTTGTTTTCTTTCCAGTAGCGGATGCGTTCGTCCAGTTCCTGCTGACGCTCACGTTCCCGTTGCATCTCTTCATCTCTGCGACGTTCCCACTCGGCATCAAACGCTTCCTTTTCTTCCTGGGTAAATTCCGTACTGTTATATTCCGATTCCGTTTCCAGATCCGCTATGGACGGAATGACCGTATGGTACGGCTCGTCTTCCTCCAGTTCCAACTCAGGTGGCGCATCGTAGAAGTCCGGCTCTGGAGTTGGGGTCTGAGCTACAGCTGCCTCCTGTCTTGCGGCTGTGGTGGCTCCTGCAACTCCTGCTGCTGCTACTTTGGGCGCTGCTGTCTTGAGTTCACCCAACTTGCGTCCGCATTTAGGGCAGAAGTTGGCATCCAGGGAAGCGACGTGTCCACACTCGCACAACCGTTCGTTCTTGAGTTGTGCAATCTTGTTGCGCAGACCATCAATCTCGTCCTGCAATTCGTCGCAGAGCTGCGACAGATCCACCATCTCTTTTTCTGCACGCGTCATATCCTGTGCCCGATAACCCTCATAGAAGATGCGACCCATATCTGTAAAATGGACTTCCTGTTCCTGTTGCAAGCCCACAATCTGGTTGTTCAGTTTCCCAATCTCAACGGCGTGTTGGGCACGCTCTGTTGCTTTGTTCGCTCCGTCTTTGATGCGCTGAAGCAGTTTCATGACCATTCCTCCTCTGTCCCGTCAAAACCAATATTATCATTTCTATTTAGTAGTAAATTAGCATATTACATCCTTCATGCAAAATGCTCAGGCATATAACTTATACGATATCATGCCAAAAAGTTGCGTAATCTCGTGCAGGTGCCCGTTTTATACCGATACTGGATGAAATCGGGGGCTTTCGTCAAGACCATATGTTCGGGTATAATGAAGCTTTGGCCCTACTTAACCGCCTGATTAGGCGACTAACTCTATCATACCAATTTACAATGCGATTGTGAAAAGGGCAAATGGTTTACTTTTAGCCGGGATAGTCCTATCCCTGAATGCATACAGAGGTGGATGAAACATGTTAAGTCCGAACTCAACGTTCTACCCCCGTCCGCTCGGGGTTACCCCGGCGGCGTCCCTGCCCCAGTCCCCGTCTGCTCCGCTGGAGACCAGTCGGCAACTCGTGGGTAATGATCAACAGGATGCCTTTTATTTTCGTTCTCTGGAAGAGGTAGGCATCAAGTTAAACGCACCACAAATCTCGGCAGTCCGTCACGGCAGAGGACCGATTCTGACGCTCGCCGGAGCCGGTTGTGGCAAAACAACTGTACTGGCTGCAAGAGCCGGCTACCTCATAGAGGTCAGTGGCGTACATGCAGGCAGTATCCTGCTGGTGACGTTCACGAACAAGGCCGCCACCGAGATGAAAGACCGGATCGCCGCATTGCCAGGCATACGTCCGGCAGCCGCGAGAGCCGTACAGGCTCGCACCTTCCACTCTTTTGCGCTGACATTATTGCGTCATTACGGTGTGCAGGAAGAGATCTTTGGCGAGTCACGAGCCCAGCATACGGTGCTGAAGATGCTTCTTCGCCAAAATGGCATGAGTGAAGCCTTCCAGCCTGAAAGTCTGCTGGCCATGCTGTCCGCATGGAAGATGCAAGGATCGGAAACAACCGACTTGCCTGAAAAATCGCAGGAAGAACGCGATGCCAAGCGTGTTCTGCTTGGTTACGAAGCCTGGAAGCAGGATCGCGGCAAAATGGATTTTGATGATATTTTACTGCGGGCAGCCGCGCTACTTCGTGATCCTGCTGTTCTGGGGCCGCTTCAGAAGCGTTTCCAGTACATTATGGTGGATGAGTTCCAGGATACCAACCATCTGCAGTATGAAATTGTGCAAAAACTGGCTTCCGCTCACCGCAATCTGATGGTTGTGGGAGACGATGACCAGACGATCTATACCTTTAATGGCGCACGCCAGGAATCAATTTTGGAATTCGATAAAGTATACCCCGGTGCACGCATTGTGACGCTGGATATCAATTATCGTAGTGATGCACGCATTCTGGGACTCGGAAGTGAACTGGTCGCCCGCAATAAACGCAGACGTGACAAACGGCTACGTGCCGCTGGAAACCGCGGCGATGCCCCCCGTTTCGCTACACCCTCCAATGCGGAGGAAGAAGCAGCGTGGGTCGTAAACCAGCTGTGCCAGCAGGTTGAAGAAGGACAACACACCTATCGCGATATTGCGATTCTTCACCGGACAGCCAGCAGCAGCCGGGCTGTATTCGAGCAGCTTGTGCTGAAAGATGTACCTTTTGTACAGCATGGTGCTTCTCCGGTGTTCTATGACCAGTCTCTCATCAGACCCCTGATGGATCATCTGCGTCTGTCCCTTGACCCACGAGCCATGGATGCTCTTCCAAGTGCACTGGGTCCGCTCTACGTCTCACGCGATGCGGGTCTGGAATGGATACAGCGTTGTGAACAACAACAGGCGAAGAAATATCCGCTCATCCATCTGGTGAAATGGGAAAAGCTGAAACCATTTCAGCAGGAACAGGTCAAAGAACGCATCAAACTGATCAAATCACTGCACAAACTAAAACCCATCATCGCCATTCAGGAGATGCGCAGGCAGTTCTACGACAAGTATATGGAAAGTGGTGATCCCAGCATCTTCACCCACTATAAGGAAACGATGCTGGAAACTCTGGATGAATTCGAAGCTGCTGTCAAAAAATTCGAAACGGTAGAAGAGTTCATCCAATTCGCGGATGAGCTGTCCCGCAGACACCGTGAGATGGAATCTTTGCGTCGTGCGCAGGATAGTGACGCGGTACAGCTGATGACCATTCACCGGGCCAAAGGACTGGAGTTCCCTTGTGTGTACTGGATCGGAGCCAGTGAAGGCATTGTGCCTCACAGTACCGCACTGCGTCAGGATATTCCTGAGGATCAGAAAGCTGCGCTTGCTGTGCAGCAGACAGATGCCGAACTGGACATGGCGCTGGAGGAAGAACGCAGGCTCGCCTACGTTGCCATCACACGGGCCAAGCAGTACTTGTATGTCACCTCACCGGCGAGCCATCACGGAAAACCAGCGGATGTGTCCCGTTTCCTGCTTGAAGCCTTCGGCATGGAAGTACCGGACAAACGCAAACCTCGTGAGGAGAGCCGGACGAGCAGTCAGGCTTCATATGGTAAAGGCAACGGACAGTATGCCCGCTCGTCCGGCTCAGGTGCCCGTTCCGAAGGTCGGGATGTGGCACAGCGTCGTGCCATCAGCCACAGTGACCGTCGAGACTACGAGGTCCACAACGAACGTGATGAGGATCGCCTCGGTGAACGGCGTGGCAGTGGTGAAATTCGCAACCATAAGGCATTCAGCACTCCGGGTGTGAGTCAGACAGCTGCGAGTTCCTCCAGTTCGCAGTCGCACACTTCAGGTTCAGGTAATGCTGAGCGTACGGAGACCGTTGCGATCTGGAAATGCAGTTCGTCCACCTGCAAAGCGTGGCTAAGACAGAAACCGGCTGTACCTTCAAAAGCAACCAAGAAGGTATCATCGGGTCCACCTGCCTGCCCTCTATGTTCAGGATCGATGGAGGCCGGTACTCGCCAGGTTCCTGTAACGGGGAGATTTGGGAAATAACTCAAAGGAAGAGGTCCCTTAGGAGTTAGCGATGATTATTAAAGAGCGGATTCAAGAAAGATTCGACACCCTACAGGAATTGTACGATATGTGGTTTACCGAAAATCCGGCTTATATCGCTCCCAAAGAAAAACTTTTTCCACAATCACATATTGAGAGACTTAGAACCATTACTTATCTATTGGATAAAGGGTTCATCGTCGTTAATCCCGTTAAAGATGAACCATCACTCGTGTCAGTCAGTATTACAGTAGATGGAATTGATTTTTTTGAACAAAGTCGATTAGAAGGTAAAGGTAATGGCTGGTCATATGTGACTGAACATGTGGATGAGTAAATAACACACGAGCATAGTAGCTCGTTTCAGGGCGCTTTTTGCTGTTTATTAACAGTAGAAGCGTCTTTTTTCCATTTCAGAATGGGGGTTGGAATATGCAGGACGGCAAACAACATCTGTATGTATCGGTAACACATAATCTTATTGAGCAAACAAAGAACGAATCTACACCCTTTGAGGTGTTGGTGGATGACGAACAGTTGGGCCGATTGAAAGATCTGATGAAGGTGCTGGAGGATGACGATGCCTATACATTGCAACGGGCGCCAGTACCCTACAAATCGGCAGACCATGATGAGGCAACGGAGCAGTTTTCGGATGGCATGACCTTGCTGTACACCTTTCTGTATGACCACGGCACGCCGGATACCCGGCAGGCAATTGAAACCATGAACGTGCTTCCAAGGCTGCAGGATACGGATTATGATGACCCTGGATACGAGAATTCACCACTGAATAAATGACCTGATGCCAAAAAGCATGCGTAACCGCAGATCACGCGGAAGACGCATGCTTTTTAATATGCCGAAGGACAACTGCCATGTAAAACGAACTCAATCCAGACGAATCTCCTGCCCTTTCTCAGCGGATTCGTAGATTCCGCACAACATGCGCGTGGAAGCCACACCATCCGCAATTGGGCTGATCGGCTCTGTACCGTTCAGGCAGCAATCCACAAAGTGGTCAATCTGGTTCTGGAATGCACTATGAATATGGAGACCCGTATTGTCCGTCTGGGGTTCAATATTCAGGATGGTGTTATTTTTCTCCGTGACGATCAGTGTCTCCGGCTCCAGTTCGAACCCACCACGCTCGCCGTATAATTTCACCGAAGATTCATCTCCGCGTGCATGCAGGGTAAAGCTCACATCCACCGCCAGCGAAGCCCCGTTTTCAAACCGAATAAGTGCATTCGCCATATCTTCTACGTCATTCACAGCTGCGCTGTAGTCGGCTGCTTTGTAAAAAGAAAGATGTTCGATATGGGCACGATTGCCCAACTTCCGATACGTATTACCACTGACCGTAACAGGTTTCGGCCTGCCCATGAGGTACCAACATTGGTCGATAATATGTACGCCCAGGTCAATCAGAGGGCCGCCGCCGGAACGGCTTTTGTCAGCAAACCAACCGCCCGGATTGCCGTGTCGCCGTAGAATGGAAGCTTTGGCATAATACAGTTCACCAAACTCCCCGGCATCAATGAATCTGCGCATCATCTGCATATTGTTATCATAACGCCGCACAAATCCAACGATAAAGGTACGTCCACTCTTCTTCACCGCTTCTTCAATCCGGAGCGCATCTTCCACATTGGTTGCGACCGGTTTCTCCAGCAACACATGCTTGCCTGCCTCCAATGCAGCAATGGCAAATTCCGCATGTGTATTATTCCAGGTACAGATACTGACAGCATCCACATGTGGGTCCTCCAGCATCTCCCGATAATCGGTGTACACGGATTGAGCATCATACTTCTGTGCCGCAGCTTTAGCCCGTTCTTCGTTCAGATCGCAGATCGCATAGATGACGGCATCCTCGTTTTTGGCATAACACCTCATATGAAGATCCGATATTGATCCCGTACCGATCATTCCGATGTGCAACATTTGTTTCGTGCTCATCATCGTCCTCCCTTCCTTTTCCACAGCTTCCACAACATCATTATTGTCTAGTCTGCCCGCAGCATGCCTTCGTAAATACCCGGCGTTGAATTTTCAATCTTCACGGCACCCAGCGTCCGGGCATAGAAATCCACAGGTCCCGCTGATCCGATAATCGCATACCCGTAACCGTCCGCCTTCATCGCATGCATACAGGCCAGTAACAAGGCCGTGCCTACACCTTTGCCCCGTGCATCCTGGCTCACACCGGTCGGTCCAAAGAAGTTGCGACATGTCGCTTCGTAACAGGCAAATCCAATCATTTTCCCATGCTCAACCGCAATATAACAGGACACCGGCTGACGCGCAAAAGCGACCTCACATTCATCCACCCAAGCCTGACTAAAGTGTGACCTCACCCAATCCAGTACAAGCTGTTTCTCTGGGGCAATGGCTCTTCGAATCACAATGGAGGATTCCTCCAACGCTCTCAGTCCACTCTCTTGCTCCGGCAAACGATAGAGCGCTACCAACATATCACTCATCTAATCCGTTCCTCCTCGTACTTGAATGTGAAATAGGACAAAGGTTTGGCCACTTACCTGAAATTAACCTGATCCTGCTGCGGATAACCTGCAATACAAGCGATATTTCTAATTTAAACTAACCTACCGCTTACATTCATTGCATTTCAACTGCAACACTTAGACGATTTGTCCCGTCTATTAACTTGAAGCGCGGCCCTAAGGAAGATTTTACCGCGTCAGTACACAGATTAGAAGGGATGAATATTGATGAACAACAACATGAAAAAAGTAAGTGCACTGATGGCCCTATCCATGGCATTGGGTGGTGGAGCCGCTTATGCAGCAACACTGGACAACACAAAACCAGTCCATCAAACATCCGTTTCAGCAGATAGTAACGCAGCGAGTGTAGTAAACGTATCCGTGAATGGCGCAGCCATCTCTGATGGTTATTGGAACAAAGATGGCAAAGTAGCCATGATCCCGCTGCGTGATCTTACCGACGCACTGGGTATTGAACTGGAATGGAATAAAGAAACTAAAACTGCAGAGCTGACTCGTGGTGCTCTCTGGACACAGGTAATCACAGGCAAGGATCAATATTCTGTGAATAAAATGTCACTCACGCTGGGTACAGCGCCCGAAATCACAGGCGGCAAATTGTATGTACCGGTTTCTTTTGCTGAGAAAGCACTACATGGACAAGTGAACACAACGGGGAATCAAGTGACTATCTCTAGTGAAGAGGACGTGAAGACGGTTACTGAACGTGGTGTAATTACCAGAATCTCGAACCAAGATAAATATAAGTCCATCCAGATTGGCGGTGCAGGTACGGATGGTATTGTGCTCAATCTGAGCGATGAGACAAAATTCATCTCAGTTGAGGGGAAAGAGATTGCACTGACTGATCTGGCCATTGGCATGAACGTGGAAGCTGAGCATTCCCTGATCACCACCCGCAGCCTGCCACCACAAACGCCGACCTATACAGTCACTGTGTTGGATGCGGCTACAGCATCTGAGGCACAACCTAAAGAGCTTCTGGGTACAGCGGGTACAATTGAAAATGTAACATCAGCTGAAGGCAGCATCTCACAGATTGAGATTACAGGTACACGGTTAACAGAAACCGCTCCTGACCATGTCGTGCTGAACATTGCTGAAGACACGCTGCTAGTGAACCACGAAGGTGAAACGGTGAAAGCTGAAGAACTGACCAAAGGCGCTAAAGTCATTGGGTTCTACAGCCCTGTGTTGACGCGTAGCCTGCCTCCAATCGGAACAGCTTGGAAAGTGGTTGTTGAAACACCTGCAGCAGAGCTGGAAGCGAAATAATACGGTTAGAAAAACGTCTGACTGAAACACATGTTATATGTTGTTGCAGACGACCGTGTGCATCGCTTAGCGCGGGGTCATGAGTGTGGAGCGTCATAATGACCAGCCATCCGCATGTAGCTCCTGACGCGCGGTGTAATGAGTTTGGCGCATCAAGAACTCAGCCGTGCGGCCAGGCGGCGAAGTCAATTCAAAATAACCTTATCCGCTTGTCTTTTGACAGGCATGGATAAGGTTATTTTTTTGGTTTTGGTTTTGGTTTTGGTTTTTGGTTTTTGGTTTTTAGTTTTGGTTTTTGGTTTTGGTTCTGGTTCTGGTTCTAGTTCTGGTTCTGGTTCTGGTTCTGGTTTGGTTTTTTAGAGTGTGTCTACAAACTGCTTCAAACTGAAGGGTATCTGAAACTTGTCCGGAGCAGACACGTGCGATGTTCGCTGCATACGAAATACGTTGCATACTGAATGTAAGAGCAAGCGGAGTTAACGCTAACGAATCTGAGGCGTCTTATTCAAGGACTTGAAGCACCCGCCTAAATCTAAGGAATCTCAGGCACGCTATGTTTGAATAAATAGCTGTTTATAGCATTTTATCAGAGGAATTTGGGAAATAACGTGTCTGATGTTCCTTACATTTTAGAAAGAGGACCTTATCGCCAAATAAGACGTCCTGGGTTCCTTAGAAATCATCCGGATAACCGTCAGAATCAATCGGCTTGGACTTCATCTTCAACAATCGCTTCCACTTCAATCTCAACCATCAACAAGGGATCAATGAGTGCGCTAACTTCAACCATGGTGGCTACAGGCTGGATCTTTCCAAAAAATTCACCGTGTGCCTTGCCAACTTCCTCCCATCTGGAGATATCGGTCACAAACATCCGGGTTCTCACCACATGCGACATGTCAGCCCCCAGTTCTTTCAGTGCATTCTCGATCGTCTGCAAAACGAACCTTGTCTGTGCATACGGATCACCCGCTCCAACAACTACACCATCTTGCATCGCGGTTGTACCCGCCACTTCAATTCGGTTCCCTACCCGGATGGCACGGCAATATCCCACCAACGGTTCCCATGGGGAGCCCGTAAATACCTGCTGTCTGCTCATTCTCTCGTCCCTCGCTTTGGTTGTATTTGTCTCTTCAGATTAAACATGAATTATATCAGTCCCCCATCATCTCAGACAATGGAATCAAGTTTAATTCTATCTTAACTCCATTAACATTTTTGCACAGAAAAAAATCCCCTGAATGACTGCCCATTGGTTAGATCAAGGACGGTTCATTCGGGAATTTATGAGAAATAGTATCTTGTCTTTTTCTTTAAGGATGAAACATCCAAATTACAACTTGATATTAGCCTCATCGAAGTATTCTTCTAGAGTTAACCCACTCTTCGCCACATCCGGTGCCAAATCTGTACCGATGTACCGGATATGCCAAGGCTCATAGACGTAACCTGTGGTATCTTCTTCACCTTGCAGATAACGGATGACATATCCGTATTCTGCAGCATGTTCAGCCAACCACTGGCCTTCCTTCGATGTGCCAAATACCTCTTCCAGCACATTGCCCACACTCGGACTCGATACATCGATGGCAAGACCCGTCTGATGTTCGCTTCGGCCTGGCACAGAACTCACACGATCTGTGTATTCTTGACCTTTGGTTTTGACATTATTGTTATAGATGGATACCTGACGCTGATATGAACGATAACCGGATACCGCACGAAGCTCAATGCCATCCGCTTTTGCACCTGCAAACAACTTCTCCAGTGCCTCCGCAGCTTCCTTGCGCATATGCCGCTTCTCGTGTGGTTCGTCGAAGGAGAACGGTACATTCGGCTCTACCAGATCGTCCGGCTCGTACCCGTCAGGCAGACTCCGTTGTTTGTTCACAATGACGGTCATAGACTCGGCATTGGTCACCACGGATTGTGCATCAATCGTCGTTTGCAGTGCGCTGATACTGCGTTTCTCCAGCAATGGATCTTCCGCTGTCGCGCCATTCCCATTGTCCGAAGAGCCCTGCTCTCCGCCCGCTGAAGCATTATCTGACTCACTGCCTGTATCTTCATCATTGTTGCCAGAAGATGATGTGTCATCCCCGCCAGCATTGTCGCCATCCGTTCCCTTATCCTCCGTAAAATGAACCGTTGTGCCGTCCGTCTCCTGTTGTGTGTTACCTGTTCCATTCGGATTCTGGCTCTCCTCTGTGCCTGAACCGTTCTGGCACGCGGCAAGCAATGCTCCGCATATCATCAATGAGGACAGCATAACCACCATGCGGCGCTGTCTTCCTGTAGTTGATTTCATGTAAAAACTCCTATCGCAATAATATAAATGTTATATAGTTCTCAGCGTGCAATGTTCCCTGCGACAGTATACCTTAATTGGGAGCGAAGCTCCACCGGTAAAGACCTCCTTTAGAAGAGATCCGAATGAACATATACGGGCTGTACAGCCTGTATGATCGTTTTTTGGACTTTTAGAGCAACATCCCCGTGCTGTACACAATAGAATTGAAATGGGAATATACCTTCATATATCCAATATGCAAAAAATTGATTATACCGAGATGCACTTTATTAATGAGCATTAGCATTGTTGGATAAAGACAAAATTCATCTTGTACCGGGAAATGAATTAAATCAAATAATGCAACATGCTGCCATAAAAACAAGCAGGGGTGATCTGAGATCTCCCCCGCTCTGATGGGTGCATCATTTGGTTGCTGGGCTGTCCGTCTTCTTCTGGACAGCCTGCCACATCCGCGCGGCTACACGCTCGCGGATCAAATCCAACCCTGCGGTGGCCGGCACGCCCGGCAGCAGCGCCGTCAGCTCCGGCAAGGCCGGCGGCTTGCGCGGCTGCGCGAGGCGCACCTCAACGGCGCCAAAGCCCGGCCCCGGCTGGTGCATGGCGCCGTCCGCGGCAGCCTCGGCGATCCACTCGCCGACGGCAGCGCCGCCTTCGCCGCCGCGCACTTGCGGGCGGCCAGCCGTTTCCGCTGCGCGGCCGGGGCCGCTGGAATCATGGGCGAGTTCCTCCGCCCATGCCCCCAGCACGCCGGCGAGCAGCGCTTCGCGCGGCAGGCCGGCGTGCGCCAGCTGCAGCAGCGGCTCGGCCGCGAGGCGCGCGGCTACGGCGCGCTCAGCGGCCGCGGCATGCGCGCAGCCCGGGCGGCCGCAGGTGCATGCCACGGCCGCACTGGCCGTTGCTGCGCCTGGCGAGCCCTCGGGCGCTTGCGCAGCCGGCAGCAGCCCGGCGAGCTCCTCGGACGCCGGGCCGCCGCGCAGCAGGGCGTACAGCGTCAGCGGGCGCTTGCGCAGCTGAGCCAGCACAGCCTCGCGCTGGGCTTCGCTCAGTCGGGCGGGCGTTCCCGTGACCGTGAACATGCCTGCGGCCGATCCGGTCTTGCCCTCAACAGCGGAAGCGGAAACGGAAACTTCCTGGTCGGCTTCCGCTGCTGTATTTACTTCTGCTGTCCATCCACCGGGGGACATATGCAGCTCGATCTTCCATTTTTCGCTCACAATAATCCCCCTTTCTCATCATCTATATTCCTCTGAGTGTTCAAGGTCACAGCCACGTCTCACCCTGAAGAGAAATCAGGCCACGCAGCTCATCATCCGACATCTCGGTAAGCCAATTCTCACCCGAACCAACGACCTGCTCGGAGAGTGCCTTCTTGCTCTCAATCAGTTCATCAATCCGTTCCTCCAGTGTTCCCTGACAGATCAGCTTGTGCACCTGCACGTTGCGATTCTGCCCAATTCGGAATACACGGTCCGTCGCCTGGTTCTCGACCGCGGGATTCCACCACCGATCATAGTGAACCACGTGACTCGCGCGTGTCAGATTCAGACCTACACCTCCAGCACGAAGAGATAGAACAAACATGGATGGTCCCTCTCCTTTTTGGAAAGTCTCCACCATATCGTCTCTTTGCGACTTCGATACACCGCCATGCAGGAAATAAGGTTCTTCCTCGTATCGCTGTTTCAACCTCGACACTAACAGATCTCCCATGGCAACATACTGCGTGAAGATCAGGGCAGATTCCCCGTTATCACGGATGGCGTCCAGCAGTTCAAGCAAACGCTCCATCTTACCGGATGCCTCAGCCTTGCCATGGTCTTTCCGAGTGCTGTCCGCCAGCACCGGATGGTCACAGATCTGCTTGAGCTTGGTCAGAGAGGACAGAACAATTCCCTTACGGGCGATGCCATTTCTGCCATCCAGACCACCCATCAGATCGTCCACCACACGTTGATACAACACCGTCTGCTCCGGGGTTAGAGAACAATACGATTTCAGTTCAAGCTTCTCTGGCAGATCCTTGCGAATATCCGGATCACTTTTCAGCCTGCGCAGCATGAATGGAGATACCAAACGATGAAGCTCACGCAATGATGCTGCATTTTCTTCAGATGGTCCCAGTCCCGTATAACGCTGACGGAACGATGAAGCGGTGCCCAGATACCCCGGATTGAGGAACTGAAAAATCGACCAGAGTTCGCTCAATCGGTTCTCTACAGGCGTTCCTGTCATCGCAATACGATGAAGTGTAGACAGACGCATCACACTTTGCGCTTGCTTGGTACGGTAGTTCTTAATATATTGTGCCTCATCCAGCACAATGGTGGACCAGTGCAACGAAGCCAGATCCGGTCCATCTCTGCCTGCCAGATGATAGGTCGTCAGTACAATGTCATGCGTCTGCGCTTCTGCCTGGAATTCGTTCCCGTGCAGCCGTTGTCCGCCATGATGAATATATAGCGACAGATCCGGGGCAAACCGCTTCAGCTCACGCTGCCAGTTTCCAAGCAGCGAGGTAGGACACACAATAAGTGCAGGCAGATGAACAGGCTGCTCATGCGTGTGCTGATCCGCCGGGAAAGAATGATCTGATCCATTCAACAGCTCATTCTCACGGGCTTCCTCTTCGGCTGCCTGGCGTTCCTCGTGTTTGCGGTCCAGCAGACAGGTAATTACCTGAATCGTCTTCCCAAGTCCCATATCGTCCGCGAGACATACGCCAAAGCCCAGCTCACGCATCGCGGATAACCATTGGTAACCTCGTTCCTGATAAGGTCTGAGTTCACCATGCAATTCTGCCGGAACCTGCCGAGGCTCAATGCTGCGAAGCACCTGTCCATCGAGCAGGAAAGCAAGCATCCCATCAGATTCGGCACCAAAGACGGAGAGGCCCTTCCATGCGGAATCCTCCCCTTCATCCGCTGCCAGATGCAGCCATTCGGAGAGAGGCATATATTGTTCTTCTTCTTTTTTCATATAACGCAGGACTTGGCGAATCTCTTTTGTATCCACTTCAATCCATTCACCACGGAACATAACATACGGAACTGTGGATTCAGCCAATGCTGCCAGTTCCTCCGCCGTGACCGGTTTACCATCCAGCATAGGCTCCGCTTTGAAAGCAACCAATTGTTCCATGCCCAGTGCCGATGTGGCTCCAGGCAACCGCTCTGTTCCCCGATTCAACATCTGCAGACGCAGTCCCGCACGACGTTTCCCGGCTCGACTCCACCTTGAAGGCATGAGAACGGTTATCCCGGCCTTCTGCAAACGTGGAACCGCATGCGTGAGAAACTCAAAGAAACCCTGCTGCTCCAGCTTAATTTCCTCCGGACGAGCGGTAAGCAGCGCCGTCTCCAGTTCAGGTGCCATTTCTGCTGCTTGCCCGAGTGCCATCAATAATTGCTCTGCCGCCGAGGTATATAACACCTTCCCCCGGTCCAGATCTCGCTCTGGATGTGCCCAGATCGTCCGTGCAGGCAACCTCAAGCTTGGTTCCTGCTCACTGTCCGCCCAAAAGCTGATCCCCCAGATCGTTTCATGTTCGCCCAGCGGTGGCTCCAAGCGGAGCACCAGCTTCAATTGGCCTTCAGCAGGTGCCATCTCTTCTGCTCCCACGATTGGCATTGACGTTCCACCAACTTCTTGCAACGTATGAATAAACGCTGTCATATCGTCCGTCGGCCCTTGCACCGTCACAGGACGGAACATCGAGATCAGACTGTTCCACCAGAGTTCGGCTACTGGCGAAGATCCGCGTCGATATGGGGTGCGGTAACGGGACAGTTCACTGTCCATGCCCTCCAGTTCACTTGTCACTACAGCATGAATCATGCCACTCATGAATGAAAATAATACCGCAGCCCCTGCTTCTTCACGCGTTTCCGGTTCCAATGAAGCATAAGCTCCAGGAGCAGCCAATCCAATCGGAGGCATCGCTTCAGCAAGATCGCGGAAGCGTTCGATGTCCTCCTCCTGCTGCAAGCGTGGCCGCCATACACCTGTTAATGTCTCTTGCCCGGTCCGTCGCCGTGCTCCGGTCTTTGCTGCGAATTCAGCCGATGGAGCAATTGCTCCCCGCAACAGCAGCTCCTGTGTGAACTGCGCTGCTTTGATCCAGTAACGCATCTCTTCTCCAACCTGAATTCCGGCTGCATTTAACAAACGGTCATCCCATTGCAGCAGCAACCTGAAGGCATCCTTAGGCGAGACTGCCAATCCTTCCAATGTGCGTCCCAGCAGTTGACGCCGCTTCGTGTTCTTCGCTTCAGCCGTGTTCCTCAGCGGATTCGGCCAGCGCAGCTCCGCAAGACGCAGAGCGGCAGGCTGAAACAGACGACCCCCGTCGCCAAAATTCAACCTTCTTACCACGTGGCTCCATGCATCCACACGTGGTTCCGATGTTTCACCGGAAAAACAAAAAAATACGTCACCAAGCCATACTCCATACAGCGATTGCATCATTAAAGTCTCCCGTCATCCCTTCGCATTGTTACTCTCCATCATATACGAAAATGACCGGATTTAAAAACCTTTGCCCACAAAAAGTGGTTATTCTGATGGTTAGGGGGTGTCTCAAAACGCCCTAGAGGCACAAAAAAATGTCCCTTCACCCTAAAAGCGGATGAGGAACATTTGGGTAAACCGAAGGATAATACTGAATATTGAAAGAATTACGGATCGTTATACTCCTATGATCTGATCAAGCTGCCCAGCAATACATCCAGGTTCAAAATACCTGCACGATGATCTTCACAGAACCCGATCTTGTCAAAAACGCCAAGCATGAAACGGCGGTGTTCCTCAGCTGGTTCCTCGAAACGATCATAACTTACGACAGAATCGACCATATCTACGATAAGCGGTACAAATCCACCTTTGTAAGGCACCACAATAATACGTGTAGAAGTGGTATCCTCCTGGTCTGGCATGCCTAACAATACACGAAGACTCACCACCGAAACGACCTTACCGTACAGCGAAGCAAAACCTCGGATCTCCGGGCTTCCAAATGGAACTGTTGTTACCTGTACCATTCTGATGATCTCATGAACTTCATCAATTCGTAGTGCAAAGATCTGGTCTCCTACCGAAAAATTAATATATTGCATTCCCTCGTCCATAGTTATCCCCATATCCTCTCATTCCGTATAATCAGATCATTATAAAATATAAAAACAAAACCACATGAAGAGCACTTTATTTGGCTAAGTGACCTGCTTGTGGTTCGCATTCACCAAGTCACCACAGGTACTTTCGTCCCACTAGATGTTACTTTGGTGTATCGGTTATTTTTGATCAAATGTTTAGGCTTCAGATCAATTTTGCCAACTTCAACAGACGTTGCATTACGGTTGCTGTCTCCGCTCTGCTCATTTGCCCTGCTGTGGAGGGTGGTGGAAATCAGTCGTTTTAATATTGAGCGTAAGTAACCTGACATCGGATTAAAAAATTATATTCAAAAAAAGACCAAAGATCAGCTTTATGCCGATTTTTGGTCTTTTTTATCCCCATATATTATGGATCTGTTTCTATGTTTTCAAATACTTGGAACAAAAAAGCGTTATTCCTGTGGATAACTTGTTTAATTACTCCAAAACGACTGTTTTATCGCATGAAAACACGAGTTATACCTGATTTGTGGATAAGTTGTGCACATATTGCACACATGCTGTGGATATCTTTGGCGTTTCATGTGGATATTCATTAATTTAATGTGGACATGTTGTGTATTTGTTTGTAAATCTGACGTAAAATCCGAATTTCCGCTTCAGTTATCCATTACTGTGGACACGTTGTGGACATGCCCAATTTCCTTCGCTGTAGTTATTCGACCAATTCACCCTGACGCATGATCAGCCTGTCATCGATGTACACGTCCGGCTTTTGTACAACTGCATCAATATGAACACCTGCGGCAATCGTTCCACCAAATGTATTATTGCTGCCAAAGGCCACATGAATTGTGCCGTACACCTTCTCATCTTCCAGCACCACACCCGTGATTCGTGCCTTGTTATTGGTACCGATCCCGAATTCGCCGAGAAAACGACCATCCCCCTCACCCAGCGTTTCCAGTAATTGAGCCCCATCAGGTCCTTCAGCTGACACCAACCGTCCTTCACTAACGGTCAATAGCATCGGTTCACGGAGTGCCCCAATTCCAGCAACGGAACCATCTACAACAATACTGCCCTCGCCCTTGCCCTCAACGGGAGCAATATAAGCTTCTCCTGACGGCAAGTTGCCCGATTCACCAGGGTTCAAATACATACCTGTGCTTGGTACACCGTTACGATCTTCAATGGAAAAGGAAAGACTATGGCCCTGCTTCTCTATTCGCACATGGCGACCTGCGGTTAATAGAGCCGTTACCTTCTCGGTCAACGCCTTTACTTGCGAATATTCAGCTGTAATGGCTCCGTTCATAAACATATCCTCTGTCATGCCAGGCATGGTTGCCACTCGGGTCCCTGAAGCAGCGGCTTTTTTGCGTGCTTGGGTATGTGTTACTGAATATTTTGTTACACACACGGCTACATCTGCTCGAATCATGGCCTCTGCAATCGGCGCAGGTGGCTCTTCTCCAGATCTGCTGCGTTCCTTCATGATTAACAGGACCGACTCTGCACCAAGTGCTTTGCCTGCCTCATAGATGGATTCAGCCAGATCCCGTTTCATATCGTCTGCGATAACTACCAGATTCTCTCCGCTACGCAGTCCGAGACATTCGGTTAGCACATTTTTACTGATTTCCACACGTTGCTTGCTCATACATTCATCTCTCCTGTCTTTGGTTCAGCTCTCAAAAGTCGACTTGACCCTTTCGACAATTGGCACGGGATTCCTGCATGTCCAAACCTGAACTCACCTTAAGGTATCGGCCCATTCGGCGAGAATTGCAGCTGTTTCCTTATACTGAAACGTCGGAAAGTAATGTCCATAGGGTACATCTATCCGTTTGACCTGTGAGTTCATATCCTGGGGATAGTGATATTCCTGATCTTGATTGGCCCATACAACTAATACATTCTTGGCATAATGCTGACTTTCCATTTTCGCCCACAACGTTGATCTGGCGCCTTTCCTCTGACCCGAGTGGATCCAGCGCAATAAGTCTGCATGTGCTCCTGCAATGCGAGGGGACTGGAGACTGGAGCGTATTCTCTTGCCCATGGTATCGGCCATAACACTGCTGTCGCCTACGCCGCTATGTGAACTGAACATTTGATTCCAACTTTTCTCCGATCTGCCACGCAGCAGGGAGCGCATCACCCCTCTTGGCAAACGAGAAATCCATCTCAGCACATTCGGATTCGAATTGTTAGCTACTGGCTGAAGCAACCCCAGTCGAATGTCTGTCCGCCCGCTACGCATCTGTGCCGCAGCTGCAATAGCAGCCCCGATCGAATGACCAACCAGCTTCACCGGACCTTCAAACTCGCCAAGAGCCGTAAGCAGTGCATCCACCTGACCTTCAAACGCTTCATCCCCCTGATGCACCGGAGACCGTCCGAATCCAGCGAGATCGATTAACCATACCGGGTTCCCGGTCCGGTCCCTAAGCTGTTTTCCTAAAGGTAACATCTCATCCGCAGATTGAAGCAAACCATGTACAATAATCCAAGGCTCTCCCTCACCCTCCCAACCAAGCATAGCCATATTTCCACTTCGAGACCGATTATAATCTGTCGGAAAACCCTCAGGTAACGGCGTATACCGAAGACGATAGTCTAGATCGGCTGTAACCAGCGGAAGCTGTTCCCGGATGTCCGGCCAGGATTGCCCCATACGTGTGAACAGAGCCTCCGTCTCTTCAACCGGGAATGACCTGTTGGTAATAAAAGCAACCGACTCCGTTGGAACACCACTGATGCGTGAACCACCTGATTTCATGATCCATTGAATCCATGGTAGTGGCACAGCCCCTTTCGGCTTGGGTACGTCCAATTGCTGCGCCAAGAGTTGCAGCAGTTCCTTCATATTGGGATTGTCTTCCCTCCGCGCCAACAGTGGATAAGTTCCTCCGACTGGAGCGGCTTCACTGGATAGAAAAACAAGCGTCTGTGCAACAAGGTCATTCTCCACAAGCGGTAACCAATAGGATGAACCTCCCGGCACTACCGGCATAAGTCCTTTCTGAATCGCCTGAATGAGCAGCCCAATCCCACCCGTTTGCTCGGTTTCACCTGTGGGACGTGGCCCAACCACTGTACTCGGATTTACAACGGATAAGGGATAGTGATGCTGTTCAGCATGCTCGCGAATGTGCAGATCGGCATGGAACTTCATCTCTTCATATGCACTTTCATTGTTATCCACATGCTCAACCTGTAGATAATTCCCCTGTTCATTCCGCTCTCCATAAGGACTCATATAACCAACAACGTGGATAAAGTGTCTCAATCCATGAGTAGAGTGGATTTCCTGTGCTAGCTGTGCCACTTCTCTGGCCCCGTTCATGAATATCTGCTCGGCTACTTTTCGTTCCAAAGTGACGTCCATCGTTCCACCCGCGTGAATGATCACATTTGCTTCAAGAGCACGCTCCCGATCTACTGCGGTAAGGCCAAGACCCGACATGGATAAATCACCTGTAATAAAGGTAATCCGCTTGAAATCCTTCACTCCATAAGCCTTCAGCACAGTTCTGGCTCGCTGTTCCGAACGAACCAGCAAGAGCAATTGTGCGTCTCCCTGCGTGAGTTGTTTGACCGTTTCTTTGCCGATAAAACCTGTGCTTCCTGTCATAAAAATGGTCGTACTTGCCATATCAGACTTACTTATTACCTGATTCATGTTTGTTGAATGTGCTGCTGTGTTTTCTTCATTGGATACACGGTTAGTATGTACAATCATTGTGTTACGGCCCCTTTTAGTACTTTATAGTACTAGTTATATTCAAAAAAAGAGCTTCGATTAACGAAGCATCTGACAAAACGTACGTGCCGATTGTTCTATAATCCCAACATCACGGGCAGTTCCCGCTAGGATTAGCGAACCTTCCAGTGCTGCAATAAACAACAACGCAGCCGGTCCCGGCTCGATCTCTTTGCGAAATTCACCACGATCCAAACCTTGCTGAAACAACTTCTCCACCATCGGTCTAAGCTCACGAAAGAATCTGGATATGCTTTCCTTCACTTGGGGTGCACTGTCCGGTGTCTGCATATATAACGTAACAAAAGGACAGCTCCCTTCGTAATTTCGGCCCTCAATGCCTGCCGACAGTAATGCCATGAATGAGTATATACGCTCCTCTACTCCTCGCTCACGCTGACTGAGCAGCAGATACAGCTCCGACTCATACTGGGCAATCCAGTATTGAACCACGGCCTGGAGCAGTTCCTCCTTGTTTTTAAAATGATAATAAATATTTGACTTGGATACCCCACTCACTCGCACGACTTCATCCATGCTAACGTAGCTGTACCCCTGACGCAGAAATAATTGTGCCGCCACTTCAACTGCCTTGGTCCGGTTCACCGGATTGGAACTTTTGGATTTGGCGGGTCCCGTATTCATTTTTGAATTTGTCATATTTAGTACTATACAGTACTAATCAGTTGAAAACAAGTATTCCTGTTAACAAAAGAGGACCTCCCACTCCAACTACTCCATACTTGTCCACATTTAGAGTGTAATACACACAGGATATCCACATATAGTATTAACTCTGTGTTAAATAAGTCATTAGATCGTTAAATCACTCTCGGGTTATCCACATTTCAGGGATATAACCGACTTTGAACTTTTCAGAGAGCGTCATTGGCTCCTCGGTAAAACAAAAATAGGCCAACCAGAATAAAATTTCTGGTTGGCCCGTTTCAATTAACTCATATATCCGATAGACTAACTTTTCTATCCGAAGATTTCTGAACAGTTTTCGGTAACCTGTGGATACCGTCCATGATCCGGATTATTTTTTCAGACTATCCCAGTTCTGTTGCAATGCGTCGAGCAATCCGGCTTTATCCGATTTGCCTGCAACGTAAGCCTGAATCGTGCTACCATACTCTTGTGGAACCCCTTCAGGGAAACGGTTGAAGTTCCAGCTGAGTGTTTTATTTTCCTGGCTATACTTCATGATCTCTGTGGCGAGGTCACCCAGATCCTCTTCGGATGCCGTGATGGAACTGAACGCCGGAATGAATTTGAATTCTTTTGTCATGTATTGTTTCCCGATATCCGAAGTTACGAGCCATTCCAAAAACTCTTTTGCTTCCGGTTTCACTTGGGAATTCTTGTTCACAACCCAATAGTTCGGCACGCCGACAAACAATTTGTCATTGGGTTCATTGTTAATTGGCATTGGGAGGATACCCAGATTCAGATCTGGATCGATTCCATCGATCTGTACTTGAGTCCAGTTTCCTTGTTGCATCATCGCCGCTTCTCCACTCGCAAACAACGTAACTTGCGTATTGTAGTCGGTTGTCAGCGGGTTTTTGTTGCTGTATTTCAGCGTTAAGTCGAGCAAGTTGATCCAGTCGGCGAACACTTGGTTGCCAGGAATCTTCTCCGTACTTTCGTTGAGGCCTTGAATGAATTTCACCGGATCTGCCTGATTGGCAAATGCGACGTTTACGTTATGATTGCCCAGCACCCACCACTCCTGATACCCGTTAGAGAATGGGGTAATGCCTGCGGCTTGAAGTTTCTGTGCCGCTTGATCCAATTGTTCCAGTGTCGTTGGAATTTCGGTAATACCTGCTTTTTGGAAGAGGTCTTTGTTATAAATGAAACCATAACCCTCCAGCGCGAGCGGCTGTCCGTAGAGTTTGCCGTCTTTGGTCATTGGCTCTTTGGCTACTTCGAGTGCATCCTTGGCCCATGATTCTCCAGACAGATCTTCCAGATATTCAAGCCATGTATCCAATTCACGATAACCACCTACGTTGAAAATGTCCGGTTGTTCTCCAGCGGCAAACTTGGCTTTTAATGCAGCACCGTAGTCACTGCCGCCACCTACAGTCTGAATGTCCAGTTTGACGCCTGGATGGGAGGATTCATATTCCGCTTTGAGACGGTTGAGCGCTTCCGCGATTTCGACTTTGAATTGGAAGATTTTAATGGTTTTATCTCCAGCAGCAGCCTCGCCACCACCTTGAGTATCCGTGTTGACCGGACTGCCACTCTTGTCCCCATTGCCACAACCCGCGAGCATTACCGAAAAAGCAATCAGCATAAGCAACGTCAACTTTGTCATTCTTTTCATACATACACTCTCCCTATAGTAGTTTCAGTATAACCGTTCCACTAATGAATATTTACACTGGCACTCCGATGACAGAATAACCTTCCCTTGAAGTGTGTTTTCATTCTAACGAACCGAGCGCAAGCTATTCGCACCTATTTGCACAGGTTCCCATTATAACGAATCACAGCGACGTTATTTCGTCGATTTGGTCGAATTTTAAGCCTCTGACGCCGTTTTACACCAGAATAACGTTACTGAGGTTCGTTACAATTTGTATTCCTTGATTATCCACCTATTAAGATGCGGTGGATTCGTTAGCGCTTTGAAAAAGGAGCATACCATCACTCTGTAGAAGAAGTTCCTGGCCATATAAGCTTCTTCCTTGGTCTTTTCTCTTTATTGCTCTTTCCCCAGGAGTCATGCCCAAGCTATGCGGGCATGACTCCCTTTGCACACCTCCATGCGAGGTGGGAGCAAAGGGATCAGGATGCGATGTAGGAGCGGAGCGTTCGCCTTTGATACTCGGTGGCTTCCTTGCCCTAATACATTCAGGCCACCGAGGAGCAACAGCGACCGAAAGCGCAACTTGATCCCGCCAGCGACCTGTACTCGCACTCCGCCACAGCGACCCTGCACTCGCACCCTCACCCTTTAACTGATCCAGCCGTAATCCCCTGAATGATGTACTTCTGCATCAGCAGGAAGAAGATAATGATCGGCATGATGCCGAGCACAAGTGCTGGCAAGGCCAGATCCCATTGCTTCGTGTACTGACCGAAGAGTGCAAAGGTCGCAATCGGGATTGTACGCAGGTTGGAGCTTTGCAGGATCAGGGATGGTAGTAGATAATCATTCCAGATCCAGAGTGTGTTCAGAATGATGACGGTTACATACATCGGTTTCATGAGTGGAAATACGATCCGGAAGAACACCCCGTAGGCAGAGCTTCCATCTACCCTAGCCGCTTCCTCAATCTCCAGTGGGACGGATTTTACGAATCCGTGGAACAGGAAGACAGACATCGGTGCCCCGAAACCGAGATAACAGATAATGAGGCCGCCAAGGCTGTCGATCAATCCCAGATTACTGGTTACAGTAACAAGTGGAATCATGATAGACTGGAACGGAATCACCATCGCGGCAATGAACATGCCGAACAAAATACGGTTGAACCGGGTATCGCTGCGGACCATTCGGTACGCGGCCATGGAACTGATCAGCACAAGCAACAGATTGCTGACCACAGTAACGATAAGCGAGTTCATCAGCGCGGACGGGAAGTTAATTTTCTCCCAAGCGTTAGCATAATTGCCCCACTGAAATACTTCCGGCCATGCAGCCGAATTGGTGAGTAGATCACCGAAGGTTTTGACCGAATTCACGAACAGGAAGTAAAACGGAACCAGGAATAAAAGTCCAAGGAGTACCATGACAATCTCGGTTACAATGGTACTGAAGCGGTAATTTTTCGTCGTCTCCATTAGGCTTCTACCTCCTTGCTCTTCGTCAGACGTACCTGAATCATGGTGATGATGGCAACGATTACGAAGAACACGAGCGCTTTGGCGGTTCCGATGCCATATCTGTTATTCACAAAGGCTTCATTGTAAATATTAAGTGCAACCGACTCTGTCGATCCGAACGGTCCACCTTTGGTCAGTGACAGATTGAGATCGAACATTTTGAACGACCAGGAGATCGCCAGGAACAGACAGATCGTTACACCTGGCATAATGAGCGGAAGAATGATGCTCCGCAGTACCTGCCAGCGACTTGCGCCATCAATCTCGGCGGCTTCCAGCAGATCAGGGGATACATTTGTCAGAGATGAGATGTAGATAACCATCAGATATCCTGCGGTCTGCCATACAAACACAATCACGATTCCCCAGAAGGCGGTTGGTTCGTCTCCCAGCCAAGGAAGGTTGAAGAAGGACCAGCCGGTTACATCGCCTACTGCTGAAAACCCTTTCACAAATATGAACTGCCAGATAAAGCCGAGCAACAACCCACCGATCACGTTAGGCATAAAAAAGATCGTACGCAGAATGTTTCTCGTCTTGAGCGGTTTGGTCAGGAAATACGCCAGGAAAAAACCAATCACATTGGTCAGTACCACACCAACCACGGTGAAGCGCACCGTAAACCAAAACGCCGTTTGGAACTTGGGATCATTCGCAAAAACATGCACGAAGTTATCAAACCCTACCCAATTAATGTTCTCGGATACCCCGTTCCAATCCGTAAAGGAATACACCATGCCAAGCAGGAAAGGGACCACGATGATGAGAATAAAAAACACGATGGAGGGACCCACGAACACTAGCTGCTGTAACAGCTGTGAAGATTTGCGATGCTTCATATCGTTCTCCCCTTCTATAGATGGATGAAATTGGTCTCTTTTTCTATTAAACCCCATTATCGCCGAGGGAAACACCGACCCTTGTGAACAGTTGGGGGTAAAATATTGTCCTCTCTTAACCTGCAACCAGAAGGGGTGTTCCGATGTCCAAATTCTACAGTATACGCACCAAATTGATTGCCTTTATGCTCATTGCTACCACCCTTCCGCTGCTCGCGTCGATCAGCATGACGTTTATCCAGACCAAAACGGCCCTACGGGAACAGGCCGTGGAAGAGAACAAACGCCTGATCTACCAAGCGTCCACCAATCTCAATAACTATGTGGATAACGTGGCCAGAGCGTCGCTCGCTGTGTATAACGACCCGAACTTTCTGCGTAACTTGGCAAAAATTCCTGGGGATTATCGTGCGGTTGCCGAGGTGTACACCACTTTGCAGACAATACGCGCGGCTGTGCCGGATGTATTCCAGCTGTATTTGCACTCTTTTGCCGCTAATCAATCCACCTTAATTACAAATCCCTTTCCGAAGCGGGAGGAACGAAAACAGGCCTATTCCGGCTCGCTTCATGGAAAAACAGGCGGTGACAGCCCTGATATTTGGGTGGAATCGGCCCACATGAGTCACACGTACGGATTCAAGGCCGCCTCCCCCGATGACCCTGCAAGAACAGTCATTACCCTGCATCGGGTGATCAAGGATATTCCGTCCACCGAGCGTCTGGGTGTACTCGCCATTGATCTGAATATGAATACCATTGCAGCGATAACCGGCAGGTTGTATGATCCGGCTAAGGAACAGATCTATGTTGTGGATGGTCAGAATCAGATCATTTACCAGGGACGTTCCGAGGCCAATCATACGGATGCACTGCGAGAGGAAACGGCCAGTGAACTGAATATCGCGCGAACTGGCGCTGGTACAGCCCAGAATGTCGCAGGACATTTTGAACAGGATCGTTCCATGTATGTATACCAGCAGCTTGGCAGCACGTACGCCGACTGGACCATTGTCAAACAGATTCCGAATGAGACCTTATATGCAAGAGCCACCACACTCACGTGGAACAACGCGATGATTGCCATTGCGGCACTTGTATTGGTCATTGTTGCAACCTTGTTCATCTCCATCCGAATCACCGGTCCACTCAAGCAACTCATGCGATATATGAACCAAATCCAAGCCGGGCGTCTGCACGTGGATATCCATCTATCCAGCCGAGATGAATTCGGGGTGCTCGCTCGTCATTTCCGAGATATGATGGATACGGTAAATAATCTTATTTTGCGGGAATATCGACTCGAAATCGCCAATAAAACAAATCAGCTCAAAGCGTTGCAAGCGCAGATTCATCCGCATTTTCTTTATAATACACTGCAATCGATCGGTACACTTGCCCTTCAACAGCAAGGACAACGGGCGTATATACTACTCACTTCCCTGTCCAAAATGCTGCGCTACAGCATGCGGGATCAGACCTCCGTGACCTTACGCGAAGAGGCGGAGCATGCCCGGTTATATCTGGAACTGCAGCAGGAGCGGTTTGGTGACCGCCTTGAGGTGGATTTGAATTTTGCCGAAGATACGCTATCTGTCGAAATGCCAAGAATGACGTTACAACCTTTAATTGAGAACTACTTTAAACATGGAGCAGATATTCAGCCTGGCAAAGGTCACATATCCCTATCCAGCCGCCGGATCAACGATCATTGGATTGAAATAGAACTGAATAATAACGGCCCATCCATACCTGAAGAAAAATTACTGGAGATCCGAGGATGGCTGCATCCAAGTCATACAACAACCGGGTTATCTACACAAGAATCCGACGAGTCTGAATCCATCGGTCTACGAAATGTAATACGCCGACTTCAATTGAACTCACATCCCGGTCACTCAGCCAGGCTTGAGATCAACAATCGGGAACCCAATGGTGTAAAGATCAGGGTTAAACTATACGCGGGAGAGTGAACAACATGAAGGCACTGCTTGTAGATGATGAAAAACATGTCCGCGATGCCATAAGGTTGCTTGGTCATTGGGAAGAGTTTGGCATTGATACGTTAATCGAAGCGGCAGACGGGGATGAAGCCATCGCCGCCATCACGGCACATCAACCTCAAATCATACTCAGTGACATGCGTATGCCGGGCAAGGACGGTATGGCATTACTTGAATGGATATCGGCTCATGCCCCACACAGCAAAGTGCTCGTTATTAGTGGATATGATGATTTTGAACTCGTGAGGCATGCAATCAGACATGGTGGCATGGACTACCTCCTGAAACCTGTGGAAGCGGATGAGCTGAATGCATCTCTATTAAAGGCCGTTACAGCTTGGGGAGAGGAAGACGCCATTCGGATACAATCCACCAGGCAATCCATTGTTGTTAATCGAATGCGCCCCCACTACCAGGATCGTCTGCTCACCGAACTTGCCGTCGGCAGAGGCAGCAGCCCATCACACATGCAGCGATTGCAGGATGAGTTGAATCTCCCTAGTGTTATCCCTGTCTGTAGTGTCGCTGTCACCAGCCTGTCCCATCTGGATGCAGGTTGTCTGGCAAAATATCGCAGTCAACCGGACCTGCTTGTGTTCTCGGTCCTCAATATCTGTGCCGAGATGTTATCCACACCAGACGAAGGCGTAATGTTTCGGCAGTTGGATCAACCGGACGAGATTGTTCTGCTGCATTGGGACCCATCCACTTCATTGGAACATATTCTGGACAAGGTTAATCAGGGATTGGAGCAGACGATTCAGCGCCGGCTTCATTTTGGCATCTCCACCTGTGAGTCCTACCCTGGCGGAATCTCAGCAGCCTATCTGGAAGCAAGTTCAAGACTGTGGAGACGTAACGCTGTGCAAATTAAACAGCGAATTCATGCGTCAGTGGAATCATCAAATGGAAATAAAATCAGGCGTTTAACCGCCCATGAAGAACCCCTGCGTATGGCAGCCATGAGTTGCCGAGTTTCCAGTGTAGCTGCTGCGGTTGCCGAGTGGCTTGACCCGATTACTGATCTTGAGGTTGTCAGTGCTGAGCAGATCCAGCAATGGATCGATGAGCTGGAATGGATGCTGAGCCGCTGGCTTGATGATACGGCAGGTTTGCCATCCAAAGAGGAGGAAGTGACGGAGGAGCAGTCTATTCCCTTTGCCGAGTTACCTTTTGACGCTGAAGGACTGCTATCTTTCCCCCTGCTTCGTTCCTTGTTGGAACAACGGCTGCTTGCAGCCGGAAAGGCGCTCACTGCCCATCACCCCGCCAATCCTGATCCCATGAGTGAGATTGCACGTTATATGGACGCCCACTATCAGGAGGACCTGTCCTTACAGCAGATTGCCGCGCGTTTCTACTTGAGCCGGGAGTATATCTCCCGCAAATTCAAACAGCAATTTGGTCTGAACTGGTCGGAGTATCTGAGCAAACTGCGGATCAACAACGCCAAGCTACTACTGCAAAATCCTTCCCTGCGAGTCGCCAAAATTTCGGAGATGGTTGGATTCCAGGATGAAAAGTATTTCAGCAAAGTGTTCAAAAAAATGGAGGGCATCACGCCAGTGGAATATCGTAAAACTGTATTTCAGGCTGGTACGTAACGAGTACCTGATCCGAATTAAAAAGAGTACTCCCGGCATGGCCCATCGGAAGTACTCTTTTTAATTTTACTTTTACAGAAAATAGCCTATATCATGACGATTTGTTGGCTCTTTCTTTTCTAAGATAGAATACGATCCGAAAGATTGCGGCTACAGCTATACCCAAGTAGAGATAATAAACTTTATTTCCCGTTGTATGAGCTGCTATGGGAAAAAAGACAACAACGAACGGAACCAGTGCAATATCCAGGTAGAACATGATCTTCCGATAAGTAAGAACTCTCATCTCCCCCTTTGATTTACCAAAAATGGTTTTATTCATTATATTAGATCATAACATAGACACGTCCTAGTCGGCTCATCAATCGCGCAAAATTACCGCAGGTACAAGCCGAATGTAGATTAGCTCCCCTGCAAGCTCCACCATCGTCTGAGTAACGATAACAGCCGCAGCTATGGTTGCCCATTCTGGCGGGAGTGCCAGCGCCAACGGCAGAACAACCAGCGAATTCCGTGTGGCTGAACTGAAGATCAGCGCCCGCCCCGCACCTGTATTCAATCGAAACTGCTTAGCAATGATTCGGGATATCCAAGGCATAATGATCATAAAAGCAACGTAGATCGGGATCACGTTCACGATGATCGCTATATCATTGTAGACTTTGCCAATCTGGGAGGCGACAACCACGAGCAGTGCGAGTGCCATCATCGGAACCGGGAGCCATGCCGTTGCGTTCATGACACGCTCCCCGCTCGCTTTACCTTTTGAGAAGACTTGTGTAACGACAGCGAGCAGCAGTGGAATAACGATCAGGAACAGAAAAGCCTCCACGAACGGCCCAACCTGCATGACCTGTGCTACCTCAGCACCCATCAATAGCCATAAATAAACCGGCAACAGAATCATTTGTATAACAAACAGAAGAGGTGTAGCGGCGAGCATCAGTTTCTCATTGCCCCTGCCGAGCTGCGTGAACACAATGACGTAATCAATACAGGGCGTTAGCAGTACCAGATAGACTCCGATCAGAACGCCAGGTGATTGTGGAAAGACCAGTGTAAGCAACCATACGACTACAGGTACAACGATAAAATTAGCTACCAGTAACGCGCCCATAAATCGCAGGTTGGACCAGGATTCTTTTAACTTTAAAAAGGGAATCTGTACGAACATGCTATATAACAAAATGGCAAGTATCGGAGACACCGTGTAGTGCAAAATATTCCCCCATGCCGAACTGCTTAGTCCTATCGCTGCTCCTACGAACAGTGCAACTACATAGAACCAAGTCTGCTGTTTCTCCATCGTTTCTCTCGAAAGCATTCTTCTCCTCCTCCGTTGGACATGTGGGACATAATATCGTGTGGACATATTCCTGCTTCGCTTCGCGTACATTGGGACAGAGTACCATTCCAACGTAGCGGCAAAGCACAAGAATTTGAAAGGTCATCTTGTGAATTTTTTGCGGCTGTTATTAGAATGTACGAGAACTGGGTATATTCATTGTAGACTGACCCGTGGTTCATTCATTTCGTTAAACCAAGGAGGAAACTCAATGTCACGTAACAATCCGTACAAGTGGTTAAACGCCATTGGTTTTATCGCTGTAATTATCGTGAACTACCTTTCCAACGCTCTGCCAATCGGAGGCAAGACCAACAAAGAAGTATCGGATATGTACCCTGTGCTGCTCACACCTTCAGGCTATGCCTTCTCTATATGGGGTCTGATCTACCTGCTATTAGCAGGGTTCGTGATCTATCAGTTCGTGCCCGCTTCCTGGAAAAGGGATTCGATTACCCGTCTCGGGTATTGGTTTCTGGCAAGCTGTGCCTTCAATGTAGCATGGATTTTTGCTTTTCAAAACTTGCAGACCGGTCTCGCTTTACTGATCATTGTACTGCTTCTATTGTCTCTGATCATGCTGTATGTAAAAACACGTGCCATTACGGTTCCGACCACTGCTGAGATCTGGCTTGTAAAGCTGCCATTCAGCATCTATCTCGGATGGATTAGTGTGGCAACCATTGTCAATGCAGCGGTGCTGTTATATAAAATTGGCTGGGATGGTTTTGGTATCAGCGAACCGACTTGGACGATCATCATGCTGATTGTCGGTATGGTGCTGGCTGTTCTCGTTAGCTTCCGTTATCGCGATAGCATATACCCACTTGTATTCACATGGGCATATATCGCCATTGCACTTAAACAGAAGGATGTCACTTCCGTATATTATACGGCAATCATCATTGCGATCGTCCTGGCCATCTATGCGGTATGGCTGTTCTTCGCCCGGAATCAAGATCGCGATTGAGTAGTTTACTTCAAATATAACGCTTAAATATAACGAAAACACGTAACGCAAACAGCCGATTCTGGTCTTCGACCTGAAATCGGCTGTTTATGTATAAAAGAACGAATAAGGTTGTCCTATTTCAGGGCAATAACTTCAATCTCCACCAGTGCATCTTTTGGTAAACGAGCAACTTCCACAGCACTGCGTGCAGGATAAGGCTGTTCGAAGAACGTGCTATACACTTCATTCACAGGAACGAAGTCGTTCATGTCTTTCAGGAACACCGTCGTTTTCACGATTTTATCCATACTTGTACCTGCTGCTTCAAGGATAGCCTTCACATTGCTCAAAGACAGACGTGTCTGCTCCTGTACATCTGCGCCGAACTCTCCCGTTTGAGGATTCAGACCAAGCTGTCCGGAAGTGTAGATGAAATCACCTGCATCAACGGCTTGACTGTATGGACCAATGGCGCCTGGCGCCTGATCGGTAGAGATTGGTTTTTTCATGGACGAGTTCTCCTTTGTGTTCGTTATCCTGCTACCGCATGGAGTCAGGGTTCGAACTCATTTTTGTTGCCTATTATACCACGATCTACCTCAAGCGAGAAACGCTCCTCACTAGCCACATGAAGTAAACAGCTCGTTCAAAGGTTTCTTAGCCCCCGTCCACACCAAGGACATGAATGACTTCATTTGAATACACATGGTTTCCCTTGGCTTGCACCAGCGCAATATTGGTCATGGCCTGTGCAATAGTTGCGGCGTGGACCGCCCGGTATTTGTCCGCTCTGCCTTTCATCCAGCGATCCAGAAACTTCATGGCATAGGCAGCCATCTGCTCACCAAACCGCTTCTCGTTTCGATCTCCCAGAATTAAGGAAGGGCGGAAGATATGCAATGACGGAAAACCGATATCGGACAATGCATCCTCCATTTCCCCTTTGGTCCGACTGTAAAAGACCCGGGAATCTGCACTCGCTCCCATGGAGGAGATCACCAGCATCTGTGATACACCATGTTGCTTCGCAATCGTAGCTGCACGAACCGGGTAATGATAATCCACCTGACGGAAATTGTCCTGACTGCCTGCTTTTTTGATCGTTGTCCCCAAACAACAGTACAGGTCATCGATTCCATCGAATAAGTGGTCTTGGCTCTCCAGCTGTTCCCAGTCCACCACATGCTGTTCCAGTTTGGGATGTTGCAGCTCAAGCGGACGTCTAACCAGAACGCGAACCAAGCTGTATGCTGGGTGCTCCAGCAGACTATGAACCAGTAATTCACCTACAAGCCCGGTGGCTCCAATCACCATGGCTTTCCGTTCGAGACGATTCAAATACATCCCTCCACTTCGCCATCTTTTTTGAAGTCATACCAGATACATATGATCAACCCAAATATTTACAAGGTTGTTCTGTCATCGAAGTGCCCGTGTAAATATTCAATATCTATTTTAACAGTACACGACGTCCAAGGGTAAATGTCAGAATCAGCATCACGACACCAACCCCCATCTGAAATCCATAGGCTGAGATCCAGGCCAGCGCATCGGACCAAGTTTCCATCTTTTCATACAACCAGCCACCCAACAACGGCCCGAGAAACGAAGTGACTCCGGTCAGAGCCGAATACACCGCGACAAACATCGGTCTTTCACTTTTGGGTGTGTCTCCAATCGTAAAGTTAAATGCCAGCTGGTTGAATCCACCTACCCCGATCCCAAGGAAGATATGCGATAAAAATAGTGCGATCAAAACGGGCATGAACGACATTAACCCCCACGACAAACAGGAGAGTGCAATGACTGGCAATGTCCAAAATAGGAGGGTTTTGTTGCTGAATCTGGCATTCAGATTACCCCAAACATAGAAACCGGCCATCATAACCAGCGTCTGGACTACCGTGATCAGGGATACCGTCTGATAATTGATGTTCAATAAATCGAGCATAACATAGGAATAAAGCGGAACAATCAAGGTCTGGATCAATAACCATGAAGCCAGGAACAGCGTTGCTTTCAGGAAAGAACGATCCTGGAACGGCTTGATGAACATGCGCCAGAAAACCTTTTCGGTAGAACGTTCGAAGGGAACGTCCGGATAGAAGAAATAGATGACTGTATTGGCAATAGCACAGATCCACACCGGAATAAACAGGATCAGAAAGCCCATTTCTCCCGGGTAACGGTCCAAAACAATACCGCCTGCAAATAAGCATACGCTTCCAAGAGCATTCAGAATCGTATTTCGAATTCCAAAATAACGCCCTCTCACCTTAGCAGGTACGATATCGCCAATTAGTGAAGTCCAGATCATACCGCCGATGGTATTTGATATAAAAGCAACCGTATACACGCCAATATATACGCTTACCCACCACTCTTTGGGGAATATGAACGGGATCAGTCCCGTTGCACTCCACAAGATGCGATGTGTGCCCACAAATAACAGAAGCATGCGTTTACGGCTGCGAATACGCTGCATCCAGTAAGCTGCTCCGATCTGGGCAATGTTCACAAACGTGGTAATCGCGAGCACAAAGCCGATATGTCTCGACCCGGCCCCAAGGTACAGCAGAAATCCGGTTAAAAATGGGCCTCCCAGCAAGGTCTGTAAAATAATTGCCGGTACACCCTCCCATGTTGCAATCGATAAATTCGTGCGTTGTGTCGAACCCTTGCGCCGTGGTTTGCTTGCTAACGGGGGAGGGTTAACGTTGACCGTCTTCTGTATGGGGATACACTCCTTAGACCGGGTCTCAAAAGCCGGTCGATGCTAGTTGTCATCCCAAATTCTACTCACGGCGCGAAGGTTGTCAACTCATTTTTTCACGGTCCAACGGGAGATAGAGATAGAAGGTGCTTCCTTTACCTTCAGTGCTCTCAAGTTCAATCGATCCCCCCAGTAATCTCGCTAAATCCCGACTGATTGACAGGCCTAGTCCGGTACCGCCAAATTTTCGACTAATCGACCCGTCAGCCTGTTGAAATGCTTCAAATATGGAATGATGCTTGTCCTCCGAAATACCAATGCCTGTATCCTGAACGGAGAAAATAAGCCATCGATTCTGAATACCTGCATTCTTAATCTGCTTGGTGCTTACGGTCAGCGTGACCTTCCCCCGGTGAGTGAACTTGATGGCATTGGACATCAGATTCCGCAAAATCTGTTGAACCCGCTGGGGATCAGACCAGAGCGTCTCGGGCAGTCCCGGTTTTTTGTCCAGAACCAACTGAATACCTTTTTTCTCGGCAACAAGCTGAAAGTGGCTCATGGCATCTTCTGTAAGTTGTGCGACACTGATATCCTCCAGTACAATATCCAGCCGCCCCGCTTCTACTTTGGAAAGATCTAGAATATCGTTAATGAGCGTAAGCAGTTCCTGCCCGGAGTGGTCGATCATATTGGCAAAACGTATAATATCCTCCTGATCCATTGTGTCGGCATTCTCGCTGATCATCTGGGCAAAGTTAATGACACTGTTCAGTGGTGTACGCAGTTCATGGGACATATTGGCGAGAAATTCGGATTTGTACTGTGAGGCAATCATCAATTGTTTTGCTCGATCCTCCAGTACAATCTGGGCTTTCTGTAACTCTTCCTTTTGCACAGATAAAAGCCGGTTTGTACTCTGGATCAGCAAAATACGATTCTGTTCATTCTGAAAATCACGTAAAATAAATGCAAAAATAAGGCTCAGCAAAATACCTGTAGGGAGTGTATAAGGCATAATATGTGAAAAGAAGTATGTAGCCGGGATCACACCAACGATAGCAATGTTTACACTATTGACCACATTGACGATAACTGTAACAAGGATTCCTTTAATAATCAGCCTGTAGTTGCTACGTCTCATCCATATATTCAGACCTGCACATATCACGCCCAAAATAGACATGTTAAGTACTGCCGCCAATGTAGCATCCGTGATGCCAAAAGTCAGCCTCGACAGCCCAATTCCAATACCCACGATGATTACGCTATAGGGTTGTCTATACGTTAGAACGGCTACAATTAAAGGAACATATCGAAGATCAAAGACCACTTCATCGGTGAGTTGAAACCCAAAAACCGTACTGATCCAACCTGCAAATATAAGGACAAGCACGGAGCTGATCTGCTTCACTCGGGAAGAGGTACGTATTACGACATATTTATAGAACACACTAGCAAGATATGCAATGGTAATAAGCATCCCCATATTCAATACGAACATTTTTGAAAATTGCATTCACTCACTCCTGTTGTACCGACTTTACTGGCCAAAGTGCCTTCGTCCGTATGTGTCTCTATCATATCATGCCCATTGAAGCTTCGGCATTCCTTCTTCGTCAAAAAAATACACAAAAATACACAAATCAGGATTCAATTTGTGCGCTGGTCGTAGTAGAATATATTGTTGTTTAAATTTGAATTAGTTATTTGCTGGGGTCATGCTCCTAGGGAGCATGAATGAAAGGAGTAAGGTGTTGTGCAATTGTTAAAAAGCAAATCCTATTGGCTGTCATTGAGTTTAATGCTGTCTTTGGCCGTCATGGGGCTCTTCTATGATATTCTTAATAGTCCAGAACGCGGGTTCGTAGTTCTTGATTCGCCGCTTGACCGGATCATTCCCTATGTGCCTGGCATGTCCATTCCATATTTGGGCTGGTACCCGTTTGTATTCGGTGTGCTCGCTTACCTGTGTGCCAAGGATCGCCTGACGTATTACCGCGTCTTGTTATCCATGAATATCTGTGTCTGGATATGTTATCTGATCTACTTCAACTTTCAGACCATGGTACCGCGCCCGGAACTGACGGGTACAGGCCTGGGAGCATCTGTTCTCGGATGGCTCTATAGCCAGGATCGTCCTTATAATTGTTTTCCAAGTATTCATTCTCTTCACTCTTATCTGGTTATGCGTGCTGTTCTTTCGGTTCCAAGCATCCGTAAACCCATCAAGATTTTGGTCGCCGCCGGGGCAGCAACTATTATAGTATCCACGCTAATGATCAAACAACATGTGATCTATGACGCCTTGGGTGCGGTCATACTCGGCGAGTGTGTTCTCACCATCATAACTGGCCTCGCTCTACACCGGAGACGCAGAAAAGAATCGAAGTGGACAGAGGGAATCAGCTGATCCCTCACTTCGATGGTTTCTGAAGATGCTGTTGTCGTCTCCATTCATCAATAAACAAACCTGCAAAATAGGGGTCCCATTGGGTCCCTTTTCCTTCTTCCAAAATGGTTAGCGCTCTCTCGTGACTCATCCCATTCCGATAGGGTCGATCAGACGTCATGGCATCAAAGGCATCCGCTACCGCAATGATGCGGCCAAAAAGGGGAATATCATCACCAGCCATCCCATCCGGGTATCCTTTGCCATCATATCTCTCATGGTGAGATCGTACACCAGGCAGAAAGTCAGCCATGGCATCAATGGGTTCTATCTGCAGCAAAATACTCTCTCCCTGCACGGGATGTGTCCGAATAATTGCAAATTCTTCATCGCTTAGTTTTCCATCCTTCAGCAGCACCTCATCAGGTATGCCGATTTTCCCGATATCATGAAGCAGGGCTGATTTGTACAATAAATCCGCCTGTTCCTCACTCATTCCGCTCAGCTTACCAATCATCAGCGAATACTCTGCCACACGCATGGAATGTCCTGCCGTGTACTTATCTCGGGCATCTAAAGCAGCAGCCAGCGTAGAAAAATAACTTTGCAACAGCTGTCGATTGCGTTCCTGTCTCATCTCCAGCCGATTAATCATCATATTAAAACCGGAGATCAGTGCCGAAAACTCATCCGCATATAGATCCGGAGCTCGTCTGCCAAGATCTCCCCCCTGAATTCGGTTCATCTCATGCGTCAGTTCAGCAACTGGATCACGAACATCACGAATCAACAGCCAGCTTCCCACCAGCGCAAACCCCGCGCCCAGAACAACGATGAGAATTCCCCACAGTATGTACTCTTTCGCAAATTCACTGTCCATATACTGAAGTCTGATATATGTAGCCAGGAAAAATAGAAATAGAGGAAATAAGCCAATCAGTGCCGTACTTAGCTGAAATTTACGCTGGATCGATACCAGGATTCGCCCTCCCAGTGAAGGTTCCATCCCGTATTGGACTTTGCCTCGATGTCGAATCTCAAGTAACAGGGGTCTAATCGCCCGCACCGTTAAGTAATACTCAATCAGCGCATGCATGATGGCAATCAGAAAGGCACACGCAGCGGCCACGACAGTATAGAAGTAAGGAAATTCAAGCCACCCTGTGGATATCATCCATAATGTTAATCCGGCTGCCGGAAGTGAGAAACCAAGCATGTGCGGACCCATGATCCGATATATGGTCTGTCCCGGAAAACGATGAATTTTCTCATACATGTGGTTCAATTCGTCTCTCTCGTGATGCTCGGAAGTGAAAAATTGTCTTATGGGGCCTAGCTGCACCCACAGCGTAATTAATTCTGCAACCAGCATGAACAAGAGTGAAATCAGCACAATGAAGATGAGCCGAACAAATTGAATATTGGGTATTTGCAGAGTAGATACCATAACTACTGTACCGACAACAAAAACAGCTGCCAGTGAACCGATCAGATAATTGCGTATCAGGCGAAAGATAAATGAACGGTATGCTTCCAACTGAACCCCTCACTCTCTATGTGCAACCAGTTCTCCCTTGAGATACAGGGAGATTAAGGGTATTGCCTTCTATTTGTTTATCGGTTGCTCCGACTAAAAAAATTAATAAAATCCAATGGATGGGCATCAGAACTGGAAAACACAAAAAGGCTGCTCCACGACGGAGCAGCCTTTGGTGATATATCCTATATTTATCCTTTAATCTTGGCAGCCAGAATCATTGTACCGCGCGGCTCATCTCCCATTGCATCCGGTTCAAGCGTGATGGCAACCGTATCATAGTCGTTGGCCGAATCCAATGTGTAGTATACTGCTCCCGTTCCGTCACGACTAAGGAAAGTACCCGCATTCTGAGGGGTATCTCCTTTGATCAACCAGACCTGAAAAGCCTCGTTGCCTTCCAGGTTCGGCAGGTTCTCAGCCTGCACAACCAGGTGAGTGCCTTTGCTGTCAATAACGATGGTTGCGAGACCCTGAGCTACAATGTCCTGCGTTGCAGGATTCAGCTTCACTGCCTCGCCGGTCTTCATGCCCTGTGCGGGCTTCAGAGCTGATGCCAGCTGCTCTTGCAGCTGTGCATTCTGCGCCTGTGCCTGCACCAGTTGCTCTTGCGTAGCCGACGAGCCCGCCGCTTGCTGCGTCAGCGAGTCGATCTGGCTCCGCAGCTGCGCCGTGTACACGCCCAGTAACAGTGCCGCGGCCGCAAGGCCGGCACTGGCTATGCGCCAGGCGCTGCTGCTGCGCGCACGCGCGCGCGCTTGTGGCTGCCATGGCTGTGCCTGGGCAGCCTCTTCCACCCGGGCCGCAGGCACCACCGTTACCGGCGGCAAGCCTGGCCCGGGCTGCGCCGCACGTTTGTGCTGCGGCGCAAGATCCTCCTGAAGCACCACGGGTGCTTCAGGCTCTGCAGGAGCAGCCGCTGGCTTCGCCTCGGCGCTCTCCTGCACATGTCCGAGCACGTTGCCCAGCACACGTGCTCGCATGCCTTGCGGCGGTGCTACAGGTTCCGCCGCCAGTGGCAGGAAGCCAGTCACTTCCTGCAATTCCCTTACCTCCTGGCGGCAAGGTTCGCAAGTTGCCATATGCGCTTCAAACGCCGCCACTTCCTCTGCTTCCAGTCCGCCCAGCACATACATCGGTGCCAGATCAGACCACTCCTCATGTCGTTCTATCATGGATGTATGCCCTCCCTTCCCGCGTCCGGATGCAATTCAGCATCGGCCAGCAACTTTTGGAGCTGTCGCATGGCAAGCCTGACACGGCTCTTTACTGTACCCAGCGGAATCCCGAATCGGCTGGATACTTCCTGCTGGGTTAATCCCGCATAATAAATCGATTCTATAACTTGTTGCTGATCACCGTTCAATTGGGACAACGCCTCTTTAATCCGGGTACCTTCCCATTTACGCTGCACTTCTTCTTCCGTGTTCGTATGTTCATCGGCATAGGCTGCCAGTGTCTCGTGTTCAACTGAAGTAGTCGCTGCCCCTTTTGATTTCCGCCTCAGCATGTCCACTGCAATGTTACGCGTAATCGCAAACATCCATGTGGTCAGCTTCCCCTGTGAGGCATCGTAACGTTCGGCATTATTCCAGACCCGCATAAAAAGTTCCTGAACGGTCTCTTCTGCCGTCATGGGATCACCAACGATCCGGTAGGCAAAAGAATACACCGCTCGCTCATAACGGTCATATAAAAGCTCCAGTGCGGAGGCATCACGTTCCGCAATCTGCCGCATTAACCTGCTGTCCTCCATCGATTCAGTCATGCGAGGGCCCCTTTCTGTTTCTTCCCTCTTATTATAACCTACGCAGAATCTTTTGAAGAGGATTACCCCTATGAAGAAATAGTTTGAAAAATTTTCTGTATCTTTTCAAACCAACCTTTCACTTTCTAACATAAAAACAGTCCGAAAACATGCTGCTCTGGTCGCGCTTTCCTTTTTATTGCAGAAAATTACAACCTGTGGTATACTATAAGAGTTGTATTAAACAACCTCATATGATTTCTGTCTTCTTTAAACCCCGGAATATTTTCTTCATGCTGCGACCGCAGCGAACTATAAGCACAATTAACCTATGAAGATTGAAGAACCTGAATCACAATAACCCGGTAGTACAGAGTTTCACAAGATGTTCCCATTCACACTGGCGCGGTCATCGGAGCCGCAAGGACAAAAGAGAGGTAGGGCTTTTGTTGTTTTGGATATCACTTATTCTTGAGAAGATTGAAAACATACACAAAGCACCCGGAATTGGGTTCCGGGTGTTTATCCATGTCTACATATCAAATTTAGCAACATCTACAGACTGTCGGACACCGTTCCTACATTAAGAAAAGTCCTCCTTCCACTTTTCAGACTAACCAGATAAATTCGGCTCTGCTTTTAAAACTTTTCCATTCTCCCACTGACTGCACTCCTCGATACTTCCTTACTTCCTTACTTCCTTACTTCCTTACTTCCTTACTTCCTTACTTCCTTACTTCCTTACTTCCTTACTTCCTTACTTCCTTACTTCCTTCTTCAATTGTGCAAATAACGCCGGCCTCTAAAGCAACTGTTTACGCTCACCAGACGCTAACGAATCCTGCACACCTTATATTGAGGATTTCTATGCTATGTAAAATCTAACGAATCTCAGCCACGTTAATCCATGCCACTTCATGAATATAGGCTCCAAACATGCCCAGGTTCAGATAATAAGACGTCTACGATTCGTTAAACTTGTGAAATGGGAAAAATGCATGGAATAGAGGCTGTGGAGTTCGTTAAAGAAAGTAATCCCAACGCTCCTTCACTTCTAATAAAAAAGGGACACCGCAGGATGGAATCCTACGTTGTCCCTTTCTGAATCATAGGTACGTTATGCCCCAACATGGAACTCAGACTTCGGAGTTTATTTAGAGCATCTATCACAACGATCCACGATTAGCAAAGTCCCCTTGCACTCACAAATCCTTAGATAAACATCGTTTTGGAGATGATGACCAGCAAGATGAACAGTACAAGGATCGTACCCATGGAACCCCAGCTTCCGCCGCCATGACCATAGGATACTCCACAACCCTGTTGATAACCGTGCATCATTGGAGCCTGATTGGCATGGTGTCCGTATCCATAGCCATATCCCATTGGCATTGTTCCACAACCATATCCATACCCATGCATTTCATGACCTGTGTATTGGTATCCTTGCATATGCTCATAACCTCCCATATGTCCGTATACGTGTCCCTGTCCGTTCGGTGAATTCGGTTTTACTTCGCTCATTGTTCATTCCTCCTTAACATTTGCCTACACCCCTAAGCTATGTATTATGCCTACCTCTGGACCGGGCTATCGCCCTCATTTTGACAAAATGGGCGTTTAGCCATGAGGAACCTTCCCCATTTTCGAAGCATACTCCGCCCTTCCATTTCTTGAATTCCACCAATTCTTCCGTTCAACCACAAGCTATCTTATCTGTCTGGCTCTCCACCATGCTTGTCCTCTAGAAAAAAAACCCCACCGGTTGCCCGGCAGAGCTCGCCATATTATACCCAGAAAGATTTAGTGATGATTACGAGGAGAATGAACAGAACCAGGATTGCTCCGGTCGATGTCCAGCCGCCGTATCCTACGCCTTCAACTACGTTGCTCATGCAGAACCCTCCTTTACAAATATATTAGGGTCCAAGCGGTTTATTAGATCAAGAATGCTTTAGAGATGATGACCAACAAGATAAAGAGAACCAAGATCGCGCCAGTCGATGTCCATGCGCCGCCGTATCCACCTACTACTCCACTCATGTAAACCCCTCCTTTGATTTGAGGTACAGTTCACTATATGCACCAATCACACATGGGACCGGGCTCAGGTCGAAAAATGGGCTGTTTTTTTGCCGACTATTCGTTAATTTCACCTACATAAAGGGTTAGTTCTTAAGTCGGAATGTTATGTTCATATATATTTAAGTCATAAATAAATCCCACGGTTATATCAACCAAATGTATGTACTATCGCTCAAAATGGATACCCATACGGTATATTATTAGCTTTTAACTTGTTAAATACAGATAAATTACCTTTTTAGCAATTATAAATACTGAAATCTTTATTTATGTTATTATTTTACTAATAAAGTAGAAAGGAGTTTCTATGCTCACCACCTAAACTAGATTATGCCAAACGAAATGATGACCTTAGAAAAAATCCCAACCGATGGGAAGCACATTAGGAGAAATTAGACATAATGAAGAAACTTATTACGATTTTGGCATTAGCCACATTGCTTACTGCTTGTGGTAATTCAGAAACAAACACAACAACCAATAGCCAAACGTCCGAAGCATCCACGGCAACTGAAACTGTTTCAACAGAAGCTAAAGCTGCGAAATACACTACATATAGTGGAGAAGGATTTTCTTTTGCATATCCTGAATCCTGGAAAAGCGTAGATACAAGTCAATTGAATGCTCCATCCATTAAAGCTGCTTTTTCAGACCAATCTTCATCAGTCACATTTGCAGATAATATGAATCTGACGATTGAGGCCAGCTCAACCGGTTCAATTAATCCTGAAGAATACGCCAATAATATAGTGGATTATTACACACAAAGCGGTTCAAGCATCGGCATTTCCGATTATAAAAAAACCAGCTACACAAACAAGCCTTATAAAGAATATAGCGCTGGTGTCTTGGAAGGAGCCTATAAGCATTCCTCGGGTACAGATGTTATCCTTGTGCAGTATCTGATTCCGACCAATACAGAACTCTATACCATGACGTTAACCTACGCCAAGGATACTTATAATCAGGATGAGATCAAAGATATCCTTGATTCCCTGAGCATTACTGCTCCTCTGGAGCAAACAGCACCAACTGCAACGACTGGAAATTCATCTGTTACGGCATCAGCTGCGGATTTCTTTAATGAGTTAACTCCGTACATTACAGAAGACACAGCCTTTATGGAGCAGGCATCTTATGATTTCTTTGGTAAACATAACGATGTATTCCCTGCCATTACGGCAGAACTAAGCAAAAAGGTACAGGGACTCGTTGACTCCAATGTAACGACCCGTCATCTGAATAAAAATGTAGCCAACTATTACAATACTTTCGTACAAGTTAACGGGGAAGTCATTTCCGTTGAAGAAGATAGCTCTCTCGGAGCAACCTTCTCTATCGTTCATGTCATGGATGAGAACGGAAACGATATTATAGCTTTGTACCCTGCAACGACTGGAGATCTGCTTGACGGCGATTACGCTACTGTGATCGGTGCTCCAATTACCAACTTCTCTTTTGAAAATGTTGGCGGTGGTTACACCAACGCCACGTTGATTGGAGCCTCATTGGTAGTTGCAGATTAATTAAAATGTTAAATGAGTATACAAAAAGACCAGCTTAATGAACGTTAAGCTGGTCTTTTTGTCTTTCAGTTTATAGATGTCAGAAATTCACGTTAACTACGCAGAGACACAATCTAACCTTTAATTAATGACTTATAACATACCGAATAACCGTATTTACGGATGTTTATACTAAACCATTAATTCGGACGCGCCTGAAGTGACGTCAGTTTATCCTGAACCGATTGTAACTTCTGTAAACTTGAGGCATCCGGTTTATCACGACGGTCGTCAATTTTGACGGATGTGGAAACACGCTGAGCTCCTGACAGAAACGGCGCTTCATGCAGAGCCGCAATTGCTGTAAAGATCTCGTTAAGCGGTCCCTCAATAATGGTGCTCATGGAAGTTAACTGATATGTAATGCCCCGTTGATGTTCCAATACCTTTTGCATGTCCGCCACATAACTGCTTAGACTGGTTGTACCCGTTCCGATTGGAATTACAGTCACTTCTGCTATTGCCATTTTGCTCCGCCTCCTCTGGGCCCCGTGAACAACCGCTGCCGCTAATTTCAGTCGATTTTTGACTGTTTTTATTCTACCAGTTGAATGCGTTACAATTCAAACTGACGTGAAGACGTCATTCAAATTGTTCAAAAATTTTTTTTGATAAATCTTCAAATCTTCCAGTCCTTTTCCTTTGCGGATTCCTGGCTTAAATGGTATACTCGGAATTACGTTTTACTGTATCGGCCCACTTTACAAACACAATATGTTGGGTTACAGTATGTTGACAGCTACAAAATGTAGTAACACTAGATTTCTCCGCTTCTATTAGTCACCTTCTGCATTCTCGCGAAAAACAGGATGAAATCACCTCCAAAGGCACGTCCCTGTAGGTGTAAATCGCTTTCTCGAAACAGAGTTGACATGGAGGTTAACGGGGCTGTTTGGACTGCATCCGGTATCCTCAAACTACAGGCACATCTGCAATAGACCAAAGCTTACATAAGCACCCTTTTCTGTCGATATCCAGAACTTCTAAGACAGTAAGGAAGCCAGAGCATCCATGGGCATTTTCAGCCGCGAGGCGGGAGAATGCTTTTTATATGAGCATGTTCTGAATTGTGCTGTTTTGTGCTCCTCAAGTTGAGCGATTTAAGACATGAACTTGTCACCGCCGTTTCAGTCTGCCAAAAGCAACCTTTACCTTTTTCTCACCGTAAGACAACACTCAATTCTTTATATAAAGAATTTCTCCAATTTATATCTTTAACATGCGAAAGCGAGGAATATTCATGCCACAAGTTGTGACCAAGCCGAACAACCGCCAGCTTGCCTTTGATGATATGCGCATCTCGGTATATGCCGACCGTACTCTAGAAGGACTGGAAATGCTGGACAAGGAACGTCTGGTACGTGGGGTAAACAGCAAGCTCCGCCGTGATGAAGTTACCGGAGACGAAATCAGCAACGCTTTTATCATGAGCGCACTGGAACTGGTAACTAAAGAGGAGCCTAATTGGAAATTTGCAGCGGCGCGCTCCCTGCTCACTTCCCTTTACAAAAAAGCGGCTACCAACCGCAGATACAAGTCTTACCCGGACGAGCCTTATGGCGCATTTCACCCTCTTCTTGTAGATCTCGTGAAGAAAGGTATCTACCGCGAAGAATTACTGGAATGTTACACCAAAGAACAGATCGACGAACTTGCTGAGTGCATTGACTACCGCAACGATCTGCTCTTCGATTATATCGGCTTGCTCACACTGGCAGAACGTTACCTCGCTCACGATTTTGACGGAAAAGTAATGGAATTGCCGCAAGAGCGTTACATGGTTATCGCCATGTTCCTAATGCACCAAGAGCCTGCCGAGAGACGTATGGATCTCGTCAAGGAAGCATACTGGGCCATGAGCAACATGTACATGACTGCAGCTACTCCTACGATGTCCAATGCAGGTAAAAAAGTAGCCGGTCAACTCTCCAGCTGCTTCATTGATACGGTGGACGACTCACTCGAAGGTATCTTCGATTCCAACACGGATGTAGCACGTCTGAGCAAAATGGGTGGCGGCATCGGCGTTTACCTCGGCAAAGTCAGAGCTCGTGGTTCGGATATCCGTGGTCACCAAAATACAAGTTCCGGTGTAATCCCTTGGATTCGCCAACTAAACAATACAGCGGTCAGCGTAGACCAGCTCGGTACGCGTAAAGGTGCCATTGCCGTGTACCTGGACGTTTTCCACAAAGACATTCTGGCCTTCCTCGATCTGAAGCTGAACAACGGTGACGAGCGTATGCGTGCGCATGACGTATTCCACGGCATCTGTCTGCCTGACTTGTTCATGGAGCGGGTATCCACCCGTGGCGAATGGAGCCTGTTCTGTCCGCACGAAACGAAGAAAGTGATGGGCTGGAAGGACGAGAATGGTCGTGCACTCGGACTGGAAGATTTCTATGATGAGTCCTTTGGTGAAGGTGCGTTCCGTGATAAATACGAAGAAGCGGTGAATCACCCACTGCTGTCCCGGATTACAGTACAGGCGATTGACATCATGAAGCGTGTACTGAAATCCCAACTGGAGACAGGTACGCCATACATGTTCTACCGCGATACGGTTAACCGCTCGAATCCTAACCGTGCACACGGTATGGTATACTCCTCCAACCTGTGTACCGAAATTATGCAGAACCAGTCTGCCACTGTAATTGAAAAGGAAGAACTCGTAACCAAGGATGGACAAACTCGCATCGTGATTTCCAAAGTGCCTGGCGACTTTGTTGTCTGCAACCTGAACTCCATCCATCTGGCACGTGCTATACCTCATAATGTATTGGAGCGTCTCGTTCCAATTCAGGTGCGCATGCTGGACAACGTTATCGACATTAACAACATTGAAGTGTTGCAAGCCCAATATACCAACAGCCAATATCGCGCAGTCGGTCTGGGAACGTTTGGACTTCACCACCTGCTTGCTCTCAAAGGCATTCATTGGGAGTCTGACGAAGCTGTAACGTATAACGATAATCTGTATGAAAAAATTAACTACCTGCTCGTGAAATCCAGTATGGAGCTGTCCAAAGAAAAGGGACATTATCCGAAATTCAAAGGTTCCGATTGGGAAAGTGGTCATTACTTCGACCAACGCGAGTACACATCAGGTGAGCGCGTAGGCGAGTTCGTGACAACCGAACAGTGGAAAGAACTTCAAGCCGAAGTACGACAAAACGGTGTACGTAATGCCTGGTTGTTCGCCATTGCACCTAATGGTTCCACGTCCATTATTGCCGGTTCAACGGCTAGTATTGATCCGCTCTATGAGCTGTTATCTTATGAAGAGAAAACAACTTACAAAATTGCCAATCCGGCTCCGGATCTGTCCGAAAAAACAAGCCCTTATTACCAAACAGCGTTCCAGGTGGACCAACATGCTTCCATTAATATGGCGGCTGCCCGTCAGCGCCACGTCGATCAGGGACAAAGTTTCAACTTCTATGTTCGACCAGATATCAAAGCAACAGAATTCCTGGAATTGCATCTGCACGCTTGGAGAGCCGGCATGAAATCAACTTATTATGTTCGTAGCCGGGCATTAACGATTGAAGAATCTTAATTTTTGCGCAAGTTACGTTTTATCCATGATAGAGAAGATTTACTAGATTCGAGGTGACCACCAGGGCATCCTGTTTTGATTGCAAAATGGCGTTGCCCTGGTTCTTTTTTGCCTAAAACACGATCACAGCATCGCAAGATGTTGATATAGATGATTTCCCAAAGTTCTGTCGGCAGAACATTATGAAATTTCAAGGAGTGAACGGAACAATGCAAGTACAGAAAATTTTTAACACCGAAGCCCCTAACCAATCAACCCGTATTATTGAAGGTGAATGCTCCGGTATCCTGAACTGGAACGACATTCGCATGCCTCATATGTACAAATTGTACAAAGTACTGCTGCTCAACCACTGGATTGCAGACGAGATTCCAATGTCCAAAGATGCTTCCCAGTTTGCTCAACTGGATGAGGAAGAGCAACGTACGTTTAAAATCAACATCTCCCTGCTCGCGGTACTTGATTCCATGCAGACGATGTTTGTTGGTGACGTAAAACGTTACTTTACTGATTCTTCACTCGAAGCGATCTCGGCCATTATCGGACAACAGGAAGTCGTTCATAACCAATCCTACTCCTACGTCCTGTCTTCGATCGTATCTGATCGGGAGCAAAAGGAAATTTTCGAATACTGGAAACATGATCCAGTCCTGCTTGACCGTAACCGTTTCATCGCAGATATTTACCAAACATTCCGGGACGAGCCGTCTCCACAGACGTTCTTCCAGGCCATGGTAGCCGATCTGGTACTCGAAGGTATCTTCTTCTATAGTACGTTTGCCTTCTTCTACAACCTGGCCCGTGACCAGAAAATGATGGCAACCAGCCAGATGATCTCGTATATCCAGCGGGATGAAAACCAACACTGTTACTTCTTCGCTGAAGTGTACAAACAGTTGCTGGTGGACTTCCCTGAACTGAACACACCTGAGAACATGGACTACGTATACACAACCATCCATCGTGCTGTTGAGCTTGAAACCAACTGGGCACATTACACACTCAGCAACGTGCGCGGTATTGACCTGAACGAGTTGGAAGATTACATCAAGTACATCGCCAACAAACGCCTGCGTCTAATGGGTATGGAAAAAGCATATGAAGGTGTGGATGTAAACTGCATGCCTTGGATTAAGCCATTCTCCGATGAAGCATTAAATGCAACTAAAACCGACTTCTTCGAAGCTAAATCCCGTAACTACGGTAAAGTTGGCGACGATAACGGATTTGACGATTTGTAAATTCTTCTGATCGGGTATCTACTACTTGAGTATATCTGGTATAAATAAACACAAATTAAAGCACTCCCTTTGATAGAATGCCTTCATGGCTATCTGCATGCGGGAGTGTTTTTTTGTCTCTTAACCTTGTAAGATAGTTTTGAAAGAGATTCATACCCCTCCTACGGAAGTGAGGCCTATTCATGGAAAGAGAACTGCTGGAACAAATCAACTTGTGGCATGAGCAGGACCAATTTAGTCTCATTATTGAACATATTGAACGAATCCCCGTCTCAGAGCGGGATTATGATCTGATTGGTCAACTCGCCAGAGCCTATAACAATGACGCACGTTACCGCGAAGCCATTCAACATTTGTTGTCTGTCCAGGAGCAAGGGGTAAGCGACCCGCTCTGGCAATACCGTTTGGGTTATGCATACTGTCATATAGCGAGTTATGAACAGGCATTACTGGCTTTTGAGAGAGCTGATGAACTTCTGCCCCATGATGAATCTACCCTTGAATTCCTTCGCGAGATTCGTCCCGAAGCGGACAAGATGCGTCAAGATCGCCAGCGTCATGAAGAGGAGCTTGCCGCATTCGAGCAGAGCGGTATACAGAACCATCTAAGAGCCGCTTCAGGGACTTATGATCCCGCAACGTTCTGGGTACAGAGTGATTATGCCCAGGAAAATCATGTATCAGAACCTTTTGATGAAGAAGAGATTTTGACTATTGAGAAGGAATTGGGTTACAAGCTGCCCGCTTCCTATATTCAACTGATGAATACGCAAAACGGCGGTATCCCTACGCTCACTGTATTTCCCACCAAAGAAGCGACTTCCTGGGCTGAGGATCACATTGCCATTTCAAGCATTATGGGAATTGGGCACGATAAAATATACGCACTCGCTGGTGAGCTGGGAAGTCGGTTCATGATCGAGGATTGGGGATACCCCGACCTGGGGATTGTGATCTGTGATTGTCCATCCGCTGGTCATGATGTTGTTATGCTGGATTATCGCTTCTGTGGCTCTGAAGGCGAACCCTGTGTAGTTCATGTCGATCAGGAAAATGATTATGAGATTACATATCTTGCGCCCAATTTTGAAGCTTTCATCCGTGGATTGGTCGATGAGGATACGTATGACCTGTCTGACGAAGAGAATGAGGACTAAAACCCAGGAGGGTCCGGCCATATGACAACCCGTATATATTTTGGTTCCAATCAACTTGGCGAAGTGGCCGCAGTTCCATTGCAGGATGCGCTGAATGAGCTTGACCTGGGAACCCTTGAAGATTATCAACGAACAGATAAAGGGGTTATGGGTCAGACACTGCTCATTCGCTCTTCCCGTGGAGAGTATATTCTGAAAGGCAATCCTTTATATGCAGGACAGTTACAGGAAGAAAAGTTCTTTGTAGAACAACTGGCAAAACATACGTCCATCCCTGTCCCTGATCCATATTTGTTACATGAAGATACCCATCTGCTAGGCTGGAGTTATGCCATAATGCCACGCCTGCCCGGGAATCATCTGTATGATCCAGCATTCCAGGCTTCACTGTCACAGCAAGATCAGGAAGAGATCGCCTGTATGTTTGCCCATACTTTGGCTGAACTGCATCGCTGGAAGGTGCCTGATGCCGGGGAATATGATCCTGTAGCGCAGCAGATTGTTTCCTTTGCAGGCGATTATCTGGACTGGTTGTACGGAACCATTCGTCACTGGTTACATGATGCTGAACAGTACTCGGTGATTACGGATGAAGATGTTCAGTGGGTGGACGAGCAATTCAAGAATGCTGAACCGGCATTTCGGTCCAGGGCTGTTCCGTGTTTTGTTATGGGAGACTTCAAGGTCGAGAATATTCTGATACAAAATCTGGACGACCGTTCTTCAGGGTGGCAGATTAGTGGTCTGTTCGATTTTACAACGGCCTATTTCGGAGACGGTACAGCCGACCTAACCAAAATATCCACCAGGTATGTTCGTGAGGGTCAACCAGAACTGGCCGCACAGTTCCTTCGCTGCTACCGGGATCTGGTCTGTGCAGCAGATGCGGAGAAATGCCAACACTTCCGCACACGTCTCCGCATGCATCTGCTCTATCAACGTATCTTGTGGTGGGGGGAAGCCAACGCCACAGGACAAGTGACTTGGGCAGCCGACCTGCCTTTTGCACAGTGGGCGCAGCAGTCCATTAATTCGATTGTCGCATTGTTAGATTAGTAGAATGTATCGTTCCATATATGTCGCCCAACATGCGGGCGCACGTATAAAACCGCCAGAGATCATCCTTGATCTTTGGCGGTTTTCCTCATTTCACTATATTTCAGTCAACGATGGAATTTCTCAACTTAAGCTTGTGCAACGGGTGACTCCTGATGTTTCTGCAAAAACTCCAGCATCCGGCGGTACACAAGAATCTCGTTTGTTTTCCTGGAGAAGCCATGACCTTCATCATCCAGAACGATGTATTCCACATCAAGTCCCTTCGACTGGAGCGCGGCCACGATCTGATCGGATTCGGCCTTCACCACCCTTGGATCATTAGCACCCTGAATGACCAACATTGGGTTCACCATCTGATCGAGATACGTAATCGGTGAATCCTTCGTTAAACGTTCGCGGTCACGGACCGGATCACCCAGCCAGTTATCCATCATCGGTTTCCAGTCTTCCGGTACGGATTCCAGGAATGTGAACAAGTTACTTGGCCCAAAAATATCGACCGCTGCCCGAAACAGTTCCGGATGGCGACCTGCCAATAACAGGGTCATATATCCCCCATAACTTCCACCTACCACAAACAACCGCTCTGGCGAGGTAATTCCCTGATCAAACAACCAGTTGATGCCGGCAACACAGTCCAGTCTTGGGCCTTCTCCCCAATCCCGCTCAACCAATTTGACGAATTCTGCACCATACCCGGTACTGCCCCGGAAGTTAGGTGCAAAGATATGATAGCCCTGAGCGAGCATCATCTGGAACATCGGCCGAAAAAACTTTGCTTCGGAAGATTGCGGCCCACCATGAGGCCAAAATACGGTGTAACCATTGGCTTGCTCTGGTTTTGCTTTGAACAAGAGAGCTTCAATCTCCAGTCCGTCGTAGGAGTTATACTGAATAACGTCAGGGTACACGAGATCACTTGGGTCCAGTCCGGTTACCCGATTGGCAGTCAGCGGCTCCCAGGACTCAGCACCTGCTATTTTGCGATAAATGTTATGCGGTTGAATCGCTCCACGTCCGAGGATATACACATTGCCAGCCTTTGTAACGTTCACCTGCTCTATCGTATCCAGCGGCATCTCTATGCGCCGAGGCTCATCGTCATTTTTGCCCAATACGTACATACGATTCTCTGGCCCTGTAAGTGTCCAGAAATATAAGGTCTCGGAAGCCTGATGCCAGCGGATGAACTCCACATCTTCCCCTTCGATTCTGCACAATAAGCGGAATTCGCGGGTATCGATACGGTATTCAGCCACATAGGCGTATGCGGAGTCATCATTGGTAATGAACAGAAGACGATTATCATCTGCAAAAATCAGATCAGATACCTGACTATAACGTTCTGAAGCTGGCAGAACCACCATTTCTTCATTGTTACGATACAGATGCGCCGTCTGATACGTATTGGAGTACATTTTTAAAATAACATAACTCTTCTCGTCAGGACTTACAGCAACCAGGCTGCTCGTAACCTCTTCTCCACTGTATAACAGTTCATCTTCCCCTGTCTCCAGATCGATGCGGCGTGAATTCAGATAATTCGGATTACCCGCGCTGGTAACATAATAGAGACGCTGTCCATCCTCGGACAACTCAGCGAAATAACAGCGATCATTCGGTTCTGCCGGAACCACAGGCAGTGGAACACCACCCTCGGGTGGAAGTGCATACAGATGATAGTTCTCATCTCCATCCCGATCAAACGCGGTAAGCAGATGACGTCCTTGCGGGTCTGCTTTGATAAATTGACTGCTCTGATTCAAGTACGTTAAAGGATACGGGTATCCTCCAGGCAAATCCATCTCCCAAATATTCGGCTGACCGTTCAGATTGCTGTCCATGAACAAACGTTTCTCGTCTGCCGATACGGCAAAATGTGAAATACGGTACGTCTGAAAATATTGCTCGACATCCGGTTTAGGGAACTGAATCATGACAAACCTCCTTGGAATTGAACCAACGAATTTAACATTGGTAAATTAAGGTACCATTTGTCCATATTATAGGTAATGCCAATGTTTAGACAATAGATATGTAAGATTTAATTACCAATTCCCTCGTAGCTTTGTATATGATTATCCACATTCATCCAGCGTATCAGTGGTATCTCCCTCCCTGTCACGCATAATGATGCGGAGTAGCTTTTGCCCATTTTCAAAGACTGCAGCACATACTTCTGTCCGGCCCATTCCAGCAATTGCTCATGATTTCGTATCGCTTGTATCGTATTTAAATTTCTCCACTGTCCACATAAAGATTGACCTGAAGCCTTGATCCAGGCCTCCTTGCCTGTGAGGACTTTCCACAGCAGGGAAGAAGAATCCTCACCGGAACATATGGCTTCCAGCACATGATCCCGCTCTTCTTCCGTCAGGAAACGTTGGATGATGGCTTTCTCTCGCAGTAGTGGACGTACCCATTCCACATCCACCCCAAGCTCGTTGTTAGTGAATGTAACCGCCAGTACACACAGCCCATTCGTATGCGAAAGGCTGAATTGCGGACCTCCCACGAGATAAGGCTTTCCGGAAGTGCCGTATTCAAATCGAATATCCCTTACCTGAAGCTGCATGTACTGTGCCAGTACTCTTCGCAAGAAAACCCTTGAAATCATCCAGCAATGAGCCTTTAGACGTGAGGTTTTGCTGATTCTGACCATACGTTCATGTTCTTCTGAAGTCATTGCATCGGAGTCCATGGCAGCCGCTGTCTGCAGTTGATCCTCCCTTATGGGCAAAGTCTGTGTCCAAATGTGGACCTCTGGTTCTCCTGAAAATGGCGTGGACGTATCATTCCCTTGTTCCCTCATTGCCAGAAGGCTGCTGATTGTTCCGGTGCTGGAATCCATATAGCCCTCCTCCCTATGCGGTGTTACATGCTAACGTATAACAACCATCCGCAGACGAGCAGTCGTTGCAATAGTTCTGAGACCACTCATAACCTCATCTTCTGTCAATTCAAGTGCATACTTGCTGAGTTGCATATAATCCAATCCGATTACCTCATATTCGGAGACGTGCATGCATCGCTGTTTTAACGAATCCATGCCTGCATAATACTTGCTTAACCACTTCATCCGTGCATAGTTCAAGTTGGATAGAGGCATCGTTCCGTTCTGAATATGCTCACACATCTCCTCAACCCGGTTATATAAAGAAACGGGATCAGCTGAATACCCACAAGCGTTCGAAAAGGCAAATTCCTTACGATAATAGTGGTCCCATTCTACACCTTTATGAAGCAGACCCAACTCCATACATTCCGCATGGAAATCGGAAGTTTCACCCAGTAAAGCTTCAATGCCAATCATGCAAGCGACTTGCTCTTTTAAATGCATCCCATCTTTGGCACGGAACCCATACCTTACAAGCGGCAAGGACAATCCACATTCAATCTCCCGATATTGCTTATTGGAGTCCTCGCCCAAATAGTCGGGTGTAACTTCTGACAGGTAGGTACCATTCAGTGGTTCCATCGCAGGGAATTTTTCCAGCATATCCGTAATGAACTCCGTTTCAACCGGACCGGCAACCGCTATCGCCATGTTCCCTGTGGCATAGCGAGTGTTGTAGGCATGCTTCAGCTCATCCGTTGTCATTTGGTACAGACTATCCGGTGTGCCTGCAACATCCATCGTGATGGGGTGATTGCTGCCATACATCATCTGAGTCAACTGCTGCAAAGCTCGCCAGGAGGGCTGGTCTGCATACATGGACAGCTCCTGATGAATGACGGACCGTTCCTGTTCCACATGCATCGGGGTGAAATATGGAGCAGCTAGCATGCCGGTGAACACCTCCAGACTTCGTTTCAAATCGCCTGTGCAGGCCATTTGATAAGTCGTTACATCGTAACGTGTCAATGCAGATGTCGAAGCTCCCAGAGTATGAAATAACGGCTTGACGGGCCGTTGATCCGGATTGTAGAACATCATATGCTCAAGGAAATGTGCTCTGCCAGGTAGGGCTCCATCATGGATTGAGCCATAGGACACGGACCACGAAACAAAAGTATGATGGAACTGGGGTTCGGGGAAAATGTGGACCGACAGACCATTGGATAAACGCCTGCGGACAGGTGCGCTATTCACAATACTATTCATGAGTCACCTCCTGCACTGGTGCGGAATATTCGCTCTCAGGATACAAAATCCAGGTGACAGCCTTTTTCATGCCAGAGGCTACCTCAGCCACTTGTTCCGCAGTAACGCAGGATATGGCTTCCAGGAATTGCGGAGTTGTCATCTGGACCCGGTTGAGCAATCGATCGATATGAAGGTTGACCACCTGCTCAGGCAGATCGTATCCCACTTGCACATAATGCATCACATTCTGAATAGCTCTATTCAGCTCCACTTCCTGAATGTCTCCCCTGCATATCCTCAGCCATTCAGCGTCTATCGCTTCAAGGACCTCTGTCACATATCCACTGTTTGTTCCCGTTGTCACATGAAGCATTCCCCGATAATCATCCAGCGTGCTGTAGATCTGATACACCCATTGCTTTCGTTCACGAAGCTCAGATTGAAGCCTGGAAGCTGGCGTTGCGCCAAACAGGGAATGAAAAAGAAACAGGGCAGGATAATCCGACGATCCATACGTCACTTCGGTGGTAAAGGCCGCATTAATCTTGCATTGCTGAACATCCATCAGTTCAAGCATCATCTCGCCTTCCTCCCGGCGCTCAGTAGGTTGACCATGCCCGATCACAGATGGGATAGCTCCCCCCTCAGCCGTGACAAGCAATGGCACAAAGGTCTCCATGACCTGAGCTATCATCACATCCGACTGGAAATCACCGATCACATGAATATGTAGTGGGCTACAAAGCACCTCCCGGTACCATTGCTGAAGTTCACCATCACGCACACAATGTTGCAGTTGCTCAACGTCGGCATTCCTGCTTCGTTCCGCATACCCAAGCCATTCCAGACTACGCCCCTGTACCACCTTGTCCCAATTGGAAACATCATAGCCAGCATGATGTTCTGCCCAACCAAGTTCCTCCTGGATCTGCACTTCATCAAAATCGAATACACCCTGAAGGCTCGATCCAAACAACATATCTGCGAGCAGCTTCAGCGCATCGAGCGTCCGTGCATCGGTCCCGGGCAGCAACCCTGCAGGGATACGCAACCGGATGGATGCGAGCTGAGTCTCCCCCTTCTGCTCCAATTCGCATCTTAGCTCATCGGCATACATAGACCATAGTTGCTGCTGTAGCCTTCTTTTGCCGAGAGAATCCTGCCTGAAAAGCAGCCGCACAATGACTGCAAATACCGCTGAGGGAATCCTTCCCTGTTCGTTAACGATACCCAGGTGGAGATAACAGTTGGCGTATTGGCTTGTTGGCATCACATGGACCGATAGACGATTGTACTGCTCCGTAATGAAAGACTGCATCCTTGCCTCCCCCTTATCTGACGGTTAACCCAAATTGTAGATCATGCCACTCGCGGTGTTCAGTCCAAGCTGACCGAATCCCTCCAGCGGCTTGGAGAACCAGTCCACCTGACTCTCAGCTTCCGCTGAATGAAGATTAGTCTCATCCTCTTTCCAGTGAATCACTTGCTGATGGTGACGGTCCCAGAATCTCCATAATGCAGGCTGCTTCAGCAGTTGATTGCGAAACGGCTCATATACACGTCCTGCTGATTCTTGAATATCCCCTTCTAAAATGAAAGGCGGCAAGAAAACAATTTTGGAACGAAAATCTTCAGTCAATGTCATGAAATAGGGGCATACAGGCTTGCGTGTCTTGGCTAAAATACGAAAAATACCGCTCCTCGTCCGGATGCGTGAACTCAGGAAAGGAAGCTCCACTGCGCGATTATCCGCGTTGAACCCGGTCTGACCATCTACGAAAAGGTTGAATGAACCTCCCTTCCGCAAATGAGAATACAATCGTATGCCAATCATCTCATCCTCGGCATTCAACAGATCAGCACCTGCAAACTGCCGTAGGGTATTCCAGGACGACAGCTTCTGTTCTTGCTCTACGGTGCCCTGCTCAGCCACCAGATAGAAGGGTAATCCGGACTTCATGTGGCCTGCGCGAATCTCCTGTCCGATGGTGATCATATTATGCCTGACGAATCCATAATGCCAGGTCAACAAAGCCCCACCTTCCTGCAAAGTCGCTTGCAAATGTTCAAGCCCCTCGACTTCATCCCAATCCATAAAGGAGTAAGGGTTTTTTTTGTGTTCATCAACCGTCCGCAAAAAAGCTAGGTAATCCATCCAGATCAACTCCGGTGACGTTTCCAATTGAAGAGGCGAAAGTTCCTTAACAATATTCATTAGCGCATAGAAGAATCCCAGTCGAATTCCGTCTGTCTTTTCCCGATACAGCTCCTCCCTGACCTGTTCCCGATGTAACGTATATAATGTACGAAAATCCTTCATCCTTACACCTCCTGTATACCCTGATTCATGGATACTCCCGCTCCCGACAGCATCTCTTCTCTGGCTACTCTAATACTGGAAGAATTTTTAAACCGCCGACGATTCCGGTCGATGCCATCCACCATATAGGCCAACATCCGAAGCGCCAGCTCATATTGTCCGGGAATGTGCCGATCTGATTGCACACCCTGTCCCTCTACCATATCCATCCCTTGATAAGCTATCGGTACTTCCAGTGCTGCAGTAACGCAGTCTCGAATGTTCTGCCACGTCGGCCCTGCAGCAATTGGAAAATCAACAAAGGGGAAGCTACCCGGATCAAGGGAATCCAAGTCAAAAGTTAAATAAGCCGAGTCGACATCGTACTTCTGCCTTACCTCGTTCAGAACATGGCTCACCCTCTCGGGTGTCATATGCTCTGCCGATATCTGAATCAAGCCAGAATGGCTGTACATCTGATCTGCTGAGCGAAGACCACGCAGGCCGATCTGTACAACAGCAGCAACCGTACCCTGCTCTAGCAGATGTCTTACAAAATTGGAGTGACTGGGATGCTCCTGATGAATGGCATCGATACCGCAATCATGATGGGCATCGAACTGTACCAGCACCCTTCGACTGCCCGTGGCCTTTGCCATCATCTGAAGCACAGCATGCGTAATAGAATGGTCTCCGCCAATACAGCACAATAGTGCCTGTTGATCCAGCGCATGATCCAGTGCGGCCGCAAGCCCCTTTTGATAAGGAACAGCTGTATCCGCCTCCGCTTCATTCATAAGACAAGTACCCCAATCCTGCATGGCTACGCTCTCAAGCAATCGTCTCCCACTTCCAATATCGTACAAGCTTGAATTCCCGGACTCTTGTAACGATGGATAGATGACCTTTTTCCACGATTCTACGCGTAACGCATGCGCAAGTCCGGCAACGGAGGAGTTTAACATGCTTGTCCCACCAGAATGAGGGATACCCAAGATCCCCAGTTGAGGAGCCCCATGACCGATGAGAGGCTCATACAAAAAAAAAGGCGCTTCCGCAGGTTCCACCCCCGGCAGATCCGGGGGGCGTTGTGGCTCCAGCTCTTTCGCAGGTTCCAGCTCATAAAACTGGCTGAACGTTTCATCCGCAGCGATCCACGCATCTGCAATGCGACGTACCAGATAAGCAGGTTCTGATGTTTTCATGCAAAAACCTCCTGTACGTAGTTAGAGTCAAGTCTGTGTGGAATAGCTCTTATTCGGCAACGTCGCTTCACCTTCTGTACTGATGTCCTTATCCGCAGACGACTCCACATATTCCCGCTTCAGCATTCGCATGAAAGGTAGCAAGAACGACGACATGCCGACCACATTCATGCCAGCAATCACCGCATAGAAGTAAGTAACCTCATTGAAGGCCCGAGTCAATCCCCAGCCAAGTGCGATAATAATCAGAAAATATACCGCATTCAGGATTATGGCCTGATATCCGCGCCCGCTCTGTTCCATCGTCAGCAGGGTTGTCATCATGGGACCCATGCCAATATAGGAAAGAGCTACGATGGACAGATACCGTGCTGCTTCTGCTCGGGTTGCCGCGTCTTCGATTAGGAATGCGATAAGCGGATCTCGCCAGATCCAGACGGCAACGGCAATGATTACGTATAGAGCAAAGGATTGCAGCAGACCTTGGCGATAGCTTGCATAGGCCCTTGGCCGGTGTGGTGACTGCAAATTATGATTGATGATAATGCCGATGGCGGATCCAATCACGATACCCGGCAGAATCGCCATCGTCTGAATTCGATAACCAACGCCAAAGCCAGCAACCGCCCCTTCGCCAAAGTGACTGACAATTTTATTGAAAAAAAATGTACTCAGAAAAATCATGCAGTACGAGATGAACACAGGAATACCGACATGCCTGAGGGCCATCAGATGTTTTTGGGCAAAAGCAAAGCGTTCAAAGATCATTTCCCGACGAATGAACAGAATCAGCAGGGAGATGGCCAAGGACAAGACGGAAGTGATCAGGTTGGCATAGATGATGCCCTTCAGATCCAACCCGAAGACCGACACAAATGTATACACAAGAGCAATGTTTAGCATCGCCATCCCAACCGCGTTCCACGAAGCTGCCTGTGCCCGGCCCAGTCCTCGTAACGCCGCACTGGTCACCGCCGCCAGGACAGCCGGGATGCTCACTGCCATCATGCCCCCTACGTACAGCGTAAACATGGGCCCAATGTCGGCAGGCACACGGTAAAACCATGAGAGCACAGGGGTCAGTAACATCACAATGCCCCCGGTCAGAATGGCAAGCAGCATTGCACTGCCCATCATGTGCACGAACAGCTGGGTAAATGCACGTGAGCCCCCGGCACGACTGCGCGCCACCGCGACCTGAACAGACAGCTGCATCGCTTCGATGATGGCAATCATGACGAATGAGACAGGAATATACAATGAGAGCACATATAATACACTTTGACTCGTATGACCCAAGAAGAATACATTGGCCAGTTGTGTAATCACGTTAACCAGAGAAGCGAGCAGCATCGGAACGGCCGTACGGAATAACAAACGATGGATCGAGCCGGCCGTATAATCGATCCCCTGCATGGGGTTCACCTCCACAATTCATGAAGTCTTGATTTCTTGATTCATTGTAAGCCTGCTGAGGATCGGCAGACGTATCACATGCACGCAACAAGCCGATATCATCCGATCGTCATCCCATGAGACGAGCATGACCCGATCATCCGGCCTGATGATCCCCCGCTCTAGCTTATCTGCCAGCTGTATCCATACATCACCGCTCTGATAATCGGTTCGTGGTACGCAGATGGTCTTAGAAGGGGAAATATGCAAAACAGCACTGCCATTGAGACGTAATCCCAGTCTCGACTGAAGAATGACATGCACGGCTCCATGGCTATCCATCCATTCGCGGATCATGCCGAGTGCCTCGGATGAAAAAGCCGTGGCATCATCCGATCTAATGATCCGTTTTCCCGCATAGTGTATCTGCAACGCTCCTTGACCAAGGCCTACCTCAAGCGCCACCGCCATGTCGCCCAAATCACCCTTAGGTTCAGATGGTTGACCATATGCAATCTGTCCATCATCATGGAGAATTCGCTGCTCCACCAGAACAATCGCAGTCCGTTCGTTAGGAAGCATGCTCCAAAGAGCAACCTGAATGGCCTCGGTGCCTGCGAGCGCACCCATATGGGTAATACCAAGTGGATGATCAACTCGCCACGGCGCCGTTTCAAGCATTCGGGCAAGTGGAGCATTCAGCGCATGACGTTCTGGACAGGTTTGGGCTAGGATCAACCAATCCCAATGCGGCTTTGTACCCAACTGCTCCAGCACCATAAGCGCAAGATCACCGGCTGTCACCCGTCTCCCGTCTGCCATAAGGGAGCGAGTCAGCGTTCCCACGCGACCATAGTAGTGATCCTCCATGTATATGTGCGGCGATACGTAAACATAATCATCCGGTGTTGGCCAATCCAGCGTGTACAGATGATCCTCCGCAGTAAGCCAGCAAATATGATCCACATAGATTGGTGCGCCAATATCACCATGAAGTGAATCAGACATGCTGCATCTTCCCGTTGGCATACGCCTGAAAAACGCTAATCTTCTGAATGGACGTTGTGCCTTCCATGAACTCAAAGGCCCTTGCATCGCGATACCATTTGTTCAACAGAGGATGCTCCAGCATGGAACCTGGCCCCATCATCTCCAGTGCCCATTCCGTCGCTTCCTCGGCAACTGACGCAGCCCGTATTTTACTGAGGGAAGCCAGATATCCCTTATTCGCATCATGGTCAATCTCTACTGCTGCATTCCGAATCATGCTGCGTAGCGCATGCAGACGCATCTCCAATCGCTCCAATTCTGTCTTTTCACGTTCTGTGAAGATCGTTCTGTGCTCCACAACATAATCATAAGCAGCCTGTGCAACACCAAGCGCCAATGCCGCCACACTAGGGCGCATCCGGTGGAATGTACGCAGTGCTCCCCACAGTCCACGCTTGGTTGGGCTTAAATGACGACCCAGAATATCTTTCTCTTCCAGTGGGAAAGCCTCGAATTGCAGATGGCTGAGTTGCAGACCGCGAAGCCCCATCGTGTCCAGCGGGGTTGCTGTGAAACCCGGCAGAGAAGGATCAACTATAGCGACCTGAATGCCCAGAGGCGTACGATTGGTCTGGGCAAATACCAGTCCAATACTCGCCCGGTGTCCGTTCCCAATGTAGAATTTATGTCCGGTTAGCTCCATTCCCCCATCCGGATGTCGCGTAATCCGCGTGCTGATCTCGGTTGCATCTGAACCCTTCTCCGGCTCTGACAAGGCAAAAACAGCCCAGGCCGGACCTTTCAGAAAGTGGCTATAAAAGCGCTCCTTCTGTTCCTCATCGCCCAAGTCAATCATGACGATGCTGGACATGGAAGGCCCAGGTCCTCCCAGAAAAACGCCCGCATCTCCTGCGGACAACTGCTCGATCGTAATGACTCTTTCCAGCGAAGAGAGTCCATAATATCGATCCTGACCTATGGTTACAATTGGCTGGCCGCCATACTCCGGGGGAATCATCATATGATTGATGGCCTGCAGGGCAGACGTGTGCAAAAAATCGGTGAGTCGGTCTGGCTCCCGGTCAATCGTCTGGCCGATCTGACGAAGCTCCACAGCATACTGCTTCATCACATGCTCGAATATCGCAATTGTTGATGGAGTAATCATCAATATTCCTCCTTAGCTGGCAACAGCATGTTTTTCACCAGTTGGCCTGCATATGTATATGCAGATACGCCATGTCTCAAAAAACCGAAACCGCCGCCAAGACGTTGAATCTGTCTGAAAGCTTCGTCCAATTCCTGATGTATCCACGCATGAACCCGGACCGATGGAAGACCTGGATTTGCTGAGAGGAAGCGGTCTTCAGGCAACGTTTCCGCCATGTAGAGCGTTGTCAGGATGTCAGCGACCATGCCTTTCACGAGCTGGTGCTGAAACGTGGATTGCCCGCCCGATATTCGCACCGACAAATGCCTGCGAACCTGCTCCAATCCAGCCTTGCACAGCTCTACGCGGAACTCAAGCAGGCGTGTTCTCAGCTCATTCGAGGTCACTTTCTCGCCTGATGTCTCTGCCTTCTCGCCCTCGTTCGGCTGTACCCGGCATAACAGTAGTCCAGAGGGCTCAAGCATCCGATCCTGCACATGAACGGCATGTAGTTGGTTCCAACGATACAGCCCTGCTGATTGTTCATGCCAAAGTAAAGCATCTTGTTCCATGAGATGAGCGGTTGCGAGCACGTAGGGACCTGTTGCCAAAAGCACTGGACGATTGTTCACCAGTAAGGTTTTTGCCTCCAACATTTCCGATATCGGAGCTACGGGGTTGCCTGCTGCCTTTGATCCGACGGGCTTAGCATCTGGGCCCTGGAATTCAATAACGTGCATTGTCATTCCTCCTGTTCATTCTTCTTCGCATCCTCCATGCTCCACCAGTGCAAAACCAAAAAAACTGCCGAGCCCGATACTGACCATGATGGAGCGTCCCTTCCTACACACCCAGTCCTGCTCCAATCCCGAACTCAGGTTAATGAACGGGTCGGTGGAAAAGGTATGTCCGATTCGCTGAATGTTATCCAGATATATCCGTTCAAGTCCAACTCCCGTACGTCGCGAGAATTCCTTCCAGGTAGTCCAGTTCACATTATGGGGAAAAATATGATTCACATCTTCGAAACTCAGGCCTTGCGTTGACAGCAGCTCTTCCATCCCTTGAATGATATGGTCCACATACAATCGGTTAAATGCCGAGATCTCATCGGCGGTTGCATGATAACCAGTATGGAACCGGGTATCTCGCAGCACATGCGCCGCCTGAACGACATGCTGACAGCTCTCTCTGCTCAATAGAACAGCTACGGCAGAATCACCCAGAATGGCCGATTTGCGCAGATAGCGCCATTCGGGAGGCAAAAAATTGAATTGATCCGCACAGATCAACAACACATTCCGAATGTGAGGCTGCGTTTGCGAGATTCGCTCAAGCCATTGAAGAGCGGCTATCGACGATGCACAGTTCATTTGGGATATGCCATAGAACGGTACATGTTCAAGCCCGAAGCGCTGAAGGACACGCTGCACAAGCCTGTAATCGCTCGGTGTCTGCACCTGAAAGGAATGGACATAGAGAACAAGGTCGATTCCGGAAAGGGCAGGTCTGGTCTGGAGCCGTTCCACAGCCTGTGCGATCGTATCGTCAAGCATCTGGCCCGGTTCCGTTACAGGCACACCTTCCAGGCGGTGGTACTTGCGCAGAAACTGAAGCTCGCCTTTTCCAAGCTCCAGGGCAGCCAGCACCTCTTCCGGCTGCTGAATCTGTTCAGGCAAATAGACGCCAATATCCACAATACCGAACCCCAATGTTCTCCCTCCTTCTGCGATTAGTGTCCATTCATACTCCATTCACAAGTTCGGATCAGCAAGGCGTGAACAAACGAATCCGTCTGCTCCAGATGCATAAGACATATGTACTCGCCCCCGTCCTTCTCTTCCAGTAACTCCTGTAATGCGAAGAATGGCGCTGCACTCCAGCGCGATGGATCATAATAACTCTTCGATCCACACTCCCTGTACCAAGCAGCCTGATTGCACAGCTGCTCCAGATCAGGATGGATGAGCAGGTTAATCTGATTCCGGTGAATGGATGCCCTGACACATAATCGATCAAGTACCATCTCCGCAGTATCGGCTACGGAATGCTCGGCATGTCGCATCTCTACACCAAGCAGGGAAGGTCCTACGCCTGTCATCCGATCAAGGTATATGGCTGCGGCCGTGTCCGGTCCAGGCGGCGAAACAAGTTCCATCGTTTCATAGGGGAGAGCCGTCTGATCCATGACCAGCAGCATGCCTTTCATGTAACCTTCTCTGCCCAGATAATGCTGAAGCATGTGGAGCGCCGCAAAAGGAGCACCAAAACCAAGATCATTTACAGCAAAACTGATAAAACGGGCCTGATAACGATCCATCAAATAATTCACAATTGATATATCCGGGCGGGTATTCGGAAAATTGTATGCCAGCAGCAACACATCCACATCCTGCATGACCCGATCAAGTCCCGTCTCTTCCAGCAGTTCCACACTCATCTCGTGATAGGCATTGTTGTTACGCCCCTGCAAAAGTTGAACGTCGTACTTGATCTGAGTACCTGCAAGCATATCTTGATGAAATCGCAGCAGTTCCGGATGTTCGAACGGAGGCTTCTTCTCCGAGAACAACCTGACTCCCATCTCCCGTATGGCAACAGGCGAAGCCATCAGGCCGCAATGAGCTGCTTCTCAATATAAGCAGCCAGGGAGCCTACCGTATCAAATACATCGGGCTCCAGATCATCCGGGTCAATCTCCAGACCTTCAATCCGGTCTTCCAGCGTCATCAGTAGTTCCAGAACCGAGGTCGAATCCAGGTACAGCTCGTCAAATAAAGATGTGCTTAATTGAATATCCTCCCTGGCTTCCGTATTCAACACTTCAGCAAGGGCACCTTTGATCTCTTCAAGCAATACTGCAGTTGTCATGATCATCATCTCTCCTCATCAATTGGTTATTGCCGTATGGGATATTTTAATCAAGCGTTGCTTGGACAGTAGATCCTGCGGAGTATCCCGCTCACGGATCAAGTGAGCCTCCCCAGCGACAATCAGCACTTCCGCCGGACTTCCATGACTCAAAAAGTGTGTGGGAGAAGCCGTTGGTCCGTAGGCCCCCGAATGAAAAACACCGATTAGATCGCCCCGTTCAACAGGAGGAAGCAATACCCGTTTCCCAACAACATCATTCGGCGTACATAAGGGACCCGTAATATTGTATTCGGCTACAGGGGACTCCCCATAACGCGTCAGGGAGGCAATCGGAAAATTACGCTTCACGTAAGAACCTGTGCCCACCGCCGCCATATGGCAGTTCGTTCCACCATCGGTTACGACGAAGTGCTCTCCATACGATTGCTTGACGTATAGAGCTCGACTGACCAACATACCGCAGGTGCCTACCAGATATCGCCCAAGCTCCATGAACAGCCGGGTGTTGGTATGACTATGCCGAAACGATTCGAACATTGGATTCAACTGTTCTGTCAGTGCGGCTATGGATAGGAACTGCTCACCTTCATGGTAGGGCACGCCCAATCCCCCGCCTACATCGACCATACGCAGCGTGATATCCAGCTCGTTCTCGATTCGATCAGCCAATTCCAGAATATGGCGGGTATTCTGAACGATCGGCTCTACATCCAACATGCGGGTTCCCATGTACACGTGAAGTCCCATGATCTCCACATGGGAGAAGCTCTCGAACTGTTCTTTCCCCTGGAGCACACTTTGTTCATCCATACCAAACTGACGTGGTTTGCCACCCATGGTCAGCCTGGAGCCTTTAACAGAAAAGGATGGATTCACTCGCAGCGCCACCGGCACGATTCGCCCCTCACTTGCAGCGATGATCTCTATGCGCTCCAGCTCCTGGAACGATTCACACACGATCGCATATATGCCCAGACGTATGCATGCCGTAATCTCGTCATCGCTTTTTCCGGGTCCAAGGAAAATAATGCTTTCTGCTGCTACTCCAGCCTGTACAGCCGTATGCAATTCGGCCAGGGAACATACCTCTGCCTGTGCTCCCATCTCCCGGAGCATGTGTACGATCGAAATATTGGGATTGGCCTTCAATGAATAGAACAGCTCCACTTGAGGCGTAAGCAATCCCCTAAGCTCCTGATACACCTGCTGCAACACATCCCCGTCATATACATACAGCGGGGTCCCGAATCTCTCGGCGATGTCCGAAACAGGCAACTGCTGAATCTGATATTCCTTAGACACTCACATCACCTCATTAACGGAAGATAGGACGGCTTCTATCGCTTCGTCGATCACTCCCAGCCGTTCAGGGGAGGACGCAATAATCACGCCATACAGACGTCCGGAGAACAAGGTCCCCTCACTTCTGAATGCCGCATTGACTGTGGCAAAATTATTAATCAATAATCCTTCGCCGCGTTCCGGTTCGAACATCAACGTACCCAACCGGGAACGAAGTACTCCGTATTCCAGCAGGTGATTGAGCCGGAGCGTATATTTTTTCGCCAATCCACATTGATCTTCGGGCAGCCATTGATACTGAATGTTGGTCTGATAGGTAGACATATTAAACCTGGCATTTATCTCAAGATTGGGCCAGATTGTACCGTCCTCGTCCAGAATGGCGTCCATGCCGGCAATGCCGTAGTATCCATCTCGATACAGAGCTGCTCCAATTCGCATGGCCGCTTCACGAATAACCTCAAGTTGAACATCGTTGAGCCGCGAAGGCATGAGATGCCCTTGATGTACGCCTTGCTCTACCAACGATTCCTTTACGCCAAGAAACTCGACTCCACCGGATCGATCGATGAGAATCTGGTAATTCAGGTCACAGATTTTATCAATCCATTGTTCAAGCACGTAGTTGATTTGTCGAATTCCTTTTTTGCTAGCCTGTTTCTCCAGCATGCTCATGCATTTGTGAAACCTGGCTTCATCGGTGATGACGGTAATTCCCTTGCCTGATACACCCATGGAATCCTTCAGCACAAGGCGTCCACCCTGCTCTAGAACGGCCTTTAGCTGATCGAAACCAGACACCAGTTCATCCAAAGACGTGCATTCAACGCCTGGAATTTGGCGAATACCCAGCTCCGCGTTGAGACGGCGGGAATACCCCTTGTCATTCACCCTGCGGAAGATATCTGAAGATGGAACAGCCAGCGGAATGCCGGTTCGTCGGGAGAATTCCTCTTCCTGATCCGAGGTTCCAAAGGGAACCAGATAAACATTCGTTCCAGCAGCCTGTGACAGCTCTCTCAGCTTGTCCATTGTCCTTGGACAATTCAGAAGATTCGCGGTAATGTTCAGTGCCGGATCATTGTGCTCCACCGTTATGCATCGGGAGCGACCAAACCCAAGCGCCTGTGCATCTGCCATGAATCCCTGATTCGGCGGCCCCTTGAGCAGGATAATATCGTTCTCTCCGGCGAGGAAAACACCCAGTTCCTCCATCCGATTAACAACGTCCGCAGCCGAGCCTATGCTTAATGAGGGCAGCTTGAGAATACCCGTTTCACTCCAGTACTCCTCCACCTCAAAATTGTTCAGATAGATAAAAGTAACGTCATGCTGGCCCGTTAACGCCCACTTGAGCTTGCTCGAAAAATCCGTCAATACGGTGGTCAAGGCCATCCCCTCCTATTCCTGCATACTGCATCACTGCTACGCTGAATGTAACCCCAAGTCCGACCGTAACAAGCAGATAATACTCCTCTGGTTGCAACAACTTCTGCTCTAGAATGGCTTGCAGATTAATAAATGGGTCCGAACAGAAGCAATGTCCGATCTCCTGTACGTTGGACGTATATATGCGTTCAAGGGGATAGGATAAACGGATAGCCACCTTCTTCCACGAGGATAGATTCACATTGTGTGGGACGATGTATCGAATATCCTGCAGCGCCAGACCCGCCTGCTCCACGGCTGCAACAATGGCTTCACATAACCGAGGCGTGTAGATTTCCTGAAACTCCCTGAGAATCTGCGGGGTTCCCGTTAGTACATTACAGAATTGGCCCAGGGTAACACTCGTCAGTCCAACGACACGACTTCCGTTACCCTTGTTACCCACCAGCACGGCGGCTGATGCCTCTCCCATCACGGTGGTATTGGGGATCAATTGCACAACGGGACTAAAGGTTTTTTCACCTGTCAAAATTAAAATATGATCATCCGCTTCCAATGAAGGCAGCAATGTCTCGGCAACATTCAGGGCAATTAAACCCGATGCACAGTTCTGCTGCGTAAGCGAAAACGCGATGGCATGCTGCAACCCGTAAGCCCTTTTCAGGGCTTGCAAAACTTTCATAGGAAAGGGGAAATTTTCCTGAATTGTGTGGCAATAAATGATATACTTAATCGAGTTAGGAGCGATCTCCGGGTTATTTACCACCTGGGTTAATACGCGCCCAAGCAACGAAGCCAGATCTCCATCCCTGTCTTGCCGAACCTGTTTCAAACCATGAATTTTTTCCAGTACCTTCGTCTGGGCATTATTGAGTCCCAGCACCTCGTTCAGTTCCCTGATCGGCACAATGTGCTCCGGAATGTAAGACCATATTTGCTTGATATGCATCGGCTTCAGACACCTCGTTATCACTAACGTACGAATCTCACTGAAATATAGGGAGATAAAGAGCTTCCGCAGAAGCTCCCATCTATGAATCTAGCGTAATGCAATAAGTAAGTAGGAAAAATCAGGCACGAGCCGCCGCTGCTGCACGAGCTGCTACAGCACGAGCCGCTACAGCACGAGCTTCAACTGCGCGAGCGGATACCGCGCGTGCACTGACTTCACGTGCCTCGCCCAGTACATTCGTTTCCAATTGTGCTGCTTCAACTTCTTTGCGCTTCAGTTGCTCCAGTGTAATGGGAGTCGCTTTAATGACCATTCATATCTCCTCCTTTCATCTTGGATACTCTGATTCTATAATCTCCCAAATTGGATTTAAACTGTAAATGGAGGTAAATGAACCTCTCACTCTCCTTACCCCTGCTTCTGCACGTTCGATGGACCCAACATACCAATCACATCTCCATTCCAATCAAACTATATTCAAGGGACGGTGAACGATCATGCTCGGACCCAAAATCCGGCAAATCCGGGAGCAGCTTGGACTGTCTCAGAAGCAACTGGCAGGTGAGGATATGACGCGTTCTTACATCAGCCTTATCGAAAAAGGTAGAGCCGTTCCCTCGCAGCGTATGTTAAAAATCATTGCCAGGAGACTTAATACACCCATGGAGTTTTTTTTGGGAGGAAGTGTATCGACAGATTCGGATATTGGTGAGGCTGTGTTGGAAAAGGCCAAAGCCTGTTACGCCGAGCAGAATGATTCTGCCTGCATCCGCATAGCTCGTAAAGTGCTGACACTGACGGAGGATACATCGGATCAGTCTGAAGCCTACCTGCTCATTTTGCGAAGTCACAACAGACTTGGGGATTATCGACAAGCCTTGGATGAAGGGGAAAACGCAGCATTTACGGTCATTCGAACGGGGGACAGGGAACGTATTGTTGAATATTATCTGGAAATGGGGAGAGCGGCTTTTCATGCAGAGCTGTTTCATGCTGCCCGGAAACATTATGAACAGGCGTATACGTACAGCAGCAGACTCAAACATCTACAGGAAGAACACATCCAATCGCTGACCTTTCTTGGCACAACTCATTTAAGACTAGGCAATGTGAATGAGGGGTTAAACTACTATCTCAAAGCGGAGAAGGAAGCCCAGATGGCCGGACAACCGGAACTGTATGGCGAGATTACGCTGGGTTTGGGCAAAGCCTATTATATGTCCGAACAGGACGGACACATGCTGCTAAGTTATGACTGGACCAAGAGATCCGTACAGGCCTATAAACAGGCGAGCAGCGAATCCTACGTTCTGGCACTTCACAACCTCGCCGTGATCCAGCTTCATATGGGGCAAAAAAAAGAAGCCCTCCCCTTGCTGGATGAATGCGCACGAATTTACGATAAACGCAATCTTCCCCACAAGAAGGCTTCCATATTAGAGGAAATCAGTAAAGTTTATTTGGAACAGCGTGAGCCAGAACAGGCAGAGGCCATCATCAAAGAAGCCCTCCAACTGCTGGATAAGCAAGATGAAGGGATGCTTCGTGCCAAACTGTATCGCTTGCTGGGTATTGTATTTCATGAGAAAAACAACAGCAATGAAGGTTATTACTTTTTAAGAATGAGTCACGATCTGCTTAAACGCATCTCTGCAAATCGCGAGGCTGACATCAGCCATCAACTCCTCCTGCTAAGCCTGCAAGAGCGTAAAATGAACTACGAAGATTATAAGTCATTTATCAAATAAAAGCGGATACCTTCTTCATCTAACAACTGAGGACATAGGGAAATGAACAGATGGATTTTAGGGTCTCTGAACAGGGACCCCACTTCCGGGAATCCACGGTGAAAGGGCACAGGATCAATCTCATCGAACAGGTACAGGATCATTCAGCTCCAGCAGCGTTTCCGTAGATACGGCATGCTTTTGTCCCTGCTGACCACTAAACTTAGCCGATCCTGCATGTGCTCCCGAAACATGAAGCTGTCCTGCAATAAAAGGTAGAAGCATGATGGTAACCATGCAGAGTTCACTTGCCATTGTAACGTATTTGCTTCCTTTACTCTCCATGCTCATCTCTCCTCATGTCTATAATCGGGTAGCATAGTCCACCATCGATTCCTGGCAACCTAAGACGTATTTTACGGATAATTGCAATGACTTTAAATACGTTAATCCCCATTTACCTCTACTTGCACATGAAACTCATGTATAAAAGGTCATATGATCTTTGTCTTCGCGATAATAATCCAGCCTTTGCTTCATCGTACCTGTATGCAGTTCGAACAGATGACCATCCGGATCGGTAAAATATACAGATAATGCATCCCGTGGATCTCTTGGCCTTCCGGGCAGAATGTCCGCCCCCGCTGCTCGCAGCTGCTGCACAGACGCGTCGAACTCCTCTTCTGTAACGGTAAATGCAATATGGGTATAGGTTCGTTCCGTATAGTTGCGAATAACATCCTCCTGATTCAGGGCAATCCACAGACCGGCAAGCTCAAAATAAGCCAGTTTGCGTCCTTTCACCTGAATTCGGGCACCGAGAGCCTGCTCATAAAAGGTAATGGCCCGCTCCAGATTGGATACGGAAAAGCACAAATGATTAATTCCTTGAATATTCATGTGGCTCCTGACACCTCCATCGATTTAAGGATCTATCCTTATTATGGTATATTCTGCGCAAAAAACAACCGCTCTGCTGTTTCCTCCCGCACCTTCTTCTGGGCGAATGCATAGGTTATCCGTATCAATGAACATTCGAGGAGGATGTAAAGCGAATGAATCCTGTCTATCCTTTTTATGGTGAGAAAACGGTATGCAAGGAGCAAAAGCTGGCATTTCCACCCCAGCATCAGGACCAGCAACCCGGTCTGGAAACCCTGATGGTGCCTGAACCGATCAGTGAAGATCCTGCCTATATCGGCAGCTGCAAACTCCAAGGTAAAGTTGCCATTATTACGGGTGGTGACAGTGGAATCGGCCGGGCGGCCGCCATCGCTTTTGCCAAGGAAGGTGCGGATATCGTCATTGCTTATCTATATGAACGGACAGATGCCGAAAGGACTCGTGAACGGATCGAAGAACTAGGACAGCGCTGTCTCTTAATCGAGATTGATCTCCGCTTAAAGAAAAACTGTGAAGCCGTCATTCGCACAACCATGGAAACCTACGGGAAGATCGATATTCTGGTCAACAATCATGGCGTACAGTATGTGCAGCCAAGCATCGTTGATATTACAGAAGAGCAGCTGTATCACACCTTTCAGACGAACGTGTTCGCCTATTTCTTTCTGATTCAGGCCGCTCTCCCCCATCTGTGCAGAGGTGCCTCCATTATCAATACAGCTTCCATTACAGCATATAAAGGTAATACCCAACTGATCGACTACTCTTCTACCAAAGGAGCCGTCGTATCGCTGACTCGTGTACTCGCCCAATCACTCGCTGCACATGGAATCCGTGTGAATTCCGTCGCCCCGGGACCCATCTGGACACCGCTCATTCCTGCCAGTTTCTCCGCTGAGGATGTACAGGTATTTGGAACAGATACACCCATGGGTCGAGCTGGTCAGCCTTACGAACTGGCGGCAGCCTACGTTTATCTCGCTTCCCGCGATTCATCCTACGTCACAGGTGAATGCATTCATGTAAATGGCGGCGATATGGTAACGACATAGGCTGATGTCAGGTTGGATTTGGCAGGTGTGGCAGGATATCGGTTGTTCAGTTGCGAAGAGGGTTAGGAGTATGATCCGGTTATGCCGGAGCCTGACATCTAGCGACAAGGAGCTGAACAACCTGATGAACTTCGATCCACTCTACCAACCGTATCCCTCTTACCGCGTGCCTGTGTATGCGAAACAAGGCATGGTCGCCACGTCTCAACCACTGGCTGCACAAGCCGGTCTGGATGTATTGAAAAAAGGCGGCAATGCCATCGATGCCGCCATTGCAACTGCGGCAGCACTCACGGTGCTGGAGCCAACGTCCAATGGCATTGGAGGCGATGCTTTTGCCCTCGTCTGGACCGAGGGCAAACTGCATGGCCTGAATGCCAGCGGCCCTGCGCCTCAGGGCATATCCATTGAGGCGCTTCAAGCGGCAGGCCATACGGAGATGCCGAAGCTCGGGGTTGTTCCGGTGACGGTGCCTGGCGCACCGGCGGGTTGGGCTGAGCTGAGCCGCCGTTTTGGGCGGCTCACGCTGGCGGAAGCGCTGGAACCGGCCATCCGCTATGCGGAGAAAGGTTATCCGCTTGCGCCTGGGCTGGCCCGCCACTGGGCAAGGGCAGCCGAGATCTATGCACGCCAGGGTGATGCGGAGGCAGGGCGTGCGTGGTTTGAGACATTTGCTCCAGGCGGGCGTGTTCCCGCAGCTGGAGAGATGTGGCGCTCGCCGGATCATGCGGCGACTTTGCGCCAGATTGGCGAGAGCGAAGCGCGAGACTTTTACGAAGGAGAACTGGCAGAGCGCATTCATTCCTTTATGGCAGAGCACGGTGGTTATCTGACTCGCGAAGATCTGAAGGCTTTTCAGCCGGAGTGGGTTGATCCCATCTCCGTCTCCTATCGTGGTTACGATGTATGGGAGATTCCGCCGAATGGACAAGGATTGATTGCTCTCGCAGCGCTTAATCTCCTGAAGGGATATGATTTTGACGAGAAAGAATCCGTTCTGGCGTATCATCAGCAACTAGAAGCCATGAAGCTGGCATTTGCCGATGGGGAGAAGTATATTACTGAAGAACGCAAAATGGGTGTGACGGTGGAGGAACTCCTGTCCGAGGCATACGCGGAAGAACGGCGCAAACTCATTGGTGATACCGCACGAGCACCTGAGGCAGGTGATCCACGTGCAAGTGGAACAGTCTATCTGGCTACGGCGGATGGTGAAGGCAATATGGTTTCGTTTATCCAGAGTAACTATATGGGCTTCGGCTCTGGATTGGTTGTTCCGGGGACAGGCATTGCTTTGCAGAATCGTGGACACAACTTCTCACTGGACCCTAATCATGCCAACGCCCTGGAGCCAGGCAAACGAACGTATCATACGATCATTCCGGGGTTCCTCACCCGTGGCAGTGAAGCAGTTGGGCCATTCGGTGTCATGGGTGGTTTCATGCAGCCGCAGGGTCATGTGCAGCTGGTTATGAATACGATCGATTATCACCTGAACCCACAGGCCGCCTTGGATTCTCCGCGCTGGCAGTGGACGAAGGGCAAAACAATTCTCGTGGAACCGGGTTTCCCGCAGCATATCGCTCAGGCACTCGCCCGCAAGGGACATGATATTCAAGTGGCAGTTGATCCATCCCAGTTTGGACGCGGTCAGATCATCTGGCGCAACCCGGACAATGGCGTATTATGCGGGGGTACGGAAACCCGAGCTGACGGCTCGATTGCGGCTTGGTAAAACTCGCGTCATTTTTATAATAGGATGATCACCTTATCATCCGTATAGGGTGAAATTTTAAGGCACAACAGAGATGATTCATGTTATCTCTGTTGTGCCTTTTTTCGACTTCCAACATCAGTAAACAACATACTGTAGATATTTATGTACCCTTTTAACCAGAGAAATGTAAAAATAATGTGTAATTCATGAAAAATACTTATTTTTTCGTAAATTTTCACTACATACCATAAATCACAGTGCCTTTCTGACCGATATAGATAAAGGGAAATCCTCACCATACGTGTCATCATGTACACGTCATTCCCTGGAGCTAAGGAACCATGCAAAACAGAAAAATGCGACTACAGAAATGAGGGTACCACACATGAAAACAAACAAGAACAGACGCGCAGGTCTAGGTCTCACCCTAATGATGATCCTGACGGTACTGATCCTGGGGGCATGTTCAGCCAACAATACAACAACGGCAACAGACAAAAGAACAAAGGTTGGGATCGTGCTTACGGAAGTGGGTCTGGGTGACCGTTCTTTTAATGATGCTGCTTTTGATGGACTGGTTCAGGCCAGAAATGAGAAAAGCATTGTCTTTGACTATCGTGAACCGGGCGACAATGCCGAAGCTGCATTTGAAGAGTTTGCGCAAGCCAAATTCGATCTGGTTATCGGCCTGAGTGATGCTGTCCAAGCGGATATGGAGAAAGTTGCAGCCAAATATCCTGACCAGCAGTTCCTCATGATTGACAGTCAGTCCGAACTGCCTAACATTGCCTCCATTTCATTCCGGGCGGAAGAAGGAAGTTATCTGGCAGGTGTTATTGCCGCTATGGCTTCAACGGAAGATCATGTTGGCTTCCTTGGTGGAATAGAGATACCGGTCCTTCGTAATTTCGAGCAGGGTTTTAAACAAGCTGTTCTGGCTGTCAAGCCGAATGCAACCGTTGATGTCGTCTACGCAGGGGACTTCGGCAATGCCGAGCTGGGTGAACAACTGGCTACAGAGATGATTCAGGAAAAGGGCGCTGACGTGATCTACGTTGCTGCCGGTCTCACAGGCGTAGGCGCACTGACGGAGATTCAGAAATTAGGGAAATACGCCATCGGTGTAGATACCGATCAATTCTTTTTGGCGGAAAAATCCATTCTTACGTCCATGCTGAAAAATGTGGATGTCTCTATCTATAATGCCGTTAACACGTTTGTTCAAAACAATCATACCTTCCCTCAAAAGGAAATCGTGGAGGGGCTGGCGGAGAACGCCGTGGGTCTGACTGCTCTACATAATATCACGCTCAGTGATGAACAACAGCAAACCTTCGAAGATCTGAAGGCAAAGATCTCTTCCGGTCAAATCAAAATTAAGCTTGATCAATAACCCATCGGATACAAGGAGGTACGCACATGAAACTACAGGGAAAACTGATACTTAATGCTCTAATTTCACTACTTCTATGCCTTGTGCTAGTCGCTTATATCATCATGCAATTGCTCAACATGAATGCCAAAAATCAAAATCTGGTACCAGCCATGCTCAAGGTGAGTGAACTGAACGCCAATCAGATTCAGACCCAGCAAGCGCTGGATGTCTACTCATTCTCCATGACAGCAGGAAACCAGGACGCCGTACTTCGCTTGCTGGATGAAGGTCAAACGATGATTCAGGAACTTACGGACGGATTGCTCGAAACAGATCAGCAGTTACAACTTATTCAGTCCATCGAGACAAAATTAGAAGCTCTCAACCAGGGAGCCACCGAAGCGATGAGTGCGATGAACAGTGCGGAAGCGAAACGTTACAGCACTCGGGTTCGGGGCATACAGAATGATATCTATTCGTTAGATGAGATGACTCGGGATCGTTATGATCAATATACCGTCGATTTGGAACGTGACATTCAGCAAACGTGGCAAGCCGCTCTGGCAGGAGCTATCGTATTGCTCGTCGCCGTGATGCTGTTTAATATGTATACTTCACGTCAGATTGCCAAGCGTATTCGAACACTCAAAGACGCCGCTGGACAAATTGCGGACGGTGACCTGACCGGACAATTACCGGAAGCTCGGGGCAAAGATGAACTCGATGACCTGAGTCGTTCCTTTGGTACCATGACTCATAATATCCGCGGCATTATTCAGTCGATTGGTGAAGCGGGTCATCGTGTCGATCTGATGGCGCAAGATATTGACCGCGGTAATGATACAGCCCAAGCGATTGTGCAGCAAGTATCCCGCACCACGGAGGAACTCTCGATTGGCAGTCAAAAAATTGCCGAGGATCTGAGTGAAACAGTGATGGTTGTGGACAAAATGCAGTCTACCTTCAATAGCAATCTGGAGGCCACTTCCCAATCGGTAATCGATGGTCGTGAAGTATTAACTACCGTTGAGGAAGGTAATAAGGCTGTAGCGGAGCAACTCCGCTTGGCCGAAGTGAATCGTATGGCGATGGCCGAGGTGGAACAAACGGTGCGGGAACTGGAAGAAAGCGCGGTTCGAATCACTACGATGACGGCATATGTATCGGAGATTGCCAAACAAACAACCATGCTCTCGTTAAATGCCTCCATAGAGGCTGCTCGCGCTGGAGAAGCCGGACGTGGCTTCGCTGTTGTTGCGGGCGAGGTGAACAAACTCGCCGAACAATCTGCGCAATCGGTCAAACATATCTATGCGGCTGTGGGCGAGATCACAACCTCCATGGACAAGGTGAAGAACTCTGTAGCACAAAGCATGCAGTTATTCGGCGAACAGGAACAAGCCACTGGCCAGACTCGCGAATCCTTCTCTGCTATTCGTGAAAGTGTGGAGCGCATTAGTACCGGCATCCATCAGCTTGCTGAGGACATGCAACACTCCAATGAACTCAGTACGCAGGTGCAACAAGCCATCGAAAATATCAGTGCCATCACCGAGCAGTCGGCTGCCAGCAGTGAAGAGATCACCGCCTCCACATCGGAACAACAACGTTCCTTCGCTGATGCAAGTATCAAGGTGAAGTCATTGCGTGATATTAGTGCAGAGATGCATCAGGAACTGCTGCGATTCCGGCTGTAAGCAGGATGCCGGAGAATTTTGGGTTGGACGTAGTTCAGATGTAGTTGAGATGCAGGTTAGATGCAGATTATAGGCATGTTATGGGCAGGTTATAGCCGAGCCAGGATTAGGTAGCGTGAACATACAAACAAATAAAGGGGAGCCTCCGTCATGCATCATGACAGGGCTCCCCTTTTCAGTACTAATCATTGTTTCATCCAACCATTAATTCGTTTCAAAGATATGAAAGTATATAAATTGAACTAAACATTTACACGAAACGGAGAAGACAGAAAGAACCTGAAAAAGCGGAGCTAAAAGTTGTCTGAAAGAAGCTGCCTCAGAAGCATATACTTCGCCTAAAAGCTTCTTGAAAGAAAGCCGCTTCGGAAGCATATGCTATCCCCGGATTTCCTAATTTATAAAAGAAAAAACTGGGGATAACAGCGATCGGAAGGTTGTTCTGTCACCGGAGTGTCCAGTGTAAATATTCTTTAGATCAACTTATATAGATAACAAGGCATCAACATTTCAGATCCAAACGTTTAACGAACTGAGCAAACCTTATTGGGCCATTAATTGCATGTTATAAAACCTAACGAATCTCAGGCACTCTATTCACTAATTTAGTCCGGTTTTTCAGGTGTTTTATCTGAAATACACAGAAATAACGTGGATGAGGTTCGTTAGCTTTTGCTCCTCGATGTAAACCGTGGTATAAGGTGTATCAGGTTCGTTGCTATGAACGTTTTTGTCAAGCCCATCACAAAATGCTGCTTTTCGCCGAAGCCCTAAGCGCGGGAGTCCATATGCGAGCGACGGTTGGCACGCTGCTATCCGTGGGTTGGTTACCACATGGTATGCCTTCGTCAAGGAGAGCTGTTACAAGCTAGCCACGCACGTTCAGCCCATTAAAAGCCTAGTGCAAACGAACCTCGCACATTCTCTCCTGAACCTTCCATGAACTCCCGGGCTTAGGGCTCCGGGGTTTTCCCCTTTTTCCGTTTAAACCATCCGTCTCTTCAAGATGAATAACAGATTACTGAGCGTTCGGTAGCTCCAACGTTCGGGCGATCGCCCAAATGAACCCGGTCAGTTCCCTGGCCACCGCGGTGACCGCGACATTTTTGTGTTTGTTTAATCCATAAACTAAACGACGGAATTTTCGGTGCAGCCGTTCCTGGGCTTTCCAGGAAATGAGCTGTATGTCCGCAGGCAGACCTTCCAAACGGCGGGCCAAATCCCCTTTAATCGCAGGCTGATGGCGGTAACTCCATGCCGATTCAATCAAGGTGCGACGCAATCGTCCATTTCCCGCTTTGGTGAGCGAGCCTCGTTGGGTACGGACTCCAGACGAATGCTCACGCGGAACTAGGCCTAAGTAAGCCATGAGCTGAGCAGGAGAACGGAACCGGGCAAAGGAACCGATCTCCGCAGCAAGCGTGACGGCCGTGAGAAATCCAATGCCACGCAGAGACTGTAAAATCTGAATCAAATCGGCTTTGGAACTGGTCGCTGCCTCTTCAATCAAGGCTTTTTCCAGTCGACCGATGCGTTGCTCGATCTCGTCCATGGCATGAAGGTACTCCGTAAACGCAATCTGCATAGGCGCATTCGGGAAGGTCAGTTGTCCAAGCCATACGCGATATTTTTTCGTCCAGCGACGTTTGATTTGTTCAGGCGGATGGATCTGGTGACGCAATAAAAATTTGAGCACGCGTTGACGAGCCCGGTGAGCATCTTCTTTTGCCGATTCGCGTGCCCGAACCAATTCACGAAGCGCCTCATCTTCACGTGCTGGAACGTAAATCGGCGTAAGCTCGCCTGCACGGAACAGACGTGCCAGTTGCTCGGCATCCCGTCGATCGGTTTTCACGTGATCGCCGGAGCGTTTGGGGATGAGTGAAGGAGCAATGACGACACAATGGGCCCCCATGGATTCGATCCAGCGGTAGGTTTCGTATCCTGTAGGACCGGCCTCATAACAAAACGAGAGGGAGCTTGCCGGACCCAACTCTTTGATGAGTTTGCGTAAGGCAGCAGGCGCATGAGCAATGGTACCGTAATACCGCGGCTTGTCTTTACCCTCGTCAGCAATAGCGACAGAAATTTTTTCTTTGGATACATCTAAACCAATGAATTTTGTGGTAGACTTCATAGGGATAGCTCTCCTTTGCTGTGTAGCTCTGAAATGGTGGTCTTCTTACTGTCCATTTTAACCTACGATGTGCAGCAATATGGAGGGCTATTTTTTGCGGTTACGTTCATCATAGCTAGGGCACTGGGAATTGGGTAGTGAGCACTGAGCAATGGACATCGTGCACTCATCTACTTTTAATGCGCTGGTGCGCTAGTTCGTTGGATCACTTGCAGTTTAGAAATGATTAGTCATAGACAGTAACCCAAAACCATAAGCTAGTCCCACACCTGCCCTATCCTCACAGTGCGTCGATGATGTCTCCGGCCAGCAGGGATGATGGGTCACCGCGCAGCAGTGCTGCACGTTCAGCGGCCTGTCCGTGGAGATATACGCCGAACGCGGCGGCTTGCTCCGCGCTGAGCCCTTGGGCAAGCAGACCGGCGATGATGCCGGTCAATACGTCTCCGGCACCGCCAGTCGCCATGCCGGCGTGCCCGGTGGTGTTGATGTACGCCTCGCCGGACGGCGTTGCGATGACCGTTCGTGCTCCTTTGAGCACAAGGGTCACGCCCTGCTCGCGGGCGTATTTTGCAGCGTGCCCAATGCGGTCACGCTGCACCTCTGGGGTCGACATGCCCAGCAGTCGGCCCATCTCGCCAGGGTGCGGCGTCAGAATTGTCGCCGCACTTCGCTGGCCCCAGTCGCGAGGCCCATGTGGGCCAGCGTCTGCCAGCATGTTGAGGGCGTCCGCGTCTATGACGAGCGGACGATCCGTATGTTGCCACAGACGGCACAGCCAGTCTGTGTCGCCCTTGAAGCGGCCGAGGCCGGGGCCGGTCGCGAGCACGTCGCGGCTCTCCGCGAGACGCAGCACGGCGTCGGCGGAAGCCGCGTTCCATTCGCCGCTGTCGCCATCGGAGGCGGCAGCAAGCATGAGCTCGGGCACGGTGCCGATGACATGCGGCAGCAATGCCGCGGGCAGCGCCCATGTGGCGAGCCCGCAGCCTGCGCGCAGCGCGGCCTTGGCCGAGAGCAGGCCAGCGCCGCTCATCGGCAGACTTCCTGCGGCCAACAGTACGTGGCCGTAGGTGCCCTTGTGGCCGTCCGGTGCCCGTAGACGGCCTGTATCCACGCGCAGCGCACCGCGCAGCACCTCGTCCGTCAGCAGACGGACCGAGGGGCCATGCTCTGGCGCAAGTCGCGCGGGAATGCCGATGGCGCGCACCACAATGCGCCCCGCAGCAGAAGCACCCGGGTACTGCACCAGCCCGCGCTTAAGCAGCGCGAGACATACGGTCACCCGGGCTTGAATGCAGGGCTTGTACACCTCTCCGGTGTCGGCGTCCAGCCCGCTTGGCACATCGGCGGACACGACCGGCTTGCCGCTGTCGTTCGCCGCCTCAATCAGCGCCGCGTAAGCTCCGCGCGGCGCTCCCCGCGAGCCGGTGCCCAGCAGCGCATCCACGATGCCTGTGCACCGGCTGAAGTCCACGGCTTCGCGCCCGTGGACAAGAGCAGGGATGCCAAGCTTCGCGGCGGCATCCCGTTGCACTGCGGCTTCGCCCCGCAGTGCATCAGGGGCATCGGCGTAGACTAATGTCACGCCAAGCCCTGCTTCAACCAAATGGCGCGCGGCCACCAGCCCATCGCCGCCATTATTGCCCTTGCCGATCAGCATGTACCACTGCTGATCTCCCGGGCGCTCCATCACCAGCGCCGGATCGGCGATGATGTCGCCACCATAACCTTGCCGATCGCCGGGCCCGGTGTGTGCCCGCCTCGCATCGGTCTGGCTGCTATAGCCAAGCTGCCCTGAATCCACAAGCCGGCCTTCTGCCTGCCCTTCCCGGCACAGCTTGATGACTTCCTCGGCTATGGCGCGGCCTGCATTCTCCATTAGACTTGCTGCCGGAATACCGAGCTGATGAATGGTATACTCGTCCACAGCTTTCATCTGTTCAGCGGTTACGATAAACAACGTTCATCCCTCCCCGTGACAAGCTCATCTCATACCTATAAGCAACAACATCGCACCTAAACGCTGTATCCTGTATGTGTATCGCTATCTTTCCCTTTACCTCATATAGTTACCATGATGCGCTTCATGCATCATTGGAAGCTCTATCGATCCGTGTACGAGACCTTCAGATTAAATCATCCATTCCAAAGCCTGTCTACTCTTAATAACCTACCGTAAACCGTGCTTGGATAAATTGCGGATCGTCCAGTTCGTCCACCAAAGCCGCTGCAAAATCGCCAACGGAAATCGAGCTTTCCCCGATATCATCCGTAATCACACGGTTCATGCCAACCCGGAACTGGCCTGTACGACGTCCTGTTGTGATTGTCGCAGCAGGGCTCATGTAGGTCCAGTGAATACCTGATGCTTCAATCAGGTCATATGCTTCTGCATGTGCTTTTGCCAGTGGTTTGACTTCTTCCGGGAATCCCGGCGTATCCATCAGCATATCACCGGAATCGGTTAGCAAACTTCCCGCTCCACCAACTACAACCAGACGCCCTGCTTTTGCCCGGCGCACACCCTCGATCAACGAACGTGTCACTTCCAGCATCTCTTCTTCTCCACCGAACTTCGGTCCATATGCACTCACAACCACTTCTTGACCCGCTGCAAAATCAGCCACCTGATCCGGGTTAAGCAGATCTCCCTGTTCTACACGCAAACGCTCATGAACCATCTCAACCTTCGAAGGGTCACGCACCACCGCTGTCACTTCATGCCCACGATCCATCAGCTCCCACAGTATCATCTTGCCAATCGCTCCGGTTGCTCCAAAAATGGCTACTTTCATATGAATTCCCTCTTTTCTGTAGATATCATTTCATCAACTTACCGTTATTTTAATACTTAATCCTATTGTTATATACCTTAAACGGCTCACGCCATCTTAAACCGGATGTGACATCTTGTAAACCTATCTCTTACAGCTTATATGTAGAAAAACAATCTTCACTGCGTGATCGAAGGAAACACCGCCATTCAGAAGCATCCCCTCTCCTCCCCATCAAGCAATACGGTTCATGTAAAAAAGCCGCTAATGCGGCTATACGGAGATGATTTCATAATCATATGAAGTGTAGTCTCGCATCAAAATTCAGTTTTCATTCCGCTAGGCAGTCGGCCCTTCTTCTCCCTGCCTCCACCACATGCCCTCCGATTTTGGGCTGGTATATTCAAATCCAAATTGAGCATACAGACGATCAGCCGGAACATCCGCCAGCAGACTGACCAAACCGCGAGCAGGCACAACGTCACGCAGATAATTCATAATCTCGCTCATGATCAGCTTTCCATAACCCATTCCCTGAACATCCGGGTGTACGGCAATGTCAACGACCTGAAAGAAGCAACCGCCATCTCCAATCACTCGCCCCATACCTACCAACATATCCTCTTCACGCAGACATACGGCAAACAGACTATTCGGTAGTCCAATCTCCGCCCCTTCCCTGCTCATTGGACTAAGACCCGCGATCTGCCGCAGGGCAAGATACTCCAATGCTGCGGGTGGTGTGTGTTCAATATTCACATGATCCATGAATTGTGCCCCTCTCCAACAAAATAAATTATTCTTTTATTCTGTCAACCACATGCCAAGACTTCAACAGCAAAACCGGCGGGATATATACAGGCATAATCCACTGGTAAGACAGATCTTGAAGCAACTGACCTAGCCATAACCTCCCTTGATAATCCAGCCGAATCCTCCACAGACCGCTAGCCATGGTTTCTCCCTGATCTACAAGTTCACGGGCATCATCATAGGAATACTCTTCTCCTTTATTTCGTTCAATTTCTTCAAGAGCTGCATCATATCCCCGTTGCTGCTCTTCTTCCATTTCATTTGTAAGGTCAGAATCATATATCACGGAAAAGTTAAGCCCTTTGAGCTTACGCTCTTCAATCCATTCTTTAAACTTTTCTGTAACAAAAACCTGAACACCAGGAGTTTCCTTAATCTTGAACATACACGTTCCTTCCGGTATTTTGGCAGGATCGAATACAAGCTTGTTAAACCGTGCCCAAGACCCATCTTTGAATCTACCAATATCAGAACGATGATAATCAACACAGTCCAATATATTAGTAACATTTAGTATGAACAATTCCATATTATCATTCGTTATGGGCAAAAATTCTACTTCGCTTGTTAATAAACTCTCTTTCTCCATCATCTCTTTAACTCTTTTTGAGAACACAGGTTTACCGATATGGTAATTCGGAAAATCCTTGTATGATTTTTTATAAAGGGTTTCTAAACCTATTGTTGTCCATCCTTTTATTTTAGATTGACCGTGGAAATCACTATTAATTGGATGATGATCATCTTCCACTGAAGCTAGGACCTTCGTTTTCGTATCATGATTAAACCTATAAAATTTCATTTCTCCCCACCTTAAAATCTTTCTATTATAATTACATCTGTGTCACTGAGCTACTCTAAGTATCATGACTTTAACATATGAATTCTGCTTGAATTCATCTACTTCCTGTGTAATAGTGAGAGAAAGCTTACGTGAAGCGTGTTTCATGATACGTGAAGTTGGTGCAAAGGAGGAACAAGTGTGTTTCAACGTTGGATTGAAGATCTAACATCGCGCCCAGGCGCTGTGGCTGTGCTGTTTGGAGTCATGGCTTTGCTTCTGGGGATATACATATGGTCTGCCACTGAAGTTCGCCGCAGCCACGAAAGGCGAATGAGAAGGATACGAGATACATTATACATAAGTACAGCCCTCTTGGGACAACTTACCATCCAGGAAAATCGGAATTATGAACGATCGGAACACGAACATGACGATCTGATAACAGCAATGTTAGCCTGCAAAGCTGCATCTTACCTATCTCCTCAGCTACAGGACCAGATCCGTGACTGTATTAAGGATCATGACCCTGCCAGAATCGGACTGATGCACAGAGCACTGGAACGGGAATGCACCGTATTATCGGATGAACTCAGCCGGGAGACTCATGCAGATCATTGGGGCACAGCGGTCTGGACCATCCTTCGGCCTGTAGCCGAACCAGCCGCACTGGCGGCTACAGGGTTTCTGGTTATAGATCTGGTATTTCGTCAGCGGATGTTGGACGTGCCTGTGGACTCATGGGACAGCATCTTGCCATGGATTCGCGCAATTTCCCTGATGATCACCATAATATATGGTTACCTGCTCTGGGCCAGCCCACGCCGGGATAGGTCAAGTACAGTAACCAAAATGCTCTCCTTGCTGATCGCGCTATGCTCGTTGCTCCATCTGATTGGACCTATTGCTGCGCCCTACGCCCTTGGATTACAGCTGATTATATTCACTTCGGGTTTCGGGTTGACTGGGACACGCTCTCGAAGTGAGCGCCCCTACGCAGGACATACGGATCTGGAACCAACGAAGCAAGTCTCTACGGAACTGGAAGGAAATACACGTCGTACATCTGGTACCAACACCGACGAATAACCTACGATTCAGCCGCTTCCGTATGATTAAACTTAGATACCCACATCGATGATACGAGACTTGGCCCTCCCTCGGCTGGATTTTCACCGATCAGGTCGTGTCTCCTTACTCGGCATGCTATACGATGATGGATGTCAGTGTCCCAAAATTATCGAGCTCCCGTCTGGCTGATCCTATTGAGTAGCCAATCTATTTTCTAAGGAACTCAGGACGTCTTATTTGGCCTCTACAGCCTCTTTCAAAATTGTAAAAAACCTCAGACACGTTATTTCCCAAAATCGCTCGATAAAAACGCTCTAAAACGCCGTACATTTCGATATAACGTGTCTCAGATTCCTTAGATTTCTGCGGGTGCTTCAAACCCTTGAATAAGACGCCTCATATTCGTTAGCGCTCAACCCCTGTTCATGCTCTGTTCCAAGCGCGACTGAGAGGAAACCTCGTTTCTCTCTCGTACGAAGCGAAAATTCTCATTGGTAGAGGAAAATAGGAAAATCGCTTTTGCGAAGTCCTAATTGCTTGCTCTTACATTTAGTATTTAGCGCTTGCCTACTCCGGACACGTTCAGATACAGTTCGGCTTTCAGGACGTGTTGAAAACATCCCCTATATCCCAACGTAACTGTACGCGAAAAGGGCTGAAACTACATTGTAGTTTCAGCCCTTTTCTATAATCTTTTCTTGCGAAGAATTGAACGATATAAAAAGAACTTTAATAATTACACAAAAACGGAGAGGACAGAAATAACGTGAAGAAGCGAAGCTACAAGTTTTCTGTAAGAATACTACTTCGAAAGCATTCACTACGCCTAAAGGCTTTCTGAAAGAAAGCTCCATCGAAAGCATATGCTTATCCCCGGATTTTTTCCTTTGAAGAAGGAAAAAATCTGGGATAACAGTGATCGGAAAGTTATTCTGTCATCGAAGTCGCATGTGTGACATTCTTTAGTTCACTTTGTATCATGCATAATTACTTCACTTATTTGGCTACAACATGTGCAATGACGCGGCCCTTTTCGTACGTGACAGTCACGTCATAACCTTCGGCAGTTACACTGTCGAATTCACCTGTAATTCCATTAGCCGTGATTAACGTAATATCTTTGGAACCTTCAATCTTATAGTTGGACAAGTCGAGTTTGAAACTTCCTCCATCAATATAGAGCTTTCTGCCGACATTCAGTTGACTGTTGTTGTCAGTCACTACCAATTCCAACGTACCGTTATCCATGGTAAAGTTTCTATCTAAGTTGAGTGCTCCGTCGACATCAACGACAACTGTTCCATTTTCTACATACAGATCACCTGTACCAAAAGCCGTTGCAGATTCAGCTACCAACGTTCCTGCTTGCAGCAATGTTCCGCCAGTGTAGCTATTTTTCCCTGTCAATGTAAGGGTGCCTGTTCCTTTTTTCGTAAGCATTCCACTACCGGTGATATCATTTCTCCACCAATCTTCTGCATTGAAGCGCCCTTTGGAAGCGTCCATATCCACAGTTACATTGTTCAAGAATGCGCCGTAGCCATCCGCAGCCGTGACCAGATCAATTCTACCCCAGCCCTTGGATTCATCCAGTACAGGATATCCAGAGTCAATGGATGTTGTATACAATACTTGTCTGCGTTGCTCATCTGTTAAATACGGTTGACGTGTTTCTAACAGGGCTTCTGCTCCTTGCGGTACAACTGGAGCCAAACCTTTGGTTCCGGTTTGTGGTAGACCGTAAGTCATCTTTTCTCTATAGAAGGCTTTATTGGCATCATGATCTTCCCATTTGTGTTCATCGTAAGCACTCTTGAACGTGTAATCCTCTGTTACGGTATGTGCATACTCATACAGACTCATATTTTTTTCCTTGGCTGCAGCTCCAAATACTTCTCCTGCATTCTTATAACCTTTCTCTAACACATCTTTATTCTCAGCCTGATTAAGTGCATATGCAGCCATGGCTGTGGATTGTATTCTTCCTCCGATAACATCAAGCGGTGAGTGCATCCCCGTTACGATTCGATTCTCGCCCAACTGAGCTGCTCTCGTTAACAATTCAGTGAATCGTTCTGGTGTAGCGTATGCCAAAGGAAATACGGATAAGTAAGCTGCACTGGTATGTCCGCTCGGAAATGCGCCATCTTTCCCTCTTCCATCCTCAGCGATTCGTTTGACATAAGTTAACGCAGGAATAAGTTTAACGTTAGTTTCGTATTGCTGGTAATGTTTTTCTCCTGTTGATTTGGTGCCGCCTGAAGCCAAAGGTACTTCTTTTTTCTCACCTTCGCCCAAGGTTTCCCATACAGGCAGTCCTTTGCTGTCAACAACTTCTTTCACTTCTCCATTGGAATTCATTCTCCACGGTCTAGGGGAAGAGTAGAAATATTTAGAGGGATTAGATGAGGCAGGAATTTTGAATCGAACCAGATCAACTAAATGAACCAAGTCTGCAAGTTCCGTCTTTGCTTCCCAATCTCCAATGCCTTGGCTTTCATCTTCCACTGTTTCTTCGGTCAATACCACATTCATCTCGTCCACCGTTCGTTCAACGTTTGTCTTTGGCTTGATGATATCTACATACGTGTTAGCCAACGGACCAAAGCCCTCCATCACGCTATAGATCTTATCTCTTTGGTCATCATAATAGGCTGCCAATGTCTCTTCACCTGTGCGATTTTGCGTGACCTTTTCTACATATTTGATATTGGCTTCCCAAGTTGCTTTGTTTCGGATCTCTTCATTTGCATATGTTTTCTGATCAGCAACAGCTACGGTTGGATCATTCTTAAAGCCGTCATAATATGGAGTCGGTCCATCTCCATACTTTGCATTTTTCCCGTCAGCTCCAATTTTAGTTGCCGCTGTTCCATCTCTCCAATCCGCTAGGTTCATGGACCATACTTGATCAAAACCGTCCAAAATATCAATAAACGGATTGGTTTCCGCAATATTTTTCAAGGTGTCGTCTCCGGCATTGGCTCCGTGCTTCACGGCGGACAACCGAGCTTCATCTGCTGGGGGATTAACATTCAGCACAGTTGCCGTTCCCTTTGGCTTAGCTGGTTTGGCAGCTGTAGTAGCATCTGTTTCCACAGCCTTAACGAGCGCAGACACTGCTTCGGCACGAGTAATGGAATTAAGCGGTTTGAAGCTTCCATCTGCATAACCAGAGATAATTTTCGCTGCTGCCGCTCCACCTACAGCTCCCTTGCTCCACGCCGCTATAGACGATGAATCGCTAAATACATTCGCTGCTGTTTCATTTAACTCCAGATTCAAAATGCCAGCAATCACTTTAGCTGCTTCTTGACGGGTGATCGGATCTTGCGGCTTCATTGTGCCATCGGTGTATCCATCTATATATCCATTCGCATTTGCAATAGAAATTGCTTCGTAATACCATGCACTCTCAGACACATCATTAAAGGTAATTTTAGCTTGTCCGGAATATCCAAAGGCACCGTTTACCAAATTCATAAATTCTGCTCTTGTAATATACGTATTCGGTTTAAATGAATGATCCAGGTAACCTCGAATTAATCCTTCATCACCCCACGCTTGAATATTTGCTTCCGCCCAGTGTCCCTTAATATCAGAGAACTGAATCTTCTGATCGGCTGCAAAACTCTTCTCTGCAAATGTCGGACCTACCATAGACAACATTAGAAGTAATGCCAGTGACTTTTTAAGTGGTTTTCTCATGGCTTGCAAATACACGCTCCCGTTATGGTAAATTATTTTTTTGCTTCTGCATCTGCAAATGAGTAAGAAAGACTCTATACAGATGTCTGATCTGCCGTTACTGTAGCATTAGGGAGCGTTTCGCATCTATAGAACAAATTCCGTTTTATATCAAAATCGTACGTTCCGGAGCTTATATGCCAAGAAAAATGGAGTTAGATACTACATTTATCAATTAAAATACCTACTTTTGTAAACGCTTTATTAACTGAAAGTAAATTATGGAGTGGGAGTTTGTTAAATTTCGATCAACATGATTTCTAGTCCTCGGCCTGCTATATAATGATGAAGTTGTTTAGAAACGAGAAATGAAGGGGGAAAAAGAATGCATAAGCCATTTCAGTCTGTGAGATCCAAGATGGTTCTTTCCTACCTTGCTGTTGTTCTTGTCATTGCGCTTCTTTTCGGCTCCATTCTATACCTCTTCTTCTCCCATCAATACAGCAAAGAGATTCGAATCAATAATCAGCTGTCACTGAAAAGCACTGTCAATACTATTGAGAGCTCCGTTATCCAGAAGGTGAATCAGGTCTATCTGTCCCTGGCACTCGGTAACGCCGCTAGTATCGATTTAGATAGCTTAAAAGGAAACCATAGCAAAATCCTGGACATCGAACAGTCCCTCAAAAATATGGTGCAAAATTACTCCGATCTCATTGAAGCTATTCATGTGTACGATACGAAGAACCACTTCATCGTCTCATCTGTATATGGGCTATTGCTCTATGAGGACACGCCTTCGAGTGTGGATCATACGACGGATTGGATTACTGCGATGAAAGAGACTCCAGAAAGCTCCTTATGGATGAAGACTCGCATGGTGCCTCAGGATGCTTATATCGAATCACGGGAACAAGGCAAGATGAGTCCTCTAATTTCCTATGTCCATAGTTACCCGTTTCAATCGTCTGGACAAGACAGTAAGGCCATGATTGCGATTGATATCAAAGAATCAGCGATCAGTCAGATCATTAAAAATATGCTCCCTGCTGACTATGCGAATACATTAATCATCGATCAGGATGGAACTGTCATATCTGCCGCGGACAAAACGTTGATAGGCAGCTCCACGGAGGAGAATCTGACGCAGTCGCTGCTAACCTTTCATTCTTCAGATGCGAGCTTCACACCTGTATTTAACTATGACTCTCATGTCGTTACCCAAGATCAATTTAAAGGAAATGCATGGAGAATCTACACAACCACACCTAATGAAAGCTTTTATTCTAAATTGGATAGCTTGAAGGAGATTTCGGTTTTTCTCGGTTTATTGGCTGTTGCGGTTGGGATAGCGATGTCGTCCATCTTTACCAGGGCCAACTATAGTCCTCTTAAACGAATCCTGAATAACATCAAGAGCCGGATGGATAGCCCAACCAGCTTAAAGCAGGACGAATATCGGTTCATCGATACAACGTTTAACAGTCTGTCCAATAAAGTTGATAGTCTTGAAGAAACCTTACAGGCCAATCACAGAATGATTAAGCATAGTATCATGCTCAATATGTTAAATAATCGATTTACACCCGAGGAACTTACGGAACAGCTCCAATCTGTTCACATTTCAATGGACTACTCTCGCTTCCGTTGCATCGTCATTGACCCTGTCAATGAGAAGTGGAAGGATCTGCAGCCACGACAGTTGCAGCATACGTTGTATACGATGATCCAGCAACTGGAGATTGCAGAAATGGATGGAACTCAACTGCTGGCAGAAGAATTGCAGGATCACAAAATAGCCGTAATCATCTGTACCAACCAACCCGAAAAACCGCTCTCTGATCACATTGTAGACTTTATTCACGCTGAGGCGAGCAGCAAATTTGGTCTGGAATTTGTACTATCGTTAGGCGGATGGGTAGAACACTTCACGAAGATTCACACAAGCTATCATCAGGCGAATACTCTGATTCGATACAGCTACTTTTTTCCCGAGCAGTCTGCCATTCAGGATCTTGATCTTCTGAACAGGGAAGCCAGCAGTTTGGAGATCCCGGAGTCATACCTCGTAAACTTTGAAAAGAAATTGCAGACTCGGGATGTGCAAGGTACGGTTCAGGCCATTCAGGAATTGGTCGCGTCAATAAAGGAAGGCCCCTATTCCGCCGAATACAGTCGGATCATCTTATTAAAAACGGTATCTATTTACGCTGAGTGTATTAATCAGATGCGCCTGCAACCTGCCGAGGCGAGTTCATTGAATATGTACAAACAATTTTCATTGTTCTACAATATCAACCGCTATTCGGAATGGATGATTCATCTCGTGACCGAATTTGTGATGCAGATGGAGAAGCGAAGTGAGGTACGAAGTGTGGATACCATCTCGGCTGTCAAAGCCTATATTCACGAGCACTTATCGGGCGATCTCACGCTGGATCATGTCTCAGAGCAAGTATTCATCAGCCCTAAATATCTGAGTAAACTTTTCAAGGAAGAAACCGGGATTGTTTATTCCGAATATGTTACGAATCAGAGAATGGAACGCGCACGGGAACTCATGACACAACGCGAAATTACGGTTGAGCAGGTCGCAAGTACGGTCGGTTACCGTACCCCTGCCTATTTCATTAAAAAATTCAAAGAAATTCACGGCTGTACACCAAAAAACTTCATGCGCAATCTAATGGAGCAGGGATCTATATAGGGTCAATTTAACATTTACACAAAAACGGAGAGGACAGAAAGAACCTGAAGAAGCGAAGCGTTCGCCTAAAAGCTTTCTGAAAGAAAGCTACTTCGGAAGCATACGCTATTCCCGGATTTCTTCCTTTAGAGAAGGAATCAAAAGAAATCTGGGAATAACAGCGATCGGAAGGTTGTTCTGTCATCGGAGTGTCCGTGTAAATATTCTTTGATTAAACCTATATAGAATTTGAAATCAGGAAAGGAGCTGCTATGAACCTTAACCTTTCAAGAAAGTTATGTCTATATTCCGCAATGCTCCTCCTTCTCGTATTTACAAGTGGGTGTACCTTTTTAGGGAGAGAAACAGCACAAGTGCAACAGCAGGACCATCTAGCAAGCGCTGAGAAGAGTACAACACCGCAGTATACGATATCCTGGACTATGCATCAAAATATCCCTGTTCCCGAGGACGCGGAAATGATTGCATATATTGAGGATAGGTTTGATGTCGATCTGGAGGTGTGGAATCTTGAGAACAAGCGGTACGAGGAACTGCTGGACCTGGAGCTTGCTCAAGGGAAAATACCCGATCTGTTCCGAATCAGACAACCGCATGATCTGCTTAAGTATCAAATGCAAGGGGTCTTAGCGGAAATCTCCCCGGAAGTCCTTGAACAATATGCGCCAAATATCGTACAGCGAATTCGTGATTATGATTCACATTACCTAGAGTATGGAAAAATAAACGGTGGCTTATATGGAATTCCGGCCATTAATCAGACCAACATCTATCGAACCCCTGTTGTATACCGAGAGGACTGGCTTAAGCAGCTTGGTCTGGAGGTGCCAAAGACATTAGATGAATTTGAAACGGTTATGTATGCCTTTGCCAAAGATGATCCAGACGGAAATGGTAAACAAGATACGTATGGCCTATCCAGAGAGGGCTTAAATGTCGTGTTTGGCGCCTTTGGACAGTCCGTTTTCACCGAGCAACTGTATTTTAATGAAAAAAACAACCAACTTGTGATCGGTGCTTTGGAGCCGGAGATGAAAAAAGCCCTGACTTATATGCAAAAATGGTATCGGGACGGGATTATCGACCCTGAGTTCATAACCGGTGAAAACAAAGGCGGTTATAAACATCTATCCCATGCTTTTATTAATGGAAAAATTGGGATGACCTCAATGGGCAACTACTATCATTGGAATCAAGAGGGGGATTACAGTGTCCTGAATGAAAATGGCGAGGAAACTCCGGTGGGAGCCTCGTTTAATGTGAATGAGCTACTAAAGAAGAACGCAACTGCAGAGGTTGTATTTGGTTCTCCCGTTATTGGTCCAGATGGACGTAGCGGTTCAAAAGGGAACAATCTGCTGATGAATTTTATTGCTATAGGTGCTGAGGCTGCAAAGGAGCCGGGAAAACTGGAGAAAATTTTGGAGATACTCGATTATGTAAGTGCCAACCCCGATCCGGAGGAGCAGATCAAAATGGAGTATGGCCTTCCAGGAAAACACTGGAATTGGAGCGTTGAAGATTCAAACTCGTTCCATTTACTTTACCCATACAATAGAATGGAGAATTATATTAATATGATCGGCTCAAGTATCGGGATGACGGTTCCAGGTACACCCTCGGACAAACGTGAACAGTGGGCTGCATCTGCAGGGTTGACGGAGAATGGTATCTATAATCGCCTGGAGGTTGCAACCCCTGCCCTGATTCAATATTCATCTGAATTGATTCGCATGAGAGACAGAGCGTACATCTCCATCATCACTGGCGATCAGCCTGTGGGGTATTTCGATACCTTTGTGGAAGAATTCATGGATGCAGGTGGGCAACAGGTACTGCTTGAAGCGAATCATTGGTATACGGAGCATATGGAGACAAGTCGTGCACAATAGGTAGGAAGATCTGGAACATGCATTTCCCATGAGTTTCTGGAAAGTATACATTTGTGTTCCTATGCACCAATCCTAGATTCCTGACGCCACGTCACTCTCTATCCCTTCGCACTCGCATTTGATCCGCGTAGTGAACGGGCTGAACTGCTTCGTGCCGTGCTTCCGGATTTGGAGGCGCTGCCTGAGGGCGTGTTTTCAAAACGCTTACGTTCGGTCCGCTCCATCTGCACAATCTGACCTTCGTGCACCACGATATGCAATGAACCAAACTCCATGTCATTCAGCTGTCCGGCAATTCGGTCCAACCATACCTCATCCACTTTTAACGGCTTAGCCATAGAGCCGCCTCCTCTTCTCGGGCTATTGCCCGCCATATTCCTAAGTACGCTGTCATCCAACGGATTTATAAATCATTCTTATCCAACCTATATACTTGGTTTATACATTAGCAGGGCTTCCAGTAGCTGTCAATCTGTATTTTCTTCTTCTCATCATCACTTTTCTGAAACGGCTTTGTGTCCAAGCCAGCTCTTGAGTAGCAACGTGGCAAGAGCCAGAATCAGGAGCAGGGAAGCTACGGCAAATGAAGCCGAGAATTGATATTCGTTATACAAAATCTCGACATGAAGTGGTAACGTATTGGTCTCCCCGCGGATATGCCCGGACACCACAGATACGGCTCCGAACTCGCCCATAGCGCGGGCATTACACAGAATAATACCGTACAGCAGTCCCCATTTGATGTTGGGCAAGGTTACACTCCAGAAGATTCGCCACCCGGAAGCACCCAGCGTAACCGCCGCTTCCTCTTCCCGGGTTCCCTGGTCCTCCATTAATGGAATCAACTCCCTGGCTACAAAGGGGAAGGTAATAAACAACGTTGCAATGACAATGCCTGGCAGCGCAAAAATGATTTTGATATCATGTTCGGACAGCCACGGCCCAAACCACCCATTTGAACCAAAGACCAATACAAAGATCAACCCGCCCACCACAGGCGAGATGGAAAAGGGAAGATCAATCAGGGTGATCATGAGTCCCTTGCCCTTGAATTGGAACTTGGTAATGACCCATGCAGCAGCCACACCAAATATCGTATTCAGCGGTACGGTAATCGCCGCAACTAATAACGTGAGTTTCAATGCAGACATGGCATCCGGCTCGGTAAGAGCCGCGATGTACACACCCCAGCCCTGCTTCAACGCCTCCATGAGCACAATGGCCAGTGGCAAAATAAGCAGCCATATGAGTACCAGGCTTGCCAGTCCAATCAACAACCATTTGACCCAGGGAGCTTCCGTTGTTGCACGGTTAGTTCCACGGCTGGTCTTAACGGGTGGAACAGGGCTCAGTGGAACAGAACCCGCCATATGCTGCACCTCCTTTGGTTTGGGTGAGTGACGTCTTTTAATATCCTTACTCCACCATGCTTCATTGTCATGCTCTGCCCGCCTTTCTGCTCCAACGCTGCAAGGAATTAATAATCAGCAGCAGGATGAAAGAAACTAGAAGTAGCAGCAAAGCTACAGCTGTAGCGCCTGCATAATCGAACTGCTCCAGCTTGGCCATGATCAGCAAGGGGGCAATCTCCGTTTTCATCGGCATATTGCCTGAGATAAATACAACCGAGCCATATTCGCCAATGCCCCGGGCAAAAGCCAGAGCAAAACCCGTCAGCAGCGGTGGGATCAGATCTGGCAGCAGAATCGTACGGAATATCCGCCATCTTCCTGCCCCCAGTGTGGCAGCCGCCTCTTCCACCTCAGACTCCAGCTCCTCCAACACCGGTTGCACCGTGCGAACTACAAACGGAATTCCGATAAACATCAGCGCCAGCGTAATCCCTGCCTGTGAATAGGCGAGCTTGATGCCCAAAGGCTCTACAAACTGCCCAATCCAGCCATTGCCGGCATAGATCGCCGTAAGAGCAACCCCTGCTACCGCTGTCGGCAAGGCAAAAGGCAGATCAATGACCGCATCAAACAACCTTTTGCCCGGGAATTCATACCGAACAAGCACCCATGCCAGAAGTAGTCCCAGCACGAGATCAATCAGCGCCGCTGCACCTGCGGTCAAGAAACTGACCTGGAAGGAAGCCAGTACCCTGGGATTGGTCGCAACCTCAATCATGGTTGCCCACGTCAGTCCTGTTGAGTTAAATAACAGCGCAGCCAGTGGAATAAGTACAACCAGGCTCAGGTAGAACACACTGTAACCCATCGTTAATCCAAATCCCGGCAATGTGCGTCTCCGCGCCACAACCACCTTGCTCATGCACGTTCATCCTCTCTGCCTTCAGCCGGTAAGGCTGGTTGGCCGCTCACAGCGCGATTGATCGGGTGTTCATTGAACAGAGCAACCTTAGCTGCCTGGAACATAGATCTGGTCGAAGATACCACCGTCATTAAAATGTTTGGCCTGAGTATCCCGCCATGTGCCAAATACATCTTTCAACGTGAACAGCTCAAGTGCCGGGAACTGATCTTTGAATTTTTCCTCCACGCTGTCCAGCGTTGGGCGGTAATAATTTTCAGCAGCAATCGTCTGTCCTTCTTCACTGTACAAATATTTCAGATAGGCATCCGCCACGTCGCGGCTTCCTTTTTTGTCTGCATTTTTGTCCACAATCGCAACGGGCGGCTCTGCCAAGATACTAACCGAAGGCACGACAATGTCGAATTTGTCCGGACCCAGCTCTTTTACCGATAAAAAAGCTTCATTCTCCCAGGCAAGCAGCACATCACCAATGCCACGTTCAACAAACGTCGTTGTAGATCCGCGAGCACCCGAATCCAGCACAGGCGCATGTTTGAACAATTCACCAACGAATTCCTTCGCCTTCTCTTCATCATTGTTATTATGCTTAAGGGCATATCCCCATGCCGCCAGATAGTTCCAGCGCGCCCCGCCGGACGTTTTGGGATTCGGGGTGATGACTTGGGTATCCCCTTTGATCAGATCATCCCAGTCCTTGATGCCTTTTGGATTACCCTTACGCACAAGGAATACAATCGTAGAGGTATATGGAGAGCTGTTATGCTCGTATTTGTCCTGCCAACCCTCGTTAATCAGACCTTTATCTTCAATCGCATCAATATCGTATCCCAATGCCAGCGTCACCACGTCTGCATCCAGTCCGTCAATAACAGAACGACTCTGTTTGCCCGAGCCCCCATGGGACTGCTTGATGGTTACTTCCTGGCCTTTCTCTTTCAACCAATGCGCCGCAAACGCTTTGTTATATTGCTCATAGAGTTCCCGCGTTGGATCATAGGAAACATTCAGCAGCTCGATGGCCTTGGCCCCTTCCTTGCCGCCTTCCGCTCCCCCCGATGTTCCTGCCGCACTGGACCCGCCGCTATCCGATCCGCATGCTGCCAGTACCCCTGTTAACACCAGTGCCAGACCAACCAAAATACCCTTGTGAACTCTCTTTTTCATGAATAACACTCCCCCGATATAGATCTGCATGACTACCTCAGGCCGGCTGAACAGGATCGAACGCCCCGTAAAAAAAACAAGAAGACGGAGGAACCCCCGCGCACTTCTCCCCATAAAGTCATGCCGGCTTAAGGCCGTGCATGCTCCATCTGAAAAGGATGCGCTGCGGTGTTCCTCCGTCTATACGGTGAGAACGTTATTCTGTTCAGGTTGCATGGTTGCATCTGTCTGTAAAATGACCGTTTTCACAATGAAAACAGATCCATTTTTATTATTCCTACCTGTTTAGTAAGTTATATACGTATAATAAAGGCAGTCTATATACCTGTCAAACGTTTTTTCCGATTTTTACCGTATTTCTGGGCTATTGGCAAAAAAAAGAGGAACAACGAACCAGCGTCCGTTGTTCCCTTCAGCGAATCCCATGCTTCGCTGGCTATTGTAAACATAAACGGAATTGGACGGCCACACCTTGTCCATTCCTCATCTGCCCGCATACCGGATATTCGGTACCTGTGGTGTGCTCATGCCTTCTCCCAGATAAAAACCGGTGTGTGGCGGTTGATTGTAGGCTACATTTTGCCAAGCGACACCAAGACGGTACACTGGATCATGCATCAGCGTATAGATGCGTTTGTCCGTAACTGCTGTTGTGGTATAGATCCGCAGCGCTGAACTGTCATTCGTCCGCCACACCACTTCCTCTCTCCAGTCCCCGAACAGATCGGCCTGCAGATTCGGCGTAGACTTGGTTCCGTTATTGGAAGATACGCCGGAAGCGGTGAGCAGGTTCATCGTTGTGCTGTTAGCATAGTTCCACTTATCGATTCGGTTGCTGTCCAGCAGTTCACGGAGCAGATCCCCATCCCACCAGATACCAAAATTCGTGGAGGACGGCAGGGTTGTCCCGAGTTTCTGCCCTTTGGCTGTATACAGACTGCCGTCTGCCCATACTTCAGCGCCTTTATATCTTGGATCAATATCTGCCGCCATGCCGCGTCCAATATCCTTTGTTGTTTTGACTCCCCAGATTAACTGGCCTGTACCTGCATCCCGGAACTCCACTCCAGCATTGGATGGCGTCTCATGAACCTGAAATACCTCAAGTCCAGGGCGGTCCGGGTCGAGGTCACTCAAATGCATGGCATCGCCATGATGAAGTCCTGTTGTGTACAATCCTTTGCCGTTATCATCCACTGCCATGGCACCATAAACGATCTCGTCTTTCCCATCTCCGTCTACGTCCGCCACACTCAGATTATGATTGCCCTGCCCGGCATAACCCGAGTTACCGGAGGTATTGGAATCAAATGTCCATTGTTTGGTCAGCTGTCCATTCCGCCAGTTATAAGCCACGAGCACTGTGCGGGTGTAGTACCCACGCGCCATGACCAAACTTGGGCGCTCTCCATCCAGATAAGCAATGGCGGCAAGGAATCGGTCCACCCGATTGCCGTAGTTATCTCCCCAACTGGATACATTGCCACGAGCCGGTTCGTAGTTCACCGTGGAGAGTGCTTTGCCAGTCTGTCCATTGAAAACCGTCAGGAATTCGGGACCAGACAACACATAACCGCTGGAATTGCGGTAATCCTTGCTTGCATCCCCGATGACCACGCCAGTGCCATCCTTGGTGCCATCGGCTGTTTTCATCGCAACTTCGGCTTTGCCATCACCGTCGAGATCGTACACCATGAACTGGGTGTAGTGAGCACCCGCACGGATATTTTTGCCCAGACTAATTCGCCACAGGCGTGTCCCGTTTAATTTGTAGGCATCGATAAACACTTCCCCGGTATAACCACTCTGGGAGTTATCCTTAGAGTTGGAAGGGTCCCACTTCACAATCAATTCATACTCACCATCACCATCCAGGTCACCTGCACTGGCATCGTTGGCACTGTAGGTGTAGGCTACTCCATCGGGCGTTGTCCCACCTGCAGGTACACTGAGCGGTACAGATAGATAGTTATTGCCCCATACGCTTGCAGCCGCTGAAGCAGCTTGCTCCGTTCCACTGACGACAGCGCGAACCGTATATTTGGAACTGCTCGTCCCGCTTGCATCCTGAAGGTTGGTGCTGTTTGTTATGGGCGATGCGTTCACCTTGGTTCCATCCCGATATACGTTAAACGATACATTCGATCCTTCCGTTCCCAGAAGCCGCCAACTGATAAACACACCTGTCCCGGTCTTCACAGCCACCACACCGCGATCCAGATATTCCATCTGCCTTGGACCCGCTGCATGTGTTACCGACGTGTTGCCAAGGCCAAGCGAAGTAATCAGTAACGCGGAACTCAACAACGATACTCCTACTGTACGTAATGTGCGCTTCCACAATGATGATCGATTCCCCATAAACAATTGCCTCCCCAATTGGTTTGGTAAGCCCGATGCCCTTGTAGCGCCATCTTTTATGTAAGCGCTTTAATATATTCATTTTAAATTAAACATATAATTCCATCTATAGGTCTAATTTAGTAATTGGATGGTTGGCATATGAAAAATGCCAAAGGATTTCTCCTTCGGTTAGCCGTTGCCCATTCTTCGAATTGCTTCAGTCGACTGGAGTCGCAATCAACTGACTCACGGATATGGGACGATTCCCATGTTCGCATAAAAAGCCTAAAAAAGCTGTAAAACCATGTGTTTCTCCATGATTTTACAGCTTATAGACCACTTTTTAGATGTAATATTCCACGTTTACTTCACCGTATTACAACTTTTATACCACAGGCGCAATACATACCGGACGAGGCAGTTCTAGCTTGAACCCGTTATGCGTCAGACGTCCGTCTTCTTCACTGATCTGGAAACCTACGAGGTTATTGCTGTCCTGATTCGCCACGACCAGAATCCCACCTGGCAAAATATTAAAGTTACGCGGTGTCTGCCCAATCGTGGACGTCCACTCTACAGCTTCCAACTTACCGCTCTCCTGATCAATATGATAAAGTACGATGCTGTCATCTCCCCGATTGGATGCATACAGGAAACGTCCACATGGAGATACACGGATGTCTGCAGCCGTACCCTCTCCTTTATGCCCTTCTGGAAGTGTGGAAATGTGCTGCACCGTAGTGAACTCCCCTCTGCGCTCATCGTACAGGAATGCCGTAACCGTATTGTCCAATTCGTTGATCACATAAGCCCACTTCGAGTTGGGATGGAACACAAGATGCCTTGGCCCTGCGCCTGGTGGTTGATCCATCTCACGATGGGTAACCAGACGTCCATCTTCCAACCGATACACAATGATCTGATCCAGACCGAGGTCACATACGACAGCATACTGCCCGGACGGATCGGGTTGAATGGAGTGTGCATGCGGCCCTTCCTGGCGTTCTTCGTTGATTCCACTTCCCGTGTGCTCCACCCATGCACTCATCTCACCAAGCGTCCCCTGATCGCCAACCGGGAATACATTGACACTGCCGCTACTATAGTTGGATGAGAACACCCACTGACCATCCTTGGAGATAGACACATAACATGGAGAAGCCCCTCTGGTCTGTTTTCGATCCATCAGGTGCAGCTCACTTGTTGCCGCATCTCTCCGATAGACCAACACCTCTCCCTCGTCCGTTTCACTCGCCACATACAGACAGTTTCCATCCGGGCTTAGCGCCAGATAAGACGGATTATCCACACCATCCATGTGATTGACGATTCGCATCTCTCCTGTATCCGCATTCAACGCACATAGGAATATTCCGGGTTCATCCGCTGAAGCATACGTACCTGTATAGAAAAGCGTTTCCTGTGTTTTGACTGGTTCCATATCTAAATCTCTCCCTTTTCCTGTATATTCACTGTTCTGATTCTTCCCACTGGTATGTACTTACCCAATTCACGGGCAACTGCTTCACTTCCTGTAACGTGGCTTTCTAAATCGAGAACACCTCCGGTGAGCGCTCTCATATCTGTCATTGACTCCCTTATCGCCTCTCACCATAATACAAAGTATGAGACCTAACAACAGACCACCCCTACAGCGTAAATCTGACGGATTTCGTATGCAAAAACTCATTGTGCTTCCGGACTCCCTGCTGCAAGAAACCGCAGCTTATCCGGTCACGTCCGGATTATATGTTACCGATATCGGTTACTTTCACGAAGCAGAGCATCATTACCGTGACCGTCCCAATGGTTGTGAATCACACATTCTGATGTACTGTGTCCAAGGCACAGGCTGGTATACGATGGATGGCAGCAAGACATATGATGTCAGCCCGGGAAACCTCGTTATATTACCTGCACATGTCCCTCATGTGTACGGAGCCAACGCAGCTGAACCATGGAGCATCTTCTGGATTCATCTGCGCGGGGAACACGCTTTATCCTACATAGAACCCTTGTTAACTCATCATATTACTACCATGCCACCGGCCAAGGCTCAAAAATGGCTTGAGCTGTTCCATGAATGTTACGGCGCACTTGAGACGGGTTACTCCATGCAGACGATGACGTATGCCTCCCAGATTATTGGCTATATGCTGGGCATGCTCGCTTATGGACCGGAGACGACAGGAACAGATGGTGGGATCGTGAGCAGCAAACGTGCGGCCGAACAATCCGTCCAATATATGTTGGAGCACCTGGAGAATGGAATCACCCTCAAGGAACTGGCGGCTCACGCGCGGTTGTCTGTCCCTCATTACTCTCAGTTATTCAAGCAAGCTACGGGGCATTCGCCCATCGATTACTTTCTGCGGCTGAAGATTCAGCATTCCTGCCGCTATCTGGATTTTACCGATTGGACCGTGAAGCAGATCAGTTCCGAGCTTGGATTCAAGGACCCGTACTACTTCTCCCGTCTGTTCAGCAAAATGATGGGACGTTCACCCACGGATTATCGAAATAAATCCAAAGGTTAGAGGCAGTGCCTTCACTTAGCCCTATCTGAATGATTATGAATTCAGTTGGAAAATTCCAGCAACCTTTTGAACAGAAGGGTCGTCTATAGGGCAAATAACTTTTATATAAAGGGATCATCCCTAGAAAAGTGAGGCGAACCTAGCATGAAAAAAAATATACTTGCTACATTAACTGCGGGAGCTCTGCTCACGCTGTCTCTAAGTGCAGGCCCGATCAACGCTGCGCAGGCCCAATTCACGGATATTCAAGGTATCGCAGGAGCAGACAAAATCGAATCTCTCCATAAAGATGGATTCATCAAAGGTGTGAGTGACAGCTTGTTCAAACCTGAACTGGAGTTAAATACCGCTCAGGGCATTCAACTGATTGCGGACGGCCTGAATCTGAATCTGGACACGATTCGTTTTATTAAAATGCCGGTACCAAGTGACTACTTCTCTGCTGTAAAAGATGGCGTATGGTACAGTGATGCATTTATCCGCGCACAATATAATGGCATTCAGATGTCACAGAATATCGATCCGTCCAAACCGCTTACTCGTGAACAATTCACACTGTTCCTGATGCAAGGCATCGAGGCCAAAGGCGGTCTGCCGATGATTAATATCAAACCTGTGGACATTACCGACGAAAAGGAACTTACGCCAGAGTATCAAGGTGCCATTCAGCGTTCACTCGTTCTTAAAATCAATGAACTGGATGCCGACGGAAACTTCAATCCCAAACAAACGATTACTCGCGCTGAAGCAGCAGTGATGATGTATAACGCAATCGAGTACATGGAATCGTTCCATGCACCACAAATCCCGGAAACACCTGAGAAGTAATACTTCCTTGGTGGAAGCAGTATGCCAAACAGCCGCACCTTCCCTCAGCAGGAAAGTGCGGCCGTTTGTATTATACCTATATCACTGATGCAATCATCAGATTTAACTTTCTAACTTAGAAAGAACCTTTAACAACTACCTCAGACAACGGTAAACGTCCTGACGGGCGAGCTGGCTGTGCAGCTTTACCTACAGTAATCAACAACGTTGGCACAAATCGTGCAGGAATGTTGAATGTTTCGATCAGTTTTTGTGGATTATATCCACCGATTGGACATGTATCGTAACCCAGGGAGCGTGCAGCAATCATAATATTTTGGGAAGCAAAAGATGCATTGCGGATCGCTTCATCGCGAGCGATTTGCGGGCTTTGGTAAGCACCGTTGATCTGTCCAACCAATGCGTCACGAACCTCAGCAGTCAGTGCGCCTGCTTCAACAGCTTGATCGTAGATTACAGTGTTACGGTTTGCTTCCAAATCTCCGAGAACAGCAATCGTAACCGAACTTTCCACGATCTGACTTTGACCGTAAGCAACTGGCAGCAATTTCGCTTTGTCTGCTTCGGATTCAATCACGAGGAATCTCCAGTGTTGCAGGTTCCATGAAGATGGTGCTTCCGCAGCTGCTGTCAGAATCGCATTGAGATCAGCTTCAGGCAATTCAAACCCTTTTTCGTACTTTTTGACAGCATGGCGTTCGCTAATAACGCGAAGTGTTTCATTTTTTTCAATGCCTGACATGTGTTCCACTCCCCAGAATCTAGTTTGTTTATACTTCTTTTACTTTCGCAAGGTGATCTCGAAGTTTACTCTACCAGGGATTTTCCTTCCGAAAATAACATCAGCGCAGACGATCTCTCCTCATCTGTGTTCAGGTTATGCCCGGAATCGCTTGAGAACATCAATGGATCTTTCACCGGAGCATACGCCCATGCCGTAACTTGTCCACCATGCCTGACTAAACCAAGGCCATGTCATGAAGGACCATTCGTTGTGGACTCCGTCAGGACTTCTCCTTTGCAGGCAATCCATTCAGCGACAGGGTTATCGCTTCCCCATGACCTATGCGCTCTTTCACATCCTGGATGGATATACGGTCAAAATAAGCGCTGAGCGCCTCTTCGCCTCCGTTATATATGTTCCCCATCACATCCTGCATATTGGAAGATACCACGCATGATGAACCGGACTCCCCTGAGCACCAGCTGGGACCGAGTGAACCACCAGCTACCAGTCTGTACAATTCTCCCAGCTTGATCTCTTCACTTGGACGGCTAAGCAAGTACCCACCATGAGCACCTTCCTTGGTCGTCAGGTAACCATGCTTGCGCAGAACACTAAGTACCTTACGGACTCTGGCCGGGTGTGTACCCACACTCTGGGACAAATCTTCACTATTGGCCATACACTCATCTCTCATCGACAGAAAAACAAGACAATGCACCGCTATGGTAAATTCACTGTTCATAACTTACTCCTTCCCGGCTTACAACACCGATGAACTCCAACTCAAGGTAAGTATAACTGTCATTATATGAATAACAGTTATGTTTGTCAACTTTCACCCAGCATGGAGATCAAACGTGATTTTTCCTGTTATACCAATACTTACAGCTCATCAACACAATTAAGCTAGGATGAACATCCCGTCTTCATTTTAATCCAAAAAGAACAAAAAAGTGAGCCTTCCGCTACGCGAAGGGCTCCAATAAGATAGACATATGAAAGGGCTTACGTGATTATTATAATCGGTAATCTCCAATTTGAAAACGCTTTTTTTGTAAAGTGCATCATTATTTTAAATTTTTTTTATTTGAATAAATTAAACAACAGGTATTGCTAAAACTAATCCCATTAGTTATTATACTAATACCATTAGTTTTAAGGAGGGTTTAACGATGCGTATTACCCGAGAATTTGATGTCGTTCAAGTTACGTTTTTCCCAAGACTCTTCCCTGTGAACGTATACCTGGTTGAAGAGGAAGAGGGTTTAACCCTGATTGATGCCGGAATACCGGTCAGTCTTAAGGGGATTTTGGCAACTGCCCAGTCCCTTGGAAAGCCCATTACCAAGATCATTCTGACTCACGCGCATAGCGACCATATTGGTGCATTGGATCGTCTCACAGAGGCACTGCCTCAAGCCGAGGTCTTCATCTCCAGACGAGATGCCCGGTTACTGGCGGGTGATACTTCCCTTCTTCCCGGTGAGCCACAAACCCCGGTACGCGGCGGCGTGCCTAAGCCCAAAGCGGTGCGCACCCAGCCAAACCACTTGCTGAATGACGGTGACCAGATTGGTTCACTGGTCGCCATTGCCTCACCAGGACATACGCCGGGGCATATGTCCTTCATGGATACGCGCAGCCGCGTTCTCATCGCTGGCGACGCGTACCAGCTGCAAGGCGGCCTTGCCGTATCCGGCCGCGTGCGCCCGCTCTTCCCGTTCCCCGCGCTGGCGACGTGGAACCGCGAAGCGGCTCTGGCCAGCGCGAAGCGCCTGGCGGAGCTGGAACCGTCCGTGCTGGCTGTAGGCCACGGACGGATGCTGCGCCAGCCCGCGGGCGCCATGCGCGCGGCAACCGCTGATGCACAGCAGCGGTTTGATCTTGCCGGGGGGCAACTATGAGCCCCCGGCAAGGGCTGGATCGCGGCGCTCTGCTCAGCGCCGCCACCCAGCTTGCTGACAGCGACGGCTTTCAGGCGCTGACACTGGCCGCGTTGGCACAGCGGCTGGATGTGCGCTCGCCGTCGCTCTACAACCACATCAGCGGACTCCCCGGGCTTCGCCAGGAAATGGCGCTGATGTCCGTGCAACAGCTTAGCCGCGCATTAACCGCGGCTATCGCTGACCGAACTGGCGATGATGCCATTCAGGCCATCGCTGCGGCATACATTGGCTTCGTCCGCGAGCACCCCGGGCTCTACGAAGCCTCATTTCATGCCCCGGACCGCGAGGAGCCACAGCTCGCCGCGGCCAGCACAGCCACGCTGGAGTTGCTGCTGCACAGCTTGCAGCCCTACCCGCTCACCGAAGCGGAAGCATTGCACGCCGTTCGTGGTTTGCGCAGCCTCTGCCATGGATTTGCCTCCATTGAGGCACAAGGCGGCTTCGGCATGGACTTTGATCCGGACGAAAGTCTGCGTCTGACCGTATCCGCCTTCCTGCACGGACTCCGGCATCTTCACCAGGACTAGTTAAGGCACGCATTGCATCATGAAAAAGGACTGCAGAGGATCTGCAGTCCTTTTTACATTGCCGTGTATTGGATCATCCCATAGATTTGGAAGTAATAATGTTATAGTTGCGCCAATGACTTTTAACACATTAACATCCACTTTGAATTCATCTTTCATCCGCTTGTGTTCTTTATAATTTCTTTCTTTACAATTTCATTTAATACAGAGAAAAGTGGCGCCTCGGTTGCACGATGCCATGATCGGTGCCCTCTGACCAAAATCTAACGAACCGAGGACACTCTATAGCGGCAATTAGAGCGAATAACAACAACTAACGAACTCCACACGTCCTATTTCGCAGAAAACTGGCTGCGGGACAGGAATAATGAGTATATTCCGTCATTTAACGTGTCTGTGATTCGTTACATTTACCAACGTACCAAATTAGGACATATAAGATGTGCTGAGTTCGTTAGAACGTGCTACGTACGGTGCTTCAAATCACATTGCCATAGCGGCACACATCCAGACACACATTGTGTTATGGAGCTAAATACGGAGCGTTCATGCTCCAAATTGCGTTGATCATGCGGATGCGGATACATGGCTAGATAAGGATCTTACCTTGCTCGTAATGCACATGGTAGTACATGTTTTATTACTATTCATGCATAGATCACGCTATAGTTCAGTGCACACATTGGGGCGATACTCGATAAGGATCTTACTCTGATCATAATGCACATAGTAGTACATGTTTTATTACTATTCATGTATAGATCACGCTATAGTTCAGTACACACATTGGGGCGATTCTAGATACGAAGCTTACCTTGCTCGTAATGCACATGGTAGTACATGCTTTATTAGTATTCATGTATAGATCACGCTACAGTTCAGTACACACATTGGGGCGATTCTAGATACGGAGCTTACCCTGGTCGTGATGCACACTTTAGTACTTATTTTAATACGTGTCCTAATACGAATCATTTAATAGATCTCACTACATGTACGCCGCAGCGGGACAATTTTTGTTTTGGATCTAGCTACAACTCCCATTGTTCAGGGCGGTAAGAGTCTGAAACATATTCGATCTACCCAGTCCCAGTCCCATTTCACCTGGCCATCTGATCCTTACTTGATCCGCCCTGTCTCTCAACCGCACTTTTGCCTTTCACATCTACGCACTTCTCTAATATGTACATCTCCCGTTCCTCTCGCAAGGTGGAATGGACTTTGGCTTCCCTTTTTCCATCGAAACGGTTCTCGATAATCTATCTATGGCCATTGCTGCCGTCCATCCTGCACTTCATTCAAAATATGCTTCATCACGGGCACGTACACTTTCCAGTAGAACATGTCCGGAATATCTTTCTGATCTGGCGTAAGCTTGGACCGGACGACCTCCCATCCACGGATTCGGCGCCAGAAGGAATAATGCTTCATCTCTCCAAAGGACCCTGCCATGTAATACGACCGATTATAGTCGTCGTACCGGACCAGTGCAGCAAATTCCGCAGGAATTCCTGCATCCACCAGCTTCTGCTCACCTGTCTCCGTCAGATCCGTCTTATACCAGGCCAGTATGGAGTTCTTCTCTTGCGGCACAATGATATCGAACCAGCCACTATAATGTATATCCTGGGTTATGCCGCTCCAATCACTGCCTTCCGGTGTAAATGCAATCTGTATATTGCCTGTCTTCACATCCGGACCTTTCGCCAGTACCATGACCTGTCCATCCATATGGATCAGCAGCATACCCGCTCCGTGATAAGACCATTTCTTCTTCTCTTGTTGCTCATAGTTCGTCCGAATCCAACGGGGTACTTCTTCTATACTTTGCAGATTAGATACCGATTTCCCTTGCCATCCACTGCTGTCCACACCCAAGATGGGGTATAGTTGCTCTCTTGTCATCTTGGAAGCCGTATTTGCCAATGCACTGTATTCGGCAACAATCGTTACCCCTTTATACGCAGCCTCGCGGATTTTCTGCACATCATATATCGTTAATCCTTCATAGATTCCGCCTTGTTTCCCTTCACTCTTGTGTGCAGACAGACTACTCCGATTCGCCGTCAGATAGATCAGATCCGTATCTGTCACCTCATCAGGCAGCAGTTGCTTCATCCGTGGAAGCCCGTTCTGAAGATCATAACCGTAATAATCCTCTTCATACGAGTAGTATTCCCCTGTGTGCTGTACAATCTTCTGTTGATTCAGAAGCCAAACCAACCCCTTGTGCCCCTGATAGGACAAGTCCGGTCTGCTCTTGTCAATAATCATGATGTTCAGTGAAACCGGGGCCTGGGATTGCCACATAATCCATGGGACAACCAGCACCACCGATACCACTGTAAAACAAGCCAACGTCCACATCGTGGCTGGCCTGTAACTTTTTTTCATGAAGCGTATTCCTCCTTGCTCTGTTCCAAGGTATTGTCAGGATCGATCGTTAGATTACCCTAATCCATGTCTGCTGTCCTTTTCCTCTGCCTTCCGCAATCCCATAGCCTGCAACATGCCATATATACGGGATATGTTATTCAGCGGTCTGAACCAGAACGTCTCCGTACATGCATACAACAGCAGACGTGTCACCTCTCGGGACGTATATACCTTGCGTGAACACCATATTTCGAACATCACCACACTTGCGGACAACAAGGAACCATAGAGGGTCAGTAGCAGAACGAGAATGATGCATAGGTTAATATCCACCCACTGTAGCCCTATGCCTGCAATGAACAGCACGATCGCTCCCAGTTCCAACACAGGCCCCAACAATTCGATCAAAATAAAATACGGGATGGATACCATCCCCATCCAGCCATAGGCCGGATTGAAGATCATGCTCCGCTGAGTCCATAGACTGCTTGCAAGCTGCATGTGCCAACCGATACGCTGTCTGCACAGCTGATGCCATGTACCGGGTACTTCTACCCTGCAGATCGGATCGGGAATATATATAATACGGCCACGTTCCCGAATCTGCTTCATATGTTTCTGTAACCGCATCACCAGTTCCATGTGAGCGACCTGGTCATCGCGCTTGTAACCTCCAACTTCCAACACCCGGTTCTTTTTGAATATACCGAATACTTCAGACGTAAATAAAAGCACATTAATATTATAACGAACAAGGCCCACACCGCTAATCAGAAAAGCACGCACGTATTCAATGGTCTGCATTACAAACAACGTACTGCCCGTCCTTCTTGCGCCGTTGTGGGTTAAATCCGTTTGATTCGTATTTCTGGAGGCCATGAGATCTACTCGTCCACTACAAGCAACGACCTCTTCTCCTGGGAGAGCATCCATAACGGGCTTCATAATCTTCACCAATGCATCCCGTTCCAGAACTGTCCTGGGTCCAACAGAGGCGATATAAGGATATTGCGAGATATTCAGACCGGCATTCAGGGAGTCCATTCGTCCCCCATACGCCTTGTCGATCACAACCAGACGATGATGTAATCTGGATTGGTAGACACATTTAATCTGAGCCGTCTCCTGACCGAGTCCCGAATAATGAACTTTACTCCGAATGGGCATCAGATCATAGGTTTCTTTTAGACGCCGCATGGTCTCATCCTCTGATCCATCATTAATGATAATAACCTCATAACGTGCATACTGCATATCCAACAGACAGCTGATTCGCTGTACGATCGTATCCTCGCTATTCCGCACCGGAACAAGCAGGGATACCGCAGGAGCCAGTTCTTCATCCAACATCTCATGATATTGCAGCGGGTCCAGATCCCTCTGGCGGATCAATGTGCGAGCGGCAGCAACGACCAGAACACTACACATCACAATTGCTAACACCAGATAGATAAATATCCCCTCGTAACATGCCAAAACAAAACTCCGCAGCATCTCAATCCATCTTTCGTCCATACTGCATCCTTTCCAGCGTTTCCTCCGCTATCTGCCTTGCATATTTATCCAGATGGTTTACAGCCGTATCCCGGAGCTCTTCAAGTCCCTGCTCGTACCGGGCAAGAGAGTTCGCCGCTTCCTGTCGGATCTGAAAAGAAGGATCACCCATCATTACCTTCAGTCTAGGAATAAAAGCATCCGCATGAACAGTACCCATAAGCTGGGTCACTGTTAGTCTTTCAGAGCGTTGCCTCTCCTCACCAGATTCGTTCCATACCAGCAATAGCCCCTTCAGCAACTCTTCGCGACCTCTGCTCACTTGAGCCAATGCCTGATAAGCGTGGGTACGCAGCAACGCATCCTCTCCAAGAATGAGCTTCTCCAGTAGGACAACAGCACCCTCCGTCTGGTCATCCCGAATACGAATGGCATGGACGATATTAGACTGGACCTGATAAGGTACCTCCTTGAAATGATCTTTCAGACAAGTCCAGGATGAATCGGTAAGCAACAGCAGAATCTGCAGATACTGCGAATCGGACCATACATATTGCTCACGCATCAATTCCTTCACGATTCTGAAATAACCGGTTCTGGCATATATGCGCAATATGATGAAGCGTTCAAGCGGCGTACAGGAAGTAACCCGCAGCATATCCTCTAACCTGGGCAGAAGCTCTATCATATGAAACTGTTCAATATATAACAACGTGTTGACCCGTTCACTCCACTTTCCCGTCTTCAGAACCGACCGGTATGAACTTCCAAAGACTTGCCAGGATAACAGACGAACTCGCAGAATCTCGTGCTCTTCCGGACCTTGAGCAAGCCGTTGCAATAACAATTGCTGCAAAACGATCTGTTGATCTCCACTCATATTCAATAAGTCTACGCCAATTTCTCCCTCGTTCAGGTACCGCTGTAGAAATGAACCTTCTGCAAGTAATTCATGCATCAGTGCCGTCTTAACCTTTTCCCTGCGCCTACTGCTATATTTCATCCATAAGATGTAACCGTAGATAACCAGCAAAAAAGCTAGTACACTTGCACATATGAGGCTGACCACATGTACTAACCAATCTGTATTACCTGCAAGCCACCCTCTATGATGTGAGCCGATAAGCTTGATATACATCCATTGTTGTCCAATCATTGCATGATTTCCCCTTAATCGAATAAACAGCCTTACAACGGGCACAATAATACAAAATTTTCAAATACACCCTGTGAATACATATCGGGTATATGATACACTAAGCTTTCTATCGGCTTTCTGCGTTTGTGATATAATAGGAACTGAAAATTCCGGCAATTCGTATTGGGTTCCGGATCTCCGGATAACATATTATTCCAGAAAGAGGGAGTTCTACGTGGCTCAAATCAGTCCGTACTACCTGCAAATCGGAGCAACCGTGGGCATGCTTGTCATGGCACTGCTTGCCATCTTCATCCGCATGAAAGCCAGTCACAGACCGGTGACCATTCGTAAAATCCTTATTCCTCCGCTCGGCATGAGCACAGGATTTCTCATGTTTGTTGTACCGGAGACTCATGTTCCTCTACTCTGGGCATTCATTGCGTTTCTGGTGGGCTGGTTCCTCTTCTCCTATCCCCTCATTCGCAGTACACGGTTTGAACGAGTAGGTGAAGAAATTTTTGCCACACGTTCTCGCAGCTTTGCATTTATCTTGCTTGGATTGCTGGCCGTACGCCTGATCCTGCATGAAGTCATTCAGCGATATGTAAGTATTCCGCAAACAGGCGGATTGTTCTTCCTGCTGGCTTTTGGCATGATTGTACGCTGGCGTGTATATATGTACAAACACTACAAAGAAGTGCTGGTCGCCGAACACTAGTCACCTACATAGACCACGCATAGATTTACAGATAAAAAAGACACGTTCTGCTGCACCCTCGGTGTGCAGAACGTGTCTTTTCGTTTTCAACCTAATTGTACATGTAAACCATTCAATATCTATTCAGGATCTGCAACCTTAACCAGTTGCTTGCCCAGATTATCTCCCGAGAAAAGACCCATGAATGCTTCCGGCGTCTGTTCGAACCCGTCCACAATGTTTTCTTCATACTGGATATGACCTTCCTTGATCCATTTCGCCAACTTGGCGCGGCCTTCCTTGAAGGATTTCGTATAGTCACCCAGCAGGAAACCTTTCATTAATGCTGTATTTGTTAACAGCAGCGTCTGTGGTCGCATCCCGATATCCGGCTTCTCCAGATTATAGGACGAGATCTGACCGCATAACGGAATACGTGCATTCCGATTGATGTGGCGCAAGACTGCATCCGAGATGTCCCCGCCCACATTGTCAAAGTAGACATCTACACCGTCCGGGCAAGCCCGTTCAATGGCCGCTGACATATCCTGCTCCTTTTTGTAATTCAACACCACATCGAAGCCCAGCTTTTCTTTCAAATAAGCGCATTTCTCATCAGAGCCTGCAATACCAACCACGCGTGCTCCCACAATTTTACCAATCTGACCTGCAATCATGCCTACCGCTCCGGCTGCTCCCGATACAACAACCGTTTCGCCGTCCTTCGGTTTGCCGATATCCTCCATACCAAAATAAGCCGTCAGACCCGTCAGGCCCAGCGCACCCAGGTAAGCCGTGATTGGTGCTTCTTCAGTATCAATTAGCGAAAGGTCAGCCGTATTCACTGCGGCATATTGCTGCCAGCCCCACATACCGGATACGAGGTCACCTTTGCGCAGATTCGGTTCCGAAGATTCCACAACCTGTCCAATGGCTCCACCCTTAATCACTTCATTTAACGCGTACGGTGCAGCATAGGATTTTGTATCTTTCATGCGGCCCCGCATGTATGGATCAACCGACAAATATAATGTACGTACCAGGACTTGCCCAGCTTCCGGTTCAGGAAGAGGTGCATCAATGAATTTGAAATTCTCTCTGGATGGGGCACCTTCGGGACGAGAAGCAAGTACGATCTGTTTATTTAAAGACACCAAAATTACCTCCTTGTTGCCAAGTGGACGCAAGGTTAACCCTTGTCAGCTGAGATCACTTACCACTGGCTCTGTGTTATCACTTCTTAATAGTTTAAACCGAAACAGGCGGTTCACAAACGTGGGCCGCCTTGAAATATGCAAATATCGTCACATTGTAGCTGCTTTTGGCTATTATTGTGCTGTCAAAATCACTGGACCATCCGCCGTAATCGCAATCGTATGTTCATACTGGGCAGACAGACTTCCATCCAAAGTACGAGCAGTCCATCCATCTGAATCCAGCTTACTTCGGAACGTACCAATATTCAGCATCGGTTCGATCGTAATAACCATGCCTTCCTTGAGACGCGGACCCCGATGAGGCGGACCGTAGTGAGGGACTTGTGGTTCCTCATGCATCTTCTCACCAATGCCGTGTCCGATAAACTCACGCACAACCGATAGGCCTTCACCTTCTGCATACACTTGAATCGCATTGGAGATATCTCCGATCCGGTTGCCCACCACGGCAAGTTCAATGCCTTTGTACAGAGAGTTTTTCGTTACATCCAGCAGATGTTGTGCTTCCGGAGTCACTTCACCTACGGCATATGACCAAGCCGAATCCGCCAGCCAGCCATTCAGATTAACGACCATGTCGATTGTAACGATATCGCCGTCTTTCAGTGCATATTTTCCCGGAAACCCGTGACAGATCACATCATTAACCGACGCACATGTCGCATATTGGTACCCGTTATATCCCTTTTGTTCCGGCGTAGCGCCATTTTTCTTCATAAAAGCTTCTGCAAACTGGTCGATCTCCTGTGTCGTAATGCCTGGACGAATCATCTTTGCAATTTCTCTATGGCATGCGGCGAGAATTTCTCCGGCTTTTTTCATATATTCAATCTGTTCTTTGGTCTTTATTGTAATCATAACAACTGCTCCTGTCCGTTAAAATCTTATCCTGTCCTCTATTGTAACGCTAAACGCTCAAAATAAAAAATTCCGCGCAATCAGCAACATCCTATTATACGCCAAGCTCCTGTCCATTGAATACAATTATCCATGAAAAAATCGAAACCCCTCCATATCTGGCCACGTATATGCTTAAAACAGTTGAAGTCGAAAGGGTGAAAGCTCATGTTCAAAAAGATTATCGGCAAACTTATCGATTCCAAATCTTCATCTCACCGCAAACGTCATAGCTCCTCCGACAGGCGCTCATATAAACGTCACAGTAGTTCCTCAGGCAAGCGTTCCTACAAGCGCTATTCTTCTTCGGATGTGAAATACCGGGATAGCCGTAGTGGCTCCGGGTATTACAAAAGCAGAAAATACAGCTCCAGCTAAGCTGCTAACACAACTGGTTTTAAAGAGCAATGATCACACCAGCTTATTAGACGCTACAATAAATGAATATGTAATAAAGGGGTGTTCGCCAGCCGTACTTACGGCCAGCAGAACACCCCTTTATTGTTTCTATATAAGTATGTATCAATTTTGCTGATTTTGATGTCTTAATGCTTCAATATAGCAAATTCGCTTATCCAGAGAGAACGAATAATACACTTTAAATTTATCAACTAATATCCGGTACGTCCCTTGCCAGGATGGTTCCTGAGCTGGCATGGATTCCGCCATGACAGCCACCTTCAATTCAATTCTTCGAACTAGTTCAATCTTATAGAGCTTTGTCTCTTCCTGAGTGAAACGAATACTTCCGATTTGAGCGAGAGCCTGTCTTGCTGAAGGTGTCCACTGGATCAACATCTATAAATTCCCTTTTTCAATTGCGTCAATTATATCATCTGTAGAGTAGACCCTACCCGAAGAAATATCTTTTTTGGCTTGCATAATTAGAGTTTTGAGCTCCAGATCACTTTCTATTTCTTCCTGAACCACGTTTTCCAGCGGCTTGATTAAATAATGCTTACCTTCAATATCCACAATGGTGTCTTTTTTGCTATGAAACCACGATTTGAATAATTCGGCATGATCGCCTTCCAGTTTTTTAAGCATATGATGAATCGCCTCCTTCAACGTGTAATTGTTATCCATTATATCATTTAACCCACTGTTTTGATACGTTTTGCATTTTCAGCAAAAAGGAAAAAGACCCCTGCAGATATCATACGAAGAGGTCACGGATAACAAATATAGGTCCGCCTACAGAGCTTATTTCATTGTAATTTCAGCAACACATTCTCAATCTCTGCCTGTAACTCTGTCGCCCCACCCTCATAACTTGGCCGGAGTCCAAGGAGTCGCTCCAGCATCTGGTGCAATTCCGGCGTAAGCTTAAGTTCCTCCTGCCAGCTGGCGGGTTCGCGGCCCTTCTCTGGCTCATAAGCCGAATACAGCATAAAGAGAAGAAAGTGGCCGATATCCTGCAAATCATGATCCGGTGTAGCCGGTTCATCTTCAGGCTCAGGGACTTCACGCATACGTCGCTTTAGCTCCGGCAACAACGGCTCCCCCAAGCGTCTCGCCAGGCCAAAGTCAATCAAATGCACCATCCCTTCACGTAAAATAACATTGGGAATCCGCACATCTCCATGAATATATCCCTGCTCATGCACATGAGCCACCGGAGCCAGCAGTTGACCTGCCAATTCCAGACATTCCCGCTCCGTATATCGAAGACCTTGCTCAAATATGCAATCTTCCAGCGTCTGTCCACGAATATACTCGGTAACGATATAACTTCGTCTCCCGGATGTGAACACATCCAATAGATCAGGGATCGCCGGATGATGCAGACGTCTCATCACGTCCGCCTCCCGCTCCAACAGGTGCGCAGAGAGTCTGCCCTTGCTAGGCTTGGACTCCTTTAATGCCACTTCCCTGCCGTTCTGGTCATCTGTACACAGGTATGTCAGCCCATAACTCCCCATACCCAGCAATTCCTGTATTGTATAACGCTCAGCAATGGTCTTGCCTTCCCGCCGAGGACGATCCGTCCATAGTCCGAGCAATCTTTGCCAACTTCGTCGCAGCTCCACAGATCCTCCCACGCCAGCTTCCTGATCCACTCAGTCTTTATCTATACTGAGCAGTTCGTTGCCAGTCTTCATGTTGTATGGAGCTTATTATATCAGGCCCATAATGCAAAATCACGATGAGCAAGAGCCTGTCATTCAAGCTTCCTTATGCTTCTTGGGCAGGAACCCGAACAACATACGCAGGGATACTCCTTTGGGTTTGCGTTTTCTTCCCTGGAAACTGCGCAGATTGGTTACGAGTTCACGATCCCGCTCCTCTTCCAGCTTCTCGTTCATCCATAGACGCTGTTTTTCCATCTGTTCCTGAAGCGCCATATGTGTCTCCGCCAGATGCTGAAGGGTCAGCTCCAGTTCATCGACCCGCTGTTGCAGCAGCTGTACCCGATCATCCTGCTGTTGTTCTACAGCACCATAAGTCACCTCACTTACCAGTTGCCCCAGACCTTCATAGGATCTCAGATTACCCATTATTTCAGGTTCTTCAGGGAGTACAGATGACATGACTGTCGCTGCACATTCCGCCTCTGACAGACCTTCAATTCCCACCACCGGGACATCCACTTCTACTACAGCTACAGGTGCTTCTGGAGCCAATACAGTCACCACAGCATCAGCCAAGGGTAGATTATGCTCTCTGAGTTCAGTCATCAGCCGTTCAATGCACTCGATGTCGTCGGACTTGAATAGTCTGGATTTGTTGGCTGACCGTTCGAACCGGTATCCCTGTTCTTCCAGTGCCGCCGCATATTTACGAAGAGTACTGGCACCTATGCCCAGGCTCTTGGCCGTTTCCGTCGTTGCTCCTGCTTCTTCAATCATCATTAATTCCCTCCCGGAATGAAGTCTTTTGGGAATCAATTTCATAATACCTTTAGTGAGTTATGAAATTGATTCTTGAATAAAAACATTATGGCTTCAGCGTTCCTTTATGGAACCGTCATCGGATCGGGGCAACCTGTCTCATGGATCAAGTATGCTTATCTTTTGCTTGTCCGTATGTATTCGTCAGCTTCTCGGCAGATCCCTTTGGCGGTTTTGTTCTGTTTCTGCGGATTCCTAAGAAGTTTTGTCAGGTATATGATCCGCACAAATAACCCCCAATCCGACAACAAGCATGAATGCTGTCATGTCGAATGACACAGGTGCAAACGCCGTCAAATCTTATGATTATGGATTATTCATGTCAATTTTGTTAACTCCGTTACTCCAATACGCTCCCGCGATAGCGGATATCATTGCTGCGCAGCTTTTTCATGTGTTATCTTATGTAACGTAGAAGTGGATTCCAGCATAAAATAAAGGACTATACTTAACATAGGACGCATTAGTAACGGATAAATATCAATCTAAATGGGGGCTGAACGGCAGTGTTAGGCAAATCAGGCAAAGTAGCGGTGATCGGGGCGGGTCTTGTCGGTTCGAGTTGTGCGTATTCCATGATTAATCAATCGATATGCAGGGAAATTATGATGGTGGACCGGACGTATGACCGTGCTGTAGCACAGGCACTGGATTTTTCCCATTGTATGGACTTCACACATAACCGCACCAAGGTATATGCAGGCACGTACGCCGATTGTGGCAATATGGATGTTATTATCTTAACTGCCGGGGCAAATCCCAAGCCAGGACAGACACGGCTGGATATTCTGGAGGAAGCGGAGTCGATTGCCAAAGACATCGTGGTCCCGATCATGAACAGTGGATTTAACGGGATTTTTGTCGTCGCTGCCAATCCGGTTGACATAGTAACTTATATGGTATGGAAATTATCCGGCCTCCCGCGCGAACACGTCATCGGTACAGGCACGTCCATTGACTCTTCACGACTCAAAACACTGCTGTCTGAAGTCTTCTCCATCGATCCACGCAGTGTGCATGGTTATGCTCTCGGAGAGCATGGAGAATCCCAGTTCGTGGCCTGGTCGCATGTGACCATCGGTGGCAAACCGATTATGCACATCATGGATCAGCACAAGGAGCGCTTCAAACATCTGGATCTGGAGGATATTGCACGCAAAACAAAGGATGCCGGCTGGGAAATCTTTACCCGTAAAGGTTCTACCCAATTCGGAATCGGCAATGCCCTCGCGCATATCACTCGTTCCATCCTCAATGACGAACACAAGATCATCGCCGTATCAGCTATCCTGGATGGAGAGTATGAGCAACATAACGTCTGCGTCGGTGTTCCTGCAATCATCGGTGGCAATGGTATTCAAGAGATTATCGAATTGAATCTGGATGCAACGGAACGTGAGAAATTCAACAATTCCTGTGAAATCCTATCAGGTAACATCAATCGTCTGACATTGGTATAAGCCATTCGTATACAACTCCACTTTGTATGCTTCGGCTCAACTTCAAAAGCCTGCCGACACAAACATGCCAATAACACTCCATCCGAGGAGTTTTATTGGCATGTTTGTGTTTATTATTTTTCACAGCCAGATGAATCAATTTCATAATTGATTTGAGTAGTTGTTCAATTCGGTGCAAGCTGAGGTTCGTCCCTTGGCCCCCATTGCTGTAACACTCGCTTCAACTCACTCAGCATAACCGGTTTGCTAATAAAGTCACGCATACCAATCTCCAGACAAGCTTCCTTATCTTCACGTTTGGCATTGCTTGTAACTGCGATGATTGGAGGTATGCGATCCTGTGGAATTAGGCGGTGTAACAGGTCTGTCGCCTTCAGTCCATCCATCACAGGCATATGAATATCCATCAGGACAATATCATAAGCATTCTGAGAGATGGCATCAATTGCCTCCACACCATTAGTACATACATCTGCGTGGTATCCGAGCTTCTCCAGATATTCTCGCAAAATCTTCCGGTTCACCGGATGATCCTCCGCCACCAGAATACGCATGGCCACCTTATCACTTTGACGTGTGCGATCATGATGGAACTGACTTGCTGTCTGTTCTGCTGAAGCATCTACACTCGCCGCAGGAACAGCAAACCGGAAGGTTGAGCCTTCCCCTTCTATGCTCTCGACACTGATACTACCTCCCATGATCTCCACGAGTCGCTTGGAGATGACCAGTCCCAGTCCGGTACCACCATACTTCCGGTTAATCACCGGATGCAGTTGAGAGAAGGACTGAAACAACTGATCCAGCTTGTCAGCCGGGATGCCAATTCCCGTATCTTGCACCGCAAAATCAAGAACACTGTCTTCAGGCTTTCTACCCTTGATAATATCCACGGCAACCTCAATGCTTCCCTGATCTGTGAACTTGAGCGCATTGCCAACCAAGTTCACCAGAATCTGCCGGATACGTATGGCGTCACCGACCATGAACTCAGGAATGCTTGGATTGAGACGATATCTGATCTCCAGATGTTTCTCATCTGCAAGCGGTTTAAACAGTTCGGCAACCTGTTCCAACATCTTGCGTAATGCAAATGGTTCATAAGCCAGTGCCATTTTCCCCGATTCCAGCTTACTGAAGTCCAAAATATCATTAAGGATGTTCAGCAGAGCATCGCCGCTGTCTCGAATAATCTCGGCATATTCACGCTGTTCTTCCGATAAATCGGTACCGATCAACAATTCTGTCATCCCCACGATCCCGTTCATCGGTGTCCGGATCTCATGGCTAACCATCGACAGAAATTCCGACTTGGCCTGAGCTGCCAGCTCAGCTGTCTCTTTGGCACGTACAATTTCACGTTCGCCAGTCACATCATTAAATACAACCACCGCGCCCTGAATCTGTCCCTGTTCAATAATCGGCGTCACCTGATACTGCACCAGAAAGCTGCTGCCATCTTTACGCCAGAACACATCTTCCTTGATTGAACGTATCTGTCCATCCAACACGGTCATGTGGATCGGGCATTCTTCTTGTGGCAAATGACTTCCGTCTGCACGGGTGTGATGGATGATGGGATGTGAGTTTTTGCCAATGAATTCTTTCGCCTCATAACCGAACATCGAAGCTGCTGCTGGATTCATAAACATGGTGATTCCATCCGCATCCAAACCAAATATTCCTTCTGTAACCGTGTTGAGAATCAGCTCATGTTGCTTGCTGAGCTCCTGAATCCGTTCCGTGTATTCCTTGCGCTCGGTAATATCGGACACGATCCCATAGACGCCCACCATTTCCTTATCCACAATAATGGGCACATTCGTAACAGATACTTCAATCTTCCGACCACTTGAATTGACGATTCGGGTCTCATAATATTGCGGTTCGCCTTGCTTCACCATGTCAAAATAATGTTTGCCATATTGCACTTCGCATTTATCCAGATTGGATAAAAAAGACTGGCCAATAAGCTTATTGCGCGGAATATCCAACATTTGCACCAGTTTGCTGTTCACTGCGCTGTATTTACCTTCCAGATTCAATGAATACACAGCTGCCGGGTTATGTTCGAACAACGATCTGTATCGCTGACGGCTTTCCCGAAGACGTCTTTCCGCATCCTTATGCTGGGTAATATCCCTGCTGATGCTTACAATCTGGACACTCTTGCCACGCTCTCCAGCAACAGGTTTCGCCAATGTCTCCATCCAGATATAATGTCCCTTCTTGTGCAACACACGCATCTTGCAGCCATTGCCGATCTTGGAAAGATCCATAGGGTCCGGATAATCTCCCGAATAACAATAATCCTTGAAGGACTTACCTATGACTTCCTCCGGCTTATAACCCAGTAAGGTGTACACGGAAGGGGAAACGTATAACAACTCGCCATCCATAGCACAAGTTGTAATCAGATCTTGTGCATGGTCAGCCAGCACCTGATATTTCTCCTGTGCCTCCTTAAGCTCACGTTGCACTTCCAGGATATCGGTAACATCTTTGGCAATGCCATAAATTCCTACAACTTCTTTTCCCTCCGTTATAGGCACATACGTTATCTCTGCCTGTTTCAGGGAACCATCTTTATGATAAAAAGTAATGGGATTACTGACTGAACGTCCAGCCAGTACCTCTTTAATGTATTGTTTGCGTGAATTTTCACTGTCCGGAGGACAGATCTCACTCTGATTCATACGAATCAAGTCATCCAGTGTATACCCAGATATCCGCTCTACCGAGGGATTAGCATCAATATAGTTTCCATGGATGTCCATTACATAAATGGCATCCGGATGGTTAAAAAACAGTGATTGGTAAGAACTTCCCTCAGAAATAATGCGCTTCAGGGTTTCCGTTTTATTAATATCCAAGGCTTACCCCTCTTTTCTCAGCCAATATCTTCATCTAACAGCAGGGATTAATTATCCCTTACTAAAATGGGCCTACCCTCGAATAACCATGTAAGCCTGCCTAGAAACAGCTTTTTTTATTTTACCAGATTCTCGTCTCATTTTGCTTGCAATCTATGTTTCAATTCACATGATGTGTGAGGTAATACTTGGAATTTTGATTTACTTAGGAGGTGCCTGCAAAGGCAGACAATTTATACAAGGATCAATGTAAGCCTCTAACAAGTTTGAAGTTCAAATCCAAGTCAGCTGATTCTGACGAATGGCTAAGCAATTTTCTAAAGAACCCAGGACATCTTATTTGGCGTCCATGTGCCCTTTGTAAATGTTAAAGAACATCAGGCACGTTAATCCCCATAATCTCCTGACATAAACGCTGCAAACGGTTGTTTCATTGGATATAACATGTCTCAGGTTCCTTAGATTGCTGAGATCACTTCAAATCCTTGAATAGTACTCCTCAGATTCATTCGGGAGTTGACCATTCATGATGGGTGGGTCAGACATTAGAAAAAATCCTCCTGAAGCATACATACAATAGAGCTTGCATGTTTTGCTTAAAGAGGATTTTGACTTACGATAACCAAGGGTGTAACGGATTATTCAGATTTCTTTTTTCGCAAAATACATCATGCCGATTCCAATGAAAATAACAGCACTGCCTCCAACAACCGCCAGCATTGTGATCAGTGGAACATTGTAGGCTCCGAAACCTGCGCCGTCCACGGGTGTCATCAGAATCATCGGTTGTGCCCATGGATAATACGGCCCATATGTCGCCGAGTTTACAATGAGAATATTCGGTATGGTCAATGCAAAATTCAGTGCGAGCGGTGCGGCAAAGCTGCTCCACACCAATGAAACGAACATCTGCAGGGCAGCCAGGGGTATACAGGCCAGCAAGCCAAGCAGCAGTTTACCTACCAAGAATCCCCAAGGTACTGGCATCGTAATGCCGTGAAACATGCCTGCCAGCAGAATGGACATCAGCAACAATACTTGCGTGCCCGCCAGAAGCATGAGTACAATCGTCAGTTTACCTGCATATACACCTGAACGTGTGAGCGGTAAAACCAGCATCTGCTTCCACCCTCCACCTGCATGTTCGAAACGGCAGACAAAGGACGTAAACACACCAGTCAGCATCGGTAACAATAACAATCCGTGCAGGAAAACCATCGTGGTCATCAATACCTGCCAATTGCCCGATGGCGTGGACAACAGTCCGATGAGCAGCGCAATGAGTGGACTCAGCAGAATCAGGAGCCATATGGGCGATTTGCTCATTTTCAATCGTTCAGCGGACAAGATTCGGAAGTACGTTGTCGCAAAGCTCATATCAGGCCACATCCTTCCGGCTAAAATGCACCATACCCAGCAACAGGATTAATAACCCTAGACCTGCCCCCATGCCTGCATACAGGTATGGATTAGGCCCATTCCAGGCCATCTGTGCCCATGCGAGCGGAAAGATTGGTGAGATACTGAGTGAGAACATACCCGTTATCGCGAGAACGATACCCAGGGTGACGGGAAGCGCCTGATTCTTGTTAACCATCGTGAGCCACAACTCCAGTGACAACACCGGAAGTGCACCAGCCAAAGGCAATAGACCCAGCTTGATCGCATGTGTCCAAGGTATTTCGCTGGCATGGAATCCGAGGATCAGACCCAGACCCACAATTCCTGCGGTTAGCAGCAGGCAGGAGATCACCAGCAGCACACAAGCAAGCAGGAACTTGGCTAAATACACGGCTGGTCTGGGAATGGGCATCGCGAGCAACTGTTTCCACGATCCCTGTTCATGCTCAACATTGGCGATCATGGAGCTGAGAATGGTTGCTCCCAGCATCAGAGACAAGGGCACAAAGACAACCACATTGCCCAATAATCCGCCCCACAGGTTATCTGCATACTGCTCTTTCAGATAGTCCAGCCGTAAGCCAAAATTAAGCGCCTGCATCGCTGTCAATCCAAGAGGGGCCAGAAAGACAAGAAACCAGATCCCTTTCCCCCGAATCTTGAGCCAGTCTGACGATAATGCACGCCCGGTCATATGGAAGCCCCCTCGCCAATGACCCGCATGAACAGATCTTCCAGCGACTGACGCTGTTCCTCTACACGATACACATCATGATCCTGCTCAATTAATCGGCGCACAAGCAGTGCCACTGAACTGTTATCCATATAAGGAAAAGTTAATGCAGAACCTTGTTGCTGACCAAATTGGCCCTGTTCTCTCGCCAGCTTCATAGCCTCTTCCGGCTCGGAAACCGTTAACCGGATAGAGCTACCCGTCTGACTATGCAGACTTGCGATGGTATCCTGAAGCACCATCTTGCCTTCACGGATAATACCAACACGACTTGCCATCTGTTCGACTTCACTCAGCAAGTGGCTGGAAACCAGAACGGTAATGCCATGTTCCAGCGGCATGCGTTTGATCAGTTCCCGAATCTCCTGAATACCGGCAGGATCAAGCCCATTCGTTGGTTCGTCCAGAATCAGCAGCTCTGGTTCACCCAGCAAAGCGCTGGCAATACCCAGACGTTGCTTCATCCCAAGGGAATACCCCTTCACTGAACGTTTGGCATCCTTGGTCAGATCTACAATGGACAGCACTTCAGCAATTCTTGATTTTGGTACATTGATGATGCGGCGCAAAGTTTCCAGATTCTCTACTGCGTTCAGATGGCCGTAATAGGACGGGTATTCGACCAAGGAACCCACACGGCGCAAAATATCCATGCGATCCTTGCGGATATCCTTGTCGAAGACACGGATCACACCTTTGGTTGGTTTAATCAAGCCGAGAAGCATGCGAATCGTTGTTGTTTTGCCGGCGCCGTTGGGACCGAGGAAGCCGTAGATATCTCCCTTTTTAATATGCAGATCAAGTTCACGGACCGCTGCACGGTCCCGGTATGTTTTCCATAGATTAGCCGTTTGAATAATATTTTCACTCACTGTATGATCACCTCAGAACTATCGTAACCTTCCAAGGTTAAAGCCAAAGTAGTCTCTAGTTTAAGTTTAGTTTAAAAAAGCTATTTCAGCGGTTTGTTGTTTCCCTGTTTCCCCTTACCACTGTAGATATATGTCTGGACACCCGTATCGGAACTGTCTACCCTCTTGCGCAGACCCATCTCACGGATCAACAGGTCTACAATGGACAAACCCAGACCTGTGCCTTTTGTGTCGGCATTCGGTTGCATTCCCGGACCCCGATCCTGAATAACGATGGCCGTCTCACCCTGAATCTCCTGAGTTGATATACCAATATATTTCCCGCTGTCGGCATGACGGATCACGTTTTGGAACAAATTATCAAGAATACGACGCATGCCCTGTTCATCCATATGCCAGATCAGCGGTTCCTCCGGGAGGTCAATATCAATCTCAAATTGCTCCTTCTCCCAGACTGGGTACCAGGCGGCCGCCGTTTCCCTGACGATCCGCAGTATATCTTTCTCTTCCAGCTTCAGTGTATATTTCCCACTCGTGAGCAAATTGTAGGATAACATGTTGTCAATGAGCCCGCCGAGGTCCTCCATCTTTGCTTCCATGCGATGTAATGAACGGTCACCTTGCTCGCTCAGCTCTTCCTTGTGCAAAGCATGCATATGTCCACGAATCACCGTTAGCGGGGTACGCAGATCGTGGGAAAGCCCCGCAATGAGACGTTTGCGCAATTGTTCCTCCTCGCGTTCACGGTGACGGCTGTCGGACAGTTGATGCACCATCTGATTGAAGGCTTCTTCCAGTTGACCGATCTCGTCTGACTGGCGGATATCTACCGGAAGCGGGAGGCCTTCCTTGCCTGTGGTCATCATGGCTGTCTGCAAACGAATAAGTCGTTTGCGAATGCGTGCGAAGAAGAGAATCGACATCATGATGAAGCTCAGAAAGATGATGGTCATTACAATGCCGAGATACAAAAGTTCCAGCAGCCCGTTACTGTGATTCATTTGCAGAAGTGATCTCGGCACTTCAATGATCATGAAGCCCTGTCCTCTGTCCTTTTCACCCCCGCCAATATATGAAACTACGGTCAACGGATCGCGAAAGGAAGCTTCTTTCATGAATTGCACGGTATTGTTCGCATTCCATTCGGCTGGAATTCGGGTCTCTGCCGTTTGCCCGGAATCCAGTGACCATCTCAATGTCGTGTCTGTCCTGCCATCCGGCGACGTGGATTTCAGAAGCGTTACATCTTCACTACCGAGAATAAAGAGGGTCTCACCGCTCGCTTTCACACGATACATGGAAGCTTTGGGATACGAGCCATGTAATTGCTCCAACTGGGCCTTAATCTCTTCATCCGAAGCACCATCCAGGTTCTCCGCTTCAAGCGACCAGAGGTTACTGATCTGGGTAACGTCACCATAAGGTGCCGCTTGATTCATATTCGTGTTATTCACTACAACAACATATATGATGGACATGATCGGAAGAATGACGGGGACAAATAATACAGCCGCCAAGATCAGGATGATGTATCTGGACATCAAGGACCGCCCAAAGCGAAGCTTACGCCGCCCGGATTGCTTTTGCTCCATGCTTCGTTCTCCCTTCCGTTCTCCCTTCATGATCTTCCGTTCCTTGAACCACCGAATCATGGCTTTTTCACACGATATCCCACACCACGGACCGTCTGAATAACTACCGGATTGGCCGGATCAAGCTCCAGCTTTTCGCGTAGATGTCGAATATGTACCATTAAAGTCTTGTCCCCATCCAGATAGGGCTCGTTCCAGACGGCTTCATAGATCTGCTCTTTGGTTCGAATCATGCCCATATGTCGTAGCAGGTAGGCGAAGATGTGGAACTGTTTTCCCGATAAAATAATCTCATCCCCCGTCTCCTCATTGATGATCCGATTGTCCTTCTCATAGATGGAGAGATGATCCAGCTTCAGGGCTGTATCCGTGGATACCGCTGTTCCTGCCTTACGCAGTTGTACTTCAATCCGGGCAGCCAGTTCATCGGGGTGAAATGGTTTGGTCACATAGTCATCGGCAAAATCAAGACCGTGCAACTTATCGTCAATGGACGTTCTGGCCGAGAGCATGACAATGGGCACGGCGGGATGTTCTTTTTTCAGTCGCTGGCCCACCGTAAATCCATCCAGTCCGGGCAGCATGACATCCAGAATAATGAGTGAGCAACCGACAGCGGCCTCCGCTGCGCCTTCACCACTGCCGAGCCACACCACCTCATAACCGCGTTCCTCCAGATCGGCTCTGACCCAAGTCGCAATTTCCGTATCGTCTTCAATATATAACAGTTTGGTTTTCATCCGAATATTCGTTTCCTTTCTGCCCCCATTGGGTTAATGATATATCTGAGCATCATCATGATAAAAGCTGTCTATATCATATGGATTCATGTCTTGTTGAGCAAATGTTGAAGTCCTTTACGTTACCACACATGCTAATTATAGCTTATCCATTAACATGGGGAATGTCATATTAATCAAGTCTACCAAGTACATATCAGTTCTACACCTGACGGGAGGAATTTCATTATGCTGCTGGAAGCCATCTATCATCAACCGAAACGAAACTGGGCCTATGCCTATGACCAAGATACAATCCACCTGCGCCTGCGTACCAAAAAGAATGATCTGACCGAGGTACACGCCCTGACCGGGGATAAATATGCGTGGGATGCAACCAAAGCGCTGGTTCCCTTAACAAAGTTCACCTCTGACTCCATGTTCGATTACTTCGAGGGTGAGGTGAAACCTCCCTACCACCGACTGAAGTACTCTTTTCTGCTCAAAAACGGAGACGAACAGATCTGGATGACCGAGACGGACTTCCAGGAAAAAGAACCAGACGATCCGGGTCGTATGTTCCAGTTCCCTTATATTCATGCTGGAGCTGTATTCACACCCCCTGCATGGGTTAAGGATGCAGTGTTCTATCAGATTTTCCCTGAACGATTCGCCAACGGCAACCCGGATATTAGTCCGGAAAAGGTAGAGCCGTGGGGTGGTGAGCCGACACCTTTCAATTTCTTCGGCGGTGACCTTCAGGGCGTGATCGACCATCTGGATTACATCAGCGATCTTGGCATTAATGCGATCTACTTCACACCCATCTTCGAAGCCACTACCAATCACAAATACGATACCGAAGACTACCTGCGGGTAGACCGGCACTTTGGTGACGCAGATACCGTGAAACGATTGGTCGAGCTGTGTCATGCACGTGGAATTCGCGTACTTCTGGATGCTGTGTTCAACCATTCCGGGAAGACATTTGCGCCGTTTGTAGATGTGCAGAAGAACGGAGAACAATCCAAATACAAGGACTGGTTCCATGTACACGAATACCCGCTGGACGTGAAGGACGGCATTCCTACGTATGAGACCTTCGGATTCGAAGCGCACATGCCAAAGCTGAATACGGAGAATGCCGAGGTGAAGGCCTATCTGCTGGAGGTTGCCGAGTACTGGATCAAGGAAGTGGGTGCGGACGGATGGCGGCTGGATGTGGCAGACGAAGTGGATGATGCATTCTGGCGTGATTTCCGCCGTGTAGTCAAAGCGGCTAATCCGGATGCCTATATTCTGGGCGAAGTATGGAACGAGTCTTCTTCCTGGCTGCAAGGCGACCAGTTCGACGCGTCCATGAACTATCCGTTTACCGATGCCGTGAATGCTTTCTTTGTGAAAAATACGATGCACGCCGAACAGTTCGCAAACTCCATCGGGCGACAGTTATCCCGTTATCCGCTTCAGGCCAGCGAAGTGGCGTTTAACTTGCTGGACAGCCACGATACCCCGCGGCTGCTCACGCTGTGTGAAGGCGACCAGCGCAAGATGAAGCTGGCTGCGTTATTCCAGTTCAGTTATATGGGCGCGCCGTGCATCTATTACGGAGACGAGATTGGCATGGACGGCGAACATGATCCGGGTTGCCGTAAATGCATGGAATGGGATGAAGCGAAGCAAGACCGAGAGCTGTTTAACTTTTATCAGAAACTAATCTCCCTGCGTCATGCGCATCCTGCCCTGCGTGCAGAAGGCACCGTTCGTTTCTTACAGGCTCGTCCCGATGGCAGCCAACTGGTATTTGAGCGACAAAATGAGGAGGAACGCATTCTGGTTCTGTTCAATCGATCAGAAGAGACAGCTATTGTCGAGCTTGAGGCCGGTGACGAGGAATGGACCGAGTTATTCGGCGGAAACCATCGCACCGCCAAGGAAGATGGCGTACTCGCCATTGAACTGCCCGCGTATGGATATGCTGTACTGAGTACTAGTCTCACATAAACACCAAGCTATATTTGCTTTTATACAAGACCGGACATGGGTCCACTTCATCGGAATATAAAAAACCAAATAGGCGCTCACAGACCTGTTCCGGATCTGATGAGTGCCTATTTGATTTTGACGTAATTCATTATGACCATGGATTACTCTGGCTGAACCAGCTGTTCCTTGAGCAACTGGATGGTGGCCTCATATTGTACAAGCCCCACTTGCAGACACAGACGCTGTGCAGGCGAAATACGTTCGCCGAATTCTTCCATCTGGCGCTGAAGTTCAGCGTATAACATTTCCTTTCGCTTCAACTGGCTGGATATCCAACCCGTTACGGTATCTTCATCCGCCAACTCTCCGAAATACAACCGCATCAGAAAATCAGAACGAAATACCTCAGCTTCCAAAGGACTCATTAAATAGGCGTGAAATTGCGCTGCTCCTTCAGGGGTCAATGAATACACGTTCTTATCAGGTTTCCCTTCCTGCTTAACCGATTCCTTAGTCAGCAATCCTGACTTTTCCATCTTCGCAAGTGTAGGATATATGGTGCCAAAGCTGGCATCAAAGAAAAATGAAAAATATTGTTCAAAGTACTGCTTGATCTCGTATCCGGAACTTGGCTGATTGTGCAGTATTCCGAGGATGACATGCTGCGTGTTCATCGGTGTACCGCTCCTTTCCATTCCCCTTAACGTATCACAATCAGTACCCCTTGTTCAATGTTCAGATGACGAAACGGTTGCTTTCAGAGCAACAGGCACAGCAGCAGTCTGGTCCTCCTTATGAGCTTCAGAACGTACCGGGCCGGAGCGTCTGATCCAGATGCTAAGGGCACCCAGAGTCAACGTTGCTCCCCCTATTACTGCAAGGAACAATACATCCCTGCCAATCCCGTTGCCCCCAAGCACAAGGTTCGTCATGCCTTCTACCGCATAGGTCGCCGGCAGATAATGACCGATCCCTTGGTAGAACTCAGACATTACATCGCGTGGAATCGTTGAGCCCGAGGACAACATCAGCAGAGGCAACAGCGCACTGTTTAACCAAGCCCCAGCATTGCCAAGCAACAACAAGCTCAACTGAGCCATGAGTATAAAAGATATGGTGACCAGCAACTGGAAAAGCCATAACATGAACCAACCATCTGCTGACGATACCCCCATAACGTGCATCATCCCCGACCCAACGAGCGAGACAATAAATGCAGCACCAACATTAACGATGTTGCGCGCCCAGAAACGCTCCCATTTCCCTGCCCTGTTACTCAGTTCACCAGATACTTTCTGCAGATTCATGCCAAGCAACATCGCTCCAGTAAACGTAGCCGTTACAATCAACATCGGTACCATGGAAAAAGAAAAATTATCAACAGGATTCAGTCGCTCCACTTCTGCCTCCACGCGTGAAGACAACCCAAGCGCCAGCGCATCGGACTGATCAGCAGTCATACCGGACTGATTCAGCACTCCGCGAATGCCATTCTCTTGTACTTCACGGTTCAACGTCGCTGTAACTTGTGCGGCTACGTTCTGCATCACACTTTTCACGGTAGCCACGTTTGATTCGTTCATCACATACTTCACTGTCATCAGTTTTGACAAGTCTTCTGCCTGTTGCATGAAACCTGATGGAATCTCAATAATCATGTACACATTCCGATCCGTTAACATCTGTCGTGCTTCTTGCATCGATTCAGATGGTTTGATCTCGAAATTCAGACCTGCCGCCAAAGACTTAGCCACTGGTTCAGCCGCTACCCCATCTTCATTCACGATGGTGACAGCCAATTGAGTCATTCTTTCGTTAACCTGGTCGTATCCGCTAAGCCAGATGATGTTAAAAAAAACCTGAAACAGCACAGCCGTAATTAAACCTACAATGGTGGCTCCGTTTTTCAAAAACAGTAGACTCGTCTGGAAAATACCTTTCATTCTATCCATCTCCTTTAGTTTTGTTTCGCTCTTTTATATATCGTATTGATATATGATAGTTGTTAATATATCTAATCGATATATAGATCGTCAATGTTTTTTTGTTTTTCTTCGTTGGAAAAAGACAAAAAAAGCCGATACATCTCTTCACCAGGAAGATTTGTACCGGCTTTTCATATCAATCCGATTTATGCCTTAGTTTCTACGTCATTTTCAGCAGGGGACTCAGTCTCAGGCTCTGCACGCTTTGCCTTCGGTTTAGCCAACTTCTGCATCATTTTGCGGCCGGTAGGTGTCTGGGCCAGTCCACCTTGGGCTGTCTCCCGGTGACGGCTCGGCATCGCACTGCCTACTTCCAGCATGACATCGATGACTTCGTCTGACGGAATGACACTACGCACTCCGGCCAAGGCCATATCAGCCGCAGCCAGCGCCGTAACTGCACCCAGTCCATTACGGACGATGCACGGGATTTCAACAAGGCCTGCGACTGGATCGCAGATAAGGCCCAGTGTATTTTTTAACGCCAAACCAACGGCATGAACAACCTGTTCCGGTGTACCTCCACGCAGTTCAACCATGGCACCCGCAGCCATGCCGATAGCGGAACCCACTTCCGCCTGACACCCACCCTCGGCTCCGGAGATAAATGAATTGTTCGCGATAACATAACCAATCGCTCCCGCACAGAACAACCCGTTCACCAAATGTTCGTCCGTCCAGCCAAATCGCTCCTGTGAGCTAATAAAAACACCGGGGATGATGCCGCAGGAACCAGCTGTTGGTGTTGCCACGATCCGACCCATGGAGGCATTCACTTCAGATACACACAGGGCATACGCCATGGCAAGTGCGGAAGCATCTCCCGAGCAAGTCTCACCCTTGCGAATGTACTCGGCCATTTTTTTGCCGTCTCCACCTGTTAATCCACTGCGTGATGTTGTATCTTCCGTTAACCCTTTGCGTACCGCTTCCTTCATTACCTGATAATATTCAGACATCTGCTTCACAACATCCGCTTCCGGTGTATTGGTCTCCTGAACTTGCTCCTCGATCATCAGCTGAGCAATAGTTTTGGATTCCGCTGTACAGATCGTATTCAGCTCGTGCAAATGTTTAAACCGCATCCGAATTAACTCCTCTCTTCAAATCGATAACACGAATGTCCAGCACATGGTCCAGCTCTTTTAGACGCTTGAGCATATCAGGATTAGGCACACCATCCATTTCCATCGCGGTAAGCGCTTCGCCATCACGGGCTTTCCGGTCCACCTGCATATACCCGATGTTAACCCCGGATGAACTGATCGTGGACGTTACCGACGCAAGCACCCCTGCTTTGTCTGCATGTCGCAGAACGAGTGTTGGAAACTCACCACTAATCTGAACACGAAAATCATTCATCGAATGCACCGATACGCTTCCACCACCAATGGATGCACCGATTAAGGAGCAGGCACGTTCTCCATGCCACAACTCAATTTTGACCGTATTTGGATGAGGAGCAGGCAGGCCACTTGTATAAAACTCAACCTCCATGCCCGCTTCCTCTGCGTATTGCTCTGCATCCGGGATACGCGGATCGTCTGTGACATAATCCAGCAGACCGCCGATCAGTGCCAGATCTGTTCCGTGCCCCTGATACGTATCTGCAAATGAACCGTACAGCGTCAGCCGGGCACGATCTGGCGTACATCCCAGCCACTGACGAGCAATTCTTCCTAACCTTGCCGCACCAGCTGTATGCGAACTTGAAGGCCCCGTCATCGATGGACCAATAATTGAGAAAACATCTTTAAATCGCACTTGTAACCCTCCATTATTAATCATGATTCATATTTGTAAAATGTATTCGTCATTTCGATCCAGGAGTTTCATCCACAATGTCCCTATTTAGGGTATGATGACATCAAAAAAGGACAGAAGAAGGCCTTAGGCCCTCTCTCTGTCCTCGATACCTGAGAGTTTCACGATCAGCAGTGTCTCACGACAAGGTGCATTGCCTGCGATTACAGACAAGTTCACCGGTCTGACTGATCATATACCCCTTGGGTGGCGCAGTTCGCGCACTCTCCAGAGTTGCGTCCAACGATGGTACATTTACCTGAGAGATTAACCACTGCGCCGGGTGCGCAGCAGCTTGCTCCTTCGGTGCCTGAACACTAGCCATATTGCTCGGCTAACCCAGGTCTCTCCCGCTCGTTATCATCCGCTGTATTATCTTAATTCGATTCGAATTGGTATATTTCTAATTTTTTGATCAAGTATACCCATAGAGTAATGTACAATATCATATATGTCAACAAAAGTAACGTGTAATTATCATAAGTTCGATGTCTATTTTAACTGAAACGAATAGCATTCAGATTTCTCACTTCCGCTGAGGCACTCGTGACGTTGCTAGTTGTCGTAAATTGGATACTTATCGTGTATGCATTAGTCGTTGTAGTCGGGGATGTATCCACGTAAGTGTTGGAGGAAAGAAACCTCAACGTTCCCGAAGCATTACCGGTTCGTGAGAGTTGCAATTGATTAATTAAAACTCCGTTACGTCTCAGATTAATGTTATACGCAATACTCCAGTTAGACCCTACAACTATTGCTACTTGTGTACTATTATCGATTTTCACGCGTTGACCTGCCACTACAGGTACATTAAGTGTCTGAATCGTTGTTTCAGCTACTAATGAAAGACCCAACGCCGTGGTCTGGCTATCAGCAAACAAGGAAGAGTCTGCCGGAGCCGAAGCTGCAGTTGATCCCGTGGCACCTGTCGTACCGGTAGCCCCAGTCACTCCTGTTGTTCCTGTAATACCAGTGACTCCGGTCGTTCCCGTCAGTCCTGTTGCTCCTGTAACACCAGTGACTCCAGTTGTTCCCGTCAGTCCTGTTGCTCCTGTAACACCAGTGACTCCAGTTGTTCCCGTCAGTCCTGTTGCTCCTGTAACACCAGTGACTCCAGTTGTTCCCGTCAGTCCTGTCGCTCCTGTAACACCAGTGACTCCGGTCGTTCCCGCTACTCCCGTTACGCCTGTTGCACCTGTAACACCAGTGACCCCTGTCGTTCCTGTTATTCCTGTACTCCCGGTAATCCCCGTGGCTCCAGTAGACCCTGTCTCTCCCGTACTCCCAGTAACTCCCGTCACTCCAGTAGACCCTGTCTCTCCCGTGCTCCCGGTAATCCCCGTGGCTCCAGTAGACCCTGTTTCTCCCGTGCTCCCGGTAATCCCCGTGGCTCCAGTAGACCCTGTCTCCCCTGTGCTCCCGGTGACTCCAGTCGTTCCTGTTATTCCTGTACTCCCAGTAACACCCGTCACTCCGGTAAGCCCTGTCTCTCCTGTGGTCCCCGTACTTCCAGTAGCGCCCGTGACTCCTGTCACTCCGGTAGATCCTGTCTCCCCCATGGTCCCAGTGACACCGGTCTCTCCCGTCGATCCCGTAGTTCCTCCAGGAGGACCAGTAACTCCTGTCAGTCCTGTAACACCTGTAGCCCCTGTAGGACCAGTTGTTCCCGCAACCCCTGCTGTCCCTGTAGCTCCAGTCGCACCCGTTACCCCGACTAGACCGGGGTTCGCTCCTAACAATTCCTCAGACACCAAACGATGTGCCGTTACCAGTTGACCGTTCTGGTTTTTCCCCCATACGGAAATCTGAACTTCATCCTCCGTATCATCACCTGTGATAAATATAAACTCAAATGCATCCAAATCTGCATAATAGTCTTTTGTTATAACCTGGTTAGGCAAAACATTAAACAATTCCTGAACGTATAGTGTGCGAACACCATTCAAATAATAGCCTTGAACCAGAACGGTAGAGAAACTAGTGAGACTCCAATTGTCTAATTTCACTGTAATTCTCTGTGTAGGACGCTCGCCGCTTCCCACCACTATATTATTTTCTATTGGCCCTGTTGATAAAACAGCCATCCTGCGATGCCCCCTTCTCCTGCCTCCATCACCAAATCAAGATTGTCTTCTATGAATATGCATATTGAACTGTAAACGTGAAGTTGCCCTCTTGCCTTTTTGGAATGGACTGAAAGGAGATCGAATAGATATCCACCACACCAAAAGGAGAATATACAAAAAAAGCTGCCGCTTCGTTTCTGCGGCAACCTTATTATTATTCTTTAGCTCATCTAGACGGATTGGTAAGGGTCAGTGCTTCCGCCCAAGCTTGCAGCTTTGCCTTTGTCCATCCTTCGTTTTCACCCATGATGGAGTACCGCAAGCCATTCTCACTCCATGATATGTTCCGAATGCTCTTCATATATGAACCCTCGGTGTTACGAACCTTAATCTCGGCTTCATCCGGTATTAGTGTATCGTCCACATTTTCTTCCGGCATCTTGAATACCGTCAGGCTGACTTCTACCTTGTCGTTACTTACATAATACAAGGTTACTTCATCTCTGCTCAGCTCACCGCGCGATGTAGACATTTCGATCCGTGATAGTTCGAATTCTCCACTCATGTCCTGTAGGAACGGCTGTTCCAACGCTTTTTCCGCTTCCTCTAGGGTCACTTCGGAATTCTGCATCATATCGTTCAAGTCCTTCACATCGACCTCCTTAGGGATGTCAATTACGAAAGTATCCTTTGTGAATTCAGGGTCATACTGAATCGGATCATAGACCATTTCTGATTTTCCATCCCCATACGCGCTGTTTACTTTGACAATCATCCACGTTTTGGGATCTACCCAATACTCTGAAGATATGGAGAATGCGCCTTCTTCTTTTGGTGTCAATTCAATATGAATGACGTCCTGTCCATGAAGTTTCTCCTGTCCCATCATATTCACATCATGCGTAGTACGTAACCGCTCTAGTTGATCGAGCAATATTTGCTTCTGGGTTTGATTAGGTTGTTGTGACACGGATGATGCATCCATGGAATATGCTGCCCCTGTTTCTTTTTCATATATGGTGATCTTCTTTCCATCATTAACTGCGTAACTGACATTGCCATTCTCTGATGTTTCCGTGCGCTTTCGTCCGGTTTCACCATCTACCCATTCCTTAATTTGCATCGTGTTAGTCAGCTTGTCATCCGCCCATATCTTCATCACACCTTCCGCATAATACGAGGCGGGTTCTGTTTCTGCTGAGACAACCTTCTCAATCATCTCATCTCCTGACATAGACAGCATATCCTTCTCCGCGCAACCTCCAAGCAGGGCGCCTGCCAACACAGCAGTACCCAGCATCATCCATCCTTTTTTCATCATCTTATCCACCCTCTCTGCGTTTACATTCTCCATGTTCAGGCAATCGGCATACTGCCAGCGTTCCATATCCTTCGTATGACCACATGCGCATATCCCCTCCGTGCTTTATTGCAACCCGTTTGGCTATACTCAATCCCAATCCCGAACCACCTGCATATGTCTTCTCCTCCTGATTCTGGTGTTGAACATAGGGTTCGAAGATACGAATGAGCTGTTCTTCAGGAATAGCAGGACCTTCGTTTTGTACTATGATCAATGTTGCTCCCGCCCTGTAGTTATCCAATTCAGCTCTAAGCGAAGGAATAATCCATTCAGGAAGCTCCCAATCTGAAGCAATAACCCCTAGTCCCATTACACCGTTCGTCCTTGTGTGGCGTAGTGCATTATTTATCAGATTATCTGTCAGGCGCATCAGTTGTTCGGGATGAACTCGGTACAGTTGATCTGTGCGGACATCCATCTTCACGTCAATCTGACCACGCTCGGCAAGTCCCTCATAGCTCCCAAGCAGCATATCAAAAAACTCTTCACCTTCCACCTTAACCATGGCCATCTCCGATTCACTGGAACCCAACGCCGTATACATCTCAAGTTCACTAATCATCTGTTTCATCCGCTCCACATTTCCGAGCAGCACATCCTGATATTCCTGCCTTTCAAGGCGTTTCAGTTGACGATCACCGTTAAGTACTTCCGTATAGGCACTAATGGACATCAACGGTGTTTTCAGATCATGGGATAACGAGGCGATCATGAGCTCTTTTTCTTTTTGCTCCCTCTCCACATCGGCCTGAGTATGTCTGATCTTGTCTTGCATTGCATCAAACTGTTGGAGCAAGATGCCCATTTCATCATGACGAACAGGTACCACATCCGTAGCAGCCTCTCCCCGTGCAAAAGCATCCATTCGTTCTATGAGATATTTCATCGGCCGAAAGAGCTTTCGGGATAGCAACCACAGCACTGTTCCGTATAACAGAATAAAGAAAGTAGCAGCGAGACCCATGACCCAGGTAGTCCGCAAGGATATGCCTTCCAGCCAATCTCCACGCAGCATGACGATTTCGTAAATGCCTACCAACTCACCTTTTTCCCATACGGGTTTCTTCAACGAGAATGTACGATGACGTATCTGTAAGTTGTACAAATTACGATACAGCTCCGCCCCCCCAACGGTGTAAGCTCCAGCAGACCATGTACTCCCCTCTGATGTGTACACCCGAATCCCTGTTGGTAAATACAGAGCAAAGTTCACCCGACCATTCTCCAATTCAGAGAGTGCAGCGAAAGCATCAGGCGAGTGCAGCTGGTACAGTCCCGGGTCAGATAAAGCCAGTTCAATAGGAGCCAATTGTCCGGACAACTCCACATATTCCGTTACGGCACGCTGATCATTGTAATAGTTATACAGGGAGTACAGCGCCCACCCAGCAGCGACAGGCAGCAGCATTACAATGAGGAAGGCAAGCATTAACCAGTACTTCAACTTCATTCCTCAGGCTCCCCCACGAACCGGTAACCACTGCCCCACACCGTCTGAATCCAGCGTGGATGATGGGGCTCGTCACCAAGCTTGGCCCGAAGGCTCTTCACATGAACTGTGACTGTACTCGAGTTCCCCGCCTCTGGCTGACTCCAGACATGTTCATACAGTTCCGCCTTGGTAAACACCCGGCCAGGATGAGAAGCAAGCAGTATGAGCAAAGCCCATTCCTTGTTGGTTAGTGCCACATGTTCTCCATGAACCTGTGCGCGCTGATTCAAATAATCAATCGATAACCCATCGTTATACTGTCTATCTGTCGAATCCGGCTCTACGCCCTGATATCTGCGGTACCTATTCAGATGAGATTTAATGCGAGCTGTAAGTTCCGTTAGACTGAAGGGCTTCGTAATATAATCGTCAGCTCCCAGCCCAAGCCCCCTGACTTTGCTCTCTTCCTCGATTCGAGCACTCATCATGAGCAGCGGAACATCGCTGATCAGTCTAATGTTTTTGCATACCGTGAACCCATCCATTTCCGGCAGCATCAGATCCAACAAGACTAATTGATAGGTTCCCTCCCTAAAGTCTTCCCAGCTCTCCAAACCGCTTGATGCCCAAGTTACCCCATAACCCTCATGACGTAGATGATCTCTCAAAATACGGGCAATCTCCGGATCATCCTCCACCAGCAATATATTCTCGCTGTCTCTCATCGCTGTTTCATCCTCCCATGACTATATTGTAGCTAAGAAAAGTTGACTCTCCTCAGAGTTTATACTTTCTTCATAAATGTCCATTACGATCGTTATCTAATGCATGCAAAAAGAGCACCCCGATTGTTCAGGACGCCCAGGTAATATTCACAATCTTAATCCTAAGTTATAGCTCCTAGAAAAGGAAACACCTCATAACTCATAGAAGATGCTCTCGTTCTGTACATAGGGTCTACAATACTTACTGCACAGCTTCGGCATGCGATCTTTCATCCATTCGTGCCTCGACTCATTCGCCATCTGAAAGGCATAATAACCCAGTGTAAAGATCAACATGAATCCTTCCATTAATCGGATATCACGATCCGTCAGTGATCCGATCTGTTGGGTATAACCGGATAAGAATATGTCACGTTCCTCCCGATTGAACATAAGTGCTGCCCCTCCGGCATCAAAAAGATAATAACCATAACCGTGTAGACAAAAATCAATCATGGAAATTCCCTGCTCCGTTATCAGCAGATTATTGCGAGTAATATCCCCATGAATGATCCCCCATGTCCCTGCGTGTTGCGGGTATGTTTCTAACTGTTCATTAATGTTCTCAAACGTCTCACGAAGCAGATCGAAGTCTTCCGTTGTAAAAATCCCCAGTCGGACACCTTCCTCTAGCTGCCCGAGCATGACCAAGTTCTCATGGCTATTGCCATATGCCGGCCGCACCTTTGTTCGATCTGTCTGATTCTGCTCACGCCCATATTGATGAAGCATCTGCATTTGTGCACCAAGATCATAGATCTGCTCTGTTGTCAGGCGTTCTCCCTGCTGGATGTCCCTTCCCTCAATCCACTCCAGTACCGTACAACAGATCTCTTTCCCTGCCTCACTTGTCCATAGCGTTACCCATTCACCCGATGCATTGCGTACCGGATGTTGCACGAGCAATGCTGTCGTTGCATTTAACTCATGAAGCAGATTCATCTCCGCCTCCAGCGCAGGAAGCGTATGCTGAATGCCTGTCATACTGGCATATGCGGCTTGATGGATACGTAGCAGATACTTGTGCCGGCTTGCTTCATCAACGACATGATACGTCAGATTCTCATTATGACGAATATATGAAACGACAGGTTTCTCAATAGTGTAGTTCTGTATAATCTGAGCTGCCATATGGTCGTAAGACATCTGATCCGTAGTGATTATCAACATCTCCTTCGAAGTCATGTAAACGTTCTCTTCACACTAAATATCGTAGCATAATGTTTATCCCGCATACAGAAAATCCCACTAAAATTATAAATTAAAAAAGCACAATCCCCGAACAACCGTCCAGGCATTGTGCTTTCTTTTGTCTCTATTATTTCTTTATCTCTCTGTCTATTACTCTATGTTACACTCCATGATCCAATTAACCGAAACGACCCATAATGTATTCTTGCGTCAGACGATTGTCCGGGTTCGTGAAAATATGCTCTGTATCCCCGTGTTCAATCATGTTCCCCAGGTAGAAATAAGCCGTATAATCCGAGATGCGTGCCGCCTGCTGCATGTTATGGGTAACAATGACGATCCGCAGCTCCTTCTTGAGTTCGGTGATCAATTCCTCAACCTTACCCGAAGATACCGGGTCAAGTGCAGATGCCGGCTCATCGAGCAACAAAATCTGCGGATCAACAGACAAAGCGCGAGCGATACATAGACGCTGCTGTTGTCCGCCAGAGAGAGACAGAGCTGACTCATGCAGTCTGTCTTTCACTTCGTCCCAGAGCGCGGCACGACGCAAGCTTTTTTCCACAATTTCATCCAGTGCCTTCTTACTCTTCGTACCACGGTAGCGGGGGCCAAACGCGATATTGTTGTAGATGGACTTATGAAAAGGATTTGGCTTCTGCCACACCATGCCAATCTTCTGGCGAAGCTTGATTACATCGGTTCCAGGCTCATTCAGGTCGTTACCGTCCATCCAGATATGTCCCTCTGTACGGGAACCGGCAATCTCGTCGTTCATCCGGTTGAGTGACCGGAGGAACGTGGATTTACCGCAACCAGACGGTCCAATAAGAGCCGTTACGCTTGCTTCAGGAAACGTCAGGCTAATCTGCTTGACCGCCTGGAAATGTCCATAATATATGCTTAACTGTTCCGTACCAAAAGGTATGGCCATGTTGGTTCCTCCTTATTTCGAAGCTGTCATGCGGCGGAATACAATCCGACCGATCCAGCGTGCACTTAGATTGAATACCAGCACGAGAATGACAAGCACGGCGGATGCCCCTGCTGCCACTTCTTTGGAATCTGGCCCAATACCTTCACTATTTACTTTCCAGATATGGACAGCAAGTGTCTCTGCCGGACGGAAAGGATTAAGCGGTGATCTTGGACTCGTCGGATTCCAATCTGTAAAGTCCAAAGGTGGACTACTCATACCTGCGGTGAACATCAGCGCTGCTGCTTCACCGAAGATCCGGCCCGATGCCAGGATCGTACCCGTAATCAAACTCGGCAATGCCACAGGCAGTAGAATCGAAGTGATAATCTTCCACTTGGACAGTCCAAGCGCCAGACCTGCTTCTTTCTGTTCCTTCGGAACGGCCCGGAAGGCCTGCTCCGTTGTCCGTACCATCAGTGGCAAGTTAAAGATCGCCAGAGCCAAGGCACCCGAGATCAGGGAGAAACCAAGACCAAATTGATTTACTAGCAGCAAGAGACCAAACAAACCGATAACGATGGATGGGAATGATGACAATACTTCAACGACCAGACGAATGAAGCTGGTAATCTTGCCTGGTTTGGCGTACTCCGCCATGTAAATCCCGCCGCCCCATCCGAGTGGAATGGTAACAAGCAAGGTCAGAACAAGCAAGAATACGGAGTTGAAGAGCTGTGGACCAATCCCGCCGCCACCCTTAAGCAACTGTGGTGCGCTCGTCAGGAAGTTCCAGCTAATATGCCCAATGCCTCTATACATGATGAATCCAAGCAGACCGAGCAATAGAATAACAATGAACAGGGCCAGTACAACGATAACTGATGTTGCAATTTTATCTACCGTCTTTGCCTTCATTTTCATACCCGGTTTCTCCTTTCAAGCAGGCGAACCAGAATGACGAAGACAAAGGTCATCACCAACAGGACAAGCGCCATACTCCACAGTGCATTGTTATGAACAGAACCCATCGTGGTGTTACCCATGCTGAGTGTAATTACACTTGTTAATGTTGAAGCCGATTCAAGCAAGGATGTTGGAACATGCGGTGCATTACCGATAACCATCTGCACAGCAAGTGCCTCACCAAAAGCACGGGCCATACCCAAAACGACACCTGTCAACAGAGCTGGCAAAGTCGTTGGAATAATGACACGGTAGATGGTTTGCCAGCGAGTGGCACCCAGTGCATAGGAGGATTCACGCAATCCTTTTGGCAATGCGGACAATGCATCCGCCATAATACTTGTCACCGTAGGAAGAATCATTACCGCGAGAACAAGACATCCGGCTGCAATCCCGACGCCTGTTCCACCAAAGATACTGCGCAACAAAGGTACGATGACACTCAGACCGATAAATCCGTACACAACGGATGGAATTCCGGACAAGAGCTCAATCGCAGGCTGCAAGATCTTTTTGCCTTTACCCGGGACAATCTCTGTCATGAAGAGCGCTGCACACAGGCCAAGCGGACTTGCGATCAATGCTGCAAGCAAGGTTGTAATGAAAGAACCTGTGATGAACGGTAATGCCCCGTAGAACGCAGGTTCTCCGGTCGGATTCCACGTCTTTCCACCAAGGAATTCGCTGATGCTTATTCCATTTTGGAAAAATGTGGATAGTCCCTTAGACGCTACAAAATAAACAATGGAAAACATGACAACGATCAGGAAAACGACACAAATCGACGTATAGATCCGTCCCGTCCACTCTTCCCAATAATGTTTCTCTTTTAAGGGCGGGCGCGGTTTCAACTTGTTATTCATTACCGTTCCCCCTTCGGTCTGTTCCATAACAACCATCCTTCTATAGTAGAATTAATGCAAAATATGGGATTATTTTAGAGCAAACCGCGTAAAGAGGCGGGACCTTAGTCCGCCTCTTTCGCTGTATGCGCAAGTTCAAAGATTACTCAACCACATTACCTGCTGCATCGCGTTTTACTTTCATACCTGACATTGGAATGTATCCAAGTTCTGTCACGTCGTTTTGTTGAATTTCGTCACTCAAGATGTAATCCAAGAATGCTTTTGTTGCTGCATCAGGCTCACCTTTTGTGTACATGTGCTCGTAAGCCCACACTGGATAAGTTCCTGCTTCTACGTTCTCAACTGTTGCTTCTACACCTTCGTATTTCAACACTTGCAAGCTGTCATCCAAGTAAGACAAGGCGAGGTAACCAATAGCACCTGGCGTTTCAGATACCAATTTTTTTACGTTACCAGAAGAATCTTCTTGAATCGAACCTTGGATATCACCCATTTTTGCACCCAATGCATACTTCTCAAAAGTTGCACGGGTACCGGAACTGCTCGGACGGTTTACAATAACAATTGCTTTATCCGCGCCGCCAACGTCTTTCCAGTTTGTTACTTTACCGGAGAAGATGTCGATCAGTTGTTGCTTCGTCAAATCTTCTACACCTGCATCTTTGTTGCTAACTGGTGCCATAGCTACTACTGCTACTTGATGGTCAACCAATTCTTTTACTTTGGCTTCGTCCTCCAGTTTCTCTTCTGCAAATACATCAGAGTTACCGATTGTAGCTTGTCCGTCAGATACTTGTGTCAAACCAGTACCACTACCGCCACCTTGAACTTGAACCGTTACGTTCTTATATTCATCAACTGCCATAAATTTCTGTCCAGCTTGTTCTACCAGAGGTAGCAATGCTGTCGATCCGACTGCCAGAATGTTACCGCTAAGCTCAGTAGCAGCTTCTCCTGATCCATTGCTTGCGGCACCCTCTGTACCAGCGTCATTTTTCGATCCGCATGCTGCGAGTACCAGTACGAACGTTAAGGTCATCAAAATAAACGGCAACTTTTTAAACATGTTTTGTTTTCCTCCCCCAATGTAGTGATGGCGTTTTGTGAATTTGTTTGTTCACCATCAACTCTTTACTCATTGTAGTTTCGGTATGTCATCTTAAAATCAGTGTTTTGTAAACGCAATGTTAAAAATATCGGCAGCATTTTGAAATATTTGGGATTTAATCTATCGCTGAAGAGGTCGTTTCGGGAACGGACGTTGTTTCAATCGCTGTTATCCCCGGATTTATATGATTTACTTTTTTCAAGGAATACATCCGGGGATAAAGGCGAACGCTTCGCTTTTCCACAATCGTTCCGTTCCCTGCGCTGTGTCAGCGCTCGTTGGATCTCAGGCATTTCAATCTCCTGCCTGGGAAGTAGGCAAAAAAGGCCAGCCCTATAAAAGGCTGGCCTTGTGTAAATACTTAATGTAGATATTGAATCAATCCGTTATATAGAACAATCAACTGCCTCACAGCCAGTGCATGGCACCAGGTGGTTAGAGAATTTATGCAGATTTCATAGTTGTTAAGGCTTTTTTATCTGACGGGTCGCTTGAATTACTTTTTGGTTGATATACAGGTTTCTTTAACAATCCAATCATACAAGCTGTAATGATGGAACCAACTAAAATACAGACAATATACAATAATGGATTACTTGCCGCAATGGGAATAACAAAGATTCCACCGTGAGGAGCTTGTAACGAAATGCCTAGAGCCATGCACATTCCTCCACCAATCGCTGCACCTACAATATTGGATGGAATAACTCGCAAGGGATCATTTGCGGCAAACGGAATCGCGGCTTCTGTAATAAACGATGCACCCATAATATAAGCGGCTTTGCCTGCATTACGTTCTTCGATTGAAAATTTATTCTTAAATAATGTTGTAGCTAATGCAATACCCAGTGGCGGAACCATACCTCCAACCATCAGAGCAGCAGAAGGTTCAAAGATTTGATTGGCGAACATCGCCAGTCCAAATGCAGAAGCTGTTTTGTTAATCGGCCCTCCCATATCAGATGCCATCATTCCTGCCAGAAGTGCTCCTAATAAAATAGCATTAGAACCTGTTAAACCATTTAGCCAACCTTGTAACGACTCATTGATCCAAGCCATCGGACTGTTGATGACAAAATACATAATCAAGGCGGTTATAAATGAACCTACTAATGGCAAGATCAGCACAGGTGACAGGCTTTGCAGTGAGTCAGGAATGCCTTTGACTAATTTTTTCAGAGCTATGATCGTATAACCGGCGATAAATCCAGCCAGCATACCTCCCAAAAAGCCGGAACCTCCAATAGTTGCCAGCATCCCACCAATCATACCAGGTGCCAATCCTGGACGGTCAGCAATACTATACGCAATATACCCTGCTAATACAGGAACCATCAATGCAAAAGCAGCACTACCCCCTGCTGTACTTAAAAAAGCGGCGAAAGCATTATAGTCCGGGCTATTTGGGTCAGCCGCATGAATACCAAACATAAACGAAAGCGCAATCAATATACCGCCTGCCACTACAAAAGGAATCATAAAGGATACACCATTCATAATATGGCTGTATATTTTAGGCTGCTTTAAACGTGTTTTTTCTTTTGCTTCTTTAAGAGTACTGTTGCCTTGATTCAAAACGACACCTTTTCCAGCAATCGCATCTTCAATTAACTCTTGTGCATGATGGACTCCATTTTTGACAGAGGTTTTGATCACTGGACGATCGCCAAAAACATCCATATCGACTTTGACATCTGCCGCCACAATAATACCATCAGCTTCAGCAATATCTTCAGGAGTCAATTGATTTCCAACACCTGTTGATCCATTGGTTTGCACTTTAATGTGTACACCGAGTTCTTTGGCCGCATTTTTCAATGCTTCCGCGGCCATAAACGTATGGGCAATTCCTGTAGGACAGCCTGTAACTCCAACCACTTTTTTGCCAGCATACTTTTTAGGACGTTGAAGTGCCTGCGCATCTTGCTCTTCTGCCTGTTCAAATAAACGGACAATCTCTTCTTGATCTCGAGCAAGGATAAGTTTCGCTCTAAATAGTTCATCCATCAAAAAGGTCGAAATTTTGGATAATGTTTGCAAATGTTCTGATGAAGAGCTTTGATCGACTGCAATCATAAAAAATAAATTACATGATTCGGTACTATATTCAATACCGCTTAATGATCTGCCCATAATAATGGCAGGGGACTGTACTCCAGTAGACTTGGCATGTGGAATGGCTATTCCGAATCCCACTTCTGTAGGAACCTGTTCTTCACGTGCCCAGATATCTTTTTTAAATTGCTCAATATCGCTTAAATAGCCGTTATCGTTTAACTTTTGCGACAATTCATCTATTAATTCGGCTTTGGTCGTAGCGGTGACATCTAATATGATATTTTCTGGTTTTAAGACATTAGAAATCTTCATGATGGATCTCTCCTCTTAAATTTCTCCCAGTTTATAAAGGGATGCTTTACCCGTAGAACCGAACAGATCCATTTTTTTCTTCACCAGTTCTGTTGCCGCTTTGGTCGCCTCAGGCATCAGTTGATCCGGTTCATATGCATTCGGATTCGCATCGAGTGTCGCTCTTAATTGGTTGTAGAATGCTCGCTTCATATCGGTTGATAAATTGATCTTCGCTATCCCATGCTTCACGGCTTCTCTAATCTCTTCATCAGGATTATCTGATCCACCATGCAGCACTAACGGAATTTTTACTTTTTCATGAATTTGTTTTAAACGATCGATTTTGATTGAATGATCTTTGGATTGAGGATAAATACCATGTGAAGTACCTACAGCGACAGCAAGTGTATCGATACCTGTTTGTTCTACAAAAATCGCCGCTTCTTCTGGATTCGTATACAAAATCTCGTCAGCCCCACCTTCCGAGCTGCCTTCATTACTCCCAATTGTACCTAGTTCACCTTCTACAGATACATCGACCAGATGAGCCAGTTCAACCGCTTCCTTGGTTGCCGCAATATTCTCCTCAAAAGGTAAATGAGATGCATCCATCATGACTGATGAATACCCATTGCGAATCGAACGCGTAATATCTTTGATCGTCGCTCCATGATCCAGATGAATAACAAACGGGACTTTGGACTTGGATGCCGCTTCTCGCACATAAGCTATAAACCCATCAGTGACTAAATCAATTTCATTCGGGTGAATCTGCATAATTGCAGGCGAATTCTGCTCTTCTGCGGCTGTAATGACCACTTTGACGAACTCGCTATTGGCTACATTAAATGATCCGACTGCAAATTTATTTTCATACGCTACTTTAAGTAAATCTTTCATATTAATTAACATTTGAATTCCTCCTAGATTTATTTGGAAGACCAGACTTCCAAAAATTCATCGTAATTGGTGATATGGAGTAGTTTTTCTGTCATATTGGTCTGTTTAAACACATCGTAAATTTCTTCGAAAAATTTGGTGTTATTCACCTTCTGATTTTTCGGCGGAATAAACAGAAAAATGATCTGCGCCATCTGATCACCCCATAGCATTTTCTGCTTATTAATCGCTACCAGTACACGTAGTTTTTTGTTATCTCCACAATCAAATGGATGGGGCATCGCGACCAAATTCCCAATATTGGTACTCGACATTTTTTCTCTTTCCACAATACTGGTATATAAATGCTGAATATCGCCTAGTTCTGTAAGTTTTTTTAACAAATCAATTGGATTGTCTTCATTTAGGAAAAAAACATCATCTGGTGATAAATAATATTTGAGTAGTCCACGATTTAACTGAATCGAAATATTCTTCATATCATCACTTGTAATCATTTCACTTACCAGAATGATATTTTGTACATTTAACTGCTGTTGTTCCGCAATCTCGCTCGTTGTGATAATCGTTTCAATTTCTTCGGGAAGAAGATGTATTTCATGATTAGCTAATAGACTATCGATTCTAATATTCGGAAAATAGAGATTAATCTTACGCTCCAATAGCTTGCCGACTAATAGATTTTTGCCATAAATAATTGCAATACGTTTTCTGTTATCTTGAGAGTTCTCAATAATGCCCATTATGTGTAACGTCAAGTAACCGATTTCATTTTCGGGTATTTTGATATTTAAGCAAAATTGCAATTCTTTTGCCAACACAACTGCGACATTATAAGCATTGGTATATTCTGATTTTATTTGAGCAATAAAAGGATTTTCGACAGGGAAATAATACTTTAATGGGTATAATGATTTGGTAATATGAGCTAATAATCGATCAAGTAACTCTTGGTTTTTGTAGCTGATGAATCCATATTGCTCTCCAACTTTTTGGATCACTGATTTGATTTTTTGTTCCATTTCATTCACGTGTTCATGCCCGATTTCTTCATTTTTTTTAGGTAAGATCTGCAATGCGATCAGCAGGTAACCTAAATACTGATACTCATATTCATCAAAAGGGATATCCATTTCTTGAGCCAGACGGATCAGAATAGATTGGGCTATTTTTAATTCTTCAAAGCTTGTATGATCCAACCTCATATCCTGTTCAGTTATTTTTTGTGTAAGACTTACTCGTTTAAGACTGATCAAAACATTCACACAGATCGAGAATAATTCTTGAAAACTTAGCAATAAATTATACTTGGCAACCTCTTCTTCAATACAAGCGTAGATAAAATGAATAGAAGATTCGTTGAACCAATCGCCAAAATAGTATTGCAGTGCTTCGTCTATCGGCATGTGTTTGAGACAATCGGTAGTGACTAGTTTTTTGAGCAAAATCCGCTTCTCAACTTCGCTTCCTTTAAGCCGGATACCTTGGAAAATAATCGCTTCAATTTCGATGTTCTGCTTTTCTGCTTGAATCGTTTGCACTAATTTTTGCACGTCTTTACGGATCGTTTGAGTCGAAAAATAAAGCGTTCTAGCCAGATCCTCATACGTAATAAAATCAGTCTGCGATAACAGTGCTTTGATAATATGAAATGCTCTTTCTTCGTCATCATCTTCATTTTTATACAGGCTGGATAAATCCCCGACTAATTTGTATCCTTTGCGAGTATTGCCAATAATCATTGCTTTATCTAAATAATTTTCATTTATTTCTTTGATGTCATTGCGAATCGTTCTAGTCGTTACATCAAATAGATTAGCTAATTCGCTTCCACTCACAAAATCATGCTCAGATTGTTTTAAATGCTCTAATAGCTTAATGTAACGTTTTCTCATTTGGCTTTCCTCCTTACACACATACTAATGCAAGCGCTTTATATCCACCAAGCCTATACTCTTTCCTAATAGTTAGGAAGTGATCGTGTATTCGTTTATGATACCCACTTTTTTAAATTCTAAGTTAGTATTCTATTTAAGAATCGTTTGGGAAGGAAAACAGAACACAAAAAAACCAACCTTCTAAAAAGGTTGGTTTGTGTGTATAACGGTCTGTGCTAGTTGAAAATGTAAAATACGATTGTACTAACCTAAAATCCAGAGCCACAGCGCCAATCCGGCCAACGTAATTAACAATGTCGGGATCGTCAGGATGATGCCTGCTTTGAAATAATACCCCCATGTGATCTTCACACCTTTGCGGGACAACACATGCAGCCACAGCAATGTGGCAAGTGATCCAATCGGGGTCATTTTGGGACCCAGGTCGGAACCAATGACATTGGCATAGATCAATGCTTCCTGAATAATACCTTCAGTATGTGCACCCTGGATGGCTAGCAGGTTAATCAACACGGTCGGCAGGTTGTTCATCACCGATGATAATACAGCAGCGATGATGCCCATCCCGAGCGAAGCAGCCAGCAGACCATGCTCTGCTATGGCATCCAGCCAGCGGCTCAAATGATCCGTTAACCCCGCATTACGCAGTCCATATACGACGATATACATGCCCACCGAGAACACCACAATCGACCATGGCGCTTCTTTGATTACCCGTTTCAGATCAACAGCCTCGCTCTTGCGTGCCAACAAAGCGAACAGCAACGCAACGGAGCCAACGATAACCGACACGGGAATCGGCAGAAACTCACTGGATGCATAGGCAACCAATAACAGCCCAAGCATGAACCAGGCGATTCGGAACATCCGTGGATCACGTATCGCTTCCTTGGGGTCACGTGCCGCGGAGATGTCGTAGCGAAGGGGTATGCTTTTGCGATAGAACAAAAACAACATCCCCGTACTCGCTACGATTGAGAACAGATTGGGCACAACCATGCGTACCGCATACTCCACAAATGTAATGCCAAAGAAATCGGCCGAAACAATGTTAACCAGATTGCTGACGACCAGCGGTAACGACGTGGTATCGGCGATAAACCCACTCGCCATCACAAAAGCCAACACCATGCGCTCATCAAACTTCAATGCACGCACCATTGCCAGCACAATTGGCGTCAGAATGAGCGCGGCACCGTCATTCGCGAACAAGGCAGACACCGCGGCTCCCAGCAGAATGGAGTAGAAGAACAGTCTGCGACCGTCTCCTCCAGCCAGCCTTGCCATATGAAGGGCAGCCCATTCGAAGAAACCCGTCTCGTCGAGAATGAGAGAAATCATAATAATGCCAACAAAGGCTAGCGTTGCATTCCATACAATGGATGCTACATCCGAGGCATCGTTTAAGCTAACAACTCCACATAACAGAGCAAGCAATGCTCCACCCGAGGCAGTCCAACCGATACCCAATCCACGAGGTTGCCAGATCACCAAGGTGATCGTTACTACAAAAATCAGTATTGCTACGTATACCATAGAGCCTCCTGCTGTACCCTGTATCAATATATTATTTCGTTAATTCGATCTTGTTTTGTAAGATTACACCGCTATACGCGCAGAATAACCAGACGATATATTTATACAGGGCTACAGGAACATTGTCTATCTTTATTTTCTTCTATTATAAAAAGTGTGGTAAATTATGGCGTTCCAATGTTAGATTTTATTCTTTGCCCTTATCCTTCGGCGTATCCTCTACCATATTGAACATGCCAAGCAACCCTTGTAATTGTTCCGCCATGCTATTCAGATGTGCCGAGGATGATGCAATCTCTTCTACCGATGCCAGTTGTTCTTGCGAAGATGCCGACACGGATTCTGTATTCGCAGCCGATTCCTGGGTCACATTCGAAATATCACTCATCGCCTTGGCAACGTGGGATGCACCGCTCTCCAGTTGCTTCGTTGTTGCGGACAAGTCATCCAATGTATGAACAGCATCTTCCACCGCCTCCCGAATCTGAGCAAAGGATTGTCCTGACGTATTCACGGCCTGAATTCCTTCTCCTACCCGAGTCTGAGCCGCATTCATAGCGATTAGAGCGGCATCCATGTCCTGACGGATATTATGAACCACCTCACCAATCTGCGCTGCCGAACTTCCGGATTCTTCTGCCAGTTTACGAACCTCACCAGCTACAACTGCAAACCCACGACCCGCATCCCCCGCTCTTGCCGCTTCAATGGAAGCATTCAATGCGAGCAAGTTCGTTTGTTTGGAGATGGAAGCAATGACATCAACCATGCTACCAATCTCAACGGAACGGGCATTCAGAGATTGAACCACCGTCCCCAGCTTCTCCACCGTTTCCTGGATACTGTTCATCTGCTCCACAGCCTGTCCTGCTGCCTCATTCCCAGATGAAGCCGCTCCGGACGTATGCCGCATATTCGCCGTAATCGACTGCACACGCTCCGACATCATTCGAACATCTTCTGCCATTCGGCTCATCTGTCCCGATCCGTCTTTCACGCTGTTTACCTGCTGCTCTGCACCTTCAGCCAGTTCCTGAATGGCCAGTGTTGAATGTTCAATCGCTTTGGTAGTTTGTTCTGCACTGGCAGACAATTCTTGAGAAGAAGCAGATACCTGCTCTGTCGTTTCCTGTACGCCCAGAATCATCATCCGCAGGTTATCGACCATACGTTCAAAATACTTCGCTAGTTCTCCGACTTCATCTTTACGCCCTGTTTCCATTTTCACGGTCAAGTCACCTTTACTCACGGCTCTGGCAGATTCCTGCAGTCGTTTAATTGGACGCAGCATGGAGCGTGTAAACCATATAATAAAGAGGAGTGTAAGGAACGTAGCCGCCAGAATAACAATAAATGTGGCCATGCGAATATCCTTACTTGCATTAGTTACTTCACTCTTGAGCATCGTGCCTGCAATTTTCCAGCCTGTTGCTTCATTTGTTGAAAAAATCATCATCTTCGGCTGATCGTTGAACACGTAATCGAATTGACCTTCTGGACCTTCATACATCTCATCCAGCAAGCCACTCGTTTCCGGCGTACCTGCATCTGCTACAGGGGATACGACATAGTTTTTGTTTGCATCCATAATAATGACGTAGCCTTCTTTGCCCACCTTAATGGATGTCTGCTCTTGCAGGTCTGTCAGGTCCAGAGATAAACCGATGACACCGGATTGATCCTTTAATGTTTTGGAGATAAACACAACTGCAACACCATCGGTATTAACAGATACAGCTGATACAACAGCTGTACCTGGCTTTTCCATCGCTAGTTTGTACCACTCCCGCTCTCTAGGGTCAAAAGCATCTCCCCGTGTGCTGCTCGCTGTTGGTTTACCTCGAACCATGACTCCGTCTGTTGTTCCTACAAAAATATTCATGGCATCGGGATGCAAGCCCAGATATTGCTCCAGTTTCAACTGAAGCTCGGGACTATCGTTCTCCCCTTTGATCAGGGTCGGATCAAGAGCATCCGCGAAATAGTTAATGTCATGAATCTTGTAATTCACTTGGCTTTCTACAATGGTATTGGCAGTGCTCACACTTTGCATGGCACTATCCACTAATTGTCCTTGTACGCCATCTTCAGCCATCGTTAGTGTGATCAAGCCGACTGCCAAGCTTGGCAGGAGTAGAACAGCCAAGAAGGAGACCAATAGTTTGTTCCTTATATTCCAGACAAAACCTTTCTTTTTCTTCTTTTTATTTTGACTATGTTTTGGTTTGGTAGGTTTCGCTGCTTTCATTGGTTTATTATCCTGAGTTTCACTCATGTCTTTCTCCCCCTCAAAATGTAAAAATGCCCTCTTTCTTTGTATGTATGGATCAATCTAAAAGGCTTATCTTATATATCGGCTAAATGAGGGTATTTATTTGAGAGAAAAATGTGCAGGCACGCCAAACAAGCCACCTCTGATCAGAAGCGACTTGTACAAGGTACAGGTTACTAATTATTCCATGAATTAGATGAAGTATTAGAGTAAGGACCGCCTGGGGGTTGCGCAGAGGGTTTACCAAAATAGTAGCCCTGTGCAAGCTCAATACCTATGGAACGACAGAATTCAAACTCTTCCATTCGTTCGATCCCCTCGGCAAGGACTTGCCCTCCAAATCGACTCGACATCTCAACAATATGAAGAATTTTCTCTTGTTTGGTCGAATCCTGATCACAACGATCAATAAGACTTCGATCTATTTTGACAAAATCCGGTTCTAACCGATTCATCAACTCTATTGTCGAATATCCGGCACCCACATCATCCAGTGCAACCGACATTCCACGGGAACGATATACCTCAAAGATTTGCTGCAAGATAGGCATATGCTGAATCTGCTCTGTTTCCACGACTTCAAACACAAAATCTTTAGGGTCCAGCGAAAGGCGTTCAATCGCTTCAAACGTATGTGTCAGACAATATTCGGGATTGTATATGGAGGAAGGCAGGAAATTTACGAAGCGTTTGACACCATGCGGCAAAAAAAGGGCACTGGTCTCAATAGCAGTAATACGCGCCAATCGATCCAGAAAAGAATGTAGTCCGGTCTCACGCGCAACTTCAAATAATTCATAGGAACTGAAGGATTTTCCATTCTCAGCAGGACGAAGCAAAAACTCATATCCGATAATCTGCTCCGATGCATCAACGATGGGTTGCATATGACTGCTGAATTGATGCTCCAGAATAATGGAAACAAGCTCCGCATGTTTGAAACGGGACTCCTGCATGGTTAGACTAATCCAGCTTTCTTCATTAGCCTGTTCGTAAATAGGCATAATCTGAACGGTTAGGGAATCACGTAATGTCGGATCAATTTCGCCGATCTCTTTTATTAAATTTTGAACCGTCTCAAGATTCGAAAAATCCATCCACATCATGTCATCCGACGTCTCGATAAGTCTTCCCGGCGTTTGTAGCGCTTCCAGCAAAGCGGGGGAAATGGGACGCAAGTACAAGGTACCTTGGCCCTCTATAGGATAGATTGGACTGCAGCCACTGCAATTCATGTAGGACCCCCCTTGCCAATTTAGATTCCATGTCCATTAATGTTCACTTGTATATACCCAAAGTTTGTAAATATTATATCATGGGTCTTAAAATTAATCTCTACTGTTTTGATGACTTCCTGTATGACGGTTCTTGGAACAAATATATTCAAATTTGCAGAAAAAAAGACCGACAGTCTGATGACTGTCGGTCTCCCTCAACTTATTAAACTTTAAGAAGCGGGAATCACGATTTTCTGTCCAACTTTCAGGTTATGCACATTTGAGATTTGGTTAGCTGTCGCAAGCTTGCGCCAGTCTACACCATATTTCAAACCTATGCGGTACAAGTTATCGCCTTTTTTCACCACATATACCACTTTGCCGCCCGCTGGTTTCTCAGGCTGTGGCTTGGTCGTTGGTTTGGTTGGAGTAGTCGGCTCCGTAGGTTTAGTTGGCTTTGTAGGCGTAGGAGCAGGCTCCGTACCTGGTTTCGGAGTTGTTGTTGCTTCTCCAGTTAATTTCATGCCGTATTCAGCAAAACCATCATCATTTGTACCAATGAAAGACATCGCCGGGTTTGCTTCAACCAGATCTTTTGCATCCGGGGAAGAAGCAAACACAACTTCAAGATCGTTCAGCGCTGCTGCGGTTAACCCAGCAGATGGCTTAATTGGTGCCAGGGACCAGTTGCCGTCCGCTGCCGGATTAATCGTTTTATTCTCACGGATGTAGTCGATGATCACTTGACGGTTCTCATCCGGTGCAGCCAGAACGATACGTTTACCGTCCGGGTTAGCCAGCTTGGACGAAGAAGCACGGTAGTTATTCGTCGCTACGATGAATTTTTGCGCTGGGTCAATCGGTTTACCGTTAAAACTCAGATCCTTGATCCGGCTTGCCGATGCATTTACAACGGTTGCTTTGCCGTCATACTTGGCTGGTTGTGTCACATCAATCTGATACGTTACACCATCGATAACATCGAAGTTGTACGTTGGGAAGTCATTGTTGATCAGTTGTTGTTGTCCACCTTTAGCCGGGTCGATCTGGTTGAACTGACCTGCAGACCATTCCAGCCATTCTTTCAGTTCTGCGCCGTTAACCATTACAGCATGTACCGTATTTGGATACACGTACAGGTCAGCAACGTTTTTGATGGCAATGGTGCCTTTAGGAATATTCGTGTAATACGAAGCGCCTGAACGTCCACCGGCTTTGAACGGTGCACCTGCGGACAATACAGGGATTTTCTCATATTCCGTACCTTGCATATGTTTTTCGACATACCATTTCTGTGCATTCGTTACGATCTGAATGGATGGATCATCCTGAACCAGAGCGAAGAAGCTGTTGATGGGTGCAGTCGTTTCGCCCACCGGACCACGAACATACTCCAATGTACCTTCATGCTCTTCATGAACCGCATCAATGATGTCCTGATCAGCCTCTACCAGTGGTTTTTTGTTGGCTGTGTCATAGATTGGGCGTGCTTCCGTTTTGGAATCGACCACTTTCCATTTGCCATCCACTTGTTCTAGATCCAGATCAATAATCCCCAGGTGATCCCCCCAGAATCCTGGCTCTACAGCAGGAACGCCGTTAATGGTGCCCTTCTCCAGGTCTACCCCTTTTTTGCCGGAAAAATCAGCACTTGGGAACACTTTGTGGGCATGTCCAAACAGAATAGCATTAATGCCTTCAACTTGGCTCAGATACAGAACGGAGTTCTCCATCAGATCCGTTTGAGGAATTTCCTCAAATCCGGAGTGAGGAATAGCTACAATAATGTCGGCACCTTTGGCTTTCATTTCAGGAATGAATTTTTTCGCAGTAGCAATAATGTCTTTGGCGATGACCTTACCTTCAAGATTAGCGCTGTCCCATTGCATGATTTGTGGCGGTACAAATCCGATCACACCTACTTTGATCGTATGTTCTTTGCCAGTCTCATCCGTTACTTTTTTATCCAAAATCTCATACGGTGTGAAATAGTTCTTGTCATTTGTCTCATCATCATCACCATCGTCTACATAAACATTGGCATTAATGTAAGGGAAGTTTGCTCCCTCCAGCGTCATGTCCAGGAAGTCCAGACCATAGTTGAACTCATGGTTACCGATGTTACCTGCATCATAATCGAGCAGATTCATCGCTTTATATACAGGGTGAGTCTCACCCTTTTTCAATGGATCAATTTTGGCAGTGTAGTCTCCCAGCGGATTCCCCTGAATTAGATCCCCGTTATCAAACAGCAGGCTGTTCTTCGCTTCGTCACGGGCTTTCTTAATCAATGTTGCTGTTTTAGCGAGTCCATATTGGTCTGTCTCTTTGTCGGAATAATAATCATAGTTAACCAGATTGGTATGAATGTCTGTGGTCTCCATGATCCGCAGTTTAACTTTGGCAGCATCCGCAGCCGACACAGGTACCGGAAATACCGCAAGCACGTTTAATGCAACCAAAGCGGCAGTCAGGCTTGATAATACTTTTTTTCTCATTTTCAAAATAACCCCTCCCGGTTATGTACATTGAATCATGCATTAATGGGCAAACGAAGAGCGCAGAAAAAAGATAGATTTCATGGGTTGTGCGTACTGAAGCTCTGATGACATGCATCGGAATTTCAGGTAAGTTTATCTCACATGAACATCTATTTATGTCTGTGCTTGTCGTTTACATTCCAAATCATAACGCAATGTTCAGTCATTGAAAAGCATTATTTTTTACATTACCCGCACATACCTAGGCGAGTTTACATTATCATGCGTGAATTCGACATTTTTTTCAACATTTTAGTAGGTATTTAGTGCTTATTATCTTTAAAATACGTATATTACATGTGCCTTACATGTATATCCAATTCAGCGTTATTCATCCATACCAAAAACCGTGAAACCTTAATGGCTTTCACGGTTGGATTAAACTCTGCGCGTATTTTCGCATAAGGACGCTACTTTGCAGAGGTTATGTTCATATTCGGATTATTGTTCCCACACATGATGTTCATGATCTTTCCCTGTATATTCGATACGAGCCGGGGTGATGTCCAGAATGACATAGTTCGGATCATTAGGTCCATCGAACCACGCCTTCAGTTCATCGTTCCACACTTGCTCACGCAATCCTTCGTTCTTCGTCACTTCACAGGTTCCTTCGATCTCAACTACTTCCTTGGAACCACCAGCTTCATAACCAAGTAGCAGGCTAACATTCGGATTATTCTCCAGTTCCTCTACTTTGTGTGTACGGCGGTTCGTTGCCAGATGAATGTTCAGTCCATCGTTGAAAAGCGCCATATAGCGGGATTTCGGTTTACCATTCTCCACAGTGGAGAAGCTGCAAAAAGGGTTGTTTTCCAATGCTTTTACAATGTTTTGTTCCAATTCAGTCTGGTTCATGGGAAGTGCTCCTTTCGGTTTGGGGGGATGTTGGAAGAACTCTTGTAGGCGGCCGTTGCGGGTACGGATCGTTCTTTGGATCGCTGTTATCCCCGGATTTTTTTGATTCCCTTTTCTCAAAGGGAAAATCCGGTGATAAAGGCGAACGCTTTGCTTCCTCAGAATCGATTCCGTCCCCTCCACTACGTCTACCGTTCTTCCAATTAAGGGTGAATAATAAAAAGTACAAGAGAAGTGTAGTTGTTACTACCTCTTTGTGTTTAATGACAGCTCATTATTCTCGTATTACTATAGACAGCTTAATGCAAATGCTTTTGTAATAAGCCTGTACTTATAGTGTACCCACCTCACCTATGGTGAATCCATGAACCGATACGCTAACGTGACAAAATTGGAAAAGTTCTTTATAAAAATGTTTACATAAAAGGGTTAGCACGATATTTCTTCATGGCTAATTTAATTCAGATCTCCAAGATAGATTGAAGAAGAGCCTGATTTAAGAAGCAATTCGCCAATTGTTTTTGGATATAAACGAATGTTGGACAGCTCTTCAAGTGCAATCCATTCCACGGCGACTTGGTGGTCATCTGGATTGGAGCCTTCAAAAACGGTTGCCTCCGGATCGATCAGGCTGCACGCAAAATAAAATTCAACCTGATGGATATCTGCATCCCACTCGGCGAATTCATGATTTTTACCGATATATTCCCGGATATGTAACAGCTCTCCCACGTTCACGGCCTGACCAATCTCCTCCAGACATTCGCGCGCGACCGCATCCTTGAGTTCTTCACCTTTCTCCTGTCCTCCACCTGGGAACACATAAGCGGTACCATATTGGTCTTCCAGCCGGATGACCAGCAATTGTCCATCCTGCACAATGACAGCCTTTGCCGAGTTGCGTATGGGTTTCATTCTGTTCATTCACTCCTTGTCATTCCAAAATTTCAAAGTTCAATCCGAACAACCTGATACTACTGTTGTTCTGCTGAACATGGTTATCATCCCGTGGTATGCGAAGATAATTTAATGCCTTCCGATTCCAGCACACGACGAATCTCTTGAGCAAATGCGAGAGCGTTCGAACCGTCACCGTGGATACAGACAGTCTCTGCCTTAATGGGAACCAACGTACCATCCGTGGATACAACGACTTCGTCTTTCACCATCCGAAGCACTTGAGCAATCGCTTGTCCCGATTCTTCAATGAGGGCTCCAGCTTGGCTGCGAGGAGTTAACTTTCCGTCCGTCCCATAGGTTCGATCCGCAAACACTTCGCTCACACTACGCAGACCGATGCGATCCGCGGCATGAATCAACTCACTGCCCGCCAGACCATACAAATACAGATCAGGCTGCACTTGATAGATCGCCTCGGTGATGGCTTCAGCAAGCTTCGCATCTTCTGCGGCCATATTGTATAAGGCACCATGTGGTTTTACGTGATGCATTCGCCCTCCGCTTGCCCGGACAAAGGCATCCAGCGCACCAATCTGATACACCACCATGTCATATGCTTCCCGTGGCGTAATGTCCATACGTCTTCTGCCAAACCCTTGCAAATCCGGCAACCCGGGGTGGGCTCCAATTGCCACCTGATGCTCCAATGCCCTCTCTACCGTCAGCCGCATTGTAGCCGGGTCTCCTGCATGAAACCCGCAGGCAATATTGGCTGATGTAATCAAGGGTAGAATGGACTCATCGGATAGCGTGCGATATATACCATAACTTTCGCCCAGATCACAATTGATATCCAAGGTTTTCGAGGTATTCATTAAGCGCCCCCCATTCCTGCCATTCTCCTGCGTATCAGTTTATCGATGAGCTGCATGTTGCGTTCCTGTTTCATATACAACTGTCCGGCTTGATCATGCGTAATCTTTTTAAAAGAAATTCGGGTTCCTGGCCTAGCCTGAGCCAGGATTGGCATATCCACCCGAGCTACCTGTGCAATGACAGGATAACCCCCTATCGTCTGATGGTCTGCCATCAAAATGATGGGCTGACCATCCGGTGGCACCTGTACCGTGCCATAGGTAACGGCTTCAGACAACCGATCCAGGGGCTGATCCAGCTCCAGTCTGGAGCCTTGCAAGCGATAGCCCATCCGATCGGATTGTGGAGAGATCACGTATTTTTCGGCATAGAATTGTGCAAAACTCTCTTCGCTGAACAGCGAACTATCCTTGCTCTCCATCACACGAATAACAGATCTCCCGTAATAGTCAGGCCTTTCACGTTCAGATAAAAGCCACGCAGGCCCCAATATTCGGTAGTCCCGCTCACTCTCCTTTACCTGCTGCTCCATACGCTGCATCCAACCTTGCGCTTCGACAGAAAGTTCACCATTGGATAACAAATCCCCCACGCGCAAGGCTCGCCCATCCATACCACCAAGACCTGTCTTGAGGTCTGTACTTCGACTGCCCATCACTTCAGGCACAGCTATTCCACCCGCAATCGCCAGATATCCACGCAACCCATGACGACATGGGCCAAATTTCAGTACACTTCCAGCCCGCACCAACACAGGACGCCACAAAGGTACAGGCAGATGATCCACCGTTGCCGTCAGATCGGCTCCACATAATGAGACTAGCTGGCTCTCCTGAAATCGAAGCTCCGGTCCCGTCATCGTCATCTCCAGCACTGCCGCATGTCGGGAGTTGCCCACAAGCATATTGGCTGCTCTGGCTGCAAAGGTGTCCATGACCCCGCCAGGATGAATACCATACCGGCGATAGCCGGTTCTGCCTTCATCCTGAACGGTAGATAACAGGCCAGGGCGAATCACTTCAATACTCATCGTTCGCCCTCCTTCCGCTTCAACGCCAGATAGTCCTGCATCGTAATCTGTTCGAATCGAACCCGATCACCTGCTGCCAGCAAACTCGGTATGTTCTCATCCGGCCGAAACAACCGGAGTGGCGTTCGTCCAATACATTGCCATCCCCCGGGTGTATCCACTGGATAGATTCCCGTCTGTTTGCCACCAATACCTACTGTGCCCGCCTCAACCCGAAGCCTTGGCGTTGCCCGTCTGGGCGTAGCAATCTGTTCAGACAACCCGCCGAGATACGGAAAACCCGGTGCAAACCCAATCATATGTACGAGATAATCCCCGGATGTATGAATCGCAATAACGTCCTCTGCGGTCAGTCCATGTTCACTGGCAACGTAGTCCAGATCAGGGCCCCACTCGCCACCATAACATACGGGAATCGTGACCGTTCTGGGTTTGTCTTGTACGGATTCCTTCATTTGATTCAACTGTTGAAGTAGAATCTTGCATAACTGAGGGTAAGAGGAGATGAACGGATCATAAAATACTGTAACGGACGTGTAAGAAGGCACCCATTCGATCATGGCTGGCAAAGTGCTTTTTTCCAGCAAAGCACATACAGACATCACTCTGCGCTGCACAGCGTCAGACAATTGATCTCCACACTGGATGATAACCGCTTCCTCACCCAGCGGAGATAAGATCTCCTCCGTCCATGAATACGGCTGTTTGGTCATGCGCCATCTCCCCCTTTGTCCACAAAGTTTGCTAGCGTTTTAACGTCAGAGCATCCATCTATTAGGACTCCCTGGACGAATCCAAATGCACGCTGCAATTGTACAGTTCGCATTGCCACACATTCTCATTCTTGGCGATCCGGGTAATGGATGTGTTGGACAGCTTCACACTGATATCCAGTTCAGGCACCAGACCTCGCAGTGTATTCCGCAGAACGGCTCCGTGACTGACAACGATCACTCTTCCATCGGGGTGCTGCTGTACAATATCTTCAAGCACCGCACTGCCTCGAACAGTCCCTGCATCTGCAAGCTCCCGTCCAAGATCCAGGGTACTCCAGTCCGCTCCCCACTTGGCTAACCGTTCCTCTTCCGTTGTTCCTTCGACCTGTCCTCCGCCCATCTCGCGAAGTCTAGGGTCCAGATGAATCTCCTGAATACCCAAGCGATCACCAATGATGCGAGCCGTCTCACTTGCACGTTCCAAGTCACTTGCATAGATGGCATCCCAGGATTCTTCGGCCAGTCTCGCGGCAAGTAATACCGCCTGTTCCCTTCCTTCCTGATCCAGCGGATTATCCGTCTGTCCCTGTGAACGTTTTTCCTTATTCCACGCTGTACTTCCATGGCGAATCAATGCAATTTGAGTCATTGTTGCTCCTCACCTTTTTCTATATGAAGTTCATCTTCTGTAAAATGTTTGCGTGCCTTCGGCTTGGCAAATTTGCCGCCGTTATATTGATCTGACCCGTTTCTCGGAATCGAGAGACTGTCCCAAGCTGTTTCTTTGAGCATTTTTGCGGCAAATACAATCTGCCCGACATGATACGGATAATGTGCTAATTGCCGAATAATGGCCTCCATCATGGTATGACCTTCATTCCGAATATATATGATATGAGACAATTGTTCCGGGGTAAACGAACGAATGGCTTCGAGTAGACAATTCCAGCCTTCCTCCCATTTGGCGAGCAACTCTTCCCGGGACGAAATATCATTCACGAACTCGGCGTCCCGTTCACGCCACGGTTTCTCACCATCTGTTGTCAATACATCCGTCCAGCGGGACAGCATATTGCCCCATAGATGTTTTACGATTACCGCAATGCTGTTCGCGTCTTCATTCCAGGATTGAAACAATTGCTCGGAATCCAGTTGTGCCATGGCTTTTTCCCCGAGCTGCTTGTAATACAAGAATTGCTTCTCGGCTGTCTCCAGAAAAACCTGATTCATATCCATCCGTTAACCACCCTTCGAAAAAGTATAATGTCCCCAGATCACGTCCAAATAGAAGCGTCACATGTTATTTATTCAGGAAATGAAAACGTACCGTCTGCATTCGGTTCAAATGGAATGACTTTGCGAACCGCATCCAGATTGAGCTCTCCATAGATATGTGGATATAGTTCATTTAATTCGTAGAGATCCTCATATACCAGTTCTGGCTCTAACGCCTTCTCATCAATACTAAGTAATAATAGATCCGTGCGGCCTGCATAATATTGCCCGGCTACCCATGGAATCTGTTCCTTGGTGGAACAATGAATGAATCCGTCCGTTTCCAGGCTATCTGGTGCATACACACTCCCCTTTGACACTTGCTCCCACAACGAACGGGAAATAATACTATAGATCATGGTTCTGCCTCCTTCAATTTCTGCGATGTACCCTATGAGTCATTGGAAGTATTATAGATCATCCCGGATACGGGAGTACAATTTTTGATCCGTAAATACACCTTTGATCTTCAACTGTTTGCGTAACAAACCTTCGTACGACATACCCAGCTTCTCCATTACGCGTGCAGAGCCTATGTTGCCTGCATTACATTTCCCCTCCAACCGATTGCAGTCCAGTTCCCGAAAGCAATAATCCACGATGGGTTGCATCGCTTCTGCTGCGAGCCCCTTACCCCATTGACTGCTGGCTATCGCGTACCCTAGTTCACCACTCTGCATGGGTTCGTTAAGATGAAAAATGCCACCCCTCCCGATCAGGGTCCCTGTTTCCTTCAAAACAAAAGCCCAGATATGTACCGTTTTCCGTTCATAATTATCCAGTACCCGCTGAATATATTGAATTGAATCCTCCACCGTCTCATGGTAGTTCCACAAGCTTTGCTGACTCACTCGCGGATCAGAGGCAAACGCATAATATTCATCAAGATCATCCATCGTAAGCCGCCTCAGCTTTAACCGCTGTGTTTCGAATTCGGGCAATTCGGCAAAAAGTTTTTCTACATTCATTCAGCACACCTCCATGATTCACTTGAGTTCATGATCCAGCCATCTTATTTCTCAGGAAATAACGATCTATCATAACCATGCACAGAATACCGACCGTATATCGAATCAGATCAATTACCAGAAACCCATGTCCCAGTATAAGCGCACCTAATACGGTAGAGCGTATCTCAATCAGCCAAGGCGTCTGGATCAACTGCGAGAACTCAATCATCCAGCTGAATACACAGCTCAAACACATCGCCCATACCAAGCTGCGATGAGGCCACACCATGCGTACTCCGAAATAAATCATGCCCGCCCAACATGCATCCCCGAAATGTTCATGCACCCAACCCGGCAATCGTTCACCGAAGTGTCTGGATGCGAGTCCTGCCGCCATGGTCATCATGACTGCGAAGAAATAGATCAGCCTGTCTCTGATAAGTACGCTTTTCAATCAATCACACGCCTTCATCAAGCACTTGTAAAATAAATTGCGTTTTGGCAGCGGTATACGATTCCCTATCTTCCTTGTTCTCATCAGCAAGCTTCGTTTTCAGGACGGCGTACGCTTCCACCAGATCTGGGCGTTTTCTCAGCACATCCCGAAACCGAATTTGACGATCCCAGCGTTCTTCTCCCGGGCGCATTAGATGAAGGTGTACAGCTCTCTTGCCATCCTTAACCCTGACCCAGAATCGTCTGTACTCCCGTCCATCCAGTTCAGGCGGAACGTAGTTCCAGCCCAACGGATTCAGCTGATCCGCAATCAGATCCATGTCGTCCCATGACTGTACCTCTGCCATCAGATCAATAATAGGTTTGGCGGGTAACCCTGGAATGGACGTGCTTCCGATATGTTCGAATTGATGGATATTAAACTGCTGTAGAAGACGTTTGAGTTGTCCGATTTCTTCCTGAGCCTGCGCATCCCAATTGGGGTTGGCCGGAGCAATCTCTACCGCCTCTGTCGCCCAGTCAGGCCAGTTTTCCGGTTGCAATGGATCTGTCATTCAGGTATCTCCTCTTCACCAAGACATTTTAAATGGTAACCTTCTCTGTATTTTTCATAGGTGCGTTGCTTCATGCGCTTAATCGTAGTACTCCGTTGAAATGTAAGTATGGAACTTAGGGATAAAAGAAGATATTTCAGGTAAGCCAGATCACTAGAGTTAGAGTCTGAGCTTATAATCGAAGCTTTCATATTCATCCCATCCAATCCCCTTATATAGTTGTTGAAGCAGAAGGCATTTCAGATACATATTTCTATATATCCAAAAAAGGAGCGTATGTCTACGCCCCTTGGTTGTCTGTTACCTTGATGATATTGATGATTTTAACGATGTCATGTACTGAAACCAATTTTTGGATCATGCAAGATGCTTTATTATATGAAGATTTATTTTACCGTAACGGGGATCGTCACTTTTTTGTTGCCCCACTTGGCCGTGATGGACGTTTTACCTTTGCCTACAGCCACGATCTTGCCATTTGTCACTGTCGCTACGCCCGGCTTTGTGCTGCTCCACACCGCGCTGTTCGTCACAACAGTGGTTTTACCCGTATCATACTGAGCCATCACACTCAGCGTTGTACTTCCCTGTGGGGACAAAACCAGTTTTTTCTGGCCTGTAATCAGCTTTTTGAGCAATGGTACAACGGTAACCTCTGCCTTTATTGTCTGATTTTGATAAGTTCCTGTCAAGGTGGCTTGTCCCTCGGTCAGCGTCTTAACGGTTCCATTTTTCACGATAGCTACATTTGTATTGGAAGAGGTCCATACGATTTGTTTTGAAAGGTTAATGGTTTTACCATTCGCGTAGGTGCCGATGACCTTCAACGCCTTGGACTTCTTGATGTTCAGCTGCATTGTGGCAGGAGTGACCTCAACTTTGGTAATCTCGTCCGTCACAGCAACGGGAACTTTCACAATCGTTGTTCCGTACTTGCCTTGTAGCAATACTCTGCCAGGTGTAACGCCTTTGATTTTACCGTTTTCCAGCACAGCCGAAGAAGTGGATACGGACCACACAATCTCAGACGTCACATCCTCTTCCTTTCCATTCGCACGGGTAATGCTTACTTTCGGAAGGGTGCTTTCACTGCCTTTAACAAAACTGTAGGATTTCGGTGAAGCTTTGATGCTTTTGATCTTCTCCTGCACTTGGACAACCAACTGGGCTTTAGACCCGTCTACTTCTGCAAAAATGGTTGCTTCACCTGCGGCCACAGCCTTGACTTTGCCTTTCACCATCGTCGCGACTGCTGCATTACTGGTGGACCAAGTCACGCCTTCGGTAACATCCTGCTTGTTATCAAAACCTTCTACCGTTGCCATCACCTGAAGCGCAGCTGTTTCGGAAACACTCATCTTCTGCGGGCTGCTATTGGTTATTTCAATCGATTTCACGTCACCAGTAGCCGCCAAGGCCAACGAAGGGACCAGTATTGTTAATGCCATAATTAGAGCAAGTGTGCCTCGAAGCGCCAGTTTGATTCTATTCATTTTTAATTTCCAACTCCCATAATCCAATATTTTACTTCTATTATATTATATCGGATACGAATTGCATAAAGTTGAATGTCGTAAGTGAGAGTCTTGGAACAATTCATGAGATCAGCGTGTAATCGTTATAAAAACCTTTGAATCTAGCCCAACATAGTAGGAAATTGGTTTATGTAAATACTATTTCAGTTGAAAAAGGGATGTCCATCGTCACATGCAACATGACGTGTGGAACATCCCCTTTTTGAATTACTAAAGCGTTACCTAACCTCTCTACTTCACTTCGTCCTGCTCTGGCAAAATCAAGCTCTCGGCCCCGCCCATATAGGGCCGCAGGGCTGCCGGAATGTGAATGCTTCCATCCTCCTGCTGATGATTCTCAAGCAAAGGAATCAGGATACGCGGCGATGCCACCGCCGTATTATTCAAGGTGTGACAGTAGACCAACTTGCCTTCGGCATCGAGGCAACGAATATTCGAACGGCGCGCCTGAAAATCATGCAGATTCGACGACGAATGCGTTTCTCCATATGCACCGCGGCTTGGCATCCAGGTCTCGATGTCATACTGTTTGTACGTTTTCTGCGACATATCTCCGGTACATACAGCGACAACACGATACGGCAGTTCCAGTAATTGCAGCAATTCTTCGGCGTGTCCTGTAATCTCTTGCAACATGCGCTCCGATTCTTCCGCATCAGGAGCACAGAGAATAACCTGCTCAACTTTGGCAAATTGGTGCACACGGTATAATCCGCGTACATCCCGTCCGCCGGAGCCAACTTCACTGCGGAAACACGTCGATACCGCAGCCAGCTTCACAGGCTCTTGAACATCAACAATCTCATCCGCATAATACGAGACCAGCGGCACTTCAGAAGTTCCCACCAGCCACTTGTTCTCCCCTTCGAGTTCATAGACCTGATCTCGACCGGTTGGGAAGAATCCGGTGTTCACCAGTGCATCCTCCCTGACCATCAGCGGAACCTCCATCGGTGTGAAGCCGTGCTTCAGAAGCAAATCAAGCGCAAGTTGCTGTACTGCTCGATGTAATAACAGGCCAGCGCCTTTTAATACATAGCTTCGCGTACCGCCAATCTTAACTCCACGGGGAATATCGATGAGATCATGCAACTCCCCAAGTTCCACGTGATCTTTGATGTTATACTCGAACGTTGGCACCTCTCCCACACGTCGCAGCTCTACATTGTCTGCGTCCGACGAGCCATTGGGGGTATCCGGGGATACGATATTGGGTACCAGCCATTGCAGCTTGGTTACTTCCTCCTGCACAGGGGCGAGCCTCGCTTCCACCTGTTCCAACTGTTCATTGATCTGTTTCACCTGAGCCCGCAAACCCTCGGCCTGTTCCCGATTCCCGGCTTGCATGAGTCTGCCAATATCAGCAGATAACGTATTGCGCAACCTGCGACCTTCTTCCGATTCCTGCAAAAGTGCCCTGCGTTCCTCATCCCGCTCTAACAATGTGCGAATGTTGATCTTGATTTTTTTCCCGTCTGCTGCGGCCTGAACCTCTTCTGCATGTGCACGAATCCACTTCATTTCTAACATGGTCACCGTCTCCTTTGGCTGTAAAAATACAAAGAGCGCCCTCATCCCTTGGGACGAGGAGCGCTCTGCTCGCGGTGCCACCCAACTTGCTGAATCAGGATATCCTGCTTCCAGCCTCTTGGTCCGCGATAACGGGCGGTTCCGGTTAACTTGGGGAAATATCGCTCCCCTGGCGAAAACGCCTCCGAGTTGGATGCTCTTCAACGGCATGGTCCGATCTGTAATTGTTGGTCTCAGTATATACGAACGCCGGACCAGATTGCAACCTTCTGTATCGATCAGGAATTCATGGCACAACTTAACATGTCCTGTTATGATAGACTTTGTCTTCAAGATTGCGCTTTATTGTGATCCTCAATTTATGTATATAAGTAGAAGGAGTTCTTTATGAAAAAATTACTTTGGATCGGATGTCTGTCTTATTTCCTGATTGGACTTGCCCACGTTGTGCTCGGTTCCATTCTACCGGTTGCACTTGAACATTACGGCAAAGATTATAGCCAAGGCGGAACGCTGATCTTTGCTCAATTTGCCGGATTCCTCGGTGGTGTATTGTTATCCCCTTGGCTGAACAGACGCTTTGGTAAACGGGGAGGCCTGTTAATCGCCACAGCACTACTCTGTATTGCAGAATTATCCTATATGCTGTTGCCACCATGGGGCTGGATGTTCGTCATTGCACCCGCTGCCGGCTTTGGATTCGGAATGGTTGAAGCTGTTATTGGCACCATTATCATCGCTGCAATCAAAAACAATACAGCCGTTGCCATGAGTCGACTGGAAGTGTTATTCGGGATCGGAGCGATGGTCATGCCGCTCATTGCCAGCGGTCTGATTGCTGCTGGATACTGGCGCCTGTCATTTCTCGTTGTTGCCATCTGCGCAGCGCTGACCTTTATATTCTGGGCGAAGGGATCATTCGGTGAACTCGATAAGTTTCTAGAGCGACAGAGTTCAAATAAAGGTTCAGTACATGCCCACAGTGCTGGGACATCGGATGAGATGCATCCCGCATCTGCAAGTACATCCAGTCCAACCTATCGTGGCCGTAACAGGACTCTTCTGGTATTATTCGTCCTGTTCTTCTTCCTCTATGTTGGCACAGAGATGAGTCTTGCGAACTTCATGCCGGCGATCCTGATTGAGAAAATGAACATGAAGGAAGCCGGAGCAGCCCTTAGTGTCACCTGTTTCTGGATTGCCATGTCCGTGGGACGGCTCTTCGCCGGTTATATCGCAGAGAAATTCCAATACCGCGTCTATGTCCTGTACAGTTGTCTTGCGTCTGTTCTCTTGTTAATGGTATTTCCATTTACAAACCAAATATGGTCTGCATTTCTCATCATCTTACTGCTTGGACTTGCGATGTCAGGGATATTCTCCATTGCCCTTGTCTTCGCCAGTAAACTGCTGCCCGGAACAGAAGAATCCACACCCAGCATTTTGATTGCCTCAGGTGGGGTTGGTGGTGCTATTCTGCCTTTGACTACGGGATGGAGTCTTGATCATCTCGCGGTTAATCAGTCTGCATGGATGCTTGCGATCTTTGCAGTTGGCCTGCTTGTCATTAGCGTAATCACGTATCAATGGCAGAACAAACATATAGTGAATTCTGCGACTTAACAGTTCTGTGTTGGTCTAGTCCTGAGGATTAGAAATACCTATTATAGAGATTGAGATGTCCACCGCCATGACCTGACGGTGGACATTTTGTTGTAGCGTTATTCTGTGCTAACGAACCTAGCACAGGTTATCCCCCTCCATTTCCGCATGCTTGAAATCTAACGAATCCTAGAGACGTTATTATAGATAATTAGCTTCAATTAAATGTCTCGTTGGAGGTTTTTTGCATAATAACACCGCTGAGATTCGTTAGGTTTTCATTCCCTTAGAAACTGGCCCAATAAGGTGTCCTCGATTCGTTAGCGCTGTAATATGGCGGCAGTGCCCTATCTTTGCCTCTCTCATCACCTTTCATTAAAGGTGAGAATAATATCTATTCATTTGCACAAGATTGCCCAGGAAATACTTATGGTCAACCAAATCACACACTTTTATTAACGACAGGCAATACAGGCCCGTTATCCTTGATGAATTTACCGAATACATATCGGACGAGTGGTCCCAGAACGATCAACTGATATGGAAGCGCAAGGCTGAAGTTACGAGCAATGGTATGGAGATACGTACGGAGTACGGATGACCCACTTAATTGATCAGCGAGATAAGCCGAGATCATTCCATACAAGGACATGATCAGAACCATGCCAATCACCATGAAAAATGACATGACGAGCACACCCAAAATCTTGTTGGACTTGTCAAAGGGCAAGGAGAATGCAATCTTTCTCGCCACAGGACCAACAATGAAAGACTCCACCAGAAACGCAATGACAAAACATAATATGAATTGAAGCAGTATCTCAAGCGGGGACACCTTGCCCAGTAACCCACTGTGCCAAAGATTGAAGAACATCATGACCAAGACCATTCCTATGCACATCATTAATCCGAAAATAATTTGTTCCTTCTTGCTTGTTGGCAATTCTCTCATCCTCTCTGTTTACCTTCGTAATTATAGAGATGAGGAAACCCTCCGCATAAGTGAACATTCTGTGAACAATTATGATTTTTCCAATTTAAAATTGGATTTGACAACCATGTAGTACAGCTCTATGATATCCCTTAAAATGGTAGAAATATTCACTACATAAGGAGGTTTTTGATTGTGAGTTTTCAAAAGCGCATTGACCACGTCGGCATTGCCGTTCGTGATCTGGAGACCACGCTGCGTTTCTACACGGAGATCGTTGGTCTTGAATTGAAAGACCGGGTGACCCATACCAACGGTATCATTCAGCTCGCCTTCCTTGGCTTCAATGGAAGTAATGAGACTGAGATTGAGTTAATTCAAGGATACAGCGACAAGCTGCCTTCCGAAGGTACGGTGCACCATTTTGCCATCCACGTGGATGACCTCGATTCTGAGTACAAACGCATCCAAGCCACCGAAGCCGAATTTATCGATGGAGAGATTATTACATTGCCTAACGGTTACCGCTATTTCTTCATCTATGGACCTGAAAAGGAATGGATTGAGTTCTTCCAGCGCTAAGAATTGGAGCTGATTTCATGAACATTTTAATTACCGGCGCAGCCGGAAAAATTGGACGTGACTTGTCCCAACACTTGTCAGAAGCATTTCACCTGCGACTTACGGATTTGAATATCGACAGACTGCATACGGATCAAGGGACAAGCCATGAGATCATGACACTGGATGTGACAGACCCCGAAGCCTGTCAGCATGCTTGCGAAGGCATGGATGTGGTTGTACATCTGGCGGGAGATCCTTCCCCGCATGCCGGATTTTATGAATCGTTGTTGGACATCAATATCAAAGGCACATTTAATGTATTCCGTGCAGCCAAGGACCAAGGTGTACGAAGAGTCATTCTGGCAAGCAGTGCACAGACGATCGAGGGGTATCCCATTGATGCTCAGGTCTATCCGGACATGCCGACACGCCCACGGAATTTGTACGGGGTTAGCAAATGTTTTGGAGAATCGCTCGCTTCCTATTTTGCGTATACCGAAGGTTTACAAAGTGTAGCAATACGTATAGGTGCATATGATGATTTTCAACCGGACGGACCCGTGCTGGAGGCAAGGGATATGAGCGCGTATATTAGTCCGGCTGACTTGTGTGATTTGATGTTCAAAGCAATTACAACTACCGATCTGGAACCCTTCACCATACTGCATGGGATCTCGAATAATCGGTTTAAACGATTAAATCTGGAAACCACTCAGAAACAGGTAGGTTATGACCCAAAATCCGATGCTTTTGCACTCAGTCAGATTGCCTTATATGATTCCCCACGATAATTATTGAAAATAACACATCCAAACAGGCTGTTATACATATGTATAACGGCCTGTTTATAACTTATACGTGTCCCTATCCAGTTCATGACTGGACAGGTCCTACCCTCTGGCCTATAATTACACCTAGTAATGCCCGTAACTTCATAGTTTCCCAGGGGAGTCGGAATTGGCCGGCTGAGAGTGTATCCCACCAAGATACTAACCCTTAGACCTGATCTGGATCATGCCAGCGTAGGAATCGGAGTATATCGAAATGGCACAGCCCTATGGCTGAACGCCACCTCTCTAACGCCTGCACGCGTCCCGGAATACGGGGCGCTTTTTTTGTTACTATCAGAAAGTATAAGACTGGAAGCATCACCTTCCTGATATTGCAAGAAAAACTGCCGCTAAACGCGGTCTGGCTTCCTTGAATGACATCGATGGACGTTTTACTTGTTCAAAAATAACGTCATCCGGATCTCAACTGGTATAAATCTGTCGATTTATGCAAGATGATTGGATATGAAGCCAAGGAGTACCCCGTGCCAATCGGCCGGACATACCGAAGGAGAGAACCACAGATGAAATGGCGTAAAACGATGGGACTGTTGCTCTTATGCGTGCTTATGGTGACTGTAGCCGCATGTGGTGGCAAAGAAGCTGCCCCAGCTGGGCAGAACGGCAACACAAATACGGAAAGCAGCAACGAAGGTGACACTACCGCCCTGAAAGATATTAAAGTGGTGCTCGACTGGACACCAAATACGAATCATACCGGCCTGTATGCAGCTGTAGACCAAGGTTTTTATAAGGCCGAAGGCTTGAACGTGGAGATTGTACAACCAGGTGCCGGTGGCGCAGATACGATGGTTGCATCGAATGAAGTGCCTTTTGGCGTAAGTTATCAGGAGAGTGTAACTCAAGCCCGCACACAGGGTGTTCCACTCGTCTCCATTGCAGCAGTTATTCAGCATAATACATCCGGGTTCGCTGCTCCGGCAGATCGGAATATCAAGTCACCGAAAGATTTTGAAGGTAAAACCTATGGCGGTTGGGGTTCCCCAGTCGAAGAAGCCGTGATGCAATCCATTATGGAAGGCGACGGAGCCGATGTATCGAAAGTAAAAAACATTAATATGGGTGATGCCGACTTTTTCACCGCAGTAAAACGGGATATTGATTTCGCGTGGATTTTCTACGCTTGGACAGGTATTGAAGCCGAACTGCGTGGTGAGCCCATCGACATGTTATATGTGAAGGATTATTCAGATGCATTGGATTACTACACGCCTGTCCTCGTAACAAACGAGCAGACGATCCAAAACGACCCTGAGTTGGTGAAAGCATTCCTGAAAGCCACCTCCGAAGGGTATCAATACGCAATTGATCATCCCGAAGACGCAGCGAACATTCTGATCAAGGCCGTACCGGACTTGGATAAAGACCTCGTACTGGCAAGCCAGAAATGGCTTAGTCCAAAGTACACAGATGACGCCCCGCGCTGGGGTGAGCAAAAACAGGAAGTGTGGCGGAATTACACCGACTGGATGTTTAGCAAAAAACTGCTTGATGAACAGATCGATGTGAGCAAGGCATATACGAACGAGTTTTTACCCCAATAAAATTTCTCATATAAAACGAACTTAATATTTACACGATGACGGAGAGGACAGAAATAACGTGAAAAAGCGAAGCGGTCGCCTTTATCACCGGATTTTCCCTTTAGAGAAAGGGAATCAAAAAAATCTGGGGATAACAGCGATTGGAAGGTTATTCTGTCATCGAAGTGGCAAGTGTAACAGTCATTAGTTCATTTTATTTATCACGAAAGGAGCCGTGATCTCTCATGGCAAGCACATTACTTAGCATTCAGGTTATTCCGAAAACGCCAAATGGCGAGAACTCTTATCCTTACGTTGATCGCGCCATTGAAGTTATTCAGCAATCCGGCCTGAAATATCAGGTGAACGCGCTCGACACCACAATGGAGGGGGAACTGGAGGAACTGCTGGAAGTTGTACGTAAAATGCACGAGGTACTTGTGGAGGCTGGCAGCCCAAGCATCATCTCCCAGATCAAAATCGCCCATAGCCCTACTGGCTTCAGCATGGATACCCTGACGGAGAAGTATCGCTAATGCCTGCCTATTTCAAAAGTGTATGGCCGCCCATTGTGGCGGTTATTCTCTTTATAGCGATATGGCAGGGAGCCGTCTCCCTCTTCCATATTGAGAAATGGATGCTGCCTGCACCGTCCGACATCGCCCGCGAAGCCGCAACCCAGGCCGAACGACTTGGCATGCATGCTTCCGCAACCATTCAGTTAACGCTGATTGGATTCGCCGCTGGAACAGCGGTTGGATTACTGATTGCGATGGTGCTGCATTTAGTCCCTTTTCTCAAGTCAGCCCTGTATCCTTTACTTATTCTTAGTCAAAATATTCCGACCATCGCGCTCGCGCCGCTCCTGTTAATCTGGTTCGGATTCGGGCTACTGCCCAAGCTGATTACAATCATTCTGGTCTGCTTCTTCCCCGTTGCAGTGGCGGCCATGGACGGCTTGACCCGTACTGACGCGGCGATGATGAACTATATGCGCATGGCTGGTGCAAAGCGTCATCAGATCTTCTGGAAGCTGGAGCTTCCCCATGCGCTGCCATCCGTGTTCTCCGGTGTCAAAATCGCCGCTACCTATAGCGTGATGGGCGCCATCATCGCCGAATGGATTGGTGCAGACAAGGGTATTGGTTATTATATGATGTTGCAAAAGTCGGCTTATCGTACGGACCGCCTATTCGTGGCGATCATGATTATTGTCGCGCTCAGCTTGCTGCTCTTCCTGTTCATTGCCCTGCTGGAGAAGCTGCTCGTGCGCTGGCGGCCACAAAGGCGGTAGTAAAGAAGTAATCTGTATATTAGGAAGTGATGACCATATGAATCGGCAACAGGATGAACAAGTCCAGCCTGGACGAGGAGCAAGTGTAATGGAGCCAACGCACGGTGAAAAGTTTAACTCGGCTACGTCTGATCGACCTGCCAACACGACTCCTGCTCCGGTTCCACCTGCACTGGACGTTGTTAATGTTCATGCATCATTCCGTGAACGGCGTAGCAAGCTACCGGTTCTGAACGGCCTGTCCCTGACTGTGGAGCAAGGCGAGTTTGTTGCTATCGTTGGACCTTCTGGCTGTGGCAAAAGCACCCTGTTCCATATCATCGGTGGTCTGCTGAAGCCACAGGAAGGCCAAGTGCTTATGAACGGTCAGAATGTAACGGGACAGCGTGGCAAGATTAGTTATATGCCGCAACAACCCGCTCTTTTCCCTTGGCGTACCATTGAAGACAATGTACTGCTTGCTGGTGAAGTAGCTTCAAGTGCTCCCCCTCGGGCCGAAGCACTTGCGGAAGCTCGTAAGTGGTTAAGCAGCGTGGGTCTTGCCGGATTCGAGCAGGCGTATCCTCATATGCTGTCGGGCGGAATGCAGCAGCGTGCTGCATTTCTGCGCGCCCTGCTCAGTCCGCAGGAACTCATGCTGCTGGACGAACCTTTCAGCGCGCTGGATGCACTGACACGTAGCGACATGCAGCGCTGGCTGCTCGATATCTGGGAACAGAACCGCCGCTCGGTGCTGTTCATCACCCACAATATCGAAGAAGCATTGCTACTTGCAGATCGGGTCTATGTATTATCCAACCGACCTGCAACGGTGTTGCACGAAATACATGTTCCTTTTGACCGCCCAAGACGAGAAGAAATTACGGAGGAATCCGCTTTCCTTGAGCGTAAACGGCAGATTGCACAGTGGATGCGAGAAGAACAGCAGAAAGCCCGCCTATCATAATAGCGCGGGTTTTTAAGTTATTATTTTCCTTTAATGGGTGATCCACCACAAGGAATTCTGCGTAACATAGTTAGAATATAAATGAACACAAGGAGGAATTCCCTCGTGCATTCTCAAGCTTTTGCACCATTAATTGATGCTCATATTCACTTCGATCAGTATACGCCTGACGAACAACGCGAGATGCTGCTATCTTTCCCGTCTCAGCAAGTCGAGGCGGTCATTGCCGTGTCCATGAATCTCGCTTCTGCCCAGGCCAATCTGGAGCTTGCCAAACAACATCCACGTAATATCTATCCGGCCTTCGGTTTCCATCCGGAACAGGAACTGCCGTCCATTGCAGAAATGGACCTGTTCTTCCAATGGATCGAGAAGCATATGGGACAAGCTACTGCCATCGGAGAGGTCGGTCTTCCCTATTACAATCGTCAGGAAGCGGAGCAGGCAGGGCAACGCTTCGATCGGAGCGGGTACATTGAACTACTTGAACGTTTCATCCAACTTGCCAAAAAGCATAACAAACCACTTGTCCTTCATGCGGTTTACGAAGATGCGGATATCGTCTGTGATCTACTGGAGCAATATCAGTTCCGACGTGCCCATTTCCACTGGTTCAAAGGATCTCGCGAAACCATAAGACGCATGGCGAACAACGGTTATTTCATCTCCTTCACACCGGATATTCGGTATGAAGAAGAGATTCGTGAACTCGCCCGGCAATATCCATCGGAACAAGTGATGGCCGAGACCGACGGACCGTGGCCCTTCGAAGGACCATTTCAGGGACGAATGACACACCCGGCCATGACCAGACAGGTCATCCAGGCATGGAGTGAGATCACTGGCATGGGAACCGAGCGGGCCGCCCGGCTCTTTTATCAGAACACAAAGCGTTTCTATGGCTTAACTTGAGTACAATCAGGTAACAGCAAGTACTATCGCTTGTCCTGCCAACACAGCACTTTACAACAAAGCACAAAGAAGTCAGTCGGTTTCGCTCCGACTGACTTCTAATTTACATATATAATTTATCGCTTCAAGAAGCCTTTGCCTTCCAGGAACGGTCTCACTTGCAACCTTGTCGGCTCAGTCAGGCGCTTCGCCATCAGTTCGGACCATGGAGTCGTTCGTTCACCGTTAGTTCGTGCTTTCATGTACGCCGTCGTTGTCTCATCATACTGCTCAACACCTTTGATGCTCTGCTCGGCATTATAACGATTACGATGCAGAACTGCATCCAGTGGCAGACGCGGGCGAATTCCCGTTTCCTGATCTGCAACACCAATACACATGCCATACACCGGAAATACCCCTTCCGGTAATCCCAATAACTCGGCTACTTCCTCAATCCGGGTACGAAGCCCGCCTATATATACAATTCCGAACCCTAGTGACTCCGCTGCAAGAGCGGCGTTCTGGGAAGCAAGTGCAGCATCAATCGTGGCTACCATGAAATTCTCGGTTGAATCGGCATACGATTCCTTTTCAGGAAGATGACGTTTCGCAGTATCACTCAGCCGATACAGATCAGCACACCATACGAGAAACACCGGACATTCATTGACATAGGCCTGGTTGCCTGCCAATTCAGCCAGCTTGGCTTTTTGCGCTAAGTCAGTCACAGCAATTACGGTATAGGCTTGCACACTACTTGAAGAGGAAGCCATCTGCCCTGCAGATACAATGGCTGCAAGCTGCTCATCACTTACCGGGTCTGGCTTGAATTTGCGTACAGAGCGGTGTTTCATCATCAATTCAATGGTTTCATTCATGGCTGTTCACTCCCAATCCTCGTAGTACGAACTCAATTGTCTGCTCAGCAAGCTCGTCTGTATTCATATCCTGATAATCAAAGCCAAATCGTGAATTCTTGGCCCGTTTGTGCGCCAAAGCCACACCCATAACCTGAAGCATCGCATAAGATACGGACTCGACCTGGAACAATCCCTGGTCTTTTCCTTCTTGCAGCAGGTCCCTCACTCGGGTCCATACAGGGTCTAGAAAACGAAATACGGTAGCTGTACGATGTGTCCGCAGTGTAATTTCAAGCTGCACAATATCGCTCATCTCCCGATCCGTCATCGTGAACTTCACAACTTCACCAATAATTCGTCGGATACCTTCCACAGGCGAGGACATGGACTCTTCAGCCAGCGCGTTCATCATATGCCCAGGGAAGAAATGCTCAAATAACGCTTCGAACACCTTTTCCTTGCCGCCAAAATGATAAGACACCAGCGACACATTGGCACCTGCCTCATCACATATTTGACGAACACTCGTCCCGTCATACCCCTGCTGTGCAAAAAGCTTCTTGGCTGCAAGCAATATCCTCGTTTTGATATCCAACTCCGGTTCAGTCATTCCGTCCCGCTCCCTCTTGTCCGTTCATCTCATTCGCTCCAGCTCAAGGACTGCAGCCAGCGAATCATCTGTCTATTATATTACACCAAGCACCCCGATGAAAATCATCGGGGTGCTTGCTTGTCCTATCCTAGGATGCAATGGTATACATCTGCTGTATTAGTTGTTTGCTTGAGCAGGGCTTGGAGCCATAGCTGGCATGCGTTGTTTTTTCAACAACGTCACGACCAGTGACAACGCAACGGCAACCAACAGTACAATCACGATAGAGCCCGCAGCAGACTGAACTCCTGGGCCTCCCAACTGCACGCTCAGAATACCCTGAACGGCGTATGTTGCAGGCAGGTACTGCCCAATGCCGCTATAGAAGCTGTTCAGCAATTCACGCGGTACCATAGCACCGGAGGATACCAGTTGCAAGGACAGTGAGATGATGTTGAACAGACTTCCCGCTGGTCCGAAGCAGATCAGGAAGAACTGGGAGAAGAACATGAACGTGCACAGGAAGAGCGCCTGGAACAACCAGAATGCAACAAATCCTTGTGCAATCTGTCCTCCCAGTGCCACGATCAGTGATGATCCCAGCAAGGAAACAACCAATGCGGAACCCACATTAATGACTACTCTCGCGCCAAACAAAGTCAATCGGGAATAAGTGGATGACAGCATACCCATGGCTGTCTGGAGGTTCATCCCCATGATCATGGCACCTACATAGGAAGCCAGTACCATCATCATCGGCACCATCTGATTATTCATCCCGTTAACCGGGTTGATGGACGTTGTTGTTCCTTCCACTCGGGTAGTCAGGTTTGTAGCGGCTTCAGCAGCCTGATCGGCAGGCGCACCTGAAGCGGTTAACACCGTCTGTACTCCTTGTGCTGTAGCTTGTTTGTTAATCGTGTTTGTCACACTTTGTGATACACCTTGCATCATGCTTTTGATCGTAACCGGGTTCGCTTCATTAATGGTGTATTTAATCTCGGCGGTTGAGCCAGCCGTCTGAAGCAATTCGTTAAACCCAGCCGGGATATCCAGCACCATGTGTACTTGGTGATGATTCAGCTGATCCAACGCTTCAGCCGCACTTAGATTGGATACGGTGTGGAAAGGCAGTGTTCCTGCGAGCGAATCCGCGATTCCTTTGGACATTTCTCCGTCCTCGTTCACAATCGCAACCGTCAATTCTTTCGCACGGTCATTTACTCCAGAATATGCGGTCATCCAGATCACGCTAAAGATCACTTGGAACATAAGTGCTGTTACGATCCCTACAATCACTGGCGGTTTTTTAAACAATGTACGTAAAGCCTGTAACATAAAAGGTGTCCTCCATTACTCAAATAGTTCTAATTTGATTTAAACAGTTGTTTGAATCAAACGATCGTTTAAATTTTATGTGAATATGCCCATATTGTCAACTCATTTTTTGAAAAATTCAGAAAACGCAAGCTTTATTCATGAATACAATTGATCCATTTTCACAAAAGTGCATTATGCTTTCCTTTCTCCGTAGAAAAGAACATCTAATACCAACGATTCAGGCTTACTTTCTAGCGACTCAACTGTATTTTTCTCAACAAAAAACGCGGTCCGCCGCAGCGAACCGCGTATTTATTCATCCTCACTTCATTGACAATGACGCGTTGATTATATCTCCAAACAAAGGTCGGTCAGTCATTTCTCTTCAGCTTCATGCGTTGCAGACGTAGGGAATTCAGGACAACCGACACGGAGCTGAACGCCATTGCCGCCCCTGCCAGCCATGGAGCCAAGAAGCCAACTGCCGCAATGGGAATACCAATCACGTTGTATCCGAGTGCCCAGAACAAGTTTTGTTTGATGTTCCCCATCGTGCGCCGGCTCATCTCAATGGCATCTGCAATACTGTTCAGATCACCACGCATCAACGTAATATCCGCCGCTTCCATCGCTACATCCGTTCCTGTTCCGATCGCCATCCCAATATCCGCTGTAGCGAGTGCCGGAGCATCATTAATGCCGTCACCTACCATCGCGACTTTCAGGCCACTCTCCTGAAGTTTCTTCACTTCCGCAGCTTTACCCTCCGGCAGAACCTCAGCCAGTACTTTACCGATCCCTGCCTGTTCAGCTACAGCGCGAGCTGTTCGCTCATTGTCTCCCGTAATCATGATGACATCGATCCCCATCGCCTGAAGACGACCGATGGCTTCACGAGAGGTATCCTTGATGGTGTCAGCCACAGCCACGATCCCTGCCCACTGACCATCTACCGCTACCAGCATCGCTGTACGCCCTTGTTCCTCCAGACGGTTCATCTGCTGAACGGTTTCCTCAGAGACATTCACCTGTGCATCTGCAAGCAAACGACGCGTGCCGACCAGGATCTCCTGCCCTTTTGCTGAAGCTCGCACGCCGTATCCCGGTATGTTCTCGAACTTCTCTGTTGGGGTTAGCTCCAGACCCTTGGCACGAATACCTGCAACAATCGCCTCTGCCAGCGGATGCTCGGAACTCTGTTCGGCCGCTCCCACTCGCTCAAGCAGATCAGATTCCGTCCAATTCGGAGCCGTGACAACATCGGTAAGGACCGGTTTACCTTGGGTTACTGTACCTGTTTTGTCGAGCACCACGGTCTGAATTTGTTGTGCCGACTCCAGATGTTCGCCGCCCTTGAACAGAATGCCATATTCAGCCGCACGTCCTGATCCAGCCATGACAGAAGTCGGCGTTGCCAGCCCTAGTGCACATGGACAAGCAATGACGAGCACGGCAATCGCTTTTTCAAGGGAACCGGCGAAGTCACCCGGACTTGCAAACAGATACCAGATCAGGAATGTCAGCGCAGCTATGCCGACAACAATCGGAACAAAAATGCCTGAAATGACATCTGCGATCCGCTGGATCGGTGCTTTGGAGCCCTGAGCTTGCTCAACTACTTTAATAATCTGGGACAAAGCCGTATCCGATCCCACTCGGGTCGCACGCAGTCGTAATACCCCGTTTTTGTTCAGCGTAGCACCTGTAACGGGATCTCCTGGCTTTTTATCCACGGGAAGGCTCTCTCCACTAAGCATGGATTCATCTACTGAGGATTGCCCTTCTTCAACAATACCATCCACCGGGATGCTATCACCCGGCTTCACCAGAACCAAGTCACCCACCGCGACATATGCGGCAGGAACCATCACTTCCTGTCCATCCCGGATGACACGGGCTTCACGTGGAGCCAGTTCAATCAGGCTTTTAATCGCCTGTGAAGAGCGACCTTTCGCCACAGCTTCGAACCATTTTCCAAGCAAAATTAACGTAATCAGAATTGCACTTGTCTCATAATAGAGTTCTACCGAAGGCATGGCGGCTGTGTTCGTTCCCATTGCCCCATGATCCATGGTTGTAGAAGGTAAGTACCCACTGGATAACGTCAGATAGAGACTGTAAAAAAACGCTGCACTGGTACCCAATGCGACGAGAACGTCCATATTGGCACTGCGGTTACGTAGGGCTTTGTACGCCCCCACATAGAATTGCCATCCAATCACGAACTGTACCGGCGTTGCCAGCAGTAGCTGGAACCAAGGGTTCATGAACAGCTCTGGGACATAGATTCCGGATGTGAACGAGAAATGCCCGACCATTGCCCACAGCAAAGGAATCGATAACAACGCAGATATCATCCATTTCCACTTTTTGCGTTGCAGCTCACGTTCACGAACCGATGTAGTCTCTTCTTGTGTCAATTGCAGTTCAGCACCGTAGCCCATCTGCTTGATCTTGGCGGTAATATCCGAAGGTTTCAATGCACCAGCGGCATATTCGATATGCCCTGTTTCCAGCGCCAGATTCACATTCGCCTGAGATACCCCCGGTAGTCGGGAAAGACCTTTTTCAATCCGGGCAGAACAAGCAGCACACGTCATACCTGTGATGTTCAGATCAACCGATTCTGACACCGTACCGTAGCCCAATGCTTCCACCTTATCTCGCAACGCATTCACGTTGGTTGTCTTCGGATCATAAGATACGGTCGCCTGTTCAATGGCAAGATTCACATTGGCCTGCTGCACGCCTTCCATGCGGGACAATCCCTTCTCCACTCGTGTCGAACATGCAGCACAGGTCATCCCCGTGATGTGCAGTGTTATCTTTAGTCCTGGTGCGTCTGCCATAGGTGGCATTGGGGTTGGTTCGGATGATCTATCCATTGGTTTATTCGTTGAGTTATCCATCATGTCAGCTCCTTTCATGTCGATTCAATTTTTGTATGTTGCATTCACTATACCCCTAAGGGGTATATATCAGACAGAAAATTAGGCTTAAACCTGACTCTTGGGAAAAGGTACTCTGACCTCTTTTTCGCCCATGAGCATGTTCGGTTTAAGCCTGTGATCCCGTTAGACTACATCGTATCCCTGATCTTCAATGGCAGCTTTGATCTGATCCACGTTCACCGTCTGCTCATCATATTCCACCGCTACTGTTCCCGCTGCCAGATCAACCTTACCACTCGCACCGGTATTCTTCACAGCCTCTTCAACCGACTTCAAACAGTGATTGCAAGACATTCCAGTAACGTTCAATGTAACATTAGACATTCTAAATTCCTCCTTGGGGTATATTAAAATGATAAATTAAATAGGTGAATTGATATAACTTACTTCATTAACTTCCGCATCGTAACCAGCAGTTCATCCACAACCTCATGTTCACCAGCCTGAATACGCTCAACGATACAGCTCTTCATATGACCTTCAAGTAAAAGTTTGCCTACTGAATTAAGAGCAGACTGAGCCGCCGCAATCTGCGTCAGCACATCATCACAGTACGTATCCTTCTCGATCAATCCCTTGATCCCGCGAATCTGACCTTCCACACGGTTCAAACGAGAAACCAGGTTACTCTTCATCTCCTGTGAATGGTGACTCTTGCGCACATGCTTCCCATCACTGCCCTCGGTATGACAGGATACCGCTTCTTGAACTGTAGCCAAAGCTTCCGTTGAATCTGACTTGGAGGATTGCAAAGGTTCCTCGGGATGGCTCTGATGATCCATCATGAACACCCCTTTTCTTTCGTTCTTTTCTAAGAGTAACATACCCCACGGGGGTATTCAAGAGTATTCTGATATTTTGATAAAAATGGATGAATCCTTCCTAATTAAATAGAGCGATGCATCTTACAAGGTATACTCCATCCTGCTGCTGCGGACGACCAGACCCATCTGTTCATAGAAAGTCTGTGCTCCAGAGTTAAACGTTGAAACGGACAATTCCACGCTATCTGCCTGAAGCTCTCTCCCTAGCTCGATGAATGCTTCTAGTAACTGTTTGCCTGTTCCTTGGCCCCGATGCTTGTTATCCACTACAAGTTCATGGATGTACAACATCTTGCGATCCACCATCAATGGGTTATCCTGAATTACACTTAACTGCACACTCCCGTAACCCAGAATCAAACCCGTTTCCGAAGACTCGGCAACATATAGGTAACGCTTGTCCGTTTCCAGCAGTTCGATGAACTCCTTTTTCTCCATTCTGGTCTCTAACGCTCTGTATAGATCCGGCCGCGCCTCGACATGCATCTGGTGCAGCTCATCCATCAACAATGACACGCCAGAGTAGTCCCTCATTTCTGCCTTTCGGATGTTAATCGTACCTGTACTCATCCCAATCACTCTTTCGTCTACTGAATTTTACATTATTATACAACCAAAAAGCAGATACCATAAGGGTACCTGCTTCGCTAAATTTATCTTCATTCCATCAAGCCCACATGATGCTCATGTTGTTTATTTTTTCGAAGAAGCATTTCCTTCATTAAAAGCAACAGGTGATGGCTTCGCTGCCCATTCGTCCGCCTGCGGCTCAATGTCTACTCCGCTCAAAATCTTCTTTTTCTCCATCAAGGAATCCCCGTCTTCATCCAACTTGTTGCGAATTTCCGCCTCGTCTTGAGGTTGATTGTTCTGTGTCATCATAGAGTCCTCCCTTTTTTCGTATTCATGTTGATGTTCCTTTATATAACGTGCCCACTTTCTGCATTATCATTCTCCGCTAGGGACAGGCCGTCCCCAAGTTAAGCTAAATCCATCTCTAAACCCTTGCTCGTACATTACTGACTCTGCTGTACCCTGAAGAAGGGTTATTACATTACAATAGTCCAAAAATAAAGCCATCCCCTCTGGCTTAACATATTCACATAGCTCCATAAACAAACGATCACTTTCTTGACTCAATCTTTTATATTCTTTTGAATTATAAATCACAAGATTTCCAATACTCTCCATACGAAGAGCTTTGAACTGGTTAAATATTTCTTCGAAGTCCTCCATGTTCCCCTCCAAAAAAGTGAAGTCACTATGAATATAAATAATAGAGTGACATCACTTAGATGTCAATATGATTGTATATTGAATTATTTTGTAATGATACAATATGAACATTACTTTTTGAGGAGATTTTATTTCATGGCTACAGATAAAAGAGTCTTTACACTTAGGCTGAGAGAAAAGAATTTTGAGAAAATTAAAGTGATTGCGGACAAAAACAAACGATCTATCGCAATGCAGATTGAGTATCTTATTGAACAACATATTGAAGAATTTGAGAAAGAACAAGGTGTTATTTCCCCAGATACACATAATGACGTATAGATTTTGCGCCCTTAGTACATGCGCATCATCCATACGTCATTTTTCATGATATATCCTGTTCCCCGTTAATCGAAATCAACCTGTTTATCCAAAATGATTTCCTCTACTCTGTATTCCATCTCTGGTATTGAGGGAATCAAGGAGAATCGAACGTTTTCAAGAGAAGAAGGAAGAGCAGGAACCACTCGGAAACTAATTTGCGTCTCCCCACCTCCTCCACGACTGCCATGTCTCATGGTGATATGTCTCTGTTCGCTGAATATTTCCAGAGCCAAATGTGGAACCATTTGTATACGCTCAGCTTCATTCCCCTTATATTGAATCTCCACATAAACGAGGCTTTCGCCTTCATATTGCATCGAATGCGTAATCATATACTCACACGAATCTTTAATCATTTTCTTCATAATCGGCACCACACTCGTCAATTGAAGAGGTTCACTTGGAAAGTAGTGTCTTTGCGGCATCGGTTGCACGCTACGGAGAACGTATCGGATATCTTCCTCCTTCATATCCAGTAAGCTCACCCATTCATCGATGGTATTTTGAGGGGGTTGGTATTGGACAGCTCCGGTTAAGTCCTTTCTGGCTGCAACCAGTTTCAAAAGTTGCTCATCAATTCGCTGTACCTCATCGCTGTATTCATTAGGAATTTCACGTAATTCACTCCAGCCCATATTTAATCACTCTCCTAATTTAATGAAATGCCATGCAAATACAATTCGCTACTGTACCTGCATCTCCCTCTTAAAAGGGAAAGAGACGCCCCTTAGGTCATATTCATGACCTTACGGGACGCCCTTTTTATATTGTCCCCCTCAAATGGACATCATCTACTGTTTTGCTTGTAACAATGAGCAAAAATGTATTGCCTTAACCAACCTATACCTGATCCTGGCGAGCAAGCGCGGCTAGCGCATGTAGCGCTGCATTAATCTCGCGCTCCACCGCTTGTCCCACCGCATCTGTATGCGGATCATACTCGGCTGCCAGGTCACTGTCCGCGAATCCATCGATCGCGACAATGGCTCCGGCGCGAGCGCCACGCAAGGTGCTGACGATGTAGAGTGCCGCAATTTCCATCTCAGCCGCAAGTGCTCCAGCCTGCTTGTACTTGCGGTGTGGAATCTCTTCCACGCCTGCAAAGAACGCATCCAGCGTTACGGTGATACCAACGCCCACTTTGCCTGCAAAGGTTGCAGCATCCGCGCTTTCTTGCTCATGAGCAGCTTCGATCAACGCTTGTGTCACCCCAATGTCCGCTACCGCTGGGAAACCACCCGGCACCAGTTGGCGAGTCAACCCGTCCGTACGAACAGCGGCTGTACTCACAATCACACTGCCTGCCGGATAATCAGCTGTATACGATCCCGCTGTACCTACACGAATCAGAGTTGTTACACCCGCGCGAATCAATTCCTCGAAACAGACAGCCGCTCCAGGTGAACCTACACCATGGCTGACCACAGCAATCTGTACCCCTTCATACAATCCAACAAATGTACGATACTCCCGACTGAACGCCAGTTCTCTCGCCTGCTCCAGCTTACGGGAAATCTTCTCCGCACGTGCCGGATCACCGCAGACGATGGCGTATGCCGGCATGTCTTCCGAATGAATCTGCAAAATAGGCATCAACATATCAATCAAACTCCTTCTTCGTCCACTCGTCTTCCGGAATCGGCAGATCTTCACCCGAGAAGCGTTGTTCCTTGAACGGATCGGCAAAATGGTGGAAGCCATTCACTTCCCAGAATCCGTTACGGTCTTCTGTCATAAACTCCAGACCACGTATCCACTTCGCACTCTTCCAGAAGTAAAGTTGTGGCACAACCATACGCAGTGGAAAACCATGTTTGGGTGTTAGTGGCTCACCGTTATATTTGAATGCAAGCAATACATCATCATGCATCAACTCTTCGAGCGGTACATTTGTCTCATAATCATGATCCGCATGAATCATGACGTATTTTGCCTCCGGCTTAACCCCAAGAAGCTTCACAAAATCGGAGAAGCGAATACCTTCCCACGGCGTATCGAATTTCGACCAACGGGTAACACAGTGAATATCACTCACCGTGTTTACCTGTGGCATCGCCTGCAACTCAGCTAAGGAGAACACCTTCTCCTCTTCTACTTCGCCGAATACCTTCAAGTCCCAGGTGGACAGGTCATATTCCGGCACTTCCCCTTCATGCAGAATCGGGAATTTCTCCGTCAGCATCTGTCCTGGCGGCAGCCGATCTCCGTGATCGTTACCTGTTTTGGGTGCCGGGGTTTTACTTTTTTTCAAACGTTCAGCCTTGTTATGCAAGTGGAATTCCTCCTTCTTTTACTGTCTCTAACATAGACATTCAGAATTAACGCGAGCTTCCGCCCGCTTTCAGTGCATCCTGTGCATAGGTACGGTCTTTGAAAAAGAACATCGCGACCAGCGTCACAATATACGGCAGCATCAATGTGAAATGCGTTGGCAGGGAGAAACCTTGCAGACGAATACTCAATGCTTCCATGAAGCCAAACAGCACACTGGAGCCCATGACGCCAAGCGGATTCGCTTGCCCTAACATCGTTGCCACCAGCGCGATAAAACCACGACCAGCAGTCATGCCTTCGGTAAACATCGTTACCTGACCGAGCGACAACTGTGCTCCAGCCAGAGCACACAACACACCGCACATCAGAACGGCACCATACTGGATGCCACGTACCTTGATCCCGATGCTCTGTGCTGCAATCGGGTTCTCACCTACGGAGCGCAAGCGGAAGCCGGATACACTTTTGAACAGATAAAATTGTAGTGCAATCACGAGCACAATACCGAGGTAAACCAGCGGACTATGTCCCGATATTACATCGCCCACCCACGGAATGTCCTTAATCAGCGGAATATCCCACTTGGGAAGTCCCACCATGTCTTTGTCGTAGTATGCACCTTTTACATCAAAAATCGCACGCAGTGCAAAGGTCGTCACCCCCGCAGCCAGGAAGTTAAGCGAGATCCCGACCACGATGGCGTTGGCTTTCAGATTAATGCTTATAAAGGCAAAGAGCGCCGAGAATAACATCACAATAATAATGGAAAAGAGTACAGCAAGCAGCACATTGCCAAATAGATAATTACCGACAATCGCGGAGAATGCACCGATCAGAACCAGTCCTTCAAGACCGACGTTGAACAGACCGACACGGGAACATAAAGCCCCACCGAGCGCTGCAAGCAGGATTGGAGTCATAATCCGCAAGGTTGAGCCAAACATGGCTGCATCAAACAGTTGTTGCATTGGACTTTTTCTCCTTTCTCCGCTTCAGGAATGAATAACCGATCTGAGCTGATACAAATAACGTCAATACAGCCTGGATGACACTGCCAACTTCCAGCGGCACATCCGTATTCCGTTCCATCCCCATGGCACCTGTCTGTAACGCAGCCAGCAAAATAGCTGCTACAGCTGTACCGAGTGGATGCGAGCGGGCAAGCAACGTGGCCATAATGCCGCTCCATGCGTAACTTGCCGATGACAATGAGCCATCAAGGAAACGGTACTGTGTACCGAGCACTTCCCCCGCACCCGCGAGTCCAGCAAGTCCACCACTGATGACCATGGACAGCATCATCATGCGAATGCGGCGAACACCACCGTAGGTTGCAAAGGACGGGTTGCTTCCGAGCATGCGGATCTCGTAACCGGTCACCGTTTTATGTGTGAACCAGTAGATCAGAATGGCCGCTACAATGGCAATAATGAAGCCAGCATGAAGTCCCATGCCTTGGAACAACTTCGGTAACCAGATACTTTGATCAATCATCGGAGTCTGTGCCATCGCTGCAGATCCTGTGCGGTCCTTAAATGGATAGGAGACCATGTAGCCCCCGAAATAAATGGCAATATAGTTAAGTAGTAAGGTTGTGATCAACAAGTTCATGCCGAAGCGTGCATCCAGCCAGCCTGCAAACAGGGACCAGATTCCCCCAGCAATAATACCTGCCACAATCGCAGCAATACACACAAACCAGCCTGGTCCTGGCAGATAAAGCGCCGTGAGCGCGGCACTAAGCCCGCCAAGAATCATCTGGCCTTCGGCTCCCATGTTGAAGAATCCGGCACGGAATGCCAATGCTACGCCAAGCCCCGCCAAGATGATTGGTGTGGAACGAGCCAACGTATTGGTGAAGAAGTAGAAGTTGCCGAAGGCCCCTTTCCACATCTCCGCATACGTATCCACCACATTACCGCCAACGATCAGAATCGCCACAGCCCCTGCAATCAGACCGATGAATACGGCAAGCAGCGGCTGGACGAGTCCGCGAAGTGTTTCTTTTACCCGATTCATATCCGCTCTTTCCCTCCTGCCATTAACAAGCTGATCTGTTCCTCAGTTGCTTCCTCTGCTCTCAGTTCTCCGGCAATTTCGCCTTCATACATGACAATAATCCGATCAGATAATTGCAAAATCTCCGACAACTCCGATGAAATGAGCAGAATACCCGCGCCCTCGCTACGTTTGCGCAGCAATTCAGCATGGATTGTCTCCATCGCTCCGATATCCACACCACGAGTCGGTTCGGCTGCAATCAGAAACGGTGTCTCCTGTGCAAATTCACGGGCAGCAATCAGCTTCTGCAAGTTTCCTCCAGACAAAAACTGTGCCTTGGTCTCCGCAGAACCTGTCTTGATGCTGAACTGTTGGATCCAGCTCTCTACCATTGTTCTTGCTGCTTTGGCTTTGATAATGCCGCGTGACTGCAAGCGATAATGATGTCCCATCAGCCCGTTCTCGCGAACGCTCGCATCCTTGGCCGCTCCCCACATGTAACGATCTTCCGGAATATGAGCAAGTCCATGCTCCCGGATGCGCCGTACAGGCCAATTGGTTGTATCCTGCCCGGAGAGCACAACGCGACCACTATCCGCCTTACGCAGTCCAGCAATGACCTGAATCAGTTCCGACTGGCCGTTACCCGAGATACCCGCTATGCCAACAACCTCACCTTTTCGAACCTCCATATGAATGTCCTTGAGCGCCGAACGATCCTTCGCTCCGGACAGATTGACCCCTTCCACCTGAAGCACCGCTTCCGCTGGAACCGATGGCTGCTTGTCCATACGCACAAGTTCACGACCAACCATCAGACGAGACAATTCCTCCACATGTGTATCTTTGGCTTCCAACGTACCTGTCACCTGACCATCCCTAAGCACCGTGATCCGGTCGGCTACATCCATGACTTCTTGCAACTTGTGCGTGATCAGTACAAAGGTTTTGCCCAGCTTGGCGAGCGATTTCATGTTCGCCAGCAGTTCTTTCACTTCCAGCGGTGTCAGTACCGCCGAAGGTTCATCCAATATAATGATGTCTGCGCCCTGATGCAGCACCTTGAGAATTTCAACTCGCTGCTGCATGCCAAGTGGGCACTCGGACACTTTTTTCCACGGGTCAACCGGCATGCCATATTGTCTGCCAAGCTCGTTCACCTGAGCCGCTGCTTTTTTGCGGTCAAATGCGCCTGCCTTAGCCGGTTCGCGTCCAATCACGATGTTCTCCGCCACCGTAAAGGAAGGGAACAGCATGAAATGCTGATGCACCATACCGATGCCACTTGCCATCGCCTGGGACGGGGTGGCAAAGCTCACCTCACGTCCGCGGACTTTGATTGTGCCTGACGTGGGCTGTTCCATACCGTACAGCATACGCATCAAGGTTGTTTTACCAGCCCCATTCTCACCTACCAGGGCATGAATCTCTCCCTCACGCAAATTAAAACGGATGTCCCGGTTAGCGGTGAAGCCGCCGTATTTCTTCGTAATCTGCTCCATCTCCAACAGCATATCTCGCGTTCGCTCCCCTCGGTCTCGGTCATTTAATAGCAGCAAAACCGGCTGCCTGATCGGGCAGCCGGCTGATCATTTCCATCACTCATTCATTGAAAAGAACATTCAAAACTATTGTTGCAATGGATCTTTGACTACGATTTTGCCGGATACGATATCATCCTTGATTGCTTTAACCTTGTCGATCACTTCTTGTCCGACAAAAGCATTCAATGGAGATTCGCTGTCACGTGTAACGTAAGTCAGGCCTACACCGTCTTCTTTCAAACCGTAGTTTACTGCACCTGCTTTGAAGTTGCCTTCTACGAAATCTTTCACGGTCTCATAAGCAACCGTATCGGTTGACTTCAATTGAGACAATACGATATGTTCCGGGTCTTCAACTGTACGATCCGTATCCTGACCGGAAGTGTAGAAGCCTTTTTCTTTCGCTGCTTCGAACACGCCGAGATCACCTACAGCGGATGCGCCAGCGATGAAGTCAGCGCCTTTGCCAAATTGTACCAGCGCCAATTCTTTTGCTTTGGCCGGGTCATTAAATCCACCTACATAGTTCACGAGGAATTCTGCACCCGGATTCACGGATTCCAATCCAGCTTTGAAACCTTCCGTATATTTCTTGATCAATGGTACATCCATTGCTGCGATCATGCCGACTTTGTCTGTTTTGGTGGACAATCCAGCAGCTGCACCGAGCAGGTACGCCCCTTCATATTCACGGAAACCAACACTACGAACGTTAGGAAGATCAACGGTTGTATCTACAATCGCAAAGGACTTGTCCGGATTCTCTGCAGCGACTTTCTTCAATGCATCTTCTGCCTGGAAAGTTGCTGTAATAATCAGATCATAATTCTCGGCAACCGCAGCACGCAGATTTTGTTCAAATGCTGCCGGGTCTGTCGATTCAATCGTCTTGGTATCTACTTTGAATTCTTCGCCTGCTTTTTTGAAACCTTCATCCATCTGTACAAAGAAAGGGTTAACCCCTATTTTTTCGGGAAGTACGAGGGCCATCCGAAGAGATTTCTCCGAATCACTGCCTTGGGCGGATTGTTCGTCTTTGGAAGCCGAATTCCCACAAGCTGCCAACAAAATAGCCAACATGATGATCGATAAGACGAACGATAAACCTCTTTTCATTTTGAAAATACCCCTTTTCAACATTCTTTTTTCTTATCCTAGCGGATACTGTCGATCCTTGTCAATAAATCTTTGAGCGTATACACTCAAATAGAATATAATTGACAATTCGCTTTCTACCAAGCTTTGGAAACCGTTCTGTATCAAGCTTTTTTTCGTTGACATCCAGCGCGTCTCCGTGCTAAAGTCAATCCAATTATTCTATTCTGATAGGAATTGTCAGAATTATAACCCAAAGCTAATTATTTTCCAACCCATTTTAAGGAGGCTATTCATTTGAAAAAAATCACCCAGATCACGTTGGCAGCCCTACTCGCCGCTCCGGTAACACTCGGCAGCCTTAGCTTGCCCGCTTCTGCTTCTGCAGCATCTGCAACTCCGGCTAAACCAACCACCTCACAAAGTGTCAAAGGACCGGTAGCTCAGGCGCCAGTTGCTTACACGGAAAGCGCAGCGGATTTTGCTCAATTCTTGCAAGCGAAATACAACATTCAATTGCCGCAACAGATTACCAAAGGTGATTTCATTCAAGCCATTGCAGCCATCACGGAAGCAACTCAAGCAAGTGACAGTGAAGCTAACGCTCCTGTCTTTACCGATCTGTCTTCTGGTGATTCTTCATATGATGCTGCCGTATCCTTATACAATAATGGGGTTCTTACGGGTACAGAAGTACGTGCCAAGGATCAACTGAGCACTTATGCCGCCGTCTTCATCGCGGTGAAAGCAGCCGGATTCAAGGAACTCGCTTATACATATCCCACAGAGAAAACGGCCAAAGCACTTGCCAAAGTTGGCATTAAACCAAACCGTGTTCAGGGACAAGCCGCACAGGAGCTGGCTGCTGCGATCGATACAGGCCTGATTCCTGAAAGCCTATACCCCGCTCTCCTTAAGGGTGGCGTAGCAAGTAAAGATTTCGCTGATACTTTGCTTGGACGCGTATTGGTCAGTCAAGGGAAATACAAACATGAGATTGGGCGTTCCGGCGATGCGGACATCTATTCCAAACTGTATGCTGCATATCGCACAGCGGATCTGATCGAATCACCTGAGCTGAGAAAGATTGTGGATCAGGCCCTGCGAGATGATCTCGTAACAGGTTATAATCTGAAGGATAGCCGCTTTGATTCCAACTTTATCGATGAACTGACACTTACTTACGGCCACGATAATATTCAACATGCTGTACAGTTGGTTGGTTTGTTGCGTAGCGAAGGTATTGATGCTGATGTGCAATTCCAACCCAAGACATCTGCCTTCATTTATTTGAAGGAATGGGGCGAGCCGAAGGAAACGCCTGATTATAAAGTGACACAGATCGAGAACGGTAACTATATCGCTTCTGCGAAGGAATATGATATCCAGTTCGAGTTCAACAATGTGGCAGACAAAGTTCGCTTCAACGACATTGTGCTGAAATATGCCAAAAAGAACAGTGACAGTACATCTCCACTGATTCTCAGCTCCTGGTGGCAACCGCTGTATTATTCACCAACCGCATTGGCGAACTACCCTGTCATTTCCAATAATAAGATCGCGCTTGGCAATTACTACGCTCAGTCCTTCTCTCTGAAAGAGAATGCCAAATCCATTCGGGAAGGTTTCCTGAAGCTGGCACCTGATGCGGACATTACGACGTATGACTTCTGGGTGGACCAGCCTTTCTTCAACTATCTGAACGGTGGATCTGAATAAAATAAATTCCGTCTTCAACCGAATTAAAGCTCGTATTTTGGCACCATAAGCAGCCGTCCTTACCGAATTTCACAGGGGTTTCGACCCCTAGATTCGTAAAGGCGGTTTTTTGTTCAGCATTTTGCAAATTTCTTCTACAAAATCATTTTTCTCATGCAGGAATTACCAATATAAGGTCGAATCCTTTATGTACACAAACACGCAATCATATTGCATATCTCCGCACGAACAGGAGTTACTCCATGGTATATGACGGTATTCTACTAGGCTTGATCGTTGGATTTTTTCGGGGCGGGTTGCGGCATGGGCTCAACCAGTTTGCAGCACTCAAGCTGCGAAGTGGCTGGATTTTCCCTGTATTGCTGCTAATCCAGTTCTTTATTTTCTATCTCCAGGAACGATTCGAATGGGTGGCATCCATTAATGGATATCTCTTTGCTGCCGTCTACATTACAGGGCTCGCTTTCCTGTGGCTCAACAGACACCATACCGGTTTCATGCTCATCTGGATTGGGGTATTTCTCAATTTTGCCGTTATGGCTGTAAACGGTGGGCGCATGCCTGTTTCTGTGGAAGCCTCCGCTGTACTGGGACCCTACTATGTAGACATGCTCCGGGAAGGCGGCGCCGTATCAAAGCATTTTATGATGGATGCATCTACAAATCTGCCTTTTCTCGGTGATATCATCCCACTCTCCAGCCCTTACCCACGGACTCAGGTCATCAGCATCGGTGATGTGGTCATGAATATTGGCATATTCCTTTTTATTCAATACATGATGGTGAATCGGGACAAAAAGGCTGTGCAACCTGCTAAAACTCATCAGGCTTGAAGAAAACAGGTAGACTCCAAGGAAGGGAGGTCTTCTCCATGAAAAAATTTGAAGGTGTGAAATATTCCCGCATTGTCATCAACGCAATCATCGTGGCTTCTGTCGTTGTAGCGTTAACTTCGGGATACAAGCTGGGCGGCTAGTATCCATACCACCCAACAAGACAAACAGGCTGCCAGCGGCCTGTTTTTTCTGTCTGGATTTTTGGCAGGCAACTTGGTATGTTATACATCTATATAGTATATCCCTATAGAAGAACACCAACTATATACACATCAAGATTAGACTAAACTCAAGCAGGAGATTTTTTATGAACTTTATTCGTAACCTTATCCATAAGGCAGATCGAAGCAGTATGTATGTTATTTTGCTTAGTTGTACCGGGATCGGTGTTTTTCTATACATGAACAAGTGGTCTTACCTTCATCTAACCACGGCGGATTGGGTTATGGTCTACACCATGCTGGGTGCGGCATTAATTCTGGATTATTTCACGTTCCAGATTCCACCCAAAGGCAATCAGCAATCCATGGATTCATCGGTATACCTTGCCTGTATATTCATGTTTGGCGGAGCTTTCAGTTTATCCGTACTGCTTCCTGTCTCCATCATCCTGTTAATCAAAGAGCGCAAGCTAACCTGGTGGAAACACATTGTTAATTTCAGCATCTACAGTCTCATGATTACGGGAGCAGCTGCCGTGTTTGAGTGGACTGGCGGGCAATCGGGAACTCTGGACGGCTATAACCTGATTCCTTATTTTGCAGCGCTCGCAGCCTACTTCATCATCAACACGATCACACTTGGCTTATTCTTTCATTTCTCAACAAAGGATGCATTACAGCAGATGAAGCGGGCATTCGTTACCGAATCCCTGCTGGTTTATCTGTGTACGCTGATTCTGGCGCTGGTCCTGACAATTCTGGTTGTGCACAATGGCGTACTTGGCCTGTTGTTGTATCTAAGTCTTAGCATTCTGCTCTCCCATGCATTCAGGCAGTTGTTCGTGATGTATCAGACGATTGAGGAAAAGGCCAACACGGATCAACGTACGGGTCTGTTCAACCATAGTTATTTCGAAAGCATGTTAGAAAGCGAACTGACTAACGCTCGAACGCAGGGAACCCCGCTCTGTCTGGGGCTTATTGATATCGATGATTTCAAAAAGTATAACGATCGGTTTGGCCACCTTCAAGGTGACAGTCTGCTAGCCCTGCTGGGGGATTTTCTAATGCGAAAGACGGAAGGCACACCTGTTACCGCCTTTCGTTATGGAGGAGAAGAGTTCACTTTGCTCATGCCAGGCATGGAGTTGGACGAATCCTACAGGTTCATGAACAAGCTGCGTAAACAACTGAACGACACGCCGTTTGAAGGCGTTGAAGTGTTTCCACACGGTTGTCTCTCCTTCTCTGCTGGCGTCGCACCCTATCAGGTGGATATGTATAACAAATCCCAGCTTGTGGATCAGGCGGATAAAGCACTATATTATGCGAAGAAACAGGGCAAAAACAACGTGCACCGCCACGGCAGCAATGATGGCATGGAACACGAGATTGATCTGGTACAGGACGTTCGTGACATCGAGCAGCAGCTCAATCTGTTCAGATACAAAGATATGGATACGTTTAAACATTCCAAACGGGTCTACAAATATGCACTGGATATCAGTGAATTGCTCGCACTGGACAATGCGGAGAAACGTCGCTTCGTGCTGGGAGCACTGATTCATGACATCGGAAAACTGGAGATTCCTTGGTCCATTCTGAACAAAAAGGACAAGCTCACCGCAGAAGAATGGGAAACGATCAAAGGACATGTCACCTGGGGCAAAAAAATGGTGATCACGAACGATCGCTTCGCCGATCTGATTCCGTATATTGAACTTCACCACGAGCGCTATGATGGCAAAGGCTATCCTTACGGCCTGAAGGGTAACGAGATTCCCCGGCTCTGCCGGATGCTGACCGTGATTGACTCCTTTGATGCCATGACGACAGAGCGGCCGTATCAGGAAACCAAGAACGTGGAAGAAGCCATTCGGGAGCTACGCTCATGTTCGGGTTCACAGTTCGATCCGGAGCTTGCCGAGTTGTTCATTCAATATATTGAGAAAAGAACCGCTCAGCAACAGTTGCAGTAAAATAAACAGAACTTCTTCTATAAGCCCAGAAAAAGTAAAAGCGCTATCCCCGGTCTGATCGGAGATAGCGCCATTTTCATTTTCATGGAATGAATCGTACACCAGACAACTTCATTCTCGTGCAGATTCTACATTAAGATTTGGTATTCAGCTCATGTGAGGTCTGATGCAGCTCTTTAATCATCTGCTGCAAAAACATGTTGTCTTGGCGACTGATACCGTGCTGATTGTCTTGAACAAGCATCTGATGAATGTTCTTTTTGAGCAATTCACTGCGACGTTCCAATACTTCTTGACTCATGTTGTTGCTTCACTCCTTAACATGTTTTGTAATGAATTCACGTTCTATATTAAGTATAGAGGACCTTCTCCGATAGGGAAAACGGACTCAGCCCCCCTCAGCTGGTCACACCAACCCTCACCTAGCGTGACAATATTTCACCCCTTGTCATTCTTAGATATCCTTCTAAATACTCCCTGATCCTCCCCAGCTTTCTCCAAAGACACAGACTAGGGTCTTGGACAAGCTTGCGTTATAATGGTCCCATCCCTGTATAAATAAAGTACCTAATTAAGCTAATCCTAGATCAAAGGAGTTCTGAATTCATGTCCTATAAACAAATCAAATGGATGATTCTGCTGATCCCCACATTCACGGTTGGCATCTGGGAATACATTCGCCATCAGTTTCTGATGCCATACCTTTCGATGGATGCAGGAAACTGGTTAACACCCCTCATCGTTTACCTCGTCAGCGTGACACTGCTCAGCCGCTTGTTCCACATGCTCGAAGGTGCCAGGGCTGCTCTGGAGCAGGAACGTGCAGCAAAAGCAGCGCTGGAAGCTCGTGACCAATTGGCGCGAGAACTTCACGACGGCATATCTCAGTCTCTTTTCCTGCTGTCAGTGAAGACCGATAAAGCAGGCCGCAGTCTGGCAGGCAGCGGACATGAGCATGAGATCCAGGAGATTCAAAAAACCGTGCATGAAGTCAATACATATGTAAGGCAAGCTATTGCCCAGTTGCGTTTTGTTCCTTCCTCTACGGTAACGTCAGAAATTATTTCACTACATGCGCAGGTTGAAGTGCTCGTCAAGGAAACGGTACCTGGTGCACAGATTCATTGGGACCTCAGGGGTGTAACGTTCTCTGCCAAGGAACAAGTGGAACTGCTCGCCTGTATCCGGGAGGGACTACTGAATGTACGCAAACATGCGCAGGCTACCCGCGTTCAGGTTCATGCGGAAGGTAACCCAATTGCCTGGTTCATTTATATTCAGGATAATGGGAATGGACTAAGTGGAGATCCTCTTCATCTGAAGGATCGGTACGGACTGCGAATTACGAAGGAGCGTGCTGCCGAGATGGGTTGGTCTTTCACCCTCGATTCAAGACCGGGGCATACACGAATGATGATAGGAAAGGAGCATGCTTAATATGGAACATGTACGTGTATTGGTTGTTGATGATCATGCGCATGCGCGTGAAGCGATCTGTAGCATTTTATCCGAGGACAGCCTGTTTGAAGTGATTGGTACAGCTTCGAATGGACAGGAAGCGCTGGAACTCACCGGGCAATGGATGCCCGACCTGATCCTGATGGACGTGCAGATGCCGGGCATGGATGGGCTGGAAGCCACCCGTCAGATCAAGCTGCGATTCCCTTATGTTATTGTTGTTATGGTCACGGTATCGGATGATGTGACGTTTCTGTTCGAAGCACTGAAACAAGGCGCTCAAGGCTATTTGCTCAAAAATCTAACGCCTTCCACCTGGCTTGAATACCTGCGCGCCATCGTCAGTGACGACGCACCGCTCAGTAAGGAACTGGCCTACCGGATTTTGCAGGAGTTCCCCGCACCACGCAGTGAAGATGTGCAAGATAACCCGCTAACGGCGCGGGAACTTGAGATTCTGCAATGGGTATCCGCGGGATATACCAATCGGGAAATTGCCGATCAACTCGGTATTTCAGACCAGACGGTGAAGAATCATCTCAAAAACATTTTGCAGAAGCTCCAGCTTGAAAACCGGGTACAACTCACCCGCTACGCACTAGAGAGCGGGCTTGCAGGACGTAAACTTCGCAAATAAACATTGTTAATTCGGAGTCAATGATGCTTCCGACATAGGTGAGAAATGACATAGCATTCATGCTTTTGTCACAATTATGTAGACCAAATCGTTTTTTTATAGCCCAATGTAGTCATACGCAGTCATTTTGGACAAAGTTATAATGGGTTAGATTGTGTTTAAAGGACCATGAATGACTACAAATCTATAACCTGAGGGTGATGATTTTTTGATTTTGACAAGCTTTACCCTGAAATGGGGCAAACGGCACTGGGCATTGGTCACCTGTCTGTTGCTCGTATGTTGCCTTGTTATGCCACAGTGGGCATCTGCCCATGCTTATATTGTTAAGGCTTCGCCAGGAGAAAATGAGATCCTCGTAGCTGCTCCGGAGCGGGTGACGCTGGAGTTCAACGAATCCTTGCAGACGGCCTTTTATGATATCAAAATTACCGGCCCTGACGGCAATCAGGCAGACGATGGAAATGTAAAGATTGATGTGGATCGCCCTCATATTCTGGAGACTGGCCTGCAAGCTGGACTCGGGAACGGGACTTATGCCGTTAACTGGAAAGCTGTATCTGCCGATGGACATCCAATTCAAGGGGCGTATGTTTTCCATATCGGTGAACCATCCGGTTCTCCTGCCGGACTGAGTGATCTTACATCCGGTTCCGGTTCAACAGGTGGGCCGCTGAAATGGATTGTATCCCTGACAGACTGGATTCAGTATCTCGGATTGTCTGTCATTCTGGGGACACTTGCATTCTTACTGCTGCGAATCGCACCGACATCCATGACAAGAGAACCTATGGACGTTCCGGGCAGCTACAGATTGTTATGGATCAGTTATGCTGCTGCTTCCTTTGCCGCTCTGGTCAGCCTGCCACTGAATACGTTATATGAATCTGGTGTGGCTCTGAACGAACTAAGCTGGGCACTGATCGGAAGTGCGCTCAAGCTGACATCCTTTGGTCAGATCTGGATGTTACAAATACTCATTGTAATGCTGCTGGCCGTCACGATTCTCTCCGGATATGATCGCGATCGATCCATCCGTGCTCGCATCTGGTCTTCCTATGGCTCACTTGTGCTCGTGCTTGGATGGCTGTTCACGCATGCCATGACGGGACATCCGGCTGCGGCGGATCAACGTGCTCTCGCGATTGCCATGGACTTCGTGCATCTGATCGGTGCCGCTTTCTGGATTGGCGCACTAACCGCCATGGCGATATGTTTGCCTCCACTGGCGGATAAGCTGCCATCGAAGGTGCGAGGAGAGGTCTACTGGGTTGCTATTCGCAGGTTTACCGCCTGGGGAATTGGCGCCGTAGCCGCTCTGGTTGCTACAGGGATATACAGCAGTCTGATTATTCTACCAGCACCTGTGCTGACTTCCTTGTTCACTACAGCTTATGGCCTTGTCCTGATCGGCAAGATCGTCCTGCTTATTGTAATGCTTGTCTTCGCCTGGCGTCATGCCAGATTGGCAAGAGCAGCAACGGGAAGCAGATTATCCGGCAGCCTGAAAGCCGAACTTGCCACCGGTGCTGTCATTCTCGCTCTTGCTGCCGTACTGACACACCTGTCTCCAGGACAACCCGCTGCGGTCGGACCGTATCAGGAGACAAAGACTACAGAAGACGGCTCGGCGATCACACTTCAGGTGAGTCCCAATATAACGGGAGAGAACCAATTCGAAGTTGATGTGAAACGGGCAGATGGAAGTATCGTTAACGATCTGGAACAGATCACACTGTCACTCACACATCTGGACATGGATATGGGGATCTATGAGATTACCATTCCGAAAAACGACACCGGTGTGTACAAGGCTGAAGATTACATCTCCATGCCTGGACGTTGGAATATCAAGGTACATCTCCTGACCAAGACGTTGGATGCACTGGATGCCGATTTTGAGATCGACACCGGCAAGCCATAGTTACACAAAGATCAAATTGAAAAGTGACCCAATCTAAAATTAGTGTTTCTACAAACTGCAAATGTAGTGAAGGGAACGAAATTGATTCTGGAGAAGCGAAGCTCAGCCTTTATTCCGGGATTTCATCTTACTAAATATAAATTGAACTAATGTTTGCACTGAAACGGAGAGGACAGAAAAAACCTGAAAAAGCGAAGCGTTCGCCTTTATCACCGGATTTTCCCTTTGAGAAAAGGGAATCAAAAAAATCTGGGGATAACAGCGATTGGAGGGTTATTCTGTCATCGGAGTGTATGTGTAAACCGAATTTAGTTGAATTTATAAAGTTGTATAAAAAATTCCTGAATAACGGGGTTCGAAAGAACCATTCGTAACCGAATGGTGCCTTTGCAGAATATAGACACTCATTTAAGAAAATGGACCGCATCATATATGATAAGAACTGAGAGGGGTTATTTATTTTGAAGAAAACATCATGGATTTCCAAACTAACATCCACTATCGCAACAGGTACCGCAGCATTCATGTTATTCGCCGGATTCGCGAGCGCTCACGTTACCGTTAGCCCATCCGTTGCACAGACAAGTGCATGGCAGACGTACACGATTAAGATTCCATCCGAGAAAGAACTGCCTACAACCAAAATCACCATGAAAGTTCCAGAAGGTGTTGCATTCAAGCAATATCAACCACTGGCAGGCTGGAAAATCACTACAGAGAAGAACGATTCCAATGAAGTAACATCGATTACGTGGGAAATTGACGGCGATAACGAAGGCATTCTGGCAGGACAATTCCAGCAGTTCAACTTCGTTGCACAGAACCCTAAGGCGGAAGCTGAAGTTGCTTGGGATGCCTTCCAATATTACAGTGATGGCAGCATCGTAGAATGGACAGGCCAACCAAGTGACGCCAACCCACACAGTATCACAACGATTAGCGAAGATCCGGCTGCTGCTGGTAATGCTGCGGCAGGTGGAGGTCATGCCAACGATGGACATGATAGTGCAGGTACAGAAGGCGCCACTGGAGATAATGCAGCTACCGACGATAGCAAAGCAAACGATGACACCACGCTGGGCGATGCACTCAATGACACCGTTACAGGTGAGCCAAACAACACGGATACAGACCCGGGTACGCTGAAGCTTCAACAAGCAACATTGATCGTATCCATTCTGGCCCTGATCCTGTCCTTCTTGGGGATTGCGTTGGCTACACGTCGCAAAAAACGTTAAGAACTAACTTACAGTTTTACGAAAACCTGAGAAAAATTTAGATAACAAAAAGCCTATGGCATACGGGATCAAACCCGATGTGCCGTAGGCTTTTTAGCTATCATCATTTTGATTGGCTACCCATGTTCTTTACAATCCGTGGTTAAGGCACTAATCATGCCGCTCCACGGTCACACCCTTATCCACGCTGATTGCCATCCGCAATATGGCATCAGCCTTACCATCCTTAGCGTTCCTGATCCGTCTGGATCATGATCTCAATGTATTGCAGCAAGCTTTTCTTCTGCTGTTCAATGGATTGAATACGTCTGGACAGGCCCGCAAAAAACTCTTCAATCTGCTGTCTTGTATGATCTGCGGACTGGCCTTTCCAATCGTTCAGGCGACTATATAGCGCCCGCGCTTCCTGTTCATCGGCTTGCAGACGGGCAAGCAGCTGTGTCAGTTCTTTTTCCGCAATCCGAAGATCATTCAATTCCACCAGCAATTGTCCACCCACTCGTGTTCCCCTCCCCTATGTACGTGATATCAACGCTAGCCACCCAGAAATCCTAATTAAAAATGAACCGGACTCTCGTCAGCCTGCCGGAAAGCATCCGCCTTCTCATCAATAAAGTTCAGGAACTGGCTGGTGTGTTTCATATGCCATGTGCCAAGCTCATGAATGGATGCGTCCAATTGGGTGACAATTGGCTCCAGTCTGCGACTGCGGCTCGTATGCAGATATTGGGCCATGCGGGTTCGCACCTGATTCAGCTCCGCATTGCACTGTTGTGCATTTTGCTTCCACCGTGAAGCGACACTTTTCAGTTCTTCCGGCGTTACCTGAATTAGTCCGGAAGCTCCCCCCACTGAGCCAACACCTGCAACCATCTTGTTAGTCTGCACACCAAAGCTACGCATAACATCCGCAAGCTCCGTCATGATATTGGAAGGTTCACGGGGAGTTTTATTGATTTTCTCACCAGTGGTAGGGTCGTATAGATCATTGGAAATATAACCATTCTCGAACTGATACTGCTTCAGGTCGTGGTATTCCTTCCCACCAAAGGTGTTACCCATCTTATCTCCCATGCTCATGTTGTCATTCATGTCCTTGTAATTAGAGTTGATGTAATACATGGAACCCACATGACGATCATAGCCACCAAAGAATCCACTGGCGACAAAGTCACCCGGGTGACCAAAGTTTACGATCTGATTATCGAATCCACCCTCTTCTGCCTTACGTTTCAGTGATGGAGTCAAGCTGGATATTACAGATGGCGCACTAAAGGTTACTGCCGTCATTCCCGTATGCGCTGCTGCATACTGAGCATTTCCGCCGCCTAATGAATGCCCTGTCAGAGAGAAGTCCAAATTCTTATATTTGTTCTGCATATCCTTCGCGTAGTCTTCTGCTTCGTACATTTGATTTGGAAAAGGATTCAGCTTTTTATCAATCTGTCTATCCAGCTCACCCACCGCATTATCCAAATGAGTCAGTCCGGTGACGTCTTTTACCTTTTGAATTCCACCTGATAACCAATCGGGTGTGAAATCGGTAGATTGTTCAATTTTTCTGCCCAGTTCGGGGATCGCAATCTGACCATCCGCCAGAAAATCAGGCCCTTTACGATCCCATCCGGCACTTCCTTCTGTTCCTCGGTAAGAAATGACCGCCTGCCCCGTTTCCGGATTGTAAAAAGTCACTGCGTCAAACCCGGAATAACCGTTGCCATGCGTATCCTCAAGCACTTGCCAGCCTGGTAGATTCGCATATTCGGTACCTGCTTTGGCATTTTCATAAGCCAGTTCCGACATCAGACGGTATGTTTCATCATCAATTCTTGGTGTATCCCCCATGTTATGTTCACCTCCATAAATTCAATACAATCTACTTGGCAAAAGGATCGTAGCCTTTCTCAATGATGGCTGCCTTGATGGCAGGGCTCATTCCAAAATTTTTGATTTTTTTATCACTATAGTCATAGGAAATAGTGAACTCCTGATCCTCCTGCTCTACCACATGCCCTTCCATTGCAATCGAGTCCAGTGCCATTTCGGGTAGCAACTCCTTGCTGGTAATAACAACGTTCATCTCATACTTGTCTTTGAAATATTTGACCGCTTTCGCTTCTGCTTCTTGAAAAAGTGCCTGTTTCTCACTTTCTTTCATGTTCTGACAGCCTCCCAAAATAAAGATAGATAGCACAATTAGTAAGAATACACATACCTTTTTTTGTATTGGCCTCATACCAATCACCTTCTTCTTATGATTTCAATGTATATGTGCACCCAATGAATCAGGATCATTCACCCATGCCTTCTGCTTCTGTTAACTGAATCATAGTACAAAATCAACATGACCACATCGGCTGAGAGCATCGTTTTTATGTATCTTTCTTCCTAATATGATTCATACGCGTGTTCGCGTGTATATTACCCGATTTCCTGAATTTTGCATCAGTTTAGCTTCTCGAATTTTCCATATATAACAAAAAAGCATTCTCTTCAACACATATTGTGTAGAAAAGAAAGCCTTTTGTCTTCCGTCAACATCATCCTCACTAGCCTCATCCATACTGTCTGGCCCCGGTTTCGTCCAGTTGTTCACACACGAGATCATTGTAGGATTTACACCGTCCAATCAATTCATCATGTGTTCCAGCATCCACGAGTACACCCTGATCCAGTACATATATGGTGTCCGCGCTTCGAATGGTACTGAGTCTGTGAGCAATGATAATCTGGGTGCATTTCAACATATTCAGATTATGGGCAATCGTCGCTTCTGTAACAGTATCCAAAGCACTAGTTGCCTCATCCAACAGAAGAACTTTGGGTCTGCTTACCAATGCTCGCGCGAGAGCGACACGTTGCTTCTGCCCTCCAGACAGATTCGAACCCGCTTCAGAGATCAGTGTGTTATACTTCATTGGCATCTTCTCAATATCGTCATGAATATCCGCCAGCTTCGCTGCGAACATTACATCCTCCAGCGTTGAACCCTCTGCATGTAGCCTGATGTTGTCATACACGGTGTTGTTAAACACAAAGTTATCCTGAAGCACGATACTGATCTGGCTACGAATATCCTGCTGCTCCAGTTCTTCTACAACCACGCCGTCAAAATAGATATTACCCTGTGTGGGCGTATACAGCCCTACCAGCAATTTCGCCAAGGTACTCTTTCCTGAGCCTGATTTGCCAACCAGAGCGACCCTTTGCCCTGCTTTAATCGTAATATTAATATTTTTCAGCACATCTTCCCCGTAGTCGGTATACCTGAAACTGACCTGATCAATTGTAATATCCCCATTCAGCTTTACATCTCGGAGGGTCGGTGTTTTCTTCTTGAATTTATTACTTTCCTCGGCTTGAATGACATCATAGATTCGATCCAGCAGCGCATCCGCCATCACGAACTCGTTCAGCATCAAAGCAAGCGAGTTCAGCGGCCCCAGAAACAGCGCGGCCAGGGACTGGAATGAAACGAGCATACCAAGTGTCATATTCCCCTGCATAATCTGATATAGTCCCACCAGCAGAATGAGCATCGGAGTCATAAAACTCAGCGTATTCGTCACGGTATTTACTCTTGTCTGAAAAATAGCTTTTTCCTTGACCGTTGCGAGCTGACGCATGAATAGTGCTCTCCATTTTTCCCCGGTACGCTCTTCAATCCCAAGTGATTTGATGGTCGAGATGCCTTCCAACACTTCCGTCATGAATGATCCAGCCAAACTTTGGGCAACAATTTGGGTCTGTGTCAGTTTCTTGAATCTGCTACGTGTGTATACAAAAACAAGAATTTGAACCAGTCCAACACCAAGCAGTGTAAAAGCGATCAAACGGGACTGGATTACAATATACGTGAAGGTCACAACAATTAAAAATAGATTGATCAGCGTAGAGATCATCTTCTGGGACAAAATCTCTCGAATGGTCGTATTGCTATTAATCCGTAGCATCAAATCCCCGCGCGAACGAATTTCAAAATATTGATAAGGCAGTTTGAGCATATGAGAGACAAAGTTTGTCGTCAGTTGGGAATCCAACAATTCCTGAAGCCGTACGATGCACATATCCTTCATATAACTGAAACCGATCTGAAATAGGGTTAACAGCACAATGCTGGTGATCAGGACAGGAAATAACGAGTAGCCCTCACCGCTAGTGGCCGCATCAATCGAAACCTGCATCAAGAACGGAAAGGCCACCGAAACCAATTGTAGCCCCAGAGCAAGTAGAACGGTCCAACCAAAATATTTTTTGTTACTGCGAATCAAATCCTTGAAGTACGCCACTTTACTAATCTTTTTCTCGGACAAGGGTACAAAGCCCTCATCCGGATATACGAGCAAAAAAATACCTGAATATTTCTCCGCAAACTCCTGCGTACTGATAACCAGCCTTCCCAAAGCCGGATCAACAATAATGAAGTGCCCACTCGTCTTGATCCGCTCAAGCACGACAAAATGATTGTCCTCCCAGAAACAAATGACTGGCAGAAAATCATTGTTAAGTGATTCAACAGGCGCTTTTTTGGCTATCCCTTTCAAGTGATAGGTCTGAGCAACCTCTTTCATTTTGAGCATGGAGCTACCATCCCTGCCGTTTCCCATCATTGCAAAACGTTCCCTCAGATCGGTGAAATCAGCTTCATAGCCATGATATGCGAGTAACATGTGCAAGCAACTGGGACCACAATCATATTGATTCATTTGCAGTTTGACAGGGATTTTGCGTTGTCTCTTCCGGCGCAGACGGAATACAGGCCGTTCAGGCATGATGCTGCCCCATATGGGATGACTGCTCCATAGTAGTCATCTGCTGCTGAGCGGACGCCGTTTCCATAGCGTATGTCTGAGCCATATCCCTTATCCCCTTGCCCTTTGGTCCTTCCATCATCAGTACTGAAGGCAGGTCACGATTGTACAGTCGGAGCAATTGATATCCAATTCCGGCAAGCCCTAGCATCAGTCCCGGGATTTGCTGACGACCCGGAATGCCGCATCTCCAATGATGGTTATCACGTCTCACCTGTGTCACAATGTAATTTGCCATCTGAACCGAGAACTCCTTCAACTCTTCATCCTGCAAGTAATCGGCTGCGAGAAGGAACAGCTCCAGATTGCCCATATCCCCATGGCAGAGCGAATAGCTAACTTCTGTAAACCCTTCTTCCATCGTCTTGGCTAACGCCCTGCGGATATCTGTCTCTATCGTATCCATAGCTCCCAATGACCTCAATTGCTGCGCTATCCCTACGCGGGCGATCCCTAGACCGGGTGCGCCATTACACCAGTACATAACATAGTGTTCTTCCGGCATGTTGCCATCGGTGAACCGCAGATCTTTCCAATTGTTTACTTCAGGGCTGTAGAGGGCTTCCTCATACTTCAGTCCTTCCATACAAGTTTCAAGATAGGCTTTGTTGCCTGTAGCACTGTATAGACGAGCCAGACTCAGACAGATACCTGCGTTGCCATGTGCAATACCGCTAAGTGGCGTTTTATTGATCGCTGACGTCACCCAAGCCATACCTTGATCCATCGGCTGGGCAAGATCCAGCAATCGGTCTGCGCATCGCACAGCCACATCCAGCGCTTTTTGCGATTGGAAGCTCGTATACATGTCCACACATGCCATCAATGTGCCCGCACAACCTGAGATCACATCCAATTGCTGATCACTATCAATCATATCGTCCAAGATATCGAGTAATTCCAGCGTATCTGGGTTGATCCCCGGCTCGGAACATACGTTAGCTTTATGCACCAGCAGATAGAGAAGCGACCCGTAGCCAGTGAACAATGAGATGTTTTTGTCGATGCTTTTGCGAATCATTTCCCAGGCAGTCTGAATGCACAGATTAACCATCTGCATATATTTGTGGTCACCTGTCTCCTGACTCAGATACAGATAGAAATAGGCAATACCGGTTACCCCGTTATATAACCCCAACTCGGAAGATTTGTAGATCAGCTTCTCGTCTGCATCCATACCCATACTGATCCATGACACCGAAAGACCTTCATCTCCCATAATAGCAATATCTTTTATGTACTCCCCAATCCTCACGGCTTCTTGCAAATATTCTTCTTTGGTCATGTGTATTTGATGTTCATTCAATATTTCCGGTCGGACGCTTTCCGTGCTTTTCTCCATAGCGAATGAGCGTTCCAGGACATATTTAGTCTGGATTGTACGCTCGGTAAACTCCCATTGCATATCCATGTCTTTGGGATTCATCGCCCGCACTTTATCCGCGGTCTGCGTTAAAATATCGGAGGAAAACACGCCGTCAATCGCTTGGTTGTCGTAGTGGTGGAACAACATTTGCTCACCGATAAACGTCTGGAACATGGGTACATCGCCGTGCAATAGATCATGGCACTCATATCTCACCAGTTTTTCACGATCACGATCCTGCCGCACAATCATCCACATCATGTCGAACAACAGATTCTTATCCAACCCGTCTCTGAGATATTTCGGATGGGAACTGGCTTCAATCAGCGTAAAATACGTAACGGTCGGACGAACAATGGTACGTACAGCACAACCATGGAAGTCATTGCGGACTGTTGAGATAAATGACTCCTTTTGCTCCATAATAGCACTGTATATGCGATAGAAACCCTCCTTCAAACTTTGGATATATCGCTCAGGTTTAATGGGTGTATGTTCATATGAAGGCAAATGACTAAATCGACTCACACTCACCTTGCTTCGTTGGATTCTCATGGTATCGGTGTTTTTATCATGAATCTCATACGTATTGAGTACCTGATCCACATCCCCTGCAAGTCCGCTCAGATCACTGTGATACAAAGCGTTGGAATCCAACGTTGGTAACATGCTCGTTTTTAACACGGAATCATTCAATATCGAAAGGGTCTTCTCCAGTGCTGTATAGTGTGCCTTCTCCTCCTCATATTTGAAAGGTTGATTATGCAACAGTGATTCCAGATCGACGAAGAAGGGATGCTCGCCCTGAGCAACAATGTTCTCCATATGCATGTCTGTTGCATTAACGGCATACAAAATAGCGAGATACTGCCCCTGCCGTTCAAAAAAGCGTTCCGCTCCCTCCAGACTGGTGACTTCCTCATAGGGAATGAATTGCTGCCAGCCATATTCGGCGCGATCCAGCGATTTGGCAATACGGAAGGGTAATCCTATTCGCTGATCGTTAAACCATTGCAACAGACTGGCAAAAGCGGTGTCGATGGCCATGTTCCTAGGTTTGTACATGACATTGACCCCTTCGGCAAATGCCAACCGCAATACACTAGCTCCACCGTTATGGGAATCCCCGAGAAATACGATATCCTCCAGCTTATCCAGCTTGAAATCAAAAAAAGATTCCAGTTCACGACGATCTCTTGTCAGCCGCTCCAGAACACGCATCATATTCAGACTGATCCGAAGAGTGTGCTCGACAAGTCCTCGTGCAAGAACAGGATATTCCAGTAGTAAGGAGAGAATCTGATCCCTGGACTGCATGTTCTGGTTCACAAAGTGCAGATACCGCTGCCGGGAATCCTCACCTCTCAATTCATCTTGCAATCTCGCTTTATTTAATTCATAGATTAGTGTCTTGGCAGACATGTGGAACACTTTATCCGAGACGGTCTTCAGAACAAGCCCAGTAACACGTCGTTTGTCCAGCCATTCATATCCATCATTCAAACCGTCCGTCATGATCTGAATGGATCGTTGCAGGAAGGGTCTAGAAAACTCAAAGAACGGGATTTCTTCCGTATTCCCCTCAATAAAATATTCGATCTCCAAATGCTCATTCTCCAGAAATGTGCTGCAGAGTTCCTGATGCCAAGGCATCTGCACAAAGTCGTACATGAAGCCTGTATCGTTAAACATAGCCTGCACCGTCTCCATATTCATGGATTCAGCCCGGAAGCGATTGGACAATAGCTCCTGGTCCTGAAAAAACTTTTCAAGCCATTTCTGCATCCTTTCCGACTCGGAAGTGTGCTCCACAGGCATGTCCCCATGCTGAACGTCAGCAGTTATATTTTTTTCATTTATATCAACAGCAATTTCCTCGCTAAATAAGAGATCATTGGGAACTTGGGCAGCATATCGCTGCACAAACTGCTTGTATTTCTCCGTTAAGTAGAGTGCATCACTCCACCGGGAGTCATGTAACCGCTCCTGTATGTTCATCGTTTTATCTCCCCTTCTATTGGATGGTTCGTGCCCAAAACCTCATATAACAAAATCAAGCACATAACTGAAATCAGCTATGTGCCCGAAGATAAGAGTAAAAATTAACAACAAGTCAGCCAAGAAGAAGGTGAAACCGAATTATAATGACATTCATGACTTACCGTACAGAATACACCGCCGCTTGCTTCAACATCAATTACAGATACCGCACCTGTAATGACCATCAGCTCATCATCACTGATGTCCTCAATTGCTCCCAATGCTTCGAGATTGAATTGTTTCATTGAAAAAACCTCCATTCAATTTTTTTATATGTATAGCTTAAAAAAAGCTAAACACCAAGGTTGAATTCAAGTCTTTGCAATCCCAAAATATTTAATTTATGTAATTATTTCCTATATTCATCCTAGCACAATTTGCTATTTTTTGTAAATCCGTTCTTTGGATTTTCGCGTCATTTTGACAAGAAACATTACTTTTACTATGACGATGACAAAATTGCGATAGTTCGTTGTTACATGTATAAAGTTTTAAACACCTGTCCAAGGCAGGTGTTTTTCTAAGTAGCAGGCAACTGCAATACAGCTCTAAACCCTTCCCCACTGTCACTCGTCAGAATAAGCCTTCCCCGATGAGCCTTTGCAATCCTTGATACCATTGGAAGCCCCAAGCCATGTCCCTGGCGGGAGGGCCGTACACGTCCTGCGGCATAAGGGAGTACCACCACATCGTCCAGATACTCTTTTGGAATTCCTATCCCATCATCAGATACCACAAACTCACAACATAAATCCTCCGCTGAACGGCTCGTTTCCAGCACAATTGCACATCCATCCGGGTTATGCCTGATACTGTTATGTATCAGGTTCGTTACTGCACGATACAGTAATCGCTCATCCCCCATAACCTGAAGACTTTCGTCCTGAACATGAAGCGAGATCGGATAACGTTCATCCAGGCCATTGTTCAAAAAATCTGACACGACCTGTCTTGCCAGAACAGAGAGTCGAATCGACTTCAACTGCAAGGGCTGCATCTCATACTCCAGCATGGACACCAAATTCAGATCACTGACCAGTGACCGCAGACGTTCACCCTGGCGACGAATAATGGATGCCTGCTGTTTTTGCTCAGCTGGCAAATCCACTTGCTCTTCCAACTCGCTCGCGTAACCCAGAATCATGGACAATGGCGTCCGTATATCGTGAGAAATGCCTGCGATCCAGTTGGATCGAGCTTCATCTCTCGCTTTAAGAGCATCATCCTTATCCTGAAGCATGCGAGATGTTGAATTGATGCTTTGAGACAGATCATTAAATATACCCTTGGTCTCGACATGAACAGGCTCTTCCTTTGCCAGCGCATGAATGCCATTGATCAACGGTCGAATACTACGGATTACCCGTGTTCCAATTAATACGGATACCAGAAGAGCAAGAGCCACATTACACACCAATAATAGGATGATCCGAACAGGTAATGACTTAAGCCACTCTGCCAAAAAGTCGAACTGGTATTTTCCGTACGTATTCTTGGGGTAGCCTACGACCAATAATCCGTCGTTACGCTCCCACACATACACTGGGTATTCCATAAGATAATATCGGGAGAACTTCGCAACATCCGTCACGTTATAAGAGCGCGGGATTTCAGCCGGAAGCTGTTCGCTCCACTGTACCTTGCCCTGGGGATCAAGCAGCATAGCCCAAGCCTGATATGTATCCAGCAATTGCATTCCATCGCTGTCCAGCGCATATTCCCCCTGCTCTCCCTTGCTCAGGCCACTAGCCATCTGCTTCACAACCGCACCAGGGGAAGGCCCTTCATGAATTTCCTTGAAGATCAGCGAACCTAGCAGAATCAGATTGAATAGTAATAGCACCACAGATACCAGAATGGTTGATCCGACGAACCTTCTTAGAATTCGAACAACGCCATCCATTACCTAGACTCCTGAACCATCAATTTATAACCAAGTCCCCGTACCGTCAGCAGAAATATCGGTTTGGATGGATCTTCCTCAATCTTCTCCCGGATTCGCCGAACATGCACCATCAGGGTATTCTCATACCCATAACTCTCGTCTCCCCAGACGGCTTGACACAGAGCATCACTGGTTACAATTCGGCCCTGATTCTCATACAACTTGATCAGTATGGCATGCTCCTTAGCTGTCAATGGAAGCTCCCTGTCTGTCCTCTGTACAACAGCGCTCTCCAGATCAATGGTTTGTCCACCCAAACGAAATACAGGCAATCTCTCCACTGTGTTGGAAGCATATACCCGCTTCAGAATAGCCATAAGCCGGAGAATCAACTCTCTTGGCAGAAAGGGCTTGACCATATAATCATCTGCTCCAAGCCCCAGACCGAGCAGTCGATCCTCATCTTCACCACGTGCAGACAGGAACAGAACAGGCATGTCCGAGAATGACCGGATCGAAGAGAGCAGAGAGAACCCATCTCCATCCGGAAGCATCACATCCAGAATAGCTGCATCCGGCTTTTCAAGTCTGCATACCGCCAAGGCATTCACGAAGTTACCAGCCGTATAGATCCGAAAAAAACCTTCTTTCCGTAAAAAACGTTCAATCATTTCCCGTATTTCGGGCTCATCATCTACGATCAATATTTTCTTATTCTTCAATAATTCCATTGATATCACCCTTTTTATTATACATCATAAAGGCATTCATCCGATATTTTCCATTTCCATTTAAGGTAATTGTAAGGTTATCTTCAGCTACGAGCAAGAAGCCTGATCTATATTTAGAGCAACAGAGACATTAGTGAAATGGAGTTGAGATCAATGATAAACAGTTCCCCCATCGTGGAAACGCATAACCTGTCCAAATCTTATGGCGGTACTAACCGCGTACATCAGGTCAATCTGGCAGTTGAGACGGGACAGATTTTTGGCTTCCTGGGTCCGAACGGAGCAGGCAAAACAACCACATTAAAAATGCTGTTGGGTTTGATCAAACCTACCGAAGGCACTGTAAAGGTGTTTGGCAAAGATCTGAATAAACATCGCCCTTCCATTCTGAATCAGACAGGTTCACTGATCGAATCTCCATCTTATTACGGCCACTTGACTGGACTTGAGAATATGAAAGTCATGCAGCGACTACGGAACGTACCGAATAAAAATATTGATGAAGCTCTCAAAATTGTTCGACTTGAAAATCAAAAACATAAACAGGCCGATCAGTATTCGCTGGGGATGAAACAAAGACTCGGTATTGCCATGGCCCTGCTTGCCTTCCCAAGCCTGCTTATTCTGGATGAACCTACGAACGGACTTGATCCGTCCGGGATCGGTGAGATCAGGGAATTGATCAAGTCCCTTCCTGGTCAATACGGCATAACAGTCCTGCTATCCAGCCACCTGTTATCAGAGATCGAACAGATTGCTACCTCAGTCGGCATTATCAGTGATGGCAAACTTCTGTTTCAGGGAAGCATGCAGAGTCTTCAGGCCAATAACAAGGCTACCATACGTTTTCAGACGACGGATACGGCAAGAGCAGAGAAAATCCTTTTGACTCAAGGCTACATGCCTACAGTCCAGGGCAAACAACTGGTGTTCGACTACCTTCGTGACGAAGAAGTCTCGCAGATGAATAAAGTGCTGGTACAACACGATATTCCTGTGATTCGTATCGAGGAATACAAGAAAAGTTTGGAAGGTATATTCCTGGATCTGACCGGAAAGGAGCGGAGCCTGTAATGAAAGCTCTATCCCTAGAGTATTTTAAAATCCGCCGCAAAAAGATCTGGGTCATGTTATCTCTTTTTCTAGCCGCTGAGATGATCTGGGCCTCCATGTCCATGAGTATCTCCATCTCCCGAAGTGCAACCAATGCGAGCTGGGAAGCCTTGATCTTCAGCATCGCTTCCATGAACGGTCTGTTTCTGCCCATTATATCGGCTATCGTTGTATCCCGCATCTGTGATATGGAGCATAAGGGGAACACCTGGAAGATGCTAATGACGACCAACACCGGACGTAATCATGTCTACACAGCCAAATACATATGTGCGAACAGCCTGATCCTTTATGGTATCCTTGCGCAAGCTGTGTTCATTGTCGGTTTCGGTTTATCCAAAAATATTTCCGGTCCGCTGCCACTTTCCCTGCTTGTGCAGTTCGCTATTGGCACAATGCTAACTACACTCGCCATCACCGCTCTTCAGCAATGGTTGTCTCTTACAGTACGCAATCAGGCTTTTGCGTTATGTCTGGGTATGCTGGGCGGATTCATCGGAACAACATCGGGGTTGTTTCCAGCAGGTGTACGTCACCTTTTCATCTGGTCTTACTACATGGATCTGAATCCAGTCACTTATATTTACAGCGCATCTTCGGGTACCTATGTATCGGGTATGCTGCCTGTCGGTCTTTTCTTAGCCGCCTTGTTGATGGCTGCCATCTTCTATTTTGCAGGGAATATTCATGCTTCAAGACAAGAGATTTGAGGAGGGGAACACATGCTGAGGAGCATTTCCGCAGAATGGCTTAAACTTCGGCATTCCCGGATCAGCCTGGTACTGGCCATTCTGCCTATTATCAGTCTGCTTATCGGATGCTTTAACTTTTATTTCAATCAAGCGGCTTTACAAAACGGGTGGTACAGCCTGTGGACACAGGTCAGTTTGTTTTACGGAGAATTCTTCCTGCCCATCCTGATCGCTATCTGTTGTGCCTTTGTATGCCGCCTGGAACACAGCAATCGCAACTGGAATATGATTCTGGCTTCTCCAGTGTCAGTCACCAGCCTATTTGTTGCCAAGTTGGTCATTGTTGGCATATTGATCTTCTCGGCTCAAGCCTTCTTCATGCTCATGTACTGGGCAGCAGGCAAACTGTTCGTCATTCCGGGTCCGTTCCCGATGGAGACCGTCGTATGGAGCCTGCGAGGATGGTTTGCCGCTATCTCTATTGCTGCACTGCAACTAGGGTTGTCGATCCGGATAAGAAGCTTTGCGACGCCAATTGGCATCAGCCTTTGTGCAGTCTTTCTGGGACTAGGCATGTATGTGCTGAAAATCGGCATGTTATTCCCCTACTCCTTGTTAACTATAGGCATGGGCGTTCTGAGTCAAAAGGGACTGACATCCTCGGAGAATATCGTCTTTCTTTTCATGAACAGTCTCTTTATCCTTCTGTTTGCTACCTGGTCGATCCGCCGCCTGAAATATAAAGACATCGCATCGTCCTAAATTTACCGAGATTAAAGGAGGACAAGAACATGAAAAAAGCATTCACTATTCTCGCATTGGTACTCGTTATTCTGACTTGCCTGTGGCTCTTCTTCATGGACCCTGCTAAATTGACTCCCGATAACCCTGCCGGCAAAACAACCTACTATACCACTGTGAATCAGACTACAGTCAACAAGGATGACAATGGCAGATATGCTTATGAACTGATCGGCTATACAGACGAAGGAAAACCCAAAACACTTAGCTTCTCCACCAGTAAGCTACTCAAAAATGGGGCCTATCTGAAACTATATGTATCCACGCTGCGTGGTGTTACACACTGGGAAGAGGTCACAGCGGACGATCTGCCGGGGCAAGCCAAGCAGTTAACCTCTAAATAGAAAAAAGATGCGTATCTATATCTCCATTGATATTTGCATAACAAAAAGAGCCTTGCCCCATTACTTCAAGGGTGGCTCTTTTAGGTTATGCCAATGCCATCTGTAGCGCAGTCAGCGCAATCCCGATAACAAATCCGGTAACGGCTCCGTTGATCCGAATCCATTGCAGGTCCTGTCCAACCTTATCCTCAATCATCGAAACCAAAGTGGCATTGTCCATTTTGTCCACATTTTCGCGTACCAGTTTACCGATTTTAGAATGATTTTTCTCCAGCAGTGTTGTGACGCCATTTACGATCTTGGCATTCATGCCTGTCATCAACTCGTCATCTGCCCGCAGATCAACCAATACCCGCTCAATGGCAGGCAGTGCATACGTATCTACATACTGTCCATCTTCCATCGCGGCGAGTGCCTTGTCTCTCAGGTCGGTGAGTTTGTTCAGCACCGTTTCCTCTGCGTTCCAGCCCTCCAACATATTGTTCTTCCAGCTGTTGATTCCATCTTGCATAGCCTCACTCATTGCCAAACGCACCGTCTGGGTACGTACCATATCAAGCACCTTGTATCTTAGAGCGCTGCCTTCACGTTTCATATCCTCTACCCGATCGAAGAGATATCCTTGTAAAATGCCACCCAGACGCTCCTCGTTCATATAACCCAGGAACGCATTCATCGCAAACTGCATCAATCCGTTCATCTGAATGCCGCTGATGGCTTTCATGCCGCTTTCACCTAAAAACATGATCGTCTCGGGTTTAACCAGCCACTCCTCGGCTTGCTTCAGTCCATAGTCCAGCGCTTTGGCGTCGTAGCCCCGCTCTGTCATCTGGTGGGCAGCCCGTTCCAGAATTGGACCCAGATCAAAGGCGCCCGCTTGTGACTTGATCTCACGTGCCACGAGCGGAGCAATCTGCTCTAACGGCAGACCAGCCAGAATTCGTTTGCAGAGCGTATCAATCATGATCTTGATCCCGTCACTGTGAAGCTCACGTGTCAACGTATCTAGCACCGTCTCTGCTGCTTTGAAATCTGCAATTTTCTCGGTAATGCTGTCTTTGTTGAGCAAGTTATTTTCTACCGCGGAGACCAGACCTTCCGTCATTTTATCGCGATTTTTCGGCAGCAATGCTGTGTGTGGAATGGGAATGCCGAGCGGGTGCCGGAATAATGCGGTAACGGCGAACCAGTCCGCAAGTCCACCCACGAGTCCCGCTTCAAATGATCCTACCAGCAACTTGCCCACAGGAACGCCCTGGAACGGCAAGGATGCAGCAAATCCCGCTCCCATGACCACGAGAGACCAGGCTGCTGCTTTTTTGGTTTGTTTAGGTTTAGCCATTGTATTCTTGCTCCTTTATCGTTAATCGTACGGTCTGGTCTATACCCGATTCCGTACTTCGTCTGTTCTTATGTAAACTCTCCAATTACAAAGTCTTGGCTTCCATATTTCGTATACTTCATCTTATCACCCACAAGCGTCAAAACCAAACCTCTGGTTGAAGAAAAAGGATAATAGCGGCGTTTACTTCGTAAAATGGATCACTCCCTTTTCCAAGACCAGGAAGATTTTAGTATAATCATTCAAGACGGCCCTTCGATATCGATTGGCTGCTGAACAGCAGGGTAATTACATATTGGAACAATGAATCAATAAGAGGAGGAATTTCGGACCATGAAACACGTGCAGGACACAACCACGCTCTATAACGGAGTCAAAATGCCATGGCTGGGTTTTGGGGTATTCAAAGTTAAAGACGGAGACGAAGTCGTTCATGCTGTCAAAACAGCCATTCAAGCTGGTTATCGCAGCATCGACACAGCCAAAGCGTATAACAACGAAACAGGTGTCGCTCAGGGTATTCGTGAATCTGGAGTAGCTCGTGAGGATCTGTTCATTACCACTAAAGTTTGGAATAGTGATCAGGGATATGAATCCACGCTGGCTGCCTTCGAAGCAAGCATGGAACGACTCGAACTGGAGTACCTGGATCTCTATCTTATCCACTGGCCGGTTAAGGGCAAGTACAAAGACACATGGCGAGCGCTGGAGAAACTCCATAAAGAAGGACGCATCCGCGCGATCGGTGTGAGCAACTTCCAGATTCACCATCTGGAAGACTTGATGATCGATGCCACGATCAAACCAGCAGTTAATCAGGTGGAGCTTCACCCACTATTGATTCAGTCAGAGCTTCGTGAGTACTGCAACAAACATCAGATTCAGATCGAAGCCTGGTCTCCGCTCGGACAAGGTCATCTGATGGATCATCCGTTGCTGAAGGATATCGCCGCCAAATACAGCAAGTCCCCCGCACAAGTAATTCTGCGCTGGGATCTGCAGAACGGCATCGTGACCATACCGAAATCCGTTACACCTGAGCGTATTCACGCGAATGCTGATCTCTATGATTTTGAGTTAACTTCGGAAGAAATAGAGCAGATTAACAGTCTGAACGAGAATAAACGATTTGGTTCTGATCCAGACAACTTTAACTTCTAATATAAGCAGATGAATTCGATTACACCCGCCTTCGATCTTAGAAGAGCGGGTGTTTTGGTATGTGATGTTATAGGCAAACTATTCGTTGTTAAGAATGGAGGCGAGGCTCGTTATCCTATTCAGGGCCGAAAGAAAAAAAATTCTTGACCGTTTAGAACTATTTCTTCTCCTCACCAGTCTAACGAGTGTCAAACGAACTCAAGCACTTATATAGGATCCAGGCCTGGAACGAGCGGTGACTTGAATATTTAGGTTGATCAGGGGGGATCAGGAGTGATTAGACTGAACCATAAAAAGACAAAAGAAGAACAGTTCAGCGAAAAAATATCAGAGATTCAAAATAAATTATATCGACTGGCATACTGCTATGTTAAAAATGAACAAGAAGCGCTGGATATCGTATCCGAAGCGGTCTATAAAGGGTACATCGCTTATGGGAAGATGGAGTCCATGACGTATTTTGATTCTTGGATGTCACGAATTGTGATTAACACAGCGATAGATCATATTCGACGCAACCAGCGAGTGACCTATATGGAGGATCATGTGCAGGAGTTTGTAGCTCCAGAGCGAGGGGCGTCGCTAGAAGAAAAAATGGATCTATATGACGCACTGGATAGACTCGTGCCCGAAGATAGAGCCTATATTATATTAAAGTTCTTTGGTAATATGCGTTTCCGGGAGATCGCTGAAGTGCTCTCCCTGTCGGAGAATACCGTTAAGTCAAAATTCTATCGGATTATCAACAAATTAAAAATGGATTTAATTGAAGGAGAGGTTGGAGATCTATGACAGGTAAAGAACGTTACGAAAACATTGAAATTCCAGCTCAACTTACTGATGTTATTCGTCAAGCCCAGCAAAAGGCTGCCGCTCGCAAAAGCTCCTCCCGCATCATTCGCTACGCTTCCATTCTGGCAGCGTGTGCCGCTTTTCTGTTCATAGTCAACATCCCTTCCGTAGCAAACGCCATGTCCAAAATACCTGTGGTCGGCTCTATTGTTCAGGTGTTGCAATTTGGCGATGGAGGCAAAGTTACAGATGGTGTAACTGTGGGATCGGAAGCAACCGAAAATACGCTTAAAATCAATTTTAGTACCGACGAGCAAGATCAGACTAATGATGCACCCCATTATAATGTGGTACACAAAGAAGCACCGAATCGCATCCTCTTCACTTTTAGCGGTGCACGTTACATGGATATAGAGAAAGTCAAAGCCGACTTCATGACCCAGCCTTTAGTGAAAGATGTTTATGGTTCCATGATTTTAGACGACTCTTCCGTCGGATTCGTAGTTGTTTTAAAAGAAGGGGTACAGTATGCCGTAACGGAATTCAAGAACCCTGGATACCTGGAAGTGAAACTGACTTCCGACGGCAAACCGGTCACACCTCGGAAGGTATACTCTCTCCGCACAGAATCAATGCCTTTTGGAGAATCGATGGGTATAATTAAAGAATCCTATCCGGATGAGGACATCTCTTTCCTCAAAACGTCCACTGGTGAGTTTACAGCAGTTATTGGAGAATATCTTACCGCTGAAGAAGCTGAACAGAAGCTCAAAGAACTCGCTCAGCAACCGGATTATCATGAGGAGTTTTATGTGGACAGCTGGATGAGTAACGAGAATCCGAAGTGATTAGTCATTGCCAAAAGTGATGCTTATTCAAAAGGGAATGATCTATCCCTGAACTAGGCATAGACCTCAGCATACTTTATACGCTCGATCCAAAAAAATCCCGATTCGGATGCACTGAGCATCTCGGATCGGGATTTTCACATATTAAAACCTATTCGCTTTTGGATACCAGCTTGAAATCATCAAAGTGGAAACCTGGCGCTACTACGCAAGTTACCAGTACAGGCTCATCGCCCAGCGGACGCGCTGTCTGCCATACGCCGGCAGGAACGAGCACCTGTGGTGATTGCCCCGCAGCAATATCCATCCCCAGAACAAGAACTTCCTCGTTCTCCGGGTTCTCCCCATTGCCACCCAGCTTCAGTTCAACTGGACTGCCGCTGTGCCACAGCCAAAGTTCATCGGACAGAACCGTATGCCACTCGGAGATTTCATGTGCGTGTAGCAGGAAATACGTGGAACTTGCCGAGAATCGTGGACCGGAGTATGTATCCGGCAGAACGGACTGTGGAATCTGATAAGACGCCTTCCATTCTTCCTTATACCAACCGCCTTCAACGTGAGGTTGCATATTGAGCGCAGCAACCAATGGCGATAATTCATGTGTCGTCATAACCTGTTTCCTTCCTTCCAAATCATATTGAAGGCACTCCTTAACCAGAGTTTCGCCTCTCTCCCCCTACTCTAAAACATCATTCAAGTTTTGTCACCTTGACAGCACATAAGTACCATGCCAAATTCATTCTCTCGGTATTTAACGATAGGATTAAAGAAATATTTCATTTCCAATGATAGCGTTTACAAAAAGATGGATGTTCCGTTATGATATGGATATCGTTGTTAATCCGTGAAGCAGAGGGGAGCTGTACCATGAGTCTCATAGAGGACCGGATTGGACCCAAATACCGAATCGGTGAACATTCATTTACCATTGAACATATGCGCAGACATGATGGGAATGGTATGCCACAACCTCACGCTCATCCATTCTACGAACTGTATTACTTACTTGAAGGTGAACGAGTGTATTCCATGAATGGTCAGATTCTGTCCGCCCGCAAGGGTGATTTTATTCTGATTAATCCACACGATGTACATACCACCTCCAAAGGAAGTATTCCCGGCTTCGAACGGATATTAATCGGTTTTTCTCCTGCTTTTGCAACGGGGATGGAACTTGGCATATGTGGTCTGCTGCCTTTTAATTGTTCAAGACTCCTTCGCCTGCCTGAAGCGGAACAGCCCGAGATGGAGCGTATATTGTGGCAGATGCTGCAAGAATGCAAAGAGCGACGCCCTCACTATGAGATCGCCGTAAGAAGTCTGCTTGCCCAACTTTTGATCCGTATCCATCGGGTAGAGGAGGACATCCGGCAGTCATGCCCCGGTCCCTTGCATCCGATGCAGGACAAAATCAGTGAAATTGTCACTTATGTGAATAAAAACTATACCGAACCACTTACATTGGAGGGTGCAGCCAATCGTTTTTATATCAGTCCATCCTATCTGAGCCGAATGTTCAGCCGGTTTACCGGGTTTCGATTTAGCGAATATTTGCGGGTTGTTCGTGTCCGGGAAGCACAACGAAGATTACTGTCCACACAAGAGCGTGTCCAGATGATCGCTGAGAAGGTAGGATTTGAACATACGGCTCATTTTAACAAAACATTCAAACAGGTTACCGGTACAACACCGCTGCGCTATCGTAAGGAACACCGGTAGATCTTCAGATAACTTCATATAAAAACCGAGTGGGTAGCCTTGCTCCAGAGATTACGTACCCCTTATATCAAAAGGCATCACGATTACTGGATCTATAGGCTGCACCACTACGGCTGAATTGGACCAACTTGTATAAACCTTATTACATAGCTTTTACCTGCGAATGATCACACCACTTCGTACCTCGGGACCCACAGATATCTGACGACCGTCTGTGTCAGCATCGCCTTCACGACATACAATGCCTGCGGACTCGTGTCCGGTCACCATCAGAAGTCGGCCATCTGCACCTTTGCCCTGAATGCTCTCTAATTCTGCCCCTTTGCACTGGTGCAAATGAACCAGCGGACCTTCAGTGATCTGCGCCTGCAATTCAGCGATATGCAGATGTTTTGCATGAGCACATTGGATACCACTGCGAGCTTGCACGTTGTAACGCTGGATGATCACCCCATCCAAAGGCTGTTCCGGCAATCCACTCACAAGCAACGCAGTGTCGGCACCGGCACAGACCACATCCGATATTCGAATATCTCGGAACACTGGCGTCTCTTCGCTAATCTCCTGAGATAGATCACTGCCCCGGGCAGACCCTTCCTGATTTGCATAGAAAAAGGAAAACGAGATCGCTTCCATAATGATATCTTTCATATATATGCGCTCAATCTGAATGTCCTCAACCACTCCGCCGCGCCCACGTGCGCTTTTGAAGCGAAGTCCAATGTCCGTTCCGATAAACGTACAATCCGACACACGCACATGCCGCACACCACCGGACATTTCACTGCCAATTACAAACCCGCCATGACCGTGATACACCGTGCAATCCCGAATGGTGATGAACTCCGATGGAAGACCCAGTTCACGGCCTTCGGCATCCTTGCCTGATTTCAGACAGATCGCATCATCACCGACATCGAATACACTATTCTCCACCACCACATGACGGCAGGATTCAACGTCCAGCCCATCTCCATTCTGAGAAAACCACGGATTCCGCACTCTCACGTTACGAATGGTGACATGCTCAGATGCCCAGGGGTGCAGATTCCATGCAGGCGAGTTCTGAAACGTTGGACCGTCCAGCAGTACCCGTTTGCATCTCCGTAAACTGACCATGTTGGGACGTAAAAAGTCTCTGACTTCTTCATAGGCAGCGACATCACGTACCTGCTCCTGATGCAATCGATTCGCGATGGTGCCGCCCTCAAGTGCAGCTGTGGTAGGCCACCAGATATCTTCATCTCCACCGGATTGCTCTACAACACCACCAGAAGCGACCAATTGGTTCCATTGTGAAGTGGTCATTTTAGAGCGTTTTACTGGACGCCATGCCTCCCCGCCCCCATCCCATATCCCCTCACCAGTAATCGCAATATCCTCCAGTTGATCACCATCGATCGGGGATTGGCAACGTACCACCTGCCAGCCTTCGAAGCTTGATGCAATTAATGGGTATTGATCAAAATCTCGGCTAAATGTAACCAGTGCCCCTGCTTCCACATGTAGTTCGATACGGCTGCGCATTACAATCGGGCCTGTGAGCCATACCCCGGCCGGAATTACGATTCTCCCACCTCCTGCTTCAGCACATGAAGCGATGGCAAGTCGGAACATCTCCGTATTATCTGTTACGCCGTCTCCAACAGCTCCATAATCTGTAAGCTGAAAATCCTGAGCAGGAATGACGGGCAAATTAGCTTCATAAGCTCGAACATCGGACTGGGCACTTGCTCCTGTCGACATTGGGGAGTGATATGTATTCATCGTGCAGAATCATCCTCTCTACATGTAATGGAATTGTTATGGGATCAATACATCGCTTTTACTCTCCTTACTTACGTTCAAACGGACGCTCTCTCGCTCCATCATATCAATGGCATGACGTGTAGGGTTGAGCTTTCTTGCCATGTACACGTGGAACTTGATGCTATTTGTTTTGTTAATCAGAGTCATAAATCAAACATCACTTTCAGTATACTCTATACAACTATTCCAAAGGTTGGAAAGCAACTAGGAGAATAGATTCATTTTTCTGTCAGGATTCGTCACAAGGAGTTTAATAACATGACAGATATATAACATATTTTCTGGCTATAGCCCTAGGGAACCCATTACTTATGTCATGTTTTATCACAAACCAATTGCCATAAGCAGGATGACTATGTATGATTAAATAACTAGTTTCAATTTATTCCTTATTATTCCTTTTACACACAGACGTTGCAGAAAGGATGGGGTGTACTCTTGATTGAATTTAGGGGTGTCCAGAAACATTTCGGTCATTTTCATGTCCTCAAGGATATCCATCTTCACATTGAAGAAGGAGAGGTTGTCGTCATTATCGGACCTTCCGGCTCCGGCAAAAGCACGTTACTCCGCTGTATTAACCGCCTGGAGACCATTACCGAAGGTGAACTTGTCGTCAGTGGGATTCCTCTACATCAGAAAAAGGTGGACATTAACCTCTTCCGCCGTGACATCGGCATGGTATTTCAACACTTCAATCTTTATCCTCACAAAAAAGTCATCGATAACATTACCCTTGCACCCATGAAGGTGCGCAAACAACCCAAAGAACAGGCAGCCGCAACAGCAATGAAGTATCTGACCCGGGTGGGCATTGCCGACAAAGCAGACAGTTATCCCTCCCAGTTGTCCGGTGGACAGCAACAACGGGTAGCCATCGCCAGAGGACTTGCCATGGAGCCCAAAATCATGCTTTTTGACGAACCTACCTCTGCTCTTGATCCCGAGATGATCGGGGAAGTCCTCGATGTTATGCGTTCCCTTGCCCATAATGGCATGACCATGGTCGTCGTTACCCATGAGATGGGATTCGCCCGCGAAGTTGCGGACCGGGTCATCTTCATGGACGAAGGCCGAATTGTTGAAGAGGCCAACGCTGCAGAATTTTTTGACAACCCCAGAGAAGAACGAGCACAGCAATTCCTGAGCCGTCTGATTCATCATTGAGAATAATCCACTATTCCATTTTGAAAGGGGTCTTTTATTCATGAAGAAATTATTGAAATGGCCATCATTTATGCTTGTCCTCATTCTCTCCCTTGTATTGTCAGGTTGTAGTACAGGTACAGATACACCTTCAGCGAGCGGTGGTGGTGACGCCGAGGCGAAAGGCACGATTGAGCGGATTAAGGAACGTGGCAAGCTCATCGCCGGTGTGAAATACGATACGAAGCTGTTTGGCTTGAAAGATCCTGCAAGTGGCAACGTTGAAGGATTCGATATTGATATCGCCAAAGCACTCGCCAAACAGATCCTTGGAGATGAGACCAAGGTCGAACTGAAAGAGGTCACTTCCAAGACGCGTATTCCCATGCTGCAAAATGGAGACATCGACATCATCATCGCCACGATGACAATTACGGATGAGCGTAAGGAACAAGTAGATTTCAGTGATGTTTATTTCGAGGCAGGCCAATCCCTGCTGGTGAAAAACGACAGTGCGATTACCGGCCTGGAAAGCCTCAGCGGGGTAAAAGTACTCGCGGTGAAAGGCTCCACATCCGCTCAGAATATTCGCGAGAAAGCCCCGGATGCTGAGGTGCTTGAATTCGATAACTATCAGGATGCATTCACTGCTCTCAAAGCAGGTAAAGGCGAAGCGCTGACCACAGATAACATCATCCTCATCGGTATGCAACAGACGGATAACAGCTTCCAATTGGTTGGTGGCAATTTCACAAGCGAACCTTATGGTATGGCCATTCGCAAAGGTGACACTGCCTTCGTGGAGGAAGTCAACGCGCTGCTCAAAAGCATGAAAGACAGTGGGGAATATGACACTTTACATGAGAAATGGCTGGGCGCGAAGCCCGAGTAACCCGAATTAAGATAGGTAAGCGGCGAATTCGTCTGCTGGATGCGAAGCATGAGCAGACGTAATCGCCGTTTCTACATCTGGAGAACGGAGGCTTCGCCTATATGGGCACATTGGATTTCAGCGTACTAATGCGACACTCGGATCGTTTTCTGGAAGGATTCCTGAATACGATTCAAGTGAGCATTATGGCTCTCATTGGCAGCTTTGTCCTTGGCGCGATCCTGGCTATCTTTCGGATATCCCCTGTGAAACCGCTGAACTGGATCGGCACGGCTTTTGTGGAATTTATCCGAAACATCCCATTGTTACTGGTTGTGTTTTTCTTCTATCTTGGACTGCCTGCACTAGGCATCTCGCTGGATGGATTTGTCTCCGGTACTCTGGGTTTGACCATCTACACCGCCGCTTTCATTGCCGAAGCAATCCGAGCGGGCATTCAGACCGTGCCGCGTGGACAACTGGAAGCAGCAAGGTCTTCAGGTTTGTCCTATGTACAGGCCATGAACCTGATCATTCTGCCCCAGGCCATCAAGATTGTACTGCCGTCCATCGGCAACCAGTTTATCAACCTGGTCAAAAACTCATCCATTCTTGCCGTTGTCGCCGGTATGGATCTTATGTATTTTGCCGACCTGGTTAACTCGGATACGTTCCAGCCGCTAAGTGTGTACACCATTGTTGCGCTGTTCTATCTGGTGCTGACGCTACCACTCAGCTTCCTGGTGCATTATATGGAGCGCAGGTTTGGACAGAGTGATGCAGAAGCGCGCAGTACCAAAGGCAAACCGAAGAAAAACAAACCGGCAGGTCAGGTTACCATGTAATAGATTGACTTGTACCTGCGCAGATTTTTAGGGAAATATATCGGCTTGTCCATGCCCCATCTATTGATCTTCGATATTTCATTCCTGCATACAGAAGGAGGCTAATAAAATATGGACTTTAGCGGGGCCTATGCGTGGCCCAACCTTCGTTTCCTGCTTCAAGGATTCCTGATTACCCTGCAGGTAGCAGGGCTATCCATTATATTCAGCTTTGTGCTCGGCACTGTGCTGGGTACGATCCGGTTTACCCGTATCCCTGTTCTGTCACAGATCGTGGCAGTGATCGTGGACACGATCCGAAATCTGCCGCTGCTGCTCATCATTTTCTTCATCCACATGGTGCTTCCACAGCTCGGGATTAAAATGTCCGTCTTCTGGTCCACAGTTGTTGGACTGAGTCTGTTTGAAGGCGCGATGATCGCCGAGATCGTCCGTAGCGGTCTGAAGTCTGTTGAGCGCGGTCAGGTGGAAGCTGCCCGCTCCTCGGGCTTGAGTTACATGCAGACTCTCGGTGGCATCATCATGCCACAGGCGCTACGCCGCATGTCCCCGCCGATGGTAAGCCAATTCATCTCACTCCTGAAGGATACTTCACTGGCGATCATCATCTCTCTGCCGGAGCTGATGCACAACGTGCAGATCCTTGGCGGTCAAAGTTTCGATTACATTATCCCGGCCCTGCTGCTCGCAGCCGTATTGTATTTTGTCATCAACTACGCGCTGTCCATTGTCGCAAGGCGACTTGAGGCACGGATGAATTGATAATCGGAGAGAATAAGGCATGAAGGAAAAAACCTAATAGATGAAAAGAATGAGAACGCCCCAAAAACTCTAAATTCACCTATGCTATGCAGTGGATTTGGAGTCTTTGGGGCTACAATTATGCTCATCAATTCACGAGCTTCCTACCAATTTCTAACGAACTGAGGGAAGCTTATTTAGCTATTTTGGGGATAGTTTCTAATCTAACGAATCGTAGACGCTCTATTCTTTCGATTCATCCCGCTTTTACCCCCTATTTAAGCGTTTGGAGTAAAATAGCTTCACTGAGATTCGTTACATTTTTCATTTCAGCTTATAGCCCGGAATTAGACGTCTCAGGTTCGTTAAAATTTACACCACCGCGAATTAAATAAACACCCACTCCCACTATTAATGATTCACCCGATTCACCCAATTCGTCCACAATCAGCTCATTCGCTAGATCGCCGCTCCGTTGTGACGTAATTCCGCCTGTAACAGCTCGATTGGCAGATCAACCGGGTCCAGCTTCATCTTCACTGTGAGTGCAGCAGCTGTTCCTGCGGCCTCCCCGGTAGCCATACAGCTTGGAGTCAACCTTGTCGTTGCATGCGCCTCATGTGTGGTGGAGATGCAGCGTCCTGCCGCCAGCAGATTGCGGATATTGCGAGAGATCAGACAGCGATACGGAATATCGTACGCCCCATCCCCCTCTATAAAGGCAGCCACAACACCTTGACCCGAAGGGTCATGAATATCAATCGGATAACCACTTCTGGCAATCACATCGTCAAATTTCCGTCCTGCAACTACATCCGCTTGTGTCAATGCATACTGCCCAATGATCCGTCTCGATTCACGAATACCAATCTGCGGCGCTACTGCCGAGATCGAAGCCCGTTCGAATCCAGGCACATCACGCTGCAAAAACTCAGCGATCATCAGCACCTGTTTCCGGCCTTCCTGCTCCGCAGAGGTCAGATCCTCGGCATCCGTCGCATCGAGCCCCTGCACCCGGGTACAATTAATCAGCACTTCATCCTCTGCCGGTCCGGTAAAAAACAACACCTGGTCGCGATTAATCGGCACATCTGCTTTTTTCCACTGGGAATAGAAACCACTCACCCCGGTTAACGGAATGCTGTCCAGTTCAGCAAAGGGAGTTTTCACATAGAAGTCCTCCGGGTGCTCCAGCATGTATTGTTTCACTCGTCCAAGATCGACACCACGCATGCGGAATTTCATGGTCATTGGCTGTGACTGATGGTCGCCGTCTCGTCCTTTTGCCACAGAAGCACCCGCAAGATAAGCCAGATCCGCATCACCGCTTGCATCCACAAATACATTCGCCTGGAACTCCTTTCTTCCAGATTTGTTGGTCACTCGCACCGCTTCCACCCGATCCTCTACAACGACCACCTCGTCCACAAAGCTGTGCAATAACAGCCGGACACCAGCCTCCTGCAACATCTCTGCTGCAACCACCTGAAAGATGGCTGGATGGTACGGCGTGACAGTATGCACAAATCCAACCGTATCGCGCAGATGCCCCGGGGAGCCGCCACATACCTGCAAACGATCCACAATCTCCTGCGCAATACCTTTAATAACCTGCTCACCGCGCTCCGTATGGAAAGTCATCCAGGGATAAACCATAGCGGCAGTTGACATCCCGCCAACGAATCCATATCGCTCCACCAGCACTGTTCGTATACCCTGTCGTCCAGCCGCAATGGCTGCCGCTATACCCGCAGGGCCCCCTCCCACAATAACGACATCTGCTTCTTCCTTTTTCATGCTCATCCGTTCACGCAAATGTTGTCCCTCCTTCCGTTCTATTGCACGTATTACACGGCTTATTCTTTCAGTCCCGTCATGGCAACCCCCTCAATAAAGCGCCGCTGTGCCAGGAAAAAAACAATTAACAGCGGCAAGGTTGCCATGACGGTGGCGCTCATCAGATATTGCCAGGCTGTACCCACTTCATCTGTAAACAGGGATAATCCAAGCGGAAGCGTCATTAGATCACTCGAGTTAATGAAGATCAACGGATCAAAAAACTCATTCCAGATCGTCACAAACGTGAAGATCGTCAGCGTAGCCATACCCGGCTTGGCAATGGGCAGCATAATTCGCGCATATATCCGGAATCGGTTGCAGCCGTCCATCATCGCCGCTTCCTCCAGCTCCGTTGGCACCGTAATGAAGAACTGCCGCATCACAAAGATGCCAAACACACCACCCGCGCCAAAGATCGGCAATAATATCAGCGGAAGGTGGGTATCAATCCACCCCAGCTGCCGCATGAACAGAAACATCGGAATCGCCGTCACCTCATGGGGAATCATCATCGCACTCAGCAGGATGAGAAATACCACATTACGTCCTTTAAACGGAATTTTGGCGAATGCGTAACCGGCGAGGGAAGCAAAAAATACTGTTCCTAGCACAACCAACGCAGAAATGTAGATACTGTTCCAATAAAAACGGTGAAACGGAATCAATCGAAAGACATCGATATAGTTCTGAAATCGGAAAGTATCCGGTATCCACTGCGGTGGATAGGTGAATATGCTCTGGGGTTCCTTGAATGATGTCGATATCATCCAAATAAATGGCACAATCATAATGAGGGAAATCAGAGTCAGCAACAAGTACGTCCCCAGAGTACTTCCTATCTTCCGCCCCGAAGGACTAGGCATCGCCTTCATTGAATACCCACCTCTTTCGGAGCTGCCATTGCAGCAGCGTCAGAATTAGCACGATAAAGAACAGTACATATGCGAGAGCAGAAGCATAACCAAACTGAAATAATTTGAATGCTTTTTCCCAGATATAATAAACCAATACCTTGGTGCTGTTGCTCGGCCCGCCCTGTGTCATCACATAGATCTGCCCGAATACTTTGAGTGAACCAATCACGGTCATGACTACGGTCAAAAACACGGTTGGCGTGATCATGGGCAGCGTGACGTGAAAGAAGGTTCCCCTTTTGCCCGCCCCGTCTAATGTTGCTGCTTCGTATAGTGAACGCGGTACCTGCTGTATCGCTGCAATGAACAGCACCATATTCAGACCGACATTTTTCAGCACACTTGTCACGATAATCGCTGGCATTGCCAGATCCTGATTGTAAAGCCAGGCCGGACCTTTGATGCCCAGCATCAACAGAAGCTGATTAATCAATCCAGACTCTGTCGCATACATCAGCTTCCACACGATGGCCCATACGATCAACGAGGTCATGACCGGAACAAAGATCGCTGTTCGGAAAATTCCGATACCCCGCAGATTTCTGGATAGCAGCAACGCGAGCAGTAGGGCGAGCACAATATTAAGCGGCACCAGCCCCGCTGTGAAATAAACCGTATTGGCGAGCACTTTCCAGAACATCGCGTCTGTCATGATATTCCGGTAATTATCCAATCCAATAAAATGATGATCCCCCAGCAGCGGCCAATCGGTTAGACTCATGTATAACGCGAGACCCATGGGAAATAACAGCAGCAGGGTAAACCCAAGCACCATCGGCGATACAAACAGCCAACCTGCGATCTGGGCCTCTCTGGCGAGCGGCCCCCCTCTTTTGCGCTTGCGTGAATGGGTCAATCAGGCCTCCCCCTTTTAATCAAATTTCCTCCGAAGCTGAACTCTGCGACGATTCTATATAAGGTGAACTATACATTTACACAAGAACGTAGAGGACAGAAAAAACCTGAAGAAGCGAAGTGGTCGCCTAAAAGCTTTCTGGAAGAAAGCTGCATCGGAAGCATATGCTTATCCCCGGATTTCCCCTTTATATATGGGATTCAAAAAAATCTGGGGATAACAGCGATCGGAAGGTTGTTCTGGTATCGGAGTGGCAAGTGTAAATATTCTTTAGTTCAACTTATATAGTCCGGACGGTTCAGACTGTCCACCGCATTGCGGAACCCGTTCACAGCCCTTCGTAGCTGTTCCTCTGTGTTGCCTGTCACGACCGCCCCAAGCATGATCGCCTTTACCCCGGTATCGCGCAGCACCCGAACATCCTCCCGCACCAGCTTTCGCTGGGAAGGAACCAATACCGGTACCTGGGCTTGCAAGACCAGACGGCGATACTTGAGTACATCCGCGAAGCTCAGCGGTGTACCATATTCTTTTCCAGGTACAATGGATGCCTCCAGAGCGGTGAAGCCGAAGTGCGCTGCCGATGTTACGAGGGAAGCATCATATTCCTCATTGATCGCAAACGTTGGGTCCAGCCCCAAGTCACTCAGCATGAAAGATGGCAAGTGATGTGCATAGATGGAATAGAAATCAAAACCCAGTCCGGAAAGCCTCTCCACATCCTCTCGCCTTGCTCCATCAATACTGCCAGAAGGTACCACTCCCAGTGGACCACCAAACTCACTGCGGATCGCCCGAAACACCTCGGCGTACATGTCCAATGGACCAAAATGATTCCCGCTGGCGCGATGACCAACATTATAATGTACCTTCAGTGCATCAGCGCCCTCTTCCATAGCTGCCCGTGCCAAAGCAATATCATTCTCAGGCAGGCTGACCACCAGCGACAGCGGTTTCCGTTCAAGTAATTCTTTGAAATTGCCCATTGTTCTCACCTCCGGTTTCGATCAAATGACTTAGGGTTGCAACACGCTTTGGATCTCTTCCTGCATTTGTTTCAGGTTATCCTCAGCTGTCACTGTCTTTGCAAATAGTCGGTCAAATCCCTGCAATACCGCATTGTCGATATCCTGCCAGCGGATATGACCGGGAATTAAGCGCGCTTTTGGCATTTCATCAATGACCGCCTGCACGATATGCTCTTTGCTCGGGTTATTCGGCTGGAGAATGAATGCATCTGAGTTCAGAACAGAGGTACGCGGAGGTACAAAGTAGGTGGCTGTCGCCTGAATCCCCTGCTCACTGGCAAAATACTTCAACAGTTTCTTCGTTTCCTCTGGATGTTTGCTGTCGTTGAACATGGCATATCCGGCCTGCCCCAGCATCGGCACACTGCCTTGAGAACCGGAAGGCATAGGAGCGATGCTCCATTCAAAATCCGTAATCTCCCTTGCTTTGGAAACATAGCTGTAATTATCAAAGAACATGCCCACATTACCGGCATCAAAGCTGACCTGTTCGCCCGCCTTCGGGTGTGATTCATCGGTGAACATCATGCGTTCCAGTAATTCAAAGGTCTGTACGCCATAGGCATCGTTCCAGGTGAACGTTGTCATGCCTTCGTCGAATGGTCCACTTCCATTGGACCAGGAGTAAGAGGAAAGCACCGCCCAGGTCTTCCAGTCGCGAAAAAAGTTGGCGCCATAGACTCGGTTGGTCGCATCCTTGCTGGTAATGGCTTTGGCAGACTCTTCGAACTGTTCCCATGTCCATTGTCCTTGGGTGGCAAGTGTGTTTGGATCAGTCAGGCCGGCTTGGTCGAACAGCGTTTTATTGTAAAACATGACCACCGGAGGTGTAGAAAAAGGTAATCCCAGCAGTTGATCGCCATCACGGAACAAATCCAATGTACTTGGAATATAATCATCCAGCTTAAACTGTGCATCATCTTTAAACTTAGATACATCGGCCAGAATGTTGTTGGACTTGAATTGCGGCACCATTCGCTCCGATACCCAGGCGAGATCGGGAAGAGAGCCTCCGGCGGCAAGCACCGAAATTTTTTGCTGGTATTCTGCGAAAGGTACGGATTCCATCGTTACTTTGATGCCTGGATTTTCCTTTGTGAAGTCATCGATCAACTTGTTGTATACATCCATATGCGCCTGATTGCCCCACATCATGAACTTCAGCTCGACCTCTCCATTCTCTCCGCTTGCACTCCCAGATTCACTGTTAGAATTGGAGCTTGCGCACGCGATTGAAGCCATCATCATGAATATAAAAACCAGTATCAGTCCTGCTTTTTTCATGTAAATCCCCCTTATGGACGTCGTGGTATACATGTGCAACCAAAGTATAACGAAAGCATCGTTCCCCCTTAAATCACGTCAACTACAGAAATGGTATGGTTTTTCAAGAGATACTGAATCGGTCTCGATATTCTCCCGCGGTCCATCCCACCTGCTGCTTGAACACCAACATGAAGTGTTTGGGGCTCTGATGCCCGGATAACCGTGCCACATCATAGATTTTGAGACCCGTGTTGATCAGCAACCACTTGGCCCGCTCCATACGTGCCTCTGTGATGTATTCGGAATAATTGATGCCTATTTCATTCTTGAACAATTGGCTTAAATAAGTAGGGTTCAAGTTAACAAGATCGGCTATCGTCTGAAGTCGCAGATCTCCATCGGGATGTTGCTTGATGTGCTCCTTCACATCTCGGATAATCTTCCGTGTATCTCCAGCAGCTTGTTCTGTTTTCCCAGATGGCTCAGGGATAGAAAGGGTTGAAATACCGTATCTGCGATCCAGTAGCAATTGAATCTTTTGTATGCATAATGCCAGTTCATAACGATCGATTGGCTTCAACAGGTAGTTCAACACCCCGAACTCCATCGCTCTGCGTGCATATTCAAACTCGCCGTAGCCGCTAATGATGAGCATTAGCAATTCAGGGTACATGTCTCTTGCTTTGCTTACCAAAGTTAGTCCGTCCATTTCACGCATGCGGATATCCGTGATTAACACATCCGGCACCTCACATCTCAGAAAATCCAGCGCCTCGGTACCGCTCGATGCTTCGCCCGTTACCTGAAACTGAGAAGACACTTGTACGATCAGTTCCCTCAGTCCCTGACGGATGACCGTCTCATCCTCTACAAGCAATACTTTATACATGCACTTCAATCCCCTTTCGGTAGAAGTTGAATCGATATCGTGACCACCAGTCCCTGCCCGGGACTTCCATCAATGCTTAGGCTGCCGCCTTCTCCATACATGATGCGAAGCCTTTGGGCGATATTGTTAAGCCCCAGACTGTCCCCGGCATGGCAACGTAATGCCTCATTGGAAGGTTGTTTTGATATGGACTCATTTAACTCGTCCATCTTTGCCTGAGTCATACCCTTACCGTTGTCTCGTACACTAATCAGCAGCTCCTGGTCGAATTTTAAGGCAGATACCCAGATTACTCCTCCATTTTCCTGCCCTTCAATGCCATGGTAGACTGCATTCTCCACCAGCGGTTGCAGTACCAGCTTGGGAATCAAATACTCGGTTATCCCTTCTTCGATGTCATAGATAATCTCTAACTTACCGTCGTAACGTACCTGCTGAATGCGTACATAGGATTGCACAAAAGCCAGTTCTTCCCCAAGTGGAACCATCCGGTCCACCTTATCAATCGTATAACGCAGCAGCTTGCCAAGCGCTGTCACCATGTCCGACACCTCTGCATGCTTCTGGCGAATGGCCATCATGTTAATGGACTCCAGCGTGTTGTATATAAAATGGGGATTCATCTGGCTTTGCAACGCTGACAACTCTGCCTCCCGCTCTTGAATGCCCAGCAGAAACACCTCATTGAACAGTCGATGAATCTCTTCCATCATGCGGTTAAAGCCCCGGCTTATCTGCCCGAATTCATCACTGCTGAAGTATGCTACACGCTGGCTAAAATCTCCCTGCTCCACCCGAATCATGTGGTGCTTCAGTCGAATCAGTGGCCGGGTGATGCGATAGGATAAAAGAACCGCCAGAATCGCTATACCCGCCATACACAACACTGCGAACCATATTGTGAAGGTGAGCATCTCACCCGACTCCTTTTGAATCACAGCAATAGGTGTAAGACTGATCACCGAAAGCCCAGAATAGCTGGAATGGTGTTGTACATAGAGATAGGGCTGCCCATCCAGAACAACTTTTTGGTTTCCTGCATAGCTTTGAAGCTGTCCCTGCATTAGCAACTGGTCGTACGCAGACATTCCTCCGATTGAGGTCCGTTCGAACAGCAGACGCTGCTTGCTGTCTACAATCATCAGGCTTGCATCTTGCTCATAATTCAGATTGGATAACAGTTCGCCGAAGGCCTCCAGACGGATGTCAATCAAAATGTAACCCAATCGCTGGAGCGTTCCCGGATCTCGAAGCACTCTGCCCACCGATATATACGATTCTTGCTGACCGCCCGTGTAATAGCCGGGTTCATGCGGAGGAAGCAGGCGCCATGTCCCTTCGGAGTCGTTAAGTTCTGTAAACCAGTCATCCTGCCTGCTGTCCCATACCGGCTTGACCGCCAGTGAATCGAGATTGGAGAACAAAATGCCGCTGTTGCTGATCAGGTGAATTCCCCGAATCTCGGGCCGGTCATAAGCTTGACCCGATGTGTAAAGCTTCATTTTCAGATAATCCTCCGACCTCGCCCATGTTCCCGACCCCATTGAAGCGTTGTATTTCCCTAGAATGCCAAGCACCATCTGATCGTAAAGCGGCAAGAGCGACAACCGCTCATAGTCCTTCAGCAGCCGATTCAGATTGGCGTTAATCTGGCGAACCAGTTCAATGGTGAACTGCTCGGTCTTGCGATCCATCGTCTGCGAGAAATGCTTGTAGTTCATCATTCCCTGCAAACTTAGCGGCAGCAACGTCAGCGCCAGGAACAACAGGAGCAACTTGGTGCGCAGGTTTACATTTTTTCCGAAAAAAATGCGTACCTTGTCCATCATTTCCGTTCATCCCTCCCTCTCCCGATCATTGTATGAGCCCCCTTCACAGATCAATCTGGATATAACTGGGGTCATCATATCCAGTTTTAATGATCATTCGCTATCCTGCCAATCCTGGAATTGGTACGGAATTTCAAGTTATCCGCATAGGTTTCAGGGTGAACGCCAAAAAGCCGACTGTATCGCTACAGTCGACTACGCTATTTCTATAGAACACTAATTAGACCAAAAAACCGACTGCATTATGCAATCGGTTGTCTGTTCCTGAGATGGCTTTTATATTTGAATCGATTATATTCATTAATAAGTTCGTCCAGTACCATGGACTGTCGGAGGACTTGGTTGTCCTGCATGCCATGATTCTCCGCCAAACGACTTAACTCATGCCTATTTCGTTCGATTTTATCTTTGATCTGCTTCGGTTCATTCATAGCATGCACCCCCTCTTTGTATAACATTTTAGGATACATTGCCAAAAAATTCATATTTTATTCCTTTGCAGAATAAAATGTTTATTTACAAAGGTTTTCAAAGAAATTCACCCTTTTTCATACTTATATGTTGAACTACAGATTAAATTGTAAATAAGAAAAAAAGTATTCGGAACCCGAATACTTTTCCTTATTTATTTCGTAATGAATTTGCTAAATACAACATTAACATCCCTAAAAATATCAATAATATTCCTTCAATTTTATACGACCAAATCTCTGAGTTTATAAAACTACCAAAGATATCAGAGGTATCAGACTTTACATTTTGGTATTCTGCAAGAACCAACATAGCTTTGTCCATACCCCAATCAGTACTTTGAGCAATAAACTGAAATCCAATAACAAATAATACAAATGAACAGATAAGGGCTACTAAGGAAATCATTTTACTTTTCAAATTTAAATTCTCCTTTGATAATACAATATTGGAAATGGGAACTTCAAAACTCAATTAAAGTTAAATATCATCTCAGTCTATTTCATGTTACGTATAATCTCAACAGATTCTATTTTCCACGTGATATTATTGCGAGTCATCCTAAAAATTAGAGCGCCCGATTTGATATCCGTGATTTGATTTATGTCGTCATAAATAATGATCTCGAAACTGGCAAGCACTTCCTTTGAATTTGAATTACTATTAATTGTTTTATAAGTGACACTAGGTCTTTGGAGATTATTAATAGTATGATAATTCAGGAAATGAATCACAGAATCAGGATAGGTGTAAGACGTGCTCTCATTCTTAAAAAAATGGGACAGATCATGTTCTATCACTCGCTCGGGTGATTTGAATACATATACTCCTCCAATCCCCCCGATTAAAATAGCAAGTAAAAGAGCCAATAGAATAATCGTTTTTTTTCTGACCATATGGCTGCCTCCTAAAGCATAAAATAAGTATATTTATTTGAAGGTGTGTGTTTTGATAAAAGATATATCTAATGTTAAATGTTTCATTATAAAGTGTTTAAAAAATCAAACCTATAATGGAAATAATTATGTTTAAAAAGCTTAACACAGATAACATTGTCTGTGTTAAGCTTTAAATTGTTTTGAGTATATTAATAAGACATTTTCCCTTTAGTCTTCCAATCATTTCTATAACCTTCGGATTTAAATATGTCTTTAGCAGGAGTAGAACGATTAGGTTCAACTCTATATTGATGTTGTGCAATCTCGATAATATCTTTATTACTATAGAAATAAGTTGAATAAACCCAATTTATAGGAAGGTAACCAAACGAGTCGGGAAGGTAGTAAGTTGTAGCCGCATTTTTAATGCTACCATTGCTATTGTATGTTACTGCTTCATGTTTCCAGTACCACTCTTGTTGGTAGGTTTCAAAATAACTTTTAAAAGAGCCGTTACGGTAAACCTGACCCGTTTTCTTTGCTAATCTAAAATAGCTAGTTGCATCACCACTACCCTCTAATCCTTTAAGCAAATCATTTTGTAATTCCCCTACAAAAAAACCAACAACATAATTAGAAATAAGTTTTCCTGATAACAGTGAAAAGTACTTTTGATAAGACTTAGCTGCTAAATTAGAGCGTAGATTTTTTTTAACCGAGTCAAATTTTGTTTGTTCGACTATGGGCTCAAAAGATGTGACAATTCGTACGTCTCCCTCATCATTTCTTTCTGCGAAAGGAGTGACAGTATCATTCCCAGATTTTTTTAAGTTTGCGATTTGTTTTTTCAAGAAATTTGCATCATTCGTATTTTTATAGCTGAGCTTGTAGTAATCATAGATATATTTGGTCCCATCAGAGCCAGTTTCTTCTTCTGTTTTGTATAAAGTCATTTCGTCAACAATATTCCCAAGATATTCAGTATTTATTTTTTCTGGAATATCAATATTGATTTTATTATAATTTTCTATTACTTGATCATCAGAAAGTTCACCGATAAATACACCTGGTTCGACTTCTTTGATCTTATTTTCATTTTCAGAAGCGGATACAGTTAGCGACGGAACCAAAAGAGCAAATATCAGTAGTGTGGAAATAAAGCCTTTAGTTATCTTCATTGTTCAACCTCCATATAGTTTGAGATTTTAATCCAAAATAGTAATTCTATACTCATTTCTAATTAAGATGTATGATACATAATCAACTACCCACGTAAGAATCTTGGCAGAAAGAACATTTTCAATTATAGAACTGTGATATTTTTGAACTTAGAATTTTTTTATAATCATTAATTAAAATATATCCCTATCCTAACGATATAATCACCTCCATTTTTCGGAAAAAGAGAAAGAAACATTAATCTTTTCATAAAAATTTAAATAGTAATATAATTGGCCCAAAAAAATCATATAATATTTTGCAAAAAATAGTAAAATACTCTTTTTGTGAATAAAATACCTCTAAAGAAATATCTTAGCTGAATCATGCTTATTAGAGGTTAATTCTCACCGTTCAGACTAGATAAGTAAATCATTTAGCATCGCAAAAAGAATCCATTGACTACGTTTGGACAACATACCATTTTACTTTCTCACATGAATTACTGAGATATATCGATTATATTCATTAATCAATTCATCCAATGCTTTGGACTGCTGAAGCACTTCAACATTGGGAATTCCATGTTTCTCCACCAAACGATACAATTCTCGCCGACCTTGCTCTATTTGGTCTCTTAAGATACTCAGTTCTCTCATGGCATGTACCCCTCTAGGATATTCTTAATTGCATCCAAAATCTGGTTGAGCTATTTAGTTTCTCTCCTGGATATAAGTACTTAAAGAACATAATCTCCTTTGCATAATTTTGTAAAAATTATTCTTTAGAAAACGTAATGTTCCATACCTGTTTTAAATTTCGAAACACAAAATAGCCTAACCTCAGATTCAGGTAGGCTGTTTGTTTTATTTAATATTTATCGTCTTAAATAATTGTGAATACGTCTCTTGCTGAGACAAACTAGCTTGCTGTCTGTAAGTTCCGTATAAATCAACGCATTTTACTGTCATGTGATCGTCTTGGTTCAATGTTGAAAGATATAAGTTATCAAGTACTATATCTATACCGTTTTGGTAATCTTGTCGATTGCATTTATACTTTGCAAGTTCATAATTATACAACATATATCTATGAGTCATTATCCGTGAATTGCACCCTTCATCTAAATAAAATCGTTTGATTTTGTTTTCATATTTTTCTAAATTAAACTCAATTTTAAGGGATTGTTCATTAGCAACTTCAAGAATATTAATAAAGGCAGTTAACGTTTCCTCAGAGTAAGCTTCCAGGTAATTAAGATACTCATTCATAAATTCTTGATTTCCAGACATTAAATTAATTGTTATACGATTTCCTTTAGCCCATCTCTTAAATTTGGCGATCATAACCCTTTCTTCTTCTGATGGATCAGGAATATCAACTACTCTCTCATAAATATCTGTATATTTTAAAGCCATTGCATATTCTTTACGTGCCTCAAACACACTTGCCTTTAGCAGACTCGCATAAGCTTTGTAAGTAATTAAAGGATAAACTGTAATACGTTTAGTCTTTACTCGCGACCTAAATCTTAATAGAGCATCCGATTTTCTTTCTATTTCTTCTGCCAATGAATAAACTTTTTCCCATATGTGCATTGTACTATATACATTAGCCAATTCCTTGATCGCATCCAACTGTACCTCTTCATTGAGCTTCTCTACATAAATCTCTAAACGAATGGCTGCATTAAGATTATCAAATTTTTTTAAGTTTATACTTATCAGAAATATACGATACTGGCACATAGCCAAGCGTTCAGAGTGCTGATATTTTTCGCATTCAGACACACATTCATACAAGATAAGTGCTACTTGCTTCATTCCTTTGTTATACAAATCTTCGGCTAATTCAAACAACTCATCTATATATGAATGATCATCTGTCACATGAGTAATGACTTGTTGAATAATATCCAGCTTACCGAGCTCAGCACAACGGTATATAAACGGTTCTAAGCGTCTCCAATGGGGTGCAGATTCAATAAAATATTCAACACCATACATATCATAAAAGCACCCCTGTTCCAAACCCATTGCAGAGGTAATCCGGTCTAGTTGGTTCATTGAAATAAGTCTGGTTCCTCTGATGATAGCACTTAATGTACCTACATTAATGTCAACAATTTCTGAAAACTGCTGTAGTTTATACCCATTGTCTTTCAAGTATTTATCAAAATAGGAACGTATATTGTGCATCTTCTTCATCGTCCCTTCCCAGATATTTCATTATCAAAAAGTCGGCAAACTTAACTTTTCTATTACATTTTTGTACTTTCTGATCTGTGTTGCATTGGCCTCGCTTCTATACTCCCCGTACAAATCTACACATTTAATACACATCAGGTCATCTTTACTTGAAGAAGAGAGATCTAAACACATAAGTAAGGCATCCATTCCAAGTGAATAATTACGTTGTTTCATTTGATAATTTGCCAATTCATAGTAAAAATCTTGATATACGTGGTTTAACATTTGATCGTTATAACTACCTTTAATATACATGTCAGTATTAAACAAATTGATCTGATCTTTAAATCTGTCTAAAGCATAGTCAATGTTAAAAGAATACTGGTTAGCTGCTTGCAAAATATTAATGAGTCCAGCTAATATTTCTGACGGGTTGTTTTCGATATAATCCAAATAAGAATTGATTACTTTTTCTTGACCAAGCATTAATTGGGAAGCATATTGATTTCCTTCTCCCCATATTAGAAACAAATCTATTATTTGTTGATCCTCTTGTGTAGGATTCTCAACCTCAACTATTTCCAAGTATTTTTCTATATACTTTAGGACATTTTCATATTCCTTACGAGCATCATAAACGCTTGATATTAACAAGTTTGCATAGGCTACATATGTAAAAAGAGGATAGGCTGTTAGCCTTCTTTTATTACTTTTTCGCCTACGAGATTGAATTTTTAATTGGAATTCTGCTTTCCGTTCCAGTTCCCTTGCCCATGCATCAACCTTGTCCCACAAATGTATCGTATTATATACGTTTGCCAAATCTTTAATTGCATCCAATTGCACTTCTTCATTTAATTTATCAATATAAGGTTCGAACTTTACTGCTGCATTGAGATTATCATATTTACTCAGTGTTTTCTGAAGCAGGAAAATGCGGTACTGGCAAAGAGCCAACCGCTCCGAGTGTTGATACTTCTCACTGTCGGCCACACATTCATATAAAATGAGTGCCGCTTCATTCATGCTTTTACTATAGAGACTCTCTGCCACATCAAATAACTCATCAATATAGGATTGATCATCTGTCACATGAGTAATGACTTGTTCGATAATATCCAGCTTGCCAAGCTCAGCGCAACGATATATAAACGGTTCTAAACGTCTCCAATGAGGTGCAGAATCAATAAAACATTCCACACCATACATATCATAAAAGTATCCCTGCTCTAAACCCATTGCTGATGTGATTAGGTCTAGTTGATTCATTGACATAAGTCTGGTTCCTTTGATGATCGCACTTAATGTACCAACATTAATGTCAGCCATTTCTGAAAATTGCTGTAGCTTATATCCCTTATTTTTCAAGTGACTTTCAATATAGGAACGTATATTGGACATTGTCTTCATCGTCCTTCCCCAGATGTTTTACTATCGAAAAGTCAGTACACTTAACTTATCTATTAGTTTTGTATACTGCTCTTCCTGAGTCTTACTGGCGCGATCTCTATATTTTCCGTATAAATCAATGCATTTGATACACATCATGTCATCATTACTTGAGACAGATCGTTCGAAACTAGTAATTAAATGTTCGATCCCCTGTCCAATCTGGTTTTGGTTTAATCTATATTTTGCAAGTTCGTAGAATAATCGAGTATAGCTAAAATTCAAATCATGCAAATTGTTCGTCCTTAGTACATAGTTATCTAGCCTGTTCTTATCAAGATAATTATGGAATCTATCCAATGCGTAATTAATATTGTATGAATACTGATTAGCACATTTCACAATATATACGAATGCTGTTAGAATTTCTTTAGGATTGGCATCCAGATAATCTAAATAAACATCTAGAACTTCGAAATCACCTAAAAATAATGTATATAAATATCGATTACCCTTCGCCCACCCCTTTAATAGCTTTATTAAATCTTGTTCTTCTTTAGATGGATCTTTAATTTCATCCACAATATTCTCATATATATCTATGTGCTTTAACGCCTGTACATATTGTTTACGCTCTTCAGACACATTAGCCTGTAGCAGATTAGCATAAGCTTTATAAACAAATAGAGGATAAAAGGATTTCCTACGTTTAATCTTATGCTTTTTATTTTGAAATTTAATCTGAAAGTTAACTCTCCGTTCCAGTTCTTGAGCCAATTCCGAAACCTTATCCCATAAACTAATTGAAGCATATATATTAGCTAAATCTTTAATCGCATCCAGTTGTACTTCCTCATTCAATTTATCGATATACGGTTCAATCTTTACTGCTGCATTGAGATTACCAAATTTATTCAGCGTTTTATGAAGCAAAAAAATGCGATACTGACATAAGGCCAATCGCTCCGAGTGTTGATATTTCTCACTGTCTGCCACACATTCATACAAAATAAGAGCTGCTTCTTTTAGTCCTTTAGCAAAAAAGTCTTCAGCCACTTCGAATAACTGTTCTATATAGGATCGATCGTCCGTCACATGAGTGATAACTTGTTGTATACAATCCAATTTACCAAGTTCAGCACACTCGTATAGGTATGGTTCCAAACGTCTCCAGTGGGGCGCGGATTCAATGAAGGATTCCACCCCATAACTCTCATAAAAATATCCTTTTTCTAATCTCATTGCAGAAGTGATCTGATTCAGTTGGTTCATAGATATTGGTCTGCTGCCTTTAAGAATGGCACTTAATGTCCCGACATTAATCCCTGTAATATCGGAAAAAAGTTGCAACTTGAGATTTTGTTCTCTCATGTATTTCTCAATATATACTCTTACTTTACGTACCGATTCCACTGTCTCACCTCCGTCACTCGAATCACTTATAATTCAATTACATATAATAAATGTTATTTTAATCCTGTATTTTACATCGGTCAATCTATGAAAACACAAAAAGGCTTACTTCCGCATTCGGAAATAAACCAATAAAGTATCCATAGATAGTTCCTTATACCTTATCTTACAATACTCCAGCACCATGTCCTGATGGTGTGTATATCTGATTTTGCACATCAGACTGATTCATAGGGTAATTACTAATAATCACAACACTAAACAAGAGTATAGCCATGATTTTTTTTATTTTCATAATAGCCGTAAACCTCCTCCATTAGATTGCGATATTTATTTCCCTCTTCTTTAGATGCAAAAGACCTATACCTCTCAAAGAGAGCAACACATTGTATTATGTCATTAGAATTATTAATCCTAATAGCTGAACTCAGACAAGTGATAAGCTTTTTCATTCCTTCTGCATATCGCTCTCTGTTAAAAAGATACATTGCCAGTTCAAATAAAAGTTTAGAGTATTGATCATTCTTTATTTGCTCATTGTACCCTTCAGTTAAGGTTTTATCACTCAGAATTAAATTAAAGGAATGTTCAAATTTCAGTAAAATATAATCTATATCCATTGCAAATTTATTTGCTGCTTCAATAATTTTAACAAGAGCAGTAAGAGTTTCTCCTTCATTTTGTTCAACCCAAGCTAGATATACCGGGAGAACCTCTTTCTTCCCCATCATCAGATTATATAAGTAGGTGTTGGCCTCAGTCCATCTATTAAACATATCGATATAAACTTTATCTTCGTCACTAGAATTTAACACACTAGCTAAATCAGCATTTTTTCTTGTATATAACAGTGCCTCAGTGTACTCACCTTTCCACTCGCACGCAGTGGCTTTAAGTAAGTTTGAATATGCCTGGTACACAAATAAAGGGTAGGCTGTAACCCTATTCTCTTTGCTTATTTTTTTCTTAGTATACGATTGGATAATTTCCGCTTTCCGCCCCAGATCATCAGCAAGCAAAAATGATTTGTCCCAATACCTTAAAGCCAGATACGTATTCGCCAAATCCTTAATCGCATCCAGTTGCCGTTCCTCATCCAGCCGATTAATATATGGCTCAAAGTGCACAGCGGCCCGCAGGTTATCATGTTGATTCTGACCGAGAGATAACGTGAAGATGCGATACTGGCACAGAGCCAGACGTTCCGAGTGTTGATATTTCTCACACTCCGCCACACATTCGTACAACATCCGTGCAGCCTTCGTCTGTCCACGTTCAAGCATGCCTTCCGCCATCTCGAACAACTCCGAGATATACGAGCGATCATCCGTCACTTCCTGGATAACCTTATGAATACATTCGAGCTTGTCCAATTCAGCACAGCGTTGCAGGAAAGGTTCCAGTCTCCTCCAATGTGGTGCCGATTCCACGAAACATTCAGCCCCATAAATCTCGTAGAAATACCCCTCTTCCAGCTTCATGCCTTGGGTAATCAGATCCAGTTGCGCCATAGCGATGGGCCGAGTCCCCTTAATAATTGCGCTAAGCGTTCCAGCGTTAACTCCCGATATATCGGCAAAATACTGCAGGGTGTACCCCTGTTTCCTGATGTAGTCCTCAATATATGAGCGTATCGTAGTTGTAGGTTCCATGTATCCCACCTCCACAATGAAAATCCATAATTTTGAATTTATATGATAAGCACAATTTTAATCCTAAATTTTACAGCGGTCAATAAAAATCGTGGCAATTTCCTTCACATTTATGCAAGGAGGTCTCGCTGTTCCCGCTTATAGAAAAAATCCATTAGAAGAATCCGTGAGAACGTGATACATTTAATTCAACTTACATATCCTACTATTTCAATAGGATTATACGACACAGATACTATCAATTCAGTTCGAGGAGAAGGTCAGATGAAATTTGCCTTGTTTAGTCTCATGATGAATCTGCCTAATGCCGTAACCAGGGAAGCTCTGACAACTCAGCAGAAATTCCATAATATATTAGAGCAAGCAAAGCTGGCTGAACGACTGGGTTTCGATGCCTATGGAATCGGTGAACGACACGGTGCGCCGTTTCTATCTTCCTCGCCACCTGTCGTATTAACGGCAATAGCCGCAGCAACCACACGCATTCGGTTACTAACCACCGTTACTGTTCTTAGTATACTTGATCCGGTCCGGGTTGCCGAGGATTATGCCACGTTGGATCAATTATCGGGCGGACGGCTGGAGATGATCATCGGGAAAGGCAATGACCCTCGGCACTATCCGCTGTTTGGCATAAGCGAAGAGGAACAATGGGACTCACTCGATGAACGCTACCATCTGCTAAAACGACTGTGGTCTGAAGAGAATGTAACCTGGCAGGGAACGTATCGCCCTCCGCTTGATGGAGTGACCACGTGGCCCAGGCCGCTTCAGCAATCCATCCCAATCTGGCATGGTAGCGCGTCCAGCACGGTCTCGACGGAACTCGCTGCTAAATATGGCGAGCCGCTCTTTACGTCGAATTCTTTTCACCCGCAAGCCAAATACAAAGCGTTAATTGATCATTATCGGGAACGCCTCGATTTTTATGGTCATGATCCGCAGCAAGCAGTGATTGGCTCTGGTGCCGGCAGCCTCTATCTTGCGGATACGGGCGAAGAAGCCATTCGCCGCTATAAGCCATATTATGAAGCGTTCCATGCCACTGCCGCCGCACAGCATAACCAGTCCCCCTTCACCGATCTGGAGGATAACATTGCACGAGGTCCTGCGTTAATCGGCAGTTCGGAGCAGATCATTGAGAAAATTCTGGACTATCATGCCGCTTACGGACATCAGGTGCTGAGTATCAGCGTAGATGGACTGACGCATAGCGAGCAGCTGGAGCAAGTAGAGCGTTTTGCCAAGGAAGTTGCCCCTGTATTACGCCGCGAACTGCCCAGTTCGGTATGGAATGAACCCCCGGTGTTAACCCAGCACTCATCCTTCCTTTCCTCTAATGTTACAGATTCGTGGCCCACAGCCATCTCACCTATATTCCAGGTCTAACAATCTCCCACGTACAATATACATGTGCTCCTTCCAGGGTGATTCCTACGAATCGCCCTCTTCCCTCTTCCTCCCACTTGTATCGTGACTATCCCTATATCTACTTGGACTGAATGCCTTCCAACAATGAACGAAGCATCACATCTACAAACGCATCATCCATCGCTTCCCCCGTCACTAACATACGATAGAACACAGGCCCATAGATCAGATCAATGTATAATCCAATGTCCGTCCCACTCTTTAATTCGCCGCGCTCCACACCCTTCTCCAGAATTCCCCGAGCTTCACGTCGACGTGGTTGGATGTATCTTGTACGGTATTCTTCGGCAAGCCCTGCATCCGACTGCCCTTCCCCTATAATCTGTGTAATCACCTTACCTTCACGACTGGTCAAAAAACGAACCAGATTACTCGCATGTATGCGTATATCCTCCAATACCGAGCCTGTATCCGGCACTGGCAATCTTGCCGTTGCAGCAGACATATATCCGTCCATGATGACAGCGCCTTTATTCGGCCACCATTTGTAGATAGTGGCTTTGCTCACCTGTGCACGTTCAGCAATCTTCTCGATTGTAACTGCCCCGAATCCGTGCTCCAACAACAACTCATACGATGCTGTAAGAATGGCATTCTGGGTTTCCATGTTACGTGGACGTCCTCTTTTGGCAGTCATCTTGAGCCCTCCTGGATGTATAAAATATATTTAATCATCAGTATTTTTCATGAAAACGATACGTTCATTATACTAAACTGCCATGAGTACACACAATTCCATCCTACGCTCACCTTTTCATCCTCATTAACTTTCTCATTAAAATATGTAGAGCCTATTTACAATACTATACGTTTAGTTTATTATATATTTGTAATTAGTGAACACACCGTTTAGTAATTAACGTTTTTAAATATCACCTGTTTATTGGGAATACCAATTTAGAACTGTGGAGGATGATTATGATGGATATGAGACAACAAGTGAAGAAGGCACCTGTACCCACCTGGATTATTTTTTTGCTGGCATCCGCTTGTGGATTGATCGTGGCAAATCTGTATTATGCTCAGACCGTTATCGGTCCGATCAGCATGACAACGGGTCTGTCTTCTGCCGCTGCCGGATTGATCGTAACGTTGACTCAGATTGGTTATGTCATTGGTTTGCTGTTTATCGTGCCGCTCAGTGACATTACCGAGAATCGACGCCTGGTCGTTCTTTTCCTTATCGTACTGGTTGTTGCCCTGATTGCTGCGGCTTTCTCGCCCACTGCTGTTGTATTTCTGACTGCCTCTCTGTTCATTGGGATAGGTTCTGTGGTCGCTCAAATTCTGGTGCCCTATGCGACATATCTTACTTCCGAGGAACAGCGCGGACGGGTTGTTGGCAATGTAATGAGTGGTCTGTTGCTGGGCATCATGCTGGCTCGTCCTGTCGCAAGCTTTATCACCAGCCTCTTCGGATGGCAGACGATTTTTGTATTCTCCGCCATTGTCATAACACTTCTCATGTTGCTCCTATCACGTGCTCTTCCTGCTCACCAGCCTGAACCCACCTTGAAATACGGGCAATTAATCGTGTCCTTGGGCACACTGTTCAGAACGATGCCGCTGCTGCGCCGCCGGGCGTTCTATCAGGCCAGCCTGTTTGGTGCTTTCAGCTTGTTCTGGACTACGGTTCCGCTCAGGCTCGCTAACGATTTTGACATGTCACAGCAAGGCATTGCCTGGTTCGCACTGGCTGGTGTCGGAGGTGCTATTGCCGCTCCTATTGCCGGGAGACTGGCTGATCGCGGACTAACACGTATTCTGACGGGTGCTGCCATGGTGATCGCTGCTGCTTCGTTTGGTCTTGCTTATGCGTTCCAGAGTCACTCCACGTTAGCACTGATACTGCTTGTGATCGTCGCGATCACACTGGATATGGCTGTCTCGGGAAATCTGGTGCTGGGTCAACGCATTATCTACTCCTTAGGAAGTGAAGCGAGAGGACGTGTGAATGGCATATTCATGTCGATCTTTTTTGTCGGCGGTGCGATTGGTTCATCCCTTGGAAGCTGGTCTTATGCTAACGGAGGCTGGAGTCTCACAACGCTAATTGGCCTGATTATGCCGCTGCTCGCTTTGGTGTATTACTTTACGGAAAAGAAAGCTGCCGTTGTCAGCAAACATCTATAAGTGCGATGCCTTCAGGCATCCTTCCTAATCAAAATCGGACTTTTGAACAACCTCTATAACAATTCTTTCATATATAAAGAAGGGCAGAGTGATCTCTAAAGATCCGCTTCTGCCCTTTTCCCTTATTTCATGACACTGAATTTTTTGGTCGCTGCCCTAACTTGATCATCCTCGCCCCATACAATGACACCTACCACTTTGGTAGCTTCCAATTCCATCGAAGCAATCTCAACTGCATATTGTTCAAAGGCATTGTTGAGCGACTGACCTGTCTGTGAAAAAACAACATGGCTCAGTCCCCCGCTGTCATCTGAGCAGAGTTTGGCCAGATTGATCAGTTGATTCTCCCCGGCCTTCAGAATGACAGTGCTATATCGGATGCCCGCATGCTGAACGCCGCTATGATCCAGCACAGGTTGATCAGAATATAACCCCGGCTCATTCAGGGCTGCTTGTCCCATTAACAGGGCAGCCACATTGGCGGCGGCGCCAGGTTCCAGATTTTTATCCAGTATAATAGCAATTCTTTTCATATGACTGTATTCACCCTCTGTGTATTTTGTGTAAAACATACCCATGGCATATTGATTCCCTCACGCAATACTTTGTAGGTCACAAGCCCGTAATGATCAGCGCATAGCTGATTCGTGAGCGCAATGGACTTCTCCATGTTGTGCATGACCTTCCTGCAAGCTTCAGGGTTGGACGATACGGTGCTGTTCTCTCTATAGGTTGTATCAAGTTCAGATAACAAGTATGTGGTTGCTGGATGATGATAGATAATATCGATCTGATCGGGACATACCGCATGGAAGCCGGATAGAACCAGCGCAGGAATTTTCTCCACAAAGCTCTCAGACACCGCTAGTTCAGAATCCATGATAAAGCTGTTGAGCTTGGGATACGCCCCGGGGACCAGCAAGCAGGATATGATCCCTGATCTCAAGTCTTCCGCAGCCGCTTCAAATTCAGGGTATGGCTTGATACGTTCCGAGTTGCCTAGCTTTTTCGCGATATGCATGCTGCAAGTCAGGAATCCTTCATCGTCTCCCAGCGTTCCCAGTATGGCATATTTCTCTTTAACGATCTCCATTTATTTCTATTTCCTCCTTTTTATTTCTAATCCGCTAAAGATCGTATACCAAAAATTTCCTATTGTCAATTAACACTTTAACGCATCATAAATATGTATTTTGGTTCATATTTTTAACCAAAAGGTGTATTCAAAATGGAAAATATTGAGCTATAATGTTATGAAATGAATTTTTACTATTTTTAGTATTTTGTTGAAAGGGGATATACGAGAACGTATGAAAACCATTGTATACATATCTGATTTCAGGCTTCCAACTGGATTAAACTTCGTTAAACCTTTGCAGAAATTGGCGGATCACAAGAAAATTCTGATTATTGAACGGCATAATTTGCATCATGATGAGGTCCTCAGGGACTTCTTTGACGAAATTAGATATGTCGATCATCTGGAGTCCGTAGATGCCATCCGGGAGCATATGATGCAGATCCGAGAATCCCATTCCATCTCTGCTCTGTTAACGCCGGGTGAGAATGCGATTGAGATCGGTGGTCAGCTCCGTTCCGAGTTCGGGATCCCCGGTATGCAGCGCAATCAGGCTGAGGCTGTTCGCAACAAATGGATCATGAAACAAATGCTGCATCAACGCGGAATTCGGACATCCGAAATTGCAATTGCTCTACATGAACAGGACTATATTCGTTTCACTGCTGTACACGGGTTTCCGATTATTGTGAAGCCACTCAGCGGATATGGAAGTATCAATACGTTCAAATTATCCAGCATGGATGAACTGGTACATTATCTACACCATACAAGACAAGCACAGCAAAGGGATTTGCTGGAGGAATTCATCCACGGTACGGAGTTTCATTGTGATTCCATTGTGTCCAAGGGCAAGGTTGTATTTGCATCTGTTTCCCAATACCTCTATAACTGCCTGGATATTGCGACGAAGCAGAAACCTCCAGCCAGTATTACGTTCCCTGAAGGCACGGAAGCTGATTTTATCCATCACATCAAAGAACTCAATGAACAGGTCATTGCTGCCTTGGGTATCAATCAATCCGTAACACATGCCGAACTTTTTCTGACTCCGGAAGGAGAAGTGGTGTTTGGAGAAATTGGTGCAAGAATCGGGGGATCACATGTTATGCCTCCTTGTATCAAGAACACCCATGGCGTTGATTTCTTCGAAGCCGTCACTGATCTGGAAGTTGGAATATATGAATTTAAGCAACAGGAGACGCGCCATAAATTCACAGGCATGATCTGCTTCCCTTCACGTGCAGGGGTAATTCAACACATATCCGGAATAGAGGATTATGCCGATATCCCTGGCATCATTGAGTTCAATGTATCCTATCAAGTGGGGCAGCGGGCCGGGGACGTAAACGATACCATGACCCGCTCAGGCTATGCTATCGTGGAGGGTGATTCGTTCGAGGAATTGCGTCAAACCCTGCTGGATATGTACGATCGTTTCAAGATTGAAGTGACGGTTGCTGAAACTGAAACTGTATAAGATGTACAGATGATCCTCACCGTTTTTGGTCTGGAGTGACGGTTATCTTGGGGAGGGCTGGAATTATTGTCTTTATTCAAAACCTACGCGGGTCTGAGCCGCGATATCTATTATCTCTGTTTAGCCAGAACGATTAACAGCACGGGAGATTTTGTATTCTCCTTGATTACCTTGGTGCTTACGTTACAGATGGGCATGAATGTGGTCAGTGCAGGGATCTTTGTGTCCATGGCAGCCCTGATTAGCGGACCCGGTGTACTTCTCGGCGGCTATTTAAGCGATCTTATGGGCAAAAAAACGATTATTGTCATCGGACAACTGTTGTCTGCCATCCTGATTATAAGCTGCTCTTTTTGGTCAGGCACCATTACCGTTGGTTATCTTCTGATTGCAGTCATGTTTTTCATCAGTATTACCCGGCCTGCTTATAATGCACTGATTATTCAACTGTGTACGGAGGAGAAAGAGCGAAAGTCCGCCTTTTCCCTCATGTATCTGGGGGCCAATCTGGGTATAGCCATCGGACCACTGATCGCTGGTTTTTTTATCAAGGATCATGTCAACATTGTCTTTATAAGTATCGGCACCGTGTTTCTGATATCTACCTTTATCATCATCAACCAGGTTAAGATCGGCACGCGCAAGGAATTGGCATCAACAAACAGCGAACATGCTGGACAACAAGAACAACAACGATTGAGCCAACCGCCTTCGCCATTATTCAGACTACTGCTGAAAAACCCACTCGTTGCCTTCTTCATCGTTGTGTCATTTCTTAACTATTTTATCTATATGCAATACTCATTTAGCCTCCCACTTCAGATGAATCATTCATTTGGCGAGAACGGGGCAGCATATTACGGCTCTGTCATGACCATCAATGCCATTAGCGTCATTATTCTTACCACCGTGATCCTGTCCGCTACACGCAAATTAACTGCCCTAAACTCCATAGCTACAGGCGCACTCTTCTATGGAATCGGATTTGGAGCCTTGAACCTGCTCGGAACCTTCCCCCACTTTTCCATCGTCGCCTTATCCACGGTGCTGTGGACCATTGGAGAGATTCTCGTGCAGACCAACATCAATCTGTATATTGCTTCGCGTGTACCCGACACACATCAGGGACGGTTTAATGGCTTGCTGTTATTCGTAGGTTGCCTGGGTTATACACTTAGCCCATATTTGACAGGCATTTTCATCAAAAGCATGGACATGGAAAGTGTATGGATCATTATTCTCGCTGTCAGTCTGCTCTATGCGTTGTCTATGATTATTCTCTGGTATATCGAAAAAAGCTCAACAAGAAGAAACGAAATGAAACCACTGGATCACTCAAAAAGTATCTGAACCTCAGGGCAGCCTACTCTGCCCTTTTTTTCACTTTATTTTCACACCAAAACAGGCAAATGTGCATTCGCATCATACTCAATCAATTGCTGACCCGTATGCAGTCTCTGTACCAGATCTGGATTGGCGATAAACGGTCTGCCGAACGCAACCAGATCTATGCTTCCCTTACCAATCGCGTGCTCTGCGGTCTGAACATCCAAATTCCCCACACCAATAATGATTCCATCCCACCGACTTCGAATCCGCTCGTGAAAGGACTGCTCCTCTTCCCACGCTTTTGTATATTGATCTGTTGAGGGATGCAAGATTGTAATTCCCGTCTCACGGAACAAATTAAGATATGCATCGATCATTCCAGCTTGATCTGCCCATGCATAGGATGCATCATCATCCTTTTTCTCGGAAAATCGTACCGATATGCGATCTACACTGATCTCTTTTTTCACAGCCACAATAATATCCCGCAAGAACCGCAATCTGCCTGCTGTGTCTCCTCCATATTCATCTGTTCTTTGGTTGGTCTTCTCATTGATAAACTGGTCGATCAGATACCCATGCGCAGCATGCAGCTCGATCCCGTCGAACCCTGCCAGAACTGCATTGCGGGCGGCCGTCTGAAAATGCTGAATGGTATCCGCTATATCCTGTGCACTCATCGTTTGAGGAACCTGATACGGTTTATGCAGCTTATGCACTCTTCCTGTTGCCGCAAGGCTTGAAGGTGCCACTGGAGTGGTTCCGATCAGATCGGAGTGGGACAACCTGCCAACATGCCACAGTTGAGCAATAATGGTGCCGCCATGTTTGTGGACAGCATCCGTTACCCTTTTCCAAGAAGTCGTCTGTTCATCTGTATATAAACCGGGGATGCCGTAAGTGCCTTTGCCTGCCAGATTGGGGTTAATGCCCTCGGTAATGATCAGTCCCACGCCATCTCGCGCACGCTGCTCATAATACGCCACCATCTCATCCGTCACGGTCCCCTCCTGATCATCAGCAAATCCCCGGGTCAACGGTGCCATCACAATTCGGTTCCTTAATTGCCACTGATGAATCGTTACCGGGCTTAATAGTGTTGAATGTGTATTCATGTTATCCATGTCATATCCCTACTCTCTTTGTCATTAAGGATATTGTACGGCGGCTCCGATATATCGTAAAATGATTGAAATATATAGTTGTATCTCTCAGAGAGATACCTAACATCACCATCTGCCGAATTAATTGGTGTTAATCCACGTTCAGGAGGATACAGCATGGAACTTTCCGATATCGATATTGTTCTCGCGGTGGCACGTTCAGGTAAAATCTCACATGCCGCCAAAGAACTGAATTACGCGCAATCCAATGTCACTACACGCATCAAAAAACTGGAGCAGGAATATCAAATCCAGTTGTTCAACCGATTTCCCAAAGGTGTTGTACTGACCTCCAAAGGAGAACAGTTCGTCCAGTACGCCACACAGATTCACAACCTTTTACATGATCTGAAGCAGGATATGACCGATCCCGGGGAGCCTTCCGGCACACTGAAAATCGGCATTGTAGAAACGGCGGCATCCAGTCGTTTTATGGAGATTCTGAATGAATATCAAATAACCTACCCGAAGGTGTCCATCTCACTCGTCAACGCCACTTCACCCAAAGTACTACGCAAGAAAATACAGGACGATGAGATTGATGGTGCTTTTATCAGCGGGGCTTGTGTGAAGGAGGGTCTGAAGGTGGAATATGAGATGCAGGACACGGTTCATATTATCTCCAAGAAGATGGATACACCACCTGAAAGTCTGTGCCAAGTATCATGGGTTGTTTTCCCCGAGGGCTGTCCGTATCGTGAAATGACCGAAGAATTTTTGCAGGAAGAAGGGTTGTCCGCACGTAATATCATCGAAGTGAGTACGATGGAAAACCTGCTTAGCTGTGTAGAGTCAGGAATCGCATTTACCATTATGCCGTGCAGCGTTATTCACAAGAAACCGGATAATTTCTCCGTATTTGATCTGGAAGATCGTTTTACCCATACCACGACAACCTTTGTCCGCGGTGAGGATCGGTATGTCAGCAGTGCGCTGGATCAATTCATGAAGCTGCTGAACCAGAAGTGCATTACATTTTGATATAGAGAACTCAGTACCCCTCTTTCAACCGCTGATCTTCTTGATTACTAAATGGACTAGAGCACATTGATCGAGACCATAAAAAACAAAGCAAAAGGCACTCATACAGAGTGCCTTTTGTCTTCCCTTTATACCTATTCAATTAACACCTTACTCCACCTTGAATCGCGCAGCCGATTCGGCCAGCTTTTGCGTCAATTGATCGATCGTATCAACCATGTTGGCCAATTGCCGTACTGTTGAAGATTGCTCCATCATGGTTGCTGTTACCTCTTCAACCGAAGCGGATACCTGCTCTCCTGAAGCCGACAAACTATGGGCAGACTCCAGTACGTCATCCTTGTTCTGTAACATCTCCTGCATCTGTCCTGCCATCGTAGCGATCTGTTGATTAATGACCGTTACCTTCTCCAAAATCAAATCAAATGCCTGACGAGTCTGCAAGACAAGCTCATCCTGTCTGGACGAGATGGTGTGAATTTCGGCAACACTTTGGTTGTTCTCGGCGACATCGGCCAGATTCTGCTCGATAATGCTGGAGATTTCCTTGGATTGGCGGGAGCTCAACTCTGCCAGGTTGCGGATCTCCTCGGCTACAACTGCAAATCCTCTGCCATGCTCACCTGCCCGTGATGCTTCAATGGAAGCATTCAATGCAAGCAGATTGGTCTGCTTCGCAATCTGGCTGATGGCTTCCGTGATCTGACTAATACTGCCCGAACTGGTTTGAAGTTTGACGGTAATCTCCGAGATTTTCTCCACTTCCCGTTCGTTCACCTCGTTGATACGCATCAGTTCATTCACGACTTCATTCCCATTGTGGAATACCGTTTCGATCTCATCTGCTCTTGCCTTCACATCCTGTGCACTGCTGTTCATGGCAGCCACTTTATCGCCAAAGCTGTTGAATTTGCCTACAATCTGCTCGGTATCTTCCGATTGGGCCTCCATGGCTTTGGCAATCCCCATGGACGTTGCCGATGTCTCATCAATGGATCTTGCCGTCTGTCTGGATGTCTCCTCCAACTCCTGAGTGCTGGCCTGAAGGACATGAATCGAACTATTCATATCGGTAATAAGGTTCCTGTTCTGCTCCACCATACCATTGAAGCTCTCCGCCAGATCCTTGAATTCGCTGTTATACTTGCCATTGGCCTTAACGGTCAGATTGCCTTGAGCAAGCTGTTGGAACAGACCGCTCAGACGTATGATAGGTCTTGTAATACTGCGAGAAATCAGCAATCCCACACCAATAGCCAGAGCAATCCCGATCAATATCACGATAACCATCTGGCGCTGCATATCCTCTATCGGACGCTTGATATCGTCATAATCGTCAATAATGAGCACAGAGAGATCTGCACCCGGAATCTGATTAATACGATAGTAGGTATCTTCTCGATCCATCGAAGTGATTTTCACTTTGTCGGTGGCTCTAGCCTCGATAATTCCCATCGCGTCCTTATCTTCTTCCAGCGTTTGTCCCACAACGGAAGGGTCCAGTGAATCATACATAATGATGCCGCTCCGACTCAGTACTTCAACTCTGCCTTGACCATTGATTTTAATGTCTCCGAGTTGCCCCAGGAAGAAGCTACTGTCCACCGACATAGCAAGCACACCCAGGTTATTCCCCTCTTCATCGGTGATAGGCTCCGAGAATACAATAATGAGCTTCTTGCCAGTCTTAGAGACGACCGCGTCACTGATGAAGGATTTCCCCTGTATAGATTCCTTAAAATATTCCCGATCTCCCCGTGACTGACCAATGACTTCTGGCATGGTTCCTGCCACCATGATTCCTTCCTTATCAAAAACGAACAGATCTGGCTTACTTCCTTCCGTTTCCGATATACTGTCGGTCAAGATCGTATTGGCCTTATTGAAATACGGGTTCTCATCCGATAAAAATTCTTCATCCGTCATGTCAGTTGTATCACGCAACTTTAAGAGTTCTTTAAAAGTACTATGTACGGATATCGCATGACTCAATTGTTGTTGAAGCTGCATCGCTGTCCAAAGCCCTTCCCCAAGGCGGTCAGCCATCACATTCATTTCATCCTTGCTTTTCTTGACCACAACATCAGATGAAATCATATAACTTGTGGTCGTTGCACCAAGCAGAACCAACACAACCAATACACTGATCATGAAAGGCAGCTTGATCTTAAGTGACATATTTTTGATCTTATACCCTATCCCTTGCTTTTCCCCCGTTTTTCCCATTCCCACTTCTCCCCACTTCCCTGAACCATCTGCATCTGAACGATGTACATACATTATCGGAAAAATCCATAGTAAAATTGATCAATTAGGGAGATATTGCCACTGTTTTTCTTTTTTTGAAATTCTGATAGCAACATAAAAAATGGCCTGTCAGATCGACTATCCATCTTGGGAATGGATGTTGCCGTTATCTAACAGACCGTTTTAAGTTTTTTTATGAATCTATTAAGTTTACTTGCGCAATCTCCGGGAACTCAATGAGTGATGACCATTCTGCAAGAATGTACTGCGCGTATTCTTCATCTGTTCAATCCGTCGCTCAGCCAGACGATCTGCGGCAACATAGGTTGCGATGCCCTCGGTACGTGAGCTTTCGAATATTTTCTCCAGAGTGGAATAGATCTCTCCGATCTTGCTCCACGCCCGATCCGCGTTATAACCGTTCAACTCATCCGCAATGTTAATTACGCCACCTGCATTGATAACATAGTCAGGCGCATATACGATGCCCATATCATACAGCTGATCCCCATGACGGGTCTCCAACAGCTGATTATTGGCACAGCCCGCTACAACCTTTGCCTTGAGCGTTTTGAGCGTATCGTCATTAATCGTGCCGCCCAGTGCACATGGTGCATAGATATCACATTCCACACTCGTGATGTCTGCGGGATCAACTGCTGTTGCGCCGAAGCGGTCCACAGCCTGTTTCACCGAGTCCTTATGGATATCCGTAACGATCAGATGTGCACCTTCCTCATACAGATATTTGCACAGATGCATCGCCACATTGCCGACACCTTGGACCGCTATCGTTTTACCCTCCAGCAGATCGGTACCAAATGCTTCTTTGGCCGCTGCCTTGATCCCCCGATATACACCCCAAGCCGTTGCAGGCGATGGGTTACCGGATGAACCATAACTCGCGGAGATGCCTGTCACATAATCGGTTTCCTGATAGATCAGGTTCATGTCCTCTTCCGTTGTTCCCACATCTTCGGCAGTGATATAACGTCCGTTCAATCCTTGAATATATCGTCCAAACGCCCGAAACATCGCTTCGTTTTTGTCGCGCCGCGGATCTCCGATGATAACGGTTTTGCCACCGCCCAGATTCAGGCCAGATACCGCATTCTTATATGTCATACCACGGGCAAGGCGCAGGGCATCTTCAATGGCTGCTTCTTCTGAAGCGTAAGTCCACATCCGCGTGCCTCCCAGCGCAGGGCCGAGTGTTGTGTCGTGTATGGCGATAATTGCTTTTAACCCTGAATTTCGATCCTGGCACAGAACCAGTTCCTCATAATCGTGATGCTCCATTGCTTCAAACCAACTCATGTGCTAACCGTCTCCTCCAACCATTTTTGCGATCCAATCGCATTGTTCTCTATTCATTGACCATCCTCTATTGTACCCATGAATACCCAGTTTGTGCAAAATCACATCGCAATGTCAGAGAAGCATCGATCGATGTTTCTCATATGGCGGGAGCAAAGCTGTCGAATTTCAGATTATAATTTTATCGTCTATCCATAGAAAAACCTCTCTCCCTTACAGGAGAAAGGTACAATTCTCTCAACTACATCAACCTATTCGCCCCGAGTAGACCAATTAATCGTTCACATTTAAGGGAGCGTCTCAACCACATTGATTGGATGCAAATCGCCATCTACAGCAAATGAAGCCTGTCCTGTCTCCTCGGAGACAACTAATACAACCGCATCCGTCAATTCACTGAGTCCCAGTGCTGCCCGATGACGAGTGCCTATTTTTCGTTCATGCACTTCCGCTTGCGACAACGGCAGCACATTACCAGCGGATACAATCTGATTGCCACGAATCAACACAGCCCCGTCATGTAATGGCGCACCAGGAATGAATAGCGATTCCAACAACGCATGCGTCACTCTTGCATCCACAGTCACGCCTGAGTGAATGATCGACTCCAACGGAATCTCCCGTTCAATCACAATCAACGCCCCATATCTCCGGTCAGATAGATGCTGCACGCTCGATGTTAATTCGGCAAACTTCTCGGTAAAAGGTGACAGATAACAATCCAGATAAAACGAAGAGGCGAGCACCTCGATCTGCTTGATTTCCGCTCGAATCTCTGCAAATTGCCCCAGCAGGCAGGCACTGTCATTGTCAAATCGGGATAACGTCAGATTCATACGCTCTGCTACACGATGGAGGTCTTCCTTAAGCTTCTGCCTCATCGAGGAACTGTCACAGTCTGCTTGCTGAGTCATCATTCGCCGCCTCCTTGGTTGGGTTGGGCTTCACGCCGCATCATTAGTACCCATACCTTCCCCTCTGGAGCACATATTTATGCAATGGCAGGGCTGTAGGAGCTAATCACGATCTTCATTGTAACTGATATAACAAGCAAAAAAAGAGCCTGTCCGCAAAACTCCACGGTCAGACCCTATTCGCATAATAATTTGATGTTTGTCTACTTTACTTATTGCGCTTTGCCGTATGAACCTGTCTTAAATGTAGTCGGATCATACCATTTGTACCCTGCCGCTGGTGCAGCCCATGGCTCAAGTTGCGGCTCGGTTGATGCGGCCGGAGCTTCGATAGGAAGCAGGCTTGTTGCCGTATCCAATGTCAATCCTGGCACTTGTGCCAGACTGGTGTAGCTCTCTTTGACCGCGAGCCATTTCACAGTATTCACAAGGAACGTTGCATCATCCACTTCTTTGAATCCATCATAGGTCTTCTTGGTAGCACCGGTCTCTTCACGCAAATATTTCGGAGTCACGTCTTCTACAGGTGAAGAGTCACCGATAAATGCGGCTTTGCCTGCACCAACCTTTGCAATGGCAGCATAGGCTCCTTCAGCTCGTCCACCACCATTATATACGCCCTGGTCCACGGCATTGCCCCACTTGGATACACCACTTGGTACATACACCAAGCCTTTGGCTTTGTTCGGGTCTATAATCGCAATGGTCGATCCCGCATGCATGGCTACAGAATTAACACCAGTCGTAATGCCGAAGGATTGTGCAGGTGCAACGATATCCGATGCATTTACATCTCCAAGGGCATTGTAGCGGAAACGGACACCAAAGTTCGTCGCGAGCCAGTCTGAACTCGTCACACTCTGCATCGCTGGTGATTCGGCTTCAGCCGAGGACATGCCTTTGGCCGGATTCAGGAAGGCACCGCGGCGATAGCCGTTAAATACTTCGGAAGAATCCCAGCGGTTTTTGTTGCGGTCTGCATTATAGTGGTCGGAGATGAAGAAGATACTTCCTCCGTTCTGCACGTACTGCACCAGCGCAGCCTGCTCAGTCGCTTTGAACGGCACGTTGGCTTCGCCGATGACGAAGACGTGGTAATCTTTCAATTTATTATAGGTGATGGCTTGCTCACCGAATGTATACGGGATGCTGCGTTCCAGCTGATCCACGGCAAAGCCTGCGTTTCGCAAACCATTGGCAAAATCCGAAAATGCCCCGTCAATAATCCAGTCGGCAGCACCTGCTGTCTGGGCGTGGGTATTATCAAACAATACTTTCTTGCCGGTACCGTCCGGCAGTGTTGTGCCCGGGTTTGGTTCTGGATCAGGATTGGTTGTTCCGGAGGAAAGTGTGATGGACGTTGGGTTTTTGACTCCTGCATAGCTGTTGTAGGCACCTAAGGTTCCGGTTACGATGATCTTTTTGCCTACAAGACTGGGGTTGGACGCCAATCCATATTGCGAACGGAAAGATGAGGGAATCTGTACATCCAATAATCTGGCGTTGGTCCGCTCTGACGCTGAATCCGCAATCAGAACATTAAAATCATTGGCATACGGAGATGTAAACTTCGCGGTAAGCGACCCGGTAGCATGTCCAACAATGATTCCTTCAACCGTTGCTGTTCCTCCACCGCTCTGGGCAGCGATGGCCTGAGATACCGTTAGTGGTGCTGCAGCTTGTACCGGACTTTGCGAACCCGGCCCCAGCAGTGCGGTTGCCATCATGATAAAGACCAGGAATGCCCCGATCCAGTGCTGCCATAACGCCTTCTTCATATTCCCTTTCTCCTCCTCCAAATTACCTGATAATGGGTTATCCTCCTTATAATTTAATTGTTCATATGCTGAATTCCTCTTTCTTTTTGTAAAGTTTATGAAAAAGTTTAGAAGTTGAGTCTATTGGCCCATACTGATTATCATTAGAATTCCATTTACCGAAGGAGTAAAACGATGATGAAGTTAATATTTTTGTTGCTCTTGTTGATTGTTCCGCTGATTATGGCTTATGTTGCTCTTCGTTCCCGCATGGTTACCCGAGTATTCCATATTCTTGCGCTACTCTGTTTCTACAGTGCGGCAACCGTCATCGCTGGTGATGTGTATGCGACGAATGCTCATATGACCACATTCACCACCGAGATTCACCATTTCCTGTTGAATGGCTGGTTCCTGTATCCATCTGCATATCTCGGTGTATACATTCCCTATGTGCTGTGGATGAGCCTATTTTCAGAAAAAAGTTAAATTCGATGCGGACTTGGGATTGCATTTTGCCAGCGTTCATTGCATAATGAATATATAAACATGATAATGATTATCATTCTTGAACTTGTCTCTTTGTAACTTTCTACTGCATATGATTTTACGATTATATAGATAAAGGGGAACGAACATCGAATGAATACAACTCTGCAAAAGGCTGATCTGCAGCTTGACGATTATTTGGATCTTCTGAACCTGGCAACCAATCTAGGTGATACGAGATGGCAAAAGGAAATTATCCGTAAGCTGGCTTATACTTATCCCGCAGTTCAATGTAAACAACCACAATAGCATTCCACATACATCATAGATCTACATTATGGCTCATGACCGATTCATTCGTTGAATCTGTTGTGGGCTATTTTTGTTGTACAATGTACAGTAAAGTTACTCAAACGTGAAGGAGTGAACAACGATGCAACTGGAGACTGACAGACTGATCATCCGGGAGATTCGGGAGACCGATTGGAAAAGTATACATAGCTACACATCCATGCCGGAAGTTACACAGCATACGGCATGGGGACCGAATACGGAAGAAGATACACGAGCATACGTGCAGTTTGTGTTGGACACACAGCAGGCACATCCAAGAGAGGGCTTTGAACTTGCAATATGTTTGAAAAGTGATGGAACTCTCCTTGGCGGAGTCGGTATTCACGTGATGGAGAAAACCAATGCAGAGATCGGTTACGTCCTTAATCCCACCTATCAAGGGAAAGGTTACGCCGCCGAAGCAGCCAGTGCTCTACTAGGCTTCGGTTTCAACGAACTGGACGTTCACCGGATTTACGCCAAGTGTCGTCCGCATAACACTGCTTCGGAGAATGTCATGAAGAAGATTGGCATGCAGTGTGAAGGTCTGTTGCGGGAGCACTGGTTTTACAAAGGTTCCTTTCATGACTCTGTGATCTATTCGATTCTCTCCAGTGAATATGCACATGAACAATTTCAAAGAAACACAAAAAGCTGACTCCCATATATGGGACGCCAGCTTTTCTTTTACTCCGTAACGACCCCAATCGCCAATGGAGGAGAAGCCTCTGAACAAACTAATTTACAACCGGCACAGCTCTACCGGGCAGCTTGGGAATGTCGGACATCCACACATACAGCGCAGGGCTGCCAGGTCACGAATCATCAGTTTGCCGTCCATCATATCCAGCGTACCTTGTTCCTTCCATGCCCCCAGCATCCGCGTTACGCTCTCCCGGGTAGCTCCAATCATCTCGGCAAGATCGGTATGGTTCAGCTTCATGTCCAGCACAATACCATCCGGTGTAACCCTGCCATACGAATTGCTGGCACGGATCAGTGTCGAAGCGAGCGCACCCGCCTTGCCATAGAGCAGCAAATCCCGGAATCTCGACTGGGTAATCCGTTGCGACAGTGCCATCCATTGCAAGAATTTCAAGGCAAGGTCGCCATGTTTGCTGAGTATACTTTCCAGATCGCTAAGCGAGATAATGGCCAGTTCCCCTTTTTCCGCCATCTCTGCACTGTAGCTATGATTCAATCCGCCGATGCCGCCGAATTCACCGATGAGATCGCCGCTTTGCTGAATGGATAAAATAATTTCCTTGCCATCCTCCGTCGACTTGGTCATTTTCACTCGTCCCGAACGAATGTAGTACAGATATCCGGCTTCATCGCCTTCGAGAAAGAGACTATACCCCGACTTCACCCGTTTGGGCTGCATTTTTGCTTCAATCAGGCCCCATTGCTCAGATGTAACGAACGAAAGGATTCCGCCTGTTTCTCGTGTCATTTTGTCCGCCTCCGTTTGTTTCTGCTCTGCTCTTTGGGTTGTTCTTTCTACAAATACTGTACCCATAACCTTCGTCCCCCTCGGTGATTCCTTATGTATCCATCATACCGCGAAAGTAGCGCGAGGGTTATCGGGGGATTACCTGATCATTAACGAGAAACTCCCTGAATTTGCTGTGAGAAAAGTCACATTTCACCGATATGCCTCATCCTTCGCATTTCTTCAATCCCTTGGTGCACCTGACTCAGGAGCCCTCCACTGCCCAAGTTCAGTAGATTACAGAACGGAAATAGGGGTTTTCCCTGAATTACAACGTATGAGAAAGGGTCTACAATAGAATTAACATTGTAATACCCTTACTTTAAGATGATCCTAAAAGGTTAATGATAATGATTCCAGTTTACGTACGTTATAATTTCGAAAAAGGAAGTGTCCTCTCATGCATGATGAACTGCCATCCGGCATTCAGGAGATGATCGACGGCCTGCGCCTGAACACATCCAGCGACTTCTGTGGACTTGCCTGTCTGAACGGGACGATGCTACGCTGGAAGTATACCTCCGGGGCTAGTAATGAACGGGTGAAACGCATGGAAATGCGCCCCGGACAAGATCTGGTGGGCACTGCCCTTCGGACTGGACGCACAGCCCGATCTGATTCACAATCCACCGGGGAGCATACACCCGGTCGTTGCCCGTTAATGCTTGCTGAGCGGTTGGTAAGTGCCATAGCGGTACCTGTGTTCCAGGAAGGAAGCGTGCCTGGCGCCGTGCTGCTCGTTGGCAGCAGACTGCCTTGCACCTTCTCATCGGACATTATCCGGCAGACGGAGCAAATCGCGCTACATCTTCAGCCAAAGGTGTTTGGATAACAACATCTGTCTTTAATATGGAAGAAGTCTTGTTATTTCCTTCGGGGAGTATCAAGGCTTTTTTTATTATAGTTATTCACAGCGGAGCAAGCCTTAGTCTGTTCACCTGTCTTCGCTCATCTGTATACATCGACGTCACTCACACAGATTGATATAATCGAGTCCATACATTCATATAACTCATAGATAGTATATACAGCTAAGGAGGCTACAGATATGTTTGTACTGACAACTGCCAGTGTTATTCCATGGGAATCCACACAGCACAACAGTACTATTTCCATAAAAACGCCTTCATTGGTTACCTGCACAGCGACAGTGGACTATAGATATGGTAATGAGCACGGTGTTTTACATAAAGGACAGTTACTTTTTCTACATCCCCAATGCTCCCTGGAGCTGATACATATCCCACCTTCTGCCTTCACCCTGTATCATATCGGTTTTCAGGATTATGTATTAACGGAAGAGAGTCCTGACAAACGTGTTTATGAGCTAACAACAGTGAACTTGCCCTCACATGGTTCGAAGACCGGAGCAAGTCCACAGGCTCTGCGAATGCTGGCAATCATCCAGGATCTTTCCGAAAAAAGGACAGGAAGTGTCCAGACCGAAGAAGCCAGGTCCCATTATCTGCTGAGTGAATTGCTTGAATTATTCAAGCTGGCGATTAAACCTTCTACAGAAATGGTAGACAGTATAATTCGTGAAGCACTTCGCTACATGAATCATCACTATGACAGTCATCTCACCCGTGAAGAACTCGCCAGGTTAACCGGGTTTAATGCGAGCTACTTCTCCAGGTTCTTTCAAAAACAGGTTGGACGAAGCTTTCAAGCTCACTTGACCCGAGTTCGTATGGACAAGACAAAGCAATACCTGTTGTCCACGCATGCCACCTTAAATGAAATTGCGCTGCTTGTGGGATACTCCGACGGTTTATACTTAAGTCGAAAATTTAAGCAGTTTACTGGGATTAGTCCAAGTGAATACCGACTACAGCCCCGCGCAAGACGAATTGCTACCGTACAGTACACAGGAGATCTGTTAGCCTTAGGCGTTCAACCCATTGCCGCCTCATTCCTACCCTGGGCTATGTCACCGCTGATCCAAGACGAGTTGCATGATGTACTGGATTTGGATCAATATGGTGTGGAAGAAATCCTCCGAACTGAACCACCTGATCTGATCATCGCGCCAGATTATCTATACTATTTGCCCCATAAGCTCGAACAACTGGAACAGATTGCTCCAGTTATGGTCCTGCCATGGGACAAGTTAAATCGATTGGAGACCGTTCAACTTATCGGACGAATCATAGGTCGAGAGCAGGCTGCCGAAGACTGGATAGAGCATTACACCGCGCTGGTCAGCAGTGAAGCTGAACGACTTGGGGCTGCAGTCCAGCCTGATGAAACCGTTGGGTTATATGAACTCTGGGAAGATGGCACGATCTGTATCTGGAATGTAACCGCCAGAGCGGCATACAACGTCTATTATGGACTCAATCTTACACCTCCTCCCAGTATTCTGCGTGACGTTCTGGAACCTAATAATCATCAGTTCATCCAGGAAGATCAATTGACGGAATATGCAGCAAACCATATGTTTCTCGTGCTCTCCTCACATGAAGGCGGTCTCTATCATGATGCACAAGTCAAACTCAGGGAACGACCACACTGGAACAAGGTTATGAATAACGGAAAGAGCCGGATATATCCTCTCAAGCTGGAACAATTCTGGTGTAATGATGCGCTGGCTCTGGAAAAGCAACTTCAGCTTATGGTAGATATCCTGATTCGGGAGAATGGTGAAAAGAACAGGTAACCATTGTCCATGCTCAAGAGGTCACATTTTGAGATGGACGACACTTGTATCCAAAAGTTACGATACTAAGGAGGTTTTATTGAGAAAGATAATCATTATTGATTGGGGAGAAGCAGAATGACAGGGGTTAAATCAAAATGGTGGACTGGGCTTATGTTCCTGGTACTGGTGATTGGAATTATTGGCTGCTCAAGCCAAGTGGAAAAAACGACAGAAAATAAACCTTCCTCAACTACAGCTACAGAAGAGCAACCGGCAAACAGCGCCGTAGAAACGCAGGTCATATCCACCGTTAATGGAGACGTTGAAATCCCGGCGAACCCGCAGCGGATTGTGACGCAGGGCTACCTCGCTGATTTTCTCGCACTTGGTATCAAACCAGTAGGCGCACCGGATTATGAGCTGGAAAGCCCTTATGTGCTTGATCTGGTTGAAGGCGTAGCAGACATTGGTCGTATTGACGGTGGTTCAGTGGAAAAAATTCTTTCACTTGAGCCCGACCTGATCGTCACTGTAGGTGGAGATGAGAAGCTGAATGAGCAATATCGCAAAATCGCACCAACCCTCATCATCCCTTATGGTACATACGACAATGTGCATGAGGAAATCACTGCTTTTGGAGAAATCTTAAACAAACAAAAGGAAGCCGCAGACTGGTTGTCCCAATTCGAAGTAAAAGTGAAGTCAGCCAAGGACTCCATTCAAGGGTTGGTTCAGGAAGGTACGACTTTCTCCAACTTCAGTCTTTTTGGTAAGGATTGGTATATCAACGGAGATGGTGTCAACCGCGGTGGGCAAGCCATCTACCAACAGCTCGGACTGAAAGCACCAGACATTGTACAAAAGGAACTGATTGATCAGGATAAAGATACTGTAACTGTATCCGAGGAGAAACTGGCGGATTATGCCGGTGATTATATTTTCCTGGATTTATCCAATGGTGGTTCGCTGGATGAAACATCACCCGTCTGGTCATCGTTGGACGCCGTGAAGAACAATCGAGTGTTCAAGCTGGATGGGGAACGGTTCTGGCCATATGATCCTCTTGCCGTGGAGGCACAGGTCCAGGAAATTGCCAATATGATTCAGGAACGTTTCGGCCAAACAGAACATTAAGGTTTAATGTTTCTATCCCACACGTTGAGTAAGAGAAGCTATTCGGAGATTAAAGCTCTGAATGGCTTCTTTTTTTGTTATGATATAGATAGAACTAAGGAAGCGGACAGGGGGAAATCATGTGATTCAACTATTAGTTGTAGACGACCATGTTGTCGTGCGTTCCGGGCTGATCGCCTTACTTGAAGGAAAGAATGATATACATATCGTTGGAGATGCCGCAGATGGCGATGAAGCCATTGCCAAGGCTCAAGAGTTGAAACCAGATGTGGTCCTTATGGATTTCAGCATGCCACCAGGCAAAGACGGTCTGACTGCTACCGCTGAATTAAAGAAATTGATGCCAGATGTCTCCATTTTGATACTAACCATGCATGACGATGAAGAATATCTGTTCCGCGCCATCCATGCGGGAGCATCCGGGTATATCCTCAAAAGTGCGCCGCATGAAGAATTACTTGCTGCAATTCGTTCCGTAGCAGAGGGTAGCGCCTATCTGTACCCAAGTGCGACCAAGCGGCTGATGAGTGAATACCTGGACAAAGCCAAACAGGAAAACGCCGGACCGTATGACACGTTATCCGAGCGGGAGAAAGAGATTTTGTCTTGGATTGCCAAGGGTTACGCCAACAAGGAAATCGCCGAACATCTGATCATCAGTGTCAAAACGGTCGAATCCCACAAAAGCAATCTGATGGAGAAACTTGGCCTGCGTACACGACCGGAACTGGTGAAGTTTGCCATGAAAAAGGGGTTGCTGAACTTTGAGTAGTGCACGCAAGAACAGATTAAGTGGACTCGCAGACCAGCCCGTACGCCTCCTGCTGAACGAAATCGATAATCACATTACGGATAATGAATTTCGCAGCAGGTTGAAGGGTTCCCTGCATCAACTGAGTGATCTGAAATTTGCCTTGGATGAATCCTCCATTGTAGCCCTGACAGACCGCAAGGGTAAAATCCAGTATGTGAATGATAAATTCTGTGAAATCTCGCAGTATGAGCGCGAGGAACTGATCGGTAAGGATCATCGAATCATTAATTCCGGATACCATGGCAAAAGCTTTATGAAAAACCTGTGGGACACGATATCCTCAGGTAAGGTATGGAACGGGGAAATTCTCAATCGTGCGAGAGATGGCAGTCATTATTGGGTCAACACCACCATCGTGCCTTTCCTTGATAACGACGGGGAGCCCTATCAATACCTGGCTGTACGCAGCGAGGTCACCAAGCTGAAATCCGTCGAAGCAGAATTGCAAAAGATGATGTCCCAAGTGATGAACATTCAGGAAGAGGAACGACGCCGGATCTCGCGTGAACTGCATGACGGGATTGGACAGAGTCTCTTCTCTCTGGTGATTCAGATGGATCGCCTGCTGGCAGACCAGCCTCACCCCGGGGTTGAAGCACTTCGTAAACAGGTCACGGGTATCATGGAAGATGTACGCGGTATGGCATGGGAGCTGAGACCATCCGTTCTGGATGACCTGGGTGTTGTTCCGGCGATTCGTACGTATATCGAGAATTACACCCGTCACTACGGGATCGAAGTTGATCTGGAATGTAATTTGCGCAAACGACTGGAGATGAACCGGGAGATAGCTATCTACCGGATTATTCAGGAAGCCTTAACCAATGTCGCGAAGTATGCCGATGTTGCCGAGGCACGTGTTACTATAGAAGACGCTGAGAACATGACGATGGTTATTATTGAAGACCAAGGTGCTGGATTCAGCGAAGCAACCGCAGGCAATGGCGTTGGATTGTTCAGTATGGAAGAGCGTGCCCGTGGTGCAGGAGGAACGTTAAGAGTGTCTTCCGAGCCTGGCGAAGGGACCACCGTTACCCTTTTACTGCCCAAGACAGTACAGGGATAACCAGACATGCTTCGTATCACACTTTGCGCTTTACTCCAGCTTATCTATTATTTAACGGCTGCTCGCTATTGGACTGTGCGAGTGGTCTTTTTATTTTCCGATTGGTCGAAATGACAAAATGAAGGCTCAAAATCGGTTAAATTCAATAATCATGATAAATAGATTGACTCCAGTTACGATTCGTCATTAAACTATGAATGCCACATACACATTGTATGATTAGTAAAATTTCATTGTTCATTTCATATAGCGAGAGAAAAGGATGGTCAACATGTCAGAGAAACGCTCCTCCAAAGGAGGAGAAATTCCACAAATGTACAATCTGGACGAGATGGATCGCAAAATCATCGCCGCGCTTCACCACAACAGCCGAATATCCTATACGGATCTGGGTACACAGATCGGGTTGTCACGTGTAGCTGTTCAGGCCCGCATTAATGCGTTATCCGAAAAAGGAATCATCGAACGCTTCACCGTTGTAATCAACCCTGGCAAAGTTGGGCTTCAGGTCTCGGCCTTTTTTAATGTCGATGTTGAACCGCCCTTCCTGGATGAAGTCGCTGAGAAACTGGATGAAGAGCCAGCCGTCACCAGCCTTTATCATATGACAGGCCCGAGTACACTGCACATGCACGGCATTTTTGCGGATATGGAAGAGATGGAGCAGTTTTTGCTGGAGAAGCTCTATAAGATGCCGGGTATCGTCAAAGTGGAATCACAGCTATTGTTGAAACGTTATAAAAGCCGGATGGGCATGAGACTCTAGGAGGAAATCAGCATGGGTTGGAAAGATTACAACGGTCTCGTCATCGGAATGGTACGAACCGGAATTCTCGGATATGGCGGCGGCCCTTCGGTGATCCCATTAATCCGTTACGAAGCCGTTACGCGTTACAAATGGGTCAGTGATGAGGAGTTCGGCGAGATTTTGGCTATCGCCAACGCCTTGCCGGGTCCCATCGCGACCAAAATGGCCGCATATCTCGGTTATAAAACCAAAGGTGTGCTGGGCGCGATCGTGTCTGTACTCGCTCATATTTTGCCGACAAGTATTGCCATTATTGCTCTGCTCGGTTCCATGTACGCGCTACGCGAGTCGAAAGTGGTAGCAGGCATGGTAGCCGCCGTAAGGCCGGTCATTTTTGTCATGCTGGGCATGATGGCTTATGAATTTGCCATGAAAGCCTGGAAGGGACTTGGTAAAGTTTTTGCCGCCCTATTCGGCGTAATTGCCTTTGTACTATTGCAGCTGTTGGATATCCATCCGGGGATTGTGATCGCGGTTTTCCTGGGATATGGTGTCTTCCATCTGGATCTGGTTCAGCGCTTCAAGTCCAAAGGCGAGTCCGATAAGGGGGTGTCCTAAGGATGCTCCAAACCTGGTGGGAATTATTTTGGGGATTTTTCGTAGCAAACATCTTGGGATATGGGGGCGGTCCGGCTTCCATTCCGCTTATGCAGGAAGAGATTGTGAACCACTACCAATGGATGACCACCGAGCAATTCGGTGATGTACTGGCGATTGGTAACGCCCTTCCCGGCCCGATTGCAACCAAAATTGCTGCATTTGTCGGGTACCACGTAGCAGGCTGGTTTGGGGCATTTATCGCAAGTTTTGCCACAATCGTGCCTTCCGCAACCGCACTAATTATATTACTTCGTCTGTTGAACAAACATCGCACGTCACCAAAAGTCAAAGGCATGACACTGCTTGTGCAGCCTGTTATCGCCGTACTCATGATTCTGCTCACATGGGAATTTGGACAGCTGTCCACTAATTCCATCGGCATCTGGCAGACGTTGATCATTGCAGGCATCTCGCTCTGGGTCATGACCAAAACCAAGCTGCATCCGGCCATTCTGATCGTGATCGCTTTTGCCTATGGTGCGCTGGTACTGTCTCACACGATGTAGTTATAGAACATACAGGGAACGTCACAGAATCACTTGATACATCTGCAATGGGTGTATCAAGTGGTTCTGGGCGTTGGCGAATGGCTAGATTATTTTCATTTTCTAAGGAACTCAGGACGTCTTATTTGGTCTTTAGGTCCTCTTTATAAATTGTAAGGAATCTCAGACACGTTATTCACCAAAAATACCTGACAAAAGTGCTATAACAGACTGTACTTTCCGATATAACGTGTCTCAGATTCCTTAGATTTCTGCAAACGCTCCAGACCCCTGAATAAGACGTTTCAGATTCGTTAGCGCTTGAAGACATGCCTAGTTTATAAACAAAAAACGGTGATACCAGCTATTAGCTGGCATCACCGTTTTTATTTCCACGTTTCACACTCACAGTTGAAAAATATCGTTTACTTTGCTTCAACCACTACCGTTACTTTGGTTTTCACACCTGCAAATGTCACCGTAATTGTTGCTTTACCTTTGCCGTTCGCCTGAATAATTCCATCTTTCACCGATGCTGTTGCAATACGGGAAGATTTCCAGAGAGCCGGTTTGGATACATTCGCTTCACTGCCATCAGCATACGTTGCAGTAGCCGCCACAGTTACCTTTTCACCAGGTTTCATGGTCAACGTTACTTTATCCGTCTGCAAATATTTCAGTGTATCCACATCTAGAGCAATCGTTACAGACTTGCTGCCGTATTTTGCTGTGATTTTGGCTTTACCTGAACCTGTAGCTTTGACTTTACCTTTGGTCACTTGAGCTACTTTGTAGCTGTTCGTTTTCCATTCAGCTTTGTCCGTAACATCACGCTCGCTACCGTCGCTCAAGAAGGCAGTTACCGTCAGATCAGCTGTATCGCCTGATTTCAGGGAAAGAACCGGCTCGGAAGCTTCAATACGTGTGATGACATCCACTTCAACTTGGATCGTCACTTTTTTGGAGCCGTATTCTGCTGTGATATTGGCTTTACCACTGCTGTTACCCGTAATCACGCCTTTTTTCACATCCGCTACACGTGCATTGCTGGATTTCCAGGTTGCTTCAGATGTAACATCCAACGTGTTGCCGTCCTCATCCGTACCTGTTAGAAGGATCGTCTGAGTTTCTTTGGCAGACAGAACAACGAAGTTCACATCTGCTTCCAGTCCACTAGCCATACCTACTTCAACAGGCAGAGTCAGTGTTTTGCCTTCAATCTTCGCGGTAATGGTTACTTTACCTGTAGCAACACCTGTGATAACCCCTTTGCTATCTACCTCAGCGATTTTGTCGCTGCTGCTGCTCCAAGTTGCATCTTCAGATACATCTTTGGATGTTTCACCATACAACGCCAGTACTTTGGCCGAAGTCGTTCCACCAACAGCTACTGATGCTTTCTTCTTGTCCATCTCATACTTGTCTGCTACGTCTACATTGACTGTGAATTTAACCGTTTTACCGCCATAAGCTACAGTAATCGTAGCCGTACCGGATTTGTATGCAATCAGATCGCCGTTTGATACATATACAACATCTGCATTGCTTGAAGTCCATGTTGCTTTGGAAGTTACATTTTCTGTGCTTGCATCAATATACTCTGCATTGGCTACCAATTTTTTGGACTTGTTCTCACCTGTAACACTCATGGCGAGCTTGTCAGTCACATCTTTGATATCCAAATATCTTGCCGTATCTACATCCACAGCAACTTCTACGGTTTTACCACTGTAGGTTGCTTTAATCGTTGTTGAACCTGCACTAATCGCTGTGACCTGTCCCTTGAATACCGTTGCAACCTTCTCGTTGCTGGATGTCCATGTTGCCTGATCGGTTACATTCACATCGCTGCTGTTTGGATAAGAAGCCGTTACAACGACATTAGCCGTTTTGGTTGTATCACTCAAACGGAAGAAAATACTTTGTTTCACCACACTCAGTTTGCTCGTCAGATCCACATCCACGTCAACGGATACTGATTTCGTACCGTATTTGGCTGTGATCTTGGCAGAACCTGCCGAGTATCCTGTAATTTCGCCTTTGAGAACATCTGCGACCTTCTCATTGCTGGATGTCCACTCCGCCAGATCGGTTACATCTTTGGTTGTACCATCTGGATACGTAGCCGTCACTTTCACACTTTCACTTTTGTTCAACAGCAAGTTAACTTGCTGTTTATCTACATCTACACGTTTAACCACTTCAACGTTAACATCCACCGTCACGCTTTGGCTGCCAACTTTGGCTGTGATCACAGCTGTACCCGCGCTTTGTCCAGTTACTTTACCATTCACAACGGTAGCAACCTTCTCATCACTGGTAGACCATTCTGCCGTACTTGCTGCTTCATTATTTGTTTCATTGTCACTATACGTTGCTGTCAAAATAATTTCTTTCGTATCTCCCGTGCGCAAATCCAGACTTTGCACGTTTTTCGAAAGGGCTTTGACCTTCTTCGTTACTTTCACTTGAACGGTCTGACTCTGACCCTGGTAAGCTGCCGTAATCGTCGCTTTACCTTCCTTTTTGGCCGTGATTGCACCATTATATACAGTTGCTATCGAAGTATCTTCGCTACTCCAGGTTGTACTAATCGTTACATTAGCCGAGGTATTGTCTGAATATACCCCTGTCACCGTAACAGACCCAGAATCACCAACTTCGAGCGACATCTCATTCTTGGAAACCACAATTTTGGACAGTTCTTTATCTGCCGCAGCGGCCAAGCCTACGTTGGAAATACTCAGCATCAACACCAGCATCATCACCATGTACTTGGTCAATCTTGGCTTTAACATCATTTCCCCCCGATTATCATCATTTTTTTCCTTATGTTTTATGTCGGCAAGTCCTTTCCAGATGTTTAGACTTTCAGGAAATTTTCAGGGAATTCTATGGAAATTAATTTATCTTCTATTCCTGTTTCAACCGATCATACCTGCGAATATTGCGCATACCTATGTATATTGGCAGTCTTGAACTTCTTTTAACAGGATTGGAGGAAACATAATGCATCAGCCTTTTGATTACATCGGGTATTGGGAGGAAACATATCGTTCGGGTGAAACTTCTGGGAGGGGTTCATACGGGGTTTTGGCTGAATTCAAGGCCGAGGTCGTGAACGGACTGATTCAACGTGAAGGGATTCATCGTGTCATTGAGTTTGGATGTGGGGATGGCAACCAGTTGCAATACATGAATTATGAGGACTACCTGGGCGTGGATGTAGCGGCTTCTTCAGTAAAGCGTTGTGCTTCCCAATTTGCCAAGGATTCGTCCAAGAGCTTCATGTTGTATACACCAGGCCTATGGATTAACCGTGGTTTCCTGCAAGCCGATCTGACGGTCTGTCTGGATGTGTTATATCACATCACGGATGAAACAGATTTTCGCAATACCCTCTATGATATTCTGCACTCCTCAACAGCATGGGTGGTGCTTTACACCCGTTTGAAAGAAAACGGTAACCCGGGGATTGATACAATCCAGGACCGTAATCTGTTTGAATATCTCTTCGACTACCCTGATTTCAAAGTTCATGAGATTATTCCGCAGCGTTATCCAGATCAATCATCAGCCGACTTTGTCATCCTGAGACGTAAACCTTCGAAGTGAAAATCGATTTTTTCAGTAAAGCATAGCTAATTCTGCACCCAACTGGACCCGTAAGAATGAATATTCATAGGCCAGATACTTCTTTTGTCTTCATTCGATTATGTACACCATCTGCCTGTCCGCTCACCTTAATTTTCTATCCAAAGCTCAAGCTTAGGTATACTCTGTCTCCAATAGAAGGAATATCGTTCCTGATACTGAAGACAACCGCACGCGGACAGGTGATGATGGTTTGCTAACAACTCGAAGGCTCATAACACTAGGACCTTACTAATCCGCTCTCAATCTCAGTTCCTCTTGTGCATAGTTTCAATTCTTTTTTTAAAATAACCCCGCATGTCCACGCAGCTTCGCCAGCGCTTCCATATAGAAATAATCGCCGTATATAATCGGCACATTCAGCCCTCGCCCTTCCGGGTAATGCACCGTTCCCTGCATGATCAGACCTTCTTCCGCTGCCGAGTCGCCAGAGCTATAGTGCTCATGCAAGCCGCGGACAATACGTTCTCCCGCGGCGGCATAGGTTTCCCCGCGTGGCGACAGCTTCGCCAGCTCTAGCAACCCGCTCGCGGCAATCGCCGCAGCGGACGAGTCCCACGCCACCTGATGCTCCGCAGGTGCGCGGAAATCCCACACCGGCACGATCTCTTCGCCAAGCATGGCGAGGAAGAAATCGGCCGCACGCTCCGCTGTCTCCAGATATCGGGCTTCGCCCGTATACCGGAAAGACAGCGCAAACCCGTGCAACGCCCAGGCGGTGCCCCGCGCCCAGGCGGAACCTGGAGCATGGCCCTGTCCGCCATGCTCTCGCAGCTTCTGCCCCGTGTGTGGATCAAACTCCACCACGTGGCAGATGGACCCGTCAGCGCGGATGAATTCGCGCGCGACGGTGTCCGCATGTGCTTCCGCCAGCCAGCGGAAGCGAGGGTCGCCGCTCTGCTCGGATGCCCAGTAGAGCAGCGGCAGGTTCATCATGCTGTCAATGATGGCTACGCCGCGCGTATCCATTGCTGACGAGCTGAAGTTCCAGGCGCGGATGAACTCACCGCGCACGTGGAACCGGGCAGCGAGCAGGTTGGCGGCAAGCATGCCGCGCCGCCGTCCATCCATGCTGCCCGTCTGGCGGTAGTTGGCTACGCCACTAAGCAGCCAGATGAACCCCAGATCGTGATCTACCGATTCGGGATCACGCAGACAACCTTCCAGTTGCCGCTCACAGCTTTCGGCAATGCGATGTAGCGGAGCCGCCGCTTCATTTTCCGGCGCATCCCCATAGACCAGCCATAACAATCCAGGCCAAAAACCTGCTGTCCACCATTCCGGATCATTCCGATCATACGTCCCTTGCGGGGCAATGTGCGGAAATGTATCCTTAATCCGCTTTGCATTCCGAATCGTCTTGGCAGCTCCCTGTTGCCACGCTTCCTCGAGCCATTTTACCGACGTTGATGTGTTCATGAACATATCCCTCCTCGATTCAATACCAGACATCTAAGCTTGATGCTCCAGCTCATCCTCAACTTATCTATAGCGTCGTATGCCGTAACTGCAATATCTATCCGATAAATATCACTAATCATCCACGAATAACACTTTCAACTATGCTTCGAGCTGTTTTGAGGTGTTTGGAGATCTAATGATCCTCAACCTGAACACCTTCAGTTAACCTCGCCCAATCGGATCGCAAATGACAACCTACGTGCTCCGTTCACTTCAATCCGGGCTTCCTTCAGTAAACCATTACGGGAGGCCACAGCCTGTTCCTCCAGATGAATTATGGCTCCCTGATCAAGCGCAGTGGATTCTACATACGCCCCCCGATACTCCGTTCGCACGCTATGATCCGTATGGGTAATTACCGCCTGTTCACGGCCATCATGGAACATCAACGGAATGAGTGCACCTGCCGCCGCAATCTCACCTTCGAATTCATACGTTATAGTCAGCACATCCGCCTGTTGTACATAATGGGTACGCAATGTTTCAATTCCCGGTAATGGACCGACCCATGTCACGGCAAAAGCATTCTCCAAGGCGTTCACGCCATCTTCTGCCGCTCTTTCCTCCAGATGCTGCTCCACTTGGTTCCATGTATCATCGTCCACCTTCTCATACACAATGGAACCACCTCCCTGAGCAGGGTCTAATCCAACATCCCGATCATATGCACCACCGGATGGAATCCCCTCTGCAAGACTGTGCCATACCCCATCTGGTGTCTTCCAGGCAGGACAGTAGCTGAGCGGTCGGACCTCCCCATCGGCAAATTCCGTGAATCCGGCCTGCACATGGCTGGCGGCGGACGGACCAATCAGACCAGGTAACCCCATCTGCTGAATCCGTACCAAACCAGGGAGCGTATACGGATCATTCATCGCCGTGTGTAATACCAGTTGCTGACCAGGTATGGAAGCAATCACAGTTTCAAACCACCCATCGGTCTGCAAAACCCTGCTGCCTAACTCGGAAGGAAGGTACACTTCGCTCACATCGTCTCCCGGATCACTGAGACAAGCGTGAGCCAGCGCTGCTGCCGTCCACAGATTGTAACAGGTATGGTTGGTATAGATTTCATACCCATGCCGATCTTCTGGCTTGTATTCATTGCGTACAATTTTCAAGCGTCCATCATCCATCTTCCAGCGCTCCACAGCAGCAAAACACCGATTGGCCGCACGTGCAAAAGCACCCGCCATCACCGGATCTCCCGCCTCCAGAGCGTGCGTTGCATGTGTAGAACATACATAAGCTGCGGCAGCTTCATTCCACTGATGCTGGGAGCTGCGACCACGCGGTGGAATCTCACCTAGCGGCGAGAGCGTCAGTAGCGAGCTGAACGCACCATGGCGCAGCTGCTCACGTAACGTATCGGCAGTGGCTCCCTCGTAACCAGCTTCAAGCATCACCCCAAGGTGATAACGGGTGGCAATATCATAGGAAAATGGACAATTCGGACGGTCTAGCGGTCCATCCTGATACAACCCAAGGGCCGTAAATCGGGGCAGATGATAGGCTTCCAGATAACGATCCATCCACGTTGTACCCTCATTCGCGAGCTGTTCATGCCACCGCAGATATTCACCAGAGATCATGATGGCGTTCCAGTTAATCATGCGATTGGGATTGTTCATCTTGCTCATCGTAAATACATAATCTTGTTCAGGACTGATCGTCTTGAGTGCCTCAGCCCAGATCTGTGCTTGTTCAGGCAGATGTGACTTCAACAACATGTAAGCTCTCATCATGAGCACTGGAAAAAAATCGGGGTGATTGTCAGGTGCGCTACCTTTGACCACAGCATCAATGCTCTGTGATAGTGCTGCCGCTGCGGAATCCAGCAGATCTGTACATCCCGCGTCAACCAGAACAGCCGCAGCCATCGCATAGGCTGGTGTAGAATAATACCTCTCCACACCCGAGAACGGGTCGATAATTGCACCCTGACTGTCCTGATATGATGTGTAAGCGCGAACAACACTTTCAACAAGTGCCAACTTGCGCTCCCTATTCCAGCCGTCTGCCGGAGGGGGGCCCGCTTGTTCTGCCAATGTACGGTAATGTTCGAGTTCGTCTTTCCATGGATACGTGGACGCAGATGTATATTTACTCACGCATGCTCACCTCGGTTTCTCCCATTTTCGGTTCAATGATGAAGCGTACCTCACATACCGTTTCAAGCGGATTAGGGTGTTCTGTCCGAACATCCGTCTCATCAATTGCACCTGTCCATGATAGTGACGTCCGATAGAATGTGACAGGAACATTGTCATGATCAACTGTGTTCATAACCTCCGTAAAGACCTGCCACTGGTTCGCATCATACGTCATATGGATCGCCCCATGTGCACCTTGCCAGCGAAGATTACCGCTCTTCACCACCTCAGGTTGTACTCTGCTCATCCAGCGCTCCACTACGCTCGAACATCCTGCATCTGAATCATCCACCGAAGAGAATCGTTCTGCCGAAGACACCACCCTGCTCTTCCATTGAAAACGGTCAATGAGACGCAATTCCGCTCCATTCCCGCTCCCGTCAGAAGCCATCTTCCAATGAAATTGGCGCGTATAACGAGCCAGTGAAGCTGCCCCAGAGTATGCGGATGTCAGATCCAATGTAGTATCCAGCTCACCGCCACCCTCTGCCAGCTTTGCCTCTAACACATGGGCTTGCGCTTGCCGACCGGAGCATTGCTCCTGGCCTTCAATGAGCGGAACGTTATGACCGGATGACGAGATGTGGAACAGTTGCTCTCTGCCTGGCGCAAAATACGCTTGGGTATACAACCCTGCTCCTGGATCACACAGAATATTCTCACCACCGCAATGGATAATGAACTGCCCCAGATCATTATGGTTGTGAGGTTCATCGTTATGCCCGCCTTTAATGGAAATAGCCACATGAAGGGGTGCGCCGTTCGCATGTTTTGTATCCGGAGAATCGAACGATCCTTTTGCAATCATCCATCCCAGATTTTGAAAAATAAATCCTCGTTCAGCCTGCCCAGAGGCACCTTCATCACCGTACACTGGCGGATCTCTCCACATCACGTTCCGCAACAGATGAGCCCAGCGATGACAGGGATCATCAGTAAGCAGTGGGATATGAAGCGGCAAATCCACCTGCAACCCAAATCGGGATGCGAGCAGGGAAAGCAATCCGGAAGGGATCTCTTCCTGCTCGGCACTGTCCGAATAATTCACATATGTGCCGCCCGACAGATGAACTCGCAGCGGGAAGGCTGAGATAGCTGTTATTTTGGAACCCGTCAGCAGATCTAGTTCGCCCTCACTGTACTCACGAAGCATCTCGGCATAATAGGTGAAATAACCAAATCCATATACCCAATATCCAATGCCTTCGGCACAGCCGCCATCCTCTCCATAACCGCTCAGGAATGCGTTCATACAGCTGACCGTATGGGAGATCGATTCCTGTAGTGTGGACTCATCCTCGAGCAGCAACAATGCGGCCATGCCACAGCACCCACCACAGACCGCCGACCAGTTGTGATCCGCTGTCTGCCAGTGGAACTTCCGTTGATCCCGGTAAAGCGGAGTGAAGATTCGCCGTTCTGCTTCAGACCTGATCCGTTCTATGACAAGGCGATCCAGCCGCTCGGCGTGAATGGTCACAATCTCGGCCAGCATATGTACCGTCTCTGCTGCGAACAGATCGATGTTCCCATTCACCTGGTTGACCTCTCCCGTACCCAGATGCGCGGGCAAACACCACGTATACTCACCACACACGTCCCACAACATTTCCTCCAGCGCCTGCAGTGCGTCCGGCCTAGCTGTGTCTAATGCGAGCATCGCCACAGCAGCAAGTCTGCCCCTTCGATCGAAATAAGCCTCTTCATAGGCTTTTCGCTCACCCATATCACTGAACTGTCGATATAGACGGAACGACAAGGAAGGCATGGGTTCATTCAAGGCACGTTCACCGTAAGCCTTCAAGTCTGTGTATAACGTAGCCAATTCAGGCCGGGATAACTTCTCCAAGAGTCTGTCGGCACTTAAGGATCTCAATGCTCTGCTCTCAGTTCTCCGTTGGTTTATATTTTCATTTTCGACTTCGTGAATGGAATCTTCCACTGGATTCACCACTCTTCGTTAATGGATTGTCATACTCACATTATAATGTAATCGATTTCATTTTACCGGATATAATAGCACTTTTGAAGAATTATCCATTAGAATCCTTTCCACGACGTTACGTCCTTCTCCTTCCTAACCAAAAAAAACGAAGAACCTTCGTCAGGTCCTCCGTTGTATTCGGCCTGTCACCACAGGCTTTTTATGGCTATCTCATCTTCTTAACTATCTTATGTCCTCAACTAATCCTGAATATCTTTAATGCTGCTGCCCATACCGCAACTGTCCGCTGTTGTTGTCGTTACACAATCGCAAGCGAAGAATTCTGTACAACAGACAACCATTGGCGTGCAATCAGCTCATGACCTGCTGCGGTTGGATGTACGCCATCCCACAACCAGTAGGCTGCATCCGCCTGTTTCAGAGCGTCATTAAACGTCTGCTGCAATGGCACCCACACAGCTCCAAATTCTTCAGCAAGACCTTGAGCCAGTTTCTGATATTGACCGATGTACTCTTCCCAGGCTTCCCATTTCTCCGCAGTTGCTCCGGTTCTCAGAATAAACGGCTCCATCAAAATCAGCCCCGTATCCGGCATCACTTCCCGAGTTTCTTCAAGCAAATGGCGATACGCCCGTCCGAAACGATCCGTTACCCCGCTAGGTTCACCATTCATCGTGCGCCAGGCATCATTAACCCCAATCAGGATGCTGATCAGGTCCGGTTTTAGACTAATGGTATCCTCATTCCAGCGTGCGTACAGATCGGATGCCCGATCCCCGCTGATGCCTCTGTTATAGAAGGTCTTTTGCTTACCCGCCAGTTCCATACCCAGTTTGCTGGAGATCAGATACGCATACCCATGGCCGAGAAAATGATTCGGATCATCATTGCGTGATCTTCCCCCATCTGTAATCGAGTCTCCCTGAAACAATATAACGGATGGACTTGTACTCATGATTGAAATCGTTCCTTCCTCTTGTGCAAAATGGAAACACTGAACACCTCAGTCTCCATTTTATCCCTTTCGGCTACAATAGAAAATAGCGTTTTCATCACTGAGGGTCGCCATCTTATGACTCTCCTAGCAATTATCCGATCCAATATCGCAAAATCATCATAGCCACAATACCGACCAATACGGTTCCAAGTAGACTGCGTGTCCAGATGGCTACTGCAATCGTAGGCAGGGAGGCCCACAGAGCTGCATTGTGCCTAATCGGCACTAACTGGTTGCCCGACATGAACAGTTCCTGACCAATCAGTGCTGCCATGACTGCTACGGGTACATACTCCAGCCAGCGTAATAACCACATTGGAATCTGTATCTTGCTGAACAGCATCAGTGGCAGTACACGCGGGATAAATGTTAATAGCGCCGAACCCATAATAATCCAGAATACATCCCATCTTACTTCCATCGTTCCATGAACACTCCCATCGTTGCCGCAATGACCGCAGCCACAATGACACTCATGCTGCCAAGTGAAGCCATGCTGGCGAAGATTACACAGACAACGGCGATAATAGCCACATTAATGTGTATTTTTTTGTTTTTGCGATGCACCAACTGGAGTACAACCAGTCCAATAAACATCGCTGGCAGGGCATAATCCAGACCCAGTCGTTCAGGATTGGTGATCCAGCGTCCAAAGTACGCTCCCGCCATATTAGCCACGAACCAGTTCAGATATGCGGTAATATTCAGACCGTGCATCCAGCGTTCACTGAGCCTTTCTCTGCCAATTGCACGTGTCATCGCAACGCCGAAAGACTCATCGGTAAGCAGTGAACCAATCCACATATTTTTAAGCGGGGTCAGATGCCGAAAATACGGTGATACAGCTGCACTGAGCAGCAAATGACGAAGATTCACAAAAAATATGGTGAACATGATGGCTATTGCTGATCCATTCGATGCGAGCATGCCTGCTGCAATGAACTGAGCCGATCCTGCATATAAAATCAGGCTGAGCAGTGCCGTTTCCGCCAGACTCAGACCTGCGGTCATTTCAATAACACCCGCCGCAAAGCCAATACTCAAATAACCAAGCAGGGTTGGGATACAATCTTTGACCCCCTGCATGAATGTAGCTTGATCCTGGACCTCTTCCATGTTCTCCTGTCCAGATATCTGTAGTGTACTTTGGTCCAACTGCCTTACAACCCCTCTCCAATTTCAGTCCCCATAAACCGATATATATGGATGTAGATCCATCCAGGTCCACTCTTCATGAAAACAACTTCTTTGTGTATTCAACATGACCAGTTACATGTCTTATGGATTTCACATTTTGCAGAATTCACTTCACATTAATTCAGAAATATACCACAAGATGTGCACTAAGGGAGAGACAGATTACTTTTTATAGAACAGATGTAATCCTAAATACCTACAAAATCGAAAAATATTTTCGCGAAACTCATAAATTATGTTGAATAAACGCGAAATTTGTCATACGATAGCACCAGAAACTTCTGGAAAGGATGGAATGAAATATCTTTTACCAGATGGGCTTGTCCACTAGACATGGGGATGGGTTACACAGAGGGGGAATGTGTATGAAAAAAATTCGTAAACAAGGGGTCAAAAGAACAATGCAGATGAGAGAGAAACTGATTTTGTCATTTGCCATTGTATTGCTCATTCCAACCATTAGTCTGGGCATTATCTCGTTCCAAACAGCTGATGCCAAGGTTGAAGAGAAAATGTATGAGAACGCGATCAGCAGTGTTACTGTGCTCAACCAGACCATTGACCAGATCATTGGTGCAACACGCAAAAATGTTGATTTCCTGGCAAGTCAGCTGGATGCAGGCAATGTCGGACCCAATCAGGGTGACGAAACAGATACCATCCGTACCTTGCTCGACGCTTATAAGGAAACGCATGATGACGTAGAACTTGCCTCCATCGGTACCGATCAGGGCGTGTATATTAACTCCCCTGTAACTGCGGTGAACAAAGAAGGATATGACCCGCGCGAACGCCCGTGGTATCAGGCTGCTACGCAGAACAAAGATGTCCCTACCGTAATCACCCCCTACTTATCAAGCAATACCGGCAATGTTGTTGCTTCGGTAGCTCAGACCTCAGCGGATGGCCATGGTGTCGTCTCTGTCAGCCTATCGCTTGAAGCCCTCTCGAAAACGGTTAACTCCACGAAGATTGGCGAGAAGGGTTATATCTATATCATTGATAATGCCAATAAAATCATTGTACATCCTACCGAAAAACCGGGGACCGAAGGAACCATGGCACCCTATAAAGATATTTTTGCACAGAAAAACGGAAGTCTGACTTATACGCTAAATGGAAACCAGGAACACGCCTTTTTCTCCACCAATGAAACGACGGGTTGGACCGTGGTTGGTGTCATTGACAGTGGGGAAGTGACGGCTTCTGTCCGTCCAATCCTATACACCACACTTATTGTTGTAGCGATTGCAATTGCGGTAAGCTCCATTATTATTTTCTGGATTGTGCAATCAATCACCAAACCACTGAACCGCTTGGTGAAGGCATCTGACGAAATTAGTAATGGTAATCTGACCATCGAAGTTGCTGTATTGGGACAGGATGAATTCGGCAAGCTGAGCACCAGCTTCAATAAGATGAGCGAATCCCTGCGAACCGTTATTCAGGACGTGCGACACACGGCTGACGAGTTAACCGCCTCATCCACACAATTGGCAGTCAACTCATCGGAGACAACCAAAGCAACAGAGCAAGTCGCCCTAATCACGGAAGAATCCGCAGCTGGACTTGAGAAACAAACAAGCAACCTGAAACATACGGCACTGCAGATGAATGAACTTGCTGGAGGTGTGGGACAGGTAACGAACAGCACACAGCAAGTATCCGAAGCTGCCATGCAAGCAAGTGAGCTCGCGGATAAAGGGAATGCTACCATGCAGACGGCCGTATCCGAGATGAGTTCCGTCAGTCGCTTTGTGCAAGGTATGGCAGATACTGCTGGACGACTTGAACAGCATTCCACATCCATTGGTGAGATGGTATCTGTCATTACAGATATCGCTGCACAGACCAATTTGCTTGCTCTCAATGCTTCTATAGAAGCAGCACGTGCAGGTGAGCATGGACGTGGCTTCTCCGTTGTTGCCAGCGAAGTCCGCAAGCTGGCGGAACAATCGAGCCTGTCCGGCCAGAAGATTGTAGAGATGGTCGGAGCGATTCAACAGGAGATTTCAATGGCCAATCACAATGTACAGATCGGGCAACAGGATGTAAGCAACGGCATTCGTGCCGTTCAGTTTGCAGATGAAGCTTTTGCCCAGATTAGTGAGGCTGTTGGGGTCGTCAATCATCAGCTTGAGAACATTGCAGCCGCCTCACAACAGATGTCTGCAAGTACAGCCGAAGTGGTGCAATCCATTGATCAGATCCACGCCATATCGGAAACCAATGCCGATGGAACAGAGAACATCTCTGCTGCTACGGAGGAGCAGGTGGCTTCCATGCAGGAGATATCATCCTCTGCTGATTCCCTTGCCCATCTGGCTCACAAGCTGCAGAAGCTGGTGGAACAATTCAAGCTGTAATCGTTGAACCAAAGATTATTTACACTGACACTACGATGACAGAATAACCTTCCAATCGCTGTTATCGTGTAAAAGATTAGTTCAACTTATATAATAATAAGTAGTCTGTAACACCCAAAGCCCCTTTGCCATCATATTGGCAAAGGGGCTTATGGGTTATAAAAGGTCAGGCATTTTAGAGAGGAAAATGCCTCTCCTATTCAGCAGATTGCTTTTTATCTCCGTGGTACCCTTGATCTCCGTAGGGCTCTAACTGTTCAAACCAGCGATTCAGACATTTGGCGAGTGCATCTTTGGAATCGTAATACGGGTTATCGTCTTGTTTCAATGTCTCCAGCACCTCAATCACAAACGCAGTCTCTCCATATTCATTCCATTCAGCCTGCAATCTTCGATTCAGATGGCTACCCATCTGTAACATAAACCGTTGTCCGTTAATGGTTTTCAGGTTCAGTGTGCTGTCGATATAAACTTTACCGTTACGTTCATTCCGAATTTGGTAGACGCCCGCTTCCGTTTTAACTTCTTTGGCCTGTTCCTGCAATTCTTTGCGACGATTCATCTTCTCCTGCTCCCCCTTTTCTTTGCGCTTCTGTTTTCCAACTTTGGCGCTCTGTTGATCTGTGTGGCTTCCCAACCAATACTGACTGCCGTCTGGCTCACGTTCCAGCAAACCATAGTCGACGAGATACCTCCGTATTTCCACGTAATCATCATGAACTTCCTTCAGCAGCTCATTGACCTGTTTCTCGGAATATTTGCGCTCTGTCTCGAATCGTTTGGCAATTTCGATGAGCACAATATATTTATGCTTTTGCTGCATATGAAATGTCGTCAGCCGACCGCCAGTACCCTCTGGAAAATACTTGTTTAACACCTTCTCCCGATCCTGTTCTGTAATATCAAATGAGTTCGGATGGATCGTATGCCCATGTCTTGTCACCGACGACACCCATTCAGCCGGGGCTTGGGTATCTTTACTCTTGAGAAGCTCCATTAATGCCAGAAATATCTTGGCCTGCCGTTCCTTCTCCTTTAATACAAACCGATGATTCCGGATCGTGGAAGCACTCCCGATGCCAAGGGTCTTCTGTACTTCAGCATCCTTCTTGCCTTCATAGAATTGTGACAACAAGCCCCGCTGGACATCAGACAATCCGGTTACGCTTTTATCCAGCTCCAGCAAATATTCAAATACCGATCCATGAACCTTCTCAATATGCACTCGCATATAACGGGCTGCCTCATAGAGCACTCCTTCTTCAGGATAGATAATCCCCGATTCCGTCCTGTATCCGCAGCAGACACATATATAGGCGGGACCCTCCTCCATATAACCACGCTTGATCTCTTCCAATGAAGCTGTTTGCAACCAGGATTCCGATGATTTCATGTAAAAGCTCCTTTTTATCATTGTATGGTCATTCCAACCGTATATCAATCAAATATTTTATAATTATGTTTGTTTATTTATAGATATAATATAGTTTTGTTTATTTTATGTCAATATAACGGAAAAGAATGCTATGTTTAAAGACATAACGGATGCCCCTTGTTCAACAGAAAAAAGACCGCAGGGTCGCAACCCTGCAGTCTCATCGCAGAAAGGGCATTTCAGCACCTTCCATAAGCATTTATCCTCAATCATTATCATTTCAATCTCTGTTACAACTTAAACCGTTCAATCATGCTTTGCAGATCTTCAGCCATACGTGACAATGCTGCCGAAGAAGCTGCAACCTCTTCCATTGTAGCCAACTGTTCTTGAGCCGCCGCTGATCCATCTTCCGTTCCAGAGGCAATTCTGTCCGACAGAACCATGGTATCACTTACTGCCTTGTTAATATGACTCATGCCGCCATCAATCTGACGGGAAGCCGCGGATACTTCTCCAGCTTGTGCAGCCACCAACTGAACCGCAGTACGAATGTTATTGAACGCTTCGCCCGCTTCTGTAACCATCTGCGAACTCTTCACCATACCTTCTCCCGTACGGGCAAAAGTGGATTGCACCGCATTGGTTTTCTCCTGCATTTCATGCATAAGCTCATTAATCCGCTCGGCTGAAGCGCCTGAACTGTGAGCCAGTGTCTTCACTTCGTTGGCTACGACCGCGAATCCGCGCCCTTGCTCGCCAGCTCTTGAAGCTTCAATAGATGCATTCAAAGCGAGAATGTTCGTCTGCTTGGCAATGGCCGTAATCTCGGCCACGATCACAAGAATCTCTTCATTTTTCGCGCGCAAATCCTCAATGACCACAGACATGGCTTTGCTCTCATCATTCACCTGCTGAATATGGGTAACCGCTTCTTCTACTGTAACCATACCCGCTTCCGACTTAGTGGATGCATCCAGAGCGATACGAGCGGTGTCTTCAGCACTTGATGAGATCTCTTTGACTCCAATGGACATTTCGCCCACAAGTTGACCTGTAGCAGCAAGACTATTGTTCTGCAAAGTCGTTCCCGCAGCTGCATCCTGCATCAGTTCGGCCACCTGTTCTGTGGCTTTGGATGTCTGCTCGGAACTTGCCATCAGTTCTTCAGAAGACGCCGCCAGCTGGCTGGACGTATCATGTACTTCTCCAAGCACACTACGGAGTGAGGTCGTCATCATATCGAAGCTTTCCCCGAGCTGTCCAAACTCATCCCGGCGCTGTAAACCTACCCGAACGGTGAGATCCCCGGCGCTTACTTTGGATGCTGCCTGCGTTAATTGCAGCAATGGCCGGTGAATGCTGCGGATAATGAATATAAGCAGAATCAACCCGATAACCAATGCAGATGCCACAATTGTAATTGCACGGATCAAAATAGGCATTACAGCTTCACTTGCTTCGGAAGGAACCATCTCGCCAACAATTTTCCAACCTGTCACCGGATTGGTGAAATACACAGCTTCCACTTCGTGACCATCATATGTATACTTCACCGTTCCACTTTCCTTCGTATACATCTCATTAATGTAGCTTTCATCCGACTGTGTACCGGATTCAATATTGTAGTGGAACAGGAATTTACCCCCGTTATCTAGCATGTACAGTTTGCCTTCTTTACCAATACGTATCTGATCAACGGATTCTTTCAGATGATTGAGACTGACATTGGCCCCGAATACCCCTTTGCCATCAGCCAGCTTGGCAGCTGCCGTTACAACCCATTCACCTGTTGTGACCGATTGGAACGTATCCGAGATTACAGGTTCGTCCTGGGACATGCCCATCGTATACCATGAACGTTCACGTGGGTCATAGATCTGTTCCCCGGGATCAGGAGATTTCATCCAGCTGCCATCTTCCGCACCTGCGGTGAGTACACCCAGTTCCTTATGATTCTGAGACATCCGATCCATCTGCCTTTGCAGTGCAGGGGATTTATTAATAATATCGTTTGAAGTAATACCCGTAGCCATCTGCGCTGCGTTATCCTTCTCCATATCCAGCATTTGATTTATCTGCAGACTAAGCATTTCTGTTTTGGCTTGTGCGGAACGAATAATTTCCATTTTAACCTGGTCAGCAGCTTTTTGATAAGACAACCAACCAACAGTAATGCTCGGTACAATCAGGAACAGGAGCAATGCAGCGATCAGGCGTTTTTTTACGGTTAAAGTAAACCAATTTCGAATCCTTTTCTTCATTAAACTATCCCCCATCATAATCTTCACCCATCCTTTTATCGGACATTTGCTGTAAAAATATTATGTATAGATACTAAATTAGAATAAATTTAATCTTTTTGGTCAGTTTAGATGGATTCACCTAATCCTTCTATTCGTTTTGACCCCCTTAGCGAGATCGTTTACAATGCTCATAAGCTGGCTATTCATGAAACGATTGGAAGGAGAGGATTCAAATCTTACGCAAGTCAAATGAAAGACAACGTATTTCCACGGTATATTCATCCATGTTCCGCATTCTGTTAGCGCTCATCCTGTGTACAGGCCCGATTCTGGGACAGGCTGGTATTACGGCATCCGCAGCGCAGGCGACGCAAGCAGTTCACATTGAAGTGAATGGTGAGCAACAATCCTGGAAGAACGCACCACTTATCATCAAAGGCTCAACGTTTGTTCCACTGCGGGATGTGGTCACATCGGTTAAAGGCACGTTGAAATGGGATAATCGCACGAAGACGGCTACCATTACCGTTGGCAGAGACAAGCTGATCCATCAGGCTGGCAGCAATTCCATTAAAGTAAACAAGGTCGATCTAGCTACAGGTGTGAATTCACGCACCGTTAACGGTACGTTGATGGTACCTGTTCGGGCCATGGCTAATGCAATCAAAGCAGACATCAAGGTCCAACGTACAGCCACGGGGCAGATGAGTGTAAGTATGGTCACTGATCAAGTCAGTCTGCTGAACAGCGAGGTTGCCAGCGTTGATACGTATCTGCGCGAGATCAACTATCCAGGTATGGCTCTGATCGCCCGCGATGGTGAAGTACTTCTAAAGCAAGGCTACGGACTTGCCGATGAACAGACGCTGAACCGCCCGGATCAGAAGACTCGAATCGCATCGCTGAGCAAATCCTTCACGGCCGCGTCCATTCTGAGTCTCGTGGAGGATGGTAAGATTAATGTGCAAGATCCAATCTCCAAGTATATCTCTGGTATACCAAAGGGAGATCAGATCACGCTGCATATGCTGTTATCCCAGACTTCAGGTCTGCCATCTGCATTTGGTCGGGGTGAAGGAACTTCTATGGAAGAGACTGTAGAGGAGATTCGCCACAAAACGCTGAAGTTTGAACCAGGAAGTGCCTATCTGTACAGCAACAGCGGGTATGTTTTACTTGCATACGTCGTTGAACAGGTATCTGGCATGAGTTATGCCGACTACGTGCAGCAGACGATACTGAAACCACTTGGTATGAAGAATTCGGGAGAGGCCTCCCGTAAAGTGCACACGATTAGTGGTTTTGTTCAAGAAGATAACGCATGGGTAACTGCACCTTACTATGTGTCTCAATCCGGATCAGGAACCATCTATTCCACGGTGGACGATATGCTGAAATGGGATCGTGCGCTGTATACGGACAAGATTCTAAGCCAGGATACGATTGAACAGATGTATGAGCCTTATTCTGATAAAAACTATGGCTACGCCTGGATTCTCAAAGAGAATGGCGCAAACCGTACCGTCTTCCACAACGGTAGTGGTGGCGGGTTTGCCACAGCCTTTTCACGTAATCTGTCCGATGATATCACCATTATCCTGCTTGGCAACCACGCAGGTATGGACATGACTTCACTTTTGGATGAAGTTGAGGCACAGACAGCCAAAGCACTGCAATTGCAATAATCTATAATTAATAGCTTATAATGAGCAAAGAGACGGTCCTTTAAAGGATCGTCTCTTTGTGTTGTATATGTTCTCATTTTAACGACTCACACTTCCGTTTCGCTCAACCCACAATCCATCTCTTCTCCATCCTGCAAAAGGTAGTTTTACTCATATTCTTATCACTGCCTAGGAGACATCCGCTCTTTCATCATCTGTCTGCTTTAATGTTACAGGAAGTTTCCCGGCAAAATGAATGCGCCCCATCATCGCCTGAGCGACGCTATCCATGGCAAGTGGTCGGCTCTCGTAAGCCGCTACATAGACCTGGGCATCCGGAAGCGCCAGCAGATCATAGGGGCTTCGCAATGCCACTACAGCAAGTGGTTTACCCAATTGCTGTATCCAACCAATCAGCCTGCACTGTGGATCGCCAGAGGGACTTCCCGCATTGTAGGTTCCCACCACAATCTGCCGAATGTCATCTGCTTCCGCTGCCTGAAGCAGACGGGCGGAACGAATGGCAACCTCCTCGGGCGTGACCGTCAGATCGACAACATCCAGACCATACATGGATAAGGCTGAGCCCAAGGTGAACGTCTGAGTCAGCTGTTCGTCGGCAATTGACGTCACGGACGTGGCAACCGTTATGACCAGCGTACGTTCCGGTTTCAGAGGCAGCATATTCAGCTGATCGCGCACCAGTGTGATACTGTTCTCGCTAATACGGCGAGCAACCTCTTGGTGTAATGAACTTTTGCGCTCCGACCCACTGGATAGAGCAGGAGCGTTTGATGCCTTTGGCAATGATACATTCGATACTACACCATACACTTCCTCATCACCTGCGCCACCCGTTTCACTCTCTAACAAACCACGTTTCGCCTTGTACATCAGCAAGCGATTCACCGACTCATCAATACGTCTCTCGCTAATCCGCCCGCTCCTCACAGCAGCTAACAAAGCATCAAATGCCTCTGCCTGAAGCTTAGCCGTATGGCTAATTAACACCAGATCTGCCCCGGCCTCTACCGCCATTACGGCTGCATCGACAGTGCCATAGTTCACGGCAATGGCATCCATCTCCATGCAATCTGTCACGATCATGCCCTCATAACCCAGTTCCTGGCGAAGCAGACCGCTTAATACGGTTTGCGATAGCGTTACGGGCAGACGCTCTGGCTCCAGTGCAGGGAAATAAATATGCGCCGACATCATGGCATCGACACCTTCGGCGATAGCCGCTCGGAATGGAATCAACTCCAGGCGCTCTACCCGTTCCCGATCATGAGTGATGATCGGGAGATCCAGATGGGAATCGGTATCCGTATCCCCATGCCCCGGGAAATGCTTGGCTGTCGCTGCAATCCCAGCGTCCTGTATTCCCGCAATGGTTCTGGCCCCATATTCTGCAACCGATTGTGGAGATTCGCCAAATGATCGTACACCGATGACCGGATTGGCCGCGTTATTGTTAACATCCAATACCGGAGCAAAGTTCATGTTAATGCCCATGGACTTCAGCTCCAACCCACTGATATATGCCGCCTGATATGCATCGTCAATGGAACCGGCAGCGGCAATGGCCATTGGTCCAGGCATCAAGGCGATTCCTTCGGTAATTCGTGCAACCATGCCGCCCTCCTGATCAATGGATATCCAGAGCGGCACATTACCGCTGCTTTTGGCAATCTGTTGTAACCCTGACGATAACCGCTCTACCTGCTCTGGCGACTCAACGTTGCGAGCAAAGTAGATTACGCCACCGATTGGATACATTCGGAGAAAGGATTCCACATCGCCAGCAGCTTCGGTGCCACGAAAGCCACAAAGCAGCATTTGCCCGATTTTCTCACGCAAGGTCATCTGTTTCAGCTTCGACTGGTATAACTCTTTTGGCCCACTCATTTCATGCCTCCCTCCGCTAACAAACATCCGTTCATTCATATAATAAAAACGGCTTTCGCCGCTCCTTCCATTCCGCTGCCTGTACATTCCACGCGTTCATTAAACGAATGAATTCCGCACGGTCATGAATCGTTTCCCTGGCTTCCTTACCCCCTGCCAGCAGGTCGATAAAGTACCTTGAACCCGGCTCTGGTGGCTCCAGCCAGCAGAATTGCTCCGGATAGAGTGACACCAGTTCATGCAAAAGCACCAACCCTGTCTCTACCGCCCGGAATTTCCCGCTGTCCGTTACAAAAATCCTTACGCCACCACACAGCTCACCTGCATGTTTGGAGAATGTTGGGGACATGTATACTGGATGCACATGTACACCTTCCAGCTTGTATTCCCGAAATCGTTCCGCCAAACGTTCACCCTCAATCCAGGGGGCTCCAATCCACTCGAATGGGCGGGTCGTGCCCCTGCCCTCCGATACATTAGTGCCTTCGAACAGGCACGTACCTGCATATACCCGCACACTGTCCAGCGTGGGCATATTGGGAGAGGGTAACATCCAGGGAAGCCCACAATCCGCAAACTCCATGGATCGCTGCCATCCTTCCATGGTAACCACGTCCAATTCGCAAGGTACATCCATCTCGCTGTTAACCATCAGGGCGAGTTCACCTATCGTCAATCCCGTACGTACAGGTACACGCCAAGCGCCAACGAGTGATTCATACCCCGCGTTCAGCACACCGCCTTCCACAACGTTTCCACCCAGCGGATTGGGACGGTCCAGAATCAGCATACGTTTGCCTGCTCCAGCACAGGCATCCATCATATGGAACAAGGTTGAGGCATATGTGTAATAACGGATACCCACATCCTGAATGTCGAACAGCACCGTATCCACTCCAGCCAGCATTGCAGGCGTAGGTTTCTTGTAATCTCCATACAGGCTGAACACCGGAATGTCCAGACGTGGATGAAGCATGTCTCCGAATCTGACACCCGCCTGAAGCTCTCCATACAGTCCGTGCTCACAGGCATAGAGCGCTGTAAGCTCGGTATTAGCCAGTCCGGCGCACACATCTATTGTCGATACAAAATCCGCTGTATTACCAGTCGGGTTTGTAATTAGACCGATTCGGTTACCCGTTATCCATGGATGCGATAACCCTCTGGACAGAAGATCAACTCCCGTTTTTACAGCCGGGATCTGCTCGGTCCCATTCAATTGACCCATCACACATTCCCCTGGCTGACCCAGCCTGTATGCTGGTGATCATTACCACCTGTTACGACAGGCTCTTCTTCAGGCTCCAGCACATTAAGAGCAACCTTATGCTGATAAATGGCAAACATACCTCCAAACAGCGCTCCGAAACCAACGACAGTCAGCATCAGCAGAGCCGTCAGGCACATGGCCTGAAAACAAGCGCCCATCGTGTACCCCGGGTGACGGAAGAACAGCTTTACACTTTCCCCCATCGCCTGAACGATGCCCATGTTTTTTTGTAAAACAAGCTGCCAGGTATAGAACTGTGACATCAGCGCCATGAGGACAAAGAACGTCTGGAATACACCCACTGCTGTACCTGTAATTCCACCCTGTCCACCGTAATACCACCAGGTTGACCATAGAATGAAGCCAAGCACCGCGAAAAGCACACCCAACGATCCTCCCGGGATTATTCCCTTCAATGTTCCGACCCAAATATCCTTAAGTCCATTGCGCCGTTCCTTACGTTCCAATCTGTGATGCATGGCATAACAGACCCCGAACAGGATGGGCATATACATCAAGGCCAGAAGCAGCACCGCGATCGGCAACGGAGCAAACATCAGAATGGGAATCAAAACGATGGAGCTAACGACACTGTACAAGGCCACCGAAATAATATCCCGATAGATTTCCGCACCCGACTTGATCAATACTTCACTCAGCTTACGCATTTTTATTCTCCCCTTTCTCACCGTTCCTTCTTCACCAGGCATCGTCTCTTACTCACGTCCGATCGCAAGCTCCGTCTCTGGATCAAAAAAGTGTGCCTTACGCAGGTCCAGTACAAAAATTTTGTCCATACCTACATAAGCATGTGTTTCCGGGTGGACCTTGGCCGTAACAGTACGGGCACCGGAATGGAAATACACCAAATTCTCGGAGCCCAGATGTTCTACAACCTGAACTCGTGCCTGCAGCATATGGTCTGTTGGGATATTCGGAGCGACATCATCACCAAAAATATGCTCTGGACGGAGACCCATAATCACCGGCTTGCCTTGATGACTCTGAAGACGAGCGAGTAGATCTTCTGGCAAGGTGAATGATGCACCGTCCACGACAACCTGCGTGCCTTCAATCCGGGCATCGATGAAGTTCATCGCCGGGGAACCGATAAATCCGGCAACAAACATATTCCGCGGACTCGCATACAATTCTTTCGGTGAAGCCACCTGCTGAATATCTCCATGATTCATGACCACGATGCGTTCCCCAAGTGTCATGGCTTCTACCTGATCATGCGTCACGTACACAATCGTGGCACCGAGACGTTTATGCAGCTCACCCAACTCCACCCGCATCTGTACCCGCAACTTGGCATCCAGATTGGACAGTGGTTCGTCGAATAAAAACACCTGCGGATCACGGACGATCGCCCGTCCCACCGCAACACGCTGGCGCTGACCACCAGACAGCTCGCGTGGTTTGCGCTCCAGCATAGCTTCCAGTCCCAGAATGGAGGCCGCATTCTGCACCTGTTCATCAATGTAGGACTTTGGCTTTTTCAGGTTTTTCAGGCCAAAGGAAAGATTCTCGCGGATGGTCATATGCGGATAGAGTGCATAATCCTGAAACACCATCGCGATATCCCGATCCTTCGGATGCAGATCGTTAACTAGCCGGTCACCGATCACAATATCACCGCTTGTTTGCTTTTCAAGTCCGGCAATCATCCGCAGTGACGTTGTCTTGCCACAGCCCGAAGGACCCACAAACACTACGAATTCCTTATCTTCTATAACAAAGTCCGAGCCGGCCACAGCCGTGAACGTTCCTTTATGATCGTCTTTGAATTCTTTGCGCACTTGGCGAAACTCCACGCGTGCCATAGGTAGATCCCCCTTTACGTTGTCGCTTGTCCTGAACTAACAGTTAACCTTTTACTGCACCGATCGTAATGCCTTGTAGGAAATAACGTTGCAGTGAGAAAAACAGAATGATCATGGGCAGCGCACCTATTGTAGCCCCAGCCATCATTGCGCCGAAGTCCGTTGATTCGGCAAATACAAACGAGGCCAGCCCCACCTGAATGGTACGCATCTCGTTGGAATTGGTAATGAGGAACGGCCAGAAGAATTCGTTCCACGAAGCCACAAACGTGAATATCGCCAGCACCGCGATTCCCGGCTTTGCCATCGGCAGAATGACTTTCCAGAAGATACCGAATTCACTACATGCATCGATACGTGCCGCATGTATCAGCGATGTGGGCAGCGTAGACATGAACTGTTTCATCAAGAAAATGTTGCCCACACTAACGGCAGCAGGCAGAATAATGGCCGTATACGTGTCCCCTAGGTCAAACACGTTGACCATCAGAATGTACAAAGGAATCAGCGTCACCTGCGCCGGGATCATCATTGTCCCAAGCAAAGTCCAGAATACCGCCTGACTACCCGGAAACTTCAGTTTGGCAAACGCATATCCCGCCAGGGAGGCAAAGAATACATTCGTTACGGTCAGAATAATCGAGATGAGCAGCGAATTGTATAACCAGCGCCAGGCATCGGTTTTGGCAAAAAAGCGCTCATATGGTGATAACGATAACTGCTCCGGAATCATCTGTGGTTTAAACGAAGCCGACATCGCACTATCCTGCACCGAACCAACGAGCATCCAATACATCGGAATGACCGTCACCAGCGCCCAGACCACCAGCAGAATGGATGCAACAACGAGCAGTATCTTTTTCTGTGTTGATTTCATGGATTTCATTCACCCCCGGATGCTTAATGCAACGTGCTCTAATAGTTCGTGTTTTGAACTACCTCTAATACTCAATATCGCTGGAGAAATATTTGAACTGAATGACGGAGATGACAATGATGATAATCGCCAGTACAAACGACTGTGCAGAAGCCAATCCGAATTCATAGAACTTGAATGCCGTCTCGTAGATCAGATAAGCGATTGTTGTTGTCGCAAAGTTTGGCCCACCCTGTGTCATCAGATATACCGAGATAAACACCTGGAAGGATGTAATGACACCCGTGACGAGCAGATACAGCGTCGTTGGTTTGAGCAGCGGCCATGTAATCTTGCTGAACTGGGTCCAGCCGCTGGCATGATCAATATCCGCCGCCTCGTACAGCGATTTCGGAATACCACCCATGGCTGCCAGATACAGAATAATGCCCGCTCCGTGCGATCCAAGCCAGTTCATCAGAATGAGGGAAAAGAGTGCCGTTCCCGACTGGCCCAGCCAGATTACCGGGTCCAGGCCGAACAGACCGAGGAAACGGTTGAGCAGTCCTGAATCCGTCGGGTCAAAGATCGCCAGCCATACAATGGAGATGGTCACCCCGGAGGCTACCGCAGGCAGATACATGGTAGCTTTGAAAAATGTCTGCCATTTGCTTTTCATTTGATAGATGAAATAGGACAGTACAAATGTAATGAGAATATTGACCGGGACTGTGCCTACGGTGAAGATGACTGTATTTTTAATCGACTTCCAGAATGTCTCATCCTTCACCAAACGCTCGTAGTTATCCAATCCAACCCACGTCGAGTTCATAATATTGTATTTCTGGAAGCTCATCACAAGAGCCGTCAGAACGGGATACAGTGTGAAAATGAGAAACAGCAGGACAGGCGCCAAAATAAACAAATACGCCCACCCGTAGTCTCGCCAAAACCGGGCAACCCGGGAAGTCCGGGGCACTGACGATTTTGGCGCAAGGGCGGTCTGCATAGCGAATCCTCCTCTCCTAATCAGTGTGGTTTTACGTTATGTTTGATTGTCCGAGTTATTGTCCAAACATCTGCTGGCCTCTGCTCTTGAAGTCTTCTGCGATCTGCTCCGGTGATTTTTCACCCGAGAACAGCGCCTGAATATTAGGCTTCACAACCTGTTCCTTGAATTGTTTTTGCTGAGATGCTTTGTCGATATCCAGTTCAAGTACAACCGGCATGGCGATATTTTCTGCCATGACTTTTGCAGCAGCCAGATTATCCGGTTGACCAAGCTCTTTTCCTTTAAACAGATCCACCTGGGACTGTCTTACGAATGGAAGCGCCAGTTCATTGGCCGAGTTCCCTGCTTTGGCACCACTAAGCGCCTCCATCACCAGGAACGTATTTTTAGCATGCTGTTCGCCCTTGTCCTTTTTCTGTTTGAAGGCTACATACCCTTCGCCGCCCATCGTTGTGGCCGCAGGTTGATCATCATTATGTGGTACAGGCAACAGGACAAAATCAATCTTCTCTCCCTGCACCTTGCCATCATCGATGTCCTTGTTGCGGTTCTGAATCATCACATCATAATAAGGAATCGCTTTAGAGATGATCGCCGTTTCCCCCGCGTAGAACATATCCGTCCGTTTCGCTGGAGCGAGAGCCGCCGTTTCCTTCGGCATATACCCTTGATCCATCAGGTTTTTGATAAAAGAGAGGGTATCCAGAATGCGACCATCATTCCATTGGAACGTGCCGTCTTTATCAAGAACATCGATCATCCCGTTGTTACGAGACAGCATTTCAATGAAGTCAAGCGAGGTTCCATCGGTAACCAGTGCATATTGCTTGGCCCCGCCATCCAGCGTTTTGGTCAGCTTGGCAGCAGCATCGTTGAATTCGGACCAGGTCCAGCCATTTTGTTGAATGGACTTCCAATCAATGCCTGCTTCCTCCAGAATGCGTTTGTTGCCACCCCAAGCCCATTGGAATTGATACAAAGGCAGTCCATACTGTTTCCCCTGAATCTGGCCTAAATCCAGCGTACCTGGCAGGTAGTCGTCCTTGATCTCAGGTGTCAGGTAGCTGTCCAGCTCAAGTGCCAATCCCGTATTCACATATGTGCCGTCTACGCTATGAAAATAAAGATCCGGCGGGTTACCTGCGTTCAGAGCGACATCGAATTTTTTGGGCCCTTCCGCCCAGGAAAGAATTTCCGTCTTCACGGTAATGTTCGGGTGTTCTTTATTGAAATCAGAGATTAGATCCTTCAGTTCATCTTCATATGTGCCATGTACAGGATAGGTCCATACCGTTACCGTATCATCGGCATTCGGGTCATCCGAAGCAGCACCTCCGCTATTCCCACAGGCTGTAACCCAGACCATCATCAACAACATTGCCCATACCAGACCCTTCTTTTTCATCCCTTCATCTCCTTTGCATGTCATCATCCGATTCTTTCATTGCCTAACCATGCTACCCCTTTGTGATCGTTCGGCCTTCAAACGCAATCCACCTATACACGCGGCAGTAAGGAAAAGCACCTCCCCTGTAGATTGGGCCTGCCAGTCGCAGGCTAAATCTCTTAAATGCAATATTAACGTCAACTTAATTGACATTAACAGTATTAATTCCTTCCGAAATTGTAGATTGAATTCATTATATGAGTTGTAAAATAAAAATTCAACATTTTTTTTTATTATAAAATTTAATTTTACTTTTTCTTTTCATGCAACTATACTATGTAAAAAGAAAACCCAAGCAAGCGAGGTGAGCCACTTTGCGAGTATATGTAGGCATAGATGGAGGCGGTACCAATACTGATGCAGCAATCATTTCTGAATCTGGTGAAATTCTCGCCCGACTCAGCGGCGGTCCCACGAATCCTCACAGCGTATCCACTGAACAGGCCATTTCCGAACTGCAACGAGTGCTGGAACAGCTATTTAATCTAATAAGTGATTTATCGACAAATTGTGAGGGTATATGCCTTGGTATGTCAGGTGTAGATACGATCCAAGAACGGCAACTTGTAGCCAAAGCAGTAAATAACTATATGAAGAGTCGTAATCAACAGGCATCAGAAGGTTGTCCAGTCTGGGTTGTATCCGAAGGAGAGATTGCTCTGATGGCCTCTCTCGGACATACGCACGGTGTATTATGCATCTCTGGAACAGGGTCCATCGTGTACGGATTTACGCGGGAAGGCGAGCGATACCGTGCAGGAGGCTGGGGTCATCTGCTCGGAGATGAGGGGAGCGGCTATCGTATTGGGCAGCGTGCACTCCAAGTGGTTATGCAGAGTTATGACGGCGTTCTTCCTCCCACCCGTTTAACCCCGCTTCTTCTAAAGAATCTGAACCTTCGGGATATATCGGAGCTAAAGACGCGGGTGTATCAGACGGATTGGGGCAAAACCGAGACCGCATCCATCGCCCGCCTAGCTATAGAAGCTGCTGAACTCGGAGATGAGGCCGCCCGCGCACTGATCATTGACGAAGCCTCACAATTGGCGGATACCGCCAAGGCGCTGATTGCACGTCATCCCGAATTTGCATCCACTCCGGTTGTCCTGTCCGGATCACTGTTTCGATACGCAACACTTTTCCGAAATACATTTATTCACAAGTTATCTGAATATTATGAAGAGTTGGACTTTGTATATCGTGAAGATGCCCCCGCTCCAGCGGTTGGCGCAGCACAACTGGCAAGAAGACGCTGTTCCCTGAATGAATCATTTTAAAAGAGAGAAGGAGGCCATACGGATGAATCACATGCTGAATTCACTACTAACAGAACAACCCAATCCACTAACGGATCATATAGATGAATTGCCTTCGGCAGAAATTATGGAGCTCATTAATAAGGAAGATCAACGGATTGCGGAGCTCATTCAGCCCCTCATTCCGGTCATTGCTCAAGCTGCGGATCGGATCTTGGAGGCGTTTCAGTCTGGCGGCAGGCTTTTTTATGTAGGCGCAGGTACCAGTGGACGATTAGGAATACTTGACGCTTCCGAATGCCCGCCTACCTACGGAACCCCGCCCTCCATGGTGCAGGGTATTATTGCAGGGGGATTCCGGGCAGTGAAGGACCCGGTTGAAGGTGCTGAAGATAATGAGGAGTTGGGAGCTGCCGACCTTGATGAACATGGCTTAGAAAAAAACGATGTTGTGGTTGGCATTGCAGCCAGTGGACGAACGCCGTATGTGCTGGGTGCGATGAGACACGCCAAGGAGATCGGGGCTACGGTGATCAGCCTGAGTAATAATACAGGCACGCCGATGACCCTGTTGGCTGATGTGAGCATTGAGGCTGTTGTCGGCCCAGAGGTTGTCATGGGTTCAACACGTATGAAGGCAGGCAGCGCCCAGAAAATGATTCTGAACATGCTCACCACTACCGCCATGATTCGTCTGGGCAAGGTTTACCGTAATTTCATGGTTGATCTGAACCCTTCGAACGAGAAGCTTGTTCATCGGGCCAAACGCATGATCCATCTGGCAACCGGAGCGAATGAAGCGGATATTGAAGAGGCTTTTACCGGTGCAGACGGTCATGTAAAAACGGCAATCGTCATGCTGATGGCAGGTGTGGACGCAACGGAAGCCCAGCACAGGCTTGATCTGGCTGACGGATTTGTCCGCAGCGCCATTGCGGGGCCTTCCTGAGACATACAGGGGGATTATTAGAGGTTGAAAGAGAGGAGTCCGACATTAGTCTGGGCTCTTTTTTTTATTTTTTTATTCTAAAGGCGGATATAATCCGTCAAAAAATCCCCTCCTGCATAAGCAGAAAGGGATTCATATGGTTCTACTTCACTTGTGCTCCAGAATAGCCTGTCGGCTCTTCTCCAAATATTCCACCGACTGGTTATAATCCCGACTGGCAATCGCCAGATACAAAATATCGATCACGTTCAACTGTGCAATCCGTGACGAAGTTGCTCCGCTCCGAATATCACTTTCGGTAGAAGTAATCATCAGGGGCACATCCGCCATACTACTGAGTGTATTGCTGCCCCACTTGGTAATGCTGATTGTCGCTGCACCACCATCATGAGCATGCTTGAGACAGGAGATTACGTTCGACGTCTCCCCTGAATACGAGATACATACAACCGCATCATCCTCACGAAGCGTCGTTGCGGACGAAATCTGCATATGCGGATCGGCGAACGAAAAGCTTGTGCGATTGATTCGCATGAACTTGTAATGTGCATCCAGCGCAATCAGGTTGGAGGCCCCTACTCCATAGAAAAAGATCCGGTTTGCCTGATGAAGCACGTGCACAGCTTTTTCCACCAGACGTGGGTCCAGAATATGAACCGTATCCTTCACCGACTGAATATTGTTTGCGGACACATGCTGAATAATGCTCTCCATGGAGTCCTGGGGACGAATCTCCGTATATTGATATGGCTCACTCGTCTGCAAATCTCCGGCAATCTTCAGCTTCAGCTCCTGAAAACCCGTTACACCCAGTGATTTACAGAGACGGATAATGGCAGCTGGGCTGCCTCCACTCCTTTCAGACAACTGGGCCACCGAGGATTGAACAGTTTCTTGCGGGTGATCGAGAATATAAGCTCCGATCTTCCGTTCGGACGGGGTCAAGTCATCCATTAATGCGCGTAAACGTACAAGTCCACCTTTCATGCCTTCCATTCGCTCCTCCTTTCCGTACTGCATTCATGTACAAGCATTTTATCTTATAATTCCACTCGCGTCTAATCGAATTCCTCGCCCTTCCATAACTGAACTCATATTAAATTCAGGTCTCACTAAAGTGTGAGATTGCCCGAGATTACGGCGTGTTTTGCGCCGGTTACTGCCGGAAGTGTATTGGTTCTTCCCATAAGTGCCTCATGGCCAAGTAAAGCAAATCCAATGGCTTCCCGAGCATCATCGGGTATACCATAATCTGCCGTTCGCTCCAAACGGATATCCTTCGGTAGTCTCTGACGGATCATCTCCATTAACGTGGCATTGGAAGTGCCACCACCGCACGCGAGCATGGCCGATATTTGCACCTTGGGCAGGATAAAATCCTTCACTGCACTCACGATGGTTTCCGCGGTCAGACAGGTGGCAGTAGCCAGCGTATCTTCAAGAGATAAGGAACGCTTTGCGGCCATCTCCATCAGTCTCACTGCATACGCGGCTCCATATACTTCTCGCCCGGTACTTTTCGGTGGAAGTCTTTTGAAATACTCATCCTCCAAACACAGGTCTACCAGACCCTGATCGACCTTCCCCTGTGCGGCAATACTTCCATTCGGATCATAATGCTTCCGTCCATCCGTTGCCTGCCGCACAATGGCGTCCATCACCATATTCCCTGGTCCCGTATCAAATGCCGAAATACCTTCGGTAGATGACTCGGAGGGAAGCACCGTCACATTGCCAATGCCGCCGATATTCTGCACCAGCCGCCCTTCCGTCAGGCTTCGGAACATCAGAGCATCCGCATAAGGCGTAAGCGGGGCACCTTCCCCACCAGCCGCCATATCCCTTGCTCGCAGGTTGCCAATCACTGGCAGTCCTGTCCGTTCTCGAACGACAGCACATTCACCGATCTGCAATGTCGATACCACATCAATACTTGCTCCCGTTGGCCCTGGAAATGCAGATGCTACAGGAGCATGCCATACCGTCTGTCCATGCATGCTAATCATATCCACCTGCTGCGTTGAGATACCGGCAGACTGTATCAGTTCCGTAACGCTATGCGCATACCACTCCGATACACCAAAATGCGCGGCTGTCAGCTCGTCGACACGCGCCGTCTCCGGTGAACATAACCGGATCAGTACGTCTCTCAATCCATTCGAATATGGCACACAGACGAAATCAACCAGCTCGATCTGCTGTAATGCCCCGCTCATATCGGTTTGAATACGCACCAGTGCGGCGTCAGTTCCATCAAGTGACGTTCCTGACATTAGTCCGATGACCAGATGCTCCTGCTTCAAACGATACTTCTCCCACATCGGATAGCTGCCTGTATCCATCCACTTCCAACCTCCTGCAAGACCCGATGAACACGTCATCCTGCCATAATTTCACCCAGTATATGATATTAAATTTCACAAGTCAAACATTATATGAAATTTAATTACATCATTAAAAATATAAAGAGAAATATTCATCCCATTTGAGATCACACATCATGTTTTCATCCATCAATTGATAATTAGATATCAGAAGAGAAACATTTTTACATTTTTACCGTTTATATTATGTAGGGATATTTTGGAATTAAGAAAATGATCTAATATTAGTCGAGGTGCATAATGAAGAAAACCATTTTACTACTGTTTTTGAGTCTATTCTTACTCGTTTTGCTCCCTAATCAGGGAAATGCCGCTGCAAGCACGTCGAAAATCTTTATGGATGGAGAGGAATTAGTCCTCCCAAGTGATGTACAGGTAACGATTATCAATAAAAACGTGATGATCCCGATTCGTGTCGTTGCCGAAAATTTGAAATTCAAAGTCGATTGGAACCAACAAGCACGCACTGTAAAAATTCAGCAAGATCAACAGACGATTTCTCTTACCGTCGATCAAAAGCAAGCCATGGTTGCTGACAAACAAGTCACTTTGAACACAGCACCGCAGATTTTGAATAAAACGCTGGTGGTGCCCATTCGATTTGTCAGTGAACAAATGGGGCTTAAGGTGAGATGGAACAATCAAGACAAGATCGTATACTTAACAAACACCAGTAAGGAACCTGCTATTGAACCAGGAAATAGTCCTGGAAAAGGGGATTCAAGCTCTACCGCTCAGGTTACCGATATCCAATTTGCCAATAATCAGCTCGTGTTATCCACCGATGGGGCCGTTCAGCCGATAGTAACGACCCTCAAGTACCCTGATCGTCTGGTTGTGGACTTGCCCGGAGCCACCTTTGGCGATATCTCCCAGCCGCTGGATCAAGGACTCAATGGCAAGTTGGATGTGAGCGGTTATCCCAATGTGACAGAAGTGAGATATTCACTGTTCAAACGAGAACCGGCACAAGTTCGCATTGTCGTAGAATTGAATAATGTGAAGGATGTCCAGTACAACCAGAACGTCATTGCCGACAAACTGATTATTGATCTGAATGTTGCGGGTGACAATGTCACACCTGCTCCAGTCACTCCAGTAGGCGACTCAGGACGCAAGGTTGTGGTCATCGATCCAGGACACGGTGGCAGTGATCCAGGGACGATCAGCATCACGAACAAACCCGAAAAGGAATACAATCTGGCATTAGCTCACAAAGTACAAGCCCTGTTGCTCAATGAACCCAATATCGAATTGGTGATGACTCGTGAAGGTGATACCTATCCGACCCGCCCTGAGCGTGTTCAACTCGCCAATCAATTAAATGCGGATGTATTTGTATCTATCCATGGCAATAGCGTGAAGTCCGCCCCCCAAGCCACAGGTACGGAGACATATTATTATCAACGCAGTAACAGCAAGGAATTAGCTACTATCATTCATCAACGTTTGGTGAAAGCCATGGGTCTCAGAGATCGTGGTGTGAAGAATGGCAACTTGGAAGTAATCCGAGACACGACCATGCCTGCAGTGCTTTTGGAAGTGGGATTCTTGAGTAATGTGCTCGATGAAGAACTGATGTCGTCCGAAGTTGTTCAGATGAAAGCCGCTCAAGCGATAGCCGATGGAATCAAGGAGTATTTGGGCCTATAAATCATCAAATAAATCAGATAAAGGAAGTGATTCTTTGAATAAGAAGCTAGGTTGTGCACTTATATTATCATGCTTGATCCTTATCGGAGTTGGATGTGCCCAGAAGCCAGTGAGCCAATCCGGTTCGAATGAACCTGCTGTTCAGGGAGGACAGGTGCAGGCACCAAACCCATCCGAAACGGAGGTGGATCTGGGCACAATGAATACACAAGCCGTCGATGTATATTTGGCAGACTCTCAGGTACTTGAGCTAGAGAAAACAGAGCAGGAAATTGAGTACAAGGATGACTCCGAAAAATATGAAAAAACATTTGCAGCGTTGCAAACAAACACCGATTCAGAGCTTGTTTCCCTCTGGGAGCAGGTGGAATTGCTCTCTGTCCAATATGCTGAGGGTACGGTGACTTTGGATGTTCATATCCCCGCTGAAGCGAACCTCGGTACCAGTGGAGAATTGCTCGCATTGGAAGCTTTAACAACAACGATGTTTCAATTTGATGAAGTGAAGAGTCTGGATATACTGGTGGATGGTGAAGCCGTTGATAGTTTGATGGGTCATGCCGAGCTGGAGCACCCCATTCATCGCGAACCCTAAATGATCAGACAACAATGGAAAAAGAACGTCCCCAGGGACGTTCCAATCTGACGCATCAATTCGATTCATGCACAATTCACACATATAGCTCGTCACCAGCAGACAGTGAATGTATCACTGTTCCCGGTGACGGGCTATTTCTGAGCAAACCTTCTTTTAATCGGTCCGTCTCTGCCCGGTCAGCATGCACAAGGACCGTATGCATTGCTGGAACCTGATGCAGCATCCGTTCAACATCCTTCCAGCCCTGATGTACTTTATAACGTATTTTCCGCACATCACACACTCCATACTTGTCAGGAACCCGTAGCAACTTATCAGCAAATGTACCATGAGCAACATGCCCAGTGAGCAGAATCAGATTCTCCTCCCTGTCCGATAATTGACTATAGTACCAACGGGCAAGCGAGGACTGCATCATACCGTCCGGAATGAACCATAGCGAAGCAGCATGATGTTCCAACAGTTGTTCCCGCTCTTGGGTGGTTGTAGGCAGCTCCCATCCTCGTCCGGTCAGAAAGCAATCAATTTTGTCTTTCAACGAACTTCCGATGACATGCTCTCCCTTCTCCCTCAACCAATACGGAACATGCATAAGCTGCTTCATCCCTTCCACCAGCCCTTGTTCCACTACGATTGGGATAGCTGGGAATTGTTGCTGTGCCCACAGTACGATCTCCTGTCCACGCCCTACAACAGGCATGGGTAAGAGCACCTTTCCACCTTGAGCAATCGTCTGGCGAATGGCTCGTTCAAGCTGTTCAAGTTTGTCCGCCTGTGTATCCTGGTCCGTACCGTAGGCCGCATCAACGATCGCCAGATCTATCACGACGGAAGATATTGGCGCAGCGTCTGCTACGTTTGCTCTGCCTGCTCTGACTGCTCCATTGGATGTGAAATTTCTCTCCTTCATGGGTATCTCCATGGATACAAGTGTTCTTGACGACGCTTCTGATGCAACAGATGTCTGATCTGGTGACGTTATGAGTTCTCCAGCCTTTTGCCCACTGTTTATAGCAATTAGTTCCTCCGCGCCCCACTGTTCACTGCTCGGAGTATCGAACAACGTATCTTCACGAATCATGTTTTCCCGTAAGAACGCCTCCGCTGGATAATCCTCCTGTAAAAGCATCGATTCTGACGTGTAGTCCCCGGAATAAAAAATCCGCTTACCTTCCATTTCGACCCCAAACCACACCGATCCAGCCAGATGTCCACTCCGGCCCCACATCACTTTTACTTCGGGAATGGGTTCGAACCAGGTTTGGGATACGACCTCATCTTCCAGATACCGATAACGAATAGCCTGCTCATCTGCTTCATCGTAAGGGAGCTTCTCTCCGACACGTTCTGAAAACCTTCGCCAGTTGGCAAAATACGTACGTAGCTGCGCCCTCGTCTCTCTCGTCGTCCACACTTCACCCTGGTAGCCCATCTTGTACAGCAAAGGGATGCCGACCGAATGATCCTCATGGGCGTGGGACAACAGGACCGCATCCAGTTGCGGGACAATCTCCGGGTCAATCATCGGATACTCGCCCGTGCCTTCTTTTTTCACACCACAATCCAGCAAAAGGTGGAACTGGCTCCCGCTCAGGAGATAGGCCGAACGTCCGTGTTCCCCTGCACCGCCCCATACGTTCAGTTTGATCATGATGCATTCCACTTTCTCTTTGAATTCAGCAGTTCAATTCCAAGCAGCATCAGCACCGTCATACCTACAGTCACAACGGCCATCGCCATTCCCAGTGATACCTGACCTTGTTCAAACTGGGCAAAAATATACGTAGCCGACGTCTGCATCGACGGCGGAAGAATCAATAACGAACCTACCAGCTCCCGGGTAGCAATCGTAAAGGTCATCATCCAACCCGCCAGCATGCCGGGCAGGATCAGCGGGATCAGGATTCGCCGCAGAATATACAGTGGCTTCCCGCCAAACACTTGCCCAGCTTGGAACAATGTTCCGTCAATCTGGGTAAAGCTCGATTTTACATACTGCACCGTGTAAGGCAAGAAGAGCACAACGTACGTGAGCACAACCATGCCGTAGGTGTTATACAACGTAACTGGCATCCAGGGTGAGTTCCAGAACAGAATCAGACCCACGACCATCACGATACCCGGCACCGTATTAGGCAACAGACTGAACAAGTCAATTACACGCTGCATGAATGAAGATGATCTGCCGATCGCCAGCGCAAATCCAGTTCCGATAATAACAGCGACCGTTGAAGCCGCAAGGGATAGACCGAGACTGTTCCCGATGGCCTTCATGCTCACCGATCCCCAAGATAACAGCTCTTTGTAATGATCCAAGGTCAGATTATCAAATGCAATTCCCGATCCCCGTAACTTCATGGTCGAAGCGGCAATGATGGAGAAATACGGGATACCTATCGACAGGATCAACAGAATCGCAAGATACACCCCGCATAACAATCCTGCTCCGCCACGAAGAGAATATCGCTTCGAACGTTGCCCTTTGCCACCGACCAGACGATACGTGAACTTTCGACTCATGGCAGACTGCATATACCACATCACCAGACAGACGGACAACAGCACCGATGCCAGCGAAGTCGCCTTGCCGAAGTCAATCGGCCAACTGGAGATGTACTTATGGATCTCGGAGGTCATGACATAATAGCCAATCTTGCGCCCGAAGGTTGCCGGAGTTCCGAATTCCGCAATCGTTTTGACAAAGACCAGCATGATCCCCATGCCGTAGGACGACAACAATAAGGGTAAAATAATACGTCTGAAACGGTATCCTGCACGTGCACCGTGCACAGCTCCCGCTTCTTCGAGATTGCCACCGATGCGGATCAACGCATCTCGAAGCAGCAGATACAGGAACGGGAACAGGTGCAAGCTCATGATGAGCACCATGCCCCAGAAGCTGAAGAACAGCTCACTCCAACCCGCAGATGAGGGCACCCATTGCTGCAGATATCCCCCTTTTTGCATAAACAGAATCCAGCCCATCGATCCGATATACGGCGGAGTCATGAACGGAATCATCAGGATTACATCGACCCAGCGATGCTCGCCCATTCGGGTCTTCGCCATCATCCAAGCCAGCGGTAGCGCCAGCAGCGTAGTTACCGCTACAACGCAGATGCCAAGCCAGACGGAGTTCAGCAATACACCTGATAGATGATGACCGGTAATCGTGCGAATCGGAGCCATCCAATCCCACTGCCCGTCCGGATACACACTTTTCCAGAAGATGAGCAAGAGCGGCACGCCAATACTTATGGTCAGCAGAAAGAGGGCCAGAATCACGCCCACTCTCCGAAAAATTCGGTTGTTGTCCATTCCAACAGGTTTCACTACGTTCACCTCACATGACTTTCCACAGACAGCAGGTATTCCTTTTGCCTAATTGTCTCTATACTTGTTCTTCTTACTTAAAAGTCTCGGAAAAACGCGCCGCTGTCTCTTCGCCATGTTCGCTCATCCAGTTCCAATCCACTTTAAGCTGTGGAATATCCTTCACATTGGCACGGTTAGTCGCTTCAATGTCTTCGCGGCCCGGAATCAGATAAGCATCTGCAACAAGCTTCTGTGCTTCATCGGACAACAGGTAGTCAATGAACGCTTTGGCGTTCTCTACATTTGGACTGGATTTCAGAATCGCTGCCGGTCTTGGGCTGATTACCGTGCCTTCCTCAGGATATACGATATCCAGTGGTTCGCCTTTTGCCTTGGAGGAATACGCCATGTAATCCACACCTGCCGCTACGATGCTTTTGGCACCCGTAATGACCGGATCAAGTGCTTCCTGATTGGCACCTGCCATCGCTACACCATTGGCTTTATAGGCACTCAGCAGATCCCATCCTTTTTCACCATTCGCGCTCAGGTAGCCTGTGATGAAGTCGAGTGCTGAACCTGATAATGTAGGGTCGGGAATGTTCACTGCATCTTTCCACGCAGGCGTAGCCAGCTCTGCCCAACTTGTTGGTGGTGTAGATACCAGTTTGGTGTTATACACAATGCCCAGTGCGGAAGCACTGCTGCTAAAATAGTTGCCCTCTGCATCCGACCAGTCCTTGTTCAACTTGTCTGCATTGGCTGCTTCAGGGTATGGCATAGTCAGTCCATCGGTTTTCAGAGCCTGTGCTGAAGGTAAAGAGGCCAGGATCACAACGTCTGCAACCGGATTGGATTTCTCAGCTTCCATACGAGCCAGAATTTTTCCTGTCGTTCCCTGGAACATCTCAACTTCGATCCCTGTTTTGTCTGTAAATCCGCTCACGATGTTATCCGCCAGCTTCTGTGGGCCAGCACTGTACAAGACCAACTTGCCGCCAGCTGGTTTCGTTGTTTCCGCCGCTGCTGCCGTGTTTCCTTCGCCCGCGGGTTGTGCCGCGTTGCCTGTGGTCGAGTTCCCTGTACTACATCCGAACAAACTGATACTCATTACCGCTGTCAATAACAGCATTGCGCTCTTTTTTCGTGTGTTCATACCCAACATATTCGTCCATCTCCCCTGGTTTCTTATAAAATGTGTACTTCTGCTTCCAACTGCGTGCTCGTTCAACAATCTAATATGCCACTGCGATCGCTTCGTTCTGCTTCATACTCGGGTGGTCATAACCGTCCATTCGGCATATCCGTTCAGGGGTTACATAGAGCTGCACACGCTCCCCTACGCGCACTCTTTGGTTCATATAGGCTGTCCATACGCCAAGCCCTTCCATCTGCACTCGTACTTCATAACGCTCACCTACATAGCTGACGCTGAGTACAGTTCCCGGATAACACAGATCGTCATGACCTGTTTTGTTCCAGGTGACATGCTCTGGACGCACCATCGATTGATTAGGCGTGAGCCAGTTGGACTTTCCGATAAACGAAGCGACATACGGATCACTTGGCGCCGAGTAGATCGTTTCCGGGCTTCCCTTTTGCAATATCCGCCCCTTCTGCATCACCACAATCTCATCCGACATCGACATCGCTTCAATCTGATCATGTGTGACGTACAGCGCAGTCAATCCCATGTCTCGTACCAAAGACATCATCTCAATCCGCATCTCTTCCCGAAGTACAGCATCCAGTGCACTCAGTGGCTCATCGAACAGGATCACACCAGGTCTAACCGCTACGGCTCTGGCAAAAGCAACCCGTTGCTGCTGTCCACCAGACAGCTGATGAGGATATCGGTCTTCCATGCCTTGCAGGCGAACCATGCCAAGCGCTTCGTTCACCTTTTGCCGCAGATCAGATTTCTGTTTTCCGGCCTTCAGGCCAAACGCTACATTTTCGTATACGGTCATATGCGGCCATAATGCAAAATCCTGAAACACCATGCCCAGATTACGCTTGTGTGTTGGTATATCAATCCGCTTCGCCGCAGAGTAGATACACTGACCATCTGCACGAATCTCCCCCGCGTCTGGCTGTTCCAGCCCGGCCAACATGCGGAGCAGTGTTGTTTTTCCACAGCCCGATGGGCCGAGCAGGGTCGTGAACTTTCCATGTTCTAGCGTTAGATCTGTCGGCAGCAGTGCGGGTGTTTGATTAAATGATTTTTGAATTCCAGTTATCTCTAATTTCATAAGCATCCCTGCCTGTCTTCTGTTACTTAATCTCTTGCACTGTTCTCAGTCTAACGTCCGCTTTCGCGAGTTGTATCTCATGTATGTAAAATTGGAATTAACTTTTTAGATGAATTCTGTTGATGTTCATAGATTAAATCTATAGTAGGTGAACTAATCATTTGCACGATAACGGAGAGGACAGAAAAAACCTGAAAAAGCGGAGCGTTCGCCTTTATCACCGGATTTTCCCTTGAGAAAGGGAATCAAAAAAATCTGGGGATAACAGCGATTGGAAGGTTGTTCTGTCATCGTAGTGTCTGTGTAAATAATCTTTAGTTCAATTTATATAGTAGAAGTGAGAGGAGTGTCGGGACATTGAATCTGATCAAATTGCAAATTGTTGAGCTGATCGATAAGCATCATCACATGACAAGCGTGGCCGAGTTACTGGGGATCAAGCAACCCACCGTTACATTTCATATGAAGTCATTGGAGGAAGAGATGGGCGTGCGATTATTCGAATCGCGTAGTGGAAAGACCTTTTTAACCGAAGCCGGACAGGCTTTGCTCCACTATTCCGTCAAAATCAATGCTCTGACCCAAGAGGCAAGGCGGGTCGTAAAGGAATATGACAGTCTCTATCGGGGCACCCTGCACATTGGAGCAAGCTATGTACCGGCTACATATTTGCTGCCTACCATACTCAACACCTTTTCTCAGGAATTCCCGGGCATTCGTATTGTCTTATCCGTCAAACCATCACCTGTTATTCGCGAGATGTTAATTCGACATCAAATTGATCTGGGGGTGATCTCTTCCGAGCCATTTGTTGGACCCGCCCTGCAAGCTGAGACGCTGTGTAAAGATGACTTGGTATTGATCTGTTCTCCACAACATGAACTGGCCCAGAAGGATGCATTAACACCTGATCATATCGCGCAGATTCCCTTTGCCTTACATGGCAATGAATCCAGTACACGACGGTTAACCAATCAATGGCTTGCGCAACATGATATTCGTTTGCGGAGTACCGTGGAGATGGATTCCCTGGAAGCGATCAAACAGCTCGTGTTAATCGGGGGGCATGTCTCATTCATGTCTCGGATGGCAGTACAGTGGGAGGAACAGCACGGGCTCATTCAGGTTCTTCCCATTCCCGGAGAACAAGCGCCGCGCCATATTTATACGGTACATAACAAGGACCGCCACCCTTCCGTTCAGGTAAACCGCTTCAAAGAAGTGCTACGAGAGGTGAGTCACGGCTCTCCTATTTTCCATGGCTGATTGCCCTGATCCGCTATAAACTATCGTTTGCCATTCATCAAATCTATGCAGGGTTAACGCAATGTGCGCTTCCCTTTAATCGCTTTCATATATTCAGGCGATAAAGTGAGTCTGTACGTTAATTCAGATTAGGAGAGTGATTGGTTTTGAAAAAGTGGAAAAAGGTAACCGCCTCATTGATGCTGAGCATCGTAACATTGGGAAGTGGAATGACATTTCTGGGAGCACCCCAGGCTTCAGCTGCTGCCAATGCCGTTCCTGCATATGAAGTAAAGTTTCTGGCCAAGCCGGAACTTGTATTGAATACAGATGGGACACCACGCAGTGAAGTGATCCAGACACTCGGCCTAAATTCCACGTCAAGAAATATTAACGTAGAGTACTTCGACACCAATGCTCTCGGATTGGATCAACAAGGATGGAACGTTCGTTTTCGCAAAAAGGATGATAAAAATAACTACGAATTGACTTATAAAAAACGCTACCCTGTGATCAATGGCGATATCAACGCAGCGCTGACTCTGGCTAACCAAGAGGGATTTGATAAATCGGATGATAACTACGAGGCTGAAATTGATTGGGGATACGGCAAACAGACGCTGAGCTTCTCCAACACCAAAAAAGTCGATACCAAAGCGACAGGAGTCCAACTTCCTTCCCAGCAAGAAGCCTTGAACATGTTACTGGACAAGCTCCCGGGCAAATTGAAAAACTGGTCTGCCTCCAACTGGGGCAAGCAGCAATTGACTCAATCCCGTGCATATGGTCCAATCACATTCCAACGATATGAAGGTACATGGAGTGGTCAAGAGCTTACACTCGAAGTATGGCCGATCCGTGACGCAGCAGGTACAGGTATTGAGAATATCGTAGAGGTTTCTTTCAAAACCGATGATACTGTAGCCGTATCCGGACTGCGTACCCAACTGTTGCAGTTGCTGGAGAACAACAACTGGCTGATTCCGGCTGATGGCTTGAAAACACAGACGATTCTGGAAAGATACTAATCGCTAGCTCTAATTAAAAAGACAAGCTCCTCTTCCTGCGGACACCGTAGGAGAGGGCTTGTCTTTTTTTCCGTAGTGAATTAAATGATCTGTTATTTAAGTAATTCTACGATTAACATCAGTTGAGATTTTACTGGTTATTCGCTTAACAGTTTGGATGATGGACACTATGTATTGGCTATTCTACAACTCGGTAACCTATATCAATTCAATTTATAGTGGAAAGTTACGCGGTTCAATGATCAGATTTCGCTATTTCATTTTCATATTATCATATGGACTACTTATTTGTATGACAATATGCGATAATTGATAATTATTCTCAAATACATCATATGTAATGTTACTATGGTAAGTTAAGGAGGGATTCTGGTGACTTTGCAAGTCTTTCCACTGATATCTAACGGTGACCATACCCGTGACCTATATGCAAGATTCAAGACATCCGAAGTTCTCGATCAAGCGTCTTTTCTTGCCCCATTCGTATTAGCGGACTCACATCTTCTGCTCATCTGTACTGGTGGTGAAGCTGATATTCGTATTGGGCACAGGCTGAATCATGCCACACTCGGCAAGATGTATCTGATCCTGCCAGGAACAGCGATAGAATATACAACGGATGAGGTTCATCCTTTACAGGGCATCGCGATATATTTTGATATGTTGAAGCCTCTCTCCGACATCAATAAAGCTACTTCCGGATCTACTGTAATGGAGGTATACCAAAAAGGGTTACTTCGTTCGGCTTATGCCGATGAGTTACCGCATGAACTTTTTCAGGAATGTACTAGAATTGCCTCACAGCTCCATGAATGCATCTCTGTACCTCAAGAAAATCGTCCATTTCGTATTCAGACTTTGATGCATGAATTGTTAACCCATGTGTATGCTCCTCCCAAAGAAAGTGCAATAGGAGATTCCGAACACACCTCTGCTTTGGATCAAACGCTTGAACTTATTGAGCTTGGATATGCTGAGCATCTTTCTCGTGAAGTTCTTGCCGGAGTGGCAGGCATGAGTGTGTGGCACTATTCGCGGGTATTCAAAAACAGCACTGGCATCAGTCCCATGGAATACGTGAATAGCATCCGCATGGACCGGGCCAAAGAGATGCTGCTCGTCCCCGGCCAAACCATCAAACATATCGCCTCACAGGTTGGTTTTCAGGACGAGTTTTACTTTAGTCGCAAATTCAAAAAATATGTTGGCGTGTCTCCCTCTACCTATCAACGACAGAAACGCAGTAAAATTGCCGCTCTCTCCTTCGGAACCACTGGCCATCTGCTGGCATTACAGATCATCCCCCATGCGGCATTGATCGATAACCGACGGGATCAACACAGGAATCTGTTTTTCTCGAATATCCCTTATCATCTGGGACGTAGCAAACGCATGAATCCTCGTATCTGGCAAACCAACGTTGAGTTGTTGATGCAAGCGAGCCCTGACCTCATACTCTGTAATGAGTACGAAGCCCATACGTTAAAAAGAACGCTACAGCGAATTGCGCCTACCATCGTTATCCCATGGAAAGGATTGAGCTGGCGGGAACACTTCATACAAGTTGCCTCCATTGTGGGACAGCAACAAGATGCTCAGCAGTGGTTGGAGCAGTATGATGACAAAGTAACCCATGCCAAAGAAATGCTTAGTCATCTCATCGGTAAGGATACGGTCTCCATCATTCATATCATGATGGGTCATCTGTTAATCTACGGGCGACGCAATGGGGGTGCTGTTCTATATAACGATCTCGGTGTGTCCCCTTCACACGATCTGCTTCCAGGGCAAGTCTATCGCGCATTGGATGAACAGGAGTTGCCTCGAATGGTTGGAGATCGCATGTTACTGATTGTGGATCAGGACTCAGAATCCCAGCAACGTTGGCATAAACTACAACATACTCAGCTATGGCAAGATTTGATGCCCGTGCAGAACAAGCATGTATATCTGCTAGATGAAATGCCTTGGTTGGATTATTCACCATATGCTCATGATCAGATTGTCAATGAAACCCTGAAACTATTTGGTGGTACTCAGCACATTAATCCATGACCGGATAGCACAGAAGGCTATGTCTCCCCCAACATGAGACCGCTACAATATAAAGTGTACTGAGAATCAATATCATTAGAAACACAGGGGGATTATGATGTACAAACTGCATTATGTCAAAATAACGGGGATACTGTTCATACTCGCCATGTTACTTGTTGCGTGTGGGCAGACACCTGCAAGCACTTCGCAGCCATCTGCAGATGGCGTAAAATCAGCTGCGGGTACAGATGGCGACTCATCCACTGAATCAGCTACTAAGACCGTGGAGAGCGCCAGTGGCAGCAAAGAAATCCCGGCACATCCTGAACGAATTGTGTCCATTAATATGGAGGATATTCTCCTCTCCTTGGAGGTACCACTGGTACTTGCTACACCTATTGGCCGGCAAGATTATCTGAATGAGCAACTTGAAGCCCAAGGCGTAGCTGTCGAACCCATTAATGAAAGTGTCAATTTTGAAGCTGTAGTTAGCGCCAATCCGGACCTCATTATTGCCAATGCCAGTTTGGATGCCAAAATTCTCGAACAACTCGAGAAGATCGCGCCTACGATCACTTATGATCGCCGTAATTGGCAGGAATCTATCGTGCAGGTAGCTACTGCGCTAGATATTGAAGAGCGGGCTGAACAGCTTTTACAAAAAAATAAAGATCAAGTAACTAAAGCTCAGAAGCTCGCAGCCGATATCACCAAGACCAAACCTACAGCTGCATTCCTGCGCCTGGAAGAGAAGGATATGCGTTTGTTCTTCTCTTCTATTCCATCCACGCCATTTCCAGCTTCCAGTTATGTAGGATCGGGTTATGAGGTTGGATTCACTCCCGATGCTCTCGTTACCAAACTCGAGGCAGAGAACCCGGATCGGATGAATGCCAGTATCTCGGTAGAACTTTTGCCTGAAATCAAAGCAGACTATCTGTTTATCGTGTCTATTAGCTCAGATGGGTCAGCTGAAGCGTTGCAAAAAACAAAAGATGAACTCAACGAAATCCAGCAACTCCAAGTATGGAAAAGCCTACCCGCTGTCCAAAATGGTCATGTCTATGTCCTCAATGCTAAGAAATGGCTTATTGATGGCCCCATTGCCGAATCGCTCAAACGCAATGAAATGCTCGAAGTTCTTGGACTACCTGCTCCCTGATTCCAAACATACCGACTATTTCATCCACAACAAACAAAAGGAGATTCACCGGATTTTCGGTGGATCTCCTTTATATTTAATATTCCATATGGCCTCATTCAGTCCTGTTTCAGGAAAAATCATTCTACATGCTTAACATTTAAATGCATTTCATGTACACCCTTCTCTTCCTACAAATAATTAGGGATAGGTATTCATCAAAATCATAAATAACTGTCCAGCTTTTAATATATTTTGAAATTTTGGGCTGTTTCAATCCCAAGTGCACTCTGGATAAACGTATTAGCCACTTTCTCTACAGGTACAGGATTAAATCCAATAAAGAAATCCTTATATTTTTCCGCCGACTCTACAAACAGATTAGGACTAACCGAATTCAAACGAATGCCTCTTGGTAACTCAAACGCTGCCGCTTTGGCAAACGAATCAATAGCCCCATTGACCATAGCACTTGATGCACCTTGCTCAATAGGGTGGTCTTGTATAATGCCACTGACCAGCGTGAAACTCCCCTTGTCGTTAATATAGTGCTGTCCAATCAATACGATATTGACCTGTCCAAGCAGTTTACCCTGCACACTAATCATATTGTTCTCAGGTGTAAGTTCTTCGAGTTTCGCATAATGGGTCTGGCCCGCCGCCACAATGACGTAATCAATATTTCTCACCGTTTCAAAAAGGGTAGTGATACTCTCTGTCGAGGTCATATCCACCTGAACATCTCCGGATTGTCTACCTGCTGTAATAACCTCAACAGAATAATCTCTCAGTTTCGCAACAACAGCTTTACCTAGCGTTCCGTTTCCACCAATGACCAGAGCTCTTTTCATTACTGTTTGTCCTCCTTTATAAATAAATATGGTTATTCAGATACGAATTGTTCTATTTATTTAAACAAAGATTCCATCCTTAATCAAATGACAATTGACCCTATTTTAAATAGATTACACTTATTCTTTTTAACACAAAAAGAGCCTTTGCTATAAGCAAAAGCTCTTCTATATGTTACTAGGAAGCGGGTGATGGGAATCGAACCCACGCTATTAGCTTGGAAGGCTAAAGTTCTACCATTGAACTACACCCGCAAATAAAAAAAATCGGGATGACACGATTTGAACATGCGACCCCCTGGTCCCAAACCAGGTGCTCTACCAAGCTGAGCTACATCCCGATACTTATGAAAATAATGGCGCGCCCTGAGAGATTCGAACTCCCGGCCTTTTGATTCGTAGTCAAACGCTCTATCCAGCTGAGCTAAGGGCGCAAATATTGGAGCGGAAGACGGGAATCGAACCCGCGACCCTCGCCTTGGCAAGGCGATGCTCTACCGCTGAGCCACTTCCGCAAAACATATGGTGCGGTCGAGAGGACTCGAACCTCCACGGGGGTTAGCCCACACGGACCTGAACCGTGCGCGTCTGCCAATTCCGCCACGACCGCAAAATATAATGGTGAGTCATGAAGGGCTCGAACCTTCGACACCCTGATTAAAAGTCAGGTGCTCTACCAACTGAGCTAATGACTCGTAATGAAATGGCTGGGGATATAGGATTTGAACCTATGCATGACGGAGTCAAAGTCCGTTGCCTTACCGCTTGGCTAATCCCCATTAAAAAATCATGGGGCGATCGAGGGGAATTGAACCCCCGAATGCCGGATCCACAAACCGGTGCGTTAACCACTTCGCCACGACCGCCATAGAGTAAGCCATTCATCCACTAAGAGAATCTTAGTATTAACAATTTCACTTGTAATATACATTCTATCACAAATTCAGATGTAAATACTAAAAATGGTGCCGGCGAGAGGACTTGAACCCCCAACCTACTGATTACAAGTCAGTTGCTCTACCAGTTGAGCTACACCGGCACGGTGTATATTTAATTATAAAATGGCGGAACCGACGGGATTCGAACCCGCGATCTCCTGCGTGACAGGCAGGCATGTTAGGCCAACTACACCACGGTTCCAGATCACTTTCTCAAGGAAAGTATAATTGCGGGGGCAGGATTTGAACCTGCGGCCTTCGGGTTATGAGCCCGACGAGCTACCGGGCTGCTCCACCCCGCGTCGTTATAAAGTTATATGGTGGAGGCTGAGGGGATCGAACCCCCGACCCTCTGCTTGTAAGGCAGATGCTCTCCCAGCTGAGCTAAGCCTCCATATTATGACCCGTAGGGGATTCGAACCCCTGTTACCTCCGTGAAAGGGAGGTGTCTTAACCCCTTGACCAACGGGCCTTGCTAAAAAATATCTGGCGGAGAGAGAGGGATTCGAACCCTCGAGACGCTTGTGACGCCTACACGATTTCCAATCGTGCTCCTTCGGCCAGCTCGGACACCTCTCCATATGGCTCCCCGAACAGGGCTCGAACCTGTGACAACTCGATTAACAGTCGAGTGCTCTACCAACTGAGCTATCAGGGAATGGTGGAGCCAAGCGGGATCGAACCGCTGACCTCCTGCTTGCAAGGCAGGCGCTCTCCCAGCTGAGCTATGGCCCCATACACTGTGTATTTCTTGTTGTGGTCTTGCTATGGGCCCTGGTGGACTCGAACCACCGGCCTCACCCTTATCAGAGGTGCGCTCTAACCAACTGAGCTAAGGGCCCTAATATATATCCCTTATTCCTTGGCAAGGGGGGCAAAAAAAATACCCCAAAGGGAAATCGCTTGGCGGCGTCCTACTCTCCCAGGACCCTGCGGTCCAAGTACCATCGGCGCTAGAGGGCTTAACGGTCGTGTTCGGGATGGGTACGTGTGGAACCCCTCCGCCATCGCCACCAAACGCATAGCTTAGCTTACATTCAGAGATCGTTCTCTGAAAACTAGATTCGAAACGAAACACGCGAATTACAACTTGCTATTGGATAAGCCCTCGACCGATTAGTACTGGTCAGCTCCATGCATTGCTGCACTTCCACCCCCAGCCTATCTACCTCGTCGTCTTCAAGGGGTCTTACATACTGGGAAATCTCATCTTGAGGGGGGCTTCACGCTTAGATGCTTTCAGCGTTTATCCCGTCCGTACATAGCTACCCAGCGGTGCTCCTGGCGGAACAACTGGTACACCAGCGGTACGTCCATCCCGGTCCTCTCGTACTAAGGACAGCTCCTCTCAAATTTCCTACGCCCACGACAGATAGGGACCGAACTGTCTCACGACGTTCTGAACCCAGCTCGCGTACCGCTTTAATGGGCGAACAGCCCAACCCTTGGGACCTACTTCAGCCCCAGGATGCGATGAGCCGACATCGAGGTGCCAAACCTCCCCGTCGATGTGGACTCTTGGGGGAGATAAGCCTGTTATCCCCAGGGTAGCTTTTATCCGTTGAGCGATGGCCCTTCCATGCGGTACCACCGGATCACTAAGCCCGACTTTCGTCCCTGCTCGACTTGTAGGTCTCGCAGTCAAGCTCCCTTATGCCTTTGCACTCTTCGAATGATTTCCAACCATTCTGAGGGAACCTTTGGGCGCCTCCGTTACTCTTTAGGAGGCGACCGCCCCAGTCAAACTGCCCACCTGACACTGTCCCCGCACCGGATTACGGTACCAGGTTAGAACCTAGATACGATCAGGGTGGTATCCCAACGTTGCCTCCACGCAAGCTGGCGCTCACGTTTCAAAGGCTCCCACCTATCCTGTACAGATCGTACCCAAATTCAATATCAAGCTGCAGTAAAGCTCCATGGGGTCTTTCCGTCTTGTCGCGGGTAACCTGCATCTTCACAGGTATTAAAATTTCACCGGATCTCTCGTTGAGACAGCGCCCAAGTCGTTACGCCATTCGTGCGGGTCAGAATTTACCTGACAAGGAATTTCGCTACCTTAGGACCGTTATAGTTACGGCCGCCGTTTACTGGGGCTTCGGTTCACAGCTTCGGGATTGCTCCCTAACCACTCCCCTTAACCTTCCAGCACCGGGCAGGCGTCAGCCCGTATACTTCGCCTTACGGCTTCGCACAGACCTGTGTTTTTGCTAAACAGTCGCTTGGGCCTTTTCACTGCGGCCCCCTCGTGCTATTCACACTACCGGGGCACCCCTTCTCCCGAAGTTACGGGGTCATTTTGCCGAGTTCCTTAACGAGAGTTCTTCCGCGCGCCTTAGAATACTCTTCTCGCCTACCTGTGTCGGTTTGCGGTACGGGCACCATCACCTGGCTAGAGGCTTTTCTTGGCAGTGTGAGATCATGACCTTCGCTACTATAATTTTCGCTCCCCATCACAGCTCAGCCTTACAATGTGCGGATTTGCCTACACATCAGCCTTACTGCTTAGACGGACATCCATCAGTCCGCGTCACTACCCTACTGCGTCCCCCCATTGCTCATAACGGCTTACGGTGGTACAGGAATTTCGACCTGTTGTCCTTCGACTACGCCTTTCGGCCTCGCCTTAGGTCCCGACTTACCCTGAGCGGACGAGCCTTCCTCAGGAACCCTTAGGCTTTCGGCGGATCAGATTCTCACTGATCTTTTCGTTACTCATACCGGCATTCTCACTTGTATAATGTCCAGCGCTCCTTACGGTACACCTTCAACCCTTATACAACGCTCCCCTACCCCTGATGCAAAGCATCAAGCCATAGCTTCGGTGGTGTGTTTAGCCCCGTTACATTTTCGGCGCAGAGTCACTCGACCAGTGAGCTATTACGCACTCTTTCAATGATGGCTGCTTCTAAGCCAACATCCTGGTTGTCTGTGCAACTCCACATCCTTTCCCACTTAACACACACTTGGGGACCTTAGCTGATGGTCTGGGCTGTTTCCCTTTTGACAATGGATCTTAGCACTCACTGTCTGACTCCCGGAAGTAAGTCTATGGCATTCGGAGTTTGACTGAGCTTGGTAACCCTTGCGGGCCCCGCACCCAATCAGTGCTCTACCTCCACGACTCTGTTTTCCGAGGCTAGCCCTAAAGCTATTTCGGGGAGAACCAGCTATCTCCGAGTTCGATTGGAATTTCTCCGCTACCCCCACCTCATCCCCGCATTTTTCAACATGCGTGGGTTCGGGCCTCCAGTGCGTGTTACCGCACCTTCACCCTGGACAGGGGTAGATCACCCGGTTTCGGGTCTACGTCCACGTACTAAGTCGCCCTATTCAGACTCGCTTTCGCTGCGGCTCCGGCTCTTCACCTTAACCTTGCACGGGAACGTAACTCGCCGGTTCATTCTACAAAAGGCACGCCATCACCCCTAAAACGGGCTCTGACTTTTTGTAAGCACACGGTTTCAGGTTCTATTTCACTCCCCTTCCGGGGTGCTTTTCACCTTTCCCTCACGGTACTGCTTCACTATCGGTCGCTAGGAAGTATTTAGCCTTGGCAGATGGTCCTGCCGGATTCATACGGGGTTTCACGTGCCCCGCACTACTCGGGATCCGTCTCGGAGGGAACAGACTTTCAACTACAGGGCTTTTACCTTCTTTGGCGGGCCTTTCCAGACCTCTTCGCTTAACCGGTTCCTTTGTAACTCCATGTGAGACGTCCCACAACCCCAAAGAGCAAGCTCTTTGGTTTGGGCTTCTCCGCGTTCGCTCGCCGCTACTGACGGAATCACTATTGTTTTCTCTTCCTCAGGGTACTTAGATGTTTCAGTTCCCCTGGTATGCCTCTACACAACCTATGTATTCAGTTGTGAGTAACTGGAAATTACCCCAGCTGGGTTTCCCCATTCGGACACCCCCGGATCAAAGCTTGCTTACAGCTCCCCGAGGCAGTTTCGTTGTTCGCCACGTCCTTCATCGGCTCCTAGCGCCTAGGCATCCTCCGTGTGCTCTTAGTAGCTTAACCATTTTGTTCCGGTTTCGGTCGCTCGCTTCCCTTGTTTTGCTTGCGCAAAGCCAAAAGTCGCTCTCACCCGATACCCTCACAAAAGCAATTTAACTACCTTTATACACTTGACTTGTTTGCACAAGTTCAGCTTAAAGGAATGTTCTAATTCGCGTTTGTTTCGTTTCGATATCTAGTTTTCAAAGAACAAGCTCCATGCAAAAGCAAGCTGTTTGAGAGTTTGAGCTCTCAAAACCGAACAACGAGTGAGTGTTTTGCAGCTAAGCTGCGTATTTGAATGTTTCCGTTGCAGGAAACGATTCTCCATAGAAAGGAGGTGATCCAGCCGCACCTTCCGATACGGCTACCTTGTTACGACTTCACCCCAATCATCTATCCCACCTTCGGCGGCTGGCTCCTTGCGGTTACCCCACCGACTTCGGGTGTTATAAACTCTCGTGGTGTGACGGGCGGTGTGTACAAGACCCGGGAACGTATTCACCGCGGCATGCTGATCCGCGATTACTAGCAATTCCGACTTCATGCAGGCGAGTTGCAGCCTGCAATCCGAACTGAGACCGGCTTTGTTGGGATTGGCTCCATCTCGCGATTTCGCAGCCCGTTGTACCGGCCATTGTAGTACGTGTGTAGCCCAGGTCATAAGGGGCATGATGATTTGACGTCATCCCCACCTTCCTCCGGTTTGTCACCGGCAGTCTATCTAGAGTGCCCATCCGAAATGCTGGCAACTAAATATAAGGGTTGCGCTCGTTGCGGGACTTAACCCAACATCTCACGACACGAGCTGACGACAACCATGCACCACCTGTCTCCTCTGTCCCGAAGGAAAGATACATCTCTGCATCGATCAGAGGGATGTCAAGACCTGGTAAGGTTCTTCGCGTTGCTTCGAATTAAACCACATACTCCACTGCTTGTGCGGGTCCCCGTCAATTCCTTTGAGTTTCAGTCTTGCGACCGTACTCCCCAGGCGGAGTGCTTAATGTGTTAACTTCGGCACCAAGGGTATCGAAACCCCTAACACCTAGCACTCATCGTTTACGGCGTGGACTACCAGGGTATCTAATCCTGTTTGCTCCCCACGCTTTCGCGCCTCAGCGTCAGTTACAGCCCAGAGAGTCGCCTTCGCCACTGGTGTTCCTCCACATATCTACGCATTTCACCGCTACACGTGGAATTCCACTCTCCTCTTCTGCACTCAAGTCACCCAGTTTCCAGTGCGATCCGGGGTTGAGCCCCGGGATTAAACACCAGACTTAAATGACCGCCTGCGCGCGCTTTACGCCCAATAATTCCGGACAACGCTTGCCCCCTACGTATTACCGCGGCTGCTGGCACGTAGTTAGCCGGGGCTTTCTTCTCAGGTACCGTCACCTTGAGAGCAGTTACTCTCCCAAGCGTTCTTCCCTGGCAACAGAGCTTTACGATCCGAAAACCTTCATCACTCACGCGGCATTGCTCCGTCAGGCTTTCGCCCATTGCGGAAGATTCCCTACTGCTGCCTCCCGTAGGAGTCTGGGCCGTGTCTCAGTCCCAGTGTGGCCGATCACCCTCTCAGGTCGGCTACGCATCGTCGCCTTGGTGAGCCGTTACCTCACCAACTAGCTAATGCGCCGCAGGCCCATCCCCAAGTGACAGATTGCTCCGTCTTTCCAGTTTCCTTCAGGCGAAGAAAACAACTATTCGGTATTAGCTACCGTTTCCGGTAGTTGTCCCAAACTTGAGGGCAGGTTGCCTACGTGTTACTCACCCGTCCGCCGCTAACCATCAGAGAAGCAAGCTTCTCTTCAAGTCCGCTCGACTTGCATGTATTAGGCATGCCGCCAGCGTTCGTCCTGAGCCAGGATCAAACTCTCCAATAAAGTATTGAAAAGAGCGATAAGCTCATTTTGAATCTGACGAGATTAAAAATCTCATTTGTGCTCCAGCCGATTCAAGCCAAGGCTTGTCTCAAACTTTCGCGTTCATTCTGCAAGCAGAATGTTCACTCACTCGTTGTTCAGTTTTCAAAGATCAAACTTGTTTCGTTACCGAATGTCGTTCTCTTCAGCAACTCTTATATAATATCATGTCCGAACCAACTTTGCAAGCTCTTTTTTTAAGTTTCTTTCGAAGCTTATTTCATTCGCTTGCCGCACCGTGTAAACCGTGTTTTCTTGGCCGGAATTAGAATATATCATGTACAGATTTCAATTGCAAGTCTTTTTTCAAAAATGATAATCAACCCACATCATCAGCACAATATGTAATCTGACGCTCCTGTATTATAGAAATCACTCTCAGCATCCTTATTACGGCGCTTCTAATATACATATCCATTAAACATAACCAGGGAAGCCACTTCCACTGCGATTGCAGTGAACAATTGATTGTGACTAGCCCTAGTTTTCGGAGATCTCAGTTTTCTTTCCTTCTATAATAAATAAGAAAGTATATTCCTTGGGCACAGCTTACACATTCCGTTTCACTTCTCAGTGCTTACAATATGCGCTTACCAAGTAAGGAAGCGATCAGTTCCACACCAAGCCTTGCCGTATGTCTATTGTGATCAAACAACGGATTCACCTCAACCAGTTCCATCGACGTAACTTGATTTGTGGAAGCAAGTATCTCCAATGCATAATGTGCCTCTCGGTAATTCAGACCACCAGGTACTGGGGTGCCCACACCCGGAGCCTCCCGCGGATCCAGACAATCCATGTCGAAGCTGACATGAATACCATCTGTCCCTTTTCCCGCTGTAGCTATTGCTTCCTCAATAACTTGCTTTATTCCCATCCGGTCAATATCATGCATCGTAAATGCTCGGATTCCCATTCCCTTAATCTGCTCTTTCTCATACTCATCCAGATCACGCAGACCAATATAGACCAAGTTGGACGGATCAATAAACGCGCCTGCTCCAGCAATGTGCGACAGATTGAATGCAGTATGCCCCAAGGATGCAGCCACACTCATCCCATGCATATTACCGGACAAGCTGCGTTCTTCCGTATTCAAGTCTGCATGCGCATCAAACCAGATCACACCCAAATTCGAATAATGTGCTGTTAGCCCGGCAAAAGTACCAATCGCTACACTATGATCTCCCCCAAGCACAAGTGGAAAAGCCCCCTCCTCTACTGCACCTGATACTTCACTACACACCTTCTCACTGACCTGACGTACCTCATTTAAGTGTTTTACACGATTTCGCTCAATAGGGGCAGCTGGTTCAGAAGGACAATCTACCCGCACTTCTTTGGAAAGCACTAGCCCAAGACTCGCAATCTCCCGCTTCAGTCCAGCTGTAATCAATTCATCCGGCCCCAACTCTGCTCCACCTCTTGCTCCACCGAGTCCAAAAGGAACCTTAATGATAGCAATATTACGTCGCACAGATGTTTGACTTGTATCAATAGAAGTATCTTTTATTCCACCATGGACATCATCATCATTTTTCATGTAGGTCAGCTCCCTCTTTGGTGATCAATACCTGCTCAATTCTCTCCAGTGCCCAATCAATCTCGGACTCTTTAATCGTCAGTGGTGGGGCAAATCGAATGGTTGTCTCATGCGTTTCTTTACACAGCAGTCCAGCAGACATCAAACGCTCACAATAAGGGCGGGCTGGTTCATGCAGTTCAACACCGATAAACAAGCCTTTCCCCCGAATATCCCGTATGGCTGAACTGCGAATATCTCGAAGTCTTTTCATAAAATAGTTCCCCAGACGCTCCGATCGCTCGGCAAGCTTCTCATCTTCAAGAACTTTCAGAGCTGCTATAGCTACGGCGCAGGCGAGTGGGTTACCCCCAAACGTAGAACCATGAGACCCCGGCTCAAACAAGTCAAGTATCTCCGCATCAGCAGCAATAGCCGAGATCGGCATGACTCCTCCCCCCAGCGCTTTGCCCATAATCCAAATGTCCGGTTCAACCCCTTCCCAGTCGGAGGCAAAACGGCGACCTGTTCTTCCAAATCCGGTCTGGATCTCATCAGATACAGTCAACACCTGCTGGCTCTCACACAGAGCAAAAGCTTCTGCCAAATATCCATCAGGCGGGATAACGATTCCTGCTTCGCCCTGAATAGGCTCTACAAGAAAACCAGCCGTATTTGGTGTAATGGCCTGCTTCAGCGCTTCTATATCTCCATAGGGAATAATCCGAAATCCAGGTGTGAACGGTCCAAAATCTTTTTTATACTCCGCTGAAGAAGAAAAAGACGTAACCGTCAGAGTTCTTCCATGAAAGTTACCAGAGCATACGATAATCTCGGCTTGATTTCCCGGTACACCTTTGCAACGATAAGCCCATCTACGTACCGCCTTCACCGCAGTCTCCACCGCTTCCGCTCCTGTATTCATGGCGAGAATCTTCGATTTCCCCGTGAATTGTGAGAGTTTCTGATAAAAAAGAGAAGCTGAGCTGCTGTGGAATGCCCGTGATGTCAGCGTAACCTGATCTGCCTGATCCTTGAGCGCCTGTATGATCAAAGGATGTCTATGACCATGATTCAATGCAGAGTATGCACTTAACATATCCATATAACGGCGGCCTTCAGGGTCTTCCACCCATACCCCTTCTGCCTGTTCAATTACAATTGGGAGCGGATGATAATTAGGTGCAGCATAACGCTCCGACCAATCAATTAACATTTTGGAATCTGACATACACACCCAACACCTTTCCAAAATATTGTATACAAAATACAATAACAATGTATGCGATACCATCGCCATTTACGACTACATCTCTCTTTTTCCACTCCAGCCTAATCCAAGCCTTTCTCGAATCCAATCCTTTATCCATAGTTAGCGAGAAGTAGAAAGTCTACGTTCCAACCAAGAGAGTAAATTAGCCAGTGTAAATGTGATTATAAAATAGAGGCCGGCGGCAACAAGCAGCGGAGCAAGCGGCTGGAACGTAACACCCTGAATCGTCCTGGCCGTGTATATAATCTCGGCTATGCCGATCATGGAGACAAGCGAAGAATCTTTAATGATAATAATGAATTCATTACCGATGGCTGGAAGCATGTTACGAAAAGCCTGCGGCAGTATAATATAACGAAGTGTCATACCATTTGTCATACCAAGGGAGCGCGAAGCTTCAGTCTGTCCTTTATCAATCGCTTGAATCCCGGCCCTGAACACCTCCGCCATATAAGCCGAGCTATTCATCGTCAGAGCTACCACCCCCGACATAAATGCCGGCAAGTTCACACCTACAACCGTCAGACCATAATGAATAATAAGAATCTGTACGAGCATTGGCGTTCCCCGAATGAGTTCGATATACGTCGATGCCACAAATTTAATTGGCCATATTCGGGATATTCGCATTAGCGCCATGATTACACCCAGCAACGTACCAAACAATACGCCGAAGAAGGAAAGTTCAAGCGTGACCCACGCACTTCGTGCATAATCCTGCCAATGTTCTAATAGAAAGGAAAAATCTAAATTCACGGCATATCCCTCACTCGTCCGGTTTATTCGCCGAGCATCTCATTCGCTTCAACGACGAACCGTTCAATATCTCCGTTTGTTTTGAGCTTTTCCAATGTAGTGTTGATCTGATCCAGCAGCTTCTGATTACCTTTCTTCACCGCGATGGCCGAACCACCCTCGTCTTCAGCCTGTTCAATCTTCACACCTGCAACAACAAGCCCCTCTTGGTTCTTCACATACTGTTCAGCCACCGGCTTCTCCAGGATGAGTGCGTCTACACGCCCCGTCTGCAACTCCAGAATCAGTTCAGGTATTTTGGCCAGAGAAGTGAGCTTTGCTCCCTCTATTTCCCGAGCAATCCCTTCCTGAATGGAACTCTTTTGTACACCAACCTGCTTGCCTGATAGATCATCTATGGACTTTAATGCCGTATCTTCCCCTTTTCTAACAAGTACAGCCTGCTCTGCATAATAGTAGATATCCGTAAAATCAACATTCTTCTTTCGTTCTTCGGTAGGGGTTAAGCCTGATATCACAAAATCAACCTTATCTGTACCGAGGGCCATAAGAAGGCCATCAAAGTCCATGTCCTCAATCTTCAGCTCGGCTCCCAGATCAGCCGCAATTGCTTTGGCAATCTCGATGTCAAAACCTACAATGGTATCTTTACCATCGATTTTCTTATGAAATTCATAGGGTGCATAGTCCGCACTGGTTCCAAGTACAATGACTTCCTTTTCCGCAGAGCTACTGCCCGAAGACGAAGTAGCGTCTGATCCGGTCTCTGTCGTTTTTTCATGCCCACATGCGGACATGAATACAACCACTAACAACAGCATCATTGGCAAGAGCACTTTTTTCACACATCATACCCCTATTCTTTTTTTGAATGAGTAACATAATGATTTGTATACAATATACATAAGACAATATATGGACTTATATGTAAGTAATACTAACAAACATTCTGGTTTATCACAATCATTATTTAAACATTTATACGCTTTAATTCCATAAAATGTGCTATACATGACACAGCATTTACATCGGCTGAAACATGAAGTTTGCTTGCCCAACTTCCCCCTCGGTGTTAAGATGATAAAAACTTGAAACTCCTGAACGGCGCGTACAGTACGGCCTCACACCCAGCTATTTATTCACTATACATAGAAAGGAGGATTCGGTATGGAGGTACCCAAATACCGGTCCTTGAAAGATCACGTATACGATTACATTGCCCAGAAGATCCAGGACGGAACCTTGCTTCCCAACCAGAAGATCAACGAGGCAGAAATATGCAAAAAGCTGGACATCAGTCGCACGCCTACTCGGGAGGCGCTTTTCCAGCTGGCTTCAGACAATCTGCTGCAATACATCCCACGCAGGGGATTTATTGTCACTCCTTTTGATGCAGGCAAAAAACTGGAGTTCTCCCAAGCGATCGGTGTGCTGGAGGCACTTGCTGCCACACTTGCAGCAGACCATCTCAGACCATCCGAACTACTGGAGATGGAAACTCTGGTTGTTCGAATGGACGAAGATATCAGCCAGCTTGATCTTGCTGCTTACAACAAGAACCAATATCAGTTCCATAATCTGTACATTCAGCGATGTGGTAACGCCACAGTCATTGAGATGTTAAACACATTGAAGAACAGTTTCATAAGGCAGTCCTATGTTAGTGATAATAAACCAAAGCTATCTGAGGTACTGATGGAAGTTAATGAAGAGCACCGCCAAATTTTAAGTGCTTTTCGAGCCAAAGATAAGAACCAACTGGAAGCCCTGCTTAAACACCACTGGCGGATTATCGACAACGATATGCTGTAGTCCGTTCTGTCGGAACAAACCAAAGGCAACCCACACAATTGTGTGAGTTGTCTTTTTCCTATTTTTCGTTTTTGACCTCCAACGGTGCCCTAGCCGCAAAAACAGCATATCCCAACTTTTTGCCGTATTTCGCGAGCAAACGATCATTGGTAAGACTCATACGCTGCATACGTTCATCCTCAAACCAATCCATATCGATCTCGCGATGTGGGTCATGATCAACGCCCCATTTTGCCATGGATCGCGAATGTTCTTTGACCTCTACCTTGGTGAAACCACACTGCTTGAGGCGTTTTCTCCATGCTGTGGCCGTTACCAGGGTTCGTATACCGTAAAATTGCTTTAACCTGCGACACATCAATTCGGTCTTCTGGCCTGATAGAACCATCTCCCGATCCACCAAAAGTCCACCAGGCTTCAACACTCTTCTATACTCAGCAAGTGCACTCCGCCATGGGGTGAAGATCGTGACCGACTCCACAAATACCACATCAAAATGATTTTCCGGAAAAGGTAACGATGTTACATCCGCCTGAACAAATCGAACATCCACCCGTTCTCGTCTCGCTCGCCGAACTGCCTTATCCAGCATATTGCGATGAAGATCAATCGCCGTTACCCGATATCCGCCTTTAGCCAAGTAACACGCAGTCCTCCCAGTGCCGCACCCTATCTCAAGAATATGATTACTCACAGGCAGAGATAAGCTATCCAGCAACTTCAGTGTTGCTAAAAATCCTCCAGGATGGGCACTTCCCTCCCCTAACCGAGCCAGCATGTCATGATAATCCACGCGACATCCCCTCCTCACTTCTCCCAGTGTATGGAGCAGATTCAAAAACGGCTCCTCCCCATTCGATTTTCCGGGTACTCGTCCATACCAATTGCTCTTCTTTTTACTATGATATACAAACCGTTGAATTCAAGCGGCAACCGCATCTAATGAGGAGGATTTGCATGTACAGAATTAATCGGGTATGTGAAGAAACGGTTTCTCCGCACGTTGGACGTTCCGTTTGTCTCGTTATGAACGACGGTAAGCATATGTATGGTACGCTTAGTCAATGTCGTGATGGCAAAATTTATTTGAACGGGTGTTTCGAAGGACCACGGCTGTGTTCAGTCAAATCCAAACAGCAGCTTGTGAAAAGCAGCAAGAAAAACGCTGCTGTAACAAAAAAAGTTAAATCTTCGGCATACGGTCGATATGGATACGGAGGATACGGTGGGGGTTACGGCTATGGAGCGGGAATCGATCTGGCTCTGGTAACAACATTGTTTCTGCTGCCATTCCTGTTCATCTAAATTCCATTCTGATCGTGGTAAAATTGTAGTCATAACAAAGACCCTTTTTGCTTATAGCGAAAAGGGTCTTTATCTTTTTCATACGATTCACGTCAATTACACTATATTTTCTGTTAAAAAATGATACAAAAAAAGGCATTCGCCAAAACGAATGCCGGGAACTTCATATTTAATACCCTTACCTTCGCACAGGGTGTCTGTTCGATCTTAAAAAAAAACACCTCGTTAGAGGCGGGTAAGCTATGTTAAATCCGATTTCCTTTAGGCATCGTTTTCAGATTACTATTCGAATTCTCAAGCAATGGTAGCATCCTAGTCGTGCTGACCATCTCAGAAGCACATATCGGACAAGTAGGTACGTTATCAAACGCAAAATTGTCCCGCATCCATCCTTTGCACGTATCACTCGTACATTCCCAGATTGCCGCATCAGCTTGTGGAATCTCTTCCAACGGTTTTTTGCGATTATACATGACTTCTACCCCCTTTGTTATGGAAAAACATCTAACCGACGTTATTTCACAGAAGCCTACACTTAGCGGAAGTTTAACGTCCCACCGGACTCCTGCCTCGTCAACTAATGGGTCGACTTTTATATAACTGATCAAAAAAAAGAAGCTGCCTTTACCATTTTAACATGTTAAAGGCAGCTATGCTTTAATTACAGTTTTACAACTTCTTCTGCTTGAGGACCACGGTTTCCTTGTACAATTTTAAATTGTACGCGTTGACCTTCGTCCAGAGTTTTGAAGCCGTCGCCTGTAATAGCGCTGAAGTGTACGAATACATCTTCTCCGCCTTCAACTTCGATGAAACCGAAGCCTTTATCAGCGTTGAACCATTTTACTGTTCCGTTTTGCATGTGAATTACACCTCCAAATAAAAATTAACATGTTCCTTTGTTCTTTGCAGCAAGCAAATAAAAATTCACACATTGAAAAAGGTACCAGTCATAAACCTATAAGTGATCGCCCTTTACAATATATGAATTAGGTTTTCCACTCTCTACAACTTGTTTTTATTATAACTCCAATTCAGCAAAAAAGCAAATCTTTGTATTTTCTTTTCAAACAGCTTTGGAAATACATGTTATTAACACGCGCGGGGACAGGGTTTATCACACTTATGTGTGTGGCCGCTTATGTACGGTCTTATGAAAGGATATGCAGATCTAATCCATCTTATACATTTTTTATATAACATTCTGACATGCATATCCAACACAACCAATGAATCATCTTACTCCAGTATAACACACTATGTCCATGCCCACATAAATGCATCCCGATCCCAGGCGATCTGCCCACGATGAAGCTTTCGGAAAGCCTTCTTCACTTCCTTGGACAATGATGTATTGCCGTTCTCGTTCACAAAAACAAACTCTTCACCAAAATGGGTCTTAACATATTCTATGGCAGCTTCCTGATGAAGTGTTCCTGTGAATTTAATCTCCTGTACCATCCATTCCGCTACACCTTGTGCTGTCTTCTCCACTATATCACCTACTGTCTGAATCTAATGTACGGATAGGCAGACCTCGTATCATGAACATATCTGTCTTCCCGCCAGACTGAAGTATACCATGATCCAACTGCTGACGGGAAACTGTATGATAACTACTTTCAAGCAATACCCGCAATACCCTTAATGAACAACCGTATTCGCTTGCTCACTCCCTTTGGATGGAATAGACGAATTTGTTCGAATGCTCCACACTAACCATGCACAGTAAGCAATCAGTACTGCCAGTATAAACAGATCGTAAGGAAGTGTACCTGTGTCCTCCAGATCATTCCCTAGAAATTGAATCAGATTATGTATGAAATGAAACAATATAAGCGGTACGATATTTCCGTTCTTCAGCATCAATAACGCCAGTACAGCTCCCAGGAGCAGCGCATAGATCAATTGTATGATCGTATCCGTCGTATCCTGACCAGACAATGCGTTCAATAGATGTGTGATGGAAAACAAGATGCTGGAGGTCACAACTGCGGCCACTGCACTTTTTCGAAGCAATATTTTGAAAATAAGCCCCCGATAGATCGTTTCCTCAACAAAAGCTACGAGCAAGGTAAAAAAGATGAAAAAGGCTACTCGTGACAAGCTCAGCTCCCCAAATCCTTTCAGGGTAAGTGTACCCAGTACAAGGAGTAGTGGAATATAATACTTTGCGTGGCCAGCCGGGATACTTCGCAAAGATCGGAAGCCAGTCTCTCCCCACTTGCGTCTTAACGTCAGATAGATCATCAGAACAATGGCAATGGGTGTAAAAGAAATGAGTACAGGGGAAGTGTAGTCCAGTTGTTTTATCGTTGCAATGGCCCCTGCTGCAAATACGGCTAACAGAAGAAGCAGCTCAATAATCACAACGGTGAGCACAGGTTTGCGCTTGGAAAAGGAATGTTTTGGCTTGGATTGCGCATTAATCATACATTTACCTACCTCGTTTCATTTATGTTCTCCGTTGTCATAAGAACTTATATACCAATATAGTTGTATCACATCATCCGTATATTGAATATTCCTATTATGGATAAAACTATAAAAGTAACAAAAAAGAGACTTATCCTGACTGCTTTTCCCCTAAAATCAGGTATGGCTTATACCTTTATCTGTCCATTATAGTATTACAAGAGTTCAATGCTGCAGGGGTGTGGCGACTCTTCAGCGTCTTATATCTATGAAGTACCCATAACGATAGTTTCACAATGCATAATGAAATCAGGGGGATACTATGAAAGCATTCTTTCAGCGCTGGGGGCATTTACTGGCTATTCTGTGCATACCGCTCCAAGGCTCCATTTACGTATTTCTAGGCAGCAACACCGGAAGTGATGTCTTCTACAATTATGCTTGGATTGACACACAGATTCCTTTTCTCAAAGAATTTATTTATCCGTACATTAGCTGGATGCCCATTCTGTATCTTGGATTTCTCTATCTGGGTCTGACGAACAAGTCGCTATTCTGGCGTACGTTGATTACCTATAATGTTGGTGTCATGGCTGCCAATGTCTGTTTTGCGGTGTTTCCTACCCATGTCCCGCGCCCGGAGATCGGCGGAACTGATCTGAGCAGCGTGTTAGTACAGTTTATCTATACCAATGATGCGCCTTTCAACTGTTTCCCAAGTGTTCACGTTCTGACCAGCTACTTGCTGTTTATTGTGATCAACAGACACTTGAACTTTAAGCCTTTGGCACGGATTTCTTGGTCGGCATGGCTGTGGTTGATTATTGCTTCAACGGTGTTTGTAAAACAGCATTCCTTGCTGGACATCGCTGGAGGCATTTTGTTTGCTGAGGGAGCGTATTGGACTGTACATGTCTTTGCTCTTCGTCTTGGGCAGGCACGAAAAAAAGGGAAGCAGCCACTCACAGCCTCTAACCCAAGCAGTCATGTATAACGACATATATATATATGTAACAGGTGGGATGATGATCCTGCTATACAAAAAAAGAGGGCCTAGGCCCTCTTTTTTTGTACTCATTTAATTAAACCTACTTATATAGAAGAACTTTATTTGGGTTGGACTACGCGTTTCACGCTATAGGTGGTCGTTCATGAAGAAGGTCAGACGGTGGACTTCCGGTTATACGTTTGAATATGCGGTAAAAATAAGACAGGTCCCGGTAGCCGAGAAATTCGGCAATTTCCTGGATGGAGAGTTGTGACTCAGTGAGCAGATATATTGCTCGTTTCATCCGTTGATCATGGACATATTGACTGATGGTCTGATTTGTCATGCTTTTGAATAATGCGGCAGCATAATTGGGAGTTTTATTGATCTCGTCCCCGAGTTCTTCCTTCGTCACTTTCTCCCTATAATGCCGCTCAATATATCGCTTCATCCGTTCAACATGATTATGCCTCTCCGGCGGGATAACTCCACGATCAAGCTCCCTGTTCATATAAATCAACACTTCCATCAATAAGGCTTGGCTCATCATGACATAATAAGACGGACGCTCCTGCCATTGTTGATAAATAGCGCTCATGCGTTGATGGATCAGTTCGTAACATCCAGGTTTATGCCGCAAAGCCTCATACCGTTCCAGTGCAGGCAGAGTTTCGGTATGGTCGCGTTGCAATTGAATTACAATCTGTGTGTGCGTTACTGTAGGAATACTCTTGCCGTAATATGGGGTACCACCTGGAATGAGGAGCAATTCCCCCTTTTCCATGATCTGTTTATCACCGTTCACCCAATATACACATTTTCCATAAGTAACCAAGCTAAGCCGCCAAGTTTCTTGAGATTGCACAGCTTCTTCGTACCAACCGACACCATTAATATGTCGTACTTCAAGTGGAGTGACCATAACACACCTCATTATCGGACTATACTCTAATCATTGTACTATAGTTCATACCCTGATTCGACAGAAAACGCTACAATACACATATAAGCTTAAATATGAGGAGGAAATTAGCATGTTAAAAACAAAAATTATTTGTACCATGGGACCTGCTTGTGACTCAATCGAATTGTTAAAAGTAATGATTCAGGAAGGTATGACCGTTGCCCGTCTGAACATGGCTCATGGCGAACTGGAAGATCACGTTACACGGATTAACAATATCCGCAAAGCAGCTTCCGAACTGAACACCTATATACCGATCATGATGGACATCAAAGGGCCGGAAGTACGTATCGGTAAACTGAAAGAAGCATCCTGCCATCTGCAAGCTGGTAAAGAGCTGATCCTGACTACTGAAGAAATTCTTGGTGACGCTGAGCGTATCTCGGTAAACTATCCGGAACTGAACCTCGTTGTGAAACCTGGCGATCGTATCCTCATCGATGATGGCCTTGTGGATCTGACTGTACTGTCTGTGGAAGGATCCGATATCCATTGTAAAATCATCAGTGGCGGCATTCTGAAACCACGCAAAGGGGTTAACTTGCCAGGAATCAAAACGACATTGCCAGGTGTAACCGAGCGTGACGTTATGCACATCGGATTTGGGATCGAAAACGATATCGAAATTATCGCAGCATCCTTTGTTCGTAAAGGTGATGACATCCGTGAAATCCGCAGCATTTTGAAAGAACGCGGTGTAGACCACGTTCAGATCATCTCCAAAATCGAAAACCAGGAAGGTATGACCAACCTGGACGATATTATTGAAGCATCTGACGGCATCATGGTAGCTCGTGGAGATCTCGGGGTTGAAGTTCCGATCGAAGACGTACCAATGATGCAAAAAGAAATGATCGATAAATGTAACCGCGCTGGTAAACCAGTTATCGTAGCTACACACATGCTGGAGTCCATGCAAGTGAACCCACGCCCTACTCGTTCCGAAGTTAGTGACGTGGCCAATGCTGTACTTCAAGGTGCTGACGTTGTGATGTTGTCCGGTGAATCAGCTGCTGGTAAATATCCGGTACAATCCGTGCGCACGATGGCTGCTGTTGCTCGCCGTGCTGAAACGATGATCGATTACAAAGAGCAATTCGCACAAAAATCGGCTCAACAGATCGCTGATATTACTGAAGTTATCAGTCAGGGCGCTGTAAGTTCTTCCCTCGTACTGAATGCAAAAGCAATCATCACTTCGACTGAGAGTGGATTCACAGCACGTATGATCTCCAAGTATCGTCCAAAAGCACCAATCATCGCAGTTACACAACATGAAGAAGTATTGGCGAAAATCTGCCTGCTCTCAGGTGTCATTCCGGTTATGGGCGACAAAGTAACAACAACGGATGAAATGTTCGAATCGGCTACGCGTAACGCAATCAAAACAGGTTACATTGAAAAAGGTGACATCATTGTATTGTCCGCTGGTGTTCCAATCGGTCAATCCGGTAATACAAACCTGATCAAAGTTCAACAAGTTTAATTCAATAGCTGAAACTGAAGCTATACATTTTAGCTATAAAATAGAAATACAAAAAACCACCGGGAGCAGAAATGCTTCCCGGTGGTTTTTTGTTGATGTTGTTGCCAATGATCGTGATGTTATAACAAACGGCTTCGAGATTATAGATTCCTCGAGTAATTAACCAGATCCTGTGACATGGTGTTGATCTCATCCATTGAAGCATTCACCTGTTGTGTCAGAGCAGCTTGATTTTGCGTTAACGTGGACATATTACCGATGTGCTCAAGAATCTGATCAATCAATGTTTTCATTTTCTGCATGCTATCTTCGATATTTACTGTGGCCTCCGAACTGTGATCAGCCAGTTTCCGCACTTCACCTGCAACGACGCCAAATCCCAGTCCCAGCTCTCCCGCTCGTGCAGCTTCAATGGCTGCATTCAACCCCAGCAGATTGGTCTGACTGGCAATCTCTCGAATAAACACGGTGATATTCTTCGTATCATCTGCACTGCTTTTCACTTGAATGGCCGCATCGGCGGATAACTCCTGTGCAGTAACCAGATCCTGTGCCTGATCGGTGATCGAGTTGATTCCACGTACCATCTCGCCAATGGACTCCGACAATTGTTTTGTTTTCAGATTCATGGCCTCCACGATCTGTTCCTTATTCTTCTCATGGGTAACATCTCGAATGGTTCCAGCTACACGGAGTGGTACTCCATCCTGATCCCGAATGGTCTCCCCACCCGCGTGATACCACCGATACTCCCCGTCTTTGCGCTGCAGACGATAATCCAGATCGTACGGCGTACGACCACTGTAATCGTTCATGTGTCTGGCAAATTCGTTGATCGTCCGATCATGGTCTTCCGGATGAAGTCGGCTGCTCCAGCTGCTGAACACATTCGGGAAATCCTGCTCGTCTTTAAACCCTAACTCTTTACGGAACTGGGGTGACCACCAAAATTCATTGTTTGGATTAACTACATCTCCAGCCACAACGGTCATATCCCACGGTGCCTCCACCAAGGCGCGGTTAACCAGATCATATCGGGTGACGAGTGCTTCCAGCTCATCAGACTTGCTCTTCTCCTCATGAATATCAAACATGATGCCCAGAAGTTTGACCGGAACTCCAGCCTGATTTCGGATGACTTGTCCAAGGCATCGGAACCAGCGAATTTCTCCACTTTTTGTAATCATACGGCTGATGACGTTATAGGCAGTTGTTGCTTTTGTGTCATTCACATGTTTCATAATCTCCTGCACCAGTTGGGGTCTGTCATCCGGATAGATCGATTTGGCCCAGCTTGCAAATGAATCGGGATAATCCTTGGCATTATGGAAGCCTAACATTTGGCGGAATTCATTCGAAAATGCGACGATATTATTGTTATCCAGTGGATCACCAGCAACAATTTTTGATTCCCATAATCCCACATTCATTGCCTGATTCAGCATTCTAAGGCGCATTTCCACGTCTTCGTTTTGAGCTTTCATCATATGTACTGCTTTTTTGATATTACTAGCTATTTCATCAGTATCCTGAAACTCAATGCCATCTTCAATCCCTGCGTCATAGTTGCCCTTTTCTGCGTTTGCTACCAGTTTACGACTATACTCCAGTAAATTCTGATGCGCATCTGTACGAAGGTGTTTGGTCGATTCAGTACGTTTACGAAACATGCTCATTTCTCCTCTTAGCTCATATGATATATATTTCGACATTATCAGACATTAAGTGTAGAGCAATGGTCTTAATTTTGTATAAAAACAAGAACCAGCGCTGAAACAGTACTGGTTCTTATATTAATTGCCTTTATTTTTTATGAAAATAAATCTTAAATGACTACCTCTTCCCAGCTACCAGCCAAAATTCAGTGTTTTCCCCGTCTCCACCCAAGTTTTGATACTGCTTAGAATCATCCACCAGCTGCTCTGTGCATTCGCAATGGAAGGATGGTTATTTGTAAATTGATCATTGATCAGCGTCAGCTTCGTACACTCACCTACAGTTTCCAATTGGAAGACCACTCTGGATTGAAGCTCGGCATGATTCGCATGGTACGACGGTCCAGGATGCTCCTGATAACTAAGTCTGGACAACGGTTCAAATTCCAATATATCTCCATACACATGGACAGTCTCCGCACCATCATTACCTGGCCCTACATAAGCAAACGGCTGGCCTGGTTGGAAATTGGTGCGAAGTTCGCTGCCGAAAAAACTGTTCCGTGTGCCGTCTGGTGATATTAGAGCATTCCACACCTCTTCCAGTCCTGCATTGATATAGAATTCATATTTCAGTTCCATGGACTCACTCCCTTTATGTATTGGATACGCGATCTGCCAACCTCGCACTCCTATCCTATCGTTATACCCCAAAGGCCGTATTGTAAAAACGCGACAACAGGTAAAATATAAGCTCTTTATGTTTTCGGGAATGTAATACCATAATCCAAATGGATTGCGCCCATATAGTGCTTTCCCAGAAGATCAGATATACTAAACGGGAGTGAAATAACAGGTCTGTTCAAGGTAATGCGACTAATTAAGAAAGGAAATGAGATATGAGCCAATCAACCAATATTATGGGTATCCCTTTTCCCAATGTCACGATGGATCAAACCGTTGCGATCCTTGATAAAGTCGTAGATCAGGAAAGCAATGAACTGTTCCATGTCATCACAGGTAATCCTGAGATGGTTATGTCCTGTCAAAAGAATGCATCTCTTCGGAACGTCGTCGATCAAGCCGGGTTGGTCACAGCTGACGGTGCCGGTATTGTGATGGTATCCCGTTTTCGGGGCGGACAATTGACCGAACGGGTAACCGGTTGTGATCTGCTGTTTCGTTTATTGGAGGAAGGCGATCAAAAACACTGGTCATTCTACATGCTGGGAGCAGAGGAAAGCGTCAGTGAACAGGCAGTAAAGATCATTGCGCAGCGTTACCCCGGAGTTATCGTAAAAGGTAGACACCATGGTTATTTCCAGGCAGATGAGGAACAACAGATTGTGGAAGAGATTTGTACTGCTCAACCAGACTTTCTTATCGTGGCTCTTGGCGCACCCCATGCGGAACACTGGATTAACAAGTATCGCCACCAGTTGAACGCTCGTGTAGCCATAGGTGTTGGAGGCAGTCTCGATATCGTGGCTGGCAAAACCAAACGTGCCCCTGCGATATGGCAGAAGCTTAACCTGGAATGGCTCTATCGCCTCCTCAGTCAACCTTCGAGATGGCGCAGGCAACTCATTTTACCCCGTTTTGCTGTGCGGGCATTGTTGTTCAGAGAACCTAAATAATGTGAGATGAGCAGGAGGGATGATTCGGATGCAACAGGTAGAACAAGGAGACAGACCAAGTATGGGCCTGCTGAATCTGAATGAAGGTGATCATAAATATCAACTGACACGCCATGCTCCTTCCGAAGCACTTCGCCCTTTTGTTAAACATTACTGGATCGTATCGTGGGATCTGACTGGACTTGAACCGTATCCCCAACATGTCGTGCCTAACCCCTGTGTCAATCTGGTTGTGGAACGGAACAATACGTTTTTCTTCGGACCATCGGGACGTAAATTCTCCTATCTTGTGAGCGGGAAAGGTCGTGTATTTGGCGTGAAGTTCAAACCAGGAGGATTTTATCCCTTCCTTCGGGTTCCTGTTTCTTCATTGTACGGACAACCGATGAATGTATTCAATATTCTTGACGTCACAGCGGAGTCCTTGGAAGACCGGCTTCTTGGGGCGGGGGATGATGCGGATAAAACCAGTTACATCGACCAGCTATTGTGTGCACACCTTCCTGCTGAAGATGCTCAAGCGAGAATGGTTAATGATATTGTGCAACAGATTGAACAGAACCGAGAGATGCTGCGAGTGGATGATCTGTCTTCTTATTGGAATATGCATACCCGAAAGCTTCAACGGCTGTTCAATCAGTATGTGGGCATCGGACCCAAAACGGTAATCAAGTTGTATCGTCTGCAAAATGCTGCAGAATGGATGGACCGCGGTCTTCACTGTGACCTGATTAAGCTATCTCAGGATCTTGGATATCATGATCAATCCCATTTCATCCGAGATTTCAAGTCCATTATTGGCAGTACACCAGAGGAATACTTACACTCTAGACATCCGCATGGTGAGCGCCGAGGGCTGATCAATTAGAAACCTGTCCTGAAAATCAGGACAGGTGAATGACTTCTATGGTATCCCCCGTATGGATTACACCTTCCCGTTCAACCGAGCATACAATCCCACGTTTTTTGCGAGCCGCAGGCACGAATTTTTTGCGCAAACCGTCCTGTTCATAGAATTGTTCAATCATTTTTCCCGGATGTACACAGGGAAGGTTCTCCCCTTCACATATTAACCCTGTCCCGTTTGGAAATAGGAGCCGCGTTCCAGCAGGCAGTTCCGTCAATCGATCAATGCCACGAACCAGTATATTGGCACCAAGCCACTCTGGACGCACTTCAGGAATGTTCATTTTCTCAGCAATAAGAGCACATTCTTCCTCAGACACAATACTGATCTGGCGGCGATTCGCAATCGGTGTGCCACGCTTGTAGATTTTCTGACGTGAGTCCGCCGGACGAAGCAGACCATAATGACGGTCACCCGGAATTCCTGCAAGCTCAATGTCGATAAAAGGTACAACTCGGGTCACAAATGTGGATGGATCATCAGCCAACATGACGAATTGAACTGTTCCCATAGTAATCTCCTCCCTTTCCTGAGCAATATTACTTCTTTATTGTTCATTATTACCCAATGAATGGATTGTCGACAATCGGCGTATGCTTAGCTTTGTAACCATTTTTTAATTTCAACATCATAACTCAACTGGAAAACAATAAAAATTTAAATAATACGCAATTAAATTGTTACAAATCAAATTTGCTCTTTCCGTTCTTGTTGCAAACATTTATACTAGGATGGACAAGTAAATAAATTACATATCAGAAAGCAAGGTGTTTCCTTTGATTAGTATCATTTTTGTAGCTCTTGTAGCTGTCGAACACTTCTATATCATGGTGATGGAGATGTTTATGTGGACTCGTCCACGCACAATGAAAACCTTTAATCTCACGCCGGAATTCGCCAAATCCACCAAATCTCTCGCGGCCAATCAAGGTCTTTACAATGGATTTCTCGCGGCAGGTCTGATCTGGGGACTCGTATATCCGGATGCTGCCGTTGGACAGCATATTCAGATTTTCTTCCTGGCGTGTGTGATTATCGCGGCTCTTTATGGAGGAGCAACTTCTTCACGGTCGATCATTATCAAACAAGGTTTGCCTGCGATCATTGCGTTGTTGCTCGTTCTGTTCCTGTAATTTCTGTCGAATGGTGCATTGCTTCGATTCATGTTAACTCCTTTATGGTAAGGTAGTGAATAGATAGCAGTGTACAATGACCAGAATCGTTCTGGAATTGGAAGGAGAACATGTCATGGGATTGTTTGACAAGCTTCGGCGGCGCAAAAAGGAAAAAGTACCTGCAGGTGGTGCTGTCGAATCGACGAATTACAGTGAAACCATCGTGGGTTTTGTCCTGCTGGAGCGTGACGATTGTGATTTTGACCTCTTCATCAGGAACATGAAGAACGAATGGGATATCGAGATTGAAGAACGCCCAGAGGAGGGCAATCTCTTTTTCGAAGTGAATGGAATGCAGGTGGTATGTGCCCATATTGCCGCGCCTGTACCCGACCGTGAAGTTGAGGAGAATGCCAAACTCAACATCCTTTGGCGAGAAGCGGAGCAAGTTACCTCACGGCACCAGTCTCAGATTATTGTCTCTGTTCTGAACGCAACAAATGCTATTGATGGACATGTTCTGTTCACTCAAACAGCGAGTGCCTTATTACAGTTGGATCACGCGCTGGCCATATACATGGCCCCACTTGTTGTTGAAGCCAGTCAATATGTCGAAACCAGCCGTGGGATCAAACATGATGAGTTGCCAGTCTCGCTCTGGATTTTCATCGGATTATTCCAAAATGCCGAAGGCGCTTCAGCTTACACTTACGGACTACGTAACTTTGGTAAAGAAGAGATGGAGATTATGCAATCGTCGGAGTCCTTAAGCGATGTATTTGAGATGATGTTCATGACCACAACGTATGTGGTTGAGAACGACGTCACACTGCATGATGGGGAAACACTAGGCTTCTCGGCAGAACAAAAGCTGAGCATTTCCCTTTCCAAAGGTGTAGCAACGGAAGGTAACAGTTTGAAGATTGGCTTCTAATTTAAGTAGTTATCTTAACTTTATCGTGTCACAGTTGTAGAAGCCGTCTGGAGTTCATTCTCTGGGCGGCTTTTAGCTATTTAACCTTCCTCCCAATGACGATATGATAACAATCCCTGAATTTAACTTCACTAGGAATAAGTAGTCCATAAGAACCACTTAATTATGAATTTAGTTTTCATTCTCGTTATAAAAAGGTATAATTAATAGGCTTATAGTCTCATATATTACATATTATTTTATTATCGAGGAGTTGCCTACATGTCTGTTAGACGTTTGGATTCAACTAAACCTATTATTGAAATTATCTGGGAAGGTATTGTTTCTCCTGAACATGTCGAACAAACGAATACAGAAATCCAGAGAATAGCGGAACAATTGGGGAATTCGTTTGATGTGCTAGTAGATATGCGGAACATGAAGGCTTTCCCTCAGGATACCAAAGAAAAAATTGTGGAACACCAGAAACTACTGACACAGTGGGGGATGAAACGAGCTAGTGTAGCCGTAGGTGGTGCGATCGCCAAAATGCAATTGAATCGGATCTCCAAAGAGTCCGCGCACCAGACTGAATTCCAATGGGAAACGTATGACGAGGCTTTGGCATTTTTGTTGAAATAATATTGAAGTGCTACGGACTTAGTATAATAAGAGAGATACCGATGCTGTACATGGCACACAGAAAGAGGCGTTCCCATGAGGAAACGCCTCTTCTTTTGCAGTTCCACGTGGTTTACTCAGTTTTGCCAGTGATCCGAACGCTCATCATTTAAGATTCAAGTTTACTTACACGCACCATCGTTACTGATGTACCATTTAGGGACTCCTCCACAAATCCTAACCGCTTATATAAGCGAATCGCTTGGTTATCCGGGTCAACACTGAGCGAGACTGCTGCAATTCCCCGCCGTTCAACCTCATCTAATGCGGTCTGAAGCAGTAAGGTACCTACTCCTTTTCCACGTGCATCTTCCGTTACAGCCATCCCCATCTCTGGCGTAGCTGCATTCACATAACCGTATCCCGCATTCTGATCCGTATAGAATCTTAATGTTATTGAACCTAGTCTCTTGCCCTGCTGGTCAACTGCAACATACCCGAAATCCCCTTCTCTTCCCCAGTCTTCAACGTATTTGGACAGTCCGGGAGTATGAATACTTTCGATTGGAAAAGGTTCATCACCTTCTCTTCTATGCAGGGATGCGTATAACATCTCCCACAGAAAGGGGATATCCTGTTCTTCAATAGGGCGTACATAATAGTTGGTTATGATGGTCATGTTTGCTCCTCCTTCAGCTTTTCAAAAAGGCGGTCCATCTCATTCAGATTAAACTCATTGGTAATCTCGTAGTCCTGAAATTTGTCTCTTGTTTTCGCGCCGCTATAGATGGAGATAGATTGTTCATTATAAAACGTCAGTCCAAATCCATCGGTAAAGCGACCTTCTTTATTAATGGTAAGTCGCCACTCATAGTAATGCGGATTCCTTTCGGAAACGTCGAATTCCCGTACTCTTTTAAGTTCAACATCCTTTAATAACTTCAGCATGTCTCTAATCTCTTTGGGATCTGTAATCGTTATTTCATCATCTTCATTATACGATTCATTGTTGAAAATTTTCCTAATCGTCAGTCGATCCAATGTATCCAGCATCGTCATATGATCTGTGACCTCTGCTCGAAACGTCGTATGTTTGCTAGGGATATACATAGTGTATTGACCGGAGGTATACATACGCACTGCAATAGCTAAAAAAACAATAATCATGGCGATACCCATAATCATCTTGATTCGTTTAATCATCCCAATCCCCTCTCTAGATCTACATAAAACATATAAATTGGTAATTATTGATATATTCCAGTATAACATCTCACCCCTTCTGTTCCAATGTCATTTCTTATCTCTGGTCTCTCAATTACGATGACGTTTTGGGCTACGCTAAAATTGAAGATTTAAATGAAAATTTAAATAAACAAGCCCGTTCTCCCATAGGGTGAGCGCGGCTTGTTTGTTAACTTTGTTATATTGTTTTATTACCTATTCATAACCAGGTAAGACGACAACCCTTATCCCGAGCATGAATATGACACACGTAGACTTGGCCTCACAACTGATCAGGTTACATCAGAAACCTAATTGTTTTCAGCCCAATACACGGCCTGCTGATTCTCGGATAACCAGCTCAGGCTTCAGCACAATCTTCTGCGGTTCTTTTTGTTCATCCTTTAACTCTTCAATCAACAGATCTACAGCGCGATGTCCCAGTTCTTCAATTGGCTGGGCAACGGTCGTAAGCGGTGGACTGGTTACCGAAGCCAGAATGGTGTTATCAAACCCGATAATCGACACATCCTCTGGTACGCGTAGGCCCAGCTCTTTGGCTGCCTGGAGAGCACCGATGGCCTGAATGTCATTACAACAGAACAAACCTGTCGGGTGATCCTTCTCACCGAGCAGCAGTAACGCCTCTTTTTTGGCCGAGCTCAGGTCAGCTGCCGATTCTCGGATCTGATTCGGTTCCAGCGTATGACCTGCCTTAATCAGGGTTTCACGGAATCCACGTACACGTTCCTGACTGCTGCTGACTTTGGACGGTTCCGACAGAACCGCTACACGGGTGTGCCCAAGTTCAAGCAGATGCTCCGCTGCGAGTGCTCCACCGAGAATGTCATCAATGGTGACTGTATGAACCGACAGGGATGGCATATGACGTGCAATCAGAGCGACAGGGATGGACTGCTGCAAAAGTGGTGACAAAATTTCGGCATTATCGATCCCGGTTCCGATCATCATGCCATCGACCCTTTTTTGCTGAAGCAGATTCAGGTAACGCTCTACCCGCTCGTCCTTATTATCCGTACTGCAGATGACCACGCTGTAACCCAATTGACGGCTTCGATCCTCCACGGCTCTGGCGAGTTCTGCGAAATAAGGGTTTGAGATGTCCGGTACGAGCAGCCCCAATGTATACGTCTGCTTCCCTGTAAGTGCAGCTGCGATCGCACTGGGTTGATAGTGAAGGCGTTCCATGATCTCCATAATCTCAGCGCGCCGCTTCTCGCTGATCTTGCCTTTGCCATTAATGACCTGCGAGACGGTTGCAATGGATACACCCGCCTCGCGTGCTATATCGTATATGGTTGCTTTCATTGTTGTTCCCCATTTGTGCTATATATAAATTTCGTTATACATAGATAATTGTTCTCTTCTCATTATGCAGGGGGAAGTCTGCATACGCAACTTGAAGCCAGCACAATGTGCGTAGCATGAACTGTTTTACTTTTTCATCAACCACTCATGGTCAGGATCGTTATGGAATTTCCAGGTCCGGGTTGGTCCAGCCATCACGTTCAGATAGTAGACCTCATACCCCGGAGGAGCACCTACCGGATGATATCCGTCCGGAACAAGCACCACTTCACCGTTTTTCACTGCTAGCGTCTCGTCCACAGAACGATCATCCGTGTATATACGCTGAATGGCAAACCCCTGCTCAGGCTGTACACGGAAATAATACGTTTCTTCCAGCAAAGATTCATCCGGGAGTGCGTCCCGATCATGCTTATGTGGGGGGTAACTGGACCAATGCCCATCTGGTGTGAACACCTCAACAACGAGCAGACTGTCCGCTTCCTTCTGTTCCGGTAAAATGTTGTGAATCTGGCGTTCCAGATTGCCATATCCACGTGCCTCTACCCCTACATCTTCGGGTGCAATGAGACGAGCCGGGTACGTGCCTTTACCGGGTGCAACACATATAGCGATTTCCAGTTCTGTACGTGCTGTGATCTGTACTTGATCAGAAGTTGAGACGTAGACCGAATACGGCGGAATTTTCTCGAAAACACTCATTCTTTTTCCGATATTATCCCATGTGTGCTCCCGGGTACTTACATTGGCGAAACCACTGAGAAGCACCACACAGAGTTCCTGATCACCGCTCTCACGGGTTAGCGTCTCCCCCTCCGCCAGCTTCGCTACCTGAAAGCCAACATATTCCCACCCCGCCGACTCCGGTGTTACGTTTATAAGTGTACCGTCTTCCTCCGGGTTGACCACGGGTTTCACAATACGTTCTGACATCTTGCCATCCACTCCTTTCTGTAGTCGTCCACAACAACCTGATACTTATAAAAAACAAAACTTAAACTATTCATGCCCTCTATTGAAAAAAGTGACTTAATCATCCACTATGGCGTTGCTGTTTGCGATTCCAGTGACACCCCAGGGACTTCACTCAGCTTCACAGGTCTTCCCCGCTCCATGGACATTTTTGCTGCCAGTGCAATTCGTTCTGCCTGTACTGCATCGTGGCCATCTACGATAACCGGTGTATCATGAATGATTGCATCGATAAAGAGGGCTGTCTCCTGCACATACGCTTCATTGTAGCGTTCCAGGAAAAAGTGTAACGGTTTGTCGCGCATGAGCCCGGCCGCTGTACTGATTTCAGCCGTATTTGGATGATCATTCGCCGCTGCGGCGCTGCCCATCGAGCCAAACACTTCAACACGCTGGTCATACCCGTATACAGCCTGACGGCTGTTATCAATGACACCAATCGCTCCATTGGCAAAAGTCATCGTTACAATCGCTGTATCCACGTCACCATGTTCCGCAAAGACCGGATTGATCAGCACGTTACCCTGAGCGTATACTTCTTCCACTTCACTCCCGGACAGATACCGAGCCATGTCAAAATCGTGGATCATCATGTCCATGAAAATCCCGCCAGACACCCGGATATACTCCGCAGGAGGCGGACTCGGGTCGCGAGACGTAATTTTGATAATATGTGGATCACCAATCGTACCATCCTGCACATGTGCACGTATCCGTCTGAAGTTGTGATCGAAGCGGCGGTTAAATCCAATTTGCAGCTTCACGCCAGCCTTCTGAACTGCTGCTACCGCCGCTTGGGTCTGTGCCAGATCCATGCTGACCGGCTTCTCGCAGAAGATATGTTTGCCCGCCTGGGCGGCCTGTTCGATCAGCGGCACATGTGTATCTGTTGAAGAACAGATCAGCACCGCGTCTACATTAGGCATCGAGATCAACTCGCTGCTGTTCGTTGTTACAACAGGGATGCCACGACTGGAGGCCCAAGCCTCCAATTCAGGACCTGCAAATAAGTCACTGATTCCCACAATCTCGGCATGCGGGTTACGCAGGAGATTGTCTGCATGAATTTTGCCGATCCGTCCAGCACCGATGATGCCAATTCTCACTTTGTCCTTGCCCATTCCGTTATCCTCCCTATGTGCGTCCATATGGGCTGGGCGTTCCCCTTAGCCCGAGTGATGCTCTGGTTGTTACCAGCGCGCCGTTACCATCTTCTTGCGAGTGTAGAATTCAACACCATCCGTACCATTGGCATGTAGATCACCATAGAAGGACTTTTTCCAACCGGAAAACGGGAAAAATGCCATTGGCGCAGGTACGCCCAGGTTAATACCCAACATGCCCGCATCAATCGTTTCACGGAATTGACGCATACTCGCTCCGCTGCGGGTGAACAGACACGCCCCGTTGGCAAAATCAGAACGGTTCGCCAGCTCAACGGCTTCCTCCAGCGTAGACACTCTTGCCACCGAGAGTACCGGAGCAAAGATCTCATCCTGCCAGATTTTCATATTGCTATCAACTTGGTCAAATACCGTAGGCCCTACAAAATAACCGGATTCACCTGTCGCCTGATCCTTACGTCCATCCCGAATCAATGCCGCGCCTTCCTGCTCTCCGGCTTCAATGTAACTGAGTGTACGCTCTTTATGTGGTCCACGGATGACAGGACCGAGGAACACGCCCTCATCCATGCCGTTACCAATGGTAATGCGGTCTGCAGCTTCCACCAGCTTTTGTACCAGTTCGTCAGCCACATCACCCACAGCCACAACAACCGCACATGCCATGCAACGCTCCCCTGCTGAACCAAAAGCTGCACTGGTAATCTCTTTCACGGTTAGATCCAGATCGGCGTCCGGCATAACGATGGAGTGGTTTTTGGCACCAGCCAGTGCCTGTACCCGTTTGCCATGCTTGGATGCAGTGGTGTAGACGTATTCAGCTACAGGTTGTGATCCGACAAAGGAGATCGCTTGAACATCCTTATGTTCCAGCAACCCGTTCACGACATCATGCGCACCGTGAACGATGTTGAGCACGCCGTCCGGAAGCCCCGCTTCCTTGAACAGCTCTGCCAGGCGGCCTGCCAGCAGCGGTGTGCGCTCGGACGGCTTCAGGACAAAGGTGTTACCACACGCAATAGCCAGCGGGAACATCCAGCACGGCACCATCATCGGGAAATTGAATGGGGTAATCCCCCCAATTACACCGATTGGGTAGCGGTACATGCCCGACTCCAGTCCTGTCGCGATGTCAGGCAGTTGTTTGCCCATCATCAGATTCGGGGCACCAGCCGCGAACTCGACACATTCAATGCCACGCAATACCTCTCCGTACGCTTCGGCATAACTTTTACCGTTCTCCAGTGTCACCAGGCGAGCTAGCTCTTCCCAATGTTCAACCAGCAGCTGCTGGTAGCGGAACAAAATACGTGCACGGCGCGGAACCGGTGTGCTGCTCCAGGATTTGAACGCTTCTTGTGCTGTCTGAACCGCCAGATCCACATCCGCTTGTTCGGACAATGGCACATGTGCAATAACCTCTTCTGTAGCCGGATTCACCACTGGCTCCGTGCGAGTTGACGCCGGGGTTACCCAGGCACCTCCGATCCAGTTTTGTACCATTGTCGCTGTTGCAGACGCTTCAGAAATTCCTTTTCCCATAGCCCTGTCTCCCTTCGCTTATGTGTGATCCCTTATGTTGAACTTATATGATTGATGTTGATCTGTATGAGTACGTTGTTCAAAGTATTGCAACGTGCTTCAGGACACGGTGATCTCGCCCCGATTGCAACGTTCGATGTAATCATTCACCTGTTCTACTGTTGGCATCGCATCCGAACAGCTGTGGCTTGAAATGACGATACTTGCTGCGCCACTGCCATAGGCCATACTGCGCTCAATCGTCCAGCCCTGCATCAATCCATACAGGAACCCAGCCGCATAGGAATCGCCTGCCCCGAACGTTTTGACCACTTTTGCCGGATAGCTGTCCGCACGGTGGGAAAGCCCTTCACGCGTATAAGCAATGGATCCTTCCTTCCCGTGTTTGATTACTACAATATTCGCTGAGAAATCAAACCATTTCTGTGCAGTCACCTGATCGCTATGATCCGGATTGTGGTCGAATGTCTCCATCATGTCGAACTCTTCACGTGTGCCGAGGATGATATCGCATTTCTCGGCTGCAAGGTTGTAATAGACCGCTGTCTCTTCGTCCGATGTCCATGTGTATGGGCGATAGTCTAGATCAAACACAATAACTGTGCCATGTTTTTTTGCATACGTTAGTGCCTGTAATACGGCTTCACGGGATGGGCTCTGCGCGAGGGCTGTGCCTGAGATTAACAGCACTTTGGATTCAGCAATCAACTGCTCTTGTACCTCTTGCGCCTGTAATAACAAATCCGCTACATTGTCCCGGTACATCAGGATACTGCAATCCGTTGGGCTTTTGATTTCTGTAAAAGCAAGCCCTGTCACCGCTCCGGTGTCATCTGTAACTACATTTGATGTGTCGATGCCGTTCTTCTCCAAATAACTCTGGATGAATCTGCCCATCTGGTCACCTGCGATTTTGCCGATAAAAGCCGTCTTCATACCCAGTCTGGACATGCCAATCGTAATATTGGCCGGAGAGCCACCTACATACTTCGTAAACGTCATCGTCTCTTCCATCGGGCGATTGATCTCATTGGCGTTCAAGTCGATGCACAAGCGGCCAATCGCGGTGAAATCCTTCTTCCTGGATACCGGAAAGGATACGTAAGTCATTGCATGTGAGCCCCTTTCTGTAGTGGGATTTTCCATGTTCTATATGGATATCTAGACTAGTTACTCATTCCATCGTAAGAACTCGTAAACGGCTAGAGTAAGTCAGTTTTATTTTCCAATCGTAACTTTATACTCTTGCTGGCCTTCTTCCTTTTTCGCTTCATAGGTGTGGCCTCTGACCGCTACAATGCTAAACGAATCAGCTGTGTTGGTATAACGACTCCATATAGTTCAAAGATCGCTTCGCATACTCATATGGGTTATGAATCGCAGGGTCCTGCTCTCCTTCAAGCATCGCCCAGCCATCGTACCCTCGTGTGATCAGTTCTTGTAGAATTGGTGCAAAATCAATGCATCCATCGCCTGGTACAGTGAACACTCCTCTACGAATACAGCCGACAAAGTCAGATTGCTCCGCGCGTGCTTCATCCAGCACATGCGGGCGGATATCTTTCAGATGGATATAGGCGATCCGATCATAATGTTTGCGCAGCAGTTCAAGTGGATCGGCTCCGCCGTAGTACGCATGACCAGTATCATAGAGCAGATACACGAGAGAAGGGTCTGTCAGCTCCATCAGTCGATCAATCTCATCCGGTTGCTCTACCACTGTGCCTCCATGATGATGATACGTAAGCTTCAACCCATGTTCGCGGGCAATAGCTCCTGCTTCGTTCAATCCTTCAGCGAGGATATGCCATTCAGATTCGCTGAGTCTGAGCACTTCTTTTTCATTCGGTGTCCGTCTTGGATCAAAATGAAGTGACCCGCCTACCTCCGCCGTACTGATCACCTTACTGCCCATGGATTGCAGAAATTCCGCATGTTTGCGATAACTGTCCAGCTCCGACTGACGATATGCCGGGTCGGAGAAAAGTACAGATTTCCACTGGGAGATCAGCTTGATATTCCTTTTGCTCAATTCCTCACGCAATATAGTAGGATCGGTAGGATATTTACGTCCCATCTCTGTACCCGTCAGCCCAAGACGCTGAATGTCATCCAGAATCTGTGCACACGTTGTCGCATCACCATGCTCCTTCACATCTTCACCGACCCAATTGATCGGATGAATCCCAAGCTGGAATGGCAGCTTGCTCATTGCTCCACGTCTCCTTTGTCGTTCAACATTGTTGTTCACTATATTAAACCGGATTAAATCGGTCTTGCTTTGGCACGGTTGGCTTGCATGGTGTGATGAGCATGAACTACCTTTTCTTCGGCAGATACCTCAGGTACACCCACATTCCACCATGACTCGTATCCACCTGCGTTGGTTCCAGGCACGACCGAAATCTCAATCAACGTACTCACTGTTTCGTTCTTCGCATCTCGGAGTGCTTGTTCCAGCTGTTCTGCTGTCTCCGCTCTATAGGATTTGGCTCCCATGCTTCGGGCGTGTGCAGCAAAGTCCATTGGCATGTAATCCCCGGTCAGTCGTCCACTCTCGGATTCCCGATAACGGAACTCATTGCCAAACCCGTCACTGCCATGTTCCCGCTGTAAATTATGAATACATTGGAATCCATTGTTGTTGAATAATAAAATAGTCATCTTCTTCTGTTCCTGCAAACTGGTCACAAACTCCGAATGCAGCATCAGATAACTGCCATCCCCTACCATGGCGTACACTTCACGATCCGGCTCGGCAAGTGCTGCTCCGAACGCTCCACTTACCTCGTACCCCATACAGGAGAATCCATACTCCATGTGGTATGTCTTTGGTTCAGACGCACGCCACAGACGATGTAGATCACCCGGCAGACTGCCTGCCGCACACACTATGACGGAGGATGGATCAATGGTCCGGTTAACGATGCCAACTGCTGTAGTCTGTGCCAGCCCTGCTTCATGTTGAGCTGCATACAGCCGATCCACTTCTGCATTCCACTCAGCGCGGAGATCAGCGATTTCGGATGCACCATATGCACTTCGGTATTGTCTTTCCTGCAATTCCTTTTGCAAAGCCTGCAATCCTTCGCGTGCATCTGCCAGAATGGCTTCTCCGCCTAACTTGGCGGCATCCATGCCGTTCAGGTTGATGTTGATGAATGAAGCTTCTGGATGCTGAAAAGCAGAGCGGGACGCCGTCGTAAAATCCGAGAACCGCGTACCGACGCCGATCACAACGTCTGCTTCTCTCGCCAGCCTATTGGCTGCCAGAGAGCCCGTAACCCCGATGGCCCCCACATTTAGTGGGTGGTCCCAAGAAACTGCGCTCTTGCCCGCCTGCGTCTCGGCGATCGGAATACCAAATGCCTCGGCGCACTCCAAGAGTTGAACGGACGCCTCAGAGTACAACACACCGCCGCCTGCAACGAGCAGCGGTTTTCTGCCTCGGGCAATCTGCTCCGTTGCCCGCTCAATGGCTGCCTGTACCGGGGGACGACGATCCAGATAATGTACTTTGCGGGCAAAGAACGATTCTGGATAATCGTATGCCTCTGCCTGCACATCCTGCGGCAGTGCGAGCGTTACTGCTCCCGTCTCTGCTGGATCGGTTAGCACACGCATGGCCTGTGTAACAGCAATCATCAACTGTTCGGGACGAACAATGCGATCCCAGTACTTGCTGACCGCTTTGAATGGATCAGTGGCTGAGATTGTATAATCACTGCTCACTTCCAACTGCTGAAGTACCGGGTCCGGTTCCCGTGTAGCAAAGTTGTCTCCAGGAAGCAATAAAACCGGAATTCGGTTCACCGTTGCAGTAGCTGCCGCCGTAATCATATTCAAAGCACCAGGTCCAATGGATGTTGTACATGCATAGATCTGTCTACGGTTCTTCTGCTTGGCATAAGCCGCTGCCGTATGCACCATGCCTTGTTCGTTCTTGCCTTGCATATACGTCAGGCTTCCCGGACTGCGCTCCAGCGCTTCTCCAATGCCTGTTACATTGCCATGTCCAAAAATACCGATGATTCCCTTCACAAACTTGGTTTCCACCCCGTCAACCGAGATATATTGCTGATCCAAGTATCGAAGCAGTGCCTGGGCCATCGTTAATCGAATTGTTTTCATGAGTTTGATCGCCGTCCTTTCCTTTACGGGTTAAGCGCTTAATCTACGTTAAGTTTAAGCGCCTTACCCCTAAAGGTTAAGCGCTTAATTGATATAGTATTACAGGTTAATGATTTACGCAAGCTATTTTTGTAAGCGTTTTTATAAATTGTGGTAAAGAAAAAATATTCTTGTGTTCGAACATGTGTTAGACCTTCTCTATTTGAACACTTCCACAATGACTAAGGACAGACTTAAAAGAGAGGGGAATATATCGTGAGGATGGGATACATGCTGGTACATGATATTCAGCCAAATAATCCCTGGTCTTTGTATACAATCATGGTCAATATGCCTGTGAATGCAAAAAAAAGAAAGAGACGGTACTCACCGTCTCTTTCTTTTTTAATATATAAGCGGGTGATGGGAATCGAACCCACGCTATTAGCTTGGAAGGCTAAAGTTCTACCATTGAACTACACCCGCATAACAACAATCGGGATGACACGATTTGAACATGCGACCCCCTGGTCCCAAACCAGGTGCTCTACCAAGCTGAGCTACATCCCGTTATCTATACCGGCGAGAGGACTCGAACCTCCACGGTTTCCCACTCGATTTTGAGTCGAGCGCGTCTGCCATTCCGCCACGCCGGCAAAATATGAAGTTATAATGGCGCGCCCTGAGAGATTCGAACTCCCGGCCTTTTGATTCGTAGTCAAACGCTCTATCCAGCTGAGCTAAGGGCGCAAAATATTGGAGCGGAAGACGGGAATCGAACCCGCGACCCTCGCCTTGGCAAGGCGATGCTCTACCGCTGAGCCACTTCCGCAAATAAAGGATGCGCGTGGAGGGACTTGAACCCCCACGTCAAAGACGCTAGATCCTAAGTCTAGTGCGTCTGCCAATTCCGCCACACGCGCATATAATGGTGAGTCATGAAGGGCTCGAACCTTCGACACCCTGATTAAAAGTCAGGTGCTCTACCAACTGAGCTAATGACTCATAGAAAAACTGGTGGAGGATGATGGATTCGAACCACCGAACCCGTACGGGAGCAGATTTACAGTCTGATGCGTTTGGCCGCTTCGCTAATCCTCCAGGATTACATGGTGCCGGCGAGAGGACTTGAACCCCCAACCTACTGATTACAAGTCAGTTGCTCTACCAGTTGAGCTACACCGGCGTATTACATGGTGTTATAAATGGTGGCTCGGGACGGAATCGAACCGCCGACACGAGGATTTTCAGTCCTCTGCTCTACCGACTGAGCTACCGAGCCTTACTACATTAAAAAAATGGCGGAACCGACGGGATTCGAACCCGCGATCTCCTGCGTGACAGGCAGGCATGTTAGGCCAACTACACCACGGTTCCAGATCACTTTCTCAAGGAAAGTATAATTGCGGGGGCAGGATTTGAACCTGCGGCCTTCGGGTTATGAGCCCGACGAGCTACCGGGCTGCTCCACCCCGCGTCGTTATAAAGTTATATGGTGGAGGCTGAGGGGATCGAACCCCCGACCCTCTGCTTGTAAGGCAGATGCTCTCCCAGCTGAGCTAAGCCTCCATATTATGACCCGTAGGGGATTCGAACCCCTGTTACCTCCGTGAAAGGGAGGTGTCTTAACCCCTTGACCAACGGGCCTTACTGGCTCCCCGAACAGGGCTCGAACCTGTGACAACTCGATTAACAGTCGAGTGCTCTACCAACTGAGCTATCAGGGAATGGTGGAGCCAAGCGGGATCGAACCGCTGACCTCCTGCTTGCAAGGCAGGCGCTCTCCCAGCTGAGCTATGGCCCCATACTCTGGTGTATTTCATTGTTGTGGTCTTGCTATGGGCCCTGGTGGACTCGAACCACCGGCCTCACCCTTATCAGAGGTGCGCTCTAACCAACTGAGCTAAGGGCCCTTATCAATTTTCGAAAAAAAATACCCCAATGGGGTTTCGCTTGGCGGCGTCCTACTCTCCCAGGACCCTGCGGTCCAAGTACCATCGGCGCTAGAGGGCTTAACGGTCGTGTTCGGGATGGGTACGTGTGGAACCCCTCCGCCATCGCCACCAAACGCATAGCATAGCTTACATTCAGAGATCGTTCTCTGAAAACTAGATTCGAAACGAAACATGCGAATTACAACTTGCTATTGGATAAGCCCTCGACCGATTAGTACTGGTCAGCTCCATGCATTGCTGCACTTCCACCCCCAGCCTATCTACCTCGTCGTCTTCAAGGGGTCTTACATACTGGGAAATCTCATCTTGAGGGGGGCTTCACGCTTAGATGCTTTCAGCGTTTATCCCGTCCGTACATAGCTACCCAGCGGTGCTCCTGGCGGAACAACTGGTACACCAGCGGTACGTCCATCCCGGTCCTCTCGTACTAAGGACAGCTCCTCTCAAATTTCCTACGCCCACGACAGATAGGGACCGAACTGTCTCACGACGTTCTGAACCCAGCTCGCGTACCGCTTTAATGGGCGAACAGCCCAACCCTTGGGACCTACTTCAGCCCCAGGATGCGATGAGCCGACATCGAGGTGCCAAACCTCCCCGTCGATGTGGACTCTTGGGGGAGATAAGCCTGTTATCCCCAGGGTAGCTTTTATCCGTTGAGCGATGGCCCTTCCATGCGGTACCACCGGATCACTAAGCCCGACTTTCGTCCCTGCTCGACTTGTAGGTCTCGCAGTCAAGCTCCCTTATGCCTTTGCACTCTTCGAATGATTTCCAACCATTCTGAGGGAACCTTTGGGCGCCTCCGTTACTCTTTAGGAGGCGACCGCCCCAGTCAAACTGCCCACCTGACACTGTCCCCGCACCGGATTACGGTACCAGGTTAGAACCTAGATACGATCAGGGTGGTATCCCAACGTTGCCTCCACGCAAGCTGGCGCTCACGTTTCAAAGGCTCCCACCTATCCTGTACAGATCGTACCCAAATTCAATATCAAGCTGCAGTAAAGCTCCATGGGGTCTTTCCGTCTTGTCGCGGGTAACCTGCATCTTCACAGGTATTAAAATTTCACCGGATCTCTCGTTGAGACAGCGCCCAAGTCGTTACGCCATTCGTGCGGGTCAGAATTTACCTGACAAGGAATTTCGCTACCTTAGGACCGTTATAGTTACGGCCGCCGTTTACTGGGGCTTCGGTTCACAGCTTCGGATTGCTCCTAACCACTCCCCTTAACCTTCCAGCACCGGGCAGGCGTCAGCCCGTATACTTCGCCTTACGGCTTCGCACAGACCTGTGTTTTTGCTAAACAGTCGCTTGGGCCTTTTCACTGCGGCCCCCTCGTGCTATTCACACTACCGGGGCACCCCTTCTCCCGAAGTTACGGGGTCATTTTGCCGAGTTCCTTAACGAGAGTTCTTCCGCGCGCCTTAGAATACTCTTCTCGCCTACCTGTGTCGGTTTGCGGTACGGGCACCATCACCTGGCTAGAGGCTTTTCTTGGCAGTGTGAGATCATGACCTTCGCTACTATAATTTTCGCTCCCCATCACAGCTCAGCCTTACAATGTGCGGATTTGCCTACACATCAGCCTTACTGCTTAGACGGACATCCATCAGTCCGCGTCACTACCCTACTGCGTCCCCCCATTGCTCATAACGGCTTACGGTGGTACAGGAATTTCGACCTGTTGTCCTTCGACTACGCCTTTCGGCCTCGCCTTAGGTCCCGACTTACCCTGAGCGGACGAGCCTTCCTCAGGAACCCTTAGGCTTTCGGCGGATCAGATTCTCACTGATCTTTTCGTTACTCATACCGGCATTCTCACTTGTATAATGTCCAGCGCTCCTTACGGTACACCTTCAACCCTTATACAACGCTCCCCTACCCCTGATGCAAAGCATCAAGCCATAGCTTCGGTGGTGTGTTTAGCCCCGTTACATTTTCGGCGCAGAGTCACTCGACCAGTGAGCTATTACGCACTCTTTCAATGGTGGCTGCTTCTAAGCCAACATCCTGGTTGTCTGTGCAACTCCACATCCTTTCCCACTTAACACACACTTGGGGACCTTAGCTGATGGTCTGGGCTGTTTCCCTTTTGACAATGGATCTTAGCACTCACTGTCTGACTCCCGGAAGTAAGTCTATGGCATTCGGAGTTTGACTGAGCTTGGTAACCCTTGCGGGCCCCGCACCCAATCAGTGCTCTACCTCCACGACTCTGTTTTCCGAGGCTAGCCCTAAAGCTATTTCGGGGAGAACCAGCTATCTCCGAGTTCGATTGGAATTTCTCCGCTACCCCCACCTCATCCCCGCATTTTTCAACATGCGTGGGTTCGGGCCTCCAGTGCGTGTTACCGCACCTTCACCCTGGACAGGGGTAGATCACCCGGTTTCGGGTCTACGTCCACGTACTACATCGCCCTATTCAGACTCGCTTTCGCTGCGGCTCCGGCTCTTCACCTTAACCTTGCACGGGAACGTAACTCGCCGGTTCATTCTACAAAAGGCACGCCATCACCCCTAAAACGGGCTCTGACTTTTTGTAAGCACACGGTTTCAGGTTCTATTTCACTCCCCTTCCGGGGTGCTTTTCACCTTTCCCTCACGGTACTGCTTCACTATCGGTCGCTAGGAAGTATTTAGCCTTGGCAGATGGTCCTGCCGGATTCATACGGGGTTTCACGTGCCCCGCACTACTCGGGATCCGTCTCGGAGGGAACAGACTTTCAACTACAGGGCTTTTACCTTCTTTGGCGGGCCTTTCCAGACCTCTTCGCTTAACCGGTTCCTTTGTAACTCCATGTGAGACGTCCCACAACCCCAAAGAGCAAGCTCTCTGGTTTGGGCTTCTCCGCGTTCGCTCGCCGCTACTGACGGAATCACTATTGTTTTCTCTTCCTCAGGGTACTTAGATGTTTCAGTTCCCCTGGTATGCCTCTACACAACCTATGTATTCAGTTGTGAGTAACTGGAAATTACCCCAGCTGGGTTTCCCCATTCGGACACCCCCGGATCAAAGCTTGCTTACAGCTCCCCGAGGCAGTTTCGTTGTTCGCCACGTCCTTCATCGGCTCCTAGCGCCTAGGCATCCTCCGTGTGCTCTTAGTAGCTTAACCTCGTGCTCCGGTTTCGACTGCTCGCTTCCCTTGTTTTGCTTGCGCAAAGCCAAAAGTCGCTCCCATTCGATACCATCGTACGTGCAATCTACCTTATAAAAACACTTCACTTGTTTACACAAGATCAGCTTAAAGGAATGTTCTAATTCGCGTTTGTTTCGTTTCGATATCTAGTTTTCAAAGAACAAGCTCCATGCAAAAGCAAGCTGTTTTGAGAGTTTGAGCTCTCAAAACCGAACAACGAGTGAGTGTTTTGCAGCTAAGCTGCGTATTTGAATGTTTCCGTTGCAGGAAACGATTCTCCATAGAAAGGAGGTGATCCAGCCGCACCTTCCGATACGGCTACCTTGTTACGACTTCACCCCAATCATCTATCCCACCTTCGGCGGCTGGCTCCTTGCGGTTACCCCACCGACTTCGGGTGTTATAAACTCTCGTGGTGTGACGGGCGGTGTGTACAAGACCCGGGAACGTATTCACCGCGGCATGCTGATCCGCGATTACTAGCAATTCCGACTTCATGCAGGCGAGTTGCAGCCTGCAATCCGAACTGAGACCGGCTTTGTTGGGATTGGCTCCATCTCGCGATTTCGCAGCCCGTTGTACCGGCCATTGTAGTACGTGTGTAGCCCAGGTCATAAGGGGCATGATGATTTGACGTCATCCCCACCTTCCTCCGGTTTGTCACCGGCAGTCTATCTAGAGTGCCCATCCGAAATGCTGGCAACTAAATATAAGGGTTGCGCTCGTTGCGGGACTTAACCCAACATCTCACGACACGAGCTGACGACAACCATGCACCACCTGTCTCCTCTGTCCCGAAGGAAAGATACATCTCTGCATCGATCAGAGGGATGTCAAGACCTGGTAAGGTTCTTCGCGTTGCTTCGAATTAAACCACATACTCCACTGCTTGTGCGGGTCCCCGTCAATTCCTTTGAGTTTCAGTCTTGCGACCGTACTCCCCAGGCGGAGTGCTTAATGTGTTAACTTCGGCACCAAGGGTATCGAAACCCCTAACACCTAGCACTCATCGTTTACGGCGTGGACTACCAGGGTATCTAATCCTGTTTGCTCCCCACGCTTTCGCGCCTCAGCGTCAGTTACAGCCCAGAGAGTCGCCTTCGCCACTGGTGTTCCTCCACATATCTACGCATTTCACCGCTACACGTGGAATTCCACTCTCCTCTTCTGCACTCAAGTCACCCAGTTTCCAGTGCGATCCGGGGTTGAGCCCCGGGATTAAACACCAGACTTAAATGACCGCCTGCGCGCGCTTTACGCCCAATAATTCCGGACAACGCTTGCCCCCTACGTATTACCGCGGCTGCTGGCACGTAGTTAGCCGGGGCTTTCTTCTCAGGTACCGTCACCTTGAGAGCAGTTACTCTCCCAAGCGTTCTTCCCTGGCAACAGAGCTTTACGATCCGAAAACCTTCATCACTCACGCGGCATTGCTCCGTCAGGCTTTCGCCCATTGCGGAAGATTCCCTACTGCTGCCTCCCGTAGGAGTCTGGGCCGTGTCTCAGTCCCAGTGTGGCCGATCACCCTCTCAGGTCGGCTACGCATCGTCGCCTTGGTGAGCCGTTACCTCACCAACTAGCTAATGCGCCGCAGGCCCATCCCCAAGTGACAGATTGCTCCGTCTTTCCAGTTTCCTTCAGGCGAAGAAAACAATTATTCGGTATTAGCTACCGTTTCCGGTAGTTGTCCCAAACTTGAGGGCAGGTTGCCTACGTGTTACTCACCCGTCCGCCGCTAACCATCAGAGAAGCAAGCTTCTCTTCAAGTCCGCTCGACTTGCATGTATTAGGCATGCCGCCAGCGTTCGTCCTGAGCCAGGATCAAACTCTCCAATAAAGTATTGAAAAGAGCGATAAGCTCATTTTGAATCTGACGAGATTAAAAATCTCATTTGTGCTCCAGCCGATCCAAGCCAAGGCTTGTCTCAAACTTTCGCGTTCATTCTGCAAGCAGAATGTTTACTCACTCGTTGTTCAGTTTTCAAAGATCAAACTTATTTTCGTTACCGAGCGTTGTTCTCCTCAGCAACTTTTATATCATAACACTTCCGAACCAACTTAGCAAGCTCTTTTTTTAAGTTTCTTTCGAAGCTTATTTGTTTTGCCTGCGGCACTTTGTTTTTTGTGTTTTTTTGGCCGGAAATAGAATATATCATATACACAATACAATTACCACTTGTAAAATATCCCATCTGAAACTGATTATATTATCGATTCAGTCTCTTCATAATCTCTTTTTCCAATGGCAATATCCTCTTACTATACCCTATATACACTCACCGGTCTAATCTATCTCAATATAGGTTGTGAACAGACTCATTCAACATCATTACAATCGTTCTATAAATTAAGAAACATAATGCCTCTACTCAATAACGCTGCTATCTGTTATGTCGGTATCAAATCTAATAATTAAACTCCATAAGCTGTGGGCTTATATAGTTTGTGTTTTTCACTTTTTATACTATTAGTCTCTGAACCTGCCCATCACTATCGTGTCGTGATACTGTCCATCCGTGTGTCGCCGATCCTTTTTCAAAATGCCTTCGATCTCGAAGCCTCTCTTTTGATATAGCTCGATTGCCTTATCGTTGGATGCCAGCACGTTCAACGTCATCTTCTCTACACCAGTCTGGTCTGCCCATTCTATCGACTTCTCCAGCAAGTTCTTGCCAATCCCATGTCCCCAGAACTCTCGGGCTACACACACGCCGAACTCAACCTTATGGCAAAAGCGCTTCAACTCTGTACCTTCACATCGGGAGTATCCCACAATCTCACCCGCTACTACAGCAACAAGGAACAGATTCCGTGACTTCTCAGTGTCCAAATGGATGATCCGCCTAAACCCGGCTGCGTCGATATACGCCTCGCCCTCTTCACGATCCATGTTCTCGGTTTCCCATCGATTTGTACACGTAGTGAAGACAAGGTCTCAGCATCCTTTTCCTCTGCCGATCTAATGGAGTAAGACAAGCCTTTAATGTAATATTCCTGCTGATCGATCATCATAAGAACCGTACCTCTTCCACTTTGTTTAATCACTGTACCTGTAACGCTCTACCCCACCTCAGACGGACTCTTGCCCGTAAGCATTTTGAACACCTGGCTAAAATACGTTGCATTACGGAACCCCGTCATCTCGCTCACCTCATATACCATGTAATGTCCCGACTGCAACAGTTCCAACGCCCTCTGAATCCGGTACCCGTTCAAATAACTCACGAAATTCTCACCGGTCACCCTTTTGAACAGTTGACTCAGATACTTCGGATGTACGAACAGCCCCTTGGCGATCGCTTCAAAACTAATCTCTTCGGCGTAATGAAGCTCTACATACTGTTTCACCTGCTCGATAAGTTTATTGCTTTTCTTCTCGCCCATCTCCTTACGTATCTGTTCCAGCCAGTCGCAGATAATACGATCCATCCAGTTTACCAGATCATGCAAAGCATATTTCGATTGAATTTCACGCAAAAAATCACTCATCGCCAGCGGCGGCGCTAACATAGGATGAAGTCGGTTCCAGCTATGCATCAACGTGTCAAACAGACTAACGGCCACAACCTGTACATCCTGTATCCCAACACATTTCCCCTCTTTCAGCAAAAGGCAAATATGATGCCATACCTCTTCGGCCAGGTCAGGTCGAATATCCGCCCAAGCCTCATTCCATTGACGAAGCAATAATGAATAATCGGTCACACTTGGTTCTGTTTCCTCTGATGTTTCATAGTGGTAGATACGACTTCCACCTTGGAACTCTGCTGTTTCCACCGCTTCCCTGCTCTCGAGATAGGAATCTATCACCTCACATGGGTGACTTTTGGATCTTCCGATTCCAGCACTCACTTCAATTTTCAGATACGTAAAGATCTGATCGATCATCCTCTCCACGAGTGGCAGGCATTCCTCCAGATGATCTTTATCTCCTAATAGAAGCAACACAAATACCTGATCCGAATAATCAACAATCTCTAACTGACCATTCATGCGCGCCGCTTGCTCCTTCACCGTCTCCTGAATAATATCGGCTGCACCATAACGGAGAAGCTGCCAATCCCGTTCTTTCATCCGTGTCAAAAATACGGGGCGATTCAGTTGCAGACTAATGGCGCGTGTCTGGGAGGACATGTGAATGCCTATATAGTCCATGCGTTCTTTGGGCAGCTCGTCTGCCCGATATCGCGTAGTCAGCAGTTCGTGAAGAAATTGTTTGCGCAAATACGGAAGTACCCGTCCGACCTCCTGCTTGTATGTCCGCTCCAGCCGCTCATGCCGCTCTCGCACATCTTGTTCCAGTAGCACCTCCCGCAGCACAGACTCAATCTCCTCAACCTCTGCCGGCTTCAGCAAAAAGTGATTCACCCCCCAGCGCATGGCTGCCCGGGCGTTCTCGAATTCGTCATATCCACTAAGAATGATGATCGGCAAGTGGGGATGATCACGTCGCAACGTCTGTGTGATTTCAAGCCCGGTCATCCCCGGTAGATATACGTCAGTCATAACGACATCTGGATGCATACGGTGAAACAGCTCTAGCGCATCCAAGCCATTGGAAGCAGTGCCTGCAATGCTGAGGCCCAGAGAAGGCCAATCGATATGATCTGTTAATGCCTTTACAATATGAGGATCGTCATCAACAAGCATAATGGTCTTCATCATTTTTCACCGTCCAGCCATAGATTTAATTGCTCGTCGGTCTCAATACGCGGCAGCGTAATGGTCACTTCCACTCCACCTGACTCTCTATCGCTCAGTTGAACACCATACCTCTTCCCACAATAAAGCTGAATGCGCTGATGTACATTCCGTACGCCGATGCCACACGTCTCTTCGAGTTTCCACCCCTCCGGCAAACCCCGCCCATTATCCGTGATACGAATGACGATATCCTCATGCGGGCCAACCTCTTCGTTCATATGCACCTGAATTCGAAGTGTGCCTTCTTCAGGGTGCCCGTGCATAACGGCATTTTCGATGAAAGGCTGCAAAATGATCTTGGGAATGTAACAACCGCGAATATGCGGATCGATCTGCTCCTGATATTGAATGGAGAACGGTAGCCGCTCTGACTGGATGTTAACGTAGCAACGGGCATGTTCCAACTCATCACGAACCCGTATAAACAGTCTCCCTCCACTCAGTCCGATCCGTAACAGCTTACTTAGTTGTACAATCATGCGACTGATATCCTTGGCTTCGTAATCAAGTGCGCGCCAGTGGATCATGTCGAGGGTATTGTATAAAAAATGGGGTTTGATCTGGGCCTCAAGCAAACCCGTCTGAGCTTCACGCTTGGCCCGGCTCTCATCCTTCACCTGTTCCATCAGCGTCGTGAGCTGTGAAGCCATGTGATTAAAGCCATAAGCCAAATGGGCATATTCCTCCGTAAACGAAAGTTGGACCCGGGTATCGAAGTCCCCTTTCTCCAGTTGTCTCATTCGTTTGATTAATTGTCGCAAAGGCCGGATGATCTGCCTTACAAACAGGTAAGCCAGCACAGCCGAGCATAATAGTCCCAGCACCGCGATGCTGAGGATCTGCCAGCCTGCTTGTCTGAGCGGAGATAACAGTGTATATACCGGAATAGTCTGTACGAGGCGCCACTGAAGCATCGCTGGCCTGGAGTACAGCACCAATTGAGCACCTCCGGGTTGGCCGGAAACTACTTCGTACCCGTCTGCACCATGCTGGACATGTTCCTGAATCCATGCACTATCTATAATAGAAGAAGATGAATTTACAGCTTCACCCGTTTCCTGTACTGTACTCGCTTCATTTCTTCGATCCGCTCGTTCATTCTCCCCTGTTGGATCAACTCTCCCCATCTGCATTACGACATTACCAGCCGTATCTACCAACAGGACTTTTCCATCAAGCACCATGGGTACATCAGCAAACCTGCGTACGATGTCGGCTCTACTCAGTCGAATGAGTACATAGGCAACCGTCCCGCCACGACTGTCGAAAATCCGTTGGGCGTATCCGACCAGGGATTGTCCAGATTCGTTCTCACGCAGCGGAACCCAAGCCGCATCAGCCTTTTCCAGCGTAGCAAACCAAGAGTCGCGTGCGATGGTGTCCACCGGAAATATGCGATCAGCCATAGTCACTGTCACTTCATTAAAGGCATCCGTATACAGTTCGATGGAAGTGATGCCTTCACTCACGACCATGGTATGATCCAGAATTCGAGAGACCTCTCTCCGCTGGTGAATCTGTGCAAGCCTGCCCGTATCAGCCGTTTCGAGCAAACTGGACAGTTCCCGATTGCTTACCAAAGCATAGGCAGTTCCGGTTACCCCTGTGATGAAATCAAATCCCCGACGTGTGCTTTCGTTCAGAAGAGCCAGGCGTGCTTTGCTAATCTCGGCAAAGGTGACTGCTGAGAAAGACTGATATGCCAGCCACACCACAACCGAGACGAGCAGGAGGTTAAACGCAATAAAGCAAGTCACCATCAACGTGGAGAGCTTGCTTTGTTGCAGCTTTTGATTAATGAATGAAGACCATCTTCCTTTCCTCATGGAAAAATCAACTCGTTTCGTCTTGGAATTACCCTTTGAGCCCAGAGGTCGCGATTCCTTCCACGAAGTACTTTTGACACACGATAAATACGATAAAACATGGCACCAGCGATAACACCGACATGGCAAACATCGGACCCCAATCCGATTGAGAACTGGAATCAAGGAACAGACGCAGACCCAGCGGTACGGTGTATTTGCTCACATCACTCAAGTAGATCAACTGACTGAAGAAGTCGTCCCATGTCCACAAGAACGTAAAGATCATCGTGGTAACCAGCGCTGGAAAAGCAAGTGGAATGATGATTTTTGTGTATATTTTCACAGGACCGCATCCATCGATGGTAGCCGCCTCATCCAGCTCTTTAGGTAATCCCCGGAAGAACTGTACCATGAGGAAAATGAAGAAGGCGTCGGTCGCCAGCCATTTTGGCACCACAAGCGGCAGATACGTATTCACCCACTCCAGGTGGTTGAAGAGAATATACTGCGGGATCAGCGTCACATGATGGGGCAACATGATCGTCATGAGCATCAGGCCAAAGCAGATGGCTTTGAAACGAAAATTCAGTCGGGCGAAGGCATACGCCGCCATAGAGCAGGAAATCACATTGCCCAGCACGGCGCCAAGCGATAGAACGACAGAGTTAGTTAGAAACCGAGAGAACGGGTTGCCCTGAATTCCCGACCAGCCATTCATATAATTTTGCCAATTCCATTCCTGTGGCCAGAACCACGTCTCTGTAAAGATCATATGTCCCGGTTTGAACGAGCTGCCCAGCATCCAGAGGATCGGGTAGAGCATGACAAAGGCGATGCCTGAGATCAACACATGTTTGCTGACGACCCATGCTGTAGAGTTCCGTTGTCCAATCATGATTTCCCACCATCCTCATAGTGCACCCACAGCTTGCTACTGCGGAATACGAGCAATGTAAATACGCCAATCAGGATGACCAGCACCCAGGCCATCGCAGAAGCATAGCCCATCTGAAAGAATGAAAATCCTTTTTTGTACAGATACAGAGAGTACATTAGGGTTGAGTTCACTGGCCCTCCGCTACCATTACTGATAACAAAAGCCTGTGTGAACGATTGAAAGGACGTAATCAGCTGCATGACAAGATTGAAGAAGATAACGGGTGACAGAATCGGCAAAGTTATATAGAAGAATCTCCGCAGGGGACCTGCACCATCTACCGCTGAGGCTTCATCATATTCGGGTGGAATCTGCTTCAAACCTGCCAGGAAAATAATCATGGATGATCCGAACTGCCACACAGATAACAGCACGATGGAGTACAGGGCATACTTCGGATTGGCAACCCAATCGGGCGCTTTAATGCCTACCATGGCAAGAACACTATTGAGTAGCCCGTCCCCACCCAGCATTTTACGCCACAACATCGCAATCGCCACGCTACCTCCAAGCAATGTCGGGATGTAATACACTGTCCGATAAATACCTAATCCTCGAATCCCTTTGTTGAGCAACATCGCTACCAGCAGCGCGAAAATCAATTTGACCGGTACGGATACAGCGACATACGTGAATGTGACTTTGAGCGACTGAGTGAACAGTTTATCCGATGTAAACATCGTGGTGTAGTTATCCAGACCGACCCAGGAAGGCGCGGCCAGGATACTGTAATCGGTGAACGAAATGTACAAGGATACCAACATTGGACCTAAGGTGAGAAATAACAACCCGACAAGCCATGGGGCGAGAAATAGAAGTGCGGCTCCATTATGCGCATATCTCCGTTTGACCCGCCGGGTAGTTACGCGCTCGATTCGGGCTTGACTGACCTGTGATGTCGTCATCTTCGCAACCTCCCCGCAGAATTAGAAGTGTGAGACAGTTCCAATCATTATTGACTCGATCCAAGCGTAGCCTTGGCTCCTTCAATAAACTGGGCAATGACATCTGGAGTATTACCTTGACCGAAGGCGATCTGCTCGCTTGCGCTCTTGAAACTTGTGTCCACTTCAGCAAATCCTTGCGGGTATGGCGGGTCAATCTCGCTGGAGTTCTTCGATACAGTATCGATAAATTGGAAAATGGTTTGCTCCGCTTCCGGCAGCGTAGGCTGCATCTGTTCACGAATGCTGGAATTGACCGGCACCCCACGTTCAGAACCAAGAATAGCGGTTGCTTCTGGATCATTGACCATGAAATCAATGAACATGGCAACTTCCTTTGGATGTTTGGTTTTACCATAACCGGAGAGGAACTGGCCTGGTTTCAGATATTCACCGATTTGCTTTTCACCTACACCATGCGGAAGCACTTGTATGCCAAGCTTATGATCCTGGTTTTTGTTCACCTGCTGGAATGTCAGCAATTGATTGGACCATGCAAAATCCATAGCGGCTGTGCCCAGTGAGATCGGACGTGTCTCCAGCGCATTGGTTGTGGATGCCGTTATCTCCGCTGTGGTCACTCCACCATTCTCGCGTAGTGCGCTCCACATATCGAACCATTGCTGAAGCTCCTCGCTGGTAGCTGTCATTGTGCCACCGTCGAACAATCCTTTTCCGGATTGCCGAATAAACACTTCAAACATGTTCGTTGTACCGGAAATGTCTGCCGATCCATAGAACCCCTCACCTTTGGCTGCGGCGATCTTGGTTGCAATATCCCCAAAATCCTTCCATGTCCAGCTCTCTTGTGGTTCTTCTATACCTAATTCCTGAAATACAGTGGCGTCATAGATGACACCTGGTGCGTTAACTCCGAGGGTAATTGCATATAATTTATCGTCAATCGAACCGGCTGTAATCATGCTCTGATCATGATCCTCTGTCCGCAGCTCTTTGCTCTCTGCAAACGGAGTCAGGTCAAGCAAGGCACCACGCCGGGCAAAGTCAGTCAAAAAGGCGTAATCCATCTGGATGATATCTGGTGCATTTGAACCGGCTACCTGTGTAGTCAACTTGTCAAAGTAACCGTCCCAACCGGAATATTCAGGCTTAATGGTGATTCCCGGATGTTTCTCTTCAAACAATTGGATCACTTTGGTCGTCAGATCATGTCTGGTTTGTGATCCCCACCAAGTCATGCGCAGTTCAATCTTGCCTGATGAATCTCCTTCACTTCCACTTGCTTCCCCAGAAGAAGATGATGTATCAGTGGCCCCTCCAGAACAGGCTGTAGCGAACAATAACAGGGACAGGCAGAACAGGGTTACCCACTTTTTTGTAATCATCATAAATGAATTTCCTCCCCTTCTTGCATTTATGGAATCGCTTACAAAACCTATTGTATCGGTCTATGGCTGCACATGACATAAACAAAAGTAAGCTTTCCTGTCAAAAAAGTAAGGAGTTCCAGGAATCAAAAACCACCAGGAATGATATTCCCGGCGGTGATGATCCCGTCTCAAATATGATTACGGATATACAACCGTATTACGTGGAGCAGAAGACTGTTGTATAGAAACGATAGTATGAAAATCAGACCTCGGCGGTCTGTGAGGAATGTGAGACGGCAGGTGAAAACACCCTGTGTTCAGCCAGATGTTTCTTCATTTTTGCTACTTCAGTTCCTGCCAGCATCATAATGCCTATTCCGTGATTGTCATTGGTAACGGTACGCAAGTCCTGATCATAATACTCTGCCGTAAACGCATATCGTGATCCGCTACACACGCCATGCACACTCCCTTGACGATCAATGGCTTTGCAGATAAGTCCCTTCCAAGCCCGCTCGGCAGCTGTGACGTAAACTTCTGGGTCTTTGAACCAGCCAAAGCGTACACCTCTCGCAAAACCATAGGCAAACATCGCCGTGCAGGAGGCTTCTTCATACGTCTGCGGAACATTCAACACCTGATGCCACAACCCGCTTTCCCCTTGAAGCGCTGCGTACCCCTCACACAGCTCATTGAAGAAATCTATTAAGGCTGGGCGCTCGGGATGCTCTGTTGGCAAAGCTTCCAATACCTCTGTCAAGGAAAACAGTGTCCAGCCATTTCCCCGTCCCCATGGAATCTGCGTTGCCTGTCCGTATTTGAAATCATACACATGTGACATGATCTTGAACTCAGGCATAAACAGATACTTCCGATACAGTGAAAATTGTCTGGCGGCTTCATCCAATGCGGCTGAGTTGCCTGTCACCCGTGCATAACGAACGAGAAACGGCGTGCTCATATAGAGGTCATCTGCCCACATGGTATTCTCGGCATACTCCCCTACACATGTGCGATAAAATGCACCATCCTCCTGCCGTTCCAGGCGGGAAAGCATGAAATCTGCAATCCGTTCAGCAATCGGAAGAAACGTTGGTTCATGACACTCTGAATACGCTTCTAGCATGGCCGAACCAAAAGAACCACAGTTATCCAGCATTTTCAGCATGACCAATTGTTGATTGACTGCCGGGAAACCATACTGCTCCCGATCCCATAAGGAGTATTCATACATCTGGGTACATGCCTGCACATGCTCAGCCGCATAACGTGTAATGTCCGGTCTTTGCAAATAACGCCCCGTCCGTAATAGACCATATACAGTGACACCCAATGGATAATCCCAGCGACCATAATTGGTCACACTGCCCACTGTCCATTTGTTGCTTAACATCGCGTTCTCATAATAAGGTCTGATCCAAGCATCCGGTCGATCTAAGCGCCAATACGTCTGTTCTAGACCCGTTTGATACACTCGGTCCGTTCGAGTCAGATCCGCCAAGTCCGGTTCAACCTCCGATTCAAAAGGTCCGACATATAACCAAGACTCTCCGGAAGCACCGTGCACACGCTGAGGAAGTTCCAGTGAAAGTGGTTTACCCGAAACGGATGCGTTCAGATTAAAATGCCAAGGTCCCGCCGTATCATTATATTCACTTCGGACAAGCAGGTCATTCCGTCCAAAAGAGACTGGTACATCCACCTCGAACGGACCCGCCTCCTTCACTTGCAACACAGGCTTGCCGCTAATCCATATACTCAGAGAACCGGAAGATTGACCTGACAATCGCACCGCACTCCCGGTTGAATCGTTATTGTTCAGATGGGTCCAAGCATAAGCATGCTTTCCGGGAAGGTTTCCGAATATTCGTTCGAAAGCTGGCTTGGTTTTATCTTCATCAGACCAGCCTGTCTCAGGCAGCCAGTTCAAACTGTAATCTGCTTCTTTTCCAAGCAGGTCCGGTTGTTTACTCGCGGCCGGGTTCGGTTGGGAGAACACCCACCCCGCTTGCCCCTGTCTCTCCTGAAATGGAGCAAATACATTCAAAATGCGCACTTTTCCTTCATCTGACCCAAATTGGCAGCCAAATCCGGCAGGGGTGTTTTTCATCTCCAGCCAAATGGTGTTCCAACCAGGCTTGATATCGATGCTGAGCTTCACCGTTGCGTCTGGACTAATCTCATCCATTACGGTTGAGCGATAGACCATCTGCTCATTGAAATAGAAACGAACAGGCCCATAACAGCGGACCAACACGTCCAGATTCCGGTCCTCGTCCCCCCAAACCAGTGTAGCTGCGTAGGATATATGGTCTTTAGGTGCATCAGGAAAGCGTTTACCTAAATTCAGATCATAAAGCCCTTTTTCATTTTGCAAAATACCAGACTTCTGGAATACCCGATATACAAAATCAGCCTGTGCATTGGCTCCAATATACCTCTCGGCCAGTACCTTCAACACCTGATCCTGATCTTCTCCAAATCGGTAATACATGCTCTGTGGTTCACTGAAATAGGTCGTCATCGATGGCACACATCCTTCTCCCGTTGAAATAAAGTCTTATATCATAACATTCATACCATCCACACTGGAGCACAAAACTAATATGCAGTATTAAAGTATAGCGCTTAACCTAGGTGGGTAATCCCCTTACCGGGAAGTAGGTATGTCCCTTGGTTATCTTCTGAATAGCCGAATAATAATCCCAGTATAACTGACATGTTCGGTGGTGGCTACAGATTTTTGATTACGCTTACAAAAAATCAGAAAATTCGGTTTTTACTTCGCCAATTACACCTTCATTGGGACATTAATTCAAAAAACGGAAAATGTTACCGATATAGAAACTATATATGTTGAACTAATCATTTACACAGAAACGTAGAGGACAGAAAAAACTGAAAAAGCGAAGCGTTCGCCTAAAAGCTTTCTGAAAGAAAGCTGCATCGTAAGCATACGCTATCACCGGATTTTTCCCTTGAGAAAAGGGAATCAAAAAAATCTGGGGATAACAGCGATTGGAAGGTTATTGTGTCATCGGAGTGTACGTGTGAATATATCTTTAGTTCAACTTATATAGATTGAAAAATTCCACTTTTTGTATCGGAAAGGAAAGATGCACATTGAATACTCTTGAATCTCTGGTAAATGCTATGCCTTTTGTTAGCCAAATGTTCCGTGACGACATATCCATATCCATTAATGATCATGAGAAGGTATTGTATTTTTCCGAAGCAAAAAGTCTGGAGATTGGCGTGAAGGTTGGGGATGAGCTGCATGATGATTATAAACATTTCAAAATGCTGACTAACAGAGATTCCCGTACCGTGGCACGCATGCCTGGTGATCTGCAGGGCAGACCTTTTGATGCCATTCTAATCCCTATTAAAGAGAACGATCAGGTCGTGGGTATATTGGGTGTGAACTACGCACTGGATAGTCACATGACACTGGAAACGCTGATCCGTGAAAATGAAACAACCATTAATGCGCTCGTCGGCGGCATTCAGCAGATTGCGGCACATTCCGAAGAACTCTCCGCTACATCGGAAGAGATTCTGCGCAATTCCAAAAAAGCTTCAGAGAACTCGGTCAGTGTAAGTAAAGTAACAAACGTCATTCGTGAAGTATCGGAACAAACCAATCTGCTTGGACTAAACGCCATGATAGAGGCAGCCCGTGTGGGCGATCAGGGGGCCGGATTCGGTGTGGTGGCCAGTGAAGTACGTAAACTGTCGGATCATACGAAACAAGCAGCAGCTGATATCGAATCGTCCCTAGGCAGCGTGCAAGATTCCATGAAACATATGGAGCAAGAGATCGGTCAGATTACAACCGCAACAGTGGATCAGGCTAAGCTTGTTACCGAGTTCATGGAAAGTATCGAACAGCTTAGTGAGACAAGCGCGAATCTGAAAAAGTTCGTACATCAGATGCTGGCGCTCGAATAACAATAGAGTTCCACAACAGAAAGAACAAACGATATGAAATGTACATAACAAATGATTTAGAATGTGAAAAGCCTCCGCTGACTTCCCTTTACAGGAAGTCAGCGGAGGCTTTGTTTCGTACTTGCGGTGATATCACCTTTACGGTTTATGCTCACACGGCTGTTATATCTCTACAGCGACGCCAAAATGGTCAGACACGACCGGTCCGTTTTTACCATTCAAGACCACGGTAGAAGATTTAGCCTGAATCGGACGATTGGAGAAAATATAGTCGATCCGAAGATCGCGTTTGTTATCTGCCCAGCCGGCAATGGCCTTCACCACGGTTGCTCCTTCATCCTTTTGCAATGCTGTATTGTACAGGTCATTCCATCCTTTGCTCATCATATAATCATAGCCTTCATCACGCACTTCCGCGACATTATTGAAATCACCCATTATAAATAACGGCTGGTCCATGTAGGGGGCAAGCTTGCTCTCCGTCAAATCCCACTGTCCCTTGAAAGGTTCCTGCGCATCATCCCACCAGTTATAATGTCCGTTCACAAACCAGGTTGCTTCACCTTGGACGACCGTCTGAATTCCCACAATCTTGCGTGTACGATAGTTGTTATAATCTCGCATGTGGGACACGTATTCCCCAAAAGCCTGCTTAATCGGCGTCCGGCTAAGGATCGCCAATCCTTCATCGTATTTTTGAAACCCAACATGCGCGGGAATCCACGTCCAGTAATATTGCTCTGTCAGCTGCTGAAGCAGGACGTAGGCATAGTTGTCTTTTTTAATCACTGCATCGGGTTCAGTAGCATAATACATCTTCAGTTCTTCTTCAGAAAGCGCGACTTCCTGCATCGATTGGTTGACCTCCTGCATGGAGATCACATCGAATTGATGTGTATTAATAAAATCAGCCAGTTGATTGATCTTGTTCAGTTGATCCTCTTCCGCCCAAGCGTGTGTGTTTAACGTAAGTATTTTCATATGCTCTCTCCTGTTGTGTGTAATATGGCCGTTTCCCCGGCCTGCATCGTTCCTGAAAGGAATACATACCATAAGCATACACAATATGGTGCAATCATGCATTCCGTCCGCCAGCAGAACCGACGTGTTCATCCTGATTCCAGTTGGTCTAAAATAACTTCAAATTCTTCATAACCCATGCACGGATCGGCTCATAACTGATATGATGGATACAACAAATTTACAACATCACGTCATAGACGTGGTGATTACTGAACCTATGTTTACCCCAGGAGATGGAATGATGAACATACCGAATAACATGAGGATGGATGATGCGCAGTGGCAACAGTTGATCAGGCAGGTTGCAGAGCATTTTAATAACCTGACGATCATGCGCGGATTCCAATATTATAAACAGAAACGTGTCGGACCATTAACCTATTCCGAACAACAAGGGATCTCGGCCGTTGTACAAGGATCGGAAGAATATGAGGTCACCCTTAGCATGCAATCCCTGACTACAAGTCATTGTACCTGCCCGGTGAGTTCCGTATGCAAACATATGACGGCTGTATTGATGAGTTATGCCGAGCAACTTGAGCGACCTGTCCATGCCATTGTGAATGCGCACTCCAGTACTTCGCTCAAACAAACGACTAAACCCGTCGGGGCCATGTCCGCAGGACTATCCAGCTATGCAGATGCCGATGAACAACAGGATATGGACATTCCGGACAACCAATACAGCCAGATCAAGGAACGTGCCACAGAGCTTGCTGATCTCGAAATCTCGGAATGGCACGAACTATTCCACTCCTGTCTGAGACGGCTGGGTACTGGCACAGCAAGCACATCCTACGTACAGGAAGCAACGGACGAGCTGTATGCCATTAAACCAAGGCTGTCCGCTGCAATGGACCAACTTTTTGAACTACATGTGCAGCTGCACCTCATCCGATTCTGCGTGCCGCCGGCTCGTAATTCAATCACTCATACCCCCGTGTACTTGAGCTACCCTGCCCAGCTCGCGGTGGATGCACTTCTGAAAGACATTGAACGGATCTTTAACCATCCGCTAGACCTGTCAGGTCTAAAGGGAAACAAGCTTGAACAACTTTGGAACAGACTGGCCGAAACCTCGGCTTATTTACGCAAACAGATGATGCCTGAGACAGCCAGCATGATGTTCTTCACTCCGATCTATCGACAACTGTGGTTGAACTGGATCGTACCTGAGCTGCAAGGGTCGCGGGACATGTTAGTGTCGGAACAGGCCATCTTAGATGATATAGAACGCAATATAACCGCCGCTTCGTCACCTTCCCAGTCAGGTGGGAGTGTCTTGGGTAGCGCTCAAAATAATGGAAGTAGTAGTGATAGACCAGGCAAAGCCGTAACACTGCCTTTACCACTCATACTCGCGCAGAGCTGGATGCACTTCCATCTGGGGCAAGATGATCAGGCATGGCAGCGACTCATCCATGGAAGCTCGGCCTACGGCTTCCCGCCAGAACAACTGTTGCATTTTCTCCATGTACTCGCAGATTCGGCTGAATGGAAGCGACTTGGGGATTGGTTGGTACAACTTGGCCCCCTTCTGGCGAATCGGCGTAATACACCTTTGAATGATTACATGCATCTATGGGATACGGCCATTCAACATCTGCCCGATGCAGAGAACCGTATGTGGGACACGCTTGTCAGTATGCTTCCCCACTCCCGCCCCGCCTACGAAGATGCTATGCATTCGCGTGGACAGTGGCGCAGATGGATTGATTTTCAGCTGAGTACGGGAACGGAACCTCTCGAATTCCGCGTAGCGATGCTGCAACCAATCGAAAAAGATGCACCTGAGCTGCTGCTTCCCTTCTATCATCAGGCAGTGGAGCGTTATATCGGACACAAAAACAGGGACGGATACAAAGCAGCGGTGAAGCTGTTGAAACGTCTGTCCAAAATCTATAAAAAAATGAAGCAAGAAGCGCACTGGGAGCAATTCATCACCACACTCGCCGTTCGTAACAGTCGGCTGCGCGCCCTGCAGGAAGAGCTTCGGAAAGGTAAACTGATCTCATGAGCTTAATTCATCCTTACACTGAAACGATTGAGGTTCACGTCGCTTTAACCGGATATGGCGATGCTTTGTTTTACGGAGCACTCAACACACACCACTTTGTACCGGGACAGTCGCTTAAGCAGCGATTGTTCGCTTGGCATGCGCCTTCCTTCTACGGGACCGAACTGGAAGTTCGGCAGATTGAGGAGATTGAGCTGGTTGTTCTGCCTGCGGAAGAAGTGATTCCCTTTTTTGCCGAGATGCATACGCTGCTTCATATTGAATGGAAGTGGGACGAGCAAGCGGAATATCTGATTCGACTAGCTCCAGCACTGGCATCCTCCATAGAGAAAAGAAAATACGTACCTAGCTTCGAGGCATACCGTGCAGGACAGCTTCAGTGGACCTGGGACCCGGATAGCTTGAAAAAGCAGGATCGGGCATCGCTTACCAAAGCGATTCAGCAAACGGACGAGAGTTATGCCGAAGGACTTGGGGCGGCCTATTCCGCCTTTGTATTCCAGCGCTGGTACAGTTCGGAAGAAGCTGCAACGGATCTGCGGCGTGAATTCCCGCAGTTGTTCCCAGAGCGTGGCACTCTACCCAAGACAGCCGGGATGGATGCTCAGTCCTGGCTCGTATCCATTGGCTGGAAAGCAGATGCCGCACCATTCAGACCCATGCTGCAATTGCAGGAGCCGGACGAGGATGAGCCATCTTGGCGGCTGCGATTGGTGTTGCAGAACAAGCTGGATGCCGCTGTATTGGTGCCCGTCATGCTGGATTCACGGGGCAGACTTGAAGGTGAATGGCCAGAGGTATGGACACCGTTCATTCTGGATCGCTCGGCCGGATGGCTGGATCAGCTGCGTGCACATCTGCCGCGTCTTGGAAGCTCCATTAGTGGTAGGCGGGATGTGCTGAGTGATCCTTTGGGAGATCAGGAAGCCTGGCAGTTCCTGACGCAGGATAGCGGGCGGTTACTCGCAGCGGGCTGGCAAGTTCTGCTGCCTGGTTGGTGGGAAGCAGCCCGTAAGAAGAAACCAAAGCTGCGTGCTAAGGTACAGCCGGAGGAAGGCAGTGAACGGGGACAGTCGTTCTTTGGACTGGACTCGATTATTCATTTTGACTGGCGAATTGCGATTGGTGACACGGATCTCAGCGAAGATGAATTCGCCGACCTTGTTGCCCGTAATGAACGACTGGTTCGCTTCCGTGGAGAATGGGTTCCTCTCGACCCCGACCTGCTGGAACAGATACGTCGTGCCATGGGCGGTGTAGATCGGGAACAGGGACTCTCATTCCAGGATATTCTGCACCTGCATCTGCTGCACAATGAGCAACGGGAATATCGCAACCAGAAATGGAAGGAAGGACAACAAACCGAGGAAGAGCAGCCACCACAGGATGATCAGAACATTCGGCTGGAAGTAGAACTGAATGAGCACCTGAACCGGGTTATTGCACAACTCGGGGGCGGACAAGGCGGCGCACCTTCCCTGCCCATTCCGACAGGGCTTCATGCCGAGTTGCGATCGTATCAGAAGGAAGGTTTTGCATGGCTTGGTTTCCTGCGCAGATTTGGCCTTGGGGCATGTCTTGCCGATGATATGGGTCTCGGGAAAACCATTCAGTTCATCACGTATCTGTTACACATCAAGGATCATGAACCACGTAAGCCGGGACAAGCCCCGGTTCTTCTGATCTGCCCAACCTCCGTACTGGGCAACTGGCAAAAGGAAATTAGCCGCTTCGCACCCTCCATTAATGTCAGTCTGCATTATGGCGCACGCCGATTAAGTGGAGAAGAATTCCGGGATCAGACTGAGCAGGTGGATATTATTATCACGTCCTTTGCTACGGCTACACTGGATCAGGAGATGTTACAAACCTATACGTGGTCATGCATCTGTCTCGATGAAGCGCAGAATATCAAAAACGCCCAGACCAAACAGTCGCTGGCTGTCCGCAGCTTCCCTGCGAAACACCGCATTGCCATGACAGGTACGCCGATCGAGAATAGGTTGTCCGAGCTGTGGTCGATCTATGACTTTATCAATCCAGGATATCTGGGCAACGCCCGGGCATTCCAGACTCGCTTCATCAGTGCCATTGAAAAAGATAAAGATGAGCAGCGCATGCAGGATTTACAGCAATTGGTGAAACCATTCATGCTACGCCGTAAGAAAAAAGATCCCAATATCCAGCTTGATCTGCCGGACAAAAACGAGATGAAGACTTACATTCACCTTACGGGCGAACAAAGTGCATTGTATGACCAGTCCGTACAGGCCCTGATGGATAAAATGAAAGAGCTGGAAGGCATCAAGCGCAAAGGTGCCATTCTATCGGCGTTAACCCAGCTCAAGCAACTGTGTGACCACCCTCTGCTGTTGACCAAAGAGGCTTTGCCTGAGGAACTGCCTGAAGACGGCGCATTAACATCTGCTTATGACTTGTACAGTCCGCAAGATATGGCGATGCTGATTAGTCGCTCCGCAAAACTGGAACGACTGATGGAACTTGTCCGGGAATTGCGGGACGAAGGCGAGCGATGCCTTATTTTCACCCAATACATCGGTATGGGACAGATGCTGCAACAGGTACTGCGTCAGGAGTTGCAGGAGCCTGTGCTGTATCTGCACGGGGGTACCTCCAAAACGGCAAGGGATCGTATGATTGAGGAATTCCAATCCCGTACATTGCCTGAGGATAAGCAACCTTCCGTCTTCATTCTGTCCATCAAGGCAGGCGGTGTGGGGTTGAATCTGACCGCAGCCAATCATGTCTTCCATTTTGACCGCTGGTGGAACCCTGCTGTTGAGAATCAAGCCACCGACCGGGCTTACCGGATGGGTCAGACCAAAGATGTTCAGGTGCATAAGTTCATCTCTCTTGGCACATTGGAGGAGCGGATCGACGAGATGTTGGAGAGCAAACAGCAGCTCAGCGATAACATCATCACAAGCTCTGAGAACTGGATTACCGAATTGTCGACGGACGAGTTGCAGGATCTGTTCACTCGGCGTCGTGACTGGTCGGGCTAACTTGGATTAGATGATATATATCATAAAAAAAGAGAAACACAAAAAGAGCGAAGTTTCGGAATTTGAATTCCGACTTCGCTCTTTTTGTATTGTTGCAGCAGTTAATCATCCGTTCTTAACGCATGTTACCGATGATGGATGATCTCGAATCCTGCATTTTTTTGACAAAGTTTGTCATGACATCAAACGCTTCATTGCGCTTGTTGGACATGGACTGCAGACGAAGCATGTCCATCTGTTGCGAGTTGCTTGCAGCATCAATTTGACCTTTCAGCTTTTGAACAGCTGCTTCATCCCCGTTTTGCTGGGCTACCTGCAATTGAGAGTTCAACTCCGCGATCTGTTGATTACGGTTCTGTACTTCCTGGATTTGCGTTTGCAATTGCGCATCCAGCAATTTGGCGCGTTCGCTCTGAACCATCATCAAAGCCGTTTCGATATCCATACTGCTAATGTTGATAGGTGTTACGCCAGAGATGTTGGAGACTGAAACTGTGCTCGCTGAAGCTGAAGAGACGATGGATACTGCAGCAACAGCAGCAACTACTGTTGAAGCGAAAAATTTGCCTGAACGTTTCATGAATGTTCCTCCAAGTATATATGTAATTTGTACCAGTTTTTTGTTGGCATCTTCCGCCATTCTAAATCAAAAGAACTAGTTGTACAATCAAATTAACTTCAAATTTGAATTAATCTCAATTTCCCTTACACCCGCCTACCTCCGCTTACAATTTGAGTAAATTAAGCAGGGCATACTAAGTAAAAGTGCATTCTTACGGGCATATTTACTACGACTAGTTTGTTCTTTACTCCAACGCTTGAAAGTCACATTGGAGATTGACGATACGTTCATGATTTTACTTTAGAACATGGTTATGTTATATTCACTAATAGATTTTACACAATTTAATTTTGTGATATTTAATATAAATTGATGTTATATACTTTACGGGAGGTTTTTTATATGAAAAAGATACTGGTTGTTCTAACAAATGTAGATAAGTACGCAACGAAGGATGAGCCTACCGGCTTGTGGCTGAGCGAAGCAACTCACTTTATTGAAGAGTTTGACCATAATGACAATGTTCAGATCGATCTGGTTAGCCCTAAAGGTGGTAACGTACCTCTTGATCCGAAAAGCCTCGGCGATTCTCTGGATGAGAGCACCAAAGCCTATTTCGAGAACGAAACGTTCATGAACCAATTGAAAAATACGTTGAAACCTGGCGAAGTAAATGCGAGTGACTACGATGCAATCTACTTCACAGGAGGTCACGGTACAATGTGGGATTTCCCGGACAATGCCGAACTTCAAGAGCTTTCTCGTGATATCTATGAAAAAGGTGGCGTTGTATCCGGCGTGTGCCACGGGGTTACAGCCCTGTTGAATGTGAAGCTGTCCAACGGCCTGCTTTTGATCAACGACAAAACCGTTTCCGGCTTCACGAATGAAGAAGAAACATTGGCTCAACAAACCGAGTATGTTCCTTTCCTGCTGGAAGATGCTTTGAGAGAACGCGCTGCACAATATGATAAAGCTGCTGCCTTCGGTTCCTATGTCACAACAGATGGCCGCGTGGTCACAGGACAGAATCCGCAATCTAGCAAAGCTGTAGCTGAAAGTGTTAAACAACTGCTGGGTCTGTAAAATAAACCGATCGATCCCTCTCCTCCCCCAGGAGATCATATAGATGTACAAAGCAAAACAGCACGTGATCCGTCATAATCTGACAGAACACATGCTGTTTTTTTCTAGTGATTTGTCGAAGCAGAAGCTTCCGTTGCTGTTCCTCCAGCCAAACGCTTCACGATGTAAGGCACGGTCACCGACGTCAGGATCACGGCAAACGCAATCTGAGCGATAGCTGTGTCTACATATGGTGCATACGCCGGATTGAACCCGGCAGCCATCGAAGGCACCACCATGGACAATCCAGCAACCGAACATGTCGCAGCCGCTGCGTAACCTGGTCGTCTTAATATCGTGCGATCGATTCCAATGAGCGGCAACATGCAGATCAGCAAAAATAACACCGTGACCAACAAACCGGACAGACTGGACTGAAATGCAATACGCAGATCAATATTGGACCCGAAGCTGGTACCTAGAAAAGGTAGTAGAATCAGTGTTCCCGGAGCAAACATCTTCTGTATGTTGCTATCCAGGTTACCAAGCAGTATCCCGATCAAGAAAGGTACTAGTGTAGCAAATACACTGAGATAATCGATACCGACGCCGCTTGCCGAATTCAATATCATGACCGGAATAACCGGTACGGCGATCAGATTCAGAATGCCAAACGCAGCACGATCCACATCATCTCCATACGTGTTCATCAAGGCCAGATATAATCCTGGATTACAACTGGTCAGAACGGCAATGAAGGCTACCGCAGAAACTCCCCCGACCCCACTTATGCCAAAAAAGTGTACAAACGCCCATCCGAACAGGCAGCTGATGAGGATGCGTGAAATACAGAGCACCCCTGCTCTCTTCAAAGTCACCAGAAGCTGTGACAAGTTAAGCTGTGTTCCTGATATCAGTAAAATCATACCGATCAGCACCATGGTACCTTTCGATGTGAACAGCGCTGTTGTTGGATCTCCGATCTGAAAAAACGATGGAAACACCGTGTTGATGACCGCGGCGACCAGCATGGGAACAATCAGCAAGCCGCCGGGTATTTTTTTGATACGACCCAGAATGTTCATGGTGCGTTACAGTTCTGCTCCGTTGGTACGGATCACATTCTGATACCAGAAGAAGGAATCCTTACGATATCTTTTCAGCGTACCATTGCCATAGTCGTCCTGATCCACATAGATAAATCCGTACCGTTTGCTCATCTCGGAGGTCCCTGAACTGATCATGTCGATAGGTCCCCACATCGTGTATCCCAACACTTCGACCCCATCGGCAATGGCGAGTCCCATCTGTTCGATATGTTTGCTCAGGAAATCAATCCGGTACGGATCGTTGATCGTTCCGTCCTCATTCAGTTTGTCGTAGAAGCCTGAGCTGTTCTCCAGAATAAAGACAGGTTTTTGATATCGATCATAGACGAGATTCAGCGTATAACGCAGGCCAATGGGATCAATCTGCCAACCCCACTCGTTAGCCGGCAGATGCGGGTTTTTATATACACTGTGTACATTGCCTGCCGTTAGTTCGAGTTGTTCGGTATCACTACTGGAAATCATGGAGTTGTAATACGACATCCCCACAAAATCAGCCGTGTGTGCGCGAATGCTATCCAGATCGCCATCCTCGATGTTCAACTGGATTTCCTTGTTTTTAAAATACGTTTTACTATAGTAAGGATACTCGCCTTTATTGAGCACATCGAGATAAAATTGATTTTTCATCTGATCATCCTGCTGCATCTGAAGTGCGTCCTCCGGCTTGCAAGTGTAAGGATACGTTGTAAAATAAGCCACCATACTTCCGATCTGGTTATTCGGATCAATCTCATGTGCCATCTTGGTTGCTCTGGACGCAGCTACAAATTGATGATGCAGCCCCTGGAACAGCATTTCTTCATAATTTGGAGCATCATAATCAATAATTCCCAGTGTCTTGGCCGATGCTTTCACGCTCATATTGATTTCGTTGAACGTCACCCAATATTTCACTTTGCCCTTGTAGCGATTAAACAACACATCACAATAGTTCACATACAGATCGATCAGCTTGCGGTTATACCATCCTCCGAACTTGTCCATCAGTACAATTGGCGTATCAAAGTGACTGATGGTGATCAAGGGCTCCATACCGTGTTTAAGACATTCATCAATCACCTGATCATAGAACTCTAGTGCCTTTTCGTTCGGAGCGGCATCGTCGCCACCTGGAAATACTCTGGCCCATGAAATGGAATAACGGAATACTTTGAAGCCCATCTCAGCAAACAAGGCGATATCCTCACGGAAAGAATGATAAAAATCAATTCCCCGGCGCTTGGGATATTTAACTGTATCCGGGTCATTCCTGGCCTCTTCAATCATCTCCCAATTCACTCTGATCTGCTTGGTCACTTTGCGGTCGTTCTTCTCGTTAAATTTCATCACTTCAGGGATGGTCAGACTCTTGCCGTCCACATTATAAGCTCCCTCGGCCTGACAGGCAGACAGTGCACCACCCCACAAAAAATCTTTTGGAAAATTGGAATTTGTCATTTTAGTTTCCTCCTGTTATTACGTGTTATTAAGTCTTATTTCAGTTTTTATGGGATCAGCTTCATTAGCGCTTCGCTCTCCCGGATCGGGCCGCTGGTCGCTGTAGTCAGTACGTCTCCATACTGTTGCATGTTGGTTACCACAATCGATGTAATGGTGTTATAACCTGCTGACGTAATGCCCTCCGGATCAAAATCAACCAATAAATCCCCTGCCTTGATTGTCTGTCCTTGCTCGATATGGGCGTTAAAATATTTCCCTTTCAGACTGACGGTATCCACCCCGATATGAATCAGGATCTCAACACCATTCGTTGCCTTCAAACCGATGGCGTGTTTGGTGCGATAAAGCGCCTCAACTACTCCGTCAAATGGAGCGTATACCTTGCCATCTGTCGGAACGATTGCAATGCCTTTACCCATTAACTCTTGGGCAAATGCCTGATCTTCCACTTCAGAGATCGGTTTGATCTCCCCTGTCATTGGACTAACGATAAGCATGTCAGAAGATGTGGATGTCAGTGATGATACGGACGCTGTAGTTGCCTCTGTGGCAACGGCTGTCTGATTGCTATTTACTTTATCCGTAGCTTGCTGCTTCGATTTATTTCCATCTGTATCTTCCTTGATGCCAGCCAACAGCGTGAACACAAACCCGAGTACAACGGCGGCAATACAACCAATAACGACATACATGTAACGATCAGAGGAATACGTGCCAATTGCCAATACACCTGGCAGTGAAATTGCATTCGCTGTTGTATGCACCAAGCTGTAGAATCCACCGACTAATCCACCTGCCAGGCAACCTGCGAAAAACGGACGTTTGTATTTCAGCGTTACACCATAGATCGCCGGCTCGGTAATCCCGAACAACGCGGTGAATCCACTCGAAGCAGCTGCTGATTTCATCGTTTTACTCTTCGTCAGTACAAACACACCGAAGGCTGCTCCAGCCTGAGCCAAATTTGCTGCCAGTGCCGTTGGTAACAACACGGTTGCGCCCAGTGTAGCCACTTGTTGAACCTGAATCGGCATGATGGCATAGTGCATACCGAACATAACCATGATCGGTTTGAAAAATCCAAGAATCGCACCAGCAAGAACACCTGCAGTGGAGAACAATGAGTTAATGCCATTCGTCAACCAGTCACCGATATATGAACCTACTGGGCCAAGCACGATCAGTTCCACTGGAATCATAATGAACAAAACAATCATTGGGGTAAGCAGGACCTGTAGAAACTTGGGAATCACTCGATTGACGATCGGATACACATAACTCATAATCCATACCGCCAAAATGATTGGAATGACGGAAGAGGAATATTTCATCAACAGAATCGGCATGCCGAGAAAATCAATACTGTTTACACCCGTCTCAGCAATCTGAGCCGCAGCGTTCAAAATGGTTGGATGCATTAGTCCCGCAGCAAGAGCTACCGCCAAATAGGGATTGGTTTTGAAACGGTTTGCTGCACTGACAGCCAGGAAGAACGGCATGAAGTAGAAAATGCAGTCCCCGATCATGTTAATGATTGTCAGGAAACCGGAGCCTTCTAGGTAACCCATGGCAGTTATAACGGTAGCCAAACATTTGATCATCCCGCAACCAACAAGTGCTGGCAGAACAGGCGTGAATATACCTGCGATGGTTTCAAGCACTACATTGACGGGGTTACGTCTCTTTTTCGGCCCACTGTCTGTAGACTCTGTAAGCTCGCCAATCTTGTCAGAAGTTAGATTCTTCACTTCACTGTATACCGCGTCTACTTTAGCACCGATAACAACCTGAACCTGTCCACCGGAATTTTGTGCCTTGAGCACGCCTTCGAGCTGATCCAGCGCCTTGAGGTCTGCTTTGTTATCATCCTTCAAAACGAATCTCAAACGGGTTGCACAGTGTGTCAGACCCGATATATTTTGCTCGCCGCCAACGAGATCAAGTACGTTTTTAGCCAAGTCTTTATTGTTCATGACCCTTCTCCTCTACATGAATAAATTGGATATATAAAAAATGACCAAGCCGGGGAATCGTCATTCCCTACGCTTGGTCATGCCTGATCGAATCAGTAACAGTCCAATATGGATTATTTGGTTAGTTCCTTCATTAGGTTCATTCTGTTGGTTCATTCGAGATCAATCGTTGAATATGCAAGATCAAGTATAATTTTTCATCATCCGAACAGGTCCAGCCATAGTTATTTTCCAGAAAGTCCGCAATCTTCTCCACACAAGCGAGTTCTTTCGGAAACTTCTCCTTCACCATTAGAAACAGCGATTCATTCTCGTCTTTGAGCGACTTACCGCTCATCTGCCTCAGAATGAAATACCGGATATGTGTGGCAAAGCGCATGAAATGGATGGAATCCTCCTGAAAGTCAATTTTGAGCGCATATTTGATCACGGACAGAATCTCACCCGTAACTGTGGTCACCTTGGTGGTATCCGTCATCTCTCCCGATCCCACCTGTGCATTGACAAAATGTAATGCAATCAGTGTTGTTTCGGCTGTTGGCAGAGCGATATCCGTTTTTTCCTGAATCAGCTTCAGCGCAGCCTCCCCCACCCGGGTCTCGTCCGGATAGAGTGTCCGCACTTCCCATTCCAGCGGATTTTTGATACGGATACCTTCTCTAGTTCGGGTTAATGCAAAACTGATATGGTCAGACAGGGTGAGAAGCAGATTCGGGTTAAATGTTTTATTCAGGATCTGACTGCCCAGCTTGATGACTTCCTCCGCAAGATAAATATCCTCAATTGGAATACTGTTCAGCAGGTCATACATACGGATGTTCTTTGGTGCTACAAATATTTTCTCCACCAAGTCCGTCTCCGTCAGCTCATAGGGCGTTTTCAGAAATCCTACACCCTTGCCTACGACAAAAACCTCTTCGTTATGTTCATTAATAGCGATGGCTACGTTATTGTTTACTTTCTTGATAACCTTCAATGTTCTCACCCCCCAACAAAAAATAAAAAAAGACCGAAAGCGATTACAGTAAAGCAATCGAATTCGGTCATGCCTGGTTTCCCCAGTAACAGTCCGTGTTATGAATATAAGTTTATTATAGTGCTGTTTTCGAAAAAGTCAATCATCCAATCTTAGGGAAACATGGCTCTGCAAAGCAGATGAAAAAAACAAAGCGCTGTGGTACAATGAAGGAATTGTGTATTCACAGACAGACATGTGGGTAAAGGTGCTGAATCGATTGTGGATCAGTGCCCTTTATTCATGATTATGCTGCCATTCTAGGGAGGCTTATGGAACAACCATGCTCATCATTGGTATCGCCGGAGGAACCGGCTCCGGTAAAACGACGGTAGCTCGCTCCGTTATAGACCGTCTGGGATCAGGTAAGGTTACGTTTATATCCCAAGACAATTATTACAAAGACCAGTCGCAGCTCACACCTGAGCAACGCCGACTCACCAATTACGATCACCCGTTTGCATTCGATAATGATCTGTTGATTGAGCATCTCACCCTGTTGAAAAAAGGCCAAGCGGCGTATGCCCCCGTATATGACTTCACCATAGATAACCGTGCTGCCAATGAGACGGTTGAACTGGCACCGAACCATATTGTCATTGTAGAAGGATTGCATGTGCTGATTGATGAACATCTTCGCAGTCTGATGGACATTAAAGTATTTGTTGATACTGATTCCGATGTTCGGATTCTACGGAGAGTCCTGCGGGATATTGAAGAACGCGGACGCACGATCCAATCCGTGTACAAACAATATCTCGAAACGGTAAAACCAATGCACGATGCTTTTATCGAGCCATCCAAAAAGTATGCCGATATCATTATTCCAGAAGGCGGACATAATGAAGTAGGTATTCAGATGTTATCCATCCTCACCGAGAAATACCTCACCGGAGAGAATTGGAACGGCGCTTAGTTTGTTTCAAAGCAACACAATAGAAATCCAGGTTACGATACAGCGTAATCTGGATTTTTTGTTGATTTTTCATTTATAATAATCCCCAATAGTTGAAAGGAGATCTCCCCTATGGCTACTTTTGAAGAGTTCATGCAGCATGACATCCGGGTTGGTACTGTGGTGGAAGCCGAACCCTTCCCCAAGGCTCGCATTCCCGCTATTAAAATGACGATCGACTTCGGACCACTTGGCCTGAAACGTTCCAGTGCTCAAATTACCCAGCGATACACGCCTGACATGATCATTGGCAAACAGGTCGTTGCTGTAGTTAATTTTCCACCTCGGCGGATTGCCGGTTTTGTCTCTGAAGTACTTGTGCTGGGCGGCGTGCCTGGTGAAGGCGATGTTGTCTTGCTCACACCGGATAGTCCATTACCTAATGGAACACCGATAGCCTGACTTTATTTTGAGTAAGAAGAATATGGGCTTTTCAAATGTTTGGAAATCGAGTATTCTTGATTTATTGATTGTTGATGGAATTACATATGTTGGAGACCTTAAAGCATAAGGCTATGAATCTACGGATTCGTGGCCTTTTTTTGTGTTTTTTTGAGGAAGTATAGGTCTGGAGAAGTAGTAAGGGTTGAGCAGAGAGGAGGAGTTTTGTTGATAAATCATACCAACAGCCTAGTTATACATGGTAGAATATTGATTATTATTACAAATTTAGTATCTAGCAGCCTGAAAAGTACATATCAAGGAGAGAAATTCACAATTGAGAGGAGTAAGATTCATGAGAAAAATGATGATTTCCGGCGTAACGGCATTGGCTTTATTAACAGGGGGTATCGTAGGTTTTGGAGGTGTTGGGAGTTCTGTAGAAGCCGCACAAGCTACAACTAAATTCAAGGACGTTTCAGCTACACACTGGGCATCTTCAGCGATTAATTTGGCCGTAGAACAGGGGTATTTCAAGGGGTATGCCGACGGGACTTTTAAACCCAGCTCACCGGTCACCAAAGCTGAAATGGCAAGTATCCTGGGACGTCTATCCTATCACCCTAATGCATCGACACAAGAACAAAACAATTTCACGGACATACCCGAGTGGGCAAAAAGCGGTGTCTCTACTGCTATTGCAAAAGGTTTTATCAGCCCTTCTAATTACAAGGGTAAACTGGATGCACAGGGCGCTCTTCAACGAGGTGAAATGGCTACATGGCTGACGCAAGGACTAACCGTGGTTGATCCTGAGTACAAACAAGCACTCTCTGATGTGACAAACACCGTTGTGCCTGCAAAGGAATATTTCACAGGTAAACTCGCAAGCGCTCAAAAAAATGCAGTAGCCGTTTCCCTGGGAACAGGGCTGATGAGTGTAGCAAACGATAAAACATTTGGCGTTGATCGTACTACAACACGAGCGGAAGTTGCTGTGTTGATTGCCCGTTATGCAGCAGTTGCCAAGACAAAACCTGCCGATTTTCAGGGTCTGAATGAACTGCGAGCAGTGGGTTTGACGGGTACGAATTTGAATATTATTGCGCCTAAGTATAAGGTGATTTCAGAGAGCAATTATCCTTACGACTACAGCAAGGTGACTGGGGACTTTTCCAAAATTCGTAATCAAGAAATAGTTACCAAAACTAATTACGCTGATCTCAAGGTGAGAAATTGGATTATTGTTAACCCTTATGTTACAGATGCCGATAGAAGCATTTACTACCCTGTCTTTGTAGATGAGAAAGACAGACTGGTAAGAGGAGCATATTATTCATTTGTTGAATTCGATCTTGAAATAAAGAACACTATGAATCAATTACAAGGTGGAAGTCTAATTAACTCTCCTACTATTAACCCTCTTAAATCACCTAATAGCGAAGCGATTTTTAGTTACAGCGCACCTCGTATCAGTAATTTACTTGGTGCAAAAGGAGTATTTAATGTTAAGAATCCAATTTATTGGGCAGAAGGTTTGTTACATTTCGACAAAGAACTCAATCCAGAAGTTTTACTCACTCTAAAAAATGGGACGGTTTTCAGAGTAAGACCTAATTAATAATTAATGATAAGGGTGAAGTAATGTGTATTTGCTTAAGCTATTGAAAAAAACACTTCTCGCAATTCTCGCATTAAGTTTAGTCTTCATTTCACCTCCTGCTGTTTTTGCAGGAGGTGGTCCTGGGGACAAGCCCATTTTGCAATCTTCCAGAATAGAGCCTTCTACTCCCTCAAAATCCCAGAAAAAAATAATCCCTCTTCAAGGTAAGGGAACTACTAATATCGGGATTTATATTTTTCAACTAGATAATATGAAATGGAAAGTAGTTGGAGAATGTAACGGACAAGAGTTAGGTAATAATCCTGCTACCAATAAGCCAAATTCTTCGATAATATGTGTAAATTTATCTTTAGAAGCCCCTAGCTATGAGCCTACAGAGTATTTAGATAAACAAGGTAATCCGCATCCAAGAACCGAAATTACTTCTACTTCCATATCTCCTATCTATATGGATAACACAGCATACTATCGGCCTGGACTACCTATCCTATTAAATGTAGAATCATTTACTGAGAAAAAGACAAAATTTTCTGTGCAAATTGGTGCAGCTATTGAGCCTACTGAATACAGACCCTATGAGTTACCCAAATATTCTGCAGATTATCTTTTTAACACAGATCTATACTGGGAAGGCCAAGCCGAAATAACCAAAGAGATCAATCTTACCGCTGGTGGGCAACTTAGCTTGAACCAGTCCAAACAATTGAATGCAACGGTCAAAACGAAAAATGGAGATGGAAATTTTGGAGCAGAGACCAATGTTAACACCGGCAGCGGTGGTACAACTACATGGGAATCATCCAATCCTGGTGTTGCTACCGTTAGTAATTCCGGATTAGTCCAAGCTGTCAGTAGGGGAACTACAACCATCACCGTACTGTGGAAGAAAGATGGATTTCAGTTAACTACCACAACAAACATTGGTGTTGAAGAGAACCCAGGTACTGGCGAGGGCGACGGTAACGGGGGCGGTGGTGGAGGTTGCACGCCAACGATTGGACCACCTTCTGCTGGAACCATCATGAGCATGAATGATCTTGATCCAAATGCCAACGGTGTTATTAAGTCAGATAACAGAGATAATGAAACATTCAATGTGTTAAAAGGAATCCCTACTTCCGAGTCACTCTACACAAATGCCTTTGCTGACAATTATCTGTTTAAACAAGCCTGGGCGAAAATGAGCGGTAAAGTTACATACAACTGTAATGTCACAATCTCGTACGACAGAGAGTGGACAGTACCTGGACCAGAGGAATGTGATGATGATGGTTGTACACCAGGGCCACCTGTACCCGCGAACGACACGGTACCCAAGCCATACAACTTCCAGATCACAAGAGACTACTCCTACTGGAAAATTAACAATCTGGAAGTATACAAGATCGCTAAAGCAACCATGAATAATTACGCTTTGCCCGGTGAGACCGTTACGATGAATCCAACAGGATACACACCACCAACACTAGAGTCTAAAAATGATGAAGCCGTAGAAAGCCATGTACGACCAGGACAAACCACTTCAATCTCATATACTCCACCCAAATTAACAGGTGGTTTGAACCAACCTCCCAGTGTGCCTGATGATACATCACGGTTAAAAGGGATAGCTGAATCCAACACACCTCAAAGTAAAGTGAATAATGATTTAGTGAAATTCAACAACACAACCATTATGAATGATGTGGAAGCAACCCAAGATGGCCCAGCGCCATCCAATATTCCTAATCCAACGACGATTGGGCGGGATGTGCTGTACAAACCGGGTAATATGATCAGCAATTCCCTGCTGAATAAAGCAAATACCACAAGCTCTGGTGAAATCTATTATGATTTGCTACCGGGTAACGTGAATGGCGGTTCCAATAAAATATTACCGATTAACGGCATCAACACGGTCACCGTACACACCCCTGTCGTCAACTACGCCTGGGTATCGGATGATCAGCCGCATAATCAGAAAACCGTACCGGACCCAACCAGCGCTGCACTCATTCTGGAACGCCCGTTCATTGTGCGAATTCCCACATCGGGACAGCACTTGGACGCAGCGAGTTATCCCGGTTATGGAAATCGGGACTATGCCAAATATTTTCGAATCAAACAGGTGCAATTCCCGTTTGATGTCTATAACGCAGATCGGAGCCAGTTTATCCCTGCTAAGACATGGGTGGATATTCCGATCAATCAACTGGACACCACATTCTATCTCCCTGTATGGGTAGACGAAGGCAAATACCATATTGTATTCCGCAATATTGCAGAGAATGCACCTGCAAACTTTACCGAGCAACAGGATGCCAATACCAATCTGGCACATCATGTTGCAGCAGATACCGTACCGGTAGATGTCATCGGAAGGTTATATGATTTTCACGTCACTGATATCTCCGATTACAACTGGGAAAATGTATTTCGCAAGCGATTGGGCAGTCCCGACCCAACGGGCTATAGCTACTGGACTGGGATGAATAGCATTGATGGTGATCCACGAGGTAATCTGGCTCCATTTGTATTGCCCATCCGACCAGGAAGCCATCCGGTGCAGGGATTCGCTAACGCGACTGTGAAGACAGGGTACCATTTCAAGTTCGATCTGAAGACCAAGGGCAATATGTTTGGCAAACAGGATGGTATTCGAATTACACCCACTTTTGCTTTTGTGAGTAAAGACGGGTCCTCCCGACAAGAAGTGGATCTGTACTACCATCGAGGCCAAGAACGCCTGATCCGTATCGGATCGTCTCAGGATCTGGAGAAACGCTTTGTTGTGCTGAACTCACGGCTTCGAAATGTACCCGGCACAGAGTTAGGTGATACAGCACGTTATCAGTATACTTATGAACTGACAGCGGAAGAACGCAGCCAGCGTACGTTGGCAGAACATATGGTTCGCCTGGTCGATCAGACTTCTCATCAAAAAACATGGGTAGGTCGTTATGATTGGATGATCCTTTCCGCTCCGATTAGGACACTCATTGGACCTAAAACGGACATTCCTTCTGGGGTCAACGCGGACCGAGCCAATGCAGCAATCCAGCGTTGGTACGGGGAGTACAGCTTGCCAGCCGATGTATATGCTGTACCAAAAGGGACGGATCTCGAACCCCTCGCCCGACAAAATCAGCTGGATGAGAAATCGAAGATTTTTCTAAAGAATGGTTATATCGTAGTCAACTTCAACATGGAGAGCCTGCGGAATGGAAATACAGAGGCGCCCCATCTGCAATACATTCATGCACCACTGATGAATCAATGGCAGATGGAAGGTTTCAACAAAAAGCCAACAGACAGTCAAGGTAGAACCTGGCCGCTGAAGGATGGCGATATTGTCTTTTACCATGCTGATCAGTCTAGCCGGAATGACTTCCAATCCCAAGTACCGCACTAGTTTGAATCTCTCATGTCAGCACGACTGGCTAAGTATATGTAGCCAACTGCATGTGGACCGAAGAGTCTGTATGCGGAGTACCTCTCCAAAAGAAGACTGAATATCTGTAAAGCGATAATCACCCAAGGAAGCAATCAATAATTGTATGATAAAATAGCCATGAAGTGTCAGACTAAGTACTATACAGCCTGCGTAAAACTATGGTGTGCTTAATGATATAGGTGTACTGAACCACATACGATAAAGCATTCACAAGTGATTCCAGTGTCACATCCCAACTACACACAACATGCCTGTTATACAACAAAAGGGTTATCCTGAAAGTCATCTATGGACTTCTGGGGTAACCCTTCTTGCATCATTCTTTTTTCATAACCTTACTTAGACTATAAAGAAAACCCTCACATTAGTATTATCCTAACAGACTTTTTCCAGGAGACAGGTAGGTTAGCAGGAACGTGATGCCGAACAATACGACTACGAGTTGTAATAATCGTTTAACGATATATCTGCTCAATTGCTCTAACGTCCTTCCCCAAAACTTTATTTATGTGTCATGATGATGTTCTTCATCCACAGTTCCGCTGAAAACTTATAAATTCTATCAAAAAAAGCGTCCATCTCCGTGTTACTGGATGAGGACGCCTTAAATAAACAGATTTCCAGAAAAAATCATGCTCTCTAAACACCTTCCTATCTCCCGTAGGGTACTACTGTGTTTGTTAAACCTGGCAGGTCTCCTGGCTCCGGAATCATCGTCACTTGCAGCTCCTTCCCGGCTTAAACCAGTGGATTATCGCTACTTGACTCCTCTGTTACAGTGGCGGGACCGCGCCGGTATTACACCGGACTTCCCTATTAAGCTTCCACCCTGACGGGCAAAGCACCAACTTCCACATATTCAATTACACTTCTGTATCAGTATCGCGGGGGACGACGTTTAATGATCAAAACTTTTCTTTTAAATTTGAAACACTAGATGCGTCTAATCTCGATTTCTCGAACCCTTTGGAGACACACCCGTCACTCGCTTGAACATCTTGGAAAAAAGTAATGGGTCCGTATAGCCGACAGAATGGGCCACTTCACTGACCGACAGCCCTGGATTATGAAGAAGTTCGGCAGCCCGATTCATGCGGTACTCCAGAAAAAAGGACTGTAGCGACATGCCATATCGCTCTTTGAACAATCCCGACAGATACGTGCGATCCAGCCCCACAGCTTGGGCAATATCCAGAATGGAGGTTCGCTGGCTGTACCTGTTCTCCATAAACTGCACCGCCTGCCGGATATACGTATCTTTGCTCGAAAGAAGCTGCCCTATTTCTTCCTCCAAAGGCGAAGAAGAGATTAATTCTGCCATCAAGCGGTACAAGAGACTCTGATTCATCACATCGCCTCCCGGACGCGTAGAAGCCTGGACCATCTCCGTATACAACTGTTCCATCGTATTTGTATCATGGGCATCATATATCGGGCGCTCCGGGCTCAATTGGGCACGTTGCATGAATGCTTTGGCTTGTACACCCTTGAATCCAAACCACGAATACGTCCAGGGCTCCTTCGGATCTGCCTCATAATGAATGAGTGTGTCCGGGAGAATGACAAAACCCTGTCCCTCGCTAAGCTTGTATTCCTGATCTCCCATGTACACGGTGCCCCGTCCTTCATGGATGTAATGAACAATGTAAGAATCACGTACACCGGGTCCCCAATAATGCGCAGGATCACATGCCTCCCACCCGAAAAACAACAACATCAGCTCCATCTGTGTCCAGCCTGCGGGAACCACATTCATCTCAATGCGACTCATTTTTCGCCCTCCATCCTGACTTCGTTCCGCTTACCTCTTCATTTAGTCTATTTATATTATAACAGCTAAAGTGCTTCCATATTAGTTGAAAGCGGGAACAAAAATGGGATTATGCCATGTTTGAAAGGGGTTGAGCCATAGTTATATGTGCCGAATCGGCCTATAGTTGGGGTACAACATTTTTCAGGGAGGCTGAACTTAAATGAATAAAATTACATTTCTCGGTGCGGGAAGCACCGTCTTTGTCAAAAATGTATTGGGTGATGTCATGATGACCGAAGCACTGCAAGATTTTGAATTGGCATTGTTCGATATCGATGCTGAACGTTTGAGCGATTCAGAGCGTTTGCTGACCAGTCTGGCCCGTTCACTCGGAAGTCGTTGCGTTGTGAACGTATATCATGACCGCAAAGAAGCGCTACGCGGGGCCAAATATGTCATCAACGCCATCCAGGTGGGTGGATATGATCCATGTACCATTACGGACTTCGAGATTCCTAAGAAATACGGACTGCGTCAAACGATTGCAGATACACTCGGTATCGGCGGAATTTTCCGTAATCTGCGTACGATTCCGGTCATGCTGGATTTCGCCCGAGATATGCAGGAAGTATGTCCGGATGCGTGGTTCCTGAACTACACTAACCCGATGGCTGTGCTTACCAACGTCATGAACGTACATGGTGGGATCAAAACCGTAGGATTGTGTCATAGTGTACAGGTATGTGTACCACATCTGTTTGATGCACTGGGGATCGATCAGACAGGTGTTGTGGCGAAGATTGCAGGGATCAACCACATGGCGTGGCTACTCGAAGTTACCAAAGACGGGCAGGATCTGTACCCCGAGATTAAACGTTTGGCGAAGGAAAAACAGAAAGAACAGCATGACGACATGGTTCGTTTTGAGTTGATGCAGCGTTTTGGCTATTATGTAACGGAATCCTCCGAACACAATGCCGAGTACCACCCTTACTTCATCAAGCGGAATTACCCGGAGCTGATTGAACGCTTCAACATTCCACTGGATGAGTATCCACGCCGCTGTGTGAACCAGATTGAGGGCTGGAAAGAAATGCGTACCAAGCTGTTTGCCAGCGAAAATATTGAACATACCCGCAGCCGTGAATACGCATCGCATATTATCGAAGCGATGGAGACGAATAACCCGTACAAGATTGGCGGCAACGTCATGAACAACGGACTGATTACGAACCTGCCGCGTGAAGCATGTGTCGAGGTACCTTGTTTGGTGGATGGATCAGGAATCAGCCCTACGTATATTGGGGATCTGCCTCCACAACTCGCGGCATTGAACCGGACAAACATCAACACGCAACTGTTGACGATTGAAGCAGCAATCACTGGCAAAAAAGAACATATTTATCACGCCGCCATGCTTGATCCACACACAGCTGCAGAACTGTCTATCGATGACATCGTAGCCATGTGTGATGAGTTGATTGAGGCTCACGGCGACTGGTTGCCAAAATACACATCATAATACAAAAGCACCGTTTCCTTTGCTGTTAAAGGGGACGGTGTTTTGTTCGTTCCATGGCGCTCACGAACTGAATCGTGCATCACATCATTTATCAGAAATGCCTCACCCCCTTGAACCTTATTCGGCAGGGAGCAAAAAGCGATAACCAATGCCAGGCTCCGTCTGAATATATCGCGGATTCGTTGGATCTTCATTTAATTTTTTACGGAGATGTCCCACATATACCCGAAGATAATGGCTGTCGGACTCATGATGATGCCCTCCCCATACTTGCTGCAAAAGCTGACGCTGAGTAATGATTTTCCCTGCATTGGAGGCAAGCACTTTCAGCATCTCATATTCTGTTGGGGTTAATTTGACCAAATTCCCCTCCAGTTCGACCTGCCTTTGGGCCAGATCAATCGTGAGTGATCCGAAGCGCAGTATTGGCTCATCCGTTGTTTTGGCCACATGACGCAGCGCCACCCGAATACGGGCGACCAACTCACCCATCCCGAATGGTTTGGTCACATAATCATCTGCACCAGCATCCAGCGCGGCAATTTTGTCTCCCTCCTGATCCTTCGCTGTCAGCACAATAATTGGCACTTGTGACCATTCGCGAATCCGGCGAAGTACCTCCATGCCAGACATGCCCGGCAGACCAAGATCAAGGATGATCAGATCCGGATGTACAATACTGGCCTGGATAACGCCCTCTTCGCCATCCCCACACTCGTGGATTTCGAATTGGTGTGCCTGAAGGGTGACCTTGAGTAATTTGCGAATCTGCGGCTCATCATCGATCACCAGTATGCGAGCCCCTAGTGGTGCGTTCATGTTATTCTTCAACCTCTCCTTGTTCTGAATAGGGAAACCGTGATCCGTGAGCCTCCATGGGGATATCTATGCGCATTCTCGTCCCCCCGCCCGGATTCGGCTCTGCAACAATGGTACCTCCGTGGACTTCAACAATGCCTTTGCAGATTGCCAGACCAAGCCCCGTTCCTGTGACATGTTGAGTCGACTCTGAGCGATAGAACTTATCAAATATACGCAATCTTTCCGCTTCCGTTATACCGATGCCTTGATCAGCTACCCAGATCGTCAATTGATATGTACTCTTATCGCTTGCCACAGTGATGACAATCTGGCTCTCATCAGGCGAATATTTGATGGCGTTGCTGACGATATTGACCAGCACCTGTTCCAGCAATACTTCATCTCCGTAGATAAAGGCAGGGTCATCAGGCAGTTTAACTTGAATGTTGCGATGCGGACTGAATCCCCGAACTTGTGTCAGTACAACGCTAATTATGTCTCCCACGTCACACCATTTCCGGTTCAGTTGCAACATGCCGCTCTCCAGCCGAACCATACCCAACAGATTTGTGACGAGACGATTCATACGCAAGGCCCCATCCCGAATGTTGCCTGTTAATTCTCTCCGATCCTCGGGTGTAAAAAGAGTATCATTCTCCAACAATCCCGTAGCCGAGCCGATTATGGCGGTTAGGGGCGTACGCAGTTCATGGGAGACGGAATCCAGCAGTGCTGTGCGTATGCGCTCCGATTCAGCAGTGATCTGCGCCAATCGGGCCTCTTCAGCCAGCTTCACTCGGGCAATGGCACCTGCGGCCAGCCCACCACATGCCTCCAACAGACGAAGCTGTTCTTGCTGCTCATGAATCTCGCCAGCGTCCATGCTCACGGCGAGCACGCCATGAACCTGCTCCTCTGTGCGTAGCGGTACATATAGCCCGAGAGATTCCCGCAAAGTGGATGATCCTTTACCAGCGACCTGTCCGTGATGATACACCCATTTGGCAATGGCAATCTCCGACTCCCCATCTCCCCAGCCATCCTTTTCCCCTTCTGATGCGGGTGTGGATGCGGAAGAGCTTGTAACCAGCAAATCCCCCTGTCCATCCGGAAGATACACAGCCGCCGGCTTACCCAGGGTAAGCGATACTTGGGTTGCAATGTTAACCAGCAACGTATTCAGATCCGTAATGGCTGTCATCTGACGACTCAATGCGTACAGGGAGTTAGTCGTGGCCTCACGTGCTTTTACCATCTCCAGTTGTTGTCGCAATCGACCTGCAAGACTCGCTGTCAGGATCGCCACCGCAAGATACACGACAAAGGAAATGAGATACCTCAAGTCTTCAACCGTAAAGCTCAAATACGGCGGTACAAAAAAGAAGTCAAACATAATGACGCTAAAACTGGCGGCATATACAGCTGGCCCCATTCCCCAATACACGGCACTCACCAGTACGGGAAACAGGTATACAAGCGCTACGTTAACCAGATCACCACTCATGCCGATGGCATGAAGCAGCAAAGTTAGCAGCGTCACCCCAAGGGTCACCCATACATATGCCGAAATCCGTTTCCCATGGGATGGCAGTGTTTCTTTTTTTATTCGTTCAGACAATATCCATTCACATCCCGCTCAGTTCATAATCGTAATCTGCAACGATCAATACATCCAGATGCCGCGACAAGCGTACAAGTCGGTTGACCACCGAACCTGAGCCGCGGTAGCCATTCAGCCACCACACCCGTCTTGCCTGCCCGACTACCAACTGGGTTGCTCTCGCCTCCGATGCCTTTCTTGCCAAAATCTCAGGTACATCGCGCAGCCTTGGACTGTGATGAATATGAAATTGACCACCAAGCCGAATCGTCAGCTGCTCCAACGCTTCCAGATGGCACTTCACTTCGTCACTCATGGACTCACCGATGTGGATATGGTGTACATGCCAGATGGCTTTTAGACGATAAGCCATACGGAATCCACGCCGGATCAGCCGCTCGGCATGACGATCACTGCTTACACATACAAAGACCGCTTCCTGTCTGCGCCAAGGTCCTCGAAGTGCAATATTGGCCTGCTGTGCTTCAAGCCGTTCATCGACATCGTCCGCCAGCTCGCGCAGAGCAAGTTCTCGCAAGGCAATCAGATTGCCAATTTTGAAGAAATTCGCAAGGGCTTGCTCGACCTTGGCAGTTGCATAGATTTTACCCTCCCTCATGCGCTGCCGCAAGGCTTGGGGTGCCACATCAATCAGCTGCACCTCATCCGCCATCTGAATGATCCGATCCGGTACGGTCTCGCGGACACGAACACCGGTAATATGTTCAACGGCATCATTCAGACTTTCGAGATGCTGTACGTTCATTGTGGTAATCACCGAGATGCCTGCATTCAGCAGGAGCAGGACATCTTCATAACGCTTTTGCCGGACACTCCCGGGTACATTCGTATGCGCCAGTTCATCCACAAGCACCACTTCTGGGCAAAGATGCAGAATGGCCTCCGTATCCATCTCTTCCAGACGAGTTCCCTGATAATCGCGCTTCGCGCGAGGGATCACAGACAGGTGACCCATCTGCTCCACGGTTTCTGCCCGCCCATGTGTCTCCAGCAAGCCGATTTGCACATCGATGCCCTTACGGAGCAAATCATTGCCTTCTCGCAGCATCATGTAGGTTTTGCCTACACCTGGTGCGGCTCCGATATATATTTTGAATGTGCCGCGCTGAATCTGGCCAATCTGTTCCTTCATTTCCTGCTCGCTTAGTCTGCGGTATGTCAGTGACTCCACATCGTTAACCTTGGCCGGAACTACACGTTCACCCTCCCTGGCCGCTCGATCAGCAACCAGAAAGAGATCCACACCACGTAATTTGCGTAGTAGCGAGTTAACAACGGACCCTTGCCACAATTCCTGCCAGCGCGTACGCCGGGAGTGCCCCATCACAATCCGGGTAATCTGGTGCTCCATGGCGTAACGCGCCAGCGTAGACGGGATGTTACGACGGTGTAATATAGACAGCTCCTCCATATGGCCGCCAAACTTCTCTACCAACTTGATCATATTACGCCGAAATACGGTTGCCTCCTTGCTTAATGGCTGCTTCATATTCCGAAAAACCACAGCGCACAAATCACCATTCAGCCGTTTGGCAATCTGTTGTCCACGCCGGATATAGATGGAGCCATTCCAGTGATATTGTGTAGACACCAGAATCCGTTCCATGATGCCTGTTGTGACGGTAATTCCCATCTCCTCTCGATGCTCACGCAGGGATTCATTCACCCCTTCCGCAACCAATCTCAGGGCCAGTTCGCGCAGAATACCCAGATTGCCTTGACGGAACACAGCTTCTCCCTCATGCCCCTTCAGATGACCTTCTGCCAGACGGCTCAGTATGGTTTCTGGTGTGACGTCTATCAGCTTCACTTCATCCGCAAGCTCCAATGTATCGGCAGGCACCGTATATTCTGCTGCGATCCCCGTAAGTTGTCGTGCCAGCTCTGTATAGCCTTCCAGCTCATACACATTCACCGTTGTCATGACACTGATGTTGTTTCGGAGCAAAAACTGAATATCCTCCAGCCGGGTAGCATACCGAGCACCTTCTCTGTTGCGATGTGCCAAACCATCCACCAGCACAACCTCCGGATTACGTGCCAATAGTGCATCCAAGTTCAGATCCTTCATCTCTACATCATCACTCTCGCGTAACCAGTGAATGCTTGGAATCCGTTCGAGTGCGCCAAGTTGCTCTACCGTTTCCGGTCTGCGCATCGTGGACACGGCACAGATGACCACATCAATGCCCTGCTCGAGCAACGTGTTCCCTTCCCGCAACATGTGATACGTTTTGCCCGATCCGCTGACTGGGCCGATGTAAATTTTGAGGGTACCCTGCTGCAGCTTCGTAATCATCTTCAACATCTCTTCCGGTGACTTGCGCTTAAAGCTGTCTTCCATCCCTCCTCTCCCCTTTCTTGTTAATGTGAAGATAAATATGGAGAAAGCCCCTCCCGATATATCGAGAGCAGGCTAATATGTTCGTTCGTTAGTTCAGTTCTGCTGTCAGCGCCAGATTCAGAGCCGTTACATTCACACGCGGTTCCCCGAATATACCCATTTGCCTGCCTTGCATATGCTCATTTACAAGTTGTACAAGCTGTTGTTCACTAAGCCCGGTAGCTTCGCTAATGCGCGGGATCTGTGCCTCAGCGGCTTCGGGAGAGAGATCCGGATCAAGTCCAGAGCCTGAACCCGTCACGAGATCAGCAGGGATCTGCTTCAATCCCGGGTTTTCCTGCCTAAGCTGAGCAATCTTTGTCTTCATCTCGCCGATATACTCCTCCGAGGCTACGGCGCGATTCGAACCGGCTGAAGCCGTTGGATCATAATTGGCATTTGATGCCCGGGGCTGGAACAGCCCCGGCGATTGGATTTCCTGCGCCAGCAGGGACGAGCCGATGATTTTCTCATCTTGCGTAATCAGACTGCCGTTCGCCTGCGCAGGAAAGAGAAGTTGAGCTACGCCAGTCGTTACAAGCGGGTAGATTAAGCCGCATATCAGCATAAGCACAACGGATAACCGTACGGCGGGCAAGAACATGTTCATACAGATCACTTCCTGAATTCATTAGGATAGAAGGACAATTTTGATAAGCGTTGTTATCTCGTTAAAGAATCCCCGACAGAACCATATCAATCAGCTTAATGCCGATAAACGGTACAATCACGCCACCTACGCCATAGATGAACACATTGCGGCCAAGCAACCTTTCGGCTGACATCGCCCGATACTTAACCCCTTTCATCGCGATGGGAATAAGCAGCGGAATAATAATGGCGTTGAAGATCAGCGCCGACAGGATCGCAGACTGTGGTGAAGCCAGATTCATAATATTAAGCGCCTGAAGCTGCGGCATGGCGAGAATAAACATAGCTGGAATGATAGCAAAATACTTCGCAATATCATTGGATATCGAAAAGGTTGTGAGTGCGCCGCGTGTAATCAGTAGCTGCTTGCCAATGGAGACAACCGACAATAACTTGGTCGGGTCTGAATCCAAGTCAATCATGTTTGCCGCTTCCTTGGCCGCCATGGTGCCCGAATTCATCGCCAGGCCTACATCGGCCTGCGCCAGAGCAGGAGCATCGTTGGTACCGTCGCCCGTCATGGCGACGAGTTTGCCCTCCTGCTGCTCTTTTTTGATCGCAGCAATCTTGTCCTCGGGCTTCGCTTCGGCAATAAAATCATCCACGCCCGCTTCAAGCGCTATGGTCGCTGCGGTCAGCGGATTGTCGCCTGTACACATAATGGTCTTGATGCCCATGGCGCGCATCTCAGCAAACTTCTCCTTCAACCCTGGCTTCACAGTGTCTTTCAGATAGATCACACCGTAGATTCGTTCATCGATGGCCACAGCAAGCGGCGTGCCTCCGGCCTTCGCAATACGATTTGCAATCTCATCCAGATCTCCCGGTATACGGCCTCCTTCGGAAGCAATATAACGTTTGATTGCATCCACCGCTCCTTTGCGGATCTTCATTCCGCTGATCAGATTCAGACCAGACATCCGGGTCTCTGCCGTGAATTCCACATTTTCCGCATTCGCATACTCCGTCTCAGACCAGCTCTGGTCTTGTTTGCCTGCCAGTTCCACAACAGAACGTCCTTCCGGGGTCTCATCTCGCACAGAAGCCTGTAAAGCAGCCTGCGTCATCTCTGACGAAGTAATGCCCTGAACGGGAATAAACTCAGATGCCATGCGGTTTCCGTATGTGATCGTTCCTGTTTTGTCCAGAATCAAGGTATCAATATCCCCAGCCGCTTCTACCGCTTTACCTGACATGGCGAGCACATTGAACTGCGTAACCCGATCCATTCCGGCAATACCAATGGCGGATAACAATCCACCAATTGTGGTTGGGATCAAGCAGACGAGCAGTGCGATCAATGTCGCCAGATCCAGTCGAATACCCAGGTAATTTGCCATCGGAACCATCGTGAGAATGACGATCAGAAAGATTAGGGTTAATACGGCGAGCAGGGTTGTCAGTGCAATTTCGTTTGGTGTTTTCTGGCGCTGTGCCCCCTCAACCAGAGAGATCATCCGGTCAAGGAATGACTCACCCGGATCGGTCTGAACACGCATGACGATGTAATCGGACACGACGCGTGTACCTCCGGTAACCGAGGAGAAATCGCCTCCTGCTTCCTTGATGACTGGGGCGGATTCTCCTGTAATGGCCGATTCATCAATGGAGGCCAAGCCTTCCACAATTTCACCGTCCGTCGGGATCAGTTCACCAACTTCCACACGGACCATATCTCCTTTTTTCAACTGGGTCGAAGACACTTGCCGGATTGTTCCATCCTTCTGCACCAGATTGGCCATGGTGTCCGACTTCGTCTTGCGTAACGTATCCGCCTGCGCCTTGCCTCTACCTTCTGCAAGTGCCTCCGCGAAGTTAGCGAACAGCAGCGTGAACAACAGAATGAAAAACACGGCGATATTATATCCGCGCCCAGCCTCGGATGCGGTGAAGAGATCTGGATTGATGCATAATAAGAGCGTAATGAATGTACCAATCTCGACAATAAACATGACCGGATTTTTGATCATGACCATCGGATTCAGCTTCTTGAACGCATCCAGCGAAGCCTGAAATATCATATCCTTGCTTAACGACCGTTTCGATCCGGGATCACGTTGAATATTACCGCGATTGATATCCGACTCATTGCCCTTCGTTCTAAACATTTCTGTATCCATGTGTTGCATCGTCTGCTCCTTCTTTCGTTCGACTGCATTCATCGTGCACTGCCACCTCCGTACGTTACGTCCTTATACCATACCAATTCCTCTGTTGCTCCCCTGTCATATCCCTCATTGAATCATCGCCAGATGCTCTGCAATCGGTCCAAGGGCAAGCGACGGGAAGAACGTAAGCGCACCGACTACAATGATCATCATGACCAAAATGCCAGCAAACAGAGATGTGTGTGTCCGCAAAGTACCTGTAGTTACCGGTACAACCCGTTTCGTAGCGAGTGAACCCGCAATAGCCAGCATGGCGATCATTGAAACGTACCTTCCCAGCAGCATAACGATACCAATTGCGATGTTGTAAAAGTCTGTATTGGCATTCAGTCCGGCAAAGGCCGATCCATTATTGGCTGCACCCGAGGCAAAAGCATAGAGAACTTCGGTCAGGCCATGCATGCCCCCGTTCGAGATGGACGCAATGGCTTCAGGCCGCATAAGCGCGATTGCCGTTGGCGCCAGAATAATCAAAGGATGAATGAGCAAGGCGATGGATGCGAGCTTCACCTCTTTGCCCTCAATTTTTTTGCCCAGAAACTCAGGTGTTCGTCCTACCATCAATCCACAGATAAACACAGCCAGAATCACATACAACAGTCCGTTGATCAGCCCTACCCCTTTACCGCCAAACACGTTATTGAGCATCATCTGAGCCAGTGATACCAGACCTCCAAGTGGAGTGAGCGACTCATGCATATTGTTGACCGAACCTGTAGTAGCCGCTGTCGTGACTGCCGTGAATAAAGCCGATTCGGGTATGCCGAACCTGACCTCTTTCCCCTCCATATTTCCCTGCAGACCTACTGCATCCAGCGCAGGTACACCGCGATATTCGGAGACAAATACGGTGGTCAACATCACTAGGAAAAGAAAACTCATCGCCGCGAACAATGCCCAACCCTGCTTCCGGTTATTGACCATCAAGCCGAAGGCGTATACCAGTGCCGTTGGCAGCAACATCATACAGACAATATGCACCAGATTACTCAGGGCCGTCGGATTCTCGAATGGATGTGCAGCATTGGTTCCAAACCAGCCACCACCGTTGGTGCCAATGTGTTTGATCGACTCCAGTGAAGCGACCAGTCCACGTGTGATCGTCTGCTGTCCACCTTCTAGCGTGGTTGCGTTAACCGCTCCCGCGAGCGTCTGAGGCACACCTTGGAACACGAGGAATAAGGCTACGATAAAGCTCAGCGGTAAAAAAATTCTCGTAATCGACCGTATGAGGTCGACGTAAAAGTTCCCCAGTTCATCCCGGCGGCCTATCAGCCCGCGAATGAACGCAATAGCCACCGCGAATCCGGTCGCTGCCGACGTAAACATCGGAAACGTCACGGCCAGCATCTGTGACAGATACGACAAGGCGTTCTCGCCCGTATACGACTGCCAGTTCGTGTTGGTCATGAACGAAACGGCCGTATTAAATGCCTGCGCCGCTGGCATATTGCCGATCCCATCCGGGTTAATTGGCAAATACTTTTGCAGCCGCAGCACCAGAAACATCAATACTAACATCACAAAGTTGGAGAGGAGAATCGCCGTGAGATATTTTTTCCACCCCATGGACTCATTCTCGCGTACGCCCATCACTCGATAGAGCAGTCGCTCCAGTCCACCAAAAACCCGATCCAGCCCCGTTCGCTGTCCATCGAATACATTCACTATATATTTCCCCACCGGTTTCACCAGCAGCAGGATGATCAGTAGCGTCACCGCTACTTGCACTACACCGATACCCATATCCGCATTTCCTCCTTATTCGACGTTCCCTTGTTCCGCATTACGTACATCGTCAGCATCAGAATTTTTCTGGCTTCACCAGCACATAACCGAGATAAATCACCAGTGCGAGTACAATCATGCCGATGACAATCATTCCGCTCCCCCTCTCTACCCTCAAGCCTTTTCGCAAAATTTCACAAATCCCCAAAACACCGCAAACAGCAGCACAACCAATCCAATCATCGTGGCATCATTCACCATACGCCCTTCCTCCCTCTCTCTACCGTTCTCTGCACCTGCTACATGTAAAATCGTAATACGAAACGCTGTAAAAAAGGGGTAAAGAAATGCCTCCATGGGTGTAAAAAAAACGTAAAAAAGACCCGATCTCCTCAGCTCTGGGCTGAAAAGAACGGGTCTATAAGGTTTACTATTATCCAAATGAATTCTGTGCCCACTGCAATAATCTCTTCTTCGTGATTTTGCCATGAGAGGTATGATGGACGACTTTTCCCTGATCGAGCAGAAGTACCTGTGGTGACTCATGGTGAACCTCTGTCTCTTCCGCAATGTGACGGGACAACGAGCGATTTTCAATCACTTTGACGATGCGGTAGTCCATAGGTTGTTTGGGATCTGATGCATGGGTGCCTACAAACGCCATAAACTCTCTGTACGCTCTCGCACTGGTTGGACAAGTCGTGCTGTGTTTCAGGATAAGCACCGGATGATCCTGCGAGCAATGCAGCGCGTCTTCCCAGTCATCTGGTTTGTGCAATTCCCGGACATGCTCGCTGAGCATATGTTCCGAGTCTGACCCCGCACGTTTGCTAACCACCGAACCAATCACAATGCCAAGCGCCACGCCAAAAGCAATCCCGAGTCCAAGCTGCTGTGTAGCCGTACCAATGCTAACTCCCATGGCAACACCTATAGAAAGCCATACAGCTTGATGATTTACTTTTTTCTTCATGCAGATCTTCCCTTCCTGAGATATGTATATCAAGGCAACCTTCCCACCGTATATTCTAATCAAATTATAGCATAGGCCTCTGTGAGCAGGCGTTGATAATCTTCATCTCCGGGTACAGGTTTCAGTGATTGGATTTATGCAAAATGCTCATTTGTGATACACTGGTTGTAATTTGGAAACGATGAACATGAAGAATGGATTGGAAGGGCGGAAATTCCATATGACATACGCATTTATGATTGAACCGCAGGATTTTATTGCGCTGGATAACGAAGATGAACTGATTGAGAAATGTCAGGAGTGGGGCCTGCTTTCTGGTAAAGCGACCAAACTCAAAACGTTCTATTATAAAGGAAACGGATTAAACATGCCGTGTACCATCATTGGATATGTGGATCACATGGCAGCCGTTATTCAACTGGATAATGGACAAAAGCATTGTATTCACCCGTCGTATCTGAAGGAAATGCAAGCGTCCAGTTACAGCGCCAGAAGCATAAGTAATGTCGGGTCAGATCGCAGCACAGAACCCTCAACTTCGGATACAGTCGTACCAGTTACCCCTGTTGAACTTACGCAAACTCCAGATGCCTTGGTTAATCCGGATGAAATTCCGTCGGATCTGGATGATTCGGACGACACGGACACAGATGAATTCTCCTCGGGGATGAAGGGTGATCCAGATGGGCTAGTAGAAGAGTATGTTGGACCTCAGTCTGGGGCAGCCAGTGAAGCCAAACCTAAAGCCAAAACAGCGAGCAAAGCTAAGAGCGTCAAGATTGATCTGCCCGAAGGCAAAGTGAAGATGAGTGCCGTTGTCAAAGAGTTCACCACCGTACCGAATCACTTCTCTGACAATGACGACGAAGTCATCATCTATGAAGCAGTTACCATTACGGAGCCAGACGTCATTGATGTTGGGGAAGCCTGGTCAAGCCACAGTGCCACCGTTAAGAAACAGGAACTGGAAGTGGGCGACGTTATCACGTTTGAAGCGAAAATTATCAAGAAGAAGCTGACACGTAACCCGGTTCCCTATAAAATCAACAATCCTTCCAAGATTCAGAAGGAAGACTAATCAAGGAAGATTAATCACGAGTCATTACAAAAAAAACAAAAAACCTCCAAGACTGCCTGAAGCAGATCGCGGAGGTTTTGGCCATTTGAAGTTTATATTAGTGAAGAGTACACTCTTAAGCTTGTCCCGGCGTAGCACTGATCTGAAACTGTACGCCAAACTTATCGACAACCGAACCGTAGGCTGGACTCCAGAACGTTTCTTGTATCGGCATTTTCACTTCGCCACCGTCTTGCAACTGGTTGAAAATCGCTTTGGCTTCATCCGCCGTATCCGTGTTCACAGTAACCGTAACATGATTACCTACAGTGTACGGCATACCTGGAAACGTATCAGACAACATTAATACCGAGCTGCCAATCTGCAAAGAAGCATGCATAATACGGTCTTTCGCTTCTGGCGGGATGGGGTGATTCGGGTCAGATGGACCGTCGCCAAATGTTTGAAGCGCGAGCACTTCGGCTCCAAATGCCTTTTGATAAAAATCTACCGCTTCACGTCCATTACCGTTTGTAACCAGATACACATTCAAGCTGATCGACATGCGTTCTTCATCTCCTTGGGCTCTTGTAATTATACGATTCACGCCACTTGCGACATGAGTATAAATGAACAGGTTGTCCTTTGACAAGCGTATATTTCTGCACTCATCACTGCGGACCTTTACACGATTAGGGTTACCAACATATTCTTAATCCATCCCTCTCCCACTACTTCTTGCGCCTGCGTATGTAGTAGAGAACCGTGATCAGAACACCCGGAACCAGTGCTGCAAAACTGGCATAGATCAGACACCATTTCAACAGGGTAAATAGCGGAGTGAGTTCAGCAAGCACAGACGTACGTTCAGGATAACGATACATGATCAGGGATGCACCTATATTTTCAAGCATGTCCATAACCCAACCTAAGATCGGAATCAGATTCACCCAACGCCAGCGACTCTTTACCGGAAGCACACGATAGAGTATCGATAACAGAACAACTAAGAGGGACAGATAGGCCAAGGGCCATATGAGGTCAAATGTGAATCGTGCTTGAATATAGGCGCTCCGCCCTGCTTCACCATACTGCTCAGCCATCTGATAAAGATCATCCGCCGTGTACAGAAAAGACGAATCCGGGGACTGCCCTCCACCGGTGGCCTCCTCCGACTTTGCCGCCTGCCAGGGCAGAATGAATGCAATAAAACAGGCAAAAACAACAACCGCAGCTGCAACCCATTTCCAATTCACCCGCTGATAGAACCAACCTGACACTTTATTCAGCACGTTCCGTCCCCTTTCCGATAAAAAAAAGACCACTCTCCCGAATCCTATCGGTAAAATGGTTGTGTTCAATCCTATGAAGTTATCGAGCTTGAACGATGTTATCTATTTCACTTTTCAATAAGAGGTATCGGTGAACACTTCTCATGATCGGGACCTTCGTTAGTTTGTTCTTGTCCACGTACAGTTTCATCTGGTCTTTGGTCAAACCAAGCAAACTTCCAGCTTCCGATACCGTCAATACTACCTCGGGGTTCGTAGCATTAAACGTCCTCTTTACTTTCTGATTCCAGTCCTCGAATACCTGCATAGATCAGTGACATCTCCTATCCATAGCCAGTTATTATCAGGCTGAATATATCCAGTATACCACACTTGTGCTGCTCGTAACTTAATCCTTGCGCAGAACCATATTCTGATAGGCATATTTCCTGCTTGACCCTGACGTTAACTCGAGGGTTTATACTGGCTTCAGGAGGGGATTAGCATGAGTATGTCACCTGAACATGTAACCAAGAAACGACGCAGCAGTGGAATAGCCATTATTGGAATGAGTTGGTTGACGATGACATTGGGTCTGTTTTTTGCTACACTCGCAGGGGAGTTTGTCAGCACTATTGTTGCTGGTGAATGGATGGTTCATCTCATCCAAGCTGTTGTCATTATTAGTATCGTATTGCCCGTACTACTCGTCATTCGAAGGCACTTCCATATGAAGTCCGTTCTTCTTCCTCTGACAGGAAAAAGCATAATTCACTTGCTCTTTGGCGCATTATTTGCCACTTCTCTGGCCTTCATCGGGTTAGCGATAGCTAGTATGAACAACTGGATTACGATTACGGAGTGGCACTTCTCAGCCGAGTTCTTGCTTACTGTTGCACTTAATAGTTGTATTGCTTTCTTGTACGAAGCTTTGCCAGAGGAACTATCCATGCAAGGCATGGTCTATGATGGATTACGCTTCAGACTGCGACTTCCTGTGTTTTTCGCTTATGTAACTCAAATCATACTCTTTCTGCTGGTTCCGATGAGTGTCAGCCTATTGCAAGAGCTCGTCGGTATGGATGCCGGAAACCGGATAACCTTGGATTATATGATCCTACTCTTGACCTATGGAATTACGTTACAGCTTCTGCGCAGTTTGACCGGTTCTCTATGGGCCTCCATCGGATTTCATGTCGCTTACCTGGAAGTAGCCCGATTCGTTGTTATGCCAGGTGATAGACCGGCATTGTTAAGCTATACCGCGCAAGATAATGGGTTGGCCGAAATATTTATTTTGTATATGATGATAATCTTCGTCGGTGGGATCATTCTGGCGGTGCTCAATGCATGGCGCTGGTGGAGAATACATAAATCATGAGGGAGGGTTCTGCCTGTTGTATACCGTTGGACAACTATCCAAACATACCGGAGTATCCATCCGAACACTGCATTATTATGAAAAGCTGGGTTTACTGCGACCGGCCCGTAATGAGAACAATCAGTATCGCTTATATGGTGAAAAGGATATTTTACGGCTTCAGCAGATTACCATTCTGAAGAAAATGCATTTTAAATTTAATGAGATTGGAGAATTCCTCGATCAGGATGCTGCTCGCTCTGAACCAGAGAGTACCCTTACTTTATGGAATAATACGTTGGAACAACAACTGGCCGTCGTTAAGGAACAGCAGGAGAGATTAAGCAAGGTCGAGCATCTTCTTTTTTCAACCATATATGCCATCAGAGCATCTGGTACAATCAGTCTGGATGAAATGTTAGGTTTCATCCGTGAACTGGATCAGCCTCCGGGCAAGTTCCGTCAAGATGTTTTTACACCTGAAGAAATGGAATCGTTACCTCTGAATAATCAGAACAATTCAATATCCATGGAATGGGCTAATATTCTTAAAGATGTTCATACATGCAAGATGGAACCTCCGGATTCCGAAGCCTCACGGTTACTGGCCATTCGAATCTCTGATTATGCTGAAAGGGCTTTTCAAGGGAATGCAGAATTGGCAGAAAAATATTGGGATTATATCACCCCAGAGGATGATCAGTCAGCTCGTGTATATGGTATGACAACGGATACCATGCGTTACATCGAAATGATCCTGGACCGATGGACAGTCCAGAATCCTGATGATCAACAATAAGAGCCACTTCGAAAAGTGGCCCTTGATCCATTCCCTTATTATGTTTCATCATGCTTCGTTACGCCTCTTCCCAGAAGCGGCGCAGGTTGTCCATGGCGATTTTGGATGCGGATTTGCATTCCTCCATGCCTTCGAACTCCACCGTAATGTTGCCATCATAGCCGGAGTCTTTGATCAGCTTTACAATTTTACGGATTGGAATATCCCCTTGTCCAACGATGGCACCACGAAGGAAGTTACCGTAGGCTGTGGTGAACCATTCACCCTCACCCGGATGCTCATCATAAGGACGGAAGTAAAAATCTTTGAAGTGGACCAGAGAAGCGTACGACAGATTTTTCATGACGCCGATGATCGGGTTCTCATCCACACACATGAAGTTGCCAATATCGAGTGTTGTTTTGAAATTCGGACGATCCACAGCATGCAGCACACGCTGCACCCGGTCACTCGCCTGCACGCTAAAGCCGTGATTTTCAATGGTTGTCGTGATGCCAAACTGCGCGGCATAGTCCGCAATGATCTGGCTTCCCCGCACCATCAGCGGCAGATTTTGCTCGAACCAGGCGATGGTCATCTTCTCCTTTGGCAGGGTAAACGCCGTGACGTCATGACGCAGATGTTTTACACCCATCCGGTGTACGACATCCACATGTCTTTTGACCCGAGCCATCTCCTCTTCAAACGCCTCTTCCGTCTCCTGCACGAAGTTCGCTGGCAGCGAGTAGTTGGACAGTTCAATATCCTTAGACGCTGCCCGTTCCCGAATCGCATCCGCCAGATCGTGATTATCCTCAACAGTGTAACCGTAAGGAACCATTTCCATATGCTCGCCGCCGTTCGCCGCAATCCAGTCGATCACATCCAGCACCGTCATCTCACCCGAATTCAAATCGTTCAACAAACTATACGTGCTCAGGCCCACTTTCATCTGCTCAGCTCCCTATCGATATTGTTGGATAAATTGAACCGCTTTGCGAATGTCCTGCTCCGGTTGATGGCCTACTTCACGTTCAATCGTCAGATAACCGGTGTAACCAATCTCCTGAAGCGCTGCAAAGTATCCATCAAAATCAACGCCACCCTCGCCCAGCGGCACCTCACGGAAGAAAGTCCCGGAAGAGACCATCTCGGCAATCTTATCGTGATCCATAGGGGCATAACCGACCGCTCCGTATACGTCTCGTGGGTCAACTTCCTTCAGCCGCACACCATCCTTCACATGAGTATGTACGATGTAATCCTTGAGCAGATGAACGCCCCGCGCTGGATCATCTCCGGTCACCATCACCATATTCGCCGGATCAAAATTCACCGATACTCCGTTGGTCGATAACGTATCCAGGAATCCTTTCAAGTCAGCAGCCGTTTCCGGTCCTGTCTCAATGGCAAAGTATGCGCCAACACTTTTGGCGTATTGGCCCAGTTCCTCACAAGCAGCATGCAGTGTGGCATAAACTTCTGATGAAGGGTCATGTGGAACAATGCCGATATGTGTAGTGACAATGTTGGTGCCTAGATCGAGGGCCAGATCCACGATCCGCTTCGACTTCTCTACTTTCCACGGATTATCTTCCTTGACCTGAAAACCATGTCCACCCAGGTCGCCAACCAGTGCTGAAATTTCAAGACCCAGAGAATCGATGTAACTCTTCAACTCTTTGCGCGCCGCAGGTGACAAATTTTCAGGGTCCATCTCTCCCTTGACGGCGTAGATCTGCACACCTTCTGCACCTACGTCTTTGGCTTTGTTCAACCCTTCCCGTACACCTACGCCAAAGCTATCCACGATGACACCGATCTTATTCGTTAATTTCATGTCATACCTCCTGTGATTGAGTGAGTAACTCTACGTTCTCATGTAAATGTAAGGTTCGACTCATTACTGATATCAACAAGTTTCACCGACTTGATCTCATACGGTTTGAATGTCAGTTCAATTGTGCCGTTTGAACAAGCCAACGGATGGATCTCATCCTCCAGAAGATTAATGATGGACGCTTTGATTTCCTTTTCAGCCCACTGAACCTGCACCGTTTCCCGACCTCCGGATGATTCGTAGAAACGTAGTACTGTTCCGGAACCGTCTTCCGCTGGCTTGATTGCATCCAGAATAACATGTTCACTGTGGAACTGAACCCAAGCATGTTCAGCTGGCAAGTGACCGGAAGACTGACTCGCTGCCACAACTTCGACCGGATGATTCAGCTCCATCGCCCGGCGAACGACGGCAGCTTGTCGCCAATCGCCCTGGTGTGGCAGGATCGAATACGTGAATTCATGATCGCCCTGATCCGCATGTTCATCCGGCCATTTCGGAGCACGAAGCAGAGACAGGCGGATCGTCCGATCCTTGATGTCATACCCGTACTTGCAATCATTCAGCAAACTCACACCGCTGTTGCCCTCCGAGATATCCGCCCAACGATGTCCACAGACCTCTAACTGCGCCTGCTCCCAACTGGTGTTGTTATGAGTTGGACGCTCCAACGCTCCAAACGGAATTTCATAAGCCGCTTTGGCTGCCACCAGATCCACTGGAAAGGCCACCTTGAGCAGCTTATGGCTCTCATTCCAGTTCACTTTTGCATGGAAATCAACACGCCGCTGGTAACGATGCAAAATGATATCCTGGCTGATCTCCGATTTATTCAGCTTCCAGACAAAGCGTAGTACATCTCGCGTAGCCCCACGCTGTACAATCTCTCTGGAGATCAACTGCACCTCACCAGCTCGCTGAGATTCAAATCGTGGATCGATATCCCATGCATCCCAGTACGTCGGTTTGTCGTGGAAAAACTGCCACTCATTCGCCCGATCACCAGGCTTCAGCCAGTCACGTCCTACCGTTTTGTCATACCATCGAGTGATCTCTCCCAAGTCATTAAACTCGAGCGTGTAAAATTCAGTTTCCCACGTGGAAGGGAAGGATTTTTCTTCCCTTACTGGAAGGATAACATCCGATGCTTCGCGCAGCCATATGGTTGTATACCCAAAAGCAGGAATCGACGGAACATGCACGAGCAACGTATACTTGTCTTCCTTTTGTTCAAGATCACAGGCCAGACGGTTTCCTTGACGATCAAATGCTGCCATCCTGGCGAGGTGAGCATCCCCTGTAATGGTGATATTTTCTCCGCGTTTCCAGCCGAGGCTGTTGAATATAATGTAAGGAAGACCATCGAGTTCATCTGTTGCAATGTTCTCCGCAAGGGTATCCAGCGTTTCCCGCAGTGCGGATGTACCCAGTGCAAATACTTTCGTGTACTCGTCGGTGGACGTTACGTAAACTTCTGGAATCGACGTTCCCGGAATAATGTCATGGAATTGGTTGAGCATAATCAACTTCCAGCCTTCATCCAGATCATTCTTCGTGCGCGCGCCGTAAGCCCCGGCAAATTGCCCCCAGATTTCCGCTTCCCGGTACAATACCTCTGCCTTACGGTTGCTACGTTTGTTCCTTGCATGAGTTGTATACGTTCCGCGATGCAGTTCCAGATACAAGTCCCCGTGCCATTTCGGCAACGTCGGATTATTTAATGATATGTCTTCAAAAAAAGCCCCTGCTGTGCTGAATTTACTGATTGGCTGTCCAACCATCAAATGGGATCGCTCCGCAAACTCCACCATCTCATTCGTCACGCCACCACCACCATCGCCATGTCCGTAAAGCAACATTTGCTCAGGGTGCACATCCTTTTGTTTAAATGATTGCCAATGTTCATCCACATCTTTGGGACGCGTATGTTCATTCACCCCATGATTCAGATATGCCAGCACGGAAGTGCCATCTATGCCTACCCAGTCGAAGAGGTCATACGGAAACGCATTGGTATCATTCCAATTCAGCTTGGTGGTCATAAAATAAGGAATACCCGCGAGTTTCAGCATCTGCGGTAAGGAAGCGCAGTAGCCAAAGGTATCCGGCAGCCACTCGATGTTGGAGCGTTTGCCAAACTCCGCCTGATAGAAGTTCTGTCCATACAGAATCTGCCGAACTAACGACTCGCCACTCGGAATATTCAGATCCGGCTCGACCCACATGCCTCCGACCAGCTCCCAGCGTCCTTCGGCAATACGGGCTTTAACTCGCTCATACAACTCCGGGTAATGATCCTTCACGAAGGCATACAACTGCGGCTGGCTCTGGGAATACACAAAATCCGGGTACGTATCCATCAAGGTACACATGGTCGAGAACGTGCGACTGGACTTGCGAACCGTCTCACGTACAGGCCACAGCCAGGCAATATCAATGTGGGATTGTCCAACCAGATGCATGAAGCCACTTCGATATTCCTCCGGGTCTTCCTGCTGTACCGACTGTGCTAATGCATATTCGAAGTTCTGTATCCAGGCTGCATCACTCCAGCGTTCCGGGTCATTGTACATGTTATCCATCACCTGATGAATGGCCTGAACAAGTGCCATCCGCTTGGGCTCCTTCTCGTTATATGCCCGGAGCGACTCGGCGAGTACCGTAACGCTGTACATTAGGCTCTGCAGTGGCTGATTAACATGAACCAATGCTGCCCGAATGCCCTGAATAGGCGGCTGAATAACAGCTTGTCGGTTGAGTGGGTCATCCGGCTCTGGAATCGGATCATAGAGTTCAATCTCCAACTGTGGCGTATTTCCTACCCGACTTCTCGGAAGGGGGACGAACCCATGATTCCGGTCCAGTCCGTGATACGGCATGCCATTCACCTTCAGCAGCCCTTCTCCTCCGGCCTCGAAGATCAGCCCAACAGCCTGATCCTGCCATTCCGCCGGAATCTCCACACGTTTGCTCAGAAAATACGTCGTTCCATGTACGCTGTTCAGCGGATTCAAGCTTTGCATGGCCTTGTCTGCCTGCTCATCTTCATTTACTTCTGCCTGTTCGTACTCGTATTCCCCTGGCCGAATGTATCTGGCCCTCTGCATCTCCCACGCTGGAAGCTCGATCGTATCCAGCCATTGTCGGTGCTTCAGATCTTCGATGAATCGCTGAATTCGAATCATACCTCCACCCCCACCTTCTGAATGTGCAGACTGCAGGCGGTCCAATCCATAGAATTGCGGCCAACCATGAGCCTGAATTCACCCGGTTCTACGACAGACTGGAGACGAGAGTCGATCAGTGCGAGGTGTTCTTTTTGCACAGGGAATGTAACGGTCTGAGTCTGTCCTGGCTCCAGATGAATTTTACGAAAACCCTTAAGTGACATTTCAGCCCGCGTAACCGAAGCTGACACATCCGTGATGTACAACTGCACAACCTCGCTTCCCGATACCGCTCCGGTATTGGTGACTTCAACCATCACCTGTGCTTCATCTTCCGGGCCGATGACTTCTGGCATTACTCTTACATTCTCGTATTTGAATTCGGTGTAGCTCAGTCCATATCCAAACGGATACTGCGGCGCCAGATCCATCTCCAGATACCGCTTGCCACGAGTACGTTTGGCATGATAATAGACCGGAAGTTGCCCAACATGCTTGGGAATGGAGACGGTAAGACGACCCGATGGATTCACATCGCCAAACAGAATATCCGCAATCGCGTTACCACCTTCCTGTCCGGGGTACCACGCTTCCACAATGGCATGGACATGCTCATCAATCCAAGGTTCAGCAATGGGGCGGCCGTTAATATACATCACGATAACGGGTTTCCCGAGCTTATGTACTTCCTGCACCAGCTCCAATTGAACACCCATGAGATTCATGGAAGCCCGGTCAATGCCCTCGCCACACTCCATGTCGTTCCATGGATCATCGGTCACCACTGAAGCACCTGTCCGCAAGTCTATGGTACCTTCACCAAAATCGCGGGCGCTGGACCCGCCCATCACCATCACGATGGCATCTGCCTGTTCCGCACAAGCCAGCGCTTGCGCAAAGCCCTCTCTGGAGTCGCCTTTAATCCGGCAGCCAGGCGCGTACAGCACCTGACCCGAATCCGCGCCAAGCTTGCGCGTAATGCCATCCAGTACGGTGACGATCTGCTCTCTCGGTTGTGGCGAGGTATAGTCCCCAAGTTGGTTATAGATATGGTTCGCGTTCGGACCGATGACAGCTAGCTTTGTACCTGTTTTGGCAAGCGGAAGAGTATTTCCCTCATTTTTCAGTAAAACAATCCCCTCTTGTGCAACTTCCCTCGCCAGCTGAGTATGGTCTTCACATCCGATAATCCGCTCTGCAAACTCTGGATCAACGAAAGGCTTTTCAAATAGCCCAAGTCTGAATTTCATCTCCAGCACCCGCCGCACAGCCAAGTCCAGATCCTTCTCTTCGATCAATCCCTGCTCCAACGCCTGACCGAGATGTTTGCGGTACATGTACCCGGACATCTCCATGTCTACACCTGCCTGAAGGGACTGTGCCACGGCCTGCTCCCCGTTCTCGGCGGTGTTATGTCCATGAACCAGCATCTGAATGGCACCAAAATCAGTAATGACAAATCCCTCAAAACCCCACTGCTCGCGCAGAAGGTCATTCAGCAGATACGTGCTGGACGTGCAGGGTACGCCATCAATCTCGTTATAGGCGGTCATCACGGAGCAAGCCCCGGCTTCCACTGCTTTTTTGAACGGCAACAGATCTATTTCATGTAATTCACGTAAGCCCATATGAACTGGAGCAGCATTACGCCCACCCTCCGAGCTGCCATAAGCCGCAAAATGCTTGAGTGTCGCGACAATTGTCTGGTTGGAATCAAGGCGGTCACCCTGTAGTCCCTTCATGGCTTCTACTGCGAATTCACCGATTAGGTATGGATCTTCGGCAAAACATTCCTCCGTCCGTCCCCATCTCGGGTCACGTACGACATCAAGCACCGGGGAATACGTTGCCGCTCCCCCTTGGCTCCGGGTCTCCACAGCAATGGCTTCACACATCTTGCGGTACAACTCCATATTCCACGTGCTGCCCACTGTTAACGGTACCGGAAATACTGTCGCCCCAATCGCCATATGCCCGTGGGAACACTCTTCTCCAAACAAAATGGGAATGCCTAGCCGAGAATGCTCCATGGCATACTGCTGAATGACATTTGTGGCAACGGCTCCCTGCCGTGGGGTAAGCCCCGTCTCAAGTGTCACTTCAGTCCATGGATCGGCCCGAAGCACACCATACAGAGAACCGACACCGCCCTGTTCCATGTCCGCTTTGAACTCTTCCGTCACCTGTACTGTACCATCAGGTGCTTTATCATACGTCTTCCACCCCATCGGCTGAATGAGTTGTCCAATCTTCTCTGCCGTTGTCATCCGTCCGATCAGATCCTGAACCCGTTCCTGAATGGGAAGCGAAGCATCTTTATAGTCCATATGCACATTCTCCTTATGCGTTCGGAATTAGTTAGGCGCATGCACTCACATGGCTTTGCGGTAGTCACTTGGTGCCACACCCACCACGTTTTTGAAAGCCCGGTTGAAGGAATTATAGTTCGTGTATCCCACTTCCTCACTGATCTCCTGAATAGCCTTATCGGTCTCCTGCATGAGCAGCTTGGCTTTTTCGATGCGATGACTAATGAGCAGATCCACAAACTTCTCCCCAATCTCATCCTTGAAAAGCTTACTCAGATACTTCGGATTAATATCGAATAGATCACTAAGGTAGTTCAGTGACAGATCAGGATTGTTGTAATGCTCTTCGATGTATTTGCGAATCTCCAGAATATGTGATCTGTGTTTTCGGGAACAATGCAGCGTCTGCATCTGCAACGCCAGTTCTCTGAACCCTTCCCAGCACAGCTCACGCAGATCGTCTAACGTCTCCCAGCCCTCCAGCCTTGGAAGAAGTGGGGTGAATATAGCGGCCCATGACTCCTGATACTCTCGTGGAAGTTCGGCGAATTCCCGATTGTAATGTTGAAATAACAATTGGATCGTATTCATAATCTCCTGACGGGACAGAACGGACTCACTGATTTGTTCAAACAGTCTCTCAAAATGCTTTTCCCAAACATCGTCCGACAAGCGCATCGCCTGTACCAGCAGGGAGATGGTCTTCAGGAACTCATACACATCATTGGTCGAATTCGGCACATCACTACACGGAATGATGCGATTTATGCCCAGTACAGCCTTGTACTCCAGCGCATGCACAGCTTCTTTCAATGAAGCTCTCAACCCCCGAATATCAACAGCAACCCGACCAACACCAATGGTCACGGTGAAGTTCAGATACTGATCGATTCTGTCCAGATAACCAGCAAGCAATCGATGCTCAGTCTCCTCGGCCTGTTCCATTGCCGGAATCCAGAGGATGGCGTACAGACGCTGATCGGAGATCCATTCAGCCCATACTTCCGTTCCTTCATGACGCGCACTCTCCTGCAGAATACTGGATAACACAAATTTCAGGAGGGATTGGTCCTGATGATGATACTCCGTCACAAATGCATCATACCGATCCATTTCAACTACCATGACGGCCCAACGATGCTCCAGCTCAGGCAGTTTGAACTTCTTCATCTCGGCTGTCAGCTCCGTGCTCGTAAAGTCTCGTGTGCCCTCCAGCAACTCCTGAAAGAACATTTTTTTCTGCAAAATCAGATTCTCTTCATGCTCCTCCTGATATTGCCTCGTCTGATCAATCATGCGTTCCAGTGTTGTATGGATGAATCGAAACTCATTCTCCTTGCCATAGTTGAGCCCCGATTGCTTCTGCGAAGAGACGGTCTGAATTAACGTAACAATCTGCTGAATCGGCTTGTAGTTTCTGCGGGTCACGTAGATCACCCACACCACCCCGATCAACACAACCACTACAGCAAAGGCAAACCAGATATTATAAAATTGCAGAGTCCATTTGACGATTTTTCCATTATTGAGACCTGTCTGCACCTTCCAACCACTATAACTCGACGTAAATTCGGAGAAGACTTCTCCCGACGTGGTTTTAGTAGAAGCTGCAACCCCTCCTGGCATGCTGCTATCCCACAGATTGCCGCCCGAACGGTTGAAGATGTTCACAAACGTAAATTCCGGATCATACATCTGCATAATGGATTTCCTCAGGGTACTTAGGTCCACATTTGTCACCACAAGTCCTTTGCCGTTTCCTACACTTCGCACAATCGTAATCACCTGCTCCGTCGCTTGTGAAGGAAAAGCTCGGAACGCTCGTGCCCCTGCCCACTTCTGTTCATCCCTTGACCGGCTATCTGCAATAAAGTCTGCATCCGGGAACTCTTCAATCGGAACAGCCTTCCCGTTACTGAAGACCGTGCCATCCCCGTATCGAACGAGATAAATTGAATCAATCAGCGGATACTCTATTTTCAATTCATCAACCACCTGGACCGCCTGAATGCCGGCATACACATCATCGCTGCCAGATACCGAGAAATAATTCTTCAAGTTAGGGTTGGTCAAAATCTCACGCAGTACCTTGAAGTCGATGGAACGCAGGGAGTTGTCCAGATATTGCGTGACCTGAGAGGCCAGAAATTCATTGGCCTTGAGCGCTTCTCTACGGTTCTGTTCATTGAACACTTGAAAGAAAATAAAGAATAGAATAGTCGTCACAATAAAGAAAACAGGCAGATACGATAACAGCAAACGTCTAAACCAATTGTTGTTCATCTCCGAGATCCCCCCACCATTACTGTTCATGCTGAATGACGACAAACATCTGTGCTGATCGCTAATTTTCCATAAATATTCAGTACATTATATCGGATGACGTGGGGTTGTCATAGGAGAAGACCGTCCCGGTCACGGGTGACAGACGGGACAGCCTCTATATTGAATCCTTCAATTATTGATTCTTCTCAATGGCACGCTGGTAGATCTCAAGGTAATTACTCAGTCCGAGACCATCAAAGCCTTTGACATACGAATCCCATTCCTTATCAATGCTCTTGCTGCCAATAATGAACTGTGCCATATTTGTCTGCACATAATCCTTGATGGCCGTAGTCAGTTGTGCAGCTGATTCCGTATCCTCTGGACGAATAAATACGTTCGCAGGGTATACTTCTTTTGGTGCATAAGGTTCATACACATTAGTTGCTTGAGCCAGACGTGTACCATAACCCTCTGCTTCTAAAGGATTCTGTCCTTCCGCAAACAGATTACGGAATGTGTTGGACAAGTCATGTGCTCCGATCTGTGACCAACTCTCGTTCACAACAACGTTCGGATCACGCTCAGGCAGGTTGTAGTAGCTGTATTTGGCAGGCTCGCCATTGATGTTTTTCTCATCGGCATCTGCTTTCTTCCAGCCCTTGCCTTCGGTTGGACCATACTCCGCATACAGTGCGCCTTCTTCACTGAACATGTAATCCACAATTTTGATAGCAGCAATCTGCTGTGCTTCTGTCGCTTTGTTCGTGATGGCAAACTCAAACTCACCTACGCTCTGTGTGGCACCTGTCGTCTGCACTCCATCTGGTCCTTTCAATGGAGGAACGATCTCCCAGTGTTGATGACGGGTGATGTCTTTGTCATAAGTATTCACGAGATAACTGACCAGCGCCGTTGTAATGGAGCCGACCACTTCATCGCCTTCCTTGTTCCCCAGCTGTCCAATCGCCTGATCATTCTGTGTAAAGGAAGCCGGATCAATCAGGCCATCTGCATAGAGCTTGTTCATGTACTCCAGCCCTTTCTTCCAGCCTTCCTGATTGGCGGCAAAACTCACCTTGCCATCGTTCACGATCAGATATTTGTCGTTGTCATTGTATATAAAGCTATTCATCAGGTAGGCATCAATGTTGCCATTCCATACATACTTGTTCGGTGCGCCCGTGAGTGGAATCTCGTCCGCTTTCCCGTTACCGTTTGGATCTTGTGTCTTAAACGCCTTCAGTACGGTATACAGTTCATCAGTTGTGGTTGGCATTTTCAGACCCAGATTATCGAGCCATTCCGTGTTGATCCAGTATTTCTGTGCATACGTACAGTGGTAACACTCATTGAAGATCGGCAGCGCATAGATGTTGCCGTCCGGTGCCGTGATGGCTTCTTTGAAGTATGGCTTCTCCTCCATAATCTTGGTCAGATTCGGACCATACTTCTGAATCAGATCCTGTAGCGGAAGGAACACGCCCTGTTTTCCATAGGTTTGAAGGTCTGAGGTGGTGAACTTGCCGTGAAGAAACACTTCCGGATAATCACCACTAGCCAGCAGCAATTGTCTGCGATCCTGCAAAGCGTCCGTTGGGGCCAGATCCCATTTTAGGGTAACGTCGAACTTGTCTTCGATAAATTGGGTAAATTCATTCTCTTCCATGGACGCTTTGCCTTGCGGAGCAAAGAGGGTCATGGTTACAGGACCGCCGCTCTCCCCGCTACCGTCGCTACTTCCACCCGATTCCTCGGATGAACTGCATGCGGACAACAAAGCCATCGAAGCAAAGACCAGAAACAACATCGAAATCCAAGATTTTCTCAATCTGACTCCTCCTTTTTGTTCATAACGGCAAATTATTGACTTGTACTGCACGTGTATAAAATCGACCCCGGAAGCCGGCGTGTTCCTTCCACCTCCTTTCAAGAGACAACCAGGCTTAACTCACAAGGATTAACCTTTCAGGGAACCAACCATGACCCCTTTAACAAAATGTTTCTGTACAAATGGATACATGATCAGAATTGGAATGCTCGCGACAACAATCAGTGCATATTTCAACACCTGCTCGAACCCTTGGTCCCGCATCTGTTGGCTGGTATTGGCGAGCATCGCCGGATCAGCCGCGTTCAGGATAAGCAGATTGCGAAGCACGTATTGTAGAGGGAACAATTTCTCGGAACGCAGGTAGATCAATGCATCAAAGTACGCATTCCAGTGACCTACGGCATACATGAGTGTCATGACTGCCAGAATGGGCTTTGATAAGGGAAGAACTACGCTGATCAGATACCGGATATCCCGGCAACCATCCATTTCCGCGGCCTCCCCGAGTTCTTCCGGAATGGAAGATTGGAAGAAAGTTCTTGCCACGATGACCTGGAATACTGCGAGCGCCCCGGGCAGCCACATCGCCCAACGTGTATCGAGCAGGTGCAAATCCTTCATCAAGAGGTAGGTGGGAATCAGACCGCCATCAAAGAACATCGTGATCATCATGAAAATAATGATGGCCCCTCGTCCATAAAACGATTTTCGTGACAAAGGATACGCCAGCATGACGGTCAGCACCACGTTAATGAACGTGCCCACCACGGTGTAAATGATCGTGTTATAGAAACCGAGCATAAGCTGTTGGCTTTTGAAAATGGAGATGTACGCCTTGATGTTAAAGTCTACCGGGAACAGCCACACCTGACCGGATGTCACGGCTCGTGAAGAGCTGAACGAAGAACTGATGATATACAAGAGCGGATAAAACACTGTTAGCAGTATGGCGAACAGAAAGATATAGTTGAATGTCATGAAAATGCGGTCACCGAGTGGGTCCTTGATCCGGTTACGATTAATCAGGTTGAACATGGATAAACTCCTCCTTTACCACAAGCTGTTCTGGGATACTTTGCGCGATATGCCGTTGACGATAACCAGCAGGATCAGGTTGATAATGGAGTTGAAGAACCCTACTGCCGAGGAGAAGCTGAAATTTGCCCCGATCAGACCCACCTTGTACACATACGTGGAGATGACCTCCGAAGCGCTTGTGTTGAGCGGATTCTGCATCAGGTATATTTTCTCGAAGCCCACGCCCATAATGCTGCCCAGACTCAGAATCAGCATGATAACGGTGACTGGAATGAGCGATGGGAGGTCGATGTGCCATATTTTCCGAAGCCTTGATGCGCCGTCCATCTTCGCTGCTTCATAGAGAGATGGATCAACACCAGCAAGAGCTGCGATATATATAATTGATGAATACCCCATGCCCTGCCACACACCTGACCAGACATAGATCGATTTGAAGTATTCCGGTATGCCCATGAAGTTCGTCATCGGGAAGCCGAGCAGTGTGAACAGCTTGTCTACTACGCCCACATGCGGGGAGAGCATCAGAATGATAATGGATACCATAACAACCGTTGAGATAAAATGCGGAGCGTAAGTGACCATCTGCACGGTCTTTTTGAAGTAACCCGTTCGAATCTCATTCAGCGCCAGCGCCAGAAGGATCGGAATGGGGAAACCAGCAATTAAGGAATAAAAGCTGATGCCTATCGTGTTTTTGATTAACAGCCAGAAGTTTGGAGATTGGAAGAAGGCTTCAAAGTGTTTGAATCCGACCCACGGGCTTCCCCAGATTCCTTTGACTACACTGAAGTCCTTGAAGGCGATTTGGACACCCACCATAGGGATGTACTTGAAGATCAACAGATACAATACCGGGGGCAACACGAGCAGGTAGAGTTCCCAGTGTTTCTTGAGGCTTTTGATGAATGGATGCTGCCGCTTGGGCTCCACATGTTTCCTCTGTTGGAGTTCCATCTTGGCGGGTATGCTTTCCGTAGCTCGACTCATTTGCGTCACTCCTTCTACACCTCAAGTGTAATAATACATTACATTTACATCCCTTAAACATCCTTTTTTCTGTTCCTAGTTCCTTGTTTAACAAACATGATGTAAACATTCATATCAGGTAGCGCTTTCTTGATTTGATAGTACATCGCCCGATAAACTTTTATCAATTTGCAATTTTCTCCGACTTCTCTTTATTCCACAAACCCTTGTGTGACAAGCGATTGCGAGCCGTTTCTATTGGGAATTGTGTCCCTTATGTATGAATAAAAAAATTCCGGAGGTGGTTATATCTCCCCCGGAATTGACATGGCATTCTTACATGCAAGTTCAAAAAGTTAACGATTCAGCACCGAGAAGGTTGCGAGAACCTGAAGGAGGAGGAGCGGAGTGTAGGCAAACCTACATGACACCGGACTCCGAAGGTGAACGCAAGATTCGATGTCGAGTTCGCTTCGTGGTTTACTTCGTGATCAATTGGGGACTTTTTGAACAACCTCTATGCGCTTGTGACCAATCTGAACGTATGTGTGATGGGAGCTTCATTGGTTGTAGCGGACTGTGGCAGTTCCACGAGAAGTCCGTCTCCCGTCTGTTGATACGAAAGTACGTCATCGCTACCGACGAGTTCGATCCGCTCTACCTTTTCCAGATAAGGAATGATTAACTGTGGTTGTACGGTCTCATTCTCGTTTCGGTATATCCGGAAGGCATATACGGTGTTGATCTCTTCTTTCTGTGTGAAAGCCCAATCTTTCGTAAAATAAGGCCCGCATATCCGGGTTCCATAGACGCCTTCTCCATGAGTACCCAACCATTCACCGAGGCCCTTGATGCCTCGAATTGCCCCTTTTGGCAGACGCCCATCCGGTTGTGGTCCTACATTCAGCGCCAGGTTACCACCCTTGGACACAACTTCGAGTAGAATATGTGCCAGCTGTCTTCCCGTTTTATACTGATCATCGAATCCGAAGGCAAAGGAGTTCCCCACCGTAATACAGCTCTCCCATGGGATGTTCATCGGATGTTCCGGTATGGTCTGCTCGGGGGTAACGATATTCTCATACGGTCCACCGACGGTGCGATCTGCAGACAGAAGCCAAGGTTGTGTGGTCTGACGCGCCCGTTCCACGACTTCTCCCAGCCTGATATCCTGACCGTAGCGACCTTCGCGCACCCAGCCTGCATCCAGCCACAGACATTCGATCCGCCCGTAATTCGTCAGCAGCTCCATGATCTGCTCATGTGTGAACTCCACGAATTTCTCCCACAGCCACGGATACTTATGGGGATCATACGAGGGCCCGCGCCACATATGACGCCCACGTTCCATGCCCGGTGCCCAGTAATACGGGGTATGCCAGTCCGCTTTGGAGAAGTACGCTGAGATGCCGAGTCCTTTGGCCCGGAAAGCGTCAAACAGTGCTCGACAGATGTCCGCATACTTATGGGTATGAAACGGCGTGTCCTTGCCCGTAATCCGGTAATCCGTCGTCTTGGTATCCCACATGCAGAAACCGTCATGGTGCTTGGTGGTGAACAGGAAGTATTTGAACCCGTTATCTGCCACCATCTGTGCCCATTCCTCGGGTTGGAAACGAATCGGATTGAAGGTTTTGTTCAGATCGAAATATTCCCGCTTGAAGTCTTCCATGTCATCCGTCCAGTCGATGTCATCACGCGACCAATCGCCGTCCTCATCGCTCAGCGCCCAAGATTCCACGAGGCCAAGCTGGGAATACGGCCCCCAGTGCATCATCAACCCCAGCTTCTGATCCTTGAACCACTCCAACCGCTCATTCAGCAGCGGATCTTCCGGTTTGATCCACTCTTCCTCTTTGCTAAAATTGTGCACGCCGGCTTCGACGATCTGCTCTTCCTGCTCCAGTACGGTTTCTTTGGCTTCGCTCATCCTGTTTCATCTCCTCTGGATTGGATAAAAGATAAACCATGCATGTTACGCCTGGTCACTCCGAGTGCAGTACCATCTTCCGATCGCTGTTATCCCCGGATTTCTTTTATTTCACTTTATAATTGTTGGATATCCGGTGATAAAGGCGAGCGCTTCGCTTCTTCAGATTGGTTCTGCACTCTCCGTTTTGGCGTAAACGCTAGTTTAACTATTAAGGGCGTAGGTAACTTTGTTATTTTGAGTGCAGTGCGGTGCCATCTTCAATCACTATGGAACCCCTTATTCCCTTATTTCAATAGGGAATACAAGATCAGAAAGAGTGCTCTTCATTGTTTTCCATTTGTTCTGCGTTCTCCGTATTGGTGTAAACGGTTCGCTTAACCTATGAAGGGTTAGTCTGTCCGTCGTTGCGATTGCGGTGCCTTCTCCAATTACTATGGATTCCTTATTTCCCTTGTTTCTATAGAAAATTGGGGAGAAGAACGAGTGCTTCGCTGCTTCGGATTAGTTCTGCATTCTCCGTTTTGGTGTAACGATAAGTTTAACTATTAAGGGGCGCATAACTTTGTTATTTCGAGTTCGGCGTCCTCCCCATTCACTATGGAGCCCCATATTCCATCGTTTCTATAGGGAAATTCCAAGGGTAGTGAGAGTGCGATTCGTTACTTCGGATTGGTTCTGCACTCTCCGTTTTGGCGTAAACGGTAAGTCTTCTATAGGGTGTGTCTTCAACTTCAGTTCAGGGAAGATATACGATGATGGATGTCGGCGTTTAAAGCGTCTTAAAATACAGGCCAGTTTATCCTGGTGAATAGGTAGAGTATTTTCTAAAGAAATCAGGGCGTCTTATTTAGCCTTCTGGTCCTCTTTTTAAATTGTAAGGAATATCAGACACGTTATTTCCCGAAATTAGGTGGTAAAAACGCTGTAAACTGCTGCTTATTCTGATATAACATGTGTCAGGTTCCTTAGATTTCTGCCAGCGCTTCGAATCCTTGAATAAGACGCCTCAGATTCGTTAGCGCTCGCTCCCTACTCTGCTCCAACCGCAAGCGGAGAGGACGAATCCATACCTGCTCGGAGCGGAGCTTTTCATTGAAAAGGAGCGAAGTGCTCATAACTTTCAATGAAACGGAGTAGTAAAGTATCAACGTAGCGTAACAACGCCATACAATCCTACCTTTACAGTGTGATTTCGCGGCCCTGGCGTGCTGATTCGTAGATGGCACAGAGCATTTTCATCACTTCGACGCCGTCTTCGACGGGGCTAAGGGTTTCTTTGCGGCCCTGTGTACTATCTATAAAATGGTTGATTTCGTTGCGGAACGATCCCATAAAATCGAATGATTTGAAATCCACCTGTGGAGTCATGTTCAAAATGGTGTTGAATTTCTCGCCTATGATCGAAATTTCCGGCTCCAGCTCGGCACCGCCTTTGTCGCCATATAGTTTGACCGAAGTCTCATCCGCTTTGGCATGGAGCGTGAAGCTGACATCCACGAGCAGGCTCGCACCGTTCTCGAAACGGATCAGGGCATTTGCCATATCCTCAACGGTGTTCTGTTCTGCGTCATAGTCGGCTGCTTTGTAGAACGACAGATTGTTAATGTTCGAGCGGTTCCCCAATCGGTTAGACACGTTAGCGGAGACGGATTTCACCTTCGGTCTGCCCATCAGATACCAGCAAATGTCGATTACATGCACCCCGATATCGATCAGCGGACCACCACCAGAACGGTTGATATCCGAGAACCAGCCACCCGGATTGCCCAGACGACGAAGACTGGAGGCTTTGGCATAATAGATCTCGCCCAGTTCGCCCTCATCGATGAACTTCTTCAGAATTTGTGCATTGTCGCTATAGCGGCGAACAAAACCAACTTGCAGTAACTTTCCGCTGCGATGAACAGCCTTCTCTACCTCAAGTGCATCCTCCACCGTTTGGCAGAGCGGTTTCTCACACAGCACGTTTTTGCCCGCGTCCAGAGCAGCAATGCTAATCTCTGCATGGGAGTCGTTCCATGTACAGATGCTGACGGAATGAATCTCGGGCAGTGCGAGCAATTCTTTGTAATCGGTAAACACATGAGGTGCATCATATTGTTTTGCCACTTCTGTGGCACGTTCTGCATTCAGGTCGCAGATGGCGTATATTTCAACGTCCGGGTTACTGGCATAAGCTTGCAAATGGCAATCGGATATGGATCCGGCACCGATAACGGCGACTTTTAATTTGGACATAGTGCTGATTCCTCCATCGTTTTCATATGAATTGACTCAAGAAATTATACTCGGCTTAACGTAACGACGGTGAATGCTTGGACTTTCGGCCGCTGTTGTCTGCAAATTTCTTTTATTGACCGCTCTAGCGGTTGAAATCCGCAGACAAAGGCGGTCGCTAACGCTCCTACATTTCCAAGCTTCCCCTCTGTTACTCACGCCTTCTTTAACATTTGATTCAATTTTATTCATTTAAAACAAGTACTCAGCCCTATGCCTCTGCCCATAGGCGGCGGACGTTATCCATGGCAATGCGTGAGGCGGTTTTACAATCTTCCATGCCTTCAAATTCTACCGAGATATATCCGTCATACCCGGATTGTTTCAACACACGGAACACCTCAGGCATGTCGATATCGCCATGGCCCACAATGGCGCCGCGCAGGTAATTGCCATGCGAGGTTTGGAACCAGCCTTCACCGGGATTTCGGTAGGAAGGTCTCCAGTAGAAGTCTTTGGCGTGCACGATCGACGCGTACGGAATGTTATTTTTTACGGCACTCACCGGGTCTTCGTCCACACAGAGGAAATTGCCGACATCCAGCGTGGTCTTAAAGTTATTCCGCGCCGTTTCGTGTAACAAACGCTGAATGCGTTCACTCGACTGCACATAGTATCCATGGTTCTCAATGCTTGTTGTGATTCCAAGACCCGCTGCATAATCGGCTATCCGCTGACAGGCTTTCACCAGTACCGGTAGGTCAATCTCGAACTGTGCTACGGTTCCCTCTGGTGCAGGGCGGAAAGCCACGTCATGACGCATCAGCTTCACGCCGAGCGCAGCAGCCACATCCACATGTCGCATCACATTCTGGATCTCTTGCTCCAACGCTTCGGCGTCCTCCTGCACAGCAAAGTTAGCGCCGATGGCGTAATTGGAAATGTCGATCCCAACCTCTTTTGCCACAGCTTTAATCTCATCAATCAACTGCGGATTATCGATCAGACTGAATCCCATCGGTACAATCTCCACATGTTCCCCGCCCTGATCGGCGATCCAACGAATGGCATCTGGTACGTTTAATTCTTTGCGATCCAATGCTTGTTGCAGACTGTAGGTGCTGAGTCCAACTTTCATTCTTCCTCATCCTCTCTTGTAGTCAATGTCCATACCCAACGTATACCTTTTTCTGGCGGACACAACAATTCTCAATAATCGTTTGGCTCACCTATTTTCCTTTTTCTAGCCCAAATCCGGTGTATCTACAAACGTTACGGCCAGTTCAGACGTCTGATGAAGCTCGAATACGATGATTTCATTATGACCTTCATGAAGGAGCGGAGCAGGTACATACAATGTTTTTTGCGGTCCTTTATTCCAGTAGCGCCCCATATTGAATCCGTTTACAAATACAACCCCTTTGGTCCAGCTATCCAGTCGCAGAAAAGTATCTCTTACATCCGTGATATTAAACTCTCCTCGATAAAATGCTGGTCCCTTTACTTCATTAACTGTTTCGTTAATTGCTTCGCTAATCACATCACTAAATTGCAAACCCGACAGATCAGTTAATGGCAGACAATGAATCGTCCAATCATATAAAAATTGAAAGCCATGTCGTACCCCCTCCGTAATCCCCTTCGGATCTCTCAGGTATGGACCATAATTAATTCGCCCCATATTTTCGACAAGGATCAATAGTTCTGCGCCCTCTGGCGGTACTTCAAAGGAAATCAATAATTCCGTATTGCCCCGCTCGAACACACCTTGAAATTGCCCATCAACAAACACAAGCGCACGGTCACGCACCTCCTGAACCACCAGTTCCTGTCCCTCCCTTGGGCCGGATATTCGGGTTTGATAACAAATAAAGCCATAATCCTGACCCAGCTTCTCCATCGGTTTCGGATTCGTGCGTTGTACCGGGACTGATATCCGGTCCATCTGCGCCAGTAATGACGCCTGTTGGGTCAACTCCACTCGTCCATAGGCGATAGTCCCCTTCGATTTTGGTAGCACAAGCTCACCCAGATCTTCATTGCTATACCGAGCAATAAGATCACGTACGGCATGGAACTTCGCTGTCGGCTCCCCGGATTCGCTGAGCAGTGAATCGTAGTCGTAACTTGTAATTGTGGGTTCGTATTGATCCTTCTGCTGACAGTTCGCCCCATTGTAAAATCCAAAGTTTGTTCCACCGTGGAACATATAAAAGTTAACCGAAGCTCCTGCTCGAAGCATCTCCTCAAACACACCAGCCACATCTGTGGCTTCTCGGGTGTGATGTGACTCACCCCAGTGATCGAACCAGCCGTTCCAATACTCCATGCACATCAAAGGTTCATCCGCCTGATATTCACGCAACTTGGCGAACGCTCCTTCCGTTCCTGATCCAAAATTAACTGTAGCCAGATGCCCCGGGACTGATCCCGCTTGCAGCATGTGGTCTGTCGGTCCGTCCGAGGTAAATAACAACACATCCATACCGCGCTCCACCATGCCCTCACGTAAATATCGCAGGTAACTCGCGTCGTTCCCGAAGCTGCCGTACTCATTTTCAATCTGCATTGCAATGATCGGCCCGCCATGGGTGCTCAGAAGAGGTTTCAACTTGGGCAAAAGCACATCATAATAACGATCCACATTCTCCAGAAATTTTGCATCACTACACCGCAGACGAATTTCATCATCGGCAAGCAGCCAGGCAGGTAATCCGCCAAACTCCCACTCGGCACATATATAAGGACTTGGACGAACAATCACATGCAGACCCACATCTCCCGCAATGCGAATAAAACGTTCCAGATCAGCCATGCCTTCAAAACAATACTGGCCCGGCTGGGGCTCATGAACATTCCACGGCACATACGTTTCCACCGTATTGAAACCGCAGGCTTTCAGCTTGAGTAACCGATCCTCCCAATAGTCGGGGACCACTCTGAAATAATGAATGGCACCCGACAAAATCTGAATGGGCTCGCCATCATACATAAATTGTGAACCTTTATACGTTAGCACGGCCATATTACAACCCTCCCCGCTCGCTCAGATATATGCCTAACCCGGACAACGTAGGGCACCATCTGGATTCATGAATGCTTAAACGCATCTTTCTCGATGTAACCTGTGGGAAACAGCAAATTCGCTTATACCCCACCACCGTCCCCTTGTAAAACTCTTCCCAACCACCATCTGCCCTCTGCGACTCCAGCGTAAAACGCTCAATCCGTTGGCCTGTCTGGATATGTTCCATCAGCACCACCCGGTCAAACGATCGTTCCCCCTGCAAATCCAGCTCGATCCAAGCCTGCTCCGTTCCTTCGTGAGGACACCAATACGTATCCCGTCGTTCCGTGAGCACTTCCGATACGGCATGTTGTTCATCCATCGTCTCCGATGCTTTTACCAGCGCCTGCAAGGCGAAATTTTCCTGAAAAATGGTGCGCAGTGAATCTCCCAATTCCTGTAGTCGCTCCACATCCCGCTCGTGAATGAGACCACGCATATCCGGTGGCAGATTGAGTAAAAAGGTGGCGTTGCCCCCCACTGCGCCGTAATAGACGGCGAGCAGTTCTTCCAGTGTTTTGACCTGATCATCTTCACTGGCATGATAGAACCATCCTGGGCGAATTGAGGTATTCACCTCGGCAGGGTACCAGATCAGTTGGTCACCTTGGGAACGAATGACCTCTCGGCTTCCCAAATCACTGTCCTGCGTATTGATCCTTGTGGCAAACTCACCATCATCCACCTGTTGTGATTGCTCCTGAATCTTCTCATTATCCTGCATATGCGCTGGCACAACGCTCCATTCCGATTCCCGTGTATGCCCCGCCTCATTGCCGCACCAGCGAACATCCGGGCCACATACTGAGATGACAGCCTCAGGCTGAAGTTCACGAATAAGCGCATAATAGGCGTCCCAGTCATAGACCTGCCTTTTGCCATTCGGACCCTCCCCACATGCACCGTCGAACCATACACAGAAGATGTCGCCATAATTCGTAAGCAGCTCGCGTAACTGTTGGAGGAAAAACTCGTTATACCTCTTGGAATCCCCATAAGTGGCTTCATGCCGATCCCAAGGAGACAGGTACACGCCAAACTTCAATCCACCCTGACGGCAGGCATCAGCGACTTCCCGAACCAAATCCCCCGCACCGTTCCTCCATGGACTAGCCGCGACCGTATGCGCTGTAAACTGACTTGGCCACAAACAAAATCCATCATGATGCTTACATGTCAAAATCAGCCCCTTCATCCCCGCAGCCTTGCACGCCTGCACCCATTGCACCGCGCTCAGTTCAGAAGGATTGAAGATAGCCGGGTCTTCCTCCCCAGTGCCCCATTCCTGATCCGTAAATGTATTTACCGTAAAATGAATAAACGCGTAGAACTCCATCTCCTGCCACCTCAACTGGCGTTCCGATGGGCTGATCTGTGCTACGGACTTAATCCATTCGGCTGATTGCAGTTCATAATTCATGGCGTATCACTCCTTTTATTTAGCGCATCCCTATATCATTGGACCACCCTTGCTTGGACCGCTACTCAGTGCACTACTGTCCATGAACGGCTGTGATGAAAGCAATAACTGCTGCTTGGCTTCTTCAACCAAATGTGGATCAATAAGATAATTAAAGCTGCCTTTGTACCTCACGCCAGATCCCATATGGATTTCCGTGATACCCGTCTGACTCACTAGCGTTTGAATTCCCTCTATGGTGACCCCCGACCCTGCCATGACAGCGATGTTCAAGGTTTGCCCCAATTGCTGAAGTTGTTTCAGTTCCAGTATGGCTTCAGGCGCTGTCTGTTTTCCTCCCGATGTAAGAACACGCTCCACGTTGCCCAATGTGTTAATAGCCTTGAGCGCCTCAGTCAGGCTTGTGCTCACATCAATTGCACGATGAAACGTAACGCCCAAACCCTGAGCTTCGGCCATACATGATTGCAAGGACATGAGGTCGACTTCACCATTTCCGGTGAGGGCGCCGATCACAATGCCAGCGGCTCCAAGTTCCTTCGCCACGCGTACATCCCGGGTCATAACGTGGATGTCATCTGCGCTATAGCGGAACGAGCGGCTATGCGGACGGATCATGACATACACTGGGATGGAGACTTGAGACAGCACTTGCTTCATGACACCATAACTGGGGGTAAGCCCTCCTTCAGACATCTCAGACACCAGTTCAATCCGATCAGCCCCTCCCTCCTCAGCTACTTTGGCATCTGCCGCATCTACAGCGATGACTTCCAATACAGGCTGTCTCTTCATAAGGTCGCTCCCTTCACTTCATCGTTGAATATTCCAGAACCGTTAACCCGTATCGATACACATCTCTCGAACTGCACACGGCCTAATCCATGACATAAAGGACCGACTGAACGCTTCATCAGCGCTTCTGCGGTCCTTCTTCATCATTATTTGACGATGGTCAGCTTCCAGATTGCAATCTGCAAAGGCTGGCCGTCCTGAACGATATATGATTTGTCGGCAATGATCTTCATGATTGGATTCTCCTTTGGGGACCGGAATGGGCTAGCAAATAGAGAGTGCAACGGATTTCATCACTTCACCTAATGAATTTTGTTATTTTTGTTATTTATAGTGTTATTATCAATTAGCAATAGTCTAAAACGTTAGGATCAGAACGTCAATACAAAAAAAAGACACCCGGAGGGTGTCTTCGTGTCTTGGATAACCTTCTGGTTATCCGAGTTTTTTCTATTTTCTACGCCGAGCCTTCGTCATTCGATTAAACATAATCAGTGCAGCAATAATCATGGCTATCATGGCAATATTACTCGCCACTTCTTGTGATAGTCCGAAAAGAACTCCCAGGTTAGTCACCAGGCCTCTCACAATCAGCGCCACCACAACCAGCAGGATTGGACTCAAAAAATTATAATTTCTCATTCCTCGCAACACCCCTGACCCCATTGTTCAGAACTACGAATCTCATAACACTATCATAACAGTAGCTATTCTGTGTTACAACAAAGGACACCCGAGTACAGTGTCCTTTGTCATATACCAACGTATTCTGCTTTGGATGACAGAACAACCTTTCGATTGCTCTTATCACCTGATATTTCCGATTATCTTTTACACCTGCTTGAATTCGATCCAATCAATCTGGAGACCTGGTTTGGTGAAGTCCAGTTTCAATTCATACAGTCCTGCTTCAAGGTCTACTTTGACAAGTTTCTGTCTGATCCATTTGCCTTCCGTACCATTCGTTTGAATGGTGGTCACCAACTGATCATTCAGGAGCAGGTTACATGCACTTTGAGCGAGTTCAGGCTCAGGGGACATGATCTGTACGATAATCCGATAATGGCCGGCCTCGTCCACTTTCATGTAGACGGGTTCAGCTACCGCAGGTTTCACCTGTGCGTTCTCAACCAGATCCTGAGCTTGTGCAGCAGACAGAGATGCATTCGCTTGGAATGAAGCGACGTTCTCCACGATCTCGTGTTTTCTGCCGGACACCGGTGCATTCATGATGAACTTGCAGATGTTAATCGCCGAGCGTTGCAGCTCTCCGCGAGTCAATGTTCCATTTTCCAAGGATTCAATCGTGTTGTCGTCCCAGCCATTGATCTCTGCGCCGTAGTTCGGTACAACCATGTAGAGATCATTCTGCGCACGAATCATCCAGTTGGTGTATTTGCGATCAGCCTCTCCACCTTCGGTCACATCATTCATAATCGCCCACCAGTCGGTCATTACGATTCCGTCGAAATTCCATTCGCCACGCAAAATCGTGGTGTTCAGGTCGTAGTTGGATGCCGCCCAGTGTCCGTTAACCGGGTTGTAGGAGGTCATGATGGAGTTTGCTCCGCCTTCTTTTACAGCGATTTCGAACCCTTTCAGGTAAATTTCACGCAGTGCACGTTCGGAGACAACAGCATCTACTTTACTGCGGTGCTTCTCCTGGTTGTTGCAGGCAAAGTGTTTCAGTGTGGCATTGGACCCCCCCTTCATGATACCTTTCGTACATGCTGCGGCAAATACACCCGAGATCAGTGGATCTTCGGAGAAGTACTCAAAGTTCCGGCCATTAAGCGGGCTCCGGCGGATATTGAGTCCAGGTCCGAGCAGGGTATCTACCTGATTTCTTAGCAATTCCTGTCCTTCCATCACATACAACTCTTCAACAAGATCCTTGTTCCATGTCGCCGCAAGCAACGTACCAATGGATACCTGTGTTGCCTTTTCGCCACTATCCATACGAATACCGGACGGGCCATCTGCCGTACATGCTACCGGAATACCGTAGTTAAACAGGCTGTCGCTGACACCACCAAATGCAGATGCCGTCCCCGAAGTAACGAGCGGACTGCTCATGCCTTCACCACGGACAATCGCTGCCAGATCCTGATCACTCAGTTGAGCGATGAAGGTTTCCAGACTCACTTTGCCAGCCTTAACGTCACTCAGCTTGTGGCCCTGGTTACCCGTCTGCTCCAGCGTTTGCGGGAGATTCTGCTCAATCCGGTTTGCCATGGATATCTTACGTTTCGGTACTTCTGCATAAGTCAGTTCATAAGATCCATCTTCCTTGCGCGAACCTGGTTTCATCCGTGTAAAATCTTCAGTTGGGGCCATCGCTTCTTGCAGTTGCTCCACCAATTGAAGGGATTCAATAATATAGCCATCCTGGCCATCAATGCTGATATGCTGCGCTTGTTTCACACTGGTTCCTACGTGCAGTCGGTATGTGCCTTCTTCCAATACGTACGCGGAAGCAAGACCTGTAACGCCTGCATCATCGTAAGATGCCATGGCATGGATCGGGAAGCTGATCGTCAGAAGTTCTGACTCGCCCGGCTGCAACAATCCTGTTTTACCAAAAGCCACCAAAGCCTTCACCGGTTGTCCCAGTTTGCCTTGTGGTGCTTCATAGTAGACCTGCACAACCTCTTTGCCCGCATATGTTGTGCCTGAGTTGGTCACATTTACACGAACTTCAATGTAGGTTTTACCGTCTTTGGACACTGATTTCGCTTCTTCGTGCTGGGCCAAAAACGTCGTATAAGACAGGCCGTAACCGAATTCAAACTGAACGCGCTCAGGTCGAAACGTTTCGAAATAACGATAACCTACATAGATATCTTCCTGATACAGGTTCTTGAACTCATTGCCGTAGTTGCTTGTCGAAGGGTAATCTTCAATGGAATAAGCAATCGTATCTGTCAGTTTACCGCTTGGTGTAACGTCCCCCGCCAGCACATCGGCAATCGCATTACCACCCTCCATACCGCCATGCCAGGAGTAAATTACGCCTTGGATCGGATGTAGATACGTTTCGTTTAACCAGCTCATGTCGATGATATTTGAGACATTCAACACAACGATTGTGTGTTCAAATTGCGAAGTAACTTGCTTTAACATCGCTTTCTCATCTTCTGTCAGTTGGTAACTTCCTGGCGCATCCGCATTATCCTGGTCTTCTCCTGCTGTACGTCCAATCACAATAATGGCTTTGCTGGATTTGCTTCTAGCCTGTGCAACCAGTTCATCCGTCAAAGGCATTTCTTTCTGATTCCATGGCTCGGCCGCCCATACTTTTCCGCCATCATCAAATGGATTTTCCTCAATCCACTTCTCATAGACAGCTGCTAGCTCTTCATTGACCGTTATATTCTTCTTGCTGCGCAGACCATCCAATAGATTCGTTGTGTAGGCCACATGAACACTACCGCCTGAACCCGTGCCGCTCCGATAATAATTGACTTGAATCCGTCCAAAAACTGAAACGTTTTCGTTTTCACGAAGTGGAAGCACTTGGCCTTCATTTCTGAGTAAAACGGCTCCTTCAGCGGCAACCGTACGACTAAACTCTGCAAACCCTTCCAATGGAACTCCGATTTGATGTGTGCTCAATGATTTCCCTCCTGATTGTCATCCCCATATCTACGAATCGCTATATACAAAATGAACTAACAAAACGTGCGCTCATTTGATATAAAAGATATTCTATGATCTGGTAGATTCACTTGTTCATAGTCTCATATTAACAGATTCTATAGAAGAAATTAAATTAGATTTGTGCTTTATTTATATTATTAAAAAATGTCCAGGATTAGCGGCATAATAAAAAGCCACGGACACCTGTTGTCCGTGACTTTTCTTGATTTTATATTACTCATATTAAGTCGTAAGTTTCGCATACACCAAGAAGAATAACATGTCTTCGCCCATGATCACATAAGCAGGAACCCGGTAGACCAGATCCACAAAGACAAATACCACCAGTAACCCCACCATGACTGCCAGATGACGTGGCCGGAGTCGTAGATGTGCGTGTCTGTAACGATGGAACACAAGTGATGTCGACAAGAAATACAGTAACGCTGATCCAAATACAAACCCCAGCATGAACACATAGTTTAACTGATTCTGATATAACAGCTGAATTGAGGCAGCGATCATACTCATAGAGATGTAGATGAACAGATGGCCGTATATGATCGCTTGCCCGGCAGTCTGAATCTCTTTGCTGACTTTTTTCTCCACGTTGTCGAAGTATTGCCACCATATCGCAATGACAAAGATGGACGTAAAGGCGGCAAACAGAATGGATTTCATATCCCAATGATCGGCTTGCAGCACAGCGATAATGCTTACCACCGATTCACCCAGCAGGATAAGTGTAAAGAGCGCGAAACGTTCCAACAAATGATGGGTCTGAACCGGTACTTTCACCAGATTTTTGCGTCCAATCAACGGAAGTACGATGTCAACGGCAATCCCCGCATACAAAATCACGTAACGCAGCCAGGAATCGAAGAACAATGAACCTGATGAGATCAATATGCCAATGAGGAAACAGATACCCAAATAACGGGCCGCTCGCTGCTGATGCTCGCCTTTTGACTTGTGAGCCGTCAGATACTGAATCGCCGTAAATGCCCGCGAGCCGATATATCCTATGAAGAAGGACAAGTAGTATTGGTCAAAATGGGTAGAAAGACTCGCCGTCATGACCATAACGGACAGAAGCTGAAGGATGAGGAATATTCGATGGATCAGGATGTCTTGACCATAACGGTTAATAAACAAGGTCTGACCGACCCATGCCCACCAAACAGGGATAAAAATAAGCACAAACTTCATTAAATATTCAAACGTAATTACTCCATGTTCGGCATGTAACAAGACATGACCCGCTTTGGCGACCGCTGCTACAAAGAGCAGATCGTAAAACAGCTCCAGCCAGGTAACCTTTTTCTCCATCATCCTTCAATGCTCCTTTGGTTTTTCTCATAATCTAACGTCAGCTATATAAGTTGAACTAAAGATGATTCACACATACACTTCGATGACAGAATAACCCTCCAATCGCTGTTATCCCCAGATTTTTCGATTCCCTTTTCCTAAGGGGAAATCCGGGGATAGCATATGCTTCCGATGTAGCTTTCTTTCAGAAAGCTTTTAGGCGAACGCTTCGCTTTTTCAGGTTTTTTCTAGAACTCTTATTAATTCGCAGCTGTAGCAGGTACGAGTGTTCTTACCACGATCGGTTGCAGATTGTCCTCAATTTGAGGGCGGTATTTCTCAAACCACTCTGGCAGCATCAATTTTTGTCCAAGCGAATCAGCAGGTTCATCTTTGGCAAAGCCCGGAGGATCTGTAGCAATTTCAAATAGAATGCCGCCAGCTTCTCTGAAGTAGATTGCGTTAAAGTACTGACGATCCCGAACTGGAGTTGGTTGGTACCCATAATCACGTACAGCTTCACTCCACTGTGCATGCTCCTCATCGTCTTTGGCGCGCCATGCAATATGGTGCACGGTTCCTGCGCCGCCCATACCCAGAGCCGTACGGGTCACTGGTACATCTACGACATTACCGATATCCCCGCTGGACCGGAAACGAGCATACTCTTCATTTTCACTCACTCTGACAAATCCCAAAATTTTCTCAAGAGCATCCATCGTTCTTTGCGGGTTAACACTGAACAGGACAGCACCACCGAAGCCTTTGATTGCTTTATCTGTTGGAATGCCCTCGTGCGCCCAAGTGCTGGTTGCTCCCTCTTCCCGTTCAACAAGCTCAAGCCGCAGGCCTTCGCCATCTTCGAATTGAAGCAGGTCTTCATTGAAGCGACTTGTTTTGGTTACCTCAATGTTATACTGTTCCAGCCGATTCTGCCAGAAGCCAATCGACCCAGGAGGAATGACATAGGAAGTGATGCCGACCTGACCTCCGCCAATTTTGCCCCGTGGTGATCCAGCGGATGGGAAGAAGGTAATGATGGTACCTGGGCTTCCGTGCTCATCGCCAAAATACAGATGATATACATCAGGTGCATCGAAGTTGATTGTTTTTTTCACCAGACGAAGTCCCAGAACTCCGGCATAAAAATCAACGTTGGCCTGTGGATCTCCTGCGAAAGCTGTAATATGGTGAATACCTGCTGTTTGAATAGTCATGATTAATTCCTCCTTGGTTTGGTAAGCATGTTTTAAATTGAGTAGGTGTTATAGTTATTCGAGTTAGTTAAATGAGTTAGTTAGTTGATTTATAGTAAGTTTGTATTATCTTTAAATTAAGATATATGATCTAGCGAATTGTATTCTAGTCGTTATTTTGATTGGCCTGTTTTTGTTTCAATTTATCAGGAGTAACGTCATCGCCGTTTGGATCATAGATGGTTGCATTCAGCAGAATGTCGTTGACCGAACCGCGAAAAGTTTGCAGATATTCCTGGCGAAGACGAACCTGTTCCTCTTTCTCCATCTCCGTCAATCCGCCCTCTTTGGCTTTTCTTGAAAGTTCATTTATTCTGGTCAATGTTGGGATAATCATCTTGATCTCTCCTTGTGTTATGGATTAAAGATATTTGTCGGTTGCTGTTTATATTTAAATTAAATATCTTAAATTAAAGATAAATGATTTGTGATCGGTTGTCAACTCTTTTATCAAAATTAAATAACCGCACTCGTTCCTCTACTCTACGCCATGTTGCTTTAACTATGCACCCACACAAAAAAGGGCTAGCTCCGCAGTAATTTCACTTACTACGAACCTAGCCCTACATGTATTTATTTGATTAGCCCAGCTTTTGACCACAATTCGGACAGAAGTTAGCTCCTTCATTTTTGGCTCCACAGTTCGGGCAGAAGTTTGGCTTCTTGTTGCCTTCTGTAGATGAAGAGTTACCTGAATCACCATTGCTATTTCCCGCTGGTTTCTGGTCAGCATTCTGATTCGAAGACGAATTGGCATTGTTGTTCTGATTCTGGCCTTGGTTCTGGTTCATGTTTTTCATCATTTCATTGGCCATGTTCATACCCATCATCATACCAGCCATATCCGAAGCTGCGCCGCCGCCCTGTACTTTACCGGATGAGATGCCGTCTGTCATACTGACCTGTTGATACTTTTGCAGATTACCAATCATCTCATGCGAAGCGGTCTTTGTAATCATATCCTGAATCTCTTTTGGATAGTTGAAACTCATCACTTGGAAACCGGTAATCCCAATGCCGATGTCCATCATCTGCATATCCAGATCTTCCTGAATACCTTTGGCAATATCCGATGCGTTGGCCTGCAGGTTGAACATATCCTTCCCTTCGCGGCTAATCCACTTCATTAGGAGCTGATCCAGCACGGAAGTGATTCGGATTTTGACATCCTCCACCAGATAACTCTGCTTGATGCCTGCAATCTTATCAATCAGGGTCACATAGTCACTTACTTTAAAATTAAATGTACCATTGGCCCGAATTGGCATCCCGCCCGGGAGTTGTGGTGTTGGAATCAACACCGGACTTTGTGTGCCCCAGCGCACGGTGAACTCTTTTGTATTTACAAACAAGACTTCGACCCGCATGCCGCTGTTGAATCCGAATTTGAACCCTTTTAAGGTAGAAAGAAACGGAATGATCTCGGAATCGATATTGAACGAACCTTCGTCCTCGAAAATGCCTTCCACTTTACCGTTATTCAGGAAAATGGCGTCCTGACCCGCACGGATGATCAGTTTACTCCCCTTCTTGATCTCCCGGTTGCTCCACTTCCAAAATATCATGTCATCTCTGAACTCTTCCCATTCCACCACATTCGAAAATTGATTTCTGAAAAATCCCATACTAATTCCCATCCCTTCTATTAGTAAGCATTGTGTGTCATCATGCCTGCGTTAAGTTATTGCGAGTGTCCGTGATGCTAGAAAGATCGGCTGCTACCGCTATGGGAATGGCCACCTCGGGTGGTTCCTCCACCGCCGCCTCCGCCACCGTTATTATTGTTCTTCTCAATCTTGCGTTTGGTGACCGTTGTACGAATGTACCGATCCTGACGATCAATTACACTGGAATTACTGGAATCCTCATACGTTGCACGATTTACAGTAACTCGCCCGCCAGAACGATGGGTCATTACACCAACTACAATTCCTCCGATTGCCACGGATACAGCAAGTTGAAACCACGTCTTAAAGAGGATATTATCCGGATTTACCCCGGGTTTAAGATCCATATATTCGTAGGAGAGCTCCAAATATTTTTCAAAAGCCAATCTATAATTTCCATCCGATACATCTGGGGCAATTTTGGCCGTGATTTTATCGGCTCTGCCATTGTCGATGTACTCTTCCCCTTTGTAAAAACCAGCCAGATACATCTTCCGATTGTACATGTCTATTGTAAGAATAACTGCGTTTCCATGCTTTTTATCGTAACCAAATCCCTGATCGTCATAAAAATCCTCGGTAAGCAGTATTTCACTTTTATGCTCCTCGTTATTGGAGGTATAGATAACAAAGTCCGTCTGCCGTTCCGCGCCATACTGATTCGCAAGCAGATTCAATTCACTTATCTCCTGCTCACTCAGCAGGTTGGCCTCATCGTAGATGAGATTTTTGCTCTCCGCTGCGGATGCCGATGACATGGGAATCAACGGAGCGACAAGGGTTATCATAAGTAAAATGAGCGTAGCCATCACGGCCAGAGGGGTTCTTTTTCTCATAAGAATCCACCTCCCATCATCCAAGAAACCAGCTTCAGTGACAACAACGAGACCGCAGAGACTCCTGCGAACCATCCGGCCACTTTAGCTTTGCTGATCGGCGGTTTACCGACCACTTTACCTGTCTGACCATTCATGGCAAAGGTATACTGTGCCCGATTGTAGTCATAGTTGACCATCCACACCGGGAGCAGCACATAGTCTGCATTTTTGAGCTTAGTATCAATCTGTTTGTCCGTGTAGCTCACGCTGGTATATCCGGATACAGTTGAGGCAATATAAGAATCAATGTACGATCTCGTTTTATCCTTGGCCCGTGGGAAAAGTTCCTCGTCCGTATAACTGTATTTTTCCGCAATGTACCCCGCCAGATACGGGGTCTTGAACAATTTCAGCTGATTATATGGAAAAGGCTCAAGCTTATCCATCAGTTCATCTTTCATTTTCTCCGATGCATCAATGGGCAGGTTCACGTAATTCAGCCGAATTCGGCGGTATATATCAAAATGCTGTGTTTCCGTGTAATGGTAGTCGCCCTGGGTGTAGGATCTGACCTTGGTGCCACGACCATGCACTTCGATTTTGTTATGTAACTCATACAACCAGAACGGCACGTACATGCCGGTAATGCTCTGAATCCGGTCGGCGGACATGAAGCCACTTGGCGTTAAGAGGCCGTTTTTGCACCACTTTTTGAAAGCCTGCTTGGCTTGATCCTTGTTGATCGAAAAGGGAATCACCATCGCAGGGGCCAGATTGCCCGTCAGCCGATCACTGAGTACAACCGCTGCACCGCAGAAACTGCAGGTCGTCGCACTGGTCTCCGGTTCTGTCACAATGTCAGCTCCGCAGCTGTTACAGTGGTATTCTTTGACCTCATTTTCGGTGAATACTTGTCTTTTCAAGGGATCGGGAATCTGCTCTATGTTGTCCTGGCGGCCGCAGCTGGGGCAGGATAATGCACCTGACACACTGTCAAAGATCATACCACTGCCGCAGTTTGGACATTTATATTCAATAACCGGCATTTGCTCACCTCAATGTTAACGAAATGGTGTAACGTACTACTTATTCTTCAGCTTTTCCTGAATCGCTGCGAGTTCTTCCTCCGCACTTGGCGACGCATTCTCATTATTACCCGCATCTGCGTTCATGTCCCTCTCCAACTGGGCAATTAATTCGTCCAAATCATCTTCCTGTGCGCCAGCTCGAAGTTCTGCCAAAGCCTCTGCTTCGTTCAGCGCCTGATTCGCCTTGTCTTCCATGGCCTTCAATGCAGCATCAGCTCTGCCCGTAGATGCATTCCGTTCGTTGGCCTGTTGCTGCGCCTTTGTATCTGCCATGCGACCTTTCAGTTCTGCATGTCGCGCTTCCAGTTGCCCCAGATCTGCAACCAGTTTATCGTTCATATGCTTCATCATCTTGGCTTTGGCGGAAGCACGTTCATAGGCGGCTTGTAATTCATTCAATTTGTCAGCCAGCTTCACTTTCTTCTCCAGAAAACCACGTGCCTTGTCTTCGTCTCCCGACTCCGCTGATTTTTCCGCATACCGCTGTAATTTCTTGACCTCGGCGCTACACTCATCCAATGCTCGCTTCGCCCGGCTCTCATCCGACAGCACCGCTGCCGTTTCAGCCTTCACCTGACCCAGATCACTGCTCAGGCTTCGCATATATTCATTCACACTCTTCTCCGGGTCTTCCGCCCGAGACAACATGTGGTTCACATTGGCCTTCATCACGTCTCTAAACCTCGATAAGATTCCCATTACTTGTTCCTCCTCCGAAAAGTTCATATGTATACTATAATACATGAATACGGAGACATACGTTTCACATTTCACGATGGCAAGTGGAGTTACTATGATCCAAATACGTACTATAAAACGTAATATAAGAAAAGACGAGCACTTTATAGTGTCGCCTTATAATCAAAAAAATCACTCATAATTATCAGTATCATTCTTCCTCAATCACAGTTCGTTAATGAATTGCATACTTTCATCTGCGATCGGATTTGGATCGGTATTATGGGCTTTAGTCCTTTGCTCCTATCCCACAAATCCCTACCTAATCTATGGCTCAACCGGAAGGCTCTCCACCGCTGTGAAAAACACATCCAATAATTCAACGTTATACGTTTTATGGACGTATTCGGTTATTAACGCCACATCCTCTTCCCTCTGGTACTCAAGACATGGACGGCCTTCACTCCACAGCACTCTGCACGGGAACTTCCCGACAACATCCTTAATGATGTGATCCGGCTCAGCTACTTTATGAATGTCTCCCATATGAAATCTCCTCATTTCTCTATACTTATCGTGTGCAATTATGCATTAATTTTGAAATACATAACGATTCGATTCAGTGCACTTCATCACATTCCACTCGGAGAGTTATGAAGGCATAACACACAGGCATTTTGCAGACACAACAGGGCTGGTTCCCCCATAGGTGCCATTCCTTCGTAAGTTGGCTATAATAAGGGGATCAAAGTTTTCTATAAAGGCAGGAAAATTATGCGTACACTGGTTCACTTTATTGCTCCCTACGAATCGATGATTCCTATTATACAAGAGTGCATTCCTCGCTTTCCCCAGTTAACCATTCAGACGGACGTGGGCGACTTGGCAAACGGTGTGGAATTAGCAACTCAAGCTGAGAAAAACGGTGCAGAGATTATCATCAGCCGCGGCGGAACCGCCCAACTCATTAAAAAAGCAGTGACCATTCCCGTCATTGATGTGCAGTTATCGGGCTATGATATGATTCGTTCACTTACACTGGCAAGCCAGTTTAACGGCCAAACAGCCATTGTTGGCTTCTCCAACATCACCTCTGGTGCACAATCGATTATTGATCTGATGGATCTGCCCCTCAAGGTCTATACCATACATAGCTCGGAAGATGTCGCCCGATTACTCTTGGAGTTGAAAGCTTCCGGGTACCGACAGATTGTCGGAGATGTGATCACCGTCAACACCGCGAAGACCTACGGTCTGGAGGGGTTGTTAATCCAATCCGGACAGGAATCCATCCTTAGAGCGATGGAGGATGCACAGCTGGTCTACCGTTATTTGAGCAAAAATCATGCGATATCGATCATCCTGAATGACCTGGTTACACGGGAACATCCCAATTTACTTATTTTAAATGAACGGAATGAAGTTGTATTCGAGAACCTGACCGATTTTGGGAAAAATCCGCTGACCGATAATCACATATATCTGACCAATACCAGTCTGGAGTTCCATCAATCCCAGATCCAAAATGTGTTCATGGTGGACGATTACCAGCTCACGGTTAACGCCTATGAAACGACCCTGGACAACAAGAACTACAAGGTATATATGCTGGAAAAAGGACAACCCTATGCCTTTGCACAATTCGGCATAACAACGTTTACGGACGCATCGATGGAGCCTATCGTTGCCGAATCCCCTGCCATGCAGGCGGTATTACAGAACATTCGGGCACTCTACGAGAATCATGAACCGATCTATCTGCGGGGTGAAGCAGATTCCGGTAAATCTTTTCTGGTCAAACATATTCATCAGATGTACTCAGGTGGCGGACTCTTATTACAGATGGATCTCTCGCAAGTTCCGCCCGGTCATTTGCACAAGATACCACTCGCCAAGGTTAGAAATGTAGAGATTAACCACATGGAAACACGGATGGAAGATCCGGAGTTGCTCGCCTTTATCCAGAGCTGCCTTCAAAATCAGATTGGGGTGTTTATACTCGGGGAACAGATAATGAACCCGCAGTGGTCACTTGATCTGGAGCTTAATACAATCATGATGCCAAATCTTGCGGATAGACCAGAGGATCTGGCTCCACTGATGCAACATTTCCTGACGGATTACTACCACAAATACGGAACTACTGCGGTGAGAATCAAAGAAGATGCTCTACAGCTGATCCAAGATCAGATCACACATATGAATGTCAACCAGCTGAAACATCTGATCAAGCAGGCTGCACTCAACGAACAAGATTATGTAATCACCACGGCTACCTTGTCCCGCTTGCTGGATCAGCAACCTTCTTCAAGCCCAATGAAGTTGAACGGTACGCTGAAGGAGATTGAGAAAGAAGTTATTCAGTTCGTGCTTCAGGAGGAAAATAACAATCAATCAAAGGCCGCAGAGCGTCTGGGGATTAACCGGGCCACATTATGGCGCAAACTTAAAGATTAACTTTAAGTTTGCGTCTTTTTTATCGCTTTTATGTGTTGCATTTTTAAACAGTTAACTGTGTATTTGAAATTTACAATAATTTATTGTTGCTATATTAAACGATATGGGATAATATAATCCCTGCAAGCGCTTCATAAAAACGATTACTTCATAAGGAGCTACTACTATGAACATTAAAGCAACTTTAGATCGCATCCCTGGCGGTATGATGGTCGTTCCCCTGTTACTTGGTGCAACCATTAATACATTCTTCCCGAATGCCCTGCGCATTGGCGGATTCACGGAAGCACTTTTTGTTAACAGTGCCAGTACGTTGATTGCCCTGTTCCTGTTCATTGCGGGTACACAGATTACGTTTAAAACAGCAGGTTCCTCTGTCGGCAAAGGTTTGACCTTGCTTACGTTCAAATGGGTGATTGGTGCAGCCCTTGGTTTTATCGCTATTTTGTTCGCGGATTCAAACGGGTTATTTCTCGGTCTGGCCCCGCTTGCCATTATTGCTGCGATGACTAACTCTAATGGCGGTTTGTACATTGCTCTCGCCGGCCAATACGGGAAAGAAGATGACAAAGCAGCCTACCCTTTCCTCGCTCTCAGTGATGGTCCTTTCCTGACCATGGTAGCGCTCTCCATCTTTGGTGCGATGGGTTTTGCAAACGGTATGTTTTCCCCTATGGCCTTTGTTGCGGTATTGCTTCCACTCATCGTTGGTGTCATTATTGGTAATCTGGACCGCAATCTGGCGGAATGGCTGCATAAAGGCAGTGACAAACTTGTTCCGTTCTTTGCATTTGCTCTGGGTATGAACATTAGCTTCTCCTCCATCATTCAAGGTGGTCTTAGCGGAATTTTACTGGGTGTGTTAACCGTGTTATTAACGGGCGGAATCGGTTTCCTGCTCTTTAAAGCCATCGGCTGGAACCCCATCGTGGGTGCTTCCGAAGGTTCAACAGCCGGGAATGCCGTAGGTACACCTGCTGCCATCGTGGCTGCTAATGCTTCATTTGGCCCGATTGCCGAGATTGCTACGGTACAAATTGCAGCGAGCGTTGTAACAACAGCCATCCTGTTGCCGATCTTCATCGGGTTCCTCTCCAAACGACTGGAGAAATCAGGCGGAGTCGAGAAATACAATCAACGACCAACCACATAAATGGGTATCACCTGATTTAATTTGCTTAATCTGTGCTTAATGGATAATCTGAACGGACTTTTTATTAAATTGTGCTTACAAGGAGGGATGACTGCATGAAATTAGCCATTATTGCAGATGATTTGACCGGTGCCAATGACAGCGGGGTGCAGCTTGCCCGTCATGGCTTGAAGACCAGTGTTCTTTTTAATATAGATGAAGGCCCTCTTACACGTTACGATGCCGTCGTCTTTGATACAGATAGTCGTTCCATATCCTCGCAGGAAGCGTATGACCGTGTATATCGGGCTGCTGAATTGCTGACGAACAACGGATTTGAGACGATTTTCAAAAAAATGGACTCCACCATGCGTGGTAATATCGGCATCGAGATTGATGCTGTATATGATGTCGTAAAGCCGGACTTTATGATGATTGCCCCGGGTTATCCAAAAAATAACCGGACGATATTGGAAGGAATCCATTACCTGAACGGCGTTCCGCTGGCAGATACTGAAATTGCCCATGATCCGAAGACACCTGTAACGATTTCCTACCTTCCGGACTTGTTGAAACAACAGACCAAGTACGAAGTTGGCGAGATCACCGTCGCCGATCTGGAAGCCGGGCAGAATCATATTCGCACCAAGCTAGAGCAGTTGAAAACAAAGAATATCCCGTATGTAATGGTGGACTCCACCGAAGAAAGACATCTGGAACTGATTCTGCAGATGACTCGCGAGTTGGAGTATACGTTTACTTGGGCAGGTTCGGCGGGCATTGCCAATTACCTCCCCGCACATTACGAGTTGGAATCCAGGGCTGCGTCACTTGATATCCCGGAGAATCCCGGTCCAATCCTAACGGTGGTCGGCAGCGTGAACAAAAACTCCCGAGAGCAGCTGCATCGCTTGATGCGCAAGTCCCGCGTAGCTTCAGTCTCCTTCCATTCTTTCAAAGCGGTATCCGCAACCGCAGACCGCGCGGAAGAGATGGAACGTGTCTATAACGAGGTTCGAGACAAAGCGCTGGAAGGACAAGATGTTGTCCTCTACTCCACCGCTGAACAGGTGGATATCGAACTGGCACGAGCAACGGGCGAAATTCGTGGTCTCAATCACACGGAAGTCAGCAACGAGATTGTACTTGCGATGGGTGAGATCTGTGCCAGACTGCTGGAAGAGGGACTTTTCAAAGGGGTATCCATGACCGGCGGTGATACAGCTAAACAAATCTGTCTGAAATGGAATATTAGCGGCTTCGAGTTGCTGGATGAGCTTGAAATCGGCGTGCCGATCTCCAAGTTTATAGGGATTGATGATCTGCATGTGATTACCAAAGCAGGCGGATTCGGTAAACCGGATGTCTTTATCCATGCGATTCAAAAATTAAAAGGGGGTATTCTCGTATGAAACCTACAATTGGAATTACGATGGGCGACGCAGCAGGTATTGGACCGGAGATTATTATGAAAGCACTGGGTCATCAAGAAATGTACGATCAGTGCAATCCACTCGTTATCGGTGATGCAAAGATTCTGGAGCGTGTGTTGCCTGTCATCGGTTCAAGTCTGAACGTTAACGCGATTCAAGAGCCTTCTGAAGCCAAGTATGAATTCGGTACTGTGGATGTGATTGATCTGAACCTCGTTCCTGCGGATCTGGAATACGGTAAAGTATCTGCCGTGGCTGGAGATGCAGCATTCCAGTTTCTCGCCAAAGCCATTGATCTTGCCAAAAAACAGCAGATTCACTCCATCTGCACCGCGCCATTGAACAAGGAAGCTCTTCATCAGGGCGGGCACCTGTATCCGGGGCACACCGAGATTCTGGCAGACCTGACGGATACACAAGACTTCTCGATGATGCTGACCACGCCGAATCTGCGCGTTATTCACCTGACAACACACATGGGTCTGATCGATGCCATTGCAAGTATTAACCCGGAAAGAACCTACACCGTCGTGAAGCTTGCTCATGATACGTTGAAAAAAGCAGGCTTTGAGAATCCGCGCGTTGCCGTATGCGGAATCAATCCTCATGCTGGAGAGAACGGCTTGTTCGGTAATGGAGAAGAAGAAGAGAAACTGCAGCCCGGCATTGAGCGTGCACAGCAGGAAGGCATTAACGTCGTTGGTCCACTCCCGGCGGACACACTCTTCTTCCGCGCTGGTCGCGGTGACTTCGATATCGTTGTAGCTTGCTACCACGACCAAGGCCATGCACCGATCAAGGTAATGGGCATTGAAGAAGGCGTGAACATCACCGTTGGTCTGAAAGGCGGTATCATCCGTACATCCGTTGACCACGGTACGGCCTTTGATATCGCTGGCAAAAATATCGCCGATGATAAAAGCATGTTGGCTGCCATCCGCTCTGCTATTGAGCTGGCGCCGAAGGATCACGTTTAAGAATAGCCGTCATACGGGAACATGATTGAGAGAGTGAGTCTGGTCAGGAGGACCATCTCCAGGTAGACGTATCTTTATATAGAAGGAAACAGAAAAAGGCATTCCCTTTGTAACTTAGAGGGTTTGCCTTTTTTATTAGTCCTCTATACATTCTTGGCTGTCGCGATTTATGCAACACATCTCCACTGACATCCCCAGATTATCTCTGTCTTCAATCAGCGCTCAGGACTACCCAAAGATATCAGTTCACGCTCACTCTGTGAATGTCTGCTACGGCGATATGCGCTCGGTGACATGCCATTCAGTTTATTGAAAATTCGATTGAATTGAGAGAAGCTGGCGAAGCCACACTGTGCAGCAATTTCGGTGATTTTTTGGTTAGAATTTAGGAGCATTTGTTGGGCATTACGTATTCGGGTCATCTGAATATACTCGGTAAACGTAAAACCTGTGACTTTGTTAAACTGACGGGATAGATGATGAGCACTCACGAAAAACCGTTTGGAGATCTCTTCGAGCGACAGTTCATTCTGATAATGACTGTGAATATACGATGCAATGGCATACATCCGCTGCGACATAGACGAACCTGTCTCTTCACGAACGTAGCTATTCTCAGCCGAGTATCGATGGATCGCACACAGAAACTCAACAAACTTGCTATGGATCGCTACTGAATGAAGTGCGGAGGGATCCTGTGATAGAGCATAGATTTCATTTAAAGGGTTCAATACCGCCTTGCGTCTTTCTTCTGTAAATCGGAATATCGGGACCGGTTTATCAAAAATCGAGAACAGCTCTGTGTAACCGCTCTCAAGACCAGGTGTATTACGTGGCATGGCAAAGGTGATCATCAATCGTTTCGGCGGAGCACCCTTCGGATATTGCGTTTTATGCAGCAATGAAGGCCGCAACAGAACGATATCCAGAGGCTGGATCTCATATAAACTGCCTTCAATGATGTGCGCAGCTGTGCGATCGAGAAGGATACAGATTTCATAGAAATCATGGAAATGCTGAAATTCCATATTCAGTTCATAGGAGCGCTCGTCATAATCCAGATGATAAAAAAGTGAATCTCCAGGCTGGTTCACATGGATCGCATATCCTTGCTCGTATGCCAGAACCGATGGTGTCATGGACATGCCCCCTATCCTGATTCTAATGATTTTATTTTAGCATGAAATGCAATAAAAAGACGTTATTTTCAGCATACAATACATAGTTTCGCCCATTTCTCTTTTGTTATGATAGAGTTGATATGTTAGCGCTTGCATTATTATCACTCCAACAACGACTACAGCCTGTACTTACTACAAACCAAGGTGGGAAACCAACATGAAAATGAATTCCTTATATACTCGAATCCATACCATTGTGAAACACTTGGAACGTGCACGACTAACCTCAAAGACATATATCCCTGAGCTTTATCATAAAGAAAGTGGTTACCACTCCTGGGAACTGGTGCATGAGGACCCTTCCTCCTGGAACGTATTCCGTAAGGGTGATGGCTGGGGTGGCAAAGATGTACACAGCTGCTTTAAAACCCGCATTCGAATCCCGGATCATCTGGAAGGAAAAAAGGTCGTGTGTACCATCGTTACTGGTGCTGATGACATATGGAATTACGATAATCCGCAATTCTTATCATTCCTCAATGGGGAACTGATCTGCGGTCTAGACGTGAACCATACGGAAATTGACCTGACACCCGCTGCGGCAAAAGGTGATGAATTCGAACTGGCATTATATGCGTATTGCAGTACGTCTGCCGCGGATGTTTTTCTAAATGTATATATCGCCGAGCATCATCAGCAAGTCTCCGATTTGTATTACGATCTCAAGGCTGCGCTGGATGCTGCGGATCTGCTGCGTGAGGATGATCTGGAGCGCCTGAAGTTGGTCGAACATCTGAATAAAGCCGTGAATTTGCTGGATTTGCGCCAGGAAAACAGTGCAGAATTCCATGCGTCGGTACTGGAAGCGCGCCGATATCTGCAAGATCATGTCTATGGTGATATCCGCCCTGCCGGTGATCACATCCCTACCGTGCACTGTATCGGACACACGCATATCGATGTGGCATGGCTGTGGACGCTGGATCAGACTCGGGAGAAGGTCATTCGTAGCTTCGCGAGTGTATTGTATCTGATGGACAAGTTCCCGGAGTATACCTTCATGTCCTCTCAGCCCCAGCTGTATGCATACCTGAAAGCAGACTACCCGTCCCTATATGAAAAAATCAAAGAAAAGGTGGCCGAAGGCCGCTGGGAAGCGGAAGGTTCAATGTGGCTGGAAGCCGATTGTAACCTGATCTCGGGTGAATCCATGATCCGTCAGATTATCTACGGCAAACGTTTCTTCAAGGAAGAATTCGGCGTGGAGAACCGTGTGCTCTGGTTGCCGGATGTATTTGGTTATAGTGCAGCGATGCCGCAGATTATGCGCAAGAGCGGCATTGATTATTTTATGACAACCAAAATTGCCTGGAATGATACCAACCAGATTCCAAACGATACGATGTACTGGAAAGGAATCGACGGATCAGAGGTCCTGACCCACTTTATCACAGCAACAGACTATGACAAACATCCTGATTTCAGGCAGCGCCGCTTCGAGACGACCTATAATGGACGATTTAATGCTTCGCAAGTGAAAGGCACGTGGCAACGATACCAGAACAAAAACATCAATGCAGATGTCCTGCAATGTTTCGGATTCGGAGATGGCGGCGGTGGACCAACTGAGGAGATGCTGGAGCATGGCAGACGACTTGATGTTGGATTGCCTGGTGTACCCGCGGTGAAACGTACCTTTGTACGCGAGTTTTTCGAGAAGCTGGAGCAAAATCTGGCTGATGTTCCTTCCGTTCCTCGCTGGTCGGGTGAGCTGTATCTGGAGTATCACCGGGGTACCTATACTTCCATGGCGCGTAACAAACGGTACAACCGTCATAGTGAATTTGCGCTGGCCGATGCCGAGCTGTATGCCATGATTCATCGTCAGGCGAATGCACAGGCGGCCTATCCAACCGATGCACTGGAGCATGCATGGAAGCTGACGATGCTGAACCAGTTCCATGATATTCTCCCGGGCAGCTCCATTGAGCAGGTATATGTGGATTCCAAGAAGCAATATGAAGAAGTTCTGCGTGTCACGGATGAGCTGAAAGACAGTGCGCTGAACGGCATTGCAAGCCAAATTACATCTGATGGCGAAGCCATTGTAGTATTCAACACGACCGGATTTGTACGGACGGATGTGGTTGAACTGCCTGCTTTTGCGAGAAAAGTAACCGTCTATGATGGAGATCGCCCTGTACCAAGCCAGCGGACTCCCGAGGGAGGCCTCGTGTTCCTTGCAGAGAACGTGCCTGCATCCGGGTATAAATCTTTCCGAATCACACCAGATCTAACAGACGAGCTTGTCGCGGGAGTTTCGGTTGCACAGTGGGAAGCAGATCGGCGCCATATCCACACACCTTGGTACGATATTCACATGAATGAAAGTGCCGAGTTCACATCCGTATGGGACAAGCTGGAGGGCCGTGAGCTGCTCCAGTCTGGCAAGCGTGGTAACGTGCTGCAAGTGTTCGAGGATCGACCTGCGGAATACGAGGCATGGAACATTGACGATTATTATGAACAGCATATGTGGGAGATTAATGACCTGCAGTCGCTGGAGTGGGTTGAAAGTGGACCGGTACGTTCCATGCTTCAAGTGAAGCGACAGTTCCTGGACTCGGTCATTGAGCAAACGATCATCTTCTATGCGCACACGCGCCGGATTGATTTCCGTACGTTTGTGGATTGGAAGCAGGAGCATTTGCTGCTGAAAGCCGCTTTCCCGCTGGATATCTGGAGTGAAAAGGCCGTCTACGAAATCCAGTACGGCAACGTTGAGCGTGCTACCCACCGTAATACGAGCTGGGATCAAGCCCGGTTTGAAGTATGCGGGCAGAAGTGGGCCGATCTGGCGGAGAACGGGTACGGTGCTGCTCTGCTGAACGACTGCAAATACGGATATGATATTCATAACTCGGTGATGCGACTGTCACTGATCAAGAGTGCAACGTACCCGAATGAAAATGCCGACAAAGAGCAGCACGTATTCACCTACGCGCTCTATCCGCATCAGGGCGACTTCCGTGAGGGACGTGTCATCCAAGCTGCTTATGATCTCAACCGTCCGCTGGTTGCCCGTGAAGTAAGTCCGCAAACCGGTACGTTGCCGGGAACATGGTCAATTGCATCGGTCGATCAGGATAATGTCGTGCTGGAGGTTATCAAAAAAGCCGAGAACAACGATGATATGATCATCCGAGTCTACGAAGCACATGGCCGCCGCAGCCGCGCTTCCCTGCAATTGCCTGAGGGAGCAGGTGCTACGGCGTACGCGTGTGATTTGCTCGAGAATAACGAAGCGGAATGCGCCGTGGAAAATGGTCGAATTTCTTTTGATATCAAACCGTATGAGATTCTGACCTTCCGTATCCCTGCTGAACAGTAAACAGAAATTACGCAACATGAAAAACTGCAACAATGCTTACTATGCTTCAACAATAAAGGGCTGCCTCCTGTCATATCTGACATGAGAGCAGCCCTTCATTTGTCGTTCTTTAAAATTCTTCGTACTCGCTTGGGTCCTGATCCCACAAACGTCCATCTGGACGATTAAATGCAGAGATGACCTGCATCTCTTCTGTGCTCAACTCAAAATCGAATATATCGATATTTTCCTGTTGATGCTGCAAGGAGCCGGCTTTCGGAATGGGAATGGAACCAAGCTGAACATGCCACCGCAGAATGATCTGGGTTGGCGTTTTGCCATGCGTTTCCGCAATCCGAAGAATGTTCTCATCCTTCAGAATATCCTGTACGGCATCATTGCCACGTCCAATCGGACTCCAGGATTCGTTCACGATGCCATGCTTTGTATCCTGTTCCCGCTGATCGGCTTGGTCAAAGAACGGATGCAGCTCAATCTGATTCAGACTCGGCGCTATCCCCGTTTCCTTAATCAGCCGTTCATTGTGCTCAGGCAGGAAGTTGCTGACTCCAATGGATCGGATATATCCACGTTTTTTAGCTTCGATCAGCGCTTGCCATGCCTCGACATACATGTCCTTTTTCGGATTGGGCCAGTGAATCAGATACAGGTCGTAATAATCCAGATCCGCTCTGTACAGGGATTCCTGGATCGCCACAAGTGCTTTATCATGAGCGTGATAACGCCCCGGCAGCTTCGAGGAAATGAGTAGATCTTCTCTGGCGATGGAGCTTTGTTTGATTGCTCTGCCCACCGTTGCCTCATTCTCATAGTTATACGCCGTATCAATTAATCGATAACCCGCATCCATTGCGGACGCGATCGATTTAACGCCTTCTTCACCTTTTAAACTATAGGTACCAAATCCAATTGCAGGCACTTTCAAGCCATCGTTCAATGTATATTCCGGAATTTGATGATTCATCTGAAGACTCTCCTTTGCAAAAGGTATACAAACAATATGGTAAAAATAATGCCCCTCTCCGTTTATCTACCCCTCCATACGCGCTTGAATCAATTGGAAGTCACCACTCCGTTTTAGTCGGGTGACGGCTTCCTCTTCTAACTCTCATGAAGAGCGGTCTCCTTTTCATTCAAACGAAGAGATGGGCGTGGCCGATAACGGTTGATTGCCTATAAAGTTCTTAATAGCCATAGCAGCCTGCTTATACCCGCCAGCATCGCGTAACGTTTTCCCAATAACCTCAGCATGCTCCTTGTAAGAGGCATTACCGAGCACTTCTAATACTGCGTTTCTAAGCACATCGGGTGTAAGGTTATTTTTGTCCACGATGACCCCTGCTCCCAACTCCTGTATCCGGCCTGCTACACGCGGCTGATCCGATGTTAACGGAAGCATGATTAACGGTACATTGTAATACAAAGCTTCGCTGGTACTGTTCATGCCTGCATGTGTCAGAAAAGCATCTACACACTGCAACACTTCCAGTTGGGGGACATAGGGTCTTATGATGAAATTATCAGGAATGAGATCAGCAATGGGCTCTATATCGGTATCCTTCCCAGAAGACAAGATAAACTGCACAGGCAAATCACGAAAGGCCGTAAAGCAAAGCTTATAAAAATCAAGATCTTTATTTAAAATGGTTCCCATCGAAATATAAACGACCTGCTTATAAAGAGCATGCAGAGATTCATTTGCAAAAGCTGGCGCATCCTTGCGTGGGATAATGGATGGGCCGGTGAACACAAAGCTGTCGTCCAGCTTGTCCCCCATGGGTTGAAAATAACGACTTGTATAGACAATCTTCAGTTGTCCTGAATGCCCTGAAAGTTCCGCCAGGGAAGGTACAGCCACATCGAATTGGGAAGCTATTTGCTGGGACATTTCCACGATGCTGTTATATAGCTCCTTGACCTCCTCCGTATCATCCTTCAGTTGATTGTCTGATCCAAGAGGCTCCACAAAAACAAAGGTGCTGGTTGAGCATACCGTTGGTATACCTAACTTCTCACCTAGAATTTGTCCTCCCCAGCCTATTATGGAGTCAAAAATGATATAATCGTAGGTTTCAAGTTCGATCAGATTCAGAACATCTGGTATAAAGCGTTGAATCACTTTATTCAATATCATATATAAAAATTGGTAAGGATGTTTGAGTTCAAATGGCTTCATACCAGGGTTGTTGAGCAGGGTTGCCTCGTTGAAGGAATAGGCCTTAAATTGTGCGCCTAACACTTCAATCTTCGTCCGGTATTTTTCGGTACAACAGTAGACCACTTCATCACCGTTCTCTACCAGTTCCTTGATTAATCCAAGCGACGGATTGATATGGCCTTCTGCAGGGATCATCACAACTAATACACGTGCCACGGCACTCACCTCCATTAAATTTTCCAACAATCAAAGCGGTACATTGTATATCCATATGATTGAGAAGATAAAGAAAAATAGAATATGGAAATCAAACCCATATAAACATACTATTAATTATTTCCATTTTTGTAAATAGTAAATATGTCACTTTTTGAATAAAAAAAAGCACCTTTACGGTGCTTCGGATCTCAATATCCGCTCGAATATTGTTTGTTTTCTTTAAGTTGCACGATATCATGTCCGGTTGGATTTTGGAAGGCCCGTAATCCAAATGTTGACGCCACCGCGAAGATATGGTCAAAGATATCCGCCTGAACGTTCTCATATACACCCCAGTTAATATCATTGCTGAATGCATAGATTTCCAAAGGCAGCCCGCGATCTTCCGGTGCTAATTGTCGCACAATCATCGTCATATCTTTATTGATTTTTGGATGGTTCCTCAAATATTGATGGATATATTCCCGGAACACACCAACGTTTGTGAGCTGTCTGCCGTTCACGTTGCTTTCAGTGTTGACCTGGTGCTCCATGTTGTACGCTTGAATTTCTTTCAATTTTGCCGTGACATAATCAGTCAGGTAGTGGATTTTCTCAAATTCAGCCACCATCTCTTCCGTACAAAAACGGATACTGCTGATATCAATATAGATACTCCGCTTAATCCTTCTGCCGCCGGACACCTGCATGCCTCTCCAGTTACGGAACGAATCCGAAATGAGGGCGTAGCTTGGAATCATCGTAATCGTTTTATCAAAATTCATAACCTTTACCGTGTTTAATGTAATGTCGATGACGTCACCGTCCGCATTATACTTTGGCATCTCGATCCAGTCACCAACACGCACCATATCGTTCGACGATAGCTGTACACCCGCCACGAGGCCCAGGATCGAGTCTTTGAATACGAGCATTAATACCGCCGATAACGCCCCAAGTCCACTAAGGATAATGAGTGGGTTCTGTCCGATCAGGCTGGAGATGACGATAATACCCCCGATAATGAACAGGACAATCTTGGCTACCTGAATGTAACTCTTGATTGGGCGAATCTTCGACACCTCATAGGTACGATAGATATCATCGAAGACATTCAGCAGAGCATTCAGAACCGTAATCATGATAACAATCATATAGGTCATTGCTGATTTTTCAATTATGGCCTGATAGGGCGAGAAAATATAAGCAGAATAATAGATTATAATGGCTGGCACAAGATGCGACAGCTTCTGAAATAAATTTTTCTGAACCACAATATGGCCCCACTTGAAACGGTTGTTACTTACGATACGATGGACCGTCTTCAGTACCACTCGCTTGGCAATCACATTCGCCAATATCGAGATCACTGCTATAAAAATAATCATAATGATGTTTGAAAGATAACCAATGGAGGGTCCACTCATGCCGAGTTCTTCTAGTTGATTTCTGATAAAGTCCATTGTTTCCTCCTGACATAATCTAGTTTAGCCTATTATTATAAAGTAGTTTGAGAGGGCAAGCAAAGTTTGTGCTTCCACTTCATTCTTCCTATGTATTATATATATTAAAAAAGGACCCTGTCATTCAAAGAATGATGGGTCCACTTAATTATGTCGTCTTTTCATCATGCTCACTAGAAATGTCCAATAACTCACTCACCGTGACCATACGGTACCCTTCCGCGACCAGTTCATCCACCAGCACACGAACCGCCTCCACCGTCTGGGAACGATCCCCGTAACCGTCATGGAATATGAGCACGCTGCCAGGTTTCACCGCCGACCGGGTATGCTCCAGAATGTGCTCAACGCCGGGATTGTCCCAATCCCTCGCATCCCCGTTGACCGCACCAATCGTGCGATATCCACGCTCCGCTGCCAAAGACAGTATATCATCGTTTACGCCAAAATACGGCGGTCGGAAGTTGCGGGCAGGTTGCCCCGTAACTTCTTGAACAAGACGTTCTGCGCGTTGCAGCTCCTCCCCGGCTTCCTCCAGCGTCAACTTGGTCAGATCTGGATGCGCGTACGTATGGTTGGCAATCTCATGCCCTTCACGGTGCACCTCCGCCGCAATCTCCGGGTGGTTCTCTATCTCTTGGCCAATCATGAAAAACGTTGCCTGCCCACCGGCACGGCGGAAAATCTCAAGCACTTGAGGTGTATACACCGGATGCGGTCCATCATCAAATGTGAACGCCACAACCTTTTCCCGAACAGACTCCTGCTCTACCATCGCGATATTGACCATATTATAATGACCCCTCTCTGCAACTGCCTGGCTACATACCCCCTTATTATTCCATGTCTATACGACGCGGTCTAGTCCAGAGATCACACCTTGCGAAATACCGAATCAAGCCGATATCTACCAGAAAGAGAGTACAGCAAGCAAGCATCGAGCCTTTTACCGACACGCCCTCCAGTCCAGCCTCCAGCTAACCTTTAATTGCACCTGCGATCATACTCTTCTGCACCTGTTTGTTCAGCAGCAGATAGATGACCACCGTTGGCACCGTCGTAATCATCAGTCCAGCACCAATGATACCCCATTGCGTAATGTACGTTCCCACCATCGACATCATGCCCACCGTCAATGTCTGGTAAGCCGTGTTATTGATAAACGTGACCGCAAACATCAGCTCATTCCAGCAGGACAGAAATGTGAAGATGGCTACCGTTGATATAGCCGGGGTTACCAGAGGCAGAATAATAGAGAAAAACGTCCGGTATATGCCGCAGCCGTCGATAACCGCCGACTCCTCCATCTCTCTTGGGATACCTTTGAAAAAACTGCCCAGAATGAATACCGCCATCGGAATGCCAAATGCCACATAGGGAATGATCAGAGACCAGTAGCTGTTGAGCAGGCTCAGATTCTTCAAAATAATAAACAATGGCAGCAGCGCCGCATGAATCGGCACCATCATGCCCAGCAAAATAATGGTCATCGTCAACCCGCTGAGCTTCCAGTTCATTCTCGTGATTGCGTAACCCGTCATGGAGGACAGGATCAGTACCAAGACAATGGAGGCCGCAGTAACCAGCACACTATTCATAAAATAGGTCAGCACATGGCCATCGGACATTGCTTTGGTGTAGTTGCTCCACAGAAATGCTTTGGGCAACCCGGCTACATCACCGCTGAAGATCTCACTGTTATCTTTCAGGGAGAACAGCGCCAGCCAGATGAGCGGGTAGATCTGCACAATCGCGACGAGGATCAGAAACGCTTGCAGGAACACTTTCCCGATCGGTCCGGAGATGGACCTCGGCTTGGGCTTTTTTTGCAACATAACTTCTACGGTACTCATGCCTTATGCCTCCCTCTACTCCGTTTTAAACAATGAATTAATGAGGATCGTACACACCAGACACTCCACAATGATAAAGACCGAGATTGCACTGCCATATCCGTACCGGAACGTATCAAAAATGGTAGCGTACATCAGCGTGCTTGGCACTTCAGTGGTGTAAAATGGCCCGCCACCTGTCAGCACATAGATCAGGTCAAACACCTTGAATGCGCCGATGACCGAAAAAACAAGACTCACCTTCAGAATTGGCTTCATCAGCGGGATCATAATGGACCACGCCGTGCGAATACGGGAAGCACCATCCATTCGAGCCGCTTCGAGCACATCCTGAGACACGGACTTTGCTCCTGCATACATCAGCAACATGTGATACCCCACGTACTGCCACAAGGTTGGAATAAACGATGCCGCCAAGGCGGTGTCCTTCTGCCCCAGCCAGTCCTGTGCCAGGCTGGATAAGCCGATACTTTGCAGCAGCACGTTCAGCAGACCATAATCGGCATTGTAGATTTTTGACCACAACTGGGCAATAACCACCGTTGAGATCAACACCGGGATGAAATACACGGTCCGGTAGAAGCCTTCCCCCTTGACGTTAGACGCCAGAATCAGTGCGAGCACCAACGAGATCGGCAGTTGAATGAACACCGAAGCACCCGCGAATAACAGGGAGTTTTTGATCGAATTCAGCACACGGGTATCCTTAAACATCTCTACATAGTTGTCCAAGCCGATAAATGTACCCCTGCCTACGCCGTTCCAGTCCAGCAGACTGTAATAACTGGAGACAAAGATGGGAATAAGCACAATTCCGCAGAACAGAATCAGGGTGGGCAGTACAAAGACGGCTATCGTGCCTTTATTGGAAAATACAGAGTTCATTGTTGTTCTCCTCTCAAAGGCGTGACCGGGATATACCGGACCACGCCTTGTTTGGGTTCATCTTCATTGTTAACAGGCTTCAACTTGGCAAGCTCACGAGCTTACACATGTAAGGGTTGCAATTGCGCGTATATTAACCTGCGCGTCCTACAGGCTCAGCTCTGTTGGTTTGAGCTTTGCCATCTGTTTGCAGAACTCCTCCGGTGTTACATCACCGGCAAGCAGCTGGGCAATCAGGTTTTTGTGCGCTTCGGCAGACTCCGCTGGCAGGATGTTATCCCACCACGCGATGAATGAGGTCGCCGTTTTCATAATATCTGCCGCAGACAAATCTAGGGAGGACAGGCTGGACGTGTCGAGTGTATCTGTTTTCCAGCTTGGCAGGCCGGCTCCAGCCAGGAAACCTTGTGTACCAAGCTGCTCGCTCAGATACATGAGGAATTCCACGGCTTCCTTCGAATGCTTGGTATTCTGGTTGATGTAGAAACCATCGACGGCTCCGCCGAAGATTTCGGTATTTGTGCCTTTGCCATCTTCAAATACCGGGAACGGAATCACTTTCACTTTGCCTTTGACAGCGGAGGACGGGTCCTCAACTCCTGCATTCACCCAGTTGGCCTGGAACATCATCGCCCCGTTGCCTGCATTAAATGCCCCCAGCATCTCGTCATAGCTCATGCTGAACATGCTGCTGTTGAATGCTCCTGCTTGTGCAAGCTGCTGCATTTTGGTCGCGGCGGCTACAAAGTCGGGCGAATCCCATTTCGACGGATCTTTAAAGGCTTCCATCACCGCAGCATTGCCTGCCTGACGCATCGCAATAATGTCGTACCAGTACATGCCCGGCCAGCGGTCCTTTTCTCCAATCACAGCCGGGGTGATCCCCGCCGCTTTCAGCTTGGAGACCGCATCCAGCAGTTCGTTATAGGTGGTCGGAATCTTGGCACCCGCCTGCTCGAACAGTTCCGTATTCACGTAAAGGTTGGCGATATGTGTGTACACGGGCAATGTGTAGATTTTGCCGTCCATATTGATGGCCTCCGCCATACCCGGACCCATTCGTTCTTTGATATCGTCCGTCAGGTAACTTGAGATTTCCAGCACATTGCCGGATTTGATGTACGGCTGCATGAAGCTGCCGCCACCCATGCCATAGAACAGATCTGGCGCTTCACCGGCTGCAATCGATGTTTTGACTTTGGTTTTGTACTGTTCTCCTGTCGTGCCCGTACGTTCAACCTGGATGTCCGGATGCTCGCTGTTCCATTTCTCAACAATCTCGGGCAGCAGCTTGGCCGAAGGATCGGTATTGCCAACCGATTGATCCCATAGCGTCAGCTTAATCTTGCCATTACTTTCCCCCTGTGTACCACCGGACGAACCGGATGAACATGCCGCCAGACTGCTTACAATTCCCAGAGTCAGAATTAGACTTGCTGATTTTTTTAATAGCGCTTTCATCTCTATGGACCTCCCTATGTGTTTTAGTTCGTTCTAGCCCATATTTTAGGCGAACTGTGCGTTGTTCTCCATTTAGAAAACAGGCATCGATTTGTAATATTCGAACATATGTGGAATTGGAACTGGTAGTGTGGGGGGTACATTCTCGTTTTTCAGGTTTTTACATTCCGATATTCGTTCATGGACCGACCGATATGTTTTTTGAACAAGACGCTGAAATAATGCGGGTCCGGGATGCCTACCTGCTGCCCGATCTCATACCCCTTTAAATCGGTCTGCTTCAGCAACGTTTCGGCCTTTCTCATACGAAGCTGCGTCATATATTCCACAAATGTCTGCCCGGTCTCTTTTTTCATCAGCCGCCCCAGATGGCCCGAACTTACGTAAAAAGCAGCCGCGGTGCTGGAAAGCCCCACTTCCGCATTGCCCATGTTCTCTTCAAGATAAGCCATCACCCGGTCGATCAGATTACCTTCCTTGGCCTGTCGTTTGGCTTGTATGACATCCGATACCGTGCGGACATGCTGTTCCAGCATGCTTTTTAGTTCAGGCAGATGACCTGCTGTAAAAATGGCCGCAACGGCCTCTTTGTTCAATGCGTACTCTCCCTCAAGCTGTTGCTCTATGGCGGCACGCTGGCACTCCGTAACCACATCCATGGCTGCCATCCGAAACTGTGAAACGTCCGAGAACGGCACTGACAGCATACGCTCCAGCAACAATACGGCTTCTTCCCCCGCACCAACACTGACGTAAAATTGCAGTTGTTGGAGCAGCTGAGCATCCGAGTGGTACCGCCTTTTTCCGCCTTCGATGACCAGATCCTCGAAGCAAATAACCTGATTTTTCCCCACAAACGCCTGATAATCGAGTGCACGACAAGCTTCCCGGTATCCCACACAGGCCCTTCCCCATCCTGATTGCCATTGCCCAATCCCTACGGTCACATCAACTTCACACCCTTCGAGCTTAAGTGTATGTTGAAGTTCTTCCTGAAGCTGCTGCACCTGATTGGAAAATTCCGTATCCGCGCCAAGCGAGAGCACAACTATCCGGTTATGCGGGTCCATGACGATAATGGTTTGCGGATCCTGCGGATAAAATGCCTGCACCTGCTTCATGCCTACCATCCGCAGCAAAATATGTATTTCCTCGGCAGTATGTGGATGGGCTTCTGTCTGATGCTGGCTTAATTGGGGCTGACCGTGTTGTTGTTGGGGTCCTCGATGTGCTTCATGTGTTTGGAGTGTTTGGGGTGTTGGGTGATATGGTTCGGACAGATGTTGATATACCTCTGGTGCAGCTATCTTCGCTTGCGGTACAGCAACCTTCACCTCCATTACTGCGATGCGTGATCCTGGTTCGCCTGAAGAGATGGGAATACCGAAGAAACGCGCCTTCTCTTGTAGTTCATCCTCAGGTATCACATCACTTAACCATTGATTTACAAATCGCTCCCTGAGATAAGGCAGGCTCTGCTTCATCTCCTCTCGCAGCTTCATCAGCTCGTACTCACGCCCCATCTCCTGCTCGATTGCCACTCGCAGCTTCGCCGTAACCTGTAATAACTCAGAAGCACGAATGGGTTTCAAAATAAAATCGGATATGCCCAGCTTCACACTCTGACGAGCATATTCAAATTCATCATGTCCCGTCACAACCACGATTTTTAAGTTCGGGTAACGCTCCATGAGGATACCGCTCAGTTCAATGCCGTCCATCTTGGGCATGTATATGTCCGTGAACACGATGTCTGGACGCAACAGCTCAACCTGATTCAAGGCCTCTTCAGCATCGGAGGCCTCACCAATGATAGTCATGCCTTGCTGCTCCCAATCGATACGCATGCGCAGCAGATTTCGGATGAGGTACTCGTCATCCACAATCAATACCTTTAATGGTTCCACAGTTAGTTCCATGATTCATCGGCTCCCTTCGGGATCGTTATGATAATGGTGGTTCCTTTTCCAACCTCGCTATGCAGCTTAAGTCCATCTTCTCTGTCATAGAAAATGCGAAGCCGCTCCATCGTTCCCCACAAGCCAAAGCTTGGATTGTGTTTAGCGTTATAGGTAGGATTAGAAGAGTTAGATGGGTTAGATGAGTTCGAGCGATTAGACCTGTTCACTTCTGTGTGTTGAACCTGTTGCACTTCTTCCTCGGACATACCGACTCCGTCGTCAGTGATCGTTAGAAGTACTCCCTCCTTGGATCGACGAGCTTGGATGCGTATCGTGCCCGGGCTGCCTTTGGGACGAATACCGTGATACAGCGAATTTTCCACCAACGGCTGGAGCACAAGCTTGGGAATCATCACTCGTTCACAGCCTGAATCGATATCGTACTGCACCTCAAATACACCGGGGTATCGCACCTGCTGGATCGTCAGATAATTGCGTACAATCTCAACCTCCTCTTGCAGCGTAATCAGTTCACGCCCTTTGCTGACACTCAGCCGATAATAACTTCCGAGCGCTTCTAACAGCTCACATACCTTATCGTTCATACCCGACATCGCCAGGGAGGTAATGGAATCAAGTGTGTTGTATAGAAAATGCGGCTTGATCTGCGCCTGAAGTGTATTCAGCTCTGCTCGGCGGATCGTCTGCTGCTCCTGAATGATGCGTTTCAACATCTGCTCAATCTGCTCGATCATCTGGTTGTAACCTCCATATAGCTGTGCGAATTCGTAACTGTTCAGCTCAACCGTCACTTTGCGGAAGTTGCCACTTGGCGCTTTCTGCATGGAGCGAAGCAGCTTGTGAATCGGCTTAATGACGCTGCGCGAGATGATGAATGAACTGACAAAAAAGACAGTCCCGTTTACCGCCAGTAGGATCAGCGCAAGCAGCACCATGGATTTATTGCGGGTATCGGTAGCCTGGTATGGGCTCATGCTGATGAATTTCCACTGATCATCACCAGACGAACGATAGGTAACCGCATATTCCTGACCACGTGAATGTAAGGTGATGAAGCCGGAGGGCTGCTCTTGAAATGTTTGTTTTAACTTGAGCTGATTGGCCTCTAACATCTCGTGCATCCCTCCCTGTCCAGAAGCGGCAGACATGGATTCATCGGATACAGCAGGCACGGCTTTCTTTCCATCGTTTGCGTTCGTTGCGATCACCCGCTGATGCTCATCCAGAATGGCGACCTGAAATGAATCCGGTGCAGATAGGTTAGCATAGGCTTGAGCGATGGATTTGCCCTTGATGTTCATGACCAAAAATCCAAGCGGAGACGTATCATCCAAATCTCGAATGAGACGAATAAACGAAACCACCTCGTGCCCATCATTCTCCCCCATCGTCGAGACTCCGCTGTCGTTGTTGCCGCCATTCAGCCTGAGCAGATATCGTCCGTTATGCTTCAGTGCCTGTTCGTACCACGGCGCTTCCTTCACATTCGCTTCCATAAACGTGGGCCATTCCTGTGTACCAACCGAGAATCGGTGCCCCGAATTATCGTAAATATATACTGAATCGATAATTGGAACCGCTTGCATAAGATTGGTCAAATAAGCGCTGACTTTGGACTGTGTCTGTAAATTGGAGTACACATTGCCCTGCCGCAGCAGGTTCTGCAAGTTGGGATCGGAGAAAATCATTTTCGAATAATTGTTCACGTTCTCGATCATCAGATTAACGTTGGTCTCAATGGATGTAATCATCTGAAGTGATGCCTCATTGATCTTTCGCTGCGCATCACTTTCCGAGATTCGATTCAACACCAATGCACTGAACCCCACCGTTAGCAGAATAATGACAAAGTAGGCCAACGGGATTTTAAAAGCGAGTGTCTTGGGCTTGCGTTGAATGAACGCTTTGAAACGGGGAGTCCAATTCGTCTTCATTGCGCTGGTGTTCGCTTTTGCATTTGCGTTTGCTTCTGCATCGCTCTCAATATCTGATTGGGCTGTTGCTTTCACTTCTATTTTTCATCCCCTTCTGTTACTTCTCTTGCTCCTTCATCTGTTGTTGCATCTTTTGCTCTTTGATTCACTGTGACCCTCCTTTGGTTCCGATGTGTGATGGGTTTATCGGTTGTGATCGGATGACCTGTTGTGATATCCACCACTCTCTCGGATTTTATACAATTGTATATTATAGGACTGTGCATGGAGGAGGCTCAACTCTTTTTATCGCTTGGGGATGGCTTGACTGAGTGAAATAGAATGAGGTTTTGGGGATCTGATCGTTGTGAATGCTGCGGGTAGGGGCACCTAATTGGAGCCGCAAGAAGTACTGCTTTATAAAATGTTGGAGGTACAGATAATAAGTTGTGGTTTGTGCCGGGTGGAGAGAGAAGCGGGGGAGAGACGGAGGATCTGAGTACACAAAAGAAGATGGTAAACGTCTACCTTGATATGGCATACTTTTGAGCAAGATTACAATATCTACGGGCATAATCTTACTACTTACAGAGTGTTGATCGAGTGGTTAAGGCTGGGAAGTCCAATTATGGTCTTCTCGTATGATGAATTTAAGTGGGGAAAATGTTGGGGGCAAACTGCCCTCGGGCAGGACAAGTACAGAGTTCGTTATGGTAAGAAACAGCGAATCGTGATCAAAGCGAGAATTCGGTAACTCCTTTTTTGGAGGTATATTTCAGCGTGTAGCTTCCTTCTGTGCCATATGGCATCGTAGCGATTTGGATGCGGGTATAATCCAACCGACTCTCTCTCAGCACTTTTTTAATCAGCACTATGCTCCGATCTTCGTCCGTTACCACACAGAAAATGTTCATTACATATTCCTTCGGATCAGCCACACGGCTGCCCAGGTCACATCCATCCACCTCTCCCAACTCCGACTGGGTCAGAACGGTTTCCAGATATTCCATCACCTTTTCCTGCAACCAATGATCTCGTTTGCTACCCTGCGCGCTCTTCAGTGGATATTGCACCACAAGCCAGTATTTTTCACTCATTTAGCTTCACCAACCAATCTTTATATGATAGGGCATTACGTTATGTGTATTAGCACTTGGACGATAAAAACGCATATGTCAGCCTTACATTCCTCCAGTTAAAAATGGGCTAGATAATTGACCTCACAGCTTTTTGAAATTGTACTGCCCTTCCATTTGCAGGATGGGGAACATGGTGATTTTTAATGAGATGTGAGCTTAACGTGTCTGCTGACTTTCTGCCAATAGCCACGATCTGAGCATCAGGATTCAGTTGCATAAGCTGTCTGGCGAATACCACACCATCCTCCAACTCTGCCAAAGTCGGCGTTCGATTCGTCATCCTGTTTTCGGCAGATTGATAAGGATGAAAGGGATAAATGTTCCAAAATATAAAGTCCGTTGGTTTCCACCTTGAACTGGATAACACTTCACCCCATATGATGGATGCTGTCGGTTCTGCGAAACCATACAATGCCTGACTCCGGTTAGGTTTGGCGATATTGGCTAGGCTTGTTCGGACACCCGGCTCGCCTGAAAAAATCATCTGGTGATTCACCAGCGAGTGATTTCCGGTAACCATTCGCTCAGACGTCAAGGGTACGCCGGAGAACCTCGCCCCTTGATAGCCCACAGCTTCAGCAATAAAAATGTACCGAGCCTTGGACATTCTTGGTTCCAAATACCTGACCAAATGTTCAGAACGAATCTCCACCGCTTTGGGGCCGATATCATAGCCCGTCACATAATCTCTCCAAGGATTAATCACATTTACTGGCGACACATATGCTTGTATCCCTGCAACAAACTCGCGGATCTGTTGCTGCGTTTGGCTCATGTTTTTTTGCCTCCTTTGGGAGATTACAGAGTATATCGGGCTTGCACCAGCTTATTTCACAAAGATTATATCATAAACAGAAAAACCACCAACCAGACCGCTGGTTGATAGTGGATAGAAACTGTAGAAAACTATTGCGTTATAACTTCTTCCCACTGACCATTGGTGGTTTCTTTGTAGGTAAAAATGTTTCCATCATACTTTCCCTGAATAAAGTTAGAACCCGCTTCTTTCCATTCCTTAGTAACAGATAGGACAACTTTAGAATTCTGTGAATTTATTAAAACGTATTTCCCTCTTGATAAATTAATCTCAAAGGCTACTGGATAAAAATCGTACCAGAATAGTTTGTCTGATTTCTCTCCCAGTATACCCGCATCACCACCTTTAGAGAAATGAGGACTGATGACTCGAAACCTGAACTCTAACCACTTTCTGGGATCTAAAGGAAATTCATAATGACTATCGGGCTCCACTATAATATATGACTTTTCAGGAACTGGGTGTTGAACTTGAACTTTGTGCTCGATTATTTCTTTTGATATTATTCGAAAAACTAAATATACCAATATGAATAGTATCGAAGTAATTACAGGTAATTTAGGCTTGTTCCTCAAAAAAACACTCAATCCAAGACCAATAATCAACGGAAACCATATCCATGGATCTCCCAATGTAATGGCCCCCATAATATATGATTTATCGCTAAAGGGATAGAATGCTGGTAAATCATGTCCCATATAGTCTAAAAATAAGTGTCCAAACAAGACAGACAAAATAGAAGATCCCCAGATTAATTTGAAACTTGTCTTTTTATAGAACAGTTTTGTCAAATATGCTATTCCTAAAGCTAAAAGGGGTGTAAACAATATAGAATGGGACCACGGAGCTACACTTCTATCCCCAAAAATATCAGGAATTATTCCACACAGAGCACCCGAACATAGACATATTATAATATTTTTCCATGTATCCCTTGGCAAAAAGCAGTATGCAATTACCGCCCCAAGAAGAGCATGTGATAGAAGATGAAACAACAAATATAAGTACGGATCCAAAATAACTACTCCTTTACTCTGTTAGCATCAACAATATGATATTTAATGTTAAACATTATAAATTAGTTTTTCATATAAAAGACCTGAGAGTCGAACCTCTTCCAAAGGCCTGCGGGGAGTAGTCTCCGTTTGGATGTATCCAATCTACTTTCTTAGATCTAAATTCGCGTACCAAGCCAGCATAGGTTCCACAAAATAGAATCAACAAGCTTTAAGGATTCCCACAACAATTGTTGGTTCGTATGTACTTTCTCTTATCATAATTCGGTCTAGTTAAAAGCAAACTTTGGATACCTGGATATGTTTCAAGCAAATATGTACCTGATAAGGTTGTCTCATTCAAAAAGCGTTAACCGCTTTTAATAAGAGATCGGATTCTTTTTACAGCTTCCCTGCCAGCAGACAGGTCAGCACTGCGCGGATTTTCTGGCTTCAACTCTCTTGCAATTTGATCTGGATCAACCAGTTCACCAAGCCACTCTCTCATTTGCATGCTGAGTGTACTTTTCCCGGCTCCATTGGTACCCGCAAACACAGTCATGACTGGTCTGGTTTCACTCATAATACTCAAACTCCTGGCGTTTCCCAGTAGCATCAAATATAATTTCGAATTTATTGCCTTCAGCATCTTCACGAACGCGTTTGTTGTTCTTTATATAATAAATAGAGGCACCTGATTCTATAGCTTGTTTCCGTGCATGTTGATTTGCTTTTTTTAAAATTTCTTGGAGCTGTTCTTGATTTGTAAACATCTTGAGTCCCCCAATTTAAATTTCTGTTTATTATATCATAAACAGAAAAACCACCAACCAGATTACAAGTTGATGGTTTCTTGACTCTAATGGAGGCGAGGGGGTCGAACCCCTGTCCGAAGATAACGGCACATAAGCTTCAACGGGTGTTCAGAACAAAATATAGTTAATTATTCAATACAGAGCCCTATTAAATATTATAGAAAGGCATAATAGCTTCGTTCTTAAAGTACTCCTCAAATATAAAAGAACTGTCTTTCTTACTATTATTAAAGTTATATTCAATTGCTAAAACAACTTCTGCAGTATCTATATCTAATTGAAATTTCTCACGTATATAATTCTCTTGTGACAAATCAAATCTATGAATGACATTATTATTTATAAAATTCTTGCCTAATTTATAAATATTAGCAGACCAATTCTGATAGTCCTCATAATCTAGGATAGGCATATATATTTTAGCGTTCTCACAAATTTCGTAGCCATCTCTAAACGCTACAATCTTATTTTTTAAATATGGATGACCACCAGTTCCTTCCAATATATAAGCTGTTTCACTGTCGCATTCTTTTAAAACCCTTAGATTAACACCTTTTTTGACCCATATTCTTACTACTCTCTTTAGAGCATTGCGCTGCATGAAGAAACTATTAAATAGGCCATATCCATTTTTAGTAAAGATCAATTTTTGATCTTTAAAATTAGTTACTCTAAAGTCACTCGTAACTTTACTATCGCATATGTTTATTTGCTTATCATCTCCATTCTTAAATACTGATTTTAGCTTATCAATATAACTTACTAGAAGTTGCTTTTCCAGTTCAGATAAAAATGGAAGATTACTATTCAATTCGTTTCTACTTAAATCTAAGTCTATCATGCTAGTCGGCCCTTTTAGGACAATGGTTGGCCACTTACTAATAATATAGCTTTCAACCTTCTTGTCGTATCTTTCAGGTATAACAATGCCGTTACAGATTAAATTAGGCATATAAGTTACAGATTCATTTTTGCCTTTCAGTCGAAACGGGTCTATTTTATAGTCGTATGACCATTTTATTTCCTCAAGATCGTACCCTCCCCCACACTCCAAAATATTCCATTTACCATATTCATCATTTTTTATCTTGTTTTTTAGAACTTCATCATTAAGTAAAACTCTTATGTCATCTAATCTATACCAATTTACTATGATACTTGGGTCTAACTCACATTTTAATGGAATAATAATTTTGGTTCCAATAAACTCTCCTTTAGTTCTATTTTTTGTTATACTTATTACTTGATCATACTTGTTTGTCTCAAACGAGAATATATGCTCCGAACCTAGCTTTCTAGTTTCAACTTTTATCTTGTCTCCAATTAAGAAGCTCGAGAGAATGCCTATACCAAATTTTCCATTTCTGAGTATGGATGATTCTTTAAAATTTTTATCCTCGTTCAATCTATTCCATTCTCTGCTCTCGGCAAATGAAGCCCCTATCTTCAAAAAATAATTCTTGATAACATTAATATCCATACCTATTCCGTTATCTTCAATTATAAATTGCTCTCTAGAAATAGTTATTTTAACTTCTGCTTCATACTCATTTTTTTCAATAGCCCTTCTCGTCTTACAAGCATCAGTACTGTTTTGTATAAGTTCCCTTATACCATAAGATGGATTCTCACCATACAAAGGCTCAATAAGTAGGCCAATTAATCTTATATCAAAATTAAATTTCAACCTCTGACCAACAAACTTTGAAGCTTCAATCCATTCAGTATTCTTCAGATTAGACGTAATTCTTCTAATTGTTAATTTCATTTCTATAGATCCATATACTTCTCCTAAAACAGCCCAAGAATGGTCTAGTTCATTTTGAATATTATCAATTAATTGATCCATTTCAATATAAACCTCAAAGTTCCTTGGCTCAGAATAAACATAGATTGTCTCTGGATTATCATAGATTATCTGAGAATGGAAAACACTTTGGTGTTTAAAGAATTCCTTTTCAGAACTTTCACTTCTAAATTCACTAAGCAAAAGTCTATATCTATCGATTCTATCGTCTGTAATATGTAAATAGTCAGCAATTCTAACCAGAGTCATCAGATAAACAGCTCTACAACCAAAAGGTGTTTTCCATAACTCTCCATACTTCCTTTTCAAATAATCCATTACTTGTCTTAGATCAGTTCCATGACTATGAGCCACTAATCCTACCAACTCATACAAATAGGAATGTCGTTTCTCATTATAATTAATAAATCCAGATTTCCCCGGAAAACCATTAGTTGCAATTATATTTGCCAAAAAAGGATGATGAATACGAATGAACTTTGAGGCAACCCCTTTATGAACATCGTAACTTTCAAATGATAACTTTTCTAAATCTAAGAGACTTTCAATTTTGAGGCCTTCATCTTTTTTATTTTCTTCTTTAACGAAGTCATTCCATAGAGTTTGAAAATGCTGTCCTGTAAAAACATTGACCGGATTCTCTTTATATAAAAATTTAAGAGAATCAAAATTTATATGCATTCCTAAATCATGATGTAAAACACTTAAGATTAGAACAAATATATCTGTGGAATTTAGTAACTCTAAGGTTTGTTCAGGTATAAGTTTATTAGTGGTTTCTAATACAAACTCAACATGCTTGGAAGAATGGTCTGTATATTCATCAAAAAAATACATATTTTTTTCAGCGAATTCTTCATATTTCAAAAAAACACCCTCACACTCCAATCTGTGTTCTTCCGTTAATCGGCTAAGTAATCTAATTGGTATTTTTATCTTCATAAAATAAATTCCTTCTACTTGGTTAGTTTATTATTAACAATTTGAGGAAAATGGTAAATAAAATTAATTTTTCTCTGATGGATACGATGAAATTTCAGCACGCTTCCATTCCCATATACTTTTTTTTATAGTATTCAGTTCACTGTCAAAACCAATCCATAGTCCTGACATAGTATCAGCATTTATCCCTATTCTAAGTTGGAAGGCACCATGATAATTTAAACCACGCTTTAAATCATTCCACTTACCTGTTAAGAAATGTCCTTGTATTTCCCCTTCTAACCTATACTCTTTACCACCAGCTATGAAATTTGCTTCTATTTGTTCACCTTTTTGCTTAATTTCTACATTTTGGTCCTCATTAATAGAAGTAAAACAATAGCTCTTTGTATCTTCTAGCGCCCACCTTTCATGCCATGTTCCCGCAAGTGAAATTCCATCATAGTCTACTCCCTGACTAATTTGCTTTTTTATTTGTCTGCACGCTGGGCCTAATGTTCCTAATAAATCATCATCGTTCTTAACAAAATGGTACTTGCCTGTATTTATACCCAATAAATCACTTGGAATATGTAAATTCTCGACCCCTTCAGGTAGCAAGAAAAACACATTTTCTCTTCCTAAATGCCCCATAAATAAACCAAGTTCAAAAATAACATTATCTCTTGCCGTAACTACCTGTTGTTCTCTCAATGTGGTTATATCATCAGGAGAAAATACAAAAATAGCAAAGTCATACTTCTTTGTAGCTGTTAGTAAATCATCTAAAGTAGCACTATTATAGTTGAAGTTTCCTTGATTCCAAATATTGGTTAAAAAAGTGTATTGTAATAGTTCTTGCAGAGCCTCAGCAACCCTCAAGCCTTCAATTGAAGAGCCGATAAATAATCTTTGCTTCATGTTTCCACAACTCCCCAAACCTTATTTTTATTAGTAATTACTTCCACGTAGTACAATGAATCTTTAATAGCCTTAGAAACATATTCTGTAAAGAGGTCAACTTACTATACATTGTAAACCACAAAATGATTTTATTGTTGTAACATAAAGAAAATCTCCAGCTATTTACTCACTCTCTTTAAGCCACTAATAAATTGATTACTTTTGGCATTTTTCAGCAAAATCCCTCTTAAAGAATTCCAATAATCTAAATCAACTGATTTCGATATGTAGTTACAAATTACATATGCTAACTCTTCCTCAAACTCATACCATTTATCACTGTATATCACTTGTGTCCTGGATGAGTTTAAATCAAGGTCTCTATTACCACAAACATCAACTACCAATTGCAGGGTTAGTGGCCAGTTAATCTGAACCTGGTTTTTTTGCAATCTCCATGAATCAGGGAAAAGTGTCGTCGGAATTTCAATACCATGCAAAGAAAATTTTGACTTAGATTTATAAACACTATTGTAAGATGATGTTTGTCTGATTTCATTCCCCGCATTCACACCAATAGAAGATGAATGCATATTAATTTCATTACTTCCCATAGAGTAAGATTTGTTCAACTCATAAGATTTCCCATCTATAGACACTTCCTTTGTAAGCAGCTTTAGTTCTTCAACTGGTCTTAGTTTATCTTCAAGAAGATACACAACCACAAAACCCATAATCCCCGTTTTTCCCTTATCTTCTATTTTGAATTCTATTCTCCTTATATTCTCGTGTTCTTCCCAATTATCTTCTTTCACATCGATTTTTACATCTTTAAAACTATTTTCGTCGCGAAATTCTATTTGATCATTGGATTCGATAATTATTTTAAATGGAGGGTTTGGAATTACATTTTTTACAGATTGTATAAATTCTATATCACTCATTCTATCCCAAGGGTTCCTTTTTTTCCTTAATATTAATTTAGTTGATGTGCCTGGAGTCTTTCTCTCACCTTGTTTAATTAAAAAAATACTTTCTTGCCCTTCAACAGTTAAACTGATTGGTTCACTTGAGTCATGAGGACCATAAATCCTTCTGGTATCAACACTAAGAGTGTCACTAACCATGAAGCACGATAATATTCCGATGCCGAATCTTGAGGTAGGATTAAAATCAGCCTTAGATTCTGCCTTCAATTCATAAAAGTCAGATGATTTGTAAAACGATGAACCAACCCTTGAGTAGTATCTATCAATAATATCCTGATCCATACCAGTGCCATTATCAATTACTTCAAGTACATCCTGATTGTTTTCTTTTTTGTATTTGATTTTTATTTCTGGTATATAATAATTCCCCCACCGCACTTCTAAAGCTTTTCTCAATAAGCATGCATCAATGGAGTTTTGTATTAACTCTCTTAAAGCAACTTCAGGATCACCATATAACTTAGTTCCCATTAATAAATCAATTACCTGACTCTTACTAAGATTAAATTGAGTATCTTTATACAGATATAATGGCTTCCCATAAACATCTTTTTTTGTTGTTATCTTTGTTCTATCAACTTTAAATGGAATTTTTAGACTTATATCCCTATGTACACCACGGTGAAAATCATTAACAGAAGATATGATATTGTTGCATGCACTAAGCTCAAAGTCTATTATGTTACAAAAAGCATGTATAGAAGCTTCAATGGCTGGGTGGGTGCATTTAGCATGGAATTGAATTTCTGTATTACTTATAAGCCAAGATTCAATTGCTCGGTGTTTATTCCACTCTCTAAGAGACACGGGGTGTTTCACGGCCAAGTGTGAAAACAATACACTGGGAGTACGCTTTGCATCAAAATCTAAAACATCAGCCAATCTTAAAATAACTGCAACCAGAGGCAGACATGCATAAACCCCCTGACCACACAAAAGACGCTTCTCAAGTTCTAATAATGACAATGCATTTTCATTATGACTAAAACATATCTCTGAGATTTCCCAAGCCAAATCTGTATCTTTATATCTTATTTTATTTGCCCATTCTCGAGCAATTACTTCTCTTGAGCGATATGAGTGTGTTTCCCTAATATAATCAGAGATCAAATAACCTTTTAATAAATCCGCTTTACTATAGTCACCTTGAATGATAAGATCATCAATTGCTTCCATTCTATCAGGTCTAGCTAAAGTAAATCTTTTAAACTGAGAATATTCCCTTTCTTCGACATCATCTGCGAATTCTAGATTAACATCCCATACCTTTTTCCATGATATTACATCTTTTTCCTCGGGAGCCATACCAATATCATGAAGAAACGCACTCAAAATGAGTAATAGCAATTCTGGAATTGATAATTTATCAATATTTTCTTCAGAGATAAGCTTTTCCATTAAACTTATTACTCTAAACAAATGGTCTCCATCATGAAGTGTAAATTCACCCATGTATCTCAGAATTGTTTTTGTTTTATGATAAGAGTAGTGGGACACCTCATCTACCAGAACTATGACATGATCTGATCCTTCGCTTCTACACTTTGAGACCAAAGCTCTGTATAACAAACTATTTTCTAATCTTAACTTTGTCTCTTCCCGCCAGTCGTCATTCATATGAAATCTCCCATCTGAGTATATTCTCCTAAAAAAGCTTTCATTTTAAATCAATAAAATCCCAATAAATCAATCAAATAGAAGATATCTCCACTCTACCAGCTGTAAAATTCATTTATTTTATTTTTAACCCATCAAACTCTATTAATCTCCATATCTGTGTTTCATGATAGTTCAAAGAAATTGTGCTACTCTGTCCTATAGGTCTTCTAAAACTTTTATCAATATATACTAATGTTACCTCAGCATAAACTTACTACCTAAGAAATTATAATTACTTGTTAACCTCGATTGTTAAGCTCAAAAACAATATCTCAAATTATATGTACACTCCCAACATCATATCAACTGGGCAACATGCATAAATCACCTTTTTATCAATTAAATTACAACAACCAAAATATAATTACGCTGTCTCACCAATAAGTTAAGGGTGAGACGAACACTATGCTCAAATACCATCATAAGTATAATAACATCTATATTGGGAAAGGAGAAGAAAGAGACTCTTAGGACCTAAAATTTTCGACCTTTATAACAAAGATACGCAAAACAGCCACCAAATGGTGGCTGTCACTGATACTACTAATGGAGGCGAGGGGAGTCGAACCCCTGTCCGAAGATAACGGCACATAAGCTTCTACGGGTGTAGTCACAGTTTTGATGTCACCCGAGTATCGCCCCGTAACCGGCTATACGTTGGGTCAGCCTGATTGTCTTCTTCAGCACACCCCAGGCGGAGATGTGACAGCGTATCCCACTACTAGTTAGCCCCTATCCCTGTCACATGGGCGATGCAGGGTAGAAGCACGCACACAGTTTCTTAGGCTGCGAAAGCGTAGTTTGTTTGTTGTTTGCCGTTTAATAGGCTTTAGCGTTGATAAAGCGGACGCGTCCCCACTACCCGCTACCCATGCTCGAACTATCCCCGTCGAATCCATAAACGCCCCCTCAATGAAGAAGGGCTCCAGGATTAATCCGTGAATACGGAGCAAAGGTGCTGCACATCTTTTTCCTCCAAGGTAAAAAGATGTTTCTTTCAAACTCGGCATTCCTGTCTGCTACATGAGTAATCATAACACAGGACACATCACCGAAATAGTACAGATTGCTGGAAGACATTCCAGCAGGCTGAGCATGTGTACAAGGTTATACAATACAACAGGCTCAATCGTCTACATATTATACCGCGTCACTAATCGGAAGTAAAGTTTCCCAGATCGGATCACGAACAACTGCACCTAAGTATTTTACCCACTACCCTGACAAACTACGCAACATGTGATAATTTAGATTCATCACCACACTTAGCTCCATGCTCCTAGCAATGTACTTAATCACACACAACAAAAATCAGCCAACTGCATACTTCAGCTATTCACATCAAATCACCTTCCCCAAACACAAATAAAAAAGCCTCAATCTTGCCCATTACAGGACAAACCTTGAGACTCCTTAACTCGTACAACACTCTTCCTAGCTGCATCATGACAACTAACTTACACCTAAGATGCAGCTTTCACGCCCAGCGCTCCACTTAACGCGCAACCTTCTGCTTCTCGCGCAGTACCCGTTGGATATCACGTTGTGCATCCCGCTTGGCTGCAGTCTCACGCTTATCAAACTGCTTCTTACCTTTACCCAGTCCAAGCAAAAGCTTTGCGTAACCGTTGCGGATATAGATCTTCAGCGGCACAATGCTGTACCCATCCTGTTTCGACAGCCCAAGCAACTTATGGATCTGCACTTTATGCATCAACAACTTGCGCGTACGTGTTGGATCGAGCGGATTATTTCGGTTCCCTTGTTCAAAAGGACTAATATGCATATTGTGAATATGAATCTCACCGTTTCGAATCGTGGCAAATGCATCACCAATATTCGCACGGCCGTTACGAAGAGATTTGATCTCCGTTCCGGTAAGCACCATGCCCGCTTCATACGTATCTTCAATGAAGTAGTCATGGGAAGCCTTTTTATTCTGTGCAAGCACTTTACTCTGTCCATCATTCTTGCCCATGTCCTCACTCCTTCTCCGTAAAATAAGCCGGTACCATGCTCTATAGCAGCGCACCCAATGTTGCACCAAGGTACCACGTGCCAGACCTTAATTGTAGCAAGTACGGCTGTTAAAATCAAGAAAGAGGCGACCTCTGCCGCCCCTCCTCATTACACCACTTTCAGACTGTGCGAAACAACACACCGGCTGAAGTGACTATTTTCTCCAACACTTAACCTGGAGGAACGAATTGTAATCCATTTCTTCAAGTTACGTTAGCTTTATTTTTTCTTTTTCCGTACAAAAGCTGCCGTGCCGTTACCAGCTGCACCTTTGCTCTTCTTCCGCTTGCGTCGTGGTGCTCCGCCTTCCTGAGCGCCACCAGGAGTTGCATTCTCTCCGATAAATACGCCGCTCGGCGAAGTGTTTTTGCGTCCACTTCCGCCTTTGCCACCTTTACTGCCGCCCTTGCCGGACTTAAAGCTTCCTTCACCGCGACCGCTGCCGCTGTTCAGGCCACTTCCTTGTCCATCGGTTGAACTACTATCCGATCCACCCGATGTAGAGCTATATCCGCCTTTACCTGAGCCAAAACCAAAGCTCACCGCACCTTTGCCCCGGCCAGTTGATCCTCCAGCATCACCAGCACGACGCTCACCTTTTGGTTTGCCGCCGCCTTTACCTGCGTAGCCACCAGCTGCGCCCGCGCCCGCGCCTGCACTCGCTGCTCCACCGCGACCGCCACGTCCACCTTTGCTGCTTTCTTCCGTTGATCTGCCACCACGGCTGGCTCCAGCACCTGTCGAACTGCCTTTGCCGCCACGTGAACCGCTGAAACCACCCGGTCCACCCTTGGCACCGCCGCGTCCGCCGCCGCTAGTTGGACGTCCACCTTTACCACCGCGTCCGCCACCAAAGCCGCCAGGACGTTCACCGCGAGGTTTCATATCCACCATTTCAAAATCAATCGTATACTCTTCCATGCTTACACGTGCCACACGGATCTTCACTTCATCACCGATGCGGAAGACTTTCGAGGTACGTTCACCAATCAGAGCCATATGCTGATCGTCAAAATGGTAATAATCGTCCGTGAGTGCGCTCAGGCGAATCAAGCCTTCAACCGTGTTTTCCAACTCAATGAACATACCAAAGCTGGTCACACTGCTGATCATGCCTTCGAACTCTTCGCCTACTTTGTCGAGCATGTACTCGGCTTTTTTCATTTTCTCCGTATCCCGCTCAGCTTCTACCGCCACACGTTCACGTTCCGAAGACTGCTGCGCAATATCGGACATACGTGCTGCCAAATACTCCTGACGTTTCTCCGGCAAAGCACCATTATTTTCAATGACTTCGCGAATCACCCGGTGAATGACGAGATCGGGATAACGACGAATTGGAGACGTAAAGTGACTATAGAATTCTGCCGCGAGGCCAAAGTGACCTGACATTTCAGAATCATACTTCGCCTGTTTCATGGAACGGAGCATCATCGTACTAATCACGGTTTGTTCTTTCGTTTCTTTGATATCCTCAAGCAACGATTGAAGCGCCCGTGGATGGATCGCATTGCCACGTCCTTTGACCTGGTGTCCAAAATTCGCCGCAAAGGCGAGGAAATTTTGCAGTTTTTCCTGATCCGGATCTTCGTGCACACGATAAATGAACGGAACCTTCAACCAGTGGAAATGCTCTGCCACTGTTTCGTTCGCTGCCAACATGAACTCCTCGATGATTTGCTCTGCGATCGAACGCTCCCGTTTCACGATATCTACCGGTTTGCATTCTGCGTCCACAATGATTTTGGATTCTTCAAAATCAAAGTCAACCGCACCGCGGCGCATACGCATAGCACGCAGCTTCAGGGCAATCTCTTTCATCAGATGGAAATCATCTACCAGATCCTTATAACGCTCGAGCAATTCCGGCTCTTCACCTTCAAGGATTTTACGGACGTTGGAATACGTCATCCGCTCTTTGGTTTTGATTACACTTGTGAAAATGTCATGTTTTACAACCTTCATCTGGTCGTTGAACTCCATCTCACAAGACAGTGTCAAGCGGTCTACCTGCGGGTTCAAACTACAGATTCCGTTGGACAGACGTTGTGGTAGCATAGGAATAACCCGGTCTACCAGATACACACTGCATCCACGGTTGTAGGCTTCCTGATCAAGCTTGGAATTCTCCTGCACATAATAGCCAACGTCGGCAATATGAACACCCAGACGGTAGTTCCCGTTAGGCAGTTTCTCTACATTTACAGCATCATCCAGATCCTTGGCATCTTCGCCATCAATCGTGACAATGTTAAGTCCGCGCAGATCACGGCGACCCTGTTGTACAATCTCTTCATCCGTGATGGAGTCGGGTGCTTTTTCCGCCTCTTCTACCACTTCATCGGGGAAAGCTTCAGGCAACTGATGCTTGCGAATGACGGACAAAATATCAATACCCGGCTCATCCTTATGACCGAGAATCTCGATCACTTCACCCTCGGCTGCCGCACGACCCTCCGGATAGCTGACGATTTTTGCTACGACCTTCTGTCCATTAACCGCCCCTGCAAAATTGGTACGTGGGATGAAAATATCGCGATTAATCCTTTTGTCATCCGGAATGACAAATCCGTACACCTCATGGCTTTGGAACACACCAACGACTTGTGTCACAGCACGGGTAACAATACGGACGATCTCACCCTCCAGGCGACCACCTGAAGGTCCTTGAGATGTGACTTTAACCAATACCGTATCACCATTCATCGCACTTTTCATATCATTGGCGTGAATGTACACATCCGGGTGCTCCCGATCCTCAGGGATAAGGAAAGCGAAACCTTTGGCGTGAGCCTGTAAACGTCCACGTACCAAATCCATGCGCTCTGGCATGCCATAGCGATTGTTACGGGTCAGCAAAACTTTACCGGATTCCTCCAGCGTATTAAGCATAATCAAAAAGGCTTTGAAATCAGCTGCATCTTCAATAGCGAAGTGCTGTTCCAACTCCTGATAAGTCATAGGTTTATAAGCGGTATCCCGCATGAAGTCGAGCAATTGTTGTTCTGTTATCATTAATATATTCACCTCGGGAAACATAAAAGTGTAAGCAAGTCTCATCTCTTTATGTATCGGAATTCTTACCATTTTCATGCAATACAATATCACTGTTGTGCAGAGTGTAGTAGTGCAACCATACTATCTCATACCCTAGTATACACGAATTCAATCCGGCCCATCCGTACTACGCAAAAAAACCGCGGTCGCCGGGCGCTCCTCTAATATCACGCTTTCACATATCTCTACAGACATTTTATGCGATACACGTGCTGTGCGCATCTGGAAAAGGACTACATCCGGAAATTTTCTGTACACATGACATTCATTATAGGGAGTGAGTTCGCGTAACGAATAAGCGAGGGACATACCATACATGATAGGGGTGTGTTGCATGTTAAGGAAGGAAAACCAAACAGAAGTGAGAAGAAGACCTAAAATCATGGAGTCTATAGATTAAATTCTTGGAAAAGTTTGGACGCGTAAGAATTTATTAAAAAACCCCCGTTTCTTCACGAAACGAAGGTTCATCAATTAAGCCATTAGCTTAAGCTATTCATTGAACAGCAGTTCCAATTCTTACTTGGAAGCCACCGTAACAACAATAGACAAAATCATAAATCCTGCACCCAGTACCACCGTTGCACGTTGCAGGAAGAGATCCAATCCGCGCGCTTTCGTTTTACCGAAAAGATGTTCCGCACCACCGGAGATGGCACCCGCCAAACCAGCGCTTTTCCCGTGCTGCAGTAATACTACAGTGATTAGACCGATCGAGAAAACAACGAGCAGCAATTTCAAAGCAATATCCATTCTTTCCACCTCCTACCCATGTGGGCATACATCTCACCATAAAAACAGTTACTTTAATTGTAACATAGCTATGGTTGTACTACAAGTAGTACAGGTTTTACAATGCCCTAAATTTCACCATCTGCGTGATCCTTACGTTATACCATTACTTCGTTGCAATAAAAAAGACAAGCCGGTTACCCGGCTTGCCCGTAAAAGCTGGATATCCAGCTTATTTTTTAAGGTTGTAGAATCCTTTAAGACCATTGTATTGAGCCAGTTCACCCAGTTGATCCTCGATGCGGAGCAATTGGTTGTACTTCGCGATACGGTCTGTACGGGAAGGAGCACCCGTTTTGATTTGACCAGCGTTAGTTGCAACAGCGATGTCAGCGATTGTGCTGTCTTCGGACTCACCGGAACGGTGAGAGATTACAGCTGTGTATCCTGCGCGTTTAGCCATTTCGATTGCATCAAATGTTTCAGTCAATGTACCGATTTGGTTAACTTTGATCAGGATGGAGTTACCGATACCTTCGTTGATACCTCTGCCCAGACGCTCAGTATTTGTTACGAACAAGTCATCACCAACGAGTTGTACTTTATCTCCCAATTTCTCAGTGAGCAATTTCCAACCATCCCAGTCATCTTCGGACATACCGTCTTCGATTGTGATGATTGGGTATTTCTCAACCCATGAAGCCAGAAGGTCAACATACTCAGCGGAAGTGTAAGATTTACCTTCGCCAGCAAGTGTGTACTTACCATCTTTGTAGAACTCAGTGGAAGCAACGTCCATACCCAAGAATACGTCAACGCCTGGTTTGTAACCAGCTTTTTCAATTGCTTCGATGATTGTAGTGATTGCTTCTTCGTTCGAACCAAGGTTCGGTGCGAAACCACCTTCGTCACCTACAGCTGTGTTCAAGCCTTTGGAGCTCAATACGGATTTCAAGTTGTGGAAGATCTCTGCACCTACGCGAAGAGCTTCTTTGAAGCTTGGTGCTCCAACTGGAAGAACCATGAACTCTTGAACGTCGATGTTGTTGTCAGCATGCTCACCACCGTTGATGATGTTCATCATTGGAACTGGCAATGCTTTAGCGTTGAATCCGCCCAGGTAAACGTACAATGGCAGGTCCAGAGCGTCAGCAGCTGCGCGAGCTACTGCCATGGATACAGCCAGGATTGCGTTAGCGCCCAGTTTACCTTTGTTTGGCGTACCATCCAAAGTGATCATCAATTTGTCGATACCCAGTTGATCCAATGCATCCATACCGATAACTTCTGGAGCGATTGTTTCGTTTACGTTTTTAACAGCTTGCAGAACGCCTTTACCGAGGTAACGGGATTTGTCACCATCGCGAAGCTCAACGGCTTCGTGGGCACCAGTAGAGGCACCGGATGGAACGATTGCGCGTCCGATTGCTCCGGACTCCAGGTATACTTCAACTTCTACTGTAGGGTTACCGCGGGAGTCGAGGACTTCGCGAGCGTACACGTCAGAAATAATAGTCATTTGTGATAATCTCCTTTAAATTTAAATTTATTATAAATTAGGACCACTTGTGTTTTCCCTTTTCCACTACGTCAGCAGAATTGTCCTCTGATCGCTGTTATCCCCTGATTCCTTTGAACTTATTTTCATAAGTTGGAATCATGTGATAAAGGCGAACGCGTTGCTTCTTCGGACAATTTCTGCTTCCTTCGTTCGGGGGTAAACTCCAAACTTCCCAATTTCATATATGTTGTTGCGTAACTTATTTACGGGTAGCGATGACGGATGTACCTGTCATCTCAGCCGGTTTAGGCAATTGCATCAGGTCAAGGATCGTTGGCGCGATATCTGCCAGGATTCCGCCTTCACGCAGCGTTACATTTGCATCAGTAACGATGAATGGAACCGGGTTCGTTGTATGAGCTGTGAACGGACGTCCTTTCTCATCGAACACCATATCCGCGTTACCATGATCCGCCGTGATCAGTACAACGCCGCCTTTGGCAAGTACTGCATCCACAACACGGCCCATGCACTCATCTGTTACTTCAACCGCTTTGATGGTAGGCTCCAGCATGCCGGAGTGTCCAACCATGTCAGGGTTAGCAAAGTTCAGAATGATGGCGTCATGTTTGTCTGCTTCGATCTCGCGAACACATGCATCAGCTACTTCATACGCACTCATCTCTGGTTGCAGGTCATACGTTGCAACTTTTGGTGAGTTGATCAGTACACGAGTTTCGCCCGGAAGCTCCACATCACGACCACCGCTGAAGAAGAAGGTAACGTGCGGGTATTTCTCAGTTTCTGCAATACGCAGTTGTTTTTTATTGTTCTGTACAAGGACTTCACCCAGGGTGTTGTCGAGGTTCTTCGGCGAATAAGCCACATAACCTTCAACCGTCTCGCTGAACAAAGTCAAGCATACAAAGTGCAAGCCCACAGGGAACTTCGGACCACGATCAAAACCGCGGAAATCCTGGTTCGTGAATACTTGCGACAACTGGATCGCACGGTCAGGACGGAAGTTGAGGAAGATAACGGAATCGCCGCTCTCAACCAAACCTACCGGCTCACCATCCGCTTTAACGATAACCGTTGGTTCAACGAATTCATCAAATACGGATTTCTCATACGATTCTTCAACCGCTTTGAGTGGGTCAGTGTATTTTGGTCCATCTCCATAAACGATGGCACGGTATGATTTCTCAACCCGTTCCCAACGTTTGTCACGGTCCATCGCGTAATAGCGACCTTGAACCGTAGCGATTTTACCTACACCGACTTCTTCAATCTTAGCGATCAGTTTCTGCATGAAGTCTTTACCACTGTCTGGCATAACATCACGGCCATCCATGAAAGCATGAATATATACATCATTCATTCCTTCTTTTTTGGCCAGATCTAGCATAGCAAACAGGTGGTCGATGTGACTATGTACGCCGCCATCAGACAACAAGCCGTAGAGATGAAGTTTTTTGCCGCTTTGTTTCGCTTCACGAACGGCTTTGACAAGTGTTTCATTGTCGTAGAACTCGCCGTCACGAATGGATTTGGAGATACGGGTCAAATCCTGGTATACGATCCGGCCGGCACCAATGTTCAGGTGACCTACCTCGGAATTTCCCATTTGCCCTTCTGGCAAACCTACAGCTTCACCGCATGCAGTGAGCGTTGTATGTGGGAATTGGCTCATGAAACGGTCATAGTTCGGTTTCTTGGCTTGCGCTACCGCATTGCCTTCCACCGTGTTACGCAGACCAAAGCCATCCATGATGATCAGTGCTACAGGTTTTGGAGCTGTCATCTTACTTCGCCCCCTCAACAAGCGCGATGAACGAAGCCGGCTGCAAGCTGGCACCGCCAACAAGTGCGCCGTCGATGTCGCTTTGTCCGAGGTATTCTGTTACGTTCTCTGGTTTAACACTGCCGCCGTATTGAATACGAACTGCATTCGCAATTGTCTCGTTGTACAGATCCTTCACCAGCGTACGAATGTAAGCAATAACTTCATTCGCATCTTGGGAAGTGGAGGATTTGCCTGTACCAATCGCCCAGATTGGCTCATAAGCGATAACAACTTGGGCCGCTTGCTCTGCAGACAGACCTGCAAAAGCAGCTACTGTTTGCACTTTGCATACGTCTTTTGTTTGGTTCGCTTCACGCTCTTCAAGCGTCTCACCAAGGCAGAAGATTGGAGTCAATCCGTGACGGAATGCTGCATGCAACTTTTTATTGACAGTCTCATCGGTTTCCGCAAAATATTGACGGCGCTCCGAGTGACCAATAATGACATAATCCACACCCAGGTCTTTCAGCATCACGCCGCTGATTTCACCTGTGAATGCACCGTTATCTTCAAAATGAAGATTTTGTGCACCAATTTTGATGTTTGTGCCTTTAACAGCTTCTACCAGGGATGGCAGATTTGTAAACGGTGCGCAGATTACAGTTTCCACGCCTTCAACTTCCGCTTTTCCTTTAACTTCCTGAATGAAGTCATTGGATTCGGAAACCGTTTTGAACATTTTCCAGTTACCTGCGATAATCGGTGTTCTCATGGGTTTCAACTCCTTCATGCTATAGACTACTAAAACTTACTTGTCGTTCAATGCCACTACGCCTGGAAGTACTTTACCTTCCATGAACTCGAGCGATGCACCGCCACCTGTAGAGATGTGGTTCATCTTGTCAGCCAATTTGAACTTCTCAGCTGCTGCTGCGGAGTCACCGCCACCAATTACAGTGTAAGCTTCTGTCTCAGCGCAAGCTTCCGCTACTGCACGAGTACCGTGGGAGAATGGCTCGATTTCAAATACGCCCATTGGTCCGTTCCACACAACCAATTTGGAGTTTTTGATTACATCAGCATAGATCTCACGTGTTTTAGGACCGATGTCGATACCTTCCCAATCTGCTGGGATACCATCGATGTCAACGATTTGTGTGTTTGCTTTCGCACTGAAATCGTCAGATACTACGATATCTACCGGCAGGTAGAAGTTTTTGCCCAATTTTTTCGCTTTTTCGATAAAACCGAGAGCAACATCAAGTTTGGAATCATCCAGCAAGGATTGTCCAATCTCATGTCCTTGTGCTTTGAAGAACGTGTAAGTCAGACCGCCACCGATGATTACGTTGTCTGCAATGTTCAGCAGGTTGTCGATTACATCGATTTTGTCCTTAACTTTGGATCCACCAATGATAGCTGTGAAAGGACGCTCAGGGTTGGAGATTGCTTTACCCAACACTTCAAGTTCTTTCTCCATCAACAAACCGGACACTGCTGGAAGCAAGTGAGCGATTCCTTCAGTCGAAGCGTGTGCTCTGTGAGCCGCGCCAAACGCATCGTTAACGAAAACGTCAGCCAGTTCAGCAAATTGTTTTGCCAGTTCCGGATCGTTTTTCTCTTCGCCTGCGTGGAAACGAACGTTTTCAAGCAACAATACGTCTCCGTTGTTCAGTTCAGCGATTTGAGCTTTAACAGCGTCACCAACAGAACCGTCAGCTTTAACAACTGTTTTACCAAGCAATTCAGACAAACGCTCAGCTGCTGGAGTCAAACGCAAAGATTCAACCACTTCGCCGTTAGGACGACCCATGTGGCTTGCCAAAATGACTTTAGCGCCTTTTTCAATCAAGAAGTTGATTGTAGGAAGCGTTGCACGAATACGTTTGTCATCTGTAATTTTACCATCTTCGAGCGGCACATTGAAATCTACACGGACAAAAGCCCGTTTTCCTGTCAATTCGATATCGCGTACACTTTTTTTGTTCATCTGTATTTCCTCCGCACCCATGTATTTGGTGGACCAATCAAGAGCTAAAATCCCTCGTCAATCCTGGTGTTTTTGAGAAATTTGCAAAATGTAGATATATAAAGAGCGGAAACAATATAGCATCTGTTTCCGCTCTATGTTATTACAGATATTACTTAATCATTTTTGCAAAGTGCTCCAAAGTGCGAACCAATTGTGCAGTGTAGGACATTTCATTGTCATACCAAGCTACAGTTTTAACCAATTGTTGGTCGCCAACAGTCAGAACTTTAGTTTGAGTTGCATCAAACAGGGAACCGAAAGTGATTCCTTGGATATCGGAAGATACGATTTCGTCTTCTGTGTATCCGAAAGTTTCTGGATCGGAAGCTTCTTGCATAGCTGCGTTAACTTCTTCAGCAGTTACTTTTTTGTTCAGAACAGTTACGAGCTCAGTCAGGGAACCAGTAGCTACTGGTACACGTTGAGCTGCACCATCAAGGATGCCTTGCAGTTCTGGGATTACCAGACCGATTGCTTTAGCAGCACCAGTTGTGTTAGGGATGATGTTTTCAGCTGCTGCGCGAGCACGACGGAAGTCACCTTTAGGGTGTGGAGCATCCAATGTGTTTTGGTCGCCAGTGTAAGCGTGAATTGTAGTCATCAAACCTTGAACGATTCCGAATTTGTCTTGCAGTGTTTTTGCCATAGGTGCCAGGCAGTTTGTTGTGCAAGATGCACCGGAGATTACAGTTTCAGTACCGTCGAGGATTTCATGGTTTACGTTGTAAACGATGGTTTTCATGTCGCCAGTAGCTGGTGCGGAGATAACAACTTTCTTAGCTCCACCTTTCAAGTGTTTCTCAGCTGCTTCTTTAGTTGTGAAGAAACCAGTACATTCCAGAACGATATCTACGCCCAGGTCGCCCCAAGGAAGTTCTTCCGGGTTACGGTTAGCCAATACTTTAACTTCTTTGCCGTTCACTTTGAAGAAGCCATCGTGTACTTCAACATCGCCATCGAAGCGACCTTGAGTTGTATCATATTTGAGCAAATGAGCGAGCATTTTAGCGTCAGTCAAGTCGTTGATTGCTACTACCTCGATGCCTGCTACATTTTGAATACGGCGGAATGCCAAGCGTCCAATACGTCCAAAACCGTTAATACCTACTTTAATCATGAGTAAGTTCCTCCCAAGTTTTGATTAATTTTTTATGAAACTTATATATTCAAGACAGACGGTGAAGTCCGTCAAGACAACAATAGTTGTGATGCAAAGTAAAACCTTATTCCATTTCAGCAACGATGACTTCGGCAGCAGCCTCATCAATAATCAGAATATCTTCCTGACCAAATCGTAACACGGAATGTATAGCAGCAGCTTTGCTTTTGCCACCTGCAATTCCAATCACAACATCGGTTCGTTCAATATCCTGAAGTCGCATACCCAGTGTAAGCATGGTATGTACCACCTTACCCTGATCATTAAAGTAATAACCGAAAGATTCAGATACGGCCCCTTGCTCCTGAAGTTCATCTATAATCTCCGTCGCAAGTTTGCGTCTTTTGGCCATCTCTACGGCATCACCAATTCCATGAATAACAATCCGTGATTGCCTGATCAGCTGCAGAATCTCCTGAACACTAGGGTCCTGGATTAATGATTCATAGGCATGATCACTGAGCAAATCCGGTACATGCAGGAGTTTGTATTGCGCCCCTACCCGTTTTGCCATTGTGGATGCGATCGTATTAGCCTGAATTTCAAGGCTTTCTCCAAGTCCACCGCGTGCTGGTACGAACCAGACACCTTTGAGCGATGTTGGCGGATTTAGTTGTTCTGCGACTTCGGCCGTTGTTGAACCACCAGTAACGGCGACAACGTCGTTGTCACTCATGATATTGCCGAGAGCCTTCGCTCCGGCTCTGCCCAGTTCCCTTTTGGCAAATGGAGAAACGTCCGAATCACCAGGAACCACAACTACCTTTTGCAGACCGTAGGCTTGCTTGATGCGCTCTTCCAGCTCGGATAATCCGAACAGCTCTTTGGCTACGGGCTCTAACTGCTGCAGCAAATCATACCCTGCCTCACTGATCTTCATTCCTGCACTGTCAATTTCGATAAGTCCCTGAGCCTTTAACAGATCGGTCTCAGCCCTCAGAACCCGCTCGGTCATCTGCATGGAATTAGCTAACGTTCTCCGTCCGATCACATCCGATAACATGATCTGTTGCAGAATCGTATACCTCTTTTTCAAGATATCCATGAGATCAGGCAGAAGCTGCTTTTGTACTTCTAAAATCGTTCGCATGCTTTCCACTCCCGCAAGTTCTCGTTCTAAGCTCTCTTTCGTGGCCCTAAAACGTCCCGGGTTAACTTTTTAAGTCCCACGTCTATTCTACCTAAAACTGACGCGACATGCAAGTGTTTCAACGTGTTATTTCGACACGCATTCAGCGTTTGTACGCGCCTATTTTCACAATCCCAGACTTCCATGATCTAGGACTAGCTCACACATACCATATATAGAAGAAACAAATGAATTCAATCTACATATCGCTCAGAATTACATTTCATACGGCATGTCCAAAACCTCTAATAGCATTTACTTAAATGCACTCTTTATCCACTCTTCTTCATCATGATCATTTTTAGGTTAATCCAAACCAATACCACAACGAACTGCTTGCAATTAAATATTTCATGAGCTATAATCATTATTGCTGTCATATATTTAGAAAGCTACATAAATTGGTAGCAAATTAATGTGCGCCCGTGGTCCAATGGATATGACGTAGGCCTCCGAAGCCTGAGATCCAAGTTCGATTCTTGGCGGGCGCGCCATTTTTATTTAACAGCTCATAACCCATTTAACCAATGAAACCGGAAAGGTTTCTTTTTTTTGCAAGTTAGTTTGACTTTCTTTGACTTTTTGTTTGGAATTGTTTATTATGTGGGTAATACGGTAACAGTTTAAGTATAAACACCAATAACATTTACATTCCAAGGAGGTTTTTCACGTGAGTTTTATTCCAATGGTCGTTGAACAGAGCAACCGGGGTGAGCGCGCCTACGACATCTACTCCAGATTGCTGAAGGATCGTATTATTTTCCTTGGTAGCGATGTTAATGACGTAGTGGCTAATGCCATTATGGCACAGATGTTGTTCCTGGCTGCGGAAGATCCGGAGAAAGACATTCACTTATACATCAACAGCCCAGGCGGATCGATTACAGCCGGTATGGCGATTTACGATACAATGCAATTCATCAAACCGGATGTATCTACCATCTGTGTAGGTATGGCGGCTTCCATGGGTGCATTCTTGTTGAATGCCGGTGCAAAAGGTAAACGTTTTGCATTACCAAACAGTGAAATTATGATTCACCAACCACTTGGTGGTGCACAAGGTCAGGCTTCTGACATCGAAATCCGTGCTCGCCGCATCCTGAAAATGCGTGATACGTTGAACCGCATCATCTCTGAGCGTTCAGGTCAACCGCTGGAGCGGATTGAGAAAGATACAGATCGTGACTACTTCATGAGTGCTGCTGAAGCCGCCGATTACGGTATCATTGATAAAGTCATCGAAAACGTAGGATCACAAGGCATCTAAGTGTGACGTAGACCACGGTCTATGCGTTAACATAATCAACACCTAACGTAATCAGCAACATATAATTGTGTTGTCTATACGAGAAGAAGCCCTCATCATAATTATGATGGGGGCTTCTTTTTTCATTTTATAAGGAAGAAAACTTAAGAGTGCATAATAATGATTCTTTATTTGGTTCCATTTACATTATTGAAAGGTTCCGTGCCTTTAGGGAGAAGCTCTTTGTACGTAAATGGCATTTCAGGGAATCCCTCTGCGTACGCCGTATACTCATACAACTGGAAGAACACAACTACACCCGTTGGTGTCACATAGAAATCTTGATCTTTATTTAACCCTTTATAACCGTCGAGGTATCCACCGCGGGCTTTCAGTTGTTCACCCACTTTTTTACTCAACGTCTCGCGCATGGTTTTGTTATTTTGCAGCACATCATCTAACGTAAGCTCCTTACCTGTGTCCAGTGCAAAGGTGTGGCCCGTACGGTACGTCATACCATGAGCGCCAGCATAATCTTCGTATCGTTGTGTAATGAGTCCCAGCACGCCTTTTTCGTTGTACGTCACTACATAGGAGCTCTCAAATGCATATGGACGGTTGGCTGTTGCACCGCCGAATTCAGATGTCTGTTTCTTGAAGTCAGCTACATACGCATCCACTTCGTCTTTCAACACTTTGTTGATCGCCGCTTCAGCTTCTTTGCTGGCAAGTCCACTCACTTGCGGATATTGAACATCTACTTCAGCATTTTTTACAGTAACATTAACTGTTGCCGCTTTAATTTTAACGTTATTTTGTTTCACTTTGCTGAGTGTCAACGTTTTGGTTTTGCTATCCCAATTCCCCTGTACACCCAGATAATCTCTCATTGCCGAGAATGGGATATATAATCTGCCGTTGATCAGCTTTGCGTCCACTTGAGGATAATAGTTGTTAATTCGAACACTCGGCTCGCCATCCAATAGGCTGATCGTCATTGTGTTATTGGCTGCTGTCAAAGCGTACTCTTTGGTTTTCGCATCATATTTCAGCGTTCCACCTGCCACATCTTTAACTGCCGTAAGAGATACCCAAGTTGAACCACCTTGAAGAAGTCCTTTTTGAGTCAGTGTTTTTCCACCCGACTTCAGGGTCACCTCAGCTGTGGTTGTCACTTTCGAGGATACCGATGCCGCCTGAACCGAACTGTCCTGCCACACCGAACCGCTACCTACAATAATTCCTGCTGCGAGCAATGCACTTGTCCATTTTTTCCATGATGTCATATATAAAACTCCTCTCCGAATTCACAATTAGGGATCATTGCGTATGTAATCCTGACCTGATCGCATATCTCATACGCCACCTCTCTATTATAATTAACCCGATTTCGGAAAGGTTTACAGCTCGAGTTACAATGTTGATGAATATCAGTAGGAAAATATAAGGGGATATGACCTTTTTGTCACGAACAACTATACAAAAAAGATACCAATATACAGCATTTCATGTTGCTTCAAAAAGGTACCCTTCTATATAACTTCATCAAAGTTTGCTTTTCCAACAAAAAAAGACTCTGTCCACAGGACAAAGTCTTTGTCATTATTTCGTTGTACCCTTCACATGACACTTAAAAAGGTTCTTGAGTTTACAATCCTTAGTTCGATCTTGTTTATTTCATTTCATACGTGATATTCAGGATTGTACTTACTTTAACCTGGCCTGTTTCAATCTCAGTACCACCTGCTGTATCTTGTGCTTTGGACATCAACGCCTCGCTTGCATAGAATACAGGCACATTGGCATCACCTTGGCTTACTGAAAGAACAGCACCCAGTTGACGTTTAACTGCTTTTGCAATGGCGCCAGCTTTCACATCTGCATTGGCAACAGCTTTTTCAATCACTTGGGATTCATAACTTTCCGGATTTTCTACAGTAAAGCGTACGTTTTCAATATTGTTGGCACCCGCACCCGAAGCAGCATCGAGCAACTCGCCAATCTTGTCCATCTGACGATATGTGACTGTCAGCGTATGATGCGCTGTATATCCTTTAATTTGTTGTCCGTCTTTTTCACTATACGTATAGTTGGGTTGTACAGAGAACTGACTCGTTTGAATGTCGTCTGCACTGATCTTCCACGTGTTCTTCAGCAAATTGGATACTTTTTGAACTTTGGCAGCATTCGCTTTTTGAGCAGATGCAGCTGTCTCTGCAGTACTGTTCACACCAATGGACAGATACGCGATATCAGGCTTCACCTGAATCTCACCTTTACCCACAACATTAATCACATTCTGTTGTACTCCCTGAACCTCTGCAGCGTAAGCATAGTTACCTGGTGCAACCCATGCTGTTCCTCCAACAAGCAACGTACTTGCCACCAGCACCGCACCAAACGGTTTCATCCATTGTTTACCCATCACGATAGCCTCCTTATGTGTTAACATCTCAAACTTTAAACGATTTGATACCTTAACAGACGGGACAAATTCCATAATGTTGCACTTGACGATAGCAAATACGTCAATAACGCAAAAAAGCCCCTTTCGGGACTTCTTCAATGGATTGATCATGTCTTATTGGTTTTCGAGCTCTTCCTTGCTTACCAGACTAACTAAAGCGTTTACAGCCTGTTCGGCATCCGCGCCTTCTGCACTAATCTGGATTTCCGTACCTGTGCTAATTGCAAGGCTCATGATCCCCATGATACTTTTTGCATTAACTTTTTTGTCGTCCTTCTCGACGAACACTTCAGACGAGTACTTATTCGCTTCTTGAACGAACAGTGCCGCAGGTCTGGCATGGAGACCCGTTTTCAAACGGACAACTACCGGGTGCTTTGTCATGGAAACTTACCCCCTATTATGAAATCTGGACATTAAATACACAATTATATTTATACAACATTATACCATTAACCCGTGCAGGACACTAGAAGAAAAAACTCAGGGTGCTTTGACGGACATTATTTTGCCCTAATTTCATCTTTTGCACAGCGCATCCAATGACCTAAGTAAGTCCCCTAGTTCCTTAACGGTTGACTTCCCCGACTTTTCTGTTCAGCAGAAACAGCCGACCTTGTTACTTTACCCCACTCCGTCTCAACCATAACGTTCTGTGCGTACTTTCTCAGCCAGCTCATCAATTTTACGAAGCCGATGGTTCACTCCCGACTTGCTAACTGTACCTTTAAGGAGTTCGCCCACTTCCTTCAAATTGATATCTGGATGAGCGAGTCGAACTTCCGCCACTTCGCGAAGCTTCTCAGGCAGCGATTCCAGACCAACTTCCTTTTGCAACAACCGAATATTATCGATTTGTCTTACCGCCGCTCCAATGGTTTTGTTCAGGTTGGCGGTCTCACAATTGACAATCCGGTTAACGGAGTTACGCATGTCGCGCATAATTCGTACATCTTCAAACTTGAACAAGGCCTGATGAGCACCAATGATGCTGAGCAGCTCAATGATTTTCTCGCCTTCCTTAATGTATAGGATGAATCCTTTTTTCCGTTCTATACACCGTGCATTCAGATGAAATTCATTGGCCAGGTCAACCAGTGCCTGACAGTGCTCTTCATACATAGACGCAATCTCCAGGTGGTACGAGGAACCTTCCGGATTATTAACCGATCCACCGGCCAGAAATGCACCGCGAAGATAGGCCCGTTTACAACAGTTTTGCTGAAACAATTCCGTACTGATCCCTGGGGTAAAGAGAAAGCCCTCAGATACAATATGAAGACTATTGAGAATCTCCTGTACCATGGTTGGAATACGAACAATATATACATTGTTCTTTTTCAGCCGCATTTTTTTGCGGACCAGTAATTCCGTATGCACTTGAAAATGCTTTTTAAGCAGAGAGTATGCCCGTCTTGCAATCGCGGCATTCTCCGTCGAAATATCCAAGATTACTTTTTTATTCGATAACTGCACTGCACCAAGCATACGGATGAGGGCTGAAAGTTCCGCCTTTTCGCAGCACGGTTCGCTCTCGATCATGGTTAACTCTTTTTTGGTCTGTGCTGCAAACGACATGGGACTTCACCTCTTCCGTAACATCCAATTTTGTACCAGTTGGTAGATGTGATGACTTAACTTGTCAGCATCATGACGCAGATAGGTTTTGAACAGAACAAGGGTATCTGCAACCACCTGATAGCCGGCACTTTCGAGTACATTCATATCCAGTACAACCGGTTTTGCTCCTTTTTCCGCATACTTATTTTGCACTTGCAGCGGAATATCACCATTATTTACGATAACATAGTCGAAGAGCTGATGACCTATATGCTCGTGTACCGCCTTAAGGTGGTCACTTACCGTATAGTTATCTGTTTCTCCCGGCTGTGTCATCACATTACAGATAAACATCTTCACCGCATCAGCCTCTACCACAGCTTCTGCAAGCTTAGGTACGAGTAAATTGGGAAGGATGCTTGTATAGAGGCTGCCTGGCCCGATCAGAATAGCATCAGCTTGACGAATGGCCTCTACTGCCTCTGGCAACGGCTCCACGTGATCCGGTTCAAGGAAAACACGTTTGATGCGTCCACCCGCCTCAGGAATTTTGGACTCACCTGTAATAATTGTCCCATCTTCCATCTCGGCATGCAACACAACGGCCTGGCCTGCGGCTGGCAATACCTCACCTCGAACGGCAAACACGCGGCTAAGCTCCCGCACTGCGGTCACAAAGTCGCCCGAAATATCCGTCATTGCAGCCAAAATCAAATTTCCCAAGCTGTGGCCTGCAAGCCCCGCGCCTGTATTGAAACGGTACTTCAACATATCTGAAAGCAATGGTTCTACATCAGCCAGTGCCGTAAGCACGTTGCGAATGTCGCCCGGAGGCGGCATCTGTAGCTCATTGCGCAGGATGCCTGAACTTCCACCGTCATCTGCAACTGTGACGATGGCCGTGATATCCAGCGGCTTCTCTTTCAAACCGCGCAACATCACGGATAATCCGGTTCCGCCGCCCATTACAACTATTCTCGGACGTTCTCTTCGTGGTCCGGCCTCTTTCATCCCTTCACCCTCTTCAATGACGGTCCCGGTCAGCGTCGCGATGGCTCACGGTAACAGCTTCTGTCTCGCTGCTTCCCAACATCTTGCCCAAATATTCCGATATTGCTACCGAACGATGCTTGCCTCCGGTACAGCCGATTCCAATAATAACCTGGCTTTTGCCTTCCTTCCGGTATTGCGGAATCAGGAAATGCAGCATATCCAGCAGCTTGGTCAGAAACGCCTGTGTCTCTGGCCATTTCATAACATATTCATACACATCACTATTCTGTCCCGTATTTGGTCGCAAATGATCAATATAATGCGGATTCGGTAAAAAACGTACATCAAACACCAGATCAGCATCAATCGGAATGCCATACTTGAATCCAAACGATGTAATATTCACCGACAGCATTTGGCTTTCCAGATGAGAAAAACGGGATATGATGCGTTCTTTCAGTTGAGCAGGCTTCATTGTACTTGTATTCAGTACCTGAGTCGCAGAGTTTTTGAGTTCCTCCAACATCTTGCGTTCCAGTCGGATGCCGTCCAGCGGCATGCCCTCAGGAGCCAGAGGATGTCTGCGCCTGCTTTCTTTGTAACGCTGAACAAGTACAGAATCTGTAGCATCCAGGAATAAAATCTCGCAATGAATGGTAAAATGATCTTTAATATAGTTCAAAGACTCGGACAGAGCCGTAAAGAATTCACGCCCGCGCAGATCGATAACCAATGCAACCTTACCAATCTTGCCGTTTGACTGTTCAATTAGTTCCGCAAATTTTGGAATCAATACCGGCGGCAGATTATCCACACAGAAGAAACCCAGATCCTCCAGGCTTTGTACTGCAATGGTTTTACCTGCTCCGGACATGCCCGTAATGATAATGAGCGTGGCGCCTGTGCCTGGTGATCCTTCACCTTCAAGCATAAATGTCCCCTCCTTATCATATTGCTGTCTTCATATATTGTTACGAGGATACTAGGAACGCAAGAGAAGACCTGCTGCACCCACAATACCTGCATTATTACCAAGTGTAGCTTCCAGAATCTGAACCCCATCTTGCAACGGTTCTGGCGTCAGCTTAGCAAACACAGTACGGATTTCATCAAATAAGAAATTGCCCGCTTTGGATACGCCACCACCGATGATGAACATCTCCGGGTTAATGACAGCTGCTACAGTAGCCATGGACTTGCCCAGGTAAAAGGCCGCACGATTCACAATGCGCTGTGCCACTTCATCGCCTGCCTTGGCAGCATCAAATACTTCTTTGGCTGCAATCTTGTCGACGAGTGCCAGTGACGTATGATCCCCGCGCTCTACGGCATCCTTTGCCATACGGATAATACCCGTTGCAGACGATACTGTTTCTACACATCCCATTTTACCACAACCGCATTTGATGGCTTCCAGATCAGGTACAACACTGATATGACCCAGTTCTCCCGCCATACCGGAGAAACCCTGATAAATATTACCATTCAGGATCAAGCCTCCGCCAACACCCGTACCGAGTGTATAACATACGCAGTTGTCTACACCTTTACCCGCACCTGCCCAGACTTCACCCAGTGCAGCCACGTTTGCATCGTTATCTATTTTGATTGGCTTGCCCAGACGTTCTTCCAGAATCGAACGAATGGCCACATTCCGAAATCCGATGTTAGGGGCATGAACGATAATTCCCTCGCGTACATTCGTGAAACCGGCCACCCCAGCACCTACACCCTCAAGCTGTTCCCAACTGTAAGATGATTCGGCTACGATATGTCGGACATACTTCTCGATGTTGGCGATGACCGTGTCTACGCCCTTATCCACTTCAGTCGGTCCTTCATACGTATGCATTAGCTGACCTTGTTCATCGCATATACCGACCTTGATTGCTGTTCCGCCGAGATCGACCCCAACGTAGATTTTCTCAGACATGCTGCAAGCCACCTTTATCTATCTAAAATAGTTTAAGTCCTACGTACCAACTATAATTGAAGGATACGCCTGGGTCAAGACGAGAAGACCTCTAGTACCTCCTGCTCCGCCGGGGTTGTGAACAACATCACACACCGTTTTTGAATACGTATACATCCTCATTACCTTCATTTATAAACGCACGCTTTATTCCTTCCTCTATAACAGAGGAAGCCTCAACTCATGATATTGCATCTTCACTCGTTCCATTCATAAAAGATCAACATCGTCCCCTCAGAGTGGTGACTCGTCTTATGTACCCCACCACCTGTCATTCTTACGCAGAAAGCTATCTAATGACGGTATTGCGAACAAAAAAAGAGCCTTCCATCCACAGGAAGGCTCCCTTACTTTTATGAAAATCTGAAATTGTAGAAATTGGGCTGACTCAGTTGATTTTTCTACGTTATAACTTCGTTTCCACACGTACCGGCTCTTCCGTCTTCTCCATCTTGTTCACATCCAGAATATCGAGCAGGAAGACAAAGATCGGAATACCAATGATCAGTCCCCAGATCCCCAGGAAGTGTTGCGACAGAATTAGTACGATAAAGGTGTAGAACATTGGCAATTTGGTCTTGTGTGCCATCAGTTTTGGATTCAGGAAGTACGTCTCCAAAGCATGAATAACAATAATCATGATGATCACAATAATGCTTAATTTCAGTCCACCCATCTGATACCCAATCAGACAGAGCGGTACAAGTGAGATGATAACCCCCGCAACGGGAACCAGACTGAGCATGAACACCAGAATGGTCAGAGCGAACAGATACGGGAAACCCAGAATCCATAAGCCCAGTATCGTCAGTACCGTATTAAACACCGCAATAAGAAGCTGTGCCTCAATGACTTTACCAAAAGAAGATACGAACTTGTCTCCCAGATAAGCAACTTCATTGTAGAACCATCCAATTTTACTTGTTTTGAACTTGGACGTGAACTTGGATATCTCCTGCTTCTGCAACAAGAAGAACAGACTCAGAATGATGACGAGCAGAATAAACTCCAGCCATTTGCTCAAAGCGAAAATATATTTCAATGCATCATTGGTGTAATTTTTAATATCGAAGGATTGAAGATAACCCGCAATTTTGGACGCAAAATTATCACCGTCTGCACTATCCAGAAATTTCATAATCTCGTTTGTCAACTGGACGACCTGATCCACGATCCGTGGTGAATATCTGGAAATGCCAAGCACAATGACTGCGATCACAATCATATAGAGTAGGATGACCACAACTTTATAATTGATTGGAAACAACCGATTCAAACCACCTGTAATGAAATGCTGTAACCTGTTCATGACATACGTCACCAGGAACAACAGCAGAATCATGTGCAGCATACTCCCCATACTGAACAAAATTAAACAGAACAAGAGCAGGATTAAAAATCGTCTCACTGTCGCATTCTGTAACCAATCTTTTATCATTTCCCCCAAAATCTTCACCTCACAGCTAATATGCCCTATATGTATACGATCTCATGCCCACTGTAGTTTCAAAAAAAGAGAAGCCTTCCGGCTTCTCTCATTTCATGAGACTTCCCGTTGTCTCTTATTCCCAGCATATGCCTAACCTCACGCATGTAATGCTTATTTATCCAACGTTTCGCTCCAATCATGGACAATGCTTCCTTCAAGGAACTTCTCACAATCCATCGCGGCCATACATCCTGATCCTGCAGCCGTAATAGCTTGACGATACTTCGTATCTTGAACATCGCCACAGGCAAATACACCTGGAATATTGGTCTCCGTTGTTCCGGGTTTAACGACAACATAGCCATGTTCGTCAAGTGCAATCGCATTACCCAGGAATCCGGTATTCGGTGTGTGACCAATGGCAACGAATACGCCATCTGCTTCAAGCAACTCTTCCTGCCCCGTCTCGTTGTTGCGCACTTTCAGCCCTTTGACACCCAAAGCTTCTGGTACGACCTCGAGTGGAGTACGGTTCAACGCCCACTTCACCTTTTCATTGCTGCGAGCCCGATCCTGCATAATCTTGGATGCACGTAATTCATCCCGGCGGTGAACCAATGTCACGTCTGTTGCAAAACGAGTCAGGAAACTCGCTTCCTCCATCGCGGAGTCTCCACCGCCCACGACCACGATTTTTTTGCCTCGGAAGAAGAAGCCGTCACATGTCGCGCATGTACTTACACCACGTCCCACATTTTCCTGCTCGCCCGGAATACCGAGATAACGAGCGGAAGCACCTGTGGAGATAATGATCGATTCAGCTTCCAGTTCACCGATTCCTCCAACTTTGACCTTGAAGGGCGGTTTGCTGAAATCAACCTCTTCCACCCAACCGTTTTTGAATTCCGCTCCAAAACGTTCAGCTTGCTTACGCATGTTGTCCATCAGTTCCGGACCCATGATACCTTGCGGGAAACCGGGGAAATTCTCAACTTCCGTTGTCGTCGTCAATTGACCACCCGGCTGAAGACCTTCGATAACCAGTGGTTTCAGATTAGCACGAGCCAGATATATCGCTGCTGTCAGACCCGCAGGTCCCGTTCCGATCACAATCGTTCTGTATTTAGACATATAGATACAGCCTCCTTAATTAAGGTGAGAATGTGTTGTACTAGCGATGAACTTGCCAAGATGATATCCTACAGGCGTTTACGAAGCCCATTCGTTAAGTTTACCCGTTTTCCCGGTTGTTGTATCCTTCACCTGTTGATGTCTTTCTGAAAACGAGTTGAAGCGAACTTTCTATACTAGTGGTGGCTTGCTGTTACAAACCGAATGAATCTGTTTAGCATACTTGCTAACCGTTGATGCCGATATCCCATACCGCTCAGCAATGCTTTGATAGGTAACGGGCCGACTGTGATTCTTCGCTGCCAAATATTCAAGTCCTGCAGCCCAACCCTCAATCTGCTTCGTACCCGGAACTTCCGGATGTACCCGGGATACATAATCCGTCCAGAGCCGTTCCATCTCTTGCTGCAACTCAGCCTTTGCTTCAGACATCTGTAACGCACGATCAACAACCGCCTGCCAATGGGAGGTTGAACCAGTGTCCGATTGTTCTGATGTGGATTGAACCTTCCCAATAGACTTCAAGGCTACAGGAGAAAAGGGTCGAACCACCTGAGTATTCCGATCCTCATGTTCAGCCGATTTCAATCCGTTCAGTACAGTTTGTGCTACCTCAAGCAGATCCTGTTCTTCTCCAGGCTCTTCAATAAAGGATTGCAGAGCCTGTTGCACCTCATAGTCACCGATCATCCCAAGCGCATGAATAACCTGTAGCTTGGTTGCCCGATCACCATGACGCAATGCCCAGAAGAAGGATGAGCGAATCAGTGGATCATTCTTCATTTCTTCAGGTATGCCACTACCGTAGTTCTCCCACTGTCTGAATTGCTCATCAAATGGCAGATGATAGTGATAGCTCAGCTTCTCTGGCTCTTGCTCGCCTTGTTTTACAGCCTCAAGACCTGACAGATAATACCGGGATACTTCGGAACCCGGATCAAGCTTGGACACATGATGCCATAAACGCTCAGCAGCATCATAACGTTCTGTATTATAAGCCGCCACTGCTGCATAGTGAGCAAGTGCCGGATCAGCAGCTGTCTCTTCGTCCTTGAGCAAACGCCGGAAGTGAACATAAGCCGTATCGTGTTGGCCCAGAATTCCCATCGTTGTCGCCAGTTTGTAGACTTGTTCGTGCTGGAAGGGCACGATGACCCGCAATTTTTTGATCAGAAGCAGCACTTGATCAGCCCGGTTCTCATTTTGATGGAAAATGGCCAAATTACAGAGTGCATGCAGATTACCTGGTTCCTGTTCAAGCACTTCGGCAATGGTCTCTTTTGCTTTGGGAAACAGACCCATATAATAGTAGGCGAGTGCCAGATTGTTACGGGCAGCCAAGTAATCAGGATAATCAGAAGACATGCCTTCGAGCAATTCAGCAGCCTGTGCAAATTTTCCTTCTTCCAGCAGTTCCCGTGCCTGATCGTGCTCCACTACACCTTTGCGTGATTTGATTCGATTCAGTTTGGTCGGACGATCCAGCTCATAATACAGAAGCTCCATCATCTCTTCGGCTTCCGTCATGAACTGACCTTGAGTGTCCTCCTCCAGATAGGTAACAAGTGCTTGCTCGGCTTCCTCAAACCGATCCATATTTGCATAATTGTTCGCCATATAAAAATAACATTCCGTCATCGACGGATCTACCACTTCCAGCACGTTAGCCAGAATGGCATTGGAGGCTTCGTAATCCCCCTTCTCCGATAATATACCCGCCATATTACAATGATTTACCGGATTTTCCGGTTCGTATTCAACAGCTTTGCGAAAATATTTTAATGCCTTGTCGACATGATTACGGTCCAGCGAGCGGACAGCTCTTTCAAAGAAGAAAGAAGCATCCAAGTGAATCGGTATAATATTGGCAAGGTGTCCCTCAGCCCGCACTAGCTTGCCCTTCATCTTCCAAGGCACCTCCTCTTTGCATTTCATTCATACTCTTCAGTATACCACATCTTAAGGCCCACTTCTCAATATGTAGTTTCATGTCGTTTATGAAAAAAATGCAAAAGAAGATGATATTCCATTTTGCGGAAACCTATCACCTTGGAGCGTTGTTTATTCAAAGGAAAACCATGTTTACCTAGAGACTCCTACACTCACTTACCATAGGCTCTCTTTGCAGTATTGCATTAGTCTATTCTTGTCGGTTACGCGGCATCTAACTGGATTCGGTCCGGTTATAATAATACGAGTGTAGTCTATGGTATTATTATCCTTATTGTCCTTTTTAGTGGTTTATCTCCATTAAAAATTAAACAACGTATATTAGCTCTGACGGTCAGCCTCTTTTTCGCGTATGTAATAAAAAATAAATATTTTAAGGGGATGTTATATTGAGGATCTCAAAGATAAAACCACTTATATTCATCTTAATATGCTTGTTTGCTTTGAATGGATGTTCAAAAGATATAGAAAACATAGAAAATAAGTTCACATTAGAGGATGTACTGAGCGCGCTCGAGTCTCAAGAACTGGATTTAGTGTCCTTTGGTATAACCGGGTATCCTTTGAAATTAAATGATGTTGTACCTGAGGTGTACTCCGTTGAAGTGCCCGTAGAAGAAGAACCATATAGCCCTGAATTTATACATTTTTATATTTTCAATTCTGAAAAGGATCGCATCAACGGGACAAAAGACTTCAATAAACACATGGAAAGCGCCCAATTTACAACATTCCCTTTTCTATATGAGAAAGGAAATGTTTTTATTGTTTACTGGAGCAAAACCAAAGATGATCCTCTGTTCACTAAACCAATCGAAACTGCGTTAGAGCAACTGAAATGATCATAGTTCATACATTACTGGACTGAGCTGGACAGTGGGAATATCATTTTAGAACGTTAATTGCAGTCATTCGTCGTTCGTAAAAAAAGAAGACCGAGCATTTGGGCTCGGTCTTCTAACTATTATGGCTTAAATATCTAATAAATCTAGATCTTCGACGCCATCGAAGGAGAAAGTGAAATTTGAAGGGTTTTATCAAACGGCGTCATGAAATTGACCAGCACAACCTTACACTTGTCCGGCAGTTTTGCCTCACGTACCGTTGCCGCCAGATGACCCAGTTCGCCCCCGGTGATCTCCAGCCAGTCTTCTCCGCAGGTATAGCGTAATGTACCGCCTTTCCACAAATAGTGACCCTCACTCGTTTCAATCGCGTCCTCACAGGTCAGCTCACCTTCGCTTCCGAATACAAAGGATAACTGCATCATAATGTCCTCCGGTTCCTGTCCAGATAGATGCATGTTCCATCCGTTTTCCGTTGGCTGTAATTCTGCTCCTACACGGAATGTCTGCTCATGAGTAAGCTGACGACTCTGATGAGGTAACAAATACCATGGACTTATATCTGATGCAGCCGATTCTGGAAGCAGGTTCGCAGGGATTGGGCCGTAATAACCTTTTTTCTGCTCACCAGTTAGTCGATAGCCTTCGGACAGCCTCGTCATTTGCTGCATAGGTACATACCCTGGATTAAAGTAAGAGGCCAGTTGCACAGCCAGCAGGCGCACCTTGCCATGACGAAGCGCGAAGAAAGAAGGAACTTCTGTCATCACAGTCACACTTGTAGCACCATCCCGAATTCGGGCTACCGGAGCACCAAAATCCGTATGCATCCGACTGTGCGAAATACGACCGTGATGCCCTACTGCGTCCATCTGCTCCAGATATTCTCCCCGTACAAAATGTTCATTCAGCATGACCTCATACTGTTCCGGTAATGCATCACGTGTGTCATTGGTCTGTTGAAGCTCCGGCTCAAGCATTAATCGAATGAGCGTATTCACCGAACATACTCCCGGATCTGTCAATGTATCTCCAGCCCAGGCTGCCATACCGGCTAAGAGTGGATCACCGTCCAGCCGAGCCAAAATGGCATAAGGCAGATAATAAGGTGACAGATCATGAACACTGCCCAGATCCTGTCGTCCTGAATAGTCCGTAACAATTTCACCCGTAGGATGGACAAGATACACCATCATGCGGAGATTAAGCCTCACTGGTTCCAGCAGTTCAGGACGATTGAGCAGGCGCGCAGCATGAACTAACATGATGTCGCTAACTGCGCTGTATATCCCATTGCTCCGTTCTGTCCACTCCCCATCAGGTGTAATATCCATGCCTTCATCCATCCACTGCTCTGCGCGCTGCACAGCTTCCTCCAGATCAAATATTTCATGCAGGAAACCAAGCGCCGCGCATAGCACCCAGCGATGATTGGGCGTATGACAACCTCCCGTAAGCATGGTTGGGATTGTCCGTTCCAGAAACAGCCTCATATTGTTCAATACAGGTTGAAGCGGCTCCCATTCTTGCTGCTGAAGAAGCTGATACAACTGTGAATACCCTACAACGACAAATGCAGTATCTGGAGGGGAATGGTAATTGGTCCAGCCAGGCGATATTGAACCGTCTTCATGCTGGAAGCGGAGTACAAATTCCGTAGCTAACAGCAGTCGATTTAACAACGATTCATCCCGGTAATAGATAGAGTCCGGATTGGAGAGCGCAGCTCCCCAGTAACACATATCCGTGGGCGTTCCAGTCGTATGGTTGACCCAGGCAACACCTGTGAAGGGATCAATTGTCCCTCCATAGTAACGGCTTTCCGGGTCAAGCATCTGCCGGGATATGCCTCTTTCTACCGCTCTGTCATTACTGTCCACCAGTTGTTTGTACATGTGCAGTCCCCTCCATACCAATGCATTCTCCCGATGTGCGGAGTATGTTGCTTCAGTGCCTTCAATTCAGACCGGAAGCCTACTCATACCGCCCGTAGGTGAGTTCATTTTTCTCGTCAGTATATATCATATTTCTACATAAGTCGCTAGAAAATCTGTGCTTGTTTTACTACATATTTATGGGTCTCCGTCACTGAGAAAACATTCGTTAAACACATGCTGTGAACATGCAAACTGTTTCCCACATCACCGCGCCTACTCTGTCACTCCAAGCTTCTTCATTAGCAAGTCATGACTCTCATGAATCTCTTCTGCCTTACAGGCAGACTTCAACTCATACACCTTCACCTGTGCCCGGCGAATCATCGGCAGATAGGCATCATAGAAGTTCATATCCTTACTGTGTACATACGGGCACCAGTGATCCGAGAGACCAAGTGTCTCATGGATATGGACCCCTACGATATCATCCATCAGGCCTTGCATTTCTCCCACACTGTCATAAAGGCCCATTCGGTCCATCATGATGGCATGACCTGTATCGTACCAGATACCAACCGGAGCTCCTTTGAGGGCCGTGATGATGGTCTTGGCTTCGGCAAGGGTAGGAATCTGTTGTGGTCGGGATCTCGTCTCGATACCAAAACGAACATCCAGACCTTTAGCTGCCGCCCGATTGCATACCTCATCCAGACTGGCGATAATTTTCTCCACATACCCTGAACTGAGGGCTTCCCGCCGCTCCATCAATTCAGCCCATTTGCTCCGATACTTCGGTGAATCCGGGCCTTCCTCGTTATAGATCTTTCCAAGGTCTTTGCTGATATCCTCAGGAAAAGGTACTTCTCCCGGGTGTACAACAACAGCTTCTCCCCCATAACGTTGGGCATATTCAGCCGACTCTACCAGCAGTTCGATTGCCCGCTTGCGTTTCACTTCATCTTCGAAGCCAAGCAAGATGGAATCCGTACCGTAGTCTGGATCAGGATCATGTGGAAAGGTGTTGTGGACACTAGAAATTCCGATCTCTCCACGCTCAATCATGGGCTCAATCGTCGTGAGCATCTCCTTCGTCACATTATAATTGAGCTCCACCCGACGAAAGCCGAGATCCGCAATCTCCCGAATCATATCTTCCCCTATGGGATGTTTCCTGATGTTCCAACATGTTGAGAATGAGTATTCGCCCTTGTCTATGTGCTGCATCTGTTTTCCTTCTCCTCCCTCTGGCTAAACTTTTTACATCAGCCTTAACTCAACCTTTTACCGCGCCAAGCATCGCACCACTGACAAAATACTTTTGCAGCCACGGATAAACGAGTAGAATCGGAACGGTTGCGAAAATAACGGTTGCGGCCTTGAGACTCTCGGGAGTCAATGGCGTACGGTTAGCACCCTCCATCTGGGTAAGCTCGCTGACCATATTGTTCTGTACCATTTGGAATAACTTCAGTTGAAGCGGGTACAGCTTCGGATCATTAATATACATCAGGGAATCCTGGAACCCATTCCAGCGTCCAACCGCATAGAATAGCGCTAGTGTAGCCAGTACTGGCATGGATAGTGGCAATATAATTTTGAAGAGCGTGTGTACATGGGAACTACCATCAATCTCAGCGGATTCTTCCAGACTTTCAGGAATACCTCTGAAGAAGGAAATCAGGATAATCAGGTTAAACGGACTGACCAGACCCGGCAGAATCAGTGCCCACACGGAATTAAGCAAGTTCAGGTCACGAATGAGCAAGTACTCAGGGATGATCCCTCCACTGAAGAACATCGTAATGATGATGACATACATGAAGAGCTTGCGCCCTTTCAGTTTTTTCTTGGTTAACGGGTATGCAGCTGCCAGTGTGAACACCATGCACAGCACAGTAGTAGCAATGGTCAGAACTGTCGTGTAACCCAGTGAATAGATCATCGACTGATCAGAGAACACCTGAATATACGCATCCCAATTGAATTCTTTCGGGAATATGGTCACTTCGCCAGACGTAATCGCACGGTTAGAACTGAATGAGATCGCGATCGTGTGCAGAAATGGAGCCAGGCAGAATATAACAAACAAGGTGATAAAGGAGATATTAACGATATCAAAAATCCGGTTTGAGGTGCGTTCACTCATATGCGCACAGCTCCTTTACTGATGGTCTATACAAACAAGCCGATTGGCGTCTCTTCCGTTCATCCAAAACCTACAAAATACCTTCACCGGTTGCTTTCTTCGAAATATAGTTAGATCCTAGCACGAATATGAGTCCCACCACTGCTTGGAACAGTCCGACGACAGTTGCCAGCGTGTATTGTCCTGATTCAAGACCAACTCTGTATACAAAGGTACTGAGTACATCGGAATATTCACGCACGGCCGTATTACCAATGATATAAGGCCGATCAAAACCGATGCTGACCATATGTCCAAGATTGAGAATAAGCAAGGTCACGATGGTTGGTTTAATACTTGGCAATGTAATATGCCAGATTCTCTTCAGCCGCGATGCTCCATCGATCTCAGCTGCTTCAAACAATTCCTTGTTGACGCCGGTTAATGCGGCCAGATATAGAATGGTTCCCCATCCTGCACTTTGCCAGACACCTGTGAAGAGATACGTCACAAGCCATGGATTTTTTTCTGTCAAAAATGGTATTGAATTTAAGCCCATGCTTTCCAGTACACCGTTAACCATACCGGATTGATTACCGAACAATTGGTACACAATTCCCCCGATGATTACCCATGAGATAAAGTGAGGAATGTACAATATCGTTTGTGAGATTTTTTTGAACCATTTGAATCGAACTTCATAAAGCATGATCGCCAGAATAATAGGAGCTGGAAATGAAACGACCAGATCAAGAAAATTCAGCATAAAGGTGTTGCGCAATGTCGTGTAGAAGTCCCGCATTCCAAATACTTCGCGAAAAGCATCAAAACCGATCCACTCACTGCCGCTGATTCCCTGAAACAGGTTAAAGTCCTTAAAGGCGATCTGTACACCGTACATCGGTCCATAACGAAAGATTAAAAAGTAGATAATGGGCAGTGAAATCAGAGCGTATAATTGCCAATACCTCTTCAAGTATGTGGTGGTCAAGTCGGTTTCCTCCTATCAACAAGGAAACGGCTGTGCCGCCAGTCCGGCGGCACACGTTCCTTTCTAGTTAAGCAGTAGTATGGGTATCTGTCTTGGAGATTGAAATGTGGAGCTACTTAATTTGCAGGAAGTGCCTGAACTGCTTCTTCAAGTTCTTTTTTCAGTTCAGTACCACCCAGAGACATGAAATCAGCCATTTCTTTTTCATATACCGCATCGAATTCTGCTGGCTTAGCCATCGCTGTTTTTACGATAATGACATTTAATTTGTCTTTGAGAGCTGTGCTGTACTTCATCTCTGCTTCAATCGGTTTGTCGAAAATGATTGGTCCTACCGTATCGGTGTTAGCAATATCAATGGATTGTTTCAGCATCTCCTGATTATTTTGCGGGAAGCCCATAATCCATGCCTTTTCATTCGTCGCTTGATCACCAATGTTTTTACCGTTCGAGATAATGGCTGTATCCCCTGCGTTAAACAGACGATCCTGCGCTTCCTGGGATGCATCCTCTTTCACTACTGGAATGCCGTCTACCAAATCATAGTTCTCGCCTTCCACACCACTGTAGATATCAATCAGATTGTTGTCAGATGCCATCCAGTCGAGATATTTGATCGCTTCGACAGAACGTTTGCTGCTCTTCGGAATCATAATGTACATACCATTTGTTCCGTAGCGTGACTTGATGTGTTTGTTGTCTGCATTTGGATTGGTGTATACATCTACCGGCAACACTTCACTGCCACTCACATTTTTATGCAAATTATCCAGTGTGCCATCTCCGTAGAACATGGCATCCACATCTTCAGACCAGTAACCTACGTTACCGTTTTGAATGTCTTTCCCTAACTGCGTTTTGTCTTCATCCAAACTGAAGTCTTTGCTGATCAGACCTTCGTTGTACAGTTTGTTCAGGAACTGCATCGATTCTTTGAATCCTTCATGCAGTGGCAATTCATATCGTTGACCATAAGTCAGGTCGCCACTAACTGGCTTGATGAATGAGTAGATGAGTGTTTCGAATTGAGCTGGTGCAAGAGCCATACCCATTGGGATGTTTTTGCTTCCGAGTCCACCAGGATCTTTATCCTTGAACGCTTTCAAAGTTGTATATAATTCATCCGTGGTCTTCGGCGCTGGCAATCCCAGCTTATCGAGCCAATCCTGACGAATGTAAGAACTATATCGGCCTGTGATAGCACGTTTACCCGGAACTGCAAACTGTTGTCCTTCCACTTGCCCAAACTTCAAAGTATCTTCACCCAGGAACTTCTTCAGGTTCGGACCGTGCTGATCAATCAACTCTCCAACATCAGTCAAACCACCCTGCTGGGCATACCGATAAAACACGCTTGAGTCATAAACAAAGACAATATCAGGGACATCCGTATTGCTAGCCATCAGGACGTTCAGCTTGGTAACTTCCTCAGAACGCTGAACGGGTACAAACTGTACATCAATATTGTTGGGATCACCGAACTTCTCCTGAATCATTTTAGATAGATAGTTGTTCGTAATTGTGTACGGTGAAGGACTGTTACCACGGTCAAAAATCTCCACCTTTAAGGTAACGCGCTCGCCATTGCCTGATGTTCCGCCTTCAGCTGATTCTTCTGATGCTGATGAGCATCCCGCAAGTAAAGAAACGCCCATTACCATCGTAAGCGCCAAACCCATCCATTTCTTTAGACTCCCTTTGGTTGCTTTGCTTCTCATTTTGTCATCCCCTTTGGCTTTGCGTGAATGTTTAAAGCTTGCCCAGAGTATTTCACATTTTTCCGTCATCCTGCAATAAACCTCTTTCGGAAGCGCTTACAAACGGATTATGGTTTATATGTTAAGCCTATTTTCGCAGACTGATTCTTTTCCCAAAGCTGCGCTGCTCTAGGCTTTGACGGCACTCTTCGCCTCAAGGATCAGAACTGCCTGTCCCAAGTCGGATAAACCATTTTCACACACTGCCTATATTCGTAAACGGGAAAAAAACAGGAATATTAGCTTGTTATCCTGCGAAAACAGTTGCATCCGATTTAGTATAAGAGTATTGTTCAACGAAAACAGGGCGAACCTCTGCAAGCCTCTCTCCTAAGTGGAAAGTGACTGCATGAAATTCACCCTGTGTTATCCTGATGTACAGATCTCAGAATAGGATCACTTTTGCTTTACTCTTCGGGTTCTCGATGTTCACGTTTCAAACGACGATAATCTCCTGGTGTAATACCCGTTACCCGCTTAAATACACGTCCCAACGTAATTCCATTTGCATACCCCACCTTCAGGGCAATATCCTGCAAAGAGTAATCGGTATTGAGCAGAAGCTGCTCCGTCTCCTTCATGCGAAGCTCTGTAACAAAATCAACAAACTTCATGTTGAATTCTGTCTTGAACAAATAACTCGCATGTTTGCCCGTAATCTGGAATCGATCGCTCAGATGTTTCAATGAAAGATCAGGATTCGCAAACTGTTCTTCGATATAATTTTTCATTTCGTTAACCATGGCTTTGTAACTCTTGGTTTCCGTTACCGCTACATACGTTCTGAACAAGTCCGTCAGACCATCAAACAAAAGACTTTTCACATCCGCAAGCGTCTCTGCCTCTTCTACAGCACTCAACCATCTGTTGATGTTTTCTTCGGACAGCTCTTCCTGGAGTCCTTCCGACATCATGGCCACCTCTCGGCTGAGCATCTGTAACATGGCCTGAATCAGAGAACGAATCTCATCATCCGGCAGTTTGTTCTGTTCAAACGCTGTAAAGATCTCCTCCAACTGTTCCCGCCACTGTCCACTCGACATCCGGAACCGCTTAACAAAGTCCGCAATCATCTGCAGATAGGTATAGGTATCCAGCAAAGGATGCTGCGTTTCACCGCAGTCGGCTTGGCCGACATCTCCAGTCATCAACAGTTTACGTTGCATTACCGCTTCTGCGGCCGCATAGGAATCTCGTATTGTACCGATTCCCTGAGCGATAGGTCCAATGCCAAAGCTTAAGGAAATGCGTAGATTTTGTTCTACCCAAGATTTGCATTCCTCAGCTACAACACGAATCTGCCCAGACATATCCAAGTTGTTATCATTCTGTTCTTTGAACACAAAAAGGATTGCAATTCGATCCACACTAATCCATTCCGTCCAGCATTGGACTCCCGTATTACGTGACAGCTCTTGCAAAACGTTCATCAAGGCAAATTTCAGCGTATTTTGTTCACCTCTCGTGTACCTCTCCTGAAATCCCTTCTCATAACGGTTAATCTCTCCAACAACAACGACAAAACGCGACGAGTCATGCACATCATTCAGTGGAGAGAGCTCTTTTAATTGCTCTGCTGCATTTTCCATGTGTTCACCATGCAACAGGGCATTGAACAACTTGCTGCGCTGCATGAGTACATTTTCCCTGCTTTTCTTGTCATAATCCATCATATGATTAATCAGATTCTCAAGCACACCATCAATCATCTTCATCTCATCCGTGCGAGCACCTGAGTGTTCGAACGCCCGAATCTGATGAGACTCAATCCGGTTCATGATGATCTGAATGGGTTTATAGTTACGGCGAGTAATATACACGATATATACAATCGCACAGATGACAGTCACAATAGCAATGATCACCCATACATAAGATATGACCGATACCCAGCCAAATAAGTTGCCGGCCTTAATTCCACTGGATATTGTCCAGCCCAGTCTTTCTAGCGCTAGCCTATTCAGTTCCTGACCATCTATCGAGCCCTCTTGGTCCGAATGTGCATTATACACAACCTTACCGTCCCGATCCGTAATCGTCAGGAATGAGAGCTGACCATTAACCATACTATCTACACTCTGTTCAATGCTGCTCATCTTGATATTAATGACCAATGTGCCCTGAGAGCCAAAAGGCAAAGGCATGTCCTTGTTCACGGTTAATACGCGAATAGGGGTACGTTGAACAGAGTCCGCGTCGAATTCCCGGACCGGCTGCCAGCCTGAACCGATAGACCCGTTACCCATCTGATCAATCCATGCCTTATCCGAGAAACCTTCCACTTCTCTGGAACCACTTACGGTCAGAACATGTTTATTTCGCTTGTCATATAGATAGATGGACTGAATCCATGAGGACGAATTGGATAACTCACGTAAATTCTGCGCAATTGCATACACCGTGTCCGAGCTGGTCAGGTTTGTGTTATTAAAATAGAGTTTGTATGCCTGCTGACTCTGTACCGTTTCCAAGATGGATAGTTCAATATCCCTGATTGTGCGATCCACCGTGTCTATCATATAACTGGAGGAGATTCGGTCTGCTTTTTTAGTTTCCTCTTTAGAGATGTCATTGATGAAAACAAACGCGATGAAAATGAGTATGGTCACCGTAAGAAAAAAAATTGGGAAATACGAGAACAATAACCGATAGTACCAATTACGAGACAATAGACCCCACTCCTCACTCCACGATGCCAATGTTCTCAGCCGTGGTTCTACTGTTCAGCATCCATCTCACCTTAGGGGCTGAATACTATATGATAACGCTATCATAACTGATTTTATGTTATTATAGCACAAGCCTCTGAGCAGCAAAGCAAGAATTGAATTCAAAGAGCCAAAACAAAAAAACCGTGCTGAGCAGACAACAACTCAGACACGGAACAGTTCATCTGGCAGCACACCGTTATATCTTCGATGCTCTAAATACCAGAATCCTTAAACAATGTGGCCATGGAGCCACCATCCACAATAATGCGTACGGCGCGGGCCAGCATTGGCGCAACAGGTAACACTTTGAAGCATTCAGGGTGGTCATCTGGCAGTGCGATCGAGTCCGTAACGACCACCTCTTCAATTGACGGGTGATTCAATTTACTTACTGCCCCATCCGAGAACAATCCGTGTGTTGCACATACATATACATTTTTGGAGCCACGTTCCTTCAACCCTTCCACAACATTCAGAATGGTTGTTCCAGTATCGATCAGATCCTCAATAATAATAGGTGTCCGTCCTTCTACATCACCAATGACATGGGTAATCACCGATTCATTATGGCTTGGACGTTTCTTGATCATAATGGCAAATGGAGAATCCAGACGGTTCGCCAGCTTCTCTGCCATCGATGCTCGTCCCGCATCCGGGGAGACGACAACAGGGTTCTCGATTCCTTTGCTTAACAGATAATCACTAATCAGATCCAGTGATGTCATATGGTCAACCGGAATGTTGAAGAATCCCTGAATGGCCGCTGCGTGCAGGTCGATCGTTACCACTCGATTGGCGCCAGCCGTAGTTAATACATCTGCTACCATCTTGGCCGAGATCGGTTCCCGTGGAGCGGATTTACGCTCTTGACGAGCATAGCCGTAATACGGAACAATGATGTTCACAGTGCGCGCTGAAGCCCTCTTTGCAGCATCAATCATCACAAGCAACTCGACAAACAGCTCATTGATCGGATGAGACAACGACTGTACCAGAAACACATCACAATTACGGATCGTTTCTTCATAATGAACGTATATTTCTCCGCTCTTGAACCTGGACAGCTTGATCTTGCCCAGTTGTACACCCAGCTTGTCACATACCTGTTCTGCCAGCTTAGGGTTCGATGAACCGGAAAAAATACGTAACGAATGCTGCATAATGCCCTCCCGAGGGTTGAAATCCCTATATAATCCCTTATTTAAAAGCGAGTGTTCAAAAAGACCGGTTTTCAGTACCGAGAAGATGGGATAAAGCTAGAAATGGAGTAGCGGAGCGTAGGCAAAACTACGTGAGCAACGGACATTTCGGCTGAATTCCAGCTTCGATGCTGAAGATGCCATTAGGCATCCTTCGTAATCAAAGGCGGACTTTTTGAACTACCTCTAAAAGGTTATTTCCTACCCTCATTATACTCTAATGGCTTATACATTTAAAGGAATGAACGAGCGATGACGGCCTTCAAAAACAGCGACTTCCGTACAGCCCAACTCATGTAAAAGTGCTTCAGCTTCAGGCAAATAATCGCCCAGCTTCATTGGGTCATGTGCATCAGAGCCCATGGTTAATGGAATACCCAAGCGAATGGCTTCCGTCAACATTCTGCGACTAGGGAACATCTCGGCACAAGGCTTCGATAACCCGGAGGCATTCAACTCCATGGCGCAGCCACTCTTGGCAATAGCCTGCAACGCTGCGTTCTCCAGTGAGATACGTTCTTCTGTCTGCTCCGTTGAAGGAACATAGCCAAACCGTTTAATGACATCCGTGTGGCCCATAATATCGTACATTCCCGTGGCGGCTGCCTTGCTTACGGCATCGTAGTACTGACGATATACTTCAAGGATGTCTTTACCCTCCCAGTGATGGGTCTGGCGGAAATCCGTAATGTCCCATTCCCCGAGGAAATGAACAGAACCAATCACATAATCCCATGGATAACGCTCAATGATTGCACGGATCTCTGTTTCCCAGCCTTCAATATAGTCACCTTCCAGACCAACACGTACGTCAATCTGACCACGGTAACGTTCTTTCAGGGAGAAACACTCCTCTACATAACGCGGCAGTTCATCCATAGGCATCGCCATTTCCGGATAATATTGAGCCGGATCGACATGCAACAATGGCATGTGATCGGACAATCCAATTTGGGATAGTCCGATCTCCACACCACGCTGCACGTACTCTTCCAGTTTGCCCACGGCATGTCCACACCGCTCATGGTGTGTATGATAGTCTATACGCACGAAACTCGCCTCCTAATCGCGGCGAGGCCGTTCATGACGGCGGCTCAGCTCTGACATAATGTCGTCCAGCGGCAGCTTGCGTTCTTGTAACAGGACGAGCAGGTGATACATCAGGTCACTGACTTCCAGACGAAGCTCGTCATTATCTTTATTTTTGGCGGCGATGATCGTCTCGGACGCTTCTTCACCGATTTTTTTCAGTATTTTGTCTACACCTTTATCAAACAGATACGTTGTATATGCACCCTCAGGACGCTCACGTTCACGCTCTGCAATAACGGATTCCAGTTCAGCCAATACCTCAAAGCGACTTTCGGAACCGGAACTTGCAGAAGCAGATGCCGCACCCGCTTCATCCGAAGCCTCGTCTGCCGATTTCTCTGGCAAACCAATGATTTCATTATGGAAACAAGTTACCGCCCCTGTATGGCAAGCCGGACCGTTCGGTTTCACCTCAACCAACAAGGTATCGCCGTCACAATCATATTTTAGGGAAGTAATCGTCTGCACGTTGCCAGATGTTGCCCCTTTATGCCACAACTCCTGACGCGAGCGTGACCAGAACCAGGTCTCACCGGATTCCAGCGACAACTTCAGGGATTCGCGATTCATATAAGCCATCATTAAAACTTCACGAGTATCTACATCCTGCACAATGGCAGGAACCAAACCGTCACTCCAACGAATGTGTTCCACAACCTGTTCCAAGGATAACTGTTCCTTGATTTCATCGCTCACTTTAGTCACGGATCTCCACCCCTTGTTCTCTCAAATGTTGTTTTAACGCCGGTACGGCGATTTCTTTGTAATGGAAAATCGTTGCGGCCAGCCCTGCGTCCGCTTTGCCTGTGGTAAATACATCATAGAAATGAGATTCCTTGCCCGCACCGCCCGATGCGATGACTGGAATACGCACAGATTCGGATACCGCTGCCGTCAGCTTCAGATCAAAGCCGTCTTTTGTTCCGTCCGCGTCCATACTTGTGAGAAGAATCTCCCCCGCGCCCAAGCTCTCAGCCTGTTTAACCCATTCCAGCGCCTTGATCCCGGAGGGTTTCCGTCCACCATGGGTATAGACTTCCCACTCACCCCAAGCTTCATTATACTTGGCGTCGATCGCTACGACGATACACTGTGAACCAAAACGACGTGCGCCATCGGCAATCAACTGTGGATTAAGTACTGCGGCTGTATTCACTGCAATCTTGTCGGCACCTGCACGGAGAATCCGCTTCATGTCCTCCACTTTGGAGATGCCACCACCTACCGTAAAGGGAATAGCGATCTCGCCCGCCGTCTGCCGCACGACTTCTTCCATCGTTTCGCGACCTTCTACCGAAGCGGAGATATCGAGAAACACCAATTCGTCCGCGCCCTCGCGGTCATATAGTGCCGCCAGCTCTACCGGATCACCCGCATCGCGGAGATTAACGAAGTTGACGCCTTTGACGACCCGGCCGTCCTTCACGTCCAGACAGGGGATGATTCTTTTTGCCAGCATGCTACCTCTTCCTCTCTACCCGAATATCCTTTACTTGTTTACCGCACGTACTGCTTCAGACAGATCGATACTCCCAGTATACAGCGCTTTACCCACGATCGCTCCACCAACACCATCATCTGCATGACGACTCAGACGAAGCAGATCATCCATCACACTTACACCACCGGAAGCAATAACCGTCCGTCCGCTCGCCTTGGCAAGAGATACAATCGCTTCTACGTTAGGACCCTGCATCATGCCATCACGGGATATATCCGTAAAGATAAACGTTTCTGCGCCATATGCCGCCAGTTCCTTCGCAAGCACCTCTGCCTGTACTTCCGATGTTTCAAGCCATCCGCGGGTTGCCACGTAACCATTACGAGCGTCGATGCCAATTGCCACTTTGTCGCCGTAACGTCCCAGTACTTCCTCTGTAAAAGCACGATCCTCAATCGCTGCTGTTCCAATGATCAGCCGGCTAACACCCAGACCCAGCAAACGTTCTACATCCGCTACCGTACGAAGTCCGCCGCCCACCTGAACAGGTACGTTCACAGCCGAGGCAATCCGCCCGATCAGCTCATCGTTAACAGGGTGCCCTGCTTTCGCACCATCCAGATCCACCAGATGAACGTATGTACCGCCTTGCTTCTCCCAGGATAGAGCCACTTGAACCGGGTCATCGTTATACACGGTCTCCTGATTATAATCTCCCTGCACCAGTCTTACACATTTGCCGTCCCGGATATCAATCGCCGGATATAGGATAAAAGATGACATACAAGGCCTCCTGAATATGAATTAGATTTGTACGCTTTCTATAGTTAAGAAGAGATGATGTTTTACCTTTGTACAGGTGCTCCTGTCAGAGCCAAAAAGTTGCCGAGCAGCTTCATACCGAGCTCTCCACTTTTCTCCGGGTGGAATTGCATGCCGAAGTTGGATCCTCTGCCTACAATGGCTGTCACCGGATGTCCGTAATCCGTTACCGCCAGCAGATCGTCCCTGTTTTCAGTAAGCGCATGATAGGAATGGACAAAATAGACGTGACCTGCCTCAAGCCCCGTGAATAGAGGATTTTCCGCGTTCAGGAATTCCAAACGGTTCCATCCCATATGAGGAACTTTCAGCTCTCCTGGTGCGAATCGCACCACTTTACCTGGCAAAATATCCAGTCCCTCATGCTCCCCATGCTCTTCACTTGAGCTGAATAACAATTGCATGCCCAGACAGATACCGAGCAGTGGTTTGGACCCGGCAGCGGCTTCCTTCACCACCGCATCCAGTCCACTCTCACGCAGATGAACCATTGCATCACCAAAAGCACCTACGCCTGGCAAAATGACACCATCTGCGCCAAGAATCTCTTCCCGGTCACCCGTGACCAGCGCTTCGTAGCCAAGACGTTCGACCGCTTTGCCGACGCTGTGCAGGTTACCCATACCGTAATCGACAATTGCAATCGCCATCGTCTACAGCACTCCCTTCGTGGAAGGCACACCCGTTACACGTGGATCAATCATCGTTGCTTCATCCAGTGCACGTCCCAATGCCTTAAAGATCGCTTCAATCATGTGGTGGGTGTTCTGACCATAGTGCACAATGACATGTAACGTAATTCGAGCTTCCAGCGCCAATTTCCACAGGAATTCATGTACCAGCTCCGTGGAGAAACTGCCTACCTGTTGGGAAGGGTATTCTGCACGGTATTCAAAGTGAGGTCGGTTACTCACATCAATAATGACCTGAGCTAGCGCCTCGTCCATCGGTACAAAAACACTGGCGTAACGCTTAATACCGCGTTTGTCACCCAACGCTTCTCGCAACGTCTGTCCCAGACAGATTCCGATGTCTTCAACAGTGTGATGATCGTCGATATCAATATCCCCACGGGCCTGCACGTTCAGGTCGAATTGTCCGTGCTTCGTAAACAGATCCAGCATATGATTCAGGAAAGGTACATCCGTTTCAATCGTGGATTGTCCTGTTCCATCTACAGTAAAGGCCAATTGAATATTGGTCTCGTTTGTTTTGCGGTCAACATCTGCTTGGCGCACTGCACCTTTGTTTTCAAGTTCCACACCATTATTTTGCTTATCCATTGTTCGATTCCGCCTTTCCTTCCTGTTCTAACCGTACAGCAATTGCACGGGCATGCCCTTCAAGACCCTCATGGCGGGCCAACTCTATAATAGCCGCTCCGTTCTTCAGCAGCGCTTCTTTACTATAATAGATCAGACTCGATTTCTTGATAAAATCATCCACATCCACTGGTGAACTGAATCGCGCAGTTCCATTGGTCGGAATAATGTGATTGGGTCCTGCAAAATAATCCCCTACCGGCTCCGAGCTGTACGGGCCGAGGAAGATCGCGCCGGCATTTTCGATCCGGCCAGCGTAAGCCATAGGCTCCTGCACCATGATCTCCAGATGCTCCGGTGCAAGCCGGTTCACCACGTCGATCCCTTCATCGATGGAATCGACCACAATAATCGCGCCATACTGCTCCACGGAAGCAGCAGCGATGTCACGCCGCGGCAGCACTTCAAGCTGCCGTTGCACTTCGCCCTGCACGGCTTCCGCCAGCGTGGCCGAATTCGTGACGAGAATGGCCGATGCCATCTCGTCATGTTCCGCCTGCGACAACAGGTCGGCGGCGACGTACACCGGATTCGCCGTATCATCGGCGAGCACCACAATCTCACTCGGCCCGGCGATACTGTCGATATCGACCGCCCCGTACACCTCGCGCTTCGCGAGCGCCACGTAAATATTGCCCGGTCCACAGATCTTGTCGACCGGTGCAATACTCTCCGTGCCGTAAGCCAGGGCGGCGATAGCTTGAGCGCCGCCAACCCGGTACATCTCGCTCACGCCTGCTTCCGCAGCAGCAACGAGGATGTACGGGTTAATACCTTCGCCACCGTTCGTTGACGGCGGCGTCACAAGAACAATCTCCGGCACGCCTGCCACTTGTGCCGGAATCACATTCATCAGCACAGACGATGGATACGCTGCTTTGCCGCCAGGTACATAGACGCCGACCCGCTTCAGCGGTCGGATGACCTGGCCCAGCAGGCTGCCGTCCGGCTGCCAATCCATCCACGAGTTGCGTTTCTGTTTCTCGTGAAACGCACGAATGTTGGCGGCGGCTTGCCGAATCGCCGTCACAAAGGATGGCTCCACGGCTGCATAAGCCGCCTGCAGCTCTTCCTGCGGCACGCGCAATTCCGCGGCCGTCAGCTTTGTGCGGTCCAGCTGCTCCGTGTAACGCAGCAGTGCCGTATCACCCTCACGGCGAATGTCGCTGACAATACGCCGTACCGTTTCATTTTGCTCCGGCGTGCCATACTCCACTTCCCGCTTCAGATCAAACTCCCGTGCAGGTACAATTTTCATACGTACAACCTCCTCATCCTCTGTAATACCTGCCTTCTTGTGGCCGATTTGCTTCTTTATTTTGTCTCTTACTCTTAATTTTGCTTCTGCTTCTGCTTTGTATGTTTCTCATCTATGTTTCCGACGTAGTAATTTATCCCCGAAAGCTTCCCGCCGATATCTCATTCGATGCCGGTATGACCTGCTGAAGTGCATCACATAAAGCCTGGATTCGTGCATTTTTCATCCGATAACTTACCCGATTCGCAATAAGACGGCTTGTGATGTCCAGAATGCCTGTCATCTCCACTAATCCGTTCTCGCGCAGTGTCTGACCTGTCTCCACCAGATCGACAATCCGGTCTGCCAGACCAATCAAAGGCGCAAGCTCAATGGAACCATTCAGCTTGATTACCTCGACCTGCTGCCCCTGCTCCCGGAAATACTGTGAAGCAATCCTTGGATACTTCGTTGCAACACGTTGCTGGATGCCTGGCTTCCAGTCTGGAAGTCCGATCACAGACATACGGCACTGGGCGATTCCCAGATTCAATAGTTCGTACACGTCCCGATCTTCCTCCAGCAGCACGTCTTTACCAACAATTCCGATATCAGCAACACCGTACTCCACATACGTTGGAACATCTACTGGCTTCGCCATAATGAATTCCATTCCCGCTTCCGGTACTTCAATGACCAATCTGCGTGTATCGTCCACGTCTTCTGGAATATCCAGCCCCGCTTCACGGAACAATTTGGAGGCTTTTTTATAGATTCGGCCCTTCGGCATGGCCACCTTCAGAATATCCGACATCTCAGCGTCCTCCTTCTTCAGATCCGTAAGTAATAACCTGCTCCGCTTGAACGGTTCTTGCTTCAACCGATACGGCACTTGCCCCAGCCCCACCTTCAGGAAGAAGGAGTGTCACTACATTTTGTCCCATACTGCGTAATCTTGCCGCTTCTGTTAGTGCCTCGGCCCGACGCTTCGGAGTATATTGGATAAGTACCGGTTTTTTCTCTTCAATGGTAATGCCATGAACACCATCAATAATACGGTTCGTTTTCAGTGCAAATCCTGTAGCTGGCAATGAACGACCAAACTGTTGTAACAGATTATCATACCGTCCGCCGCTACATACCGGAGATCCCAGTTCGGCTGCATACCCTTCAAAGGTCATGCCCGTATAATAGGAGAAATCACCGATCATCGTCAGATCAATCAGCACATGCTCGGATACACCGTACGCTTCCAACACTTCGAATACGGCACACAGATGTGCAATCGACTGTGCTGCTTCAGCACTTGAACTTAGCTCTACCGCATGTGTGCATACTTCCTTACCACCACGCAGACGCAGGATCGCTTCAAGCTGTTCTTTCAACTTCGGCTCCAGATTCAATGCTTCAATTGACTGGCGATAGCCGACATAATCACGTCCGAGCAGCCCTTCCTTCAATTGCTCCTGCTCAGCGGTCTGGCCTGGAATCACTTCCTCCAGTAATCCGTTCAGGAATCCCATATGGCCCATCGCTATTTTAAAAGAAGACACACCCGCTGCCTGCAAAGAGGCAATCGCAAGCGCAACAACTTCTGCATCCGCTTCAGGCGAGTCGTCCCCGACCAGTTCCACGCCCGTCTGAAAAAATTCAGCTTCACGTCCAGCTTCCTCTTCAATAGAACGGAATACGTTCGCATGATAGGACAGACGCAGCGGCAACTGCTCATCTTTGAGCATGGATGAAACGACGCGTGCAATCGGAGCCGTTAGATCCGATCTGAGTACCAGTGTGGTTCCCCGGCTGTTTAGCAATTTAAATAATTTACGATCTGATGTAGAGCTTGCCACACCTACCGTATCGTAATATTCAATCGTTGGTGTGATGATCTGACGGTAACCCCAGCGTTCCATACATTCCAGTACATTGCGTTCAATCGTCCGCAGCTTGGATACTACATGTGGTGTATAGTCGCGGAATCCGGTCGGTTTTTCAAAACCTTTTGGTTTGGACATTGGTAATATTCACCCCGAGTCAGTAATTTAAGAGTTGCACTCGTTCTATTTCAACAGGATTTATGTAGTGTAAATCCCCATTCTATCTTATAAACCTGAATCACAGTATTTTCGCATAAGCCTTCAACTATTGGTTTAGTTCAATCTTTATCATGCTTCATTTCTACAAGAATACTTTCACATGGTAAAGTGCTAACAAACTAAAGGATATGGGATATGATAACATGAAATCCGCACTACCGTCAACAATACCAAAGCTTGATTGCCCTTGGATCAACATATCGTTTTATATACACACCGTTACGCTCGCCAATCGGTATTTATATACGAAAAAAGCTGCCATAAGCAGCTTTTTACTTCAACCCATCTTCATTCATTACTTTATTGACTCAATGCACACTACCCTGAGAAGAATCATCCGTGTTAAAGACAGTTTCTTCCGTAGAAGCTGCCGCGCGGGATAAATCACGCAGTGGATTACCTCCAACAAAAGCTCCTGGTGCAACATCCTTATGTACGACTGCTCCAGCAGCTACAACAGCTCCGTCTCCTATAGTTACCCCGGGCAGAATCGTTGTATTGGCACCTATCAGTACATTTTCCCCGATAATCACCTCACCGAGTCTGTACTCCTTAATGAGATACTCATGAGCGAGAATCGTTGTGTTGTAACCGATGACCGAGTTTTCGCCGACCGTTATTTTCTCCGGAAAAAACACATCCACCATCACCATCAGGCCAAAGGCCGTGTGTTTTCCCACCTTCATACCGAGCATTCGGCGGTAAATCCAATTCTTCACCGATAGGATCGGACAGTAACGTGACAACTGGATCCAGATAAAATTACGAACGCCCTTCCACGGACTCACTGTCTTGTAGATATGCCAAAGTGCATTCTGGTCCTCTACCGGATAGCGGGTTACTTTTCTCATGAACGTCCCGTTTCAATACGGATGAGTTTCAACAAGTCTCTCATGTCATGCAACATATGATCGGGTCCATATCCGTTCAGGATTGTTTCCCCTTTAAGAGACCATGCAACCCCCGCCGAGAGCGCGCCCGCATTCTGTGCCGATTGGATATCCACTGGACTGTCACCTATCATCAGCGTTTTGGCAGGGTCTGCACCCAGTTCCGTCATCGCTTTCAGTACCGGTTCAGCGTGTGGCTTCGGATTCGTCACATCGGTCACTGTTACAATCGTCTTCATATACTTCAATAGGTCAAAACGTTCTAGCACCTTTAATGTAGATGGACGAATTTTGGTTGTGACCACACCCATCACAATGCCCGCCTGATGCAGCGCCTCTACTACCTCAATAACATGTGGAAAAGGTCTAACCATCGCTTCATGATGGATATCATTATAAGCACGGTAACCTTTCACGTACTCGGAGACTTCCTCCTGGCCAGAGAAAGTGCGCATTTGCTGCTCCAGTGTGCCACCCATATGTGGAATGATCTGTTCCCGAGTCCATGGAGCTGAATGCTTCCATCCCCCCATGACATGCTGGAATGAGCTGATAATCAACTCATTGGTATCAATAATCGTTCCGTCCAGATCAAACAATACCGTGTCAATCATGTTGCATTACTCCTTTTTATCATCAACTTGCTTGGATTCATCTTTGGCTGGAGGTGTTACCTTATTCTCTTTGCCAGCAACTGTTCCCGTATGCTCCATATCATCTGAGGTAACTTTGGACGATACAATCGGATCACTGTAACGAACATCTGCTTTACCTGTCACTCTTCTCACCACAATGAATACAACAGCAACAATAATGATTCCAATAGCAAGCAGTTGCGAGATTCTCACATTACCGTAAGCAGGATCAAGATATCCTTGTTCAAAGCCCATTGCAGTCATTGGAGACCATAGCCCGTTCACTAGTGAAGCAACCCATTGCGGAGCCTGGAAGCCCAGACTGTCCGTACGCAAAGCTTCAATAAAGAAGCGACCGATGGAGTACCAGATGAAATAAGACATAAACAGTTCACCTGAACGCAGAAACTTCTGACGACGCAGAACCAGCAGCAAGACCAGACCAACGAGACTCCACATCGATTCATACAAAAACGCAGGATGGTGGAATACGCCTTCTACGTTCATTTGATTCACAATAAAGTCCGGCAGATGAAGCTTGTCTCTCAAAAATGATTCTTCCACAGGACCGCCGTAGGCTTCCTGATTCACAAAGTTCCCCCAGCGTCCGATCAACTGTCCAACGAGCAGTCCAGGCGCACAGATATCGGCCATACGCCAGAAGTTATACCCTTTACGACGGAAGAAAATAACTGCACAGATGATTGCACCAATAAGGGCACCATAGATGGCGATACCGCCATTCCATATTTTAAAGACGTCCCAGAAATTATCCTTATAATCTTCCCATTTAAATGCTACGTAGTAGATGCGGGCACCAATGATGGCAGAAGGCACGCCCAGCAAGACCATGTCCATGAACACTTCCTGTGGAATATTGTAGCGTTTGCCCTCCCGGATCACGAGCAGGAGTCCTATAAGTGCCGCAGCACCAAGAATAAGCCCGTACCAGTGAACCTTTAACGCTCCAATAGAGAACGCAATCGGGTTCAACAGTAATAATGTATCCATTCATTCACACTCCTATTTATTCAATCAATCGCACGCATGACGAATGGTTGGCATGACCTGCGCCTTAAGAGAAGCAGTACATGTCAACCATTTGTGTTCATTTCCTTGTATAAAATGTTTCTTAATCCATGTCTTCCATATCTTCCGAGATGGTTGCTGTCAGCTTGTTCGTGAATTGCAGCGCAGCATTCAGACCCATCTGTTTCAGGCGATAGTTCATACCGGCCACTTCAATAATAACCGCCAAGTTCCGTCCCGGACGAACAGGAATCGTAACGAGAGGTACATCCGTATCAATGATACGTGTAGTCTCTTCATCCAGACCCAGACGATCATATTGTTTATCCTGCTGCCATGCTTCCAGACGCACAACCAAAGTAATCCGTTTGTTATTCCGAACCGCACCAGCCCCGAATAATGTCATGACGTTGATAATACCGACACCTCGAATCTCGAGTAAATGGCGGATCAATTCAGGTGCAGTACCGTGCAGCTGAAAATCTGACGTTTGGCGGATCTCTACCGCATCATCGGCAATCAGTCGGTGTCCACGTTTCACCAGTTCAAGCGCTGTTTCACTCTTACCAATACCGCTGCTACCTGTGATCAGCATACCTACGCCATAGACATCACAAAGTACACCGTGAATGGTTGCTGTTGGTGCCAATTTCTTTTCCAGGAATCCCGTGATCCGGCTGGATAGAATCGTTGTAGCCATGTTGCTGCGAAGTACAGCCAGATTCTGTTCTTCACTAATATCAATCAGCTCTTGTGGAACTTCCAGTCCACGCGTGACAACGATACAAGGTGTCTCTTCCGTACAAAGACGTTGCATACGATCGCGCCGCTCTTGCTCAGGTAACATTGCAAAGAAAGCTAATTCCGTTCTTCCAAGCAGCTGTACCCGTTCTTGTGGATGGTATTCAAAATAACCGGCCATTTCCAGACCAGGACGATTCAGGTCATCTACCGTAATGACTCTTTTCAATCCGTGAGATCCAGAAACAACCTCCAACTGAAATTGCTGCACCAGTTCAGATACTTTCACTTTTTTCGCCATTTGTCTCTTCCTTTCAGCATTAGCTGTCCCTCTATGTACATCAGATCGTGTATCAGTTATTTCCATTATTAGCGCATTCACAACATGAGGTACAGAATGCATACCCTTCCAACAGTCAATTCTCTCAAATAAATGAAGACAGACCTTCAAATAATCTTAAATGAATTCCGGGATGAATGCAATCGCAGCCTCCGACAACCATTAGTAAGAAAAGTCTTCTGATCGAAGCACCTTCTAGGATACTACATTCGTAGTTTAAGGGGTGTTTTTCTTACGATTATTAATCCTTCCACTCTGCCGAAACTTATAAATTCATTAATCTTAAAAAAGCCCCTTCCAGCAATAACGGAAGGGGCTCTCATTACAATGTATAATTGCGTTAACTGTCAGGTTCCATCGTCACCGAGGAATCCCAGTATTATTTGTCTTGAAGAAGTACGTTCACTTCAGTCTCTTTGTCAAAGATATGAACTTTGTTCATGTCGATGGCCATTTTAACTGTGGAACCATCACGAGTGTTAGAACGTCCGTCTACACGTGCGATCGTTGTATCATTACCAACACCGCTCAAGTAGAGGAGCATTTCGTGACCCAGGTTCTCTGTAACATCTACGTGTGTAGAGAATACAGAGTTCGGGGATGCTTCCAGGAATACTGGCTCTTCGTGAATGTCTTCTGGACGAACACCCAGAATCACTTCTTTACCAATGTATCCTCTAGATTTCAACACTTGTGCTTTACCTTGCGGGATTTCAACATCCACACCAGGAGCTATGAAATGCATGCTAGTACCTTGCTCAGCGAGTTTACCCGAGATAAAGTTCATTGTCGGGGAACCGATGAAACCAGCTACGAACAGGTTAGCCGGCAGGTTGTACAACTCTTCCGGAGAAGCTGCTTGTTGGATGATACCATCCTTCATAACAACGATCCGATCACCCATCGTCATAGCTTCGATCTGGTCATGCGTTACGTAGATAACAGTTGTTTCCAAACGTTTCGCAAGTTTAGTGATCTCAGCACGCATTTGACCACGCAGTTTGGCATCCAAGTTGGAGAGGGGCTCATCCATCAAGAACACTTGTGGATCACGGACAATCGCACGTCCCAAAGCGACACGTTGACGTTGACCACCGGACAATGCCTTAGGTTTACGCTCAAGCAAATGTTCGATATCCAGGATTTTAGCTGCTTCACGTACACGTTTGTCAATCTCATCTTTTTTAACCTTACGCAATTTCAAACCAAACGCCATGTTTTGATATACGCTCATATGTGGATACAAGGCATAGGATTGGAATACCATCGCGATATCGCGGTCTTTAGGTGCAACATCATTAACGACACGGTCACCGATATAGAGTTTACCTTCAGAAATTTCCTCAAGGCCTGCGATCATACGAAGTGTTGTTGACTTACCACAACCGGACGGACCTACCAGTACCAGAAATTCTTTATCTTTAATGTCCAGGTTAATGTCAACTACAGTTGCTTTATCAGAACCCGGGTATTTTTTGAAAATATGCTCTAAACGTACTCCAGCCATGATTGTTGCCTCCTCAGAGATCATTTTGTAATCGAATACAATTTGTATTTTTATAATACCCTATCTACGTGAGGTTTGACTATTCGCAAACTGCACAAAAATATCAATGCTTTTTCGTCACTTTGTACATTAGTAGTAAAAACTGCACTAGAACGGCACTTTCGAAGTGCCTCACATCATAGCCAATCTCCTGTTTGATCTTGTCCAGGCGGTATACCAACGTATTACGATGAATGAAAAGTCGTTTCGCTGTCTCGCTGACATTACAGTCCAGGCTAAAAAAAGTCTCCAGCGTAGCAAGTGTCTCACTGTCATTGAAGATTACCGTGTCTTTACCAGTTTCCTTTATAAAACGTATACGTTGATCATCTGGAATGCTCGCTACCAACCTCTCCAGGTGAAGATCCCATGGGAGATGAATATGCTGCGTAACATGGAATGCTCTCCCTAAGTGAACACTCTCTCTAAGAAGAGTTGTGACCGATACAAGTTGTTGCGCAGGAATGCATGGCAGAGATGCAGACAGATGGAACACCCCAGCCCACTCACTGGCAACCAATTCATGCAACCCCAGACAAAAAGCGTTCAGTGAATCCTTTTTGGCTTCCGTTGTATCTTCTTCGGCTTCTTCAGTAACAATTTCTTTATCACCCATGAAAATCCACTCTTGCTCCCCCAAAGGAATCAAGACAATTTCCTCGCCAAAGTAACTCTCAAGCAACTTGTTGAGTTCCTTGGACCGTAAACGATGTGCATCCGGTGTATCGCCTTGCAGCAAGAAGAGAATCTTCTCAGCATTTAATCCTGCGGGCACCACAAAGCGATCAGGAACCGCTTCAGATTCCTGCTTGGTTGGTTCTTCGATCTGCTCTTTAAGCCAGAGACCCAATTCAGTCAAATACTGCTCCCTATCATTCTCATATACAACAGGTTGTACCTCATCGGGTAGAGCCGTGTTAGTGCGGATCAAAAGCTCAATCAATTGTCGTGTTTCTACGGTAATTGATTTTGCAGGGCATCCCCAACACACGACAGTTTCTTCTTGCTCATTCATCCGAACCTTAAAAAATATACGCTTTCCCGTATTCAAACTGATTACATCGGATGAAATTGGAGATGCAGATTGATCAGATAACTCCTGACACTCACCTTCATCACCAAAGGTCTCTAAATTTTCATGATTACCAACTAGATTGGCAACAGATTGCATCCATTCTTCTATTGTAATTTCATATTCGTCCAAATTTGTGCCTATAATGACTTCAATTTGCTGTTTTAGATCAGGTATGAGCTTCATATAATGAACGTCACCACTCTGCATGTTTTCTATTAGTTTATCATATCTTGCCCAGCATTAATAAATATCCATATTGAGCTAAAATTACATAACAAAAAAAGAGCAACTAATCAAATTAATGATTAATCACTCTTTTCTTAAAGATGAGTCATGAAGGGCTCGAACCTTCGACACCCTGATTAAAAGTCAGGTGCTCTACCAACTGAGCTAATGACTCATAAAACTGGTGGAGGATGATGGATTCGAACCACCGAACCCGTACGGGAGCAGATTTACAGTCTGATGCGTTTGGCCACTTCGCTAATCCTCCAGGGATTAAAGGTGGCTCGGGACGGAATCGAACCGCCGACACGAGGATTTTCAGTCCTCTGCTCTACCGACTGAGCTACCGAGCCATATTTAATTTTTAGGATTAATGGCGGAACCGACGGGATTCGAACCCGCGATCTCCTGCGTGACAGGCAGGCATGTTAGGCCAACTACACCACGGTTCCAGGCATTAATGGTGCCGGCGAGAGGACTTGAACCCCCAACCTACTGATTACAAGTCAGTTGCTCTACCAGTTGAGCTACACCGGCGTATATGGTGGAGGCTGAGGGGATCGAACCCCCGACCCTCTGCTTGTAAGGCAGATGCTCTCCCAGCTGAGCTAAGCCTCCTGGGTAATATGGTAGCGGCGGAGGGGATCGAACCCCCGACCTTACGGGTATGAACCGTACGCTCTAGCCAGCTGAGCTACACCGCCATATTAATTGTGTCTTGATTGCTTGTCCATCTTTAGGTAAAGATGGCGGAGAGAGAGGGATTCGAACCCTCGCACCGCTTACGCAGTCTAACCCCTTAGCAGAGGGTCCCCTTATAGCCACTTGGGTATCTCTCCAAATAAAAATCATCAACATCATTCAAGGATTGCTCCCTGAAAACTAGATTCGAAACGAAACATGCGATTTAGAACTTGCTATTGGATAAGCCCTCGACCGATTAGTACTGGTCAGCTCCATGCATTGCTGCACTTCCACCCCCAGCCTATCTACCTCGTCGTCTTCAAGGGGTCTTACATACTGGGAAATCTCATCTTGAGGGGGGCTTCACGCTTAGATGCTTTCAGCGTTTATCCCGTCCGTACATAGCTACCCAGCGGTGCTCCTGGCGGAACAACTGGTACACCAGCGGTACGTCCATCCCGGTCCTCTCGTACTAAGGACAGCTCCTCTCAAATTTCCTACGCCCACGACAGATAGGGACCGAACTGTCTCACGACGTTCTGAACCCAGCTCGCGTACCGCTTTAATGGGCGAACAGCCCAACCCTTGGGACCTACTTCAGCCCCAGGATGCGATGAGCCGACATCGAGGTGCCAAACCTCCCCGTCGATGTGGACTCTTGGGGGAGATAAGCCTGTTATCCCCAGGGTAGCTTTTATCCGTTGAGCGATGGCCCTTCCATGCGGTACCACCGGATCACTAAGCCCGACTTTCGTCCCTGCTCGACTTGTAGGTCTCGCAGTCAAGCTCCCTTATGCCTTTGCACTCTTCGAATGATTTCCAACCATTCTGAGGGAACCTTTGGGCGCCTCCGTTACTCTTTAGGAGGCGACCGCCCCAGTCAAACTGCCCACCTGACACTGTCCCCGCACCGGATTACGGTACCAGGTTAGAACCTAGATACGATCAGGGTGGTATCCCAACGTTGCCTCCACGCAAGCTGGCGCTCACGTTTCAAAGGCTCCCACCTATCCTGTACAGATCGTACCCAAATTCAATATCAAGCTGCAGTAAAGCTCCATGGGGTCTTTCCGTCTTGTCGCGGGTAACCTGCATCTTCACAGGTATTAAAATTTCACCGGATCTCTCGTTGAGACAGCGCCCAAGTCGTTACGCCATTCGTGCGGGTCAGAATTTACCTGACAAGGAATTTCGCTACCTTAGGACCGTTATAGTTACGGCCGCCGTTTACTGGGGCTTCGGTTCACAGCTTCGGGATTGCTCCCTAACCACTCCCCTTAACCTTCCAGCACCGGGCAGGCGTCAGCCCGTATACTTCGCCTTACGGCTTCGCACAGACCTGTGTTTTTGCTAAACAGTCGCTTGGGCCTTTTCACTGCGGCCCCCTCGTGCTATTCACACTACCGGGGCACCCCTTCTCCCGAAGTTACGGGGTCATTTTGCCGAGTTCCTTAACGAGAGTTCTTCCGCGCGCCTTAGAATACTCTTCTCGCCTACCTGTGTCGGTTTGCGGTACGGGCACCATCACCTGGCTAGAGGCTTTTCTTGGCAGTGTGAGATCATGACCTTCGCTACTATAATTTTCGCTCCCCATCACAGCTCAGCCTTACAATGTGCGGATTTGCCTACACATCAGCCTTACTGCTTAGACGGACATCCATCAGTCCGCGTCACTACCCTACTGCGTCCCCCCATTGCTCATAACGGCTTACGGTGGTACAGGAATTTCGACCTGTTGTCCTTCGACTACGCCTTTCGGCCTCGCCTTAGGTCCCGACTTACCCTGAGCGGACGAGCCTTCCTCAGGAACCCTTAGGCTTTCGGCGGATCAGATTCTCACTGATCTTTTCGTTACTCATACCGGCATTCTCACTTGTATAATGTCCAGCGCTCCTTACGGTACACCTTCAACCCTTATACAACGCTCCCCTACCCCTGATGCAAAGCATCAAGCCATAGCTTCGGTGGTGTGTTTAGCCCCGTTACATTTTCGGCGCAGAGTCACTCGACCAGTGAGCTATTACGCACTCTTTCAATGATGGCTGCTTCTAAGCCAACATCCTGGTTGTCTGTGCAACTCCACATCCTTTCCCACTTAACACACACTTGGGGACCTTAGCTGATGGTCTGGGCTGTTTCCCTTTTGACAATGGATCTTAGCACTCACTGTCTGACTCCCGGAAGTAAGTCTATGGCATTCGGAGTTTGACTGAGCTTGGTAACCCTTGCGGGCCCCGCACCCAATCAGTGCTCTACCTCCACGACTCTGTTTTCCGAGGCTAGCCCTAAAGCTATTTCGGGGAGAACCAGCTATCTCCGAGTTCGATTGGAATTTCTCCGCTACCCCCACCTCATCCCCGCATTTTTCAACATGCGTGGGTTCGGGCCTCCAGTGCGTGTTACCGCACCTTCACCCTGGACAGGGGTAGATCACCCGGTTTCGGGTCTACGTCCACGTACTAAGTCGCCCTATTCAGACTCGCTTTCGCTGCGGCTCCGGCTCTTCACCTTAACCTTGCACGGGAACGTAACTCGCCGGTTCATTCTACAAAAGGCACGCCATCACCCCTAAAACGGGCTCTGACTTTTTGTAAGCACACGGTTTCAGGTTCTATTTCACTCCCCTTCCGGGGTGCTTTTCACCTTTCCCTCACGGTACTGCTTCACTATCGGTCGCTAGGAAGTATTTAGCCTTGGCAGATGGTCCTGCCGGATTCATACGGGGTTTCACGTGCCCCGCACTACTCGGGATCCGTCTCGGAGGGAACAGACTTTCAACTACAGGGCTTTTACCTTCTTTGGCGGGCCTTTCCAGACCTCTTCGCTTAACCGGTTCCTTTGTAACTCCATGTGAGACGTCCCACAACCCCAAAGAGCAAGCTCTTTGGTTTGGGCTTCTCCGCGTTCGCTCGCCGCTACTGACGGAATCACTATTGTTTTCTCTTCCTCAGGGTACTTAGATGTTTCAGTTCCCCTGGTATGCCTCTACACAACCTATGTATTCAGTTGTGAGTAACTGGAAATTACCCCAGCTGGGTTTCCCCATTCGGACACCCCCGGATCAAAGCTTGCTTACAGCTCCCCGAGGCAGTTTCGTTGTTCGCCACGTCCTTCATCGGCTCCTAGCGCCTAGGCATCCTCCGTGTGCTCTTAGTAGCTTAACCATTTTGTTCCGGTTTCGGTCGCTCGCTTCCCTTGTTTTGCTTGCGCAAAGCCAAAAGTCGCTCTCACCCGATACCCTCACAAAAGCAATTTAACTACCTTTATACACTTGACTTGTTTGCACAAGTTCAGCTTAAAGGAATGTTCTAATTCGCGTTTGTTTCGTTTCGATATCTAGTTTTCAAAGAACAAACTTGTAAAACATTTTTGGTGGAGCCAAGCGGGATCGAACCGCTGACCTCCTGCTTGCAAGGCAGGCGCTCTCCCAGCTGAGCTATGGCCCCATATAAATTTCAAAGGTATAGATGGTGGGCCCTGGTGGACTCGAACCACCGGCCTCACCCTTATCAGAGGTGCGCTCTAACCAACTGAGCTAAGGGCCCACATTACATATACTATTTGAACCCAAAATGGGTTACGCTTGGCGGCGTTCTACTCTCCCAGGACCCTGCGGTCCAAGTACCATCGACGCTGAAGGGCTTAACGGTCGTGTTCGGGATGGGAACGTGTGGAACCCCTTCGCTATCGCCACCAAACGTTTGAGAGTTTAAGCTCTCAAAACTGAGCAACGAGTGAGTAACTAGCCGACCTGGCTAGATTTTGTATTTGAATGTTTCCGTTGCAGGAAACGATTCTCCATAGAAAGGAGGTGATCCAGCCGCACCTTCCGATACGGCTACCTTGTTACGACTTCACCCCAATCATCTATCCCACCTTCGGCGGCTGGCTCCTTGCGGTTACCCCACCGACTTCGGGTGTTATAAACTCTCGTGGTGTGACGGGCGGTGTGTACAAGACCCGGGAACGTATTCACCGCGGCATGCTGATCCGCGATTACTAGCAATTCCGACTTCATGCAGGCGAGTTGCAGCCTGCAATCCGAACTGAGACCGGCTTTGTTGGGATTGGCTCCATCTCGCGATTTCGCAGCCCGTTGTACCGGCCATTGTAGTACGTGTGTAGCCCAGGTCATAAGGGGCATGATGATTTGACGTCATCCCCACCTTCCTCCGGTTTGTCACCGGCAGTCTATCTAGAGTGCCCACCCGAAGTGCTGGCAACTAAATATAAGGGTTGCGCTCGTTGCGGGACTTAACCCAACATCTCACGACACGAGCTGACGACAACCATGCACCACCTGTCTCCTCTGTCCCGAAGGAAAGATACATCTCTGCATCGATCAGAGGGATGTCAAGACCTGGTAAGGTTCTTCGCGTTGCTTCGAATTAAACCACATACTCCACTGCTTGTGCGGGTCCCCGTCAATTCCTTTGAGTTTCAGTCTTGCGACCGTACTCCCCAGGCGGAGTGCTTAATGTGTTAACTTCGGCACCAAGGGTATCGAAACCCCTAACACCTAGCACTCATCGTTTACGGCGTGGACTACCAGGGTATCTAATCCTGTTTGCTCCCCACGCTTTCGCGCCTCAGCGTCAGTTACAGCCCAGAGAGTCGCCTTCGCCACTGGTGTTCCTCCACATATCTACGCATTTCACCGCTACACGTGGAATTCCACTCTCCTCTTCTGCACTCAAGTCACCCAGTTTCCAGTGCGATCCGGGGTTGAGCCCCGGGATTAAACACCAGACTTAAATGACCGCCTGCGCGCGCTTTACGCCCAATAATTCCGGACAACGCTTGCCCCCTACGTATTACCGCGGCTGCTGGCACGTAGTTAGCCGGGGCTTTCTTCTCAGGTACCGTCACCTTGAGAGCAGTTACTCTCCCAAGCGTTCTTCCCTGGCAACAGAGCTTTACGATCCGAAAACCTTCATCACTCACGCGGCATTGCTCCGTCAGGCTTTCGCCCATTGCGGAAGATTCCCTACTGCTGCCTCCCGTAGGAGTCTGGGCCGTGTCTCAGTCCCAGTGTGGCCGATCACCCTCTCAGGTCGGCTACGCATCGTCGCCTTGGTGAGCCGTTACCTCACCAACTAGCTAATGCGCCGCAGGCCCATCCCCAAGTGACAGATTGCTCCGTCTTTCCAGTTTCCTTCAGGCGAAGAAAACAACTATTCGGTATTAGCTACCGTTTCCGGTAGTTGTCCCAAACTTGAGGGCAGGTTGCCTACGTGTTACTCACCCGTCCGCCGCTAACTATCAGAGAAGCAAGCTTCTCTGATAGTCCGCTCGACTTGCATGTATTAGGCATGCCGCCAGCGTTCGTCCTGAGCCAGGATCAAACTCTCCAATAAAGTATTGAAAGAGCGATAAGCTCATTTTGAATCTGACGAGATTAAAAATCTCATTTGCGCTCCAGCCGATTCAAGCCAAGGCTTGTCTCAAACTTTCGCGTTCATTCTGCAAGCAGAATGTTTACTCACTCGTTGTTCAGTTTTCAAAGATCAAACTCGTTTTTTTGTCACCATTTTCTCTCAGCGGCGACTTTTATAATATATCATACTTCGTTCGTTTTGGTCAAGTATTTTTTTGAAATTATTTTTCGAAGTTCGCAATGAACTCCTTCATTTCATCTAAAGCATCTAACCAAGCAAGCAAAGCAACGAGATATAATGTACCATATAAATATCCTGCGAGTCAACTACCCGAACAAAGAAATTTTCAACCCTAATAATAGCCCCACACCTGGCAATCCCAAAACAGTTACAGTCCCTATCGTCGCAGGGTTCAGCGGGATGTAGGTTCCTGTAATCCAGCCGGAATAATTCACGATATATATCCCTACTGCAGCCAGCACCAGATGAATTCCAAATGACGTGAAAAACGATAACCCTATCCGCTTTCTGAATAAAATAACGATAAGCCCCAGTAACGATATAACCAATACACTTCCCAGTATGATACTCTTCATATGTTACACCTCCGTGTTTAATGTAAACGCGACTCTACATACTAACCCCTCGTTGTGATGTAACATCACCATTAGCTCTGGCTCGCTTTGCTCTTCTCAAGTGGATCTGGTACTTCCGCTCAGCTGCCTCCAATACATAAATGGCATAATCAATCTCATCCTGCCCCTGTGCATCTTCAAACTGTCTCATAGCCCGTTCCCATTCCTGCTTAGCCATCTGAATATCTGCATAGATCTGATCCGCCTCAAGTTCCTTCAACATTCTGTTGTGTTTCTCTACCGAGTTCCGTGTATTTCGCCACAAAAACATAAACTCTCCCCCTCCTGATCAGCACAGCATATTCTCATACTTATCAGGGAAAGGACAAACTTAGAACTCGAGCATTCATTTTCTTCACAAAAAAAAGAGAGCCATAAGGCTCTCTTTGCATATCGAAACTTATTTAGCATCCAAAGTTTCCAAGGAAGTCCGCTGCGTAATACAAATTGATCACACTAACGCATCTCCCTGCGCCCTTCCAACGCTTTGGAAAGGGTCACTTCATCCGCATACTCAAGATCGCCACCTACAGGCAATCCATGCGCAATACGAGTCACACTGATCTCAAACGGACGCACCAACCGGGAGATATACATCGCTGTAGCCTCACCCTCAATGTTGGGGTTTGTTGCCAAGATGATCTCTTTTATACGTTCATCACTTAATCGAACCAAGAGTTCCTTCAAACGAATATCGTCTGGGCCAATTCCCTCCATAGGTGAAATCGCGCCCTGTAACACATGATAGTACCCATCGAATTCCTTGGTACGCTCCATGGCCACCAGATCTTTCGAATCCTGAACTACACAGATTACAGAGACATCCCTGGACTTATCCTGACAGATGCGACACGGGTCCGTATCAGTGATATTACAACATACAGAACAGTAATGAAGATTACGCTTCACACTTACGAGCGCTTTGGCAAAATCGATAACGTCATCTTCCTTCATGTTAAGCACATGAAAAGCTAAACGCGCTGCCGTCTTGGGACCCACACCCGGCAACCGGGTGAAGGCATCAATCAGCTTGGCTATTGGTTCGGGATAATACAATCGATTGTGTCTCCTTTGACAGGATCAATTTTTTAATTAAAATAATCCCGGAATATTCATGCCGCCTGTGAACTTACCCATATCCTTGTTGGCAATCTCATCGGCTTTGGCCATTGCATCATTAACAGCTGTCATAACGAGATCTTGCAACATTTCAACATCTTCCGGATCTACCGCTTCAGGTTTGATCGTGATAGCAAGCAATTTCTTGTGTCCGTTAACTTCAGCCGTCACTACACCGCCACCAGAAGTACCTTGGACTGTTTTGTCCGCCAGTTCCTCTTGTGCTTTCAGCATTTGCTCCTGCATTTTCTTCACTTGTTTCATCATTTGATTCATGTTGTTCATAATTGTTCATCTCCTTTGTTATGGTTATCGCGCTATGCGCATTATTCTTTGATCACTACAAGATCCTCACCAAAGAGTTGGATGGCTTCATCAATCCAAGGCTGTTTGTTGCCTGAACCGCCATCTTCATGCTCAGGTTCAAGCTTAAAGTCCTCCTTTGGCGCTTCAGAAGCTCCCTCCATTGCTCCGGTCCAATCTTTGAGCATCATCGTCACCAATCGTGCCGGACGCCCAAGTTGTTCGGACAACACCCGCTCAATGACTTCACGGTTAGCCTGCTTCTCCGTTGTTTCACGGTGAATGTTGTTTTTAAAAGCAACCAACACATTGTCTTCAAGCAATGATACTGGCTCACCATCCACAAACCAGGCATGAACGGTAACCCTCTCTTCCTTCACTCGTTGCAGGATCTGACTCCATTTTTTGCTGATATCTGCGAACTCAGGAGCTCCCTTGCGTGCAACATACTGATCCAACTGTGCAGGAAGCTTCGCAGGCGAATTGCCTCTCGATACAGGCGCTCTTGTTGCCGGACGAGACGGAGCACTCGATGCACCTTCTCCACCAGACAAACCACTTTTCAATGCACGATCCAACTTCTTCTCCAACTCAGCAAGCTGCTGCTTCAAGCGGTTGATCTCTCCCCCATCAGCAGGTGCTGCATGAGCTGAAGCTCCCACCTGAACAGAAGCCTCACCTTGAGCTGGAATACTACACAGTTTAAGCAATGCAACTTCAAATAATGTCTGTGGTTGTACTGCATATTTCATTTCACTCTGGTACCGATTAAGGGTGTCAATCATGTGGAATAGTTGTTCCCTGGTGAATGACTCCGCCATATCACGGAAAGACTCCGGATTAAGTACCCGGTCCGTCAGTTTATCTGCATCAGGTACCATCTTAATCATAAGCAAATCACGGAAATAATACAGTAAATTCTCCATGCACTTGTCTGCACTCTTTCCTTCATGCATGAAACCTTCAATCATCTGCAAAATATGACCAACATCACCTTTGAGCAGCGAGGCAGCCAGTTTGGCAAATTGCTCTGAAGCAATTCCTCCCGTCATGTCCATAACCTGCTGGTACGTTACTCGTCCATCCGTAAATGAAGAGATCTGATCCAGCACACTAAGTGCATCCCTCATTCCACCGTCCGATAACCGGGCAATGTATTGGAGCGCATCCTGGTCAGCTTCCATGCCTTCCTGTTCACAGATCAGTGTAAGTCTTGCTGTCTGCTCTTCCAGGGACACCCGACGAAAATCAAATCGCTGACAGCGCGATATAATGGTAGCCGGAAGGCGGTGCGGTTCCGTTGTTGCCAAAATAAACATCACATGTGGTGGTGGCTCTTCCAATGTTTTGAGCAAAGCATTGAATGCCTCCGTTGTCAGCATGTGCACTTCATCAATAATATAGACTTTCTGCCGGACTTCGGTTGGCGCATATTTAACCTTTTCCCGAAGATCACGAATTTCTTCAACGCCCCGATTGGATGCAGCATCAATCTCTTGCACATCCATCACAGCGCCAGTCGTAATTCTGCGGCAAGCTTCACACTCGTTACAAGGTTCAGGCGCAGGTCCACGTTCGCAGTTCACAGCTTTGGCCAAAATCTTGGCGGCACTTGTCTTTCCCGTTCCTCTGGGCCCGCTAAATAAGTAGGCATGGGAAGTCCGCTGTTCACGAATCGCGTTCTGCAAGGTCTGAATAATATGCTGTTGCCCCACCATATCTTGAAACGACTGGGGACGCCAAGCCCGGTATAACGCGATATGCTCCATGATGCGTTACCTTCCTTCCACTTCGCATTCGAGTCCTTTGTCGTTCCCCTATTATACTATATTCCAGGGTGAATCCAAACTTTATCTGACTCATTCATGCGTGGTTTATTAAGACATATCAAAAAGACCTCTGCATACATACAACTGCAAAGGTCTCTACATTTAAAAGGTAAGCCGTGCACCTGCTATCGATATTTGCGATCCAAGTGGCACCCCTGAACAATAGCTCGGGCTAGGCAACCCTCCGGCACAAGAGTGATCTCACTTATGGCTGCTTCCTTCCGGACCTGACCAGGTTCATGAGTACTCATTGCGGAGGACCCAACCGTCAACACCACGTTTAGGGACCAAACCTCACATCGGCAAAACCTCTAGCAGGAATTCAACCTCGCTATAGCGGATTGCGAGTTACAGGGCACCGCTACCTCCCCATCTAGCACGGTAAGAAATAGTATAACGTAAGGTTATCCAAATTGCAACCAGAGGAACGTGAATGCGACTTTGCTTACATATAAAAACCCCTGCCAGATCAGCAGGGGTGTGTTGGATGCAATTAGCAGACAACTCCAAGAATTGTCCAATTAGATTCCGTATTTCTTTTTGAAACGATCAACACGGCCGCCAGCATCGATAAACTTCTGTTTACCTGTGAAGAACGGGTGGCACGCGGAGCAAATCTCTACACGAAGTCCGTCTTTAACCGAACCTGTCTCAAAAGTATTCCCGCAAGCGCAAGATACTTGACCAATCGTGTAATTAGGATGAATTGCTTCTTTCATTACCTTTCACCTCTTTCCGCCCTGAGCCTCAAGCGGACCCAGAGTAAATGGCACAACCCTGAGATTATAACACGACCTTGCGCCTGTTGCAATCCATTATTGTTAAGAGGTAATCAACCGTTTTGGACGTGCCATTCCAGCGGGTGGAACATGGGTATACGATCCAATCACAACACCAGGCAACTCGTCTTCAAAAATCTCAATCATCTGCTTCATGCCCAAGATATCACCTTGAGCAGGAGGAATTAATTCCAGATAGCTCTCTGGATCAATATTGAGATTACGCATCTGAATCAAGCGTAGATCGGTTCTTCTTGCAAACTCAATCATCGCCTCAATCTCTTCTTCACGATCTGTTACGCCTGGGAAGATCAGATAGTTAATGGACGTGTATACACCCTGCTGCGCTGCGTATTTCATCGACTTCTCAACATTGGCTAAGGTATAACCACGTGGTTTATAGTAAGCGTTATAATGGTCATCCAGTGCACTAATTGTACTTACGCGCATCAGATCCAATCCAGCATCTACAATACCTCTAATGTGATCATTCAGACCGGCATTGGTATTAATGTTGATATACCCCATGTCCGTTACGGAACGCACTTCGCGAATCGCTTCAATAATCAGCTTGGCCTGCGTGGAAGGCTCCCCTTCACAACCTTGTCCAAAACTAATGATGGACTCCGGCGTCTTCAGGTGTTCCAGCATAACCTCCACAATCTCATCCACACGTGGTCGGAAGTTCATACGTGTCTGCGGGGAAACAAAGCCACTATCATCCGGTTGCTCGGAGATACACCCGAAACAGCCCGCATTGCAAGAATAGGATACCGGCACTCCACCTTCCCAACGATTCAGGAACGTGTTTGATGAAGTTAGACATTCATATCCAAGCGCACAGTTGGATAGATGGGTGTAAAGACGGTTCTCGGGGTATTGCTCCGTCAATCGTTTGACCCCGGAACGCACATCGTCACGATCACAGTTGAGTGGATTCCATTTTTCAGGACTATCCGACTTCGAAGCGGTGACATAGAAACCGCCATCTTTCCAGACTACTGCGGAATAGCCGAATAACGGCAATTTATACTCTTTATCCGTCTTCACATAACCAGGGAGACACAAACGAGTGAATCCCTGTGGAAGCAATGCACCTACAGCCTGTGTGTCTGATGGCATTGGCAACATCTCACCGGTGTCCGGGTCCATACCAATGGGCCGGGTACTCGGGAGTCCAACCAACGTTGCACCTTCTGGCAGAGGAATCAACTCATCCTCCATAATCTCCACGATCATATCTCCACTGCGGGCAAGCCCGTACAGGGAAGGATGATCAAATACATTACCTTTTTCATCTGCGTATACTAAATACATGATGTTCTCCTCACATCTAATGGGTTAAACCTAACGACGAGTGTATTGTAAAATTCACAGCAACGCTGTAAAAGTATGTTATTGGTCGAACGACACTTAAGTCGATGTACCTGACGTTGCTGTCTGTCTAGGTGAGCGACGGGTTGTTGTTGTACCCGAATTGCTTGTCGGGCTATTACCAGCCGAATCAAATGCGGCCAAAAACTCTGCATTTGTCTTGCTGTTACGAAGTTTTTTCAGGAATCCTTCAACAAAGTCATGGGAATCATTCATGTTTTTACGAATTGCCCAGATTGTATCCAACTCTTCCTTGCTCAGCAACACTTCTTCACGACGTGTACCCGAACGACGAATGTCGATCGCCGGGAATATGCGGCGCTCTGCCAGACGACGGTCCAGATGGAGCTCCATGTTACCTGTACCCTTAAACTCTTCATAAATGACGTCATCCATACGTGATCCCGTATCAATTAATGCCGTTGCCAGGATCGTCAAGCTTCCGCCTTCCTCCACATTCCGGGCAGAACCGAAGAAACGTTTCGGACGATGGAACGCAGCTGGATCAATACCACCACTAAGTGTACGACCGGATGGTGGAATAACCAGGTTATATGCACGGGCGAGACGCGTAATGCTATCCAGCAGGATAACAACATCTTTTTTGGCCTCAACCAGACGAAGCGCACGCTCAAGCACCAATTCCGCCACCTTGATATGATTCTCAGGCAGTTCATCAAATGTCGAAGCCACAACTTCCCCTTTTACCGAACGCGACATATCCGTTACTTCCTCTGGACGTTCATCAATCAACAGGACAAACAGTTCAATTTCAGGATTGTTAGTTGAGATGCTGTTGGCAATTTCTTTGAGGAGAAGCGTTTTACCCGCTTTGGGAGGTGCTACGATCAATCCGCGCTGTCCCAATCCTACCGGGGCGAGCACATCCATAATTCGTGTGGACAAATGGTTGGGGGATGTTTCGAGAACCAGTTTTTTCTGCGGATACAGTGGGGTTAGTGCCGGGAAGTGAAGTCGCTCTGCAGCCGCCGATGGATTCTCACCATTTACAGCGTTGACTTGCAACAAACCGAAGTATCTCTCGTTTTCCTTAGGCGTTCTACACTTACCTGATACGAGGTCACCTGTTCTTAGGTCAAACTTTCGAATCTGAGAAGCTGAGATGTAGATGTCTTCCGTACTTGGCAAGTAGTTGATCGGCCGAAGAAATCCGTAACCTTCAGGTAAAATCTCGAGTACGCCTTGCATGAACATCAGGCCACTCTGTTCTGCTTGTGCACGCAGTATAGCAAAGATTAATTCTTTCTTTTTTAACGTACCATAGTACGGTATCTGATATTTTTTGGCCAGTTTGTAGAGGTCCGTTAGTTTCATTTCTTCCAAATCGGAAATTTGTAGATCCATATAATAACCACCTATTCAATTAATAAGTCCGTGTGAAATGGATAGTTTCGCTAGATGTTCCGGCTATAGAGAGCGGCGTCTGCCACAATCCCTTCTGTCCATTGTACGGAATGTAACCGTTATAATGCAAATACTTGTCTTTGAGTGTAAGTTTCCGGGTGGGATGGCCAACATTCGGCAAGATCCGCTATTGAGTGAACGATGCATTGAGGCGATCAATCCGGATAGACCGGCTATGGAGCGCAGTTCAAACAAAACCGGGGGTTGGGGATGAGAAATGATGTTCTTACAGCCATATGAAGTTTATTTCAAAAAAAGACCCTCCGGTAAAGGAAACAGAAACATTTCGTCTTATGCCGGAGAGACTGAGAACTCTATTAAAACAGGTTTACCTAATCATCAAAAAGATATGCAGTTCAGTTAAAATAAACATGTGTAGGACTGAATCATGCATAATGCTTCCTATTAATCAGTTTCCCGCCATACATCTGCACCGAGCAGGCGCAGATTAGTCACCAGATGATCATAACCGCGGTCGATATATTCGACCCCCGTTACTTCAGTCACACCTTCACTGACGGTGAGACCTGCAATCACCAGCGCTGCTCCAGCGCGAAGATCGGATGCTTTTACTTTGGCCGCGTTTAATGCACTGCCTTCAATAATCGCTGACCGTCCTTCTACTCGAATCTTTGCACCCATCCGCACTAACTCAGGCACATGCTTGAATCGATTACTGTATACAAAGTCGCTCAGGACGCTCACACCAGTTGCCTGTGTCAAAACACTGGTCATTGGTGACTGTAGATCCGTTGGGAAACCAGGATATACAAGTGCCTTCACGTCCACATGGTTATAGCTTGGTTTACCAATGACACGTATACTTTCATCCAATTCCTCAATGCCAACACCCATTTCTAGCAGCTTTGCCGTTAAAGCTTCCAGATGTTTGGGAATCACATTGTCAATCAGAACATCTCCGCGCGTCGCCGCTGCAGCGATCATATACGTACCTGCTTGGATACGGTCCGGAATAATGGAATGACGGCAGCCTTTAAGCTCCGAGACCCCTTCAATACGGATCGTTTCGGTACCTGCACCCTTGATGCTGGCACCCATGGAATTCAGAAGTGTTGCTACATCTATAATCTCAGGCTCTTTAGCCGCGTTTTCGATAATTGTAGAGCCTTTGGCACGAGTAGCCGCCAGCATGATATTAATGGTTGCGCCGACACTGCTTACATCAAGATAGATTTTTGCTCCGCGCAGCTCTTTGGCATGCAAATGAATGGAGCCATGTTCGTTTGTTACGGTTGCGCCAAGCGCTTCAAACCCTTTGATATGTTGATCAATTGGACGAGGCTCAAAATTACAGCCCCCTGGTAAACCTATGGTCGCTTCTTTGAAACGCCCTAGCAATGCACCCATCATATAATACGAAGCACGAAGCTTCTTCACGGGACCATTCGGCATAGGAATGGATTTGATGTCAGAAGGGTCAATCTTCATCTGACTGCCTTCCCAAGTCACATGTGCTCCGAGTTCCTCCAAAATTTCTGCATAAACCGCCACGTCACTCAAAAGCGGCAGGTTGTCCAACACGACTTCTGACTCGGCAAGCAATGCTGCAGGAATAAGCGCAATGGCGCTGTTCTTGGCGCCGCTTATAGTTACAGTTCCCTGTAACGGACGTCCGCCACTAATCATCAATTTTTCCATAAAGCTTAATGTCCCCCTACGTGTTTTGCAGCCGATGAACGGCAATACGTGCTGTTGGCTTCCGATGTAGAAATAAGGTGTGAAAATGGAAAGACACCGGCTAGGCGGTGTTTTTCCATTTCACAGTATGGAACTGGTAAAGATAAATTACGCTTTGTTGTTAGAACCAAACTCGCGGATTTTACCTTTAACGGTTTCTTTAATTGCTTCACGGCCTGGTACGATGAATGTACGTGGATCGTAAGCGTCTGGTTTAGCTGCAAGCACTTCACGAACCACTCTTGCAAAAGCAATTTGGTTCTCTGTGTTTACGTTGATTTTGGACGTACCCAGAGAAATGGCTTTGTCGATGTCGTGTTTAGGAATACCTGTACCACCGTGCAATACGAGTGGAACTTGTACCGCGTCACGAACTTCTTCCATTTCTTTGAAGCCCAGGTTAGGCTCGCCATGGTAAGGACCGTGTACGGAACCAAGAGCTGGTGCCAATGTATCGATACCTGTTTCTTTAACGATACGGATACACTCGTTCAGGTCAGCGTACATGATACCGCCGATAACGTCGTCTTCTTGTCCGCCTACAGTACCTACTTCAGCTTCTACAGAAACGCCTTTAGCGTGTGCATATTCAACAACTTTTTTAGTCATTTCGATGTTCTCATCGATAGAGTGGTGGGAACCGTCGATCATTACGGATGTGAATCCAGCGTCGATCGCTTCTTTACACTTGTCGAAGCTTGAACCGTGGTCCAGGTGAATTGCAACTGGAACAGTGATTTTCATGTCGTGAATGAGTCCTTCTACCATTTTAACTACAGTGTAGAAGCCACCAATGTGACGTGCTGCGCCTTCGGATACACCCAAGATTACTGGGGATTTCTCTTCTTCAGCAGCACCAAGAATCGCTTGAGTCCACTCAAGGTTATTGATGTTGTATTGACCAACTGCATATTTTCCTTCAAGTGCTTTGTTCAACATGTCTGTCATAGATACTAATGGCATGGTTTCAATCCTCCTAGGGGTTTGGGTTGTGTCTATGGTTTTTAGCCGAAATCACATACGGGCTTATTATACCACATCCCATGTCAAATACTAAACAAGCATTTGCAAAAATGCTGTGCTTTGCAGCACAGTTTTCATAGACACCGCTTTATAACTTCCCCATTTCCAATATTCCCCGGATAAAGGAGTGAAATACCCCATTTTCCCACCAAGTACCTTCTATGTTCTCCACACGCAAAAAAATCCTGTATCAACAGGATTCAGCTGCATTTATTGGCGGTACCGTTGCGAAGTTGCATATTCACAGCCACTCGCATCTCGTCGATATCAAACGGTTTCGTAAAGTGCATGAGCGCTCCGAGATCCGTGGCTTCCTTAATCATGTCCAGTTCACCATAAGCGGTCATCATGATCACCTTGATACCCGGATCAATTTCTTTAATATGCTTCAGGATTTCCAGACCGTCCATCCCAGGAATCTTCATATCGAGCAATACCAGGTCAGGCTTGTCATTATTCACAATCTCCAGAGCAACCTTGCCGTTGGGTGCTTGAAACGTGTTATACCCCTCACTGCTGAACACTTCCATTAACAGGATTCGAATACCATTCTGGTCATCAACAATCAAAACTTTTTTATCTTCCACTCTGTAACCTCCTAGAATTAGGAAAGCATGCACACCTTCGAATCTGGATAACTATCCCATAGTCGTCATGATAAGTATTCTACCTCTTCCATTAAAATCCTGCTACCTTCACAAAATGACAAAAAAGCATTCCCACCTGCTCTTTACGCAAAAAAAGGGATGTTCAGGCAGCCGCTATGGTTGCCAGGAACATCCCTAATATCTATTACGTTAACACAAAAAAATTTATTACTTCTGCGCATTCACCAGAGAAGCTTTTACAAAATCACGGAACAATGGTTGCGGACGGTTCGGACGGGAAGTGAATTCCGGATGGAATTGTACCGCCAGGAACCATGGGTGTCCTGGAAGTTCCACGATCTCAACCAGACGTCCATCCGGGGATGTACCCGAGATAACCAGTCCTGCTTTTTCGATCGTTTCACGGTATTCATTGTTGAACTCATACCGGTGACGGTGTCTCTCATACACCAGCTCGTCATCATAACAAGCCATCGCCAAAGAACCTTCCTGAAGCTTACAAGGATACAGACCCAGACGCATCGTGCCACCCAGATTCTCAATATCTTTTTGCTCAGGCAACAGGTCGATCACAGGGAATTCCGTAGCCGGATTAATCTCGGAACTGTTCGCACCATTCAAACCAACGATGGAACGTGCATACTCAATAACGGAAACCTGCATACCCAGGCAAATACCGAAGAACGGAATTTGTTTCTCACGAGCATAACGGATTGCCGATACTTTACCTTCAATACCACGATCTCCGAATCCACCAGGAACAAGGATACCGCCAATACCATGTAACAGGTCGCCTACATTCTCATCCGTAATATCTTCAGAAGGAACCCAGCGGATTTTCACATCAGCATTGGATGCAAATCCTGCATGAGACAACGACTCAACAACACTCAGGTATGCATCATGCAACGCTACATATTTACCAACAATAGCGATCTCAACTGTATGCTCCAACTTGTTGATCCGGTCAACCAGCCCTTCCCACTCGCTCATATCCGGTGCAGGAGTAGTCAGTTTCAGGTGATTTACCACGATCTCATCCAAGCCTTCTTCACGCAGGTTCAAAGGTACTTGATACAAGGTGTCTGCATCACGACATTCAACCACGGCATTCTCATCAATGTCGCAGAAAAGAGCGATCTTGGCTTTCATGTCTTTAGACAATTCATACTCCGTACGGCATACAATCACATTCGGTTGAATACCGATGCTGCGTAATTCCTTAACACTATGTTGCGTTGGTTTTGTTTTCACTTCACCAGCTGCTTTGATATAAGGAATAAGTGTTACGTGGATGTACATCACATTGTCGCGACCTACATCACTCTTGATTTGACGGATAGCTTCCAGGAAAGGCAAACTCTCAATGTCGCCCACTGTTCCACCAATTTCCGTAATAACCACATCCGAACCCGCTTCACGTCCAGCGCGGAATACACGCTCTTTGATCTCGTTCGTAATGTGTGGAATAACTTGTACCGTTCCGCCCAGATATTCCCCGCGCCGCTCTTTGCTGATGACGGAAGAGTATACTTTACCAGTCGTGACGTTGCTGTTTTTGGAGAGATTGATGTCAATAAAACGTTCATAGTGGCCAAGGTCCAGATCTGTTTCCGCGCCATCATCCGTTACAAAAACCTCACCGTGCTGATAAGGACTCATTGTTCCCGGGTCGATGTTAATATATGGATCAAATTTCTGGATCGTTACCTTAAGCCCTCTGTTTTTCAGCAATCTGCCCAGAGAAGCAGCCGTAATCCCTTTGCCCAGGGAGGACACAACTCCGCCCGTCACGAAAATATACTTTGTCACTGTTATTACCCTCCTAATATAAGTACAGAAATTCAGGCGATATATGGTGTTATCGTAACCTGTTTCCCAGGTAATCATCGTTAAAAAGAGCAATGGCAGAAATTCCCTGCATCTGCGAACTGCTCTTTCTGCGAAGTCGGTTTAAATACACGTTGTTCTACAGCAAAAAATGGTGCAAATATTCCGATGGCCTTCATTCCATTTGGTGTTTTTGATATACAAAAACGGGCCACGAAATGTTGGCCGGGAGCATACGGAAAAAATCATTTTGCAAAATTATGCCTCTAAAAATACAAAAAAAAGTACTCCCGCAGGACGGGGCACCTTCTATAAAAAACATAAATATATTGTCGCTCATTCATAAGCCCATGCAATAGTTTACCCGTTACCCCGTCTGCTGTCAAGGCTGACTATTCCGGGGAAACGGGTAAATTATAGACGTCAAAAATGACTATCGATTATCAGAATCGTCGTCAAATTCATCCTCGTTTTCGGACTCTTCTTCGTCTTCTTCGAGGTCTTCATCTTCCAGATCGTCATCTTCAACCAGCACTTCTTCTTCGCTGTCTTCTTCGTCAAAGATGTCGTCTTCTTCTTCCTCTTCTTCGTCTTCTTCTTCGTCTTTATCCGTGCTGTCGAAGCCTTCATCGCTGCTATAGCTGTCTTCTTCTTCACCGAAGTCTTCATCTTCCAGATCATCGTCTTCATCGTTGATGATACGCGGACGCTTCGCACCCGTCATGGAATCTTCTGTTCCAGCTACCGGATACCAGCGCTTTAAGCCCCACAGACTTGTACCGACGCAAGCAAAACGGCCATCGATATTAATCTCGGTATATAGCTGGGCGATAAACTCGTTGATTTCTTCATCAGTCATTCCGCGCTGCTTCGCTACCTCATTCATTAAGTCACGATAGTAATACGGCGTATTAGCCGCTTTCAGCACCATAAAGGCAAGGTCCACCAAAGGGATCTCTTTTACCTTTTCTTTATCAATTTTCAAATTGAGCGAGGTACTCACTGCAGACACTTCCTCTCACACAAAATTCACTTTTTAACCCCTACGAACTGGACTGTTACGTATAACATATCCATTAACAAACCTAAGTAAAACCTATTTAGCGTTAAAAAGCAAGTTTTTATGTACGGATGTGACGCAAATGCGGAGAGCAGCAACAATATGTCCACATATTAAACGTGAAGTGACATCAAACCCACAGGAATATCCTCTTTGCCAAAGAGACAACTCCATAATAAAAAAGACGGAGTCCCCTCCGCCTTCTGACTGTATACCCTTGGAGGATTACTCCTCACCAGGTTCCCCGCAAGAGCCCTCTAGCTCTCCATCCATCATATGTCCCTGCGCCCGTTTTGACACGAAGAGAATGTGTTTTTGTAAAAAAAGGGCAAGTTCCCCATGCGGCGGGATGAGCGCATTCATAGAATACCTCAGCATGTTCATCCCGAAGGGGGCTGCCCATTATGGACTATACTGGTTTATTGCATCAATTGATTGACGGAATGCGACGCCCTGAACCAGAACAGGGAGGGCGATATTTGATCCGATTTGCCAAACCGCAGCAGTACGAGGCCTGTCTCGTAGAATTGTCCCGAATGCGGAATGAATTCACCGACCTTGGGGCTGTCCGTTCCTCGCGACTGGCTCGTTCCATTATCGCTCCAGTCCACCGCCCGGAGGACCTATACCGCTATGGGGATGAAATTACGATTGAAGAAGACGTTCCCATCTCCCTTCATGCCACTGCACTCCACAGCAAACCAAGCAATGCTCAAGGCATACCCTGGGGAGTGAAGCAGATTCGGGCGCCCAAAGTATGGTCTGTGTCTACCGGACACCGGATTAAAATCGGTGTGATTGATACAGGTGCTGATTATCATCATCCTGATCTTCGTTATTCACTGGCACGCGGAATCAATCTGTTAAACCGCAGCCTGCTTCCTCATGATGATAACGGACACGGCACCCACATTGCAGGCACTATCGCTGCTGCCAACAGTACCGCAGGCATGATTGGTGTAGCTCCACGTTCCCTGATCTATCCGGTGAAAGCATTTGACCACAACGGATCGGCTTATGTATCCGACATTGTACTTGGCATCGACTGGTGTGTACGCAACAAGGTCGATATCATCAATATGAGCTTTGGCATGAAAACACGTAGCAAGGCGCTTCTTGACGTTGTCAACCGTGCGTACCATGCCGGAATCGTTATTGTTGCTTCGTCAGGAAATGACGGCAAACGCCGCAGTATTGATTACCCTGCACGGTATCCCCAGACCATATCTGTTGGGGCAACCGACAAAAACAGACGTATTGCGTCCTTCAGCAATCGTGGCGCATATGTGGATGTCTATGCACCCGGTGATAAAATTGTCTCCTCCTGGGTACAAGGAAAGCATCACGAGATGAGCGGCACATCCATGGCGACGTCCCATGTGAGTGGCGCTATCGCCTTGCTACTCTCCAAACATCCGGGGTTATCCCCTAGTGAAATCAAGACACTCGTCAAACGTGCTACGATCCCGCTGCGCGCCCGCAAGACCACCACCGCAAAAAGCAAGGTGCGTGGTGGTGAGATTGATGCCCTGAAGCTAATACAGGAGGGCGGCGAGTGAGCCAGCTCAGTCATCCGTCAGCAGAACTTGATTGAGGCTTCGTGGCGAAACGCAGTAGCCCGGCCCAGGCAGTACGCACGAGGGAGTATTACGTAGCGGCTGAGACTCTAGGTTACGCCTGCTGTGATGTCAGCGCAGGCTAGTGTGCCTTGGACCAGGCATTTCGTTTTCTTCAGCTAGGGTACACAACAAAAAAAGTCTCCATGTACCACGTTGAAGGCACTCAACATGGACATGGAGACTTTTTGCCTTAGGCAGAGCCGAGGATAGGCCGCGAGCCTGGAATTTACATTTTGTCAGGAGCGGTTACGCCTACCAGACGAAGCGCTGTTGCGATAACGGTACGTACAGCACCGATCAGTGCCAGACGTGCTTGAGTTTGCTGCGTGTCTTCCGTAATGACACGTTCTGCACGATAGTAGCTGTGGAACAGGGATGCCAACTCGTATACATAACGGATGATACGATGAGGCGCATATCCTGTTGCTGCTGCCGAGATTTCCTCAGGCAACTCTCCCATTTTGCGGAGAAGGTCATACTCGTGCTCTGTTGTCAGCTTGGACAGGTCAATCTGTGCCAGTGGCAACAGTTCAATACCTTGTTCTTCAGCCTGACGGTATACGCTACATACACGGGCATGCGCGTATTGTACGTAGAATACCGGATTCTCATTGGATGTCGAAATCGCAAGGTCCATGTCAAAGTCCAGATGGGAGTCCATGCTGCGCATTGTGAAGAAGTAACGGATGGCATCAATGCCGACTTCATCCATCAGATCTTCCATCGTTACAGCTTTACCTGTACGCTTGGACATCTTCACTTTTTCACCGTTCTGGAACAAGCTCACCATCTGTGCAATCAAGACCACCAGTTTCTCAGGGTCATTACCCAGTGCTTGCATCGCGGCTTTCATCCGTGGAATATATCCATGGTGATCGGCACCCCAGATGTTGATCATCGTGTCGTATCCACGAGCATATTTGTCGCGGTGATAAGCAATATCTGGCGTCAGGTAAGTATACGTGCCATCGTTCTTGATCAATACACGTTCTTTGTCATCACCGTACTGCATCGTTTTCAACCAAGTTGCTCCATCTTGCTCATAGATCTCATTGCGGTCACGCAATTCATCAAGCACTCGCAGCACTTCTCCGTTGTCGTACAGGGAAGTTTCGCTGAACCAGATGTCAAAGTTAACACGGAAGCGATTCAAGTCACGTTTGATCTTGTCCAGTTCCTTCTCCAGACCAAAGTCACGGAAATAAGCCGCACGGTCACCCGGATGCATGGACAGCAATTCGTCACCCTTTTCAGCAACAAGCTGCTTGGCGAATCCTTTGATATCTTCACCGTGATAACCGTCTTCAGGCATCTCAGCATCCTGACCCAGCTCTTGCAGATAACGAGCTTCAATGGAACGAGCCAGATTAAACACCTGATTACCTGCATCATTAATGTAGTATTCACGGGTTACATCATATCCTGCGTAGTCAAGGATGTTACATAGCGCATCACCTACAGCCGCTCCACGGGCATGACCCAGATGCAAACTGCCTGTCGGGTTGGCACTGACAAACTCCATTTCGACTTTGCGTCCTTCTCCGATGTTAATTCTTCCGTAATCTTCACCCTGCTCCTGCACAAGCACAAGTACTGGATAAAGGTAACTCTTGTCCAATTTGAAGTTAATGAATCCTGGGCCCGCAATCTCAGCCTTCTCGATTCCGGCTTCAGCCAGATTCAAATTGGCAATGATCTCTTCAGCAATCTGACGCGGATTGCGCTTGGCAATCTTGGTCAGCTGCATGGCAGCATTGGTCGCCAAGTCCCCGTGTGTCTTCTCACGCGGCACTTCCAATGTGATGGCTGGCAATTCGTCCTGCGTAACAATTCCGGCCGTCACAATGGCGTTGCCGATGGCCGTACTTACCCGTTCGTTAATCGTATCTAGTGGATTACGTGTCATGAAATTGGTTCCTCCTGTATATGCAAACTAATCGCGAAATGTCCGGATTCTTCATCAAAGCGGTAAAAGTCGTAGCTCCACGCTGCGCGTGCGCTCAATCCCTGAATGGAAAGTTCCAGCTTCTGTGTATGCGTGGACAGGGCAAACGACATGTATGGTGATCGGTAGAAACCAGGAAGCTTCCGATTCAATTCAAAAGTCTGCTCCGATTCCACCTCACCATGACGTATAATCTTGATGGATTGTCCGCCCAGCTTCAATGTTGTACGGGTTGTACCTCCCTCAGGTCCAACCTGCGGTTCTTCATAACGAACATAAAGAACAGACCCTTTTAACACGGCTTCACCCTGCATTTCCTGCAGCACATCTTCACCTTCATAACGGCTGTGCAGCCGGATGTGTACCGGTCGCATGTTCGACATGAATGTTAACCTCCATTATATTCGAGGCGACGCAAAATCAGGCACGGCTGGTGAGAACAGCCCTTCCCGTATTGTTGTGTCGCTATACGCGCTCATATTCCCGGATAGCTCGCTATCCTACACTCTACTGTATAACTATATCCAGTTCCCTCGCTCAATTCAAATCCAAATTCAGAGTTTTTTCCACATCAAGCCAAAAAAGAAGAGCTGCACCTGTAAAGTGCAACTCCCTTTTGCTTCATTATAATAAGATTCGTTCATCCGATCAGGCCCATTGCGATTCATAAGGAAAAGGACATGTCGACTCACTCAGCTTCGCTCGCACCTGTACGAGACAACCACAATGCCGACAAGTTGTGCCATATTGCAATCCCGGACAAGCAGAGCAGATGGATAGCCGACGTTCATATTCCTCATCCTGTACCGTCGGACGCGAACGTGAGGCAATCTCCACAAGTCTGGCCATTTTGGCATCGCTAATCTTCACATCGTACTGATCATTACAGCCCTTGCAAGGTTCCTGCCTTTTCATGCATTAACCCTCTACAGCGAGCACCCCAACCGATGCTGGTGGAAGGACAAAACGCAGTGTGTTATTCTCCAGTGTGATTCCATCCCACGCCACAGGCTGAACATGATTCGGCTGTTCAAAGGTATTGAATGCACCAAAATCAGTATGGTGCAGAATCTGCCCGTTTACTTTAGCCGCTTGAGCTGCATCCAGCTGACACACAACTTCCAACTCATCGGTATGACTCAGATTACAAGCTGTCACATGAATGACCCCATCCTTGTTGCGGGAAGCTGATAAGCTGAGCTGCGGAATGGTCTCTTCTCCGAAGGTATACCCAGGGCTTTCATAATTCAAATCCAGTCGCTGTGCATCCATATGAACCTGATACATATCAAATACATGATACGTAGGGGTCAGGAGCATTTTGTCCCCTTCCGTGAGCACAAGCGATTGAAGCACATTGACGATCTGCGCAAGATTTGCCATGTGTACCCGTTTATTATGTTGGTTGAAAATATTCAGGTTAACACCTGCAAGCACAGCGTCCCGCATCGTATTCTGTTGATACAGGAACCCTGGATTGGTTCCCGGCTCAACGTTATACCACGTGCCCCATTCATCCACAATAATGCCGACTCTGCCCTCTGGATCATATTTGTCCATAATCTCGGAGTGCTTCACCAGTAATTCATCCATATGGAGCGTCTTTTTCAAGGTAGTGAACCATTCAGCCTCACCAAATCCTGTAGCTGCGCCTTTATCATTCCACTCTCCTGTAGGGATAGTGTAATAATGAAGACTGATTCCATCCATAAAGCGAGCAGCCTCCCGCATCAGGACTTCCATCCATTCATAGTTACCTTCGTTCGGTCCACAAGCGATTTTATAAATCTCGTTTCCGGAATAGTTACGTACATATGTAGCATACCGGCGATATTCATCCGCATAATATTCAGGGCGCATATTGCCGCCGCATCCCCAGTTCTCATTTCCCACGCCAAAATACTTCATTTTCCACGGTTCTTCCCTACCATTACTCTTACGCCAGTTCGCCATCGGGGATTCGCCGTCAAACGTGATGTACTCCACCCATTCCTGCATCTCCTGCACGGTACCGCTACCCAGGTTGCCACTGATGTATGGCTCCGTGTCGAGCAACTCACATAATCTCAAGAATTCATGTGTACCAAAGTGATTGTTCTCTTCCACACCGCCCCAGTGTGTATTGATCATACGAGCACGCTCACTCTTCGGGCCTACACCATCTTTCCAGTGATATTCATCGGCAAAACAACCGCCTGGCCACCGAAGTACTGGAATATTAAGCTTCTGCAAGGCCGTTAATACATCATTTCGAATCCCATCCGTATTCGGAATGGGTGAATCTTCTCCTACCCACAGCCCCTCATAAATACAACGTCCCAAGTGTTCGGAAAAGTGACCATATATATTGCGATTTATTAATCCTTTATCAGAATCCGCCTTTAAAATAACATCAACCATGATTTCAACCTCCATATAATGTGTTGTTATCGCTTACAATAACTCGTTTTAGAGTAGGTTTCAACCGTTTTTATTTCTACACAAACAAGCCTCTTCCTGTGTAATTGATTAGGAAGAGGCTTGTTTGTTATAGAAATTCATACAGAGACTTACCAAATTGATTTTTATACATTTCTAATTTGGATTTGCCCGTTTATTATTTCAGAATAACAGGCTACTTAATCCTGCTCTGAAGGCAACAACATTTTTTGTGTCCACGTCGTTCCACCATCTATAGTCTGATAGATCGCAGGAGAGTTATCACTTGTGACTACGAGCCAACCCGTCTTGGCCGATGAGAACGAGATACGGGAACTGTATCCCGGATCTTTCAGGTCAATATTTTTCCACGTGGAACCTGTATCATAAGAACGTCCAATACCCACTTTGCCAGCTGCGGGTGAACCTGCAGACAGATACGCCGTCTGATTACCAATCAACGCCATGTTGCCGGGATGACCACCCGGGTTGGCTGGTCCGTTTCCTTTGCCCGTACTGTTTGTACCCGGTGCAGGACCTCCCCCTGCTGTGGATTGTGCAAATACTTGGGTCCAGTTCTTGCCTTGATTACCGCTCGCATAGAGGGAGTACGATTGTTGGGACATGCCTGCATCACCATACAAAAGGGCCCATACTTGCTGGCCATGTGCATACAGATCCCCTCCGCTCCATGTGTCTGAGACAACTCGAAGAGAGGTTGTCCAGTTCTTGCCGCCATCACTCGTTTGCTTCAGATGATATCCCGATCCAGGTACAACCACGACGGCATACCCTTGTTTCTCTGTTGCAAAGGCAGCTGCACGCGTGTTGGCAGGTGTATTCATTTTACTCCAGGTTACCCCACCATCCTTCGTCTGATATGCACCATTATAGGTGTAACCATAACCTACATCTTTATTGCGAAAATCAATTCGCTTGAATTGAATGCCCGGCGTATCGAGCCGCGTCCAGTGCGATCCCCCATCATGGGTACGGATCAGATAGGTTGCAGGTGAATCCTTCACTCGCGCCAGCGCATATCCGTTCACATTATTCGGAAAATCAAGCTGAGTGAATTGCCACTGCCCGGTATATATGGACTGCCACGTACATCCTGCATTCGAAGTACCGATCAGGAAGCCTTCACCCCCAGCTCGTCCAGTCGTATCATTAAGAAAATCAATGTCAGTAAATTGCAGGTGTTGCTCTTCCACACCGCTGCCCTTTTTTAATGTAGCAGATAGTCCATGATCTCCCTTTCCACACGCCTGTGAGGATGCAGCGTTAGCACCTGAGAGCGTATGTACCGGACCCATCCCCCAAGCCAGCGTTAACGATAATGCGAGTGCACCAATCCGTTTCCATGTCATTGTACTCTTGGTTGTCATCGTAACACCTCCTTTTATGGTTTTACCCAAATTTGATAGTTCTAACGTAACAATCTGATTAACCCCGATGACAATTTTGCAAGAAAAAAACCACCTTTACCCATGATTGGATCATGTAGGCAAGGGTGGTTCATCACCAAACATTGTGTACTCTAAGTTAAATGGGATACGTCACCACAGCAAGGATAACAAAACTGATACTTAATAAAAGGCATAAACTAAAATATATTTTGTTGTATTTATATTCCCGAATACTAAATGCAGCAAAAAGCATAGCCAGATCAGCCACCATCAACGTAAAGTTGAGAAATATCGTCACTGCTAATACAAAATTGATGACAAACACTATAAAAACTGCAGTCAGCCACTTGGGATACATACTCAATTGAGTCCGAATCACACGCATTCACATCCACCTTTCCCTTCCTCTATTTCCATATTATACACAAATATTAAGATAGAGTCATACGAAGGCACGATATCTGCGTAAGAGGAGAGTCCATACTAATACATGAAATAAATGGTAGAGTCAAGGGAACATACGTGCTATAATTAATGTTATGGACTTTTGAATATCGGTGGATGTTTTCCAGACCACGGCGCAGCTTCCCGAAAGGGGGTGACGTCGATGGTCAAACTTGCGGCGTTGCTTGATGTAATCCGATGGATTGCTGCGATCCTCAGTATTGTACTGAGTGGGCGAAAGCTTTACCGTTGGTTGCGCAAAAAGTTTCGTAGCAAGCGAAAACCCACCTCATAAGGTCGGAAGCCTGACGGTGGGTTTTGCTTGAATAGCATTATTTAGTTCATGCGCGCCGTGGCAATCCACAGCCTTTCGGGTCCTAAGAGTCTTTACCGTTGGCAGCGGTAAAGGCTCTTTTTAGTATATGACCGAACCCGATCACCATATACTTCACGAATGTAATATATCAATTAATATACTACTGAATACTTATGTAGTCAGTATAGCACAGCTCTGTACAAAAGTTAACAATACAAAACGCCCTCCCCTGCGCAAAGTTGAACCCGCGCAGACAGAGAGCGTTATACTTATCGATTATTCTGTGATTATTTCACGAATCCAAGCAGCATTTCACGGATCAGCTTCGCAGCTACAATCTGTGTCTGTTGTGTTGGATCATAGATTGGTGCAACTTCAACCAAGTCACAACCAACTACATTTACATCAGATCCTGCGATCATATGAATGGCTTCCAGCAGTTCCTTGGACGTAATTCCGCCCGCTTCTGCTGTACCTGTTCCTGGCGCTGCTGACGGATCAAGCACATCGATGTCGATGGTCACATACACCGGACGGTTGCCCATCTTCGGAAGAGCTTCCTTCATCGGAGCTGCCACTTCAAATGGATAGAAGTTGATGTTCTCGCGACCGTACTGGAACTCCTCACGGGAACCGGAACGGATACCGAACTGATAGATGTTTTTGCCACCCATCAACTCAGCTGCTTTACGCACTGGTGTGGAGTGTGACAATGGCTCGCCTTCATAGTTTTCACGAAGGTCAGCGTGTGCATCAATATGAATCAGAATAAGATCCGGGTATTTCTTGTACATCTGTTGGATGACTGGCCAAGTAACCAGATGCTCGCCACCGAGACCAACTGGGAATTTGTCGTCAGCGAGCAGACTGCCGATGTATTCATGAATTACTTCAAGGCTGCGTCCCGCGTTACCGAAAGGCAAGAGCAGGTCTCCAGCGTCAAAGTATGTCATGTCTACAATGCTTTTGTCGAGATATGGGCTGTACTCTTCAAGTCCAACCGATGCTTGACGGATATGAGATGGGCCGAAACGGGAACCCGGACGGAAGCTGACGGTGTAGTCCATCGGCATGCCATAGATAACCGCTTTGGAGTTCTCATAATCCTCAGAGCTGCAAATAAATACGTTTCCTGAATAAGCTTGATCCAGTTTCATTAATGATTTCCCCTTTTATTTCGTTAAATCTTCCACGAATTTAGGAAGTACAAATGCTGCTTTGTGCAGACGCGGAGAGTAATACTTGGTATCCATCTCCGGGATTTGAGTCTCATCCACTTCGAGCGGGTCATGTTTCTTGCTACCCATAGTGAATGTCCACAAACCACTTGGATAGGTTGGAATATTACAGCCGTACACATGTACGATCGGGAAGATTTCTTTGACGTCTTTGTTCACCTTCTGGATCAGATCCGCCTTGAACCAAGGGTTGTCCGTTTGGGCAACGAAGATTCCGTCTTCTTTCAATGCTTCGTAGATGCCTTGGTAGAACCCACGCTCAAACAATGGCGCAGCCGGGCCGACAGGCTCCGTAGAGTCTACGATGATCACATCGTATTCATTTTTATGTTCAATAATATGCATGTAGCCGTCGTTTACGAGCACTTCAACATTAGGCTCGTCCAACTTGCCGGCGATTTCAGGCAAATATTTTTTAGAGTATTCAATAACTTTACCGTCGATTTCGACGAGAACTGCTTTTTCTACAGCAGCATGTTTAATGACTTCACGAATGACTCCGCCATCGCCGCCACCGACAACCAGAACTTTTTTCGGATTCGGGTGAGTGTTCAGCGCAGGGTGTGCCGCCATTTCGTGATATACGAATTCGTCTTTTACAGTTGTCATCACCATGCCATCAAGAAGCAACATGTTACCGAATTCTTCGGTCTCTACCATGGCCAAATCTTGAAAATCCGTTTTCTCTGTAACATAGGTCTGCTTAATCTTCGCGGTGATCCCGAATACCGGGGTCTGTTTCTCCGTAAACCACAATTCCATAATCTCTACCTTCTTTCCGTAAAGTTAATGATCAGCCATACCCGACCAAGCGCTGTGCACTATAATCGGTTCGCCCAAGCACGTCCAGCGTTCGGCGCCATATCGCGTTATCATTGCTGGCCTGCGGGAAAGGTCCGCGGTTCACTTCATTATATAGATTAAATTTGACCAGAGCATGCAGAGCGTCTGACTAATCAATGAATCAATGACCATTCGTCTGTTCGTCCTTACGCGCTTTAGTATCTTGTGCCGAATCTTACCTTTTCATTACCCTTTTGCATTATACGCGATTGACGTTTATACTGCAAAACGGTTTTTAAGGCGGAAATGCTACATTTTGTTTGCTTATGCACCCGATTGAATATCCCTGCCAATCAAGTCCCATACTGGAAGAAAAGAGAGGAGCCCGTTCCATGACCAAGCCAAATCAAAAGACCCGCAAACGCGGGTTCCCTGTACGAAAATTCATTAAAAACCTGTCTCTGCTCGCCGTGCTCGCTATACTTGCTACCGCTGCAGGATTGGTCTATCTATACGCAACCAGCCTGCCCCTCGCAGACTCTGATCGGAATTCCAGATTACTGGACAGTCAGGGTGAAGTCATCGCTACCTTCTCCGCAGGTGGCAAAGACTCTGTACCCGTTCAACTAGAGGATATCGCTCCAGATCTGGTCAATGCCACTCTGGCTGTAGAGGACCGCAAATTCTATAATCACTACGGGTTCGACGTGCAAGGGATGGGACGGGCTGTGCTCGTTAACCTCGAACATATGCAGATGTCGCAAGGAGCGAGTACATTGACTCAACAGCTGGCGCGTAACCTATATCTATCTCATGAGAAAACATGGACTCGCAAAGCCAAGGAAGCCATGTACACGGCACAATTGGAGATGAAATACAGCAAGGATGAAATTTTGCAGATGTATCTGAACGAAATCTATTATGGGCATGGTGCGTACGGAATTGAAGCGGCTTCACGAATGTATTTTGGCAAATCAGCCAAACAGCTGGATCTTGCAGAGAGTGCCATACTGGCAGGAATCCCGAAAGGACCTACCTACTATTCACCCTATAACCATATGAAAAATGCCAAAGACCGACAGAAGATTGTGCTGAATGCCATGGCTGATATCGGCAAGATCACCCAGGCCGAAGCGGATAAGGCCTATGAGAAAATGCTTTCGTTCAAACCGGAGAGCGAGCGTAAAACGGTGGAAAGTGCCCCGTATTTCCGTGACTATATCCGGAATCTGGCCATCAAAGAGTTGGGAATCAGTGAAGCGATGCTGGATCATGGGGGATTGAACATCTACACCACCCTGGATCTGCGTGTACAAAAAGCAGCGGAAGACGCCATAGCGAAGGGTATGGATGCCAAAAGTGAGCTGGAGACGGCCCTCGTGTCCATCGACCCTCGTACGGGCTACATCAAAGCCATGGTAGGCGGCAAGAATTACCGTACCAATCAGATTAACCATGTACTGGCGACAACGCGCCAGCCAGGTTCGGCGTTTAAACCGATTATGTATCTGGCAGCCCTAGAGTCCAAACAGCTTACCAGTGCATCCATATTTAACAGTGAACCTACCCTGTTTCACTATGACAATGACCGCAAAACCTATAAACCCGGCAACTTTGGAGACAAGTATCTGGGTGAGATTGATCTAAGACAGGCGATCGCCGCTTCAGACAATATCTATGCGGTGAACACCATTATGCAGATCGGTCCTGAGCAGGTTGTGAGTATGGCAAAAAACCTCGGCATTACAAGCAACCTGAGCGCCGTACCTTCTCTTGCACTGGGAACGTCACCTGTCAGCCCGTTGGAGATGGCATCGGCCTTTTCCGTCATTGCTGCTGGTGGACAACGGACGCCGCCTGTCGCCATTCTGCAAGTAACAGATGCCGCAGGACGTGTACTCTATGAATCGCCTCAGACGAAGGCTGAGACGGTTGTGGAACCTGCGGCAGCTTATGTACTGACTCGTTTAATGGAAAGTGTCTTCGAAAATGGAGGAACGGGCAACCGGGTGTCTAAGGCGATCAAACGTCCGGTAGCGGGAAAAACGGGAACAACCAACAAAGATGCCTGGCTGGTTGGGTTCACACCTGAGCTCTCCACCGCGGTATGGGTTGGGTACGATCAAGGCAAATCCATCTCGACTTCGGATGGCCGCCGGGCAGCGCCGATCTTTGCCCAGTTCACAGAACAGGCCCTTGCGAGCGTACCACCCAAAATCTTCACCGTGCCTGATCATGTCGTAAGTGTATATATTGATCCGGAATCCGGCAAGCTGGCAGGCAACGGTTGTGAAGAGAAACGATTGGAAGTTTTTATTGATGGTACTGAACCGACAGAGGTATGCCATGGCACGACGGATGATTCGGATTCTGGAGAAGATGAGAAGACTCGTCAGGTACAGAATCAACAAGGCATACAGGAAGAGAAACATTCTTGGTGGGGAGATTTCAAACGTTGGTGGGTAGAATGACGTAAATGAGCGATGACTTAATTGCGTCACCTATAACATCTGGTTATATTGAACAATTGGAAACTCACTTTGGATGAAAACTCATAATTATTCAGATCGATGAATACGACTAAGGCACAAGCAAAAGACCCCCCCAACCGAACTTTCCGGTCAAGGGGCCTTTTGCTTTCTTTGTTTTAATACTTTGTTGAAATTGATCTGCCTTAGGCGAGTGCCTCCTTCAATACATCTGGAGAAGCATTCCACCAGTCTTCGTTGTGTGAGATCAGCAGTGTCTTAAGTGCAGCTCGAGCTTCAGGTCCAAGCTCATCCAGCATGAAGCGACGCTTCAAAGCATAATCCATGCGATTCACATGTTCCGCCAGAAGTTTCCATCCACGTCTTGCTTCCGTATCAATCCACATCTCACATGCCGTTGCTCCACCATACAGTTGGCCTTCCTCCGTGCGATCGACAGCTACCCATACCAGCCATACCTGGCGTCCGTTGGGTACATCTTCACGATTGGTTGAGAACTTGATATTGCGTTCCACTTTGCTCTTCGCATGCATCGCACCGATATCGATTTTGGCTTCGCCATTATCAATAATGACCGGGGAAAGGTTATTCAGCTCAATGGAGCCTGCACCGAAGCCTTTATGCTTGCTTTTTGCACTAACGATATTCAAGGCAATCTGTTTTTTGCCGTTTTGCTCGTTTTGGTCCATGTTTATAACCTCCAAGGGTTGATACAAATATTTTAACTAATAATTGTCCCATTGCAAACATATACATGCTGTAGATGCTTGTCAACGGGAGGTATTTAACGATGATTCCACGACGCGCCAAGAGCTGGCTCACTGCATCCCTGGCCCTGTGTGTACTTGCCGGAGGGATATGGATCACTCTGGGTTATAATCGCTCAACTCATTCCGAATTGCCAGTACTCGCCCCCGAATCGGGCAAGCCTAAGGCAATAGCCCCAACGCCATCACCTCCAGAAAGTGTACAGACCCCTACTGCCGAAGTGTACAGCAACCGTGTTGTGGAATATCACATGGATGTAAAACTGGTCGAAGGGAATGTACTGGAAGGGACTCAGACGATTACCTGGACACATCCAGGTAAAAAAACCGTCAGCGAGCTTTACTTTCATATGTATCCCAACGCCTTCTCTTCTGCTGACACCACCTTTATGAAGGAATCCGGTGGAAAACTTCGGGGTGATGTCATGCCTACCAATGGTTACGGCTCCATGAACATTACCGAAATGAAAACGGAGGACGGGCTCTCTCTGCTACACCGGATGCAGTATGTGCAACCAGATGACGGAAATATCAAGGACACCACCCTCATTAAAGTACGCTTGCCCAAACCCGTCAAAGGCGGGGAAAGCATCACGCTCCACACCCGATTTAAAGTGAATCTGCCGAAGATTTTTGCCCGGATGGGAACTGCTGATCATTTTGTCATGGCAGGTCAATGGTTTCCCAAATTAAGTGCCTATGAACCTGTGGGCAGACGTGGACGAACAACGGAAGGCTGGAATCTGCACCAGTACCATGGCAATTCAGAGTTTTACGCTGACTTCGGTATATATAGTGTGCGTATTCGGGTGCCTGAAACATACAAAGTGGCTGCTACCGGATTTCCGACGCAGCAAGCCGTGGTGAAGAATGGAGAAAAGGTCTATCAATTCTATGCCGATGATGTGCATGATTTCGCCTGGGCGGCCTCACCCGATTTTGTGTACGCCGAGGAACCCTTCTCTGCACCCAATGTGCCTGGTGTACGAATCAAGTTATATCTGGACCCTGCTCATCAGGATCTGAAAGAACGTTATTTCTACGCCGCGAAGGCCGCTCTAGCCAATTATAGCAAATGGTTTGGCCCATATCCTTACGCTACCTTATCCATCGTAGTTCCACCCAAAGCGGGGAACGGCGCAGGAGGTATGGAATACCCTACGCTAGTTACAGCCTTTGGAGCCGATGACACCACGCCAGGTTATGACCTGGAACGTACCGTAGTCCACGAGATCGGACACCAGTACTTCTACGGCATGGTTGCCAGCAACGAATTCGAGGAAGCCTGGCTGGATGAAGGGTTCACCTCTTATGCAGAAGACAAACTGATGGAGCAGGAATACGGATTGATTCCGAATCTGCCGGTACAATCGGGACTGATTACGTCTCCTTCATCCTTAACACAAGAATCCTGGAAGTTCGATTCACAGAATGAGTATGCGGCCAATGTCTATACACGTGGCAAACTTGTATTGCTTGGTATCGAACATCAAGTCGGTGCCAAAAAGATGGAACGTATTCTCTCTACCTATGTGAAGAAGTACCGTTTCAAACATCCCACTTCATCTGATTTTCAGAAAATTGTGGAACAAGTGACCCGCACTTCCTGGTCTGATTATTTTGATCAATACGTCTATGGTAACGGGATGGCTGACTTTGCTGTAGAGAAGATTCGTATTACGCCCGTACAGAAAGACGGTCAAACATTGTACGAGTCATCCGTGACGATCGCAAAAAAAGGTAGTGATTACAGCGCCGTTCCTGTTCGCATTGCTTTTGAAGACGGGCATATCCTCACCAAGCAATGGAATGGCAAAGAAGAGCGCATCACGTATAAATTAACTCACACATCCCCCGTATCCTGGGCCATGACCGATCCCCTGTACTCGATCGTGCTGGAGAACCGCCATATGAACAATTTCCTGAAATCCGGACTGGATGAGCAGACGAAGTCCCGCTGGAGCATGAGTGTAACCAAACTAATAGAAGCCATATTCGGAGGTCTGTCATGGTGAGGTGGAAACGGTGAAAGCGAAAATACGTGAAGGCTGGTTTCTCGTCCGTCAGCATATGTTCATTGCTGCACTCTTATTTCTCTATCAACTCATTTGGGGATATTTCTTCTATCGAATGGTACAATCGGCCGTCATCCCACTGCTCCTTCGCTATCCAGATGCTGATGCCGGTGAGCTGAGTACACTTTTGTTCAAAATGGAAAGTCAACTTAACCTGTCTACCCATCCGGAGGTTCATCGTTATCTATGGATTCTCGGGGGCATGCTGCTGGTTCGCATGTTGATCAGCCCCCTCATTCAGGCAGGACTGCTCTACTCACTTCAGCACTTTAATTCTACAGAAGAGCGTATCCCCTTTGTCCGCGGAATCAAAAATCTGTGGAAACCGATGCTGCTGCTCCACACCATACGTACATTATTGATACTTCTGCCCGCCTACTGGCTCATACCGAAGCTCTACTCGATTCTCATGGACGGATTTCATTCCCTTCAATTACTTTTGCCTGGCATACCTTATGTTGCTGCCTGGATTGTATATGGTTGGATCATCCACCATGTCATACTCTATATGCAGTTCGGTGTTTCGGCACCAGAAGGAGAAGGCGGGGCTCACGGTACCCTCAAAGCACTCTGGATTGCACTGCGTCATATCATCGCTGTAATCGGCATTGCATTACTGCTGGGCGGAGTACACCTGCTCGTCTTTGGGGCATTCACTACAGCCTCATGGTTATTAACGGGACTGACCGGACTTATACTACAACAGACGTATCCACTTGCCAGATGTCTGTTGAGTCTGTGGAAAATATGCAGCCATTTCCGATTATGGCAGTCCAAAATATCCAAAGGTGAGAGCAGATAGTTTAAAAATTGTTACCATCACATGTTAAACTCATGGCCTAATATGTACTTATAAATAGGCAAACCTCAACCTTTCCCCGTCAAAGGTCGAGGTTTTTTTTGCTAATTTTGTTGCTAAACGTTGCCAAAGCCGTACTCCTCTGTTACAATAATCGCAGTGAGTTTTTAGTAACAACTTTGTAATCTTTACATTCATATTTGTAACTACTTAAAATTAAATCGTCATTTCTTGATTTCGCAGGTGCATAACTAGCATAGCCAAATTCCTGGCACCTGGGAAGCGGGGGAACCAGTTATGGGTGAATTGATCTTGCTACAGAGGGATCATAGGGGACCTTCAACCGAATCCTTAAGCTAACCTCGCAGGCATTGGAAGGGGAATATCTCTTGTTCAAGAAGAAATTAACCGCAGCTGTACTTAGCATCACATTCGCTTTATCGCTTGGTGCAGGTAGCGCATTCGCAGATTCAAAGATGGACACAGTAATTGATTCAGCAATGGGAACTACATACAAAAGTGGGGGAACAACGCTTAACGGCTTTGACTGCTCCGGATTTACACGGTATGTATTCGACAAGTTGGGTATTGATTTGGCACGCCAATCCAGTTCCCAATTCGACATGGGCGATTCCGTATCCCGCATGGAGATGAGAGCTGGCGATCTGGTGTTCTTTAATACAACAGGTAAAGGCGTATCCCATGTAGGAATCTTTGTAGGGGATGGAAAGTTCGCACACTCCTCTTCTTCCAAAGGCGTTACGATCAGTGCATTGAGTGAAAACTATTGGGCCAATCGTTATGTTGGCGCAAAACGGATTATGAGCACGGACGCATATGAATCACTGGCCCTTGACTAGGGACAAGCTGAGCAACATGATGCTGTAACCATTAAACATACTGGAACGAAGCAAGAAGCATAACAGAACCGCCCGGTACATTCTCCGCAGGAATGTATCCGGCGGTTTTTTTGTGCTTCAATCCTTATTCATGTTGCAAGTTATACTCGGGGCATATCCTGCGACATCAACAGGTTCATTTTGCGTTCGTTCGTCCGTGCCCTTATGATGTTTTTACCCATCCCGTTATAATATAAACGAAATTACCGGAACTTTTGTTTCATTTTTTTTCTTGGGAAGGAAGACTTGCTAAATGAACATCACTTTTGTAGAGTGGACAAAGAGTTCTGTTTCAAGGAAAGGAGCATGCAGGTGTATGAAGGAAACCCCTGTGACGTTTCACGTTGTACCCATGCGAGAAGAACATGCGGAGCTTATCTGCAGTTGGCAGTATGATCCGCCTTACAATATCTACAGCTGGCTCCCCTGGGAGCAGATGAAGGCTCTGGAAGTGGAATTCGGAGATGCACAGCTGCGGCAGGAGCAATATGCAATCGTCCTGGATCAGAACGATCGTATATGTGGGTTTGCTCAATACTTCCCACTTCAAGGGGTAACCCGGATTGGCCTTGGCATGCATCCAGAGCTTTGTGGTCAGGGTCAAGGGACAGCTTTTGTCACTGCCATTGTACAGGAAGCTATTCGCCGAAATCCCACGAATGAGATTGATCTGGAAGTACTCACTTGGAATGCTCGTGCCATTCAAGTCTATCTGAAGAGTGGATTTGTCACCCAGGATACATACGAACGACAGACCCCAAGCGGCTTGAAGCCCTTTCACTGTATGGTTTATGAAGGGCCTCGCGGTTAGAATCCATTGCAAAACAACCAAATTTGCCCCTTGTTATGTGATTAGTTCAAAAAATTCCCACAAAATGCTATGATGTCAGTACAGGTTCCGTTATAATGATATGGATAGTTTCAGGTTAGATGATCTTTCATTCTGGAGGGGACATAAGGGATGCACAAATGGATCATGAGCGGAGTATTTTTTGCAGCATGCGCTTTAGCTATTGTTTTAATGTTTACGCTTCCAGGGAAAGAAGAAGTGGCTGAAGAAGCCAAGCCAACCATGCCGGAAGTAACATTGGATGCCGGACAAGCTGAAGCACTGGTCAAAGCCAATTGTATCTCCTGTCACGGGGATCAGCTTCAAGGTGGCGTAGGACCTGCTCTGGCCAACATCGGCAGCCAGGATGATCTGGAGAAGATCTATTCTACGATTGTCAAAGGTAAAGGTGGTATGCCTTCCTTCAAGGGCAAACTGCAGGACGAAGAGATTGCAAATATCGCCATGTGGCTGTCAGAGAAGAAATAATCTCTGCACACGCATAACAAAGAGGCCCTTAATCCCCTTTTCGGAGAATAAGAGCCTCTTTGTTATATCAATTATTAAGCCTCTGCGTCATGCTCAGCCAGAAAGGCCTCAACTTCACGTGCGGACGGCATCCCGGACTGGGCGCCGAGCTTTGTCACGGATAACGCGGCCGCACCCATGGCGAAGCCTACGGCCGCGTCCAAAGTCTCACCGCGCGCGAGGGCTACCGCCAGCGCGCCGTTGAAGCAATCGCCAGCGCCGGTCGTATCCACGGCGCTTACGGCGTAGCCGGGCGCACGGCACGCGCCGGCACGCCCTGCTTGTACGCGTCCACCAGGCGCCGCCGCGTACACAGCCCCCTCGGGGCCGAGCGTCGTGACGACAGCGGCCCCGAGGGATGCGGCGAGCTCTGCGACCGCCGCATCCAGGTCTTCCGGCCGGAGATGATCCCGGCCGGTAAGCACGGCAAGCTCACTGCGGTTTGGCGTGACAACGTCGACGCACCGCAGGAGCTCCTGGGGCAGACCCGGCACCGCGGGAGCCGGGTTGAGCACCACCAGTGCGCTGCCTTCAGCCGCCAGTTGGGCGGCGCGGGTAACCGCTGGCAGCGGGATCTCCAGCTGTAGCAGCACCGCTGCGGCTGCAGTCAGGCTTTTTACCGTATCCGCCTCTTCCAGCATTTCAGGCGCCACTTGCCCATTCGCACCAGGAATAACGATAATCCGGTTGTCTCCCCGAGAAAGCCAGATGGAAGCCGTCCCTGTAACCGTGTCTTCCAATATGCGAACCTGCGAGGCATCTGCACCACTTTCCGTCAGACTGTGCAGCAGACGTTCGCCAAAACCGTCCGATCCCACCGCACCAATCATCGTAGTCTGTCCACCCAGACGCGCAGCGGCAACAGCCTGGTTGGCCCCTTTGCCACCAGCGAGATAATGCAGCTCCTCACCGCTCACCGTCTCTCCCTCTTCCGGAATCGTGTCTGTCTTCACCACAAGATCCATATTGAGACTGCCTACGACAGCAATAAGAGGTTGTTTCTGATTATAGTCTGACATGTATGGTTCACTCACTTCTGGCCTCGCGATAATAACCGACCTCGTTATTGCGACCTCATTTTGTCATATGCTTCGTTATATTGCCCTGCTTCCTTGATATCTACAGATGTGATACCACCCGCATCCCATGATGTGAGACGCAGTGTAATCGTTGTATAATCAATTGTAATAAAAGGATGATGATTGAATGCTTCCGAGATCGCAGCGACCTCATCCACAAATGCAATCCCTTTCATGTAGTTGGAGAACACGAATTTACGTACAATCCACCGTCCCTCTTCCAGTTCCCAGCCTTCCAGCCTTCCCAGATGAGCTTCGACTTCCTCTTGCGAAAAAACCATGCGTTATCTTCCTCCCCATAGGATGGTACATTACAGACATGCGTCCGTATAACCACCGACACCTTCGGCGCAATCAACAGCAACCTCAAAGGCCAGGCTCACCGCCATGCGGTTGGCCCATTTCACGACTAACATCTTACCACGGACAAGCTTCAAAATCCAATCAACTACATGGCATAGAACCAATAACCATAAGGCTTTGAGGGGAATTCCAATTCCATTTACACCCCTAAAGATGCAAGTAAACACACTAAATTAAAGGTACAAATGTCAACTCTTCTTCCCCGATCAAAATATGAATGCGGTGCTGTTCCTTATCATGGATGACCACGCCACTTCCAACCGGAATAACGGACTCCTCGCCCAGTGCATAGAACAGATCCTCCGCCAACGCCTCATCCACTTCAAGTTGGTCAGATGCAGCCAGTCTCTCCCACTCTTCCGCGTCCATTTCAAAGAAAACATACCGATCCGGTATGCGTCCGATTGCCGTTGTCAGATCTGTCAAAATTCCTTCATAATCCCGTCCATGCTTTACGCCCATTGGCTTTTCACTCCTATTCGGCCCCTAAGGAGCGGATTTGATCTTATTATACCTGAAAATAGCCCTTAAAAAAAAAGGCCTTCTGGTCGATAAATACATATATGACCGTTTTAACTGTCTTCGCAACCGTAAGGAATGCCTAACATTGAACGGATTGCGGCCAAAAATTCGTCCGGAAGCCCGAACACAGCCGCTTGAAAGGATTCAATTTTATCTCATGGATGAGGTGTATGATGAACATTTCAACGATTATTGGACTAATTTTGGGGCTGGTCTCCCTTGTATTTGGTATGTTCTTGAAGGGTGCGCCCTTAATCAACCTGGTTAACAATCCCGCAGCCTACATTATTATCTTTGTTGGTACGGCAGGAACCATCTTTATCGCATTTCCGATGTCTGAAGTTAAGAAAATCCCTAAGCTTTTCGGGATTGTTTTCAAAAATCAAGTACTTATTGATCGCGTATCCCTGATCGGCACATTTATGGATTGGGCTTCCACTACCCGTCGTGAAGGTTTGCTTGCACTGGAATCAAAAGTAGAAGAGATTGACGATCAGTTCCTTCGTGGCGGTATGCGTATGATTATAGACGGCAACGATCAGGAATTTGTAAGTGATGTGCTCATGGAAGATATTCATGCTACAGAGGAGCGCCACCGTGGCAGTGCCTTGATCTTCGCTCAGGCGGGGATGTACGCACCAACGCTCGGGGTTCTCGGGGCCGTTGTAGGTCTCATCGCAGCACTTGCCGATCTCAGTGACATGGAGAAACTCTCCCATGCGATTGCGGCAGCATTTATCGCAACACTCCTTGGTATATTTAGTGGTTACGTGTTATGGCACCCGATGTCTAACAAGCTGAAACGGATGTCCAAGCAAGAAATGGAGATCAAGCTGATGATGGTTGAAGGACTGTTATCCATACAATCCGGTGTCTCCACCATCGCCATCAACCAAAAGTTATCCGTATTCCTGACACCTTCCGAACGTAAACAACTGGAAGAGAAGGAGGGATCACCAGGTGAAAAAGGCTAAGAAGCACGAACCACATGAAGAGCATATAGACGAGAGCTGGTTGCTTCCCTATTCCGACTTGATGACCTTGTTGCTCGCTCTGTTTATTGTATTGTTCGGTATGAGTTCAATCGATGCAGCTAAGTTTGAGCAGATGGCTTCCGCACTAAACAGTGCATTAAATGGAGGTTCCGGAATTCTGGACCATTCGTCCATGAATCCGGATACGCCAGGTGCTGATTTGGGTAAGAACAAACAGGAACCTACAGAAATCACCAAGAAAACACCAGCTCAGATTACAGATGCACAGATGGCTAAGAAAGAACAAGAAGACCTGGAGAAACTCAAAGAGCGACTCGACAAATATATCTCGAAGAACGGACTTTCAGACCAGCTGAACACCAAGCTGAATCAGTCTGAATTGAAGATCACCATCAGTGATAACGCCCTGTTCTCCTCAGGCCGAGCAGATGTGAAGCCTGAATCACGATCCCTGGCGAAAGCAATCTCAAGCATGCTGCAGGAGTTCCCTGAATATGAAGTGGTTGTATCCGGTCATACCGATAATATTCCCATTTCGAACAACCAATATAAGGATAACTGGGATCTAAGCGCAGATCGTGCGCTCAACTTCCTGAAAATCCTGTTGCTGAACTCGCAATTGGACCCTTCCAAATTCACACCAAGTGGTTATGGAGAGTATCACCCAATTGCCAGCAATGACACCAATACGGGACGGGCACAGAATCGCCGTGTAGAGGTATCTATCATTCGGAAGTATCAAAGTAACAATACAAATGTAAAAGCCGTTGGCGGAGGAAACTAGAGGCCTGCAGCGATTCATTAACCAAAGACCGTTCTCCAGGTACAAGGAGAACGGTCTTTTGGGTTTATATAAGGCTTATGCCTGGTTCATCTACATATTTCCTTACTATTCGGTATTATTGACTAGTCTTCATTAACTCTGCTTTCCAAAAAAAAGCCCTGCGCTCCTTTTCGGAAAGCAGAGCTTTAATCGGTTAAATTAGTCGAACTCGAACCAACTATTCCAGTGAATAGTCCAACAGACCGCCCAGCTCCGCTTTTTCAGCAGGGGTAAGCTCTCTCCATGAACCTGTCGCCATTTCTCCAAGATGGATGTTCATGATCCGAATACGTTTCAACTTACGAACCTCGTAACCAAAGGCACTACACATCCGCCGAATCTGACGATTCTTTCCTTCAGTCAGGATGATACGGAATACTCGATCCGTCATCCGGGTCACTGTACAAGGCAGGGTCATTTCACCCAGGATCTTCACCCCAGTGCTCATACCCCTAAGGAAACTCGGGGTTACAGATCGATCAACAGTGACGATATACTCTTTCTCATGGCGCCCTTCTGATCTAAGAATCCGGTTAACGATATCACCATCATTGGTCATCAGGATCAAACCTTCCGAGTCCTTATCCAGACGTCCAATAGGAAAGATACGTTCATCGTGCCCGACAAAATCAACGATATTGCCCTGAATATGCTGCTCGGTTGTACTTGTGATCCCGATCGGTTTATTCAGCGCGATATATACGTGTTTTCTCTTTTCCTTGATTGGCTTGCCATTGATTCGTACATCGTCGCCTTCTTCTGCCTGACTGCCCAGTTCAGCCTTAACTCCATTAATGGTTACCTGACCACTATCCACCAACTTGTCGGCTTCACGCCGGGAGCAATAACCTGTTTCACTAATAAATTTATTAATACGCAAAAGGTAATCTCACCTCATCTATTTCTCTTCATCTGTAAGTGTGTCATCTGTTACCTGATCTACCTCAATAACTTCCGGTTGTTGCTCGGATGCAGGCAGTTCAATAATAACCGTTGTTCCCTTGTTCATGACGCTTTTAATATCCATCATGCCCTTATGTGATTGAATAATGCGCTGACTGACCATCAGGCCAAGCCCTGTTCCAGACTCTTTATTCGTAAAGAAAGGCTCCCCAAGCTTGGGCATCATCTCTTCCGGGATACCGATCCCTTCATCCCTGATCTCAATTCTGACGCGTTTCGATTGCTCGTCATGCTTGAGCTTGATATGGATGTTTCCTCCATTTGGCATGGCCTCCATACCATTTTTCAGCAAATTGATGAATACCTGCTTCAACTGGTTCTCTTCACAGTGTACCATAGCCGAATCGGATGAGGCACGCAGTACAAATTCTACACCATGCAGATGCGCCTGACTATCCAGTAACGAGATGACATCGCCAAGAATAAAACGAATGTCCCGATTCTGAAAATGAACCGCCTGCGGTTTCGCCAGAATCAAAAATTCACCAACAATAAGGTTGATTCGATCCAGCTCTGATAACATCAGATCCAGATGACGATGATTCAGCTTGTTGCTCTCTTGCTGTAACTGCAGGAATCCGCGCAGCGTGGTCAGTGGATTACGAATCTCATGTGCCACACCTGCTGCAAGCTGGCCCACGGTTGTTAGCTTCTCAGAACGTCTCAGCAGCTCTTCCATCCGATTACGGCTTGTAATGTCCCTGGAGACACTAATGAGCGCGGTAATCTCTCCAGCCTCGTCTCGTACCGGAGCCGTACTGACACTGACCTCTACTCGGGTCCCGTCTTTCTTCATCCAGGTAGTTTCGTTGGACGTAATGGACATCCCCTCAACGAGTTGGGCATGCTGACGTTTCATTTCTTCTTCTGCCTCTGGCGGGATGATCTTCAGATTACGACCTTCCACCTCACGACTTCGAAAGCCATATAATTGTTCAAATGCGCGGTTAACCCGAAGCACTTTTCCTTCAAGATCCGTAATGTGAATGGCATCCGCTGTCTGATTGATAATGGATTCCAGATGTTCTTTCACCGCCCGATTCTCTTCATACATCTGTTTCAGACGGCTCGTATAATGGCCCAGATTACGAATCATGGCATTAATACGATTGGCCAGCTGGCCAAGTTCATCCTTCCTCTTTACTTTCAGACGGAAATCAAAGTGCCCATCCGCTACATCATTCACTTTGCCCAGTATGGATTGGATCGGACGTGTAATATACCCTGCGAGCAAATAGCTGCCAAAAATCACAATCTCCAGCAAAACCAACGATATGGAGGCATGGCTCACCAACTGCTCAGATACCATGGAGGATATTTGCTTATAGTCCATGACAATACTGATCACATAGGAAGACTGATTGGGTGTGAAAATGGGAATAAAACTCTTCAGTACCTTCTGTTCGTGCGTTTCACTGACAAAAGATACATTTTGCCCTGTTCGAATGGCGCGCACCACAGCACGATGATCCTCATCCGTAGAACCATACTGGTATGTACCAAAACGAATCGGTCTGTTATTCAACTTGCTAAAGTTCGAATCTCTTCCGTCATCACCCATGTTCGGGCTGCCAAAAGTCAACGGATTGATGCCTGTAATCTCCAGAATGGAGGGATTGACCTCACGAATTTTATTTAAAATCTCATCCGGACTAGAGATTTTCACATAGTCATCAACTTCCGTATTATTATAGAAGGGATTGATTATGTAGTTTCTCTTTCCATCATGGTAGTAACCCCAGATATCAATATCCGAAGGACTGGATGTCGAGTATTCGAATCCATCTGACCAGAAATGCTCCAACTTCTGCCCTTGGGGAATCGTCACCTGCTGTTTTTCAAACAATTGCTTAAAGGCCTGATACCAATATGTCATGGATTTGGTGGACAGCCCGATTTCTCTCGGATCTGAGGAGCGGCTAACAACGATGTCATCATCCGTCTGCTCCATTAACGAAATATGTGAGACGCCGACCTTTTGGCTCAAGCGTACAAGTTCTTCATTTGTGATATTATTAATATCCGGGTCCAATTCTTCCGCTGCCATAACAGCAGCAAGCCACAGATTGTTTCCAATCTGCCGTTTTACATAATCCGAACTGTATTGATTCTGTTCGACAGCAATTGCAATCTGCTTTGCAGTGAGCACCATCTTGGTTTCACTGTCCTGCCTCAGATTCTCTTCTGTAGTATAATAACTCAGTGCGATATTCAACACTAAAATAACGAGCACTGAGCACGACATAATCATGGATAATTTCGTTTTAATAGACAAGTTTTTTTGTTCACCTCTCGGCTTGTACCCTCTGGCGATATATGGCAAAACCTATCTCCATCATAACGCTTGTATGTCTTTTTGAAAAGGATAATTGACCCGTGTCCAAAAGTTACCGAATGACTGAAAAGCTCGAAATTCGTTGTTTTTTGCATTTTCGAACTCTACAATGAAATTAATCACTATATTTATCCACATACCCACAGGCTTGTGGATAGTTTGTTTATAACTATGTGAGCAACTACACGGTTATCCACAATTCTATACACAACATGTTAACAACCCGAATATTTGTTCGCTGAATAAACGATTTTGGAAGGAGTTATATAGTAATGACTGACCATTTTCTTCAGACCGATCTTGCGCATTTATCTGAGGAAGCTCAGCATGAGCACTGGATGCGAGAGGCCATTGCCGAGGCCTACAAAGCTGAGGCTCTTGGGGAAGTGCCGATTGGAGCTGTAATCGTACAAAATAACCAAATTATTGGTCGGGGATACAATCTGCGTGAAACTACACTGGATTCCACCGCCCATGCAGAGATGGTGGCTATTCGTCAGGCCAGCGAGACCATCGGAGCTTGGCGTTTGTTGGATTGTTCTCTGTATGTCACATTGGAACCTTGTCCAATGTGTGCAGGTGCAATTGTACAATCCAGAGTTCCCCGGGTTATCTACGGTACGGCTGATCCCAAGGCAGGCTGTGCAGGTACACTGATGAATCTGCTACAGGAGCCGCGTTTTAACCATCGCACCGAGGTTATTGCGGATATTCTCCAACCTGAATGCTCCACGATGCTAACTCAATTTTTCAGAAGTCTGCGCCAAAAGTTAAAGTAGTCACCGACTACAAACATCCCAATTAGAAAGGAAGTGTGCTGTAATGGCACTAACACTCTATGATACAGCCAATGGCATAAGCCTTCGGTTGCTCACACCCCAAGATACACAGTCCTATTTGGACCTGATTCAGGTCACACGCGTCCCCTACCAGTCTGTAGAACCCGTGCGAGACGATGAATTCTATACACTGGATGCTCAGACTCGGCGGATTGAGGATCGGGTCAAGGCAGCAGAAGATGGTACAGGATATCAATTTGGAATCTATACTATTAAAGACAGCCTGCTAATTGGACAAGTAAGTATCAACAATGTCGTATTCGGCGTTGCCAATTATGCGGATATGGGTTACTTTATCCATCCAGATTATCAGGGTGGCGGACGAATGACAGCAGCGGTTAAACTAGCCGTAGCTTATGGCTTCCGTGCGCTAAAGTTAAATCGGATTCAGGCTGCAGTATTGCCCTCCAACAAAGGTTCACAGCGCGTTCTGGAGAAGAACGGATTCCAGTTTGAAGGTACTGCTCGCAAATACCTCAAGATCAACGGCAAATATCAGGATCATCAGATCTATGCTGTACTTGCTGAAGACTTGGACGAACTTGCAAACTAATTAAGAAGAAACGTATCCTCTCAACCGTCTGCATTCCAATTCAAAAATATACAAATTTAATGTACAAAACCGCACTACCCTAGCTATGTAGGAGAGAGTGCGGTTTTATTTATATAGATCACCAGCCACGATTCAAAATCAAAGATCATTATTTTGCGTATATCCCCTCTTACGCTGTCTAACAAAAAAAACGCCTGTACCCAAGCGGAAGGAAATTATCCTTCACTTGAATCACAGACGGTTTGAACTCAGCGAGATTAGTATCCGTATGAAGCGTTCATCAGTTCTTCGAACTCTTGCATAGTAATTACGTCATCGCCAGTAGGAATGTTGATTTTGAATGCTGCTTTTTCGTTAATCTTGGTGTACGTATTGGAACCGGTAAATGCCAATTTCACTTCGTCTTTTGTATCTTCTGGCTTGATCAGCACATCAGCGACCATCTTTTGATATACAGGGAAGTCGTTTTTGTCCAATGCGAAATCGATGTTGAATTGGTTGATTGTCAGAACATCTTTCAATTTATCCAAGTCTTTAGCCATTTCAGCCTGATCTGCTTCAGTGATCTTCAGATCTTCTTTAGCTTTGTCGATATCAGCCTGATCCATTTGCAGCATTTCACGATATTCCTCTTTGGACAGAATATCCAATACTTTAGGCATAGCTTTTGTTACCAGTACAGTAACTGCTTCTTTAACATTGTCATTATTCACCGAGAATTGTACAACTTGCTTCGCATCTACACCTTCAGGAAGTTGTGCATCTTTGGTGTCTAGATTTTTGAAGAATTTAGCTTGATCGTACTCGCTCAGCACTGCGTCCATGACTTCGTTGCTCAGCTTTTGCGTTTTGGCTGCGTCCATAGCATCAGGGTTCCATTCTGTACCCTCTTGCTCAGCCAGTTCTTTCAGGTCAAGTTCCAGGAACTTGTTAACAACATTCTCCGGAATCGGGAAGAACGGAATATTCGGCACTTTCACATAGAGTTTCTCTGCCGTCATCACCATTGGGATGTTAAAGGTCATACCCATGTCGCCTTTAAGCTCGATGCCAAGAGTCATCTCTGTCTGCATTGGCTCACTTTGGTATACACCTGTTACATTCAACTGAGCATCCTTCAGCATGCTCATAAACTGAGTCATGGTAGGATCAGTTTGTGAAGCATCCCCAGGTTTATAGCTCAATTCATTAATGGTGAAATTAGAACTCATTTCATACGAAGTCAATTTGGAAGCATTGGCCGCAGCCGTCTTCAATGCCTCTTTTGGTTCCTGCTTGCTGCTACATGCTGTCAATGCCATAGATACGGTCAACAGCAACGTGAGAAGAAGCGCCCCCATACGTTTAGTCATTTGTTTCTCTCCTCTCGTGATAACCCCAAAAAAAGTAATTCAATATCAATGATATACCATATCACCAGATACCGAAACCTAATTTGGGAAAAATGTGATCTTTCCTCTTTAAAATGGCTACAAAGACCTATGTCAGCTTTGGGAATAACCATGTGCCTGTCTTTATATATGTATGAATACGCAAAAGCCCCCTGTTAGGTAACAAGGGACTTTTGCGTGATTCTGTTTCTTCTATTAACCTTGGGGGTTCAAATGATCCACATGATTTTGATTTTTTACTTTTTTGGAACCGGATAATGGTTCCTGCATGGAAGAGCGTTTGGATGAATGACGATGCTGTTCGGATGCTTGCGCTTCCGGTACGGGAATTGTTTTTGGTTTGCTCATATTATTGCCCCCTCATCATTGTTAGGAATGGGATGGGTCCCTATCTTCCGTTTTGTCATGATTCAGTGCATCCTGATGACGGCGATCATTAATATCTTGCTGAATTTGCTGGGCATGATGACTGTTTACGGCAGGCTTCTCAAGATCATCGACTACATTTTGCAGGTTTTTGTCTACTCCCGCTTTGGCTTTAGTCAATTGAGTTCACTCCTTCAGATTTCAGGCTATTATCTCGTCTGGGATTGTAATGACTGGGCGCATTCATGAATGTGCCGTGTATAATCGTGAGCCAGTTCCTGAATCGGTTCTGTACGCTCATCCGTCGTTCGTCCATCCCGTTCCACATCAATCAGCTGTACGCTGACTTCACGGGAATCGACATATGCACATTTGAAATCAAAAGAGTACATCTCGTGCCCTGCTGTAGCAATGTGTATCCGAATCGCCTGCTGATCGGCTTCATCGGCCATTACCTGAGCCTGGTCTCCAACATTCAGGACTTGAGGCAAACGTTCTTGCCAAGCCCCTACAAGCTCTGTCTGATCGATGTTTAACTCGCGGTTCATCTTACCACCTCCACTCCTATAAAGTGCGGCGATGAAGATGTTTTTATACATATTATCCTTATTCAAAATATAACGTTGTACTGAGCAACGTATACATCGGTCACCAACCTGTATGCTCACTACGCTGGACAAACTCACAACGCAAAAAAGGACCCGAGCGAGATCGCTCGAATCCTTGTTATAAGTGTAGTATGGCGGAGAGGGTGGGATTCGAACCCACGTGGAGTTGCCCCCTAACGGTTTTCAAGACCGCCCCGTTATGACCGCTTCGGTACCTCTCCAGGGAAATTAATTTTTATAAACTTGCCACAAAAAGTATCATACCACATCTCGACATTATAATGCAACCTTTTTATATTAAAATTATGATCCCTTATCAGACAACTGCCTCAGTTATACAAAACACTCCAATCCGCCATTCCGAAATGACGGATTGAATTTGTATTCCCCTTGATGAGGATGGTTAGCTAACTCTTACTTAAGAGCGACGTGCAATCACACTTGCACCGCCCATATAAGGACGCAATGCTTCAGGAATGACAACCGTACCATCTTCCTGTTGATAGTTCTCCAGGATAGCGGCTACCGTCCGTCCAACAGCCAATCCTGACCCGTTCAATGTATGAACAAATTCCGGTTTCGCTTTTGGTTCTCTGCGGAAACGAATATTGGCACGACGTGCCTGGAAGTCCTCACAGTTGGAGCACGAAGAAATCTCACGATAGGTATTGCTCTCAGGCAACCATACTTCAATATCATACGTTTTAGCTGAGGTGAAGCCCATATCTGCCGTGCACAATGTCAGGACGCGATACGGCAAGCCCAACAATTGAAGAACACGCTCCGCATTTTGAGTCATTTGCTCCAGCTCTTCATACGAAGTCTCCGGAGTAGAGAGCTTGAGCAGCTCTACTTTGTTGAATTGATGCTGACGAATCAAGCCGCGTGTATCCCGTCCAGCCGAACCGGCTTCAGAACGGAAACAAGAGCTGTATGCCACAAAATGCTTCGGCAATTGATCTACATTCAGAATCTCTTCGCGATGATAGTTCGTTACCGGAACTTCAGCAGTAGGGATTAGATAATATTCGGTATCTTTCAACTTGAACAGGTCTTCTTCGAACTTAGGCAGTTGACCTGTTCCAAACAAGCTGTCCCGATTAACGATGTATGGAGGCAGAATCTCTTCATATCCATGTTGATCGCTGTGCAGATCCATCATGAAGTTAATCAATGCACGTTCCAGACGTGCGCCCAGACCTTTATAAAAGGTAAAACGGGAACCTGTTACTTTGGCAGCCGCTTCAAAATCAAGAATATCGAGATCCTGCGCAATTTCCCAGTGTGCTTTTGGTGCAAAAGTAAATGACTTCGGCTCTTCCCAACGACGAATCTCAACATTGTCGTCTTCAGAAGCTCCAATAGGTACACTTTCGTTAGGAATGTTCGGAATCGCCATTGTGAGATCATTGATCTTCACTTCCAGTTCCCGAACTTCTTCGTCCATGGCTTTGATTCGATCAGAGACTTCACGCATCTCCACAATCAGATCATCAGCGTTCTCACGATTCTTCTTCAGTCTAGCAACTTCTGCGGAAACTGTATTCCGACGGCTCTTCAGCGTTTCACTCTCTTGAAGCAATTCCCGACGCTTGGCATCCATCTCGGTAAATCCAGCGATAAGATCCAGCGATTTGCCACGTTTAGTCAATGCTTCTTCTACACGTGCATACTCATTCCGCAATATTTTCACATCAAGCACGATATACCCCTCCTAAATAACCTCACAACGTGAAGCCTTATGTTAAATCCATTCTCATAACTCTACTGTATACACCTTACTATATACTTATCGGAACCTGTAACCCAAAAAACAACCTATATCCCCCTTGTCACCCTCCGCTGCGATTCCCGCTATGAAGCAGATACAGGCAACATCAGGCATCCGTTCAGATGCAACTGCCAACCAGTGGCCTTACACGGCTTCTGGTGAAGTGATCCGATGACCGGGAGATCATAGGTTGTACATCATGCATTATTTAGAGTCTACCGTGTGTTTGTAGGATCTGGCCATGTCTACAAAATAAGTATGCAGACGATAGTCATCCGTCAATTCCGGATGGTAGGAGCAAGCCAACAAATGTCCCTGACGAGCCGTAACAATCTCATCCTTGTATGTGGAGAGAACCTCCACCTGGTCTCCGACACTCTCGATCAAGGGCGCCCGTATAAATACAGCCCTTACCGTTTCCTCAATGCCTTTGACTGGCAAATCCGTCTCAAAACTCTCTCTCTGCCGTCCAAATGCGTTTCGGGATACTGTCATATCCATTAGCTCCAAATGAGCTTCTTCATGCCCTGCAATGTGTTTAGCCATAACGATCAAGCCAGCACAGGTACCAAATACCGGTTTGCCCTCAGCAGCAAACGCCCGAATGGCATCCATAAACCCATACTTGCGCATCAGTTTACCAATCGTTGTGCTTTCCCCGCCAGGAAGGATAAGACCATCCAAGTCCTCCAATTGCTGAACCTGTTTGATAGCTATACCTTCTGCTCCAGCACGTTCAATACTTCGAATATGCTCTGTGACAGCTCCTTGAAGTGCTAAAACGCCGATCTTCATACGCTCATTCCCCTTCTCTTACCAGCCACGATCTTGCATACGGTAAACGAACATTGTACTTTTTCACTTCATCATACGTGAATTCTAACTTGATATTTTACCGGAAAAATTGTAAATATACAATCCATCCGGTCGGAATAACTTGTATTTTGTCAATGATATGGCCATGTAAACATTAAAATCATGATCATACTCTTTCCATGAAGTTTGTTATAGACTAAAACAGGTTTTTAATCCCGTCAAAAAGATCCACAAAGAAATCCTTCACAGCACGGAAGAACAAACGGAACCATCCGCCTTTTTCAGCCTCTTCAGCAGTGATCAAGTTCACTGTTTTTTCCTGTGGCTCAATTCCATCTGCTTTATACGTGTACGTTACCGTACCAACCTTCGTACCTGCCTTGAGTGGTGCTACCAACTTGTCAGCCTCAGTTACGTTGGCTTTGAACGTCACATCCAGGTTCTGAGTACCTTTGGGTACAACAAAACTTACCGCATTATCTGTTACAACAGGAACGGTTGTTTCTTTCCCTTTTTTCAAAGGTACCGCTTCCCAGCCCGTCACTTTGGTCTTGCCTGCAACAGCCTGTTTCACTTCAAAGTTGTTAAATCCATAGTCCAATACCTTTTTAGTTTCTCTGAAACGTGCGGATTCCGAATCTGTGCCCATAACAACACTAATTAGACGCATACCGTTACGTTCTGCTGTACCTGTAAAGTTATTACCTGCGTTCGTGGTATGGCCTGTTTTCATTCCATCCAGACCTTCATAGGCATAGCTTTTGAAATTGGTTATATTTTTATTCGCTTCCAGCATCCAGTTGTAATTGATAATTGGAGCTTTATCATTGGGACGGAACTTGTAGGATTGAATCGTTGTAAATTCTGTGTAGTCCGGGTGATCCATAATGATGTATCGGCATAGAATTGCAGCATCCAGAGCGGACATCACTGTTTCCTTGTCTTCAGCTGGGCGGAAGTCAGCAGGCATATCTGCTCGATCCAGACCCGAAGAGTTGATGAAGAACGTATCCTTCATGCCCATACGCTTCGCTTCATCATTCATCATTTTCACGAAAGCTTCTTCCGAACCGGCAACATGTTCAGCCAAAGCAACCGTAGCATCATTGGCAGAGCCAACAGCCATAGCAATATAGAGATCCTTAACTGTGTGCTGGTCACCTTCCGCGAGGAAAATTCGCGACCCGATACTTTGTGCAGCATTCTTTTTAACAGTTACAATATCGTCCCAACCGAATTTACCTTGTTTGACTTGTTCGGCGACAATGTACTCTGTCATCATTTTGGTCATACTTGCAGGTGGCATCGCTTTATCCGCATCAACATTTAGTAGAATCTGTCCCGTTGAGGCTTCCATTAGCACCGCTGATCTAACCTCAAGCCCAAGTGAGTCTACCCCAGGCACCTTTACGGCTTTTTCCGTCTTTGTTGTTGTTGCCGCAGCAGTCAGAACCTGACCGGAGTTGTCCGCTGCAGCCATGACCGGCATTACTGCAGACATACAAAGCATGTTAATTAGCATTACCGAGGCTACGCTCTTTTTGAGCATTTGGCGTTTCTTTTTATTCATGTGTTTGGCTTTCAATGATGAATACTCCCTTCGATCCAAAGCATTGTTAATTGCTTCAGTGCAGCTTATGCTGCGATTTTCTTGTTCCCTAACCTGTGCGTTTGATGTATGAGATGTGTGCTATATGCGCTGTATCGAACGAGCAATATTATTGCTCCTAAAGTTCGTTGTCGATTGTCACTTAGTCCGCATTTTGCAAATGCTTATGTAAAAGGACGTCCGCGCTTCTGTTTAACTGGTAGCCTTTTCTGGCACTGCACTTGCTTTTCAAAACCATATTCATAGATTCACGTCAAAAAGCCGCCGCAACGCCTTAATCCATCCATGGATCGTCACCGCTTGTTCTATTCTATCACAGGGGTATCTGCAAAAAAAGACAGACCCGGTGAAAATCACCGAGCCTGTCCTGGAAATGATTAACTCTCTTCAGATTACAACGAGTAGTTAGGTGCTTCTTTGGTAATCTGTACATCATGGGGATGACTTTCGCGCAGTCCCGCACCTGTAATTCGGATAAAGCCTGTATCGTTACGAAGTTGCTCCAAGTTACTTGTACCACAGTATCCCATACCCGAACGAAGGCCACCAATCAGTTGGTGGATCGTATCAGACAATGGTCCTTTGTAAGCGACACGACCTTCGATTCCTTCCGGAACCAGTTTCTTGTCATCATCTTGGAAGTAACGATCTTTACTACCTTGTTTCATTGCAGCCATTGAACCCATACCGCGGTATACTTTGTAGCTACGTCCTTGGAAGATTTCAGTTTCTCCCGGGCTTTCTGCTGTGCCGGCAAACAAACTTCCCAGCATCACCGCGTGTGCGCCTGCAGCCAGTGCCTTTGTAATTTCACCAGAATATTTAATTCCACCATCCGCGATAATCGGAACTCCATATTCGCGTGCCACTGTTGCACAATCGTACACTGCAGTTACTTGAGGTACACCAATACCAGCGATAACACGTGTTGTACAAATCGAACCTGGACCAATACCTACTTTGACTACCGAAGCCCCTGCTTCGATCAGGTCACGAGTGGCTGCGCCAGTAGCGACGTTACCTGCAACGATGGTCAGACTAGGGAAACGTTCACGAAGCTGACGTACAGCTTCAATGATATTGATGTGGTGTCCGTGAGCCGAGTCTACCGTAATCAGGTCGACACCAGCTTGTACCAAAGCATCTGCACGTTCAAATGTATCTTTGGAAATACCAATCGCTGCACCAACCAACAAACGTCCTTGAGCATCTTTGGCTGCATGAGGGAATTGAATGGCTTTCTCAATATCTTTAATCGTGATAAGACCTTTCAACGTGTTTGTCTCATCAACTAATGGAAGTTTCTCAATCTTGTGCTTCTGAAGGATACCTTCAGCTTCTTGCAGTGTAGTGCCAACAGGAGCGGTAACCAGATTCTCATGAGTCATGACTTCGCTAATTTTGATGCCGTAATCATGAATAAAACGCAAATCGCGGTTGGTCAAAATACCAACCAGCTTCTGATCTCCTTCAATAATAGGTACACCGGAGATCCGATATTTCGCCATTACTGCTTCCGCATCAGATACCAGATGATCTGCCGTCAGTGAGAACGGGTTTGTAATAACACCACTCTCCGAACGCTTAACACGATCTACTTCTTCTGCCTGTTGTTCAACCGACATATTTTTATGGATAATACCGATACCGCCTTCACGTGCAATGGCAATAGCCAATGTCGCTTCAGTTACTGTATCCATACCCGCACTGATCAAAGGAATATTTAGCTTTACAGTATCACTCAAACGAATAGATACATCTACTTCTTTAGGCAGTGTCTCGGATTTCCGTGGCACTAGCAATACATCATCAAAGGTGAGGCCTTCCTTACCAAATTTATCTTCCCACACGCAAGTGTTCCTCCTTATGTTTGCTCAGCTTTACGGTCCAAAACCCGAAGATTCCAGGCTGTATTTTACGCCGAAAATACGTTTTCTGAAAAATTTATTATTGCCATCTTAGCAAAGCGATATTTAGACTGTCAAGGAAAAGTACTTGGTTATATCAGGTGTATTGCCTGATGAACACAACTGTTTTTCCAGAGCGGACAAGTCTAGTTATTACGCAAAAAAACGTCAATTCATATCGAATAACGTTACCTGTATACATCCTATTGTGCTGAAAAATCACCAAATTCAATCTGTACTTTAATCCCATACTGCATAATAAAACTATATAATAAAAACCACCACCGAATAATATCGGCAGTGGTTCTTTGCTTGGCGGCGTCCTACTCTCCCAGGACCCTGCGGTCCAAGTACCATCGGCGCTAGAGGGCTTAACGGTCGTGTTCGGGATGGGTACGTGTGGAACCCCTCCGCCATCGCCACCAAACGCATAGCTTAGCTTACATTTCAGAGATCGTTCTCTGAAAACTAGATTCGAAACGAAACATGCGAATTACAACTTGCTATTGGATAAGCCCTCGACCGATTAGTACTGGTCAGCTCCATGCATTGCTGCACTTCCACCCCCAGCCTATCTACCTCGTCGTCTTCAAGGGGTCTTACATACTGGGAAATCTCATCTTGAGGGGGGCTTCACGCTTAGATGCTTTCAGCGTTTATCCCGTCCGTACATAGCTACCCAGCGGTGCTCCTGGCGGAACAACTGGTACACCAGCGGTACGTCCATCCCGGTCCTCTCGTACTAAGGACAGCTCCTCTCAAATTTCCTACGCCCACGACAGATAGGGACCGAACTGTCTCACGACGTTCTGAACCCAGCTCGCGTACCGCTTTAATGGGCGAACAGCCCAACCCTTGGGACCTACTTCAGCCCCAGGATGCGATGAGCCGACATCGAGGTGCCAAACCTCCCCGTCGATGTGGACTCTTGGGGGAGATAAGCCTGTTATCCCCAGGGTAGCTTTTATCCGTTGAGCGATGGCCCTTCCATGCGGTACCACCGGATCACTAAGCCCGACTTTCGTCCCTGCTCGACTTGTAGGTCTCGCAGTCAAGCTCCCTTATGCCTTTGCACTCTTCGAATGATTTCCAACCATTCTGAGGGAACCTTTGGGCGCCTCCGTTACTCTTTAGGAGGCGACCGCCCCAGTCAAACTGCCCACCTGACACTGTCCCCGCACCGGATTACGGTACCAGGTTAGAACCTAGATACGATCAGGGTGGTATCCCAACGTTGCCTCCACACAAGCTGGCGCTCATGCTTCAAAGGCTCCCACCTATCCTGTACAGATCGTACCCAAATTCAATATCAAGCTGCAGTAAAGCTCCATGGGGTCTTTCCGTCTTGTCGCGGGTAACCTGCATCTTCACAGGTATTAAAATTTCACCGGATCTCTCGTTGAGACAGCGCCCAAGTCGTTACGCCATTCGTGCGGGTCAGAATTTACCTGACAAGGAATTTCGCTACCTTAGGACCGTTATAGTTACGGCCGCCGTTTACTGGGGCTTCGGTTCACAGCTTCGGGATTGCTCCCTAACCACTCCCCTTAACCTTCCAGCACCGGGCAGGCGTCAGCCCGTATACTTCGCCTTACGGCTTCGCACAGACCTGTGTTTTTGCTAAACAGTCGCTTGGGCCTTTTCACTGCGGCCCCCTCGTGCTATTCACACTACCGGGGCACCCCTTCTCCCGAAGTTACGGGGTCATTTTGCCGAGTTCCTTAACGAGAGTTCTTCCGCGCGCCTTAGAATACTCTTCTCGCCTACCTGTGTCGGTTTGCGGTACGGGCACCATCACCTGGCTAGAGGCTTTTCTTGGCAGTGTGAGATCATGACCTTCGCTACTATAATTTTCGCTCCCCATCACAGCTCAGCCTTACAATGTGCGGATTTGCCTACACATCAGCCTTACTGCTTAGACGGACATCCATCAGTCCGCGTCACTACCCTACTGCGTCCCCCCATTGCTCATAACGGCTTACGGTGGTACAGGAATTTCGACCTGTTGTCCTTCGACTACGCCTTTCGGCCTCGCCTTAGGTCCCGACTTACCCTGAGCGGACGAGCCTTCCTCAGGAACCCTTAGGCTTTCGGCGGATCAGATTCTCACTGATCTTTTCGTTACTCATACCGGCATTCTCACTTGTATAATGTCCAGCGCTCCTTACGGTACACCTTCAACCCTTATACAACGCTCCCCTACCCCTGATGCAAAGCATCAAGCCATAGCTTCGGTGGTGTGTTTAGCCCCGTTACATTTTCGGCGCAGAGTCACTCGACCAGTGAGCTATTACGCACTCTTTCAATGGTGGCTGCTTCTAAGCCAACATCCTGGTTGTCTGTGCAACTCCACATCCTTTCCCACTTAACACACACTTGGGGACCTTAGCTGATGGTCTGGGCTGTTTCCCTTTTGACAATGGATCTTAGCACTCACTGTCTGACTCCCGGAAGTAAGTCTATGGCATTCGGAGTTTGACTGAGCTTGGTAACCCTTGCGGGCCCCGCACCCAATCAGTGCTCTACCTCCACGACTCTGTTTTCCGAGGCTAGCCCTAAAGCTATTTCGGGGAGAACCAGCTATCTCCGAGTTCGATTGGAATTTCTCCGCTACCCCCACCTCATCCCCGCATTTTTCAACATGCGTGGGTTCGGGCCTCCAGTGCGTGTTACCGCACCTTCACCCTGGACAGGGGTAGATCACCCGGTTTCGGGTCTACGTCCACGTACTAAGTCGCCCTATTCAGACTCGCTTTCGCTGCGGCTCCGGCTCTTCACCTTAACCTTGCACGGGAACGTAACTCGCCGGTTCATTCTACAAAAGGCACGCCATCACCCCTAAAACGGGCTCTGACTTTTTGTAAGCACACGGTTTCAGGTTCTATTTCACTCCCCTTCCGGGGTGCTTTTCACCTTTCCCTCACGGTACTGCTTCACTATCGGTCGCTAGGAAGTATTTAGCCTTGGCAGATGGTCCTGCCGGATTCATACGGGGTTTCACGTGCCCCGCACTACTCGGGATCCGTCTCGGAGGGAACAGACTTTCAACTACAGGGCTTTTACCTTCTTTGGCGGGCCTTTCCAGACCTCTTCGCTTAACCGGTTCCTTTGTAACTCCATGTGAGACGTCCCACAACCCCAAAGAGCAAGCTCTTTGGTTTGGGCTTCTCCGCGTTCGCTCGCCGCTACTGACGGAATCACTATTGTTTTCTCTTCCTCAGGGTACTTAGATGTTTCAGTTCCCCTGGTATGCCTCTACACAACCTATGTATTCAGTTGTGAGTAACTGGAAATTACCCCAGCTGGGTTTCCCCATTCGGACACCCCCGGATCAAAGCTTGCTTACAGCTCCCCGAGGCAGTTTCGTTGTTCGCCACGTCCTTCATCGGCTCCTAGCGCCTAGGCATCCTCCGTGTGCTCTTAGTAGCTTAACCTCGTGCTCCAGTTTCGACTGCTCACTTCCCTTGTTTTGCTTGCGCAAAGCCAAAAGTCGCTCCCATTCGATACCATCGTACGTGCAATCTACCGTTTTTATTGAAACTTGTTTAACACAAGTTCAGCTAAAAAGGAATGTTCTAATTCGCGTTTGTTTCGTTTCGATATCTAGTTTTCAAAGAACAAGCTCCATGCAAAAGCAAGCTTTTTGAGAGTTTGAGCTCTCAAAACCGAACAACGAGTGAGTGTTTTGCAGCTAAGCTGCGTATTTGAATGTTTCCGTTGCAGGAAACGATTCTCCATAGAAAGGAGGTGATCCAGCCGCACCTTCCGATACGGCTACCTTGTTACGACTTCACCCCAATCATCTATCCCACCTTCGGCGGCTGGCTCCTTGCGGTTACCCCACCGACTTCGGGTGTTATAAACTCTCGTGGTGTGACGGGCGGTGTGTACAAGACCCGGGAACGTATTCACCGCGGCATGCTGATCCGCGATTACTAGCAATTCCGACTTCATGCAGGCGAGTTGCAGCCTGCAATCCGAACTGAGACCGGCTTTGTTGGGATTGGCTCCATCTCGCGATTTCGCAGCCCGTTGTACCGGCCATTGTAGTACGTGTGTAGCCCAGGTCATAAGGGGCATGATGATTTGACGTCATCCCCACCTTCCTCCGGTTTGTCACCGGCAGTCTATCTAGAGTGCCCACCCGAAGTGCTGGCAACTAAATATAAGGGTTGCGCTCGTTGCGGGACTTAACCCAACATCTCACGACACGAGCTGACGACAACCATGCACCACCTGTCTCCTCTGTCCCGAAGGAAAGATACATCTCTGCATCGATCAGAGGGATGTCAAGACCTGGTAAGGTTCTTCGCGTTGCTTCGAATTAAACCACATACTCCACTGCTTGTGCGGGTCCCCGTCAATTCCTTTGAGTTTCAGTCTTGCGACCGTACTCCCCAGGCGGAGTGCTTAATGTGTTAACTTCGGCACCAAGGGTATCGAAACCCCTAACACCTAGCACTCATCGTTTACGGCGTGGACTACCAGGGTATCTAATCCTGTTTGCTCCCCACGCTTTCGCGCCTCAGCGTCAGTTACAGCCCAGAGAGTCGCCTTCGCCACTGGTGTTCCTCCACATATCTACGCATTTCACCGCTACACGTGGAATTCCACTCTCCTCTTCTGCACTCAAGTCACCCAGTTTCCAGTGCGATCCGGGGTTGAGCCCCGGGATTAAACACCAGACTTAAATGACCGCCTGCGCGCGCTTTACGCCCAATAATTCCGGACAACGCTTGCCCCCTACGTATTACCGCGGCTGCTGGCACGTAGTTAGCCGGGGCTTTCTTCTCAGGTACCGTCACCTTGAGAGCAGTTACTCTCCCAAGCGTTCTTCCCTGGCAACAGAGCTTTACGATCCGAAAACCTTCATCACTCACGCGGCATTGCTCCGTCAGGCTTTCGCCCATTGCGGAAGATTCCCTACTGCTGCCTCCCGTAGGAGTCTGGGCCGTGTCTCAGTCCCAGTGTGGCCGATCACCCTCTCAGGTCGGCTACGCATCGTCGCCTTGGTGAGCCGTTACCTCACCAACTAGCTAATGCGCCGCAGGCCCATCCCCAAGTGACAGATTGCTCCGTCTTTCCAGTTTCCTTCAGGCGAAGAAAACAATTATTCGGTATTAGCTACCGTTTCCGGTAGTTGTCCCAAACTTGAGGGCAGGTTGCCTACGTGTTACTCACCCGTCCGCCGCTAACCATCAGAGAAGCAAGCTTCTCTTCAAGTCCGCTCGACTTGCATGTATTAGGCATGCCGCCAGCGTTCGTCCTGAGCCAGGATCAAACTCTCCAATAAAGTATTGAAAAGAGCGATAAGCTCATTTTGAATCTGACGAGATTAAAAATCTCATTTGTGCTCCAGTCGATTCAAGCCAAGGCTTGTCTCAAACTTTCGCGTTCATTCTGCAAGCAGAATGTTTACTCACTCGTTGTTCAGTTTTCAAAGATCAAACTTATTTTGTTACCGAATGTCTTTCTCTTCAGCAACTTTTATATCTTATCACATCCGAACCAACTTTGCAAGCTCTTTTTTTAAGTTTCTTTCGAAGCTTATTTCATTTGCTTGCCGCACCGTGTAAACCGTGTTTTCTTGGCCGGAATTAGAATATACCATGTACAGATATTGAATGCAAGTCTTTTTTTGAAACTATATTAACAATCGGATTGATCTAATACGGACGTACATATGGTATTCTCCCAACTTAGCAAGTTCATACACACGTCCATTTTTACTTTACCGTTTAACATTCCTAGCAGGAACCTTTCTTGGCCATAAACTGTAACTAAAGCTTATCAGAAAATCAATACCGAGTATCAATCCCCACACTCTGATCAAATTATTGAAGACAGCTGTACGTTCAGCATCTCCAATCCACCATATCATGGCCAATAAAAAAGCACTTCCTATAGCCCAAGCCAATAGATGTCTAAACCATCCACTACGCTCACGACTGGCATGTTCTCTACCATATAACTTGTTACTACGAGGGTTTTCTCCACCTTTGAACCAATATAGGAAATATCGATCCGCCCAAGCGATCATCTGGTGACCATAGGCAATGCTTACTCCTATATACACCGCAGCTATACCATGAATCATACTTGCTGTAGCTCCTCGCTGTAGATCCATAACTGTAGCTACCAGCAATAACAGATCGATAACCGGCGTCGCCATTAACAAACCGATGCCTATTCGCTTCATGCCAAGGAGATACCTGACACTCAGACCTGCGAACACAAACACCCAAAAGGCAATCTCACAACCTATAATGAAATAACCAATCATTTCAGCCTCTCCTTTTTTGATACAAATGTATTAAATATAATTTAGCACGTGTGTACTATAATAATCAACAGTGATATAATATGCCTATGCCTAAACTTGTTGATCACGATAAACAGCGCGTGCTCGTGGCCGAGGCAGCTTGGCGTATTATACGAAGAGATGGCATGGAACAGGCCTCTGTTCGGAATATTGCTGAAGAAGCTGGAGTTTCGGTTGGTTCGATGCGTCACTACTTTTCTACTCAATCGGAACTACTACGATATGCCATGAATTTGGTATCTGAACGGGTGTCTCATCGAGTCCAAAAAATGTCCTTCACCGGCTCTCCCATGGACAATATGAAATGCCTATTGCTCGAATTCTTACCAAACACAGAAGAAAAACTGGCCGAAATGGAGGTGTGGTACGCTTTTACAGCCAGATCGAAAACCGATCCTAGACTCAAAGAACTTGCTAATACCGTATATGATGAACTCAGACAAGCTGTAGGCTCTGTTATCACCTACCTGATAAAGCTCGACCTCTCCAGACCCGATCTGGACAAAGAACTGGAGATCGAGAGATTGTATGCACTGGTAGATGGCTTAGGCATACATACCGTGCTTAGACCGGATCAGATGAATGCCAAGCTCATGGACGATGTTCTCACTTTGCATCTTGCTTCCTTGTGCCGTTAAACCAAAAAAACCGCAGCACATTCGTTGTGACTAAGGCCCGTTACGATAACAGGAGTTAGTTCTGAATGTCTGACGGTTTTTCTTTTTATCCGATAATGATCCGGCCCTCCGGATGACGATACAGTTTCTTCTCTTTGCGCGGACGAAGGGCATACGCGATGGTTAATGGCCCGATCCGACCTACAAACATGGTAAAGGTAATGATGATTTTTCCCCAATTGGTCAACTCATCAGTCACTCCCACAGAAAGACCCACGGTACCGATTGCGGATGCAGCTTCAAACATCAGTGAAAGGAATGGCGCATCCTCTGTCGTAAGCAGAAGCATCACCACGATCATGAATATGATCAGAGAAACCATAATAATGGTCAACGCCCTCATCAGCAGTTCTTTCGGAACACGCTGGCGGAAAAACACAATATCCTTATTTCCCCGAATCATGGCATACACCGCACCAATCATGATCAGGAATGTAGTCGTCTTGATTCCGCCCCCGGTCGATCCTGGGGAAGCCCCGATAAACATCAGCAGAATGAAGAAGAATTGGGTAGCCTGCCTCATCTCCGTGATATCGATTGTGCTCGTTCCCGACGAACGTGTAGAGACAGACTGGAAGAAGGACGCATAGATCTTCTCGCTCCATGTGAGTGAAGCCAGTGTATGTCCATTGGTGAATTCGAAAACAAACAACACAATCGCTCCTATACCGATCAGCGCTCCGGATACAGACAGCACCAGTTTGGACTGAAGAGACAAACGGCGGCGTTTGCGATACTCGAACAGATCATTTAATACAACAAAACCCAGTCCACCAGAGACAACGAGCACAGAAGCAGTCACATTGAATATCCAGTCTCCGGTGTAGTATTGAAAGCTGTTGCCGAACAAATCAAAGCCGCCATTATTAAACAATGAAACGGAATGAAATATTCCATAGTATACGGCCTGACCCAATGGCATCTCCGTTGCCCAGCGCAGCGCAAGTATGACAGCAGCCACCCCTTCAATAGTAAAGGAGAAAATCAACACCTTGCGGATAATGCGTACTATCCCTTCCATACTGTCTGCATTAATGGCTTCTTTGAGTAATAACCTGTCCTTGAGTGAGATTCGCTTGCCCAATACAAGCGCAAAGAGGGTAGCCATGGTCATGAATCCGAGTCCACCAAGCTGCATCAGTACCATAATGACGATCTGACCAAACAAATTAAAGGTCGTCCCTACATCCACAACGACAAGTCCAGTTACACATGCGGCAGAGGTTGATGTAAAGAGCGCGTCAATAAACGCCAAATGCATACCGCTTTGGTTGGAGATTGGCAACATGAGAAGCACCGTTCCAATCGCAATGATAAGCAGAAAACCACCGACCAGAATTAACGGAGGAGATAAGAATTTGGCAAAGTGAAGCCTGAACTTCATGAAGGGCACCTCTTTTAACAAAAATACGAACAGGTTAATCTAACAATTTCAAGACGCGGTGTTACCCTAATGTTGTGCTGTGAGCAAGGGCCTTCTGACAAACTTTATTTTTAGCGTCTATGTAAACCTAAAGAGGAACTTGCCCCAGCATGATACTGAACGGCAGGTTCCTCTTCTATTATGAACGTATCCTACGTTCCTTATTTAATCTTGCGTACGAGGACGCATGTGCGGGAAGAGCAGTACGTCACGAATCGACGGGGAGTTGGTAAGCAGCATGATCAGACGATCAACCCCGATTCCCAATCCGCCTGTTGGTGGCATACCATATTCGAGCGCACGGATGAAGTCGTCATCCATCTCATGAGCTTCGTCGTTCCCATGTTCTTTCTCCAGCATCTGTGCTTCAAAGCGCTGACGCTGATCGATTGGATCATTCAGCTCTGTGAAGGCATTGGCATGCTCACGTCCAACGATGAACAATTCGAAGCGATCCGTGAAGCGCGGATCTACATCATTTTTCTTCGCTAGTGGCGAGATCTCAAGAGGATGTCCCATAATGAATGTCGGTTGAATCAACGTCTCTTCTACAAATTCTTCAAAGAACGCGTTCAGAATATGACCAAATGTCATATGTTTTTCAACCGGAACCTTATGTTCCTTCGCCAAGTTGTGTGCTTCCTCATCCGTCATGTGTACGGAGAAGTCTACGCCTACAACTTCCTTAACTGCATCCACCATCGTAACACGGCGCCACTGTGGCGTAAGATCTACTTCATAATCTCCATACTGGATCACTTGCGTACCCAGTACTTCCTGTGCAATATGAGCAACCAGGTTCTCCGTCAATTGCATAATATCCTTGTAGTCGGCATATGCCTCATACAACTCAATCATGGTGAACTCCGGATTGTGACGTGTGGACATACCTTCATTCCGATATACACGGCCGATCTCATATACCTTCTCCAGCCCGCCAACAATCAGACGTTTCAGGTGAAGTTCAATCGCAATCCGCATGTACAGTTCCATATCCAGCGCATTGTGATGTGTGATGAACGGACGTGCTGCCGCTCCTCCTGCGATGGTATGCAGCGTAGGTGTTTCCACTTCCAGATATCCAAGGGAATCCAGGTAACGACGCATCGATTGAATGATTTTGGAACGTGCGATAAAGGTCTGTTGTACGTCCGGGCTCATAATCAGGTCAACATAACGCTGGCGGTAACGCAGCTCTACGTCAGTGAGACCATGGAATTTATCCGGAAGCGGATAGAGCGATTTGGACAGCACTTCAATATCTTTCACTTTGACAGAAGTTTCACCTGTTTTGGTCTTAAAGATCACACCCGTTACCCCAACGATATCGCCAAGGTCCAGCAGGCTAAATGCCGCATACTTGTCTTCAGGCACGCTATCCTGACGAACATAGATCTGGATTCTGCCGCTCAGGTCCTGAATATGTGCGAAGCTTGCTTTACCCATTCCCCGCTTCGCCATAATCCGTCCGGCAATACTGACTTCGATGTGCTTCTCTTCCAGCTCTTCCTTGGTCAGTTCTTCATACTTCTTCAGAATGGAGCCGGCTTCTTCGGTACGTACGTATTTTTGGCCAAAAGGGTCGATTCCCAATTTGCGGAGCTCGTCCAATTTGTCACGGCGAATTTGTAAAAGCTCGCTAAGTTCGGTTTCCTGATTCAAGACTTCATCCGTCATGATCTGTATTCATCTCCTTATTTACATTGCAGGCATCGCGAGAGGACGTTTTTCCTCTAATGTTGAAAAAGCTTCCCTAAGGAAGCTTTTGTTTACCGCGCCCAACTGCTTCGTTGCTATAGCTTTTTAATGTCCATAATTTTATATTGAATTACACCAGCAGGCACACTTACATCAACAACTGTACCTTTTTTCTTGCCGAGAATCGCTTTACCTACAGGGCTCTCGTTCGATATCTTGTTCTGAAGCGGGTCTGCCTCCGCAGTACCTACAATCGTATATTCCGTGATGTCGCCAAACTCCAGATCTTCTACAGTGACGGTTGCACCCACGCTTACAGCATCGGTATCGATCTCGTCGCTGTTAATAATCCGCGCGTTACGAAGCAATTTCTCCAACGTGATTACACGTCCTTCGATGAAAGCTTGCTCATTCTTCGCGTCTTCGTATTCAGAGTTTTCACTGATATCTCCATACCCGATGGCTACCTTAATCCGTTCAGCCACTTCGCGGCGCTTCACTGATTTCAATGTTTCCAATTCTTCTTCCAGCTTCTTGAGTCCTTCTGGTGTAAGGATAACTTCCTTGTCGCTCATCTCAACCGATTCTCCTGTCATGGGAATAAATTTGATTGTACGGCAACGGAATCAGTGCTTGTTACAGAGCTCCGCTCGCATACATCTTCAAAACTATATGAAGTTCTCCAGAGGAATAGAATATTCCTCCTGATGCTATATCCTTATTAACGCACATGGCGAATTTATACTGAGAAATTATAGGGGAACGATCTCGAAAAGTCAATGTTACGTCCCCTATAGGTGTAAACGTTTTACAGATGCGTTTATAATTAAGATGCATTTCCGGCGATTACCGGTTCTGACTCCAAATTACCTTCGCTTTTCAGCTGACTCACAAAGTTCTCCAGAATCTGTACCATCTCGTCCCGCTTGGTTCCTTCCATAATAACATCCTTGATGCGGGCAGATCCTTTCAGGCCTTTCAAATACCAAGCCAGATGTTTGCGCATCTCGCGTACGGCAACTGTCTCATTCTTCAATGCGATCAGGCGATCCATATGCAGGATGGCAACACGGATCTTCTCTTCGCCATTCGGGTCAGGAAGCAATTCCCCCGTGCTTAAGTATTGAATGGTACGATACAGCATCCATGGGTTACCCAGGGCAGCACGACCGATCATAACTCCGTCACAACCCGTTTCATCCAGCATACGGCGTGCATCCTCTGGTGTATGGACATCACCATTGCCGATCACTGGGATAGAGACAGCTTCTTTTACATCTTTGATATGTGACCAGTCAGCTGTGCCTGTATAGAGTTGCTCACGCGTACGGCCGTGTACACTTACCGCCTGTCCACCAGCACGTTCAACCGCGAGCGCGTTCTCCACCGCGAAGATATGCTCGTTATCCCAGCCGATACGCATCTTGACGGTCACCGGCTTCTCCACCGCGTCCACAACAGCGGATACCATCTCATAGATTTTGTTCGGATCAAGCAACCAACGTGCACCTGCATCACATTTCGTTACCTTTGGCACAGGGCATCCCATGTTAATGTCGATGATGTCTGCATTGGTTTCTTTGTCCACGATTTTGGCTGCTTCTACAAGGGAATCACGATCTCCCCCAAAAATCTGAAGGCTCAGCGGTTTCTCACGCTCATCTACAAACAACATCTCACGTGTACGCTGGTTGCCATGGACAATGGCTTTGCCACTCACCATCTCCGCGCATACGAGGCCTGTTCCGAATTCTTTTGCGATCAAACGAAAAGCCGGATTACATACGCCAGCCATCGGCGCAAGTACGACCTGGTTTTTCATTTCAATGCCACCAATGTTAAGCACGGTAGTCGTTCCACTCCTTTTTTAATTCTGTATATATCACGATATAAAGTTTGATCGGTGTCTTGGTTCTTGTAACATGGCGAAACCGAAACGGTCCTAGTTTCCCCGCAGCTCCTCGATACTGATTGCCAGCACACCAGCAATTCGATCGAGTTCTTGCTGTGATACCTTACGGTTTCCCCGTTCAATGGTTCCCAGAATGGCCAGCGAGATGCCGGTCTCGGCCGCAAGTTCATGTTGTGTTAAACCTTTCAACTTCCGGAATGCCCGGATTCGGTTGGCCAATTGCATGTTTTCCAAAGCTGTATTCCATCCTTTCCATCCAGTACAGACAACGATGAGTGTACAAAGGTATACAAACCTGAAATCTCGCCCTCCGGTACGATATCCGACAGTGGTACCAGTACAAAAGCCCGTTCTCCCATGCGGGGATGAGGCAATTGAAGCAATTCGGTATCTCGCGTCTCACCGTGCATCCAGAGCAGATCCAGATCAACGGTGCGCGGTCCCCAGCGAATATCACGAACACGACCGAGACGGTTCTCGATATCCAGTAATTCCGTGAGCAACTGCTCTGGTGTCAGCATCACCTGTACGGCGACTGCCATATTCAGAAATGCAGGCTGATCTACATATCCTACAGGTTCCGTCTCATATAGTGCAGAACAACGCAGAACGGATATATGAGGGTGTTCATCCAGCAAAGACAATGCTTCAAACAGCGTCTGTTCCCGGTCACCCAAATTGGCCCCTAAAGCAATATAAGCCTCTGAAGATTCAGAGGTCGAATGTGCAATCATGATCGGTTCTCACTTTCTTGTGCGGCGAAGCTCTACCGTTACGCCCTCAAAATGAATATCGAATGGCGGATGTGGCTTCGTCACCTTGACTGTCAATGCATTGATAATAGTATAAGTGTCTAGTAAAGAAGATGCAATATGTTCGCCCAAAGCTTCAATTAACTGGAATGACTTATTCTCTACAATCTGTTTTACCAGCTCATGGATCTCCGCATAATTAATCGTTTTGGTCAGATCATCGTTACGTCCGGCCTCACCCAGGTCCATATCAATCTCCAGATCAATATAGTACCGCTGCCCAAGCTTCCGTTCTTCTGCAAAAACACCATGATATCCGTAATACTCCATACGATGCAATACCATTCTATCCATACGATCCGCCTGCCCTCTATATATATTGAAATTTTAATCTATTTGAAGTCATGCCTTAGCTTCGCCTTTGAAAAACGCTGCGCTTCCACTGGACGGGTCACCAGGGACCCGCCAGCACTATCTCCTCCGTATACCCGGAGAAGCATACAACATGGCATCACACATGTCTGCCGTCCGCCGAATCGGCTTCACATCATGAACCCGAACCATCTGGCAGCCTTGGGCAATGCCAAATGCAACGGTCGCAGCGGTTCCTTCCAATGCATCATCCGCCCCAACATTCAGGGTGTTCTGGATGAATCTTTTGCGTGAGGTGGCTAGCAGAACGGGATACCCCATTTCATTGAGCAAACCGAGCGATGACATGAGCTTCAGATTTTCTCCGAGATCCTTCACAAAACCAATGCCCGGGTCCAGGATAATTTGCTCTGCTTTCACGCCCGCTGTTAACGCAATCTGTATGCTCTCCTGCAAATCGCTCACGACATCACTCAGATAATCGGTGTAATTCCGATCCTGCCGATTATGCATCAAAATGATGGGACACCCCAGCTCTGCTGCCGTGCGGGCCATATCTGGATCTGTCTTGGCACCCCACACATCATTAATAATATGAGCACCGGCCAGAATAGCCTGACGTGCAACATCGGCCTTATACGTGTCTACCGATATCGGAATGTGCGGGGCTTGCTGATGCAATGCTTCAATAACCGGAATAATCCGGCTAAGCTCTTCATCGGCGCCCACGACATCTGAACCTGGCCGGGTGGACTCCCCGCCGATATCAATCAGGTCTGCCCCGTCCTCCATCATCTGCTTGGCATGAGCAACCGCCCGCTCCACTTTGGTATAACGTCCACCATCCGAGAATGAGTCAGGCGTGACGTTAAGAATGCCCATAATCTGTGTTCTTGTACCCAGCTTCAACTCAGCTGGCCCCCATGTATAGTTCCGTTCATAGATGACAGGTGTAAGTGTCATGAAGTATACCCCGCTTTCTGCCGGTACATACCCAGAAGGACTGCTGTAACCGGGCCAATATGTCCGTTGCTAATTATCGTTTCGGCTCCGTCCTGATCCCGCAGAGTTGTCACCGGAACCAGTTCGGCCACCGAGCCGGTTAGAAATATTTCATCTGCTTGCAGGAGATCCTCCCAGGAAGCTAACGTTTCTATGCAGGGGATTCCTTGCTGCGAGGCAATCTCCATTACCACAGCTCTCGTGATACCCGGCAGAATGCCGGTTGAGAGTGCTGGCGTGTAGAGAACATTTTCCCGTACCCAAAACACATTGCTGACGATCCCTTCCGCTATATGACCATCCCGGGTTAATTGTAGCCCTTCTGCACCCTGCACATGCTGCCCGTATCCATTAAGCTCCCGTTTCGCCAGAATACTGTTCATGTAATGCAGCGACTTGAACCGAACTTCTCCTTCGGGCGTGTTGCGAGGTGTAGACAACCGTTGAATCATTTTTCCACTCTCATATAAAGAAGGAGAAGGTTCAGGTAATGCTTTTGCCAGTAAAATATGATTTGGCTTCGAATAATCACCAGAAGGTAAGCCTAGCGGTGCTTCACCGGCTGATACCGTGTATCGCACATACGCATCCCGAAGTTCGTTCGCATCCATCAAACGTTGAAGCCAATCTGTCACCTCTGCCGCGGTCGTTGTAAAAGGAATGCCAAGTTCCTTACACCCCGAAGCCATGCGCTCCAGATGCCGTTCCAAAAAATATGGGACACCTTGATACGTCCGGAACGTCTCAAACAGTCCAAGTCCGTACAAAAAGCCGTGATCCGTTACAGGAACCACGGCCGCCGCCATATTGACCAACTCTCCGTTTATCGCGGCATATTGCATGTTAAACCTTCACTTGTTGGGACAAAAAGTTACGAAGCATCTGATGACCATGGTCTGTAATAATGGATTCCGGGTGGAATTGAACCCCTTCAATCGCATATTCTTTGTGGCGCAAACCCATAATCTCACCTTCAGCTGTCTCCGCTGTAATCTCCAGGCAGTCAGGCAAGCTGCTGCGCTCGACAATCAGGGAGTGGTAACGGGTAGCTGTGAATGGAGATGGCAATCCGGCAAAGACCGATGTCCCATTGTGGTGCATCTCGGATGTTTTGCCGTGCATCATGCGCTCCGCACGAATGACATTGCCACCAAACGCTTGTCCAATGGACTGATGCCCCAGGCACACACCAAAGATCGGAATGCTTCCCTTGAAATGATCGATGACTGCCAGACTAATGCCCGCTTCATTCGGTGTACACGGGCCCGGAGAGATCAGAATATGATCAGGTGCCAGTGCCTCTATGCCTGCCAGATCAATCTCGTCGTTGCGGCGAACTTCCACCGTCTCGCCCAGTTCACCCAGATATTGAACCAGGTTATACGTGAAAGAATCGTAATTATCGATAACCAGTATCATATGCCTGCTCCTCCTCATCTTCCGTCAATGCAAGTGACGGTTGCTTCGTTTTATTTTATTTTATTTTAGTTTAGTTTAGTTAACAGCTTCTGTTCTTTTCGCTTGTTCTTGTTCAATAGCTCTGCTTGCTTCCGCCTCTTCGCTGTAATTCACAGCTCTCATCATGGCTCTTGCCTTGTTGCGGCATTCCTTGTATTCCCGATATGGATCGGAATCAATAACAATCCCTGCCCCGGCCTGTACATAACCAATACCGTCCTTAATGGCAAGTGTACGAATGACGATGTTCAATTCCATATTCCCACTGTAATCCATCCACCCGATGGAACCCGTATAAGGCCCACGACGCACAGGCTCAAGTTCCTCGATAATCTCCATGGTGCGGACTTTCGGGGCTCCTGTAATCGTTCCACCCGGGAATGTCGCAGCGATCACATCAAATACGGATAACCCTTCTGCCAGCCTGCCTTCCACCTGGGAAACGAGATGCATGACATGGGAATACTTCTCGATGGTCATCAGTTCAGGCACATGAACCGAACCGTAGGCTGCAATCCGTCCGATATCATTACGTTCCAGATCAACGAGCATAATATGCTCCGCCCGTTCCTTCTCACTGCTGAGCAGTTCATCCGCCATAGCTTTGTCCTCTGCTTCATCCCGGCCCCTTCTTCGGGTCCCTGCGATGGGACGTGCACTGACTTTGCCATTCTCCACTTTGACCAGAAGCTCGGGAGATCCGCTTACCAGTTGAAAGTCTGGACTACGCAGCATTCCCATATACGGTGATGGATTCACAAGGCGCAGCCATTCATAAATATGCTCAGCGCTCGAATGAAGCCGCTTTTCCTGTCTCAAGGACAGGTTCACCTGGAACACATCGCCCTGCCTGATATATTCCTGTACCGTACGCACAGCTTGTTCAAAGTCCTCCTGGGGAAAGGAGGTTTCCCATCCTTCCGATTCCCTTTCCGCATCTTCAGGCTGCGGGGTACGATTGACCTGCTTGTTGCGGCGTTCCAGTGCCTGTTGTTGTTCCTCAGCCTGTGCAGCCCCCATAATATGAAGCCAACGTTTCTGCATCGCTGTCGCTCGTGCTTCTGCCGCTGAATATAGACTACGGATATCCGTTTCGTTCCGGTTAGGCTCTATAGCCAGATGAACCATGCAGAAAAGTGCCTGCTGCTCATGGTCATACGCCCATATTTCTTCAAAGCGCATCCACCAATAATCCGGCAGAGCCGGGTTATCCTCAGCCAAATCTGGGAGCTTCTCCAATGATCTTGCTACATCGTAGCTGAGATAACCTGCGTATCCACCCCCAAAGTCTGGAGCCCCATTAACCTTGGGTGCACTATACGGGGCAGTCCATCTCTTCAATACATCAAGCGGCTTGCCGCTGTCCGTCGAGGTGGCTCCTTGCGTCACATCATGAATAACCGCTTCTTGACCCTTGCCGGAAATAACGGATACGGGGTCTAACCCCAGAAATGTATATCTCCCGCCTTTGCCATTCTCCAGCACAATTGCGTAGGGTGACGCCTGCTGCCAGGCTGCCTCCCACGATAACGGTAAACCGCCATGATACGGTCCCTCATCCGACTTCGTGATATAGGGCATCATGGTCCAGCCTTGTTCAGCCCACTCCATCCAGTCGGCGTATGTTGTCATCAGGTGTGTCATTGCGGTGTGCCGCCCTCCATCTGTCGCTAGTTCTATTGTCTGATAGTATACTAAAGCGCCGCCCCTTTTAAAAGCATTACGCCAAAAATCCTCCATACCCGTCATACGGGCAAGGAGGATTGGTTTTGTCATTTGTAGACTTAGCCTTCGAAGTTGTAAAGAGGTGTGCTGAGGTAACGTTCGCCGTTACTTGGCACGATTACGACCACGCGCTTGCCTTCACCCAACTGTTTCGCAACCTGAAGACCTGCACGGATCGCCGCACCGGAAGAAATACCAGACAGAATGCCCTCTTCCTTCGCTACCTGACGAGCCGTCTCGAATGCATCATCATTCTCAATGTGAATGATCTCATCATAGATTTCCTGATCCAGAATCTCAGGGATAAAGTTGGCACCAATCCCCTGGATCTTATGTGGTCCTGGTTTGCCGCCCGCCAGAATTGGCGAAGCTGCTGGCTCAACCGCAACAATTTTAATACCAGCAAAAGCTTCTTTCAGCACTTCGCCTGTACCTGTAATTGTTCCACCTGTACCGATTCCTGCAACGAAAGCATCCAACGTACCGCCTACAGATTGAATTGCTTCAACAATCTCAGGGCCAGTCGTTTCACGGTGGATCTTCACGTTGGCTTTATTTTTAAATTGCTCAGCCATGAAATAGGAAGGGTTTTCTTTCAGCAGTTCTTCGGCTTTTTTAACAGCACCATTCATACCTTCAGCTCCAGGTGTAAGCACAAGCTCAGCACCATACGCACGAAGCAAGTTACGACGCTCCAAGCTCATCGTCTCAGGCATTACAATAACGGACTTGTAGCCTTTGGCTGCAGCCACCATCGCGAGTCCAATTCCTGTGTTACCACTTGTTGCTTCAATAATGGTATCACCTGGTTTTAGCTTGCCTTCTTTTTCCGCTTCTTCCACAATGCTAATTGCGATACGGTCTTTCACGCTTGAACCTGGATTCTGGTACTCCAGCTTCACGAATACTTCAGCACTGCCTTCAGGTACGATACGGTTCAGACGAACAAGCGGAGTACCTCCGATGAGTTCTGTTACGTTATTAACTACTTTAGCCATATGAATGCCCTCCTTAGTGGATGAATAAAACTTGAGTCCTGTTAACCTATACTGTGCGGCCGATAGCCTCTAGCTGTTATAGAAGAACTGCGGAAATCCTGTTGATCCTATCCCTTACTGCCAAGATTTCTAGCAGGGCGGAGGTTTCCGAAAGTTTCTTTGTTCATAAATAAATCTTTTATATCCGAGTAAACGAGTAGGTATTTATTATTTTCATCTTATCAACGTTAACCCTTATTGTCAATATGAGTACTCAAAAAAAATACTCTGCCTTTGGCCCTAAGACCGCAGACAGAGTATTTTTATCAAGATGCAGCAGTACTATACAATCTTCTCCATTGAATTCAGGAGGCAGGAATCTCGGACAGGATTACGGCTTCATACTTGTTACGCAGCATTTGCTCTACCTGCGGCAACGGATCAGCCTTACTCAGAGCCAGTTGCATTCGAATCTCCTCATGGACCTCTTCGGCCGATTGCACCTGGCGTTCTTCTTTATCATTAAGTCTGATAATAACATAACCTTCTTCCACTCGAACCGGTCCGGCAATATCGCCTACATCCAGCCCGGCAGCAAGTTGAAGGATTTCTTCTGACTGGAATGGATCATTCCGCTCAATCCATCCCAGCCTGCCACCAGCATCACGAGAGAAGCTGTCTGTCGATTGCTTGCGAGCAGCTTCTTCAAAGTCCTCCCCCTTCTCCAACGCATCCAGTAAGGAATCGGCTTCATCTTCTTCCTTCACTACGATGATGGACAAGTCATATTTCTCGGGGGAAACGTAATCCTCACGGTGTTCAGTCCAGTAATGCTCAATATCTGCATCCTTGATCTGTATGCCGATCGTTGCGATTTTCTCAAGCAGCAGCCTGTAGCCGGCTTCCAACTCAAGTTCCTGTTTCGACAGGCCCAATTGAGACTTCATTTCGTCAAAATATGATTTCTCTGAATCGTACCCATCCATCGCGGCGGCAAGTTCTCTTGCAATCTCTTGGGGAGTGACGATCAGCTTGCGTTCAATTGCTTCGGCAAATACTGCTTTACGGTTTAACATCTGGAGTAATAACTCGCTGCCATAGCGTCTTTTCAGCGCATCAGTCCACTCTTTGTCCGTGATAACTTCTCCGTTGATCGTCGCTACGGTGCTTCCTTCTTCCGTATTAGCATCATGGGATGCATCTGCCTCGTCTTTGCCCTGTCTGAGACCATGCATAGCCATCACACTACCCATGACCAGCATACCTAGCGTCAAGACAATTACAGCCGTCCACAACCCTTTTTCCTGTCTTGTCATTCCGCATCCCGTCCCCGCATAGATCAGTTCTTGGCTTGCTCTAGGATGGTCTCAAGTTGTTCTTTGTTAAAGTCATAGGCTTCATTACAGAATTGGCAGACCACTTCAGCCTGGCCCTCTTCTTCAATTAATTGCTCCATCTCCGTTTGGCCCAGGCTGATTAGTGTCTTCTCTACCCGCTCACGTGAACACTCACAGCTAAAATGAATATCCAATCCTTCCATCACTTGTACATCTGGCAACAATCGGCGAAGCAACTCTTCCAATTCAAGTCCCTGCTCCAGCAACGTCGTCACTGGCGGCAACGTACTAATGGCGTTTTCGATCGCCGTGATCTCTGGATCTGTCAATCCCGGCAACAGCTGCATAATGAATCCACCTGAGACAATAACGGAATTATCCGTATCAACGAGCACACCAACGCCTACAGCAGAAGGAGTTTGCTCCGATTGCGCAAAGTAGTACGTGAAGTCTTCGCCCAGTTCTCCTGAAATAATAGGCACACTGCCACGATATGGTTCTTTCAGTCCCAAATCCTTCGTTATGTTGATGAAACCTTCCGTTCCAACTGCGCCTGCAACGTCCAGTTTCCCCACACTATTGCTTGGCAAATGTACATGCGGATTAGAAACATATCCTCGTACTTCGCCTTTCGCATTGGCATCAGCTACAATCTGTCCAATGGGCCCATCACCATTGACTTGTACCGTTAACTTCTCTTCACCTTTGAGCATTGCACCCATAATGGCTGCTGTTGTAACCGTACGCCCCATGGCAGCTGTAGCCGTGGGAAACGTATCGTGTCTTCTGCGTAGTTCCTCAACCAGTTCCGTAGTCTGGATAGCAAAGGCTCTTACCTTTCCATTCATTGCTGTACCACGAATTAACCGGTCATGCTTGTTGTTGTTTTCCAAGTCATTCAGCCTCCTTTGGCGTATCGCCATAATAGTCGTAACACAGAAAAAACGGCACAACACTTAAGCTGTAATCTCAGCCCGCTGTATGCCGTCACTATGCTCACCTTTCCCGGTTCCGCTCATATATAATACGCAGCCCTTCAAGCGTAAGCAGCGGATCAACTTCCTCTATACTACGGGTTTCTTCTGCGATAAGTGTAGCGAGACCACCCGTCGCGATAACTCGGGGCTTCGCCCCCATCTCCTCGCGAATACGTTCTACAATACCATCTACCTGCCCTGCATAGCCAAATATAATACCCGCTTGCATGGCATGAATAGTATTACGGCCAATGACCTTTTTAGGTTTCTCCAGCTCTATACGAGGCAACTTGGATGCCCGCTCATAGAGCGCTTCAGTGGCAATCTGAATGCCAGGTACAATAGCTCCCCCCAGGTAGTGACCTTTCTCGTCAATACAGTCAAAGGTCGTTGCAGTACCGAAATCGACCACGACGAGAGGGCCGCCATACTTCTCAACGGCTGCCACTGCATTAACAATACGATCTGCACCCACTTCACGAGGGTTCTCGTATCGCAGATTCAAGCCAGTTTTGATACCAGGCCCAACGAGCAAAGCTTTTTTGCCTACATACTTCTCACACATCGCTTCGATTACATTCACCAGTGGCGGAACCACAGATGAGATGATGACACCTTCGATGTCACTTGCCCTGATGCCGGACATATGAAATAAATTATAAATCAATACGCCGTATTCATCCACTGTTGACTGACGTGATGTACTCAGACGAAAGTGGTGCAGCAATTCCCGGCCTTGATATACGCCGAGCACCATATTGCTGTTCCCCACGTCTACAACTAGAATCAAAGAGGTTCACCCCTCTTTCTTTTCATTTAAATCCAGACTAATATCCAGGCTCTCAAAGGAATAGGTTAACCTGCCAACCGAAATTACATCCACACCACTCTCTGCAATGCCACGAATGGTCTGAAGAGACACGTTACCGGATGCTTCAACCTTCACATGAGGAGCCTGTTCACGAATAAGTTCAACCGCTTCACGCATCCGCTCTGGATGCATGTTATCCAGCATAATGATATCTGCCCCGGCTTGCAAGGCTTCTCTCACCTGCTCCAGATTTTCAGTCTCCACTTCAATCGTCATCGTATGTGGGATAACGGTTCGCGCACGCTGTACCGCCTCGGTGATTCCGCCTGCACCCTTGATGTGGTTATCCTTAATCATAACGGCATCGTACAGTCCAAATCGATGATTCGCTCCGCCACCCACGCGCACCGCATATTTCTCAAGTAATCGGTGGCCCGGCGTTGTCTTACGTGTATCCACGAGCCTGGTCTCAAGACCATCCAACACATCCACGTAGGCACGCGTACGCGTAGCTATTCCGGACATACGTTGCAGCAAGTTAAGTGCCAGTCGTTCCCCCGTAAGCAGTGAATGTGTACTTCCCTCTACCTCGGCCAAAATCGTGCCATGGGTGACCTGGTCTCCGTCTGTTACCTTCGGTGTAAATACAAGATCAGGATCAACGACTTGAAATACAAGTTTAGCTACGGTCATGCCTGCAATAACACCATTGTCTTTGGCGTGTATAATGGCCTTGGATTGGTTGCCTGCTGGAATCGTCACACTTGTTGTAACGTCACCTGCACCAACATCTTCACGAAGCCAGTTTTTGATTGATTCGATAAGCCCTTCATTATATCCATTCAGTATCATGACATCAATTCCTCCACAATCGCTTGTTCTCGCTGCTGCAGACTATGCTTCTGCCACACGATATCATCACGTGCCGGGAAATCCTCACGATAGTGAGCCCCCCGACTCTCCTCGCGATGTAATGCACCGCTAGTAACTAACCAGGCACAGGTCAGAAGGTTGGCATACTCCAGCTCTTCCTTATGCGTGAGTGTCTGATCAAAAAATTGCAATTCCTGTTGCAGCTTGTCCATGGCCTTCTGCAGGTCCTCACCATTCCGGCGCAAACCTACCTGACGAACCATCATTTTCTGTAGTCGTAAACGTCTTTCAGATATAGGTTTTTGCTCTTTCATGATCTTGCTATTCATGTTATTCATGTCCACAGATGAAGGCGTAGCCCCTCTTGCTTGTAATAAACCAAGCGGAGGGAGAGATTGAATACGATCAACAATTCTCCGCCCAAATACAATCGCTTCTGATAAAGAATTGCTTGCCAGGCGGTTGGCTCCATGCACTCCTGTAGAAGACACCTCGCCACAAGCAAATAATCGGGAGATGTTGCTCTCTCCACTTAAATCCGTTTTCACTCCACCCATCATGTAATGGGCAGCAGGTGCAACGGGAATCCAGTCCGTTGTCATGTCTAATCCATAACGCATACAAGTCTCATATATGGTAGGGAACCGATGCTTGATCATCTCTGGCTGTTCATGTGTAATGTCCAAGTACACAAAGGTACTGTTGGTGGACTCCATCTCACTAACAATCGCTCGTGCCACGATATCGCGTGGGGCAAGTTCAAGCTGGGCATGATAACGATCCATGAAGCGCTCACCCTTCACATTGCGCAAATATGCTCCTTCGCCGCGTACGGCTTCTGACACAAGGAAACGCGGGGCCCCAGGGTAACATAGAGAGGTGGGGTGGAATTGGATAAATTCCATGTCACGAACAATAGCCCCAGCCCGATAAGCCATGGCTACACCATCGGCAGTAGCTACATCCGGATTCGTCGTGTATCGGTACAGTTGTCCTGCCCCACCAGAACAAAGAACGGTTGCCTGTGCCTTCACGAACACTTGCGATCCGTCATCCTTCTGAACCAGAGCGCCAATGCATTCCCCTCGATCTCGATCCGTAATCAGGTCAACAACAAAATGCTCATCCCATACTTCAATCCCAGGATGTTCATTCACTTCAACAGCAAGCGCACGTACAATCTCATATCCCGTTGCATCTCCGTTGGCATGCAAAATACGGCGGTGGCTATGCGCACCTTCCTGCGTCAACGCCAACTCGCCGTTCTCCAGATCAAATAAAGTACCCAAACGAATCAGTTCCTTCACTCCGTCGGGACCCTCATTCACCAATACCTCTACCGCTTCGGAGCGGCATAAGCCCGCTCCTGCTACAAGTGTGTCCTGCAAGTGGTAAGCAGGCGAATCATCCTCAGCAATAACCGCAGCGATGCCTCCCTGCGCATATCTGGTGTTACTTTCAAGTAATGACTTCTTTGTGATCATTAATACACGTTGTTGTTCGCTTGCCTTAATGGCAGTAAACAAACCAGCAATCCCTGAGCCTATAACCAGTACATCCGTCTCTACCATGGGTAGCGCAGACAGATCGAAATCAACTAAATATTGCGGTATCATGTTATTCACCTGTCTTGGAGCAAGAGTAGCGCATCCTACTTTACCAACAACATGCGCTCTAGCGATTCTCTGGCTTTGTCGGCAACGGCCGGTGGCACGTAGATTTGCGGCTTCATCGTTTCCAGGCATTTCACCAGTTTCTTCAAGTTGTTCACCTTCATGTTGGGACATACGAGGAACTTGGTAGCAAAGTGGAACTGTTTATCCGGACTATCCAGACGAAGCTGATATCCTGTACCATCTTCGGTACCTACGATAAATTCCTTCGCTGATGAATTTTTGCAATACTCCAGAATAGCTGTTGTGCTGCCTACAAAATCACCCATTTCTACAACCTCAGGGCGACACTCTGGATGGACAACAAACTCCGCATTGGGATGCTTGGCTCTCATCTCCACCACATCTTTGACTGTAAGCATATCGTGAGTGTTGCAGTAGCCTTCCCAGATAATCATTTTCTTGTCTGTATGCTGCTGCACATAATGTCCCAGGTTTTTATCCGGTACCCAGATAATTTCGTCGGAATCCACCGATTGAATAACCCGGACTGCGTTCGCTGATGTACAACAGATGTCAGTCTCTGCTTTGATCTCAGCCGAGGAATTGATATACGTAACCACCTTGGCATTAGGATGTTGTGCTTTCAATTTGCGTAGTCCATCCACATTCACCATATCTGCCATTGGGCAGCCCGCACGTTCGTCCGGGATAATAACTGTTTTATTTGGCGCAAGAATTTTAGCGCTTTCACCCATAAAATGAACACCACAGAAAACGATCACATCCGCATCTGTCTGTGCTGCCTTCTGGGCTAACAGAAACGAATCTCCACGGAAGTCGGCAACCTCCTGTACTTCGTCACGTTGATAATAATGGGCAAGAATAATGGCATTACGTTCCTTCTTCAACACCATAAGCCGCTCACGCAGCTCGCGGTTCATCTCAGCCTTGCGCTCTAAAGCCAGAGCTTCCACCTGTGATCCTCTCCTTTATCGGGACAGCGTCATGCGCTGTTTCGTGGGCTAACCTAAGTCGTTATCTTCGCTTGAGAAACGAATCACAAGCGGTTTAACAACTAATTTACACAACGTTCACGACTCTGTCAATAAATGAAAAAGGCCCGGGACAGCGCTGTAACCACCTGTTTGCTAACTGGTTCGCCATCTAACTCCCGTTTATCTTTATCTATCCTCTTTTAAAATAATGGATAAAAAAAGAGAGCCCCGAGGGCTCTCTTGATTTCACCTGCTATCATAGCCAGATGTATTGTGCATTAAGACGTTGGCTTAGTTCCGCCATCATCCGGGTTATTGTTATTACCCTTTTCCAGATTAGGAGCTTCGTTTGGAATATCTCCGGCTGGTGGCTCAGGCGTTTCATCTTTACCTTGAATACGAACACGCACATCACCGATGGTGTCGATGATTGGCTCTCCGCCTTCAGATGGTGTGCCTTCACCATCATTGTCATTCTCTGCTTTTGGAGTCAAAGAACCTGTTTCGATCAATTGCTTGATCTGATCCATTTCCAAAGTCTCAACCTCAAGCAAAGTTTGAGCGATCAGGTGCATCTCTTTTGAATGTTTAACAAGCAAGTCCTTACACTTCTCATAACAGTCATTGATAAAGCGTTGCATTTCCTGATCAATCTCGTAAGCAATGGAATCTGAGTAATTCTGTTCATGACCGATATCCCGACCAAGGAATACCTGTCCTTGTGAACTTCCGAATTGCATAGGTCCCAATTTCTCACTCATACCGTATTCCATAACCATGCTGCGAACAATACCTGTCGCTTGCTGGAAGTCACTGTATGCACCAGTACCAATTTCTCCGATGAACAATTCTTCAGCTACACGACCCCCGAGAAGTCCGGTTACTTTATCCAGCAATTCCTGCTTGGTAACCAGCATACGGTCTTCTTTTGGCAACATGATTACATATCCACCCGCACGTCCGCGCGGAATAATGGTCACTTTATGTACCATATCAGCATGTTCGAGGAAGTATCCAACAATGGTATGACCTGCTTCGTGATAAGCAACGATTCGTTTCTCGCGATCACTGATGACACGGCTTTTCTTCTCCGTACCAACGATGACACGGTCAATCGCTTCGTCAACTTCCTTCATGGAAATATCTTTACGGTTACGACGCGCTGCAAGCAATGCCGCTTCGTTCAAGAGATTTTCCAAATCCGCACCAGAGAAACCTGTTGTACGCTTCGCGATAATATCCATCTTCACATCTTTGGTCAGTGGTTTATTACGGGAATGTACTTTCAGGACAGCTTCACGACCTCTTACATCAGGGCGGTCAACCGTAATTTGACGGTCAAAACGTCCAGGACGCAGCAAGGCAGGGTCCAAAATATCTGCACGGTTCGTTGCGGCTATGATGATAATACCTTCATTAACTCCGAATCCGTCCATCTCAACGAGCAACTGGTTGAGTGTCTGTTCACGTTCATCGTGACCACCACCGAGACCAGCACCACGCTGACGTCCTACAGCATCAATCTCATCGATAAAGATGATACATGGGGCATTTTTCTTCGCATTTTCAAACAAATCACGTACACGTGATGCACCGACACCGACAAACATTTCCACGAAGTCGGAACCTGAAATAGTGAAGAATGGTACACCCGCTTCACCGGCTACGGCACGAGCGAGCAATGTTTTACCGGTACCTGGAGGCCCTACGAGCAATACGCCCTTAGGAATCCGCGCACCTACTGCTGCGAATTTACGAGGGTCCTTGAGGAAGTCTACAACCTCAACAAGTTCCTGTTTCTCTTCGTCAGCACCCGCAACATCTTCAAATGTAACCCGCTTCTTCTCTTCGTTGTAGAGACGAGCACGGCTTTTACCAAAGTTCATTACTTTACCGCCGCCGCCTTGAGCCTGATTAAACAGGAAGAAGAACAGCAGGAACATAATGATCAAAGGAATAAAGGAAGTCAGCAACGTCAACCAGATGCTGTCACCTTTCATTGGCTCCTGATGATATTGGAAATTGTTAGTTTCACTTGCAGCTACAAGCTCACTAATTGCCTCATCCGTAGGAGGAATATACGTTGAGAAATTTTCTGATTTGGCGCCATCAGGTGCCTTCTTGTATTGACCGGTCACGAGATACGTTTGACCGTTGAATTGAACCGTCAATTCAGAGACATTGTTGGCTTTGATCGCTGCACGCAACTGATCATATCTAGGATTATCGGTGGCTTCGCCGCCATTGCTGACGAACTGGACTATCCCCACCACAACTAAAAAAAGAATCAAATAAAAACCAGAATTCCGGATGAACCGATTCATCCCCTACCTCCTCTCGAGACACTTTAATTATTTTAACATAGCCCGACATGGCTTCTCAACAGAAGCCAAGAACAGCTCAAGGCTTGGGTCGGGCAGGATATTAGCTACTATAGACTTCCGGCTTCAAAATCCCGATATAGGGCAGGTTCCGGTACTTCTCCGCAAAATCCAAACCGTAACCAACGATGAACGCGTCAGGAATGTCAAAGCCTGTGTAATGAGCTTCCAACTCAACTTTACGGCCTGAAGGCTTGTCGAACAGCGTAACCACTCGCACCGACTCGGCACCGCGGTTTTCTAGCAGTTCAATCAGATAGCTGAGTGTAAGTCCGCTGTCGATAATATCTTCGACAATCAGAACTTCCCGTCCTTCTACGGATACATCCAGATCCTTAATGATTTTGACAACACCTGATGACTTGGTGGAAGCGCCGTAACTGGATACCGCCATAAAATCCATTTCAACAGGTACCGTTATGTTTTTAACCAAATCAGCCATAAATATAAACGCACCCTTGAGCACACAAATGACCAAAGGATTGCGATTTGCATATTCGGCACTTAGTGTTGCGCCTAATTCCTTGACTTTACTCTGAATTTCTTCTTCACTGATCAATACTTCCTGAATGTCGTTCTGCAACTGTGCGAACCTCCTAAGTTATACTATGAAAGCCTTACCTGAACCATAACCACTACCCCTGAATCGCTGAATCGCCTACAGTCATGTACAGGATTGCGGAAGTGCCCTCCCTGACAGGAGCCACACTGGACCGTCGAACACCCGGTAACCAGATGATATGACCTGCTCCATCACATACCACAGGAATACGTGGACGGACAGATGGGGGGATTTTCTCATCGATGAAAATATTTTTCACCTTTTTGCTTCCGTTTAATCCCATCACTTTCATGGTATCTCCAGGTAACCGTGAACGCACAACCAGCGGCATAAGCAGTTGATCCGCATCAAACGCGGCTTGATCCGCCGATTCCGGTACATGATAGTCCTCGGGACTCACCGTCATCAACCGAATATACCGGTTAATTGGGGTGAGTGAAAGCTCATAAGTTCCACTCCATTGCGCAAGACGATACTCGTAAGATTGATCCTGTACGTCCGTCCGTATGCCAAAAGAAATCAGATTATACTCCCGAGTGCAGGCGAGTGTCTGTCCTATATCCAGGCTCCAGGTCGTCACATGGGTCTCCATGACCTTGCGCCGAATGGTTTCTATACGGGTAAAGTCGACAAAATCACTGTCCAAAGGCAGATAATTCAATATTAGTTTAATCAACCTTCGTTGTAAAGCGACATGTAACTTCAAGAAGGAAGGCACCTCAAAGGTTTGCCTTCCGCCGTTCACCTGCACTAGACACCTGTATGTGTCATATGCACTCTGCTCCATGAAATCGTCTTCATCACCCACAATTTCGGCAAGCCGATTCAATGACGGCGTGAGTTGTCCATTATACTGCCCCAAAAAAGGAAGCACATCCAAGCGAATGGCATTACGCCGATATTTACGCAGGGCGTTGCTCTCATCATTGAAATACATAAAACCCTGGGTATTACAAGCTTCTACAAGGTCTGTCTTGTTTATACGAAGGCATGGACGAATAAGTTCCACATTTTTTTCTCGTCTTTTAAACTTCATTCCTGAGAGTCCCGGCAAGCCGGTTCCACGAAGCAAATGAAGCATGACCGTCTCTGCCTGATCATCCGCATGATGTGCCAAAGCGATGCTTGCTGCATTATATTTGGAAGCCACTTCATGAAGAAAGGCATATCGCTTGTTGCGGGCTGCTTCCTGTGGTCCCTGACCCGTAAGCTCCATATATGAAGGTACATCGGCCTTGGTCCATTCAAATGTAATACCAAGCTGTTGTGCCAGTTCCATCATTTTCTCCGCTTCATCATCAGATTCACTCCGGAAGCCATGATGCACGTGGGCACAGATCAATTCAAGTGGCACATGCCGCTTGCTAATCTCGTGCATGATATGCAAAAAAGCTACCGAGTCCGGCCCGCCCGATACTGCGACGACAATCCGATCCCCGGGAACCCATAACTGATGCTCTTCCGCTGCATCCAGCACGTTCTTCACCAGCATGTTCCAGCGTAAAGCCTCCATACCTGTTCCTCATTCCTTGCGTTATGTATATGCACTCTCACAGATCAGAAAAGTAGTGCATAGATGAGCACTCCAATAAGTAATATCACAGATACAGCGAATGCGTTCATAAGCCAGCGCGGTGTTGTACTTTTGGAACGACGGCGGAGAGGCGTGGGGCGTGCCATCATTTCCTTCCACCCTTGTGCCGCATGGCCTGCATCACGAAACTGACCTCGTAATGCCTGAGTCGTCCAATTGCGAAAAGGACCCAGTCGTTCACTGCGCTCCACCAGTGCTACGAGCTGATTCACACTTCGCAGTTGCGGTAATCCTTCGGCTGCCAGTGCCTTGAGCGCGTCTGCTTCAAGTACATGAATCAACAATAATGCAAATGCAAATACATCATAGGTACCATCTGCCGTACGGCTACCTGCATTCCAGAAACCCCGATCATACCATTCAGTGAACTGTTTGACGCTTCGACCAATCGACGTAACTCCGCCGTAGTCGATCAATTCCACCTGCCCATAGTCGGATACCAACACATTCTGAGGTTTGAGATCACCAAACACCCATCCCGCCTGATGCAATTGTGCCAGCTTCTGCAAGAGTCTAAGTCCCACCAGAAGTGTCCAGTCTGTCCCCTGACGCCGAATAAAGTGATGAAGTGCCTCACCTCTAACGTAACGCATCACATAAAAGGGAATATCCCGGCCACGAACGGCATAATCATCCACATCTTTAAGATAGGAAGGAATGCCGCTCTGCCGAAGGGCCTCATGATTACGCTGTAGTTGAAAAGATTTGAGCACATTAACTTCCGATTGCAGATCAACCGGATCAAATCCCATTTTTAGCGCATAGTGTTTGCCATTTTCACCCCGTTGGACAAGAAAAACGATGCCATTAGCTCCTTTGCCCAGTAGCTTCCGAATCGTGTAACGACTGCGATTCCATTTCCCTGTAACCACTGTTCCTGGCGGGAAAGAGGCGTCAGACAACGTTGTCACCGAGCATCCCTTCTCTTTCAATGCGATAGTTCCCTTCTATTTCCTGCTGTTTCTCCAGTGTACCATAACGGTAAAAATCAATCACCTTCTGAATTGCAGGACCTGTCGGCGTTGCACCCTTCATCTGCAACCTTCCAAACAAGGACCGAACACGGCCTGGATCCGTTGTCCAGTCAATATCCATTACCGCATCTTCTCCACTGTGTCGTCCCGGAAAATGAAATACGGAAAGCTTGCTTTGACCTATACGCGCCTGCAAACTTAACATTAAATCGCGAATGCCTTCTTCTACCGCAGCCAGTTTGGGCTTCATGCTGGCACTGACGTCGATTAGCAATATAACCTGTAACGTTGTAGTTTCAGCCATATCATCCATCACTTCCACGACCCGAGCGCGTTGTGCAGGCTCCAGATCGGTTACTGTTTTGGGCTCCTTCTCTCCCAAAATTTGTGTTAACTCTCTATTAACCGCCTGCTGAATGGTCTGAACCACCGTTTTCCTTGTCATCATCTGCATCGTATGGGCAAGCTGACGTGTACCTACAATTTGGCTGATTCCACCTCCAGCTCTGGCAATATCCTCAATCTCCCGGCTACCCAACTCACCAATGGTTCCATAATCAATCACGCCAACCACATTAACCGTAATCCCCTCTTCCAGCGCTTCGGCCGCTGCCAGCACTGGACTTGGTCCTACATTGGAACAACCGTCGGTGATCAATAAGATTTGCTTCATCCGATATCCCTCCGTTATTCGTTACTCTCCAACTCTATGACTAGCATTGCCAGAATGAAGAGACTTCAAACAGAAGAATATGCAATTAACTGACGGTCCGTGGACGCTCCATTCGGTTGATGCCAGGCACACGCAGTGTGGCCCATTCAGGGCGGAAATGCTCTACTTTTCCAACAACGACGGTCATATCATCCAATATCTCATGCTGCTGATATCTTATGACACTTTCAAGCAGGCAATCGGCCAAATCTTGCGGATCATCTGTATCAATCTCTTGAATGAGCCGTTTCATCCATAACTCTTTGTTCACTGCATACCCCGGTGCATCATAGATGCCATCCGTCATCATAATGAGGATATCCCCCGGCTGAAGCTGTACCGTCACCAGATCCACTTCAATATCTTTAATAATACCGATTGGCAAATTGCTGGCCGAAACCTGAATAACCTCCTGTCCTCGTTTTATAAAACTTGGCGTCGATCCGATTTTCATAAACGTGGTCTCTGCCGTATATTCATCAATCAGTGCCATATCCACAGTGGCATACATCTCTTCAGGGGAGCGCAGCATCAGAACGGAGTTCACGGATTTGATCGCCAGTTTCTCGTCCATGCCGGATTGTAACAACTGTTCCAGTATGTTCAGCGCCGCGCTGCTCTCCATGCGTGCCCGTTCTCCATTGCCCATTCCATCACTGAGCGCCACTGCAAATGTACCATTGCCTAACTCAACCGTACTGAAGCTGTCGCCTGACATCACATCTCCCCCTTTTGCGGCGGCAGCAACACCCGTGGTTACCTCGAACGTTTTGGCCGAACCAAACGTGACGGTTGCCAGTCCCTGACGAGGATCGGTCAAGGTCTCATGCAAGACGGCAATATGCTCGTCCAGTACATCCGAAATCAGCGGAGCAATCATTTTCCGGCACTCATCGAATCCACGTGTATATGCATGTACAATCTCAATCTCTACATTGCCCGCTTCCAGATTGATGATCTCAATGGAGTGAATGGACAAGCCCAGTGACTCCAGTGCGTCCCGAATCTGCTCCTCCTGCTGTACCATCTCATCACTTTCCCGCTGAATTTCTTTGGCCAGGTCCTCCATGACCTGAGATACACCGGACAATTGCTCTGCAACCAGCTGCCGGCTATCGATAATTTGACGCTTCCATTGCATGTTATGTTGATGCAGTCCATACTGGGCACGCATGACTTCAAGGACCTCTTCCGGTTTCGCACATACCCTGTTCCAGTCCACTGGAATCTGCTTGCCTGAGATCTCCGGGTTTCCTTCAATCGTACTCATCACGTCCGTCATATATTTGTAGGTTTGAATAAACTTCGCATCCCAGCATTGTGTACGCTTGAAGCAGCTTGCACATGTGCTCTCGGCAACCGCATTCATGAAATGGTCCATTCCACCTTCTTTCTGTACCTGCTCCCCTGCACCGGACATCTGATCAAAGCTACGTGACAATTGACGGAATACCTGTGAGAACCGGGTTACCCGTTCTGCCGTGATATCCCGTATCCGTTTGGCATACTCATGCTGCGATTTGGTATGATCCTGCGTACCCGGTACATATTTGGATATCGCCGTCATCAGGCTTTTAGGTGTTAACATGAATAGTACGATAGCTGCACACGTCTCCCATAATGAGTTCATCACATCGCCCGGTCCTCCCAGATATATGGATAGAATGGACGAACCCAGCAGCATGCCCAGTGCAACCGCCGCACGTTTGCCTTCTCGAAGCATACCCGCCAGCATCCCGGCAAAAGCAAGCAGGCTCATCTGATACACCGCTGACATGTCAGCCAGACTCAGAATCAAGCCGGTAATGACCCCAACTGAGGCTCCAAGGGGGGCTCCGCCCACCAGCGCAAAGATTAATATGAGATAACGGGAGAGCATATGCTCGACGGATAAAGACTGAATGGTCCACCCTACGGCTCCCGTCATAACGGAAGCGAGCAATATGATCAGGCAGAGGATCTCCTCGTTCTTTAGGCTGAACTTTTTTTTGCGGTAGGTGAAGATCGGTATGGCTTGTATAAAAACAAGGGTGAGCACGAAACTTAATACCGAATCCATCGTGAGCATCAGCATCGCGTACCAGCTGAAGGATGGTCCGATCACAACCGCGAATAACTTGACCATAAATGTAGTCGTAAACACCATCGTTGGTGCATAAGATAATTCAGCACGATCATATGACTCCAGACCCCGGAAGAGCAGATAAAAGATGGCGATCTCCGATGCAACAATGAGTGGTACTGGAAACGGTGCAAAGAGACTGCCTGCGAGAAGTGCAGCGCCTACCGGAATGATGTAATCCCTGCGCATGAAAGCAATTACAGCGAAGTAAGCAATGGCAAAGGGAGATAACTCATTCAGGATCATTGCCTTTCCGAGCAGGAACCCCATAAACGTAAGCAGCAGTACCCATTTGCGGGAAGCAACCATCTGGACAGCCTTGCGGGAGCCAAGCCATTGTTTCAGACGTACCGACAGCTCCTCCCGAGCTTCCGTACCTCCTTTACCTGCTTTCATTCCCGGAAATTGAATGACATTCCACTTTTCCATCATCCTCAAGGCACCCCATTCGATTAATTTGAATTTTCGTGTTTCGTTCTCGATGGTTCTGATTATAGATAGATTAGAAGACGTAGTTTGTCAGAATAGGTGGGCAGGGTCCAAAAAGTTTACGACAAAAGAAACAAGCCTGGCGCGGTGGAGCGAAACCCCCGGCCTTATTGTGGTTTCATTCATTCTCCTACTTGATTCCGACAATCGGAATGTCTGATTTTGAACCGGAGATGGTTTGGTCTCGCCACCATTTGAGCAGGATAACTGTGGAATGCCACGGAAACCTGTCGGTAAAAAATGGTAGACGACAAATGTTCTTATGGTTTCATTTTGCCGTGCAGAAAAACTGGGGATATGGAGCTTCACCTTACAAAAAAAGCTATTCAACTACTTATCTGTGAAATAAACGCAAAAAAACCGTTAGCCCATGGGCTAACGGTTTTACTTATATGTTTAGATCAGGTTGTGACAGATTACACACGCTTGGCTCCACGGCCTCCGCGTTTGCCTTCTGTGTTCTTCTTAAGCGAAGAGATCCGCTCTTCACTATCTTTCAGGAAGCGTGACATTTTATCCTCAAATGAAGGTTTGCCTGCTGCGGGCTTGAAAGAACGGCCTCCGCGGTCACCACGGTTAAATCCACCGCCGCCACCACCACGACCTTGGCCACCACTTGGGCCTCCGCCGCTGAATCGTTCGCGATCTCCTCCACTGCGTTCCGGTCTAGGAGCTCTCGGGGGTCTAGATTGGGTTTGTTGCTCAACCGGTTTGTCAACAGCTTGCTTAATGGAAAGTCCGATCTTGCCATCCTTGTCAACGTTGATAACCTTCACTGTAACGAGGTCATTCAGCTTCAGGTGGTCGTTGACATCTTTGACATAATTGTCGGCGATTTCCGAGATGTGAACGAGACCCGTGACACCTCCTGACAGATCCACAAATGCTCCAAAATGCGTGATTCCTGTCACCTTGCCCTCTAACTTGGTGCCCACTTCAATTGCCATAGAATAAAATGATCCTCCCTTAAAAATATACAACCCGATTTTTTGAATGCCAAAATCAATGCTGCGCTAATGTAATTATACCTTATGCCATAAACCAAGGTCAACTGAACACTACCCCATCAGAGAGCCTATTTTTTCCGGTTTAACGGCTTCAGACACACGGATAACAAACCTAGCTCGGTAATAGACCGAATTCCATCAGTTCCCTGACTCTTCAACCTGGATCGGCGTTTCCTCAGGAAGATAATATCCTTTTTTCCGTGCCAGCTGTCCTATGTATTCAGGGTCATTCAACCGGCTGACTTCGTACTTCAACTGTTCCAGCTTCTTCAACGTATCTTCCTTTGAAGCTTGCTGAGTGGCCAGATGAGAACTCTTGTCCGAAATTTGTGCAGTCTGCACAAGGAATGTATATCCTGCCCATATTACAAATACAATCATAAACGTCATCCAAAGCATGAGGCGCCTTTTTGCACCAGCAGATTTTCCTTGGTTAGTTGGAGCCTTTGATCTGCCCACAGGTGTTTTACCCATTACGGACCTCCTTAAAACCAGCGTTTCCACATCGCTGCAATTCTTGTACCCACACGGATCATGAAGCGTGGCGTTACCCAATGTTTCAGGAGCGGCCTAAACATCCAGCGGAACAACTTGCCGAAAGGTACCAAACATTGCAGCACCAGCCTGCCCAGGAATAATAGTATCGCAATTACAAAACCGAATAATACGCGAATTAACTTATAAATTCCTTTAGCCGGCATAACGATCAGGATGTTAAGGATATGTCCACACCAATGAATCAGCGTTCTTGCGAGTTTAATTAACATTACCACAAAACGCTGGGTTGTAACACTTAAAAGCCAAAAATAGAAGCAAACCCCTATAATCAGCCCCAAAAAGACATAAAACCGCAACTGTCCGTGGTTTCCGGCGTATAGCATCCGAAAAACGAACAGCGCGGAAGCAACCCAGTACAACAGATCGAGCGTGTGAATACTCCATCTCGGAAACCGCAGCTGTCCGGACAGTACCCGGTAACTGTCGTAGGCCATTCCCATCACGACCCCCGAGGTAAGCATCCACATCAATGTGATCCATTGAGTATCCGGACTCATCGGAACATCTTGCCAAACAGGCCTTTACCATTTTTGGACTGGGAACCGGGGTCCAGATATTGGAGCGAACTGACTGTGCCTTCAATGGATAACAGACCTTCCTCCAGGCTCAGGTTTTTGATATGTAAATTGTGCCCCCGGATGGTCAGATGCCCAAGTTCAGTCTGCAGCAAAAATTCCTCACTGTCGAAGCTCTCCACGTTGGAGACACCCGTCAGATCCAGCAGTTTCCGATTCTGCATGCTCAGATGATGCTGTTTGGCCTTACCGTGCTCAACCATGGCATGTACCCCTCCTTCTTACACCTAGCTTATGGGTGTGGAGGTTGGAATAGAACCAGCGTTGTTGAACAAATAACCCGGCATCCAGTAAAAACAAAAACGCCCTTCCCTGTTACAGGAGGACGTTTCGATTCAACTTGCATTGAATGAATATTTAATACCAGATGTACTGTTACCAGTTCATTCCGTTATCCTTGGCGATCGGCTCTTCCTTCACCAAGGTGTAGAGGCTGCTCGCCTCATCCTTCTTGGTACTCTCGGCAATTCGTTCCACCCTCACAGTGACCAGTTTCTGACCGAACTGAACCGTCAGCTCATCGCCCACTTTGACAGCGGCGCTGGGCTTAGCTTCACGTCCGTTCACCAGAACACGTCCCTGTTCAGAGACGTCCTTGGCCACAGTGCGGCGTTTGATTAGCCGGGAGACCTTCAGGAATTTATCAAGACGCATTATTTTACGGCTTCTTTAAGTTTGTTGCCTGCTTTGAATGCAGGAACAGTGGACTCAGGAATCACGATTTCATTCCCTGTTTGTGGGTTACGTCCGGTACGACCGGAACGTTTGCGGGTCTCAAAAGTGCCAAAGCCGATCAATTGTACTTTGTCTCCGCTGGCAAGTGCATCTGTAATTTCTCCCAAAAAGCCGTTCAATACGGACTCAACGTCTTTTTTAGTCAAACCACTTTTGGTTGAAATGTTGTTAATCAGATCTGTTTTGTTCATTTTTAAAAGCCTCCCAAATTGAAAAAAAAGTATCTGCGATTCCTGACAATACATCGATTGCCGCTGATTCGCGTTAGGTCACTACACATGTATTCTGGCTTGGCATCTGAAATCCTGCCTTAGTCCGCGACTTTTTTTAGCTTTTTGTCGATGGTCCGCAGGTAACAGTCTAAGACCAGTACCCGAAACCATCCGTCGCTAAACACCTATCCCAGTCAACATAGATGAACACATGTTCGTATATCATAACACACTGCATAACATGATGGAATAAGGTTTATCGGTATTTCCCAGAAAATTGAACCCGTTATAATCCTGCCTTCTTCGCATCCTGCCAGAATTGCTCCATCTCTTCTACATTGCTATCTGCTGGTGTTCTTCCCTGTTCACGCAAACGCTCCTCGATGTACTGGAACCTCCCGACAAACTTGCGGTTGGTCGCAGCAAGCGCCTCTTCCGGGTCCGTATCGATGAATCTTGCAACGTTTGCGGCTGCGAATAATAAATCACCCAGTTCGAGCTTCCGTTCTTCCGCAGACTGGCCTTGTTGCACCGCTTCTTTCAACTCCGCCAGTTCTTCCTCGATCTTGGCAAACACACCTTCAACATCATCCCAGTCAAAGCCTACTTTGGCTGCTTTCTTCTGTAACTTGTATCCCTTCATCAATGCAGGCAAGTCACGCGGTATACCATCCAGCACGGAAACTTTCTGCTGATCCTGGCCTTTGCGCTTCTTCTCCTCTGCCTTCATCTGTTCCCAGTTCTGAAGAGCTTCATTCGCATCTTTTGCCTGATTATCGCCAAAAACATGTGGATGGCGGAAGATCAGCTTATCATTCAAACCTTCGATGACATCATACACATTAAATGTGCCCACTTCTTCTTCCATCTGGGAGTGCAATAAAATCTGCAGCAGCAGATCACCCAGCTCTTCTTTCATATGGTCGGGGTCATCCTCATCGATCGTCTCAATGACCTCGTAGGTCTCTTCAATCAGGTTTTTGCGAATGGATTGATGTGTCTGCTCCTGATCCCATGGACAGCCACCCGGACTGCGAAGAATATTGACGATCTCATGCAAACGCGCAAAGGAACGGCGACGCAGGGCATCATCAGTGTTCTTCGGTACATAGATCAGTGACAGATTGCCGTACCCTTCGATCCGGTCCAGTTCGTGCAATGGGATCTTGTGAATGACCTCCTGACCCTGCACACCCAACGCATGTCCTACAAATACGGGATAATCATCCGGGTAAACCTCCATCAGGCATAGCTTCACATCTGAAGCAGTGAACACATCGTAGACTTGTCCGATCAACGTATGTAACTGTGGTTGTACCAGTTCTGTGTTCAGGCTGCTGGCATCCAGGAGTTGAAAACCTTCGATTGGATCGAATCCAAGTCGTATAAAAGCTTCATCTAGGAAGCTCTCCCCGCCCATCACACGCAGTGAAATACCCATCTGCGGACAACGCTCTTTGAGTAGGCGCACACTTGCTTCTGCCACCATGGGATGACCCGGAACGGCATACACAACTTCGGTTCCGGCCTCACCCTTGCGAGCAGCCTCTATCAGTTGGTTCGCGATCTCATCATATACTTCGGGGAAGGAGGACTTCGCCTCATAGATGGCATCAAATGATGTCATCTCCAGCCCCTCTTGCTTCAGATCATTCAATACGGGATGATCCAGGGTACGTACATACAGCGTAGCTGCATGTTTCATTTTTTTGATAATACCTACGGTCAGTTGGTCTGCATCTCCAGATCCAAGACCCACTACGGTTAAAGCTGCACTCATTACGTAAACCTCCATCCGGACTATCCTGTCCAGGCTCAATGATTCATCATGCCTGAACAGGACTATTTACACGTATTATACCAGAATCATTCGATATCCTATAATTGCATATTCGCTGTGCTGGGTGTAGAAGCACTGTGAGCATGGAGCTAGCGCAGCACACGCAGTCTGCGCAGCAGCTTGGCAAGGCGAGGCCCCAACTTGGGCACAGCCGCCAGCTCCGCGGCGGTCAGTAGCATTGTCCGGGCCGCCGCCAGCAAGAACACGGCCGAGCCTGCGGCAATGCCCAGCAGGCTCACGCCCATCGCGGCCAGCCGGCGTTCGGCCGCGATACCCATGCCGCCGAGCATCGCTTCGGCGGCCCAGGCCGTGCCTAACGCCGCCAGACTCATGGCGGCGATTACCAGCGCCGGCTTCGCCAGAACGGCGCCAGGGGCAGGGCGCAGGGCGACAAGTCGCGCCAGCAGCGCCACATTCAGGCCAGCCGCCAGCATGTAGGCGACTGCGCCTGCCAGGGCCGCGCCGCTGATGCCCAGCGCCGGCACAAGCATGACGTTCAGCAGCGCCTTGACGCCTGCGGCGGCTAGCATGCTGAACGCGGGTGCGCGCACAGCGCCGAGGCCTTGCAGCAGCGCCGCCGCAATAATGCTGACGGTGCTGCCCGCAGCCGTCAGCGCCATGTACCGCAGTGCTTCGGTGCCTGCGGCATCTCCGTACAGCATGCGGTTAATCGGCTCCGCCAGCACCGCGAGACCCGCGGATGCCGCCAGGCCGATCAACCAGAACCAGCGCAGAGCGAGGCCTGCTTGCTGCCGGACGGCTTCTGGCCCGCCCTTTAACCGGGCTTCCGCCATCGCCGGAATAAACAGCACAGATAGTGACGTAGCCAACATCGTCACCAGTTGAACCAGCGGCAATCCACGGTTGTAGATGCCGAAGGAAACCATCGACTGAAGCTCATCCAGTCCTTCTCCTCGCAGCAATCGGGGCACGGTGAAGGTATCCACCAGATTCATCAGCGGTACAGCCAGCGACCCGAGACAGACGGGAATGGCGTACATGAGCAGCGTCTTGATCCACTCACCATTGGATCGTGATCTTTCTGCCAGAGCCGGGTTAATAGCACTCACCGTTTTCTTCAGCGGCTTAACCGGTGTATTCTCCTGACGCTCATGACGATCTGATCCAACCTCTCCGCTGTTACTGCTCCATTCCGAATTCAACTGTTCAGTGACTGCTTCCCTGTCTTTCCGCCGATGACGGACCATGTACCCTAACATGGTTAACAGCCCAACCATCCCACCAGCAACGGAGCCCATCATGGCACCAGCAGCAATAGTCTCAAGCGAAGCGTCCCGTCTCATCAACCACAGAAGAAGAACAATCATGACGGTGACACGTATCGTCTGCTCCACCACTTGTGATACTGCTGTTGGAACCATCTGCTGTAATCCCTGAAAATATCCACGCAGCCCTGTCATCACCGGTACGAATAATAACGCCCATGAAGCAGCACGAATCGATGGAACCACATGGCGGTTGCCAATCATGTCAGCGATCAGCGGCGCACCTGCATACATCAAGAGCGCCATTATAATTCCAATTCCCCCGAGCAGTAGGGAAGATAGTCGAATAATTCTTCTGCTCTCGTCTGGTCTTCCGAGTGCGTTCTGTTCTGCTACGAATTTGGATACGGCCAGCGGCAGCCCTGCAGCAGCAAGCGTGATAATGAGCATATATAACGGATACACCGTATTGTAGATGCCAAATACACCGTCTCCCCCCAGATTCTGCAGCGGAATCTTCTGAAAAGCACCAATGATTTTAGAGATAATGGCAGCAAGCCCAAGTATAAATGCACCCTGTAGCAGCCTTGAGCCTGTAGACGGCTGTTTCATAAGTCCCTCCCGCGTAATCCTTTTAAGCATACCTTGCTATTATAACTGCCTGAAGGCACACAGACTAACCCTCCCCCATCACAATCATCCGGATTAACTTTGTTGTCCCTTAAAATGCAAAAACTCCCGTATGCCCAAGACAGGGCACCAGGAGTTGATCTGCGGTCTATTGTTCCATTTGCTTGCCAAGGAAACCAGCAGCCGTCTCAGACATCTTCACTTCCATCTGAGACATCTTAACTGATTCGTCCTTATTGAACAGGATAACCGTTCCGATGGGGTCACCACCTGAAATAATCGGCGCAATAACAAAAGAGGATAACGTCTCGTCATGATCTTTGCTAAGTTCATAAGAACCATTGTTTGTTTCCAGAATGGTCTTCCTGTTTTCCATACATCCCTCTAACAGTTGACCTACCTGCTTGTCCAAATATTCTTTCTTGGAGCCGCCTGCCACCGTGATAATGGTATCCCGGTCAGAAATCATCGTTACATGTCCTGTACTCTCATACAGGGATTCTGCATATTCTTTGGCAAAATCACCAAGTTCGCCAATTGGCGAATATTTTTTAAGGATAACTTCTCCATCACGATCCACGAAAATTTCCAGTGGATCACCTTCACGAATACGTAACGTACGGCGGATTTCTTTTGGAATGACCACACGACCAAGGTCATCTATACGGCGGACAATACCAGTAGCTTTCATTTCACATGTTGCCCCACTTTCTCGAGAAGATTTTTCAACTACTGTTCCTTAATGGGTAGAGGAAAGTCCCAGAACGTTTAGTGTGATATCTTGACCATAGTATTCATCTGTTCCCATTTCCTTATACATGCTTCGGAGAATATAGTTGTGTAACTTTCGAAGAAGGCGACCATTTACCCATATGACTTGAATATATAAAAGAAGAAGCAAGAAGGAGGTCCTAAGTCCTCCCCTTGCTTCTCTGTATGGTTGTCCATATTTACGAAGTACAAGGCATTCATTCGGGCGAATTTAACCCCTGAACGTATGCTAACACAGCAATTTTACCAGCTTACTTGCTGCTTGTACCTTCATCTGTAGTTGCATCTTTGTCTGTTCCAGTCGTACCTTGGTCAGTCTTGGTATCCGTACCTGTGGAGTCATCCGTTTTTGGTTCGGTTGTTTTTTCTCCTTCAGTTCCTGTACCCGTAGTGCCTTCAGTCTTACCTTCTTCAGCTTTTTCTGTTTTTGGCAGTTTAACTTCTTTTACGATTTTGTCCAATTCATTTTGCATGAACGTATCGATTTCGGCTGCAGCCAATTGGCTCTTCAGACTTTCTTTTTGTTCAGCCGTCAATTTGGCAAAGTCAGCTTCTGTACGAGCTTCCACTTTCATGACGTGGTAACCGTACTCTGTCTCTACTGGATCACTGATTTTGTTCAGTGGCAATGTTTTTGCAGCTTCCTTAAATGCCTCTACCCAGCTACCTACAGGTGTATTTTCATACAGTCCACCCTTTTCAGCAGAACCTGGATCTTCGGAATATTTTTTTGCAATTTCAGCAAAATCAGCTCCGCCATCCAACTTGGTTTTTACTTCTTTTGCAATTTTAAGTGCATCTTCTTTTTTACGCTCTTTTTGCGTTTTTGGATCTGTGAAGTTAATCAGCACGTGACGAACGGAAGCCGTTGTGAACTGATCTTTGTTTTTCTCAAACTCAGCCTTGATTGCATCATCCGTAACGCCTGTTTCTTTATCTTTGATTACTGTCATGATCCGAGTCATGTAGTCTTTAATGTTGTCGTCAGTCAGTTTCTGAGCTTTGAGCATTTCTGTCCATTGATCTGCCTGAACAGAAGCTTTCATTTTATCGAATTGCTCAGTTGCCGCTTTTGTACCTGCTGTTTTGGCTTCTTCACTTGCTTTGCCACTCAGATATTCATAAGCAACTTCCTGTTTCACCAGATACTCTTTGAAATCGTCCATATCCATCATTTGTGCATACTCCGGATAGAGGAATTTCATGACACGTTGCTCCATGTCGAATTCATTGGCTGTAATAGTACCACCATCATACGTAGCGACTACAGCACTTGTATCCGTGGATTCAGGTGTTTTTGCTTCTTCCTTCTTGCCACATGCAGCAAGCAGTGATAAGGATAGTACTGCAACCATGCTCACAGACAGTACTTTTCCTACTTTTTTATACTTTGGTAACATCCTTTAGTTCCCCCTTTGATTTAAAAGCAGTTTTCATGGACTCCAGAATTTTCTCTACCAGCTCCATCAGTTGCTTATCCCCAAGCCCCTTGCCTTTTGCGTGAATCAGCATATGGGGTCCTTGTTCAAATTGTACACGTCTTTCGAACTGATTTCCAATGTGCGCGATTTTCGAGAGTTCAAAGGCATGTTCACGCCCTTCATAGAACTTCACGGTAATGTCCTCACCACGTTGGGAAATGGACTCAATACCGTAGATTTTGCCGTATACTTTCATCCGCGCAACAGCCAGCAAGTTAATGACGGCTTCCGGAAGATCACCGAATCGGTCAACCAATTCGTCTTCCAACTCCATCGCATCGTCGAAGGATGCAATGACCGCCACTTTTTTGTAGATCTCAATCTTCTGAATACTGTCATAGATATAATCGGACGGCAAGTAGGCATCGATACTGAGATCCAGCGTTGTGTTCCACTGGTCTGAAGGTACCGGCTCTTCGCCAAGCATCGTAACTTTGCGTTTGTTGATCTCCTCTGCGAGCATCTGGGAATACAGATCAAACCCGACGGAAGCGATGAAACCATGCTGCTCCGCTCCTAGCAGATTTCCCGCACCACGAATCGACAAGTCACGCATGGCAATTTTGAATCCTGAACCCAGTTCGGTAAATTCTTTGATTGATTGCAGACGTTTCTCAGCAACTTCAGTAAGCACTTTATCCCGTTGGTACGTAAAATAGGCATACGCAATACGGTTGGAACGACCCACACGTCCGCGCAGCTGATACAGCTGGGAAAGCCCCATTTTATCCGCATCATGTACGATCAGTGTATTTACGTTCGGAATATCTACCCCGGTCTCGATGATACTTGTGCTCACAAGCACGTCATATTCACCATCCAGGAAGTCCAGAATCGTTTTCTCCAGCTCTGTTTCCGACATCTGACCATGTCCTACACCAACTTTGGCTTCAGGCACAAGTTCAGAAATTTCGGCTGCCATCTCCTGGATTCCCTGAACACGGTTGTAGAGGTAATACACTTGCCCACCACGGGCAAGCTCACGCTCAATGGCTTCACGTACAAGCGCCTGGCTGTGTTCAACCACATAGGTCTGCACCGGGAAACGATTCTCTGGTGGAGTCTCGATAACGGACAGATCACGCACACCCAGCATGGACATATGAAGCGTCCGCGGAATCGGCGTTGCCGTAAGTGTCAGCACATCCACATTGGTTTTCAGCTTCTTCAGTTTTTCCTTATGGGTTACACCGAAGCGCTGTTCTTCATCAACAATGAGCAGTCCCAGGTCCTTGAACACCAGATCCTGTGACAGCAATCGATGCGTCCCGATAACAATATCCACTGTGCCTGCCTTGATGCCTTTGGCTGTTTCATTCTGCTCTTTACGGGAACGGAACCGGCTAAGCACATGAATGTTGAACGGATAACCGGAGAAGCGCTCACGGAACGTCTCAAAATGCTGCTGGGCCAAAATGGTTGTTGGCACGAGTACAGCCACCTGTTTGCCTTCAATAGCTGCTTTAAATGCAGCCCGAATAGCCACCTCGGTTTTGCCGTAACCAACATCCCCACACAATAAACGATCCATTGGACGGTTTTGTTCCATGTCCTTTTTGATTTCTTCGATCGCACGCACCTGATCACGTGTCTCATCGTAAGGGAACATGTCCTCAAACTCCTGCTGCTCCGCGGAATCCTTGTCGAATCCAAACCCTTTGGAGGTCTGACGCTCTGCATACAGCTTAATTAGATCATCAGCAATATCCTGTACAGATGTGCGGACTTTATTTTTAACCCGTGTCCACTCATTGCCGCCCAGCTTGTATATTTTCGGTTCTTTCTCTTCGGAACCAACATATTTCTGGATCAGATCGATCTGCTCAATAGGTACAGACAGTTTGTCTCCACCCGCATAGAGAATATGCATGTAGTCCTTATGAATACCGCCAACTTCGAGGGTACCGATCCCCAGGTACTTACCAATCCCGTGGTTCTGGTGAACGACATAATCGCCCACTTTTAGCTCGCTATAGGATTTGATCCGTTCAGCATTATCTACATTCCGAATCGGTTTGCGTACTTTACGCTGTTTTTGCGAGAACATCTCGCCCTCGGTCACAACAGCCAAATGAATGGACGGCATTTCAAATCCCGTTTGCAAATTACCGATCATCATCTCTGGCTCTGGAATATCATAGTCCATCAGTACCCGGCGCATCCGCTCGAGTCGCTCCTCACCGTTCGCCAGCATGAGCACTTTGACTCCGGCCTTCTGCCAACGCTCCATCTCTGCCTTCAGTACATTCATCTGTCCATGGAAATCCTGCATGCCACGACTGATGAAGTTCAGAATGTTTTGTGGTTGAGTGTGTGGAACTTGGCGCAAAAAGATCGACATAAACAGCGTCTGGAATGGACGCTCATACAAGAGTTCATCACCGTCTGCGGATAATGGAAGATCCGGAAGTGTTTTTCCGTTTTGCATCAAATGTAGGTTCCACTCTGATTCATCACGGTCCAGCTGTTTTGATGTCTCCGATAGTCTGGCAGGCTCATCAAGAACCAGCAGGGTATCTTCTGGCATATAGTCGTAGATCGTTTTGTTCTCCGGATAGAGCGGAGAAATATATTTATACATTTCGGAGAAATACACGTGTTCCCGCAAAAGCTCGATCTCCCGGTGAATTTCCTCACGAAGACGCAGCTTCGCCTGCCGGTCCGTCATTTTCTCCAGCTGTTGCTCCAGCAAAAGAGCAGCCGCATCGGCAGCCTTTTCCATACGTTCACGATCTGCAATTAACTCCTTGCATGGTAAAACCGTAATTTCTTCAATCCGTTCAATCGAACGCTGATCCGCTGGATCAAATGTCCGAATGGAGTCGATCTCATCATCAAATAACTCCACCCGATATGCGATCGATGAAGTAACCGGATAGAAGTCGATGATACCTCCGCGTACACTCATCTCACCACGAGATTCCACGCGTTCCACACGCTCGTATCCGAGCTTTACCATCTCCAGCAGGAAGGAGTCCAGTTGAAGTGTGTTACCCTGTTTGATCAAAATTCGAGCATTGGCCATCACTTCCGGAAGCGGAACATAACGTCTTACCCCGGAAAAAGGAATAACAACAACGCCCCTGAATCCCTGGGCGCAACGGACCAACACATCAATACGCTGACCCAATGTTTCCGGGCTGGAAACAGCAGCTTCCGCAGCGACAAGCTCGTTGGCAGGATAGATCAACACCTGATCAGGTGAAAGCGCTTCCTGTAAATCTTCTGCAATTTTTTGAGCTGAAAACATATTATGTGTTACTACGAGCAATGGTCGGTTCATTTCCTGATGCAGAGCAGCCAGCATAATCTGACGCGCCGAGCCGGATAGACCCGAAACCAATTGTTCCTTCATGCCGGACTTGATTCCGGCTGTAATGGATCCGAAGTCCGGATCTTTGGAAAAAGCCTGTATAAGTGCTTGTAACAAAAGGGGCACCTCTCTTATAACTTACTTGATTATCTCACGCATACGCGTAGCATCACTATTAAAATGGATACAAATTCCTTTTTGTCCTGTTTCATCATATCGGATTACTCGCAACATTGCCACATCTGTTGATGCGGCTGAGCCTGATTTCGAGATAGCCATGACTTTCATGCCAACTGAAAAGAAGCCTCAGCAGGCTGCCAAGGCTATAAAAGGTGGAGCGTTATTACGCAACCGCCCTCAACTGTCATTCGATCCTGTACAGGCGATGTCTACTGAAGCGGACTCGCGAGCAGGCTAAGCTCCGGATTGTGCTCCAGGGCTTCCTTACAGTAATCACATGTAATCCGAACGGTAATGTCACCACCGGAATTATACGCTATTATATCCCTCCGCTCGTCGGGGGTCAAGAAATGAAAGCCGAGCTCTACTTCCGTTATCCGGGCAGAATCGATTCGTCCAATAAAGGTACGGCAATGCCTACATACGTAATTCACTGACATGTTTATGCCTCCTGAACATGGTTTATACATCCAGTATGTCCAGTATGGCTGAATCGAACCCGTCTTTATGATCATTTTACCAGTATGTCTTACAAAATTAACCGTTAAACTTCGCCATTGTTTGTTCAAACGTATGAGTCAAGCTATGCTCCAGGGCATCACATGTTTGCTCAATGGTCTGATCAAGGGCTTCCTTTTCTTTCTTCATAAATGTCGACAGTACATAATCAACAATGGCATGTCCTGGTTCAGGCCGGGATATTCCCATGCGCACCCGGTTAAACTGCTGTGTACCGGTATGCTGAATAATGGACTTGATTCCATTATGTCCGCCTGCACTACCTTGGTAACGTAATCTGACTTTGCCAATCTCTGTATCCATGTCGTCGTACACAACAATCAGATCTTCAAGACTAACTTTATAAAAATCCATATATGCTCGAACCGATTCACCAGACAAGTTCATATAGGTCATTGGTTTGATCAGTACGGTTTTCACACCGCCAATATTGCCTTCTCCAATCAGCGCTTTACATTTATTCTGTGTAATGGAGATATTATGACGATCAGCCAACCGATCCAGTGCCATAAAACCGATATTATGACGGGTTTTGGCATAGTTCGAGCCTGGATTTCCAAGTCCGACAATCCACTTCATCTTGTTCCCTCCTTCGGATTAGCCTGAGGTGAGGCATAGACTTCGAATCTTATATTTCATATAATATCAAGAAAGTAAAGATCGATTTACTGTAGTGTTCACAGTTAATATTTTATCGACCCAGGAAGGTGAGCGGGTTTTGCGCGAAGACAATGGACAACTGACTCAACATAGCGATTTTATCTATCATCTCGAATATCACGTACCTGTACAGGTATACGACCGCGACACCCATATTGAGATTGGTCTAATCACACGTTTCGATAATCAATTCGTCGAAATTGCCAATACGCTTTTTCATCGGCGTCGTTTCCGATTTATCTCCCGCCCCGGGTATTAACCATATTAAGATGAACGAACCATTTTACACTGGATCACTGCGCGTGCAGAAACATCTTCCGATCGCTGTTATCCCCAGATTTTTTGATTCCCTTTTCAAAGGGAAAATCCGGTGATAAAGGCGAACGCTTCGCTTCTTCAGATCTTTTCTGCCCTCTCCGTTATTGTGTAAATGAGTAGTTCAAACTTATATGGACTGACCAGCGTCTGTTTCACCTTTAATAAAACGGCACGCCGACAGGGGTTACATTTTCCATTGAACCGGAAAACGTAACCCCTCTACTACTTTATGCAGACATCCTTATTCAATTTCAAACAGCTTGCTGATTGACAATTCCTCATGAACCCGGATAATCGCTTCTCCGAGCAAAGGCGCTACAGACAACACTTTGAGTTTGCTTGTCGGATTAGCATGCGTAATTGGAATGGTATCCGTTACGATGACTTCCTTCAATGGTGCATTCTCCAAACGTTCCATCGCAGGTCCGGACAATACCGGGTGAGTACAGCACGCGTATACTTCTTTTACGCCGCCTTCCATCAGAGCATTCGCTCCCAGTACAATCGTTCCCGCCGTGTCAATAATGTCATCGATCAGGATAGCTGTTTTACCCTCGATGTTACCGATAATGTTCATCACTTCGCTCACATTTGGCTCAGGACGACGTTTATCGATAATCGCCAGGGGTGCATTCAGGAAATCAGCCAGTTTACGTGCGCGCACTACGCCACCGTGGTCAGGCGACACAACAACCGGATTTTCGATCTGTTTCGACCGGAAATATTGAGCCAGAATTGGCACGCCAAGCAAATGGTCGACTGGAATGTCGAAGAATCCCTGGATCTGCATTGCATGCAAGTCCATCGCGATGACACGGGTTGCACCCGCTTTTTCAATCAGGTTAGCAACCAGTTTCGCTGTAATCGGGTCACGCGAACGTGCCTTGCGATCCTGTCTTGCATAGCCATAGTAAGGAATAACGACGTTAATCGTCTTGGCAGATGCCCGTTTGAGTGCATCAATCATAACGAGCATTTCCATCAGGTTATCATTAACCGGCAAGCAAGTGGACTGCACGATATAAACGTGACAACCCCGAACACTCTCGGAGAGTTTCACTTGAATCTCGCCATCACTAAAGCTGGTTGTGTGAGATTCACCCATAGGGATCCCGATATAATCAGCAATTTGATGGGCGAGCTTGGGGTTAGAATTGCAAGTAAATATTTTTAATTTCGAATCAAAATAAGTCATAAAATAAAAACCCTCCGTGCTGGTTCATTGGAATCAATAAGCGTCTGCGACATGTCGGCACCTCCCCGATCTTCGGGAGGCAATCTTGTTATCAAAACCCCTTATTGGGGTTTGGCATTTTGTTTCTTGGCTTTGGCACGTCCGCGAATCTTCTCCGCATAACCAGGTTTATTCTCCTGACGTGGACGAGCAATGGCCAGATCATTCTCGGGAACGGAATGGGTAACGGTGGAGCCAGCAACCACATAAGCGCCTTTTCCTACCGTAATCGGTGCAATCAGATTAACGTTGCTGCCTACAAAAGCATCATCTTCAATCGTTGTCACAGCTTTATTATAACCATCATAATTGACAGTTATTGCCCCGCATCCAACATTTACGTTTTTCCCTACTTTGGCATCCCCAATATAGCTGAGATGAGATACTTTGGAACCTTCATCAATTGTAGCATTTTTCACTTCAACAAAGTCACCAATTTTTACGTTGCGACCCAGTTTGGTCCCTGGACGCAAATTAGCAAATGGACCTACCGTTGCATCAGAACCAACCTCGGCATTGGATACTACCGAATGTTTAATTGTAACTCCGTCCTGAATAACACTGTCTTCCACATCTGCCTGAGGACCAATATGACATGCTTCACCAATGGAAGTTGTGCCTTTGAGGATTGTCCCCGGATACAGAACTGTATCTGATCCAATCGTAACATCCGCTCCGATATATGTCGATGACGGATCAATGATTGTCACACCGTTCAACATATGGCGTACGGCAAGACGTTCACGCATGAAGGCTTCGGCTTGCGAAAGTGCAAGTCGGTCGTTAACCCCGATGGATTCTGCGATGTCATCCGACATGTAAGCTTCAACCACTTCTCCATCATTGCGGAAAATGCCAACTACGTCTGTGAGATAATACTCTTCCTGAGCGTTCTGGTTCGTCACTTTTTCCAAGGCAGCGAACAATTTTGCATTATCGAAACAGTATGTGCCTGTGTTAATCTCATTCACAGCATCTTCCTGCTCTGTGCAATCCTTTTGTTCCACAATCCGTTGTACAGATCCATCTTCTCCGCGAATGACGCGGCCATAACCTTTGGGATTGTCCAACTGAGCCGTAAGAACTGTGGCTGCTGCTCCGCTGCTCTCATGCAACTTCATCAGACCTTCCAACGTCTCACTGGTCACAAGTGGTGTATCTCCGCAGACCACAATCGTAGAGCCAGTTTCACCGCCAAGCAAGGATTTAACCTGCTTCACTGCATGACCTGTACCCAGTTGTTCCGCCTGAAGTGCATACTCCGCTCTGGAACCCAAAAATGACTGCACCGCTTCGGCACCATGACCGACTACAACTACACTGCGTTCAACGCCTGCGCTGAGTGCTGCATCCAGCACATGTCCAACCATAGGTTTACCGCATACGGGATGCAGTACTTTGTACAATTTTGATTTCATTCGTTTTCCTTGCCCTGCGGCAAGAACGATTGCCATTCGTTTCAAAATTAACGACCTCCTGTTCTGAAAATCCCATTGAAATGCATTGCTGATATATATCCAATGAGTATCGTTCAGCCGGCTTCAAGCCGGTCCTGTTCATCGCCTGCTGTCTCTGTAATCACACGTAACAACGCGGACACCAACGAATCGTGACCTATATGTATACGCCGTGTACCTGCGAGCTTAACCGAATCCCAATGATTCCTAAGATGCCGCCCTGCCACCAAGCGCACGATGCGCTTTTTGTTCTCTGCTAATAAACTCAATACTGAATATATCTTATTCCGGTCAAAAAGAAAAGAGAGCCATAAGACATGGCTCTCTTTTCCTTCGAACCCCAATAATGTTCTCAGGCACCTTCTTCAATGACTTCTTCCTCAGTTGCCGCACGATCGTATTCAGTCAAAACTGCTGCCTGAATCTTCTCACGCGTACCGGAAGAGATCGGGTGGGCGATATCACGGAACTCTCCATCAGGAGTACGTTTGCTCGGCATAGCAACAAACATTCCGTTGTTACCATCAATGACACGAATGTCATGAACGACGAATTCGTTATCGATGGTAATGGATGCGATAGCCTTCATTCTCCCCTCCGAGTTAACACGGCGGAGTCTGACATCCGTAATTTGCATGTGTGTGTTCACCACCTTTTTCCATCAGAACTTGGTGTATAATTCCACACAGCATATACGAACTCCTTCTTTTTATAACCACAAAAATTTCCTAATTTCAGGAATTTTTTTATTTAATACACAATTCGACAACGTTCATGCCAGGTCGATGGAAAAGACCTTTTAACGACATAACATTCGTCATCTTTCTACAGGTCAAAATAGTTGCCAGGCTTGACGGAAATCTGTCTGCTCTTGGCATCAACCGCCGTCAGTTTCGCCAGAGATACGTAATCTGTTAACAGGCGTTCTTCTGAATCTACAGAACCAGATTCCACCAGTACCCCTACCCCGGCTACTGTAGCATTAAACTCGGCCAAAAGATCGATCATTCCTTGCACCGTACCCCCGGCCTTCATGAAGTCATCCACAATAAGTACTCTGGAATGCTCACGCATCGCCCTGCGGGACAGGGACATGGTATGCAGACTTTTATGGGACCCGGATACATAATTGATACTAACGGCCGATCCTTCTGTAGCCTGATGGTCCCTGCGTACGAGCACGACAGGCAGGTTGAGCTGGGCTCCGGTCGCATAAGCCAATGGAATTCCTTTGGTTTCTACCGTCATAACCACATCAATATTCATATTGCCAAATGCCGTTGCAAAAATCTTGCCGGCTTCATTCATCAATGCGGGCTGACCAAGCAAGTCGGACATGTACAGGTATTCCCCAGGCAAGATCCGATCAGGTTGCGCGAGCTGGGTAGAGAGCCGCTCCGCAAATGCCAGTGCCAGTTCTCGGGATACCTTCGGAATCCATCTTACTCCCCCGGCTGCTCCAGCCAGTGTATGCAGTTCTCCTGACCCACCTTCTTCGAACACTTCTTTGATAATCGCCAAATCTTCACTAATTGAAGACTTTGCGGCACCATAACGTTCGGCAAATGTGGTCAACGGAATAACCGTATGCGGTCTGGACAATAAGTATTGCGTCATTTCAACCAGCCTTGCGCTTCGTTTTAACTTCTTCACAGAGATCCATCCTCACGATCACGGAAACATCCAAATCCGAATAATTATTTAAGAATATAACACCTTTATACGTGTTTGTACATTATAAAAGCGAATTTTACGTTAACATACGTACAGCGTACACTTCTTTACAGAACCCACGCAGACCATTGTATATCCGGGCAACCTTGGATTCTTTGGAAACCAGACCAAATACCGTTGGACCGCTACCGGACATTAACACGCCGTCTGCACCCAATCGAATCATGGCATCCTTCAGATGCTGAACTTCCGGATACAGCTTCAACGTTACATCTTCAAGCACATTGCCCATTTGGTTACAGACTTCCGTAAATGATTGATTGCGAATAGCCTGCTCCATTTTAGCTGCACTCGGATGACGAACAATCTTGTCACTGCGGAACCTTCCGTACACATCGGCTGTAGACACATTAATCGGAGGCTTGGCCAGAATTACCCAGCATTGCGGCGGATTAGGAATGGGAGTTAACTTCTCACCACGGCCTGTAGCGAGTGCAGTCCCTCCTGTGATACAGAATGGAACATCCGACCCAAGTTCAGCTCCAAGCTCCTGCAGTTCGTGATCCGGTATATTCAACCGCCACAGACGGTTCAATCCACGCAGCGCTGCTGCTGCATCACTACTGCCGCCGGCAAGTCCGGCTGCAACTGGAATCTTTTTATCCAGATGAATATGGACACCCGTACGCACGTTATAGCGCTCCTTAATGAGTCTGGCTGCCTGGAAAGCCAGATTCTTCTCGTCGAGCGGGATATAACCCGCCTGACTGGAGATGAAAATAGTATCTCGCGGCAGCTCCGACATTTCCAGCCGATCAGCTAGATCGACCATGGTCATGATCATTTCAACTTCATGGAATCCATCGCTTCTTTTATGTAAAACGTCCAGCATCAAATTAATTTTAGCAGGCGCTTTTTCGTAAATTTTCAAGGCGTTCACCCGTCCTCACCTTTTCCCTAAGACAACTTAACATATTATATCAAAATGGGGCTGTCAAGTCATTTGTATTCCGCATCTAAGGGGAAAAAGCGGGGTTATTCCTGACGGATTTCCCCGCTTTTCAGTCTGCTTGAACCGGATTAAGATTTGCGGGCAGCCTGCTCAGCAAGTTGAATGGCTCTTTTCACCATGTTTCCTGCATCCTTGGCTTTAATTCCGCCCCAACCTTCCTGTTGCACCGTATCATAGAAGCCCAGGTCTTTCGCGAGCTCATTCTTCAGATCCTCTGACATGACACTTCTTCTTCTGCGACTCATGAACCATCCTCCTCCAAAGTATCCTTCATAATGTGATGAGTTCGTTGTTCGTTCACGTTTTGGACATTTTGTCACCAGGCCATATTCAGTTTCCTGCATTGCTTAAGAAACTGTCCCTTCACCTGTCCATATAGTATGCCGCGACCGTTCCTCGCTCATTCCTGAGTATGTATGGGTTACGTTAGAGGGAAAATTGGTGTTTTAAGAAAACAAAAAAGCGATCCGCCTTGTGGGGCGAATCGCCTGTAAATCGATACTTACGTCTCCATATAGGAGCTATGCGTCTGGCTGCCCGGGTCATAAACCATGACTTCCACCGATTCCGTAAGTATATCCGCATAACTATAAGATACTCGCTTGAAGGTTTCTTGCTCCTCATCAAGCTTAACAATAAAAACAGAAGGGTACGTTTCTTCCAATACACCCGTACGCTCAATGGTCTTACGGCGGCCACCATTAGCCCGCAACATAATTTTCTGACCAATATGTGCATCGAGATTGCGTTTGATATCCAACAGCGTGTTTTTAGCCATTGTCGACGACCACCTCTTTTCTTGTCCATTATACCGGATTTTACAGTCATTGTCAAATCAAAACTAATTATTATATCAGCATCAAAAAGTTGTTGTCAATGAATTTTTTTGCAAACAAAAAAAGCCCCAAATTGGGACTTTAAATGGCCTACATCAGACTGCCGACGGGTTCACTTTTAGCGTAGATAAATCATTCAGCCCAGGCAGACCTACCCGGTAACTCCCCCGTGTCTCGACACCACCCACACCCTGGCTACCACTGATGGTATTGTGCAGAACATCACTCATGTTGACCGTATCGCGCACAGAGGTAAAGGAGGCCTTGGCTGCCACATAGACCGGATCAAGTGCATGAATGAGAATTCTGCCTGGGGAACTGGCAAAGTTCGCTCCAGCGCGCAGCAGTGCCTCAAAATGGGACTGACAGGCCCCTGCAACAATAGTGAGGGCGTCCAGATGGCGTTCATATTGTCTGGCCACCTGAATGGCCGACACAAAATTTTGCGAGTTCTTGTAGCTACCAAGACTATATAAGTCATAGGGCTGACGTGTCTTTAACACCCCATCATGACCCGTAATAACTACGATATCCGGACGTACTTTGGGTAATAAGCGGTATAAGGTATCTGCCATTGCCGATTCATGGACATACTGTCCCTCTGCGGGCACACGAAGTTGCTCATAGAGATCCATACTTTTTTTCAAATAGTTCGGATCTCCATCCAGATGAAGCACCTTTCCAGGCATTTCAAAATAAGCCGGTTCCTGCTGGGTAGTCCAATCCTGTACCAGACCTTCACGATTCCGCTCAGCCTGTTCCATACGATTCTGCTGCAGACGGGACAGGGTCTGATGTGCTTTAATATGCGCCTGTCTGGTCTTGGCGCTTTGTGGTTCGTAGGGAACCTGTATCAAATCGTCCACCGGGGAATCGGCAATCAGCCGGAACTCAGTCCCTTTAATGACCGCAGCATCCAACTGGAGGCCTTCCACCCGAAAAGTCACATCGCCGCCGTATGACTTCCGAACGACCAAGTCTCCGATATTCATCAACGTAATCACCTCTACCCCATCGTATGGGCAAAGACCCGGTTTGGTTCATTCAAATTTTACAGCGCTGCACGTACCCCAGCTTCCCACATTACGGTGCTGAGTGTGGCATACTCTTGCAGACTCAATGTCTCTCCACGCCGGGACGGTTGAATACCTGCCTGCTCCAGCAGAATGTCTGCCTGTTCCCGGTTCTCCTTTGTGAAGAAACGTGCCTTCAAGTTGTTTGAGATTGTTTTTCTCCGCTGGGCAAAAGAAGCCTGTACCACTTCGAAGTAGTGTGCTTCATCCGGAATCTCCACTGGCGGCTGCTCACGCACTTTCAGCTTAATGACAGCTGATTCCACATTAGGTTGCGGAATGAAGACCGTAGGAGGCACAATACACACAAGTTCCGGCATACTGTAGTACTGAACTGCGATGCTCAGACTGCCATAGTCTTTTGATCCAGGTGCAGCAGCCATGCGTTCAGCCACTTCTTTTTGGATCATGACAACAATGCTGTCTACCGGCAGTTTCTCTTCCAGAAGTTTCATCATGATTGGAGTCGTTACATAATAAGGCAGGTTAGCCACAACACTGACTTTGTCCACGGATGCAAAATCCGTATTAAACAACTCAGCCAGATCAAGCTTCAACACATCCCCATGATGTACACGTACATTTGAATAAGGCTGCATCACTTCTCCCAGGATTGGGATTAAGCGCTGGTCAATCTCTACGGCTGTGACGGGACCGGCTACCCGAGCCAGTCGCTCCGTGAGTGCTCCAATACCAGGCCCGATCTCCAGTGCGCCCTTGGACTCGTCCAAATCGGCTGCATTAACAATTTTGTTCAGTATATTTTGATCGATCAGAAAGTTCTGACCCAGACTTTTCTTAAATGAGAATCCGTGTCTTTGAATAATCTCTTTCGTACGCTTGGGCGTTGCAATTTCAATCGTCTCTTCCATGTTCTTCATATGCTCACAATCCTTCACGTTCAATTTGCGCTAATGCTGTAGAGAACTCTTCCCGTGTAATCTGAAATACACTGAGACGTTTGTGGAACTGCTTACCGTTACAATAACCGATGCCCAGCAGATTGCCCATCTCCATGCGACGTGCAGCAGCCTGCGGATGCACAATAAGTCCTGCCGCGATCAGGTCCTCCCAATCGATCAGGCTCGGAGCACCTTCGTATGAAGTATGTACGCGCGCCAGAGCATGACGGATCGCCTCTGGTGAGGCATTCTCCACCCCAATGTCCCCTTTGCGCGTTGCATCGGCTTCCGGGATGAAGGCATGTTTGCAGCCTGGCACCTTGTTCGCGATAATTTTTCGAATGCGTTCGCCAGCATGATCCGGATCTGTCAGTACAATGACTCCCCGTCTCTCCTGAGCAAGCGCAATCCGCTTCAGAATGCGTTGGTTGATTGCTGATCCACCTGTTTCTATGGTATCGGCTTCCACGGCCCGACGGATAGCTACCGTATCGTCACGGCCTTCCACCACAATGACTTCTTTTATCATGTTCCATTTCTTCCTTTCTAACGCAAAAAGAAGAGGAATATCCTCTTCTCTGCCAAACGGCGGGGGAGACTGAATTCAGACTCCTCCGCCGCATATTCCGCATGAATCATTCATGCAACTATTTTATAGCATTCCCATTTCAAAGTAAAACGATTTTAGTTCGCTTCCGGCTTCACCGGACCGATCACGTAGACCGTCTTGCCTTTCTTACGTCCAAAATTCAGGGCATGCTTCACACTGTCATAATACACATCAATTTTGTTGCCTTTAATGGCACCGCCTGTATCTTCCGCACGACGGAATCCCAGACCTTCGATATATACCCACCAGCCAATTGGAATGACTTTGGGATCAACCGCAATGGTGCGTCCTTCCGTTACACGAGTACCGGAAGCTGTTTTAGTTCCAATGCCAGGCTCTTCGGAAGAGTAAGCAGTCATGGATACATTTTTAAGTACTTTGGAGTATTTAAAAGAAGTCCCGGATACGGTAATCACTTTGCTGCCCGAGGCAGATGTTTTCTTCGAATTCGTTGTTGTAGCCTTTTTGGTTGTTGACGTTTGAGCAGATACGGTCTGAATCTCAGGTTCCTTCACGACCGGTTTTGCTTTGGTGCCGACAGCGATCACTTTATCTACACGATTATTCGCGACAGATTTGCCGACCATTTTTTTGGAGACCAATTCTCCATCCTGAAATACCTTTTCGATATGCTGTACAATTGTGCCTTCTTTGCCGTTCACAACGACACGGTTATCCCCTTTGTACAAGCTAGGGTCAGCCGTTTTAATGACTTTGTAAGCGATCGGTTGCTCTACATCCACTGTACGCTTTGTTACGCGCACTACACGGATCTTCATCTCCGCTTTGATCGCAGTTCCAAGCGCCGGATACACTTTATCATTACTTTCAACTTGAATACCTGATTTTTGAATTGCATCTTCTACCGATGAATCGGTTGTATACAGAGTCTTGGTGTCTCCGTCTGCCGTAATGTTAACTGGAACGGCCCGCTCAATAACGATTCGGTCTCCATCTGTAATCGCCCCATTCATGGACATGGATACCTTATCGTGAGGGCTGACTGTGATCGACTGCTCCTCCAGCATTTCCTGAAGCATTCCTGTACGAGTCTCTACCACCTGAGCTTTGCCATCAATAACCAGCGAAATTTGTTTCCCGGCCTGACCGTAAACGACTAACAAGATCATGATTGTAAGCGCAATTGAGAAAATCGCGATCAATGCCATTTGACGCATGTTCTCATGCTTCCACCGCAACGCGAAAGACTTACTGGATGATCGTGACTCATGGGTCTCTTCTGGTTGGAATGTGCCCACTTCTCCGTCCTCCTTCATAGCCTCGCCGTCTAAAGTAATGCATGATGTCTTTGACGTGACTATACCAAATTTTCTACAGAACACAGATTGGACCAACATAATCCGGTTCTGCACCATGAATCAATCTTCGCAACATGATGTCATCCTCCTGAATACCTACCGTATGATGACAATATTTCTTTTATTCAAAAACAAAAAAGCCAAAGAAAGAGTGTAAGAGGAACTCTTTCGTGGCTTCCGAATGATTTTGAATATCGGAAATTCATGCACGAGGTTGCCTCTCTTTTTCCGCTTGCGAGGTTAGCTGTCGGGTTCGGGCGAAAGAGAGCCGCCCTATCTTGGGTCACCCGCTCATGGCGGACGCCCTTGAATTCACCCCGAGACCCAAAGAAGAAATCAAATACGGCTTCGCAGTTCCCTTCGCTGCTTTTGGGTCAGCGAACGTTGCGCATCGGCCAAATACACCGATGTTTAAGCCCTATTGGTTCCCCCGCTCTCCGTTAACGGAGACTCAGCGAGACTGATTCATGAAAGTAATGTTGTTTCATCGGAAAGTGTCCCTTTGTTCATCCCCCGAACATCTGTCCAATTTTCCGCACAACAATTCACTGAAAAGATGATATCCTGTTTTGATGCATGTTGTAAAGCGTTGATCAAGTACGTTTTTCTGAATATTTGGTTAAAATATTGTAATATTCTTGATTTATTTGGATCAAAGGGCAAATTACCTCCGCTTACCTGCCTTTTTCACCTCATTTGCTCGTTTTTTTAACGAATCCCAAATCGTTCCATGGCATTTTTGGTTGTTATTGCAGCAATTTCCTCCACCGAAATGCCTTTAATTTCCGCAGCTGCCTCTGCAACCAGACGTACATGCGCTGTCTCATTTCGCTTCCCACGATAAGGGTGCGGTGTCAAATATGGAGCATCTGTTTCAATGAAAAACCGGTCCATAGGAACCTTCTCCAGCACCTCTTTGGGTTGCTTTGCATTTTTGAATGTGATCGGTCCTCCGAAGGAGAGATGGAAGCCCATATCGAGGCAACTTTTTGCTGTTTCCCAGCTGCCCGAGAACGAGTGCATCACACCACCAACTTCACTCGCCTTCTCTTCACGCAAAATTCTTATGATATCCTCATGCGCATCCCGATTATGGATGACAATTGGCATGTTCACTTCACGCGCCAAAGCAATTTGTTGTCGTAATACGCGATGCTGTATTTCTTTTGGTGAAGTATCCCAGTGATAATCCAATCCAATCTCACCGATCGCAACCACTTTTTCATGCTTGCATAAAGATGCAATCCACTCCAAATCGCCCTCCTGCATTGTGATCGCATCTACAGGATGCCACCCTACAGCTGCATATATAAAGTCATATGTTTCAGCGAGTTTCATTGTGGTTGGAATTGTCTCCCGGTTAAAGCCAATGTTGATCATGCGACCAACTCCTGCATCCACAGCACGCTGAATCATGTCCTCGCGGTCCTCGTCGAATTGTGGTGCATCCAGATGTGTATGTGTGTCGAACAGCATCATGTCTGTATCTCCCTTCATGTCGAAATAACGACTATCTTCTTTTTCAAAATCCAATTTGTAAAATTCAATAATTCAATGACTCATACATAAAACATTTTGGGTATCTGTGTATTACATCATTACGTTTGTTTCTTCACAACTACAATATATAGAAGATATAAGGATATTCTGATCTATATATTGCTAATTGTGCTCATTCTGCCTGCTTGCATTTACAAAATTATGTCGATCTACATATACTCCCCATTAAAGCAGATTACTGTATCATGGAAAATAGCTCTTTTAGAAAGTGTTTTGATATCGAAATTCTTCATCGGATTATACCCACACGATTACAAGAAATAGGGGCGTATATGTGACGGTAATTCGTGAATAATCGCATCCACCTTGTTTTGCGGGTAATACAAATGATGTTTCCCTCGGTGAAGCCCACTGATGGAACGGACAATGTCAGATACTTCTGACAACTCACGTAAATTGTCCTGTCGATCCAGAAGAAGAATCTGCTTATCTGTGGATTCATCCGGACGAAACACATCATACGGATTATCCGAAGGAAAATCAATTTCAAGATCATATTCGGGATCGAGGCCAGCCTGTACAAAAGCTTCCCGAATCTCTTCCATCATTGTCAAGTCGACCTGTTCAAGCTCTACATACTTATATAACTTGCGATCCATAAAACGTTCGCATAACTCACTCAGAACAGTATCGTCCTCCTTGCGCCACTGCGTAAATGCCGTCTGAATTAATGCTTCATCCAACTGCAAATATTCATCCACGGATAATTCTCCTTCAAATAATTGAGGGAGTGGATCAATCATGAAGCGGAATTGAAAACCATGTTGTAGGAGTGTTTTCGCTCGCTTGAATATTTGCCGCAATATAATTTCAGAACTACGAGTTACCGGATGGAAGTAAATCTGCCAATACATCTGATACCGAGACATTAGGTAATCCTCCACAGCATGCATGCCTGACTCCTTGACTACAATCCGCCCATGATAAGGACGTAGCATCCGAAGGATACGATCAAGGTCAATCGTGCCGTAATTTACACCTGTAAAATAGGCATCCCTGAGCAAATAATCCATTCGGTCTGCATCAAGCGGACTGGTCACCAAGTTCACCACAATCGGCTTTTCATACGTTTTTTGAATGACAGACGCTACTTTCTCAGGAAAATCAGGAGCATACCGTCTTAAGATCGCCCCTACTTCGGTATCACCTGTAATAATGCGACAAGTCCAATCTTCGTGATTCATGTCAAAAGCTTCCTCGATGGAGTGAGAGAATGGCCCATGCCCGAGATCATGAAGTAGAGCTGCACACAGAGCTACAATCTTTTCTTCCTTCGGCCAATCCGAATAATGACTTCTTTCAAATTGAGAGATGATCTTGCGTGTGATCTCATAAACACCTAGTGAATGTGAGAACCGACTATGCTCTGCTCCGTGAAAGGTAAGGTAAGAAGTACCCAGTTGACGAATCCGGCGTAAACGCTGAAATTCCGGGGTGTTAATTAACTGCCATATAACCGGATCTTGCACGTGGATATAATTATGTACCGGATCTTTGAATACTTTCTCTTCCGTTAAACGTTGTTCCATGTCGACTCACTCCTTTAATTTCTTTTATATTAACGCTTTGAGCTCTGCGATTCACCTAAGATTCGACACCATATGACGAACTTTGTCGAATGAAGTAGTTTTGTCGTTTTCCAAATCGACAAAGCTGACATTGAGGTTTAAATGCGAAAAATGGCTTCCAATCCCTTACCACCAGTAACCTTGTGAAAAACAGCCTTAATTTTAAGCTAATTTTAAGGTTGACTGATTTGGGAATCGTTGGTATGATGAGTATCATAAAACATAAAATAATGTCGAATAATGACAAAGATAGTTAGCTGAGAGGAGCACTGATTATAATGATGAAATCAACAGGTATTGTAAGAAAAGTGGACGAACTGGGACGGGTAGTTATTCCAATTGAATTGCGCCGTACGCTCGGTATTGGTGAAAAAGATGCTCTGGAAATCTACGTTGACGGCGAGCGCATCATGTTAAAAAAATACGAGCCTGCTTGTATCTTCTGTGGTAATGCAGAGAACGTTACTTACTTCAAAGGTAAAATTGTTTGTAACGAATGTATTTCCGAAATCCCTGCACCTGTGGCAAAATAAGAAAAACCAGGTATACTGGACTTATCTAAATTGTTATTTCTAACCTTTTTAATATTCCTTAATGACCTTCCCGGTGTGAACCCCACCGCGGAAGGTATTTTTTTGCCTTGTTATGGGTTCCATTACCCAAAATGATTCTGTCACACGCGAACTGGGAGAGAACGATGAAATTTGTTCGGAATTTTTTTTAGCCACTCTGCTCTTTTTAATATTCCACTAAGGTTGGATATAAGCTTCTTTTCAGGTTATGTTCCCCACAACAGAAGATATTTGGTTAGATTACTACTCGATTAATGCATTATATACATCACGCTTCGCCAGACCGCGATCGGTAGCCGTTTTTTTCATTGCATCTTTGCGGTTATGTCCTTCACCCTCATAATGGCTGACATGATCCGCGAGTGACATGAGCTGCCACCATGCTTCGCGCTCAGCCTTACGCTCCTCTTCCTTAATGCCTTCTACTAGCAAGCAGTACTCGCCAAGAGGTGGATGCTCTTCAAGCCAGTCTATGCATTCCCTCACAGTACCCCTTGCGAATTCCTCATGACGCTTGGTTAGTTCACGAGCCAGGACAATCGAGCGATCACCCAGAATTTCTTCAAGGTGGACTAATGTTTTCCGAATACGATGAGGCGGTTCATAAAATAACAAAGTCCCGTTGGATTCGTCAAACGCCTCCAGCACTTTTCGCATGTCCTTTTTCTCCCGCGGCAAAAAACCGCCGAATGTAAAACGCTCCGTCGGTAATCCGGACACGATCAGAGCAGACAACGCAGCGTTGGGCCCCGGGATGGGAATGACCGTTATTCCGGCTTCCAGTGCAAGCTGTACAAGGTCAGAACCAGGGTCCGAAATAGCTGGCAAACCGGCATCGCTGACGAGTGCCAAATTTTTTCCTTCTATTATATAGCGTATCAGTTCAGGTCCACTCGCCCCCTTATTATGCTCATGATAACTAAACAGCATCGAAGGTGTAATTTCAAAATGGGTAAGCAGCTTTCGGGTCTGGCGTGTATCTTCTGCTGCAATGATGTCACAACTCTGCAATGTCTTGATGGCACGGAAGGTCATATCTTCCAGATTACCAATGGGTGTTCCAACCAGATAGAGCTTGCCTGATCCTTCAGGCTGCTCCGCATAGCTTTTTTGGATATGCAAAGTCATCTAAAGCCCTCCTTTCGTAGTACGCTCAGCATGTTGCTGACCATAGTAAATATCCATAATCTCTTCGCAGTATTTCCCCTCTTCATTGTAGACAATGAGTGGAGGAAGCATCCTTACTTCGGGTTTACCATCTTTCATTCCTTCAATTAACACCATGTTGGCTTCCAGATGAGCACGGGGATGTACCATCCGAATCCGTTTTGGTTCCAGCTTATATTCGCGCATGAGCGAGATAATCTCTGCAAGGCGCTGCGGACGATGAACCATCGATACTTTGCCGCCATTACGTACAAGCCGACTGCAAGCTTGAATCACTTCTTCCAGGGTACATCCGATCTCATGACGTGCCATTGCCTGATGTGTGTTCATCTTGAGATCACTGCCATTCAGAGGCATGTATGGAGGATTAACCGTTATTGCATCGTATACAGCATGTCCTGTTTCTTTCACGAGTTCTCGCAAATCACCTTCACGAATCATAATCGATTCATCCAATGCATTTAATTGCACACTGCGACGCGCCATATCAGCCAAACGTGGCTGAATCTCGATCCCTTCCAGACTAGCCTGCGTACGCGTTGTAAGCAAAATGGGAACCACCCCGTTACCCGTACACAAATCAAGTATACGACCCCGTTTAGGTACGGAAGCAAACCGGGCTAATAATACGGCATCCATCGAAAAACTAAACACTTCATCACTTTGAATGATTCTCAGATCATGAGAGAGCAGATCATCAATCCGCTCTGACTCATGTAACACAACTTCATTTTCTTCCATATGTTACGCTCATCCTCCGGTACTCTATATCTCATGTTTGTTTAGTTTAGGTTTATAACCTTGAAAAAAAACCGTAGGGGATCCCTACGGTCACTTCATTTATTCAAAAAAGACAGGCAGAACAGACAATCGCCTTCCGTCCGCAAATGTCCATAATAGACGTTGCAGATATGGAAGCCTTCGTGATACAACCGGGCCAGATTATCATACCCTTCACCCACAACATCCTCGCCTGTAGCCGGACCTGCTGGTCTTGCTACAGGAGCGAGTGCTGAAGAGATCGGCAGATCTGCCGGAGCCTCACGTTTGAGCAGTTTGCGTAACTGCTCATTCTCGATGGTAAGCCGCTGATTATCCTCAAGCAGCTCCTTCACAATCATTTTTAACTCTCCTAAATCACCGTGCAACTGACCCAGTTGGGTTTCCATTTCATGAATGTGCGTAAACAGATTTTTCTTTTCCAAGTTTCCACCCCGAAGCAACCTTTATGGTTTACTTGATAACGACGTCATCCAGCGGAAGTTCTTTGACTTTACTGATGTCGAACAGTTGAACATGGACTGTGCGGCTACCGGCATTAATTCCGACAACTTTTCCTTCACCCAATGAGGTGACGACCAATTTGCCTACAGCTGGCAGTTCTTCTCTCACACTTTCATAGTTATCATGCTCAAATTTCAGACAGCACATGAGTCTTCCGCACAACCCTGAAATTTTCGTCGGATTCAGTGACAGGCTCTGATCTTTAGCCATCTTGATTGATACCGGCTCAAAGTCTCCCAGCCAGGAAGAACAACACAACACACGGCCGCAAGGTCCGATTCCGCCAAGCATCTTCGCTTCATCACGTACACCAATCTGTCTCAGCTCGATTCGTGTCCGGAATATGCTTGCCAGATCCTTGACCAGCTCCCGGAAATCAACTCTTCCTTCAGCTGTAAAATAAAATATAATTTTATTGCGATCAAACGTAAATTCCACATCGACCAGCTTCATTTTGAGGCCATGGTCTTTGATTTTATTTAAACAAGTACCGAATGCTTCTTTGGCTGCACGTTTGTTCTCATCAACCACACGGGCATCTGTATCGCCCGCAACGCGGATGACTTTCTTCAGCGGCAACACCACATCGGACTCGCCCACTTCCTTCTTACCTACGACAACCTTACCGTACTCAACCCCCCGCGCTGTCTCCACGATAACGCAGTTTTCTTTCTCAATGGGAAGGTCCAGGGGATCGAAGTAATAAATTTTGCCCGCTTTTTTGAAACGGACACCCACTACACTGTACAAAAAATTAACCCCCTTGTAAGCCAACCCCACTTCGTCTGAAGCCCCGTCTTCTTAGGGAACCGGCCGAAGTTATAACCGTTTGCATATGATTGGAGCTAACTTTGCCCTCTCCCAGTCTTATGCCAAACCGATCAAAAATTGCTCCAGACAAAGCTGGCCATTGACGTTGAAACGCAATTTTTTTCTGCATGCTGCGGCCATATCCATGTAGGAGACCCACTGCTCTGTGCTGCGGGTATGTGCCAACTGAGATAACATGTCTAACTGATCTATAAAAACGATATGTTCATGCCTATCGTACTGAACATACAGCATGTCCCTAAACCATAGATGGAACAAACTAAGCAGCATGTCCAGGTGTTCAGAGAGTCCGGTTTTAAAAAGCTTCTGCTGTGCAGAGATCAATGATGTACTTCCTCTACCCAGGGACTCCTTCCCTAATTGTAACATTACGTTTCTAATTTCTGCAAACCAATTCTGCTGGAGAATTTCTCTACATGCTTCCAATCCTGACGCTAAATGGACGGCAGAGCGAGCCAGATTGGCAGGATGCCCTTCCTCAATTAGTGATTGCAGCATCTCTTCCGGATTCAGTGCGCTGAACGGTACCAATTGGGAGCGTGAGCGGATCGTTGGCAACATGGCCTGTCCATTATCTGTAATCAGGATGCCGACTGCTGGTACCTGCGGTTCCTCCAGAAATTTGAGCAAACTGTTTGCTGCCTGCACCGTCATTTTCTCGGCTTGTTCTATAATATATACTTTGGGATGGCCTGCCTCTGATCGGTATGAAAAGATACGTTGCAGATCCCGGATTTGATCTATTTTAATGTTGTTTCCATCTGGTGCAAGCATGGTTAGATCCGGATGGTTACCATGATCTACCTTACGACATTCAAGACACTGCCCACAAGCGTCATCTTCAAGCTCTGTACAGAATATTGCCTTGGCAAAGGTAATTGCCGTCTTCCGTTGCCCGCTACCAGCTGGACCGCTAAACAAATACGCATGGCTTATTGCCTTACGTCTCAAACTGCTTTGTAACATTTTCTTGGCCGCTTGTTGACCCATAATCTGTTGAAAGGACATACTTCCTCCTCAGAAGCTTAAATTAATAAGCATCCCCCGAATTTCGCCTACTTGTTGTAATAGAGAGATTTTTCCTTCTTCTGTATCCAGCAATTCATCAGCCATGGATAACAGAGCGGAGTCAATTTCATCAATCAGCTTATACCGCTTACCTCTGCCACGACGATCCCAACCCCTTGTCTCTTTCATGGATACACCGCGACGAACGGTCTCTTCCAGGAACCTTTTAACAAGTTGCTTATACGCCTTCAGTTCACGAATCGTCATGGAACGTGCCAAGCGATCTCCCTGAAGCTGGATTTCACTAAACCGGCGATTCAGTTCAGCTTGTGAGGCCCGTTCACCCTGGTGATTCATCATATCAGAGAAATTTTTGGATTGAACCGGTTTGGAACCTGAATCAGTAGAACTGATCCCGCTCTGAATCGGTCTGAATCCAGGATTGATTTTCATGGATACGCCCGCTTTCTATCATAGTTAGCCAATCGCCCATCAGCACAGTGCGCATTGCGCCTGTGCGTGAGAATGAGGCTTTTATATATGCTGATCACACTCTATATATAATGGTAGATACACATCACCATCAAGGACTTGTTCTTTGTAGTCAACCTCTTTCCGAAATGAACCATTCCCCAGCTGGGAAATGCTCATCCGGAAAGAGTATGCTGATTCTTCTCGTCAAGAAAGGCGTTCCGTAAGTGGCACGCACGAACTCTGTTAACTCTTCTTGCATCCATCGTTTCCAACATGCTATCAATCATGAAGGACCCTCATGGGTTCCATGCAATAGGTTTAATTAGAAATGTTCGAAGCGATCTACCGGGAGAACAAATACAGTAGCTCCGCCTACTTGAACTTCAACAGGTAGCGGCAGGTAAGAGTCGGTTGTTCCACTCATCGGTGTGACCGGAGTCACGAGCTGTTCACGAACCTTACAGCTGCTGCGAATGACGTTCATTACGGATTCGACTTGACCATCATCGACACCGATCATAAACGTCGTGTTGCCTGCCTTCAAAAATCCGCCCGTACTGGCAAGCTTCGTCGCCCGAAAGTTTGCTTTGACCAATGCGCTGGATAATCGGTTGCTGTCTTTATCCTGTATAATCGCAACAATCAGTTTCATCCTGCATAACCTCCTTTAGAATAAGCACCTTTATCAAATGCCCTGTCTATATATTAGACAATTACTCGTCAAAATCCTTCAAAATCCCTGTCTCCAGCGACAAAATCATTGCTGCCAAGACATCCTCCTGCTTCATGGAAGCATCGATAACTCTGATCCGTTCCGGGAACTGCTCTTTTAATAGGAAGTAACCCTCTCGCACTTTACGGTGAAACTCCAGATTTTCCAGATCCAGACGGTTCACTTCGCGGCCATCATGAGCATCGATCCGGGCAAGCCCCACTTCAGGCTCAATGTCCAGATATAAGGTCACATCCGGCATGAGATCACCAATCGCAAAACGGTTAATGGCCCATACATTCTCTATCCCGAGTCCACGGGCGTAGCCTTGATAGACCAGACTGCTATCGACAAATCGGTCACAGATGACTGCTTTTCCAGCTCTCAGCGCAGGCTCTACTTTCTCCGCCAGATGCTGGCTGCGTGCAGCTGCATACAATAGCGCTTCGGTTCGAGCATCCATTGCCGTATGAAGAGGGTCCAGAATAATTGAACGTATTTTCTCCGCAATCTCAATTCCACCAGGCTCTCGCGTAACTACGTAAGGTATACCCCGTTCTTCAAAATAAGAACCTATTCTACCGATCATCGTTGTTTTACCGGAACCCTCTCCCCCTTCCAGCGTAATGAATTTACCTCTGCCCTGCATATGCTTCCCTGCTTTCTATGTCGATAATTGCATCTATTGCTGCTGTAATTGAATATGCTTAGACCCTCTTGCTACAAGATATGATATCCCCCGCCCAGAGGTGTATAGCTACAGCTATATCGGTACGTATTAATAACACCAAGATCATACAAGCTTGTTTCTTTCTATCATACTATAGGTCAGCGGTTACTCCAACATGAACAACAAAGTAAAGCATTCAACCGTAGATAATCCATACCCATAATGGAAGCATAATTGATCCGGCAATGGCACTGACAATCATGGAAACTGAACTGAGGGCTACCGCATTCTCTCCATATTCAAAAGACCTTGCCATGCCGAGGGCATGAGACGCTGAACCCAGTCCAATTCCATAGGCATGTTTACTGCGGACTTTGGCCCATTTCAAGAGCATCGGCCCCAATAATATCCCTGAGAATCCTGCAATCATCACAAACAGCGATGTGAATGAGGCATTCCCCCCAACCTGATTAGCGAGTTGAATAGCCACAGGAGTTGTCACTGATTTTGGCAATAAAGCGATGACCATCTCTTGCGGATAGCCGAGTAGAATGGCGATTAAAGCGCCTGTAGCGATACCTGTAATACTGCCTCCGATTATTCCACCCACAATTGGAATGATATTTTGCTTCAGCACATGCAGATGTCTGGACAAGGGAAAAGCGAGCGATACGACTGCTGGTCCCAAAAGCTCCTGTATCCATTTTCCACCCAGCATGTAGGTATCCAGCTTTATACCGGAAATCACCAATATCAGAATCAGGATGGCAGTCGTTGTGAGTACAGGCATAAGGATCGGCCATTTCAGCCTTTTATATAGACGAGTGGCTGGAATATATACAGCGATGGTTAGCGCGATCATTCCAATTCCGAGGATGAATGCTGACAAGTGATCGCCTCCTTTTTGCCTGAATGAGACGATCTCCATGTCATAAGCCACTCACTTAATTTGGCAGATATCAGACAGGTGATTAATGTGCTAACAATCAAACCAAGTACCAATAACAAGGTGTTGGCTCTAAAAAAATCAAAATGATTAATAATGCCCACAGTTGGGGGGATGAACAACAATTGCAGATGAGATTGAAGCCACGTCGACCCTTCTTCTCCCCAGCTCATTTTGATCCCTCCCAGTTGAATGGTGACAAACAATACCATCATGCCCACAATACTACCTGTTAACGGCAGATGTAATACAGCTTGAATCAAGTTGCCAATCCAATAAAAACCGTACATCAACAAAACTTGCAGGACTATTCCTGTATATTTTTTTAGCGGAATACCCAAAGTGTTCCCTTCTTTCTTATGTCTATCTATATAAGTTGAACTAAAGCGTGTCTTCAAACTGAATGTGTCTGGAGCAGGGCACGGAGCGGGAGGGCTAACGACCCTGTGACGTCTTATTCAGCGATTTGAAACGCCCGCAGCAATCTAAGGAATCTGAAAGACGGTATATTGGAATAACCAGCCGTTTACAGCGTGTTTGTTAGGTCTATATGGTTAATAACGTGTCTCAGGTTCCTTACAAAATAAAAGGAGGACTCGAAGGCTAAATAAGACGTCCTCGGTTTCTTAGAAAATCGTCTGGACAATTCGCCAGGATCAGCAATCCTTGACTTCAAGCTGTTGGACCCTGACATCCTTCAACGTATTGCATGCCTGATTTTGAAGACACACCCTAGCAACTAGATTAATGACCAAGAGACCCTCACATGTGTAGGGTCCAGTATCGCTATCCGTATTGGTCATATTGCCTACCTATTGGTGAATGCAATTCAGATCCTCATGTGTTCCCTTCATTCCTTCATAACCTTCAATGACTGTAGAGATGCATCGGATACCCCATGAAACTTTGCACCCTCATCCCGCAGGAGTTGTATACGAGCCACCATCGATGTACTAATACGTTCACCCGGATATACAAGCGGAATCCCTGGAGGATACGGGACTACCATCTCAGCTGATCGACAACCCGCGCTTTCTTCTATCGGGACATTAATCGTATTCGTCTCCACAATCGGTTGCAGTGTAAAGGAGATCGGTTCCGAGTAGCGAGTGATTTCTTGTAAATTGTTCCACGTGGAAATATAATACGCCGAACCTTTCGCAAGCTGATGAGATGACTCTGCATTAGATTGTTGGACCTGCTCATGCCCATCGGCAGAGCTGATATGGTGTAAAGCCTGCAACAGGTGCTGAGCATCTTGCACCGTTGAGCCCAGGCTGAAGAGCAAGACGACGTACCGTTCGTCGCTCATCTCAGGCACACAGCCGCATGCTTCCAGCTGCTGCTGTAGCCCATAACCGCTCAGCACCCCTGCGCCGTCATAGATGACGGCCTTGAATGGGTCCTGAGCGGTATATCCCGCGGCAGATGGCATCGCCGCCGCGGTCAAGCCCTCCCGTGTCTGCTGCGCAGCGGACACGGACATGCCAGCCGGCTTCGCTGTTCCGGCTGGCGATTCTGGCTGCAGCGGCTGTGCAGGCTGCAGCAACTGGAAGCGCGGCAGCTCAGCGAGGCCGCGCTTAAAGGCATTCACGGCGGTGAGCCCCGCCGTGAATGTGTTCGCGCCCTGCACATGCAGCAGCCGGCGCGCCAGATCAAGCGAAGCCATCAACGGGTATGATGGGCTTGAGCTTTGCACCATGGCCAGGCGCTGCCTTAACAGGGACCGGTTTAACAGTGGTCCCTGAATGTGCAGCATGGCACCCATGGTGAAAGCCGTCAGCATCTTATGCGTCGACTGCACGACACCGTCTGCTCCGCATGACAGTGCAGAGACAGGCAGCTCCGGATGCTGCCCATAATGCGCGCCATGCGCTTCATCCACGAGCAATGGCAAGCCAGCGGCGTGGCATACCTCGGCTATGGGCGTCAGATCAGCGCCCATGCCGTAATAATTGGGCAACGTGACTAAAACGCCCTTTGCCTCAGGGTAGGACTGGACAGCAGCCTGAACCGTCTCCACAGACGGCATGACCGCAAGTCCAGACACAGGATCGACCCACGGCTCCAGAAATACAGCTCTTGCGCCCGCCAGCATTAACCCGTGAATAACGGATTTGTGCACATTCCGTTGCACCAGCACAATACTGTTTGGCTCATCACACACAGTTAGCAATAGAGACAAATTACCTGCTGTACTTCCTCCCACAAGGAAGAAACTCTCCTCCGCTCCAAAACAATCTGCCGCAAGCTCCTGTGCTTCCTGGATTACACCTTCCGGATGGTGCAAATCATCGGTGCCCGTAATCTCCGTAACATCCATCTCCATCATCTCCAGAAATGAACGAACCGGCACCAATCCTATTCCCGAATGAGCCCCTTCATCGCTGAGTCGTTCCCCACTCCCCATGTCAGCCCCATGTTTCTCCACTGAACTGAATTGCTCTATCCTTCGGTTAACGTTCCCTCCTGCATTGCTCTGAATCACTCCGTGCTGTTGTTCCTCATTAGCGATATCCTTAGCTGGAGATTGCCCTGCTTCTGCTTGTTCCAGCAAATGTCGGTAAGCTTGTCCATTTTTATGCCCAGGCACATGAAAAGAACGCTGCTTCGAATCACGATACGCAAGCAACGCTTCATATAAAGGGGCACTACTTGATTTATTTTTATGATCCATGAAATAACCATCCTGTACATATATAATGTGCGCCCTATGCGCTCCAAAATGCTTCCTAATCCAAGGAAAGCATTTCTTCCCCATCTCCACACGCTCTACTGCAAATGATCTATACCATTATATCAGCATACGCCTTCCCAAGATGGCATACAAGACAATCTCTCCTCTTAAAAACAGAAAAAGGCCCATTGGGCCTCTATACACATCAGCATCGTTACAATGTGATGTTTCGCTTCTACTTCTATTAGCAAAATTTATTATGCGTTTTTTTGTACCCAAATTTGCTTCATTTGATGAATAAAATAATTGTACTTGGCATCCTGCGCGTCGGTATGAACCATTTCTGCTTCACAAGTGTCACATATGAATTCAGATACAATAAAAATGCCTTCTCTTTTTCTTTGCTCGCAGATAATACATGTGTGTTCGGCATGTTCTTCCATGAACCATCCCACCCTTGTTTTACGTTTACTATCAGTATTGCACAGTTTCTATTATTTTAAACATTTTCATAGTGCTTTCTTTCTATAAAATATATATATTCGCCCACCCCCTCTTGGGTGTCTGTACCGAAAAATACATTCATTCTCCCTACAAGAACATTCAATTGCTTATGTATATACAGTTATCCTACATTCCATCGCATTTACCTCTACATCACGTATCCCTTGGCCTGACTCAAACTTATATTTAATTTCCTTAAAAAAACTTGGAATCCCAGCCGATATATAATACATGATAACGATATCAAAGCCTGACAGTCCGTGTATTCGGGAGTATACTGAGATAAGCTCCGTCGAATCTCAATATCTTGTACAATCGTCATGGCGTGAGATACAAGGTTCATATATACATACATGTATGATTCATTCCCTTTTACTCGTGTAAGAACAATGAATACCTACCCCACACAAACGTGAATCCGAAGGAGGATATATAATCGTATGATCGCCGAACCGGAGAATAAAGCAACATTTTATCAATACCGGCTTCTGAAAAAAAAGGCTATCGCCCGCAGTGTCATTTACAGCTATCTGTGTCTGCCGGTCATCATGCTCTTATTCAATCTACTCGCATTCTCCTGGACTGGCCTCTTCTTTTTTTTACTGGCAGGTCCAATCACCATCTGGATTCATTATGTCATCGCCAGAACGATATTACTTCTGGTCCGTACCTCTTACGCCAAACGCTGGCGCTGGAATATGCGTATGCCCTGGTTAGGTTATATCCCTGATCAGCATTTTAGCTTCCGTATGTTTGTCCGGGTACACCTTAACATGAGCTGGATTGGACTATGTATCATTACAGTATGTTTGGTATGGTCGCCATTGTCCTTCACCCTCTCGCTGATCTTCTGGCATTTGTGGTTGCTGGGTCCTCGCTTGTATGTTGTAATGGTGCTCTCCCGTGAGCGTAAAGACGGACTCATCAAATTGAATGACCAAGATGTCTCATATTATCTGCAATAACACTCCCTCATTTATGCAATACTCAATGTACCTTACTTACTTGTAATACATAACCGCTGAGCCCTTCGAATAATCTGATGCAAAAACATAATCGTGTATCGTTCCTCATATGCGCAAATAAAGGTTATCCACAGTGGATAACCTTTATTTATTGTTCCCTTCTCATCCATTATCCACAGCATGGGCATAGTTAAATGAGTTATCCCCAGTCGTGGCTCCGTTCTTCTCTTCTTTTTCGCCTCTTATTACATATCTCATAACCCCATTTGTTTCGTAGAACGCCTTGAGCGATCTCTCACTCAGTCTCAGCTCTATATGCCCTCAAGCTGCTTTCCATCAGCCACTCATTACCTCATACCTTTATACAACTTATATCTCTCCCCCTCTACTTTTAGCGCTCTACACTCCGCTATGCTTCAAGCACACATACCACCTATACATGGTACGAAAGAAACTACTCATTCCTTCCTTCTGTACCTTTATGGCCTCTGATCCACCATACGCGATAGCTTCTCCCACCATTACTAAAGCCTACTTCGCCAAAAAACAAAAAGCCCCCGATCATGTACACGGGAGCTTTACTATATTATAAGGAACATCACAGCGTTAATTGATCATACCAAACCATACCTGAACCAGCTCAATCATCTTCAGCCAATGATTTAACTGTCGTTTGAGTAGCATCATTTCTAGGAACCATTAGTGTAAAGGAACCATCATGTACTGCTAAATGCACAGTATGTCCTTCCTTTGCAAATACACGCAAGGTACTGGATTCATTGGATGTACCCTTGGCTTGCCTCTCTGTCCAACCCCAGCTTTTAATCTCGTCTAGATATACCTCAGGCAAGCTAGTACTCTCACTAATACCAGACAGCGTATATCGAACATAATCCATATCCGAATTATTTTCAGACTGGTCAGATTTATTCGCTACTTTCGGCACCGGAAAACTCTTCTCGTTCACCGCACCTTCATATGAAGTCCATACAGATCCTGAAGCTTCACCGCATCCTGCTAGAACAACGGTCAAACAAAGCAACAGAAATGATTGTAGTCCAAGTCTCCGCCAACTTAACACACACACCCTCCTTTTCACAGCTGCACATTCCAGCTCTGTGGTCAGGTACTTTTAGCATATTTAACATAGTCCTATTATACTGGTTTTGCCGCTGTTATCCGTAACAAAAATGTTACCTTCCAGTATCGATCATGTCAGAGCTTCCACTTATCATATTTAATCCTTATAAACAAATAAAAACCACCACCGAATAACATCGGCAGTGGTTCTTTGCTTGGCGGCGTCCTACTCTCCCAGGACCCTGCGGTCCAAGTACCATCGGCGCTAGAGGGCTTAACGGTCGTGTTCGGGATGGGTACGTGTGGAACCCCTCCGCCATCGCCACCAAACGCATAGCTTAGCTTACATTCAGAGATCGTTCTCTGAAAACTAGATTCGAAACGAAACACGCGAATTACAATTTGCTAATTGGATAAGCCCTCGACCGATTAGTACTGGTCAGCTCCATGCATTGCTGCACTTCCACCCCCAGCCTATCTACCTCGTCGTCTTCAAGGGGTCTTACATACTGGGAAATCTCATCTTGAGGGGGGCTTCACGCTTAGATGCTTTCAGCGTTTATCCCGTCCGTACATAGCTACCCAGCGGTGCTCCTGGCGGAACAACTGGTACACCAGCGGTACGTCCATCCCGGTCCTCTCGTACTAAGGACAGCTCCTCTCAAATTTCCTACGCCCACGACAGATAGGGACCGAACTGTCTCACGACGTTCTGAACCCAGCTCGCGTACCGCTTTAATGGGCGAACAGCCCAACCCTTGGGACCTACTTCAGCCCCAGGATGCGATGAGCCGACATCGAGGTGCCAAACCTCCCCGTCGATGTGGACTCTTGGGGGAGATAAGCCTGTTATCCCCAGGGTAGCTTTTATCCGTTGAGCGATGGCCCTTCCATGCGGTACCACCGGATCACTAAGCCCGACTTTCGTCCCTGCTCGACTTGTAGGTCTCGCAGTCAAGCTCCCTTATGCCTTTGCACTCTTCGAATGATTTCCAACCATTCTGAGGGAACCTTTGGGCGCCTCCGTTACTCTTTAGGAGGCGACCGCCCCAGTCAAACTGCCCACCTGACACTGTCCCCGCACCGGATTACGGTACCAGGTTAGAACCTAGATACGATCAGGGTGGTATCCCAACGTTGCCTCCACACAAGCTGGCGCTCATGCTTCAAAGGCTCCCACCTATCCTGTACAGATCGTACCCAAATTCAATATCAAGCTGCAGTAAAGCTCCATGGGGTCTTTCCGTCTTGTCGCGGGTAACCTGCATCTTCACAGGTATTAAAATTTCACCGGATCTCTCGTTGAGACAGCGCCCAAGTCGTTACGCCATTCGTGCGGGTCAGAATTTACCTGACAAGGAATTTCGCTACCTTAGGACCGTTATAGTTACGGCCGCCGTTTACTGGGGCTTCGGTTCACAGCTTCGGGATTGCTCCCTAACCACTCCCCTTAACCTTCCAGCACCGGGCAGGCGTCAGCCCGTATACTTCGCCTTACGGCTTCGCACAGACCTGTGTTTTTGCTAAACAGTCGCTTGGGCCTTTTCACTGCGGCCCCCTCGTGCTATTCACACTACCGGGGCACCCCTTCTCCCGAAGTTACGGGGTCATTTTGCCGAGTTCCTTAACGAGAGTTCTTCCGCGCGCCTTAGAATACTCTTCTCGCCTACCTGTGTCGGTTTGCGGTACGGGCACCATCACCTGGCTAGAGGCTTTTCTTGGCAGTGTGAGATCATGACCTTCGCTACTATAATTTTCGCTCCCCATCACAGCTCAGCCTTACAATGTGCGGATTTGCCTACACATCAGCCTTACTGCTTAGACGGACATCCATCAGTCCGCGTCACTACCCTACTGCGTCCCCCCATTGCTCATAACGGCTTACGGTGGTACAGGAATTTCGACCTGTTGTCCTTCGACTACGCCTTTCGGCCTCGCCTTAGGTCCCGACTTACCCTGAGCGGACGAGCCTTCCTCAGGAACCCTTAGGCTTTCGGCGGATCAGATTCTCACTGATCTTTTCGTTACTCATACCGGCATTCTCACTTGTATAATGTCCAGCGCTCCTTACGGTACACCTTCAACCCTTATACAACGCTCCCCTACCCCTGATGCAAAGCATCAAGCCATAGCTTCGGTGGTGTGTTTAGCCCCGTTACATTTTCGGCGCAGAGTCACTCGACCAGTGAGCTATTACGCACTCTTTCAATGATGGCTGCTTCTAAGCCAACATCCTGGTTGTCTGTGCAACTCCACATCCTTTCCCACTTAACACACACTTGGGGACCTTAGCTGATGGTCTGGGCTGTTTCCCTTTTGACAATGGATCTTAGCACTCACTGTCTGACTCCCGGAAGTAAGTCTATGGCATTCGGAGTTTGACTGAGCTTGGTAACCCTTGCGGGCCCCGCACCCAATCAGTGCTCTACCTCCACGACTCTGTTTTCCGAGGCTAGCCCTAAAGCTATTTCGGGGAGAACCAGCTATCTCCGAGTTCGATTGGAATTTCTCCGCTACCCCCACCTCATCCCCGCATTTTTCAACATGCGTGGGTTCGGGCCTCCAGTGCGTGTTACCGCACCTTCACCCTGGACAGGGGTAGATCACCCGGTTTCGGGTCTACGTCCACGTACTAATTCGCCCTATTCAGACTCGCTTTCGCTGCGGCTCCGGCTCTTCACCTTAACCTTGCACGGGAACGTAACTCGCCGGTTCATTCTACAAAAGGCACGCCATCACCCCTAAAACGGGCTCTGACTTTTTGTAAGCACACGGTTTCAGGTTCTATTTCACTCCCCTTCCGGGGTGCTTTTCACCTTTCCCTCACGGTACTGCTTCACTATCGGTCGCTAGGAAGTATTTAGCCTTGGCAGATGGTCCTGCCGGATTCATACGGGGTTTCACGTGCCCCGCACTACTCGGGATCCGTCTCGGAGGGAACCAACTTTCAACTACAGGGCTTTTACCTTCTTTGGCGGGCCTTTCCAGACCTCTTCGCTTAACCGGTTCCTTTGTAACTCCATGTGAGACGTCCCACAACCCCAAAGAGCAAGCTCTCTGGTTTGGGCTTCTCCGCGTTCGCTCGCCGCTACTGACGGAATCACTATTGTTTTCTCTTCCTCAGGGTACTTAGATGTTTCAGTTCCCCTGGTATGCCTCTACACAACCTATGTATTCAGTTGTGAGTAACTGGAAATTACCCCAGCTGGGTTTCCCCATTCGGACACCCCCGGATCAAAGCTTGCTTACAGCTCCCCGAGGCAGTTTCGTTGTTCGCCACGTCCTTCATCGGCTCCTAGCGCCTAGGCATCCTCCGTGTGCTCTTAGTAGCTTAACCATTTTGTTCCGGTTTCGGTCGCTCGCTTCCCTTGTTTTGCTTGCGCAAAGCCAAAAGTCGCTCTCACCCGATACCCTCACAAAAGCAATTTAACTACCTTTATACACTTGACTTGTTTGCACAAGTTCAGCTTAAAGGAATGTTCTAATTCGCGTTTGTTTCGTTTCGATATCTAGTTTTCAAAGAACAAGCTCCATGCAAAAGCAAGCTGTTTGAGAGTTTGAGCTCTCAAAACTGAGCAACGAGTGAGTTGCTTTGCTCTTCATTTCATCCACACCGAAGTGACGAACCGAAATGAATCGCTGTCGCAGGTTCTGAGAACCTGCTTATTTGAATGTTTCCACTCGGGAAACGATTCTCCATAGAAAGGAGGTGATCCAGCCGCACCTTCCGATACGGCTACCTTGTTACGACTTCACCCCAATCATCTATCCCACCTTCGGCGGCTGGCTCCTTGCGGTTACCCCACCGACTTCGGGTGTTATAAACTCTCGTGGTGTGACGGGCGGTGTGTACAAGACCCGGGAACGTATTCACCGCGGCATGCTGATCCGCGATTACTAGCAATTCCGACTTCATGCAGGCGAGTTGCAGCCTGCAATCCGAACTGAGACCGGCTTTGTTGGGATTGGCTCCATCTCGCGATTTCGCAGCCCGTTGTACCGGCCATTGTAGTACGTGTGTAGCCCAGGTCATAAGGGGCATGATGATTTGACGTCATCCCCACCTTCCTCCGGTTTGTCACCGGCAGTCTATCTAGAGTGCCCATCCGAAATGCTGGCAACTAAATATAAGGGTTGCGCTCGTTGCGGGACTTAACCCAACATCTCACGACACGAGCTGACGACAACCATGCACCACCTGTCTCCTCTGTCCCGAAGGAAAGATACATCTCTGCATCGATCAGAGGGATGTCAAGACCTGGTAAGGTTCTTCGCGTTGCTTCGAATTAAACCACATACTCCACTGCTTGTGCGGGTCCCCGTCAATTCCTTTGAGTTTCAGTCTTGCGACCGTACTCCCCAGGCGGAGTGCTTAATGTGTTAACTTCGGCACCAAGGGTATCGAAACCCCTAACACCTAGCACTCATCGTTTACGGCGTGGACTACCAGGGTATCTAATCCTGTTTGCTCCCCACGCTTTCGCGCCTCAGCGTCAGTTACAGCCCAGAGAGTCGCCTTCGCCACTGGTGTTCCTCCACATATCTACGCATTTCACCGCTACACGTGGAATTCCACTCTCCTCTTCTGCACTCAAGTCACCCAGTTTCCAGTGCGATCCGGGGTTGAGCCCCGGGATTAAACACCAGACTTAAATGACCGCCTGCGCGCGCTTTACGCCCAATAATTCCGGACAACGCTTGCCCCCTACGTATTACCGCGGCTGCTGGCACGTAGTTAGCCGGGGCTTTCTTCTCAGGTACCGTCACCTTGAGAGCAGTTACTCTCCCAAGCGTTCTTCCCTGGCAACAGAGCTTTACGATCCGAAAACCTTCATCACTCACGCGGCATTGCTCCGTCAGGCTTTCGCCCATTGCGGAAGATTCCCTACTGCTGCCTCCCGTAGGAGTCTGGGCCGTGTCTCAGTCCCAGTGTGGCCGATCACCCTCTCAGGTCGGCTACGCATCGTCGCCTTGGTGAGCCGTTACCTCACCAACTAGCTAATGCGCCGCAGGCCCATCCCCAAGTGACAGATTGCTCCGTCTTTCCAGTTTCCTTCAGGCGAAGAAAACAATTATTCGGTATTAGCTACCGTTTCCGGTAGTTGTCCCAAACTTGAGGGCAGGTTGCCTACGTGTTACTCACCCGTCCGCCGCTAACCATCAGAGAAGCAAGCTTCTCTTCAAGTCCGCTCGACTTGCATGTATTAGGCATGCCGCCAGCGTTCGTCCTGAGCCAGGATCAAACTCTCCAATAAAGTATTGAAAAGAGCGATAAGCTCATTTTGAATCTGACGAGATTAAAAATCTCATTTGTGCTCCAGCCGATCCAAGCCAAGGCTTGTCTCAAACTTTCGCGTTTCATTCTGCAAGCAGAATGTTTACTCACTCGTTGTTCAGTTTTCAAAGATCAAACTTATTTTGTTACCGAATGTTGTTCTCTTCAGCAACTTTTATATCTTATCACATCCGAACCAACTTTGCAAGCTCTTTTTTTTAAGTTTCTTTCGAAGCTTATTTCATTTGCTTGCCGCACCGTGTAAACCGTGTTTTCTTGGCCGGAATTAGAATATACCATGTACAGATATTGAATGCAAGTCTTTTTTTAAGTAATTATATAATCGTTCTGGTTTTTCTACACTTCTACATATATCTCACGTAAAAGGCCTCTCTATAAAAGAAAGGCCTTCTCATCAAGTTACTTTAATATCTATTGTTATCCGATAACCTCTTGGATGTGAAGCTGCCGTTGCTGCATCAGGTTAATGATGGTTCCTTCTACTGACACCATAGGCCGTGTAGGATGATCTCGATCAGAGAATACGATCTCTCCAATCTGGTTATTGCTGAGTTTTACTCGGATGCCATTATGGATCTGGGTCGACCGTTGAACAAATACTCTGACAATTGCAGGGTCCAATTTCCCAAATGCCTCACTTTGGATCTGTTCTAGGACTAGGTATGGTGATTGTGCCTTGCGGTAGATCTTCTCCAGCGTCATGGCGTGGAAAATATCAGCGATAGCTACAATCTTGGCATAAATATGAATCTGCGTCCCACTAAGCTGCAACGGGTAGCCTGAACCATCCACTTTTTCATGATGCTGCAACGCTGCAAGTCTGGCTCCCTCATTAATGGCCTTTGCCTGTTTAAGGATCTGATAACCATATTTCGTATGCTGACGAATCTCTTCCTGCTCTGTAGCCGTCAACGTGGATGGTTTATGGAGTATCTGCGGATCTACCTTGTTGTTACCAATATCATGGAACAAGCCTGCAAAAGCCACTTGCATCCAATCCTTGGAGGGGAGATCGATCCATTGAGCCAGTTGATAGGATGTGATCGCACTCAGTACGGCATGGTGATATACATAATCATGTTCTTGCATTACTCGTGGACTGAAGGTAAGCACATTATATTGTTTGAGATGTGCAAACACTGCCTCCAACTGTGTACGTAACTCATAGACCGGTAATTCAGCCGCCAGAGAGGACAGGAAAGCATTTTTGGTTAGTCCAACCATCTTCTCATACTCATCCTGCAAAGACGTTACTACAGGAGCTGTGGTGACGTTCCCTGTCTTCCCTGCCCGTTCACCATTGTTGTCATTGGCAGAACTTCCTGCGGACACAGATGCACCTTTGGTTCCTGTACTACTCGACACCGTTCTTTCTTGTTCAATATCTACCTGTTGAATCATAAAGGCTCTGAGCACTTCCATATCCTTGGGTAAAATGACTTTTCCCTTCTGAAGCAGAACGTTGCCGCGAAGTGTTTGCACATCACTCCCAAGTTTGAGTCCTGGTTTGACTTCTGACAGGGTGATTAATCCCATGTGTATTCCCCTCACTCATCGTTCTTCTATGTTAATACAAACAAGACCATAGTCCCGGTTTTTCATGATATTTTCCATTATATTACTCAGGAATCAGGCTGTACATCCCAGATTCGGAAGAATAAAAGAAGAGATTCCTTTATACAAACAAAAGGGCTCCCGGTGGGAGCCCTCGCAATCTTCTTCCAATCTCAAAGAGATCAGTCTTTATAAAATTCTATTTTATGCTTCCGAACCGGAATCGTCGTCGCCCTCAACTTCATTAACCTCAGCGTCAGAAACGGTGCCTTCTTCCAAGCTTACTTCCGGAGCTTGGGACTCCTCGCCTTCCAAGCCTTCAAGCGACTCATCGTCTGGTTCCTCTTCATTTTTGTCAATTCGGCTGACTGTAGCTACTGAATCCTCGTCACGAATATGAATCAGCTTCACACCCTGCGTGTATCGACCCATAGTGGATATGCCTTCCATGCTCATCCGGATCAACGTACCGCTGGACGTGATAATCATCAGATCCTCTTCGGTTTTAACCATTTTGAGGCTGACTACTGAGCCGTTCTTCTCTGTGACATTAATAGTCTTGATCCCTTTACCGCCACGAGTCTGCATCCGATAATCATTGACAGGTGTACGTTTACCATAACCTTTGGCTGTAACGATCAGAACATCAAGCTCTTTATCAACTACATCCATGCCGATAACAGCATCCTGTTCATCCAATGTAATCCCTTTGACGCCGGTTGCGCTACGTCCCATGGAACGTACATTACCTTCCGAGAATCGAATAGACATTCCGTGAGCTGTACCCATGATGATCTCTTGCAATCCATCGGTCAGCTTAACATCGATCAGAACGTCATCATCACGTAAGGAAATACCGATCAAGCCGCCTTTGCGGATATTGGTGTAATCCTCAAGTGGCGTCTTCTTCACAACCCCTTGGCGGGTAGCAAAGAACAAGTATCTGTCACTTTCGAATTCCTGGACCGGAATTACGGCATTGACCGATTCGCCCTGCTCGATCTGGATCAGGTTGATAATCGGCGTTCCCCGAGCGGTACGTCCAAGCTCTGGAATCTCGTAAGCTTTGAGACGGTACACTTTACCTTTGTCAGTGAAGAACATGAGGTAATTGTGGGAGTTGGTCACAAACAGATGCTCGACAAAGTCGGTATCTTTTGTATCCATACCCACGACCCCACGTCCACCACGTTTCTGGCTGCGGTATGTGGATACCGGCAGACGTTTCACGTAGCCTGTATGAGTAATCGTAATGATAACCTCTTCACGTGGAATCAGGTCCTCATCCAGAATGCTCTCTTCACCTACAGTGATCTCTGTACGACGATCATCGCTGAAGCGGTCGCGGATCTCTTGCAGCTCCGTACTGATAATCTCAAGCACCAGATGCTCATTGGCCAGAATTTCGCGATACTCTCTGATTTTGACCATCAGTTCGTTATATTCATTTTCAATACGTTCGCGTTCCAGACCTGTGAGGCGTTGCAAACGCATATCGAGAATAGCTTGAGCCTGATCATGACTGAGTGAGAAGCGCTCAATCAAACCTTCTCTTGCTGCATCCGCATTACTGGATGAACGAATCAACGTAATAATCTCGTCGATATGATCCAGCGCAATACGTAAACCTTCTAGAATGTGTGCACGAGCTTCAGCCTTTTTCAGTTCAAACTGCGTACGTCTGCGAATAACCTCAATCTGATGCTGCAGGTAGTGATACAACACTTCACGCAAGTTCAGAATTTTAGGTTCTTTATTAACAATCGCAAGCATGTTAATCCCGAAAGTGGATTGCATCGATGTATGTTTGTACAGGTTGTTCAGGACAACCCCCGGATTCACGTCTCTGCGAAGCTCAATTACAACCCGCATACCATTACGGTCAGACTCATCACGAAGGTCAGTAATACCATCAATCTTTTTATCACGTACCAACTCGGCGATTTTCTCAACGAGTCTCGCCTTGTTTACCTGATAAGGCAACTCTGTAACGATAATTCGTGCCTTGTTGTTATTCTCTTCGATGTTGGTTTTAGCCCGCATCGTTACTGAACCACGTCCGGTCTGATACGCCTGGCGAATGCCTGAACGGCCCAAAATGTAGCCGGACGTAGGGAAGTCTGGTCCTTGAATGTAATCCATGAGTTCCATGGATGTAATGTCCGGATTTTGAATCATGGCCTGTACACCATCAATGACCTCACCCAGGTTATGAGGAGGAATATTGGTAGCCATACCTACCGCGATCCCGCCGACCCCATTGACAAGCAAGTTAGGAAAACGAGCAGGCAGAACGATTGGCTCATGTTCTTCACCGTCATAGTTTGGTTGGAAATCAATCGTATCCTTGTTGATATCTCTGAGCATTTCCATAGCAATCTTGGACAAACGTGCTTCGGTATAACGCATGGCTGCTGCCATATCACCATCGACCGATCCAAAGTTACCATGTCCATCTACATGCATATAACGCAGGGAGAAATCCTGTGCCATCCGTACCATCGTCTCGTAAACAGCAGAGTCACCGTGTGGGTGATACTTACCGATAACTTCGCCGACGATTCTGGCTGATTTTTTATGTGGTTTATCGGGTGTCATGCCGAGCTCTGACATCGCGTACAGAATACGCCGGTGAACCGGCTTCAATCCATCACGCACGTCAGGTAAGGCACGGCTAACGATGATGCTCATCGCATAATCCATAAACGATTCACGCATCTCGACGCCTATATCCCGATCTGTAATCTGAGAGTTCATTTCTTCCGCCATGCTGGACCTCCTTCTTGTCCTTCAACAAACGTTCCATTCCGTCATGCAAAAAAGTTGATTATATGTGAAAAGCCTAACAAGGCTAAAACCGCGCAAGAACGCTACTCTTTATTATATTACTTTCACAAAAGTTACACAATTAAACGTCCGCTGGGCAATAGCCTTTCTTCCGGGAACTTCTGCGTGTCTGGGGATACGCCCTGCCTTCCTCCCCAATTGCACATACAATGCTAGAAAAACGGCATATGTACTGTGCCTACCGAGGCTAAAGCCATTCCCGTCCTACGATCAAACTGCAAATTGTGCAGCTCATCGCACAAAACGCCATATTTCTCTATTATACCACTGAAATCGTCTCTTGTCCTTTGATTTCTCCGTGTCTGGTCCCTCTTTAGAACTGAACAAAACATGAAAGGACTGATGAATCTTGGGTATCCAACGCGTCTCCAGCAAATGGGCCAAAACAGCCGTGTTACAACGCAGTCGCATTGTGAATGAATATATCCCAGTGACCCGAAAATATAGCCGTCAAACTCTGGAACGAATGACTGAATTATTTGAGTCCAACTATATCAAACCGGACCGTGGCACTTACGGTAATGGCGTTATGCGGGTGAGAACAACCCGTTTATACGAACCTGTTGTTAATTCCGAAGATTCCACCACAGATGCAGAGGTTTCGGAAGAAACCAATGATCGAAACCTGGCTGATGAACCCGAAGCAAGTGCTGTTATCTCCAGAGCTACCTATCTCACAACAACATATCATCTCCAATACGGTACAGAGGAGAGATCATTTCATTCCCTGGACGAACTCGAACGAGCACTGAATGATCGTATTCAGGAACGTGAATATATCATTCAACAGGGAATCTCGCTGATGAAGCATGAAAATTTGCCTTTTGACTTGCGTGTGTTAACTCAGAAAAATCTGCAACACAACTGGGAAACAACAGGTGTTCTGGGACGTATTGCTGCCCCGGGCAAAATCATCACCAACATTCATGGTGGTGGGCGATTGGCTACGTTTGAAGAACTCGTACTCCCCCATCTTCACCAGGATGGCTTCAAAAAACTTCGCACTGAGCTGTACCGCTTAGGTATTCATACCGCTGTGCAATTGCAAACATCATTTCCAAGACTCAAAGAGATTGGTATTGATATTGCGCTAGACGAAGCAGGGCGTCCCTGGATTCTTGAAGTCAACACACTGCCAGGCATTTATGCCTTTGGCTTATTACCGGACAAGGAGGCGTACCGGAAGATCAAACGTTATGCGATTGCGTACGGTCGTTTGCCCTCCAAAAAGGGTAAGAGCTCCCGGCCATCCCCTAAAGCACAGGCTTCATCTGCCAAAAAACGTGTACGCAGATAACAAAGGGATATGGAGATCTAAGTATACGCCTTCCCTGTTCCATAGCTTCCCTAATATAAAAAAGGCGCCCTCTCAGGCGCCTTTTCGAATATGTTAAATGTCGAGGTTTTTCACGTATTTTGCATTTTCTTGGATAAAGTCACGACGCGGTTCAACGTTATCCCCCATCAGGGTGTCAAACATGGTATCAGCAAGTATGGCATCATTAATCGATACTTGCATCATGGTCCGGCTCTCCGGATCCATCGTCGTTTCCCACAATTGTCCGGCATTCATCTCGCCAAGACCTTTGTAACGCTGAACGTTGAATTTCGCATTTTCGCCGAGCGTTGCAATAATTTCATCGCGCTCTCTCTCGGAACCGGCATAACGAATCACTTTGTTACGCTCAATCTTGAACAATGGCGGTTGTGCAATATATACATAACCTGCCTCAATGATTTTACGCATGTACCGATACAGGAATGTCAGCAATAGTGTTCGGATATGAGCACCATCAACGTCGGCATCGGTCATCAAAATGATTTTGTGATAGCGTGCTTTGGCAATATCGAAGTCATCACCAATACCCGTACCCATTGCCGTAATAATTGCTCTAATCTCCGCATTACCCAATATCCGGTCGAGACGAGCTTTTTCCACGTTCAAAATCTTACCACGCAGTGGCAAAATCGCTTGGAAATGACGATCCCGACCTTGCTTTGCTGATCCGCCTGCAGAGTCACCTTCGACGATGTACAATTCGCTGATTGAAGCATCCTTGGATGAACAGTCTGCCAGTTTACCTGGAAGTGAGCTCACTTCGAGTGCACCTTTACGACGTGTCAGTTCACGGGCTTTACGGGCAGCTTCACGCGCACGTGCTGCTTGCAGACCTTTTTCCAAAATGCGACGGGATACGGAAGGATTCTCTTCCAGGAACTCCTGCAGCTTCTCGGCAAACAAGGATTCGACAATCCCACGCACTTCGCTGTTGCCCAGCTTGGTCTTTGTCTGTCCTTCAAATTGCGGTTCCGGAATCTTGACCGAAATAATAGCTGTCAAGCCTTCACGCACGTCATCTCCGGAAAGGTTCCCCGTGCTGTCCTTGATTACACCCGCCTTACGAGCATAGTCGTTGATGATCCGTGTAAGGGCACTCTTGAAACCTGATTCGTGCGTTCCGCCCTCATGCGTGTTGATATTGTTCGCGAAGGAATAGATATTCTCGGTGTAGTTGTCATTGTATTGCAGGGCAACTTCCACCTGAATGTTATCTCTGGAACCTTCGACGTAAATTGGATTCTCATGCAGGACTTCGCGCTTCTGGTTCAGGTAGGAGACGTATTCGATAATGCCGCCTTCGTACATGAACGAGTTGGTTGCACCTGTACGCTCATCCGTCAATGTAAGACCGATGCCCTTGTTCAGGAATGCCAGCTCACGAATCCGGGCAAGCAAGATGTCATATTCGAACACTCTTGTTTCCGTGAAAATTTCAGGGTCCGGATGGAATCTAACCGTTGTTCCTGTTTCGTCGGTTGTACCGATCACTTTCAGGTCATACTGTGGAGCTCCACGGCGATATTCCTGTTGATAGATATGTCCCTCACGTTTAACCGTTACAACCACTTTTTCAGAGAGTGCATTCACAACGGACACACCAACACCATGCAAACCACCGGATACTTTATATCCGCCGCCGCCAAATTTTCCCCCTGCATGGAGGACAGTCATAACTACCTCAAGTGCAGGACGTTTCATTTTGGTATGTTCGCCGACAGGAATACCCCGTCCGTTATCGACTACAGTCACGCTATTGTCTTCATGGATACTGACCTCAATGTGGTCGCAGTAACCTGCAAGCGCTTCGTCAATACTGTTGTCCACTACTTCCCAGACCAGATGATGCAGGCCCTTGGAACTGGTGGAACCGATATACATGCCCGGACGCTTCCGTACGGCTTCCAATCCTTCAAGGACCTGAATTTCATTCGCATCATATGACGGTTGATTCATAGACATGCCTTTCACCTACTTCTATAGATTCAATATCGTAAATATGCGTTAACTAATAATTGTTTGCTGAAATAGGCAACGTCCTTCATTTCAGCAGCTATTCAAATTTAAAGACAAGCAGCAAAAGAGACATCTTTTATGCCACACAACGCTAGAGATCCGGAAAAATGTGAGCCCGCTTTTTCAGCGTGGCTGAGGAAATAGGCGAGTAGTACACAATGTTTTTGGTCACCACAATGGACTTGGCTTCCTCTTCGCCGATGTGTTCCACTGTTTTTTCCTGCTCGGCATGCGTGACATACTGCTTGGAGATCTTTGAGGATTTTTCAATCGATATATCAAAAATAGCGACCAATTCGGAAGAACGGATGATCTTCTCACCGCCCAGATGAATGTACATAAGCCCCTCACTCCTTAGCGTTCAACCTGTCCGGCATGAACGTGATAAATACTGGCATCTTTGAGCTTGTCAACGTTCAGGCTCTCGATCCCCGTAGCCGTAATAAAGGTTTGCACCTTGCTCTGGAACGTTTCGATCAGCTGCGTCTGGCGAAAAGGGTCCAGCTCGGACAGAACATCATCCAGCAACAGAACTGGATATTCTCCGATTTCTTCATGAATCAGTTCAATTTCCGCAAGTTTAAGGGACAACGCCGTTGTGCGCTGCTGCCCCTGCGAGCCATATGTTTGTACTTCCCGATCGTTAATGAAAAAGGACAGGTCATCCCGATGCGGCCCACTAAGGGTTGTGCCTCGGCGAATCTCCTGCTCTTTCATTTGTGATAATTTTATCATAAATTGGTCCATTAAGACAGCTTCATCTTCCTCAGCGGCTTCGCTGAAGGAAGGAAGGTAGGCCAGCCGCAAGACTTCTCCGCCTCCGGTGATCCCCTGATGAATCGTTTCTGCCCACTTTTGCAGTTTCTTTATGAATTGTTTCCTTTTTTTGACGATTTTAACACCATGCTCGACCAGTTGTTCGTTCCACACCTCAAGCATGGTCTGGGCCGATGCCCCTTTTCCCCATAACTGCTTAAGCAAATTATTTCGTTGGACGAGCACTTTTTGGTATTGCTGCAGGTGGTACAGGTAGCCAGGTGCAACCTGTCCAATCTCCATGTCAAGAAACCGGCGGCGGACCCCCGGTGTGCCTTTTACAATCTCCAGATCCTCCGGTGCAAACATCACCACATTGAGCGCTCCGACAAAATCACTTAACTTGCGCTGCTCCAGGCCGTTAATCTTTGCTTTTTTGCCTTGTTGCGACAAAGATAGTTCAAGCTTGACCGATCCGTACTTTTTGTCGACCTCTGCTGCAAGCCTGGCACGTTCCTCACCGAAACGGATTAACTCCTTATCACGGGATGTACGGTGGCTCTTGGTGAGTGCAAGTACAAAAATCGCCTCTGCAAGATTGGTCTTGCCTTGGGCATTTTGTCCGATCAACAAGTTTACGGGACCAAAAGAATCCAGTCTCAGATGTTCATAATTGCGGAAATTCTGCAGATCAATGCTGTTCACAAACACGCGGTAACCTCCCTTTTATCCCGTCCGTCAGGAGGCAGCAGGATCGAACTGGTCTTCTTATTCTGCAGCAACTTCGAATGTGCCTTCTCCGTCCACTTCAACGATATCCCCAGGGTATAACTTACGTCCCCGGCGTTCCTCAGGCTCTTTATTCACACGTACAAGTCCTTCCTGAAGCAGAGCTTTGGCCATACCTCCAGTTGGGATGCAATCAGCCAGTTTCAAAAATTGATCAAGCTTAATATATTCCGTACGAATCGTAACTTGGTTCACTATGATCTTCCTTTCGTTAGTTGGTCGTCCGATATGGCAATATCACGTAAAGGCTGTGACTGTCATCCAGCGGTTTCAAGATGATTGGACTCATGACTCCTGTAAAAGCGATCATCAGCTGCTCACTTTCAACAACTTTCAGCACATCCAGCATGTATTTGGAGTTGAACGAGATTTTTAACGGATCTCCTGTAAACTCGGCAGGTTCGATTTCTTCTCTTACTTTACCTAGCTCGGAAGAGCTTGAAGAAATTTCAACGGATCCCGAATCCATCGTTTGCATACGCACGATGTTTGTTTTCTCTTCACGCGACAGCAAATAAGCCCGGTCAATGGATTCACTTAATTTTTTTGTATCTAAAACAAGTTCTGTTTTGTATGACGTTGGAATAATTCTAGAAGTATCCGGATATGTTCCGTCCAAAATACGGGAGTAGAACAATACACGGTCGATTTTGAACAGGACCTGGTTATCTGCAACAACGATATCCACAAGGGTATTTTGATCCGGAACAATTTTGCTGAGCTCGTTCAGCGTTTTACCGGAAATGACTACGTTGTTGAAGCGGATACCCTCTGCATTATCCAGCATTGCTGATCGAGTAGCAAGACGGTGACGGTCTGTTGCCACAAATTTCAATTCGTTATCACCCAAACTCCAGAGTACACCTGTCAAGATTGGAGTAGTCTCATGTGTGGAAATGGAGAAGACCGTTTGTTTGATCATATTTTTCAGCAAATCTCCTGGAATGGAGACGGTTTGGTTTTCTTCGATGCTTGGCAGTACCGGGAATTCTTCCGGATCCAGACCTACCAGTTGAATTTCGGTAGCACCTGCGGAGATAAAGGTGTTGAAGTTCTCTTTGACTTCCATGTGCACTTCCTGTGATGGCAGCTTCTTGATGATCTCCACAAAAAACTTGGCTGGCAAAACTACACTGCCGGGTTGATCTACCTGAACTACGCTTTTATCTCCATCTTCAAGCGGGATGAAGGATTGAATGGATATATCGGTGTCACTTGCTGTCAACGTTACACCTTGATGATTCACGTCGAATTTGATACCGCTCAGGATCGGAATCGTCGTACGGCTCGAGATCGCTTTGGATACTTGCTGTATGGAATCGTTTAAGTAGTTTTTCATTATGCTGATTTTCATGGTTTCACTCCTAGCTGTTTTTTTGGGTGTTGGGGTGTTAAAAGGTGTTTTTCAAAGGCCGAAGGCTAAGCTCCGAAATGGCTATTTTGGAGATGATATCTTTAAGATCTTTTTAGTAATAATAGTAATAGGGGCACTGAATATGTGGATAAGTGGGTATAAACCCGTACACCCAAGCCTATCCACATGTGTATACGTTGTGCATAGGCTTGGGACTTGTTCAGGTTGGATTCTTTATTTTTTCGGTTAAGTTGTTGATAACTTTATAGAGATCCTGATCGTTTTTAATCGCTTGGGAGATTTTTTCGTGAGCATGTATGACAGTGGTGTGATCTCGTCCTCCGAATGCTTCCCCAATTTTGGGCAGAGAAAAGTCTGTCAGTTCACGAGAGAGATACATGGCAATCTGTCTTGGAAAAGCAACTGCCTTGGTCCGTTTCCGTGCTTTGAAATCTTCAAGCTTAAGGCTATAATACTCGCCGACCTTTTGTTGGATGTCATGAATAGTGATCATTTTGGGACGACTGGAAGGAATAATATCCTTCAGTGCTTCAGCTGCCAGATGGGTGGTTACATCTTGATTAGTCAGTGAAGAATAAGCAACGACCCGAATCAGGGCGCCCTCCAGTTCACGGATGTTGGTGTCAATCTGGTTGGCAATGTACATCATCGCTTCATTCGGAATATCCAAGTTTTCCGCACGTGCCTTTTTCCGCAAAATTGCGATCCTTGTCTCCAAATCTGGAGGCTGGATATCCGTGATTAACCCCCATTCAAAGCGAGAACGAAGCCGTTCTTCCAGTGTCGGAATTTCCTTCGGTGGTCTGTCGCTGGAGATGATAATCTGCTTCCGTTCCTCATGCAGCGCATTAAACGTATGGAAAAATTCCTCTTGTGTTGATTCTTTTCCCGCCAAGAACTGAATATCATCAATGAGCAAAATGTCGACGCTCCGGTATTTGTTACGGAAGCTCTCCCCGCGGTTGTCACGGATCGAGTTAATGAATTCGTTCGTGAATTTCTCAGACGACAAATAAACGACTTTGCTGCCCGGATCATGCTCCAGAACATAATGTCCGATCGCATGCATCAAGTGAGTTTTACCGAGACCTACTCCTCCATACAGAAAGAGAGGATTGTAAGCTTTGGCGGGCGCTTCAGCGACCGCCAGCGATGCGGCATGGGCAAAACGGTTGCCCGGCCCGATGACAAATGTATCGAACGTATATTTCGGATTCAGCATGCTGAGTACGGCTTCTTCCTGTACAACTGTAGGCGTTGGAGCCGGCAGTTGCGGGTCCGGTTCAGCAGGCTTGTTCTCTTCGATGACAAATTTCACATCGACTTGCTTGCCAAGCAACTCGTATACCGTCGAGCCAACCAATTTGGTGTAACGGCTCTCCAGCCATTCGACGGCAAACGTGGTTGGTGCGGAAATGACGATTGAATGGTCATTCAGCTTGGTGGCTTTGGTTGCTTTGAACCAGGTGTCAAAGCTGGGTTTGCTGAGTTTGTTTTGTATGATTGATAAAATTTGCTGCCATAAATCAGAAGTATGGCTGTCCAC